>NZ_CP096255.1:1672500-6472500 GCF_011516635.5 Bradyrhizobium barranii subsp. apii | reverse complement strand
CATGGCGCGGGCCGTGTCTACCTGCGTGCTGCTCCGGCCGGTACCGGCATCATCGCCGGCGGCCCGATGCGCGCCGTGTTCGAGACGCTCGGCGTCCAGGACGTGGTCGCGAAGTCGATCGGCTCGTCGAACCCCTACAACATGGTTCGCGCAACCTTCGACGCGCTGAAGCATCAGGATTCGCCGCGTTCGGTCGCAGCCCGCCGCAATATCAAGG
Source organism: Bradyrhizobium barranii subsp. apii (assembly GCF_011516635.5). GTDB lineage: Bacteria > Pseudomonadota > Alphaproteobacteria > Rhizobiales > Xanthobacteraceae > Bradyrhizobium > Bradyrhizobium barranii. The sequence goes on along the minus strand of NZ_CP096255.1, from coordinate 6,472,283 downwards.
TGTCCACCCTCCAGTCCCGCCGTATCGGCGGTGACGCCGAGGCGGCTGCCGACTAACGGAAGCTTTTCGGAGTAGACTCCCATGGCCAAGGCAGCAAAGACGATCAAGCTCGAGCAGACCGGCAGCGCGATCCGCCGCCATCACTCGCAGCGTTCGACGCTGATCGGACTCAAGCTCAACAAGATCGGCCGCACCAGCGAACTGCCGGACACCCCGGCGGTTCGTGGCATGATCGAGAAGGTTCACCATCTCGTTCGCATCGTCGACGAGAAGTAAGCAAAGGCGCAGGATCCCGAAAAGCGGGCACCCGTTTTCGGTGAAGATCATGCGCAAGAAACAAGGAGCAGGGCGATGAAGCTCAGCGATATCGCCGACAACGCCGGCTCGCGCAAGAAGCGTATGCGCATCGGCCGTGGCATTGGTTCGGGCAAAGGCAAGCAGTCCGGCCGCGGTGGCAAGGGCCAGACCGCGCGTTCGGGCGTGCGCATCAAGGGTTTCGAAGGCGGCCAGATGCCGATGCATCGCCGTCTGCCCAAGCGCGGCTTCAACAACATCTTCCGCGTCGAGTTCGCCGAGATCAATCTCGACCGGCTCCAGGAAGCGGTCGATGCCAAGAAGATCGACGCCGGCAGCGTCGTGAACGTCGAGGCCCTGGTGAAGGGCGGCGTGCTGCGCCGCGCCAAGGCCGGCGTGCGGCTGCTCGGCCGCGGCGAGCTCAAGTCCAAGCTCAACATCGAAGTGCACGGCGCCACGAAGACCGCGATCGCCGCGGTCGAGAAGGCCGGCGGTTCGGTGAAGATCCTCGCCCCTGCCAAGGAAGAAGGCGAGGCGGCGTAACAACTGCGTCATTGGCCCGCGGCTCGCGGGCCTTTACGCGTGTGGGACGTGGACTTATCGAAGCCGAGCCCCAGATAATGTCCGGCGTCCGCTAGAGTAGCCCGGCCGCGGGCATGACGGCGCAATAGGCGGCGGGAGAAAGTCCAAGATGGCCTCTGCAGCGGAACAACTGGCAGCCAATCTCAATTTCGGTGCGTTTGCCAAGGCTGACGAACTGAAGAAGCGCATCTGGTTCACCTTGGGTGCGCTGCTCGTTTATCGGCTCGGGACCTACATCCCGCTGCCCGGCATCGATCCCAACATCTGGGAACAGGTGTTCCGGTCCCAGGCGGGCGGCATCCTCGGCATGTTCAACATGTTCGCCGGCGGCGGCATCCACCGTATGGCGATCTTCGCGCTGAACATCATGCCGTATATCTCGGCCTCGATCATCATCCAGCTCCTCACCACCGTCTCGCCGCAGCTCGAGGCGCTGAAGAAGGAAGGTGAGTCCGGCCGCAAGCTGCTGAACCAGTACACCCGCTATCTCACCGTGATCTTGGCCGCGTTCCAGTCCTATGGCATCGCGGTGGGCCTCGAAGGCGCCGGCAACGTCGTCAGCGACCCCGGCATGTTCTTCCGCCTGTCCACGGCGATCACGCTGACCGGTGGCACCATGTTCCTGATGTGGCTGGGTGAGCAGATCACCTCGCGCGGCATCGGCAACGGCATCTCGCTGATCATTCTCGCCGGCATCGTCGCCGAGCTGCCCGCGGCGCTCGCCAACATGCTCGAGCTCGGCCGTCAGGGCGCCATGTCGACCGGCCTCATCCTGGTCGTCATCATCATGGCGGTCGCCGTGATCGCCTTCATCGTGTTCATGGAGCGCGCGCAGCGCCGGCTGCTGATCCAGTATCCGAAGCGCCAGGTCGGCAACAAGATGTTCGAGGGCCAGTCCTCGCATCTGCCGCTCAAGCTCAACACCTCGGGCGTGATCCCGCCGATCTTCGCGTCCTCGCTGCTGCTGCTGCCGACCACGGTTGCCAACTTCAACGCCGGCAGCGGGCCGGAATGGTTCCAGTGGATCACGACCCAGCTCGGCCACGGCCGTCCGCTGTTCCTGATCATGTATCTCGCGCTGATCGTGTTCTTCGCGTTCTTCTACACCGCGATCGTGTTCAACCCGACCGAGACCGCGGACAATCTGAAGAAGCATGGCGGCTTCATTCCGGGCATCCGTCCGGGCGAGCGCACCGCGGAATATATCGACTACGTGCTGTCGCGCATCACCGTGCTCGGCGCGATTTATCTGGCGATCGTCTGCTTGATCCCGGAAATCCTGATCTCCTACGCCTCGGTGCCGTTCTACTTCGGCGGCACCTCGCTGCTGATCGTCGTCAGCGTCACCATGGACACGGTGGCGCAGGTGCAGGGCTATCTGCTGGCGCATCAGTATGAGGGCCTGATCCGGAAGTCGAAGCTGCGCGGCCGCCGCCGCTAAGCGCGGCGTTCCCCAAGGGCGGCGCGACAGCGCCGCCGATTCGCCGCGCGAGCAACGCACGGCGCCCGCCGAGGCGACCAGTCAGCCATTCCAAGACATCGGCAGAGCTGCTCTCCCTGCGACGCAATCACTGATTTCAAAGGCCTTCTTGGCGTCCTGGCATTTGCTCCCCTATGATATGGGTAGCGGTGCGACGCCGATTATGATTTGCACTGTCATTGGACTTCAAACACAGGTGCGCGACGTATCGCTCACCAATCCGGGGGGCGTACGCCGATGAGAATTATACTTCTGGGACCGCCGGGGTCGGGCAAGGGGACCCAGGCGCAACTGCTGGTGCAGCGCTATGGCATCGTCCAGCTCTCGACCGGAGAGATGCTGCGCGCGGCCGTTGCGGCGGGAACGCCGGTCGGGCTGAAGGCCGAGGAGATCATGGCCAGCGGCGGCCTCGTGCCCGACGAGATCGTGGTGGGAATCATCTCCGACCGCATCGACCAGCCGGACGCCAAGAACGGTTTCATCCTCGACGGCTTCCCGCGCACCGTGCCGCAGGCCGAGGCGCTGGATGAGCTGCTCAAGCACAAGCATCTCAAGCTCGATGCCGTGGTCGAGCTCCGCGTGAACGAGAGCGCGCTGCTGAGTCGCGTCGAGACCCGCGTCGCCCAGATGCGGGAGCGCGGGGAGGAGGTCCGGGTCGACGACACCCCGGAAGTCCTGACCAAGCGACTCGCCAGCTACCGCAGCCAGACGGAACCCCTGATTCACTACTATTCCGAGCGGCGGAAGCTCTCGACCATCGACGGCATGATGGCCATCGACGAGGTCACCCGCGCGATTCATCGCCAGCTTCTGGCGCTGGGGGCGGTCGAACCCAAGTCGCATGGCAAGGCCCAAGCGCGCAGCGCGGCCAAGTCGACGCCCGCCAAGAAAGGTGCCAAGAAGGCCAAGGTAGCCAAAAAACCGGCGGAAACCGCCAAAAAGGCGGCTAAATCCGCTAAAAAGGCCGCCAAGAAGGCCGCAAAGGGCACCAAGAAGGGGGCCAAGAAAACGACCAAGAAAACGGTCAAAAAGGCAGCCAAAACGACCGCCAAGAAGGCCGTCAAAAAAGGTGCCAAAAAGGCCGCAAAAAAGGTCACGAAAAAGCGAGCTAAGCGCTAGCAGCGGTTGACGAAAGCCCCCTGAATCCCCTAATAAGCCCCGCATCCAAGTCGGATAGTTTCAAACGATGCCGGGCCCCAGGAAGACCAGGGGTGGGCGTCGTGTTCGCGTTTGTGAACACCTGCCCGAGAAACCAAGCACTTAAAGCCTGATTCCTGACGAGGGATCGGCAACAGGAGAGAAGGCCGTGGCCCGTATTGCCGGCGTGAACATTCCGACCAACAAGCGCGTGCTGATCGCGCTCCAGTACATCCATGGCATCGGCCAGAAGATCGCTGGTGAGATCCTGGAGAAGGTGAAGATCCCCGAGGATCGTCGCGTCAACCAGCTCAGCGATGCCGAAGTGCTCCAGATCCGCGAAGTGATCGACCGCGACTATCTCGTCGAGGGCGACCTGCGTCGTGAGGTCGGCGTCAACATCAAGCGTCTGATGGACCTCGGCTGCTATCGCGGCCTGCGTCATCGTCGTGGCCTGCCGGTGCGCGGTCAGCGTACCCACACCAATGCGCGTACGCGCAAGGGTCCGGCCAAGGCCATCGCCGGCAAGAAGAAGTAAGTTTTCGAATCCAATCGCGGCGTGTGGCGAAAGGGGAGACCCGTTCGCCACGCGCCTTTCGTTCCACAGGTGTAGCCGCTGGCATTACGGCGGCGTTTGAGATCTTCAGGAAAGGTACTCTATGGGCAAGGAAGCCACCCGCGTTCGTCGTCGTGAGCGCAAGAACATCGCCTCCGGCGTCGCGCACGTGAACTCGTCGTTCAACAACACGACCATCACCATCACCGACGCGCAGGGCAACACGATTGCCTGGTCCTCCGCCGGCACGATGGGCTTCAAGGGTTCGCGCAAGTCGACCCCGTACGCCGCGCAGGTTGCCGCCGAGGACGTGTCGAAGAAGGCGCAGGAGCACGGCATGCGCACGCTGGAAGTCGAAGTCGCCGGTCCCGGTTCGGGCCGCGAGTCGGCGCTCCGTGCGCTTCAGGCCGCGGGCTTCACCGTCACCTCGATCCGCGACGTGACCACGATCCCGCACAACGGTTGCCGTCCCCGCAAGCGTCGGCGCGTTTGATACCAAGTTGCGGGCGCATTGGTCGCCCGCAATGACTTTTTGCAAAGCCGCGCGAATGATCCGCGGCCTTTCTCCAACGCCAGTGTCTGCACTAGCAGTTTGACTGGCCTGTATGGGTGAAACAGTGACGATCCAGAAAAATTGGCAAGAACTGATTCGGCCGAACAAGCTCCAGATCCAGCCCGGCAGCGATTCGACCCGTTTCGCGACCATCGTTGCCGAACCGCTCGAGCGCGGCTTCGGCCAGACGCTCGGCAACGCGCTGCGCCGTATCCTGCTCTCCTCGCTCCAGGGCGCGGCGGTGCAGTCGGTGCACATCGACGGCGTGCTGCACGAGTTCTCCTCGATCGCGGGCGTCCGTGAAGACGTCACCGACATCGTGCTCAACATCAAGGACATCTCGATCAAGATGCAGGGCGAAGGCCCCAAGCGCATGGTCGTGAAGAAGCAGGGCCCGGGCGTCGTCACCGCCGGCGACATCCAGACCGTGGGCGACGTGGTCGTGCTCAACCCCGACCTGCAGATCTGCACGCTCGACGAGGGCGCCGAGATCCGCATGGAGTTCACGGTCGCCACCGGCAAGGGCTACGTGCCCGCCGAGCGCAACCGTCCCGAGGACGCGCCGATCGGACTGATCCCGGTCGACAGCCTGTACTCGCCGGTCCGCAAGGTCTCCTACAAGGTCGAGAACACCCGTGAGGGCCAGATCCTCGACTACGACAAGCTGACCATGACGATCGAGACCAACGGCGCGCTGACGCCGGATGACTCGGTGGCTTATGCCGCCCGCATCCTGCAGGATCAGCTCAACGTGTTCGTCAACTTCGAAGAGCCGCGCAAGGAAGTCGCCCAGGAGATCATCCCGGACCTCGCCTTCAACCCGGCCTTCCTCAAGAAGGTGGACGAGCTCGAGCTGTCGGTTCGTTCGGCCAACTGCTTGAAGAACGACAACATCGTCTACATCGGCGACCTCGTGCAGAAGTCGGAAGCCGAAATGCTCCGCACCCCGAACTTCGGCCGCAAGTCGCTGAACGAGATCAAGGAAGTGCTGGCCCAGATGGGTCTGCATCTCGGCATGGAAGTGCCGGGCTGGCCGCCGGAGAACATCGACGAGCTCGCCAAGCGCTTCGAGGATCACTACTGAGCGCAGCATGATCCCGGAAAAGTGCGAAGCGGTTTTCCGATAAGGATCATGCTCAAACAAGAAAGCGAAAGCGCAACGCGCTTTCGCGGGCGAACGCAGGCAGCCCACCTGAGCAACATGTCCGACGAACCGTCGCGGCAGTTTCAAACTAAGGAATAGTTACATGCGTCACGGCAAGGTTCATCGGAAGCTCAACCGCACTGCCGAGCATCGCCGCGCGATGTTCGCCAATATGTGCGCCGCGCTGATCAAGCACGAGCAGATCGTCACCACGCTGCCCAAGGCCAAGGAGCTCCGTCCGATCGTCGAGAAGCTCGTCACGCTCGGCAAGAAGGGCGGCCTGTCCATGCGTCGCCAGGCCATCTCCGAGATGCGCGACAAGGATCAGGTCAGGAAGCTGTTCGACGTGCTGGCGCCCCGCTACAAGGACCGCCAGGGCGGCTACACCCGCATCATCAAGGCCGGCTTCCGCTACGGCGACAACGCCGCAATGGCCGTGATCGAGTTCGTCGACCGCGACGTCGATGCCAAGGGCCAGGACTCCGGTCCGGTGCAGGAGAAGGAAGCCGAGGCGGCGTAAGCCGGCCGGTACCTCAAGTTTTCAGAAAGCGGCGCCCCTGGGCGCCGCTTTTTTGTATGGCGCGGCGATATCTCATGCCGCGCATCGTCTGGTGAACGCGATTCCGGCCGGGGGGCTGTCGATGAGAATTGTGCTTGGGATCGCGCTGGCGCTGTTGATGTCGCCGGCCTCTGGCGAGACGCTGGTCGAACGCGGTGCCTATCTCGTCAACAGCGTGATGGTCTGCCACAACTGCCACACGCCGCGCGGGCCGCAGGGCCTCGATCTCTCGCGCGCGCTCGCGGGCGGCAGCCAGGTCTTTGACGAGCCTGCCTTCAAGGTTACCGGCTCCAACATCACGCCGGACAAGGACACCGGCATCGGCAACTGGAGCGATGCCGAGCTGAAGCGGTTTCTGGTCAGCGGTAACAGGCCGAACGGGACCAAGGTCGCGCCGATCATGCCGACCGCGTTCTACACGGTGCTCACGGCCCGGGATCTCGATGCGCTTACCGCTTACCTGCGCTCAGTCCCCGCAGTGCGCCACGAAACCCCTGCGCCGGAATACAGGATCGCGCTGAAACTGGAAGCGCCGACCTATGCCGGCAAGCAAGCGACCGAGGCCGATCTCTCCGACAAGCTCGCGCGCGGCCGCTATCTCCTGACGATCGCCCATTGCCCGGAATGCCACACGCCGGAGGGCCCGTCCGCCGTGCATGATTTCGCGGGTGCGAGCGGCAAGGGTGGCCGGACGTTCAAGGGGCCGTGGGGCGAATCCATCTCCCCGAATATCACCGCGGATCCCGCGGCCGGCCTGGGCGGCTGGAGCGACGACGAAATCAAACGTGCGATTACGCAAGGCATCGCGCGCGATGGCCACAAGCTCAAGCCGCCGATGGCCTATGCTGCCTATGCCAGCATGACGGCGCAGGACCTCGATGCCATCGTCGCGTTTCTCAGGACGCTACCGCCGCGGCAATAGTGCCGTAGGGCGGGCAAAGGTGCGCTCTTCGCGCGCCGTGCCCACCATTTCGCTTTCAACTCGTGTCGAAAAGGTGGGCACGCTTCCGCCTTCGATCTTCGAGCTACGGCGGACAAATCGCTTTGTGCCACCCTACGATTTCGCAGTTGTGGCGATTGAAGCGGCGTGCGCTGGACACGATATCCGCTTCAGCAACAATGGAGACGATTCATGAAGATCGACCTTTCCGGAAAGACCGCCCTCGTGACCGGCTCCACCGCCGGCATCGGCCACGCCATCGCAAGAGGTCTCGCCGCGTCCGGCGCGAGCGTGGTCATCAACGGTCGCGGCCAGGACAAGGTCGATGCCACCGTGCGCAAGCTGGAAGGGGCAGGCGTCAAGGTCCGCGGCATCGCCGCCGACGTCTCGACCGCTTCGGGCTGCAAGGCGCTTGTGGCGGCGCTGCCGGAGGTCGACATCCTCATCAACAACGCCGGCATCTTCGAGCCAAAAGACTTCTTCGAGATCCCTGACGAGGACTGGAGCCGCTTCTTCGAGGTCAACGTCATGAGCGGCGTGCGGCTGTCGCGCGCCTATATGAAGGGCATGCTCAAGCGCAACTGGGGCCGCATCGTCTTCATCTCATCGGAGTCCGGGCTCAACATTCCCGTCGAGATGATCCACTACGGCATGAGCAAGACGGCCCAGCTCTCGGTCGCCCGCGGCCTGGCGCAGCTCACCCGCGGCACCGGCGTCACCGTCAATTCCGTGCTGCCGGGTCCGACCATGTCGGAGGGCGTCGAGACCTTCGTGAAGGATCTCGCCAAGCAGAATGGCCAGTCGGTCGATGAAGCCGCGGCCAATTTCGTCAAGCAGCATCGCCCGAGCTCGCTGATCCAGCGCTTCGCCAGCGTCGACGAAATCGCCAACATGGTGGTCTATGTCGCGTCGAAGGAAGCGTCCGCGACCAACGGTGCGGCGCTGCGCGCCGAAGGCGGTATCGTTAACACGATCGCCTGAGACTACGCGAAGGCATGGCACCGGAAGCGTGGCACCGTAGGGTGGGCAAAGCGACTTGTCCGCCGTAGCTCGAAGAGCGAAGGCGGAAGCGTGCCCACCACTTTTGTCGCACCCGTTGCGAGATGGTGGGCACGGCGCGAGCGCGCCTTTGCCCACCTTACGCAGCTTCGCCCTAACGTTGTGACTGCTACCACCCCTCCAACACGATCTTCCCGCGCGACTTGCCGCTTTCGAGCAGCGCATGCGCGCGCTTGAGGTTGGCCGCGTTGATCGTGCCAAAGGTCTGGTCGAGCGTGGTGCGCAGCACGCCCTTGTCGATGAGGTCGGAGACGTCGTTGAGCAGATGATGCTGCGCGATCATGTCGGGCGTCTGGAAAGAGGAGCGCGTGAACATCGATTCCCAGTGTACCGAGATCGCCTTGCCCTTGAAGGTGCTCACGGCGAACTCCGGGGGATCGTCGATCAGGCCGAACCGACCCTGCGGCGCCATGAACTGCGGATTCCGATTTATTCCGGCCGGGTATTCCGACTTGAAGCCGGCCATCGTTCCGATTTGAAGCCGGCCACGATTCCGAAATGAAACCGGCCGGCATTCCGATTTGAAGCCGGCCGGGTTTTGGAAGTCGGCGTTTTCGTTTGGGTCAGTCCTTCAGGCATCAAGTCCCTCGTTGATCCACGAGGGGAAGCGGATGCCGGCCAAGAGAGAACTGACCATGCGACAGATACGACAGATGCTGCGGCTTGCCCGTGATGGGGTGAGCGCCCGGGAGATCGGGCGCACGCTCGGGGTGGCGCGCAGCACGATCCAGGACAATCTCAAGCGTGCCTCGACTGCCGGGCTGGCGTGGCCTTTGGCGGGCGATCTGACCGACGCCGTTCTTGAACAACGTCTGTTTGCCCATGCCGGCGTCAGGCGCGGCTTCCGCCGGCGCCGGGAGCCGGATTGGGCCTCGCTGGCCTGTGAGCTGAAGCGGCCTGGCGTCAATCTGATGGTGCTGTGGGAGGAGTACCGGGCGGTCCATCCGGAAGGTTATGGCTACAGCCGGTTCTGCGATTTATTCCGGGAATTCGAGCGGCGGCTGTCTCCGACGATGCGGCAGGACCATCCGGCCGGCGACAAGGTCTTTGTCGATTACTCCGGCAAGAAGATCATGATCGTTGATCGCGCAACCGGGGTTGTGCGCGACGCGGAGATCTTCGTCGCCGTGCTTGGCGCCTCGAATTACACCTACGCCGAGGCGACCTGGACGCAGACACTTCCGGACTGGATCGAGGCTCATGTCCGAATGTTCCGGTTCTTTGGCGGGGTGCCACGCCTCGTCGTCCCTGACAATCTGAAGTCCGGCGTGCACCGGGCGTCGTTCTACGACCCCGAAATCAATCGCAGCTACGGGATGATGGCGTCCCATTACGGCGTTGGCATCCTTCCGGCACGGCCAAGAAAGCCCCGGGATAAGGCAAAAGTGGAAGCCGGAGTGCGTTTTGCCTGCATGTTTCGCGGGATCGTGAGCACGGATTTCAGGGGATCGTGAGCAGCTTTTCAGCAACTCAGCCCGCTTCGGCCGACAACTCAACCGGCTTAGGAACTGCCTCGTCAGTGAACGAGGAAGGCCGATGCCCACCCAGAGATTGTCGATGCGCCGGATCAAAGAGGTTCTCCGCTTAAAACATGTTCAAGGCTTGCCGGAGCGAGCCATCGCGCGCACCTTGGGCATCAGCAACGGCGCCGTGCACAGCTATCTACGCCGAGCCGGGGCTGCCGGGCTGAACTGGCCGTTGCCGGCCGGAATGAGCGACGAGGACCTGGAGCTGCTGCTTTTCCCGGCGCCGAGGCCTGCGTCGCAGAGCCCCCAGCGGGCCGTTCCCGACTGGGGCTATGTCGACAAGGAGCTGCGCCGACGCAACGTGACCCGTCGGCTGCTGTGGGACGAGTATCGCGCCACCCATCCCGATGGCTTCGGCTACACCTGGTTCTGCACGACGTACGAGGCCTGGAAGGGGCGAGCCCGGCCTTCGATGCGGCAGACGCATCTGGGCGGCGAGAAGGTTTTCGTGGATTTCGCCGGCGACACCATCGACGTCATCGATCCCTCAAACGGGGAAGTGCAGTCGATGAAGCTGTTCGTCGCGGCGATGGGCGCCTCCAACTATACCTATGCCGAGGCCTGTCCAAGCGAGGGGCTCGCCGACTGGATCCGGGTCCACATCAATCTTTTCGCCTTCCTCGGCGGCGTGCCGACATTCGTAGTCTGCGACAATCTCAAGGCCGCCGTCACCAATCCCGACCGCCACGATCCCGGCCTCAACCGAACCTATGCCGAGATGGCGAGCCATTACGGCACGGCCATTCTCGCAGCCCGGCCGCGGCGCCCAAAAGATAAGGCAAAGGTCGAAGTTGCGGTGCAAGTCGCCCAGCGATGGATTCTGGCGCGGCTGCGCAACCAACGCTTCTTTTCGTTGGCGGAGCTGAACGCAGCCATCAAAACACTCGTCGTCGAACTCAATGCAAGGCAGATGCGCGACTTTGGCGCCAGTCGCGCCGAACTGTTCGCCGAGCTCGACAAGCCCAAGCTTACAAAGCTGCCGGACCAGGCTTACGCTTTCGCACGCTGGAAGCGATGCCGGATCGGCCCCGACTATCATATCGAGATCGATGGACACTGGTATTCCGCGCCGTATCGGCTCATCCGTGAGCTTGTCGACGCACGCATCGATGACAGAACGGTCGAGATCTTCCACAACGGCCGCAGGATCGCCAGCCACGCCCGCGCGCCCAACCGGCGGGGCCACACCACCATCGCCGACCATATGCCCAGCGCCCATCGGCGCTACGGTCAATGGACGCCCGCCGGAGTGATCGTCGCCGGCGAGCGGATCGGTCCGTCGACCGCCGCCTTCTTCCAGGCCGTGATCGCGGCCCGGCCGCATCCCGAGCAAGGCTTTCGCACCTGCCTCGGCATTCTGTCACTGGTCAAAAGCTACAGCGCGGAGCGCGTCGAAGCGGCCTGCCGGCGCGGCATTCTGATCAAGGCGCGATCCGTCGCCTCGATCCGCTCCATCCTCCAGAACGGTCTGGATCGTACCTTTCTCGACGAGCCCTCCGAACACCAACCCCTGCGCCACGGCAACATCCGCGGCCGCGATTATTTTCACTGAAGCCAAGGAGACCTGTATGCTCAACCATCCCACCCACGAACGCCTGATCGAGCTCGGCTTGAGCGGCATGGCCAAGGCCTTCGAGGAGCAGCGACGATCGCCTGATCTCGAAGCCTTGCCGTTCGAAGATCGCATCGGCCTGCTGGTCGACCGGGAAGCGGCGGAACGCGACACCAGGCGGCTCACCACGCGCCTCAAGCTGGCCTCGCTCCGCCAGAATGCCTGCGTGGAGGACGTCGATTTGCGCACGCCGCGGGGTATCGACCGGGCCGTCTTCGCCAAGCTCGCCAGCGGCGACTGGATCGATCGCCACGAGAATTTGCTCATAACCGGGGCGACCGGATTGGGCAAAAGTTGGTTAGCCTGTGCCCTCGGCCACAAGGCCTGCCGAGATAATCGCTCGGTCCTCTATCACCGCGTCCCAAGATTGTTCGAAGCGTTGGGGCTCGCGCGGGGCGATGGACGTTATGCCCGCTTGCTCAAAACCCTTGGCCGCGCCCAGGTTCTGATTTTGGATGATTGGGGATTGTCGGTGCTCACCGCTGCCGAGCGGCGCGATCTACTGGAAATCCTTGACGATCGCCATGGCCGCTCCTCCACCATCGTAACCAGCCAACTCCCTGTGGACACATGGCACGAAGTTATCGGAGATCCCACGCTAGGCGACGCGATTCTGGATCGCCTCGTCCACAACGCTCACCGCCTCCAGCTTGCTGGCGAAAGCATGCGAAAACGCAACGCCAAAACCATCACCCTTGACGAGCAGCCAGAACGCTGACCCTATCACCGCCTCGGCCGGAGCGAGGCTGCTCACGATCGTCTGAATTCGGCGCTCATGATCGCGCGAAATCGCTGCTCACGATCACTGAAATATGCATTTTGCCCAGACCTATATCCTCGGGCGGCTTCGCCGGCAGACCTTCTTCTCGCTGGCTGAGGCGAATGCGGCAATCGCCGCCGCGCTGGAGCGCATCAACGCCCACGTCATGCGCCGGATCGGCGTCAGCCGCCGACAATTGTTCGAGACCGTCGAGATGCAGCCTGTCCTGGCGCCGTTGCCGGATGCCGACTATCAGTTCGCGGAATGGCTCCTGGCCCGCGTCTCGCTCGATTATCACGTCGAGGTCGACGGCTTCTTCTACTCAGTTCCACACGGCCTGATCCGGGAGCAGGTCGACGTTCGCGCCACCACCCGGACCATCGAGTTGTTCCATCGGGGTTTGCGTGTTGCTGCTCACCAGCGCCGTTATGGCGGCCGCCGGCACGGCACTGATCCCGATCACATGCCCAGTGCGCATCGGCGTTACGCCGAGTGGACTCCCGATCGATTCCGGCGCTGGGGGCGGTCGATCGGGCCCAACACCGAGGGGCTCGTTCTCGCCATCCTGGCCAATCGGCCTCATCCCGAACAGGGATTCCGGACCTGTCTCGGCGTGCTTCGGCTGTTCAAGGATATTGATCCCGAACGCGCCGAGCTGATCGCGGCCCGCGCGGTCGCGGTCAGCGCACTGACCTACAAGAGCATCGCCTCCATCATCGCCAACAAGCTCGAACGCAGTTCTCGCGATACCGAGGACGCGATCATCGAACATCCCAATCTGCGCGGCCCCGGTTACTTCCATTGAAAGGATTATCCAGCATGCTCACCCATCCCACCCTCGACCTGCTGCATAGCCTTGGTCTCCACGGTATGGCCAAAGGCTTCAAGGACCTCGATGCCCAGTCCGAAGCGCGCAGCCTCGAACACGCCGAATGGCTGGCGTTGCTCCTGGAACACGAGAAAACGCTGCGCCAGCAAAAGCGGTTCGAAAGCAGAGCTCGAGCCGCCAAGCTGCGTCATGCCGCCTGCGTCGAGGATGTCGATTACCGCGCTATCCGCGGCCTCGACCGCACGCTCTTTCTAGAGCGTTTTCCGATCACGTTGCGTCGTAACCAGCCGCGACGAGATAATTTTGACATTCCTCGGGTGAGAAGCGTTTGAGAGCGTTGGCGATTGCTTGCCAGAGATCGGGCATGGTGCGGGCTGCGGCGGCCCGCAACAGCGCTTTCAGTTTGGAGAAGGCCATTTCAATCGGGTTGAAGTCTGGACTGTAGGGCGGAAGATAGAGCAGGCTAGCTCCGACCGCCTGGATGGCCTCTCGAACGCCATGGACCTTGTGAGCGGGCAAGTTGTCCATGATAACGGTATCGCCCGGCCGCAGCGATGGGGCGAGCAATTGCTCGACGTAGGCCAGGAAAGCGTCGCCATCCATTGGACCGTCCAGAACAAGCGGCGCGATCAGACCGTCGGAGCGCAATCCAGCGGTGAACGTCGTCGTCTTCCAATGTCCGTGTGGGATAGCTGCACGACATCGCTCGCCGCGTGGCGAGCGCCCGTAACGCCGCGCCATTTTGGTGTTGGCGCTGGTTTCGTCGATGAAGACGAGACGCTCAGGGTCAAGGTCGATTTGCCCTTCGAACCACTCCTCACGTGCGGCATTTATATCGCCGCGCCGTTGCTCGGCGGCGTGCGCTGTCTTTTTTTAAGTGTGATCTTTCTGCGCTGGAAAAAACGCCAGAGCGACGCGATGCCAGTCGATATTCCATGACGTTTCAACAGTTCTCGCAACTCGGCAAGCGTGATATCCGGCCTCGCTGTCACCGCCTCCAGAATCAATTGCGAATGCGCTTCGATGCGCTGCGATTTGCGGTCACCGCCCTGGCGTTTAGGAACGATGTCGCCAACTTTCTTGAGGCGAGCGCGCCAGCGGATCGCACTGGCCGCGCTGACACCAAAGCGCTCAGCAGCCTGTCGACAGGACATGCCACCGTCAATCGCGGCTACCACCCTTTGGCGAAGATCAACCGAAAGCGCCCTGGCCATACATGCTGGCCTCCCTCGCCAGCATGCAGCTTGAATCTGACTCGCGCCGTTTTGGGAATCTGGAGGGTTCTGTGAGGTCGCGCTCACGCGAGGGCGCGGCAGGCGCTTATGACGCGACCTCATTGAAGCCGGATTGAACGAAGGCGCGGGAGGCTATTCGCGGTTTTGCAGCTATGGGGATTGTTCGAGATCGCCATGCCCGATCTGCTGGCTCGGCGCGTGAGGCAGAGACACAGGAGTGCGCATCCTGGAAGAGTTGAGATCAGACGCGCTTCGCCTGAGATCGCGATAGGCCTTTTGCTGCATCGGACGGTTGTTGTCGCGCAGTGTGACAGCACGGATTCGACATCGTCCGCGATGATCGAGACGCTGGGAGCGAAATGACGAATGATGATCGTCGTGCACGACATGACTTGGCTCACGATGTGTCGCATCGGAACGGTGATGTTCGAGGGCTGGGGCGTCTGAAGCTATGTCGAAAGCGCTCAATGATGCGCATGACGCCACCACAATCGGGACAGGCAGGAACCTCGGCCCAGGTTTGAGCCTCCGAATCCACAGGCGACGGCTGGCCATCGTTTGGGGCTGTTCGCTCATGATCGAGAAGTTCGCGGCAAAGGGCGAGCTTGGCAGCGCGATGGCGGTTGGCCATGAAGCCGAAGTGGCGGATGCGGTGGAAGCCGTCAGGCGGCGTATGAAGCAGGAAACGGCGAATGAACTCATCGGGCTTGAGATTCATGATCTTTGTCGCGCTGTTTTGGCGATAGTCCTTCCATGAGAAGGCGACATGATCGTCGTCGAGTGCGACGAGCCGGCTGTTGGCGATCGCGACGCGATGGGTGTAGCGGCCGAGATAGGCCAGGACCTGTGCGGGTCCGCCGAAGGGCCGCTTGGCGTAAACAACCCAGTTGATGCGTCGCATGGCGTCGAGGTGGGCCGCAAAGGCAGCCGGCTCGGCCAGAGCTCCGAGATCGCCGAAGAAACGCAAGGCACCGGAGTTGAAGGCTGCCGACAGACGTTTGAGAAAAAGTGTGCGAAATAGTCTGGACAACGGTTTGACGGCCAGGAAGAAGTTCGGTCGGCAAGCGGTCCAGCGCGCGCCATCGGGCGAGAGGCCGCCACCCGGAACGACGCAATGGACGTGGGGATGATGCATCAGCGTCTGTCCCCAGGTGTGGAGGACGGCGACGCCGCCGATCGCACCGCCGAGCCGGCGTGGATTGGCGGCGAGCGTCGTCATCGCCTCGGCGGCAGCCTTGAACAGGATGGCATAGACGACGGCCTTGTTCTGGAAAGCGATCGCGGCGATCGGTGCGGGAAGTGTAAAGACGACGTGGAAATAGGGAACCGGAAGCAGGTCGGCTTGACGCGCGGCGAGCCACGCGGCTCGGGCTCTCCCCTGACACTTCGGACAGTGCCGATTGCGGCAGGAATTATAGGCAACGCGTGTCGTGCCGCAGTCGTCGCAAGCCTGCATGTGGCCGCCGAGCGCCTCGGTCCGGCACGCAACGATCGCGCTCATCACGCGCCGCTCGACCCGCCCCAGATGACCGGCATGTACACGGCGATAGGCGTCGCCATGCCGGCGCAGAATATCGGCAATCTCGATGGCGGGCCTGTTGGAGCGGATGTCGGAGCGGGTCATGACCCGCATCCCGCTGCGGGTCATCCAGGTGGCGTCACCTCCAGCGACAGGCGATCGAGCGGGCTCTGCGTCGCTCGGATCGTATCGGTGGCGACCTGCGTGTAGCGCGCTGTCGACGACAAATTATTGTGCCCGAGCAAGACCTGGATGATCCGGATATCGGTTCCGTTCTCGAGAAGATGTGTCGCGAAGCTGTGGCGCAGCGTGTGCAGCGTGACGCGCTTGGTCAGGCCCGCAGCCTTCACCGCCGACCGGCAGGCGGCATGCAGCACGGTCTGATCGATCGGATGATCTTCGTCACGACCAGGGAACAGATAAAGCCGCGGCCGGGCGAGCCGCCAGTAGGTGCGCAGGATGCCCAGCAGCTGGGGCGACAGCATCACGTTGCGATCCTTCGCGCCCTTGCCGTGGCGCACCTGGATGACGCCGCGGGCGCTGTCGATGTCTTCGATCCGCAGTCCCGCAACCTCCGAGGCCCTGAGCCCGGCCGCATAGGCGGTGGTGAGCGCGGCGCGGCTCTTCAGGCTCGATACCGCTTCAAGAAACTGAACCACTTCGTCGGCGCTGAGAACGACCGGCAGCTTGCGCGGTTCTCGCGCATAGGGAATGCGCTCTGGGATGAGCGCCTCGCCGAGCGTGACGCCGTAGAAAAACCGTAGCGCACAGACGATCTGGTTCAGCGCCGGCCATGAGATGCCGGTCGAGACCAAATGCACCTGGAAGGCGCGGACGTCTTCCAGCTCTAAGAGTCTGTCCGGAAAGATTACCTTGGATTGCATAGCTTTCGCAGCATGAGTCGGATGGAGGCCAGCTTGAGAAAGGCGAGCGCCCTGTGATTGAAGCATTCCCAATCTTTGGACAGTCTTCGGCATCGCCCGAGCCAGGCAAAGGTACGCTCGACGATCCAGCGTTTGGGCAAGACGACGAAACGGTGAGCCTGATCGGAGCGTTTGACGATTTCGAGGTTCACGCGCTTCAGAGCGCTACGCAGCCCCTTCTGGAAATGTGGCCCTTGATATCCGCCGTCGGCGTAGAGCTTCAGAAGAAAGGGATAGAGGCCGAACAACGTTGCCATCAGGAGCACGCCGCCGTCGCGATCCTGGATGTCCGCCGCATGCACGATGGCGTGCATCAAGAGGCCTTGCGTGTCGACGAGAATGTGCCGCTTCTTGCCCTTGATCTTCTTGCCCGCGTCGTAGCCATGGAGATCATGAGGCCCCCTTTTTCAGCGCTTTTCACGCTCTGGCTATCGATGATGGCGGCGGTGGGAGAAGCCTCGCGCTCGGCCCTTTCGCGACATTCGACATAGAGGGCGTGATGAATTTTATCGAGCGTGCCGTTCCAGCTCCACAGATCGAAGTAGCCATACAGCGTCGAGCGCGGCGGCAGGTCCTTGGGGATCGCGCGCCACTGGCAACCTGTGCTCAGGATGTACATCAGCCCGTTGGCAATCTCGCGCAGGTCCACCGTACGCTTGTTGCCGCCGCGCTTGGCCGGCGGGATGCGAGGCGCGATCAGCGCCCACTCCTCGTCGGTCAAGTCGCTCGGATAGCGCAGGCGGCTGCGGTCGTAGCGTGCACGGTTCTCGGTAGTCCACATTGGCGGCGCGTCCCCATCGAATCAGGCCGCTCACCTTGAATCACAACCGATTCATTCGACTCAACATGTTTTGGAACAGACACTAACCGGTCAGGCGATCGGCCAAAATAGCGGCTGAACTTCGAAACCGCGCTGATGTAGGATCTTTGCGTCGCCGGCGACAGATTGCGGACGGTCATGTCTTCGATCATGCGGCGGCGAAGAGGGCTCAAATCGGCCATCTCGATACTCCTGTCTGAGGGGGTGGGCTCCAACACCCACATCCTCTCAGCCAGGAGGCGATCTATGCCACCTTGCCCCCTACGCCGCGGCAGCGGCTTCGTTCAATCCCCACCCGATTCTTTCCGGTCGGAAAATGCTCTAAAACTCGCCGCTGGCGACTGGATCCGGGCACGACATAATCTCCTTGTTACCGGGCCGTGCGGCGTCGGCAAGAGCTGGCTCGCTTGTGCCCTCGGCAACAAGGCTTGCCGAGACGACTTCTCAGTTGCCTACCATCGTGTGCCGCGTCTCTTCGCCGCTCTCGCACTCGGCCGCGCCGATGGCCGCTATACCAAGATGCTGCGGGCGATCGCACGACTTGATCTGCTGATCCTGGACGACTGGGGACCAGAACCTCTCGACGCCGACCAGCGCCGTGATTTGCTCGAAATCGTCGAGGATCGATACGAAGCCCGCTCGATTATCGTCACCAGCCAGCTGCCCGTCGATCGCTGGTACGAAATCATCGGCAACCCCACCATCGCCGACGCGATTCTCGATCGCCTCGTCCACAATGCCTACCGCATCGAACTCAAAGGAGAGAGCCTCAGGAAGCAGAAGCAACCCGCTCAAGATCAACCGGTCTCTTGACCTTCCCAGCCCTCGACGACATCATGAAATTGACCCATGCGAACGACGCCACGGGTGGCCGGCTTCAGATCGGAATACCCGGCCGGCTTCGAATTGGAATGCATGGCCGGCTTCGTCGGAATCCGCAATGAACTCGGCGATCGCCTTGTAGTGCTGGTCGGTGAAGGTAAGGCTCGCCACCAGCGCGACCGGCGGCAGCCTCAAGCTCTCGATCTGCTCCTTCATCGGCTTGCCGTGGTCGATCACCGCATGCGCGCCGAGATCGAGGCACCATTTTTGCGACTCCGGCCGCGTCGCCGTCGCGAGCACCGTGAGGCCCGTGAGTCGTCGCGCGAGCTGGATCAGGATCGAGCCGACGCCGCCGGCGCCGCCCGTGATCAGCAGCGTGCGCGGATCGACGCTCTTGCCGGGCACCGCGCCGAGCCGGTCGAACAGCAATTCCCAGGCGGTGATGGAGGTGAGGGGGAGGGCTGCGGCCTGCGCGAACGAGAGCGACTTCGGCTTGACGCCGACGATGCGCTCGTCGACCAGGTGGAATTCGGAATTGGTGCCCTGGCGCAGGATCGAGCCGGCGTAAAACACCGCGTCGCCCGGCTTGAACAGTGTGACGTCCGGACCCACGGCATCGACGACGCCGGCCGCGTCATAGCCAAGAATCTTCGTCTCGCCCTCGGGCGGGGCGGCACGCTTGCGTACCTTGTAATCGACCGGGTTGGCCGAGATGGCCTTCACGGCGACGCGGATATCGCGCCCCTTGGGCTCGGGCTTTGCGGTCTCGAAATCGATCAGCGCGTCCTGATCCTCGATCGGAAGCGATTTTTTGTAGCCGACGGCCTTCATGGCTTGTCTCCATCAAATGGCGCGTAGCTTGTGATGTGCGCCTAGCCTGCTAACTGTCCCGCTAGCCCCGATTTGGCAAGTACTGTAAATTCGGGGATATAGTCCCTGTTTGGATACTATTGGGAAAACACGCATGAAGCGGCGAGATTTTACCCGGCGTCCCGGCTGCTCGGTCGAGGCGACGCTGGACCTGATCGACGGCAAGTGGAAGGGCGTGATCCTCTACCACCTCCAGGACGGCACCCAGCGCTTCGGCGAACTGCGCCGCCGGATGCCCGGCATCACCCAGCGCATGCTGACAAAGCAGCTTCGCGCGCTGGAGGAGGACAAGCTCGTCATCCGCAAGGTCTACGCCGAGGTGCCGCCGCGCGTGGAGTATTGCCTCTCCGAGCTTGGCGAGAGCCTGCGGCCGGTGATCGACATCCTGAAGGCCTGGGGCGAAAGCCATCAGCAACGGCTGTCATGCGCGCCGCCGCCCGAAGCGGAGCCGGTCAAGAAGCCGAAGCGCGCAGCGTAACTCTCCGGGAGCGGACTGTGCCGCTCCCGGAAGAGATAGCATCAGAACGCAAACTGCGTGCGCAACGCGACCGCATCGAACTTCGAGCCGACATCGGCTGTCGAGACCGGCGAGGCCTGCTTCGATACCGTGCCATGCAGATAGTCGAGCATGAAGCGCACATTGCCGTTGACGTACCAGTTGAGCGCCAGCGTGTAGACGGTTTGCCGCCCGCCGGCGATGCCGGCGGCGGTCGCCAACTGATCGTTCAGATCTATGGTCGAGTAGCGACCGGCGATCTCCCAGGCACCCCAGCCGCCGCCGTTGATCGAGAACGGATTGTTCGGCTTGACGCCGCCATAGGCCGCGTTGCTCGGATTGTACTTGCGCGATTCACCGGTCAGGACATAGGCCGCCTGTGCGTAGCCGCCCTGGAATTTCAGGCTCGACGTACCGATGGGCGCCACCGCGGTGTTCGCACCGCGATCGATGTTGAACCAGTAGTATTCGCCCTGGACCCAGAGCGGTCCATAGGTGGCCGCGGCTTCCACGCCATAGACCTGCGCGCCCGACACATTTGCAATCGCTCCGGTCGAGATCAGCGTCGTGGGATCGATCCGCAGCTCGGGACGATCGCTGAGCGTGAGCGTTTGCGTGTTCGCGAGCAGATTGCGCGGCGGCTGGATCAGCCATTCCGCGTCGGCGCCAAGATGCACCGAGTAGTCGTTGCCGCTCACGACCTGACCCGCAACGCGGGCGGTCGCGCCGTATTGCTCGCTGGTCCCGGGAGGTGACACGCTCGAGGCCGAGTGAATGGCACCCGAGGTCGGGCCGGTCACGTAAGCGCCGGCCCAGAACACGTCATTGTACCAGCGGGCACCGGCGGCGGAACGGAAGTCGCCGGCGGCGATATTTTGCGCGATGATGCCGACCGAGGCGCGTTCCATGAACGCAATGTCGTTGGAACTCGTGGATTCATCCAGGGTCCAGGCAAGGTCCATGATGCCGGCTTCGATTGCCATCTTGCCGCCGAACGGCTTCAGCCCCGTGTAGCTCACCCAAGCATTCTCGATGCCGGAGGTGCCTCCGCCCGGCAGGAAGCCGACAGGGGTCGCGCCGGCGGCGCCCGTGCCGCCAAATCCGTCGGACGAGCCCCCGAAATCGTAGATCAGCGCGAAATTCCAGTCTTCGAGGAATTTGCCGACGACACCGATGCGCGCGCGACGCACGTTTTCGCCGCTGTCCAGCTTTTGCGGCACAGTTGCCGCCGTGTTGGGACGATAGTCATAGCCGCCCATATCGTAGTGCACGCGACCGGTGATCGCGACGCAGTTTGCCCCATCGGCGGTGCAGATGGTCGGCCGGTTGTTCGGCATCGTCACGACGGCGCCGGACGCGGGCGCCGGTCCCTTGAGCGGGATCGCCGCGCTGGCATTGGCCACGACCGCCTTCGCCTCCGAGCGCGCTTCGGCCTTGGCCTCCGCCTTTGCTTCGGCTTTGGCCTTCGCCGTGGCCGCCGTGTTGGCGGCGGTCTGGCTCTGGAGCTTGTCGAGCTTCTGCTCCAGCATCTTCAATTGCTGCTTCAGCAGAGCGATCTCCTGATCGCTGCTGCTTGCCGTTTGGGCCTGGGCCTGCGAGGCCGCCAGCGCACCGGCGAGACCAATCGCGGTGGCTGCAAGTCTTGTCCTGCTCACATCATGACTCCATCGTTTGACGAACTTCCCCAAGTCGTAACGGGAGAGCCTAGGTATGAACGATGACTGCCCCGCGACGCTGCGCCCGGTTGCGCGGTTCCCACTGATGCCAATTCGCCGCAACCGAATCCGCTCGCCACCACAATGCTGGATGACGCGCATCATGCCAATCCACCGCCCAGGTAAATTGTCATTTCGCATGCGGGACTTGCACGCCGGACACACCGGAAAGGCGGCTGAATAATGCCCCCTGGCGCCCTTCTATTGGCGGGCGAACGCGCCTATATTCCGGCGTCTTTTCCGAGAGGTAGGAATGTTTCGATCGACCCGGACCGCCGTCATCACGGCATTGTGCATAGCGTTTTCAGCCCACCTCAATCCGGCCGCCGCGCAGGACCGTCGTGTCCCGTCCTCGCCCGCCGAGCTGCGGCTGTCCTATGCGCCGATCGTGCAGCGGGTGCAGCCGGCCGTCGTCAACGTCTACGCCGCCAAGGTGGTGCAGAACCGCAATCCGCTGCTGGACGACCCGATCTTCCGCCGCTTCTTCGGCGTGCCGGGCCAGCAGCCCGAGCAGATGCAGCGCTCGCTCGGCTCCGGTGTCATCGTCGATGCCTCCGGCCTCGTCGTCACCAACGTCCACGTCATCGAGGGCGCGGACCAGGTGAAAGTATCGCTGTCGGACAAGCGGGAGTTCGAGGCTGAGATCCTGCTGAAGGATCCGCGCACCGATCTCGCCGTGCTGCGCCTGAAGGACACCAAGGAGAAGTTTCCGACCCTCGACTTCACCAATTCCGACGAACTGCTGGTTGGCGACGTCGTGCTCGCGATCGGCAATCCCTTCGGCGTCGGCCAGACTGTGACCCACGGCATCATCTCGGCGCTCGCGCGCACCCAAGTCGGCATCACCGACTACCAGTTCTTCATCCAGACCGATGCGGCCATCAATCCCGGCAATTCCGGCGGCGCGCTGGTCGATATGAGCGGAAAGCTCGCCGGCATCAATACCGCGATCTATTCGCGCTCCGGCGGCTCGCAAGGCATCGGCTTTGCGATCCCCGCCAACATGGTGCGCGTCGTCGTGGCCTCCGCCAAGAGCGGCGGCAAGGCGGTGAAGCGGCCGTGGCTCGGCGCGAAACTGCAGGCGGTGACGCCCGAGATCGCCGAGAGCCTCGGCCTGCGTTCGCCGACCGGCGCGCTGGTTGCAAGCGTGGTCTCGAGCGGCCCCGCGGCCAAGGCCGGCCTGAAATCCTCCGATCTCATCACCGGGATCGACGGCCAGACCGTGGATGATCCCAACGCCTTCGACTACCGCTTCGCCACGCGTCCGCTCGGCGGCACGGCGCAGATCGACGTGCAGCGCGGCGGTAAGCCACTCAAGGTCACGATCTCGCTCGAGACCGCACCCGACTCCGGCCGCAACGAACTCGTCGTCACCGCGCGCTCGCCGTTCCAGGGCGCGAAGGTCTCGTCCATCACGCCGGCGGTTGCCGACGAGCTGCATCTGGACGCCGACACCGAAGGCGTCGTGATCACCGATCTCGGCGGCGACAGCGCGGCTGCGAGTGTCGGCTTCCAGAAGGGCGACATCATCCTCGCCGTCAACAACCAGAAGATCAGCAAGACCGGCGACCTCGAAAAGGCGGCGGGCGAACGGCCGCGGATCTGGCGCATCACGCTGGTGCGCGGTGGCCAGCAGATCAACGTCACGCTGGGCGGATGAGCCCGAAGCGACCACAGGAGACGCCAACTCTCTTTGCCGCGGCGGGGCTCGACCACGAGGCTCCGCATCCGCTGCCGGACCGGCTGCGCCCGCGCGCGCTGTCGGAGGTCGTAGGCCAGGACCATATCCTCGGTCCCGATGGTGCGCTGACGCGCATGCTGGAGACGCGCACGCTCGGATCGCTGGTGTTCTGGGGCCCGCCCGGCACCGGCAAGACCACGGTGGCGCGGCTGCTGGCCGATGCGACCGATCTGCATTTCGAGCAGATCTCCGCGGTGTTCTCCGGCGTCGCCGATCTGAAGAAGGCGTTTGACGCCGCACGCGCCCGCCGCGAGATGGGCAAGGGCACGCTGCTGTTCGTCGACGAGGTGCATCGCTTCAATCGCGCCCAGCAGGATTCGTTTCTGCCGGTGATGGAGGACGGCACCGTCGTGATGGTCGGCGCGACCACCGAAAACCCGTCCTTCGAGCTCAACGCGGCGTTGCTCTCTCGTGCGCGCGTGCTGGTGTTTCGCTCGCTCGATGCCGCCGCGATCGAAAAACTGTTCGCGCATGCCGAAGAGGTCGAGGGCCGCAAGCTGCCGCTCGATGACGAGGCGCGCACAGTGCTGGTGCGCATGGCCGACGGCGACGGCCGGGCCTCGCTGACGCTTGTCGAGGAGGTCTGGCGTTCGGCGCGGGCGGACGAGATTTTCAACGCGGCGCAGTTGCAGGAGATCCTGCAGCGCCGCGCGCCGATCTACGACAAGTCGGCCGACGGTCACTACAACCTGATCTCGGCGCTGCATAAGTCGGTGCGGGGCTCCGACCCCGACGCCGCGCTGTATTACCTCGCGCGCATGCTCGATGTCGGCGAGGACCCGCTGTTCCTGGCCCGCCGCGTCGTACGCATGGCGGTCGAGGACATCGGCCTTGCCGATCCGCAGGCGCTCGTCATTGCCAACGCGGCCAAGGACGCCTTCGACTTCCTCGGCCATCCCGAGGGCGAGCTCGCGATCGCGCAAGCCGTCGTCTATCTCGCCACCGCGCCGAAATCGAATGCCGTCTACACGGCTTTCAAGGCCGCGATGCAGGTCGCAAAACAGGCCGGCTCGCTGCTACCGCCAAAGCACATCCTCAATTCCCCGACCAAGCTGATGAAGTCCGAAGGCTACGGCGCGGCCTACGAATACGACCACGACGCCCCCGACGCCTTCTCCGGCCAGGACTACTTTCCGGAAGCCCTGGGCCGCCAGACCTTCTACGACCCGCCCGAGCGCGGTTTTGAGCGCGAGATCCGCAAGCGGCTGGATTACTGGGCCAAGCTGCGGAAGGAGCGGGGAGGCTCGCGCTAGAAACGGCCATTTCGCCGTGACGGGAGCCGGCTTTTAGGGTACGCAGGCAACCATGAGCCGCCGCATCAAGAGAATGAACCCAAAGCCCCGCTCGCGTGACGAGCGCGACGATTCGCGTCCGTTCAAGGCGCGCACTGTGAAGAAGGCGGGACCACGGCTGGGTGGCAAGCCGGGTGCGAAGCCGCCGCGCTTTGCGGCGGAGCGTGCCGAGCGGCGGCCGCCCAAGGCTGCGCCCGAAGCGCCTGCGCCGGCAAAGCCCGTCGAGGCGCTGCTGCCGACGAAGGTGCAGACCGTCAAGGTGACGGCTGACGAGAACAACATGCGCGTCGATCGTTTCCTGGAAGCGCGCTTTCCCGGCCTGTCGTTCTCCCACATCCAGCGCGTCGTCCGCAAAGGCGAGCTGCGCGTGGACGGCAAGCGTGTCGACAGCAAGGATCGGCTGGAGGAGGGCCAGAGCGTCCGCATCCCGCCGTTGAAGCTCGACACGCCAAAGGCCGTCGGCGAGCTGTCGGAAGGTGCCCAAAAGACGCTTCAGGCGCTCAAAGAGATGACGATCTACGAGGACGACGACGTCCTCGTCCTGAACAAGCCTCTCGGCCTCGCCGTACAGGGTGGCTCGGGCATGACACGGCACATCGACCAGATGCTGGAGGTGATGCGCGATTCCAAGGGTCAGAAGCCGCGCCTGGTCCACCGCATCGACCGGGAGACCTCGGGTTGTCTCCTGATCGCCAAGACGCGGTTTGCCGCCTCGCATCTGACCGGCGCGTTCCGTTCGCGGTCCGCGCGAAAAACCTATTGGGCGCTGGTGCCGGGTCTGCCGAAGCCGAAGCAGGGCCGCATCTCGACCTTCCTCGCGAAGGAAGAGAGCGAGGACGACACCATCATGCGCATCGCCCAGCATGGCGACGAAGGTGCCAGCCACGCGGTGACGTATTATGCGGTGGTTGAGACCGCCGGCAACAAGTTGACCTGGGTGTCGCTCAAGCCCGTGACCGGCCGCACCCATCAGCTGCGCGCCCACATGGAGCATATCGGCCACCCCATCGTCGGCGATCCCAAATATTTCAACATCGAGAACTGGCAGCTGCCGGGCGGACTGCAAAACCGGCTGCATCTGCTCGCGCGCCGCATCGTCATTCCGCATCCGCGCGGCGGCGTGATCGACGCCACCGCGCCATTGCCGCCGCACATGCAGCAGTCCTGGAATCTGCTCGGGCTCGATGCCAGCCGGTTTGATCCGATCGAGAACGCGCCGGAAGAGTAGGGATCGGGGCCTCGCTACCAGCCCCGTCATTGCGAGGAGCGAAGCGACGAAGCAATCCAGAATGCTTCTGCGGATACAGTCTGGATTGCTTCGCTGCGCTCGCAATGACGGTGTTGACGCAGTGGCGACTAGCCCGCTCACTTCCGAAACTGCTCCAGAAACACCCGCAGACTGTCATGCGGGCTTTCGACATCCGTGATCAGCCATCCCTCGGGTCCGTTGACCAGGACGAAGTTCAGCGTGACCTTCCGCCCGCGATTGTCGAAATTCGCCGCGACATAGGTCTTGTCGTATTGCCTGCGAATGACCGTGATCGCGACCGGGCCGAGCTTCCAGTTCGGGCTCTGCACCAGGAAGTCGTAGGGCTCGACCTTCGGCGCGCTCCAGGCCTTGCGCAGGCTGGGGTCGAAGAATTGCCGGGCGGAGGCGGCATCGCGCGGCAGGCCTTTTGACAGCTCCGGCGCGCCTTCGCCGTAATGCGCGTAGACATTGCGGACCAGCGATTCCGGGGTGCGGAAACCGGCGTCCGCCGCGGCCAGCCAGAGCCCGGCGAAAAGGGCCGCAATGCCCGCAAGTTCCCTCATGCCTTGCCGCTCGCTTTATCAGCCGCCGGTCTTGGCTTACAAGCCTAGCATCCAGAGACCGGGGCCGAAACGAGATGCGCGAATTGTTCGATGAGGTTGCGGGGCGGTCCCCGCTCGATCCGCAGGAGGCTGTGCGCCGGGCCGCGCGTACGCCGCAGCGCAAGCGCTTCTACAAGGAGGCGGGCGTGGCCGAGGCCGAGGGCGGCTTCGCCATCACGCTGGACGGCAGGCCGATCCGGACGCCATCGGCCCGCCAGGTGGTGATCCCGTCGCGCGCGCTGGCCGATGCCGTGGCCGCGGAATGGGCGGCTCAGGGCGAGACGATCGATCCCGTGACAATGCCGCTGACGCGGATCGCCAACAGCGTCGTCGAGGGTGTCATCGATCGCGTCGAGCTCGTCAGCGACGACCTTGCAAAATACTTCGAGACAGACCTGCTGTTCTATCGCGCCGGCCACCCCGAAGGGCTGGTCGCCCGCGAGGCCGCGCATTGGGACCCCGTGCTGTTCTGGGCCGCGGAGACGCTGGGCGCGCATTTCATCCTGTCCGAGGGCATCATGCATGTGAAGCAGCCGGACGAGGCCGTTCAGGCCGCCCGCGCGGCGCTGCCCGGTGATCCCTGGTCGATCGCGGCGCTCCACGTGGTCACGACCCTGACCGGTTCGGCGCTGCTGGCGCTGGCGCTCGCCCATGGCGTGCGCGATGCCGGCCAGGTCTGGGCCGCCGCCCATGTCGACGAGGACTGGAACGCCGAGAAATGGGGCGTGGACGAGGAGGCGGCTGCCCGCCGCGCCGCCCGCCTGAAGGATTTTGAGGCCGCCGTGGCAGTGCTGGCGGCCGTGAAGCCGCAAGCGAACAAAGGTCCTTAACGAGAGGCAGAGGACCGATCGAGCGAAATCAAGGGTTTACACGGGGCGGTTTTCCACGCTCTCTGCATGGCTAGGAATACCCGCGCACAAGACCGCCGCCCCGATTTTGGGGCGGCGTTTTTCTTGCTGGACAGGCTTATCCCGCGCGGGTGTATGATCGCCCTTGGCCATGGCGGCACCCATGGTTTGAGGGTCAGACCGGGCCGGAGCGCTCCAACGCTCCGGCCCGTTCGCCTTAAGAATGATCGCTATCGGTCGCCTATCGCTTCATGTTCATCGTCATCCGGCAGATCAATGACCTGATGAAGGTTCGTTACACGGTAGCCCACTGGTCTGCCGCCCTTTGTCTGCACATTGATGTCCACGATGAAACCCTTCTTGAAAAGGTTGTCGTCGGCATCCCGTATCTCATGCTTTATCCGCTGCTCAGCGAGGTCGGATGCGTAAATCAAGGGCAGCTCCCGATCTGATATCGCCTCTACCATAACCAGTTCGCCAGTACGCTTACCGACCTGCGGGCTCCTTACGTTCGCTTGCCGAAAGACCATCAACTCGCGCTGGAAATCAGAACTGTCCTTCCGTTCAAGTCTCTTACGGTGTTCCTCGATATGCTCAACGGCTCGCGAAGCCTCTCTGGACGTGAACTTGACAGCAGCTTTGACTTTGCGCTTACCGTCCTCGAAAACCAGCGCCTCAAGCGAGGCAGACCCATCAGGATCGTTTGCGATGGCAACGAGCGAGCCCATGAAGTCTTTCAGGTCCGATCTGGACGCCTCCGGTACCTCGCCGCCTTTTTTGAAATATGCTTTGAGCTTCGAGCCGTAGTTGCGCACGAAGTCATTAACGGCGTTGACCTGTTCGATGCTGGAAATGATCTGCGGCGCGAACATTGCGAAGGGCACAAACGGCAGTAGCTCGGCAATTATCGAGCCCTTCTTTATTTGCTTCACATAGATGCGCGCTTCCGGCCCTAGGTCTGGGTGGTTCTCTCTGATGAACTTGTCGTATTGCGACGCAACAGAGGTAAACTCAGCGACGAAGTCCCCTAGCTCAATCGGGTTCTTCGTTTTGATCTTTAAAATGATATGCGCCGCAGCCCCGCCCATCGTCACATCAGCCCCCGCCCCATGGGCCACATCATAGGTTGCTCGTTACGGTTGTCGATGTCCTTTGAGAACCATTTTTTCGTGCAGGGCGGCCGGACAGTCGAAGGGTAGCGGTCCCCTCCCGCCCGCATCAAAAAGGGCCCCAACCCACGTTAGGGCATGAGCCGGGGCCTTGAGTTTTGCCCTCACGAGCTTGAGGGCGTCGGGGAAACTTGGCAAAAGCCGCGACGTTCCTGGCGCGTCAGAACAGCGGGGGAGGCGGGATGCTTCGGGTTCTTTCTTAGACGCTTTTGGAATTCGCAGGTGGACCGGACTTTGTCTTGGGCAACCGGATCAAGTACGGGCGATCGCGATGGGTGGCATAGATACCAACCCAATATCGATGGCTCGGCCAGTCTGTCAGCAGATCGCGCCGGGGACGCGCGTACCCGGTCCATTTTTTTAAGGGTTCAAGATCGCCCGGTATATTCGGCGGGTATCCGGCCATTTGTGGGTTGGCTACGACAAAGCTTTTTGCGGGCTTGATCCTAAGCCGCTGCCACCACGT
Source organism: Bradyrhizobium barranii subsp. apii (assembly GCF_011516635.5). Classification (GTDB taxonomy): domain Bacteria; phylum Pseudomonadota; class Alphaproteobacteria; order Rhizobiales; family Xanthobacteraceae; genus Bradyrhizobium; species Bradyrhizobium barranii. The sequence continues at coordinate 6,443,485 of NZ_CP096255.1, read as the reverse complement.
CATCTCGAAGATGACCATGTTTGTGATCATCGTCGGTGTGCGGCCTCGATTGGTGACGGTCAGGATAGTTAAGTCCTTTTCCTCGACGCCCCTTCCCGGGCTCACGATCATGCCATCGACCATGAGGCTCAGTTGTAGCCGGGGCTTGTTCTCGATCCACGTTCTGAGGTTGAGGAGAAACGCGCACGACGACACCACGGCAGCATAAATCGCAATCCAACCAGTTGCCTCGATATTCATAGAAGCGCCGCCTACTTCTCGGGGAAGAGAGCGCGGTTCCACCGCGGGTCGGCCGGGACACAGGAGGCACTGACGTTACCGGCGCCCATATCCGATCGGAGTTTTTCGCGAGCTGCGTCGCATTGGCTCGAGACTAAGTAACGCAGGGTCGGCAATGCTGTGCATGGTCCGAACGTGGAACGAATGCAGCCTACTAGCAGAAAATCGCTGTCAGCCTTCGCCCCGGTCCCCATCGCGGCAAGCGCGGCCGCGATCACCATCAGTCTTCTCACACCTGCTTCTCCCACCCGCTGCAACTTAAGGCAGAATAAGGGGGCCGTTGGGCGCCCGGCAATCACACTCCTGGGTCCGGGCGGTCGCTTTCCACAATCATCGATGCGCACCCTGAGCGCGCCCACATGACACCGAGGAGAAGGAGCAAGCCATCCCGCGGGTCCCAGGGGATGGCGTACTCAATACGCGGTGCCATGAGCCGCGATCTAGGCACCAGGCAGGAAATCGCAGTTCGAAAGAGCGGGGCTGAGCCCGCCACGGCGGCCCCAGGGCACCGCGTGCGCTGTTCTGACGCGCGCAAGGAACATCGCGACTTTTGCCAAGTTTGCCCAACGCTTCAAACTTTTAGGGCACACTCAAGGGCCCCCAACTCATCGCCCCATTTGGGCTGGGGTCTCTTTTAATGAGGCGTGATTTCAAGCTCTTGGCGAGCTCCCGCTAACGTTGTATTAAACCAAAACTTATGGTGGCGCGTGCAACTTTTTCCTAAGCCGGAGGTCGGAAGCAGTGGAGGTGAAGCTCGGTCCGAGGTTCGTGCATATTGTCGATGACAATGCGACCTTCTGCAAAACGATAGGAGATCGCCTAGAGGAATTCGGTTACGAGGTTTCGGCCTATCCTTCGGCTCAGCATCTACTGGATCACTTGCCGAGCAACGAGGTGCCGAGTTGCATCCTTCTTGACGTGCGGTTGCCGGGAATGAGCGGTCCAGAGCTGCAAGAGCGCTTAATCGAACTAGGCTCAACGCTGCCCATTATATTCCTGACTGGTTACGCTGATTTTCCGGCTACGGTGCGGACCATCAAGGCAGGTGCGCAAGATTTTCTGATCAAGCCGATATCTTCGGACCAGCTTCTTCAAGCGGTCGAACGAGCCTTAGCGCAACACGACGCGGCGCGTCCCCTGAAGAGCATGCGCGAAGCCTTTCTTTCTCATCTTGCGACCTTGAGCCCACGCGAGCGGCAGGTCTTTGAACTGGTCATTCGCGGCAAAATCAACAAGCAGATCGCCAGCGCTCTGGGCACGACCGAGCGCACGATCAAGGCGCATCGCTCTAACGTGATGGCCAAAATGCAGGTTCGGTCGTTGACGGAACTAGTTTCGCTTTCGGAACGGTTTGGCGTTCTTGCATCGGGCGGCAGAGACCAGCTAGCAGAATAGCAAGTAGGCCCAATCACCAGCCGAGCCGCGCCCACATGGTACCGAGCAGCACGAGCAGGGCGAGCCAGACCAGCATGAGGACCATCCCGCGCGCGCGTCCGATTAAGGCGACCCGTCCGGCGGGCGTCGCCAGCGCGACGACAAACAGCGTGACGATGACCGCGACGATGACCAGGCCGAAAGGGGTCATGGCTGCTCAAAGCAGGGATAGTTGGACGGTGGCCCCGGGCCCGTGGGTTTCGAGGAACGCCTCAAGGGATGGAGGAACCTCGCCGCGCACGGCGCATCGCTGTTGCAGCGCCTCGGCAATGTCCTCGGAGGCATCCCGCGACCAGCCCTCACCAGTGTTGAAGCTCACGATGCGGGCCGGGTTGCTGAATTGCCCCTCCATCAGGTGGCTCAGAAGCGTCTCGCGGTCGGTGTGCTCCTCGTCGGTCTCGGTCCAGGCCCGGCCAAGACGGCCGCCGAAATCATCCAGCACCAGATAGATGTCCCGCTCGGAACCGGGCACGATCGACGGCGAGATACGCATGACGCTTTCTCCATCAACCCGCTAATCCAAGCGGGTCGTGCCGGGGGCGTCAAGTTTGGTCGTTGGGGATCGCCAGTTAGACGTTTGTTGGTTGAAGTTGCTACCTAAACTCATCGTCGACATCGCAGAACGTGCGATTGATCTCCAGTTCATCCCGGACCGCAACAATGCACGGGTTTGGAACGACCACGTCACAAAGCCTGTTGTCCTTCCTGAAATGACCGTTGTGGTCGCACCCCCCCCATTTTTTTGGAGCGTCAGATGAGCAAGCGCAAACCGGCGACAGTACCAAAGCGCGCCCGCAATCCGAAAACCGCGCGGGCTCAACGGAACAAGCAGGCCATTGTCAGAAGCCCGAAAGAGAATTTACTTCGCTCTGTTGCGGCTGTCTCGATTGAACCGCCTCCTGAGCTTCATGATGATCCTAAACACGAGGTTCCTGTCATTGAGCCTCGGGTGAATGCCTTACCGGATGACGTCAGTCAGAGAATGACGGGTAGCGATCCAACGAAAGGCTTTGCTTTGGCGACGGCAAACATGCAGGCGTATCAAGCGAAGCTACTTGAGATGGCCGGGGCCAACGCGCAATTTGCGCTTGAATTCAGCCTAAGACTTGCGACGATCAGGTCACCAACTGAATTTTTCAGCGTCATTACGGAGTTTACAAGTAGACGGGTCGATATGTTCGGGCAGCATTCGAGAGAACTGGCGGCATATCCGTTCTGGCGCATCGAGCCACCCGGGCAGCCCACGGCTCTGCCGGGACGATAACTGCAGGCCGCTCCGGCAAAGGGATGGACGCAAATGCGGATCGCCCACGGACCTTGAGCAGTTCTATTTCGAGTGACTGCCGGTGGCCACCGGGATATGCTCGGTCCCGTGCTATTGCAGAGGCAAAATTGATCAACGGTAGCGTCCCTTTTTTGAGCCCGCGCGAGAAGCGCATCTTGCGGCGTCTAGCCCGAGGCTACTCTGATCGTGCCATTGCGGTTCAGATCGGCGGAAGACCAGAACAAGTTGGCGAACAGCGGAAACGCCTGCTGCAGAAACTGCAAATCAGTTCCCAGTCTGAAATTGCAGAAGCCGCCGCGCAGTGGGCGTCTTGGCCATCTTACAAATTTACTACGGCCGTCGACGAGCTGCAGCATAGCGAGAACGGCGGCTGCGAACCGCCGTCCTGAACTTCGGCTGCATGATTGTCGAGAATTGGTTGCAGTTGCAGGACCGCTATCGCGCGTCGCCACGTATTAATAGGCGCAAATATAGTTTCCGTACGCATCGTAGCAACTGCGGCGGTACGCAGCAGCGCCAACGGCAGCCGCGCCTACCGCTGCCGCTCCGACACCGTAGCCGCGATAGCCGCCCCGATAGCCGTAGCCCCGGTAGCCTGCGCCGCGCACTGCAACAGCGCCGCCGCCTCGCGGTCCTCGAACTGCGACCGCACCGCCGCGGTAACCGCCGCCACCCCGATAGGCACCTCCGCCGCGCCGAGCCTCGGCATCATCGGGGATCAAGCAGGCGATGAGCAAAACGAAAGCGGCAAGAGGAGCGAGAATATAGCGGAGCATGACAGAAACCCTTCTATGAAGTCCTTAAGTGCGGATTCCGACGAAGCCGGCCATGCATTCCAATTCGAAGCCGGCCGGGTATTCCGATCTGAAGCCAGCCACCCGTGGCGTCGTTCGCATGGGTCAATTTCATGATGTCGTCGAGGGCTGGGAAGGTCAAGAGACCGGTTGATCTTGAGCGGGTTGCTTCTGCTTCCTGAGGCTCTCTCCTTTGAGTTCGATGCGGTAGGCATTGTGGACGAGGCGATCGAGAATCGCGTCGGCGATGGTGGGGTTGCCGATGATTTCGTACCAGCGATCGACGGGCAGCTGGCTGGTGACGATAATCGAGCGGGCTTCGTATCGATCCTCGACGATTTCGAGCAAATCACGGCGCTGGTCGGCGTCGAGAGGTTCTGGTCCCCAGTCGTCCAGGATCAGCAGATCAAGTCGTGCGATCGCCCGCAGCATCTTGGTATAGCGGCCATCGGCGCGGCCGAGTGCGAGAGCGGCGAAGAGACGCGGCACACGATGGTAGGCAACTGAGAAGTCGTCTCGGCAAGCCTTGTTGCCGAGGGCACAAGCGAGCCAGCTCTTGCCGACGCCGCACGGCCCGGTAACAAGGAGATTATGTCGTGCCCGGATCCAGTCGCCAGCGGCGAGTTTTAGAAAGAGCGTGCGGTCGAGGCCGCGGATAGCGCGGTAATCGACATCCTCGACGCAGGCGGCATGACGCAGCTTGGCGGCTCGAGCTCTGCTTTCGAACCGCTTTTGCTGGCGCAGCGTTTTCTCGTGTTCCAGGAGCAACGCCAGCCATTCGGCGTGTTCGAGGCTGCGCGCTTCGGACTGGGCATCGAGGTCCTTGAAGCCTTTGGCCATACCGTGGAGACCAAGGCTATGCAGCAGGTCGAGGGTGGGATGGGTGAGCATGCTGGATAATCCTTTCAATGGAAGTAACCGGGGCCGCGCAGATTGGGATGTTCGATGATCGCGTCCTCGGTATCGCGAGAACTGCGTTCGAGCTTGTTGGCGATGATGGAGGCGATGCTCTTGTAGGTCAGTGCGCTGACCGCGACCGCGCGGGCCGCGATCAGCTCGGCGCGTTCGGGATCAATATCCTTGAACAGCCGAAGCACGCCGAGACAGGTCCGGAATCCCTGTTCGGGATGAGGCCGATTGGCCAGGATGGCGAGAACGAGCCCCTCGGTGTTGGGCCCGATCGACCGCCCCCAGCGCCGGAATCGATCGGGAGTCCACTCGGCGTAACGCCGATGCGCACTGGGCATGTGATCGGGATCAGTGCCGTGCCGGCGGCCGCCATAACGGCGCTGGTGAGCAGCAACACGCAAACCCCGATGGAACAACTCGATGGTCCGGGTGGTGGCGCGAACGTCGACCTGCTCCCGGATCAGGCCGTGTGGAACTGAGTAGAAGAAGCCGTCGACCTCGACGTGATAATCGAGCGAGACGCGGGCCAGGAGCCATTCCGCGAACTGATAGTCGGCATCCGGCAACGGCGCCAGGACAGGCATCTCGACGGTCTCGAACAATTGTCGGCGGCTGACGCCGATCCGGCGCATGACGTGGGCGTTGATGCGCTCCAGCGCGGCGGCGATTGCCGCATTCGCCTCAGCCAGCGAGAAGAAGGTCTGCCGGCGAAGCCGCCCGAGGATATAGGTCTGGGCAAAACGCACTCCGGCTTCCACTTTTGCCTTATCCCGGGGCTTTCTTGGCCGTGCCGGAAGGATGCCAACGCCGTAATGGGACGCCATCATCCCGTAGCTGCGATTGATTTCGGGGTCGTAGAACGACGCCCGGTGCACGCCGGACTTCAGATTGTCAGGGACGACGAGGCGTGGCACCCCGCCAAAGAACCGGAACATTCGGACATGAGCCTCGATCCAGTCCGGAAGTGTCTGCGTCCAGGTCGCCTCGGCGTAGGTGTAATTCGAGGCGCCAAGCACGGCGACGAAGATCTCCGCGTCGCGCACAACCCCGGTTGCGCGATCAACGATCATGATCTTCTTGCCGGAGTAATCGACAAAGACCTTGTCGCCGGCCGGATGGTCCTGCCGCATCGTCGGAGACAGCCGCCGCTCGAATTCCCGGAATAAATCGCAGAACCGGCTGTAGCCATAACCTTCCGGATGGACCGCCCGGTACTCCTCCCACAGCACCATCAGATTGACGCCAGGCCGCTTCAGCTCACAGGCCAGCGAGGCCCAATCCGGCTCCCGGCGCCGGCGGAAGCCGCGCCTGACGCCGGCATGGGCAAACAGACGTTGTTCAAGAACGGCGTCGGTCAGATCGCCCGCCAAAGGCCACGCCAGCCCGGCAGTCGAGGCACGCTTGAGATTGTCCTGGATCGTGCTGCGCGCCACCCCGAGCGTGCGCCCGATCTCCCGGGCGCTCACCCCATCACGGGCAAGCCGCAGCATCTGTCGTATCTGTCGCATGGTCAGTTCTCTCTTGGCCGGCATCCGCTTCCCCTCGTGGATCAACGAGGGACTTGATGCCTGAAGGACTGACCCAAACGAAAACGCCGACTTCCAAAACCCGGCCGGCTTCAAATCGGAATGCCGGCCGGTTTCATTTCGGAATCGTGGCCGGCTTCAAATCGGAACGATGGCCGGCTTCAAGTCGGAATACCCGGCCGGAATAAATCGGAATCCGCATCACCATGCGGGGTGACGGGTCGATACATTGTTTTCAGTCACGTGACGAGATTGCGCGGTTTTTCCAAGGAGTGGCCGACATCTACCGACGCGAAGGGGCCGAAAGTGGAACTCTGCACGATGTAGTGGCTGTTCCTATAGGCGAACGCAGTGCTCTCGGAACTGTAACGTGGAAAAACCTCCGACCGGATGGAAGCGTCACAAGGCAATGGCGGCAGTCGTACAACCTTGTTCGCTCCCCCGACGGCTGGCGCATCCTTGCTACGACATTTCACCTAAGCGGGGTACCGAGCTAGTGATTTCCGCTTTGGGTCAAAAGCTGGGGTCAGCCCAACCATCGTGTGACGTCCGCTTTCCCGTAGACAGCCGACATCGCGACGCCTCTTGCGCTGGTCGGCTGGCGTGATTCTGCTCAACCAAAAGCGGTCATGTGTCGATCTCGGTTCTGAAGATGAATGGAGCTCGATGAGATGTTTCGCATTTTATGGCACAGGTAACCCTTGCGCGCCGGTTTCGCCGAGCGCACTCTTGCAGAGCGCTTTCACAAGAACTACGGAGGGTGCGATCATGCCACGGGTCAAGCAAGCTTCGAAGCAGAAGCGCACAGCCAAAGCCGCCACCGTGAAGGTGCTAGGTGCGGCCGGACTGGGTCTTTCGCTGGCGAGTAGCGCATCCGCATCCACGATGCCCGCTACCGGTATCCCGCAATCCAACACCTCGCCAAATCAGCGCTTCTTTCTTGGCGAAGAGGAAATGGCCGACGTCAGTCTGGCCACGTTCCATCTTTTCGATAGAGAAAACTTTGGCGGCGGCGTGCAGCTAGCGCGGGGGTGCGGTGGTTGCGGGTGCGGCCATGGTGGCGGGGGGTGCGGCGGCGGCCGAGGTTGCGGCGGCGGCGGGTTTGTTGGCGGCCGAGGTTGCGGTGGTGGTGGGTTTGTTGGCATCCGAGGTTGCGGTGGTGGCGGGCTCGTTGGCATTCGAGGTTGCGGTGGTAGCGGGTTCGTTGGCATCCGAGGTTGCGGTGGCTTCCGTGGTTGCCGTGGCTTCCGTGGTTGCGGTTGCGGCGGCTGCGGGTTCAGCATCGGATTCTATGACGACATCGGGTTCGATGACTGGGGGTATGGTGGCTGGGGGTTCGGTGGTTGCGCGGGTTGCTGCGGATCCTGGGGAGCGTGCCGCTTGTGCTAAGTCCCACCAAGGACTCTGCTAAGCTGCGATCAGCCTCTCGCTGGTTACGAGTTTAAGGTCGACTTCGGGTCAAAATGCGAAGAACTCAGAGCGAGCAAATCCAGTCCGCACCGCCTCGCTAAGCGGACCTCCTTGAGCGGTGTCGTCACTTCGCTGATGGGCCAACATCGGACTTCCCAAGAATACATGACGCAAAGTGATTGTCAGCCGAAGCCGGGGCATCTCCGTTCCTTGGGCCAGAGATGCTACCTGCTGCTGACAGTATGCTGTCAGTAGCACAGCGATACAGTCCTCCCGAACTTATAGGGGGAGATAAAGCTGTGAAGTTGTCTTCAACACGCCTGATCTCCGCTGATATCAAGGCTCTCGTCAACCTCTACGAGGTTTGGGCCAGCGTTGGCGCGACCCTTCATCTCTGGCGGCAGCGTTATCGCGATCGCCGGGAGCTCGCGCGCTGGACCGAGCCCGACCTGCACGATATCGGCGTCTCCCGGAGCGACATCGCGCACGAACTCGAAAAGCCGTTTTGGCGGGCCTAGCGACGGCAGCCGCGCCGGTACCGGGTTAACGGGATTCGAGGTTTAGCCGCCCCCATAAGGTGCTGCCTGCACGTTCCCGAACCTGTTGAAGTTGTTCTCCGGATTATACCCGGAATCGCGCAGGTTCTTGATGTACATCTCGCGGTCGTTGGAATTACCTGGGCCCACAGCATATGGGCTCAGCCCCCTCGACCCCTCGCTCGGCGCCGGCGCAGGCGACGCGCGGCCATGATGGGTCCTCTGTGCGGCCAAAGCGCCAGAAGTAGAAATTGCGAGAATTGCAACGATGACAAGAATGCTTTTGGCCATAGATCAGCTCTTCGATAATCCACGGGACTGGCATGACCGGCACTCGTCGGCCATGGTCGAGGGATGATTGCCATACCGTACCAGGGGCTCGCCCTGGCACCCGTACCCGCGCCCTTCCGCCCAAGCAGGCGGCGCAAGCGCGGCAATCGCCAGTAGTCTGGTCTTTTCGTGGCTGGCGATTTCTGATCACTATACGATGGGGACGACCGCTCTGTCTGGCAACACGAGGTCCTTCAAACTAGCGCGAGGACCGGTCGAGCGTAAGCGTAGCGCCGAGGCCCGTCTGATTGTTTGTGCGGAGTCTTGAGAGCACCGTTAGAAGAGTCATCTTCTGGAAGGGTGCTCACAATGGACGACCATTCTGACGACATAAGACGACCGTTGTCACCGCGTATTGAAGTGTTCGCTGGCGCAGGTCGAAAGCGCTGGCCGGATGATTTGAAGGCGCAGATTGCGGCGGAAAGCCTCGAACCGGGGGCGGTTGTAACAGACGTCGCTCGTCGCCATGGCTGCCGGCCCCAGCAGGTGCATGATTGGCGGCGCCGGGCGCGTTTGGGCCAGTTGGTATTGCCGGCGTCGGCGGACACGCTGTCGTTCGTGCCGGTGGTGTCGGAATTAGCGTTGCCTGCGGCCGCAGAGCCCTCCGGTTCGCCGGAAGCAGCCATTGTTACGGTTGAGTTCCAGGGCGCGCGCGTGGAGGTGCGCGGGGCGCCTGGCCTTGCTGCGTTGAGCGATGTGTTCATTGCGCTGCGACGGACACGTTCATGCTGACGATGCCGGCGAGCCTCATGATCTACGTGGCGACGCAACCTGTGGACTTCAGGAAGGGTGCAGAGGGCTTGGCGCTGCTGGCGAAGGATACGCTGGGCCATGACCCGATGAAGGGCGTGGCGGTGGTGTTCCGTGCGAAGCGCGCCGATCGGGTGAAGATCGTCGTCTGGGATGGCAGCGGCCTTGTGATGTACTGGAAGCGGCTCGATGGCAGCGGCTTCAAATGGCCACCCATCGTGGCCGGTGTGATGCGGATGAATGGGGCCCAGCTGTCAGCACTGCTGGCCGGCATGGATTGGACGCGCATGCACGCGCCTCGGATCCCGCAGCCGAAAGCGCTTGCGTAAAAATGCAAATCATCGCTGCATCGTGACGCGAAGCATGGCAAGCTCGGGCCAATGAGTGATTTGCCTGATGAGCTACCGAGCGATCCAGCCGAGTTGCGTGCCTTTGCCGCGGCTCTGCTGGATCGCTGCGCCCGGCTCGAGCGGTTGCTCAAGCTTGCGAAAGATGCGCAGTTCGGTCGGTCCTCGGAAAAGCTGGACGCTGATCAGCTGCAGCTTGTTCTGGAGGATATCGATCAGGCCGTTGCGGCTCTCGAAGCCGCCGAGAATCGTGCCAATCCCAAAACAGGCGAGAAGAGAGCTGCCGCGCGCAGAGCCAACCGTGGTCAGCTGCCGGAGCATTTGCCGCGCGTCATCGAGACTATGATGCCGGCCGAGAGCTGCTGCCCGTCTTGTAAGGGCAACCTCTTCGAGATTGGTCAGGATGAGAGCCAGAGGCTCGACGTCGTTCCGGCGCAGTATCGCGTCATCATCACCCGCCGTCCCAAGCTGGCCTGCCGCGCCTGTCATGGCGTCGTCCTGCAGCACGCGGCTCCCGAGCGATTGATCAGGGGAGGATTGCCCACCGAGCGGCTGGTCGCGCATGTGATCGATGCCAAGTATCACTGGCATTTGCCGCTTTACCGCCAGGCGCAGATGCTGGCGACGCACGGAATAGCGCTGGATCGTTCCACGCTCGCCTTCTGGGTCGGCTATGCCGCCCAGGAATTGAAGCCCGTGTGGCATCGTCTGCGCCAGCTTCTGCTCGCCTCCTCGAAGCTCTGTGTCGATGAGACCCCGGCGCCGGTGCTGGATCCGGGGCGCGGCAGAACAAAAACCGGCTACTTCTGGGCGCTGTCACGCGATGACAGGCCTTGGGCCGGACCTGATCCGCCTGGGGTAGTCTATGCCTATGCACCGGGCCGCGGCGCCGTTCATGGCTTGCGGCTGCTGGAGGGCTATCGCGGCATCATCCACTGCGACGGCTATCAGGCTTACAAGACCATGACCCGAGAGACGCGTGCGGACGCCCTGTCCGGGACGCTCGCCTTCTGCTGGTCGCATCTGCGGCGCCAGTTTGCATATTTCAGTGATCGTGAGCAGCGATTTCGCGCGATCATGAGCGCCGAATTCAGACGATCGTGAGCAGCCTCGCTCCGGCCGAGGCGGTGATAGGGTCAGCGTTCTGGCTGCTCGTCAAGGGTGATGGTTTTGGCGTTGCGTTTTCGCATGCTTTCGCCAGCAAGCTGGAGGCGGTGAGCGTTGTGGACGAGGCGATCCAGAATCGCGTCGCCTAGCGTGGGATCTCCGATAACTTCGTGCCATGTGTCCACAGGGAGTTGGCTGGTTACGATGGTGGAGGAGCGGCCATGGCGATCGTCAAGGATTTCCAGTAGATCGCGCCGCTCGGCAGCGGTGAGCACCGACAATCCCCAATCATCCAAAATCAGAACCTGGGCGCGGCCAAGGGTTTTGAGCAAGCGGGCATAACGTCCATCGCCCCGCGCGAGCCCCAACGCTTCGAACAATCTTGGGACGCGGTGATAGAGGACCGAGCGATTATCTCGGCAGGCCTTGTGGCCGAGGGCACAGGCTAACCAACTTTTGCCCAATCCGGTCGCCCCGGTTATGAGCAAATTCTCGTGGCGATCGATCCAGTCGCCGCTGGCGAGCTTGGCGAAGACGGCCCGGTCGATACCCCGCGGCGTGCGCAAATCGACGTCCTCCACGCAGGCATTCTGGCGGAGCGAGGCCAGCTTGAGGCGCGTGGTGAGCCGCCTGGTGTCGCGTTCCGCCGCTTCCCGGTCGACCAGCAGGCCGATGCGATCTTCGAACGGCAAGGCTTCGAGATCAGGCGATCGTCGCTGCTCCTCGAAGGCCTTGGCCATGCCGCTCAAGCCGAGCTCGATCAGGCGTTCGTGGGTGGGATGGTTGAGCATACAGGTCTCCTTGGCTTCAGTGAAAATAATCGCGGCCGCGGATGTTGCCGTGGCGCAGGGGTTGGTGTTCGGAGGGCTCGTCGAGAAAGGTACGATCCAGACCGTTCTGGAGGATGGAGCGGATCGAGGCGACGGATCGCGCCTTGATCAGAATGCCGCGCCGGCAGGCCGCTTCGACGCGCTCCGCGCTGTAGCTTTTGACCAGTGACAGAATGCCGAGGCAGGTGCGAAAGCCTTGCTCGGGATGCGGCCGGGCCGCGATCACGGCCTGGAAGAAGGCGGCGGTCGACGGACCGATCCGCTCGCCGGCGACGATCACTCCGGCGGGCGTCCATTGACCGTAGCGCCGATGGGCGCTGGGCATATGGTCGGCGATGGTGGTGTGGCCCCGCCGGTTGGGCGCGCGGGCGTGGCTGGCGATCCTGCGGCCGTTGTGGAAGATCTCGACCGTTCTGTCATCGATGCGTGCGTCGACAAGCTCACGGATGAGCCGATACGGCGCGGAATACCAGTGTCCATCGATCTCGATATGATAGTCGGGGCCGATCCGGCATCGCTTCCAGCGTGCGAAAGCGTAAGCCTGGTCCGGCAGCTTTGTAAGCTTGGGCTTGTCGAGCTCGGCGAACAGTTCGGCGCGACTGGCGCCAAAGTCGCGCATCTGCCTTGCATTGAGTTCGACGACGAGTGTTTTGATGGCTGCGTTCAGCTCCGCCAACGAAAAGAAGCGTTGGTTGCGCAGCCGCGCCAGAATCCATCGCTGGGCGACTTGCACCGCAACTTCGACCTTTGCCTTATCTTTTGGGCGCCGCGGCCGGGCTGCGAGAATGGCCGTGCCGTAATGGCTCGCCATCTCGGCATAGGTTCGGTTGAGGCCGGGATCGTGGCGGTCGGGATTGGTGACGGCGGCCTTGAGATTGTCGCAGACTACGAATGTCGGCACGCCGCCGAGGAAGGCGAAAAGATTGATGTGGACCCGGATCCAGTCGGCGAGCCCCTCGCTTGGACAGGCCTCGGCATAGGTATAGTTGGAGGCGCCCATCGCCGCGACGAACAGCTTCATCGACTGCACTTCCCCGTTTGAGGGATCGATGACGTCGATGGTGTCGCCGGCGAAATCCACGAAAACCTTCTCGCCGCCCAGATGCGTCTGCCGCATCGAAGGCCGGGCTCGCCCCTTCCAGGCCTCGTACGTCGTGCAGAACCAGGTGTAGCCGAAGCCATCGGGATGGGTGGCGCGATACTCGTCCCACAGCAGCCGACGGGTCACGTTGCGTCGGCGCAGCTCCTTGTCGACATAGCCCCAGTCGGGAACGGCCCGCTGGGGGCTCTGCGACGCAGGCCTCGGCGCCGGGAAAAGCAGCAGCTCCAGGTCCTCGTCGCTCATTCCGGCCGGCAACGGCCAGTTCAGCCCGGCAGCCCCGGCTCGGCGTAGATAGCTGTGCACGGCGCCGTTGCTGATGCCCAAGGTGCGCGCGATGGCTCGCTCCGGCAAGCCTTGAACATGTTTTAAGCGGAGAACCTCTTTGATCCGGCGCATCGACAATCTCTGGGTGGGCATCGGCCTTCCTCGTTCACTGACGAGGCAGTTCCTAAGCCGGTTGAGTTGTCGGCCGAAGCGGGCTGAGTTGCTGAAAAGCTGCTCACGATCCCGCGAAATCCGTGCTCACGATCGTCTGAAATCTCTGCTCACGATCCCCTGAAATCCGTGCTCACGATCCCGCGAAACATGCAGCCAGTTTGTGAAGATCGAGCGGGAGGCTGCGCCTGCGCCAGCTCCGGTTGCCCGCGAGGCTCTTGAGCGCATCGCCCAGCTTTACGCGGTCGAGAAGGCCCTCCGCGGCCGATCTGCGGACGAGCGCCGTGCTGGCCGACAAGCGCATACCCGGCCTCTGGTTGCAGCCTTGAAGCAGTGGTTTGAGGCCAAGCTCGATCACCTTGCGCAGAAGAGCGACACGGCGAAGGCTTTGCGCTATGCACTACGTCATTGGGACGGCCTGACGCTCTATCTTGATGATGGGCGCATCGAAATGGACACGAATGCTGTCGAGCGTGCGATGCGACCGATCAAGCTCAACGCCAAGAACTCTCTTTTTGCCGGTTGCGACGAAGGCGCCGGGAATTGGGCATTGCTGGCTTCGCTCATTGAGACCTGTAAGCTCAATGGCGTCAGTGCCGAGCACTGGCTCGCTGACGTTCTCGCCAAGCTCGTCAATGGTTGGCCTGCAGCGCGACTGGACGAACTGCTTCCCTGGGCGTCGACCTATACGATGCATACACGCGATCCGAGGCTGGCGGCATGAGCCTGAACACGACCGCGGTCCGGATCAAGGTGACCCTCAAGGATGTGAAGCCGGAGGTGATGCGTCGCCTTGTCGTACCCGTCACCCTGCGCCTTGATCGGCTGCATCTGACGCTTCAGGAGGCATTCGGCTGGACGAACAGTCACCTCTTCGAGTTCTTTGCTGGTGAGGCACATTGGGGGATTCCCGACCCCGACAATGATTACGGTCACCAGCCCATGGATGCCCGCAAAGCGCGGCTGTGCGATATCGTTCGCGAGACCGGCGCCAAGACGATCCACTATCTCTATGACTTCGGCGACAGCTGGGACCATGTGATCAAGCTCGAAAAATGGTTCGAGAACACCACGACGGAGGGGCTTCCCTTCCTGCTCGAGGCCGCCGGTCGTTGTCCTCCGGAAGACGTCGGCGGTGCGCCAGGCTATGCCGAATACCTCGCCGCCATCAGCGACCCCGCCCATCCCGAGCACGGACACATGCGCCTCTGGGGCCCGGAGCGGTTCGATCCCAACGTCGTCGACCGGAAGGCACTCGAAGCCGCCGTCAACGCGTTGTCCGACACAAGGAAGCCGCGGCGACGCGCCACGCGAACAAAATAGGCGTCAAGCGCCATTCAAAAGGGCCGCAGAGCTACGCTTACGGTCGAGCCTAAGCCCAATGCCTGCGCGGCGAACGGGTGGTCCGGTCTGGGTCAAAAGGCGACCTTCGGTCGCGGCTGATTTAGGTCCGTTCAACCCTCAACAGCGGACATCGGAACACTGCTGCCGCAGGTCCGAAAAGTGCCATAAGCTGCCATTGAAGACGAAGGCACAGTTTTTTCTCGATCCTGACCGGCATTCTTCCCGATGTCCTAAAGTCTATCTTGGTTGAAAAGACACGAGAGGCAGCGAAATGCTACCGGCACCAATCACTTGTTGCTTCTACCGTTGTCGCGGACTCTGCCTTCAGACTTGGATCGTCGCGACTTTCGCAATCATGATGGCCTCCGCTCCACTGCAAGCCTCAACAGCACCAAAAACGTCAGCGTGCGGATACCTCGCTGGTCTAATTGATAAGGCACCGCCATCAGGGCCGTTGTTCCTGCCCAGCTATCCGACCGTCGAATCGGGGCCTCTGCATGGCGCCGCCTACCTCTATGACAATGCGGTAGCCGCCATCGCGTTGGTCGGTTGCGGTGAGCAAGACAAAGCGTATCGGATTGGCTCGGCGCTTCTCTGGGCCATCGACAACGACCGCACCTGGCATGATGGACGGCTCCGGAACGCTTACGCCGCGGGCGTGGTGGGGAATGGCCCCGTCAAACTTCCGGGGTGGTGGGACAATACTCAGAACAAATGGTTAGAGGATCGATATCAGGTGGGCAGCGATGTTGGTAACATGGCATGGGCCATGTTGGCGTTGCTGTCGCTTGATGATCTGAACGCCGGCTCTCGGTTCCGCGATGGTGCAGCACGGCTTGGCGCCTGGGTCGCGCAATGGGCCGATACGCGCGGTACTGGCGGTTTCACGGGTGGTACGTTTGGGCACGAACCGACGCCGGAAGTGCGGACGTGGAAATCGACTGAACATAATACTGACCTCGCCGCCGCGTTTGGCCTTCTTGCGATCCGTACAGGGGATTCGCGCTGGCGCGATAAGGCAACGGTCGCTGAGTACTTCGTAAATACGATGTGGGATCCGGCATGCGCCTGTTTCGCCGCAGGTACCGCTGAAGACGGTGTCACGCACAATCCGATTTTGGCTCTCGATGCTCAGGTCTGGCCTTTAATAGCGCTCCACGGAGCGGTCGAGAAATTTGCATCGGCAATTACGACCGCCGAACAGCGAATGAGTGTCGATGAGGGCTTTTCTTACGGTGAAGACCGAGACGGTGTGTGGACCGAAGGAACGGGCCAAATGGCTCTCTTGATGAAATTGCTCGGCAGGACTGGGAGAGCAGACTCGTTGATCGCTGTAGTCGAATCCCAGAGGTCGCCGGATGGTGGGTTCTATGCCACAACTGCCCGCGAGTTACCGACCGGGTTCGTGTTGGACACCGATCCGACCAAACCGCGGCTCTATTTCCGATTGTCACATCTTGGCGCAGCTTCGTGGGCTGCCCTCGCGGAACGTGGGTTCAATCCCTTTACGGTGACAAAAGGACTCCCGTAGTTGAGTCGCGGTGCTTCTCGTCCGTTTCGGTCTGTTTTGATTTCGATATGTCCGTTCCGGGTCACAAGCCGACATCTGAGCAAAGACTACAAAGCGTCCGCTTTGGGCCAATAACGGAAGTCGCGATTGGACAACAGGTCTGCTGCCATGGGCGGCAATAAGTATCGTACGTGAAGTGGTTCACAAATGGACGGTTCAGACCGCGATAGGCTAAGCAGGCTCTTCGTGCGCCAGTGGGATCAGCGGATTCGAGATCGAATATCGACGTCCACCGCTCCGTCGCACGTATCGTATTTCGCAATGCTGGCTCTATGAACTGTCAAGTTTGGTTCGATGGCATTCTGTGCGGCCGAGAGCCCAAGAATGACCAATCTCTTCACGCAATTCAGAAAGTTGATTGGAGAATAAGCCACACGAAAAATCAGATGGAGGATCCGATGGTAAAGAGAGCGATTGCGCTCGGCGGAGGCGGTCCGGCAGCAGGATTGCACATCGGGGTTCTGGAAGCCCTTGCCAACGAAGATATAAGGTTTGACGTGTGGGCTTTGTCCTGCATCGGCGCTTGGGTTGGGATCGTCTACAATCAGTTTGATGGAGTTGAAAACAAAGCCAGGGCGGAAAAGACCTATCAATTCTTCAAGAATGGCGTGTTTCGAGACGACGAAGGCTATAAGCGCTTCCCCATAAACACCGTGTTTGGTCCAGATTGGGCAGGAAGCATGAGCAGGGCTCTGACCAGCTTCGTCATGGATCCCAAGAACTATCTGCATTTATGGGGCCCATCGACCATGGTGAATGCCTTCAGGGATTCTATGTCGCTCTGGTTCCCTCAACAGAAGTTCACGATCCCGGACGACGGAGACATCAACAGATGGATCCTTAATCAGGTCCTGGCACCCAATCCCTTCGTTCGCTATCTCACGTCAATGATGTACTTGTCCCATGTCACTGGCCTCTCCAAGATCAACTATCCGAATAGCCAGTTCATGAAGAGCATAAAGTTCGAAGCGCTCAAAGAGCCTGGAAAGCCCGTCATATTTCACAACGCCTGGAATCTTGATGACCATAAGCTCGCGTTGTTTTCCAACCGACCAATGATCCAGCAAGCCGACAAGAAAGAGTACAAAGGGCCAATCAGCGCGTCCAGCCTATGTGCGTGCTCAGCTCTTCCCTTCATCGAAGAAACAGTTGAGATCGACGGAGTTACGTACTGCGAAGGAGCGCTGATCGACACGGTCAACTTCGAGAGCTTGCTCGAGGAGCACCGTGATCTGGACGAAATATGGGTGAGCAGGATCGTCGATTCGAAGCAGGTCCGCAAACCGAAAGACCTTCATGATGCCCTGGCGAATCTTTGCCAATTATTCGCAGCGACCGTTGGCGAAGACGACGTCAGGATCTTCAAATATCACGTGCAGTACGACGAACCCAAATGGGAAGGCATAATCGTCGAGATCCAGGTGCCGGGGCACATCAATTTCAAATGGAATCACAGCAACCTCTATAACGGGCGAGTGTTGGGAAGAGCCGCTGCGGAACAAGCAATCAAGAGGTATCACGCACATGCAGACCTCGACCCGCATGAAGGGCCGCACTTCATAAATGAGCATCCAGAGAAGAACGACAAGGAGGGATGGCAAAAGGTGAAAGATACGTATCGCAAATGCCAAGAGCGAGCGGATGCCTAGTGCCAAAGGCAAGTAGCTCTGCGACCGCTGAACCAGACTCCAATATCTGTGATCCGGGAAAAATTACTGCAGTCGATCGAGCAGTGCCTTCGCTTGCTTTAGATCCTGCGTTTCAAAACCCTCGGCGAAGCCGGCGTAGATGGGCGCGAGCAGATTGAGCGCGTCCTTGCGTCTGCCCTGATCGACCCACAAGGCGCCGAGGTCCACTGCAACTCGAAGTTCAAGGGCCTTGGCGTGTTGGCTTGTTGCAGTTGTCAGTGCGCGCTCGAACAGTGATTGCGCCTCGGTGCCGGCTCCCGGTACTTCATCGAAGAGCAGCGCGCGCGCCTTCAGTCGGTACAGTTCGGCCTCAAATATCCGCTCGCTATTGCGGCTGGTTGTGGCAAGGCCCTGTTCGATCAGCTCGAGCGTGGCTTCGCGCTGACGGCTCGACAATAGGGCCGGGCTCAGGAGCACGTATAGGGCCGTGATGCCGAGCTGATAGCCCGCGTTGCGATATTCGTTCATCGCACCCTGGATTTCCGCGAGCGCGGCGGACGAAGGATCAAGAAAGGTGGCACTTATCCCCCGAACGGCGCGCGCCAATCCTCTCCATTGCCGGAATCCGTGCTCCTCCGACAAGGCAAGACAGCGTTCCGCATAGCCGTGCGCAGTCAGGAACTCGCCCCGAAGAGCGTGGAGAATGGACGCATAGTAACATCCATAGGCCTGCGAATGCGGATGACCAATGGCGTCGGCACGCCGAATGGCGGTATCCAGTCGTGCGAGCGCGGTATCGGGGCGGCCCAGCAGCCAGAGCACCCATGACATCAGGGCAAGGTCGGCCACGCCCGCATCCTGGCCGGCGGCACGCGCCGCCAATCTGTCCTGCTCGTTGCTTGCCTCGAACGCTTCGAAGGCCCGTACGATCACTTCGTGGGCTCCTTCGAGATGTCCCATGAAAAGTCGAATCATGCCTTGTCCACGCATCGCGTTGAGCAACGTTGGTCGATCGCCGCGCGCCTCCGCGAGTTCGAGCAGCGCCGAGATCATTTCCTCGGCGACCGGCAACTCACCACGAATGACGCTCGCGGTGGTCAACCAGAACATGATTTGTAGTTGCTCGGGGGGATCTGCGAGGCGCTGGCACAGCTCGCGCGCGCGAGCGAAGATCGCCACCGCATGTGGCGATGCCGGTCCCTGGGTAGCGATCAGGCATGGTCCCAGCGCGAACTGGAAATCAAGCTCTCGTCTGTCCTTCCGAGCACCGTCGGCCAAATGGGCCAACACCTCGATGCCCTTCCGCAGGTGTGCGATAGCTTCGAGGTTGGCGGAGCGCATGGCCGCCTTCCTTCCGGCCTGAAGCCAATATTCTCCTGCCTTTTCGAACAGTCCCGCCTCCGTGAGGTGGAGCGCGAGAGTCTCGGGTTGAGCCTCCACGATTTCCGGGAACTGTTGCTCGAACACGTCCGCGATGGTGGCGTGCAGCGTAGCGCGTCGGCTCTTCAGAAGCCCGGATTCGGCAGCGTCGCGTACCAGCGCATGCTTGAAAGTATAGACAGCCCGGGGTATCTCGCCCCGGCAGAATATCAGCTCCGCCCGGACAAGCTGGGCAAGCGCTTCCTCCAGCGTCTGCCTTGGCAACTCGGCAACGGCGCTCAGCAGTTCGTAGGAGAACTCGCGCCCCACGACGGCGCCGATCTGAGCCACGTATTTCACCGGAGCCAATCGGTCGAGCCTGGCCATCAGCGATGCGCTCAACGTCGTCGGAATCGCCATCGATGGTAGCGGACGGCTGAGCGTGTAATGGTCGTCCCGCTCCTGCAACAGCCCGGTTTCGAGCACGGCCTTCGTCAGTTCCTCGACGAACAAGGGTACGCCATCGGTACGGGCGAGGATTTGGTGCATGACCTCCTCGGGGAGCGTCTTGCCGGCGGTGACGCGCTCGACCAATGCTGCCCCGTTGCGCCGACTGAGCCGCGTGAGCGAGATCGTCGTCACATGGGCATGACCAGGCCAGGGCGGCGTGAACTCCGGTCTCGCCGTGATCAGCAGCAGCACGCGAAGCCGCGGCAGCTTTTCCAGTGTAACCGCGAGCAGTTCCAGCGACGTCGGATCCGCCCAATGGGCATCCTCGAAGATGACGAACACCGGCTGACGCGCCGCCAATGCTTCGAGCTGGGCCAGGAACGCCGCCAGCGTCATGTCCTTGCGGGTCTGCGGAGTCATTTCGGGAAGGCGATAGCGGTCGCAGAGCGGAAGCGACAGAAGATTGGCCAGGGCCGGCACCACGCCGTCTGCATCGGCGCCAAACCGCAAGAGCAGAGCTTCAAGCTTGGCAAACTTCTCCGTCGCCGTCTCGCCTCGTTCAAACCGGGCGGCACGTTCGAGGTTGACGATGAATGGATACAGCGCACTGTTGGCGTGGTGCGCCGAGCAGAAGTGCCGTACCGTAATGTGTGGTTCGGCCTGGAGCCGCTCTTGAAGCGCCAGCGCGATATGCGACTTACCGATACCCGGCTCTCCAGTTAGAACCACGACGCAGCCTTCGCCTGACGCGGCATGCCGCCAGCGCCGCAACAGCAGCTCGATCTCCTCGTCACGCCCGATTAGCGGTGTCAACCGCGTCTTGTGCTGCGCCTCGAAGCGGCTTTCCACTCCACTGATCCCGAGCACCTGCCATGCAGGTATTGGCTCCGCCCATCCCTTGAGCGCGACAGAACCGAGATCGCGGTACTCGAAATGTCCATCGGTGAGCTGGTGTGTGCTCTCGGAAATCAGCACCATGCCGGGCTCGGCGAACTGCTGCAGGCGAGCGGCCAGGTTCGGTGTCTCACCAATGACCGCCTGCTCCTTGGCGGCGCCTTCGCCGGTCAGATCGCCCACGACGACCATTCCGGTGGCGATGCCAACGCGGACCTGTAGTCTCGTACCGATATCTGTCTGGAGATTGGCCACGGCATCGACCAGTGTCAGTCCCGCGCGTGTCGCCTGCTCGGCATCGTCCTCGTGGGCCTGGGGATAGCCGAAATAGGCAAGCACGCCATCCCCCATGTACCGCGCGATGACGCCCTCACTCCGGGCGATAACATCCGCGATGCAGTCGTGATAGGCGCCGATGACTGCGCGCAAGTCCTCTGGATCCAGTCGGACCGAAAGTGCCGACGAATCCACGAGATCGCAAAACATGACCGTCAGTTGGCGCCGCTCGGCACTGTCCCGCGGCGCTGGTTTGGCGGCCGTTCGGGCTGATACGAGGACTTCACTCTTGAGTTCTGCAATTGCGCGCAGAATTTTGCGCCGGTGCCCAAGCAGGACGCCAAGGTCCTTGAGGTCTTGCTCCGTGAGATCGCTAACGACCGAGAAATCGATGGCGTTCTCGGCGAAACGCTGGGCGTACTCCCCCAAACCGATCGATGCGAGCCACTCTGCAGTACCTGTCATGGGATACCTATGGCCTATGCGATAAGAATAGCACATTGGAATAGCCTGCGAAGGCGCATCTATCGCCGGAAGCGCAGATCGCCGGACCTCTCGCCCAATTGAAAGGGCTCCAGCGAAAACTGGATGCTGCCAAGCGATGTCGCAGTTGGGTCAAAAGCCGACATCAAGCAGACGGCCACGATAGGTCTGCCATGAGCCAATAGCGGTCCTCGGCGAGGCCGGACGTAATATGCACTTTGTGCCAAGATGCGGATTCAAGATGGAGCGCAACTGATGTTCGATTTATCGCGCTGATTAGAGCATCATTGATTTGCCTTTGCTGTGGCCCAAGATGTGGGCGCGCAAGCGGCGCCATTTCACCGGGTGATGGTATGCTCCACCGTTCCCAATTGTCGCGGGCGGGCTTTAGCTTGCTGATCCCCTAGTAACTGGGATGTCCGAGTTGGCGATGGAAGCCATCGGCTATCCATGGGCAGCGATGATGGCATTGTGCCACTGTTTTGCCCGACGGATCAAGTTGATTTCGTTAAATCCGCAGTTGCTGGGTATCAAGCCATTGATATCGCTGTCGGCCAGCTACTGTGCATGGGGTTGTTTTTCGATATTTTTGTTGTGCGGCTCGCCGAGCCTGATCCGAGCCAGCGCTAGTGCCCGCCGAGATAGGCCGTGATCAGCCTGGGGTCGTGGATGAGGTCCTTGGCCGGGCCCGACTGCACGACCTCGCCAGTCTCGAGCACATAGCCATAGTCAGCCGTCTCGAGCGCGGCGCGGGCGTTCTGCTCGACCAGCAGGATGGAGACGCCCAAGTCGCGTAGCGACGCGATGGTGCGAAAGATCTCGCGCACGATCAGCGGCGCGAGGCCGAGGCTCGGCTCGTCCAGCATGAGCAGTTTCGGCTTGGCCATCAGCGCGCGGCCGAGCGCGAGCATCTGGCGCTCGCCGCCGGAGAGCGTGCCTGCCGCCTGGCGCTGCCGTTCCTTCAGGCGTGGGAAGCGATCATAGACTTCGTCCAGCGTCTTCTGGACGCCCGAGCGGTCGCGCAGGCTGTAGGAGCCGAGCAGAAGGTTGTCCGCGACCGTCATGTCGGAGAACAGCTCGCGCTTCTCCGGCACCAGGCACAGCCGGCGCTCGACGCGATCTTCGACCGACATCCTGCCGATGTCGTGACCCTGGAAGACCATGCGCCCGCGAGAGGCCAGAAGGCCGATGGCCGCCATCAGCAGCGTTGTCTTGCCGGCACCGTTCGGGCCGATGACGGTGACGATCTGACCTTCCTCGACCGACAGCGACACGTTGCGGACCGCTTCGACATTGTCGTAGCAGACCGTCACATCCGTCATGGACAGCATCTCGCTCACGCGACGCCTCCGAGATAGGCCTCTTGCACCCGCTCGTCGCTGCGGATCGCGGCTGGCGCGCCTTCGCAGAGTTTTGAGCCGAAATCGAGCACCACGATGCGGTCGACCAGCGACATCACGAACTCCATGTCATGCTCGACGATCAGGATGGTCAGATGGTCTGCCCGCAGCGAGCGGAGCAGTTCCGCGAGCCGCAGCTTCTCCTGGCGGCGAAGGCCGGCGGCGGGCTCGTCCAGCACCAGCAGCGCAGGGTCGGCGGCGAGCGCACGCGCAATCTCCAGAATGCGCTGGTTGCCGAGCGGCAGATTGCCCGCGAGCTCGAACGGCTTGTCGCCGAGCCCGACACGTTCGAGCTGCATCAGCGCCTCGTGCCGGGTACTGGCTTCCTCACGCCCGTTGAGGCGGAAGGCGCCGGCGAACAGGCCGCTGCGCGTGCGGGCATAGGTGCCGAGCATCACGTTTTCCAGCAGGCTCATGCGCGGGCGCAGCTTCACATGCTGGAAGGTCCTGGCGACGCCGGCCTTGGCGATGCGGGACTGCGCGTCATGCGTGATCGGGCGTCCCGCAAAGACGATCTCACCCTTGTTGACCCGGAGCGCCCCGGTCAGGCAGTTGAACATCGTGCTCTTGCCGGCGCCGTTGGGGCCGATGACGGCAAGGATTTCGCCAGCGCGGACCTCGAAGCTGACATTGTTGACCGCGACGAGGCCGCCGAACCGGCGCTCGGCACCATCCACTTTCAGAAGCAGCTCCCCGGGCGTCGGTTGCGCGCGACGGGGCAGGGGCGGCGCCGGTTGAGGTCGCTCGCGCCTGGCCTTGGGCAGATAGCGGGCGACGAAGGGAACGATGCCTTGCCGGGCCCATTGCAGGAACAGGATGAACAATGCGGAAAAGGCGACGATCTCGAGCTGGCCGGAGGCACCCTTGGCGATCAGCGGCAGGTAATCCTGCACGCTGTTCTTGAGCAGCGTGACGACCGCGGCCCCCACGACGCCGCCGAGCAGGCTGCCGGCGCCGCCGACCATCGACATCATCAGATATTCGATGCCCATGCCGGCATCGAACGGACCCGGGCTGATGAAGCGGCTCATGTGTGCGTAGAGCCAGCCGGAGAGCGAGGCGAGGAAGGCCGCGATCACGAAGGTCACGAGCTTGATGCGGAAAGCGTTGATGCCGAGGCTCTCGACCAGCGTATTGCCGCCCCGGAGCGCGCGCATGGCGCGGCCGAGCCGGGATTCCAGCAGGTTGTAGCCGAGGAAAAGCACCGCGGCGACGATGCCCCAGATCAGGAAATAGATCTGGGCGCTCGTGACCAGCGCAATCGAACCGAAGCTGATCGGCGGGATCGACGAGATGCCGTTGAAGCGGCCGAGCCCCTCGACATTGCCGAACAGGAAGCCGATCGCAAGGCCCCAGGCGACGGTCGAGAGCGACAGGAAATGGCCCTGAAGTCGCAGGGTGACGACGCCGAGAACGGTTGCGACGCCGCAGGTCAGCACCACGCCGAACACGAGGCCGAGCCACGGGGAGTACCCGTTCAACGCAGAGACCCACGCGGTTGCATAGGCCGCGACGCCCACGAACGCCGCCTGTCCGAACGACACGATGCCGCCGACGCCGGTGAGGAGTGCAAGACCAATGGCGACCAGCGAATAGATGCCGATATAGTTCATCAGCGTGATGCTGAACGGACTGAGCACGAAGGGAGCCACCGCGAGACACAACACGGCGAGGACGGCGGCAAGCTGGATGTGGAGGCGCGTCATTCCTCGATCTCCTCCTCGGAATGCAGCGAGGCGAGGGATCGCCAGATCAGGATCGGGATCAGCAGCGAAAAGACGATGACGTCCTTGAGCGCGCTGCTCTCGAACGAGGCGAAGCTTTCGAGGATGCCGACGCCGACGGCGCCGATCGCCGCACCGGGATAGCTGGTCATGCCACCGACGATGGCGCCGACAAAGGCCTTGAGGCCGATCAGGAAGCCGAAATCGTAGAACACGGTGTTCACCGGCGCGATCAGGATTCCGGATACGCCGGCCATCAGCGATCCCAGCAGGTAGGCGATCGTGCCGGCGCGGGCGGGGCGTATTCCCATCAGCCGGGAGCCGGTCCGGTTCACGGCCGTGGCGCGCAGCGATTTTCCGACCAGCGTGAAGTCGAAGAAGAGGTAGAGGAGGCCGCTGAAAACGAGTGCCGCGATCACGATCAGCATGGTCTGGCCCGAGATCAGCACGCCCGCGAACTCGGTCGAGAGCGAGGTCAGCGGCTCGGTTCGAACCCCTTCGGGCCCGAAGAACAACAGGCCAAGGCCGACCAGCGCGAAATGCAGCGCCACGGACACCGTCAGCAACAGCAGCACGGTGCCGTCAGCGATGGGACGGAAGACGATCCGATCCAGAAGCGGGGAGATCGGCGTGATCAGCATCAGCGCCAGCAGGAGCCTGACGGCAAGCGGCGGGTCCAGGCGCATGACAAGCCAGGCTGCACCGACCACGGCGAGCGGAAGCAGGAGGTAGAAGGACAGCGCGCGGGGCAGCAGGCGGAGTTCGCCGGAGCGCACCAGCGAGATGATCTCGATCAGGGTCGCAAGGCAGGCCAGGATCACGACCAGCGCTCCCGTCCCCGGAAAGCGCTTCGCGTCCAGGGCAGCCAGCGTCAGCGCGGTGAAGGCCGCGATGTCGCCGAAGGGAATGAAGATGACTCGCGTCACCGTGAAGATCAGGACGGTCCCGATCGCCACCAGGGCGTAGACGGCCCCGGTGGCGATCCCGTCGATCGCGAGAATGGCTGCAATGTCGCTCGTCATTGAGACGTCGTTGCTCCCTGTGATGCCGGGGCCATTGATCCGGTTATGGCGCGTACTTCCAGGCGCCGCCGGTCAGGCGCACCACGACGAGCGAGCGCTCGTCGACGCCGGTGACCGCACCGGGCTTGAAATTGTAGACGGCATGCACGCCCGGCAGCTCCTTGGTGCTGAGGATCGCGTCCCGCAGCGCCGTGCGGAATTCCGCCGTTCCGGGCTTGGCGGTCTTCAGCGCGCGCTCGGCGGCGTTGGCGAAAATCAGCCAGGCGTCGAACGAATAGGCGGAGAAGCCGTCGGTGGTCGGGATGTTATGGGTCTTCTGGTAGACGCTGCGGAAATCCAGCGCGGTCTTCTTGGCAAAGTGCTCGTCGGGAAGCTGCTCAGCGACGATCACGGGACCCGCGGAGACCTGAATGCCTTCGGCCGCCTTGCCGCCGACATTGACGAAGTCCGGATTGACGAGTGCCACCGTGCCGTAGGTGTTGCCCTTGAAGCCCCGCTCGGCGAGCGTGAGGAGCGGCAGGGCGCCTTGCGTACCCGAGCCGCCGTCCAGCACGGCGTCGGGACGCGCGGCCATCACCTTGAGAATCTGCGCGGTGACCGAGGTGTCGGTGCGGGCATAGCGCTCGTTGGTCTGTATCTTGATGTCACCGGCGGCTTCGGCGGCCTTGGCGCCGTTATAGACGAGGTCGCCCCAGGCGTCGGAGAAGCCGACATAGCCGATGTTCTTCATGCCGTCGCGCTTCATGCGGTCGGCGACGATCTTGACGAGGAGAGAGGCCGGCTGCGGCACCGACACCACCCACTGCTCCGGCGTATCCGGCAGCTTGCCGATCGGCGAGACCGCGATCATCGGTACTTTCAGCTCGCTCGCCACCGCCGCCATGGCGATGGTCGAGGGTGCCGTGGCCGTGCCGATCAGGAGGTCCACCTTCTCTTCTTCCACCAGCTTGCGCGCATTGCGGGTCGCGGCCGACGGGTCGGAGCCGTCGTCGAGCTGGATCAGGTGAATGGTCTCGCCGTTGATGGTCTTCTTGTACTCATAGGCGGCGTTGATGCCGCGCCCATAGGGGATTCCGATCGACGAGCCATTGCCGCTCAGCGAGGTGACGAAGCCGATGGTGATGTCGGCCCGCGCAGCCGGCGCTGCGAAGAGTCCGGCGACAAGTGCGAGTAGGCTCAGAGTCTTGCGCATACGCGTTCTCCTCCGTTGGTGCTGGATAGGAATGCCTCGAAGCTGCCGTGCGGGGAGCCCGAGCGACGAACGAACCGATTGAAAGCATTGCTGCAGCGCCGAAACCCGGGCGCGATCGAAGAGGGGTTGCTCGGCCGGATCTCAGCGGCCATGGCGCTGGTTGCCGCTCGAACGACAGGCCCATCGGCAGATGCGGGCGGGACTTTCCCGAAGCAACGGAAGGCCGTTGGCCCGGCCGCGATGCGCGGCCGGCGATGCTGTTGCTGCCGGCTGTTCGAGCACGGCGACTGTCCACACGATCGAGTCTCTCAAAATCGGTGCCCTGCAACATCCACCGGTCCCTGGCCGGCGAGGAATTACTTAAAGCCTAAAGTAGTGTTGGTGGAGCCGTCAACACGTGTCACGGCTCTGTCAGAAAAAATGTTGTTGCATACAATTTCGCCAGAGTGCGGCGCCTCAATGCCGATCGAGCGTACGAAAAGGCCGGGCTTCCCTTGCGGTGGCGGTGGCCGTCGGCGACGACGCCGAGCGCATTTGACGCGTGAATTAGTTTATGATTGAAATATATTTATCGGCCGTCGACGACCGATCCTCCGATCACCGCCTGAGGAGAAGGACGATGCGCATCTTCTGGCAGAGCTTCGTTGATGCGAGCGTGAACGCGCCCTACATGGCGCGGCTGTCGGAATACCTCAACAACATCGCTGCATCGGGCACGACAGTTCACGTCGAGGGCATTTCGCCGCCCGACCGGGAGTTCGGACGGCTCGCGGAATTGCGCTGCGCCGTCCAGGCCATCGACAACGGCATCGCGGCCGAGGAGGGCGGGTTCGACGCCTTCGTGATGGGACATTTCCAGGATCCCGGACTCTACGAGCTGCGCTCGGCGCTCGACATTCCCGTGATCGGGACCGGTGAGGCGACGTTGGTGGCGGCCTCTCAGCTCGGTCGGAGGCTCGGCCTTGTGACGCTCGATCCCGTCTTCGAGGTCTGGCACTACGAGCAGGCCGAGCGTTATGGCCTCGGCGATCGCGTGGTCCACGTGACCGGCCTTGGCTGCAAGCCGGCGGATTTCGCCGATGCCTTTAACGGAGATCAGGCCGCCCAAGCCCGCATGATCAAGGACTTCGTCGCCTGCGCACGCCCGCTGGTCGAGCACGGCGCCGACGTCGTGATCCCCGCCGGCGTGCTGCCGGGCCTTCTGATCGGAAGGGAGCATGGCCTGAAAGTCGGGCACGCGCCGGTGGTCAATTGCGCGGCGGTGGCGCTGAAAAGTGCCGAGATGTGGGTGCAGCTCCGGCAGCTCAATGGCACCGAGCCCAGCCGCGGGCCGAGCTTCAAGCGGGCCAGCGCCCAGGCGCGCGACGATTTCCGCGCACTGCTTGCTCGCAACAGCCGCTAGGACTGGAGAATGAATCATGCTGACTCCCGAAAAGATCCTGTACGAGACCGAGGTGACGGCGACTGGCGGCCGGGACGGTAAGGCCGCCAGCGCCGACGGTCTGTTGTCGGTATCGCTGTCCGTGCCGAAATCGTTGGGCGGTCCCGGGGGCGAAGGCACCAACCCCGAACAGCTCTTTGCGGCCGGCTACGCCGCCTGCTTTCTCGGTGCGGTCAAGCTCGTCGCGCGCACCCGGAAGGTCGTCCCATCCGCTGAGCCGTCAGTGATCGCGAAGGTTGCGATGGGGCCGGTTCCCGTCGGATATGCGCTCGCCGTCGAACTGAAGGTCAATCTGCCCGGTGTCGAGAGGTCGGTGGCCGAGGAGGTCGTCGCGGGCGCGCACGAGCGCTGTCCCTACTCGAATGCAACCCGCGGCAATATTGCCGTGAAGCTGACGGTCATCTGAGACAATGAACGAGGCGGGCGGTTGGTGACCAATACCTTGCGTACACCGTACGACGGCGTCGTGATTGCGACGCCCGTCACGATTCCCTATGTGCGCTACTCCATCGAGAGTGCGCAGTGGTGGATCGGGCGGGCACTGAGCACGCTCGTTGCGCAGGCCGGCATCAAGGCTTCCGACATCGACGGTCTGTGCGTCTCCAGCTTCACGATGGGCACCGACAGCGGGATCGGGCTGACGCAGCATTTCGGACTCTGCGTGCGATGGCTGGATACGATTCCGCTCGGTGGCGCCAGCGCCATCGCAGGCTTGCGAAAAGCGGCGCGCGCGGTTCAGGCGCGCGACGCCGACATCGTGGCGTGCATCGCCGGCGATACCAACTACGTCGATTCCTTCCGGCTGACGCTGGAGAACTTCTCGCGCTTCAACCAGGATGCCGTCTATCCCTATGGCGCCGGTGGCGCCAATGCGAGCTTCGCGCTGATCGCCCGCAACTACATGCGGACCTTCGGCGTCACGCGTGAGGATGTCGGCAGGATCGCCGTCGCCCAGCGCGCCAATGCCCTGCGCAACCCGCATGCGCTGATGAAGACGCCGCTGACGATGGAGCAATATCTGGCGGCCCGGCCGATCTCCGATCCCATCCATCTCTTCGACTGCGTGATGCCATGCGCCGGCGCCGAAGCCTTCCTGGTGATGCGGGACGAGACCGCGGCTTCGCTCGGGCTGACAGCAGCACGGCTGCTTTCGACGATCGAGCGGCACAACGCCTTTGCTGATGATCCGATGCAGGTCCGCGGTGGCTGGGCAATGGACGTCGGCGAGCTCTATGCGATGGCCGGCGTGAAGCCTGACGATCTCGATGTCGTGCAGACCTATGACGACTACCCCGTCATCACGATGATGCAGTTCGAGGATCTCGGCTTCTGCAACAAGGGGGAGGGGGCCGAGTTCGTGCGCCAGCACGATCTCACCATCGACGGCGACTTTCCGCACAACGCGTCGGGCGGACAGCTCTCGGCCGGACAGGCTGGCGCCGCCGGCGCCTATCTCGGTCTCGTCGAGGGACTTCGACAGGTTCTGGGGACTGCAGGCCCCACGCAGGTCGGGAACGCGAGCCTCGCCTTGGCCTCGGGGTTCGGTATGATCAACTATGACCGTGGTCTCGCCTCGGGCGCCGCGATCTTTGCAGGGCCGTCGCGATGATAGAGCCGATCAAGCCGCCCCGGCGCAAGAACCCGCTGCTGCGGACGCGGCTGCCTGCTTCGCCGCCGCGACCGCGCAGCAGGACGTCGCATGGGTTTACGCGGGCCGCCGCCGAGGGCCGCTTCGTGCTGCAACGCTGTGAGGCCTGCGGTTCTTTTGCTTATCCGGCGCGGGAGGCCTGCCCGTCTTGCCTGTCGGCCGGCCTTGCCTTCGTCGATGCGCCACGACGAGGTGTTCTTCTTGCCGAAACGACTGCGCGCGTGCCGAGCGATGTCTATTTCCGCGAGCGTGCGCCCTGGCGCATCGGCCTCGTGACGTTGGATTGCGGTCCGACGATTGTGACGCACCTCCATGCCGACTGCGTGGAGGGCGCACCGGTCCGCATGTCGTTTCAACTCGACAAGAGCGGTCAGGCAGTGGCCTTTGCCCATCCCGAGGGGGAGACTCCCAACATGGCAGACGACAAGCAATGGCGGGAAATGACGGCCGATCCGAAATTCCGGCGCGTGTTGGTCACCAACGGTCGGAGCGTGATCGGTCAGGAGGCCGCCGCCGCCTTGAAGGCCGCAGGCGCCAAGACGGTGTTCGTCGGCATTGCCGAACCGTGGCGGCCTTTCGCCGGCGAGCAGCTGCTGCGCGGCCAGGACGGAATCGAGATCGTGACCCTTGACGCCGCCGACGAAAAATCTGCGGCCGATCTCGCGGCCGACATCGGCGGCAAGGTCGATATCCTCGTCAACACGACGGAATATGTGCGGCCGGGCGGCCTGCTCGACCGCAGGGGCACGAGCATCGCGCGCGACGAGATCGACCAGGCCTATCTCGGCTTCATCAACCTCGCGCAGGCCTTCGGCCCCGCCATGCGGATGCGGGGTGCCGATGGCCTCAACAACAGTGCCGCGTGGGTCAACATTCTCTCGGTCCATGCGCTGGCGAACTGGCCTGCCTTTGGCGCCTACTCGGCCTCGCAAGCGGCGTGCCTGTCGCTCTCGCACTGCCTTCGCGCCGAGCTCAGGCCCGGCGGCGTCAGGGTGATGAATCTGTTCACCGGGCCCGTCGACACCGAGTGGTTCCAGACCGTACCGCCGCCGAAGGTTGCGCCGCGCGCAATCGCGCAGGCGGTCGTGTCGGGGCTGAGAGGCGGGCTCGAGGAGATGTATGTCGGAGATGTCGCCGAAGAGATCCGGCAACGTCTCGCGGCCAATCCGAAAGCGCTCGAGCGCGAGCTCGACAGGTGAGATCGGGATTTCAACCAAGCCGGAGGACGTGACGATGCAGAGCAACAATCTCCTGGAGCTGGCGGGTGCGGTTTCTTCCGGCGCGGTGCGCGTCGTCGATCTCACATTTACGCTCAGTCCGGATTTTCCGGTCATCGTGCTGCCGCCGGAGTTCGGCCAGGCCGCGCCCGTCCGCATCCAGGAAATCTCGCGTTATGATGGTCGCGGTCCGGCCTGGTACTGGAACAACGTCACGTTCGGCGAACACACCGGCACGCATTTCGACGCACCGATCCACTGGTTCACGGGCAAGAACCTGCCGAACAATGCCGTCGACACGATGCCGACCAAGGACATGATCGCGCCGGCCTGCGTGATCGATTGCTCCGCGCAGGCGGCGCAGGATCCCGATTTCCTGCTGACCGTCCCGCTCGTCGAGGCCTGGGAAGCAAAGCACGGCCGGATCCCCGAGCGGAACTGGGTGCTGCTCAGGACCGACTGGTCGAAGAAGGGCTGGCGCGACTACTCCAATCTCAGGGATGACGGCGCACATATGCCCGGCCCCAACGCGGCCGTCATGAAGTGGCTGGTGGAGGAGCGCGGCGTCATCGGGTTTGGCACCGAGACCATCGGTACGGATGCGGGCCAGGCCGGTCATTTCGAGCCGCCTTATCCGGCGCATCATTTCCTGCACGGCGCGGGCCGCTACGGCCTGCAATGCCTGTGCAACCTGGATCAGCTTCCGGCCACAGGCGCCGTCATCGTGGCCTCGCCACTGAAGATCCAGAACGGCTCAGGCAGTCCGCTTCGCGTCATCGCGCTGGCTGCGTCAACCTGAATCCAATCCATGGCGCTTGCCAATCGGAACAGACATCCTCACGAAAGACAGGTGCCATGAACTTGATCAAGAGCCTGCTGGCTTCCACCGCATTGGTTCTCGCCGTCCCGCAACTTGCGCAGGCCGAGATCCTCGTCGGCTTCGTCACCGGTCTCAGCGGGCCGGTATCCTCGATCGGCATCCCGAACGCGAAGGGCATCGCGGCGGGAGAGGCCTATGTCGGTGAGATCGGCGGCGAGAAGGTCCGCGTCATCCAACTCGACGACGCTTCCGATGCCACCGCCTCGGCGCGCAACGCGCGCAAGCTCGTCGAGCAGGAGAAGGTCGATATCCTGATCGGAACGTCGGGCGCGCCGCAGACCCTAGCGATGGCGACCGCCGCGATCGAGATGAAAGTGCCCATGATCGCGGTATCGCCGATCGCGCCGGTGCCGCCGGGCGACGGCGGCCCCTGGGTCGTCCAAACGCCGCAACCGACGCCGCTTCTCGTGCAAGGCATCGTCGATCACATGAAGGCGAAGGGCCTGAAGACCGTCGCGTTCATCGGATTCTCCGATGCGTTCGGCGACCTCATGTACAACTCGCTCGAGCAGAGTGTGAAGACGACCGACATCAAAATCATTGCCAACGAACGCTACGCCAGATCGGATTCTTCGGTCACGGCTCAGGTGCTGCGCGCACTCGCCGCACGTCCCGACGCCATCATGCTCGGCGGCACTGGAACGCCCGGCGCGCTGCCGGTCATCGCCTTGTCGGAGCGGGGATATAAAGGGCCGCTATACGGCAATCATGGGCTGATCAGCGCCGATTTCCTGCGTCTCGCCGGCAAGGCCGCCAACGGCATCATCTGCCCGACTGGACCCGTGACCGCGGCGGAGCAGCTCCCGTCCAGCAATCCGATCCAGAAGGTGGCCCTGAATTTCCGCTCTGCCTTCGAGAAGGCGAACGGCGAGGCGCCGACGGATTCATTCTCGTCCTATTCCTTCGACGGCTGGCTCGTCTTCGCCGATGCCGCCAAACGCGCGATGGCAACCGGTGCCAAGCCCGGCACGCCGGAATTCCGCACCGCGCTTCGTCAGGCGCTGTTCACGACCAAGGAGGTCGTCGGGACGCAGGGCGTCTACACTTATACGCCGGCGGATCGGCACGGCGTCGACGATCGCTCGCGCGTCATGGTCCAGATCGAGAACGGCAAGTACAAGCTGTTGCCCTGAGACGGGAGCATGATCGTGACGGAGAACGCGCCGGTGAACGTCAGCGACGCGGTCGGCCAGGAGAACGTGACGCCGGCCTGGGCGTGTGCAGTGACGTCGTTTCCGCCGTCGGACCGCATCCTCTCAACGATCCTCACGCGGCAGGCCGAGCGCTACGGCGAGCGCGTGCTGCTTGTCGCCGGTGAGACGCGCTGGAGCTTTGGGCAGACCGCGGCGATCGCGGCCGCGTCGGCCCAGGCGCTCGTCGACGCCGGGATCAGGCCGGGCGATCGGGTCGCGTTGATGTGTTCGAACCGTCCGGAGTTCCTGCAGGTCTATCTCGGCTGCGCATGGCTTGGCGCCATCGCAGTCCCGATCAATACCGCGCTGCGCGGTTTCCAGCTCTCCCACATCTTCCGCAATTCGCGTCCCGCGCTCCTTGTCGTCGAGGCTCAGTTCGTTGCCGCGATCGATAGCGTCGAGGCGGGTGTTGAACTGCCACCTCGCACCTGGATCGTCGGAGCTGCCGCCGGGGCAGTCGATGCCCGGCTTTCCGCCGTACCGTTGCCGGCGCTCGGAGCCGCAGCCCCGGCGGGTGCCGTGCGTCCCGGCGATACCGTTGCGATCCTCTACACCTCGGGCACGACGGGGCCAGCGAAGGGTGTGTGCTGTCCGCAGGCGCAGCTGTTCTGGTGGGGCATTTATTCGGCGCGGGCGCTCGGCGTCCGCGAGGGCGATGTGCTGTTCACGACACTGCCGCTGTTCCACACCAACGCGCTCAATGCGTTCTATCAGGCGCTCCTGAACGGCTGCACCTACGTGCTGGAGCCGAAATTCTCCGCGTCCGGCTTTTGGGCCGCGGCGCAACGGCATAAGGCGACGGTCGGCTATCTGCTCGGCGCGATGGCATCGATGCTGCTGGCGCAGCCGAAGAATGCGAACGACAAGGCGCATCGTCTTCGCGTCGCGCTTGGCGGCGGCGTGCCGCCGCAAATCCACGGTCCATTCCTTCAGCGGTTTGGCGTGCCGCTGGTCGACGGCTATGGGTCGACCGAGACGAACTTCGTATTCGCAGGTACGATCCCGTCCGATCGTCCGGGAACGATGGGCTATCTGGCCGAAGGCATTGAGGCGCGGATCGTCGATGAAAACGATTCAGCGCTTGCTGACGGACAGGCCGGCGAACTCGTGCTTCGCGCCGGAGAACCTTTTGCTTTCGCCACCGGCTATTTCGGCATGCCGGAGAAGACGGTCGAGGCCTGGCGGAATCTGTGGTTCCATTCGGGCGATCGGGTCGTTCGGGATGCTGATGGACACTACCGCTTCATCGATCGCATGAAGGATTCGATCCGCAGGCGTGGCGAGAACGTATCCTCATGGGAGGTCGAGCAGACCATCCAGTCCCATCCCGCGGTCGCCGCCTGCGCGATCTACCCGCTGCCGTCGGAGCTGGGCGAGGACGAGGTTGCGGCTGCGATCCTGCTCGAACCGGGCCAATCGCTGGAGCCCATCGACATCGTCAGGCACTGCGAAGGCCAGATCGCCTATTTCGCCATCCCGCGCTATGTGCGCATTCTGAGCCAGATGCCGCTCACTGAGAACGGCAAGATCAAGAAGGGCGTGCTGCGCGAGGCGGGCATCACCACGGATACCTGGGATCGCGAGGCGGCCGGAGTGAAGGTGCGGCGCTGACTGTCGGTCCGCTCAGGGTTTTTGCAGGGCGTCCCTGACGGCAGCCTTGAGGTCGTCGAGCTCGCCGATCAATCCGTCGAACCGGTCCGCCGGGAAATCCGCCAGCAGCTCGGCAAGCCACGCGCCGTGGCTCTTGGCCATTCGCCTGAAGGTCTTGCGGCCTTCGACCGTCATGCAGACAATCTGTACGCGGCGGTCGAGGTTCGAAGGCGTGCGCGTGATGTATCCGTCCTCGACCAGGCGGTCCACGATCGGCGTGAGGTTCCCGGCCGAGACCATCAGGCGCTTCGGCAACTCTCCCAGCACAAGCCCGCTCGGTTCGCGGTCGAGCTGGGCCAGAACGTCGAAGCGGGGCATCGTGAAATCGAACTCTTCGCGAAACCGGCGCCGCAACTCGCCCTCGATCAGGGTCGTGCAGGCGAGCAACCGGAGCCAGACCCGCGTTTGAGCCCTGTACTCGGCGTCCTGATCCGCCCCATTCTTTGAAACAGGCGTGGACTCCTTCGCGAGTGCCAATCGAATCTCCTGGGCTTGGTGGCCTGACGAAAGCCGGCGCAGCTGTCGTGGTCATTGGCAAGATAGTTCGTGCCAAAAGTAAATTCAAGGCTGCGCCCGAGCGGCTCGGAATCGGCGCTGCCGTGTGTCCAATTTACACTGAATCTCCAGATCGATGCCGCGGAGACCAGCCCGTGGGCCGGGTCTTTGCAGAACCGCCTTGACAAGATGAGCGCCGAGGAAATATTTTATGCTTAAAATAATTTGGGTGAAAGCTCGGCACACGGCGCGACGCGCGAAAGCGAGGGATCATGCGCATAGTCTGTATCGGCGGCGGCCCGGCCGGTCTCTATCTGGGCCTGCTGATGAAGCGCCGGCACCCGGAGCATGTCATCACGGTCGTCGAGCGCAACAAGCCCTACGACACGTTCGGCTGGGGCGTCGTGTTCTCGGACGCCATGATGTCCGCGATGCGCCTTGCCGACCCCGAGAGCGCGGCCGAGATCGAGGACGCCTTCAATCACTGGGACGACATCGAGCTCGTCTTCAAGGGGACGCGCCAGCGCACGACGGGCCATGGCTTCATCGGTATCGGGCGCAAGCATCTGCTCAATATTCTTCAGCGGCGCTGTGAAGCGCTGGGTGTCGAGCTCGTCTTCGAGCGCGAGGTCGAATCCGATCTCGAATACCCCGACGCCGACCTGATCGTCGCCTGTGATGGCGTCAATTCCAGGATCCGCGCTCGCTATGCCGAGCAGTTCCAGCCCGACATGGTGATCCGGCCCAACCGCTTCATCTGGCTCGGCACCAAGAAGGCGTTCGACGCCTTTACATTTGATTTTCAGAAGACCGAGCACGGCTGGTTCCAGGCGCACATCTACAAGTTTGATGCGGAGACCTCGACCTTCATTGTCGAGACCACGGAAGAAGCCTACAACGCCCACGGGCTTGGCGAGCTCGATCAGCAGGCCTCGATCGAGTTCTGCGAAAAAATCTTCGCCGAGACGCTCGATGGCGCGAAGCTCCTGACCAATGCGCGCCATCTGCGCGGCTCGGCCTGGCTCAATTTCAGCCGCCTGATCTGCGGCAAATGGAGTGTGTTCAACGGCAAGTCTCATGTCGTGCTGATGGGGGACGCCGCGCATACCGCGCATTTCGCGATCGGCTCGGGCACCAAGCTCGCGCTCGACGACGCCATCGAGCTTGCCAACCAGTTCGATCGCCATGGTCACGGTCGCGCCGGCATCGAAACCGTGCTGGACGCGTACGAGGAGGTGCGCCGCGTCGACGTGGCGCGCATCCAGAATGCGGCGCGCAACGCCATGGAATGGTTCGAGGTGGTCGGCCACCGCTATGCCGATACGCTCGAGCCGCCGCAGTTCTTCTATTCGATGCTGACGCGCTCGCAGCGCATCAGCCACGAAAACCTTCGCCTGCGTGATCGCACCTGGCTGGAAGGTTTTGAGCGCTGGTTCGCCGCGCGGTCGGGCATTGCGGTCAAGGATGGCGAGCGGGTGCCGCCGCCGATGCTGACACCGCACCGTGTGCGGGGATTGATGCTTGCGAACCGGATCATGGTCTCGCCGATGGCGATGTATTCGGCGCAGGACGGGCTCATCAACGACTTCCACGTCGCCCATCTCGGCGCGCGCGCCATGGGTGGCGCCGGGCTGATCTTCGCCGAGATGACCTGCGTCTCGCCGGATGCGCGGATCACGCCGGGCTGCCTTGGGCTCTGGAACGATGCGCAAGCGGCGCAGTGGCGCCGCTTGGTCGAGCTCGTCCATGGCGTCGGGCATGCCAAGGTGGGGATTCAGCTCGGCCACGCCGGCCGCAAGGGTGCGACCAGGGTGCCCTGGGAAGGGATCGATCAACCCCTTGAATCCGGAGACTGGCCGCTGATCTCGGCCTCGGCCCTGCCGTATCTGCCCCACAGGCAGTTGCCGCGGGCGATGGACCGCGGCGACATGGAACGCGTGCGCGACGATTTTGTCGCGGCAACACGTCGTGCCGCTGCCGCCGGCGTCGAATGGCTCGAGCTCCATTGCGCGCACGGTTATCTGCTGTCGAGCTTCCTCTCGCCATTGACCAACCGGCGTACGGACGAATACGGCGGCGGCCATGAAAACCGCGCGCGCTTTCCACTGGAGGTGTTCGAGGCGATGCGCGCGGTGTGGCCGTCCGGCCGGCCGATGTCGGTGCGCCTGTCCTGCCATGACTGGACCGACGGCGGCAACATTCCGGCCGATGCGGCGGTCTTCGCTGCGATGTTCAAGGAGGTGGGGGCGGACCTGATCGATTGTTCGTCGGGGCAGGTCTGGAAGGACGAGCGGCCGATCTATGGACGCCTGTTCCAGACGCCGTTCGCCGACCTGATCCGCAACGAGGTCGGCATTGAGACCATCGCAGTCGGTGCGATCTCCGAGGCCGATCACGCCAATTCGATTCTCGCGGCCGGCCGCGCGGATCTCTGCGCCATCGCGCGGCCGCATCTTGCCGACCCGGCCTGGACGCTGCACGAAGCCGCGCGCATCGGCATCACCAAGGTCGAGTGGCCGAAGCAGTATCTGTCCGCGAAGGGACAATACGAAACCAATCTGGCGCGCGCGGCGGCTGCTAGCGCGCAATGAGCGGAGGAGGGATCAGATGAGCTCCACGGCGAAAGTGATCCGGCGCGAATGGCTCGATTGGCCGTTTTTCGAGCCGCGCCATCATGCGGTCGGCGAGGCGCTCGACCGCTTCGTGCAGTCGGGGGCTCTCGACACAATCGATCACAATGATGTCGATGGCGCCTGCCGCAAGCTCGTGCGCGCGATGGGCGAGGCGGGGGTGCTCGATTGCGCCGTCGCGGCGCCCGACGGCGATGCGTCGACGATCGATTCCCGCTCGATCTGCCTGTCGCGGGAGTCGCTCGCCTATGCCGATGGCCTCGCCGATTTCGCCTTCGCGATGCAGGGGCTCGGCTCCGGCGCAATCGCACTCGGCGGTTCGGCCGACCTGCGCAAGGCCGTGCTGCCGAAGGTTCGCGCCGGCGAATGGCTTGCGGCCTTCGCGCTGTCCGAGAAGGAGGCCGGATCGGACGTCGCGGCGATGTCTTGCACCGCGCGCGCCGACGGCGACGACTACGTCATCGACGGTGAGAAGACCTGGATCTCCAACGGCGGTATTGCCGACGTCTACACGCTGTTTGCGCGAACGGGCGAGGCGCCGGGCGCCCGCGGCATCTCGGCCTTTGTCGTCTTCCCGGATGATCCCGGCTTCGGCATCGCCGACCGCATCGACGTCATCGCGCCGCATCCGCTGGCGACGCTGCGCTTCACCAATTGCCGGATTCCGGCGAGCCGTCGCCTCGGCGCGCCGGGCGGCGGGTTCAAGCTCGCGATGCAGACGCTCGATATCTTCCGCGCGTCTGTCGCCGCCGCAGCCCTCGGCTTTGCCCGTCGTGCACTGGACGAAGCGCTGTCGCATGCGCGCAACCGGCACATGTTCGGTGCGACGCTGGGGGATCTCCAGCTGACCCAGGCTGCGCTCGGCGACATGGCGACGGAGACTGACGCTGCCGCGCTGCTGACCTACCGCGCGGCCTGGCGTCGCGACGTCCAGAAGCTTCCGACGACGCGCGAAGCTGCAATGGCGAAGCTGACGGCAACCGAGACCGCGCAGCGCGTCATCGACCGCGCCGTCCAGATGTTCGGCGGCCGCGGCGTGCGCAAGGGTGAGATCGTCGAAAGCCTCTACCGCGAAATCCGCGCGCTGCGCATCTACGAGGGCGCGACCGAGGTCCAGAAACTGATTGTCGCGCGCGATCTCCTAAAGCCGCGCTAAGAGGATTGAGACCCCGCATGAGTACGATGAGAAAGTCAGAAGGCCCCGCGACGAGCGGTCTGCAAGTGCTTCAGCCCGGTGGCTGGCCGCAGCCGAAGGGGTACGCGAACGGCATCATGGCCGAAGGGCGTCTCGTTGTGACGGGTGGTGTCGTCGGCTGGGATATCGCGGGTCGATTCGCCGACGGGTTTGTCGCGCAGGTTCGGCAGACGCTCGAAAACATCGTTGCGATCCTGGCGGAAGGCGGCGCCCGGCCGGACCATCTCGTGCGCCTGACCTGGTATGTCGTCGACATGGATGAATACACCACGAATCTGAAGGCGCTCGGCAAGGCCTATCGCGAGGTGGTCGGCACCCATTACCCCAGCATGGCGCTCGTGCAGGTGGTGCGCCTCGTCGAGCCATCGGCGCGCGTCGAGATCGAAGCGACTGCCGTCGTCCCGCACTGACGAGGGCGTGCGCGAAGGCGCTGCCGCCGATCGCGCGGGCTCATGGGCCGCTACGCGACCGGAACGAACGCATATCCTTGCCCTTCTTCGACCACTCTGCCGATGCCTGGTCGACCTAAATGAGCGCCGGCGAGCCACGTCTGCGCATTGGCTGCGTCCTGGAGCAACCTGATCCGGGTTGCCCTCGCTACGGCTTGGTCATCATCATAGGCCCAGGTAAGCTCGGGACAGGAAAACTGTGCGGCGGGAACGTGGATGAGGTCGCCGCAGAACAAGACATCGTCCTCGTCAGTGTTGAGGAGATAACCCATATGGCCCCGAGCGTGCCCAGGTATATCCACCGCCAGTAAATGATCGGCCAGCCGATCTCCACCGTTGATGGGGGCAAGGAGCGAACGAAACTGCTCCAGCACGGGCTCGGCAAGAAACTCCCCGACGGCGTTTTCCCCAATCACGATCTTCCTCAGGCCATCAAACGCTCGTCGACCGTCAGGCATCAGGAGACCATTGATGTGGTCGCCATGAGCATGGGTGAGGGCGATCATCGTGATCGATGACGTGTCGATGCCTGCCTCCGCAATCGCCTCCGCGAGATGTCCCATGGACGGGTCCCAACTCCCGCCGGCTCCACAATCGATCAAAACGCGATCCATGCCAGAGCGATCGAATAGGAAGCAGTTGACCGATAATCGAACCAGCGGAGCGTCCCGCTGAAGCGGATCGGTCTGTCTGCCTACTTTGTTGCTTGGATATTTGAGGGATTCGGCGGGCAGGTCGACATACCCATCAGAGAGTGACCAGATCCTCCATGATCCCGAAGCGCAGCCCAAGGTGTTGGCGCTTTGTGACAGAGCTTTCACGGACAACCTGACAAGCGTTTGATTCACTCTCTCAAAACGACAAAGAAGCCGTCAGAGCTTCGAAGTCATCACTTTTTGAGCGATCTTCCACGTTCCGTCGACCTTCAAGCACGACAACATGTCGGTGAAGTACCGCGGCGGAATTTGCAATTTCAGCTTCAGAAGCGCGAGCTCTCCCTCAACGTCAATCGAGAGGATCTGATCTTGGCACTCCAGGCCCTGTTGCTTCGGAGCTTTCAAATTACGGACAGCTGCCAGCCACGTCGCAATTGGCGTCACGCTCACGTTGCCGTCGTCGCCGACCTTGGTCACGGAACTCGAGGGATGGAATATAGACGCGAATTTGTCGGCATCCATTTCATGGGCACTGTCGAAATAGGTCTGCGCCAGGGAGCGCAAGGCACGAGCATCGGTATCCATAGGCCTGTTATCCATAACTTTTGGAACGGGAAGAAACTGCGCGTGGCTGGAAAGTTTCGTCTCCGGCCGAAACCTGCACAAGGTTGCCTCAAGTCTTCCTTGCTGACCGAAGCTAGGACAAAGTAGCTTATGAGGATAGGCATGTTGAACGACATGGGGTTATGAGGAAGATTCATAAATCATGAGAAACGAGCTGAACGAACTCGCTACGTTTGCAATCGTCGCCAGAGAACGGAGCTTTACGCGGGCTGCGGCAAAGATTGGTGTGTCTCAGTCTGCCCTGAGCCACACGATCCGGGGACTTGAGCAACGGCTCGAGCTGCAGCTTCTTGCTCGAACGACCAAGAGCGTCGCACCAACCGCCGCAGGGGCAGCTCTCTTGAAGGAATTGTCTCCGGCACTCGAGCAGATTGCTCGTGCCATCAACGAAGCCCGAAACGTTCGGCACCGACCTGCAGGGCGCCTTCGGATTGTCCGGTCCCGGTCGGCTGCCGTGATGGTATTGTTGCCGCGGCTCACGGCATTCGCGGAAGCTTACCCCGACATCGTTCTTGACGTTGTTACCGTCACTGGCCCCGTCGACCTCGTTGCGGGTGAATTCGACGCCGGCATTCAACTTGGCGAGTACATTCAGAAAGACATGATCGCGGTGCGGGTCACCCAGGAGTTGAGATTGGCGGTGGTCGGATCGCCCGGCTATTTTTCATCACGAAGCATTCCACGGAAACCCAAGGATCTAAATGACCATCGATGCATAAGCCTGCGTCTTCCGGGCGGTCCATACAGGTGGGAATTCGAGAAAGGACGGAAGGCGGTCACGGTCGGCGTCAATGGCCCGCTCATCATCGATGATACCCACCTGGTGATTCAGGCCGCACTCGCTGGCGCCGGCCTGGGACTCGCATTCGAAGAGCAGGTCGCGGAGCATGTTGCGAAACGTCGCCTTATCCGTGTGCTGGAGGATTGGACGCCGCCAATTCCCGGGTTCTTCATGTATTACCCCAGTCGTCAGCATCAGCCGGCTGCGCTGTCTGCACTAACGAACGCACTGCGAGCCTCTTAACCATAATTCGACGCGACGAACTGTATAGTGGCGTAGATGCCGGCATGCGCGGCGTCGACGAAGGGAAGCCTGACGTCAATGCGGGCAAGCGAGCTGGCGTCAACGACCGTCGTGCTCTTTCAGGAGGCTTGCCTCGGGCTTTTGCGGTGGCTTAGGTACCGAACGGCCAATTTGATGAAATTGCGCACGACCATCGACGTCTCATCCTCTCGGAACACCAGAAACACATCGGCCGAGGGTGGCGAGGGTCTGATGGGCCGGAATACAATGTCGGCTGTCGTGAAGCGCGCAATGGACTGGGGCACCAGCGCCACGCCGAAGCCCGCCACGATCAGGCTCGGAATCGACTGGGCGTCGACGACCTGCTGGGATACCCGCGGCAAAAAGCCGGCATCGACGCAGCATTTCTGGATGTAGCGTGCGAACTCGGAGCTATTGGGGTCGAGGACGATGTGATCCTCCGATGCTAGTTCGCCAAGCGCAACCCGCTTGCGCCCGGCCAACGGGTGCGCGTGCGGCAGTGCGAGGACCACCTCTTCGCGCCAGGCAAGCTTGCTGGTCAGGCCGTGTTCGGTCGGAACGCTGCGAATGAGACAAATGTTGGTCGTGCGGTTGAGGAGTGCTGCGATCTGCAATGCAGGCGCCTGCTCATGCACCGTGGTTTTCACCGACGGAGCAACCTTTCGGTAGGCGGCAAGCAGTTCCGCCAGCCGACCGCGCAGGATGGAGCCGGTCGCACCAACGTCAAGCGTGCCGATAAGGCCAGCGCCGATCGACTGAACTTCGTCTTCCGCGAGCTTGATCTGCTGGAGAATGGCGCGACCTCGACCCAGCAGGGCTTCGCCGGCCTTAGTCAGTTCGACCCTGCGGCTGGTCCTGTGGAGAAGCTGCGTCTTGAGCTCGGCCTCCAGCGTCTGGATGTGCTGGCTCAGCGGTGGTTGGGAGAGGTTCAGTCGCCGAGCGGCGAGGGTGAAACTGCGTTCTTCGGCGACGGCGATGAAATATCGGAGCTGGCGGAGATCCATTTGGAAAACCTATCAATCGTGTCGTTCTATATATTGGACTTGAGATCCGCGATGGTCAACGAATGCCCGACGGAGCCCTCTGCGAGCCGGGCGCGGTCCGCGATCACGGCAAGCGCGCTCCATTGTGCGTACGACGACACGTCACCATCAAACAACAAGATAGGCGGAGGCCTGAAGGCCCACCAAGCCGCGTCAGTCGAAGACCAGCCAAGCGAGGAAAAGCCGTGCCCAAGATCTTCAAGTCACTCTTCTTCCAGGTCGTCATTGCGCTCATGCTGGGCATCGCCCTCGGCATGGCTAATCCCGACCTCGCCCTTCAGATGAAGCCGCTCGGCGACGGCTTCATCAAGCTGATCAAGATGCTGGTGCCTGTGATCGTGTTCTGCGTCGTCGTGCACGGTATCGCCGCGGCGGGAGACCTGTCGAAGGTTGGAAGGGTCGGCATCCGCTCTCTCCTGTATTTCGAGATCGTCACCACCGTCGCACTGGTGTTCGGCATTGGGCTTGCCTACTATTTCGAGCCGGGCGCAGGAATGAACATCGACCCGAAGACGCTCGACGCCAAGGCCCTTAGCGGGTTCAGCCAGACCGCGGCTCAGGTCGCGGGAGGCGGCGTCTCCGAATTCCTGATGAAGCTCATCCCCTCGACGATTGTGGGGGCCTTCAGCTCCGGCGACGTCCTGCAGGTGCCGATCGTCTCGATCATGTTCGGCTGCGCCGTGTCCTTGTGCGGCGAGCGAGCGAAGCCGGTCGTCGAGTTCATCGAGCGCGTGAACGAGATCATCTTCAAGATGATGAATTTCGTCGTCCGGCTCGCGCCGATCGGCGTCTTCGGTGCCATCGCCTTCACGGTCGGGAAGTACGGTGTTGGTTCGCTCAAGCAACTCGGTGGGCTCGTCGGCCTGTTCTATCTGGCCGTGGTGCTGTTTGTGATCGTGGTGCTCGGCGCAATCATGCGACTGTCCGGCTTCAGCCTGTTCAAATTGCTCGCCTACTTGCGCGAAGAGTTGATGATCGTTCTCGGCACCGCCGCAGGCGACAGCGTTCTGCCGCAAACCATGCGAAAGCTCGAGCAGCTCGGCATCAAGCGGTCGACGGTTGGTCTCGTTATACCGACCGGATACTCGTTCAATCTGGACGCGTTCTCCATCTACTTGACTTTGGCCGCAGTCTTCATTGCACAGGCGACCAACACGCCGCTTGCGACAGGCGATCTCCTGGCCATCCTTGGCATCGCGTTGCTCACGTCGAAGGGCGCGCACGGCGTTCCGGGCTCGGCCATCGTCGTGCTCGCCGCGACGCTTGCCGCTATCCCGGCTATTCCGGCGATCGGCCTTGTGCTCATCCTGTCGGTCGACTGGTTCATCGGCATTGCCCGCGCCCTCGGCAATTATGTCGGAAACTGCGTTGCCACCGTCGTCGTCGCGTCCTGGGAAGGCGACATCGACAGGGCAAAGGCGCATCGCATCCTGAATGGCGAGATTGATCCCTCAAGTGAGGGGCTGGTCGATGCCGTCGGCGGAGATGAGCCCGTCCCGAGTGCACAGACGGCGTAAAGCGCGAGTGTTGGTTGGAATATGGCGATGCTGACGCTTTCGATTGAGCCTCTAACGAGGAAGGCATTTGCGCCGTTTGGCGATGTCGTCGATACGGATGGGTTGGCGCCCCTGCTGATCAACGAAGGCTATGCCCGGCGCTTCAACGATCTCGCCACGATCGACGTCACCGCGGAAGGCGGACAGATCAACATCAGTTGGTTTGTCGCCTCCACCCGGCCTGCGCCGATCGCGATCCGGCTGATGGAGCGCCATCCGCTTGGAAGTCAATTGTTCATGCCCTTGAACCGCAAGGACTGGCTGATCGTCGTCTGCACGGATCCGCATATCGCCTCGACCTATCGGGCCTTCGCTGCAACGGGACACCAGGGCGTGAACTATGCCCGCAACTGCTGGCACCACCCACTGCTTGTTCTGGAAGACTCCAGTCCGTTCTTCGTCGTCGACCGGAAGGGCGGGGGCGACAATCTTGAGGAATATTGGCTGGAAGAGATGATGCAGCTCGATCTTGCGCCGGACAGCATTCTCGGAAAATGACGCGCGGCAAGCAGAGCCGCGCAATGACATACCACACGGGAAACCTATCGGAGGCCACGACCATGCGATCGCAAACCTATCACGTGCCGCAGGGCGGCCA
Source organism: Bradyrhizobium barranii subsp. apii (assembly GCF_011516635.5). Classification (GTDB taxonomy): domain Bacteria; phylum Pseudomonadota; class Alphaproteobacteria; order Rhizobiales; family Xanthobacteraceae; genus Bradyrhizobium; species Bradyrhizobium barranii. Next base: position 6,398,749 of record NZ_CP096255.1, on the reverse strand, counting down.
TCCGGCCCAGACGGAGCTCTTGAGCGGCCGGGCGGTCTTCACGAACGCATATGCGGTCATACCCGGCGGTGTGCAGCGCGACATCGTCGTCAGCCATCTGCCGCATTGGGATAACACGCGTGTCTGGGTGCTGGCGCGACCGCTCTCCGGATTCGCCGAGACATTTTCCCATTATCTCATGGAGGTGGCACCGGGTGGGGGAAGCGAGTTGCCGGAGCCGGACAAGGATGCCGAAGGCGCGCTGTTCGTCGCGGGTGGCAAATTGAGCCTCGAGGTGGCGGACAAGGAGCGGGAGCTGCGGCCCGGGGGCTTTGCCTATCTTCCGCCCGGCCGCGGCTGGAGCATTCGCAATCGCAGCTCGAGCCCAGCTCATTTTCATTGGATCCGCAAGCTGTATCAGGGCGTACCGGGGCTTGCTCACCCCGACGTCATCGTGACCAACGAGGACTCGGTCGCATCGACGCTAATGCCAGATACGGATGGGAGATGGAGGACCACACGCTTCATCGATCCGGCCGATATCCGATATGACATGCACATCAATATTGTCACGTTCGAGCCGGGCGCATCTATTCCCTTCACAGAGACCCATGTCATGGAGCACGGTCTTTACGTTTTGGAGGGCAAGGCCGTCTACCGGCTCAACCAGGACTGGGTCGAGGTCGAGGCAGGAGATTTTATGTGGCTGCGGGCGTTCTGTCCGCAGGCGTGCTACGCCGGGGGCCCAGGTCGGTTCCGTTATCTCCTCTATAAGGATGTCAACCGGCACATGGATCTGCGGCCCTTCACGGCAGCGTAAGTTGGAGGCGCTTTTTGGCGAGCTATCGCGGACGGATCATCCGGACGATGCTGAGAATTGCACAAAAGCTCGGGGTTACATCGGCTCGATGCCGATCTTCTTGATGACCGCGGCCCATTTCGTCGTTTCCGATGTCATGAAATCCTTCAGGCCTTGTGGGTCCATCACCATGGGCTCGGCGCCTTGCTCGACGAAGAGGGCGCGCACCTTCGGATCGTTCACGGCTTCCGCCATTGCTGCATAGAGCCTGTCGAGCACGGCCTTGCCTGTGCTCGCGGGCGCGAGCAAAGCAAGCCAAGCGGCGCTCTCGTAATTCTTGAGGCCTGCCTCCGCCGCGGTCGGCACATCCGGCAGCGCGGTCATGCGCTTGTCGCTGGCCACCGCGAGCGGGCGTGCATCGCCGCTCTTGATCAGGCTGATGACGTTCGGCAAGAGCTGGAAGCCAAGCGGGACCTGGCCCGCGATGAAGTCCGGCGTGTAGGCGGCGATATTGCGATAGGGAACGTGCGTGATCTCGGTGCCCGTGAGCTGCTCGAAATAGGCGGCCGCCAGATGCTGCGACGAGCCGACGCCGACCGTTCCGTAGTTCAGCTCCCGCGGATGCGCCTTGGCATAGTCGATCAGCTCGTTCAGCGATTTCGGTGGCAGCCTCGAATTGATCACGATGACATTCGGTAACGTCGCGAACAGGCCGATCGGGACGAGATCCTTCTGCGGATCGTAGGGCAGCTCCTTGTACAGCGACTTGTTCGCGGCCAGCGGGCCGGAGGTGCTCATAAGCAGCGTGTAGCCGTCGGGTGCGGCATGCGCCGCAGCCGCGGTGCCGATATTGCCGCCGGCGCCGGGACGATTGTCGACCACGAAGGCCTGCCCGAGTGACATGGACATGCGGTTGAGCAGGATGCGGGTGATGACGTCGCTGGCGCTGCCGCCGGCGAAGGGCACAAGCACCTGGACCGGGCGGGTCGGATAGTCTTGCGCGTTTGCATGCCGCATTCCCGTTGCTGCGAGCAGGGCGCCACCACCGAGCGAGAGCAGCGACCTCCGGTCAGGACGAAATCCCTCGTTCTGCTGATGAGCGCCATCTGTGATCTTGCTGCGACCGAACCGTGCCATCTCGGACTGAATCTCCCGACTGTGTCTTGTTCTGCGAGCCCAGGGAGCGTCCGGGACGGGAGTCGTCGGGGATGAGCGCCAGGTCGCATTTTTCTGCGCCTGGACCGTAGTTAGCAGGCCGCTACGACCGTCATGCCCGCACGTCTCAAAACTTACCAACCCGTCTCATTTTGCAGTGGGCGCGACATCTTGTCCGAGCAGGAATTCTGCACTCAAGAGATCGCTTTCCGCCGCGTCTTGCTGCGCGCCTTGCGGGGCGATGAGGTCGTGCTGCCAATGAAAGGCTCCACAAACTCTCTCGCCACGGCGGCCGCTTGCGCAAGATCGTGGCTGATGACGTCGAGCACCGCCTTGGCCGCGACCGACACCGCTCGCCGCGGGTGATGCACCCAGGCAATCGAGCGCACGATCCGTTGCTGGTCGAAGCGATGCGCCCGGATGGCGCCGCTCGCAAGCGATTGCCGGAGCGCGATGGTTGGCAGCACTGTGGCAAAATCGGTGGTCGCGATCACGTCGCAGAGCGCGGGGAGGGTGTCGAGCTCTAGCCGCGGCCGCAGGTCGATGCCAACGGCGGCGGCGTGCTCATCCAGGATCAGCCGCAGGCCGTGGCGCTTGGACGGCAGCACGAGGTCGAAATTCGCGACGTGGTCGAAGCGCAGCTTTGCCGGTGGCCTGACCGGGCTGTCCTTGCGGCAGGCGAACACCATCTCCTCGTCCATGATGTGATGCGCGGACAGCAGCGTCTTCCGGCGCGGCACGTTGATCAGCGCGAAATCGAGCTGGCCGGTGTTGACCCAGTCCACGAGCGTCTCGGTATAGCCCTCGCAGGCGGACAGCGTGATCTCGGGATAACGACTGGCGACCGTCGCCGACGAACTGGCCATAGTGCTCTGCGCCACCGACGTGATGAGGCCGACCGAGACCCGCCCCGAAATGCGCCCGCCGAGCTGCGCCATCTCCTGCCGCGCGTACTCGGCGTCACGCACGATCGGCGCGGTCAGCCGCACCAGCGCCTCGCCGGCGCTGGTCAGAGTCATGCCCTGGACGCTGCGGTCGAACAGTTTTTGGCCGAGTTCGGCCTCGAGCTTGGCGATCTGCATGCTCAGCGCCGGCTGCACGATGTTGAGCTGGCGCGCGGCGCGGGTGACGTTCTTTTCCTCCGCCAGGCACAGGAAATATTGCATCTGCCTGAGTTCCACGGGGCCTGTCCTTCGTTCGCCGGTCTCGCTCGCGGTCATCATCACAGATGATGGATGATATAATCAACCATTATTTGTAGTGATGGGCGGGATTGCCTAGTCTCGTGGCGGACCGCGAGGCCTCGAGGGCCGCGCCGTCTGGGAGCGAAATCAGACATATGCAGGATGCAACACCTAAACGGATGATCATCGGCATTTCCGGCGCCTCCGGCGTCACCTATGGCGTGCGCCTGCTGCAGCTCCTGCGCAATGCCGGCGTCGAGACGCATCTGGTGATGTCGAAGACCGCTGAGCTGACCTTTGCCTACGAGACAAGATCGCGGAGGTGAGGGAGCTCGCCAATGTCTGCCATGCGATCGACGACATGGCCTCGGCGATCTCCAGCGGCTCGTTCCGCACCGCCGGCATGATCGTGGCGCCGTGCTCGATGCGCTCGATGTCCGAGATCGCCTCCGGCGTGACCACGACGCTTTTGACCCGCGCTGCCGACGTCGTGCTCAAGGAGCGCCGGCGACTGGTGCTGATGGTGCGCGAGACGCCGCTGCACACCGGGCATCTCAGGACGATGACGGCCCTGTCGGAGATGGGCGCGATCATCGCCCCGCCCGTGCCGGCCTTCTACGCAAAACCCGAGAACCTCGACGACATGGTCGAGCACACCGTCGGCCGTGTGCTCGACCTGTTCGACATCGATATCGGCGTTGTGCGCCGCTGGGGCGAGGACGAGGCGCTCAAGCGCCGCTCGCCGCCGCTGCGCAAGATCGCGCCCTGACCTGAAGACCTGAGGAATGACCCGTATGCGAATGGAAAATGTTGCGAGGAGAGGCGCGAACGCGCCCGCCGATCTGCGCGCCTGGCTCGCGTTTCTCGCCGAGCGCGGCAAGCTCGCGATCGCCCGCGAGGGCATTGGGCTCGCTGACGAGCTCGCCGCCGTCGCCAAGCGGTTGGAGCGTGACAGCGCGGTGCTCTTCCCGCGCCCCGATGGGCATGAAATTCCCGTCGTCGCCAATCTCTTCGCCGGACGCGACTGGGTCGCCGATTCCATCGGCGTGACCGAGGACCAGTTGCTGCCACGGTTCCTGGCTGAGGCAAACCATCCGCTGCCGACGCATGAGGTCGCGAGCGGACCGGTGCAGGACGTCGTCCACGAGGACGTCGATCTGCTGCGCCAACTCCCGGTGCCCAAGCACAATGAGCGCGACAGCGGCCCCTACATCACGGCCGGCCTGCTGATCGCGCGCAACCCGAAGACCGGTGCACAGAACGTCTCGATCCACCGCTGCCAGATCTCTGGCAGGAACCGCATCGGCGTGCTGCTGCTGCCGCGGCACACCTTCTCCTACTACCGCCTCGCGGAAGAGCTGGGCCAGGCGCTGGAGATCGCGATCGTCATCGGTGCGCATCCGGCCTTGATGCTGGCCTCGCAGGCGATCGCGGCGCTCGATGAGGACGAGATGGCGATTGCCGGCGCGCTGCTCGGCGCGCCCGTCGACGTCGTGAAGTGTCGCACCAATTCAGTCCGCGTCCCCGCCCACGCGGAGATCGTCATCGAGGGACGCATTCTTCAGGGCGTGCGTGAGCCGGAAGGTCCGTTCGGCGAATTCCCCCAATATTATGGTCCGCGCGCCAATCGCGAGGTGATCGAGGTCGATGCGATCACGCATCGTGCGAAACCGATCTTCCATACCATTGTGGGCGGCGGTTTTGAGCACCTGATCCTCGGCGGCGTGCCGCGCGAGGCGACGCTGCTCCAGCATCTGCGGCGCAGTTTTCCTGGCGTAATCGATGTCCGCCTGACGCGCGGCGGCACCTGCCGCTACCACCTCGCGATCAAGATCGACAAGGCGAACGACGGCGAACCCAAGAACATCATGATGTGCGCCTTCGGCGCCCATTACGACATCAAGCAGGTGGTCGTGGTGGACAAGGACGTCGACATCTCCTCGTCCGAGGAAATCGAATGGGCGGTGGCGACGCGCTTCCAGGCCGACCGCGACCTCATGGTCGTCGCCGGCGCGCTCGGCTCGAAGCTCGATCCGACCACCGACAACGGCATCAGCGCCAAGATGGGTCTCGATGCGACCGCGCCGGTCAACGCGCCCGAGCTCGCTTTCAAGCGCATTCGCGTCAAGGGCGAGGAGGAGGTCGATCTCGCCACTGCCTTGCAGGCCGACCCCGGCGCTGCGGTCGCGCGGCTTCTTTCGGAGACGCGTGCATGAGCGGATTACCGCTCGGAAGCAACTTGCGTCGGTTTGCGCCGTTGGAATATGAAGCGGGGGCTGCTTATAGTGCCGCGCCGATGAAGCAATCATTTTGCAGCGCAACGCTGCCGGGAGGAAGAAACTGATGTCGACGGCCCTGCGCATCGCTCATGGCGCTTTCGGCAGGGTCGCTCTGCTCGACATGGACCGTTCGCTGGTCCGCCACGCTCATCATCACTGCCACGTCCTGCTCAAGGTCGAGGGCTCCGACACGCAGTTTCTTGTGGGCGACCAGGTCACGCCGCTGACGGACACCGCCGCCGTGCTCGTCGACGGCTGGAAGCCGCATGCCTATGTGCACGACGCCAACCGTCCGCGCACGCTGATCATGGCGCTCTATATCGAGCCGGAATGGCTGAAGGAGTTCCGTCCCGGCTGGGCGGCCAGCGGTGCGCCGGGCTTTTTCGAGCGGCCGTCGGGCGAGGTGTCGCCGCGCATCCGTCAGCTCACGCTGCATCTGGCGGCCGAAATGATGGCGAATCCGGATGGGGTGCGGACCCACGAGCAGACGCTCTCGGATCTCATGATCGCGGTGATTGAGCGATTCACGCCCTGGCGCAGCTTCCCGACCTCGATCCGCGGCATGAGCGCGGTGAGCTGCGATTGGCGCATCCGCCGCGCGATGGACGCGATGCGCGTGCACGATTCCTATGCCAACGTCGATCAGTTCGTGAAGGGCGCAGGCCTCTCGCGCGCGCAGTTCTTCCGCCTGTTCGAGACCTCGCTCGGCGTCTCGCCAAAGCTGTATCTCAATGTCGTCCGGATGGAGCGCGCGCTCGATGCTGTCATGCGCGAGGACACACCGCTCGGCGAGCTCAGCGAGCGCTTTGGCTTTCCGGAGCCGGCGCATTTCACGCGTTTCTTCCGGGATCATGCCGGCGTCAGCCCGCGCGAGTTTCGCAATGTCTCGCGTCTCGCGGGGTGAGTCTTGCGGGCTGATATTGCGCTGCACGCTCTCGAATGAGACGATTTGGTAAGTCGTGAGAGCGGGCGGTATGGCTCCCGCACGCCCAGTCCTGACAAACGTCATCGTCGCGTCAAAGAACGCGTCGGGAGGTATGCCGGGACATGTTGCAGGCGGTCAAATCCGCAAATCCGGGAAGTGGCGATGACCCGTGGGTCGGGCGTTCGATCGAGCGCGTCGAAGACGCCGCGCTGCTCTCTGGCCGCGGCCGCTTCATCGACGATCTCGGTGTCCAGCCCGGCACGCTACACGCGACGATCCTGCGCTCGCCGCATGCGCATGCCGATATTCTTTCGATCGACGTTGAAGCCGCGAAGCGTCTGCCGGGGGTTGCAGCCGTTCTGACCGGCAGCGACGTCAAGGCCGTCACGACGAGCCTCGTCGTTGGCGTGAAGGCGCCGGTGGAGTGTTGGCCGATCGCGATGGACCGCGTGCGCTATGTCGGCGAACCGGTCGCTTTGGTCGTCGCAACTGACCGTGCGCGCGCCGAGGATGCGGCCGAGCTGATCAACGTCGAATATCGGCCGCGTGCCGCTGTCGTCGATCCGCTTGGGACGCTCGCACCGGGCGCGCCCGTGCTCCACGATGGCTTTCCCGGCAATCTCGCCAGCGACCGCCATTTCCGTTACGGCGATCCTGAAAAGGCCTTTGCGGATGCGCCGCATCGCTTCTCCATCGACATCCGCTATCCCCGCAATTCCTGCACGCCGATCGAGACCTATGGCGTCGTCGCATCGCACGATGCCGGCGAGGATGCCTATGAGGTGCTCGCCAATTTCCAGGGCCCGTTCAGCATCCACACCGTGATTGCGCGCGCGTTGAAAGTGCCGGGCAACCGGTTGCGGCTGCGTACGCCGCCGGATTCCGGCGGCAGCTTTGGCGTCAAGCAGGGGGTGTTTCCTTACATCGTGCTGATCGCGGCGGCCGCGCGCGTCACGGGACGGCCGGTGAAGTGGATCGAGGACCGGCTCGAGCATCTTACCGCGTCGGTATCGGCGACCAACCGCGCGACCACCCTGTCGGCGGCGGTTGCAGCGAACGGAAAGATCCTCGCGCTGGACTGGGACCAGGTCGAGGATTGCGGCGCGCATCTGCGCGCGCCTGAGCCTGCCACGCTCTACCGCATGCACGGCAATCTGACCGGCGCCTACGACATCCGCCATGTCAGGATCCGCAACCGCGTCGTCGTCACCAACAAGACACCGACCGGTCTCAACCGCGGCTTTGGCGGCCCGCAGGTCTATTTCGCACTGGAGCGCCTGGTGCAGCGGATCGCGATCGGCCTCGGCCTCGATCCGCTCGATGTCATCAAGCGCAATCTGATCGACGCCGGCGCGTTTCCCTATCGCACGGCGACCGGTGCCTTGCTCGACTCCGGCAACTACCAGGACGCCGTCGCGCTCGCAGTCGAACAGGGCAGGCTCGCTGAGCTCAAGGCGAAGCGGGACGAGGCGCGAGCACAGGGGCGGCTCTACGGGATCGGCTTCACCGCGGTGGTCGAGCCCAGCGTCTCCAACATGGGCTACATCACCACCGTGCTGACGGCGGCCGAGCGCCGCAAGGCAGGTCCCAAGAACGGCGCGCAGGCAACCGCAACCGTCGGCCTCGATCCGGTCGGCAGCGTCACGGTTCACGTCGCCTCCGTGCCGCAGGGGCAGGGCCATCGCACGGTGCTGTCGCAGGTCGTCGCCGACGTCTTCGGCCTCCAGCCTAGGGATATCCGGGTCAACACCGAGATCGACACGGCCAAGGACGCATGGTCGATCGCTTCGGGCAATTACGCCAGCCGCTTCGCAGCAGCCGTGGCCGGCACGGCGAAGATCGCCGCGGAACGCGTCGCCGGCAGGCTCGCCCGCATCGCCGCAAGCCAGTTGAACGTCGAAGCCGCCGACATCGTGTTTGCGAAAGGCTTCGTTGCCTCCAGGCACAATCCGGAAAACCGGATCGCGTTCTCGCGCGTGGCAGCCCTCAGCCACTGGTCGCCGGGCTCGCTGCCGGACGACGCCGGCCAGACCATCCGCGAGACCGTGTTCTGGACGCCGCCGGAGCTGACGCCGCCCGACGACGAGGACCGCATCAACTCTTCGCTCTGCCACGGCTTCATCTTCGATTTCTGCGGCGTCGAGATCGATCCGACGACGCTGGAGACGCGAATCGATCGCTACGTCACCATGCACGACTGCGGCACCATCCTGCATCCCGCCATGGTCAACGGCCAGATCCGCGGCGGCTTTACCCAGGCGCTCGGCGCCGCGCTCTTTGAGGAATATGCCTACGCCGAGGACGGCAGTTTCCTGACGGGAACGCTCGCCGACTATCTGCTGCCGACCACCACCGAGGTGCCGGAGCCGCAGATCATCCACATGGAGACACCGTCGCCGTTCACGCCGCTCGGCGCAAAAGGCGTCGGTGAGGGCAATTGCATGTCCACACCCGTCTGCCTCGCCAATGCAGTCGCGGACGCGCTCGGCATTGCCGATATCACCTTGCCGCTGGTGCCGGCGCGGCTTGCAGAGCTGGTGCGCGGTGCCGAACCGCCGCCTCCCGCTGGCGGCGCGCCTGCTGCGCCTGTGCGCGAGGGCGACCGGCGGTTGCGCGGTGAGGGACAGGCCTCGGTAAAGGGGCCGCCCGAGCAGGTCTGGGCGATGCTGCTCGATCCCGCCACGCTGCAATCCGTCATTCCCGGCTGCCAGCGCGTCGACAAGATCACCGACACGCATTTCCGCGCCGACGTCACGCTCGGCATCGGCCCGGTCAGCGGGCGTTATCGCGCGGATGTCGAGCTGTTCGATCTCGATCCGCCACGCGCGGTCACACTGCGTGGCGGTGCGACCGGCGCGCTCGGCTTCGGCAACGCCGAGGGGCGGATCACGCTCGCGCCCGACGGCAATGGCGGCACAAAGCTGACCTACAGCTACGACGCCGCGATCGGCGGCAAGGTCGCGAGCATCGGCGGTCGCCTGCTCGACGGCGCCACGCGCGTCATCATCGGCCAGTTCTTCACCGCACTGGCCCGCAAGGCTGGCGGTGGTGGTGCGGAGGGTGGCGGCTTCTCGCTGTTCGCGCTGCTGGCAAAGGTGGCGAGCCTGTTCGGGGGGCGCCGATGAAGCCGCCCGCATTCGACTATCTCCGCGCCGAAACCGTCGGCGAGGTCCTCGAAGGCCTCGCGCAGCAAGGTGGCGATGCCCGCGTGCTCGCCGGCGGGCAGTCGCTGATGGCGATGCTCAACATGCGTCTCGCCAAGCCGAAGCTGCTGATCGACATCATGCGTCTGAAGGAGCTCCGCCGGATCGAGCGGAAGACGGATGCCGTCGTCATCGGCGCCGGCGTGCGCCAGGCCGACCTCCTGGCATGGCCTGACCTTGCCGAGGCGCTGCCGCTGGTCGCGCTGGCGCTGCCTTGGGTCGGGCACGTGCAGACCCGCAGCCGAGGCACCATCTGCGGCTCGCTCGCGCACGCCGATCCCAGCGCCGAGATGCCGCTGACGCTGGTTGCGCTCGGCGGCGAGGTGTTGCTGCGCAGCGCCAAGCGGCGGCGGCGCGTTGCCGCCAAGGACTTCTTCGCCGGCATGATGCTGACCGCTCGCGCCGATGACGAACTGATCGAAGGAATCTCGCTGCCCGCCGTCAAGGGATCGCGCTTCGCCTTCCGCGAGGTCGCGCGACGCCATGGCGATTTCGCCATTGTCGCCTCCGCGGCGATGAAGACACCGACGGGCGTGCGTATCGCCGTTGGCGGCGTCGCCGACGTTCCGACCGTGCGCGACTGGCCGCGGCTGGAGGGCAGCGCGCTCGACGATGCCCTCAATGCCTTTGCCTACGAACTTGGTGCCCGCGACGACGTCCACGCAACCGCGCGCTACCGGCGCGACCTCGTGCGCATGATCGGTCGCGATCTGATCGGCGAGGTGCTGCAATGACCCGTCTCAAGGCAGATCAGCGCCATGCCGTCCGTTTCTCGCTCAACGGCAAGCCGGTCGAGGGCGAGGCGGAGCCGCGCATGCTGCTCTCCGATTTCCTGCGCCACCAGCTGGGAGCGACCGGCACCCATGTCGGCTGCGAGCACGGCGTCTGCGGCGCCTGCACTGTTGTCGTCGACGGCATGCTGACGCGGTCGTGCCTGACGCTCGCTGCGCAGGTCGATGGTTGCGAGCTCAGGACCGTCGAAGGCCTCGCACCGTCGGCGGACCGGCTCGGAGTGCTGCAGCAGGCGTTCCGCCGCAACCACGCGCTCCAATGCGGCTTCTGCACCGCCGGCATTTTGATGTCGCTCGACCACTATCTCGCCAGGAACCCGGCGCCGACCGAGGCCGAGATCCGCGACCTCCTTAGCGGACATATCTGCCGCTGCACCGGCTACACACCGATCATCCAGGCGGCGCTCGAAGCCGCCGCCGAACTCGCTTCATCCAAAAAAGAGACGTCCGATGCTTGATCTCGCCAGCAGCTTCATCGCCAGCGCCGCGCGCGATCCCCATGCGATTGCGTTGGTCGACGGTGATCTGCGCCTGACCTACCGGCAATGGTACGGCAAGATCTCTGCGCTCGTGGCATCGTTCGACCGCCTTGGCCTCAAGCCCGGCGATCACGTCGTCACGCTGCTGCAAAACCGCTGGGAAGCGGCGACGCTGCACTGGGCCTGCCAGTTCGCAGGGCTCGTGATTACGCCGGTCAACTGGCGCGCCAAGGCCGACGAGCTCGATTACTGCATCGAGAACGCCGAAGCCTGCGCGATCGTCTATCAGGATATCTCTGCCGAGGCGGTGCAGGGCTCGGGGTTGGCAGGCAAGCTGCTGCGTGTTTCCGTCGATCCCGGGACGGGGGAGGCCACCAGCTTTGCCGATCTGATCAAGGACAGCGCGCCGGACGCCGAGCCGCGCGTCGGCACCGATGCGTGGTCGATCATGCTCTACACGTCGGGTACGACCTCGCGGCCGAAAGGCGTGCCGCGGCGGCATCGGGCCGAACGTGCTGCCGCGATCGCTCATGTCGCGCAAAATCTCTACGGCCGCGGCGAGCGCACGCTCGGCGTGATGCCGCTCTACCACACCATGGGTGTCCGCTCGCTGCTGGCGATGTCGCTGATCGGCGGCACCTTCATCTGCCTGCCGCGCTATGACAGCCGCCAGGCGCTGGCGCTGATCGAGCAGGAGGAGATCACCAACCTCTATCTGGTGCCGACGCTCTATCACGACCTCGTTCATCACGAGGCCTTCTCCAAAACCGACGTCTCCAGCGTCCGCAAGCTCGGTTTTGCCGGCGCCTCGATGACCGACGGCCTTCTCAAGAAGCTGAACGAGGCGTTCAAGCCAGAGTTGTTCGTCAATCACTACGGCAGCTCCGAGATCTACACCTTTACGATCGACCAGGATGCCGCGGCAAAGCCCGGCTCGGCCGGCAAGGCCGGGCTGAACCAGCACGTCAAGGTCGTGCGCATCGGCGCGAAGTCGGTCGCGGAGCTTGCTGCGGTCGGCGAGGAGGGCGAGATCATCGCGACGCTCGCCGGCGACGAGGCCTTCGAGGGCTACTGGCGCCGTCCTGAAGCCGACGCCAAGTCGCTGCGCGAGGGCTGGTATTTTACGGGCGATACCGGCTTCGTCGATCCCGACGGCGACCTGTTCGTCACCGGGCGCGTCGACGACATGATCATCACCGGCGGCGAGAACGTCTCGCCGGTCGAGATCGAGAGCTGCCTGTCGCTGCATCCCGCGGTCGACGAGGTCGCAGTGGTCGGCGTTGCCGACGAGAAATGGGGCAAGGTCGTCGCCGCCTTCGTCAAGCGCAATCGCCCTGTGTCGGACGTCGAGCTGGAGCAGTTCTGCCGGACCACGGGCCTTGCCAATTTCAAGGGGCCTCGGCGCTACGTCTTCGTCGACGCCATTCCCAAATCGCCGGTCGGCAAACTGCTGCGGCGACTGCTCGTCGCCGGTGAATACGAAGCCGAGCGCCTGCCGCCATCAGACGCCGCCTGATCATCACTCATCAACAATCAACAGAAGGAAACCAACATGCCGTCAGCCTACAATTTTACCGATCCCCGACTCGCAAAACTCGACGGGTTCAAGGTCGAGATCGATGAGGCGCATGAGCGGGCCGATATCATCCTGGGCCGGCCGCCCTACAACGTCGTGGCGATGCCGCAGCGTGACCAGCTGCGCCTGACCTTCGAAACGCTGGACGAGGATCCGCGCGTGCGCGTCATCGTAGTGCGCGGCGAGGGCGAGCATTTCTCCAGCGGCGGCAATATCGGCGGCTTCATGGAAGCGAGCCCCGAGCACGTTTCCAAGCTCGCCTGGAACGTCGCCGCGCCTGCGCGCTGCGCCAAGCCCGTGATCGTTGCCAACCGCGGTTATTGCTTCGGCGTCGGCTTCGAGCTGTCACTCGCCTGCGACTTCCGCATTGCCTCGGAGACCACGCAATACGCGCTGCCGGAGCAAAAGCTCGGCCAGATCCCGGGCTCGGGCGGTTCGGCCCGTCTGCAGAAGATGGTCGGTATCACCCGCACCAAGGACATCGTGATGCGCTCCAAGCGTATCTCGGCCAAGCAGGCGTTCGACTGGGGCATCGCCACGGAGTGTGTGCCGGATGCCGAGCTGGAGAAGGCGACCGACAAGCTGGTCGACGAGCTCCGCACTTTCTCGCCGCTGGCACAGCGCACCGCCAAGAAGCTGCTCAACGACACCGAGGATTCGACGCTCGCCATCGCGATCGAGCTCAAAGGCCATTGCTACAGCCGCCTTCGCCAGTCGGAAGACTTCAAGGAAGGCGTCGAGGCCTTCAACGCCAAGCGTCCGCCGAAGTTCACCGGCCGCTGATACGCGACAAAACTGCCGCGGTTCGCAATGACGCGAGCCGCGGCTCTATCAAAACGGGGGAGGTAAACAACATGGCTGAGATGGATATGCCGGTCGCCGGCGCGCAAGCGTCGGCGGATAACAAGCAGATGGTCAATGCGATCATCGCATCGGTGCTCGGATGGGCGCTGGATCTGTTCGATTTGTTCATTTTGCTCTACGTGGCGCCGGTCGTTGGCGCGCTGTTCTTTCCGTCGAGCAACCCAGCGCTGTCGCTCGCCGCGGTCTACGGCTCGTTCGCCGTGACGCTCCTGATGCGGCCGCTGGGCTCGGCGGTGTTCGGGCATTATGCCGACGTGCACGGCCGCAAGCAGGCCATGCTGATCGCCATCATCGGTGTCGGCATCAGCACGGCGGCGTTCGGTCTGTTGCCGACCATCGCGCAGGTCGGTGTGATCGCGCCGATCCTCTTCCCGATCCTGCGTCTGGTGCAGGGCATCTTCGTCGGCGGCGTCGTGGCCTCCACCCACACCATCGGCACCGAGTCGGTGCCGGCGCAATGGCGCGGCGCGATGTCGGGTCTGGTCGGCGGCGGTGGCGCCGGCATCGGTGCGCTGCTCGCGTCCTTCATCTTCCTGATCACGTCGTCGATCTTCCCCGGCGATGCCTTCGCGGTATGGGGCTGGCGCTTCATGTTCTTCTCGGGGCTGCTGAGCTCGCTGCTCGGCTGGTTCATCTTCCGCAACCTCGAGGAGTCGCCTTACTTCAAGGAGCTCAAGCGCCAGCAGGGTAACAAGCAGGCGAAGGTCTCGAAGGCGCCGGTCAGGGACGTGTTCTCCGGCGAATATCGCGGCGTGCTGCTGGTCAACCTTCTCATCACCTTCGGTGGCGGCGCCGGCTATTACCTGACCTCGGGCTACCTGCCGAGCTTCCTGAAAGTCATCAATGCGGTCCCGAACCAGACCTCGTCGTTGATCCTGATGGGCGCGAGCGTGTCGGCGTTCTTCTCGGCCGTGCTGGTCGGCGCGCTGAGCGATCGTATCGGCCGCAAAAAGACGTTCCTCATCATCGGTGTCCTGGCCGCGGTGCTGCTGCCGCTGTGCTATCTCAATCTCGCGGCGACCAAGGACACGACGCAAATCACGCTCTATGCGCTCGCGATCGCCTTCATCGGCAATGCCGGCTATGCGCCGGTGCTGATCTTCCTCAACGAGCGTTTTCCGACCGCGTTGCGCGCGAGCGGCACGGGCCTGTCCTGGAATATCGGCTTCGCGCTGGGCGGCATGATGCCGACCTTCGTCTCGCTGGTGAGCGGTAGTCCTGCGGAGATCCCGATGTCGCTGGCCTACTTCGCAGTCGGCGTGTTCGTGATCTACCTGATTGGTGCGGTCGTGATCCCCGAGACCAAGGGTAACTTCCGCTGAGCCAAATCGGCGCGGCCGCATTCGTGGCCGCGCCGATCCATCGAATTGCGCGACGAGACGGGAATGGATGGGCTGCATTTCGACGACGTCATCGTCGGTGGCGGATCGGCGGGCTGCGTGCTCGCCAATCGGCTTTCCGCAGACGGAAGCCGCCGCGTGCTTCTGATCGAAGCCGGGATGGACACGCCGCCCGAGGCGACGCCGCCGGAAATCCTCGACAGCTATCCGATGACGCTGTTCTTCGGCGACAAATACATCTGGCCGGGCCTGTCAGCGGCCGCCGGCCGCAATGCCGAGGGCAAGCCGATCGTCCGCGCCTACGAGCAGGGCCGGGTGATGGGCGGTGGCTCCAGCATCAACGTGCAATCGGCCAATCGCGGCCTGCCGCGTGATTATGACGAATGGCGCGATCTCGGCGCGCGCGGCTGGGGATGGGCGGATGTGCTGCCGTACTTCCTCAAGCTCGAAACGGACCTGGATTTCCACGGCCCGCTGCATGGCAAGCACGGCCCAATCCCGATCCGCCGCATCGCGCGCGAGGCGATGCCGCCGTTTGGCAAGGCCGTGGGAGAGGCTTTGTCGGCAACCGGCCTGCCGTTCCGAAGGGACCAGAACGGCGAGTTCGAGGACGGCATCTTTCCGCCGGCCTTCTCCAATCGCAACGACCGGCGCGTCTCGACCGCCGCCGGATATCTCGACGCAGCAGCGCGCGCGCGGCCGAACCTGACCATCTGGGCGGACAGCGAGGTCGAACAACTCCAGCTCGATGGCCGCCGCGCGAGGGGCGTGGTGGTCGCGCGGGGCGGGCAGAAGCTCGCCGTCGCCGCCGGCCGCGTGATCCTGACCGCAGGCGCGCTGCAATCGCCGGCGATCCTGATGCGGGCGGGCATCGGCCCAGGTGCGGCGCTGCAAGCGCTCGGCATTCCCGTGGCGATCGATCTGCCCGGCGTCGGCAGCAATCTGCGCGATCATCCCGCACTGACCTTCTGTCAATATTTGCCGCGGCGGTTGCGCTTGCCGCTTGCCCGGCGGCGTCCCAATTTCGCGGCGATGCGCTTCTCGTCCGAACATCCCGGCTGCGACGCCTCCGACATGTACATCACGGCCGCGGCGCGCGGCGGGTGGCATGCGCTGGGCACGCGGCTTGGTCTCTACTTTCTCTGGTGCAACCGGCCGTATTCGAGCGGCTCGCTCACGCTGGCGAGCCGCGACCCGAAAACCTATCCTGTGGTCGATTTCAACCTGCTGTCCGACCGACGCGATCTCGAACGGATGGTCGCGGCCGTCCGGCTGCTCGCGAAGATTGTCGTTCATCCCGCGCTCAACCCGGAGGCGGGCGATTTCTTCCCGGCCTCCTTTTCTCCGCGGATCAAGCGGCTGAGCCGGTACGGCACCGTCAATCGCATCGTTGCGTCCATCCTCGGGCCAATGCTCGACATACCCGCGGGCCTCAGGGCGCTTGTGATCCGGCTCGTGCTGCTCAACGGCACGGCCTTCCAGGCGACGCTTGCCGACGACCGTGCCCTCGAAGTTTTCGTACGGCAAAGCGTGTTCGGAGTCTGGCATCCAGTGGGGACATGCCGCGCGGGCGATCCCGCCGACCGGATGGCGGTGGTCGATCCCGGGGGCAGGGTGATCGGCAGCGAGAACATCTTTGTGGCGGATGCCTCGATCATGCCGCGGCTGCCGACGGCCAATACCAACATCCCCGTGATCATGACGGCCGAGAAGATCAGTGATGCCCTGCTGTCGCTAAATTAAGCTTTGTGCTGCGCCAGCGCGGAAACGCCCTCCTGCGTGAGGTATTCGAGTTCCACGAGGTCACTCCATTAGATTCGACTCCTGAACAGGAAGCGCCGCGACGACCGACTGCGGCATCGAGCGGTTCACGTTTTGAAGCAGGCGGATTGGTCCCGGAAAGCGCAGCTTCTTTGCACTCTCGCAGCTAACTACGACCTATTCGATCAATGACGCGACTTCTTGGGATGGGACCAACTGGCTCTTAATCAGTGGGTCTCAGGTTCGAGCACTTGGTCGCGTCGGGCGCGGCCCCCGCAGAAGCGCCAAGGCTCCGGAGACAAATTCTTATGTCTTGTCGAAGCGCGTCGTCCTCTTGTTGCAAGACACCCGTCATCTTTGAAAGGACTA
The DNA here is from genome assembly GCF_011516635.5 of Bradyrhizobium barranii subsp. apii. GTDB lineage: Bacteria > Pseudomonadota > Alphaproteobacteria > Rhizobiales > Xanthobacteraceae > Bradyrhizobium > Bradyrhizobium barranii. The sequence goes on along the minus strand of NZ_CP096255.1, from coordinate 6,382,045 downwards.
TCTTGCAGCAAACGCCTAGCATATCCGGATCGTTGCCAACGTGACTGCGTGACATGAACACTCCCCGAATTGAAAGCCAGCGCGCCTCCACCAGCGTGCGATCGCCGATCATCGTCAATCAGCTTGGCCCGGACATTCGTGCGGCGCTGGTCGATCACTGGTCGCGCCCGCTGATCATCGATCATTCCGCCGATCGCGCTCCCTGGGAGGTTGCTCCCGAAGCCGACGTGCTGCTGACGCGGCCGCTCGTGGGCTGGCACAAAGCGCCTGCGGAGAAGCCGGCCGGCTGGCCGTTTGGCCTGCACTGGATCCAGACCGCATCGACGGGAGTCGATTTCTTTCCGGCATGGCTGCTCGACGGTCCGGTGGTCACGGTCGGCCGCGGCATCTCGGCTGATCCGATCGCGGAATATGTCCTTGCGGCGATTCTCGGCTTCGAGAAGCGCATCCATGACATCCGGCCGCGCAATCGCGAGCAGTGGAAGATCAGTCCGCTGGGCTCGCTCACCGGCAAGACGATCGGGATTGCCGGCTTCGGCGCGATCGGCCGCGCAGTCGCCGAGCGGGCCAAGCCGTTCGGTGTCAACATCAGGGTTCTCAGGCGCTCGGCCTGGCCATACGTCCTTCCGGGCATCCAGCCGGTTGATAGCATCGAGGAACTGGTCGCGGCTTCCGATCATCTCGTCCTTGCTCTGCCGGCGACGACCAAGACCGCGCGTCTGATCAACGCCGATGTGCTGGCGCGGGCCAAGACGTCGCTGCACCTAATCAATGTCGCGCGAGGGCGGATCGTCGATCAGGGTGCGCTGTTGCAGGCGCTCGACGAGGGGCGGATTGCCGGCGCGACGCTCGACGTCACCGATCCCGAGCCGCCGCCGGAGGGCGATCCGATCTATCGCCATCCCAAGGTCGTCCTGACCCCGCATGTGTCATGGACGGGTGGCGAGGATGCCAAGCGGCTGGCCGATAAAACGCTGGTCAACCTCGACGCCTACGCCCATGGCGTGGCGCTGGCCGACGTCTTCGACAAGGATCTCGAATACTAAAAAAGGAAAGGCAACAATGAACAAGGTCGTCGAGAAGCCCAAGAAATACTCTCTGGTCGAGCGCACGCCGGCCGCGACGTTCGAGGAAGAGCGGCTGCACCGCAAACAGCGGCTTGCCGCAACATTCCGCCTGTTCTCGCGCTACGGGTTCGATCAGGGGCTCGCAGGCCACGTCACCGTGCGCGATCCGGAGTTCCCCGAACGGTTCTGGACCAATCCGCTGTCGAAGCATTTCAGCCAGATCAAGGTATCGGATCTTCAGCTCGTCGATCACGATGGCAACATCCTGATCGGTGACAAGCCGATCAACCAGGCCGGCTTCGTGATTCACTCCGCGATCCACGCCGCGCATCCTGAGGTGATCGCGGCCGCGCACACCCATTCGACCTATGGCAAGGCCTGGTCGGCGCTCGGCCGCCTGCTCGATCCGCTGACGCAGGATTCCTGCGCCTTCTACGAGGATCACGTGCTGTTCGATCCGTTCTCCGGCGTCGTGCTGGAGGCGGAAGAGGGCCGCAAGATCGCGCAGGCGCTGGGATCGAAGAAGGCGGCCATCTTGCAGAACCACGGCCTGCTCACGGTCGGACCGACCATCGAGGCTGCCGCCTGGTGCTACATCGCCATGGACAATGCCGCGCGTGCCCAGCTGCTTGCGGAAGCCGCCGGTACGCCAAAGCCGATCCCCCACGAGATCGCCAGCCTGACCTCGCGGCAGGTCGGAACGCACAAGGGCGGCTATTTCAGCTTTCAGCCGTTGTGGGACTGGATCACCGAGGCGGAACCGGATCTATTCAATTAGGGATCGAGGCTTCCAAGCCGGGTCGATGACCCGGCTCGCCGAATTGCGCCATGCTCTAACATCGTGAGATATAGCGGCAGGCGGCTTGTCACGCTTGTGCAGGCTGCCGCAGCAACGGTGAGGAGCAGGACGACATGGTCAATGGTCTGCCAAGCGAAGTTGAAGTCATCACATTGTTCGTCGATGACATTGCGTCGTCGAAAGCGTTTTACGCCAAGGTTTTCGCGTCCGAGACGGTCTGGGAAGATGCGGTCTCATCCGTGCTTCGATTTGGTGGGCTCCTGGTCAATCTTCTCGACGCGTCTCAGGCACCGCCGCTTGTCGAGCCGCTGCGTGTCGCGCAGTCCTCCGCAGGGGCGCGCGCACTCCTGACGATCAGGGTCGTCGACGTCGATCAGGTCTGTTCAGCCCTGCGGGAGATTGGCGTCGATCTGCTCAATGGCCCGATCGACCGTCCGTGGGGGCGACGAACTGCGTCCTTTGCCGACCCCTCAGGCCATGTCTGGGAGATCGCGCAGCTGATTGAGCGGGAATAGCAGCCTGCTGCCGGCCCGCCGATCGCTACAGCGTCCCGCAGACGCGATTGACCAGTTCGATGAACCAGCGCAGCGCCGGATTGGCCATGGCGCGGCGCGTGTGGAGAAGGTCGATGGTGAATGGCTCCACATCGTAGGGAATCGGAACGACAGATACGCCGGCGGCTGTCGCGAAGCGGCGCGCGACGCGCTCGGCCATGGTTGCCACGAGATCGGTGCCGGCGACGGCAAACGGCACCGCGACGACATGGGCGAGCGTGATCGCGGTCCGGCGCTTGCGTCCGTGCCGGCTCAGCATCGTGTCGATTGCGCCGGGAAGCCCGTCGCCGCCGGCGGAGGAGAACATCACATGCGGGAGCCGCGTGTAATCGTCCTTGGTGAGACGGGCTTTCAGTTTGGCGCGCTTGGCGTCGCGAATGCAGACGAAACTCTCCGTGAAAAGCGTGGATCGGATGATGCGCGGGGAAGCGGGAAGATGGCCACCTATCAGCGCGTCGACATCGCCGTGTTCCAGGCTTGCGACACTCGCGGCCGGATCAATGATGGGGCGCACTACGAGATCGATACCAGGCGCGTCCCGCCGCAACGCCTCGACCAGTCGCGGCACCACGACGAGGTCGCCATAGTCGGTCGCCGCAATAGACAGGCGATGGCGGGCTGTTGCCGGATTGAAGGCTGATGTGGGTTCGAGCACGCCCCGGATCTGCCCCAGAGCGTCGCTGATCGGCCGCGCCAGCGCCAGCGCCTTGGCCGTCGGCTGCATGCCGGAGGCCGAGCGCACGAAGAGCTCATCGCCAAACAGCGCACGCAGCCGCGTCAGCGTGCTGCTCATGGACGGTTGCGCCAGGCCGATGCGCTGGCCGGCGCGGGTCACATGGCGTTCCTCCATCAGCGCCTCGAAGGCGACCAGGAGGTTGAGGTCGACGGAAGCCAAATTCATTTGAACGATGATAGATATAGTAATAATCGATTTCAAGAATGATGCGGGGTGTGGTCTCCTGGCGGAGACGACATGATTGGGCGCGGCGTATGCGGTCTTTACTCCTGCACTTCATCCCGCGCGGACCGACATTGCTGGCGCTTGGCGTCCTGCTTGGATTGGTCTTTCCGGCTCTTGCGGACCTCGCTCGCCCCCTGATGCCAACCACGATCTTCCTGATCGTGCTGGGAACGCTGTTGCGGATCGACAGTCAGGCCGTCGTCGCAACGCTGCGACGGCCATCGCTTTCCGTGCTCTTGCCGGCCGTCGTCATGGTGGCCTGTCCACTCGTCATCGGTGTTGCCGGTCACGCCTTGAACTTTGGTCCGGAGATCGCGCTTGCGGCGGTGCTCGCCGCCTCGGCGCCGCCATCGAGCGGAACGGCAGCGGTGGCACGCATGCTCGGGCTCGACGGGGCGGTGCCGCTCGTGGTGACGGTGTTGTCCATGGTGCTGGCTCCGGTCACCGTGCCGCTTCTTGCAGGCTGGTTCGGCGGTCTCGAGATCAGCGCGCTCGAGCTCGCGCTTCGTCTGGCGCTGTTGATCGGCGGCGCCGAAGGGGTGGCTTTCCTGGTCCGCCGGCATGCGGCCCCGGTGCTGGCGGCCCATGGCGGGATGGTCGACGGGATCATCGTCGCGGCGCTTCTCGTCTTTGCGGTGGCGACGATGGCTGACATTCGCGCGCAGATCGCGGCGGATGTGCAGGCCGCCACGCTCTGCCTCGGGCTCGCCTTCGCTTGCAACATCGCCCTTCAAGCAGCTGGTGCCGTGCTGCTGCCGGGCAATTTGGGCCAGCGGCTGACTGTCGGGCTCATCCTCGGCAACCGTAATGTCGGCCTGGTCTGGTCGGCGCTGGGTGCTGCCGCCTCGCCACGCATGGCGCTATACTTCGCGGCGACGCAATTTCCGATCTACCTCCTGCCGCGCCTGATCGAGACATTGATCGGCCGGAACACTGGAAAGGCCAAGCCGTGACCACGCCCCGTCTTACCCGCGAACATGCCTCGCATTTTGCCAACATCGCGCTCGGCCATGTCGGGCGCGAATATCCCAATAACGTTGATCACGCGCTGGCTGAACCTGCGGATGCCCGCACGCCGAGCCAGCTGCATCCGATCTTCTACGGCAGCTATGACTGGCATTCCTGTGTCCACAGCTACTGGATGCTGGCGCGACTGCTGCGCAGGTTTCCCGACCTTGCGGCAGCCTCCGACATCCGCGCCCTCTTCGATACGCAATTCGTGCCCGAGAAGGTTGCCGCCGAACGTGCTTACTTCGCCCGCCCGACTGCCCGCGGCTTCAAGCGGCCGTATGGCTGGGCCTGGATCCTGAAGCTCGCGACTGAACTGGCGCTCCACCCTGACGATCGCTGGAGCCGCAATCTCGCGCCGCTGGCCGAAATCATCGCGCAACGCTTTCGCGACTTCCTGCCGTTGGCGTTCTATCCCGTACGCGTCGGCACCCATTTCAATACGGCGTTTGGCCTGCGGATGGCGGCAGACTACGCCGGCATCAAAAAGGATGAAGTGCTCGCCAGGTTGCTGCACGAGACTGGCCAGCGCTGGTATGGTGAGGACACGGACTGCCCCGCCTGGGGTGAGCCGAGCGGCGACGATTTCCAGTCCTCGGCTCTTATCGAAGCCGAGTGCATGCGGCGCCTGTTGCCCCCGGACGCGTTCCTGCCCTGGTTTGATCGGTTTCTGCCGCGGCTGGTCGAACGACGGCCGGCAACGCTGTTCAAGCCTGCGACGGTCACCGATCGCACCGATGGCAAGATCGCTCATCTCGACGGGCTCAATCTCAGCCGCGCCTGGTGCTGGCGCTCTCTCGGCGACGCCTTGCCGGCAGGCGACCCCCGCCGCGTCGTTGCTCATGAAGCGGCGCGCGAGCATCTGGCCGCAGGCCTCCCCCATATCGCCGGTCACTACATGGGAGAGCACTGGCTCGCGAGCTTTGCCGTGCTTGCACTGGATGATGAGAACTGAGCGGGCAGGGGCCTTCCGCGGCTCATTCAATCTGCGGTCATGATCAACCGAAGGCGCGCGTGCGAATGTGCGCGACATCGTCGCCACCCGACGGGATCGACGCCAGCAGCGACCTCGTATAGGGCTGCTGAGGGTTATCGAAGATGTCGGCGACGGTCCCGTGTTCGACGATGCGTCCGCGATGCATCACGGAGACGGTGTGGGCGAGCTGACGCACCAGCGCCAGGTCATGAGACACGAACACGTAGGTCAGGCCCAGATTGGCCTGTAGCGAGAGCAGGACTTCGACGATGCCGGCCTGGACGCTGACGTCGAGCGCGGAGGTGGGTTCGTCGAGCACGATCACGTCGGGCTTGAGGACCAGCGACCGGGCGATGGCCACGCGCTGGCGCTGGCCACCTGACAGGGCCCCGGGCTTGCGGGAGAGCAGGTGCTCGCCAAGTCCGACATCGGCCAACGCTTCGCGGACGCGCTCATCCCGTTCTTTTTGCGTTCCGATCTTGAATCGATCGAGCGGCTCGCGCACGAGCCGCTCGATCGTCCAGGTCGGATCGAGCGAGGTGAACGGGTTCTGGTAGACCAATTGAAGGTGGCGCCACACCGTCCGCAGTGCCTCGGGCGAGCGGCCGGTGATTTGTTCGCCTGCGACCGAGATGCTCCCGGTGTCGGGTCCCTCCAGCCCAAGCAGCAACCGGACCGTCGTGGTCTTTCCCGAGCCCGATTCGCCGACCAGCGCGTGCGTGGTGCCAGCAGGGACGCTGAACGACAAATCGTCGACGGCCGTCAGCGCCTTGCCGTCGACTGTGAACGTCTTCGTGACGGCGCTGACCTCGATCTTCGGTGCCTGGCCGGTCTTGAGGGAACGGAAGCCCGTGTCGCGCAGTGCGGCGTAACGGTCGGGGTTGAGGGCCGGGACATCCGCGCGCAGCCTCTTTGCGTAGGCCGACGCCGGCGAGGAGAAGACGGAAGCGGTCCGGCCAGCCTCCTGGATGACACCGTCCTTGAGCACCACGAGCGAGTCCGCTCGTTCGGCGGCGATCGCAAGGTCGTGCGTGATGAGCAGCAGGCTGATCTTGAGGTCGTGCTGCAGCCGCGTGAGCAGGTCGAGGATCCGCTTCTGGATCGTGACGTCGAGCGCGGAGGTCGGCTCGTCCGCGACCAGCAGTGCCGGCCGTGGCAGGATCGCAAGGCCGATCAGCACGCGCTGGAGCATGCCGCCGGACAGCTGGTGCGGGTAGGAGTCGTAGACACGCAGGGGGGTGTCGAGCCCAACCTGGGCGAACGTCTCCAGGATGAGCTGCTTGCGGATCGCCTTGTCGGGGTCGTCGAGCAGCGCAGCCGCCTCCTGCGCCTGGGCACCGATCGTCCGCACCGGGTTGAGTGAGTTGGCGGGGTCCTGCGGGACGAACCCGATAGCTCGTCCCCGCAGCGGCCGGAAGCCGCGCTCGGAAATCCCCAGCACCTCCTGGCCGTCGAACGCCACGCGGCCGGTGGCGTGCCCGCCGCTGGGGAGTAGCCGCAGCACTGCGCGGGCGATCGTCGATTTGCCGGAGCCGGACTCCCCGATGAGGGCGAGGTTCTCGCCGCGGCCGAGTTCAAAGCTCACGTTGGTCACGACCTCGTGCGGCCCATAGGAGACCGACAGGCCGTCGACCCGGAGCTGCGGAATCGACCGCAGCGGCGTCGGCGCGACGCGCTCGGCGCGGGTGAACGTGGCGGTCAGTCTGTCTTGCGGAGCCATCGGCTGATCCTGTTTGCGGAGAGGACGGTCGCGATCGTGACGAAGGCGGGGGCGTACACCAGCCACGGCCATTTGAGGTAGTCCTTGCCGATCGAGATCAGCAGGCCCCAGTCGGAGGCGGGAGGCGGATCGCCGTAGCCGAGGAAAGCAAGGCTGGCGATCACCAGGATCGACAGGCCGAACTGCAGCACCGCGAGCGGGAGCACCGAGCGCGATGCATTCGGCAGCACGTGCCGCAACAGAATGTGCCAGCGCGAGCCGCCCATCAGGAACGATGCCTCGACGAAAACGGCCTGCCGGGTCTTGATCACTTCCGAGCGCATCACCCGCGCGAACACGGCGACCGCCGAGACGCCGGTCGCAACCGCAGCGTTCGTGGTGTCGAAACCGATCGCGGTGACGACGATGACCGCCAGCAGGAAGTTCGGGATCGCCAGCAGCACATCCACCAGGCGGGCGAGCACGATGTCCATCCAGCCGCCGAGGAAGCCGGCCAGGAGGCCGATGAGCCCGCCGGCAACCGCGGCGATGACGACCGCGATGAGCGCGCTCGTCACCGAGGAGGCCGTGCCATAGACGACCCGGGTATAGAGGTCGCGACCGAGGTGATCGGTGCCGAACCAATGCGCTGCGCTGGGGCTGAGCAGCTTGTCAGTGGGAACGCCGCTGGCGGGATCATGACTCGTGAACAAGCTCGGCGCGAGCGACCAGGCGATCACGAGCGCGATGACCACGAAGGCGAGCGCGACGGTCGGCGGCACCCGAAGGGCTGCCAGCCGGCTGATCGCCGTGATGCGTGGCGAGGAGGAAAAGGAGACGAGCGTCATGGCGTCACCGCCTGGGAAAGATTGGTGGAGCTCTCGTCGGCGGTGGTCGGGCGGACCTTGCGACCGCCGATCAGCTTCACGCGCGGGTCCAGCAGCGGGTCGACGAGGTCGGCGATCAAATTGACGAGCACGAACACCACTGCCGCAAGCGAGACGACCGCTTGCAGGACAGGCAGGTCCTGCGTGCTCACCGAACGCTGCACCAGGCTGCCGATACCGGTCCGTCCGAACACTGTCTCGGTGATCAGCGAACCGCCGAGCAGTTCGCCGATGGCAAGTGCGATGACGGTGATGACCGGGAGCGAAGACGGCTTGAGCAGGTGCTTGGCAAAGAGGCGCATCTGCCCGAGCCCACGGCTGCGCGCAACGGCGGCGTATTCCTGCTCGGACTCGTTGTCGAGGTTCGCGATCAGCACCTCGGTGATCCGTGCGGAGATGGGGATGCCGAGCGCGACCGCGGCGAAGAAGGTCGCCCAGAAGCTGTCCGGCGCGATCACGCGAAAGAACCCGAGCTGGAAGCCGAAGATGTGGATCAGCACCAGGCCGATCACGAAGTTCGGCACCGACAGGAACAACGATGGGAAGCCACGCAGCAAGCCCTGGCCGCACCGTTTCGGAAGGAACTGGGTGCCGTAGGCGATCGTAGCCGCCAGCAGCAGCGCGATGGCGAAAGCTGCGGATGCAAGGATCAGTGTCGAAGGGAGAACCTCGGCGATCAGGGTCGTCACAGGCCGATTGGATCGCATCGACAGGCCGAGGTCGCCGGTCACGAAGTTGGACAAGGACGCCCAGAGCTGGATCGGAATTGGCCGGTCCAGGCCTTGGGCGGCGATGATCTCCTTGATCTGATCCTCGCTGAATCCATTCTGCGGGTCGCGCAGCACGTTGGTGATGGGGTCACCAGGCAAAATACTGACGACGACGAAGGTGAAGACGTAAGCCAGCAGGATGACGACGACGGCTTGGGCGAAGCGCTTCGCGGCATAGGACAGGTAGGCGCTTCTCATGCCGGTCGCCTCCTCACGCTGCTTGTTTGCACTGCGGATTACTCGCCGATCGTTGCCGTGTAATAGCTGGCGTAGGCGATGCCGTTGTAGACCTCCCCCTTGAGCTTCGGGGACTGCACGTAGATCCGCTGGACGATCTGCGTGCGCGGGATGAAATAGCCCTGCTCGAGAACGTAGGTCTGCAACTCGTCGAGCAGCGGATTGCGAATGTCGAGAGAGGCCGCGCCGGCGATCTTGTCGCGCAGTTCATTGAGCTTCTTGTCGCTGTCGCCGAGGTTGAACCAGTTCTCGCCGTTGTTGGCGTCGGTGAGGATGCTGGCCACCGTGCCGGCGTCGATGAAGCTGCGCGTCACCTCGTAGGCCGGCACGGCCGGCCCGCCGAACCGGACCTTCTCGCCGAACGTCACGACGTCGTAGGCGCGAATGGTGACCTTCCAGCCGAGCTTGCCGAGTTGCTGGGCGATGAGCTCGTCGATCGACTTTGCCGTCGCAAGATAGGGGTTGGAGTGGAGCGTCAGCGACAGCTGCTTGCCGTCCTTGGTCCGGATGCCGCCAGCACCCTTGATCCAGCCAGCTTCGTCGAGAAGCTTCTCCGCCTTGCCGGGATTGTAGGCCAGGAGCTCGCTATGGTCGGTGGCACCCGGCACGTTGCTCTGGATGAAGGACGTCGCCAGCTTCCAGTCAGGCGTATAGACGGTATCGATGATCTCCTTCCGGTTGATGCCGGCCTGAAGAGCCTGGCGCACTTTCACGTCATTGTATGGCTCCAGCTTGGTGTTGATCGCGAGGCCGTTGACGAAACCGAGATAGCGCGGGGTCGCGACCGTGAAGCCCGCTTCCTTGAGCGACTTCAGTTCCTGCGGTGAGGGGCTGTAGGCGACATCGGCCTGTCCCGACTGGACAGCGGCGACCCGCAGCGACGGCTCGGTCACGAGTTTGTAGGTGATCGAGTTGAGGTAGGCCGGACCGGTGTGGCCGACGGCTGCCGGCCCCCAATTGTAGTCCTTGCGCTTGACCAGCTTGACGAAGTCGCCCTCTTTCCAGGAAGCGACCACATACGGGCCGCTCCCGGATGTCTTGGCCAGATCAGCCTGCTGTGCGGCGGGCTGCGCGATCGTTTTCGGGGAGATGAGGATCGAGCCGTGATAGCCGAGCGTCGGGATAAACCCGAGCGTCGGTGCCTTGAAGACAACCTTCACGGTGGCTGCATCGACCGCCTCGGCGTGGTCGTAAGTCTTCGGGAAGAGGCCAATCGGATTGATCCCCTCGTTCCGCCGGCCTGCGTACCAGATGTCGAGATTGGCGACCACGGCTGACGCGTCGAGCGGTGTTCCGTCGGAGAAGGTCACACCCTTCTTGAGGTGCAGGGTGAACTGCGTGGCCTCGCCGTTCTGCTCCCAGCTTTCGGCGATCCAGGGGCTGACCTTGCCGTCAGCATCGACATAGACGAGCTTGTCGGTCACGTGGCCCCAGATGTGGCCTTGGAAGCTGGAGATCGCGCTGTTGTTCGGAATCCAGGTGCTGCCGAGCGAGTCGATGAGGAAGGTGACGTCGCCGCCGTTCGGTGGAGCGCCGGCACTTCGAGCTGGAGAGAGACCCGCCGTCGCCGTCAAGGTCGCTGCTGCAATCACGGAGGCCGTAGCGAGGAGGCGGCGCCGGGAGAGCGAGAACATTGGGAAACGTGCGGTCATGAAGAGCCCCTGATGATTGATGCGCGATCAGGTCACCGTTTCGCGAAAGCGTTACGGCACCATCAGCGTTTCCTCGTAGGAGAAGCGAAACAAGGGGACCTGGCCATTCCAAATTTCACTTGGGACAGACAACAAAAGCGTCGGGGGCGGGGCAGTGGACGCGATGGTCATTTTGTTTTCATTGCGAACGCGCCCGATCTAGGTTTGCCCGTGACCGAACAGCGCAACGATTGCCGCTTCATTCGCGCGTCAACCCGAGTTCGGCGTCGAGACGGTCCTCTCAGGCCGCATTATGTCGCGTGGCGCATCACCAAATTGAAAAGACATTCTGCAGAGAGCCGATCGCTGGAGAACGGCATGCTGGCGATCGGGAAATGAATGTTGCTGCTATCGCATTACGCGCGAAGCTTGCGTCGGTAGCGCGGTCTTGGGCGAAACGGAACAGGTCAGACACGGCCTTCGATGCGATTGCTCGTGCCGACGAGATCGGTGACGTTGGAAGCCGCATCGGACGAGTCGGCGGATGCCGGGTTCGCTCGAATGCGATCGAGACAAATGTTGTGCCGGCTAATCTGGGCGATGAGTCCTGGGCAGTTCCGGAAGCCAGGCGAACGCCTTGTTCTCGTGGGCGCGACGTGCGCCCGGAGAATCCGAAGGCGCGATTTCCGCTTCCAATTCATGCATATATGGACCTAGAAGAGCCTGATGGCGGAAGCCTCACCAAATCAGATTTCTCAATCGATGCGGGTCGATTGGAGCTGGAATATCTCAGTAATATGAATAGCTTAAATCACAGACTTTCCGTTGCGCCCATGATGGATTGGAGCGAGAGTTTAAGTCTTTCAACTAGTTAAGTGGCCGCGTGTGCACGACGTGTGCACCGAGAGATCAAGAAAAATCTATTGACGGCAAATATGAACAGCCGGTCCGAGGCGTGAGGCCGGCGTCGGTTCGACGCGATCGAATGGACGAGAGCAGGGCAGCGACCTGCGACCGAGAAGCTGGTCTCGTTGGCATAGCGAACCGACGTGCCATCGTCTCGCCTGTGGGGAGGAGGCCGCTGTTCGGCGTAAAGGTGAAGAATGCTGATGTCGGCAGTTCGATTCGATCCCGCTACCAAGGCTGTGATTTTGTGCTCCAAACCACGATTTTGTACGATTTCTCACGCTAGATGGTAGCGCCCCAACGTCGGCATATCAGCATCTACGGCAACGACTGTTTGCTGTGCGTGCCAAAGCCGGTTTACCGAAACTTGGCGGCGACGAAGTGGGTGACCCTGGGCTCGGCCGTGGCGCCGAACTCGCGGATGGCGTCCTGAACGGCCCTGTCGGTATTGGTCACGCGCTGGTGTTGCCGCAGGTGCTCGAGCCAAGATGCGACCATGAACGTCTCCAGAAAGCGTCCGCTCTCGGCGGCGTCCTCGAAGACGTCCCAGGAATATGCGCCATCACGCCTTCGTTGTTGTTCCAAGTCTCTGATGGAGACGAGGAAGGCTTCGCGGCGCTCCGGGGAGATGCGGTATTCGACCGTAATCAGGACTGGCCCGCGGTCGGCGTCTGCGTCGATTGCCAGTACAGGTGAGGGCCAGTGCATCGAGGGCGCAAGATCGATTCCTGCACCGGTTTGAAGCTTCCAACGCCCGGTCAACGCGATTCCTACGACCGCGCCCGCAGCGGCGAGGAAGTGTGGCGTAGGCAAGCCGAGTCCAGAGGCAATACGCCATCAGCCGACGACGGCCACAGGAAGCGGCCGCGCTCCAGAGCGACATGCCCAGTCCATCGTGCCAAAGGATCTTGATCAGCTTGCCGCTCCTGCCACGGAGCACATAGAGATCGCCGCCGTGCGGGTCTCGCTTAAAGGCTTCCTGGACCAGCAAGCCCAGGGAGTTCATGCCGCGACGCATATCGGTGTGGCCGGTCGCAATCCACACCCGCACACCCGAAGCAATCGGGATCACCGCAGGCGTCCATCTGCCAGCGCCGCCACGGCGGCCTTCAGCGTCGCCGCGTCGACCGCGCCAGTGATCCGCATCCGAGCCCCGGCAGCAAACTCGATCTCGATCGACCCGCTGCTGCTGGCTGGCGCGACTGGATCAGGCGTCGGCCCTGATTCCGCGACCACTATCGCCGGTACGAAGCCAGGTTGATCGGCGGCATCCTTCGGCTCGGGACGAAACGACCGTCGCCATCGCAGCAGCAACGAGCGCGAAACGCCATACCGCCGCGCGGTTGCTGCGACCTGGCGCGGCGCCTGTAAGCTCTCCAGGACGATCTTGAGCTTCTCATCCTCGGACCAGCGCCGCCGCCGGCCTGTGTCCACTACTTTGAGCCGTTCGACTTGGGCACTGGGCCTATCACTGTCCATAAGGACAGTTCTCAACAACACGCCTCATTCGGCAAGGCGGCCTTCACCGGATGGATACAGTGCAATCGAGCTAATTGTAGATAGCCTCACGAGACTAAAGGATTGCCGGTCACTTGAGGAAATGCAGGGCCATCGCCGGAGATTGGTCGTCGATTTGAAAGCCAGGACGGGCTTCGATTGCCGGTCATCAATCGCCCAGGTCGAGCAGGACATTGCGACGATAGAAGCGGGTCTTAAAGCGCTCTCGGGACCGATTGGCGGCTAGTCTAGTAGCCGCGGAAGCGCCGGATTTATGCGTGGGCTAATGCGGGTTGCCAGGTGCAATGTCCAACGGCGCTCCACCAACTGAAATCGGCCCGGACGGACTCGCAACGCGCGGGGCCTGCTTTTGCTTTTGCAGGGGCGTGTGCTTTAGGGGGCGCGCCGTGCTAGCGGTAGAGACTGGCGGCGCAGTCGTGTGGTCCGGAAAGGGGGATGCGGGCGGGACAGCAGCAATTTCCGGAGCCGGGTTCTTCAGAGCATCAACCTTGGAGCTCAGACTCGCGAGCTTGTTGACGATCGCCTTTAGTTGTTCCTGTTGGTCGGTGATGGCCCGGTCGATGGCTTCGAGATCTTCGGTCGCCTTCTGCTGAGCGGCGAGCAAATCGGTCATGACCGCTTTGTCGTTCGATCCGGCGTCAGCATCGGCGCCGTCATGGCCAGCAAGCCGAACGATCATTCCCGTATTGAACCAAGCGTATGCACCCCCGGCGCTGGCGACTGCGACTAGGGAAGCTATCAGAAGGACCAAGGGCCATCGTCGTCGCGGCATCGGCGGGACAGGGCGTTCCATAGTTGACCAATCAAGGGACGAATCGCTGCTCATTCGTTCTTCCTAAACAGCCCCCCCGTTCATTGCAATCAAGGCAAGCCGCCTAGCTGATCTGTCGGAAATTTTCGACCTCTTTTGTGTTGCTGAGGCCTTGGATGTGCCGAAGCTTGCGCGCCAGGTAAATCGAGGCGTCGCATGGCCCTTTCAATTCGCTTTTATCTTTTCGCGGAAGATGGCCTTCAAAGCATCTCGCAGCGCGTGATGATGGGGCTGATCCGCGGCAAGGACGCCATGTGCACGTTTCTTCATTTGTACTCACCGGCGTCCACACCAGCGGATTTCCAAAAAGCCTATAAAATAAGGGGAAAGCTCGTGCTGCCAGACAGGATTGAACTTAGGCGGCAACCCCGGTATGCATTGATATTACTGCGCGTTTTCGGTCCGGTGCTTTGCTTCTGTGTGGCACTCTTGAGTGGTGCCACGCGAGACAGTTTACATGGTCGGAGCGATATCGTCACGTTTGATGTTGCATGGCATCTGGCGTAGTCACTTCGGATTGACTTAAGAACGGGCCTAGCGCGCTCAACATGCGGGGGCAGATCGAGCCGTAAGCAGTGACCTACTCCCCGATTTGCCCTCGTTTATAAGTCGAGTCTGTTCTGGGTTTGGCTCCTGTTGGGGCGGGTTGCAAATTCGGTCGGTGTGAGCCCATTGAGGCTCGTGTGCGGTCGGCTGGTGTTGTAGCCGATCCTCCATTCTTCGATGATCTGGCGCGCCTCGTTGAGGTTGGCGAACAGGTGCTCGTTCAGGCACTCGTCGCGTAGACGGCCGTTGAAGCTTTCGACGAAGCCGTTCTGCATCGGCTTGCCGGGTGCGATGTAGTGCCACTCGATCCCCGAGTTCCTCCTGCCAGGCCAGGATAGCGTTCGAGGTGAACTCGGTGCCGTTGTCACTGACGATCATGCGCGGACAGCCGCGGCTTTCGATGATCTGGCCAAGTTCGCGCACCACTCGCAAGGCGGTGAGCGAGGTGTCGACGACCAGACCGAGGCACTCCCGGGTGAAGTCGTCGACCAGGGTCAGGATACGGAAGCGCCGGCCGTTGGAGAGCGTATCCATCACGAAGTCGAGCGACCAGCGCAGGTTCGCATCCTGCGGGATCGACATCGGTGCGTGAGTGCCCAGTGCCCGTTTGCGGCCTCCACGCTTGCGCACGGTCAACCGCTCCTCCTTGTAGAGCCGGTACAGCTTCTTCCGATTGATACGAACCCCTTGCCGAGCCAATAGCAGCCCCAGGCGACGGTAGCCGAAGCGGCGCCGTTGCGAAGCCAATTCCTTCAGCCGGATCCGTAACGCTCCATCGTCCGGCCGTGTCGAGACATAACGATAGGTCTTAGGCGGCAGGCCAACCAGCCTGCAGGCCCGTCGCTGCGAGTAGCCCTTCTCACTGATCGCCCAGGTCACAGCACGTCTCGCAAGCCGGGCGTCAGAAGTTTTTTCCGAGCATCTCCTCAGCGTCGATGCGTCCAGCATCGTCTCCGCCAACAGCTTTTTGAGCTTGCGGTTCTCCTCTTCTAGGGCCTTCAGCTTGCGAGCCTCGGAGATCTCCAGCCCGCCATAGCGCGACCGCCACTTGTAGAACGTTGCATCGCTGATGCCGTGCTTGCGGCACAGATCGGTCGCCGACATCCCGGCAGCGTGTTCCTTCAAGACCTTGATGATCTGCTCTTCCGTGAACCTGCCCTTACGCATCGTCTGTCTCCTTGGTGGAGAACAGAACCCTAACTCAAAACCGGGGGCGTTTAAGGGGAGCAGGTCAGCAGGCTGGCGGAATCGAAACGTTGCTCATGGACGTGCACTCTCGGCAAGAGCGGGTGCTGGCTTGCGCCTCGATAAGTCAAGTCGTCGATCGTAAGGTCGTACACCTTCGGGTCGGAGCGGGAGTTTGAGATCCGGCAAATTTAATGAGGGATTATAGGTTCCGAGAGCGTTCGCGAGCGGCTTGACCACCTCCGTTGGTGCCACCGGCTGCGCGTTTGCGCGTTTGCGCGTTTGGCGCGCTTGGCGCCCGACCTGTTTCCGGGGACGACCCCGGTGGTGGAACGTGTTTGGCTTGGTGCCTGAACGGTCACGCCGGGCAGTTGCGTAGATTGGCCAAAGGCGACTTCGGGGACGGCAAGAAGCGCAGCGACACTCGCGCTGCTCAAGACGCGAAAACGAAACATCGGAAACTCTCAGACCCGGGCGCGATCGCCCGCCAACAGTCGACAAATTGATCGATGGCGGCCAAACGGCCGCACCGAACTTGCGATTTTGGAAAAGTCAGGAGTTCGAAGGAGGGGCTCGGGCCCTTGCGTGTCTGCCGCTCTCGGAATCCCGAAGGTCTTGCGCCGCATTGTGCCAAACAACGGCCAGCGAGGACCTATAGGGAACGGCAATCGCAATCTTGGGGGTGCTCAGCGATGCGCCCGCATGAGCGACCAGGCAACACAGCGCGCACGCACTATCGTGGACGTGATGGCTGGTCTGGTCCGATTGGCTGTCGGCTTCCGTGGCTACGCTGTGGCAGATCGCAGCACCGCCGAAGGCCGCCAATGGATCAGATAAAGCGGAGGCCGTTGCCCATGACGCGCCAATTGGCGCGATGATTTGCATCATCAGCGCCATCAGGAAAGCCGGGAGATAAATTTGCAGCCGTTGCCGCACCGGTGGACGCCCCATGGTAGCGTCTAAATTAATCATGCGAAGCATTGAGAGTCGACGACTTCTGATCTTGCTGAGAAGCGAATGAAGCCACGAGTGCGAAGAATGGTCGTGCATTGTATCCCAAATGTCACGCTGGCGGACCGATAGAACCATCCTCATCCCACGCGCTGTTCGCTACTTTGCGCTGGTTTTCAGCCGCGGACATTCGCTCTCGCTCAGCGGCATGTACGCCTTGTCGGCGGATATCGTCTCCAGGACGTTGTAGTAGTCCCAAGGAGTCTTCACCTCCTGCGGCTTTTTGACCTCGACGAGGTAGAAATCGTGCGCGAGTTTGCTATCAGCGCGCAATCGCGCGCCTCGGGCATAGAAATCGTCGACAGGCATGGAACGCATCTTGTCGAGAACGGCGTCCGTCTCGTCCGTTCCAATTGCAGCCACCGCCTTCAAATACTGCAGCACCGCGGAGTAGACGGCGGCTTGAGGCGCGGTCGGCATGGTTTTGTGCAGCTTGAAGAAGCGTTGACCGAATGCTCTCGTCTCCTCGTTCAAGCCCCAATACCAGGCGGTCACCGTCGTCAGTCCCTTGGCCGTTTCCACGCCCATCGCGTGCACATCGGTCAGAAACATGAGTTCGGCGACCGGCTTCTGCGGCGTCGCGTTCATGCCGAACTCATTCCACTGCTTCATGACCGTGACGAGTTGCTCGCCGGCATTCGCAAATGCGACGACCTTGGCCTTCGACGCCTGAGCCTGCAGCAGGAACGAACTGTAGTCTGCATTTCCAAGCGGATGAAACACCGCGCCAAGCGACTTTGCGCCGGCCTCGGCCAGCGTGCGCTGGGAGACCTCCACCATATTCCGTCCGAACGCGTAGTCGGCGGCAATGAAGAACCAGCTGTCATATCCTTGTGCGACCAGCCTGCGCACCGAGCCGGTGACGAGATTATAGTTGTCGTGCAGCCACATCAGGCCCGTACGCGAGCATTGCTTTCCGCCGATGTCCGTCGTCCCGACCGCGGAGTAGATGACGATCTTGTTCTTGTCTCTTGCGATCGACTGAATGGCCAGCGCCACCGCAGAATTGCCGACGTCGGCAACCATGTCGACGCCGTCGACGTCGAACCATTTGCGCACGATCTGGGCGCCAATGTCAGGCTTGTTCTGATGATCCGCGACAATGATCTCGACCTTCAGGTCGGGCGACAGCTTGCGAAAGTCGTCCACGGCCAACTTCGCCGCGACCACAGAACCGGGGCCGGAATTATCCGATAGCGGGCCTGTTTGATCGTTGATGATTCCGATCTTGACGACCCCCGCCGAGAGCTCGCGGGCCGATGCCAGATCCGGAAGTGCGGTCGCAGAGACCGCCAAACCAATGCCGAGAACCAGCCGATAAAACTGGATCCGTAATGGGCGAAATTCATCGATCCGGAAATGCCTCATGGTTCACCTTTGTTCGCGAGGTCACGATTGGCTATCTTCCCGGCAAGGAAGGTCGCATCATGCAGCACACACGGTCGCGGGTGACTGTGCCCTAGGTGACGGCGGCCTTTTTCACAAACTCCATTCGATTGGTATGCGCGGATGCGACCCGCTCTTTCATGGCTGCGACGATCGCCGCCGGCGCCGTGTCGGGCGATCCGGCCTCGAACGGCGGCGCCGGGTTGTACTCCAGCCGAAGCTGGATCATCTCGGCCGCCGCACGATCCTTCAACAGCGATACCAGCGTCAACGCAAAGTCGATGCCAGCCGTCACGCCGCCGCCGGTCACCCTGTTGCGGTCGATACAAACCCTGTCACGGGAGACCGACGCGCCGAAATACGGCAAGGCTTCGATGGCGGTCCAATGCGTCGCGGCACGATAGCCCTTCAACAGGCCGGCAGCGCCCAGCACGAGAGAGCCGGTGCAAACGGACGTGATGAACTTTGCCTTTGGCTCCTGCTTGCGCAGGAATTCCAATACTTCTTTGTCGACGAGAAGTTCGTCCGTGCCGTAGCCGCCGGGGACGCAGATGACGTCGAGCTGCGGGCAATCGGCGAAAGCCACCGTCGGCGCAAGCGTGATGACTGAATCGCTTTGAACGGGCTCGATCCGCTTCCAGACGAGATGCAGCTCCGCGTCCGGCAGACTCGAGAAGACCTGGACCGGCCCTGTGAGATCGAGCTGGGTCACGCGCGGAAACACCAACAGACCGATCTGCATCGACTAGACATGTCCTGCTCTCCGCGTTGTCCTTGACCGCAACACCCTGCCATGCTGCGGTTGGGCCGGAAATGGCGTAATTCCCTTAAATCTGGACATGCCATGATCGGCCTGCTGATTTTCAGAGATTTTCAGTTGATGGACGCATCCGGCCCGATCTCCGTTTTCGAGATCGCAAGGCGGCAAAAACAGAGCGCGCCTCAAACGAGGATCTTCGCGGTCAAGGCCGGTGCTGTCAGAAGTTCTTCGGGCGCCGAGATGTACGCGCGCAGCCTGCGTTCGGCAAAGTCGCTCACGACGCTCATCGTTGCAGGCGGCGAGGGAGTCGAGGTCGCGGCGCAATGCAAGGCGACGGTTGCCTTCGTTAAAAAAATGGCGAAACGCGGCGTACGTATCGCAAGCGTCTGCACCGGGGCTTATCTGCTGGCCGAGGCGGGATTATTGAACGGCCGGTATGCGACGACGCATTGGTCCCGCACGCGTGACTTCATCGGACGATATCCGAGAGTGAAACTTCAGGCAGATCGCATTTTCGCAAAGGACGGTGGCGTCTGGACGTCCGCTGGGGTGACTGCAGGGATTGATCTGGCGCTCGCAATGGTCGCCGAAGATCATGGCGACGAGATTTCGCAGGCGACGGCTCGACAGCTTGTCCTGTATCATCGCCGCAGCGGTGGCCAGTCGCAGTTCTCGACCCTGCTGGAACTCAAGATGCCGAACGGCCGTTTTGGTGGTCTTCTGTCCTGGATGCGTGAGAATCTCCACGCTCCCCTCACCAGGGAGACACTTGCGGAGCAAAGCGGTTTGAGCGCACGACATTTCGTCCGCTCTTTTGTCGCTGAAACCGGGTTGAGCCCGACCAGGGCCGTAGAGCGGTTGCGCGTGGAGGTCGCACGCGAGCGCGTGCAATGCTCTGGAGAGACGATAGAGAGTGTCGCGCAAGCAACGGGCTTTCGCGATCCCGAACGGATGCGCCGAGCGTTCATCCGCGCGTTTGGCCAGCCTCCACAGTCTTTGAGACGCACGGCGAAAGGTACAGGAAGGTTGTCGTTACCACCCTCTCGTGAGTTGCGCCTAGATAACATACCATAGCAAGAAAGAGAGTATGTGGGTTTCGGGTCAAAGACTGTTGTGGCCCGCACGCGTCATCCCGTTGGGCTCACCTTCAGGAAGCAGGCCTCTCGGTGCCATGAGTTAAGGTCAGGCACGGGCCTAAGCTGGACCTCTGGCTTCATTGTTTTGGCAATAGCTTTACCCCGGGTGCGGGTCCCTTGTAGTCCCCAGCTGTCTTGCCTTCCGCGGGAATTTCGATCCAGCGGTGCGTGCCGCCGCCCTCGCATTCCTGCACCACCGGGAAATAAAGCATTCGCCCTGCAGCCAAGTCGGCTGTCAGATAGACGGAAACGACAAACTCTTCGTAATAGTCATTTGGCAGGTTGCCGCTCCACGACACCTTCCTTCACGCCCTCCGTGACGTTGCTGTGATACATCGCGTAGGACTTGTCGTAGCTGCCTTTGATAAGATCAATTTTCCACCCCGCCTTTGGCATCGGCTTGACGCCGACGACGGCATCCGGAATCCGGACGCGGACCTTTAGCGTCGGTGAATCGCCGCATTCATGAGGGACACGGAACGTGGCCCGATAGGAGGTCCCGACTGAGGCCTCCGTTTGCGCAAGGGTGACGTGCGCCTGCGCCGCGTTGCCGGCGCCAAGCAACGTAGACATCGCCATGACAGCGGTCCGAGTGGTGATGGTCCAATTCATGTCGATTCCTCCTCACATTCGATAGCGGACGCCGCCATAAATCGCGCGTCCCGTGCCCGGATTGAAAAGCGCCATCGTGGGATCGGCCGTGCCGACCGTGATCGTGCTTGAAATGTAGCGCTTATCAAGCAAGTTGCGTCCCTCGATGTAGCCCGACCAACCCACGCCTGTGTCGTAGCCGACCTTGAAATTCAGCAGGGCATACGGATCGATCGTGAGGGTATTGGCATTGTCTGCAAAGAAGGACTGAGGCATCCACTCGACGTTCGGCCCAGCATAGAATCCGTTCGGATTCTTGTAGAGCACTTCGGCTCGAAGGTAGTGGGCTGGCGCGCCCGGCAGGCGGTTATTTCCCCAGATCGCATCGTCGTGAAAGCGAAAGTCGCCATAGGTATAAACAAGGTTGAACCACACTCGATCTTCCTGGGTAAACACAGATTTGAGAAAGGCGACCCCGGCGCCGGCCTCCACACCTTGGTGAAAGGTTCGGCCTGCATTCGTCTGAACACAGGGGTTGGTGAAGAACGGATTGACGACGACCGTCAGGCATTGCAATTCATTCCTGATATTAGAGCACTTTCCGACCGGAAAGAATCGGGTGGGGATTCCCAAAACGGCGCGAGTCAGATTCAAGCTGCATGCTGGCGAGGGAGGCCAGCATGTATGGCCAGGGCGCTTTCGGTTGATCTTCGCCAAAGGGTGGTAGCCGCGATTGACGGTGGCATGTCCTGTCGACAGGCTGCTGAGCGCTTTGGTGTCAGCGCGGCCAGTGCAATCCGCTGGCGCGGTCGCCTCAAGAAAGTTGGCGACATCGTTCCTAAACGCCAGGGCGGTGACCGCAAATCGCAGCGCATCGAAGCGCATTCGCAATTGATTCTGGAGGCGGTGACAGCGAGGCCGGATATCACGCTTGCCGAGTTGCGAGAACTGTTGAAACGTCGTGGAATATCGACTGGCATCGCGTCGCTCTGGCGTTTTTTCCAGCGCAGAAAGATCACACTTAAAAAAAGACAGCGCACCCCGCCGAGCAACGGCGCGGCGATATAAATGCCGCACGTGAGGAGTGGTTCGAAGGGCAAATCGACCTTGACCCTGAGCGTCTCGTCTTCATCGACGAAACCAGCGCCAACACCAAAATGGCGCGGCGTTACGGGCGCTCGCCACGCGGCGAGCGATGTCGTGCAGCTATCCCACACGGACATTGGAAGACGACGACGTTCACCGCTGGATTGCGCTCCGACGGTCTGATCGCGCCGCTTGTTCTGGACGGTCCAATGGATGGCGACGCTTTCCTGGCCTACGTCGAGCAATTGCTCGCCCCATCGCTGCGGCCGGGCGATACCGTTATCATGGACAACTTGCCCGCTCACAAGGTCCATGGCGTTCGAGAGGCCATCCAGGCGGTCGGAGCTAGCCTGCTCTATCTTCCGCCCTACAGTCCAGACTTCAACCCGATTGAAATGGCCTTCTCCAAACTGAAAGCGCTGTTGCGGACCGCCGCAGCCCGCACCATGCCCGATCTCTGGCAAGCAATCGCCAACGCTCTCAAACGCTTCTCACCCGAGGAATGTCAAAATTATCTCGTCGCGGCTGGTTACGACGCAACGTGATCGGAAAACGCTCTAGCTCGATAGAGGGAGACGTCCCAAGTGACATCAGGCCTACGCCCGCGCGTTCCGATTTCGTAGGTGGTCGCCGTCTGGATATCGACGTTCGAGCTTGCCGGCGTCGCAAACGTGTTCACGTCAAAGGTGGGCACCTCAGCACTGCGAGAGATGTTGCCAAACACCTGCCAAGCCGGATCGACGTCCCAGAGCAGACCCACCCTCGGGCTGATGTTATCCCAGGTGCGGCGGCCTGATTGATCGCCGTCCGTCAGGAAGCGGTCCCGCTGATCGCGAACGGCATGCATGAATAGCCCGCCAGCAACGAGCGCGACATTTGGAAGTACGAAGAACGAGTTGTCTCCGTAGATTGAGGTGTTCTCCGACTTCCACAGGTTGGAAGAAGCCAACGGGCCTTTTACGGCGCCCGGCAGGTTGATGTACTGGTTGATGTCGATCGTCCCGTTCTGAAGATTCACGCCGGTGATCAGGCGGTTGCGGAAGCCTCCGATCAGCCGATCGTCGGTCGCGCGGACAAAGCCACCGTAGTCCTTGGCCGTAAAGTCGAGATATTGGAAAATCGGATGATCGACGTGTCGGTCCAGCCCGAAGATGCCGAAGTCGACCGTGGTGTTGTCGAAGCGCAATGTCGTCTTGTTGGCGAGCCGAACCGTATCGATGTTGCGCTGCTGATCTTGAATCAGAAAATCGGGGTTTGCTGCTCGCGGATTCGACAGCGCAGCCGTCTTGGTGACTTCTCCCGGTATCTCTGCGCGCCACCGGCCCGCGTTGACGTAGAAGCGCGTCTCAGCGTCCGGCGAAAACTGGTAGCCGAAATTGGCGTTGAGGCGCTCGGTGTCGGTTCTGCTGTGTTTGTCCTCGCGCTGGGCTGAGGCCGTGATGAAGTAGTCAGCGGGTCCGTAGGCTCCGCCGGAACTCGTCTGAGTCTTCAAATAACCAAAGCTGCCCGCGTCGAAACGCGCCTCGAATGGTGATGCATCGCGACCAGTCGGCATGACGAAATTGATCGCGCCTCCAAGCGAGTTGGAGCCGTAACGCAACGCATTGGCGCCTTTGAAGACCTCGACATAGCGATAGGCAGTCGGATCGATTTCAAATAGATCAAACAACCCGTCGGCTGTATTGATGGGGATTCCGTCCATGTAGGGATTGATACCGCGGTTGCCAAAGCTCCGGGACAACCCGGAGCCGCGGATCGAAATGCGGCCGTCAGGTCCCCATCGCGTCTGAATCAGGACGCCCGGGACCCATCCAAGGATATCTTTGATCGTGTTGGCAGGACCGTCTTTGAACTGGGTGTCGGGCACCACCTCGACGCCCCCGGGGATGCGCTGAATCTCAGCTGTGGCTTGCGCCAAGCTCGGGACCGTTAGGGTGCCGCTGCCGCTCGGGTTTGACTGAGCGGCGGGAACGGCTGCTGGTGCGGGCGTCCGCGCCGATCGGGTAGCCCGTGTTGCCTGGCTCTGGGTGCGGGGTGCGCGAGCTGACTGACTACGCTTCTGCTGAGGCGCCTCCACCGTGACAGGGGGAAGGTTGGGTGGATTTGATTGAGCGCTTGCCGGCAAAGTGAAGACGAGTGCTGTGCTGGCGAGCAAGCAGCCGAGCACATGCAGGGACGTGAATGACATGATGAACCTCTGAACTGAACTATGGACGGAGCGCCATCGGCGCACGGTCAGATCAGATCAGGAGGTCCTCGGGAAAGATGATCAAACGATCGAGCGCGCGCAAGAATGCGCTCTTGAAACGAATAGACGGCCTCCACGCGCAGCTGAATGCGCTCCGCCAGATCGGCAGGAGGTCGCGGCACGTCCACCGCTACATGGTGGCCGACGCACAGCGGGCAGTGGATCGTGGCCTTGCCGCTGCTTTTTTCAGTGTCGGCGGGAGCGGCATTTGCCTCAATAGAGCTGATGCAAAGTTCATGAGCGTCCGCAGCCGCGAGCGGAGAAACGCCTGCGATGAGAATACTGGACAGAATGACATTGAAGGCAAGGCCGTAGGCTGCTGTGAATGCTGCGGCCCATCCGATCCGTCGCTTGAAAGCGAGCTTCGCCATATATCACTCAACTCCTGTGGCAGGCGTACCACACGGAAAGAGCGAATCAAACAAGCAACGTGGGGAGGAGGTCGAGGATTGGCCCTGTGTTGCCCAGCAATCACATTCGGTGGCTCAAATCACCGGTCCGCGCGCTGAGCGGGCAAGCGCAACCGTCCCGAAACCGGCCACAAGTATCAGGAAGAGAAGGATGCGCGACCCGACGCGCCAGTTGACGTCACTTGCCGGTAACTCGATCCAGTGCCAGCGCGGAAGTGCCTCCAGGTCGTCAGCCGTGGTCGCGAGATTGTCCTTGATCCTCGGCGCAAAATGCTCCCGCCAGGAGTTATGAAATACCTCCGTCTGCGTTTTGAAGGCGACGAATCGGCGCGAGTCGGTGCCGGCGATCGCATTCAGCGCCTCGTTGACGAGGATGGCGGGCGACAGAAAGCCCAGCACGTCCACCAGCTTCTGTTGCTGAAGCAGTTGTTGATCGAAGCGCTTGAGCAGGGGCTCGACCTGTTCGTCCACGCGCTGCTTGGCCAGGAAGAATGCGCGCATGCGGGCGGGGACCTCGATGTGCCCATCCTTCACTTGCAGCGATTCAGGGTCCGACGCGTAGCGATAGTCTGCGCTGTAGAGGTTTTCTATTCGAGCAAGGCGTCCGCCGTTACGACACGCGTACGGCTCGCAAGCTCGGTGCGGGATGGCGCCGGACTGACGACGTTGACGACGAGATTGAGCGCGACCGGCAGGATCAGGACGAGCACGGTCCAGATCGCGGCCATGATCAATGCGTTGGCGGAGGACGACCGGCCGGCGGCGTTGACCAGGACTGCCAGCACGAACCAGAACAACGCATAGCTGCCGACGAGCATTGACCATGACAACATGAGCATGACCTGCTCCGCGCCACGCGCCTCGGGACGGATCAGCAGCAGCACCGCGAGCGGCAGCGGGATGGTGACGGCAAGAACGGCGAGCAGGCGCACGAATACCTTCCCGCCGAGGATCGTTACGACCGAGATTGGTTGCGAGCACAGCATGCGCAAGGTGCCTTGCTCGCGCTCCGCAGACAGCAAATTGTAAGCCAGTGCAATCACCAGCAAGGGCAGCACGAACACGATCACGAACGATAGGTCGAAATGACCGCTCAGCAAATTCCAGGGATTCTCGATCTCCGTATCGTACATGAACTGGACTTTGCTCAGATAGGTGATGCGGTAGTAGTTCGGCATCAGGTCCGACTGGCCGACCGAGAGCGCCGCCAGAGCCGCGTTCGGCAGCGTTGCGTGCCGTCCGGCCAGTGTTCCCGCCAGTGCGGCCGGGTTTGCCGGATTCGAGAACGGCACCAGGGCTTCCTTGCCTGCAAGAACCGAGTTCAGCGTTTGCCGATTCTCCGTCTGGGTCTCCCGCTCGTGCTTCACGACGTCGACCAGCATGCGATCGCGCAAGGAAGCCTGGGCGAGCCCAACGAAGAGGCCGCAGCCGACCATGAGGGCCAGGACGGCCGCGACCAGGGGCAAGGTGCCGTCACGGAACATGATCCGCGCTTCATGACGCACGATCAGCCAGAAGGTCGAACGGGGCTGTGAGGAGATCATGCCGGCAGCCTCAGCGCATCAGCGGACGAGAAATGCCATACCGCGCGAGGCCAATCGCGAGGCCGAACGTGATGGCGAGCAGCACGAGCGCGGGCCAATGATGCGTCAACGCGAACGATGCCGGCGGAAGCTGATACTTGAACTGCGGCACAGTTGCCCACAAGCTGGACTGAGCCTTGTAGGTAAAGTGCGCATTGCCGAGCGGGTCGGCATGATCGATCAGGTCCTGGCTGACGATGTCCTGGATCTTGCGGCGCTGCATTTCCGCGGCCGTCGAAAAGTCCCGGTGTTGCGAGAAATCGGTCCCGGCCAGTCCCATGGAGAAATCGCGGAGCGCGATGACGGGGATTGCTATCCCGCCGTATTGCTGCAGGCGCTGCTGGTTCTCGAACGTATCCCAGAGTTTGCCGAAGGTCTTATCGAGCACCCCGTAGCCTGCCTGGTCGTCGACTTTCAGCGCCGCTCCCCATTTGCTCAGGGGCAGTGAAGCGTCCCATTGCGTGCGAACGCCGAAATTGCTGTTCCAGGCTTCGTCGGCGGCCTCGGATATCTCGTGGGATAGATGATCGTTGAAGTCGAGCCGCGACGGTGTTGGATAGACGAGGTTTGCTGCCTCGGACGCGGTGCGCGGTGCGATCAGTGTCGTCGTGACCCAGAAGCCGAGCAGCAGCACGAGCGCCGCGCGCGACGAGCGGGCGAGGGCGGATATCGCGAGCGTCAGGAAAATGTAGAAACCGAGGTAGAGGCCATAACCGGCCGACAACAGCATCATGCGGTATGCGACATCTAGCCGCTCCCCGGCGGGCAGCCGCGCCAGCACGATGGTCGCGAAAGCGAGGCCGAGCGGTACGATGAGAATGCCTACGCAGCCTGCGAGTGCGACGGCCTTGCCCAGCAGCAGGCTGCGGCCGGAAACACCGATACTGAGCAGTTGGCGCAACGTCCCGCGCTCGCCGCTGACCGCATTGAAGCCGACGATGACGATGAGAAGCGGCAGCAGAACCTGGAGGATCCAGGCGGGCGACAGTTCACCGAACCGCTGCAATCCCGTCGCGTCCTGCGCCGGCCTGAACTTGAGCTCGCTCTGGCGGTGCGCCTGAAGCCAGACCGTCGAGCCGACAAACGGCTCGATGCCGGGGTCAAAAACCGCAAGCGGAGGCTCTGGTTTGAAGACGTGCATACCCTGCTCTGCCGCATCGTGCGGATGACGGGGGCCTTGGTTGAGCCAGGCCTGGTAGTCGAGAGCCTGTCCCGCCGTGCGCTCGCTGTTGACTTGCGCCTGCCTGTTCCATCCCGCCGCAGATGCGACAAGCATCAGCGCCATGATCAGAATTGCACCCCAGAGGAGGCGGCCGTCGCGTGAGAGCTCACGCAGGTCTTTGACAGCGATAGTGCGAAACACGTCAGTTCTTCATGTGCTTGAGATAGAGCGCCTCGAGGTCGGCGTGGCTCACGTCCTCGCTCTTGAGCTCGTCGACCAGCCGTCCGCGCTTCATGATTCCGATACGCGTCCCGGTCTGCTTGGCATGGAAGAGGTCGTGTGTGGTCGTCAGGATGGCCACGCCGCTTCTGCTTGCATTGACGAGCAATTCGGAGAATTCGTTTGCGGCCGATGGGTCGAGGCCGGATGTCGGCTCGTCGAGCAGCAGCGCCTTCGCATTCTTGGCGAGTGCGATGGCGATGCCGACCTTCTGGCGCATCCCCTTGGAATAAGTGGCACCCCTGTTGTCGGCCGCGCCGGACGGAAGCCCGGCGGCTTCCAGCAATTCAAGCAGTCTGGGGCGCGCAAGCTGTTCGCCGATCGCGAGCGAGGAGAAGAACGCCAGATTTTCAAGGCCGGTCAGGGGCGCGTAGAGCGTGACCTGCTCCGGAATGTAGGCGAGCAGCCGCTTCGTCTCCAGCGGCTTGAGCGTCACATCCAGCTCTCCGATCTTCAGGTTGCCGGAGGTGGGCTCGATGAAGTTCAGGAACAGATTGACGAGCGTCGTCTTGCCCGCGCCATTCGCGCCGAGAAGACAATAGATGTCGCCGGGTGAAACGCTGAGCGAAACTCCGTCGAGTGCGGTGTTCGCGCCAAATTGTTTTGTCACGTCGATAGCATCAAGCATGAGGTCCCCTAGCGAGCCGTTGTTACGGGGGTGTGAAGGACATCATCTTGTCCGCGCGGATCGAAACAACGAGCGGCCCTCGACACGATCGAACGGCCAAATCGTCAGTATGATGTTTTCTCGTTGACATCATACTCATATAGATGCGCTCATCAAGGCTGTGGGCTGCGTAATCTGGTGGGGCGATAAATGGGCAACGTGTCTTTGCGCGGGTGGTTGAGTTCGACTTCATTTTCTACGCTGCTATGTGTAATCGCTCTAAATCCGGATTGCACATGGGCGCAGGCGGCGTCCCCGTCTCCCGCACGATCGGATTCGGCGACGGCGTTGCCCGCAGTTGTCGTGCAGGTGCCCAAGCAACAGGCAAAGCGCAGGAACGTCTCCACGCGATCGGCGTCCAGTCGGGTGGCACGGCAAGGGCGCGCGCCTGCGAGCGGAACGGCTGCGCCGGCGACCTCGTCCGAGCAGGGGGCGGGAGCAAAGCCGACGCCGCTCAATACGAATGTCGTGGCTCTGGGGGCGAGCCGGCTCGGGCTCACGCCGCGTCAGATACCTTCCTCTGTGGACGTGGTGGGCGCGGAGACGATCCGCGAGCAGGGTTATCACACCGTGTTCGATACCGCGAAGGGAGCGACGGGCGTTACCGCAGTGGACGCACCGAACGATCCTTCGTTCACGATCCGTGGTTTCCAGGGCAACCAGGTCAACGTGATATATAACGGCATCAACATCGGTCCCTCGGGCTTCACGGCCCAGCCGATGGAAACGTTCAACCTCGACCGCGTCGAATTTATCAAGGGGCCGTCGTCGTTGATGTCAGGTCAGGGCGCGGTCGGAGGCGCGGTCAACTACGTTACGAAGGCCCCGCATACCGGAGCGATCCAGAACGAAGCGTTTGTCGGGTTTGATTCCTATGGCAGCTATCGAACGGGCTTCGGGTCGGGCGGCAGCACGAACATCCAAGGCCTGGACTATCGCTTCGACATAAGCCAGTCGGATGTCAATGGATTCATCGACGGGACCGACGCCAGGAATCTCCATGTCTCCGGCCAGCTCGACTATCGCTTGTCGCAGACGTTCAAGGTGTTCGTCGCCGCCGAATACAAGAACTATTATGGTCATGTCTACGAAGGCACGCCGCTGGTCCCAGTCGCTTTCAGCGGGCCCTACGCGACGAGTGGGATCGTATCGGGCACGAAAGTGTCCGATTACAACGGCAGCAATCTCGGCGCCGTCACCGTCGACAGCAGAACGCTCAGCACGAACTACAACGTGCTCGACAATCACAAGAAGGTCGACGAGACGTGGCTGCGTACCGGCTTCGAGTGGAATTTGACGAATGACGTCACCCTCAGGAGCCAGACCTATGAGTACAATTCCAGCCGCGATTGGTACAATAACGAGGTCAGCGCATTCAACACGACCAACAATCTGGTCGATCGCGAGCGCTTCTTCGTGCATCACAACCAGAACACGGTCGGCAACAATACCGACGTGACGTGGAATTCGCGCTTCTTCGGCATGGACAACCGCATGGTGACCGGCGTCGAGGCCTATCATCTTGAATTCACGCGGCCAGCGGCGGCCAACTTCCCGCATGACGTCGTCAGCCTCGTCGACCCCGACCGCGGATATTACGGCTTGCTGACGACGCAGCGGCAGACGGCCACCATCGACAGCGTTGCACTCAATATCGAAGACCGCTTGAAGCTGACGCCGACCTTCGCCCTGATCGGTGGCTTGCGCTACAATCCTTTCATGCTCGATCGCGAGTCGACCAACGCCTTCGGCGCGAACAAGGCCGGCTTCCCTTATTCGACAAACTGGGACCCGGTAACGGGGCGGATCGGCTACACCTGGGAAGCGTTCCAGGGCACGACGTTCTACAGCCAGTACGCAACGGCCAGCGATTTGTCGGGCGGCAGCATCTTCCTCCTAAGTCCGACGCAAAAAGTGACCCTTTCGGACGCGCGCAGTTACGAGACGGGCGTCAAGAACCTGTGGTGGAATGGACGCGCCGAGTGGACCTTCGCGGCTTTCGATATCGAGCGCAGCAACGTCTATACGGCGCAGGCGGGCCAGACTCTCAACATCGCGGGCAAGGTCAAGTCGCAGGGCGTGGAGTTCGCCGCGGCGGTCCGGCCGATCCCCGAGCTCAAGATCTGGGGTAACGTTGCCTATGTCCACGCCCGATATGCGGACTACGATTTCACTGGCGGCTCGTTCTCCGGAAACGCGCCTCCGAACATTCCCGCACTGATTGTCAACGGCGGTGCATCCTATCGCTTCCTCAATCCGGGCTGGCTGCCCGTCGAAGCCGGCTTCTCGGTGCGCCACGTCGGCGACCGCTACACCACGGATGCCAATACGGTGACGATGCTCGCCTATACGACCGCCGACGCCTTTGCGTTTGTCGACATTCCGAAGTCCAGGACGTTCCCGACCTTCGACAACACGCGCGTCACGTTCCGGGTCCGAAACTTCACGGGTACTAAGTATGCGGCGTGGAGCGATCCATTTTATCCGGACCAGGTGTTCCTAGGAGCGAGACGTACATACGAGATCGAGACGTCGTTCAAATTCTGACGGCATCTTCTTCAACTATGATGATCATTTCGGTTCTTTCTATTGATTTGGATGGGCCGGAAGCGCGTTGGGGACGAAGGTCGCAATCGGGCAACTGGCTTCACTATGGGGCAAGGCGCGCGACCCCTATGACCGAGCTAGATATTAAGGCTCAAGGTGGGGAACTCCCACATTCCACAGCGAATACGGGACGGCTATTCAAACGAATCGTTGACACATCGTCGCGAATATCACCACATGTGGGCGTCACGGTTCCGCTGGATCGCAAGATTTAGTGGCTAAGAGGGAAGCCGGTGAACCTCACCTTTGGCGAGGAATTCCGGCGCTGCCCCCGCAACTGTCAGCAGCGAGCTGCTTCCGAACAAGCGTCACTGGTGCGTCCGTGCATTGGGAAGACGGGAAGCGAGCGATGACCTGCGAGCCAGGAGACCTGCCGTGACGATCTGAACGTCCACGGGCGGGGTGTCCGTCGGTCGCTTGCATGCACCGTCCGGCGCTTTGCTGCCGGCGATTCTGCGGCGTCCTTTCCAAAAGCCCCGTTCAAACACAACGCGCGCATCACGGGGCCGATTGATGTCACTGAATCTGCACGACGCGGAAGGCGCTTCCGCACCCATCATCCAGTTGCGTCCACAGTCACTTGCGGCGGCTTCCAGCGAGCCGTCCATGCAGATCATCCGTCGCAACGGAAAGGTCTCGCCGTTCGATTCCGCCAAGATCGCGGTTGCCATGACCAAGGCTTTTCTCGCGGTCGAAGGCACCAGCGCGGTCGCCTCGCGCCGCGTGCATGAGAGTGTCGAGCAGCTCACATCTGAAGTCCTCACCGCGCTGATGCGCCGTGCCGGCGAGGGCCGCACCTTCCATATCGAGGACGTGCAGGACCAGGTAGAGCTCGCGCTGATGCGCAGCGAGCACCACAAGGTCGCGCGTGCCTATGTGCTGTATCGCGAGCAACGATCCCGCCAACGTGCGGAGGAGGCCGCCGCGGAACCCCAGACGGCTGCCGTGCCCGAGCTCCACGTCACACTGGCCGACGGCTCGCGCATCGGGCTCGATACCAAGCGTCTCGCGCTCATCATCGGCGAGGCCTGCGCGGGCCTCGATGGTGTCTCCGCTGCACCCGTGCTGACCGAGACCACCCGCAATCTCTACGACGGCATCAGCCAGGACGAGCTGGCGCTGGCCTCGATCATGGCCGCGCGCACGCTGGTCGAGCAGGAGCCCAACTACGCCTATGTCAGCGCGCGCCTGCTGCTGGACAAGCTGCGCGGCGAGGTGCTGTCCTACGTCCATGGCGTTTCCACCTCCGCGTCGCAGGCCGACATGGCGACGCGCTATGCCGAGTATTTTCCGGCCTATGTGAAAACAGGGATTGCGGCCGAGCTGCTCGATCCTGAACTCGCCCGCTTTGACCTCGGCCGGATCGCGGCGGCGCTGAAGCCCGAGCGTGACCTCAACTTCCAGTTTCTCGGCCTCCAGACGCTCTACGATCGCTATTTCCTGCATGTGCATGGCAAGCGCATTGAATTGCCGCAGGCCTTCTTCATGCGCGTCGCGATGGGCCTTGCCGTGCGCGAGATCGACCGCGAAGGCAAGGCGGTCGAGTTCTACGATCTGCTGTCCTCGTTCGACTTCATGGCTTCGACGCCAACATTGTTCAATTCGGGCACGCTGCGCCCGCAGCTGTCGTCCTGCTTCCTCACCACGGTCTCCGACGATCTCGACGGCATCTTCAAGTCGGTCAAGGACAACGCGCTCCTCGCAAAGTATTCCGGCGGCCTCGGCAACGACTGGACGCCGGTGCGCGGCCTCGGCGCGCACATCAAGGGTACCAACGGCGAAAGCCAGGGCATCATCCCGTTCCTCAAGGTCGCCAACGACACCGCGATCGCGGTCAACCAGGGCGGCAAGCGTAAGGGGGCGGTCTGCGCCTATCTCGAGACCTGGCACGTCGACATCGAGGAGTTCCTCGATCTGCGCAAGAACACCGGCGACGACCGCCGCCGCACCCACGACATGAACACCGCCAACTGGGTGCCTGATCTGTTCATGCAGCGCGTCGATGCCGACGGCGAATGGACGCTGTTCTCGCCGGACGAGACCCCCGATCTGCACGATCTCTATGGATCAGCCTTCAAGACCGCCTATGAGGCGTATGAGGCGAAGGCGAAGGCCGGCGGCCTACGCGTGTTCAAGACGGTGCGCGCGACCGATCTGTGGCGCCGCATGCTGACCATGCTGTTCGAGACCGGGCATCCCTGGATCACCTTCAAAGACCCCTGCAATCTGCGCTCGCCGCAGCGGCACGTGGGCGTGATCCACTCCTCGAATCTCTGCACCGAGATCACGCTGAACACCTCGGCCGACGAGGTCGCGGTCTGTAATCTCGGCTCCATCAACATGCTCGCTCATGTCGGCGCTGCCGACATCGATCAGGCCAAGTTGAAGCGGACGGTCAAGACCGCCGTACGGATGCTCGACAACGTCATCGACATCAATTTCTATACAATCCCGGAGGCGCGGCGCTCCAACATGCGCCACCGCCCGGTCGGCCTCGGCCTGATGGGTTTTCAGGAGGCGCTTCAGGTCCAGCGCATTCCGATCGCCTCGGACGCGGCTGTCACCTTTGCAGATGTCAGCATGGAGGCGATTTCCTATCACGCGATTGAAGCGTCGTCGGATCTCGCTGTGGAGCGCGGGCGTTACCCCAGCTTCGAGGGCTCGCTGTGGTCGAAGGGCATCCTGCCGATCGACTCCATCCAGTTCGTCGCGGAGGCCCGCGGCGGCCTCGACGCCGACCGCTCGTCCACGCTGGACTGGGATCGCCTCCGCAAGAAGGTCACGACGAGCGGCATGCGCAACTCCAACGTCATGGCGATTGCGCCGACCGCGACAATCTCCAACATCTGCGGCGTCTCGCAGTCGATCGAGCCGAACTACCAGAATCTGTTCGTCAAATCGAACATGTCGGGTGACTTCACCGTCGTGAACGAATTCCTCGTGCGCGACCTGAAGGTGAGGGGCCTGTGGGACGAGGTGATGGTCTCCGACCTCAAATATTTCGACGGCAGCGTGGGCCAGATCGACCGCGTGCCGGACGATCTCAAGGCGCTCTATGCGACAGCATTCGAGATCGACAGCGCCTGGCTGATCGAGGCGGCCGCCCGCCGGCAGAAGTGGATCGACCAGTCGCAGTCGCTCAACCTCTACATCGCCAATCCCTCCGGCAAGAAGCTCGACACGCTCTACCGGCTGGCATGGCGGCGCGGCTTGAAAACCACTTATTACCTGCGCTCGCGCAGCGCCACGCACGTCGAGAAGTCGACGCTGAAGGGCACCGACGGCAAGCTCAATGCGGTGTCGGCATCGAGCGTGGTGTCGCACGCCCCGATCATGATCCCGACGGCGGTGGCTCCCGATCTCGACGGCATCAACGCCTGCCGGATCGACGACCCCGAATGCGAAGCCTGCCAGTGAGGACATGACGATGCTCGATTGGTCCGATACCGAAACCACCGCAGTG
This sequence comes from Bradyrhizobium barranii subsp. apii, assembly GCF_011516635.5. Taxonomy (GTDB): domain Bacteria; phylum Pseudomonadota; class Alphaproteobacteria; order Rhizobiales; family Xanthobacteraceae; genus Bradyrhizobium; species Bradyrhizobium barranii. The sequence goes on along the minus strand of NZ_CP096255.1, from coordinate 6,348,101 downwards.
GCGGCGCCCGCCGCCGCGACCCTCACGACGGCCCTGCGCCCGCAGACCCAGCTCAAGCTCGAGCCGGTCAATCCGAGCGGCCTCGGCACGATCGATCGTGCCGGCGGCCGTGTCTCCGTTGACGAGAAGCGGATGATCAACTGCCGCGCCGACGTCAATCAGCTATTGCCGCTGAAGTACAAATGGGCCTGGGAGAAATATCTCTCCGGCTGCAACAACCACTGGATGCCGACCGAAGTGTCGATGCAGGCCGACATCGCACTGTGGAAGTCGCGGGATGGCCTGACCGAGGACGAACGGCGCGCCATCAAGCGCAATCTCGGCTTCTTCGCGGCCTCCGAATCCCTCGTCGCCAACAACATCGTGCTGGCGGTCTATCGCCATCTCACCAACCCGGAGTGCCGGCAGTATCTGCTGCGGCAGGCCTTCGAGGAGGCGGTTCACACCCACACCTTCCAGTACATCGTGGAAAGCCTCGGCCTCGACGAGGGCGAGCTGTTCAACATGTACCGCGAAGTGCCGTCGATCACCGACAAGGCGGCCTGGGCACTCAAGCACACCCAGCATCTGGACGATCCGTCGTTCCAGACCGGCACGCCCGACAACGACCGCGCCTTCCTGCGCGATCTCGTCGCCTTCTACGTCGTGTTCGAGGGCATGTGGTTCTATACCGGATTCGCGCAGATCCTGTCGCTCGGCCGGCGCAACAAGATGGTCGGCATTGCCGAGCAGTATCAGTACATCCTGCGCGACGAGAGCATTCATCTCAACTTCGGTATCGACGTAATCAACCAGATCAAGACCGAGAACCCGCATCTGTGGACTGCTGAGTTCCAGGACCAGCTCCGCGGCATGATCCGCGAGGCTGCCGAGCTCGAAGCCGCATACGGCCGCGACACTATGCCCCGCGGCTTCCTCGGCCTCAACGCGGCGCTGTGCGAGCAATACATGCACTTCATCGCCAACCGCCGCTGCGCCCAGATCGGCCTCGCGCCGGTCTTCGCGGACGTCGACAACCCGTTCCCGTGGATGTCGGAGGCGATGGACCTGAAAAAGGAGAAGAACTTCTTCGAGACCCGGGTCATCGAGTATCAGAACGGCGGTGCGTTGAACTGGGAGTGATCGCAAGACCGCACACAAGGTACGCATCTCTGGATGTCGCATGATCGACCTTTGACCCTGCTTCGGCTGATCCTCTCAGCCGGTGAAGCCTTTCCGTCGGCTTTCGACCATGAGGGCAGAATAACAACTACGTGGCGGCCCCGCCCTGCAGCGGTGTGGGGCCAAGGATCGCTTGGCGGGGCCACCACGCGATTTAACCGCGCATAACGGAACAGCTCCGTTCGCAGACCGGCTAAAACGACAAATCATGCGCTGACGAGATACATCGGCGACGCTCAAAATTCATATCGTAGCGGTCTTGGAGCTGGATCCGTTCTGGATAATCGACCACATCGACATCTAGCCAGTTAAGAGTTCTGCATTCGGTTATCCTGCCCGTCGCCGCGTCGTTCAGCGTGCAGACAGGCTGGCGATATAGCTTCGCCAGCCGCCGAATTCCGAGACATCCTTGGCGCCGATAATTCCTTCGGATTCTACGATGAAACCCTTGGGCGACGTCCCATCGGCAAGCCGCGTCGTCCCGATACCGAGCGGTGCTGGAACGCCAGTGATGAAGTTGCCAAGACCTTCCGCCGATATGCCCCGGACCTCCGTCGCGATCTGCGATCCGGTGCCGTCGGCCACTCGCATCAACCCGGGTCGAAAGGGCGGCCCACCCGCTAGGGCAAACAGCTTATAATCCTTCGTGGTCGGACCGGCTCGAAGGAATCTGGCGTTGCGGCTGGTGAGTTCGTGATTGAGCGGCATGCCGGACAGGTGCGCGCCAACGACAACAAGCTCGATCTCGCCCGGTCCGGCCTTCGCAAGGGCCTCGACTGTTGGCGGGACTTCGTCACGGGGTGGCGCCGATGCTTTTGGCCGAGGCCGCATGCAGCCGTTCGCCAAGTGCGGCGAGGAGTCCGTCGCGACCACGCGGCGCAATCAGCGTGACACCCGAAGGAAAGCCGTCCGAACGGAACCGGCTCGGAATAGCCAGCGCGCAGAGGTCGAGAAGATTGACGAAGTTTGTATAGGTCCCAAGTTCGCTATTGGGTCCGAAGGGGTCGGCGGCGAGTTCGCCGACCTCGCGTGGCCGCGGGTAGGTCGGAACGACGAGAACATCGACGTGCGACCAAATTCCGTCCGCGGCCCGCGGCAGTTCTGCCAACCGATACATGCCGGCAAATGCATCGACCGCCGACAAGGCGGTCGCCGCCTCGATGATTTTGCGCGTCGCCGGGTGCAGAGCGTGGGGCTGGGCTGCGATCATGTCCCAGACCGAATGACAGCGTTCTGCCACCCACGGGCCGCTGTAGAGCAGATGCGCGACATCGAATAGCGCCGTCATATCGACCGGTGTCGGCTTTGTGCTGCCAGTCACGGATGAAAGATCCGCGAGTGCGGCGTCGAAGGCGGCTTCCGAGATCAGGTCGCCGGCAAAGCGACGGCTACCGGCATCCGGAACACCGACGCGCAATCCCGGCGGCAACGCCCCAGGCGGCAGCGGCACCGGGAGCGATCTGGAGTAGGCGTCCTTCGGATCAAAGCTCGCCATTACTCGGAATGCGCGATCGGCATCGGCGACCGTGCCCGCGAAAACCGAGATCGTATCGAGCGTCCGGCAGGCCGGTACGACGCCGGAGCCGGACACGGTGGCGACGGCTTCAGACCTACAATGTTGTTTAGGCCGGCAGGCACCCGGCTTGAGCCGGCCGTGTCCGTCCCGAACGCGAACGTTACGATGCCGTGGGCGACCGCAACGGCCGAGCCTGCGCTCGATCCGCCCGGAACATAGCCGGCGTGGAAGGCGTTCCTTGGCGCCGGGTATGGGGGCCGGATGCCGACGAGTCCGGTCGCGAATTGGTCGAGATTTGTCTTGCCGATCAGCAGGGCGCCTGCATCGAGTAGCCTTTGCACGGCGAATGCCGTCGTCGCAGCCGTGTAAGCGAATTCCGGGCAACCCGCCGTTGTCGACATTCCAGCAACATCGATATTGTCCTTGACAGCAAATGGCACGCCCCACAGCGGATATCTTGCCGGATCGAATGTGGGCAACGCGCCCGCCGCTGCGGATACGGTATCCTCCGGCACGAGCGCGATGAGGGTATGGCCCCGCCCACTTTGCAATCATTTTCGCTAACGGTTTGGTGTTTCGCCCGGTCGCCTGCGCTGATGGCGGGTGGCACATGGCAAGCAGTTTGTAGGTCTCCTAATCTTGATCGAAAGCGAGAGTCCGGCGAACGAAAGCCTGCCTCTAGGTCACACGCGGGCACCGTGCCAGTAAGGAGTCCGGCGGCGCTTCTTGCCGCGCGCTGGAAGTGACTGTCAGTGCGACCAATCTGCTCAACGAAAAATATGTCTTCGCCTGCCCTCCGCCAACCAACGCTCCTGGGGAAGCGCTCGAACGAGCGTGGCCACGGCTTCCTTGAGGTCGTGACGAGCGCGCAACCGACCTGAGGATCGGGCATGAAGCACGTGACGGACATCCAGATACGACAATACGCGGTCGAATTCGGTACGCGTCTGACCGACGTGCAGAGGAAGTTGCGCGAAGAAACCCTGGCGCTGCCCGAGGGCAATATGGTGACATCGCCCCCTGCCGGCCAGTTGCTCGCGTTCTTGATGAAGACAATCGGTGCGAAGCGGGTGCTGGAGATCGGCACCTACACCGGCTACAGCGCGCTTGCCATGGCGCTCGCGCTGCCACTGGACGGTCGGCTCATTACGCTGGATGCCAGCGAGGAATGGACGGCGATCGCACGCAGTTACTGGCGGAAGGCTGGGGTGGCAGACCGCGTCGCGCTTAAGCTCGGTGATGCCATCACCTCGCTCGAGCGCCTCCTTGCCGATGAAGGCGAGGGAGCGTTCGATTTCGTCTACATCGATGCCGATAAGGAAAATTACGACACCTATTACGAGTACAGCCTGCGTCTCATCCGGCCGGCCGGGCTGATTTGCTTCGACAACGTGTTCTGGGGGCGATCGGTCGCCGATCCTCAAGACCACAGCTCGGAGACCGTGGCTATGCGCCGTCTCAATGTGGGAATCCGTGACGATGAGCGGGTCGACATGTCCATGTTGCCGCTTGGCGACGGCATGACCCTGGTTCGCCGCCGAGCCTGAGCGGCTGCTGGTGGATCGGTATCGAGGTGACGCGACGGACGCTCAACAGCTTCGCGACCGCACCGCTTACAGGAACGTGCCGGATCGATTGACGATCATCGAGGCGATGTCGGGGGGCAACAGATATTCCATCCACAACAAACACCGGAGCGCAGCATGGCAACTCCACTTATCTGGATAGACGACGAGGTGCAGGCGGAGCCTGCGCTCGCCCGTCCAATTCCCTTTGTCTTGAAGACGGCCGGCGAGACGATGCTCGCGCTCGGGCAGATTGCGACCCTGGGCGATGGTGCGCTTGCCAACCTTGCGGAGCTCACGGCCGATTTCTTCGACAAGCAAACGGAAGGGCCGGATGTTCTCGTCGGCGCTCTGCCATTCGATCCAAAGCAGCCATCATATCTTGTTCAGCCCGAACGCGTTCTTCGCGTCCAGGGAAAGCATGACATCGGTGCCATCCCCGGTCTCGGCGGTGGCGCATCATCGCACGCGGTCGCTTCCAGGGTCCTGTCGGTCGATCCGGACCCCTCTGCCGCCGAGTTTGCCAACGCAGTTGCCGTCGCACTCGACCAGTTGAACGCGCCGAGCGCCACCTTGCGCAAGGTTGTGCTGTCGCGCAGCCTGAAGGTGACCGCGAACCGCGATTTCTCCGCGGCCGACCTCATGCGCAAGCTTTCCGCGGATGAAAGTGTCACGGTCTTTGCGACCCCTTTGCCGGCAAGTTCGCATCGGCTCCGCAGCCTCATCGGCGCAACGCTGGAACTCCTTCTCGAGAAGCGGGGCGGGCATGTCGTCTCTCATCCGCTCGCGGGCTCGGCCCGTCGCCATCGTGACACGGAGGAGGACCGCAAGGCTGGTGCCCGACTTCTCGCCTCCGACAAGGATCGCCGCGAGCATGCAATGGTGGTCGATTCCATTCTGGACATCCTCGCGCCGTATTGCGCCGATCTTTCAGCGCCCGAGGGCACCTGTTTGCCGGCAACGGCAAGCATGTGGCATCTCGGCACGCGTATCGTCGGTCAGCTCAAGGACGCTTCGCTGTCATCAGCCCATTTCGCCGGCCTCCTGCATCCGACGCCGGCGGTTTGCGGCCTGCCGCGCAATCTCGCAAACGACCAGATCGTGAAACTCGAGCCCTATGATCGCGAGTTCTACGCCGGCGCCGTCGGCTGGTGCGACTCGGCGGGCGACGGGCGCTGGCATGTATCCATCCGTTGCGCCGAACTCGACGGCAATCACGCGCGGCTCTATGCCGGCGCCGGCATCGTGCCGGGGTCTACGCCGGCGGGCGAGCTGATCGAGATCTCCGCCAAGTTCCGTGCAATGCTGGACGCCTTCGGCATTGATAGCGGCAGGTTTGACGAGTGAGGCCCGCCATGCTGGAGCTGAAGCAAGTCTGGCCGGAGCAATACGCTCTGCGCTACCGCGAGAAAGGCTATTGGCGCGGAGAAACCATGTTCGGCTTCCTCGCGCAGCGCACCCGTGAGACCCCCGATCATATTGCCGTCATCGGCGGCGGGCAGCGATGGACCTATGCGGGGCTGCTCGAGCGAGCTAATGAAAACGCCGCCCGCTTCCTCGCGCTCGGGCTTCGTCCCGGCGAACGGGTTGTGGTGCAATTGCCGAACATACCGGAATTCCTGTCCGTCGTTTTCGCGCTTTTCCGTGCCAATCAATTTGTCCGGTTCTGGCTGACCAGCACGCCAGCCTTGCCGGATACAGCATTAGCAGCAGCGCAGACCAAAGGACGCGAGCGCTATGAGGGTTTTGTCGAAGCGCTCGGCCGCCGCCTCGCGCGCAGGCGCCGTCTCGCCGATGAAGTCAGCCAGGACGTGGCCGCTGTTGGCGGTGGTCAGCGCTCTGATCCAGCGGGCGTTGGCACACCAGGAGATTCATCACCTGCATAGCGCAAGTGAAAGGCAAAGGGTCACACGTTAGAATCGTGCCGGGTGCACTATTTGGTACTCATCCGCGAACTCTCAGCTGCGGAGGCGCCTTCGGTGAGTGCCGCTCTTTCAAGTATCTGGAGCGTCAACGCCAATAACATCACAGGTAGCAAGTTCTGCAGCCTCCGCCGCATTGCAACTCGTGTCCGCAGCAGTCGCCGCCTATCATCGAATCACCGCAATTTCGGAGGTTGGGCTCCCACCGAACCATCTTCCTCGATCTCCGACGGTGGATTGTCGGACGGTATGAGCGACTTGCCGTCGCGTTATTCTGCAGGCCGCGTACGACAGGTCGCCAATCAGCGCGGGGCTTGCTGTCAGCCCTCCTTCCACAAAACGCCCCTGCATCCTAGATCGTCCACCTCAAAGCAGGATCGCAGATCGAAATTTCGAAATTCGTGGATCGGCTGTCTGGAAAAACCCCTCCGGCGGGCCAGCAAAGCGAATGCTGCCATCATCCATGAACACGACGCGGTCCGCGATTTCGCGCGCAAACGCCATCTCGTGCGTGACGATCAGCATAGTCATGCCACTGGCGGCAATCTCGCGTAACACGGTTAAAACCTCACTGCGCAATTCCGGATCAAGCGCCGAGGTCGGCTCGTCGAACAGCATGACTTGCGGTCGCATCGCAAGTGACCTGGCGATGGCAACCCGTTGCTTCTGGCCGCCGGACAGCGTGGCCGGATATTCGGCGGCTTTGTGGGCCAGTGCCATCCGATCCAGCAGATTCATTGCCTCCGCCTCCGCCTCTCGCCTCGTCATGCGCTTCACGCTGACCAATCCTTCGGCAACGTTCGCCAGCGCTGTCATGTGCGGAAACAGATTGAAGGACTAAAAGACCATCGCCGTTTTGGCGCGGATGGCCCGGGTGACGGCAATCTCCTCTCGTTCCTGTCGGGCAGCGCTGTCGAAGGTGAGCGCGTGGCCACAGACGCTGATCCGGCCGGCAGTCGGCCGTTCGAGCAGATTGATCGTGCGCAGCAACGTCGATTTGCCCGATCCCGATGGTCCCACGAGCACGACCACCTCGCCCGTTGACACCTCGAGATCGATACCATGAAGCACCTCGGCGGAGCCGAAGCGCTTGACGAGCCCCGAAATGGAAACAGCCCTCTGCTCGGTCATGCGAGATGCTTCGACAAGTGTTGCTCGACCAGCATCTGGACCACGGTCAGAAGCTGATTGATGATCCAGTAGATCGCGCCGGCTATCAGGAACATTTCCAGATAGCGAAAGCTAGCGGCGCCGACCTGCTCGGCCACGCGGGTCACTTCGACCACAGTGATGGCCGATGCCAGCGAGGTATCCTTCATCAGCGCGATCAGGCGACTGCCAAGCGGGGGCAGGGCGATGCGCAGCGCCTGTGGCAAGATGATGCGCGTGATCGCCCTGCGTCGGTCCATTCCGAGCGAGTCAGCAGCCTCCCATTGCCCCTTGTCGACGGACAGGATACCGGCACGGAAATTTTCGCTCAGATAGGCCGCGGAGAACAGCGTCAACGCCGCGATAGCCGACGGCAGAGGATCGAGCGCGAGACCGAGGCGCGGCAGTCCGAAATATATCAGCAGGATCTGTACGAGCAGCGGTGTGCCGCGAAAGATCGAGACATAGGCGAAGGCGAGCCATCGTAGGCCGCGGGCGGTCGATAGGCGGAGGAAGGCGACCCCAAGGCCCAGCAGGCTGCCGAGGCAGAAGGAGGATAAGCCTAGGAACAGCGTCATCGGTACGGCTTCCTCGAGCAGCGGCCAGGCCCGGACCAACAGATCCATCATGGCTTTGGAACTGACTGTTCGGCCTTCGCTTTCGCAATGGCTTCGGACATCTTGTAATCGTGGCCGATGATCTTTTCGCCGAGTCGGTCGATCGTGCCGTCAGCGATCATCTCCAGAATGGCTTTGTCGATCGCTGCCTTGAGCGCGGTCTCGCCTTTGCGGATCGCCGGCGCCGACAGCTGGTACGTGAGGGGGCCGCCGATCTCGATGACGCCGAGATTGGTCGCCTGTGCATAGCGGAGGCCGCCAAAATGCGAGATGATGGTAGCTTCGACACGGCCGAAGCCCAGGTCCTGAAAGATGAAGCTGCCGTTCTCGTAGCCGGCTATCTTTGCCTGCGGGATGTTTGCGCGCGCCCAGGACTCGTTGGTCGTTCCGGTGGTGACGCCGACGGTTCTGCCCTTCAGGTCGTCGAGACCTTTGATGGACGTGTTGCCGGTCTTGACGAAGATGCGGAAGTCCTCGACCCCATAGGCTTCGGCGAAGTCGACCAGCTTGGCGCGCTCCGGCGTCGGGGGCAGATCATTGAAAACGGCATCGTATTTGTTGGCGCGCAGCCCTTCGATGAAGTTCTTGAAGCTGTCACCAATAAACACGACGTTTGCGATCCCGAGCCGCTGTCCCACTTCTTTCGCGATCTCGACATCGTAGCCGGCAGCCTTGTTGTCGCTGCCGAGATAAGTCCAGGGCGCGCTGGTCAGCGTGACCCCGACTCGCATGGTGCCAGAGGCTCGCAACTCAGCGAGCCTGCCATCGTCGGCGTGCGTGGCTTTCAACCCGTCAAGACTGATTATGGTGGCGATCATCATCATCAGGGCGGCACGAAAAGTCATGAGAGTATCCTCGACTGATTGCAGGGAGCTGACTTCGTCTGATTTTACGCTGCGGCAGTGGCTGTGAGAAAGCTCTCGAGGTCGGACCATAGCTCGCCGGGCTCTTCAAGGCCGACGCTGATGCGCACCACGGATTCGGATGGATCCCATGGGCGCACGGTCCGGTCGCCCGTGACGTTCATCGGCGCGATCAGGCTGCGCGTGCCGCCCCAGGATGCGCCGATCGCGAATACGCGAAGCGCCGCCATCGCCGGGTAGATCCGATCCTTGAACTCCGATTTCAGGACGATGCTGAACACAGCGCTGGAGCCGACAAAATCGCGCTTCCACAGTTCGTGGCCGGGACAGGACCGGAGTGCCGGATGTAGCACACGGCTGACGACGGGCGAGGCTTGTAGGCGCTCTGCAAATTCCATCGCGATGCGGCCGGTGTGGGCCATGCGCACGCCCATGGTCTCGATGCCGCGCAGCGCCAGCGATGCCTCATCTGGCGAGACGCCGATGCCGACCATCCGCAACACGTCCTTCAGCGCCTTGCGTAAGGCAAGGTCCTTCACCGTGATCGAGCCGAGCAGGAGGTCGGAATGACCGCCGACATATTTCGTCAGCGCCTCGACGGCGAAATCCACACCATGGGCGAGCGGCTTGAATAGCAACGGCCCGGCCCAGGTGTTGTCGCAGCCGGTCAGCACACCCTTGGCTTGAGCGATCTTCGCGATCGTCGGCACGTCCTGCACCTCCATCGTGCCCGAGCCTGGCGACTCCATCCAGATCAGCCGCGTTTGGTCATCGATGAGTTCCGAAATGCCTGCACCGATCAGCGGATCATAGACCCCAAAGGCAATGCCGCGCGGCGTGAGATAGTCCTCGCAGAATTTGCGCACCGGCGGATAGACCGTATCGGGGATGAGCACCTTCTGTCCCGGAAGCAGCATTGCCAGCATCGTCACGGCGACTGCGGCCTGTCCGGAGGGGACGAGCACGGTGCGGACGCCGCCGTGAAGCGCCGTGAGTTGCGCCTCGAGCGTGCGCGTAGTCGGCGTGCCGTGCAGGCCGTAGGTATAGCCGTCGAGCCCGCGCTCTGAACGCCGCGCAAAGGACTGCGGATCGTCGTAGACGATCGTCGAGGCGCGGTATGTCGGCACTGCGAGCGAGGAAAAGCCTTCATGGGATATGGGGGGATGCTGAACGCAGCGTGTCAGGTCGTGCATGGAAACCTCATTTGGAATCGCCAAAGCGTAGCGGTCTGCGCTATGCTTACAATTGAAGTAAAGGCATCCATGTATGCGTTGAAATTATAGGGGGCTTTGTGCACTATCGCCAGATCGAGACGTTCCGGGCAGTCATCTTGACGGGCTCCGCGTCGCGCGCGGCGGAGCTGCTCGACATCACGCAGCCAGCCGTCAGCCGCGCCATTGCCGAACTGGAGCGCTCCGTCGGCTTTTCCTTGTTTGATCGCTCGGGCGGGCGGCTGTCACCGACCGCAGAAGCCCGGCTGCTGTTCGCTGAGGTCGACAGAACCTTCGTCGGTCTCGACAAGATCCGTGCCGAAGCAGCGCGAATCCGCGATTTTGGCGCCGGGGCCATCCGCATCGCATCACTCTCGGCTCTCGCGAACACGCTGATCCCGAAGGCGATCCACGCCTTCAACAAGCGTCATCCGGGCGTCCCGGTCACGCTGCAGATCCGCGCGTCGTCCGTGGTGCGCGAACTGGTCGCTTCCGGCAGCTTCGATCTCGGCATTGCGGCGGATGAAGTCGATCTGATCGGCGTCCATCATGAACATTTTGGCAGCAGTCATGCCCTCTGCGCGCTACCGCCGGATCATCCGCTCGCCTTCAAGGATGTCATCACGCCGGAGGACATGGACGGCCGGCCGTTCGTTGCGCTCGCACCGGAAGACAAGGCGCGTCAGCGCCTCGAAGCGGTTCTCGCCAAGTGCGGCGTTCGTCTCCGAATTATCGTTGAAACGCCCAGTTCGAGCACCGTCTGCGCGCTGGTCCTGGCCGGCGTCGGGATCGGCATGGTCAATCCGAGCGCGGCAGCCGGCTTCACGGCACTCGGGCTGACCACTCGGCCGATGCGACCGACGGTGGAATTCCACAAGGTTCTGCTGTTCCGCGACAACAGTCCTCAATCGCGGCTGCATCGCTCGTTCATCGCCGAGTTGCGCCGTGTGGCGCCTCAATTCGGCATCAAGTTGAAGGGCTAAGGGGTCTTCGCTGGCGAGGGCGCGGTGACCGTCTTGAGCACGCCGTAAAAGAATGTTTCGCCTTGCCGGAGCGCATCGATGCCGACGCGTTCGTCGTCGCCATGGATACGGCTCGCACTCACCGGATCGGATGGCACCGCACCGATGCCATAGACCGGCACGCCGCGCCGGCGCCAGGGCGTGGCGTCGGTGCTGGCAACCAAGAGAGTCGGCAGTACAGTGACGCCAGGCCATGTCTTGCCGGCGCTGTCCTGGAGCGCGGAAAAGAGCGCCGTATGCAGATTCGAAGGAGCCATCTGGGAATACATCGCGTAGAAGCCGGCAATTTCCGATTTGGGCCGGGCGCTAACGATCTCGATCTCGATCCCGGGATTGCCGATGACTTTCCTTACCTCGGCGATGAAATTGTCGACGGTCACTCCCGGCAGCAGACGCGCATTGAGCACGGCTTCGGCATCACCAGGGATGACGTTGGGCTTCTGTCCCGCATTCAGCATGGTGACCACCAGCGTGTTGCGGAGCAGTCCCTCGACGCCCCAGCCACCTGGATCCTTGGCGATCAAGTCACGCGCTGCCGCTAATTGCGCGGCTTCATCGTTGGCAGCGAGGAGGCGGCGGATGGTGCTAGCAAGCGGTTCAGAGCTCAGCGCTGCCGTTTTGTCGAGGTAGCTGCGGATCTCCGGAGAAAGCTGAATCGCGGTCTCGTAGGACTGCAATTTTACCAAGGCACTGATCAGCTGTCCGTTGGCCGAATTGGTGATCGGTATTGGCCGTGACGAATGGCCGGACGGCCCGTGGGCCCTCAGCTTGAGATTGAGCGTCAGCTTGTCCGCGTAGGTGACGTGGAGCTCGTGCACTTTGCCATCGGAGCCAAGAACTGTCCGGCCGCCCTCGTTGAGCGAAAACTCCGCATCGATCTTGTCCCAGTAGTGGTCGGCGAGCCAGTTGGTGTTGTACTGGCCCTGTTCCTCGTCGGCCTCGGCCAGGAAGATGACGTCCCTGGAGCGTGGGCTAGGATCCCTGGCCAGCTTCAGGATGGCCTGCGCGTAGACCGCGACCGAGCCCTTGTTGTCCAGTGCACCGCGGCCGTAAATGAAGCCGTCCTTCTCGACAGCTGCGAACGGCTCGACGCTCCAGCGCTCGCGCTGCACCGGTACGACATCGGTGTGAGCGGCCAGCAGCACGGGACGCTCATGGCCATTCCCCTTGAGCCTTGCGATGAAATGCGCGGCCTGGCCGTTGGGAGCGAGAATGGTCTCGTTGGGGATATCGGCCGCGTCGAACACGGACTTCAAATAGGCCGCTACGGGGCGGGTGTCGCCGGGCGCATTCGTCGTATCGAAGCGGATGAGCGTCTTGATCATGTCGATGACGTCGCCTCCTGAAGAAGGGACATCTTCCGCGCCGGCACTTTGCGGGAGCAACAACCCAAGCCAAAGGGCCAACGCTGACAGGAGGCGAGAGGTGTCTATAGGCATTTTAACGTGTCTCGGCTGCGGTTGCCCTGATTGCGTTTCCTTAGCTTGGTTCAAGAGATCGGCGCACGCAATGCAGACGAAGCTATCGACTCATGCAGGAAGCTTATGGGGGGCGATGTCGTGTCGATGTTCCCCAGGATGCGTCCACGCGCACGATCATCCTGCTCGTCTTTGCACTGGCGCAAGACCTGGTCTGGACCGGCGTCGGCGCCAAGCTGCTGATGGGTCTCGGCACCGCGCTGACTGCTGCGCTGATCGCGACGATCGCGGTCAGCGCGCGCGAGGTCGGCGGCCGCATGGCCAAGGCCCAGGCCGGCTTTGGCATGCTCGCGATCCGGGCGGTCGAGGTCGCGGCGTCGGTGGCGATTGTTGCCTTCGGTGCCCTGCTCATGGCCGGCTACATGGCAACGGAGCAGCTCTGGATGTTCTCGCGCCAGTTTAATGCCCGAGACGAGGAACGAAGAGGTCACGGCTTGCAAGTCGGCACCGGACTCGCGGCCGGTTCAGGAGCGGGGCGGTAACGAGCGAGAATCGGTTCGAGGGCCTCTCTTGCCCAGAACTTCGGGGCGCCGATTTGCCTCGAGCAAAAGGCGTTCCAATAAGGGCTGCTCGACGAAAGCGATCGGCGCGCCGAGACGGCTTGAGCGACCGCCTTGATGTCCTGCGATTCCGGGTAGATGTAGACTGTTGTCGGCTCCTTGAGCTTTGGAATGATTCGCTCTGCGTCGGATCGCGACCAACTCGTGCAGCCATTGCTGCGTCCGCTCGCGTAGTCCACGAGGGTTCCGACCGGAACGCAACCATTCACATTGGCATAGGGACTACGCGCCATGCTTCGATAATGGACGGCCTTCAAAACAACGGCTGGATGCCCGCCGATCGCACGCTCCCTGGCATTGGCAGTCTCTCCCTCGCCATCGAACTGAACGAACGAGCGCAAGAGGATGGCCTCCTGTTTCGCGCCATTACGAAAGTAACCCTTGAATGAGGTTTTCGTCTCGGCCGTCACATAGGCGCCGCCGGTCGTCAGATTCGAGTCGAGCGCATTGCCGAAATTCTTTGCACACTCCTTACCGTTCGCGAAATTCACCGCGCCCTTGATATTGCGGCCGCTGCCGTGCCCCGCGGGCATCGCGCGAAAAGACCGGTCGGCTTCGCAGATCTCGTAGAAGCGCTTCCCCAATCCGGCTTCGCTCGGCCGCGTCGCGTCCATGGCGAAATAGCAGGGATTCTTGACGACGCCGGCTGCGACCTTTCGCAGGTAGAGAGCGCGCGCTCTCTGCAATACCACCGGAGCAATCTGCCCCGCGCCGTCACCGACATGGCTCATCAACCAGCCCGGTATCTCCGACGGCCGTTCCGCCGCAAAGGCTCCAGCCGACAGCCACGCGGCGATCGTCACGCCAAGCGCGAACCGCCAGAGAAAGGGCGATCCAGACCGCAGCGGATCGCCTCCGCAACTGCCGTTCAGGCCGCTTGATCGGCGCGCCGCCATGCTGGAAATGGATCTGACAACTTTGCCCATTCGGCAACATCCATTGCAGGCCTGCCTGGCACGAGGCAGGCATCGAGCCGTGCGCGGATCGCCCCTTCGTCCATGCCGACGCCGATGAATACGATTTCCTGGCGGCGGTCGCCATAGATCTCGTTCCAATGCTTCCGCAGATTTTTGCGCCAGAAGGGATCGTCAGGCCAGCGTTCGGCGGGAACGGCCGCCCACCAGAAGCCCAACGCTTCGGTTCGCACGCCAGCCAGAAATGCCCCTTGGCGCGGATGACGCCAGGCCAGGACTGCTTGATGAACTGGTCGAACTTCACCGGCTCGAACGGCCGAACGGCGCGGTAGACGAAGTTCTTCACACCGTATTCTTCGCTTTCGGGGATGTGCTCGGCGAAGCCATAGGGTTCCTTGTACCAGAGCGGGTTACCAGAGCGGGTGCGCTTGCGCCTTCTCGAAATCGAAACGGCCGGTGTCGAGCACGCGATCGAACGGGACGCGGCTGTGGTTTGTTTCGATGATATCGGCCTCGGGGTTAAGTGAGCGGACAATCTTGCGCGCCGCTTCGCGCTGAGCTTCCGTGGCGTCGTCCACCTTGTTGAGCACCACCACATCAGCAAACTCGATCTGTTCCACGAGCAGGTCAACCATCGTTCGTCTGTCGCCCTCCAGCGCCTCGCCGCGATCCTGCAGAAAGTCGGTCGACGAATAGTCCTTGAGCAGATTCACTGCGTCGACAACGGTCACCATGGTGTCGAGACGGGCGACATCGGAGAGGCTCTCGCCGGCTTCCGAGCGAAAGTCGAACGTCGCCGCCACCGGAAGGGGTTCGGAGATGCCTGTTGACTCGATCAGCAGATAGTCAAAGCGCCCGCTCTCCGCGAGCGTGCGTACTTCCCTCAGGAGATCGTCGCGGAGCGTGCAGCAAATGCACCCATTGGTCATCTCGACGAGCTTTTCGTCAGTCCGGGACAGGTTGGCACCACCGTCGCGGACCAGATCAGCGTCGATGTTCACCTCGCTCATGTCGTTGACGATCACTGCCACCTTCAGGCCGTGCCGATTGTTCAGGACGTGGTTCAGCAAAGTTGT
The DNA here is from genome assembly GCF_011516635.5 of Bradyrhizobium barranii subsp. apii. GTDB lineage: Bacteria > Pseudomonadota > Alphaproteobacteria > Rhizobiales > Xanthobacteraceae > Bradyrhizobium > Bradyrhizobium barranii. Next base: position 6,333,047 of record NZ_CP096255.1, on the reverse strand, counting down.
CTTTCCAGCCCCGAGGAAGCCGGACAAGACGGTGACGGGGAGTTTTCGCATGAAGATCGAAGAGCCTTTTCAATGAGATAGGTCGATGGTTGGGAGAGCACATTGGGTGACTAAGATGTAATGTTATAACATTACAATAGAGATGATGAGCCTCTGTCAAGCTGCGCTTAATCAACTCCGACGGCGAGCTTCATAGTTGTCCACCCAGCGGCTCGCGGAAGTGAGGCCTTTCTGTTCGGCATGGCCACGGGGTCCGGAGGATAGGCACTGCGCAACACGTCCGGTCCGAACTGAATGTCGGTATGGGTGGTTGCGCCTCCACGATTTGGACTTGCGGCGGTATCGTCGTCGCGGGGTAGGGAGGATTGGTTTCAGATCTGCGCCACTGCGCAAATAATAGCGCGGATTTTGCATTGCATGCAAAGCCCAAGCGGTTTAGGGGCCGAGCGGCGGCAGCTCGACGACTTGAACCTGCGGCAGCAGGGTTGATGGACGACCTTACGAACTTTTCTCTGATTGCCTCCAATCGAACATAGATTGTTGCAGCTACCTTAAACTTTCACGATGGAGTGGAGCGAGAGTTAAAGTTGTTCAGTGGGTTAGATGGCGGCGTGTGCCGTCTGTGCAGCGGGAGACGCCATTTTTCTTTACGGGGCTGAAGATGGAGACCGTCATTTTCGAAACGCTTCCCAGGTTGAAATTCCTCTCGAGTGTCCGCGCTGCGGCCAAATTCATCGCTGGAAGCCGAAGGATGCCTGGGTTGCTCAACCTGCCAAGTAGGACCAACTGCCCCGTACCTAGGGGAGACCGGCAAGCTCCGAGGGCAGATAAATGCAGGCTGTTTGATAGGACCGCACATTATTGAGACGGCTATTGTGACTGTCTTGGTAGTCTCTTTGCGCTATTGTGCAGTGGACGGCTCGTTTCGATTTGCGGCAAGCCGCAGGCCTTCCCGGTCTGCGAGTCCCACGGCCAATTCCTGCGGCGCAAAAATCTGTCTGCTGAACAAGCTCCAAGAGTCGAAAAGAGCGGTCATTTAGATGGGAGGCGTTAAGGGGAGCCGTCGTCGCCTGGACGGTGACGACTTGCCGCGCGAAGACATCGCGACCCAAGGCTCGCGATATCAGAAGCTTGCTCGTCCTTTCGACCTAATGCTGCATCTCTTGGCTTTCTCGAGACGCTTCTTCTCGAGTTTGTTGGGCAGATTGTTGTCAGGGAAAGCGGCCGGTCTCATCAACATTTCCAGACGGAATGGCGTCATCTAGGATCTTCCAAGCTGAACGTCTCTGATTGTTCATCGTAAGCAAACAACTCGGCGTAGCGTCCCCAGGACACCACTGTCTTCAGGGTCTCGTCCGCGTAGTCTTCGGACATGTAGTCCTGGAGCTCGTTGCGGAACCGCGCTGCGGGTGCGGTATGTGAGGGCCGTTCATCTAGCACGCGGCGAATCAATCCCATCACCGGCACGTATGTGACGAGATGCTCGGCGAAGAGCTTCTTGCGCGCATCGGTCTCGAGGTTAGCGAAGCGCTTGCCGACGTCGGTGAGCATAAGGTCGCCTTCGCTGAGCTGCGCAAAGCGTAGGAGCTGGAGGGACTCGCCGAGATGAAGTATCTCGTCGGCCTCGAGCTGGAGCTGGCTCGCGAGCACCGGCAGGTCGGCATGTCCGTGATAGGGCGGTCCCGCGAGCGTCTCGATCAGGCCGGACAGCACGTTGGACGACACGTGGTGCAGGGTCATTCCGACACCGGTGCCCGGGATGCCCTCGATGGAGGGGGCCTTCGGTTCGGCACGCTGGGTCATGCGCGCGTAGATACTGTCGACGAGCTGGCGGAAATGCGGATCAAGCCGGTTGCGCGGATGATTCAGGCCGACCTTGATCTCCGCGGCGACGCGCCCTGGGTTCGATGAGAACACCAGGATGCGATCGCACATCAGGACGGCTTCCTCGATATTATGCGTCACCATGAGGATCGACTTGATCGGCAGCCGGCCCTCGATCCAGAGATCGATCAGGTCGGTGCGCAGCGTTTCGGCGGTGAGCACGTCGAGTGCCGAGAACGGTTCGTCCATCAGCAGGAGGTCGGGATGCACCACCAGCGCCCGGGCAAAGCCGACGCGCTGGCGCATGCCGCCCGACAGCTCCTTGGGGAAAGCGGATTCGAAGCCGTCGAGGCCGATCAGGTCGATCGCGGCCAGCGCGCGCTTGCGCCGCTCGGTGGCATCGATCCCGAGCGCTTCCAGCCCCAGCTCGACGTTTTGCAGCACCGTCAGCCAGGGAAACAGCGCGAACGACTGGAACACCATGGCGACGCCGTTCGGCGGGCCGATGATGGTTTCGCCGCGGCATGTTGCGCTGCCCGATGAGGGCGCCATCAGGCCGGCGATGATCCGAAGCAGCGTGGATTTGCCTGAGCCGGAGCGGCCGAGCAGGCCGACGATCTCACCGGAATGGATGGTGAGGTCGACCTTTTCGAGCACCAGCAGCTGCTCGCCGCTGCCCTTCGGAAACGACCGGCAGACGTTGCGGATGTCGACGAGGGCGGATGGCTTTACCTGGTCAAGCATGATTTTCCCTCCTCATCAGCCGAGACGCAGGCGGCGCTCGCCGAAGGCATAGAGTGGCCGCCAGAGCAGACGATTGAACAGCGTCACCATGATACACATCGTGGCGATACCGAGCACGACCCGCGGAAAATCGCCGGCCTCCGTCGCCATGGCGATATAGGCTCCCAATCCGGTGGCCTGCAAATGCGTTTCGCCCCAGCTTGCGACCTCCGCGACGATGGACGCGTTCCATGAGCCGCCGGACGCCGTGATCGCGCCGGTGATGTAGTAGGGGAAGATGCCGGGCAGGATCACCTTGAACCACCATCGCCATCCGCCGAGGTGGAAGCTGCCGGCGGCCTCGCGCAGGTCGGTCGGGAACGCGCTTGCGCCCGCGATCACGTTGAACAGGATGTACCACTGCGTACCCAGGATCATCAGCGGGCTCAGCCAGATATTGGCGCTCAACCCATAGTGGACGATGATGAAGACGAAGACGGGGAAGGCGAGATTGGCAGGGAAGGCCGCCAGGAACTGCGCCAGCGGCTGCACGCGCTCGGCCAGCTTCGGGCGAAGCCCGATCCAGACGCCGATCGGTACCCAGATCAGCGTGGCGATGCTGATCAGCACGATGACGCGCAGCAGGGTGATCAGCCCGTCGCGGATTACGATGAAGACGTCTGAAAGGTCGAGGCTGGCCGAGAGGTAGCGATAGGTCAGCCAGGCGGCATAGCCGGTGCCGGCGAGGATCACGGCGATCCAGAGCGCGTCGACGAGGCGCGACGGGCGGCTCCCCATGTTGCTTCCCGCACGAGACAGCTTCGGCAGCGGGATGCGCAAATTCGAGACCATCCTGTTCACCGCGGCGAAGGGGCGCGTGAGGGTGCGCAGCGCACGGGTGCGGCGGAACAGGTCGAGCATCCATGAGGTCGGCGCTTCGCCCGAGGCGGTCTGCTCGAAGCGGAATTTGTCGGCCCAGGCGACGATCGGCCGGAACAGCAGTTGGTCATAGGCGATGATGACGAACAGCATCGCCAGGATCGCGTAGAAGATTGCGGAGAGGTTCTGCTGCTGGATCGCCATCGCCACATAGGAGCCGATGCCCGGCAGCGTCACCGTGGTGTTGCCGACGGTGATTGCTTCGGAGGCCACCACGAAGAACCAGCCGCCCGACATCGACATCATCGCGTTCCAGATCAGGCCGGGCATCGCGAAGGGGACGTCCAGGCGCCAGAAGCGCTGCCAGACGGAGAGATGGAAGCTTTGCGTCGCCTCCTCCAGATCCTTCGGCACGTTGCGGATCGACTGGTACATGCTAAAAGTCATGTTCCAGGCTTGGCTGGTGAAGATCGCGAATACCGAAGCGAGCTCGGCGCCCATCACCTGGCCGGGAAACAGGTTCATGAAGAACACGACCGTGAAGGTCAGAAAGCCCAGGATCGGCACCGATTGCAGGATGTCGAGCAGCGGGATCATCACCATCTCGGCGCGCCGGCTCTTGGCGGCGATCGCCGCATAGGCGAAGGTGAAGATGGTGGAGCAGACGATCGCGAGCAGCATCCGCAACGTCGTGCGCAGCGCATAAAACGGCAGTTTCGACGGGTCGAGCGACACCGGCGTCAGTTCGAGCTCCGACAGCGGCGCCGTGGTCTGTTCGCCGCCATAGACGATCAGCACCATGGCGCCGACCACTAGGATCAGCGCGGCGATATCCCAGACATTGGGACGTAGCGCCTGCCCGATCGCGGCGCTACGGAAATCCTGGAGTTTCATGACGGCCGCCCCCGGGCTAGAATTCGGCGTGCAGGCGGCCCGAGACAATCGAGACAGGTCCGCGGTCGGCGTTATAGGCCGGATTTGTGATGAACTGGTAGTCGAAGGTCAGCGCGGTCCAATTGTTGAGTCTCCACGAATAGTAGGTCTCGAAGATCCGTTCGGGACTGTAATTGAGTTGCCCGTCTCCGATCAGAAGACCGGTGCCGCCCGCAGCAAGGAAGTCGCGGTGCGCAGCGGAAAGCCCGTTGACGGCGCCGCCGATGCCGACCGTGTCGTTTGGCCGGCCCCAGAAGCTGCCCTTGATCGACAGTCCGCCGGAAAGGCTGCGGTCGATATCGGTGAACGACAGGATCTGGTTCTGACCGTCATTCCAGCTTGCGCGCGCGAACAGTCCGACGTCGTTGACGATCTGCTGTTCGAGATTAACGTAGAAGCCGTATTTCGGCCGGGTGCGCTGATCCGCGGTGGTGATGTCGTTGATGTCGAGCGCGGGGTTGGCGGCCGCCAGTGCAATAACCTCGCGGTAATTGGCGGTGTTGCCGCTATTGTAAAAGGCGCCAACCCGGAGCTTGCCCGGTTGATCGGCAACGCTGTGCCGTTCCTCGACTTCGACCACAGCACCGCCGGTCTTGAAGGTAAGCACGTCGCTGTTGGGCGCCGACGGCACCTGGAACAGGCCACCGCGCACCGCCCAGTCCTTGCGGTTGAGCTCGACCACGGCGCCGCGGGTGTAGCCAGGCAAATCGGCGGGGAAGTCGTAGGCCCCCGACGACCACATCGCCCAATTCATGAAGTCGGCGCGCGGGTCCTTGGCGTAGGAATTTCCGTCGAAGAAATCGCCGACCGCAAACCGGCCGACGATCAGCGTGACGCGGTCGATGTCACGCTTGCCCGCAAGCTGGTTCGGGGCGTCGGGCACATCCTCCCGCTCGCCGCCGAGGCCAAAGGTCTGCTTGACGTAATAGCGCTGCGCGCGGATTTTCGGAAACGGGGCGCCGGCCTTCTGAGCCTCGCCGTTGGAGAAGCCGGCAAGGCCGAGCGTACCGTTGAGGCCAAAGCCCTGTGCCAGCTCGGGATTGAAATAGAACTCGCCGCCGTCCCAGAGTTTCGCTCCCAGGAAGGCCGTGGTCGTCCACGTGGCCTGAAACTGGCCGCTGCCGGGAAGGCTGAGCGGGCTCGCATAGGGCGAGTGGATCGGCCCATAGCCCTGCGGCAGGAAGGTCGTTTGGGCGTGGACATTCCAGTCATTGGACTCTGGGAGCGCGGTCTTGCCGTTGACCGGCGCCATCCAGGGCGTGTCGCCGAACTGGTAGTTCAGGCCGAGCTTGAACAGATGAATGCGCGGATCGACATTGACGCTGCCGAGGCCAAAGCGACTCAGATCATAAGTCCGGCTCGACAGGTCGACATATTCATACTCGGCCTTTGCGGTCCAGTTGCCGCTGACCGCGTATTCGAGCCCGAGACCGGCGGTCCAGCCGGTCTGGTAGTGGCCAACCGGGAAGAGCGGTGTGACACCGTCGGCATCGTTGACGTTGATATGCGTGTGGCCCCATGCGACGCCGCCCGCGATGTAAGGCAGGAGGCGATCGAAGGCATAGCCGATGCGGCCGCGCACAGTGCCGACATAGTCGATCGTGGTGTGGAAGGGCGTCGGCGCGCGTGCCAGCGCCGGGGCATCCGACGGACTGGTGAAGGTCGAATCCGCCTCGATGCCGAGAACGACGCGGTTGGTGAGCTGCCGGTTATAGCCGAGCTGATAGCCGCCGGTGAGCCCAGTCGCGCTATGTGGCAGGACGACGCCTTGCTCAGGCAGGGGACTTGTGCCGGGCCCAAAATTTGCGTCGCCATAGCCGAAATGGCCGCCGACGTAGAAGCCGGTCCATTGGTACAATCGGAAGTCACCCCACCCCGGAGACGGCCGGTCGCCTGCCACAGCGCAGGCGGATGCCAGGCCCGTCGCAAGACCTCCAACGAAGAGCGCATATTTCATCGCGGACACTCCCGACTTATCCAATTCCATTGCGTTCAGCGCTTTCGTCGTCGACCCAATGCCAGCCAAATGCCGAGCCGCTCAATCGATCGTGTGCCAGACAGGAGCGCGGCGAGCCCCTGCCGCGACAGCCGCTGCTGACCATGAAGGGTCATGATCAACCGCAGCGCGTGGCTGGCTAGTCGTAAGACAGCGACTCCAGCCACACGCCGTAATCTTGCAAGGACTGCGCTGGTTCGATCACCATTGGGCACACAAGCCGGCGCGATCGGACCGGTCCGCCGCGATTTGACACGCCGGTATTCGATCATCGCGTGGCGGCATTGCAGGGGTGTCGACCTGCCAGCGACAGGTCAATCCATCGGCAGTCTGTGACCAGCGACATACAATGCGCACGCGCTGTAACAAGTTGCGCTGCGTGGTTCGCTTGGCCTTGGCCGGCGAGAAATTGTCGTTAGCGGCAATAGAACATTGTGATTCCAGCGGCGTCCGCCGGAATCCAAGCCAGTATTTTCGTGCTGATGTCTTCAACATCGCTCACCTCCACCTCCGCAACACGCGGCAGGTCAGTGAGCAGAATGCGACCACTTATCTGGGGTCGCGAGATCTCACGCCGGCGTCGTTGTCGCGCTTGACTATGATTTGCGGCACAGCGGCTTCCTGCGGAAGGAGTGTGCCATAGCGAGTACTGCCCATGGCTCTTCGTCTGTATGTCATCTGCCAGGCGCGGTATGCATCCAGCATTGGTCAGCGACATAGTCTTGCAATTCGGCGGAGTCAAGCACATGTTGCCATCCTCCCACCAGGATAGAAATGATCCTCCGGGGGAGGATAGGAGGAACGATGCCGGATCACGTACACGCGTCTATTGCGCGCCGTCTTAAACGAGCTAACGGCCATCTTGAGACGATCATCGAGATGATCGAACAGGAGCGTCCCTGCGCTCAAATCGCGCAGCAGTTGCAGGCCGTCGAAGGAGCAATCGAAAGTGCCAAGAAGATGCTCATTCACGATCATCTCAGTCACAGCTTTGAACGCTCGGTAAGCACCGCGAGCGCAAAAGGCAAAGCGATGCTCAAGGAGTTCAATCTGATCGCGAAATATTTGTGAAGCGAATGGCGATGCAGTCTTGGATGGCTGCTGGGCAGACCGGTGAGAGTGACGACTCCGGCCATGCTCAAATCGTTAATCATTCGAGAACGAGCGATGGTAGCGCGAAGAAGAGGAGAGCGCCGAGCAAGGTCACAACCGACAATATGATCGCACCCAACCTGAACAATCGCCTCTCACTCTTGATGTCGATAGGGTTGCCGGTCAGAGCCTCGATCGCGAGCATGACCAGGCGGCCGCCATCCAGAGGTGGGATCGGCAAGAGATTGAAGAGCGCGATGGCGGCCGAAAGGGAGCCGATCAGAAAAGTGATGCCGTTGTCAGTGTTGGCAAGGCGGACAAAGGTGAAGTCCGGGTCCTCGATATAGGTTGCAAGGATCAGAACGCACGCAAGTGCCGCATTCGCGAACGGCCCGCCAAGCAGGACAAAGGCGCGTTCCCGCAGACCGAGGCTCCGAAATGCCCTGGGGGGTCTTGCGCCTTTGAGGGTTAGACGCGGCTGCGGAATGGGCTCGTCGATAAATCCACAGGCGGATCGGACGGGTAGAAGCTGGAATGTCCAGATCGTACCCCAAGCGTCGGTAAATCGAGCGATTGCTGGCCCCAATCCAATGGTTACCGTCAAGGCGTTGTGGCCAAGCGCGCGGCCCGCGTAAAGGTGACCAAGCTCGTGAACCACGAGTGTGCCATAGCCGCCGGCAGTGAGGACGAGGGCATGCCACATTGGATCAGCAGCCCAAGTTGGGCTGATCAGATTGGAGCTGCCAATAGCGTCCTTTTGCGAATACGAGAGGTCGCCCCAGCTCATCCGGGGCTTTGTGAATTGCAAGAACCCGTGAGACGAAGAGCTCGTGATCGCCGCCATCGTGTCGTGCGTATTGCTCGCATTCCAGGGCGACCAGCACACCAGGAAGAAGCGGGGTGTCGAAGTGCCCCTTGATTGAACGGACGCCATCCCATTTGCTGCTCTTGGTCCGCGCAAATCGATTTGAGAGCTCTTCCTGGCTTTCGCTGAGCACGTTAATTGCGTATCTGCGGCACGAGCGCCACTTTGCAAGGCTGGCGGCACCAAGGTGAATGCTGAATACGACCAGCGGGGGATCCAACGACACCGAGTTAAACGAGCTCATTGTCATGCCCATTTGCTCGCCCTCGTCGGTCTTCGCAGTCGCGATGATCACCCCGGTTGGGAAGTGGCCAAGCGCGTCACGCAATTGTCTGCTGTCGAAATTCATGGCTCTGCTTGCTCCGAGGTCGCCTCGATGGATTCAACAGGCTTGCCGGCTTCGTGGTCTCGGATCTCTCCCGAGACCGCGAAGGGCGCGCTCATCGCGATCATTTGGCAGGCGTGACTGCATCGCGTGTCCCAGGGACGGGGCGAGTCGATGTAGCGTCGGATGGGAGGCTGTAACTGGCCATCAGCTTGTCGACGGTCTGGTCGAGCGAGGACCAGGGTGCGAGCCTCATGCTATGGGCTCGAACGAGGAACGGAGGCCCTGCATAGAAGTTCTCGTACTGAACGTGCCGGGCGCCGAACTCCGAGGCCAGCAGATCCCAGGCCAGCTTGTAGAGCTTCATCCGATCCAGTGCGCTTTCGTGCTCAGTTGACCAATATGTCTCGAAAAGAGCGTTCATCTGACCGTTTTCGACAATCGAGATGTCGGCCGGCATCTGGAAGATCGCGCCGCCCATCAGCTCCCTGACGGTTGCGCAGATCAGTCCGTAATTGTCCTGGCACCAGCTCAGCGCAGCGTACATGTAGCGCTTGTTGACGACGACGTAGCCGTCACCGACGGACTCATGATCAGCGATTTGACCGGCGATAAGGCCGGCGATGGTCGCCTCCATGGCGGCAAGCCGTCCGAGCGTCTCCTGAACCGCCGGAATTCCCCGAACACCGGCGGATTTTGCAATCTTGTTCGCAAGCCCGACGATTAACTGCAGTTTGGCCCAGAAGCGGACGTTGGACTGATGGTTGCCGAAGTAGTGACCACCCGTTTCCATGTAGATCGCGCGGCTGAGATCGACGTTGCCAATCGTAAAGACGCGCGACCAGGGAACCTTCACATTGTCACAGACGAGCATGCAGTCACTCTCATCAAAGCGAGAGGAGAGGGGATAGTCGAAGGCGTTCGGGGCTGCCTGCTCCATCGAGCGTCGCGACCAAAGCGACAATCCCTCTGCATTGGCGGGGACTGCGCAGGTGACGGCCTCCTTGATGCGATCAGGAGCCAGCGGCGTCAGATTTCCGATCCAGATCTCGTCACAGAAGGCGCCGCCTGTAGCCAGCGTCTTCATTCCGTGGAGAGTGATCCCCTCGCTGTCCGTGGCTGATACATGAAGTGCCGGCGACTTGAAGAAAGACGGGGCGGCATCGGATGAATAATTGCGCGCTCCCTGCGGAGGGTGGGTCGCGTAGCTGACATAGAGATCGTTGTCACGAATATAGGTGTAATAATCGAGCAGGTTTTGCCGAAAGCCATGGTTCGGGACGTCGAATATTTCAGGACGGCATGTCATGCCGGTGATGAACGATCCGACGTGATCGGGCGATCTGCCGAAAAGCCCGTAGCTAGCGTCGGCCCAGGCTTTGTGTCCTGCCATGCGAAACTCGAGATCTTCTCGGCTGCGTGGCTGCTTGAAGTAGAAGCTGTGACGTTGGCCGTCTTCCAGGAAGGACAGGCGACCAGCATGCTCTGGATCGCATTTGAGATCGAACAAGCCCGCGAAGCTCTGGGCCGAATTTCGGAACGCGGGATGGGTCGTCACGTCATCGACGAGGTGACCTCCAAGGTAGATCTTGCGTCCCTCCTTGAGTGTCCGACCGAAAAATAAGTTGAGTGATATCAGCGAGTTCTGATTCCATCGGTGTTGCGAAGCATCAAAGGGATCGAGAATGTGGACTGATATCACCCGGGCACAGTTTGCCCGAGAGGAGCTGCGTTTGCCAAGCGACTTGACGGATGCGGAATGGGGCGTGCTGGAGAGGTTGCTTCCTGTGCGGGCCAAGCGCGGGCGGCGCCCGAAATGGAGCTATCGCGACATCGTCGAGGCAGTACTCTATCTGCTGCGCGGCGGATTGCCGTGGCGCATGCTGCCGCCCACTCTGTTTCCACCAATGACCACGGTGCAGTACTATTTCTACCAATGGCGCGACAGCGGATTGTGGCAATCGATCAACCACGCACTCCTGATGCTGGCGCGCGAGGCGATCGGCCGGGAGGCCTCGCCGACGGCCGGCGTGATCGACAGCCAATCGGTCAAGACCACGGAAAGTGGCGGCCCTCGCGGCTACGACGCGGGAAAGAAGATCAAGGGTCGAAAGCGCCACATCGTCACCGACACCCAAGGGCTCCTGGTCGGAGCGATCGTTCACGCTGCCGACGTCCAGGATCGTGACGGCACGCCAGATGTCCTGTGCAGCATTCGCTACCGCTTCCCCTGGCTGCGCCATATCTTCGCCGATGGCGGCTATGCCGGCGAAAAGCTCAAGGCGGTGCTGGAAAAGATCGGCCGGTGGACTGTCGAGATCATCAAGCGCTCCGATGCCGCACAGGGCTTCGAGGTGCTTCCGCGCCGCTGGGTGGTCGAACGAACCTTCGCCTGGCTCGGCCGCAACCGCAGATTGGCCAAGGACTTCGAGCGAACCATCGAAAGCGCAACTGCCTGGCTCTTCCTCGCCTCTGTCCAACTCATGACAAGGCGCATCGCAGCGATAAAAACAGCAATGCAATTTTGAGTCAGGCTCTGAGGGATCGAAGATAATTGGCGCCAGTTCTGAGCATCGCATCTCTCCAAGATTAGTTAAGTAAACTAAAGAAATTGCGGAAGCGCTGGAGTCAAGCCAGCTCTTGACGCTTATCGTGCCGTGCGCCTGCGGCGTTTGGGGGGCTGTCGCAGCGCGGCCTCGCGTTGATCCGCGGCGACGTCGTTCAGGACCGAAATCGCGGTTTCGGCGCGCGAGATCAAAACACTCAATTCGTTGGAATAGGTGAGGGCGCTGTGGCTGTCGAGATGGCCGTAAAGTGCGTCATTGACCATTTGCTGAATGGGCGCAATTGCCGTCAGCGAGGAGACGCCCTTGTCGGTCAATTCGAGAAAGCTGACGCGCCTGTCATCGGGATTGACGATCTTGGCAAGGTAGCCTCTTTCGACGAGGTCGGCGATCTCGACGCTCACGTAAGCGTCGGTCATATGCATCTCGCGCGCGATCGACCGGACAGTCCACTGCTGCTTGTCGGAAAGGCGTCCTACCGCCTGCATGAGCACGTATTGAAAAGACGAAAGCCCGATCAGAGAAGCAAATCCTCCGCGCACGGTCTCGAGCAAGCCCGAAAGCACAAAATGCTGGTGGGTAATCATGCGCACCAGCATGTCGGTCCCGTCAACCATCAGGGCGGCGCGAGAAATCGTCGGCGGAAGCTGAGGAACGCGAGGCCGGACTGCAGCCGGTTTGGCCTTCGTTGCGCGCTCCTTGGACTTTGTCATTCCGTCTGTTCCTCAAGTGCCCGCGGCAAACGAATCGCTACCTTGCCACCCTCGCGGGCCACCCGTCGATTAGCACGCTTTGATCCCCCCCAACAGGGAGCGCAGCCCGGTGACCTATGGCCCTCAGGACGGCCCAGCCCAGACAAAGATTGGAGGAGAGGACCGGCTTGCCCGTGGCGCACATGATGTCCGGAATGGCCCGCAAGGTCGGAGCACCCGTTCCGGTCAGGACGATCGCATCTGCCGACTGCCAATCGAGGCGAAGGACAGCTTCAACGACCCGGGAGGCCCGCAGCTTGTAGATGTCGAGCGTATTGGAGGAGCCCGAGCCGCTGCCTAGGTTAATCCCGCCCTTCGCAGCCAGCTCAAATCCCGCCTGCGACCAGTAGGCGAATGAAGCTGCCTGCAGCCAGGCAGGATAGGGGCCAAACAGCGCGATGCGCTGTGCACCAAGCTCGGTAAGGGCGAGTTCGATGGCCTCGGCTGAGGACAAGATCGGGTAGCCGTAAAGCCGCGAAAGCTGCTCGAACTTTCGACGCACTTCGTCCTGGCCAAGCAGATAGGTCGTTGCCGTGCACGCGAAGCCGAAGGCTCCGAGCCTGATCGCGCCGAACCCCTCCAGGCTCTCTCCCAAATTGAACAAATAGTCTCCGAACCGCTTTCGGGCGTCGTTCGGGTCGCCGCGAAGGCGGGTCGTCAGCGTGAGCACGTCCGACGGCATGAGGGTAGCCATTTCAGGCTCCACGGTCGGATTGGACTGCGGCGGTGCGAAACCGACGATCCCTCCGGATCCATATTCGAAATCATTGGACATCGTCGCGCTCCGTCAGCTTGGCCAGGGTGTGAAGTAGTTCGTCGGTGGGAAGGACATCGGCGTATTTCTGCGCCATATCGGTAAGCGCGAATTTCTCCGCACCTTTTGCTTTTGAGAGTCCTGATGCATGAGGTGTCCACCAAAATAGGTGGACACCTTGTGATGAGCGACGATGATCAGAAACTGCGGGTCAGGCTTGTCGGCCGGAACGGTCGCCGGCGCTACGAGGCGGCATCGAAAGAGCGTCTTGTCGCGGCCTGCCTTGAGCCTGGGGTTTCGGTATCGAGGCTTGCACTCGAACATGGGGTCAACGCGAACCTCCTTCGGAAGTGGATCAAGAAGCACAGCGCGACCAGGTCGCTGCCGCCGTCCTCACGCCCGGCGTTCATCCCGGTTCAGCTTGAGGGGAAGTCCGAGCGGGACCTGTCGCGAAAAGACAGCGTGGCGACGGTTGATTTGCCGGCTTACGATGAAGTGCGTGGTTCGGAACCCAAAGGGACTCCAGCTTTTTGTTCTCCGGCCAAAGTGAGCGTGTCGCTGCCGAATGGCGTGAAGCTCGCGCTGGAATGCGGCGATGTGGATGCATTGACGGCGATCATTGGAGCGCTGGGCGATGTTTAGACTGGGCGATGACCTGCAGGTCTATCTGCACCGTGAGCCGATCGACTTCCGGGCTGGCATCAACAGCCTTGCGGTCCTGGTCCAGGAGACGATGGCGCTCGATCCATTCACTCCGGCGGTTTTTGCGTTCTGCAATCGCCGTTGCGACCGGATGAAGCTTCTGTTCTTCGATCGGTCCGGCTTTGTACTGGTCCTGAAGCGGCTGACCGAAGACAGGTTCCGATGGCCGCGCCGCCAGGAGGCGATCGTCACGCTGACGACGGAGCAATTGCACTGGATCCTTGACGGCATCGATATCGATGCGATGGTCCGCCATCCGGTGCGGCAATATCAGGTTGCCGGCTGAGCTCTCGAGTTGAGCGGTTGACGCGTCGGTACGGTTCAGATTCAAGAATTCGATGAATCGAACCGGCGATCCGAGTGTTGAAGTGCTGTTGGCACGCATTGCTGCGCTGCAGGCGGAGAACCATCAACTCGCCGACCGCGTCGCCAAGCTCGAGGAAGAACTGGCGCTGGCACGCCTGCATCGTTTTGCGCCGCGCAGCGAAAAGCATGTTGATCGTCTCTTCAATGAAGCCGAGCAGGCCTCCGATGAGGAGGACGCCGGCAGTGAAACGAACAATATCGCCGAACTTCCGGACACGGGCTTGCCACCCGTCGAAAACACAATGGGAAAGAAGCGCGGCCGCAAGCCGCTGCCGGGGAACCTACCTCGTGAGCGCGTCGAGTATGACCTGTCCGACGATCAGAAGGCGTGTCCTTGCTGCCGTGGCCAGATGCATCGCATGGGCGAGGCTGTCACCGAGCAACTTCATATCGAGGTGAAGGCGAAGGTTTTACAGAATGTGCGCTTCAAATATGCGTGCCGCCATAGCGATCGCACCGGGATCCACGCCCCTGTCGTGACCGCGCCGATGCCGCCGCAACCATTGCCGGGCAGCGTTGCCACGCCCTCGACGCTGGCGTTCGCGCTGGTTCACAAATATGTCGATGGCACGCCGCTCTACCGCCTGGCGCAGGCCTTCGAACGTGCAGGTGTTCCTGTCAGCCGCGGCGCTTTGGGCCACTGGGTGATTGGCTCGAGCGAGAAGCATCTGCATCGCATCTACGACGCCCTGAAGCTGCGGCTCAGATCACAACCTCTCATCCATGGCGACGAGACAACGGTTCAGGTCCTCAAGGAGAAGGACAAACGGGCCACCAGCACATCGTACATGTGGGCTTATCGCAGCGGCAAGGGCAGCCACGAGCCGATCGTTCTTCTGGATTATCAGCCGGGCCGCGGCCAAATCCACCCGCAAGCCTTCCTCGGCGATTACCGTGGCATTGTAATGAGTGACGGCTATACCGCATGGCGCACGCTGGAAGGGGCCACCCACATTGGATGCATGGCCCACTCCCGGCGGCGCTTTGTCGATGCCCTCAAAGCCAGGAAGAAGGGCGGCGGTCCGCCCGAGCAAGCGCTGCGGTTCTTTGAACAGCTCTACCGGGTTGAAAGGCGGGCGTGGGACGGAATACCGGAGAAGGGTGAAACACAGGCCTACTGCATTCGCCGCTTCCGCCAGCAACATAGTGTCCCCATCCTCAATGCTCTCAAAGTATGGCTCGATGACATGGCCCCGAAGGTCTTGCCTGACAGCAAGCTCGGCGACGCCGTATCCTACACCCGAAACCAATGGGAATATCTGACGCGCTACACCGGGGACGGCAGCATGCCGATTGACAACAATCTTCTGGAGCGCGACATCAGGGTTTTTGCAACTGGCAGGAAGAGTTGGTTGTTCAGCGATACCGTGGACGGAGCCAAGGCCAGTGCCGTCGTCTATAGCCTGATGCTGACCTGCCGCGCCTCACGTGTCGAGCCGTTAGCGTGGTTGCGCCACGTCCTCACCGAATTGCCTCAGCGCGCCGGCGACGCCGATATTACAGACCTGCTGCCCTTCAACTTCCACAAAGCCGCCACTGCCTGAACGGCTCGGTATCGCCCGATACCAGGGCAATCCATCAAAACCGCCGGCGTGCGAAGAAAATCGCGCTTACCCATATCGAACAAATTCACGCTGTGAGCGACCGGACTGCGGTCGTAAACGCACTCTTCGGGCACAGCGACGTGGAAATTGTAGGAGAAGGCGTCGACCACGCTCGCGCGAACACAACCCGATGTCGTGCAGCCCGTCATGACCAGGCTGTCGACCTTGAGATCTATGAGATGACTTGCGAGCGTGGTGCCGAAGAAGGCGCTGGGATGTTTCTTTGGAATCAGGATGTCACCGTCGATGGGGCCAACTTCCCTGACAAACCGGTATCCGACCGGGGGGATCGTCATGATCGCCGGAACTTTTGCTGCGAGCCGGCCGCCATCTTGCTGAACCTTCGGCGCGACATGCGGGAAGAGGACAGGCCAGCGCTTCCTCCTGAATAGCTCCAGCATTCTGCCGATTTGCCCGACAGCTCGCCATGCGACGTCGCCGCATGACGTCGGATACTCTTCGACGGCCTGCCAAAACGGCATCGGAACGGAGCCGGTCGTTCGATACTGCACATCGATAATCAGGAGCGCAGGCCTGCACCCGATGCCTGCCGCACGGCCAAAGCCAGCTGCATCGTATCTACGCTGATCTTCGTCGGTGATGACGCTATCCCAGGGTCGCACAGTCAAACCTCCTTCTCAGAAAAATAGTTTGCAAAACTAAATATCGTCCGATAGCGTGACGGTCAATAGAGGAAGCGTGGAGGGCCCATGGCCAAGTTTGACACCAAGATGAACCGATATCCGTTCGTGCCCATTACGCAGCGGCCGACCTACGAATGGCCCGACGGCAAACGGCTCGCGGTCTATTTTGCGTTGAACATCGAGGCTTTCGAGTTCGGACGGAATCCGGGGCCGGACTTCACGACGATGCCGGCCGCTCCGTTTCATCGGGGATATGCCTACCGAGACTTCGGAAACCGGGTGGGCGTTTGGCGCCTGCTCGACCTCTTCCGCGAATTCGACATTCCGCTGTCCGTGCTCGCCAATACCGCGGTCTACGACGCCTATCCCGCGCTCATGGCCGCGTTCCGGCAGCGAGGCGACGAATTTGTTGGTCACGGCCGCACCAATTCGGAGCGGCAGATCGACATGAGCGAAGAGGAGGAGCGCGAGATGCTGAAAGAAGTTCGGCGGCGCTTTGAAAAGGAGGAGGGGATCGCTCCCCAAGGCTGGCTCGGACCCTTCATATCGCAAAGCACGAAAACGCCCGAACTGCTGGTCGAACAGGGCTTCGGCTACATGCTCGACTGGTTCTACGACGAGCAACCGCAGCTGTTCAGGACCGATCTCGGTCCCATTCTCAGCGTGCCGTATCCGTCCATGGAGCTGAACGATCTGCCGGCCGTCTTCAACAGGAGGGTCAGCGACGCGGAATTTGCCGATCTGTTGATAGATGCCTTCGAGCAGCAATTGCAGGATTCCGAGAAGTATCCGCTCGTCTTCTCGGCTGCACTCCACACCTTCGTCATGGGCCAACCGCACCGGACCAGGGAACTGCGACGTGCGCTCGCCCATATCGCATCTCATCGCGACAGAGTCTGGATCACAACATCCGGCAAGATTGCCGAGCACGCGCTCGCTTTGCCGAAGGGCACCCTTGTTAGCCCCGATGCCGCTGATGCCGGTGATCCGCCCGTGCCAACCGCGCTTCGCGTGAGCGATGTCTGATCCTCTGGGAAATATCGATATGTCGCTGCGAACGCTTGTTGATCTTAGGTCGGTCGAACGGATGAGAGAGCTATGATTGCCCAGCAGATCGTGAACGGCCTCATGCTTGGCGGCGTTTATGTCATGATTGCCGTGGCCTTTACGCTGGCAATCGGTGTTCTCAACTTTCTCAACTTTTCCATTCCAGGAATCTTCATGATTGCCGGAATGGTCTCGTGGGCGGCGCTGAAGAGCGGCCAGCATTGGTTGCTCGCATTTGGCTTGGCGCTCGTGGCGAGCGCGATCATCGGCCTTTCGGTCTATCTGCTAACCTACCGACCGAGCAGCGACAGTGACCCGGAAGTCCCACTCGTCAGCTCACTCGGCTTCCTGGTGTTGCTGGAGAACCTCGTCGTTCTCTGGCTGGGATCGGATCAACAATCGTTCCCTGCTCTCATTGCCGATTTCAATTTTAGAGCCGGATCAATTATCGTCGGCGGAGCCCAGGCACTGAGCCTCGCTTTGTCTCTTGCATTCGTCATTGCTTTGTCCATCTCGTTGCACGTCACAAATCTTGGCCGTCAGGTGAGGGCTATCGCCGAGAGCCGGCGCACCGCTTTGGTGCTTGGCGTGAATGTCGGCTCTGTGGTCCCAAGGGTGTTCGTGTTGGGCGCAGTCTTTACCGGCATTGGCGGCATTCTCTTTGCCATCAGCTATCTCCAGGTCTCGTCGACAATGGGGGAGAGCATCGGGTTCAAGGGCATCAGCGCGATGATTATCGGGGGCATGGGCAATATTTGGGGCGCGGTCGCTGGCGGGCTTCTGATCGGTCTTGTCGAGATCCTTTCAACGCAGTTCCTCGGCGCCGACTTCGTCAATATCAGCGTCTACGGACTGCTGCTGGCGCTGTTGATTGCAAGGCCTGAAGGTCTCTTTGGATCGGCTGCCGTCAGGGAGAAGCTGTGATGTCAGGTTATCAGACCGGTTTGATCGTGCTGCTCGCCCTTAACACCATCGCGGCGTATGGGGTCTATCTTCCGATGGCGGCCGGTCAGCTCAATCTCGGCATTGCCGGGTTTATGGTGATCGGCGCCTATGCCGGCGCGTATTTGACCAATGAATGTGGCTGGCCTGTGCTGGCAGCTGTCGGGGCCGGTGGGGGAGCCGCCGCCATCCTGGCGGTCGCCATAGCTGCACCAATACTCAGAACCCAGGGCATCTATTTGTCACTTGCGACCTTCGCGTTGGGCCAGGTGATCTCCGCGATCTTCCTCAATCTCGAGGTGGTTGGCGGCGCCGCAGGCTATCCGGTCTCGGTGCACATCGAGGCCACTGTCGTCGTCGCCGTGGCCGCCGTCGTTGTCTTGCTCATAGGCCTGGTGTCGACAACGCGGGTAACGATCTACTTTGCCGCCGTCAAAAACGATCCTCTGGTCGCCGACCTGCTGGGATTAAACGTCAAGGCCATCGGCATTGCCGCGTTGACGTTGGGGGCAGGAATCGCCGGGATAGGCGGCGCGCTTTATGCGCATTATTTCAACTATATCGAGGCCCAATATTTTGGCGTGATGCTGAGCACGTACACCGTCCTGTACGTGCTGCTGGGTGGCACGCAATCCGTCTGGGGGCCGCTCGTCGGTGCAGCGATCTTCACGCTTCTGCCTGAGGCGCTGAGATCAAGCTCTCAATGGCGATATGCCATCTTTGCACTCTTCATCATCATCTTCATGGCCCTGCGTCCGCAGGGACTGATGACACGCGGGCTTTCGCGCCGTCGCGCGCGGACTGCGGTACAGGATGGAACGACTGCGTCATGACCGGATTTCTTTCCGTCCAAAATCTATCGAAGTCGTTCGGCGGTCTCGAAGTCGTGCGCGATTTGTCGTTCGATGTGCCCGAGCGAACCGCTACCGCGCTGATAGGTCCCAACGGCGCTGGAAAGACGACTGTGTTCAACCTCATCAGCGGGGTGTACCAGGTCAGCTCCGGAAGCATCCGATTTCGTGGAGAAGACATCGGTGATGTCCCATCCCGGCATCGCATCAAACGCGGGATCGCGCGTAGCTTCCAAAACATTCGCCTGATACCGCGCCTGTCGGTCATCGATAATCTGCTGATCGGGCAGCACGTCACATTGAAGTGGTCGCTCGACGTGCTCCAGCCATTTCGGCTCATTCGCGATCACGAATGGGTGCGTGCGGCCAGGGATGAGCTTGCTGCATTTGGTCTGCGTGACTATGCCGATGAACCTGTCGGCTTGCTTCCCTACGGGGTTCGCAAGCGTGTCGACTTGATCCGAGCAACATTATCCTCGCCGTCAATTCTCATGCTGGATGAGCCTGCGGCGGGGTTGAATGGATCGGAGACACGCGAGCTGCACGGTCACCTCCAAATCCTGAAGGAACGGGGAACGACGCTCCTGGTGATCGAGCATGACATGCATTTCATTCGGTCGATGTGCGACAAGATTGTCGTCTTGAACTTCGGCAGCAAGATTGCCGAAGGGTCATTCGACCAAGTCAGGACGGATGAGCAGGTTCGTGAGGCCTATCTGGGAACGGAGCAGGCAGCATGAGCGACTGCATTCTCGACATCCGCAATGTGTCGGCCCGCTTTGGGCGGGTGGAGGCACTTCACGAGGTTTCCCTGCAGGTGGCACGTGGGGAAATCGTGACGGTTGTTGGTGCGAATGGAGCCGGCAAGAGCACTCTCCTTCATTCCATCCTCGGGGCCGTCTTGCCAACGAGCGGAACAGTCCTTTTTGCGAACACCGACGTGACTCGGTGCCCGATTCATCGGCGCGCCGCGAGCGGGCTTGTCCTCGTGCCGGAAGGCCGCCGAATCCTGGTGTCCATGACCATCGAGGAGAATCTGCTGGTCGGTGCCCATATGCGGCGGGACAAATCTGCCATACGGCGAGAGATCGACAATATCTACGACCGGTTTCCTAATCTTGCGCAGCGTCGTAGCCAGAGCGCTTCCTGCTTGTCTGGCGGCGAGCAACAGATGCTGGCACTTGGCCGCGCGATGTTGGCGAAGCCGCGGCTTCTGATGATGGACGAACCGTCGCTTGGCCTGTCACCCCTGTTTGTCGCGAAGATGTTCGAGCTCATCCGTGAATACAACCGCGAGGGGCTTAGCGTGCTGTTGGTCGAGCAGAACACTGCAAATGCTTTGAAGATTGCACACCAGGCGACGGTTCTGGAGCTCGGGCGCGTCGTCATGCAAGGAAATGCTGCTTCGATTGCAGGAAGCTCTCGGCTGCAGGAAGCCTATCTCGGCGGTTCAGCGCATGAGGCGGCAGAGATTGCTCACATGAGGAAATCGATAGGGAGGCGATGATGACATACAAAACTGGCTTGATAGGACTGTTGATGACCGTCGCGTTTGCGTCGGCCGCTTCTGCGCATGATGACGATCTCGTCATCGGCTTGTCGATGGCTCGGACTGGCACGTTCGTAAGTGTTGCGAATGCCAACGAAATCGCGGTGGACATGGCGGTTGACGAAATCAATCGCGCCGGCGGGGTGAACGGCCTGCCGCTCAAGGTCGTCAAGTTCGACACGGCAGGGGATCCGAAGCAGGCGGTTCTGGCGGTCGAACAATTTGCGCGGGACGCCGGAGCGCTCGCTGTCGTCGGCCCATTCTCCTCGAGCGAGGCACGGGTGGCATTCTCGGCCGGGGAACGTCTCGGCATTTCCCAGATGTCGATGTCATCGTCGGCACCGGGAGTGGCGGCCCCATTCAAATTTGCCTTCCGAAACACCGTCGATGAGGGCTTGGTCATCGAAACTGTTCTTTCGGTGATGCGGGCAAAGGGTCTGGGCATGAGGACGGCCGCCATTGCCTACGCGACCGACGACGCCGTATCCAAGGCGGTTGGTACAGCAGTGCTGCCAGAGGCCCTGTTGAAGGTCGAGGTTCCCGTGAGTGGCTTCGTCGATTTTCCGTACAAGGCATTCGACATGTCGGCACAAGTGTCAAAGCTGGCGCAGCTGAAGCCTGATATCGTCGGCGTCGGCGCGCCGCCAGAAGCCATGATCAATCTCGCGAAGGAAATGAAGCGGCAGGGGGTCAACGCGCGCCTGTTCGCAGGCACGACCGTCGGAGATCCGGACCTCCCCGTCCGGTTCGGGGATGCCGGTGAGGGGACGATCATCGGCTCGCCCTTCTACAGCGAGTTGAATGATGCCGTCCGCGCCTTTGCAAAGTCCTTTGCAGTGAGAGCGGAGGCTGCCAAGATCGGTCGTACGGTGCCGAACCAGACCGACATATCCAGCTACGACATCGTCTACATGTATGCGGAGGCCATGAAGCGGGCGAGGGTCACCGGCGAGCACTCAAAACTCGCAAGCGAGCGCGGTGCCATCAAGGACGAATTGCGGAAAATGAAGGATTATCCGGCGCTTGGGGGCAAAATCACGTTCCGTGAGAATGGCGATGCGGTCAAGCCCATCTACGTGCTTGAGGCCAAGGGCGGGCGGTGGACGCTGTTCGATCAACGCTCCGTCGACTGAAATGACGTTTGGACGGTGCCGGGTCTCCGGCACCGTCTATCGGGCTACCTTTAGGACGGACCACCCGGCACCAGGACGGCTCGCCCTACAACTCGGCCTTCTCTCAGATCGGATAGCGTTTCATGAGCGTTGTCCAGCGGTCGCGTCACGATCGGCATTTGATCGACACCGGTCCGCACCAGACTCATCAGTTCGATCAGGTCTCGCCGGCTGCCCACGAATGAACCCGACACCGTAATGGCTCTCAAGGGCAGGGTCGCCAACGATAGCGTTCGCTCGCCACCGAAGAGGCCGACGATCACATAGGCTCCGCCCTTGGCGAGAGTACCCATCGAGAGATCCCAGGAGGCCGGCGATCCCACGAAGTCGATAATCGTGTGGATGCCTCCCTCGGCGCTTTCTGCAAGCAAAGCGGCAAAGTCAGCTTTGGTTGGATCAAGTGCGGCAATCGCGCCCGCGGCCAGCGCGGCACACTGCTTGTCGGGATCGATGTCCGCGACGATCGCACCGGACTGTCCCATAGCCTTCAACAACGAAAGACACATCAACCCGAGGCCGCCGGCACCCACGATGAGGATTGGCTTTTTGAGCCGGCCCGGTCCGAGCTTTTTCAGGGCGGAATATGCGGTTAATCCCGAACAGGCGTAGGGAGCGGCCTGCTCCGGGGGGATCCCTGCGGGAATATCAATGAGGTACCGGGGGTGGGGGATCAGGACGTAGTCGGCATAGCCGCCTGGGCGCAGAACGCCGAGATATTGCGGAGTTGGGCATAGATGCTCATCCGAGTTTTTGCAGACTTGGCACTCTCCGCAGCCAAACCAGGGATAGACCAGATAGGTCCTGCCGGCTTCAACCAGCCGCAGTGCGTCTTCGCCGGCCGCAATGACCTCGCCAACAACTTCGTGACCCATCGTGTGTGGCAGCTTTTGTCCCCGATCGGACATCTTCATCATCTTTCCACCGCCCAGATCGTAGCCGCCTTCCCAGATGTGAAGGTCGGTATGACAAACGCCACAGGCGGAGACTCTGAGCAGAACCTCATTTCCCTTGGGGACGGGCGTCGTCGTCTCGACACATTCGAGAGGAGCCCGGTATTCTGTGAGCGCAAGACTTTTCAAATGTTCCTCCATTTGTGAGATGACGCTTTGACCGCAAACGACGTGCAATCATTTGCCTTGGGTGGCGGGAGCCTGAGCGCTGGATGCACCTTCAATCTCTCCGCGAGGTCTGCAGATGCGTCACGGCTCGATTGACACCGCGGCGTCAGGTCTATAGCAATATAGTTAGGTTGGTAAAGTAACTAAATGGGGTTGAGATGTTCGAGCCTGCTCTGAAGACTTTCGGTATCGAGTTCTTGAATTCAGGCGCGTATGCGAGTGGGGACGGGTGGAGCCCGACGGGCGGGCGGATTCCGTTCGACGCGATCGATCCGGCTCGGGATAAGATCGTCGCGACCATCGCGGGCGCAAACGAGCTCGACTACGAGCGTGTCATTTGCTGTGCGCGAGCTGCACAACCCGATTGGGCTGCCGTGCCTGCGCCAAGGCGGGGTGAGCTTGTAGGCCGGATTGGTGCCTTGGCGGGGCATTATTTATACGATCTCGCTGCACTCCTGGTATTGGACACGGGAAAGACCTTCGATGAAGCCAAAGCCGAGAATCGCGAGTTGATCGACATGGCCGCGATGGCGGCCGGCCAGTCTCGCATGATGTACGGTGCGGTCCAGCAGTCGCAGCGAAGCAGGCACCGGATGTATGATCAATGGCTGCCGCTTGGTGTCGTCGGGATCATCACGGCTTACAATTTTCCTGCGTCGGTCTGGGCACAAAATGCGTTTCTCGCAGCCATCGGTGGCAACACGGTCATTTGGAAACCCAGCCCCAAGGTTCCGCTCACCGCACTCGGACTGCAGAAAATCTGCAATATGGCGATGGAAGAGTTCAAGCTTGATGGCATCTTTTCCCTGTTCATACCCAGCGAAACCAAAATTGCCGAACTGATGGTCCACGACCGGCGGGTCGCGCTGTTGTCATTTACAGGGTCAAGTGCCGTCGGCCGCTGGGTTGCAGAAATTGTAGGCGGCACGCTGGGGCGGCGTCACCTCCTCGAATGCTCGGGCAACAACGGATGCATCGTCGATCAAACCGCTGACCTCAAGCTGGCAGCGCGCAGCATAGCCTTCGGCGCGGTCGGGACCACCGGTCAGCGCTGCACGAGCACGAGACGCGTCATCGTCCAAAGCTCTGTCGCGGAATCCCTCGTCGCGCTGTTGAAGGAAGCCTTCAGCCAGATTAGGGTTGGGGATCCCAGGGAACCTGAAACGCTCGTCGGCCCGCTGGTCGATCAGGAGGCGGTGTTCCACTTTGAAAGAGCCGTCCGGAAGGCAATTGAGGCCGGCGGCAAGGTCGCCTTCGGAGGAAAGCGGATCGAGCGGCGAGGCTACTATGTGGAGCCGACACTCATCACCGGCGTGCCGCATGATCTGCCGTCAGTTCAGCGGGAAACGTTCGCTCCAATCGTCTACATCTTCACCTACGAGACCCTCGAGGAGGCCATTCGTATCAACAATGGCGTGCCGCAAGGCCTGTCCTCAGGCATTCACAGCACCGATCTTTCCAATATCGAGCTGTTTGTGTCAGCTGCGGGAAGTGACTGCGGTATCGCAAGGGTCAATATGGGAACGACCGGTGCCGACATCGGCGCGGCCTTTGGGGGCGAAAAGGCGACAGGCGGCGGACGTACGGCAGGGTCGGATGCCTGGAAGGGCTACATGCGAAGGCAGAGCGTGTGTGTCAATTGGGGAGGAGAATCTCCCTGGGACACTTGTATTCGGCTCTGAAACGACAAGGTGTCCGTCGCCGGGCCAAAGGTAAGTACTGGCCTCAAGCCGCCGTTGCTTGAGGCGGTATCTTGACTCGGCACAAGCGAAGGTCCGAGATCGCCGCAAGGACGGCCTTATCGAGCACAATCCGCCGCGCCAGCGCCAATGTTGGATCATCGCAACCATGAACTGGGCAGAGAACGTCTTTCAGGACTTCGTCGATGCCCTTCAAACGGCCGTGGATGAGAGCGAATTTGAGCGATTAGCGACGCGCGCGGCTCATGGTCTCGGCTTTCGGTGGTTTGCCTATCTCAGCAATGTCGACAGCTCCTTGAACCTGATCTCGTCCTACCCGAAATCCTGGACGAGCCGATATTTGCGCCGCCAATATCAGCGGCTCGACCCCGTCGTGCTCAGAGCACGAGGCGAACACACGACCTTCAGTTGGGGAGCATCCTCCGGGTCAATTCGCCCCGCAAGCCGGGAACAGGTCCGCTTTTTTCAGGAGGCGACCGAGTTCGGCATCAAGTCGGGCATTACAGTGCCGATCAGGGCAGGGTTCGGCCGCATGGCGGCCTTCACCGTCGCGACCGATGATGCCCTGATGGAGCCGGATGTGCTGCTTGCGACATCCCATGACGTCGTCCAGTTGCTCGGCCTCTATTTTCACACGCATTTGCGCGGCCGGCCCGCAAGCGGCGAAGAGCCGCAACGCGTCCAGATCCTCAGCCAACGCGAGCGGCAATGCCTGGCATGGGCGGCGCTAGGCAAGACCGTGTCCGAGACCGCCGTGATCCTCGGCATCACGCCCCGCACCGTGGCGTTTCATCTCGGAAACGCACGCCGCAAGCTCGGCGCCACGTCCATCACGCACTGCGTCGCGCTGGCGATGCGGCAAAGACTTCTGCCCTGACAGATTTCCACCTCTCGGCCGACCGGTGCCGCGACGCGTCAAGGCGTTCGGCAGATCGGCCTCTTGTGGAAAAAAGTTACGTTCATTTGCTGACGCTAGCGCAAGTTTCGGTGCGGTCATGAACCTGTAAAATAGCACAGGCGCCTCGAACGCCTTACTCTGGTCTGGTGAACTCCCTTTCAACGGAGTTCGCCATGCACGCCATTACGCTCGACCATCGCCAAACTGGATCCCAGCTCGATTTGCTGGCGCAGATGTTCCGCCTGCGCCGCCGGGTGTTCAGGGATCGGCTGGATTGGACGGTATCGGTCTCCGGCGATCTCGAGATTGACATCTACGATACGCTGGCACCGACCCACGTCCTGGTCGTCTCTGACGACAACGTCGTGCTCGGATGCGTCAGGCTGCTCCCCACCACCGGCCCGACCATGCTCGCGGATACGTTCCCCATCTTGCTCGGTGACAAGGAGGCGCCGAGAAGCGAACTCGTCCTCGAGAGTTCGCGCTTTTGCGTCGACACCGAACGCGTCGCCGAGATCGGGCAACGTGGATTCAATCGCGCGACTTTCGTACTTTTTGCAGCAATGATCGAAACCATGCGTACCAAGGGCGCAAACGCGATCGTGACAGTCACTGATGTGCGAATGGAGCGCATCCTGCGGCGCGCATACTGGCCGCTCGAGAGATTGACCGAACCGCGCAAGCTCGGTCAGACGATCGCGCTCGCAGGTTATCTGAGAGACTCCGACCTGGCGCTCGAGGCGATGTACCGGCAGGCAGGGCTTGCGGGACCGGTGGTGCGCAAGCTGCCCGAAGGCCGCAAAGCTGCGTGACCACATGATGCCTCGCGCCAAGGAGCCTGGATCTTGCTGGCAGATCCCCGCCACAGCCGTGTCGTCCTGCTCAATCTCGCGCGAGGCAGCGTCGCGGGAGGGGCTGAGGCTTTCGCCATACGATGCTTTGAAGCTCTGGCACTTCTCCCGATCTGCCGTGATCTTCTTGGCGCGCCGTTGATCGCGTTTGGCGAGTATCAGCCGGGATCGCTTTCCGAGGAGGTGGCCGCTGCGATCGAGCATTTCCAATCCGAGGCTTTGTCGCCATGGCGAGATCCGGCCTTTGCCGCACATCTCGCGGACGCGGACGTGGGAATCGTGTTCTTGGGTGGCTTGTATCTGGAGGAAGACGTGCTGATCGCAGCGATCGAAAGCGCGAGTCGTGGATATGAGGTACGGCTGCTCTCGGATCTGGCATTCGCGAGAAGGGAGGCCGATCGCCAGATCGTCGTAGATCGCCTGGCGCATCATGGTATCGTCACGACGACAGTTCGCCAGACGTTGTTCGAGTGGGCCATGGCCTGTGATGATCGAGCCTCGACACTCAGGATCCAGCAATTGCTCTCTTAAGTGGGCGCCCCCGCAAGCTTTCGCTTGCGGGCCGGGCCCTCGTGTTGGGGTGGACGGCCCCCTTCCGCCACACTGCATGGCAAGAAGAGGTCGTCGCTGACCTCAAACGAAGGAGCCGCCCGTGGAAACGATTGTTCGCATCGGTCTGGATACGTCGAAGAGTGTGTTTCAGCTGCATGGCGTTGACGAGACGGAGCAGCCGATTCTACGGCGTAAGTTGAGACGTGGGCAGGTTTTGGAGTTCTTCAGTCGTTTGCCGCCTGCACTTGTCGCGCTGGAGGCTTGCGGGGCATCGCACTATTGGGCGCGGGAACTGCAATCGCTCGGGCACGAGGTGGCGATGATTCCGCCGCAATATGTCAAACCGTACGTGCAGCGCGGGAAATCCGACGCTGCGGACGCCGAGGCAATTTGCGAGGCGGCAAGCCGGCCGAAACTGCGCAAGAACTTTGTGCCTATCAAGAGCCCCGAGCAGCAGGGCGCACAGATGCTCGCGCGTGTGCGCAACCAGTTCATAGGCAGGCGGACCCAACTTGCCAATTCTATCCGCGGCTACGCCGCTGAATTCGGCTTTACCGCGCCTAAGGGACTTTCGCGGCTTCCGCAATTGCTGATCGATATCAAGGCCGATGCAACAGTCCCCGACTTGGCGAAGGAGTTGGTGGACGCCTTGGCGGCAGAACTGGCGCGCGTCGACGACCAGATCGCCACGCTCGACAAGAAGCTTATGCAACTCCACCGGAGTAACGAGATGAGCCGACGGCTGGCGGCTATCCCGGGCGTTGGTCCGATCGGTGCGACGCTGCTTTCAATCAAGGTCGTGGATGCTCGCGGGTTCAAGTCGGCAAGAAACTTTGCCGCCTGGCTCGGCCTGACCCCAAAGAATCACTCGACGGCCGGGAAGAACAGGCTCGGCGTGATTACACGCGCCGGCGACGGCATGTTGCGAACCGTTTTGGTGGCTGGCGCGACGGCCGTGATCGCAGATATGCGCCGACGGGAAACTCGGTCCTGGCCCTGGCTGAAAGACATCATCGCACGCAAGCCGCCGAAGCTCGTGGCCATAGCGTTGGCAAACAAGCTGGCGCGGATTGCCTGGAAACTGATGGTCAGTGGTGAGCGGTATCGACCTGCAAGCAGCGTTATGCCGATGCCAACATAGCCTTGAACGAAACGTAGAGCTTGGCGGCCAGACCGGCAGGTTTGACGCCGAGGGCGGAACTTGCAGGACAGGAAGAGGTGGTACGTTCGGCGCAAGCCGGTCAGTGAAATGCTCCGCTCGGTTTACCGGCAGAAAATGCCGCTCTCGTGTTTGGATCTCACTGTCCGCGAAGCCCATCTTGGCCGGTGGTCGCAAGACCCGAAAACAGGCCGGACATATGAGCGCAAGCGATCCGAGCATGCTGCCAGAGCCGTTCTTGCAAGTCGGGGGCCGTCCACATATGAACCGAGCCTGAGATGGTCTCGGCCTACCGGCTTCGATCCCTGACGCAAAAGACAGCGTTGTCTGGGTGAAAGCGAGATCCAGGAGATGATGTCAGGGACGCGGCATCGTCGAAGCGACGCGTTGGAAGCAACGCAGAGAAAGCGGCGCAGCGGAAGCAACGCCTCTGAGAAGATGCTTGAGAAGCAACGTCCGCAAGCAGACCCTTCGGAAGCTACGTTTGCGAGGAATCAGCCGAGCGGCAAAAGCAGAGACTATGTGAGTGCGAAGACTGAGTGGAATCGGTGCCTGAGCTCGAGCGTCGCCTGCGGGTGGGCATCGTCTATGCACCAAGGTGTTCGGATGAAAAATCTCATGAGCGCTCGATCCGAAAGCACCGCCTGGTTCGCATTTTGCGGAGCCGGCCGCGGAGCGGCCGGCGCATTTGAGTTGCCCCCTGAAGGCGGGGTGGGCGGCGCTCCCGTATAGCCCCGAACCGGCAGGCCGCAACCGCGCCCGTCTCGATCTCTCCTTGCGCACTTGGTTCGCGGGCGCGGTCCTCCGCTGCGCTTCGGCCGTTCCGGTGCGGCCCGCCTTAAATGTTCGGGGCTTTCCGGTCGCTCTTCGCCGCCCACCCCGCCTTCCGGTGGCAGGGCGCGAAAGAAGGGCGAATGGACATTGTCATGGGTTCGAAGAAACAGCGCGATGAAGCGACCAAGCCGCAACTCAGCCTTTACGAGGAGATTACAACACACATCATCGCCGATCTGGAGGCCGGCATCTTCCCATGGGCGCGGCCTTGGGGCGTGGAGGGGGATCAGCTCGCGTTCTCGCTGCCGCGGAACGCTGCGACTGGCAAGGCCTATTCCGGGATCAATATCCTGATCCTCTGGAGCAAGCTTTTTAAGAGCGGCTTTTCCTCGCAGCGCTGGCTCACCTTCAATCAGGCGGCAAACCTCGGCGCCTCCGTGCGCAAGGGCGAACACGGCGTGACCGTCTGCTACGCCGACCGCTTCATTCCGAAACGCGGACGGGATGGGCAGGAGCAAGCTGGACACACCAAAGCGGAGGAGGGCGAGGCGTCCATTCCTTTCCTGCGCCGCTACACTGTTTTCAACCTCGACCAGTGTGAGCACCTGCCGGACCATCTCACCGCGCAAGCACTTCCCGCAAGGGAATGCGAGATCGTGCCGCAAGCGCAAGCGCAAGCGCAAGCGCTCGCAGCCGCAACACTCGCCGATATCCGCATTGGCGGCAGCGAGGCCTTCTACGCGCCGACCACCGATCGCGTGCATATCCCGCAGCAGGCCGCCTTTTTTGAGCAGATCAACTTCTACCGGACGCTGTTCCACGAGCTGGGACACTGGACCGGTCACCCCAATCGCTTGAACCGCGACCTCTCGGGCGCCTTTGGCTCCAAACCCTATGCCAAGGAAGAACTCGTCGCCGAACTGACGGCAGCCTTCATCTGCGCAGCTCTCAGCATCAAACCGACCGTCCGCCATGCCGACTATCTCGGCTCTTGGCTGGACGTCCTTCGCGAGGACAGCCGGGCGATTTTCCAGGCGGCAAGCAAGGCGTCCAAAGCGGCCGACTTCCTGCTCGCGTTTGGTCCGGGCAACCATTCGACGGAAGTGGAGGCGGCGGCGCCCTGAGAGGCGCCCTTGGTGGCCAGTCCGCTGCGGACGCTTCGCCGCAGCAGCTCGGTACTTACCGAGGCCGCCGGGATGGTGCTGAAGCTCGACGCGGCCAGATGGTGGAAGCTCGATGAGACCTTCCTCGATCTCCTCCGCCGTCGCACCGCCATCGAAGCCATGCTCGCCGACGCCGCGGGCAAGGAAATCGCCGACGCCCACGTCTCCGAGCCCGCCCGTGTTCAGAACAAGATCATCCACGACTGCCTCGAGGGCGAGGACAGGGTGGAGGTCGAAGGCTTCGTGCCACGCTATATGAGGTTTCCGATCGGGCAATGTGACCCGTGAAATCCCTACTGCTTGCGCGCGCCCGCGAAATCTTTAATCCTTTGTTTACTGGGGCTTGAGGACGCCGATTCGGCTGCGAACACTTGGTTTGCGCCCGAGTTTGTTGCGTCGCGAGTCGCGGACGAGTCAATCCGGGGACTCGCAAATATAGCTGGAAGCCAATCGGGGCGCCTCGCCCTATGAGTCGATCCAGGCGGTGCGTCGCACCGCATCATGGAGCCGACCATGGCACATCCTCAGAAGGTCTTTCCCGAGCCGTACGCGATCAAGCTGAGGCGTATCTGCCTCGCCCAGATCGTCGTTACCGTCTCGACGCTGACCTCGACGGCGGTGTTGTGCTCATGCCTCGCGGTGGTTGTGAAGGGGTTCAACTAGGCTGTCTAATCGTTAGGCGGCTGGGCGCCTGATGTTCGCTCAACCACCAACAGTGGCACGAAAACGGATATCGTCGGAAGTCGCTGAAGGCCCAAGATCTGAAATGACAACTTTACGCGGTTGCCGCGACCGATCTAAGCGGCACATCCAATGAATACATGAAGCCACCCGGTTCGTATTCAAGCCTCACCTGACCGGTCAATTGTTGGCCGAGCGACCCCATCATTCTAGTGCCGAAGCTTCGCCGTGCTGGAGGCACTACCGCTGGACCTCCTCTTTCCGTCCAAACCAGCCGGAGCCTCTGCTTCAACTCGTCTATCGTCCATACGATTTCCACACGGCCCGCCGGGACGGATAAGGCTCCAAACTTGGTAGTATTGGTGCACAGCTCGTTGAACGTCATCGCAAGCGCGATAACGGCTATGGAGGTAATCCTGATATCCGGCCCATTGAAATGAAAGCGCCTGTCTCCCTGACTATCATAGGGCTCTGTGGCATTGCTCAGAGTGTGAGTAAGGCTCGCGCTAGAGCGTTTTCCGATCACGTTGCGTCGTAACCAGCCGCGACGAGATAATTTTGACATTCCTCGGGTGAGAAGCGTTTGAGAGCGTTGGCGATTGCTTGCCAGAGATCGGGCATGGTGCGGGCTGCGGCGGCCCGCAACAGCGCTTTCAGTTTGGAGAAGGCCATTTCAATCGGGTTGAAGTCTGGACTGTAGGGCGGAAGATAGAGCAGGCTAGCTCCGACCGCCTGGATGGCCTCTCGAACGCCATGGACCTTGTGAGCGGGCAAGTTGTCCATGATAACGGTATCGCCCGGCCGCAGCGATGGGGCGAGCAATTGCTCGACGTAGGCCAGGAAAGCGTCGCCATCCATTGGACCGTCCAGAACAAGCGGCGCGATCAGACCGTCGGAGCGCAATCCAGCGGTGAACGTCGTCGTCTTCCAATGTCCGTGTGGGATAGCTGCACGACATCGCTCGCCGCGTGGCGAGCGCCCGTAACGCCGCGCCATTTTGGTGTTGGCGCTGGTTTCGTCGATGAAGACGAGACGCTCAGGGTCAAGGTCGATTTGCCCTTCGAACCACTCCTCACGTGCGGCATTTATATCGCCGCGCCGTTGCTCGGCGGCGTGCGCTGTCTTTTTTTAAGTGTGATCTTTCTGCGCTGGAAAAAACGCCAGAGCGACGCGATGCCAGTCGATATTCCATGACGTTTCAACAGTTCTCGCAACTCGGCAAGCGTGATATCCGGCCTCGCTGTCACCGCCTCCAGAATCAATTGCGAATGCGCTTCGATGCGCTGCGATTTGCGGTCACCGCCCTGGCGTTTAGGAACGATGTCGCCAACTTTCTTGAGGCGAGCGCGCCAGCGGATCGCACTGGCCGCGCTGACACCAAAGCGCTCAGCAGCCTGTCGACAGGACATGCCACCGTCAATCGCGGCTACCACCCTTTGGCGAAGATCAACCGAAAGCGCCCTGGCCATACATGCTGGCCTCCCTCGCCAGCATGCAGCTTGAATCTGACTCGCGCCGTTTTGGGAATCCCCACCCGATTCTTTCCGGTCGGAAAATGCTCTAGCCCAACTGACCTGCATCAGCATATCGTGAGCCCGTCCCAGCGCGGTCAGCCTACTTTCCATTGCCTTCTGTCCGTGCTCGATACTGGGGGCTCCACGGAAACTCTGGGACGCGATCGCGCTGACCATGGCTAAAGTATTCTTGACGCGATGATGAAGTTCCCCGACGATTAGCTTTTGCAATTTGTCGGAAGCCTCCCGCTGCTCGGCATCGATCCCGGCTTGAACGAGCAGGGCCTGCGCGTCTATTTCGGCCTGTTCGAGCAACAGGCGCAGGCTGTCGTTCTCTGCCAACAGGACGGCGTCGTGCGCGGAATGGGACGAGGAAGCCACCGTCTCGACGGCGTGACGAGACTGACTCGTCGGCCACTCAGTCGTGCTCGGGAGAAGCGTAAGGGCACCCGCGCCCACCATCCGCTGCAACTCGGTGATCATTTGGTCGACGCCGAGCGGTTTGCCATAGAATCGGCTATTCGCAGGTCTTTCCGCCTCAGTTGGCTTCACTTGACCGGAAACAAGTATGATTTTAATCGCAGGCCAGCGCTCGTGCACCGCGTGGGCTAGTTTCAAGCCGTCGATGCTGCCGGGCATTTGAATGTCGGTGAATAACAGCGCGATGTCCGAGCGGGATTCGAGGATGGAGATTGCCTCGTCGGCGTTGACGGCTTCGACGGGGCAAAAACCGGCATCCTCCACGATGTCGACCGCGCGCATGCGCAGGATCATCTCATCTTCCACGACAAGTACGTTCGGCACCTGGGTCGGATCTGTCGACATGGATCGCCTTACTCTTTCACCCGGAACCAATGGAGTTTACAGAACTTGTTCGAATATTCAGCAAGCGCCCGGTTATCCGACCCCTGACGATCGCCACGGCATAGACGATCGATGCAAGACGCTATCGGCGAGCCGTCACAAGATGGGCTTCTAGGATTTTCGCTCCGGAGCCCGCGTTTCGCAAACAGGATGCAGCGAACTCTGGCCAGACCTGGGTTGAGCAATTCGACGCGGTAGTTCTGACCTTTAACCGGTCTCCCTTGGTCAGCGCCGCGGCTTCGACCCTTTGCACTTTGGGGGAAAAAACGGGCAAAGCTATTACCGAAGTCCCGAGAAGCACGAATATGGCGAGAGCTGACAGTGATTTGACCATTTTGGGCTGCTGACTTTTTCGTTTTCGATCCATCCGGTTTTAGGGATCGACACGGCAACAACCAAAACGAGAACAAGCGCCACTAAAACAACCTATATTTGTTCTGTAATTCAGCCCTGCGTACACCCTTCGTTAGAGTCAATCGCGATGGTTTTGGTGTGCTGTCTGCTATTTTCGTTCTACCCAAATTACGGACGCTGCGAACGCGACGTAGGCTGTGTACCCATAAAGCCAGCGGCCTGATGCGATAGACGCATTGTCTGTTTTTTCCCCTGTACCGGCCGAGTTTGTGCCGCAGCGCAATAGGTTGCGTGGGCCATTGCGGACCATGGAGCGGAAGGTCATTCGACCATCGCCGAAAAGCGCGCCACAGCAAAAAGGAATGTCGCACATCCTAGCGAAGCGAGTACGATCGCCGCCGCTGCCACTGCCGTCGGTAATCCCCATATGCGAGCGACCACACCCAACGCGAGGGCGCAAAATCCCATGCAGAGATATCCGACGAGATAGAATGCTGAGAGGACGCCACCGCGACTGTCAGCCGGCGCGACGGCATTGAGCAACGTCAACGCACCCAAGAACAGAAATGCATAGCTGATTCCGGCCAACGAGGTCGAAATGAGCAAAGCGGACAGTAGATGAAATTTCGTTGCCAACCACAAAAGGAGGACAGCGATCGTGGTCGTGACCGAACCGAGTAAGAGAGCAGCTCGTGGCCGTAACTTTCTCGCGACGATCGTGGCTATCGCGGACACGATGGCGAAACTCGCCAGGATGGCGCCGTTCGTCAGTTCGTTGGCGGACCCGACCAGGTCGTGTGCCACTTGGCCGCCGAGCGAAAGGAGGACGGCGCCTGTGGCGAACGCCGTCGCGGCGCCGATCGATGCCACATGGAATGCTTTGCGAACGGTGGCCGGCACGTGAGGCAATCGGGGAGCCCACGGCGTCCGGCTCGACACATGACGCGGAAGAAACCAGACTGGCAGGATCAGCGCGGCGATGACCACCGCAAGCGCGAAGAAGTCTAGCCGCAACGGATAGGGCGCGTACTGGATCAGAGCGCCGCCGAGCAGTAGCGCGGTGGCGAATCCGAGCGCCTGCGCCAGATTGGTCGCCGAAGCGGCGCGTTCGGGATCGCCGGTAGAACTGAACTCGAGGATGGCCGCAGTCGAAGCGCCGCTCGCAAGGCCGACCCCTACCCCCATCACTGCGCGGGCAACCAGGAGCCATTCCACATTGACGGCCCATGCGAGTGTCAGAGCCCCGATCAATGAGAACATCAGAGCGGCAAGCATGGTCCATCGCCTGCCGACATGATCCGACAGATCGCCCAGGAGAATCAGCGTGCCGACGACGAACAACGGATAGATCGCGAAGACGCCTGTCGTCTGTATGGGCGACAGCTGCCATTCCTCCGCATAGAGCCGATAGCTGAGCGCCGGCGCGGCGCTTGTCCATAGCGTATGCATGGCAACGCCGAGCGAGACCCAAAAACTCGCTCGGCGGCTCCAGACCAGTCTCGGCGGAGAATGTCGGCCATCCGATGACCGGAGGCCGACATGGATCCGTCCCATCAGCGCAGGCCGCCGCCGGCCGAGATCCTTTCGCCGGTCACCCAGCGCGCGTCGTCCGAGGCCACGAAGGCCACGACGTCGGCAATGTCCTGGGGCTGGCCAAGGCGTCCGAGCGGCGTCTGGGCGATGATGCCGGCTTCGAATTCGGACGCGAGCATTCCGGCACTATGGGTACCTTCGGTCTCGGTGAGGCTGGGGCTCACCGTGTTGACCCTGATTTTGCGAGGCCCGAGCTCGTTGGCCAGCACGCCGGTGACGACGTCTACCGCCCCCTTGGTGGCGGTGTAGACCGCCGTCTGGGGAGGGGTGATGGCGGTGACGCCGGAGCCGATGTTGATAATGCTGGCGCCTTCGTGCAGATGGGGGGCCGCGGCCTGGGTCATCAGCAGCAAACCCAGCACGTTGACGTCGAACATCTTTCGGAACTGCGGCTCGGTGATCGACTCAAGGGGACCGAATTCGTAGACGCCCGAGTTGTTGACCAGGATGTCGAGGCGGCCGTAGGCAGAAATCGCTGCGTCCACGAGAGCCTTGGCTTCCGCAGCCTTGGATACATCGCCCTGGACGGCGATTGCCTTGCCGTCCGAGCCGGTGATCGATTTGACCACCGCCTCGGCGCCGGCCTTGCTCGACGCAAAATTGACAACGACCGCGGCGCCACGCGCGGCCAGGGTCTTGGCGACGGCGGCACCGATGCCTTTCGACGCGCCGGTGACGATGGCGACTTTGCCGGTGAGATCAGACATGACGTACTCCTTGAAGATGCCGCTCAGGCGGCTTGTTCCTCGATCGCGTCGACGCGGTCGAGGTAGAAAGCGAGGTGATTTTTGATCTCGGCCACGGCCTCATAGGGCGCTTCATAGGTCCAGATCGCGTCGGTCGAACGTTCGCCGCCGGCTGGAATGCTGAAGTAGGACGCATCACCCTTGTAGGGGCAGTAAGTCCGCGTCGCCGACCTCGCGAGGGCGGCCATATCGACGTCCTCGCGCGGGATGTAGTGAACTGGCGGATACTTGGCCTCGCGCAGTGTGAGGGCTCGCCGAGTATCGGCGATCACGCGTCCCCCTACGGTGACGACGACCCGCTTTTCGTTCCGCTCGATGGTGATCGGATGATCGGGGCCGGGTATCTTGATCGTGCGCTCCGTCATGACGTTTGTCCTTTCATTGCGTCTTGTCGCTCAAAGCTTCGAGCCGCCGTCCACCCTCAGCGTGTCGCCGGACACCCAGCGCGCGGCATCGGACGCCAGGAAGGCGATGGCGCCCGCGATGTCGTCGGGCTGCGCCACCCGCTTTAGCGCCTGCATGGAGAGGGTGAATTCGCGGCCGGACTCGGTCCTTGCGAAGCTGGACATGTCGGTCTCGACGACGCCGGGCGCGACCGCGTTGACGCGCACGCCCTTCGCTCCCAGAACAAAGGCGAAGTGCTTGACCAGGGTGTCGATGGCTCCCTTGGTGGCCGCGTAGGCGGCGAGCGCTCCCACGGCCGCATGCGCGGCGAGCGAAGAGGTGAAGATAACGCTGGATCCCTCTTTCAGGATCGGGATCAACTGCTGGACCAGAAAAAACGGGGCCCGCACGTTGACGGCGAAGAGCGCGTCGAAGTCTTCGATCGTTGTCTCCTCGATCGTGGCGGCTTTGGCCACTCCGGCGTTGGCGACCAGAATATCGAGCCGTTCGCCGACGATTTCATGCACCTTGGCGGCAAGCTTGTGCGCACCTTGAGGATCCGAGAGATCGAAGCCGATCGCCTGGGCCTTGCCTCCGGCGGATTTGATTTCGTCGACCACCGAACGCGCTTCTGCAGCGCCACGTCCGTAGTGAACCAGGACCTGGGCTCCGGCTTCGGAGAGCGCCAAAGCGGCGGCGCGCCCGATGCCGCGTGAGGCGCCGGTGACGAGCGCAGTCTTTCCACAGCACGATTTCATGACGATCTTCCTTTCAGGAAATCCAGGGCAGCGATTGCACAGGACGGAAACGCGACCGGTTCGACGACCCGCGTTTCGCTACGCGTCCAGGAACATGGCGGTGTGGGCCACGAATAGCTCCGGATACTGGTTCTGCGGCCCGTGGCTCGAGTCCGGATAGACGATGAGTTGCGCGTTCGGCAGACGCTGCTGCAGCGTGAATCCGTTGACCGTGGGGATGATCAGGTCGTTGCTGCCATCGACCACCAGAGCAGGATGATGGATGTCGGCCAGATAATCCCACACGCCATCGGTCTTCTCGTTCGACGTGACGATCGCCGCGTACTGAGCCGTGGCGGACGTCTCGCTCACTTCCGGGCTGCGATCCTTGCGACGGAACTTGCGTTCGAGGTACTTCCGTCCGGCGGCACGGCCGGCTGCATTGGGCAGGAAATGCGCGGCGATCCAGAGATGTTCGGGCGGATCGTAGGTCGCAGAGAAGATCTCTGCGGATTTGCTGCCGGCGGTGTCGGCGCCACGCGGCCCGGTACCCACCAGGACCAGCTTGCGAACCAGGTCGGGCGCCTGCACGGCGATCTCCTGAGCGACCTTGCCGCCGAGCGAATAGCCGAGGATGTCGGCCTTGCCGATCCCGAGCGCCCTGATGAAGGCGATGGCATCTGTCGCCATGCTTGGGACGGTCGCCGGCGTCTCGCCCGAGCTGGCACCGATGCCCGCATTGTCGAACAGGATGACTTCGCGTTGCTGTGCCAGCCCATCGGTCACGGCCGGATCCCAATGGTCCATGGTGCCGCGGAAATGGATGTTCATGACGATCGGCACGCCCGCCTGTCTTGCCGAAGCGCCGATAGGCGAAGCGAATGCCGTTGGCGTCGACGAATTGGGTGGGTGCAGTTTGGTGTGTGTGCGTAGTCATGGCAGAACTCCTTTTCATGTCTGAGATGATGTGACCGATTGGATTCAGCTTGCGGTCTTGCCGCCGTTGACCCGTACGATCTGGCCTGTGATGAAAGAGGCTTTCTCCGAAGCCACGAAAGCGACGGCCTCTGCGATTTCCTCTGGTCTCGCGCCGCGCTTGAGCGGTACGGCGGCGTAGAAGGCAGCCTTCTTGTCCGGCGAGCCGGTCAGACGATCGAGCATCGCGGTCTCTGTCGGCCCCGGCGCCACCGCGTTGACGCGGACGCTGAAAGCGGCAGCTTCGAGTGCTGCGGATTTGGTGAGGCCTTCCACGGCGTGCTTGCTCGCGACGTAGAGCGACAGGTTGGCAGCGCCGCGCTCGCCCATTGTTGACGAGATGTTGACGATGCTGCCCGCGCCCTGCCGCTGCATGACCCTGAGTTCGTGCTTCAGGCTGAGCAGGGTGCCGAGCACGTTGGTGTCGAACATCGCGGCATAGCTTTCCAGCGTCGTCGAGGTCACCGGCCCCGGGGTGCCCTCCGTGCCGGCATTGTTGACGGCGACATCCAGCCGGCCGAAGCGCTCGACCGTCTGATCGACCAGGCGACGGATATCGTCCTCGCGGCGCACGTCGGCGAAAACGAACGCGGCCTCCGCGCCGAGGCCGCGGAGCTCGGCCTCGAGCGACCGGCCTTCGGCCTCGCGACGGCCGGAAACGACCACGGTCGAGCCCTGTTTGACGAACGCGATGGCAGTGGCCCGGCCGATTCCGGTCAGAGCTCCGGTGATGAGCACGACGGGGTTGGACATGGCGAAAGCTCCTCAAATTGGGCACAAGCCACCCGTTCCCTGCCCAGAGGGCATGGTCAGAAGCCGGTGTCTCGTTGCTGTTGGAAGCTATTTGGGCCCGACTAGCGCTTTTGAAAAAGACTTTGTAAGTTCCCTTCCCATACCTGGAGAGTATGGAATGGAGCTTCGCCATCTACGCTATTTCGTTGCCGTCGCCGAAGAAGGCAGCCTCACCGTGGCGGCCGAGAAGCGACTGCACACGGCGCAGCCCTCCCTGAGCCGGCAGATTCGGGACCTGGAATACAAGTCGGTGTGCCGCTCCTGGTCCGCAGCGTGCACGGCGTGCAGCTGACGGAGGCTGGTCGGGTTTTCCTCGAACATGCTCGCTTGGCACTGATGCAAGCCGAAGCCGCCACCGACGGCGCGCGGCGCGCGGCACAGCCGAGCAAACAGGTCTTTGCGATCGGCTTCACCACCGGCCAGGAGGTCGACTGGCTACCGCGTGCGACCAGCTTGTTGCGCAACGAACTGGCCGACATCGAAATTCGGGTCTCCAGCGATCATTCGGCGACGCTGGCGGAGGAGCTCGCACGTGGCAGGCTGGACGTCGCATTTCTGCGCGGCGAGAAGACACCGGACATCGAATTCAAGGTCGTGGCGCAGGAGCCGCTGGTCGCCGTTCTGCCCAGCAATCACAGGCTCGCTCAGCGAGAGACTTTCGATCCAAAGGATCTGGTCGGCGAAACCTATATCGGCATCTCGAAAGTGCCGCGGGTGCTCCGGGCGCTCATTGCCGAATACCTCGAGCGCTGCGGCATCGAGGTCACGCCGGCATTCGAAATCGACAACTACGCCATGGCGATCTCGCTCGTCGCATCTAACCGTGGCGTTGCTATTCTGCCGGCATCCGCGAAGAATTTCCTGCCCTGGTCGGTCGTAAGTCGCCCTCTCGAAGGTGATGCGCCGACGATCGCTGTAACGGTCGGCTTCCGCCGCGACAACGCCTCGCCAATATTGAAGACCTTTCTCTCGAGGATCGATGGCCTGGATGCGGCATAGACTTGCTTAGGACCCGAGGCGCCGGGCTCAGCCGTCAATTGTCAGAGACGGATCATTTTCGACTGATCAGTGGGGATTGTCGGCAGGTTGCCGTCCGTTTCTATCCGTGAGCGCCTAACCAGGACGTTCCAGAAGCGTTGCGTCAGAAAGACCCCGTCATTCAAACTCCCAACTGGAGTCAACTCATGCGCTACGAACTCGCTGACTATGAATGGGTCGCCATCAAGCCCATGCTGCCGAACAAGCCGCGTGGCGTTCCTCGGGTAAACGATCGACGAGTCCTCAACGGCATCTTCTGGATCCTACGATCAGGAGCACCTTGGCGTGATCTGCCGGAGGCGTTTGGCCCATACACGACCTGCTACAACCGCTTCGTCCGCTGGCGGCGGGCTGGTGTTTGGAGCCGCATCATCGACGCACTTGCGGCTGCCCACGATGCGGCTGTCCAGATGATCGACACCTTCATTGTCCGAGTGCATCGACATGGAGCTTGGATCACACGAAACAAGCGCCAATCGATGGGGAGGTCACGCGGCGGCCTGACGAGCACAATTCATGCGGTGGTCGATAGCAATGGTCTGCCGGTACGGTTGGCGCTGAGTCCCGGTGAGGCCCACGACGTGCGGCTTGCCGGAAAACTGCTGTCTCGTCTGAAAGTTGGGTCAATGCTGCTTGCTGATCGTGGCCATGACGCAGACTGGATTAGACAGCTTGCGCTGAAGAAGGGGGCGTGGGCCAACATTCCGCCGAAAAGCAAACCGCTGCGATCCAATCTGCTTCAGCCCTATCTCTACCGAGCTCGCAACCAGGTCGAGCGGTTCTTCAACAGAATCAAGCAATATCGCCGAGTGGCGACACGCTACGACAGACTTGCCGCCAACTACCTTGCCTTCGTTCAACTGGCGTCAATCAGGCTGTGGCTGCGCCTTAATGAGTCCGCATCCTAATGCAAACCGGGAAGCGGCGTGCACAAGAAGCAATGTACATTGAATTTGCCCAGTGGACACGTGGCGCACGGTCGATAGCTCGCGTTCGAGTAGGTAAGAGCCCGTTGCAAGCGCGCGAAGACCTGAGCAGTTGTGGTGTCTCAATCCGAAACGGCAGTGCAAGCATAGCTTCAAGATTGGTCTCCACGAGCGTCGCCTAGGGAGCGTTGGCCGTTAGCCGGCTAATGCGGCGAAGATCTGTCGTCGTCGCCGCCCGTGCCGCGGCCAAGATTGTCATAGCGCTTACGCGGACCGAACTCGGGTGCCGCCAGTGAGAGGCTCACATAGTCCTTGCGGCTGTTCTCGCCGCGGCGGATCCAGCCCGCCCCGATCCCGACGTTCTCGGGCACGATGCCAAAGGCGGAATGGCTGGCTCGTGGTGCCCCACGTAGGTTTTGGGTTCGTCGGACCTGTATGCGAAAGCGCCATGAGAGCCGTCCTCGTGTGGGTTGTCGCCTCAGCGCCCTCCGATCGGGTGGGGCTTGTCCTCTGTTTCCTGCGGGACCGATCTCCCCGCGTGGCTGAGAGGACCTATGGGAAGCGCCCCGCCTGCCAAAACCCTCGCCGCCAGCTTTTTTCCCCGCCGGACAAGTCCGGCTCCTCGCGGCCGCTGCGCTTCAAAAAAGCCGTCTGCTCAGGTGCTCCGCATGCGCTACGCCCCGCGAGAAGCCCGCGGGTTCGAAGGCGTTGCGCTCCCCATCACGGTCCAGCCATCGCGAGGGGATCGGCTCCTCGCGAACAACAAGAGGACAAGACCATGACCGCAATCGGATACGTCACCAAGAACGACAACGGCAGCTACAAGGGCCAGCTCCGCACTGGACCGATAGCCGCTGTCGGGTGTTCCATCGCCATCTGACGCGGCGGGCGCTGCTCTATACGGAGATGTTGACGACCGGCGCCATCATTCATGGCGACCGGGAGCGGCTGCTTGGGTTCGATGCGGTCGAGCACAAGGTGGCGCTTCAGCTTGGCGGGTCGGATCCGCGCGAGCTCGCACAGGCCGCGCGGATCGGCGAAGAGTTCGGCTATGACGAGATCAACCTCAATGTCGGCTGCCCGTCGGATCGTGTGAAGGATGGCCGCTTTGGAGCCTGCCTCATGGCGGAGCCGGAGCTTGTGGCGCGATGTGTCGACGCGATGAAGGGCGCGGTTTCCATTCCCGTCACCGTCAAATGCCGCATCGGCATCGACGATCAGGATCCGGAGGTCGCGCTCGATACGCTTGCGCGCGGAGTGGTCGCCTCAGGCTGCGATGCGCTGATCGTGCATGCCCGCAAGGCCTGGCTCAACGGTCTGTCGCCGAAGGAGAATCGCGACATCCCGCCGCTCGACTATGATCGCGTCTATCGCCTCAAGCGCGCGATGCCTGATGTGCCCATCATCATCAACGGCAGCATCCCCGGTATCGACGAGGCGAAAGCGCATCTCGAGCACGTCGACGGCGTGATGCTCGGCCGCGCCGCCTATCAGGAGCCATGGCGGCTGCTCTCCGTCGATCAAGACATCTTCGGCGAAGCGGCGCCGCATGCGACGATGCAGGACGCGCTCGAAGCGATGATGCCCTATATCGAGCAGCAGCTCGCGCGGGGCACGCGGCTGCATGCGATCACGCGGCATTTCGTCGGGGCGTTCCACGCCGTGCCCGGTGCGCGCGCCTTCCGCCGCCATCTTGCCGAGCAGGGGGTGAAGCCGGGCGCCGGTGTGGACGTGCTGCGCGATGCGATCGCGCGTGTCGGTGCGCGCGCTCCGGCGGAGGCCGCGGCCTAGCCCAAACGGGTGAAGAGCCGGATCGCAAAATCCGGCTCCTCGTCGATCCGCCTCAGCGGAGCAGATCGAAATGATAGTTCACGCCGACGCGGAAGGTGTGGAATTTGGCGGCGTTCCAGTCCGGCAGATCGTCGTGCTTGAACTCGGTGTAGAGATATTCGGCCTTGGCCGACCATTTCGGCAGGAACGCCCATTCGACGCCGCCGCCCGCGGTCCAGCCCATCTTCATCTTGTTGATCGGCCCGTCCTTCAACTCGCCGGTGGCAAGACCCGCGGTCCCGAAGAACAGCAGCCGTGAATCCATCGTCGCGATGCCGGCGCGGGCGCGGCCGGTCATGTACCAGGGGATGCTCACCGCGGCGCTGTTGAGCGCGTCGTGGTTCTTGATGTCGCCGCCCTCGAAGTCATTCTCGATGCCGACCACGAACATCGGCGAGAGCTGGTAGTTGTAGCCAATCTGCACGCCGCCGACGGCGCCCTTGACCTTGCCGCCGCTGATGCCGACGAGATTATTGAACGCGTCGTCGCCGCTCTCTGCGTAGCCGGCGTTGAAGCCCGCATAGAGACCTGTCCACGAATACACCGGCTGCGGCGCCGTGTAGGCGGAGGAGGGCGCGGCGTAGCGCGGCGACAGGTCGGCAGCGCAGGCGCTGCTCGCGGCGAACACCGCGGCAAAGGGCAGGGCGCGCATCGTGCGGCGTAAGGCGGCTCTGGCAGTCATAATTCTCAATCTCCCACTTGGCCGCACCTCGCGGAGCAGCCTTGTCCAACCCCGATCCGGGAATGGGATTGTTATAAACCGACTAGGCGGTCTGTAAATAGAGGAAATGCCACATCGATGGGTTGTTCGCGGGGGCTCGGGTTAGGCGGTTGGCTGGCAGCCGCGCCGATGTTGCGCAGCGCGCTGGCGCAAAGGTGGCCTCGCGGACTGGATCAAGCGGGGCTGCCTGGATGGAGCGGCGCCGTCAGTTTGACTGGCGCCAGAGCGGCCAAGGGCGATTTGACAGACGCCGATCGCGTTGTGCGGCTCAGGCAGTCCCGGCTGATTGGGCCTTGATCGTGCGCATGAGGCGCGCAGCGAAGCGGATTATCGGAGCGCGCGGCGATCCGGCAATTCCGGGTAGCCTGTGAGCATCAGCTTGTCGGCGCGCACACCCCAGCTCTCCAGGCGGTCGAGGAAGCTCATGCCAAGCAGATTGGTCTTCATCTGCCCGCGCGGCACGACGAGGGCCGGCACCGACTTTTCGACGAGGTGGCCGACGGAGAGACGGTCGAGCGTAAGGCGGGCTGCCTTGGTGTGGCCACCTGCGGTTTCGAGATCGACGTCGTATTCGAGCATCTCGAGAGGCAGTCCGATCGCTTTCGCGGTTTCCCAGGTCAGCACCACCGAGGTCGCGCCGGTATCGATCACCATCGGTGCGGCGACGCCGTTGATCTTCGCACGTAGCGCGAATTCGCCGCCCTGGCCGCGCTGGATCTGCACGGCCGGGGCCGGGGAGGCGATCTGCGCGCGAAACATGTGCGAGACCTTGTTGCTCGCGCGCGCGATCCGGTCGGGATCGCCATAGGCGACGACGGCACCGGCCGTGCCGGCGAGCATGACGAGAACGAGCAGGAAGCGGATCATTGCGCGCCTCCGAGGCGACGCAGGGCGGTCAGGCGCGTTTCGGTGATCCCGCGATCGGCTGCAAACCCGCGTCCGCCATGCGTGCCGGCAACAGCGCCATCACCGCGAGCCGTTCCGTGCTCTCCATGGCGTGCCAGCGCGCGATCTCCGGCAAGGTCCGGCCGCAGCCGAAGCACAGCCTCGTCTTGGGATCGATCATGCAGACGGCGACGCACGGCGTTTCTTTGCTCATGTGGCCATAGTGGGGGATCGTCGGGCATGTCTGCAAGCATCTCGTTAAGAGCCCGTACCTGCGCTCATGATCGGCTTGTGGCGCGGCCGGCGCTTCTCGTCGGGCACCGCGGAACTGTCCGGCTGGAGCGGCGGCGAATCGTCCGACATCGGCGCCAGCGCACTCATCACGCGCTCCGGCGGGAAGGTGACGATGACCTCGGTGCCGATGCGCAGCTTCGATTTCAGCGTGAATGTGCCGCCATGCAGGTCGATCAGGTTCTTGGCGATGGGCAGGCCGAGCCCTGCGCCCTGTTCGGCCGACTTGATCGAGTTGGAACCCTGGCC
Source organism: Bradyrhizobium barranii subsp. apii (assembly GCF_011516635.5). Lineage (GTDB taxonomy): Bacteria > Pseudomonadota > Alphaproteobacteria > Rhizobiales > Xanthobacteraceae > Bradyrhizobium > Bradyrhizobium barranii. Next base: position 6,288,668 of record NZ_CP096255.1, on the reverse strand, counting down.
GAACGAGGCGAGCACGATCGGGATCTCGTCCTCGGGGATGCCGGAGCCGGAATCCCTCACCGAGAGATATTGCCCGCCCGAAGCGGTCCAGCCGGCCTTGAGCCAGATCTCGCCGCCTTGCGGGGTGAACTTGATCGAGTTGGAGAGCAGGTTGAGCACGACCTGGCGGATCGCCCGCTCGTCGGCCCAGAGCCGCGGCATGGCCTGCTCGAACACCTCGTGGATGGTGATGCCGCGGCTCGAGGCGCGCAGCTTCATCAGATGATGGCAGTCGGCGACGATGCCGACCAGCGACACCGCTTCCTCGTTGAGCTCGTAACGGCCAGCCTCGATCCGCGACAGATCGAGGATCTCGTTGATGAGGTTGAGCAGGTGCACGCCGGAATTATGGATGTCGGCGGAATATTCCTTGTAGACCGGCACCGCGTGCGCGCCAAAGATTTCGCTCTTCATCACCTCGGAGAAGCCGAGGATCGCGTTCAGCGGCGTGCGCAGCTCGTGGCTCATCTGCGCGAGGAAGCGCGATTTTGCGACGTTGGCGGATTCGGCGCGGTGGCGCGCTTCGTCCGAGATCGCCTTGGCCTGTTCGAGCTCGCCGATCAGCGCGTCCTTCTCGGCGCGTGCCTCGAGCGTGGCGAAGGTCGAGGAGTGCAGGCGGTGCGCCAGCAGCACGAAATAGCCTTCGGCTGCGAGCGCGAGCGCCGCCAGGATGTAATTGTCGAGCGCGCCGGTGATTGCAAAGCTCAGCGCCATCGCGACCGCGACCGGCGCCGTGGCGGCAAGGGCGGCGATCGGCAGATTGGCGGCCAGCATGCTCGACACTGCGATCACCAGCAGCATCAGGAACATCATCAGCGTTTCCGTGACCATGTCGAGCACGGGATGGATCAGGATCGCCATCCAGCACAGGCCATAGAGCAGGTCGAGTACGACGAAGTGCGTCCGCCATGTGCGCGTCGCCGCGGGCGAGGGGGCCTCTGCCAGGAAACGGTGGCAGCTGCGGATCATCGCGGCGTGGATGCAGAGCATGCCGGCGGTCCAGGCCGCGGCCGGGATCGGCTGCATCCACAGCCCGAACAGCACGCCGGTGGCGACCACCAGCAGCATCACGACATAGGAGGCCGACAGCCGCGTCTGGGCATATTGGCGCAGCATCTCGGCGTCGAAAGCCGGCCGGGTTCCGCTGGTCGACGTTAACTTGTCGCGCGCCTCGCGTACCCGCTGCGACGCAGCCCGGCGGCTGCTCGCCGATGGCGCGCTCACCGGCTCGGCCGGAAGCTGTACGACCTCTGGCTTTTCAGCGGGTTTACTCATCGAACAACAACATTCCTGCCTGCGCAAAGGCGGGCCTTCTGCATTGTCTATCTCTGGCAAGAAATCCTTAAGAGGTGACTTAAGGAGCTAAAGAATTACGTTAACCCGGCGTTAATTTTGAACGCGCGCAGTGCCGGTCAGTGCAGTGCCGCATGCTGGGCGACGTAGACCACCGCGCCCGCCAGATAGCCCGCGAGCGCGGGGATGGCGATGCGGCGGGCGTACCAGAGGAACTCGATCCGCTCGAGCCCCATGGCGGCGACGCCCGCGGCCGAGCCGATGATCAGGATCGAGCCACCGGTGCCGGCGCAATAGGCGATGAACTCCCAGAGGAAGCTGTCGGGCGGGTAGTGGCCGAGGTCGTACATGCCCATGGTCGCCGCCACCAGCGGCACGTTGTCGATGACGGCGCTGAGCAGGCCGAGCACGACGACGATGACGTCCTGGCGGCCAATCGTCGCTTCCAGCCAGCGCGCCAGCATCGACAGGAGGCCCGCATGTTCGAGGCAGGCGACCGCCAGCAGAATGCCGAGGAAGAACACGATCGAGCTCATGTCGATCCGCGTCAGCGCATGCGCGAGCGTCAACGGACGGCGAACATGCTCGTCCTTGTCGCGGTGAACGACCTCGCCGACCAGCCAGACGATGCCGAGCCCGAGCAGCACGCCCATGAAGGGCGGCAGATGCGTGACCGCCTTGAAGGCGGGCACGGCGATCAATACGCCGAGCCCGAGATAGAACATCAGGTTGCGCTCGAACGACCCGACGAGCTGAACTCCGTCGTCCTTGGGCGGCGGTGCGATGGTCTTGCCCTTCACCAGAAGGCTGATGAAGGCGAGCGGCACGAGCAGATTGACCAGCGAGGGGAGGAACACCGAACCCATGATCTTCAGCGGCGTGATCTGCCCGCCGATCCACAGCATGGTCGTGGTGACGTCGCCGATCACGGTCCAGGCGCCGCCGGCATTGGCGGCGATGACGATGAGGGAGGCGAACAGCAGGCGGTCGTCGCGCCTGGCGATCAGCCGCTGGATCAGCGAGACCATCACGATGGTGGTGGTCAGATTGTCCAGGATCGCGCTGAGGAAGAAGGTCACGAAGCCGATCAGCCACATCAGGCGGACCTGACTGGTCGTGCTGATGCGGGAGGTGATGACCTCGAAACCGTCGTGGGCGTCGATCACCTCGACGATGGTCATCGCGCCGATCAGGAAGAACACGATCTGCGCGGTGGAAACGACGGATTCGTCGATCTGCCGGCCGACCATGGCGTGGTCGCCGATCGTGGCCGCGTAGATCGCCCAGAGCAGCCCGGCGCCGATCAGCGCCGTGGCACTCTTGCTGATCCGGAGCGGGTGTTCGAGCGCGATCGCCGCATAGGCCAGAACGAAGATGACGGCGATCGCGATCAGCAAGGCGGGATCAGTTCGTCAGGTGTCAGCGGTTAAGGCGCGCGAGCAGGCTCGACGTATCCCAGCGCTTGCCGCCCATCTTCTCGACCTCGGCGTAGAACTGGTCGACCAGCGCGGTCACCGGCAGATTGGCGCCGTTGCGGCGGGCTTCGGCCAGCGAGATCGAGAGGTCCTTGCGCATCCATTCGACCGCGAAGCCGAAATCGTACTTGTCCTCGTTCATGGTCTTGTAGCGGTTCTCCATCTGCCAGGACTGCGCTGCGCCCTTGGAGATGGTCTCGATCACGGCGGCGACGTCGAGGCCACTCTTCTTGGCGAAGTGGATACCTTCGGAGAGGCCCTGCACCAAACCGGCGATGCAGATCTGGTTGACCATTTTGGTCAACTGGCCGGAGCCGGCGGGCCCGAGCAGCTTGCACATCCGCGCATAGGCGCCTGTGATGAGCGGCTCGGCGCCGGAATAGGCGTCCTGCGCGCCGCCGCACATCACCGTCAGCACGCCGTTCTCGGCGCCGGCTTGGCCGCCGGAAACGGGAGCGTCGATGAATTTGAAGCCGGCCTTGGTGGCCGCCGCATCGAGCTCGCGCGCGACTTCGGCGGAGGCGGTGGTGTGGTCGACGAAGGTCGCGCCTTTCTTCATGCCGGCGAATGCGCCGTCGGGGCCGATCGTGACCGCGCGCAGATCGTTGTCGTTGCCGACGCAGCACATCACGAAATCCTGGCCCTCGGCCGCGGCCTTCGGGGTCGCCGCGGTCTTGCCGCCGAACTTGTCCGCCCATTCCTTCGCCTTGGCCGCGGTGCGGTTATAGACGGTGACCTCATGGCCCCCTTTTTTCACGAGGTGTCCGGCCATGGGGAAGCCCATCACGCCGAGACCGAGGAAAGCGACTTTAGCCATGTGTGGTACCTTGTCCGTAGTTTGGGTTTTACGGTTTTTGCCGGGCGAGGGGCGCCTGGTTCCGCTATGAGGGCGGATTAGGAGCGCACCATAAACCCTTGAGGCCAGAGGGCAACGGCTTCGTTTGGCAGCCGCCTGTGCTAGGATGGCGGGACTTAAGGTCCTACATAAAAAAGGGAGCGAAAGCATGGGTGGCGTGAGCGTTGGTGTCCTCGATCATTTCAACATCCGGACCCGGAATCTGGCCGAGACGGTCCGCTTCTATGAGGACGTGCTGGGCCTGGAAAAAGGCGCGCGGCCCGATTTCGCCTTCCCGGGGGCCTGGATGTACAGCGAGGGCAAGGCGGTGGTGCACCTCGTCGATATTTCCCCGACCTCGGAGCCACAAAAGCCGGATTCCGGCGTTGTCCACCATGTCGCCTTCGTCAGCCGCGGGTTCGACGGCATGAAGCAGCGGTTGACGTCCAAGGGCATGAAATTCGACTCCCGCCAGGTGCCCGGCGGCGACCTCTGGCAGATCTTCGTCCACGACCCCAACGGGGTCATGATCGAGCTCAATTACGAGGCCGCTGCGGAGCAGGGGGCTGCCCCCGCGGAGATGGCTGACGATATCGGCAGGCAGTAGCCTTTTGGCCGTTTCCGCTCTAATGGGGCATCCTCAAGCCTTGAGCGTGATCTGATCGGAAAGCCGCTCCACACTTTTCCGGATCATGCTCTGTTCAGGAGATGCGCTTTGAGCGTGACGCAGCAACAGGTTCTCGACAGCCTCGCCAGGATCAAGTCGCCCCGCGGGGTCGCGCTCACCAATGCCAATGTGCTGAGCGCGATCAGCGCGGCCGACGGCAAGGTGTTCTTCTCGATCAACGTCGATGCCGCCGAGGCGCGGGCCTGGGAATCCGTCCGGGCCGAGGCCGAGGCCGCGGTGCGCGCCATTCCCGGCGTCACCACCGTGATGGTGGCGCTGACCGCCGAGCGCAAGCCGGGTGCCGCACCGCCTCCGCCGCCAACGCCGAGCCGCGGCACGCCGGGCGTGCAGCCGGTCCACGCCCACAAGCCACCGCCGCAGGGCGGCGCCCAATCGCCGATGGCTCGCCAGTCCGAGATTCCGGGTGTCGCTGCCGTGATCGCGGTTGCCTCGGGCAAGGGCGGCGTCGGCAAGTCGACCACCGCGCTCAACCTGGCGCTGGGCCTGCGCGACCTCGGCCTCAAGGTCGGGCTGCTCGATGCCGACATCTACGGCCCCTCGGTGCCGCGGCTGACGGGCCTCCACGAGAAGCCGGCGCTGGACGGCGAGCGCAAGATGATTCCGCTCAAGCGTTTCGGCCTCGCCATCATGTCGATCGGCTTCCTGGTGGAGGAAGAGACCGCGATGATCTGGCGAGGTCCGATGGTGATGTCGGCGGTGACGCAGATGCTGCGCGACGTCGCATGGGGGAGCCTCGACGTGCTCGTGGTCGACATGCCGCCGGGCACCGGCGATGCCCAGCTCACGCTGGCGCAGAACGTGCCGCTCAAGGGCGCCGTGATCGTCTCGACCCCGCAGGACCTGTCCCTGATCGATGCAAGGCGGGGGCTTGCGATGTTCAGGAAGGTCAACGTGCCCGTTCTCGGCATCGTCGAGAACATGAGCTACTTCCAGTGCCCGCATTGCGGCACGAAATCGGATATTTTCGGCCATGGCGGCGCGCGCCACGAGGCCGAGAAGCTCGGGGTACCGTTCCTGGGCGAGATCCCCCTGCACATGGCGATTCGCGCCACCTCGGATGCCGGTAATCCCGTGGTCGACAGCGAGCCGGACGGCCCTCATGCGGCGATCTATCGCGCCATTGCGGGGCAGGTCCGGGACCAGCTCAAAGGCGTTATCGCCGCGGCCTGAGCCGGTCTTTTGGGGACATGCGACTTTCGTAGAGCCCCGTCATGCCATTGTCGCGTTCCGAAAGCGGGGCTTCCGTGTTAAAGGCCACGGCAGTCAAGCCCCTTCGGTTCGACGCGACAAAAACGCGTCGCCGGAACGAGCGGCGACAACGAGGAAGTTTAGGGGAAACGCCCCAACAAGGAGAGACCTGAAGATGAAGCGTCGTGATTTCCTGAAAGTGTCGGCAGCAGGCGCGGCGGCGACCGCCGCGGTGGCCTCGCCGGCGATCGCGCAGTCCATGCCCGAGATCAAGTGGCGCCTGACGTCGAGCTTCCCGAAGTCGCTCGACACCATCTATGGCGGTGGCGAGCAGCTGGCGAAGTACGTCGCCGAGATGACCGACAACAAATTCCAGATCCAGGTGTTCGCCGCTGGCGAAATCGTCCCCGGCCTCCAGGCGCTCGACGCGACCTCGAACGGCACGGTCGAGATGTGCCACACCGTCTCCTACTACTATGTCGGCAAGGACCCGACCTGGGCGATCTACGCCTCGGTGCCGTTCGGCCTCAACGCGCGCCAGCAGAACTCCTGGTGGTACCAGGGCGGCGGCGAGCAACTCGGCAACGAGTTCTTCAAGAAGTCGAACGTGATCGGTCAGCCCTGCGGCAACACCGGCACCCAGATGGGCGGCTGGTTCCGCAAGGAGATCAAGACCGTTGCGGACCTCTCCGGCCTCAAGATGCGCATCGGCGGCATCGCCGGCCAGGTGCTCCAGAAGGTCGGCGTCGTGCCGCAGCAGCTCGCTGGCGGCGACATCTATCCGGCACTGGAGAAGGGCACCATCGACGCCGCCGAGTGGGTCGGCCCCTACGATGACGAGAAGCTCGGCTTCGCCAAGGTCGCCAAGTACTACTACTATCCCGGCTTCTGGGAAGGCGGTCCGACCGTCCACGCCTTCACCAATTTGGACAAGTGGAATTCGCTGCCGAAGAACTACCAGGCGATCCTCACCAACGCGATGGCCAACGCCAACAGCTGGATGGCCGCGCGCTACGACATGCAGAACCCGGCGGCGCTGAAGCGTCTGGTCGCCGGCGGCACCCAGCTTCGTCCCTTCACCAACGAAGTGCTCGAGGCCTGCCTCAAGTCGACCAACGAGCTGTGGGGCGAGATCTCGGCCAAGAACCCCGACTTCAAGAAGTCGATCGACGCCATGCAGGCCTACCGCTCCGACGAATATCTGTGGTGGCAGGTCGCCGAATACACCTACGACAGCTTCATGATCCGCTCGCGCACCCGCGGCTGATCTTTCGAAGCGTCGCAAGACGACAGAGCCCGGCCTCGTTCGCGAGGCCGGGCTTTTTCTTTGCCGCCAGCGGCCGCCCAAACAAAAATATGAAAAACAACCCCATGCACAGTAGAAGCAGGGTGAGGGCAGGTTGCCCTCTGGATGCTGCCAACCATTTGGACCGTTGGGGCAAATCAGCAGGAAGGGGCAATCGTCGCGCAGCCGGGGTCAACGCGGCGATTTTGCCTGATCGCGGCATCCGGAATGACATCGTCATTTGCCGCGCGTCCGTTCCCGCATCGTCATTGCGAGGAGCCCTTGCGACGAAGCAATCCAGACCGTCACCGCGGATGGACTCTGGATTGCTTCCGCCTTCGCCGAGGCTTCGGCGGACAAGTCGCTACGCTCGCAATGACGGGTGGATGGAGTTGGGGCTCGACCCAGCAACGAACCCGTTTGACACGTCGGGCAAAACAGTGGCAAAAAGCTGGCATCGCATAATCCGAAATTGGTGCTTCGGTGCCGATCCCGTGAGGTGACGATGAGCTTCGATCCCGATGAGGTTCAACGCGCGCTGCGCAAGGCATGGTCGCTGTCGACTTCCAGCCAATGGACGCCGAACAATCCGGCGGCAGGGCAGTGCAACGTCACGGCGCTGCTCGTTCACGAACTCTTCGGCGGCGAGCTGCTGAAAACGCCTCTGCCGGCGGGCGATCATTTCTACAATCGGATCGAAGGACGGCGGTACGACTTCACCTTATTGCTGCTGGACGCCTCCCCTCCTTAGAGTCTGTCCGGAAAGATTACCTTGGATTGCATAGCTTTCGCAGCATGAGTCGGATGGAGGCCAGCTTGAGAAAGGCGAGCGCCCTGTGATTGAAGCATTCCCAATCTTTGGACAGTCTTCGGCATCGCCCGAGCCAGGCAAAGGTACGCTCGACGATCCAGCGTTTGGGCAAGACGACGAAACGGTGAGCCTGATCGGAGCGTTTGACGATTTCGAGGTTCACGCGCTTCAGAGCGCTACGCAGCCCCTTCTGGAAATGTGGCCCTTGATATCCGCCGTCGGCGTAGAGCTTCAGAAGAAAGGGATAGAGGCCGAACAACGTTGCCATCAGGAGCACGCCGCCGTCGCGATCCTGGATGTCCGCCGCATGCACGATGGCGTGCATCAAGAGGCCTTGCGTGTCGACGAGAATGTGCCGCTTCTTGCCCTTGATCTTCTTGCCCGCGTCGTAGCCATGGAGATCATGAGGCCCCCTTTTTCAGCGCTTTTCACGCTCTGGCTATCGATGATGGCGGCGGTGGGAGAAGCCTCGCGCTCGGCCCTTTCGCGACATTCGACATAGAGGGCGTGATGAATTTTATCGAGCGTGCCGTTCCAGCTCCACAGATCGAAGTAGCCATACAGCGTCGAGCGCGGCGGCAGGTCCTTGGGGATCGCGCGCCACTGGCAACCTGTGCTCAGGATGTACATCAGCCCGTTGGCAATCTCGCGCAGGTCCACCGTACGCTTGTTGCCGCCGCGCTTGGCCGGCGGGATGCGAGGCGCGATCAGCGCCCACTCCTCGTCGGTCAAGTCGCTCGGATAGCGCAGGCGGCTGCGGTCGTAGCGTGCACGGTTCTCGGTAGTCCACATTGGCGGCGCGTCCCCATCGAATCAGGCCGCTCACCTTGAATCACAACCGATTCATTCGACTCAACATGTTTTGGAACAGACACTTAGACCGTCGACAATGAAACGCCCGCATTCCAAAGTAGCAGATTTTCCCGGCGGGTTGGTCAGGGTCGTCACTGACTAAGTTCACGCCTTTCTACCACGCCCGTGTCCATGTCCGAGTTGGGTCCAGGCTGTGTAAAGCGGGTACTTGTCAACGACAAGCGCTCTCGTCGTTGACGCTTTTCGCGAGGGCAGTCCCGGGTCGTTCCGCCCCCGTGCAGTTGTTTCACGCTATTGGTGCCGCGGATATTTTTCTTCCTGATCCTGCTGGAACCTCTCAATCGCGTCCTTTACCTTTGGAAGCAGATTGTAGATCGGCGGTTTGTTGTTGAGGACACCAATCTTGAACTGCGGCGGATACTTTACGAGGTCCTTGATGTACGAGGCCGCCGCGCCCGCCAATGGTACGCCCATCGGAAGATGGCGTAGCCCTGTTGACACGTCTTCCTTTGGATTGGTGTAGAGGTTCACCATGACCGCGCCTCCTGTGTCGACAGCGATCGGACCACTGAACCCGCCCCAATCACCCTTCTGAAAGAACCCATTCTCGATTTCAGCCGTCCAAATGTATTTGAACTCATCGATGCGGATCATCGCGAAGTATTGATTGAGGGTGTAGATGCGCTCGCGGCGGGCCGACTCACCATTGTCGGCGAGCAGCAGGCCGGACTGATCAACGCCATCGACGTAAGTCGTCTTCGGGAAGAACTCGGCAAGCTGTGCACCGGGCTTACCTGCCAGCGATACAAAGGTCGGCAGGATGTCCGCTTGATCGAACTGTCCCTCCGACCGGCGCGGCTTTATCATGCCTTTCCAGTAGGCAAATGTCGGGACGCGCACGCCTCCCTCCCATGACGAACCCTTGCAGCCCCGGAATAGGGTTCGGCCATGCGGCGGGATTTCGCATTCGGGTCCGTTGTCTGAGGTCAGCAAGATCAGCGTATTCTCAAGCTGACCCGTATCCTCAAGCGCCTTGACGAGTTGCGCGAGCACATAGTCCATGTGCACCAGGCAGTCACTATACACGGTGCGCGCTCGCGATTTTCCTGCCCACTCGTCGGACGGATAGTTGTCGAAATGACAGCCGCGCGTCGCGTGGTAAAGGAAAAACGGCTGCTTGCTGTCCTTCATCTGCTTGATGAAATCGACGCTGTAGTCCATCCAGCGCTTGTCGAGGTCCTTGATGTAGGCAAGATCGATCAGCTTGAGGTTTTCGCACTGTTCCGTGTTGGTGGGAGTGCAGTGAACCTCATAATGACTGAACGGAGCCTCTTCCATCATCTTGAAGCGGGACGGGCTCAGCGCTATTTCGGGTTCAAAATACTGATCGCGCCACTCCGTGTACTCGTCAGACACGCTGAGAAATCCGAGATAATCATCGTAGCCAACGTTCTGCGGCAGGGAGCCACGGTTCTCGCCCATGTGCCATTTGCCTGCACCACGCGTCACGTAACCAAGCTTCTTAAGAATGCTCGGGAGCGTGATTGCGCCGTCAAGCCAGCCCGGCTCGCCATACATCGGCGGACGGAGAATGCCATGGTGCAGCGGGTTCTGCCCTGTCATGATCGTGGCGCGGCGAGCAGCTCGGCGTCGAGTAGGCCGAGGTCAGGTTCAGCCCCTCGTTGGCCAGCTTGTCCATCGTAGGCGTTTCGTTGCCAACCGCGATGCCCCCGCCGTTGAAGCCGGGGTCCGTCCAGGCCACATCGTCGAGTAGGAATACAATGAGATTGGGCTTCTTGCCGGTCTTCCTTTCGAGGTCAGCGAGCTTTCCGCGCGCCTGTTGCTCCTGTTCCGAATGGGCGATAACGGGATACATGTTGTCGGCTGGCTTCACCGGTTTTAGGTGAATGAATTGATCTGGATGATCGTAGCCTTTGGCGGTCGTGGGGCCGGTAGCGCTGCCTCGAATATTCTGCGCGAACGAAACACTCGACATCGTGAGGGCCGCTAACCCGAGCGCGCCCGCCACTAGTGCTGCAATTGAAGCTCCACTGGCTTTGGTTGATTTCAAGTCGCTGAGACGGAACCGTACAACAGGCATGTTTCCCTCCTGATCACACAGAAAAGATGGCGCGGACTGTCGCAATTTTGAGTTCGGTAAAAGCGAAGTGCCAAGCAGCTAAGTCGGAGCGACTTACTGTGCCTTGTTTATCGTTTCCTGGACCTTCTGTTGGTGAAGCTTTTCCTCCGCAGCCTTCATCGGGACCAGCTTGACCGTTAGCTTGTCGATCTTGCCGGTGAAACGGAATGGCGGCTGGTAGTCCTTGTCGTCCACGCCAGTGCGGGTGTCCACACCGACATCGAAGGTCTCGTAGATCGTTTCGACGAACGGAATGGTGTGCGGGATAGTCCTGCTGGCGACTTCCTTGCCATCCACCGACAGGACGCCGGTGCCGCCCTTGCCAAAACCGGGGCCGTCATACTTGAAATCAAACACGATGGTATGCTTACCCGGTGCGAGCGCCGCTGGGCTTTCCCATCGGAAGCGCTCCACGTTAAAAAAATTGTACACGAAGACTGGTTTTTCCTTGAGCAAGTAGAGACCATGACCACCGCCACGGCCCCCGAGCGTATTGATCATGCCTTCTGCGCCTCCCTGCGGAATTTCAACCTCGGCGGTGATGGAGTAGGACTTGCCGGCAATGTCGGGGGCGCAGCTGTAGGGAAGACCAGACGATTCACCCGAGTAGGTGAATAAGGTCCGACCCGCGGTCGCGCTCGGTCGCGGCGTGACTGCGCGAGCGGTGAAGCTGTTATCCAGCGGGAACACGTTGTATTTCTGCGCCGTGACCAGAAACAGTTCCTTCATGTCGCGCAGCCTGTCCGGCATCTTGGCCGCGAGGTCGTTGTTCTCCGAATAATCCTCGGCGAGATTGTAAAGCTCCCAGGTGTAGCCGTTGACGACATCGGGAAACTTGCCGAAGCCCAGATCCCACGGCGGCTCGGGCGGCGTGGTGGCGGCGAGCCAGCCGTCGTGGTAGATCGCCCGGTTGCCGACCATCTCGAAATATTGCGTGCTGCGGGTCGAAGGGGCGTTCGCGTTTGCTTTGTCGAAGGTGTAGGACATGCTCACGCCTTCGATCGGCTTCTGAGCAACGCCGTTGACCATCACCGGCGCTGGAATGCCGGTGGCTTCGAGGATCGTCGGCACGATGTCGATCATGTGATGAAACTGCGTGCGGATGCCGCCCACCTCGTTGATGTGACCGGGCCATGAGATGGCCATGCCTTGACGGGTGCCGCCGAAGTGCGACGCGACCTGCTTGGTCCATTTGAATGGTGTGTCAAAAGCCCAGGTCCAGGCCACCGCAAAGTGCGGCGTGGTTTGGGCCGAACCCCAAACGTCGTAGAATTTCAATTGCTCCGCGACTGGAATGTTGACGCCTTGGATCGCGGCCATTTCGTTCGGGGTGCCGAGGATGGAGCCTTCGGCGCTGTTGCCGTTGTCGCCGCTGATGTAGATGATGAGTGTGTTGTCGAGCTTGCCCTGGTCTTCGACTTCCTGAATGACCCTGCCGATTTCATGGTCGGTGTAGGCCGTGTAGGCTGCAAAAACGTCCGCCTGGCGAATGAAAAGCTTGTTCTCGTCGGGGCTGAGCGTGTCCCATTTTTGTAGCTTCGCGCCGCCGTATTCTGGCTGGCCATCCGGCCACGGTGTGAGCTGGGTATTCGCCGGAATTACACCGAGCCGTTTCTGGTTGGCGAAGATTGTCTCGCGCAGCTTTTCCCAGCCCTGATCGAACAAGTGCATGTCGCTGATCTTCTTGATCCACTCTGGCGTAGGCTGGTGCGGTGCGTGCGAGCCGCCGGGCACGTAATAGATGAAGAACGGCTTGTCTGGCGCGGCGTTGTTCAACCCCCTCATGTAGTTGATCGCATCGTCCGCCATGTCGGTGGTGAGGTTGTAGCCGGGGCGTCCTACCCACGGAAAGACTTGCGTCTGGTCGCGGAAGAGAAACGGCGTCCACTGGTCAGTTTCGCCGCCCATGAAGCCATAGAAGTGATCGAACCCCATCCCGTTCGGCCATTGATCAAAAGGTCCTGCCAAGCTCAGTTGATAGCTGGGAGTGTTGTGGTTCTTGCCGATCCACGCCGTCGTGTAGCCGTTCTCCCTCAGGATCGTGCCGATGGTGGCACTCTCCGGCCCGATGACGGAGTCATACCCCGGGTATCCGGTGGACATTTCGGTGATCACGCCGAAGCCCACCGAGTGATGGTTGCGGCCCGTGATCAGCGCTGCCCGCGTCGGTGAGCAGAGAGCAGTTGAGTGGAACTGCGTGTAACGCAGTCCGGCGTTCGCGATGCGATCCATTGCAGGAGTTGGGATGACGCCGCCGAAGGTCCCCGAAACTCCATAGCCTTGATCGTCTGTCATGATCAGGAGCACGTTGGGCGCACCCTTGGGCGGCACTACTTGCGCAGGCCAATACGGTTTCGACTGGCTGGCCCCAAGGTTGATCTCGCCGCCGAACTTCGGCGGCGGCGGCGGGAGATACTTTCCATCTATCGTCGTCGTGGCGCTGGGTGAACCCGGCGTGCCGGTGGTTTGTTGCGCGAGGCTGGTTGTTCCCAGCGCGCACAGCAAATAAGCGGCGGTGAGTGTGGTGCCGCAAAGCAGCAAGTTGCGGCGGTTGCGGCTTTCTGGCTTTGAGCTATCGTCATCCTGGCGGGCACGGGTCATTGGAAGCTCCCTCTTGGAGACGTCAGAACCCTGTGGGCGCCTACTCGGGACACAATGCCGCAAGGCTTCTATTGATCTAAATCAAGACGGTGCCCACAGGTCCGAAACGTCGCCTTCGGTCATTCGCGACAGGGCCAGACCAGCAGCAAGTCCGGCGATGTCCGTTATGCCGCCGGAAGCGGAAGTAAATTCAGAGCATTGGCCGGACCGCGACCAGCCATTGCGGATTGGTGGCGCTGCCCGAGACGTGATTCAAGCTCCAAAACCGGAGCCTCGAATCCGTCCAAGACCACCGATCTACAGCTGCGGGCCAGATAGTCTGACCTCTCGCTCGGCGCGGAAGACATTGCCATACAGGTTGCTGATCCATTGTCTTCCGCTCGACGTTACGTTCAGATAACGGATCGCCGTTGGGACTTGCGGTGCGACCTTGGTCCAGTAGAACTGCGGATATTTGTGCACCACGTCCGCGGGTGTGGCGTATCCGAGCGATTTGTTGAGCCCTATCTCTTCGAATTCATAGAAGAGCGCATTTGATTTCTTCATGTAGTTCGGATCGCCGAGCTGGCCGATCAGATCAGCGGCGCGCAGCAACAAACCTTCTTCCTCGTCCAGATCATCCTTGAGTTCGCTCGTTGGTGCGTCTGTATAGGGAAAGCGGGTATATTCGATGGCTTGGGCAACGCGCGCGGCGTCGATCTGGTCGACAGCGTCGAGGCGCTCCACCGCGAACAATTTTGAACGATCGACGTGATAGGGCGCAAGCGCTGCATCGGAGGAGCCGACCGGCAACTCAACCGTTCGGCCGGTACCATCAACGACATAGGCGCCCTCCTGGTCTCCGTAGATGACGCCCCGAACGTAGCCGATGTCGTGGATCAGACAGGCCAGGATAAAGTGAGCGTAATCGCTGGCCGTGGTTTGCCTCAGAAGTGAGCGGCCGATCAGGATGTCGTGCCCCACCAGCGTGACCAACAGGGTGTGCTCCACGTTGTGATACAATGCATCGCTGTTGCCGATACATTCCAGGGCCAGCTTCGCAGCGTAAGGAGCAATTCCGGCAAGCTGGCATGCGATGAGCCGAAGCGGCCTTTTGTCTCCGAGATGAGGAACGCACCGAGCGCCTGGGACGTCAGTTCCGGAATTGTTATCATGAGCAAGGTCCTCGTCGACGAACCCCCAATAAGCCTGCTGCAGGATCAGGAGGGAGAGGAGGCCACTGGAAGAATGCGACGCCGAGCTGGAAATTGCCGGGCGCCAGCGAACTGAAAGGCGACGTCACCGCCTGAAATGGGCTGAACATGACGTGAGGCCAAAGGCGGGGGTGATGCTTGACCTAGATCAACGTGGCTGCGGCGCATGCTACGTCTGCCCGGCAGCAACGCCCGTTCAGGGTGGTCAAAAGCCGGCGTGCGGCGCGAAGGCCAGTCAGCCGGAGGCTGACATCGGCCGACAATTCAGCCATGGCGCCAATTTGTCGCCGGACCGCGTTGCTGGTCCGCCCTAGAAAGCGCGAAGGGTGCACCGGTGCGCTCGGGTTCGAATGAACTCCACCCGACGGCGGAGCGACATGTTATTCTGGGTCATTGTATTTATGTGATTATCAGGAGACCGGATCATGATTCCTCAGGATCGGTTTCGCGGCCTTTTTCATAAATATCTGTTCGCGCTTTTCGTGGCTGTCGCGATCCCACTTGCATTCAACGGCGTCATTGAGGCGTGGTTCGGCTATCGCGATCAGCGCGCGAGGCTCGACCAGTGGCTTAGCCTCCAGTCCGCATCCGCGGCCGCCGAGATACACGATTTCATCCACGGCATCACGAGTCAGCTTGGCTGGCTGGTTCAGCTTCCATGGAGTGACGAGTTCGACGAACGCCGGCGGACCGACGCGTTGCGCCTGCTTCGACAAGCGCCCGCCATCGTCAGTCTCACACTCCTCGACGGCAATGGCCTGGAGCGTCTCTACATCTCGCGGATCGGCCTCAATCGTATCGAGAGCCGCACGGACCGATCAGCCGATCCCGCCCTGGTTGGTGCCCGCGCAGCTCAGATCTGGTTCAGCGACGTCAGCTACAATCGAGGCTCCGAACCGTATTTGACGGTCGGGATTGCCGGCAACCGGCCGGCTGTCGGCGCAGTCATAGCCGAAGTGAACCTCAAGCTGATTTGGGATGTGATCTCGGCGATCAAGGTCGGAAAGACCGGCTCCGCCTTCGTCCTGGACCGATCGGGTCGCCTGATCGCCCATCCCGACATCAGCCTCGTGCTCCGCGGGGCGGAGGAAGCAACCTCCAAGCCATTTCGGGCTGTGCGGGACGCGATAGGGTCGAAAGCGGGCTTCGCAACGAGCCGGGATGCGCAAGGACACTATGTTGCCGCCAGCGCTGCTCCCGTACAGGGCCCCGACTGGACGGTCGTAGTCGTGCAGCCGCTATCCGAAGCTTACGCGCCGATCTATTCCGCCCTGTGGCGGACGGCAATGCTTCTCGCAATCAGCACCATGCTCGCAGGCATTCTTGCCTATGCATTGGCGCACCGGATGACGGAGCCGATCAAGCTGCTCGAGGAGGGCACGGAGAGGATTGGTGCCGGGTCCTTTGACCACCGCATCTCGATCCACACCGGGGACGAGTTCCAGCGTCTTGCAAACAGTTTCAACAGAATGGCGTCCGAGCTGGCGCTGGCGCAGCAGCACCAGGAGCGCATCGCCAAGCTCAAGCGGTTCCTTGCCCCCCAGGTCGCCGATCTCGTCGATCGAGCTGGCGATGACAGCGTGCTGGACGGCCGCCGTACGGAAGTCGTCGTTGTCTTCTGCGATTTGAGGGGGTTCACCGCGTTTTCAGCAGGCGCCGCGCCCGAGGACGTCATGAGCGTATTGTCGGAATACTATGAAAGCCTTGGCAGGGTCATCACGAAATTCGAGGCAACGCTGATCAATTTCTCCGGAGACGGACTGATGGTGCTGGTGAACGCACCTGTCCCGGTCGAAGAGCCTGCATTGAGAGCCATCGATCTCGCCATCGACATGCAGACGAACGTGCAAGCCCTCATCGCCGGCTGGCGATCGCGTGGCTACCACATTGGTTTCGGAATCGGCCTTGCCAGCGGGCCGGCGACTGTCGGCCGGATCGGATACGAGGACCGGCTCGACTACACCGCCATTGGAAGCGTCGTGAATCTTGCGGCCCGGCTGTGCGGATCTGCCGCAGACAAGGAAATCCTGATCGACGCCAAAGTCGCCGCCGACGTCAAGGGCAGGCGGCCCGTTGAGGATCTCGGGGGCCGCGAGATCAAAGGATTTGACGAAGCCATTCCAGTCTTCGGAATATCCTTCGAGGCTCTCGAGCCGACTGGCCGCGGGATGCCCGGCACAATCCGCTAGAGACTGTCCGCGTATCCGGGGCTATGCTCCGGCAAACGGCTGACGGCAGCGGGTCCGTGGGCATGAGGTGCGCCAACTCTGAAGCAGCAACGCTACGCAGACGCGCCAGACGGCGTGATTTTCTTCTTTGGATGGCAGGCGCCGCGACGTGGACGACCGTCTCGTATGGGCAGAAGCCCTCCATGCCGGTCATCGGATATCTTTGCCCGGAGTCACCCGAGCTCTTTGGCAGTCGACTTGAGGCTTTCCGACAGGGACTGGAGGAAGCCGGCTTCGTCGAGGGGCGCAATGTGGCGATCGACTTTCAGTGGGCCGCCGGACAATATTCTCGATTGCCAGCCCTGGCTGCCGAATTGGTCGCCAGAAATGTAGACCTGATCGTGGCTCCTGGCGGGGCTCCCGTGGCACTTGCCGCGAAGGGTACGGGTACGACCAAGACCATCGTGTTCGAGATGGGCGGCGACCCCGTTCAGCTACGCGTGGTGGACAGCCTGTCGCGGCCGGGCGGAAATATCACGGGGGTATCGAGCCTGAGCGTCGATGTGTCGCCAAAGCGGCTTGAGCTGATGCGCGACCTGTTGCCCACGGCGACCAGATTGGCGGTGGTCGCCAACCCGACAAGTCCGACCGCACCCTCACAATTGCAGAAGCTTCAGGCGGCCGCAGAAACCCTGCGGGTTCAACTGCAGATCTATAGCGCAAGCAAGGAGGATGAATTTGAATCCGTGTTCGCGGCCGTTGCCAGGGACGGGCCAGGCGGAGTTGTGTTTACCTCCGACCCCTATTTTGCATTTCGCAGTGCCCGGCTGGCGGCTCTCGCGATGAAATATCAATTGCCCGCAATCACGCAGACCCGAGACTTTCCCGTGGCTGGAGGTTTGATGAGCTATGGGGGAGATTTCATGCAGTCGCACCGTCGCGCGGGTATCTATGCCGGACGCATTCTGTCGGGCGAGAAGCCTTCCGATCTTCCGGTTCAGCTCGTCACGAAGGTGGAGCTCGTTGTCAATTTGAAGGCAGCGAAACTGCTCGGCCATCCGTTCTCCGCAGCAGTCATTGCCGGCGCGGATGAGGTGATCGAGTAAACCATCATGGGAACGCGCCCAGATCGGCTTACACGAACCTGACAGGGGGCGCGGGCGAGCCTGCCACGCGCTTTTTCGCTGGCCGAGGCGGCCGGAATGGTGGAAGAGAGCCAAGATGCGGCGCGAGCCGTGATTGCACCGGAACATCCGGCGGGACTGCGATGCGCCTTCTGATCGTCGAGGACAATGTCGAGCTGTCGCGGCTCGTTGCCGCCGGGCTGTCGGCCGCCGGCTACCAGAGCGACATCGTGAGCACCGCGGCCGAGGCGCGCGAGGCGGTCAGCAGCGTCAGCTACGCTGCGATGATCCTCGACCTCGGCTTGCCCGACGGCGACGGCCTGTCGGTGCTGCGCGAGCTTCGGCGGCAGATGGAGCCGCTGCCGGTGCTGGTGCTGACCGCGCGCGGCGGCCTGCAGGACCGCGTCAGCGGCCTGCGCAGCGGCGCCGACGACTATCTCGCAAAGCCGTTCGCCATGGAGGAGCTGGTGGCGCGGCTGGAGGCGATCCTGCGCCGGCCCGGCCAGCTGCTCGGCCGCTCGTTGCGCCTCGCGAACCTCGTCTACGACACCGAAAGCCGCCAGATCTTCGTCGACGACCAGCCGCGGATCATATCCGCGCGCGAGACCTCGGTGCTGGAAATCCTGCTGCGCCGGCAGGGGCGGGTGGTGCCGAAGAAGAACGTCGAGGACCACATCTTCGGGCTCGAAGGCGAGGTCGCCTCCAACGCGGTCGAGGTCTACGTCTCGCGGCTGCGCAAGCAGCTCACCGAGCACGGCGCCAAGATCGTGATCCACACCATCCGCGGCGTCGGCTATCTCATGTCCGAGGAGAAATAGCGTGGCGGCCGCCGGGGCCTATGGCAGATCGCCGACATTCAAATCGTTGATCTGGCGCATCGTGTTCATGCACATCGTGGCGGTCGCGGTCGTCGCGATCTTCCTGCCGCTGGTGCTGTTCTGGCTGCTCAATTCCGAAGTCGACCAGCTGCACCGCGAAGCCATGCGGGCGCAGGCCGAGGTGCTGGCCGAGCGCATTGTCGCGGCGCCGGACGGCCTGCTGACGTTCAACCTGCCGGACAGCCTGCGGGGCCTCTATTCGGAAGCCTACGGCCGCTATCTCTACGATATCCGCGATGCCGACGGCCGTTTGCTGTTTTCGTCCCGCCGCAAAACGGGAGCGGCAGCGTCGGCGCCGCCGACACTTTCCGAGACGATTTCCGGCGCCGGCGTCACCCGCATCATCGACGGCAAGATCGTGCGCATCCGCGTCGCCGAGGATCTGGCGCATCGCGACGTCATCATCGACGACATCATCTCGAACTTCTTCCGCCGGGTCGGGTGGATCACCATTCCAATCCTGCTGATCCTGCTCGCCGCCGACATCATCATCTTCCGCCGCGCCATCGCGCCATTGTGGAAGGCCTCGGAGGAGGCCAGCAATATCGGGCCGGCGCGCACCGACATCCGCCTGCCGACGGAGCAGATCCCGCGCGAGATCATGCCGCTGGTCACCGCCGTCAACCAGGCGCTCGACCGGCTCGAGGACGGTTTTCGGGTGCAGCGGCAGTTCACGGCGGATGCCGCGCATCAATTGCGCACGCCGCTCACGATCCTGCGCACGCGGATCGAGACGCTGGGCGATGGCGCCGCAAGGCAGGCGCTGCATGACGACATCGAGGGCATGAGCCGCATCGTCGCCCAGCTGCTGGAGATCGCCGAGCTCGATACCCTGGTGCTCGATCCCGGCGAGACCGCGGACCTGCGCGCCGTCTGCGCCGAGGTGGTCGGCTCCATCGCGCCGTTCGCGATCGCGCAGCACAAGGACATCGCGCTGAAGGGCGCCGACGCGCCGGTGCTGATCCACGGCAATGCGGAGATGCTCCAGCGCGCGATCTTCAACCTCGCCGAAAATGCCATCAAGTTCACGGCGAAGGATACCGCCGTCGATGTCGAGGTGCGCGAGGACGGTTCGGTGCGCGTGCGCGATTGCGGCCCCGGCATCGCGGAGACCGAGCGCGAGCTGATCTTCCAGCGCTTCTGGCGCGCCGACCGCCAGCGCAGCGACGGCGCGGGCCTCGGGCTCTCGATCGTGCGCGGGGTCGCGGACGATCATGCCGCGACGGTGGCGGTGGAAAATCTTCCTGGCGGCGGCGCGGAGTTCACGCTGCGGTTTCGGCTGGCGGAGGGAGCCGCGCACCCGGTTGGCCAAAGCTGACCACGGGAAGACGCCGCTATTTCAGCTTGCCCGTGGACAGGTCCATGATCATGCGCGTGGCCAGATAGAGCCGCGGCACGATGCTGTTGATCTGCACATATTCGGCATCGTTGGAGTGCGCGCCGAAGCCTGACAGGCCCATGCCTTCCACCACGGCGCCGCTGGTCTTGAGCGCGGCAAACGCGGCGTCGGTGCCGCCGCCGGTCGCCTTCTCGTCGACCTTGAGGGACAGTCCGATCTCCCCATAGATCGTCTTGCCGCAGGCCGCGACGCGCCGCGAGGCGTCGTTGGCCTCCAGCGGCGGGCGGCGCACCTCGAATTTCAGCTCGACCCTGGAGTCGGGCAGCAGGCGATTCTTGATCTTCTCCTGCAGCGCCTTCTGCAACTCGTCGAAATCGGCGACCTTGAGCGCACGCGCATCGGCCTGGGCCGAGGCGTCGGCCGGGATCACGTTGCGGTTGGTGCCGGCCTTCGAGACCGTCCAGTTCAGCTTCAGGCCCTGCTCGGGCTTGGACAGGTCCTTCATCTGCAGCACCTGGTGCGAGAGCTCGTACAGCGCGTTGACGCCGCCCTCGGGCCGAGCGCCCGCGTGCGAGGACTTGCCGTGCACCGTTAGATAGGCCGAGCCGATGCCGCTGGTGGCAAGGCGCAGCGTGCCGTCGGTGCCGCCGCCCTCGAACGAGAACACCACGTCCTGATCCGCGGCGAATTTGGTGATGGTGCTGCGCCAGCCGGGCGAGGAGATCTCCTCGTCGCCATTGGTGAGCACCGTGAGCGTGCCGTAATCCCTAAAGTTGAGTTTCTGGAGCATCGCCACGGTATGGAGAATGAGCGCGACGCCCTGCTTGTCGTCGGCAATGCCGAGGCCGTAGGCCTTGTCGCCGTCGACGCGGAACGGCTGGTCCTTCAGCATGCCCTTCAGGTACACCGTGTCCATGTGGGCGATCAGCATGATCTTCTTGCTGCCGGTGCCCTTGAACACGGCGTGCACGGCCGGGCCGATCGTCTCGGGCGTGTCGTCGAGGCGATAGACGTCGGTGGGGTGCAAAATCTCCACCGTGCCGCCGAGCTGCTTGAGCTGGCCGGCAACGCGCTCGGCGATCTGGTTCAGGCCGTCGATGTCCTTGCTGCCGGATTCGATGCTGACGAGATCGCGCAGCGTGTCGAGCAGCGGCTGCTGCTCCTTTTGCGCCAGCGCATGGACATCGGTCATCGGTTCCGCATGCGCAATCGTTGCGGCACATGCCAGCCAGAGCGATGCGATCAAGGGAGCGAGCGACGGAGCAGGGAGCGATCGGGACATGCGCGGCGGTCCATCAGTTGGAGGATGGCCCGGTATGCCCGTGTTTGCGTTGCTTGTCACGCGCGCGGGCGCGCGCGTCATGAACCGCCGAGGCGGAACATGACGGCGATGGTTATGGCCGCTACTTCTGCGGCGGTCCGAGATCCAGCGGCGGCAGGTCGATCTGCGGCACTTCGATCTTGACCTTGTCGAGGTCGACGTTGAGCGGCTTGTCGAGCAGGCCCGTCACCGTGATCGGGAAGATGATCACGAGCAGCACCATGATCAGCTGCAGGCCGATCCAGGGGATTGCGCCCCAATAGATGTCGGAGCTCTTCACTTCCTTCGGCGCCACGCCGCGCAGATAGAACAGCGCGAAGCCGAACGGGGGATGCAGGAACGAGGTCTGCATGTTCACGCACAGCATCACGCCGAACCAGATCAGCGCCGCGTCCGGTCCCACCACCGGCGCAAGGACCTTCTGCGCGATCGGCGCGATCATCGGCAGGATGATGAAGGCGATCTCGAAGAAGTCGAGGAAGAACGCCAGGAAGAAGATGAAGAGGTTGATGAAGATCAGGAAGCCCCACACGCCGCCGGGCAGCGAGGTCAGCAGATGCTCGAGCCAGACGCCGCCGGAGACGCCGAGGAACACCACCGAGAAGCAGGTCGAGCCGATCAGGATGAAGGTGACCATGCAGGTGAGGCGCATGGTGGACTCGTAGCCCTGCTTGATGAGGTCGCGCAGCTCGGGGATGCGTGCCGCCTGGATGCAGATCCAGGCCACGGCGAGATAGGTGACGGCGAACGAGAGCCTGAAGACCAGGTTCTCGGTGAACAGCATCGCGACGATGGTGCCGACGCCGGCGGCGATCACGCCGCCGATCAGGATCATGCGGTCCTTCGAGGTGAAGTCCTTGTGATGGATCGCGGCGAGCACGATGGCGCCGACCGCGCCCATCGCGCCGGCTTCCGTCGGGGTCGCAAGACCCATCATCATGGTGCCGAGCACGACGAAGATCAGCACGGCCGAGGGGATGATGCCCATCAGGCACTTCTTCCACAGCGCCCAGCCGGTCAGCGTGCGCGCTTCCTTCGGCACCGGCGGCACGTGGCTCGGCTTGATCAGGCCGAGGATGAAGGTGTAGCCGGCGAACAGCATGATCTGGAACACCGACGGGCCCCAGGCGCCGAGATACATGTCGCCGACCGACTTGCCGAGCTGGTCGGCGAGCACGATCAGCACCAGCGAGGGCGGCACCAGCTGCGTGATCGTGCCGGAGGCCGCGAGCACGCCGGTGATATAGCGCATGTTGTAGCCGTAGCGGATCATCACCGGCATCGAGATCAGCGCCATGGCGATGACCTGCGCCGCCACCGTGCCGGTGATGGCGCCGAGGATGAAACCGACGATGATGACGGAATAGCCGAGGCCGCCGCGGACCGGGCCGAACAGCTGGCCCATCGAGTCCAGCATATCTTCGGCCAGTCCACATCTCTCTAATATGGCGCCCATGAAGGTGAAGAACGGGATCGCGAGCAGCAGCTCGTTGGAAAGCACGCTGCCGAACACGCGGCCGGGAATCGCCTGGAGGAAGTTGAGGTCGAAGAATCCGAGATGGATGGCGAGGAAGCCGAAGGAGAGGCCGACCGCCGCGAGCGTGAACGCGACGGGGAAGCCGATCAGCATCGCCAGAACCAGGCCGCCGAACATCAGCGGCGGCATCATTTCCAGCGTAATCATTGGGTCGGCCTCTCGTACTTGGCGTCGATCGTCACATAGCCCTGGAGAGCCGCGATACGCTTGATGACTTCCGAAACACCCTGGAGCGCCAGCAACACGAAGCCGGCGGGGATCACGAACTTGATGGGCCAGCGGATCAGGCCGCCTGCATTGCCCGACATCTCGCCGACGTTATAGGCCTGCATGAAGAACGGCCAGGACAGATAGGCGAGCAGGAGGCAGGATGGGATCAGGAAGCAGAGCGTGCCGATCATGTCGAGCCAGAGCTGGCCGCGTTCTGAGAGCGTGAGGTAGAAGATCTCGACGCGGACATGCTCGTTGCGCTTGAAGGTGTAGGACGCGCCGAACATCACCAGGATGGCGAACATGTACCATTGCAGCTCCAGCCAGCCGTTCGAGGAGTTGCTGAAGGCATAGCGGATCATGGCATTGGCCGCGCTGACCAGGCACGCCAGCAGCACCAGGATGTTACAGACGTACCCAATCTTTTCATTGAGGGCGTCGATGGCGTTGCTCACCGCCAGCAATGGACGCATCTTACTTTCTCTCCGTCGCCGTCGCGGCCCAACACTTTACGGGAGGCTTCAGCACGCATCGCCTAGCCAGCGTGCGAAAAGCACGCGACCGCACGGACAATATTCCGGAGCGATTGCGGCGTCAGTCCTCCCCTCGTGCCTTGCCGTCTTGACCGCGACCGCCAAAGGGGCGCGGCCGGCTTATTGCTGCCGGGCAAGCAAAGGCGGCTGCACCAAACCAGCGGGCTTGTGCGCCGTCAATCGGAAAATGGGCAAATTGACGCCGAGTCAAAAGCTTATGGCGGGGAAGGCGCGAATCCCTCAGCCGCCCGTGACGCTCATGTGCCTGGAGACGCTGGGGCGGTCGTGGCGGCGGTCGATGATGAAATCGTGGCCCTTGGGCTTCAGCCCGATGGCGCGGTCGATCGCATCCGCAAGCAGCATGTCGTCGTCAGATGCACGCAGGGGTTTGCGCAAATCTGAAGCATCCTCGTGGCCGAGGCAGGTGTGCAGCGTGCCCGTGCAGGTGATGCGCACCCGGTTGCAGGATTCGCAGAAATTATGGGTCATCGGCGTGATGAAGCCGAGCTTGCCGCCGGTCTCGGCAATGCTGACATAGCGCGCCGGCCCGCCGGTGCTCTCGGCCAGATCGGTCAACGTGAACTGCTGGGCGAGCCGCGCGCGCACCAGCGACAGCGGCAGGTACTGGTCGATACGACCCGAGCCGATCTCGCCCATCGGCATGACCTCGATCAGCGTCAGGCCCATGCCCTTGCCGTGGGCCCAGCGCATCAGGTCGGGAAGCTCGTCCTCGTTGAGGTTCTTCAGCGCCACCGCGTTGATCTTCACGCCAAGCCCCGCAGCGCGCGCGGCTTCGATGCCCTCCAGCACCTTGTCGATCTCGCCCCAGCGGGTGATCTCGCGAAACTTCTTGGGATCGAGCGTGTCTAGCGAGACGTTGATGCGGCGGACGCCGCAATCGGCGAGCTCCCGGGCGTGTTTCGCAAGCTGGGTGCCGTTGGTGGTCAGGGTCAGCTCGCTCAGGGCACCGCTCGAAAGGTGGCGGGACAGCGAGCGCACCAGCGTCATCACGTTACGGCGGACCAGCGGCTCGCCGCCGGTGAGCCGCAGCTTCTTCACGCCCTTGGCGATGAAGGCCGTGCAGAGCCGGTCGAGCTCCTCCAGCGTCAGCAGGTCCGCCTTGGGCAGGAACGTCATGTCCTCCGACATGCAATAGAAGCAGCGCAGATCGCAGCGGTCGGTGACGGATACGCGCAAATACGAGATGGTCCGCCCGAACGGATCGGTCATCGCGCTCGACAGCGCGTCGCGGGGGCTCGCTGCTGCGAGAGGGCTCGCGGAAGGTCCGTTCATACCAGATGCCTTGCCAAATGCCTTGTCACTTACGGCGACGGGCGCACCTTTGCTTCAGTGGTGCTCTGGAAGCAATCTAAGCATCGGACGCGGTTAGGACAATCGGGTGGTATACGTAATCAGCGCCTGGATCAGCGCTTTCCTGCGTTCGGATCGGGAAACGGCGAGGCCGCCACCGCAGCAGGTGCAGCATCCGCAGGGGCCGCAGCGGGTGCGGCATCCGCAGGCGCCGCGGCGGCTGCGGCCGGCTTCGGCTTCTTCGGCCGGTGCGGCTTCTTCACAGGCTTGGGCGGCACTGCCGGCTGGAGTTCCGCGAACACCGGATTCGGGTCGGTGGTGACCGAGGCGGGCGTGGTGAAATCCCCGGGATTCTTGATCACGTTCACCGGCACGCTGGCCGGCTGATATTTCGGCAGCGCGAAAGCGACGGTGAACGGCGCGTCGGGGGCGGGAACCGAGACGGAGCAGGGGGTCTTGCAACCCGCACCCAGCGAGGTCGTGGCGTCGGCCCCTGGAGGATTGGATTCGAGCCGGACCTGGACGGTCGGCGGCGCCGATTTGAACATGTCCCAAGACATCGAGGAGCAGCCACCAAGGCTCGCTCCCGCTAGCGCAATCGCGATGACACGACGCATGACCACCCACTTCTAACTGCGACGAACCGCCACATCCCCGGGCGAACCTACGAGCGTCGTTCCAAGCAAGCAACCGGCGCGCTGCGCATAGTTAATAGATGGTTAACGCAGGGTTCCGTAGAATATGCCAGTTATCTCAGAGGCTTGTGGTTCCTAGGCAGTCATCAGGCTGTGGGCCGCGGCCGGCAGGTCGCGCATGTGATGGATCAGTCGGTCCGGCTTCAGCTCCGCGATCGGCACGTCCGTATAGCCGAAGCTGACCCCGATCACGGGCACCCCGGCGCGCCGGGCCACGCCGACGTCGGTTCCGGCATCGCCGACCATGATGCTGGCTTTGACCGCCCCGCCGGCGCGCGCCACGGTCTCGCGGAAAATGGTCGGATCGGGCTTCTGGACGCCAAAGGTGTCCGCGCCGCAGATCGCGGCAAAGCGGCGGGTGAGGTCGAGCTGGTCCAAAAGCCGCTTCGACAGCCATTCCAGCTTGTTGGTGCAGACCGCCAGCCGGTGGCCCTGGGCCGCAAACTGGTCGAGTGCGGCCTCGAGCCCCTCGAACGGACGGGATTCGACCGCGATATGGTCGGCATAATAGGCGATGAAATCCGCCGTCATCCGGTCCATGTCAGCCGGCGTGACGGTGCGGCCTTCGGCCTCCAGCCCCCGTTCGATCAGCTTGCGGGCGCCCGCGCCGATCATGTTGCGGGCCGAGGCCATCGGCACGGGCGGCAGCCCTTCGCGGTCGAGCACGAAATTCAGCGCGGTGATCAGGTCGGGCGCCGTATCCACAAGCGTGCCGTCGAGATCGAAGACGAGGGTGTAAGGGGAGGTCATGGTCCAGCGCTATCGGGCTGGCCGGATCGGCGCAAGGGCCGAAGCCATAAGTTCACCTTATAAGATCGGCCCGGAGGCCTGTTCCGGCGGGAAAAACGAGGCTACATAGGCCGCCGCAGGCAACCTATCGGCGGCACACTCTAAAATTCAGGGGCGGGCGCATCGTGAGCATGGACCAGTTGAAGCGGCAGGCTGCGGCGCGCGCCCTCGAGGAGGTGCGTGACGGCATGCAGCTCGGGCTCGGCACCGGCTCGACCGCCAAACATTTCGTCGAGCTGCTCGGCGAGCGCGTGCAGGCCGGGCTCAAGGTGATCGGCGTACCGACCTCGGAGGCGACGCGCCTCGATGCCGAGCGCTGCGGTGTGAAGCTGACGACGCTGGACGAGATCGATCATCTCGACCTCACCGTCGACGGCGCCGACGAGATCGATCCCGACTTCAACCTGATCAAGGGCGGCGGCGGCGCGCTGCTGCGCGAGAAGATCGTGGCGGCCGCCTCGGATCGCATGATCGTGATTGCCGACGACAGCAAATGGGTGCCGACGCTCGGCCGCTTTCCGCTGCCGATCGAGGTCATCCCGTTCGGGCTCGGCGCGACGCGCCGCGCGATCGAGAAGGCATTTGCCGAATGCGGCGTTTCCGGGCAAATGGCGGTCCGCAAAGCCAAAGGCGGCGACAAGGATGGCCACGTTTTCGTCACCGATGGCGGCCACTGGATTCTCGATGCTCAGCTCGGACGCATCGTGGATCCGCCTGGCCTCGCCAAGGCGTTGAGCTCGATCCCCGGCGTGGTCGAGCATGGCTTGTTTATCGGCTTGGCCAGCTCGGCCGTTTTGGCGGGCGGCGAGGGAATTCGCGTGATTGAACGGCGTAAGCCGAAAGGAGACTAGGAATGAAGAGCGTATTGAGATTCTTGCCCGCCGCGACGCTTGCTGCTGGACTGGCCGTCTCGGCGGTTCCGGCGATAGCGCAGCAGGCCGCGCCGGCCCAGAAGGCTGCTCCCGCGCCGGCCCCGCCGAAAGCCTCGCCTGCGGCGATCGCGGCGGCCAAGGAGATCCTGCAGATCAAGAACGCCACCGCGATGTATCAGGGCGCCGTGCCTGGCATGGTCGAGAAGACCAAGATCACGCTAATCCAGCAGAATCTCAACTACCAGAAGGAGCTCAGCGAGGTCGCGCCGATCGTGGCCCAGCAGCTCAACGGCCGCCAGAACGAGATCGGCGAAGGCATGGCGCAGATCTATGCCAGCGAGTTCACCGAGCAGGAACTGAAGGACCTCGTCACCTTCTACAAGTCGCCGCTGGGCAAGAAGCTGATCGACGCCGAGCCGCGCGCCATCGGCCTCAGCATGGCCTTCATGAACTCCTGGGCCCAGAACTTCTCCGAGACCGTGATGGGTGCCTTCCGTGCCGAGATGCGCAAGCGTGGCAAGGAAATCTGACAGTACCTATCTGATCAGAAACCCCTGAAGCGCGTTATCGCGCTTTAGGCTGTTATTTGCGCATGATCCTATCGGAGAACCGCTGCACACTTCTCCGGATCATGCGCTGAAAGAAGAGGTCGGAGTGGACAATGGCTGAATTCGACGTCGACCTCTTTGTCATCGGTGGCGGCTCGGGCGGCGTGCGTGCCGCCCGCATCGCGGCCGGTCACGGTGCGCGCGTGATGATCGCGGAAGAGTACCGCATGGGCGGGACCTGCGTGATCCGCGGCTGCGTGCCGAAGAAGCTGTTCGTGATCGGATCGCATGTCCGTCACGAGCTGGAAGATGCCGCCGGTTTCGGCTGGACCGTTCCGCCCGCGACCTTCGACTGGCCGACGCTGATCGCCAACAAGGACAAGGAGATCGCGCGGCTGGAAGCGGCCTACACGACGAATGTCGAGAAGTCGGGCGCGCAGGTCGTCAAGAGTCGCGCGGTGATCGAGGACAAGCACACCGTCCGCCTGCTCGAGAACGACCGGAAGATCACCGCAAAATACATCCTGATCGCCACCGGCGGCGCGCCCAACCATGGCGCCTCGATCCCTGGCATCGAGCACGTGATTTCCTCCAACGAGGCGTTTCACCTCAAGAAGCTGCCGAGGCGGATCGTGATCCAGGGCGGCGGCTACATCGCGCTGGAATTCGCCGGCATCTTCGCCGGCTACGGCTCCGACGTCACCGTGATCTATCGCGGCGACAACATCCTGCGCGGTTTCGACGAGGACGTTCGCGCCCACGTCCGGAGCGAGATGGAGAAGCAGGGCATCACCATTCTCACCGGCTGCACGGTGGCGAAGGTCGATCGGCACGGCGAGGAATTCACCACGCATCTGTCGAACGGCTCGAGCCTTGCCTCTGACCAGGTGATGTTCGCGATCGGCCGCCATCCGTCGGTCGCCAATCTCGGCCTGGAGAAGGCCGGCGTCGCCATCAACCCCGAGAATGGCGGCATCGCGGTGGACCATTTCTCGAAGAGCTCGGTCGACAGCATCTATGCCATCGGCGACGTCACCCACCGGCACAATCTGACGCCGGTTGCGATTCGCGAGGGGCATGCGTTTGCCGACACCGTGTTCGGCAAGCGCGAGGTGCAGGTCGATCATTCCTACATCCCGACCGCGGTGTTCTCGCAGCCGGAGGTCGGCACGGTCGGTCTGACGGAGACCGAGGCGCGTGCGCAATTCAGCCACGTCGACATCTACAAGACGACGTTCCGGCCGATCAAGGCGACCATGTCCGGTCGCGACACCCGCGTGCTGATGAAGCTCGTCGTCGATGGTTCGACCGACCGCGTGCTCGGCTGCCACATCGTCGGCGATTGCGCCGCCGAGGTCACCCAAGTGGTCGCGATCGCGGTGAAGATGAAGGCGACCAAGGCCGACTTCGACGCGACGATCGCGCTGCATCCGACCGCGGCCGAAGAGCTCGTCACAATGCGCACGCCGACGGCGCGGCATGTGCGTCAGGCGGCGGAGTAGGAGCGGCCTTCAGCGCGACCTCAAAGCACTGAGATCACGTCACGTCATCTCCGATATCTTGCCCTTGCCCTGGCAGGACTCGCATTTGACCGGATAGATCTTGCGGCCCGGGTGCGCTGGCTCCTTGGACTTGGGAAAGCCGGTTCCGTTGCACAGCGGGCAGGTATGTTCTTTGATCTTCGGGCGCATGCTAGATCCTTTCCGGCTGTGGTGGCGCAGCGGCCCGTGCAGGGGCCGCCTTGCCTTGTGGTCAATGGTTCAAGGCCGGCTAGCCTCCGGCGGGCTCATCCTCGGCGAAGGTCTGCTCGATGGCGGCGGGCATCTTCGCAACCGACATCAACGAACGTGCGACCTGATTGAGCAACTGGTCCGCGTTCTCTTCCTCCGCCAGATTCTTGGAAAGCAGCGCGACGACGGCGGTGTGACGCAACTGCTGCGCCAGGTTGCGGGCGGTCGCGTAGCCGGCAATCTCGTAGTGCTCGACACGCTGTGCCGCACCGATCAACGCGAGATCCGCAGCGGCATCGTCCTTCCTGGCGCCCTCCTTGATCACTTCGTCGCCTTCCTCGACAAGCCCCTGCATGCCCTTGCAAGCCTTGGCGCGCGGCTTCTTCCCAAGAAGTTCGAAGCACTCGTCGAGACGCTCGATCTGCGCTTCGGTTTCGGCCAGGTGAACGGTGAACAGCTCGGAGAGCTGGTCGTAGCGGGCAGCCTCGATCATCTGAGGCAATGCCTTGGTCAACTGCTTCTCCGCGTGCAGGAGATCCCGCAGCTGATCGATCAGCAGGTCGTCAAGGCCAACGGACGGTTCCGATGGCGAGCTTTCGGCAACGATGGAAGGCGCTGCGCCGGGATCGCCGCTCTGGAGTGCCGGTGATTCCATGAACACCCAGTCCTCGCCTTCATTCCAGGGACCTCTTGTGTCGATTTCTCCATTGTCGCCGGACCCTGTCGAATCGTTGAAGAACTGGTCCACGAGACCGGGCGTCGGAGCGATGCGGCCGATGCTGAACGTGGGCTTGTTCATGCTTTCCAGCGCGCGTGAGAACGCCTTCATGTGGGTGATTTCCCGTGTCATCAGGAATTGCAAGGCGTCCTTGGTGCCGGCGTCATCACAGAAATTGATCAGGCGCTCATAGACGATCTTGGCCCGAGCTTCTGCGGCGATGTTGCTGCGCAGATCGACGTCGAGTTCTCCGGTGATCTTGAGATAGTCCGCCGTCCAGGCACTGCCTTGCGAGTTGAACAGATTGACACCGCCGCCTCCGGCAATCGCGATCAAGGGATCGGCTTCCGCCGCTTCGCGATCGAACTTCATGGGTTTCAAGTGCAGCCGCGCGAGCGATCCGACGACCTCAAGGTGGCTCAACTCCTCGGTTCCAATATCCATGAGGAGATCCTTACGGTCGGGATCCTCGCAGTTGAGACCCTGAATGGAATACTGCATGGCGGCCGCAAGCTCGCCGTTGGCGCCACCGAATTGCTCCAGCAGCATATTGCCGAACCGGGGATCGGGCTCGTCGACCCGGACTGTGAACATGAGCTTTTTGACGTGATGATACATGGAAAGACCTTTGACTACAGGAGATACCGGGGCCAACTGAGCGCTGTGTTGGACGTTCCTAATTCGGATCGTGCCGCGACCAGATGCTTCTCGGGAGAATCAGGTGGCTCAATGCAGCGTTTCCGCCGCGGCTTCGTCGACAGCGGCCATCAGGTCAGCCGTATCCGATTGCTGGATCATGTGACCCGCATTCGGGACGCGACGCATCTTGCTGTGCTTGATCTCGTCATGCAGCCTGCCGGACTGTTCGTCGATGTCGATGAGGCGGTCGTCCTCGCCGGCCAGGATGGTGACCGGCATGGCCAATTCGCCGTAAGTCTTCGCCGACAGCATCGCAGAAGGGACCATCAACGCCGCTTCCGCGGCACCCGCACGAAGCTGCGACGGACGCACCGCCAGTGATTTGGGGAAGCCGTCGAATTTTTCCGGGACGGATTTGGGCCCGAACAGCTGCCGCAGCATCGTCGGCCACATCAGGCGGCTGAGGATCGGCGAGATCGTGTGACTGAGGATGTCGCCAAACCCTGGTATCGCCGGCCCGGCCATCGCCATCATCGCGTCGGTGCGGGCCGTCGGGAAATAATAGCCCGACGCCAGTATCAAGGCTTCGACCAATGAGGGGTGCCTGCTTGCCAGGGCGATCGCAACCGATGCGCCCCAGGAATGTCCGAGCACGATCGCCTTGTCGACGCCAAGGTGCGCAAGCGCGTCTTTGAAAAGGTCGGCTTGGGCGGCCGGCGTCCACACCACGTTGCGCGGCCTCAGACTGTGCCCGAAGCCGGGACGGTCGAACACGATGACCCGATAGTCCTTGGCTGCAAGATCGATCAGGCCACTCGACTCGAAATCCTGGATCATGCTGCCATTGCCATGGAGCAGAACCAGCGGGCGTCCGGACCCGCGCTCGACATAGTGCAGCCGAACACCGTCGATGTCGATGAACCGCCCTTGGGGCGGATTATCACGCTGCGCCTTGTCGGCAAGGCGCCGATTGACGAACGCGGCCGCTGCGAGCAGGCCGGCCGTCGCGGCAATCGTGGAGGCCAAGGGATGTTCTGCGAGAGCATGAAGGGCCGTGGCCGCCAAAGATGGCGAACGTTTTTTCAGTATGCGCATGTGACACTTTCGCTGACTGCGGCCAGCTGTTGGAGAGTGGGGAAGGGACGCTTCCGCATTGACGCCCTTGGTCGCATCACGACCGCGATGGCGCCGGATTCTTGCTGGAGGAGATTTCCGTGCGTCGCGGGTGCGATTCGGAGACCGGATCAGCACCATCGAGCAGGGATCGATTTCGCCTTCTTGGGACCCGGAACAGTGCTGGTCCGGACCTCCCGGCATGCGCATTCACGGATCATGTCGTGCAGACGCAACAGGAGGGACGGAGAGATGTTCCTAATCCAATCGATGCAGCCAGCAGTCGGAAAATGCCGTAGATCGGAGGTAAAGGCGTGGTTCCTCGGGGCCGCGCACTGGTGAATGTCATTTGCGACACCATATCCAGGATATCACCCGCACAGACATGACAGGCGCCGGTGACAGAGAGACGCTGCCGCGCTCCCGCCACAACCGGAGGCGCGCATTGAACGTTATCTCCTATCCCCTGCATCTCTGCCGCAAGTTCGATCGCCGCTGGAGCGCGAAAGCGGTTCAGGACGAGACACAGCAATCCCCGTCACAACGGCCCAACGGCTGTACCGCCTGCGGGCGAATAGTGGCGGCTCCCTTGCATGCGACCTACTTGCCCACCGGGAACTTCGTCAATCAGTGGCGGTGCCCTGTGTGCAAGAACTCCTGGCAGACCTCTGCCGATGCCACGAGCAGCACTGATATCCAATTGAGCCAGTCCGAGCATCTTCGGCAGAATGCCGGGCACTGCCTGACGCTGGAAGACACCGCTGCCAACGACGCGGCGCGCAAGCAGTTCAGGAGCATGGGCGATGCCTGGCTCGCTCTCGCGGAGACGCAGGAGTGGCTCGATGGTGCGACGCCGCCGGTCTCGCGACCGCAGCCGCAAAGCGCTGATTTGATTCTGATGCCAACGCAGGGGCGTTCGTCATGAATGAGAAGCGCAACCGCGTGCGTCAGGCGGATTCACTTGCCGAGCGTCTCGCAGCCGATGCACTGAGGCTGCGTGAAGAGGCCTCGCACCTTGAACCCGGCCCAGAGCGGGATGCGCTGCTGAGCAAGGCACACCGGAACAAGATGGCTGCCGATATCAACTCCTGTCTGACCGCTCCGGGACGCCGCTTGCCTGGATAGCCAGCGCAGATCTCGAGCCCGAGCTTTCACCGTTTGCCAATAGTAACGAACCACCAAGGGTCCGATTGAGATCCATGGACGATTTGGCGTGGGCAGCACTGCCGGGTCTGACGCAGGAAAACGGTCGACCTTTCCCCGGAATGCAAGGACCAGATGACATGGATCGAGACAAGAGCGGCCGCATCGTTGAGACTGCGCTCGAAGCGCGCCAAGGCGAGCTCGGTCCCAGCGTGTTGATGCTGCTGGGTGTGAGTGTGGGACTTGCAGTCATCCTCATGGTGATGACGTGGATGATATTCTTCAGAACCTGAGCGTGAAGGAGATGTCACGGCGCGAGACGTAGGAACTAAAGCTCTGATGGGGGCTTGGATCACTCCTTAGACACTGGAGACCATCATGAAGCGCCCATCGTTTATCGTTTGCATTTCTTTATTCGCGGCGGCCACCGCCTTCGCAGCTGCTCCGGCCTCGGCACAAAATCCACCGGCGCAGTCCGGACCGAACAACAGCGCGGTCAACAGCGCGGGGCAAAACAACTCCGACGCTCCTGTCGCAGGTCGCAAAAGTTTCACCGAAGGACAAGCCAAGTCGAAGATCGAGGATGCCGGCTACGCCAACGTCACCGAACTGAAGAAGGACGACAACGGTGTTTGGCGCGGCCATGCCAGCAAGGGTGGATCTGCCACCGCGGTCAGCGTCGACTTTCAAGGCAACGTCAATTCGGCCAAGTAAGCCAATAAGCAAGTAAGAAGGACACACAATGACCGTTACAATTTCTCGTCTTTACGACAGCTACAGCACTGGGCAGCAGGCGGTTCAGCGTCTCGAAGCTGCCGGCGTGCCGCATTCGGACATCAGCATCGTCGCCAATAATTCGGACAGCTGGTTCAACACCGACAAGAAGGTGGACCGTGACCGCGATGGCGTCGACGATCGCGCCGAAGGTGCCGGCAAGGGCGCCGGCATCGGTGCGGGCGTGGGTGGCACTGCCGGCCTTCTCGCCGGTCTCGGCCTCCTCGCAATCCCCGGCCTCGGACCCGTCGTTGCGGCCGGTTGGCTCGCCGCAACCGCGGTCGGCGCGGCCGCCGGAGCCGCAACCGGCGGTGTCGTCGGAGCGATGACTGAGGCCGGCATTTCGCGGGAAGATGCGGACTCCTACGCCGAGGGCGTGCGTCGGGGAGGCACGCTGGTGTCGGCGCGGGTCGCAGATGCCGATCGATCCCGCCTTGACGCAGTCCTGAACGAGTCGTCGGTCAATTTGCGTGACCGCAGCGCCGCCTGGCAGAAGACCGGATGGAAGTCGTTCGATCCCGCCAGCAAGCCCTACGGTGCGGACGAAGTTCGCAAGGAGCGGCAGCTCTACGGTGGATCAGTGCGTTAAGGATCATTGCGCCAATGAGATCGCGACGGCCCGCTTCGGCGGGCCGTCTTTTCGTGCGGCTACGCGTACAGATATCCAACCGGCTTGCCCTCGGTGCGCAGGGGGCGGATGTCCTTCTGCGTGATGATCTGGCCGGCGAGGCCGTCGATCTCGTCGCGCTGGGTCGGCGTCCAGCTGCAAAGGTCGTTCATGCCCTTTAGAAGACCGAGGCGGAGCACTTGCGTGTTCTCGCCGAGGCCGACGAGGCTGATCGAGCTCTTGCCCGCCGTCACCACATCGCCAGCCGCAAGCTCGATCGCCTCACCGGCCTTGTTCTTGAATTCGGCCGTGCCGCGAATGACGCGGTAGATTGCGACCTCGCCTTTGGCGAAGCAGCTGGCGTCTGCTGCCGTCGATGTGGTCTTCGGCAGGAGTGAATGTCCACGCGGGTCGGTTGCGATGATGTGGCCGGTGACGAGATGGCCGCTCGGCACTTCGATCCCGATATCGCGCACGTACACGGGCATGGCCGATTTGATCGGACTGCCGGTGAGCGGCTTGAACAACGCATCCAGCGCGAGGGGATCCTGAAGCCAGAAGCCCGCGTCGGCCGGCCGGTTGTGCAGCGGGTGGCTCCAGGCCACGCGCGGCGTCTCGGCCTCGTTGATCTGGTCCGGACCGACGATCGTCGGGTTCGGAAAGGTCGTCGGATCGGTCACGAAGGCTTCGAGGAATTTGCCGGAATAGCCCATCGAGATCGGGTCGGGCACCACGGTCTGCGGCGTCTTCAGGTTTTCTTCGGTCGACAGTCCCGACCAGGTGTAGAACAGCTGGCGGTGGACGATCGCGCTTTGCAACATCACCGCGCCGGGGCCGACATTGTAGAAGCGCCCGTCGTAGTCGAAGGTGAAAGCGCCCGAGGTGACCAGCACGAGCTGAAAGCCGCCCGGTGGAAGATGAAGATGGAAATCGGTGGGGCCGGTGTCCGGGCGGTAGATCGGGAGGTTCGTCACGACTTCGTGCAGGAGGAAGGTTTCGTTGTTGGCGTGGAAGCCTTCGTTCGCACGGTTGTACAGGGCTTGCGGCCGGTACGTCGCTTCGAACCTGGCGTTCCTGTCGCGATCGA
Source organism: Bradyrhizobium barranii subsp. apii (assembly GCF_011516635.5). Classification (GTDB taxonomy): domain Bacteria; phylum Pseudomonadota; class Alphaproteobacteria; order Rhizobiales; family Xanthobacteraceae; genus Bradyrhizobium; species Bradyrhizobium barranii. Next base: position 6,253,171 of record NZ_CP096255.1, on the reverse strand, counting down.
TTGCCACGAAATCCTGAGCGTTGAGGCGTAGTGGTGCGCCGTTCGGATGGGTGAGGCCGGTAAATTTGAGATCGCCGGCGGCATGCACGTTCATGGCACTCTCCGATCTTTACCGCTCATCCGGTCTCCGGGCGCACGCATCTTGCTGCGCCAATTCGTGGGAGCAGGGAATCAGGCCTGACGCTGCCTTGCGAATTCTGGGCCAGTCGAGATGCAGCGCGATACGCGGGCCCGGTGGCCCCGCGCGGCGCGATGAAAAATCGAGATTGCGCCTGAGGTTAGACGGCGCGTTAGGCTAGCTTGCCTGGGCCTCATCGCGGAGCCCGCAACCCCGGCGAGGGGGCGCGGTTTGTCTAATTTGTCGGCAAGCCCCGGCGCAGGCGTGCAGCCGCGCAGGTCGCGTCGATCAGCAAAGGCCGGCGGCTGGCCATGTGAAACCGCTCATTCGAACGGCTGACGGGTGATCCGCTCGGGCTTGCCGATCGGGCTGTCCGCCCACTTCGCCATGTCCACCGTTCGCGCGTCGATGCCTTCGCACCAGAGGCAGCTGAGCTCCGCGCGGCCCTTGGCCGAAAGCAGCGGTACAAGTCCGTGGCCGCAGCCAGCGCAAGACGTGACGCGATTCACGCGTTCCTCCACGATCACCGAATTCAGGAGCGACATTGTCGTTCGCCAAGCTTGCGCGGGCGCTATGACGGCGCACGAACGCTTCCGATCGGAGCGCTCGCGCCCGAGATCGTCGAGGCTGCGATCCAGCGCGAGACCGCCCCGATGTCCTCTGCATTCTCGCGATAGGCGCGAAGCTGGAATTCCGCCGAGCTGCCGCGCTCCACGATGGTCCGGCAGTGCTCGACCTCGGCGGCGCAGTTCAGCGCGGCTGCGTCCCCGGCGACGTCGTCGATGATCCGGGCGAGCTGCTCCGAGATGGTGACCGGCCCGTCCTTCGAGGCAAAGATGCAATCGGTGCCGTAGCGCTGCGCCCGCCATTTGTTCTCGACCGCAATCGCGCGTTCGACCACCGTGACCTCCTTCGATCGATGCGGCCGCAGATAAAGATGGCGCGTCAGGCAGCGATAGAGCGAGGCGATGGCAACGGCGTCGTCGATGAAAGTGCAGGTGTCGGGCGCGCGAAGCTCGAGGGTCGGATGCCTCATGGACGGCCGCATCGCCCACCAGATATGGCTCTCGTCGGGAATCACGCCGGAGCGTTGCAGCGCGCCGACATATTCGTCGTAGTCGTGCCTGGTTTCGAACAGTTCGGGCAAGCCGGTGCGCGGCAGCTCGGAATAGGCGGCAAGCCGGTAGCCCTTCAGCCCGGTCTTGTGGGAATTCCAGAACGGGGAGGAGGCCGACAGCGCGATGAACAGCGGCAGATGCGGCAGCATCGCCCGCATCACCGCCATCCGCTTCTCGGGATCGGGCAGCTGGACGTGCACATGCATGCCGCACATCATGTTGCGGTGGCCGATGCTGCGCAGATCCTCGATCATCTCCTCGTAGCGCGGCTTCGGGCTCGGCTGCGACATGCGCCAGACCGCGGTCGGATGCGTGCCGCAGGCCATGATGACGAAGCCGTATTGCGCAGCGACGTTGGCGACCTCGCGGCGGAGGAACCGCAGCTCTTCCCGGGCGTCATTGACATCGACGTGAACGTTGGTAGCGATCTCGAGCTGGGATTGCAGCATCTCCCGCATCGCCTGGCCGCCGGTGGACCAGTTCACCGACTCGAACAGGGCGTTGGGCGTTTCGATCGCGACCTCGAGGCTGCGGCGATCGGCGAGGAAGTACTCCTCCTCGATGCCGAAGGAATATTCAGCCGCCTTGCCGCGTCCGCCGGCAGAGCGGATGACGAGGTGCTGCTTGTCATCGGAGGAATCGAGGCGCAGCAGTTTCAAAACATCCGAAGCAAATGTCATAGGGCCACCCGGCAGTGGTATTACCTGCGGGCAATAATCCGCCTGACACGGGCCGGTTCCGCGTCTGACCCACTGGAAATTGCAAGGTCGAACGGAACAATTTTCACGTTTTCGGACGCGCGCGCGACCAGCGCGTGATTCGGCGGCACTTCCGTCCAGTCCGTTTCCTTGTCGAACGGCTCGGACACGACGACGACCTGGCCGCCGCTGGCCTCGCGATAATAGAGCGTGTTGGCGGCATCGTTGACCGCGACGCGAAACGCATAGAGATCCCGGCCGTTTGCGATCGCGCTGGTGAAACGCAGGCGCTCACGAAGCTCGCCCTCGTTGACCAGGCCGACGAGCGATTGCAGCACGGTTTGCGTTGCGCCAAGTGGATCGCTGTCGAGTCCCGCGCCCATCATGGCGAGGAACACGGCTTCCGAATCGGTCGTGCCCAGCCGCGAGGGGTAGTAGGCATCGGGGATCAGCGCCTCGACCTTGCGCCGCAGGCGATTCCAGCTGCCGACGAAGCCGTTGTGCATGAACATCCACTGGCCGCAGGCGAACGGATGACAATTCTGCCGCGTCACCGCCGTGCCGGTGGCGGCGCGCACATGGGCGAAGAACAGATGCGAGCGCAGATGGCGGCAGAGGTAGCGCAGGTTTTCGTCCGACCAGGCCGGACGTGTCTCGCGGTAAAGGCCGGGCTCCGGATGCTCGCCATACCAGCCGAGACCAAAGCCGTCGCCGTTCGAGCCCGCGGTGGATTGCAGCGAGCGGATGCTCTGCGCGATCAGCGAATGCTCGGGCTCGGTGACGTAAGGCTCGAACGAGGTGGTCTCGCCCCGGTATGCGATCCAGCGGCACATGCGGCCTTCCTGTCAGGATGTGGCGTAAGGTTCACCAACAAGATCGCCTGTGTTGGGTTCCCCGGCGATGTGTTCTGCAAAGTCCGGATCATTTCTGCAGCGTGTTTTAGACGTTCATTTACCCTGCATTGCGGGAACCCGCGCATTAATCCATCTCTTAACGCCGACACGGTTAGGTTGCGCGCGAATTTTGAGTGCGCATCATGAGCCGATTTGTTCTTTTCACCTGCATGGCGTTCGTCTCCACGTTCGTGGGCGTCTCCTGGGCGATGCGCGGATTTCCGGTGTCGCACGTTTCGCTGGTCGGTGAATTGAGGCCCACGCTCAGTTCCTCGTTCGGCGATGAGCATTCAAAGGCCAAGCAGCGGAAGGATTGGGAAGCTGAGCACACCCTGCAAAGCGACAAGGACCCGAAGCAAGACGCACTGCGGATGGACGCATTGCAGGCAAGCACCGCTTACGCGATGTCGCCGTGCGACGACACCATGAAGGCGAACCTGAGGGCGGCTACGGAGGCCTATGCGCGGGGCTGGGTGAAGATCTACGATTGCCCAAATCCGAGAATGGGCATGTTCTGCAGTGAAGAGAAGCGCGATCGGGCGAACGCCGCGTATTCCACGCCGCTGGACGTTCGCGTCAAGGCGCAGCTGGCCGAGGCGTTCAAACAAAAGGGCATCGTCAAGGAAGACTTCCCGGAGGATATCCGCGACGTCGTTCTCTGGTTCACCGGGCCCGGTATGTTGTTTGATCCGTCTCCGGTATGCCTGCCACGGCAGCAGGCATCGGCGAGCTTCAAATGAGCCGCGCCTGGTTCATCGTCTGGGCGCTTGTCATCTGGCAGGTCGCCGCCTGGGCATTCGCTCCGCAGAAGACAGCCCAGCAACCAGCAGCACCGGTCGATGGTCCGGGTTATGGCTCCAACGAAGAGATCTTCGTGGACGGTCGCGCAGGCTTGCGCCGCGAGACCGCTCTGGCGTTCGAGCGCCCTTATGGATCGCGTTGCGCGGGAGAGGGGCGGAAGCAATTCGCCGCCCATATCGACTACTACTATTATCGTCGTCAGAACGATATGGAACACTACCCCAAGATTTTCGGGAAAGCCGGAGCAGACTACATCGCCAAGCAATGGTCGACCGGAGACGACAAGCGCTTCGAACGCCTGACGCAGGAAGCCTACGCGCAAGGCTATCTTGCCCTATCGGATTTCGGTGACGTCGGGCGCAAACTGGCGGAAGCCGTTGTCAGGGGCGAGCGCGTCACCGCGCATTCCTGCGCAAGCTGATGGTCCACGGAGACTCTCGGTGAAGCCTCTCAGCACCGAGAATCCCGCTCTCTCAGACCGGAAGCGGGATCAGGGCGGCAGCTTCGCGATCATGCGCGTCCTCGCTTGCGGCGAGACCCTGCGCGACGCCGACCCGATCGGCCTCGGGCCGGTTCTGGCTCATCTTGCGCTTGCCCTCGAACCGCACGACGGGAATGCGTACACCGACGATCCCGCGCAATTGCGCGGCGATGAAATCGGCGGGGGCGTCACTGACGGCCCACGGCTTGGCGCGTGCGCCCTCGTGCCTGTTCGTCAGCCGCGTCACGGCGTCGAGCAGGCGCTCCGGCTCCTGGAAGAATTCGACCGGGCCGTAGGCATGCACCGCGACGTAATTCCAGGTCGGCACGACCTTGCCGGTCTCCTGCTTGGTCGCATACCAGGACGGCGTCACATAGGCGTCGGGGCCGTTGAAGATGGCGAGCGCATCGCCGATCGGCGGCAGCTTCCATTGCGGGTTGGCCTTCGCGACATGCCCATAGAGCACGCCGTGCTCGCCTTCGCTCTCGTCGAGGAAGAGCGGCAGGGGCGTGGCGACCGGGCCCTCGGCGGTGGCCGTCACCAGGCTGGCGAGGCGCGCACCGCGGATAGTCGCGCGGATGTTCTCGATGTCGTCGTCGTTGAAGGCGGGCGGGATGTACATGGCGTGTCTCCGTTCTTGATGCGGAGATAGCCGGAATCTGGCCTATACGAAACGGCCAGTTATGTATGATTTCATCAGTCCAGTTCGACGGCGGCCTGGGCGAGGAGCTTGCAGCCTCTCTCGATCTGCGCGATCTCCAGCGCCGAATAGCCCATGACGAGACCGACGGTCTTCCGCGTCCGGCTTGGCGTCCGGCTTGGGCCGACCAGCAACGCCGAGACCGGATAGATGCCGACGCCTTTCGCGCGAGCCGCCTGGATCAATGCATCTTCGCGCTTCTGCGGCAGATCGTCGAGCCACGCCACCACGTGCAGGCCGGCCGCCGTGCCCTCGATCCGGACACTATCTCCGAACCGGCGGCGCAACGCGCCGATCAGTGCCTGCTGACGCTCGGCGTTGCGCCGGCGCACGCGCCTGACGTGGCTGTCATAGGCGCCGCTTTCGAGCATCGAAGCGAGAGCGTGCTGTTCGATCAGCGGCGTGTGCCGGTCCATGATCTGCTTGGCGGCTGCGAACGGGGATCGCAGCCCGGCGGGCACGACCAAGTAGCCGATCCGCAAGGTCGGGGAGAGCGTCTTGGAGACGGTGCCGAGATAGATCACGTTGTCGTTGCCCTCCAGCGCGTGCAGCGGCGGGATCGGCCTGGTGTCGTAGCGATACTCGCTGTCGTAATCGTCCTCGATCACGTAGGCGTCGTGCTTGCGTGCCCAGGCCAGCAATTGGTGCCGGCGTCCGATCGGCATGACGCCGCCGAGCGGATATTGATGCGACGGCGTCACATAGGCGAGCCGGGCCTCGATGCCGTCGAGCCGCGCTGTCTCAAGTCCGTCCGCGTCAACGGGGATCGGCACCGTCTCGGCGCCCGTCGCCGCGAGCGTGTGCCGCGCCAAATCTGGTAGCCGGGATCCTCCATCACGAAGCGGTCGCCGGCGTCGAGCAGGAGGCGCGCGCAGATGTCGAGCCCCTGGTGCGAGCCGTTCACGACAACGATCTGATCGACCTCGCAGCGGACGCTTCGCGATCGCCACAGATAGCCCTGAAGCGCGGTCCGCAGCCGCAGCGCGCCGCAGGGGTCGTCATAGGCCAGCCGCTCGGGCTTGCGCACCATCGCCGCCGTCACGGCCTTCTTCCATGCCAGCACCGGGAAATCCGACGGCGAGAGCTCGCCATAGCGGAAGTTGGCGATGAGCCCGCGCGGCGGCTCGGTCCAGCGCGGCGGGTCCGACCGCAGCCGCTCGCCGAAGGCCGACAGAAGCGGCTTGCGCGCCGAGGGCCGCGATGCGGCGCGCGCGCGTCCGCGTTCGACGACGGCGCGGGCAACGCGCGGCCGCGCGCCATGGCGTGTCTCGATGAAACCTTCGGCGGCGAGCTGTTCATAGGCGACGGTCACGGTCGAGCGCGCCACGCCCATCTCGCCGGCAAGCGTCCGCGACGACGGCAGCAGGCCGTCGATGCCGTAGACCCGCGTCAGAATTTGATCCCTCAGGGCTTCGTAGATCTGGCGCGCACCCATGCGGCCGGCACGATCGCCGGGAGTCGTCTTCATCTGGACCATCCACATTCCTGGGTCGGCATTCGTCCGAACGGACGATGCCGGAATGTGGTTCTAATCCCGTTCGCCGAGAGTTTCGACGTAAGCCTTGCCGTAGGGGTAAAAATGCTCCTTGTGGCCCTGATCCCAGAAGGCCTTCAGCCCGGGCGCGGTGATGTCCCAGTCCGGACGGCAATTCATGCTGACGGCCCGGAGATCCTGGCGCAGCTCTTCGACGGTCGGGCGTCCGAAGAACCAGTAGCCGTTATAGATCTTGTGAACGCGCAGGCCGGGCTCCAGCACGACGACATGCGGGATCATCGGATTGTGGACGGGATCGGTGTATTCGGCGATGTCGAGGTCCTTCTGAACGATCCGCCGCGAATCCGACAGGAAAGGCCAGTGCGCCCCGACGCCGCTGCGATATTCGTTGGTCTGGGTGATGTTGTCGGTGGTGATCGTGACCAGCCGGCAGTAGCCGACCTCCATCTCGCGATGGAGTTGCAGCAGGCCTTCGGCCTGGCGGCGGTCCTTCGGACAGAAGCCGCCGCGGCCGAGAACGAGCACCATCGGATCGCCACCCTGCAGCTCGGAGAGCTTTCGGTGCTTGCCGGTGTGGTCGCTGAGCTCGTAATCGGGGAAGGTTACTCCCGGCATCATGTCAGGTCGCATTGGACTCTCCCATGTCTTCGAACTCTCGCATGTCTGGCGTGAGCGCCAACACTCACAGATCGATCACGACGTCGCCCTGGGGCCGTGAACAGCAGATCAGGACATTGCCGTCCGCCGGTGCGTCAAGTGGGTCCGGCGCGTAGCTGACGGATCCGGCCACGAGCCCGCTCTCGCAGTTGTGGCACACGCCGGTCCGGCACGACCAGCGCACGGGAACGTCGCAGGCTTCGGCCAGCTCAAGCAGGCTGGCATATGCTGGTCCCCAGCAGACATTGAGGCCGCTGCGGGCGAACGAGACCATCGGGCCCGGGCCGGTTGCGCCGGCCGGCAAGTGCGCCCGCTTCTGCGGGGAGGACGCTATGCCGGGTGTCAGGGATGGTCCCGCGCCGAACATCTCGGTGTGAACGCGATCCGCTGCGATGCCGAGTCCGGCAAGCCCGCGCGAGAGATCGGTCATGAACGGTGCCGGCCCGCACAGATAGAAATCGCCGTCTGAGGGGACGCCGAGGGTTTGAAGCACCCGGAGGTCCAGACGTCCGATCGAGTCGAAATCCACATCGAGACGATCGCCCGGATCGGGCGCGCTGTAGCAGACATGGCTGTGATGGTGGGCCAGCCCAGTCAACAGCCCACGCACCTCGGCGGCGAACGCATGTTCGCGACCGTTGCGGGCGCCGTGCAGCCACCAGACTTCGCGCGTCGATGCTTCCGCGGCGAGCGCGTGCAGCATCGCAAGCACCGGCGTTACGCCGATGCCGGCGCTCAGCAAGACGACGGGCCGCGCATCTTGCCGTAGCGTGAAACTTCCGCGCGGCGCGCCGATCTGCACGGCGTCGCCAATCTTGACCTCATCGGCGACATATTGGCTTGCCGCGCCGTGGGCTTCGCGCTTGATGCTGATGCGCCAGGACGCGGCATCGGAACGGCTCGACAGCGAATAGCTGCGCGTCATCGCCGGTGCAGTGGAGGTGCCGAGCCGCACGACGACGAATTGCCCGGGCAGGGCGGCGGCGACGGGATGTCCGTCCGTGGGTTCGAGGATCAGCGACGTCACGTTGCCGCTTTCGGCGATCTTGCGCGCCACGCGAAACGGCCGGAAGCCGCGCCAGGCCGGAGGCGGGCTCGACGCCGGGCCGAGCCCGGCGTTTCCCGCCGTCGTATCCTTGCGCTGCTGCTCGAGCAGCGCCTCGAAGGAATGACGCCAGCCGCCGCTCAGCGCCGGAATTTTCAGCGCGCGCTCCAGGCCGTCGCGCGGGTGGGGCGGCAGGTAGAGCAGCGCATTGATCTCGGACACGCTCATGCGTTCGGGGCCATCAGCGATCTGCGTGATCTCGTCGCCGGCCTCGACGTCGCCTTCCTCGATCACACGAAAATAGAAGCCGGGCCGGCCGTGCCTGACAAGCAGCGCGGCCATGTCCGGCTCCTCCATGCGAATCCCCAGCCGGTAGCAGGTGACGCGTGGCTGCGTCACCTCGAGCAGGGCAGAGCCGATCCTGTAACGGTCTCCGATGCAGACGTCCCTGTCGGCCAGGCCCTCGACGGTAAAATTCTCGCCGAATTGACCTTGGACGAGGTTCGATCGACCAAGGTGCTCCTGCCAATATTGATAGGACTCCCGCTGGTAGACGTAGACGGCGCGCTGCTCGCCGCCATGACCGGCGGTATCGCCCTGTCCATCGCCGTCGATGTTGAGCCGCCGCACCCTGCGCGGACCACTGACGGGCGTCTTCCAGACGCCGGTATAAACGGTCTTGCCTTGCCACGCGATGTCGCGCGGCAGGCCGACATTGAGGGAGAGCAGACGGGCCATGGGGTTCCCCGGTGTGACGGCCGCGGCTCTGGCGGATTCCAGGTCGCTGCAATGCCAATCTGCATCCATGTCGGAATTTTGGCCCGTTAGTCGTTGTTAGACGTTGCTAGCCGGTCTTGTCGCCGGCTGTCTGCGTCCCGATCTGGGGGCAGACACCGCAAGACGGGAGAGCGCGATGGATGATCAGGCGATACTGGCGGCCCTTCAGCGCCATTGGGCTGCGTCGGACGCGAATGATTTCGAGGCCGAGCACGACATCTACCGCGGGGACGCCGTGCTCGACTATCCGCAGTCCGGCGAGCGCATCCGCGGCCGCAGGACGATTCAGGAAAGCCGGTTCGTGCAGCCCAACAAGAAGCGCTTCACGGTCCGCCGGATCGTCGGCGGCGGCGATCTCTGGGTGAGCGAGTTCGTGCTGACCTACGACGGCGTGCCGTCCTATGTCGTCAGCATCATGGAATTCCGCGAAGGACTGGTGGCGCACGAGACACAGTATTTCGGCGAGAGGTTCGATCCCGCACCGTCGCGCGCGCATCTTGTCGAGGTCGTGAGGTAAGTTGCGCGTCAAACGGCGGTCTCGTGCCCCGGACGCAGCGCAGCGCCTCTTCGGCGGTGCACTGCTGAGCCGGGGCCCATATTGCGGCGGAATGCGTGGCCTTCTGGGTCCCGGCTCGGCGTAGCAACGCGAAGAGCGCAGCAGCGCGTCCGGGACACGTGCATCGCTGGTTAACCAAATCCACCGACATGGAACCCGATGCGGCGGCTGGTCGCATTCCGGTTGCCTTGATTCCGGCCCACCTATCTTTATCTCTGAAGCGAACAAGAATCCGGGCCCCTCTGGCGAGGACGCCGACAATGTCGGCAAAACCTCGCGATGTCGGATGACCTGTCCCGCGCGAATGCGATGGATCGGCCGATCGTCGGGCCTTCTCGAGTTCTCTCCGACTCAATCGTCCCCATCGCAGCCCCGCGCGGTCATTTCGCAACGTAAGGGAGCTACGATGTCCGACGCCGCCACTTCCAATCCGATCGAAATCGAGATCACGGAACCGTCCAGGCTGAACGAGCAGGCCGCGGTCGCGTTGGTGATCGCCGGCGCGCTCGTCGCCGTCGCCGACCGGCGCGTTTCGCCGGTCGAGCGCGACGAGGTGATCCGCTTCATCAGGGATCGCGGACTGGCGCCGCACATGAGTGACGACCGGCTGTTTGCGATATTCGACGAACTGGCGGAACGGCTCGAGGAGCCCGACTTTGCCAATGTGGTGATCGACACGTTGCGTCCGGTCTCGGACCTGCCGCTGTCGGCACATCTGATGGAACTATCGGAGCGCGTCGCGGCTGCGGACGAGGACGTGCATCCCCATGAAGTGCAGGCGATCAAGCTGTTACGCCTGCTGACGCTGGTGCTGCCGCGCGCAAAGCCGGTAGCGCCGGGCAGCGCAGGCGTTGAACGGCGCGTCGCCGCGCAGGAGTGAGCATGAGCACAGCATCGGACGAGCGGACGACAGGAAACCTGGTCACCACCGGCCAGATGGCCGGTGGCGACCCGCGTCTCGACAAGCTCGTCCGCCGCCTGCCGCCGCGCATGGGCGACACTGTCGCCTATCTGCTCAAACCGTCCAGCCGCTGGGTGAGGATCCCTTCGGGCGCGCTGCTCATCGTTGGCGGCGTGCTCTCCTTCCTGCCGGTGCTTGGAGTCTGGATGCTGCCGCTCGGCCTCGCACTGCTCGCCGAAGACGTCCCGGCGTTGCGCGCCTCGCGCTCCAGGGTCCTGGATTGGGTCGAGCGGAAGAAGCCGCAATGGCTCGATCCCTCCGCATCGAAAAATGATCAATAATGACTGAATTCATCACCGCCGACGCGCTGACCGCGCTGCTCCAGGTCATCCTGATCGACCTCGTGCTGGCCGGCGACAATGCCGTCGTCATCGGCCTTGCCGCCGCCGGCCTGCCGGCCGAGCAGCGCCGCCGCGCCATTATCGTCGGCATCGTCGCCGCCACAGCCTTGCGCATCGTCTTCGCCGGCGTCGCGACCCAGCTCCTGCAGGTGATCGGCCTGCTGCTCGCCGGCGGCGTGCTGCTGCTGTGGGTGTGCTGGAAGATGTGGCGCGAGCTGCGCGAGCAGTCCGCGCACACCGAGCTCTCGTTGAGCCATGGCGGCAGCGCGGGCAGCGCACCGGCGTCGCGCAAGACCTTCGGGCAGGCGGCGTTGCAGATTGTCGCCGCCGACGTCTCGATGTCGCTGGACAACGTGCTCGCGGTCGCAGGCGCCGCGCGCGAGCATCCCTACATCCTCGCGTTCGGACTGTTGCTGTCGGTCGCGATGATGGGCGTCGCCGCCGACCTGCTCGGCCGGGTGTTGCAGAAGCAGCGCTGGATCGCCTATGTCGGTCTCGCCATCATCGTTTACGTCGCCTTCGAGATGATCTATCGCGGTTCGCTCGAGCTCGCGCCCGTCATCGCGAGTCTCTGAGGCGACAATTCCTGCCTGCAATCCGGAGTGATCCATGACGCCTGAACCCAAAGCACCTTCGGCGCACGCCGGGCCGCGACCGAAAATCGGCCCATTCGCCCAACTCATCTTCGGCTCGCGCTGGCTGCAGGTGCCGCTCTATGTCGGCCTCATCGTCGCGCAGGGCGTCTATGTGCTGCTGTTCCTGAAAGAGCTCTGGCACCTGGTCGCGCACTCGTTCGACGCCAGCGAGCAGCAGATCATGCTGGTCGTGCTCGGATTGATCGACGTCGTCATGATCTCGAACCTGCTGGTCATGGTGATCGTCGGCGGCTACGAGACCTTCGTCTCGCGCCTGAACCTGAACGGTCATCCGGACGAGCCGGAATGGCTGAGCCACGTCAATGCCAGCGTGCTGAAGATCAAGCTCGCGATGGCGATCATCGGCATTTCCTCGATCTCGCTGCTCAGGACCTTCATCGAGGCCGGCAATCTCGGCACCACGCGCAGCAATTTCACCGAGTCCGGGGTGATGTGGCAGGTGCTGATCCACCTGACCTTCATCATTTCCGCAATCGGTATCGCCTGGGTCGACCGCATCAGCGAGAGCGGGCACCGCAAGGAGAACGGTCACGCCTGAGGGGCAATCCGCTCTCTCAGGCGCCGATCGCCAGATGCAACGGACGCCGTCCGCGTGCCAGCGTCTCGGACGGCGCTTCGCCGAAGACCAGTCTGTAGCTCCTGGAGAAGTCGCCCAGGTGCCAGAAGCCGTTGCCGAGCGCGGCGGCCTTGACGGTCAAGCCATCGCCCCCGGTCATGAGCTGGACGCGAACGGCCCACAACCGTTTGAGGCGCAGATAGTGGTGCAGGCTCACGCCGTGCACCGCGTGCGTCGCGACCTGGAGCGTGCGCACGGACACGCCGAGCGCGGCGGCGAGGTCGTCGCTGTAGAGCGGCTTGCTGCCGAACAGCGCAACGACGTCGTCGAGATGCGCGATCAGCTTGCGGTGCTTGTCGAATGAACCGGGGCGGGCGCTGCGTGCGCCTGCCGGCAGCAGGGTGGCGTCGAGGCCGGCGAGCAGCGTTTCCTGGATCGGGCGGTAGAGCGCCTCGAATTGCCGGGGATCGTTGGCATGCCGACGCCAGCGAGAACATCTCCACGATAGCCGCGCGCAGGCGCGTCATCGGCTCGTCCTGCGTGCGGACATAGGAGAGGCCGGTGTCGAAATCCGCCCAGCCGCGATGGCGCATGTCCGAGTTGAAGCGCAGCATCAGGTAAGTGTTGGGGTGATGCTCGATCGCCTTGACGGGGGCTTTGCCGCGCATGACGGCGATCATCGAACTATCGACCTCGCGGCCATTGGCGATGGAGTGAAAGGTGAGGGGAACAACGAGGCCGACGCCGTTGTCCGTGCCGATCTCGGCCTCAAACCGCCGTGCAAAGGAGCGCTGGAGCACGAAGAGCCCGTCGCGGAGCGGCAGGATGGCGCGAGACAGCGAGAATTCCCGCGGACGGAGCGGCGTGCTGGTGCCGAGACCGAGCACCTCGTTGGCGCGAAATTCGTCGAAGTCCGAGAAGCGCTCGACGCCGAGGACGCGCGATGGCTTTAGCCGACGTACCGGCATTTCGGGATCCCAGGGCATGTCGGGGTGAGCGGGTTGAATCCGCACAAGCGTATCAGAGGCCCGACCGTCGGCCATATTCCGGGAAACTACTGCCTGCGCGGCGGCGACAGGGGAAGTCGGCGCGATGTTGTGAGGACTCCACGGACAAGTACGCGAGCCCGGCAGGCTCAGATCGTTCACTTCAGAATTTCGCACACCGTAGGATGTGATCCGACGTCAAGCCGCGCGTTGCTTGTGGAGATGCTCCGCCACCACGCCTCCAGCGCGTCGCGCTCGCAGCCGAGCCTGACGCTCATGCCGCCGGCGAACTTGATCCAGTCGGCGAAATGGTCTCTGCCAACCGCGATCACCACGGGAATGTTGGCGCCGAGCGCGCGTCCAATCAGATGGGACAGGCCCTTGCCGTCGCGTTCGCGCTTGCCGAAGCGGTTGATGATGACGAGATCGGCGCCATGCGAGAGGGCGTCCGCGATCCGCATCCCCGCATTTTGCAGCCGCGCGAGATCGAGACGGCAGCCGCGCGCGGCCGGATCGAAATCCTGCGCGAGCGGAAGCGTCTCGCCGCTGTGAAGCAGCACGGCCGACAGGCTCGAATCCGCGCATTGGCCGGCCTGAACCATGCCGACGACGCGACAGCCACGCGCATTCAGATCCGCCGCAAAGCTGCGCAGGACCGCGTCGGGGTCCTGATGCGCCTCGTAGACGAGGGCGGCGAGGTCGCATTGCGCGTCGAACATGGTTGGCCTCTGCTTCGTCGCAAAGAGAACGGGGCCGCGGCGGTTTTGCCGCGGCCCCGGATGTCGGATTAGGCCGCCGGCGGGCCGTTGATGATCTGGAGCTGGGTGAATTCGGCGAGGCCTTCCTCGGCGAACTCTGTACCGATGCCCGACTGCTTGGCGCCGCCGAACGGGATGTGCGGGGCCATGTCGAGGTGCTTGTTGATCCAGACCGTGCCAGACTCGAGCTGCGTTGCGACCTCGTGCGCGCGCTTGATGTCGGACGACCAGACCGACGCGCCGAGGCCGTAGGTGGTGGCGTTGGCGCGGCGGATCGCGTCGTTCTTGTCGGAGTACTTGATCAGCGGCAGCACCGGGCCGAACTGCTCCTCGTCGACCAGTTTCGAGCCTTCCTGGATGTCGCGCACGATGGTCGGCTCGATGAAATAGCCGGGACGGTCCATCGCCGAACCGCCGGCGACCACCTTGCCGTTCTTGCGCGCGTCCTCGAGGAACGTCTTCACCTTCTCGTACTGCATCTTGTTCTGTAGCGGTCCGAGCTTGGTGCCCTGCTTGGCGCCGTCGTCGACCACCGTGCTCTTGGCGATCGCGACCAGTTCGTTGCAGAGCTCGTCATAGACGGACTCGTGGACGTAGAGCCGCTTGATGGCGAGGCAGACCTGGCCGGAGTTCTGGAACGCGCCCTCGAAGATGCCGGGAGCGACCTTCTTCGGGTCGACATCGTCGAGCACGATGCCGGCGTCGTTGCCGCCGAGCTCGAGCGTGATGCGCTTGAGCGTCTGCGCCGCGCTCGCCATCACCTTCTGCCCCGTGGCGGAGGAGCCGGTGAACGAGATCTTGCGGATATCAGGATGCTTGGTCATCTCGCCGCCGAGATCGTTGGCGTCGGTGATGAAGTTGAGAACGCCCTTCGGCAGGACGTCCTTGATCAGCTCGGCGAAGCGCAGGGTCGCGAGCGGCGTGGTCGGCGCCGGCTTCACCACCAGCGTGTTGCCCGCGAGCAGCGCCGACGGCAGCTTGAAGCTGAGGATGAGCAGCGGATAGTTCCAGGGAATGATGGCACCGACGACGCCGAGCGGGCGGCGATAGGCTTCCACCTTGCGGTCGCCGGAATCCTCGATCACCTTCATCGGCAATTCGAGCGAGCTGAGGTAGCGGAAGAACGCGGCCATGCCGAGGACTTCGCCGGTGGCGTCGCCGAGCGGCTTGCCTTGCTCGCTGGTGAGGATGTGGGCGAGCTCGCCCGAATTGGCCTCGATGACGTCGGCCATCCTGTTCACGAGCTTGCGGCGTTCCGCCATCGGGGTCGCGGCCCAGGCCGGGAAGGCGGCCTTCGCCGCGGCGACGGCGGCATCAAGCTGCGCCTTCGAGGCACGCGGGCACTGCGCCAGCACCTCTTCGGTCGCGGGATTGAGAACCGGCATGGTCTGGTCGCCGGGCACCATCTTGCCGTCGATGAGAAGATTGTAGTCACTCATTGGCTTTGCGCTCCCTTGCAGAAACGGGCCGTTCGGGGCCTTGTTATATCGAACTATATATCACGACTTCGCCGGGCCGACCATGGCGGCCGGTTCGATCAATTCCAGAAAAGCAGGGCTGGACGCGGGTGGACATATCGATATATCGTGATGAATATAGCGAACCGCGTTCCGGGACTGACGATGGAAATCAAGGTGAGGCAGCTCACGACCTGCGAGGTGGCGTCCGACGGCGGCGCGATCTCGCTGGGCTTCGAGGATCTGGCGGGCAACCCGGCCGCGGTCAGCGTCTCGCTCAACCAGGTCGGCGCCCTCATCATGACGCTGCCCGGGCTGCTCGAGGCGGCGCTGAAGGCCCGCTACGGCGACCAGAGCCTGCGCTACGCCTATCCGCTGGCGTCCTGGGCGATCGAGCAGGCGACCGATACGACCCAGCGCATCATTACGCTTCAAACCGAGGACGGCTTCAAGGTGCGCTTCTCGATCCCGAAAGCCGAGCAGAGCCTGCTCGGCGAAGCGCTGACCCAGCCGATGCCGGAAATGTCGGTGCGGCCGAACTAGCGGCTTGGGCCAAAGGCGCAAACAAAACACCGCCTAAGAATGAAATTGCCGCTTGGGCCGGTCGAGCGCCGGAAATGTTGCACGCGTCGCCTGAACTAGAGAATCGCTTTGCCTGTTCGCCAGCCTAAAGTTGCGGGCGGGTAGAGGTGGCAAGCGATGAGCGATGTTCGAACGGGTTTCCTGGACGCTATCGGCAACACGCCATTGATCAGGCTGCGAATGCCGTCGGAGGCCACGGGTTGCGAGATCTATGGCAAGGCCGAATTTCTCAATCCCGGCGGCTCGATCAAGGATCGCGCGGCGCTGGCCATGATCGACGATGCCGAACGATGCGGCAAGCTTGGGCCGGGAGGCGTCATCGTCGAAGGAACGGCCGGCAATGTCGGAATCGGCATAGCGCTCGTGGCGAATGCACGCGGCTATCGAAGCGTGATGGTGATGCCTGACACGCAAAGTCAGGAGAAGAAGGACATGTTGCGGCTGTGCGGTGCCGACCTGCGCCTGGTGCCGGCCGTACCCTATTCCAATCCGGGTCATTACGCGCGCTATTCCGGTCAGCTCGCCGAGGAGCTCGGTGCTTTCTGGGCCAATCAGTTCGATAACGTCGCCAATCGGGAGGGCCACTATCGCACGACCGGTCCTGAGATTTGGCAGCAGACGGCTGGAAGAATCGACGGCTTCACATGTGCCGTCGGGAGCGGCGGTACCTTGGGTGGGATCGCGCGGGCCCTCAAGGAGCGAAATCCCGGCATCAAGATCGCGCTCAGCGATCCCATGGGGGCCGCGCTCTATAATTGGTTCACCAAAGGCGAGCTCACGACGGAAGGAGACTCCATCACCGAAGGGATCGGGCAAGTCCGTGTCACCAGGAACCTGGAAGGCACGCCCATCGATGCGGCATATCAGATTACGGACGAGGAAGCGCTGCTCGTTCTGTTCGACCTGATCGAGCATGAAGGACTGGTGCTGGGGGGCTCAAGCGCGATCAATATCGTTGGAGCCATGCGACTTGCGCGCGACCTCGGTCCAGGCAAAACCATCGTGACCATCCTCGCGGATGGCGGACAGCGCTATCAATCCAAGCTGTTCAACCCGGAATTCCTGCGCAAGAAAAATCTGCCCCTGCCACGCTGGATGCGATAGCGAGCCGCCAGGATGCGCGCCCGTCCGTTCACGATTTCCGCGAACGGCCGATGTCGCTCTTGAGCGCTTCCAGCTCCTTGTGCACGGCGCGGGCGGCGTCGCGTTCGATCTTGCGGTAGCGCGCGACAAGCTTTTCGCCGAAGGGAGTGAGCATCGCGCCGCCGCCGTTCTTGCCGCCGGCCTGCGGCTCGACCGCGGGATGTCCGCAAATGCGGTTGATCTCGTCCACGAGATCCCAGGCACGCTTGTAGGACATGTCCATGGCGCGGCCGGCCGCCGAGATCGAGCCTTGCTCGCGGATCTGCTCCAAAAGCTCGATCTTGCCGGGCCCGATCCGATCCTCGCCATCGAGGTCGATGCGCAGACTGAGCTGGGGAAGCGATTTGGCGCTCGCGCGCGGCATGACGGGGTCTCTTGGGGCACTTGCATGCGAGATTGCCACTCTTGCCCGCCGCGGACAAGGTGAGGGCGCCTGATTTCCCAGAAGATGGACCTTTTGTCGAGGTCCCCAGAGCACGGGCTTCAGCCCCGTGCCCTTGATCGCTGCATCTTATTCCGCGGGGCTTCCGACCACCGCGCCCTGACTGACGTCCTCGCGGGCGAGGATCATCAAAAGGCCGACGATGATGAGCTCGACCACCGCGAAAGCAATGAAGGCGCCGGTGAACGAGCCGGCCGAGGCGTTGATGATGGCGCCCATCATCCAGGGCGCCACGAAGGCCGAGAAGATGCCAAATACCTCGGCGTATCCAATCGCGGCCGGTGCGAGCGCGTCGGAGTATTTTTCGCTGAGCAGGGCGAAGATAGCGCCGCCGCCGAGAAGCGCGATACCGCTGAGTGCTGCAAACAGCACCAGCATCGAGAACGACATCGGTGTGACCACGCTCCACAGGAACATCAGCGCGGTCAGGAAAGCGAGACATGCGGTGAGTTTGATCATGAAGGGCTTGCCGAGCCGATCGGACATGTAGCCGCCAATCACCAGGAATAGCACCTGCGACAACCCCATGACGGTGCCGATGACAGCGCCGGCTTCCGGCGGCATGTGCTGTACTGTGATGAAGGCCGGCACCACCCAGGTTGCGGTGCCGGCGATCGCGAAGGTGCAGGCCACGATGCCGAAGCCGCCGACCGCGATCCATTTCGAGCGGAAGATCTCGCCGAGCGGCAGGTGCTCCTGCGGTGTTTCGTTGCCCCAGGTGAAACCGTCGATACCGAGCTCGCGCGGATCGTTGCGGACGACGAGTGCGTCGACGGCTGCAACGAGCAGCGTGCCGATTGCCAGCACGGCGAAGAAGGTCCGCCAACCGGTCGCAATCGTCAGGGGAATGCCGAGCGCGAAATCCATGGTGATGGCGAGGCTGTAGGCGGCGAGGATGATGCCTACCACCGAGCCACGCCGACTTTGCGGAAACCAGCCAAAGATCAGCTTCATGTTGCCGATGAAGATGCCGGCGTCGAAGAAGCCGATCACGAGCCGGAGCATCACGAGCTGTGTGTAGCTTTGTACGAACACCTGGAGCACCATGCCTATACCAGTGCCCGCAAGCCCGATCAGCAGCATGTTGCGCGCCGTCATCGACCGGCTGACCGGAGACCACACGACCATGCCGATACCGTAGGTCAGCGCAAAGATGCCTTGCGCAAGCCCGGCCTCGGCGGGATTGAGCTTGAGGCTCTCGGAGACGAAGGGCAGTACGGCCGCGAAGGCATACCAGTCGGCGGCGAGAAAGATCTCGCAGAGGATGGCGAGCGCCAGCATGCCTTTTTGCCACCGGGCTATCCGACGGCGGTCGTTCTCGGAGATGGACGTCCAAGTTGTTGTCAGCATGGTCATCATCGGTTCTCGCGGTTTGCGTGTCGACGGAATCGGCGTGGCCTCAGGCGGGCGGCGGCAGGAAGTTGACCTCGTGTTCGGCGGCACGTCGCACGACCTCCTGCGGATCGGCGAGATTGTGGATGCGCTCGAACAGCTCTTTCAGCGACCGCGTCGGTGCGACCCAGAACAGGCTGGTGGCGGTTTCACCCGACTTGTTGAAAATGCCGTGGGGGATGCCCTTGGGCATGCGGACGAGGTCGCCGGCCTTGGCGACAAAGTCCTTGCCGTCGAGCCAGAGGTCGTAGCGGCCGCTCAGCACATAGACGAATTCATCCTGGGTCGGATGCACGTGCGGCGGCACGAAGGTGCCATCTGGAAACACGGCATGCCAGGCCATCGACGCCTCGGAATGCTGCTTCAGCGTGTAGGTCTGGCCCAGAATGTTCCAGATGACGTTGCCAAAGCCTTCTTTGGCAGGGGTCACGCCCGGAGGCATCTCGATCATGGTGGTGTCCTCTGTTGTGTGCGGGATCAATCGGCGAGAAAATCGGTGACGAAGTGTGCGGAAGATGGCGTTTCCTCGAACACGAGATGACCGGTCGCCGGCACCAGCGTCACGCGTGCGTTGGGGAGCCCTGCTTTCCAGGCATCTGCCTGGGCGGTCGGGCGCAAACGATCTGCGGCCCCCCATAGCACCAGCGTCGGCATCGTGATTCGATGCAGCCAGTGCGCGAGCTTGGGATTGCCCTGCGGTTCGCTGCGGATCAGCTTGGCAAAGCCCGTGACCTCGCGTCCAAGCCGGGCGTCGAAGGCCGGATCGGGCGCCTTGGGAAAGTAACGGAGCGCCGCGGCCGGATCGTGCGCGAGATAGGCTGGCAGTTCTTGCGGTGCGATCTCGAACAATCCGGGCGCAGGCGCGCTTCCGACCACAAGACCGGCGGGCGCAACCAGCACCAGCTTGCGGACCCGATGCGGCTGACGGATCGCGAACTCCGCGGCAAGCCATCCGCCGAGCGAGAACCCGGCGAGGTCGAACTGCTCAAGGCCAAGCTTGTCGAACAGATCCATGTAGTGAAGGACGTGATCCTCGACGGTGTCGATCGTCTCGGAGTCGCCGGAATCGCCAAAGCCCGCATGATAGGGGATGATGACCGTGTGCCGCTTCGCCCAATCGCGCGCCATCTCGAAGCCGGTGAAGGTGCCGGTGCCGTGCAGGAACACCAGCACGGGGCCGCTTCCGATGCTGTGAACGACGGTCCGCACGCCGTTGATCGTATGTTCCGCGCGGGAGAAGCCGGTGAGATCGGGTGAGGGTTTGACGGTATCAAGCATGGTCGTCTCCGGTTGAAGGCGGCAGAGCCGGGCGTTGGTGAGTCATGCGGCGGCTTCCTGGCGACCGCTGAGAAGTGAGGCGAATTGTTCGACGGCGTTGGCGAGCCGCGCGGCCGTCATTGGTGCGAGCGGCTCGCCCGGTACGATCTCGCCGCTGCTGGAGTAGATCGCCGTCGAAACGGTGCAGGCTTCGAAGAAGCCGAACAGCGGGCGGAGCTGGTGCTCGACCACCAGCGAGTGGCGCAGGCCGCCGCCGACCGCGGTCAACAGCACCGGGCGGTTGCGCAGCACGCTGGGTTCGATCAAGTCGAATACGTGCTTGAACAATCCGGGATAAGAGCCCTGGAACACCGGGCATCCGATCACGAGACCGTCGGCTTGTTCGATGGCCTCGACGACGGCGCGCGCGTTGTCATCGAGTGCAGTCCGGGTGAAGCCGGCGATGCCGCAACCGGCGTCGACAAGGTCGAGGACGGTGGTCTTCAGTCCATGCTGCGCCTGAAGATCGGCGGCGACGGCTTCCACCAGCATGCGCGACTTCGCCGGGCGCCAACTATTGCCGCAGAAGCCAACGATGCGGGATGTCCTCACCTCGACGCCCTCGTGTCTGGTCGCTTGCTCAGCCCGTCACCCCGAAGACCGTCCATTGCGCACCAGGGCCGGGGAGGCCGAGCAGCGCACGGCCGCACTCTTCGACGATCTGGTCGGCCATCAGGATGTGCTGCGTGCCCGAATGGATGTCGCGATAGAACCGCTGCATCGGCGTGTTGTGCAGCGAGGCGCCGCGCGCGGCGCGATGCGCGAAGGTGGCGACATCCGACAGAACGTCGTGGACGTGGCGCAATGACAGCTTGATCATCGTCATCTGCTCCAGCGACGGACTTTCACCGCCGGCACAAGTCTCCGAGACGTCCTTCCAGGTTTCGTGGACCAACGCACGTGCTGCGCGGAAACGAGCTTCAGCCTGCGCAAACTGGAACTTGAAGCTCGCGCTGTCGCGCGACTTGCCGAATGGATCCTGGCGCTGGACGATCACCTTGACGAGTTCGTCGAGCATGCGGCGGCCGACACCGACGGCCCAGGCGGAATGCGCCCAGGCGCTGTAGCCCGCCAGTCCCAGTGCACCCTGCACACCACCTCGGCGCGGCGCGCCAATGTCAAAATCGTAGGTCATGTGCGTGGGCACGAACAACTCGTCGCCCTCGCTCAAAGTGTAGTCGAAACTTCCCGTCGCGCGCAGGCCGAGCACGTCCCAATTGCCCATCAACTTGATGGTCGCGCGCGGATGGTGGGTGACGACGATCTTGGGCTGGCCGTTCGGGCCGAACACCATGTCCTTGCCGGATGCGTCGGTGACGAAGCAGCCTGAATGGACCCACTCGGCGTGCTGAATGCCGCTGCCATAGGCCCAGTTACCGCGGATCATGTAACCGCCATCGACCGGTCGGGCGAAGCCGCGCGGCACGCCGTTGCCGGCAATCGTAATGTCGGGCCCGCCCGCGAAGACTTTCTTGATGCCTTCGTCCTCGATGTAGATGGCGAGCGTCGTGCCTTCCATGTTGTTGCCGATGGCGCACCAGCCGGCGGAGGCGTGTGCGTAAGCGAGCCGCTCGATCACGGTCATGGCGTCGTAAGGCAGAAGCTCGGCGCCGCCGACCTCCTTCGGGAACAGCATGGTGTAGATGCCGGCCTTGCGCAGCGCCGCTACCACGTCGTCAGTCAGATAGCCCTGTGTCTCAGCCTCCGCGGCCCTGGATTCGACCAGCGGTAGCAGCGCGTCGAGGCGCGCATGGAACTCGGCCACCGTCGGGGTCGCGGAAGGCTTTACGGCGAGTTGCACGGAAGGGCTCATGGTCGGTGTCTCCACGTCGGGCTGTTGGTTCTTCGCGCAACGCTGCTGCACGCGAAGATCTGGGTCGGGCGGAACAGACGCCGGTCGCGGGCAAGACTCCGCCCACACGCGCCAAAGACTGTTGGTGCGCGCGACGAACGGCTCGCGTTGGTGTCGAGATGTCCCCGTCGGAACCGCGCGAACGTCGTTACGCGATCCCGATGGCTGGGATGCTAGCCCGCCTTATTCGCGAGAGGGCGCCTGAGAGGCTGGCGAGCGTGGTGTAAAGCGCTGATGCGGCGTAGGATTCGGTTGCGAAGCCAACCCCATCACCTCAACCGCGAACGCCACGCCCGCCATGACCGATGATACGATTCTGCCCTTCTCGTTTCCAGCCGTTCACGCCAAGAAAGTCACAGCTGCCTTCGATGGTGGACGCCTAACCTCGAATGGGGGCGTGATGCTTCTGGCGATGGCCGAGCGGCGTCTCGGTTTGGCCGACAATTTGGCCCGGGTGTTCCCGGATCGGCGCGATCCGACGCGGGTCGTGCACAGCCTTGTCGATATGTTCCGCGCGCGCATGTTCGCGATCTGCTGCGGCTACGAGGACGCCGACGACCTCGATCATCTGCGGTCCGATCCCGCATTCAAGCTGGCCTGCGGACGGCTGCCGGACAGCGGTCGCGATCTGTGTTCCCAACCGACGCTGTCGCGTCTGGAGAATGCTCCGCGCCTGCGCGACGTGATCCGACTGACCTACACTTTGGTCGACGCATGGATGGATAGCTACCCGCGCGAGCCGGCATCCGTCACGCTCGACATCGATGATACCTGCGATGTCGTCCACGGCCATCAGCAGCTCTCGCTGTTCAACGCTCATTATGACGAACGCTGCTTCCTGCCGATCCACGTCTACGACACGGAGAAGAGCCGGCCCGTGGCGGTCGTGCTGCGGCCCGGCAAGACGCCGGGCGGCGTCGAGGTGCGTGCCCATCTGCGCCGCCTGATACGGCATATCCGGACGCGGTGGCACAAGACGCGAATTACGTTCCGTGGCGACGGGCACTATGCTCGGCCGGAGGCCATGACGTGGTGCGAGAACAACGGCATCGACTACATCTTCGGTCTGTCCGGTACCAAGCCTCTCGCCAGAAAAGTCGACGAGGTCGCCGACGACATTCGCACGCGACGCGCCATCGAGAACCTGCCTGTTCTGCGCGGCTATACCGAGACGCGCCACAAGGCAAAGTCCTGGGATCACGAACGGCGCACTGTCGCCCGTATTGAGGCGACGATGCTCGGCCTCGACATCCGCTTCGTCGTCACCAGCCTCGATGTCGGCTCGGCCGAGTGGATCTACGACAGCCTGTATTGCGCGCGCGGCCAAGCCGAAAATCTGATCAAGCTGCATAAGACGCAGCTCGCCTCCGATCGCACCAGTTGCCGTTCGGCGCTCGCCAACCAGGTCCGTCTCGTTCTCCACACCGCCGCTTATTGGTTGATGCTTACCGTGCGCGGCGCCATTCCCAAAGTCCGGGAATTGGCCGCCGCCGAGTTCGCGACGCTGCGTCTTCGTCTCTTGAAAATCGCAGCCCGGGTCGTCGAAACCGCGAGCCGCATTCGCCTTGCGTTCGCCGCGGCATGCCCCGAAGCCGACCTCTTCCGCAGCTTGCCCGGCGCGCTGCTCCCGCTCGGCCCGTAACCGACCGGGCCTGCGCCCGCTCACCCGCCCCACTCCTCCAACGCGTACAAAACAGCTTGATGTAGAACCCGGTGACAAAAGGCCGGACGGTCACCCACGCCAGCCGCCAGCCCCAGTCAGACGTCAAGAACGACCGTGCTCTCGTGAATAGATCGGGCTAGAGATGAGGCGGCCAAAGCAGCAATCCCCCATCATGGGGGGTGTTGGCCATGCTGCTCTGCCGCAAAGCTGGGCCGGGAGAGCAGTGTTTTGCCGCTTCTTTTCGCTTGACCAAAGGTCAGGCGAGGCAGAAATTTTAAGCCTATAACAATCGGCAATGACGCGCGTGTGTCCGAGGGCACCGCGCGTTCGCGCGAGGAGTGGCGGTGAGAGCCGAGCAGGAGCATTTGGATGGTCTGCCCGAGCGCCAGCTCGCAGATCGGCTGATGTCCATCGCCGAGAGCCGCTCGGTGCGCGCGCTTGGCATTGCCTGCTGCTCGGCGATCACGGAATTGACGGGATCGCCGACCGTCGGCCTCTATTTGCTCGACGGGCTCGAACCGGAACTGGTCTACAGCCGGCACGTCGCAGAAGGCCTGCTCGACAATTACAGGGCCGGCTTCTGGAAGCGCGACCCCGTGCTCGACTGCATCATGACCCAAGGCCGCGCGGTCGACGGCGAAACGGTGATCGGTCCGCAGCAATGGCGGCACAGTCCGTCCTTCGAGATGCTGCACGAGTGGGGCTTTGCATACAACATGGGCGGCCCGTTGTGGTGCGGGCAGAAGATCGTCGGCGTGCTGTTTACGGCGACGACCGATACGGACGCGCCCTACACGATGCGGTCGCGGCAGCGCATGGAGATGCTGTGTCGGGCCGGCTCGCTCGCTTTGACCAACATGACGAACGCGGGCGCGATCGACGCCCATCCTGCCGCAATCCGGGTCCCCGAGCCGGCAACGACGCCGGTGGCGACGCTCTCGGCATCGCTTCCGCCACGGTCCGCGGACGTCGCGATCCGGGTCTGCCGCGGCCAGACCAACAAGGAAATCGCCCGCGAGATGGGGATTTCCGATCAGACCGTGAAGGAGCACGTCGCGAACCTGTGCCGACGCTTCGGCGTGCACAACCGCACCGAGCTTGCGGCTTGCCTGCTGAGTCCGAGCGCTCGGCAATAAGGTGCCGCGCCGGGGCAGATGTGGTTGACGATCAGCTTGAGCGAACCGACGAAGGTCGGACGCTGCCGATAGTGCCCGTACCGCGCGTCCCAGCGGCCGGACGTGAGATCGTCGCCGAGCCGAGCATCATCGCACGGCGTGCAGCTCCAGAAACGCTTTCACGCCGGTTACGTTGCCGGTATCCGACGGCACGTAGCCGGGCAGGGTGGCGACGGCGGCGCGGAAATCGGCGCTACGCATGATCTCCAGGATGCGCTGCATCGGCCCGGTATCGAGGAAGGCGCGCTTGCAGACGAAGAAATAATCCTCGGTGAGGATGCGGATGAAATCGAGGCCGAAGTGGCGGGCGGCCGCCTCGACACCAAAACTCGCATCCGCCATGCCGCTCGCGACATAGGCCGCGACGGCCGCGTGTGTGAACTCGATCTGCTGCGCGCCGTTGATCTTGCTCTCGTCGATGCCGTTCGCGGCAAGCAGCTGGTCGAACAACAGCCGCGTGCCGGAATCATGGTCGCGGTTGACGAAGCGGACTTTTGGTCCGGTGAGGTCTTGAAGCGAAGCGATGCGCAGCGGATTGCTGCGCGCGACCATCAGCCCCATCTCGCGCGTGACGAAACTGATGATGCGATCCTCGCGCGGGTCGAGCCATTCGCGCGCAGCCTTGATGCCCTGGGCCCGCAACGCGCCGTGCGGCAGATGCAGGCCCGAGAGATCGCAGGCGCCCTGCGCCAGCGCGACCAGCGAATGCTGGTTGCTGACATAGCGCAGGTCGACGCCGATGCCGGGCTCGCGGTCGAGGAATTCGCGCAGCTTTGCCACGGCAAAGCCGTGGCTGGCATGAACGCGGATCACCGAAGGGCGCTGTTCGAGGAACGGCTTGATCTCGCTCGCCAGCTCCTGTGCCAGGTTTTCGAGCTGCGGCCCGAGCCGGGCCTGCATGCGCTCGCCGGCCCACACCAACCGCTCGCCGAATGGCGTGAGTTTCGAGCCTCTGCCGCGCTGGGTTTCGACCAGAGGGGTTCCGAAGAACTCCGACCATTGCTCGATCAGATTCCAGACGTGCCGGTAGGACAGGTGCGCATCGCTGGCCGCACTCGTGATCTTCCCGGTCTTCCGGATTTCGTTGAGCACGCCGAGCATCACCACCACGGTGCGCGGATTGCCTTCCCGGCGAAACCGCCAGACAGCCTCGATCTCGATCTGAAGCATGGGTCTTCCTTATGAACTTCGCTTCATATATGGGACGTCCATTTGCAAACCATATCATATTTACTCCGGCCGATAGGCGCCTAGTCTGGTATACCAGAACAGGAGAAATATGATGTCCGTTGCATATGACTTTGCGCACTCTCCGGCCACCGAATTCATGGCCCGGCCGCAGCATCTGCTCATCGACGGCCGCCGCGTCCCCGCCAGCTCCGGCCGTACCTTCAAATCCCTCAATCCCGCCACCGGGCAGGTCATCGCCGTCGTCGCCGAAGGCGGCGAGGCCGATGTCGAGCATGCGGTCGCCGCCGCGCGGCGCGCGTTCGAAGGCCCGTGGCGTACGATGCGCGCCTCGGAGCGCGGCCAGATCCTGCTGCGCTGGGCGGATCTGCTTAAGGCACACGCGGAAGAAATCATCGAACTCGAGTCGATCGATGCCGGCAAGCCGATCTCAGCGACGACGCGCCAGGATTTTCCGGCCGCCGTCGACACGCTGATCTACTACGCCGGCTGGGCCGACAAGATCAGCGGCGACGTCGTGCCGGTACGTGACGATGCGTTGACTTATACCGTGCGTGAGCCGGTCGGCGTGGTCGCGGCGATCGTGCCGTGGAATTTCCCGCTGATGATCGGCATGTGGAAGCTCGCGCCGGCGCTGGCCTGCGGCTGCACCATCGTGATGAAGCCGGCCGAGCTGACCTCGCTGTCGGCGCTGCGCATCGCCGAGCTCGCGCTCGAGGCGGGCCTGCCGGCGGGCGTCTTCAACGTTGTCACCGGTCCGGGCCGGGTCGTCGGCGACGCGCTGGTCAATCATCCTGACGTTGACAAGGTCACCTTCACCGGTTCGCCCGGCGTCGGCCGCGGAATCATGAAGGGCGCGGCCAGCAACTTCAAGCGCGTCTCGCTCGAGCTCGGCGGCAAGTCGGCCAACGTCATCTTTGACGATGCCGATCTCGAAGCGGCGTCCAAGGCTGCGGCCTCAGGCATCTTCTTCAATGCCGGCCAGGTGTGCTCGGCCGGCTCCCGCGTGCTGGTGCAGGAGAAGGCTTATGACGAGGTCGTCGAGCGTCTCGCGGCGCGCGCAAAGTCGCTCAGGATCGGCGATCCGCTCGATCGCAAGACGGTGCTCGGCCCCGTCATCTCCGAGAAGCAGATGAAGTCGATCCTCGACTATGTCGACATCGGCCAAAAGGAGGGGGCGACCCTCGTCACCGGCGGCGAGAAAGTCGGAGATCGCGGCTATTTCATCAGCCCCGCGGTGTTCGCAGGCGTCGCGCACGAGATGCGGATCTCGCAGGAGGAGATCTTTGGCCCCGTTGTCAGCGTCATCAAGTTCAAGGACGAGGCCTACGCGCTCAGGATCGCCAACGGCACGGCCTACAGCCTCGCGGCCGGCGTCTGGAGCCGCGACATCGGCAAGCTCCAGCGCTTCGCCAAGCGGGCGCGTGCGGGCACGGTCTGGATGAACACCTATGGCTACACCGACGTGCGCCTGCCATGGGGCGGCGAGCGCGACTCCGGCCTCGGCCGTGAGCACGGCACCGCCGCGCTCGACAATTTCACCGAGCCCAAGGCTGTCTGGATGAATCTGGCCGTCTGATAACCTCCCGATCGGCCAATCCTGGGCCCGCCTGATCATCCGGTCAGGCGGGCTCCCTTTTCGACATCGATAAAATTGTCTGCATTCCGCTCAGCGGCGGCAAACCCTGCGGACAAGAAGGCTGCTGCCTTAAACCTCCACTTTGGAGCCGGCGTGCATCCTGCCTGCAAAAGGTTGGGGCATCGACATGTCTGTTCTCAGGGAGATCGTTGCGGCGGTTGCGGGAGTCTACGCGCTCCTGTTCGTCTGCGACGCATTGTTTGGCGTCGGCGAGGCGCGTTTCGTCGACGCCTATTACAGCGCCAGCTTCTACGCGCCGCGGCCGAAGGAATTCCACTTCGCCAGCGACACGCCGCCGGCGGTCCGCGTCAGCGAGGCCTTCGCGCAGTTTGCGCCGGGCGAGGCCAAGCCGAACCGGCGCTACTCGTCTCTGACGACGATCATTCGCTAACGTTCGGCCATTCAGGCTTGCTCCGGCGTCGGGGCGTCGCCGGGATGCTGCCCCGCGCGTTGCGGGAGCAGCAGCAGGCACACCAGCATAAAAGCTGCGATCACGACCGAGGCCAGCGGCCGGCTCAGCGCCAGGCCGCCGTGGTCGAGCGGCTTGTCGAGAAAGTCGCCGACGGTCGCACCCAGCGGACGCGTCAAGATGAAGGCGGCCCAGAACAGCGTGACGCGTGAGACGCGCGTCCAGAAGTAAAGTGCTGCGATAACGGCGAGTCCGGCCGCGAAGATCAGTGCGCCACCGCGATAGCCCATATCCCCGGTATCCGCGATCCAGTCGCCGAGCGCAGTACCCAGTGTTTGTGAAAAGGTGATCGCGCCCCAATAGAACGCCTCAACGCGCGGTGTGCTGACGCTGTTGACCGAGATCGTTCCCTCGGCGCGATACCAGAGGCCGAGCACCAGCACGAGACAAGTGAGCAGCAGCGTCGAGCCGCCGGTATAGCCGATGCCGAGCGAGCGGTCGGCGAAGTCGGCCATCGTGGTGCCGAAGGTGGTCGATGCGACGATGGTGGCCCAATACAGTGCCGGATGGAATTTGCGCGCGCAGACCTGCGCCGCGACCAGCACGATCATGGCCGCGAGGAACAGGCAGGCCCCGGCCAGATAGCCCCAGTTCAGCGTCATGGTGACGGTGTCACCGCCGGTCTCGCCGAGCGTGGTGGCGGCGATCTTGATGATCCAGAAACCGAGCGTGACCTCGGGGACCTTGCTCTCGCTGGTGATATTGCTTTTGGTCTGATCTTCCATGGTGTCCTCGTTGCTGCGTCAGCCGCGGACCGGGATCCGCGGCTGACGGGATGATGGCGCGCAGAGGCGTCAGGACTTCGCGGCGGTATCCATGGCCGCGAGCAGATCAGCGACCGCCTGTTTGCACTTCGCCGCATCCGGCGCGGCCGCGCGCAGCGCCTCCAGCGCGCGGTCGATCGCCTTGTCGACGGTGTGCCAATCGGCTGCCGCGCGCGGCTTCAATCCGGCTTCGGCCTCGTCCCATTTGGTCTCGAGGTCCTTGATCCTTGTCTTGGCGGCGGGGAGGTCGCCCTTGTCGATCAGCGCGGCGACGTCGACCACGATGCTCCGGAACGGCGTGAGATCGCCGAGCTTTGCGGTCGCGGCTTCCGCGAGCGGCACGAAGGTGAAGTGCTGGGTCGCATGAATGCGCGGCTCGCCTGCGAAGGTCGTCACGAGGCAGACGGCGACGGCGGAAATCAGTTTCATCATGTGGTTTCTCCTGGTGGAGCTCCTGCTTCATGCAGAGAGCGGGATTTCGCGGTTGAAGCTATTGCGCCGGATCGGCGCGACGCCTGCCGTCGCCCTCGAAGGCCACCCAGGCGACAAGGCCGACGATCACGGTCAGGAAGGCGATGCTGGTCTGGATCGTGCCGAGGCCGATGCCGCCGTACTCGCGCGATTGCGAGAGCAGATCGCCGAGCGAGGCGCCAAGCGGACGGGTCAGGATGTGGCAAGCCAGAAGGTGAGGACGGGATTGGCGCCGAAGTAATAGGCCATCATCACCGCCGCGATCAGCACGCCGAAGGCGGCGACGCCGAGCTGGAAACCGAGACCAAGTGCTTCGGTGGCAAGATCGCCTGCGGCCGTGCCGAGCGCGAAGGTGAAGAGGATGGCCGTCCAATAAAACAGCTCGCGCCGCGTCGTCACGATGCTGTGGATCGACAGCGTGCGCTCGACGCCGTACCAGACCGCAAAGGTCGCGGCGAGCGCGCAAGCGAACGCCGCTGTGCTGATGTAGAGGCTGATCTCGAGCTTGTCGGTCAGGAGATCCGTGAGCTGCGTGCCGACGATACTGACGAGAACGACGGTCAGCCAGTAGATCCAGGGCACGTAGACGCGGCGGTTCAGTTGCAGCAGCAGTGCAGCGACCAGCAGGCCGCTCATGCAGATCGCGGTCAGGCTGGCGCCTAGGCCGACATGCACCGCGAGATAGTCGGCGCCGGTCTCGCCAACCGTGGTCGAGAGAATCTTGATGGCCCAGAAGATCGCCGTGACCTCCGGAACCTTGTTCAGCATCCGTCTTGCGCCAAAACCTGAATATTGCGACACGCCCAAATCTCCCAAAGCCGAAGCGATGCGAGACCGTCGCGCAGGCGACTTAGGCCGGGCTTAGGGACGAGAATTTTCAATGCGGGGCGGCCTTCGCCGCATTTTGGGCCTGCTGGCGCTCCCTAACTCTGCGCTAAGTCGGAACTGTCATGATTTTGACGGCCGGATGGCCCGGCTTTCGAGGATCGAGCTTTGCGGGTACTGCTGATCGAAGACGACAGGATGGTTGGAGCCGCCGTCGAGCAGGCGCTGAAGGATGCTGCTTACGCCGTCGACTGGGTGAGAGACGGCGAGAGCGCGCTGCTTGCCGCCGCGAGCGAATCCTACGAAGTCCTGCTGCTCGATCTCGGCCTGCCGAACGCGGACGGTCGGGATATCCTGCGGCAGTTGCGCGCGAATGGCTGCAGGTGCCCGGTCATTATCGTCACCGCGCGGGATGGCGTCGATCACAGGATCGAAGGCCTCGATCTCGGCGCCGACGATTATCTGGTCAAGCCGTTCGAGATACGTGAATTGCTGGCGCGGATGCGGGCGGTGCTTCGCCGCGAGGGCAGCGGTGCGCCCGCTGTGCTTGGTAACGGCAGGCTCAGTCTCGATCCTGCGACCCGCGAGGCTTCGCTGTGTGGCCAAACGGCCCTCCTGACCGCGCGCGAGTTCGCGCTGCTCCAGGCTTTGTTGACGCGCCCCGGCACCATCCTGTCGCGGAGCGAGCTCGAGCGACAGCTTTACGGCTGGAACGAGGAGGTCGAAAGCAACGCGGTCGAATTCCTGATCCACACCATCCGCAAGAAGCTCGGCACGGAGGCGATCCGCAACGTGCGCGGGATGGGATGGATGGTGGATCGCGCGCCATGATCAACTCGCTGCGCGGCCGGCTGTTCATCAGCTTGACGACGATCGTGCTGGTGACCGGCCTCATCGGAGGCGTCTTCGCACACCGGTGGGCATTCGATGAGGCGATCGAGACGCAGGACTCCGTGCTGATCCAGATCGCGGGCCTCGTTCAGAGCGGTGGCTTCACCGGAGCTCAGGACCCCCATGGGGTCGATGAAAACTCCGAAGTCTGGCTGATGGAGCTGGGCAGGGCGCCGCAAGGCGCACCCGAGGAGCGCCAGTTGTGGCGGCTTCAGGATGGGATGCGCGATGCAACGCGACAGGGAAAGCCGGTCCGGGTGGTGCTGAGGACGCGATCCGACGGCAGCCGGTTTGCCGTGGCCCAGAGCACGGGTGTCAGGGATGAGATCGCAAGTGACATGGCGCTCCGCACCGTGCTTCCGATCGCCGCGCTGATCCCTTGCCTGATGCTGGTGATCGCCTTTGTCATTGCCGGATCGCTTCGGCCCATGGTCCGGCTGGCGGACGAACTCAACGCACGGCGTGCGGATGACATGACGGCGTTGCCGCTGCGCGACCTCCCAAGCGAACTGAATCCGTTCGTGTCTTCCATCAACGGCCTGTTGCAGCGCATGCACGAGATGATAGGGCAGCAGCGAAGGTTTATCGCGGACGCCGCGCACGAACTGCGCACACCGCTGACGGCGTTGAGCGTACAGGCTGAGAATCTCGATCACGTCGAACTGCCGCCGGCCGCGCGCGAGCGCCTTGCAGCGCTTCGTCAGGGCATGAGTCGCAGCAAGCATCTTCTGGAGCAGTTGCTTGCGCTGGCACGACACGACGCTGCGTCCACCGATTGCGAGCAATGGGAGGTTGTGGAGCTCGATCACGCGGCGAAGAGCGTCATCGCCGATCTGTTGCGGGAGGCCATCAGTCGCGGCGTCGATCTCGGTTTCGAACGGGCCGAGTCTGTTCCGGTGCGCGGCGAGCCGGTCATGCTCGCAGCCATGATCCGCAATCTTCTCGATAACGCGCTCCGTTTCACGCCGGCGGGCGGCAGGATCGATGTGGCGATTTACCGGGACGGTGCCGTGGCTGTGCTTCGGATCGAGGACAATGGGCCGGGCGTGTCCCCCGAAGAGATCGGCCGGATATTCGAGCCGTTCTTCCGTGGGCAGCGGCCGGAAGGAGAGGGCGTCGGTCTAGGCCTCTCGATCGTCAAGCGGATTGTCGATCGACTTGGGGGATCGATCGACGCTGCGAACATCACGGAGGGCGAACGAAGCGGATTGCGGATCGTCATCAAGCTGCCCGCGGCGGCCGCGTAATGTCACTCCCCCTGGATCCATTCCGCCACGCCGCGCCACAGCGTGTCGCGGTGCTCGGGGCGGAAGAAGCCGAAATGGCCGATCGCCTTGGCGCCGACGTCGGACGGCTTCACCGTCAGCACCTCCGGCTTGATCGCGGAGAAGCCGCTCGCGAGCAGCTCGACCGCGGGCCGCGTTGCCCAGGGATCGTCGGAGAAGCAGAGTGCGCGTAGTTCGCCCTTGAATTTTGCGAAGTTCTCCAGCGCCGGCAATTTGGAGTCGAACAGATAGCGCGGGCTGGAGACCCAGTCGGCCCATTGCAGGAAGACGCCCTTGGGCAGATCCTCGCCGATGCCGGCCCAGGCCGGGGCGTAGCCGAGCGCGTGGACGAGCGGCACGCCGACGAAATTCATGAAGGCGTAGACGCGATATTTTTCCGGCGACGCCATCAGTTGCCAGGTCGCGGCCTGCGAGGCCACGAACGCGGCGCGTGAAATGTCGCTGTTGTTGTCGATCAGCCCCAGCGCCTGGCCGCCGAAGGAGTGGCCGACATAGGCGAGCGGCAGGGTGGTGTAGCGCTCGCGCATCCAGCGCACCGCGGCGGTGACGTCCTGCGCGGCCCAGTCCGACATCGAGGCCTTGAATCCGACCAGAGATTTCGGCTGGTTGTAGCCGACCATCGCCGGCTGCCGGGAATCGCCGATGCCGCGATAATCGTAGGTCAGGACCGCGCAGCCGCGATGGGCGAGGTAGGAGGCAAAGCCGCGATAGATTTTTCGCGGGACGGCGGTGGCGGAGTTGATCAGCACGGCATGGCGTTTGGTGCCGCGCGGCAGGAAGAGGGTGCCTGCCAGCGGATACCCGTCCGTCGCCGGGAAGGTGATCTCGTCGATGAAAACGTCGTCGCGCGCCGCGTCCATGGGCAGCCGATGTCCTGCCGGTTTCCTTGCCAGCCCTCAGCAAATGCGAATTCGGCTTTCCCCGCAAGGGTTTGCAGTGCGAAATGGATTTACAACTGGCGGCGGGGGACCGGGCTGTGTATAAGGCGGCCCTCGCAACCCACAGATCAGGTTGTGCTTTTTTACTTCACGGAGAGATTGCGATGTCCGAGCGGTGGACGCCCGAGTCCTGGCGCAGCAAGCCGGTGCTACAGGTGCCCGATTATCCCGACGCCAAGGCCTTGGCCGACGTGGAGGCGCAGCTTGCGACCTTTCCGCCGCTGGTGTTCGCGGGTGAGGCGCGCAATCTGAAGAAGTCGCTGGGGCGCGTTGCGGCCGGCGAGGCCTTCCTGCTCCAGGGCGGCGATTGCGCCGAGAGCTTTGCCGAGCACGGCGCCAACAACATCCGCGATTTCTTCCGGGTGCTGCTGCAGATGGCGGTGGTGCTGACCTATGCCGGCGCGGTGCCGGTGGTGAAGGTTGGCCGCATTGCCGGCCAGTTCGCAAAACCGCGGTCGTCGCCGACCGAGAAGATTGATGGCGTCGAGCTGCCGAGCTATCGCGGCGACATCGTCAACGACATCGCCTTCACCAAGGAAGCGCGCGTGCCGGATCCGCAGCGCCAGCTTATGGCCTATCGCCAGTCGGCCGCGACGCTGAACCTGCTGCGTGCGTTCGCGACCGGTGGTTACGCCAATCTCGGCAGCGTGCATGAGTGGATGCTCGGCTTCCTCAAGGATAGCCCGCAGTCCCGCCGCTACAAGGAGCTGGCCGACCGCATCTCGGACGCGCTCAATTTCATGCGCGCCTGTGGCCTCGATCTCGAGGCCCATCCCGAGCTGCGCTCCACCGATTTCTACACCAGCCACGAAGCGCTGCTGCTCGGCTACGAGCAGGCCATGACCCGCGTCGATTCCACCACCGGCGACTGGTACGCGACCTCGGGCCACATGATCTGGATCGGCGACCGCACCCGTCAGCTCGATCACGGCCATGTCGAATATTTCCGCGGCATCAAGAACCCGATCGGCCTGAAGTGCGGCCCGTCGCTCAAGCCCGACGAGCTCTTGAAGCTGATCGACGTGCTCAACCCTGACAACGAGCCGGGCCGGCTGACGCTGATCAACCGCTTTGGCTCCGACAAGGTCGCCGACCATCTGCCGGGACTGATCCGCGCCGTGAAGCGCGAGGGCAGGGTTGTGGTCTGGTCGTGCGATCCCATGCACGGCAACACCATCACCTCGACGTCGGGCTACAAGACACGCCCGTTCGACCGCGTCCTGTCGGAGGTGAAGTCGTTCTTCACGATCCACGCGGCGGAAGGCACGCACGCCGGCGGCGTGCATCTGGAGATGACCGGCCAGGACGTCACCGAGTGTATCGGCGGCGCCCGCGCGATCACCGACGAGGATCTCAACGACCGCTACCACACGGTCTGCGATCCCCGCCTCAATGCCGAGCAATCGATCGACATGGCTTTCCTGATCGCGGAGCTCCTCAAACAGGAACGCGCCGGCAAGGCCAGGCCGATGCCGGTCGCCGCGGGGCTCTAACACCTTGCTGCGGATCTGGAAGGCGACGATCAATTCACGTAACGGTCTGGCCTTCGCGTTCCGGTCGGAGCAGGCCGTTCGCGAGGAGATTTTTGCGCTCATCCTGTCGGTGCCGCTGGCGTGGTTCGTCGCCGCGACGGCGCTGCGGGCGGTCGAGCTGGTCTGTTCGGTTGCGTTCGTGCTGACGGTCGAGCTGCTCAACACCGCGATCGAGAAGCTTGCCGATCGCCTGACCATGGATCACGACAAGCAGATCGGCCGGGTCAAGGACATGGGCTCGGCCGCGGTCGGCGTTGCGCTGCTGATGGCCGGCGCGTTCTGGATCATCGCCATCATCGAGCGATTGGGGTTCCTCTGAAGCGGAGTGCGGCGGCCATGACCGAACGTCTCAACGTATTCGCGGTCACGCTCGCCCAACTCAATCCGACCATGGGCGACATCGAGGGCAATGCCGCGAAGGTGCGTGCGGCGCGCGCGCAAGCCAGGTCCGACGGCGCCGATCTCGTGCTGTTTCCGGAATTGTTCATCGCCGGCTACCCGCCGGAAGATCTGGTACAGAAGCCGGCGTTCCAGGACACCTGCCGCGCCGCGATCGAGGCGCTCGCGCGCGAGACTGCGGATGGCGGCCCGGCGGTGCTGGTCGGCACGCCCTGGATCGAGGACGGCAGGCTCCATAATGCCTGCGCGCTGCTCGATGGCGGAAAAATCGCCGCCTTGCGCTTCAAGTGCAATCTGCCGAATTACGGTGTGTTCGACGAGAAGCGGCTGTTTTCGCGCGGACCTGCCGCAGGTCCCGTGACCGTGCGCGGCGTGCGCATCGGCGTGCCGATCTGCGAGGACATCTGGCTGGAGGAGTCCGAGGATTACGAGAACGTGGTCGAGACGCTGGCCGAGACCGGCGCCGAGATCATCCTGGTGCCGAACGGCTCGCCCTATGCCCGCGACAAGAGCGACGTACGCCTCTCGGTCGCCGTGGCGCGCGTTACCGAGAGCGGCCTGCCGCTGGTCTATCTCAACCAGGTTTGCGGCCAGGACGAGCTGGTGTTCGACGGCGGTTCCTTCGCGCTCAACGGCGATCTCTCGCTCGCGGCGCAATTGCCGGCGTTCGAAGAGAGCGTTACCACACTGCGCTTCACCAGGAACGGCGACGACTGGCGCTGCGCCGGACCGATCGCCGCGCAGCCGGAGGGCGACCACGCCGACTACGCGGCCTGCGTGCTGGGCTTGCGCGACTACGTCGCCAAGAACGGATTTCCCGGCGTTCTGCTCGGCATTTCCGGCGGCATCGACTCCGCTCTCTGCGCGGCGATCGCGGTCGATGCGCTCGGTGCCGACCAGGTGCATGGCGTGATGCTGCCTTATCGCTACACCGCGGCGAGCTCGATCGCGGACGCGGGCGAACTCGCCGGGCATCTCGGAATCCGCTACGAGGTGCTGCCGATCGCTGAAGCCGTGACCGGCTTCGAGACCATCCTGTCCGGCATCTTCAAGAATCTGCCGCCCGATATCACCGAGGAAAACCTGCAGGCCCGCACCCGCGGCACGCTGCTGATGGCGATCTCCAACAAAACCGGGCTGATGGTGGTGACGACCGGCAACAAGTCGGAAATGTCGGTCGGCTACGCCACGCTCTATGGCGACATGAACGGCGGCTTCAATCCGATCAAGGATATCTACAAGACGCAGGTGTTTCGGCTGGCCGCGCTGCGCAACCACTGGAAGCCCGACGGCGCGCTAGGGCCCGCGGGCGAGGTCATTCCTCCCGATATCATCACGCGCCCGCCGACGGCGGAGCTGCGCGAGAACCAGACCGACCAGGACTCGCTGCCGCCTTATGACGTGCTCGACGCCATCCTGGAGCGTTTGATCGAGCGCGAGGAGCCGCTCGACAAGATCATCGCCGCCGGCTTCGACCGCGAGACGGTCACCCGCATCGATCATCTGCTCAACGTCGCCGAATACAAGCGCCGCCAGGCCGCACCGGGCGTGAAGGTGACGGCCAGGAATTTCGGCCGCGACCGCCGCTATCCCATCACCAACCGCTTTCGCGACAAGGGCGAGCCGTCGCCTGCGGCGGACCAGACGCTGATCTCGCGCGGCAGCAAGGCGTCGATCGACGCCTTCGAGGGCTGATGCGAGCCGCGCGGCGGATCAGGCGATGGCGCCCCACCGCTGTCATCATCCGCGAAGGCGGATGATCCAGTACTCCGTGGCGGGCATTGTAGGAACCGACTGCTGACACGGGTTACTGGATGCCCCGCCTTCGCGGGGCATGACAGTGCGAAATCAGCTTGCTGCTACGACGGGACTGCGAAAAACATCACCCGAAGCAAGTGGGTGTATTCGGATTCGAGCACCATGATGGTCACAAACACCATTACCGCGATCGGCGGCAGCAGGATGGCATAGGTGAGGGCCAGCCGCTCCCAGGCCATGTGCATGAAGACGGCGACGATCAGGCCGGCCTTCAACACCATGAACAGCAGGATCAGCGACCACCTGAGGTAGCCGTGTAGGCCAAAGTAGTCGACGAGGTAGGAGCACGTGCTGAGGACGAACAGCCAGCCCCAGACCACGAGGTAGAGCTTGATCGGGTGCTGTTGCCCCTTGGCGTGCACGGCTGCTGTTGCGACTGCGCCGTGCGCCGGAGCGTGGAGCTGGCCTTCCATGTGTACCGCCGCGTTTGTCATGCGCCGACCTCACCAAAGATAGAACAATGCAAAGATGAACACCCACACGAGATCGACGAAGTGCCAGTACAGGCCCATGATCTCGACGATCTCGTAATAGCCCTTGCGGCTTGTGAAGAAGCCGCGCCTCTCGACGTCGAAGTCGCCCCGCCAGACCTTTCGCGCGATCGCGATCAGGAAGATCACGCCGATCGTCACGTGGGTGCCGTGGAAACCCGTGATCATGAAAAAGCTTGAGCCAAACTGCGCCGCGCCCCATGGATTGCCCCAGGGTCGAACGCCCTCCATGATCAGCTTGGTCCATTCGAACGCCTGCATTCCGACGAAGGTTGCGCCGAAGGCCGCCGTGACCAGCATCAGGATTGCGGTTCTCACGCGATCCCGGCGGTAGCCGAAATTGACGGCCATCGCCATCGTGCCGCTGCTGCTGATCAGGACGAAGGTCATGATGGCGATCAGGATCAGCGGGATGTGGTGGCCCCCGATATTGAGGGCGAAGACTTCGCTGGGATTCGGCCACGGCACGGTCGTGGACATGCGCGCCGTCATGTAGGAGAGCAGGAAGCAACTGAAGATGAAGGTGTCGCTGAGGAGGAAGATCCACATCATGGCCTTGCCCCAGGACACGTTCTTGAAGGCGCGCTGATCGGACGCCCAGTCGGCGGCGATACCGCGCCAGCCTTCAAGCCGCGCAGGCGATTGGCCCGAATGTGTCAGCACGGTTTCAGCCATCTGGTCTCGCCTCCCTAGCTCAGCAATTGACGGCATATGTTGACGAAATCGTCGGTCCAGCCCGTGAGAAGCCCGAGCAGGACAAGCCAGACCAACAGCAGGAAGTGCCAGTAGATGGCGCACAGCTCCACGCTCAAGCGCATGTCGGCGATCTCGGTGCCGCGCCACACCTTGGCCGAGGTTCGCCCGAGGGCCACCAGGCCGCCCGTCAGATGCAGCCCGTGCACCGCAGTCAACAGGTAGAAGAAGGAATTGGCTGGATTGGACGCCATGAAATATCCGGCAGCCCCGAGCCGTTGCCAGGCCAGGAGCTGTCCGGCGAGGAAGATCACGGCAGATGCTCCGCCGGCGAGCAGACCGATCTTGACGCTCTCGGTATCGTGTCGCCCAGCAGCCACGTACGACCATTGCAGCGCGACACTGCTCAGGACCAGGACGCCCGTGTTGACCCACAGCAGCCGCGGGACCGGCAGCGGCCGCCAGTCCACCACGCTCATGCGCATCGAGTAGGCGCTGATGAAGAGGACGAACAGTGTGCTCGCGACAGCGAGAAACACGCCAAGTCCGACCTTCGCTGCCGGCCAGGTCATGCTATCGCCGCCGGGGAAGTCACCGATCGAGCCTTCCTCCAGCCAGGGCTTGGCCATCAGCCGCTGCTGCGACAGCCACCATCCGGCGATCACCGCAAGCACAGCCAGGAACAGGATGATGGCGCTCACGAAGCAGCTCCCTGAACGAGCTGCGTCGCGCGTGGTGGCTGGTTCTGCGGAATGAAGTCCTCCGCGGCGCCGGGCACACTGTAGTCATAGGCCCAGCGGTACACGACCGGGAGCTCCTTGCCCCAGTTGCCGTGCCCTGGAGGCGTCTCCGGCGTCTGCCACTCCAGCGTCGTCGCCCGCCACGGATTGCCGCCCGAGGCCTCGCCCTTGAACAGGCTCCAGGCAAGGTTGAACAGGAACACCATCTGGCTGAAGCCGACGGTCAAGGCCACCACGGAGATGAAGGCGTTCAGTGTATGGGCCGAGGACGGGATGAACGCCGTGTCGCCGAGTTCGAAATACCGGCGCGGAACCCCGAGCAGTCCAAGATAGTGCATGGGGAAGAAGATCAGGTAGGCGCCGAGGAAGGTGACCCAGAAGTGAAACTTGCCGAGGAGGTCGTTCAGCATCCGTCCCGTGACCTTGGGGTACCAATGATAGATCGCGCCGAGCACGACCATGATCGGTGCCACGCCCATCACCATGTGGAAATGCGCGACCACGAACATGGTGTCCGAGAGGGGCACGTCCACGACGACGTTGCCGAGGAAGAGGCCGGTGAGGCCGCCATTCACGAAGGTGATGATGAAGCCGAGGGCGAACAGCATCGGCACCCTGAGATGAATGTCGCCGCGCCACAGGGTCAGCACCCAGTTGTAGACCTTGATCGCGGTGGGGATCGCGATGATGAGCGTCGTGGTGGCGAAGAAGTACCCGAATTGCGGGAACATGCCGCTCACATACATGTGGTGCGCCCACACGACGAAGCTGAGCGCACCAATCCCCACGATGGCCCAGACCATCATGCGATAGCCGAAGATGTTCTTGCGCGCATGCGTGCTGATCAGATCGGAGACGATGCCGAAGGCGGGCAGGGCGACGATGTAGACCTCGGGGTGGCCGAAGAACCAGAACAGGTGCTGGAAGAGCAGCGGGCTGCCGCCGCCATATTTCGAAAGCGTGCCCATTTCGACGAGGGAGGGCATGAAGAAGCTGGTTCCCAGGAGACGGTCGAGCAGCAGCATGACCGAGGCAACGAAGAGTGCAGGGAATGCCAGCAACGCCATGACGGTCGCCGTGAAAATGCCCCACACCGTCAGGGGCAGGCGCATCAACGTCATGCCGCGGGTGCGCGCCTGCAGCACCGTGACCACGTAATTCAGCCCGCCCATGGTGAAGCCGATGATGAACAGGATCAGGGACGACATCATGAGAATGATGCCCCAATCCTGCCCGGGCGTTCCGGAGAGGATGGCTTGTGGTGGGTATAGCGTCCAGCCGGCGCCGGTGGGGCCGCCGGGCACGAAGAATGTCGAGGCCAGCACCAGGACTGCGAGCAGGTAGACCCAGTAGCTCAGCATGTTCACATAGGGGAAGACCATGTCCCGGGCGCCGACCATCAGCGGGATCAGGTAGTTGCCGAAGCCGCCCAGGAACAATGCGGTGAGCAGATAGATCACCATGATCATGCCGTGCATGGTGATGAACTGGAGGTACTGGTTGGCATCGATGAAAGAGAAGGTGCCAGGGAATCCCAGTTGCAGTCGCATCAGCCACGACAGCACCAGGGCCACCAGCCCGATGGCCGAGGCCGTCAGCGAATACTGAATGGCGATCACCTTGGCGTCCTGCGAGAAGACATACCGTGTCCACCAGCTCCTTGGATGATAGAGCTCGACTTCAGGTACTTCGGCAGGCGGGATGCCTGCGATCCCTTCATATGGAATATCGACCATAGAAACCTCCTCGGTCGTTTCCATCGGGGGTGAGGCGTCGGCCTCGTGCACCCGATCCATCTTCGCAGCGGCAGCCTGCTACTTGCCACCGGATTGGTACGTCGCCTTCACGACAGCTCTTGCCGGCGACAATTCGGCAAACGTCTTTTGTTGCTCAAGCCAGGCGTGATATTCACGCTCTTCGTCGACGATGACCTTGGCCCGCATCTGATAATGAGCCGCGCCACAAAGCTCCGCACATAGAACATCGAACGTTCCGGTTCGGATCGGCGTTATCCAGAAGTAGGTCACCATGCCAGGGACCATGTCCATCTTGGCGCGGAATTCGGGCACGTAGAAATCGTGCAGGACATCAACCGAGCGGAGGAGAACCTTGACCGGCTTTCCCATTTGAAGGTGCAGGTCGCCGTTCTCGATTACGACGTCGTCTTGCGCGTGCGGGTCGTCACGATTGAGTCCCATCGGATTGTCGGAAGCGATGTTGCGGACATCGGATGTGCCCAACCGCCCATCCTTGCCCGGAAGGCGGAAGCTCCATTGCCATTGCTGGCCCATGACCTCGACCTCGGTGGCATCCGCAGGCACCGTCACGAACTGGTGCCAGACCACGAGGCCAGGCGCCAGCATGGCCGCGACTCCGACGCCGGTCCCGACGCTCAGCCACCATTCGAGCTTTTTGTTTTCCGGATTATAGTCAGCCCGTCTTCCCTCTTTGTGGTGAAAGCGAAAGACGCAATAGGCCATGAAGGCGATGACCGCGACGAAAACGAAGCCCGTGATCCAGAACGTGATGCTGATGGTGTGGTCGATATAGGCCCAGTTCGTGGCGATCGGCGTCCACCACCACGGGCTGTAGAGGTGAAACAGCACCGAGCCGATCGCGACCAGAAGCAGTATCAGT
Source organism: Bradyrhizobium barranii subsp. apii (assembly GCF_011516635.5). GTDB lineage: Bacteria > Pseudomonadota > Alphaproteobacteria > Rhizobiales > Xanthobacteraceae > Bradyrhizobium > Bradyrhizobium barranii. The sequence continues at coordinate 6,211,770 of NZ_CP096255.1, read as the reverse complement.
GCGACAGCCATCCTGATCCATCCTTGCCATCGAAGGCTACGGATACGAATCCAGGGCGGAGCTCACGTCTGTCGCGATGGCGGACTTTCTCTACGCGGACATCTATGCTGACATATGCGCCATCACCGCGCCTCTTGCCTCGCCCATTCAACCGGTCGCGATATTCAAGAGGAACACCGCGACCGCTGGGGGCGTCCAGACTTTTAAAATGATCCCCCGCGAACCCGGCGTCAATAGCATGTCAACACGCTTAGGCGGCGTGGGCGATCCATGTTGCCGTGCAAGCTGGCGAGTGTCAGTCGCATTCTCGATGTGATGCATCGCACAAAATAAGCGACGCACAATTCACCCCGCCGGGAGCGCTGGTCATTCCAGATCGCGCGCGCTAAGCTCGGGGCGCAGGTCGCGACGGGTTTCGTCCGGCTAAGCTCCTTCCTCGTTGAGCCTGGAACTGCCGTACTCGGCTCGATCGCGTCTCCCGCACATAAGGGCGGATACGCGCGGCCGGAAAGCGCGCCGTTTGCCGCCGCGACTTTCAGCAGAGGAGGGTGTGTCCATGGCCACTCTTTATCCCGACAACATCATAAAGCGGCACCTGTTCGGCGAAGCGGCCTCCTACCCCATTCGCAAGATCAGCTTGTCCGACCTGACCGAGGCCCTACGCCTGGGTTGGGAGGATTTCCAGGCGATGCCGAGCCACGCGATCGTCGTGTGCGTGATTTATCCCGTTCTCGGTCTCGTCCTGTTCAGGATGGTTCTCGGCTATTCGGTGCTGCCGCTCCTGTTTCCGCTGGCTGCCGGCTTTGCCTTGATCGGCCCTTTTGCCGCGATCGGTCTCTATGAACTCAGCCGGCGTCGCGAGCGCGGCGAGGAGGTCGATGCATGGGATGCGATCAAGGTGCTGCGCGCACCGTCGTTCGGCGCCATGGTCGAGCTCGGCGTGCTCCTGCTGGTCCTGTTCGGGGCCTGGATCGGTGTCGCGAACGCAATCTATGTCACGATCTTCGGTCACGCGGCGGCCGCAAGCATTCCCGACTTCGCAACGCGGGTGCTGACGACACCGGAAGGCTGGTCGCTCATCATCGTCGGTTGCGGTTGTGGCTTCCTGTTTGCGGTTGTGGCCTTGTGCGTCAGCGTCGTGTCGTTTCCGTTGATGCTCGACCGGCATGCGACTGCGATCGACGCGATCCGCACGTCGCTCCGAGCGGTGGCCGCGAATCCGGTTGCGATGGCCGGATGGGGCCTCATCGTCGCGGCGCTGCTCGTGATCGGCTCGCTGCCGTTCTTCGTCGGTCTCGCTGTCGTCCTGCCGGTGCTCGGTCATGCCACCTGGCACCTCTATCGGCGGGTGGTCGAGCCGAATCCGAATCCACCGGACGAGCCGCCGCCGCCCCCGAAGGGAAAGCGCTACGCAGCGGACTTTCCGGCCAATCTCTTCCCGTGGAGCCGCGAGGGTAAGCAGTAACAGCGAAACGGCCGCACCTGGCGGCCGCCTTCGCGGGGCATGACGGGTTAGAGCCTACCTCTGCTGCTGCGGCAGGAACGTCGGACCGACCGAGCGGATCGGCTTGTTCTCCGACGACGGGGGGGCCGTGCCGGTATCCGCAGGCGCTGCCGCAGCCGGTGCGCTGGCCGTCGTCGGCGCGGGAGCCGCGCCCTTCTTGGCAGTCGCAGGCGTGCCCTTGTTGAGCCGCTGCTGCTGCATCTTCTTGGCGCTCTCCTCGGTGACGATGATGTCACCTTGCTGCTCGGCCGCCGCCTTGTCGTCTGCGGATTTCAGCGCGTCGGCCCAGGTCTGGCCTGCGGCCTTGCAGGAGCAGGACGGGTTGAACTCGCTGCGGAATTTGAACGCGGTCGGCAGCGCCGTGTAGGGCTGGCCGCTGGTGGAGACCGCGGAGTTCATGTCCTCGCCGGGATTGCGATGGGTGTAGAGCACGGCTTCCGCGGCCGGGCACAGCGCCTTGCAGGTCTTCTCGTCGTCGGGGAAGCGCGCCGGCACGGTGGCAAACGAGACCGGGAAATAGGCGCCATCGCAGGTGCGCACGCACACGGTGCGGTAGGTGCCGGATTGCGGTCCGAGATCGGAGGGCGGCACGCCTTGCGGATTGTTGGGGTTGTTGCCGCCGCCGCCGAACAGATTGTTCAGGAAGTTGCCGCCGCCTTGCGATTGCGCGGCGTTGGCATATTGCGGGCCGCAATTGTTCTGCGCCAGCGCCGCCAGCACCGAGCGGCGCTGGTTGTCGCGCTCTGGGCTGAAGCCGCCGGGGCCGCCGCCGCGCAGGCGTTCGAGATTGCCGGTGATCTGGTCCAGATTGGCGCGCATCTGCTGGATCTGGGTGTTGACCGGGCCGCATTGCGCCGACTGGCCGTTGAACAGCGAGAAGAAGCCGGAGGAATCGCAGCCCATGCGCTTGGCCTGCATGGTGACGCGGTCGAGCTCGGCCTGCTGCTTGGCCTGGGAATCCTGGTAGCGGCGGATCTGGTCTTCCCGCGCGGGGTCGCCACCGCCACCGCCGCCGCCACGATCGAGCCCGGCGAGCTGGCCTTCCAGCCGCACGCACATCGGATTTGGTCCAAGCCCGTTCTGGCCGGGCTGAGGCGGCGGGCCGGGCGGGCCGGCTTGCGCGAAAGCACCGTTGGCGAGCACGACCGTGCTCAGAAGCACGGTGCAGGCAAGGATGGAGCGAGCACGGGAGAGAGACAAAAATTCAGGCATATCCGCCATTCTAGCGAGGTCACGGCCCAGCGTGATTTTGGGGGCCGACGCGCGCCCTCCAATAGCCGCTTCCTGCGGCATCGTCACGTCGTTTCAGGGGCCGAAAACTGGTCCTAAGGTCCGCCAGCTCCGAGGGAATTCAGCGCTGGCAGGTGATTGCGACATATTCGTCGCAATGGCCATGGGAGCAGTTTGCGCCAGTTTTGGGGACAGAGCCGGTAATTTCGTCGGGATCGACCCGGCGGTAGGCCGAGGCCTGGGCAAAATCGCGTGACTGGCAATAGGTGCGCGCGACCTGTGCGCCGCATTTCTCACCCTTGGCGAGGCACTGGTCGACACCGTAGCCGTCCGCCTGGTTGGCGATGATGAAGACGCGGGTCTCGGCGAACGCGCTGGATGCCGCGACGATGGAGGCACAAGAGACGAGCGCGAGCAGGGATCGCATGGGTGCACCGGGGCTATAGGGAACCGCCGGGTTCCAAGTAAACTCAAAAGGTTAAGGATGATGAACCATCAAGGCGGGACGGCCGCGCTTTGCGGAGATAAAACGGCGTTTTCGCGGCTCTCTTGACGCGGGGGCGCCTCGTGGCCCATATGTTCCCGCATGAACGGTCTCCTCGCCATTTGTGGCATTTGCCGCGAGATTACGAGCTAGCGATTCGCTGGCTGGAGCCGTCTTTTCTCAAAAACATTGAGAGCCTCGGACGCCCGGCCAACAGCCGACGGGTATCCATATGGAATTGCGCCTTTACGATACGCTGAGCCGGGATAAGCGCACCTTCGTGCCGCTCGATGCGAAGAACGTCCGCATGTATGTCTGCGGACCGACCGTCTACGACTTCGCCCATATCGGCAATGCGCGGCCGGTGATCGTGTTCGACGTGCTGTTTCGGCTGCTGCGCCATCTCTATGGCGAGGCGCACGTGACGTATGTCCGCAACATCACCGACGTCGACGACAAGATCAACGACCGCGCCGCGCGCGATTTTCCGGGGCTCCCGCTGAACGAGGCCATCCGGAAAGTCACTGAACAGACCGGCAAGCAGTTTCACGCCGACGTCGATGCGCTTGGTGCACTCCGGCCGAGCGTCGAGCCGCGCGCGACCGAGCATATCGGCGAGATGCGCGAGATCATCGAAAGGCTCATCAAGGGCGGCTTTGCCTATGCTGCCGAGGACCATGTGCTGTTCTCGCCGCAGGCGATGAATGCGGCCAATTCCGGGTTGCCGCGCTATGGCGCGCTGTCCAATCGCTCGCTGGACGAGATGATCGCCGGCGCTCGCGTCGATGTCGCGCCCTACAAGAAGGACAACACCGACTTCGTGCTGTGGAAGCCGTCCAAGCCGGGTGAGCCGTCATGGCCGTCGCCGGCCGGCATCAAGGCAGACGGCCGTCCGGGCTGGCACATCGAGTGCTCGGCCATGGCCTGGAAGCATCTCGGCGAATATTTCGACATCCATGGCGGCGGTATCGACCTCGTGTTTCCGCATCACGAGAACGAGGTCGCGCAGACCTGCTGCGCCTTCCACCAGCAGCGCATGGCGAACTACTGGATGCATAACGGCTTCCTCCAGGTCGAGAGTGAGAAGATGTCGAAGTCGCTCGGCAACTTCGTCACCATCCACGAGCTGCTCGCGACAGACTCTTTCGGTGGTCGTCCCTGGCATGGCGCTGTGCTGCGTTTCGCGATGATGCAAACGCACTATCGTCAGCCTATTGACTGGACACTCGAAAAGCTCAAGCACGCTAGAGAGGAGCTGTTCTCATTCAGCGTTGCTGCAGGCAACCCAATCGTTGCTGCTCAGTTGGCCGCGGAGAAGGCCCAAGGCATCACACCATCGGTGGATGAAGATGTTATCGCTGCGCTCGCGGACGACCTCAATACTTCACTCGCAATTACTCGCCTTCGAGCTCTCGCAAGGGAAGCGCGTACAGACGTTAACTCCGCTAAGAGCCTATTAGCCAGTTTGGAGTTTCTGGGCATTATGGATGAAAGGTCTATCCAGTATTTTAGTTTGGCCGGACCGATCACCGACATCAGTGTCGGTCAGATCATGATGCAACGCGATGATGGCTCAATTGCCGAGCGCATCAGGGTGGCACAATCTAATGGCCAATCCGATACAGTATCTGAGTTGCGTAAAAAGATAGAGAGTTGGGGAGTAAACGTCAGCCTCGAAAATGGTGTTCTTTCTATTACCTCTCGAGGAGATGATGGGTCGATTGAATCCAAGATAGAGTCCTTAATTGCAGATCGCGCGGCAGCGCGAACGCGAAAGGATTTCCAGGAATCTGACCGTATCCGCGACGAGCTTGCGGCGATGGGCGTCGTATTGAAGGACGGCAAGGATGCCGAGGGAAGGCCCACGACGACCTGGGAGGTCGCGCGATGAAGCGGCCCGACACGCCTTTCCCACGGCACTGGCTCTATTACATCGCGCTGAAGATCCTGCTGCTCGCGGCCGCCGTGGCGCTGGCGCTGAAACTCTATGGGATGTGGTGAAGACGATGGGACAGACTTTGCCAAAACCCGGCTTGCGGCCGTTCCTGCCTGATGACGTGCCGGTTCTCGCCGCGATCTTCACGGCAAGCATCGAGGAGCTGACCGGCGAAGACTACAACGAGGCGCAGCAGCAGGCCTGGATGGAAGCGGCGGAAACCGAAGAGTTCGGCAAGCGGCTCGCGGCCGACCTGACGCTGGTCGCGACGCTGGAGGGCTCGCCCGTCGGCTTCGCCTCGCTGCGCGGGGCCGATCACATCCATATGCTCTATGTGCATCCCGCCGTGACCGGTCAGGGCATCGCGACCATGCTGGTGGACGCGCTGGAAAAGCTCGCCGGCGGCCGTGGCGCGACCAGCCTGTCGGTCGATGCCAGCGACACCGCGCAAAACTTCTTCGCCAAGCGCGGCTATGTCGCCATGCAGCGCAACAGCATCACCATCAACGACGAGTGGCTCGCCAACACCACGATGAAGAAGACGCTCGGAGCTGCGCAATGAGCAAGGAGCGTCTCTATCTGTTCGACACCACGCTGCGCGACGGGGCGCAGACCAACGGCGTCGATTTCACCCTGACCGACAAGCAGGTCATCGCGGCGATGCTCGACGATCTCGGCATCGACTATGTCGAGGGCGGCTATCCCGGCGCCAATCCGACCGACACCGAGTTCTTCGGCACCAAGCCCAAGCTCAAGCATGCGCGTTTCACGGCCTTCGGCATGACGCGCCGGGCAGGGCGCTCGGTCTCCAACGATCCCGGCGTGGCCGGGCTGCTCGAAGCGAAGGCCGACGCGATCTGCTTCGTGGCGAAGTCCTCGGCCTATCAGGTGCGCGTCGCGCTGGAGACGACGAAGGAAGAAAATCTGGCGTCGATCCGCGACAGCGTCGCGGCGGCGAAGGCAGCGGGCCGCGAGGTCATGCTCGACTGCGAGCACTTCTTCGACGGCTACAAGGAGGATTCAACCTTCGCGCTCGCCTGCGCCAAGGCCGCCCATGAGGCCGGCGCGCGCTGGGTGGTGCTGTGCGACACTAATGGCGGCACCATGCCGAACGAGATCGAGGCCATCGTCACCGAGGTGACGAAACACATCCCGGGCGACCATGTCGGCATCCACGCCCATAACGACACCGAGCAGGCCGTGGCCAATTCGCTGGCCGCGGTGCGGGCCGGCGCGCGGCAGATCCAGGGCACGCTGAATGGTCTCGGCGAGCGCTGCGGCAACGCCAATCTGTGCTCGCTGATCCCGACGCTGAAGCTCAAGAAGGAGTTTTCCGACGCCTTCGAGATCGGCGTCACGCCCGAAAAGCTCGCAACTCTCGTCAAGGTCTCGCGCACCCTCGACGACATGCTCAACCGCGTGCCGAACCGGCATGCGGCCTATGTCGGCGAGAGCGCCTTCGTCACCAAGACCGGCATTCATGCTTCCGCCGTGCTGAAGGACCCGCAGACGTATGAGCATGTGCTGCCGGAATTGGTCGGCAATCATCGCAAGGTGCTGGTGTCAGACCAGGCCGGACGCTCCAACGTCATCGCGGAGCTGGACCGGGCCGGCATTGCCTACGAGAAGAGCGATCCCAAGCTGACGCGGCTGGTCGAGGAATTGAAGGAGCGCGAGGCGGCGGGCTACGCCTATGAATCCGCCAACGCCTCGTTCGACCTCTTGGCGCGGCGCACGCTCGGCAAGGTGCCGCATTATTTCGAGGTCGAGCAGTTCGACGTCAACGTCGAGCAGCGCTACAATTCGCACGGTGAGCGCGTCACCGTCGCGCTTGCCGTGGTCAAGGTCGACGTCGCCGGCGAGCGTTTGATCTCGGCCGCGGAAGGCAACGGTCCCGTCAACGCGCTCGACGTCGCGCTGCGCAAGGATCTCGGCAAGTACCAGAAGTACATCGAGGGCCTGACGCTGATCGACTACCGCGTCCGTATCCTCAACGGCGGCACCGGCGCGGTCACGCGCGTGCTGATCGAGAGCGAGGACGAGAACGGCGATCGCTGGACCACGGTCGGCGTGTCCCCGAACATCATCGACGCCTCGTTCCAGGCGCTGATGGATTCGGTGATCTACAAGCTGGTGAAGTCGGGGGCGCCGGCGTAGGGGACGGCAATGTAAGGGACGGCGCGGCCACAAACGCCGTCATTGCGAGGAGCGAAGCGACGAAGCAATCCAGAATCGTTCCGCGGAGGGGCTCTGGATTGCTTCGCTTCGCTCGCAATGACGAGGGGAGGGAGCACGGCATATGATCGACCACATCTCCGTCGGCGTCACCGATCTCGATCGCTCTGCAAAATTCTACGAGACCACGCTCGCGGCCCTCGGGCTCGCGCGCCTCGTCGTGCGGCCGCGGACGGTCGGCTTCGGCAAGACCTATCCCGAGTTCTGGATCAACTTACGCGAGGGGATGCCGCGCGTGGCAGCGGAGAGCGGCGTGCACATCTGCCTGCGGGCGAAGACGACGGCCGAGGTCGATGCGTTTCACGCCGCGGCGCTGTCCGCCGGCGGTGCGTCCGACGGCGCGCCGGGCATCCGTCCGCATGACCGCGTGCGCTACTACGTGGCCTTCGTGACCGATCCCGATGGCAACCGGATCGAGGCGGTGACGTTTCCGGCGGAGTAAGGCGCTAGAGCTTGCGCGCCACTTCCGGGGCGAGCTGCGTTTCAGATTCGGCGATCTGTGCCGCTGCCGCTTTCAGCTTCGGCAGAATATCCTCGACGCGATCGGCCTTGAGGATGTCGACCGAAAGGCCGGCGCGGATGAACTCGGTCTGGCGCATGTGCGACAGCAGCGAGAACAGCGGCTCCCAGAAATTGTCGATGTTGGCTAGCAGCACCGGCTTGGCGTGACGGCCGAGCTGTTTCCAGGTCAGCTGCTCCACCAGCTCTTCGAGCGTGCCAACGCCGCCCGGCAGAGCCACGAAGGCGTCGGAGCGCTCGAACATCAGCCGCTTGCGCTCGTGCATGTCGGGGGTGACGATCATCTCCTGCACGCGGGTCAGCGCGTTCTCGCGCTTCCGGAGGAATTCAGGAATGATGCCGGTGACGGTGCCGCCGTGATCGAGCACGGAGGTCGCGACCGAGCCCATCAGGCCGAGCGAGCCGCCGCCATAGACCAGGCGGACGTTGTTCTCGGCGAGAGCCTTGCCGAACGCCTTGGCGCCTTCGGTGAAGCTGGGATTGGTTCCTGGGCCGGAGCCGCAATAGACGCAGACAGTTTTGATCGTGCTCATTGGTGCCATGATGCATTGCAGCGCAGGGGCGTCAAGCCCAATCGGTGATTCGGATCACCCGGAAATCTACCGGTAAATGGCGACAAACAATCAAAGATTCGCCATCTGGCGGGGTGCGCTGGCATCGGGAAGGCTCTATATGACGGGCGAAAACCGCAAATCGTAACGCTGCCCGCACCCGGCGGGCTTTCAGGCTTCTTGATGGACCAACCTCAATCGTTCGACGGCGCAGACGTTCCCGATCCTCCCGCAGGGGGAGCGCTGGAGCGAGCCACGCTGATGGGCACGCTGGCGCATCTGTGGCCCTATATCTGGCCGGGCGACCGTTTCGACCTGAAGATGCGGGTGGTCTGGTCGATGGTGCTGCTGCTCGCCGCCAAGCTGATCACGCTGACCGTGCCGTTCAGCTTCAAATGGGCGACGGATGCGCTGACCGGCGCCAACACCGCACCGGTGCAGCCCGACAACTGGCACCTCTGGGTGATCGCCTCGCCATTGCTGCTGACCGCAAGCTATGGCGTGACGCGCATCCTGATGGCGGTGCTGACGCAATGGCGCGACGGCATCTTCGCTCGCGTCGCCATGCATGCGGTGCGCAAGCTCGCCACCATCACCTTCATCCACATGCACGAGCTGTCGCTGCGCTTTCACCTCGAGCGCAAGACCGGCGGCCTGACCCGCGTGCTCGAGCGCGGCCGCGAGGGTATCGAGGTCATCGTGCGCATGGTGATCCTGCAGCTGATCCCGACCATCGTCGAGGTCACGCTGCTGCTGGCGGTGCTGCTGTGGCAGTTCGACTGGCGCTACGTGGTGGCGACGCTGATCACGGTCGCGGTCTACATGTACTACACCTACATCGCGACCGAGTGGCGGATCGGGATCCGCCGCAAGATGAACGATTCCGACACCGAGGCGAACACCAAGGCGATCGACTCGCTGCTCAACTACGAGACGGTGAAATATTTCAGCGCCGAGGCGCGCGAGGCGCAGCGCTACGACCGCTCGGTCGCGCGCTACGAGGAGTCGAGCGTCCAGGCCTATACGTCGCTCGCGGTGCTCAACACCGGCCAGGCCGTGATCTTCACGTTCGGGCTGACCGCGACCATGCTGATGTGCGCGATCGGCGTGCGCAACGGCACCAACACGGTCGGCGATTTCGTGCTGGTCAATGCCATGATGATCCAGCTCTACCAGCCGCTGAATTTCATGGGCATGGTCTATCGCGAGATCAAGCAGGCCATCATCGACATCGAGAAGATGTTTGGCGTGCTCGGCCGCGAGGCCGAGATCAAGGATGCGCCCGATGCGCAGCCGCTGGTGATCTCGGCCGGCAATCTGCGTTTCGATGACGTGCGATTTGCCTATGAGCCGACGCGGCCGATTCTCAAAGGCATCAGCTTCGAGGTGCCGGCCGGCAAGACGGTCGCGATCGTCGGCCCGTCCGGGGCGGGCAAGTCGACCATCTCGCGGCTTCTGTTCCGCCTCTATGACGTGTCCGGCGGCAAGATCCTGATCGACGGCCAGGACATCCGCGAGGTCACGCAGGATTCACTGCGCGCCTCGATCGGAATGGTGCCGCAGGATACGGTGCTGTTCAACGATACCATCCGCTACAACATCCGCTACGGCCGCTGGGATGCTGATGATGCCGAGGTCGAAGAGGCGGCGCGGCTGGCGCAGATCGATCATTTCATCCGCATGGCGCCGATGGGTTACGAGACCCAGGTCGGCGAGCGCGGCCTGAAGCTCTCGGGCGGCGAGAAGCAGCGCGTCGCCATCGCGCGCACCGTGCTCAAGGCGCCGCCGATCCTGGTGCTGGACGAGGCGACCTCGGCGCTCGATACCCACACCGAGCACGAGATCCAGGGCGCGCTCGACCGCGTGGCGAAGAACCGCACCTCGCTGGTGATCGCGCACCGGCTTTCCACCATCGTCGGCGCCGACGAGATCATCGTGCTGGACCAGGGCCGCATCGCCGAGCGGGGCACCCACGCCAAGCTGCTCGTGCAGGGCGGCCTCTATGCCAGCATGTGGAACAGGCAGCGCGAGGCCGAGGCGGCACGCGAGAAACTGGCCAAGATGGCGGATTCCAGCGAGGCGCCCAACCGGGAGCCGCCGCCGGTCGACGACGCCCTCGCGACGTCAGCGGCCGCGGAGTGACCTTGTCTCGGGTCCCAACTCTGGCCTAAACAACTCCACCGCGCGGGGACGACCCGGCGCCATCAACTTCCAGGCGGCAGATAGCGATGTCCATCCTCGATTCGATCCAGCGTCAGATCCCGCCGATCCACAAGGAGGGCTATCCCTTCATTGGCGGCTTTGCGCTGGCAAGCCTGATCCTGTTCTGGCTGTGGTCGCCGCTCGGGTGGATCGGCACGATCCTGACCGTGTGGTGCGCGCTGTTTTTCCGCGACCCCGTGCGCGTGACGCCGGTGCGCGAGGGGCTCGTGGTGTCGCCGGCCGACGGCCGCGTCTCGATGATCACCATGGCGCTGCCGCCGGCCGAGCTCGGGCTCGGCGACCGGCCGCTGCCGCGCATCTCGGTGTTCATGAGCGTGTTCAACTGCCATGTGAACCGCAGCCCGATCGCGGGCAGGGTGGACCGCATCGCCTACCGGCCCGGCCTGTTCATCAACGCCGAGCTCGACAAGGCGAGCGAGGACAATGAGCGCAACTCGCTCGTGATCACGACGCCGACGGCGCGGATCGGCGTGGTCCAGATCGCGGGGCTCGTCGCCAAGCGCATCGTCTGCTTCGTCAGGGAAGGGCAGGCGATCGGGGCGGGCGAGCGGTTTGGCCTGATCCGCTTCGGCTCGCGCCTCGACGTCTATTTGCCCCTGGGTACCAAGGCGCTGGTGTCGGAAGGGCAGACGGCGATCGCCGGGGAGACGATTTTGGCCGATCTTGCCGGGGACGACCCAAGCCGCGCCTACCGCGCCAATTAACCAATAGTCGGTCCAAAGGGGCCTTCCGCCGCAATGGCGGAGGGGAACAGGGCTTGCTATATCTCGCATTGAGATAAGGACGAGCCATGACGCCCTACGACTTCAAGGATCCCGACGTCCGCCGCCGGCGGTTCCGCCCGATTCCGGTGCGGATGCTGGTGCCCAACGTCATCACGCTGCTGGCGATCTGCGCCGGCCTGACCTCGATCCGGCTGTCGATCGAGGGGCGGATGACGCTCGCGGTCTACGCCATCGTGTTCGCGGCCGCGCTCGACGGCATCGATGGTCGCGTCGCGCGCATGATCAAGGGCCAGTCCAAGTTCGGCGCCGAGCTCGACAGCCTCGCCGACTTCGTCAATTTCGGCGTCGCGCCCGGCCTGATGCTGTACTTCTGGCAGTTGCACGAGCTCGGCAATGCCGGCTGGATCGCCGCCATGGTGTTCGCGATCTCCGGAGGCTTGAGGCTCGCGCGCTTCAACGCCACCATGGACGATCCGAACAAGCCGGCCTTCGCCGCCAATTTCTTCACCGGCGTGCCGGCGCCGGCCGGCGCGATCACCGTGCTGCTGCCGATCTACGTCGCGTTTCTCGATCTCGGCCGGCTGCCCGCGGCGGTGACGGCGGCCTATACGCTCTTGATCGCCTTCCTGATGGTGTCGCGCCTGCCGGTATTCTCCGGCAAGACCAAGCGCATGCGCGTGCCGCCCGAGCTGGTGCTGCCGGCGTTCGTCGCGGTGATCGTGTTCATCGCTATCCTGATCGCCTATCCCTGGCACGTGCTGTCGATCGGCACGGTGCTGTATCTGCTCGGTCTGCCGCTCGGCTACAAATCCTATCGCGACCAGGCGCGCGCGATGGCGGCCACCGCGCCGTCGGGAGGCGAGGTCCCGTCGCCGCCTTCGGCGCCGACGCTGGCCAATTTGTCGGAGCCGCCACACGACGACGACGACCGGCCCGGACGGCTGCACTAAAGCGCGATGAGATTTGGCTGAATCGTCATCGCGCTTTAGGTCGTTGTTTGAGCATGATCTTTTCGGAAAACCGCTGCGCACTTTTCCGGATCATGCACTGAGCGGTTTTCGCGGATATCTGCCATGAAGGCGGCCGAGTTGGGTTGAAGCCCGATCTCGGCTATATCGCCCTGTGCCGGCGGCACCGCGCCAACAGCGGCCGCCAATCTGGGAGAGAACGCCGTGACTGATACCGCGACCGGGCTGCTGCCCGCTGCCGTCCTCGAAGCGCTGGGCCGCTATGACACGCCGACGATCTGCAATGCCATGGAGATCGTGGCGCCCGAGCGCCGGTTGATCGGCTACACCACCAAGCAACTGGTCTGCCCATTTCCCGACCTGCCGCCGATCGTCGGTTATGCCCGCACGGTTGCGATCCGCTCGGTGCTGAAGTCCTCGCTGCCGGCCGAAGAGCAGTCCAAGCGCCGCATCGAATATTACGAATATGTCGGCACCGGCCACGGTCCGCGTATCTCGGTGATCCAGGACATCGACGGTCCCGACGTCGGCTACGGCGCGTTCTGGGGCGAGGTGCAGAGCAACGTGCACAAGGCGCTCGGTTGCCTCGGTGTCATCACCGACGGCTCGATCCGCGACATCCCGCAATGGGCCCCTGGCTTCCAGGCGCTGGCCGGCTCGATCGGCCCGTCGCATGCCTGGGTGCATGCGGAAAGCTTCGGTGGCGAGGTCCGCGTTGCCGGCATGACCGTGAAATCCGACGACCTGATCCACGCCGACCAGCACGGCGCGATCGTGATCCCGCTCGACATCGCCGCAAAGCTTCCCGAGGCTGCCGAACTCTGTGGCCGCCGCGAGACGCCGATCCTGGAGATCGCGCGCAGCCCCGACTTCTCGCTGGAGAAGCTGAAGGCCGCGCTGAAGCGCTCGGCGGAGATTCACTAACGGGCGACCGAACGACTTACGGCCGCGTTGCCGGCCGTGGGCCGCCCTGTTCCGTCAGAAACAGGGCGGCCTGATCCGGCTCGCCGAAGACTGCGGCGGCGCATCCGATCAGGGTGAAGCCGCCGGCGAGATCCCAGAGGGTGATGTCGTCGGCATTATCAGGGACGTGAATCAAGCGCGCTGCGATCACGGCAAAGCCCGCCTCGACAAACAGCAAGACGCTGAACGCCGGCAGGACGAGCCCTGGCTCGAGCAGGTGGAGCGCCAGCACCGCCGGCAGCGCGGTGAGAAGACCGAACAGCGTCAACATGGCAAAACGGCTCCTGCAATGGAGCATGCCGCCCGGCGATAGAATACTGCATGATCTCTCGTCGCGGATGTGGCGCAGGGCCGCAGTCGGAGGACGCACAATGAAGATGACTGGCAAAACCGTCCTGATCACCGGTTCGACGGACGGCGTCGGCCGTCACGTCGCGCGCCGGCTGGCCGAAGCAGGTGCGAGGGTCCTGATCCACGGCCGCGATGCCGTGCGCGCGAAAGCGCTGATCGACCAGATCGTGCAGGCCGGCCACGCCGCGCCGACATTCTACCAGGCCGACTTGTCGTCGATGTCAGGCACGCGAGAGCTCGCTGCGGCCGTTCTCCGCGATCACCACCGTCTCGATGTGTTCGTCAGCAACGCCGGCATCGGCTCGCAGAACGACGGACCGCAACGGCAGGAGAGTCCGGACGGCTACGAACTGCGCTTTGCGGTGAACTATCTCTCGGGCTTCCTGCTTGCGCACTTGCTGCTGCCGCTGCTGAAGTCCGCGGCACCTTCGCGTGTCGTCAATGTTGCCTCTCTCGGTCAGCATCCGATCGATTTCGACGACGTCATGATCAGCAAGGGCTACAGCGGCTCGCGCGCCTACGCCCAGAGCAAGCTCGCGCAGATCATGTTCACCATCGACTTCGCGGAGGAATTGAAGCGCATGGGCATCACCGTCAACGCGCTGCATCCGGCGACCTACATGAACACCACGATGGTGCGCGCCGGCGGCATCACGCCGATCTCGACGGTGGAGCAGGGCGGTGCGGCGATCCTGCACCTCGTCGAAGGCGACGACGTCGCCGGCAAGAGCGGACTGTTCTTCAACGGCATGAACGAGACCCGCGCCAATCCGCAGGCCTACGATGCCGGCGCACGCAGGCTCCTGCGCGCACTCAGCCTCGAACTGACCGGGCTTTCGTCCTGAGCTGCCGTCCTGGCGCCCCGCAACCATGGTTAGCGAAGTGTTGAGATTCCCGTCGGTCGCGGGCAAAGCCGGCGCCCTGTCAGCGCGCTGCGTCGGTCTGGCGCCCCGGCTCAACTTAACCTTTACGCGGCTTTAAGGGGGGCACTCTAGGGTTTCCGATGCGGTTCGGGGTTGGGCCGCGCCAGCGGCCAGGACGGCCGTTGTTGCGTTCGCGTTGGAGTGTCCCATGGATATCATGACGAGCGTCGGGCTCATTGCGGGCATCATCGTCATTACGGCGATGATCTTCATGGGCGGCGACCTCCACATGTTCATCTCCGAACATGCCATGATCATCATCTTCGGCGGCTCGGTCTCGGCCACCATGATCCGCTTTCCGCTCAGCGCGCTCCTGCACGGCCTTCCGCTCGGCGCCAAGTTCGCTTTCACCATGAGCCGCCTGTCGGCGCACGACCTCGTCGACGAGCTCGCCCGCATCGCCGAGATCGCTCGCAAGCAGGGCCCGGTCGGCCTCGAAAAGGTCGAGACCGACGAGCCGTTCCTGGCCAAGGGCATCCGCTACGTCGCCGACGGCTACGACCTCGACTTCATCCGCGACAATCTCGAGCGCGACCGCGACAACTTCCTCATGCACCTCGACGAAGGCAGCAAGATCTACCGCGCCATCGGCGACTGCGCCCCGGCCTTCGGCATGATCGGCACCCTGATCGGCATGGTGCAGATGTTCGCCAACATGACCGATCCCTCCAAGCTCGGTCCGTTCATGGCGACCGCGCTGCTCGCGACCCTGTACGGTGCGCTCGTCGCGAACCTGTTCTGTCTGCCGATCGCCGACAAGCTGCACGGCAAGCTGCTCGACGAGGAAACCAACCGCACGCTGATCATCGACGGCATCCTGATGATCCGTGACTCCAAGAGCCCGACGCTCGTGCGCGAAATGCTGCTGGCCTATTTGCCGGAGAAGCATCGTCACGCCGAGGGCGAGCCGGTGCCGGCGTAAAGCCGCCGCCCGGGATCTCGAGAGATGGCCAAGAAGAAGCGCGGCGATGCTCACGGTGGCGGTCACGGCTGGTTCGTGACCTTCGCCGACCTGATGGGCCTGATGATGAGCTTCTTCGTGATGCTCGTGGCGTTCTCGACCCAGGACGCCAACAAGCTGAAGATCGTCGCCGGCTCCATGCGCGACGCATTCGGCGTGCAGAGCGAAGCGCGCTACGCCGGCATCGTCGAGTCCGACGGCCTGCCGACCCGCCCGCGGCTGAAGAACGTCGACCACATCCAGCCCGAGGACGCCTCCAACACGCCGACGCCGGATCAGGAGGACCGCGACCGCACGTCGGGCGCGAAGATCAAGGTCGACCGCAACTTTGCGCTCGCCGCGGCCTCGCTGCGCCAAGCGTTGCAGGACATGCCGGAACTGACCGAGATGTCCAAGCACATCATGTTCGAGGAGACCAAGCAGGGGCTCAACCTGGAGATCGTCGACCAGGATGGCCGCTCGATGTTCGCCGACGGCTCCAAGGTGCCGTATGACCGCACCCGCCGCCTGATCGAGAAGCTCGCGATCCCGCTGAAGGCAACGCCGCTCCGTGTCTCCATCGCCGGCCACACCGCCGCCGGATTCGTGCCGACCCGCAGCGACTATGGCGCCTTCGACCTGTCGGCCGATCGCGCCAATGCCGTGCGTCAGATCCTCGAACGCGAGGGCCTGCCGCCGTCTCACATCTTCGCCGTCGCCGGCAAGGCGGACACTCAGCCGCTGTTTCCGGAAGATCCCTCGCTCGCGGCCAACCGGCGGGTGACGATCACGCTGATGCGCGAGGATCCGCCGCTGCCGCCGAATTTGAAGCCGTAGAGCGTTTCGCGCGAAGCGGCCGCCGGTTTCGCGTGAAGAAAACGCGTCAACCCCAGAATGTCGAGGCCCGTTCCGCTTCCCTTGGAGCGGACGGCTCTAGGCACTTGCGCTACCATCTTACCTGAGGCATGTCGTCGCGCTAACAACGATCGTTGCTGCGCCGTCACAGCAACCGCCCCGGCGGCTGCTATGGTGGTGTGCCGATTGACAGGCGCGCCGGAACGGTCAAAAGGCGCCGGATCAATTCTCGGGAAGAAGCGTTTCTCATCTCACATGACGGCGAGCATCACATCGACCGACGCTCAGGACGGGCCGGTCACCTCGGGTTTCTGGGGCCTGACGCTCGGAAGCATCGGCGTTGTCTTCGGCGATATCGGCACCTCGCCGCTGTACGCATTCCACGAGGCGGTCAGGGGCGCGGCCCATGGCGAGCCGGTCTCGCGGGTCATGGTGCTCGGCGTGCTCTCGCTGATCCTCTGGGCGCTCTTTATCGTCGTCACCGCCAAATACGTCCTGCTGCTGCTGCGCGCCGACAATAACGGGGAGGGCGGCACGCTCTCGCTGATGGCACTCGGCCAGCGTGCGCTCGGACGGCGAAGCTGGTTTCTGATGGCGCTCGGCGTGGTCGGCGCCTCCATGTTCATCGGCGATTCCATGATCACGCCGGCCATCTCGGTGCTGTCGGCGGTCGAGGGTCTGAAGCTCGTGACCCCCGCCTTCGACCACTATGTCGTACCGCTCACCGTCATCATCCTGGTGTTGCTGTTCGCGGTCCAGAGCAAAGGGACGGCGCTGGTGGCCTCGGCCTTCGGGCCGGTGATGGTGATCTGGTTCACCGTTCTTGCGGTGATGGGTGCCGTGCACATCGCCGACGATCCGTCGGTGCTGGCGGCCATCAATCCCTATTACGCGCTGCAATTCCTGCTGTCGCACGGCACGATCGGTCTGGTCACGCTCGGCGCCGTGTTCCTGGCGGTCACGGGCGGCGAGGCGCTCTACGCCGATCTCGGCCATTTCGGCCGCAAGCCGATCCAGTCGGCCTGGATGTTCTTCGTGCTGCCCGCGCTCCTGATCAACTATTTCGGGCAGGGCGCGCTGGTGCTGTCCGATCCCAGCGCGATCGAGCATTCGTTCTATCGCATGGTGCCCGAGAGTCTGGTGCTGCCGCTGGTTGGACTTGCGACCGCGGCAACCGTGATCGCGAGCCAGGCCGTGATCACCGGCGCCTATTCGCTGGTCTATCAGGCGGTGCAGCTTGGCCTCCTGCCGCGCTTCGAGGTGCGCTACACCTCCGAGACCCATGCCGGCCAGATCTATCTGCCGCGTGTGAACCGGCTGCTGCTGATCGGCGTGATGCTGCTGGTGCTGTTGTTCCACACCCCCAGCAATCTGGCTTCGGCCTACGGCATCGCGGTCTCCACCACCATGGTCGCCGACGGCGTCATGGGCTTCGTCGTGATCTGGAAACTGTGGAACTGGCGCGCCGCGACGGCTGCGGCGGTGATCGTGCCCTTCGTCGTCGTCGACATCAGCTTCTTCAGCGCCAATCTGCTCAAGCTGCTCGAGGGCGCCTGGGTGCCGCTGCTGTTCGGCGCGGTCATGGCCGGGACCATCTGGACCTGGCGCAAGGGGACGGGGATACTGCTCCAGAAGACGCGCCGGATCGAGGTGCCGCTCGACGACCTGATCCGCAGCCTCGAAAAACGCCCGCCGCACATCGTCAAGGGCACCGCGGTGTTCCTCACCAGCGATCCCGCCTTCGTGCCGACCGCGCTGCTGCATAATCTCAAGCACAACAAGGTGCTGCACGAGCACAACGTGGTCCTGACCATCGAGACCGCGCACACGCCGCGGGTCGAACTGTCCGAGCGGTTCCGCATGGAGAAGATCAGCGACAAGTTCTCCAAGGTCAAACTGCGCTTCGGCTACATGGAGCAGCCGAACGTCCCGAAAGCGCTGGCGATCGCCCGCAAGCAGGGCTGGCAGTTCGACATCATGTCGACCTCGTTCTTCGTGTCGCGAAGGTCGCTCAAGGCCTCGGCGCAGTCGGGCATGCCGCTGTGGCAGGACCACCTCTTCATCGCGCTGAGCCGGTCCGCCAACGACGCCACCGACTATTTCCAGATTCCGACCGGGCGGGTGGTTGAAGTCGGCACCCAAGTCACCATCTGAACGCAATTGGCCAAGTCATGCAAATTTCGCATGGCAAGGGCCCAAAATCGGGCTAGGCTATGCCGGCAGCGCAGGACTATAAGCCGCGCGCTCTTCCGCCGTTGTGCAGTGAAGCATTCTAGAGGCCACTGGGCTCTCCCATGACAAGTGACGTAGCGATTTCCGCCCCGGAAACGGCGGCGGCCAATGGGCATGGCGAAGCCCACACCACCGCCCGTTTCGGTGCGCTGACGCTCGGCAGCATCGGCGTCGTCTACGGTGATATCGGCACCAGCCCGCTCTACGCGTTCCGCGAGGCGGTGATGGCGGCCTCGGGCGCAGAGGGGGTGCCGACGCCGGCGGCCGTGCTCGGCGTGCTCTCGCTGATCCTGTGGGCGCTCATCGTCGTGGTGACGCTCAAATACGTCGTGATCCTGCTCCGTGCCGACAACAATGGCGAGGGCGGCACGCTGGCGCTGATGGCGCTGGCGCAGCGCGCGGTCGGCACCGGCGGGGCGACCATCGTCCTGCTCGGCATCATTTCCGGCGCCCTGTTCTACGGCGACGCCGTGATCACGCCGGCGCTTTCGGTCCTGTCGGCCATCGAAGGCATGAAGGACGTCACCCTGCACTTCGAGCCCTACATCGTTCCGTTGACCGTGATCATCCTGGTCGGCCTGTTCGCCGTGCAGTCGCGTGGCACCGCCCGCGTCGCCGCGTTTTTCGGTCCCGTGATGTGCGTCTGGTTCGCGGTGATCGCGATCGCGGCAATCCACCCGATCATCGAGCAGCCGCAGGTGCTGTTCGCGCTGAACCCGCTCTACGCCGTGTCCTTCATGTTCCATCACGGCATCATTGGTTTCGTGACGCTGGGCGCCGTGTTCCTGGCGGTCACCGGTGCCGAGGCGCTCTATGCCGACCTCGGCCATTTCGGCAAGCGGCCGATCCAGACCGCCTGGCTGTTCATCGTGCTGCCATCGCTGGCGCTGAACTATCTGGGGCAGGGCGCTCTCGTCCTCGGCGATCCCGGCGCGATCGTGAGCCCGTTCTTCCAGCTGTTCCCGCAAGGCTTTTTCCGCGGCTGCATGGTCGTTCTCGCCACCGCCGCCACGGTGATCGCGAGCCAGGCCGTCATCACCGGTGCCTATTCGCTGACGCGCCAGGCGATTCAGCTCGGGTTGCTGCCGCGCTTCGAAATTCGCCATACCTCTGAAGCCCATTCGGGCCAGATCTTCATCCCGCGCATCAACCAGCTTCTGCTGGTCGCGGTGGTGCTGCTGGTGCTGCTGTTCCGTTCCTCCAGCGCGTTGGCGTCGGCCTACGGCATCTCCGTCACCGGAACCATGGTGGTCACCGCGATGATGGGCTTCGTCGTGATCTGGAAGGTCTGGAAGTGGTCGCCGTTCGCTGCCGCAGCCCTGATCGTACCGTTCCTGTTCCTCGACCTGACCTTCCTCGCCGCCAACCTGCTCAAGGTGTTCGAGGGCGGCTGGGTGCCGCTCGCGCTCGGCGCGCTGATGATTATCCTGATGTACACGTGGCGGCGCGGCAGCCGGCTGCTGTTCGAGAAGTCGCGCAAGCTCGAATTCCCGCTCGCCGACCTCGTGGCGATGCTGGAGAAGCGGCCGCCGCAGCGCGTGCCTGGCACCGCCGTGTTCCTGACCAGCGATCCCCTCAGTGCCCCGACCGCGCTGATGCATAGTCTGAAGCACTACAAAGTGCTGCATGAGAAGAATGTCATTCTCACCATCGAGACCGCCCAGACCCCGCGCATCGATCCTGCCGAGCGCGTGAGGCTGGAGCAGATCTCACCGACCTTCTCCAAGGTGACGCTGAAGTTCGGCTTCATGGAATCGCCCAATGTGCCGAAGGCGCTGGCGATCGCCCGCAAGCTTGGCTGGCAGTTCGACATCATGTCGACCTCGTTCTTCCTGTCGCGCAGGGCGCTCAAGCCCGCCGCCCATTCCGGCATGCCGCGCTGGCAGGACCGGCTGTTCATCTCGCTCAGCCGCTCCGCCAACGACGCCACCGACTATTTCCAGATCCCCTCCGGCCGCGTGGTCGAGGTCGGTACCCAGGTCACGATCTAGCCCCACCGCCGTCGTCGCCCGGCTTGACCGGGCGCCCCAGTACTCCGAGACAGTTGTGGTTGAATCGATAGGCCGCGGCGTACTGGATTCCCCGCCTTCGCGGGGAATGACACCGAGCGCGTGGTGGGATGCGAAGCAGGAGTTTCAGGCATCCTGAAAGCCGCACTTCAAGTCGCTGCGATTTAGCTTTAACTTGCGGGATGCAGCTCAAGCCTTTGTAGCGCTTGATTTTCGGCTGCCGAGAGGCGAGGTTGCCGCCCGCCGGGATCGCCCCGGCAGGCGGCTCGTGACGTTGGAGGATGATGTGGCAAACCAGGTACAGGATCTGACCCCGGACGAGGTCTCCAAGGGTGTCGCGGAAGGGCGCTATCTCCTCGTCGACGTGCGCGAGCCGAACGAGGTCGACGCCGGGGCCTATCCTTACGGCGTTGTCGTGCCGCTCTCGACCTTCGATCCCAAGGCGATCCCCGATCCCCAGGGCAAGGAGGTCGTGTTCGCCTGCCGCTCCGGAAAACGCTCGGTGACGGCCTCGCTCGCGGCCCAGGCGGCGGGTCTGCCTTATGACAAGCATCTGGCCGGCGGCATGCTGGGCTGGAAGGCGGCGGGTCTTCCCAGCAAGGTCGGTGGCTGACCTCGCGATGACGACCAAGAGCTCCTCGCTGAACAAGGTCTTTGCCGACCTTCCCGTCACCATCTTCGAGGCGATGTCGCAGGCCGCGCGCGACAACAACGCCATCAATCTCGGCCAGGGCTTTCCCGACGATCCCGGGCCTGAGGATATCCGCCGCGCCGCGGCCGAGGCCTCGCTGAACGGCTACAACCAGTACCCCTCGATGATGGGCCTGCCGGAGCTGCGCCAGGCGATCGCGACCCATTACGGCCACTGGCACGGCCTCAAGCTCGATCCGATGAGCGAGGTGATGGTGACCTCCGGCGGCACCGAGGCGCTGACCTCGGCGATCCTCGCGGTGGTCCAGCCCGGCGACGAGGTGGTCTGCTTCCAGCCGGTCTATGATTCCTACCTGCCGATCATCCGTCAGGCCGGCGGCATTCCGCGCCTGGTACGGCTCGAGCCGCCGCACTGGCGGTTGAATGAGGACATGCTGAAAAGCGTCTTCAATTCAAAGACCAAGGCGGTGCTCTTCAACAATCCCCTGAATCCCTCCGCGGTGGTCTATCCGCGCGAGGACCTCGAGCTGCTCGCCCGCTACTGCCAGGAGTTCGACGTCATCGCGATCTGCGACGAGGTCTGGGAGCACGTCACCTTCGACGAGCACAAGCACATCCCGCTGATCACCATCCCCGGCATGCGCGATCGCACCATCAAGGTCGGCTCGGCCGGCAAGATCTTCTCGCTGACCGGCTGGAAGATCGGCTTCGTCTGCGCCGCGCCGCCGCTGCTACGGGTGGCCGCCAAGGTGCACCAGTTCCTGACCTTCACCACCGCACCGAACCTCCAGGCCGCCGTCGCCTATGGGCTCGGCAAGTCCGACGACTACTTCCTGTCGATGCGGAAGGACCTGACGCGGAGCAGGGACCGCCTGACCAGGGGACTGGAGAGCCTCGGCTTCCCCGTGCTGAAGTCGCAGGGCACCTACTTCCTCACCGTCGACCTGTCGCCGCTCGGGCTCAACGAGAGCGACACCGAGTTCTGCTGGCGGATCGTGAAGGACTACAAGGTCGCGGCGATCCCGGTGTCGGCCTTCTACGAGCAGGATGCGGTGACCTCCGTGGTGCGCTTCTGCTTTGCCAAGAAGGACGAGACGCTCGACACCGCGCTGGAGCGGCTGTCGGACGCGGTGCGCGGGCGCAAGAGGTAGGAAAGATGACGAACGTCGGCCGCTCCGGGCGTTGCCTTGGTTTTGCAATCGCCGCGGCGCTGACGTTGCTTTCCGCCCCCGCAGGGGCCGAGGAGCGGGTCGTCAACTTCTACAACTGGTCCAACTACATGGCGCCTGACGTCCTTGATGCCTTCACCAAGGAGACCGGCATCAAGGTGGTCTACGACACGTTTGATGCCAACGAGACGCTGGAGACGCGCCTGATGGCCGGCAAGTCCGGCTACGACGTCGTGGTGCCCACGGCCTATTTCCTCCAGCGCCAGATCAAGGCCAACATCTTCCAGAAGCTCGACAAGTCGAAGCTGCCGAACCTCTCCAATGCCTGGCCGGTGGTGACCGAGCGCCTTGGCATTTACGACCCCGGCAATGTCTACGCCGCCAACTTCATGTGGGGCACGACGGGCATCGGCTACAACGTCGCCAAGGTGAAGCAAATCCTCGGGCCCGACGCGAAGATCGACAGCTGGGACATCGTCTTCAAGCCGGAAAATTTGGCGAAGTTCAAAGACTGCGGCGTCCACATGCTCGACTCCGCCGACGACATCTTCCCGGCGGCGCTGAACTATCTCGGGCTCGATCCGAACTCGACCAAGCAGGCCGACCTCGAGAAGGCCGCCGAAATCGTCGCCAAGGTCCGACCGTCCGTGCGCAAGTTTCACTCGTCCGAATATCTCAGCGCGCTCGCCACCGGCGAGATCTGCTTCGTGGTCGGCTGGTCCGGCGACATCATGCAGGCCCGCGCCCGCGCGGCGGAGGCCAAGAAGGACGATAGCAGCGGCATCGAGATCGGCTACGCCATCCCGAAGGAGGGCGCGCAGATGTTCTTCGACAATCTCGCGATCCCCGCGGACGCCAAGAACGTCAAGGAAGCCTACGAGCTGATCAACTATCTCTACCGTCCTGATGTCGCCGCCAAGAATTCGGACTTCCTGTCCTACGCCAACGGCAACCTCGCCAGCCAGAAGCTGGTCGATCCGAAGATCCTTGGTGACAAGAACATCTATCCGGACGAGGCGACGCTGGCAAAACTGTTCGTCATCACGGCGCGCGAGCCGGCGACACAGCGGATCATCAACCGGCTCTGGACCAAGGTGAAGACAGGGCGGTAGTCGCTCTGGGAACCGCCCGGAAGCCAAAATCTGCAAAACAACCCCATGCACAGTAGAAGCGTCACCTGCGGGTCGCCGGCGGTGGCGGTGCCTAAGTCGCGGTGACGCCTGGCTTCATCGACGCGCGGACGCAATGACCTGAAGCAGCGCGCGGTGCCGATCTGCGGCCGGTCTTCTCAGATTGCGCATACAACCTGACGTCGTTGCGATGGTATCCGGATGTGTCCTTGGGGTGACAGCGTCCGGCGCGGTTCCGGTGTATGGAACCGGAATATATTCGCTCATAGGAATTGCCCCAATGAAGAAAGTTGTTCTGGCTGCGGCTGGCTCGTTGCTGTTCGTCACCGCTGCGTCGGCGGCTGACATGGCCCCGCGTTACACCAAGGCTCCTGTCGTGGTGCCGGTCTACAATTGGGGCGGTCTCTATCTCGGTATCAACGGTGGCGGCGGTTCTGCGCACACTTGCTGGGACATCTTCAACGATTCCGGCTTCCCGATCGTGCCGTCAGTTCCCGAGGGGTGCCACAACGCGACAGGCGCCACCGTCGGTGGACAGATCGGCTATCGCTGGCAGGCGACCAACTGGGTGTTTGGCCTGGAGGCGCAGGGCAACTGGGCCGATTTTAGGGGCAGCAACGCGAGCCAGTATGCCGTCTTTGGTACCACCTCTCTCCTCAACGACGTCACCAAGGTCGACGCCTTCGGCCTGTTCACGGGGCAGGTCGGATACGCCTTCAACAACGTGCTGCTCTATGCCAAGGGCGGTGCGGCCGTCGTTCACGACAAATACTCGCTCACGGTGACGCCGGCCGGCGCGGCCGCTCTCGCGCCGTTCTTCGCCGTCGTCGCCGGCCAGACCGGTGCCGTCGGCTCCGAGACGCGTTGGGGAGGGACCGTGGGAGCGGGAATCGAGTTCGGCTTCGCGCCGGGCTGGTCTGTCGCTGTCGAATACGATCATCTGTTCATGGGCAGCCGGGACGTGACCACGAACACCATTGCCCCCTTCGCCGCGCCGCCAAGCACCCACCGCATCAGCCAGGACATCGACATCGGCACGGTGCGCGTGAACTACACGTTCGGTGGACCGGTGGTCGCGAAGTACTGAACGGTTCGAGAGCTTGAACGCGAAGGCCCCGGTCATGCGCCGGGGCCTTTTTGTTTGGGACGAAGTCTTTCGGCAGAGAGAAGGCCAGACCCTCACCCTGAGGAGCGCGCTCTTCGCGCGCGTCTCGAAGGGCGAGGCCACCGGCCGGGCCGTCATCCTTCAAGACGCGCATTCCGCGCTCCTCAGGATGAGGAATAGGTAACCGCGTTAGCCGTTTGACGGCTCGCTACCGCCACCTTCTGTGCAGCCACAGCCACTGCTCGGGATGCTCGCGCACCCAGCTTTCCACCACGCTCGTGATCGCCTGCGTCGTGCCCTGGATGTCGATCTTGCCGTCGGCGTCGCGCACCGGCTTGATCTCCTCGGTCAGCTCGCCGCGGAAACGGTTGCCGGGCAGGCGGATGATGCGGACGCCGTGGATCGGGCATTCGACCTGGCGGAGCAGGCGGGCCAGCATCGGGTTGGCGCGGGTCTTGCGGCCGAAGAAGGTGACCTCGACGCCGCCGGTCAGGTACTGGTCGATCAGCATGGCGACGTGCTTGCCGTCCTTCAGCGCCTGCGCGAGCCGCAGCGGCGCATCGCGCCCCGCGGGGATCAGCGTGCCCATGTTGACCTGGCGCATCTCCTGGATGATGCGGTCGGCAGACGCGATGTTCGGGCGGCGGTAGAGGATCGCGGCATCCAGCCCGTGTGCGACGGCGGCGAGCGCCGGCAATTCCCAATTGGCGAGATGGGCTGCAAAGATCAGCGCCGGCTTGCCGTCGTCGCGGATGCGGTCGAATAGCTCGATGCTGCGCGGCGGCAATTCGATCCGGCTCTTTTCCGGATGATCGCGGTCGTAATCCCAGACTTGGTCCATATGGGCGAATTCGGCACCGACGCGGCCGAGATTGTCCCACACGCCCATCAGGATGGTTTCGATTTCTTCCGGCGACTTCTCCGGAAATGCCGCGGTGAGGTTGGCGCGGCCGATGCGGTGCTCGCGCAGGCGCGGGCCGATCGTCTTCACCACGCGGGAGAAGAAGTCCGAGGTCTTGGCCGGATCGAAATAGCGCGTGGTGCGCAGCATGCCGACGGTGGTGGCCCCGATCAGGCTTCCGCCGAGCGACTTGGCAGCCACCCGCGCGCGGGCCTTGATGCTCGCAGGTAACAGCGCCATGCGTCCGGTCAGGCCGGTTCGCGGGTCAGGATCAGCGAGGCGTTCTGGCCGCCGAAGCCGAACGAGTTCGACATAACCGCGGTGACGCGGGCATCGCGCGCCTTGTTGCCGACGACGTCGAACAGGATCGTGGGATCCGGATTGTCGTAGTTGATCGTCGGCGGAATGCGCTGATGCTCGAGGGTGAGCAGCGAGAAGATCGCTTCGACCGCGCCCGCGGCCGAGATGGTGTGGCCGACCATCGACTTGTTGGAGGTCACCGGGATCTTCTGCGCGAGATCGCCGAACACGGCCGATGTCGTGTTGAACTCCATCTTGTCGTTCTCGGGCGTCGCGGTGCCGTGCGCGTTGATGTGGTCGATCTGGTCCGGCGTCATGCCGGCATCGGCCAGCGTCTTGTTCATGCAGCCGATGATCGGCTTGCCATCAGGCGAAGAGCGGGTGCGGTGGAAGGAATCGGTGAGCTCGCCGCAGCCGGCGATCACGCCGAGGATTTTTGCGCCGCGCGCGGTCGCTGCTTCGTAGCTTTCCAGCACGAGGGCGCCGGCGCCTTCGGCCATGACAAAACCGTCGCGGTTCTTGGAGAAGGGGCGGGAGGCCGCCTGCGGCGGATCGTTCTGGGTCGACAGCGCCGAGAGCAGCGAGAACCGCACGAGAGCTTCGGGGTTCACGGTGCCGTCGGTTGCCACGCACAGCGCGGCATCGGTCTCGCCGCGGCGGATCGCCTCGACGCCGAGCTGGATCGAGGTCGCGCCCGAGGCGCAGGCCGTCGACAGCGAGATCGGCGAGCCCTTGGTGCCGAAGGTCTCGGCGAGATAAGCTGCTACCGAGCCGAACATGAAGCGGTGGTGATAGGCGCTGTACTTGCCGCCGCCGGAGATGCGCAGCAGATCGTCATAGGTGATATCCTGCGCGCCGACGGCACGGCCGAGCTCACGGCGCTGCGGCCACTCGACTTCGACCGGTGCAACCGCAAGGAAGAGCGGACCGGGGAAATCGGCCTTGGCGCCGATGCCGGCCTGCGCGAGCGCTTCCTGCGTGACGAGCTCAGCCATCCGCTCGGACAGGCCGGTGGAGGAGAACGGATCGACGCTGACGAAATCGACCGTGCCGGCCATCGTCGTCCTCAGGCCGTCGACCGGAAAGCGCGTGATGGTGCGGATGCCGGATTCGCCGGCCACGAGCTTCGCCCAATTGTCGGCCTTGCCGTTGCCGAGCGAGGTCATGATGCCCATGCCGGTGACGACGACGACGGGACGCCCGAGTTTGTCGCGTGGTGCAGTCATGTCGATCCCCCGATTGAGCTAGAGCATCCGCCAAAGCGCGACGCGCTTCAGCTTACGGCCTCGACCAGAGCCATGCCCTCGCCGCGCCAGTGTCCGGCCCCCACCACCACAATCTGGGTGGGCGCGCCCTGCATTTCAATCTCGGTCCCGGTGGAATCGTTCGGCGGGAACAGCGCACCGCGCGAGATCGACAGCGCCGCGAGCGCGATGCCAAGCGGGAATTGCGTTTCCATGGCGTGGCCGAACATCGTGCCGGTCGAACGCACCGGGAAGTCAGCATGGCCCTTCAGGAAGCCGCGCTCCTCTGACGTCGCGGGCTCCGCGCCGGTCGCGCCCGATATGATCGCGCCCTTGCCCTCGCGCCTGGGCAGCTTTTCCCAAAGCTTCTCCAGCGTCGCGGCCGTGTCGCCGGGTTGCTTGCGCCGGGCGAGGTCGGCAACGACGCTCGACAGCTTTGCGAACGGCTTTGCGCCGCGCGCTTCCGCGTGCGCCTTCGATTCCAGCACCAGGAACGCGCCGGCAGATCCCAACGCGAAACCGGGGTGATCCTTGCGCGCCCACACCGGAGCAAACTTGTCTTTCAGGTTGAAGTCGCCGAATTCGTAGAGGACCATCAGGTCTTTGCGCTCGCCATTGTGGGAGCCGCCGATCAGCGCGATGTCGCTCTCGCCCGAGGCGATGCGCGCGAGCGCAATGCGCGCCGCATCGGCACCCGCGACCTCTTCGCCCATGAAAGTGCGCGAGGTGCCGCCGAGACCGTGCACGATGGCGATGTTGCCGGCGAGCAGGTTCGAGAGCTGGGCCAGGAACAGCGTCGGCCTGAGATCGCTCATCAGCCGTTCGTTGAGGAAGCCGGGCGCATTGGCGCCCTTGACCTCGGCCGTGAGCACGCCGGAGTCGACATTGAGGTCGCGCTCGCCGCCGCCGGCGGCCACCACCATGTCGATCTTCGACAGGATGTCCTTGTTGCCCTTGATCCCGGCGGAATCGAGCGCAAGGCCCGCGGCATAGGTGCCGATGCGCTGCCAGGCTTCCATCTGGCGCTGGTCGCCCTTCTTCGGGATCTGGCTGTCGAAGGTCACAGGCATCAGGGGATGCACGATGCAGGGCGCAAAGCCCTTCTCGTCGACATTGATGCGCTTGTCCTGAAGCGCGGCCCAGTTGGCGTCCAGGCCTTCGCCGAGCGAGGTGGCAAGGCCAATGCCGGTGATCCAGACTTCCGTCTGGCCGGGCTTCGAAGCAGTGTCAGTCATGGCGATCCGGCCTGTTGCGGGAAGCCGACGCGTTTGGCGACCGCGTCCATGAAGCCGCGCATATCCGCATTGGGGAAGGGGATCTGCGTGAAGGTGAGCGTCGAATTCGCGCGCAGCTTACCGCCGACCTTGATCTTGGCCTCGGTCACCGCATAGCCCGAGCCCTGATGCGACAGGGTCGCCTCGATGGTCATGAGATCGCCGGGGAAGACCGAGCCGCGGACCTTGGCCTCCTTGACGGCGGCCAGGATCGGCATGCGCTCGAACTTGAGCACGCCGAGCTGAAGCCAGCCCGAGGCCTGGGCCATCGATTCGATCAGGAGCACGCCGGGCATCAGGGGATAGCCCGGGAAGTGCCCCTCGAAGATCGTGCTCTCCTTGGGGACCAGGGCTTCGACGACAATCGTCTTCGCGTCGACGTTGAGGTCGACGACGCGATCGATCATGTGGAAGTATTCGAGTTGCATGACCGCGCGCTTAGGCGCTCGCGCCCTTGGCCGCAACCAGTTCGTCGATGCGGGCGCACAGATTTTTCAGCACGAAATACTGCTCGGTGGTCGCCTTGCCGTCGTTGACCTCCTGGGTCCACTTTTCCAGCGGCAGCTTGATGCCGAACTGCTTGTCGATCGCGAACGCGATGTCCAGGAAATCGAGGCTGTCGATGCCGAGGTCATCGATGGCGTGGCTATCCGGCGTGATCGTGTCGCGCGGGATGTCGCAGGTTTCAGCGATGATCGTAGCGACCTGATCGAATGTGGAGGACATCACTAAGCCTTTGATATATTGCTGATATTTGTCTGAGGTTCCAGAGTGGAACGGTGGGTGGGCATCGCGCCCCGATGATGCCCTCAACCCCCCCTCTGGCCGGGTCGAAAGCCCGTATATCGGAGCGCCGCCCTGAGTTCAATGGAGCCGGGCGGCCCCGGCGACAGGGCTGGGGATGCCGTCGGCGGCCCCTTCGGCCGGGGGACGAGCCTAGATATGGGGCGTCGTGATCTTGGCACAGTCGCGGCGGCCCATCAGCACGCAGTCCTGGGTACGGCGCAGGTCGGCAATGCTCACCGCGAGCCAGATCCCGATTGCGGTCAGCGCGATGGTGAAGGCGAGCGCCGCAATATTGGCGAGCATGCGGTGGCGGAAATTGTCCGGTTCCGGGCGGGGCTTCTCGTAGCGCGACAGGTCGAGCGGCTCGGGCGCGACGCGCAGCGGCTGCACGATACCGCTGCCCCGTTGGACCGGCGGGGGAGACGCGTTGCGCGGCCTGAACTGGAGCACCCGGTGCTCGTCATCCGAGCTGATGGGCCGCTGTGTTTTCATGGTGAGGGGATCACTCCGAAGCAGCGGTTTTTAGATAGCATACGTCGTGAATGCCTTGCAGAAAATCTTCTCAACGCGCACGTGCATTGCGCTTTCGCACTATCTTGCATGGCATATTTCCGGAGCGGCTCGCGAGCGAACGCGCCGCCGGCTGTCAGGTCGGTGACAGGAAGCGGAGGTTGCGTTGCAGCAACAACCCCGAAGCATGCATCGCTGGCTCTCGTGAACATCTGCTTGTGATCTCCGCGGCCGGATCGAACGCATTTTGCCACCGCGGGGCCCGTGGCATAATCAGGGGAACCGGACCACCGGTTGCAACCATGTGAGGGGCCTTCATCATGACCACCACCAACGCGCGCGAACCGAGAGTGCATCCGGTGCCGATCCTGTCGCTCCGGCCGACGCAGATGACGGTCGGCATGCGCGAGGTCAAGGAGAAGCGCAAGCGCTGGCGCGAGCACGGCAAGAAGAAGCAGGCCGACCTGCTCGGCAATCACATGATCCCCGTCGTCTACGGACCGGACCAGCGCTACTACGTGATCGACCATCATCATCTCGGCCGCGCATTGCACGACGAGGGCGTCAAGGAAGTGCTGGTGACCGTGGTCGGCGACCTCAGAATGGTCGAGCGCGAGGCTTTCTGGGGCGTGATGGACAACAAGCGCTGGGTCTATCCTTACGATTCCAAGGGCGAGCGGCGTCCGTTCCGCGACTTGCCGAAATCGGTCGTCGATCTCAAGGATGATCCCTTCCGCAGTCTTGCCGGCGAGCTCCGCCGCATGGGCGGCTTCGCCAAGGACACCACGCCGTTCTCGGAATTCCTGTGGGCCGACTTTCTGCGCCGGAAACTGACGCGCAAGGCAGTCGATGCCAATTTCGACAAGGCGCTCGAGAAGGCCCTGTCCGCGGCCAAGACCAAGGACGCTATCTATCTGCCCGGCTGGTGCGGGCCGGCGGATGACGATTAGGCGCAACCGCTCGCATCAGTCGCGCTGAAAGATCTTGGCGCCGGGGTAGACGCGCCGGGCGTAGCTCACGACCAGCGCGCGGTCCTGGGTTGCCAGGAAGGGCGTTCGGATCTGGCACGAGCCGACGACGAGGTGCCATAGACCATTGAGCCTCCGGATGACGACGTTCATTTGAGCAATCCTCGATGACTCCGCATTCCCGCGAATACTGCTTATCGCGGCAGTCTTGCGATTCATGATCGTGGTCGCTGGCGCGAAATTCCCGGTAACGCTCGCGACCGTCGCAAGACAACGACGATGATTATTAGTTGGTTACGGCGCGGCGGCCCGAGAAGCCGGATCTCATCACAGCCGCTTGAGCGAAGTCATTTTCCGCAGGGATGAAACCGTCCTGAAACAGAGCCACCCCATCTCTGGTGGGTAGTCGAGCTCACACAGGAGGCCGAAATGCGCCGTCTGGTTTTCGTAATCGCCTTGCTCGCAGTCGCCACAGCAGGAATCTCGGCATCGTTTGCTGCAGTTCGCCACGCCAAGACGCTGACATTCTCTGAGCGCTTTGCTCCGGCGCTCGAGTTGATGGCGCAGCGCTAGCGGTGTAGCGCCTCGCAGTCGCCGCTACGCAACGGTGGGACGATCACTTCTGGTGCTGCGGGCCGGGTGAGGACAGAAGGCGTTCGATCTCGGCGGCTGCCTCGCCGTTGCGCGCCTTCTGCAAGAGTGTGTGGCGTTCGGTGCCGGCGGGCAGCTTCTTGGCCGCGGCGCGGGCGTCCTGCGTGAACCTGTTCAGGCGCTCCTGGAGTGACAGGGCCGGTCGCGTGCGGTTGCGCTTCTTGGTCATGGCTGCACCTTTCCGGCGCAAAGCCAACCATGGGGAGGCGAGTGGCGTCCTTAACTTTTGTTGGAACCGGGGGCGTGGATCGCGGGTTTTTCATTGCAGCGGCGCTTCGGCGCCAGGGATTGCAATACAGATCCCACCTCATGCCAA
Source organism: Bradyrhizobium barranii subsp. apii (assembly GCF_011516635.5). Lineage (GTDB taxonomy): Bacteria > Pseudomonadota > Alphaproteobacteria > Rhizobiales > Xanthobacteraceae > Bradyrhizobium > Bradyrhizobium barranii. Next base: position 6,180,117 of record NZ_CP096255.1, on the reverse strand, counting down.
CCGGAGCTAGCTCGCGTGCCTAGCGATACGATCCGTGCTGCGCTTGTCAGGCGTTTGCGTACATCTTCAGGCATCTCGGACGACGACGTGAAGGAGATCGAGGCGCTCCCAATCGCGGTTCGTCAATATCCGGCGGAGGCGCCCGTGGTGCACGACGGCGAGCGCGCAACCGATTGCTGCCTGATCGCAGATGGCTTCTGTGCGCGTTCCAAGACGATAGCAAGCGGCAAGCGTCAGATCCTCTCCATCCACATCCCCGGCGAGATCCCCGACCTGATGAGCCTGTTCCTGCATGTGATGGATCACGATCTGTCGACGCTGACGCCATGCACGCTCGGCTTCATCAGTCACGAAACGCTGCGAAAATTGCACCAGCGCAGTCCAAGCGTCGCCGAGTTGTTCTGGCGAGACACGCTGATCGACGCCGCCATGTTTCGCGAATGGATCGTCAATGTCGGCCAGCGTCCCGCGCCCGCAAGGCTTGCCCATGTCATGATCGAGCTGCGCGAACGCCTCCGGGTCATCGAGCGTCTTGACGGCAACAGCTTCGAGATGCCGCTGACCCAGGAGCAGATCGGCGAAGCCCTGGGAATCACCGGGGTGCACGCCAACCGCGTGATCAAGCAGTTGCGGCAGGAGGGCATCGTCGAGCTGCACCGCGGCCGCGTCACGGTGCTGGACGAGCGGAAATTCTTGGACCTTGCCGATTTCGACGGCCGTTACCTGCATCAGTCGCCAACGCTTTGAGGCGCGCAGGCGACTTGACCTACCGCAAATTCGTATCGGCGCAGGGCGCTATGGTCCGTCGGCATGATTGCCGAACCGGTGTTGCCTGAATGTCGAGGGCGCAGGTGGCTCCGAGTCATGCTGACCCGGAGGCATCACCGTGAGCGCAATCTTTCGCATTCTGTTCATCGTTGCCGGTGCCATCACCGCGCTGTTCGTCGCGCGCGATGCCCTGAATTTCACGATCATCCAGACCTTCGTTGCCGTTCTGCTCGTCACCGCCATCGTCGGTGTCGGAAGCTTCTGGAGCCAGCGACGGAAAACGTGACGGATGTGAGAGCCGCGTGCTGGCGCAGCCGGCTAGGTCCGCGGCGGCGCGTCCGGAGACGTCTCCGCGGTGTGCGCATCCCCCTTGCCGCCGAGCATGCGGTGCAGCCGTCGCTCGATGTGGCGGCCCACCGTCAGCAGCACGAAGGCGAGCGCCAGTGCGACGGCGACGATCTTCCACTGTCCGGCGCCGCAGACGATGCCGATGCAGGCCGCGAGAAAGGTGCAGGCGGCGCTGGTCAGCCCGCGGACGCGAAATCCCATGCTCTGATGCACGATGACGCCGGCGCCGAGAAAGCCGATGCCGGTGAGGATGCCCTGGATGACGCGGCTGGTGGCATCGGCGACCCTGGTTGGCTCGGCGAGCTGCAGGGCGAGCAGAACCACGGTCGCCGTGGAGAGCCCGACGATGCCGAGCGTCTTCAGCCCGATCGGTTTGCCGTGCAGGTCGCGGTCGAGGCCGATCGCGCCGGCGGCGACGGTCGCGGCACCGAGACGAGCAAGGATTTCGGACCAGTCGAGCTCCGTCATTTTTTCGGCAAGCGCCCCATCAGGTAAAACTCCTCGTTCGGCCTCATGCCGGTGAAGTTTGCCAGCCGATTGGACAGCGCGAAGAAGGCGGAGATCGCGGCGATGTCCCAGATGTCGTCGTCGCTGAAGCCGTGCGGTGCAAGCGCCCCGAAGTCCTCCTCGGAGACGCGCTGTGCGTCGGCCGAGACCTTCATCGCGAAATCGAGCATCGCCTTTTGCCGCGGCGTGATGTCGGCCTTGCGATAGTTCACCGCGACCTGGTCGGCGATCAGCGGGTTCTTGGCGCGGATGCGCAGGATCGCGCCGTGCGCGATCACGCAATACTGGCACTGGTTGGCCGCCGAGGTCGCGACCACGATCATCTCGCGTTCGGCCTTGGTGAGGCCGCCGTCCTTCTCCATCAGCGCGTCGTGATAGGCGAAGAACGCGCGGAACTCGTCGGGCCGGTACGCCAGCGTCAGGAACACGTTCGGCACGAAGCCGCTCTTCTCCTGCACGGCGAGCAGGCGCGTGCGGATGTCGTCGGGGAGCGTGTCGAGGGCGGGTGCGGGGAAGCGTTGTGAAGGAGGAAGGGGCATGACGATGTTCCGGATGGGGCTCTCGGGGAAGCGCGGAACATAGTCGATCGCAGTCCTTAGAGCCTGACTCAAAATTGCATTGCTGTTTTTATCGCTGCGATGCGCCTTGTCATGAGTTGGACAGAGGCGAGGAAGAGCCAGGCAGTTGCGCTTTCGATGGTTCGCTCGAAGTCCTTGGCCAATCTGCGGTTGCGGCCGAGCCAGGCGAAGGTTCGTTCGACCACCCAGCGGCGCGGAAGCACCTCGAAGCCCTGTGCGGCATCGGAGCGCTTGATGATCTCGACAGTCCACCGGCCGATCTTTTCCAGCACCGCCTTGAGCTTTTCGCCGGCATAGCCGCCATCGGCGAAGATATGGCGCAGCCAGGGGAAGCGGTAGCGAATGCTGCACAGGACATCTGGCGTGCCGTCACGATCCTGGACGTCGGCAGCGTGAACGATCGCTCCGACCAGGAGCCCTTGGGTGTCGGTGACGATGTGGCGCTTTCGACCCTTGATCTTCTTTCCCGCGTCGTAGCCGCGAGGGCCGCCACTTTCCGTGGTCTTGACCGATTGGCTGTCGATCACGCCGGCCGTCGGCGAGGCCTCCCGGCCGATCGCCTCGCGCGCCAGCATCAGGAGTGCGTGGTTGATCGATTGCCACAATCCGCTGTCGCGCCATTGGTAGAAATAGTACTGCACCGTGGTCATTGGTGGAAACAGAGTGGGCGGCAGCATGCGCCACGGCAATCCGCCGCGCAGCAGATAGAGTACTGCCTCGACGATGTCGCGATAGCTCCATTTCGGGCGCCGCCCGCGCTTGGCCCGCACAGGAAGCAACCTCTCCAGCACGCCCCATTCCGCATCCGTCAAGTCGCTTGGCAAACGCAGCTCCTCTCGGGCAAACTGTGCCCGGGTGATATCAGTCCACATTCTCGATCCCTTTGATGCTTCGCAACACCGATGGAATCAGAACTCGCTGATATCACTCAACTTATTTTTCGGTCGGACACTTAGCGCAAAGCGCATGCGCGGACTACATCCTGGCTGGCGCAGACAGAGCCGAGGCTCTCAAAGAGTCTTCAAATATTCGAGGAGTGCCTTCTTTTCGTCGTCGCTCAAGCGCGTGCCATAGTCATGCCCGCACCGGCTGTTTCCTGAATTGAGGTCATTGCAATCGGTGACTGGACGAGTTGGCCCCTCTTGTGTGACGTCAAGACCAACATTCTTGATGTCGTATCTCGCGCCAACTTTGAATTGTGACATGCGCTTCGCAGGCGGTACGAGCAATTCCGCCAATGTCGGCACCGAGCCGTTGTGCAAATAAGGCGCCGCGGCCCAAATTCCCTCCAGCACGCGAGCTTCATACTCGCCTCTGTTGAGGGTGCGCTTGAAGAACGTCCAAGGCTCGATCGTCAGGCTTTCCGGCGGTCCCGATGGTTGCGCGCTGGGCGGTTCGGCGGAGGCCCGTGCCGGAGCCGGTGACGCTGGCAGCGGAGACTTGGACGCGGTGCGTGCCACTTGCCCGTTGCGAGGCAAGGAGGAGCCAAAGCCGTCACCGGCACCGAGCTCGCTCCCCAGAGACAGCTTATAGTTCAGAATCGTACCGGCGACTGCGCTGAACATCATGTGGACGGCGTAGTCCTCTTCCTCGAGATCCCTGGCGACGCCCAGGGTGCCTGCTCCCTTCAGCGCGCCGGTCTTCACTCTCCAGCCGAGCTCATCGAATTGACGAGTGTCGGTGCCGACATTCTTGAGCGGCGTCTCCCACGTCGTAGCAAACAAGTCACGCAGGGCGTGTATCTCCTTCTTCTCGTGACACCCGTCACTGCAGTGTCTTTGGTAGAGTTTTTGACCTTCGTCAGCCAGTTTCTTGTCGAAAGGCCATTCCAGTGGCCATTTTGGCGGACCCATCTTCAAGACCAGTTTCTCGAGTCTTTCCAGCCCATCGAAGTTGATGGAGTTGGCGTAGTCGAAGAATAAGCCGAGCGAAAGCTTTTTTGGTTCGAAGTTGGCGAACGCCAGAGCCTGCCCGGTGTTCCGGGCAAGTGCAAAAATGCGGTTTCCATTCGACACAAAACCGGCCCAGTCGGTTTGGTTCTGCATCGGTGTATTCCACAGGAAAGGATACCGCACCGGAGCGTCGGCAATCCTCATGTTTTCCTTGATCAAAAAATCAGGCGGCGGCCCAACGTCGGTGCCGGATATGCGGTTGAAGATGATCCCGACGGCGTCCAGGCCCCCAGCCAACTGGCGGCAATGTACCGGCCGCGAATGCATGGAAGCGCAGGTGCCATGCATCAACCCTCTGCCGTAGTGCGGCAATATCGGCAGCAGAAGGTGTCGCAGGTTGGGAGACGGCCGCAGCAAATGCAGCGAATGCCGTCTCGCTGGCGGTCGCGTCTCCTACCGCCTTGTCCAGGTCGCTCAGGAACTCCTGGAAATCCATAAAGGCCGGACCGCCATCAATGCGGTACGTCTTGCCCCCCACTTCAACCTGCCGCGTGTGGCACGCGGAGCATGTTATCCCGACCATCGGGGACTCTGCGGGACCTGTGGTGTGGAGGCCGACGGGGAGGTTGGTATTATTGCCCGGATTTGGGAGAAAGCCGTATCGGGTAAGACCATCCGAGAGGAACGGTTGTCCGTCCTTCGCTTTCAATGCCCGTAACCAGGTGAGGTTGATCAAGCGGGAGCCTTGGTCGCGCGTGTAGTAGTCGGCCCTGTCTTCCGCTGTCCATGTCGGGCCTTGGTCGACATAAATGGGATCGCCGAGAGCGGTCTCAATTCCCGAACTTGCGGCGGCGACCAGCGCAAAGCCAATGAGGAAAGCGATACGAAGCATCGCATGACCCTCCATGAACTACAATTGAACCACCCGTTTTCTCGAAACCAGAATCTGTGCAGATATGCGGAGCTGGGCGAGACGCAGCTCGCCCGGTAGCGACGAGAGCTGTCAGAAATAGCCGCCGGATGCTCGAGATTGTACTTCTTGGCAAAGTCCCGTCAAGGTCGTTGCTCCGAGTCGAAGCTCCGGATTGCATGCCACGCCCGTTGAGCGCGGCGAGCCCGCGACACGGGTTCCTGTGAACTGGTGTGTCTCGACACGAGCGGCCTTGCTAAACCGCGAGCCGGGATCCGTCCCAGGCAACAATGCCAAACTGATCGCAAATCGCGTGCATCTCGGCGAGATCCTCAGCGACGCGGGCGGTGCCAGGCTTCGCCTCGGCGAGCAGTCGCGCCCTCAAACCAAGACATTCGACAATTAGCCATGGATTCCTGATGGTCCTGGCGATGGAAAGAGCAGCATCCAGGGCGCTCAGGCCACGTTCGGATTTCCCGTCCCGAACGAGAGCCTCAGCGTAACCGGCATAGAGAAGGCAGAGCTCGATCTGGCCTGTCCGCAGATGCGTGCCGCTCTCCATACAAGCGTCTATCAGGTCGACGGCCTGATGTGCCTGGCCTGTTCGTGCCAGAGCGGTCGCCATTGCTCCGGTCAGGTTGGCCTTGCTGGCATCGTAGCCGTTACGTTCGACGATCTCCCTTGCAATCGACAGGCATTCCACAGCCTGGTCATTTCGATGGAGCATGAGGAGATTTCGTCCCATCGTAATGCGGGCGAGCATTTGCCCATATGAATCCTGTTCACGAATTGCGATCTCCAATGCACGCAATGCGAATCCGAGCGCCTCCGCATATTGACCTGTTGCATTCATGAACCAGCTCCTGAATGCCAAAACCGTGCATTTTGGACCGGCCGGTGTCCCGAGACGGGCAGTCTCGAGTTCTCCTGTGAGCATTTCATTCAGTTCGTCCATCGCCGCAATCGCGCGATGGACGTGGCCCATGCTGTGCAACACATTTGCCATGATAGTCTGATTTGAAAATATGAGTGCGGTCGATTTCAGCGCTCGAGCCGTTCTCAATCCCTCGCTCGTTATTTGCAGCCCTTCTTCATACCGGCCCTCAAACCAGTAGACCATCCCGAGTTGCGACTGGACGCTGCACACGTGAGCAATCCTGCCTTGGCGCCGCGCCAGCTCCAACGTTCGCGGCAAATGCATATTTACTTTTTTGAATTCGCCGAGTTGCAGCATCGAAGCGAAGCTCATTCGACCGAAGTCGACATATTTTTCTTCGGCGGCTTCCCCAAGACGCTCGATGAGCTTGAGCGCCCGGTCGTATATCAAGCTGAGCGATGAGGCTGCGGCGTTCCGGCGCGCTTCGACGGCGGCCTCCCAGAGATAGCCAAGTGCAGCATCAGCATCTCCGGCTTCCTCTGCATGAAAGGCCAACTGTTCGTAACGACCATCCAGATTCGGGTAGCGCCGAATGATCGCCTGGACAGCGGCCTGGTGGATTTCCAGACGCCGGCCACGCGGTATCGTGTTTGCACAGGCCTCGGCGATGATCTGATGCCGGAAACGCACGGAGTTATCCGCAAGCGGATGGACAAAAGCAAATCGGGCAAGCTCGAACAACGCAGTCAGCAGCTCGCCTACGTCCACGCCGAGCACCGTCGTGGCCAATTGGATTTCGACCTCCTCTCCCAGCAGGCTGAGCGTCTGCACGAATGCCTTCAACTTCGGAGAAAGCCGTTGCAGCCGCGCATGAATCACGGACTCGACGCTCTGAGGCAGCGAATGTTCGCTCGTTGCGTTCGTCGCGTCCGCCGAACGCAAGAACTCTTCCAATACGATGGGGACGCCGTCGGCGCGATCGATTGCTCTCGCAAACACGGTCGGGGATCGAGTTTTCGGCCACAATTGGCGTCCCAAAGCCTCCATGCAGGCCCGCGACAGCGGTTGCAGATGAATGAGCGAGCCCGCAATCTCCATGGACTGGTCTGATGATTCCGGACGTCCGGTCAGCAATATGCAAAGCGGCTGTGGGGTACTTGCGCGAGCAAGCAATTTCAGGAAATGGCGGCTTTCCGGATCGATCCACTGGAGGTCTTCGATCAGCAAGAGAGTTGGTCTATCAAGCGCCAATGCGAGGAAGGCATTGACAAGTGCACGTGCAATTTGCGTTTGCGTATTGTCGGTCAATCGTTGGCGAGAGGACGCTTTTCCGGCGATGAATAGGGCTTCGAGCTTTCTGCGATCGGCTGCCTCGATGTGCAGTTCCGCGAGAGCCTCACGAATATGTGCATCCGAAGATGAGCTGTTTGCAGCGAGCATGTCGCCCACCAAGGTGCGGGCGGCGGCGAACGCGGTGGCACGTTTCTGTACGCCGCCATAAAAGACGCAGCATCTCACGTCGGATGTCAGTGCCTCGGTCATTACGGCTGTCGCAAGGCGGCTCTTACCGATACCTGGTTCGCCCAGCAGCGTGACGGAGCAGCTTTTGGCGCCCGGGCGCGGGAGGAGCTCCCGAAGCGCCGCAAGTTCGTCGACCCGATTCACGATCGGATTTTGATAGCGGCTGGCGATTTCGTTGTGATCGACATCGTCCGGCCGGGCATTCAGCGTGTAGGCCTCGATGACCCGATCGGCGATTCCCGAAGTCGTCTTGTGCGCCGTAAGGCCGAGTGGCGATCGGCACAGCTTTGCGGTTTCGGCGCTAACCCTGATCTCGCCTGCCGCTGCTTCCTGCTGCAGCTTGGCAGCAACGTGCACAGTCGCTCCGGCAACGTCGAAGCGGGCGATGGCATTTTTGCCGCCTATGCGTAAGCCGACCAGGCCGGAGTGAAGTCCGACGCGAAAATTGACCGGATCTCCCCTGGGGCCGGACGACTGGCTATGACTCTGAATGTCCCAGGCTGCGATGCACGCACGATCCGCATGATCCTCATATGCGGTTGGCCAGCCGAATATGGCAATGCCACCGTCTCCCGCATAGTGGACAATCTGTCCCCCGAGACGCTCCACGGAGTTGCGGATGTGATCCAGCCACTGGTCCAAAAACGCTTGAGCTTCATCGGGGTCGCAAGCCGCGATGTGGCGAGTTGAACCCACCATGTCGACGGCGAGCACCGTTATGATGTTGCGATCCGCAATATTGGCACCGCCCACGGACATCCTCGCGCCCCGCGTGCTCAAACCGGCTCCAAAAGGCAAGGGTAGCACGAAGGACAAGCCTTGGGCTATCCGCGAGACGCGGCCTCGATCCGCGATATCCGGGGCATTCCCCGTCTTTCACGACTGTTCGTTGTTCGGGAAATTCCAGAGGCGATCGTGATTGAATCGAGGGGCCGCGGCGTACTGGATGCCCCGGTCAAGCCGGGGCATGACAGCGGAATTTGCCGAAGTGGTGTCCGTTCCTTACCGCAGCGGCTTCTTCAGCAGCGAGAAGCGATCCGGGTCCAGCCCCATCGAGGGCTGCAGCATCGGCGCTTCGGCGGTTGCAAGCGTCTTTGCGGGCGGCTGCGAAAACACCGGATCGTTCGGCACGTCGCGTTGCGAGGTGGCACCGCGCCAGCGTTCGAGCACGGCGCCGACGAAGTGCATGTCGTGACCGGAGGTGACCGACGGCACGCTTGAGATGGTGGCTTCGCCGCGCGGCAATTGATGCGGCGGCACCTCCTTGAAGCGCAGGCGGGTCGGTAGCGCGACGCCTTCGCCGAACGCCAGGACTTCGCGGGTGCCGAGCGATGGCACGAAGGACAGCAGGTTCGCTGCCGCATCCGATACCGCGGCGCGCAGCAGCGCCTGGTCGCGCTCGTTGGCCAGACGCATCGTGAACAGCGTATTGCACTGGGAGATAATGGTGGCGTCGAGCTCGGCCGGACGTTGGGTGATGAGGCCGAGATAGACGCCGTATTTGCGGCCTTCCTTGGCGATGCGCGACACCGCCTTGCGGGTCGGCCCGAAGCCGACATTGCGGTCGGCGGAGGCATATCGGTGCGCCTCTTCGCAGACGAACAGCATCGGCGACACGCCGTCGCTCCACAAGCCGAAGTCGAAGGCCATGCGGCACAGCACCGAGACGACGGAATCGATGACCTCGGCCGGGAAGCCGGCGAGCTGCATCACCGTCATCGGCTTGCCGTTGGCGGGCAGGCGGAACAGATGGCTGATCACCTCGGCCATGGTGTCGCCGCCGACATTGGCGTTGTCGAACATGAAGGCGTAGCGCGGGTCGTTGCGGACGGCCTCGATGCGCGAGATCAGCTTGTGATAGATGATGCGCGAGGAGCGGTTTTCCAGCTTGCCCATGCGCTCGTCGATCAGCGAGATCAAATCGACCAGGCGGTATGGTACCGGCGTGTCGACGGTGAAGCCGACCTGCTTGGGATCGATGCGCTTCAGGCCGAGCCGATCGGTGTTCTGATACTGGGTGTAGATGCCCTTGGCGATCGGGATCACCTCGGCGAGGACGTCGAGCTCCTCGGGCACGCCGGCGCGGCCGCCGAACAGCACGTCGACGATTTCCTCGAAGTTGAACAGCCAGAACGGTAGCTTCAGGTTCCGCGGGTTGAGCACCAGCGCGCGATCGCCGAAGCAGCGGCCATATTCGTTGTGAACGTCGAGCAGGAAGATGCGCAGGTTCGGACGTGATTTCAGGATCTCGTTGAGCAGCAGCGACACGCCGGTGGATTTGCCGACGCCGGTCGATCCCAGCACCGCGAAATGCTTGGAGAGCATTTCCTCGACGTCGACGTAGGCGACGACGGAGCGGTCCTGCTGGAGGAAGCCGACATTGATCTGGTCCGATCCGGTCGGCGCGTAGATCGTGCGCAGCTCCTGGCTCGTGATCAGGTCGACGGAATCGCCGATGGTCGGATAGTTGGTGACGCCGCGCTGAAACTTGGCCTTGTCGGCGGCATTGTGGATTTCGCCGAGCAGGTCGACCGACGCGATGGCGATGTAGTCGGAGCTCGAGAGGTTCTCGCAGGACACCTCGGTGATCATGGCGACGATCACCGAGCTGGCGCAGCGGATGCTGACGAAACGGCCGACGGTGGCCCGAATTTCCGAGACCGGCATCTGGCTTGCCGCCAGCAGCCCGACCCGGGCGAGCGACCCGCGTACCGAAATCACGCGTCCAAAGGATGTCACGATGAATGAACCTGGCATGAGCAAGAGGTTTAACCCTGACTATGCGTGCCGCGGCTGGACAAACGGTTAAACGGCAGGCGCGGGGGCTTTGTTAAATCTGCGACAATTCGGTTGAGAGATTTGCTCCTAATGCATACTTGCGGGCGGAATCGGTAGGGGGATGCCGCTTTTCTAGGCCGATAGGCCCGACAGCGCTTAAGGAAGATTTTACCATTCGGCCAGTCGGTCCGCCGTTCGGGGATGGAGGTCATCCCGGCTGGCGCGTCACTCGATCTGGGCGGCCATGTTTGATTTGTTGACGGGACCTAATCATTTGTACATTAGTACAAATGAACCTGCGGCCTGGATGCCGCCCCCGTACGCTCGAGCGCGTTTGCAGCCTTGCGTCCGGTTGTGCGATCCGGTCCGGCGGATCGCAGCCACCCTTGGAGGAAAGCATGCAGCCCGAACCGATCCTTGATCTTGCTCATCTCGGCCACATGGAGCTGCTGACGCCGAAGCCCGACGAGAGCCTGAAATTCTTCGTCGACGTCATGGGCATGACGGTGAGCGGGCAGAAGGGCGAGTCGGTTTACCTGCGCGGCTGGGACGATTACGAGCGCTATTCGCTCAAGCTGACGGCGTCGAAGACATCAGGCATGGAGCATATGGCGCTGCGCGCGCGCAGCCAGCAGGCGCTTGAGCGCCGCGTCGCCGCGCTGAAAGGCTCCGGCTTCGACATCGGCTGGATCGACGGCGACATGGGGCAGGGGCCGACCTTCCGCTGCCGCGACCCTGATGGCCATATCGTCGAGCTCTATTACGAGACCGAATGGTACCAGGCGCCGCCGGAGCTTAGACCTGCGCTGAAGAACCAGGCTCAACGCTTTCCCGCGCGCGGCGTCAATGTCCGCCGCCTCGACCACCTCAACTGCCTCGCCGTCGACATCAAGGCCAACCGCGAGTTCTTCGAAAACTATCTCGGCTGCCGCCTCACCGAGCAGATCGTGCTCAACGACGGGCGGGAAGCGGCGATGTGGCTGACGATGTCGAACAAGAGCTACGATTTTGCCTATTCGCTCGACCATTCCGGTACGCCCGGCCGCTTTCACCATGTCACCTACGCGCTCGACAGCCGCGAGGAGATTTTGCGCGCCGCCGATATTTTCCTGGAGAACGGCGTGCACATCGAGACCGGCCCGCACAAGCACGCGATCCAGCAGACGTTCTTCCTCTATGTCTACGAGCCTGGCGGCAACCGCGTCGAGGTCGCCAATGCCGGCGCGCGCCTCATCCTCGCCCCCGACTGGAAGCCGATCGTGTGGACCGAGGAGGAGCGCAAGAAGGGCCAGGCGTGGGGATTGAAGACGATCGAGTCGTTCCACACCCACGGCACACCGCCGGTGGAGGCGAAGAAGCACGGCTAGAGCATGACCCGGACCCGAAGGGCCGCGTTAGCGCAAAGTGTGAAGCGGCTTTCCGATTAGGTCGTGCTCCATCAATGCGTTGAGGTGCGCACGCGCGATCGTCTCGCGGACGCCGGTCCAGGCCGGCTTGTCCGGCGCGAACTGCCGGCGCAGGAAGGTGACGAGCTCTTCGACTTGCGCGTCGCTCATGCTGTTCTTGAAGGCGGGCATGTAGCCGAGGTCGCTGGAGACGGGCTCATTGACCCCGTGCAGGACGACCTGCACGAGATTGTCCGATGTCGCGCTGTGCAGATTGCTGTTGAGCGCGAGCGAGGGCCGAGTTCCGAACAGCGGCAGGCCGCCGACCTCGTGGCAGACGGCGCAAGCGCCCTGATAGAGCCGCGCGCCGATGGACGGCACCACCGTGACCTGCGTTGAGCCTTCAAGCTTTGCGGCAAGTGCATCCTGGCCCCGCGTATCGATCGCGGTGTCGTTGAACGAATTGAGATAGACCGCCATCGCGCGGATGTCGGGGTCGGGCAGGGCTTTGAGGTCCTTGACGATCGGCGCCATCGGACCAGCCGCGATGCCGTGAAAGCGCGAATGGCCGGTGCGCAAATAGGCGAACAGCTCGTCCTCGCTCCACGGGATCGGCGCGCGTGAGAGCGAGGTCAGCGCCGGCGCTTCCCAGCCCTCGGCAAAGCCGCCGGCGAGATAGGCTTCGCGTTGCTCCGCGCCGAGCGGGTTGCGCGGCGAATGGCAGGCGCTGCAATGGCCGAGGCTCTCGACGAGATAGGCGCCGCGATTCCACTGCTCGGATTTGGCGGGATCGGGCTTGAATTCTTGAGTCTGATGAAACAGCGCATTCCAGCCCGCAAGCAGCGGGCGGAGGTTGAACGGGAAGGCGAGTGCATTCGCCGGCGCCGTGGCGCGAACCGAAGGCTGGTTCATCAGGTAGGCGTAGAGCGCCTGCATGTCGGCGTCGCTGGTCTTGGCGAAGTGGGTGTAGGGGAAGGCGGGGTAGAGCTGCCGTCCGTCGCGGTGCAGCCCGTCGCGCATCGCGCGCTCGAAGGCGGGATAGGACCAGGCACCAATGCCGGTTTCGACGTCGGGCGTGATGTTGGTTGAGTAGATCGTGCCGAACGGCGTCTCCAGCGCGCGGCCGCCGGCGTTGAGCACGCCATTGAGGCTGGTGTGGCACTTCGCGCAATTGCCGAGTGCTGCGAGTTGCTCTCCGCGCGCGATCGTCGCCGCGGAATAGACCGAGGCATCAGGCCGCGCGATCGGCGCGATGGCGCGTCCGGGCAGGAGTGCTGCGCCGACGCCGATCGCGGCGGTGCAGACGGCCGCGATCGTCGCGAAGATGCCGGCGCGCTTGGCGAACGGATTCTCCCAGATGCGGGACGGCGGCGGCGCTGCGGGCGCGGGCAGAGCTTGCGGCACGGGCGATGTTTCACCGTGCAATCCCTTCAGGATGCCTTCCGGCGTGAACGGCGGCTCGCGGAAGCGCACGCCGGTGGCATCGAAGATCGCGTTGGCAATCGCCGCCGCGCTCGGCACCGAGGCGGATTCGCCGACGCCGAGCGGCGGCTGGTCCTGACGCGGCAACATCAGCACGTCGATCTTGGGGACGTCGGGGAAGGGGATGATCGGATAGGCGCCCCATTCGCGCGCCGTCACCGCGCCGCGCTCGAACGATACCTCCTCCATCAGCGCGCGGCTGGTGGACTGGATGACGTTGCCGTGGATCTGGTGGCGCACGCCGTCCGGATTGATCATCAGGCCGGAGTCCTGCCCGGCGACGACGCGCGTGACGCTGACATCGCCGGTGGACTTGTTCACCGCAACGTCGGCGACCCAGGCCGACCACGCGGCGCCGTAGCCCGGAAACTTGCTGTGGACATAGAGCGCATAGGCAAAGCCGCGCCCGTGCACGACCTCGCCGTCTTTCTCTTCGCGGGCCGGCCGGGGCGTCCAGCCCGCGCGCTCGGCCACCGCATTGACGAGATCGACGGCGCGCTGGTCCTTCAGGTAACGCAGGCGGTATTCGATCGGATCGACCCCGGCCTCGGTCGCGGCCTCGTCGATATAGGATTCATGCGCAAAAGTGTTCGGCAGGGCCGAGACACCGCGAAACCAGGACGCGCGCACGATCGGCGCCATGTCATGGGCGACGACGCGCATGTGGTCGTAGTCGTACGGCGGGATCGCGGTGCGGTCGCCCATCTGGAGTACCGCGGCTCCGGCGAAATCCGGCCCGTCAGAAGCAGCGCCAGCGTTGGCGCCGCGTTCGAGGGATAGCGCGTGGCGAGATCGTAAGCAGCGATGCCGCCGTCAGCGTCGAGCCCACCATTGACGTCGATGAGCTGCGCGGTGCCCTTGGGCTCCCAGGCATGCTCCTGCTCGCGCGTCAGCTGCACGCGCACGGGCCGGCCGACGGCGCGCGACAGCAGCAGCGCATCCGCGGTGACGTCATCGGCGCAGTTGCGGCCGTAGCAGCCGGCGGCCTCCAAGCGGATCACCTCGATCTCGCTCTCGGGACGCTCGATCAGGAGCGCCAAATCGCTGCGCAGGACATGCGGGTTCTGCGTGCCGGACCAGACGCGGATGTTGCCGTCCTGGACATCGGCGACTGCGCAGGACGGCCCGATCGAGGCATGCATCTGATACGGCCACACATAAGTGCGCTGCATCGGCTTGGCCGCGCCTGATATCGCCTTATCGACGTCGCCCTTGTCGATCAGCGTGCGCGGCGTCGATGGATTGGCGCGCAGCGCGGTCTCGACGTCGGCGAGATCGGTCAGATGAGGCGTCGGCTTCCAGCTCACCGCGAGCTGCTCCGCCGCGCGGATCGCGTTCTCCTCGCGCTCGGCGACCACGCCGACGAAATCGCCGATGCTCACGACGGCAATGATGCCGGGAATGTCACGTACCGAGGATTCATCCACCGCGATCAGGCTGGTGCCGACGAACGGGCCGGCATCGACGCCGGCATAGGGCGGACGCACCACCCGGCCGTGCAGCATGCCGGGCAGGCGGATGTCGTGCACGAAGGTCAGCTCGCCCGTCGCCTTGGCGGGCAGGTCGACGCGGGGCGTCGACTGGCCGACGATGGCGTAATCGCCGACAGGCTTCACAGCGACGTCGTCGGCAAGCTCGAGGCGAATGGTCTCGCCGCCGATCAGTTCGCCATAGCTGACGCTGCGGTTGTGCCCGCGGACGAGGCCGTCTTCGATCTTGAGCTCACTGGCCGGCAGCTCCAGCCGCTCGGCAGCGCGCGCGATCAGGAAGTGCCGCGCCTGCGCTGCGGCCTTGCGCAGGGGGACGGCGGTGATCTGGATGGTCTCGCTCGCGATCGTCGCGCCCTGGTTCGGCACCACGGCGGTATCGCCGAGCACCACGACGACGCGTGCAAAGGACACCTCCAATTCTTCGGCGACGATCTGGCCGAGCGCGGTGCGGACCCCGGTGCCGAGATCGACGTGGCCGTTATAGGCCGTGACCGATCCATCCGTGGTGATACGGATGAAGGTCTCGGATGTGACCTCGTCCACGGTGCGGACGACGACGAGCGAACCGGATTGCCGCTCAGCTCCGTTCGAAACAGGGGAGGCCATCAATCAACGGCCTCAGTGATCTGGCCGGATGCGCGCATCACCGCGCGCAGGATTTCGACATGGGTGCCGCAGCGGCAGAGATTGTAGCGCAGCGCCGCCAGCGCCTCCTGCTCGGTCGGCTGCGGGTTGATCGCGAGCAACGCCGTGGTGGTCATGATCATGCCGTTGAGGCAATAGCCGCATTGCGCGGCCTGCTCGTCGATGAAGGCCTGCTGCACCACGTCCGGCTTGTCGCGCGTGCCGAGCCCTTCGAGCGTCAGGATGTCGCGGCCTGCACAGCCGCTCACGGGAATCACACAGGAGCGCGCGGCGGCGCCGTCGATCAGGACAGTACAGGTGCCGCACTCGCCGAGGCCGCAGCCATATTTCGGACCGTTGAGTGCGAGGTCGTTGCGCAGCACATAGAGCAGCGGCGTCTGCGGCGCTGCCGTGATCTCGTGGATCCTGCCGTTCACGGTGAGGCGGATCGGTGTCTGCGTCATCCTCGTTCCCAAGCCCGTGGCCAAGTGCTCGTCAAAACCTACGTCGCGACGATACCGTTTGTACACAAACGTGCAAGCCGCGCATGCCGCACTGCAGCGCGACTGCCTTCTTTGTGGACAGAGCGGATAGGCAAATGGGGTTTTATGCGGCAGCCGCATCTTTTGCGCCGCACCGCCGCTTGACAGCCTTCGGGAGGGCGCGCAACATCGTTCGTATACGAATGATAACCGCAGTCGACTGGCTTTGGACATGGTGACTGAAACGACGAGCGCCGCCATCGACAAGATCCGTTGCGATGCCTGTCCGGTGATGTGCTACATCAAGCCGGGCGCGGCGGGCGCCTGCGACCGCTATGCCAACCACGACGGCAAGCTCGTCCGCGTCGACCCGCATGTGATCCTGGAACGCACCGTCTCGCACGGCGGCAAGCTCGTTCCGTTCAGTCGCACCGAAGACTGGGACGGCAAGATCGTCCACGAGCCCTCGACCTTTGTTACCGCGATCGGTGCGGGTACGACCTATCCCGACTACAAGCCGGCGCCGTTCATCGTCTCGTCCGAGATCGATGGCGTCGATATGGTGACTGTCGTCACCGAGGGCATCTTCTCCTATTGCGGCATCAAGGTGAAGATCGACACCGACCGCTATCTCGGCCCGGAAACCGCGACCGTTCGCGCGCAGGGCGAGGCGGTCGGCCACGTCACGACAAGCGAATACGGTTCGCAGATGCTGTCGCTCGGCGGCGTGCATCATCTCACCGGCGGCTCCAAGAAAGAGGGCCGCGTCACCTGTGACACGCTGATGGATCTCGCCAATTGCAAGGCGGTCGAGCTGACCATCGACGGCGGCGCCAGCGTGGTGGTGCAGGCCGGCCAGCCGCCGATCGTCAACGGCATGAAAGAGGAGCGCATGCGTGTCGGCTGCGGCTCGGCGACGATCGGCATGTTCGCCAAGCAATGGCACGGCAAGGTCGACGAGGTCGTCGTCGTCGACGACCACATCACCGGCGTGCTCTCGGAGCACCAGGCCGGCAAGCTGCTCGACATCGCCGACACCGGCATCAAGATGAAGGGCCGGCGCTCGACGCCCGGCCGCTATTTCCAGGTCGCCGATCCCGGCACGGGGTGGGGCGGCACCAACATCTCCGATCCGCTGGCGATTCTCGGGCCGTTCGATGCCAAGGAAGCCAAGCCTGGTCTCTCCATGCTGATGGTCTCCACGACCGGCGAGCACTCGTCTTACTATGTGCTCGACGAGGCCCTGAAGCCGGTCGAGACCGAGATGCCTGATGACCTGAAGTTCTCGGTCGAGCGCATCCAGGAGAATTGCGAGCCGGCGCTGTGCACGGTGTTGTTCATGGCGGGGGCCGGCGGCTCCTTGCGCGCGGGCGTCACCGACAATCCGGTGCGGCTGACGCGCTCGGTCAAGGACGCTTTGACGCGCGTCACCAGCGGCGGCGCGCCTGTTTATGTCTGGCCGGGCGGCGGCATCACCTACATGGTCGATGTGACGCAGATGCCTTCGGGCGCGTTCGGTTATGTTCCGACGCCGGCGCTGGTCGCGCCGATCGAATTCACGATGAAGCTGTCGGACTACGCCGCGCTCGGCGGGCACATGGATTACGTCAAACCGCTCTCCGAGGTGCAGAACGGCGAAGATGTTCGCCAGTTGCCCTGGCAGAACCCGATTCCGGGACGCCGGGCATGACCAGGCTCCCGCAAATCGCATTGCTGTCTGGTGGCCGGCGGCTGCATTTGCAGGATGGACCGATTGATCTGATCGTGGAGGCGAGGGGGCACGCGGACGCAGTGCGCGCGGCCTATGAGGCGGCGGCGCGGCGTTTCACCGGACTGCTCGACGAACTCTGCGCGGAATTGCCGGAACTGCGGACGGCCGCTGTGGAGCGGACTTCGCTGAAGGGCGTGGTGGCGCGTCGGATGCACGCTGCTGTCGTACCCTATGCCGCCGATTGCTTCATTACGCCGATGGCCGCGGTTGCCGGCAGCGTGGCGGAGGAGATCCTTGGCGCCATGCTGGGCGCTGCGACGCTCGATCAGGCCTATGTCAACAATGGCGGTGATATCGCGCTGCATCTCGGCGAGGGCGAGCATTTCTCGGTCGGCCTGATGGACCGGCCTGATCGTGACGGCGTGCTGCGCAAGATGAGGGTCTACTCCGGTGATCCCGTGCGCGGCATCGCGACCAGCGGGCGTCACGGCCGCAGCTTTTCGCTCGGCATTGCCGACGCGGTCACGGTGCTGGCTGCCACCGCATCGCAGGCCGATGCGGCCGCGACGGTCATCGCCAATGCCGTCGATCTGCCCGGGCATCCCGGCATCATCAGAAAGTCTGCCAACGATCTTCAGCCCGACAGCGATCTCGGCGCGCGTCTCGTCACCCGCGATGTCGGTGAATTGTCGCAGAACGAGGTCGCGGCCGCACTGGAATCTGGCGCGGAATGTGCACGGCAATTGTTCGATCGCGGATTGATCGAGGGTGCCGTGTTGCAGCTTTGTGGTGATATGCTTGTCATCGGAACCAGGGATATGGAAGAGCAACGAACGCGCCCGCGCATGCTGGAGAACGCGGTCTATGCCTGAACAGGGAAGCGAAACATGAGCGCGATCATCCGCAAGATCGTCACCGTCGTCGAAGAGACGCAGATGGAAATGGGCCGCCAGGTCTCGCCGCCGACGCGGCGCGCAGCGGCGATCGCCGTGATCGAAAATCCCTTTGCCGGCAAATATGTCGAGGATCTCTCGCCCCTGATCGCGATCGGCGAGGAGCTCGGCGAGCTCCTGGCGAAGCGCGCGGTGGCGGCGCTGGGTATCGATGGCGCGAAGGCGCAAAGCTACGGCAAGGCCGCGGCTGTCGGCGAGAACGGCGAGCTGGAGCATGCGGCGGCTATCCTGCATCCGAAGATGGGCGCTCCGGTTCGCAAGGTCCTGAGCAAGGGCGCGGCGCTGATCCCATCGTCGAAGAAGCGCAGCGGCCCGGGCACGACGCTGGACATTCCGCTCGGGCACAAGGACGCAGCCTTCGTGCGCAGCCATTTCGACGGCATGGAGGTGCAGATCAACGATGCGCCGCGCGCCAACGAGATCATGGTCGCGGTCGCCGTCACCGATAGCGGCCGTCCCTTGCCGCGCGTCGGCGGGCTGACGGTTGCGGAAGTGAAGGGTGAAGACGGTTTGAAATAGAGTTTGAACCGGGGAGGCGGGCATGGCTTCTCCGACAAGATCACGCTGAAGACGTAGAGAGTTCAAAACTGGAGGTTGGGATGCGAGCGAGAAACACTTTTGTGGGCGCGGCCTTCGCGCTGCTGGCGGGCGGCATGGTTCATTCGGCCGTGGCGCAGGAGATCAAGATCGGCGAGATCAACAGCTACTCGCTGTTGCCGGCTTTCACCGAGCCCTATCGCAAGGGCTGGCAGCTCGCAGTCGAACAGGTCAACGCGGCCGGCGGCATCAACGGCAAGAAGCTCGTCGTCGTCTCCAAGGACGACGGCGGCAAGCCGGCGGATGCGCAGACTGCGGCCAATGAACTCGTCTCCAGCGAAGGCGTGGCGATGCTGACGGGGACGTTCCTGTCGAACATCGGCCTCGCCGTCAGCGACTTCGCCAACCAGAAGAAGGTGTTCTTTCTCGCGGCCGAGCCGCTGACGGACGCCATCACCTGGTCCAAGGGCAACAAGTACACCTTCCGTCTGCGCCCCTCCAACTACATGCAGGCAGCGAT
Source organism: Bradyrhizobium barranii subsp. apii (assembly GCF_011516635.5). Lineage (GTDB taxonomy): Bacteria > Pseudomonadota > Alphaproteobacteria > Rhizobiales > Xanthobacteraceae > Bradyrhizobium > Bradyrhizobium barranii. The sequence continues at coordinate 6,160,754 of NZ_CP096255.1, read as the reverse complement.
GCTGGTGGAAGCAGCCAGCAAGCTGCCGGCCAAGCGCTGGGCGACCATCGCGCCGAACTATGAATATGGCCAGTCCGCGGTTGCGGTGTTCAAGAAGCTGATGTCGGAGAAGCGCCCTGACATCCAGTGGGTTGACGAGCAGTGGCCGCCGCAGGGCAAGATCGACGCGGGTCCGGTGGTGCAGGCGGTTGCCGCGGCCAATCCCGAAGCGATCCTCAACGTCACCTTCGGCGCCGACCTCGTGAAGCTCGTGCGTGAAGGCAACACCCGCGGCCTGTTCAAGGGGCGCGAGGTCGTCTCGTTCCTGACCGGCGAGCCCGAATACCTCGATCCGCTCAAGGACGAGACGCCGGAGGGCTGGATCGTCACCGGCTATCCCTGGTACTCGATCAAGACGCCCGAGCATGACGCGTTCCTGAAGGCCTACCAGGCCAAGTACAACGACTATCCGCGCCTGGGCTCGATCGTCGGTTACCAGACCATCAAGGCGGCTGCTGCGATCCTTGCGAAGGCCGGCTCGACCGATCCGGAGAAATTGATCGCCGCGGCGGAGGGGCTGTCGATGCCGTCGCCGTTCGGCGAGATCACCTTCCGCAAGATCGACCACCAGTCGACGCTCGGTGCCTATGTCGGCAAGACCGCGCTGAAGGACGGCAAGGGCGTGATGGTGGATTCTTCTTACAAGAAGGGCTCGGACTATCTGCCGAGCGACGCCGAAGTCGATAAGCTGCGTCCGAAGGACTGATGTGAAGAGGAACCGGGGCCTCGTGGTTCGAGACGCGCGGCGTTGCCGCGCTCCTCACCATGAGGGTCCCGGACCTCATCCTGAGGAGGCGCGTAGCGCCGTCTCGAAGGATGAAGCCCCATACTGAGACTTATTCTTAACCCGGACCGCCGATGGCCTTTTATGTCGTACAGTTTCTGACCGGTCTCGCCAGCGCAGCGTCGCTGTTGCTGGTGGCCTCGGGCCTGTCGATCATCTTCGGCGTGACGCGGATCGTGAATTTCGCGCATGGCGCCTTCTACATGATCGGCGCCTACGTCGCCTTCACGCTCACCGAGCGGCTTTCGGGCGCGTTCGGCTTCTGGGGCGCGATCGTCATCGCCGCGTTTGCCGTGGCCTTGATCGGCGTCATCGTCGAGATGGTGCTGCTGCGCCGCATCTATCATGCCCCCGAGCTGTTCCAGCTGCTTGCGACCTTCGGCCTGACCTTGATGGTCGAGGATCTCGTCGTGCTGATCTGGGGCCCCGACGATCTCGTCGGCCGCCGCGCGCCGGGCTTCAAGGGCGCCATCGATTTCTTCGGCCAGAACATCCCAAGCTACGATTTGTTCCTGATCGTGCTCAGCCCGGTCGTACTCGGCATTCTCTGGCTGCTGTTCCAGCGCACGCGCTGGGGCGTGCTGGTGCGCGCGGCGACGCAGGACCGCGACATGGTCGCAGCGCTCGGCGTCAACCAGAAATGGCTGTTCACATCCGTGTTTGCGGTCGGCGTCTTCCTCGCCGCACTCGGCGGCGCGCTCCAGATCCCGCGCGATGCCGTGCATCACGCCATGGATCTGCGTATCATCGTCGAGGTCTTCGTCGTGGTCGTGATCGGCGGCCTCGGCAGCATCGTCGGCGCCTTCGTTGCGGCGGTGCTGGTGTCCGAGCTCAACGCCTTCGGCATCCTGATCTTCCCGAAGATCTCCATCATCCTGGTCTTCCTGGTGATGGCGGTGGTGCTGATCGTCCGGCCCTGGGGTCTGTTCGGCAAGCCCGAGGCGCCCGCGCGCAAGACACCAGGCCTCTCCGTTAATCCCTGGCGGCCGCTGACGTCGAACGAGCGGCTCGCTGCGCTTGCCGCGCTCGTCATCGCGGCGACGTTGCCGCTGTTCGCCGGCAATTATGTTCTCACGGTCGGTTCGGAGATTGCGATCTTCGTGATCTTCGCCGTCAGCCTGCATTTCCTGATGTCGGTCGGCGGGCTCGCGTCGTTCGGGCATGCCGCTTATTTCGGCCTCGGCGCCTACGGCGTCGCCTTCCTCGCCAAGATGGCAGGGCTGCCGATGGTCGTGTGCCTGCTGCTCGGGCCGCTGCTGGGCTGCATGGGCGCGGCCGTGTTCGGCTTCTTCGCGGTGCAGCTTTCCGGCGTCTATTTCGCGATGCTGACGCTTGCGTTTGCGCAGATCGTCTGGTCGATCGCGTTCCAGTGGGTGAGCGTCACGGGCGGCGACAACGGCATACTCGGCGTCTGGCCGTCAAGCTGGGCGGCGAGCCCGGGGCATTTCTATTGGTTGGCGCTCGGCGTTGCGGCAATTGTGACGGTTGCGCTTCGGGCCATGGTATTCTCGCCGTTCGGCTACGCACTCAGGGCCACGCGCGACTCGCCTCTGCGCAGCGAGGCGGTCGGCATCAATGCCAAGCGCATCCAGTGGACGGCGTTCGTGATCGCAGGCACGACCGCCGGCATCGGCGGCGCGCTGTTCGCCTACCTCAAGGGCAGCGTCTTCCCCGACAATCTCGGCATCTCGCTGTCGGTCGACGCACTGGTCATGGTGCTGCTCGGCGGCGTCGAGACGGTGTCGGGCGCGGTGATCGGCGCCATCGTCTACAAGGCGCTCAACATCTGGCTGGTCAGCCAGACCGACCTGTCGAAGCTCGTACTCGGCGGCTTCATCGTGCTGATCGTCGTCGTCTTCCCCAAGGGCATCGTCGGCACGCTGGAGATGCTGGCGCAGCGGCGCAGGAAGACATCGCCGCCGGGATCTCCCTTGCTTGCCAAGCCGATCGAGTCCGTCGAATGAGCGTCGCACCCCCACTTCTCGCGGTTGAAGGCCTGTCCAAATCCTATGGCGGCATCCACGCCGTGCGCGGCGTCTCGTTCTCGCTGCGATCAGGCGAAATTTTGGCGCTGATCGGTCCGAACGGCGCGGGCAAGAGCACCTGCTTCGACATGCTCAACGGCCAGAACAAGCCTGATACCGGCCATGTCCGCCTGCTCGGCGAGGAGACCACCGGCAAGAAGCCGCGCGAGATCTGGCGGCTCGGCGTCGGGCGCACTTTCCAGATCACCGCAACCTTCGCGACGATGACCGTGCGCGAGAACGTGCAGGTCGCGCTGATCTCGCATGGCAAGCAGCTGTTCAATCTCTTCGGCTCGGCGCCGAACTTCGACCGCGGCGAGGCCGGGCGGCTGCTCGAGCTCGTCGGCATGGGCGGCTACGCCGATCGTCCCTGCGGCGAGCTTGCCTATGGCGACCTCAAGCGGCTCGAGCTTGCGGTTGCGCTTGCCAACGAGCCCAAGCTGCTGCTGATGGACGAGCCAACCGCCGGCATGGCGCCGCGCGAGCGCGTCGATCTGATGCGGCTAACGGCGCAGATCGCGCGGGAAAAATCGATCGGCGTGCTCTTCACCGAGCACGACATGGACGTGGTGTTCGAGCATGCCGACCGCATTATCGTACTCAACCGCGGCACGCTGATCGCCGAAGGATCGCCGGCCGAGGTGCGCGGCAATCCGCAGGTGCAGGCCGTCTATCTCGGCGAGGGCCTGCTTTACGATGCCGGGCATGGAGCCTCCGCATGAAGCTCACGGTGCAAGACCTCAACAGCCATTACGGCCCGGCGCATATCCTGTTCGACATCGGTTTCGAGGTCGGCGAGGGCGAGGTGGTGGCGTTGCTCGGCCGCAACGGCGCCGGCAAGTCGACGACGTTCCGCTCGATCGTCGGGCTCGTTGCCCAGCGCTCGGGGCGCATCATGTTCGAGGGCAAGGATGTCTCGGCGCGCCCGACGCATGAGATCGTGCGCGACGGGCTTGGTTACGTGCCCGAGGAGCGGCGCATCTTCACTGATTTGACGGTGGAGGAGAATCTCGAGGTCGGCCGGCAGCCGAAGCGTCCGAACGCCCCGCACTGGACCCGCGAAAAGCTGTTCGCGCTGTTTCCAAATTTGGGTGAGATGAAGAACCGACCGGGCGGCCGCATGAGCGGTGGCGAGCAGCAGATGCTCACCATCGCGCGCACGCTGATGGGCAATCCGTCGCTGGTGCTGCTCGACGAGCCCTCGGAAGGCCTGTCGCCGAAGATCGTGGAGCAGATGGTCGATGCCATCCTGACCATGAAGAAGGAAGGCGTCAGCATCGTCGTGTCCGAGCAGAATTTGCACTTTGCGCGGCTGATCTCCGATCGCGCCTATATCATCGAGCGTGGCCGTATCTGCTTCGGCGGCACCATGGCCGAGCTCGACGCGCGTCCGGATGTCCGCGACGCGCATCTGTCGTTGTGAGGGGCGGGGAGCGGATGGCAAGAAGCGTTGCGGCGAAGAAAAGCGTCAAACCGGCAAAATCGTCTTACGTGCTCGACGAGCAGGTCGGCTTCATCCTGCGTCAGGTCTGGCAGCGCCACAGTTCGATCTTCTCGCGCGACATCGGCACCAATCTCACGCCGACGCAATGGGCGGCATTGTCGAAACTGGCCGAGACTGGGCCATGCTCGCAGAACCAGCTCGGGCGGCTGACGGCGATGGATGTCGCGACCATCAAGGGCGTGATCGACCGCCTGACCGCACGAGGCCTGACCGAGACCAGCCAGGATCCCGAGGACGGACGGCGGCTTCTGGTCAGCCTGACGCGCGCCGGTCAGCAGCTTGCGGAGAAGGTCGCGCCGAGTGCGCTCGCGATCACCCGGGAAACGCTGGCGCCGCTCGATGCCAGGGAGCGCGAGATGCTGATGGCGCTGTTGAACAAGCTGCGGTGAGGACGGTGCCGTAGGGTGGCAAAGCGAAGCGTGCCCACCGTTCTTCCTCAAGTCGCAAAGATGGTGTGCACGGCGCTTCGCGCCTTTTGCCCACCCTACGGCAGTTGAACAAGGGGCGGGAACTGGCGACTAACGTCGATGAAGGGTTTATCGAGGTTGTCGTCATGCGAGCAGTCACGCGATTTGCGATGGTTCTGAGTCTTACTGCCGCGTTGGCGAGCAGCTGCACTGCCGCCTTTGCCGCGCAGCCCTACGAGGGCTTCTGGGCGTCGACCAAGAAGGATTGCCGCGATCAGGACAGCGCCAGCCGGATGAGCATCGAAGGCGGCAACCGCCTCTATTGGTACGAGACGCGCTGCCGCGCCGGCGAGATCACCGCAGATGGCAAGCAAAGCTGGAAGATGCGGCTTGCCTGCGAAGGCGAGGGCGAAAAGTTTCGTTCCAATCCCCGGGTTTCGGTCGCGGCGGATGGCCGGCTGGTGATCGAGAATGGCCCGGTCGGCCAGGCCAAGCGCCAGACCTACGTGCGCTGTGAGATCGCAAAGAAGCGCTGATCCCTTACGTCTTCCCCGGCCATTTGGCGCGGTAGCGGATTTCGCTGCCATCGGCGAGCCGCCGCCACGTGCCGAACTCCGGCGTATGCGGCGCCCGGGCCGTCAGGTCGATCGGATAGATCCGGCTCGGCTGGCCCTGGATGTTGACGGCGAGCTGCCGGTGCGAGGTTCTAAAGGCAAGCTCGACTTCGCCCGCGAGAACGGGTTGGTCGCCATCACGGTAGAAGGCGGAGGGGGTCACTTCACCCGGCATGGTGTTGAGGTCGGTCTGCAATTCGATTGCGATGCCCTGCGGTGACGTCGGCACCATGACGCCGGCCGGAAAGCGAACCTCGAACACGAGCAGTGGATTGCTGGCGTTCGGATTGAGCCAGGGCGTGGCGGTCGTATACGCGTAGACGGCGTAAGTGACACCGGCGGCGAGGCAGAGCAGGACGACGACGCCGAGTGACTTCAGGCTGTTGCGTGCGAGGCCGCCGCTATTGTCGTTCTTGGGTGTCGCTAGCTTGGTGGCGAGCACCAGGCCGATGACTGCGCCGATGGGGGCGATGACGAACAGGGCGACCAGCCCCGTCGTGATCGGGTCTGCACGATTGCCGAAGCCGGTCAGCTCGAGCAGCCCGATCGTGGCGATGAAGCCTGCCACCGCACCGGCGATGCCGGCGGCAATCCGCAGCGAACTTTTCATGTCTCCCTCGATGGTCCAGCAATGAACTGCCGCCGCCGAGGGCTGCCTGCGTTAGACGCGGCAGGCAGCAGACTTGTTCAATGCCTTCGAGGCGCGACGCGGAGCGGCGAGCTGCTCCGGCTGCGTCACTTCGCCACCACTTCCGGCACCCGGCCGGCCGGCGGCGTGTTACGGCTGCGCTGGGTGCGCACGATGCCGTCGATGATGGTCATGCCGATGCCGGGGAGGTCGCCGAGCTGGACGCTCTCCAGGATGGTCTTGCCGGGCGAGTGCTGGGCCTTGTCCATGATGACGAAATCGGCGGCGCGGCCGACCTCGATCAGGCCGCAATCGAGCTGACGCATTCGCGCGGTGTTGCCGGTGGCAAGACAGAAGGCGAGCTCGGCCGGCAAATCGCCGAGCGAGGACAGCATCGAGACCATCCGCAAGATGCCGAGCGGCTGCACGCCGGAGCCGGCCGGCGCGTCGGTGCCGAGGATCACCCTGTGCAGATCGTTCATCTCGCGCGCGATGCGCAGCGTGAACAGGGCCGAGCGCTCATTGCCGTTGTGAACGATCTCGAGGCCGCGCTTGCAGCCCTCGCAGATGCAGCGGATCTGGTCGTCGGGCAGCGCGGTGTGGCCGCCATTGATGTGGCCGACCACGTCGGTGTCGGCCTCCAGCACCACGTCCTTGTCGATCAGGCCGGAGCCTGGGATCGAGGGGCCACCGGTGTGGATCGTGCTCTGGATGCCGTATTTGCGGGCCCAGCCGACCATCTTGCGCGCCGTCGGGCCGTCCTTGACGCCGCCGAGGCCGACCTCGCCGAGCAGCTTGACGCCGGCGGCGGCCAATTCCTTGAAATCCTCCTCGACCATCTCGCATTCGATCACCGGTGCGCCGGCGTGAACCTTCACGCCGCCCGGGCGCAGATTCCAGAATGCGCGCTGTGCGAAGACCGCCATCGCCTTCAGCCCGACGACGTCGCGCGGGCGGCCGGGCATGTGCACCTCGCCGGCGGAGATCATCGTGGTGACGCCGCCATGCAAATTGCTGTCGATCCAGCCGATCTGGTTCTGGCGCGGCGTCCAGTCGCCCGCGACGGGGTGGACATGGCTGTCGATCAGGCCGGGCGCGACCGTGGTGCCGTTGGCCTCGACGATGGTGGTCGCGCCTTCGGTGTTGAGGTCCTTGAAGCGGCCGATCGCAGTGATCTTGCCGTTCTCGGCGACGATGGTGTCGCCGTCCAGGATCGGCTTTTCCAGGGCGCCGGACAGGATCAGGCCGATATTCCGGATCACGAGCTTCGAGGGTCCGGTGGCCTGGGGGGCGTCATGCGCCATGGAAGGGGCTCCTTGTTCCTAACTGCAACGCTCGCGATCTTGGGCAGCCTTGACCCCGGGAGCAAGCAGGATTATTCATTAGTACACGAATGATCGTGTACAAACGACGCATAGCTGCCCGCCTCGGAACCGCATTGGAAGCGACAGGGAAGGTGAGATGAGCAATTTCAATCAGGAAAGCGTTTTGAGCGTCCACCACTGGACCGACACGCTGTTCTCTTTCAAGACCACCCGCAGCCCGACCTTCCGTTTCCGCAACGGCGAATTCACCATGATCGGGCTCAAGGTCGGCGAGAAGCCGCTGCTGCGGGCCTACAGCGTCGCCAGCGCCAATTACGAGGACACGCTGGAGTTCTTCTCGATCAAGGTGCCGGACGGTCCGCTGACCTCGCGCCTCCAGCATCTGAAGGAAGGCGACGAGATCATCGTCAGCCGCAAGGCCACCGGCACGCTGGTGATCGACAATCTCGAAGAGGGCCGCAACCTCTACCTCATCGGCACCGGCACCGGCCTCGCGCCGTTCCTGAGCGTGATCAAGGACCCCGAGACCTATGAGCGGTTCGAGAAGGTCGTGCTGCTGCACGGCTGCCGGCACGTGAAGGAGCTCGCCTATGGCGAGATGATCACCGAGACGCTGCCGAAGGACGAATTGATCGGCGAGTACATCCGCGATCAGCTGATCTATTACCCGACCGTGACCCGCGATCCCTTCCGCAACCGCGGCCGCATCACCGACCTCATCACGTCCGGCAAGCTGTTCGCCGATATCGGCCTGCCGCCGCTGGAAGCCGCCCATGACCGGGTCATGATCTGCGGCAGCCCGGCCTTGGTCGCTGACACCCGCGTGCTCCTGGGCGAGCGCGGCCTCATTGAGGGCAATCACGGCGAGCCGGCCCAATTCGTGGTCGAAAAGGCCCTTTGCCGAGCGCTAGAGCCCGCTCCGCTGAAGCGGAGCAGGCTCTAGAGGCTGTTAGGAACCAGCGGCGAGTTTAGCGACGTTTTTGAGCATGATGCATGCGAAAGCGATGAGGTGGAGATCGGCGAGGGTCTGAGCGCATCGCTCGTAGTCTTTGACAAGTCTTCGGAAGCGTGTGGCCCACGCGAAGGATCGTTCGACGACCCATCGCCTTGGGAGCAGCACGAAGCCTCGTTTGGCCTGCGACAGCTTTATGACCTCGAGGGCAATGCCGTGTTCTGCAGCCGCCATTGCAGGCTTGTCGCCTGTGTAGCCCTGGTCAACGAAGGCGACTTCGACGCTCTGACCAGTCTCTGCCTGAATCGTCTTGGCGATCCGGCCAATCTCGGCGCGATCGTCGGTGTTGGCGGGCGTGACATGCAGCGCCAGAAGATGGCCGAGCGTATCGACGGCCAGATGCAGCTTCGAACCTTTTTTGCGCTTGGCTCCGTCGTAGGCGCCGCGGGCGCCACTCTCGGGCGTCGAGCGTAGAGTTCGACTGTCGATGATGGCGGCGGTCGGCTGCGCGGGTCGGCCAGCCGCAAGGCGCAGGATGACGCGCAGATCCTCGGCCAGGGCCTCAAAACAACCCGCGCGCAACCACCGCTGCGCCTGTTGATAGGCGATCTCCCACGGCGGCAAATCGTTCGGCATCCAGCGCCAGGGCGCGCCGGTCTTCACGATATAGCGCAGGCCGTTGAACACCTCGCGAAGCGCATGCGTCCGCTGCGAGGCGTCCTCCGGCAAAAGTGTCAGATACGGCGCAACAAGCGCCCATTCGTCATCGGAAACGTCAGAAGGATAAGGCTCGCGGGGAATCGACATCCCGCAAACCTCAACATCTATGGTTAATCAGTCCCTAACAGCCTCTAGAGTCTTATTTTGACGCGTTTTCTTGACGCGAACCGGTACCCACTTCGCTCGAAAACGCTATGGGTCCGGAATTCCTGCCCAATAAGACCGTATTTCCGCCGTTCGGCGGGCGTTGCGGCGCCGATTCCGTGCGCGATACACTGTGGGAACGAATCAGCGGAGTTCCCACATGGTTGCGGACAGCGACAGCAACATCGCCTGGCACGGTTCAGTTGAAGAAGAACCGCGCCGAGTTGAAGGCGCTCGAGACCGCGCGCTTCACGATGGGCGAGATCGCGTCTTCGAAGCGGGACGGGCAGACCCAGAAGGCGATTGCGGAACTCAAGCGCAAGATCGCGCAGTCCGAGCGCGTGGTCGCCGATCACGACAAGCGCACGCGCCGCCCCCTCGGCACCGATCTGCAAAGCCTCGCCAACGGTAGCTGGAGCCATTGGGACGCCTACACCAATCAGCAGCGCAAGACCGGTCAGCGCTCGCCGGGACGCGGATAGGCTCTCTTCTCTTCGCGCGGTTCCGGCCCTTGCGCGTCGCCGCGTACAGACCATCTGGTTGAGGCGCCACCAACCAATACGGTGATCCCATGACACCGCGCCTCGATTTCACCAGCGAGGCCTTCTTCCGCGATCCGCCCAAGGCGATCGCGGCGCTGCGCGCGTCCGGCCCGGTGATCGCGACGCGATTTCCTCTGGTCGGCGATGTCTGGGTCACCACGACCCATGACGCCACGGCGCAGGTCCTGAAGGACGGCACCACCTTCACGCTGCGCAAGGGGGACGGCAAAGTCGCCGGCCTGCGCTGGTGGATGCCAAAGCTGGTCACCACCATCGCCAACAACATGCTGACGATGGACGAGCCTGATCACACGAGGCTGCGCAGCATCGTCGACGAGGCTTTTCGCCGCCGCGCGATCGTGGCGATGGAGCCACGCATTCGCGCCATCGCCGACGGCTTGGCGAACGACCTGTTTGCCGATGGCAGCCCCGCCGACCTCGTCCAGCGTTACGCCCGCATCCTGCCGGTGTCGGTGATCTGCGAATTGCTGGGCCTGCCTGCGGCCGATCGCCCACGATTCATCGCCTGGGCCAACAAGATGTCGTCGCTGACGAATGTCGTCAGCTTCTTCCGCCTGCTGCTCGCGTTTCGCAAGATGCGCGCCTATCTCGAACAGCAGTTGCAGGTCGCGCGCGTGCAGGGCGGCGAGGGCCTGATTGCCGAGCTGGTTCAGGTCGAGCGTGAGGGCGGCCAGATCACGCCGGACGAAATGGTGTCGATGGTGTTCCTGCTGCTCGCGGCAGGATCGGAGACCACGACGCATCTGATCAGCGGCTCGGTCTACGAGCTCCTCAGAAATCCGGGCTTGCGCGATTGGCTGGAGCAAGACCGGAGTCGCGTCGGGCTCGCTGTCGAGGAGTTTTTGCGCTTCGTGTCACCGGTGCAGTTTTCCAAGCCGCGCTATGTGCGGCGGGATATCGAGCTTGCGGGCGTGCCGCTGAAAAAGGGCGATCGCGTCATGGTCATGCTCGCCGCGGCGAACATGGATCCGGCGGTGCATGACCAGCCCGAGCGGCCCGACCTCACGCGCAAGCCGAACCGCCACATCTCGTTCGGAACGGGAATTCACTTCTGTCTCGGCCATCAGCTCGCACGGATCGAGGCGGCCTGTGCGCTGGAGGCGTTGTTTGCGCGATGGCCGAAGCTCGGTCTCGCCGTCGATCCCGCGCAAATCCACTGGCGCAAGCGGCCGGGCATGCGTGCCATCGCGGAGTTGCCGGTCGTCGCGGTGGACAGTCAGCCCGTCGATTTCCGTGACGCCACGACATCGCGCTCCCAGCCGAATACGGAGCGGCCGTCGAGATCGGGCGAGGCTTCACGCTCTCCGGCGATGTAGGCCTCGACCGACGGACCGCTGGCAGTCCGCTCCAGCCGCCGCGCCTGGTCGTCAAGGCGCTTGATCGCCTGCATCTCCTCCTCGCGCCCGAGTTTTGCGTTCTGGACCGCGCCCTTCAGCACGCGGATGGTCTCGTCATAGACCTTGATCGGGACGGGGTAGGGATGCCGGTCCTTGCCGCCATGGGCGAGCGAGAAGCGCGCGGGATCGTTGAAGCGATAGGGCGCGCCATGCACGACCTCGGCGACCATCGCCAGCGAGCGCACGGTGCGCGCGCCGACGCCGGGCGTCAGCAGCAATTCCGGAAAATCGACCGGGCCGCGTTCGGCCGCGGCGGCCAGCGTGCCGTGCAGGCGGCGCGCGAACACGTCCTTGGGCCTGACATCATGATGCGCGGGCATGATCAGATGCGGGAGCATCGCCTGCGCCGGCGCGGGCGCCGTCCCGACGAGGCGTTCGAATTCTGTGAGGATGCGATCGGGGCCGAGACCGCTCAACAGTTCGAGCTGCGCGGCGCGCGAGACATCGGCGCGGTGATCGGTGAGATTGACGATCTCGCCCTGCTGCGGGCCGTCGATCGCGCTGTGCGGCGTGTCGACAAAACTCTTCAATGCTTCCGAATGCCAGTGATAGCGGCGGGCCTGCCGTTTGTCGCCGTTCATGCCTTGCTGCACCACGGTCCACTTGGCGTCTGCAGTGACGAAGAAGCCGTGCAGGTAAAGATCAAACCCGTCCTGGACGGCGGCACTGTCGACCTTTGCGACCAGGCGACTGGCCCGCGTGAGGCTCGCGCCGTCGAAGCCGACGCGATCGCCGAGCTGCAACAGCTCGTCAGGCGTCTTGCGCGAATGCTGGCCGCGTCCGCCGCAGACATAGATGCCGAGCTCATCCTGGAGTGGGCCGAGCCCGCGCTTCAGGGCGCCGATCACGGAGGTCGTGATGCCCGAGGAATGCCAGTCCATCCCCATCACGGCGCCGAACGACTGGAACCAGAACGGATGCGACAGCCGCTGCAGGAAGGCGTCGCGGCCGTAATGATGCACGATCGCCTGCGTGACGATTGCGCCCAGCGACGACATGCGGCTCGCAAGCCATGGCGGAACCCGCCCGGTGTGGAGAGGAAGATCGGCGCTGCCGGTTCGGCGAGTCATGATCGACGCAAGTTAGAGCATTTTCCGACCGGAAAGAATCGGGTGGGGATTCCCAAAACGGCGCGAGTCAGATTCAAGCTGCATGCTGGCGAGGGAGGCCAGCATGTATGGCCAGGGCGCTTTCGGTTGATCTTCGCCAAAGGGTGGTAGCCGCGATTGACGGTGGCATGTCCTGTCGACAGGCTGCTGAGCGCTTTGGTGTCAGCGCGGCCAGTGCGATCCGCTGGCGCGCTCGCCTCAAGAAAGTTGGCGACATCGTTCCTAAACGCCAGGGCGGTGACCGCAAATCGCAGCGCATCGAAGCGCATTCGCAATTGATTCTGGAGGCGGTGACAGCGAGGCCGGATATCACGCTTGCCGAGTTGCGAGAACTGTTGAAACGTCATGGAATATCGACTGGCATCGCGTCGCTCTGGCGTTTTTTCCAGCGCAGAAAGATCACACTTAAAAAAAGACAGCGCACGCCGCCGAGCAACGGCGCGGCGATATAAATGCCGCACGTGAGGAGTGGTTCGAAGGGCAAATCGACCTTGACCCTGAGCGTCTCGTCTTCATCGACGAAACCAGCGCCAACACCAAAATGGCGCGGCGTTACGGGCGCTCGCCACGCGGCGAGCGATGTCGTGCAGCTATCCCACACGGACATTGGAAGACGACGACGTTCACCGCTGGATTGCGCTCCGACGGTCTGATCGCGCCGCTTGTTCTGGACGGTCCAATGGATGGCGACGCTTTCCTGGCCTACGTCGAGCAATTGCTCGCCCCATCGCTGCGGCCGGGCGATACCGTTATCATGGACAACTTGCCCGCTCACAAGGTCCATGGCGTTCGAGAGGCCATCCAGGCGGTCGGAGCTAGCCTGCTCTATCTTCCGCCCTACAGTCCAGACTTCAACCCGATTGAAATGGCCTTCTCCAAACTGAAAGCGCTGTTGCGGGCCGCCGCAGCCCGCACCATGCCCGATCTCTGGCAAGCAATCGCCAACGCTCTCAAACGCTTCTCACCCGAGGAATGTCAAAATTATCTCGTCGCGGCTGGTTACGACGCAACGTGATCGGAAAACGCTCTAGCGCAGTTCGGCGACGGTTGCATGGAGGGAATACTGTATTGGGCAGGGCGGGAGGACACCCCAGTCCGCGAGCTACTCGCGCGTCGCCTTGGTTGCGCCGCGCAGGCCCGCCTGCTGCTGGATCGTGTCCAGCGCGCCGGACGAGTGCTCGTCCGCGACGAAGCGGTTGAGCAGGGGGAGGGCATCCTCGCGTCCCCTGGGGATCGCGATGGCCATATGCTCGGCGCCCCAATTGCCGTCGAGGATTTTCGCGCCCGGCATCTGATCGGACATCTCGAACAGCGTCGGCTTGTTGGTGGCGTAAAGGTCGATCTCGCCGCGGCCGAACATGGCGATGGCGACCTTGACGCTTTCCGCGGGAACGATGGTCGCATTCCCAAACTTCGCCGGCAATGTCCGTTCCGAGGTCGAGCCCTTGGTGACGCCGATCTTCACGCCCGGTCTGTCGATGTCCTCGATCCTGCCGATCGGCGAGTTCGCCGGGACGAGATAGCCGAGCTCGATCGCCAGCACGGGCTGGCTGAAGCTGACCTCGTTGGCGCGGGCCGGCGTGGCGTTGGTCACGGTGAAGTCGACCTGGCCGTCACGGATCGCGGTGACGATGTCGGCGACGCGCTGAAACCTGACATAGTCGACGGCAACGCCGAGCCGTTTGGCCAGCTCGCCGCCGAGATCGTAGGCGAGGCCATGCGGCTTGCCGGCTGCATCCGTCACCATCGAGGTCGGGCTGCCCGGATAGATGCCGACACGCAACGTGCCGCTCGGCGCCAGCAGCCTGACTTCGCCATCGGCGCGCGCGGGCGCGCCGAGCAGGCCGGTCATTGCAAATGCGAGCAGGGCAGTGCGCGCAAATCGCCGGGAAGAGGTCCTCATGTGGCGAGCCTCACTGCGCACGGATGTCGGCGGCCTTCAGCACCGGCTCCCATTTGGTCGCCTCGGCGTGCATGTAGGCGTCAAAATCCTTGGCGGAGGAGCCGACCGGCGAGGCGCCGATCTTGCCGAGCGTCGACAGCACGTTCGCGTCCTGCAGCGCCGCCTTCAGATCGGTCTCGAGCTTCGCCACGATCTCCGGCGGCATCTTGGCAGGTCCAAGAACGCCCCACCAGACCGAGACGTCGTAGCCGGGGACGCCTGATTCCGCGATAGTCGGCACATTCGGCAGCGCCTTGGAGCGTTCGGCCGAGGTCACCGCGAGCGCGCGCACCGGGCCGCCTTCGAGCTGGCCGATCGCTTCCGCCAGCGGATTGATGCTGAGTGGGATCTCGCCAGCGATAACGGCGGTCAGCGCCGGTGCGCCGCCTTTGTAGGGGATCGCGACGATCTTGCTGCCGGACATGTATTTGAGCAGCTCGCCGGCGAGATGCGCCGAGGTGCCGTTGCCGGACATGCCGTAGGAGAGCTTGTCGGGCTCCTTCTTTGCGGCGGCGAGGAGATCGCCGAGCGTCTTGTAGGGGCTGTCCTTCGCGACCACGATCGCAAGCGGCGAGGAGGCGACCTCGGTGATCGCGGTGAAATCCTTGAACGTGTCGTAGGGCACGCTCGGATAGATGAACTGGTTGAGCGGATGGCCGCTCGCGACCAGGATCAGCGTGTAGCCGTCCGGGGCGGCCTGCGTCAGCGCTTGCGAGGCGACGATGCCGCCGGCGCCCGGACGGTTGTCGATCACCGGCTGCTGGCCCCAGGTCTTCGCCAGCGCCTGGCCGAGCGTACGCGCGAGCACGTCGACGGCACCGCCTGCCGCGTAGGGCACAAGGATATGGACCGGCTTGCTCGGGTAATTGTCGGCCGCCTGCGCGACGCCGCCCAGCAACAGACCGGCGCTCAGCATCAAACCGCCGATTGTCGTGTTCAAACCCAGCATTTTCCAGCACTCCTTGCGGGCTTTCGCATCCTGCCTCGGTGTTCCGAGTCGTCCGGACGTCGCCCATGGTTCTTGTTGACGAGACTTGATCTTTTGTACGATAGTACAAATCACATGGTACGCAAGCCCACCAGCAAGGAAACGGCCCGCAAGCCGAACATGCGCGAGGCGATCCTCGCAGCGGCGGAGGAGCTGTTCGCCACCAACGGCTTCAATGCGGTCTCGGTGCGCGACATCGCGCAGGCCGCCGGCGCCAATCCCGGCAGCGTGACCTATCATTTCAAGACCAAGGACGGCCTGCTGCTGGAGATCTACCAGCGCCATTGCGGGCCGATGAATTTGCGCCGTTCCGAGCTGCTCGCCGCCGCCAAGCGCGTGCGGGATCTCCAGGACCGGCTGGAGGCGATCGTGCGCGCCTATGTGGTGCCGGCCTTCACCTCGGGCAGCGATCTCGCCGGGGGCGGGGCGCGCTTCACGCGGCTGCGCGCCGTGATGTCCGCCGAAGGCAACGAGGTCGTGCGAAAAATCATCGCGCAGACCTTTGACGACACCAGCCATGCCTTCATCGACGCAGTCCACGAGAGCCTGCCGCATATTCCGCGCACCGACATCGTCTGGCGCAGCCACTTCCTGCTCGGCGCACTCTATTACTCGCTGGTGACGCCGGATCGCGTCTCGCGCCTGTCGCGCGGCGAGGCCGACGGCAGCGATGCCGCCAGCGCCATCGAGCAACTGGTGCAGGCCACCGTCGCCGCCTTCCAGGCGCCGGCGCTCGATCAGGCCGCGCCGGTACGGCGGCGGCCGGTCGTCAGCAGCAAGACTTGAAAGAAGCGATCTCGCTCGGCGGTTCACCTGATGACAACGATTTACACGCCGACCATTCCGCCGCCAGATCCGAACACGCGCACGCCGAAGTTCAAGCTGCCAAAGCTGTCCTGCGACGCGCATTGCCACATCTTCGGGCCCGGCGCGACATACCCTTACGCGCCTGACCGTTCCTACACGCCGCCGGATGCGCCGCTGGAGGATTTTCGCGCGCTGCATGCCAAGCTCGGCGTCGAGCGGGCCGTCATCGTCAATGCCAGCGTGCACGGCACCGACAACACGGTCGCGCTCGATGCGATCGCGCAGAGCAATGGCGCCTATCGCGCGGTTGCCAATATCGACGACGCCATCACCGAGCGTGGGCTCCAGGTGCTGCACGAGGGAGGTTTCCGCGGCTGCCGCTTCAATTTCGTCAGCCATCTCGGTGGCGTCCCCGACAAGAGCGTGTTCAACCGCGTCATCGCGATGGTCGCGCCGCTCGGCTGGCACATCGATCTGCATTTCGACGCGATCGACCTGCCCGAATATGCCGACATGCTGGCAAAGCTGCCGCTGAGCTACACCATCGACCACATGGGGCGGGTGAAGGCGTCCGAGGGGCTCGACCAGCTGCCGTTCAAGATCCTGATCGAGCTGATGCAGCGCGACGAGAAGTGCTGGGTCAAGATCTGCGGCTCGGAGCGGGTGTCCTCGGCCGGGCCACCGTTCACGGACGCGGTGCCGTTCGCGCGAAAGATCGTCGAGACCGCGCCCGACCGTGTCATCTGGGGCACCGACTGGCCGCATCCCAACGTCAAGGTGATGCCGAATGACGGCGACCTGGTCGACCTGATCCCGCTGTTCGCGCCGGAGACGGAATTCCAGCAGAAGATCCTCGTCGATAATCCCGCGCGTCTGTTTGGGTTCGACACATGACGGTGCTCGCGATCGATACGTTGCTTATCAAGGAAAGAGGGGAGTTCGTCCCATGAAAACAGGTCTCGTGATCACCGCCCATCCCGGCGATTTCGTCTGGCGCGCCGGCGGCGCCATCGCACTGCATGCGAAGAAGGGCTATCGCATGAAGATCGTTTGCATGTCCTTCGGCGAGCGCGGCGAGAGCCAGTTCGCCTGGAAGGAAAAGGGCGCGACGCTGGAATCGGTCAAGGCCGGCCGCAAGGACGAGGCGGAGCGGGCGGCGAAGCTGCTCGGCGCCGAAATCGAGTTCTTCGACTGCGGCGACTATCCGCTGAAGCTAACCGAGGCGCATTTCGATCGCATGGTCGACATCTACCGCGAGCTCAATCCGAGCTTCGTGCTGACGCATGCGCTGGAAGATCCCTATAATTTCGACCATCCGAACGCGGCGCATTTCGCGCAGGAGACCCGCGTGGTCGCGCAGGCCATGGGCCACAAGCCCGGCGCGCAGTACAAATATTCGGCGCCGCCGGTGTTCCTGTTCGAGCCGCACCAGCCCGAGCAGTGCAACTACAAGCCGGACCTGCTCCTCAAGATCGACGAGGTCTGGAAGGAGAAGTACGAGGCGTTCCAGATCCTCGCCGCGCAAAAACATCTCTGGGGCTATTACGAGCGCGTCGCGCTCAACCGGGGCATCCAGGGCAGCCGCAACACCGGCGTGCCCATGACCTATGGCGAGGCCTATCAGCGGTTGTTCCCGACGGTTGCGGAGGAGCTGGCATGAAGCCCGTCGTCGTTCGCAACATTGAGCGAGCCGATCCGGCCGGAATGGCGGAATACGGCGTTTCGACCGTGCACGAGGCGTATGGCCGCATTGGGCTGATGAAGCCTTACTTGCGGCCCGTTTGGGCCGGCGCGTCGATCGCTGGCCCCGCCGTCACGGTGCTGGCACAGCCCGGCGACAACTGGATGATCCATGTCGCCGTGGAGCAGTGCAGGAAAGGCGACATCCTCGTCGTCGGCTGCACCACTGATAACACCGACGGCATGTTCGGCGAGCTGCTCGCGACGTCGCTGCAGGCGCGCGGCGTGCAGGGGCTGATCATCGACGCCGGCTGCCGCGACGTCAAAGCGCTGCACGAGATGAATTTTCCGGTGTGGTCGCGCGCCGTCTCGGCCAAGGGCACGGTCAAGGCGACGCTCGGCTCGGTCAACATTCCCGTGGTCTGTGCCGGGGTCAACGTCGATCCCGGCGATATCATCGTGGCCGATGACGACGGCGTCGTCGTGGTGCCCAAGCGCTATGCCTCTGAGGTCGCCGAAAAGGCGAAGAAGCGCAACGCGGACGAGGGTGGCAAGCGCAAGCGGCTGACCTCGGGTGAGCTCGGCCTTGACATGTACAACATGCGCGAGGCGCTGGCGAAAGCCGGGCTCGTCTATGTCGACAATCCCGAGGACGTCTAAGGCAATCAGCGGAGCGGGCGGATGGATCGTCTCAAGTTGAAGGCTGTGCTCGGCAGTCACCCTCACGTGCAGGCGGTGAAGAGCGGCGAGCTCCGCTCCGACCTGTTCGACCTCGATTTCATCGCGTACACGCCGACCAACACGGCGTTCAAGCCGATGGTGCGCGAGCAGGCTTTCGACGTCTGCGAAATGGCGATCGTCACCTATCTGATGGCGAAGGCGCATGGCAAGCCGCTGGTGCTGCTGCCTGCCACCATGCTCGGTCGATTCCAGCATTCCTACGCGCTCTACAACCCTGCAAGGGGAGCGCTCGGGCCATCCGATCTCGAAGGCAAGCGCGTTGGCATCCGCTCGTTCACGACGACGACGGGAGCATGGATCAGGGGCATTCTCGCCAACGACTACGGCGTCAATCTCGACAAGATCCGCTGGGTCACCTTCGAGGATCCGCACGTTGCCGAATATGTCGACACCACCGAGCGTGCGCCGAAGGACAAGAAGATCTTGCAGATGCTGATCGATGGCGAGCTCGACGCCGTCCTCGGCGAGACCTCTGATCATCCTACGTTGAAGCCGCTATTCTCCGATCCTGCCGCAGAGGCTGCCAAATGGTACACCCGTCGTGGCGTCGTCCCGGTCAATCATCTCGTGGTCGTGACCGAGCAGCTTGCGAAATCGCGCCCCGACGTAGTCACAGGCGTTTATGATCTGCTTAAGCGGAACAAGGCGCAGGTGGGACCCGCGGCAACGCCCGACCTCGTTCCGTTCGGGATCGATGCGAACAGAAAACCGTTGGGGCTGATCGTCGACTACGCATTCCAGCAGGTGCTGATCCCGCGCCGCTATGCGGTCGAGGAACTGTTCGACGCGACGACGCGAGGATTGAATTGATGGCAGGTGATCCCAGGCGCTGGCAGATCGGGCTCGTCGGCTACGGCGAGGTCGGCAGGATCCTGGCTGAAGATTTGCGGCAGCAGGACATCAAGGTAGCCGCTTACGACATCAAGCTCGGAGGCGAGCACGGCGCTCCGCTGAAGGAGCATGCGGCGAAGTTCGGCGTGACGCTGGCGGTGTCTCACGCCGAGCTGACCGCGAAATCCGATTTCATCATCTCCGCGGTCACGGCGAGCCAGGCCGTGCCTGTTGCAAAAGCCTGCGCGGCTGCGATCAACCAGGGCACCTGGTTCCTGGATTTCAATTCGGCGTCTCCCGGCGCCAAGCAGCGCGCCGCCGCTCTGATCGACGGCGCTGCCGGACGCTATGTCGAGGGCGCGGTGATGACCTCGGTGCCGCCTTATCGCATCAAGGTGCCGCTGCTGCTCGGCGGCCCGGGCGCGAAGGAGCTGGAGCCGCTCCTGAACGCGATCGGCTTTGCGGCCAAGGTTGCGAGCGACAAGCTCGGCGTGTCGTCGGCCGTGAAGATGTGCCGCAGCATCATGATCAAGGGCCTTGAGGCCATGGTCATCGAGAGCTTCACCACCGCGCGCGCCTATGGCGTCGAGGATGCGGTGCTGGCCTCGCTCGCGGAGACGTTTCCGGCGATCGACTGGGAGAAGCAGGGCGCCTATTGCTTCCAGCGCGTGATCGAGCACGGCCGTCGCCGCGCCGAGGAGGTGCGTGAAGTCGCGGAGACCGTGCGCGAGGCGGGACTGACGCCGTGGTCGGCGCAGGGCACCGCCGAGCGGCAGGCCTGGGTCGCCGATCTCGCTGATGAAGGCCTGTTCGGCATCAAGGGGACGAAGGAATTTGCCCGCAGCGCCGATTGGCGCACCGAGGCGGATCGCATTCTGGCGAAGATCAAGCGCTGAGATCCAGCGCGCATTCAGCTCAAGACTCTGCTGCCGCCGCGTAGTCCGAGAGTTCGTCGCGCGCGAGCTCGATCAGGCTGATCAGGCTCGTGGCTTCGCGGACGACTTCCGTGGTGCGCTCGGTGCGGAACTCGGTGAGAATCGTGCGAATGCATTTGTCGGCCGTATCGAGCGTCAACAGCGCGCGGGCCATGTCGTCCTGCGTGTGGATTGCCGATATGTCGATGCCCGACAGGACTTCGCCGATGCCGGTCAGTCGCTTGATGGCCATCTCGGCGGGCGTGTTGGCCCGAATGGAATGGTAATCGATGCTGCTGAATGCGCTGAACATTCCATACTTCCCCGGAGAACGCAGATGTCAGTGCGGGTCTTAGTATGATCTCCTTGGCCCGTCGTGCAATGCGCGTATTTACGGTCAGGGATTCTACCGGATTGGGGAGTGAGGAAAGCTAGCGGTATAATCGAACGGAAAAGATCCGATCATTAGCCGCGCTTCCCGACAATCTTACCGTCGCATGCGACGAGCTTGCCTTCCTTGTACACGGAGCGCCCTTGCGGCACGCCGACAACGGCTTCAGGAATATGCTCGGCATTCAGTGTCACGAAATCGGCCTTGGCGCCGACGCGCAGGCCATAGCCTTCGAGCCGCAGCGCTTTTGCGCCTGATACGGTGACGACATCGAACGCGACACGCAGCTCTTCATCGATGTTGAAGCCCGAGCGATAGCCGAGCGTCGTGGCCCGGCGCAGCATGTCGCCGTCGCCATAGGGCCACCAGGAATCGCGGATGTTGTCGTTGCCGCTGAACACGGTGACGCCGGCATTGCGCAGGGCCAGGATCGGCGGGAAGGGCCGGGCGCCCGGCGCATTGGTCATGATCGCGACGCCCGAGCGGGCGAGGGTGTCGGCGATCTTCTTGAGCTGATCCATGGGGATGTCGCCGAGCCCGTAAGCATGGCTGACGGCAACGCGTCCCTCCATACCGAGCGCGCGGGTGCGCGCTGCGATCTGCTCGATTTCGAACGCGCCCAGCGTGCCCATGTCATGCAGATGGATGTCGACGTCGACGCCGTGCTTGCGGGCCACGCCGAACACGACGTCGAGATGCTTCTCGATGTCGCGATCGAAGCTTGCGGGGTCGAGCCCGCCGACGAGATCGGCGCCGAGCCCGATGGCCTCGTTCAGCAATTGCGGCGTACCCGGGCTCATCAGGATGCCGCTCTGGGGGAAGGCGACGAGCTGGATGTCGATCAGGCCCTTGTATTCCTCGCGCACGCGCAAAATCGTCTCGAGCGATTTCAGGCCGACCGAGCCGTCGACCATGACGTGGCTGCGCATCTGCGTGGTGCCGTGGCCGATGCAGAGGTCGAGCTGGTTGCGTGCGCGCACATCCATCGGCGCTGATACGGCCATGTTCTGGGCCTGGAAGGCGACGCGCTCATGCACGTCGAACCCGTTGGTGCATGGCTTGTGCGGACGCCAGGCGTCGCCATAGAAGCTGGTGTCGAGATGGATGTGGCCTTCGACGAAGCCGGGAACGACGAGGACGTTGCCGAGGTCGATGGTCTCGTTTGCGGCGGGACGTTCATCGACGGACGTGATCGCGGCGATGCGGCCGTCGGCGACGGCGATGTGATGCCGGGCTCCGCCGTCGAAGCGCGCGTTCAGGAAGATCGTGTCGAAGGCCATCCGGTTGCTCCGTTGGTCGATTGTCATGATCATCGCGCAAGCTGCGGGTCGGGCGCAAGGCGCGGAAGGTCAGCTAGGCCCGAACAAAGTGGGCCGCTGCCGCTCAAACGTCTGCCGGCCAGCCTTGAAGCCCATCACGATGTCCGGCAACTCGGCGATGGCGAAGCGGCTGTCTTTGGTATCGAGCACGACGAGATCGGCGGGGTTGCCGACCTTGATGCCGTAATCGCCGAGGTTCATCAGCCGCGCCGGCAGTTCGGTCACGAGATCGAGGCAGGTATCGAAGTCGCTGACCGAGGCCTGCGCGACGTTGGCGTAGAAATTTGCCATCCGCAGCAGCGAGGCGTCGCCAAACGGCGTGAACGGATTGAGCACGTTGTTGGTGGCGACCGAGCACAGCACGCCTTCGCCGGTTAGCTTGTGGGCAAGCGTCAGCCCGCGCGGCACGTTGTGGGTGGCTTCGCGGCCCATCAGATAGAGATCGGTTGCCGGCAGCACGGTGACGGCAACGCCTGATGTCGCCAGTTGCGCGGTGGCCGCCTTCATCCGCTCGGGCGGCAGCGCCGAGAGTTTTGTGGCGTGGCCGATGGCGACGCGTCCCCCGTAGTTGCGCCGCTCGGTCTGCCGGCAGACCTCGTCGAGATGCCACCAGGAGGGATCGAGATCGAAGTCGAGATGGAGATCCACGTCGACGTCGAATTCCTGCGCGAGATCGAAGATGCGCTCGAGATGGGCGTTCGGGTCGGTGTCCATGTAGGGACAGCCGCCGATCGCCTCACCGCCGTCGCGCAGCGCCTGCACCAGCAGCTCTTCGCTGCCGGGATCGTTGGTCAGACCTTCCTGCGGGAAGACGCAGAGGGAGAGGTCGATGGCCCAGGCATAGTCGCGCTTCAGCGCCTTGACCGCCTCGAAGCCGCGCAAGGCAATGCGGGGGTCGATCTCGACATGGGTCCGCATGCGCGTCGTGCCGTGCACGATGGCGCGCTCGAGCACTTTTGCGCCGCGCGCGTAGACGTCCTCGACCGTGAAATCCTTTTTCATCCCGGCCACGGCGCGGATCGCGTCCGAGACGTTGCCGTGATTGTGCCCGCAGCGGCCGAGCAGGCAGGCCTTATCGAGATGGATGTGGGTGTCGACGAACCCGGGCAGGGCGAGGCGCCCGCCAACATCGACCTCGACGGCCTCGCAGGCAAGCTTTTCACTCGTTAGCTTGGGCTCGATCGCGGCGATGCGGCCGCCCTTCACGCCGATATCGACGGGTGCGGCGGATGATCGCAACAGCGTGTTGCGGAAGATCAGGTCGAAGGCGGGTTGGGCGGTCATGGCGTCGGATTCAGCTGTGGTAGCCTAGCGGAAGCTGGGGAAGTGGGCAGCTCCAGATTGTGTGCAGTTATGCCACAAAATTGTTCAAAAAATGTGCATGCACTTTTGGGTGTGAATTGTAGAATGCCGGTACCTCGGAGAGCCCAGCATGTCCGCCCCCGCAAAAGCCGAACGCCCGATGACCGACGCCGAGATCGTGGGGGCCTATCTCACCGCGTCGATGATACCCGATCCCGATGCGGCTGCGGCCTATATGAAGCCGGGCACCGTGATCACGTTTACCGGCGGGCGCGAGTTCGATCATCCGCGCGGCCCGACCGGCTTCAACGCAAAACGCTATCGCTGGGTCAAGAAGAAGATGGACCGGTTCGACGTCTGTCCGGGCGCGGACGAGACCGTGGTCTACAGCGTTGGCACGCTCTATGGCGAGTGGATGGACGGCACGCCGTTCGAGGGCAATCGGTATGTCGATCGCTTCGTCGTGCGGGGCGGACAGATCGTGAAGATGGACGTCTGGAACGACAGTGCCGAGCGCATTCTGGTCCAGCGCGGGATTGAGGCCTAACCCCTGCGGGCCACTTTCGGCAGCTTGACGACGCGGTCGCTCGTCACTTCATCCGCATAGGGCGCGAGAATATCGAGCAGGTCGCGGCCACGTTGCGGGGTAGGGGCCACCAATGCGCGATTGGCCACGGAATCCAGATGATGATGCATCAATTGCATCACCTTGGCTTCGTCGCCCTTGGCGAGCGATGCGATGATGGCGCGGTGCTCGTTGATCGCGCATTCGGTTGAGTGCGGTCGGCTGTAGAGCGACAGCGTCAGGCAGCAGCGATAGGCGACCTCGCTGACATAGCGCACCAGGATCGGGCTGTTCGTCATGTGCGCGAGCAGGATGTGGAATTCGGTGGCGAGCCGGATCGAAACTGCATCCGTGCCGCCGCGTGCGCGGTCCTCGGCATCGACATGGGCATTCAGCTCGGCGATCTGGCTCTTGCTCAGCTTGCCCGCGAGCTGGCGGACGACAAGGCCCTCGAGCTGGATGCGGATATCAAATGCGTCGCGCGCCTCCTGCCAGCTCGGCGTTGCCACCACCGCGATCCGGTTGCGGCGGAGCTCGACGAGGCCTTCGGCAGCAAGCTGTCCCAGCGCATGGCGCGCAATGGTGCGGCTGACGCCGAAACGTTCGCCCAGCGCATCCTCGGGCAGCTTTGCACCGGGCTCCAGCGCCTGCTCGATGATCGCGCGCCTGAGTGCGCGGCAGATCACGCCGACCTTGTCCGATGATTCAGACGTCTTGCTGGTGGTGCGCGCCGCCATCGGCGAATCCTTGCGGGGAGGGTCGAAAGCTCTCTTTAGCACAGCCCCGCGCCAATCCAGCGCTCCAATTGCATGCAGTTTGGCGTCCGGATTGCCTAAATCGAATCCGGCCGTTTGGTGCGTCGTTTGGCCAAATCATTGATTCTGCGGGACCGGCCGACTGGCACCCAGCTTGCATGCACTTTGGCTGTGATGCGCATGCAACCCAACGCCCAATTTGACGGCCAGCCTGTTCCCGAAGGCTCCGGCCCTGTTGCCATCGAGCTGTCCGAGGCCTCCGTGACCTTCGGGCGCGGCGACCGCGCCGTGCCCGCTTTGTCGAAGACGACGTTGCGGATCGCCGACGGCGAGTTTGTCGCACTGGTCGGCCCGTCCGGATGCGGCAAATCGACCATTTTGCGTCTCGTCAGCGGCCTGGTGCAGCCGACCAGCGGCGTCGTCATCGTCGGCGGCCGCGAGGTCGCGGCGCGGGCGCTGCGGGTCGGCATGGCCTTTCAGAACACGACCATGCTGCCGTGGATGACGATCGAGCGGAACATCATGTTGCCGCTGAAGATCGTCGAGCCGTTCCGCTCGAACTTCCGCAAGCTGCGTAAGACCGAGTTTCGCGACAAGGCCAATGCGCTGCTGGAGCAGGTCGGCCTCAAGGGATTTGGCAGTCGCTATCCCTGGCAGCTATCCGGCGGCATGCTCCAACGTGCCAATCTCTGCCGTGCGCTGATCCATGAGCCGCGCATGCTGCTGCTTGATGAGCCGTTCGGCGCGCTCGACCAGTTCACCCGCGAGGAGCTGTGGGCGATCCTCCAGAACCTCTGGATGACGCACAAGCCGACAGTCCTGCTCGTCACGCACGATTTGCGCGAGGCCGGCTTCCTCGCCAGCCGCATCTGCGTGATGAGTGCGCGCCCCGGCCGCATCCTCGACGACAGCCGCGTCGAATTCGCGCGGCCGCGCACCGTCGCTATGACCTTCGAGCCGGATTTCGTCGCGCTGAACCAGAAGCTGCGCGCCTTCATCGAGGATGCGCGCAGTGCGGCCCAACAGGGGACAGGCTGATGTTCGGGATCGATGTCAGGCAGAAGGCGTGGTCGGCCGGGCTGATCGTGTTGTTCTTTGTCGCCTGGGAGCTGTTCTGCCTGATGACCGGCATGTCCGACCTGGTGCTGCCACGGCCGTCGCAGGTTTTTGTCACGCTGTTCCAGCGCTTTCCGGTGCTGTGGCCGCACATCGTGCAGACGCTCGCGACCACCATGTTCGGCTTCGTCCTCGGCGTTGCGCTTGGGGTCGCCCTCGGCGCCATCATCGGCGTCTCCAGGACGGCCTATGACACCTGCTATCCGCTGCTGATCGGCTTCTCCTCGATCCCCAAGGTCGCGGTGGTGCCGATCTTCGTACTGTGGTTCGGCTCCGGCACGGTGCCGGCGGTGCTGACGGCGCTGTCGATCTGCTTCTTCCCGATCGTCGTCAATATCGCCACGGGCCTTGCGACCACCGAGCCCGAGCTGGAAGACGTCTTGAAGGCACTCGGCGCCAGCAAGTTCGACATCCTCTGGAACGTCGGCCTGCCCAGGACCATGCCGTTCTTCTTCGCCTCGCTGAAGGTCGCGATCTCCTATGCCTTCGTCGGCGCCGTGCTGTCGGAGACGGTCGCCTCCAACCGCGGCATCGGCAACGTCATGATGACCGCGTCCTCGAATTTCAACGTACCGCTGGTGTTCGCCGGGCTGTTTGTGCTCGCCGGCCTCGGTGTCGCGCTCTACGCCGTGTTCTCGCTGATTGAAGGCCGTGTCACCGGCTGGGCCACGCGCAAGAACGACGTGATCGCCACCTGAATTTCTGAACCGTTATGCAACGAAGCTTGAGGAGGTCTCGATGTTGAGAAAAGTAACTGTCGCGCTGCTGGGATTGGCTCTGTCCGCGGGCGCTGCCACGGCCGAGGACACCACGATCAAGTTCACGCTGGGCTGGAAGACGCAAGGCAGCGATGCCGCATTCTTCTATGCCAAGGACAACGGCTATTTCAATGAGGAAGGCCTCAACGTCGTCATCGATCAGGGCGAGGGCTCCGGCGCCACCGTCACGCGCGTGATGTCGGGAGCTTATGACGCCGGCTTCGGCGACGTCAACGCCATCATCCAGAACGCCTCGACCAAGCCGCAGGAGGCGCCCGTCATGGTCTACATGATGTGGAACCAGCCGCCCTTCGCGATCGTCGCAAAGAAGACCAGCGGCATCAACACCATCAAGGATTTTGAAGGCCACACGCTGGGCGGCGCGCAGGGCACGCCGACGACGCGCCTGTTGCCGGTGTTCACCCGCAAGAACGGGCTCGACGGCGAGAAGATCAAGATCTCCAACATGGCCCCGAACCTCCAGGAGCCGATGCTGATCAAGGGCGACATCGACGCCGCGCTCGTGTTCAACATCACCAGCTATTTCAACCTGGTGCTGAACCGCCAGGACCCGGACAAGGATTTCAAATGGTTCTCGTTCGGTGAGTACGGCCTCGACCTCTACTCCAACGGCGTGATGGTCTCGAAGAAGCTGATCGCGTCGAACCCGAAGGCCGTGGCCGGGCTCGTGCGCGCCATCAACAAGGGCGCGATCGCGGTGGCCAAGGACCAGAACGCCGGCATGAAGGCGGCGCTGAACTACGACAATCTGATCGACGTCGCCGTCGAGAAACGCCGGCTGCAATATTCCTTCGACAAGCTGATCGTCTCGCCGGAGATGAAAGAGATCGGCATCGGCGACATCAAGGACGACCGCATGACGCGCGCCATCGGCATCGTGGTCGAGGGCTATCAGCTCGCCCGCGCGCCGACGCCCGCAGAGGTGTTCTCGCGCGAATTCCTGCCGCCGCGTGCGGAGCGGGAGCTGGTGTATACTGCCAACTGATCTTCACAGATCTTTGGAGAGACCGTCATGGCCACGGAGATTGCGGCAACCAGCCTGTTCCGTGGCCTTGATCTCGGTGTGACCGACAATGTCGTGCTGCGGCACGATAACGGTATCATCACCGACATTCTCGAAGGAGCGGGGCCTGCTGGCGGGCCTCGCTCCTTCGTCATTCCTGCCTTCGTCAACGCCCATGACCATGCGCGCGCGACCGCGTCGTCCTTCGGGGCGGTCGGCATGCCCCTCGAAAGCTGGATCCTGCGCACCGCGCTCGGTTCGCCGGTCGATCCATATCTGACCGCGGCCTCTGCACTGGCCCGTTCCGCCAAGGCCGGCTGCGCGGCGATGATGGTGCATTACACGCGCCCGAGCGGGACGATGCCCTTGCTTGACGAGGCGAAGGCCATCGCCACGGCAGCTGCCGATGTCGGCATCCGCATCGCCTTTGCGATCGCCGTGCGCGACCAGAATCCGATCGTCTATGGTGACGCCGGGCCAGTGCTCTCGGGGCTCTCCGGCGATGAGCGCAAGACGATCGAAGACCTCTTCGTCCGCGCGCCGATGTCGCCCAAGGCGTATATCGAGTTGACCGATGCGATCGCCGCGGCCATCGCCGGCCCGATGGTGGACGTGCAGCTCGGGCCCGCCGGCGTGCAATGGTGTTCGAAGCCGCTGCTGGAGGCGGTGGCGGAGAACTCGGCGCAGACGGGCCGCCACATTCACATGCATCTGCTGGAGACCGTCTATCAGCGCGCCTGGGCCGACCAAAACTTTCCGGACATGGTGCGTTGGCTGCGCGATATCGGCTTCCTCTCGGAGCGGCTGACGCTGGCGCACTGCATCCACGCCCGTCCCGATGAGCTGGAGATGATCGCGGCCTCCGGCGCGCGCATCGTCACCAATTTCAGCTCGAACATGCATCTGCGCTCGGGGCTCGCCCCGATCGCCGCCGCACACAAATGTGGCTGCGCCATCGCGGTCGGCGTCGTCGGGCTGGCGCTGGACGAGGACGACGACATCCTGCGCGAGATGCGGCTGGTGCAGATGGCCCATGGCGGCCTCGGCTTCAAGGCGACCTGGGCGCCGGCCGAGCTGTTCGCGCTTGCTGTCCGCAATGGGCGCCGTGCCACCGGCGCGCCTGGGAGCGGCGCGCTCGTCGCAGGCAATCCCGCCGATTTCGTCGTGATCGACCTCGACCGGCTGGATCGAGATCAGATCATGCCCGTCGACCCCATGGCGCTTCTGTTCGCGCGGGGCAATGCGTCGCTGGTGAAGGAGGTCGTCGTCGCCGGCAAGACGATAGCGAAGGACGGGGCCTGCATGGGCGTTGACCTGCCGGCCATCGAGCAGGAGTTGCGGGCGATGTACCGCGTCAATGTCGGCAAGCTCGGAAGTTTTCAGCGCATGTGGCCGTCCCTATCGGAGCGCGTCTCCGGTTGGTTCGAGCAACAGCTCACCTGCGAGTAGGAGGCGACCAGGGAAACGCCCGCCTGACGACCAGGCGGGCGCTCCCAAAGGCTCGAATACCGTCGTTACTGCAATGCCTTGAGCTTGGTGTTCTTGCCGTCGACCACTTCGAACACGACATAGCGCGGCTGCATCTGGCCGTTCGGCAGGAACTGGACGTCGCCGAACACGGTGCCCTTGACGGGCTTGCCCCGGATCGCCTCTGCCACGATCTTGCGATCGAGCGACTTGGTCTGTTCGACCGCCTGCGCCCACACCTGCACGGCGGCGGCGCCGAGCGCGGCGCTCTTGTCCGGATCAACGCCGTAGGCCTTCTTGTAGGCGGCGACGAACGCTACGCTCTCCGGCTGCGTCGTGAACGGCGGCAGATCGGGGAAAAAGATGTCGGCCGATATCACGCCGTTGTTGGCGTCGCCGGCGACCTTGTACACGGTGCTCAGCATGATGCCGACGGCGCCGACGAAGGTGGATTTTATGCGGCCTGGCGATACTGGTCGACCAGCGCGGGAAGGCCTGAGGAATTCGACGAACTAGTGACGATGACGGCGTCTGGATTGGCGCCCTTGATATTGGTCAGCTGGACGCGGAAATCGGTGTCCTTGAACGCGAATTTTTCGGTCATGATGACTTCACCCGAAAAGTTCATCTTCTTGAATTCGGCCTCGACGGCGGTCTGGAAGCCGTTGCCATAGACGTCGTTCTGGGTGAGGAACGCGATTTTCTTCGCCTTCATCGTCTGGGCGACGTATTTTGCGATGACTTCCGCGTCGAAGCCGTTCGAGCTGTTGATGCGCATCGCGTAAGGGTTCGTCTCGCCGCTGAGGATCAGATCCGACTTCGAGACCGCGGTGAAGTCGAGAATGTTGCCGCGGGCGAGAATCGGCTGCATCGCCAACGTGACCGGTGAGTTCCAGCCTTCGATGACGATGTCCGCCTTCTCGGCAACCATCTCGTTGGCGCGGCTGACGCCGACCGCGGGCGTGCTCTCGTCGTCCTTGGAGATCACCGTCAGCTTGCGGCCGAGCAGGCCGCCCTTGTCGTTGATCTGTTGGACCATCAGCTTGACGGCGTTGGTCACGGTCTGGCCATCAGGGCCGGCGCCGCCGCTGAGTGGAAAGATGGTGCCGACCTTGATGTCCTGTGCCACGGCAGGCACAGATGCGAGACCCAATAATAGCGCGAGAGCCAGTTTCGTCTTGTGCATGCGCTTCCTCCCAATGCGTTCTACGTCTTCTTGGTGATACGGCGGTAGAGGCCCACGAGCCCGGCGGGCCAGAAGATCAGGACGAGCGCCAGCACCGATCCCAACACGATCTTGTTCCAGTCGCCGCCGAGCGACAGCAAGTTCTGCTGGACAATCAGGAGGGCGGTGCCGATCAAGGGGCCGAGCAGGATACGGCGCCCGACCAGCACGATCGCGGTGAGCATCATGACGAGGAAGTAGGACTCGAACATGTCGGGGCCGACATAGGCGCGCTGATAGGCGTAAAGCCAGCCGGCAAGCCCGGTGATCGGTGCCGAGATCACGAACACGGAGAGCCTGATCCGGCGCGGATCGACGCCGAGGCTTGCGGCCAGCGCGGGGTTCATCTGTACCATCAGCGCGGTGGTACCCAGCCGCGAGCGGCGGAAGCGCGCGATGAAGGCGAGAGTGAGCAGCAGCAGCGCGAAGGCGATCGGCCAGAGATCTTCCTGCATCGCGCCGGAGAAGTTGGTCACGAGCAATGGGAGCTTCAGCGACGGAATGCCGACGATGCCGTCGGACCCACCGACGGCGTCCCAGTTGAACGCGATCTCGTAGGCGACCACGGCGGCCGCATAGGTCACGAGGGAGAACACGAACTCGCGAGTCCGCAAAGTGACGGCGCCGAGGAAGGCCGCGGCCGCGAGGCACAGCGCGATCGTCGCGGCCGCCGTCGCCCAGCCGTTCAGGCCGTATTTGACCGAGAGGTTCGCGGCCGCATAGCCGCCGATCGCCCAGAACACGGTGTGGCCGAGGCTGACCTCGCCGAGATAGGACAGCACGATGTCGGCGCCGTAGCACATCACCGCGAAGATCGCGATCGTGGTCAGCGTGGAATATGCGACCGAGGTACCGCCGAGCAGGCGCGGCAGGAGGAAGCCGATCACGACGAAGGCCGCGACTGCGGCGAGGCGCAGGAACGGGATCGAGGCGGGTTGCGGGGATTCGATCGCGGTCATTTGGTTGCAAGCCCCGCGGGACGGATCACGAGCAGCGCCAGCAACAGCGCAAAGGCCGCCGCCGTCGTATAGGCCGGCGCGACGAACGCGCCGAAGAAGGCGGTGAACAGGCCGAGCCCGAGCCCGGCTGCGAGCGCGCCGCCGATCGAGCCGATGCCGCCGAGCACGACCACGACAAAGGTCATGATGACCTCGTTGAAGCCCATGCTGGTCAGGATCGGCGAGCGGGGCGCCACCAGCGCCGCCCCCAGCGCGACCGCGGAGCATTCGAACACGAAGACGCCGAGATAGACGAACTTTGCGTTGATCCCAAACAGCTCTGCGAGCTTCGGGTCCTCGGCGACGGCGCGGA
Organism: Bradyrhizobium barranii subsp. apii; assembly: GCF_011516635.5. Classification (GTDB taxonomy): domain Bacteria; phylum Pseudomonadota; class Alphaproteobacteria; order Rhizobiales; family Xanthobacteraceae; genus Bradyrhizobium; species Bradyrhizobium barranii. The sequence goes on along the minus strand of NZ_CP096255.1, from coordinate 6,129,408 downwards.
TGACCGAGCCGAAGCGGGTTCGCTGGGTGAACAGCCAGACTGCGCCATAAAGAAGAAGGGTTACGATCAGCACCAGCACGTCCTGCCAGGTGAACCAGAGCGGACCGATGTCGATCTTGGCGCGCGCCAATGTTCCGGGCAGCGTCTGCGGATTGCCGCCGAAGATCAGCGCACTGCCGCCCTGCAGGACGTAGCCGAGGCCGAGCGTCACGATCATCAGGCTGGTGAGGTTCTGCGTCATGACCAGGCGCATCATCGCGCTCTGCATCAGTAGGCCGATGACGCCGAGCACGATGACTGCCACCAGAATGGCGAGCGGGTAGGGCAGGCCCAGTTTGGTGATGGCGTACCAAGTGACGAAGGCGCCGAGCATGTAGAGCTGGCCATGGGCGAAATTCACCAGTCGTGCGACGCCGAGCAAAATGGTCCAGCCCAGCGCGATGCAGGCATAACCGGAGCCAAGCACGATGCCGTTGATGACCTGCTGCGCGATATTCATGCCGGCGTTCCATCGGCGATGGTGCCGAGATAGGCCTCGATGATGCGATGGTCCGCGGCCATGACGTCGGCAGGACCTTCGCCGACGATCTTGCCGCGTTCGAGCAGGTAGAGGTGGTCGACCACCTTCAGCGCCGCCTTGACGTTCTGCTCGACCAGAAGCACCGGCAGGCCGCGATCGACCAGCAGGCGGATGCGGGAGAGCAGGTCGGTGATCAGCCGGGGCGCGAGGCCCGCGGAAGGCTCGTCCAGCATCAGCACGCGCGGGCCGGCGAGCAAGGCGCGCCCGACCGCGAGCATCTGCCGTTCGCCGCCGGAGAGTGCTGCGCCCTTGTGCGAACGGCGCTCGGCGAGGCGCGGGAAGAACTCGAAAACCTCGGGGATGGTGAAGAGATGCCGGCCGGTCGTGTCCGCGGGCGGCCGCACCAGTGCCAGGTTCTCGTCGACGGTCAGCTCCGCAAAGATGTTCTTGCCTTCCGGCACCAGCGTAAGGCCGCGCGCCACCCGCTCGTGCGCGGCGAGTTTCTCGATGCTGCGTCCTTCGAGCTGGACGCTGCCGGTGACCACGGCGCGGCCACGGGACCAGCCGGCGAGCGCATTGACCAGCGTGGTCTTGCCGGCGCCGTTGGCGCCGACGAGGCCGACCATTCGCCCCGCGGGCACGCCGATATTGACGCCTGACACCGCGACATTGCCTGCGTAGCGGACTGAGAGACCGTCGCTCTGGAGTACGCCGCTCATTCGTCGCGTCCCAGATAGGCTTCGCGCACGCGGGGATCGCGCTGGATGTCAACAGGCGTTCCCGTCGCCAGCATGGCACCCTGGTCGATCATGACGATGCGATCGGCAATCGACATGATGAGGTCCATGTGGTGCTCGATGACGACGAGGGCGAGGTTACGCTTGCGGAGGCCAATCAGGACGTCGGCGAGCTTCTTCATGTCGCCGCCGCTGAGGCCGGCCGCGGGTTCATCGAGCAGGAGCACCTTTGCGCCGGTGCCATAGGCGAGTGCGACCGAGAGCAGGCGCTGCACGCCGTAGGGAATGTCGCCGGGAAGGTGGTCGTGGTACTGTCGGGCGATGCCGAAGAAGTCGAGCAGTTGTGCGGCCGCCAGTTCGGCTGCGCGGCGCGTGGTGGCCTCGCGCCAGGGCGCGAACAGGGATGTGGCGAGATCGGTCGAGAAATCGCGGAAGATGGCCGAGACCGCGTTCTGCAGGACGGTCAGCTCGCCGAAGAACGAGTTCTGCTGAAAGGTGCGGCGCAGGCCGCGGCCGGCGAGGTCGAACGTCCGGAGCGCCGAGACGTCGGCCTTGTCGAGGAATGTGCGGCCGCGATGGGTGACGGCATTGGTGACGGCGGCAAAGCAGCTGCTTTTTCCCGCGCCGTTCGGGCCGATGATGCCGAGGATCTCGTCGTTATGGACTGACCAGCTCACGTCGCGCAGGGCGACGAGCGCGCCATATTGCACGGTCAGCCCTTCGACGCGCAGCACCTCGCTCGCGCCGCGACGCGTTTCCCCGGAACTTGCCACCCGGCCGTCCATCCCTTGTTGTCCCGGCCGCGCTTACGGCAACCGGTCCTTTTTGGCGAGGCAGCGCACGGCAATCGATGTGGGATCAAACCGCAGGAGAGAGGCAGCCTCGCGAGAGGCAAGGTATTGCGCGCCAACTCTGAAAACTTGTGCTGACTGGTTGTCAGACCAGAGACGCCTGCGCTGCAGCGCGCTCAACCCTGACGGCGCGGCACGGTATTTTCTCCCGCAGTGGTACATACAAAACCGCAATAGCTGATAGACGGAACCTCGTCTGGCGATCATCCGGGCTGTGGGCTATGAACCCTGGAGTTGCGCTGCGGCGCAGCCCATGACCCCCTTGAGGAGCCCTGCGATGCGTCTTCCCACAATTATCCTGGCCGTCACATGTCTTGCGGGCGCAGCTTCAGCCGAGGACCTGTCGGGCACGCTCCAGAAGGTCAAGGAGACCAAGAAGATCACGCTGGGCTATCAGGAGGCCTCGGTTCCGTTCAGCTATCTCGACGGCAACCAGAAGCCGATCGGCTTCGCCATGGATATCTGCCTCAAGATCGTGGATGCCGTGAAGAAGCAGCTCAGCATGCCCGACATCGCCGTCGACACGCTCGCCGTGACGTCGTCGAACCGGATTCCGCTGATGGTCAACGGCACCCTCGATCTGCACTGCTCGGCGACAACAAACAACGCCGACCGCCAGAAGCAGGTCGCCTTCACTAACACGCATTTCCTCAGCGCGACTCGGTTTGCGGCCAAGAAGGCCGCGAAGATCAACACCATTGACGATCTCAAGGGCAAGGCCGTTACGGCGGTGGCAGGCTCGGTCAATCTGAATCAGCTTGCCAAGGTCAACACCGAGCGAAATCTCGGCATCAGAATAATGCCGGCCGTGGATCAAGCCGAAGCGTTCCTGCTGCTGGAAACCGACCGCGCTCAGGCTTACGCGCTCGACGACGTCCAGCTTGCGGTCGCGATTGCGCGCTCGAAGGAGCCGGCGCTGTTCATGATCAGCGAAGAGACGTTCTCGAAGGCCGAGCCCTTCGGGATCATGCTACGGCGGGAAGACGCGCCGTTCAAGGCGCTGGCCGACCGCGCGACCGCGGAGCTCTACGCGAGCCCGGAGATCGAGGTGCTCTACAAGCGCTGGCTGGAATCGCCGACGCCGCCGAACGGCCTCAACTACAATGTCCCGATGTCGGCGGCCTTGCGCAATGCTTTCAAGTCGCCGAGCTCGAGCGCTGACCCCGACGTCTATCTGGTGAAGTGAGGCGAGGAGCTAGCGCGTCCGCGGTGCATCCAGCAGCTGGCCAGCCAGCGCCGCGCCGATCGCCGCGATGGCGGCCATAGCAAGCGCCCACGGAACGAACAGCCGATGACCGATCAGCGCGCCGCTCAGGAGCGGCGCGCTGATATTCGCGCCCGACATCAGCGACTGGTTCAGGCCCATAATCATGCCCTGACGATTGATCGCGGTCGAGCGCGACAGCTCGGCCGTCAGCGTGCTGCGCGCGAACATGGTGCCGACGATGATCAGTGTCAGGTTGATCGCGAGCAGGCCGACATTGTCGCGGGCCGCAAGTCCGGCAAATCCGAGACCCATGCAAGCGAACGCGGCCATCACGATGCTGCGGTCTGACGCGATGATGCTCACACGCGTGATGAGCAGTCCCTGAACCACCATGTTGATGAAGCCGGCATAGGCGAACATCCAGCCCAGCTCGCGCGCGCCGAAGGGATGTCCGTCCCAGGAGAACCGCGCCGACAGGAACAGGCCGATCTGCGACAGGAACATCGAGTTGACGAAGAAGAATACGATGAGCAGTCCGAGCAGCCGCCAAGCATAGCGCATGCCGAGCAGGCTGCGGGCCAACGTCGGCTCGGGCACGCGATGCTGGTAGAGCGGCTCGGACGCCGGGTGATCAGGCGGGAGCAGGGCGATCGTCGCAACGATGCTGATCAGCGAGAGCGCGGCCGCGGCCCACACCGGCGCGGTCTGGCCGTAATGCACGAGGAAGCTCGAGAGAGCGGGGCCGAGCAGCAGCCCGGTTCCGATCGCGCCGCTGGTCATGCCGAGTGCCTGCTTGCGCGTTGCCGGCGCGCTGTGCTCGGCGGCATAGGCGTGAGCGACCGAGATGTTGCCTGATGTCAGGCCGTCGATGATGCGTGCCAGGAACACCAGCGTCAGGTTGCCCGCCAATGCGAGCAGGATGAAGCCGATGAAAGTCCCGATCTGGCTGACGACCAGAACCTTCCGCCGGCCGTAACGATCCGAGAGCATGCCGACCACGGGGCCGGCAACGAGCTGACAGACGGCATAAGCCGAGATCAGCGCGCCGAGCAGGAACGGCGTCGCGCCGAGCCGCTGCGAATAGAACGGCAGCAACGGCAGGATGATTCCCATGCCCGTGGCGTCCACAGCGACGACCACGAAAGTCGAGACCAGCGTCAGCGTGCTCTCGCCCGCTATTGTCTCCCTTGCCTCGGTCGCGGAACCCGGTCCCATCCAGCGTTGTCCTCGTTCGCATTTGCGTGATCGATTGCGATACGTCGGATTATATAGTTGCAAGCTAATAGTTCGCGTCCTATCAAATTGCATGGCTCCCTCGCAGGCGCATATCCACGGCGAGATCGGCCGGCTCATCGCACGTCTGGCCCGCATCTGGCGCCGCGAGTCGGATCAGGCGCTGTCCGATCACGGCCTGTCCTATGCGACCGCGATTCCGCTGCTGGTGCTGTCGCGGCAGGGCGAGAACGTGCGCCAGGGCGTGCTCGCCGACGAACTCGGCATCGAGGGGCCGTCGCTGGTCCGGTTGATCGATCTGCTCGAGGCCGAGGGGCTGGTTGAACGTCGCGAGGATCCGAGCGACCGCCGTGCCAAAACGCTACATCTGACCAAAGCGGGCGAGGCGAAGGTCGAAGAGACCAACCGGGTGCTGCGCCGGGTACGGGCGAGCTTGCTCAAGGATATCGGCGCGGACGAACTTGCGATAACCTTCGAAACTCTTCAGCGCATCGAGCAGCGGGCCAGTCGCCTGCAGGACGCCAAGACCGGTCCAGAGACGAAATAGCATGCGCGCAGACGAGCCGTTCCTGGTCCGCAACGCGGACGTCATTTTTGCGTTGAAGACGTTTGCCGCGTCGATGCTGGCGCTCGTCATCGCCTTCGCCATGGACCTGCCGCGGCCCTATTGGGCGATGGCGACGGTCTACATCACCTCGCAGCCGCTGGCGGGCGCGACCAGCTCAAAAGCGTTCTTCCGCGTCATGGGCACGCTGGTCGGCGCCGCCATGACGGTAGCGCTGGTGCCGAACCTGATTGATGCGCCGGAATTGCTTTGCCTCGCGATCGCGCTCTGGGTCGGGCTCTGCCTCTATCTGTCGCTGCTCGATGGCACGCCGCGCAGCTACGTCTTCATGCTGGCGGGATACACGGTCGCGTTGATCGGGTTTCCCTCCGTCTCGGAGCCCGGCGCCATCTTCGATACCGCCATTGCGCGGGTGGAGGAGATTTCCCTCGGCATCATCTGCGCGAGCCTCGTCTCCACCATCGTCTTTCCCCGCAGCGTCGCGCCAGCCGTTGCCAATCGCGTCGACGCCTGGCTGTCGGATGCGCAGCGCCTGAGCCAGGCGGTGCTGCTTCGTCAGGGAACGAGTGAAACGCGCCGTGGCAGGCGACTCAAGCTTGCGACCGACATCGTCGAGATCGACACGCTTTCCACCCATCTCGCGTATGACCGGCTGACCGATCGCAATGTGGTGACTGGCCTCGGCGAGATCCGGCTGCGCATGCTGATGCTGTTGCCGGTGATCGCCTCGCTGGAGGATCGGCTGGCAGCGCTGGGGGAGGAGGCGATGCGCCGGCAGCCCGAGCTGAAGCGGTTGCTGGAGGATCTTGCGCAATGGATAGCGAGCGATGTCGGTGCGAGGCAACCGGCCGAGCCGATCCGCGCCATGATTGCAGAGCGACAGGCGGTGCTCGATGACAGCGCCTCATGGGAGCGGATCATCACCACGAGCCTGTTGTTGCGGCTGCGCGAGCTGGTCGACCTGTCGCGCGACTGCCGCGTGCTCAGCGAGGCCATCGCCGAGAGCCGCAATGTTTCGACGCTCGATCTGGCCTTCCGTTCCGAGGCCGGCGCCGCGCCGGTGCGCCATCGCGACCGCGGCCTTGCCTTGTGGTCGGCGGCCGGCGCGGCCACGGCCATCCTGATCTGCTGCGCGTTCTGGATCGGGACCGGCTGGCCGGACGGCGCCTCGGCGCCGATGATGGCGGCGGTCGCGTGCTCCTTCTTTGCGGCGCAGGACGAGCCCGCACGTTTCATCCGCAGTTTCGGCCTGTGGTCGCTGGTCGCCATCGTGGTCGTCGCGATCTATCTGTTCGCGCTGGTGCCCGCGATCTCCCATATCGAGGATCGTTGCGCTGGCGCCGACCTTTCTGCTCTACGGCTTCCTGATCGGACGGCCGGCAACGGCGGGAACAGGCATGGCGCTCGCGGCCAACACCGCCACGCTGCTGGCGCTGCAATCGACCTACAGCGCGGATTTCGCATCCTATGCCAATTCCGCGGTCGCCTTCTTCGTCGGCGTCGTCATCGCCGAGCTCGTGACGCGGATCGCGCGCGGCGTGGGCGCGGAGTGGATCGCCAATCGCCTGGTGCTGTCGAGCTGGAAGACGCTCGCGGTCGCTGCCGAGCGCCGTGGCAAGCATGATCGGGCGGAGTTTGCGGGCCTCATGCTGCATCGTCTGGGCCTTCTGGTGCAGCGGATCGCCTTCCTCTCCGAGAGCGATCGCCACGATGCCGACAGCCTCGTGCAGCTTCGAATCGGGATCAATATCATCGACCTGCGCCGCGCCCGCTATGGGCTTGCCGCAACCACCATTGCCGTCATCGACGACATGCTTGATCAGCTCGCGATCGCTTGCCGCAGCCATGCCGGTGGAGGAATGCCGACCGAGCTGTTGACCAGCGTCGATCGGGCGCTGGCCAAGGCGGTGACGGATTCCAATGACCGCGCGCGCGAAGACGCTCTGATCGGCCTCGTCGGCATCCGCCGCGGCCTGTTCCCGGACGCACCGGCCTACCGGCCGCGTACAGGCGCGAGTGTTGCAGCATGAGATACGTGATCGACATCTATGGCGTGCTCGTGCCGGCGTTACTGCTGTGGATCATCGTCGCCTATGTCCTGAGCGCGATCCTGCGCCGGCTCATGCAGCGCTTCGACCTCTACCGGCTGGTCTGGCACCGTGCGCTGTTCGATTTCGCGATTTTCGTCTGTCTTCTCGGCGGCGTCGTCTATCTCTCGGAGTTTTTGCCATGAAGGGGAATTTCGCCTGGTTTGGCCGCCTTGCGCTGACCGTTCTCGCCGTCGTGGCCGCGCTCGCGGTCGGCCGTGAACTTTGGGTCTATTACATGGAGCAGCCCTGGACCCGCGACGGTCGCGTCCGCACCGATGTGGTGCAGGTCGCGCCTGACGTCTCCGGGTTCGTCACGGAGGTGCTGGTCAAGGACAACCAGAAAGTCCATCGCGGCGATGTGCTGTTCCGGATTGATCGTGAACGTTTCGCGCTGGCCTTGCGGCAAGCCGATGCATCCGTGGCGGGTCATCAGGCCACGCTCGACCAGGCCAATTCCGATTTGAAGCGCTACAGCGCGCTGACCACCGATGCGGTATCGCAGCAGAAGCAGGAGCAGGTGTTGGCCACCCAGCTCCAGGCCAAGGCGGCGTTCGATCAGGCCGTCGCCGACCGCGCGGTCGCCCAGCTCAACCTCGATCGCAGCGAGGTCCACGCCTCCGTGAACGGTGTCATCACCAATATGGATCTGCGTCCCGGCGCTTACGTCACGGCCGGCAAGGGCGTGATGGCGCTGGTCGACACGGATACGTTGCACGTGGAGGGTTATTTCGAAGAGACAAAGCTCGCGCGCATCCGCACCGGCGACAAGGTGCGGGTCCGCCTGATGGGCGAAACGGTCACGCTGTCGGGCCATGTCGAGAGCATCGCCGCCGGCATCGAGGACCGCGACCGCGCTGAGGGCGCGAACCTGCTTGCCAATGTCTACCCGACCTTCAGCTGGGTGCGGCTCGCCCAGCGCGTCCCGGTGCGCATCGCGCTGGACAATGTCCCCGACACCATCTCGCTCGTCGCCGGCCGCTCCGCGACGGTAGAGGTATTGGACTAACGCAACGAGCCCATGGATCGCGCCTGGCTTGGGGAAAACCGCCAACAGGCGTTTCAATGCCAAATCGCAGGGCTAATCCTGACGCGCTTGTGTGAGTCGGGGGACCGTATGGGCGTTTGGTTTTTAGTCCTGGCAGCCTGCGTCGTCGGCGCGTTGCTCCTTTTGGCATTCTGCCGATAGAGCCGACAGCGGACGCAAATGTTGCTGCGAAGCATCAGCCAGCCGTTGAATAGCGGTTCCAGACCGATGGTTTTTGACTGTGCATGGATGACCGCGTTCACTTCCGGGATCGGAGGCGGACATGAGCTGGTTGTTTGTGTTTCTCATTGCCGCGAGCGCAGTCGTTCTGATCGCCCATGCGATTGACGCGATGCGTTCCTGATACTGCATGCGACTCGGTTTCGTCGGTAGCTAGGTAGGCGACGAAATTGTTCCGAGGCGGGCGAGTGTCAAATTGAGGAACCTGGTCCTGCAGGCCAAGGTTTTCACAGCAGGAGGAATACGATCATGCTTGCGTTCTATCTGCCGATCATCATTTTCGGAGCGATGCTCGAAGCGATTTCGAAGCAAAATGTCTCTGCACCCATCCAGGAGCCGCCAAGCATCGACTAGACCCCGATGCTCAGGCGTCGGTTAGGGACTGACGAACCAACGTCTGCTCAGTCATTCGAGTATTTCTTCAGCTCGAATCGCGCGATCTGGTTTCGGTGCACCTCATCCGGCCCATCGGCAAGCCGCAGCAGGCGCGCGGTCGCGTAGGCCTGGGTCAAGCCAAAATCGTTCGAGGTGCCGCCGCCGCCGTGCGCCTGGATGGCCCAGTCGATGATCTGGCAGGCCATGTTGGGCACGGCGACCTTGATCATCGCGATCTCGGCCTTCGCGACCTTGTTGCCGACCGTGTCCATCGCGTAGGCGGCGTTGAGTGTCAGCAGCCGGGCCTGCTCGATCATGATGCGGGCTTCCGCGATTCGCTCCTGCGTCACGGTCTGCTCCGAGACCGGCTTGCCGAAGGCGACGCGGCTGCGCACGCGGCGGCACATCTTTTCCAGCGTACGCTCGGCAAGGCCGATCAGCCGCATGCAGTGATGGATGCGGCCGGGGCCGAGGCGGCCTTGTGCGATCTCGAAGCCACGGCCTTCGCCCAGCAGCATGTTCTCCTTGGGCACGCGCACATTGGTGAAGACGACCTCGGAAGCGCGGTCGGGCACGCCGTAGAAACCGAACACGGGCAGCGGACGCTTGACCTCGATGCCCGGCGTGTCCATCGGCACCAGGATCATGGATTGCTGCTTGTGGCGGTCGGGATTGTCCGGATCGGTCTTGCCCATGAAGATGCAGATCTTGCAGCGCGGGTCGGTCGCGTTGGTCGTGTACCATTTCCGCCCGTTGATGACGTAATGGTCGCCATCGCGCACGATCGAGCTTTCGATGTTCGTCGCATCGGATGATGCGACCGCGGGCTCGGTCATGGCGAAGCAGGAGCGGATTTCGCCGGCGAGCAGCGGCTTCAACCAGCGCTCCTTGTCCTTCTCCGTGCCATAGCGCTCCAGCACCTCCATGTTGCCGGTGTCGGGCGCCGAGCAGTTGAACACTTCGGGTGCCAGATGCGTGCGCCCCATCACCTCGCAGAGCGGGGCATATTCGAGATTGGTGAGACCAGCGCCGTGGCCGGACTCCGGCAGGAACAAATTCCAGAGACCTTCGGCGCGCGCCAGCGGCTTCAGCTCCTCGACGACGGGATAGACCTTCCACGGTCCGAGCTCTTCCGCTTCGCGATAGAAGCGCTCCTCGTTCGGATAGATGTGCCGGTCCATGAAACTTTCGAGCTTGCGCTTGAGCTCGACGACTTTGGGCGACATCGGGTAGAGCATCTGGACCTCCTGTAGATCAAGCAGCGCCTGCACGCGGGGCCGGCCTGCATCAGAATCGAGTCGGCGATAGCGGCGCTTGCCTCATCGCATTTTCATCGGCGCGGCTCTGCGCAAATCGCGTCAGAGCTCACCTGTTGCGTAGCGATATTAACGTCCATTCATGCGTTGTCTTGCGTTTGTGCACCGAATGAGAAGCGCGTGGGAAACAATCAGCAACTGTGACTTTGACGCGACTGGCAATCCGAAAGGTCGTGCCTAAGATCGGCCTCAATCAAAAGTGGGGGCAGCAGTCATGACAACACAAGGGGACTACGGAAGCACTTCCTTACGGATCGCGCGCCCCTAGTTCGCCAGTCGATAGGACGCGGAGCGCATTGTCCTAGACTGCGCGCGGGTTCTTCCAACAACCGATAGTTCGTCCCGTCGATCCGCAAGCTGCGCGGTCGCCGGTTTCGTTCGTTCAAAAGCAAGCAAGGGCTTGATCCAAACGTTGCATCTCAAGGCGCAATCTAAAATAGATAAATATAAAGAAACACACTCTTGAATTCGAAAAAGGAAATGGACATCGACATGCACACGCAATCAGAACGCTCCGTCACTCACCGCATCAGACTCGCCGCCGCCGTTGCAGCGGTGAGCGCGATTATCACTTCACCTGCTTTCGCCGGCGGTCCGCTGCCTGCACCCGTCGTCTCCTGGTCTGGATTCTACGCCGGTGTCCATGGCGGCTGGGGATGGGGGAAGTCGGAGTTTCGCGATCCCCTCAACAGCCCCGCCAACAATCCGTTCTTTGCCTACTACAACGGACCGCTCGCGGGCGGGCAGCTCGGCTACAATTGGCAGCTGGGCAACTATGTCCTTGGTGCCGAGGTCGACGGCTCCTGGTCCTTCGTGAAGGGCAACACCAGCACCTCGCCCCTTCTCACGTCGAGCACCACCAACGGGGTCGGCTACACCGCCCTCGCGACCGCGACGGGCCGTGTCGGCTACGCATCGGGCCAATGGCTCGCCTATGCCAAGGGCGGTGCCGCCTATGCCCGCATGGTGCTTTCGTCGCGGTTCACCCCGGAGATCACCAACTACAACCGCGAGCTGTTCGGTGCCGTCGGCGGCGTCGGCCTGGAAGTGGCCTTCCTGCGCAACGTCTCCGCCAAGGTCGAATACAACGCGATCTTTCTCCCCACCGAAACGCTGCATTGGGTGAGCCAGGACACGACCTCCGAGATCAAGCATTTCGTCCAGGTGGTGAAGGCCGGCATCAACGTCCGTTTCAACGGCGACGGCGGCCTCCCGCGTTAATTCCCCGGCACATCGAAACAACATTCAACAGAAATCCTCGGAGACAACATCATGTCCACCATGTCCAAGATCGCCGCAGTCGTCACCGCCGGCCTCGGCGCCATGATCGCCGCACCAAGCCACGCCGCCGCTCCAGTCGAGTACGTCAAGGTCTGCTCCTTGTACGGCGCCGGCTTCTTCTACATTCCGGGCACCGACACCTGCACCAACGCCAACCAGATCGCGACGAACCAGTTCGATCTCGCGCGTGCGCAGACCCGCGCTTCGACCGGCACCGCGATGGCCGCGTCGCTCGTCGCGCCGTGGCTTCCGACCGGCACCAATTACGCGGTCTCGACCCACTGGGCGACCTATGACGGCCAGCACGCAGCGGGCTTCTCAGGGCTCGTGCGGGTCTCCGGCAATTTCGTGTTCTCGGGCGGCTTCTCGCTCGGCCTCGACAAGGGAAGCCTCACGTCCCTCACCAACCGCACGCAGACGGAATTCGGCACGGCGATCCCGGCGCAATCGTGGAGTGACGTCCGTGGCCTCGGCCGCGCGGGCTTCATGTACGCCTGGTGATGCACGCGACGCTCGCTCCTAAGATTCATTCTGACATTTGAAAGATCATCCCATGACAATCTCTCTCTCGCGATCGGCGCGCCGCTTCCTCTCCTGCGTTGCTGCCGTCACGCCGCTTCTCGCGGCCATGCCGCTCACCGCCACATCCGCGAACGCGGCCGACATGACCGTGAAGGCTCCGGTCGTCGCTCCGGTGCCGCTCTGGAACGGCTTCTACATTGGTGCTCATGGCGGTTATGGCATGGGCAGCAGCCGGCTCGTCGACCCGAGCTTCGCATTCGCGCAAGATCGCTTCACGATGGACACAAAGGGCGCGCTCGCAGGTGCGCAGGTTGGCGGCAACTGGCAGTTCGACAACATCGTGGTCGGTGCCGAGCTCGATCTCTCCTGGGCGTCGATCAAGGGCAATCGGCCGTTCGATCCCGCGAACCCCATCTTGTCCGGGCTTTCAGTGTCGTACCAGGCACTGGCGACGGGCACCGGTCGCATCGGCTACGCGTTTGATAACGTACTGGCTTACGCCAAAGGCGGGGTTGCCTGGGCAAATGTCGCCTACCAGGCCTATGTCGGCACGGTTGGTCCGCTCGACGTGAACCACCAGCGGACCGGCTTGACCGGCGGCGTCGGCCTTGAATACGCGCTGACGAGCAATCTCTCGGCGCGACTGGAGTACGACTACCTGTATTTCGGTCCGGCCGCGATCGCGCTGAGCACACGGATCAGCACCCAGAACGTCGACCATGACCTTCATCTCGTGAAGCTCGGCGTGAACTACCGCTTCAACGGCGATGCCATCGTTGCTCGTTACTGAGCCGCGCCAACGTCACTGATTGGAGACAAACATGTGGAAGCAAATCAACGCGGCACGAGACGTCTTCCGACGTCACCTGCGCGCTATCCTTGCGACTGCCGCTCTGGTTCTGGCGATCCCGACGCCCGGCCATGCTGCGGTCGAGTACGAAAAGATCTGCTCAGTCTACGGTGCCAACTTCTTCTACATACCGGGTACTGACACCTGCGTGAACGCGGGGCAGACGGTGCAGAGCCAGTTCGATCTCGCACGCCAGATTACCCGTGCAGCGACGGGAACGGCCATGGCGACTTCGCTCGTCAATCCGTTCCTGCCCGACGGGACCAACTATGCGATCTCGACGCACTGGGCCGTCTTCGACGGGCAGCATGCCGCCGGTGTGGTCGGAATGATCAGGATCCAGGGAAACCTGTCACTGACCATGGGCATCGCGTTCGGTCTCGATCGCGGCAGCTTGACGTCCACGTCCAACCGGACCGCGACGGAGTTTGGCGTGGCGCTTCCGGCGCAGTCGTGGAGCGACGTGCGCGCCCTTGGACGCGTGGGGCTCCAGTATTCCTGGTAGCCGGCGCCGAACACGAAGGCGCCGCCCGGACGATCTTCACGACGTCCGGGCGGCGCAAATGCTGTGAGTGCAGGGAAGGGCGGCTAGCCGATTTCGAGATAATCCGGGCCGGGCAATGTCGGGAAGGGCGGGGTCGGCAGCGTCTGGTACCAGAACGCGACCGAGGCGATGTCGTCCTGCAATGGAAGATACTTCGCCTCCTTGACGCCCGGCAGCCAGCCCAGCGCCTGGATCGTCACGCGCAGATCGGAGCGGAAGCGCACGGGATCGGGGATGTGCCAGCGGTACAGGCCGAAGCGTTGCTGCGACTTGTAGACGCCATCGGGACGGATCACCTGCGGTAGGCCGGCATAGGGCGTGGTGAATTCCTGGTAGCGGGATTGTTGCGCCGGACCCTGGCCGGCATGCGCGACATAGGGATCGAAATTATAGGCGCCGCAGAAATAATCCTCGGTGCCGGTGCCGCAGATGGTCGGGAATGCACCGTCGCCGTCGATGAAGAACTTGATCTCGCCTTCGCCCCACCAGCCATTGTTGTTGACGCCCCAGGCCATATAGGTGCCGACATAATGGCCCGCACCGCTTACGCCATCGAGGATGGTGTAGACCTCCTTGTACGGCAGCGGATTGGTACGCCGGAACTGCGCATGGAAATAGGCGCAGTCCTCGGGCACCTCAGTGAGCGTGTAGTTGATCTGGTAGTAGACGGTGAGCTGCTCCTCGCTGCGGTTCTCCAGCGTGAAGCGCGCGCGCGTGCGGAACGGCATTTCCCAGTAGCAGTTGAACGCGCGGCCGGGATTGACGCAGACCGCGAGCGAGGACACCTGCGCGAACTCCTCCCATCCGCAGGCGAAGAAATCGCCGGCCGGGCATTCCACGCTTGGCAGCATTTGGTCGTCCCAGTAGACGCGCAGGATCGAGTGACGAAGGCGCCCGCGCGCCAGCGTCATCCAGATCTGCTGGATCGCGCCCTGGCCCTGAATGTCGCCGAGCGTAAAGGTAGCGCCGGGCTCGATGATGACATAGGGCGAGATCTTCCAGCCCTGGCCGAGATCGCGAGCCTGGCGTGCGGCGGGTCCGTCGACGGACATGCCGCCCTTGCCCTTCTCGCCGGTGAAATTCTCGGGGCTGATCGAGCGCGTCTGCGCATTCGACAGGCGCGACAGATTGCCGAGATGCAGGCCCAATCCGGAAAACGCCATGCTGTCCTCGATCCCTGGAGTTAGCGACACCTCGATATATCGCCGTCGAATCTACCAAAAGATGAAGACCGCACACGGCAGGGCGCGCGTACTTCAGGCGACGCGGTACTCCCTGAACTTCTCGCGCAGCGCGGATTTGAGCACCTTGCCGGTGCCGGTGCCGGTCATCGGAAATTCGTCCAGGAATTCGACCGCATCCGGCATCCACCAGCTCGCGATCTTCGGGCGCATGTGGTCGAGCAAGGTCTTGCCGTCGACGGTCGCGCCCTTCTTGCGGACGACGAGGAGCAGCGGACGCTCCTGCCATTTCTCATGGTTGATCGCGACCACCGCGGCTTGCAGCACGTCGGGGTGGGACAACGCGACGTCCTCGAGCTGGATCGAGGAGATCCATTCGCCGCCGGACTTGATCACGTCCTTGGATCGGTCGGTCAGCGTGACGTGGCCCTGTGGATCGATCACGGCCATGTCGCCGGTGATCAGCCAGCCGTCACGGTCGAGACCTTCGTCGAGCTTCATATAGCCGGAGGCGACCCAGGGGCCACGGGCGCGCAAATGGCCGACGGTCTTGCCGTCGCGCGGCAGCTCGTTGCCGCCGTCGTCGACGATGCGCAAGGCTGTGCCGAAGCAGGCGCGGCCAGACACCTGGCGCCGGTCGAATTTCTCCTTGTCGCCGAGGAGCTCGGAGCCGGGCCGCAAGCCCGGCATCGAGCAGCCCAGGGCTTCGGTCATGCCCCAGGCCTGGATGTAGTCGATGTCATAGTCGCGCTTGAGCCTCTCGACCATCGCGCGCGGCGGCGCCGAGCCGGACGACAGCGTCGCGCGCAGGGTCGAGAATTTATTGCCGGTGCGACCCAGCCAATCGAGCAGGATCAGCCAGAAGCTCGGCACGCCTGCGGAGAGCGTCACCTTCTCGCCTTGAGCAGCTCATAGAGCTTGTCGGGCTCATAGTTGCGGCCGGGCAGCACCAGCTTTGATCCCGTGTAAGGCGCGGTGAACGGCATGTTCCAGCCGTTGCCGTGGAAGAGTGGTGCCATCGGCATCATGACTTCGCGCACGCCTTCGAGATGTCCCGGCAGGAAGTCGAAATTGCAGCAAGTCATGGTCTGCAGGATGGCGGCGCGGTGCGAGTAGATCACGCCCTTGGGATTGCCCGTCGTCCCTGAAGTGTAGCAGATGGTCGATGCGGATTTTTCGTCGAACTCCGGCCAGACGAAACCGGCGTCGTTCTCGCTGGCGAGGAGATCCTCATAGCAATGCACGTTCGCAAGCTTGGTCTCCGGCATCCGCTCGCGCGAGGACATCACGACATAGGCCTCGATCGTCTTCAGCTGCGGCGCGATCGCCTCGACCAGCGGCAGCGTGGCGCGGTCGATGAACAGCAGCCGGTCTTCGGCGTGGTTGATGATGTAGACGAGCTGCTCGGGAAACAGCCGCGGATTGATGGTGTGCAGCACATAGCCCATGCCCGGCGCGGCATAGAACATCTCGAAATGGCGGTGCGTATTCCAGGCCAGGGTGCCGACGCGGTCGCCTTGCTTCATGCCGAGCCGCTTCAGAGCCAGCGCCATGCGCTTGATGCGTGGATGGGCGTCGGCGTAGGTGTAGCGATGGATGTCGCCCTCGATCTCGCGCGCGACGATCTCGGCTTCGCCGTGATAGTCCGCGGCATACTGGATCAGGCCGCTGATCAGGAGCGGCATATCCATCATCAATCCCTGCATGGTCTCCTCCGCAGCCACGTCGTTGCGTGGCGTATGCTTGTGATTTTCGTGCGAGGTTAGCGGAACGTCACGGGACGTTCACGCAAAAAGCGAGGGACGCGATTGCATGCGTCACTTTTTCGGGGCTAACTGATCCGAAGCAGCGTCCGCCGTGGAGGAAATCGATGTCAGCGGAAAGACACAAGACCGGTGCAGCCGGCGAATCTACGGTCGATATTTCCGCACTCCGCGCGCGCTATCGCGACGAGCGCGACCGGCGTTTGCGCGCCGAGGGCAAGGCGCAATATGTCGAGGTCGCAGGCGATTTCGGCCGCTACCTCGACGATCCCTGGGCCGATCCAGGATTTGCGCGCGCAGCTGTCAGCGAGGAGACCGAAGTTCTCATCGTCGGCGGCGGCTTCGGCGGCCTGCTCTGCGGCGCGCGCCTGCGCGAGGCCGGCATCGAGGATTTTCGTATCGTGGAAAAGGCCGCCGATTTCGGCGGCACCTGGTACTGGAATCGTTATCCTGGTGCGGCCTGTGATACCGAGAGCTACATCTATCTGCCGCTGCTGGAAGAGACCGGCTACATGCCGGTGCGCAAATATGCGCGGGCGCCCGAGATCTACGAACACTCCCGCCGCATCGGCCGTCACTTCGGCCTCTACGAGCGCGCGCTGTTTCAGACAATCATCTCGCGGATGGAATGGCAGGAGCAGGAAGGACGTTGGCTGGTCGAGACCGATCGTGGCGATCGCATCCGCGCACGCTTCGTCATTCTCGCCGGTGGCCCGCTGAGCCGTCCAAAGCTGCCGGGCATTCCCGGCATCGAGACCTTCAGGGGACACAGCTTCCACACCAGCCGCTGGGATTATGGCTACACCGGCGGCACGGCCGAAGGCGGTCTCACCGGTCTCGCCGACAAGCGCGTCGGCATCATCGGCACCGGCGCGACCGCCGTGCAATGCGTGCCGCATCTCGGCCGATCGGCGAAGGAGCTCTACGTCTTCCAGCGCACGCCATCGGCGATCGGCGTGCGCGATGACCGTCCGACGGACGCAAGCTGGGCGCAGAGCCTCAAGCGCGGCTGGCAGCGCGAGCGCATGGACAATTTCACTGCGGTGATCTCGGGCGAGCCGTTCGAACGGGACCTGGTACAGGACGGCTGGACCGGCCTGCTTGGCGAGATCCTGCTGGCGCCGCGCCGCCAGCCGCAGCCGGTGACCTCGCTCGAAGAGGCGTTGAAGGTCATCGAGCAGGCCGACTATCGCAAGATGGAAGAGATCCGCGCGCGCGTCGATACCGTTGTGAAGGACGAAGCAGCCGCTGCGGCGCTCAAGCCCTGGTACAAGGCGTTCTGCAAGCGGCCATGCTTCCACGACGAATATCTCGACACCTTCAATCGCCCCAACGTGCATCTGGTCGACACCAGGGGCGAGGGCGTCGAGCGCATCACCGAGAACGCCGTCGTCGTTGACGGCAAGGCCTATGAGCTCGACTGCCTGATCTATGCCAGCGGCTTCGAGGTCGGCACCGACTATGCGCGCCGCATGGGCTTCGAGGTTTACGGCCGCGACGGCGTGAGCCTGTCCGAGCGATGGCGCGATGGCGTCAAGACGCTGCATGGCTTCTACAGCCGCGGCTTCCCGAATTGCTTCTTGATCGTCACGGTGCAGGCCGGCCAAAGCGCCAATTTTCCGCACATCATCGACGAGCAATCGCAGCACATCGCCTATGTGATTGCGGAGGCGCGCAAGCGCAAAGCGCGGACGCTGGAGCCGACGCTCGCCGCCGAGAACGCCTGGGTCGACGAAGTCGTCAAGGCCGCGCTCGGCCGCCAGACCTATCTGGCCGAGTGCACGCCGGGCTATTACAACAACGAGGGCGTGTTCGATCCGATCGCGGCAAGAAACAGCCAGTACTGGCGCGGACCGGTGGCTTTCCTGCGGCTGCTCGACAAATGGCGCAAGGAAGGCAATCTGGATGGCCTGGAATTGACTGAGGGGACCGAGGCGGGCGGCTCTCTGGTTCCGGCTTCAACGGCATGATCCCGGCCCCATCAGGCGCGACGCGGCTCCATGTCATCGTCGGCGATCCCATCGCGCAGGTACGCTCGCCGGCAGGCGTAACAGCCGCCTTCGCCGCGCGCGGCCATGACGGCATTCTCGTGCCGGTCCAGGTCGCGCCAGCGGATTTGCCGGATTTCCTCTCGGTGGCAACGCGGCTGAAGAACCTCGACGGCATCGTCGTGACCATCCCGCACAAATTTGCCTGCTATCAGGCCTGCGCCAGTGCGACCGAGCGCGCACATTTCCTGCACACCGCGAACCTGATGCGCCGGCGCGCCGACCGCTCATGGCATGGCGACATGGTGGACGGCCTCGGCTTCGTTGGTGCTGCGCGGGCGAAGGGGATCGATCCCCGGGGCATGCGGGCGCTGCTCGTCGGCGCCGGCGGCGCAGGATCGGCGATCGCTCTGGCGCTGGTCGAGGCCGGCGTGACCGATCTCGCGATTCACGACAGCGCGACCGAGCGCCGTGACGCACTGATCGGCCGGCTCAACGGGCTCGGCAGAAAGCCTGTGCGGGTCGGCACCAGGGATCCCGCGGGCTTCGATTTCGTCGCCAATGCGACACCCGCCGGGATGAAGGAGGGCGATCCGCTGCCGGTCGATGTCGCGCGGCTCGCGCCGACGGCCTATTGCGGCTGCGTCATCACACAACCCGAAGTCTCGCCCTTCGTCGCGGCCGCCCGCAGGGTCGGCTGCGTGACCGGGACCGGTACGGACATGTACGAGCAGCACCAGGGCATCATGGTGGATTTCCTGCTCGGCCGCGACGGGGAAGGCTAGGCAGTCGTTCCGGTGTCAAGGCACAGGTTGCGCCGGATGGGGCTTGAGCGATCGGGGCCGACGTAGGATCATGGGCGCGCGCGAGCCGGTCGCGCACGTTTATGTGAGAGGACCAGGGAATGACCAAGGGCAGGACCGTTGCGACGGCCATGATCGGCGCTGCAGCGCTGCTTCTCTCGCTGGCGCCCTTGTCCCTGATATCCATGGCCGAGGCCGCGCAATGCGGCAGCTCGCCGGCGGGCTTTGAGGCCTGGAAGCGCGAGTTCAGCGCGGAGGCGCAGGGCAAGGGCGTAGGCCAGGCCGCGCTCTCGGCGCTGATGCAGACCAATTACGCCGGTGCCACGATTGCGGCCGACCGCAGCCAGCGCAGCTTCTCGCTGACGCTCGACCAGTTCCTCGCCAAGCGCGGCGCCACCACCATCGTGGCCAAGGGGCGGCAGCTCAAGCAATCGCAGGCCGCCTTGTTCGCCTCGATCCAGCAGCGCTACGGCGTCCCGCCCGGGCCGCTGATCGCGATCTGGGGCATGGAGACCGGTTTCGGCAGCCAGCGCGGCAACCAGAACATGCTGTCGTCGATCGCGACCCTTGCCTATGACTGCCGCCGTCCCGAATTCTTCACCGACCAGCTCTATGCCGCCCTCAAGCTGATCGACCGCGGCACGCTGTCGGGGGCGACCCGCGGCTCCATGCACGGCGAGGTCGGCCAGACCCAGTTCATGCCCAAGAACATCCTGGCCTATGGCACCGGCAATCTCGAGGTTGCCGCCAATGCGCTGAACTCGACGGCGAATTTCCTGAAAGCTCATGGCTGGCGCGCAGGAGCCGGTTACCAGCCGGGCGAACCGAATTTTGCCGCTATCGAGGCTTGGAATACTGCCGGCGTCTATCAGAAGGCAATCGCCCTGATGGGACGGTAGATCGACGAGGGAGGAGGGGCGGCCGCGTTGCGTTGAGGCCGCATGAAGGCTCGGCCGCGCACGAGAAAGTTCTTGCGTTGAGGAACTGACGGCACGAGGTTTGCTTTGATCGGGGGCAGGGCTGGCATGAGGAGACTCAATATGGCTACCCAGATCGTGATGGACCAGACGGGCGACACGCGCCACGAGTTTGATCCTGACAATGTTGAAGCGCTGGCGCGAGCCGAACGGCGCTTTCGTGAGCTGACCGGAGCGGGCTTCACCGCCGCCTATCGTACTGGACCCGGTGAAGTCACCCGCATCAAGTCATTCGATCCGACCGCGCACGAAACGCTGTTCTATCCCCGCCTGGTCGGCGGTTGATCTGAGCTGCTCATGATCGCGGCAATTTGGCTCCGTGCGCCGGCGCGTGCGCGGCTGCATGCGCTGCGCGAGCTCTATCGGCGCTTCTTCGGCGAGAACACGCCGGATGCCCGCGGCCGCCGGCTTTTGGCCGAATGGCTGTCGCCGGCGCAGCGCGCGCAATTCGAGCAGCATCGGTATTTCGATGTCATCGGCTGCGATACCGGCAAAAGGTACCGCATCCACTACGGCACGGCCGCCAATGTCCATGAGATCGACGATGAGGGGCGTGCGGCGATGGGATGGTGCTTCGTCCCGTCAGGCTTTCTCGTGCCCGGCGACGTGATGCTGGCGCAGAAGGTCGCCCTCGAGACTGACGAGAACGCGGCAATCGCGCTCGCCAACCGGTTTCCGCCGGCCACGCACTCGGAGCACTTTTACCGGCGCCCGTTCTAGCGGCCGGAGGGCGTACAGATCAGGAGTGCGTGGTGCGGTAGGCATCCAAAGCATGTGCCGCGAAGACAGCGACGCTGCAAAGCGCGAGCACGGCTGAGATCAGCTCGATCATAGCTCATCCTCCCGTAGCGGCTGGGAGACGAGATTTTGGCAGCAGGCATAATCCAGGATGAGGTCGAGGAAGAATTGCATGGTGGCCGTCCCTGTATGATTTTGACAACCAGATAACCGGCAATCTGTTTCAGGCGTGTTTCGTCGTTTTGGGAAACGGGTTTCGCGGGGAACCCGGGGCTGGTTTGTGCACCGCAGACCCGCTACATCCCGCGCTGCTCAGTCCTTCAGCCGCGCCTTTCCGGCGGACGGCAAGTCATATTGCGAGGCAAAATCATGGCGCAGGTCGAGTGGTTCGACGATCTCACCATCGGAATGCGGTTCAAATCCCCCGAGGTGCAAGTCACCGAAGCCGATATCAAGCGCTTTGCAGCCGAGTTCGATCCGCAGCCGATGCATCTCGACCACGAGGCCGCCAAGCAGACCTTGTTCAACGGCCTGGCCGCATCAGGATGGCACACCGCCGCGATCGCCATGAACCTCGCGATCCAGGCCCGCCCGTTCGGCCCGCATCCGCTGATCGGCGCGGGCGTCGACGGTCTGCGCTGGACCATCCCGGTACGGCCCAATGACCGCCTGCATCTGGTCGGCGAGGTCATGAGCCTGACGCCGTCGAAGTCGAAGCCGCAGGGCATCGCGCTGGTGAAATGGACCATGTTCAACCAGAACGGCGAGGAGGTTTACACCTTCACCCCGATCGCCATCATCCCCAGGCGGGTGTAAGGCCGGCGACGTTCAGCATCGGCCCGGATCAACCTTCTCGAGCCCTTGCGGGCCGCAGGCTGAGGTGGTCATCTCCGCGTGGGGAACGCTGGAGGCTGACATGAGACGATTCCTTCTTGCCGCTTTGCTGACCGCGGGCGCCCTAGGCGCAGCCGTCTCGAGCACAGGGCCGGCGTTCGCGCAGCAATCCAGGGTCGGCGACTGGACCATCGAGAAGCGCGCGCAGGACACGCATTGCAATGCGAGCCGCGGCTACAAGGACAAGGAAGACGAGAACCGCAACTACGTCATCGTGATCACCTATTCCGAGAAGGCCATCGTGATCGTGATGATCTATGACGGTTGGGAGTGGGACAAGGTCGGCGAGATCCTCCGGGCCGACGTCGGCACCGATGACGCCGACATCATGAAGAAGGCGAAGTGGGAGGTCATGGACAAGACCACCGTGCGCGGCATCTTCGAATACGACCAGACGATCATGGACCGGCTGTCGAAGGCCAGGCGTCTCTCGCTCGATTTCGAGGATGATGACGAGGACAGCATCGAGATGCAGATCCCGCGCGCCGGCGAGGCGCTGGCCGCGCTGAAGTTCTGCGAGGAGAACCGGAAATAAAGTGCTGCGCCGCGCACAGCGCGCGCGATCGAGCAAGCAGCGCGAGGGCGCGTGACCCACAGCACACAGCCCGCGTGCTGTTCGCTTTTATCCTAGTCTTTGGCGAAAACGTCCAAGCCGCACCCTGCGGTTGACGTTACGCAAGGACGATGTTCGATATTTTAGCATCTCGTTGCACTGCTTTTTCTACGCCGACGGCGACGATCGACCGCTCTGTCGGCTCTGCCAATGTCCAATGCGCAAGCTCCCTTCGTCACCGGGGCCGCACGCCGATCGCATCGTCGTTCCGATGACGATCCTCCAGGCAAACCGGTTCTCGTCTCTCGTCGGCGAGATCTACGATGCGGCGGTCGATCCTGCGCTGCGCAGCGGCGCGCTGGAACAGGTTTCCCATTTCGTCGGCGGGTGTGCCGCGACCATCCTGTCCCGCGATGCGGCAAGGCTCTCGATCGAGATTCACCAGCATTTTGGCACCGAATCCCGCTTCCGCCAGCTCTACCGCGACAGATATGTCGAGCAGGATCCTCTGCTCGATCGTCATCTCGCTTTTGCGGCCGGGCACGCCATCGGCGTGACCGATATCATGCCGCACGCGGACTTCGTGGCGACGAGCTTCTATCGCGAGTGGGTCGAGCCGCAGGGCGCGATAGACCTCGCGACCGTCGCGCTCGAGAGATCGGACGCGCGTACCACGGTCTTGCAGGTGTTGCGCCACCGATCCCGCGGAACCGTCGACGAGGCGATGCGCGAACGCATGCGGCTGCTCGCACCCCACATCCAGCGTTCCAGGATCATGGGCCGGCAGATCAGGGCTCGCTCGCACACCGTGGACGATCTTGCCGATGTGCTCGACGGCCTGAGCACGGCGATCTGCCTGCTCGATGCGGATGGCCGGGTCGTCCACGCCAACGCGGCGTGCCGGCAGCTGTTCGTCGATGCAAACCTGCTCGCGATGGTCGGCGACCGGATCGTGGTCCGTAGCACCCAGGCCGACAAAATATTCCGCGGCCTGTTCGAAGTTGCCGCAGATGGTGAAACTCACCCGGCCGGTCGCCGCCGCATCGGGCTCGCGACGTCGGCGGACGGTCAGCACTATCTCGTCCAAGTCCTTCCATTGAAGCGGGAGCGCAGCCTGCCGCGAGACGTCGCGGCCACGGTGCTTCTCGTACAGAAGGCCGCGATGGTGCCATCGCTCGTGCCCGACGCCATTGCTGCGGCCTTCAGGCTGACGCGGTCCGAATTGCGCGTGCTGATGGCCATCGTCGAGGTCGGCGGCGTTCCCGATATCGCGGCAAAGCTCGGCATTGCCGAGACCACGGTGAAGACGCATCTCGGTCGCCTGTTCGAGAAGACCGGTGCCGGCAGGCAGGCCGACCTCGTGAAGATCGCGGCCGGCTTCACCGCGCCGTTTGTACAGCGAACGCGCCGCGACGACGACACCATGTGATTCATTTGACGGCGCAAGCCGCGCGGCGATGCAATGTCAATCCATTGTGATGAGCAGGATCGTCTGGTCCTCCGAACGTACGACGCGCGTCATTTGATACTTTCGTATATGGCGCCACTTGAATGAGAAGGGCAGCGTGCGCCACGGAACAATGCGCGCCGGCACCGGACGCGGGTGCGGGAGACGACAGCGCGTGAGCGAGCCTGCCTGTCGGTTGGAGAAATTGCAGTGAGCGGCAAGGACGAATTTTCCATTCTCAATGTTTCGACGGACCACATTCCCGAAGACGAGCGTGTGCCGCTGCTGCGCGAATTCTATTGCCGCGGCGTGCTCAAGGCGGAGGTCGAGCCGACGGACGAAAAACCGTTCGCGGCGAGCCTCACATCCCATGGTTTGCCGGACGTCCAGCTGGTGATCGGCGGGCTGGTCGGAGCGCGGGTCATCCGTACCAAGCAACTGGTCGTCGACGGCAACGACAGCCTTGGCCTGATGATCAACCGATCCGGCATCGTCGAAGTATCTGCGCGAGGACGAGATCTGAGGCTTCATCCCGGTGACGCGGTTCTGACGAGCGCGGAGGACGCGACGATCTACGAACGCCTCTCGCTTGGAAATTGTCTGTCGCTGCGCGTGCCGCGGCGGGTGCTGGCGCCCATGATCGTGGACATCGACGACACCGTGATGCGAATCATTCCGGAGCGCGCCACCGGACTTCGCCTGCTGGTCGACTACGCGACGTCTCTGGTGCGCGAGCGCGCGTTCGCGGTGCCCGCATTGCGCCAGCTCGCTGTTGCACATCTCCACGATCTGATGGCGCGTGTTCTCGGCGCGACGGATGAGGTTCACGAGCTGGCCGGGCGCCGAGGCGTCCGGGCCGCGCGGCTGCGGAAGGTGAAGTCCTTCATCGTCAACAATTGCTGGCATCAGGACCTCTCGGTCGCGACTGTGGCGCAGGAGTTCGGCGTGACCACACGTTACCTTCAGCGGCTGTTCGAAGCCGACGGCAAGACGTTCTCGTCCTTCCTGACCGGGCAGCGCCTCAAACGCGCGCATCGCATGCTGCGCGAGCCTGACTTCGCCGGGCGGCCGGTGAGCTCGATCGCCTACGACGTGGGCTTCGGCGATCTCTCTTATTTCAATCGTTGTTTCCGGCGGGCCTATGGCGCGACGCCCAGCGGCGTCAGGAGCGGCGAAGCTCTGTGACTGCGCGCGGTGCGCGGCTCGCGCGACCAGGCGGGTGCCTATCGGAGTGCGCGTATTCGGCCGACTACGTCTTCTGGCGCGCGGAGTAGAACGATGACGCTGTGTTTCGGACGGCGCCGGCAATTGGAGTTGTGAATGCGCCGCTTCTTCTTTGATCTCCTGGTCGACAATGTCGTGAAGATCGATCCGGGCGGCATGGTCTTCGAGCAGGCCAGGGCCACGTTCGTCGTGGCCGACGAGATGGCGAGACATCTGTTTGTCTGGCGTGACGATCTGCGCGATCGCGACGCCTGGATTCGCGTCAGGGATGCCGGCGGACGAGAGGTCTATCGCGCCGCGGTCTGGTCAGAAAATGTCGAGAAGGTCGGCTGGGACCAGGCATGACGGTCCCGGCTTCACCTTCCGGGGCGGCAACGCCGACAACAGGTCGCGGCGCCAAGTACTTAACAATGCTGCGATGGCCGGCTTTGGCTTCGACTACCGCACCACCCAAAACGTGTCCGTGTTCGGCGCGGTCGAGGGCATGATGATGTCCGACCGGAGCCGCACCGGCACAGCGAAGGGTGGCGTTCGCGTCGCGTTCTGAGCCGGTATCAGCCCTGGCGGCTCGAATGCGATGCCCGCCGGCCGGGCCCCATCCGCCCGGCCGGCGCCTCCTCCGATCGGAGGACGCCGCATGCTGTGGTTGTAGTATGTTTGGTGATATTGATCACTCAGGCCATTTCAAGCCATGCGCGGACTACGGAAGCTGCCCGAACTGGTCGAGTCCATCTATGACGCGGGGCTCGATCCCTCGCTGTGGAACAACGCCGTTGCCGGCATTCGCGATTTCGTTGGCGGGCAGGCCTGCGGGCTGTTTTCCAAGGATTCGATCAGCAAATTCGGCGTCACCCATTATTATTGCGGGGCCGACCCGCACTATATCCGGCTCTATTCAGAGACCCATTCGAAGTTCGACCCGCTGACGGTGCTGCCGCCGCATGGCGAGATCGTCAGCATCCCCGATCTCGTCAATTTCGGTGAATACCGGAAAGGGCGCTTTTACCAGGAGTGGATGCAGCCGCAGGGTTGCAGCGACGCGGCCAACGTCGTGCTCGAGACATCGCATGCGAGCTGCCCCGTGATGATGACAGTGCTGTCGGGCCGGCGCATGGTGGACCCGGCGATGAAGCATCGGCTCTCGCTGATTGTGCCGCACGCCAGCCGTGCGCTGCTGATCAACCGCGCCATCACCTCGCAACTGACGCTGGCGACGGCGCTGGCGGATGTCCTGGACAATCTGGCGTCCGGCATCTTCCTGCTCGATGCCTTTTGCCGGGTGGTGCATGCGAATTCGGCCGGCCACGCCTTGCTTGCCGCCGACGACGTGGTCCGGTCCGTTGCCGGGCAGCTCGTGACCAGCAGCGCTGAAGCCAATCAGACGCTGGGCGAGGCGCTTGCGACCCGCAGCGAAATTGCCCTGCTTGCCACACGGGGCCATGCGATCCCGCTGCTTTCGCCGAGCGGCGAGCGTTATGTCGCGCATATTCTGCCGCTGTCGTCCGTGCTGCGAAATGGCAGCGAGCAGGTGGTCGATGCCGCCGGTGCGCTGCTCCTGCGCAAGGTGTCGCTTGGCGGGCAGTCCTATGGCGAGCTGATCGCACGGACCTTCGACCTCACGCCGGCCGAGCTGCGCGTGTTCCTGTCGATCGTCGAGGTCGGTGGCGTCCCGGAAACGGCGGCAGCGCTCGGTATCGCAGAAACCACGGCGAAGACGCATTTGCATCGGGTGTTCGCCAAGACCGGCGTTTCGCGTCAGGCCGATCTCGTCAAGCTCGCGGCGGGATTCTCCAATCCGCTCGTCAACTGATCGGTCAATCGCTGTCGGGGTTGAACCTTTTGCTCCCACGATAGACTCACTAGTGCCGCCGGGCATGACGAACATTTCGCGATCTCCAAGTCACCATTGGCTGTTCTGATGTCCCGACCTCCCAAACAGTCCGAGTTGATCGAGAACATATATGACGCAGGTCTCCACCCTGAGTTGTGGAGTGATGTTGTCGTCAAGCTCAATGCGTTCATCGGCAGCCAGGCTTGCGGGCTGATTTCGAAGGATCCCGTCAGCAAGTCCGGCGCGACGCATTATTATTGCGGTGTCGATCCGCACTACATCCAGCTCTATGCCGAGACCTACGCCCAGTACGATCCGCTGGCACGGCTGCCTCGCTATGGCGAGGTTCGTAACATCCCCGATCTCGTGAATTTCGACGAATATCGTCGCGGCCGGTTCTATCAGGAATGGCTGCGGCCCCACGGCTGCGTCGATGTCGCCAGCGTGGTTCTGGAACAGTCGAAGTCGCCGTGTCCGATGCTGATCACCGTGATTCCCGGCAAGGGGATGCTCGATGCGGAGCAGCGGGCGCGGATGCAATTCCTGGTTCCGCATGCGAGCCGGGCGCTGCTGATCAACCGGGCGATCGAGCGGAAGCAGCAGCGGGCGATCGCGCTCGCCGATGTCGTGGATCGGCTGAATGCCGGCGTCATCCTGCTCGATACGGCCTGCAACATCGTCCACAGCAATCCTGCCGCAGACACGTTGCTCGCCGCAGATGACGTCCTGCGGTCTGTCGCGGGCCGGCTGGCGGCACGATCTTCCGCGGCAAATTCGGCGCTGCGCGATATCTTCCGTGACGCAGGCGAGGTTGCCGTCGCGGCCGCCGCCGGACGAAAGATTCCCCTGATGTCGCATGACGGCTCCTACTACGTCGCGCACGTCATCGCGCTGCCGTCGTTGTTGCGTGAAGGCGCGGCGGAGCGCATGTCGGCGGTCGGCGCCTTGTTGATCTGGAAGGCGGAACTCGACGGCCGCTCATGTGCCGGCCTCATCGACCGCGCGTTCGAGTTGACCCCTGCGGAGCTGAGGGTCATGCAATCGATCGTCGAGGTCGGCGGTGTGCCGGAGACGGCCGTGGCGCTCGGCATCGCGGAGACGACGGTGAAGACGCATCTGCATCGGGTGTTCGCGAAGACCGGGGTCTCGCGTCAGGCCGATCTCGTCAAGCTCGCGGCTGGATTCTCCAATCCGGTTCTGCACTGACGCGCTTTGCGAAGGCGCAGGCGAGTCGCTCCGGCTCGCGATAGGTTCAAACAGCAGAATCATTAGAAAGTTATCGCGGGTCGTTCGATCGAATGACGCGATTCTCCGCGCTCTCTTCTACGAGAACTCACGCGTTGTCTTGCTCGACGCGTTCGATCTTCGTGTGCTCACAGCAAGCGGAAGTGAACCTCATCAATCTCTCGCACAAGTTGAGAGGAGATTGTCATGCCAAATGCGTCACCAGCTCCGGCCGGCAAGTTCCGCGACATCGTCGCCCGCATCGGCGCGGCATTCCGCGCGCAGCGCGAGATCGACGCGAAGCGCGCGTTGCGGCGCTACGGCCATTTGCTGGAGCCGCCGCATGAAACGTCGCGTTTGAATGAAATTATTCCCGTCTGCAATGAAGAGGATACTTTTGAAAATGCCAACGGAGTTGATCCGCGCGCGCGCGCGGCCGGCCGCACCACGTTCGAACGCGCGTAACGTCAATGTTGTCGCCGCCGCGCTGACGGCGGCGCTCGTCACGCTTCAACTGGTCGGACTGGCAATGCTGGAGCGTTCGCACGCGCAGCCGGTCTCTCGGCCTCTCCTGAATTCGCACGATGCGGAGCTCTGCACCGGGACTGCCGATGTCCCGGCGACGCAGACACCCTACGACTGAGCCGGAGAACGCATCGTGCCTGATATCACGACCAGCCTTCTCGTGAGCGTCGCCGTGTTCGCCGGCGCCTTCGTCTCGGGGCTCTCGGGCTTCGCGTTCTCGGCCGTGGCGGGCGCGATTCTGCTCCGCGTGTTTCAGCCGCTGGAGGCCGTGCCGCTGATGATGGCGTGCAGCATCGGCGTGCAGGCTACCAATCTGTGGGCGCTTCGGCGCAGCATCCGGTGGGAGGGCAGTCTGCTGCTGATCGTCGGCGGATTGATCGGCGTTCCCATCGCGGTGTCGCTGTTGCAATCCACGGACACGCATCTGCTCCGGCGCGGCTTCGGCATCATCGTCGCGCTCTATGCGGCCTACACGCTGCTGCGGCCGACGCTGGTCACGGCGGGCGAAGCCGTTGGCCGGCCCTGGGTCGCACTGATCGGGTTCGGGGGAGGACTGGTCGGCGGCCTGACCGCGATGCCCGGCGCGATCCCCACGATCTGGTGCGACATGCGCGGCATGCCCAAGAGCGAGCAGCGCGGCCTGGTGCAGCCCTTCATCGCCGCGATGCAGGTCTTTGCGATCGCGCTGCTGGTCGGACACCAGGACCTGTCGTCCAAGGTGTTCGTCGACCTCGCGATCAGCCTGCCGGCGCTGTTCGCAGGCTCAGCGCTCGGCGTGATCGCCTTTCACCGGGTCAACGAGACGGTCTTTCGCAAGACCGTGCTCGTTCTGTTGCTGCTCTCGGGGATCTCCCTGATCTAGTGGCCTGCGCCTTCGTGCTTGAGACCCTGGACCGGCGCCGCGCTGGTGTCGCTGCTGTGATGCACCAGCGGCTTGTTGCCGGTGACGGTCCGCAGCAGCACATAGAACACCGGCGTCAGGAACAGGCCGAACACGGTGACGCCGATCATGCCGGAGAACACCGCGACGCCCATCGCGCGCCGCATCTCCGAGCCCGCGCCGGTCGAGAGCACGAGCGGCAAGACGCCCATGATGAACGCCATCGACGTCATCAGGATCGGACGCAGCCGCAAGCGGCTCGCCTCGATCGCGGCCCGGATCGGCGTGCGTCCCGCGAATTCGAGCTCACGCGCGAATTCGACGATCAGGATCGCGTTCTTGGCAGAGAGTCCGACCAGCACGATCAATCCGATC
Organism: Bradyrhizobium barranii subsp. apii; assembly: GCF_011516635.5. Classification (GTDB taxonomy): domain Bacteria; phylum Pseudomonadota; class Alphaproteobacteria; order Rhizobiales; family Xanthobacteraceae; genus Bradyrhizobium; species Bradyrhizobium barranii. The sequence continues at coordinate 6,099,650 of NZ_CP096255.1, read as the reverse complement.
TGGGTGAAGACGTTGTTGTCGCCCTTGGAGATCCAGACGCCGAACATCGCCGCCAACAGGCCCATCGGCACGATCATGATGATCGAGAGCGGCAGGGTCAGGCTCTCGTAGAGCGCCGCCAACACCAGGAACACCAGCAGGATCGCCAGCGGGAATACCCAGAGGCCGGAATTGCCGGCGATGAACTCCTGATAGGTCAGGTCGGTCCATTCGAAGGCAAAGCCGGGGGGCAATGTCTCCGCCGCGATCCGCGTCGCGACTTCCTGCGCTTGGCCCGACGAAAAGCCGGGCGCAGCGGCCGCGTTGATGTCGGACGACAAAAAGCCGTTGTAGCGGATGGCGCGCTCAGGTCCGGCGCTCTGGCGGATCGTCAGCAGCGCCGACAGTGGCACCATGTCGCCGGAGGACGAGCGCACCTTCAACTGCCTGATGTCATCGGCGCGTGCGCGGAACGGCGCGTCGGCCTGGACGTAGACGGAGTAGGTGCGACCAAACTTGTTGAAGTCGTTGACGTAGTAAGAACCGAGGTAGATCTGCAGGGTGTTGAACACCTCCGTCACGGGCACGCCGAGCTGAAGCGCCTTGGTGCGGTCGATGTCGGCGAAGAGCTGGGCACGTTGACCTGGAAGCTCGAGAACACGCCGGCGATCTCCGGCGCCTTTTGCATCGCCGCCGTAAATGCCTTGGTCGCTTCGTTCAGTGCCTCATAACCGAGACCGGCCCGATCCTCGATCTGCAGCTTGAAGCCGCCGATGGTGCCGAGGCCGTTGACCGGCGGCGGCGGGAACATGGCGATGAAGGCTTCCTGGATGCCGGAATATTTCTTGTTGAGGTCGGCCGCGATCGCATTCCCGCTCAGGGCCGGACCTTTGCGCTCGTCGAACGGTTTCAGCGTCGAGAACACGATGCCGGCGTTGGAGGAGTTGGTGAAGCCGGCGATCGACAGGCCCGGAAACGCGACCGAGCTCTCGACGCCCGGCTGGGTCAGCGCGATGTCGCTCATCTTGCGGATCACCTCTTCGGTGCGATCGAGCGCTGCACCGTCGGGCAGTCGTGAGAAGCCGACGAGATATTGCTTGTCCTGACCCGGCACGAAGCCGCTCGGCACCTGCTGGAACAGGAAAGCGGTCACGCCAACCAGCACCACATAGAGGCCCATCACGGCCGCCTTGCCCGAGATCACCTTGGTGACGGTGCCGCTGTAGTTCTCCGACGAACGCGTGAAGGCCTTGTTGAAGCCGCGGAAGAACCAGCCAAGGCCCTTTTCCATGATGATCGTCAGCCGGTCCTTCGGCTCGTTGTGTCCCTTGAGCAGCAGCGCCGACAGGGCCGGCGAGAGCGTCAGCGAGTTGACGGCGGAGATCACGGTCGAGATCGCGATCGTCAGCGCGAACTGCTTGTAGAACTGCCCGGTCAGGCCGGAGATGAAGGCGAGCGGCACGAACACCGCGATCAGCACCATCGCGATCGCGATGATCGGACCCGACACCTCGCGCATCGCCTGGTAGGTGGCGTCACGCGGCGACAGGCCACCCTCGATGTTGCGCTCGACGTTCTCGACCACGACGATGGCGTCATCGACGACGATGCCGATCGCGAGCACGAGACCGAACAGGCTGAGCGCGTTGATGGAGAAGCCGAACAGATGCATCACCGCGAAGGTGCCGACGATCGACACCGGCACCGCAAGCAGCGGGATGATCGAGGCGCGCCAGGTCTGGAGGAACAGGATCACCACCAGCACGACCAGTGCGATCGCTTCCAGCAGCGTGTGGATGACAGCTTCGATCGAGGAGCGCACGAACTGGGTGGGGTCGTAGACGATCTGGTAGGACACGCCCTCCGGCATGTTCTTCTTGATCTCGGCCATGGTGGCGCGGACGTGGTCGGAAATCTCCAGCGCATTGGAGCCCGGTGCCTGGAAGATCGGGATCGCCACCGCCTGCTTGTTGTCGAGCAGCGAGCGCAGGCCGTATTCGGACGCGCCAAGCTCGATGCGTGCGACGTCGCGCAGCCGCACGACTTCGCCGCGGGTGCCGGTCTTGACCACGATGTCGCCGAACTGCTCCTCGTTGGCGAGCCGGCCTTCGGCATTGACGGACATTTGCAGGTCGATACCCCTGACGTTCGGGGAGGAGCCGACCACGCCGGCGGCGGCCTCGACGTTCTGGGCCTGGATCGACTTGACAATGTCGCTCGCGGTCAGGCCGTGCTCGGCCGCCTTTTGCGGATCGACCCAGACCCGCATCGAATAATCGCCGGCACCGTAGAGCTGGACGTCGCCGACGCCGTCGATGCGCGCCAGCCGGTCCTTGACGTTGAGCACGGCATAGTTGCGCAAATACGTCATGTCGTAGCGGTTGTTCGGCGACAGCAGATGCACGACCATGGTGAGGTCGGGCGACGATTTCTTGGTGATGATGCCGAGCTGGCGCACCACGGCCGGCAGGCGCGGCTCGGCCTGCTGCACGCGGTTCTGCACCAGCTGTGTCGCCTTGTCTGGGTCGGTGCCGAGCCGGAACGTCACCGTCAGCGTCATGGCGCCGTCAGTGGTCGCCTGGCTCGACATGTAGAGCATGCCTTCGACGCCGTTGATCTGCTCCTCGATCGGGGTCGCCACCGTCTCGGCGATCACCTTGGGGTTGGCGCCGGGATAAGTCGCGCGCACCAGCACCGAGGGCGGCACCACGTCCGGATATTCGGAGATCGGCATCGCGAACAGCGAGATCAGGCCTGCGAGGAAGATCAGGACGGATAGCACGCCGGCGAAGATCGGACGGTCGATAAAGAACTTTGAGAGATTCATGGCCTTGCCCCTGCAAGAGAGACAGCTCTCCCGTTACCGGGACGCGGGAAACGCCCGCGAGCCCGGAATCGAGATGCGATGTCTTGGTAGCTCTATGACGTCGTTATTCCGGGCACGCGGTCCGGAATGATGTAACTAGCGTTGCACCACGTCCTGGTTGCTGTGGTTGGAGGCCTGCTGCGGCCCGCGCGCACCCATCGCCGCGACCTCCGTCTTGAGGAGCGCACCGGGACGCACGCGTTGCAGGCCATTGACGATGATGCGATCACCGGGCTTCAGTCCCGCCGTCACGATGCGAAGGCCGTCGACCGAGCCGCCGAGCGTGATCGGCCGGTAGACCGCGCGGCTGTCGTCGCCGACCCCCATCACGAACTTCTTGTCCTGGTCGGTGCCGATCGCGCGCTCGTCGATCATCACCAGCGTCTGCTGCTTCGGTTGGCCCATGCGTACGCGGGCGAACTGGCCGGGGATGAGACGGCCGTCCTCGTTCCGAAACACCGCGCGGACCCGGATGGTGCCGCTCTGGCCGTTGACCTGGTTGTCGATCAGCTGGATATGACCTCTCGCCGAGAGGCCGCCGGATGTCGTCATTTCCACCGGGATCTGGTCGAGATTGCCGCGCTTGCCGGAGGCATCCGCGATCGAGTTCAGCGCGCGCAGCACGACCTCTTCATCCGCATCGAACGAGGCGTAGATCGGATTGACCGACACCAGCGAGGTCAGGACGGGGGAGGCGGTGCCGGCGGCGACGAGATTGCCGACCGTGATCTCGAACTTGCCGACGCGGCCGTCCACGGGCGCGCGCACCTCGGTGTAGTCGAGATTGAGCTTTGCGGTCTGGAGCGTCGCTTCGGCCGCCTTCACATTGGCGATGGCTTCGCGATTGGCATTGTCGCGCTGGTCGTAGTCACGCCGAGTGACCACGGCATTGCCGACCAGCTGCGCGCCGCGCTCGAGCTCGCTCTGGGTGAACACGACGCGCGCCTTGGCAGCCTCGAGCTGGGCGTTGGCCTTGTCGACCTCTGCTGCGTAAGGCGCCGGATCGATCTTGAACAGCACGTCGCCGGCCTTCACCAGCGCGCCTTCGGTGAAGTTGGTCGCAAGGATCGCACCCGCGACGCGGGGACGAAGCTCGACACGGTTGATGGCCTCGAGCCGGCCGGAGAAATCGTCCCACAGCACGGTCTGCTTCGGTTCGATCAGCGCGACCGTGACAGGGACGGCCTGCTCAGCTGCCGCAGCCGTTGCGGTCGCCTGCGCGGCACGTAAGTAATGGCCGGTCGCGATCGAGCCGGCCACGGCGAGGGCGCCCACGATGGCAACGCCGCCGAGGAGGCGGCGGAAACGGCCGGTGCGGGGGGAGTTTTGCGAGGGATGCATTTGCGCGCTCCAGATATGTAGTGTTCACTACAGATGTGGAGCTGGATGTCGCAGTGCAAGATACTTATGTACCATTCACTAAGAAAATTGTAGCGGCATACCGCAAGAATTGGAAGACGGCAGAGAAAATAAAGCTAGAACAAATAGATAGGATTCGGCGTTAAGCTTCAGGCAGAACGTGAATTCCGAGGAGACAGGCACATGGGCATGGGACGCCCCCGCGAATTCGACGCCGAAACGGCGTTGGACCAGGCGATGGAAGTGTTTTGGCGCCATGGCTATGAGGGCGCCACCATTGCCCAGCTCACCGAGGCCATGGGCATCAATCCGCCGAGCCTTTACGCCTGCTTCGGCAACAAGGAAGGCCTGCTCAAGGCCGCGCTCGACCGTTACACCAAATTGCGTGGCGTCTGGATGAACGAGGTGGTCGCCGCACCGACCGCCCGCGACGTCGCCGAGCGGATGCTGACGGGCATCGCCGACAAGCAGACCGATCCCGCCAACCCGCCCGGCTGCCTGCTCGTGCAGGGCGGCATCGCCTGCGGCAGCGGCTCCGAGAACGTCCCGTTCGAGCTCGCCGCCCGCCGCGCCGAGAACGAAGACCAGCTCCGCGAGCGCTTTGTTCGCGCCAAGGCCGAAGGCGATCTCAAGCCGAGCTCTGATCCCGCCGCGCTCGCGCGCTACGTCTCGGCCGTCTCGGTCGGCATGGGCGTGATGGCGTCCTCAGGCTCCGACCGCGAGGCGCTGCGTCAGGTCGCGAGCGTTGCCGTGCAGGCGGTCGAGGCGCAGTCGGCCGACAGAACGTGACGGCCGCCCGCCGTTGTCAATTTGACGATTGCAGCGCCGGCGGCGCGACGAAGCCACCGAACTCGCGTTCAATCAACCCGGCCAGCGCAATCGTCGTGCGGTCCTCGAGATAAGGCCCGATGATCTGAACCCCGACTGGAAGGCCCGACGGCGTTCGTTCGACCGGGACGGCGGTCGCCGGCAGTCCGCAGGTCGAGGCCGGGTCCGCCCAGATGAAGCACGCATCGGCGTAAGGGTGCAGCTTTCCGTCGATGTCCAGTTGCCGCGCGTCGAACGGTTCGGACTGGTCGTGCGGAAAGGCCGGCACGGCGGCGGCCGGGTAGATCACGGCGTCGAACTCGCGGAAGAACTGCTGCCACCGCTGCTGCAACTGCAAGCGCGCCGCGTCGGTCGCCAGCCATTCGCGATGGATCATGCCCCAGCCGCGGGCGCGCTCGGCCTGCAGGCTGCGGTCGTCGGGCGAGAGTGCCGCGGCAACTCCTTGCGCCTCTGCGAGAGCGGCCGGTGTCAGGCGCGGACTTCGCGCTGCGTTCAACAGCTTCATGTAGAGCCGCGCGGAGTCGGCGAGATCAGGCAGCGAGGTGCTCGCGCGCGCGACCCGCGCGCCAGATTTGTCGAGCCGGTCGGCCAATCGCCCGATGGCTGAACGCACGGCATCACCCGTCGGCATCAGCGGATGGGTATCGATCACGAGGATCCTGAAATCCTTGAGATCGTTGTGCCGCGGGGCAGGTAGCGCAAGGCGATAGCCGATCCCGTCGCGCGTCTCGTCGGGGCCGGCAATCACGTCGAGCGCCAGCGCGAGGTCTGAGGCAGTGCGCGCCATCGGCCCGACGACAGCCAGATCGCCCTGGCCGGGGACGGGTAGTGCAGGCGGCAGGCTGTAGCCGCGCAGCGGCACCAGGCCGAGGCTCGGCTTGTGTCCGAACACACCGCAGAAATGCGCGGGCACCCGGATCGAGCCGCCGATGTCCGAGCCGATCGAAAGCGGACCGAAACCAGCCGCCAGCGCCGCGCCCGATCCGCCCGAGGAGCCACCGGGTGACCGGCCGAGGTCCCACGGGTTGTTCGTCGTCCCGTGGATGTCGTTGTAACTTTGGAAGTCCCGCAAGCCGATCGGGATATTGGTCTTGCCGATGATGATGGCGCCTGCCGCCTTCAACCGCGCGACGACAAGGGCGTCTTCCGCCGGTTGGAAGTCCTTGAAATGCGGGAAGCCCCATGTCGTCGGCAGGCCGGCGACGTTGAACGGTTCCTTGAGGGTCACGGGGATGCCGAGCAGCGGCAGCCGCTCGCCGCGACCAAGCGCGGCATCGGCGGCGCGTGCGGCCTCTCTCGCACGATCGAAATCGCGAACGATGATCGCGTTGATGCGCCCGTCCAGCGCCTCGATGCGCGCGATCGTATGCGCGAGCAAGTCGGACGCGGACACTTTGCGAGCGTGCAGGGCGGTCAGAAGTGTGCTGATCGAGCCGTAGTCCAGCTCAGCGGCATCTGCGGTCATCACGAGCTCCATTGTATCCCGACTGAGACCTTGTAGCCCGGATGGAGCGCAGCGCAATCCAGGAGATATCCCGACGCGGATGCATGACCCGGATTACGCTATCGCTTCATCCGGGCGACGACGCTATCGCATCTGGTCGTCATGCCCGGGCTTGTCCCGGGCATCCACGTTCTCAGTGCGGCGTCGCAAGGCGTGGATGGCCGGGACAAGCCCGGCCATGACGCGGTGGAGAGCCTCAGGAAGCCTCCTTCAGCACCGGCGCGGCAGATTCCTCCGCCTTGAGCTCCTCGAGGCTGCGATGCCGCGGCTCGATGCCCAGCGCCCAGACCGTGATGATCTGCACCACCAGCAGTCCGATCATCAGCGCCATCACGCCGGCCACGCCGCGCGTCTCGAACAGCGACACGACGAGGAACGGTGTGACGATCGTGGCGCCGCGCCCCAGCGTGTTGACGATGCCGGAGGCGCGCAGGCGGACCTCGGTCGGAAACAGCTCGGGGATATAGATGCCGAACAGAAGGGCGACCAGGACGTAGATCGGTACCGTCAGCGCGAAGCCGACAGCTGGCAGCAGGATCGGGTCGGAGATCATCGGGTAGAGGATTCCGAGCGCCACCGTGATCAGGGATGCGCCGATGATGGTCGGCTTGCGGCCCCAGCGGTCGGCGGTCAGCGCGCCGATGGCCGAGCCGACGGGCGCGCCGAGCGCCATCAGCAGCGAATAGCCGAACGAGGTCGCGATCGAGAGGCCCTGCTTGACGAAGAACACGGGCAGCCAGGTCACGAAGCCATAGAGCAGGGTGTTGATGGTGATCAGGCAGACGGCGCCGACGATCATCCGCGACAGCAAGGGCGCGGTGAACAGCGTGCCGAGATCCGCAGATGCCGGGACCGGTGTCGTGGCCGCGGGAGGAGGCAGAGGCTGACCCTGCGCGGCTTCCTTCTCGATGGCTTGCATCAGCGCTTCCGCCTCGGCGGTGCGTCCCACAGCTTCCAGCCAGCGCGGCGATTCCGGCAGCGACTTGCGCATGTACCACACCACGAGCGCGCCGACGCCGCCGAGCACGAACATGGAGCGCCAGCCGAATTGCGGCACCACCACGGACGCGATCAATAGCGCCACGGGCAGACCGGTGACGACGCACACGGTCGTGAAGCCGAGCCATTTGCCACGGGTGCGCGCGGGCACGAATTCCGTCATCGTCGAATAGCCGACGACGTTCTCCGCCCCGAGCCCAACGCCCATCACGAAACGGCAGGCGATCAGGAAGGCCATGTTCGGTGAGAACGCCGCGGCCAGGGAGGCAACGCCGAAAAGGAGCAAATTGAATTGATAGGTGAAGCGGCGTCCGTAGCGGTCGCCGAGGAAGCCGGTGCCGAATGATCCCAGCATCATGCCGACGAAGGTCGCGGAGATGAAAACCGCATTCTGCGCGAGGGTTGAAAAGCCTGTCTTCAGCGTGACGCTGAGCACGGTCCCGGCGATATAGATGTCGAAACCGTCGAAAAACATTCCGATGCCGATCAGCAGCATGATGCGGCGGTGGAATGGCCCGATCGGCAGCCGATCCAGACGGCTGCCTGCGTTCACCAATGTCGACATATACGCTCTCCCCTGACTGTTGTTCTGGTCGATGCGGCCCGCCTTCTATGGGCGGTCGGCCGCTCGTCGTTTTTTGCTAGTTCAGGCGCTGTTGGTTGGCCGTGTCGCGATACCAGTCGAACGGCTGCTCGTGGGTCGCGACCATCACGCTCTTGGTGTTGAAGTGGTCGTTGAAGCTCTCGGTGCCGCATTCGCGGCCGATGCCGGAATCGTCGACGCCACCCCAGGGCGAGGCCGGGTCGAGACGGTGGTGATCATTGATCCAGACGATGCCGGCCTTGACGGAGGCGGCGACACGATGCGCGCGCGCGACGTCGCGGGTGCGGATGGCTGCGGCGAGGCCGAACGGCGAGTTGTTGGCAAGCCGAAGCGCATCGGCCTCGTCCTTGAACGGCGTCACCGAGGTGAAGGGACCAAACACTTCCTCCTGGAAGATGCGCATGTCGGATGTGACGTCGGCGAACACCGTCGGCTCGACGAAATAGCCGTTGTCGTGACCCGGCACCTTCGCGGCAACACCGCCGGTGACGAGACGCGCGCCATCCTCGTGGCCGTAGCCTACGTAGGTGAGAACGCGGTCGCGCTGCCGGGCGGAGATCACGGGGCCCATTTGGGTGTTCGCATCGAAGGGATCGCCGACGCGGATCGTGCGGGTCTTGGCCTGCAGCTTCTCGACGAATTCGTCATAGATCGAAGCCTGGACGATGTGGCGCGAGGCGCAGACGCAGGTTTGGCCGGCGCCGATGAAAGCGCCGAATGCGGCGTAGTTGACGGCGCGGTCGACGTCGAAATCGTCGAACACCATCACCGGCGTCTTGCCGCCGAGCTCCATGGTTTGATGCGCGAACACTTTTGCGGCCGCGCTGCCGGCGATGCGGCCTGCCTCGGTGCCGCCGGTCAGGACCAGCTTGTTGATGTCGCCATGCTCGGCCAGCATCTTGCCGGCGTTCTGGCCGAGGCCGAGAACGATGTTGAAGACGCCGGGCGGAAGGCCGGCTTCGGTGAAGATCTGCGCGAGCTTCAACGTCGTCAGCGGCGTGTATTCGGACGGCTTGACCACGGTGACGCATCCGGTCGCCAGCACCACGGCCAGCGACTTGCACAGGATCATCAGTGGATGATTGAACGGCGTGCAATTGGCGACGATGCCGATCGGGGTGCGGAGCGTGTAGTTCAGATAGGCGCCTTCGACCGGGATGACGGAGTCGCGGCGCGCCAGCGCAACGCCGGCAAAGTAGCGGAAGAAGTCGGGCAGGCGGGAGAGCTGGGCGCGGGTCTCGTTGACCGGCCGGCCGTTGTTGAGGGTTTCCAGCCGGTACAGGCTGTCGAGATTGGCCTCGAAAGCATCGGCGAGCTTGTTGACCAGTCTGGCACGCGCGCGTGTGTCCATGCCGCCCCAGGCTTTGCCTTCGAACGCCGCGCGCGCGCTCTTCATCGCGCGGTCGATGTCCTCGGCGGTCGAATTGGGGATGCGGGCGATGACGTCGCCGGTCGCGGGATTGCGGACGTCGAGCATCACGCCGTTGCCGGCTTCGACTTCACGTCCGTCGATGAAATTGCCGTGGGTTTCGACGTCGATCGACGCGGGTTTTGACGGAATGTTCATGATGATCTCTCCTCGACGATGACGGCGTTGCGCTTGAGCGCCGGCAGAACGCGTTTTTCGGTGGCCCCGATATGGGCCTTGATGATGCGCGCCGCGGTTCGCGTTTCGCGGCTCTGCATGGCGTCGATCAGGGCGACGTGCTCGGCGACGAGCTTTGCCGGATCGTGACCCTTCAGATTGGACACGCTGACGCGGACCAGCCGGTCGGCCTGGCCGATCAGGTCGCACAGCGCCGTCGCCATGCGGCGATTGCCGGACGCATGAGCCAGCGCGGAGTGGAAGCCGCGGTTGTAGGCGATGAAGTCTTCGTGGTTGCCGGAGAAGCGGCGAAATTCATCGAGCGATTTCAGAACGCTGTCCGGAGCGCTCTCGATCGCCTCGGCGACGCAGGCCGGCTCCAGAGTAAGACGGAAGCGGAGGAGGTCGCGGGCGTCCGACAGCGAGATCGGCGTGACCCGGTAGCCCTGGCGCGGCTGCACCGTCACCAAATGCTCGCGCTGCAGCCTCAAAAGCGCATCCCGAACCGGTTGGCGGCTCACCGAATAGCGTTCGGCCAGATCCTGCTCCCGCATTTCATCGCCCGGAGCAAAACGGCAGGCTAAAATATCAGATCGGAGAAGATCGTAGATGTTTTCGCGCAAAAGCATGATTCTAGGGACCTCATTGGCTCCAATTTGGCAATCCTGATATTTCACGTCAAGCGCCAAATGCTTGAATTCCCTGACAGTTGATTTATCAATCGGGGGCCTCCACGGCACGCAAACGGGTGTGATCCCGCCGACGAAGTTAAGGAAAGACCGGACATGGACAGGCTTCTTGCCAACGGGACCGTCAACGCCGCGCAATCGGGCGAGGGGCCGCCGCTGTTTCTCTTCCACTCGCTGTTGTCGGACCGTGCGAGCTTCGATGCGATCGTGCCCGAGCTTGAGGGATCGTTTCGCACCATCGTGCCGGAGTTGCCGGGGTTCGGCCGTTCACGCGCGGTCGAAGGCGGGCTCGTCGTTGTCGCGGACAGGATGGCGGAGGCCGTGAAGGAGGCTGCGGGCGGTGCGCCGGCGATCGTGCTCGGCAATGGCTATGGCGGCTTCGTCGCCTTGCAGATGGCGATCCGGCACCCGGAGATCGCCAGCAAGCTCGTTCTCGCCGATTGCGGCGCGGCGTTTTCGGAGCCCGGCCGCGAGGCGTTTCGCAACATGGCGAGGGTCTCGCGGGAGAAGGGACTCGAGGCGATCACTGACGTTGCGATGCGACGCTTGTTTGCGCCGGAGTTTCAGGAGCGGCATCCCGAACTGATGCGGGATCGTCGTGAAGCTTTTCTGCAGACGGATCCCGATGTGTTTCGCAGCGCATGCGACGCGTTGGCAAGCCTCGATCTCCGCGCCGAACTTGCCGCGGTGAAAGTTCCTGCCCTCGTTCTGGTTGGTGAGCACGACGAAGCGACCCCTCCGCCAATGTCGCGCGAGCTGGCCGCCGGTTTGCCGCGCGCCGAACTCAAGGTCATTCCAGGCTGCGCGCACGTGCCGCAGCTTCAGTCGCCGCGGCAGTTTCTGGTAGCTCTCAACGGCTTCCTGCTTTGATCTGCGCCTGGTCGATGCCGATCCTGCGCTCGAAACGGCGATGCCTTCCGAACGGTTAATGGCTTCTGTGCGGCGGGAATTCACAAGCGGGGATGATGCAGTCCTGCGCCTGTTTTGCCCGACGTGTCAAACGTCCTCGGGGGCCACGCTAGCGCCATGCCGGAGCGAAATTCTTCAATGATTTGTACTGTGCATGGGGTTGTTTTCGCATTTTTTGTTGGAGCATCCCCAGGCCGCGAGGACCAGAGCATCAGCCGCCCGCATTGAAGCGGGCCTCCTAATCTAAGTGTCTGTTCCAAAACATGTTGAGTCGAATGAATCGGTTGTGATTCAAGGTGAGCGGCCTGATTCGATGGGGACGCGCCGCCAATGTGGACTACCGAGAACCGTGCACGCTACGACCGCAGCCGCCTGCGCTATCCGAGCGACTTGACCGACGAGGAGTGGGCGCTGATCGCGCCTCGCATCCCGCCGGCCAAGCGCGGCGGCAACAAGCGTACGGTGGACCTGCGCGAGATTGCCAACGGGCTGATGTACATCCTGAGCACAGGTTGCCAGTGGCGCGCGATCCCCAAGGACCTGCCGCCGCGCTCGACGCTGTATGGCTACTTCGATCTGTGGAGCTGGAACGGCACGCTCGATAAAATTCATCACGCCCTCTATGTCGAATGTCGCGAAAGGGCCGAGCGCGAGGCTTCTCCCACCGCCGCCATCATCGATAGCCAGAGCGTGAAAAGCGCTGAAAAAGGGGGCCTCATGATCTCCATGGCTACGACGCGGGCAAGAAGATCAAGGGCAAGAAGCGGCACATTCTCGTCGACACGCAAGGCCTCTTGATGCACGCCATCGTGCATGCGGCGGACATCCAGGATCGCGACGGCGGCGTGCTCCTGATGGCAACGTTGTTCGGCCTCTATCCCTTTCTTCTGAAGCTCTACGCCGACGGCGGATATCAAGGGCCACATTTCCAGAAGGGGCTGCGTAGCGCTCTGAAGCGCGTGAACCTCGAAATCGTCAAACGCTCCGATCAGGCTCACCGTTTCGTCGTCTTGCCCAAACGCTGGATCGTCGAGCGTACCTTTGCCTGGCTCGGGCGATGCCGAAGACTGTCCAAAGATTGGGAATGCTTCAATCACAGGGCGCTCGCCTTTCTCAAGCTGGCCTCCATCCGACTCATGCTGCGAAAGCTATGCAATCCAAGGTAATCTTTCCGGACAGACTCTAAGAGTTTTTATACACAGTTCTGGCACGCTCCGCGCGTCAATATCCGCAACCTGCATCGTCGCCTCTCATTGCACGCACGAAAAGACAGGACCCGCGGGCATCGAGGGGGCGTGAGCCATGACTGCAGTTGCTTCGGACGCTGGTCGCGCGAAGGGCGGGATCGTGCCGATCCTGCTATGCGTGGTGCCGTTCAGTCAGATTCCGCTCGATGCCTATACGCCGGGCCTGCCGCAGATGGTGGTGGACCTCGCAACCGATTCCGCGTCGATGCAGAACACCGTCACCGCCTACATGCTCGGCATGAGTCTGGCGCTGGTGCCCGTTGGAATCGCCTCCGACACGCTCGGCCGCCGTAACGTTCTGCTCGCGGGGCTATCGGTTCTCATCGCGATGAGCATCGCCTGTGCGCTCGCCACCAGCGCATCGCTGCTGCTCGCGCTGCGCTTCCTGCAGGGCGTCGGCGGCTGCACCTGCCTCGTCGTCGCCTATGCGGTTGCGGCCGACTGCTTTCGCGGCCGCGAGCTCACGGCGATCTCTGGACTGCTTGGTGCCGCCTGGGGGCTTGCACCCGTGCTCGCGCCGGCCGCCGGCGGCTTCATCGTCGAGCTGACATCCTGGCGCGGGGTCTTCGTCATTATCGCCATCGCCGCGGCCATCGTCGCTGCGATCGTCGTGCTGCTTCTGCCCGAGACGCTGCCGGCCGAGCGACGCGCGCCGTTCGATCCGCGCCGCACGGCGAGCATTCTCCGCGAGGCGCTCGTCCGTCCGGGCTTCCTGGCCTTCGTGCTGGTGTTCGCCGCCGCGGCCAGCGCGCAACTGGCGTTCGGCGTCGTCGCGCCGTTCTTCTACCAGACCGGCCTCGGTTATTCCGCGGCCATCTACGGCCTTGTCGCGCTCGGCCTTGGCGGCGTGAATCTCGCGGGCGAACTCGGCTGCGCGCATTTCGCGCGCTTCATGCCGGCCCGCGTGATGGGCTTTGGCGCCTTCGCGCTGTTTCTCGCCGGCGCTGTGGTCTTGACCGCGACCGGCATGACGCTTGGTCTCGATTTCATGTCGATCACGATCGGCGGTGCGCTGGTGCTCGGCGGTTGCGGCGTGCTGTGCCCGATGATGTACGGCATGGCGCTCGGCCTGTTCGAGCGCGACCACGGCCTGATCGGCGGCCTCATCAGCGCGCTCTGCTATCTCGCGGTGAGCGGCGCCATGGCGATCGCGGCGGTGTTGCCTGAAGCGACCCAGGCGCCGATCGGCTGGCTCTATCTCGGCCTCTGCGCCGTCGCAGGGACGCTGCTTGCGATCTCGCTGCCTTCGGCGCGCCACGCCACACAGACCTAAGGAAGGAACCCATTCATGACCACCGTTGGTATTCGCGGCACGTTCTTCGACTTCGTCGACGATCCCTGGAAGCACATCGGCAACGAGCAGGCGGCCGCGCGTTTCCATCAGGACGGTCTGATGGTCGTCACGGATGGCGTCATCAAGGCGTTCGGTCCCCATGACAAGATTGCCGCCGCGCATCCGGGCGTCGAGATCACCCATATCAAGGACCGCATCATCGTCCCGGGCTTCATCGACGGCCACATCCATCTGCCGCAGACCCGCGTGCTCGGCGCCTATGGCGAACAGCTGCTGCCGTGGCTCCAGAAGTCGATCTACCCCGAGGAGATCAAGTACAAGGATCGCAACTACGCGCGCGACGGCGTGAAGCGTTTTCTCGACGCACTGCTCGCCGCCGGCACCACCACCTGCCAGGCCTTCACCAGCTCCTCGCCGGTCGCGACCGAAGAGCTGTTCGAGGAGGCGGCCCGCCGCAACATGCGCGTGATCGCGGGCCTCACCGGGATCGACCGCAACGCGCCGGCCGAGTTCATCGACACGCCCGAAAACTTCTATCGCGACAGCAAGCGGCTGATCGCGCAGTACCACAACAAGGGCCGCAACCTCTACGCCATCACGCCGCGCTTCGCCTTCGGCGCTTCGCCGGAGCTGCTCAAGGCATGTCAGCGCCTCAAGCACGAGCATCCGGACTGCGAGGACTATCTCGGCGTCTACGAGAAGTTCGACCTGGTCGGGCCAAAGTTCTCCGGCGGCCACGGTGTCTATCTCTCGAACAACGAGTTCCGCCGCATGTCCAAGAAGGGCGCCGCGGTGGTGTTCTGCCCGTGCTCGAACCTGTTCCTCGGCAGCGGTCTGTTCCGCCTCGGCCGTGCCACCGATCCCGAGCATCGGGTCAAGATGTCGTTCGGCACCGACGTCGGCGGTGGCAACCGCTTCTCGATGATCTCCGTGCTCGACGACGCCTACAAGGTCGGCATGTGCAACAACACGATGCTCGACGGCAGCATCGATCCGGCGCGCAAGGATCTTGCGGAAGCCGAGCGCAACAAGCTCTCGCCCTATCGCGGTTTCTGGTCGGTCACGCTCGGCGGCGCCGAAGGCCTCTATATCGACGACAAGCTCGGCAATTTCGACCCCGGCAAGGAAGCCGATTTCGTCGCACTCGATCCGAATGGTGGCCAGCTGGCGCAACCCTGGCACCAGTCGCTGATCGCCGACGGTGCTGGTCCGCGCACGGTCGACGACGCCGCGAACATGCTGTTCGCCGTCATGATGGTCGGCGACGACCGGTGCGTCGACGAGACCTGGGTGATGGGCAAGCGCCTCTACAAGCAGAGCTGAAGCGGACGGTCGCGATGAGCGCATCTCCGGATCCAGCGGCCCAGGCGGTCGCCCTCGTCATCCAGCGCCGCATCGCCGACGACGGCTTTGCCGCGTTCGCGCGGTGGAACGGCGAGGTCGGCGAGGCGCTGAAGGCGTGGCCCGGCTTCCTCAGCCAGGAGGTCGTGCCGCCGCAGCCGCCGGCGCATGTGGACTGGGTGACCATCCTGCGTTTCGCGAACCCGGCCGCTGCCCGCGCCTGGCTTCAGAGCGATGTACGGGCGCGGCTGATCGCGGACGTGCAGCGCTTCTTCGTCGGGTCGGAGGACGTTCATATCCTTCCCGACACCGGCGTTCAGCGCGACAGCGCGGTCTCCGCCGTCATCTCCTTCAAGGTGCCGGATGGACTCGAGGATGCGTTCCTCAAATGGCAACAGCGCATCCAGGCCGCGGAGGCCGAATTCAGGGGGTTCCTGCGCCACAAGATCGAGCGGCCTATCCCGGGCCTGCACGACGAGTGGATCGTCATCCTGTCGTTCGACAGCGATGCCAACCTCAATGCATGGCTGGACTCGCCCTTGCGGCAGACGCTGCTTGAGGAAGGCGCGCGCTTCAACGCCGGCATGAACGTGAAGCGGGCAAGCTACGGCTTCAATTTCTGGTTCCCGGCCGGCAAGACGCAGGCTCCGGAGCAAGGGCCCGGCCTGATCTGGAAGAGCAACCTCATCGTCCTGCTGGTGCTCTATCCCGTGGTCTATCTCTGGGGTTATTTCGTCAGCGCGCCGCTGATCGACAGCCACGGCGTGCCGGTCTGGCTGTCGCTGTTCGTCGGCAATCTCGTGAGTACCCAGCTGCTCGGCTGGTTTCTCGTGCCGGCCGCCTTCAGGGCGCTCGACTGGTGGATCAAGCCGAAGGCAGCGCTCGGCCGCCAGATCGCGGGATATGCACTGCTTGCCGCGCTCTATGCGGGCTCGATGGGCCTGTACGCGCTGCTGCTCGCATGGCATTGGGGACGGTGAGGCCACCCACCGTGCGGACCGTTGCGGTGCTGTCGGGGAGAGGTCGGTCTCTGGACGCTGACGACCATGTTCGCCCTGACATTTCTCGGCACCTCGGCAAGCGTTCCCTCAGTGGAGCGCAACCATCCGGCCCTCCTGGTGGAGGCCGCGGGCAAGCGTATCCTGGTTGATTGCGGCGAGGGCACGCAGCGCCAGTTGCTGCGCAGCGGCGCCGGCTTTCGCCGGCTCGGCCGCATCCTGCTGACGCACGGGCATCTCGATCACGTACTCGGCATCCCCGGTCTCTTCTCGACGCTGGGGCTGCGGCAGACCTCCGAAGTGATGACTGTTCATGCGGGCCCGGGCACGCTCGACATCGTCGTTCGCATGCTCGCGGGCTTGTGGGGCGCGGGCAGGGCGCCGATCCCCGTGGCGTTCGCGCCGCTGAGCGAGGGGCAGGTCATCGATGCCGGCGACTTCACCATCGACTGCTTTCCGGTTCGCCACCGCGACACCGACAGCTTTGGCTTCTCTTTCCAAAGCCCCGCGCGCCGCCACCTTCTGCCCGAGCGGCTTGCGTCGCTCAGTGTCCCGGACGGGCCGATGCGCGGAGAGCTGGCCGCCGGACGGCCGGTCGTGATCGCCGGCCGAACGATTGATCCGGAGGACGTCCTGGGCTCGCCGGGCGGCGGCAGGAAGCTCGTCGTGGTCGGCGACACCGAAACCACGGATGGTCTATCCCGACATGTCGTCGACGCCGACATGCTGGTGATCGAGGCGACGTTCCTCGATCGTGACGCCGCGACCGCGCGGGACTACGGCCATCTCACGGCAACCGAAGCCGCTTCGTTTGCCGCCGCCAGCAACGTCAAGCAGCTCGTGCTGGTCCACATGTCGGGACGATACGAGGATGAAGAGATCTTGGCGGAGGCGACAAGGGTGTTTCCGAATACGCGGATCGCCGCCGACTTCGATCACATCGCGATCTAATCGCCATCACCGCACTTAGCTCGTCAATCCCGACTTGATCGCGAGATCCTGGACTTGGGCCGCCGCCTGCATGAGCCGCGGCAGCGCCTGGTCGCGGAAGGCCGCCATGTCCATGCGCATCGCATCGACCGTGACGCTCAGGCCGCCGATCACAAAACCCTGAGCGTCGAAGATCGGCGTTGCCAGCGTGCGCAGGCCATAGGCATTCTCGCCGTCGGAGACGGCATGGCCTTTTTTCTTCACCTGATCGAGCCGGGCGAGCAGTGCATCGAGATCGGTCAGCGTTCGCTCCGACAGTTTGACGCGAGGACGCAACTCGAGCCGCTCGATCTGCTGGTCGCGTGGCAGATGCGCCAGCATGACATGGCCGAGCGCGGCGCTGTAGGCGGGAATGCGCGTGCCCGGCCGGCGGTCCATCTTGTGACGGTCGAGGCCGGCACCGACGCGCGCGAGATAGACCACGTCGCCGCCATCGAGAATGCCGAGCGATGCCGCATCGCCGACATCAGGGACGAGGTCGCGCAGCAGCGGCTCGACGATCGGCCGCAACGAGCCGTGCGACAGCACGGTGTAGCCGAGGTCGAGACAGGCGATGCCGAGACGGAACCGGCGACTTTGCGGAACGGCCTGGAGATAGCCGAGTTCGGTCAGGGTCTGGATCAGGCGGAACGCCGTCCCGCGATCGAGATCAGCCCGTGCGGCAATCTCACTCAGGGTCAGCTCGAAGGTTTCGCTGGTGAAACTCTTGAGCACGGCAAAGGCCTTGCCGACGGAGGCCACATAATTCTTGGGATTTTTGGCGCTAGTTTCCGATACGCGCTTCGCGGCCTTCCCTGCAGCCTTGGTCATGCTCGAATGCCCCGCCATGACAGCCATGCCCTTGACGTCGGGCCGAGCTGATTTTACGAGTGCACCAGCAAATAACAAATGTTCGCATTCCGAACAACATCGTTCTGACGATCGGAGGAAGTTTTGTCGACATCATCGCTGCACCCTCATGGCGTGTTCTCCGCCGCGTTGACGCCGCTCGACGCCGAGCTTGCTCCCGATCATGCGCGCTTTGTGGACCATTGTCGCTATCTGCTCGACGAAGGCTGCGACGGCATCGCGATGCTGGGCACGACGGGTGAGGCGAACTCCTTTTCGGTGGCCGAACGCACCGCGCTGCTCGAGGCGGTGGTGGCTGCCGGCATCGCGCCGCGGCGGCTTTTGCCCGGCACCGGCGTTGCCGCGCTCAGCGACACCATCGCGCTGACGCGCCACGCACTCTCGGTCGGCGTCGACACCGTGGTGATGCTGCCGCCGTTCTACTACAAGAACGTCACCGATGACGGCATCTTCGCCTCCTACAGCGAGGTGGTTCAGCGTATCGGTGATGCGCGTCTGAAAGTCGTCCTCTATCACTACCCGCAGATGTCGGCGCAGCCGATCTCGCATGCGCTGATCGAGCGGCTGCGCAAGGCCTATCCGGCCACGTTCACGGGCATCAAGGATTCGTCCGGCGACTTCGCCAACATGACGGCGATGGTCGAGCGCTTCCCGGGCTTCGCTGTCCTCGGCGGCGCCGATCCATTGATGCTGCCGCTGCTGCGCAAGGGCGGCGCGGGCTGCATCACCGCGACCTCCAATGTCGTCGCGCGCAGTCTTGCCTATGTCTTCAAGCACTTTGGCGACAGCGACGACGATCCGGCGCTCAAGGCGGCGCAGGCGCGCATCGTGAAGGCGCGCGAGCTGGTCTCGCAATTTCCGCAGATGGCCTCGCTGAAGGCGCTTGCGGCTGATCGCACCAAGCATGCCGGTTGGCAGCGCCTGCGGCCGCCACTGGAGTCCTTGCCGCCGGACCAGCTGAAAGAGCTGCTTGCGAATGCTGCGGCATTCGCAGCCTCAGCCTAGGCCCGGTACGCACGACGAGGCGATCTGATGTCCGACTCATTCCAGGATGCATTGGCCGGGCTCGCCGCGATCGTCGGCGACAAGCACGTCATTGCGTCCGGAGCCGACCATGAGCCTTATGTGGTGGACTGGCGCGGGCGCTATCGCGGCCGCGCGGTCGCGGTGGTGAAGCCCGGCTCGACTGCCGAGGTCGCCTCAATCGTCAGATACTGCGCCGACAAGCGCCTTGCGATCGTGCCGCAAGGCGGCAACACCGGCATGTGCGGAGCGGCGACGCCGGACGATCACGCGGGCAATGTCGTGGTCCGGCTCGACCGCATGCGAGCCGTGCGCGACGTCAGTCCGCTCGCCAACACGATCACGGTGGAGGCCGGCTGCATTCTCGCCGAGGTCCAGAATGCGGCGCGTAGCGTCGATCGCTACTTTCCCTTGAGCCTGGGTGCCGAGGGTTCCTGCCAGATCGGCGGCAACATCTCGACCAATGCCGGCGGCACGGCCGTGCTGCGCTACGGCCCGACGCGCGATCTCGTGCTCGGGCTCGAAGCCGTGCTGCCCGACGGGCGTATCTTCAACGGCCTGCGCGCGCTGCGCAAGGACAACACGGGTTACGCGCTCAAGCAGCTCTTCATCGGGGCGGAAGGCACGCTCGGCATCGTCACCGCGGCGGTGCTGAAACTGTTCTCGCCGCCGCGCAGCTCGGCGCTGGCGCTGGTGAAATTGCAGGGTGTCGCGCAGGCACTCGAGATCATGGCGCGCCTGCGCGGCGTGGTCGGCGACCGGCTCGGCAGCCTCGAAATCATGTCGCGCTCGCAGATCGAGGCGATCGCGGAGACCGTGCCGCATGTCACCATCCCGTTCGAGCTGACGACGCCGTGGTACCTGATCGTTGAGCTGACCGACACGCTCGCGGGCGTCGATCTCGACGAGCCGCTCGCCACGGCGCTGGCGGATGCGATGGAGGCCGGCATCGCCGAAGACGTCATCCTGGCCTCCAACCTCGCGCAGACGAAGGCAATCTGGGCCGTCAGGCACAGCGTGTCCGAAGGCAACAAGCGCAGCGGCTATGTCGTCTCGCACGACAGCGTTGTGCCGCTGGAGCACCAGGCGGACTTCGTCACCAATGTCGAAGCGCGAATTGTGGCCGCGGTACCGCATGCCCGCGTGGTGATGCATGGCCATATCGGCGACGGCAACATCCACGTGATCGCCCTGATCGACCGTGCGCATTGTCAGGAGCCGGCGACGACGGCCGCCCTGGTGGCGCAAATCAATGAGATCGTCGACGACGAGACTGCGGCGCAGGGCGGGGCGATCAGTGCCGAGCACGGCATCGGGATCACCAATCGCGTCCGGCTGGCCCGTGTCGCCGATCCGCTCGATATCGAGCTGATGCGCGGCATCAAGCGCTTGCTCGATCCGAACGGCCTGATGAACCCCGGCAAGATCTTTGGCGCGGGAGCAGCATGACGACGACGTTCGTGCGCCTGCTTGCCGACGATCTCACCGGCGCGCTCGACACCGCGGCGGAGTTCGTCGGCCTGTGCGGACCGTTCGACGTCACCTGGGCGGATTCGCCCGCGGCTCCGGGCGCGCAAAGCCTCGCGATCGACAGCGGCACCCGCGAGCGGTCGAAAGCCGACAGCGTCGAGATCGTCGGACGGCTGGCGCCGCAGCTTCAGGGTGGGACGATCGCCTACAAGAAGGTCGACAGCCTGCTCCGCGGTGCCTGGGCGGCCGAGCTCGGCGCCTGCCTGCGCGGCGGCCCTTGGGCGTCATGCGTGGTCGCACCGGCCTTCGACTATCAGGGACGCCGTACCGTCGAGGGCCAGCAATTCGCGCGCACTGTACAGGGGGACTGGCATCGCGTCGGCGACAACCTGCTGGACCAATTGAAACTGGAAGGTATCGAGGCGTGGCAGGGCGGCCCTGACACGCTCGCGCAAGGTGGCGTTCAGGTGTTCGATGCCGAGAGCGACATCGATCTCGATCGCGTCGTCGAAATGGCGCGGCAGATGCCGGGGCCCGTGCTGTGGTGCGGAAGCGGCGGGCTGGCCGGTGCGCTCGCCCGCGGCCATCGCGCCGATGCGCCTAGCCGGCTGAAGCGGCCGGTGCTGGGGCTGTTCGGTTCCGACCAGGCCACCACTGCCTCCCAGCTCGCAGCATGTGGCGAAGCCACCATCGCGTTGGCCGAAGGTGAGGGGGGCGCAGGCGTTCAACGCAAGCTGGCTGACGACGGCGTGGCGCTGGTGAAATTCGCGTTCGCGGATGGCCTTTCGCGCGCCGAGGCCGCCCAGCGCATCGCGCGCGAGCTGACAGCGCTGATTGCAGTGCTCAATCCGCCCGGAACCTTGATCGTTGCTGGCGGTGAGACCTTGAAGGCCGTATGCGTTGCGCTCGGCGCGCATGCGCTCCAGGTGACGGGGCGTATCGTGCCGGGGCTGCCGCGCTCGATTCTGCAAGGCGGCCGCTGGGCCGGCGTGGATGTCATCTCGAAATCCGGCGCGTTCGGCACCAGCGAGCTGTGGCGCGATCTGCTCCGGGACAATCATTTGCTCAATACGGGGAGCCCGACATGACCTCTCGTCATCTTGCCATCACCATGGGCGATCCGGCCGGGATCGGCCCGGAGATCATCGTCAAGGCCTGCGTCGGGCTGAAGGACCGGATCGCGAAAGGCGATCTGCGCATCCTGATCATCGGCAGCGGCGCCGCGCTCGAGGATGCCAAGGCCGCGCTCGGCGCTGCCGTTGCGATTCCGGAGGTGAGTGCCGACGATGCTGACTGGCCGAACCTCTGCTTCCTCCAGGCGGATGTCGAGGGTACCCCGATCAAGCCCGGCGTCTTGAGCGCCGACGGTGGCCGCTTTGCCTACAAGGCGATCGAGCAGGGCGTGCGCCTGACGCAGGCCGGGCGGACCTCCGCGATTGTCACCGCGCCGCTCAACAAGGAAGCACTCAACAAGGCCGGCTATCACTTCCCTGGACATACCGAGATGCTGGCGCACCTCACCGGTGTGCGCGGATCGGTGATGCTGCTCGCCCACGGCAACATGCGCGTCAGCCATGTCTCGACCCACGTGGCGCTGGAAGACGTGCCGAAGCGCCTGACGCCGGAGCGTCTGCGCATGGTGATCGATCTCACCAACGAGGCCTTGCTGCGGCTCGGTATCGACAAGCCGAAGATTGCGATCGCCGCGCTCAATCCGCATGCCGGCGAGGGCGGTCTGTTCGGCCGGCAGGATATCGACGTTTCGGCACCGACGATTGCCAAGGCCGTCGCCGATGGCCTCGACGTCGTCGGCCCGGTGCCCGGCGACACCATCTTCGTCAAGCTGCGCGCCGGCCAGTACGATGCTGCGGTCGCGATGTATCACGACCAGGGGCACATCCCGGTCAAACTGCTGGGCTTCCAGGTCGATCCCGCGACCGGGCGCTGGCAGGAGCTCTCCGGCGTCAACATCACGCTGGGCCTGCCGATCATCCGCACCTCCGTCGATCACGGCACCGCCTTCGACATTGCCGGCAAGGGCATTGCCAACGAGCACAGCCTGATCGAGGCCATCGACTATGCCGAGCGGCTCTCCGCCGGCGTCTCCGCCTCCAAGTCATGAGATCTAGCGCACGATGACCAACGCCTTCACGCCCATCGAAATCCAACGTCCCACCATCCTGGAATTCGGCAACGGCACCATCACGGCTGCTGCGCGCTTCGCCGAGCGGATCGGCGCCAGGCGGCCGCTGGTGATTTCCGATCCGTTCAATGCGCGCCGCGTCGATGCGCTGGCGCTGCCGGGTGCAGTGAAAGTGTTTGGCGACGTCAAGCCTGAACCGGACCTGCCTAATCTGGAGAAGGCGGTGGCGATGGCGAAAGAGGTCGCGCCTGATCTCGTCGTCGGCTTCGGCGGCGGCAGCGCGATGGATCTCGCCAAGCTGGTCGCGGTGCTCTGCACCAGCGACGTGGCCTTTGCCGATATCGTTGGGCCGGAAAAAGTCGCCGGCCGCAGCGTGCCGCTGATGCAGATCCCGACCACGTCGGGCACCGGCAGCGAGGCCGGCACCCGCGCGCTCGTCACCGATCCCGTCAGCCAGAACAAGCAGGCGGTGCAGAGCCGCTTCATGCTTGCTGATATCGCCATCGTCGATCCTGATCTCACAATGACCGTTCCGAAGGAGGTCACTGCGGCCACCGGCGTCGATGCGCTGGCGCATTGCGTCGAGGCCTACACCAGCCGCAAGGCGCATCCGATGATCGACCTTTATGCGCTCGAGGGCGCGCGGCTGGTCGGGCAATATCTCAAGCGGGCGGTCGCTGACGGCGGAGATCGCGAGGCACGCGCGGGTCTCTCCCTGGCCTCGCTCTATGGCGGCTATTGCCTTGGACCAGTGAACACCACCGCCGGGCATGCCGTCGCTTATCCGCTGGGCACGCGCCATCATGTCGCGCATGGGCTCGCCTGTGCCGTGATCTTCCCGCATACGCTGGCCTTCAACATGCCGGCAGTCGAGGCGAAGACGGTCGCGGTGCTGGCGGCGCTCGGCCTGCCGGCACGGAACGATGCGAAGCTCGCATTCGACGCCACTTACGAGTACTGCAAGGACCTCGGCATCGAGATGCGTCTGTCCGCGCTCGGCGTGCCCAAGGGCGATCTCGGCGTCATGGCCGACGAGGCGCACGCCATTCGCCGCCTGCTTGACAACAATCCGCGCGACCTCGGCCGGGATGCGATCCTGAACATGTACGAGGTCGCGTTCTAGTCACCTCCGCCGCGCGCGGCACCCAATCAACAAAACAGTAACAGTAGAGGAAACTTCGATGAGATCGATGTGGCTTGGTCTTGTGTCAGCCGTGTTGCTGGCGACGTCGCCGGCAAAGGCGCAGGACGGCTATCCGGCCAAGCAGGTGACGGTGATCGTGCCCTTCGCCGCCGGCGGCACCGCCGACATCTTCGCGCGCATGGTATCGAACCAGCTGCAAGTGAAGCTGGGCAAGCCGTTCGTGGTCGAGAATGTCGGCGGTGCCGGCTCGATCCTCGGCGTGACGCGGCTGGCGAAATCGGCGCCTGACGGCATCACGCTCGGCCTTGCCAGCACCTCCGCGCTCGCGATCAACCCCACGCTCTACGGTCCGAAGCTCAGCTACCAGCCGGACAGGGACCTGGTGCCGGTCGCCCAGATCAGCGTCGTGCCGAATGTGCTCGTGGTGAATCCGAACAAGATCAAGGTGCGCACCGTGCCGGAGCTGATCGCCTATCTGAAGGCGAACCCGGACAAGGTCTCGTTCGGCTCGGCCGGCGTCGGCACCTCGCAGCATCTTGCCGCTGAACTGTTTCAACAGATGACCGGCACCAAGATGGTACATGTGCCCTACAAGGGCTCCAGCCAGATGCTGACGGATCTGTTGAGCGGCCAGATCGATCTTGCCTTCGACAACGTGCCGCTGCTGCTGCCGCAGGTGAAGACCGGCCAGCTCGCGATGCTCGCCACGGCAACGCCCAAGCGCGCCGCCTTCGATCCGGAAATCCCGGCCGTCGCCGAATTCCTGCCGGGCTTCGAGGCCGTGGCCTGGCACGGCTTCTTCGTTCCCGCGGCCACGCCGAAGCCCATCGTCGAAAAGCTGTCGGGCGAGATCCGCGCCTTCATGCAGCAGCCGGAGACGGTGCAGAAGATGGCCGAGCTCGGCGCGGCCGCGGTTGCGGTCGATTCCGAACCTTTCAAGGCCTACATCGCCTCCGAGACGGAGCGGTGGAAGAAGGTGATCGAAGCGGCGAATATCAAGCTGGAATAGGGGTGGTAGCTTATCCGGAGATGACGATCGGGTCGCTGTCGGCTCGGCTTCCTCACGAGCCCCCGCCGCTTCAAGGACGTGTTTGACGGGTCGGCGTTTCTGGTGTCGATCGTTATCGGATGCGTGGCGGGGATCTCCGCGGGGCTTATGGTCGAGCCGAAGGAAATCGGCCGGCAATTTCTCCTGAGCGTCCTGGCGGCCGGGTACGCTGGCGCCGACTTCATCGACGCGTTCGTGAAGAAGAGCGTCCCCGACATCAACAAGGTTGCGGAAGCCTCCAAAGCCGTCGGCGGGCCGGAAAACTTGCCGGCCGTGAAGGCGCTTGGCGGTAAGGCTCCGGCCGTCGCTGACGCAATCCGCGCCAAAGTGGCGGCCGGGACTTGAGAGCCTGGTCGGAGGGGGAGGCGGTGATCGGGTGATTTGTCGGGGCCTGATATCTGTCCGTCACGTTGCGCCGATTTGATAGGCGAAAGGTCGGCGCCGCACGTCGGGACGAGGTCGGACAATTCGCAGCTTGGCAAAGGAGAGACGTGTCATGACTGTCCTGCTGAGAAACACCTTCAAGGCCTGGATCGACCGGGCGCCGGGCGCGCCGCCCAAGCTGGTCATGGTCGGCGACGTGAGAGTACCGACCGATGGCTGGCAGGCCCGGCTGACCAGGCGCTCGCCGCAGGGGATCAATCCGAAGATCCTGATCCTCGACGTGAATACGCAGCAGCCGGGCGGCGAAGCGCAGGAAGCGATCACCGATCCCGCTCCGCTACGAGGAGAGCCCGCCGCAGGACGAATACGGCCAGGTGATGATCGCGAACGGCAAGGCTGAGATCGTGGTCCGCGTCTGCGGCTCGAATTAACTGAGGCGCGGATGAAGCAGCAGACGGGGGGATTTTCGGCCGCAGGCATCAGCGAACTGGATCAGGCGCTGCCTGCGCCGGCCGGTCTTGGTCACCGGCGCAGTCGCGCCGCCGGTTCACAGGCCCGTGCACCGCAGCGCTTGCCAGCCCAAGGCCGAGCGGGTAGAAGGCTGCCACGCCTGAGCCGTGATTTGCGCCAAACGCGCTTCCGGCCGCAGCTGAACAAGTCAGTAAGCTATTGAATTTGTTCAGCTATTCCGTTGGGGAATGGTGTAACGGTAGCACAACAGACTCTGACTCTGTTTGTCTTGGTTCGAATCCAGGTTCCCCAGCCAAGTTCTCGGAAAGCCCGTTTCGCCAACGAAATCAGGAGCTTACCGAATGTCCCGAAACATCAACCCACCTAGCTTAACCACCCCGGTCGAAGGTGCTAGCCCGCAGCAACTAGCCGACCTCGCAACCTTGCTTGCGCTGATGCAAACCGCTTCAAAGATCAGCCAGGAACTGGACACGCTTGCCAACCAAGTCGGCGGGTCGTCTACGAGCTTGGCTATGTTTCGCTTGGTGGTGCCCTCCCTGATCCTGCGGTCGTACTTCACCTTGCGCATGGCCTCCCGCAGAGGCTTCATGGCGGCCGGGGGAGCGGTTAGTGCTGCGCTTGCCTCACCATCCCTCCACATCAGCTTCGCCGTACTGTCGTTGGTGTCCGAGTGGGCCTGTTTCACCAGGACGTCTTTGAGCGCTTCGACGAGCTTGACTTGATCAGGATGGGCTTGCGCCACGTCAAAAGGCACACAGCCAAGAACAAACTGAAGGCTCTCCAGCGTGACCTTGTTCTCCTCGACCACGTTGGCTAACGCCTCATCAACGATGGTCAGGATGCATGTTTCGCGGGATCGTGAGCACGGATTTCAGGGGATCGTGAGCAGAGATTTCAGACGATCGTGAGCACGGATTTCGCGGGATCGTGAGCAGCTTTTCAGCAACTCAGCCCGCTTCGGCCGACAACTCAACCGGCTTAGGAACTGCCTCGTCAGTGAACGAGGAAGGCCGATGCCCACCCAGAGATTGTCGATGCGCCGGATCAAAGAGGTTCTCCGCTTAAAACATGTTCAAGGCTTGCCGGAGCGAGCCATCGCGCGCACCTTGGGCATCAGCAACGGCGCCGTGCACAGCTATCTACGCCGAGCCGGGGCTGCCGGGCTGAAGTGGCCGTTGCCGGCCGGAATGAGCGACGAGGACCTGGAGCTGCTGCTTTTCCCGGCGCCGAGGCCTGCGTCGCAGAGCCCCCAGCGGGCCGTTCCCGACTGGGGCTATGTCGACAAGGAGCTGCGCCGACGCAACGTGACCCGTCGGCTGCTGTGGGACGAGTATCGCGCCACCCATCCCGATGGCTTCGGCTACACCTGGTTCTGCACGACGTACGAGGCCTGGAAGGGGCGAGCCCGGCCTTCGATGCGGCAGACGCATCTGGGCGGCGAGAAGGTTTTCGTGGATTTCGCCGGCGACACCATCGACGTCATCGATCCCTCAAACGGGGAAGTGCAGTCGATGAAGCTGTTCGTCGCGGCGATGGGCGCCTCCAACTATACCTATGCCGAGGCCTGTCCAAGCGAGGGGCTCGCCGACTGGATCCGGGTCCACATCAATCTTTTCGCCTTCCTCGGCGGCGTGCCGACATTCGTAGTCTGCGACAATCTCAAGGCCGCCGTCACCAATCCCGACCGCCACGATCCCGGCCTCAACCGAACCTATGCCGAGATGGCGAGCCATTACGGCACGGCCATTCTCGCAGCCCGGCCGCGGCGCCCAAAAGATAAGGCAAAGGTCGAAGTTGCGGTGCAAGTCGCCCAGCGATGGATTCTGGCGCGGCTGCGCAACCAACGCTTCTTTTCGTTGGCGGAGCTGAACGCAGCCATCAAAACACTCGTCGTCGAACTCAATGCAAGGCAGATGCGCGACTTTGGCGCCAGTCGCGCCGAACTGTTCGCCGAGCTCGACAAGCCCAAGCTTACAAAGCTGCCGGACCAGGCTTACGCTTTCGCACGCTGGAAGCGATGCCGGATCGGCCCCGACTATCATATCGAGATCGATGGACACTGGTATTCCGCGCCGTATCGGCTCATCCGTGAGCTTGTCGACGCACGCATCGATGACAGAACGGTCGAGATCTTCCACAACGGCCGCAGGATCGCCAGCCACGCCCGCGCGCCCAACCGGCGGGGCCACACCACCATCGCCGACCATATGCCCAGCGCCCATCGGCGCTACGGTCAATGGACGCCCGCCGGAGTGATCGTCGCCGGCGAGCGGATCGGTCCGTCGACCGCCGCCTTCTTCCAGGCCGTGATCGCGGCCCGGCCGCATCCCGAGCAAGGCTTTCGCACCTGCCTCGGCATTCTGTCACTGGTCAAAAGCTACAGCGCGGAGCGCGTCGAAGCGGCCTGCCGGCGCGGCATTCTGATCAAGGCGCGATCCGTCGCCTCGATCCGCTCCATCCTCCAGAACGGTCTGGATCGTACCTTTCTCGACGAGCCCTCCGAACACCAACCCCTGCGCCACGGCAACATCCGCGGCCGCGATTATTTTCACTGAAGCCAAGGAGACCTGTATGCTCAACCATCCCACCCACGAACGCCTGATCGAGCTCGGCTTGAGCGGCATGGCCAAGGCCTTCGAGGAGCAGCGACGATCGCCTGATCTCGAAGCCTTGCCGTTCGAAGATCGCATCGGCCTGCTGGTCGACCGGGAAGCGGCGGAACGCGACACCAGGCGGCTCACCACGCGCCTCAAGCTGGCCTCGCTCCGCCAGAATGCCTGCGTGGAGGACGTCGATTTGCGCACGCCGCGGGGTATCGACCGGGCCGTCTTCGCCAAGCTCGCCAGCGGCGACTGGATCGATCGCCACGAGAATTTGCTCATAACCGGGGCGACCGGATTGGGCAAAAGTTGGTTAGCCTGTGCCCTCGGCCACAAGGCCTGCCGAGATAATCGCTCGGTCCTCTATCACCGCGTCCCAAGATTGTTCGAAGCGTTGGGGCTCGCGCGGGGCGATGGACGTTATGCCCGCTTGCTCAAAACCCTTGGCCGCGCCCAGGTTCTGATTTTGGATGATTGGGGATTGTCGGTGCTCACCGCTGCCGAGCGGCGCGATCTACTGGAAATCCTTGACGATCGCCATGGCCGCTCCTCCACCATCGTAACCAGCCAACTCCCTGTGGACACATGGCACGAAGTTATCGGAGATCCCACGCTAGGCGACGCGATTCTGGATCGCCTCGTCCACAACGCTCACCGCCTCCAGCTTGCTGGCGAAAGCATGCGAAAACGCAACGCCAAAACCATCACCCTTGACGAGCAGCCAGAACGCTGACCCTATCACCGCCTCGGCCGGAGCGAGGCTGCTCACGATCACTGAAATATGCAGTCAGGAGGCGATGACCTCCGTTCCACTGCACGAGGCGTGACCATGCGGCACCGGCAAGGGTCTCAGCGGCATTGACGAAGGCTTGGTGTGTCACGACCAGAACGTCATATCGCCCGATATCATCGGCATCAGTTCCGCTCTTTGAGTGATGAGCAACGGCGACGTTCGCCCCCGCCATCGCGTTGACCTGAGCAGCGAGGTCGTCGGCCTGCTTAATCAGGCGGGTCACGAGGAGCACACCCACAGGCTTGAGGTTGCCTTGAGTGTCCCGATTGCGCTTCGCCTGCATCGCCGAATAGAGGCACGCCCCTTGTGTCTTTCCTGACCCGGTAGGAGGCTGAAGGACCTTCCAGCGCGCATCATGCTCGCTGATGTTATCTATGATTGATCGTTCAAAGACATTTCCCATCGTCTCCCAAAGGGAGGGGGATGTCCCGGGTTCTGTTGAATTTCTGAAGAGGTCGGCGTTGCCCACCTTGAGCCGGTAGGCTCGGGGTGCTGATTCCACAAAGGAGAGCAACGCCATGACGAGAGATATCACACCGGCTGGTTGGCCGGCGACCGGGGCTGTGGAGAAATCATTTGCGGAAGTGCGAGCGAGCTTCGATCGGTTCTGCCTTGCGGCAGGAATCGAGGCGCTCGGCACGATGATGGAGGCGGATGTGACAGCGGCCTGCGGGCCGCGCCACGGTCGTGATGCGGCGCGGCGGGCGCACCGTTGGGGCCGAACGCGGGGGCGGATCGGTTTCCACGGCGGCAAGATCGAGGTCGATCGCCCGCGGGTCCGGGGCATGGACGGCCGCGAGGTCACGATCCCGAGCTGGGAAACGGCGGCGCAGGAGGACTGGCTCGGTCGCTGGGCGATGAACCTGATGCTGATCAATGTGTCGACGCGCCGGTTCGGCCGCGCCGTCCGGCTGCCCGAGGGTGACGTGCCGGCACCGCCCGGATCGGGGATTTCGAAGTCGGCGGCCTCGCGGAGGTTCGTGGCTCTGTCGGCGGCGCGGCTGGCCGACTTCATGGCTGCCGATCTGTCCGCGCTCGACCTTCTGGTGGTCCAAATCGACGGGCTGCATCTCGACGACGATCTCGTGCTGGTGGCCGCGATCGGGGTTGACGGCGAAGGCAACAAGCATCCGCTGGCGCTGGTGGAAGGGGCGACCGAGAATGCAGCAACGGTTCAGGCCCTGCTGGACAACCTGGTCTCGCGCGGGCTCGACCCGACGGTGCCAAGACTGTTCATCGCCGACGGCGCGAAGGCGTTGTCGAAGGCGATCCGCCGCACCTTCGGTTCGGCCGCTGCGATCCAGCGCTGCCAGATCCACAAGGCGCGCAACATCATGGAACGCCTGCCGAAAGAGCATCATGCGGCCACCCGCCGGGTGCTGCGCCAGGCCTGGGAGCTCGATGACGCCGACAAGGCTGAAAAATTGATCCGCAATCTCGCGCGTCGACTCGACCAGCAATGGCCCGGCGTTGCGGCCAGTATCCTCGAAGGCCTCGACGAAATCCTGACTGTCGTCCGGTTGAAGTTGCCGAAGGAGCTTCGCCGATCGCTCGCCTGTACCAATATCGCCGAGAACATGATGGGCACCATTCGCCGCGTCACGCGCAACGTTAAACGCTGGCGGGATGCCGGTATGGCCTTGCGATGGGTCGCGGCCGGTATGATCGAGGCCAACAAGGGCTTCCGACGATTGAAGGCGCATAAGCAATTGTCGGTTCTGCGTGCGGCCCTTCAAGCTCACCACGATCGCATGACAATCAAGTCCGTTGCCCACGTCACGAGGGCTGCGTAATATTCATTCCGGCAACGTCGACCCGACGTAGTTCAACAGCGATCGGGACATCCCCAAAGGGAGCGCAGAGAGCCTGAAGACGGCATATGGAGCGTCTGTGTCCAATGATCGTTCATTGCGGACACAAACTCCAGCGGTGGCACGAGAGCGTACTGCCCGTGCATACCGATAACGGTAGTCATGAGTTGTGGACCTTGATGTTTCGGGATTGAGGTTGAAGGCTGCGAGGGGGGCTCGTGCCTGCTTCGGAGGTCTCGTGACGCTTGAAAGGTCAAATACGCCCTTCAAGCTCTTACCCCTCTCTCTAGAGGTTTCAGGGGTGTGTTTATTTGGTCATAAACAGGGTCGCTTTAGGCGCCTCTAGGGCCTTCGCAGAGCCGTTTCGGCCTGAAGGCTCCCTTGGCACCTTCATCGCTTAAGTCGCACAGTGAGCCCCGCTGCGAGGTCCTGAGGCCATTCCTGATGACGGTCATAGGTCATCATTCTTAGTGCCCTTCAGGAGCTTTGAAGGTGACGCGTGAGGGCAACACCGAGAACAGGACCCAGGGGGGTTCGCAGTGAAGAACTCACAGCCATCAGCATTATCGTCGTCGGTGGTGGTTGCTTCTAAGCCGCCACTGCTCCATCAACGTGAATGGGCTTAGGAGAGGTTGATGAGAGCTTTGGGGTTAGTGCTGGCGCTGATGCTGGCAGGCTGTGTGACGCAGGAGGACGCTGGCGTGAGGGCAGCTAAGATGGAGGCACAAGACGACGCCTCTTGTCGGCAGTTATCCGCTGGAAAGGGCGCTGACGCCTACACACAGTGCCGGAGGAACTTGATAGGCTACCGGCAACAGGCCGTGGTGGAGGAAGAGCAGAAGCGCGCAAGGGTCTCTGAGGCTCTTGAGGGCATGAGCAGGTCCTTGCAGAGCATCAACAATCCACCCCAAAACGTAAACGTCACTGTGTCGTGTGCGTATGGTCCGGGGCGCTGCTGATGCTGAAGCGGCCTGACCCAATCGTGGGCCAAGCCGTCCTAGTAAAGAACTCGGCAATCCCAGGTCTTTATCGGTTCTCGTTTAGGCTCCTAAGCGAGGGTTATAAGCGACAGCCGTTGCGCCCAAGTTGATGGCGAGCGCCGTACCTGTGACGTTGACAACACGGTCAACCGTCAAGGCATCAACGCGCCTCGTGGCGGCGAGTGGCATCCTACCGCTGTTGCGCGGTTGCTCAATCGCCTATCTAACGCCGCGTGAAGGTACTACAGGAAAGTCTTCTGTCCTGAGAAAGCGGGTTGAGCACATGAAGATCATTAGCTGGTTGAGTGTTATCTTCGCGGGACTGGCCGCGCTCTTGTGGGCGTGGTCAGCCGTTGTAAATCTGCCCGTAGTGCGAGCTACATTCGACGGCATTGGAGAAATCGAGACGTTCTCGGTAGCGCTGCGCAAGGTTTCTCGGCTGAACATGTACGCAGCCGGTTGCGCGTTCGCCTCAGCGCTCCTTCAAGCAATCGTGGTCTATCTCACCACCACGCAATGACGGATCGTGCTGGTTGGTTGGATGATGGACCAATGTTCATTGAGCTTATGGAGGGCCTGGAGGTCGCTGAGAGCACGGTGAAGCTCCTCGTGGGTCACAAGCGCACCAGTATGACTCCGGCGAGAAGATTATGGAAGCGATCGGCCAGGTCACGTCAATATGAGATCATCCTCAAGGACATAGCCAAAGACTAGCACGGGCTTCTCCCCTTCCTTATCGCTGTACATGACCCACCAGTACCAATCGTCGTCAACCATTCCCTCTGTTGCGTAGCTCGTCCACACTTCCTTCCCGTTCGGCACAACGTGAGTAACCGCACCACTTTTGTCTGCTCTATCGTAGATATTCGCGTCTTTGTTGACCTTTGCGTTTATCTGGCCGTGCCCCTCGACGTAGCGCGCTGCCCTGTGCGCATTTTGTCGGGCAAGCAAAATTGATGTCATGGTGGATAGGACTAGAGCCGACCGTTCCTGAAAGCCGTCCTCGTCGTAAAGTCGCGGGTCATGCTTCACACGCCACTTGTCCTCCGCTTTGTGTCTATAAACCTGCGGAGTTAGGCGCCACACATTCCAGAAACCTGTGTGGTCTATGCCTTCCTTGGTTAAGTCCTGATCTACCTGCGCGTGGTCCAAGACAACATAACCGAAGTGATCTTTGACGTTCTTCTCAATGTAGTCCTTGCTGCGAGCATAATACGGCGCTCGACTCCCGTCAGAGAGCAGTCCGAACGACGAGTTGTCCAAGTCGCGCTGTGTATCGTACCAAGTCTCGAATGTAACAAAGAACGCCTTCCGGCAGTCGGCCAAGCATTGACCATAGTTGCCATCGCGATGTTCCTTTTCGGCCGCCTGCAAGAGCTTCTTGGCTTCTCCGTCGTCAAGCAGGGGATGTCCCGGGTTCTGTTGAATTTCTGAAGAGGTCGGCGTTGCCCACCTTGAGCCGGTAGGCTCGGGGTGCTGATTCCACAAAGGAGAGCAACGCCATGACGAGAGATATCACACCGGCTGGTTGGCCGGCGACCGGGGCTGTGGAGAAATCATTTGCGGAAGTGCGAGCGAGCTTCGATCGGTTCTGCCTTGCGGCAGGAATCGAGGCGCTCGGCACGATGATGGAGGCGGATGTGACAGCGGCCTGCGGGCCGCGCCACGGTCGTGATGCGGCGCGGCGGGCGCACCGTTGGGGCCGAACGCGGGGGCGGATCGGTTTCCACGGCGGCAAGATCGAGGTCGATCGCCCGCGGGTCCGGGGCATGGACGGCCGCGAGGTCACGATCCCGAGCTGGGAAACGGCGGCGCAGGAGGACTGGCTCGGTCGCTGGGCGATGAACCTGATGCTGATCAATGTGTCGACGCGCCGGTTCGGCCGCGCCGTCCGGCTGCCCGAGGGTGACGTGCCGGCACCGCCCGGATCGGGGATTTCGAAGTCGGCGGCCTCGCGGAGGTTCGTGGCTCTGTCGGCGGCGCGGCTGGCCGACTTCATGGCTGCCGATCTGTCCGCGCTCGACCTTCTGGTGGTCCAAATCGACGGGCTGCATCTCGACGACGATCTCGTGCTGGTGGCCGCGATCGGGGTTGACGGCGAAGGCAACAAGCATCCGCTGGCGCTGGTGGAAGGGGCGACCGAGAATGCAGCAACGGTTCAGGCCCTGCTGGACAACCTGGTCTCGCGCGGGCTCGACCCGACGGTGCCAAGACTGTTCATCGCCGACGGCGCGAAGGCGTTGTCGAAGGCGATCCGCCGCACCTTCGGTTCGGCCGCTGCGATCCAGCGCTGCCAGATCCACAAGGCGCGCAACATCATGGAACGCCTGCCGAAAGAGCATCATGCGGCCACCCGCCGGGTGCTGCGCCAGGCCTGGGAGCTCGATGACGCCGACAAGGCTGAAAAATTGATCCGCAATCTCGCGCGTCGACTCGACCAGCAATGGCCCGGCGTTGCGGCCAGTATCCTCGAAGGCCTCGACGAAATCCTGACTGTCGTCCGGTTGAAGTTGCCGAAGGAGCTTCGCCGATCGCTCGCCTGTACCAATATCGCCGAGAACATGATGGGCACCATTCGCCGCGTCACGCGCAACGTTAAACGCTGGCGGGATGCCGGTATGGCCTTGCGATGGGTCGCGGCCGGTATGATCGAGGCCAACAAGGGCTTCCGACGATTGAAGGCGCATAAGCAATTGTCGGTTCTGCGTGCGGCCCTTCAAGCTCACCACGATCGCATGACAATCAAGTCCGTTGCCCACGTCACGAGGGCTGCGTAATATTCATTCCGGCAACGTCGACCCGACGTAGTTCAACAGCGATCGGGACATCCCCCGTCAAGCAGGTCAATGAGACTGATGGTCCAGAAGTCTACACCATGGACCTTCCGGCAAACTTCCTCCAGAAATTTTCTGGTGTCCGTCACATAACCGCTGACCTCCTTGCGGTTTGGTGGAATTCCATCATGCTTTGCCGATACTCGGACCCTGTTCACTTCGAGCAGCCGTCTGCGATAAGGCAGATCAGAGCCCAAGGCTTCGCTCAGCTTATCCAAATATTGTGGGAAGTCCGTCTTAGTGTCTGTTCCAAAACATGTTGAGTCGAATGAATCGGTTGTGATTCAAGGTGAGCGGCCTGATTCGATGGGGACGCGCCGCCAATGTGGACTACCGAGAACCGTGCACGCTACGACCGCAGCCGCCTGCGCTATCCGAGCGACTTGACCGACGAGGAGTGGGCGCTGATCGCGCCTCGCATCCCGCCGGCCAAGCGCGGCGGCAACAAGCGTACGGTGGACCTGCGCGAGATTGCCAACGGGCTGATGTACATCCTGAGCACAGGTTGCCAGTGGCGCGCGATCCCCAAGGACCTGCCGCCGCGCTCGACGCTGTATGGCTACTTCGATCTGTGGAGCTGGAACGGCACGCTCGATAAAATTCATCACGCCCTCTATGTCGAATGTCGCGAAAGGGCCGAGCGCGAGGCTTCTCCCACCGCCGCCATCATCGATAGCCAGAGCGTGAAAAGCGCTGAAAAAGGGGGCCTCATGATCTCCATGGCTACGACGCGGGCAAGAAGATCAAGGGCAAGAAGCGGCACATTCTCGTCGACACGCAAGGCCTCTTGATGCACGCCATCGTGCATGCGGCGGACATCCAGGATCGCGACGGCGGCGTGCTCCTGATGGCAACGTTGTTCGGCCTCTATCCCTTTCTTCTGAAGCTCTACGCCGACGGCGGATATCAAGGGCCACATTTCCAGAAGGGGCTGCGTAGCGCTCTGAAGCGCGTGAACCTCGAAATCGTCAAACGCTCCGATCAGGCTCACCGTTTCGTCGTCTTGCCCAAACGCTGGATCGTCGAGCGTACCTTTGCCTGGCTCGGGCGATGCCGAAGACTGTCCAAAGATTGGGAATGCTTCAATCACAGGGCGCTCGCCTTTCTCAAGCTGGCCTCCATCCGACTCATGCTGCGAAAGCTATGCAATCCAAGGTAATCTTTCCGGACAGACTCTTAGGCTTCAGCGCAACATTTAGATGATCAAGGGAGGCAACGAAGAATACCTCGATTGCGTCCTGTAGAAGACTTACGCAGGCGGCGTCTCCCGTCTCTTGCTGCGCACGCACGTTTTGCAAAGCAAGCTCGAACAAGTACCGGGCTAACACAAGGCGCTTTATTACAGGCTCACTCAGCATCAAGAAAAGTCCTCCTTATCCCCATCGACCTCGACTTGATCCCTGAACCGCCCATACGCCTTGCTGATGTACCAAGAGCGCTGGTTGTCCGGTCCTCCAGGATCAAGACCGGCGAAAAGGTATTCGTCCTTGTCAGCGCGGCGGCGCTCGATGATGCTCACAGCCAGTGGGTGAACTGGTATTTCGCGCTTAGCGGCTCGCGTCTTGCCGCTTGTGATGTCCAGCCAATATCCATCGTCGCGTTTGTGTACGTCGGCGCGCTTGAGGGCGCACAACTCCTCCAAACGAGCCCCGTGGAGCAGTGCGAGCCTCAGGAGGTCGCTGAGCACCTGAGCGAACTTGGGCGTGCTGTAGATGCCCCTAAGGAGCTTCAGGAGTGCTTTGTCAGGCAGGCCCTTGCGCTCAGCCGGTTCCTCCTTCTTGCCGAGTTGCTGGCCTCGCCACGGGTTCTCTTGGGCCACGCCGCGTCCTACGAGCCAAAGCCACAGGGAGGAGAGGGACGATACGTGCCTCCTTGCGGTGGCGCGGGCGAACCCGGAGCCAGTCAGCAGTTCGGTCACGTAGGCTCCTGCCTTCTTCCGGGATACCTCCTCAACGGTCACGCTGTCGGTGGCCCAACCCATGAAGCGCTTAATGGTGCTCTCGTGCTGCCCCTTAGTTTGTCCTGCATGCTGGACCTCAGCGAGCCAAAGGGGGTACTGATCCTTCAGGAAGGTCGCTTGGCCTGTGGCGGCGTTGTAGAACCGTGCTGCGGCGTCGGAGCCGTCCGTATCTACTATCTCGTTCGCTTTCGCTCTGAGGCGGTCAAGCTCCTCTTCGTATTCGTTCCACTCTCGCTCTTGGTCGTCTTCGTGCCAGCGCTTGTTGGAGCTTTCGAGGGCCTGTCGGAACTCTGCTGCCAACCGAGCCAACTTGGCGTCGCTGTCAGTACCGCCCTTCGCCCATTCGGCAATCTGTCTGTGGAAATTGGCGACGTGGAAGTGCTTGCGCCTATTCGCCTCAGCGAGACTGTCGGTGCCAAGGGACTTCTTGAAGCGCTTTCTGCCAGCCTTGGCCTGGAGGGCCTTAGGGACCTCGACGACGACGGAATAGGTGTTGTACTGCTTGACGAGATACTTGCGGTCCATGCCAACCCACCTAGATCACCCACCTAGACTTATCGTCGGAAGTCGCTATAAACAAGGCGTTATAGGGCTTCCGAGATGTTTTGGTTGAGTATCCAGGTTCCCCAGCCAGTTCCGGGCGATTTACCCAGATCATAACCTGCTCTGAATCGGGCCCGCGTCGCGAGCCTGACGTGCCGTCGGCAGGCGTCTCCTTTCGTCGGTGCCACCTCGGCGCGTTGGCCCGACTCATGGCGCCCACGATGCGCCGCGCCGCGATGCTAGCCCGTCTTATTCGTCAGAGGGCGCCTGAGAGGCTGGCGAGCGTGGTGTAAAGCGCTGATGCGGCGTAGGATTCGGTTGCGAAGCCAACCCCATCACCTTCAGCCGCGAACACCACGCCCGCCATGACCGACGATACGATTCTGCCCTTCTCGTTTCCAGCCGTTCACGCCAAGAAAGTCACAGCTGCCTTCGATGGCGGTCGGCTGACCTCGAACGGGGGCGTGATGCTTCTGGCGATGGCCGAGCGGCGTCTCGGCTTGGCCGACAATTTGGCCCGGGTGTTCCCGGATCGGCGCGATCCGACGCGGGTCGTGCACAGCCTGGTCGATATGTTCCGCGCGCGCATGTTCGCGATCTGCTGCGGCTACGAGGACGCCGACGACCTCGATCATCTGCGGTCCGATCCCGCATTCAAGCTGGCCTGCGGACGGCTGCCGGACACGGGTCGCGATCTGTGTTCCCAACCGACGCTGTCGCGTCTGGAGAATGCTCCGCGCCTGCGCGACGTGATCCGACTGACCTACACTTTGGTCGACGCATGGATGGATAGCTACCCGCGCGAGCCGGCATCCGTCACGCTCGACATCGATGATACCTGCGATGTCGTCCACGGCCATCAGCAGCTCTCGCTGTTCAACGCTCATTATGACGAACGCTGCTTCCTGCCGATCCACGTCTACGACACGGAGAAGAGCCGGCCCGTGGCGGTCGTGCTGCGGCCCGGCAAGACGCCGGGCGGCGTCGAGGTGCGTGCCCATCTGCGCCGCCTGGTACGGCATATCCGGACGCGGTGGCACAACACGCGAATTACGTTCCGTGGCGACGGGCACTATGCCCGGCCGGAGGCAATGGCGTGGTGCGAGACCAACGGCATCGACTACATCTTCGGTCTGTCCGGCACCAAGCCGCTCGCCAGAAAAGTCGACGCGGTCGCCGACGACATCCGCACGCGACGCGCCATCGAGAACCTGCCGGTTCTGCGCGGCTATACCGAGACGCGCCACAAGGCAAAGTCCTGGGATCGCGAACGACGCACCGTCGCCCGTATTGAGGCGACGATGCTCGGCCTCGACATCCGCTTCG
This sequence comes from Bradyrhizobium barranii subsp. apii, assembly GCF_011516635.5. GTDB lineage: Bacteria > Pseudomonadota > Alphaproteobacteria > Rhizobiales > Xanthobacteraceae > Bradyrhizobium > Bradyrhizobium barranii. Next base: position 6,061,079 of record NZ_CP096255.1, on the reverse strand, counting down.
TCGTCACCAGCCTCGATGTCGGCTCGGCCGAGTGGATCTACGACAGCCTGTATTGCGCGCGCGGCCAAGCCGAGAATCTGATCAAGCTGCATAAGACGCAGCTCGCCTCCGATCGCACCAGTTGCCGTTCGGCGCTCGCCAATCAAGTCCGCCTCGTTCTCCATACCGCCGCTTATTGGCTGATGCTGACCGTGCGCGACGCCATTCCCAAAGTCCGGGAATTGGCCACTGCCGAGTTCGCGACGCTGCGTCTTCGGCTCTTGAAAATCGCCGCCCGGGTTGTCGAGACCAAGAGCCGCATTCGCCTTGCGTTCGCCGCGGCATGTCCCGAAGCCGACCTGATCCGCAGCTTGCCCGGCGCGCTGCTGCCGCTCGGTCCTTGACCGGTGGGGCGTCCGCCCGCGTTCACCCAACCCATCCCTCAAGCGCGTTGCAAAGTACCGGTCGTCAGGCGGTGAAAAGCCGAAGGCAATCCTGTGCGCCTCGTCAGCGGAGGTGTGCGGATGCACCAGTCGGACCAAAATACCGCGCTCTCACGAATAGGGCGGGCTAGGCGAAACGATTAGCGGCGCTTCTTCCGGCCCGTCTTGGCGGCACGCTTTTTCGGCGTCCGCCGCTGGCCGCGACCTGCATCTGCCGCGCCCCATGGAATTTTTGCGCTGACGCGCGTCTTGGCGCCGACGAGATTGGGCGTCTGGTTGTATTTGAGGCGACGGAGTTTGGCCGTGACGAGCTCGCTCAGCTCCTGGAACGACGGATTGGCGCCGCGGTCTCGTTGTTCACGCAGCACCTTCGCCATGCAGAACGTGTAGGCGCCATACGACGTGACGCCGTCACGATATTCATAGGATAGCTCCTGCTCCTGGCAGGCCTCGAGGAGGATCGGCAGATAAGGACCGTGATGCCCGAGCTCGGCCCGCGTCTTGTTGTATTCCTTATCGGGCTGGGTGCGGAGCGCCATGCTGCGCCCGAGCCGTTGCGTGGCGCCGTTGTCGCCGAGATAGTCGGCACCGTTCTTGCTCTTGCTCAGGCTCTCGTTGAGGGGAGGGAACTCGCGCGGCACCCACATGCCTTCGCTTGCCTCCCACCGCAGCGCCCGGTGGCGGATATCGTCGGGCGGCGTCAGGCCGCGGATACGCGGACCACCGTCACGTGTCATGCCGCCGGAATGGCAGCAGTCGAGCATGGCGACGAAATAGCAGTCGTACGGAAGCTGTGAGTAGAGCTGGCTGAACTGGCGTGAGAATGGCGTGCTCGGGCGTCCAGTCGAAATCATAGGGAACGAGGCACTCGTCGACGCTATCCGGTGCGCCGCTCGGGCTGTATCTGGGAATCTGGGCGCCATGGCCCGAGTAGAACAGCATGCGCTCGTCGCCGTCGCGGACGCCCTCGAGCAGCCAGTGAAGCCTTTCCATGATGCCCTGCGCCGTCGCCCGCTCATTGAGCACGACGCGTATTTCGTCCGGCTTGAAGCCGCTCTCCTGTAGCACCGAGCTCATGAGGAATACGTCGTTGACGCATCCTTCGAGCCTGTCCGCGGGTTTGGGATAGTCGTTGATGCCGATCAGCAGGGCGCGGCGGGTCGGCCGGGCGTCAATGCGGGCAATCCCCCGCGCGGCGCTGACGATGGAGCGGGACGTCGGCACCGGGACCACGTCGTGCCAGACGGTGGCGACGGTCTCGGGGCGCGACAGGTACCAGGTCGCGTTGTGATTCAGGAGATCGTTGGGGACATCGAACGGTGTCAGCACCTGTTGAAAATTGTCTGCGGCGATCTCGAGCGGATAGGTGAGAACGCGATCTTCCCGGTTGAACAGATGGTACCATTTCCGGCAGGGAAGGTCCTGAATGCGGCCTGCGAAGATGTCGCGCACCGCGGGATTGCCGATCTGCGAGCCGAACGTGACGAAGACCTTGTCCCTGATCGCAGCGGGGTTGCGCACGAACGTGTCGTAGCAGATCAGCGAGCCGAGACTGTGAGCCAGGACAACGTCGTAGTTGCCGCTCTTCAGCTTGTCGAGGACTGCGCCGCGCAGCGCGGCCTGCAGCTGTTCATCCACCGACCACTGGGCGACCATGCCCGCGGTCCATCTGATCAGGGTTGGTACGTCATCGAGGCTGCGTGTGCCCGCGAGCAGATCACCGCCGCCGTGGACAGTCGCGCTCGCGAGCAGTTTTGCCAGTGCGATGCCATAGGTGATGAGATTCGGCGGGCTCTTGTCGAACAGGTCGTCATACGAGAGGAAGTCGATGGCCGGATTGAAGCTCTGATCGACGGACTGGACGGCGCGTATGATCGCCTCGGACCATGACTTTCGAAACTCGGCGTCGATCTCCGCGTGACCGACGCCGTGGACACAAAGCAATGACAGGCGGGTGCTCATGAAAGCTGCCTTCTCAACTGCAATCTGAAGTAGCCGATGTGCGAGCGCAAACGTCCGGGATGATGTCACGGCGCGGCGAGCTTCAAATGTGAAGTAGCGCACGAAATCCTCGCGACAGTTTGCCTCACCTTGCGGGTGTGATGACGTGTCGGATCGCCGTGCGCCGCTACGTCCTTGGGGCAGGCAACCCAAAGGAGATCCCGTGATGCCCTATGTCGATGGTTTCGTGCTGGCCGTGCCGAAGGACAAGATCGAGGCCTACAAGGCGCTGGCGCGAAACGCCTGCACCATATGGATGGAGCACGGCGCGCTCGACTACGTCGAGTGCATCGGCGACGACGTGCCCTATGGCGAATTGACCTCGTTTCCGCGCGCGGTGATCGCGACGGAGGACGAGGTCGTGGTGTTCTCCTGGATCGTCTACCGTGACCGGGAGACCCGCGATGCCGTCAACAAGAAGGTGATGGCCGATGAGCGGCTCAAGGGCGCCGACATGCCCTTCGACGGCAAGCGCATGATTTATGGCGGCTTCACGACGCTGCTGCGGGCGAGCGACATCGTCGGCTGACGGCGTCTCGCAGGGTGGGTTGGCGACAGCGTCACCCACCGCCTCTGCGTTCGCGGAAACACACGGGGGTGGGTTACGCCAGCGGACCGCGCTTGGTGCAGTCGCAGTGTTAACCCACCCCTGCAGATGGCAATGACGTCCACCGTTCGAGTTACCGCGTTCGCGCCGGGCGACGCCGGATTTGAACGCCGCCCGCGCCGGCGCATTCGCTGCCTCTCCCATGCAGCATTGCGCAAGTCCGTTTCGTCTTGCCGGTGTCCGGCTGGCATGCCATCCTAGATCCACCAGGCATAAACAAACGGAAGCGGGCGCTTAGCCTGCAGCTTCCAAAATAGCTTGGTCGGGGAAACCCTTTGGGAGGTCTGATTTGATGAATTTCAAGCACGTCACCGGGCTGTTTTGCGCAGCCGCGATGTTCCTTACGCTGGGCTCCGGCGCGCAGGCCCAGGACAAGGTCATCAAGATCGGCGTCATCATGCCGATGTCCGGCGGCACCGCCTCGATCGGTGCGCACGCCAAGGCGGCGCTCGAAGTCGCCATGGACATCATCAACAACGCCCATCCTGAGCTTGGCAATCTGCCGCTGGCGAAGAACGCCGGCCTTGCCGGCCTCGGCGGCGCCAAGATCGAGGCTGTGTTCGCCGACAACCAGGGCAACCCGGCGACGGGCCAGAATCAGGCGCTACGCCTGATCACGGAAGAGAAGGTGGCGGCCGTGTTCGGCTCCTACCAGTCCGGCGTCACGCTGACTTCGAGCGCGATCGCCGAGAAATACGGCGTTCCTTTCCTGAACTCGGAATCGGTCGCCGCCAATCTCACCGAGCGCGGCTTCAAATGGTTCTTCCGCACCACGCCGATTGCGACCGATTTCGCCAAGATCTATGTCGACTTCCTCGCCGACATCAAGGCGCAGGGTGCCAAGACCGACAGCGTCGCGGTGGTCCATGACAACACCGAATACGGCACCTCGGTCGCCAACACGATCGCCGGCGCCTTCAAGGAAAAGGGCCAACCGATCGCGCTCGACATCGCCTATCCCGTCAATGCGACCGACTTGCAGGGCCAGGTGCTCCAGCTCAAGGACAAGAAGCCCGACGTCGTCATCATGATCAGCTACACGTCGGATGCGATCCTGTTCGCCAAGACCATGCAGTCGCTTGACTACAAGCCGGCCGTGCTGCTGGCCGACGATGCCGGCTACTCCGATCCGTCCTTCACCAAGGCGGTCGGCAAGATCTCGCAAGGCGTCTTCAACCGTTCGTCCTGGGTCGTGGGACCGCCGGGCTCGGCGTCCGCCATCATCGCCGACATGTACAAGAAGAAGAGCGGCGAGGAGATGGACGACACGGTCGCCCGGCAGATGCAGGGCTTCTTCGTGCTGGCCGATGCCATCGACCGCGCCGGCTCGACCGATCCGGCAAAGATCCAGGCCGCGCTGAAGGCGACGGACCTGAAGCCCGAGCAGCTCATGATCGGCTACAAGGGCGTGAAGTTCGACGACAAGGGCCAGAACGTCCTCGCGTCCGGCGCCATCATCCAGCTTCAGGATGGCGAGAACTATGTCGCGGTGTGGCCGAAGGCCAATGCCGAGAAGGCGCCGGTACTGCCCTACAAGGGCTGGTGAGATTGCCTGAAGGCGGGACCGCGCGTCCCGCCTTTCCCAGAATGTTTTGATCAGAGCAACGCAGCTCATGTCCTTCGTACTCGTGCAGGTGATTGTCGGCGGGCTTCTGCTTGGCGCCGTCTACGCCCTGTTTTCCTCGGGCCTCACGCTGGTGTGGGGCATGATGAACATCGTCAATTTCGCGCATGGCGACTTCGTCATGCTTGGCATGTACGTCGCCTATGTCGTCTATACGTTGATGGGGGGAGGGCCCATCCTCGGCGCCCCACTGGCGACACTGGTGCTCGCGACCGTCGGGGTCGTGGTCTATTTCGCCCTGATCCGCGACATCATGAAGGGGCCGATGCTGGCGCAGATCCTCGGCACGTTCGGGCTCGCGCTGCTGCTGCGCTATTCCGTGTTCTGGTGGTTCGGCGCCAACTTCCTGTCGATGCCGTCGAATATCGTCGGCGGCACCTATGCGTTTGCGGGCCTGCGGATCGAAGCCTCGCGGCTGCTTGCCGGTGTCGTCGCGCTGCTGGTGACATTCGGCCTCCACCTGCTTCTGACGCGCACATCGCTTGGTTCAAAAATGCTGGCCGTGGCGGAGGATCAGACCGCGGCTCAGCTTATGGGCATCAGGCCCGATACGATGCAGGCGATTGCCTGGGCCATCGCGGCCGGCGCCACCGGCCTTGCCGGCGCGCTGATCGCGAACTTCTTCTACATCGTGCCGACGGTCGGCGAGACGCTCGGCATCGTCGCCTTCGTCACGGTATCCCTTGGCGGCTTCGGCAGCGTGCCAGGCGCGCTCGTCGCGGGCCTGTTGATCGGCGTCATCGAGTCGCTCTCCGGCTATCTGATCGGTGCGGTCTACAAGGACATCGTCGTCTATGTCCTGTTCCTGTTCTTCCTCTGGTTCCGGCCGCAAGGCCTGATGGGCAAGCTCTGATGAGAAAGCTGCAATGCGGCGCTTGATCTGGCTCTCAATCGTCGCAGCACTGGCGATTGCCTATCCGTTGCTGCTGTCCTCGCCGTTCCAGCAGCGCTTGGGCGCACTGGTGCTGCTCTATGCCATCGCCGCGTCGGCCTGGAACATCGTCGGCGGCTATGCCGGCCAGGTCTCGGTCGGCCATGTCGTGTTCTTCGGCTGCGGCGCCTATGCCGCGATGGGGTCTTACGCCAAGTTCGGGCTGTCGCCACTGTTCGGCATCCCCGGCGGTATCGTGCTGGCGGTGGGGCTTGCCGCGATCATCGGCGTGCCGACGCTGCGGCTGTCGGGTCACTATTTCAGCATGGCGACGATCGCGGTCGCCGAGACCATGCGGCTGATCGTCACCAACACCGACTGGCTCGGCGCGGCCGTGGGTCTTTCCGGTCCAACGGTCCCCCGCAACATCTTCGATCTCTCGTTCCTGTCGTCGCTACCGTACTACTACCTCTTCCTGGTCGTCCTCGTGATCACGCTGTTCATCACCTGGTGGATGACCAACAGCCGCATGGGATTCTATCTGCGCGCGATCAAGGATTCCGAGAGGGCCGCACGTTCCCTGGGCGCACCCGCGAGCCGGACCAAGCTCTACGCCTACATGCTGAGCGCGGCGCTGACGAGCGTTGCCGGCGCGCTCTATGCGATGATGTTCGGCTTCGTCGATCCCGAGTCCGGGCTCGGCATCCTGATCTCGGTCAAAATCCTGATCATGGCGGCGCTGGGCGGGGCGGGGTTGCTGTTCGGTCCGCTGGTGGGAGCCGCGATCCTCGTGCCGCTGGAGGAGATCTCCAACAGCTGGCTTGGCGGTAAGGGGGCCGGCCTCACCTTCGTCCTGTATGGCGCGATCATCGTGCTGATCGCGCGCTTCCAGCCCGGCGGCCTGCTCAGCCTGTTCATGGGACGACGCAAGCCCGGCGCAGATAAGGGAGCCGGCCATGCTCCTTGAGGCGCGCGGGATCACAAAGGCGTTCGGCAGCTTCAAGGCGGTGGACGATGCGTCCGTCACGCTGGAGCAGGGCGATATTCTCGGCCTGATCGGCCCGAACGGCGCCGGCAAATCCACCTTCTTCAATTGCCTCACCGGCGACCTCAAGACCACCTCGGGCCGCGTGTTGTTCGAGGGGACCGACATCACCGACTTCGCGCCGGAGCAGCGCGCCGGGCTCGGGCTTGCCCGCACCTTCCAGGTGCCGCAGACCTTTGAAGGCATGACGGTGCTCGAGAACGTCATGATCGGCGCCTTCCTGCGCACCTCGCATCGCCACGAGGCCGAGACCAGGGCGCGCGCGGTGCTGGAGCGCGTCGGCATGAGCAGGCTTGCGGATGCGCCGGCGCGCTCGCTGGGCACGCCCGGCCGCAAGCGGCTGGAGATCGCCCGCGCACTTGCGACCGAGCCGAAGGTGCTGCTGCTCGACGAGGCCATGGCCGGGCTCAACGCCCACGAGGTGAGGCTCGCCATCGATCTCGTGCGCGACATCCACCGTTCCGGCATCACGCTCGTCATCGTCGAGCACATCATGGAAGTGATCATGTCGCTCGCGAGCCGCGTGATGGTGTTTCACCAGGGCAAGGAGATCGCCCGCGGCTCGCCGCGCGAGGTCACCTCGAACCCGGCGGTGATCGAAGCCTATCTCGGCAAACGCGCGGCGAAGGCCGCGGCCGGCCATACGCCGGTCGAGCTGATGGGCGGGCGGGACCTATGAGCGGCGCGCTTCTTCGGATCGAGCACCTCGAGGTGCGCTATGGCGACCTCATCGGTGTCTCCGACGTCTCGCTGGAGGTGCCGGAGGGCAGCGTCGTCGCGCTGCTCGGCTCCAATGGCGGCGGCAAGACCACGACGCTGAACGCAATCGCGGGTCTCATTCCCGTGCATTCCGGATCGATCAGCTTTCGCGGCGAGGACATCGCCGGCCAGAAGGCCTTTGCGATCGTGCGCAAGGGGCTGGCGCTGTCGCCGGAAGGCTGGCGGCTGTTCGTGCAGCAGAGCGTCGAGAACAATCTGATGCTCGGCGCGACGCCGTTGCACGACAAGTCACGCCAGGCCAATTTGCTTGAGCGCGTCTACGAGATCTTCCCGCGCCTGAAGGAGCGCCGCAACCAGCGCGCCGGCACGATGTCCGGCGGCGAGCGGCAGATGCTCGCGGTCGGCCGCGCGCTGATGAGCGATCCGAAGCTATTGATGCTGGACGAACCGTCGCTCGGCCTCGCGCCGGCGGTTGTCGAATCCATGTACGAGACCTTCGGCCGCCTGCATCGCGAGGGCCTGACCATCCTGCTCGCCGAGCAGTCGATCGAGCTCGCGCTGGAAGTCTCGGACTTCGCGACCGTGCTCCAGGTCGGCAAGAGCGTGCTGTCCGGCACGGCCGCGGCGCTCGCACAGGACCCGCAGGTGCAGAAGGCCTATCTCGGCGTCGACTGATTGATCTCCGCCTGGAGCAACAGCAACAGGCAACCGGCCAGCCGCGTCTCCATCTCCTTTGATCCAAGCGAAAGCGGCCCGGGATCGTTGAGGATCGCGTTCACCAGCGTGCCCAGCACGACCTGGAAGCCGAAGGCGATCGTGCGGGTCTTGGCGGCCTTGCGTCCCTTGCCCATGGCCGGGAGCAGGAGAGGGGTCGCGCGTTCCGTCGTTGCCTTCGCGAGGGCCTTGAACGGCGTCCATTTGTCCGGGCGCGTGTCGTCGTGCTGAAGCGCGGCGCGCAGCACGCCCTCGTGGTTGCGCATCCAGGCGATGATCCCGCTGACGATGGTGTGGCAGAGCTTGTCGAGGTCCGTATCCGGTGACGGTCGCCTCATGTCGCCGAGCCGTTGCTCGCCGTCGCGCGCGGCCAGCGCCATCAGTGCGTTGAAATAGGCCTCCTTGCTCTCGAAGCGGCTGTAGAAGGCGCCGACGGTGGCGCCGACCTCGGTGCAGAGCGCCTCGATCGACAGCTCGGCAAGGCTGCGCGTGCGCAGCATGCCGGCGCCGGCGCGCAGCAGCGCCAGCGTCGTCTCGCGGCTGCGCTTCTGCCGCGACGGGGCAACGCCGGGCAGGTCGAAATCGGGTTCGTCCGAGCTTGGCCGCATCCGTGCTTGCATCCGGCAAAATCATAATCATAATTCGGATTATAATTTAGAGATGGCCGAGCCGCGGGTCAACCGCAGCCGCCGGCAACATCGGGAGGAGCAGATGAGCGCAAACAGCGGCACGCCGTTCCGCGGCACCGTCGGCAAGACGGTCGCGGAGTCGAAACCCTGGTGGCCGGATGCGCCAAGGCCGCCCGAGGGCGCGCCGAACATCCTGGTCGTGCTGTTCGACGACGTCGGCTTCTCCGATTTCGGCTGCTATGGCTCGGCAATCAAGACGCCGACCATCGACCGGCTCGCCGCGGAGGGGCTGCGCTACTCCGGCTTTCATACCACAGCGATGTGCTCGACGACGCGCGCCGCGCTGCTGACCGGACGCAATCATCACTCGGTCGGCGTCGGCTGCCTTGCCAATTTCGATTCCGGCTATCCCGGCTATCGCGGCAAGATCGCGCGCGAGGCGGGGACGCTGGCCGAGATGCTGCGCCTCCACGGCTATCGCAACTACATGGTCGGCAAATGGCATGTCACGCCGCTGACCGAAAGCGGCGCCACCGGCCCGTTCGACGGCTGGCCGCTCGGCCGTGGCTTCGACCGCTTCTACGGCTTCCTCGATGCGGAGACCGACCAGTACGCGCCCGAGCTCGTCTCCGATAACACGCATATCGATCCACCGGGCACGTATGCGGACGGCTATCATCTGACCGAAGATCTGATCGATCAGTCGATCCGCTTCATCGGCGACCATGTTGCCGACCGTCCTGACATTCCCTGGCTCACCTGGGTCGCACTTGGCGCCTGCCATGCGCCGCATCAGGCCCCGGCCGACATCATTGGGAGCTACGACGCCGAATTCGCGCACGGCTGGGACGTCGAGCGCGAACGGCGTCTGGCACGCCAGAAGGCGATGGGGCTGGTGCCTGAGGGAACGCGGATGCCGGCGCGCAACGACGGCGTCAAGGCCTGGGAGGAGCACTCGGCCGATGAGCGCCGCGTCTTCACCCGCCTGCAGGCGGCTTTCGCCGGCATGCTCGATCATTCCGACCGACATCTTGCACGGCTTGTCTCGTTCCTGGAAACGGCCGGCATTCGCGACAACACCGTGATCATCGTGATGTCCGACAACGGCGCGAGCCAGGAGGGCGGGCCGCTCGGCTTCGTCAACGCCATGGGCCCGTTCAACTTCAAGCCGGAGCCGATCGCCGAGAAGCTCAGCCGTATCGACGACATCGGCGGTCCCGACACCCACAGCAATTTCCCGCATGGCTGGGCGATGGCGTCGAACACGCCGCTGCGGCGCTACAAGCAGAACACCCATGGCGGCGGCATCCGCGATCCCTTCGTCATCAACTGGCCGAAGAAGATCGCAGGTAAAGGCGAGCTACGGCACCAGTTCGTCCACGCCTGCGACCTCGCGCCGACGCTACTGGAGCTGATCGGCGTCGAGTCTCCCAGCACGATCGCGGGGTGCCCGCAGATGCCGCTGGAAGGCGAGAGCTTTGCGCGCTCGATCACGGATGCGTCCGTGCCCTCAAAGAGCTCGCCGCAATATTTCGAGATGTTCGGCCATCGCGGCCTCTGGCAGGGCGGCTGGAAGGCGGTCGCCTTCCATCCCTCGGGCACGCCGTTCGAGAACGACAAATGGGAGCTGTTTCATCTCGACCAGGATTTCTCCGAGACCGACGATCTCGCCGCAAAGGAGCCGGAGCGTCTGGCAGCAATGATCGCGACCTGGTGGGCGGAGGCCGAGAGGCACAAGGTGCTGCCGCTCGACGACCGCTTCGGTCCGCGCTTCGCCGAGAACGCCGCACGCTTCCACGGTGCGCGCCACCATTTCGTCTTCCACGCCGGCATGGGCCACGTGCCGACCGATGTCGCGCCTGATGTGCGCAGCCGCAGCTACACAATCGAGGCGCATGTCGAGATTGACGAAGCGGGTGCAAACGGCGTGCTGATCTCGCATGGCGACGCGACGTCGGGTTACAGCCTCTACGTCAGGGACGGCCATCTCGTGCACGATCTCAACATCGGCGGCAGCCACCAGATCGTGCGCTCGGACCGGAAAGTGCCGTCAGGCGCGCGGCGGCTCGGGGTGCATGTCGAGCGGCTCGTGCGCAAGGAGCCGCCGGCCAAGGGTTCGCGCACCGGCGTCACCGAATACACGCTGCTGATCGACGGCGAGCCGGCGGGGGCGCTCCAGACCCAGCTCGGCTTCCACACGCTGATCTCGTGGTCCGGCCTCGACATCGGCCGCGACCGTGGCAGCCCCGTGTCGCATTACGAGGCGCCGTTCGAGTTCGAGGGGCGATTGCTGCGCGTCACCGTCACCATGCACAACGACCAGAAGCTCGACGGCGATGCCGTCGGCAATGCCCAGATGGCGCGGCAGTAGGGACGGGAGGTTCGGCGGCGAGAACCGGTGTCATGCCCCGCGCAGGCGGGGCATCCAGTACGCCGCGGCCTATCGATTGAACCATAACCGTCTCGGAGCACTGGATCGCCCGCCCCAGTGCGCAATTGCGCACAAGGCGGGCGATGACAGTGTGGGCCTTACTTGATCTTGTCGTAGGCCGCCGCGAAATCGCCCAGCGGCATCGGGATCGCGATCGCCTCCTTGGCCATGTTCTGGAAGGAGACCTTCAGCTGCTTGCCCGACCGCAAGGCCGCGAGCAGGTCCGCCGCGATCGGCGTCGAGGCGTAGCAGCCGCGGTTCTCGCAGGTCTGGATCTGAAGGTCGAATGTCTTGCCCTCGTCGACCTGGAGCTTGGCCCCGACGGGCAGGTTGAGGCCGAGCGGCAATTGCAGCAGCGCCACCGGCGTGCGGGTGTCGGGCGCGATGCGGATGTTGATCAGGACGATGGTCTGGCCGGTCTTGGTCAGCACCGCGTTCTGCTCCATCGCGCATTCGAGCGGCGCATCGCGGCTGACGCTGGTGCAGCGCACGACCCATCCGGCTTGCTGCGCACCGTCAGCCTGCGGCTGGGTCGGAGCTGGCGCGGGCTGTGCGGCCGGTGCAGGGGAAGCGGCGTTCTTTTTGGCGCTCTGCTGGGCATACGCGCCGCCTGTCGACAGCAGAAGGGCGGCGGCGAGGGCGACAAGTCTGGATTGCATGGACATGGCGAAACCGCGTTGGCGTGAACCGAGGGCCTCGCTGTAGCGTCGCGGAAGCCGCGGTGCAAGCTTACTCGGCGGCCTGCTTGACGGTGCTGTGCTCGGGCGCCTCGTGACCTTTGCCGTCACCCGAACGGCCCCAGCCCGAGAACCAATTGTTGAGCTCGTCGAGATAGAGATAGACCACCGGGGTGGTGAACAGCGTCAGCGCCTGGCTGACGATCAGGCCGCCGACCATGGCGTAGCCGAGCGGCTGGCGGATCTCGGCGCCGGTGCCGTGGCCGAGCATCAGCGGCACGCCGCCGAGCAGGGCGGCCATCGTCGTCATCATGATCGGCCGGAAGCGCAGCAGCGCGGCCTGACGGATCGATTCCTCCGGCGTCTTGTGTTCGTCGCGCTCGGCCGCGATGGCGAAGTCGACCATCATGATGCCGTTCTTCTTCACGATGCCGATCAGGAGAATGATTCCGATCAATGCAATGAGGCTGAAGTCGAAGCCGGCCGCCATCAGGATCAGGAGCGCGCCGACGCCGGCCGAGGGCAGGGTCGACAGAATCGTGATCGGGTGGATGTAGCTCTCGTAGAGAATGCCGAGGATCAAATAGACCACGACGAGGGCTGCGAGGATCAGCAGCGGCACGGTGCCGAGCGACTGCTGGAACGCCTGCGCGGTACCCTGGAAGCTCGAATTCAGGGTCGGGGGTGCGCCGAGATCGGCCATCGCCTTCTGCACGGCCTCGGTGGCCTGGCCGAGCGCGACGCCCTGGGCGAGGTTGAAGCTGATCGTGATCGCCGGGAACTGGCCCTGGTGGCTGATCGAGAGCGGGCGGACCGGATCGGTGGTCCAGGTCGCAAAGGTCGACAACGGCACCTGGTCGCCGGTCAGCGGCGATTTCAGATAGAGCTTGTTCAGGCTGTCGAGACTGCCCTGCATCTCCGGCAGGATCTCGAGGATCACCTTGTAGGTGTTGAGCTGGGTGAAATACTGCGTGACCTGCCGCTGTCCGAAGGCGTCATACAGCGTGTCGTCGATCAGCTGCGGCTGGATGCCGTAGCGCGATGCGGTGTCGCGGTTGATCTTGAGCTGGACCGTGGTGCCCTGCGTCTGCTGGTCGGTCGCAACGTCGCGCAGTTGCGGCAGCGTCTGCATCTTGGCGAGGATTTTCGGCGCCCAGTCGTTGAGCTCGGTGAGATCGGCATCCTGTAGCGTGAATTCAAACTGCGTGCGCGTCGGCCGGCCGCCGAGCCGGACGTCCTGGGCCGCCTGCATGTAGAGGCGGGCGCCCGACACCTTATCGAGCTTGGGACGCAGCCGGGCAATGATCTCCTGCGCCGACGCGTTGCGCTCGTTACGCGGCTTCAGCGTGATGAACAAATTGCCGTTGTTGCCGGCGCGGCCGCTGCCGCCGATGTTCATCGCGATCGTGGCGACGTCGGGATCGTCCATCACGATCTTGCCGAGCTCGACCTGGCGGCGCTGCATCTCGGCGAAAGAGATGTCCTGGGACGCTTCCGAGGTCGCGGTGATCAGGCCGACGTCCTGCTGCGGGAAGAAGCCCTTCGGGATCAGGATGAACAAATAGATCGACAGGCCGAGCGTGGCGAAGAAGATCAGGAGCGTGGTGCGGCGCCAGGCCAGGGCATGATCGAGAACGTACTCGTAGCCGCGCAGCATGCCGTCGAAGGCGCGTTCGCTCCACTGGTAGAACTTGCCGTGGGTCACCTCGCCGTGGGCGCGCAGGAAGCGCGAGGCCATCATCGGCGTCAGCGTTAGCGACACGAACATCGAGACGAAGATGGTCATCGCCAGCACGACGGCGAACTCGCGGAACAGGCGTCCGATGATGCCGCCCATCAGCAGCAGCGGGATCAGCACCGCGACCAGCGAGATGCTGATCGAGACGATGGTGAAGCCGATTTCCTTGGAGCCCTTGAAGGCGGCCGCCATGGGCGATTCGCCTTCCTCGATGTAGCGCGTGATATTCTCGAGCATCACGATGGCGTCGTCGACGACGAATCCGACCGCGATGGTGAGCGCCATCAGCGACAGATTGTCGAGCGAATAGCCAACCACCCACATCAGGGCGCACGCGCCCAATAGCGCCAGCGGAACCGTGATGGTGGGAATGACCGTCGCCCAGAAGCTGCGCAGGAAGACGAAGATGACCATGACCACGAGGGCAATGGTTAGCAGCAGCGTGAACTGGACGTCCTCGACCGCGGCGCGGATGGTCGTGGTGCGGTCGCTGATCAACTCGATCTTGATCGCGGGCGGAATCGCCGCGACGAGGCGGGGCAGGGTGGCCTTGATCCGGTCGACGGTCTCGATGACGTTGGCGCCCGGCTGCTTGAACACCACCAGGAACACGCCACGCTTGCCGTTGGCCCAGGCTGCCTGCTTGGCGTCCTCGGCGCCGCTCACCGCCTGTCCGATGTCGCGGATTCGAAGCGGACCGCCATTGCGATAGGCGATGACGACGTCGTTCCAGTCCTTGGACTGGGTGAGCTGGTCGTTGGCGTAGATCGTGTAGGCGCGCTTCGGCCCGTCGATATTGCCCTTGGGGCTGTCGACCGTGGTGATCGCGATCTGGCTGCGCACGTCCTCCAGCGACAGGCCCTTGGCGACGAGTTTCGCCGGGTCGATCTGAATGCGGATGGAGGGCTTCTGCTGGCCGCCGATGAAGACCTGGGCGACGCCCGAGAGCTGGCTGATCTGCTGGGCAAGCTTGGCGTCGACGGCATCGCTGACGGTGGTCAGCGGCAGTGTATCGGATGTCGCCGAGAGCAGCAGGATCGGCGCGTCGGCCGGGTTGACCTTGCGGTAGGTCGGCGGCGAGGGCAGGTTCTTCGGCAATTGGCCGCTTGCAGCGTTGATGGCGCCCTGCACGTCGTTGGCGGCGCCGTCGATGCTGCGGTTGAGGTCGAACTGGATGGTGATCGAGGCGGTGCCGAGATAACTCGTCGAGGTCATCTGGGCGATGCCGGGGATCTGGGCGAATTGCCGCTCGAGCGGCTGGGCCACCGCCGAGGCCATCGTCTCGGGGCTGCCGCCCGGCAAATTGGCCGTGATCTGGATGGTCGGGAAGTCCACCTGCGGCAGCGGTGCGACCGGCAGCAGGGGATAGGCGACGAGACCGACGAACAGAATGCCGGCCATCAGCAGCGAGGTGCCGATGGGATAACGGATGAAAGGTGCCGAAATCCCGCCCTCGGTCATTCCTGTCGTACCTTGTTCTGGCTCGGATCCGAGCTTGCTACGGCCGTCGAGACCAGGCTTCCGGGCTGGACCTTGAACTGGCCGCCGGTGATCACCTGTTGACCCGGGCTCAAGCCTTCGTCGACGACCGAACGGCCGTCGATCGCGTAGCTGACCTTGATCTTGTGCACTTCCGCCTTGTTGTCCTGATTGACGGTATAGGCGTAGAGGCCGTTGGTCGAATGCTGAACCGCGTCATCCGGAACCACGGTCGCGTCCTTCAGGGTGCGTACCAGAAGGCGCGTCGAAACCGACTGGCCCGGCCAAAGCGTGTGTTCCTTGTTGTCGAACACCGCCTTGAGCCGAATAGTCCCGCTGGTCGTGTCGACCTGATTGTTGATGACCGCGAGCTTGCCCTCGGCCAGCGTCTTTTTCCCGTCGGTGGTGAACGCGATCACCTTGCGCGCACCGGCCTTCTGGCCTTCGCTGATATAGGGCAGCTGATCTTCCGGCGCGGTGAAGATCACCGAGATCGGCTCGACCTGCGAGATCGTTACGATTCCCGTCTGCGTGGAGGCGTTGACGATGTTGCCGACGTCGACCAGGCGCAGCCCGGCCACGCCGGTGAACGGCGCCTTGATCTGGGTGTAGTCGAGCTGGGTCTGCGCGTTGGAGATGGCGGCTTCGTCGGCGGCGATCTGGGCGGTCAGCTGCGCGACGGTGGAACGCTGGGTGTCGACCCGCTGCGCAGTCGCGAACTCGCCAAGCTTCATGGCACGCTGGAGCTCGAGGTTGGCGTTGGCGAGATTCGCCTCGTCCTGCGCCTTCTTGGCCTTGGCCTGGTCGAGCGTGGCTTGATAGGGCCGGGGGTCGATCGAGACCAGAAGCTCGTCCTGCTTGACCATCTGGCCTTCGCTGAAGGCGATCTTGTCGATCTGGCCGTCAACCCGGCTCCGGACCTGTACGGTGTTGAAGCCCTGAACCGTGCCGAGACCGGTCAGATATACCGGAAAGTCGGCCTTCTGGACCGGCGAAACGCTGACGGGGATGGCGGGCGGACGCGCCGGACCCTTCTGAGCCGTCTGGGTTTTTCCGGCCTCGGGCGAGCTGAATTTCTGCCAGCCATAGTAACCCGCGGAGGCCACAGCCGCGATGATCAGAATCCAGAGGATCGGCCGTGTTTTTTTCATGTCGGCTCGTTGGCTTTTACGCCCAAAACTACGAATTGTGGAGCAATCATAGGGTTCCAGCGCGCTTGTATAATACACGCCAAGTTCCAGTGTAAACAGCACTATCGGTTCGGAATCCTAAACAATTGGAAAGCTTTGCACTGTCTAGGCAGCTCCGTGACACTACGGTGTGCAGTGCTGCATTTTCCCGGCGCGAGCGATCCGCGCGCAAATCTTGGGCAATGCCCGGAGCCGGTGTGGGCGGCTTGCAGAGCTGTCCGCGAGGGCGCCCCGGCTGCGCCGCGAAGCGCGCCGGAATCACCCCCCGTGAGAACGGTTCTAATTCGCCTGCACGGCGTTTCGGTTGTCAGGAAATCCGGCATCGGTCATATCGGCCCCGCCACAACGGGAGCGCAGGATGGACGAACTGAACGGCAAGCTGATCGCGTGCCAGATTCTGATCACGGGACTGATCGCGCGCGTCGCCAACGAGCAGCGCGATCCCTTGCGATTTCTGACCGACTTCCGCGACGAGATCAAAGCCGTCGTTAGCGGCGTCAACATCGCCGGCATGGACAACTCCGATCGTGTGCGTGCCGTCGCGCAGAAAACCGTCGACGAATTGTTCTCGCTGATGAAGCCGCCGAGCAGCGATTGAGAGCGGCGCCGCTGCTCGCGCCTGCGCAGCTCTCGCATGCGCCCATGTTTCCAGATTGAAATCTGCACCGAGTCCGATCTGGATGAATTCAAATGTGCAGGCAGATCAATCGCATTGACCTGCTTTTCTCCGACCGATAGCACCGCCCCATCGTTCGCGTTTCTGCATCGACGAAGCGCATCAGCTCGAAGGTTGATGCGGTACGACGAGATCGCAGCGATCAATGTCCAGATTAGAACGGTTCAAGTTTAGAACCATTTAAAACTGCGGCGCACTCAACCGAGTTTAGAATTGCTTTGAAATGGTCGGATTCAAACGGAGTGTTGCAGAGATCGCGTTGACCCCCATGAACACGCCCGATAGCACCAATGCGTCGCGTTGTCGCAACGCGACCAATGGAAGCATAAGCACTGTGGGGCGTGTGATGGGCATGATGAAGACACCGCGATCGTTGCGTTCGGTCGCGGATCGGAAATCCTTCGGCAACAATTTCGACGCTGCGACCGGCAAGACTGTGTCCACGGTCGCCAGTCTGATCGCGGTCGCGACGGTCTCGACCGGCGCACAGGCGCAGCAGACCAATCTGCCCCCCGTGAACGTCGATGCGCCTCAGCAGCGTCCGCGTCCGACCGCTTCGAAGCCCACCGCCGATCAGATTCGCGCGCGCAACGCGCTGCGGCGCGCGGCGCAGCGGCAGCAGGCCGCACAAGCGCCTGTCGCCAATCCGAGCCCTGGTCCTGCCGATCGTGATCCGTACGCAAATCCCGCCGCGCCTTATATGGCCACCCGAGTGCAAGCGTCGGGTAAATTCCCTGAGCCAATCCTCAACACGCCAAAATCGATCACCGTGCTTACAAAGGATGTGCTCGCGGACAAGAACGCCACGACGCTGAAGCAGGCGATCCTGAGCACGGCAGGCGTGACGCTCGGAACGGGTGAGGGCGGCAATGCCTTCGGTGACCGCTTCTTCATTCGCGGCTTCGATGCCCGCAACGACATCTTCATCGACGGCGTGCGCGACGCCGGTGTCAGCGTGCGCGAAAACTTCTTCACCGAGCAGGTCGAAATTCTGCGTGGTCCGGGCTCAACTTTCGCGGGCCGCGGTGTCGCCGGTGGTGCGATCAACATCGTCACCAAGCAGGCGACGACGCAGAACAGTTTCTACAACATGGACACGACGTTTGGCACCGACCAGACCAAGCGTGTGGTGCTCGACGTCAACCAGGTGATCAACCCGACGCTGGCCGTTCGTGCCGGCGGTCTGTTCCAGGACGCCGATGTCGCCGGTCGCGATTTCGTCAAGGATAATCGCAACGGCGCGTTCGTCGCCACGACCTGGAAGCCGACCGACACGATCAAGGTGACCGGGGGTTACATCCACACCGAGTTGACCGGCGTGCCGGACTTCGGCGTGCCCTACTACCGGCCGAGCACGGCGACGACCGCCGGTGGGCCGTTCCCGGACTTCGGCTCCAACCGCAACAACTGGTATGGCCAGATCAACCGCGACTTCTACCGGACCGGCCAGGACATCGGTTCGTTGAACGCGGAAGTGCAGATCACGCCCGACTTGATGGTCAGCAACAAGTTCCGCGTATCTCGTTCGACCCAGAACTATGTCGGAACGCTGCCTGAGCAGCCGGTGATCGCCAACCCGCTTTCGAATTCGACGCTCACGATGAATCCGCAGAGCCGTCTCCAGATCACTGACGTGCTCGCCAACCAGACGGAAGCGACCTACAAGTTCCAGGACTGGGCCGGCTTCAAGCACACCGCGCTGGCCGGGATCGAAGTCGATCGCGAGCGGTCGTCGATCGACAAGTATCTCGGGCTCACCTCGGAAGGGAACGGAGTTCCGATCACTCCAGGCGGCTCACCGACAGGTGTCAGCGTCTTCTTCCCTCAGGACACGTTCTTGCCCGGGAAGGCGCTCGCACTGGCCGGTCTGCCGGCCAAGATCGGCATCGACACTGTCAGCGGCTACGTCATGGACAGTGCGAACTATCGTGACCTCCTGATCCTCAATGGCGGCTTCCGCTACGACAACTACAACCTCGATACGTCTGCATACGGGGCGGGCAACGCTCTCAAGCAGCAATCGGCAAACTTCCTGATTCCCAACTTCAATCTCGGTTTGACCTTGAAGCCGGCGCCAAACGGCAGCGTGTACGTGGCCTACGCGACCTCAGCGAACCCGGTGGGCGCCGAGTTCGACGGCACCAGCACGGCATATGGCGGCGTCAATCCCGCTCTGGCCGGCGGCAATAATCAGATCTTCGGGCCGGAGAAGAACACGGCCATCGAACTCGGCACCAAGTGGGAGCTGTTCGACCGCCACCTGCTCCTGACGGCTGCGCTGTTTCAGACCACCAAGGACAATGCGCGCGAGGCACAGAACGTCAATAGTGTGGCCACGGCGTCCGCGTTGGGATGCGTCTATCCCGCCGGCACGACCGGCAACATATCGTGTATCACCGCAGGTTCCGCTTATCGTATTCGCGGCATCGATCTCGGCGTGAGCGGCAAGATCACGGACAAATGGAGCGTGTTCGGCGGTCTCGTCCTGATGCAGTCGGAGGTTACGGCTTCAAATGTGAGGCCCGCGAACATGCCCGCGCCGCTTCTCTACACCACCAATGTCGGGCTTCCTCTGGCCAACGTTGCCCATCAGTCGTTCAGCATGCTGTCGAAGTACCAGTTCAACGATATCTGGGAACTGGGCGGGCAGGCCGTCTACCGCTCGAAGATCTACGGTGGCTCGTTGCTTGCGGCCAACGCAGGCACGTCGCTTCCGAGCTACTGGCGCTTCGATGTGTTCGCGGAAGCTAAGATCAACAAGAACTGGCAGTTGAAGCTGTTCGTGAACAACATCTTCGACAAACGCTGCTATGACGCGCTGTACCAGAGCGCCGCGCCCTTCGTGCTGGAAGCACCGGGACGCGCCGCCTATCTGGTGATCTCGGCGCGCTACTGATGGAGTAACGACGAGGTGCCATGCTGACATGCATAGACGGCGTCCTGAGCAAGGATGATGTGGCGGAATTCCGCCGCATCATGGACGCCAGCGAATGGGAAGACGGCCGTTCCACCGCGGGCGCGCAGTCAGCAATGGTCAAGCGCAATGAGCAGTTGCCGCCTGACAGCGAGGTCGCGCGCAAGCTCGGCAACCGCATCATCTCGGCGTTGACGTCGAACCCGCGTTTCCTGGCAGCGGCGATCCCACTGCAGATCTTCCCGCCGCTGTTCAACCGCTATGCGGCGAACAGCGGCCATCATTTCGGGCTGCATGTCGACAATGCGATCCGCGGCGACCGCCTGACCGGCCTTCGCATCCGCACGGACCTGTCGGTCACGCTGTTCCTGGCCGAGCCGGAAGAGTATGACGGTGGCGAACTTGTGATCGAGGACACCTACGGTTCGCACGAAGTGAAGTTGCAAGCCGGGGACTGCGTGCTCTATCCCTCGACCAGCCTCCATCTCGTCACGCCGGTGACGAGGGGGACGCGGGTTGCGTCTTTCTTCTGGCTTCAGAGCATGATACGGGACGATCAAGCCCGGAGCATGATCTTTGACCTCGACACCGCGATACAGGCGCTGGTGGAACGGCTCGGGCGTGACGATCCCGAAACGGTCAAATTGACGGGTATCTATCACAACCTCATTCGCTACTGGGCCGAAGTATGAAGATCATGTCCTTCCAAGCAAGCCTTGCCGCCGCCTTGATGCTGGCGGCCGCCTGGCTCGTATCCCCTGTTTCTGCCCAGACACAGACCCCGCCGGCGGCACCTGCACCGGCACAGGCGACGGCTCAGCCGGCCACCGCCAGCCCGGCTCCGGCTGCCGCTCCGGCGGTGGTGGCGCCCGTGGCGAAGCCCGACGCGGCCGCTATCGCGCCGGCCATGAAGGAGCTGTCCCCCTGGGTGATGTTTATGTCGGCGGACGTCATCGTGAAGGCGGTGATGATCGGGCTTGCCTTCGCATCGTTGATGACCTGGACCGTCCTGATCGCCAAGTCGATCGAGCTGTCGGTCGCGTCCGGCAAGCTTCGTTCGGCACTGAAGAAGATCTCGGAGGCGCGCTCGCTCGCGGAAGCGCAAATGGCGCTCGGCGCCAAGCAGGGCATTCTGCCGTCCTTCCTGGCGGCAGCGCTGCGTGAGGCGCGGATGTCGGCCGGCCTGTCCAGCGATGCCGGCATCAAGGAGCGCGCGGTCTCGAGCTTTTCCGAAATCGTGCGCGCGGAGGCGCGGCGCATCCGCGTCGGCATGGGTGTGCTCGCGACCATCGGCTCCACGTCGCCCTTCGTCGGCCTGTTCGGCACGGTCTGGGGCATCATGAACAGCTTCATCGGCATCTCGAAGTCGCAGACCACGAACCTCGCCGTCGTCGCGCCCGGCATCGCCGAGGCGCTGCTTGCGACCGCGATCGGCCTCGTCGCCGCCATTCCCGCCGTCATCATCTACAACCACTTCTCGCGCATGACGAAAAGCTATCTCGAGCTCGTCAGCCGTGCCTCGGGCGCGGCGGGGCGGCTGCTCTCGCGCGATCTCGACCGCAGCCACGGCAGCGCGCATTCGCGCGCGGCGGAGTGAACCATGGGCGTTTCGCTCGCAGACAATGATGACGACGACGATTTCGGCGAGACGCATGACATCAACGTCACGCCGTTCATCGACGTCATCCTGGTGCTGCTGATCATCTTCATGGTCGCAGCTCCGCTCTCCACGGTCGACCTGCCGATCGATCTGCCGACCTCGAGCGCGACCCCGCAGAAGAAGCCGGACAAGCCGACCTATCTCAGCATCAAGCCCGATCTGACGCTTGCGATCGGCGAAAACCCGGTCCACCGCGCCGAGTTGATCGGGACCCTCGACGGCCTGTCCGACATGAGCAAGGACAAGTATGTCTTCCTGCGCGCCGATCGCTCGGTGCCGTATGGCGAATTGATGAGTGTCATGGAGCTCTTGCGCTCAGGCGGCTATTCCCGGGTGAAGCTGGTCGCGCTGGAGGGCGCTCCCGGAGCGCCCGTGGCAGGCGCCGGTCAGCCTTAGAGCCTGACTCAAAATTGCATTGCTGTTTTTATCGCTGCGATGCGCCTTGTCATGAGTTGGACAGAGGCGAGGAAGAGCCAGGCAGTTGCGCTTTCGATGGTTCGCTCGAAGTCCTTGGCCAATCTGCGGTTGCGGCCGAGCCAGGCGAAGGTTCGTTCGACCACCCAGCGGCGCGGAAGCACCTCGAAGCCCTGTGCGGCATCGGAGCGCTTGATGATCTCGACAGTCCACCGGCCGATCTTTTCCAGCACCGCCTTGAGCTTTTCGCCGGCATAGCCGCCATCGGCGAAGATATGGCGCAGCCAGGGGAAGCGGTAGCGAATGCTGCACAGGACATCTGGCGTGCCGTCACGATCCTGGACGTCGGCAGCGTGAACGATCGCTCCGACCAGGAGCCCTTGGGTGTCGGTGACGATGTGGCGCTTTCGACCCTTGATCTTCTTTCCCGCGTCGTAGCCGCGAGGGCCGCCACTTTCCGTGGTCTTGACCGATTGGCTGTCGATCACGCCGGCCGTCGGCGAGGCCTCCCGGCCGATCGCCTCGCGCGCCAGCATCAGGAGTGCGTGGTTGATCGATTGCCACAATCCGCTGTCGCGCCATTGGTAGAAATAGTACTGCACCGTGGTCATTGGTGGAAACAGAGTGGGCGGCAGCATGCGCCACGGCAATCCGCCGCGCAGCAGATAGAGTACTGCCTCGACGATGTCGCGATAGCTCCATTTCGGGCGCCGCCCGCGCTTGGCCCGCACAGGAAGCAACCTCTCCAGCACGCCCCATTCCGCATCCGTCAAGTCGCTTGGCAAACGCAGCTCCTCTCGGGCAAACTGTGCCCGGGTGATATCAGTCCACATTCTCGATCCCTTTGATGCTTCGCAACACCGATGGAATCAGAACTCGCTGATATCACTCAACTTATTTTTCGGTCGGACACTTAGAGGCGCACGATGTCGGACGAAGTCAGACCATCCCGGAAGCTCTGGATTTTGGCAGCGGTGGCGGCGCTCGCGCTCCATCTGGGCGGGGCCGCGCTCGCCCTGGCCCATCTGCGGACCGATGACGACGACGATGGCCTGGGCGCGTCCGGCGCGGAGTTCGCCGTCGAGATGGCCTCGCCCAAGGCGCCTGAGACCGACCTTCCGCCGGGACCGGACAGCGAAGCGATGCAGGAGCAGCAGGCGCTTCCCGAGCAAAAGGCCGAGACCAAAGAAACCGAGCTTCCAAAGGACCAGTCGCAACAGGTCGACGATCCCGATCGGGTCGTCACCGAAAACATCTCGAAGAAGCCGCAGGACGAGGATCCCAAGATCGCGGCGGTCGAGACACCCGCTGCCGAGGCTTCGCCGCAGTCGGTTGCAACGGCGCGGCAGACCCTCGACGAGGACGCGCGCGAGGCCGAGAAGGCCCTGGCGCCGGTGCTTGGCCTCGGCAAGGACATCCTCAGGATTACGACCGACTGGAATCGCAAGATCAGCGCGCACCTCACGGCCCACAAGGTCAACCCGGAGGGCAAGCAGCCCAATAATCAGAAGGTGAAGGTCAGCTTCGCGATCAACCGCAGGGGCAATGTGCTGTCCGTCGACGTCGTGGAGTCGTCAGGGGATGTGGCCTACGATGCGGCCGCGCTCTCGATTGTCCGCAAGTCCGATCCCATCCCGCAGCCCCCGGCCGGACTGACCGAAGACCGGTTCGAGCGGACCGTCGACATCATCTTCACGCCGCCGGACGAGAAGAAAAAGAAGAAATCGGCTCAGCGCCAGTAGAGCCGGATCCCGACATAGACCACGACCAGGCAGACGAAGATCAGCGCCACCGGGAGCGGCCGTTTCTGGGCTCCGCTAAACGCCGCCGTAAAGGAGGCCGTCTTCGCCGGTTTCGGAGGCGGGCGGCGGAAAGCGGTAACATTGTCCGCCGCCGGCTCGGGCGGACGGGTCCGGACGTCGGGCGGAGTTCCCGCGCCACCCATCTCGGCATAGTAGGCCTTGTAGATCGCGCCGATCGTGGCCTCGGTGGCCTCGCCCTCGCTCATCTGCGCGAGCAGGTTCTTGTAGCTGGCGAGGAACTCCTGCGCCTCGGCAGGCAGCGCGGAGGCCCCGTTGAGCTTGGCCATCATCTTCCAGGTGGCAAAATCGGCGCGGGCACGGGTGTCCGCGCGTCGCGCGATCAGCATATCGGCAGCTTTGACCAAGTCGGCCTCGAGCCCTTCGGCTTATGTTCGGGTGTTCTGTTGAACTACGCGTTGCCGGTCAGGAAGAGAACAGCCTGAATCACATAACCGGTCAACGTCCGCAGTATTCCTGAAATAACATCAAGATTTAGACCGAACTGCGAGCCCGCGAGCGGCAGCAGGATCAGAAGACCAATCAGGATCAGCATCCCGAATGGCTCGAGCCGGGCCAGCCGAGGCAACAGCCCGACCGCGACGCGCCCGCCGTCGAGCGGCGGGATCGGCATCATGTTGAACACCGCCAGCACCGCGTTGATGACCAGCGCGTTCTTGAGGTTGTCGAAAATCCACTGGGCCGAGCCGGCCGGTGCAAAGGGCACGGCATGGAGGGCAAGAGCCGCCGCGAGCGCCAGCAGGATGTTGGTGGCGGGCCCGGCAAGGGCCACCCAGACCATGTCGAGCCTGGGATGGTTGAGCTTGCGGAAATTGACGGGAACCGGCTTGGCATAGCCGAATAGGAACGGCGAGTGCGCGAACAGCAGCATCGCCGGCAGGATCAGGGTGCCGAACGGATCGATATGCTTGATAGGGTTGAAGCTGACGCGGCCGAGCTGCCAGGCCGTGTTGTCACCGAGACGGTACGCGACGAAAGCGTGCGCGGCCTCGTGGAAGGTGATGGCGAGCACCAGCGGGAGCACCCACACCGATAGGTCATAGAAGGAAATGTTCACGGCTCGTCTATCCCGGTTTGCCTGCGGCCTTGCAGCCAACCCGGCCGATCCGGTGATGGGGCAACGCGTCAGGTCAGGATATGGGACGCGGGTTCCGAAATCCCAAGCCGTAAATGATCCGCCAGCAGCGCCGCCGGCTGCGACAGGTTGCGCGCGCGGTGCAGGCGGATGTCGGCGGGCGGCAGTGGCGGCAGGCCGTCCGACAGGACGCGCAGGCGAGGCGGCAGGGTGCCGGCCTTCACGACGGTGATGGCGAGGCCCTCCGCTGCGATCGCTTCCACCGCCGCAAGGGTGCGGCTGACATAGGCGAGGCGCCACGGCCGGCCTGCGGCATCGAGGGCCTCCGCGGCCCATTGCCGGAACAGGCAGCCCGGCGGGTAGAGCGCGACGGGCAGCGTGTCCTGTGCTTCGGCCCGATACGTCCTGGCCGCAGCCCAGACCGCCTGCTCGCGCCGCAGCAGCACGCCATCGCCGCGTCCTTCCGGATGCATGGCGATGACGAGGTCATAGGCCTCGCCGAGCCGGGCCGGCATCGTCGCGGTCAGGCCGGTCTCGATCTCGACCCGGATCTCCGGATGGCTTTTGGCAAAATGCGCCAGCAAGGGCGGAATGACGATCGTACCGTAATCGTCCATCACGCCGAGCCGGACCACGGCGTCGCGCTTGCGTGCGCGGAGCACATCGATCGCCTCTGCATTGAGGTCGAGAAGCCGTGTCGCATAAACGAGGAGTTCTTCGCCCGCCGCGGTCAGCGCGACGCCGGCCCTGGTGCGCTGAAACAGCTTGGTGCCGATCCGCTCCTCCAGGCGCCTGATCTGGACGCTGACCGCCGACTGGGTCCGGTTGAGCAATCGGGCTGCGCGCGTGAACGAGCGATGCTCGGCGACGGCGAGAAATGCCTTCAGCAGATCGGGGTCGAGAACAGGCGTGGTCATGACGAAAACTTATCCCAGCATGACGGAAACTCCATTCCCTGTTTCGGCGCGCCTCGTATGCTGCGTTCAGGGCTCGTCAAGGGAGGGAGTGTGGGCGAAATCTCCGGCGTTCTGGCCGCGGTGCTGTCGAGCGGCCTCGGCGGCACCTCGATCGGTGCCACGCGCTATCTCGTGAGCAGCCTCGATCCGCTCGCGATCGGCTCGTTCCGGTTCGGCATCGGCTTCTTGCTGCTGCTGCCCCTCACGCTGCTCCGCGGTGACCGCTGGCCGGGGCGAGGGGACTGGGCCGCCGCGACCGGGCTCGGCATCCTGTTCTTCGCGCTGTTTCCGATCCTGTTCAACGCATCGCTGATCTTCACGACCGCCGCGCGCGGCGCGCTCGCCTTGTCGACACTTCCGCTGTTGTCGCTCGTGATCGGCGCCGCGCTCGGCGCCGAAGCCCTGAGCTGGCGCAAATCGATCGGTGTCGCGATTGCGACATTTGGCGTTGCCGTCGCGCTGCTCTCCGACCTGACCTCGGCACCATCCGGCGCCTGGCGCGGCGATCTCCTGATGATGGCGGCTGCGCTGTGCATGGCGCTGTACGGCATCTGGTCGAAGCCGCTGATCCGGCGCTCCAGCCCGATCGCCTTCACGACCATGAGCATGGCGGCCGGCGCAGCCTGCCTCATCCTGCTCTCTTATGTCCGCGGCAGTTTTGCGCCGGTCGCCGGCTTCGGCGCGCCGCAATGGCTGGCGGCTTTCTATCTCGGCGCCGTTGGCGCGGCGCTGACCTTCTATCTCTGGGCCTTCGCGCTGGAGCGGACCACGCCGACGCGCGTCGCGATCTCGGTCAACCCGATCACGGCATCGCTGGTCGGCGCCTGGCTGCTGAACGAACCGCTGCGCTGGAATCTGGCGGCCGGCATTGTCGCGGTGTTTGCCGGGATCTGGATCGCGACGACGACGGGACGGCGCGCTCAGGCGGCGAGAGTGCCTGCGTCAGGGCAAGCCTGACGTCACGCCGGGATGGTGCCCTGATATTGCGTCAGGCCGTCGTCGAGCTTCAGCCATGCGACCTTCTCCGAGACCCAGATGTGCTCGGTCGGCGCGAAGGCGTTGCGATCGTCGAAGGTCGTGAGCGAGACGCCCGCCAGCGTGCCGTTGCGCCGCCAGGAGAACAGGCGCGTGCCGCAGCGCTTGCAGAACACGCGGTCGATGTTCTCGGACGAGGCATAACGCTCGATGTCGCCCTCGACGGTCAGCGCGCGTTGATCGAATTGCGCGCGGGCGAAGTAGGGCGAGCCCATCGCCTTCTGGCACAGGCGGCAATGGCAGATGCGGACGTTGAGCGGCTCACCCTCCGCCTTGAACCGCACCGCGCCGCACAGGCATCCACCTTCCCGGATCATGGCTCAGGCCACCCGCCATTCGCCGACCTGGCGCGCCATGCTCCAGTTGAGATTGTCGAGATCGCCATCCATGTTGGAATTCCCGCGTCTGGTGTTGGTGAAGGCGGCCCAGCAGAAGCCGCCATGGGTGCGCACGGCAATCGTGCTCGTGCCCGGCAGGCTGCCATTGTGCCACCAATTGTCGAATTTGTTGACACAGAAGCCTTTGGCGTAGTTCGGGCTGTAACTGGGTGCGGTGGTCATGACCTCGATGGTGCGCGGCCGCAGGATGTTCGCCGGTCTCGTGTAGCCGTCGACATGCATCAGGAACTGGACGAGATCCGCCGGCGTCGCGATCCAGCCGCCATGGGAATCCATCCGCCTCACCTTCATCTCATACGGACTTTCACCCTGACCGTAATAGGCGACTTCGCCGGCCTGACGCTGGTCGCGGGTATTACCGGCGATGGTCATGTCGGTGACACTGCAGCGCGTCAGCACCTCGGTGCGGACGTGCTCGGCATAGGCCTGGCCGGTGAGCTTCTCGATCACGCGGCCCAGAACGCAATAGCCGAACTTGGAATAGGCGTAGTGCTGGCCCGGAGGCCGGTCCAGCGGCCGGTTGGCGAGCGTCCAGGCGATCAGCTCGGCATGATCCATCCGCGGATGCGTGAACATGGGATCGCGGTTGTCATTGCTCCAGCCGCCGGCAGCGTGCGTCAGCAGATGCTCGAGCGTGATCTGGTCGATGCCGGCAGAGTAGGGCGGTGACCCGTAATCGGTGCCGAGCAGCGCACCGGGGCCGAACACGCGATCCGTGAGCTTGAGGCGGTTCTCCTCGATCAGGCGGAAGATCGTGACCGAGGTGATCATCTTGCTGACACTGGCGATCCGGAACAGATGTCGCGGCGTCACGGTCTCGTTCCGCTCGCGATCGGCAAGACCGAAGGCGTCCTCGTGGACAACAGTGCCGGCATAGCCGATCGCAAAGGACAGCGCGGGCACGTCGTATTTGTCCATGAAGCTGCGTGCGAGCCGCGCCATGGCGCCGCGTTCGGCCGGCGAGGGCGGACGGATGCTCGGCGGGCTGGGCGCCTGTTGCGCGGGCGCAACACGCGACAGCAACGGAAGCGCGCCTGCGCCCGCTGCGAGCTTCACGAAATCCCGACGCCCAAAATCCCGACGTCCAAGCCGCATGGTCCGCCCCTTCCAGGGGCGGCCAAAGCTTCAGTAGGTCGCCCGTCCGCCGGAAATATCAAACACCGCGCCGGTGGAGAAGGCACAATCTTGGGATGCGAGCCAGCTCACCATCGCGGCGAGCTCTTCCACCAGCACGAAGCGCGCCTTCGGGATTTTCGACAGCATGAAGTCGATATGCTGCTGCGTCATCTGGTCGAAGATCGCGGTCTTCGCCGCGGCCGGCGTCACCGCATTCACGAGGATGTCATGTGCCGCCAATTCCTTGCCGAGCGATTTCGTCAGCGCAATCAGTCCGGCCTTGGAGGCCGAATAATGCGAGGCGTTGGGATTGCCTTCCTTGCCGGCGATCGAGGCGATGTTCACGATCCGCCCGTACTTCTGCTTGAGCATCGTCGGCACGATCGCCTTGCAGACGATGAAAGGGCCGTCGAGATTGATGCGCAGGACCTTGCGCCACTCCTCGAGATCGGTCTCCCAGACCGGCTTGTTGACGCCGGCGATGCCGGCATTGTTGACGAGGATGTCGATCTTGCCGAAGGCGGCAAGCGTCGCATCGCGCGCCTGCTCGACGGCGGCGGGGTCGGTGACGTCGACCTTGAAGACTTTTGTCTCGCCGCCGACTTCATTCGCGGTCTTCTCGGCAAGAGCCGAGTCGAAATCCCAGATCGCGACCTTGGCGCCGGAGTCGATGAAACGCCGGGTGATGGCACGGCCAAAGCCCTGCGCGCCGCCGGTGACGACGGCAATGCGGCCGTTGAGATCGATCTTGTTCATCGAGAACTCCCTTGTCTATCCCTCATGGTGAGGAGCGCGCACTTGCGCGCGTCTCGAACCATAAGCCCGTGGCCCATCCCTCGAGAGGGCGTTGTCGCGCCTCCTCGGGATGAGGAGCGATCAGAGCATGTAGCCGCCGTCGACGACAAGGTCGACGCCGGTGGTGAATGCGCTTTCGTCGCTGCCGAGATAGACCGCCATGGATGCGATTTCGTCGGCGGTGCCGAGCCGGCCCATCTTCTGGCGGGAGACGAACATCTCCTTGCCCTGCGGTCCCTGCGCGGCGGCGCGGTCGAGCATCGAGGGCGTCTCGACGGTGCCGGGGCAGATGCTGTTGCAGCGGATGCCCTTGGTGATGAAGTCGAGCGCGACCGCGCGCGTCAGCAGCGACACCGCGGCCTTCGACGCGCTGTAGACGTAGCGGTTGGCCGGTGGCCGCAGCGCGGCGCAGGACGAGATGTTGACGATGCTGCCGCCGCCGCCCGCCAGCATCTCGGGCAGGAACGCCCGGATGGTCCGGTGCATCGACTTGACGTTGAGGTCGAACGAGAAGTCAAAATCCTCTTCCGAGCACTCCAGGATGGTGCCGTGATGCACGAAGCCCGCCGCGTTGAGCAGGATGTCGATCTTGCCGATGCGCTTGGCGAAGGCGTTGACGTCGGCGGTGTTGCGGACGTCGAGCTTGGCGACCTCGGCGATGCCTTCCTTGGTCAGGCCCGCGATGCCGGCCTCGTTGATGTCGGTGGCGATGACGGTTGCGCCTTCACGCGCGAATGCGATGGCGCATGCGCGCCCGATGCCTGCCGCTGCAGCCGTGACGACGGCGCGCTTTCCCTTGAGGCGGTCTGCCATGTTGTTTTTCTCCTTGGCTTGAATTTGTCTATCGGCTCGTCATTGCGAGGAGCTCGTGACAAAATTGCGCAGCAATTTTGCACTGTTGCGACGAAGCAATCCAGACTGTCTCCTTGGAGATATCTCTGGATTGCTTCGCTTCGCTCGCAATGACGACGTGGCTGTTAGTGGTTGTCTCTGGCGACACCAAACGTGCCGGCGACGTTCTGATACCTTGTGGCGAGCTCCATGCAGGCGCCGGTCGATTGCTGGCCCACCGTGTTGCGGTAGATCTCCTGCCACGGCGTCTGGTTCGCCGGATGCTTGAAGCCGCCATTGGCCATCAGCTCGGCGTGGCGCTTCTTCACCTCGTCGTCCGAAATGAGAATATTGGCGCTGCCCTTGTTGAGGTCGATGCGTACCTTGTCGCCGGTCTTGAGGATCGCGAGCCCGCCATTGGCGGCAGCTTCCGGCGAGGCGTTCAGGATCGACGGCGAGCCCGAGGTGCCGGACTGGCGGCCGTCGCCGATGCAGGGCAGGGCGAGAATGCCGCGTTTGATCAGCGCAGCCGGCGGCTGCATGTTCACGACCTCGGCGCCGCCGGGGTAGCCGATCGGGCCGGTGCCGCGGACGAACAGCATGCAATTCTCGTCGATGTCGAGCGAGGCATCGTCGATCCGCTCGTGATAATCCTCCGGGCCCTCGAACACGATGGCGCGGCCTTCGAAGGCGTTCAGATCCTTGGGGTTGCTGAGATAGCGGTCGCGGAACTCCTTGGAGATCACGCTGGTCTTCATGATCGCGGAATCGAACAGATTGCCCTTCAGCACCAGGAAGCCGGCGTCCTTCACCAGTGGCTTGTCGTAGGCCCGGATCACGTCATTGTCGGGCGCGGGCGCATTGGCGCAGTTCTCGCCGATGCCGCGGCCGTTCACGGTAACCGCGTCCTCGTGGATGCGCTTGTGCTTCATCAGTTCGCGCACCACGGCCGGCACGCCGCCGGCGCGGTGGAATTCTTCGCCGAGATAGAAGCCGGCCGGCTGCATGTTGACCAGCAGCGGCACGTCGTGGCCGAATTTCTGCCAGTCGTCGATCGACAGCTCGACGCCGATGTGGCGGGCCAGCGCGTTGATGTGGATCGGCGCGTTGGTCGAGCCGCCGATCGCCGAGTTGATCACGATGCAGTTCTCGAACGCCTTGCGGGTCAGGATGTCCGACGGCTTGAGGTCTTCCCAGACCATCTCGACGGCGCGCTTGCCGGTCTCGTAGGCGATCTGGCCGCGCTCGCGATAGGGGGCGGGGATCGCCGCGCAGCCCGGCAGCGAGAAGCCGAGCGCTTCGGCAAGCCCGTTCATGGTCGAGGCGGTGCCCATGGTGTTGCAATGGCCGACCGACGGCGCCGAGGACGCCACGATCTCCATGAATTCTTCATAGTCGATCTCGCCGGCGGCGAGCCGCTCGCGCGACTTCCAGACGATGGTGCCGGAGCCGGTGCGCTCGCCGGCATGCCAGCCGTTCAGCATCGGCCCGCCCGACAGCACGATCGCGGGCAGGTTTACGGTCGCCGCAGCCATCATGCAGGCAGGCGTGGTCTTGTCGCAGCCGGTGGTCAGCACCACGCCGTCGAGCGGATAGCCGTAGAGGATCTCGACGAGGCCGAGATAGGCGAGGTTGCGGTCGAGCGCCGCGGTCGGGCGCTTGCCGGTCTCCTGGATCGGATGGGTCGGGAATTCCATCGCAATGCCGCCGGCTTCGCGGATGCCTTCACGGACGCGGTGCGCCAGCTCGATATGGTGGCGGTTGCAGGGGGAAAGGTCGTTGCCGGTCTGGGCGATGCCGATGATCGGCTTGCCGGACTGAAGCTCGGCCCGGGTGAGGCCGTAATTCAGGTAGCGCTCCATATAGAGCGCCGTCATGCCCGGATTATGCGGATTGTTGAACCATTCCTGCGAGCGGAGGTGGCGGCGAGCGCCGTTGCTGGCGGGCGCATGCCCATTGGTTGGTTTTTTTGTCATTGGTTTCTCCTGCAATGCAAACGCACTGGCGTCGGGAGCTCAGCTTCGGCTGGTGCGATGCCCAACGGCGCGATCCATGGTTCAAAGGCCCGTTGGCGGGTCATTCCCTCACAAGCGCGATACTAGTCTTGGCCACTTGGTAACGCTATCATTTTGTTCGCGGCGCCCGCGCCTGATGCGGCAGGCCTGTCGTCCGACCGCCGCGACGACGAGCTTTGCCGCTCGATCACCTTGAAGCCGAGATCGAGCACCGGCTGCTCGGGGCGGCGTCCGTCGATCGCTTCGATCAGCATGGTGGCGGCCGTGTTGCCCATCTCGTAGCGGTTGGTGCGCACGCTGGTGAGGGTGGGGACCGCGGAGGCCATGAATTCGAGGTCGTTGAATCCGACGATCGCGATCTGCTCGGGGACCGCGATCTCCCGGCGCCGGCATTCGAACAGCACGCCGAGCGCGAGGTCGTCATTGGCGCAGAACACCGAGTCGATATCGGGCTCGCGCGCCAGCAGATCGGTGAACAGGGTGCCGCCGAGCGTCACCGAGGTCGGTGTCGCCGTCGTGACGACGAGGCGCTGCTCGAACAGCGCGGCGTCCTTCATGGCCGAGACATATCCGTCCAGCCGCCGCTGCACCCGCGGATCCATGCGCGCGCCGACGAAGCCGATCTTGCGATGGCCTTGCGCGAACAGGTGGGCGATCGCCGCGCGGGCCGCATCATAGTGCGAAAAGCCAATCATCATGTCGACCGGATTGGGCCCGATCTCCATGATCTGCACGATCGGGCAGTCGGCGGCCTCCAGCATCGCGCGCGATTCCGCGGTCTGGTCGATGCCGGTGACGATCAGTCCGGCCGGCTTCTGCGCAAGAAACAGGCGCAGCAGCTTCTCCTCCTGGAGAATACTGTAGCGTGTGTTGGACAACTGGATCGAGTACCGGCTGCCTTCGGAGGCGTCATAGATGCCGCGCAGCACGTCGGAAAACACGTTGTTGGTCAGTGACGGGATCAAGACGCCGATCACTTCGGTGCGCTGCGAGGCCAGCGCTCGCGCCGCCAGGTTCGGCACATAGCCGAGCTCGTTGGCCGCGCTCTCGACCCGCGTCCGCTTGGCGACCGACAGGGCCTCCGGATTGCGGAAGAACCGGGACGCCGTGATCGGGCTGACGCCGGCAAGCTCGGCAACTTCCGCCAGCCGGATTTTACCTGACTTGGTGCGTTTTCGACCCATTAGTTGCTCTTATCACAGTCGGTCCGGCAAACAAAGGAACGTTGACAGCGCTACCAGCAACGACTAACCAAAGACAAATTGCCAAAACCGCACAAACTGCCGACAATGTCGCTCGCTAAGATCGGGCTTCGTTCGGTGAAGTCTGAAAAACAAGACGGTCGCGGCGCGTGAGGCGTCGTGGACTTTCGAGGAGGGAGCTAGATGTCGTCTGTGCAAATCCGCGACGTGCGGAAATCGTTCGGCAATTTTGAAGTCCTGCACGGCGTTTCGATTCCGATCGAGGACGGCCAGTTCGTCGTCCTGGTTGGCCCCTCCGGCTGCGGCAAGTCGACGCTTCTGCGCATGCTTGCAGGCCTCGAGAACATCACCTCCGGCACGATCTCGATCGGCGACCGCGTCGTCAACAATATCCAGCCCAAGGAGCGGGATATTGCGATGGTGTTCCAGAACTATGCGCTCTACCCGCACATGACCGTCGGCGAGAACATGGGCTTCTCGCTGAAGCTGCGGAACGCGAGCTCCGACGAGATCAACAAGCGCGTCAAGCGCGCCGCCGAAATTCTCGCGCTGTCGCCGCTGCTCGAGCGCTATCCGCGCCAGCTCTCCGGCGGCCAGCGCCAGCGCGTCGCGATGGGCCGCGCCATCGTGCGCGATCCGCAGGTGTTCCTGTTCGACGAGCCCTTGTCGAACCTCGACGCCAAGCTGCGCGTCGCCATGCGCACCGAGATCAAGGAGCTGCACCAGCGGCTGAAGACGACGACCGTCTACGTCACGCACGACCAGATCGAGGCCATGACCATGGCCGACAAGATCGTCGTCATGCATGACGGCATCGTCGAGCAGATGGGCACCCCGCTCGAGCTCTACGACAAGCCCGACAACCAGTTCGTCGCCGGCTTCATCGGCTCGCCGGCCATGAACTTCCTGAAGGGCCATG
This sequence comes from Bradyrhizobium barranii subsp. apii, assembly GCF_011516635.5. Lineage (GTDB taxonomy): Bacteria > Pseudomonadota > Alphaproteobacteria > Rhizobiales > Xanthobacteraceae > Bradyrhizobium > Bradyrhizobium barranii. The sequence continues at coordinate 6,027,105 of NZ_CP096255.1, read as the reverse complement.
TGCGCGTCAACGGCGTTGCGACCTTCGAGGGGCCGAACGGCGTCAAGCTGCCGCTCAAGAACGCGCCGGCGGCGTCCGACGGTCGCCCTGTCGTCTATGGCGTGCGACCCGAGCATTTCACCATCGCGGACGACGGCGCCGATGCCGAGATCATCGTGGTCGAGCCGACCGGCTCGGAGACGCAGGTGTTCGCGAAGGTGGGTGGCGAGCAGGTCGTCGCGGTCTTCCGCGAGCGTCACCAGTTCAATCCGGGCGACAAGGTCAAGCTGAAGCCTGACCCGTCACTGGTTCATCTGTTCGACGAGGCGACGGGCAAACGCATGTAGCCGCGCCGAAGGATTGCCCAACGACTGTTCAAGAACGACCCAATACAAATATAAAATTCAGGGAGAGAACGATGAGCAATTTCGACAGGCGAAGTGTGCTTAAGGCCGGCCTGGGCGGCGCAGCGCTGCTGGCCGGCCCGGGCATCGTGCCGGTCCGCGCCGCGGAGTGGACCAACACGCCCGAACCGAACGCGTCCATCCGCGTCTTGCGCTGGAAGCAGTTCATCCAGGCCGAGTTCGACAAGTTCGCCGAGCAGACCAAGAAGTTCTCCGAGAAGACCGGGGTCAAGATCAAGCTCGAGGCCGAGAGCTGGGAAGACATCCGCCCCAAGGCCGCGGTGGCCGCCAATGTCGGCGCCGGCCCCGACCTCATCATCGGCACGCTCGACGATCCCCACAAATTCCCGGAAAAGCTGATCGACATGACTGATGTCGCCGACTATCTCGGCGCGCAGTATGGCGGCTGGTATCCGGTTGCCGAACGTTACGGCAAGAAGGGCAACAGCTGGATCGCCATTCCGCAGGGCGCGACCGGCGGCTGCCTGAACTACCGCATCAGCCACGTGAAGGCTGCGGGCTTCGAGGAATTCCCCAAGGACACCGCCGGCTTCCTCAAGCTCTGCCAGGCGTTGAAGAAGAACAACACGCCGGCCGGCTTCGCGCTCGGCCATGCCACGGGCGATGCCAATGGCTGGTGCCAGTGGGCGCTCTGGGCGTTCGGCGGCAAGGTCGTCAACGACAAGAACGAGGTCGTGATCGACTCCCCGGAGACGGTCGCCGCGCTCGAATACGTCAAGCAGCTCTACGAGACCTTCATCCCGGGCGTGCTGTCGTGGAATGACTCGAACAACAACAAGGCGTTCCTGAACGGCGAACTCAGCCTGACGCTGAACGGCATCTCGATCTGGACCGTCGGCAAGAACTCCACCGATGCGAAGCAGCAGGAGATCGCCAAGGACATGAACCACGCGCCGATGCCGATCGGCCCCGTGGGCGTGTCGACCGAGCAGCAGAACGTGCTGGTCTACTACGGCTACAAGCACTCGAAGTATCCCAAGGCGGTCAAGGAATTCATCAAGTTCATGATGGACAAGGAGAACTACGACGCCTGGGAGGTCGCTTCCAACGGCTACGTGTCGCCGCCGCTGCCGGCCTACAACGACAACCCGGTGTGGACGTCGGATCCGAAGATCACCCCGTACCGCGACTGCCTGAAGCGCTGCCGCGACAACGGCTTTGCCGGCGATCTCGGCTATGCCTCCGCCGCGGTGATGGGCGACTTCGTCGTCGTTGACATGTTCGCGGAAGCAGCCTCCGGCTCGGCGACGCCGAAGCAGGCGGCGGCGCGCGCCGCCGAGCGCGCCAAGCGCTACTATCAGGTCTGATCAACGCCAATCTGCGCGGCGTCCGGTTCGCCGGACGCCGTGACTCTTCTTCCGAGGGGAATCCGACATGGCAGTCATGGCCGAGTCCGCTGTCGCGCAGGTCAAGCGCAGCAGCCTATGGAACAGAGCATTCGAGAGCCGGAATTGGCTCGGCGCGATGTTCATGGTGCCGGCGATCGCGATCCTCATCCTGTTTCTGGCTTATCCGCTGGCGCTGGGCTTCTGGCTCGGCATGACCGACACCAAGATCGGCGGGGCCGGGCGCTATATCGGCTTTGCGAACTTCGTCTCGCTCTCCAAGGATTCGGTGTTCTGGCTCTCGGTCTTCAACACCATCTTCTATACGTTCACCGCGAGCATCGTGAAATTTGCCATCGGCCTTTACCTCGCGCTGCTGCTCAACGAGCGGCTGCCGTTCAAGTCGATGATTCGCGCCATCGTGCTGCTGCCCTTCGTGGTGCCGACAGTGCTGTCCGCGATCGCGTTCTGGTGGATCTATGACAGCCAGTTCTCGATCATCTCCTGGGTACTGATCAAGGCCGGCCTGATCACGCGCTACATCGACTTCCTCGGCGATCCCTGGAATGCGCGCTTGTCGGTCGTCGCCGCCAACATCTGGCGTGGCGTGCCCTTCGTGGCGATCACGCTGCTGGCGGGATTGCAGACGATTTTGCCCTCGCTCTACGAGGCCGCCAATCTCGATGGCGCCACCAACATGCAGCGCTTCCGCCACATCACGCTGCCGATGCTGTCGCCGATCATCGCGGTCGTGATGACATTCTCGGTGCTGATGACGTTCACCGACTTCCAGCTGATCTACACCATCACGCGGGGCGGGCCGATCAATGCCACGCATCTGATGGCGACGCTTTCGTTCCAGCGCGCCATCACCGGCGGCAATCTCGGGGAGGGCGCAGCGATCTCGAACGCGATGATCCCGTTCCTGGTCGCAGCGATCCTGCTCAGCTTCTTCGGGCTTCAGCGCTCCCGCTGGCAGCAGGGCGGGAGGGACTGACCATGAGCACCGCAGACGACCAAAGCGTCGGAATGGATTATCTCGAGAGCTTCCCGCGGAAGTTCTTGCGGGTATACTTTCCGCTCGGCCTGATCATCTTCTTCCTGCTGTTCCCGTTCTATTGGATGGCGGTCGCGACGTTCAAGCCGGACGCGGAGATGTACGATTACGAGAAGTACAATCCGTTCTGGATCGTGAATCCGACCATTGAGCACATCAAGAAGCTGTTGGTCGAAACCGACTATCCGCTCTGGATGTGGAACACCGTGATCGTCTCGGTGTCCTCCACCTTCATCTCGCTGTTCGCCAGCGTCTGCGCCGCATACGCGATCGAACGTGTCCGCTACAAGGGCTCGCGCTATATCGGCCTTGCGATCTTCCTCGGCTATCTCGTGCCGCCCTCGATCCTGTTCATTCCGCTGGCGGCGATCGTGTTCCAGCTCGGCCTGTTCGATGGCAATCTGGCGTTGATCCTGACCTATCCGACCTTCCTGATCCCGTTCTGCACCTGGCTCCTGATGGGCTATTTCCGCACCATTCCCTACGAGCTCGAGGAATGCGCCCTGATCGACGGGGCGACGCGGCTCCAGATCCTGGTCAAGATCACGCTGCCGCTGTCGCTCCCGGGGGTGATCTCGGCCGGAATCTTCGCCTTCACGTTGTCCTGGAACGAGTTCATCTACGCGCTGACCTTCATCTCCTCGTCGGAGAACAAGACGATTCCCGTCGGCGCCATCACCGAGCTCGTCAGCGGCGACGTCTACCATTGGGGCGCGCTGATGGCGGCGGCCCTGATCGGCTCGGTCCCCGTAGTTATCCTTTATTCCTTCTTCGTGGAGTACTATGTGTCGGCGATGACCGGCGCCGTGAAGGAATGATCGCGGGGCCTGCCTTGAGAGCGTGCCAGGAGAACGTGTCAGGAGCGGCGCGCTCCGGCCAATAAGAAGGAGTAGGCTCTTGCACATTCTGGTTCTGGGCGCCGCCGGCATGGTCGGCCGTAAATTGTGTGAACGGCTGTTGCGCGACGGCCGGCTCGGCAAGAGCGACATCACCAAGCTGACCATGCACGACGTGGTCGAGCCCAAAAAGCCGGAAAAGGCCGGTTTCCCCGTCGAGACCGTGTCAGGCGATTTCGCCGTGCCGGGCGCAGCCGAAAGGCTGATCGCCGGCCGCCCCGACGTGATCTTCCATCTCGCCGCGATCGTCTCCGGCGAAGCCGAGCTCGATTTCGACAAGGGCTACCGCATCAATCTCGACGGCACGCGGATGCTGCTCGATGCCGTCAGGCTCGTCGGCGGCGGCTACAAGCCGCGCGTGGTCTTCACCTCGTCAATCGCGGTGTTCGGCGCGCCGTTCCCGGATGCGATCGGCGACGAGTTCTTCCACACCCCGTTGCTCAGCTACGGCACCCAGAAGGCGATCGGTGAATTGCTGCTCGCCGACTATTCGCGCCGCGGCTTCCTCGACGGCATCGGCATCCGTCTGCCGACCATCTGCATCCGGCCCGGCCTGCCCAACAAGGCGGCATCGGGCTTCTTCTCCAACATCCTGCGCGAGCCGCTGGCCGGCAAGGAAGCGGTGCTCCCGGTCTCCGAGGATGTCCGCCACTGGCACGCCACGCCGCGCTCGGCTGTCGGCTTCCTGCTCCATGCCGGCACCATGGATCTCGCCAAGGTCGGCCCGCGCCGCAACCTGACGATGCCCGGCTTCTCGGCCACGGTCGGCGAACAGATCGCTGCGCTCAAGCGGGTGGCCGGCGACAAGGTCGCCGCGCGCATCAAGCACGAGCTGGATCCGTTCATCGTCGGCATCGTCGGCGGCTGGCCGCGCAATTTCGAGGCGAAGCGGGCGCGCGAGCTCGGCTTCACCACCGAAGAAAAGACTTTTGACGACATCATCCGCATTCACATCGAAGACGAGCTCGGCGGCAACTTCGTCGCTTGATCCAACCGATGAACAGCGTGGATATGACGATGGCGAGCGTTGCTTGCATCGGTGAATGCATGGTCGAGCTCCGGCAGGCCCAGGGTGGACAGTCCACCGGGCATGGCCAGGGCGGCGGCCTGTATTCGCGCGGCTTCGGTGGCGACACCCTCAATACGGCGGTGTATCTGGCGCGGCTCGAGGTCAAGGTCGACTATCTCACCGCGCTCGGCGACGATGCCCTGAGCGACGAGATGATCGCGGCCTGGAATGCGGAGGGCGTTGGGACCCGCCGCGTCTCCCGGCTGCCGGGCAAGCTGCCCGGCCTCTACATGATCCAGACGGATGCGAAGGGCGAGCGGCAGTTCTTCCACTGGCGCGACAGCGCGGCGGCGCGCCAATTGATGAGCCTGCCCGAGACGGACGAGCTGCTCAACTCGCTGATGAGCTACGACATCGTCTATCTCTCGGCGATCACGCTCTCGATCTACGATGCGCCCGGACGCGAGCGACTGTTCGCGGCGATCAAGCGGGCGCGCCTGCTCGGCACCCGCTTCGTGTTCGACACCAATTTCCGCGCACGGGGATGGCCGGACCGCGACGTCGCCCGCGAGGTCTTTGCCACGGCGTTTGCGACCGCCGACATCGTGCTGACCTCGACCGAGGATCTGCTCGCGCTCTATCCCGGCGAAAGCCACGAGCAGTTGATGGCACGCATCCCGAGCCCCGAGCTGGTGTTCCGGCTGGCCGAGCCGGTCAGCCTGCTGCGCTTCCCCGGCGGCACCAGCGAAGTCCGCGCCGAGCCCATGACAAACCCGGTCGTCGACACCACAGCGGCGGGCGACAGCTTTGCCGCGGCCTATATCGCGGCCCGGCTCGGCGGCTCCGATCCGGTCGAGGCGGCCCAGGCCGGGCACCGCCTCGCCAGCCTCGTGATCTGCTATGCCGGCGCCATCATTCCGGGCTATGCCATGCCGCCGAAGAAGCGGCACCGGCCGGCGACCACGCGTCAAGCGACCAAGTGAAACGAAAGCCAAGATGACCACGACTGCCCAACAGAACCATCTCGTCGCGCTGCTCAAGGCCGCGACCGTCATTCCTGTCCTCACCATCGAGCGCATCCAGGATGCCGTGCCGCTGGCGAAAGCGCTGGTTGCCGGCGGCGTCCGCACGCTGGAGGTGACCATGCGCACCCCCGTTGCGATCGAGGCGGCGAGGGCGATGATGGCCGAGGTGCCCGAGGCGGTCGTCGGCATCGGCACGATCCTCAATCCGGCCGATTTCGTCCGCGTCGAGAAGCTCGGCGTCGCGTTCGGCATCAGCCCGGGCCTGACCCCCGATCTCCTGAAGGTCGCCGCCGACAGCTCCTTGCCGTTCGCGCCGGGCATCGCCACCGCGTCCGAACTGATGCTGGCGCTGTCGTACGGCCTCGACGTCGCAAAATTCTTCCCGGCCGAGCAGGCCGGCGGCATCAAGGGCCTGCGCGCGCTGGGCGGGCCGTTCCCGAATGTGCGGTTCTGCCCGACCGGCGGTGTGGGCGAGGCCAATGCGGCGACCTGGCTCGCCGAGCCCAACGTGGTCGCGGTCGGCGGTTCCTGGCTATGCCCGACGGCGGAGATCAAGGCAGGGAACTGGGCCGGCATAACTGCCATCTGCCAGCGCACCCTCAAGGCCCTGAAAGCCACGTGAAGTCTTGCGGTTGGTGGGCTAAGACTTAGGTCAGTAAGAGACCCCAGGGAGATGACCATGACCGCCAGCATCGTCGGATGGGCGCATACGCCGTTCGGCAAGTTCGACACCGAGACCGTCGAAAGCCTCGTCACCCGCGTGGCCAACGAGGCGATGGCCGATGCCGGCATTTCCGCGTCCGACGTCGACGAGATCGTGCTCGGCCATTTCAACGCCGGCTTCTCGCCGCAGGATTTTACCGCCTCGCTGGTGCTCCAGGCCGACCCGAAGCTGCGCTTCAAGCCGACGACCCGCGTCGAGAACGCCTGCGCCACCGGCTCCGCCGCGGTCCATCAGGGCCTGCGTGCGATCGACGCAGGCGCGGCCAGGATCGTGCTCGTCGTCGGCGTCGAGCAGATGACCCGCACGCCGGGGCCTGAGATCGGCAAGAACCTGCTCAAGGCGTCCTATCTGCCGGAAGACGGCGACACTGTCGGCGGCTTCGCCGGCGTGTTCGGCAAGATCGCCAGCTCCTATTTCCAGAAGTACGGTGACCAGTCGGACGCCCTGGCGCTGATCGCGGCCAAGAACCACAAGAACGGCGTCGCCAACCCCTTCGCCCAGATGCGCAAGGACTTTGGCTTCGAGTTCTGCCGCGCCGAGAGCGAGAAGAACCCCTATGTCGCGGGTCCCCTGAAGCGTACCGACTGCTCGCTGGTCTCCGACGGCGCCGCGGCGCTGGTGCTGGCCGATGCCGAGACCGCCAAGGGCATGAGCAAGTCGATCGGCTTCCGCGCCACCGCGCACGCCCAGGACTTCCTGCCGATGTCCAAGCGCGACATCCTCCAGTTCGAGGGCTGCACGGTCGCCTGGCAGCGCGCGCTGGAGAAGGCGGGCGTTGCGCTCACCGATCTCTCCTTCGTCGAGACCCATGACTGCTTCACGGTCGCCGAGCTGATCGAGTACGAAGCGATGGGCCTGACGCCGAAGGGACAGGGCGCCCGCGCCATCAAGGAAGGCTGGACGCTCAAGGACGGCAAGCTGCCGGTCAATCCGTCCGGCGGGTTGAAGGCCAAGGGCCATCCGATCGGCGCCACCGGCGTCTCCATGCACGTGATGACCGCGATGCAGCTCGCCGGCCAGGCGCCCGAGGGCATGCAGCTCAAGAACGCCAAGCTTGGCGGCATCTTCAACATGGGCGGCGCAGCGGTGGCGAATTACGTTTCCGTGCTGGAGCCGCTGAAGTAAGTTCTCGTAGGGTGGGCAAAGGCGCGTTTGCGCCGCGCCCACCTTTTTGTTGCGCTAGATCATGGTGGGCACGCTACGCTTTGCCCATCCTGCGGCTCTTCATTGATTGGCAGGGAATGCATCATGGGCAATGACTACGAAGACTCGCTGTCGATAGACGCACTCAACGATCGCATCGCGATCCTCGAGGACAATATCCGGCAGCTCATCGAGCAGGCCGCGGCCGCCTCCGGCGAGCAGAACGAGTCGCGGATCGCCGACCGGATCAACCAGCAGAACGATGAGCTCGACCGTCTCATCAAGATCCGCGAATCCCGCCAGAAGAAATAGCGGCCGCGGCACCGCGCATGCGGCCATACCCCGGCCGCCCTTGCGCGCGCGGCGTCGCTGCCCTTAGCTGGACCGAAATCGCAGGGTCAGGTTGAGCCCGCGCAATCGGGAGCGAACGGATGGGGCCGCTGAAGGGCATCAAGGTCGTGGATATGACCACCGTGCTGATGGGTCCCTATGCGACCCAGATGCTCGGCGACTACGGTGCCGACGTGATCAAGGTGGAATCGCTCGACGGCGACGTCACTCGCCTGATCGGCCCGATGCGCCATGCCGGCATGGGCCCGGTGTTCCTCAATACCAACCGCAGCAAGCGCTCGATCTGTCTCGACCTGAAGAAGCCCGCCGGCCGCGATGCCGTGCTGCGGCTGCTGAAGGACGCCGACGTTCTCGTCTACAATGTCCGCCCGCAGGCGATGGCGCGGCTTCAGCTCGGCTACGACGTCGTCTCCGCAATCAACCCGCGCCTCGTCTATGCCGGGGTGTTCGGCTTTGGCCAGGACGGGCCCTATGCGGCAAAGCCCGCCTATGACGATTTGATCCAGGGCGCGACGGCGCTCCCCGCCTTGATGGCGCAGACCGGTGACGGCGTGCCGCGCTATGTGCCCAACGCGCTGGTCGACCGCATCGTCGGCCTCACTGCGGTCGGCGCGATCTGCGCCAGCCTCGTGCATCGGGATCGCACCGGCCGCGGCCAGCGCGTCGACATCCCGATGTTCGAGACCATGGCCGGCTTCGTCATGGGCGACCACATGGGCGGGCTCACCTACGAGCCGCCGCTCGACAAGGGCGGCTATGCCCGCCACCTCTCGCGCGACCGCCGGCCCTACAAGACCTCGGACGGCTATCTCAGCGTCATCGTCTACAACGACAAGCAGTGGGAGAACTTCTTCAAGGCAACGAGCCGCGACGATCTGCGCGCCGATCCCAAATTCGCGACCTTCGCCGGCCGTGCCGCCAATATCGACGTCGTCTATGCCGAGCTCGCGCGCATCTTCGAGACGCGCACCACGGCCGAGTGGATCGATTTGCTGACCAAGGCCGACGTGCCCGTGATGCCGATGCACGACCTCGCGTCCATCCTGCACGACGAGCATCTGGAAGCCACCGGCTTCTTCCCGGTCGTGAACCATCCGACCGAAGGCCCGATCCGCAGCATGAAGGTGACGGCGACCTGGTCAGAGACCGAGGCGGAGCCGGTACGGCTCGCGCCGCGGCTCAACGAGCACGGCGCGGAGATTCTGCGTGAGGTCGGCTACTCCCCGGACGAGATCGCCGCCATGGTGCGCGACGGTGTCACCAGGGCTATTGCCGGCCAGTAGGGATTGGCTATGTCGATTCGTGCCCTGCGGCGGCGCAGTCGTGAAAATGTATCCATTGTTGGACAAGATCCGTGGGCCTGCATCAAAGCGCCGCTCCCCGAACTCGTAAAACGGACCTTCTCATGATCATCTTCACCCGTCTGCTCATGATTGCGTGCAGCATCGTGCTCGCGCCTGCCGTCGCTCGTGCTGCGATGCCGGCCGATGCGCCCGATGCCCGCGACCACGCGCTGATCAGTCGCTATGCCGGCTCCTGGCTGGTGGCGCGGGACGTCCAGGGCTTCGATCAGGTCGGGATGCCGCGCGGGAGTCAGAATGGCGAGGTCGTGAAAGTCGAGGGCCGTGTCACTCGCTTGTTCTACCTTGCCCCGGCCGGCAAATCGGCGCTGGAGGTTCAGCGCAACTACGAGCAGGCGTTGGAGCGCGCTGGCGCGGCCAGGCAGGATGGCTGCGCCGAGGACTGCGGGGCGCGCGACTTCGGCCAGCTTCGCAGGCTGCCGGCTAACCCGTCGCTGCCAAAGGCCCAGCTTGAAGGGTGGACCCCCATCACCTTGCTCCAGCAATGGCAGGAACCCGGGACCGAGCGCTACTGGTACGGGACCGTGAACGCATCCGGTGCAATGCTGCATGTCGCGATTGTCACGGCGAAGCCGGGAACGGTTGCACTGTCCGGCAAGTACGTGGCCACCATCGTGGAGATCGTCGAGGCCAAGGCGATGGAGTCCGACAAGGTGGTGGTGGACGTGAGGGCCCTGACGAAGGGCTTGCAGGCCGAGGGCAAGGTGGCGCTGTACGGCCTGTACTTCGATACGGGTAAATCCGTCATCAAGCCGGAGTCGAAAGCTCAACTCGACCAGATGGCACAATTGCTCCAGTCCGATGTATCTCTCAAGGTCCATATTGTCGGGCACACCGACAACCAGGGCGCGCTGGACGCCAATCTGGCCCTGTCGAAAGCACGGGCGCAATCGGTCGTGGATGCCCTGGCGACGACGTACAAGGTTGACCCGAAGCGGCTGTCGGCGGCCGGCGTCGCCAACTATGCGCCGCTCGGTAACAACGCAAGCGACGCGGGCCGTACGCGGAACCGCCGGGTAGAGATGGTGTTGCAGTAGCGCGCCGCTACCAGATCGCAGGAGCACGAACGTCACCATGAGCTTCATCACCGGCGTCGGCCTCACACCCTACGGCAAGCACGAAGGCTCGTCCTCGCTCGACCTGATGAGCCGGGCCGCGCAAGCCGCGCTCGACGATGCCGGGCTGAAGCGTTCGGACATCGACGGCATCCTCTGCGGCTACTCCACCGTGTCGCCGCACATCATGCTGGCGACCGTCTTCGCCGAGCATTTTGGCATCCGCCCGTCCTACGCGCATGCCGTGCAGGTCGGCGGCGCGACGGGCCTTGCTATGACCATGCTGGCACATCACCTCGTCGAGGCGGGCGTCGCGCGCAACGTCCTCGTCGTTGCCGGCGAGAACCGGCTCACCGGGCAGAGCCGCGACGCTTCGATCCAGGCTTTGGCGCAGGTCGGTCATCCCGACTACGAGGTGCCGCTCGGCCCGACCATTCCCGCCTATTACGGCCTGGTCGCCACGCGCTACATGCACGAATACGGCGTGACGGAAGAGGACCTCGCCGAATTCGCTGTGCTGATGCGGGCGCATGCCTGCACCCATCCCGGCGCGCAATTCCACGATCCCATCACGGTCGCCGATGTCATGGCGTCCAAGCCGGTGGCAATGCCGCTCAAGCTGCTAGACTGTTGCCCAGTGTCAGACGGCGGCGCGGCCTTCGTCATCAGCCGTGAGCGGACCGGCGAGGCCGGCGTGCGCATCCGCGGCTGCGCCCAGGCGCATACCCATCAGCACGTGACGGCCGCGCCCGCGCTCAGCGAGCTCGGTGCTGAAATCTCCGTCGCCCGCGCCAAGGAGGCCACCGGCCTTGCGATCTCCGACGTGCGCTACGCCGCGATCTACGACAGCTTTACGATCACGCTCGCCATGCTGCTGGAAGACCTCGGCCTTGCCGGCCGCGGCGAGGCGGCTGCGCGCGTGCGATCAGGCCATTTCAGCCGCGACGGCGCGAAGCCGCTCAACACCCATGGCGGCCTGCTCAGCTATGGCCATTGCGGCGTCGGCAGCGCCATGGCGCATCTGGTCGAGGCGCATTTGCAGATGACGGGGCGGGCGGCTAGCCGCCAGGTGCGCGACGCATCGATCGCGCTGCTGCACGGCGACGGCGGCGTGCTGTCGTCCCACGTGAGCATGTTTCTGGAGCGCGTGCGATGAGCGAACGAATCGCGGACTGGACCAAGGGTGAGCAGGCCATCACCTACCAGACCTGTGGCGCATGCGGCCATGTGCAGTATTTCCATCGCGCCTTCTGCGCGGCCTGCGGTGCGCCCGATCCGCGCGATGCGCGCGCCAGCGGCAAGGGTAGGGTCTACGCGACTTCGCTGGTCTGCCGCGCCGCCACGCCCGAGACGCGTGCGCACGTGCCCTACAACATCCTGCTGGTCGATTGCGTCGAGGGATTTCGCATGATGGCGCACGGCGAGACGAATCTAGCTATCGGCGATGAGGTCACCGCGAGCTTCCCGACGTTCGCCGGCAAGCTCGTGCCGTTTTTCAGCAAAAGGAAATAGTAGGATTCGTCATTCGGGGGCGGTCCAAGGGACCGAGCCTGGAACGGGATTCTGGGCCTGGCTTGTGCGAGAGCCACCCCGGAATGACGAAAACACTCTACGCAACTCTTTTGCTAACGCCCGTAGAACAAGATGCTGGCGATGACGAGCATCGCCGTCACCGCCAGCATGTGCGCGAGCGCTCCCGAGGCCGCCCCCTTGGTGGCTTCCTTCATGCCTATTCTCCGTAGACTTGGGCGTGACTCATCGTTGCGCGCACTGCGCACCCGACGGTCAATTGTTTTTACTCGGAACACCCCTTGCGAGTATTCACCGTGATTTGTCCCCACACGGCGAATATCGACTGTGCCAAGGTCGATCAGCAATGCGGCGGCATTTTGACTCGATGATGTTGCTGTTGCGGTCGAGCAGCGCAGGGTTTGCGGCAACTTTCTTCAACCGCGACAAATCATCGGAGTTTCCCGCGAGAGTTCGCGGGCTTCGTTGTGGCCATCGATTTGGCTTTCGAAGCCTCCATCAGCGCATCCCTGATGTTGGTGAGGTGACGCGTCATGGCGTGGCTCGCCTTGCGCGGGTTCCTCGCTTGAACGGCTTCGAAGATGGCCTCGTGATCCCTGCGCCACACGGGCCGGTAGTCCTCCATCTGCATGTGGTTGTGAATCTCCTGCCAGATGCCGGACTCGGTCTGTGCGCGCCACAGCGAGTCGCTGATCGACACCAGCGCGCCGTTCCCGGTCGCCTCGGCCAGCACCATGTGGAAGCGGTGGTCGGACGTGTCGGCCTCGCGTCCCTGCGCATGTTCCCAGCGCATCATCGCGAGCGCTTCGGCGAGCTGCGCGAAGGCGGCCTCGGAGCCGCGCTGCGCCGCGATCGCGGCGATCTGCGGTTCGATCAGCTGGCGCGCCTCCAGGTTCTCGAATGGCCCAAAACCTTCGAGCACGTGCACGTCAGGTGCCTCCTGACGACTGATCACATAGACGCCGCTGTTACTGCGCACCTTCAGCATGCCGGCCATTGCCAGCGACAGGATGGCCTCGCGCACCGTCGGCCTCGACACGCCAAACGTCTTCGCGAGATCGCGCTCTGCCGGCAGGCGCTGGCCGATCCGGTAACTCGCCTGGATCATCGCAGCAATGCGCCGGGCAACGATCTCGAAGCTGCGTTCAGGCTTGGACGGGGGATCGTGCAACATCTTCGTGCTCATCAGTCCTTTTTTTGAGTTTGACAAGCTGCCGCGCGAAAGCCAAGTTGGTCAGACCAATTTGGACTGACCAGTTTCGCGCGACCGGGGTTGGGAATACTCTGTCGGTGGGACGATGGAGGCTGCGCGCGTGTTCGACAGCAAGCCGAATTCAGCCGAGGCGCGTGACATCGCGTTCCATCTGCACTCGCAGACCAACCCCCAGCGACATGCAGAAATCGGACCGCTGATCATGGCGCGCGGCGAGGGCGTCCATGTCTTTGACGCGAACGGCAAGCGTTATCTGGAAGCGATGGCCGGGCTCTGGTGTACCTCGCTCGGCTTTTCCGAGACGCGCCTGAAAGCGGCAGCAGCGGCGGCCTACGACAAATTCGGCTTCTATCACAGCTTCAATCACAAGACGCCGGACAACACGATCGACCTCGCCGAGAAGCTGGTCGAGATCTCGCCGATCCCGGATGCTCAAGCATATTTCGCAACGTCAGGCTCGGAAGCCACCGAGACGATGGTGAAGCTCGCCTGGGTGTATCACGCCGTTCACGGCAAGCCCGGAAAGCGCAAGATCATCGCCCGCGATCGCGGGTTCCATGGCTCGACGATCGTTGCTGCTTCGATGTGCGGTCTGCCCCGCATGCACCGCGAATTCGGTCTTCCGCTCGAAGGCTTCCTGCACACGCATTGCCCGGATGCCTATCGCGGCACGAGGCCCGGTGAGAGCGAGGCGGCGTTTGTCGACCGCCTCGCAGCCGATCTCGAAGCACTGATCTTGGCCGAGGGACCCGATACGATCGCAGCTTTCATCGCCGAGCCGATCAACGCCGGCGGCGGCATCGTCGTGCCGCCGAAGGGATATTTCGCGAGGATCGAGGCCGTGCTGCGCCGTCACGACATCCTGGTGCTTGGTGACGAGGTGGTCTGCGGCTTCGGCCGCACCGGCAACTGGTTCGGCTGCCAGACGGTCGGCATGAAGCCGGACATGGTGGCGCTCGCCAAGGGCATCACCTCGTCCTATTTCCCGATGTCGGCCGTGTTGCTGGGCCGTCCGATCCGCGACGCGCTCAGCGAGATGAACAAGGGCGGCGAGCTGTTCGGCCACGGTTTCACCAATTCCGGGCACCCGGTTGGCGCGGCGATCGCGCTCGAGACGCTGAAGATCTATCACGAGATGGATGTGGTGCCGCACGTCCGCCGCATGGGCTCGAGGCTCCGCGCCGGACTGGAGCAGATCGCGCGGGATTCGCGCATCGTCGGGCAGGTGAGGGGCGAGGGGCTGATGATCGGGGTCGAGCTGGTCGCGGACCCCGCGACGCGGCAGGCCTTCGATCCCGCGCTGAAGGTCGGCGCGATGTTCGATGCGCTCGCAATCGAGAATGGCCTGATCATCCGCGCGATGGGCGACACGATCGGGTTCTGCCCGCCGCTGATCATCGACGAAGCCGGAGTTGACGAGGCGCTCGACCTGTTCGCGCGGACCTTGCTCAGCGCCGAAGCCAACTTTGCCGAGACACGTCCATCTGCGTAACCCCTTGAGGAGACCATAGCATGCGCCGTCGAGACCTGCTCCGATCCACACTGGGCGCCGGTCTCGGCGTCGCCCTGGGCTCGAGTCTTGCGATGCCGCGGCTGGCCCGCGCGCAAGGTTCGCGCGTGCTGCGCTTCGTGCCGCAGGCCGATGCGGCCATCCTCGATCCGATGATCACGACCGGCCTCGTCAACCGCAACCACGGCTTCCTGATCTGGGACACGCTCTACGGCGTAGATGAGAAATTCCAGGTTCAGCCGCAGATGGTCGCCGGCCATACCGTCGAGAACGACGGCAAGCTCTGGACGATGACGTTGCGCGACGGCTTGAAATTCCACGACGGAGAGCCGGTACGCGGGCGCGATGTGGTGGCGAGCCTGAAACGTTGGGCCGCGCGCGATGCCTTCGGCAATTCGCTCTTCAATTTGGTGGACGAACTCTCGGCGCCTGATGACAAGACCGTGCGCTGGCGTCTGAAGTCACCGTTTCCGCTGTTGCCGGAAGCGCTCGGCAAGGTCGGTGCCATCATCGCCTTCATCATGCCGGAACGTCTTGCGCAGACCGACAGCGTCACGCCGGTCAAGGAGCTGATCGGTTCCGGTCCGTTCAAATTCCAGGCCGATCAGCACGTGCCCGGCGCGCGCCTGGTGTATACGCGTTTCGATGGTTACGTGCCGCGCCCCGAGGGGACGCCGAGCCTGCTCGCCGGTCCGAAGATCGCGCATTTCGACCGGGTCGAGTGGCAGGTCATCCCGGACCCCGCGACGGCTGCGGCTGCGCTTCAGCAGGGCGAGATCGACTGGTGGGATCAGCCCATCGTCGACCTGTTGCCGAAGCTGAAGGGCAACAAGGCGCTGACCGTCGAACTGCTCGACCCCATCGGTAATGTCGGCGTGCTGCGCTTCAACCATACGCAGCCGCCGTTCGACAACCCGGCCATCCGCCGCGCGGTGCTCTCCGCCATCAGCCAGAAGGAATTCATGTCCGCGGTTGCGGGCGACGACACCAGTCTCTGGCGCGACAAGGTCGGCTTCTTCGCGCCCGGCGGCATCATGGCAAACGATGCCGGCATGGACGCGCTGAACGGCCCCCGGGATATCGCCGCCGCGGCCAAAGCCATCAAGGACGCCGGCTACAAAGGCGAGAAAGTGCTGCTGATGGCGCCGGGCGATTTCCCTGTCATCGGGCAGATGAGCGAAGTCGCAGCCGATCTGTTCCGCAAGCTCGGTTTCAATGTCGACTACGCGGCGATGGACTGGGGCTCGATGCTGCGGCGCATGGGCAACCGCGAGACACCGGACAAGGGCGGATATAGCGCCTTCTGCACTTATTCTGCGGGCGTCACGCAGCTGAACCCCTCGGCGCATAACTTCATCCGCGGCAGCGGTGACAAGGCGACCTTCGGCTGGGCAAAGAGCGAGAGGCTGGAGCAGCTCCGGGATGCCTGGTTCGCCGCGCCCGATGCCGCCACGCAAACGAAGATTGGCGTCGAGATGCAGAAGCAGTGCTTCATCGATGTTCCCTATGTTCCGCTTGGTGTCTTCTATCAGCCGACGGCTTACAAGAAGAGCCTGACGGGCATGCTCAAGGGCCTGCCGTTGTTCTGGAACGTGCGCGGCGCCTGAAGAGGGATTTTCGATGCTTCCGATCACCGGTTATGCGGACCGCTGGAGCGTGCGCTCCGGCGACGACATCAACTTCATGATTGCGGTCAAGGGCGGCGGCCGCTACTCGGCGCGGATCGCCCGCATCATCTGTGGCGACCCGAATCCCAGGGGACCAGGCTATCGCGAGATTCCGGTCAAGTGGGACCTGGAAGGCCAGCACGATGGCATCGAGCAGACCATCGCCAAGGGCTCATGGGTCGATGTATCGGCGCTGACGCTGCCGGCGGGCCCGATCGCCTTTGCCGCGACTGTCTGGCCGACCTTGCTGGCCGCGGGCCAGCAGGCCGTGCTGAATTGGGCCGGCGCAGGCGGCTCAATGACGCTCGGCGTCGGCAAGGCGGGCGCTTTCGTCCGACTCGTGACTGGCGGGGGCACCATCGAGGTCGAGACCGGCATCGCGCTCACCGAGCGGGCGTGGCACGACATCGCGTGCCTGTTCGACCCGGCAACCGGATCGCTGGCGATCGCACAGGCACCGCGCAAGATCAGGCTCGACCGCGACGAGCGCACGACGAAATCGCTGGGCGCGCCAAAGGCCGCGTTGGCCGGCACGGGGGCGGCGGCGATTGCAGCGGAGCGCGCAGGCCGGGGCGTAGTCCACCATTTCAACGGCAAGATCGAGCGGCCGCGCATCACCGATGGCAGCACCGGCCTTGACGGCACCATCGCCGTGCAGGCTTCTGGAACGGCGGCTCCGTCGATCGCCGAATGGGATTTTTCCATCGGCATTCCGACCGACTCCGCGACCGATATCGGCGCTGCCAAGGCGCACGGCACCTGCATCAATTTGCCGACGCGCGCGATGACGGGGTCGCGCTGGACCGGCGGCGTGACGCATCGCTGGACAGAAGAACCCAAGCTCTGGGGTGCGATCCATTTTCACGACGACGATATCGGCGATTCCGGCTGGCAGCCGTCGCTGACCTTCACCGTGCCGGAGGATTGGAAGAGCGGCGTCCACGCACTGCATCTCGAAAAGGATGGCACGCGCGACAACATCGTCTTCTATGTCCGCGCCCGGATACCGGGATCGCAGGCCAAGGTGGCTTTTCTCGCGCCGACCTTCAGTTACACGGTCTACAGCCAGTATCAGAAGAAGGGCAGGCAAGCCCTGATCACGGAGCGCTCGCTGGCCTGGGGCGCGCTGGCGCAGGCGCCGGACGGTCATCCCGAGTACGGCGTCTCGCCCTACAACTTCCACTCTGACGGCAGCGGCGTGGTGATGTCGACGATGCGCCGGCCGCTGATCGACAAGCGTGTGAACCAGATCCATCTGGTCGATCCCAGCGACTACGGTTCCGGCCTCTACTGGATCTCCGCCGACAGCGCCATCACCGATCTGCTGACCCGCAAGGGTATCGACTTCGAAGTCATCACCGATCACGACGTCCATGCCGAAGGCGTCGATCTGCTGTCGAAATATTCTGTGGTTCTGACCGGGCAGCATCCGGAATATCACACCCATGAGACGCTCGACGCGCTCGGCGCCTATCTCGACAATGGCGGCCGCTTCATGTATCTCGGCGGCAACGGCTTCTACTGGAAAGTGGTGCCGCATGCGACAGGCACCTGGGCTTTCGAGCTGCGCCGCGCCGAGGGCGGCATCCGGCTCTGGGAAACGCTGCCCGGCGAGAGCTATCACGCGTTCGACGGGTCCTATGGCGGCCTCTGGCGGCGGCTCGGCCGCCCGCCGCAGGCGCTGGTCGGCGTCGGCTTCAGCACGCAAGGGGAGTATATGGGTTTCCCGTACACCTTCCTCGACGGCATTCTCGATTCCCGCGTCGCCTTCATGCGCGAGGGGATCGAGGATCTGGCGAAGCCCGGTGCCAAGCTTGGCGAGCGCGGCTTCATGGGCGGCGGCGCGGCGGGTCACGAGCTGGATCGGGCGGACACGCGCCTTGGCACCCCGCATCATGCGATCATCGTCGGCCGCGCAGTCCTCACTGATCCGACCTATCAGCCCGTCAACGAAGAGCGCTACGACCATACCTGGCCGGCATCGCGCGAGGACATCATCCGCTCCGACCTGACCTTTTTCGAGACGCCGAATGGCGGTGCGGTGTTCTCTGTCGGCTCGATGAATTTCATCGGCGCGTTGCCGGTCGACGGCTACAACAACGTGGCAGCCCTGCTGGTGACCAACATCGTCAGGCGCTTCGCCGATTCGACGCCATTCCCGGTGCCGAAGGCCCCCGCACAAGGGGGATGACCTCACGCGACGATGTTGCTCTTGGGCCGGTGCGAGAATACTCTTGGGACCTCTGCTCGAAAAAACGACAACAAGACCAAGACCCAAGGTGACTGATGGCCCGCATCAACTACAGCGACCCGATCAAGGCGTCCGACCGCACCCGCGAAATTCTCGACAAGAACCGCAACGCCAACATCTTCCGCATGATGGCGCACTCGCCGAGCTATTTTGAGCAGTATTGCCGGCTCGGCGGAGCCATCCGCCACAAGGGCGAGCTCGATCCCATCGTGCGTGAGCTCGCGATCACCCGCACCGGCATTTTGTGCGAGGCGCCGTATGAGATCGTCGCGCACAAGCGCATCGGCAAGAATGTCGGCGTCACCGACGAGCAGAACGAAGCGCTGGAGAATTGGCAGGCCGCGACCTGCTTCAATGAGGTGCAGCGCGCCGCGCTCGCCTTCACCGACGAGATCGTGAAGCTGAAGAAGCCGACGGATGCGACGTTCAAGGCGATCGCATCGAAGCTGACACCGGCCGCGTTGGTCGAACTCCAGCTTTCGGTCGGCTTCTACATCATGACGTCGAAATTTCTGGAGACTTTTGAAATCGATCTCCAGCCCGTCACGGAAGTGGTGGGCTGATCCAAAAACTGTGGCGAGGTCTGCCGATGACGATCGATGAATACGCGGTCTGGGCCGCGAGCATTGCGAAAGTCGATGAGCATCCGTCCAACGAGCGGCTGTCCTATCTCGGGCTCGGCCTCGCCGGCGAATCCGGCGAGGTCGCCGACCACATCAAGAAGCTGCTGCGCGATGACTGGCTCGACAAGGCGGGCCTCGTCGATGAGCTCGGCGACGTCATCTACTACTGGGCTTGCCTGTGCGCCGCGACCGGCCAGCAGCCGTCCGAATTGCTCAAGGCGAGCGCGGCCAAGATCAAGCGGCGACTGAGCGAAGCCGCGAGCCGCTGACCCGGATCAGCGCGCTCACGTCGACGTCAGAATGTCGACCTTGGCATTGGCGACGATCAGGCGGTCGGCGAGCAGCTGCGCCAGATTGCGCATGATGCGCTCGGAAGCGCGCGGGTGCTGCTTGCGGAAGCGCTCGAAATCCTTCAGCGGCACCTCGAATGCGGTCGCTGCCATGTCCGCGTAAACATCGGCCGAACGCGTCGGCTCCAGCAGCGCCATCTCGCCGAAGGCCATGCCGGCGGTCAGCGTCGCCAGCCGCACGCCGTCGGGCAGGGTGACATGCACGGCGCCGCTGCGCAGGAAGAACAGGAAATCGGCGGGGTCGCCTGTCGTGATGATCTTTGCCCCGGATGGAAAGGTCCGGATCGTGCAGATCGAGGCGAGGTCGGTCAGCTCTTCCTCGCTCATGCCTGATAGCAGCGGCTGTTCGGCAAGCTCGGTGGTCTCGTGGAAATCGATCGAGCCGCCGTAGCGGTAGACGATCTGGTCTTCCGCCCATTCGATCGCGGTGTCGAGCAAATAGAAGTCGCGGACGTTCTTTAGCTCCGCCGTCCATTCCCGCAGGCTGTCCCATTCCTTCGACGCACGCCTGACCCCCGACAGTACGACGGTCACGTTCAGCGCCGCCAGCTCCTCGAACGCCTCGGCAACGAGCCGCGCCCCGGCGCGAGTAGTGGAGGTGACGCGGTGGAGATCGAAGATCACGATTTGCGGCCGCGGCTGTCCGGCCAGCCTGCGCGAGACATAGTCGACCGCCGACAGCGACAGCGTGCCGACCAGCTCGATGACCCGCACTTCCTGCTCATGCCCGGCCAGAATCTCGCGCTCCTGCGGCCGGCGCACGCGCCGCGACGGGCTCTTGCCGATGTCGTAGTCGGCGATGACGGCGTTGCGCGCGTCGTCGCTGCGGTTGAGCATGTGCAGGTCGTAATGCGAGGACAGCGCCTCGCAGACCTTGATGCCGCGCACGCTGTTGCCGTGCTTGTCGAGCTTCGGCGAATAGCTGCCGAGGCCGAGGCGGGCAGGGAGTGCGGCCAGGATGCCGCCGCCGACGCCGCTCTTGGCGGGGATGCCGATCCGGTAGATCCACTCGCCGGCATAGTCGTACATCCCCGACGACGTCATCACCGACAGCGTGCGCGAGATCGCGTAGGGCGTCAGCACCTGCTCGCCCGTGACCGGATTGACGCCGCGATTGGCGAGCGTCGCCGCCATCACCGCGATGTCGCGCGCCGTGACCAGCACCGCGCATTGCCGGAAATAGACGTCGAGCACGCCCGCAACATTGTCCGAGATCACCGCATTGGTCTTGAGGAGGTAGCCGATGGCGCGGTTGCGGTCGCCGGTCTGGCTCTCCGAGCTGTAAACGGCCTCGTCCACCGCGAGATCGCGCCCCGCAAAGCGGCTGAGCGCAAGCCGGATCTGCTCGAAGGCTTCCGTGCCCTTGCTGTCATAGATCAGCCCGGTGCAGGCGATCGCGCCGGCATTGACCATCGGGTTGAACGGATGGTTGTCGGAATTGAGCCGGATCGAGTTGAAGGGATCGCCCGAGGGCTCGACGCCGATCGCGCTCTCGACGCGGCCGGCGCCCAGCAGGTCCAGCGCCAGCGCGAACACGAACGGCTTTGACATCGACTGGATGGTGAAGGGCACCCGGCTGTCGCCGACCTCGTAGACATGGCCGTCCAGGGTCGCGAGGCTGATGCCAAAATGGGCAGGGTCGGCCTTGCTCAGCTCGGGGATGTAGTCGGCGACGGCGCCGGAGGTCTCGGCCGAGAATTCGTTGAGACAATTGCCCAGAAACCGCAGCAAGGGCGGCTTAGAGCGGGTCCAGGCGGAGGCGAGAGGCGAGAGGCGAGAGTGATGTCATCGCCCCTGTTGTGCAACGCAATCAGGGCACGCGCAACCCGTCCAGCACCACGGCCTGCCGCCGGACCAGCAGCAGGGCGATCAAAACCGTGGGCACGAGGATCGCGAGGCCCAGCAGCGTGACCTGCATCTGCGACAGCGGCATGATCCCGCCGCCGGGGGTGGCCACGACGAAGCCGCCGATCACCAGCAGCACCCGCAAAGGCCACTCCATCAGGCCGGCGCCGCGAAGGTCGCCGACAAAAGCCTGGTAGCCCTGGATGCCGCCGCAAATGAAGACGATGCCGAAGCAGGCAAGTCCGGTCAGCCCGAATGCCTCCAGATACGGGTTGCTGCCCTGAAGCAGCAGCGCCGGATTGAGCACGAAGAAGAACGGGATGAAATAGATGATGCTGCCGACCCACATGCTCTCCCAGCCCGTCTTCATCGCGGGCGCACCGGCGATGCCGGCCGCCGCAAAGGAGGCGATCGCCACCGGCGGCGTGATCGAAGAGAGCATGCCCCAGTAGAAGATGAACATGTGCACGGCCATCTTGTTCAGCCCGAGCTTCTCCAGCGCCGGCGCCACCAGAATGGCCAGGAAGATGTAGCAGGAGGTCGTGGTCAGCCCGAGCCCGAGGATCAGGCTGGTGATGGCGCACATGATCAGCAGCAGGAAGGCATCGCCCCCGGCGATGCTGAGCAGGTCGTTAGCAAGGCTCGAGATCACGCCGGTGAGCGAGAAGGCGCCGATCAGCAGGCCACAGCCGGCGAGGATGGCGATCAGCTCGACGAAGGTCTTGCCGTTGAGTTCGAGGAAATGCAGCCAGCGCGCGCCGCCCCAGTTCTTGCCGGGGAAGAATTCGTTCAGTGCTGCCAGCAGGCACATGCCCCACAGCGCGGCGTTGAGCACGCCGAACCAGAACATCGCAGCCGTTGCCGCGATCGAACCGGCGAGCACCAGCGTATTGCCGTGCTTCCAGCGCGCCGGCCCGGACCATTGATGCAGGATCACGAGCAGCACGGAGGCATAGAACGGCGCGTGGCTCTCGCGCTTGAAGTAGAGCAGCATCACCACGAGCACGACGATCACGAAGAGATAATACCAGCCCTCTTTGAAAGCGTCCCAGAAGCGCGGCAGCTCGGCGCGCGGCAGGCCCTTCAGCTTGTGGCGGGCGGCATAGGCGTCGACCTGCGCGAACAGGCCGACATAATAGAGGATCGAGGGGATGGTGGCGGCGAGCGCGACGTCGGCATAGCCCGTGTTCATGAACTGCGCCATCACGAAGGCGGTGGCGCCCAGCACCGGCGGCGCGAGCACGGCGCCGGTCGAGGCGCAGGCCTCGATCGCGCCGGAATAGGACGGCGTGAACCCCGTCTTCTTCATCGCGGGGATCGTCATCGTTCCGGCGGTCAGAACATTGGAGACGATGCTGCCGCCGACGGTGCCGAGCAGGCCGGAGGCGAACACACAGACTTTTGCCGCGCCGCCGCGGAAGGTGCCGCACATCGCGAAGGCGATGTTGATGAAGAATTTGCCCGCGCCCGTCATCATCAGCGCGGTGCCAAAGACGAGGAAGCCGATCACGGTGTCGGCAAAGGCCTGGATGGGAATGCCGAGCAGGCTCTCACCGGAGAGCATGTGATAGGACGTGGTCTGCTGCAGCGTCGACTGCGTGCCGCGGAACGGCCCGAGCCAGGAAGAGTCCGCAAACAGCGGATAGAGCGTGAAGGGCAATACGCTGAGCAGCAGGCTCCAGCCGCCGGTGCGCCGCAGCGCCTCCATCAGCACGAACCACATCACGAGTCCGGCGGCGATGACGCTGCCAGGCGCGCCATCGAACTCCCAGCCGAATTGCGCGGCCTTGCGGATGTTGAGCATCAGCCAGATCGCCGAACCGAAGGTCGCCGCGAACAGCAGCAGATCATACCAGGGGATGCGGTCGAGCGGTGCCTTCTCCGATCCCGGAAAGATCAGGAAGGTGAATGGGAGCATCAACGCGATCAGCAGGTAGAAATATTCGGTGTTGAGCTGGGTGTAGTCGATGAAGAACCGCAGCGAGAATTGCTGGTTCACACACAACAGAATGGTGGCCGCGGTGGCCGCCATCAGCACCCAGCGCCACGCGCCCTTCAGCGTACGGACACGCGTGACCTCGGCTTCCTGCAGGTCGGCGGCGGCGCCGAGATGCGGATCTGCGAACTCAACCTTCGTCGCCGGCGCTGCCGCAGTCTCTGACATCGGCGCTCTCCTCAAACAGTTCTGCGGCAGGCAGCTTGACGGTCAGTCAAACCCGTTCGGCATGTCGGCCTTGGCCAGCGCCGTGGCGCGCGCCTTCATCCAGCCCTCGAGGAAGGCCTTTTCGTCCGACGGCGGATTGGACTTGCCGTAATCCGCCCACGCCGCGCCGAGCACGTCCTGTCGCTTGAACAGCTTGTTGTTGTGGGCGTCCTGAGCGTCAGACCATTGCCCGGCTTCTTTCAGGGCCTTCACCGCGCCGGGATGCACGGGCACCACCCAGTTCTTGGTCTGCCGGTCGGCGGCGAGCCCGCCGGCGCCGGGCGCGGAGTCCTTGTAGGCGTCGTAGTTGACGGTCATCGCCTTGGTCATCGCATAGACCTGGTCGGCGGGTTGCGAGGCATAGGCGACGAAGATCGGATAGGGGTAGTTGCCGAGCTCGATCGGCTTGTCCGGAGTGATGCCGGCACCGCAGGTTGCGGTCTGCGGGAAGAAGAACGAGCCGACCTTCTGCATCCGCGCCCAGCCTTCCTTGTCCTTGGCGGGCAGCGGCGGCCAGACCAGGCCGGGCGGCGAAGTCTCGGCTTCCTTGGCGGGGCCGGTGATGGTGGTGCCGAAGGCGGCGTCGGTGTCGTTGTTGATCAGGCCTTTCCACATCGCACCGTAGCTCGCGAACTCGACGACCTTGACGTCCTTCTGTGTCAGGCCTGCGAAGGCGAGCACCGCGAGCGAGTTCTGGTTCAGCGCGGGCGAGCCGACCACGAATCCGACGCGCTTGCCTTTCAGGTCTTTCAGATCTTTCACGCCGCTATCGGCTGCGACCCCAAGCGAACCGCAATGCAATCGACGCTCGAGAGCATGATCTGGAGCGGCTGCGGGCCCCATTCCTTCGAGCCGAACTCGAACACGCCTTCCTGCGCGAAATAGGTACCAGATCCCATCGCCGATGACGCCGCGCGCTTGGCGCGCAATGGTGCAAGCCGCGCGACGTCGTTGCCTGCGGGCAGCACACGCACATCGGTGCCGTATTTGTCCTTCATCATCTTGCCGACGCCGACCGCGATGTTGAAGCCGGCGGTGCCGGTGTCATAGGCGGTGAACGTCAATGTCGCCGGCAGCTTGATGTCTTCGGCGATTGCATAGCTTGTAGACGCAAAAGAAATGCCCGCAACCAAGGCAGGCGCGAGCATGGTCAGCCCACGAAGCATGTTTCCCTCCAATGATCCTCGCGTTTGCCGCGAAGAGTTTCATTCTTTGTTTGAAACAGATTTTTGTTTGAAGCAGATCATGTCATCGCGATCAGGCGATGGCAACGCCGTACCGCGAACGCGGCGATGAGGCAGACAGATTGTCGCGGAAGCCACGGATAATGCAGTCAGTTCGCGACGATCGGGATCGCCTGTCCTTCGGCGACGACATCGTCGAGCTTGACGAGCAGCGATGTGATCGTGCCGCTCGCAGGCGAGGGCACAGGTATCTCCATCTTCATGGCCTCGACGACTACAACGTCATCGCCATCAGCAACGGTTCCTCCAACTTGCACGGGAGTTGCGCAGATGCGACCCGCGACCTCCGTGACGATCTTAATTTCTGGCATGCCATCGCCTTTTTGTTGTCGTTGCAAAATGCCTGAGGTAGCGTCGTCTGCAAGTGGAATTTAATTCCGCAGAGCGGAACGAACGGTAGGGAACATGGGACGACGATCGGAGCGGTTAAGCAGGCAAGGTGCGCTCGCTGGCGATGCCGGCGAGGGTGATGTCATCCAGGTGGTGTCGCGCGCGTTCGACGTGTTGCGATGCTTCGAGGGCCATGAGGCCCGACTCGGCAATCTCGAGATTTCAAATCGCTGCGGCCTGCCGCGCTCGACGGTGTCGCGGCTCACGCACACGCACACGCACACGCTGACGCGGATGGGGCAACTCGTCTACCTGCCGCGCGACCAGAAATATCGCATCGGTCCGAGCGCAGTGGCGATGAGCGCCTCGATGATGAAGGGCGCGCAGCTGCGCAGCATGATCCGGCAGCGGCTGCAGGAAGTCGCCGAGCAATTGCCTGGCACTGTCGGCTTCGTCGTCCCCGATCGCTTCCATCTGGTCTATCTCCAGTTCGCGCGCTCGGCGACTGCGCTCGGCCTGCATGAGGGCACCGGCAGCCGCATCTCGATGGCCTCGACGGCCGCGGGCGCGGCCTACACCGCGGCGCTGGCGCCTGAAGTCGGCGATGCCTTCATTACAGACATGGAACGGGAAGCGCCCGAAGCTGCAAAGATCCTGCGGCCCCGCATCGAGGCCAACAGGCAGTCGTTGCTCGAGCGCGGTTATGTCACGGCCTGCGGCCTGTGGAGCCCGCACATCAACGGCCTCGCGGTGCCGATCTGGTCGCCGCAATACCAGACCTTCGTCGTCATCACGATCGGGCTGCTGTCGTCGATGTATGACGAGCAGCGTCTGCATGCTGAAGTCGCGCCGTTGATGGTCGCGCTCGGCCGCTCGCTCGGAAGCCTGATGGAGGGCGCGGAAGGCGACGTCTTCAACAACCGTATCTCGCGTAAACCGGTCGCAATGGCCGTGCACAACAATAACAAGCCGATCAATTCGGAGGGAGTGAATGAACTGGAAGCCGGAACTCGACGAGCTCGCCCGGCGCGAAGCCTTCGCGCGGGAGATGGGCGGCGTTGACAAGGTCAAGCGTCAGCATGACCAGGGCCGACTGACTGTTCGGGAGCGTATCGACAAGCTGATCGACAAGGCAGCTTTCACGAAATCGGTGCCGTCTCCGGAATCGGTGAGTACGATTCCAGCGGCGAGCTGCAGAAATTGACGCCGGCGAACTGCGTGTTCGGCCGCGCGCGTGTCGACGGCCGCACCGTGGTGGTCGTCGGCGACGATTTTACCGTGCGCGGCGGCTCGGCCGATGCGTCGATCTCGGCAAAGCCGTTGATGGCGGAGGAGATGGCGCATGATTTCCACCTGCCCATCGTCCGCATCATCGAGGGGTCCGGCGGCGGCGGCTCGGTCAAGACCATCGAGACCAAGGGCGCGGCCAATCTGCCGGGCGGCATTGGCGGCACGCGCTGGTATCGCTTCACGACGGAGAATTTGTCGCGCGTGCCGGTCGTCGCGCTCGGCCTCGGCTCGGTCGCTGGCCTTGGCGCGGCACGCCTTGCCGCCAGCCACTATTCCATCATGACCCGGAAGTCCGCGATGTTCGTCGCGGGGCCACCGGTGGTGAAGGCGCTGGGGCAGGACCTCACCAAGGAGGAGCTCGGCGGCGCCGACATCCAGACTCGCGCCGGCGCGGTCGATCACGCCGTCGATACGGAAGAAGAGGCGTTCGCCTGCGCGCGACGTTTCCTCTCTTATCTGCCGTCATCGGTCTATGAGCTGCCGCCGACCTTGCCCTGCACCGACAATCCGGAGCGCACCGAAGAAGCGCGGATGAATGCGGTGCCGCGCAGCCGCAAGCAGGTCTACAAGATGCGGCCGATCGTCGAGCAGGTCGTCGACAAGGGCTCGTTCTTCGAGGTCGCCAAGAATTTCGGCAAGCCTGTCATCGTCGGTCTCGCCCGGCTCGAGGGCAGGGCGGTGATGGTGCTTGCGAGCGACAGCTTTCACTATGGCGGCTCGTGGACCGCGGATGCGTGCCAGAAGGTGGTGCGCTGGGTCGACTTCGCCGAAACCTTCCACCTGCCGATCGTCTATCTCATGGACTGCCCGGGCTTCATGATCGGCCTCGATGCCGAGAAGGCGGCCACCATCCGCCACGGCGTCCGCGCGATGGCCGCGGTCAACCAGACCACCGTGCCCTGGTGCACCGTGATCCTGCGCAACGCCTTCGGGGTCGCCGGCGTGGTGCATCAGCCGGCCGACCGCTTCTCGATCCGCTACGCCTGGCCGTCAGCCTATTGGGGCTCGCTGCCGCTCGAAGGCGGAATCGAAGCCGCCTACCGCGCCGACATCGATGCGGCCGAGGACAAGGCGGGCAAGCTCAACGAGATCCAGGAACGGCTGAACAAGCTACGATCGCCGTTCCGCTCGGCCGAAAAATTCTGGGTCGAGGAGATCATCGATCCCCGGAAGACGCGGTCGCTGCTGTGCGAGTTCGCAAGGCTGGCCGAGCCGCTGCGGAAGGCGGGGCCGCCGGAGAACATGACGATCAGGCCGTAGGTTGCGGTCATGGCGAGCAACCGGGGGCGCGCGAAGCGAAGTCCCGATGACGGGCTCCGCGAAGCAATCCAGACTTTACCCGCGGAGGCCGTCTGGATTGGTTCGTCGCTTCGCTCCTCGTGGAGCGGCGCGGTGAAAGTCGTGATGGATGGAACCATTTCCGGCGCGGTGCATTCAAACGCGCATGAGGAACCTGTATTTCGGCATCGGGGCTCTCGCCGCCGCGCTGGTTCTCTTTACGATTTGGCTGGGCCAGCATGAACGGGAGGCATCAATCGATCGCCTCGAGCAATGGGTGATTCCGCGCCCGCCACCTGAGCGCTAAAGGAATCGCGGCCGTCACTGACGGCCCTATCGAAATACCCGCAAACACATTCGTTGTAAGCCGCCACGGAAACGGCCACGGCCTTCGGCCGGACAGATCGACATTTTAGACCTGCCGGGGATGTCACTGCCGCCGGTCTTCGGCGGCAGCGACATGAGGATTGACGATTAGCGCTTGGGCAGCGAGGCCATCACTTCGCCCGCGTCGCCATCCTCCAGACAGGGTGTGACGGTCAATGGGAGCAGGTCAGCCCACTGTGCGAGCCAGCGATACATCGCCTTTGGATCGCTCGATTCAGAGATCGCAAATCCCTGTCCGTTCATGCCATGCCACCGGCCCAGCATCTTGACGCCTTCGGGTGGCGCTCCGCCGGTTTCCAGAAAACGGCTGACGGCTGCATTGAAGGTGCCTTGAGGTACACTCCAGGTTGTAATGAATTTCATGCGATTCTCCCATAATCTGAATTATTGGATGAATGCCGCGGCTGCGCCGCCCGCGCACAATAGCGCTGGCGTGTCGAATAACAACGGCGAATGAACCCGTGACGATACGGCCGTAGCGGCGCGAACGGGGAACTCATTGGGGCTGCCGACCTATCCCGTCTCTGATAAGATCATCTCGGGAATGAGACCGGGAGGGCTCGCTCATGTCGGCTGTCGATGCGAAGATCGTCCGCACCATGTGTCCGATGAACTGCCACCCGACGTTTTGCGGAATGCAGGTTGAGGTCGAGAGCGGTCGGCTCAAGACGCTGAGCGGAGACAAGGATAATCCGGACAGTGCCGGGTTTCTTTGCGTTCGCGGGCGCGCGACCAGCGAGATCTTCGGCAATCCGAAGCGACTGCTCTACCCCCAGATTCGCGACGATCGCCGCACCGACATCTGGCGCCGCGTAAGCTGGGACGAGGCGCTGGATTTCATGGCGAAGCGGATGCGGTCGGCTGGACCCGAGGCGGTGGGTCTATGGGCGGGGCATGGCGGCTTCACCGTGGGCAGTGCCGTGACGGTGCAGTTGATGCAGCGTTTCGCGCATATGTATGGATGCCAGAACTGGCATCCTGCAATGGTCTGTTGGGGGCTTGGCGGTTTTGGAGTGGGTCTGACGGGCGCGCTCAAGGTCAATACCAAGGAGGATATGGCTGAGAACTCGAACATGATCGTGCTTTGGGGCGCGAACATTTCGAGTCAGCCCAATACCGCCCGTCATATCGTCGCGGCTCGGCGTCGCGGGGCAAAAGTCATCACGATCGATGTAAGGAGAACGGAAGCGGCGGCTCAATCGGATGAAGTTTTCCTGATCCGCCCTGGATCGGACGCTGTGTTCGCTTTGGCCGTCATGCACGTCATCGTCACTGAAAAGCTCTACGACTCTGAGTTTATCGAAGCGCATACCGTCGGCTTCGCGGAATTGTCGTCTCACGTTCTGCCCTTCACGCCGGCCTGGGCAGCAGCCGAGACCGGTCTTGAGGAAGGCCAGATTGCGTCGTTCGCCAGAGCGTACGCGTCCACGCGACCAGCCATGATCCTTCTCGGCGGCAGCTCCATGCACAAGAGTGCCAACGGCTGGCACGCGGCGCGTGCGATCAGCTGTCTGCCGGCGTTGACCGGCAATTTTGGGGTTGCAGGCGGTGGTCTCGGCCCACGTCATGGCGCCCACAGTGCGGCCATGTGCAATCTGAATACGGGTGTGGCGCGCGCGCCGGGCAATTATGTTGCCAATCAAATGCCCGACATCGCAAAGGCCTTGTCCGACGGGCAGCTCAAGGTTTTGCTCCTGCTGGGGACCAACATGCTGTCGTCCTTCGCGGACGCCGGTGAAATCTCCCATGGTCTCGACAAGACGGGTCTGGTCGTTTGCGTCGATCTGTTCATGAATGAAACGGCGCGGCGTTTCGCCGATGTGCTGCTGCCTGGAACCGCCTGGCTCGAGGAATTGGGATTTAAGGTGACGAACACGCACCTCTATCTGATGGAGCGTGCACTGGAGCGGGAGGGAGAGACGCGCCCGATCTATGAAATCCTGAGTTCTTTGGCACACTCCCTCGGGCTTGCTGACTTCTTTCCGTGGGCGTCGATCGAAGAGGTGATCGATGTCATCTTGAATGACACGACAACCGGCCATGCGACTGTTGCGTCGCTGCGCGCTGCCGGCGGCTTCTTGCCTCTTAACGTGCCCGCGGTCGCCTATGCGGATCGGAAATTCGATTCACCGTCCGGGAAGATCGAATTCTGCTCGCCGCAGGCGGCAAGGCTCGGGCTTCCGCCGCTTCCGGTGCACGGCGGCGACCAGGCTTCGCCCTATCCGTTGTCGCTGAGCTTCGGAAGGACGCTGACACATTTTCATTCGTTCTATGACGGGGGCCAGGCTCTCCCGGCATTGGCAAAGCACAATGTCGCCCCGCAACTCTGGATATCGCCGGTGGATGCAGAGGCGCGTCAACTCAGCAACGGGGATGCGATCAGGATTTACAATCAGCGGGGCGAGTTCGCGGCAAAGGCCTGCGTCACCGACGACGTCAAGCCCGGGGTGGTCTGGATGCGCGATGGCTGGGTTGGCCTCAATCATCTCACGTCCGGCGACGCGGTCCTGACCGGAGACGCTCTCAGTCTTTTTCACTTCTCCGTTGGCCAGTCCGACTACGGCGCTCGCGTGGAGGTCGCGCGAAGGCAGGCATCGTTGTAGACGAGGCTATCCGGCGTCGATCACAGCCGCAGCACCTTGCCTGGATTCATGATGTTCTGCGGATCGAGCGCGCGCTTGATGGTGCGCATGATGTCGAGCTCGGTCTTCGAGCGGTAGTGACTGAGCTCGTCGAGCTTGTCGATGCCGATGCCGTGCTCCGCCGAGATCGAGCCGTCCATGGAAGTGATGAGATCGTTCACGGCCCGCGTGATGGCGGACGAATATTGGGTCAGCGTCTGCTGATCCATGCCTTTGGGGCCCATGAACGAGAAATGCAGATTGCCGTCGCCGATGTGCCCCAAAGGATAGGGGCGAATGGTCGGGAGAATGTCGAGCACGGCCTTGAGCCCCTGGTCGATGAAGCCGGGAATCCTGGAGATGGCCACCGACACGTCGTAGCTCAGTCCCGGCCCCTCGGCACGGGAGGCCTCGGCGACGCTTTCCCGGATGCGCCACATGTTGCGCGATTGATTTCCGGTGTGCGCGATCACCGCGTCGAGCACGCGGCCGGCCTCGAGCTGATCAGCGAGAAACTGCTCCAGCTTCTCGGTCATGCCCTCGGTCCCGTCCTGCCGGGCCCGCGAGGACGACCATTCGAGCAGGAGGTACCATGGCGTGTCGGCCTTGAGAGGATCCTGGGTGCCGGGAATATGGCGCAGCACCATGTCGATGGCGCTGCGGCTCATCAGCTCGCAGGAGCCGACATTGTCCCCTGATGCCGCATGGGCTTCGGACAGGATCTCCAGCGCCGCGCGCGGATCGTGGATCGCCAGCCACGCTGTGCAGATGTCCTTCGGCGCGGGCCATAGCTTGAGGACGGCCTTCGTGATGATGCCCAGCGTTCCCTCGGCGCCCATGAAGAGGTGCTTGAGGTCGTAGCCCGTATTGTCCTTCTTGAGCGCACGCAGTCCGTCCCAGACGTCCCCGTTGGCCAGCACGACTTCGAGCCCCAAGACGAGATTGCGGGCATTGCCATAGCGGAGCACCTGCACGCCGCCGGCGTTCGTCGACAGATTGCCGCCGATCATGCATGAGCCCTGGGCGCCAAGGCTGAGCGGCAGGAACCTGTCGTGACGGCTTGCGGTCTCCTGAAGCGTCTGGAGAACGCAGCCGGCCTCGACGGTCATCGCGTAGCCGACGGCATCGACGTCCAGCACGCGGTTCATGCGGCCGAGTGACAATACGATGCCGGTGTGCGCCGGCCAGGGCGTGGCCCCGCCCATCAGACCGGTGTTGCCACCCTGCGGCACGATCGCGACGCCGTGCTCGTGGCAAAGCCGGACGACTTTCGAAACTTCCTCGGTACTGCCAGGACGAACGACGGCGCCCGCGCCGCCAACCAGCAATCCGCGCCAATCCGTCACGAACGGCTGCTTGCCGTGCTCGTCCTCGATCAGGCCCTTCTCGCCGACGATCGCGCGCAACGCATCGCGCATCCGGGCGGTCAAAGGAGCGGTCGGGATGGTGGGTAGGGAGGACGGGAAGGCAGCCGGCATTTTGTTTCCCCTGGCGCATCTTGGTGTGCACTGCGCGCGTAACGTGCGGGGGTATTCTCCACGTTTGCGGCGGGGAGTCTAATGGCAATATGTCTCGAAGCGGGGGACCGTGGACGAACGCGCCGAGCAGCTGCCGCCACCGACGGCGCTTGGTCTCGGCCGAGCGGAATCCTAGTGGATGATCTGGTTCAGGAAGCCCTTCGCCCGTTCCGTGCGCGGAGCCCGGAAGAATGTCTCCGGATCCGCTTCCTCCACGATGCTTCCGCGATCCATGAAGACGACCCGATCGGCGACCTCGCGGGCGAATCCCATCTCGTGCGTCACGCAGACCATCGTCATTCCATCTCGCGCCAGCTCGACCATGGTGTCCAGCACTTCCTTGACCATCTCGGGGTCGAGAGCGGACGTCGGTTCGTCGAACAGCATGATCTTGGGCTGCATGCACAGCGCCCGCGCGATGGCGACGCGTTGCTGCTGGCCACCCGACAATTGTGCGGGATACTTGTCCGCCTGATCCTGGATGCGGACCTTCCGCAGCAAGCCGAGTGCGCGATCGCGCGCTTCCGCTTGCGAGATGCCGCGAACCTTGATCGGAGCCAGCATGCAGTTCTCGGCGACCGTGAGGTGCGGAAAGAGGTTGAAGCTCTGAAAGACCATCCCGACCTCGCAGCGCACGCTGTTGATGTCGGCCATGCGGTTGCTCAATTCGACACCGTCGACGACGATCCTGCCGCCGTCGTGTTTCTCGATATGGTTGATGCACCGGATGAGCGTCGACTTGCCGGAGCCCGAGGGGCCGCACAGCACGATCTTCTCGCCCTTGCCGACCCTGAGATTGACGTCGTTCAGCGCATTGAATGCGCCGAATCGCTTCATCACATTCTCGACGAGGACGATTGCACTGGGCTGCGTGGCATTGCTGACAGTCGCTTGAGGCATGTTCGTCTCCCGAATACGAGGCCGTTTGGTATCCCGATGATCATCGTGCCGTGGCAAGGCCGTATCGCTTGCGAAGGGTGGCGACGCACTGGGAGGCCGCCGAGCTGATGGCGAGGTAGGCCACCGCGACGACGAGGTACATCTCGACGAGACGTCCATTGAGCTGTGCGAGCTTGGAAGCCGCGCCCAGAAGGTCCGTCAACGACAGCACGTAAACGAGAGACGTGTCCTGAAACAGGATGATCGTCTGGCTCAGGATGATCGGGCTCGCCACGCGAAGGACTTGCGGCAGAACGACATGGCGGTAGGTGTCGTAGGTCGACAGCGCGAGCGCCTGGCAGGCCTCGAACTGCCCCTTGTTCACGGCCCGCAGTCCGACGCGGATGATCTCGGAGTAGTAGGCGGCTTCAAACAAGCCAAAGGTGATGAACGCCGTGTAGGTCGCCCCGATCGGAATCGGGCGGCCGTTGCCGCTCAGGTGCCCAAGCACGATCGGCACCAGGAAGAAGAACCAGAAGAGAACGAGGATCAACGGGATCGACCGGATGATCGCGACGTAGCCGCGGACGATCTGGGCGAACACCGGGACCTCGAAGTGCTGTACCAGCGCAAGACAGGTTCCGAGGACCATGCCGATGGCGAATGCGGCCGCCGTGAGCGAAAGCGAGAAGAGCAGGCCCGACCAGAGATAAGGCCACGACTGCGCGACGATCGAGAAATCGAGGGTATTCATTTCACGGTCTCCATGGCGCCAGGCAGAGCGCTGCCTTGCTGCATGTCGGCGGCGAGATCCTGTTCAGCAGTGAACTTCACCGGGGCGCTGCCTGGAATCCTGACGGCCTTGTCGATGAGCGTCATGATCTGATACGCAACCAGCGCCAGGCAAAGATAGATGATCGTCGCCGCGCCGAATGCCGAGAATGTCTGGAACGTCGCCTCGCTGATCTGGCGCGCCTGTGCGGTCAGCTCCATCAAGCCGATCGTAAGTGCGACGGAGGTGTTCTTGTATATACCCATCACCTCGCTGGTGAGGCTCGGCACGATCAGGCGCAGAGCCTGCGGCACGACGACGTAGCGATAGGTAAGGTAGCCGCTGAGGCCGAGAGCGTTGGCGGCCTCGATCTGCCCCTTCGGAAGCGCTTCGATGCCGGCCCGGACCTGCTCGGCTATCCGAGACGCCGTGTAGAGCCCCAGGCAAAGGAGAGCCGGGAAGAACGATGCCCAAGGCGGCGGCATCTGCTTGATGGCATTTCCGAGCGCGGCCGGCACCACCTCCGGGAAAACGAAGTACCAGAGGAACATCTGCACCAGGACAGGGATGTTCCGGAATATCTCGACGTAGAGCCGGGCCGGAATCGAGACGAAGCGATTCTGGACTGTGCGGCCCACGCCGACGAACACGCCGATGCCGAAGGCGATCCACCAACCGAAGAAGGCCAGAGCCAGGGTCCAACCGAGACCCGACAGAAGCCAGTCGATATAGCGCTGGCCGTCTGCCGCCTGTTCAAAAAGCACTCCGAACATCGCGAGCCTCCGGGTTGCAGGTGCGGACGAGGATGACTTTCCGGGACGATCAGCTCCGTCAATCAGTCGACGGCATCGCTGGGATGTGCGATCCGCTCCATCAACTCGTCGGTGAGCGGGAATGCGAGGTTCTCACCCTTGGGCGGAATCGGCCTGGTGAACCATTTCGCGTAGGTTTTCTCGAACTGGCCGGATGCCATCTGCTTGGAGAGAACGTCGTCGACGAGCCTCTTGAAGCCGGCGTCGCCCTTGGTGAACATCAGCCCATAGTAGATCTTCGCGTAGCCCTCGGAAAGGAACAGGAGCGCGTCCGGATTCGGCGCCGCAGCCTTGAGCCCGGCGAGAAGGATATCGTCCTCCATGAAGGCGACGGCGCGGCCGGTGTTCAGCATGAGGAAAGATTCCGCATGGTCCTTGGCCTGGACGATGTTGAGGCCGAGCTGTTCCTTGGCGTTGACGCTCTGCGCGAAACCCACCGCGTTGGAGCCTTGCGTGACGACAACTGTCTTGCCTTTCAGGTCGCCGGCGGTCTTCACGCCACTGGCGGCCTTGACGAGCCAGCGCGGCTGGCTGACGAACGTTGCGACCGAGAACGAGACCTGTTCCTGCCGCTTCTTGTCGTTGGCGGTGCCGCCGCATTCGATGTCGACAGTCCCGCTCTGGATCAGGGGAATTCGGTTCGAGGAGTTTACCGGCGTGTAGTTGACCTTCAGACTGGGCAACTTCAGCTCATCCTTGATGCGATCGACGATCGCCGCGCAGAGATCGAGCGAGGAGCCGATCGGCTTCTGGTCCGGCCCGAGGTACGAGAACGGTATCGAAGCCTCACGGTAGCCGATCGTGATCGAGCCGCTGGATTTGATCTTGTCGAGCGTCGGGCTGTCGGCTGCCGCGGACGGGCTTGCGTTGACAGCCAGGAGCGCCGGGAGAAGTCCCAATACCTGAACGAGCTTCTTCATGGTTTTTGCCTTCCCATCGTTTGTCAGATTCAAGCTGCGACGGACGGGCGTCCGAGCCCCCGCCGGCGGATGACGTCGATCAGGCGATCGATGTCGGTGGCGGTGTTGAACATGCCGAGCGAGACGCGAATGCCATCTCGTTCGGGCGACACGCGCACGCCGTTCTCCTCGAAATGGCCGAGCCAGTCTGCCGCGGGCAGGGCGATGACGTAGATGTGCGGAGCGCGATGCTTGCGCTCGCGCGGACCAACGAGGCGGACGCCCAGCTCGTCCAGGCGCGCAATCAGGTGATCGCCGAGATCGAAGCAGTGGTTCTGGATGTTCTGCACCCCGATCTGCTCGATCATGTCGAGCGAAGCACCGAGGGCGTGGACTGCGGGCAGATTGAAGTTGCCGAGCTCGAAGCGCCTGGCGGCCGGCGAGGGCGCCATCCCGTCGGCACGCGCGATGAGATCGCTCGGGATCTCGGCGAGGCTCGCAGCCGCCAAATAGGTCGGCTCGAGCTCTTTGAGCGTCTTGTCCCAATAGAGCAGCCCGAGCCCTTGCGGAACCAGTAATCCCTTGTGGCTGCCGGAGCCGATGAAGCTTGCGCCGATCGCCTTGGCGTCAACAGGCACGACTCCGATGGCCTGCATCACGTCCACCACGAAGTGGAGCTTGTTCCTGACGCACATCGCGCCGACGCTCTCGATGTCAAAGCGGTGACCGGCGTGAAAAGTCACATGCGACATCGAGATCGCACGCGTCCTTTCGTCGATGAAGGGAGCAAAGCTGTCGGCGTCGACGACTTCCGTCATTGGGATGAAGCGGACCTCGACGCCTTTCCGTTGCAGATTGAGGAACGCGTAGGCGTTGTTCGGGTGATCGCCGTGGATCATCAGGACATTGTCGCCGGCCTGTAGCGGCAGTGCGTTTGCCGCAATGTTCATGCTTTCCGACGTGTTTTTCGTGAAGGCAATCTCATCCGCCGTCACGCCGAGAAAGCGGGCGACCTTGGCACGGGTCTGCTCGACCCGATCGAGCCAGATGCTCTTCGGACCGGCTGTCTCGAAGCCCTCGCGAAGGAAAAGCTCGATCGCGGCCTTCACGGGACGCGCGAGCGGCGTTTGAAACCCGGAATCCAGATAGACCATCCGTTCGACGGCGGGGAATTCCTTCCTCACGGCGTCCACGTCGTAATGACGAGACATGCACATCTCCTGTTGAGCGCGCCGGCAGAACTTGGCTCCCGGCCAAGCGGCGGAGCGCGATTTTCGGAACGGCGAGACCGCACTGCACAATTTCTGGTCAATCGCCGGTGACGCCAAGAATATGAGCTTTCAGGATTTCGACAATCGATTATGTCGAATTTCAATAGGTTTTATTCCGAAAAATGATAATACTCGGCGTTGATCTTGATTTCACTTCCAGTTTTGGCCGGGTGGGAAATGACGAAGCGAATTGGGCAGGAAGGACCGTTGGATCGGGCTTTCGCGATCGTTCGGCATGTTGCCGACCAGCGCAAAGCCGTCTCGGCCGCGGAGATCGCAAAGGCTCTTTCGCTGCCGCTTCCAACGGCACACAGGTTGATCGGAAACCTCGAAGACCGCGGATTGCTTCAGAAGGCGTTGGGTACCAAGCGGTACGTTGTGGGCAACCAGCTCGTCACACTGTCGGCCACCGTCATCGGCGCTGCGTTTCGTACTGCGCGGCGGCATGCGGTGCTTCGGGCGGTCGCGGGAGAAATCGGCGAACAGTGTGAGATCGGCGTCGTACGCGACAACGTCGTTGCCTATGTCGACAGCGTTCGCGTTTCGGAGCCGCAAGGTCTTCAGTTCAATCCGGGGGAAGCGGCGCCGTTACACTGCACGTCGACCGGAAAGATCTATATGAGCAGACTGCCCGAGCGGATCCGGGCGAAGCTGTGCCGCGCGCTACCCCTGACCAAATTCACCGAAACGACGATCGTCGATGTCCACGCGCTGATGAAGGTTCTCGAGGAGACGCGACAACGCGGCTGGGCCAAGACAAACGAAGAGTACGTCAAGGGGGTGGTGGGGTGCGCCGTCCCCATTCTGTCACCGGATCGGGAATTGATCGCTTGCCTCGGCGTCTCTGTACCGGTGGCCCGCGTGAGCTTCGCCGAACTGGACCGGTTCATAGCGCCGCTTCAAAAGGCCGCCGCTCTGCTATCCGACACCATTCTGCAAGTTGAAGACGACGATGGCGCAGATGCCCAATGACGGCATGATGCCTTGGCCTCTGTGCCATAGCCGTCCTTAACCAGACCGGCGTGCCTGCTGCGCGGTGATGCTGCACAGCCCACCGGACGCACCCGCCAGCGCCGGCGTTGAGGCCGTATCGACCGCACCTGAGGCCGCTTACCCCTCAATCTCTGCGATCGCGTTTAACCGACGTTAATGATGTCTTCTCGATATGGAACATCTCACTCCGTTGCACTCCCTGTTTGTGGATTGCCCGTAAGTGTTGATTAAGAAGGCCATATCCATATTCCAGCCTGCGATTGGCGGGCTGACCGGCAGCGGTAATCCCACCGGTTGCCCCGATCAAAAGACTTTAGTGTCCGACCGAAAAATAAGTTGAGTGATATCAGCGAGTTCTGATTCCATCGGTGTTGCGAAGCATCAAAGGGATCGAGAATGTGGACTGATATCACCCGGGCACAGTTTGCCCGAGAGGAGCTGCGTTTGCCAAGCGACTTGACGAATGCGGAATGGGGCGTGCTGGAGAGGTTGCTTCCTGTGCGGGCCAATCGCGGGCGGCGCCCGAAATGGAGCTATCGCGACATCGTCGAGGCAGTACTCTATCTGCTGCGCGGCGGATTGCCGTGGCGCATGCTGCCGCCCACTCTGTTTCCACCAATGACCACGGTGCAGTACTATTTCTACCAATGGCGCGACAGCGGATTGTGGCAATCGATCAACCACGCACTCCTGATGCTGGCGCGCGAGGCGATCGGCCGGGAGGCCTCGCCGACGGCCGGCGTGATCGACAGCCAATCGGTCAAGACCACGGAAAGTGGCGGCCCTCGCGGCTACGACGCGGGAAAGAAGATCAAGGGTCGAAAGCGCCACATCGTCACCGACACCCAAGGGCTCCTGGTCGGAGCGATCGTTCACGCTGCCGACGTCCAGGATCGTGACGGCACGCCAGATGTCCTGTGCAGCATTCGCTACCGCTTCCCCTGGCTGCGCCATATCTTCGCCGATGGCGGCTATGCCGGCGAAAAGCTCAAGGCGGTGCTGGAAAAGATCGGCCGGTGGACTGTCGAGATCATCAAGCGCTCCGATGCCGCACAGGGCTTCGAGGTGCTTCCGCGCCGCTGGGTGGTCGAACGAACCTTCGCCTGGCTCGGCCGCAACCGCAGATTGGCCAAGGACTTCGAGCGAACCATCGAAAGCGCAACTGCCTGGCTCTTCCTCGCCTCTGTCCAACTCATGACAAGGCGCATCGCAGCGATAAAAACAGCAATGCAATTTTGAGTCAGGCTCTTAGGAATTGCTCTCTGCCGCCACGACGGCAATCAGGATGAAGGTCATGCTCCGCCGGGTAGTGCTGCGTTTCGCAAGAGACCGGAAGGCCAACATCGCCGTTATCTTCGCCCTCACGATGGTGCCGATCGTCTTTCTCCTGGGCATGACGCTCGACTACACGCAGGCCGTCCGCAAGCGGGAACAATTGAACGCAGCCGCCGACGCGGCCGCGATCGCAGCCGTGCGGCCGGCGATGCTGACCCAGACCGACAAGACGGTCGTCCAGGCGACCGCCGCAGCCGTCTTTGCAGCGAAGGCGAATCTTCCCGGTCTGACGGCGACGCCGACGCCGACCATCACCGTCACGGATTCCGGCCTCGCACGAAGCATCACGGTTTCGTACACCGCGCAGTCCGTCAATAATTTCCCCAGCGTTCTCGGCAAGCAGACCTGGGACGTCTCTGGCTCCTCAACGGCGAAGGCGTCGAGTGCGCCCAACATGAACTTCTACCTGCTGCTGGACGACTCGCCGTCGATGGCGCTTGCTGCGACGCAGGCCGACATCACCAACATGATCGCGGCCACGAAGAACCAGCCCAGCTACGCGAAGAATTGCTCGTTCGCCTGCCATGAGGCGCGTCCCAACAACGCAACTGCCAGCTCGACGAACAAGGACAATCTCACCGTCGCACGCGCAAACAACATCACGCTGGCATCGATCTCGTGACCAACGCCGTTACGCAATTGCTGAAGGGACCCTGGACGTGCCCGCAGGCGGGTGTGACGGGCGGCGTCATGCAGTGCATGTCGGCGCTCAACAACACGACCTACAAGGCCGCCATCTACACCTTCGACTACGCCCTCAACACGATTCAGGTGCTGACCACGCCGGACACCGCCGCCACGAAGATCAACAACATTCAGCTCCTAACGGTCGACCACCAGAACTGCCCCATTGTCGATAGCAAGGGCAACTGCACCTACACCACCGACTACGGCACGGATATCTCTGGCGGGCTCACGGGCGTCAACACCGTGATGCCTGCGCCAGGCACCGGCACCAATCAGGCGGGCGATACGCCGCAGGAAGTGGTCTTCCTCGTCACCGACGGCGTCGAGGACAAGCTCATCCCGAAGACGGGGGGCTCCTGCGACCCCAATGCCACCTATGCGCTTCCGACAGCCAACTCGACGACCTTGCGGTGCCAGCAACCGCTCGACACGAGGGTCTGCACGACGATCAAGAACCGCGGCATTCGCATCGCGGTCCTCTACACCGAGTATCTGCAGCTGAGCGACAGCTGGTACACGAGCCGCATCTCGCAGTTCAACAATCCATCCTCGTCAACCGGCACGATCGCGACACGGCTGCAATCGTGTGCATCGCCCGGTCTGTATGCGAGCGTGCAGACAGGTGGCGACATTTCCGCGGCGCTGACCAACCTCTTCATCAAGGTTGCGTCCAGCACGGCCAGCCTCGTGCAGTAGGGAAGGCGCCATGACCCGACAGGTCACGACAACGAAAAGACGCCGCAACCGTTGCGCCGCCTTCGCCGGCGATAGTCGCGGAGCCACGGCCGTCGAATTCGCGCTCGTTGCCGCGCCGTTTCTCGCCCTCATCATCGCGCTCATCCAGACGTTTCTGGTTTTCTTTGCCCAGCAGATGCTTGAAACCGTGGTGCGCCAGTCGGCGCGTCTCGTCATGACGGGGCAGGTTCAGTCGGCGCAGATGAACCAGGCGGTTTTCAAGCAGAAGGTCTGCGATCAGATCGTGATCCTGTTCAATTGCAGCGGTCTGATGGTCGACATGCAGGTCGCAACGTCCTGGTCTTCCGCGAACACGGCGACGCCCACGCTGACCTTCGACGGCTCGGGCAATGTGACCAACAGCTGGCAATACAATCCGGGCGATTCCGGCGATATCGTCGTTCTCCGCGTCATGTATGTCTGGCCGGTCGTGCTCGGGCCGCTCGGCTTCAATCTCTCGAACCTTAGCAATGGCAACCGGCTGCTCATGTCGTCCGCCGCGTTCCAGAACGAGCCAGGAGCTACCTGATGATCTCCGCCCTGTCGTCTCGCGCTCGGCAGATGTTGACCGATGTACGCGCTGTTGCAGCGACGGAGTTCGCCATCGTGACGCCGTTCATGCTGGTGCTCTATGTCGGCGGCGTCGAGCTCGGGAACGGGCTCGCCATGAACGTCAAGGTCAGCGCGACTGCGCACAGCGTTGCCGACATGATCTCGCAGAACACGGCCGTCACGTCGACCCAGATGGACGGCATTCTCGCTGCGGCGAGCTCCATCATGGCTCCCTATCCCATCAAGAACGGCAGCACCTCGCTGATGACGATCACGGTCTCCGAGGTCTCGACCGACAGCAATGGCAACGCGACGGTGCAATGGAGCAAGTCGACCAGTACGTCGGGGGCGAGGGCCGCCGGTCAGCAGATGACCTTGTCGTCCTTTACCGCGCCGGGCGGCACCAGCAATGCCAACATCTCGCTCATCCTGAGCGAGGTGTCCTACGACTACGCGCCCAACCTCGGCTTCACGATCGCCGGCACGGTGAAGCTGTCCGACAGCTATTACCTGTTCCCCCGCTGCTCGACGAACACCCCCGCCACGTCGAGTTTTCCCTATTACGACGTGAAATATCCGGCGGCGAAGACCTGCACCTGCGTGCAGCACTTGCAGCAGAAGACCTGTTAGTTTCACGGAACGCGGTCCGAAAGAAGCCG
Source organism: Bradyrhizobium barranii subsp. apii (assembly GCF_011516635.5). Taxonomy (GTDB): domain Bacteria; phylum Pseudomonadota; class Alphaproteobacteria; order Rhizobiales; family Xanthobacteraceae; genus Bradyrhizobium; species Bradyrhizobium barranii. The sequence goes on along the minus strand of NZ_CP096255.1, from coordinate 5,985,302 downwards.
GATGCCGCTGAGGCACGCTTCCGTCCCGATTTCCTCCCGGCCCCTGTGCGCAATTGCGCACCGGGCCGGATGACATTGGAGTAAACGCTTACGCCGCCACAGTGGCGCGGTCGAGCGCTGCGATCAGCTTGGCCGCGATGGGATGGTCGGACCGCGGATTCTGGCCGGTGATCAGCTCGCGGTCCTCGACGACGTAAGGCTCGAAGTCGACGGCGCTTCGGCTGACCTCGGCACCCGCAGCTCCCAGCGCGTCCGGCATGGTGAAGTAGATCTTGCCGTGCAGGAACTGCTCCTCGATCGGTATCTCTTCCGAGGCGGTGAACACCGTCATCTTGTATCCCGCATATTGCCAGCCCTTGCCCAGCTCCGCGACCTTGGCCTTGTCGCCGGCGATCAGGGCGGCGCGATAGGCCTTGGCGTCGGGCAGGGCGGCCAGAGCTGCGATCGGTCCGTGGCAGAGCAGCGCCGTGATCTTCTTCCGTTCGTGGAAATATCGCAGAATCTTGCCGAGCTCGGGATCCTGCATGAGGTCGACGACCGGGCCCTGCCCGCCGGGGACAAAAACGGCGGCGTATTGATCCAGTCCTCCGTCCACGATCGCGCGCAACGTATGGACGTTGGTCATCGCCGGGTCCTTGTCGAAGAAGTCGCGTCCCCGCCGGTAGGCCTTCTCGTCGCCGTCAAAATGGGCCGCATGATCGGAGGCCGGATCGATGTACGGTTGCTTGCCGTTCGGCGTCGCCAGCACCACCTCGTAGCCGGCATCGATCACGGCCATCGCCGGCACGACGGTTTCATTGAGGTACTGGCCGGTCGGTCCGGTGCCGCCGCCCTGGATTTCGATACGGGTGGCATTGGAGCCGACAACGAGCACTTTTCCTTTGGACATGGTGTCTCCTGCGATTTGCTTGATCGTCTTGCGGTTAGAACTTCATAACAATCCGGCCGACGCGAACGGCAACCTGACGCGACGACCGTTCTGGCGTTTCAAGCAACGACTGGAGCAGATCGGGCGGAGCACGCCTCTTCGCTCCGCAAGCTCGCCCCGAAGGCTCCTGCGGAGGGAAAAATCTGTCGCTGTCGAAGAAGTAAGCGGCTTCGCTGATGGCGCGCAAGCCAGCCTCCCAACGTCATTCCGCGCGCAATCTAGGGGATGCGGCGCAGTCTGACCATGTGGCGCGATCGGCCTGGAGCGGATGCATCGTGCGATTTTGCAATGATGCCATCATGCTCCTGTTTTGCCCGACGAGTCAAGTTTACTTCGGTAAAACGTAAGTCATTGATCCGCCACGCGCCGGCTACTGTGCATGGGGTTGTTTTCGCAGTTTTGTTTGGAGCAGCGCGCGCGGCGCTTTACGCGCTCTCCGTTTCCCGGTGCACGTCGTGCACCACGAGGCCCATGCCTTCGTCCGGCATCTTGATCCAGTCGCGGCGCTTCAGCGTGCGCTTGGTGTCCTCGTAGCCGCTCGTCCAGTGCTCGCGCATCGAGGTGCCCGAGAACTCATGGTCCTTGGCGTCGCCCTCATAGGCCTTCTGCTGGTAGATCAGGTGCAGGATCGCGATCTCCGGCATGCGGCGCAGGCTCGACTTGAGCTGGCGATCCTCGTCGGAGAGTTGCTCGTCCGGGACTTTCGCCAGCGCCTTGTAGAGCAGAACCTTGAGGTTGTGGGTGCGGCGGTAGACGTCGGTGTTGTGGCGCGTGCGCGAGGGATACATGATGTCCTTGTGGCGGGCCATCACGTCCTGGATCGAGCGCGGCAGCACGCCCCGCGCGCTGAACAGGTCGACCTGGAACACCAGCGAATTGAGCGCATCCTCCTGGTCGAGCAGATGCTGGAGCGGCGTGTTGGAGACGATGCCGCCGTCCCAGAAATGATCGGTGCCGATCCGCACCATCGGCAGCGCCGGGGGCAGGGCGCCGGAGGCCATGATGTGCTTCGGCTCGATCTCGTCATGGGAGTTGTCGAAATAGATGAAGTTGCCCGAGAGCACGTTGACCGCGCCGACCGCGAAGCGGACCTTCTTCTCGTTGATGAGGTCGAAGTCGACGAGCTCCAGCAGGCTCTCCTTCAGCGGCATCGTGTCGTAGTAGCTGGTGGCGGTGCGCGCGCCGACCGGGCTGAACCAGGGATTGACCTGGTGCGGGGTGAAGAAGCCGGGCTGGCCCATCGCCGACGTCATCCACGCACTGGTGAGATTGCGCCACTGGCGGAAGATGTCGCCGTCGGGCGTGTAATGCCAGATCTTGCGATTGGTGATGCGCTCCCAGAAGATGCGCAGCGCCTCCAGCCGCTTCTCCGGCTTGTTGCCGGCGATGATGGCGGAATTGATTGCACCGATCGAGACACCGCAGACCCAGTCGGGCTCGATGCCGGCTTCGTGCAGCGCCTGGTAGACGCCGGCCTGGTAGGCGCCGAGCGCGCCGCCACCTTGCAGCACCAGCGCGACGCGGTCGCAGCGTTCGGGGCGCCAGCCCCGTGCGGGAGGCTGATGCGTCTGATGAGCCGGTTGCGACGTGCGGGCGTCCATGGGGGCCTCCTAGCGTGGACCAAACGATTGCGTCCGGTAGTGACGGCGTGATGACAATTTCAGCGCCGATGCATCGTCTGCATGCAGGTCGACCGCAGCGGGAATGGCGGGAGGTCGTGCGCCTGACGGAAATCCTTCACATCGCAGTCAATGACGGCGGCTAGCAATTTGCGATCCAGGCCTGACGCCGCCGGGCGGGCATCACACACAGGAGATCAGGATGCGCAGGGAAGACGTGCTGAGACTTCCGTCCATGCCGGCGGCGGGGCCGAGCTATCCGGCCGGGCCCTATCGCTTCGTCAACCGCGAATTCCTCGTCATCACCTACGAGACCGATCCGGAGCTGATCCGCGCCGGCCTGCCTGAGCCGCTGGAGCCGATCGACCAGCCAATCGTGCATTACGAATGGATCAAGATGCCGGACTCCTCAGGCTTCGGTAGCTACACCGAATCCGGCCTCGTCATCCCCGCGCGCCTCAACGGCGAGGAAGTCAATTTCGTCTCGCAGATGTATCTGGATGATGATCCGCCGATCGCGTCGGGCCGCGAGATCTGGGGCTTTCCCAAGAAATACGCCCATCCCAAGCTCGAGATCGTCAAGGACACGCTGACGGGCACGCTGGAATATGCCGGCCAGCTCGTCGCCATGGGCACGATGGGCTACAAGCACGAGAGCATGGCCGGCAACGGCGATCGCACCCGTGCGACGCTGTCGAAGACGCAGATCAATCTGAAGATGATTCCGGGCGTCGACGGCCGTCTCGAAGTCTGTCAGCTCGTCGCGATCAACCTCATCGACATCGTGCCGAAGGGCTCCTGGATGGGGCCCGGCCGGCTGCATCTGGTGCCGCATGTCAACGCGCCGGTCGCGGATTTCCCGGTTCGCCGCTGCCTGGGCGCGCACCACTACATCGCCGATCTCACGCTGCCGTTCGGCCGCGTCGTGCACGACTACGTCAAGGAGGCCGAGGCGATGGCCGCGACGGGGCTGGCCGCGGAGTAGGGCGGCAGCATCATCAAACTGTAACAAAGCCGTAATTGAGTACCCGTGAGAGGTCCGGAGGATGCCGTCAGCCATCTTCCGGAAGCGGGGCATTTGTTGACGGTTGGGGTTGGCCATGGCTGAGCCGGCGAAGCTTGTCAGCGCGATATCGGATTCCGTGCCCGCCATTCCCGGCCTGGTCTGGGCGTTCCGGCTGCACGGCGACGGCAGTGCCGAGGCGCTGCCGATCGACCAGCCGATCGAGTTCAGCCACGACGGCCGGCTCTGGCTGCATTTCAACCTGACCGATGCGCGCGCACGGCCCTGGATCGCAGCGTCACAGCTGCCGCCGCTCGCGCGCGACCTCCTGCTGTCCAACGACACTTTCCAGCAGCTTCACGTCATCGACCACTGCGTCTACGGCGTCTTCTCCGATCTCGTGCGCGATGTCGACAGCGCGACCGAAGAGACCGCGTTCCTGCGTTTCGCCATGACCGAGCATCTTCTCGTCAGCGGCCGGCATCAGGCGCTGTGCTCGGCCGATGCGACGCGCCGCGTGCTCGAAGGTGGCTACCGCGTCGACAACGTCGCCCATCTCCTGGAAAAGATCGTCGACGAGGTCGCCGACACGCTGGACCGGATGGCGGACAAGCTCGGCCAGGAGATCGACGACATCGAGGAACGGATTTTGGCCGACGACGCCAAGCCGGAGATGCGCCGCAATCTCGGCCGGCTGCGCCGGACCTGCGTCAGGTTGCATCGCCAGCTCACCGGCCTGCGCGTGCTGTTCCACCGCCTCGATCAGAAGAACACCGATCATCTCGCGCCGGCCTTGCGCATCCACGCCGGCAAGCTGGCGCAGCGGCTGGACGGGCTCGATCACGACATCGTCGAGCTCCGCGAACGCAGCCGCCTGCTCGAGGAGGAGCTGCGCTTCAAGAACGAGGAGGAGAGCAACCACCACCTCCACACGCTCTCCATCGTGACCTCGCTGCTGCTGCCGCCGACCCTGATCACCGGCATCTTCGGCATGAACACCAAGGGCCTGCCGCTCACCGACGTCGAGAGCGGATTTCTCTGGGCGGCGCTCCTGATGGCCTCGTCGGTCGGCGCGGCCTATCTGTTCATGCGGCGCACGGGTATCTTCAGGTAGCGTACGCAGCCGGTATCAGCCGTGATCGGGACGTCCCACAGATTTCCGCTGCGAAATGCGGCCGCGATTGCGCTGGCCTCGACAATGGCGAGCACCAGCGCCTTCGCCGGCGCCAAGGACGAAAGCGCGGCCGAATGGCTGGCGCCGAAATGGTTCAACGAATGGCATGACGGGCTTGCCAACAAGGGCCTGAACTTCGGCGCCACCTATATCGCCGACAACATCGCCAACGTCTCCGGCGGCGTGAAGCGCGGCGCCATCCATTTCGGGCGCCTCGATCTCTCGGTCGATGCCGATCTCGACAAGCTCGTCGGCTGGGCCGGCGGCCGCTTCTACGCCAATGCGTTTGTGATCTACGGCCAGGGGCTGAGCCGCAACTACGTGATGAACCTCGCCACCATCAGCGAGATCGAGGCATTGCCGGACCAGCGGCTCTACAACGCCTATTTCGAGCAGGGCTTCTTTGGCGACCGCCTGAACATCAGGGCCGGCCAGCAGGCCGCCGACGTCGAGTTCTTCGACAGCCAGACCGACGACCTCTTCATCAACGGCACCTTCGGCTGGCCCGCGATCAAGGCGAGCAATCTTCCGGCCGGCGGCCCGGCACCGCCGATCGCTGTGCCCGGTATCCGCATCAAGGCGGCGCTGACCGAGAACATCACCGCGTTCGGTGCGGTGTTCAACGGCGATCCGTCAGGTCCGGGCGAGGCGGATCCGCAGCTGCGCGACCACCATGGCCTGGCGTTCCGCGTCAACGATCCGCCGTGGGTGATCGGGCAGGTCCGCTTCAACTACGATATCGATATCGGCGGCCGGCCGCTCGCCGGCAATTTCACGCCGGGCGCCTGGAAGCATTACGGCTCGTTCGACAGCCAGCGTTTTACGGCCGAGGGGCTCTCGATCGCCGATCCCGGCGGAAGCGGTGTGCCTGCAAGACTGCGCGGCAATTACGGTATCTTCGCCGTCATCGAGCAGGTGCTTTATCGCCCGCCGGAAGTGAAGGACAACAGCACGTCAGCCTCGATCCCGGGCGTCACCGCGTTCGGCCGCATTGCCTACAGCCCGCCGGACCGCAATCTGATCGACCTTTATGTGGACGGCGGCATCGGCTTCGTCGGCTTCACGCCAGGCCGTCCGCTCGATCGCTTCGGCGTGGCGATGGCCTATATGCGGATTTCGAACACCGCGCGCAATCTCGATCTCGATACGCAGGCCTTCACCGGCATCCAGAGCCCGGTGCGCAGCAACGAGACGCTGATCGAGATGATCTACGAGGCGCATATCAAGCCGGGCTGGCTGATCGCGCCTTACTTCCAATACGTGTTCCGCCCCTCCGGCGGCATCCCCAATCCGAACGATCCGACCGGCGTGTCGCGGATCGGTGACGCCGCAGTGTTCGGCGTCACCACCACGATCAGGTACTAGGCCATCGCCGGCTTCGGCTCGGCCTTCGGTTGCCGCGACAGCGCCAGCACGATCAGCGAGGCGAACACGCAGAGCGCGCCGGCGATGAAGAACGCGGGCAGGTAGCTCTCATAGACCGTCCGCGAGAAACCGGCGCCGAACGCCGCGGTGCCGGCGCCGAGCTGATGGCCGGCAAAGATCCAGCCGAACACCAGATTGGCGCGCTCGGGTCCGAATTTCTGCGCGGTGAGCCGCACCGTCGGCGGCACCGTGGCGATCCAGTCGAGCCCGTAGAACATTGCGAACAGCGACAGCCCGTAGAACGAGAAGTCGCTGAAAGGCAGGAAGATCAGCGAGAGCCCGCGCAGGCCGTAGTACCAGAACAGGAGGTAGCGGTTGTCGTAGCGGTCCGACAGCCAGCCCGACATGATGGTGCCGAAGAAGTCGAAGATACCCATCGCGGCGAGCAGGCCTGCCGCCTGTACCTGCGGGATGCCGAAATCGAGGCACATCGGGATCAGGTGCACCTGGACGAGGCCGTTGGTCGACGCGCCGCAGACGAAGAAGGTCGCAAACAGGATCCAGAACGCGCGCGACTTCGAGGCGTCGCGCAGCGTGCCGAGCGCCACGCCCGTGATCGAGCCATGGCTGACCGGCGGGGCCGGCAGGGGCTCGGTGCCTTCGTCGCCGAACGGGCGCAGGCCCACATCGCTCGGCCGGTCGCGCATCGCGAGGAGAACCGCCACGGCGGAGACGCCGAGCGCGATGCAGACGAAGCCGAGCGCGAGCCGCCAGCCGTAACGTTCGGTCAGGCTTGCGAGCAGCGGCAGGAATACGAGCTGGCCGGTGGCGACGCTCGCGGTCATGATGCCGACGACGAGGCCGCGCCGCGCGGCGAACCAGCGCGTCGCGATGGTGGCGCCCAGCACCAGCGCGGTCATGCCGGTGCCGATGCCGATCACGACGCCCCACAGCAACACGAGCTGCCAGACTTCAGTCATGCCGAGCGAAAGGACCAGCGCCGAGACCACGATGATCTGTGCGGTCAGCGTGACGTTACGCAGGCCGTAGCGGTTGAGCAAGGCGGCCGCGAACGGCGCCATCAGCCCGAACAGGATGAAGCGGATCGACAGCGCGGAGGAAATCTGCGCCGTGCTCCAGCCGAACTCGTGCTGAAGCGGGACGATGAAGACGCCGGGCGCGCCGACCGTGCCGGCGCTGATCAGCGCGGTGAGGAAGGTCACGCCGACCATCACCCAGCCGTAGTGGATATTGCGGCGGCTGAGTGTCGCCGCGAGCCAGTTCGAGATCATTGGGCCTCAATGTTTGATGGGCAGGCTTTGAGACACCTGCACGAGCTTGCAGAATGGCACGGAACGTGTCTGTCGAAAATGACAGAGTTCCCTCATTTTCGGACGTGTCTAGGTCAGTGCGTCAGACGCTCCACGGCGATGGCCGTGGCTTCACCGCCGCCAATGCAGAGTGCCGCAACGCCGCGCTTGAGGTTTTGCGCCTCGAGCGCGTGCAGCAGCGTCACGATCAGCCGCGCGCCGGTGGCACCGATGGGATGGCCGAGCGCGCAGGCGCCGCCATTGATGTTCAGTTTCTCGCGCGGGATGCCGAGATCGCGCTGCGCCGCCATCGCCACCACGGCGAAGGCCTCGTTGATCTCGAACAGGTCGACGTCGCCGGCGCTCCAGCCGATCTTGTCGAGGAGCTTGCGGATCGCCGGGATCGGAGCCGTCGTGAACCATTGCGGCTCCTGGCTGTGGGTGGCGTGACCCTTGATCTCGGCAATTGCCGGCAGGCCGTTGCGATCAGCCAGCGAGCGCTTCGTCAGCACCAGCGCGGCGGCGCCGTCGGCATTGGCGGAGGAGGCGGCCGGCGTGATGGTGCCGTTGGCGCGGAACGCCGGCCTCAATCCGGGGATTTTCGCAGGATCGACCTTCATCGGATGTTCGTCATTGGCGACGATGCGCGGGCCTGCTTTCTCGGTGAGTGTGATCGGCGCGATCTCGGCCTTGAACGCGCCGCTCTCGACCGCCTTGCGCGCACGGCTCAGCGTCTCCATCGCATAGGCATCCTGGTCCTTGCGGGTGAACTGATAGGCTTCCGCGGTGGCCTCGCCGAAATCGCCCATGGAGCGGCCGGTCTCATAGGCATCCTCCAGCCCGTCCATCATCATGTGGTCGATGATGCGGTCGTGCCCGGCGCGGTAGCCGCCGCGCGCCTTGGCGAGCAGATAGGGCGCGTTGCTCATGCTCTCCATGCCGCCAGAGACGACGATCTCGGCCGAGCCGGCGCGGATGATGTCGTGCGCCAGCATGGTCGCCTTCATGCCGGAGCCGCAGACCTTGTTGACCGTGGTCGCGCCCGTGGCGTCGGGCAGGCCGGCCGCGCGCGCCGCCTGGCGAGCCGGCGCCTGGCCTTGTCCGGCCGGCAGCACACAGCCCATGAAAACTTCATCCACCTTCTCAGGCGCAAGCTTTGCGCGCTCCAGCGCGGCGTTGATCACATGCGATCCGAGCTTGTGTGCCGCCAGCGGCGACAGCTCGCCCATGAAGCGGCCGAGCGGGGTGCGGGCGGCGGAGACGATGACGACGGGATCGGCGGCTTCGGCCATGATGAAACTCCCAGCGATGACGGAAAAGATTATGATCATCATATGATGCGGCGCAAAAAATGCAACCGCGACCGGCATGAGAAATTGTCGTGGGTCGGATGAGATTTGGTCGTTCGATTGGAGGAGGTGACGTGACTGTCGCGGACTTTGGCGTGGCAGTCGCTCCGCACGGCACTGTCATCGCCCGACTTGATCGAGCGATCTAGTATTCCAGAGGCGGTGGTGATCGAACCGATCAGCCGCGGCGTACTGGATGGCCCGGTCAAGCCGGGGCATGACACCGTCAGTGTGGAGGCAGTCTACCGCTTCCTGTTCACGAACGCATGCATCAGCCGCGTCGGCTCGTCCGTCAGGAACGACTCGCCGAACACCTTGACGCTGAGATTTACCGACTCCGTCAGCGGCAGTTCCTCCCACTGCCGCAGCAGGGCCTTCTGCGAGCGCAGTGCCTCGGGGCCGCATTCGAGCAGCGCGTTGACGAGATGCTCGACTTCAGTATCCAGCCCGCCCTCGGGGGCGACCTTGTCCACCAGGCCCCACGCCAGCGCCGTCGGCGCGTCGATGTTCTCCGCGGTCATCACCAGCCAGCGGGCGCGGGCCCAGCCGATCAGGCGCGGCAGCAGGGCGGCGTGGATCACCGAGGGGATGCCGACGCGGACCTCCGGCATGCCGAAATGCGCATCATGCGCGGCGATCCGGAAATCGCAGGCGGCGGCGACTTCGAGGCCGCCGCCGAGGCACCAGCCCGGCATCCGCGCAATCACGGGGGCGGGGAATTGGCGCACGGCCTCGCAGAGATCGCGCAGGCGGCTGATGAAGGCTTCGGCTGACCTCTGGTCGAGCTTGGCCATCTCCTTGATGTCGGCGCCGCCGATCATGCTCTTCTCGCTCTGGCCGCGCAGCACCACCACGCGGATGCTGCGGTCAGTCGCGAGGGTCTGCAGGCCTTCGCGCACGGCATCGGTGACGGGCGAGCCCAGAATGTTCAGCGAGCCGGCGTTGCAGATCGCGACATGAACGACGCCGCGCGCATCGCGCGTCACGCCGCAGTGATTGTTGAGCATTTCCATCGGGGCATCTCGGAGTTTCGTGGACATGCGCGAGGCGCGCGGGTCGGGATCACTTCGGTGCCGAAACGCCCTGCTTGTCAAGCGGGTGGGGGACGGAGTTGCCATGGCGAAGTTCGTGACATAGTATTACAGACATCATACAAAGAGGGCGCCATGACCTGTAACGATCAACTCGACCTGTTTTCGCCCGCGCAGCGGCGTGAGCGCGTGGTGGACTGGCAGGTGCCTGCGCCGGTTGCAAAAGCAGCGATGGGGCTTTCAGGCATGGACGCGATGCTGGGAATCCGCGACGGCCGGTTGCCGCCGCCGCCCTTCGCAAAATTGATCGGTTTCACCATGGCCGTGGTCGAGCCGGGCCGGATCGTGATGGAACTGGAGCCGCGTGAGGATCTCGAAAATACCATCGGCCTCCTGCACGGCGCGACCGCCGCGGCGCTGATCGATACCGCCATGGGCTGCGCCCTCTCGACGCGGCTGGAGCCCGGGCAATCGTCCGTGACGCTCGACCTGAAAATGACCTTCCTGCGCCCGCTGTCGGTCCGTTCCGGGCTGATCTCGGCCGAAGGCAAGATCATCAAGCTGGGACGCCAGACCAGCTACACGGAAGGTTTCGTGCGCGACGGCAAGGGCGCGCTCGCAGTCCATGCAACTGCAACCTTTTCCATGATCGGCGCGACAACTTAACATGAATTAATGCACCGCCTGGTCCGTTTCTGTGTTATGAGATGATCTCCGACATTCAATGAGACCCGCATGCGCTATTCCCGGGAACACAAGCAGGAAACCCACGACCGAATCGTGAAGAAGGCCTCCGTGCGGCTGCGGGAAAAAGGCGCCCACGGCATCGGCGTCGCCGACCTCATGAAGGAGGCGGGCCTGACCCATGGCGGCTTCTACGCGCATTTCGACTCGCGCGAGGCGCTGGTGATCGAGGCCTTTGCCTACGCCATGGACCGCTCGATGGAGCACTGGCGCAAGCAGTCCGATCAGGTCGCGCCCGAAAAGCAACTGACCCAGATCGTCGAGACCTATCTTTCGGCGCTGCATCGGGATAATCCCGGCCACGGCTGCTCGATTCCCGCGCTCGGCGCCGAGATCGCCCGCGAGAGCCCGAAGACGCGCAAGGCCTTTGCCGGAAAGCTCGACGAGATGGTCGAGATGATGACCGATTTCATCCCCAACCTGCCGCGCAAGGCCGCGCGCAAGCAGGCGATCGCGACGCTGGCCACGATGGCCGGCACCATGCTGCTGGCGCGCATCGCAGGATCGAGCGAACTGTCGGACGAGGTGCTGAAGGCGGGCAAGGACAGCGCGCTCGATGGCGCGAAGCGCGAGCCGAAGATGGCTGCGGCGAAGAAGGCGAAGCAGAACTGAGCTGCGGTAGGGTGGGCAAAGGCGCTCCAGCGCCGTGCCCACCATCTCTCCACGCCTGCAAGAGACATGGTGGGCACGCTTTCGCTTTGCCCACCCTACGAGACCGTCGTTACCTTCCCGCAAACAACGCCCGCTCGCGCTCCACGATCTCGCCGATGTAATCGGCTACCGCGCGTATCCGTGCGAGATCCTTGCTGTCCGCGTGCATCAGCATCCAGAACGTCCGCGTGATCGATATCTCCTCCGGCAGCACGGCCACCAGCTGCGGATAATCACTCGCCATGAAATGCGGGAGCACGGCGATGCCGAAGCCCGCGAGCGTCGAATTGAGCTGCGCGATCAGATTGGCGCTGCGGAAGCGCGCCGAAATCCGCGGCGATACCTGCGGGAGGTAATCGAGCTCGGGCGTGAACAGGAGCTCCTCGATATAGCCGACGAAGCGATGCTGCGGCAGGTCCTGCCGCGAGGTGATCTTCGGGAAGCGGTCGAGATAGGCCGGCGCCGCATAAAGCCCGAGGCGGTAGTCCAGGAGCTTGCGGCCGACGATGCGGCCTTCCTTCGGCATGGTCAGGCTGATCGCGATATCCGCTTCGCGCTTGGAGAGACTGAACAGCCGCGCGGTGGCCACAAGTTGCAGATCGAGGTCGGGATAGCGGTCGGCGAACGGCGCCAGCCGCGGCGCCAGGAAGGCGGTGCCGAACCCGTCGGGCGCGCCGATCCGCACCGTGCCAGTCAGCCGCGCCACCGAGCCGCCGACCTGCTCCTGGTTGGCGACGATGGTCGATTCCATGGCTTCCGCGCTGTCGGCGACGCGCTGGCCGGCCTCGGTGAGGAGATAGCCGGTCTTGCGCCGGTCAAACAGCTTCGCCGAGAGGTGTCTCTCCAGCCGGTCGACGCGGCGGATCACGGTGGCGTGGTCCACTCCGAGCTGTTTAGCCGCAGCCGAAACCGAGCCGCCCCGCACGATGGCCAGCACGAAGCGGAAGTCGTCCCAGTCGATGCTACCTTGATCCAGCATTTTCGCACATCTATGGTGCATTATCTCAGACTTGAATCCTATAAAATGCAGGTCGATAGGATTTGTCAAAGCGTTCACGCTCGACCTCAGGAGATCATTCCATGCGTTCAATCGGACATTTCATCGGTGGCAAGGAGGTCAAGGGCACCTCGGGCCGGACGGCGGACGTATTCGAGCCGATGACCGGTGACGTCCAGGCCAAGGTGGCGCTGGCGTCCAAGGCCGAGGTCCGCGCTGCCGTGGAGAACGCCCGTGCCGCCCAGCCGGAATGGGCCGCGACCAACCCGCAGCGCCGGGCCCGCGTCATGATGAAGTTCGTGGAACTGGTGCAGCGCGACTACGACAAGCTCGCCGAGCTGCTCGCCCGTGAGCACGGCAAGACCGTGCCGGACGCCAAGGGCGACATTCAGCGCGGCCTGGAAGTCGCGGAATTCGCCTGCGGTATCCCGCATCTGATGAAGGGCGAATACACTGAAGGCGCCGGCCCCGGCATCGACATCTATTCCATGCGCCAGCCGCTCGGCGTGGTCGCCGGTATCACGCCGTTCAATTTCCCGGCGATGATCCCGATGTGGAAGTTCGCCCCCGCCATCGCCTGCGGCAATGCCTTCATCCTGAAGCCGTCCGAGCGCGACCCCGGCGTGCCGATGATGCTCGCTGAGCTGATGATCGAGGCGGGCCTGCCGGCCGGCATCCTCAACGTCGTCAACGGCGACAAGGAAGCGGTCGACGCCATCCTGGATGATCCCGACATCAAGGCCATCGGCTTCGTCGGCTCCACGCCGATCGCGCAATACATCTACGAGCGCGCAGCCCAGACCGGCAAGCGCTGCCAGTGCTTTGGCGGCGCCAAGAACCACGCCATCATCATGCCCGACGCGGACATGGACCAGGCGGTCGACGCGCTGATCGGTGCGGGCTACGGCTCGGCCGGCGAGCGCTGCATGGCCGTCTCTGTCGCCGTTCCCGTCGGCAAGTCCACCGCCGACCGGCTGATGGAAAAGCTGATCCCGCGCGTCGAGTCGCTCAAGATCGGCACCTCAATCGATCCGTCCGCCGACTACGGTCCGCTGGTCACGCGCGAGGCGGTCGAGAAGGTCAAGAGCTACATCGATATCGGCATCAAGGAAGGCGCGACGCTCGCCGTCGACGGCCGCGGCTTCAAGATGCAGGGCTACGAGAAGGGGTTCTATCTCGGCGGTTCGCTGTTCGACAACGTCACCAAGGACATGCGGATCTACAAGGAAGAGATCTTTGGACCCGTGCTCTCGGTCGTGCGCGCGCACGACTACAAGGAAGCGCTGGCGCTGCCGTCGGATCATGACTACGGCAACGGTGTCGCCATCTTCACCCGTGACGGCGACGCCGCACGCGACTTCGCGGCCAAGGTCAATGTCGGCATGGTCGGCGTCAACGTGCCGATCCCGGTGCCGATCGCCTATTACACCTTCGGCGGCTGGAAGAAGTCGGGCTTCGGCGATCTCAACCAGCACGGCCCGGACTCGGTCCGCTTCTACACCAAGACCAAGACGGTGACCTCGCGCTGGCCGTCCGGCGTCAAGGAAGGTGCGGAGTTCTCGATCCCGCTGATGAAGTAAACTCCCTCGGCCGTCATTGCGAGGAGCGTAGCGACGAAGCAATCCAGCATCTTTCCGCGGAGACAGTCTGGATTGCTTCGCTTCGCTCGCAATGACGAGAGAAAAATGAGCAGCCCAGCATGCAGTTCGCTCTGAACGAGGATCAGGTCGCGGTTCGCGACATGGCGTTGGCGTTTGCGGCCGAGAAGATCGCGCCGCACGCGTTGCGCTGGGACGAGGAAAAGCATTTCCCCGTCGACGTGATGCGCGAGGCGGCGACCCTCGGCATGGGCGGCATCTACATCCGCGAGGATGTCGGTGGTTCCGCCATGACGCGGTTCGACGCGGCGCTGATCTTCGAGGCGCTGGCGACGGGCTGTCCGACCACCTCGGCCTTCATCTCCATCCACAACATGGCGTCCTGGATGATCGATGCCTTCGGCAGCGACACCCAGCGCCACAAATGGTTGCCAAAACTCTGCTCGATGGAGCTGATCGCGAGCTACTGCCTGACCGAGCCGGGCGCCGGCTCCGATGCGGCAGCGCTGCGCACCCGTGCCGCGCGCGACGGCGACCATTACGTCCTCAACGGCCAGAAGCAGTTCATCTCCGGCGCCGGCGGCACGGATCTTCTTGTCGCCATGGTCCGAACTGGCGGTGACGGCCCCGGCGGCATGTCGACCCTCGTGGTCGACGGCAACACGCCCGGCGTCTCCTACGGCGCCAACGAGCGCAAGATGGGCTGGAATGCGCAGCCGACCCGCGCCGTGATGTTCGAGAACGCGCGCGTGCCGGTCGCGAACCGGCTGGGCGAGGAGGGCATCGGCTTCAAGATCGCGATGGCCGGCCTTGACGGTGGCCGCCTCAACATCACCGCATGCTCGCTCGGCGGCGCGCAGACCGCGCTCGACAAGGCGCGCACCTACATGAAGGAGCGCAAGGCTTTTGGAAAACGTCTCGACGAATTCCAGGCATTGCAATTCCGGCTCGCCGACATGGCGATCGAGCTCGAGGCCGCGCGCACCTTCCTGTGGCGCGCAGCGGCCGCGCTCGACCGCAAGGACCCCGATGCCACCATGCTCTGCGCGATGGCAAAGCGCTTCGGCACCGATGTCGGCTTCGAGGTCGCCAACCAGGCGCTCCAGCTCCATGGCGGCTACGGCTATCTCAGCGAATACGGCATCGAGAAGATCGTGCGCGATCTGCGCGTGCACCAGATCCTCGAAGGCACCAATGAAATCATGCGGCTCATCGTGGCGCGCAAATTGATCGAGGGCGCGCGATGAGTTCAGTGGAGGAGGGCGATCTGGTCGCCCGCGTCGAGGGTGCGGCCGGCGTGATCCGGCTCAACCGTCCGAAGGCGATCAACGCCGTGACGCTGGAGATGTTTCGCGACATCGAAAAGGCGCTCGACCGCTTCGAGGCTGATCCGGCCGTCGCCGTGGTCCTGCTGGAGGGGGCCGGCGAGCGCGGCCTGTGCGCCGGCGGCGACATCCGCACGCTCTGGGAAAGCTCGAAGGTCAATGGTGACCTCGGCAAGATCCTGTGGCGCGAGGAGTACATCCTCAACGCCCGGATCAAGAAGTTTCCGAAACCGTATATCGCGTTCATGGACGGCATCGTGATGGGCGGTGGCGTCGGGCTCTCCGCCCACGCCAGCCACCGCGTCGTCACCGACCGCACCAGGCTCGCGATGCCCGAGGTCGGGCTCGGCTTCTTCCCTGATGTCGGCGGCACCTTTCTGTTGTCGCGCTCGCCGGGCGAGATCGGCACGTATTTCGGCCTGACCGGCCAGACCATGAACGGGCCCGATGCGATCCATGCGAGGTTCGCCGATGCTGTCGTGCCGGCCGCCAAATGGCCGGAGCTGCGCAGCGCGCTGACGAAGGTTGGTCAGGGGGCGACTGCGGCCGACGTGAGCAAACTCGTCAACGGCTTTGCGACCGGTGAGACCGCGGGGCCGGTCGGCGCGAAAGAGCCTGTTATCGACGCGTTGTTCGGCTTCGACCGCATGGAGGACATCGTCGCTGCGCTCAAGCGCGACGGCTCCGAGTTCGCGCAGGCGACGCTGAAGACGCTCAACGAGAAATCGCCGCGCGGCATGGTGGTGACGTTGAAGCTGCTGCGGCTCGCGCGCACCGCATCGAGCCTGGAAGAGTGCCTGGTGCGCGAATATCGCGCCGCGCTGGAGGTCTTTCGCAGCGACGATTTCCGCGAAGGCGTGCGCGCGGCCGTGATCGACAAGGACCGCAATCCGACCTGGTCGCCGCCGCGCATCGAGGACGTGACGCCGGCGATGATTGCGCCGTATTTCGCCGAGATCGGCGCCGACGAACTGAAGTTCAACTAATCAACGAAACGTCTAGCGGAGGATATCGATATGGCCACGATCGCATTCATCGGTCTCGGCAACATGGGCGGCCCGATGGCGGCCAATTTGGTCAAGGCCGGCCACAAGGTGATGGCGTTCGATCTCGCCGAGGCCTCCCGCAACCAGGCCAAGGCCGATGGCGCCGGCATTGCCGACAGCGCTGCGGGTGCGGTGAAGGGAGCCGATGTCGTCGTCACCATGCTGCCGGCTGGCAAGCACGTGCTCGGCGTCTGGAGCGAGGTTGTTCCGGCCATGGCCAAGGGCGCGCTGATCATCGACAGTTCCACCATCGACGTCGAGAGCGCGCGTCAGGCGCATGCGCTGGCGGCCAAGCACGGCGTGCTCTCGGTCGACGCGCCGGTGTCCGGCGGTACGGGTGGTGCCAAGGGCGCGACGCTCACCTTCATGTGCGGCGGCGAGGAGGGCGCGTTTGCTGCGGCAAAGCCCGTGCTGGAGAAGATGGGCAAGAAGATCGTGCATTGCGGCGGCGCCGGCGCAGGTCAGGCGGCCAAGATCTGCAACAACATGATCCTCGGCATCTCCATGATCGCGGTGAGCGAGGCCTTTGCGTTGGCTGAGAAGCTCGGGCTCTCGCATCAGGCGCTGTTCGACGTCGCCTCGACCTCGTCGGGCCAGTGCTGGTCGCTGACGACCTATTGCCCGGTGCCGGGCCCGGTGCCGACCTCGCCCGCCAACAACGATTACAAGCCGGGCTTTGCCTCGGCGCTGATGGTAAAGGATCTGACGCTGGCGCAGGACGCCGCAAAGGCCGCGGGCGCGGCCACGCCGCTCGGCAAGCATGCGCAGGAGATCTATCAGTCCTTCGATGCCGCCGGGCAGGGCGGGGTGGATTTTTCCGGAATTATCAAGCACGTTAGGGGGCTAGCCGGGAAAGCCTAATGACGACATTTCAGGACGCGCGCGCGTTTCTGCTAAAACACCGCACGGATTACGAGACAGCGGTCAAAGACTTCCGCTGGCCCGATCCGGTTCCCTTCAATTGGGCGCTCGACTGGTTCGACGAGCTCGCGAAGGATGCGGACGCCAAGGACCGGCCCGCGCTCTGGATCGTCGATGCCGCACAGGACAAGCAAACCAAGCTGTCTTTCGCGGCGCTCTCGCAGCGCTCCAACCAAGTCGCTAACTTCCTACGCGCGCAGGGCCTGAAGCGCGGCGACCATCTCCTGCTGCTGCTCGGCAATGTGGTGCCGTTGTGGGAGACGATGCTGGCTGTGATGAAGCTCGGCGTCGTCGTGATTCCCGCGACCACGCTGCTCACCGCGGACGAGCTGCGCGACCGGCTCGATCGCGGCAAGGCGAAGGCGGTGGTGGCAGCGCAAGACCAGGTCGCGAAATTCGCAAGCCTTGGTGCCGAGAATGTTGTCCGCATCGTCGTCGGTGCGGCTTCCGATGGCTGGCTTGCCTATGACGAGGCAGCGAAGGCTTCGGAGAGCTTTACGGCTGACGGTCCGACCAATGCCGACGACCCGATGCTGCTCTATTTCACCTCGGGCACCACGGCAAAACCAAAGCTCGTGCTGCATAGCCAGCGCAGCTATCCCGTCGGCCATCTCTCCACGATGTACTGGATCGGGCTGAAGCCGGGCGACGTCCATCTCAACATCTCATCACCCGGCTGGGCCAAGCACGCCTGGAGCTGTTTCTTCGCGCCGTGGAATGCAGGCGCGACCGTGTTCGTGGTCAACCAGCCGCGCTTCGATGCCAAGGGGCTGCTTGCCACCATCGGCCGCTGCGGCGTCACCACGCTGTGTGCGCCGCCGACGGTGTGGCGGCTGTTCATCCAGGAGAACCTTGCGTCGTTCAAGGTGAGCTTGCGCGAGGTCTGCGGCGCTGGCGAGCCGCTCAATCCGGAAGTGATCGACCAGGTGCAGGCCGCCTGGGGCCTCACCATCCGCGACGGCTACGGCCAGACCGAGACCACCGCACTGGCCGGCAACTCGCCGGGGCAAAAGATCAAGGTCGGCTCGATGGGCCGGCCGCTGCCGGGCTATCGCGTACAGGTCAGCGACGCCGACGGCCATCCGGCGAAGGAAGGCGAGGTGGCCCTGGTGCTGGGTGCTGACCGTCCGGCCGGCCTGATGCAGGGTTATCAGGGCGACGACGGCAAGCTCTCGGGCGCGGAAGGCACGCTCTACCGCAGCGGTGACGTCGTGTTCGCGGACGAGGATGGCTATCTCACCTTCGTTGGCCGTTCCGACGACGTGTTCAAATCCTCCGACTATCGCATCAGCCCGTTCGAGCTCGAGAGCGTGCTGCTCGAGCATGAGCTCGTCGCAGAAGCTGCGGTGGTGCCGAGCCCGGACCCGATCCGGCTCGCGATCCCCAAGGCCTTTGTGCTGCTGACATCAGGTGCGGAGCGCTCGCCCGAGACCGCGCTGTCCATCTTCAGGCATCTGCACACGCGCCTTGCACCGTTCAAGCGCATCCGCCGCCTTGAAATCGTCACCGAGCTGCCGAAGACGATCTCGGGCAAGATCCGCCGCGTGCAGCTGCGACGGCTGGAGCGCGACGACGACCGCAACGATCCGCTGCGCGGTCGCGAATTCCGGGAAGAGGATTTTCCGGAGCTGCCGAAAACACGGAGTGAGACCTAAGTGAACGAAGTCTGGAAGAAGCCGCCGATTTCCCTCGAAGCCTATCAGGCCATGGTCGGCAAGGAGATCGGCGTGTCGTCGTGGCACCTGGTCGATCAGCCCCGCATCGACACCTATGCCGACGTGATTGAGGATCACCAGTTCATCCATGTCGATCCGGAGCGCGCGAAGAAAGAGACCGCCTTCGGCACCACCATCGCCCACGGCTTCCTGACGATGTCGCTGCTGTCGATCATGTCGTACGAGGTGATGCCGGTCATCGCCGGCACCACGATGGGCGTCAATTACGGCTTCGACAAGCTGCGCTTCATCTCGCCGGTGCGCTCGGGCAAGCGCGTCCGCGGCCGTTTCATGTTGGCCGAAGCCAAGCTGCGCAAGCCCAACGAGTTGCAGTCCCGCACCAACGTCACGGTGGAGATCGAGGGCGAGGACAAGCCGGCGCTGGTCGCCGACTGGCTGGGGTTGATCTATTTCGCCTGACCCGATGTGTCGTTGCCGGGCTTGACCCGGCAACCCATCGCTGCTCAAAAGCTGACCAAATCGCGCTCGGTGCACCCTCTCCCCTTGTGGGAGAGGGTGGCGAAATCGAGCGGAGCGAGATGAAGCCGGGTGAGGGGTATCTCTCCACACGCTCATCTGCCGAGAGAGACCCCTCATCCGGCGCTTCGCGCCACCTTCTCCCACAAGGGGAGAAGGGAAGAAAGCACAAGGACTCACAATGGCAATCAGGTTCGACGGACGTGTCGCCATCGTCACCGGCGCGGGTAATGGCCTCGGACGCGCGCATGCGCTGGGGCTGGCCAGCCGCGGCGCAAAAGTCGTCGTCAACGATTTCGGCGGCGCGCGTGACGGCAGCGGCGGCTCGCTGTCGCCGGCCGAAGCCGTCGTCGAGGAGATCCGCAAAGCCGGCGGCACCGCGATGGCCGACGGCGCCGACGTCTCCAATTTCGAGCAGGTCACCGCCATGGTCGAGCGCGCCACCAAGGAGTGGGGCAGCGTTGACCTGATGTGCGCCAACGCAGGCATCCTGCGCGACAAGTCGTTCGGCAAGATGGAGGCCGCCGATTTCCAGAAGGTGCTCGACGTGCATCTCGTCGGCACCTTCTATTGCTGCAAGGCGGCCTGGGCCGGCATGCGCGACCGCAATTACGGCCGCATCGTGCTGACGACGTCGTCCTCAGGCCTCTACGGCAATTTCGGCCAGGCCAATTACGGCGCGGCCAAGTCTGGCATGGTCGGCCTGATGAACGTGCTGGCGGAAGAGGGCCGCAAGACCGACATCCGCGTCAACATCATCTCGCCGACCGCGGCGACCCGCATGACGGAAGAGCTGCTGCCGCCGCAGGCGCTGCAACTGATGAAGCCGAACGCGATCACGCCCGCTGTCGAGTACATGTTGAGCGAGGACGCACCGACCCGCACCATCATGGGCGCCGGTGCCGGCTCCTTCGCCGTGATCAAGATTGTGGAGAGCGAAGGCATCAACCTGCCGGAATCCGAATGGACGCCGGATGCGGTCGCCGCGCATTTCGCCGAGATCAGCGACATGTCGAAGGCGAAGGCGCTGCAGGGCGCGTTCGAGCAGACGCAGAAGTATGTGGCGCAGGCCGCGGCACGGGCGGGGATCAAGCTCTGACTGACGTCGCCGTCATCGGTGCCGGTCCCGCCGGGTTGATGGCGGCGGAGGTGCTGGCGCAGGGCGACGCCCGCGTCACTGTCTACGATGCCATGCCGTCCGCGGGCCGCAAATTCCTGATGGCTGGCCGCGGCGGGCTCAATCTCACCCACAGCGAGCCGCTGCCGGAGTTCATGGCGCGCTACCGCGAGGCAGCGCCGATGCTGCAAGCGGCGATCGCGGCGTTCTCGCCCGATGGGCTCCGCGCCTGGAGCGCGGCGCTGGGCGAGCCGACTTTCGTCGGCAGCAGCGGGCGCGTGTTTCCAAAGGCGTTCAAGGCCTCGCCCTTGCTGCGCGCCTGGCTGCGACGCCTCGACGCCGCCGGTGTGCGTTTCGCGTTTCGTCATCGCTGGACCGGCTGGGACGACCAAGGACGGCTTCGGTTTCAAACAGCCGACGGCGTGCAGGCCATCGCGGCCAAGGCCACAGTCCTCGCGCTCGGCGGCGCAAGCTGGCCGCGGCTGGGCTCCGACGGCGGCTGGGCCGATATCCTTGCGTCCAAAGGCGTTGCGGTCTCAAAGCTGCGGCCGGCCAATTCCGGCTTCACCGTCGCATGGTCCGATGTGTTCCGCGACCGCTTCGAGGGCCAGCCGCTCAAGGGCGTGGCGCTGAGGATCGGGGCGCATACGGTCCGTGGCGAAGCCATGATCACGCGCAGCGGCATCGAAGGTGGCGCCATCTACGCGTTGTCGGCCGAGCTGCGCGAGGCGGTGCTGGGTCTTGGGCAGGCGACGCTGACGATCGCATTGCGGCCCGAGCTCGACGTGGCCGCGCTGACCACGCGCCTGTCGGGCACGCGCAGCAAGCAATCGCTGGCGAACTTCCTGCGCAAGGCGGCGCAGCTGTCGCCGGTCGGCATCGGCCTGATGCAGGAGGCCGCCATCGCATCCGGCCGTCCGCTGGCGACGTTCTCGCCGGCGGACCTTGCGAAGCTGATCAACGCCATTCCGGTTCAGCTCACCGGCGTTGCCCCGATCGAGCGCGCGATCTCGACGGCGGGCGGGATCACCTTCGACGAGATCGACGACCACTTCATGCTGCGCAAGCTGCCCGGCGTCTTCGCCGCCGGCGAGATGCTGGACTGGGAGGCGCCGACCGGCGGCTATCTGTTGCAGGCGTCGTTTGCGACGGGGGCGGCGGCCGGAAGGGGCGTGTTGCGATGGCTCGCGTCGTCCTGATCACGACGTACCGGTCCTGGTCAGAAGATCGGTGAGAAGACCTAGCACACCAAAGCTCGCCGCGACCACGCAGACAGCGGTCCAGCCGCCAAAACTCCAGGCCAGCGAGGCCGCTGCGGAGCCGACGCCGCCGCCGATGAAGAACAGCGCAACGAACAGGCCGTTGATGCGGCCGCGCGCCTCGGGGTGCAGCAGATTGATGGCGCGGCGGCCGAGCGTCTGGTCGGCGGTGATGCCGACGTCGAGCAGGATCGTGCCGAGGCTCAATACCAGCAGAGCCGCCATGCGGGACTCCATCGCACCGGCCACGGCGCAGAGCGCGAGCGAGCCGATAATGAGCAGATGCGCCACAAGAAACAGCGGGCGCGCCCAGCCCTTATCGCCCCAGCGGCCAGCGAGCGGTGTCGCCGCGGCGCCTGCTACGCCGATCAGCGCGAAGGCCGCGATGCCCTTGGAGTCGAGGCCGAATGGCGCCTCCGGCAGGCGGAGCGCGACCGCCGACCAGAAGGCGGTGAAGGAGGCCATGACCAGCGATGCGGTCCAGGCCCGCACGCGCAGCACAGGTTCTTCCCGCAGCAGCTTTGGGAACGAGCGGAGCAATTCGCCGTAGCCGACGCGGGCTGCCGGTCGCAGCGTCGGCAGATAACGGCCGAGCGCACCCGCGAGGAACGTCATCAGGATGGCTGAGGCGAGATAATAGGCACGCCAGCTCCAGAGATCTGCGATCAGGCTCGCTGCTGGCCGCGACAGCAGGATGCCGATCATCAATCCGCTCATGACTTCACCGATGGCCTGGCCGCGACGCTCGGGCGCCACCATCGAAACCACGAGCGGAACCATCATCTGGATCGCGGCGCAGGAGGCGCCGAGAATGAACGTGGCGAGCAATAGCAGCGACGGCGTCGGCGCTAGCGCCGTTGCCAGCGCCGCGAAGATCGCGCAGCCGAGCGTGCGCAGGATCAGGCGCCGGTTCTCGATGAGATCGACCAGCGGCACCAGCAACAACAGGCCGAGCGCATAGCCGAGCAGCGTTAGCGTGCTGACGAGGCCAGCCTGCCAGGCGGTCATGGCCAGCGACCGGCCGATCAGTCCAACGAGGATCTGCGGCGCGAACAAATTGGTGACCACGACGCCGGTGGTGATGGCGCCGAGCCAGATCAGGGATCGCTCGGCAAGTTGCTTCGGGGATGCGAGCTTGGTGGTTTCGGAGATGGTCATGGGACCTCGCGGGCAGGGTACGGGGTCCCCTTTAAGCGGGGTGACTAATATGCTACAATTCAATTAAGACTATAAAGAATATGCGAGTTCGTTATGAATACCCATGACCTTGTCGCCTTCGTCGCTGTGGTCGAGACCGGATCAATCGTTGCCGCCTCGACGCGCCTCAATCTCACGCAGCCTGGCGTAACCCGGCGCATCCAGAATCTCGAGGAGATGCTGGGCGCGCAGTTGTTGGACCGCCTGTCGAAACCGTTGAAGCCCACGGCCGCAGGTCGTGAGGCCTATGAGCAGGGCCGGCGCCTTCTTCGGATGCTGGACGACCTCAAGTCAGGCGTCGCCAATGACGGCGTTGTGCGCGGCGAGTTTAGGCTCGGCCTCACGCCGTTTCTCTCCGAGGCCGGACTCAGCGCGCCGCTCGACGCGGTGCGTGCCGAATTTCCGGCACTGAGCGTGCGCGTTGTCTCGGGCTGGTCGCCCAACCAAGTCGAGCGGGTCAGCCGCAACGAGCTGGATGCCGCCGCGATCTGCCTGCCTGACGGGGCAATGCCGCCTGCCGATCTCGTCGCCGACGATCTCGGGTCGCAGCCGGTGGTGTTCGTCGTCGCGCGCGACATGAAGATTCCGCGCACCGTCGACCTGGAGCGCCTGTCGCAGCTCTCGTGGGTGATCAACCAGGACGGTTGCGGATTTCGCGACACACTCAAGCGTCGCTTCGATGCAGAGCATTTACCGTTTACCGTCGCTGTGGAGGCGCTGGACAGCGAGCTTCGGCTGTCGCTGGTGTCACGCGGTCTGGGCGTCGGCCTGGTCACGCCGATCGGGCTGAAGCGCAGCGCATTTCGCGACAAGCTCAAGCCGGTCGCTGCGCGGGAGTTCAATCCCGCCGTGCGCGCATGGCTGGTGCATCGCCCGCCGGCCGGGCGACTGACTCGCCCGATCAACCTGTTCCGCGACGGACTGGATCGGGAGCTGCAAGCTCTAATTCGCGCCTAGCGCAGCTTCCCGCGCGCCGCCACCGGCAGCGTGCCGATGATCTCCTCGCCGCGCACCATCACCACCTCGTCCATCATGTTAACGACGACGCAGACGTGGTTCGGCACGATGCGGACGACGTCGCCGACATTGGGGCGCGTGTTGCTGCGGGAGAGGTCGAGGAAGCCGTGCTCCTCGGCGAAGCGCGCAATTTTTGCTTCGGGGTGCTCCAGGATCAGGCCGTGGCCGTCGAGCCCGCCGGTGTCCGTCGTCAGCGTCTTCGAGCCGGCGTCCAGAATGCCGCGCTCGGGCGCGGCGCGGCTGACGACCGTCGAATAGATGTGCAGCGCGCAGTCGTCCCAGGTGGCGGAGCCGGCGGCGACCTGCATGCGGTCATTGTAGATGTAGGTGCCGAAGCGATGCTCGGTGCCGCCCTTGAGCTTGCCGAGATTCTTCAGGTTCGGCGTACCGCCGGTCGAGACGATCTTGGCGTCCAGTCCGTGCGCGCGCACGCCGGCCAGCGCCTCGTCGTAGAATTTCTGCGCGTCGGCCCAGCCGGTCTCGGTCGGGTACAGCATGAGCCGGCGAATTCGAGCCCCTTGGACCCGGCTATCTCGCGGGCCAGCGCAATCGCCTCAGCCGGGGTCTCGACGCCCGCGCGCTTGCGCCCCGTGTCGCATTGGACCACGACCGAGAGCGGACGCCCCGAGGCTGCGGCCGCCCTGGGCAGGCCGGCGACGACCGTCGAATTGTCGGCGGCGACCGTCATGTTCGCCTTCGCCTGCAGCGCGCCGAGGCGCGCCATCTTCTCTTCGCCGAGCAGATTGTAGCTGATCAGGATGTCGTCGATGCCGGCATTGGCCATGATCTCGGCCTCGCCGAGCTTCTGGCAGGTGATGCCCTTGGCGCCCGCTGCGACCTGCAGCTTCGCGATCGTCGGGTTCTTGTGCGTCTTGATGTGCGGCCGGTTGGCGACACCCGCATCGTCGCAGGCCTTCTGGATCCGCGCGATGTTGCGCTCGACCCGGTCCATGTCGATGACGGCGCAGGGCGTGCCATATTCACGGGCGATCTTGGCGGCGAGGGGAGTGGTCATGAGTTAAGCCTGTTCAATCTCTTCGCGGAGCATTTCCAGTTCGAGCCAGCGCTCTTCGGCGGCGGACAATTCGTCGTGCGCCTTGGCGATGGCGGCGGAGGTGTCGTCGAATTTCTTGCGGTCTTTGGTGTAGAGATTGGGATCATCGAGGAAGCGCTGCAGCTTGGCAATGTCGGCGTGCAGGGTCTCGATCTTCTTCGGCAGCGTTTCCAGCGCGTGCTTCTCGTTGAAGCTCAGCCGCCGCTTTGCCGTGGCAGACGGAGCAGCTGGCCGCTCCTCTTTCTTTTCCGCGGGGGCTTGCGCCTTCGTGGTCTCGCGCTTGAGGTCGGCACCGCGCTGCGCCAGCATGTCGCTGTAGCCGCCGGCATATTCGGTCCACTTGCCGTTGCCTTCGGGGGCGATCACGGACGTGACGACGCGGTCAAGGAAGTCGCGGTCGTGGCTGATCAGGATCACCGTGCCCTCGTAGTCGCCGAGCATGTCCTCGAGCACGTCAAGCGTTTCGAGGTCGAGATCGTTGGTCGGTTCGTCCAGCACCAGCAGGTTCGAGGGCTTTGCCAGCGCGCGCGCCAGCATCAGCCTGCCGCGCTCACCGCCCGAGAGCACCTCGACAGGCGTGCCGCGCTGCTCCTGGGCGAACAGGAAGTCCTTCATGTAGCCGACCACATGCTTCGGTTTGCCGCCGACCATGATCTGGTCGCCACGGCCGCCGGTTAGCGCCTCGGCCAGCGTCGATTTGGGATCGAGGCTTTCGCGGTGCTGGTCGAGCGTGGCCGTCTCAAGATTGGCGCCGAGCCGCACGATGCCGGAATCAGGCTCCGCGCCGCCGGTCAGCAGGTTGACCAGCGTGGTCTTGCCGGCGCCGTTCGGCCCGACGATGCCGAGCCGGTCGCCGCGCTGGATGCGGGTGGAAAAATTGTCGACGATCACGCGGTCGCCGAAGGCCTTGGTGATGCCCTTGGCCTCGATCACCAGCTTGCCGGATTGCTCCGCTTCGGACGCAGCGAGACTGGCGGTGCCGGCCGTGCCGCGATAGTTGCGGCGCTGGTCGCGCAGTGCATGCAGATTGCCGAGCCGCTTGACGTTGCGCTTGCGGCGGCCGGAGACGCCGTGGCGCAGCCAGTGCTCCTCGTCGACGATCTTGCGGTCGAGCTTGTGCTGGTCGCGCTCTTCCTCGGCGAGCACCTCGTCGCGCCAGCTCTCGAACGAGGCGAAGCCACGATCGATCTGCTTGATCTTGCCGCGGTCGAGCCATGCGGTCGAGCGCGAGAGATTGGTGAGGAAACGGCGGTCATGGCTGATGATCACCAGCGCGCCGCGGCGGCTGTCGAGCTCCTTTTCCAGCCATTCGATGGTGGAGAGGTCCAGATGGTTGGTCGGCTCGTCCAGCAGCAATATGTCGGGCGAGGGCGCCAGCACGCGTGCCAGCGCGGCACGGCGGGCCTCGCCGCCGGAGACGTTGGCCGGGTTCTCGTTGCCGGTAAGCCCGAGCTGCTCCACGAGGTAGCGCGCCTGGTACGGATCGTCGCCGGGCGCGAGGCCCGCCTCGACATAGGCGAGCGTGGTCTTGTGGTCGCCGAAATCCGGCTCCTGCGGCAGATAGCGAACGGTGGCGCCGGGCTGCACGAAGCGCGTGCCGCCGTCGGGCTCGACCAGACCGGCCGCGATTTTCAGCAGCGTCGACTTGCCCGAGCCGTTGCGGCCGATCAGGCAGACGCGCTCGCTCGGCGCGACGTTGAGCTCGACGCCGCTCAGCAGCGGCGTGCCGCCAAAGGTGAGCTTGATGTCTTTGAGTTGGATCAGGGGCGGCGCCATGACTAGCCTTGATTCAAATTCTGGCTCGTCGCGGCCTGGTCGGCACGGCGGCGCTGGATCCGGCGCAGCGTCTGGTCGAGCGCGGAGAGGAACGCGGAGCGATCGCGCGGCGCGAACGACCGTGGGCCGCCGGTGACCTCGCCGGCCGAACGCAGATCTGTCATCAGATTGCGCACCGCCAGCGTCATCCCGATCGACTCTTCCGTGAACGGCTTGCCGTTCGGCGCGATCACGTCGGCGCCCGCTTTCACGCAACGGCTCGCCAGCGGAATGTCTGATGTCACGACGACGTCGCCCGGCTTGGCCCGCTCCGCGATCCAGTCGTCGGCGGCATCCATGCCGGCGCCGGCCGCGATCCGCTCGATCATCGGGTCCTGCGGAACGCGGATGAAGTTGCCGGCAACCACGCTCACGGGCACTCCGTGCCGGAGCGCGACGCGGTAGATCTCGTCCTTCACCGGGCAGGCGTCGGCGTCGACATAGATGCGGGTGGGGGTGTCAGTCATTCGCCGCGTGGTACCCCATTCGGGCCGCAAAGGCGAGGGGATTGACCGGTGTTCCCGGGGGCCTACGATCAACCCTGAAACAACAAGAATTCAGGGAAAGGCCCGCCATGCCGAACCGGCTCGAAACCTACCGCGTCGAGGCCTACAACACCGCCAAACAGTCCGAAAACAAGATGCATGACGACACGGTGGCGCGCCGCTTCGGCTTTTCCGGCGGGCTGGTCCCCGGCGTCGATGTCTTCGCCTACATGATGCACGTGCCGGTGGCCCGCTGGGGCCACGATTTCCTGTCGCGCGGGCTGGTCGAGGCCCGCTTCATCAAGCCGGTCTATGATGGCGAGACCGCCGATGTCGATGCGACCGAGCACAACGGCCTGCTCACGATCGAGGTCTTCAGCCGCACCGAGCTCTGCGCCACGGGGACAGCGTCGCTCCCGGCGGCCGCGCCCGTGGTGTCATTGAACGACTTTGTCGAGGTCGCGGCCATTGCCGAGCGCAAGCCTGTGAGCCCGGCAGCGTTCGAGGTGGGCAAATGGCTGGGCACGACGCCCCGACGCTGGGCTGGGCAGGATGCGACCGACTATCTTGCCGACATCAGGGAGGCCGATCCGATTTTTGCGCGCGAGGGGCTCGGCCATCCCGGCCTGATCCAGCGCGTGATGAACCGCGTCCTCGTCGACAACACGATTTTGGGCCCGTGGATCCATGTCGGCAGCCGCATGCAGCTGCTGTCAGCCGCGGGCGCCGGCGACGAGATCACCGCGCGGGCAAAAGTCACCGCGAACTACGAGAAGAAGGGCCACCGCTTCGTCGAGCTCGACGCGCTGGTCGTAGCCAACGGCACGACGCCGCTGGCGCACTGCCAGCATACTGCGATCTACCAGCCGCGCGAGCAGGCGGCGGCCTGAAAGCCAGTTGAGGTCTCCTTGCGCGCCCTCGTTTGTTTTGGAATAGCATTCCTTTTGTCACTCCAGGCGCTTTGCGTCGTGCATGCCGCCGCACCGGTGTCCGATAGTGTGTCGCTCAGCGAGCAGACGACGACGTGGAGCACCGTCAAGTTCGCCGTCGATGCGGAGAATGGCTTTGTCAACGGGTCGCTCGACAAGAGCGTGATCGTCGAACGCACTTTCAAATCCTACGTGCTTGAGAATCGATATCTGAGGGTAACGCTCGTGCCCGAATTCGGAGGGCGTATTCTTTCCATGGTCTACAAGCCGACCGGCCACGAGCAGCTTTATCGAACGGAAGTCGGAGTGCCCTACGGCATGAAGGCCGGAAATTTCTACTACGACTGGCTGATGGTGTACGGCGGAATCTTTCCCACGTTCCCGGATGCCGAGCACGGCAAGACGTGGCTGAAGCCGTGGGCTTTCCGGGTGGTGAAGGAGGGCGCCGGCGAAGTCACGGTCGTGATGTCGTTCCGTGATGACTTCGACTATTCCGCGCGGCCGAGCAAGTTCAGGGGCGCGACCGGCATCGAGGCGAACTATTACGTCACGCTGAAGGCCGATCGTGCCGCACTCGACGCGCGCGTGGTGCTGAAGAATCCGAACGACGAGGCTGTGCGATATGAGTACTGGATGTGCACGACGCTCGCTCCGGGATCGGAGCCGAAAAATCCCAGGGCAACGGGCGGCGCCGAAATCATCGCGCCGATCCGAACTTACACGACGCCTGCCTGGTCGACCAATCTGGCAGACGGCGACGAGAGCGCGGGTATGGGCAGGCGGCGCTTCGAAAATCTGCGCTACTTCAAGAACTGGCCAACGATGGGCATCGCCTATGCTGCACCAGATATGCAGGGCGGGAATTTCTGGGGCGTCATCAACCATGACAATGCAGAAGGAATTATTCGCATTGCGGACAATACTCTCACGCGGGGCTTGAAAATGTGGACGTGGGGGTTTCCGTCGTTCACCGGCGAAACCGATGCCCGGAAGGATCCGAACGAGTGGCGGCCGTATGTCGAATTATGGGCGGGCGTGTCAGATCAGTTTTTCCACAGCACAGACTTTCCCGCACGCAGTGAGGTGTCGATTCCGGAAACCTACAGCCCGACCGTCGGCATGAGCAACGTGACGCATGCGAACGAGAAAATCCTGATCAATTTCTCGGCCGAGGCGTCTCGCGCCGTTCTCGAGTTCTTCAGCGTCGAACCGGCCATCCCGTTGCTTGTCACGTTGAAACAGGGTGACACGGCTCTGTTCAGAGGGGTCGTGAGCGCCGATCCGAACAACGGAAATCGCATTTCGGCAGCGATTGCCGACGGCCGTAGCGGGGAAAAGATACGGCTAACGATCACGACCACGGAGGGAAAGGAGTTGATCGCCGCCGAAACGGCGATCAAGTGATCTCTTTCGGAATGCCGGTCGAACCCCCGGCGTTGTCACGATCGCGGAACTCCCCCTACGCCGCGTTACCCTTAGCATCCTGGATCGCACGCCACACCCGCTCCGGGGTCAGCGGCATATCGATGTGCTTGATGCCGTAGTCGGAGAGGGCGTCGAGTACCGCGTTTACCACCGTCGACAGGCTGCCGGCGCAGCCGGCTTCGCCGCAGCCCTTGCTGCCGAGCGGGTTGGTCGTGGCCGGCACCGGGTGATCGCCGACGGTCATGTTCGGAACGTCCTCCGCGCGCGGCAGCGCGTAGTCCATCAGCGAGCCCGTGATCGGCTGGCCGCTCTCGTCGTAGCGGACATGCTCCATCAGCGCCTGGCCGATGCCCTGGACGACGCCGCCATGAAGCTGGCCCGCGACCAGCAGCGGGTTGATCACCGTGCCGAAATCGTTGACCGCGCTGTAGCGCACGATCTGCACCACACCGGTATCAGGATCGATCTCGACCTCGGCGACGTGGCAGCCGTTCGGGAACGCCGAGGGCACCGGCTCGCTGGTATGGTCGACGTCGAGGCTGTCAGGCACGCCGTCCGGCACCTTGCCGTCATGCAGCTTCCTGGCGAGCTCCATGATGTCGATGCTGCGGTCGGTGCCGGCAATGGTGAAGCTGCCGTCGGCGAACTCGATGTCGGCCTCGGAGGCCTCCAGCATGTGCGCGGCGGCGCGCTTGCCCTTCTCGATCACGAGCTTGGCGGCGCCCACGATGGCCATGCCGCTTGCCGTGATGGAGCGCGAACCGCCGGTGCCGTTGCCGGTGTGGACGATGTCGCTGTCGCCTTGCTCCAGCTTCACGCTGTCGAACGGCACCCCTAGCTGCGCGCACAGCACCTGCGCGAATGCCGACGCGTGGCCCTGGCCGTAATCGAGTGTGCCGGTGTTGAGCTGTACCGAACCATCGGGATCGAACACGATCTTGCCGAGTTCGGGGCTCGGCGGCGCGGTGACCTCGAGATAGGAGCCGACGGCGATGCCGCGCAGCTTGCCGATCTTCTTGCTCTCTTTCTTGCGCTTGGTGAAGTTCTCGTGGTCGGAGATTTCGAGCGCCTTGTTGAACACCGCCTGGAAGTCGCCGCTGTCATAGGTCACGCCGGAGGAGGCCGGGAACGGCATCTGGTTCGGCTTGATGAAGTTGCGCTTGCGCAAGGTCAGCCGGTTGATGCCCATCTCGTCGGCGGCGCGGTCGATCAGCCGCTCCATGTAGTAGTTCGCCTCGGGCCGGCCGGCGCCGCGATAGGCGCCCATCAGTGTGGTGTTGGTGAGCACCGTCTTGATGTCGACGGCCATCAGCGGCGTGCGGTAGACGCTGGAAAAGTTCTTTCCGGTGTTGAGCGAAAGCGGCCCCGGCGCGACGCCGGTGATGTAGGCACCGAGATTGCCATAGCCTTCAAGCTTTGCCGCGAGGAAGTGCCCTTCGGCGTCGAGCGCCAGCTCGGCATGGATTTTCTGCGCACGGCCGTGGCTGTCGGAGAGGAAGCTGGTGGAGCGTTCGTCCAGCCACTTCACCGGGCGGCCAAGCTCCTTGGCCGCGTACAGGATGCACATGTATTCGGGGTAATTGACGTTCTTCATGCCGAAGGAGCCGCCGACATTGGCGGTGAGGACCCGCACCTTCTCGTTCGGCACCTTCAGATTCTTGGCGAGGTTGGCGCGGTTGCCCGCAACGCCCTGCGTCGGCATCTGGATGGTGTAGCGCTCGGTCTTCTTGTCGTAGGAGGCGAGCCCCACGCGCGGCTCCATCGAGACGACGGCGACGCGGGTGTTCTCGATGTCGACCTTGGTGACGTGGGCGGCACTGGCGAAGGCCGCGTTCACCTTGTCCATGTCGCCATAGTGGTAGTCGAGCGCGACATTGTTCGGGATGTGGTCATAGAGCAGCGGCGCACCGGGCCTGGCGGCTTCCTCGGGATCGGTCACCGCCGGCAGCGGCTCGATATCGAGCTCGACGGCTTCGGCGGCGTCGCGCGCCTGCGCCAGCGTGTCGGCGACCACGAAGGCGACGGGATCACCGACGAAACGGACCTTGTCGGTCGCCAGCGGCTGCCGGTTGGTCTGGAGCAGGGGGGAGCCGTCGCGGCTCTTCAGCGGCAGGCCGCAGGTGAAGGGGCCGTATCCGGCGGCATCGAGGTCCTTGCCGGTCCACACCCCCAGCACGCCGGGCATCGCCCTGGCGGCGTCGGTGCCGATGCCGCGAATGAGCCCATGGGCATGGGTGGAGCGGACGACCACGGCATGGGCCTGGCCGGGCAGGTTGAAATCGTCGGTGTAGCGGCCCTTGCCGCGCACCAGCGTATCGTCTTCCTTGCGGCGGACCGGCTGCCCGACGCCGTATTTTTGCAGTGCAATAGCGTTTTCGAGCGTGGACGATTTGGTGTGTTCTTGCATGGAATTGACCTGAAAAGCCGGCAATCGCGCGTTTTGGGGGGCGCCTGGAGGACCGGACCCACCAAAAATAACCCACGGTCCCGTTCACGACAACGCACGAATGGGCATGGTCCCATGTGATGCGTTGTTGCGCAGGCTTGCCGCGCTGCTAATGTTTCAGGCGAAAAAGCAATTCCAGATCGGCCCCATCGGGCCGCGGAAAGACAATTTGTATGAATGACCACACGCGGCTCCGCGACGGCCATGCGCCGCACGGTGGGCTGGAGGGGTCGATGGCGGCGGTGGCGTTGGCCCCCGAACCGGCCGTCGCCGCGCAAGCGCCGGGAACCGGCGTCTATGCGGCGCTGGACCTCGGCACCAACAATTGCAGGCTCCTGATCGCTTGTCCGACCAGCGACGGCTTTCGCGTGGTCGATTCCTTCTCGCGCATCATCCGGCTCGGCGAGGGCGTCTCGGCGACCGGCTGCATCAGCGAGGCCGCGATCGAGCGCGCCGTCGCCGCACTCAGCATCTGCCGCGACAAGATCAATTTGCGCAAAGCCAAGCGGCTGCGGCTGATCGCGACCGAAGCCTGCCGGGCCGCCTCGAATGCGGAAGGTTTCCGTAGCCGGGTCGCGGCCGAGACCGGCATCGAGCTCGAAGTGATCGACCGCGAGACCGAGGCCTCGCTCGCCGTGCTCGGC
This sequence comes from Bradyrhizobium barranii subsp. apii, assembly GCF_011516635.5. GTDB lineage: Bacteria > Pseudomonadota > Alphaproteobacteria > Rhizobiales > Xanthobacteraceae > Bradyrhizobium > Bradyrhizobium barranii. Next base: position 5,952,661 of record NZ_CP096255.1, on the reverse strand, counting down.
TGCGCGCCGCTGGTCGACCCCAGGGGCCGGGGCGCGATCCTGTTCGACATCGGCGGCGGCTCGACCGAGCTGGTGCGGATCGAGCGCGATCCGCAAAATCCGGAGCCGCGCATCAAGGCCTGGATGTCGATCCCGCTGGGCGTCGTGACGCTGGCCGAGCAATTCGGCGGCCGCGACGTCACGCCGGAAATCTATGCCGCGATGGAGCAGGAGGTCGCCAACCACGTCGCACCGTTCGCCGAAGCGCACGGCGGCGATCTCGCCGACATGCACCTGCTCGGCACCTCAGGCACGGTGACGACGCTCGCCGGCATCCATCTCAACCTCGCGCGCTACGACCGCCGCCGCATCGACAGCATCTGGATGAACGATTCCGACATCACCGCGACCATCAGCAAGCTGCTCGGCATGAGCTACGAGGAGCGCGCCAACAACAGCTGCATCAGCGTCGAGCGCGCCGATCTCGTGCTGGCCGGCTGCGCCATCCTCGATGCGATCCGCCGCGCCTTTCCGTTGCCGCGCCTGCGCGTCGCCGACCGGGGCCTGCGCGAAGGCATGCTGGTCGAGATGATGCGCGAGGACGGCGCACTCAGGAGCTGGTGAGATGGCCAAGGACACCACCGGCCGCTTGCACGTCCAGGTCAAGACCGGCGGCAAGCGCAAATTGTCGTCGAAGCTGTGGCTGGAGCGGCAGCTCAACGATCCCTATGTGGTCAAGGCGAAGGCGCTCGGCTATCGTTCGCGTGCCGCGTTCAAGCTGCTCGAGATCGACGACAAATACCGCCTGCTGAAACACGGCATGGCGGTGGTCGATCTCGGCGCTGCGCCGGGCGGCTGGAGCCAGATCGCCGCCAAGCGCGTCGGCTCGGTCGACGGCAAGGGCAAGGTGGTCGCGATCGACCTGTTGGACATGCCCGAGATTGCCGGCGTCGACTTCGCGCAGCTCGACTTCATGGACAACGACGCACCCGCGAAGCTCACTGCGATGCTCGGGGGCGGCGCCGACATCGTGATGTCCGACATGGCCGCCAACACCACCGGCCACCGCAAGACCGATCAGCTCCGCATTGTCGGCCTGATCGAGACGGCGGCCGCGTTCGCCTGCGACGTGCTGAAACCGGGCGGGGCATTCCTGGCCAAGACGTTCCAGAGCGGCGCCGACGCCGATCTGCTGGCCCAGCTCAAGCGCGATTTTGCGACAGTGCGGCATGTGAAGCCCGCGGCCAGCAGACAGGATTCCTCCGAGCGCTATGTGCTGGCGACGGGGTTTCGCGGCGGGCAGCCGGACCCGGGCTGACGTGTCACGCTCACATGAGCATGACATTCACATCGATAACATCTTGAGCTGATAGATCCATCATCTGCAATTCCAGCGGGTGAGATCAATCCATGCCGTGCCTTCATCGACAACGCTTGCGCGTTTGCAAGCATCGCCTGTCCCTTGCCTCGGTCTCCTTTCTGGCGTTGGCGTCGCTCGGCTTTGCTTCGGCGACGACGTCGCGTGCAGGGACGTCGATCACGGTCAGCACCCAGAGGCCTTACAATATCGGCCTCAGCGGCAACGACGATCTCGGTGATCTCAAGAAGATCTACCAGAGCGCGAACAGCCCGTCCGAGCAGGCTCTCGACCAGTTCAACCAGATCATCACCGATACCGGCATGAAGCGGACGCGCCTGCTGCTCAGCGATGTCTATTGCGATGTCGATCAGACCGGCGATGTGTTCGGGTACACGCAGGACGGCGTTTTCCATCCGGGCGACTGCCAGCCTCTGGCCTGGCATCTTGAGTGGGCCCTGGGTCGCGGGCTCTCGCCTCACGTGGCGGTCGCGGCCTTCATGCCGCCGCGCCTGGTGCAATACGGACCTGGCGAGAGTTGGAATCGGAACGGGCCGGCTCCGGCACTTTTCCAGAAATACGCCAACGCTCTCGTGCGCTATATCGCGAAGAAATCGTTCGACGGCGGGGCGTCATCCGTCATCTTCGAGGTCAGCAACGAGGCTGATATCGCCGATTCAGCCCCGGAGAACTGGAGTGACACCAATCCATCCGCCTACAGGCTCAAGCCATTGGGGTCATGGGGCCGTTGGCTGTGGTGGATCGATCCGGCCAAGTATGTCCTCCAGCAGTGGACCCCGCTGCAGACCCACGTGATGTCCAACGCCGAAGATCCGACCTTGTCGTACCCCTACGGGCTCGATGCGCGCCGTCTGCCCAGGCAGCTCTTGCCGGTTCAGAAGGTCTTCTCGCAGGCGATCGTGAACATCAGAAACGAACTCGCCGCCAACCAGAGTTATAACGGCAAGACGCTGGAAATGGCCGGGCCGGCCCTGGTCGGACTGAGCTTCAACTATTATCCGGCGGAGAATCGTCCGACGCTGGAGGAAGTCTTCCTCGACCAGACCTTCAATCCGCTGGCAGACACCTACTTGGCAAAATTCAACGCGCGGCTCGATCGTTTTTCGTTCCACTATTACGGCTCGACAGACGGCACCGGCGGTTTCGCGTTCTTCGACAATCTGGTCGACAAGGCCAAGGCCAAGCTGGACGCCTTGAAGAAGAACAATGCCAACATGCCCGACGTTAAACTGTTCCTGTCGGAATGGGGCCCTACGGCCTATGAGGCGACTGACGTCAATTATTCGCACAAGGGGGCGGCCTGGACGGCGGCGTTCCTGTCCGAAGCCGTGAAAAAGAAGATATCGATGGGGTCTTACCTCATTATCGGCGACGGCCAGGGGGATCCGAACATCACACCTTTCCACGGCCAGGCCAGCCTGCTGCACAAGGTGCCGCATGGCGATAACCCGGCCGATTACTACCCGAAGCCGGTCGCGAACCTCTTCAAGATGTACAACAAGATGTCAGGCCAGCGGGTGCAGGCTGCGCTCACCGGCGGGTCGGGCTCCCACCTCAACGCGTTCGCGACCTGGGATGGCGCTAACTCGACCGCGAACATCATGGTCTACAACTATGATCCGACACGTGTATTCGGCAACAACATTTCGACCGAGACGCCGGAGGGGATTTCGCTTGAGGTCGACAGCCTGCCGTTCAGCGACGGCTCGACCGTGACGATTGAGCGCTACCTGATCGATGCGAATACCAGCAACCTGGCGAAGTTCTATTCCGATCCGACCCACCCCGATCCCAACCTGCAGAGGATATTACTGCAGCGAACGATCAATAGCGGAAAGCTCGTCCTGACGGGCGACGCGCTCGGGCTGGGTGTCGTGCTCTACCGCATATTGCCGCCGACGGTGGTTCCCTAAGTTAGTTGAACGCAAACCAGACCTTGGCGACGAATGTCGCGCCGCACCAGTTCGAGACCAGGCCGTCCGGGTTGGTGATCGGATTGGCGCGGCCGCCCGGCCGCGCATTTGGATCGCCTGTAAAGACGAAGCAGTTTTCCTTCGACAGATTGGTGTCGTAGTAGCGCAGATCGAGGTTGAGCGCCTTGTGCGTGAACGTCACGCCGGCCTGCCAGTTGAGATAGGCGGGCAGCGGGAAGCCGCCGAGTTGCGAGGTCTGGTTGCCAAACCAGGAATAGCCGGCGGCGGTGGTGAACGACACGGTCAGGTTCTTCAGCAGAAACCGCTCCGGCACGTCGAAGCCGATGCCAGCCGCCACATATTGGCTCCAGGCGCCGGTGTTCGAGACGTTCGGAGAATAGGCGTAACCGCCGGCGACACGGAACTGATCGCCGATGCGTCGATCGCCGCGGACCACGATCTCCCAATAATTGATGCCGTTGGTCTCGCCAGGAAGTCTTTCACCGGGATAGGCGAAATAGGTCGCCCCAAGATCAAAATCGATCGTGGCAATCTGCGGGCGCACGCCGGCGGCAAAGGTGAGTTCGGCGGCCGGTTGGGTCGGCAGCTTGACGGTGGCGACCGTTGTGCCGGCGTAGAGCGGGCCCCATCTCGTCTCGAAGGCGGCGCCGGCTGCGGGGCCATGATCGGACAGCGTGGTCCCGCGATAGATGTAGTCGGATGCAAGCCCCGCGCGAGCGCTGAATTCGAGATCGTCGGCAGGCGTTGCGTGGGAGGTGTCGGCCGCCGACCAACCGCGGTTGCCGAGGCCGAGCGCCCCGGCCGGGGATTGGGCCAGCGCCAAACCGCCGGTCATGGGTGCAAGCCACAATCCGGCCAGCGCGGCAAATAAGGCGCCGCTTGCACCCCGAAACGATGCTTCGTGTCGCCGCAAGTCGATCATCCTCCCAGAGCGACCGCGATGCCAACCAGCGTACTACCGACAGCCACCATCGCAAGTCCCGCCACTGAAGGCCGCAGCCCGCTGCGAACCCCGAACACGTAACCGCAACAGAACAGCATCACGATGGCGACGGCATAGGAGACGCGCAGCGCCAGTCTGGCATCGCTCAGGAACAGGAACGGGATGACCACCGGGAAGGTCGACAGGAAGCTCAGCAGGCAAAGGCCGAGCGCTCCGATCCAGTCACGCTTCGTCAGCCCTGGACCGGGAGCCGGCTCAGGCAATTGTTGCAACCGTTGCCGCAGCGATTCCAATTGCTCTACGGGCAGCATGGCCGACAATTCCGGCGGCAGTGCGTCGGCAATGACGCGGCGCGCTGCTTCGGGATCCGGCGCCTTGCGGATCGCGCGGAGGGTCAGAATCTTGTCTCCCCGGTCATTGATGCGCGCCAGCAGATAAAGACCGCCGTCAACGATGCCCCAGGCGAGGTTGCAGCCGAGCGCACCGACCAGCATCGTCTGAACATTGATATTGGTCCCGGTCGCGACACCAAGCGAGCAGATGAAGGTAAGGGCCATGATCAGTCCGAACAAAGTCTCCGAGATCCGTTCCATCGGATCAAGTACGTCCCCGAACGGAGTATCCGGTCCCAATAGAGCCATGGCTTGGTCTTCGATCACCGTTTGCAGGTGTCATCGAGGCTCATGTCCGGCTTTCGCTCCTTGAGCTAGGTCAAGGCGGCTGGGCACGAGTGCTGGGCCGACCGGCCGGGGGAGGCCGCCCGTGCCCGCCACATCGTGGACGATTTTACGACGTCGGGTTCTGACCGACGTCGCTCGGGCCTGATAGCGCTTTACCCCAGCCTTTGATCCCGCACGTCCTGCGTATCCTCCGTCGCCGTCTTGACGGCGGCGGTCGCGGCGCTCTTTGCGGCCCCCTTGCGGCTGGCGATCTCCACCGCCTTGCGGCCGGAGATCTCGTGGCCGGCATCGGCGGGCATCTGCCAGAAGAACCAGCTCGACGCCGCCGAGGTCAGCGCGATCACGACGAAGGCCGGCGCGAACACGGTGGCGTCGATCTCGCTGACATGGTTGAACCACATCGTCGTTTCCACGCAGGCCGCGCCGACCGCGACGCCGGCGGAGACCGCGAGCTGCTGGTTGACGCTGACCAGCGTGGTGGCGCGGCTCATCTGCGCGGTCTCGACGTCGGCATAGGCCACCGTGTTGATCGCGGTGAACTCCAGCGAGCGGAAGAAGCCGCCGACCACCAGGATCACCAAGATGATGAGCAGCGGCGTCGTCACCGTGAACAGCGCGCAGACGCCGAGGAAGAACGCGCTGACGATCGCGTTCACCGTCATCAAATTGCGGAAGCCGAAGGTGCGGATGATGCGCGCGGCCAGCGTCTTCATGCCCATGGCGCCGAGCGAGGAGCCGAAGGTGACGAGGCCGGAATGGAAGGGCGACAGCCCGAATCCGATCTGCATCAGCAGCGGAAGCAGGAACGGTAGCGCGCCGATGCCGAGCCGGAACATGAAGCCGCCGAAAACGGCCGCGCGCAGCGTCGGCAGCTTCAGCAGCGAAAAATCCAGCACCGGCGAACCCGTCCGCCGCGCGTGCAGGACGTACAGTGTCATCGAGATCGCTCCGCCCACGACCAGCGCCGCGACCGTGCTCCAGGGCAGAAGGTTGAGCCCGGCGACGGACAGACCGAACGCGATGCCGGCGAGGCCAACGCCTGCGAGCACCATGCCGTAAAGATCGAACGGTTCCCGCGTCTCGCTCTTGATGGGATCGATGAAACGCAAGGCCATGAAGATGCCGAGCAGCCCGATCGGAATGTTGATCAGGAAGATCCAGTGCCATGACGCATAGGTCGTGATGAAGCCGCCGAGCGGCGGGCCGATCACGGGCCCGATGAGGGCAGGGACCGTCACCCAGGCCATCGCGTTGACCAGCGCGCTCTTGTCGACCGAGCGCAGCAGCACCAGGCGTCCGACCGGCGTCATCATCGCCCCGCCCATGCCCTGAAGGATGCGCGCGAATACGAAATCGGTGACGGAGGTCGAGAGTGCGCAGCCGATCGAGCCGACCATGAACACGCCGACCGCGATCGCGAACACCATGCGCGCGCCGAAACGGTCCGCAGTCCAGCCGCTCGCCGGGATGAACACCGCGAGCGACAGCAGATAGGAGGTGATGGCAAGCTTGAGCGTCAGCGGGCTCGTGCCGATGTCGGCCGCGATCGCGGGCAGCGAGGTGGCGATCACCGTCGAATCCATATTCTCCATAAAGAGAGCGGTGGCCACGATCAGCGGGATGACGCGTTGCTTGTCGACCATGACGGATTGGTAATGAAAATCAGAAGGAAAGGTGGACTTGCGGCTTATCACCGCCGCCCCGCCGGGACCATTGCGGATCAACGCATAGCACCTAAATCCTGCGTAACAACGGTGTGACCCTCGCCGGCGGGTGTACGCGCTCCCTCGTCATTCCGGGGCGCGCCCCTTGGCGGGCCCGGAATCCATCGGGCCCCACAGACCGCTGCGGGATGGATTCCGGGCTCGCGACTTCGTCGCGCCGGGGGAATGCCAAGGGGTGGCCGCCGCCCGGCCATCCACGCCGAATTTACTTAAAATGCCTGTGCATGGCTGGCCGGCGGTCCGATTTGCTTTGATTCGTCGCGTGGCCGTGCTATCGACCCGCGTCAACCCCACCGATGGGCTCCGATTCTCCGGCGATGCCGCAAGGCACGCTGAGGGCGGCGCTCATCCATAGCTATTTGCGGCAGGGCCGCAGGAAGGAGTTGGCAGATGGCCACGGTGCAACTTCAAGGCATTCGCGAAGCCTTTACGTTCGACGACGTGCTGTTGAAGCCGGGCCTGTCGGACGTCATGCCGGGCGAGGTCGACATCCGCTCCCGCGTCACCCGCGCCATTCCGCTCAACATCCCGATCATGGCCTCCGCCATGGACACGGTCACCGAAGCCCGCATGGCGATCGCCATGGCGCAGGCCGGCGGCCTCGGCGTCATCCACCGCAATTTCGATCCCGAAGGGCAGGCCGCCCAGGTCCGGCAGGTCAAGCGCTACGAGTCGGGCATGGTGGTGAACCCGCTCACCATCAGCCCTGACGCCACGCTCGACGATGCGCTCAAGCTGATGAGCGACCACGGCATCTCCGGCATTCCCGTCGTCACCGGTGCGAGCAAGAATACGCCCGGCAAGCTGGTCGGCATCCTCACCAACCGCGACGTGCGGTTTGCCACCGACCGCCGGCAAAAAGTCTCCGAGCTGATGACGCATGACAGCCTCGTCACGGTGCGCGAGAACGTCAGCCAGGACGAGGCGCGGCGGATGCTGCACCAGCATCGCATCGAGAAGCTGCTCGTGGTCGACGAGCAATATCGCTGCGTCGGCCTGATCACCGTAAAGGACATGGAGAAGGCGGTCGCTCATCCGCTCGCCTGCAAGGATGCGCAGGGCCGCCTGCGCGTCGCCGCCGCCACCACCGTCGGCGACACCGGCTTCGAGCGCACCGAGCGGCTGATCGATGCCGGCGTCGATCTCGTCGTCGTCGACACCGCACACGGCCATTCCCGCCACGTGCTGCATGCGGTCAATCGCATCAAGCGTCTGTCCAACTCCGTGCAGGTCGTTGCCGGCAACGTCGCCACCACCGAGGGCGCGCAGGCGCTGATCGATGCGGGCGCGGACTGCATCAAGGTCGGCATCGGCCCGGGCTCGATCTGCACCACCCGCATCGTCGCCGGCGTCGGCGTTCCCCAGCTCACCGCGATCATGGATGCGGTCGAGGCTGCAAAGAAATCCGACATTCCCGTTATTGCCGATGGCGGTATCAAGTTCTCCGGCGACCTTGCGAAAGCGCTCGCCGCCGGCGCCGACATCGCCATGGTCGGCTCGCTGCTCGCCGGCACCGACGAGACCCCCGGCGAAGTGTTCTTGTGGCAGGGCCGTTCCTACAAGGCCTATCGCGGCATGGGCTCGGTCGGGGCGATGGCGCGCGGTTCGGCCGACCGCTATTTCCAGCAGGACATCAAGGACACGCTCAAGCTCGTGCCTGAAGGCATCGAGGGCCAGGTGCCCTACAAGGGCCCGGTCGGCAACGTCATGCACCAGCTCGCCGGCGGCTTGCGCGCCGCGATGGGCTATGTCGGCGCAAAGGACATGAAGGACCTGCACGACAAGGCCCAGTTCGTCCGCATCACCGGCGCGGGCCTGCGCGAAAGCCACGTCCACGACGTCACGATCACGCGCGAGAGCCCGAACTATCCGGGCGCGGGTTAGGCGCTCCGCACACCGCTGTCATGCCCCGGCTTGACCGGGGCATCCAGTACTCCGCGGCCATTCGGCTCAATCACAGGCGTCTCGGAATACTGGATCGCCCGCCTTCGCGGGCGATGACAGCGAGAGTGTGCTTTTGTATTGACGCGCTCCTTTCCCTCCGCTTCCGTCCGGTCGAAACAAAATCCGGAGGAAGCCATCATGTCCCAAGCAAAACGCATCGTTCTCGCCGCACGTCCCGTCGGTGAACCCAAGCCATCCGATTTTCGTCTGGAGGAATTCGCGATTCCGGCGCCCGGCGCAGGTGAAGTCCTGCTGCGCACGATCTGGCTCTCGCTCGATCCCTATATGCGCGGGCGCATGAGTGACGGTCCGTCCTACGCAGCACCTGTGCCGGTCGGCGGCGTGATGGAAGGCGAGGCGGTCAGCGAGGTCGCGGCCTCCAACAATCCTGATTTCGCCAAGGGCGACATCGTGCGCGCCCGTACCGGCTGGCAGTCGCACGCGATCTCCAACGGCAAGGGCTTGATCAAGGTAGATCCGAAGCTCGGTCCGATCTCGACCTCCATCGGCGTGCTCGGCATGACCGCCTATACGGGCCTGCTCGACATCGGCAAGCCGCAGGAAGGCGAGACCGTCGTCGTCGCCGGTGCCTCCGGTGCGGTCGGCTCGGCCGTCGGCCAGATCGCGAAGATCAAGGGCGCGCGCGCAGTCGGCATCGCCGGCGGCAAGGACAAGTGCGACTACGTGGTGAAGGAGCTCGGCTTCGATGCCTGCCTCGATCACCGCGAAACCGATTTCGCCGCGAAGCTGAAGTTTGCCTGCCCGAAAGGCATCGACGTCTATTTCGAGAATGTCGGCGGCGCCGTGTTCGAGGCGGTGTTCCCGCTGCTCAATCCGTTCGCGCGCGTGCCGGTTTGCGGCCTGATCGCCCATTACAACGACACCGAGGCCAAGCCGCCGAAATGGGCCGCAGCGATGATGCGCGCGACGCTGACCAAGCGGCTCACCTTCCGCGGCTTCATCGTCTCCGACTTCGCCTCCCGCCATGGCGACTTCCTGCGCGACATGTCCACCTGGGTCCGCGACGGCAAGGTCAAGTACAAGGAGTTCGTCACCGAGGGCCTGGACAGCGCGCCCGGCGCCTTCATGGGGCTCCTGAAGGGCGCCAATTTCGGCAAGCAGCTGGTGCGGGTGGGGCCGGACAAAGCTTAACTGCAAGGCCTAGTTGCAAGGGCGTCACACCCCGGACATCGATGGTTAACAAAGAGTGACCGATCGGCCACACCTGCCCGCAAAAGCCGCAGGTGTGACCGTCGGTTCATTGACGGCTGAGCGAAGGCATTGAATCATCGCGCATATTTTAGGTGCTGCGATGTTAGTGTCTGTTCCAAAACATGTTGAGTCGAATGAATCGGTTGTGATTCAAGGTGAGCGGCCTGATTCGATGGGGACGCGCCGCCAATGTGGACTACCGAGAACCGTGCACGCTACGACCGCAGCCGCCTGCGCTATCCGAGCGACTTGACCGACGAGGAGTGGGCGCTGATCGCGCCTCGCATCCCGCCGGCCAAGCGCGGCGGCAACAAGCGTACGGTGGACCTGCGCGAGATTGCCAACGGGCTGATGTACATCCTGAGCACAGGTTGCCAGTGGCGCGCGATCCCCAAGGACCTGCCGCCGCGCTCGACGCTGTATGGCTACTTCGATCTGTGGAGCTGGAACGGCACGCTCGATAAAATTCATCACGCCCTCTATGTCGAATGTCGCGAAAGGGCCGAGCGCGAGGCTTCTCCCACCGCCGCCATCATCGATAGCCAGAGCGTGAAAAGCGCTGAAAAAGGGGGCCTCATGATCTCCATGGCTACGACGCGGGCAAGAAGATCAAGGGCAAGAAGCGGCACATTCTCGTCGACACGCAAGGCCTCTTGATGCACGCCATCGTGCATGCGGCGGACATCCAGGATCGCGACGGCGGCGTGCTCCTGATGGCAACGTTGTTCGGCCTCTATCCCTTTCTTCTGAAGCTCTACGCCGACGGCGGATATCAAGGGCCACATTTCCAGAAGGGGCTGCGTAGCGCTCTGAAGCGCGTGAACCTCGAAATCGTCAAACGCTCCGATCAGGCTCACCGTTTCGTCGTCTTGCCCAAACGCTGGATCGTCGAGCGTACCTTTGCCTGGCTCGGGCGATGCCGAAGACTGTCCAAAGATTGGGAATGCTTCAATCACAGGGCGCTCGCCTTTCTCAAGCTGGCCTCCATCCGACTCATGCTGCGAAAGCTATGCAATCCAAGGTAATCTTTCCGGACAGACTCTTAGTACGACTGAGTCACAAAACCGCAGGCTTTATCCGGCCGGAATCAGCGATGGTTGAAGCATGGACCATCAGCCGAGGAGGCTACATGAGCGGGCGTGGCACCAAGACCAGTGAGATGCGATTTGCGACGTATTTGGAAGGGCTTGCCAGCGTCATCGGTCATGCTGATCGGAAGGCACCGCTGCGCGACTATCGCGTCGGCCTCATGGCCTGTGGCGGTCGTAAGAGCGTGGAGCCAATGGCGGCGATGACGGCTCCGGAACGGACGGCCGCCCAACATCAATCGCTGCTGCATTTCGTCGGCAGCGGCGCCTGGTCGGATGAGAAGGTGCTGGGCAAGGTACGAGAGATGGTCCTGCCGGCGATCGAACGCCAGGGCCCGATCGAAGCTTGGATCATCGATGACACCGGATTTCCCAAGCAGGGGCGACATTCGGTTGGAGTTGCACGGCAATATTGCGGGCAGCTCGGCAAGCAGGATAATTGCCAGGTGGCGGTGTCATTATCGATTGCCAATCACCACGCCAGCCTGCCTGTTGCCTACCGCCTTTATCTTCCGAAGGAATGGACTGAGGATTGCGATCGGCGGCGCAAGGTGGGCATTCCTGCCGAAGTCGGCTTCCGGACCAAGCCGGAGATCGCGCTGGAGCAGTTGCGGTGGGCCTGTGCGACCGGCCTTCCGCGTGGTGTCGTGCTGATGGACGCGGGCTATGGCAACAACAGCGATCTGCGCACGGAGATCACGGCGCTGGGATTGACCTATGTGGCGGGTCTTCTGTCGAGCACAACGGTATGGGCGCCCGGCACCGGTCCCTTGCCGCCGAAGCCATGGTCGGGCCGCGGCCGTCCCCCGAAACTGATGCGCCGCAACCGTCAGCGTCGGCCGGCCGCCGTTAAAGCGCTCGCGATCGGCCTGCCGGCCAAAGCTTGGCGCACCATCACGTGGCGGCAAGGAACGAACGAAAAGCTGAGCTCGCGCTTTGCCCGCGTGCGGGTCCGTGCCGCGCACCGTGATTATTGGCAAACCACCCAGCGGTTGGAGGAATGGTTGCTGATCGAATGGCCGAAAGGCGAGGACCAGCCTACCAAATACTGGCTCTCGACATTGCCGGAGGATGTGGCATTCCGGACTCTCGTAGAGACGGCTAAATTGCGCTGGCGCATCGAACGCGACTATCAGGAACTCAAGCAGGAGGTCGGGCTTGGCCACTTCGAGGGACGCGGCTGGCGCGGCTTTCATCATCACGCAACGATGTGCATTGCAGCCTTCGGATTCCTGATCTCCGAGCGGGAGGCGTTTCCCCCCTCGGGCGCTCGGCGCGCCCGGCCGATCCCGCTCGCTCGCGTTTCCGCGGATTACAGACCCCGCGGTTCTGCCGCTACGGACCCAACGTCACATTCCAAATTCGATCACGACGATGCGACGGCGACTCGAACAAGGGCTGGTCCGAACGTTGTCGAGATGTCCTTGTTGTGCAATCAAGTTCGCCCATTTCACAGACCACCGTTTGTGACGCAGTAAGATTAGTGTCTGTTCCAAAACATGTTGAGTCGAATGAATCGGTTGTGATTCAAGGTGAGCGGCCTGATTCGATGGGGACGCGCCGCCAATGTGGACTACCGAGAACCGTGCACGCTACGACCGCAGCCGCCTGCGCTATCCGAGCGACTTGACCGACGAGGAGTGGGCGCTGATCGCGCCTCGCATCCCGCCGGCCAAGCGCGGCGGCAACAAGCGTACGGTGGACCTGCGCGAGATTGCCAACGGGCTGATGTACATCCTGAGCACAGGTTGCCAGTGGCGCGCGATCCCCAAGGACCTGCCGCCGCGCTCGACGCTGTATGGCTACTTCGATCTGTGGAGCTGGAACGGCACGCTCGATAAAATTCATCACGCCCTCTATGTCGAATGTCGCGAAAGGGCCGAGCGCGAGGCTTCTCCCACCGCCGCCATCATCGATAGCCAGAGCGTGAAAAGCGCTGAAAAAGGGGGCCTCATGATCTCCATGGCTACGACGCGGGCAAGAAGATCAAGGGCAAGAAGCGGCACATTCTCGTCGACACGCAAGGCCTCTTGATGCACGCCATCGTGCATGCGGCGGACATCCAGGATCGCGACGGCGGCGTGCTCCTGATGGCAACGTTGTTCGGCCTCTATCCCTTTCTTCTGAAGCTCTACGCCGACGGCGGATATCAAGGGCCACATTTCCAGAAGGGGCTGCGTAGCGCTCTGAAGCGCGTGAACCTCGAAATCGTCAAACGCTCCGATCAGGCTCACCGTTTCGTCGTCTTGCCCAAACGCTGGATCGTCGAGCGTACCTTTGCCTGGCTCGGGCGATGCCGAAGACTGTCCAAAGATTGGGAATGCTTCAATCACAGGGCGCTCGCCTTTCTCAAGCTGGCCTCCATCCGACTCATGCTGCGAAAGCTATGCAATCCAAGGTAATCTTTCCGGACAGACTCTTAGAGATTGGTATTTTCAGCGTAATCCTTCTGGCTGCCGGCTATTGGGCGACCCTGTTCGTCATGGGCCGTCGCGACGACGTCATCCATGGCAAGTTCGTCCACGTCGACGAGGAGGGCGATTTCACGCCAGCCGCGATGCCGGCGCCACCACCGCCATTCCCGAAACGTCCGGGCAAAGCTGCGCAGCCTGACAAGGTCCAGCCTGCGAAGGCGGAGGCGAGGCCGGTGAACAGCGATGCGCTGCAATCGCTGCTGGCTGCGATCCAGCAGGATCTCAAGACCATCGCCTGATCCGCGATCCTCAGACGCTGCCGCGCTCGACCAGGAACAGCTCGACGGCGAGCCGCTGCTCGGCGCGCGGCGTGCCTGATAGCCGCGCCAGAAGCAGTTCGCCCGCGATCCGTCCCACGGCCGCCGCATCGAACGAGATGGTGGTGAGACCGGGCGTGATCTGATCGGCGACGTCGTTGTCGCCGAAGCCGAGCAGCGCCAGATCGCGCGGCACCGAGAGGCCGCGGGCGCGGGCCTCGATCAGCGCGCCGGTCGCGAGCAGATCGTTGGCGCAGAACACCGCATCGACGTCGCCGCCGCGTTCGAGCAGGGCGGTGAAGGCGGCGCGGCCGTCGACGAGGCCCGTGATCTCACCGACGCCGATCTCGTGGACGATCTTGAGGCCGAGCTTTGCCGCTGCGTCCCGAAAACCGTCGCGGCGCAGCGCGCCACGGCCGCTGCTGCGTCCGATGAAGGCGACGCGGCGATGTCCGCCCTCAGCCAGCCTGCGCGCCGCCATCGCGCCGGCATCCGCATTGGGCAGGCCGACCAGCATGTCGATGGGGTCGCGCGGAAACGCCCAGGTCTCGATCACGGGAATGCCGAGCTCGAGCAGCGCGGCGCGATTCTCCTCGAGCTCGATCACGCCGGTGAACATCGCTGCTGCGGGGCGGATGCCGCGCAGCGAATGGATCATCGCGACTTCCTTGGCATAGGAGTAGGAGGTCTGGCCGACCAGCACCTCGAAGCCTTCCGGCTCCAGCGTGGCGGCGAAGCTGCGCACCGCGAGCCCGAACTGCTGGCTGAGAATGTTGGAGACGAAGGCCATCACCACATTCGAGCGCCCCGAGCGCAGCGCGCGCGCATGCGGGTTGGAGGCGTAACCGGTCGCCTCGATCACTTCGAGGATACGCTCGCGAGTCTCGCGATTGACCTTCTCGGGGTGGCGTAGCACCCGCGACACCGTGATCGGCGCGACGCCCGCACGCTCCGCGACCTCCTCGATGCGCGGCGGCCGCCCGCTCGCGCTGGCGCGGCCGGGCGGCGCTGGAATGCGCACAACGTCGTCATAGGTCGGCTTTGCCGGATCGGTCATCGAATCCCGAGTGTAATCGCAGTCGGTATCGTCTCCAAAACTCAGCGCGCCGGCAGCTCGTCGCGCGACAGCGCGCGGCCGACCTGGACCAGGCAGTCGCCGCTCTGGCTGTCGGTGTGCAGGCGCTGCGAGATCACGATGCCGTCGGCGGGGAAGCGCAGCACCTCTTCCGGCAGCTCCGGGCGCTCGAAATCATGGTACCAGCCGGCGACGTCGCCGGCCGCAACCCGCGTGCCGACCATGACGGCGGGCTCGAACCAGCCGCGACGGGTCGCGAACACCGCCTGCGCATGGCTTTGCAGCGCCAGCAATTCGGTGGCGCGCTCGACCGGCGCGTGAGGGCCCAGCACCGGCGCCTGGACGATGCTGAGCGCGAGCAACAGCCGGTCGATCGCGCGCGCCGTGAGCGCCATGGTCTGCGGCGTGACGGTGCCGCCGCCGCCGAATTCACCGGAGAGCCCGATCGCGCCGGCGCGTGCAGCCGCGGCCATCGAGGTCGGAGCGGTCGCGCCGTTTTCGGCGACGAAGGCGAAGGGCATCCCCAACCCCTCCATCAGGCGCAGCGCGTGGCCGAACATCTCGGGCGTGCCCTGCCGCTCGATCAGCGCGCAAGGCACATGCGCCATCGAGGTGCCGCCGGAATGGATGTCGAAGACGACTTCGTGCCGCGGAAACAGCTCGTGCTCGAGGAAGTGCGCAAGCCGGAACGTCGGCGTGCCCGCGGCATCGCCGGGGAAGGCGCGGTTGAGGTTGCCTTCGTCGAGCGGCGAGCGGCGCCGCGCCGCCATCACGGCCGGCCAATTGGCGAAGGGCAGGATGGTGATCTCGCCTTTGACGTCCTTTGCATCGAGCCGGCGATACAGCCGCGTCAGCGCGATCTCGCCCTCATATTCGTCGCCGTGATTGCCGGCCATCAAAAGCAGTTTTGGCCCGGCGCCGTTCCTGATCCGGAAGATCGGGATCTTGAGCTGGTAGTAGGGGGAGCGATCGATCGAGAAGGGAATGCCGAGATGGCCCGACCATTTCTGGTCTTTCTCGAAATCGATCTCGTGGAAAAGTCCGGTATGCATGGCTTGCCTCGCGGCCGCGCCGTCGCCGGCGCCGGCCAAAGGTTGAAAGGGTGGCGGTGCCTTGGCTTTACAGCAAGGCGACAACGGTCATCTCGACGCGCAGGTCGGGATCGGCGAGGCGGGCTTCGACGCAGGCGCGGGCCGGCGGGTTGGCCGGATCGATCCAGGCATCGTAGACCGAGTTCATGGTGTCGAAGTCGGTGATATGAGGCAGGAAGACGTTGACCGCGATTAGCTTCGACCGGTCGGAGCCCGCTTCCTTCAGCAACGCGTCGATCTTGGCGAGCACCTGCTGGGTCTGCGACACGATGCCGGCCTTGCGGTCGTCAGCGACCTGGCCGGCGATGTGCACCATACCGCCGGCGGCGACGGCCTGGCTCATGCGCGAGCCGACGACGTAACGTTTGATCATCTCAAAATTCTCCTCGTGAAGCTTGGCTCCCACATTGGTGCGGGAGCCGTGTGCTAGTTCACAGCGTCGGCAGCGTCTGCTCTTCCTTGAACCATTTCAGCTGAAGTGCGCCGAGCTTGCCGTTGAGCTTGTTGAAGAAGATGTCGGTGTTGATCCAGTTGAGCAAGTTCTGCTCGCCCTGGCGCACGCCGACATGGGCTGGCGACTGGCGGATCAGGAATTTCAGCTCGACCTCCTTGGTCGGGTTCTGGTCCTGAACCTTCAACGCGATGGCACTGTTCTCGGCAAAGGTGTCGGCTTGTCCTGCGAGAAACGCGGCGAGCGCGGCCGGCGTGTCCTCGAAGCGCACCAGCTTCACCTTCGGCGCGTTGTCGGTGAGCCAGACGTCGAGCGTCGAGCCCTTGGCCACCGCAACGCTGCGGCCATCGAGATTGTCGGGCTTCTTGCCGGTCGCGGCCGGAATTGCCTTGGCGCCATAGACGCCGAGATTCACCACCGCATAGGGCTGCGAGAACATCACCTGCTGGGCGTGCTCGGGCGTCGCGCCGAGGCCCGCGATCAGGATATCGATCTTGTCGGAGAGCAGGCTCGGGATGCGCGCTGCGCCCGTCACCGGCACGAGCTCGAGCTTCACGCCCATGTCGGCGGCGATCAGCCGGGCGAGATCGGCGTCGAGGCCCGCGATCTCGCCCTTGTCGTCCTTGAAGCCCCACGGCGCGGCATCGGTCAGCAGGCCGACGCGCAGCTTGCCCGCGCCGAGCACGTCCTGGAGCTTGTCGGCTTGCGCGAGAGTGGGGGCAGCGAGCACGGCGAGCGCGGTGGCTGCGATCGCAAAGAGGGATTTCAGTGGTGTCATGGCTCTCTCCTGATCGGGGATTGGTGGATGGTTATTTGGCGGACGCGATGAAGCTGGCGAGCTCGGGGGTTTCAGGATTGGCGAACAGCTTTGCCGGCGTTCCCTGTTCCCAGACGCGGCCCTGATGCATGAAGACGATGCGGTCGGCGACGTTGCGGGCAAAGCCCATCTCGTGAGTGACGAGGATCATGGTCATGCCCTGCTTCGCCATCGCCTCCATCACCTTCAGGACTTCGCCGACGAGCTCGGGGTCAAGCGCGGAGGTGACCTCGTCGAACAGCATGAGGTGAGGGGCCATGGCGAGGCAGCGCGCGATGGCGACGCGCTGCTGCTGGCCGCCGGAGAGCTGCTCCGGCCAGGCGTCGATCTTGTCGGCGAGGCCGACCCTGGTCAGCACGTCCTCGGCCAGCGCCCGCGCGCGGGCCTTGTCGATACGGCCGGTGAGGAGCGGAGCGAGCGTGATGTTGCGCTCGACTTTCAGATGCGGAAACAAATTGAAAGCCTGGAACACGATGCCGACGCGCTGACGGAATGCCTTCAGGTCAGGCATCCTGGCGTGGACCTTCTCGCCCTCGACGCGGATCTCGCCGGAATCGACGCTCTCCAGCGCATTGATGCAGCGGAGCAGGGTCGACTTGCCCGAGCCGGAGCGGCCGATGATCGTGACGATTTCGCCTTCCTCGACGTCGAGCGAGACGCCCTTGAGCACCTCGACCTTGCCGAATGTCTTGTGCACGTCGCGGATTTCAACGAGAGCCATCGAGGCGGGCCTCCAGAGAGCGGGACCAGAGCGTGAGCGGCAGGCACAGCGCGAAATAGATCGCGGCGACCAGCGCGTAGGTGAGCAGCGGCTGGAACGTCGCCGCGCTCACCACTTGCCCGGCGCGGGCAAGCTCGACGAAGCCGAGGATCGAGGCGAGCGAGGTGCCCTTGATGAGCTGCACCAGGAATCCGACGGTCGGCGGCAGCGACAGCCGCAGCGCCTGCGGCGCGATGATGTGACGGAATTGCTGCCAGGCCGAGAGGCCGAGACAGCTGCCTGCCTCCCATTGCGCCTGCTTCACGGCTTCCAGCCCGCCGCGCCAGATCTCGCCGAGGAAGGCGGCGGTGTAGAGCGTGTAGGCGACGGTGACGGCAACGAGGGCCGGCACCTGGATGCCCAGGAACATCGGCATGCCGAAATAGAAGAAGAACAGCAGCCCGAGCAGCGGCACGCTCTGGATCACCTGGATGCACGCCGCCATCGTCCAGCGCAGGCCGGCGACGCGGCTGATGCGGCCCGTGGCGAGCGCCAGCGCCAGCGGCGCACCGAAGGCGAGCGCGAGCACGACCAGCGCAACTGTCCAGCGCAGCGCCGCGAACAGCGAGACGAAATCGATGAGGGTGAAGGATCGCATCGCTTTCCCCTCAGCGCCGCCGCGGCCAGCGGAAGGCCGCCAGACCGATGATGGCGAACAGCGCCTTGAACGACATCGCCATCGCGAAATAGACCACGCAGATCACCGCATAGACTTCGAAGCTGCGATAGGTGCGGCTCTCGATGAAGCCCGCGACGTGAAACAGCTCGTCGGCCGCGACCTGCGAAGCGAGCGAGGTGCCGAGCAGCAGCAGGACGAACTGGCTGGTCACGGCCGGATAGGCGTTGCGCAGCGCCGGCGGCAGCAGGATGTGACGGAACACCTGCCAGCCCGACAGGCCAAGGCACTGGCCTGCCTCGATCTGGTTCTTCGGCACGGAGTCGAGGCCGGCGCGGATGATCTCGACCGAATAGGCGCCGAAATAGAGCGACAGCGCGACGGCGGCGGCTTCGAAGGCCGGCAGCTTCAGGCCGAAGTTCCGCAGCACGAAGAAGACGATGAAGATCTGGATCAGCGACGGCGTGTTGCGGAACAGCTCGATGTAGCCG
Source organism: Bradyrhizobium barranii subsp. apii (assembly GCF_011516635.5). Taxonomy (GTDB): domain Bacteria; phylum Pseudomonadota; class Alphaproteobacteria; order Rhizobiales; family Xanthobacteraceae; genus Bradyrhizobium; species Bradyrhizobium barranii. Next base: position 5,933,747 of record NZ_CP096255.1, on the reverse strand, counting down.
CGCACCAGCCAGCGCAGCGGCGTGATGCGGCCGTTCAGCGCGACCGCGCCGGCAACGCCGATCAGAAGCCCGGCTAGCGCCGCGATCACCGTCAGTTCGAGCGTGACGATGGCCCCGTCGATGAGCTGGTTCTGATAGCGCCACAGCGGCAGGAAATTCATCGCGCGCGCCGCCTCAGCCGAACTGGGTGGGGAGGGCGCGCGTCACGACGCCGTCGGCGTCGAGGCCGAGGATGACGCGCCAGCGGTCGAGGCAGGTGCAGGGATGCGAGATGCCGAAGGCGATGACGTCGCCGACCGCAAGCGTGCCATCGGGCGCAACGGACAGGAATGCATGCTGGTCATTGAGACGGGTGACCGACAAGGTCTCGGCGAGCCCCTGCTGCGCGACGCCGTCGCGGAAGACGTGTAGCGGCACCGGCAATCCCTGATCGAAGGAGGCATCGCGCATGCCGAAGCCGGCGATCGCAAGACCTGCTTCCGGCCGCGACAGCACCTCGGCCCAGAGTTTAAGCGCAGGTTGGAAACCTTCGACCGCCGAATGCCGCGCGCCGTCGATGACGAGACCGCCGCGACGGTCGAGCTCGGCGAAGGCGCGCGCGTAAATGCCGTGATCGCCGAAGAACAGCGCGCCTGAGCGCAAGAGGACGCTGGCGTTGCCGTCTGCCTGCGCGCTTGGCGCGAGCGCGCGGGCGACGACGTCGAAATAGGCCGAGCCGCCGGCGCTGATGATCAGCGGCCGGCCCGGAGCAGCATGACGTACCAGCGCGAAGGCCTCGATGGTGCGCTCCATCAGCGCCGCGATCGCGGGCATCGTCTCGTCGGCATCGGGCGTTGCGACCGCGCCTTCGTAAGTGGCGACACCGCCGAGCATGAGCCGGTCGGCCGCGAGCACGGCTGCGATCGTCGCTTCGACCGCGGCGCGATCTCGCGCGCCGGCCCGGCCCGCGCCGAGCTCGACCAGCACGGACAATTCGCGGCGGTCCGCAATCCGCGCCGCTTCCGCCAGCGCTGCGACCGCCGCCGGTGAATCCGCGAAGGCGTGGAATGCGACGTCGGGATAGGCGCCGAGCAACGCGCCGAGCCGCCGGCCGGCCGCGAGCCCGCCGATCTCATTGGCCAGCAGCAGGCGCCGCTCGCCGCTCGCGAGTAGCACGGCGGCCTGCTGGATGTTGGCAACCGTCGTGCCCCAGGCGCCGGCCTCGCGCAGCGACCGGGCGAGCTCCGGCGACATCGGCGTCTTGGCGTGGGGCGCAACGGCAACGCCGGCGCTATTGCACCATCGCAGGAAGAGCTCGCGATTGGCCGCGAAGGCGGCTTCATCGAGGGTGAGGGCGGGCAGAGCGAGATCGCCGCGGCAAGGCTGCCAATTCTGGCGGGCGATCTCCTCGATCGGCAGGCCATCGACCAAGGGAATGCCCCGCGTGGTCGTTGAAAGACGTTGGCTCTCCCACCGGGACAAGAACTGCATCATCGCTCCCTCAGCGGCCCCTCGACCGCCAGGGAACGATAGGTCGGAATGACAACGTTGTCATTAGCGGATTCTAGCCAATCTTGGCGCGAATTCGATGCAGGGAGGTAATTTGGTAAGGTGTTGTACCCGTGAATTGGGCTAGTGCTCGCCGCCCATCTGGGCGAGCAGCTCCTCGATATCGACATCGACCTGGCCCGCGGCCCTGACGTGACGAACTTCAAGACTGTTCGGCCGAAAGCGGTATTCGACGAGCCCGACTTCCTTGATCGCGATCCGGTCCTGGCGCGCGTCGTTGATCCTGAAGCCGGCCGACGGCGCCCAGACATGGCGGGTGTGGCGGTAGGTGAAGTCGCGCCGCTGGTGCACGTGCCCGCTGGCGATGAGGCGCAGGTCCACTGTCGAGAACATCTCGATCAGGCGCGCGCGTGCCGGCTGCGGCACGTAGCGGATCGAGGTCTCCGGCGTCTCGGGGTCGTCGGGCAGGTTGCGAAACATCGGCTTGTGCACGAACAGCGCGATCGGCCTGCCGTTGATGCGCGCCATTTCCCGGGACAACCAGTCGAACTGCTCGGCCTCGAAGGCGAGCCCTGAATTCATCACCAGCGAGTTCAGGCCGATGAAATGCCAGCCGGCCGCTTCGAACGACCAATGGTCTTCGCCGATGATGTCACGGAATTGTTGGCGGTGCTTTTCCTCGACCGGCGGCTTGGGCGCAGGCCCGATCGCGGTCGGATTGTCGCCGATGTCGTGATTGCCGGGAATGTAGCGGCAGGCGACGGGCAGGGCGTCGTGCCGGCTCTTGGCGAATTCGACATCGTCGCGACTTGTCGGCCCGTCGAAGGAGACGTCGCCGGTGTTGACGACGAGGTCGGGCCTATCAGCGTCGATGTGCTCGCTGACGCGATCGAAGTTGGCGATCAGGCCGGGGAAGCGCCGGCCGAGATGGGTGTCGGAAATCTGCGTGAGGCGAAATTCGGACATGGCATGAGCATACGCGTTGTCGCACGTCGGAACGATGACGGCGCGCGCATGCATTGCGATGAAACAAAGTTTAAAGCACGCGATAGCGGATCGTGTAGGCGTCCTGCGGAGCGACGCTGCCGGTGGCCGGCGAGGCGATGCGGTCGGCGAGGTGCCAGGGTCCGAACTGCTCGGACCGGTGCGGCTCGGCGGGCAGGCGGAGGCGGAATTCAAAGGTGCCCTTGCCGGGCAGGTTCACGACCAGCACGCGGTCGGCGGTGCGGTGGTTGAGCGCCACGGCGCCGCGCAGCACCGAGCGGCCATCACCGAGCTCGCGCACGCCATCGACCAGCGCCAGCGTCTGGTTGCGATCGGTGCGCAGCTCGATCTGGCTGTCGGACACCGCTGTGAGCGTTTCCCTCGGCATCCGGATCTCGAACTCGACCGCCGGCTTGGAGGGATTGAGGCCAAGATAGGCCAGCGCGGCGTGGCGCATGTCGTAGGCGGCGAAGGCCAACAGGGCGAGGGCGGCGAGAGTGGCGAGGCCATGCCTGACGACGTCGCGCCAGCTCCGGTAGCCCAGGCGGAAGTACACCGTCATCGCCAGCGCGACCGCGAGCGCCGCCGCCATGCCTGAGAGCGCCGACATCAGGACGCCGAGCCGGCCGTCCGCGGATTCGGTCAAAAGGCTGGAGAGGGTGTTCATGTCAGCCTCTTGGCGCTAGCTCGCCTTGCGGCCCCGGGGACCGAAATCGCTTTAACTATCGGCCTTTGGTCGCGGGACCGGGAACACCGGTTCAACTCGTTGATTGTCAGCGCCAGCAGTCGCGGCTAATGACGGTCCGCGGTGTTCCGCCTGACGGGAAAGTTCCGATGTCCATCCAAATGGTTTTGCTGCCTGTCTTCGTGCAGGTCGGTCTCACCTTCGTACTCCTGATCGGAATGGCGCTGGCGCGCCGGCGCTCGCCGGTCTCCGGCGAGACCAAGAGCCGCGACATTGCGCTGGGCGAGCAGTTCGAATTGCCGGTGCTGTTCTACGCGCTGATCGCGCTGGCGCTGCCCTTGCGCCATGCCGATCTCTTCATCGTGCTGATGTCCTGGGTGTTTGTGGTGACGCGGTTCGCCCATGCCGGCGTGTTCGTCTCCTCCAACGATCTCGGCCGGCGCTCCACGATCTGGCTCGCGGGCGCGCTTGTGCTGCTCGCGATGTGGATCTACTTCGCGCTGAAGATGCTGTTGCTGATCTAGGCGCGCGCATGATCCGGACCCGGAGGGCCGCGTTAGCGCAAAGTGGATACCGGTTTTCCGACAAGATCATGCGCAAAACAAAAATAGCCAATCCTGACCTGAAAGATTCAAATGACTCCCGCTGCCCGGCTGTCCGCAGCCATCGAACTGATCGACACCATCGAGAAGGACCGCGTGCCCGCGGCCAAGGCGCTGAAGGAGTGGGGCACCGCGCACCGCTTCGCCGGCTCCGGCGACCGCGCCGCCATCGCCGGCCTCGTCTGGGACGTGCTGCGCCGCTATGCCTCGAGCGCCTTCCTGATGGACGCCGACACCGCGCGTGCGCGGCTGATCGGCATGCTCCGCCTCGAGCGCAACATGGACGCGGCCACCATGGGCGCGCTGTTCGACGGCAGCCGGTTTGCACCGGCGCCGCTGACCGAGGCCGAGCAGGCCGCGCTGGTCTCGCGGTCCCTCAAGGACGCGCCGGCTGCGATCGCCGGCGATTATCCTGACTGGCTCGACCCGTACTTTGCGAAAGTGTTCGGCGAGGAGCGCGCCGCGGAGGCGGCCGCGATGGCGAGCCGTGCGCCGCTCGATTTGCGCGTCAACACGCTAAAATCCAATCGCGACAAGGTGCTGCGCGGGCTTGCTCATCTTCATGCGGAACCGACGCCATGGTCCGCAAACGGCCTGCGCATCGAGCTTTCGGCCGATGCGCGCAATCCCGGCCTCCAGGCGGAGGAGGATTTCATCAAGGGCGCCGTTGAAGTTCAGGATGAGGGATCGCAGCTTGCGGCCAGCTTCACCGCGGCAAAGCCCGGCGAGCAGGTGATCGATCTCTGCGCCGGCGCCGGCGGCAAGACGCTGGCGCTCGCAGCCATGATGCAGGGCAAGGGCCGGCTGATCGCCACCGACAGCGACAAGCGCCAGCTTGCCCCGATCCACGAGCGCCTGTCGCGCGCCGGCGTCCATAATGCCGATGTCCACACGCCCAAAGGCGAGGCCGATCCGCTGGCCGACATCAGCGGCACCGCCGACCTCGTCGTGATCGATGCGCCCTGCACGGGAACCGGCACCTGGCGCCGCAACCCCGACGCCAAATGGCGCATGCGCCCCGGCGCGCTGGAGATCCGCCTGCGCGACCAGGCCGAGGTGCTGGAGCGCGCCGTGCCGCTGGTCAAGGCCGGCGGCCGCATCGCCTACATCACCTGCTCGGTGCTGGCGGAAGAGAACGGCGAGCAGGTGAGGGCGTTCACCGCCCGCCATCCAGAGTTCGCGATCGTGCCGCCCGAGCAGACCGCAAGCGTGCTCTGGGACAAGGCGGAGGATTTCGCAAAGGCCGCACTGCAGTCAGACGAAGGCTGGCTGATGACGCCGCGGCGGACGGGCACGGACGGGTTCTTCGTTTCGGTGCTGCGGAAGACGTAGCTCTCGTAGGGTGGGCAAAGCGAAAGCGTGCCCACCATTCGCAGTTTGAAAGATGGTGGGTACTGCGCGCGAAGAGCGCGCCTCTGCCCACCCTACGGCACCGCGTGTGCCGCGCCGCAGTTCCCCCAAAACAAAAGCCCCGCGAACCGAAGCTCGCGGGGCTTTCTAACTCGACGTTCTGCCGGTACGTCCGTGGTCAGAACGGTGCGTGGGCGTTAGCCGACGCGGAGATTGTCAGCCGACGACTTGCCGCTGCGGCGGTCGGCGACGATGTCGAACGAGACCTTCTGACCCTCGTTGAGGGAGGAGAGGCCAGCGCGCTCGACGGCGCTGATGTGAACGAACACGTCCTTCTGGCCGTCATCCGGCTGGATGAAACCATAACCCTTTTGGGTGTTGAACCACTTCACGGTGCCCATAGCCATGGGAATTTCCTTTAGTTAGTTAGAGAGGATACGCACGTGGACCGGTACGCGAAATTGCGCCCATGATCCTGTTCAGTCGATGTTTGGGGAAGTCATCTGAAGCGTGCGCGCCCGTCTGCAACGAAGCGAAGCGGCCCAGTCGTTCGGCCAAGTATCGATGATCACAATATAGCGAGAATTTGGGGCTACTTCAAGGCACCACCCGTGGGCCGGCATGTGGCGCGGCTTTGCTATTTTGCGGTGCAAATGAGCCGCCCGACAGCCCTCAATCCACGATGAAAAGCGTCGCCCCCGTGGCCGTCGAGGACCGGTGCGCGGCGTCGCCGAAGTCCGAGACCTGGTAGCTCATCCCCGCGGTCAGCTTGAATTTCCGCCCGTCGCGCAGCTCGCTGTCGAGCTCGCCCTCGAGCACGTAGAGCACGTGGCCGCGGTCGCACCAATGGTCGGCGAGATAGCCCGGCGAATACTCGACCATCCGCACCCGGAGATCGCCGATGTTGAGCGTCCGCCACTTGGCCTGCCCGGTCTCGCCGGGATGCGTGGTGGCCTCGACCTTGCTCCAGTCGGTGACGGTGAAGGGAGAGGCGGGGAGTTTCATGGGGAATCCTATGTCAGAGCCGGCGGCGCTGTTGTTAGCGCACGCGTGTCCGGCAGTCTCCGTCATTGCGGGCGATACTCGGTGTCATCGCCCGACTTGATCGGGCGATCCAGCATTCCAGAGGCCGCGCCGTGATGCGGAAAAGCCGCGGCGTACTGGATTCCCCGCTTGCGCGGGGAATGACAGCGGTGGATGGGGCGGCACCGTCTGCACACGATAAGCGCGTGGCCGACAGCAATGCGCGCAAGCGTCACTGCGCCAAATGGTTCGCCGACCCCTGCACGATTAGCCCCGCGTCATTCACCCGCAGATACTCGCAGATCCGCTTCCCCCGCTCGTTCTCGTAAAACACCACGACGCTATCCGGGCTGACGAACAGGTCGATCAGCGCAAAATGCAGCTCCGGCAGCAGGGCGAGCGCCTTGCCCCAATACCCCCGCAACGCGTCCTTGCCGCGCACGGTGCCGCTGGCGTCGAACCCCATCGCGGGGATGCGGTCCGAGGTCATCACGGTGTCCTCGGCGTAGAGCGTCAGCACGCGCTCGAGATCGCGCGCGTTCCAGGCCTCGACCCAGGTCCGGCCGAGCGCGGCAAGCGTTGATGGCTGATGGTGCTGTGACATCGCGTTCTCCCTGATTGGCCCCCTGTTTGGCGTGAGGGCATATTAGGTCAATAATACTGACCTATATCGATTTGTCCATGCCCAAAGAAGAATGTGGGCGCGCGCATCGCGCGGTTGCGGGCAGGGGCACGGTCGCGTATTTGCTGGCCATGACAGCAGCACAGAACGACCGCTCCGCGTCGACGCCCTCGGTGGCCTCGGCGCACGACAAGATTCTCATCGTCGACTTCGGCAGCCAGGTGACGCAGCTGATCGCGCGTCGCGTGCGCGAGGACGGCGTCTATTGCGAGATCGTCCCGTTCAACAAGGCCGAAGAGGCCTTCAAGGAGATGAAGCCGAAAGCGGTGATCCTCTCCGGCGGGCCTGAGTCGGTGCACGAGGCCGGCTCGCCACGCGCGCCGCAGCTGATCTTCGCCTCCGGCGTGCCGGTGCTCGGCATCTGCTACGGCCAGATGACCATGGCGGAGCAGCTTGGCGGCACGGTCGAGGGCGGCCATCATCGCGAATTCGGCCGCGCCGATGTCGAGGTGAAGGCGCCGAGCAAGCTGTTCGAGGACGTCTGGTCGCCGGGCGGCAAGAACCAGGTCTGGATGAGCCATGGCGACCGCATCACGAAAATGCCGCCGGGCTTCTCGGTGGCCGGCACCTCGCCGAACGCGCCGTTCGCGATCATCCAGGACGAGGCGCGCAAGTACTACGGCCTGATGTTCCACCCCGAAGTGGTGCACACGCCCGACGGCGCCAAGCTGATCCGCAATTTCGTGCGCAAGATCGCCGGCCTCTCCGGCGACTGGACCATGCGCGCCTTCCGCGAGGAAGAGATCGCAAAGATCCGCGCCCAGGTCGGCAAGGGCAAGGTGCTCTGCGGCCTCTCAGGCGGCGTCGATTCAGCCGTCGCGGCCGTGCTGATCCACGAAGCCATCGGCGACCAGCTCACCTGCGTGTTCGTCGACCACGGCATGCTGCGCCTCGACGAAGCCAAGACCGTCGTCGATTTGTTCCGCCACCACTACAACATCCCGCTCGTGCATCTGGACGCCTCCAAGCAATTCCTGGGCGAGCTCGAAGGCGTCACCGACCCCGAGACCAAGCGCAAGACCATCGGCCGCCTCTTCATCGAGGTGTTCGAGGCGGAGGCCAAGAAGATCGGCGGCGCCGACTTCCTCGCGCAAGGCACGCTCTATCCTGATGTGATCGAGAGCGTTTCCTTCACCGGCGGCCCCTCGGTGACGATCAAGTCGCACCACAATGTCGGCGGACTCCCTGAGCGCATGAACATGAAGCTCGTCGAGCCGCTGCGCGAGCTGTTCAAGGACGAGGTGCGCAAGCTCGGCCGCGAGCTCGGCCTGCCCGAAATCTTCGTCGGCCGCCACCCGTTCCCGGGCCCCGGCCTCGCCATCCGCTGCCCCGGCGACATCACCAGGGACAAGCTCGACATCCTGCGCAAGGCCGATGCCGTCTACATCGACCAGATCCGCAAGCACGGCCTCTACGACGACATCTGGCAGGCCTTCGCGGTGCTGCTTCCCGTCAAGACCGTCGGCGTCATGGGCGACGGCCGCACCTACGACTACGTCGTGGGCCTCCGCGCCGTCACCTCCACCGACGGCATGACCGCGGACTTCTACCAGTTCGACATGAAGTTCCTCGGCGAGACCGCCACGCGCATCATCAACGAGGTGAAGGGCGTGAACCGGGTGGTGTACGACGTGACGAGCAAGCCGCCTGGGACGATTGAGTGGGAGTAGGGGGCGATCACGAAGTGGGTCAGTCTGGCAGTTCTTGCACCCAAGTCTCGATGTCGACAGCGTCGCAATCCATTCTGGCGTACTGGGCTACTTGATCTGATGACGTGAGTACACGATGTCCGTTGTTCGATGCGATTGATGCGGTGTAGAGCTCAGTGTGATTGTCGTATGCCCCACGCGGAAAGCCGGAGTTCAGCTTTTCTGCGATGCGTGCAGCTCCGACATATGTCGACTTCTTCATTATGATCTTGTTACTGATGTGCGGGGCCAGGATCGCAGCTTCCTCTTCGTATAACTCGTCAAATTCCTGCCAGGCGCAGGCGGGCACCCCGATCGTGCCGCTAGCTAATTTTTCGATGAGAATAGATTGTAGATTCCCAGATGCAGCTGCGATCGCGTGAAGCCCGCTGGTGTCGACAACACAAGAGCACTTCGGCGCCGCCTCATTCATCTTGGAGCTCGCGGAGCTCGGCATCAGAGATCGATTTCGCGTACGCGAAGTAGGGCCGTTGGTACTTTGGCTTGAGTCCGGTCGAGCGGTAGAGATTGACTTCGCTTATGCGACCGTCGCTAAGGAGAGCATCGAACGCGCGGGCGAACTGATAGCCATACTTGGCTAGTTTCACTTTTTCCTGCGCGGGCGGTTGCGGTGGTCCGCCTTTTTTCTCAGAGTAGTCCGGGTTGGCGTTGTGGACGAGACGTTTCCACTTGTCGTAACTGCCGGAGCGGTAGAAGCTTAGCTGCTCAAGGCGTAGTACAGTGGCTTCCTGGCTGATTTTCAGTCTGCGCGAAGCCCAGCGTACGTCATCTTGGTCTGGGTCATTTGCAGGCGAGGAGGTGCCGAGAAGCGGCGCGACATAGCTGCGGGGCACAAGGAAAGCGCCAGCGAAGCGATTGCAAAGGCGCTCTGTCACATTTTCGCGCACGAACGGATCGGAGATACCCGACTTGCCCATGAGAACATGAGCTAGCTCTTGAATGAGGGTGAATAAGCGTCGTCCCCGAGTCTGCTGCATCGTGTTGATGACAACGACGGGATACAGAAAATGTGCGAGACAAAAGCCGCTTCCATCGGCATGCGGGAAGCTGTCATGAAGGACGAAAATGCCCTTTTCTTCGATCCTATTCCGGCAAACGTTGTAGAACTCGCGCGCGTCCTTCGCGTTTGACTGGTCCTCGATCGTGATGTTGAAAAAGCGACGAGCCGCAAGCGCGAACTCGTCAACGTCGTCGTTGTTGGTGGCTGTGAATGCAGGTAGCTGTGGTGCGCCGCGGACGCGCCCTTCGATAACCGTCCTTTGGATGCCCTCGGCAAAGTGGATGGCTTCTATCGTCTCGCGCGACTTGGCCCGGGGCGCCGGATTGGGCGATCGGAAATCTGGTAGCACATCGTGAAACTGAGGCGCTCGCTCCATGAAGAATATAAACGGAGGAAGCGCGAGCTCTTTGGCGATGTCATTTAAGATGCCTTGGCGCGGCTCTGGTTCGCGCTGGAGTTCGGACTCGAGTTGGGTAACACTGAGTCCGAGACGTTTCGAAAGTTGCTCCCGGGTGAGGGAACGGGCTCGCAAAACTTCGCGAAGAATGTTCGGATTGTAGGCCACGAATCGTCCTTGGCAGTGGGGCGCCTGACTATGAAATATGGGGACTTTTCTAGCTTGGTTCAACTAGGAGTTGGGCTGCACGTCGGTACCGCCCTGCTTCAGATGTACGGCGAGCTGGGGGTTGCGCCCTTGGTCCGGACAATTGGCCGTACGCGGAGCCTATTCCTTGCTCCTGACGGAGAACGGCCGCCCAAGGCTCTGGAAGAGGAACTGGACCGGCTCGAAAGCAGGTGCGAGATCTTCAAAATTCGGCTCTTCCAAGAATACCGGAAATACGTTCGCATCAATTCGTTCGTTGCAGTGCTTCTGGCAATCGTCTTGGTTGCGATCGCATACAAGGCGCAGGACGATGTCATCGAAGGCTACGAATGGACCACGGTCGTGATGTTCGCGCTCTCACTACTGCCTGCGCCTTCAACCCTCGGCGCGCTTTGGGTGGATGCAAATCGCCAAGTGAAGCCGATGAAGGACGAGGCCGACGATCTCGAAAAGCGCGCTCTAGCAAGTGCGTAAGACGGGTAGAGCGCAGCGAAACCCATAGGATTACGGTGACAGTGCATTTAACTATCGCTCGGCAAAGAAGGCTTGCGAGTTGAATTCACTGTCACCGCAATTCGTTTTGAGATTCTACTTCTCTGGCCAAATCACACGATCGTAGATCGACTACTGCTCCTTTTTGAATAAATCCTGGAAGATGAGCTGGCCCCAGATGCGGTCGCGTGCGTGCACCAGCGCGCCACCCTCGTTGAGCTTTCCCAGCTTGACAGGTGCGAAGCCGAGTTGTTTGGCCAGGGCCGCCACGGGAACGGTCGCGTCCTCGTCGTCACCAGACAAAAAGACGACCCGGTGGCCGCCCTCGACGATCGGATCGGCGGCCAGCTTGGCCGCAACCAGATGATTGAAAGCTTTCACGAGCCTGGCGCCGGTGAACGCCTTCGCGACGAAGGCGGAGGACGGGAGACCGTCCAGCTCCTCAGGCGGAACTAACGCATTCATCGCGTCGATGACCGTCTTGCCTTTCCAGCTCGGCAGGGCCTTCGCAACCTCGCGATGCTCCCCGAAGGGGACCGCCAGGATGATCGTTTCGGCCTCGAGTGCTTCCCGCAGCGACTTGGCGACGACCGTGGGGCCGATCGCCAGAGCCTGCGGCGCCAACGTCTCGGGCGGCCGGCGGCTCGCGACTGTTACCTCGATGTTCTTGCGGGCGAAGGCGTGGGCGAGGGCCTGGCCGACCTTGCCGAATCCTATAATTGCGTAGCTCATCATGCGTCTCCGATTTTCAGATGGCCGAGAAGCCGCCGTCGACAGACAACTCCACTCCATTCACGAAGCTCGAATCGTCTGAGGCAAGAAACAGCGCGACCGCCGCAATTTCCTCAGGACGACCCATCTTTCCCCGCGGGATCAGGGATTCGAACATCCGCTTCGCCTCCTCGGTGAGAACCTGGTCCTGCATCGGTGTGGCGATCGGCCCCGGGCTCAGCACGTTCACGCGGATATTCCTGCCCTTCAGTTCGTTGAGCCATGTGCGCGCGAATGAGCGCAACGCCGCTTTGCTCGCCGCATACACGCCGTAACCGGGAAAACCTTTCACCGACGCAACTGACCCGGTCATGAAGATCGATCCGCCATCGCCAAACAGCGGCAGCGCCTTCTGAACCGTAAACAGTGTGCCGCGCGTATTCAGGCCGAAGGCAGCATCGAAATGCTGCTCGGTAATCTCGCCCAGTGGGACGGCTTCGCCCATGCCGGCGCTTGCGTACAGGACGTCGATCTTGCCCTTGTCCCGCTTGACCGTGTCGAACAGACGGTCGAGGTCGTCGAGATTGGCCGCGTCGCCGCGCACGCCAGTCACGTTCCGGCCAATCAGCCTGACGGCCTCGTCGAGCGCCTCCTGCCTTCGGCCCGTGATGAAGACATAGGCGCCTTCTTCAACGAACCGCCTGGCGCTCGCCAGCGCCATGCCGCTCGATCCACCCGTGACGACTGCAACCTTACCTTCAAGCTTTCCCATGACTTCTCCTTTGAGACTCCGTCTTTGGTCGTTCGGGGAGACCCCCGAGGACCTCGACATAGGTCCGTCGGCGTCAGGCGTTGAGTGCGGAAGCGCGCACAGCGGTGGTGCGAAATCGATCCGGCTGGACGGCTGGCGCCAGCCGCGACGATTGGCGTTCGCCGTTCGGAATTGGGCCGCGCTTGCCGGCATAGGCTGCGATGACCGCCCGTGCTACCCACATACGAGATGCTGTTCGATGTATTGGACGGGCTTTGGAAGGCGCACCCCAGCGGTGCAGGATTGCACCATGATCGACTGGGATGACGTTCGCTACTTTCTTGCCGTCGCGCGCGGAGGCTCGGTGCGGGCCGCCGCCGAGCGCCTCGGGGTGAACCATTCGACCGTGCTGCGACGCGTCGCCCAGCTGGAGGAACGGCTCGGGGCGCTCATGTTCGAGAAGCTGCCTTCGGGCTACCGCCTGACGGCTGCAGGGGAGGAGGTCCTCGAGCTCGCGGACCAGATGGAGGCGTCGTCGCACCAGCTGGAGACGCGCGTGTTCGGCCGCGACCAGAGCGTGCGCGGGCTTCTGCGGGTGACGCTGGCACCGCCGCTGGCGACACACCTGCTCATGCCTGATTTCGCCGATTTCGCGCGTCTGCATCCGGACATCGAGATGGACATCCTGTCGTTCGGCGAGCTGGCAAATCTGACCAACCGAGAGGCCGACGTCGCGATCCGCGTCGTCTACGACCGCAAAACCCTGCCGCTCAATCTTCACGGCCTGAAGGGACCGGAGCTGTTCGGCGGCGTCTACATGTCCAGGGATCGCCTGGCCGCGTGGCGTGCGGGCGCGCCTGATCCCGTCAGGTGGATCGTCATAAGCATTCATGGAATTCCGGATTGGGCCCACGAGGGTGAGGTTCGCACCGCCGAAGTTCCGTTCAGGGTCACAGATGCCGGGGCGCAGATCGTTGCTGTACGGCAAGGGCTCGGGATCACGACACTGCCGTGCTTTGTCGGAGATGCCGATCCCTTGCTGGTGAGGGTGCCGGGCACCGACCCGCACATGTACGGAACGCTCTGGCTTCTCACACAGGGGGAGACGCGCAAGACGAAGCGCGTGCGGCTCTTCACCGAGTTCGTATCCCGCAGGCTCGCCGCGTACGCTCCGCTTCTCGCGGGGCTGTCCATATCGCGCGACTGACGCGGCAGGTCGCCGGCGACGCTTGCCGTAATCCGGTCGGAAGCCGAGCTGCGAACGCTCCAAGCGACATCGCGGCCTATGCGGAAATTGCCCTGAGCGTGGCCTTGCTGAGAGTTCGACGAGACAAGCGCAGTCCGCCCGAGATGATGGCACTGCCAACTTCCAACTCAAGGCGAGAGTGTCTGGCTGCCGTTCGCACAATTGACGAGCTTTTGCGACCAGTCGGGTGCCGACGCGGCGGATGTCCTCTGGGTCCGCTTGAGCCATTTGAGATAACTCGTCGCCGCCAGGATTGATGCTACGGCGAGCAGAATGCCGCCAACAAGATCGATCAAATAATGTGCGCCGATCACGGGGGTCGCCGCGATCATCAGGATATTGATAGTTGCCGCGATGCCTCCCACGGCGCGTACCGGCCACAACGCCCACATGTAGAGCACGGCTGACGCGGCATGGAAGCTCGGGAATGAAACGATACCGGCCAGCTTGAAAAGTCCGAGTTCGCGCAGGCTGCCGTCACGCAAGGCCAGGATGTCCCGCAATTGTCCAGCATAGACCGATGTGTCGATGTTCGGGTACCGAGCCGGTGGCAGCTGCAATCCGTAGTAGGTGCCGATGGCAGGTACGAAAACAGAGATGGCAATTGCGACCGCGAGCGCAACACTCATTGCGAGCATGAACAATTGCAACCGTGCGTACCGCGCCGTGAGGACGAGTACAATGGGAATGCCGAGCAGTGGCCATTTGATCAGCCCATATGCGCGCGACAAGATGATCGCAAGCCATGGGTGGTCGTTGACGTACCGAATGATGGGCTCGGGATCCAAACCAAGTGCGCGATCCACAGAAAGCAGCGCCTGATCCTGGAGAGGATACCCTATTGCTCCCGCGACATAACTAAGCGGTCCTACGATGGCGCAAGTGAGAATGACCTGTCCAATCGTTCCGAGCGAGAAAAAGAGCTTCGGATCGGTGCGATCACCCCTGGTCAGCCGATGATGATAAGCGACAGCGAGCAGGGCCGCCGCGATCGCCAGCGTTGTGCCAAACGCGATCGGTTCGAGACGAAGATTGGTGGACGTCAGCCCTAACGCGAGCAGACTCCCCATAACGGCAATGATCAACCAGTTTGCGTTGAACAGCTGCCAGGCGGCTTGAGGATCCTCGTCGATTTTATGTGAGTTTCTCGGCGGCTCGGCGCTCCCCTTGACCGCCGTCATTCTTGCGTCGGATTTCATTCCCAGCGAACCTTGCAATCAAAACGAACCGATGGGTTCGCATGAGCGTCGTGATCAACCTAAAGTCGATCATAATCAGGGGTTGCGCAAGACGTGTCGCACAATCAAAAGAAGTTCCAGGTTAACGGCGGGTGAACGAGAGCCATTATCCTCGTTTGTCGAGCGCCCATCAGGACCATTCACAAAGCGAACCGACGAGGAGGGCGGATTCTGGGCGCAAAGCGAACCGGCATTGCTGGTGCGCCGCGCTGGGATTTGCCTTCGCGCGTGCTGTGCGGGCCATCATGACGGGCGACGCCGCCGGCCTCTCGACCGAACTCGCGATTACGGTGATAGTGCACTCAATGTGCGAGGCTATCCGCTCTTTGCGCGTGGACGGGCGTCGGCCCGCTGGTCGCGGGCGCCGAGATGTTCGGCCTGCGCTGGCAGGCGATGATCCAAGGCCTCGTCTTCATGAGCCACCAGATCGGCAGCTTCCTCGGCGCCTACGGAGGAAGGGTTCTCTACGACGCGCTCGGCTCCTACACCACGGCCTGGCGCACCGGCGTGGCGCTGGGCTTGGCCGGTGGCATCATCCAGGTCGCGTTCGCGCTGATCCGGCCGTCGCAGCCGCCCGCGCTGGTACTGCGGACGGCGTAGCTGGCGAGCCGGCCATCGCACTTCCATCGGCCGAAGACGTCGAGGGCGTTCAGCTTGCACATTCGCGTAGCAAGGTTGTGATTTTCGCATCGAGATTTCGGGCGACGGAGAGTGCGTCCGAATTGCCATAAGGCAGCAGAAAACTCTCCATTTTGTCGTAAGAGACATGCACGCCATCGGAACGCTCATCAATGAGCACTGTGACCGGAGCGTAAGATCCAGCATCGGGCACGTGCTTGACCATTTCTTTCATGATGAGTGGATTGCCGATCACAAGCCGTATGATTTTAGGCGTCTTGGATCCGGCTTCGCGACGCAGAATGTCGCCCAAGTCAAATTCCGCGAAGAGCATAAGGTCCGTTCGGCCGAGGCCGCTTCGTACAACGCGCTCCAAATCCGGGAAGGAATTTGTCGCCCTCGTTTCCTTGAAAAATTCGACCATGTTGGGCTGCCCGACCGCCGACTTGAGCGCCGCCACAATAGTGTCGAATGATTTTAAGCTCGTGAGGCTGAAGCGCTCCACTTCGATTTTAGCGATTGTCATTTTGTCCTCTGTAACAATTCTCATGGATAAAGTGCGCCTGGGGAACGTGGCTGCCGCTGACCACAAGAACGGGCTGGCGGATAGCGCGCAGAATGGCGTGCCCGGGATCAGGTGTGGCGCACCAGGTGATCAGCGCCTTGGCCTGTGGATCGGTTACCGCGCTGCCGTTATCGGTGTCCCGATCATCCTTGCGCACCTTGGTCCTCTTCAGGAAGGCCAAGCCGGAAGACCGGCTGGCGGATGAATTCGTGAAGAACAGCGGCAGGCGGGGGGCCGGCACATCGGTTTGGGAAAACGCTTGCTGCAGAACCGCTAACAAGTGTTCTTCTCCGCCTTTCGGCGCGGTACCGACGAGTATGAGCTTGCGGACCAGCAGTCCGTGCTCGGCGGCGATCTGCTGAGCGACGCAGCCGCCGAGAGAAAAGCCAAGCAGGTCCACTTCGAGGAGGCCGAGCAAGTCGATGAAATCCACGGCGTCTCGTGCCATCGTCGCGACGTTGTCGGGCGTTTGACCGGTCGACCGGCCGACCCCTGCGTTGTCAAAGGCGATCACGGGGCGATCAGCGGCCAGAGCGTTGACGACGGCGGGATCCCATCCGTCGATGTTTCCCGAGAAGTGCTGCAGAAGAACCAGCGGTGTTCCAGTCGCGGGGCCGAGACGGCGATAGGCGAAGCGGATTCCCTGGCCTTCGATGTAACGGGTTGGCGCCGTTTCGAGTGTGAGGGCGTCCTGGTTCGCGATGTCGAGTTGAGTCATATCGTACTCCGGATGCTTGGCATGAAATGATCGAGCGGGTGAGGCACGTAGCGCGGCGACCGAAACCTTCCTCCAGGATGTCGCTGGCGCTTCGCGCCATCGCGGTCCGAGGCGTTCCGCATTCCTCCGAGCGAGCGTGTGCGCTCCCGGCGCGACAGCGCCGGGAGCAGGTTCGTCACTTCGCGAGTGCCGCCTTTTCGATGACCTCAGCGACTTCCTTCGCATGGACCACGAGCGAGGCATGGCTGCCGGCGACTTCCGTCGTCTGAGCCTTCATCCTGGCTGCGAACAACTTCTGGACCTCGGGCGCGATGACTTTGTCCTTCGTGGTGATGACGTAGAACGTCGGCTTGTCGCGCCAGGCCGCAATGCTGACAGGCGCCTCGAACGCAGCGAGGCTCAGCGGAAGCTGCGAGTTGGCCAGGTGCTCGGCGATCTCCGGAGGAAGGTCAGCCGCGACGGCTGACGGAAACAACTTGGGATCGATATACAGATTGCCCTTCGCGTCGGGATGGATCGCCTTGACGCCTTCGGTCTGCGGGCCGTCTTTGGCCAGCAACGCCAGGGATTGACCGACCTCCGGCGCGAAGGCGGATACATAGACCAGCGCCGAGACCTTGGGATCGTTGCCGGCTTGCGTGATCACCACGCCGCCCCATGAATGGCCGACCAGAACGGTCCTGCCGTCCTGTTTCGCGAGCGCCTGCTTGGTGGCATCGACGTCAGCGGCGAGCGAAGTGAGCGGATTTTCCACGAGCGTGACGTTGTAGCCCTTCTTCGACAGAATATCGGCAACGGGCTGCCAGCTCGTCTGGTCCACGAAAGCGCCGTGCACGAGCACGATGTTGTGGGCTGCTCCCTTGGGCAACTCAGCGGAATGGGCGGGGCCGACCCATGCCGTTCCGGCCAGGAGTACGGTGGCGGCTGAGAGAAGGATATTTAGCATTGATTGTTCCTGTTGATATGTCGGACGGAATAAGGTCCGGGGGAATGGACAGGCGTTTCCTGCCTGGTCGCGGTTTCTTCCATCCGCCGTTGGCGAAATGGTTGCCGCACATGACGTCGGCCCGCCGCGACATGACCTAGTTCGCGGGCTTTTCGGACGGTAGGGATCAATCGTCCGGATGTTGTGTCCGACCGTCCACCGGACTAACTTCGGCGGCATGGACATCCTTGCCCAAGTGCTCGATCGCGTTCGTCTCGGCGGGACGCTGCTGTTCCACTTCGAGCTCGGTCATCCCTGGAATCTGGCGCTGCCGGCGCGCCCCTACGCGCTGTTTCACTATCTCAGTCGGGGCTCCGCGACCCTCGCGCTCGAACTCGGACAGGAAATCCAGATGACCGAGGGCGATTTCGTCGTCATCACACGCGGCGAGCCCCATGTGTTTTATTCGGATCGCCGGGCCAAGCCTTTGCAGATTGTGGACCTCGATCGATCGTCGGCACGTCTGGGCGTCGTTCGTCACGGCGGCCGTGCAAAGCCGCTCTCGACCATGATCTGCGGCAATTTCACCGTGTCGCGGCCCTCGTTCAGCAGCGTGCTGGAGATGCTTCCGCCCGTGCTTCTGCTGAAGCCGACGGCGGACGGTGGCTGGCTCGAAGCCATCCTGCGGCGCATGGTCAGCGAGTCTGCGCTCGAGCGTCCCGGCCAGCGCGTCGCGCTCTCACGACTGACGGAAGTGCTGTTTGTCGAGGTGCTCCGAAGCTGGATCGCGTCTCTCAGTCCCGGACAAGGCGGCTGGCTCGGGGCCATATCGGACCCGCATATCGGACCGGCGCTCAAATTGATCCACGAAAACCCGGAGCGGCCCTGGACCCTGAGCGACCTCGGCCATCGCGTGGGGCTCGGCCGCTCGGTATTTTCGGCCCGCTTCACCAACCTCGTCGGCCAGTCGATGCATCGTTATGTGATCGAACGCCGGATGGCGGAAGCGGCGTTCCTGCTCGAAACCAGCGATGAGCCCATCGCACGGATCGCGAGCCAGGTCGGTTACGAGACAGCGGCGGCGTTTTCGAAACTCTTTCATCGACATCATGGCATGTCGCCCGGCCGCTACCGGACCTCTCAGCGCCTTGATGGACACCAAGGTCAACCGCACGGCTCGGAAGCGAACGTCTCCGATTGAATTTGCGTCAGTTGGTGCCCACGGTGAATGTCAGGCCTGCTGCCAAGCTGCAACGCGACCACGCCTCTGCCAACCGCGCCATCCAATGTCCTGTTCATTGTCGCCGGCTCTGACTTGAGCCCGCTCTCGCAAGATGCGGACTGAGCTGCTTCTCCGCCGCGCTTTCATCGCGCTCTCATCGCCGGTGCTCAATTGTCGCACCTTCGGTGTGAAGCATCTCACACGCACGCTTGCGTCAATGCTGCGATAGAGTACCTGTTGTGATTGAACGTGGTGAATTTGGTCGATTTGACACACCCGCCATCACATCAGCCTCAAATGAGCTGCACACGCCAGAACGGCATGTTGAAATAGCCTCCAATCGGCCGCTCGGCCGATGAGAGCTATGGAGACACTATGGCTGACAAACACGAACAGGGCATGGTTGGTACGTGGACCAAATCCACGTCGGCTGCGTGTGCGGACAAATATCCCGCCACTCTCACATTCTCGACCGGCACCTACCGCGGCATGCGCGGACCAGGGCAGGGCATGGTGTGGTGGGACGCGGGAATCTACCGTCTCGAGGATTCCAACACACTCGTCGTCGGGACGGCGACTGATGAACTTGTGACCTATCGCATTTCACTCAAGGCCGACCGATTTGAGTTTACGGATTCAGAGGGCTGTGTCGTGACCTATCGGCGCGCGTAGGACTGCGCACGCCACAGCTGACCGAAATAACGCGGCTGTACCCGCGAACGAGCCCGATGCTCACGTCGATCGTCTCACCCTTTCAACGAGGAGAAGACGACATGTGCAATTGCTCAGAGCATGAATCGAGTGGCAGCCTTTCCAAGATGACCGCGGCATCGGTCGAGCCCGCGATGAAGCCGCAAGTCCCGCTGTCGCGCCAGATCAGCTTCAGCGACGAGGAGTCCGGCGATCAGCCGGCCTCGACCGATCTACAGCCGTTTCCGCCGTTCAGGCTGTGCAGGCTCGACTTCCGCGAAGGCTGCTACCAGATCAACTTCCGGCCGACCGCGGGCTTCGTGACCTTTGAAGGCACGCTGCGCGTCGATCGCTCGGCACCCGACGGCGGCGCCGACCATCTGATCGTCAGCGGCGATCTCTACTCGAGCCGGCCGGTGATCGGTCCGATCCCGCCGGTGGGGCCCGTGGTGCCGGTGGGCGACGCGGACGAAGATGAAGCGGCGGCGGGCTCGGGATTGACGAGCCTGGCCGGTTCGCTCAGTGCGCTCGATGACCCCCTGATTCCGTTTCCGATCCGCAGGCCGCGGATCCCCATCTTCCCCCGCGCGCGCTATCATTCCTATCTCAGGGTGACCAGCGTGTCCGCGCCGGTCGCGGTCCCGCTGCCGAAGAAGTGCGAGCTGACGATCACAGCCGAGCAGTTCAATCACACGCAGCCGCCGGCCGGCCAGTTCAAGGGCACGTTCCCGGCTTCGCCGTCGCGCACCGTGACGATGAAGCTTTCAAAGGTGCCGGCGCCGTTTCCGTTCTCCCTGACCGGCGGCCCGTTCTACCAGGGCCGGCTGTTCGAGGGCGGCGTGGACAAGGGCAGCATCAGGGGATGTCCCGGGTTCTGTTGAATTTCTGAAGAGGTCGGCGTTGCCCACCTTGAGCCGGTAGGCTCGGGGTGCTGATTCCACAAAGGAGAGCAACGCCATGACGAGAGATATCACACCGGCTGGTTGGCCGGCGACCGGGGCTGTGGAGAAATCATTTGCGGAAGTGCGAGCGAGCTTCGATCGGTTCTGCCTTGCGGCAGGAATCGAGGCGCTCGGCACGATGATGGAGGCGGATGTGACAGCGGCCTGCGGGCCGCGCCACGGTCGTGATGCGGCGCGGCGGGCGCACCGTTGGGGCCGAACGCGGGGGCGGATCGGTTTCCACGGCGGCAAGATCGAGGTCGGTCGCCCGCGGGTCCGGGGCATGGACGGCCGCGAGGTCACGATCCCGAGCTGGGAAACGGCGGCGCAGGAGGACTGGCTCGGTCGCTGGGCGATGAACCTGATGCTGATCAATGTGTCGACGCGCCGGTTCGGCCGCGCCGTCCGGCTGCCCGAGGGTGACGTGCCGGCACCGCCCGGATCGGGGATTTCGAAGTCGGCGGCCTCGCGGAGGTTCGTGGCTCTGTCGGCGGCGCGGCTGGCCGACTTCATGGCTGCCGATCTGTCCGCGCTCGACCTTCTGGTGGTCCAAATCGACGGGCTGCATCTCGACGACGATCTCGTGCTGGTGGCCGCGATCGGGGTTGACGGCGAAGGCAACAAGCATCCGCTGGCGCTGGTGGAAGGGGCGACCGAGAATGCAGCAACGGTTCAGGCCCTGCTGGACAACCTGGTCTCGCGCGGGCTCGACCCGACGGTGCCAAGACTGTTCATCGCCGACGGCGCGAAGGCGTTGTCGAAGGCGATCCGCCGCACCTTCGGTTCGGCCGCTGCGATCCAGCGCTGCCAGATCCACAAGGCGCGCAACATCATGGAACGCCTGCCGAAAGAGCATCATGCGGCCACCCGCCGGGTGCTGCGCCAGGCCTGGGAGCTCGATGACGCCGACAAGGCTGAAAAATTGATCCGCAATCTCGCGCGTCGACTCGACCAGCAATGGCCCGGCGTTGCGGCCAGTATCCTCGAAGGCCTCGACGAAATCCTGACTGTCGTCCGGTTGAAGTTGCCGAAGGAGCTTCGCCGATCGCTCGCCTGTACCAATATCGCCGAGAACATGATGGGCACCATTCGCCGCGTCACGCGCAACGTTAAACGCTGGCGGGATGCCGGTATGGCCTTGCGATGGGTCGCGGCCGGTATGATCGAGGCCAACAAGGGCTTCCGACGATTGAAGGCGCATAAGCAATTGTCGGTTCTGCGTGCGGCCCTTCAAGCTCACCACGATCGCATGACAATCAAGTCCGTTGCCCACGTCACGAGGGCTGCGTAATATTCATTCCGGCAACGTCGACCCGACGTAGTTCAACAGCGATCGGGACATCCCCCTCAAAAGGGCCAATCGCAGACATTCTGCCTGCTCATTCGATCACTTCGTCGGCGGTCAGGAGAGAGTCTCGACCAGCCGCCAAACCAAGCGCCTTGGCCGCCTTAAGGTTTACAACCAGCTCGAACTTGGTTGGCTGCTGTATCGGCAACTCGGCTGGCGTTGCGCCTTTGAGTATTCTGTCCAGATAGATAGCGGTCGCGCGTGACAGGTCAGGCAGGTTGACTCCGTAAGAGACAAGGCCACCGAGCTCCACGCCCTCTCTGGCGGCGTAGATCGTCGGGAGGCGGTTCTTCTCGGCAAAGGGTACAATCCGAGAGTACTGGCTGTACAGCATCGGACTAGGAAACACGACGAGACCATCCGCTCGCGCTTTGGCCAACTCCGCAAACGCGCTTTCGAGATCGGCGGGGCTATCCGCCGGCACAAGTTGAAGGCTTGCTCCGAGAGATCGGGCGGCGCTCTCAATCTCGTTCAGCATCCCCTTCATTGTGCGCTCACCGTATGCACGAGGGTGCCACAAAACGACAACGTGAGAGAGACCGGGAACGATCTCCTTAAGCAGTTGAAGCCGTTTGGACACCAACTCCGGGCCGAGAAATGCCGTCCCGGTGACATTGCCGCCCGGCCGCGCCAGACTGGAAGCGAGTTCGTCGTCGACGGGATCTGCCATGCCTATGCCGACAATCGGAATGGTGGAAGTCGCTTTCTTGGCTGCGCGGACGGCCGGGGTAGCCAAAGCAACAATTGCGTCGCCGCGGTGCGTCACGAATTCCTGCGCGTACTCGTTGAGCTTGTCCTCATCGCCGTCTGCGAATTTACGGTAAAACGCGACATTCTTTCCTTCAGTATAGCCGAGCACACGCAATGCCGGCACAAACGCATCGAGAGTCTTTAGACTTGCGTCGGACTTGTCACCGCGGCCGAGTGAAAGCACGCCGATCTGATGAAGCTTGGTCGATTGCTGAGCATGACCTGCGAACGGCCACGTTGCAGCCATACCCCCAACAACCGTGATGAACTTGCGCCGTTTCATGCGGCCCTCAGCCAAGCCGAACTATCGTACAGACAAAAGGTGGCGCCTTGGAAGTGTAATCAGGCCGGTGAAAGTCTGCTTTGGGTCAAAATGCGAAGAACTCAGAGTGAGCAAATCCAGTCCGCTTCACCCCACTAAGCGGACCTCAACGAGGAGTGTCGTCACTTCGCTGATGGGTTATCAGCCGACGTGATTGCCTGTGAATAATCTAGGAGTCCGGGCCGCGGAGCGGCACTGGTCGAGGTATTGGGTCAATCCGGCCGTGGGAGCCGAACAGCCACCCAGTCTCTGAGCGGAACGCAAACTTACCTGGCGCCGGAAACTAGATTGCCGACACAGCTTCTCGACGGAACGAATGTCGACCCAGAGGTGTGCGTGTGCGCAGTCGCAAGCTGTTCTATCTCGAGCGTTCGGCCGCCGCCGTTAGAGCATTTTCCGACCGGAAAGAATCGGGTGGGGATTGAACGAAGCCGCTGCCGCGGCGTAGGGGGCAAGGTGGCATAGATCGCCTCCTGGCTGAGAGGATGTGGGTGTTGGAGCCCACCCCCTCAGACAGGAGTATCGAGATGGCCGATTTGAGCCCTCTTCGCCGCCGCATGATCGAAGACATGACCGTCCGCAATCTGTCGCCGGCGACGCAAAGATCCTACATCAGCGCGGTTTCGAAGTTCAGCCGCTATTTTGGCCGATCGCCTGACCGGTTAGAGCTGGAAGACGTCCGCGCCTTCCAGGTGCATTTGGTCTCGACCGGCATCTCATGGCCGGCGCTGAACCAGATCGTCTGTGCGCTACGGTTTTTCTACGGCGTCACGCTCGGCGAGGCGCTCATCCCAGAGCGCATTCCCTATGCGCGAGAACCGCGCAAGCTGCCGGTCGTTCTCAGCGCCGACGAAGTGGTTCAGTTTCTTGAAGCGGTATCGAGCCTGAAGAGCCGCGCCGCGCTCACCACCGCCTATGCGGCCGGGCTCAGGGCCTCGGAGGTTGCGGGACTGCGGATCGAAGACATCGACAGCGCCCGCGGCGTCATCCAGGTGCGCCACGGCAAGGGCGCGAAGGATCGCAACGTGATGCTGTCGCCCCAGCTGCTGGGCATCCTGCGCACCTACTGGCGGCTCGCCCGGCCGCGGCTTTATCTGTTCCCTGGTCGTGACGAAGATCATCCGATCGATCAGACCGTGCTGCATGCCGCCTGCCGGTCGGCGGTGAAGGCTGCGGGCCTGACCAAGCGCGTCACGCTGCACACGCTGCGCCACAGCTTCGCGACACATCTTCTCGAGAACGGAACCGATATCCGGATCATCCAGGTCTTGCTCGGGCACAATAATTTGTCGTCGACAGCGCGCTACACGCAGGTCGCCACCGATACGATCCGAGCGACGCAGAGCCCGCTCGATCGCCTGTCGCTGGAGGTGACGCCACCTGGATGACCCGCAGCGGGATGCGGGTCATGACCCGCTCCGACATCCGCTCCAACAGGCCCGCCATCGAGATTGCCGATATTCTGCGCCGGCATGGCGACGCCTATCGCCGTGTACATGCCGGTCATCTGGGGCGGGTCGAGCGGCGCGTGATGAGCGCGATCGTTGCGTGCCGGACCGAGGCGCTCGGCGGCCACATGCAGGCTTGCGACGACTGCGGCACGACACGCGTTGCCTATAATTCCTGCCGCAATCGGCACTGTCCGAAGTGTCAGGGGAGAGCCCGAGCCGCGTGGCTCGCCGCGCGTCAAGCCGACCTGCTTCCGGTTCCCTATTTCCACGTCGTCTTTACACTTCCCGCACCGATCGCCGCGATCGCTTTCCAGAACAAGGCCGTCGTCTATGCCATCCTGTTCAAGGCTGCCGCCGAGGCGATGACGACGCTCGCCGCCAATCCACGCCGGCTCGGCGGTGCGATCGGCGGCGTCGCCGTCCTCCACACCTGGGGACAGACGCTGATGCATCATCCCCACGTCCATTGCGTCGTTCCGGGTGGCGGCCTCTCGCCCGATGGCGCGCGCTGGACCGCTTGCCGACCGAACTTCTTCCTGGCCGTCAAACCGTTGTCCAGACTATTTCGCACACTTTTTCTCAAACGTCTGTCGGCAGCCTTCAACTCCGGTGCCTTGCGTTTCTTCGGCGATCTCGGAGCTCTGGCCGAGCCGGCTGCCTTTGCGGCCCACCTCGACGCCATGCGACGCATCAACTGGGTTGTTTACGCCAAGCGGCCCTTCGGCGGACCCGCACAGGTCCTGGCCTATCTCGGCCGCTACACCCATCGCGTCGCGATCGCCAACAGCCGGCTCGTCGCACTCGACGACGATCATGTCGCCTTCTCATGGAAGGACTATCGCCAAAACAGCGCGACAAAGATCATGAATCTCAAGCCCGATGAGTTCATTCGCCGTTTCCTGCTTCATACGCCGCCTGACGGCTTCCACCGCATCCGCCACTTCGGCTTCATGGCCAACCGCCATCGCGCTGCCAAGCTCGCCCTTTGCCGCGAACTTCTCGATCATGAGCGAACAGCCCCAAACGATGGCCAGCCGTCGCCTGTGGATTCGGAGGCTCAAACCTGGGCCGAGGTTCCTGCCTGTCCCGATTGTGGTGGCGTCATGCGCATCATTGAGCGCTTTCGACATAGCTTCAGACGCCCCAGCCCTCGAACATCACCGTTCCGATGCGACACATCGTGAGCCAAGTCATGTCGTGCACGACGATCATCATTCGTCATTTCGCTCCCAGCGTCTCGATCATCGCGGACGATGTCGAATCCGTGCTGTCACACTGCGCGACAACAACCGTCCGATGCAGCAAAAGGCCTATCGCGATCTCAGGCGAAGCGCGTCTGATCTCAACTCTTCCAGGATGCGCACTCCTGTGTCTCTGCCTCACGCGCCGAGCCAGCAGATCGGGCATGGCGATCTCGAACAATCCCCATAGCTGCAAAACCGCGAATAGCCTCCCGCGCCTTCGTTCAATCCGGCTTCAATGAGGTCGCGTCATAAGCGCCTGCCGCGCCCTCGCGTGAGCGCGACCTCACAGAACCCTCCAGATTCCCAAAACGGCGCGAGTCAGATTCAAGCTGCATGCTGGCGAGGGAGGCCAGCATGTATGGCCAGGGCGCTTTCGGTTGATCTTCGCCAAAGGGTGGTAGCCGCGATTGACGGTGGCATGTCCTGTCGACAGGCTGCTGAGCGCTTTGGTGTCAGCGCGGCCAGTGCAATCCGCTGGCGCGGTCGCCTCAAGAAAGTTGGCGACATCGTTCCTAAACGCCAGGGCGGTGACCGCAAATCGCAGCGCATCGAAGCGCATTCGCAATTGATTCTGGAGGCGGTGACAGCGAGGCCGGATATCACGCTTGCCGAGTTGCGAGAACTGTTGAAACGTCGTGGAATATCGACTGGCATCGCGTCGCTCTGGCGTTTTTTCCAGCGCAGAAAGATCACACTTAAAAAAAGACAGCGCACGCCGCCGAGCAACGGCGCGGCGATATAAATGCCGCACGTGAGGAGTGGTTCGAAGGGCAAATCGACCTTGACCCTGAGCGTCTCGTCTTCATCGACGAAACCAGCGCCAACACCAAAATGGCGCGGCGTTACGGGCGCTCGCCACGCGGCGAGCGATGTCGTGCAGCTATCCCACACGGACATTGGAAGACGACGACGTTCACCGCTGGATTGCGCTCCGACGGTCTGATCGCGCCGCTTGTTCTGGACGGTCCAATGGATGGCGACGCTTTCCTGGCCTACGTCGAGCAATTGCTCGCCCCATCGCTGCGGCCGGGCGATACCGTTATCATGGACAACTTGCCCGCTCACAAGGTCCATGGCGTTCGAGAGGCCATCCAGGCGGTCGGAGCTAGCCTGCTCTATCTTCCGCCCTACAGTCCAGACTTCAACCCGATTGAAATGGCCTTCTCCAAACTGAAAGCGCTGTTGCGGACCGCCGCAGCCCGCACCATGCCCGATCTCTGGCAAGCAATCGCCAACGCTCTCAAACGCTTCTCACCCGAGGAATGTCAAAATTATCTCGTCGCGGCTGGTTACGACGCAACGTGATCGGAAAACGCTCTAGCACAGGATAGCGGGCATAGAGCGTGTCGACGCGGTCCCGCCACATCGCCACGAACGCACCCGAGGTGAGATCATCGACCGACTTCCATTCGCGTTTGACCGCAGGCAGCGTATTGCCCCAGATAGCGCGCTTGCACCATCGCTCGCCCTTTGCCGAGCCCTCCCGGGTTGCGCACATCGACTTCCAGGCAATCCGCTGCGGACGGCTGATGTGTTGGGCGGCTCCTTCCCAGCCCTGCTGGTGGATCAGGTAGAGGTCGGAAAGGGTCGGCTTTTTCTGCGTCAATATTTCGAATAGCGCAGCCTCGCTGAGAAACTTGTAGGCGGCACCTACAGCGTTGTCGCGAGGATTGAGGATGTCGCCCGATCCGTATTTGCTGAACTCAAACTTGCTCAGCTGGAACAGGCCGATATAGGAGCCGGTGCGTTGCTTGGGATTGAAATCGGATTCGATTTTGGCGACCGCCTTCATGAAGTTGACATCGACACCGAACGCTTCGGCTGCACGTTCGATCTCCTGGACGGGCGTTCCGAGCGGAACGTCGCTCAACGCCGACAAGGCGATCTTTGCGGGTTTTTCCGGCGGCGGAATTTCCGAGTAGACGTAGTATTTGAGATACGACGGTTTGCCTTCGCCCGGATTGGGCGAAGCAACGGGCGGACGGTCCTGCTGTAGCGTTGCCGAGTTCTCGGGCGACGCTGCCTCAAGGCTGGCGACCTGCACCATTGGCTCTTGCGAAGTGGTTACATCGGACGGCGGCACCGAGTCCGGCGCCGCGGCGCTGAATCCCGCCGCAACGATCGCATTAGCCGATAATCCTGTATCGAATTTCGTCTCGATGGCCGGGGCCGGAAACGCGGCGCCAGCATTTGACAGAACCGTCGTCACATTCAGCGGGATGCCGCTGAATGCATCAGCCACTCTTGCATTCGGCGTTGCGATGCTTGGGCGCGGTACCGCGATCTGACCAATCGCGACAAGCGAAGTCGCTGTCAGCGCGCCGGCAATACAGCTTGTTTGCCAAATCTTCAATGTCGCCAGCCGCGCGGCCGCGGTCCCCCCATTCACGTCCCCGACTTGGCACGCAGATTAAGGAGGTGAGGGGATGACAATGGGGCGCACCTGTGGCGCAGGTGCGGCCGGTCTCGGTCGCGTCGCCAAGATTGCCTAAATTGAAAGTTGCGGTCGTGATGCGCCTCCCGCCGAGGAACAGGACGGGCGCCATATCGCGCAACCATCGCTAAGCAAGGCATCTTCGTGCGTTAGCGCATCGAGACCGGCGCCCGCGCGCACACCGCTCCCAAGCATCTCGAGGCCGCGACGTCGCAAGACCCGAGGACGGTTCGCTGGGATGGACAATCGCAATCCGCTTTATGACCGCCAGCGTCGGTCTCAGCGGAGCTGGTCTAGCCAAGCTCAGGTCTGCCGTGACCGTTGTCTCCGCTCGGGCCGGAGCGTTGCAGCTCACCACAGCGCCTGCCGCATTCTTGCGCAACAGTAAACTAGTGCGCCAATGTCTCAGTTGGGTCAATCGCGTCGGTTGGCCCGTAGCTCGACGACTTCCGGTCTACTACCCGCTCCGGACATGTCGCAAACTGAAGCGATGGGCCATGACCGGACTCATGCGTCGCAGCAGAGTGCCGCTATTCAATCGCCTCATGGGATGGAGAGCTAATCGGGCAACCCCGCTTTCCGAAGACCCTCAATAAACAGCTTTGCGTTTGATAGTCCGGCCCGGGCGATAAGCGCCGATACTGTAAAGGCGGGATCGATCTCAAGCACACGCGCCGCCGCGTCGTGCGCCTCAGCGTCACGTCCGAGATGGGCGAAGGCGGACGCGAGCCATTGGTAAGTTGCCAAATAAAGGTTCTGACGAAGGGCCTTCTTCAATACGACGATGGCTTCGTCAAAGCGGCGAAGCTCGATAAGGGCCTGCCCAATGCCAGTAAGCGTCATGTATAGTAGCGGGTCTACTGGGCTCATGCGAACGGCACGTTCAAAGCTCCAGATCGCTTCCTCCGGCAGCCCCGCAATTCTATAGACATGGCCTCTGCAGCTCCATGTGAGCCATGAATTTGGGTTGAGCCCGACCGCCCGGTCAGCCATTTCGATCTCGGCTTCACGATCGCCGACCATGAACGCCGAGATTACGGCAGCCCTTGCTAACGTGTCCGGATCGCCATCGTCGATGCTCAATGCCAAACGAGCAAGCCGAACCGCTTCCTTGCGGTCGAACTGAGGATCGTTGGCATAGCCCAAAAGGACGTTGAGCATGTGGCAGACACCTGCCAGAGCCGCGACAGCGCCGAACCGAGGGGCGAGCTCCAAGGCGCGGTGGAACAGTCGGATTGCCTCGGCCAACCCTTCGCGGGTCCTTAGGTAGAACTGCGGCATGGCACGGAGATAAAAATCATACGAGGTGAGGTTCTCTGGCCGCCGCCGCGTCGCCAATTCAATTTCTGTTTGAAGCATCTTTGGCTCAATGGCCGACACAACGGCGAGCGTTACTTCGTCCTGAAGAGCAAAAACGTCGGTCAGGTCACGCTCAAACCTGTCCACCCAGATGTGCGCGCCTGTAACCGCATCGATCAACTGCCCTGTGATGCGAACTTTCCCCGACGCCTTCCGCACAGACCCCTCGAGGACATAGCGCACGCCGAGCCTTCGCCCGACTTCCTTGATATCGACCGCTCGCCCCTTGAAGGTGAAGCTCGAATTGCGCGCGATCACGAACAGCGACTTGAAGCGCGACAGCGCGGTGATGATCTCCTCGACCATTCCGTCCGCAAAGTATTCCTGTTCGGGATCGCCGCTCATGTTCTCGAACGGCAGTACGGCGATGGAAGGCTTGTCCGGGTGTGGCGGGGCCGCACTCAGCCCCTCTGTCAGCGCCCCTGGCGCTCCGGCGCGGACAGCGTAGGCGCGGACCGGCTTGGAGATGTTCTTGAGCTGCTGCTCGCCACGATCCTCGAAGCCAGCGTCTAGCTTGCCCTCGACTTCGTTGTAGACCTTGTCGGAAATCAGGATACCGCCCGGATCGGCGATCCCCTCCAGCCGAACAGCAATGTTGATCCCGTCGCCGTAGAGGTCGTCGTCCTGTCTAAGTGTCTGTTCCAAAACATGTTGAGTCGAATGAATCGGTTGTGATTCAAGGTGAGCGGCCTGATTCGATGGGGACGCGCCGCCAATGTGGACTACCGAGAACCGTGCACGCTACGACCGCAGCCGCCTGCGCTATCCGAGCGACTTGACCGACGAGGAGTGGGCGCTGATCGCGCCTCGCATCCCGCCGGCCAAGCGCGGCGGCAACAAGCGTACGGTGGACCTGCGCGAGATTGCCAACGGGCTGATGTACATCCTGAGCACAGGTTGCCAGTGGCGCGCGATCCCCAAGGACCTGCCGCCGCGCTCGACGCTGTATGGCTACTTCGATCTGTGGAGCTGGAACGGCACGCTCGATAAAATTCATCACGCCCTCTATGTCGAATGTCGCGAAAGGGCCGAGCGCGAGGCTTCTCCCACCGCCGCCATCATCGATAGCCAGAGCGTGAAAAGCGCTGAAAAAGGGGGCCTCATGATCTCCATGGCTACGACGCGGGCAAGAAGATCAAGGGCAAGAAGCGGCACATTCTCGTCGACACGCAAGGCCTCTTGATGCACGCCATCGTGCATGCGGCGGACATCCAGGATCGCGACGGCGGCGTGCTCCTGATGGCAACGTTGTTCGGCCTCTATCCCTTTCTTCTGAAGCTCTACGCCGACGGCGGATATCAAGGGCCACATTTCCAGAAGGGGCTGCGTAGCGCTCTGAAGCGCGTGAACCTCGAAATCGTCAAACGCTCCGATCAGGCTCACCGTTTCGTCGTCTTGCCCAAACGCTGGATCGTCGAGCGTACCTTTGCCTGGCATCGGGCGATGCCGAAGACTGTCCAAAGATTGGGAATGCTTCAATCACAGGGCGCTCGCCTTTCTCAAGCTGGCCTCCATCCGACTCATGCTGCGAAAGCTATGCAATCCAAGGTAATCTTTCCGGACAGACTCTAACGATCACTTCACCAAGGTTGAGCCCGATGCGTAGCTTGAATGGACCGCTACCCTCGGCGAGATGATCCTGTATCTCAACCGCGCATCTCATGGCGGCCAGGGGACTGGCGAACTCGGCGAGTGCGCCATCACCCGTTGTCTTGATTAGACGGCCTTCGTGGCGGGAGAGGCTCGGCTCGATCAGTTCTCGCTTGAGCCGCTCGAACTCGGCATAGGTAGCTTCCTCAGCGCGTTGCATCAACGCAGAGTAACCGACCACGTCGGCAGCCAAAATCGCCGCTAATCGCCTTTGAACCCGCTGCTCCGTCACAGCGCTCTCCGAACGGCCAGCCAAAAATTCGTCGCTGGGGCCAGGAGGAGCCTAGCACTTTGTTGCGAACCTGTGAGCGGTAATCGCGGGAGGGCCCTGTTGCCCCGAGGCGGCATTTGCTGTTGCACGGCGGCAGTAAGCGTGCGGCAACTCGGAAGGTCCGAGTTGGGTCACGACCGGTAAGGCTTGGATCGAGCACGTGAGTTCTGCTTCGCATCCGAAAGCGGACATCTCGCCTCAATGAGTACACGCCCTCTGGAAGTACAACGCCAATCGGCTTGAATTTCGTGCAAACCTGGAGCTGCAGTGGCGGGAGTTCTCTCTGAAATCTCGCTCTGTATGCCGAGACCCAGTGCCGACCTCTACCGAAATCCATGAGCATCGCCGAATTGCGACACGCGGCCACAACCCCGGCTGTCGGGGAGCCTGCACTGGCGATGCGCTCAATCCCGCGACATCTTCTCATACTTCTTCACCAGCCGTTCCCGCTTCAGCCGCGACAGCCGCTGAATCCAGAACATGCCGTCGAGCTGGTCGATCTCGTGCTGGTGACAGACGGCGCGCAAGTCGTCCGACTCCTCGCTGTGCGTGTTGCCGTCAACATCCTGATAGCTGATCCGCACCCGTGCGTGGCGCTGGACCTCGTCGTTGACGCCGGGCATCGAGACGCTGCCTTCCTTGTGCAGGATCATCTCGGGCGAAGCCCACTCGATCTCCGGATTGACGTAGGTTTGCGGGCCCGCCTTGGCGTCGAGCTCGAGCACGACGACGCGCAAGGGCACGCCGATATGCGGCGCCGTGATGCCGATGCCGGGCGCGGCGCGCATGGTGTCGAGCAGGTCGGCTGCAAGCTCGCGCAACGCGCCGTCGAATGCGGTGACGGGATGGGCCGGCGTCGCGAGCCGGCGATCGGGATAGCGGAGGAGGGGACGAATGGTCATGCAGGCTCCCTACCACTCACGGATGGTTGAAGCATCCCGTTCTTGACTACCTACCAACTGGAAGGTAGTTAATCCGCCATGACCAACGTTTCCTCGACGGCCGACGACATCCTGGCCTGCGCGCGCACCCTGATCATCGCGGGCGGCTATAACGGCTTCAGCTATGCCGACGTGGCCGAAATCGTCGGTATCCGCAAGCCGAGCATCCACCACCATTTCGCCAGCAAGGTCGATCTGGTCCGAACCCTCGTGTCGCGCTATCGCGCGGAAGCCGAGGCGGGACTGTCCGCGCTCGAACGCAATGTCGCGGACCCCCGCGACCAGCTCAAAAGCTATGTCCGGTATTGGGAGGCGTGCATCAATGATGCGACGGCGCCTTTCTGCGTGTGTGCGCTGCTTGCCTGCGAGCTACCGATCCTGCCGGAGCAGGTGGCGCTTGAGGTCCGCGCGCATTTCCGTTCGCTGGCGTCGTGGCTGACCTCGGTGATGGAGCGCGGCAAGCGGAAGGGGCAGCTGCATCTCTCCAGCGCAGCGAAGATCGAGGCTGAAGGCTTCATGGCGACCGTTCACGGCGCGATGCTGTCGGCGCGTGCCTATGGCGATCCAAAGATGTTCGGTGTGATCACCGGGCCGCTGCTGGATCGGTTGTCCGCCAGGCACTGAAACATATCGACGAGACGACAACGACACGCCCGCAGGTGATCTTGCGGGCGAGGGTGACTTGTTGTGCGGGAAAGCTACCAACTAGTAGGTAAAGGAGAGAGTGCAGTGACGCATCATCAATTGGATCTCGTTCGGGCCGACCGCGAGCAATGGCTGAAATTCTACTACTTCATCCGGGCGGCGTTCTCCGTCGCGTGGGTCGTTGCCGCCTTTGCCGTCGGGTCGCCATCTGCGGCGATCGCAGGAGCCTTGCTCGTGCTCTATCCGGCATGGGATGCGGCGGCGAACTTGGTCGACGCGTTGCGCAGTGGCGGGCTCACTCAAAATCGCACGCAGGCGCTGAACGTTCTGGTCAGCCTGGTGACCACTGTCGCGGTCCTCGTCGCCTTGCAGATGAGCATGAACGGGGTGCTCGGCGTCTTCGGGGCCTGGGCGATCCTGTCCGGATTGCTCCAGCTGGGGACCGCGATTCGCCGCTGGAGAAGTTTTGGCGCGCAGTGGGCCATGGTGCTCAGCGGCGGCCAGTCGGCTCTGGCCGGTGGCTTCTTCATCTTTCAGGCCACGACGCCGATGTCTCCAACGATCGCGAATGTCGCGGGCTACGCTGCGGTCGGCGCGATCTACTTCCTGGTCTCGGCGGTATGGCTGACCGTGACCGAGTGGCGGCGTGGCGCAGCCATGTGAGGCGTCGCCGTTGCCGTTCATTCGCGCGGATAAGGCGTGCCATCCTTGTGCAGGAACCGGCCGCTGGAAGCCGGGCTCATCATGTCGACGTCGGAGCAGGTGATGAGGTCATCGGGCGAGCGCGAGCCGACTTCGAGGTAGACGGCCGTTGCATCGGACCGGTTGATCATGTGATGGCCGTTGCCGCTTCCCTTCGGGAAGGCGGCGCAGTCGCCGGCGCTCAGCACGGTTTCGCCCTCGTCCTCGACAAGCGTCAGCTCGCCTTCGAGCACATAGACGAACTCGTCCTCATGCGAATGCCAGTGTCGCTGGCTCGACCAGCTGCCCGGTGGCAGACGCATCAGGTTGACGCCGAAATCCTTAAGCTTTCCGGCATTGCCCAGCTGTTGGCGGATGCGCTCGGCGCAGGGCGCGTCGAGCGGCGCGGGATAACCGGAGCCTTTCCGGCCCGGCACGGTGGCTATATCAATCTTCGGCATGCAAGCATTCCCTCCGAAATCGGAGCATTGACAGCGCACCGGATCGGTGGCGTGCGCCAGATCGGCAGCGTCCGAGCATGATGAGATCGCGTTGGCGGGATGATGACATTGTGCCGGTGTTTTGCCCGACGTGTCAAACGCGGCCCTGACGTTGCGGGTCGTTGGTAAGTCCTTGATCCGGCGGCGGCCGGCTACTGTGCATGGGGTTGTTTTCGGGATTTTTGTTTGGCGGCGCCAAAAAAATCTGGTGTCCTCGATGCCGTTGTCGGCAGGCGCAGTTCCCATTCGTCTTCCACCCAGACAGACCTGACGGGAGACCCAAATGAACGCTTCTTCCTATCGCTGGGTGATCGTCGCCGCCGGCGGCTTGCTCGGCTGCGTCGCGATCGGCGGCATGTTTTCGCTGCCGGTGTTCCTCCAGCCGATCGCCAAGGACACCGGCTGGTCGGTGACCGGCATTTCCAGCGCGATGACGATCGGCTTCCTGGCGATGGCCTTCACCAGCATGGCCTGGGGCACGGCGACCGACAGATACGGGCCGCTGCCGGTGGTGCTGACAGGATCGATAGTGCTGTCGCTCAGCCTGTTCGCCGCAAGCCATGCGACCTCGCTGCTGGCGTTCCAGTTCATGTTCGGCCTTCTGGTCGGCGCCTCCTGCGCGGCGATCTTCGCGCCGATGATGGCGACCGTCACCGGCTGGTTCGACACCCATCGCAGCCTCGCGGTCTCGCTGGTGTCGGCCGGCATGGGCATGGCGCCGATGACGATGGCGCCGCTCGCGGCCTGGCTCGTCTCCGGCCATGACTGGCGCACCTCGATGCAGATCGTGGCACTGGTGGTCGGCGCCATCATGATCCCGGTCTCGTTCCTGGTACGACGCCCGCCCGCGCTCGCGCATGCCGTGGCCGCGCCTGCGGGCGAGAGCGCGTCGCAAGGGGAGATGTCGCTGGGCGAGGCGCTGCGCTCGCCGCAATTCATGATCCTGCTCGCCACCAACTTCTTCTGCTGCGCCACCCATTCCGGCCCGATCATCCACACCGTCAGCTATGCCGTGAGCTGCGGCATCCCGCTGATCGCGGCGGTGACGATCTACAGCATCGAGGGCTTTGCCGGCATGGGCGGCCGTATCGCCTTCGGGCTGCTCGGCGATCGTTTCGGCGCCAAGCGCGTGCTGGTGACGGGGCTGCTGTTGCAGGCGTTCGGCGCGCTCGCCTATGTCTTCGCGCAGCAACTCGCGACGTTCTACGCGGTCGGCGCCGTCTTCGGCTTCATCTATGCCGGCACCATGCCGCTCTATGCCGTGCTGGTGCGCGAAAACTTTCCGCTGCGCATGATGGGCACGGTGATCGGCGGCACGGCGATGGCCGGCGGCCTCGGCATGGCGACCGGCCCGCTCGCCGGCGGCCTGATCTACGACGCGTTCTCCAGCTACGCCTGGCTCTATATCGCCTCCTGGGCGATGGGCCTCGGCGCCTTCCTGATGGCGATGAATTTCAGGCCATTCGCGAAGCCGCAAGGCGAGGCCGCGGCGGCAGCGGCGTGACGAGGTCTATGACTGGATCTGCTTTTCGAAAAAGAGATCCGGGTAGGGATCATCGTTGAAGCGGGGGATCTCGCGCCAGCCCGTGGTGCGGTAGAGCTGGCCGGCCTCGGCGAGCGCGCTGTTGGTGTCGAGCCGCAGCAGCGTGATGCCGAGGTCGCGTGCGGCATTCTCGGCCGCGTCCATCAGGCGCCGGCCGAGCCGCAATCCGCGCGCTGCGGGGGCAACCCAGAGACGCTTGATCTCGGCATAGCCGTGATCCGTTCCTTTCAGTCCGACGCAGCCGATCGGCAGCGTGTCGGACATCGCCACGATGAAGGTGCCGCGCGGTCGGCGCATGTCCTTGGCGTCAGGATCGCGCGACAGCGACACGTCAAAACCCTGCTTGAAGCGGCGGCCGAGCTCGGAATAGTACTCGCGCAGGCAATAACGTGCTGCTTCGCTCCGCGGATCCATCTCCTCCAGCCCGACGCGCTCGCGCGTCAACGCCGAGGCGATCAGGTCCATCGCCGCCAGCAGCGCCTCGCGCTGCGAATGTTGCGCCAGGAAGCCTTCGGCCTGCGTATTGGACAGCGCCTCGTAGGCTGCGAACTCGCGCCGTCCCGCACGCGTCAACGTCGCGACACGGCGGCGCGCATCGTCCTCATGCGTCGTGGTCTCGACCAGCCCTTCGTCCTCGAGGCTGCGGAGCAGCCGGCTCATCAATCCGGAATCGAGCCCGAGATAGTCACGAATCTCCGCCACGTCCGAGCGCCCATGTCCGATCGCATTGAGCACGCGCGCCGCCCCGAGCGGCCGGCCGCGCCCGAGGAACGAGGTGTCGAGCGCGCCGACGGCGGAGGTCACGGCGCGATTGAAGCGGCGGACGCGGGAGACGGGATCGAGCATGATACCTGACTTTAGTCAGATATTGTGTGCGGGTCAATCGAGACGGCCGGTCTCACTTCACCAGCGTCAGCAGCGGCTTGTCCTTGGCGACGATATAGGTCGCAAGCTCGCTCGCGGTGTCCGGGCCGACGTTCTTGGCCGCATGCACCGCTCCGGCCGGAATGAACAGCACGTCGCCTGCCCTAAGCGTCACCGGGGGCTTGCCCTCGACGTCGTATTTGATGGCGCCTGTCAGCACATAGATGATCTCCTCGCCTGGATGCGTGTGCCGGCCGAACGCAGATCCGGGCGCGAGGTCGACGCGGACCTGGACCGCCTCGCGACCGGGCGCGCTGAGATCATGGCGCTGGAGGTCGGTGCGCGTGACGCCGGCCGGCTGGGCTGCCGCCGGCAGGGTGAGAAGGTTGGTGGCGAGCACGGCAGCGCCCGCAAGCATGCGCAGGGTTCGTAATGGATAGGGGCTCATGGTCGGCTCCTGATGTTCGCTTGATGGCGGGTCAGACGAGGGCGGTGGTCACCTCGATGTTGCCGTGGACGGCCTTGGAGTAGGGGCAGATGCTGTGCGCCGCCTCGATCAACTCCTGGGCGATCGTGCGATCGACGCCGGGAACGCTGACGTCGAGACGGGCCCGCAGGAAGAAGGCGCCGTTCGCATTGTTCAGGTCGATCGTGGTGTCGACCGACGGCTCACTCGGCAGCTTGACCTTGCGCTGGGCGGCGGCGAGGCCGAGCGCGCCGAGGTAGCAGGCCGACCAGGCGGCGGCGAACAGGTTCTCGGCGGCCGGGTGCGGCTGGGCCAGCTTGATATCGAGAGAGCCGTCGTTCGCGTGCGCGGCGCCGTCGGGGCCGGAGGTGACGTGGGTCTTGCCGGTGAAGAGAAGCTTTGCAGCGGTGGTCATGGCGGATCCTTTCGGGTTTGATTTAGATCGTATCCGATCTAAGCGGATGCATGCCGAAATAAACCTGTCACTCCGTCCGGTCAAGCTCTTCCGATTTAATCGGATGCGATTTACATTGACGTGGAGATAACGAATTGCGGAGGTTCACGTGTCCCGTCCCGCCAAAGCCGCCGGCAAAGGCCGAAAACTGTCGAATTTCCTGTGCTTTGCCGTCTATTCGGCCAATCTGGCCTTCGGCCGCGCCTACAAGCCCCTGCTGGACAAGGTCGGGCTGACCTACACCCAGTACATCGCCATGGTGGCGCTGTCGGACGAGGACGAGCAGACCGTCAGCGCGCTCGGCGACAAGCTGTTTCTGGAATCCAACACGCTGACGCCGATCCTGAAGAAGCTCGAGCAGATCGGTTACATCAAGCGCCACCGCGATCCCGCCGACGAGCGGCAGGTGCGGGTAAGCCTGACGCCGGGCGGCCGAAAACTGATCGAACAGGATCTCGGCGAGTCCGTGATCGAGGCGACCGGTCTCGGCGACGATTTTCCGGTGGTGCAGAAGACGGTGAGCCGGCTGCGCGACAACCTGCTGCGCGCGACCCAGGCGGCCGGAGAGAAGAAACGCTGAGCGGGCAGCGCCTTCCCGCTGGGAAAGTCGGAGGCGGCTTCCGCCTCCGATACAAGTACGAGGAAAAGCGCGCGGCTCTAGTTGCAGACCGTGCGCGGAATCATCCAGGTCGCAAAAGTCTGCCAGAACCCGTCTTCGCGACGGCGCTGGTAAGCGACGAAGTCGGCGTCATCATCATCATGCACGAGTTCATAGCGATAAGTGTTGGCTGCAGTGGTGTTGGGCTTGCTCATGGAGCACTCCATCTCGAATGGGCTTTGCTTCGAGCTAGGTGCGGTGCAGCAAAAGTCCAATGGGAGTATGATGATCAGCGCATCACGTTGTGGAGAGTGCTCAGTCCAGCCCGAGCGCCTTGCGCAATTTGCGCGTGAGCTTTGCGACGATCAGGGCATGGGCCTGCGCCAGATAGGCGGTGAGTTCCGCATCGGGAAGTGCGTTGTTGCTGGTGAGCTGCACCCATTTGGCGCGCGCCAGATACGGCGCTGGTCGTGCCACGCCATGCTCGATCAGCACTGCATAGGCCATGTCCGAGACCTTGAACATGTAGCTGCCGGAGCCCGCGGCAAAGCCGCCGCCGAGCGCGAACATCTTGCCGCCGACCTTGAACACGGAGGTGCCTTCCCACTGCACCGCCTTGGTGGCTGCGGGCAGGCGCAAACAGCGGGCTTCGAATGTCTTGGGTGTCATGCGCTCGCACTTGAGACGAAAGGCCCGCCGTTATGGCAACATGCGTCTTCCAACCAGGGATGAATGGCCATGTCGCGCGTTTCGATCAAGACCAGGGACGATTTGCCGGAGGCGCTGAGGCCGTTGTGGGACAAGATGACGACCTACGGCGCGTTCGAGAACCAGGCCGGTGTCATGGCGCACCGCCTGCCGATCTTCAAGCATATGTGGTCGTTGCTGGTCGATCTTGCTGAAGAAGGCAATGTCTCGAAGCGCCATCTGGAGCTCGCGCTGGTCACGGTCTCGCTGCTCAACAAATGCGACTATTGTGTCTCGCACCACGCACCAAAGTTGGCGGTGCAGGGCGTGTCGGAGGACGGCGCCGCGCGCCTCGTCGATTACAAGGACCATCCCGAGCTCGATGAGCTCGACAAGCTCGTCGTCGAATATTCCATCGCCGTCACCAACAACTGGAACAAGACTCGCGACGAGATCTTCGCTCGCCTGCGCGCGCATTTCTCGGAAGCCCAGATCGTCGAGCTGACCTGGCGCATCGCGCTCTGCGGTGCCTTCAACCGCTTCAACGACATCCTTC
The DNA here is from genome assembly GCF_011516635.5 of Bradyrhizobium barranii subsp. apii. GTDB lineage: Bacteria > Pseudomonadota > Alphaproteobacteria > Rhizobiales > Xanthobacteraceae > Bradyrhizobium > Bradyrhizobium barranii. The sequence continues at coordinate 5,894,739 of NZ_CP096255.1, read as the reverse complement.
AGCTCGAGGTCGAGCAGGGCGTTCCTCACAGCGAAGCCGCGGAGTAATCGGTCGCCGGCGGTGCTGTTCCCCCGAGCCGGGACCAGCGCCAAGGCGCCGATCACAGACTCGTGGGTTGCGGACTGTCTATCGCAAACTATATCGTAAGATATGTTTTACAAAAGGACGTACGATATGCACCACGGACGAGACCACAAAGACTTCCATTTTGGGCATTTCGCCCATTTCGTCATGGGCCGGCACGGCGGCGGTCGACGCTTTGGCCGCGGCGGGCATGGCTTCTTCGGGCGCGGCCCGGGGGGCGATTTCCCCGGCGCAAGGCGGCTGTCCTCGCAGGACCTCCAACTCGTGATCCTGGCGTTGCTCGCCGAAAAGCCGGCTCATGGATACGAGCTGATCAAGATCATCGAGGAGCGGTCCGACGGCTTCTACACGCCGAGCCCGGGCGTGATTTATCCGGCGCTGACCTATCTGGAAGAGGTCGGCCACAGCAGCGTCGAGCAGGATGGCGGTCGAAAGCTCTACAGCATCACGCCGCAGGGCGAGGCGCATCTCGCCGAGAACCGCGCGACTGCGGACGCGATCCTGCAAGCGCTGTCGCGGATCGGGCGCCGCATGGACGAGGTGCGCGAGGCCTTTGCCGGCGTCAGCGATCTCGATGCCGACGCCTCCGACGAATTGCACCGTGCCCGCCACAACCTCAAGCGCGCGCTGCGTTCCAGGCTTGGCAGCGACCCCGCCGAGGCGCGCCGCATCGCGGCGATCCTGGATCGTGCCGCCGCGGAAATCCTCGGCAAATAACTGAGAGGCGAAGCAACACATGAATGATCGGCCCCACAGCCCGATTCAAGACCCACGCGTCAACGCCGTCCTCGCGCGCCTCCAAGGCGCGCGGCAGCGGCCGGCCGGCGGCGGGCCGCGCGGCTCCTTCAACAGCCGTGATCCCCACGCCTATGCCGAGCAGGGCTTTTCGATTCATTCCGAGCAGGGCGAACTGATCTATCTGCTGTGCCGTGGCTTGCGTGCTACGCGCGTGGCCGAGTTCGCCACCTCGGTCGGCATGTCCACGCTCTATTTCGCGGCCGCTATCCGCGACAATGGCGGCGGCACCGTGATCGGCTCGGAGATTGTGCCGGCCAAGGTCGAGACCGCCAAACGCAATCTCGCCGAGGCCGGCCTTGCCGACTATGCCGAGATCCGCGAGGGCGATGCGCGAAAAACCTTGCGCGATCTCGGCGGTCCCGTCGACTTCGTTCTGATCGACGGCTGGCCGGGTGAGAGCGGTCCCTCGCTGGCGCGCGAGGTGATCGGGATCGTCGCGCCGCAGCTGCGCGTCGGCGGCTACGTCATGAACGACAATGCCGAGCCCGACTATCTCGATTTCATCCGCGATCCCAAAAACGGTTTCGTCTCGATGACGTTGCCGCTCAAGGGCGGCACCGAGCTCAGCCTGAAGCTGAGGTAGCGGCGTCGCTTGCGCGATAGGCGTCGGGAACCACGAACACCTCGTCGGCGCGGCCATAACCGCCATCAGGCACTTCCTCGATCAGCACCATGGTGTGCGTCCGCGCCGCTTCGCCGAAATAGTGCGCGAACAGCGCGGTGAGGTTGTGCACGATCTCCGCCTTCTGCGCCCGCGATAAGGCGGCCTGGGGGATCTTGATATTCGCGAAGGGCATGATGGGTCTCTCCGTGTGATGGGGTGTGGTTGCTCCTGTTCGAGAATGCCCGATCGCCGCGACCGGATAATCGCGAAAAACTTGTCATCACTTGTCGGCTGTGGTGAACAATCGGCCATGGACCGATTTGACGCCATGCGCCTGTTCGTCCGCCTCGTCGAACGGCAGAGCTTTACGGCTGCGGCTGCCGACCTCGGCATTCCCCGCTCGACGGCGAGCGAGGTTTTGCGCGGGCTCGAGGCGCGGCTGGGCGCGCGCCTGCTCGAACGCACGACACGGCATGTCACGCCGACGCTCGACGGCGAGGACTATTACCGCCGCTGCGTCGCCATCCTCGCGGAGGTCGAGGAAGCCGAAACCACGATGCGCGATGCGCGACCGCGTGGCTTGCTGCGCATCGACGCACATCCTTTGCTGACCCGCACCTTCATCTTGCCGCACCTGCCGGAATTCCTGGCGCGCCATCCGCAGCTCGACTTGCAGATCGGGCAGGGCGACCGGCTGGTCGATCTCGTGCGCGAGGGCATCGATTGCGCGATCCGGTCGGGCGAGCCCGAGGACAGCGGGATGATTTTGCGGCGCCTCGGCACGGTCGAGGAAATCACGGTGGCGAGCCCGGCCTATCTCGCCAGCCACGGTATGCCCGCGACGCCTGATACGCTCGACGGCCATCAGATGGTCGCGTTCATCTCATCGCGCACCGGCGATGTTTTGCCGCTGGAGTTTTCCGTTGCCGGCACGCTGCGCAATGTCGTGCTGCCAAGCCGGGTTCGCGTCAACAATTCCGACACCATGGCAGATCTCGCGCGGCTCGGCTTCGGCCTGACGCAGGCGCCCCGCTATCGCTTCGCGGCGGATCTCGCCAGCGGTGCGCTGGTCGAGGTCCTGGCCGGCTATCCGCCGTCGCCGACGCCGCTCTCCGCGCTCTATCCACAAAACCGACAGCTTGCACTCCGCCTGCGCGTCTTCCTCGACTGGATATCAGGCATCTTTGCCGAGGCGAAGCTGTAGAGCTTCGTAGCCCGACAGGCAAAATGCCCGAACAGTCGGTCAATCCGCTCTACCGGAATTCGGAAACGGCGTCGTTGCGAGCGCGGCGGAGCAATCCAGAAATATCCGCGGAAAGATTCTGGATTGCTTCGCTGCGATCGTATTGACGATGTTGGGACAATCGCCCGCCTCTTTGTGAGTTGTGCCTGCGCCACGAGCCGCTACCATGTGATCGCTCCCGACCACGGGACGCACAGCGAGCGGAGGCGATATGAGCGGGCAGGAACGCAAGGCAAAAGGATCGGACCTGTTTGTCGCGGCGCTGGAGAACGAGGGCGTCGATCGCATCTTCGGTATCCCCGGAGAGGAAAATCTCGACCTCGTCGAATCACTGCGCACCTCCAAGATCGAGCTGGTCCTGACCCGTCACGAGCAGGCCGCGGCCTTCATGGCCGCCACGCACGGTCGGCTCACCGGCAAGCCGGGAGTGTGTCTCTCGACGCTCGGTCCGGGCGCGCTCAACTTGTCCACGGGCGCCGCCTATGCACATCTCGGCGCGATGCCGATGATTTTGATCACCGGCCAGAAGCCGATCATGAGCAGCCGGCAGGCGCGCTTCCAGATCGTGGACGTGGTTGCGACCATGAAGCCGCTGACGAAGCTCTCCCGGCAGATCATCAGCGCCTCCAGCATTCCGACCGTGGTGCGCGATGCCTTTCGCGTGGCGATGGAGGAACGGCCGGGGCCGGTGCATCTCGAGCTGCCCGAGGACATCGCGGGCGACGAAGTGCCGGCCGTCCCCGTGATCCCGGTCCATCCGATTGAAATTCCGGTCGCCCATCGCGCCGCGCTCGACCGCGCGGCCGAGATGATCTTGGCCGCAAAACGTCCCTTGGTGATGATGGGAGCTGCGACCAGCCGGCCGAGCTCGACCCACGGCATCGCCAGCTTCGTTCGGCGAACCGGCATTCCGTTTTTCACGACACAGATGGGGAAGGGCACGGTGCCCGGCGGCACCAATCTCTACATGGGCACGGCGGCGCTGTCCGAGCGCGACTACGTCCATGATGCGATCGATGCAGCCGATTTGATCGTGGCGATCGGCCATGATCCGATCGAGAAGCCGCCCTTCCTCATGGGGCCGTCGGGACCGAAGGTCATTCACGTCAGCTACACGCCGGCGAGCGTCGAGCTGGTCTATTTCCCCGATGCCGAGGTCGTCGGCGACGTCGGCCCGAGCCTGGAGCTGCTCGCCGACCGGCTCGAAGGCAAGCTGCCGCAGGCGCCAGCACTCTTGCCGTTGCGCGAGGAGATCCTCAGGCACCTCGCCGACCGCGCGACCGAGGCGCGCTGGCCGCCGACACCGCAGCGCATCGTGCACGACATCCGGCAGGTGATCCCGGAGAACGGCATCGTCGCGCTCGACAACGGCATGTACAAGATCTGGTTCGCGCGCAACTACCGAACCCGCGTCGCCAACACGCTGCTGCTCGACAATGCGCTGGCGACGATGGGAGCCGGCCTGCCGTCGGCCATGATGGCTGCGATGCTCTATCCCGAGCGCCGCGTGCTCGCGGTTGCCGGCGACGGCGGCTTCATGATGAACAGCCAGGAGATGGAGACCGCCGTCCGCCTCAAGCTCAATTTGGTCGTGCTGGTGCTCGAGGACAACGCCTACGGCATGATCCGCTGGAAGCAGGCCGTCGATCACTTCGCCGATTACGGCATGACCTTTGGCAATCCCGATTTCGTCCTTTACGCGAAGGCCTACGGTGCCAAGGGACATCGCATCGAGAGCATCGACAGCTTCGGCCCGACGCTCGATGCGGCCTGCAAGGAGGGTGGCGTGCATCTGGTCGTGATCCCGATCGACTATTCGGAGAATGTGCGCGTGCTGGTAGATGAACTGCGGGCGCACGAGAAGTCGAAGGCGTGATGTGGTCGATGCTCTCGCCACATCGTCATTGCGAGCGCAGCGAAGCAATCCAGAATCTTTCCGCGGAGGCAGTCTGGATTGCTTCGTCGCTTTGCTCCTCGCAATGACGGAGTATGCTGATCAGCCAAAATCCGATAACAACCTGCATCAACGTAGCTCAACCAACCACAGGAATAAGACATGACTCGCGTTCGCTGTATCACCGAGATGGGCATGGGCGTCGACGTTCACGGCAGGGACGCCACCAAGGCGGCGAAGCGCGCCGTATCGGATGCCATCAGGCATTCGAGCCTCGGATTCTTCCGGATGATCGGCAAGACCGCGAACGATATGTTCGTCGACGTCACGATTGCGGTGCCCAACCCTGAGGCGGTGGACAAGGACGCCGTTGCGAAGGAGCTGCCTTACGGCACGGTGACCGTGACTGCGGTCAAGGGCGGGCTGGAGATTCCCTCGGCCACGGAAGTGGCCAACGATCCCATCCTCATCGCCAACGCCGCCGTCATCGTCAGCTTCGACAAGGACTAGGCCGGTGTCCGACGGCGATGAGCGGCTACTGGATCGTCCGATCTGGAGTGCGCTGACGACGAGCCAGAAGCATCTGGCGGAGGGCGGCCCGCGCGCGCGGCGCTATCCCGTGGACATGACGCCGTTTGCCGACATGGTCGACATGTCTGAGGCAAGCTTCGCCGCGCTCGGTGATCTCCTGGCGGGCTCGCAGGTCGCCGCGCTGTTCACGCCGGAGCCGGTCGACGTTCCCGCCGGCTTCAAGGTCGTGCTCGCCGAGACCGGCGAGCAGATGATCGGCTCGCCGGCCGACAGTCCGCTTCGCGATGCCGAGATCGTCAAATTGGGCGCGGCCGACGTCGCCGCCATGATGGCGCTGACGGAGCTGACCAAGCCTGGTCCGTTCGCGTTGCGCACCCATGAGCTCGGCACCTTCCTTGGCATTCGCGTTGGTGGAGAATTGGTTGCGATGACGGGCGAGCGGATGAAGCCGGGAAAGTTCGTCGAGATGACGGCCGTCTGCGTGCATCCGGACTATCGTGGGCGCGGCTACGCGCAGGCGCTGCTCGCGGCGGTCGCGCGCCGGATCGAGGCGCGCGGCGAAATTCCATTCCTGCACGTGTTTTCTCATAACGCCTCGGCGATTGCGCTGTACGAACGGCAGGGCATGAAGATCCGTCGCCGGCTGCACGTCACGGCGCTGATGAAGATTTGAGGGCCGATCGGACGGTCTTCATTTCCCGCGAAAGCGCGCTATATCCATCCCAACCATAATTTGGGGGAAACACATGGACGTCAGGACAACGGATTTTTCCGCCGCACGGACGGCGATGGAACGCTATGTCGATCAGGAGATCATTCCGGGTGTGTCCTGGGCCGTGCTCCGTGGTCATGAGGTGGTTGACCAGCAATGCGTCGGCTTTGCCGATCGCGAGGCGAAGACGGCGCTCCGGTCTGACCATATTTTCCGCGCGTTTTCCAATACCAAGATCTTCGTGACGTGCTCGATCATGCTGCTGGTCGAGGAGGGCCGCATCGGGCTTGATGATCCCGTCGAAAAATTCCTGCCGCAGCTCGGCAATCGCAAGGTGCTGAAGCAGGGTGCCGCGAGCCTTGCCGATGTCGAGCCGGCGAAGAGCTCGATCACGATCCGCCAGCTGCTGACCCACAGCTCGGGCCTCAGCTACGGCATCTTCGATCCCGGCACTGTGCTGTTCAAAGGCTATAACGAGGCGCGCGTGCTCAATCCGTTGACGCCGCTCTCCGACATGATCGACAAGCTCGCCGATCTGCCGCTGTCCTATCATCCCGGCGCGGGCTGGGAATATTCGGTCGCGACCGACGTGCTCGGCCGCGTGGTCGAGGTTGTCTCCGGCCATGCGCTCGACACCTTCCTCAAGGCGCGCATCTTCGATCGCCTCGGCATGGTCGATACGGGCTTCTCAGTGCCCGAGGCGCAGCAGGGCAGGCTGGTTGCGCTCTACACCGGCGCCGACGTGCTTGATCCGATGAAGCCGGGCCTGACGCGGGCCGACAATCTGCCTTATCCGCAGGCCTATCGGCGGCCGTTTCCGCGGCTCTCGGGCGGCGGCGGTCTGGTCTCGACCTTGCCCGACATGCTCGCGCTGGTACGCGCGCTGCTACCCGGTCCGGATGCGCTGCTGAAGCCGGACACGCTGCAGCAGATGATGACGAACCAGTTGCCCGCGGGCCAGACCATCCGATTTGCCAATCTCGGGCCGATTCCCGGCAAGGGCTTTGGTCTCGGCGGCGCCGTCACCTTTGCGCCGACGCCGTTCGATCCCCCGAATTCGACCGGCGAATTCCAGTGGGGCGGGCTTGCCGGCACCCATTGGTGGATTTGTCCGCAGGCCAACACCGCCGGCGTGCTGATGGCCCAGCGCCATATGGGCTTCTGGAACCCGTTCTTCTTCGAGTTCAAGCGCCTGGCCTACCAGGCGGTCGGGGGCTGATCGCGAAGAAATTGCCGGCGTCCGCGAATCCTTTCCGGCCTTCGCGCCCTCTTGATGGTCGAGGCATTTTGCTTCGGCTCATTTCGGAGGATGTGATGGCATTCTACAGGAAGAATATCGGCGGTCTGCATCAGGCGGTGCGGGTTGCGCTCGGAATTGCGGTTGCGATTGCCGCATTCGTGTATCTCGCCGGCGTCGCGGCGTGGCTGGTGGCGCTCGGGGGCGCAGGCTTCGCATTGACGGGGCTCGTCGGCTATTGCCCGATGTGCGCGATGGCCGGGATCGGACGAGGAGGCGTGTCGTGAGTGCGGCGGCGATCTCGTCAAGCCTGTTCGAGGCGGCCCGGCTCGGCGATCCCCAGGCGATCGCGTCTCTGCTCGAGACGGCGCAGCCGGATATCCGCCGCTACGCACGCGCCACCTGCCGCAGCTCGGCGGATGCCGAGGATGCAACCCAGGAGGTGATGTGGATCCTGTTCCGCCATGTCGGTACGATCCGCTCGCTCATCGCGTTTTCCGCGTGGCTGTTCAGCGTGGTCCGCCGCGAATGTCTGCGGCTCGCGCGCAAGGCGGGCCTTGCGCCATCGATCGACGACGGCGAGGCGGAGGCTCTGCTGCTGTCGCGCTCCGAAGTGGATTTGCGTCTTGACGTGGCGGCTGCGTTTGAAGCGTTGCCAGCGCACTATCGCGATGTCGCGCTGATGCGGGACGTCAAGGAAATGACCATCGACGAAATCGCCGCCGCGCTCGGAGCGTCCAGGCAGACCGTGAAGGCGCGCCTGCATCGCGCCCGCGCCTTGATGCGCGAGTATTTGACGAGGTGAGACATGACCAATTATCAAACGCCTGACGATCCGAAGTCTGTCCCCGCTTTCGTGGCGTTGGCGCCGGTGGAGGCCAACGCGTTCCTTGCGTTCAACCACGCGGTCGAGCGCAAGGACGGTTCGATCCCGCCGAAATACCGCGAGCTGATCTCGCTCGCGGTGGCACTCACCACGCAATGCGCCTATTGCCTGGACGTGCATACGGCGCAGGCAGCGAAAGCCGGCGCGACGCGCGAGGAAGTCGCCGAAGCCGCGTTGATCGCGGCCGCTGTGCGCGCCGGCGGCACGCTCGGCCATGCGCTGCTGGCGCAGCGGCTATTCGAGCAGCATCGTAGTGAAACGAAAACATAGATGATGCAGGCGGGAGGTGATGCCTCCCGCCTGCGGTTCGCGTCAGTCCTTCCAGGGGTCGAACTCGCCTTCGCCAGCCATGGCGACGGCGAACGGCCGCAGCGTGTGCAGCACCCGCACGGTGCCGGCGTGCTGCGCGAGCACGTCGGGCAGGCGGCGATAGGCCATCGGGCTCTCGTCGAGGTCGGCACCGATCAAGGTGACACCACGCTCGTTGAGCCAGTGGTCCATCTCCGCACGCGAGAAGCGCCGCTTCGCCTCCTTTCGTCCGAACATGCGGCCGGCGCCGTGTACTGTCGAGTAGAGCGAAGCCCTGGCTTCCGGACTGTCGACGCCTTCGAGAATGACGGCGTCGTCGCCCATCGAGCCGCCGACGAATCCCTTCTGGCCGGGAAACGCCGGCGTCGCGCCCTTGCGCACCACCCACAGATCACGCCCGTCGTGGGTCTCACGCCAGGCGTAGTTGTGGTGGTTGTGCACGCTCTCGGTCACGCTGCCGCCGATGATCTGGCGGACGCGTTCGACAACCCACTCCCGGCCCGCATAGGCATAACGCCCGGCGAGCTGCATCGCCGCGATGTAGCGGCGGCCGAGCTCGGACTCCTCGTCGACGACGGCGGGCGGGACGTTCATGCCGTCCTTGCCGCCGGCGGCCTTGAGGTAGCGCGTCGCGGAAGTATGCCCGAGACCACGGCTTCCGAAGTGGACGCCGATCCAGACAAAACCTTCCTCGTCGCGCATGAGGTCGACATAGTGGTTGCCCGACCCGACCGTGCCGAGCTGCGCCACCGCCTTCTGACGGTAGGCTTCCATGTCGCTCTCGCGCCAGGCGTCACCGTCGTCGAACAGCTCGTGCTCGGCCCGTTCGGCGTTGGCGCGACCAACACCGAACGAGATGACCTTGGCGACGTCGCGGATGATCGTGGGCACGATCGCCGCAATGTCGTCGAAGCGCGTGTCGAGCCGTGCGGCCATGTTGCCGCAGCCGATGTCGAAGCCGACGCCGGAGATGCTGATCTGCTTCTCGTAGGCGATGACCCCGCCGACCGGCTGGGCGTAGCCGAGATGGCCGTCGGCGCAGATCACGCCGGACACGACATTGCCGACCGCCATGCAGTTGCGCATCTGCGCGATGGTCGCTTCCTCATGCGGGCCAAAAATCTTCAGCGGCGCATTCTGAAAGCGGGCCTCCTGCGGATGGAGCTGCGCGATCGCGTCGGCCGTCGCATTGGCCTCGCGTGCCAGATGCTCCTTGCGCGCGGCGTCCTTGTACAGGCACCAGGCCGGCTGGCCGCGTCCTTCACCGACGCGCGAGTCCGGATCGACGCCGGCGGCGAGGCAGAGCTCTCGGGCGCGTTCCATGTAGGGATCAGATCGTCGCATGGTCATGTGTCCTGCTTAACATATTGCTTTGAACAACAAAAAACCCTCCGGAGCGTTGGCTCGGGAGGGTCCGTGATACCTGGACTTTTGATCTCGCTATCAGGCAAGACCTCTCCCATGAGCCAAGCGTGCGCAATCGATTGACCGTAGGTCATTCGACGGGCGGACCAGGATTGCGTAGCGGTGCGGCATTGCTCGGTTCATGATGTGTGTCACGAACGGAAGTGTTCGTGAGGGCGCGGGAAATACTCTCGCAACTTACGGATGTCAAGCGACGCGCGTGTGAAGATTGAAAATGATGGACGCATGATTTGCCAAACTATCTCGGTCTCGATGGGTTTCGCTTCGGCTGGGTCGCAGCCTGGATCGACGAGCGCGGCGATCACGGCTTCGATTATTCGCCGGGCCTGACGCGCTTGCTTGCGATGCCGCATGCGCGTGCGATGATCGACATGCCGATCGGATTGAAGCCAAGCGGCTATCGAGCCTGCGACTTGCGTGCACGCGAGCTGGTCGGCCCTGCCGTGTTTCTTGGCGCGCGCCGCGATCTCTGGACATTTCCCGACATGGCGGCAGCCAATCGCCACTATTGGGAGCGGGAGGGCAAGGGCAGGGGCGTGTCGGCGCAGCTCTGGAACATCAGGGACGTCGACGAGATCATGACGCCGGTGCGGCAGGCGACAATTGGCGAAGCGCATCCGGAATTGATTTTCTGGAATCTGGCGGGCCGAGTCCGTCTTCCGAAGAAGACGTCGGCGCAAGGTCGTGAGCAGCGCATCTCGCTGCTGGCGCAACGCGGCTTCACGCGCCTGGAGACATGGCTGACGCAGCGTCATGGCACCGGCATCGGCCGCGACGATCTCATCGATGCCTGTGCCTGCGCGGTCGCGGCCCGCGACAGCACACAGCGTGTCGGCGGCGAGGAGGTCGATCCGCGCGGACTGCGGATGGAGATCAACTATTGAGGTCGCGGCCTCGCGCGTCTCGAGTCGGGATAAAGTGGCAATTTATTTGAAGCGTGCAGGAACTGTGGATGGTCGGCCCGCGTTCCCCGTGCGAACCGATGACGGAGAAGCTCGCGCGATGAAGGATGCCAGTCAGTTCGCGACCGCGATGCTCGCGCTCGTTTTCACCGGGGCGTTGCTCGTCACCGGGCAGCTCTTCATCGAGCAGCGCGCTCAGCGCGATATCGCGTACGCCGCCAGGCATCTGCTGCGGCCCCTGTAGTCCGGCTTCGATGCATGATCACTGCTCGGCCTTGCGCCGTTCGATGGCTCACCTAGATTAGGCGGCATCTCACGAACGAAGCCGGGGTTCCGATGCCTGATCTGTCCGCCTTTCCCATCACCAAGCGCTGGCCTGCCAGGCATCCGGAGCTGCTTCAGCTTTATTCGCTGCCGACGCCGAACGGCGTCAAGGTGTCGATCATGCTGGAAGAGATCGGTCTGCCTTACGAGGTCCACCTCGTCGACTTCGGCAAGGACGACCAGAAGACGGCGGAATTCCTCTCGCTCAATCCGAACGGCAAAATTCCGGCGATCCTCGATCCCAACGGTCCGGCCGGCCGGCCGCCGCCGCTGTTCGAGTCCGGGGCGATCCTGCAATACCTCGCCGAGAAGACCGGCAAGCTTCTGCCGGAGGATGCCGCGCGCCGCTACCAGGCCATCCAGTGGGTGCATTTCCAGATGGGCGGCATCGGGCCGATGTTCGGCCAGGTCGGCTTCTTCCACAAATTCGCCGGCAAGGATTTCGAGGACAAGCGGCCGCTCGACCGCTATGTCAGCGAGGCCAAGCGTCTGCTTGGCGTGATGGAGACGCATCTTTCCGGCCGGCAGTGGTTCATGGATGACGACTACACCATTGCCGATATCTCCATGCTCGGCTGGGTGCGCAATCTCATCGGCTTCTACGGTGCCGGCGATCTCGTCGAGTTCAGCCAGTTCAAGTCGGTCGGTGCCTGGCTCGAACGGGGGCTGGCGCGTCCTGCCGTGCAGCGCGGGCTGAACATTCCCAAGCGGCCGTAGAATCAGGTCAGCGCCTTATGCGTCATGTAGAGCGCCATCACGGAGATGAGGGCGATCATGACCCTGTGCAGCGCCGCTTTGCTGACGCCGTTGGCCGCGCGTGCGCCGAGATCGGTGCCGATCCAGAGGCCGGCGAGAATCCCGATGATCGCCGGCCAGCCGACCATGAGCCCCTTGCTCCAGTAGATCCAGGCCGCCGGAATGTTGGTCGGGATGACCGAGAAGATGAGGCTGACGAGTTGCGCCTGGTGCTGCGGGACGCGTAGGCCCGCGGCGAGGCCGACGGTGATCGCGAGCCCGCCGCCGATGCCCATGAAGCCGGAGGAAAATCCGGCAAGCGCGCCGATGAGGAGCAGGGGGAGCCAAGGCAGTTCGTCTCGGTCAACGGCCGCGTGGCTGCCGTCCTTGCGGTCGCGGCGCAGGATCAGAAGGGCGATCAGCGCGACGAGATAGACGACGTAGGTCCATTGCAGCACCGAGTCGGAGACCGCCGCCGCGGCGTAACCGCCGCCCGCGCCGCCGACGAGAAATCCGAGGCCGATCCAGGCGATCCATTGCAGCGGGCTGCGATTGCCGCTCTGCCAGTAGCGGCGTACGCCGGCGAGGCCAGTGGGCGGGACCTGCGTGATCAGCGACGTCCCCTGGGCGACATGCTGCTCCGCGCCGAGCAGCAGCACTGTGAAGACGACAAGCCCGCCGCCCGGGCTCGTTCCCATGAAGCCCGATGTCAGCCCGCCGACGAGACCGACGCCGATGCCTGCGAGGAGATCGTGAATCCAGGACATCGCTTACGTCCTGGTCCGTCGCTTGATGTCAGGCCTGGTCGAGCGAAATCCCTCGATCACGCCGCCGACGGCCATCATGCAGGCCTCGATATCAAAATCCTCGCCCCAGCATTTCTGCAGCACGAAGCCCTGGAAGATCGCGATGAGCACGCGCGCGATCGCATCGGCGCCGAGGTCGCGCTTGATCAGGCCGTCATGCTGGCCGCGCTCGACCAGCGCCACGATCAGCGCGCGTGGCATGTCGATGCCTTCGACGAGGCTGGTGCGGACGCGGCGGTTGCGCAGGGCCTCCGCCCAGCCGTGGATGCCGACGCGACGCCGCGCTTCGCCGGCGGGATCGGTGAGCCATTGCGCGTAGACGCGGATCAGCGCGTGGAGTCCCTCGATCGGATCACCCGATCCCTGCGCCACCGAGTTGAGCACGGCCTCGCGACGATGCCGGTCGTCGGCGAGCGCCTCGATCAAATCGTCCTTGCTCTGGAAGTAGAGATAGACCGCGCCGTGGCTCAAGCCCGACCGTTTGACGATGTCGGCCATGCCGGTCTGGTGAAAGCCTTGCTCGGCGAAGCAGGCAAGCGCCGCTTCGAGGATCTGCTGCCGCCTTCCTTCGCGTTGCTTGTCGCTGATCTTGGGCATTTTGGCAGTCCATAAATAACTGACAGATCGGTCGTTTTGACCGTTTGCTCGACGCGGCACCCACAAAGCCGGATATTAATAAAAAAAGATCAGTCAGTCATTTTTATCATCAAAGGCGATCTTGGTCAAGTCCAGACGATCCGGAAACAGGAGGATCAAACCGTTGCCGGGGGCTGTGACGGAGGTGACGGCGGCCCGGCCGGCAATCGCGCGGCTAGAACAGCCGTCCGCCGTTCGGCACAGGCTTGCTCGGCTGCACCAGCACGACCTTGCCCTCGGCATCGGGGAAGCCGAGCGTCAACACCTCGGAGACGACCGGGCCGATCTGGCGCGGCGGGAAGTTCACGACGGCCGCGACCTGCTGCCCCACCAGCGTCTCGAGCGGATGATTTTCGGTGATCTGGGCCGAGCTCTTGCGCACGCCGATCGCGGGACCGAAGTCGATCCACAGCCGCCAGGCCGGCTTGCGCGCCTCCGGGAACGGTTTTGCATCGACGATGGTGCCGACGCGGATATCGACCGCGAGGAAGCTGTTGAAGTCGATGGCTGGCGACACGGCCGCGGCGGGATCGTGAGTGGCGTGCATTGATGTGTCCGTTCGGAGAGCGAGGTTCGTTCGCAATGTTGTCGCGCGAACCGGAGTTTCGTACAACGCTGCCGTCATCCAACGACGCATGCGCGAGGAAGGTCTTGCCCAACATCATCTACGGCATCAAGAACTGCGACACCATGAAGAAGGCGCGCGCCTGGCTCGACACCCATGGCGTCGCCTACGAGTTCCACGACTACAAGGCGGCGGGCGTCGAGAAGGACAAGCTCAAGCAGTGGAGCGACAAGGCTGGCTGGGAGACGCTGCTCAATCGCGTTGGCACGACCTTCAAGAAGCTGCCGGATTCCGACAAGGAAGGCCTCACCGAGAAGAAGGCGCTGGCGCTGATGCTAGCGCAACCATCGATGATCAAGCGGCCGGTGCTCGAAGTCGGCGGCAAGCTTCTGGTCGGCTTCAAGCCGGATATCTATGCCAAGGAAGTCAAGGCCAAGTAGGTCAAGGCCAAGTAGGTCGGCGCCAAATCGCGCTGCCCCCTAATTCAGCTCGACGATCTCGGTGGTGACGCCGGGCTGATCGGCGAACTCGACGAGGTCGGCGGCAGCGATCCGGCCGGGAGCGCGATGGAAGAGATCGCGGTCGATCACCGTGCGCAGTTTCGGGCGCGGCAGCGCGTCATTTCCGCGCATCAGATTCTTGATCTCGAAGCCGCCATCCTCGCAGAATGTCTTGAGCGAGGCGATGACGTGGCAGACCTTGCCGTCGGTCTGGAACGGCAGCAGCAGCCGTTCATAGGCAACCACGCGGCCGTAGACGTCGTCGACGTCGGCCACGCTGTAGACCGGAAGCCCGCGCGCCACGCATTCATAATATGATCGGCATCACGAAGGGTGCGAGGCGCGGCCCGATATAGTCGTCGAGCAGAACGCCCTTGCCGGTATGTCCATAGGCGCGCGAGATGCGCGTGCCTTCGCTCTGGATGATGAGGCGCGGCGTCGGCGCCGAGATGTCGACGGTATAATAGATGAGATCGGACAGCTCTTCCTCGAGCCGCGCGGGCTGATACTCCCAGATCGCCGGCACCATCTGCCCGCGCGCATAAAGTCGCAGCCACGTGTTCAGGAGATCACGCTGCCTGATCGACTTGACGACAGAAGGAGCCGCGCTTGCAAAATCCAAGACAATATTCCCGACGCATAAAACCCGCGCATGATCCATGCGGCGGGAAAATTTTCTATGAAGGCTGGCGCGCGGGATGAAAGACCGTTAACGACGGCTTGATGACCGGTGCCTTGCGAACCGGGAGGCCGGGCAGGCGACATCAAAACGCGTCCGACTAAGGGAGCATAAGCCTCCCGGCCGGAGACCTGATCTGCTCAGCTTTCCGCCTTGCCTAACCCCCGTCACCTCCGGCATATTCCGCGCCCGGAGGCGACGTTCCGGGACAGGCTCCAAGGCCCCCGGAAAGCCGAAGTAACTAAGGACAGCCACGCGTATTGTGCGGGCAGGGGGAAATCTGTTTGGCCGATGAGTTCATTCTCGAAACGGAAGGCTTGACCAAGGAGTTCGCGGGCTTCTTCGCCGTCCGCGACGTTGCGCTCAAGGTTCGCCGTGGGAGCATTCACGCGTTGATCGGCCCGAACGGGGCGGGCAAGACGACGTGCTTCAATCTTTTGACCAAGTTCCTCAAACCGTCCGCCGGCAAAATTCTGTACAAGGGGCAGGACATCACGGCGATGGCGCCAGCCGACGTGGCGCGCCTGGGACTGGTCCGTTCATTCCAGATCTCGGCGGTATTTCCGCATCTCACCGCGCTGGAAAACGTCCGCGTCGCGCTTCAGCGCCAGCACGGCAGTTCCTTCGATTTCTGGCGCTCCAAGTCCGTGCTCAACCGCTTCAACGATCGCGCGCGTGAACTGTTGAACGATGTCGGCCTCAGCGAGTTTGCCAATACGCCCGCGGTCGAGATGGCCTACGGCCGCAAGCGCGCGCTCGAGATCGCAACGACGCTCGCGCTCGACCCCGAGATGATGTTGCTGGACGAGCCGATGGCCGGCATGGGCCACGAGGACATCGACAAGATCGCGGCGCTGATCAAGCGCATCTCCGCGAAGTACACCATCCTGATGGTCGAGCATAATCTGAGCGTCGTGGCCAATCTCTCCGACATCATCACCGTGCTGACGCGCGGGCAGGTGCTGGCGCAAGGCCATTATAGCGAGCTCACCAAGGACGAGCGCGTCAAGGAAGCCTATCTGGGAGCCGGTCATGCCTGAGACTGCAACCGCGGACGCTCCCGCAAAAGCCGCAACCGGCGGCAACATCCTCCAGGTCCGCAACCTGGAAGCATGGTACGGCGAGTCCCACATCCTGCACGGGATCAATTTCGACGTGAACGCGGGCGAGGTGGTTACTCTGCTCGGCCGCAACGGCGCCGGCAAGACGACCACGCTGAAGTCGATCATGGGCATCATCGGCAAGCGGACCGGCTCGGTGAAGTTCAACAACCAGGACATCATCCGCGCGACCTCCGACAAGATCGCGCGGATGGGCATCGCGTTCTGCCCGGAGGAACGCGGCATTTTCTCCAGTCTCGATGTGCGGGAGAATTTGCTGCTACCGCCGGTGGTTCGCCCGGGTGGATTGCCGCTCGAGCAGATCTTCGATCTGTTTCCGAATCTGA
The DNA here is from genome assembly GCF_011516635.5 of Bradyrhizobium barranii subsp. apii. Lineage (GTDB taxonomy): Bacteria > Pseudomonadota > Alphaproteobacteria > Rhizobiales > Xanthobacteraceae > Bradyrhizobium > Bradyrhizobium barranii. The sequence goes on along the minus strand of NZ_CP096255.1, from coordinate 5,878,422 downwards.
AGGAACGTCTCAACAGCCAGGGCACCAAGCTCTCCGGCGGTGAGCAGCAGATGCTCGCGATCGCGCGCATCCTGCGCACCGGCGCGAGCTTCCTGATGCTGGACGAGCCGACCGAAGGTCTTGCGCCTGTCATTATCCAGCAGATCGGCCACACCATTGCACGGCTCAAGAAGGAGGGTTTTACCATCCTCCTGGTCGAGCAGAACTTCCGGTTCGCATCCACAGTCGCCGACCGCTATTACGTGGTCGAGCACGGCAAGATCATTGACGGATTTTCCAATTCGGAGCTTGCCGCCAACATGGACAAGCTCCACACCTATCTAGGCGTCTAAGACGGCCAAGCGTCAAACGGCCACGAGAAAATTCACGAGGGAAGTAGCATGAAAAAGTCGATTGCGTCGTTTCTGCTCGGCACGGCGTTGGCCGTCACCACGGCTGGCGTAGCCTTTGCGCAGGACAAGACCGTCAAGATCGGCGCGCTGTCCGATCAGTCCGGCCTCTACGCCGACCTCGGCGGTCCCGGCTCGACGCTCGCCGCCCAGATGGCCGTCGAAGATTCCGGCCTTGCGGCGAAGGGCTGGAAGATCGACATCATCTCCGGCGATCACCAGAACAAGCCCGACATCGGCACCGCGATCGCGCGGCAATGGTTCGACGTCGACAAGGTCGACATCATCGTTGACGTGCCGAACTCCGGCGTGGCGCTCGCCGTCAACAACGTCATCAAGGAAAAGAATGGCGTCTACATCAACTCGGGCGCCGCGACCTCGGACCTCACCAACGCGCAGTGCTCGCCCAATACGGTGCACTGGACCTACGACACCTACATGCTGGCCCACACCACGGGTCAGGCTCTGGTGAAGGCCGGTGGCGACAGCTGGTTCTTCCTGACCGCGGACTACGCCTTCGGTGCGGCGCTCGAGCGCGATACCACGGCCGTGGTCACCGCCAACGGCGGCAAGGTCGTCGGCGGCGTCAAGCATCCACTCAACACGCCCGACTTCTCGTCATTCCTGCTGCAGGCGCAGGCGTCCAAGGCCAAGATCGTCGGCCTTGCCAATGCCGGCGGCGACACCACCAACTCGATCAAGCAGGCGGCCGAGTTCGGCATCGTCAAGGGCGGACAGAAGCTCGCTGCGCTGCTGCTGTTCCTCACCGACGTCAAGGCGATTGGCCTCGAGACCGCGCAGGGCCTCAACTTCACCGAGACGTTCTATTGGGACATGGACGACAAGACCCGGGCCTTCTCCAAGCGCTTCTCCGACAAGATGAAGAACAACGCGCCGCCCACCATGGTGCAGGCCGGCGTCTATGCGGGCGTGCGTCACTATCTCAAGACGCTGGAAGCGCTCGGCGGCAATCCCCATGACGGCGTCAAGGTCGTCGAGAAGATGAAGTCGTTGCCGACGGAGGACGACCTGTTCGGCAAGGGCGAGATCCAGCCGAACGGCCGCACCATCCACAGCGCCTACCTGTTCGAGGTGAAGAAGCCCTCGGAGTCCAAGGGGCCGTGGGACTTCTACAAGCTGGTCGGCACCGTGCCGGGCGACCAGGCTTTCACGCCGCTGTCCGAGAGCAAGTGCGCGCTCTTGAAGAAGTAAGATAACCGCCCGCAGGCCGTCAGGCCTGCGGGCGACTCTCAGGCAACGCCGAAGGGACCGGGTGCGGGATCGATGCAGGCTCTTTACGCTCAGCTACTGGTGGGATTGATCAACGGCTCGTTCTACGCGCTGCTCAGTCTCGGGCTCGCCGTGATCTTCGGCATGCTCAACATCATCAATTTCGCCCACGGCGCGCTCTACATGATGGGCGCGTTCGTTGCCTATTTCCTGCTGAGCCTAGGCGGCATCAACTACTGGTGGGCGCTGCTGATCGCGCCTGTTATCGTCGGCGTCTTCGGCATGATCCTGGAACGGACCATGCTGCAATGGCTGACGGGGCTCGACCACCTCTACGGTCTGCTCCTGACCTTCGGCATCGCTCTGATCGTGCAGGGCGTGTTCCAGAACTATTTCGGCTCCTCCGGTCTGCCTTATGCGATTCCGGACCAGCTCAAGGGCGGCATGAATCTCGGTTTCATGTTCCTGCCAATCTATCGCGGCTGGGTCGTCATCTTCTCGCTGGTGGTGTGTATCGCCACCTGGTTCCTGATCGAGAAGACGCGGCTCGGTGCTAACCTGCGCGCTGCCACTGAGAATCCGACGCTGGTGCGCGCTTTCGGCATCAACGTGCCGCGCATGATTACGCTGACCTACGGTCTCGGCGTCGGCCTTGCCGCGCTCGCCGGTGTGCTCTCGGCGCCGATCAACCAGGTGCGGCCGTTGATGGGCGCCGACCTCATCATCGTCGTGTTCGCGGTGGTCGTGATCGGCGGCATGGGATCGATCATGGGCTCCATCATCACCGGCTTTGCGCTCGGTGTGATCGAGGGCCTGACCAAGTATTTCTACCCCGAGGCCTCCAACACCGTCGTGTTCGTGCTGATGGTGCTGGTGCTCTTGGTGAAGCCAACGGGACTGACGGGAAGGGCGGCCTGATATGACAGCCTTGACGGACGACACGCTGCCGGTAACCCCGCGCGCGATGCGTGACGAGATGGTCGTGTTCGTGGTGATGGCGCTGCTGCTGGCGTCGGTGCCTTTCACGGGCGTCTATCCGTTCTTCGTGATGCAGGCGCTGTGCTTTGCGCTGCTCGCCTGCGCCTTCAACCTGCTGATCGGCTATGGCGGCCTGTTGTCGTTCGGCCACGCAATGTTCATGGGCACCGCCGGCTATTGCAGCGCGCACGCGCTGAAAGTGTGGGCGCTGCCGCCGGAGCTCGGCATCCTCGTCGGAATCGCCGCGGCGTTCGGGCTGTCGCTCATCACCGGCTATATCTCGATCCGCCGCCAGGGCATCTATTTCTCGATGATCACGCTGGCGCTGTCGCAGCTCCTGTACTTCATCTACCTCCAGGCGCCGTTCACCCATGGTGAGGACGGCATTCAGGGCATTCCGCAGGGGCGGATGTTCGGCTTGCTCGATCTCTCCAAGCCGACGGTGCTTTATTACGTCGTGTTGGCCGGCTTCCTCGCCGGCTTCCTGCTGATCTACCGCATCATCAACTCGCCGTTCGGTGAAGTGCTGAAGTCGATCCGCGAGAACGAGCCGCGCGCGATCTCGCTCGGCTACCGGACCGACCAATATAAATTCCTGGCTTTCGTCCTGTCCGGCACGCTGGCCGGCTTTGCCGGATCGCTGAAGGTGTTCGTGGCGCAGAATGCCTCGCTCACCGACGTGCACTGGACGATGTCGGGCGAGGTCGTGCTGATGACGCTGGTTGGCGGTCTCGGCACCATCTTCGGCCCCGTGGTTGGTGCCTTCGCGATCATCGCCATGCAGCAATATCTGGCGGGTTTTGGCCAATGGGTGACGGTGATCCAGGGCTCGATCTTCGTGGTCTGCGTGCTCACCTTCCGCCGCGGCGTCATCGGCGAAATCGCTCATTACTTCCGGCGCTCGCTCTAAGCCATTGATATCGCGCCAATTTCATTGGCGCGATAATCCGGTGGATGATCCTGCTTCGCGGGCGTGAGATGACACGCGCGCGGGGTGGAAATGGTCTATGACAGTTTCATGACGGTCCGTTCGGGCCGGGCCATTTCCAACCGGTAGCCTATCCCCATGATGCGATGGTTTCGCGCTTTCCTGCCCAAGGAAGAACGGTTCTTCGACCTGTTCGACCGCCATGCACAGACCGTGATCCAGGGCTCGATCGCACTCCAGGGCATGCTCAACGGGGGCGAGGAGACGCCGGTCTACTGCCAGCGTGTCAACCAGTTCGAGAACGACGCCGACAACATCACCCGTGAGGTGCTGACGGCGGTGCGCCGCACCTTCATCACCCCCTTCGACCGCGGCGACATCAAGAACCTGATCACCTCGATGGACGACGCCATCGACCAGATGCAGCAGACGGCCAAGGCCGTGATGCTGTTCGAGGTCCGCACCTTCGAGCCGCCGATGCGGGAGATTGGCGGGCTGCTGATCGAATGCGCCAATCTCGTGGGGCGCGCGTTGCCGCTGATGCAGTCGATCGGCCCGAATGTCGCGATGCTGACCGCGATCACGGAGGAGCTGGGCAAGCTGGAGGGCCGGGTCGACGATCTCCATGACATCGGGCTGAAGGAGCTGTTTCTCAAGCACCGTGATGGCAGCGCGATGGATTTCATCGTCGGCGTCGAGATCTACGACCATCTCGAAAAGGTGGCCGACCGTTTCGACGACGTCGCGAACGAGATCAACAGCATCGTCATCGAGCAAGTTTAGGGCAGGGGTCGCGCCGTGGATGCTGCGCTCGGACTTCCTGTCCTCGTCGGCTTGATCGCCGTCGCGCTGCTGTTCGACTTCCTGAACGGCCTGCACGACGCCGCCAATTCGATCGCGACCATCGTGTCCACCCGCGTGCTGCGGCCGCAATTCGCGGTGCTCTGGGCCGCGTTCTTCAATTTCATCGCCTTCATGGTGTTCGGGCTGCATGTTGCCCAGACCATCGGCACCGGCATCATCGATCCCGCGGTGGTCGACGCCCAGGTGATCTTCGCGGCGCTCGTCGGCGCGATCGTCTGGAATCTCGTGACCTGGGCGCTCGGCATCCCATCCTCCTCCTCGCATGCGCTGATCGGCGGTCTCGTCGGCGGCGGCATGGCCAAGGCGGGGATCTCGGCGGCGGTGTGGAGCGGCCTGTCCAAGGCGGTGCTGGCGATCGTGCTGTCGCCGCTGGTCGGCTTCCTGCTCGCGATGATGCTGGTCGCGATCGTGTCCTGGCTCTCGGTGCGCTCGACGCCGTTCGCGGTCGATCGCGCCTTCCGCATCCTGCAATTCGCCTCCGCCTCGCTCTATTCGCTCGGCCATGGCGGCAATGACGCCCAGAAGACCATGGGCATCATCGCGGTGCTGCTGTATTCGCAGGGCCATCTCGGCGGCGAATTCTCGGTACCGTTCTGGGTGGTGCTGTCCTGCCAGGCCGCGATGGCGCTGGGCACGCTGATGGGCGGCTGGCGCATCGTCCGCACCATGGGCCTGCGCATCACCAAGCTGACGCCGATGCAGGGCTTTTGCGCCGAAACCGGCGGCGCCGCGACCCTGTTCATGGCGACCTTCCTCGGCGTTCCCGTCTCGACCACCCACACCATTACCGGCGCGATCGTCGGCGTCGGCGCGGCCCGCCGCGTCTCGGCGGTGCGCTGGAACGTCGCGAGCTCGATCGTCTATGCCTGGGTGATCACGATCCCGGCCTCGGCCATTGTCGCGGCGCTGACCTGGTGGGCGGTCCAGATTTTCGTCAGGTGACGAATTTCAGCCCAGCGATGCCGGCGACGATCAGCCCGATGCTGGCGAGACGGAACGCGGTGGCCGGCTCGCCGAACAGGATGATGCCAAGCGCGGCGGTACCGACCGCGCCGATGCCGGTCCAGACCGCATAGGCGGTTCCGACGGGCAGCGATTTGAGGGCTAAACCGAGCAGGATGACGCTGCCGGCCATCGCCACGAGCGTAATGACGGACGGAACAAGCTTGGTAAAGCCCTCGGTGTATTTCAGGCCGATCGCCCAGGTGATCTCGAGAAGACCGGCGACGAACAGGATGCTCCAGGCCATGACGACCCTCCATTCAAGGCAGGGTCGTCCCCGCGGCGGATATGCTGATGAGGGGGGAGGCCGTCCTCCCCGAGAGCGGATATGGGGCTGGCCGAGGGGCTCCGCAATCACCACATGAGGCTTGATCAGGCCCATTTTCCCTGCCAAACGCTCCCGCCATGTCCGACATCGTCATATCAGCCGACTCGCCGGCCCGTTCCCCGCTTGCCACCGAAGTGGCGCGGCGGCGCACCTTCGCGATCATCTCCCACCCGGACGCGGGCAAGACCACGCTGACCGAGAAGCTGCTGCTGTTCGGCGGCGCCATTAATCTCGCCGGCCAGGTCAAGGCCAAGGGCGAGCGGCGCAACACCCGTTCGGACTGGATGAAGATCGAGCGCGAGCGCGGCATCTCGGTCGTGACCTCGGTCATGACCTTCGAGTTCGAGGGTCTTGTGTTCAATCTGCTGGACACGCCGGGCCACGAGGACTTTTCGGAGGACACCTACCGTACGCTCACGGCCGTCGACTCCGCTGTCATGGTGATCGACGCCGCCAAGGGCATCGAGGCGCGCACCCGAAAGCTGTTCGAAGTCTGCCGCCTGCGCGACATCCCGATCATCACCTTCATCAACAAGATGGACCGCGAGAGCCGCGATGTGTTCGAGCTGCTCGACGAGATCGAGAAGACGCTGGCGCTCGACACCACGCCGATGACCTGGCCGGTCGGCCGCGGCCGCGATTTCCTCGGCACCTATGACGTCGCCAATGGCGGCGTACGCCTGCTCGAAGGCGGCGGCGCCAAGACCGGCGCGGCCCAGCAGATCGAGATCGCCGAGCTCGGCAAGCTCAACGCCAACCTCGATGTCGGCGCGGTCAAGGACGAGCTCGAACTCGTCACCGAGGCCTCAAAACCGTTCGAACTCGCCGCCTTTCGCGAGGGCCATCTGACGCCGGTCTATTTCGGCAGCGCGCTACGCAATTTCGGCGTCGGCGACCTCCTCGAAGGCCTCGGCAAGTTCGCGCCGGAGCCGCGCGCGCAGGAGAGCGACCAGCGCAAGGTCGAGGCGACCGATCCGCGCATGAGCGCCTTCGTGTTCAAGATCCAGGCGAACATGGATCCGAACCACCGCGACCGCATCGCCTTTGCGCGCCTCTGTTCCGGCAAGCTCAGTCGCGGCATGAAGGCCAAGCTGGTGCGCACCGGCAAGAGCATGCCGCTGTCGAGCCCGCAATTCTTCTTCGCGCAGGATCGTTCGGTCGCGGACGAAGCCTTCGCCGGCGACGTCGTCGGTATTCCCAATCACGGCACGCTGCGCATCGGCGACACCCTGACCGAGGGCGAGGATTTCACCTTCGTCGGCGTACCGAGCTTCGCGCCGGAAATCGTCCGCCGCGTGCGTCTCACCGACGCGATGAAGGCGAAGAAGCTGAAGGAAGCGCTGCAGCAGATGTCCGAAGAGGGCGTTGTGCAAGTGTTCCGCCCGCGCGACGGCGCACCGGCGCTGGTCGGCGTGGTCGGGGCGCTGCAGCTCGACGTGCTGAAGGCACGGCTCGAGGCGGAATATTCGCTGCCCGTCGAGTTCGAGGTCAGCGAGTTCCAGCTCGCGCGCTGGGTCTCATCCGAAGATCGCAAGAAGCTCGACACTTTCATCGCCGCCAACACCTCGAGCATCGCCGACGATGTCGACGGCGATCCCGTGTATCTGGCGAGAAACGAGTTCTATCTCGGCTACGCCAGGGAACGCGCCGAGGGCATCGAGTTCACGAACGTCAAGGACGTCAAGAAGAAGGGGTAGGGGCCACACTCCGCTGTCATTCCCCGCGAAGGCCGGGAATCCAGTACGCCGCAGCCTCTCGATTCCATCACCGCCGTCTCGGAGTACTGGGTCGCCCGGTCGAGCCGGGCGACGACACCGGAGCTAAACGCGAGCATGTGAACAGCCGCAGGCTTGACGCGTTCGTTGGCAATGCCACGTTTGTGCGTGTGACATTGTGAGCTCCCATCATGTGGCGCGGCATCCTCGTTTTCCTCCTGTTGGCGATATCGACGGTTGCCGCCGATGCGCAGCGCCGCCAGATCAATCCGATCCCGTTTTCGCATGAGCCGTGCAGCGTGCTCGCCGGCCGGCCCTGCACGCCGTACTATTGCAGCCCGCTCGAGCCCGGCCCCTGCATTCCCGAGATCGACTACCCCTACGGCCAGAATCTCCAGCTCACGATCGAAACCGTGCCGGCGGAGGCAGATCGCTCGAAATATCAGAGGCCGGATCACGATCTCGATACGATCGGCGATCTCTTCGCCGAGCTGCGCACCTGCTGGTCGCCGCCATCGGACAATGCGCGCGCGGGCATGCAGATGGCGGTGCGCTTCAGCTTCAACAAGGCGGGCGGCATGATCGGTCCGCCGCAGCTGACCTATGCGACCGCGGGCGTCCCGGCCGATACCCGAACGACCTATCTCAACGCGATCAATTCATCGCTGAAAGCCTGCCTGCCGCTCAAATTCACCAGCGGGCTCGGCGGCGCTCTGGCCGGACGCCCGATAGCGATCCGCTATGTCGATAATCGCGAGCTTGGAAAATAGCTCTATCCCCGCATCTTGCGGACTGCGCTTGCGCGGGTCTCGCAGGATGAAGGCCGCGCTGTTGCAGACCCGAGCCTGCACGCCTCACCACGAGGCGTGAGAGTTGCGACCCGCGCCCAATCGATGATACGCCATAGGCGGGGGCGCTGGTTGAGGGGAGGATGTCGTGGGTCTGCTGGTCATGATCCTGGGGCTGATGCTGTTTTTTGCGGCCCATGTTTTCACAACGAAACGAGAGGCGCGCGCGCAGGCGATCGCGAGCCTGGGCGAGGGGACCTACAAGATCCTCTATGCGGCCGTCTCGCTTGCGGGACTGGCGCTGATCATCTGGGGCTTCGCCCATTATCGAGCTGCCGGAATGATCCCGGTTTGGGAGCCGCCGGTCGCATTCAAGCACATTACAGTCGCGCTGATGCTGCCCGCGGTTATCCTGGTGGTGGCGTCCTACTTGCGCGGGCGCATCTATGCGACGCTGAAGCATCCGATGCTGGCGGGCATCAAATTGTGGGCGGCCGCGCATCTGCTCGCCAATGGCGATCTCGGCTCCATCATCCTGTTTGGCTCGTTCCTGGGCTGGGCGGTGTATGACCGCATCTCGCTGAAGCATCGCACCGATGGCGGCGGCCCGCCGATTCCGGTGGGCGGGGTCACCAATGATCTGATCGCCGTTGCAGTCGGTGTCGTCGCTTATCTCGCGCTGGCCTTCGCATTCCACCCGGTTGTGATCGGCGTTCCCGTCATGGGAGGCTGACGACAGCCGATCAGCGCAAGACGGTTCCGCGCAGCCGTGCGCGGAACGTGACAAGCAACAGCCGAGGGCATCCCGATGGACTGGTCGCAATCTCAGATCCCTCCGATGCGATTCGAGGCGCGCTTCGGCGATCGGGTGGTGCCGGCCTTCTGCGACCGGCCGGCGAGCCTGTGGGCGATGATCGCGGACGCTTGCGCCCGCAATCCGGACGGCGAAGCGCTGATCGCAGGCGATGTCCGGTTGAGCTGGCGACAGGCGGTGGAGCAGGCGGCGCGGATCGCGGCGGGCTTTCGCAAGCTCGGCCTGCAGCGCGGCGACCGGGTCGCGATCCTGCTCGGCAATCGTATCGAATTTCCGCTGCTGCTGTTTGCCGCCGCGCATGAGGGGCTGGTGACGGTGCTGCTCGGCACGCGCCAGCAGAAGCCCGAGATCGCCTATGTCCTCGCCGATTGCGGCGCCAGGATCCTGATCCATGAAGCAGGGCTCACCGGGCGGCTGCCCGATGCGCTTGATGTTCCCGATGTCATCCACCGCATCGCCGTCGACAGCGATCAGGCCCTGTCGCGTTTCGCCGTACTCGCCGACAACGTCCCGGCATCGGCGCCGGTCGAGATCGGCGAGGAGGACACCGCGATGATCCTCTACACCTCGGGCACGACGGGCAAGCCGAAGGGCGCGATGCTCGCCCATTGCAACATCGTCCATTCCTCGATGGTGTTCGTCTCCTGCCTGCAGTTGACGGAAGCGGACCGCTCGATCGCGGCGGTGCCGCTCGGCCACGTCACCGGCGTCGTCGCCAACATCACGACCATGATCCGCTGCGGCGGCGCGCTGATCATCATGCCGGAATTCAAGGCCGCCGATTATCTCAAGCTCGCCGCACGCGAGCGCGTCACCTACACCGTGATGGTGCCGGCGATGTACAATCTCTGCCTGCTCCAGCCCGATTTCGACAGCTACGATCTCTCGAGCTGGCGCATCGGCGGCTTTGGCGGCGCACCGATGCCGGTCGCGACCATCGAGAAGCTCAAGGTGACGATTCCGGGCCTGAAGCTCGCGAACTGCTACGGCTCGACCGAGACGACGTCGCCCTCGACGATCATGCCGGGCGAGCTGACCGCGAGCCACATCGACAGTGTCGGCCTGCCGTGTCCCGGTGCCCGCATCGTCGCGATGGGAGCGGACGGGCGCGAACTGCCCGCTGGCGAGATCGGCGAGCTCTGGATCCAGAGCGCCTCCGTCATCAAGGGCTACTGGAATAACCCGAAGGCCACGGCCGAAAGCTTCACGGGCGGATTCTGGCATTCCGGTGATCTCGGCTCGGTCGATGCGGAGGGGTTTGTCCGCGTGTTCGACCGGCAGAAGGACATGATCAATCGCGGCGGCCTGAAGATCTATTCGGCCGAGGTCGAGTCCGTGCTGGCCGGCCACCCCGCCGTGGTCGAGAGCGCGATCATTGCCAAGGCTTGCCCGGTGCTGGGTGAGCGCGTCCACGCCGTGGTGGTGACGCGGGCGCCGGTGGCAAGCGAAGCCTTGCGCGCCTGGTGCGCGGAGCGGCTGTCCGACTACAAGGTCCCCGAAACCATGGCGATCACCCCCGAGCCGCTGCCGCGCAATGCCAACGGCAAGGTGCTGAAGCGGCAGCTGCGGGAGCTCCTGGGAACCTGAGCCGGACAGGCCGGTCCGGGCTGTTCCGGGTGGTTAACGCCTTGATTGGGCTCGCTTTGCCTTGCCACCGCCATATCGTTAGGGTACCCCGCCGCCACGTGGGGGACGGGGATTCCTGACGCGAACGCATTGGCGCGCGCACCCGGACGGGCATGGGATAAACATAAGTGTCTGAATTATTTGACGAAGTCGACGAGGAAGTACGTCGCGAACAGCTCAAGAAGCTGTGGGACAAGTATTCGATCGTCTTCATTGCCCTGATGGTGCTGATCGTGGCTGCTGTGGGCGGCTGGCGCGGCTACCAGTACCTGGAGGGCAAGAAGGCCGCCGAGGCCGGCGCCGCCTTCGAGAAGGCCGCTGAGCTGTCCGACCAGGACAAGCACGCGGAGGCCGAGGCCGCCTTCACCGCGCTCGCCGCCAAGGCTCCCTCGGGTTATCGCACCCTGGCGCGGCTACGTGCCGCGGCCGAGGCAGCGCCCCGCGATCCCAAGGCGGCCGCCAAGATGTTTGACGACATCGCCGCCGATCGCAGCATCGGTGGTGAGTGGCAGGATCTGGCGAAGATCCGCGCCGCCGGCTTGCTGGTCGACAGCGCGTCCTATGCCGACATGCAGCAGCGGCTGGAGTCCTCCGCCGCGCCCAAATCCACGTTCCGCCACAGCGCCCGCGAGTTGCTGGCGCTATCGGCCTGGCGCAACAACGACATGACCGCGGCCCGCAAATGGCTCGACGCGATTGCCGAGGACGGCGAAACGCCGCCCGGTTTGCGCTCACGCGCCGAGGCGCTCCAGGCCCTGCTGCCGCCCGTCGCCAAAAGCTGACGACGGCTCTCTGACGTAGACGAGACACAAGATGCGCCGCACGCCACGCTTGATCGCAGCCGCCGTCCTGATCGCCTTCACGGGCATCCTGGGCGGCTGCTCCAGCTTCGATCCAAGCGACATGCTCGACTTCCTCGACACCAAGAAGAAGCTGCCGGGCGACCGCAAGCCGGTCTTCCCGGAGGGCGTTCCGGGCCTCGAGCAGGGCGTGCCGCGGGAGATGTACAAGGGCGCAGCACAGCAGCAGCCGGATCCGAACGCACCGGCCGTCGCGGCTCTGCCCGCCGAGCCGCCGCCCGAGGCCAAGCCGGCAAAGGGTGCCAAGGCGAAGAAGACCAAACAGCCTGCCAGCGCCTCCACCGCGCCCGCTGAGGCGCCGGCGGGCGAGGTTGACGGCGAGGCCCAGCCCGAGGCCGCGCCGCCTACGGCCGCTCCGCCGCCCAAGCAGAAGATCGTGCGCAAGCGCACCACCGCCCCGCCGCCGGATCAACCCGTCCAGCAGGCGCAGCCGACCCAGACCACCCAGCAGCAATCGCAGGGAGCTTTCCCGGCACCGATGCCGAGCGGCAGCTTTTCGCGCTGATCACTTCATTACATTGACAGGCGCGGCCTTCGCAGCGCACGAATGACCGATGTCCTTCACGATTGCTATTATCGGCCGGCCCAATGTCGGCAAATCGACGCTGTTCAACCGCCTGGTTGGGCAGAAGCTCGCGCTCGTCGATGACCTGCCGGGCGTCACCCGCGACCGCCGCGAGGGCGAGGCCAGGCTCGGCGATCTCGAATTCACCATCATCGATACCGCCGGCCTCGACGAGGGCGCCAAGGGCTCGCTGACCGCGCGCATGCAGGAGCAGACCGAGGCCGCGATCGCACAAGCCGACGCGCTGTTCTTTGTCGTCGATGCCCGCATCGGCCTCACGCCCACCGACCGCGCCTTCGCTGATTTCGCCCGCAAGGCCAACAAGCCGGTGCTGCTGGTCGCCAACAAGAGCGAAGGCAAGCATGGCGATGCCGGCGCGATGGAGGCCTTTGCGCTCGGCCTCGGCGATCCCATCCAGGTCTCGGCCGAGCACGGCGAGGGCATGGGCGAGCTGTATGACGCCCTCCGCGAGTTGATGCCGGAGCCTGTCGAGGAAGATGAAGCCGAGGACGACGAGCCGCTGACCGAGGAGGAGGCCGCGACGCGTCCGATCCGCGTCGCCATCGTCGGCCGGCCCAATGCCGGCAAGTCGACGCTGATCAATCATCTGCTCGGCGAGGAGCGCCTGCTGACGAGCCCGGAGGCCGGCACCACACGCGATTCCATCGCGGTCGAGATCAACTGGAAGGGCCGCGATTTTCGCGTGTTCGATACCGCAGGCCTGCGCCGTCGCTCGCGCATCGAGGAAAAGCTGGAGAAGCTCTCGGTCGCCGACGCGTTGCGTGCGGTCCGCTTTGCCGAAGTCGTCGTGATGATGATGGATACGCAGAACCGCTTCGAGGAGCAGGATCTGCGCATCGCCGATCTGATCGAGCGCGAGGGCCGCGCGGTCGTGCTCGCCGTCAACAAATGGGATCTGATGGAGACCAAGGGCGGCGGCGCCGTCTCGGGCCTGCGCCGCGATGCCGACCATTGGCTGCCGCAGATCAAGGGCGTGCCGATCGTCGCCGTGTCAGGTCTGATGGGCGAGGGCATCGATCGTCTGATGCAGGCGATCCAGGATGCCTACGCGGTCTGGAACAGGCGCGTGCCGACATCCGCGCTCAATCGCTGGTTCGAGCAGGCCGTGCAGGCCAATCCGCCGCCGGCCGTGTCCGGCCGACGGCTCAAGCTGAATTACATCACGCAGAACAAGGCGCGTCCGCCGAGCTTCGTGCTGTTCTGCTCGCGCGCGGACGCGGTGCCGCAGTCCTACTTGCGCTACCTGACCAATTCCATGCGCGAGACCTTTGAGCTGCCGGGTACGCCGGTGCGCATCACTCTTCGCGAAAAGGCCAACCCCTTCGCCCACAAGCGCAAGCGGCCGTCGTGAGCAACGATGCCGGCGAGGCGACGGCGCGAAGCGCTGCGCCGGTCCGGCGTGGTGCCGTCGCCTTCATCTTCGTCACCATCCTGCTCGACATGCTCGCGCTCGGCGTGATCATGCCGATCCTGCCGAAGCTGATCGAGAGCTTCGTCGACAACGACACCGCGCATGCGGCCCGCATCTTCGGCCTGTTCGGCACCGCCTGGGCGCTGATGCAGTTCGTGTTCTCGCCGGTGCTCGGCGCGCTGTCGGATCGCTTCGGACGGCGGCCGGTGGTGCTGCTGTCGAATTTCGGGCTCGCCGCCGACTATGTGCTGATGGCGCTCGCGCCGTCGCTGCTCTGGTTGTTCATCGGCCGCGTGATCTCGGGCATCACCTCGGCGAGCATTTCGACCGCCTTTGCCTATATCGCCGACATCACGCCGCCGGAGCGGCGCGCGGCCGTCTTCGGCAGGATTGGAGCTGCCTTCGGCGCCGGCTTCATCCTGGGCCCGGCGCTCGGCGGCCTGCTCGGCGATATCGATCCGCGGCTGCCGTTCTGGGCGTCGGCGGCTTTGAGCTTTGCCAATGCGCTCTATGGGCTCTTCGTCCTGCCGGAATCGCTGGCGCCGGAGCGGCGCGCGCCGTTCCGCTGGACCAGCGCCAATCCGATCGGAGCGCTGCACTTGCTGCGGTCCAACGCGGCGCTGGCCGCGTTATCCATCGTCAACTTCATCGCACAGGTCGCGCATGTCGTGCTGCCCTCGACTTTCGTGCTCTATGCGACCTATCGCTACGGCTGGGATTCCAAGACCGTGGGTCTGACGCTCGCGATGGTCGGCATCTGCGCCATGGTGGTGCAGGGGCTCGCGATCGGCCCGATCGTGCGCGTGCTCGGCGAGCGGAATGCGCTGGTGCTCGGCCTGTGCTGTGGCGCGATCGGCTTCGTGATCTTCGGCGCCGCGCCGACCGGCCCGCTGTTCTGGATCGGCATTCCCGTGATGTCGCTGTGGGGCATCTCGGGTGCCGCCATGCAATCGCTGATGACGCGATTGGTCGCGCCCGATCAGCAGGGCCAGTTGCAGGGCGCGACCGCGAGCGTGCAGAGCGTCTCGCAGCTCGTCGGGCCGTTCCTGTTCACGCTGACGTTTTCCTATTTCATCGGCGCCAGCGCGCCGTGGCATCTGCCCGGCGCGCCGTTCCTGCTTGCGGCGGTATTGATGGTGGTATGTGTCGCGATCGCGATGCGGACGCTGGTGACTACGAAGACGGTTTCGTAGGGTGGGCAAAGCGAAGCGTGCCCACCGCTACTTCGTCAACTCGCGGAGAGAGAAGGTGGGCACGGCGCTTACGCGCCTTTGCCCACCCTACGGCAGCGTCGACTGTCTTACTTCTTCACCAGCGGACACTCGCTGTCCTTGAGCGGCTTGGCCGCGTCTTCCGCTGCGATCGTGGCGATCTGCTTGTAGTAGTCCCACGGGCCCTTCGACTCCTCGGGCTTCTTCACCTCGAACAGATAGGCCGGGATGAGACGGCGTCCGTCCTGGCGCAGCGGGCCATTGCCGAACAGCGGATCGTCGGTCGGCAGCTCCTTCATCTTGGCGACGACCTTGGCGCCGTCATGCGGGTTGCCGCCGAGCGCTTCCATCGCCTTGAGATAGTGTAGCACCATCGCGTAGTTGCCGGCCTGGGTCATAGACGGCATCGCGTTCTTGCTGGCCAGGGCGGCGAAGCGCTTCGACCAGGCGCGGGTCTGCTCGTTCATGTCCCAGTAGAAGGACTCGGTGAAGGTCAGGCCGTACGCGGTCTTTAGCCCCAGCGAATGCACGTCGTTGATGAACAGCAGCAGCGCCGCGAGCTTCTGGCCGCCCGATACGATGCCGAATTCGGCCGCCTGCTTGATCGAGTTCGTGGTGTCGCCGCCAGCATTGGCGAGGCCGACCACCTTGGCCTTAGACGATTGGGCCTGCAGCAGGAAGGACGAGAAGTCCGAGCTGTTGATCGGGTGCTTGACGCTGCCCAGCACCTTGCCGCCGTTCGCCGTCACGACGGCCGTGGTGTCGCGTTCCAGCGCGTGGCCGAAGGCGTAATCCGCGGTAAGAAAGAACCAGGTGTCGCCGCCAGCCTTGGTCAGCGCCTTGCCGGTGCCGTTGGCGAGCATGTAGGTGTCGTAAGTGTAGGAGATTGTGTTCGGCGTGCAGGCCTTGCCGGTCAAGTCGGCAGAGGCGGCGCCGGAATTCAGCAGCACCGAATTCTTTTCCTTGACGAGGTTGCTGACCGCGAGCGCGACGCCGGAGTTCGGCGTATCGGCGATCGCATCGACCTTCTCGTTGTCGATCCACTGCCGAGCGATATTGACGCCGACGTCCGGCTTGTTCTGGTGATCGCCGCTCAGCACGTCGATCTTCCAGCCCTTCTTGAGCAGGCCGGAATCCTCGACGGCCATCTTGATCGCGACCACGGAGTTCGGGCCGCCGATATCGGCATAAAGGCTCGACATGTCATTCAAGACGCCGATCTTGACGGTCTTGTCCTGCGCGTAGGCGGATGTTGCAAAACCGAAGGCGGCACAGGCCAGAAGGGCCGCATAGCGGCGCGCGAGCGTCGTCGTCATAATAGGTCTCCTCCATTTTCAATATGCGGACGGCTCTCTTGCGGAGCCTTGTTCCGGCTGATCGCTCTACCGTGTCCCACGGCCGGCGGCAATGCGCCTAAAG
Organism: Bradyrhizobium barranii subsp. apii; assembly: GCF_011516635.5. Taxonomy (GTDB): domain Bacteria; phylum Pseudomonadota; class Alphaproteobacteria; order Rhizobiales; family Xanthobacteraceae; genus Bradyrhizobium; species Bradyrhizobium barranii. Next base: position 5,862,273 of record NZ_CP096255.1, on the reverse strand, counting down.
CCGGATGACGCTGCGGCGTAGCGTCATCCGTCGGTTAACCTTTGGGCAAAGTGTGTTGAGACGCTATTTGAGTGCGTCCGACGTCAGCCTGAATTTCTGGATGCGCTTTCCGGTATCGACCTCGGCGGTATAGACGTTACCCTTGGCGTCGACCGCCATCGCATGCACCCAGTGGAATTGCCCGGCATTGCGGCCGTTGTGCCCGAAGCTGCCGACCACGCTGCCGTCGTCGCGCTTGATCACCCTGATCTCGTTGTTCTCGCCGTCGGCGCTGAGCAAATAGGTCTGCTTCGGATCGGGCCAGATCGCGACGTCCCACACCGCGCCGTTGCCAAGTGTGTTCTTCTCGAAGAAGAACTCCTTCACGAAGGTGCCATCCTTTTTGAACACCTGGATGCGATTGTTGATGCGGTCGCAGACGTAGACGAGACCGTCATTGGCGAGCTTCACGCAATGGACGGGATTTCCGAATTGCTGGGAGACGGGCGCCTTGGGATCATACGCCGCCTGCTTGTTGTCATCGGGCTTGTTGCCATAGGCGCCCCAGTGCCGCTTGTAGGCGAGCGTCGTCGCATCGAACACGATGACGCGGCGGTTGCCATAACCGTCGGCGACGTAGATTTCGTTCGCCTCCTTGTCGATCGCGGTTTCGGCGGGCTTGCCGAGCTGCGTGGTGTCGTTGCTGCCGAGGCTCGGCGCGATCTTGCCGATCTGGGCGACGAACTTGCCGTCGAGCGTGAACTTCAAAATGGCGTTGTCGTTGTCGGCGTTGCCGCCGACCCAGACGAAGCCGCGCTCGTCGACCTCGATGCCGTGCTCGCGGCCGACCCATTCATAGCCTTCGCCCGGACCGCCCCACGACCGCAGCAGATTGCCGTCGGTGTCGAATTCGAGCACGGGAGGCGCCGACACGCAGCACTTCGAGCGCGGCGGGCTGAGGCTCGCGCCTTTCTCGTCATCGGTGAGCGAGCGCGGGCGATGGATCACCCAGATATGGCCCTGCCAGTCGACGGTGATGCCGCCGACCTGGCCGAGGATCCAGTTGTTCGGCAGCTGTTTTGGCCAGGAGGCATCGACCGCGAAGGTCGGGACGTCACCCGCAGTCGCCGTGCCTGGAAGCACGAACGCGATGGCCGCAATCAGGATGGAGAAGGCGTGAGAGACTCGTACGAGCGCACGGCCGAGCCTTGTACAGACAAGCCCTGCGCGATCATGCCACGGCGCCATGGCAACCTCCCTTTTTTGGCTTGCGGCTTGCTGCCGCTTGAGCACGGGCAGTCAATCGCGGGGAGGCACGCGAGTCAATCAGGCCGGCGAGCGGAAGCTCATCAGCGTGCGGGTCTTGTAGTCGTAGAACTTGCCGGTTTCGGTCCAGTCCGGCGCGCACATCGGCACGATGAATTCGGCGACCTGCTCGGGTGTCTCCAGCGTCGCCGGATCTTCGCCCGGCATCAACGTGGCGCGCATCCGGGTGCGGATCGGGCCCGGGTTGAACAGGTTGACACGGAGCGGCGTGTTCGTGGTTTCCTGCGCCCAGGCGCGGGCCAGTGTTTCCAGCGCGGCCTTGGAGGCGGCGTAGGGGCTGACATAGGCGGTGGCCTTGTTGGCGGCGCCCGAGGTGATGAACACGGCGCGGCCGGCATCGGACTGCCGCAGCAGCGGCTCCATGCAGCGGATCAGCTGGAAGTTCGCGGAGACGTTGACCGCGATCACATCGGTGAAAGCTTTCAGTTCGATGTGGCCGACCGGCGAGGAGGGGCCGAGCACGCCGGCATTGCCGACGAGGATGTCGAGCTTGCCATAGCGTTCGTGCAGGCCGGCCCCGAGCCGCGCGATGCCGTCGGAATCGGTGAGATTGAGCGGCACCAGCGTGGCGCTGCCGCCGTCTTTCCGGATCTCGTCATCGAGCTCTTCCAGCCCGCCCTGCGTGCGCGCCGTCGCAACGATATGCGCGCCGGCCTTGGCCAGCGCCCTGGCCGTGGCGAAGCCGATGCCGCGCGAGGCGCCGGTGACGAGAGCGATGCGGTTGGCGAGGGGTTTTGTCATGGCGGGGTTTTACAGGCGTGGATGGCCGGGACAAGCCCGGAATTTCTGCCCTCGAGCTCCCGCCGCAGCCCTACTGGATATTGGTACTATTGTTCGGGCCGTTCGCCGAGCTGTCAGGCGGTACCTTCATGCCCTGCCTGAAGGCGAAGACGATGAAGCCGACCAAAAGCCCTCCGCAGAGAATGGCGATGGTCAGCTGCATCGGCGCGGACTCGCGTCAGCTCGCCTCCGCCAACAGCGACAACTGCCGGGGCTGCTGCTCGGTCTGGGTCTGGTCGGTGAGGTGGGTCGGATACGCCCCGGTGAAGCAATGATCCGAGAATTTCGGATTGGCGGGGTCGCGGCCGGGCTCGCCCATGGCGCGATACATGCCGTCGATCGACAGGAAGGCGAGCGAGTCGGCGCCGATGATCTCGCGCATCTCCTCCAGCGAGTGTGTCGCGGCCAGGAGGCCGCCGCGATCCGGCAGGTCGATGCCGTAATAATCGGGATAGAGGATCGGCGGCGAGGCGAGGCGGAAATGCACTTCCTTGGCGCCGGCATCGCGCATCATGCGCACGATCTTCTTCGAGGTGGTACCGCGCACCAGCGAGTCGTCGATCAGGATGATGCGCTTGCCTTCGATCGCGGCGCGGTTCGCCGAATGCTTCATGCGCACGCCGGACTCGCGGATCGCCTGCGTCGGCTGGATGAAGGTGCGGCCGACATAGTGGTTGCGGATGATGCCGAGCTCGAACGGCACGCCGGAATGCTGGCTGTAACCGACCGCGGCGGGCACGCCGGAATCCGGCACCGGGACGACGACGTCGATCGGCACATGGCTCTCGCGCGCGAGCTGCGCACCAAAGGCCTTGCGCACTTCGTAGACCGAGCGGCCGTGAACGATGGAGTCCGGGCGGGAGAAATAGATGTATTCGAAGATGCAGGGGCGCGGCGCCATCGGCGGGAACGGCTTGTGGATGTCCTGGCCGTTCTCGTCGAACACGATGACTTCGCCGGGCTCGATGTCGCGAATGAAGCGCGCGCCGATGATGTCGAGCGCGCAGGTCTCCGAGGTCAGGATCGGACAACCGTCGAGCTCGCCGAGCACCAGCGGGCGGATGCCGCGCGGATCGCGCGCGCCGACCAGCTTCTTGTTGGTCAGCGAAACCAATGCATAGGCGCCCTCGATCTCGCGCAGGGCGTCGATGTAGCGTTCGATGAAGCGGCTGCGCCGGGAGCGCGCGACGAGATGCAGGATCACCTCGGTGTCGGTGGTCGACTGCATCATCGCGCCGTTCTTCACGAGCTCGCGGCGCAGCGTCAGGCCGTTGGTGAGGTTGCCGTTGTGGGCGACCGCAAGGCCGCCGGCATTGAGCTCGGCGAACAGCGGCTGCACGTTGCGCAGGATGGTGGCGCCGGTGGTGGAGTAGCGGACATGGCCGACGGCCATATTGCCGGGCAGGCGGTCGATCACCTCGCGGCGGGAGAAGGTGTCGCCGACGAGGCCGAGGCGGCGTTCCGAGTGAAAGCGGCTGCCGTCGTAGGAGACGATGCCGGCGGCCTCCTGGCCGCGATGCTGGAGGGCGTGGAGGCCGAGCGCGGTGATGGCGGCGGCGTCGGGGTGGCCATAGATGCCGAAGACGCCGCATTCCTCACGGAGCGTATCGCCATCCAGGTCGTCCTGAAGCTCTAGCGCGGCTGGGCCGAGATCACGTTGGGCGTCCTGGTCAGGGTGTCGCATCTCGTCCGCGCCTCTCTTTTAGGGCCTAATCAACGCGCCGCAGGTTTCTCGATCAGCTTCTTGAGGCTGTCACGAGCCGGTTTGCTGTATGCGTCGCCAGTGCCCGAAGGCTGCTGTTCGGAATCAGCTTGATCATCATCTGGTTTGTTTTTCTTGAATCTCTTCAAGATGGTGTTCTCGGGGTCGTCAGGCAAGAGGGCCATCAGCCAATCGCCGGTTCCCTGGAGCACCACCCGGGACTTTGCCCCCGTGACCCAGTCCGGGCGCTGCTTGTCCGGCACCAGCCAGGTGAAGAACAGGAACGCGACCACGACGATCAAAAGCCCGCGAGCGAGGCCAAACAGGAAGCCCAGGGTGCGGTCTAGCGCGCCGATGCGCGAATCCAGGATCATGTCGGAGATCCGGACCGTGATCACGGAAACCACGACCAGGGTGCCGACGAACACACCGGCGACCACGACGACGCTCGCCACCGTGTCGTTGTTGAAATAGGTCTTTGCGGTCGGCAGCAGCTTCGAGAACGAGTACAGCGTCACGATCGCCGCTGCGCCCCAGGCCGCGATCGACAGGATTTCACGCATGAAGCCGCGGACCATGGCGAGCAGGCCCGAGATCAGCATCACACCGAGCAGGATCAGGTCGAGGAGTGTTACTGGCATCGGCTGGTCGGGTCCGCTCGTACTTCAAAGGTGCTCAGCGAATCGGTGTTTGGCCGTGGCCCTAAGTGAGGGCCAGACGGCGTTCCCGGCAAGGCCGCAACCACGCAATCCCATGCTGCTTTTGTGACGGCTGTATAGCGGTGGGGGCGGAGGACGTCACCTCCGCCTAACCCTCTCCACGGCGGAATCTTGCCGGTGTGGCATTTTTCTCCGCCGGAGGGCTCGAGTCGCCGCGGCGGGAGCCCCGGGCCGCGATCTCGGCCACCAGTGTCGTCAGGCTGTTGATCGCGTTGAGGGACAGTCCGGCGTCGCCGCCAGCATCGCCGCCCCGGGCCGATTCGGGCAGCACGGCGCGCTTGAAGCCGAGCTTGACCGCTTCCTTGAGCCGGGCCGGGGTCTGCGCCACCGGGCGGATGACGCCGGAGAGCGAAATCTCGCCGAAATAGACGGCATCGGTGGGTAACTGCGCATTAACCAGGGATGAAACCAGTGCGGCCGCGGCGGCCATATCGGCCGCCGGCTCGTGGATGCGCAGGCCGCCCGCGACGTTCAGATAGACGTCGTGGCCGGACAGCTTGACCCCGCAATGGGCCTCCAGCACCGCCAGCACCATGGAGAGCCTGCTCTGATCCCAGCCGACCACGGCCCGGCGCGGGGTGCCGAGCGAGGTGGGGGCGACCAAGGCCTGCAATTCGACCAGAACGGGCCTCGTGCCCTCGATGCCCGCGAAGACTGCGGTGCCCGGCGTGCCCAGATCGCGCTCGGACAGGAACAGCTCGGAGGGATTGGTGACCTCGCGCAGGCCAAGGCCAGTCATCTCGAACACGCCGATCTCGTCGGTCGGGCCGAAGCGGTTCTTCACGGCGCGCAGGATGCGGAATTGCTGCGAGCCTTCGCCCTCGAAGGACAGCACCGCATCGACCATGTGCTCGACCACGCGGGGGCCTGCGATCTGGCCGTCCTTGGTGACATGGCCGACCAGGATGATGGCAGCACCCGTCTTCTTGGCGAAGCGGATCAGCGCCTGCGCCGAGGCGCGCACCTGGGTGACCGTGCCGGGCGCGGATTCCACCGTGTCGGTCCACATGGTCTGGATCGAGTCGATCACGATCAGCCGCGGCACCGCGCCTTCCGACAGCGTCGAGACGATATCCTCGACAGAGGTCTCGGCCGCGAGCTGCACCGGCGCGTCCGACAGGCCGAGCCGCTCGGCGCGCAGCCGCACCTGGGCGACCGCCTCTTCGCCGGAGATGTAGACGATGCGGTGGCCGGCGCGCGCCATCATGCTGGTGGCCTGCGTCAGCAGCGTCGACTTGCCGATGCCGGGATCGCCGCCGACCAGCAGCACCGAGCCGCGGACGAAGCCGCCACCGGTGACGCGGTCGAGCTCGGTCATGCCCGAGGACAGGCGCGGAGCGTCCTGGGTCTTCCCCGACAGGCTCTCCAGCGCAAACGTCCGTCCCTTGCGCTTGGAGCGGATCGAGACCGGTACGCTGCCGGTCGTGTCCTCCTCGGCAAGCGTGTTCCACTCGCCGCAGGATTCGCACTTGCCCTGCCAGCGGTTATAGGCCGCGCCGCAGTTCTGGCAGACGAAGGAAAGCGTGTTCTTGGCCATGGGGACAGCGAGTCGGGGGGGTCAGGTTTGCTGATAGCACGGAATGACGGGCGAGACGGCGATGGCCGGCACCCCCATTAGCCCAATTCACCGCAGCCGATACACCCTTTGTTAGCTCTACGCCGCCGCGCCGTTCCGGACTTTGCCAAATGTTAGCGGACGCGGGTCCAGTTTCGAAACCGATACGGGATGGCGAAACGAATGACGGTAGTCTTGCGGATAATGCTCGCCGTGGGCATGGCCTGCGGCTTTCTTCTGCCGGCAGGCGGCGCCGTTGCTGCCGACGCCGGGCGTCTCAACATCGTTTTCGTCAACCCCGGCAAGACCGGCGAGGTCTACTGGGACATGGTCGCGCAGACCATGCAGGCCGCGGGCCGCAAGCTCGACGCGCATGTCGAGGTGCTGACCAGCGAGCGGAATTACCGCACCATGCAGGAGCTTGGCTTCGGCGTGGTGGCACGCGCCGACAAGCCGGACTTCCTCATCCTGTCGAACGAGGAATCCGCTGCCGTTCCCATCCTGGAGGCGGCCGAGGCCGCCGGGGTCAAGACGCTGCTGCTCTCGAATACGTTGATCGGCGACGACGCCGCGCGCCTCGGACCGCCCCGGCAAAAGCTCAAGACCTGGCTCGGCGACATCACGACCGATCTCCAGACCGCGGGTGCGAGGATGGCCAATGCCTTGATCAAAGTGGCGCGCGCCGAGAAATGGCAGAGCCCGGACGGCAAGATCCACATTCTCGGCATCGGCGGCGACGAGATCACGCCGGCCTCGATCGCCCGTAACGCCGGTCTCAAGCTCGCGGTGGACGCGGCGCCCGACGTGGTGGTGGACCGGATGCTGTTCGCGAACTGGACCCAGTCGGAGGCAGAGCAGGTCACCAGGAATTATCTGAGCTGGGCCACGCGCAAGGAGATCCGGCCTGCCGGAATCTGGGCCGGAAACGATCCGATGGCGCTCGGCGCGCTTCGCGCGGTGGTCGCTGCCGGCCTTACGCCCGGCCGAAACATCCAGCTGGTCGGCCTCAACTGGTCGGAGGACGCGCTGCGCGAGATCAAGGCGGGACGTCTGCTCATGACCGATGGCGGACATTTCCTGCTCGGCGGCTGGTCGGTCGTCCTCCTGCGCGACTACGCCGACGGCTGCGACTTCGCGACCGCATCGCCCCGCGTCGAGGCCAGGACGTCCGCGATCACGCGCGGCAATCTCGCTTCGGTCGGAGACCTCATCAAGACGCGCGCCTTCGATCGGATCGATTTCGCGCGCTTCAGGGCGAGGGCAGGGCGCTGCGGCCAGTACGATTTCTCCATCGATGCGCTCATCTCTTCGCTGACGCTTCCGGAAGGCGCTGCTGACTGATGCGAAACGGTGACGACATGACCGACCCGGATCGCAAGCAGCAGGCGACGGCGCCGTCGCGCTCGCGCTCGGTGGTTCGTGCGATGATCTGGGCCACCGTGCCGGTGCTGCTGGTGGTGCAGCTGCTCGCCTCCGCCGGCGTCGAGGCATCGAGCTTCTGGTCGCAGATCAGGCAGCTCGACGCGCGCATTGCCCGCACGGCCGAGAGCCGCGCCGAGCTGATCGCCGAGCCGCTCTGGAAGATGCGCTACGATCAGGTCACGAGCGTCCTCAACGAGATCATGCACGACGAGACCATTGCCGCGGCGGCCGTTTATGACGACACCGGCGTCGCGATCGCGCGGGTGGTGGCGCGGCCGGCGGACCAGGCGGTATCGGAAGTCTCGCGTCCGATCCGCTACAGCAACGGCAACATCGCCGTGCAGGCCGGCCGTATCGCGATCGCCTATTCCTATGCGACGGTCTACACGGACACGGGCAGCCGGCTGATGCTGCTGCTGGTGGTCGGCCTGCTCGCGACATTTGCCACCCTGATCGCGATGCGGATATCGGCCAACATCTTCATCGGCAAGCCGCTTACCGCGATCATGTCGGCGATCCAGCGCAGCAAGCAGGACGGGCGCGCGTATCCGGCCGACATCAAATCGACGAACGAATTCGGCCAGCTCGCGCATGCCTTCAACGCCATGCAGCACACGACGTCGGGGGCGCTCGACCGGCTCGGGCACATGGCCGCGCACGATCCGCTCACGGGCCTGCCCAACCGTCGCTCGCTGTCCGAGCATCTGGTGACCCTGAGCGGCGATGCCGGCTCGCCGGACTCGCTGATCGCCTTCTGCTTCATCGATCTCGACGACTTCAAGGGCATCAACGACACATTCGGCCATGATGCCGGCGACAAGTTCCTGGTGCACATCTCCGAGCGCCTTCGCGATGCGGTCGAACCGCAGGATTGGGTCGCCCGGCTCGCCGGCGACGAATTCGTCGTGATCCGCCCCGAGGTCAGCAATGAAGCGACCGCCCAGGCGTTCGCGCGCCAGCTGCTCGATGCGATTTCCGTGCCGATCCGGCTGCACGACAAGCAGGTCGTGCCGCGCGCCAGCATCGGCCTTGCCGTGCGCCGTGCCGCCGATCCCGAGCTGTCGCATTTGCCGGCGCTCGCCGACATCGCGCTCTACCATGCCAAGAGCAAGGCGCCGGGCACGGTCGCCGTGCTCGACGAAGCGCTTCAGCGCGACTATCGCCGCCGCCGGGATCTCGAGCTCGCCATTCCCGCAGGCTTCGCCGAGGGGCAGTTCGAGGTCTGGTATCAAAGCCAGGTCGACCTCGGGAGCCAGGCCGTTGTCGGCCTCGAGGCGCTGATCCGCTGGCGCCATCCCGAACTTGGCTTGATCGGTCCCGGCGAATTCCTGCCGCTGATCGAGCGCAGCGGCAACAATGCGCGGCTGACGCGCTACGTGCTGACCGATGCCTGTCGCGCGTTGCAGCGACTGGTGTCCGCCGGCAGGGCGCAGATCAGGATCGCGATCAATCTGCCGCCGTCCGAGCTTGCCGACCATTCGCTCGCTGCCGAGCTGCGCGCGACCTGCGCGCGTTTCAACGTTGCGGCCTCGTCGCTGGAGCTCGAGATCACTGAGGGCTCGCTGATCAACAACATCGCCAGCGCCTCCGAGACGCTGCACCGCCTGCGGCGCCTGGGCGCGACCATCGCGCTCGACGATTTCGGCACGGGCTACAGCTCGCTCGCGCATCTCAGGCGGTTCCCGCTCGACAAGGTCAAGATCGACAAAGCCTTCATCAGCGAGATCCCTGACAGCGCGGAAGACAAGGCGATCGTCGGCGTCATCGCCTCGCTCGCCGGCACGCTGGGGCTGACGCTCGTCGCGGAAGGCATCGAGCGGCCCGAGCAGGCTGATGCAATGCGCGAGATGGGCGTGATGCTCGGGCAGGGGTATCACTACCATCGGCCGCAGCCGCTCGACGCCGTGCTGCAATGGCTCGAAAAGCAGGCGGTACCCACTGAGACAAGCCGCGTCCTCGCCGGCAGCCCGTCGATCGCGCCCGAATTCGCCGCCTGAGCGCGATTACGGCTGCGTTGCGTTCCAGAGCATGGAGAGGCCCGCAGCGATCATGATCGCGTCCATCACCAGACGGAACATCTCCGGCTTGAGATGCAGCACGAAGCGTTTTGCGATGAAGGCGCCCGACATCAGCGAGGAGCCCGCAATCAGGCCCTTGATGAAGACATCCTGCGTCAACGCGCCGAAACGTTCGAAGGTCACGGACTTCGCGAAGTAGAGGCCGAGCGAGGAGGCCGCCTCGGTTGCGAGGAACGCACCCTTGGACAGGCCGTAGAACAGGAACAGCGGCACGCTGAGCGGGCCGGTCGAGACCACGATGCCGGTGAGATAGCCGATGATCGCCCCGCCGATCGCCAGATGCCAGAGATTGGCCTTGAGGTCGTGCCGCGCCAGCCAGTGCCGCACCGGCACCATCGCGATCAGGAAGATGCCGATGGCGAGATCGACGGCGTGCGAGGGGAGCGCGAGCAGCGTGCGCGCGCCCAGCACGGCGGCCGGAATGCCCGTCACCGAATAGGCCGCGCAGGCCCGCCAGTCGACCTCGCGCCACCACGCCAGGATCCGCGAGAAGTTCGCCATCACGGAGGCGACCGCCATGATCGGCACGGCTTCCTTCGGCCCATAGGCATAGACCAGCACCGGCATCAGCATGATCGACGACCCCGTGCCGACGATGCCTGAGACGGTGCCGGCGATCAGGCCGACGATGAGGACGAAGAGAAAGGCCAAGGTGCTCTCCACGAATCGGGAGAGTTTAGCCGTGGCCGGCGATGTGGGCGATCCATTCCAGGCGAGGGAACCGATCGCTCAGCGCATGCGGTCCGGGCCGGCCGTCAGCCTTGCTCGTCCATGATGCGCAGCTTCTCGACGCGGCGGCGAAAATCCTCGTCCGTCGAGAATTCGGCGGAGAGATAGGACGAGACCAGATCCACGGCGAGCCAGGCGCCGACGATCTGCGCGCCGATGCACATGACGTTGACGTCGTCATGCTCGACGCTCTGATGGGCGGAATGAACATCGTGGCAAACCGCGGCGCGGATGCCCTTCATCTTGTTGGCCGCGATCGAGGCGCCGACGCCGGTGCCGCACACCATGATGCCGCGTGCGGCTTCGCCTGACGTCACCTTCTGCGCCACGGCCCGTGCGATGTCGGGGAAATCCACCGGCTTGTCGTCATGGGAGCCGACATCGACGACGTCGTGGCCGAGGCTGCGGATGTGATCGATAACGGTCTGCTTGAGCGGCCAGCCGGCGTGGTCGGATCCGATGACGAGACGCATGTGATGTCCTTCTTGAGTTTACGTTGGTCGTGACAGCCGCTTCGCGGCTGCCACGATTTTCCCTGGTTTCAGCTGCGCATGTCGGGCGGCAGCTCGACCCCGTGGAATTTCTTGTAGATCGCGTTGAGCTTGCCGTTCTTGACGTTCTCGGTGATCCAGGCGTTGAGTTTGTCCATCAGGCGCTGCTCACCCTTCTTCAGGCCGATCGCGAGGTCGAAGGTCGCCAGCGGGATCCTGGACTCGAACACACGCGACGGGTTCTTCACCCCGATCTGGTTGATGATCGTCGCCGACGAGGCGACGCAGTCGACCTGACCGGAGACGGCCGCCGTCACCATCGTGGCGTCGTCGTCGTAGCGCGAGATCTTGAGGTCCTTGTCCTTCATGTTGGACAGGGTGGTGTCCTGCGTGGTGCCGCGGGAGACGCCGATCGACTTGTCCTTCAGATCGGGCCAGTCCTTGACGGTCGAGGATTTCAGGCAGCCGACGTCGGATTGCAGCGTCGCATAGCGCTTGGTGAAGTCGATGACCTTGGCGCGATCGGGCGTCACCGACAGGGTCGAGATGATGATGTCGGCCTTGCCGGTCAGGACGTTGGGGATGCGGGTTGCGCCGGTGGTCTGGATGAATTCGAGTTCGAGCCCCCAATCCTTGGCGAGCAGTTGCGCCACCTCGACGTCGGAGCCGGTCGGCTTCATGCTGCTGTCCATCATACCCGAGGGCGGAATGGCGACGTCCGTCGAGATGCGGATCTTCTTGGCCTGCGTGATGTCGTCGAGCAGGTCGGCCGATGCCGGCGTGGCTGATATCATGACGAGGCCGAACAGCGCGGCGGCGGTCCCCAGCAGTGTCTTGTTTGTCATCCTTGGTTGTCCTCTCCTGTTATGATTTTAAGTTTCCAGTGCCCACGAATTGCGTGAGTTCGGGCGTCGCCGGCGACGTCAGGATCGAGGCGGGGCCGGTCTCGTGGACCTTGCCGCGATGCATGAAGACGATCCGGTCGGCGATGCCTTTGGCAAAACCCATCTCATGGGTGACCATCACCATGGTCATGCCGTCCGCCGCCAATTGCTCGATCACCTTCAGCACCTCGCCGGTAAGCTCGGGATCGAGCGCGGAGGTGACCTCGTCGAACAGCATCACTTTCGGCTGCATCGCCAGCGAGCGGGCGATGGCCGCGCGCTGCTGCTGTCCGCCCGAGAGCTGCTCGGGATAGGCGTGCAGTTTCTCCTCGAGCCCGACCTGGGCCAGCACTTTGCGCGCGAGGTCCCTGGCTTGCGAGGTGGCCATGCCCTTCACCGCGCAGGGGGCGAGCGTGATGTTCTGTTCGATCGTGAGGTGCGGAAACAGATTGTAGCTCTGGAACACGATGCCAACGTCCTGGCGCAGCGCGCGCAGATCGACATCGGGACGATCGACGCGATGCCCGCACACGACGATCTGGCCGCCGTCCACCTTCTCGAAGCGGTCGATGCAGCGCAGCGCCGTGCTCTTGCCGGAGCCGGAGCGGCCGATCAGCGCCAGCACTTCGCCGCGCTCGACGGCAAAGGAGACACCATCGAGCACCCGGAGCGGGCCAAAGCTCTTCTGCACGTCGCGGAGCGACACGATCGGTTCGGAGGAGGAGGGGTTTTGCTGCATGTCAGGCTGGTGCGAGGTTGGACCTGCCACGCCCCATCCGCCGTTCCAGCTTCTGGCTGAACAGGGACAGGGGATAGCACATGGCGAAATAGACGACGGCGATGATCGCGTAGATGGCGAACGGCTCGAACAGCGAGTTGTTGACGATCTGGCCCGACCGCATCAGCTCGACGAAGCCGACCACGGAGGCGAGCGAGGTGTTCTTGATGATCTGCACCATGAAGCCGACGGTCGGCGGCGTCGCGATGCGGATCGCCTGCGGCAGGATCACCTTCATCATGCGCTGGGTCCGGCTCAGCGCGAGGCCTTCGGCGGCCTCCCATTGCGGCTTCGGCACCGACTGGATGCAGCCGCGCCAGATCTCGCCGAGATAGGCCGAGACATAGAGCGTGAGCGAAGCGCCGGCGGCAGCTAACGGCGAGACCTTGAGGCCGATCGCGGCGAGGCCGAAATAGCCGAGGAACAGGATGACGAGCAGCGGCGTGCCCTGGATCAGCTGGACGTAGACGCCGCTGGCGATCCGCACCGATTTGAGCGGCGAGATGCGTGCGAGCGCGATCACGAAGCCGACGATGCCGCCGCCGATCAGCGCGATCACGGACAGGCCAATCGTCCACAGCGCGCCCTGACCGAGGAACATCAGATGATTGATGTTGAGATGTCCGCCCATGGTCATCTCACAACGGCGTGCCGAGCCGGCGCCGGCGCGGAAACAGCACGAGGCCGAGGCCCCAGAAGCCTGCGCGCATCACCAGCGACAGGATGACGTAGAGCACGGCGACGATGATGTAGGTCTCGAACGCGCGATAGGTGTCCGACTGGATGTAGTTGGCGACGGCGGTGAGTTCCTCCGCCGAGATCTGCGAGCAGACCGAGGAGGCCAGCATCAACAGCACGAACTGGCTGGTCAACGCCGGATAGACCTTCTCGATCGCCGGCAGCAGGATGATGTGCCAGTAGATTTGCAGTCGCGACAGCGCGAGCCCCTCGGCGGCCTCGATCTGTCCGCGCGGGATCGCCTCGAAGCCGGCGCGCATGATCTCGGCGGTGTAGGCGCCGACGTTGATCGTCAACGCGGCCACGGCCACCGTGAACGCCGAGAATTTCATCCCGAGGCTGGCAAGGCCGAAATAGACCAGGAATATCTGGACCAGCAGCGGGGTGTTGCGGATCGTCTCGACATAGACTTTGCAGGCGCCTGCGATCAGCGGGCTTCGTGAGCCGCGGCCGACGGCTGCGAGCGTACCGAACAGGGCGCCGAGCACCGTCGCGAAAGCCGCCAACTCCAGCGTCAGCGCCGCGCCGGCCAGAAAATTCGGCCAACGCTCCAGCACTGCGGGAAAGTCGAGTTGGAGGCTCATCGCCGTCAGGTTCAGCCGGTGGTCTGGTTGGTCATGCGGTCATAGACGCGGAACAGCGCCTGATTGCCGTTGCTGCCTTCGCCATGGGCGCGCGCATCGACATATTGGCTGGTGACGAGCGCGGTGCCGGGCAGCGGCACGCTCAGCGCCTGTGCGTGCTCCTGCACCAGGCGGAGATCCTTGAGCTGGAGATCGATCCGGAAGCCGGCGGAGACGTCGCCCGCGATCATCGCGGGGCCGAGCTTGTCGAGCATCCACGAGGCGGCGGAGCCACCGAGCAGCACACGACGCAGCAGGTTGAGATCGATGCCCGACGCGCGCCCGAGCGCCAGCGCCTCGCAGATCGCCTGGATGTTGATACCGCAGATCAGCTGATTGCAAAGCTTGACGGTTTGCCCCGCGCCGGACGCGCCGACATGCGTGATGGTCGTGCCCATTGCACGGAAGAACGGTTCTGCCTGCGCAAAGGCAGCCGCATCGCCGCCGGCCATGATCGAGAGCGCAGCGTTCTTGGCGCCCACCGGTCCGCCGGAGACCGGCGCGTCGATGAAGCTGACGCCGACCTTTTGCAGGTCGGCATGGATGCGGCGGACGGCGACCGGTGAGATCGTGCTCATGTCGATGATAAGCTTGACCGGTGGCGGCGACTTCAGGAGGCCGTTCTCGCCGTAGATAGTCGCTTCGACATGGGGCGTGTCGGGCAGCATGGTGATGACGATGTCGGCGTCTTGCGCTGCGTCGGCGGGGCTGTTGGCGCCGGCCGCGCCTTCCTTGACGCTGTCGGCCAAGGCGGCTTCGTTGAGATCGAAGACGCGAACCGCATGCCCGGCCACCAGGAGGTTGCGCACCATCTCGCGGCCCATCGTGCCGATGCCGATGAAGCCGACATTGCCCTTGTCGTTCCGTCCCATGTCAGTCGTCCGTTTCTTGGTTGATTGGTTTCTTGCTTGTTGGCCTGCCGCGATCAGCCTGAGGCGCTGGTCTTGTCGATGTCGCCGACGACGGCGCGCCTGCGGTATTCGTCGCCAATGGCAAAATGCTTGCGCAGCGTCGCATCCGCTCGCTCGGGGTCACGCGCGATGATCGCGTCGAAGATGCGCCGGTGGTCGTCGATCAGGTACGTCTTCATCGACGGGAAGGCCTGCACCAGCTCGCGGCGGCTGCGATGCGAATGCGTCAGAAGTCCCGCCAGCGAACCGTGCAAGACCGTCAATGTTTCCGAATGCGATGCCACGACGATGGCGCGATGGAATTCGAAGTCGGCCATGCCGCCGGCATCGGCCTCGTCGATCGTATCTCCGATCTTCGCGAGCGCACGCTGCAGGCGTTCGAAATCGGCGATGTTGGCGCGCTCGCAGGCGAGCCGGATCGCCTGACACTCGATCGCGACGCGCGCCTGCATGACGTCATCGAGCATGTCCGCCTGCTGGGCGAGCGCGAAGGTGAAGAAGTCGTTCAGCACCGAGACGTCCGGCTGCGTCACCACGGTGCCGATGCGGTCGCGGATCTCGACGATGCCGAGCACGGTGAGGGCGCGTAGCGCCTCGCGGACGATCGGCCGGCTGACGCCAAGGAGGGTCGCCAGCTCGCGCTCGGAAATCAGGCGGTCGCCGGGCTTGAGCGAGCCCGCAAGCAGGCGTTCGCGCAGGAAGGCGAACACCTTCTCGAACCCTTTTTCGCCCTCAGTGGCTCGCTTCACTTCCATCCCGGTCTCTTTTTGGTCTGATCTTGGTCAGACCAGTATGATGACCAGAGCGTCGGCGTCAAGAGCCTTGGTTAATTGCGGGTGTGGCAGGCGCGGCCAATCCGACCGGTTCCCCGGCCGGATCCTTCAAATTTGAGGCGTATTGATCGGAGCGTTCACTCAAAGAATTTGAGGTCGCGATGCCCGATCATCTTTCTTTTTCCGCCCTCGACCGCCATGCGGCGCTCAGCGGATCCGACAACGGCTTTCCCTGGTATGCGGGCGCGATGCTCGCGGTCGAAGCGAGCGAGGTGGTGCGGCTGCGCTGCGAGAAGCTCAGCCGTGGCGACGAGGCCGCCGGGCAGGAGGCCGCGCTGATGGTCAGCGAGAAGATCGCCGCGGCTTTCGAGGCGGCCGCGAGCCTGCTTGCGGGAGCAACGCCGGCCGCGGTCGTCCAGCGCTATCGCGAGCACGTGGCCGCGAACGCCAGGCGGCTGTCCGCGAATGAGGCTCCGTGACCGAGTTGCGCTGCTGACAGCATGTTGGCAGCAGGGGCAGGCTACGACCATCTCCTGACAAAACGGGGAGCGGGTCATGCCGATCGAGGCGAGCTGTCATTGCGGTGAGACGGTATTCGAGGTGACGGAGGTGCCGGCGAGCGTGACGCGCTGCACCTGCTCACTCTGCGCCAAGCGGGGCGCGTTGTGGGCCTATTACACGCCGGCGCAATTTCGCCTGCTGTCGCCGCCGGAAAATGTCGCGACCTATCTCTGGGGCAGCCGCACGGTCAAACATCATTTCTGCGCGAGCTGCGGCTGCGGCACCTATTCGGAGTCGCCGGACTGGTCGACCGGCAACCCCGATTTCGACAATCCCAAGGTTGCGGTGAACGCGCGCCTGTTCGACGATTTCGATCTCGACGCCGTGCCGGTGAACATGATCGACGGCAGGAATTTGTGGTGAGCATGCAGGGCGCGCGCATGTCCGCTGCGCGTCTGTGACCTTGAGGCGATTTTGAAAAGCTGATTTGGTCCGGCTCCAGAGAAAAAGGGGGGGAAGCCATGATGCGTCTTTTTGCGCGAGTGATGCTCGCAATGTGTCTGGCCGTTGCAGCCGGCTTCAACGCGCAGGCGCAGACCAAACCGAAGGTCACGACATCAGGACCTGACTTCCCCAAGGCCGCGCTGTTCGTCGGCAACAGCTTCTTCTACTACAACAACGGCATGCCCGGGCATCTCTCCTTCATGGAGCGCGCGGCTGATGCTGACAACAAGGCGGCGTACCGCAACACCATGGCTACGATCGGCGGCTCCGGCCTCGATTGGCACGACATGGACAATCTGCTGCGGCCGGGCGGCATCGGCGCCTATTCCTTCGACGAGCAGAACAACGTCGTCTTCAACAAGTCGGGCAGGCAGTTCGACGCCGTCGTCATGATGGATTGCAGCCAGTGCCCGATCCATCCGCAATTGAAGGACGCGTTCGCGACCTTCGCCAAGAAGGACAGCGAGATCGTCCGTGCCCATGGCATGCGGCCGGTGTTCTTTATGTCCTGGGCCTATGCCGACAAGCCGGAGATGACGGAAGCCTTGGCCGAGGCCTATACGCTCGCCGGCAATGCCAATGATGCGCTCGTGATTCCCGCAGGCCTCGCCTTCGCGCGCGTGCGCAAGCTCCAGCCGGAGCTCAATCTGTATGCTCCGGACAAGAGGCACCCGAGTCCGGCGGGCACGTACCTGGCAACCTGCGTGACACTCGCCGCGCTGACCGGGCGCTCGCCGGTCGGCACTTCCTACAACATGGGACTGGATGCGGAGACCACCCAACTGCTGCAAAAGGCGGCGTGGGATACGGTGCAGGAATTTTACGGGCGTTGATCTGGCGCGATCTCGTAGGGTGGGCAAAGCGACTTGTCCGCCGTAGCTCGAAGAGCGAAGGCGGAAGCGTGCCCACCACCTTACTCGCGATAGAAGATGGTGGGCACGGCGCAAGAGCGCCTTTGCCCACCCTACGAGATCAACGCTCCTTCAGCAGCACCCACGCCGGCGCGTGATCGCTCGCCCCATCCTCGCCGCGCACCTTCTTGTCGACACCCGCCTTGGCCAGCCGCGAGACGAGGGCAGGGCTGAGCAGGAGATGATCGAGCCGCAGGCCCGCATCGCGCGGCCAGCGGTTTCGCTTGTAGTCCCAGAACGTGTAGATGCGCTTGTCCGGATGCAGCTCACGGATCGCATCGCACCAGCCTTGTTCGACGAGCGAGGCAAACGCCGCGCGGCTCTTCGGCTGGATCAGCGCATCCTTGTCCCATGACCGCGTCGGATAGATTTCGATCTCATCAGGCGCGACGTTGTAGTCGCCGGCGAGCACCACGGGCAGATCCTGCTTGATGAAGGTCTTGGCGTGGCGCTTGAGGCGCGCGAACCAGTCGAGCTTGTAGTCGAATTTCGGTCCCGGCTGCGGATTGCCGTTCGGCAGGTAAATGCTGGTGACGATGATTCCGCGCACGGCGGCCTCGATGTAGCGGGCTTCGTAGTCATCAGCTTTTCCTGGCAGCCGGTCGCGCGTGAGAATGGGCTCGGCATTGCGGGCGAGGATGGCGACGCCGTTCCAGGTCTTCTGTCCACGCCACACCGCGCCGTAACCGGCCTGTTCGATGGCCGCTGCCGGAAATTCGCCGTCGGCTGCCTTCAGTTCCTGGAGCGCGACGACATCAGGCTTCGCCGCGCTCAGCCAACGCAACAGGTTGGGCAGGCGGCGGTTGACATTGTTGATGTTGAACGTCGCGATCCTCATGGGCCCAACGACTGGAAATCTTCAGAAATGACTCGCAACCGTTGTCATCGGCGTTCCACGATGTATGCTTACAACCCAAAATTGCCGATCGACACGATGGAGGTTTGACGATGACCAAGCTTTGCCTTGCCGTAGTCGTGGCCGCAACCGCATTTTCCGGAGTGGCTCTTGCTGCCGAGAAAATGGAAATCGCCTGTAGGGTGGAATATTTCAAATACTGCCCCAGTGTCGTGCCGGGGGGCGGGCGCATTGTTGTTTGCCTGAACAGGTACAGGAGCCATATCGGCAACGCGTGCAAAGAGAGCATGGATGCGTGGGTTATCGATAGCAAGGTGCGCGGATAATCGAGCGCGATGAGATCGATGAAGCATCATCGCCCCTAGGACCACGGGCGAGGCAGCGACATCAGGCTTCGCCGCGCGGTCGTAGGACAGATTCGGTTGACGTTGAGTGCCGCAATCTTCATGTAGAGATTGCGGCCGCGGTCGTTTGCGCCGCCACCGGAGATCCAAATCCATGTTGAAGTCCAGTCTGAGCCTCGCCGTCGTCGCATTCGTCGTCGCGTTCTCCGGTGTCTCGTCGGCACAATCGTCCGATCCACGCGGCGCGTGCAAGGCGGACTATGACAAATTCTGCGCCGGCATCGCGCCCGGTGGCGGCAAGATCATCGCCTGCCTCAACGCCAAGCGCGATCAGCTCAGCGCGTCCTGCAAGACGGCGCTCGACAGCCGGAAGAAGTAAGTCTCGTGTCCCGGACGCGGCGCAGCGTGTGACGCTGCTCCGCAGAGCCGGGACCCAGAAAGCGACACAGTACGGTGCGGGGAGATGGCCCCGGCTCTGCAGCGCATTGCTGAAGGAGCGCTGCGCCGCGCCCGAAGAACGGGCGCGTCCCTAACTCGGCAGCGGCGGCGGGCTCGCGGGCTGCTCGATCGGCGGCGGGGAGGGCGACTGCTCGGCCGTCGGCGCGGGCTCCGGCTTGACCAGCGGCTCCACCTCATTGCCGCCCTTGTAGACGCGGGCGTAGCGGTGGCCGAGGCTGGTCAGCACCTCGTAGCCGATCGTGCCGAAATGATGCGCGAGCTCGTCGACGGTGATGCCCTCGCCGAGCAGCGTCACCATGTGGCCGCGTCGCGCCGCATTCGGGGCCAAGTCGGTGATGTCGATCGCGATCAGGTCCATCGAAACGCGGCCCGCGACCGGGCAGCGCTTGCCGGCGACAACGACCTCGGCGCCGCGGGTGCCGTCATTGGAGCTGGCGGCGCGGAAATAGCCGTCGGCATAGCCGACCGCGATGATCGCGAGCTTTGTCGGCCGCCGCGCGGTCCAGGTGCCGCCATAGCCGACGCTCTCGCCGCGTTCGACATTGCGGGTCTGCACGATGCGCGCCTTGAGGTCGACCACCGGCTGCATCGGGTTGTCGGCCTCAGGCGTTGGATTGACGCCGTAGAGCGCTGCGCCCGGCCGCACCAGATCGAACTGGAAGGGCGCGCCGAGGAAGATTCCGGAGGAATTGGCAAGCGCAGCCGGCACGCCGGAAAATTCGCTGGCGATACTGCGGAAGGTTGCCAGCTGTTTTGCATTCACGGGACTGTTGAGCTGCTCGGCCGAGACCAGATGGCTCATCACCAGCGTGATGCCGTGATCGCCGGCGTTGATGCGGGGGATGATGGCCTGCGCGTCCGCAAGCGTCAGCCCGAGCCGGTTCATGCCGGTGTCGATGTGAACAGCGGCGCCTCCGGTCCAGCCGGTGCGGCGGCAGAACACGTCCCATTCGGCAAGCTCGTTGAGATCGCCGATCACCGGCCGGCAATTGATCCTGGTGTAGTGCTCGCCGGTGTTCTGGAAATAGCCGCCGAGCACGTAGATCGCGGCCTCCGGCACGGCTTCGCGCACTGTGCGCGCTTCCTCGATGGTGGCGACGAAGAAGGTCTTGCAGCCGGCCTTGCTCAGGGCCCGCGAGACCTGCGCGGCGCCGCAGCCATAGGCATCGGCCTTGATGACGGCCGAGCATTCGGCCGGCACGGCCGTCTTCTCGAGCTTGCGCCAATTGGCGATGATGGCGTCGAGATCGACGGTGAGCACGCCGCCATAGGCTGCGAGTGCGGCAGCCTGATTGGCCTCCGCGGAGAGGAGGCCGGATTGCGGGATCATTTTCGGGGCGGACGCCATTGTCATGGCGCCGTTTTACGCAAGAGGCCGGTCTGGTTCAAGGAACTCAGTAGTCGTTGCCGCTGCGAACCGGCAACTGACTGTCAGGCGCGAGGTCGCCGAACCTGGTGACCGAGGCTTCGAACGCCAAATCGACGGTGCCGGTCGGGCCGTGGCGCTGCTTGCCGATGATGACCTCGGCTTTTCCGTGCGCAAGACTCATGTCAAGCTGCCACTTCTCGTGTTCAGGCGTGCCTGGGCGGGGCTCCTTCATCGCGAGGTAATATTCCTCGCGGTAAACGAACAGGACGACGTCGGCGTCCTGCTCGATTGATCCGGATTCACGCAAGTCGGAGAGCTGCGGCCGTTTGTCGTCGCGGGATTCGACTTGGCGTGAGAGCTGGGACAGCGCGATCACGGGAACGTTGAGCTCCTTGGCCAGCGCCTTCAGGCTGGTCGTGATCTCCGTGATTTCCTGTACTCGGTTGTCACTCCGCTTGCCGGATCCGGAGAGCAACTGGATGTAGTCGATCACGAGGAGATCGAGGCCCTTCTGCCGCTTCAGCCGGCGCGCGCGTGCCATCAGCTGCGCGATCGACAGGCCGCCGGTCGCGTCGACATAGAACGGCAGCGACTGCAGCTCGATCGAGACTTCCCGGATCTTGTCGAAATCGGCTTCCGAGATGCCGCCGCGGCGGATGTGGGAGGAGGGAATGCCGGTGCGCTCGGCGACGATACGCGTGGCGAGCTGGTCGGCCGACATTTCGCAGGAGAAGAAGCCGATCACGCCGCCATTGGCGGCCTTCATGGTGCCGTCAGCCTGGACCTCGCCGACATAGGCCTTGGCGACGTTGTAGGCGACGTTGGTCGCCAGCGAAGTCTTGCCCATGCCCGGGCGTCCGGCCACAATGATGAGGTCAGAGTGCTGGAGGCCGCCCATCTTGGTGTCGAGGTCGCGCATGCCGGTCGAGATGCCGGACAGCTTTCCATCGCGCTGGAACGCTTTGGCCGCGAGATCGACCGCGACCGCCAACGCCTGCGAGAATTTCTGGAAGCCGCCGTCATAACGGCCGGATTCGGCGAGTTCGTACAGGCGGCGCTCGGCGTCCTCGATCTGCGCCCGCGGCGCGAAGTCGACCGGCGCGTCATAGGCGACATTGACCATGTCCTCGCCGATGCCGATCAGGTCGCGTCGCAGCGCCAGATCATAGATGGTGCGGCCGTAGTCCTGGGCGTTGATGATGGTGGTCGCTTCCGCCGCGAGCCGCGCCAGATATTGCCCTATGGTCATGCCGCCGACATCGGTGTCGGCCGGGAGGAACGTCTTCAGCGTGACGGGCGTGGCGATCTTGCCCATCCGGATCAGGCTGCTGGCCGTCTCGTAGATGGTCTGATGCAGCGGCTCGAAATAATGCTTAGGCTCGAGGAAGTCGGAGACGCGGTAGAAGGCGTCGTTGTTGACCAGGATCGCGCCGAGAAGGCTCTGTTCCGCCTCGATATTATGCGGCGCGCTCCGATACGCCGGAGTTCCGGGCTCGGGCGCGAGTTTGAGGACGTTCGAATCAGTCAGGGCCATGGTCGAGCGTTAGCAATTTTCTGGGGCGGATACGGGGCCGGGATAAAGCGCCGCCTCAGGCCAAAGCGGAAGCAAAAGCTGACCGCTATCAACCGCTCAGTTAAAATGGTGGATGATTGGCAGCCGCGGCACGCGCCGCGCTTGACGGTTTTTGCGGAACTCGCCCGTCCCGGAAGCGGCCGTGACCGCGCCACGGAAAACTCCGGGTGACATGAACCTAATGGATTGGCGCGCAGACGTATCAAGAAGCGCGCGAAATGACGCACGCCGGGAGCTTTGGGCTCGGATTCAGACCAGCAGGAGGTAGACCAGCGCAACCAGGGCGGCTCCGACGCCGGTGGCGATCAGAGCGTAATCGGTGCGGAGGTCGTCCTGCACGTCGAATGAGGTTTGGGTCCGCTTGCTCATGGCGACGGTCTAAGCCGTGCCCGACGAGACTTATGTGAAACAGATCACATCTCCCCGGATTCTTTCGGGGTACGACCCGGAACAGGAAGGCGGTCGGGGGGTTGTCTCCCGCCACCAGGGAACGAGGCGAGCGATGCGGCCAGAACGGCAGCACCAGAATTGGCGAAGCGAGGCGGCCAGCCGGCTTTGGCTGTCGGGCCTCATCGCGGCCATGCAGCACGCCGAGCGGCCCGAAGTGCGGCGCGAGCCGGTCTCGCCCGAGACCCTAGCGGACCTGCGGGCGCAACTGGCGTTGACAGCCTCTTTCCGATCGTCCCAGATCTCGACCCTGCGTCATTAGGATTCATTCACCAACCAGCGTCAGGCCCGGGTTCGGCGCCGCCTTCGCGCGCACGATGACGGGTGTCTGCGGCGTCGTGACTTTGCGACGATGTGCCGCTTCCGACAGGCGACGCGTCGTCTCGCGAGGCCACCGGCACTCGAACAAGCTGCAGCGCTATTGCGCTGTGATCACAGCCGATATTCCAAAAGCGCTTAATCACATCCTTGCGTGTGGAGGCTGCTTCCATTCGCGGCTCAATCCGCTAAAAGGTGACCCGCCGCCGCGCCTTATGCCGGCTGCATTCGCGTAAATTCAATGGAGATGATGGGAATGTCGAGCCGAGCGCTCAGCCTCGCGACGGTATTGCTTCTGATCGGCTTCGGCGCGACCGATACCGTCCTTGCGCAGGCGACGAACCTCGAGGCCGGCAAGGCCCCATCCCAGCTTTTCGCGCAGACCTGCAGTGCCTGCCACAAGAGCCCGCGCGGCCTGTTGAAGACGGTGGCGCCGGGCTCGCTGCCAGGCTTCCTGCGCCAGCACTACACGACCAGCTCCGACATGGCCGGCGTGCTCGCGTCCTATCTCGTCTCCAACGGTGCCACCGACACCCGCTACCAGGCCAAGGACGGCAAGGACAAAAAGGACGGCGCCAAGGAGAAGGAAGCCAATACCGCGCCGGAGCATCAGGGGCGCCGCCAGCGCTCCCAGGACGCCGCCAAGCCGGACGGCGAGGCTGCCGCGCCCGAGGGCGCCCGTCAGAAGCGCGCGGCACGGCCACCCGAGGAGGGATCGAAGGAAGGTGCGAGGCCCGAGGGCCAGGCAGCGCCCGAGGGACGCAAAGCTAAGCGTCGCGCCAAGCCCGGGACCGAGGAAGCCCCGAAGGTCGACGCCGCCGCGCCGGCCATTGAAGACAAGAAGAGCGAGCCGAAGGCCGAGACCAAGCCTGACACGACCAAGCCCGACACGGCCAAGGTCGAGCCCGGCCGTGACGAGGCGAAGCCCGAGAACAAGCCGGCAGAGAAGCCGGCTGAGGCCAGGCCGGATAGTGCCAAGGTCGAGCCGCGCGGCAGCGATACTCCGGCGCTGCGGCCCGATCCGGTACCGCAGGTCACGCCGGCTGCGCCGTCTGCCGCCGCGAAGCCCGCCGAGGCCAAGCCGGCGGAGGAGGCTGCTCCCAAGCCGGCCGCGAGCTCCGAACCGGCAGCTAGGCCGCAGGAGCCTGCACCGCCCGCGACCGCTGCGGCCCCGCCCGCGGCGCCAGCCGACTCGTCCGGTCCGCCCACACCGCCGATTTCGCGCTAAGCGAAGCCAGATTTTCCGTCGATTTGCGAAGGCCGCACGCATCGCGGCCTTCGCATCGTCTTGACCACAATTAGAGTATTGCTCTAGAGTAATACTCCAGGAGGCGTCGATGACGACGAGCGTGCGTGACGACCTGTTGGCGGCCGGGCTTTTCGTATTCGACCGGGTCGGCTTCGAAGCTGCGACGGTGGCCGCGATCCGCGCCCGGGCACGCGCCTCCAACGGCAGCTTCTTTCATGTCTTCGGATCGAAGAAGGAACTGGCCGGTGCGCTGTTCCTGGAGGTGCTGCGGCACTATCACGCCGCAGTGCTGGCCGCGCTCGATCCGATGCCCAATGCCGGGCAGGGCATCGATCGGCTGATCCGGGCCCATCTCGACTGGGTGGTGTCGAGCCGGCGCGAGGCCCGCTATCTCTTCGAGATCTCGCGCAGCGAATGGGGCGAGGACGTCCGCGACGCCCAGCGCGCGCAGAACGCGCGCCTTGCCGAAGGCATCGAGCGCTGGCGCGCGCCGTTGGTTGCCGGCGGCGAGCTTTTGCCGATGACGCCTGTGATGTTCGTCAGCCAGCTCATCGGCCCTGCCCAGATCTTCTGCCGCGCCTTTCTCTCGGGACGTGACCGCGCCGATCCGCGCAGCGAAGCCGACACGCTTGTCACCTGCGCCAACCGTGCGCTGCGCCCGCCCGATCGCATCCACAAGCAATAAGGAGAAGCCGCATGCGAGCCGAAGCAGATCCCGAATTCGCAGCCGTAGCCGAGCGCATCCACGCCAATGTCGGCCGGCAGGGTTTTATGAACCTGGTGGGCGCCGAGCTCTCGGAATTGTCGCGCGGCACCTGCACGATTGCGGTCGCGCGCCGGCCCGAACTGCTCCAGCAGCACGGCTTCTTCCATGGCGGCGTCACCGCCTTCCTGGTCGACAACGCCACGACGATCGCAGCGGCCACCTCGCGCGGCCAGCCGGCGTTGACGGCGGAATACAAGCTCAATCTGTTGTCGCCGGCGGTCGGCGAGAAGCTGATCTGCCGGGCCAGGGTGATCAAGCCGGGCCGCCAGGTCTCGGTGGTCGCGGCCGACGTGTTTTGCGTCAACGACGGTGTCGAGAAGCATACGGCAACTGCGCTCGCCTCGATCGCGATGCTGAGCGAGGACGTCGCCGCGAAAACAAAAAGCCCGGCCGCCTGAGGCGGCCGGGCGTCGCAACCTGCGCGAACGCGGGTCTTACTTCTCGGTCTCGTCCGCAGCCGGCGCCGGCTCGTCGTCCTGCTGGGCTTCCGGATCGAAGAACTCGCCGGCGGCGGCGATCGCTTCGGCGGCCGCATCGCGGTCCTCGTTGCGGGTCGAGATGTCCTCGCCGCGGTTGATGCGCTCGGCCTCGTCCTGGCTGCGCGCAACCGTGACGGAAACCTCGACCTCGACCTCGGGGTGAACGGCGACGGTGATGGTGTGCTTGCCGATGGTCTTGATCGGCGCGTCGAGCTGCACTTGCGGGCGCTCAAGCGAGACACCGTCGGCTTCGAACGCAATGACGACGTCGCGCACCGTGACCGAGCCGAACAGCTGGCCGGCTTCGGAAGCCTGACGGATCACGATGATGTTCTTGCCTTGGATCTTCTCGGCGACCTTGGACGCCTCGCCCTTGGACTGGAGGTTGCGAGCCTCGAGATCGGCCTTCATGCCGTCGTACTTGGCGCGGTTGTCGGCGGTGGCGCGCAGCGCCTTGCCGCGCTTGAGCAGGAAATTGCGGGCATAGCCGTCGCGAACCTTCACGACTTCGCCCATCTGGCCGAGCTTGCTCACGCGTTCCAGCAAAATGACTTCCATATTCGTTCTCCTTTGAAGTGTTGAGTGAGTTGGGTTTTGGGGTTGAACTTAAGAGGTCGGCAGCGGCGGTGGCTGGCGGCTGCGCAGGAAGCGCTCGCGGAAGCCGAACACGGCATCCGCAAGGCCGAGGATCACCATCGCGATGACGGGCCAGCCGAACACCACGACGACGGCATAGGTCGAGCCGAGCCAGAAGGTGCGGCTCTTCAGCGCCAGCGTCAGCGTGTGCAGCACGGCAAAACCGGTCAGCGCATAGCCC
The DNA here is from genome assembly GCF_011516635.5 of Bradyrhizobium barranii subsp. apii. GTDB lineage: Bacteria > Pseudomonadota > Alphaproteobacteria > Rhizobiales > Xanthobacteraceae > Bradyrhizobium > Bradyrhizobium barranii. The sequence continues at coordinate 5,836,192 of NZ_CP096255.1, read as the reverse complement.
ATCATCAGCGCTGCCGTCGTGATCTGCGCGACCATCGCGAGCAACCCGCCGGTGAAGCAGAACGCGAGCGCGATGCAGAGCGCCACCAGCGTCATCGGCGGCAGCTCGGCCGTCATCATGTCCGGCCACGGACGCAGCAGGCGGCCCGATGTCGCCGTTATCTTGCCGCTGAGCCAGAGATTGAGGGTGAGCGTCATCATCGCGACGATGGTGGCGGCGGCCGGGGCGATCAGCACCAGTGCGTCGACGAACTGACCGGCTTCGCCTGACGTCTGCGGGTCGGCGGTGCGGAGCAGGCGCATCAAGCCGCGCCGCAGCGTGCCGGTGATGGTCTCGGCATCGGTGCCGAGCGTGAGCAGGGCGGCGATCGTGGTCAGCGCGGCGAAGCCCGCGATCCACAGCAGGATGCGGCCGACCGGATACCATTCGAGCTCGGGCTCGGCCGGCGGCTCGGTGGCGGCTTCCGGCGCGACGGGTCCAAGGCGCCGGCTGAGCAGGACGAGATGGCCGAGCCACCACGCGGGCAGCGCGACGGTGACGGCAAAGGCGATGCAGTAGGGCAGGCCGAACAGGGCCCCGAGGCCGATCGCAGCGGCGATGCCGCCGAGGCTCGCGCAAAGCGGGCCCCAGCCGATCGAGGCGACCATCAGCGGCAGCGGCGCGAGATAGAACAGGACGAGCGAGATCAGCGCGCCCGATACGATCGAGGCGAACATCAGGGCCGACGCAGCGCCGGCGATCAGGGCTATCAGTCCAAGAGTCATCATCAGCTGTCCCGCTCCCTTCGAGCGGTTAGAGGCATCTCGCCCCAACCATCGGCGACCGGACGACCCGGAAGCCTTATGAAACCAAAAAGCGCGGCCGGCGGCGATGTCGCCGCCGGCCGAATTCGTCTTAGCGAATGACGTAGGGCAGCAGGCCCAGGAAGCGCGCGCGCTTGATGGCGCGGGCAAGCTCACGCTGCTTCTTGGCCGACACCGCGGTGATGCGGCTCGGCACGATCTTGCCGCGCTCGGAGACGTAGCGCATCAAGAGCTTGGAGTCCTTGTAGTCGATCTTCGGAGCGTTTGCGCCCGTGAACGGGCAGCTCTTGCGACGACGGAAAAACGGACGGCGTGCACCAGCTTCAGCCATTGATCTTACTCCGCATCCGGCGTTGTCGTTTCAGCTTCGTCGCGCGGACGGCGCGGACCGCGGTCACCGCGGAAGCCACCACCGTCGCGATCGCCGCCACGGAAACCACCCTCGCGGTCGCCACGGAAGCCACCGCCTTCGCGATCGCCGCGGAAGCCGCCGCCACGGTCGTCACGCTCGCGGTCGCGGTCGGCCTTGCGCATCATCGCCGACGGGCCTTCCTCGAGCTCCTCGACGCGGACGCTGAGATAGCGGATCACGTCTTCGCTGATGCGCTCCTGGCGCTCGATCTCGGCGATCGCCGCGGACGGCGCGTCGATGTTGAGCAGCACGAAGTGCGCCTTGCGGTTCTTGTTCATGCGGTAGGTGAGGGAGCGAACGCCCCAATTCTCGGTCTTGGTGACCTTGCCGCCGAGACCCTCGACGATGCCGGTCATCTGCGCAGTCAGCTCTTCGACCTGCTGCGTGCTCGCGTCTTGGCGCGCGAGAAAAACATGCTCATAGAGAGCCATAATCGTCCTTTCCTCATGTTGGCGCATCGCCCGGCGTCAAGCCCTTAAGAGGCCTTCGGAAAGGACTCTGGGATTAAGCTCAGAAGGCGGAAACACGGGACGACGGGCCGACTGGCCCTGCCACACCAAAATCACGAATGATTTGCTGAGACCGTCCGTTCAGCTCCCGGCCGGGGTCTGCGGATGGCGCGCTTATACGGATTTTGGCCGGCTTTGCAAGGTTGGAGGGCCGTGTTTTCGGCCCCGGATGGTTCCGGTGGGGGCAGCCGGACCGGTCCTTACGGACCATACCAGCTTGATTTATTTGTTTGTATAGCATACAAATAAATCAACGCAGAGGACCCCAATGGCGGAAAAGTCGGTCCATGAGCCGTTAGAGGCGGCTGGCGACCCCAAGCATGCTGCCCGGGCTACACGTTCGGCCGGCCGCAAGATGCGTTCGCTGCTGCTGGATGCGGCGAGCCCGCTGTTCAGGGAGCGGGGGCTGTCCGGCACGGCCATCACCGACATCGCCGCCGCCGCGGACGCGTTCCCGAGCCAGATCACCTATTACTTCCGCACCAAGGAGGCGCTGTTCGTCGAATGCGCCTGCCGCGAGCTGCTGTATCTGGCGCGGGCGACGGAGCAGGCAGCGCTCAAAGCGCGCACGCCGCGGGACTATACCCGCGCGCTGGCCGAGACCGTGACGGCGAGCGATTCGGTCGCGTTCTTCGCAGAGGCGCTGACGCTGACCCGGCGGCGCCAGGATCTTGCGCCGCTGGTCGAGCGCACCATCGAGCGCCTGCACGGTGAAGGCGCGCGCGCCTATGCGAGCCAGGTCGCGCGGCACGGCTGGCGCTCCCTGCGTGCGCCCGACGAAAGCTCGCGGCGGTTTTGGGCCGTCGCCATCGGCGTCATTCTCGAGGGGTACGCGATGGGCCGGTCGCCGGATGAATTGTGCGCCGAGATGCTGCGTGTGCTCGGCGAGCAGGCGAAATCAACCAGCGACACGGCGCGGCTCCGTCTGGTCGACGAGCGCGACGCATCTGGCAGTTCGAATGAGGAGGGTTAGGCCATGACCGCACTTCGCATGCGTGCCCGCGATTTCCTGACCGACGACCAGCTCGCCGACGTGCGCCAGCGCGTGACCTGGAAAGGCGTCGCGCTGATCGCCCACGCCTGGGCACTCATTGTCGCAGCGATCGCTTTGGTGGCGTGGTGGCCCAACCCGATCACCTACATTCTCGCCGTTGCCATCATCGGTTCGCGCCAGCTCGGGCTCGCGATCCTGATGCATGACGGCGCGCATGGCTGCCTGTCCGCTGACGAGAAGACCAATCTGACCCTGAGCCAATGGTTCTGCGCCTATCCTCTCTTCGCGGAGACGCGCAGCTATCGGCGCTATCACCTTCAGCATCACGCGCGCACCCAGCAGGAGGACGACCCCGATCTCGTACTGTCGGCGCCGTTTCCGATCACCAGGCTGAGCTATCGCCGCAAGTTCATTCGCGACATCACCGGGCAGACCGGCTACCAGCAGCGCAAGGCGCAACTGCTCAATGCGCTCGGGCCGAAGGACTGGACGTTGCGGCAGCGCGCGGCGCATTTCTGGGAGAAACTCGGCCCGCAATGCCTCGCCAATGCCGCGATGTTCGCAGCGCTCGCGGCAGCCGGCGTGTGGTGGGCCTATCCGCTGCTATGGCTGGTGCCGCTGTTGACCTGGATGATGGTCATCACCCGCATCCGCAACATCGCCGAGCACGCTGTCGTGCCCGACAGCAGCGATCCCTTGCGCAACACCCGCACCACGCATGCGAATTTCCTCGAGCGGCTGTTCATCGCGCCGTACTACGTGAACTATCACCTCGAGCATCATCTCTTGTTCTACGTGCCCTGCTACAATCTGCCGAAGGTGCATCGGCTGCTGAGTGCGAGCCGGCACGCAGATCGCATGGAGGTGCAGCCGGGCTACGCCGCGGTGCTGCGGTTGGCGACCGCGAAACCGGACCGGGATGACCGGCCGGGGCAACTCGTGAACAGCGCGCGCCGCGCGCAGGCAGGGGCGGCGGTCGACGCCAATCAGACCAATGGTGGATTCTAGGGCCAGCATTCCCCGTTGAATCCCGGGCGAAGTTCCTATCTTGGCTTGACATTCCGGCCCCGGACAGTGTCTACGGCCCCCTTTGGAGCATGATCCGGAACCATGGCCTAAGGCCGTGCGTCATCGGCTGCCGGTTCTCGCAGGGATCACGCCCGACAAGCAGGGAGCGCCGATGACGGCAGCATTCACATTTCCAGGGCAGGGGTCCCAGGCGGTTGGCATGGGCAAGGCCCTGGCCGACGCCTTTCCGGTGGCGCGCGCCGTGTTCGACGAGGTCGATGCCGCGCTTGGGGAGAAGCTGACGGCGATCATCTGGGATGGTCCGGCAGAAACTCTCCAGCTCACCCAAAACGCCCAGCCGGCGCTGATGGCGGTCTCTGTCGCCACCCTGCGCGTGCTGGAGGCCGAAGCCGGGTTTTCCGTGGGACGGGATGCGGCCTTCGTCGCCGGCCACTCGCTCGGTGAATATTCGGCGCTGGCTGCGGCCGGCAGCCTGACGATCTCGGATACCGCGCGGTTGCTTCGCACCCGCGGTCTCGCAATGCAAAAAGCCGTGCCGGTCGGCGCCGGCGCGATGGCCGCTCTCCTTGGTCTCGACTACGAGGCCGCCATGGAGGTCGCAGGCGAGGCGGCACAGGGCCAGGTCTGCCAGGCCGCCAACGACAATGGCGGCGGGCAGGTGGTCGTCTCCGGCGACAAGGCTGCGGTCGATCGCGCCGTCGAGATTGCCAAGACCAAGGGCGCTAAGCGCGCAATGCTGCTGCCGGTGTCCGCACCGTTCCATTGCAAGTTGATGCAGCCCGCCGCCGACGCCATGGCGGAGGCGCTGGCGAAGGTCACGATCAGGGCGCCGGCGGCGCCGCTGGTGTCGAACGTGCTGGCGAGCGCCATCAGCGATCCCGACGAGATCCGTCGCCGCCTGGTCGAGCAGGTCACCGGCACGGTGCGCTGGCGCGAGTCGGTTGCCTATATGGCAGGGCAGGGCGTCAACCGCTTCTTCGAGATCGGCGCTGGCAAGGTGCTGTCTGGTCTCGTCAAGCGCATTGCGGATGGCGCCGTCGGCGTGTCGGTCGGTGGTCCCAACGACATTGCCGCCGCCAAGGATGCATTGGCCGCTGCGAAGCAGGCCTGAAGGAGTTTTTCAATGTTCGATCTGACTGGCAAAAAGGCGCTCGTCACCGGCGCGACCGGCGGCATCGGCGGCGCGATCGCGCAGGCGCTGCACGCGCAGGGTGCTACCGTTGCGATCTCCGGAACGCGCAAGGAAGTGCTGGATGAGCTCGCCGGCAAGCTCGGCGAGCGTACCCACGTGCTGCCCTGCAATCTCTCCAAGGCCGACGAGGTCGAGGCGCTGGTGCCCGCCGCGGAAGCCGCGATGGGGCAGGTCGACATTCTCGTCGCCAATGCCGGCATCACCCGCGACAATCTCTTCGTCCAGCTCCGTGACGAGGACTGGGAGGAGGTCATCAACATCAATCTGACCTCGACCTTCCGCCTGGCGCGCGCCGCGACCAAGCTGATGATGCGCAAGCGCTTCGGCCGTATCATTGCCATCACGTCGATCGTCGGCGTCACCGGCAATCCCGGGCAGGGCAACTACACGGCATCGAAGGCCGGCCTGATCGGCATGATCAAGACGCTCGGTGCCGAATACGCCAAGCGCGGCGTGACCGCGAACTGCATCGCGCCGGGCTTCATCAAGACGCCGATGACCGATGCGCTCAACGACAAGCAGCGCGAGACGATTCTGGCCAAGGTTCCGGCTGCCCGCCTGGGGACGCCGGAGGACATCGCAGCCGCCGCCGTCTACCTGAGTTCGAACGAAGCGGCCTACGTCACGGGACAAACCATCCACGTCAACGGCGGCATGGCCATGATCTGACGTCTCCTTCCGCACTGCCCACAAGGGCGGTGCGGGATGCGGCAAACGGCCGTTTCCGGTGCGAAATGAGGCTTGTAGTCAAGGCAGTTGAAGTATGATAACCGGACGCTCAACGGATGGGCAAAGAACGCCATTGCAGGTTTTTGAAACCCTGTATATTGGCGATGCGGAGCCTTGGCCGTCTCGCCGGGCCTGCATCGGTTAAGATGGGGCCAATCAAAGTTCGTAAGCGAAGGCAGTCAACGACCACGACGGCTCGTATCGTCCCGGGGGGTCGGGTCTACAGGGAACAACACGAGGTTATGCAATGAGTGACATTGGCGAGCGGGTTAAGAAGATCGTGGTCGAACACCTTGGTGTTGAACCCGAGAAGGTTGTCGACGCTGCGAGCTTCATCGACGACCTCGGCGCCGACAGTCTGGACACCGTCGAGCTGGTGATGGCGTTCGAAGAAGAATTCGGTTGCGAGATTCCGGACGACGCCGCGGAGACGATTCTCACCGTCGGCGACGCCACGAAGTTTCTCGAGAAGAACGCGAAGAGCTAAGGCTCTTCATTTTCGCGGGGACAACATTGAAACCGGACGGGCCGCTGACCAGCGGTCAGCCGGTTTCTTGTTATTGGCCGTGAATCTTTCGATGCGGAGTTTTCGAACATGAGGCGGGTTGTCGTCACTGGTCTCGGCATGGTGTCGCCGCTCGGCTGCGGCGTCGAACCGACCTGGAAACGCATCCTCAACGGCGAAAGCGGCGCACGCAGGATCGAGAGCTTCGATGTCTCCGATCTTCAGACCAAATACGCCTGCACCGTCGTGCGCGGCGACGGCACGAACGATACTTTCAATCCCGATACCTGGATGGAGCCGAAGGACCAGCGCAAGGTCGACGACTTCATCATCTTCGGCATGGCCGCAGCCGGCCAGGCGCTCGATGATGCCAACTGGCATCCCGAGACCGAAGAGGACAAGTGTGCGACCGGCACCATGATCGGTTCCGGCATCGGCGGCCTCACCGGCATTGCCGAAACCGCGATCCTCCTGAAGGAGCGCGGACCGCGCCGGGTGTCGCCGTTCTTCATTCCGGGCCGCCTCATCAATCTTGCCTCCGGCTACGTCTCGATCGCGCACGGCCTGAAGGGGCCGAACCATTCGGTGGTCACGGCCTGCTCGACCGGTGCACATGCGGTGGGCGACGCCGCCCGTCTGATTGCGCTGGCCGATGCCGACGTCATGGTTGCCGGTGGCGCCGAGTCGCCGATCAGCCGTATCGGCATTGCCGGCTTCAACGCCGCGCGCGCGCTCTCGACCGGCTTCAACGAAACGCCCGAGAAGGCATCGCGTCCCTACGACAAGGACCGCGACGGCTTCGTGATGGGCGAGGGCGCCGGTGTCCTCGTCCTGGAAGAACTCGAGCACGCTCAGCGCCGCGGCGCCAAGATCTACGCCGAGGTGATCGGCTACGGCCTTTCGGGCGATGCCTATCACATCACCTCGCCGTCGCCCGATGGCGATGGCGGCTTCCGCAGCATGGCGGCAGCGCTCAAGCGCGCCGGCCTCACGGCATCCGATCTCGACTACATCAACGCCCACGGCACCTCGACACCGCTCGGCGACGAGATCGAGCTCGGTGCGGTCGAGCGGCTGCTCGGCAACACCGCTTCCAAGGTCGCGATGTCCTCGACCAAATCCTCGACCGGCCATCTCCTCGGTGCCGCCGGCGCGATCGAGGCAATCTTCGCCATTCTCGCGATTCGCGATAATGTCGTGCCGCCGACCATCAACCTGGACAATCCGTCGGTCGAGACTGCGATCGATCTCGTGCCGCACATTGCGAAGAAGCGCGAGGTCAACGTCGCGTTGTCGAATTCTTTCGGTTTTGGCGGTACCAACGCGTCGGTGATCTTCCGCCGCCTGGTTCATTAGTTTGCGTTTGAAACGAATCCACCGTTTTGCCGTATTCGGCGATAGTCATACCCCGTGGGCGCGTGCATTGGCTCGACAAGCGATTGTCTGGCCGCGATTGAACCGGCAGGATTCAGGTTGCTTCGATGAGTGAAAGGCCGCCCATTTCGCCCCGGAGTCCGCGGGCAGCGCTGGAGCCCGAGCAGGTTCCGCCGCCGCCGAGGCGATCGGACCGGGCGCGCAATCCCTTCGTGATCGTCGGCAACGCCATCATCACCCTTCTGCTGATCGCCATGCTCGGCGCCGGCGGCGTCTACTATTACGGCCGGCAATTGCTCGAGGCGCCGGGGCCGCTGAAGGAAGACAAGATCGTCAACATCCCGCAGCGGGCCGGCAAGCGCGACATCGCCGAGACGCTGAACCGGGAAGGCGTGGCCGACGTCAATCCGTGGGTGTTCATCGCCAGCGTCGCCGCGCTGAAGGCGAGCTCGGACCTGAAGCCGGGTGAGTATTCGTTCCAGAAGAACGCCTCCTTGCGCGACGTCATCGCCACCATCGTCGAGGGCAAGGTGGTGCAGCATTCCGTCACGATCCCGGAAGGCCTGACCTCGGAGCAGATTGTGGCGCGGCTGTCCGACAACGACATCTTCACCGGCAGCGTCCGCGAATTGCCGCGCGAAGGCACGCTGCTGCCAGAGACCTACAAGTTCCCGCGCGGGACCCCGCGCGATCAGGTGATCCAGCGCATGCAACAGGCGCACAAGCGCGTGCTGGCCGAGATCTGGGAGCGCCGCAGCCAGGACATTCCGGTGAAATCGCCGGAGCAACTGGTGACGCTGGCCTCGATCGTCGAGAAGGAAACCGGCAAGCCGGACGAGCGCAGCCGTGTCGCCGCCGTATTCGCCAACCGGCTCAAGCAGAAAATCAAGCTGCAGTCCGATCCGACCATCATCTACGGCCTTGTCGGCGGCAAGGGTACGCTCGGCCGTCCGATCAAGCGCAGCGAGATCACGCAGCCTTCGCCCTACAACACCTATGTGATCGAGGGACTGCCGCCCGGTCCGATCTCCAACCCCGGCCGCGCCTCGCTGGAAGCCACCGCCAACCCGGCTCGCACCCGCGACCTCTATTTCGTCGCCGACGGCACCGGCGGGCATGCCTTCACCGAAACCTACGACGCGCACCAGAAGAACGTCGCCAAGCTGCGCGCGATGGAGAAGCAGATCCAGAACGACACGGTCGAGCCGGCCGAGGATGCGCAGCCGCCGGCGGCCGCCGCGCCCGGCGCTGCCGCGGATCCGCCGACCGCGACCACGCCGACGCGGCCCAATCAGCAGAAAAAGCCGCCAGCCGCTCGCCCCGCTGGTCCCGCGCCCGCCCGCCAGGGCGCGGTGCAGCCGTCGCCGCCGGTGGTCCAGCGCTAGTTCGCGCAGACCTGCCTGCGGGACTTTGCGGATTCCACTTTCCTGCAAAATAGTCTTAAGATTCGCGTGGCCTGATGGGCCTCGCGAATCCTGAGTTTCCGGAGAAATTGACCTGATGGCGCTGTCGTCCATGACCGGCTTTGCCCGAAGCCACGGCGCTAGCGGGCCGTATACGTTCGAATGGGAATTGAAGTCGGTCAACGCCAAGGGCTTTGACCTCAGGGTGCGGTTGCCGCAGGGGTTCGACGAGCTCGAGGCCCACGCCAAGAAGCGCGCCGGCGAGCTTCTGTCGCGCGGCACCGTCTATGCCAATCTCAACGTCAAGCGGGCCAACGCCGCAGCCTCCGTCCGCGTCAACGAGGACGTGCTCAATGCCGTCCTGAAGGCGGCCGCGATGATCGCCGGCAAGGTCGACGCGGTCGCGCCGAGCGTCGACGGCCTGCTCGCCATCAAGGGCGTCGTCGAGGTCGCCGAGCCCGAGGGTGACGAGGAGGAGGACAAGGCCGCGCGTGCCGCCGCCGCGGAAGCCTTCGACAAGGCGCTCGCCGATCTCGTCGAGATGCGCAAGCGCGAGGGCACGTCGCTCGGGCAGATCCTGACCCAGCGGGTCGACGAGGTCGAAGTGCTGGCGAGGAAGGCGGAAGCTGCGCCTGGCCGCAAGCCCGAGGCGATCAAGGCGAGGCTCGCCGAGCAGATCGCAACCCTGCTCGACACCTCCGACCGTTTCGATTCCGACCGCCTGATGCAGGAGGCGATCCTGATCGCCACCAGGGCCGACATCCGCGAGGAGCTCGACCGCATCGCCTCCCACATCGCGCAGGCGCGCGAGCTGATCGGCAAGGGCGGCCCGATCGGCCGCAAGCTCGACTTCCTGGCGCAGGAGTTTCACCGCGAGGTCAACACCTGCTGCTCGAAGTCGAACGACATCGAGCTGACCAATACGGGCCTGGCCATGAAGAACGTGGTCGAGCAATTCCGCGAACAGGTCCAAAATCTGGAGTGATCGATGACGACGGGCGGTCACGGAACTGACGGTGTCGAGCGGCGTGGTTTGATGTTCGTGCTGTCCTCGCCGTCAGGCGCGGGCAAGACGACGCTGTCGCGTCTGCTGATCGAGCGGATGCCCGGCCTTCGCATGTCAGTCTCCGCGACCACGCGGGCGATGCGGCCCGGCGAGGTCGACGGCCGCGACTATCTGTTCGTCGACAAGGCCAGGTTCGACGCGATGGTGAAGGGCGACGAGCTGCTGGAATGGGCGACGGTGTTCGACAACAGCTACGGCACGCCGCGTGCGCCGGTCGAGGCGGCGCTGTCGGCCGGGCAGGATGTGCTGTTCGACATCGACTGGCAGGGCACGCAGCAGCTTCGCGAGAAGGCGCGCGCGGACGTCGTGAGCGTGTTCATTTTACCGCCCTCGGCCGCCGATCTCGAGAAGCGGCTGCATTCGCGCGCGCAGGATTCCGACGAGGTGATCCGCAAGCGCATGAGCCGCGCCAGCCACGAGATGAGCCACTGGGCCGAGTACGACTACATCGTCATCAACCACGCGGTCGACGAGGCGTTTGCCGAAGTGCAGTCGATCCTGAAGGCCGAGCGCCTCAAGCGCGAGCGGCGGACTGGCCTCGTTGGTTTCGTACGAGGTTTGCAAGGCCAGCTTCAAGGTTAGGCTTCGCGAGGCGCGGTCCTTCCTGCGCCAGCCGTTCCAGCATCGCCGTGATCACGTCGACGTCGACGGCATCCTCGATCTGCACATCGTCATCGCGATCGGCCGACCCCTTGTCATTGATGTCGTTGGCCGCGAGCCGGGGGGCGGATGCCTCGATCTCGAACTCTCCGTTGAACATGTTGGCCTCGTCGAGCTCCGCGACCTCGTTGCTGGCTTGGGGCGCGCGCTGATCGACGGCATCGATCGCGTGATCGATCGCCTCGAGCTGCGCGGCTTCGCGCTGGGTGGCTTCGCGCTGGGCAGCTTGGGGACGCGCGGCCGCCTGGGGACGGGCGGCATCGAAATCCACCGGGCGCGGCTGCTGCGCACGCGGCGCGGCAGTCGGCATCGCCTCGAGCCAGGGCGCGCGACCGTCGTCGTGCGGCTCCCGATTGTCCCAATTGACGCGACGATCCTGGACGCGGACGCGTCGTCCGCCTGCGAAGCGATAGATGATGCTGGCGAGGAGGCCGGCGAGCGCCAGCGCGCCACCGATCACGAGCAGCAGCGTCTGGAGCGAGCCGGTCGCTTTATCGGTGGTGGCATCTGCTGCGGCAAGCGCGACCGGGGCAGGGGATTTTGACGGCTTCACGCTCGGCGGTGCGGGCGAGGCGACAGGAGCGGGCGCAGCCTGCGGTGCGGGCGACGGAGCCGCGGCGGAGGCATCGGGCCAGCGCGTGGCGACCGGGGGCTGTTGCGCGTTGCTGTCGGCGGAGGGAGTGGCAGCTTGTTGCATCGGCGCCGGTTTCGCTGGTGCGGGCGCATTCGGCGTCGTCGGCGCGGTATTGCCCTGCGGCGTCAGATATTCGGCGCGTGCGTCCTGCACCGGGTGCTGCTGCGGCGCTGCTGAATCTGCCGTCGGTGCATCGGGCGCAGCCTGCGCGGTCTGCACGGCCTTGGCGCTGTCCTTGCTGCCTTCGGCGCGCAGATACCAGCATTGCCGCTTGCTCCCGCGCTCCAGGCGATAGTACCAATGCTGCCCCTGCGGCGCGACGCCCTTTGGCGAGGCGAGGCAGTCGCTGGCGGCATTTGCCGAGCTCGTTGCCTCCGGCGCATTCTGCGACACGGCGGCCAGTGGTGCGCCGGCGATGATGCTGCCGACAAGCGCAGATATGAACTTCGCGGTGCGGTTGCCCATCCTGGTCTCCCGATTACGCATAACGCAACTCTTTACCTTCCCTTTGTCATCAAAGACTTGGGTGGCAATGAGCCGCAAATCCGGAGAGGATGTGGCTTGAATCGGGCCTGCGCGGTGTTCGTTCCGCCGCGAATTCAGGCGTTTTCGAGGGCTATTGCTTCGCCGAACTCCAGGTTCCGCCGCAGCCGTCGGAGCGGCGCCACGTTCCGGAACCACTGCGGCCCGAGAGCCGGCCCGTGCTGGTAAAGGTCACGCCTTGGCCCTGGCCGAACGTGCTGACCGAGCCGCCCGTGCTGACGGTTCCGCGAACGCCTTCGCCGATGATCTTGCCCGAGCTCACGACGACAGCGCCGCTCGTGCTGCCGCCGCAACCAACGCTGACGACCGCCCAGGCACCGTCGAAACCACCGCCGCCACCTCCACCGCCACCTCCGCTTCGCCGAGGCGACGAGCGTTCCTCGGTCGCCGGCTTGCTCCGGCGTGAGGGCGCGGCCGGTTCGGCCGAGCGGCCTGAAGAAGTATCCTGGCGCGAGCCGGACAGCGACTTTTCGTCGTTGCCGATGGAGCCGCCGGCGCTGCCGGACTGCGCGAAGGCGGACGACGAGGCGAGGGCGAGGTTGAGGAGGGACGCAAGGGCGATCGTACGGACGACGGCATTGGGCATGAGGAAACAATCCGAAATGAAAAAGGTATCAGCGGCCGGAGCCGTCGGCGCAGACGGATCCGATAATGCGGCAAGCTTTGCCAGCCTTGCCGCATTCGTCAAGCGCGGCATCCCTGGCGTGCTGGATGCTGTCGCGCTGGACCAGCGACCAGGATTTGTCTGATATCGCGAACGCGCCGCAGCGGTTGCCGTAGAAGGAGAGCTCGATCGGACATTGGGCGCCGGCGCAATTGCCGCGCGCATCCGCCACCGCCGCGCGCCGCGAGGCGTGGTTCCACGATATGCCCCATTTGCTGCTGTCGGGACCGTACACGATCGAGCCCCACGGCTTCAGATCCTCCATCTTGCGCATCCGCAGCAGCAGGCCTTCGGTTGCCTCGCCCGTCGGCGCCATCGAGATCCGCTGCTGGAGCTTGGTGATCGCACGGGTCAGTCCATCGGGCGTGTCAGGATCGAAATTGAGCTCGTAGAGCCGCTCGCTCAATTCGCTCAGCAGCGCGGCATCGCGCTGCGGCACGCGATCGGGATCGGCGCGCAGCCGATCCGCCGGCAGCGGATCGGGCTGCATCGCGGCGACCTGCGGCGGCGGGCTTTGCGTCGGCGGCACGAATAGAAGGTGCCGTCGATCGGCGAGGACGACACCCAGGGCTGCTGCGCGCCTGATGTGGCGCGCTTCACGGCGAGGCCGACCTGGTTGAAGGTCTGGAACACGTCGAGGCCCGCGGTCCGGACCGTTGCCGCCAGCGCCTTGGTGTAGGGGCTGTGGCCGTCGCTGCCGTCCTGCGCGACGTTGCCGGGCTGCGTCGCGTAGGAGATCAGCGTGCCCTCCGGCGCGCGCATCTGCGCAAGGCCGCCGTCGGAGGATCGCAGGCCGCGCGAGCCAAACGGGTTGTTGCGGCAGGCGTCGAGGATCACGAGGTTGAGGCGCGTACCCGATCCCTGCATCTGCCGCAGCACGAGGTTGACGTCGGTCATCTGGAAATCGACATCGGCCTCGCGCGTCGGATTGGCGCCGACAGGCACGAGATAGTTGGAGCCGGCGACCTGCACGCCGTGACCGGCATAATAGAACAGCGCGACGTCGGCGCCCTGGACCTGCCGGCCAAAGCTCTGCACCGCGATGTCCATCGCGCCCTTGTCGAGATCGAGCTGGGCGCGCCCGCCGACCAGTGTGAAGCCGAGCGCGGCAAGCGTCTCCGCCATCAGGCTCGCGTCCTTGGACGGGTTGTCGAGCGGCGTGATGTTCTTGTAGGCGGAGTTGCCGACTACCAGCGCAATGCGCTTCTCGGCCGAGGCCGGCGCCGCCCCGGCGATAAGCAGGGCTGCGGCCAGCGTCGCCAGCCCCACGACGCGATTGAAAATCCTCGCGCGCATGAAAACCCCCAAAGCGAAAATTCTTCAAGGCAATGACGCCAATCTACCAGCCCGGCGCCCCGGCGAAAAGCGGTGCGACATTCTGTGCAGGGCAATCGCATGGGAGCGTTACAGGCCGTCATGCCCGGGCTTGTCCCGGGCATCCACCCCGGGCCACGCACGCCGGAATGATGAGGGATGGATCGGTGTTTACTTCCAGACCCGCGCCAGCGTCAGCGCTAGACACCCCAGCGCAGTGCCGATCAGCCCCACCATCGCGTAGGACTGCGCGAACACGCCGGTCTAGATGAAGACCTGACAGGCGATGGCGATGCAGATCGCGGCCAGCAGCAGGCAGGCGCAGCCGACGATGGTCGACAGATAGCGCATCGCGGTTGCGACGGCCCTGCGGGTGATGCGGGATCGTTCATGCGGGGATACAACGGCGCGGCCGGCGGCGGTTACTCCGCCGCGGCGTGCACGCAAGAGCATCAGTCGCGGGCGCAGCAATCGACAAGTGCGCGCCAGATGCGCTGAACTTCGATGGTCCGCTGCAGCTCAAGGACGTGGTTCTCGCTTGCATGAGAGGACTTTTCCTCCAGTCGTGATTCACGTGGTGCGATCCAGCGCTCGGATATCGGATCGTACCATTTGCCGAGATCGACCAAGTTCGTGTCTCCTCTCTTCGATCCCCCTGGTCTTTTAGCCCATGCGCCTGTTCGTGGTGTTCTGGGTGATGTTGCCGTGCTCGGCCTGTTCGCGAATGTTCTGCTTCTCGTCGTCGCGATGGCCCTTGGTGGTGTCGAGCGGAATTGACGGCGCGCTGCCGGGACCCTTGTGGCTCTGGTTCTCCGCGGGAACAGGCTTGACCGTTTTCGTCAGCGGCTTCGTCATGGGCTTTGACTCCGTCGTTGCCTCACGAGGTGCCAACGCACGGGACATTCGCGGCGTTCCAACTGGTGGTCTGATGTGATCGGTGCGGAGGCGACGGCAAGGGCCGTCAGCGAAACCGCCGTGTCACCATTGCAAGCACGAAGACAGGCTCGCTTCCGTCAAACACGCTGAGCGTCCAGCTGTCGCCGGGGCGCAGCGCATGCTCGACGTCGCGGGAGAGGCGGACGGCTTCGCGCCAGGCGGCATCGTCGTCGAGGAGCGTTTCACCGGTCGTGTCGGTGTGAGGTTGCTGGCCCTCGAAATGAAAGAAGTACCGCGCCATGTCGGGCAATGCAGGCCACGCGAATATGTTCCGGCTGCGCGGATCGTTCTAGCCCGCCGCGCGTCCCAGCACTTCGCGAAAGTGCTTCTTCACCGCACCGTTGCAGGTGCAGGCGCTTGTCTCGAGCGCCGGCGCATCGAGGATCAGGATGGCGCCGCGGCGGGTCGCGAGGATGCGCCTGGCCTTGAACGTCTGGATGACGCGGCTGGCATAGCTGCGGGAGACGCCGAGCATGCCGGCGAGCTGCTCATGGGTGAGGCGGATTTCGTCGCTGCCGATATGCTCTCGGGCCGCGATGATCCATTTCGCCGCGCGTTGTTCGATCGAATGCGCCGCGTTGCAGGCCGCTGTCTGGAGCAGCTGTGCGAACTGGCAGGCTGCGTAGCGCGAAAAGATCTCATGCATGCTGGGCGATCGCTGCTGCGCCTGCTCGAGCGCGCGCAGCGGCAGGCGGACCAGCGTGCCGCCGACCTTCACGACGACGCGGGAAAAGGCCGGGGACGGGCTGCGGCCTGCGGAAAGACCGACCCCGCCCTCGCGGCCCACCAGGAGACTTTCGACCTCGCGGTCATCCTCAACCGGCACCGCGAACGACACGAACGCAGGGCCGCAGGGGAAGTGGACCACGGAGATGCCGTCGCCGGCGTGATGCAGAACGTGGTTCGCGGCGACCTCGACCGATTGCAGGTGCGGCGCGAGCAGCTCGAAATCCTGGGCGCTGAGCCTTCGCAGCAGATCGTTCCTGGGCCGGCCGGTCACTCTTCTTGTCTCTGGGCTCTTCGTTGGCCGGGAATCGGCGTCTCTGGGAAAAACCCTACGTTTCCGCGCAGGAACCGACAGTTCCAAAGTGAACACAAGTGTTTGCGGGAAACCGAAAAGTTCGCAGCAGCGAGGCGTCGCGCCGTCCGGCGTTGCCCGCAGGACACGCTGCGAACTTTGTTCTCATCCGGAGAACTACGGAATTTCCAAATGAGCCAGCGCTTGTGGGGCGCCGCGGGCTCTTATCCGAGACGGATCTGGCGTTCGGCCAGGAGGCGGCTTTGGGCCACCTGCTTGCGGTAGGCGCCGATCGCCTTGTTGGCGAGCATCAACTGCCGGCGCTCACCGGTCCTGAGCTGCGCTTCGATGGCATCCAGAATGGTGTTCGCGGTCTCGTCCGGAGGTCCGAGCTCGCCGCTCTGCTCCAGGAAGCTCCAGGCGATGAAGAATGCGCTTTCGACGGTGCAACGAATGGACATGCGCTGCCAACGCGGTGTGGCCGCAGCCGTTCCGCGCGGCGACGTGCCTTCAGCGCGCGGGCTGGATTCTCGCTACTTCAGCGAGGTGCTGATCGAGCCGAACTTCAACTTCAACGACGAGCCGAGATTGTTGACCACGGCGATGATCGCGAGCGCGATGCCGGCTGCGATCAGGCCGTACTCGATCGCAGTGGCGCCGGTTTCATCGGCCAGGAAGCGGCGGATGGTCTGTATGGCCTCACCAGAATTCCAAAGAGGATGCTGGCGAGGACTTTAGTTCGCGACGTGCCGGTTCCCCTATTTGGAACCGGGGCTTGCGTCAATTCCGGGTTAATTCGGCGGAGGAAAACGCGGCGGCGAGATCTCATCTCGCCGCTAAGCCTGCCTGGATTTTCCTGCGCGTCAGTTCTTCAGCACGATGCGGCCGACGACCTTGCCGGCGCGCAATTCGTCGATCCATTTCTGGACGTCGCCCATCGGCTCCTCGCGCATCGGCGTCGGCTTGATCTTGCCGGCGCGGGCGAGCGCCATCAGCTCCTGGGCTTCGGTGAGCGTGCCGACCATGAAGCCCTCGACGGTCAGGCGCTTGTAGACCCATTGTACCATCGGCAGGGTGAACTGGCCGCCCATCAGGCCGGAGACGACGACCTTGCCGCCGCGCGCGGCGACCGCCACGGCAAAGGCCATCGACTTCTCATTGCCAGCAAAATCGACCACCTCGTCGAAGCCGCCCTCGGTTTCCTTCAGGATGCGCTTGATCACGTCGGGCTCGGACGGATCGTAGGCGACGGCTGCGCCGTTCTTCAGCGCGGTCTCGCGTGCGGCCGGCGAGAGATCGGCCACCGTGATCGGCTGCTTGAACATCGCCTGCGCGAACGACAGGCCCATCATGCCGACGCCACCGAGACCGATCAGCAGCAGATTGCGCTGGCGCGGGCGGTCGACCAGGCGCTTGAGCGCGCCGTAGGCGGTCACGCCGGAGCACATCAGGGTCGCGGCCTGGTTGACGGGCAGGGGATCGTAGTCGAGCAGGTACTTCGCGTCGGGCACCAGCACGTGGGTGGCGAAGCCGCCGTCGATGGAGACGCCGAGGAAGCGCTGTTTCGCGCAAAGGTTTTCGTCGCCATTGGCGCAGTCGCGGCACTGGCCGCAGCCGATCCACGGGAACACCGCCTTCTTGGCTCCGACAAGGTTCGCCGGCACGTCCGAGCCGACTTCGTCGACCACGCCCGCGATCTCGTGGCCGAGCGTGAACGGCAGCGTCATGCCGCGCGTGGTGTCGAGCTTCTTGCCGCCGCCGAGATCGGCATAACCGTCCTGGATGTGCAGGTCGGAATGGCAGAGGCCGCAGCGCTCGATGCGCACCAGCACCTCGGCGCCCTGCGGCTTCGGCGTGTCGACGATGGTCTCGCACAAGGGCGCATCGAATTTGACCAGGGACTGCCGACGCATCAACGCCATATTCCTTCCTCCGAAATTCCTGTTATCCAGCTTGCTTTCGTATATCCGCCAATTCACGTGCCATGGCAACAAAGCCTGATATCGGAATGGTCTCGGCACGGCGCGTCGCATCGACACCTGCGGCGGCGGCAAGGCGAGCGGGATCCGCTTGAAGCGATTTCAGGCTTTGCCGCAGCATTTTTCGGCGCTGCCCGAAAGCGGCGGCTGCGACCTGTTCGAGCAGCTTGCGATCGCAAGGCAGAGGCTCTGCGCGCGGCACCAGCCGCACGACGGAGGAGGTGACCTTCGGCGGCGGCACGAAGGCGGAGGGCGAAATGTCGAACAGGATCTTCGTCTCGCAGCGCCAGTTGGCGAGCACGCCGAGGCGGCCATAGGCCTCCTCGTCCTCGCGCGCCACGATCCGCTCGCCGACCTCGCGCTGGAACATCAGGACCATCATGTCGTACCAGGGCGGCCAGGAGTCGGTGGTGAGCCAGCCGATTAGGAGCTGGGTCGCGATGTTGTAAGGCAGGTTAGCGACGATCTTTGCTCTTTCGCCATTGAGCAGCGGACGCGGGTCGAAGGTCATGGCATCGCCATGCACGATCTCGAGCCTATCAGGGTAGCGCGCGGAAATATCCTGCAAGGCAGGGATCGCGCGCTCGTCATGCTCGATGGCGATGACGCGTTTGGCGCCGAGCGCGAGCAACGCGCGCGTCAACCCGCCCGGGCCGGGACCGATCTCGACGATGGTGGAGTCCTCGAGCGGCGCGGCCGCACGCGCGATGCGCGCGGTGAGATTGAGGTCGAGCAGGAAGTTCTGCCCCAGCGATTTGCGTGCCGACAGTGCGTGCTGGCGAATGACCTCGCGAAGCGGCGGGAGGTCGTCGATCGCGCTCATCAGCTTTGCGCAGCCGCCATGCGGCTTGCGAGCTTGAGCGCCGCGATCAGGCTTGCCGGATTGGCCTTGGCCGTGCCGGCAATGTCGAACGCGGTGCCGTGATCGGGCGAGGTGCGGATGAAGGGCAGGCCGAGCGTGACATTGACCGCGTCGTCGAAGGCGACCGTCTTGATCGGGATCAGCGCCTGGTCGTGGTACATGCAGACGGCGCAGTCATAGGTGCTGCGTGCGGCCTCGTGGAACATGGTGTCGGCAGGGAGCGGTCCCTTCGCCTCGATGCCGTCGCTACGCAACGCCTTGAGCGCTGGTGCAATCACGGTCTGCTCCTCGTGGCCGAGCGAGCCGTCCTCTCCGGCATGCGGGTTGAGGCCGGAGATCGCGATGCGCGGCCTTTCGATGCCGAAGCGGGATTTCAGCTCGGTCGCGACGATGCGCACGGTCGAGACAATGAGCTCGCTGGTGAGCTGGGCCAGCGCATCGCGCAAGGAGACGTGAATGGTCACGGGCACCACGGCGAGCCGCGGCGACCACAGCATCATCACCGGCTGCGGCACGCGGCCGTTCTCTGCGGCGAGCTCGGCGAGGTATTCGGTGTGGCCGGGATGGCGGAAGCCTGAGCGGTAGAGCACGCTCTTGGCGATCGGGTTGGTGACGACGGCGCCGGCGCGGCCTTCACGGACGTCGGCGACCGCCTGCCGGATCGAAGCGAGCGCGGCCGGCGCGCTCGCTTCATCGGGCTTGCCGGGCTCGGCTGTTGCACTCGCGCCCGTTGCGACCACGGGCAGGGCCTCGGTGAACGCGGCTGCGGCCTCGCCGGCGCTTACCGAGGCAATCCGGATATCGGCGCCGAGGGCCTTGGCGCGGCGAGCGACGAAGGCCTCGTCGCCGAGCAGATAGAAGGCGGGCAGGTTCAGTTCGCGGCGTCTGAGCCAGGCTGCGATCGTGATGTCGGGGCCGATGCCGGCGGGCTCTCCCAGGGTCAGGGCGAGGGGCTTCGAAGGCTTGATGGAAGGTTCTAAGGCGAAGTTGGCCATCAGCGGTTGCGATATTCGATCATCGCCGCTTTCCGGAGATCATCGAGATAGGCCTTCTGGGTCTTCTCGTATTTCTCCGAATACATCTTCTCGCGGACCTCGCGCTTTTTCGGCGTGTCGATCATGGTCGGCTTGCGCGAGCACAGCACGACCATCTCGATGCCCGCCTTGGTGACCTCCGGCGCGGTCAGGTGGCCGATCTGGGTGTCGTCGAGCACCTTGCGAAGCGCCTCGGGCAGTTCCGCGGTGGTCTTGGTGACGGTGTCGCGGATGGTGGCGTTCGGCGTTGAGCGGAACAGCGAATTGGCTTCCTCGCAGCTTCCGACACGCGAGCGATAGGTCTCGGCTTCCTTCTGCCGCGTCTCCAGGAACGCCGGGGACGAGCCGCGCGGCACGATCAGCACGATCGGCTGCATCTTGTACTCGGTGCCCTCGATCTGGAGCTTGTCGCCGGTCTGGGCCTGCACGGCCTGCGCGACGTCGCGCTCGCCGACCATCAGCTTCTCCTTGAAGCGGCCGCGTACGAGGCTGGTCCAGACCATCTCGGCCTTCATGCGGCCCTTCAGCGTCTCGGGGCGGACGCCCTTGACCTCGAGCGACTTGGTGAGCTGATCCGGCGTGATGCGCATGCGCTGCGCCATGCCCTCGTAGGACTGGTTGATGTCGGAGATGCCGGGGGCGACGCCGTATTTCTTGCCTTCCTTGAGCTTCACCTTGTCGTCGATCAGCTCGTTGATGACCTCCTGCCGGCTCGGGGTCTTCTGCGTCGTCAGCTGGTCGAGCTTGGAGCGCTGCTCGATGTCGAAATCGGTGATCGGGTCGCCGTTGACCATCACGACGATGTTCTGCGCGCGCGACGGCGCGGGCAGGCCGGTGAGGATCAGCCCGGCACCGATGGCGAGGAGGAGGCGAAAAACAGGCAATTGGGTCGTCATGATTATCGCTCGCATGTCAGCCGGGATGAGCTCGCTCTCGGGAGAGCCCGGCCGTCATTTCAGACGGTTCATTGGTAGCCGGCGGACGAGCTGGACCCCGTCGAGGTCGCCAGCGTGCGCAGGCCGATCTGGAACATGAACGCGTGGTTCAGCACGGGCGGCGCCGTGCCCGCAGAGTAACTATACGAAGTTACATAGTTCACGCCGAGCACGAAGCAATCGTCGACATAGCCCGCTCCGAGCACATACTGGTTGATCTTGTTGGCCTCGAGGTCCCAGCGCGCCGAGCCGGTCACCACCCAATTGGCCGCGACCTTGATCGAGCCTGAGGTCAGGATGCCCTCGCGCCGCGTCAGATAGCCGAGCTCCGGCTGCTCGGCGTAATTGCCGTACATCATGCTGACCGACCAGCGATTGAAGTTGGCGCGGCCTTCCGCCTCGAAGCGCTGCACGTTCCAGGTCTGCTCGTCCATGCGGGAGCGGACGCTGAACGTGTAGGTGCTGTTGGGCGAGTAGCTGGCGCTCGCCACGTAATCCGAGCGCGGCTTGTCGAGGCCGGAATCAAGGCCGGTGTTGATGGTGTCCTGGACCGTGTAGGAGTTCAGGCCGAACAGCTGGTAGGACTGGCCGAACAGCACCTTGACGGCGCCGCCCTTGTCGAACTGCGTGGTGGACTGCACGCCGACATTGGCGCGGCCGCCGCCCTCGACGCGGTCGTAACCGGAGAACTTGTCGACGCTGAACAGGTTCGAGGTGTCGAACACCATGCTCTGGGCGTCCTCGTTCGGGAACTTGCCGGCATAGGGCTCGTTCGGCCGGATGATGACCTGCGCGATCGGCTCGATGGTGGTCGAGCCCCAGGGCTGAACGTTGATGAAGGGATAGCGGTATTCGAGGCCGACGGTCGGCATCAGGCGGAACGCCTGGGTGTCGCCGACCGGCAGGTAGTTCGACACGCCCGGCTGGTTGGAGATCGAGGCGTTGATCGCGTCGGCGCGGAGGCTGGCGAACGGTGTCCAGATCTCGCCGAACGGGTCGGTGTAGGACTTGCGCCACTGCGCTTCCGCCGTGAGGCGGGTGTAGGTGCCGGGGACGCCGCGCAGCAAGCACTGCGACGGCGTGCGCGCGAGCGGATCGGCCGACGTCGTCGTGCACAGGCTGGCGGTATTGGCGAGCGTGGTGATCGGATCGAACACCGCCGTGTCACGCGACAGGTTGGTGAAGTTGGTCTTGTAGCTGAACTCGCCGCCGAACACCGGATAGTTGAGCACGTTCGAATAGTCGATCACGGGATAGACGATCGGCACCTGGCTCTGGTTGCCCGAGTAGCTCAGCCAGTACATCGTGCGCGCATCGAAGAAGCTGCGATTGCCGACGCCGGTCAGATAGAGCTGCGACAATGCGTCGGTCGGCAGATACAGGAACGAGCCCAGCGGATCGCGGTATTGCGACAAGCGGTAGTCCGAGAAGAAGTAGTAGTCGGACATGACGACGCCGTCCCAGCCCCAGACCCACTTGTCGTTCAGCGCGAACTGACCCTTGGTGTCGACGGCGCCGCGGAACTGGCGGTCGCCGGGCTGGCCGGCGAGTGCGCCGGGGTCGAGTTGGTCGATGCCGTAGACTCGGATCTGGTAGGCGCCGTCCATCAGGCGCTGGCGGTACTCGGCCTGGAACAGCACGCCCTGCTTGGAGGTGATGCGCGGGCTGAAGGTCATGTCCATATCGGGCGCGATCGCCCAGTAGAACGGAACTTCGACACCGTAGCCGAACGGCGTGTTCGACGTGAAGCCCGGCATCAGGAAGCCGGTCTTGCGCTTCACGGTCGGGTCGGGCGTCGAGAAATAGGGCATGTAGGCGATCGGCACGCCGAAGAATTCGAGCTGTGCCGTCTCGAAATACAGCATCTTCTCCTGCTGGTCGTGGATGATGCGCGCACCCTTGACCTGCCACAGCGGCGGCTTCTTCGGATCGTCCTTACACGGCGCGCAGGCCGTGTAGACGCCGTTCTCGAACACCGTGTAGTTGCCGCTGGAGCGGTCGGCGCGGCTCGCCGCCATGCGGGTCTGGTCGGCGGTGTCCACGCGCAGCGAATCGACGAAACCGTCGCGGTAGTCGTCGGAGAGATCCAGGATCTCGGCATAGGTGATCTTGCCGTCGGCATCCGTCATGCGGACGTTGCCTTCGGCATGCAGCCGCTTGGTCTTCTGGTCGTAGATGACCTTGTCGGCCTCGACGCTGGTGCCGTTGTAGAACAGCTGGACGTTACCGACCGCGGAGACGCGCGAATTGTTGTAGTCGTAGTCGACCTCGGTCGCCTGAACCAGCATCTGGTTGTCGTTGGCGACCTTCGGCGGCTTCGCACGCGGCGGCAGCGGATTGTAGGTGAAGCTCTGAGCGGAGGCTGGCGTCACGGCCGCAACGTCCATCAGCCCGCCGAGCGACGCCACGGCGGCGACAGCCAGCAGGAGCCTGCGAATGGACAAGCCGTATCCGTTCGCGCGCACCACAGTACGCTGCGTCAAACGAGACACGAGCCCTCGATGGACGGCAGTCACTAACCGTCCTCCTGATACAACAAGGCCAAAAAGCCGGTGAGGCCGCCCACCACCGCGGGCAACCACGCCGCAGCGATCGGATGCATCAACTCAGCCTTGCTCAAGTCTTCAGTCACTTTCGACAAAACGTAGAGCAGAAAGCCTGCGCCCACGCCACTCAAAACCATCTTCTGCACGCCGCCCATCCGGAAGAAACGCAACGACACGGAAGCCGCCAGCATCACCATGGCGGCCAGCAAAAACGGCTGTGCCAGGAGCTTGTGATACTGGAGTCGATAGCCGGCTGTCGCGAAGCCCGAGCTCTCCGAGGAGCGGATGTAGCTCGGTAGTTGCCAAAAGGACACAGTCTCGGGTGTGGAAAAGCTGTTGCGGATCTGGGCTTCGGTCAGCGTCGTCGGAATCTCCAACGTCGCCTGGTCGATCGGCGGCGAATCCAGCGAGAAGCGGCGCACCGATTTGAACAGCCAGTGACCGGACTCCAGCGCCGCCTCGCGCGCCTCGATCCGCTCCTTGAAATGCCAGTCCGTATCGAATCGGAACAGGGTCAGGCCAGTCAACCGGACGCCCTGCTGTTCGCTGCGCGCCGCGTTGATGATGATCTGGCCGTCATTGGTGACCTCGTTGAGCCAGAAGCCGGAGGCGTCCTGGACGCCGCCGCCGGGGGCCGAGCCGAACAGCTCGGCTTCCATGCGCTTGGACAGCTCGCGCAGGTTCGCCGACATCGGATTGTAGGCGACGGTGGCGATCACCCCGATCAGGAGCGCGCTGCCGAGAGCCGGCGAGATGAATTGCCACGCGGAGATTCCGGCGGCGCGCGCGACCACGAGCTCGAGCCGGCGGGAGAGGGCGAGATAGCAGGTCATGGCGCCGATCAGCATGCAGAACGGCGTCAGCTTCTCGAGCAATTGCGGGACCCGGAACAGCGAGGTCTCGGCCACCATGATCGCGGAGGCGGATGCGAGCCCTGAGGTCTTGCGCACCATCTCGATGTAGTCGACCAGCACCAGCAGCAGGAAGATGCCCGCGAACACGCCGAGCGCCGCGACGACGAAGCGTCCGGCGAAATAGCGCCCGAGTGTGTTGGTGAGCATGCTCATGCGGCGGCCGGCCGTCTGAACAGCCGCGCGATGCGCGCGTTCGACCTGTTGATGGCCTCCATGAGGCGGGGCGGCGGCTCGACCACGATGCCGCCGATGATCAACCACAGCCCGACGCCGATGGCGCCAAGGACCATCGCGTACTGGAACAGCACCGGGCCAGGCGATTTCACCGCCATCACCGAGCAGGCGAATCCTGCCATGCGCAGGCCGAACACGGCGATCACCGAGCCGCCGATCGAGAAGTTGCGGCTTTGGCGCGTGGTGCGCGGCGCGCCGAGGAAGGCGAAGGTCAGCACGGCAAAGGCGAAGGGATAGATCGGCGCCAGCAGGCTGTCGTGCAGAGCCGAGCGGAACTGGCCGGGAATCTGCTTGTAGACCGGATCGTCCTCGGACGGGGAGAACAGCTCCCAGAGATAGCGCTCGCGGATGCCGAGGGTGACGTCGTGACCCTGGCCCGAGAATTTCGACATGTCGAAGCCGTAGCGGCCGAACGCCACCAGCGCGGGATCGCGCTTGCCGGCCTCGAAGCGCTGCAGATTGCCGTCCTTGAGCACCAGGAACGAGCCGTTGTCGTTCTTCACGACCTCGCCATGCTCGGCGACGATCGAGACGCGCTCGTTGGGATCGCGGCGATCGTCGATGAAGATCCCGGCGAGGATGCCACCGGGCTGGCGTTCGCGGATCCGGATCGTCAGGTTCTTGTCGAGCTGGGCGAAGCGGCCGGGCTGGAGGATGTTGGTGAGCACGTCGGCGGTGATCTCGGCGTCCCACTGCTTGATCCGCCGCATGCCGTCGGGGGCGAGATAGGCCGCGATGAAGGCGACCAGCAGCGCCACGACACAGGTGGCGTAGAAGAACGGATAGAACAGCCGGAACGGCGAGAAGCCGGCGGCATTCATCACGATGATCTCGGAATCGGTCGCGAGCTTGTTCAGCGTGTGCGAGATCGCGATCATCAGCGCGATCGGCGAGATGATCAGGACCAGTGCCGGCACGACGAGGCTGGTGATGCCGAGGAAGGTCAGGATGGTCTGACCCTGGCTCGTCATCAGGTCGATGCCGCGCAACGCCTGCGTAATCCAGATCACGCCGGTGAGGCTGACCAGGACCAGCGCAAACGACGCCAGCGTCGTGCGGAAGATATACCTATCGATTGACCCCATGCGCTACCGCACGAATCCCCACCAGCGCCCCAATGCAGGCCGGAAGTCCGGCTGCCCAACCAATCCCCGATCAGGGGATCCCCAAGGTCGGCCAACCACCTCTACCACCGGCTTACTCTCTCACTACCATCCCTTTGATCCATCAACAAAATGGCTGCCCCGTGGCGCCGTCAATATATGGTTAATATTTCCCTCGTTGTGGCCCGGCGGCCACGGGGGTGCTTGGCAGCCACCGCGCCAGTGGCCCATAGTGGGGAAAGTCCAGTGAATCGTCGTTCAGCTCCGGCCAGTGGCCGGGTCCGCCCAGCGACGAAAAGCCCGATGTTTTGAAGGAGTTACCCATGTCCGATGCCATCAAGGTCGGCTTTGTTCCGTTGTCCGCTGCCGCCCGTGGCATCCTGGTCGTGTTCTGCGACGACACTCTGAAGCTCGGTCCGGCGACGGCCAAGGCGCTCGGCGGCGCCACTGAGCTGGTCAAACGGGCGGCCTCCGCCGCCGGCTTCAAGGGCAAAAGCGGCGCCGCGCTGGACATCCTGGCGCCGGAGGGGGTGAAGGCCACCCGCCTGGTCGTGATCGGCGCCGGCAAGGCGGCGAGCCTGAAGGCGAACGACTTCCTCAAATTCGGCGGCGTGGCGGCGAGCAAGCTTTCGGCCGCTGCCGCTGCCATGACCATCATCGCGGAACTTCCTGATGGCGCCATGACCAGCGAGCAGGCGGTTGCGATCGCCTCGGGCCTGCGGCTGCGCGCCTACAAGTTCGATCGCTACAAGACGAAAAAGAAAGACGGCGAGGAGGGCGGCTTGCGCGCCGACGTCTCGCTTGCGGTCGGCGATGCCACCGCGGCGAAGAAGGCGTTTGCCTCGGCCGGCCATGTCGTCGACGGCGTGATCATCGCGCGCGACCTCGTCAACGAGCCGCCGAACGTGCTTTTCCCCGAGGAGTTCGCGCGCCGCGCGGGGCTGCTCCGCAAGCTCGGCGTCAAGGTCGAGGTGCTCGACGTCAAGGCGATGGACAAGCTCGGCATGGGCGCGCTGCTCGGCGTCGGCCAGGGCTCGTCGCGGCCGAGCCGCACCGTGATCATGCGCTGGGACGGCGGCAAGAAGGGCGAGGCTCCGGTCGCCTTCGTCGGCAAGGGCGTCTGCTTCGACACCGGCGGCATTTCGATCAAGCCGGCCGGCAGCATGGAGGACATGAAGGGCGACATGGGCGGTGCCGCCTGCGTCGTCGGCCTGATGCACGCGCTCGCCGCGCGCAAGGCCAAGGCCAACGTGGTCGGCGCCATTGGCCTCGTTGAGAACATGCCCGACGGCAATGCGCAGCGGCCGGGCGACATCGTCACCTCGATGTCGGGCCAGACCATCGAGATCATCAACACCGACGCCGAAGGCCGCCTCGTGCTGGCCGACGTGCTCTGGTACGTCGCGAAAAAGGCCAAGCCGAAATTCATGGTGGATCTGGCGACGCTGACCGGCGCGATCATGGTCGCGCTCGGCACCGAGCATGCCGGCATGTTCTCCAACAATGACGAGCTCGCCGACCGTCTGCTCGCGGCCGGCATCGAGAGCGGGGAGAAGGTCTGGCGCATGCCGCTTGGCCCCGAATACGACAAGCTGATCGATTCCCAGTTCGCCGACATGAAGAACACCGGCGGCCGCCATGGCGGCTCGATCACCGCGGCGCAGTTCCTCCAACGCTTCGTCGACGGCACGCCCTGGGCGCATCTCGACATCGCCGGCACCGCGATGGGCGCGCCGAAGACCGATATCAACCAGAGCTGGGGAAGCGGCTACGGTGTCCGTTTGCTCGACCGTCTGGTCGCCGACCACTACGAGCGCAAATGATCTGAGATGACCGAAGTCCTTTTCTACCATCTGCAAAACATGACGGTGGAGAACGTGTTGCCGCCGCTTCTCGAGAAATCGCTCGAGCGCGGCTGGCGCGTCGTGGTGCAGTCGACCTCGCCAGAGCGCGCCGACGCGCTCGACGCGCATCTATGGACCTATCGCGACGATTCCTTCCTGCCGCACGCGACATGGCGCGTGAACGATGCCGCTGATCAGCCGATCGTGCTGGCGATCGAGGAGGACAATCCCAACGGCGCCAATGTCCGCTTCCTGGTCGACAACGCCGCGCTGCCGCAGGACGCGCAGGGCTATGAGCGCATGGTGTTGCTGTTCAACGGCGACGATCCGGACGCGCTGGCGTTTGCCCGGAGCGCCTGGACGGATTGCAAGGCGCGGGGATTTGATGTCACCTATTGGCAGGCCGACGAACGGGGCCGTTGGCAGCGCCGGAATTAGCGGTCGTTTGCAATTAATGATAATTTGCACTTTTCGGGCGATGCTGGCTTCTGTCACCTTCGTGCCGCAAAGTGATGTTGGGACAATCGCTTAAGGCCGGTCCTTCATGCGGGGAATTTAGTTTATCGTGCGACATCAAAAGCTTCCCAGCTCGCTCATAGTTGCGTTGGCTGCCGTAGCACCGCTGCTCGCGGGCTGCTCGGGGACCGATCTGTTGTCCAAGGATGCCCAGTGGTTCAACACGCCGAGCCGCCTGTTCATCAAGAGCATCTCAATCGAATCGCCGCCGTTGACCCCCGACAAGCCCGTGACGGCCGAGGATCTGGTCAGCGCCGACGGCGCCTGTCCCGGCATGACGCCGCCGCCCGGGCCGGCTGACGCCAATGCTTCGCCGACGGCGCCGGCGCCCATGGGCGGCACGGTCGCGCTCGGTCACACCGAATGCGACGTGGTGCGCGGCATCGGGGCGCCCTCGACCGTCAATCTCTCCAGTGATGCCGCCGGCCGGCGCGTTGCCGTGGTGACCTGGAGCACAGGTCCGCGCGCGGGCACCTACACCTTCACGTCCGGCCGTCTGTCCTCGATCGAGGGTACGCCGGAAGCGCCTGTCATGCCGAAGGCGACCAAGCCGAAGCCGAAGAAGAAGTCGGCGTAAGGCGAACTCTCGCGTCCCGGACGCGCTGCAGCGCCATCAGCGCGTCCACGCGCGTCTTCGACGCGCTATGGGCTGCTGCGCAGAGCCGGGACCAGGTCTCTCTCGATCAAGTCTCTCTCGATCAAGTCTCTCTCGATCCAGTCTCTCTCGATCATGAGCCCCGGCTCAGCAGCGCACCACTATCGTGCTGCGCTGTGTCCGGCGCACGAGAGCACCGATCGAATTCGCCATCTCATCAAAACGAATGTGTCGTCGCTTCGAGCTGTGGCTTCTGCGCGCGCATCAATGCGGTGGTGGGATTCGCGCGCGCCTTCGAAAGTCACGCTGCCGTTATACGTGATCGGCAATTCGTGATGTGAGAGCGTTTGCATCCGCTGTCGAAACCAGCCCGGAGGAAAACTGGAGGAAATCTCCAGAATAATCACGCGCGTCTAAAGCAGTGCTTCAAGTAAGACATCCGCACCACTGCTACGCATCGAGGGGAGGGGCTAGATCGATCGAAGGAATATTTGAATGTCTACTACCTCTGTTTTCTCCCCGGTTACGGGCCAGCTCACCATTTTCGGCGACAGCGCCAATAACGGCGTCGTGATCAGCCGCGACAAGTCGGGCCGCATTCTCATCAATAACGGGCAGGTGAAGACGATCGGTGGCGATCCCACTGTGGCCAACACCAATGAGATCGACATCTTCGGTCAGGGCGGCGACGACACGATCACCGTTAACGAATCCAACGGCCCGATGCCCGCGGTGCACATTTTCGGCGGCGACGGCAATGACAGGATCACGGGCGGCTCGGGTGCCGATTTGCTGTTTGGGCAGGCCGGCGACGATACGATCAAGGGCGGCGGCGGCAACGATCTGCTGTTCGGCGGCGCGGGCAACGACACGCTGGACGGCGGCAGCGGCGACAACCAGTTGTTCGGCGAAGCGGGCAACGACCTCATGATCTGGAATCCGGGGGGCGGCACCAACCTGTTCGAGGGCGGTGACGGCAACGACACCGCGCAGGTCAACGGAAGCAATGACCCGGAGACGTTCACGATCACGGCGAACGGCACGCGCGTGCGATTCGATGGGACGGGCGCGGCGCCATTTTCGCTCGACATCGGCACGACGGAGAATCTCGTGCTGCACGCCGGCGGCGGCGACGACGTCATCACCGCAAGCAATGGACTCGCCAGCCTGATCTCGCTGACGCTCGACGGCGGCGACGGCAACGACCTCCTGATCGGCGGCAGCGGCGACGACATCGTCAATGGCGGACGCGGCAACGACGTCGCGCAATTGGGGACGGGCGACGACACCTTCATCTGGAATCCCGGCGACGGCAGCGACACGGTCGAAGGCGGATCGGGCAACGACAAGCTGCTGTTCAACGGCGCCAACATCAACGAGACCATCGACATCTCGGCCAATGGTGGCCGGGTGCGCTTCACCCGCGACGTCGCCAACATCACGATGGACCTCAACAGCATCGAGCAGATCGAATTCGATGCACGCGGCGGCGCCGACAACATCACCGTCGGCGATCTCTCCGGGACCGGCGTCAAGCAGGTGCTGGTCGATCTCGGAGCCGTTCCCGGCGGCACGCAAGGCGACGGCGCGGCCGACACGGTGACCGTCAACGGCACTAACGTCGGCCAGCACATCGAGGTCACGTCCAACGGGACGACCGTGACGGTGACGGGCCTGCCCGAAGTCGTGACGATCGCGAATGCGGAAGCTGCCAACGACCGGCTGGTGATCCAGGCGCTCGGCGGCAACGACGTCATCGATGCATCGCTACTTGCTGCGGCGATTGGGCTGACCATCGACGGCGGCGCGGGCAACGATACCATCACCGGCAGTCAGGGCGCCGACACCCTGATCGGCGGCGACGGAAACGACAAGGTCACCGGTGGCCGCGGCAACGACGTCGCGCTTCTCGGCGCAGGCGACGACCTCTTCACGTGGAATCCCGGTGATGGTAGCGACACCGTCGAAGGTGGCGCGGGAACGGATACGCTGGTGTTCAACGGCTCCAACGTCGCCGAGAACATGTCGATCTCGGCGAATGGCGGCCGCGCGCTTCTCACCCGCGACGTCGGCGCCATCACGATGGATCTCAACGGCGTCGAGCATGTGCAGATCGCTGCCGCCGGCGGCGCCGACAACATCACCGTCAACGATCTCTCCGGCACCGGCGTCACGCAGGTGGCGATCGACCTCAGTGCCGGCCCCGGCAGCCAGAGTGGTGACGGTGCGGCAGATCGTGTGACCGTGAACGGCACCGCAGGCGATGACAACATCTCGATCACGACCTCTGGCGGATCGATCGTTGTCAACGGCCTTGCGGCACAGGTGACCATCGCTCACGCCGATGCCGGTGACGTCCTGACCGTCAACGGCGGTGGCGGTAACGACGTCATCAATGCCTCGTCCATCAAGGCGGGGCAGCCGTTCAGCCTCAACATCAACGGAGGCGACGGCAACGACACCATCACCGGCAGTGCCGGCAATGACATCGTGAACGGCGGCCGTGGCAACGACGTTGCCAATCTCGGCGCTGGCGATGATACCTTCGTCTGGAATCCCGGCGACGGCAGCGACATTGTCGAAGGCGGCAAGGGCACCGATACGCTGCTGTTCAACGGCGCCAACATCAACGAGAACATCAACATCTCGGCCAATGGCGGCCGGGTGCTGTTCACCCGCGATGTTGCTGCCATCGCGATGGACCTGAACGGCGTCGAGCATATCAACTTCAACGCCCTCGGTGGTGCCGACAACATCACGATCGGCGACCTCTCCGGGACCGGCGTGAATCAGGTCAACCTCGACCTCGGCGCCAATGACGGCGCCGCGGATACGGTGACGATCAACGGAACCAGCGGCAGCGACGTCATCACGGTGACCGAGCACGACGGCATCATTACGGTGTCGGGGCTTGGCCAGGACATCAACATCACCGATGCCGGCACGGGCGACAGGATCGTGATCAACGGGCTCGATGGCGACGACGTCATCACGGCCTCCGGTCTGCACGGCGGCATCCAGCTCGTCGCCAATGGCGGAAATGGCGATGACGTCCTGATCGGCAGCCCCGGCAACGACACGCTCGCGGGCGGTGCGGGTGACGACGTGCTGATCGGTGGCGGCGGACAGGACGTCCTCGACGGTGGCCCCGGCAACAACGTCGTCATCAACGGGGGCGGGGCGATGGCGGCCGCGATGCTGCTCAACCAGGCCATGGCGGCAAACCTCGTTCCGGCGGGTGACGGTCACGGCGAGATGCCATTGCCCGATCCGCACGCGGCACAGAGCCAGACCCTCGCACCGCCGCAACACGCCTGACGCTAGGCTCCGGCCCGGAGAACGCCCATGACCACGAACGCGGTCTCGACCGATACGGGGTTGGACGCGCTGCTCACCTTGCTGCATTTGCAGGGTGTTGCGGCCGACCGTGACCAGCTCAGGCACCGGACCGGAACGGCCATCTTTGGCGCAGCGGAGATCATCCGCTGCGCCAAATCTCTCGGCCTCAAGGCACGAACCTATCGAACGCAGTGGAGTCGTCTGTCGGGCAGCCCGCTGCCGGCGATCGCGATGCTGCGCGACGGCAGCTTCATGGTCATCGCGAAAGCCTCGGCCGACAAGGTGCTGGTGCAATCGCCGCAGGCACAGCGCCCGGTGCTGATGGAGCGCGACGAGCTGTGCGCGATCTGGGACGGCGGACTGATCCTGATGGCCCGGCGCGCCGGGCTCTCCGACCTCGGGCGCCATTTCGATATCACCTGGTTCATCGGCGCGATCGGCAAATACCGGCGGCTGTTCGGCGAGGTGCTGGCCGCCTCGTTCTTCCTCCAGCTCTTCGCGCTGGTCTCGCCGCTGTTCTTCCAGGTCGTGATCGACAAGGTGCTGGTGCACCGTTCGCTGTCGACGCTCGACGTGCTCGTCATCGGTCTCGTCGTCGTCTCGCTGTTCGATACGGTGCTGGGTATCCTGCGCAATTATCTGTTTGCGCATACAACCAATCGCATCGACGTGGAGCTGGGGGCGCGGCTGTTCCACCACCTTCTGGCATTGCCGATGGCCTGGTTTCAGGCGCGGCGCGTCGGCGATTCCGTGGCGCGGGTTCGCGAGCTCGAGAACATCCGCAATTTCATCACCTCATCGTCGCTGACGCTGCTCATCGACCTGTTCTTCACCTCGGTATTCCTGGCGGTGATGTTCGCCTATTCGCCGTTGATGAGCTGCATCGTGCTGGCATCGTTCCCGTTCTACATCGCGATCTCGGCGGTGGCGACGCCGCTGTTTCGCCGCAGGCTGGACGAGAAATTCCGCCGCGGCGCCGAGAACCAGGCTTTTCTGGTCGAGAGCGTCAGCGGCATCGAGACGCTGAAGGCGATGGCGGTCGAGCCGCAGATGCAGCGCCGGTGGGAAGAACAGCTCGCCGGCTATGTCTCGGCGAGTTTTGGTGTCACCAGCCTTGGCAACACCGCAAGCCAGCTCGTCCAGTTCGTCAGCAAGGTCGTGACCGCCGCCATTCTCTATGTCGGCGCGCGCCTCGTGATCGGCGACGCATTGACCGTCGGCGAGCTCGTAGCCTTCAACATTTTTGCGGGGCGCGTTTCGGCGCCCGTGCTGCGGCTGGCCCAGGTCTGGCAGGATTTTCATCAGGCGCGGCTCTCGATCGCGCGGCTTGGCGACATCCTCAACAGCGCGGCAGAGCCGGCTTATTCGGCGGCGCGTGCGGGGCTGCCGCCGATCCGGGGCAATATCCGGTTCGAGCACGTGTTGTTCCGCTACCGGCTCGATGGGCCGGAAATCCTGCATGACGTCTCGTTCGATGTTCCGGCCGGGCAAACCGTCGGCATCGTCGGATCGTCGGGCTCGGGCAAGAGCACGTTCGCCAAGCTGGTGCAGCGGCTCTACGTTCCGCAAGGCGGCCGCGTGCTGATCGACGGAATGGATCTTGTGATGACCGATCCGGCCTGGCTCCGCCGTCAGATCGGCGTGGTGCTCCAGGACAACATGCTGTTCAACCGCTCGGTGCGCGACAACATCGCGCTGGCCGATCCGACCCTGCTGATGGACCGCGTCATGGACGCAGCAAAACTTGCGGGCGCGCATGATTTCATTCTGGAGCTTCCCGAAGGCTACGACACGGTCGTCGGCGAGCGCGGCTCGACGCTCTCGGGCGGGCAGCGCCAGCGCATCGCGATCGCCCGCGCATTGGTGACCAATCCCCGCATCCTGATCTTCGATGAAGCGACCAGCGCGCTCGACTATGAAAGCGAGCGGATCATCCATGAGAACATGAAGGAGATCGCGAGGGGCCGCACCGTCCTGATCATCGCGCATCGGCTGTCCACCGTTCGCGGCGCCGATCGCATCTTCACGCTGGAGCGCGGCCGTCTGGTCGAGGACGGCACGCATGACGCGTTGATCAAGACCGGTGGCCGATACGCGGCCCTGCATCGTCTCCAGGGAGGGATCTATGAGGTCGGCTAGCGCGGCGCCGGCCCCGCGGCCGGAGCAGACCGTCGTTCCCTTCCGGAAAGCGAAGGGGCGGCGCAGGGAAGAGATCGCTTTCCTGCCCGCGGCGCTGGAGATTGCCGAGGCACCACCGTCACCGATCGACCGGGCCATCGCGATCGCCCTGATGCTCCTTGTCTGCGCGGCACTCGCGTGGTCGGCATGGGGCACGATCGATATCGTGGCGTCCGCAACCGGGAAGGTGGTGTCGAGCGGGCGAAGCAAGGTGGTCCAGCCGTTCGAGACCGGGGTGGTGCGCGCCATCCACGTGCAGGACGGGCAGGCGGTCAAATCGGGCGACGTGCTGATCGAGCTCGATCCGACCGTGAATGCCGCGGAGCGCGATCACCTGCACGACGATCTCATGGCCGAACGGCTCAATATGGCGCGTCTCCGCGCCGCACTGGCAAGCGGCGAAGATGCCTCCACCGATCTCGTCCCGCCTGCGGATGCCGATCCCTCGCTGGTCGCGACACAGCGGCAGCTTCTTGCCAATCAAGTCAGCGAGCATCGCGCCAAATTAGCGTCGCTTGCGCGCCAGCAGGCGCAGAAGGAGGCCGAGCATCAGACCATTGCGGCGACGATCCACAAGCTGGATGCGTTGCTCCCCGTCACCCAGCAGCGCGTCGATATCCGCAAGATTCTGATGGAGAAGGAAATCGGCTCGAAGCTGACCTATTACGAGACCCTTCAGCTTCTGATCGAGCAGCAGGAGGAGCTTCGCGTCCAGAGCAGCCATCTGAAGGAAGCCGAGGCGGCCGTCGCCGCGATCCGGGAGACCCGCACCCAGGCCGTGGCGGAGTATCGCAAGAGCCTGTCCGACGAACTCGCCAAGAGCGAGCAGAAAGCCAATGGCGTCGCGCGGGATCTGATCAAGGCGCAGCAGCGGACCCGGCTCCAGCAGCTGACCTCGCCGGTCGACGGCGTCGTGCAGCAGCTTGCGGTCCACACCGTGGGCGGCGTGGTCACGCCCGCGCAATCGCTGCTGGTGATCGTGCCATCGGCTACGCGGCTCGAGGTCGAGGCGATGATCTCCAACCGCGACATCGGCTTCGTCGAGGTCGGGCAGGACGCCGCCGTCAAGATCGACACCTTGCAACTTCACCCGCTACGGCCTGCTGGAGGGACGGGTGCTGAGCGTCTCGCAGGACGCCATCATCCGCGACCGTCCGCCGGGAAGCGACCGCGCGCTCGGGACGCCGCGCGACAGCAGCGAGCCCAACGGGCAGGAGCTGAGCTACAGCGCACGCATCTCGCTCGATCGCACGCAAATGCAGGTGGACGATCGCCTCGTCAGCCTGTCACCGGGAATGGCCGTGACAGTGGAGATCAGGACCGGCTCGCGCACCATTTTGAGCTACCTGTTATCGCCATTGCAGCGCTACCGGCACGAGATCATGCGGGAACGCTGATGTTTGCTGATTAAGCTAGGCGTTTCAAAGGCTTGAGTGGTCTCGCCGACGCTCCGGCCGCACCAGCCACGCTACTGTGCATGGGGTTGTTTTTCAGATTTTGAGTCTAGCCCGCCGCCTCGTCGAACTGCGTGCTCGCCTCCAGCCACTGTTCCTCCGCACGCGCCAGCGCGTCGGCGGCGTTGGCGCGCGCCTTCGACAGTTGCGCGGCCTGCTTGGGATCCCGGGTGAAGATGTCGGGCAGGGCGAGCGCAGTGTCGATCTTGGTGATGATCTCGCTGACGCGGGCGATCTCGTTCTCGGCTTCCGCGATGCGCTTCTTCAGCGAACCGCGATTGTCCGATCTCGGGCGCTGCGGCTTCTCGCTCGCGGCGCTACGCTCGCGCGGGGCGGGCTCGCCGTTGCGCGCCGACAGCACCAGGCGTCGGTACTCGTCGAGGTCGCCGTCGTAATTGGTCACGGTCCGGTCGGCGACGATCCAGAGTTGGTCGGCGCAGGACTCAATCAGATAGCGGTCGTGCGAAACCATGATGACGGCGCCGGGGAATTCGTTGATCGCCTCCGCAAGCGCAGCGCGGCTGTCGATGTCGAGATGGTTGGTCGGCTCGTCCAGAATGATCATGTTGGGGCCGAAGAAGGTCGCCAGCCCCAGCAGCAAGCGCGCCTTCTCGCCGCCAGACAGTTTCCCGACCTTGGTATCGGCCGCCTTGCCGGAGAATCCGATGGCGCCGGCGCGTGCGCGCACCTTGGCCTCGGGCGCTTCACCCATAAGCTTGCGGACGTGGTCGTAGGTCGAGGCATCCTCGTTCAATTCGTCGAGCTGGTGCTGGGCGAAATAGGCAATCGAGAGCTTGTCGGCACGCGTCACCTTGCCCGAGAACGGTGCGAGGCGGCCCGCGAGCAGTTTCACCAGCGTCGACTTGCCGTTGCCGTTGGAACCAAGGAGCGCGATGCGGTCGTCATTGTCGACGCGCAAGGTGACGCGGTTAAGCACGGGCGTGTTCGGATCGTAGCCGACCACGACGTTGTCGGCGGCGATGATCGGCGGCGACAGGATTTTCTCCGGCGCGGGAAAGCTGATTTCGCGCACGTCCTGGGTGACCAGCGCCGTGATCGGCTTCAGCCGCTCCAGCATTTTTACGCGAGATTGCGCCTGGCGGGCTTTCGAGGCTTTCGCCTTGAAGCGGTCGACGAAGGCCTGCAGCCGCGCGCGCTCGGCCTCCTGGCGTTTGACCGCTTTGGCATCGAGCAGCTCGCGCATGGCCCGTTGCTCCTCGAAGGAGGAATAGGTGCCTTTGTAGAGCGTGAGCTTGCCGCGCTCCAGATGCAGGATCTGGTCGACCGAGCTTTCCAGCAGGTCGCGGTCATGGCTGATCACGATCACCGTGCGCGGATAATGCGCAAGGTGATCCTCGAGCCACAGCGTGCCTTCGAGGTCGAGATAGTTGGTGGGCTCGTCGAGGAGCAGGAGGTCGGGGGCGGCGAACAGCGTGGCGGCGAGCGCGACGCGCATGCGCCAGCCGCCGGAGAATTCGGCGCAAGGGCGGAGCTGGTCGGTGGCGGAGAAGCCGAGGCCGGACAGGATCGCGGCCGCACGGCTCGGCGCCGAATGGGCGTCGATGTCGACGAGGCGGGTCTGGATCTCGGCGATCCGGTGCGGGTCGGTCGCGCTCTCCGCTTCGTGAAGCAGCGCGTCGCGTTCGAGGTCGGCCTTGAGCACGACGGAGATCAGGCTTTCC
Source organism: Bradyrhizobium barranii subsp. apii (assembly GCF_011516635.5). Lineage (GTDB taxonomy): Bacteria > Pseudomonadota > Alphaproteobacteria > Rhizobiales > Xanthobacteraceae > Bradyrhizobium > Bradyrhizobium barranii. The sequence continues at coordinate 5,799,192 of NZ_CP096255.1, read as the reverse complement.
GGGCCGTTCGGGGCCTCCTGCGCGAGGCTGCCGACGCGCCAGCGTGGCGGGAGGGTGACCGTGCCGTGCTCGGCCGCCAGTTCGCCGCGGATCACCTTGAACAGGGTCGACTTGCCGGTGCCGTTGCGCCCGACCATGCCGACGCGCGCGCCGGGCGTGATCTGCACGGAACTCTGGTCAATCAGAAGGCGTCCGGCAAGGCGGATGGAGAGGTCGGTGATCGCAAGCATGCGACCTTGTCACCGCAAGGCGCGTCGAACGCAACCCGTTTTTGCGTGAGCCTCACGTCAGTGCGAATCGCGGTCGCGCTGCTTCAACTCGTCGAGGAGCTGTTCGAGATGCGTCGGGAGCCGTGGTTCGGGGCGCAGGCTCTGCTGAAGCCGTTCGCCCACCGCATCGCAAATCGAGCGGCTGGTGCGCCGGTCGATCTGTTCGCTGTCGTTGGCAAAAAGGCCAGCCATTGTGGGGTTCCGTGTTCTCAAAGTGATGACACGGTACCAAGTCCTTGGCCCCCCAAATGGTTTCGCCGCTCGCGGACATTGCCCGGCACTCTAGTAAAAATTGCATGAAGCCGGGCAATAGCCGCCCAGATACAAAGCCCCGGCGCAGGGGAACGCCGGGGCTTCGCTTGGAAGGTACCTGGGGGGCCTAGGTACCTCAGGAAGGTGCTGACGGGCTCAGTAGCAGCGGTTGATCAGCCGCCAGCGGGGTCCCCAGGGGGTCGGGACCAGCCGGCGCACGTAGCAGCCGCCATAACCGTAGGAGACGGGGCCGCCGGCATAGAAGCGCGGTCCACCCCAGCCGTGATGCCAGCCACCGCCGCCGCCGTGCCAGCCCCAGCCGCCATGCCAGTGAGCGGAGGCGGAGGTCGGCGCCAGCGCGGCACCCAGCGCAACCGCGGCGACAGCGGCAAGCGAAAGTTTCCTCAACATGGTGATCTCCTAAAGACTGCCGGCGCGGGGCTATCGCGTCGATGGAAAGGCCGCCGAAACGGTCTGCCTGATGATCGGGCTTTCGGTTTCGATAGGCCCGACCTTACGCTGGCGAAGCTGAACCAAGCCCTGAACGGAGCCTTCAGATTGGGTTCATCTGGGTGAAATCTCGGTAATCCATGACTAGATCCGGCGGGGCAGCCTGCGGCGAAGCGTCCGGGGGCGGTTTTGGCGGTCGCTTGCCGTCCGGCAAAGGCGCCGATATAAGCCCGGCAACTCCGAACCACCGCTTTCTTCTCAAGGACAAGATTATGGCCATCGAACGCACTTTCTCGATCATCAAGCCCGATGCGACCGCGCGTAACCTGACCGGTGCGGTCAACGCCGTGATCGAGAAGGCGGGCCTGCGCATCGTCGCGCAGAAGCGCATCCGCATGACCAAGGAACAGGCCGAGACCTTTTATGCCGTGCACAAGGCGCGCCCGTTCTTCGGCGAGCTCGTCGAGTTCATGACCTCGGGCCCGGTGGTGGTCCAGGTGCTGGAAGCCGAGGGCGCCATTGCCAAGTACCGCGACGCGATGGGTGCGACCGATCCGTCCAAGGCCGCCGACGGCACCATCCGCAAGCTCTACGCAAAGTCGATCGGCGAGAATTCCGCTCACGGCTCGGATGCGCCGGAGACCGCCGCGATCGAAATCGCGCAGTTCTTCTCGGGCAACGAGATCGTCGGCTGATCAGCCGATAGGTTAATATCGACGGGGCGAAAGGACGTATTGTGAACTGGCTCTGGCAGATCTTCGATCCCGCTACGATCGGGGCATTCTTCACCCAGTTTCGCAACGAGATGGCCGAACCGACCTTCTGGATTGCGGTCGGCAAGATCATCTGGATCAACATCCTGCTCTCCGGCGACAATGCGCTGGTGATTGCGCTCGCCTGCCGCGGCCTCAAGCCGCGGCACCGGCTGTGGGGCATGATCTTCGGCGCCGGCGCAGCCGTGCTGCTGCGGATCATCTTCACCGGCATCGTCGCGAGCCTGATGGAGCTGCCGTATCTCAAGCTCGTCGGCGGTCTCGCGCTGATCGTGATCGCGGCGAAGCTCCTGGTGCCGGAGAACGAGGACGAGGAGGGCGTCGAGTCCGCCTCGCATCTGTGGCAGGCGGTGCAGATCGTCGTCGTCGCGGACATTGTCATGAGTCTCGACAACGTCATTGCGGTGGCCGCCGCCGCCAATGGCAGCGTGCCGCTGCTGATCCTCGGCCTCGCCATCAGCGTGCCGCTGATCGTCGCCGGTGCGGCCCTGATCATGGCGCTGCTGGCAAAGCTGCCGGTCCTGGTCTGGGCGGGTGCAGCACTGCTCGGCTGGATCTCGGGCGAGGTGATCGCGACCGATCCCGGCATCGCGCCGAAGCTGCACACGCTGTTCGACGGCCCGCTCGGTGCCTCGCTGGACAGCATGCTCGGCGCACTTCGTATCCCGCCCCAATTCGCCCATGGCGGCGGAGGCGGCGAATATCTCTGCGCAGCTCTCGGCGTCGTCGTCGTGCTGGTCGTCGGCAGCATCTGGCGCCGGCGCAGCCTGAGCGCGGCCGCGCTGGAGTCCTCAGAGCGCCACGCCAAGGCCTCGGCGGAGTAATCTCTACGGCATGATCTGGTTTTGCTTGCCTCTTCCCGGCGGGGAGAGGTCTTGCGCGCGATCATTCCGACAGGGGTTCCGGCAGTCGCCGTCCCCACTGAACCGGTCATCATAGCTCCGCACGCCGGCGAGCATTGCCGCCTCATGGCGGACTCGCGCGTCAGGCGGTCACGCACACAGCGCGGCCGGGCACTTCGTGGGATGACCCACAGCGCTCTCAACCTCTGCGCGATTTAGACTTTGACTTATTATAAACTACTGAAAATAAAGGCGTTTTTATTGACTTGGCGGCCATGCCGCGGCACGTCGCTCCGGTATTTATTCCTGTCAAACCGGAAGCTGTTGAGAGATGTCTTCGAGAGCCACCTGCCGCCCTGTTGCTATTCTTGCCGCTACCGTCAAATCACATCCGAAGTTCTCCAGACCGACTGCCTTCGCGGCCTCTCTGGTCTCCATCGCCTTTTTCAGCGACGGCTTCCTTCACCGCACCAGCGCGCAAAGCGCTGCGCCGGAGACGGCGACAGCCTTGCCGGCGGTGACCGTCACTGCCGACGTGCCGAAGCAGCGTGCACGCCCGCGTTTGAACCCAAGTCGAAGGGCGGGCCGTCAAAGCGCGCCCGCGAATGAGCGGGCCAGGATGCAAGCGGAAGCGAACCCCGCTGCCGCAAGGCCCGGCGCACTCCCGCCCTCCTACTCAGGTGGGCAGGTCGCCCGCGGAGGCCAGATCGGCTTGCTGGGCAACAGGGATTTCATGGACACGCCGTTCAACATCACCAGTTACACGGCGAAGAAAATCGAAGATCAACAGGCCAGCACGATAGCCGACGTCGTCAGCAACGACCCTTCGGTCCGTTTCACCGGCCAGACCGGCGGCATTCTCGACTCCTTCTTCATCCGCGGCTTTCCGATCGGCGAGGGGAATGTCGGAGAAATTGCCTTCAACGGTGTCTACGGTGTTGCACCGAACTACCGTGTCTTCACCGACTACGTCGAACGGATCGAGATCATCAAGGGCCCGACCGCGCTACTTTACGGGATGGCCCCGAACAGCAGCGTCGGGGGCACCATCAATATCGTCCCGAAGCGTGCCTCTGATGTCGATCTCACACGGGTTACGACCGACTACGCGACGAACAGCCAGTTCGGCACGCATCTCGACGTCAGCCGACGGTTCGGCGAGAACCGCGAATTCGGAATTCGCGTCAATGGCAGCTATCACAATGGTGATACGCCGCTGGACAACCAGAACCGGCAGGCGCATGTCGGCGCCGCCGCATTCGATTATCGCGGTGAGAAATTCAGAGCATCGCTCGACTTCATCGATCAGGAAGAAAAGTTCGACGCGCCCACGAGACCGTTTCTGGTCGCAACAGGCGTAGCTGTCCCGACCGCGCCGGTCGGGAGGCGCAATGTCACGCAGGCCTGGGAATGGGCCAAGGTTCATGACAACTCGCTGCTGGCGCGCGCCGAATACGATGTGACGGATTCCGTGACGGTGTTCGCCGACGGCGGTGGCGGCAGGACCCAGGTCGATCGCTTGTTCGGCACGCCGACGATCCTGAACGCGGCCGGCAACACCACGTCGACACCGGGACGCTTCAAATTCGATATCGACAGGAATGTCGCCGACGCCGGTGTGCGCGCCCGGTTTGAAACTGGCGCGATCAGTCACGCCGTGAGTTTCCAGGGCAGCTACTACACGGATCAGATCTCACGGGGCTCTGTGTCCGGGACGCCGGTTCTGTCCAACATCTATGCGCCGATCGCCCGTCCTGAGCAGCTCGTTGCTGCTCCCGCGACTGTTCCGAAGCTTTCGGATACCGAATTGACCGGCTTGGCGCTGGCTGACACTTTGTCGGTTTTTCAGGAGCGCCTTCAGCTGACCGTCGGCGTGCGCCAGCAGGGGGTGAAGTCCAACAACTTCAATACCACCACGGGAGCGGTCACGTCCTCCTATGACCAGACGGCGCTCACGCCGATGGTCGGCCTCGTCGTCAAGCCCTGGAGCAACGTTTCGCTCTACACCAACTACATCGAAGGGCTCAGCAAGGGCGACGTCGCACCGACGACCGCGAGCAATCAGGGGGAAGTTCTTGCGCCTTACTTCAGCAAGCAGCACGAGGCAGGCGTCAAGGTCGACTTCGGAATGCTGGCCACCACGATCAGCGTGTTCCAGATCACCAAGCCGTCGGGACAATTGGGTGTCGACAAGATCTTCCGGGCCGACGCCGAACAGCGCAATCGCGGCCTGGAGTTCACCGTATTCGGAGAGGTGCAGCCGGGCATACGAGTCCTTGGCGGCGTGACGTTGATCGATGCGGAGCTGACAAAGACAAGCACGCCAACCAATCTCGGCAAGACGCCGATCGGTGTGCCTCAGGTGCAGGCAAACCTGTCCGCCGAATGGGACACGCCGTTCGCACCCGGACTGACGTTGGTCGCAAACACCATCTATATGGGACACCAATATCTGGATGCGGCGAACACGCAGGTCGTTCCGGCCTGGACGAGGCTCGACCTGGGTGCCCGCTACAACACGCGGATCAACAACCGGCCGGTGACGCTTCGGGCCCTGGTTCAGAACGTGTTCGATACCAATTACTGGGCTGGCGTGGCGAGCTTCTCCGCATTGTCGCAAGGTGTACCGCGAACCCTGCTATTGTCGATGTCGACGGATTTCTGAGGCGGGTCGGCTTTGACGCGTGCAACGGCGATGTTGCCGGCCCCGAACCTCACCGGACGCGCACGGCGTGGGCTTCTGTGGGCTCATCGATGGCTCGGATTGCTCGGCGGCATCGTCGTGGTGCTGATCGGCCTCACGGGAAGCTTCATCGTCTTCTATCGGGAAATCGACGCCGCCCTGAACCCGGCGCTTTACACTCCCGCCGGTCGGGAACGAGAGGCTACGTTGAGCGAGGTGATGCGCGCGGCCGCGGCAGCGGATCCCGCGCCGATTGCCACGATCCTCGCGCCGGATCGGACCTGGCCGGTCTGGGTCGTGATACATGCGCATGAAACTGCGAAAGGCCGCTACCCGAATCGCTGGACGACCATGGTCGATCCTTCGAACGGGAAGGTGCTCGGGCGGCGTGACTACATCAACGCGTTCTCCCTCAAGGTTTATCGTCTGCACTACACGCTGCTGCTCTACGAGTGGTGGGGCAAAGAGCTGGTCGGCGTTGCCGGGTTCATGCTGCTCGGCCTGGCCATGTCAGGCCTCATCTTGTGGTGGCCGAGGCCGGGTCGATTCTGGCGATCGGTGTCGGTCCGCAGGGACGTTTCGCTGCTTCGATTTGTTTTCGACGTCCACGGCACGGCCGGCTTTTGGGCGCTGCTCGCGCTCACGGTGATCTCGATGACCGGCGTCGGGATCATTTTTCCCGACGTCGTGCGTCCCATCGTTGGCCTTGTGTCGCAACCGACAGCCGATCCGTCGCCGCGGATCGAAGCGCCGCCCCCCGCAGGGACACCGCCGCTATCACCTGATGCGATCATGCGGAACGCGCAATCGGCCAAGCCGGGCATAGCGGTTGCCATGCTGAACCCGCCCACCGAAACGCGCAACACCTGGCGGGTGCAGTTCCGGGCGGAGGGTGCCGATCCCGCGGTACGTGCCCGGGGAGCGATCTGGCTCGATCCATGGAGTGGCGCGGTGGTGCACGATCGCACTTCGGCCGCGATGTCGATGGGGGATCGCTATCTGGCCGAACAGCTCTGGATCCATAACGGCGCGACGTTCGGGCTGATCGGGCGCCTGTTGGTGTTCGCAGCCGGCTTCGCACCTCTCGCCCTGTTCATCAGCGGCGCGATCATGTGGCTCAAGAAACGTCCGGGAAGGATCAGGACCGGCTCGCCGGTCTAGCGTCGCACGATCGAGCCGGAGCGGCCGATCAGGCGGGCGAGGGCGCGGAAGCGGCTGCCGACGCGGTCGGCGACGAGGTCGACGAGCCGGTGCTCGAACACCAGCATCAGATTGCGGCCCTGGCTGCGGAAATGCGTGGCCGGCAGCACACCCGGGCGTGCCGCCGAGATCAGATGGGCGACGCGGAACGCCGCGCCCAGCAGACGGGCGCGTTCGAGCTGGGCCGGTGTCAGCAGCTCCTGCATGGTCACCGGCGGCTGGTTCTCCTCGCTCAGGCCCGCATAGCGGTAGAACACGGACAGGCCGACGAAGGCGCGCTCGGTGTGGGTGATTGCGCCGAAATTGCCGTTGACGACCAGGCTCAGCGTCTGCTCGCCGCGATGGTCGGGATGCACGCGCCAGCCGATGTCGGAGAGCAGGCACGCGGTGTGGCGCAAGCGGCGGTCCTCTTCGGTCTCGCGCAGCTTCACCACGCGCGCGAGGCGGTCGGTCCAGGCGATCAGCTCGCGGGCGTGCTTTGCCGAACGCGACAGCAGCTGATTGAGCTCTTCCGCGGCGCAGATCAGCCCGTCCTTGTTGCGCTCGGATTCCGACAGTTTCTCGTGCAAGAGGCCCTCGCGCACGCCGAAGGTCGAGAACACGATGGACTTGGGTTTCGCCACGCGGATGATGTGCTCGAGCACCAGCGCCGCATAGGTGAGGAGCGGGCGCCTGGCATCCGCGACGATCTCGATGTCGGCCAGCATGTCGGCGGCCGCAAGCCGGCGGAGACGACGCGAAAAGTCGAGCGCTTCAGCTGCGGAAATGGAGTAGCCGTGCATCACCTGGAGCGGATAGCCGCTCTGGATGATGTGGATGCGCGCAAGCGCGCGCCAAGTGCCGCCGACGGCGTAGAAGGTGCGGCCGCGGCCGGCGGTGAGCTGCGGCACCTCGTCGAGCTCCTCGCGCACGATGCGGTCGGCGCGCTTGAGCGATTTGTGCGCGAGGTCCTGGAGCGCGAGGCCGCCGAGCGGCAGCGTCACGCCGCTGCGCACGCTGTTCTTGCGCACATCGATCAGCTCGAGCGAGCCGCCGCCGAGATCGCCGACGATGCCGTCGGGATGATGGATGCCGGAGATCACGCCGAGCGCCGACAGCCGTGCCTCGCGCGGGCCCGACAGGATTTCGATCTTCACGGCGCAGATGCGCTCGGCTTTCGCGATGAAGTCGGGGCCGTTGGAGGCATCGCGGCAGGCTGCGGTCGCAATCGCAAACACGCGACCGACCTGCATGACGCGGCACAGGGCCCGGAACCGCTTCAGCGAGGTCAGCGCCTTGTCGACGGCATCGGGCGCAAGCAGGCCCGTGCTCTGCACCTCGCGCCCGAGGCCGCACAGCGTCTTCTCGTTGAAGATCGGAATGAGGCTCCGCGTCAGTCCCTCGTAGACGACGAGACGGACCGAGTTGGAACCGATATCGATGACCGCGACGCTCGAGCCGCGCTTACGCGGCCGCTTCACGTCCTCGATCCCGGATCAAGATTGATGACGTTCATTACGGCGCGTGAGACGGCGCGGCGAGGATTCCTTGAGCGACTTTCCACGGCCAGATAGACTCGGATTTGTCATGAAGTAGTTGTGGACGTTGAAAGGCTCCTCGCCCTTCGCGGTCTTCATACGCGTCGAGGACCCGTCGGGCAACAATTGCCAGCTCTGCTCATTGTCCTTCAGATTCGCGACCATGATCTGTTCGAGAACCTGCTGATGCACCGTGGGATTTTGCAGCGGACACAGCACCTCGACGCGGCGGTCGAGGTTGCGTGGCATCATGTCGGCCGAGGAGATATACACAGCCGCTTTCGCGCTCGGCAGGCCCTGGCCCATGCCGAAGCAGTAGATTCGGCCGTGTTCCAGGAAGCGCCCGATGATCGACTTGACGCGGATGTTCTCCGACAGGCCTGGAATGCCGGGCCTGAGGCAGCAGATGCCGCGCACCACGAGCTCGACCTGGACGCCGGCTTGTGAGGCCTCGTAGAGCGCGTCGATGATGTCGGGGTCGACCAGCGCATTCATCTTCATCCAGACCGCGCCGGGTCGGCCATGCCGCGCATGCGCGGTCTCGCCCTGGATGTGCTCGATGATGCGCTTGCGCAACGTCAGCGGCGACACCGCCATCTTTTCCAGATCGCTCGGCGCGGCATAACCGGTGATGAAGTTGAACACGCGCGCCGCGTCGCGGCCGATGGTCGGATCCGAGGTGAAGTAGGAGAGGTCGGTGTAGATACGTGCGGTGACGGGGTGATAATTGCCGGTGCCGGTGTGGACGTAAGTGGTGAGGCCGCCGCCCTCGCGGCGCACCACCATCGAGAGCTTCGCGTGCGTCTTCAGTTCGAGGAAGCCGTAGACGACCTGCACGCCGGCGCGTTCGAGGTCGCGCGCCCAGCGGATGTTGGCCTCCTCGTCGAAGCGCGCCTTCAATTCGATCAGCGCGGTGACGGACTTGCCGGCTTCGGCGGCTTCCGCCAGCGTGCGCACGATCGGCGAGTTGTTGGAGGTGCGGTACAGCGTCTGCTTGATCGCGACGACATCGGGATCGCGGGCGGCCTGCTGCAGGAACTGCACGACCACGTCGAAGGATTCGTAGGGATGGTGGACGACGAGGTCCTTCTGCCGGATCGCAGCAAAGATGTCGCCGCCATGCTCGCGCACGCGCTCGGGATGGCGCGGCACGTAAGGGGTGAATTCGAGATCGGGCCGGTCGAGGCGGGTGAGCTGCGAGAGCTCGTTCATGGCGAGCACGCCGTCGACCAGGAAGACCTCGTCGTCGGCGGCCGACAGCGCATGCTGCACGAAGCTGCGCAGCTCCTCCGGCATCTTGCCGTCGATCTCGAGCCGGATCACGGACCCGCGGCGGCGGCGCTTCAGAGCGGTCTCGAACAGGCGGACGAGGTCTTCGGCCTCTTCCTCGATTTCGAGCTCGGAGTCGCGGATGATGCGGAAGGCGCCCTGGCCGTGGAGATTGTAGCCGGGGAACAGGCGGTTGATGAACAGCCCGGTCGCCTGCTCGAGCGAGATCAGCCGCACGACCTTGCCCTCGGCCGGCAACCGGATGAAGCGGTCGATCTTGCCGGGCATACGAATCAGCGCGTTCATCTGCTTGCCGTCGGCGGCGCGCGTGAGCTGGAGCGCGATGGTGAAGCCGAGGCTCGGAATGAACGGGAAGGGGTGAGCCGGGTCGATGGCGAGCGGGGTCAACAGCGGAAACACGTTGTTGAGGAAGTAGTCCTCGATCCAGGTCCGTTCCGCCTTGGTGACGTCCTTGCCGTCGACCAGCACGATGCCGACGTCGGCCAGCGTGCCGCGCAGGTCGCGCCAGATCGCCTGCTGGTCAGAGGCAAGCTGCGAGACGGTGCGGTTGATCAGCGCGAGCTGCTCGGACGGCGTCAGGCCGTCGGGGCTGCGCTCGGCGATGCCCTCGCGGATCTGGGCCTTGATGCCGGCGACGCGGACCATGAAGAATTCGTCGAGGTTATTCGCTGAAATCGACAGGAATCGCACCCGCTCCAGCATGGGGTGGCTGGGATTGACCGCTTCCTCGAGGACGCGGCGGTTGAAGTGCAGCCAGGAGAGCTCGCGATTGATGAAGCGCTCGGGACTTGAGGCAATCGCCGGCAGCCCCTCGGTCTCCGGAGCTTTTTCTTTAATTTCAACAGCTTGCGCAGAGTCCATCAGAAGTCGATCCATCCAGTTCGCCCCAATTTGCGACTTATGCGCAAAACCGGCGGGAGCATGTGTTAGTCCGATGACGTTTCGATGACATTGATGTTCCGCCTCTGCGCCGCGTCAAGCGGCCTTGGAGCCAGGGTGGAGGGGTCAGGCGTCCCGAAGCAGCTCGGCAGCCAGCGCCCGCGTGACGGGGCGACCGAGGCGCAGGGCCTCGCTGTCGAGCAGCTGCACGGCCTCCCGTGCGGCGGCCGAGGACCGCTCCAGGCGGGTGGCGAGGTAGCTGACCACGCTCTCATCCACGGCGAGCTGGCGGTCGGCGCAGAACTTGACGATCAGGCCGCGGAAGAGCTGGTCGTCGGGGGGCAGCAGCGAGATCACAGGCACCGCGCGCAGCCGCGAGCGCAGGTCGCGCAGCTCGATCTCGAGCGACGCCGGTACCTCGCGGCCGGTGAAGAGCAGGTAGGCCCCATCCTCGCGGGCGAGGTTCATCAGATGAAACAGGGCCCGCTCGTCGAACTCTTTTGCCTTGAGATCCTCGACCACCAGCGCGCCGGTGGCGAGCGCGCCCGGGACGTTTTCGGCGGTCAGCCCATTGGCTGTGGTCGAGCGGGCGCCGGAAGCCTCGGCCCAGATCGCGGCGAGATGGCTCTTGCCGCTTCCTTCCGGGCCGGCCAGCCACATGATCCGGTTCGGCCATTCCGGCCAGGCATCGATGAGGGCAAGACCGGCTTCGTTGGCGGGGCCTTCGAGGAAATTATCCCGGCTGAGGCTCTCCGCGTGCGGAAGCGAGAATGCCAATTGTCGGGGGTGAACGCGGCCTGCCACGCTTGCTGTGCTCCGTGCCGGCACGCCGGCTTCGTTTGAAGAGATTCGACTTCATCGAGCGGGAGTTGGCCTTTTGCGGGGCCGCATCCCGGCTCATTTGGCCTCGATCGTGCTACTTGGCCTCGATCGTGCTCATGTGCCGCAGCCATTCGACGAGATAGAGCGACACGGAAGAGAGCGTGAAGACCGTGACGAGGCCCATCAGGATCATATCATAGGGCGCCGGTTTGAAGCCGAAAGCGAGGGAGGCCAGCACCAGCGCCGCGTAGGCCACCTGGGCGGCGGTGTTGAGCTTCGACACCTTCGACGGCTTCATCTCGACCGGCTTGTCGAACAGCCAGGACACGATCACGGCGGCGACGATCATGATGTCGCGCGACACCACCAGGATCACGATCCAGCGCGGGATGTCGCCCCAGATCCCCAGTGCCAGATAGATCGAGACCAGCAGCGCCTTGTCCGCGAGCGGATCGAGCAGGGCGCCGAGCTCGCTCGTCATGTTGAAGCGCTTGGCGAGGAAGCCGTCGACCGCGTCGCTCACGCCGGCAATGAGGAAGACGGCGAACGCAACCTCCATTTGGCTCGACACGATGGCCCAGACGATGATTGGGACCAGCATGATGCGGCCCAGGGTAATGATATTCGGAATACTCACGCGGCGCTTCCTGGCACCCGGCCTGATCTCGAATCCGGCCCGTTTGAAGGCTGAACCGGTTGATATCTACATAGTATAGGGTGGGGCGCCACGCTTGCCATTGCGCGTCCCCGGAATTCGACGTAACCAGCCGCAAACCCACTGGAAATCGGGCATGACCGACCGCAAAAACGGCCTCACTTACGCCGATTCAGGCGTCGATATCGACGCGGGCAACCGCCTGGTCGATCTGATCAAGCCGATGGTGCGCGCCACCGCGCGGCCAGGCGCCGACGCCGAGATAGGCGGATTCGGCGGCCTGTTCGACCTCAAGGCGGCCGGTTTCAAGGACCCCGTCCTGGTTGCCGCCACCGACGGGGTCGGCACCAAGGTCAAGATCGCGATCGAGACCGGCCTGCATGGCGGGATCGGCATCGACCTCGTCGCCATGAGCGTCAACGACCTCGTGGTGCAGGGCGCCGAGCCGTTGTTCTTCCTCGACTATTTCGCCTGCGGCAAGCTCGACCCGGAGGCGACCGCCTCGATCGTCGCCGGTGTCGCCGAAGGCTGCCGCGAATCCGGCTGCGCCCTGATCGGGGGCGAGACCGCCGAGATGCCCGGCCTCTACAAGGACGGCGACTACGACCTCGGCGGCTTTGCCGTCGGCGCCGCCGAGCGCGGTACCTTGTTGCCGCGGAAGGACATCGCCGCGGGCGATGCAGTGATCGGCCTTGCCTCGTCTGGCGTGCACTCCAACGGCTTCTCGCTGGTGCGCAAGATCGTCGAGCAGTCCGGCCTCAGCTTCGAGGCGCCGGCCCCGTTCGCGCCGGTCATGACGCTCGGCGGCGCGCTGCTGACGCCGACGCGGCTCTACGTCAAATCCTGCCTGCGTGCGATCCGCGAGACCGGCGCGGTGAAGGGGCTTGCCCACATCACCGGCGGCGGTTTCACCGACAACATTCCGCGCGTCCTGCCGAAAGATCTCGGCGTCGGCATCGATCTGGCGCGCCTGCCGCTGCTGCCGGTGTTCAAATGGCTGGCTGCCCAAGCCGGCATCGCCGAGCTCGAGATGCTGCGCACCTTCAACTGCGGCATCGGCATGATCGCGATCGTCGAGCCCGACAAGGTCGATCAGGTCGTGCAGGTCTTCAGCGATGCCGGTGAGACGGTGGCGCAGCTCGGTACCGTGATTCCGGTCGAGGGCGAGCACCGCGTCGTCTATAACGGCCACCTCGACCTGGCACAGTGATGACTGGCACAGTGATGACTGGCACAGTGATGACTGGCACAGTGATGACTGGCGCTGTGATGAAGCGCCGCGTCGCCATCCTGATCTCCGGCCGCGGCTCCAACATGTCCGCGCTGATCAGGGCCGCTGCTGCACCGGATTTTCCGGCGGAAATCTCGCTCGTCATCTCGAACAAGGCCGACGCTCTAGGGCTCGAACGCGCCAAGGCGAGCGGCGTGAACACGCTGGTGATCGAGAGCAAACCGTTCGGCAAGGACCGGGCCGGCTTCGAAAAGCTGCTGCAGGCCGCGCTCGACCAGCACGGCATCGAGCTGATCTGTCTCGGTGGCTTCATGCGCCTGTTCACGGCCGAGTTCACCAAGGCCTGGTACGGTCGGATGCTCAACATCCATCCCTCGCTGCTGCCGTCGTTCCCGGGTTTGGACCCGCACGGTCAGGCTTTGCGCGCCGGCGTCAAACTGTCTGGTGCGACAGTGCACTTCGTCATCCCCGAGACCGATGCCGGCCCGATCGTGATGCAGGGCGCGGTTCCCGTCAGCGACCACGACACGGGCGCTACGCTGTCGGAGCGCATTCTCGAGGTGGAGCATCGCATCTATCCCGAAGCGCTGCGGCTGCTTGCGACCGGCAAGGTCCGGATCGAGGGCGATGTGTGCAGGACGGACGGAAGCGGGCCCTCGGAGAATTTCCTGGTATCGCCGGTGGTGCGCTGAAGCGCCGTCGCACCGTGTTTCGTCTTCGCAAACAAAATCCCCCGGCAGAGCCGGGGGCATCGTCATGATCTCTCGCGCGAGGCTTTGAGAGAAATCAGGAGACCTTGAGGTTCTCCGCGGATGCTTTGCCGCGGTTCTCCACGAGGTCGTATTCAACCACCTGGTTCTCATTAAGGGTCGAGAGTCCGGCACGCTCGACGGCCGAGATATGGACGAACACGTCCTTATCGCTGCCGTTCGGCTTGATGAACCCATAGCCCTTGGTCGGGTTGAACCATTTGACGGTGCCCTTTTGCGGCATCGCTCATCTCCTCCACTAGATACAAAAAAGACGCGGCCGCAGTTTCGCGTGCCACGCCACAAACGGGCTTCCGGTAGTCTGTTCGAGTCTCAATGTCGCGAAACGCACAGCCGAGCGGCCAATTCCGATTGTGTCCAATATTGCAACATGAAATTCGCGCGTTAGCAAGCGGTGCACGGCTTTCAAGATCGCGGCGGGTGTCGCTGTCTGCTATTTGCGACCTGTGGCAAGGGAACCACAATCGAGGCAATAGCCCCGCTCCAGCGCGCCAACCGGTTGACCCTGCGTGGCAGTTCGGCACAAATCGCCGCAAGCGCGCGCCGTTCGTGTTGCATTTTTGCGCTCCGCCACTTTGCTTCGGGATTGGTCGTTATGCGCTGCGCCCTGCAGCTCTCCGGGACACGGCAGACGGTCGGGCTGGGCCGTGTCCGCCGGATCGCGGCTGCGCTCGTCATGGCGTTTGGACTCGTCGTGATGATGTCGGCGACATCAGCGTTTGCGCAGAGCCCGACGCCCACGCCGACCCCGACCCCGACACCCGCGCCGTCACCGACCCCCATGCCGACCGCGACCAATTACGACCAGTCGGCCGGCAACAGTGCGCTCAATCTTGGCTCCAATTTCCTGGAGCGGCTCGGCAACCAGGCCTCTAGCGGCGTCAACCGTGCATCGCGCACCAATCCCGGTGGGGGCGGCGCCTCGGCGAGCACGGAGGATCCGCTCTACCGCACCTGGTTCGAAGGCTATGGCATCTCGGTCCGGACCGACGCGCAGGGCGATTTCCTTGGCGACAAGCGCAAGACGTTTGGCGGTGTCGCCGGCTTCGGCGCGCGGGTCGCGCCGGGCGTCAATCTCGGCTTCTCCGTCGACCAGAGCCATACCGACATCGACGTGCCGCTGGCGCTCCAATCGGCGACGCTCGACCTGACGCAAATCGGTTTCAACGGCTCGGTCGACAAGGGACCGTGGACCTGGGCGTTCGCGGTGGTGCACGGTTTCGGCAAGGTCCGTTCCAGCAGGGACACCGGCGTTGGTCTTGCGACCGCGGGTTATCGTGCTGCGATCGACGGTGGCCTGACCGAGATCAGCTACTACTGGACCAAGGACCAGATGCGCATCGTGCCCAAGGGCGCGCTCGAATATGTGCGCGCCACCAGCGCTGCGTTCCAGGAGGCCGGAGGGCTCGATCCATTGAACGTCGGCTCCTCGGCACTCTCACGCGCACGCGTAATGATCGGCGCGGAGATCGGGCGCTACTTCATCTACGACCAGAAGATCCTGGACCTGTCGGCCTACGGCAAGTTCGTCGACAATTTCTACCAGAACCTGGGATCGGTGCAGGTCAGCCTGGGCACCCAGAGCATCGTCGTTCCCGGCATCGGGGAGAGCCGTTACGGCATGGATGCCGGCGCCTCGGCCTCGCTCAGCCTCACCAGCGTCGCGCGGCTCTACATCAACTATGATGGTAAGTTCCGCAACGAGCTGACGTCGCACCAAGGCACGGTCGGCTTCGAATACAGATGGTGAGGGCGAAGTGCCCCCTTCGCCTAAGTTGGCGTTGCCGCGACATAACCCGTTAGCCCAAAGCCCTCGCGCGCGGCCGTCATCATTGGCACCAGCGCATTCGGATGGATGAACTCGTCGCGGAAGCAGGGATAGGTCTTGGCATCGAAGATCTTCTTCAGCCAGTCGACCACGATCTTGTGGCGCTCGGAGTTGCGGAATTCCTTGTGATAGGTGAGCCAGAGATCGGCGTGGTGGCTGACACCGAGATCGACGGCAACGAGCGGTGCGCCGAGCGCGATCGACACGGTCGGCAGGAAGCCGATGCCGGCGCCGCGCTCCACCGCATAGAGCACGCCGACCGAGGAGTTGGTCTTGATCCCGACGATGCCTTCGAGCGACTTCAGTCCAAGCACGCGGGCGTAGGCGCCGTCGTCGACCTGCGGCGCGCTCTGCTTGATGATGCGATGGTTCTTCAACTCGGCGAGGGACGCCGGCACGCCGTAGAGGTTCTCGTATTCCCTGGAGACGAAGGGATAGATGTGCAGGCGGCCGAGCTTGGCGACGATCAGGTCGGGATTGGTCGGCGGCTCGAGCTGGATCGCGATGTCGGATTCAAGCCGGGCGACGTCGGCCTGCTCCATCGCGCAGCGCAGATCGACGGTGATCTTGCGATAGGTCTTCTGGAAATCGATCAGCCGCGGCAGGATCCAGAAATTGCCGGGGCCTTCCGTCACCGCGACGCGCACGGTGCCTGACGTGTCGTTCGACGATCGCGAGGCACGCCGGAAGACGTTGAAGGCATGACGCTCCATATGCGCAACGTCGGCGATCATCGCGGCGCCTTCATCGCTGAGCGTCAGTCCGCTCTGGTCGCGCAGGAACAGCTTGCAGTCGATGCTCTCTTCGAGCCGGTCGATCCTGCGCATCAGCGTGGTGGAGGTGAGGCCGAGTTCTTCGGCCGCGTTGCGGAAACTTTTATATTTTGCGCACGCTAAAAAGAGTTTCAAATCGTCCCAGGACGCGTCCAGGGCTTCTTCACGGTGCTGCATCAAAGCAGCACCCCGGTGCAATAACTGCTGCATACGCCAGATCCCCAACCGCTAAGGTCATCGTCATAGCGGGGCACTAAATCCTCGGACGATAGAGGGGTGACATGAGTATGGAAAGGGGCTCCTTTGCCGCAAGGCATGATTTCGATGCATTGCCGCTCAGTCCGGACGTCGATGTCCGATGTGCGCAATCTTCCGAAATTGCTGCGCTTTCCGACATGGCGCACCGGCTGGTGCCGGGTGTGCAGATCGGAACGGCAGAGCTTGCACGATATTTCACGTTCGATCCTCAGAGCATCCTGACGTTCAGTCGCAAGGGCAATCTGGTCGGCGGCATGGCCTTCTTGTTCCTCAACGACCGCGGACATGATGCGCTGCTGCTCGACGAGATCTGCCTGACCGCACCCGAGACGCGCTATCTCGCTTCCGCGAAGGAAGACGTTGCAGCGATCTACATCTGGGCGATCGCGGCGACGGGCCGCGGTATCGCCGGTCTCGGCAAGGCCGCGGCTCATCTACGTCAGGTAAGGTTTCGCGGCGCGGATTGCTATGCGCAGCCGTCAACCGTGGCCGGACGCGACATCATGAAGGCGACGGGATTCGACCCCGTCCCGAGCTTCCAGCCCGATCTCTGGTGTTACGAGCGGCCCTGGCATCGGCAGCCGATGCGGATGCCGGGCGCGATCATCCAAACAAGGAGTTTTGCAGATGCACGGCACTAGGATTCCCCTCGCCAAGCCCGACTCCCGCGCCATCACCATTCGCCTCGCGCGCGATCCCAACGACCTCATGCTGGTCACCGCCATTCGCGCGGCGGTCTATCTCGCCGAGCAGGATTGTCCGTTCGACGAGGAGTTCGACGGCAACGACATGGTCGCAGCGCACTTCATCGGTTACGTCGGCAACGAGCCTGCGGGTTGCCTGCGGGTACGCTTCTTCGGGGATTTCGCCAAGGTGGAGCGGCTCGCGGTGCGTCATCAATATCGGCGCTCGCGCGTCTCGTTCAAGCTGGTCCAGGCGAGCGTCGACTATGTGAAGCGCAAGGGCTTTCGCAAGATCTACGGCCAGGCGCAGGACCGGCTGGTCGATTTCTGGGCTCATTTCGGCGCCAAGCCGCTCGGTCACAACCGCAAGATCACCTTCTCGGATTTCTCCTACACGGAGATGCTGCTGGAGATCGAGCCGGGGCCGGACGCCATCACGCTGGACAGCGATCCCTATGTGATCATTCGCCCCGAGGGCGATTGGGACCGGCCCGGCGTGCTCGACGCATCCGCGGGGCGGGCGGTGACCTCGCCGCTACGGGACCTCGCACTCGCCGATCACTGAAATTGGTGCAGCTCTGCGCAAGACAATGCTGGCTTCCATTACCGATGATCCGTCGATCCTGGTCTGTGCGGATCTCCAGGTCGAATATCTGACCCCCGGGCGTCGCCATGTCATCCTCGACGGCGAAGCCGCCACCGTGCGCTGCCTGGAGCTCCTGACACTGTGGCGCACCAATCTCTGGCCGGTGATGCATCTGAAGCGCATCGCCCAGGCGGCGTGGTTCAATCCGGCATCCAGGCTGACCGATTGGATCGCGGAGGCGAAGCCGCGACCCGGCGAAATGACTTTCGAGCACCCGTTGCCGTCGGCCTACAGCTCTTCGCGGTTCGTGGACTACATGTCCAATATCCGCAATGTGCGCTGCATTCTGGTCGGCTTTTCCCTGGACGAAACCATCCTGGCCACCGCCGTCGACGGGTTTCACCGCAGCCATCGCTACCAGATCGTCGCTGACGCCGTGGCCTGCCGGCAGCCGGGCACGGGCGATGCCGCCGTCTACAAACAGTCGGTGGTGAATGTGATCGGGAATTTTGCTACAGTCCATGCCAGCGCCGAACTGATCAGAACCAGCGGCGCCATCGCGGTCTAGGCGGCCGTGGTCGGCGGATGGATGGGGTGGGACATTGTCACGGGGGGACGAGCTCAAGGAGCTGGCAAGCGATTTGTCGCGTGCTGTGGAGACGGCGCGCAGCGTCGGCTTGCCCACGACGGTCTATCTGCTCTCGATGGCGCTGGTGGAGGTGAGGGAAGCCGCTCGCGCTGCCGACGAAGAGGATGACGACGGCGCGGCGTAGGGTTTCGGGCCTGCGGCGAAAGCGTTTCTCTCAGGATCGGCCGATGGCGCGCATCAGGATATCGGATGCGTCATCAGCGTTGTCGCCCGCGTAGGCGACGAATTGATCGGGCCGCACCAGGATCAGCCGCGCCTCGTATTTCTCGCGTCCGCCTGATGCGGTGTCCCTGATCACCGTCAGCGGGATGCCAAGCCGCGCGGCGGCTTGCTCGAGAGCTGTTGCCGCGGCGCCGTCCGTCAGATCGATCAAGGTGAAGCCGTCGCCCAATTCCTCGAACACGTTTTTGCCTGACGACAGAGGTTGCGGGGTGAGATGATGACCTGCGCGCGCCGGATAGGCGTGCGAGCCGATCGCGCTGCAGACAGCGCCGGCCGGACCAAAGACGATTGGTGACCCCTCGTAATTCGGCTCGAAGGCGTTGACCTCGGCGCGCGCGCCGGAGTGCCGCTCGTGCCAGGCGGCCTCGAAATCCGCCCGATCGCGCGCTGGATCGTGCCGGCGAAGAAAATCGCGGTCGCGGAAGATCGGCGTCTCGATGAAATCGCGCGCAGTGGACGCAAACACCGGACGCCGCTCGGCATCGTAGCTGTCGAGCAGACCGGCTGGCGCCCAGCCTTGCAGCGTCGCGGCGAGCTTCCACGCCAGATTTGCGGCGTCCTCGAAGCCGGTGTTGATGCCATAGCCGCCGTAGGGCGGATGGCTGTGCGCGGCATCTCCGGCGACGAAGACGCGGCCGGCGCGGTAGCTGTCCGCGACCGTGAAGCGAAGATCCCAGAATCCGATGTGCTCGAACTCGATGTCGAATTGTGCGCCGGCGGCATCGTGCAGCAAGCGTCGGAAATCGAAATTGTCGGCGGTGGTGTCCGCGGGAACGGGGGCATGGAAGAACCAGGTGCTGCCGAGATCGACCCGGCCGAAGAACTTCCAATAGCCCTCGAGGTCCGGATGCAACACGCTGTAGAACGACTTGCCTGGAAAGGCCTCGAGCAGTCGATGCAATTCGACGGAGCGAAACACCAGCAGCACCATCAGCCGATCGTGGTCGGAGCGGGTCTGGGTGATGCCGGCGCGTTCGCGCACGATCGATCGGCTGCCATCGCAGCCGATCACGTAGTCGGCGCGAAGGCTCTGTATCATCCCGTCGCGATTTTCGATGTCGAGGCCCACGCCCTCGGCGTCAGGCCGGACATCCCGGCAGGTCCAGCCGTATTGCAGGTCAATGGAGGGAAGCTGTGCCGCCCGTTGCCGCAACACGGCTTCGGTCGCGTATTGCGGCAGGCGTTCGTTGTCGGTGAAATAGAAGGGGCGGACGAGCTCGCGCTGCAGCCAGTTGTAATTGTGGCCGCTGAGCAGCGTCCCGTAGCTGGTCATTCCGCCGATGCCGTACGGAGGAATGGTGCGGGCCGCGCGCAGCGCTGCCTCCGCGCCCCAGAAATGGAAATGCTCCATCGTCCGCTGCGTGAGGTTCTGTCCCTTGGGGATCGGCTGCGGCTGTTCGTGGCGTTCCACGACGATGGTCTTGATGCCGCGCTGGCCAAGGCCGATCGCCAGACCCATCCCGACCGGTCCGCCGCCGACGATCACGACGGGCGCGTCGCTATCCGCTGAAGCCTGCCTCACATCGCTTCCCCACGATTGTCATCGCGCGAGGCGCGATCGCTCGTCCTCATGAGATGTCGTACAGATCTCGTCAAGTAAAATCTCAAATAATGAGATTATTATGTCGCAGCCTCGGAGATCTGCCGGGCCGCTTCGCGGACCTCCGCGCTGATGCGATCGATCAACTCGCCCTTGGCATGTGGTCCGGCGATCGTGATGCAGAGGCTCGCGATCGGGTAGCCCGCATCGAGGATCGGCGCGGCGATCCCGACCGCGCCCGGTGTCACTTCGCCAAAGGCAACGGCGACGCCGGCGCGCCGCACGCGCTTCAGCGCTGCCAGGATTTCGTCGGACGTGTCGCCGACGCCGACGCTGCGCAGATCGGCGGCATAGCGCGTCACCAGTGGCATCACGCGTTGCTTGGGCAGAAAAGACATGATCGAGCGCGCGATTGCGCCGCGTCCCATCGCCATCGGTCGGCCGCGCGGATAGCTGCTCACGGGATTCACGACGGAGGCGATTGAAGCCACGCACAGCATCTTTTCCCCATACCAGCGCACGACCAGGGCCGTACAGGGGTGCGCGGCCGACAGCCGCTCCAGATGCGGGGTGGCTGCTGCGATCAGCGGATCGGAGCGGCGGCTGAGATAGTCCATCTCCACCACGCGCGGGCCAAGCGCGAACCGGCCACCGCGCGTCGGCATCACGAAGCCGCTGTCCTTCAAGCTCTTCAGATAGCGATACAGCGTCGGCCTCGTGTAGCCGAGCTCCTTCATGAGCTCTTCGGGCGACCATTGCGGCCGTGCCTCGGTGAAGAGATCGAGCACGGCAAGGACTCGATCCTGACTGTTTGCTTTGACCAAGTGAGATTCGATCCAGCTTCGCGTATTGGCCGTGATACCCGCATTCGCGCCGACCGCAAACGGTGGCACGGTAGTGGCTTGCCTTCGCTATAATCTCACTATAAGAGATTTTAAGAAGAATAATAGTGCATGAGCTGCCGGGGGAGGGGTTGGGCATGGCCGTCACAGCTACGGATGAGATCGTGTCGGGCACGGTCGACGTTCCCGCCTATGTCGATCGTCAGCCGGTTGGCGCCTTTCAGATCCGGGTTCTGCTCGTCTGCGCCGCGGTGCTGTTCATCGACGGCTTCGACACCCAGGCCATCGGTTATGTCGCGCCTGCAGTCGCGCAGGAATGGAAGCTGGCACGCGGGAGCCTCGGACCGGTGTTCAGCGCGGGGCTTCTGGGTCTCATGATCGGCGCCCTGATCTTCGGTCCGATGGCCGACAGGATCGGTCGCCGCCGCATCATCCTCGCAAGCGTGCTGGTGTTCGGCATCGGGACGCTGCTCACCGTGTTCGCGGTGGACACGACCTGGCTGATCGCGTTGCGCGTTCTGACCGGTCTTGGTCTCGGCGGTGCAATGCCCAATGCGATTGCGCTGACCTCCGAGTTCAGCCCGCATCGCCGCCGCGCCACCATGGTCATGATCATGTTCGCAGGCTTTTCGATCGGTGCGGCCCTGGGCGGGCTGCTGGCAGCCGCCATGATCCCCGCTTTCGGCTGGCGCTCGGTGTTCCTCGTCGGCGGCCTCGTGCCGCTGCTGCTTCTGCCTTTCCTCTTCAAGGCGTTGCCCGAGTCGATCCGGTTCCTGGCGATGATGGGTGGCCGCGACCGCGAGGTGGCGAACCTCCTGCAAAAGATAGCCCCGGGGGTATCCTTCGCCGGCAATGCCAAATTCGTGGTCCAGGAGCCCAAATTGTCGGGATTGCGCGTCGCGCATTTGTTTGCAGAGGGCCGCGCATCGGTGACGGTTCTGCTCTGGGTCGTGTTCTTCATGAGCCTGCTCGACCTGTATTTGCTGTCGAACTGGCTGCCCACCGTGCTGAACGATCTCGGCGTGTCGGTTTCGGGGGCGGCCGCGATTGGTGCGATGCTCCAGGTCGGCGGCGTGGTCGGCACGTTCACGCTCGGCCAATTCATCGACCGCTTCTCGTTTCGCGCGCTGTCGCTGACCTATCTCGCGGCGGCGGTCGCGGTTGCGGCCGTCGGCATGGCCAGCCATTCGATCGTGCTGGTCACGATCGCGATCTTCGCGTCGGGATTTTGCATCGTCGGGGGACAGATCGCCTCGAACGCGCTGACGGCGACCTTCTATCCGACGGCGATCAGATCGACCGGCGTGGGCTGGGCGCTGGGCATCGGCCGCATCGGCTCGATCGTGGGGCCTCTGATCGGCGGCGTGATGCTGGCCCGCGACATGGGACCGCAGCCGCTGTTTGGCGTTGCGGCCGTCCCGGCATTGATCGCCGCGGCGGCGGCCTTCGTGCTGGCACGGCGAGGCTAGCCGAGGCGATATATCCTGCCGAAGTGCCAGCGCTGCTTTCCTGCAACGCTCGTGTGCGCTTGTTGCCAACGAAATGACGTTGCAAGTTGCGGCCTGCCGCAATAGCCAAGATGTCGACGTTTTCTTTGGACAAGCTCGTCGTTTGGACAGGTCTGCGTCGTGACCTCCAATGACGCACCGTTGAGGAATCCCGCAATGTCCATGCTGCCCAATTCGCAAGAGGCCCGGGATGTGGCCTACCAGCTCCATTCCTATACCAACGCGCGCGCGCATCAGCAGGCCGGTCCGCTGGTGATCGAGCGCGGCGAGGGTCCTTACGTGTTCGACGCGTCGGGCAAGCGCTATTTCGAGGCCATGGCCGGCTTGTGGAGCGTCGGGCTCGGCTTCAACGAGAAGCGGCTGGTCGAGGCGGCGCACAAGCAGATGCTGGCGCTGCCGTTCTACCATACGTTCTCCGCCAAATCGCACGGGCCCTCGATCGACCTCGCCGAGAAGCTGGTGGCGCTCGCGCCGGTGCCGATGAGCAAGGTGTTCTTCACCAATTCCGGGTCGGAGGCTAACGACACCGTTCTCAAGCTGATCGCCTATCGCTCCAACGCGCTCGGCCAGCCCCAGCGCAAGAAGATCATCAGCCGGATGCGCGCCTATCACGGCGTCACCATTGCCTCGGCAAGCCTCACCGGCCTGCCGAACAACCACCGCTCGTTCGACCTGCCGCTGCCCAACATCCTGCACACGGGCTCGCCGCATTTCTACAAGGACGGCGCGCCCGGTGAGAGCGAGGAGGCGTTCGCGACGCGCCGGGCCGAGGAGCTCGACGCGCTGATCCAGAAGGAGGGCCCGGATACGATCGCGGCCTTCTTCGGCGAGCCGGTGATGGGCGCGGGCGGCGTCGTCGTGCCGCCGGCGACCTATTGGGACAAGATCCAGGCCGTCCTGAAGAAGTACGACATTCTGCTGGTCGCAGATGAGGTCATCTGCGGCTTCGGCCGTACCGGCAAGATGTTCGGCTGCGAGACCTATGGCATCAAGCCGGACGTGATGGTGGTCTCCAAGCAGATCACCTCGAGCTATTTCCCGCTGTCGGCGATCATCCTGAACGATCGCATGTTCGAGCCGATCGCGGACGAGAGCAACAAGATCGGCGTGCTCGGCCACGGTTTCACCGCGGGCGGCCATCCCGTCGGCTCGGCCATCGCGCTGGAGAACCTCAAGATCATCGAGGAGCGCGGCCTGGTCGCGCACGCCGCCGAGCTCGGCGGCTACATGCAGGGCAAGCTGCGCGAGCTCACCAGCGATCCGCTGGTCGGCGAGGTCCGCGGCGTCGGCATGATCGCGGCGATCGAGCTCGTGCTAGACAAGGGACGCAAGACCGCCGCCAGCACGCCCGGCGCCGTCGGCGGCATCGCCAGCCGCATGCTCCAGGAGCGCGGCGTGATCTCGCGCAACATGCTGGATGCCATCGCCATCTGCCCGCCGCTGATCGTCACCAAGGCCCAGATCGACGAGCTGATCGCGGCCATTACGGGCGTGCTGAACGACATGAAGCCGGAAGTGGCGAAGCTGACGCCGGCGTAGGCTCTCTCCTCGTCATTGCGAGGAGCCCGCAACAAAATTGCGAAGCAATTTTGCGCGGGCGACGAAGCAATCCAGACCGTCTCCGCGGAAAGATTCTGGATTGCTTCGCTTCGCTCGCAATGACGGCGTTGATGCAGTGAGCCTCGATTTATCACCGTCACCCTGAGGTGCTCGCCTCTTCGGCGAGCCTCGAAGGGCGACGGCCGACTGGCCGCAGCGGGGGCCGCTCATCCTTCGAGGCTCACGCCTCGCGACTCAGGATGACGGTTTAACCGGCTCCACCCGTTGGACCCCGATCACGCGGCCTTTCTCGATCGCGAGCGCCAGCTCGCCGCGCTTGAGCTTCAAGGCGGCGTCGCCGAACAACTCGCGGCGCCAGCCGCGCAAGGCCGGCACGTCGGCCTCGTCGTCCGCTGCGATCTCTTCGAGATCGTCGACAGTGGCGATCACCTTGCTGGCGACCGCGTGGCGCTCCGCGGTCATGCGCAGCAGCACCTTCAACAGCTCGACGATGGCGGCGCCATTGTTGTTGTTGCGCGGCTTCTCCAGCTTCGGCAGCGTCGCAAAGTCCCGCGCCAGCCCGCGCTCGACCGCGGCGACGATGTCCGCGCCCCATTTGGATTTCTCGAACCCCTTCGGCACCGAGCGCAGATGGGCGAGCTTCTCCAGCGTGTTCGGCGCGTGGGTCGCGATGTCGCTGATGGCTTCATCGCGCAGCACGCGGCCGCGCGGCACGTCGCGGCTCTGCGCTTCCTGCTCGCGCCAGGCCGCGACCTCCATCAGGACCGCGAGGTCCTTGGGCTTGCGGACCCGCGTCTTCAGCCGTTCCCAGGCGCGCTCGGGGTGGAAGTCGTAAGTGCGGGGCGAGGTCAAAACCTCCATCTCGATGGAGACCCACTCGCTGCGGCGCCGCTTCTTGAGGTCGGCATCGAGCGCGGCGAACACGTCGCGCAGGTGCGTGACGTCGGACACCGCGTAGTGCATCTGCTCTTTCGTCAGCGGCCGGCGCGACCAGTCGGTGAAGCGGTGGGTCTTGTCCGGGCGGTGGCCCGTGACCTTCTCGACCAGCGCGTCATAGGCGATGCTGTCGCCGTAGCCGAGCACCATGGCCGCGACCTGGGTGTCGAACACCGGGTGCGGGATGATGTTGGCCTGGTGCCAGATGATCTCGATGTCCTGGCGGGCGGCATGGAATACCTTCAGCACGCCCTCGTTGCCCATCAGGTCGAAGAACGGCTTGAGGTCGATGCCCTCGGCCAGGGTGTCGATGACGATCGCTTCCTCGGGGCTGGCCATCTGCACCACGCACAGCAGCGGGTAGTAGGTGGTTTCGCGCAGGAACTCGGTATCGACTGTAATAACGGGGTGCTTGGCCAGCCGGCTGCAGGCAGCCGCGAGGTCAGCGGTGGTGGTAATCAAATCCATGAACGGCCCATGACACTTGGTATCAGCCGTTCTGCCGAAAGCGCTGTGATGTCAAGGGGCTCTAAGCGAATTCGAGCCTTGCATCGGGCCGGAATCGTCTCTTTCCGACGAAATTCCTATTCGTAACGGATCCGGTGCGAGGATTTGCGCGCGCAGGGCAGCGCCGCCACGACCACGCACATGGCGACCAGCGCCAGCCCCAGGAACTCGAAAACCAACAGATCCACGGCGAAATCTCCAGAAACATTGATAGATTTGTCGGGGGTACGTTGAGGGTCTGTTAATGCTCGTGGTTACCGGCCGCCCGGCAAGCCGGATGGTGGACGGGGGGTTAACGGGGCAGGCTCGACCATCACGTCATGAGCTTCGGCAAAGCGGCGGCGAGCGCGTCCACAGCGGCACGGACTTTTGGCGGAATCCGGGGCGAACGGGGCCACAGCGCGTGGCATTCGTAGAGGAATTGGGGCTGGCCTTCGAAGAGGCCGACCAGCGCGCCGCCGTTGAGACGCTCGCGGACCAGCCAACAAGGCAGCCAGGCGAGACCCATGCCTTGCGCGGCGGCGTCCGCGATCGCCTCCATATCGTCGAGCCTCAGCCTGCCTGACGGCATGATCTCGCGTGCCGGCTGGTCGGCTTGCGGAAATAGCCACGGCCGGACGCGTCCAGAGCGGCGATAGATGATCGCCTGATGCGCGGCGAGATCGTCGAGCGATTTCGGTTTGCCGTTGGCGCGCAAATAGGACCGCGCGCCGCACACCACCATGCGCTGGCTTGCGATGCGCCGCGTGATCAGACCGGACTGGTCGTCGAGATCGCCGGTCCGGATCGCAAGATCGTAGCCGGCCTCGATGATGTCAGCGATGGGATCGCCGAAGGAGAGGTCGAACTCGAGATGCGGATATTTTCGCGCGAGCTTCATCAACAGAGGGGCGATGCAGTGCCGTCCGAGCAGGGCAGGCATGGTCACGCGCAGCCTTCCGCGCGGCGCGGAGAGTTCATCGGCCACGACGGCGTCGGCGGCTTCGGCCTCGCTGAGTACCGCGCGGCAGCGCTCGTAATAGGCCTGGCCAGCCTCGGTCAGGCTCTGGCGCCGCGTGGTGCGGTTGAGGAGGCGGACGCCGAGGCGCTCTTCGAGGAAGCGCACATGCTTGCCGACCATCGGCCCCGACATCTCCAGGGCGTCGGCCGCGGCTGCGAACGAGCCGAGATCGACGGCCCGGACGAACACGGCCATGCTGGTCAGGCGGTCCATGATTGAAAACTCCTGGTTTCGACTGTTCGCGTATTCGGGCCATTTATCCACTCCGGTGGGATCGGCATAGCTCCATTCAGTTCAATTGTTTTGGAGTTTATCCATGGCGCGCGTCGTTCGCTTTCACCGGCATGGCGGTCCGGAAGTGCTGTGCATCGAGACCATTGACGTCCCACCGCCGGCGAAGGGCGAGGTGCAGATCCGGGTCAGGGCGCTCGGTCTCAACCGTGCGGAGGCGCTGTTGCGGACGGGCAGCTATATCGAGACCGCGACATTTCCGTCCGGCCTTGGCCTGGAGGCGGCGGGCATCATCGAGGCCGTCGGCGAAGGCGTGGCCGACTTTGCGCCGGGCGACGCGGTCAGCATCGTGCCGCCGCTGTCGATGGTGCGATGGCCGGCCTATGCCGAACTCGCGACGTTTCCAGCCGAGCTCGTCGTGAAGCATCCGCCCGAGCTTGGCTTCGAGGCGGCGGCTGCGGTGTGGATGCAGTATCTGACGGCCTACGGTGCGCTGGTCGACATCGCCGGACCTGGGCGAGGGGATGTCGTCGCCATCACGGCGGCATCGAGCAGCGTCGGGCTTGCGGCCATCCAGATCGCGAACCGGATCGGCGCTGTCCCGGTCGCCCTGACGCGGACCTCGGCCAAGCGGCGCGCCTTGCGCGAGGCCGGCGCCGCCCACGTGATCGCCTCGGACGAGGAGGACATCGGAGCGAGGCTCGCGGAGATTGCCGGTGCAAGCGGCGTCCGCGTGGTGTTTGACGCCGTCGGCGGTCCCGCATTCGAGCCGCTGACTGCGGCGATGTCACCGGGCGGTATCCTGATCGAGTATGGCGGGCTGAGCTCCGCGCCGACGCCGTTCCCGCTCTTCAACGTGTTGACCAAGAGCCTGGTCCTGCGCGGCTACCTCGTGCACGAGATCATCCGCGATCCCGTGCGCCTTGCGAAAGCAAAGGCGTTCATCCTCGACGGGTTGTCAGACGGCAGCTTGAAGCCGGTGATCGCCAGAACGTTCCGGTTCGAGGAGATCGTCGAGGCGCATCGCTTCCTGGAGTCGAACAATCAGTTCGGCAAGATCGTGGTGACGATCTAACCGCGCGCGGCGAGTGGCTCACGTCGCGGCGATCAGCCCCCCTCGAATATTCTCTTGCGGGCATTTTCGACATGCGTCCGCATGGCGCGGCGGGCGCCGTCCTCGTCTTGTGCCTCGATGGCCTCGAACACGCGGCGATGCTCCTGCTGCCCCCTGAGGATGCGACCACGCGGTTGAATGAGGGACAGGTTGCGGTTGAGATTGACGCCAATGGCGATCTGCTCCCTCAACGAGGTCAGCGTCTCGACAAAGAACCGGTTGCCGCTCGCCTCCGCAATCGTGCGGTGGAAGAGGAGATCTTCCTCGACACCAAGGCCGCCCTCGCGCCCTTGGGCGACCATCGTATCCAGCCTGGTCAGGACCTGCTGAATGCGGCGCAGGCTTTGCCGGTCCCGGTTGCGTGCGGCGAGGGCCGCGGCATCGCCCTCGACGGCCATCCGGAACACGAAGCAGCGCTGGATGTCGGGGATGCTGCTGACAGGCGCGAAGTCGAAGGCATTGGCGTCCGGGCGCCGCGTCACGAACCAGCCCGCACCCTGGCGTGATGCGATCAGCCCGTCATCGCGCAATCGCGTCAGCGCCTCGCGAACGACGGGCCGTGAAACGCCGAGGAGTTCGGCAAGGCCATTCTCGGGCGGTAGCCGGCAGTTCACGGGAAGGATGCCGATCGCGATCTGACCCAGCACATGGTCGTAGATCCGGTCGCTCAATCGACCCGTCGAGGACGACAGCGGCAACTCCACGGATTTCATCGCAGGCTTTTTCAAGTCCGGCTCCGCCCGGTTTTGCGTTCGGCTTCCAAACAAGTTTTTGACAGTTCAGTCCGTGCACAAGGCGCTCGGCCGCCAGTTCAAAACAGCTCCAGAACAGACCGCTTGACAACCAGCGAAGATTTCGTCGATGCTTGCCTTACAAATAAATAACAAGTTGCGCAAAAAATAAAGCGCGTGGGAGGCGAGAATGAAACCGAGGTCAGCAACCCCAATGGTCGCCGCCCTGTTGGGGGCGTGTCTTTGCAGCGGAGCCCTGGCCGCTCCGGTCAGTCTTTCGATCATCGATACCGGCGGTGACCTGGCCTCGGTGCAGACCATCATCGAGAACTACAAGAAGGCGAATCCGGACAAGGTCAGCGAGATCAGAATCCAGCGCGCGCCCGCGCCGGAGCTTCCGGCCAAGATCAAGGCGCAGCAGGATGCCGGCCGCCTCGATATCAACCTGGTGCTGACCGGGCAGGATGGCGGCGCACTGCTGGCCCAGAACGGCCAGCTCATCGCCATCCCCGATTATCAGAAGGCCTTTCCGCGCGACGGCCTCACCGATGCGGGCAAGGCGCTTTACGACGAGGGCAAGGGCGTCCTCATTCCGTCAGTCGGCAATGCCGGTGGACCGGTGCTGATCTACAATCCGGCGAAGGTGCCGAGCCCGCCGAAGACCGCGCAGGAATTGCTGACTTGGGTGAAGGCGAACCCGGGCAAATTCATGTATGCGCGTCCGGCGAACAGCGGGCCGGGCCGCGCGATCCTCCAGGGCTTTGCCTTCATTCTCGGGGACTCCGCGAGGTCTCTGCGTTGTACGGCTTCAGCGTCTCGTCGGCGGCCTTCTGGGCGGCGACCAGCGCTTCCTTCGGCTGCTTCTTGCCGTTGAGGACCAGCATGACCTCGTCCTCCAGCGTCTTGCGGACCGGCACGGTCTTGTAGGTCGCGAACCAGGGTTTTGCGACGTCGAGCTGCTCGACGGCGGTCTTGGCGTCCGGGTTCTTGTTGAGGAAGTCGACCATGTCAGGCGTCTTGTAGGCGGCCATGTTGGGCGCGAAATAGCCGGTGGCGCGGCTCCACCAGGCGCTCTTCTCGGGCGAGGTCATCCACTTGATCAGGGTCCAGGCGGCCTTCTGCTTGTCGGCTTCGAGGCCGGCCGGAACGATCAGCGAGGCGCCGCCGATCGGCACGGCGTTGCGGACGTTGCGCGGGATGAACGCGACCTTGTAGTTGAACTTGGCGTTGTCGCGCACATAGGTCAGCGAGCCCGTGGACAGCATCATCATCGCGGCATTGCCGGAGATGAAGGAAGTGCTGACGGCAGGTCCGGGCGTCGCGCCGGGGGCGTGGACCTTGTGCTTGTAGACGAGGTCGTTCCACCAGGTCAGCGCGCCCAGCATCGAGGGCGTGTCGTAATAGACTTCGCCGCCGAATTCCTCGTTGTAGTAGCGCCCGCCATTGGTCATGGTGAGCGTTTCCATCATCCAGCCGCAATAGTCATAGGCGCAGGGGATCGCGATGCCCCATTGGGTCACCTTGTCGCCCTCGCGCTTGGTGAGCTTCTTGGCCCAGTCGGTGAGCTCGGCCCAGGTCTGCGGCGGCTTGTTGGGATCAAGGCCCGCTTCCTTGGCCTTGTCGGCGTTGATGTAGAGCAGCGGCGTCGAATTGTGGAACGGCACGCCGTAGACCGAGCGGTCGATCACCGCGTTGCCCTGCAGCGCCGGGAAGAACTGGCCCAAGAACTTTTCCTTGGTGGTGCCGTCGGCGGCGATCAGGCCGTCGAGATTGGTGAGCTCGTTCTCGATCTGCATGTCGAGCAGGAAGTTCGCCGACATGATCACGGCTGACGGCGGCTTGCCGGCCTTGATGGCGGCGCGCGTCTTGATCAGCGTGTCGTCATAGGAGCCGGTGTAGACCGCGGTCGCCTTGATCGCCGGATGGGTTTCGTTGAACTCCTTGATCAAGGTGCCCATGTCGCGGGCGAGCTTGCCGTCGACGGGAACGGGGAAGAACAGGTCGATCTCGGTCGGACCTTCGGCCATTGCCGGGACGGCGAGGGCGCCTGCCATAGTGCCAGCCATGGCAAGGCCAAGCATGAGCCTGCGGGTAAACAGCATCGAAAAATCTCCTATTTGATGCCTGAGGTGACGAAAGAACTGATGAAGCGCTTCTGGAAGATCAGGAAGGTGATCAGCAGCGGTGCGATCACCATCAGCGTGCCGGCGGCGATCGGGCCCCAGGCCTGCGTGCCTTCGGCCGTTGCGGTGAAGACGGACAGGCCGACCGTGAGCGGCCGCTTGTCCGGCGAATTGATCACCATCAGCGGCCAAAGGAAGTCGTTCCAGTGGCTGGTGACGGAGATGATGGCGAAGGCCGAGAAGCTCGGCATGGACAGCGGCACGTAGATGTGGCGGATGCGCTGGAGAAGGCTGGCGCCGTCGATCAGGGCGGCGTCTTCCAGCTCGGTCGGAATGGCTTCAAAAGCCTGTCGCATCAGGAAGGTGCCGAAGGCCGAGGCGAAGAACGGCATCATCACGCCGGCGAGCGTGTCGTAGAGCCCGAGCTGCGCCACCAGGCTCAAATTCGGCACGATCAGCAGCACCGGCACCAGCATCAGCTGCATCAGGAACAAATAGAAGATCAGCGTCTTGCCGGCGAATTCGAGCCGCGCAAAGGCAAAGCCCGCCAGCGTGATCGTGACGAACTGCACCAGCAGGATGCCGGTGCAGATGATCGTGGTGTTGAGGGTGTAGCGCGGGAAATCGCCGATCTCCCAGGCATCCCTGACATTGTCGAGCGTGGGCTTGAGGCTCGGGATCAGCTCGGCCATCACGTTGATGCCGTCGGACGCCGGGCGCAGCGTCGCCACGCCCATCCACAGGAACGGGATCAGCCAGACGATGGCGAGCAAGATCGTCAACACGAAACCGAGCTTGGGCGTGATCTCGCGGCGGGTGGCGAGCGGGGCGTCCCTAAGCAGCCAGTCGATCAGCGTCATGCTCCGCCCTCACGATTGGCCATCGTCCGGAAGGAGAGCGCGGTGAGGCCCATCAGCGCGGCAAGCGTCAGCAGCGTCGCCGCCGAGGCCTTGCCGATGTCGTAATGCTCGACCGCCTGCTGGTAGATGTAGAACAGCACGAGATTGGTCGAGTTCGACGGACCGCCCTTGGTCATGACGAAGACGTGGTCGACCTGCGTGACCGCGTTGAGTGCGGCGATGACGATGACGAACAGGAAGGTGGGCTTGAGCTCGGGCAGGATGATGTAGCAGCTCGGGCAGGATGATGTAGCGCAGCCGCATGAACGGGCCGGCGCCATCGAGATGCGCGGCTTCCATGACATCCTCGGGCACGGCCTGCAGGCCGGCGAGGAAGAACAACATGTAGTAGCCGGCGTTCTTCCAGATGGTGATCACCATGATCGCATAGAGCGCGATGTCGGGGTCGCCGAGCCAGTTCGGCACCACCGGAAGCAGGCGGCCGATGTAGTAGTCGAGCAGGCCGACATTGGGCAGGAAGATGAACAGGAACAGCGCGGAGGCCGCGACCATCGGGATCAGCACCGGAAGGAACAGCGCGGCGCGCAGCGCGCTGCTCACCGCATTGGTGCGCGACAGCGCCAGCGCGAACAGCAGTGCAAGTCCGATGCTCGGGATCGCTGTGCCGATGGCGTAGACGAGATTGTTGACGACCGCGCCGGTGAGGGCGGGGTCGGCTAGCACCGCACTGACATTGCCGAGGCCGACGAAGCGGACCGGTGCCTTCGGCGTCGCGCGCTGGTAGAGCGCGTCGATCAGCACGCGGCCCATCGCGCCATAGGTGAACAGTGCGAGGAAGACCAGCGAGGGCAACAGCAGCAGATAGGCGGGCAGCGAGGCTTTGAATCGGCCAAGAAACCGCTTCAGGACGCGCAGACGCGGTGCCGCCGATGCCGCGACCGGAAGAGCCGCGGGTTCAGCGAGGCTCATTTCACCGCGCCGCGAACTTGAGCGCATAGTCGCGGCCGTCCATTCCCGCCGGTGGCTCGAAGGGGAAGCGCAGACTGGTGTCGAGGAAGTCGTGGCTGTGCACGACCAGGTTCTCGCCGTCGATCAGCACCACGCCATAGGCTGGCGGCTCATGGCTGGCGAGATGGTCGGTCGCGGCAGCGTCAAGCTCGAACCAGACCTGGTGGTTGGTGCCGCGGAGCGTCGAGAACGGGATCTTGCCGTAGCTGCCGAAGATCGGCCGGTGCACGTGGCCGAAGAAGAGATGGCGGATGCGCGCGCGATAGGGCGCGATCACCTCGGCGAATTCGGCGCTCTGCGCTAGTGCGATCTCGTCCATCGCGTGGACGCCGACCGGGAAGGGCGGATGATGCATGAAGACGACGAACGGCATGTCGGCGGGCGCGGCCGCCAGCGTGCTCGCGAGCCAGCCGAGGCGCTTGGCGCACATCTCGCCGGCGTGGCTGGTCTCGTCCAGCGTGTCCAGGAACACGAACAGGCCGTGCTCGGTGGTGCGGGTGCCCTGGACGAAGCCGTCCGGGTCGCGCGGCGCGGCCTTCAGGCCGTCGAGGCAGGCCACGCGCTTGTCGTGATTGCCGACCATGGCGATGTACGGAATTTTCAGCGCGGCCATCGCGTCGGCAAAATTGGCGTAGGATTCAGCCTCGCCCCAATGGGTGAGATCGCCCGTCACGACCGCGAAGGCAGCATCGGACTGGTGCTTGTTGATGTCGGCAACCGCCGCGTCCAGCCGGGCGCGCGGATCGAGGCCATAGAGCTTCAGTCCGGGGTTCGCGAGATGCGTGTCGGTGATGTGGATGAATTTGAAGGGCATGGCGCGTCAGGACTGTTGGAGGATGGGCGCCTCCGGCAGGACGTCCCTGACAGGCCGTTAGAGCGCCAGTGTTTCAGTTTGATGACAGCGGTTCCTACGGCGCGTGGAAGATGTGGACATGCTTGGGACGACTGGGCGAGCGTACTCTGGGGCCGAATGACCTCTCACGATTGAGGCGCAAGATGCGGTCTACCTTGCCGCGAAGATGTGGTCGTGGTTTGCTCATGCTGCTCACCGAATTTGCATCACGAGACCTCCGAATGTTGCCGCCGCGTGTCGTCCCCAAGCTGGGTTTGCTTGCCGTCTCCCTGCTGCTTGTCGTCCTCTGCGCCGTCCCCGATGCGGCGCGCGCCGAATTCAATTTCGCCCGTTACAAGGAGACCGATCTCGACGAGTTCCTGGCGCGGCGCCGACCGGCCACCGGCCTCGACGTCTACCCGATGTCGCCGCTGAAGCTCGACGTCACGCTGGCCTCCCACGGGGAGCCGTGCGCAAGTGGCGCGCTCAAGCGATCGCTGATCATGAGCTGCATGCCCAAGACCGACGCCGACGCCTTGCAGGCGACCAACTGCATCACGGTCCGGTCCGCCAAGGGGCGCGAGCTCAAGGTCTTCATCCAGGATGTGGTCTACGGCTTCTTGCCGGCGGAGGTGCCGGTCGGGGACAAGCTCTCGCTCTATGCGATCCATGCCTTCACGTCCCCCGAAGGGCCGGGACTGCTGGTCAATGAATTCCTCACCCCGCGCAGCTTTCCGCGCGCCGACAAGCCTGCAGACAAGACGATGACCTCCTGTGGATGCTGGACCCAGGACGAGCATCCCGGCGTCGATTTCACCTCCGACAAGGCAGGCGGCCCGGTGGCGGCGATGGCGGACGGCGTCGTCGTCAAGATCGAGACCAGCGAGCAGGCGCCGGCCGACCTGCCCGTGATCGGCGGTTGCGGCCGCTATGTCGTGCTCAAGCACACCTATCCCAATGGCGGCGTCGTCTACACGCGCTACGTCCAGCTTGGCCGCATTGTCGGGCCGAAGGGAGAGGCGCTTGCGGTGGGCGCGAGCGTCAAGGCAAAGGACACGATCGGCGAGATCGGCCCGAACAAAGTGCTGCATTTCGAGATCCGCCCCGTCGCGCCCGGCACGACGACGACGAACAAGGCCTGGGCCGAGCGGTATGCCAACGTGCCCGACATGGAGTGGTCCCGCTACGATCCCGTCGATCCGCAGAAGTTCGACGCGGCGTCGTTCGGCGGGATCAGGAAGGCGACGAAGTAAGAAGGTGCGTAGGGTGGATTAGCCGAAGGCGTAATCCACCACTGTGAGCCAACTTCAAGTTGTGTTATCGGTGATATGTCCGACTACCGCCGCGCATTCATCCCCGGAGGGGGCTGGTTCTTCACCGTGAACCTGCTCGATCGGCGGAAAGCTCTTTTGACCCACCACATCGAAATCTTACGGGACGCGGTCGCCGCAACGCGCCGGAGCCATCCTTTCGAGATCGATGCTTTCGTAGTTTTACCGGATCATCTCCACGCGATCTGGAAGCTGCCACCGGACGATGCCAATTTTTCGGTCCGCTAGAGGCTGATCAAGACGCGATTTGCCAAAGCACTCCCAGCGAATGAGCGGCTGAGCGTTGTCCGTGCGGCGCGGAACGAACGCGGCATCTGGCAACGCCGGTTCTGGGAGCATCTGATCCGTGACGAGGCCGACTACGCCCGCCACGTCGAATATTGCTATTACAATCCCGTCAAGCACGGTCATGTCTCGAAGGTTTGCGATTGGCGGTACTCGTCATTTCACCGCGATGTGCGGGCTGGATTATTTCCCGAGGATTCGGGCGGTGACG
Organism: Bradyrhizobium barranii subsp. apii; assembly: GCF_011516635.5. Lineage (GTDB taxonomy): Bacteria > Pseudomonadota > Alphaproteobacteria > Rhizobiales > Xanthobacteraceae > Bradyrhizobium > Bradyrhizobium barranii. The sequence continues at coordinate 5,763,941 of NZ_CP096255.1, read as the reverse complement.
CCAAGATCGCGGGCGAATTCGGTGAGCGGGCGTGACGATCGCGTTAGCTCGTAGGGTGGATTAGCGAAGCGTAATCCACCTCTGTACTCTCGTCTGGTTGAGAGAAGCGGTGGATTACGCCTTCGGCTAATCCACCCTACGCACCGAGTTTGTTGCTATGTCCCGCAGAACGTCTGCAGCACTCGCTGGTCCGGCAGCGGCGGATCGGCGTAGGCGGCATAGTCCGGCTGCTCCTCGAACGGCTTGGCCAGCACCTTCACCAGCTCTTCGAACGGCGCGTAGTCGTCGTTGTTCACCGCGGCCTGGATCACGGCCTCGACGCGGTGGTTGCGCGGGATGAAGATCGGGTTGACGGCGTGCATGGCGGCCTGCCGCTCGGCTGCGGCCTGCGGCTCCAGCGCGGTGCGCTCGCGCCAGCGTCTGGCCCAGTCGTCGAGGGCTGAGGGGTCCATGAACTGCGCGCGGACGTCGGCAGCGGCGGCCTCGTCGCCTGCGGCGTCACCGAGCTTGCGGAAGGTGAGGGTGAAGTCGGCCTGGTTCTTGGCCATGGCGTCCAGCAGGTCCTGGATCAGCGCCTCGTCGCCGTCGCGTTCCGTGAACAGGCCGACCTTCTTGCGCAGGCCTGCTTGATAGGCGGTGCTGAACGTCTCGGAGAAAGCGCCGAGAATGTCCTGGGCTTCCGCGACCGCCTTCTCCTGATCGTCGGAGAACAGCGGCAGCAGGCATTCGGCGAGCCGGGTCAGATTCCACAGCGCGATGCGCGGCTGGTTGGCATAGGCATAGCGGCCCATCTCGTCGATCGACGAAAACACCTGCGCGGGGTTGTAGGCATCCATGAAGGCGCAGGGGCCGTAATCGATGGTCTCGCCCGAGATCGAAGAGTTGTCGGTGTTCATCACGCCGTGGATGAAGCCGACCAGCAACCAGCGCGCGATGAGATCGGCCTGACGCGCGACGACGCCGGCGAGCAGGGCGTGATAGGGGCGCTCTGCATGGAGCAGATCCGGATAGTGGCGGGCGATGACGTGGTCGGCGAGCCGGCGGATGGCGCCGGTGTCGCGGCGGACGGCGAAGAACTGGAAGGTGCCGACGCGGATGTGGCTCGCGGCGACGCGCGTCAGCACAGCGCCGGGCAGCGCGGTCTCGCGGATGACGTGCTCGCCGGTGACGACCGCGGCGAGCGAGCGCGTGGTCGGGATGCCGAGCGCAAACATGGCTTCGCTGACGATGTATTCACGCAGCACCGGACCCAACGCAGCACGGCCGTCGCCGCGGCGGGAGAACGGGGTGGGACCCGAGCCCTTGAGCTGGATGTCGCGGCGGATGCCGTCTCTGTCGATGACCTCGCCGAGCAGGATCGCTCGGCCGTCGCCGAGCTGGGGCACGAATTGCCCGAACTGGTGGCCGGCATAGGCCATGGCGATTGGGTCGGCGCCAGCGGGAACCGTTTTCCCGGCCAGGATTTCGGCACCCTCAGGGGTCTCTAGCAGGTCAGGGTCGAGCCCGAGCTGGACCGCCAGCGGCCGGTTCAGCTTGATCAGCCGGGGGGCGGCCACAGGGGTCGGCGCGACCCGGGCAAAGAAGCTGTCCGGCAGTGCCGAATACGAGTTCTGGAAGGGGAAATGGACGGTCATGGAGGTAAAGATAGGCGGGGAACGCCTGATGGCAAAGGCTTGAGGCCCAATCGGCCAAAAATGGGCGCTTCGGCCCCAAAACAGCCCGTTCCCTTGGTTGCCGCCTCCGGCCTCGTCGGGTAAACCCTGCCGCAACTTCGGACCGGTCGTTTCAGGCCGTCCGATTCGACCCCTCCGACATTGATTTTGGGACGACCATGCATCGCTACCGGTCACATACATGCGGCGCGCTCCGCGAGAGCAACATCGGCGAAACAGTTCGCCTCTCGGGCTGGGTCCATCGCGTTCGCGACCATGGCGGCGTGCTGTTCATCGACCTGCGCGACCATTACGGCCTGACCCAGTGCGTGGTCGATCCGGACTCGCCGGCGTTCGCGCTGGCCGAAAAGCTCCGGTCGGAATTCGTGGTCAAGATGGACGGCAAGGTCCGCCGCCGCCCCGAGGGGACCGACAATGACGATCTGCCGACCGGCAAGATCGAGATCTATGTCAGCGAGATTGAGGTGCTCGGTCCGGCCGGCGACCTGCCGCTGCCGGTGTTCGGCGATCAGGAATACCCTGAGGACATCCGCCTGAAGTACCGCTTCCTCGATTTGCGCCGCGAGAAGCTGCACCAGAACATCATGACGCGCGTCGAAATCATCAAGTCGATGCGTCGGCGCATGGAGGGGCAGGGGTTCTTCGAGTTCAACACCCCGATCCTGACTGCGTCCTCGCCGGAAGGCGCGCGTGACTTCCTGGTGCCCTCGCGCATCCATCCCGGCAAGTTCTATGCGCTGCCGCAGGCGCCGCAGCAGTACAAGCAGCTGCTGATGATGTCGGGCTTCGACCGCTATTTCCAGATCGCGCCCTGCTTCCGCGACGAGGACCCGCGCGCCGACCGTCTGCCGGGCGAGTTCTACCAGCTCGACGTCGAGATGAGCTTTGTCACGCAGGAGGACGTGTTCGCGGCGATGGAGCCCGTGATCACCGGCGTGTTCGAGGAGTTCGCCAAGGGCAAGCCGGTGAGCAAGAACTGGCGCCGTATCCCGTTCGCCGAAGCGCTACGCAAATACGGCAGCGACAAGCCGGACCTGCGCAACCCGATCGAGATGCAGGACGTCTCCGAGCATTTCCGCGGCTCCGGCTTCAAGGTCTTTGCGCGCATGCTCGAAGACCCCAAGAACCAGGTCTGGGCGATCCCGGCGCCGGGCGGTGGCAGCCGCGCGTTCTGCGACCGCATGAACTCGTGGGCGCAGGGTGAAGGCCAACCCGGTCTCGGCTACATCATGTGGCGCGAGGGCGGCGAGGGCGCGGGTCCGCTCGCGAACAACATTGGGCCAGAGCGTACGGCTGCGATCCGCGCGCAGATCGGCGTCAAGGAAGGCGATGCCGCCTTCTTCGTCGCCGGCGACCCCGACAAGTTCTGGAAATTCTCAGGTCTTGCCCGCAACAAGGTCGGCGAGGAATTGAACCTCACCGACAAGGAGCGGTTCGAGCTCGCCTGGATCGTCGACTTCCCGATGTACGAGTACAACGAGGACGACAAGAAAGTCGACTTCTCGCACAACCCGTTCTCGATGCCGCAGGGCGGTCTCGACGCGTTGAAGGGCCAGGACCCGCTGACCATCAAGGCGTTCCAGTACGACATCACCTGCAACGGCTACGAGATCGCCTCGGGCGGCATCCGCAACCACGTGCCGGAAGCGATGGTGAAGGCGTTCGAGATCGCGGGTTACGGCGAGCAGGAAGTGGTCGACCGCTTCGGCGGCATGTACCGCGCCTTCCAATACGGCGCGCCGCCGCATGGCGGCATGGCCGCGGGCGTCGACCGCATCGTGATGCTTCTGTGCGGCACCAATAATCTGCGCGAGATCTCGCTTTTCCCGATGAACCAGCAGGCCATTGATCTGCTGATGGGCGCGCCGTCGGAGCCCAGCACCAAGCAGCTCCGCGAGCTGCATGTGCGGGTGAATCTGCCGCAGAAGTGATCTGAGCCGGTTTTCGGTCCCGTACCCCGGACGCAGCGCAGCGCGACTTCGGCGGTGCGCTGCGGAGCCGGGGCCCACGTCTCGGCGAGCAGCGGCGCTTCTGGGTCCCGGCTCTGCGCAGCAGCGTAAGAACGCTGCAGCGCGTCCGGAACACAAGACCACCGCCGTCGCCTACAGCCCCGTCGACGCCTCGATCCTGAACTGCGCCAGCGCGACGATCGGCTCGCTGTTCAGTGCGTCCATGAGCTGAAGCACCGGCACCTTGCCGAGCGGGGTCAGCTTGATCGTCAGCGTCTGACCTGAGGTCTCGACGAAGCCGGCGAGTGCATCGACCGCCGCTTTGGCATCGAGATTGGCGGCCGTGACCTTCTCGCCCTGCGCGCGGATCATCTCGGCGATGGTACTGCGGGCGGCGTCGCGGCTGACATTTTGCATGCGCGAGAACTGCGCCACGACGAGATCGACTACGCCGCTGTCACGCAGGGAGAGTTCGAGCGTGCCGGTCTCGACCTGCGCCATCTCACTCATAGCCTCCATCGGGTCGGTCATGGTGAACAGGCCGCGCGGCACATTGGCGAGCGCGAAGCGGGCCTGCGCCTTGGCGAGGTTGCCGAGATCAATGGTGGCGGGCGCAAGCGCAAACGCGCCCGAGGACTCCGTCCAGGCGGCGCCGAGATCGAGGTCGATCGCCAGCTTGTCCACGCCCGCCATGATCAGCGGCCGCTGCGCCGGATTGGAGGGATCGGTCGGCGTGACCATCTTCACGACCAGATTGGCCTTGCTCGGGATCGATCCGACCAGCTGGCCCCAATTCAGGCTGATCGTGTCGATGGTGACGAGCTGCCGCGTGTTCTTGAAGGGCGAGACCACGCCCTTGATCTCGGCACCTTCGAGCACCCGGAACAAGCCCAGCATCTGGTCGGGCGAGGGCGCCTGCCCGGGATTGCTGAGGCCAGCGGCCCAGCGCATCAGGTTCGTAATGCTGAACGATTTGAGCGCGAAGCGCTCCATCTTGAACTGCCCTTGCGGCGACGGCGTATCGACGCCCTCGACGGCGAACTCGCCCTCGCGGTACCTGACCGCATTGATCTTGGCTGTTCCCTGCGGCGTCCCGATCGACGTCTTGCCCATCTCGGCCTTGCCGATGCGAATACCCTCGTAGACCCCGGCGATCTTCTCCAGCAGGTCGCGCGCCTGCGCTGGCGTCTGGGGCGCCGATTGATCCTGCGGCAGCGCGGCGAGCACGTCGGCCAGCCGGAATTTCGACGGCTGCACGGCGATGTCCTCGATGGCGAAGCCGTCGATATCGACGCGCATCGCCTGTGCCGATTTGAGCGTGTACGGGCCTGCCGAGACTTGCCGGTAGACCCGGCGATAGTTGTCGTCGCCGCTCGTCTGCGGATCGAGCGCCGCGAGGATCGCGGTGGCATCGAAATCGTTGACGATGATGTTCGACAGCTCGCCTGTCAGCTTGTCCGGCTTGCCTGGCTGCTTCACCTCGACCGAGATGACGGCGCGGTCGGCCTTCATCGCATCGATCTTGCCGTGCTTGAGGTTCTGGATCGCCAGCCCGGTATAGGTGAACTCGCCGCTGCCGGCGGCAGCGTTGCCGGAATCGAAACTCATCGTCAGTGTCGGGGCCGTAAGCGACGAGGCCGTGACGCCCGTGTACTGGCTGAGCGCATAGCGGTACATCTCGATCGGGGAGTTGTCCGCTGGCCCAGCTGCGGCGTGAACGGGACCGGCGTAGTCGCGCATCGTCAATTGCGGGATCTTGTAGGAGACTTTCAGTTTTGCCGGGGGAGCATGGCCCAGTGCGACCTCAACACCGGTGATGTCGATGCTGTCGGCCGAAAACCTGATATCGTCGACCAGGCGAACGCCCGTTCCTTTGATGCCGGCGATCTTGATCTGCGCCTGCGGCAGGTTGCCGGGAGTGACCGCGATATCCTCGATCGTCAGCGTCCGGGTCGCGAGCTCGAACGTGATCTTGCCGTGGCTCGCCTTGCCGCCCTGTTGGCGCATCTGCTCGAACGCCGCCTCGACCTCGCTGGTCGCGCGGTGCTGGACATAGAAGTTGAAGCCGAACCATCCGCCCGCGGCAAGCACGGCTGCCACGATCAGGCCGATCAGGATCCGCTTCATTCCCAGCTCCAGTTGCCCGTTTTGCACTGCGCAACCTGCCATATTCGGGAAATGCCGCGCGGTCTAGGGAAAGCTAGCGCTATCAGGTATTTGACCATGCGCCCTGTTGACGGGGCCGTAATCGGATGTTGCCACCGGGGCGCCCGCCGTGCTTCATCCCGTTTCCATGACCCGGAAATACCGTCCGCTTGGGCGGCGGCTCCGGATGAGGCATTTTGAAGCCGGTAACGCGAGGCGAGACACCGCATGTCGTCTTATTCTGATGATCTCCACCAGGCGGCGCTGGCCTATCACCGTCTGCCGCGCCCCGGAAAGCTCGAGATCAGGCGAGCAAGCCGCTCGCCAACCAGCGCGACCTCGCGCTTGCCTATTCTCCGGGCGTTGCTGCCGCCTGCACCGAGATCGCCAAGAACCCGGCGGAGGCCGCCACGCTCACCACCCGCGCCAATCTGGTCGCGGTGGTCTCGAACGGCACCGCGGTGCTCGGCCTCGGCAATATCGGCCCGCTGGCCTCCAAGCCGGTGATGGAGGGCAAGGCGGTTCTGTTCAAGAAGTTCGCCGGTATCGACGTGTTCGACATCGAGATCGCCGCCGACACCATCGAGCGCGTGGTCGAGACAGTGGCGGCGCTCGAGCCGACCTTCGGCGGCATCAATCTCGAGGACATCCGCGGACCGGAATGCTTCGAGATCGAGGCGCAGCTGAAGGAGCGCATGAAGATCCCGGTCTTCCATGACGATCAGCACGGTACCGCCATCATCGTCGCCGCCGCCATCACCAATGGCCTGAGGCTGAACGGCAAGAAGCTGTCCGACGTCAAGATCGTGGCGTCGGGGGCGGGGGCCGCCGCGATCGCGACGCTTAACCTCCTGGTATCGATGGGCGCGCAGCGCAAGAACATCTGGGTCTGCGACATCGACGGCCTCGTGCATGAGGGCCGCAACACCACGATGGACCGCTGGAAGGCGGTCTATGCGCAGAAGACCGACAAGCGCACGCTGGGCGACGTCATCGGCGGCGCCGACATCTTCATCGGCCTGTCGGCACCGGGCGTGCTCAAGCCGGAGATGGCCAGGGCGATGGGCGACAAGCCCCTGATCATGGCGCTCGCCAATCCGACCCCGGAGATCATGCCGGAGGAGGCGCGGAAGGTGCGCCCCGACGCCATGATCTGCACCGGCCGCTCCGACTATCCGAACCAGGTCAACAACGTCCTCTGCTTCCCCTTCATCTTCCGCGGCGCGCTCGACGTCGGCGCCAGCGCCATCAACGAGGAGATGAAGCACGCCGCGGTCGAGGCCATCGCGCAGCTCGCGCGCGAGGCGCCGTCGGATGCGGTCGCGCAGGGCTTTGACACCGGCGAAACGCAGGGCTTCGGCCCGGGCTCGCTGATCCCGAGCCCCTTTGATCCCAGGTTGATTCTGCGCATCGCGCCCGCCGTCGCCAAGGCGGCGATGGAGTCGGGCGTCGCGACGCGCCCCATCACCAACTTTGACGAATACACCGCGCTGCTCGAGCGCTTCGCCTTCCGCTCCGGCCTCGTCATGAAGCCGATGTTCGCCAAGGCCAAGACCCAGCCGGTGCGCGTGATCTACGCCGAAGGCGAGGACGAGCGCGTGCTGCGCGCCACGCAAGTGGTGCTGGAGGAGAAGCTGGCGACGCCGATCCTGGTCGGGCGTCCGTCGGTCGTCGAGGCGCGCATCAAGCGCTTCGGCCTGTCGATCAAGGCAGGCAAGGATTTCGACCTCGTCAATCCCGAGGACGATCCGCGCTATCGCTCCTATGTGCAGTCCTATGTCGAGGTCGCCGGCCGCCGCGGCGTGACGCCGGATGCGGCGCGCACGGTGGTGCGCACCAACAACACGGTTATCGCCGCGCTCGCGGTCATGCGCGGGGAGGCGGATGCCATGCTTTGCGGCGTCGAAGGCCGCTACATGCACCACCTCCGCCATGTCCGCGAGATCATCGGCTTCTCCGCGGGGATCATCGACTATGCGGCACTGGCGCTGCTGATCACCAGCAAGGGCGCCTTCTTCATCGCCGACACGCAGGTTCGGCCCAATCCGAGCGCCGAGGAGCTCGCCGAGATAGCCTCGCTGGCGGCGGTCCACGTCCAGCGCTTCAACATCAAGCCGAAGATCGCCTTCGTCTCGCACTCGGATTTCGGCAGCTACGACACCGAGTCCTCGCGCAAGATGCGCCGGGCGACCCAGCTGTTGAAGGAGAAGCATCCGGAGATCGAGGCCGACGGCGAGATGCAGGGCGACACGGCACTTTCAGCTGCTGCGCGGAAAATGGTGCTGCCGCACTCCAAGCTCGAGGGCGAGGCCAACATCATGATCATGCCGAGCCTCGACACCGCCAACATCGCCTATCAGATGATCAAGTCGCTGGCGGATGCGCTCCCTGTCGGCCCGATCCTGATCGGCCCGGCGCGCCCCGCCCATATCCTCACGCCCTCGGTGACCGCGCGCGGCATCCTCAACATGACGGCCGTTGCGGTCGTGGAAGCGCAGGAGCGCGCTGCACGGCAGCAGCCGACGTTGTTTACGTAAGATGCCGTCTTACCCTCTCCCCCTGTGGGAGAGGGTGGATCGCGGCGTTAGCGGCGAGACGGGTGAGGGGTCTCTATCCAGGAGTCCCACCGCTATTGAGCTCGCGAATAGATACCCCTCATCCGGCGCCATAGCCGAAGCTTCGTTTCGGCGTTCTTAAGAACGGCGGCCGCAGGCCGCCTATGCCACCTTCCCCCACAAGGGGAGAAGGTGCACCGCCCGTGCCGCCAACTTTGAATTGCTCGCAGTTCGCCATTTCCCCGTTTGTAAACCGGCGCACGACTCTTCATAATCGCCCGGTACTCTCGTCAAGACGCCTTTTTCAAAAAGCCTGAGCCAAGAGGCCGATCATGCCAGCGTTCGTGACTTTCGGGCGAATCCTGTTCGCCGTGCTGTTCATCTACACGGGCGCGACCAAGTTCTTTCCCCTCCAGGCTACGGCCGATTTCATCGCCACCAAGGTGGTGGTGCCTGAGGTCATCGAGTCCTACACCAAGCAGATCGAGACGGCGACCGCCATGACCACGCCGCAACTGCTGGCGATCGCGGGCGGCGGGCTTGAGATCATTGCAGGCCTGATGATTGCGCTGAACTTCGGCGCGCGCTTTTTCGCATTGCTCATGATCATCTACATCGCGGTTTCGACCGTCCTGTTCTCCGATTTCTGGAATCAGGCCGCGCCCGACAACGCCAGGATGGTGGTCGATGCGCTGAAGAATCTCTCGATCATCGGCGCGCTGTTCATGATCATGGGCTACGGCCGCGCTACGCGCTCAGCCGAGACGGCCTACGGCGACGTGTAAAGCGAGTTGATGGCTCGTCCGACAGCATCTCCGCCCGCGCCGAATATCGCGTCACCCATCTCGGGGCGCGAGACGATCTGGCGTCTGATTTCATGACCAGCCTGAGCGCGGGCGGCACGGTGCACACGCTGCGCGGCGTGCTGGCCTATCACCTTCCGACGCCGTAGCGCAGATCGCCTGCGCTAGACTCGACGCCACGGCGTCACCGTGACGTCATGCGCCGCGTCGAGCAGATACGGCGACCCCGGCTTCATCCCGTGTGACGCCAGCACCTCATGCGGCGTCCGCTCCGGCACGCCGACAAAGCAGCCTTCGCCGCCGGGCAACCGCACATGCGGTGCTTCCGACAGCCAGAACGTGTCGTAGCGGTCCATGAACATGTCGAACACGACGGGGCCGCCGATGATTGCGACCGTGCCGGAGGCGACATCGGCGAAAGCGCAGGCCTCCTCGAAGCTCGCATGCTCGGGATTCCACAGCGTCGCGTTCGGCATCTCCGGGTCGACGGTGAGTGCCTTGATCTTGCGGGTGAGGATCAGCCGCTTGCGCTTCGGCGAATTCGGCTGCTGCTCGTGCGAGTGTCCGCCGTGCACGACGACCGCGGCTCGATCGAGCGCTTGCTCGAAAAAGCGCTTGTCGCCTTCGAACACCAACGTTGAGGGCATGATGTGCGACGGATCGGCAAGCATGCCGTCCGCCGATATGATGACGTAACCTTCAAACCGGAAAGACAATTGCGGTCTATTCCGAGACCGTCGTCACGACGGAATTGACCGGGCGCGTGCTCACCGTCGGCAGCTTGACGTCCTTGAGCAGCTCCTGGTCGTATTCCGGCAGCGTCGAGGCCGGGAACTTGGCGCGCATCGCCACGACCTTGTAGCCGCCGGCTTTCAGCCGCTTCAGCAACTCGGGCAGGGCTTCGGCGGTGTGCTTCTGGAAATCGTGCATCAGGATGATGCCCTTGCCCTTGCTGTCGAGCTTCTTCATGACGGTCTCGATCACCTTCTCGGGCTTCGAGGCCTTGAAGTCGAAGGAGTCGATGTCGCAGGAGAAGATCGCGACGTTGCGGTTGCCGAGATAGGTGACCATCTCCGGCGGGTGCTGGAGCGCCGGGAAGCGGAAGAACGGCGAGGGCGAGATGCCGCCGAGCGCCCACTTCACTGCGGAGAATCCCTTCTCGATCTCTTCCTTGCGCTGCGCTTCCGTGAGCTTCTTGTTGTTGAGGTTGGCGTGCGACCAGGTGTGGGCGCCGACGGTGTGGCCGGCCGCATAGACCTGCTTCAGGATCTCCGGCTCATAGGTCGCGTGCTTGCCGATCGAGAAGAAGATGCCGGTGGTGCATTCGTCGGCGAGAGCCTTCAACACGGCGGGCGTGTTCTTCGGCCAGGGGCCGTCGTCGAAGGTCAGCACGACCTCCTTGTCGCGCAGGAAGTCGAGCTCCTTGAAATGCTCGAAGCCGAAGCCCGGACCACCCGTGGTGTCGATCTCAACCGTGCGGGCGACGCCGAGCGCGCCGGGCGTGTTGCAGGCCGCGCGGGCGGGCTGGGGCGCCTGTTTGGGCGGGGGCGGGAAGGCCGCTTGCGTCGGCGCAGCGGCTGCCGCCGCGGGAGCGGGCGCCGATGCTGCGGCGGGGGCTGCAGCAGGTGCCGCCTGTGTGGCGGCTGCGGGCTTTGCGGCCGGGGTCTGCGACCACGCTGCGCCTGCCATCGCAACCGACATCGCGCTTGCCAAAATCAGTCCTGCCGCCACACGCATGGTGTTGTCCTCGAGATTGATCCCGTTGTTCCGCCGCAGCTTTTCGCCTCTGGCAAAACCATCCTGCCCCTTGATAGTCCTAGCCTAGATGGTGGGCCCTCGTCATTGCAACGGCTGTTTGGCACCCCGCCACAATTGTGCCCAACCGGATGCGGGCTTGCGGGTGTCAGCTGTCGGCCAGCGCCTTCGCAATCGCCGTCTTGACCCGTGTGTCCGTCGGATCGACCGCAGACGGATACACCTCGGCAATGTAGCCGTCGCGCCCGATCAGGTATTTGTGGAAGTTCCAGCGCGGAACGTCGCGGGGGCGCGCCTCGGCCGCCCATTTGTAGAACGGATGCGCCTTGGCGCCGAGCACCACGGCCTTGGCCGCGATCGGGAAGGTAACGCCGTATTGGTGGTGTGCAGTCTCCGTGATCTCGCTGGTGCCGCCGGGCTCCTGGCCACCGAAATCGTTGGAGGGCACGCCGATCACGGTGAGCCCGCGCTCGCGAAACTCGCTCCAGAGCTCTTGCAGGCCGGCGTATTGCGGAGTGTAGCGCGCAGAGCGAAGCAGTGTTGACCACCAGCAGCGGCTTGCCCGTGAACGCGGCAAGGCGGATGTCGTCGCCTGATAATGCAGGGAAGGAGAAGGCATAGGCCGAGATTCGGCTCATGCCGCCATCGGCACGGCTGCGTCCAGCAGACGCGGTAGTCGCGACCAGCGCGGCGAGCATGGTCCTGCGGTTCAGCATGGCAACGTCCCCCGACGTGATCCGGGACGCACCTTATTGCGTCGGCGCGACGCGCCTGGTCAACACCGCGTTATCGGACGCGGGGCGGCGCCACTTCGCTCGAAAGCGCTCTAGTACAGGCGGACGATGAAGTCGGTGCCTTCGCCGGTCTCGCCCTGGTTGATGCCCTGGTCGGAGACGATGATCGAGCCGCCCGATGTCAGCATCTCGTTGATCTTCGCCATGGTGTCCGCAGGGATCGAGATACGGTCGAGTGCCTCGGCCGGGCTGTCCGGCATGACCACGGGCTTGGCTGTAACGGGCTTGGCGGCGACGGGGATCACGGCGGCGCCACGCTGGCGGAGTGTCACGCGGCTGTCATCTTCGCGCGCGGCGGCGCGGGCAGAGACCGGCAGCGATACCACCGACCAATGCAGTGCGTTGGTGTCGGTCTTGTCGACCTCGGCGGTGAAGACGTGGGTGCCGAGCGGCCGGTCGCTCGCAGCGATCGTGACGGGAACCTCGAACAGCGGCGCAAAGTTCTGCCGCACGTAGAGCTTGGAATCCTTGCGGCTGATGAACACCGCGATCTGGCCGGCGCGTTTGGGCGTCTCCGGCTTCGCGGCAGGCGCAGGATCAGCGACGCGGGTCTCGTCCTTCTTGGCGTCGGGCGAGGCGGTGAGCGCCGGTGCGGCAGCGGGCGCATCGGGCTTCTTCGCGGGCTCGGCGGCTTCAGCCTTGGGCGCTTCTGCGGCCTCGACGGGCTTTGCGTCGGTGCTTGCAGGCTTGGCGGCTTCTTCCGACTGCGGCTTGACCGGGGCAGATGCCTCGGCGGTCTTTTCAGACTTGGCCTCAACCTTGTCGGGGGGAGCGGCTGCTTCCGCGCGCACCGGTGCATTGCCGGTGGTCACATCCGACATCACGGTATGGCCGAGCGACGAACGCAGCTCGAGCGCGCTCTCCGCGCTGGCGGTCTTCGTCTCTACGGGTTTTGCTTCGCTGACTTTGGTTGGTGCGGCGCCCTTGTCGGCCTTGTCGCCGACATTGGTCTGCGGCTCCAGGCTGACGGCAGGCTGCGGCGGCACGCGCACCGAGGCGAGCAGGGGATGCGAGAAACTTTGCGGCGACATCTGGCCGGGCGAGACGATCACGCGCGCGCCCATCCTGGTCCAGTTCCACATCTTCACCGCGAACGCCATCGGCATGCGGATGCAACCGTGCGAGGCCGGATAGCCCGGCAGCACGCCGGCATGCATGGCGATGCCGGACCAGGTGATCCGCTGCATGTACGGCATCGGCGCGCCGCTATAGATGTTGGACTGGTGGAATTTGTGCTTCTGGATCACGCTGAAGACGCCCATCGGCGTCGAGTGGCCCTTCATGCCTGTCGACACCGCGGATTCCGCGAACACGCCGTTGGTGTCGTAGACCGTCACCTTCTGCCGATCGATCGACACGACGATCACGAGCGGACCTTGCGGCTTCGTGCCGGCTTCCTTCTCGGCGACGACCGCTTTCTTGCCAGCCGTACTGCGCTTCTGGGGCTTCTGCCGGGGAATGTCGGGATAGCGCTCCTGCCGGGCGGCGTAGGACCCGTCGGAGTAGTCGCTCCAGTAGTAGAACGCCGCGTCCGCCTGGCTGGTCAAGCCAATCGCACCCGCCGCCGTCAAAATGGCGACCTGCCACAGCCGGGTCGGCCTGGCAGAAAAACTGGCCCCGTTCACGCTATTCATTCCTCGAATCCACAATCCAACTCAGAAATTAGTCTCGCAGAGGGGATACGCGTTCACTAGCACGGCAGTTCTGCCGTCAGCGAATTTTGTCCATGACGTAGCAAAAAAGCCTCACGGAGCGGTAAACGGCGGCCGCGACGGCTGCCGGTCGTCTTCCTGACCGGCTGTCGCATGCCTACATTGCGGGGACTTGTTACCGGAGAACTTCATGTCATCTCGTTTCCCCGGTCTTTCCGGCATCCGCTTGAAAGGCCTTGCTTTATTCCTCCTGTTGCTCGCTGTCCCAGCGAGTTCTGCAATCGCCGCCGACGAGCCGGATCTGATCTTCCGCCGCTCGACGGTGTTCAAATGGATGAGCCCGAATGACAAGCTCGCGACCTACGGCCTCGACGACCCCGAGGTCGAGGGCGTGGCGTGTCATTTCACGGTGCCGGAGAAGGGCGGCTTCAAGGGCTGGCTCGGCCTTGCCGAGGAGGCCTCGGATATCTCGCTGGCCTGCCGCCAAGTCGGTCCGATCAAGTTCAAGAACAAGATGGAGCAGGGCGACGACATGTTCCGCCAGCGCCGCTCGCTGTTCTTCAAGAAGATGCAGATCGTGCGCGGCTGTGACGCCAAGCGGAATGTGCTGGTCTACATGGTCTATTCGGACCGGCTGATCGAAGGCTCGCCGAAGAACTCGACCTCGACGGTACCGGTCATGCCGTGGGGACCGGCTGACGCCAACGTCCAGAAGTGCGGCGAGTTCTTCACTCAGTGACGCGCGTGCGTTCACTCAGTGACACTCTTGCGTTCACCCAGTGACGAGAGTGCGGCTGGCGCGCGGTTTTGCGAGATGCGAGCCGGTCAGCCGCACGAATGCTTGTGGCGCGGCCTCGTGGCCGCGGCCCGACTGCAGCGACATTGCCCCGATTGAAGCGACCCGGCTGGGTTGGTCGGCGCGGTCCGTCCGTAGGTCCGCGTCGCGCGGCGTTGCGCGATCTTGCGCCGTCATGATGGCATCCCTCAACTGAACGCGCCCGGTGGTTCCGGACTTCTCGGTTTCGATGGCTTGGGTCGCAGTCGAATCGCCGCCGGTTCGACGGAACCCAGCCCTCGTTCGGGCTTCTCTTCAGCAGAAAAACGTAAAATGCATGTGAAGTGCGGAAGGCGCGCGTGTGACGGCGCGCAGTGTGGGCCTGCTTCCAAGCGCGAACAGAGCCTGCAAGGCCACTTTCAGGCGCGGCGCGACCCATTTGAAAAGACTGGGATTTTCCGCTGAATGTTTCGTCGCCTGGCGCGTGACGAAACAATTCTCACAAAGACGAAACCATTTTCCGCTTTTGGCGCATCACGCGCGAAACGACGCATGGTTATCAGCTTCACAACGACGACGCACCGCCGGCCAAGGAATTGGGACACGAGATCATGCGCACGCTCAGCTTCATCCTTGCCTTCGCTTTCGTGCTCGCCGGCTCTTCGTTCGCGGGGGCGCCGGACGGCAATCTCCCGGGTGTCGGCACCTTCCAGTACAGCGGCTCGCCGGTCACCACCACGGCGCCGCAGCCGATCGTGGTCGCTGCGCGTTTCTGATCGACAGCCAAGAAAATCAAACGAAAAATCACAAGAAAAACCAGCCGATAAAGGCCATCATGATTGTCCGATTCTGCGCCGCAGCGTTCGTTTCGCTTCTGACGATCAGCGCTGCCCACGCGCAGGTTCGCGCTCCTTCGAGGCTACCGGATCCCCGCAGCGAGTTCATGCGTCAGTGTGCGCCGCGGATGCTCGGGCGCTGGGAGCATCCCGAGGAGGTCTGCGGCTGCCTGCATGATCACGCCGTTGCTGCCGTCGAGGACCGCGATCTGCGCGAGGCGCTGTTGCGCGGCATCAGCGAGACCGGCGTGCCAACGATCGAGACTGATTGGGTGCCCGCGTCCAAGCAGGGCGAGATCGGCTCGACCTTCACCAAGATCGCCAAACCGACCTTGCAGTGCATGTTCGACCCGGCGAAGTCGTAACCATCACTTCGATTTCGGACCGAAGCGCGGAACGCAGGCGATGGTCCGCGCCACGCCCTTGTCGGTCATTCTCGCACCGCGCACTTCCTTGACCTGCCCGGCGGGGCAGGTTCCGTCATCCACTTGCACGCGCTGGCCGAGCTTGAGATCGGTGATGTCCTGTTCACGTCCGACAGTGACGGCATGCGCCGCCGTCGCGAGGGCGACCGAGATCAGCAGCGAGAGGCAGGTCGCGCGGTGCAGCAGCATGATGTGAGGTCCCGGCATCGATGCCGCAATGTAGGGAGCGGCAGGCGATTCTCATAGTGAACGTTCGTCACGCCCGCCGGGCCGGCCGATTTGCTCCTCGCGCGCAAGGCGCCACGCGACTCCAGCGCGAGCCGTTCGGCGGGGGCCACGAGTTGCGGAACCGCGTGGCCGGAAAATCCCAGCACGAACCCGGGCAGGGGACGCGCGCGCGAATAGGTGTCGGCCAGTAGCCAGCCTTCCGCGCCTGCCGCCTGCTTCGCTTCTGCCGCCGCCGACAGCTCGACCGATGGATCGAACCGGGCGACGAGGTGCAGCCCTTGCGACGGCACAGGCACCGACAACGCGCCGTCGGATGCTGTTTCCAGGGTCTCAGCCAGCGCGTCGCGCGCCTCGCGATAGAGCTTTCGTACCCGGTTCAGGTTGGCGGCGAACGCGCCGGAATTGAGCATGTCGGCCACCGCGCCCTCCATCAGCGTGCCGGGAAAGCGGTCGAGCGCGGCGCGCGCGGCCGTGACGTCCGCGATCAGCCGCTCGGGCAGCGCGCAATAGCCGATGCGCAGGCCCGGAAACAGCGTCTTGGCGAACGTGCCCATATAGATCACGCGCTGGAGATGATCGATGCCGGCAAGCGACATCAACGGCGCGCCGTCATAGCGGAACTCGCTGTCGTAATCGTCCTCCAGCACGAAGGCGCCGGCCTGCTTCGCCCAATCCAGCAGCTCCAGCCGTCGCGGCATCGACATCTGCACGCCCAGCGGAAACTGGTGCGACGGCGTCACATAGGCCGCGCGTGCGGACGATGCGGCGGTGCGGCCCTTGGCGACACGTATCCCGTGCTCGTCGACGGGAACGGGCACGGCGCGATAACCGCAATGCGAAATGGTGTTTCGCGCAGCGGGGTAACCCGGGTCCTCGCACCAGACCTGATCGTTGGGCTTCAGGATCGCGCTCAGCACGATGCGCAACGCGTGCAGCGTGCCCGAGGTCAGCATGATCTGATCGGGGTCACAGCGCAGTCCACGTGCCGACAGCAGATGATCGGCGATCGCCGCGCGCAGCTCGCGGCTGCCGCGCGGATCGCCATAGTGCAGATGCTCGGACCCGAACGCGCGCATGCGCCGCCCGAGGAAGGCACGGAAGCGCTGCAGCGCGCGCTCGTCGATATGGGTACAGCCGAGCGAGAATGCGCCCTGTCGCGGCGCTTCGACCACGGTCTTCGGCTTCTTCGGTTCGGCGGCGCGCGCCGGTATCCGCGCTGCAACGAAGGTGCCGGAGCCGACGGTCGCAGCGGCAAAGCCGTCAGCGATCAGCCGTTCATAGGCAGTGACGACGGCGTTGCGGCGGAAGCCGGTCTGCTTGGCCAGTGTCCGCGACGGCGGCAGCGGCTCACCGGGTTTGACCAGGCCGCCGACAATCATCTCGCACAGCGTCTGGTACAGCCGGTGCGCCGATGACGCGCCCGCGGTGATGTGCGGGCCGGTCAGGTCGAGCGGCAGTTCGGCCTTGGCGGGCGAGGGGACTAAATTGGTCGGAATTTTTCGCATGGAATTGGCACTATCGCAGACCAAATCCGCGGCTACAACTCTCCTGGAATTGTTCCAAGCCCGACAGGAGCGGCCGTGAGCCAGACTGAAAGCCAGAATTCCTATCCGACGTCAGCGCGCAATCAGGTCAAGCGCCGTCACGACCGCGGCTTCTACGATCACGACACGGTTCACCGCATCCTGGATTCCTCGATGCTCTGCCACGTCTCCTATGTCATCGACGGCCAGCCCTATTGCACGCCGACCTTTTTCTGGCGCGAAGGGACCAAACTCTATTGGCACGGCTCGAGCGCGAGCCGCATGCTGCGCAACCAGACCAGGGGCGAGCGCGTCTGCCTCACGGTTGCCCATCTCGACAGCCTCGTGCTGGCGCGCTGCGGCTTCAACCATTCCGCCGACTACCGCGCCGTGATGGCGTTCGGCACTGCCTATCTCGTCACCGATCCCGAGGAAAAGGAGCGGGCGGTGATCGCGATGGTCGATCGCTTCTTCCCGGACCGCACCGCGACCCTGCGTCAGAGCAACACGCAGGAGATCAAGGCGACCTCCTTCATCGCGATGGAGATCGAGGAGGCCTCGGCCAAAGTCCGCGCCAAGGGTGTGGCTGACGACGACGAGGACTACGAATTGCCGATCTATGCCGAGCGCATCCCCGTGCGCACCGTCTTGGGCGCGCCGGAGCCGTGCCCGCGCCTGCTGGATGGCGTAACCCGGCCTGCGACGCTGAATGGCTATTCGGAAGGCCGGCTGCTCGAAGATGCATTGCGGGATGCTTATTTTGTGGAGTACCCGAACGGCTGAAATCGGCTAGCTTGCGCGCACCATTGACCAATTGGATGCCTGGAGTTGCCCGATGAATGCCGAAACGCAGCAGAGGATTCTTGACGCCGTCGATGTCGGCTTCGAAGCCCAGCTTGCGACCACAAGCGATTTCGTTGCGATCCCTTCGACCCGCGGGGCCGAGGGGCCGTGCCAGGACATGATCGGCGACCTCCTGCGCGAACGCGGCTACGAGGTCGACGACTGGCACATCGATGTCGATGACCTCAGGGATCTGCGTGGTTTCGGTCCGATCGAGCACGATTTCTCCAAGGCGCGCACGGTAGTGGGCACCTACCGCCCGCAAACGAACGGCGGCAAATCGCTGATCCTCCAGGGGCACTGCGACGTGGTGCCCGCGGGGCCGCTGGAACTGTGGGACACGCCGCCATTCTCGCCGGTCATCAAGGACGGGATGATGTTCGGCCGCGGCGCCTGCGACATGAAGTCGGGTACGATCGGCGCGCTCTACGCGCTGGATGCGATCAAGGCTGCGGGTTTCAGGCCGACGGCGCGGATCCACTTCCAGTCCGTGATCGAGGAGGAGAGCACCGGCGTCGGCGCGCTCTCGACATTGCAGCGCGGCTATCGTGCCGACGCCTGCTTCATCCCGGAGCCGACCGGCGGCAAGATTGTGCGCTCGCAGGTCGGCGTGATCTGGTTTCGCCTGCGCGTGAAGGGCCATCCGACCCACGTTGCCTTCGCCGGCTCCGGCGCCAACGCAATCATGGCGGCCTATCATTTGATCCAGGCGCTGCAGAAACTCGAGATCGAATGGAACGAGCGCGCGAAAGCTGATCGGCACTTCAAGACGCTGAACCATCCCATCAACTTCAACCCCGGCATCATCAAGGGCGGCGACTGGGCCTCCAGCGTGCCGGCATGGTGCGACGTCGATTGCCGTATCGCGGTCCTGCCGGGCTGGTCGATCGCCGATCACCAGAAGGAGATCATGGCCTGCGTTGCGGCTGCTGCGCGCAACCACCGCTTCCTTGCCAACAATCCGCCGGAGGTCGAATGGTCGGGCTTCCTGTCGGAGGGGTATGAACTGACCGACTCCGCGGCGCCGGAGGCTGCGTTCGGCAAGGCCTTCAGCACCGTCTATGGCGGCGAAATCGAAGACCTCGTCTTCACCGCACTCACCGACACCCGCTTCTACGGTCTCAATCACGGTATCCCAAGCCTCTGCTTCGGCGCGAGCGGCGGCGAGATGCACGGCTTCAACGAATTCGTCGACCTGGAGTCGCTGAAGAAGTCGACCAAGGCGATGGCCCTGTTCATCGCGGATTGGTGCGGGGTGGAGAAGGCGTAGGTCTCTCCGCCGTCATTGCGAGGAGCCCTTGCGACGAAGCAATCCAGACCGTCGCTGCGGAAGCAGACTGGATTGCTTCGCTGCGCTCGCAATGACGGGCGGACGGTCCTGTAGGGTGGGCAAAGGCGCGCTTGCGCCGTGCCCACCATCTCTCTTCGATCTTGCACGAAAGGATGGGCACGCTTCCGCCTTCGCTCTTCGAGCTACGGCGGACAAGTCGCTTGGCCCACCCTACGGCATCTCGGCCGGGACGGCCGCTGCCCGAAACACGGGCGCGTCCAAATGCTTTAAGCTTAAAAGAAAGACTAGGACGCCGTCCTGACTGGTGGCAGACTGGCGCCCAGTTCGACGGCCGAATCCTAGGGTGTCACGATGCGCGATTGGGATGATGCTTATGCCAATTCGGCCCATATCCCGGGCTCGGACAAGATGCCGGCCCAATGGGCGGAGCGGGCGGCGGCTTACCGCGCCGGCCTGAAAGACTTCCGCGCGGACGTCGCCTACGGCCCGGGCGAGCGCCAGCGTCTCGACCTGATCCTGCCAGACGGCGACAGCAAGGGCCTCGTCGTCTTCGTGCACGGCGGCTACTGGATGCGCTTCGACAAGTCGACCTGGACCGATGTGGCCGAAGGCGCGCGGCATCACGGCTGGACGGTGGCGCTGCCGAGCTACACGCTGACGCCGGCCGCGCGCATCTCCGACATTACCGCAGAGATCACCGCCGCGATCGCCAAGGCGGCTTCGCTCGTCTCCGGCCCGATCCGGCTCGCCGGCCATTCCGCCGGCGGCCATCTCGTCACGCGCATGCTGTGCAACGACAGCCGGCTCGAGCCTGCCGTCTACAACCGCATCGCCGGCACGCTCTCGATCAGCGGGCTGCATGATCTGCGACCGCTGCTGAAGACGAAGATGAACGACACGCTGCGCATGACCATGGAGGAGGCGACGCTTGAAAGCGCGGCGCTGCACCTGCCGCGGGGACATTCGCCGGTCACGGCCTGGGTCGGCGGCGGCGAGCGGCCCGAATTCATGCGTCAGTCCGATCTGATCGCCAATGTCTGGACCGGCTTCGACGTGCCGACGCGCCTCGTCGTCGATCCCGGGCTCAACCATTTTACGGTGATCGACGGACTGAAGGATCCGTCGTCCCCGATCACCGCGCGCCTGATCGGCCTCGACTGACGCGGCGAGGATCGATCGATCGAAAGGGCCTGCCATGACGTCCAGCGATTACGATCCCACGAGCGAAGGCGCCGAGACCGATTTCGCCCGGCGCATGTCCTACGGCGACTATCTGGCGCTGGATGCGATCCTCGGCGCGCAGCATCCGCTCTCGGAGGCCCATGACGAGATGCTGTTCATCATCCAGCATCAGACCACGGAGCTGTGGATGCGGCTTGCCATCCACGAGCTCAGCGCCGCGCGCCGCGCCATCGCCAGGGACGAAGTGCAGCCCGCGATGAAGATGCTGGCGCGGATGTCGCGCATCTTCGAGCAGCTCAACGGCGCCTGGGACGTACTGCGCACCATGACTCCCAGCGAGTATACGCGTTTCCGCTCGCAGCTTGGCCAGTCCTCGGGCTTCCAGTCGCGTCAGTACCGGCTGATCGAATTTCTGGTCGGCAACCGCAACCACGCCATGCTCAAGCCGCACGCGCACGATGTGGAAACGACCAGGCTGCTCGAAGGCGAGCTTGCCACGCCGAGCCTGTACGACGAGGCGCTGCGGCTCGCCGACCGCAGCGGGCTCAAGATGCCCGCGTCCGTGCTGGCGCGCGACGTTCGCGAGACCCACAGCTTCAACGAGGGCGTGCTCCAGGCCTGGCGGATCGTCTACGAAGCGCCGGAGACGCATTGGATGCTCTACGAGCTTGCCGAGAAGCTGGTCGATTTCGAGGACTACTTCCGGCGCTGGCGCTTCAACCACGTCACGACGGTCGAGCGCGTCATCGGCTTCAAGCGCGGCACCGGCGGCACCGGTGGCGTCAGCTATCTCAAGCGCATGCTGGAGGTCGAGCTGTTCCCCGAGCTCTGGCGCGTCCGTACGATTCTGTAGAGATCCCATGACCAAGCTCCGCGTCTATGACGACACCAGGGCCTTGTTCCATTTGCCCGAGGGCGTGATCTATCTCGACGGCAATTCGCTCGGCGCGCTGCCGCTGGGCGTCGCCGAGCGCGTCGGCAACGTCATCACGGCCGAGTGGGGCATCGAGCTGATCCGCGCCTGGAATAGTGCGGGCTGGTATGCCCAGCCGCGCCATGTCGGCGATCGCATCGCGCGATTGGTCGGTGCGGAAGCCGGCTCCGTGATGGTCGGAGACACGCTGTCGCTCAAGGTCTACCAGGCACTCGCCGCCGCGCTCGACATGAACGCATCGCGCAAGGTGGTCCTGTCGGATACCGGCAATTTTCCCACCGATCTCTACATGGCCGAGGGCCTGATCGCGACGCTCGGCCGCGGCCATCAATTGCGCCTGGTGGCGCCGGAGGAGATCGAGGCCGCGTTGTCGGAGGAGATCGCGGTCCTCTACATCACCGAGGTCGACTATCGCACCGGACGGCGCCACGACATGGCGACGCTGACGGCGAAGGCGCATGCGCTCGGCATCGTCACGGTCTGGGACCTCGCGCATTCGGCCGGCGCGCTGCCGGTCGATCTCGCTGGCTGCGGCGCCGATTTCGCCGCCGGCTGCACCTACAAATACATCAACGCCGGCCCCGGGGCGCCGGCCTTCCTCTACGTCGCCCCGCGCCACGCCGACGGCGTGCGCGCCGCGCTGTCGGGGTGGATGGGTCACGCAAAGCCGTTTGCGTTCGAGCTTGGCTACGCGGCGGCCGGCGGGGTCGAGCGCATGCGCGTCGGCACTCCGCCGGTGCTCGCAATGGCGGCGCTGGAGGCCTCGCTCGACATCTGGGACAGGGTCGACATTCGTGAGGTTCGTGCGCGCTCGCTGGCACTCGGCGATCTCCTGATCGCCGAGGTCGAACGCCGCTGCCCCGAGCTCAAGCTCGTCACCCCGCGCGCGCACGAGCACCGCGGCTCACAAGTCTCCTTCGCGTTCGACGGCGGCTACGCCACCATGCAGGCCCTGATCGCCCGTGGCCTCATCGGCGATTTCCGCGCGCCTGACATCATGAGGTTCGGGATTACACCGCTCTACATTGGGGAGAGCGAGATCATGCGAGCAGCCGAGATCATCGAGGAGGTGATTGCAGGCGAGGTCTGGCGTCGGCCGGAATATCAGGTCGTGAACGCGGTGACCTGAAGAAGGTCTCGTGCCCCGGACGCGGCGCAGCGCCCCCGGCGATGCGAAGCATCGTCCGGTGCGGTGCGCTGCAGAGCCGGGGCCCACGCTGCACTGAACTCCGTATCGAGATGGGTCCCGGCTCTGCGCAGCAACGC
This sequence comes from Bradyrhizobium barranii subsp. apii, assembly GCF_011516635.5. Lineage (GTDB taxonomy): Bacteria > Pseudomonadota > Alphaproteobacteria > Rhizobiales > Xanthobacteraceae > Bradyrhizobium > Bradyrhizobium barranii. The sequence continues at coordinate 5,741,312 of NZ_CP096255.1, read as the reverse complement.
TGACGCGTTGCAGCGCGTCCGGGACACGAAAGCTGCGATCAAGCTATTTGAGTCCACCCCACAACGCCGTCACGATCGCATCTAGCCCATCCGTCAGCGCCGCCGGCCCCGGCTGCAAGATGATCGGCGACTTGATCTCGACGATGCGGTCGTCGCGCACGGCGGGGATCTCGTTCCAGCAATCGCGCGCGCGGATGCGGGCAGGGACAACTTTCTTGCCGCACCAGGAGGCAAGGATCACGTCGGGCGCTGCCGCGCGTACCGCCTCCGCCGAGACGATGCGATCCTTTGCCGCCTGCCGATGTCGCAACTCCGGAAACACATCCTCGCCGCCGGCGATCTCGATCAACTCGCACACCCAGCCGATGCCGGAGATCAACGGATCGTTGCCGCTATCTCTGCGAGGCGCCGTTCGAGATCACGGGCAAGGCCTTCGGCGCGTTCAGCGGCGCCGACCAGCGCACCAAGTGTCCGGATCATCGCCAAAATCCCGGCGATGTCGCGCTGATTGAAAACATGGACGTCCACGCCCGCGCGCACGAGATCGGCGACGATGCCGGCCTGGAGGTCGGAGAAGGCCAGCACCAGCTCCGGTTCCAGCGCCAGGATCTTCGGGATGTCCGCGGAGACGAAGGCCGACACCCGCGGCTTCTCCCGCCGCACCTGAGGCGGGCGGACGGCGTAGCCGGAGACACCGACGATGCGGTCCTGCTGGCCGAGCAGGTACAGCGTTTCGACCGTCTCTTCGGTCAGGCAGACGATGCGGCGGGGCGGGAAGTGGCGCATGGGAAGAGCATATGCGCAAATGCCGTCGCCGATGTCAGCAGGGCCATTACCTCGGACGTCATTGCTTTGCCGCCCGAAGCAATTCACGCTGAAACAACAAAGAATTGGGAGGAGATCCGATGACGCCGCTCGAGAAACTTAAAGCGATGAAGATGCCGTTTGCCGAGCTCAAGGGCGTCGAGTTCGTCGAGGCCGAGAAGGACCGCGTGGTGGCACGGATGACGGTCAGGCCCGACCTCTGCACGCTCCACCACACCATCCACCGCGGGGCGGTGATGGCGCTCGCCGATTCCGTCGGTGCCGCCGCGACCGTAATCAATCTGCCGGAGGATGCCAAGGGCACCACGACGCTCGAGAGCAAGACCAACTTCATCGGCGGGGCGAAGGAGGGAACCACGGTTATCGCCACGGCTACACCGGTCCATCGGGGACGGCGGACCCAGGTCTGGAGCACCCGGCTGGAGACCGAGGACGGCAAGCTGGTTGCCGTGGTGACCCAGGACTCAGCTGGTCCTCGTATGACCACGGGGGCTTGATTTTATTAACGAATAGGTCGCTTTCGATGCCTGAAACTTGGGCAGGTTCCCGTCTTGAAAAATATGCTGCGACGCACAATATTGGGGACCTAGGGATTCGAACGCCTCCTCGAGGGACACCAAGAGGAGTTTTGACGTGGTACTTGAAGACACGACCCGCACGACGCCCGTTCCGGGCTATGTGCGGACCTTGAGCCAGCAGGAAGAATTGCCGCTTCTGCGCGATCACCTCCTGCGGCTTGAGTCCGCAAGCCGGCACGACCGTTTCAACGGCTTTCTCGACGACAGCTTCATCGAGCGTTACGCCGCCCGCTGCGCCGAGGACGGCACCGTGATTGTCGCCTACATCGTCGACGGCGTAGTCCGCGGTGCGGCCGAGCTGCATCCGCCGGAGGACGATTCGTTGCCCGAGGTCGCCTTCAGCGTGGAAGCCTCGGCACGGCGCCAGAACGTCGGCACGATCTTGTTCAGCCGGCTGATCGCGGAAGCGCGCTGGAAAGGCTACAAGCGCCTGCGCATCACCACCGGTGCCGAGAATCACGCCATGCGGGCGCTCGCCAGGAAATTTGGAGCGAATCTGCAATTCCGTCATGGCGAATCGACCGGCACGATCGATCTCGCCAAGACGCCCGAGGCCGAGCTCGCTGAACTCGCGGCCTCGCCCTTCACGGCCGGTCGCGCTCTTCTCAGCTTCAATTCGACCTGCTGGAAGATCATCTCCAGCATGTACGGCAATCGCGCCGCCTAAATCCCAACGCGGACTGGAATCAAAAAAGCGGACCGGCAAAACCGGTCCGCTTTCGTATTTGGGATGGGGAATTGAGCGCTCAGGTACCGGTGCGCTTGTCGTTGCCGAAGCGGCGGACGACACGGCGTTCGACCACCACCGAGCGCTGCGCACCCTGTTCGCCTGCGATCACGCGCGTGGCGGTGATGCGGCCGTTGGTGCGGGTCTGCTTCTTCACCTCGGCCTGCACGATTTCGAGCGGCATGCCCATCAGCGCTGCCGCGATCTCGGCCTGCTGCTCATGATCGTCGGTGATGCCGACGGCGGCGAAGATCGCCTCGTCCAGGGTCGGCGGATCGTGGCGCACGCGCCGCGTGCCATATTTGGTGTTCCAGTCTGCGCTCATAACGGCCTCGGTTTGATGCCGGGATACCTAGTGCCGGAGATGTTGCATTGCAATATGAATTTGGTGTGGCATCACAGCTATGCGCTCACAGCTTTTCGAGCCTGCTGGCCTCTTAGAGGTCGAGCGTGGTCGGCCCTGTGGCCAGCGAGCGCAAGGTGCGTACGAACTCACCGGATGCAGGTACCGCAAAGTGGGCGGCGAGCGCGGCGCGGTCGGCCCATTGCTCGAAGAACACCAGCCTGAGCGGATTCTCGCAGTCGACATGCACTCCATGGGAGATGCAGCCGGGTTCCTGTCGCGACCGATGAACATGCTCGAGGCTCAGGCGGCGCGCCTCGTCGAACGTCTCGGTGCGGACCGTTACGCTGCCAGTCACAACGATCATGCGATGTCTCCCGACGTGATTGCCGCTAGGGCAGGGATGCCTCGCGGGGCGTTTCTTTCATCGGTGCCTGCGGCCAGCGTTTCAGCGCCGCGTGTCCGGCCTCGGTGAGCCCGTAGATTCCCCGGTCTGCACGTTCGAACCAGCCATACACATTGTTAAGCAAGATCTTGCCGGCATCGGGACAGCGCTTGCGCAATTCGCGCACCTTTCGTGGCCCACCGACGAGTTCCGACGCACAGGCCAGCGCCTGCTGGCGATAGGCCGTCATGATCGGCGCGCGGGTGCTGCCGCCGAGCACGGGATCGCCCTGGCGGCGCTGATGTTCGGCGACGAGGCGAGAGCGCTTTTTCGGCTCGCGGCGCGGCGCTGCCGTCGGTGGCTTCACCAGCACCTCGACCTGGCCACGCTCAGTCACCCCAAGCATACCGAAGCCGAGGCGGCGGCACAGATTGCGATAACGCGCATCGCTCTCGCGTCCCTTGCCGCGGATCGACATCTTTGCAGCGATCCAGACCTCGTCGCCGGCCGGTGCGCGGTCAACCGCCTGGAGGATCAGCTCGAGATTGAAGGCGAGCTTGAGCTCACCAATCACCACGACAGGCGGATCGCCCGCGCTGAGGCCGACGAGGTCGCAGCCGCCGATCTCGCCCTTGACCGTGAAGCCGAGCTCTTCGAGGAAGCGTTTGACGGGCAGATAAAGCGCGGTTTCCAAGGAAAGCGTCCGGGTCTTGCGTTCCGATCCGAGAATCAGTTGCGGCCAGTTTAGCCCGGAACGCAGTTGTGGCTCTGCGCCATTTGATCGGGAACCGATGGTGCGGTTATCCTGCGACCGGGACAGTCGGGCGCTTTACGAAGATGACGATCAGGAATGGCCTCTATCACATTCGCATCGAGATGCTGGATGCCGTCCAGGGCGGCAATCAGGGCGTCATGGTCCTGCGCGACGGCACCATGCGAGGCGGCGATTCATTTTTCTTCGCCTATGGCAGCTACACCTCGGCCGACGGCAAGTGGAAGGGCGAGTTGACCAACGAGGAGCATTCGCCCTCGTTCGACGAGCGCCCGGTGTGGGGCCGCAAGGTCGTGACTATTGGCTTCAGCGGCACCTACACAGGCGAGACCGCCTATGGCGAAGGCATCGCGCTCGCCGGCAAGCAGAGCATCCGCTTCAAAGGCGATCTGCGGCTATTGGTGCCGGACTAAACCCGGCCGCTCACCGGGATCAGCGCGCCGGTGACGCCGCTCGCGGCCTCGCTGGCGAGGAAGAGGATCACCTCGGCGAGTTCCTGCGGTGTCACCCATTTGGAGAAATCCGCTTTCGGCATGTCGGCGCGGTTGGCCTTGGTGTCGATGATCGACGGCAGCACCGCATTCACGGTCACCTTGCCCTTCCACTCGTTGGCAAGCGCCTCGGTGAGGCGATGCACGCCGGCTTTCGACGCCGCATAGGGGCCCATGCCGGAACCTGCCTGAAGCGCGCCCATGGCGCCGATATTGACGATGCGGCCGGCCCCGGATGCGGCGAGATGCGGCAGCGCCGCGTGCGAGGTGTTGAGGGCCGTCAGCACGTTGAGCGCATGCATGCGCTGCCACGTCTTGATGTCGCCGTCGCCCACGGTCTCGAACGCGAAGCCGCCGGCGATGTTGATCAGCGCATCCAGCCTGCCGAACTGCTTTGCCGCCGCCTCGACCGCCGTCTTCGCTTGCGCTGGGTCGGACAGATCGACGCCGCCGATCTCGATGCGCTCGGGCGTTGCCGACATCTGCGAGGGTGCGTGATCGATGCCGGCCACACGCGCGCCGCGCGCCAACGCTGTCTCGGCGACAACCTTGCCAAGTGCGCCGAGCGCGCCCGTCACGATCAGAACCTTGCCTTGCATCGTCGTTCTCCCGGCACGGCCGCTTACGATTGCAGATAGCGCGCCTTCAGCGCCGTTTGCTCCGGTGTGCCGAGCTTGAGGCCGTCGCGCAAGTAGGTTTCGAGATCGCCATATTCGTTGGAGACGGCCTCGAAGGCAGCACCAAGATATGAGGCTTCGACGCTGCCGATCGTATCGAGGACGTCGGCGGGAAGATCGGAAGCGTTCGATGCGTCCCGCTTGTAGTGCTGGTTGGTCAACAGGTAGTCCTCGGCAATGACCTCGTCGGTCACGCCGAGCGCATGCAGGATCAGCGCGCTTGCAAAGCCGGTGCGGTCCTTGCCGGCGGTGCAGTGGATCACCAGCGGCGCGCGGTCTTCCAGGAGATGGCCGAACAGCGCGCGAAAACTGTGCGTGTTGTGGCGGACATAGTTGCGGTAGGACTCCCGCATGAGCTCGAGCGCGACCGGCGCGGTGAGCCTGCCCTCAGCAAGCTCGGCGCGCAGCGCGGCGACGACCGTCGGCTCGATCGGCAGCGAATGCACGGTGATCTCGTTCACGACGCAGACGCCGGCCGCGCGCTCCTCGACGCCGCGAAAATCGAAGGCGCTGCGCACGCCCAGCGCACGGACGATCTCGACGTCGGCGGGCGTGAGCTGGCCGAGATGGTTGGAGCGGAAGATGTGGCGCCAGCGCGTGGTGCGGCCATCCGAAGTCGGATAGCCGCCGAGGTCGCGAAAATTGCTGGCGCCTTGCAGGGCGAGGTGGCGGGCAGGGGAATCTGGCATGAGATCAGCTTGGGTTATGTTTCCACTGGACGCACTACGGCGTCCTTGAGTGCATTCAAGGGGGCAATCATGAGCCGGCACAAGGCCATTGTTTTGGCGATCACCATGCTGTCGGGCGGAATTATCGGTGCGGGACAGGCGGACGCGCAGACGTTCCGGACCTATCGCTGCGCCGATGGTACGCAGTTCATCGTGGGATTTTATGACGATGACAAACGCGCCTTCCTCCAGATCGACGGCGAACCTGTCACGCTGAAGAAGCGGCTGGCGCTTTCTGGCACCCGCTATTCGGGGGCAGGGATCACACTGAGGATCGGCAAGACCGGAGCGACCACGGTCCAGCATCTGAAGCGGCCGGTCACTTCCTGCACGGTGATCGAAAAGCCCGCGCTCTAACCGGAAGTCCAGCAGGAATCAAAAAGGGCCGAAACCTCGTTGTTTCGACCCTTTTTCAAACTTCCGTCGGACGCTTGCGCGCGCGCGGCGGTATCATACCAAACACAAACATTAGCGTTCCCATTTGGGCTTTGCTTCGTCGACCGCATCCTGGTGGTACCAGCTGTCGCTGCAGATCGAGACGTTCGCAGGAAGCGAAGCATGATCGGCGGGAAGACGGGTGTCGCCATAGCGGCGTCCGGCGAGAGCCGCGCGGCCCCCGACAGGGAATTGGTAGATCGTTGCAGATCCGTGATTCAGACCATTATTCATCATTGCGATTGCTCCTGGGTCGAAGCGCCTTGGCCTCCATGGTGCGCCCGACTCGTTCGATTGTGGTTACTGGATTCCCCATATCGGCCGCGCATCCCGAATTGGAAAGTGCTGAAAAGGAAATCAGTTGCTGCCCAATCTGTAGGCAGGTGACCCTCTGCACCCCCCTAAGGCACCGTGTCGGTGGCTAACGCCTGGGCCATTCCAAAGGTTGCTAGGCAGAGGCGCAGGACTTTGCGAAAGTTGCTGGACGTTGATGCGCGTTTCATCGGCAACCTCCGGCAACGGTGCGTCTGCTCCAGAATCAGGCGTTTTCCGCGGGATTTTTGCAGTGCAGCTTCACGCGAAGGTGCGCGGCTATGACGCACGCCGCCGGGGACGGTTTGCCGTCGGGGGCCGATCCCGGCCGCGGTGGAAAACCTCCCGCGCTGCGGCCTTTTGGCACGCAAAATGCTTGTAGAGGGTCGGCCGATGATGGCCGGGTACAAACGTGCGGGGGCTCTCAACCCCACCTTTCGCATCATCTACAGAGAGGCTCAATGACCAAGTATAAGCTCGAGTACATTTGGCTCGACGGATATACGCCGACTCCGAACTTGCGCGGCAAAACACAGATCAAGGAATTCGCGTCGTTCCCGACGCTCGAGCAGCTTCCGCTCTGGGGCTTCGATGGCTCCTCCACGCAGCAGGCCGAAGGCCACAGCTCCGATTGTGTGCTGAAGCCGGTCGCCGTGTTCCCGGACGCCGCGCGCACCAACGGCGTGCTCGTGATGTGCGAAGTCATGATGCCCGATGGCAAGACCCCGCACGCCTCCAACAAGCGCGCCACCATCCTCGATGACGCCGGCGCATGGTTCGGCTTCGAGCAGGAATACTTCTTCTACAAGGACGGCCGTCCGCTCGGCTTCCCGGCCTCCGGCTATCCGGCGCCGCAGGGCCCGTACTACACCGGCGTCGGCTTCTCGAACGTCGGCGACGTCGCCCGCAAGATCGTCGAAGAGCATCTCGACCTCTGCCTGGCTGCCGGCATCAACCATGAAGGCATCAACGCGGAAGTCGCGAAGGGCCAGTGGGAATTCCAGATCTTCGGCAAGGGCTCCAAGAAGGCCGCTGACGAAATGTGGATGGCCCGCTACCTGATGCTGCGCCTGACCGAAAAGTACGGCATCGACATCGAGTTCCACTGCAAGCCGCTCGGCGACACCGACTGGAACGGCTCGGGCATGCACGCCAACTTCTCCACCGAGTACATGCGTACGGTCGGCGGCAAGGAGTACTTCGAGGCGCTGATGGCGGCCTTCGACAAGAACCTGATGGACCACATCGCCGTCTACGGCCCGGACAACGACAAGCGTCTGACCGGCAAGCACGAGACCGCGCCGTGGAACAAGTTCAGCTACGGCGTTGCCGATCGCGGCGCGTCGATCCGCGTTCCGCACTCCTTCGTCAACAACGGCTACAAGGGCTATCTGGAAGACCGCCGTCCGAACTCGCAGGGCGACCCATACCAGATCGCTTCGCAGATCCTGAAGACGATCGCGTCCGTGCCGGCCGACAAGAAGGCCGCGGCCTAAGTGTCTGTTCCAAAACATGTTGAGTCGAATGAATCGGTTGTGATTCAAGGTGAGCGGCCTGATTCGATGGGGACGCGCCGCCAATGTGGACTACCGAGAACCGTGCACGCTACGACCGCAGCCGCCTGCGCTATCCGAGCGACTTGACCGACGAGGAGTGGGCGCTGATCGCGCCTCGCATCCCGCCGGCCAAGCGCGGCGGCAACAAGCGTACGGTGGACCTGCGCGAGATTGCCAACGGGCTGATGTACATCCTGAGCACAGGTTGCCAGTGGCGCGCGATCCCCAAGGACCTGCCGCCGCGCTCGACGCTGTATGGCTACTTCGATCTGTGGAGCTGGAACGGCACGCTCGATAAAATTCATCACGCCCTCTATGTCGAATGTCGCGAAAGGGCCGAGCGCGAGGCTTCTCCCACCGCCGCCATCATCGATAGCCAGAGCGTGAAAAGCGCTGAAAAAGGGGGCCTCATGATCTCCATGGCTACGACGCGGGCAAGAAGATCAAGGGCAAGAAGCGGCACATTCTCGTCGACACGCAAGGCCTCTTGATGCACGCCATCGTGCATGCGGCGGACATCCAGGATCGCGACGGCGGCGTGCTCCTGATGGCAACGTTGTTCGGCCTCTATCCCTTTCTTCTGAAGCTCTACGCCGACGGCGGATATCAAGGGCCACATTTCCAGAAGGGGCTGCGTAGCGCTCTGAAGCGCGTGAACCTCGAAATCGTCAAACGCTCCGATCAGGCTCACCGTTTCGTCGTCTTGCCCAAACGCTGGATCGTCGAGCGTACCTTTGCCTGGCTCGGGCGATGCCGAAGACTGTCCAAAGATTGGGAATGCTTCAATCACAGGGCGCTCGCCTTTCTCAAGCTGGCCTCCATCCGACTCATGCTGCGAAAGCTATGCAATCCAAGGTAATCTTTCCGGACAGACTCTAAGATCCTCCCGGCCCGGGCCGGGGGGCTGGCCCGGGTTGGTCTTCAATCCGTCGGAGCCGAAAAGGCTCCGGCGGATTTTTGCATTCCGATGACAGCCGTTGTTGTGGGTCTGCCGGCCATGCCGGCTTGAAGTCTGTCCATCGCCGGCGAAACCGGGATAGAATGCCCCGGGATGCGCGGGGCCGGGGACACGGCTGGTGTTTGAAGGCTTCTACAAGGTGCGATTTCAGCTCGGCGACGCGGTCGGCCGGAGCGTGATGCATGTCGGCAATGGCAAGATGCTCGGCGGCAATTCGGCCTTCGCTCATATCGGCACCTATGCGAGGACCGAAGCCGGCGTCGACATCGTCATCAAGACGGTCCGCCACAACCCGGACCCGAACTACCGCGCCATGGCCGGCACCGACGATGCGACCTTGCTTGCGAAAGGCTGGGCCGACGGCGATCTCTATCGCTTCAAGGGCGAGCTGAAAGAGCTGCCCGGCGTGCCCTTCCAGTCGGTGATGACGCCGATCACCGAAGACGAGGTGCCGATCGCGGGCGGCGTCGGGGAGGCCGGCATCGCCGACGGGCTCTATTCGATCCACCTTCGCATGCTCGACGGCGTCGATGGCGGCCTGACCGGCGTGATGTTGCTCAACCAGGGCCGCATCCTCGGCGGCGATGCCTCGTTCTACTATCTCGGCAGCTACACCGCGGCCAAGGGGCGCTGGAAGGGTCAGATCCTCAACCAGGAGCACACGCCGGCCAAGGACGATCCGATCTTCGGCGGCCGTGAGGTCGGCATCGGTTTCTCCGGCACCTATGACGCGGAGCAGGCGGTGCTGGAGGCAACGGCGCTCGCCGGCAAGCGCAGCCTGCGCCTGACCGCCGCGCTCAAGCTGATGCACCGCGCCTGATCGCGACAGGAATAGCCCATGGAAAAAATTCGCATGCTCTCGACGCTCGGCCTGATGGGCGCGATGCGCAGCCTGTCCTCCGCCTTCGAGGCCGCCCACGGCATCCATGTCGATGCCGACTTCGCGCCAACCCTGGCATTGCTGAAACGGCTACGCGACGGCGAGGCCGCCGATCTCATCATCCTCACCCGTGAGGGGCTCGACGAGATGATCGGCGAGGGCCGCGTGGCCGCAGATAGCGCAGCCGATCTGGCGCGCTCCTTCGTCGGCATTGCCGTGCGGGCAGGGCAGGCGCATCCCGATATCGGCGGCGAAGCCGCGCTCCGCAAGTCGCTGCTCGCGGCGCGATCCGTCGCCTATTCGCGGCTGGGCGCGAGCGGTGTCTATTTCGCCCAATTGATCCAGCGATGGGGCATCGCAGCCGAGATCAACGCCAAGGCCACCATCGTCGAGCAGGGCTTTACGGCGGAGCGGCTCATCAGCGGCGAGGCTGACCTCGCCGTGCAGCAGATCAGCGAGCTGAAGCAGGTCGAGGGCATCGAGGTCGTCGGCCCGATCCCGCACGATTTGCAGACACCGGCCGTGTTTTCCGCCGGCCGCATGGCCAATGCCAGACATGCCGAAGCGGCCGATCGTCTGCTGCGCTATCTGGCATCGCCAGAGGTCGTCCCGGTGCTGCGCCAATCGGGACTCGAGCCTTGAATTTGCCGGAGCAGAGACGCAACGTGGTGCCCATGCGGACTTGTCTCCTTGCCATCCTCCTCACGCTTGCAGCGCCGTTATCGGCGCACGCGCAATCGGCCGATCTCGTCCTGTGCGACCGGGTGGCCGCCGATCCCAGCGATCCCGACAAGCCGGCCGATGTGAAGGGCGTGACGGAGCTTGCTGCATCCGACATTGCGACCGCCGTCAAATTCTGCAAGCAGGCCGCACCGTCGTCGCGGCGCGCGATGTTCGCGCTCGGCCGCGCCTATGCCGCCAAGCGGCAGACGGCGGAGGCGATCGCCGCCTGGCGCAAGGCGGCCGACAAGGGATCGAGCGCGGCGATGGTCGAGCTCGGCGTCGCCTACGGCACCGGCTCCGGTGTCGCGAAAGACGAAGCACAAGCACGCAAGCTGTTCGAGCGGGCGGCGCAGGCCGGCAATCCTCGCGGTGTCAGCAATCTTGCCGCGCTCGGCGGCGCCGGCGGTGCTGCGCCGGCCGATCCCGCACAGGCGCGCGCGCTGCTCGGCAGGGCGGCCGAGACCAACGCGGAGGCGCAGTACCAGCTTGGCCTGATGCTCTCCAACGGCAACGGCGGCGAGAAGGACGACGTCGCGGCGCGCGCGATGTTCGAGAAGGCGGCGGCGCAAAACCATCCCGGCGCGCTGGAGCGGATGGGCGCCTTCGCGCAGGAAGGCCGCGGCGGTGCCAAGGACAAGGACGCCGCAAAGACCTACTACGAGCGCGCTGCTGCGCTCGGCGACGAGGATGCCAAGAAGGCGCTGGAGCGGCTGCGCTGCCCCTATGCGATCAAGGACAAGCAGGGCAAGCTCGTCACCACGCTGTGCTTCTAGCTCACTTGTAGTAGTAGGCGACGTTGTTGCGGGCGTCGCGATAAGTCGTATCGAGAAAGTCCGGATATTGAGCGGCCGCGCGCGCGACGGCGCGCACGACGCACTCCCAGAAATCGCCTATCCAGTTGAAGTGCTCGAAGGTGGCATCTTCGAACTTCACGGCGGTGATGATGGCCTGCCGGATTGCTGCGCCATCGGCGCGTGGATGGGCGCGCTTCACATAACCGAACATCGGTCCCTCATGGGCGTGGTCGCGGTCGTAGCGGTATTTCTCGGCCATCTGCTGCGGGGTGAGGGTGCGATAGACGCGCACCTCTTCGTCGGTCGGGCGTCCGTCGAGTGTGTCGAGCCGGTAGCGCCGGCACCTGAGCTCGAAGGCCGCATCGAGCAGCGGCTGCTTTGCAGCGCTGGCGATGATCGCTGCGATCTGCGCTTCGGCTGAAGGCTCTGTCTGGTTCATGCCGCTTTGTCGTGCGCTCACTCCGGCGGGTTCGAAGGGGCCTCAAGGATGAACCAGCTCCGGCACGGGCCGTTGAACCACAACATGAGGAGGACCGCCCGGGATCGCACGAAACAAAAAGTCAAAAACAACCCCATGCACAGTAGCCAAGTCGTCGAAATCACTAAGTTCGTATTTTACGAAAATCAATTGACCCGTCGGGCAAAACAGGGGCATGATGGCATCATGCGGCGAGTGGGCTCCGCTCCCGGCCCTGCGCTGAAAAGCCGGATGACCTCGGTGCGTCTGAGTTCGTAGTGCATGATTCGAGGCTCCAGTTTCGGAGCTTGAATCATGTCCGCGGTGATACCATCAAGCCGCATTGGCCCTGCGAGGCGCCGCTAACTGGTTCGACCCCGTCGCGAATGACCCGCAACGGACCTCGCCTCTTAGCCAACTGGTGACGTTCATATCCTGTCCGCGTTCCTTCTGTGATATTAATGACGCAATCGGCCAAATATGGCGCGCACTTTGTCGGATGACCGATATTGGTCGGACTCCGCGATGTTCCCCCGCTAAACCTGATACCGCAGAGCCCCGCTTAATGGGTCCATGCGCGACGGGCGCCGCAAAGGCGCAACGGAATTTCAAACGTCGCTATCTGGGCTGCGGGGAGATTTGGGTTGTCTTATTTTGTAGCATCTGAAGGCGCGCTGGAAACCGGCGCGGCCGTTGTTGGGCGCAAGCGATCGATTAGCCGCTTTGCGGCGACCATGCGCGCGGCGACCATGCGCGCGGCGATGACGCGCGCGGCGCTGTTCGCCGGCGTCTTGCTCGGCGCGCTCGCGACCGGAGCGCAGGCCCAGACGGTGATCAACGTCACGGTCGCCAACGACACCGGCACCACCTCGGGGGGCTCGACTGGCGGCGCCGGCACGCTTAGCGCCGCGCTCGCGCAGATCAATGCTTCCACGCCCCCCGGCGGCTTCATCATCAACCTGCAGACCAATGTCACGCTGTCAGGGCCGCTGTCGCCGATCTTCAACTCGGTGACCATCAACGGCAACGGGTTCACCATCAGCGGCAACAATTCGCAGCGCATCTTCATGGTCGGCGTCGACACCGCGACGCAGACCAGCGCGGGGGTGGCGGGCTCGATCATCGCGGACCGCCCTCAGGTGGCGATCAGCAACGTCATCCTGTCCGCGGGCCTCGCCCAGGGCGGCGGCAACGGCGCCGGCGGCGGCATGGGGGCGGGCGGCGCGCTGTTCGTCAACCAGTCGGCCGACGTGACGCTGAGCAATGTCAGCTTCGCCAACAACAACGCGAAGGGCGGCAACGCAACAACCAACACGTTTCGCGGCGGCGGCGGCCTCGGTGGCAGCGGTGGCAGCGGCGGCGGCAGCGGCGGCGGCGGCATCTTCGGCGGCGGCGGCCCCGGCGGCGGCGGCATTTTCGGCGGTTCCGTTGCCGCTGCCGGCGGCGGCGGCTATAGCGGCGCCGGCGGAAACGGCACGAACGGCACCGCGGGCCTCCTGTCGATAGCCGGCCTCAACGGCGCCGGCGGCGCCGGATTTGGTGGTGGCACCACGGGTGGTGCCAATGGCGGCGGCGGCGGCGGTATCGGAAATGCGGGCGGGGGTGGCGGCTTCGGCGGCGCAAGCAGTTCCGGCTCGACCGGCGGGGCGGGTGGTTTCGGCGGCGGCGGCGGCACCGGCTTGAACGGCGGCGGCGGCGGTGGTTTCGGCGGCGGCGGTGGTGGTTTCAGCGGCCCTGGCGGCGCCGGTGGCTTCGGTGGCGGCGGCGGCGGCGGTGCGGGCGGCTTTGGCGGCGGCGGTGGCGGCGGCGGCGCGGGTGGGTTTGGCGGTGGCGGCGGAGGCGGCGGGACCGTTGGGGCGGGTGGCTTTGGCGGCGGCGACGGCGCCAGTGGCGGGAACGGCGGCGGCGGCGGCATGGGCGGGGCGGTGTTCGTGGTCAAGGGCGGCTCGCTCACCATCAACGGCAACGGCTCGACCTCGGGCGGCAGCGTAGCCGGCGGCACCGGCTCCAATGGCGGCGGTGCGGGCTCGGCCTTAGGCACGGGCTTCTTCGTGCAGGGCTCGACGCTGACCTTCGGTGGCAGCGGCAGCTACACGGTGTCGGACGCCATCGCCGATCAGAACGGTTCCGGCGGCGCCGCGGCCTCGGACGGCCTCGGCGGCACCGGTGGATCGAGCGCCATTACCAAGAGCGGCATCGGCACGCTCAGCTTTTCTGGCGCCAACACTTATACCGGAGCTACGACGATCAATGCCGGCACGCTAAGGGGCGCTGCGGCGAACACATTCAGCGCTACGAGCGCGACGACAATCAACACCGGCGGCACGCTCGATCTCGGTTTGCTGGCACAAACGATCAATATCGTTTCGCTATCGGGCGGCACGTTGGCCAACGGCGCGTTGACCGGCGCAGTGACCTCAAGCGGCGGCACGCTGAACAGCCTCGGCGGCGGCATGACGCTGACGGTGAATAGCGGCGCGACCAATGTGACGGGCACCAACACCTTCACAGGCGCGACCACGGTCAACAGCGGCCTGCTCTCGGTCAACGGCACGAGCACGGCCAGCGCGGTGACGGTGAATGCCGGCGGTACGCTCGGCGGCAACGGCACGGTCGGCAACACGACCATCAATGGCGGCACGCTGGCGCCCGGCAATTCGATCGGTACGTTGACCGTGCAGGGCAATCTCGTGTTGACGGCCGCATCGAGCTACATGGTCGAGGTGTCGCCTTCGGCGGCCGACCGCACCAACGTCACCGGCGTGGCGACGTTCGGCGGCGCCACCGTCAAGGCATCTTTCGCAGCCGGGGCCTATGTCGCAAAGCAATACACCATTCTCAACGCCGCCGGCGGTATCGGCACCAGCACGTTCGGCTCGATCGTCAACACCAACTTGCCGGGTGGCTTCGCGTCGAGCCTGAGCTATGACGCCAACAATGCGTATCTCAATCTCGTTCTCAGTTTCGTGCCGCCGCCCGGGACGGCTCTCAACAACAACCAACGGAACATCGCCGACCCGATCGTCAATTTCTTCAACTCCAACGGCAGTATTCCGCTGGCGTTCGGCGGGCTGACGCCGGCGGGACTGACCCAGATCTCCGGCGAGACCGCGACCGGCTCGCAGAGACGACCTTCAACGCGATGAACCAGTTCATGGGATTGCTGACCGATCCCTTCATCGACGGCCGCGGCGATGGCGTTTCAGCGGGGTCATCGGCGGGCGCATCGGCCTACGCTTCGCAGGACAGACCGCGCTTCGGTGCGGCGCGCGACGCCTATGCGATGTTCACCAAGGCGGCCGTCATGGCCGATCCGTTCGCGCAGCGCTGGAGCGTGTGGGCGGCGGGCTATGGCGGCGCGCAGACCACGGACGGCAACACGACACTCGGCACCAACAACACGACCAGCCGCATCGCAGGCACCGCGGTCGGCGCCGATTACCGTATCTCGCCGAATACGCTGGCAGGCTTTGCACTGGCGGGCGGTGGCACGAACTTCAGCGTCGTCAATGGCGGTTCTGGCCGATCTGATCTGTTCCAGGCCGGCGCCTTCATCCGGCACAATGCCGGTGCGGCGTATCTCTCCGGCGCACTGGCCTATGGCTGGCAGGACATCACCACCAACCGCACCGTGACGGTGGCCGGCATCGACCAGTTGCGCGCGCAGTTCAACGCCAATGCGTGGTCGGGTCGCGTCGAAGGTGGTTATCGCTTCGTCACGCCATGGATGGGCGGGGTGGGCATCACGCCTTATGCCGCAGGCCAATTCACCACCTTCGATCTGCCGGCCTATGCCGAGCAGGCGGTAACCGGCGCCAACACCTTTGCGCTCGCGTACACGTCAAAGAGTGTCACTGATACGCGCAGCGAACTCGGCCTTCGCAGCGACAAATCATATGCGATGCCGGACGGTATCTTGACGCTGCGAGGGCGCCTGGCATGGGCGCATGATTTCAACCCCGGCCGCAATATCGGAGCGACGTTCCAGACATTGCCGGGCGCATCCTTTGTCGTTGGCGGCGCCGCGCAAGCCAGCGACTCCGCGCTCGTCACCGCCTCCGTCGAAAAGAAATGGCTGAACGGCTGGTCCGCCGCTGCCGCCTTCGAGGGCGAGTTCTCTCAGCTCACCAAGAGCTACGCCGGCAAGGGCGTGGTGCGGTATGCGTGGTGAGGTGACGATTTCCGGTTTTGGCCCTTCGCATCATTTCGCTGTGCTGCGGAATTTGGTAGCTATCGGGGCATAGCGGACTCTGGCAAGCTGACCGATCGGCTGATTTATGGGATCACGGCCTAGGTAGCCCGCGATTCTTTTTCTGATTTTGTGGGCTTATTGAATTGCTGGACGGACTCTACAAGGTTGAATACGGCGTCAACGATGCGTTCGGCCGCAGCATCATGTGCCTGCATGACGGCAAGATGCTGGGCGGCAATTCGGCCTTCGCGCACCTTGGAACCTATGTCGAGCGCGACGGCGAGATCGTCGCCGAGGTGATCACCGAACGGCACAACGAGGATCCCAATCACAAGCCGCTGATGGGAGCCGATAACGCCTCGATCGGTGCGCGCGGGCGGCTCACCGGCAACCAGATCCGTCTCGAGGGTGGCGCGGACACCATGCCGGGCGCAAAATTCTGGGCCAATCTCACCCGGCTCGACGACGAGGGGTTGCCTCCGAGTGGTGCGGTCGGTCCGGGCGGCATCGCCAACGGACTCTATGGGATGAGCCTGCGCGCGCTTGACGGTGTCGATGCCGGATTATCGGGCGTGATGCTCCTGATCGACGGCCGCATCCTCGGCGGCGATGCGTTCTTCTACTATCTCGGCTCCTATTCCTCGGCGGACGGCCGCTGGAAGGGCGAGATGCTGAACCAGGAGCACACGCCGGCGAAGGGCGAAAACCCCGTGTTTGGCGGCTATGAGGTCGGGATCGGCTTCTCCGGAACCTGCACGGCGGATAGCGGTGAGCTCGAAGGCATCGCGCTCGCCGGCAAGCGCAGCCTGCGCCTTGCAGCCTCGCTCAAGCTGATGCGGCGGGCCTAGGACGTGCACTCATAGTAGCCGCGCCGGCTTGCGCCAAAAGTGACATCGAAGTGGTCTGGACGGATGTCGTCCTTGGGCCAGAGGCGGGGAGGCCAGTTCTTACCACTCCCGCTTCATTTCATCGCAACATCGCGGTCGATGTCTTGCAGGTGCACGAAAGTTGCCCAGGCTTTTCGATATTCGCTGTCTGTGGGATCGATCGCAAGCAAGGCGCGACACGCCTCTTTGATTTCTTCCGACGAGGGACGCATCGCGACGTTGCCGGACGACTTGGCTTGGTTCCAGCGTTCCTCGACGCCTTTCGCCAAGGCGAGTGCTTCGGAGGGGCTCCGTTTCCGGGTTGACCTCGCCAACGGGTGATCCGGAGGGAATTTGGGCCATGCGACGGGAGGCTGATCGGCTCGCCACTCACTCTCCTTGCCGGTCCCACGCTCTCCCGGCAAGTTTGCCTGGGCTCCATTGGCCGATTGAGGCGGGACAGTCCGTGCGCCCAGCTCGCGGAGCTGCTGTTCCATGGTCCCGCCGGACGCCGTTGCGCCTGCCGCAGGTGCACGCGTCGTCAGACCTGACACAGTTGAGGTGCTGGCCTGCGGAGCAACCTTCTGAACGGTTTGCGCAACGGACAGCATGCCAGGCGAAAGAGCAGGCTTCTGCTGCGCGACCTTGTCATTTTCAGTGGGGCAAGGCCGAAATCCCGAGCGCAGCTGCGTGATCCGGCCGTCGTCGTCGATGCGGGCAAAGTCAACGGCCACAGTGTAGACGAAAGCGGCATCGATGGATTGGCCGGATTTGTCTCTGGCGTTGACGGCGCCGCAGACATATCGCGCCGCGTCGGCTTCGACTGAACGCAATGCGCTGAATTTGGCCGAGTCCGGATCGATCAGCACGTGCCGAACTGCTGCGCGAGCTTTCATGTGCTCGTTAGAGAAGATGCTGAGCACGACATCCGGATTGAACATGTCGGGCTGGTAGTACCACTTGTACTCCACAGCAAGGAATGCTGCGGCCAAAGGCCGTCGCGATCAGGAAAGCAGATGCATTCATGGATTTGGTCGGGTAATGGAACCCGGTATGGTTGTTGTTGTCTTCTTGAACTATCTAAGATAGAATCTGCTAACAATCCGTAAATTGGTTGCTCCCGCGATTTTCAACAACCGGTGGAAGAGCCACAGCTGGTTTTGCTCAAGGGGGCAGTTGCCGGTGCGGGATACACACTGAGCAAAGTCAACCAAGGGGGCACAGGCTGACGCCTGACGGGTGGCAGCGGCAGGTCCGCTGTGGGCCATAACCGGACATCAACCAGCGAACGACCGTGGGTCTCACAGCACTGGCGTACACTGCATGTCTGCTCCGACGATGAGCGGCCCGTTGTAGGCAGTTCGCAAATCAGCGATGGCCGCATCGAGTTCAAACAGACCGAAATGACTGACGATGAGCTGCTTGACCGCAGCCTCTTGGGCAACGCGTCCGACGACTGCCGGTGTTGCGTGCAAGGGAACATTCGCACCGGGCGGGATTGCAAGATGCATGATCAGGAGGTTCGCGCCCTTTGCGAATTCGACGAAGCCTGGATCGGTGCCGTTTTGGTCGGAGCTAAACACGATCGACACATTTCCGGTCTGCACGCGATAGGCCAAGGTTGGCATATTTCCATGCGGGATTTTCCGTGCCGTGACTGTCGTTCCCTCGCGCTGCAAAACCACGGATGGATCGCTTTTGACAGCGTCAATCACTCCGACATCAAGTCGAACGCCACCCGCCACAACGCGCCCCATATCGGGCCGCACGCCGCTGCCCCCGTATGAGCCGCCTAACGCCGATCCGAGCACTGGAAATGCGCCAGTCTTCTCGTCAAAAAGCCTGTTGAGGAAAATCGCAAAGTCAGGGGCCGCATCGTTGCCTGTAGGACCGAAAACCTTGAGAGGTTCCTTGCGGACCTCGTGGCTCAGCCAAAGGAACGCTGGCAAGTCGGAAACGTGATCTGGATGAAGATGGCTTATTCCGACCATCCACAAGTCTTCGAGTTTGGCTTGCGATTCACCAAAGCGGTGTTGAGCACCACCGCCCATGTCGATGAGTATTCTTGCGCGCCCCTCGATCCAGACCAGATAACTCGTCGATGCCCGAGTGGGATTCATTCTGGGGCCACCAGAACCGAGGATTTGCACGTCGAGCGGCGTTGTACCGCAACTCTGTCCGAAAGCGCTCAAACTGCTCAGTGACGCACAGAAAATTCCTAGCAAGAAAATAACCGGAAGCCGAACCATGAAGACACCCATGTTGTTCAAACAGAGTCTATCAAATCGGTCTTGCAAATTTCACGACAGGGCATTTTGCCAGCAGCTAAGCTAGTCAACGGGGGTAACTGCGGCAAGTCATGATCGCCAGGGATCGACGTCTGCTCCGGGGCACAAGTCGACATCTGAGCAAAGACTACAAAGCGTCCGCTTTGCGCCATTAGCGGAAGTTGCGCTTATTCGATCACCGCGTTGCCAAGGCGAGTACCTTGGCCGAGATGGTCATTCGGGCAGCCCTGCTTGCCGCAATCCTTCCTCATATCGCGCGACGTCCTCAGCACGTCGATAAGGGCCAAGCACATCTTTGAGATTGGAAAGGCGCAGCGTGGGGCTGAGTTCTCTCAGCCGAGCCACGGCCTTGTGTGCTTGCTCCGGCCGACCGGCCATTGCGTTGCTTGCGGCGGTGATACGTAATCCAGGTCGATAGTCCGGACTGCACTGCAATGCCATTGCCGCCCATGATGCCGCTTCGTCATAGCGGTCCAAAAAGAAATGTGCATACGCGGTCCCGGCTCGCATGCCCATCAGCCACGGATCAAGTGGGCTCAGGCGAATGGCTCGTGCGAAGCGCTCGATCGCCGATTCCGGCTCGCCGAGCCAGAGTTTTACCCAGCCGCCGAAATTCCATGCCTCAGCCAAATTGGAATTAAGCGCGATCGCGCGATCAACTAAGCCGGCACCTACCCCGAGATCCCCAACAACAAACGCTAACGCATTCCCGCCAGCGGAGAGCGCGTTCGCGTCATCCTTGCCCAACTCAACTGCCCGTTGGGTGAGCTTCTTCACTTCGGCAATCGCGTTCGCCGTGTCCGGAATCCAGCCATTGATCCTGGCAATGAGGTAGCAAAAGGCTGCGCGACCGTAGGCGGTGGCAAATTCCGGGTCGAGCTCTATCGCGCGGTTGAACAGACGCAATGCCTCGTCGTTCGCTTGCCGGTTACCAAACTGATGAAGCCGGGCCAGACCGCACAAATAGTGGGCATAGGCGTCGAGACTAGCCCGATCTATTCACGAGAGCACGGTCGTTCTTGACGTCTGACTGGGGCTGGCGGCTGGCGTGGGTGACCGTCCGGCCTTTTGTCACCGGGTTCTACATCAAGCTGTTTTGTACGCGTTGGAGGAGTGGGGCGGGTGAGCGGGCGCAGGCCCGGTCGGTTACGGGCCGAGCGGGAGCAGCGCGCCGGGCAAGCTGCGGAAGAGGTCGGCTTCGGGGCATGCCGCGGCGAACGCAAGGCGAATGCGGCTCGCGGTTTCGACGACCCGGGCTGCGATTTTCAAGAGACGAAGACGCAGCGTCGCGAACTCGGCGGCGGCCAATTCCCGGACTTTGGGAATGGCGCCGCGCACGGTAAGCATCAACCAATAAGCGGCGGTGTGGAGAACGAGACGGACCTGGTTGGCGAGCGCCGAACGGCAACTGGTGCGATCGGAGGCGAGCTGCGTCTTATGCAGCTTGATCAGATTTTCGGCTTGGCCGCGCGCGCAATACAGGCTGTCGTAGATCCACTCGGCCGAGCCGACATCGAGGCTGGTGACGACGAAGCGGATGTCGAGGCCGAGCATCGTCGCCTCAATACGGGCGACAGTGCGCCGTTCGTGATCCCAGGACTTTGCCTTGTGGCGCGTCTCGGTATAGCCGCGCAGAACAGGCAGGTTCTCGATGGCGCGTCGCGTGCGAATGTCGTCGGCGACCTCGTCGACTTTTCTGGCGAGAGGCTTGGTACCGGACAGACCGAAGATGTAGTCGATGCCGTTGTTCTCGCACCAGGTCATGGCCTCCGGCCGAGCATAGTGCCCGTCGCCACGGAACGTAATTCGCGTCTTGTGCCACCGCGTCCGGATATGCCGTATCAGGCGGCGCAGATGGGCACGCACCTCGACGCCGCCCGGCGTCTTGCCGGGCCGCAGCACGACCGCCACGGGCCGGCTCTTCTCCGTGTCGTAGACGTGGATCGGCAGGAAGCAGCGTTCGTCATAATGAGCGTTGAACAGCGAGAGCTGCTGATGGCCGTGGACGACATCGCAGGTATCATCGATGTCGAGCGTGACGGATGCCGGCTCGCGCGGGTAGCTATCCATCCATGCGTCGACCAAAGTGTAGGTCAGTCGGATCACGTCGCGCAGGCGCGGAGCATTCTCCAGACGCGACAGCGTCGGTTGGGAACACAGATCGCGACCGCTGTCCGGCAGCCGTCCGCAGGCCAGCTTGAATGCGGGATCGGACCGCAGATGATCGAGGTCGTCGGCGTCCTCGTAGCCGCAGCAGATCGCGAACATGCGCGCGCGGAACATATCGACAAGGCTGTGCACGACCCGCGTCGGATCGCGCCGATCCGGGAACACCCGGGCCAAATTGTCGGCCAAACCGAGACGCCGCTCGGCCATCGCCAGAAGCATCACGCCCCCATTCGAGGTTAGGCGTCCACCATCGAAGGCAGCTGTGACTTTCTTGGCGTGAACGGCTGGAAACGAGAAGGGCAGAATCGTATCATCGGTCATGGCGGGCGTGGCGTTCGCGGTTGAGGTGATGGGGTTGGCTTCGCAACCGAATCCTACGCCGCATCAGCGCTTTACACCACGCTCGCCAGCCTCTCAGGCGCCCTCTCGCGAATAAGGCGGGCTAGCGGTCGGCTTGCGTTTGGCGCGCTCGATCTCAGCTTTCTCCACCGCAGGCGCGATCGCCCCGACAACGCTTTCAGTCACCTGGTCCTGCAAATCGAAGATGTCGCCGAGCTCGCCATCAAACCGATCGGCCCAAATATGTGCTCCAGTAGCGGTATCGACGAGTTGTCCCGTAATGCGCACTCGGTTTGCCGCCTTGCGAACGCTCCCTTCCAACACGTAGCGCACCCCAAGCTCGCGCCCCACCTGCTTCACGTCGACAGCGCGCGCCTTGTAGGTGAAGCTGGAGTTTCGGGCGATGACAAATGGCGCCTTGAAACGGGACAGCGCCGTGATGATGTCCTCGGCCATTCCATCGGCAAAGTATTCCTGTTCGACATCGCCAGACATATTCTGAAACGGAAGCACCGCAATGGAAGGCCTGTCGGGCAGCGGAGGCGGACTTCCGGCCTCGGCAGCAAAAACTGGCGCAGCCTCTCGCGTTTCCGTCGGCGCATCGACCTCAAAGGCCCTGATTGGCTCCTGAATGTTCTTTACATGTTGAACGCCAAGATCCGTACCTGGGTCTGTGACCGAGGCTCGCGCGGGCAATTCTTCCTCGGTGATCTCGCCAACAAACCGGAAGCCTCTGCGAGAAACCGTCCGGATCAGGCGTTGCTCCTTGCCGGTATCCCCGATTGCCTTGCGCACGGCATTGACGTGGCTGGTCAGCGTGGATTCGGACACGATCCGTCCTTCCCACACCGCCTTCAGAAGATCGTCCCTTGTCACGACCTGTTCCCGGTTTCGGACCAGGAAGAGCAGCAGGTCGAACACCTTCGGTCCGATGGGGATGAGCTCGGAGCCTCGCTTGAGCTCGCGCCGGTTGGCATCGAGACAATAATCTTCAAATAGAAACGACACTTGTGATCCTTCCTGGACAAGAAGCCAAGGAAAACTCGATCGCAATTCAGGCCGGCTGCAAGGTCTTTTCCGTTCGAAACAGTACACATTTTCTCACCCTTCGGGAACGAGGGTTCGAGAAATGGTTGGCCCGCCTGCACTCGACGCGCACTGACGTTCGCAATCAACGCAACAAACCTGGCCGAGCCGAGGCACGGCTTACCACCTGCATCGCCTCCCGAGTGCGAGGATACGTTCATGAACAAGCATATCTTGTGCGCTTACCTGGAGGACGCGTCAGTTGCGCCTGAGACGTGCCAGGTCACTCCGGCTCATGCCGAGCGCCCTCCCGCCGGTGCAGAAATGGCGCGGGTGCTCGGGACCACGCCATTTCACATGGCTTTGGATTCCTCCGGCGCCGGAATCGCCCACTGGAAGCATGACCCGCTGCACGACGTCGTCGCGCCCATGAGCCATCACGTCATCATGGCTTACAACGGCACGGTGCAGCGCATGGAGCGGCGGATGGGACGCGCGGTTGCGATCGGTACGTTTCGTCCCGGAGTCGTGATCATCATCCCCGAAGGATCGAGCTCCCGGTGGGATATTCCGAAACCTGTCGATGTCATCCAACTCTATCTTCCGCACGCCACGCTCGAGCGGGTTGCAGGCGAGGTCGACAACGCCACCTCGACCGATCTGCTGGAGCGAACGGCGCATCCGGACCCCATTACATCCCGATTGCTCCTGACCGCGATCGACGCCGTGGTAGGCAATGTCGTCGTGGATACACTGTTCAGGCATCAGCTGATGGACCTCTTGGCCACGCGCCTGCTGGCGGCGCATGTCGGCGCGCCGTCCACGTTCCAGCCGACGCGGGGCGGCCTCTCACCGGTCGTATTGCGCCGCGCCATCGAGCGCCTGCACTCGGACATCGACGCTGACGTATCGCTCGCGGCGCTCGCTTCTGATGCCGGTCTTTCGCGATTCCACTTCTGCCGCGCCTTCAAGGAAAGCACCGGGCTTTCCCCACATGCCTGGCGGCGCCAGCAACGGCTCGAGGAGGCCAAAAACATGCTGCGCGGCACCGACGCGTCGGTCATCTCGATCGCGGTCGCGCTCGGCTATTCTTCCCAGACCGCGTTCGCCGCCGCCTTCAGGAAGCTGACCGGGGACACCCCGAGCAATTGGCGACGGCGTGCACGTTGACAGCATCGCCTATGCTGGGAACAGCATCATTGCGAGAAAGGCTCCCGGATGCAGGCGGGCAAAAGAAGGTCCCATGACCGCTATGGGTCACAAGCCGACGCCTGACGGGCGGTAGCGGCAAGTCCGCTATATGGGACATTGGCGGACGTCGCGCCTTGCCGCTCGGACAGCGCGCTTCGGCTGGAAGCGGACAGCGAGACGGCAGGCAGCGGGCGCGAAGCGTCGCGTTGGGATGAATTACAGGAAGCTGGCGTCTGGCGGGGTGGAATCCGGGCCCGGCCGGGCTTCCCCTGGCGGCCCGTATGGCCTATGACGCTGCAACGCAACATTCCCCCCAAAAAGACCCCATGATCCGCCTCGACAACGTCAGCAAGCAAGCCGGCCACCAGATCCTGTTCATCGAAGCTTCCGCCGCCCTCAACAAGGGCGAGAAGATCGGCCTCGTCGGCCCGAACGGCGCGGGAAAGACCACGCTGTTCCGGATGATGGCCGGTGAGGAACTGCCCGATGAAGGGCAGGTTTCAACCGATCGTGGCATTACCATCGGCTATTTCAACCAGGACGTCGGCGAGATGTCTGGCCGCAGCGCCGTGGCCGAGGTGATGGATGGCGCAGGTCCCGTGAGCGAGGTCGCAGCCGAGTTGCGCGAGCTCGAGGCCGCGATGGCCGACCCCGACAAGGCCGACCAGATGGACGAGATCATCGCGCGCTATGGCGAGGTGCAGCACGCGTTCGAGGAACTCGACGGCTATGCGCTCGACGGCCGCGCGCGCGAGGCGCTGTCCGGCCTCGGCTTCAGCCAGGAGATGATGGACGGCGACGTCGGCAAGCTTTCCGGCGGCTGGAAGATGCGCGTGGCGCTGGCGCGTATTCTTTTGATGCGCCCCGACGTCATGCTGCTCGACGAGCCGAGCAACCATCTCGATCTCGAAAGCCTGATCTGGCTGGAAAAATTCCTGCACGATTTCGAAGGCACGCTGCTGATGACCTCGCATGATCGCGAGTTCATCAACCGCGTGATCTCCAAGGTGATCGAGATCGATTCCGGCTCGCTCACGACCTATACCGGCGACTACGAGTTCTACGAACAGCAGCGGGCGCAGAACGAGAAGCAGCAGCAGGCGCAGTTCGAGCGCCAGCAGGCCATGCTCGCCAAGGAGATCAAGTTCATCGAGCGTTTCAAGGCGCGCGCGTCTCATGCGGCCCAGGTGCAGAGCCGGGTGAAGAAGCTCGACAAGATCGAACGGGTGGAGCCGCCGCGCCGCCGCCAGACCGTGGCGTTCGATTTTCCGCCGGCGCCGCGCTCGGGCGAGGACGTCGTGGCGCTCAAGAACGTTCACAAGGGTTACGGCAGCAAGCGCATCTATGACGGGCTCGATTTCATGATCCGCCGCAGGGAGCGCTGGTGTGTGATGGGCGTCAACGGCGCCGGCAAGTCGACGCTGCTCAAGCTCATCGCCGGTGCGAGCGAGCCGGACGAGGGCACGGTGGCGGTCGGCGGCAGCGTCAAGATGGGCTATTTCGCCCAGCACGCGATGGACCTGCTCGATGGCGAACGCACTGTGTTTCAGTCGCTGGAGGATCAGTTTCCGACCGCGGGGCAGGGCTCGTTGCGCGCGCTCGCCGGCTGTTTCGGCTTCTCCGGCGACGATGTCGAGAAGCGCTGCCGCGTGCTGTCGGGCGGCGAGAAGGCGCGCCTGGTGATGGCAATGATGCTGTTCGATCCGCCGAACTTTTTGGTGCTGGACGAGCCGACCAACCATCTCGACCTCGCCACCAAGGAGATGCTGATCACGGCGCTGGCGGATTTCGAGGGCACCATGCTGTTCGTCTCGCATGACCGCCACTTCCTGGCGACGCTGTCGAACCGCGTGCTGGAACTGACGCCGGAGGGCATCCACCAGTTCGGCGGCGGCTACACGGAATATGTCGCGCGGACCGGGCAGGAGGCGCCGGGGCTGCGGAGCTAGTTTTTGCTCTTGCGCGAGATCGTGGCGATCGCCTCGATCTCGTTGGTCCAGATCCCGCCGGAATAGGCTTGCGGCAGCCGGGCGAACAATTCGGGCGTATCGATGCCGGTGGAGAACTCGCCGCCGCTGTAGGGGCTGAGCACGAAGACCGCGCTGTTGGCGTCGGTCATGCGATTGAGGAAGCGATCGGGCCAGCCCCATAGCCAGGGCGCGGCGTTGATCGGTACCAGCACCATCGCGTTGCGGCAGGCGGCTGGCATCAGGCCGGTCCAGCCATAGCCGATATAGCGGATCAGGCAGCTCCGGATGGCCCCGCGCGAAATGGTGCGGACATCAGGGGTGAGGCCACGGATCACGTCGATGGGCTCGTCGCCGCCATAGACCATGATCGTCCGGCGCCGCTCGGCCGGGAGCGCGTTCAGCACGGCGGCAAGTTTCTCGCCTTCGTTTGGGTCTCGGCTCTTCACGTTGATCAGGAGTTTCTTGTCAGGGAAGGCGGCGAACACCTCCGACAATGTCGGCATCATTCCGATGCCCTTGCCGCGAAACGGGAAGGTCTTGCCGCCGTCGGCGGTGTAGCCGTAGCCGATATCGAGCATCTTCAGATTAGCCATGCTCTGCGCGCGCGTGACGCCCTGGCCGTCGGTACGGCAGCCGAGAGTCCAGTCATGGAAAACGGCGAATTCGCCGTCGGTCGTCGGGTGCACGTCGAGCTCGACCGCATCGGCGCCGGCGTCGAAGCTCGCATGCATCGAACGGAGGGTGTTCTCGAGGTAGTCATGCGCCGGCGGCAACATTCGCGCGGCGGTGCAGGTGTCGTTCCTCACATCGCGCTCGTCAAACCGTTGTGCCATACCGCGATGCGCGAGCAGCACCGGTTTGCCGTCGCGATGCGGCGCCAGCAGATCGGTGTTGTTGATGTAGACGCCCGCGGCCACGGCAATCAGGACTGCCGTGACGACTCTGAGTTTCCTGCCCACCAGATATTCCCCATTCCAGGGTTATCGTCGGCGGCGTTTGAGGTTGATTTGCGGCAATCGGGGTGCATGGGAGGCCTGTACGCCTCGCGGCTTGAACGGTCCTATGTCGCCCGCTACGCTTCCTCAAAAAAGGAGCGAAGCAACCATGAAGCAACTGCGGATCGGCGACATCACCATCGATGCGGTGATCGAGCGGGAAGGGCCGTGGCGGCGGCCGCAGGATTTCTTCCCGGCCTATGACGAGGGCGTGTTCGCCCGTCATCTGCCGACGATGGAGCCGGAGGTGTTCGATGCCGCGCGCGGCATGATGGTCATCACCTACCAGACATTTGTGGTGCGCACGCCGCGCTACACCATTCTGGTCGACACCTGCACAGGCGAGGACAAGGGCCATCCGCCGCCGTTCGACTTTCCCGGCAAGGAGCGCTGGCGCAACGAATTGTTCGCGCTCGGCATCTCTTTCGAGCAGATCGACTACGTCTTCTGCACGCATCTGCACATCGATCACACCGGCTGGAATACGACCTTGCGCGATGGCCGCTGGGTGCCGACGTTTCCGAATGCGAAATACGTCTTTCACAAGGGCGAGTACGCGGCCTGGGAGGCGGAGAATGCCAAAGGCAGTAACCCGCCCGGCACCGTCTTCCGCGACAACTGCCTGCCGATCGTCGAGGCCGGGCAGGCGCTGCTGGTGGACGACGACTACGCGCTCGATGACACAGTCACGCTGACGCCGACGCCGGGGCACTCACCCTGTCATTGCTGCGTGAACATCTTTTCGAGGGGTAGCCGCGCGGTGGTCGCGGGCGATCTCATGCATCACCAGATCCAGTGCCGCGAGCCGGACTGGTCGGCGAAGCCAGATTGGGATGCCAGGCAGTCGGCGGTCTCGCGGCGAAAGTTCTTCGCCTCCGTTGCGGACACCGACACGCTGATCCTGCCGATCCATTTTCCGGCGCCGACGGTCGGGCTGATCAGGCCGCTGGATGGGGCGTTCGACTATCGGTTCAAGCGGGATTAGGCCGTGTACGCCCAAATCAGTCCTTTCCCGCCGTATTGATCACGGCCCGGCCGCCGTCGATATATGAAATGAGCGGCCATTATCGAACGATTTCAAGGGTGACATTGACCACGCCGATCTTGATCATTCCAAGGGCTTGGGCCGCACCCGATGTACCGTCGATGATGCGTCCATGAACAAATGGACCACGGTCGTTGACTCTCACGATCACGGACTTTTTGTTCAAGACATTGGTCACGCGCAGGCGTGTTCCGAACGGCAAGGACGGATGCGCCGCATGCAGCGCATGCTTGTTGAATCTCTCGCCGCTCGCGGTCATCTGGTCTTCCGAGTAGAAACTCGCAAGCCCGAACAATGGGGTTTCCCTTCTGGGATGCTTTTTATGAAATGCATGCTGATGGTTACTCTTCCGATGCGTTGCTCGCCGAATGTCGCCGTGAGCTTTCGGGCCTTGCCCTGCTGCGCGCTGACGCCGTCGGGGTGATTTCGTGGCAAGCGAGGGAAGGTCGTTGGCGTTTGGCGAACCATTTGCGTCGCGGGTGTGGTCATGCACTTCCCGCGGCGTTGCGCCAGGGACAATCGCCGACTTCGTTATTCGACCGAACTTCGCATGCGCAGATTCAATTCCACCATCGAATGCGATGCATGATGCAGCAATCGCGGTAGCAGCGAGCAGTGCAGGTTGACCGCTCCATCGTTTCATGATGGCCCCCCAGCGCGTCAGCTGGTTGGAGTAGTTCGGTTCCAGGAATTGTGGGCTTTGACATATGTCAACGTTGCCGTGGAAGGCAGCGGAGTTGCTACTTCGGTCAGCGCCCAGCCGACGCGCAACGAGAATTTGCCCAACTGCCCGCACATCGCCGCGAAGAAAAAGCCGCTGGCCTTGGGGAAGCCAGCAGCTCTGGCATCCAGCAACCAATGGTGCAGGGCGCGTAGAGGTGGGCCGTGCGGCCCACCGAGATCAGATGCCAAGCGCGCTGGAGATTTCGCCGAGGGTTGCTTTCTCGGCGTCGCTGACCTGAACACCCCCACCGAACCACCCGCCGCCTTCTGATGCAGCCTCAGCCGTCTTTTGACTAATCTGACGCAGCCAGCCCTTGAAAGCCGCGGCATCACCCGGTGCTTTCGCAGCAAGCAGCGCCGTGACTTCATGCAACGATGCGATCGTCTTGGTCTTGATCTCGGCCGGCGTGCTCTTGCCGAGCTCTGCCTTCAACCCGTCATGAGCCGCCGCCCGGCCGTCGCTCGTCTGGAAGTCGGCGACCACAGCCTTTACCAAGGGGTTGGCATTGGGATCGGTGGCCGCCTGGGCGAGCGCGGTGCCGCCGGCAAATGATTCCTTCAGAAGGCCGAACAATCCGCTCGGTTCGGCAGCCGTAATGGCCATTCCAGCATTCATCGGGCTTCTCAGGAGGAGCGCCCATTCATCCTTGGTGAAATTGGTCTTGTCGGCCATGGAGTCTTCTCCTTTCATCTTGCAGGACGGGAGGCTGGGAAACACGTCCCGTCCTGAAGTGTGGCGAGTTTATTGCGTGTGACGTCTGTGGCTTTCAGGCTTTCGCCAACTGGTCGAGCTTGGCACGAAGATTGTCGATCACGGGCTTTGCGATCGTGCCGGCCGGTGTCGCCGAGACCTTGTCGCACATCTGATTGATGGCCGGCGCCGCCGCGACGATCAGCTTGGCAAGCGCGCGTCGTGCTTCCGGAGAAAGCTTGGCAGCTCGCGCCGTGACGCCATCCAGCTGTGAGATGGCGTCGTTGATCTTCGGCAGGGCCGCCTGCGCGCTAGCTTCATCGGTGATGGTCGGCAGTTGAGCCTGCAGCGTACCAAGGGACGAATTGACCTGGTTCGCCAGATTCACGCCGTCAACGGTCAGATCCGCGGGCGCCATGCCCACAGTTCCGGTTGAGGGCCGCGCAACGTTTGTACTCTGAGCGACCGTCTGCTCGGTCGGACGCTGAAGCGCATATATGGCAAGTCCGGCAACGATAACGAGCGCGGCGAGCCAATATGGCCATTGCGTCCGGCCGGCGGCCATGGCGGCCTGGCTCGCGCCAGTAGCGCCGGAAACGCCGGCGATCCGGCTCCCTGTGGCGGCGGCAGTGGCCATTCCACTGCGTGCCTTGTCGATCAGGCCCGCGGCGCCGAGTTGATCACTGAGGCCCGATGGAATCGCCGCCATGATCTGATCTTTCTGCGAGCGCAGAAGCGATGCCAGTCCGTTTGCATCCATCCCGGCGTCATGCTGCTGCTTGCCGAGCATACCCAGGACTAGCGGCCCGACCACGGCGAGTAACGACTTGCCGCCGCCATCGCCCATTCCCGCGAAGCCGCCGATCGCCTGGGCCATGGTATCCATGGTTCGGCCTCCAAGCAGTCCGGACAACATGCTCGAACCCGTCTGAGCCAGGTCCGGGGCGCCGGCGTTGCGCAACATATCCATGGGATTGGTGCCTTGCTGTTGTGACAGCAGTTTTGACAGTTGATTGGCACCGGCCGGGGTTCCGACCAGATCCGACAGGCTGGCCAGTATGGTCGGGATGGCCGCTATTGCGGCCTTCTGCGTCGCGCTTCGGTCCATCCCAAGAAAGGAGGAAATCTGCGCAATGACTTCAGGGGTCAGGAGCTGTTGTGCAGCTGAAATGAGATTGACGGCCATGGCGGTCTCTCCACTACGTTGCAGGTCTGTTGGTTGCCCCCTAATTCGCGAATTTGATGTGACAGGCGTCGATGGTTCCGAACGGCGCCTATCGCCCAAGTTGAGATTGCATCGATAGTTCGACTCCTTGATCCAGATCAAAGGTCTTTGGTACAGGGCAAATGCGAAGAGTTCGGCGCGAGATATCCAGTGCGCTGCGGCCCATCAGGCGGACCTGGTTGAGAGGCATCGATGTTTCGCTGACGGGCCAGGATTGGCTATCGGCTCCGAGCACCGCAATGCCCGCTAGCGGGCATGATGACGCGCAGTGGGATTGTACCAGAAGACAATTGTTCGTCGCGCGGACATCCACGTTACTGGCAGTGCGCGGGTGGGCTGCGGTCCGCGCCTCGATGACGGTCCCGGAACCTCACACTCAACCCAAGTCCGGGGCCGTCGTTTGGATAATCCAAATTAATCAGAAGGATCGTCGACCGCGTATCGAACTTCGCCAGTTTCTTGCTCGCAAGCCCTGGATGCGGGCGCGCGGCGCTAGCTTGCCCGCGCTGCGGATGTGAAGCCTCCCGCGAGAACGTTCAGCGGGGACGAGCTAGGGGATGCTCTCACCTGAATTGCGAGCAATGCGGAAAGACCAGTGATATTGCAGGATGGCGGCCGCAGGGTCTTTCCGAGCAAGGCTCAGGGCCACTTATCGGATGAGTTATGTCCGCCGGCCCGGGGCGAGCGCTGAGGTGCCGATATGGGCGCGACGGAATCGTTCCCCGCTTTCGTCGAGCGACGACGCAGGAGCTATGAAGCGTCGCAAGGCATCTCCTGTCTCCACATGAGCGGCCGTCGAACCGGAAAGCTTGGATGATCCATTTGGAGGAGGCGGCGATGTGGATGCTCCGTTGGCTAATCCTGGGCAGTGCGGCGATCCTGGCGATCGCCTCGGCTACAGCCCAAACTTACGATCCCAGCCACCCCGTCTGCCTTCAGAGATGGGAGTGGGGTGGCAGCACCTATTTCGAATGCGCTTATACGTCATGGGATCAATGCCGAGCGTCTGCGATCGGACTTTCCGCGATGTGCGTGGACAACCCCTATTGGCAGCGACCGCAGCCGAGGGGGGCAGGCAGCCGCTTGCGTTCATCAACCCCGTACTGATGCGCCCGGCGACAGTCTGCCAAGCGCAATTTTCGCGCGCAGCATTTCCGTTGCTATTCGATCACCTCGTCGGCTCGGGCGGACAGCGTCATGGGAATGTCGAGACCGAGGGCCTTGGCGGTCTTGAGGTTGATATTCAGGGTCACATCCGTCGTCTGCTGGACGGGAAGCTCCGCCGGACGGGCCCCTTTTAGAATGCGATCAACATAGCCTGCAGCGCGTTGCCATAGTTTGAAAAGGTTGGCCGAGTACGACATCAGTCCTCCTCTCTGAGCCGAGTCGCGGAATGGATAGATCGCCGGCAAGCGCCGCTCTGCAGTGAACTCGATCAGGCGGGGAACGAGGGGTATCAGCGATGGATCATCGGTGACGACGAGACCATCGAAGCCTCTCTCCCCAAGCGCGGCGAAGCTGTTGTCGATGTCCGCGCGCCGTATCGAGAGAGCCGTCAGCTCGATACCGAGACCGGGCGCCGCTTTCTGCATGAGTTCGACTTGGTTGGCGGTCGTCGGATTGTCAGGATTCCACAACACTGCGACACGGTGCACTTTCGGTGCCGCCTCCTTCAGCAGTTCCACCCACTTGACACCGTATTCGCCCGAGAGCTGCGACAGCCCGGTGATATTGCCGCCTGGTCGGGCAAGGCTTGCCACAAGACCGGCTCTGACCGGATCTCCGCTCATGCAGACGATCGGCACCGTGGACGTTGCACGTTGCGCAGCCTGCGAAATTGGTGTGCCTGGAGTCACGAGAACATCGACGTTGAGTGTGAGGAGTTCAGCGATCAATGCGGGAACGCGCTCCGGCTCTCCGTCGGCGTAGCGTTCTTCGAGCAGCAGGTTGCGCCCCACGACATATCCCAGGTCCGCAAGTCCCCGACGGAAGCCGGTCTGGTAGTACAAGTCCGTCCCGCGAACGCCACCCCAGACATAGCCAACCCGCGGCACCGCGGGTTGCTGCGCGTGGGCCGCGAGGGGCATGACGGTCACCGCAGCGCCGAGAAGCGCGACAAAATTGCGGCGTTTCATTCGGTCACCTCGCGACGCCCTACCGCTGCAATATGCACCCGCGCGGGCGAGGAGTCAGGTCGATACTTCCGGGCTAAAGACCCCGCCGCGGCACACGAGCCGGCGATCAAGTCGCACCACATTTGCGGGCGCGCCGGAATCGTTCGCTGCCTTTGGCGCGCGACGACGCAGGAGGAATAAAACGCCGCAGAGCGTCTCCTTTTTCCATACGACGCGGCAGTAGAAAATTCCGGAATGGCCGTCGAACGACAACACAAACTCGTCGGCAAATATGTAGTACGGCGTGGAAATGCGGGCACCCAAGGCGTTGATATCGCGCACCAGGCACGGATGAGTCCCGTGAATTTCACCAAACGATAGCCGCGCGGCCCGGTTGATCGGTATGCGCTTCATTGCACGACGTTCGATCATGGCGAGATGCTCCCAATGAAAGACGATCGCACTCGACGAAGTCACTTTCCCGGTCCCGCCGATATCCGGAAAACGGCAATTCCCGCACGTTGATCTGTGCGGCTCACGCTAACAAGCAGCGTTGTTGTCTTATTAAAATTGGATCGAATTGGTGGTTAATTCGAACGGCTTGACGACGATGTTACCAGAGGACGTTCGTGCTTTCGACTTGGCCCGGCCATCTGATCTGTGCCGCACGGACACACATATGTGGATGCCCGGGACAGGCCCGGGCACGACGGAGTTGCAGAGTGTCCGTGCAGCAGTGGCGAACCAGCAGCGATCAGGCGCCGACCTCGCACTTCTTCATGAAGCTGTTCTTGGCGGCACCGGCGAGTGGCTTGCCGTCGGCGCTGACGGCCTTGGGCGTGCAAGCGTCGGCCTTGCACTTCTTCATGAACGAGGTCTTGGCGGCGCCGGCGAGCGCCTTGCCGTCCTTGCCGACCGCCTTGCTCTCGCAGGTGTCGTCCGCGAGGGCCGAGCCCGCTGCAAAGGTGGCGACGATCGCTGCGAGAAAAATCCGCTTCATCATGGGTGTCTCCCTAGGACAAAATTACCAAGCGGATTGGAACCGCGAATCGTGGCGCAATCAAGCAGGATCGATGCGCGCCACGACCGATGTCGCGGATTTTTCCATTCATCTGCGGTTCAGATTCCGCGCGCGAGCAGTGTCTTGAAATCGGCCCGTGCGCGTTGCGCCTCGGCCTTCGCGGCCGCGGAAGCATCGCCAAGGCCGAAATAGCCGTGGATCAGGCCGGGGCCCTCATGGTGCTTGACGCGGACGCCGGCGGCCTCCAGCGCCCGTGCATAGGCCGCGCCTTCGTCGCGCAACGGATCGAACCATGCGGTGGTCACGATCGCGGGCGCGAGCCCTTTGAGCGAAGCGGCGCGGAGCGGCGAGACCCGCCAGTCGGCGGCATCCTTGGGATCGGCGAGATAGTGGCCGCAAAACCATTCCATCGTCGCGCGTGTCAGAAAATAGCCGTCGGCATTCTCGGTGCGTGACGGATAGGGCGCGTTCTCGCGCGCATCCGCATAGCCCCCGACGACGTCGGTCACGGGATAGACCAGCAATTGTGCGGCCAGCGTGATGCCGGCGTCGCGGCAGGCGATCGCGGTGGCGGCTGCGAGATTGCCGCCGGCGCTGTCGCCGGCAACGCCGAGACGCTTTGCATCGCCGCCAAATTCCGCGACGCGGTTGAAGATGTCACTTGCGGCGGCGAACGCGTCCTCGAAGGCGCCGGGAAAGCGCGTTTCCGGCGGGCGCCGATAATCGACGGAGACGACGACCGCGCCGGTTTCGATCGCGAGATTGCGCGCCTGCCGGTCGTGGGTTTCGAGGTCGCCCGCGACCCAGCCGCCGCCGTGGAAGAAGACTACGGTTGGCGCAGGATTGGGGCCGACGCGATAGACACGTGAATCGAGCGGCCCGGCGCCGCCTTTCACCTTGATATCCTGCACCGTGTCGACGGGGGGCGGCGGCACATCCGCACGCGAGGCAGCCAGTGCGCGCAAGGCATCGCGCGCGCTCTGTGGCGTCATCGTGGTGGGATCGCGCAGCGGCAGCAGCGGAATGATCTGGGCGATGACGGGATCGAGCGGTGCGGGCATTTGCAGGTCCTCGCTGGGTTCTTGGTCTTGCTTGCGGGGTAGCATAGATTTGGCGTACCGCATCGGCAACCGGTTACGCGTTACAATTGCAATGCCGCGGAATGAACGGTCAGGGAGGTCAAGAGTTGGAATTCGAAACGCTGGTCCAGTCGCGCCGCAGCGTGCGCGGTTTCAAGCAGCGGCCGGTGCCGCGCGCGGTGATCGAGGCGATCATCGAGAGCGCCAAGCGCGCGCCGTCGTCGATGAACACCCAGCCCTGGCATGTGCATGTGCTCACAGGCCCTCCGCTTGAAGAGTTGCGCCGCCGCAACATGGAGGAGATGGTCGGCGGCGCCAAGGTCAAGCGCGATATCATCAGTCATGGCGAATACCAGGGCATTCATCGCACCCGGCAGGTCGACATCGCCAAGAAGCTGTTCGGCGCGATGGGGATCGAGCGCGACGACAAGCCGATGCGGCAGGACTGGGTGCTGCGCGGCTTCCGCCAGTTCGACGCGCCGGTCTCGCTGGTGCTGACCTATGACCGCGTGCTGGATCCCGGCGCGGTCTGCCATTTCGATCTCGGTGCGCTCTGCTACGGCATCGTGCTCGCGGCCTGGGACCGCGGTCTCGGTTCGGTGATCAACGGGCAGGGCATCATGCGCTCCGACATCGTGCGCGAGGTCGCGAAGATTCCGGAAGACGAGGTCATCATGACATGTGTGGCGATGGGGTATCCCGACGACAGCTTCGCCGCGAACGCCGTGCGCTCCGATCGCGAGGGCAACGACGATTTCGTGCGTTATGTCGGCTTTGCCGACTAGCGCGGGAAGTCACTGATGCGCACAGCCGGCTGACGCTGCGAGCCGACTAACGCGGAGAGCCGGCTGAGGTGGAGGAGGGGAGATTATTCTCTCGTCGATTCCTAAGAAACGGCATCGCCGACGGTCGGCTCCAAGGGCTGGAGAACGAAGCCGAATGCCTTGGCACGCCGATGCAAATTGTTGACCACTCGCGTCCGGTAGCGCGTCTCGTAGGAAGAGGCCCCGGGATCGACATAGTCCATTCCGTATCGCACAGCATTGTAGAACAGAACTGCGATCTTGCGGGCCGTGGCGGTCACTGCCTTGGCCTTACCGATGCGCGATGAAAGTCGCCTGTAAAAGGCGCCGAGCGCAGTATCGGTGCGTCCGACGGTGACGGCAGCAAGGCGCAGAAGCGCCGCCGCCCGGCCGCCGGATCGGCGCGTTCGGGACGAGAGCCTTTTGCCGCCGGAGACCTTGTTGCTCGGCGCCAGTCCTAGCCAGGAGGTAAAATGCTTTGCACTTGGCCACGAGGAGAGGTCGTCCCCGCATTCAGCGATCAGCTTCAGCGAGAGGTAAGGACCGAGGCCGTCGATCGTGGTGATGTCTTTTCCCAGCAACGCGAACAGCGCCTCGCGGACGTCGAAAGCTAGAGCGTTCGCCTGATCGGTCCGATTCCGACGCAGCGAGGCCCGCGGTGCTGGTCCATGGCCACGACCGCGATGGTTGCTCAGTTCCTTCAACACGGCTTCGATCCGGGCGTCGCAGGCAGATGCCTTCTCGTGGTAGGTGTCGTAAAGGGCAAGTGCCTGCTCGAGCGCAAACAGATGCTCGGCGCGGTAGCTCCCGGTGAGCGCCTTCGCAATCGTCTCGGCACTGGAGTGGCAACTGTAGTGGCGCAAGCACGCCAGCGCCTCGGGATCGCGCTCGCCGGCAAGGATCGCGCGTATGATACGCAAGCCGGTCGCGCCGGTGATGTCGGCGACGACGTGGTGGAGCTGAAGATTCATCTCCGTCAAGGCCTTCTGCATATGCTGGATGTGTGCGGCCGCGTACTCCAGCAGACGCTCGCGCTGACGCACGTAGGCTCGCAGTTCGGCAATCTGCCCTTTGGGCTGAAAGCTGGCCCGCAGCAACCCGAATGAATGGAGTCGCTGCAACCATTGCGCATCGCTGACATCGGTCTTACGCCCCGGCACGTGCTTGGCATCGCGCGCGTTGACAAGGAACACGGTAAATCCCCGGGCATCGAGAAGCTCGAAAATCGGAATCCAGTAGACGCTGGTCGATTCCATGGCGACGGTCTCGACGCCGCATTCCGTAAACCAGTCAACCAGCCGATGCAGATCGGCCGTGAAGGTACCGAAACTGTGGACTGGCTCCGGTGCGCGATCTGCCCTAACGGCCGCCATATGCATGGTGGCGCCAACGTCGATGGCAGCCGCGTTCGGGTGCACCATCGGCATGTTACCGCCGTCCTTCGACTTCGATCTTTTGGGGTTCATCTGTAGCTCCTCCTGGCTCCGGCGGAAGGGCTGGGCTGCGCAATTTATTCAAATTCCTAAACGGGATCGCCGAGATGGCGTCACCACTCTCAAGTGCGCAACAGCCCATGGACCATGTTTTTTGACGGGGTCACGTGCCACCAAAATCGTATCGGCCGCTCCCTTCCGGCCGCAGTCTAGCGATTACCCGTTTATATCCCACAGGGGGCGCGCAGCGCCCGCTCAGTTTTTTGATGTTGAGCCGTTGGTGGCCTCTTGCAATCTCGATCGCGCGGGAGGAACAATACGCGGAGTGAAAGGTTTGTTGCTGGCGCGAGGGAATCGACATGCGGCGGCTGGCTAGCCTGGTTCGACGGTTCTTCGGTCCGCGACCGCGGTATCCGATTGATGATGATCCAAATCTGCCCTTCACACCCGATGAGCTCGGCAAGCTGATCCGGAGTGGCAGACGCGAGGACATGAAGCTGCTTGCGGAAGGACTGGCCTCCCGGTCGATTCCGCACCGCGCCAAATACCGGGCCACGCACTAAGCGCGGTTCGTGACGAGGTCCTCGCTGCGGGATCGCCCAGCCTGCGCGGTCATCGCGTGAGCGCAACCTCCTTGAACGAGGTTACGAGGGCCTTCTCGAGTTTTCCGGTCATCCCGCAAAGAATGTTGTAGGCCTCGGTGCGCGGCATCGTCGGCTTGTAGTGCCGGTGTTCGATCAGCGCGGCGAAGATGTCCGAGATCGTCAGAATGCGGACGATGTCGTTGATGCTCTCGCCGCACAGCGCGTCGGGATAACCGCTTCCGTCGAGATATTCGTGATGATGCCGCACGGCGTCGAGAATCTCGGGCGAGATTTTCTCGTGATCCTTCAGAAACTCGTAACCCGCCGCCGGATGCTTCTCGATCATGGCGCGTTCGTCGGTGTCGAGGCGGCCGGGCTTGTCGAGGATCGCAAGCGGAATCTGCGCCTTGCCGATGTCGTGGAACATGGCTGCGGAATACAGCCGCTCGAGATCGGTTCGCCCGACGCCGAGGCTCAGTCCGAAGTCGATCGCCACGCCGGTCACGAGCAGGCAATGCTGGTAGGTTCCCTCATGGTGACGCCGCACCGTGGCAAGCCATTCGGACAGGCCGTGCTCGGTGATGCGGTCGGCGATCCTGCGGCCCGCTTCCTTCGTGCCGTCGACGTCGAGGGGCTCGCCGAGCGTGACGGCCGTGAACATCGAAGCGATGGCGGTTGCCGCGGCTTCGACGGCGTTGTCCGGTTGCGGTGCGTCACTTGAGCCAGCAGAGGCCGGGTCAGCCAGCGCTGCCAGCAGCTTGCTCTTGTTGAGAGCCTCGGGAAGAACGAGGGTGGCGCCGAGTGCGTAGGCCTGCGAGATGCCGACGTGAGACGAGTGCTCGACGAGGAAGATGCGCTTCGTGGCTTTCGCCAGCTTGCCGGCGCGCTTCTTGATGGCCGCGATGGTGCCGACGTCACGCAGCTCCGCGCGAACGACGACCGCGAATGGCACTTGTGACAGCCTGGCTTCCGCATCGAGTCGTTCGCCGGCGACGGTAAATTGCCGTTCGAGGGCCGAGCAGACCCCCGCCAGTTTGTCGGACGAATCGGCCAGCACATGCACAAACGGGCGAACCGCTTCCGTCGTTCGGATGCCGCCTTCGCTTTTGACGGGGCTGGATATGGTTCGGGCACTCTGCACGGCGGACCGGACTATGATGACATTGAATGAGCTCGATGAATTCTGGAGCCTATTTGCTCGGCGTGGAGTTTGGCGCGGCGGCCGCCTTTGCGCTCGCCGGCTTCTTCTTGCCGTCTGCGGTGATGAAGTGCACGCCGGCCATGGTGCCGTCGATCCACACCAGTTCGCACCGCCGGTAGGCAAGCCCCGTCGACGACAGCAGCATGAAGAATTCCTTGGCCTGGAGCACGTCGAGCGTCCCTTCGACCTCGATCTTGGCGCCACTTTGCGACACGTCGAGCAGGAAGCAACTGCGTCGCCAGGTGCCGTCGGAGCCCATCAGATTGACGGCCTGCTTGTGATCCATCCGTACGCGAAGCGCCTTTCGACCGTCGAACCTCATCGGCTAACCCCCATTTTTGTGCCGCGATGTCCCGCATCGCTTGGGTTGGCACTCGCTGCAATTTCCCCCCAGCGCACTGTCCATTGGCTGGTCGACAAGAGAAGCGTTTCGAAAATCTGCTGCGCCCGTTCGCGTTCGACGAAAGAGAGCCGTGAGCCGCTGCGGTTGCTCAGGATCGCGAGCGTAGTGGCCCAGTTCAGCCGTGCGGCCCGGCAGGCCATGACGAGGCCCTCGCAATCGTCATCGGTCATGACATGCTCCACGATCTCGATCGGCGCGCCGGAGAGCACCGAGAGCGCCGTGAACAGATTGGCCGTCTCGCCGCGGATCGTGAAGCGGTTGACGGTGGAATCGTTGAGCTTGCCGACGCGGCTGAGGGCGACGATCTCCGGCCTCGCGCTCGCATAGTCGGCCGGGCAGGGCAGCTTGGGCGGAACGGGCGCGGCGTGTTGTGCGGGCGGAGTGGTAGATGCGTTGGCCTTGGCCGGCGCCTTCGGGGCCGGTGACACGGAGAGCAGCTTCCGGACGACCAGGTCGGGCGTGCCGGGCCGCAGCACCAGCGCCTTGGCAATCTCGCCGTCTGGATCAGCCCTGGCGATCAGCGCGGCGTAAGCTGCCTCGGAGAATTGGGTTCCCGGGTTCTTGATCAGCGCAAGGCAGATCGGGCCGCCGCGTTTGATCAGCGCCTCGGCCACTTCTGGCTCGATCGAGTTGCGCGCGGCGATCGCGCGTTGCTGCCGCTCGCCGCACGAGGCCGCGATCGCCGCGAGATCGGTGGCGGAGAATGCCTGCGATTTGACGAGGACAGGACAGGCCACGTCCGGATCGGCGTGTGAGGCAAGGCGCAGCAATGTCTCGGGCGGGGCGACCTTGAACTCGGCAAGCGCCGTGCTGAGTTGAACGAGCGCCTTGGCCTCGACGCGTTCCGTCAATCGCAGCAGAACGCCGTCAACCACCCCAGCGAGCAATTCCTGAGGCCGGTCGAGGCTACCGGTGAGCAACTGCACAATGCCCGAGAGGATGCGTGCACAGCGGTCCGGCGGGCAACTAGCGACCGCCTGTTCCAGCTCAACCAGAATATCAGCAGGCAAATTTGCCATCATGGCAGGGGCCTGATTCAAAAAAATCGCGACTATCCAATGACCTTCATTCCGCCTGACATGCGTTAATTTGAAATTTAGAGCTTGATCGACGGGGTATCAGCGCACCGCTGGCGGCGCTGGAAACGCTATCGAAATTCGGCGAGACTCGATGCGGCGACTTGTCCTTTGAACGGGACCCTCGCCAACTGAACGAGACGAATTAGGATGATTCTTTCGGTCGAACGGGACAACCGAAAGGGGGAAACTCGGGCCGGCATCGCCGCCGGACGCGCGTTGGTTACGACGCGACGTTTCACATTGCCATGAACAGCATTGCGCCCAGGGTATTTCGCTTCTCCGACGTCGATGAATTTCGAAATGCCATACGAGGCCTGAATTTCGAGTTCACGCCCTTCGTACGGAGGATTTCGGCCGAGCAGACCATTCTGTCGCTGCCCGGTTGCGACGTGAATTTCACGCGGGCGTTTCCCCGCGTCGTCGACGCGCAGCTCGTCGAGAATTGCACCGCCATCGGATTCACGATGGATGAGCTCAACGTGCCCATCCGCTTCAACGGCTCGCAGCGGGCCCGACCGGTCATCGTCATCGGCAGCGGCGGCGCCGCCTACACCACCATCGAGGAGGTGGAGCGGCAAATTGCCTCGGTGGTGTTCAGGCCGGGGGTGACGGATCGCGGCTGGCCGCACGCGACATCCAGCTTCAAGATATTTGAAACGACGGCCGCGAGCCTGAACCGGCTGCGCAGCCTGGTCCGGGAGGTGCTGGCTGCTGCGTCGGAGCCGATCGGAGCCGCGGACGTGCCGCTGAAGGCTGCAGCCATGAAGGAGTCCCTGCTTGGCGCCGTCGACGACGCATTCGAAAGCGTCGTTGCCGCGCGATGGACCCTGCGTCCCAATGACGAGCGCAATTTCAGGATATTCCGGGAGATCCGCGCGCTTCTGTCCGACGACCTCTCGCAGCCGATCTACAGCGAGGAGATTGCGCGCAAGCTCAACCTGTCCGTCCGCACCCTGCACGACGTCGTCCGCCGCTATCGCGGCATGAGCCTGCATCGCTATTTGCGCCTGCGCCGGTTGTGGCTGGTGCGTCAGCGCCTGCTCGCCGGTGCCGACAGCGTCAAGGCCGTCGCACTGGCGTTCGGCTTCTGGCATCTCAGCGACTTCTCCAGAAGCTATCGCGACCAGTTCGGCGAGACGCCGTCGCAAACGCTGGAGCTCGGACGACAACGGTAGCGCGGCAAATCGGTTGAGGCCGTACCGCCGTTTCGTGCTAGCGTCCCGGCCATGAGCAATCGCATCCTCGTCCTCTACGGCTCCTACCGTTCCGACCGCATGGGTGTCCGCCTTGCGAATTTCGTCATCGATCGCCTGCGCCAGCGCGGCGAGGAGGTCGAGTTCATCGACGCCAAGGCGATCGGCCTGCCGATGCTCGATCGCATGTACAAGGAATATCCCAAGGGGACGGCACCCGAGGTGCTCGAGAAGCTGGCGGGGCAGATCCGCGGCGCCGACGGTTTTGTCTTCGTCACCGGCGAATACAATTGGGGCATCCAGCCGGGATTGAAGAACCTCACCGATCACTTCCTGGAAGAGTGGTTCTGGCGCCCGGCCGCGATCGTGAGCTACTCCGCCGGCCGACTGTCCGGCGCACGCGCCTCGACCGCCTGGCATGGCACGCTGTCGGAGATGGGCATGGTCGTGGTGTCGAGCACCATCGGCGTCGGCCCGATCGCGAAGACGCTGTCGGCCGAGAGCGAGCCGATCGGCGAGGGCGGCAAGGCACTCGAGCGCTCGTTCCCGCGCTTTGCCGATGACCTGCTGTGGTGGATCGAGGCCGCCAAGGCGCAGCGGACGCGCAAGGCGCCGCCTTATTGACGTCCCGTAGCCCGGATGGAGCGAAGCGCAATCCGGGGCCGGTTCATCGGCGGCGCGAATCCCGGATTACGCTTCGCTCCATCCGGGCTACGAATCCGGGTGTAGTTACGCGGCCCTGACCTCGCCGAGGAAGCGGTCGAACTGGCCGGCGAGATCGCGCGACTGGGTCGAGAGCTGCTCGGCCGCGCCCAGCACCTCCCTCGCGGCCGCACCGGTGTCGTCGGCGGCGCGCTGCACGCCCGATATGTTGGTGTTGACCTCCTGGGTGCCGCGCGCGGCCTCCTGCACGCTGCGGGAGATCTCCCGGGTTGCCGAGCCCTGTTCCTCGATCGCTGCCGCAATCGCGGTGCCGATCTGGTCGATCTCGGCGATGACGTCGGCGACGTTGCGGATCGCGTTCACGGTCTCGTCGCTTGCGGACTGGATCGCGGTGATCTGCTCGGAGATTTCGGTGGTGGCCTTGGCGGTTTGGCCCGCCAGCGACTTCACCTCGGATGCGACGACCGCAAAGCCGCGGCCGGCGTCGCCGGCGCGGGCGGCTTCGATGGTCGCGTTGAGCGCCAGCAGATTGGTCTGCTCGGCAATGCTCTGGATCAGCGTAACGACGTCGCCGATCTTCTGGGCACCCTCGGCGAGAGCGCGCGCGGTGTCGCCGGTGCGGCGGGCATTGTCGACGGCGCGGGCCGCGATCTCGGTGCTTTGTGCCACCTGACGGCCGATCTCGGAGATCGAGGAGGTCAGCTCTTCGGTCGCGCTCGCGACCGTCTGCACGTTGGTCGAGGTCTGCTGCGAGGCGGCGGCGACGACCGCGGCCTGGCTGTTGGTCTGGGCCGCCGTCGAGGTCATCGATTGCGCCGTGCTTTCCATGGTGGAGGAGGCGCGGGAGAGGCCGCCGACGAGCTCGGTGACCTTGGCTTCGAATGCGCGGGTGAGCCCGTCGAGCGCCTGGGCGCGGCGCATCTTGCCGTCGTTCTCGGCCTGCTTCTCGGCTGCGAGCCGGTCGGCCCGGATCATGTTGTCCTTGAACACCTGGACGGCGGAGGCCATCGCCCCGATCTCGTCGGAACGCTCGGCGCCGGGGATCTCGTCCGCAACCTCGCCGTCGGCAAGGCGCGACATCCGCGTCGTCAGGCTGACGATCGGGGCGCAGACGCGGCGGCGGACCATCACGATCAGGCCGGCGCTGGCGATCAGCACGGCGAGGAGGCCGGCGAGGGCGATGGTGAAGCTGGTGCGCGCGGCGGAGGAAGCGCCGGCGAGGATCTGCTCGGCGTTGTCGTAAAAGGCGTCGCGGACGCCGATGATGGACCCGAGGCCCTTCTGGGACGCCACGTAGAAGGTCTCGACATCGTGCTCGTATTTGCCGCTGACGGCGCCGTCCTTGACGAGCTTCATCTCGCGGCCGAATTCCTCGACATAGTTCGCGTTCATCGTCTCCAGCGCCGCGGCGACGTTAGCCGGAGTTGCCGCATTGCCACGCAATTCCATCAGCGACATCACGATCTGGTCGTTGCGGCCCTGCATGCGGGCCATGTCGGCCTTCTCGGCGTCGTTGGCCACTTTCTTCGCGCCGACGAGGTTCTTGTGCACGCTGGAATTGAGGCCGCCGACGTCGCGCAGCGTCATGGCGATGTTGGCGTAGTTGGACTGGCGATAGGCGTCGCCGTTCAGGATCGCCATGCGGCGGACCTGCTCGTTGAGCAGGGCGGTGACGCCGGCATTGAGCACGGCATTGTCGGCGACGACCTTTTTGGCGGCGTCCTTGCGGGCATCCGCAGGTCCCGCGATCGCCTTGTCGATGGCCTCGCGGAGCGCGGTGAATTTCGAATTGATCGCGTCGATGTTGCTGCCGATGGTGGCGCCGTCGTCGAACGGGCCGGGCAGCTCCTTGCGCAGCGCGTTCATCCTGTCGCGGGCGCCGTCGGTCTGCTTGCGCAGCTTGTCGTGCTCGGTGAGCTGCGCCGGATCGACCGTCGCGGGCCCGTAGAGGATGTTGGTGGCGAAGCCGCGCTCGGGGTTGAGGTAGCGCGGGATGTCGCTGGCCGCGCGGACGATCGCGAGGCGTCCCTGCGCTTCGGCGATCCTGTCCATCGTCTGGTACTTCGTCACGGCGACGTAGACGGCGAGGCCGCCGCCGACTGTCGAGAGCGAGACGATGGCGGTGGTCAGCAGCGTACCGATTTTCATGATCTGTCCGGCAATTGGCGCGGGGAAGAAAATTATTCTGCGCAAACGATAGGCAGCCGGTGTTAATCCGGAGTTTACGCTGCCGGCCGCCATGCCCCGCCTGCATGCGTCCATTCGTCTAGGCGTAGGTCGCGCTAGCGCGCCGACCGATCGAGCCTGGCGAGAACCTCCAGCGTGGCACTGTCGCGCTCGCCTGCGAAATATCGGGCGAGCGCCTGGTCGAAGACGGGTTCGTCGGAGACCGCGCCGAACAACGTCATCGACGAGCGGAATTTGGCGTCATCGGGCGCGCCGAGGATCGCGTTGATGGTTCGTCCCTCGACGGCAAGCACGAGCGTGGTGCATTCAACGAGTCGCGGACCGAGCACGGGGTGGGCGAGGTAGGCTCTGGCCTCCGCGCGCGAGCCGATGGCGTAGCGCTGCGACATGGCGCTGAAGCCGAGGCCGGCGATCTGCGGGAAGACGAACCACATCCAGTGAGTCTGTTTCCGGCCCCGGGCCAGCTCCCCCTGGACGTCGCGAAAAACCGGGTCCTGGGCCCTGACAAAGCGCTCTAGGTCGAAAGGATTGGTCATTGGATACCTCAAGGGGGGCTTGCCGGCCGCGATTATGCCTAAGTTTTGGCTCCCAATGCGATAGCTGGTATAGAGTCTCCGGGCGGGGGTTGGGCCCCTCCGGG
This sequence comes from Bradyrhizobium barranii subsp. apii, assembly GCF_011516635.5. GTDB lineage: Bacteria > Pseudomonadota > Alphaproteobacteria > Rhizobiales > Xanthobacteraceae > Bradyrhizobium > Bradyrhizobium barranii. Next base: position 5,696,551 of record NZ_CP096255.1, on the reverse strand, counting down.
GGTTGATTTGGGGATCTGATGGTTTCCGACCGCGCAAGCGCCGAAAGGCTGTTGTCGCGCCGCCGTATTGGGCGAGCGGAGACGATACTGCTGTCCTTGGCAGCCGTCGCGCTGGCACTGGGAGCTGCCGCCTGGGTCGCGGACATGGGCGATTCGGCGCCGCTGGTCACTGCCTCACTGCCTCCGGCCACCGCACTGCCTCCGGCCAATGGCCCTTCGTTTGACGACCGTTTCGCTTCAGTATCCAGCAGCCCGCCGGCCCGTGACTTCGGCCTGCGGACGCTGGAGCGCTCCGCGGTGAGCGTGGTCCAGCTCAAGCTGCGCGACGCCAAGGCGATGCTGGCCCAAAAACTCCAGGGCGACGACTGGCGCTCGACCCTGACCGGCTCGACCCTGACCGATGACGACCGGCACGTGGTTGACGAGACGAGGCCGTCGCAGCGCGCCGACGCCATCCCGGTGCCGCGCTCGCGCCCGGCCCAGGCAGACCTCGCGTCCCAGATCGCCTCGAGCCAGGCCTATGCCGAGACCAACCCCAGGGTCGACAACCGCAACTTCTTCGAGAAATTCACCGACAAGATCAAGCTGGCGTCACTGACTCCCGGCGACGGCCTGCTCAGCAGGGCGCCTGATCTCGCCGCGCTCGGCTACGATTCACGCACGGCGGTGTATGACATCAAGGCCAAGGCGCTTTACCTGCCGAGCGGCATCGCGCTGGAAGCGCATTCGGGCATGGGCGCGCTGATGGACGACCCCGACCATGTCGACCAGCGCATGGTTGGCGCGACCCCGCCGGCGACCTATGATTTGAAGCCGCGCGAAAAGCTGTTCCACGGCGTCCGTGCCCTGCGCTTGACGCCCACTGACGGCACCAGTGCGCTCGGCCGCGTCGGCCTGCTCACCCACAACTACATGCTCGGGCCACGCGGCGACTCCAATGGCTGCGTCTCGATCAAGGACTATGATCGCTTCCTGAAGGCCTGGGACAATGGCGAGTTCAACCGCCTGGTCGTCGTGCCGAACCTGCGCGGATCGGCGACCGTCTCGCAGCGCGCGAGTACCGACTCCTGATATTTGCTGGACTGCGTGGCTGCCGTTTCCCCTTCGTTAAGCCGACCTCGTCCAGAAGCAGCCCATGAGTGATCCCCAGAGTTCCGAGACCCCGCTGCGTACGACGTTCAAGATCAAGCTGAACGGCGACACGCTGGCGATTGCGACCGTTGGCCAGGCCTATCAATTCCTCACCAACTTCAAATCGGTCGAGTGGATGGAATTCCGCTCGCTCCATGAAGAGGCGGTCGCGGCGCTCGAAGGCGCCGCCGACAACGCCATGCTCGCGGTGCAGGCGACCAACGCCGTGCGCGCGCTGTTCGTGAGCGCGAAGCTGCTCTGAGCGGCCTTTCAACGCGCTCTCGTAGCCCGGATTGCGCTGCGCTCCATCCGGGCTACGGACGCCGGCAGGCCTTCCGCTCCCGGCTTGAACTCCGCTATAGGAACGGGCAAACGGTCCGCGAAGACCGTGGCCAGACCCCGATATGTTTGAAACTTACTTGCAGGGAGAGACCCCAACATGAAACGCCGTACATTCCTCAAGGGCGGCGCGGTCGCCGGCGCGACGACGCTGGTTGCTGCACCTGCGATTGCGCAAGGCGCGCCCGAGATCAAATGGCGCTTGACCTCGAGCTTCCCGAAGTCGCTCGACACCATCTACGGCACAGCGCAGACCTTTGCGAAATACGTCGCGGAAGCCACCGACAACAAATTCCAGATCCAGACCTTTGCGGCCGGCGAGCTCGTTCCGGGCCTCCAGGCGCTCGATGCCGTCAGCGTCGCGTCCGTCGAGATGGCGCAGACGCCGCTGTATTTCTACATCGGCAAGGAGCCGGCGCTGGCTTACGCCACCGGCGCGCCGTTCGGCATGAACCATCGCCACCAGGAATCCTGGTGGTATTTCGGCGGCGGCGCCGAACTCACCAACGAGGCGCTGAAGCCGTTCAAGACGCACGCCATCCTCTGCGGCAATTCCGGCACCCAGATGGGTGGCTGGTTCCGCAAGGAGATCAAGACCGTCGACGATCTCAAGGGCCTCAAATTCCGCATCGCCGGCATGGGCGGCCATGTGCTGGCCAGGCTCGGCATCGTGCCGCAGCAACTCGCCGGCGGCGACGTCTATGCGGCGCTGGAGAAGGGCTCGATCGACGCCGCTGAATTCGTCGGTCCCTATGACGACGAGAAGCTCGGTTTCCAGAAGGTCGCCAAGTACTATTACTTCCCCGGCTGGTGGGAAGGCGGCGCGATGCTGCACATGATCGTCAATGACGAGAAGTGGGCGAGCTTGCCGAAGCAGTACCAGGCGATCGTCAATCAGGCCGCCTCGGCGGCCGGCGCCTGGATGCTGGAGAAATACGACAGCGTGAATCCGGCGGCGCTGAAGCGCCTGATCGCCAACGGCGCGGAGCTGAAGGCGTTCCCGCAGCCGGTGCTGGAAGCCTGCTACAACGCGACCCAGGAGCACCTGAACGAGCTCGCCGGCAAGAGCGATCTGTTCAAGCGCACCAAGGAGAGCCACGACGCCTATATGAAGGAGCTGCTGTTCTACACGCAGATCGCGGAAAACTTCTACGACAACTATCTGCTCAGCAAGATGCGCAACAAGACCTGAGTGTGAAGGGGGCGCGGTGGTTACGCCGCGCCCCGCTCTCGTAGGGTGGGCAAAGGCGCACTTGCGCCGTGCCCACGTTCTTTGCGTCACGTGCAATGGTGGGCACGCTTCCGCCTTCGCTCTTCGAGCTACGGCGGACAAGTCGCTTTGCCCACCCTACGGCACCTGTCGTGTGGCGCCTTATGCCGCACCCAGCCCCAGCTTCGCGTAGATCCGCCTTGCATAAGCGCCGAACGCATCCGTGGTCTTCAGCGGCAGGTCGCGCGGGAACGGCAGGTCGATCGGGAAGTAGTCGGCCATCTTCGCCGGGCCCGCCGTCAACACGGCGCAATGCGAGGACAGGAACACGGCTTCCTGGATCGAGTGCGTGACGAAGATGATGGTCTTGCCGCTCTCGCGCCAGATCCGCAGCATCTCCAGATTCATCTGCTCGCGCGTCAAGGCGTCCAGCGCCCCGAACGGCTCGTCCATCAGGATCAGTTTTGGATCGTGAATGAAGGCCCGCGCGATCGCGGTGCGCTGCTGCATGCCGCCTGAGAGCTGCTGCGGATATCTCTGCTCGTAGCCGGCAAGCCCGACCAGGTTGAGCAGATCGCGCGCCCGCTCGCGCGCGGCCTTGATCGGCAGGCCAACGATCTCGGCCGGCAACAGCACGTTGTCCAGGATGGTGCGCCACTTCAGCAGCAGCGCTTGCTGGAACACCATGCCGATGTCGCGGGTCGGATCGAACGGGCTTTTGGCATTGCCAATTCTGATGGTGCCGCCGTCGGAGCTGTGCAGGCCGGCCAAAATCTTCATCACCGTGGTCTTGCCGCAGCCGGAGGGGCCGACCAGCGAGACGAGCTCACCTTCCTGCACGTCCATCGTGACGTCGGACACCGCCAGGAACTCGGCGCCGCCGCTGCGATAGACCTTTCGGACGCCGCTCAGGCTGATGAAGGGCTCGGCGCTCATGCCAGCCATTTGTCCAGATTGGGGGCGACGAACGCATCGTCGCTGAGGTCGGCGTGCTCGCGATAGACGCGGTCGATCTCCTCCTTCTGGCCGGGGCTGAGGCCCTCGTTCGGGTCGAGGCACCACAGGCCCTGCATCAGGCCCTGACGCCGCAGCACCTCGTGGCAACCGGCGATGCAGCCGTGAAAATTATTGGCGACGTCGAAGAAGGCGCTGTTGCAGTCGGTGACGCGGGCATCGAGGGCGAGCAGATCGGCCGGCACGGCCTCCTTGTGCCGCGCCGCCTTGCAGCGCTCGAACTGTTTGATGGCGCTCGCGGTCCACACCGACCAATGGCCGAGCAGGCCGCCCCTAAAATAGGTGCGCGTGGTGACGCCCTTGTCGCGCAGGTCGAACGGCAGCATCAGGTCGAGCAGGATGTGGTCGTCATTGCCGGTGTAGAGCGCGACGCGGTCGAGCGCACCCGCCGCGGCGACGCCGCGCAGCACGTCGAGTGTGCGATAGCGGTTGAACGGCGCGATCTTGATCGCGACTACATTGTCGATCGCGGCGAAGCGTTGCCAGAACCGGCTCGACAGGATGACCCCGCCGACGGCCGGCTGGAGATAGAAGCCGACCAGCGGGATCTCGGCGGCGACCGCCGTGCAATGCGCAATGATCTCATCCTCGGAGGCGCTCTTCATCGCGGCGAGGCTGAGGAGCCCTGCGTGATAGCCGATATCGCGCGCGGTGCGGGCCTCAGCCGTTGCCTGCCGGGTCGGGCCGGCGAGGCCCGCGACCATCGCCAGCGGACGCTTGGTCCAGTTCGCAGCGGTCTCGGCGGCGAGCTCGAGCACCGGGCGATAGAGACCGACGTCGCGGATCGCGAATTGCGTGGTGTGGACGCCGACCGCAAGGCCGCCCGAGCCGGCGTCGATGTAGTAGCGCGTCAGCGCGCGCTGATGCGTTTTGTCGAGCTGGCGCTCCGCCGTGAGCGCGAGGGGATGCGCCGGCAGCACGGTGCCGTCGGCGATCAGCTTGCGGACGTCGCTGTTGATCTGGCTGTGGTGCATGATGTCCTATCCGAATTCAGGGCCGGCGACGGCGAATGGCGTTTTCTTGGCAGCGGTGGTGGCGGAGCCGAACCGCATGCGCTGGAACGGCCGCTCGATGGTCCAGCCCGAGGCGGTCAACCCGTCCAGGAATGCGGCTTGCGATGCAACGGCATCGATCAGAATCGGGCCGGTCTCGGAGTGCACGATCGCATGAACCAGGGCCAGCGCTGGCGCGGCATTGTTGGCAAGCAACGGCCCGATATGGCGCGCGGTTCGGCCGTCGCGAACCAGCGCGATAGCGCCATGCGCGGCGACGATGCGCGAGCCGGAGCGCAGGGCGATGGCGGCGAGGAGCGCGGTGCGGTCGAAACCGGTGGCGCGCCGGTCCCGCGCCCGCAGCGCATCGATGGTCGCCGATGAAGGCGGTGGGGCTTCGGCTCGCCCGGATTTCACCAGCTTCAGCCGGCGCAATTGCAGCGTCGGCGTGAATCCGAGCGGCCCGTAGACGGCGGCCCCGTCGGGCGTCGCGTCGAGCCAGCTCGTCAGGCCGTTCTTGCGCGCGGTTTCCAGGCAGGCATCGACGAGCCGGGTGGCGAGGCCGCGGCGGCGATGCGTGCCTGATACCAGCACCATGCTGATCCAGGCGTTGTTGCCGGAATAGGGCAGCAGCGCCGCGGTCGCGACCAGCCGTAGGCCGTCGCGAATACCGAACACCACGCCCTCGTGCAGGAAGATTCGCCAGTCCTCCTCGGTCTGGTTCCAGTGCGCTTCCGTCGACAGCACCAGCCCGGCGATCGCGTCGTCGACGCCGAGCTTGAGGATGGGCGAACCGTCAGTAGCGTCCATCGCGCACCTCGTATTTGGTGGGCTTGCCGAGGCTTGGCATGGCGCGGGACACCCAGTCCGCGGTCCAGGCGATCAACTGCTCGGTGTCGACCACGGGCAGGCCGAACAGCTCGACCGCCCTGGACGTGTCGGTGAGCCAAGCCGTCGGCTCTTCCTTGCCTGTCAGCACCGGCGCGCGGCCGAAGCGCGCGCCGAATTTTGCTGCGAGATCTCGCACCGCCAAAATCTCGTGGCCGCTGACATTGATCGGCGAGGTCGGCGCGGTGCAATGCGCAAGGCACCGCAGCGCCTGCGCGGACGCATCGCCCTGCCAGATGAAATTGACGTGGCCGAGACCGACGTCGATCGGGGTGCCCGTGAGCACCTTTGTCGCGATGTCGTGCAGCACGCCATAGCGCATGTCGATCGCGTAATTGAGCCGGAACAGGCGGCCCGGCGTTTCAAACTTGCGCGAAAAATACTCGAACATGCGCTCGCGGCCGACGCAGGACTGGGCGTATTCGCCGGGCGGGTTCGGTGCCATGTCCTCGGTCGCGCCTTTGCCGTCGACGGGGACGAAGGGATAGATGCAGCCAGTCGAGAACGCCACGATGCGCGACGTCGGGAAGGCCTGCGCGACGAGGGCCGGCACATGCGCGTTCATCGCCCAGGTCAGCGACAGGTCACCCTCGGCGCCGAACTTGCGGCCGGCCATGAAGACTATGTTGGGTGCCTTCGGCAGGGCCTGAATCGCGCTCTCGTCCATCAGGTCGCAACTGATCGTCTCGACGCCGCGCGCGTGCAGCCAGTCCTTGACGCTCGCATCGCTGAAGCGGGCGACGCCGATGACGCGGCGATCGGGGGCGGCGGCTTTCGCGAGCCCCGCCAGCGTCGGTCCCATCTTGCCGGCGACGCCGAGGATCATGATGTCGCCCTCGACCTTCTTGAGGTCGTCGATCAGCGCCTGGGTCGGCCGGCACAGGAGATCGTCGAGGGCTGCGATATCCGGGATCGTCTTCGGCAGCGTCTGGCGGGTGAGCAGCATGGATCGGTCCTTGTCGTTAGTTCTGCCGTTTCAAGTTTGCCTGGCATCGCCGACCACGAACCTGCGTTCGAGGGCGAGGACCAGGCCGTAGAGAGCGACGCCGAGCAGGGTCAGCAGCACGACGGCCATCACCATCGCGGGCGTGTCGAGCGACGACTGAACCTGGATCATGAGATAGCCGAGCCCGCGCTCGGAGGCGATGAACTCGCCGACGATGGCGCCGGCCACCGCGAGGATGGCGCCGACCTTCATGCCGGAGAACACGTAAGGCAGCGATCCCGGCAACTGGATCTTGCGGAACAGCGTCCAGCGCGAGCCCCGCAGCGATTTGACGAGGTCGAGCAGGTCCGGCTCGACCTCGCGCAGGCCGCGCGCGGTGGTCATGAGGATCGGGAAGAAGCAGATGCTGAAGGCGATCAAAATGTTCGGCACGATGCCGTAGGAGAACCAGACGATGAAGAGCGGGCCGAGCGCGACCTTCGGGATCATGTTCATCGTCACGAACAGCGGCAGCAGCACGAGGCTCAGCAGCGGTGCCCAGCTGAAGATCACGGCCAGCGCGACGCCGACGAACGCGCCGAGCGCGAAGCCGCCGAGGATCTCGATCGCCGTGACCAGCGTGTTGGCGCCCCAGGCATAGCTCGCGGTGCCCAGCGTCTGCACCGTCGCGAGCGGGGAGGGCAGGATGAATTTCGGCACGTGGAAGGCATCGACCGCGACCTGCCAGAGCACGAGCACGGCGAGATGCACGATCAGGATGATCGCAAAGCTGCGCGAGGTGCGTGCGCCGTCTCCGGTCACCGGTTGCTCCCTGTCACTGCGGCCACCTTGCCGCTGTTCGTCAGCCTAACCGGCCTTGCGGAAAGTTTCAACCAGTTGGTTGATTAGGGCCGGAGCGAATGCAGCAAGAGGTCCACGACATGCCTGCGGCGGGCGCGCCTTGCCGCCCGGCTCGACAGGTCCTTGCCGAAGATCGCCGACAGCGTCGGCGTGTTGGAGAGATAGAAATAGCTGAGGCCGGCGATGGAGATATAGAGCTGGATCGGATCGATCCCCTTGCGGAACACGCCGGTGCGAACGCCCTCGTGGAGGATGTGGGAGACGCTCTTCACCAGCGGCGAATGCATCGCCTCCAGCCGGGTCGAGCCCCGGACGTGGCGGGCGCCACCGCGGTTCTCGTCGTTCAGGAGCACGATAAAATCGGGGTTTGTTGCGAGGTAATCGAACGAGGCCTCGATCAGCTTCCGGATCGCCTTTTCCGGCGGCAGGCCTTCGAGGTTGAGCTGGCGCTCCTGCTCGCGGATGTCGGCGTAGACCCATTCGAGCACAGCGAGATAGAGCGCGTCCTTGTCGCCGAAGTAGTGGTAGACGAGCTGCTTGTTGACGCCGGCGCGCTCCGCGATCTCGTCGACGCGGGCGCCGGCAAAGCCGTGCCGGGCGAACTCCAGGCGCGCCGCGGTGAGCAGCTTCTTGCGGGTGGCGACGGGATCGCGCCGCTGCGGCACGGTGTCGCCTGAACGTTTTGCGGGCATTTCCAACCAGACAGTTGACAAGTCGAGGGCGGCTTGTTGCATTGGTATCCTCACATGGGGAGAGCGACAAGCCGGGTCGCGGCAATGAGGAGGGATGCGATGAAGCGTTTGCAGGCTGCGGGCTCGGCTTTGGCCTTGGCCCTGATGCTCGGCGTGCCGGCGGTGCCGGCGAGCGCGGGCGAGGCGGTCAACCTGATCCTGAACTGGACGCCGACGGCCGACCATTCGCCGTTCTATTACGCCAAGGCGCAGGGCTGGTACGAGAAGGCCGGCATCGACCTCACCATCGAGGTCGGCAAGGGCTCCGGCGTCTCCGCCGCCAAGGTCGGCTCCGGCGGCTCGCCGTTCGGCATCGCCGATCTCGCCACCATGCTGGTCGCCAAGAGCAAGGGCGCCGATGACGTCGCGCTGATGAGCATCTACGCCAACACCGGCCAGACGTTTTATTGGCTGAAGAGCTACGGCGTGAATGGCGTCAAGGATTTTCCGAGCCACAAGATCGGCAACCCGCCCGGCGACGCCTCGCGCGTGATGTGGCCGGCTTTTGCCAAGGCCGCAGGCATCGCGCCTGATGCCGTCAGCTTCGTCAATATCGGGCCGACCGCGAAGATCGCCGCGCTGAAGAGCCATACCGTCGACATCATCAGCGACTTCTACAACGAGCACGATCTCAAGGTGATCGAGTTCGGGCCCGATCTCGGCTTCGTCAACTGGAAGGACATCGGGCTCAACCCCTACGGCAATTCGCTGATCGTCAACGGCGCCTATCTGCAGAAGAATCCCAAGCTAGTCGAGGAATTCGTGCGCATCTCGCAGAAGGCCTTTGCGGCCTGCGTCGCCGACGTCACGCCGTGCCTGAAGGCGCTGCTCGACCAGGTCTCCGGTCTCGACAAGGAGAACCAGGAACGCCAGTGGGAGCGCATCAAGTATTTGATGACCGACGAGTTCACGACCACCAAGGGTCTCGGCTGGATCGACGGCGAGCGGATGAAGAAGGACTATGAGCTGGTCCAGACCTATCTCGGAATGGAGAAACCGTTCGACGTGTCGACGGCGTTCACGACGAAGATGCTGGATCCCGCCGTCAAGATGGATGCCAGCAAGGTGAAGAAGTAGGGCACCCGTACGCTTCCGCTTGTAGCCCGGATGGAGCGAAGCGCAATCCGGGAAACCTGCCGCTGAGGATGCGCTGTCCCGGATTTCGCTGCGCTCCATCCGGGCTACGGTGCTATCCTCAGCTCTTCTTCATCTCGTAGACGTGTTCGGGCCCGGGAAATGCGCGTGACCGCACGTCGGCGGCATACCCTTCGATCGCCGCTTCGATGGCTGGACCAAGATTGCCGTAGCGCCGGACGAATTTCGGGGTTCGTGGCGACAGCCCGAGCATGTCCTCGAGCACGAGCACCTGACCGTCGCAGGCAGCGCTCGCGCCGATGCCTATGGTGGGGATCGCAATCGTCTCGGTAATCCTGCGCGCCAACGGTTCGGCCACGGCTTCGACGACGACCGAGAATGCACCGGCATCGGCGACGGCCTTCGCATCGTCCTCGATCGGGCCCCAGTCCACCTCGTTGCGCCCCTGGGCACGAAACGAACCGAGCGTGTTGATGGATTGCGGCGTGAGGCCAATATGACCCATCACCGGGATGCCGCGCCCGGACAGGAATGCGATCGTCTCCGCCATGCGAACGCCGCCTTCAAGCTTCACCGCGCCGCATTGCGTTTCCTTCAATATCCGTACTGCGGAGTCGAACGCCTGCTCCCTGGAGGCTTCATACGATCCGAACGGCATATCGACCACGACCAGCGCCTGCTTCGAGCCGCGCATCACCGCGGCGCCCTGGAGGATCATCATATCGAGCGTAACAGGCACCGTCGTCTCGAAGCCGTGCATGACGTTGCCAAGGGAATCGCCGACCAGAATGACATCGCAATGCCGATCCACCAGTGCGGCCGTATGCGCGTGATAGGACGTCAGCATCACGATCGGTTCGCCCCGCTTGCGTGCACGGATGTCCGGCGCGGTCTTGCGCCTGATGGAAGACTGAATTGACATGATCGGCTCCGTCCACGGGGGAGGCGGATCGAAGCCAGATGCCATGACCGTGTCAATCCGGATGATCGGTCCCGCGATCAAAATGGACGGCGTGAGGGCCCACTGTCTCGACATTCTCAGTGTCATCGCCCGCGTAGGCGGGCGATCCAGTATTCCAGAGGCCGTGCCATGATGCGGATAAGCCGCGGCGTACTGGATGCCCCGGTCAAGCCGGGGCATGACAGCGGTGTGTTGCGCGGAAGCGCTCGCCCAAGCCCTTCCGCAGGCCCAGCCCGTCCACACCCCCACGTGCCCAAGGATAAATTAACCCGCCGTTAACCAAATCCGCCGCATCGTTAACCATTCAATAACAGGGATCGAGTCGGCCGCTATGGAGGCTGCAGCAAAAGTCCAACGCCAAATGGTTCGCCTGCGCGGGCGCTCCTACGTGGCCTTCGTGTTCGTGCCGACGGTTCCGATCCAGGACTGGCTGCAGGAGATCGACGCCACGATTGCGCGCTCGCCGGGTTTCTTCGCCGGCCGGCCCGTGGTGATCGATCTGTCCTCGGTCGATCTCAGCCAGTCCGGCATCGCCCATCTGCTCACGAGCCTCCAGGATCGCAACATCCGGGTGCTCGGGATCGAGGGGGTGGAGGAGGGCCGGCTGACGCCGACCATGCCGCCGCTGCTCTCGGGAGGGCGCAGCTGCGTGGTCGAGCCGAGCGCGCCGAAGAAGGCCGAGGCGAAGGCCGTAACCAAGCCGACCTCGCTCCTGCTCGATAGCCCGGTGCGCTCGGGCCAGACCGTGATCTTCCCGGAGGGCGACGTCACCATTCTGGGCTCGGTCGGCTCCGGCGCCGAAGTCGTCGCCGGCGGTTCCATCCACATCTACGGCGCGCTCCGCGGCCGTGCCATGGCGGGGGTCAATGGGCACACGAGCGCCCGCATCTATTGTCAGAAGATCGAGGCTGAACTGCTTGCAATTGATGGATTTTACCAGACTGCGGACGACATCGACGCCGCTTTGCGCGGCAAGCCGGCGCAGGCCTGGCTGCAGGGGAATACCATGCGAATTACAGCACTGAACTGACCAGCAAAGGAGACATTTCAGATGAGTAAGGTACTGGTCGTGACATCAGGCAAGGGCGGGGTCGGCAAGACCACGACGACCGCCGCGTTGGGGGCTGCGCTGGCGCAACGCGGCGACAAGGTCGTCGTCGTCGATTTCGACGTCGGCCTGCGCAACCTCGACCTCGTCATGGGCGCCGAACGCCGCGTCGTGTTCGATCTCATCAACGTGGTGCAGGGTGTCGCAAAGCTGCCGCAGGCGCTGATCCGCGACAAGCGGCTGGAGAATCTCTGGCTGCTGCCGGCCTCGCAAACCCGCGACAAGGACGCGTTGACGGAAGAGGGCGTCGGCAAGGTCATCGACGATTTGCGCGACCGCTTCGACTGGGTGATCTGCGACAGCCCGGCCGGCATCGAGCGCGGCGCCTCCATGGCGATGCGCTTTGCGGATGAAGCCGTGATCGTCACCAATCCGGAAGTCTCCTCGGTGCGCGATTCCGACCGCATCATCGGCATGCTCGATTCCAAGACGGTGCGGGCCGAGAAGGGCGAGCACGTCCAGAAGCACATTCTCATCACCCGCTACGATGCCTCGCGCGCCGCGCGCGGCGAGATGCTGACCATCGACGACATCCTCGAAATCCTCGCAACGCCCTTGCTCGGCATCATCCCCGAGAGCCAGGACGTGTTGAAGGCCTCCAATGTCGGCACGCCGGTGACGCTGTCGAACGTGGACGGTGCACCCGCACGGGCCTATATCGACGCGGCGCGGCGGCTGTGCGGCGACACCGTGGCGATGCAGGTTCCGGCCGAGCGCAGGCGCTTCATGGATCGTCTGCTGCGACGGAGGGCTGCATGAGCATGGGTCTGCTTCGGCTTCTCCGCGGCAAGAAGGCCTCTGCCCCGGTCGCTCGCGAGCGATTGCAGATCCTGCTTGCCCATGAACGCGGATTGCGCGGCCAGCCCGATCTGCTCGGCGTGCTGCGCGAGGAAATTCTTGCTGTCGTGTCCAGGCACGTCACGCTGGACCCGACCAAGGTCATCGTCCGGCTCGAGCGCGGCGACGAGGTATCGACCCTGGAGGTCGATATCGAGGTGCCGAACGATTTGGAGCGCAAGCGCGCGGCGGTCGGGTAGGGGATCTGGCCGGTACACTGCAAATTTGGGGTGGGTGAGAAGGCGGTCCGCTGGGCATAGCGGACCGCCTTTGTCTTGCTTGCTCGTCACGTCAAATTCCAGGCCTGCCGATGTGATCGGTCGTGGGCGGAACGGGACCTGCGGCGAAATCGTTGTCAGAGGCCGCGGAGCGCCAAGCCAGGCGCTGCGGTTTCCTGAACAGGAGAGCGCCCATGATATCCGAGATCCAGGTCCACACCATCGCGCGCCAGATGCTGGAAAAACATGGTTTCGCTGCGATTGCGAAGGCCGCCGAGCAGGCGCAGGCCTGTGAGGGCCGCGGCGAGGCCGATGAGGCCAAGGAGTGGCGTCACATCGAGGACGCCATGAAGATCATCCGCGGCCCGCACCAGAGCTGATCCGCGGCCAGCGCGCTCAGCGCTCCCCGCGGTCGGCGCCCGGCTGCGTAGTGCGATTTTGTGTCTGCGGCTGGGGACGCTCGCCTGTCTCTTTGCAGGGCAGCGGTTCCCACGAGCCGTCGGGTGCCTGCTGGTAAGCACTGCAGGATGACGAGGTGGATTTTTCCTCGCCTTTCTGGGCATCGGAGTTCTTCGCCAGGGCGGGCGCGGTCAGCACCGTGGCGGCCGCAAATGCGCCGGCGAAAACGAAATGGATACTCCGCATGTGGGCTCTCCTGTTCGAATTCGAAGAGGCCGCATGGTGTCGAGGATTATGACGATAGTTAGCCGCCGCGACGGTTCCGCCGCGGTGTGCTTAACGCCGCGAGAGCGCCTAGCCGCCCTTGCTGCGGATCAGGCCGGCGAGGTTGGTCTTCTGGGCCTCGCACCAGCCCGGCATGCCGAGGCGGCGCTGGTCCATGTCGGTCGCCTGCGTCGCGACCGCGACCTCGGCCATCAAATCGTCGTCCTGCTTCTCGCCCATCTTGCCGCCGGTGTGCATCCAGGCGATCGCCTTGCGCACCTTCTCGGTGGTGCCGTCCGGCAGCTGCATCTGCTGCGCCTTCTGCACGAGGTCCTGATAGACGAGATCGGTGTTCGGACATTCCACCTTGGCGGCGAAGGCCTGCAAGACCATCGTCACATAGGTCGAGCGTGCACGGTCCGCCGCTTGGGCCGGCGCGGCGAGCAGTAACAGACCTGCGATCAGGAAACCGGTGCGCATCCTTGGTATCTCCTCCGTTTTTTTGGGAGGCTAGCGTCCGGCAAGCCACTCCGCAATGGTGCCGGGACGTATTTGTCGCTCCCCGGTGCGGTGCGCTATCGTCACCCCGTCCTGGCCACGGAGAGCGACATGAGCCTGTTGAGCACGCCGTTCGACCCCGCACGCGACACGGCGCTCGTCACCGGCGCAGGCAACGGCATCGGCCGCGCGATTGCGCAGGCGCTGGTCGGCGAAGGCGTTCGGACCGTCTTCGCCGATATGAGCCTGGAACGGGTGAATGCGGCGATCAGCGCGAGCGGCAGGCCTGAACTGGCGGTGCCGTGGGTCGGCGATCTCGCCAGGTCAGACGCTTGCGATGCCCTGCTGGCCGCCGCAGAGGCGCTCGGCGAGGTCTCGCATTTCGTGCACAGCGCATCGCCGCCGCGGCGGGAGGCCGATCATGCGTTCGCGGTCGACCGCAAGACCTGGCAGGAGATGCATGCCGTCAATCTCGATGCCGGATTCCATCTGGCGCGCGGGCTGGCAAAGCGGCTGATCGCGGCGAAACGGCCCGGCTCGTTCCTGTTTCTCACCTCGCTGCACGCGGGCACGCCGCGCAACTTGCCGCATTATTCGACGGCGAAGGCGGGGATGGCGATGCTGGTGAAGGAACTCGCGAAGACGCTCGGGCGTCACGACATCCGCGTCAACGCGCTGGTGCCCGGCGCGATCGCAGCGGGCGGGTTCGTTGCCGACGCCTCGCTGGCGAAGCACATTCCGCTCGGGCGTCTCGGCGAGGCCAAGGACCTCGCGCCGATGGCGCTTGCGGTGCTGTCGAACAAGCTCTCGGGTTACGTCACCGGCGCAGCCTTCGTCGTCGACGGCGGATTGTCGCTGACGAACTGGTTCGAGCCGCCGGAGCTGGACGACTAAGGCCCCGTTCCGATGACTCGGAACGATGCTTTTGAGTCACGGTTCGACGCGCCTTTTGCGCGAACCGGTTTCCAAATCGCTCGAAAACGCTGTGGCCTAGCGTCGCCAGGCCGGCACGGGATCGAGCGGCGTGCGATAGACCTCGTTGTGATCGCGATCGGTGACGCGCACCGCGCAACCCTTCCGTTGCAGCTCCGGCTTCACCTGCGACAGCTCGGTAGCCAATTGAACGGCGCGATCGGAAGCGACCTCGATGTCTTCGAGGATGATTCCACCCTGGTTCTTGAACTCTTCACCAACCACGAGATCGAAGGAATAGTAGGGCATTCGATTTCCCCGGTGTGACGACGTGAGCTTCAGTGGAAGTCTCAACACATCCCCGACGATACCACTGAGTCGATATTTTCGAATGAACAGGTCGCGCAATCTCTGTGCTTATGGCGCAGAAATCATGTGCAGCAATCGCGGGCGTTAAGATTTTATTAAATATGTCGACGTGATCATAAGGCATGAAATTGCAGCAGAACCGGGCTCCGGGAACCGGCAGCGGCAAGAGAAGGCCGGCGGCATAAATCCCGACGGCCTTTTCTCTTGACGGAAGACGATCGAAATATCGGTCTCCGTAATTGCCCGGACTCAACGCGTCGCATCGACTCGGACAGCTTGGACGACGTCGCGACAGCGACGCTGCGTCGGCGCCTGATCTAGCGCAGCGGCATCGGCGGACGCACGACAGGTCCGTCGTCATCAGCAACGGCTTGCGTCGTGGCGACCGGTGCTGCCGTCGGCGCGACCGCGGCAGCCTGCGAAGGTGCAGGCGGCGCGGGCGAATAGGCCGGCATGTAGGTTTGCGACACGACCGGCTTCGGCTTGCGAACCGGAGGCGCCGGAGATCGCGGCGGGAGCGTGGACACGCGCGCGCGCGGATCGACCGGCTTGGCCTCAGCCACCGGCTTTGGCGCGGGTGGTTTTGCCATCTCGCGCGCCATCTGCTCCTGCCCGGCCTTCAGCTCGGCAATGTTGGCCTTGAGCGCTTCGATCTGCTGCGCCATCGCTGCGAGATCGCGCGTCATCGATTGGACCGACTGCGCGGGATCGGGCTGCGTTGCGACCGGTGCTGCTGCTGCAACCTGAACCGGAGGCGGCGTCGCAGGTTGAGCAGCTTGATCCGCCGCTTGATCCGTTGCGACTGGCTCCGCGGGCGGCGCGGGTTGTGCGGCGGTGACCGGCGCGGCGGTCACCGGTGCCGCCGTTCGCGATGTCGAAGGCAGCAGCGAGGTCAACGCAGTCAATGCAGGTGTCCATTCGGCGAGCATCTGCCTGGCCGTGTCGCCATGTTTCTCCCAGGCGACAGTGGCGGCCGCGCTACCGCCCGCAAACAAGATCATGACGAACGCGCCGCGCAGCCATTTGCCGGCGGAGGATCGCTTCTGCCGGTTGCGACCATCGCTGGCGGCGACGCGCACGGCGGTGTCGACCGAGGGCGCTGTCGTCTGCGGCTCCAGGACGGGACTGAATTTCGGCTCCGGATTGATGGTGGGCTCCGGCGCGAACTTCGGATCTATTTTCGGCTCCGGCCGGGTCGCGATCTCAGGGGCCAACGCGGGCGCACCACTGATGGGGCGCGAAGCCAGCACCATGTCGGGTGAAATCTCAACGGCGTCGTGCGGATCGTTGTCCTTGACCGTGTCCTTCACGATCTCATCGACGATTTGCCTAGAGTTCAGCGTCGCGAGCATCGCAGCTCCTTTGAAGTCCGAGTGTTTAATGTATGGGCGTCCGCATTGGCGCGAGCCGATCTGTCGAGGTGAACCCATCCCAAATCCGATGAGTCAGCACGATGACCCACGAGTCCAGCCGGGTTTGACCAAAGCAAGGCGAGGGGATGGAGACTGTGCGACGCTTCTCCGCCGTTTGTGGTGATGGAACCAGGCCACTGCCTTTTTTTCAGCACGATTTGGGCAGCATGTAGTGGGGCTGGGGGCGCTGCTATCCGCTATCGGGGGGCCGGTGGTGCCAAAATCTCTAATCGTATTGTTCGTCATGGCCATGCTTCCGCTCGCCGGCTGCATGCAGACGACGCTTTCTCCATCGACGGATGCGAGCATGACGCCGCGCGACCGGCAGTTGCTTGCGCACACGCCCTACGCGCAGGCGAACGTGCCTGAGCAATATCTCCGTCATATCGTCGACTACCCGCGCAAGGAGCAGCCGGGCACGATCCTGGTCGATACCGATGCGCGCTACCTCTATTTCGTGCTGCCCGAAGGCAAGGCGATCCGCTACGGCGTCGCGGTCGGCGAGGAAGCCATGGCCTTCTCCGGCGTCGCGCGCGTTGGCCGTCTGGCGGAATGGCCCGACTGGGTTCCGACAGCGGAGATCCAGGCGCGGCTAGGACCGTATCCGGCGCGCGTCGCCGGTGGCCCCGCCAATCCGCTGGGCGCGCGGGGCATCTATCTCTACCTCGGCAACAAGGACACGCTCTACCGTATCCACGGCACCAACCAGCCGGAATATATCGGGCAGGCGATCTCGTCCGGCTGCATTCGGATGCGCAACGAGGACGTGATCGATCTGTTCGACCGGGTGAAGCTGAATGCCACGGTGGTGGTGTTGCCGCCCGGGCAGAATGCACGGGTCGACGCGGGGTCTAGCTGGCGCGGGTAGGCGCAGTGCGATCGGTCATTCCACTGCTCACGAGACTTTCGTCGTGGGCAGGGTTGAGACCTAGTTCTCAGGCCGGGCGACGCGCCATTGCAACGTCGTGGCATTGCCGTTGGCGTCGCCTGGCGCCTTGTCGGCCGGCGAGGTGTAGAGCGGACGATAGCGGTACGCCCACATCTTGCTTCCGTCGTTGCGACTGATCACGGTGAAGTCGCCGATGGGCTTGGCGTCGACCGTAGCGGATAACGGTACCCAGCTCTCGGTGCACTTGCCGTTGCAGTTCGACGTCTTGCCGGTGGTGTCGCGCTCGTAAGTGTAGAGCGTCATGCCCTTGAGGTCGACGAGCGTGGGACCCTGCTTGGTCAGGACCACCTTCGCCGGTGCGGTCGTGGCCTCGGGCTTCGGCGGAGCAGGGTCGCCGCCGCCATGGCCGTTGGCAAGCGCAGGACCGGCCGAGAGCGCGATGGCCGTCGCCGCAATGAGGAACCTGAACATCCGAAACTCCCGGGCGGCAAAGTAAATCGCGCGTTAAACGCCGAATATTGCCGACCGTAGCAGCCGAAGGTTAGTTCCTGGTTTCGCGGCACTGCGACAATTACGGATAGAAATACGGGGTTCATGCCTCCAGCTCGCGCAGCGGGGCGCGGCTGAGCTCGTTGCCGGCGGCAATGGCCTTGCGCAGCAGCCGCATTAGCTCTTCACCTTCCTTCGCGCTGAGGCCGCGCAGCATGACGCGCTGGGCGGACTCCACGGCCGGCGTGATCTTGCGCAGCGTGCGTCGGCCCTCGTCGGTGATCTCAAGCTCGCGGGCGCGGCGGTCGCGGCTGGAGGCGCGGCGCTCGGCAAGGCCTTTCTGGACGAGGCGGTCGATGACGCCGGTGATGGTGGTGCGGTCGTAGGCGATCAATCCTGCCAGCGTCACCTGGTCGAGCCCCGGATTGCCCTTGATGGTCGCAAGTGCCGCGTATTGCACCGGCGTCAGGTCGAAACCGGCTTCCCCAACCTCGGCCAGAAACACCGCCACCGCGATCTGCTGGAACCGGCGCGCCAGATGCCCGGGCATGTCGTTGTTGTCTTTCACCGAATTCTCCGTTGCGGCAGGGAAGGCGCGGATCGTTGACAAGTATACTGATAGTCAGCATACTGAGCAATATCGAAGAAGACGTTGACGGGAGAGGTGCTCATGCAATTCCATCTCAATGGATTTCAGCCGGGCGATCCTGAAATCGCCGATCCCGCCGAACGCATTCTGGCTTCGGGCGCAGCCGGGGTCGTGCCTGAAGAGGTCGATGTCCTCATCGTCGGCTGCGGCCCTGCGGGCCTGACGCTCGCGGCCCAGCTTGCGCAGTTCGGCGACATCAAGACCTGCATTGTCGAGCAGAAGCCGGGCCAATTGCTGGTCGGGCAGGCCGACGGCATCGCCTGCCGCACCATGGAGATGTTCCACGCCTATGGGTTTAGCGCGCGCGTGCTGAAGGAAGCCTATTGGGTTAACGAGACCACGTTCTGGAAGCCGGACGAACGGAAGCCCGAGACGATCGTCCGCAGCGGGCGTGTGCAGGATGTCGAGGACGGGCTGTCTGAATTCCCGCATGTCATCCTCAACCAGGCGCGCATCCATGACGGCTTTCTCGATGTCATGCGCAATTCGCCGGCCAAGCTCGAGCCCTATTACAACCGGCGCCTGCTCGACCTCGAGGTCGATCCGGCGGCAGGTCCCGCCGACCATGCCGTGACGGTGCGGCTCGAGCGAGGCGATGCCGGCAATGAGGGGAAGGTGGAGACGATCAGGGCGCGCTACGTCGTCGGCTGCGACGGCGCGCGCAGCACGGTGCGCAAATCGATCGGCCGCGAACTGCATGGCGATTCCGCCAACCACGCCTGGGGCGTGATGGACGTGCTGGCGGTGACCGATTTTCCCGACATCCGCTTCAAGGCCCTGATCCAGTCGGCGAAGGACGGCAGCCTGCTGATCATTCCGCGCGAAGGCGGCTACATGGTCCGCCTCTATGTCGAGCTCGCAAAGCTCGATGTCGGCGAGCGCGTCGCCAATCGAAACATCACCGCCGATGACGTGATCGCGAAAGCGCGGCGGATCCTGAAGCCGCACACGTTGGATGTGAAGGAGATCGCCTGGTGGTCGGTCTACGAGATCGGCCAGCGCCTGACCGACAAGTTCGACGACGTTCCGGAGGCCGAGATCGCCTCGCGCCTCCCGCGCATCTTCATCGCCGGCGATGCCTGCCATACCCACAGCCCGAAGGCGGGGCAGGGCATGAACGTCTCGATGCAGGACGCTTTCAATCTCGGCTGGAAGCTCGCCGCCGTCCTCCGGGGGCAGTGTGCACCGGGCCTCTTGCATTCCTATTCGGCCGAGCGCCAGGCGGTGGCGAAGGAGCTGATCGATTTCGACCGCGAATGGGCGGGCATTCTCGCCTCCGCCGCCAAGGCCGGTGGTGCCGATGCGGCCAGGACGCAGGACTATTTCGTCAGGCACGGGCGCTATACCGCGGGCACGGCGACGCATTACCGGCCGTCGCCCCTCACTGGCGCGACATCACACCAGCATCTTGCCGAAGGCCTCGTCATCGGCACGCGCTTCCATTCCGCGCCGGTGATCCGGCTTGCGGACGCCAAGCCGGTGCATCTCGGCCATGCCGCGCAGGCCGATGGCCGCTTCCGCGTCTACGCGTTTTCGCCCGCGGAGGATCCCGCCGCCGCGGGATCGGCGATCCGCGCGCTGTGTGATTTTCTCGCAGAGGCCCGTGAATCGCCGGTCCGTCGCCATACGCCCGCTGGAGCCGACATCGACAGCGTGATCGACCTGCGTGCCGTCTTCCAGCAGGATCATCGCGCGCTCGCCGTGGAGGCGATGCCGGCGCTGCTGCTGCCGCGCAAGGGGCGACACGGCTTGATCGACTACGAGAAGATGTTCTGTCCGGACCTCAAGAGCGGCCAGGACGTTTTCACCATGCGCGGTATCGATCGGAGGGCTGGCTGCATCGTCGTGGTGCGCCCCGACCAATATGTCGCGCAGGTTCTTCCGATCGACGCTTTTTCTGCGCTCGCGGCGTACTTCGACGCGTTCATGCTGCAAGCGAGCTGACGCTCAAACAGCCCTGGCGTTGCCAACGAAAGCCCGGTCCTCGCGCCGGGCTTTCCGTTTGGTTCGAGTCAGGTTCCCGGCTTGTCCAATTTAAGAAAGTTCTTCGCGGGCAGATTTCATCGATCGTAATATGTGTACTCAAAGCTGTAAGCATCCACTCGGGGCAGCGGGGCAACGGGAGGATGACGATGAGACAGAGCCAGGCGGAGACGCGCCGCCAAAATGTCGCGAAGCGGTCGATGACCAAGGAGGCCAAACAACTGTCCAGCCTGATCGCCGGGCTGCGCAAATCCCTCGACGGGATTCACAAGGAGCGGACGAGCACGAAGCTCACCGGTGCCGAGATGGGCATGCTCGACGAGCGCCGCAACAACCTGTTGCTGACCATCGCAGCGCTGGACGACCGTCTCTCGGCGGTGCAGGGGCTGATCGATCTCGGGCGTCCCCATATCATTCGCGTCCACTAAGCGGATCGCGATACCCTTAACGGTTCCGTCGCGGCGGCGATGGACCCGGGCCCGGTGGCCGGCTCCGCAGGGCATAAGGGTTGGCGTAGCACTGGGCGGACTGCCCGGAAGCAGTCGCGGCGCACTGCGCGATCGACGTGAAGCTGCAATCGATGCTGCTGCCGTCGATGGTGTAGATCTCGATGCAGACGGGATAGCGCGGATCGTAGGTCTGCGCCCGCGCAGGTGCGGTGGCAAGCAGCGCCACGCCAGGCAAGCCCGCGACAAGCAGAATCGCATTTCTGATGCTGCGCACGATCAATCTCCGTCGCTCAGTTGGAATCAGGGCACAATGCTGCCGTCGATGGCACCAAATTGCCACGCTCCCGGCGAATTGCCGCCAAAGCCCGCTGCCACGAGGGAGCGGGTGCAGGACGACGCAAGGGGATGCGCATTGGCCTATAAGATGGTCGCAGAACGCGACAATGAGAAGTGCAGTTTTGCCCGCGAGAGCCGGTTGCTCATCGTGGCGAAGGCAAAAGTATGGGCGAGCGAGGGATGGAAGGTCGTCATCACCGACCCGGACGGCAAGGCCTACACTCCGCCCGAATTCGATCAGCTATCGGCGGCGTGACCGCGCGACGGGGCCGATTCTTCTTTTGACGCGTTTTCTTTACGCGAACCGGAATCCACTTCGCTCGAAAACGCTCTAGGGGACGACATTGATTTCGCTGTTTCGACCGGGGCGCGACGTGATCGCGCCTTTGGTGACTCTCGCAGCCGCGGCGCTGACGGTGACGGTCGCGTCCGCGCAAAACCTCGATGCCGGCAAGCCGGCCGCAAAGCTCTTCGCGGACGGCTGCGCGACCTGCCATCGCAGCCCGCGGGGATTGGCGAAAGGGCGCTTTAGCCTGACGCTCGCCTGGTTCCTGAAGGACCATTACGTAACCAGCGCCGACTCCGCCAAGGCGCTCGCCGCCTATCTGGTGTCCGTCGACGAACCGCCGCCGCGCGCGGCGGCCAAGTCCGGTGCAAAGCCGGCCAAATCCGCGCCGCGTCCGCCCAAGGCAGTGCAGAGCCAATAGCCGTCGTTCCGGTTATCCGCGCCGATAGGTCTGTGCGATCAGGCGGTCGTGCACGGCACGCAAGTCCGCGCCCATGCGCGTCTGTCCCGTCGTGATGTAGGACAGCCAGGCGCCGTCGGCGGCGAGGCGTACGACGTGGAGTTCGGGCGCTGTGTCGGTCGTACCGTGACGCTTCAGGCGCGCCTTCATCCAGTCGTTCCAGAGCCGGCGCAGGGACGGATCTGTGACCACGACCATGCTCAGCGCCGCCCAGGGCGTCGCAAAGCCGAAGGCCTTGCCGGTGAAGACCGCATTGACATAGGCCCGCGTAAAGCTGCCGCGCGGCTTCGGGTCGGCTTCGATAGCGGCGTCGATCTCGGCATCGACGCGGCCGAGGAGATCGGCGAACAGGCCCTCGATCAGCGCCTGCTTGCTGCCGAAATGATGAAACAGCCCGCCCTTGGTGACGCCGGCCGCCGCCGCCACCGCCTGCACCGTGATCCCCGATACGCCGTGATCCATGGCGATCGCCGCGGCATGGTCGAGCAGGGCGCGCCGGACCTGCTCGGGCTGCTTGGCGCGGGAGTAGGCGCTGGCCGGCATCAATGCGCCGTCGTTTGCGAGAACAGGTTGATGACCACGACCCCTGACACGATCAGCCCGATGCCGACGAAGGCCGCGGCGTCCAGCATCTGGCGGAACAGCACGAAGGAGACGGTGGCGGTCAGGATGATGCCGACGCCGCCCCAGATCGCATAGGCGATGCTGAGCGGAATGACCCGGATCGCCACCGACAGCGCGTAGAACGAGGCGACGTAGAACAGCACCATGGCCAGCGTCGGCCATGGCCGCGTGAACTGCGCGGACTGCTGCAGGAAGGCGGACGCGGTCACCTCGAAGACGATGGCGAGGGCAAGCGCTGCGTAGGCATTGAAGGCGGAGGTCATGGCCGGCTCGGGATGGGGACGCGAAAGATACCGCGCGGTAGGTATGTTTAGCACGCGAAACATGGCTTTTGGCGGGTGGAGGTATCACGTGTGAGTGACGAGCCTGCGACAGGGCGGAGCCTGTTGGCGGCGGTTTGCCGGAGTTTTGGCTGTTTCGCCGAGAAGACGAAGTCGCCGCGCGACAGATCGCACGACGGCTCAGAGTGTCGATTTTATGCAACGTCAGCTGATCCGCACGGAGAGCTCGACGTCTTCGGCGAAGGGCGTGGACATGTAGCCGCTTGCGGGCCCGCGTACGCGCGCGAGGTAGTCAGGGCTGTCGTCGGCATTGTCGGCGACGATGATCGCGCCCGGCTCGAGATGGCCTTCGAC
The DNA here is from genome assembly GCF_011516635.5 of Bradyrhizobium barranii subsp. apii. Taxonomy (GTDB): domain Bacteria; phylum Pseudomonadota; class Alphaproteobacteria; order Rhizobiales; family Xanthobacteraceae; genus Bradyrhizobium; species Bradyrhizobium barranii. The sequence continues at coordinate 5,673,587 of NZ_CP096255.1, read as the reverse complement.
CAGATCGAGGATCTCCGGGTAGAGCGCCTTGGCGCCGTCGAGCAGCACGAGGTCGATCGTGTCGGGCAGATCGGCGCTGAGCGTCTTCAGCGCATCGCCCTCGCGGATTTCGACGAGATCGATCAGCCCACCAGCCGAAAGATTGTCCCGCGCCCGCGCCGCCTTGGACGGCTCGAACTCGCTGGTGATGAGGCGGCCGCCGCCATTGTCGCGCAAGCCTGCGGCAAGGTGCAGGGTCGAGATGCCGAAGGAGGTCCCGAACTCGACGATCGCCTTGGCGCGCGAACTGCGCGCCAGCATGTAGAGCAGGTGACCTGTCTCGCGCGAGACCGCGAGCGGTGCGTCCTTCAAGCGTCCGTAGAGGTCGCGGTAATCGGTCTTGCTCCGCATCATCCGCGCCCGGTCTGCGTCGGACAAATCGGCGACGGCGGCATGTGTTGCGCCCCTGGCCGCTTCAGCCTCGTCAAACAGGCGATCCAGCAGCGGCGCAAGCGTTGTGATGGTCGGGGTGGTCATTTGATGTCTCCGGAGTTCGCGAAGAAGCGCGTGCTTGCGCAGGGATTGAGATACGACTAATTCGTCGCATTTCCTATTCGCATTGCCCGAGCACGCCATGGCCGATCGCCGAAGCCGTTCAATTTCCTCACGAAAACAGCCGCAACAGGCCCGATCGAGCGGGCTGGTGGCCGCCATTCTGGATGCCGCTGTTCAGGTCCTGGCAAAGGAAGGGGCGCAGCGTTTCACCACGGCACGGGTGGCCGAGCGGGCCGGTGTGAGCGTCGGATCGCTCTACCAATACTTTCCGAACAAGGCGGCGATTCTGTTCCGTCTCCAGAGCGATGAGTGGCGGAGCACAAGCGAGCTTCTGCGCGGCATTTTGGCGGACCCGACGAAGCCGCCGCCGACGCGGCTGCGCGCGCTGGTCCATGCCTTTATTCGTTCCGAGTGCGAGGAGGCCGCCATCCGCGTCGCGCTCAGTGACGCTGCACCGCTGTATCGCGACGCGCCCGAGGCGCAGGACGCCCGGGCAGCCGGCGAGGGGATCGTCGCCGGGTTCATGCGGGAGGCGCTGCCGAAAGCCTCGGATACGACGCGTATCCTTGCCGGCGAGCTGATCACGGCGACGCTGAGCGAGGTCGGCAAGAGTTTTTCGGAAGAGACGCGGAGCGAGACGGAGATCGCAGCCTATGCCGATGCCATGGCCGACATGTTCTGCGCCTATCTTGCGACGCTGGCGCGGCGCTGAGGCATTGCTGACATCGGCGTTTGCGGGCCGATTATTCTTCAGATCTTGCCGGCTGGTGGGTTAGCCTTCGCTCGCCATTCCCTATTCGAGCCATTGAGACCCGTGCCATGCATGTGCTTCGCCCCCAGTTTCGCATCGAGGAGCAGCGTGCGCTGGAATTTGCCGGGCAACGCGGCTTCGGCATGATCGTCGCGGCGGACGAGCACGGTCCGCGGGCCTCGCATGTGCCGTTCGTGCTGGTCGAGCGCAACGGGCAGGTGATCGTGCAGATCCATTTCACCGCCAAGAATCCGCTCGTGTCGCTCGCAGACGGCACGCGGCGCTTCCTGCTGATCGTTGCCGGCGACGACGCCTACATCTCCAACGACTGGTACTCTTCGCGCGACAATGTCTCGACCTGGCTCTACGAGGCCGTGCACCTGTCGGGCGTGGCGCATCTGCGCGAACTGGACGAGAACCGCGGGCATGGCGATGCGCTGCTTGCGGTGTCCGAGGCACGGTTGCCGAAGCAGCCCTGGGACCTCGCGCAAATGGAGCCGGGCAAGCGCGAGAGCATGCTGGCTGCGATCCGGGTCGTCGATCTCGTGGTCGACACCGTCGAGGGGCAGGCCAAGCTCAATCAGCACAAGAGCGATGCGGACCATATCGCGGTCGCCGACCGGCTGGCGCGGTCGGAGGAGACGGGGCACCGGCGGCTGGCGCGGAAGATGCAGGCGCTGCGGCCGGGGCTGGGGTATGGCGTTGTCCCGTAGCCCGGATGGAGCCAACGGGTCGGCGCGAAGCGGCCGCCCGATGACAGGCTCCGCGCAATCCGGGAATCATGCTGGAATCTCAGACCCCGGCTTACGCTTCGCTCGATCCGGGCTACCTTGCGTCATCCAGTATTTGACCCTACGGACCTCTCAATGCTCGTCATCTCCATTCAAAGCCAGGTGGTTCACGGCCATGTCGGCAACAGCGCGGCGGCCTTTGCCATGCAGGCGGAGGGCGTGAACGTCGCGGCGGTGCCGACGACGCTGCTGTCGAACCATCCGCGTTATCCGACGTTGCGCGGGCGGGTGCTGGAGACCGAGCTCGTCGCCGATCTCCTCAAAGGCGTCGAGGAGCGCGACCTCGTCGATGAGGCCGCGGTGCTCGTCACCGGCTATCTCGGCTCGCCTGGCAACGCGGCTGTGACCGCCGACTTCGTCGAGCGGGCGCTGACGCGGAATTCGAAGCTGGTCTATCTCTGCGATCCCGTGATCGGCGATGACGGCCGCGTCTATGTTGCCGACGGCATTCTGGACGTGGTGCAGCACCGGCTGCTGCCGGCCGCCAACCTGACCACGCCGAACCAGTTCGAGCTCGAGCTGCTGTCGGGCGTCACGATCGCGGACACTCAGAGCCTGCGCACGGCCTGCGCGGCGCTGGCGGGGCAACGTCGCATCGATGTCGTCGCTACTGGCTGCACGCTCGCCGACACGGCAGAAGGGCAGGTGGAGACGATCCTGTGCGCCGACGGCCAGCTGTCGCGCTTTGCGACGCCGCGGTTGCCGATCCGCCCCTCAGGCACCGGCGATCTCCTTACCGGCCTGATTGCGGCGCATCTGGCCAAGGGCAAGGCGATGCAGGCGGCGGTGCGGCTTGCGGTCGAAACCATCTTTGCGGTGCTGGTGCGCACGCAAGACGCAGGCACCGCCGAGATGCGCCTCGTACCGCTGCCGATCCCCGGGCGGAAGCCGTAACAGGGTCAGGTCGCGCGCTTGCCGGCCGATTGCGCCGACTTCTGCGGCTTGGCCAAACTCTTCTGCTCGCGCGCGGCGTGTGTCTTTCGCAGCTTTGCGTGGGCCGCGGCCCGCATCACCTTCTTGGACCTCACGTTGGTCGCTTCCTTGCGATCTCCCGTGCCACGCTTCGAGATGTATTCCTGGCCGTCGACCGGGCCGACATGCGGCGGATCGCGGCCGAGATAGGGCCGGCCAATGCCGAATGCCTTGCCGTTGGCGTCAACCCACTTCCACAGGATTTCGGTCGAGACCCAGCGCTGCGCGCGGTTGTTGCCCTGGGTGCTGACGATGTCGGCCGCCATGCCGTGGCCGTAGCCACCGCGCGTGCTGCCGCCATGATAGGAGCGGTCGGAGGCGGCCTTCAGGCCGCTCGCGATCGACTGGCGGTAGTCGTCGCGGAACGCGCTGGTGATGCCCGGCGACAGGCCGGCGGCCTCGGCTGCGAGCAGCATGCGAAACAGCTTTCGCTTGAAGCTCTTGTCCATGCCGCCGATGACGTAATCCATCATCGGCATGCTGGCGCGATCGGCCGCTTTCGGATCCTTCCAGCCAAAATCCTGATCGACCAGCTTTGTGAAGCTGCGCATCACCGTGACCATCTTGCCCCTGCGCTTGATGGTGACGGGGCGGCGGTCCTCGACCTTGATCGAATCCTCCTTCGCGGTGCGCTGATAGAGCGTCCACAGATAGCGGTCGATGCAGGCGTCCATGACAAAGCACTCATCGAGCACGGCGACGGTGTCGGCCGGCGGCGACGGCTTGCTCGCGGCAGGCGCTGGGCCGGTCGCGATCGCCGCGGGCGACAGCTCATCTGTCGTCACGATCTCGGTGGGATCGGCGGAGGCGAGTTTGACCACGGGCTCCGGCGCCGGTGCGGCCTCTGCTGGTGCAGCCTCGCTGAGGACGGGCGCCGGTCCAGGCGAAATCTGTAGCGCCGGCGGCGCTTCCGCCGGCAAGATCAGGGCCGGATCGGCCGAGGCGAGCTTGATGACGGCGGCGGGCGTCTCGGCTGTTGCGGCCTCGGGGGCCGGATCCGGATTCGGCGTCGCAGCGACAGCGGCCGCGATATCGGCGGTCAGGGCGATGCCATCCTCGATGGCCGCGGCATGCGGGACGTCGGCGAGCTCGAGCCGGCCAAGATCTTTCGCGCGCGACACGGCGGCAGCATTGGCGCTGCTTTTCTCGATGAGGGCCGGAGCGTAGGCGGACAGGGAGAGCACCAGCCAGCCGGCGAGAACGGCCGAGGGGCACGAGACCGCCACCAGAAGAGACCGCCGATCATTCATGATCCCTGCCTCCAAACGGTTCTGTTCGAACCAATCTTGCACAGCCAGGCACGCGACGCGTCAATTGTTCGGAGGATGGTGTGGCGGCGCAATGGCGCAAATGGGCGAAATGGGTCTTTTCGGGCGGGTGTTGCAGAGGCGCAACGCGAATTCCCTGCGGTTTCAGGGGCGGCAAGTGGCTGAAAAGCGGCAGCCATTCATTGTCATCAAATTGAAGGGATTGAATTTACTCAATCTTGGATTGCGACTTGGTATCTCTCCCGTGCCGGCAACGTGCGGTAGAGTTGGAAGGATGCGAGTTGTGAAATTGAAATGCCTGTTGATCGAATTTGCCGCCGATGAATCCGGCGCCACCGCGATCGAATACGGTCTGATTGCAGCCGGTATCGCGCTGGCGATCATCGAGATCATCTATGCGCTCGGCACCAATCTCGTCGCAAAGCTGCAATCGCTGGCGACGGCGTTGAAATAAGCCGCGTGGACGCGGGGCATGTGCTCGGTGCCTGACCGCCGCCCATAAAAGCGTCATGTCGCGTCCGGCGGGGATTCGACCAAGCGCTTGTGCGCATTAAACATATTGCCATGCAGAGGGCGCGCTATTGCAATGCAACAGAGCATGTCGCAATGCAGCAAAACGCGCTTAAATGTGCTCCGAACCTTCCACTCAGGAGCATCACCAATGAACAAGAAGACTCTGTCGATCGCCGCCGCCATCCTGACGATCGCGGGCAGCACTGCGGCCTTCGCCGCCGAGCTGCCGACCTATGAGGCCAACGGTTTCCCGGTCTCCCCCCTGCAGGTGCGCGTGCTTGGTGCCGCGCATGTCGAGCAGCAGGCAACCGTGCCGACCACGGTCGCTTCGGTCCACCAGGCCCGCGTGCTGACGCCGCGCAAGGTCAAGACCGCGGACGTCACGACGGGCACGGCCCGCTGATCTCAATCGCTTGAAGACATGAAACAGGCTCGTCTCCTCCCGAGCCTGCATGGACCGCGTTCCCTTTCAGGAGCGCGGTCTTTTTTTTGAGAAGCGAGCCACGTTCTGGCGCGGCCGTGCGCGGGTTGAGAAAGTCGCGGCAAGAAAAACCGCCGTCGCGCGCCGATTGTGGACGGCCGTTCAAGACGAGTGTGATCTCTTTAATAGTTGCTTTGCAGATCGCGGCGCCTGATGCGGGCGCCGCTTAGTGGCGGCCAAAAACCGTTTTCATAATGGAGCCGTCATGCCCGTTGCGCAAAAAGCAGTTATTGCCACCACCTCGCCGCGCGCGTTTATTCTCAGACATATTGCATTGTTCGCAGCCGCCGCGCTGTTCGTGTTCGTGCTGAGCCTGACCTATGGGCTCGATCTCAGCCCCGGATTTTTCTGAGCGAACTTGCGCAGCTCGATGCGGGCTACGCATGCTTCGATGAGCGCAGGCTGGACGGCGATCTTCCATAGAGCTCGGCGAACGCGGCGTTGAATCTGCGCAAGCTGCCGAAGCCGGCCTGAAACGCGATGTCGGTCATGGTGTGTTCACCAGCATCGAGCAGGCGTTTTGCGCGCTGGACGCGCAGCGTCTTGGCAAGCTGCTGCGGCGTCGCGCCGACATGGCGCTCGAACAAGCGCGCCAGGTGACGCGAGGAGATGCCGAGCCGCATCGCGAGCGTCACCACCGAATCTTCATCGAGCGCGCCCTCGTTGATCAGCTTCACCGCGCGCGCGACCGTCGAACGCGTGCCGTTCCAGGCCGGGCAGAACGGCGCGGTTTCGGGACGGCAGCGCAGGCAGGGCCGGAATCCCGAGGCTTCGGCCGCGGCCGCCGTGGGGTAATAGACGACGTTGCGCGTCAGCGGCTGCTTGGCCGGACAGACCGGGCGGCAATAGATGCCCGTGGTCTTCACTGCGGTGAAGAAGCGGCCGTCATAGCGGGGATCCCTGCGCAGGCGCGCGGCGTTGCAGTCGTCAAAACTCAGCATGGCCGGATGATAGCGCATGCCCGCGCGGGCGGAAGGGCCGCGGGATGACCGAGTCCGATTGTGGCGAGCCGCAACGCGCATGGTGGCCTAGAAGGCGGCCCTCGATGCAAGCCCCCTCAATGCCAGTTCTGGAGCGCGCCGTGACCAGCCCGAAAGACATCGTTCTCAACGCCTGGAAGACCTTCTCGTCGCGCGATGCCGGCCGCATCGCCGCACTGTTCACCGACGATGCCGAATGGATCGCGCCGAAGGGCAACGCCACCGCCGTCGCGCTCGATCACACCGATCACATGGTGGGCGCGCAAGCGATCGCGCGCTTCATCGCGCAGGAGATGCACAGGATGTTTTCCGAGATCGATATCGCCTTCCGCGGCGTCTACGCCGACGGCGATGTCGTGATCGTGGAGGAGCGGATGCGTGCCACGCTTGCGGGCGGCAAGCCCTACGAGAACGACTATTGCTTCGTGTTCACGGTGGCCGGGGACCGTATTCGCGAAGTGCGGGAATACATGGACACGCGCAACGGATGGCAGATGGTGTTCGGCGAGGAGGCATGATGGTTGGGCTACGCTGCGTGCCAGACCTGCAACGGCGTGGGTTGAGGCGGCTCACGCGCTGACATAAGGCTTGTCGATGGATCAGCGAACGAGCGGCGCTGACGCTCTCATTCAGAAGAACGATGCGGCGCCGGCGTTACTCGGCGTCATCTGCGGCCTGTCGGCTGCGCTGTTCTGGGCGCTGGGCTTTGCCGGCACGCGGCACGGCCTCAAGGTCGGTTTCACCCCGGTCGATCTGCTCGTGCATCGCTATGTCTGGTCGGGCATCGCGTTCCTGCCGCTGGTCGCGCGCGCCGGCATCGGTGATCTCTGCGGCATCGGCTGGGGCAGGGGCCTTGTGCTGATGGTGCTCGGCGGTCCCGTGATGTCGCTGATCTCCTACACTGGATTCCTGTTCGTGCCGCTCGGCCACGGCAGCGTGATCCAGCCCTCCTGCGCGACGCTCGGCGGCCTCCTGCTCGCGGCAGTCGTGCTGAAGGAGCACATCTCCGCGTCGCGCCTTGCCGGCGCCCTGGTCATCGTCGGCGGCCTCTGCGTGATCGGCGCGGAATCGATCGGCCATATCGGGTCTGATGGTGTGCTCGGCGATCTGACCTTCGTGCTCACCGGATTCATGTTCGCCGGTTTTGGCGCGCTGCTGCGGCACTGGCGCGTCTCCGCCGTGTCGGCCGCGCTCGTCATCAACGTGCTGTCGCTGCTGCTGTTGCCGATCTATCTCGCCACCGTCGGTCTCGCCCATGTCGCGGCGATCGGTGTGACCGAGAATGCCATTCAGGCGCTGGCGCAGGGCGTGCTCGCCGGCCCCGCCGCGCTTTATCTGTTCGCCGTCTCGGTCCAGCGCCTCGGCGTCGCCCGCGCCGCCGTGATCCCGGCCTGCGTGCCGGCGCTGACGCTCCTGGTCGGTTGGCTGCTGCTCGGCGAGCCGCCGACGATGTTGCAGGTGGCGGGTCTGGTCACGGTGCTGTGCGGGTTCTATCTGGCGCAGCGGCAGCGGTGATCGCATAGCGCGACCGGAGGTGCGGCAAGATTCCGGATTATGCGTCCGCTCCGTCCGGGTTACGCTGCCCGTCATGACCATCCTGCTCAACATCGACGTTCCCGACGCAGCGCAAGCGACCACCTTCTACACCGCCGCCTTCGGCCTCACGGTCGGCCGCCGTTTCGGCACCGACTTCGTCGAGCTGCTGGGCTGGCCCGCGCCGCTGTATCTTCTGACCAAGCAGGCCGGCACACCGGGCGCGGGCAGCGACCGCCGCCGCTACGAGCGGCACTGGACGCCGCTGCATATCGACGTCGTCGTTGACGACGTCGATGCCGCCGTCGCGCGCGCACTTGCCGCCGGTGCGATCCTCGAGGCGCCCGCGTGCGATGCGCCCTATGGCCGGATCGCCATGCTGGCCGATCCGTTCGGGCACGGGTTTTGTCTTCTGGCGTTCAGCGCGAAGGGGTATGACGCGCTGCTGGAGGAATAGCGCGAGCGGACGCGGGCGGCTCAGGCCTTCTTCACGAACTCCGATTTCAAATTCATCGCGCCGATGCCGTCGATCTTGCAGGCGATGTTGTGGCCGTCGGTGGCGTCCTGGAGGCGGATGTTCCTGACCTTCGTGCCGCCCTTGACGACCGACGACGACCCCTTGACCTTGAGGTCCTTCATCACGATGACGCTGTCGCCATCGGCGAGCGCATTGCCATGCGCATCGCGCACCCCGGCCTCCTGCGGAGCCGGCGCGGCCGCATCGCCCCCAGCGCGCCATTCATGGGCGCATTCCGGACAGACCCAGAGATCGCGGTCCTGATAGGCGTGCTCCGACTTACAGTTCGGGCATTTCATCGATTCGGTCATTGCTTGCCTCGTCACCCCCTAGAGCCTTTCCCGTTCCGATGGAATCGGAACGGGAAAGGCTCCAGGTTTTTGTTTTGGCGCGTTTTCTTTACGCGAACCGGTATCCACTTCGCTCGAAAACGCTCTCACGGGCGCGCCGCACGCATTCCGCCGGAAAAGATGGATTGGGAGCAAATCCTTTACCATGGCGTCCGGTCCCGGTTGAAGTGCCGGAGCCTTAGTGTCTGTTCCAAAACATGTTGAGTCGAATGAATCGGTTGTGATTCAAGGTGAGCGGCCTGATTCGATGGGGACGCGCCGCCAATGTGGACTACCGAGAACCGTGCACGCTACGACCGCAGCCGCCTGCGCTATCCGAGCGACTTGACCGACGAGGAGTGGGCGCTGATCGCGCCTCGCATCCCGCCGGCCAAGCGCGGCGGCAACAAGCGTACGGTGGACCTGCGCGAGATTGCCAACGGGCTGATGTACATCCTGAGCACAGGTTGCCAGTGGCGCGCGATCCCCAAGGACCTGCCGCCGCGCTCGACGCTGTATGGCTACTTCGATCTGTGGAGCTGGAACGGCACGCTCGATAAAATTCATCACGCCCTCTATGTCGAATGTCGCGAAAGGGCCGAGCGCGAGGCTTCTCCCACCGCCGCCATCATCGATAGCCAGAGCGTGAAAAGCGCTGAAAAAGGGGGCCTCATGATCTCCATGGCTACGACGCGGGCAAGAAGATCAAGGGCAAGAAGCGGCACATTCTCGTCGACACGCAAGGCCTCTTGATGCACGCCATCGTGCATGCGGCGGACATCCAGGATCGCGACGGCGGCGTGCTCCTGATGGCAACGTTGTTCGGCCTCTATCCCTTTCTTCTGAAGCTCTACGCCGACGGCGGATATCAAGGGCCACATTTCCAGAAGGGGCTGCGTAGCGCTCTGAAGCGCGTGAACCTCGAAATCGTCAAACGCTCCGATCAGGCTCACCGTTTCGTCGTCTTGCCCAAACGCTGGATCGTCGAGCGTACCTTTGCCTGGCTCGGGCGATGCCGAAGACTGTCCAAAGATTGGGAATGCTTCAATCACAGGGCGCTCGCCTTTCTCAAGCTGGCCTCCATCCGACTCATGCTGCGAAAGCTATGCAATCCAAGGTAATCTTTCCGGACAGACTCTTAGTCTTACTGCGTCACAAACGGTGGTCTGTGAAATGGGCGAACTTGATTGCACAACAAGGACATCTCGACAACGTTCGGACCAGCCCTTGTTCGAGTCGCCGTCGCATCGTCGTGATCGAATTTGGAATGTGACGTTGGGTCCGTAGCGGCAGAACCGCGGGGTCTGTAATCCGCGGAAACGCGAGCGAGCGGGATCGGCCGGGCGCGCCGAGCGCCTGAGGGGGGAAACGCCTCCCGCTCGGAGATCAGGAATCCGAAGGCTGCAATGCACATCGTTGCGTGATGATGAAAGCCGCGCCAGCCGCGTCCCTCGAAGTGGCCAAGCCCGACCTCCTGCTTGAGTTCCTGATAGTCGCGTTCGATGCGCCAGCGCAATTTAGCCGTCTCTACGAGAGTCCGGAATGCCACATCCTCCGGCAATGTCGAGAGCCAGTATTTGGTAGGCTGGTCCTCGCCTTTCGGCCATTCGATCAGCAACCATTCCTCCAACCGCTGGGTGGTTTGCCAATAATCACGGTGCGCGGCACGGACCCGCACGCGGGCAAAGCGCGAGCTCAGCTTTTCGTTCGTTCCTTGCCGCCACGTGATGGTGCGCCAAGCTTTGGCCGGCAGGCCGATCGCGAGCGCTTTAACGGCGGCCGGCCGACGCTGACGGTTGCGGCGCATCAGTTTCGGGGGACGGCCGCGGCCCGACCATGGCTTCGGCGGCAAGGGACCGGTGCCGGGCGCCCATACCGTTGTGCTCGACAGAAGACCCGCCACATAGGTCAATCCCAGCGCCGTGATCTCCGTGCGCAGATCGCTGTTGTTGCCATAGCCCGCGTCCATCAGCACGACACCACGCGGAAGGCCGGTCGCACAGGCCCACCGCAACTGCTCCAGCGCGATCTCCGGCTTGGTCCGGAAGCCGACTTCGGCAGGAATGCCCACCTTGCGCCGCCGATCGCAATCCTCAGTCCATTCCTTCGGAAGATAAAGGCGGTAGGCAACAGGCAGGCTGGCGTGGTGATTGGCAATCGATAATGACACCGCCACCTGGCAATTATCCTGCTTGCCGAGCTGCCCGCAATATTGCCGTGCAACTCCAACCGAATGTCGCCCCTGCTTGGGAAATCCGGTGTCATCGATGATCCAAGCTTCGATCGGGCCCTGGCGTTCGATCGCCGGCAGGACCATCTCTCGTACCTTGCCCAGCACCTTCTCATCCGACCAGGCGCCGCTGCCGACGAAATGCAGCAGCGATTGATGTTGGGCGGCCGTCCGTTCCGGAGCCGTCATCGCCGCCATTGGCTCCACGCTCTTACGACCGCCACAGGCCATGAGGCCGACGCAATAGTCGCGCAGCGGTGCCTTCCGATCAGCATGACCGATGACGCTGGCAAGCCCTTCCAAATACGTCGCAAATCGCATCTCACTGGTCTTGGTGCCACGCCCGCTCATGTAGCCTCCTCGGCTGATGGTCCATGCTTCAACCATCGCTGATTCCGGCCGGATAAAGCCTGCGGTTTTGTGACTCAGTCGTTCTAGTCTTACTGAGTCAGAGTGTCGCGGCCCTTGTCGACAGGAATCATATATTTGAGAAGACTCACTTTTCGTCATGCGGGGGCTGAGATGAGTCTGACAAAATCGGGAGACGTAGCGTCGCGGTTTTCGGCATATATTGAGGGCCTTGCGAGTGTGATCGGCCATGCAGGACGCGCCAAACCGCTGCGCGACTACTGTACCGGGCTGATGATGCCATGCGATCGCAAGAGCGTCGAGCCGATGGCGGCAATCACGGCACCTGAGCGGACAGCAGCGCAACATCAGTCGTTGTTGCATTTAGTCGGTCAAGGTGACTGGTCGGATCAGCAGGTGTTGGCCAAGGTCCGTGAGTTAGTGCTGCCGGGCATCGAACGCTGCGGGCCGATCGAAGCGTGGATCATTGATGATACGGGCTTTCCCAAGAAGGGGCGGCATTCAGTCGGCGTTGCGCGGCAATATTGCGGCCAGTTGGGCAAGCAAGACAATTGTCAGGTGGCCGTATCTCTTTCGCTTGCGAACCATCATGCGAGCTTGCCGGTGGCCTATCGGCTCTATCTCCCAAAGGAGTGGGTGACGGACCGTACACGTCGGCGCAAAGCCGGAGTCCCCAAGGAAATCACCTTCAAGACCAAGCCGGCAATTGCACTTGATCATTTGCGCTGGGCCTGTGCGGTGGGCTTGCCGCGCGGCGTGGTCCTGATGGACGCCGGCTACGGCACCGACACCGCTCTGCGTGGGAGTATTACCGAACTGGGCCTGAGCTACGTGGCCGGCATCTTGCCACAAACCTCGGTATGGGCGCCCGGAACCGGACCGCGGCCGCCGAAGGCATGGTCGGGGAACGGACGACCTCCGAAACTGCTACGGCGTGACAGCAAACACCGACCGATTTCGGTCAAGAAGCTTGCGATCGGTCTGCCAGCACATGCTTGGCACAAGATCACGTGGCGTGAGGGTACGGCAGAACCGTTGTCTTCGCGGTTTGCCCGTGTGCGCGTCCGTCCGGCACATCGAGATTACTGGCTCGCCGAAAGCCGGCCCGAGGAATGGCTGCTGATCGAGTGGCCAGAGGGCGAGGCAGCACCAACCAAATATTGGTTTTCAACGCTTGCAGCCAACATTGGATTTCGTCAGCTGGTCGATATTGCCAAGCTGCGCTGGCGCATCGAGCGCGACTACCACGAACTCAAACAGGAGGTTGGCCTTGGTCACTTCGAGGGACGAAGCTGGCGTGGCTTCCACCACCACGCAACATTGTGCATTGCCGCCTACGGTTTTCTAGTCTCCGAGCGAGAGACGATTCCCCCCTCAGAAGCAGCCTCCACCAAAATCTTCAAGGAAGCTGCTATTCCCGCAACCTATCGGCCGAGGGGATCCGCCATTGCGGCCTGAACGACACGTTCCGAATTCGATTGCGACCGTCCGACGAAGATTGAGCGCTGCGCTCGTCGTCACACTATCTCGATGCCCTTGTTGCATCAGGGCACTCTCAAGTCAAAGTGGCTATCGAAATTTATGACGCAGTAAGATTAGTACGACTGAGTCACAAAACCGCAGGCTTTATCCGGCCGGAATCAGCGATGGTTGAAGCATGGACCATCAGCCGAGGAGGCTACATGAGCGGGCGTGGCACCAAGACCAGTGAGATGCGATTTGCGACGTATTTGGAAGGGCTTGCCAGCGTCATCGGTCATGCTGATCGGAAGGCACCGCTGCGCGACTATTGCGTCGGCCTCATGGCCTGTGGCGGTCGTAAGAGCGTGGAGCCAATGGCGGCGATGACGGCTCCGGAACGGACGGCCGCCCAACATCAATCGCTGCTGCATTTCGTCGGCAGCGGCGCCTGGTCGGATGAGAAGGTGCTGGGCAAGGTACGAGAGATGGTCCTGCCGGCGATCGAACGCCAGGGCCCGATCGAAGCTTGGATCATCGATGACACCGGATTTCCCAAGCAGGGGCGACATTCGGTTGGAGTTGCACGGCAATATTGCGGGCAGCTCGGCAAGCAGGATAATTGCCAGGTGGCGGTGTCATTATCGATTGCCAATCACCACGCCAGCCTGCCTGTTGCCTACCGCCTTTATCTTCCGAAGGAATGGACTGAGGATTGCGATCGGCGGCGCAAGGTGGGCATTCCTGCCGAAGTCGGCTTCCGGACCAAGCCGGAGATCGCGCTGGAGCAGTTGCGGTGGGCCTGTGCGACCGGCCTTCCGCGTGGTGTCGTGCTGATGGACGCGGGCTATGGCAACAACAGCGATCTGCGCACGGAGATCACGGCGCTGGGATTGACCTATGTGGCGGGTCTTCTGTCGAGCACAACGGTATGGGCGCCCGGCACCGGTCCCTTGCCGCCGAAGCCATGGTCGGGCCGCGGCCGTCCCCCGAAACTGATGCGCCGCAACCGTCAGCGTCGGCCGGCCGCCGTTAAAGCGCTCGCGATCGGCCTGCCGGCCAAAGCTTGGCGCACCATCACGTGGCGGCAAGGAACGAACGAAAAGCTGAGCTCGCGCTTTGCCCGCGTGCGGGTCCGTGCCGCGCACCGTGATTATTGGCAAACCACCCAGCGGTTGGAGGAATGGTTGCTGATCGAATGGCCGAAAGGCGAGGACCAGCCTACCAAATACTGGCTCTCGACATTGCCGGAGGATGTGGCATTCCGGACTCTCGTAGAGACGGCTAAATTGCGCTGGCGCATCGAACGCGACTATCAGGAACTCAAGCAGGAGGTCGGGCTTGGCCACTTCGAGGGACGCGGCTGGCGCGGCTTTCATCATCACGCAACGATGTGCATTGCAGCCTTCGGATTCCTGATCTCCGAGCGGGAGGCGTTTCCCCCCTCAGGCGCTCGGCGCGCCCGGCCGATCCCGCTCGCTCGCGTTTCCGCGGATTACAGACCCCGCGGTTCTGCCGCTACGGACCCAACGTCACATTCCAAATTCGATCACGACGATGCGACGGCGACTCGAACAAGGGCTGGTCCGAACGTTGTCGAGATGTCCTTGTTGTGCAATCAAGTTCGCCCATTTCACAGACCACCGTTTGTGACGCAGTAAGATTAGGAGTTCGGGAAAAATTCCGCGGTATCCATGTCCTGATCATACGGATACGTCGGATCCGCCGTTCGACGCTGCCGCAAGCTTTGGGAGTCCAGGTCATGAGCGAGCATCGTGCCGCTGCCAGACATCAGACGTTGCGAACCGGGATTGTCGAGTTCGACAACGGCAGCGGCAGCCTCATCAGCGTGCCCTGCACGATCCGCGATGTCTCCGGCACCGGCGCCCGCCTGCAGCTCAACTCGTCGCTCTGGGTCGCCGAGCAGTTCACGTTGGTCTTCAGCAGCGGATTGCGCAAGGACTGCCGCGTCGCCTGGCGCAAGGGCAGACTGATCGGCACCGCGTTCGCCGAGGGTTATGCGAGCCCGGACGAGCAGGCCGTCATGATGACCGCGGACGAGCAGTCCCGGCATCGGCTCGGGATCGGTGCGCGCGTCAGAGCGGCGCGCGAGACCCGCGGCTACACCGAAGTCCAGCTCGCCGAGCGCATCGGCGTCACGCCCGCCTTCCTGGCGCTGGCCGAAAACGGCGAGGCCGACATTCCGCTCTACCAGCTGATGCACATTGCCGATTTGCTGATGGTCGGCCTCGACGGGCTCGTGGCAGGTCCGGCGCCTGAGGACGTCGACGCGGCGTAGGGAGACACTCGCGGAACTGCGCGGCCAACAAAAATGTCGAAAACAACCCCACGCACCGTAGAAAACTCGCGTGATTTCAGGGGTCTGCGGGACCGAATATTGTGCTGCTCCGTCGGCAATCCCGGTCGTTGCTTGCCTCGCATCGATTTCGGTGATCCCGAATAAAATTTGACTCGTCGGGCGAAACAGGGGCACTATGGCATGGTGGCGCCGGTGCGACGGACAGGTGCGTCGCCGGGGCCGCGGGGCGACATGCCGAAAAAACCGAAAAGCGAAGCGACAAGAAAACCGCAAAGAAAACTGAAGACCTACCAGACCTCGCTCGGCTTCTACGACCAGGCGGTCGCCGCACCCTCGATGAAGGCGGCGCTGGAGGCCTGGGGCGCCAGCTCCAACCTCTTCCATCAGGGCGCCGCGAAGGAGACCGACGACCCCGACATCGTCGCGGCGACCATGGCAAGCCCGGGCGTCGTGCTCCGGCGCCCGGTCGGCTCCGGCGGCCCGTTCACCGAGAGCGCCGCGCTGCCGACCGATCTCGCCGACGATGAGGCCAAGCGAAAACCCAAACCCAACTCCAAGTCCAAGCCCGAGTCCAAATCCAAGTCGAAGCAGCGTCCGGCCGAGGGCGTAACAAAACAGTCACGCAAGATTGACGATCAAGACGCGCGCAAAGCCGCCGCGGCGTTCGAGAAGGAAGAGCGGCGGCGAGACGCCGAGCGACGCAAGGAAGAGGTCGCCCTCGCCAAGGAGCGCGCGCGCCGCGACAAGGCGGTCGCCATGGCCCAGGCGGCGCTGGACGCGGCGAGGCGGGAGCACGCCGCGAAGGCGGAGGCGATCGAAGCCGAGCGTGCCGCGCTCGACGAACGCGCCGAGGCCGAGCAGGGCCGGTGGGACAAGCAAAGGAAAAAGCTGGAGGAGGCTCTGCGCCGCGCGCGCACGTAGCGCGAGCGAATTTAGCTTGCCTTGCCTTGCGTCCTTTTGCACTCTTCCAGGGAAGGAGACCAACGCATGAAGATCATCACCGCCGCGTGTGCGCTCGGAACGGCCCTGGTGCTGTGCAACCTCGGGATATCGGGCGCTGAGGCCCGGACGCGGAAGGCCCAAGTGGTTCGCGAACCACAGCAGAGGCTTATCGTCACGGCGCCCGTGCTCAGGCCGACGCCGTGGGATTACTACATTGTTCCACGATATCGTTATCGCCCTGAAGACGACCGGGTCGATCCGAACGGCCCGCCCTATGTGTCGTCATGGGTCCGCTATGAGGGATGGCGGTGGCCGTACTGGTGGTAAAGGCCATCGACGGACGCGGAGCGGAATAGACGAGAAGCGAAGCCCATCGATAGCTGTCGCGGCACGATGGGTTTCGCAAGCGCTCCACCCATCCTGCGCGCTGCTCCTCGAGGCATCCCCGAGACGTGCTATGCTCCTGGGCGGGAGGAATCAGCATGAGAGTCCCTACCGCGATACTCGCCCTGCTTCTTTCAAGCCCGGCCGCCGCCCAGGAGTGCCAGACATGCTCAATGGCCGACGCCTGCATGAAGGAGTACTCTAAGGCAACGTTGGAGGCCCAAAGGGCCACGAAGCAAGCAATCCGGGACTGGAAGCAGAATCTGGACCGAAAGGCCTCCGCCGAATTGTCCAGCAGGGGCATACTCGCATTGCAGGACGCGATGGAGGCGCAGGTTCGTTCCGAGCTGGAGCGGCTGAAGGAGTGCCTGGCGAAGATCAGGTAGGGCGAAGCGCGCGGCGGAAAGCACCCGCATATAGGGACGGGTTGAGCCTTTGCCAAAACGCATGATATTCGTGGCTGGCAAGGCACTGGTTGCGCCTTCTTCGCGGCAAGCCTCGCATAAGCGCGCGTTGGGAAAGCGATGAGTGTTGGAAGGATATCAACGCGCCTCAAAGCGCCGGCCAGCCCGCTGAAGCGCGCGCCCTCGCGACAATGAATGTCTAGGCTGATGCACTGCGCTTCGCGCTGCAGGCAAACCCACCCTACGGGTCATCCGCCGATAGTCGCAGGAACTGCCGCTTCATCGCGTTGACCCTGGCGATATAGCTTGCAACCGAGTGATCGCCGCAGCGTTCGTCGGCGATCATCTGAAACTTGCGGCGCGCGTAGGCTGTGGCGGGGCCTGCGCCGCAGAGATGGATGAAGGCGGCCAGATCCTGCTTCTGCTCGCGGCTTGCCTTCACATCGCCCGCGCGGGCGAGAACGTCAGCCACGTTGCGGTCCAGGTACACCGATGCAAGCTCGATGGCGTGGCTCGGGATCGCGCGGCTATAGAGGCCAGTGAACCCGCAGCCGGTCTCCGTGACCGCGTTGCCGCGGACACAGAACCGTGCGGCGTCGGCGAAGGCTGGATCGGTCATCTGGTAGAGGCCGACGGCGCTGGAGGCGGGCCGGTAGATCGCGAGCGGATTGAGGCTCAATCGCCAGCGCCAGTAGGTGCGCGCCACCGGATTGCCCGAACTCTCGACCTGCGCCAGCGCCGCCAGCAATTCCGGCGTGATCGTCGCGGTGGAAAAGCTTCGGAACAGCGGCCCGTATTGCCGCCAGTTCTCGGCCGGTTCCTTGTCCAGCGCGTTGCCGACAAGGACGAACAGCTCGGTCGGCTTGCGGATGACGTGATAGACGATGTTCACAAGCGCTGCGACCGCAAGCAGGATCGCCACGCTACCCGCGATCCGAACCACGCTCGGTGCGCGCGCGAACCTCTTTCGCACCCACCGGGCGCCCCGCCGGACGCTGCGAAGGCGGGGGAGGCGGCTCTTGCTTTTCCTTGGCATGGGTCTGGTGGAAGCGCGTGGATGAGTTGAGGCTTTGCGAAATCCATCACCTGACGAAGTTGATGGGGATGACATCCATCATCGCTGCGTGCCGCGGCGGCAACTGCACAAAAATGGCAAAGCTGCGACTGTCAACTGCATATCTGATTAGAAGGTCGCTTATCCACGTAATACACTCAGTGCCGTTTGGGGTACGGGGAGCGTATTGGGAGGGTCGATCATGGCAAGTGTCGAACAATTGCGCAGACGTGAAGGCGTAAACCTGGTCCAGCTCGAGGCGGACATTGCATCGGTGCGCACGGGAAGCTCGATTGCTTCAATTGCGCTGCCCGATTACGTCGAGCACACCGAGGGGGTCACGCGGGTGGGCGCGCTCAGTGCAGAGGCGGTCATTCGTGACTATGAGTCCGCTGCAAAGGAGATCGAGGCCATGGGCGCCGAGCTGATCGATGCCGCGCGAAAATGCGAGGCGCTGACAGCCCAGGTCCATGATGCGATCGCCTTCATGCGCGAGACGGCAGCGGGGTATCGCGACGAGGGGCGGAAGATCTTCAAGCGCATCGAGGAATGCGCGCTCTTCACGGAAGACGTCCGCAAGACGTGCGAGCAGGTCAAGCGCAGGATGAAGGACGTCTCGGTCGGCGAGTACTGCAGCGAGGAGCTTGCGACGGAAGAGCTCGAGCCGACCGGGATCGAAGCCAAGGTGTCGGTGTGCGAGGTACGGTGAGGCGGGCGTAGAGCGTCGTTCGCAGGATGGGGTGAGCGCTCGCGCGCCCCGATCCTGCGGGCTGGGCTTCAAAGCCAATCGCGCGTCGACGGGAAACAAGCCCGTTTGCGAGAGTCCCAGACGTAATCCGAACCGCCGCAAGGCGGACGCGCACGCGACGTGGCCGGACATTGATTCCAGACCCGCGCACCCGTTGCCCAGCCATCGACCACGCACGCGCCGGAAACGGTGGCGTGGCAACCGGTGCCGCAGCCGTCTGCGGCGCTGGCCGCGCAGACTGCAAACAAAAGCATCATTGGGGTCAACAGGACGCGTGAAAGGTGCCTGGTCATGGGCTCGCTCCTTCATGCCGAGGCCCGTCGTGACGTCGCACAGATCTGGCCGAGGGCCTGCCGGCCGATCACCGCGCAGCATAGCACCAAGGCTCTTGGCACCAAGCCTCTTGGCCGAGAACGCTGACGGCTTACCAATCCGGATCGTAGGGGTCGGCCATATAGGGCGGGGGCATCCAGCGTCCTCGCGGCGGCCTGGGCCGCCGGGGGGCGGTCGCTTGCACGTGCGGCCGTGCAGGCGCAGCCGTCTCGTTGCTCGTCGCGCTCCGCACGACCGGTTTCGCGGGTGCAGGCGCGGCTGACGTCGTCAGTTGCGTTTGCAGCGCCTGGACCTGTGCGGCGAGGCGCGCATTGTCCGCGGCATCCTTCTCCTGCGCCGCCTTGAGCTGTTGAATGGTGTCGGCCTGCTCGCGCAGCGTCTGCTCGTTGCGGCTTTTCAGTTGCTCGAGCTTTCCGTTGATGCTCGCAAGCTCGCTGGTGATGGTCTTGAGCGATTGCGCGAGATCGGACGATGACGGATCAGGCGCCGTGGCGCCGGTTCTTGGCGCGTCAGGTCTTGCAGCGTCAGGTTTTGGAGCCTCAGCTCTTGGAGCGCTTTCCGTTTCCTTGCCGAGCGGCGGCGCGGGCACCGGACTGGGCCCATCCGCAGCAGCCAGTTGCACGGCCGGCGGTTGCGCCGGACTTTCGACCACGGACGCTCGCGCGGGTTCGCTCGCGGCCGGCGGAGCCCATCGCGCCATGATGGACCTGGTCATCGACTTGGCCTCATCGCGATATTGCGAAGCGAAGGCGGCGCCGAGAAGGCCGATCGCCAACACGAGGCCAACCAGGGCACGCAGCATGGTCCGATCTCCCTTCAGGCCTTGATTGCCCACCTTGCTAACCGGTGCCGGCACCTTGTCCTTGGGACCCTCGGCTGCCTTCGCTCCGGCGCTGGCCTGCGAGGCCCGCGGGACTTCGTTGCCGCGTTCCATTCCGGAAACCAGCCGGTCCAGCCGCGCAAGGTCTTGCTCTGCGCTCTTGATCTGGTCATAGGCCCGCGCCAGCCCGCCATCGGCGCGCACCTCGTCCGGCTTGGCGGCCTCAGGCTTTTGGGCCTCAGGCTTGTCGGTATCAGGCTTGGGGTCGTTCGCTTCAGGCACCGATGCGCGCTCCATCCAGTCGGGCGTCATGCAGGCGTCGGCCATTGAGCATGTCTGGCACTCCTGGGGCCGCGGCCGGACCTGAAAGAAGCAGGGCGAGTGTCGCGGTGGAGACCCTCATGGCGCTTCCTCCCGCGATAGCACAGCACGTCGCAGGGATGCCCCGGGGAGCAGCGCCCGGCTGCTTCAGCAACCGTAGCCCGCCATAATTTCTCCTTCGCTCGCGCGTTGTGTTGGACAACGGTGAGGCCTATCCTTCCGACGATCGGACTGCCGCACTCCCATTGACGGAGTACGTTAAGACGACGTCGGAGGCCCAAAAGGCCACCAAGCAAGCCATCCGGGATTGGAAGCAGAATCTGGACAGAAAGGCCTCCGCAGAATTGTCCAGCAGGGGCATACTCGCATTGCAAGACGCCATGGAGGCGCAGGTTCGTACGGAGCTGGAGCGCCTGAAGGAGTCCCGGCGAAGATCAGGTAGGGAGGGGCGCAAAGGAGGATCCAATGAAATCGCTTCTGCTGCTCACGGCGAGCGGTCCGCTGCTCATTCTCACCTCGCACCAGTCCCTGGACGACCAGAAGCTCCTTGGGGTGCTCAGGCAAAAAGGCATCGGCAAGTTCGTCGCGTTCGAGGTTCCCTTGTCGCTCGCCAGAGAGCGCTACGGCGGGCACTTTCACGCAGTCGAAAGCAATCTGCACGAAACCGATGATTTGAGAGTGCTCGACTTCAACGGCCAGCGGGTCTTTCAGCTCTTTCATTTCGAAGAGCTCGGTTCACCGATCCTGATAGAGCGGTCGTGATCCGGCTTTATTCGGCGGCGAAAGGGGATGTGTTGAGCAGGGCTGTTCCGAAGAGACGCCGATTGAGGTACGGTGGAAGCCTGGACCCGTGGAGTCTGCCATGACGTCATATACTGTCGGGTTGAAGCTCGGGGTGCGTGCCAAGGTGCTCACGATCGAAGCCGAGGACGCATTGGTCGCGGCGCTGAAGATCAAGCTCGAGAACCCCGAGGCACTCGTCACCTACGTTCGCAAGTCAAATCGGCGCGGCGATCGTCGCCACCCGCACGAAGTGCAGCGGGCCAAGACAACCGGCTAAAGCGCGATGAGATTGGGATGAATCGTCATCGCGCTTTAGGTTGTTGTTTGAGCATGATCTTTTCGGAAAACCGCTTCGCACTTTTCCGGATCATGCGTTAGCCGATGCCGAGACCGCGGCAGGTAGCCCGGATTTCGCTTCCGCCTTCGCTCTTCGAGCTACGGCGGACAAGTCGCTCCATCCGGGCTACGCTCGCTCCCCCCCGCTGTGTCGGAATACGCAGTTGTCGTTAGTGACGTGTCGCGCGAATTTCGAGCGTCGTCTGGGTGAGCTTGGCCACGAATCCCTCAAAATGCATGACCCTTTGTCTGGTCAATTGTCCATGCAACTCGGCGATCTTCTGGGATTCGGCGATCAACGATCCGCACACCTGTTTCGCGTACTCCATCTGAAGCTCAAAGGCCTCGACGGGTGAGCGCGCCGCCGCGAGCTTTCCCAGGAAGGTCCAGGCGTGCTCAAGCGACGTCCTCGTGTAGTCGCTATAGGCATCGGCAATCGCCTGCGGGCTGGCCTGGGAGGGTTCCACCGGTGCGACGGGCGCGCTTGCAGCGATCTCCATCCCGGAAGCCTCGCCTGGCAAGGCTGCAGCCGAGGGTACCTGAGCACTGATCTCTCGGCTCGTCTCTTGCCTTATCTCTTGCTCGGCCTCTTGCCTGTTCTCTTGCTTAGTCTCTTGGCTGATCTCCGCCGAGGCATCCGGCAGTTGATGGGCTGCAGCTGCGTGTTGCTCGCCGGCCCTGGTCCGTTGCCCGGCCTTCTTCTTCGCGCCGCGCCGGCCGGATTTTCCCGTTGTCTTATTTTCGCCCGCACTCAACATTGCAAATAACTCCTGAATATCGCTGAAGCCGCAAGCCTCCGTCGTGTTTGCGCTGAAATCGCGATTGTGGGTTGTCGCTTGCGTGGCGGCCATGTGGTGAGATTTTGCCGGGCATCGGCAAGGCGCAATTCGCGGGTGACGGCCTGGACTGCGTCGCAGAGCCTGTCATCGGGCCGCGCTCCGCGCGGACCCGGTGGCTCGCAATAGCGGGCGTCCTGGTCCTCGCGCGTTCGTCGTCACCCGAACAGGGCGACATAGACCACGTAGAGCCAGCCCAAGATGCCGTGGATGATCGCCCACAGGATCGAATGATTGTTGGTGTAGGAGATTGCGATGGCGAGTGCGGAGCCAAAACCCACGCCGTATTTGGCGCCCTCGACCCGAACCCCGTAGTAGCGATTGCCGTTCATGGCGGTCCTTCCTGCGGGCCACGCTTGCTCATCATGCCTTATAAAAGTCTTCCGCCAATTGTGAAATGGCACACAGACGGCAGCCCTCGGGTCTGCTTCTTTAGCGCCGACACTATACCCTCGTGCGCTTGCTCGGCGATGCGCACCGGCGGGTCGGCATCTGGCAATTTCGGGATGATCGCTATGGGCGTTTTCAATCGCACGGCCATGCTTTGCAGCTCTTTCATCGTGTCCACCATGAGCGGGTGAACCGAGAGATTTCGCGTGCGCGCAACGGCGCGTGCAGGGATTTTCTTGAGGCCCCGCCGGTGACGGACGGGGCCTTTCCATTTTTCATGTCAGCCCACGACTGCCCGGCGGTGCCTTCGCGAAGAAGGATGCAGGGTCATGTGGGAGTATTTTGGACCCGATTTCGCTTTTGACGTGGTGAAGGGATTTGTCGCCGGCGTTGCCTCCATGGCGTTTCAGGTCGTGGCGCCGCGGGCGTTTCATGCCGCGAAGCGATTTCGCGCGCACTGGGTTGCCAGAAAAGACGCAAGGCAAGCGGCAAGGCAATCACGCCGCAACGCTCCGGCGAATGATGAGCCGTGAGGTCTCTGGGCGAAGCGAAACCCATCAATAGCCGTCATGGCACGATGGGTTTCGCAAGTGCTCTACCCATCCTGCGAGCTAAAAGTTGAGTGCACTGTCACCGTAATTCCAAGTCCCCTGTTCCGAACGCTCTTGTTTCGCGATCGGGAAGAGGGTGAGCAGTAGTGGTTCTGTGCGCGATGTGATGCAATACCTTCCCTTTTATACTGATGGTCTCCTTGTCCTGCTTGCGGCCGCACAACTTACCGCATTGGCTTACTTAGCCGTTGTACTGTACCGACCGCAGCCACCGCTGAAGTACGAGCTTTAAATACGATGACAGTGCACTTAACTGACACGGTCCACCAAACGTGAAGCGACGAGGCAAGACCGGCAGGGGGCGATGGCGATAAATTTAGCGCACGGTCGCCGTAATTCTAATTCGGAATTAATTCTGCGGGCTGAAGTCGCCAGGAACATAAACCGGAAATTTGTCCGCATACCCTTCAAGCCAAATCGACCGATCGACTGCGGTTAGTCCGGCAACCGCAAAAGAGAAATTGAAGGAAGCGAAGTAGAGCATATGGCCTTGCTCGCCTGTCGCGATCGAATATTTGAATTGATCGCCAACGCCCTTGCGGCCTTGCTGCAAGCTTTTCGGGCCCGGCAGCAGGTCAAACAATTCTCGCGGGATATCATCTTTCATCGCTTGCAGATTCGAGAACCACATAACCTGCACGCCGCCGGCGACCGGAACCGCTTCGTTCATGACCTCGAAATGCAACGCAAAACCGAGCTTGGCCGCAAAGGTCAGAATGTACCGGTTCAACAGCGGGCCGCTCGCGCGGAGAGGGTGCATATCGTCGGGGAGGCCGTGCCGTTTCCGTGCCAGTTTTTCCGCTGCGCGCGGAATGTGCATTTCTGTCAAGAGAGCCGGCATGTTGTTGGAGATCGCTGAAAGTATTTTTAGGAAATCGCGGCGCTGCACTGACGTATCCGCCACCGGGAAGCTACGGGCGAGCAAAGACGCAACAAGGTCCGCATGACCGGTCTGGCTGTTGCACACGTCGCAGGCCGGGAATTCCAACCCTCTCGGTCGTTGGCGCCCTTCGAAAATCTGGATCGGGGGCATGTGTTCGATTGTGGTCGCAAGTCGGGCTCCAGCGCAGTAAATGCAGCCGGGATTCCCGGTCAACAGGGCTCGCAACGTTCTTAGCTTTCGCTTGGCTTCACCCATACCATGCAGCCCGAAATACCAAGGGCGGGCCAGGACCCCTATCGTGCCCTCAGCGCCAAATAGTCCGGCAGTAAAAATCGCAAAAAATCTTGTTTTGCTTGGTTAGCGCGGAGGGACTCGAACCCTCGACCCCATGATTAAAAGTCACAGGGACGAGGGTCGTCTTCAATGGCAGCAGCTGAGTATCAGCTGCACCCCGTCGTGCTTCCGCAAGTATCGCACTTCATGCACGTCCCATTCCGCACCAGCGTGAAGTTGCCGCACTCGCTGCACATCTCGCCTTCGTAGCCCTTGGCCTTGGCTTCCGCGCGGCGCTCTGCCTTGGAGGGGACGAGCGTCTGTGCGGTGCTGCCGGCCTTGCTCCACTGGAGCGCCTCGAGCTTCTCGGTAGGCGACAGGTCGTGGCTGGTTTCCTGCTTCAGGGCGACGGCGCCTTCGATGGCGTCGCCGGCGCGGGCCGACGCGCCGTGGGAGGCGAGAGCGGTGACCTTGCTGCCGCCGGTCGGGGCACTGTCGTTGCCCGGGGCGATCGCGGCCGAGCCGCCGCGCATCACGACGAGGTTGTCGGTGCGGGAGCGGGTGAGGCCGCGCGAGACCAGCTTGGTCGCGTGCTGGGTCTCGTCCGGCTCCTTGCCTTCCTCGACGCCCTTGCCGAGCGCGTCGAAGTTCGACTCGGTCGGATCGACATGGGCGAGATCGAAGCGCGACATGTAGCTCACCGCGAGTTCGCGGAAGACGTAGTCGAGGATCGAGGTCGCGTACTTGATGCTGTCGTTGCCCTGCACGGGGCCCGCCGGCTCGAAACGGGTGAAGGTGAAGGCGTCGACATATTCGTCGAGCGGCACGCCGTACTGGAGGCCCAGCGACACCGCGATGGCGAAGTTGTTGATGAAGGAGCGGAGTGCTGCGCCTTCCTTGTGCATGTCGATGAAGATCTCGCCGAGACGGCCGTCATCGTATTCGCCGGTGCGCAAGTAGACCTTGTGGCCACCGACGACCGCCTTCTGGGTGTAGCCCTTGCGGCGATCCGGCATCTTCTCGCGCTCGCGCATCACGATGATGCGCTCGACCAGCTTCTCGACGATCTTTTCCGAGACCTGGGTGGCACGCGCCGCCATCGGCTTCTCGTAGAGGCTCTCGACCGCATCCTCCTCGTCCTCATCGTCGGCGATGAGCTGCGAGTTGAGCGGCTGGGAGAGCTTGGAGCCGTCGCGATAGAGCGCGTTGGCCTTCAGCGCGAGCTTCCACGACAGCATGTAGGCGGACTTGCAGTCCTCCACCGTCGCGTCGTTCGGCATGTTGATGGTCTTGGAGATCGCACCCGAGATGAAGGGCTGCGCCGCCGCCATCATGCGGATGTGGCTCTCGACCGACAGATAGCGCTTGCCGATCTTGCCGCAGGGATTGGCGCAGTCGAACACCGAATAGTGCTCGGCCTTCAGGTGCGGGGCACCTTCCACCGTCATCGCGCCGCAGATGTGGACGTTGGCCGCCTCGATCTCACGCTTGGTGAAGCCGACGGCCTGGAGCAGGTCGAAGCCGGGGGCCGCGATCGCCTCGGCACCGATGCCGAGCTGGTCGCGGATGAAGTCCTCGCCAAAGGTCCACTTGTTGAAGGCGAACTTGATGTCGAAGGCGGTCGGCAGGGCCTTCTCGACCTTGGCGATGGCTTCATCGGTAAAGCCCTTGGCCTTCAGCGTCGAGGCGTTGATGGCCGGCGCGTTGGAGAGCGAGCCGTGGCCGACGGCGTAGGCCTCGATCTCCGCGATCTCGCTCTCGCGATAGCCGAGCGCGCGCAGCGCCGCGGGGACCGCGCGGTTGATGATCTTGAAGTAGCCGCCGCCGGCGAGCTTCTTGAATTTCACCAGCGCGAAGTCGGGCTCGATGCCGGTGGTGTCGCAATCCATGACGAGGCCGATGGTGCCGGTCGGCGCGATCACCGTGGTCTGGGCGTTGCGATAGCCGTGCTTCTCGCCGAGCTCGAGCGCCGCATCCCAGGCGGCCTGGGCACGCGTGACGATGTCAGCCTGCGGGCAGGACACGAGGTCCATCGGCACCGGGTTCACTGAGAGCGCCTCGTAGCCGTTGGACTGGCCGTGGGCGGCGCGGCGGTGATTGCGGATCACGCGCAGCATGTGCGCGGCGTTCTTCTTGTAACCGGGGAAGGTGCCCAGTTCAGCAGCCATCTCCGCCGAGGTCTTGTAGGTGATGCCGGTCATCACAGCGGTGAGGGCGCCGCAGAGCGCGCGGCCTTCCTTGCTGTCATAGGACAGGCCCATGGTCATCAGCAGGCCGCCGATGTTGGCGTAGCCGAGGCCGAGCGTGCGGAACTCGTAGGAGAGTTCGGCGATCGCGCGCGACGGGAACTGCGCCATCATCACGGAGATTTCGAGCACGATGGTCCAGAGCTGGCAGAGGTGCTCGTACCCGGCGACGTCGAACTGCTTGGTCTCGGTGTTGTAGAAGGTCAGCAGGTTGGCGGAGGCGAGGTTGCACGCCGTGTCGTCCAGGAACATGTATTCCGAGCACGGATTGGACGCGCGGATGTCGCCGGACGCCTTGCAGGTGTGCCAGTCGTTCATGGTGGTGTTGAAGTGCAGGCCCGGGTCGGCCGACGCCCAGGCGGCGTAGCCGATCTTCTCCCAGAGGTCGCGCGCCTTCAGCGTCTTGGTGATCTTCTTGGTGGTGCGTCCGACGAGATTCCAGTCGCCATCCGTTTCCACGGCGCGGAGGAAGTCGTCCTTCAGCGAGACCGAGTTGTTGGAGTTCTGGCCCGACACCGTGAGGTAGGCTTCCGAATCCCAGTCGGTGTCATAGACGTCGAACTGGATGTCCTTGTAGCCCTGCTTGGCGAACTGCATCACGCGCTTGATGTAATTGTCAGGCACGAGGCTGCGGCGCGCGAGCTTGATCTCGCGGCGGAGCGCCGGGTTCTTCTCGGGATCGAAGCAATCGTCGCCCGAGCCTTCGCAGTTCACGCAGGCCTTCAGCACCGCCTTGAGGTGCTTCTGGTTGATCTTGGAGCCGGTGACGAGAGCGGCGACCTTCTGCTCCTCCTTCACCTTCCAGTCGATATAGGTCTCGATGTCGGGGTGATCGACGTCGACGACGACCATCTTGGCCGCGCGGCGCGTGGTGCCGCCCGACTTGATCGCGCCGGCTGCGCGGTCGCCGATCTTGAGGAAGCTCATCAGGCCGCTCGAGCGGCCGCCGCCGGAGAGCTTCTCGCCTTCGCCGCGCAGGCGCGAGAAGTTGGAGCCGGTGCCGGAGCCATACTTGAACAGGCGGGCTTCGCGGACCCAGAGGTCCATGATGCCGCCCTCGTTGACGAGGTCGTCACCGACGCCCTGGATGAAGCAGGCGTGCGGCTGCGGGTGCTCGTAGGCGGACTTGGACTTGGTCAGCTTGCCGGTGAAGGGGTCGACGTAATAATGGCCCTGGCCGGGGCCGTCGATGCCATAGGCCCAGTGCAGGCCGGTGTTGAACCATTGCGGCGAGTTCGGCGCGACCATCTGCATGGCGAGCATGTAGCGGATCTCGTCATAGAAGGTCTGGGCGTCCTCGTCGGAGGAGAAGTAGTTGCCCTTCCAGCCCCAATAGGTCCAGCAGCCGGCCAGACGATCGAACACCTGCTTGGCCGAGAGCTCGCTGACGAAGCGCTCTTTCTCGGGGAGAGCGGCGAGCGCCTCGGTGTCGGGCACGGAGCGCCACAGGAAGGAGGGGACGGACTCCTCCTCGACCTTCTTCAGGCGCGCGGCGACGCCGGCTTTGCGAAAGTACTTCTGGGCGAGCACGTCGGAGGCGACCTGCGACCAGTCGGTCGGCACCTCGACGTTCTCAAGCTTGAACACGACCGAGCCGTCGGGATTCCGGATCTCCGACGTGGTCAGCCGGAAATCGATCCCGGCGTAAGGTGACTGTCCCGAAGTGGTGTGGCGCCGCTCAATCCGCATGGTCTTGCCCCGTCCTTTTATCTGCCGGACTGCCTCCGCAAGGCGCCCGGGTCGCTATTTCGGTTCGCGATTCCTCCGAGGGCCTCATCGACCCAAAGGCTTCGCAGTTCAGCCGGTGGATCCGGCCCAGTTTCTCCCGGCGCGATGGTTCTCATCCGCCGGCATGTCCACACCCATCCGCCCCAAGGGGATGTGCGCGACATGCGTTCAACGCCCCACACGCCACTTCAACCAATGCCATCCGAGCCTGTTGCCGGCCCGTTCTGGCGCCCGAAGGTCTGCATTTCGAGGGCAGACAAGCCCTCATCCGCGGCCTTTGGCTGGCTTGGCGGAGTGACGATTTGCGAGACCCTTTGGGGGAGTGCCGGCGGGACGCAAACTCACTCGCGCCGAACGGACCGAAAGCTAGGACTCTCCGTTGCGCCCGTCAAGAGCTAGTGCGAGTTCCTGAATCAAATACTAAATATGGTGGATTGCGGGGGATAACAGGGGGCAAGCCCGCGCCTTTTGTTGAGCCAAGTATCAGTGAGTCCTCAGGGATTCCCAACCAAAAAAATTTGCATCCCGTGACGATACGGACCCTTCACCCCACTGTTCACAGGGCAGGTATATTTTTCGGGACCGGGGTTGCCTCGGCGGGACTCACGTAGGGCTACGGAAGGTGAGGGCAGGCATGCCCGTCGGGGTGGTGGTGGCGCGTGCGAATCCGCGCCAAGCTGACCGCGATTTTGCCGGGTACCCCACATGCTTGATTCGACTCGCCGGGATGCGCGACCGCGCATCGCCCCGGCCGGCCTGATGTTCCTCGCCATCACCTCGATCGGCTGGGGCTTCAACTGGCCGGTGACGAAGTTCCTGCTGTCCGAGCTGCCGCCGCTGACGCTGCGCGGGGTGACCGGCGTGCTGGGCGCGGTGCTGCTCGCCGCCCTCGCGCTGATCCGCCGGCAGAGCCTCAAGGTGGGGCCGGGGATCTGGCCGCGCTTACTGACCGCCGCCGTCCTCAACGTCACCGGCTGGATGGTGCTGATGGGCCTGGCGCTGCTCTGGCTGCCGGCGAGCGAGGCGGCGCTGATCGCCTACACCATGCCGGTCTGGGCCTCGCTGATCGCCTGGCCGGTGCTGGGCGAGCGGCCGACCCTGCTGCGCACGCTGGGGCTGGTGATGGCTTTCGTCGGCCTGGCCTCGATCATGGGCGGCAACGGCTTTGCCGCGAGCGTGGAGAAGCTGCCTGGCATCATCATGGCGCTGGCCGGCGCGCTCGGCTTCGCCGTCGGCACGGTGTTCTCGAAGAAGTACCCGATCCATCTGCCGCCGATCACGGCCGCGGCCTGGCAGATCGGGATCGGCTGCCTGCCGATCTCGATCATCGGCCTCTTGGTCGAGACCACGCATCTTTCGCTGGTGACGCCGGTCGGCTGGTGGCTGCTGGTCTATTCCACCGTGGTGCAGTTCTGCATTGCCTATGTCAGCTGGTTCGCGGCACTGGCGCGGCTGCCGGCCTCGGTCGCCGCGATCGGCACCATGGCCGTGCCGGTGATTGGCGTGGTCGCCTCCGCGCTGGCGCTGGGCGAGCCGCTGGGGCCGGGCCAGATCGCCGCGCTGATCTTTACGCTGGCGGCCGTGGTGCTGGCGACGCGCTAGCTCGAGAACCAAGCATCACCATGCGTAGCGGATCGCGCCCTTGCCGGCATAGCTTTGCGTGACATTCGAGAACTCGCCCTCGAACGTCGCGGCGGCAGACCAGCCGTTGGTCCATTGCCATTCGGCCGAGGCTGTGGTCAGCGCGGAGTCGGGCGCCTGCGCCGCACCGTTGACGACGAAGCTTGCACCCGGCAGCGACTGGAAGGTCGGGGCAATCGAACGATCCGGATTAAAATCATGCGCCCATGCAAGGCGGCCGCGCAGCGTGACGATGCCGTTCTGCATGGCGAATATTTGTCGGTGCGAATGCCGAGCTCGCTGCGCGTGTCGGTCACGCGCTTGGCGGCATAGTTCTGTGCAAACAACGGCGAACCGGCGACGACAGTTTCGGCATAGGCCGGCAGGTCGAATGTGGTGAATTGTCCTGCGGTGTAGGGAGTGATGCCGAGACCACCCAAGGTCGGCATGACGAAGCGGTAGCCACTCTCCACGCGACCCGAATACGCGTTCGCATTGAACTCGGCGCGCAGGTGGTCGATGCCGGCGACCGTGACGATGCGGTTGGTCGTGATGTCCTGCCAGCCATAAGCCAGCGCAGCAGTGATGTAGGCCGCACCGATATTATGGCGAACGAAGGCGCCGGCCTGGAACAGGTCGGAGCTGCCATAGCCGAGGCCGTTGACGTTGAAGCCGGTGCGGCCGCCCGCCAGCGCAAATCCCGCGAGCGTGTCCGGCGAGACCCGATAGTCCGCACCGACCGCGATGCCGTAGATGCTGCTCGCGCTGTTGTTCGAGCCGATGATGGTGTTGCCGGCCGTGGTCTGCGACCCGCCGAAGCCGGCGGCCCACACGCTCCAACGTTGTTCGAAGGTCGGAGCTGCCAGCGCCTTGGTGGACATCGCCGCATAAGCGTCGCGCTCGCCAACAGTTCGACCGCGTGCCGCGTAGGCCGAGCTGTCCTCGGCATACGCATTCGGCGGGCCGCCGGCGCTGACGGGACCTCCGCGACCGGAGATGAATGGATCCGTTATCACGCCGATGAACTGGTTCATCGCGTTGAACGTCGTCTGCTGGGAGCCGGTGGCGCTCTCGCCGGAGACCTGGGTCAAGCCGGCAGGACTGAGCCCAAAGAAGCCCATCGGAAGGCCGCCGTTGTTGTTGAAGGCGTAGGTCAGCGCGTTGGCGACGTTCTGCTGGTTGACGTTGAGGCCGGTGTAATTGGTGAAGGCGGCCGTCAGGTTCAGATAGGCGTTGTTGGCGTCATAGCTCAGCGTATCGCTCGCGCCCGTCGGCAGTCCGACATTGGTGATGCCCGCGAACGTCGTGCCGCCACGTCCGCCGGCTGCGGTCAGGATCGTGTATGTCTTCGAGACATAGCTGCCGGGCAGGAAATTCGCGACCACGGTCGCGCCCGTCAACGTCGCCGCGCCCGTGACATTGGCGAAGCTCGACGTCGATGGATTGACCGCAACGACGTAGAGCGCGCCCGATTGGAAGGCCAGATTGCCGGCGACCATCGTCGACGTCCCGGGCGTGTTGACGGCTCCAGGCATGAACGTGCCACCGGCATTGATCGTCGCTGCGCCGATAGTGCCCGTGCCGCCAAGCGTGCCGCCGGCGTTCACGGTCATGGTCGAATTGGCCAGCGAGCCGTTCACCAGCAGCGTGCCGGCGGCGATCGACCACGGCAATGCAGCGCTATTGGTGCCGCTTAGCGTCCAGGTCGAAGCGCCCGTCTTCTCGAAGCTCGCGAAGCCCCGATACTGCGCAGCGGCGCCGATCAGCGAAACGTCGAAAGAAGCAGTGGGGTTGGTGTTGCCGCCGAACTGCAAGGCGCCGTTGCCCGTCTGATCGACGACGTTGCCGCTGAAGCTGTAGCCGGCCTGAAGCTGCAGCGTGTTCGCGCCGCCGGTGAAGGTGATGGCGTTGGCACGCGTGACGCCGTCGCCGGCGAGACCGCCTGAAATCGATCCGCTGTTGATGATGCTGAGATTGGTGCCGATGACGCCGGCGCCGCCTGCACCGACCGCGCCGGAGACCCCGGCGGTGACGGTGCTGCTGCCGGAGCTACCGCTCGCGCCGGCGCTGCCGCTCACGCCGGAGAAGCCGTTCGTCCCCGTGGTGCCGTTCGTGCCGCCGCTGGCGGCCAAGGCCCCGGCACCGCCGACGCCGCCGGAGCCGCCGACACCACCGCTGCCGGCGCTGCCCGCGGTGCCGCCGAGGCCACCCATGCCCGCGGCCCCGGCGATGCCGCCATTGCCGCCGGTGATCGTGCCGCGATTGATCAGCGTGCCGCCGTTGGAGAAGGCGGCGCCAACGCCGCCGGTGCCACCATAGCCGCCATTGCCGCCATCGGTCGAGCCGACCACGTTGACGCCAGCGGTGCCGTTGCCGCCAGCGCCGCCAACGCCGCCAACGCCGCCAACGCCGCCGACACCGCCGTTGCCCGCATTGCCACCGGCGCCGCCGTTGCCGCCACTGCCTGCGGTGCCGCCGCG
Organism: Bradyrhizobium barranii subsp. apii; assembly: GCF_011516635.5. Lineage (GTDB taxonomy): Bacteria > Pseudomonadota > Alphaproteobacteria > Rhizobiales > Xanthobacteraceae > Bradyrhizobium > Bradyrhizobium barranii. Next base: position 5,641,349 of record NZ_CP096255.1, on the reverse strand, counting down.
GCCGCCATCGCCGCCGGTGATGATGCCTTGATTGGTCAGCGTGCCACCGTTTGAAATGGTCACGCCGGCGCCGCCGGCGCCGCCATGACCACCTACGCCGGCATCGCCGGCGCTTCCTCCGCTCCCGCCGTTGCCACCCATTCCGCCGGCGGCGCCGCTGCCGCCGCTGCCGCCAGCGACGGCCGGGAGAAGGGCACTCGCGCCAGCACCGCCGGTGCCCGCTGTGCCGGCGTCACTGCCGTTGCCCCCGGCGGCGCCGTTGCCGGCATTGCCGCCGGAGCCGCCAATCCCGCCGGCGCCACCAGCGATGTTGCCCGAAACTGTAACGGTCCCGCCGTTCGTGAGCTGGACACCATCGCCGCCGCTGGATCCGCTACCGCCAATGCCGCCATTTCCGCCGGCGCCACCATTCCCGCCGTTGCCGCCAGCGCCACCAACCAGACCGTTGTTGCCATTGAGAAAGCCGGAGCCGGAGGACCCGTTGGCGCCATTGTCGCCTGTGCCGCCGGCGCCGCCGATCCCGCTTGCGCCGCCATTGGCGCCGTTGCCGCCAGCGCCGCCATTGCCACCGGCGCCTCCCATGATCGTTTGGGAAATTGAGAGCGTGCCACCGCTCGTCACCTGCAGACCAACGCCACTGTCGGCACCATTGGCGCCATCGCCTGCGTGGGCGCTGGCGCTGCCGCCGGTGCCACCATTGCCACCGCGCCCGCCGGCTACGCCGAGCCCGATGCTGGATCCCGCGTTGCCGCCGTTGCCGGCCATGCCGCCGGCGCTGCCTGCACCGCCAGCGCCACCGCTGCCGCCGGTACCTGCCGTGACGCTTTGCAAAATCGTCACGGTGCCGCCACCCGTGACCTGGATGCCGTCGCCACCGCTGCCGCCGATCGCACCATTGCCGCCGGCACCAACCCCGCTATTGCCGCCGTTTCCACCGGTCCCGCCATCGAGCGCGCCGAGAACATTGGCGCCGGAAGCGCCCGCACCACCGCTCCCGCCGTGACCCGCTGTACCGCCGCGCCCGCCGCTGCCGCCATCGCCGCCGGCGACCGTTTGCTGGACCGTCGTGGTGCCTGCGCTGGTGACCTGCACGGCGGTGCCGCCATTGCCGCCGCCGCCGGCAGCGCCCCCGCTGCCGAGGACGTTGCCACCGGTCCCGCCGGTCACACCAGCGACGCCCAGGGAGAGAGCACTGGCTCCATTGCCGCCGCTCCCGCCGGCGCCGCCACTGCCACCAACCCCACCCGCGCCGCCGGTCGCCGCTATCGAAAGGGTGCTGCCGCCGACGCTGACCTGCACGCCGGCGCCACCCGCACCACCGCCGCCACCGACGCCGCCGCTGCCCGTTCCCGCGCTGGCATCAAGGCCACCAATGACAGCAGAACCATCGGCGCCGCTCGCGCTGGCGCCGCCGTGACCGCCGGCGCCACCCGCTCCACCGGAGCCGGCACCGAGTGCACCTTCGCCGCCACCGCCGCCGCCACCGCCACTACCCGCAGTCAGGGCTGAGTTGCCGTTGCCGCCATTGCCGCCGTTGCCACCGGCAACGCTGCCGCCGTCACCGCCAAGTCCGCCGTCGCCGCCCGAGGTCGCCGTGCCCCCGGAGCCTCCGGTGCCGCCTGCGGCAGCGCCGCCGCCGCCGCCCGCGCCTTGTCCGGTCGCGTTGTCACCGCCATTCCCACCGTTAGGAGAGGCGCTGGTACCGGCCGCGCCACCGCCGCCGCCCGTGCCATTGCCACCGGCTCCGCCAGCGCCGCCGTCGGCGCGCACCGACACGATCGTCAGCGCCAGTGCGACAGCCGTGCTCGCCAACAATGTAGGGAGCCTGAAACGGCGCCGGGTCGGACAAGAACCAATTCTCGATTCAATTATCAATTGTATTACCGGCAGCCTTGGCACCGACCCGCAGGCCATTCCGAGGTGAAATCCTCAGAAACAGACCGCAACATATTCGCTCGCCGAAGCGGCTCAACGAGAATGGTCTTGCCTGCCAGGAATACCGTTTGATTTCGGTCGCCTGTCACCCGGAAACAACATCGACACCCGCCGCGAGACCGCGGATGACGTCAGCGAGCATTCGTAATTCAGTGCAGTTCTCAGTCAGCGCACAGACAATCCGCGCGCTTTCGAAGCCGTGAGAAAATGCTCTAGCCCGCCGTCATCCCGCCGCCGTTCAGCGCCTTCCTGATCATCTCGGCGAGCTGGTTGCGGCGGTAGGGTTTTGTCAGCAGCAGCACGCCGTCGTCGAGCTTGCCGTGGTGGACGATGGCGTTGTCGGTGTAGCCGGAGGTGTACAGCACCCTCACGCCCGGCCGGCGCTTGGCCACCTCTTCGGCGAGCTCGCGCCCGCTCATACCGCCGGGGATGACGACGTCGGTGAACAGGAGGTCGAAGTCCTGGCCGGCCTCGATCATGTCCAGCGCGGCCCGGCTGTCGGGCGCGGCGACCGTGTCGTAGCCGAGGCTCTGCAGCTGCGCGGTGACGAAGTTGCGCACCAGCGTGTCGTCCTCGACCACGAAAATGGTCTCGGCGCCGCCTTCGGCCTGCGGCGCCACTGGGGCCGCCGCGTCCGTCATGCCGTCGCCCGGCGGCAGATAGAGCTTGATCGTGGTGCCGTGGCCTTCCTCGCTGTAGATCTTGATGTGGCCGCCGGACTGCTTGACGAAGCCGTAGACCATGGAGAGGCCGAGGCCCGAGCCCTTGCCGACCTCCTTGGTGGTGAAGAACGGCTCGAAGGCCTTCTGCTGGATGTCCGCTGACATGCCGGTGCCGGTGTCGCTGACCGCGAGCATCACGTAGGGGCCGGGCTGCACCTCCGCGTGGGCCTGCGCATAGGCCTCGTCGAGCACGACGTGGTGGGTCTCGAGCAGCAGCTTGCCGCCGTTCGGCATGGCGTCGCGGGCGTTGATCGCCATGTTGAGCACGGCATTGGTGAGGCGGGACGGATCGATGTGCGCGGTCATCGGTCCCTGTTCCAGCACGGTCTCGATCTGGATCTGCTCGCCGAGGGTGGGGCGCAGCAGCTTGGCGATATCGGCGATCGCGCCGTTGATCTCGACATTGCGCGGTTGGAGCGGCTGCCTTCGTGCAAAGGCGAGCAGATGCTGGATCAGCTCGGCGCAGCGCTCGGCGGCATCGTCGATCAGGCGGGCCACGCGCTGGAGCTCGGGCTGCTGCTTCAGGCTCGCCACCAGCGTCTCGGTATTGCCTGATATCACCGTGAGCATGTTGTTGAAGTCGTGCGCGACGCCGCCGGTCAGCTTGCCGATCGCATCCAGCTTCTGCGACTGGTGCAGCTGCCGCTCGGTTTCGCGCGACGTGGTCGCGTCGTGATAGACCAGCACGGCGCCGGAGACGTTGCCTTGTCCGTCGCGCATCGGCCGGCCGCTGATCATCAGATGGCGGGGATCGTTGCCGTTATGCGGGCGGACGATCATCTCCAGATTCTCGAACTGCTCGCCGCGCAGCACGCGCGTCGAGGGCAGTTCGTCCGCCCTGAGCGGCGTGACGCCGTCGCCGTGAAACACGTCGGACAGGGCGCGCAGATTGCGCAGGCTCATGCCGGCGCGATGCAGCAAGATGCGCTCCGCGGCCGGATTGGACAGAAGGACAGTGCCCTCGGCGTCGATCACCAGCACAGCCTCGGCCATGCTGTGGAACGTGCTCTGGAGCACGTTGACCGACAGCCGCAGCTCGTCATGCGCGTTGACGAGATGCTCGGTGCGCTCGGCGACGGCCGCCTCGAGTTGCTCCTTCGCCGCCGTGGTCTCCAGCAGCGTGCTCTTCAGCGCGACCGTGGTGCGCTGGCTCTCGCGCATCAGCATTGCGACCAGCAGCAGGATCACCAGCGCGCCGATCACGTCGATGCCGAGCAGGACGATGCCGGTGCGCCGGGAACTCTGGGCGCGGGCGGCGAGCAATCGCTCTTCCTCCGCGCTCAGCTGATCGAGATTGCCCATCACCGTGTCCATCAGGCCGCGACCCTCGCCCTTGCCCTGGAGCGCGGCAACGCCGGCCTGGTCGTTCTCGGCGCGGAGGCGCATCACCTCTGCGGCGATCTCGACCCGGCGCAGCGCCAGCGGCTCGGTGCCCTCGATGAGCGCGACCTGATCGGGATTGTCACGCAGGCTGCGCTTGAGATCAGCGAGCGCCGGCGCGATCTGGGCGTGCACCGCCTGAAACTCGTCGCTGAAGCTCGGGTTGCGATAGATCTCGTAGCCGCGCGCGGCGCTCTCGGCGCGCCGCATCAGCACGCGCAGATCGGAGATCTTCTTCTGCGTCTCGATGGTGTGATTGACCCAGGCGGCATCGTACCGCGACTTGACGTCGAGTCCGATCGAGGCGGCGGTGATGATCAGGAGGATTGCAAGTCCAGCACCGAGAATGACGCGCTGCGTTGGGATCAAGGGGCTTCTTTCTTGTCCTTCGGCTGCGCGGCCTCGCCAAGGCATTCTCGGATCGTGGTCAGGAGTGCGTCCGGCGTGAACGGCTTGCGCAGGCAGCGTGTCGCGCCGAGTTCCAGTGCCATGCGGAGGAAATCGGGGGAGGGCGAGGCGGACGAGGCGAAGGCGTAGCCGGACATCGCGATCAGAGGGATCGCCGGCGCGCGCTCGTGAAAGATGCGGATGGATTCGAAGCCGCGCATGTGCGGCATGAAGATGTCGACCAGCATCACGTCAAACGTCTGCGCTTCGAGCGCAGCCAGTCCCGTTTCGCCGCCGTCAGCCATCGTGACATCGAAGCCCTGACGTTGGAGCAGGACCTCGATGGTCGCGCCGACCATCGGATCGTCATCTACCACGAGGATACGCGGCATGACATTTCCCAGTAGATCGAAGTCCCAACATTCATCGGTGATATAGGCGAATCGCGGGACGGGTCAATTTGGGATTGGATCATTGTAGATATGCACGGTGCGGTGAATAGAGGTCCCTCGCGCCTCGCATGTATAGATCGTCGCACGCGATGCGCGGGCTGCGCGCGAAACTGGCGATGAGCGCGCGACAAACGAAAGAGGCGCCGCACCGATGCGACGCCTCTTCCATCAAGCGTTGTCGATCTGCTTACGGGCAGGGATGACGCTGGCCGTCATAGCCAAGATACGTGCCCGAACCCGGATCGTATGATCTGTATCGCTGCGCGCAATAAGCCGACGAGTCACCACCGCTATCCGGCACCACCGCGACCGACGGTTCGTCATAATAGCTGTCGTCGCCATAGTAGTAGGGATCGTTGTAGTACCCGCCACCGTAGTAGGCGTAGGAGCCGAGCCCGCCGATCGCAGCACCGGCTGCGACGCCCGGCCAGAAACCGCCACCATGACGACGCCAGCCGCCACCGTGCCAGTTGCCACCGCCGCCGCGCCAGTTGTTACCCGCGACTGCGAGGGGACGGCCGCCGCCACCACTAAACGTGGCTCCTGCGGTCGGACGCATGGCTAGGCCGGCGCTCGGGCGCATGGCTCCGGCAGCGAAATTGCCGCCGCCGCCACCGAACCGCGCGCCGCCAAAGCTGCCGCCGCCCATGCGGGCGCCGCCACCGCCGAAATGGGCGCCGCCACCACCGCCAAAATGACCACCGCCGCCACCGCCGTGGCCGCCACGGCCCTGGGCGAAGCTCGGCGTCGCCAACGGAAGGACCAACGCGACCGCTGCCGCGACGCTCAAAATTCTCAGACTTTTCATGTTCAAACTCCTTATTCCCTGAAGCAAACCTCTTGAAGGGCCCGCGGTTCCAGGGTTCACGCCGGTGTGCGCGTGTGGCGCAGGTTTCCATGCGGCCGCTGTACCCGGCATGAACGGATCGCGTCCGATTTGCGGCAGTGCTTGCGCCGGGCACCACATTTTGCGGGGGGCACCGCCGCCCCCGCGGAACTGGACATTTCGCCGCCCGGATGGCATCAGGGCCTCACGAAGCAGGGCCCTAGCCGTATGAAACAGTTCTTCCTCAAGTTCTTCACCTGGTGGAGTGGCCAGACCTTTGGCACCCAGCTCTGGACCAAGCGGTACGGCGAGCTGGTCGGCCAGGACGAGCAGGGAAACCGCTATTATCGGACCCGCGGCGGGGCGATTGATCCGACGCTCGGATTCGAGCGGCGCTGGGTCATTTATAACGGCTACGCCGAGGCAAGCCGCATCCCGACGGGTTGGCACGGCTGGATGCATCACGTCGTCGATGTGCCGCCGACCGAAGAGAACTACCAGCCGCGCGAGTGGCAAAAACCGCACCAGCCGAACCCCACCGGCACGCCGAACGCCTATCGGCCCTCCGGCTCGACGCTTGCCAGCGGCAAGCGTCCCAAGGCGACCGGCGACTACCAGCCCTGGACGCCCGGCTAGCTTTCCGATCTCCGTCCGAATCCTTGCCGTGGGGGCGGATGCATCAGCATCCGCCTCACCTTGCTGTGGACAACGGGAACAGCGGGGACAGCGCCTGCGCGGGCGTTGCAGCTACGCGAGCGATGCGGCTCAATGGTCCCATCTTACGGAGATGGGAGACCATCGCGTTCGGTTCGGGCAACAGTTCGCGACTGTCCCGAGATGCAGCGGCCGCCGACGAGGACTCGATCGGGAGATAGGCCCCCGGTCTGGAAGTTCGAAATCGCCCGATGGAATGTGCAGCCACCGTAAGACAGGAAAAGCCGCTTGGGAAACCGAGCGGCCTTTTTCTTTGATCTGTTGCTCTGCTCGCTTCTCAGAGATGGAGCGTCGGTGAGTTGCCGACCGGCATCATCTCATAGGGCGGCTTCCAGCCCGGCAGTTCGGCGACACGCCGGCGCCAGGCATCAATCGCCGGGAAAGTCGCGGCAAGATCAAAGCCCGTCTCCTCGGTCGGATAGTACAGATAGCCCAACATTGAGAAATCGACGATCGTCGGCCGATCGCCCAGCATGAAGCTGCGGTGGGAGAGGTGTCTGTCGACGATCGAGAAGGCGCTGTCGGTCCGCGCGCGCAAGTAAGCGAGCACAGCGGGATGGGCGGGCTCCGGCATGAAGCAGCGTTGAAACCGGTGCTGGGCAAAGTTCGCGGTGAACTTGTGGTTGTCGAACAGCAGCCAGCGCGTGGCTTCGAACGTCTCCTCGGGCGTCGGACCGAACACGCCGTGGGTCCCGGCGAGCCACAGCAGGATCGCACCGGACTGGCTCATGTGCCGGCCATCGACCTCGAGGACAGGGACTTCGCCCATGACATTGGTGGCGGCCCGCCAGTCAGGCGTGCGGGTCTCGCCGCCGGCGAAGTCGAGGCCGACCGGCTCCCAGTCGAGCCCGGCGCAGTTGAGGAATAGCGCGACCTTGAACGAATTGCCCGAAGCTCCGATGCAGTGCAGCCGGTATCGCGCCATGGTCAGATCCTCCTGTGCGCACGCGACCGGGAAGCGTCCGTGGGCGTTGGGCGCGATCCAGATTGTCGCGACAGGCTCCTGACAGCGTCATGTCAGCAGTGCGGAGCTTCCGGACGATGCTTTGCATTGCCCGGGAAGTGCTGCGCTGCGTTCGGGGCGCGTGAGCAAAACCTCTGCTCTACACCCGCTCAGCCGCGCGCTTGACCGCCTCGAGGCGGCGGGCCTGGTTTGCGGCGCCGCGCTCTCTCAGCAAGGCCAGCACTTCGGCCGGCGCGGTGTCGGGCGAGCCTGAATTGAACGGCGGGGCCGGGTTGTATTCGATCTGGAGCTGGATCGCTTCCGCCGTGGTGCGGTCGACCAGGATCGACACCAGCGTCAGCGCGAAATCGATCCCGGCGGTGACGCCGCCGCCGGTGACGCGGTTGCGGTCGATGCAGACGCGCGTCTTGGTCGGCGTCGCGCCGAACTGGCCGAGCATCTCCATCGCGCTCCAATGGGTGGCAGCGCGGTAGCCCTTGAGCAGGCCGGCAGCGCCGAGCGCCAGCGCCCCCGTGCAGACCGAGGTGACGTACTTGGCGCCTTCGGCCTGCCTGCGCAGGAAATCCAGCACCTCTTCGTCATTGAGCAGGTCGTTGGTGCCGCCGCCGCCGGGCACGCAGATCACGTCGAGCTGCGGACAGTCGGCGAATGTCGTGGTCGGCGTCAGCGTCAGCACGGAATCGCTCGGCACCGGCTCGATCCGTTTCCAGATCAGGTGCAGCTTCGCGCCGGGGACGGAGGAGAACACCTGCAAGGGACCGGTGAAGTCGAGCTGGGTGACGCGCGGAAACACCAAAAGACCGATCTGGAGCGGTGACGACATGGGCAGGTCCTCCAAAGATGAGCTTGACGGACGCAGCCTCTCATGATGCCCTTCTGTCCAAAATGGCGTAATTCCCTCGCTTTCGGACATAACCATGATCGGCATCCTGATCTTCCCCGATTTCCAGTTGCTCGATGCGGCCGGCCCGATCTCGGTGTTCGAGATCGCGGCGCGCGCCACCGGCAAGACGAGCACCGGAATCCGCGTGCTGGCACTGAACGCGGGGCCCGTGCGCAGCTCGTCCGGCGTGGAAATGATGGCGCGCGACTTCAAGTCGGCGAACGCGATCACCACCCTGGTCATCGCAGGTGGCGCAGGCGTAACGGACGCCGCACGCTGCGAGGTCACGCGCGCCTTCGTGCAGCGGCTGGCGCGACGCGGTGTGCGGGTCGCCAGCGTCTGCTCGGGCGCCTATGTGCTGGCCGAGGCGGGCCTGCTCGATGGACGACGCGCCACCACGCATTGGGGCCGCACACGGGATTTCGTCGCGCGCTATCCCAAGGTGAAGTTCGAGCCGGACCAGATCTTCACGCATGACGGCAATGTGTGGACGTCGGCGGGCATCACGGCGGGCATCGACCTCGCGCTCGCGATGGTCACCGAGGACCATGGCGAGGAGATCGCGCAACAGGCCGCCCGCCAGCTCGTGCTGTATCATCGCCGCAGCGGCGGCCAGTCGCAGTTCTCCTCACTGCTGGAATTGAAGACACCGAACGGCCGGTTCGGCGCGCTGCTGTCCTGGGCGCGCGAGAACCTCGATGCCCGGCTGACGGTCGAAGATCTCGCCGATCGTGCCGGCATGAGCGCACGGCATTTTGCCCGCGCCTTTGCCGCCGAGACCGGCACGACGCCGTCGAAGGCGATCGAGCGCTTACGGATCGAGGTCGCGCGCGAGCGCGTGCAGTCCTCGCGCGAGGCGATCGAGCTCGTCGCGGAGGCGACCGGATTTGGCGACCCCGAGCGCATGCGGCGCGCCTTCATCCGCGCCTTCGGCCAGCCGCCGCAGGCGCTGCGGCGCGCGGCGCGGGCGGGTTAGGGAATCTCACCTGGCACTCGAGCGTGGAGGCGAAGATGGGCGGGATGGAGTACAGCAACGAGAACGCGAAACGGCTCCAGAGAATCTATCTCACGGGGGACGTGACCGCCCAGCGCGCGGAGACCATTCGGCAGCTCAATCTGTCCGCCGGCGAGAGCGTTCTCGATATCGGATGTGGTCCCGGCTATCTCTGCGAAAGCATGGCGCAGATCGTTGGGCCTGATGGTGCTGTCCTCGGTATCGATGTGTCGACTGACCTGATCGAGGTCTGCAACCGGCAGAAGGCTTCCGCCTGGATTTCATATGCGATCGGCAACGCCACGGAATTGGGTCAACCTGATGCGTCGTTCGATGTCGTCGTGTGCACGCAGGTTGCCGAGTACGTGCCTGATGTTGACCGCGTCCTCGCAGAGACGTTTCGCGTGCTCAAGCCGGGGGGCCGCACGATTTTTGTCGCAACGGATTGGGACGCGGTGGTGTGGCATTCCGAAAGCCCGGAACGTATGGCCGCGGTGATGAAATCATGGGAAGCGCACTGCGCTCACCCGCGCCTCCCGAGGTCGATGGCCCACAGATTGGTGAATGCACGACTTCACCTGGACGGTGCGTCGGTCTTTCCAATCCTGAATTTGCAGTACGATGACGATAGCTACAGCAAGGGGCTGGCCCAGGGCATTCGGGACTTCGTCGCCCGCAGGAACGACGTTTCAGCCGGTGATCTCGAAGCATGGCACAGCGAGTTCGAGCATCTCAGCGGGGCGGGACAATACTTCTTCAGCACCAACCGCTATCTCTTCAGGGCCTCAAAGCCGGCTGCGACGCCGCTATGACTGCGGCCTAGGTCGCCTTGCCTGCAGCGGCCTCGCCGTTGCCATCCGCGCGGGCCACCAGGCGGCGTGCAATCGGCGTCAGCATGTAGGGCGCAAGATGGATCGGAAACTGCGTCATCGCGAAATAGAGCCAGGTGGTTGGCGGCAGCGCGCCGGCGGTCGCGGCCAGCATCAGGCCCAGATTGCGCTGTGACACCATCAGCCCGAGCGCCAGCGCGCGCTCATAGCCGATGCGGCGGAACAGCAGCGTGGTGACGGCGAGCAGCGTGAAATAGATCGCGAAGGACAGAGCCGCCAGGCTGATGGTGAACACCGGCTGCGCCACCAGATCGTTCACAACATCGCCCATGATCGCGGCGGCGAAGATCAGGAGGATGATGATGTTGAAGCCGTCGATCGGCTTCCTGTGGCGCTGGATCGCTTTTGCGCCGAACACCCAACGGATGATGGTTGCGGCCAGCAGCGACGCCGCGAGGATGCCGAGCAGCTTCAGGCCGAGCGTCGCCGGCGTGACGCTGAGCATGCCGTCGAGGAACAGGCTTGCGAACAGCGACGCTGTGAAGGGGACCAGCGCGGTGGAGGTCACCAGCGTGACCAGCACGAGCGTGGCATCGAGGCCCATCAGCGCGGCGAGCGCCGGAGACGCCATCATGGGCGAGGCCATGCTCTGGAGCATCAGGGCAACGGAAAGGCCGGGCGAGCGGTCGTTGAGCCCTGTTGCATAGATGATCAGTCCGACGATCAGCGGCACGCCCATCGTAGTCCAGGCGGTTGCGGTCGCAATCAGCGCCGGGCGGCGTAGGTGACCGTACAGCGCCGCGAGATCGACTCGCATGAAGGAGATGCAGAGCAGGACGAGGATCGCTTCGGTGATGTAGGGCCGCAGCAGCGCGCCGAGCGGCGGCACGGCGGCGGCGACGAACACGACCGCCGCGACCCCGCGGGTGCCCTGGCTGCCGAGCCATGTCAGCGCGCGCAGGGGGAGGGCGAAGACGGTTTGAAGAACGAAGGGCATGGGAGGCGTCGGGGATGTCCCGGGTTCTGTTGAATTTCTGAAGAGGTCGGCGTTGCCCACCTTGAGCCGGTAGGCTCGGGGTGCTGATTCCACAAAGGAGAGCAACGCCATGACGAGAGATATCACACCGGCTGGTTGGCCGGCGACCGGGGCTGTGGAGAAATCATTTGCGGAAGTGCGAGCGAGCTTCGATCGGTTCTGCCTTGCGGCAGGAATCGAGGCGCTCGGCACGATGATGGAGGCGGATGTGACAGCGGCCTGCGGGCCGCGCCACGGTCGTGATGCGGCGCGGCGGGCGCACCGTTGGGGCCGAACGCGGGGGCGGATCGGTTTCCACGGCGGCAAGATCGAGGTCGATCGCCCGCGGGTCCGGGGCATGGACGGCCGCGAGGTCACGATCCCGAGCTGGGAAACGGCGGCGCAGGAGGACTGGCTCGGTCGCTGGGCGATGAACCTGATGCTGATCAATGTGTCGACGCGCCGGTTCGGCCGCGCCGTCCGGCTGCCCGAGGGTGACGTGCCGGCACCGCCCGGATCGGGGATTTCGAAGTCGGCGGCCTCGCGGAGGTTCGTGGCTCTGTCGGCGGCGCGGCTGGCCGACTTCATGGCTGCCGATCTGTCCGCGCTCGACCTTCTGGTGGTCCAAATCGACGGGCTGCATCTCGACGACGATCTCGTGCTGGTGGCCGCGATCGGGGTTGACGGCGAAGGCAACAAGCATCCGCTGGCGCTGGTGGAAGGGGCGACCGAGAATGCAGCAACGGTTCAGGCCCTGCTGGACAACCTGGTCTCGCGCGGGCTCGACCCGACGGTGCCAAGACTGTTCATCGCCGACGGCGCGAAGGCGTTGTCGAAGGCGATCCGCCGCACCTTCGGTTCGGCCGCTGCGATCCAGCGCTGCCAGATCCACAAGGCGCGCAACATCATGGAACGCCTGCCGAAAGAGCATCATGCGGCCACCCGCCGGGTGCTGCGCCAGGCCTGGGAGCTCGATGACGCCGACAAGGCTGAAAAATTGATCCGCAATCTCGCGCGTCGACTCGACCAGCAATGGCCCGGCGTTGCGGCCAGTATCCTCGAAGGCCTCGACGAAATCCTGACTGTCGTCCGGTTGAAGTTGCCGAAGGAGCTTCGCCGATCGCTCGCCTGTACCAATATCGCCGAGAACATGATGGGCACCATTCGCCGCGTCACGCGCAACGTTAAACGCTGGCGGGATGCCGGTATGGCCTTGCGATGGGTCGCGGCCGGTATGATCGAGGCCAACAAGGGCTTCCGACGATTGAAGGCGCATAAGCAATTGTCGGTTCTGCGTGCGGCCCTTCAAGCTCACCACGATCGCATGACAATCAAGTCCGTTGCCCACGTCACGAGGGCTGCGTAATATTCATTCCGGCAACGTCGACCCGACGTAGTTCAACAGCGATCGGGACATCCCCGAGGCGTCAGCCCAGCTCCTTCAACCAGGCGCCGATCTCGCGCACCGCGACATTGGCCAGCGGCAGCAGCTTGCCCATGGTGAAGAAGCCGTGGAATTGGCCGGGATAATGCTTGTAGGCGACGGGCACGCCGGCTTGCCTGAGGCGCTCGGCATAGTCGTCGCCTTCGTCGCGCAGCGGATCGGCGCCGGCCGTGAGCACATAGGTCGGCGGCAAACCGGCGAGGCTTTTCGCGCGTGCCGGCGAGGCGCGCCAGTCGTGGATGTCGGCTGTGCCGTTGAGATAGTGATCGCGGAACCAGCGGATCACCGAATGCGTCAGCAGCACGCTGGTCTCGGGCTCGCTGTGGGAGCCGTGCGTCATGGCGAAATCGGTCGCGGGGTAGATCAGGACCTGGCCCGCGATCTTCGGACCATTGCCGTCGCGTGCGGTGAGTGCGACCACGGCGGCGAGATTGCCGCCGGCGCTGTCGCCGCCGATCGAAAGGCGCGAGGCATCGATGCCGAGTTCGCGCGCATTCGCGGCGATCCATTTTGTGGCGGCGATCGCGTCATCGGCGGCGGCGGGAAACTTGTGCTCGGGCGCGAGGCGGTAATCGACCGAGATCACGATCAGCGCGCCTGAAACGGCGAGCTGGCGGCAGACGACGTCGTGGGAGCCGAGATCGCCGATCACCCAGCCGCCGCCATGGAAGAACACCAGCGCCGGCGACAACCCGTCCTGAAGGCGCGGATCCTTCGGCACGTAGATGCGGGCGGGGATTTCGCCGTGCGTCGCCGGGATCGCCAGCGCGGCGACGCGCGCCAGTTCCGGCGGCTCGGGGTTGGTGGCGAAGCGGGCCTGCCCGTAATAGGCGCGGGCTTCCGGTGCGGTCAGGGTCTCGTAGGCGGGGCGGCCGGCGTCCTGGAACGCCTTGTAGACAGCGGCGGCATCGGGATCGAGCACGACGGGCATGGGAGCGACCTTGGGCTTTCTGTTGTCGTTGGACGTCGTTTCCGGGGGCGCTGCCCGCCTCAGCCCCGGGGAGGGGCCGGTGAACTATCCCATCCGGTCGCCGGTCTGGCCAGCCGGCGGCGGGCAGGGCAGGGATGCCGCCCTTCCCCCGCCGTATTCGCCGTGTTAACCGGATGGCCTGCGAGCGGCGGTATCCCCTGTAGAATGTCCAGCAAGCCCGATTCGCTGTTGAAGCCGCGCGAGAAGATGGTTCGAACCTTTACCCTTACAAGACTTGCCCTGCCAGGTCTTGCGGCGCTTCTGGCCGCCACCGCATTGACGGTTGCGACGCCCGCGCAGGCGCAGATCGGCACGATCTTCTCCGACCCGCCGCCGCGGCCGCCGGGTTCGATTCCGCGTGGTCAGCCGCAGCCTCAGATCCCCGATGACGACGAAGAGGTCCCCGAGCTGCCGCCGCAGGGCCGCGTGCTGCCGTCGCGCCCGATGGCGCCGCCGCCGGGCCGGCAAGGTAACGTGATGCCGGGGCCGGTCGAGTCCCAGCCCCTGGCGCCGCCGCCGGGCTCAACCGTCGCTCCGCCGAACCAGCCGCCGTCCGTGGCGGTCGCTCCGCCCAATCCGCAAGCCGCCCCGGGTGCGCCCGGTCAGCGCCAGCCCCAGCAGAAGGGCGGGCCGGGCGGCACTGTCCCGCAGACCCCGGCTAGCCTCCAGCCGGGCGACGAGGTCGTGACCGAGCCGCCGGCCCAGAAGATCGTGAACAAGAAGGCGACCTTCTCCGGCCTCGACAAGATCACCGGGCGCATCATCAATTTCGACGAGGACATCGGCGAGACCGTCCAGTTCGGCGCGCTGCGGGTCAAGACCGACGCCTGCTACACGCGGCCGGCGACGGAGGCCACCAATACCGACGCCTTCGTCGAGGTCGACGAGATCACCTTGCAGGGCGAGGTGAAGCGCATCTTCTCGGGCTGGATGTATGCGGCAAGCCCCGGCCTGCACGGCGTCGAGCATCCGATCTACGACATCTGGCTCACCGACTGCAAAGAGCCGCAGCAGACCATTGCAACCGCGGCGCCCGATCCGGCCGCGGCAAAGCCGCCGGCTCCGCCGCCCGCGCAGAAGAAGGCGGCGCCACCCAAGCAGGCCGTGCAGCAGCGCCCGCCGCAGCCCTTGCCGCCGATCCAGCAGCAGCAGCCGGCGCCGCCACCCCCGCCGCCGCCGGAGCAGCGGCCGGGCCTGTTCGGTATCCCGGGGTTTGGGCGTTAGACCAAATCCCCGGGTTCGGGCGCTAGGCCCCATCACCGATTATGGCCGGGAGGCGACGATGTCGAGCGCGCGCGCGCCCGGGATCGCGTCACCGGCTGACAGCCTCAGGAAATCGCCGGGGTCGCCGGCGAGGGCCTTGTCGAGCAGTGCGGTGTAGCGCCGACGCGAAATCTCGACCGCGCCAAAACTCTTCAAGTGCTCGGTGACGTATTGCGTGTCGAGCAGCTCGAAGCCGCCATGGATCAGCCGCGCGACCAGATGCACCAGCGCGACCTTCGAGGCATCGCGCGCGGTGTGAAACATGCTCTCGCCGAAGAAGGCGCGTCCGAGGCTCACGCCGTAGAGCCCGCCGACGAGGTCGTCGCCCTGCCAGGCCTCGACGCTGTGGCAATGGCCGAGCTCGTAGAGGCCGCCATAGAGGTCGCGGATCCGCTTGTTGATCCAGGTGTCCTCGCGTCCCGCCTGCGGCGCCGCGCAGCCGGCGATCGTTGCCTTGAACGCGGTGTTGACGGTGACGCGAAAGGCGTCCGTACGGACGGTGCGCGCGAGCCGCGAGGCCACGCGAAATCCCTCGAGCGGGATCACGCCGCGCAATTCCGGCTCGACCCAGAACAGTGTCGGATCGTCGGCGCTCTCGGCCATCGGAAAAATGCCGCAGGCATAGGCACGCAACAGCACGGCCGGCGTGATTTCAGACGAAGCGGAGTCGCGCGAAGTCATGGCGCAACAATAGCAGGATCGTGGAGGTGTTGCGAAGGGGGCGAGGGTCAGCCTGCGGCGGCGTTGTTGGTCTTGTCGGGGGCCGCGGGCGTGCGGCGGAACCTCAGCATGACGCGAGTTCCGGAATGGGCGGGGTCGCGCTCGACGGTGGCGTCGAGCTTGGTGGCCATCGCCGCGACGATGCGCTGGCCCATGCCGGTCGAGCGTGGATCCGCCTTGACCTTGTCGCCGACGCCGTTGTCGGTGATCGCCAGCAGCAGATCCTCGCCCTGCGAGGTCAGCTCGACATGGATGGGGCCGGCGCCGTCGGGATAGGCGTATTTCACCGCGTTCATCACCAGCTCGTTGACGATGATGCCGACGGCGACGGCGCGGTCCGGATCGATCTCGATCGGCTCGACCTTCACCGTCAGCCGCGACATCCGGTTGCCTTCGGCCGAGCGCCTGAGATCCTCGAGCAGCGAATCCAGATACTGGTTGAGCACCACGCTCTTCAGGTCCTGCGAGGTGTAGAGCCGGCGGTGCACCTGCGCGACCGCGGCGACGCGGCCCATCGCGTTGGTCAGCGCCGCCTTGACCTCTTCCTGGCCTGCGGAGTTCGCCTGGAGATGCAGCAGCGAGGCGATGATCTGGAGCGAGTTGCCGACGCGGTGATTGACCTCGCGCAGCAGCAGCTCACGTTCGGCAGCGAGCGCGGCGTAGCGGTCGCGCGATGCGTGGATCTCGGCCTCGGCTTCCTCGCGCGCCTTCTGCAATTCGGCCTAGCGTAGCGCGCCGTCGGCGGCGACGTGGAGCAGGGGGATGAAGTCGCCCTTGACGTCCTTGACGAGATAATCGGCCGCGCCCGCCTTCAGCGCGGTGACCGCGATGCTGGAATCCTGCGATGCGGTGACGAACACCACGGGCGGAGCGCCTGCGATCGCCATGATCTGCTCGAGCGTCTCCAGCCCGTCGAGGCCGGGCATGTACTGGTCGAGCGCCACGACGTCGATGCAGCCGTCGGCGCTGTTTTGGGTCCCCGCGCGACGGATACGCTCCAGGCCTTCCTCGCCGCTCGCGGCATGAATGACCTTGTAGCCGCGCCGCGTCAGGCCGCGCTCGACCAGGCGGGCCAGCGCCGCGTCGTCGTCGATGTAGAGCAGTGTAGGCGGGTGCTGGTTCATGAGGCGGCGGGCGGGACCTGGATGACCGAGAAGAACAGGCCGAGCTGCCGGATGGCATTGGCGAAATTCTCGTAGTTCACGGGCTTGGTGATGTAGACGTTGCAGCCGAGCTCGTAGCAGCGCTTGATTTCCTGGCTGTCGTCGGTGGTGGTCAGCACCACCACGGGCGAGGCCTTCAGATATTTGTTCTCCTTGATCTGCTTCAGGATGTCGATCCCGGTCATGTCGGGGAGATTGAGATCGAGCAGGATCAGGAGCGCATTGCCCTTCTGCACGAGCCCGCTGCCGTCGGCGCCGAACAGGTGCTTCATCGCGTCCGTGCCGTTGGCGAAGGGAATGATCTCGTTGTTGACGCCGGATCGGCGGATGTTGCGCTCGATCAGCCGGGCGTGGCCCTCGTCGTCCTCGATCATGATGATGGTGACGGGTTGAGTCATTGGTCGGCGTTCCGGTTGCTCGTGTTCCAGGTGATGGGCAGCGTGATTGTGAAGGTGCTGCCGGTATTCAGTTCCGATGATACCGACATGGTACCGCCGAGGCGGCGCACAAGTGCACGCACATGCGCAAGACCGATGCCCTGACCAGGCTTGTCCTGGGTTCCCGCCCGGCGAAACAGGTCGAAAATCCGCTGGTGATCTTTCGGATCGATCCCGCGGCCGTTATCGCTGATCTCGAAGATAGCGTAGCCAAGCTTGGTGCGCCCGCGGATTCTGATCTCGCCGGGGGCGCCGGCCTTGAGATATTTGATGGCATTGTCGATCAGATTGGAGAAGATCTGCTCCAGCGCAAGGCGGTCGCTGACGAGATCCGGCAGCGGCGCGACATGGATCTCGGCCTGCGCTTCGGCGGACTGATGCGCCAGCGTCGAGACGATGGCTTCGATCAACTCGCGGGTGTCGATCTTTTCGGGCACGAATTCGCGCCGGCCCTCGCGGGTGAGGTTGAGGATCGCCGAGATCAGGCGGTCCATCTTGGCGATCGACGACTTGATGAAGCCGAGCGCTTCGGAAAAATCCGTTGAAAGCTGCTTGTCGGGGCCTTCGAGCGTGACCTCGCCGTCAGCTAGCGGCGGGCCATCGGCCGGGACATGGGTAAGGCCGCCGATACGGCGGAAAATGTCGCCGCTGAGCTCTTCGAGTTCGCTGGTGAAGCCCATGATGTTGACGAGTGGCGAACGAAGGTCGTGGCTGACGATATAGGCAAAGCGCTGAATCTCGTTGTTGGCCTCGCGCAGGTCTGCCGTGCGTTCGTCGACCACGGTCTCGAGGTTGGCGTAGGCGTCGCGCAGGCGCGTCTCGGCCTCGTCGCGGGCCAGCACCGAGCGCCGCACCAGCCAGATCGAGATCAGGGTCAGCAGCACCACGAGGCCCGAACCGATGCCGGTCATCGAGGCCGCCAGCGTCTGGCTGCGGTCGGAATTGGCCGATCGGAGCCGGAACAGACGCTCCTCCTCCTGGATCATGGAGACGGCGACTTTGCTGATCTCGGCCGTGGTGTCGGTGGAGGCGGCCTCGCGGACCTGCGCTATGGCCTTGTCCGGCCGATTCTGGCCGATGAAGTCCAACTCCTGCTTGAATTGCCCCAGCCGGATTTCGATCGCCGCGCTCAGCTTCTCGATGTTGCCGCGTTGGTCCGGATTATCGCGGGTCAGGCGCGTGAGCTTGTCGAGGGCAGGTATGATCGCTGCCACGGCTTTCTCATGGTCGGCCTTGAAATCCGCCCCTTGGGTCAGGAGATAGCCGCGGGCGGCGCTCTCGGCACGCCGGATTTCCAGCAGCAGAGCGTTGATCTGGTTCTCCGCCTCGATGGTGTGGATCACCCATTTGCTATCGTCTCTGGCCTTGTTGACCAGGTAGACGGAGCCGGCGCTGATCACGGTCAACACCAGAAGACCCGCCGAGAACAGCAGGATCTGCCACATGGAGCGCCGTCGTTGCGCTTCAGTCGTCACGACGGTCTCGCTTCGTCACGTCAACGGAACTCAAAAGGCCCCCTCGGAACTGTCCCCGTCCAGAACGCGATGGGGGCCAAAGGGTTCCACGGGAGGAGAGGGGTCACCCCGCGACCGGTTCCTTGCCCGCGAGGTACTGTTCCAGCCAGTGGATGTGATAGTCGCCGTTGATGATGTCGTCCTGGCGCACCAGGTCGCGGAACAGCGGCAGCGTCGTCTCGATACCCTCGACCACCATCTCGTCCAGTGCCCGGCGCAGCCGCATCAGGCATTCGGCGCGGGTCTTGCCGTGGACGATGAGCTTGCCGACGAGGGAGTCGTAATAGGGCGGGATGGTGTAGCCCTGATAGACCGCGGAATCGATGCGCACGCCGAGCCCGCCGGGCTGGTGATATTGCGTGATGCGGCCCGGCGAGGGACGGAAGCTCTGCGGGTTCTCGGCGTTGATACGGCACTCGATCGCGTGGCCGATGATCTGAATCTCGCTTTGCTTGGCCGGCAGATCGCCGCCGGCAGCGATGCGGATCTGCTCCAGCACGAGGTCGATGTCGGTGATGCTCTCGGTGACGGGATGCTCGACCTGGATGCGGGTATTCATCTCGATGAAGTAGAACTCGCCGTCCTCGAACAGGAATTCGATGGTGCCGACGCCGAGATATTTCATCTCGCGCATCGCCTTGGCGCAGGTTTCGCCGATCTTGGCGCGTGCAGCGGCGGCAAGGACGGGCGAGGGACCTTCCTCCCAGACCTTCTGGTGGCGGCGCTGCAGCGAGCAATCGCGCTCGCCGAGATGGATCGCGCCGCCGCGGCCGTCACCGAGGATCTGGATCTCGATGTGGCGCGGCTTCTGGAGGTATTTTTCGAGATAGACGGACGCGTCACCGAAGGCGGACTTGGCCTCGTTGGCTGCCGTCGACAGCGCCACCTGGAGGTCGGCCTCGCTCTGCGCGACCTTCATGCCGCGGCCGCCGCCGCCGGCGGCTGCCTTGACCAGCACGGGGAAGCCGATCTTCCTGGCGATCGCCATCGCGTCGTCCTCGAGGCCGACCGCGCCGTCCGAGCCGGGCACCACGGGAATGCCGAGCTTCCTGGCCGTCTTCTTGGCCTCGATCTTGTCGCCCATCAGGCGGATGTGCTCGGCCTTGGGGCCGATGAAATGCAGATTGTGCTCGCCAAGGATTTCGGCGAAGCGCGCGTTCTCGGAGAGGAAGCCGTAGCCGGGATGCACGGCATCCGCGCCGGTGATCTCGCAGGCCGCGAGCAGCGCGGGCACGTTGAGATAGCTGTCCTTGGACGGCGGCGGCCCGATGCAGACGCTCTCGTCCGACAGGCGCACATGCATGGCGTCGGCATCGGCAGTGGAGTGCACGGCGACGGTCGCGATCCCGAGCTCCTTGCAGGCGCGCAGGATGCGAAGGGCGATCTCGCCGCGATTGGCTATGAGGATCTTGTCGAACATGGTGTCCTTAAGGGACTGGCGCGCGGGAGGCGGCTAGGGCGGCTGACCGCCCACGACCATTACTCTATGATGACGAGCGGCTCGCCGTACTCGACCGGCTGGCCGTCTTCGACCAGAATCTGCGTCACCGTGCCGGCGCGCGGCGAGGGGATCTGGTTCATGGTCTTCATGGCTTCGATGATCAGCAGCGTCTGGCCGACCGAGACCTTGCTGCCGACCTCGATGAACGGCTTGGCGCCGGGCTCCGGCGCCCAATAGGCGGTGCCGACCATCGGCGAGATCACCGCGCCCGGATGCTTCGACAGGTCGGCCGCGGCTGGCGCGGCGGCAGCTGCGGCCGCCGGCAGGACGGCGGGACCGGCCGCCATCTGCATCGGCATGGTGGCGGCTACGCTGATGTTGCGGGCGACGCGCAGGCGAAGGCCGGCCCGTTCGATCTCGATCTCGGTGAGGCTGGTCTCATCGAGCAGAAGTGCGAGCTCGCGGACGAGCGCGGAATCCTCGCTGGAAAACTTTACGGCTGTTTGTCGTCTGGCTGGCGCGCCATGTTCTGATCCGAATGTTCTGTGTGAAGAGGGAGCGTCAGGCTTTGGGCTTGATGCCGAGCTTGGCGGCAAGGCCCTGGATCGCGAGGCGGTAGCCCTCGATGCCGAAACCGCAGAGCGAGGCGAAGGCCGCGCGCGCGGTGTAGGAATGGTGACGGAAGCTCTCGCGGGCGTAGATGTTGGTCACGTGCACTTCGACGGTCGGGATCTGCACCGCGAGCAGCGCGTCGTGCAGCGCGATCGAGGTGTGCGAATAGCCGCCGGCATTGATGATGATGCCCTTCATCTTGCGGGCATGCGCCTCGTGGATGAAGTCGATCAACTCGCCTTCGCGGTTGGACTGCCGGCAGTCGGCCTTGAGGCCGTACGCCGCCGCCGCTTCGCGGCACAGCGTTTCGACGTCGGCCAGCGTCGCGTGGCCATACTTCTCGGGCTCGCGCGTCCCCAACATGTTGAGGTTCGGCCCGTTGAGAACGAGGATCGTGTCGGTTGCTGGTTCGGCCATTCCAATCCCGCAAGAGGTGCTTCGGCGTGGCGGGGGTTATAGGTAACAAAGCGCCCTAGGGGAAGCCTTGAAGGACCTCCCAGGGGGCTTCAAACAGCTCATCCGGGGGGCAAAAACCTGTGCGGAAGCTACGGAAATTGCTTGTTAACCAGTTCTAATCGTGGCTGCCGGGCGGGATAGGCAGGGGAGGCCGCCCAATAGGCCAAAAGCCCCTGCCGATCTCTCGGCAAGGGCTTATCGGGCGTCAGCCAAGCGGCTTAGCCTTCGATGATGTACACGATCTCGCGCGTCTGCGGACGGACGATGATGTACTGTCCGCGGACGTAGATCACGTCATAGCCGCGCCACTCCGGATAGATTTCCACGATCCGGGGCGGCAGCGGATGGAAGCGAACGGATGCCGGGATCGCGGCGCCGACCGAGATGTTGAAGTTGACGTTCGTGGTCTCTTCGATCTTGGTCGACTTGATCGCCGTTGAGATCTCGGTCCGCTTCTCGGCAGGCGGTGCCGCAGCGGTCGCAGGCGCGGCGCCGGTCGTGGTCTGAGACTTGGTGTCGGCAGCCTTGCTGTCCGCGCCCTTGGTCTGGGCGTTCATGTTGCCGCTCTTGGTGTCAGTCTCGGTGCTCTTGGACTTGTCCATCTGGGACTCGTCCATCGTGCTCTTGGACTTGTCCTGCGCGCCCTGGGCGTGCTCACCCTTCGTCGCGCCGGCCTTCTCGTCAGCCGCGTTCTTGTTCATCGTGCCGGATTTTTCCATCCCGCCTGACTTTTCCATCGCACCGGATTTCTCCGTCGCGCCAGACGACTTCTCCTCGGCTGCTCCGCCGGGCTTCATGGCGCCGCCAGCCTGGCCGACGGTGCCCCTCTCGGGAGCGGCTTCCTTGCCCATCGCGCCACGTTCAGCTGCGCCACCGGCGGGTTGCGAATGTTGCGTCGGCTGCGCGCCGGCCCCGCCACCGCTATCGCGGTTCATGGTGCCCTGTGCGTTCGCCAGCCCGGTGCCTGCGACGAGCGCGAGCGCGGCGACCGAGATCATAAAGCGGTTAGACATCAAATTTCTCCTCACGTGTTTCTTTGCGTCATTGCCCGCGCCACCAACGAAAGGAGATTTGAGTTGTTCCGGAACATCGGCGGTTCCGGGGTATTTGTTTCTTAAACGCGAGATGAATGCGCGCGCCGGATTCGCGCCAGAATTCGCGCAAAGCTGCGGTCAACGAAAAAGGCCGGCTGTTCAGCCGGCCTCGTCGCATGCGCAGATTGTGAAATGCGGGATCAGCAGGTCGCCTTGTTAGCAAGTCGCCTTGCCGCAACGGGCAACGCCGATCTTTTCCTTCAGGCCTTCGAGGCCGACGGCGCCGATCACGATCTGCTTGCCGATCACGTAGCTCGGCGTGCCGTTCATGCCCATCGCTTCGGCGAGCTTGAAATTCTCCTCGATGGTGGCGCGCACCTCGGGGCTGCCGATGTCCTTCTCGATCTTCGCGGTATCGAGGCCGGCTTCCTTGGCCGCCTGCAGCGCGCGCGCCTTGTCGGCGGCGCCACGGCCGCCGAGCAGCTTCTGGTGGAAGTCGAGATACTTCTTGCCGGTGGGATCCTGCATGCGCACGGCGACCGCGACCTGCGCCGCTTCGACCGAGCCCTGGCTCAGCACCGGAAACTCCTTCAGCACGACCTTCAGCTTCGGATCGGCCTTCATGAGGTCGAGCATGTCGCCCATCGCGCGCTTGCAGTAGCCGCAATTGTAATCGAAGAACTCGACGAAGGTGACATCGCCGTCCTTGTTGCCGAGCACGACCTGGCGCGGCGAGTTGAAGATCGCATCGGAGTTCTGCGCGATGCTGGCTTCATGCTTCTGCGTTTCGGCCGCGGCCTGGCGCTTGGTGAGTTCGGTCATCGCTTCCTCGAGCACCTCGGGATGGGTGACGAGATAATTCTTGATGATCGCCTCGATGTCGGTGCGCTGGGCATCCGAGAAGCTGTCGGCCGACGCGGGAACGGCTGCGCCGAACATGGCGAGCGCGAACAGCGCGGGAGCAAGCAGGCGCAGCGAAGGCATAGGCAAATCCTCTTATCGAAAGCTGGTTTCGGAAAACGTCCCGGCGGACTTAAGCTCGGTGTCGTGACGTCGTGGTGTCAGGCGTCGTCTTGGTCGCGTTAGTTGCGCGGCGGCTTGGCCGCCACGATGTCGTCGGCCTTGACCCATCCGGGCGTGCCGACGGCGAAACGGGTTTTCGCGCGCGTGGCGAGTTCGCGGGCGGTCTTGTTGTCGCCGCGCAGATAAGCGGCCTGCGCCGACGCCAGATCCGCCTCGGCATAATCGCCCTTCCGGCCATAGGCCATCGCGAGCTGCATATAGCCGAGCGCGGCCTCCGGTTCCCGTGCCACAGCGGCCCGGAGAATCCGAACAGCATCATCGGTGTAGGCCTTATTATCCGATCCAACCAGAGCCTGCCCAAGTAACATCTCGATGAGGGGGGCGTTGTTGGACAGCTGCACCGCCTTGCGCAGGGCAGGGATCGCTTCGGCCGGCTTGCCGCCCTCCAGCAGGGCCTGGCCGCGCACCTCGTAGAAATACGGGTTGTTCGGCTGGACCTGGATCAGCGCGTCGATCTGGGCCAGGGCGCTGCGTAAATCGCCGTGCAGATAGGTGCTGATGGCGCGGGCATAGCGCGCCGGCATGCTGTCGTTCGTCTGGGGATAGCGGCGGTAGACCGTCTCCGGCCGCTCCATGAACGCGGAAATCTTGGCGCGCGCCATGTCGTGGCGGAGCTGGAGCGCGGGATCGTCCTTCTTGTCCCAATAGGGGCTGGAACTGGCGAATTCCTGAAGCGATGCGACACGCTCGGCGGGCATCGGATGCGACTGGAGATAGGGATCGGCGCCGCGGGACGCGAACAGGCTCTCGCTGGTGAAGCGCTTGAAGGTCTCGTACATGCCCTTCGGCGACTGCTGGGTCGCGGTCAGGAATTTCACGCCGGCGCGGTCGGCGTTCTCCTCCTGCTGGCGCTGATAGGACAGCAGCGTGCGGCGGATCATCTCCTGCGGTCCAGCGATGGCGGCGGCACCGGCATTGGCGAGGCCGTTGTTGCCGGCGCTGTTGCTGCCTCGGGTGCTACCCACGGCAATCGCGCCGGCCCCGAGCAGCATGGCGATGATCATCTGGGTCTGTGCGTTGGCGAGCTGTTCGCGCAGCTTGGACAGATGGCCGCCGGCCAGATGCCCGGTCTCGTGCGCGAGCACGCCGATGATCTGGTTCGGCGTCTCCGACTGCATGATCGCGCCGTAATTGACAAAGATGCGGCGGCCGTCCGCGACGAACGCGTTGAACGAGCTTTCGTTGATGATCACCATCTGGATGTTCTGCTTTTCCAGACCGGCAACGCGCAGGATCGGGCGCGTGTATTCGCGCAGCAGCTGCTCGGTCTCGGTGTCGCGCAGGATCGGCGGCCCCTTGGCCTGCGCATGCGCGGCCGGCGTCGGCAACAGCGCGATCGCCGCTGCAGTGACGAGGGCGGTGAGGGTGGAGGCCTTCTTGCGCAATGCGATCTGGAGCAACATCAGGCGGTCTGGGTCAAACGGTCTTGATCAAGCAGTTTCGTGATTGGTTTTTGGCGATTGGCGGCGGACCGGATACGAGATATGCCCTTATGAGCCGTACAATGCGGCCAGTCTGGGGCGCAAGCGCCCCGTTTCCCGGACCGAACCGACCGGTTCGCCAGCGAAATAGCAGAATTCGATGCACGATGCGACATTGAGGAACCGGGTGGGGCAGTGGCTCGAGCCCTCCCGCCGCAGCGATGTTCCCCCGTTCATGGTGATGGACGTGATGGCCGCCGCGGCCCGAATCGAGGCGGCAGGCGGCCATGTCATCCACATGGAGGTCGGCCAGCCCGCAACCGGCGCCCCAAAGACCGCGATCGCGGCCGCCCATGCGGCGCTCGAGGCGGGGCGGATCGATTACACCTCCGCGCTCGGCATCCCCTCATTGCGCGAACGCATCGCGCGCCACTATCGGGATGCCTATGGCTGCGATGTCAGCCCCGAGCGGATCGTGGTGACGACAGGCTCCTCCGGCGGTTTCATCCTGGCCTTCCTGTCGATGTTCGCGCCCGGCGACCGGGTGGCCGTGACGGTGCCGGGCTATCCGCCCTACCGTCACATCCTCACCGCGCTTGGTTGCGAGCCGGTGCTGATCGAGACCACCAATGACACGCGCCATGCGCTGACCGGCGAGGCGCTGCTGGCCGCGCATCGCAAGGCGCCGCTGAAGGGCGTGCTGGTCGGCAGCCCGGCCAATCCGACCGGGACGATGATGTCCCGCGAGGCGCTCGCCGGCCTGATCGCTGCGGCGGAAGACGCCGGCATCCGCTTCATCTCGGACGAAATCTATCACGGGCTCGACTACGCGTTTCCGGCGGCAACGGCGGCGGCGCTGTCGGAGCACGCACTCGTGATCAACTCGTTCTCGAAATATTTTTGCATGACGGGCTGGCGCGTCGGCTGGATGGTCGTGCCCGAGATCCTGGTGCGGCCGATCGAGCGGCTGCAGCAGAACCTGTCGATCTCGGTGCCGTCATTGTCGCAAATCGCGGCCGAAGCGGCCTTCGACGGCGCGGCCGAGATGGAGGAGATCAAGCACGGCTATCAGGAAAACCGGCGCATCCTGATCGAGGGATTGCCCAAGGCGGGCCTCAGCAAGTTCCTGCCTGCCGACGGCGCCTTCTATCTCTATGCCGACGTCTCGGACTTCACCTCGGACAGTTTCGAGTTTGCCAAGCAGATGCTGGAGCAGGCGCACGTTGCGGCCACGCCGGGTCTCGATTTCGATCCGATCCATGGTCGTTCGTTCATACGGCTCTCCTATGCGCGTTCGGCAGCGGAGATGCGGGAGGCAGTTGACCGGATCGCTCACTGGCTTAAATAGCCGCGAGTTTTCGACAGCCGTTTCGACACCAGCCCCGCGGAGTTCAACTTTGTCTGACCGTTCCCTCCCGTCCGTCGCCACGCCGCATTCTCCTCTCGCCGCATTGATGTGGCCGACCCGTCCGGGTGAAACCGTCGGCGCACTTCGCGCCGTCGTGCTGATTGCGCTCGGCACCGCCTTGATGGCGCTATCAGCCAAGGTGAATCTGCCACTGCCTTACGTGCCCATGACCCTGCAGACGCTGGTCGTGCTGATGATCGGCGCCGCCTATGGCTGGCGCCTTGGCAGCGCAACCATGATCGCCTACCTCGCCGAAGGCGCGATGGGGCTGCCGGTGTTCGCCGGCCCGGTCGGTGGAATTGCACCGCTGGTCGGCCCGACTGCCGGCTACCTGTATGGCTTCGTGCTGGCTGCCTTCATCACCGGCTGGCTGGCCGAGCGCGGCTGGGATCGCAACGTCGTGTTCCTGTTTGGAGCAATGGCGCTCGCCCATGTCGTCATCTTCATCGCCGGCTTCGGCTGGCTGGCCTACGTCATCGGCCTTGGCGCAACCAAGGCTTGGGCGGTCGGCGTCGCGCCGTTCATTGCGGCATCGGTGGTCAAGAACGCGCTGGGCGCCGCGCTGATGCCGGCGGCCCGCCGGATCGTCGATCGACGCGGGTAAAGCGCACCATTCCGAGCAGTTCCGATTGACAGAGCCGGCCAAGTTGATCTTGGCTGGCTCTGAGTTTGAGGGGGAGTGAAACAATGACGACGACAACGATGGCGGGGGCGCCGGTCGCGCCGGCCGCCGCCAAGCCTTGGTACAAGGTTCTCTACGTCCAGGTGCTGATCGCCATCGTGCTCGGCGCCTTGGTCGGCTGGCTGTGGCCGTCGCTCGCCACCAACGAGTGGATCAAGGCGATGGGCGACGGCTTCATCAAGCTGATCAAGATGGTGATTGCGCCGATCATCTTCTGCACCGTGGTCTCCGGCATCGCGCATATCCAGGACGCAAAGAAGGTCGGCCGCATCGGCGTCAAGGCGCTGGTCTATTTCGAGGTCGTCTCGACCTTCGCGCTGGTGATCGGACTCATCATCGGCAACCTGGTGAGGCCGGGTGCGGGCTTCGGCAGCGCCGCCGCCAACGCGCAGGCCGTCGCCAACTACGCCAAGCAGGCCGAGGGCCAGAGGTCGGTCGACTTCATCCTGCACATCATCCCCGACACCGTGGTCGGCGCCTTCGCGCAAGGCGAGATCCTGCAGGTGTTGCTGTTCTCGGTGCTGTTCGGCTTCGCCATCATGGGCCTCGGCGAGCGCGGCCATACCATCCGCAGCTTCATCGATGACGCCGCGCATGCGGTGTTCGGAGTTATCTCCATCGTGATGCGCGCGGCGCCGATCGGCGCCTTCGGCGCAATGGCCTACACCATCGGCAAGTTCGGCACCGGGGCGATCCTCAACCTGGTCGGCCTGATCGCGACGTTCTACGTCACCGCGGCGCTGTTCGTATTCGTCGTGCTCGGAACCATCGCGCGCCTCGCCGGCTTCTCCATCTTCAAGTTCCTCGCCTACATCAAGGACGAGCTGCTGATCGTGCTCGGCACCTCGTCCTCGGAAAGCGCGCTGCCGTCCTTGATGGAGAAACTCGAGCGCCTCGGCTGCTCGAAGTCGGTGGTCGGCCTCGTGGTGCCCACGGGCTATTCGTTCAATCTCGACGGCACCAACATCTACATGACGCTGGCGACGCTGTTCATCGCGCAGGCGCTTGGCTTCGATCTCACCTTCGGCCAGCAGCTCACCATCCTGGTGGTGGCGATGCTGACCTCGAAGGGTGCCTCCGGCATCACCGGCGCGGGCTTCATCACGCTGGCCGCGACGCTCGCCGTGGTCGATCCGCGCCTCGTGCCGGGCATGGCGATCGTGCTCGGCATCGACAAGTTCATGAGCGAGTGCCGCGCGCTGACCAACCTCTGTGGCAACGGCGTGGCCTGCGTGATCGTCGCCTGGTGGGAGGGTGAGCTCGACCGCGACAAGCTCAACGCCAACCTCGCCAGACAGATCGATCCGACCGACATGGAAACGGCCGTCACGACGGACTGATCTGCAAGCGGAATCTGACGGCGCGGGCGGCGCCGTCAGACCTCGAAATAATGGGGCTGGTCGAGATCGTCGATCAGCCCTTTTTCTTTCGGCGCCCAGCTGAGCGAAGCGCGCGTCTTGGCGCTTGAGGTCGGAACGTCGATGCCGGCGAACTGTGCGAACCAGCCGAAATGCGCGGCCGCTTCCTCAGGCGATTTGGACACGACGGGGACGCCGAGCCGTCGGCCGATCGCCTCTGCAATCGCCTTGAATGGCACGCCTTCCTCGGCGATCGCATGATAGCGCCGCGCGGTCGCGCCTTGCTCCAGCGCGAGACGATAGACGCGCGCGGCGTCGAGGCGGTGCGCGGCCGGCCAGCGGTTTTGGCCTTCGCCGATATAGGCAGCGGCGCCTTTCTCCCGGGCGAGCGCGATCAGGCGCGGCACGAAGCCGTGGTCGCCCTTACCGTGGGTCGTGGGCGGCAGCCGCACGATGCCGGTGCGGACGCCGCGCTCCGCGAGGTCTTCGGCAGTGGCTTCCGAGACGCGCGGAAAGTGGCGGGCCGCGGCATCGTCTTCGGTCGCGAGCCGTCCGGGCGCCAGCAGCGCTACACCGGATGTGACGATGAGAGGGCGGTCGGAGCCTTTGAGTTCCTCGCCGAGCGCGAGGATCGCGCGGCGGTCGAGCTCGCAATTGTCGGCGAATTTCGAGAAGTCGTGGTTGAAGCCGAGATGCAGCACACCGTCCGAAGCGGCGGCGCCGCCGCGTAAGGAGGCATGATCCTCCAGCGACCCACGATGGACCTCGGCGCCCATCGCGGTGAGTGCTGCGGCGCCGGCATCGGAGCGGGCGAGGCCGAGCACGCTATGGCCGGCGGCCATCAAATCTCGAACGACGGCGGAGCCGACGAAGCCGGTGGCACCGGTAACGAAAACACGCATGCGAATTCTCCTGGGGTTGGTGGAGAGAACCATCTACGTTAGAGTTATCCGGGTAAAGTAGTAGCGTTATCAGGGTATAATCGCTAACAGGATGAGCGAGAGCACTGCCGCCGAGAACCTGCTTGGGGCCTATCTGAAGGACCGTCGCACCCGGCTCGATGCAGCCGCGTTCGGCTTCTCCGGCAGCCGCAGGCGCACGCCGGGCCTGCGCCGGGAGGAAGTGGCCCAGCGCGCCAATATCAGCTCGACCTGGTACACCTGGCTGGAGCAGGGCCGCGGCGGGGCGCCATCGGCCGACGCGCTCGACCGGATCGCGCGCGCGTTGATGCTGACCGATGTCGAGCGCGAGCACCTGTTCCTGATCGGCCTCGGCCGCCCGCCCGAGGTGCACTACCAGGCGAGCGAAGGCGTCTCGCCGCGGCTGCAACGCGTGCTCGATGCGCTCTCATTCAGCCCGGCGCTGGTACGCACCGCGACCTGGGACGTCGTCGCCTGGAATCGCGCCGCAAGCGTCGTGCTGACCGACTACGGCGCGATCCCGCCGGGACAGCGCAACATCCTGCGCTTCATCTTCTGCGATCCGCGCGTGCGCGCCGCGCAATATGACTGGGACAGTGTGGCACGCTTCGTGGTGGCCGCATTCAGGGCAGATGCGGCGCGAGCAGGTGCCGTCTCGCATGTCGCCGATTTCGTCGACGAGCTCTGCCGGACAAGTCCGGAATTCGCGGCGCTCTGGCGCGACAATGACGTGCGCCATCATGGCGACGGCACCAAGCGGCTGCGGCATCCCGTTCACGGCACGATGTCGTTCGAATATTCGAGCTTCAATGTCGAGGGCCGCTCCGATCTCAGCATGATCGTCTACAATCCGGCGACGCCCGAAGATGCCGACCGCATCAGGAAGCTGCTGGCCGAGCGCGCCGACTGACGGAATTTGCCGGCTCGCGCATCTCAGTCGCGCTCGCGGTGCGCGCCGCGGACGCCGACAGCTAGAATCGCTCAGGCCGGTATGGCGTCGGATCGATCGCCGGCGTCTCGCCGCTCATCATCTCGGCGAGCAGGCGGCCGGTCGCAGGTCCAAGCGTAAAGCCCTGGTGGCCGTGGCCGAAATTCATCCAGAGGCCGGGATGACGCGGAGCTTGCCCGAGCACCGGCAGCATGTCGGGCGTGCAGGGGCGGGTGCCGAACCACGGGTCGGGCTCGACCCGCTTGCCGAGGTCGATCAGCTCTCGCGCGGAAGCTTCGGCACTGGCGAGCTGCACGGGCGTGGCGAGCGCGTCCATGCCGGTCAATTCCGCGCCTGTGGTGATGCGGATGCCCTTGGCCATCGGACCCATGGCATAGCCGCCGGCCTTGTCGACCAGCGGCAGATCGAGTGATGCGCCGCCGCTGTAATGCATGTGGTAGCCGCGCTTGCGCACCAGCGGAATACGGTAGCCGAATTTGTGCAGGAGATTGGGCGACCAGGGCCCGAGCGTCACGACGGCGGCCGCGGCGTCGATGGCTCCCTGGTCCGTGTCGACCGACCAGCCGGTCGCGGTCTGCCGCAAGGTCTGGGCATCACCGAGCACGATGGTGCCGCCGAGGCGCTCGAACAGCTCGGCATAGGCCGTGACCAGTGCGCCGGGATCGGACACGGTCCAGGTGTCGAGCCAATGGATCGCGCCGGGCAGGTCGTCGCGCAGAATCGGTTCGGCCTTGGCGAGCTCGGCCCCCGAGAGCGCGCGAAACCTCACGCCGAATTCGCGCTGGTCTTCTTCCGCCGCCTTGACGGCGAGATCGAAGGAGGCTGCGTCGCGATGCAGATGCCGGTAGCCCGCGCGGCGGATCAGATTGTCGGCATGGGCTTCGCGAATGAGAATGTCGTGCTCCGCCGTCGCGTAGGCGATCAGCCGCGCCCAGGCGTCGATCGCCTCGCGATGCCGCTTCGGCGCCGAATGCCACCAGTAGCGGAGCAGGGGCTCGATATGGAGATGAAGCGACGACAGGCTGTAGCGCACGTCATTGGTGCGGCCGGTCGCGATCTTCAGGAGCGAAGCGAGGTCGCGCGGCATCGGATAGGGGCGCACGGCTTCGGCCTGGATCATCCCGGCATTGCCGTAGCTGGTCTCGCGGCCAGGTTCCCTGCGGTCGACGAGCGTGACCGACCAGCCGCGCTGCCGGAGGTGCAGCGCCGCGCTCACGCCGATCATGCCGCCGCCGAGAACAATTGCGCTTTGCATCGAAACTGACCTCGCTAAATCAAAACCGCCCGGCTTGGCCGGGCGGTTTCAACTGCTTTGTTCGCTCTACTCGCCGCCGCCGAACCGGCGAGACCACCAGCCGGCGCGACGCGGGGCGGCCGGGGTTTCGGTTGCCGCCTCCGGCGTGGGTTCAGCGGCTGGTGCGGACGGGGCAACCGGCTCCGGCGCTGCCGCAACCGGTGTTGCCGGCTCGCTCGCGCTGCTCGACAGGAAGCTCACCTTTTCCCGGACCGTGGAGCGGCGACGGGCAGCCTTGTCGTCGGCCGGCTCTTCGTCCGCGGCGGCAGGAGCGGGCTCAGGCTGGGCCGGCGCCTCAATCTGCACCTCGGCGCGCGGCTCGGGCTGGCTGACCTCAGGCTCGGCGGTGGTGTGTTCGGCCTGCGCGATCGAGGGCGCAGCCTCGCCGCCAAAGCTGTCGAAATCGGCGACGGCATCGGTCGCTTCCGACGGCGCATTGGCTGCGAGCTCGTCGCCGATGGAGCCGGCGAGACCTTCCTCGTTGCCACCGCGACGGCGGCGTCCACCGCGACGACCACGCCGGCGACGGCGATCGCCGTTGCCCTGCTGCTCGCTGCGGGCCGCCTGGTCCTCACCTTCCTCGCCGTCCTGTTCGGACTCGGTGTCCTCTTCACCTTCGCTGGCCGCCACGGCCGCTTCGGAAGACGCCGGAGCGCCATCCTCGCGCAACTCGCCGTCGCGCGGGGCACCGCGGCCGCGCCGACGCCGGCGGCGCTTGCGGCGCTGGCCATCCTGGTCGGAAGCCGCTTCGCCGCCAGCCTGCTCCTCGGCGAGGCCTTCGGTTTCTTCGGTCTCGACCTCGGATTCCAGCTCCGGATCGAATTCCTCGTCGTCATAGACTTCTTCGACTATGGGCGGCGGGCTTGCGGCGGCCTGTGCCGCCAGCAGCGCCTTCGCTGCTTCCAGCGTATGCACCTGCTCGCCGCGGTCGATGAGATAGGCCTGCGGTCCGCTGACGCTGGGGTCGGCGATGACGGCCAGCGTGACCTTGAAGCCGTTCTCGAGGTCGCGCAGATGGCCGCGCTTGTGGTTCAGCACATAGAGCGCGACGTCGGTGCGGGTGCGGACCACGAGATTGTGGGTCGCGCCCTTCATCAGGATCTCTTCGAGGCCGCGCAGCAGCTGGAGCGCAACCGAGGAGACCGAGCGGACATGGCCGGTGCCGCCGCAATGCGGGCAGGGATCGGTCGAGGATTCCAGCACGCTGGCGCGGATGCGCTGGCGCGACATCTCGAGCAGGCCGAAATGCGAGATGCGGCCGACCTGGATGCGGGCGCGGTCCTGCCGCAGGCAATCGGACAGCTTGCGCTCGACCGCACGGTTGTTGCGCTTCTCGTCCATGTCGATGAAGTCGATGACGATCAGGCCGGCGAGGTCGCGCAGACGGAGCTGGCGCGCAACCTCTTCGGCCGCTTCCAGATTGGTCTTGAGTGCAGTGTCCTCGATATGGTGCTCGCGGGTCGATCGTCCGGAGTTGACGTCGATCGAGACCAGCGCCTCGGTCTGGTTGATCACGATGTAGCCGCCGGAGCGCAACTGCACGGTCGGAGAGAACATCGCGTCCAGCTGGCTCTCGACGCCCATGCGCGAGAACAGCGGCTGGCCGTCGCGATACTGCTTCACCGCGCTGACATTGGCGGGCATCAGCATCTTCATGAAATCGCGCGCTTCGCGGTAGCCGGACTCACCGGCAACCGAAATCTCGTCCATCTCCTTGTTGTAGAGGTCGCGTAGCGAGCGCTTGATCAGCGAGCCTTCCTCGTAGACCAGGGTCGGGGCCTGCGACTTCAGCGTCAGGTCGCGCACCGTCTCCCACATCCGGATCAGGTATTCGAAGTCGCGCTTGATCTCGGGCTTGGTACGTGCGGCGCCGGCGGTGCGCAGGATGATGCCCATGCCCTCGGGCACGTCGAGATCCTGCACAACTTCCTTCAGGCGGGAACGATCCTGGGCGCTGGTGATCTTGCGGCTGATGCCGCCGCCGCGCGCGGTGTTCGGCATCAACACGGCATAGCGGCCGGCGAGCGAGAGGTAGGTCGTCAGCGCCGCGCCCTTGTTGCCGCGCTCTTCCTTGACGACCTGAACCAGCATCACCTGGCGGCGCTTGATGACTTCCTGGATCTTGTACTGGCGGCGCGGGCGGAAGGTGCGCTCCGGCACTTCCTCCATCACGTCGTCGCCGCCGACGGATTCGACGTGTTCCTCTTCGGCTTCCTCGCCGTCCTCGTCCTCGTCGTCTTCCTCATCGGACTCCTGATGACGAGCATCAGTGCTTTCGCCAGCAGCGTAGACGGCGTCGGCCGGTTCGGTGGAGGCGGTCACGGCTTCGGCGAGAGCCTCGGCATGGGCCTCGGAGGCGACAGCCTCCTGCGGTTCGGCAGCGGTCTCGGTCGCGACCACGGGCTCGGCGCCGAAGGCAGCGACAGGCGCGGGCGCCTCGTCGGCATGGTCATGGTCGTGATGATCGTGCTCGTCATGACCATGGTCGTCATGACCGTGGGCGTGATGGTGATCGTCATCATTGGCATGATGATGGTCGTGACCATGTCCTTCGTGGTCATGATCGTGGTGATCATGATCGCCATGTTCGTGGTCTTGATGCTCGTGGCCGTCGTGCTCGCCATGATGTTCCGCATCGGCGTGCAGATGCTCGCCCTCGTGCGGCGCGCCCTCGGTGTGCAGGGCTTCGCCCTCGACCGGCTGGGCCGCGGGGTCGGCGCCGGCCTCGAGGCCCTCGACGACGTCGCTGCGGACGCGTTCGCCTTGACTGCGGCGGCGGGAATTGCGGTGGCGCGAACGGCGGCGGCCGTGGGAGCGGTTCTCGCTCTCTTCCTCGGCTTCGCGATGGGCCTGTTCCTCGGCCTCGATCAGTGCCTGCCGGTCGGCGACCGGGATCTGGTAGTAGTCGGGATGGATTTCGCTGAAGGCGAGGAAGCCGTGGCGGTTGCCGCCATATTCGACGAAGGCGGCCTGGAGCGAGGGTTCGACCCTCGTGACCTTGGCGAGGTAGATATTCCCGCGCAGTTGCTTGCGTTGTGCGGTCTCGAAATCAAACTCTTCGACGCGATTGCCGCGGACCACGACGACCCGGGTCTCCTCCGGGTGGGTAGCATCGATCAACATCTTGTTGGGCATGTCTTAACTCTTGGCGGCGGCGGGCGCGATTCACCGTGGGCGCGATTAGCGCTGCCGGGTGCCGCGACGGTCCACCTGATTCGGGGGTGAGGGGAAGGCCGAAACGCCGTCTCTCGCGCCTTGCCGAAACGGAAGCTGGAGGGCCGAAGCGGCGCGCGGGATTGTCACTCCGCAGCGTCGCGAACGGTCCTTCAGAATTCGTCGGCACAGTCTGGCGCATCAAGCGTCGGCCCGTATGAAACATTGGGCGGCGGGGCCGCCCCTCAATCAGTTGCTGCTGGCCAGGCATGGCGCGAGCGCGCTCGCCTTGGGGATTACGAACCGCTCCCTTGGGATTAAGGGACCGGGTAACGAGTCACGTCGCTGTCAAAACCGTCCCGGAAACGCGGTGGTAACCAGGGACCGTCCGCCACCGGGGCTTGACCCGCTCCACCTCGCTGCCGCGCACCGCGCTGGTCTTTGAGGGGAACGGAAAAACGCTGGAATTCCCAAACCTTGAGAGTTCCGGCGCTGCACCGGGAGGCTGAACGCGACACAACCGGAAATATCGGCCGTCAGCACTCCGTACATACGTGGAATGGACCAACCGTGCAAGGGAGCGTCGCACGGCGGTCACAGTCGGGGAGTTTCGTATATCTGTCATTAAGCGACGATTAACCCTGTGGTTCTATTGCGTTAGAAGGGCCGCTCGGAGGCACTGAATCGGTGACGAGCCGCACAAATCAAAGGGTTTTGCTGGGATGCGCGCTTCTGTGCGCCGCAGCATTGGTATGCGCTGATTCCTGGCGCCTGAGCGCGGCGGAAAGCCAGCCGCAGCCCTCTGTTGCGGTAGCGAATTTTCCCACCGCCTCCGCCGCCCGGCTGGCCGGCGATGGCAAGCAGACCCGCTTCATCCTCGACATCGATCAGGCCGTCACCTTCCGCGCCGTGACGCTCGCCGACCCGTATCGGGTGGCGGTCGATGTGCCTCAAGTCAATTTTCAACTGCCTGCGGGCACCGGGGTCGAGGGGCGGGGACTGGTCAAGGCCTTCCGCTACGGGCTGGTCATGCCCGGCGGCTCGCGAATCGTGTTCGACCTGACAGGCCCGGCCAAGATCGCCAAGTCCTACGTGCTGGAGGCCGCCAATGGCCAGCCGGCCCGGCTCGTGCTTGAGCTGGAGGAGGTCGACCGGACCGCCTTCGTGCAGTCGCTCGTCCCCGAGAAACGCCCCGAACTGCGGCCGGCAATCGCCGACGCGCCGCCGGCAACGGTTCCGGCCGCCGCAACTCCGGAAGCCGGGCAGCAAAAGGTCGACGGACGCCCGATCGTCGTGATCGATCCCGGCCATGGCGGCATCGACAACGGCACGCAGTCGGGCGGCGAGAGCGAGAAGAACCTGGTGCTGGCCTTCGGCCTGGCGCTGCGCGACCGGCTGGACAAGGCCGGCAAATTCCGCGTGGTGATGACACGGGACGACGATACCTTCATTCCGCTCAACGACCGGGTCAAAGTCGCTCGCGGGCTCAAGGCCGCCTTGTTCGTCTCGATCCACGCCGACGCGCTGCCGAAGGCCGAGGGCGATGCGCAGGGCGCGACTATCTATACGCTGTCCGACAAGGCCTCCGACGCCGAGGCGCAGCGACTGGCGGACGCGGAAAACCGGGCGGACGCGATCGCCGGTTTCAATCTCGCGGAGGAGCCGACCGACGTCGCGGACATCCTGATCGACCTCACCCAGCGGGAAACTCGTACCTTTTCAAGCCGTTTTGCCCGCCTGTTGATGGGCGAAATGAAGTCGTCGGTGCGGATGCACAAGCATCCCCTGAAGTCGGCCGGCTTCCGGGTCCTCAAGGCGCCGGACGTGCCGTCGGTGCTGGTCGAGATCGGCTATGTCTCCAACAAGGGCGACCTCGAGCATCTGGTCTCCGAGGGCTGGCGGTCCAAGGCCGTGGGCTCGATGGCGCAGGCGATCGACGGGTTTCTGACCAAGCGGATGGCCACGGCCGGATCGTCAAATTGACGACCGGGGGATCGTCGAATTGACGACCGGGAGGCGTCGAATTGAGAGGGATTTTCCGTCCCGTTGCAAAAGCCCTAGTTTGGCCACAGCGGGCGCTTTATAAAAATGCCGCAGGGGGTTCCGGAATCGGCGAGAATCCCGTTCGGCAAGCGTCTTGGGTCCGGCACTGATGTAATTGAGTAGGCCGGTAAATTCGCGACGTGGAGTTGGCGCCTGTTTTGGGTGCCTTGAGCTGATCCAGAGTTTGAACGGATAAACATATAATGCGCTTGCTGGTGCGGTTCATGGGCTTCCTGTTCGCCGCGGGAACGGTGGTGTTCCTTGTCGGTGTCGGGGCCGTGGCAGGCCTGATCTGGCATTTCTCCAAGGACTTGCCGGACTACTCTCAGCTTCAGGATTACGAGCCGCCGGTGATGACCCGCGTGCACGCGGTCGACGGCTCGCTGCTCGGCGAATACGCCAAGGAGCGCCGGCTGTACCTGCCGATCCAGGCGGTGCCGAAGCTCGTGATCAACGCCTTCCTCGCGGCCGAGGACAAGAATTTCTACGAGCATGGCGGCATCGACTACACCGGCATGGCGCGCGCCGGCGTGCTCTTCATCCAGAACTACGGCTCGAACCGGCGTCCGCAGGGCGCCTCCACGATCACCCAGCAGGTCGCCAAGAACTTCCTTCTGACCAACGAGGTCTCCTTCGCCCGCAAGATCAAGGAAGCCTTGCTGGCGATGCGCATCGAGAAGACCTACTCGAAGGACAAGATCCTCGAGCTGTACCTGAACGAGATCTATCTCGGCCTCGGCGCCTACGGCATCGCGGCCGCTTCGCTGGTGTATTTCGACAAGTCGGTGAACGAGCTGACGGTCGCTGAAGCGTCCTATCTGGCCGCGTTGCCGAAGATGCCCGCGACGCTGCATCCGGTGCGCAACCGCGACCGCGCCATCGAGCGCCGCAACTACGTCATCGACCGTCTGCTGGAGAACGGCTGGATCAAGCAGGCCGACGCCGACAAGGCGCGCAAGGAGCCGCTGGCCGTCACCAACCGTTCCAACGGTGCCCACACCTTCGCCGGCGAATATTTCGCCGAGGAAGTCCGCCGCGACATCTTCGAGCGCTACGGCGAGAAGAAGCTCTACGAAGGCGGTCTGTCCGTCCGCACCACGCTCGATCCGAAGATCCAGGTCATGGCGCGCAAGGCCATGGTCGCCGGCCTCGTGAACTATGATGAGCAGCAGGGCTATCGCGGTGCGATGAGCAAGCTCGATATTTCGGGCGATTGGGGCGTGAAGCTCGCCGAGATCAAGTCGCTTTCCGACATCTCGCCATGGCGCATGGCGGTGGTGCTGGAGACCAGCGACCAGTCGGCGCGCATCGGCTTCCAGCCGAACCGCGAGCTCGGCGGCGCCATCAGCAAGCAGCGCGAGACCGGCATCGTCACGGTCGACGGCGTGCGCTGGGCGAGGGCGGCCCAGGGCAATGCCAAGGGCAAGACCCCGACGTCGGTGGCGCAGGTGTTGCAGCCCGGCGACGTAATCTATGCCGATCCGCTCTACACCAAGGAGGGACAGCCGGTCGAAGGCCAGTACCGCCTGCGCCAGATCCCCGAAGTGTCCGGTGCGATGGTGGCGATGGATCCCTGGACCGGCCGCGTGCTCGCGATGGTCGGCGGCTTCTCGTTCGACCAGAGCCAGTTCAACCGCGCCACGCAGGCCTACCGGCAGCCGGGCTCGTCGTTCAAGCCGATCGTCTATTCGGCCGCGCTCGACAACGGTTATACGCCCTCGACCGTGGTGCTCGACGCGCCCATCGAAATCGACCAGGGCCAGGGCGCCGGCGTGTGGCGGCCCGAAAACTTCTCGTCCGGCAAATTCCAGGGACCCGTCACGCTGCGCAACGCGCTGCGGCAGTCGCTGAACACCGTGACGGTGCGCCTCGCGCAGGACATCGGCATGCCCCTGATCGGCGAATATGCGCGCCGCTTCGGCGTCTATGACGAACTGCCGAACTATCTGTCCTACGCGCTCGGCGCCGGCGAGACCACGGCGATGCGCATGGTCACGGCCTATTCGATGCTCGCCAATGGCGGTCGCCGGGTGAAGCCGACCTTGATCGACCGCATCCAGGACCGTTACGGCCGCACCATCTTCAAGCACGACCAGCGTGAATGCCGCGGCTGCGACGCGCCGGGCGGCTGGAAGAATCAGGTCGAGCCGCAGCTGATCGACCGCCGCGAGCAGGTGCTGGATTCCATGACCGCCTATCAGATCACCGAGCTGATGGAAGGCGTGGTCCAGGCCGGTACCGCAACCGTGGTCAAGGAGGTCGGCAAGCCGATCGCCGGCAAGACCGGCACCACCAACGAGGCCAAGGACGCCTGGTTCGTCGGCTTCTCGCCCGACGTCGCCGTCGCGATCTATATGGGCTACGACAAGCCGCGCGCGCTCGGTAGGGGCAACGCCGCGACCGGCGGCCATCTGGCCGCACCCATCGCGCGCGACTTCCTCAAGCTTGCGCTCGCCGACAAGCCCGCCGTTCCGTTCAAGGTGCCGGCCGGCATCAAGCTCGTGCGCGTCGTCTCCAAGACCGGCATGCGCGCCGGTCCCGGCGAGACCGGCGGAACCATTTTGGAAGCCTTCAAGCCGGGCACGGCGCCGCCGGACAACTATTCGGTGATCGGCGTTGCTGATGCCGACGGGCGCGGCGGCGTGCCGGCGTCGCAGCAGCAGCAGCCGGATTCCGGCTTCTTCATGCGGCCGGGCACCGGCGGGCTGTACTAGCGGATAAGACGGACGATCGCGGTTCCGGCGGTTGCGCTTTGCAGCCGCCGCCGCTACATCCCGATCTGAATTGCACGCGGGATTCCGCGAGATCAGAGAACAACATGCGCGCCGAAATCGAACGGTTGGTAGAAGAGATCAAGCAGTCAGTCGGGCTGCTGAGGAGGCATCTTTGACGTCGAGAAATCGACGGCGCGCCTCGCTGAGCTGAACAAGCTCGCAGAAGATCCCAACCTCTGGAACGATCCCCAGAAAGCCCAGAAGCTGATGCAGGAGCGCACCTCGCTTGAGGATTCGCTCTCGGGCATCGGCAAGGTCGAGCAGGAGCTCGAAGACGACATCGGCATGATCGAGCTCGGCGAGGCCGAGGGCGATGCGGGTGTCGTTGCTGAGGCCGAAGCCGCGCTGAAGAACCTCAAGAAGGAAGTCGCACGGCGCGAGCTCGAGGCGCTGCTGTCAGGCGAGGCCGATCGTTTCGATTCCTATCTCGAAGTCCATGCCGGCGCCGGCGGCACGGAGAGCCAGGACTGGGCGCAGATGCTGCTGCGCATGTACACGCGCTGGGCCGAGACGCACGGCTTCAAGGTCGAATTCCTCGAAGAGTCCGAGGGCGAAGAGGCCGGCATCAAGTCCGCGACGATCCAGGTCTCGGGCCACAACGCCTATGGTTGGCTGAAGACGGAGGCGGGCGTGCACCGGTTGGTGCGCATCTCGCCGTTCGATTCCAACGCGCGGCGGCACACCTCGTTTTCGAGCGTGCAGGTGTTCCCCGTCATCGACGACAGCATCAAGATCGACATCAAGGAAGCCGACGTCCGCGTCGACACCATGCGCTCGGGCGGCGCCGGCGGCCAGCACGTCAACAAGACCGAATCCGCGGTGCGCCTGACGCATATTCCGACCGGCGTTGCCGTGGTCTGCCAGGCCGGCCGCTCCCAGCACAAGAACCGGGCGCAGGCCTGGGACATGCTGCGCGCGCGGCTTTACGAGATCGAGCTGAAGAAGCGCGAGGAGAAGGCCGCCGCCGACCAGGCCGCCAAGACCGATATCGGCTGGGGCCACCAGATCCGCTCCTACGTGCTGCAGCCCTACCAGATGGTGAAGGACCTGCGCACCGGCGTGCAGACGTCCGACACATCGGGCGTGCTGAACGGCGAGCTCGACGACTTCATGGCCGCAACCCTGGCGCAGCGCGCCTTCGGCACCACCGGCGCCGACATCGAGGACGTCGACTGATGTCCCGCGTCGCCTTCATCGGGTTGGGGCGGATGGGCCACGGCATGGCCGGCCGCTATCTCGATGCCGGATTCACGGTGACGCTGTGGAATCGCAGCAAGGCAAAAGCGGACGACCTGATCGCGCGCGGTGCGCATTGGGCGACGTCGCCTGAGGATGCCGCGATCGATGCCGATGCGGTCGTGACCATGGTCGCCGATGACGACGCCTCGCGCGCGGTCTGGCTCGGGCCTGAGGGCGCGGCCAAGACGGCAAAGGCCGGCACCATTGCGATCGAGTGCTCCACCGTCTCCTATGACCACGCCCGCGAGATGGGCCGCGAACTGAACGCGCGCGGGCTGATCTACATCGACTGCCCCGTGACGGGATTGCCGGATGCGGCCGCGGCCGGAAAGCTGACGCTGCTCGCCGGCGCCGACGCAGCTGATCTCGAACGTGCGCGGCCGTTCCTCGAACCGATCGGCTCGACCATCCGCCATTTCGGCGCGGTCGGCTCCGGCACGGTCTACAAGCTCATCAACAATCTCCTGGGTGCGATCCAGATCGCGGGCCTTGCCGAAGGCCTCGCCATCGCCGAACAGGCCGGGCTCGACATGAACCTGGTGCTGGAATCGATCCAGGCCGGCGTCGCCGCCAGCCCGCAGGTGCAGCGTCATTCCAAGCGCATGGTCGCCCGCGATTTCAGCGGCGCGACCTTTACGGCGGCGCTGCGGCACAAGGATGCCGCCTATGCGGTAAAGCTCGCCGAAAGCCTGCTCGCCGACAAGCCGCTGGTCTCGCGCGCCGCGGTCGAGTCCTACGCGCAGGCCAAGGCCGCAATGCCCGACGACGATGAAGGCAAGATGATCGAGCTGGTGTCGCGGCCGAAGAAGCCGACCTAGCTGGGCGCATCAACATGGGGCAGCCTCGTTCGGATCGCGGTCTCGGCATTGCCCTCGTCATCGCTGCCGCAGTTGCCTGGAGCACGGCGCCGTTCTTCACGCGCCTCTTGCCGTTCGATCCCTGGACCATCCTGTTCTGGCGCGGCCTGTTCGCGGGCAGCCTGATCAGCGTGTTTCTTGTCGTGATGCAGGGCCGCGCTGCGCTGTGGCAATTGGTCGTGCCGGGGAAGGGCGGCCTGCTCGTCGCGTCCTTGTCCGCGGTCGGCATGGTCTCGTTCATTCCCGCGCTTCAGATGACCAAGGTCATGAATGTGGCGGTGCTGATCGCCACCCAGCCCTTCGTTGCGGCTGCGCTGGCGTGGCTGTGGCTCGGCGAAGCCGCGACGTGGCGTACGCTGACCGCGAGCCTGATTGCCTTTGCCGGCGTGGTGATCACGGTCGGCGGCGTTCAGGCCGGCGCCGATCTCGGCGGCGTGGCGTTAAGCTGCCTGATGGTGCTCGCCATCTCCGCCATGACGGTCGTGGTCCGGCGCCATCGCGAGACGTCGATGGTGGCGGCAGCGGCGCTGTCGAACTTCTTGGGGAGCCTGGTCAGCCTTCCCTTCGCCCACGACATCGCTCATGTCGGCGGCAACGGCCTTGCCATCCTCGCGATGTTCGGCTGCCTTCAGGTTGCGCTCGGCCTGACCTTCTACATGCTCGGCTCGCGCTTGCTGCCATCAGGGCAGGCCTCGCTGATCGCGACGCTGGAAACGCCGCTGATGCCGTTCTGGATCTGGGTCGCTTTTCGCGAACTGCCCGCCGTTCACGCGCTCATTGGCGGCGCGCTGGTGATTGGAGCGGTGATCGCCGATATTGCCGGTGAAGCTCGCTCGCGGCGCCCCTCCTGAGCAAATTTGTCGGAAATCGGGTGGCGGACTGTCTCGCGCCGTCCTAGGCGGCAGGCTCGGCCGTCGAGGTGAAACACATGTCCCTGAACGACAACAGGATCGACGCGCGAGACTGGTCGCTGCTCGCGGTGCTCTCGGTTCTCTGGGGCGGATCGTTCTTCTTCAATGGCGCGGCGCTGCGGGAATTGCCGCCGCTGACGCTCGTGTTCCTGCGCGTCGCACTAGGCGCGGCCATTCTCCTGCCATTGCTCCGGATGCAGGGCATCGGGCTTCCCAAGGGAGTGACGGGCTGGAAGCCGTTCGTCGCCATCGGGCTGCTCAACAACGTCATCCCGTTCTCGCTGATCGTGCTCGGCCAGACCTTCATTCCGAGCGGACTGGCCTCGATCCTGAACGCGACCACGCCGCTCTTCACGGTGATGGTGATGGCGGCGGCCGGCGAAGAGGCCCTGCAGATCCGTCGGGTGGCCGGCGTGGCGCTCGGCCTCGCCGGCGTGATCATCCTGCGGGGATGGGGCATCGAGACCAGGCCGGGGCAGGGGTTCGGCATCCTGCTCTGCCTGGGCGGCGCGTTCAGCTATGGCTTTGCGGCGCTGGCCGCGCGGCGGCTGCTGAAGGACACGCCTCCGCTGGGAACGGCCACGTTTCAACTGATGGCGTCGACGGTGATGATGGCGGTCGTCGCCGGCGCAGTGGAGCAGCCGTGGTACCTTTCGATGCCGGGCCTGACGACCTGGCTCGCGGTGCTTGGCCTAGCCGCCCTCTCGACGGCGCTCGCCTATATCGTCTTCTTTCAGATCCTGCGGCGCTCGGGCGCGACCAATGTGATGCTCGTGACGCTGCTCATTCCCGTCACCGCCATCCTTCTGGGATGGCTGGTGCTCGGTGAGCCGATCTCCGCGCGCGAGATCGCGGGCGCCATCGTCATCGGCAGCGCACTGCTCGTGATCGACGGGCGCGCGCTGACACTGCTGCGGCGCATCGCGTAGGTTCCGGGTCCGTCGTTTCACGGCGCGGAAAATCGCGGCGCTTGCCAGCGGCGAACGGCCTTGCGACACTCTCCGCAAAACAAGACTACAAAACATAGGGGAGAGAACGATGCCGGGTCGTCGCGAAAGCCTTGCTGCCCTCGCCATTCTTGCTGCCGGCGTGCTCGTCACGGCACCGGCCTTGGCGCAGAAGAAATACGATCCCGGCGCCACCGATACCGAAGTCAAGATCGGCAACATCATGCCCTATAGCGGGCCGGCGTCGTCCTATGGCGTGATCGGCAAGACCGAGGCCGCCTATTTCAGGATGATCAACGACCAGGGCGGAATCAACGGCCGCAAGATCAACTTCATCAGCTATGACGACGCTTACTCACCGCCGAAGGCGATCGCGCAGGCGCGCAAGCTGGTCGAGAGCGACGAGGTGCTGCTGATCTTCCAGCCGCTCGGCACGCCCTCGAACTCCGCGATCATGAAATACATGAACGCCAAGAAGGTGCCGCAGCTGTTCGTCGCCTCCGGCGGCACCAAGTTCGGGGACCCCAAGAATTTCCCGTGGACCATGGGTTTCCAGCCGAACTACCAGAGCGAGGGGCGGATCTACGCAAAATACATTCGCGATCATTTCCCCAACAGCAAGGTCGCCGTGTTCTGGCAGAACGACGACGCCGGCAAGGACCAGTTCAAGGGCCTGAAGGACGGGCTCGGCGACAAGGCCGGCATGATCATCGCCGACAAGTCCTATGAGGTCAGCGATCCCTCGATCGACTCGCAGATCGTGGCGCTGCATGACTCGGGTGCCGACATTTTCTTCTCATGGGCCGCCCCGAAGGGCTCGGCGCAGGCAATCCGGAAGGTCGGCGAGCTCGGCTGGAAACCAAAGTTCTTCCTCGCCAATACCGCGACCTCGGTCGCCTCGGTGCTCAAGCCCGCCGGGCTCGACTATTCCAAAGACATCATCTCGACCGTCTATCTGAAGGATCCGACCGACCCGACCTGGGACAAGGACCCGGCGGTGGTGAAGTGGCGCGAATTCATGGACAAATATTATCCCGATGGCGACAAGGCCAACGCCAACAACATCTACGGCTATGTGCAGGCCGAGGCGATGGCGCAGGTGTTGAAGCAGTGCGGTGACAATCTCACCCGTGAGAACGTGATGAAGCAGGCCACTAGCCTGAAGAATTTCCACACCGACCTGATGCTGCCCGGGATCATGGTCAACACCTCCGCCGA
This sequence comes from Bradyrhizobium barranii subsp. apii, assembly GCF_011516635.5. Classification (GTDB taxonomy): domain Bacteria; phylum Pseudomonadota; class Alphaproteobacteria; order Rhizobiales; family Xanthobacteraceae; genus Bradyrhizobium; species Bradyrhizobium barranii. The sequence goes on along the minus strand of NZ_CP096255.1, from coordinate 5,596,936 downwards.
CGACTACTTTCCGATCGAGCAGATGCAGTTGATGCGCTTCAACGGGCAGGCCTGGGAGCTGTTCGGCGACGTCATCACCGGCGAGGTCGGCCACGAGCGGAGTCCGTAGTTCGGTTGTATGTGACCAACAGCGGTCGCGGTGTCCAACTCCGCTAAAGAAATGTCCTCCCGGGTGTGTTCTACTTCACATTGCAGCCGGGTCGGCCCAGCGTAGTCTTCCCTATTGTTCGGGCACCTGTGTCGACGCGCGCTGCGTCTCCACGATGTCCCTGATCTGAATTGTGCCCTGCCTCGGCGAGGGCAGAGCCATTCATGCAAGCGTCGCCTGCTATGTGGGAGCGCGTAACATGGACATCATTGAAGCGATCGTTACGAAGAGCCAATGGATTATTGCGATCTTGGCACTCTTTGTCGTTGCCTGGGCTCGCTTCAACTCTCCGCCCACCAATCGGTCCGGTACGACCTTCGCGCTGTTCTTCTGGGGGGTGATATTCTACTACGCCCTGATGATACCGCTCTGGCTGGTCGTCATGATCGGACTCGTCCAGGGCAGCATCGGGTTCGATCATCGTCGGCCAGGTGAAGGCGGTAGATCCAAAGGCGCAGGCGCAACTGGCTCAATATGCTCCGATCGTGGCCGTGCTCATCATCGTCGTCGCTTCGCAATTCCGGCAGGTGGCACGGATCGACCGGGCCGCGCGCGCATTTTGTGTCAGATTGGCCGCGATTCCGCGTGAAGCCGACCGACTCGCATTTGAACTCGCGCAAACCACGGGTTTCGTCCCGCGCGACGACCTTCGAAGCAAGGTGACCAAAATCGTTTCGGAGAATATCGGTCCGCAAGCGTTGAGTTTCAGCAGGGACGGTACTCTTCCCGACCGCTTCACAAGAGCCATCGGCCTTTACAACCTGTTCGTCGGACCCCGGCAGAATGCCGCGGCACTCGACTTCACCGGAAATGGCTATGGCCGATCCGCCTACGCCATGATCATACAATTGGGCGACGCGGTGGCGGCTCGTGCGGATGCCCGTTACGAAGAGATGATGCACGCCGGTCTTGCCTTTTTCACGTCGCCGCTTCCAACCCCGGAATTGAAGGACGCTTTGAACCGCAACATTGCTGAGGTCACCAACCTCACTTGCGGTCTCGTGTCTCGCTATGTCCTGTTTTGCGAAAGGACCCATAGCGGCCGATTGCAGCGGCTAGCGAGGATGGGCTTCGCCTACAGTCCGGGGCCGACCTTTGGGCTGGATCAATGGGCGACAACGATCTTCCTCGTCACGGCCTGGAGCATTGGCATGATGGTGTTCATGCCGGGAACACTTCCGATCGACGTCGACAAGGTGCTGACGATTGCGGTCACGTTCGGCGCTTCGATCGGCTTCGCAGTCCTGGGCGCAATCGTCGTGGCGCAACGCTTCATCGGACGCAAGGAAGGCAACACACCTGGATATCCGCCTATCGCCGAGTTGGTTGTCGCCGGTCTCGTCGTCGTGGGGCTGTCGATTGCGCTCCGGATCGGCATTCCACTAGTGTCCGCCCTGATGCAGGGAGGAGGATATCAGGACGTTCTTAGGCAGTTCATCGAGCGGCTATACGGCGTCATCACGCCTTTCATCTGTACGATTTCCCTCGGGCTCATTTGTTCCTACATGGGATGTTCGCGGATGAGCTGGTACCGCGTGGCGGCCCTCGGGGCTCTCGCGAACGGCGCCGCGCTGACCTGTGCGGGGTGGCTGGTCGCGCATATGATCGGCCAGCAAGTACTGGCTCTGTTCTATGTACATCCGCAGGATGCGATCCAACTGGTGGCGTTAAGCACTGGCTTAACCGGCTTCATCGTCGGCGGCATGGTCCTCGCGGTCTTCAATGAGTCCGAGCGCATACGCAACGTCACGGCTGAGCGGATAGCCACCAGTCCGCACAAGGAGTTTCCATTGCACGATGCGCCGTCGATTGCCGGCGGACTCGAACCTCCGCCAGTGACGTCTAGGTTCGACGTCGCCGATGATCTTGGCTACCGCGATCGCGCAGGAGTCGAGACCTTCGAGGGGGATTACGTCTGCTTCAGGCCCGCGTTCTCCAACCCCGAGATCATCAGTGCCTACATCATCGGCATTCATTGGGACGAAACCGAGTCCTGTCTCATGTTCGAGGAACGCGAACGTGTTGATGCTGGGCACACGCAGAGGGGCCGTGTCTACATCCGGGGATGTCCCGATCGCTGTTGAACTACGTCGGGTCGACGTTGCCGGAATGAATATTACGCAGCCCTCGTGACGTGGGCAACGGACTTGATTGTCATGCGATCGTGGTGAGCTTGAAGGGCCGCACGCAGAACCGACAATTGCTTATGCGCCTTCAATCGTCGGAAGCCCTTGTTGGCCTCGATCATACCGGCCGCGACCCATCGCAAGGCCATACCGGCATCCCGCCAGCGTTTAACGTTGCGCGTGACGCGGCGAATGGTGCCCATCATGTTCTCGGCGATATTGGTACAGGCGAGCGATCGGCGAAGCTCCTTCGGCAACTTCAACCGGACGACAGTCAGGATTTCGTCGAGGCCTTCGAGGATACTGGCCGCAACGCCGGGCCATTGCTGGTCGAGTCGACGCGCGAGATTGCGGATCAATTTTTCAGCCTTGTCGGCGTCATCGAGCTCCCAGGCCTGGCGCAGCACCCGGCGGGTGGCCGCATGATGCTCTTTCGGCAGGCGTTCCATGATGTTGCGCGCCTTGTGGATCTGGCAGCGCTGGATCGCAGCGGCCGAACCGAAGGTGCGGCGGATCGCCTTCGACAACGCCTTCGCGCCGTCGGCGATGAACAGTCTTGGCACCGTCGGGTCGAGCCCGCGCGAGACCAGGTTGTCCAGCAGGGCCTGAACCGTTGCTGCATTCTCGGTCGCCCCTTCCACCAGCGCCAGCGGATGCTTGTTGCCTTCGCCGTCAACCCCGATCGCGGCCACCAGCACGAGATCGTCGTCGAGATGCAGCCCGTCGATTTGGACCACCAGAAGGTCGAGCGCGGACAGATCGGCAGCCATGAAGTCGGCCAGCCGCGCCGCCGACAGAGCCACGAACCTCCGCGAGGCCGCCGACTTCGAAATCCCCGATCCGGGCGGTGCCGGCACGTCACCCTCGGGCAGCCGGACGGCGCGGCCGAACCGGCGCGTCGACACATTGATCAGCATCAGGTTCATCGCCCAGCGACCGAGCCAGTCCTCCTGCGCCGCCGTTTCCCAGCTCGGGATCGTGACCTCGCGGCCGTCCATGCCCCGGACCCGCGGGCGATCGACCTCGATCTTGCCGCCGTGGAAACCGATCCGCCCCCGCGTTCGGCCCCAACGGTGCGCCCGCCGCGCCGCATCACGACCGTGGCGCGGCCCGCAGGCCGCTGTCACATCCGCCTCCATCATCGTGCCGAGCGCCTCGATTCCTGCCGCAAGGCAGAACCGATCGAAGCTCGCTCGCACTTCCGCAAATGATTTCTCCACAGCCCCGGTCGCCGGCCAACCAGCCGGTGTGATATCTCTCGTCATGGCGTTGCTCTCCTTTGTGGAATCAGCACCCCGAGCCTACCGGCTCAAGGTGGGCAACGCCGACCTCTTCAGAAATTCAACAGAACCCGGGACATCCCCCTACATCCCGGATGGACGCCCGTTCCTGAACTTCGTCACCCTCGAGAAGGGAGCGATACGTCTGATCATGGTGTCACGTCCCGATAAGAGAAACGAGCCCGCACGCGGTCTGATCACGACGCTGTCCAATCCCGGTGGCGCCCAGTTTACGCCGGCGAGCGCTCCGATCGTTCTCAGGCGTGTGGTCGATCACACGCTTCAACTCGGCTTCATTCGGCCGGGAGCGCTCAGCTACGAAAGCTATCGCCGCGAACTCGAAATGGTGGTGCCCGATTTTGGCGTCTTTGCGCTGGCTTCCCCCCAGGCGGCTTGCGTGGCGGCGGAGTAAAAGGCCTAGTCGGCGCTGAGCCGCACGCCGGCGCGCAGAAATTTCTGCGGATCGACCGCTTCACCCTCGATGCTGGCCTCATAGTGCAGATGCGGTCCGGCTCTTGCCTTCAGCACCATGCAGCCGGCGACGCCGCCGCCGAGCACATACATCCAGCCTTCGTGGAAATCGAACAAATGCGAGTTCAGAAGTGAGCTCGCGATGTTCTGCACCACGGCGACGAGCCCGATCCAGGCGGCAAGGCCTTCGTCCAGGAACAGGCGAAGGTGGGCGATCCACATGGCGTAGAGCAGGACGACGCCGAGTACGCCCCATTGCATCGCGACATTGAGGGTCTGGTTGTGGGGATTGCTGACGATCTCCGCATCGAGGCGGCTTCCACCGGTGGCGTCGCGCTCGAACTGGCGCTTGATCGACCCGGTGCCGTGACCGGTCAGGGGCGCCTCGGCAAAGGCGTGAAGCGCCTTGCGCCAATAGGTCAGGCGTTGGGCGGTCGAGGCTCGGCTGATGTCCTCATGGCCGTGGCGGTATTCGACGGCGATGTCCGCAATGCGGTGGCGCAGATAGGGCGAGGTCGTCCAGGCCAGCGCGCTCGCGGCTATCGTGCCCGCGAGCAGGACCAGCGCCGCGCGCCGGCTCAAATGCCTCCAGGCGAACAGTCCGAGCAGCACCGCGATGCACAGCAGCGCCGTGCGGGCGGAGGCGACGAACACCATGTTGGTGACGAACAGCAGGGTCAAGGCCAAACAGACGGCTGTCGTGACCACGTTTCCGCGGTGCCAGAAGGTCAACGCCGGCAGTGCGAGCGCAAAGGCGCACAGCGTGAATTCCTGACTCTGGTCGATGTAGTTCTTGACGGGAACGCCGGCCGACGCGGTCGCGGTGAGTTTCCAGGCGGGATCGTGCAGCACGATCCAGGAGTAGACCGCAAGCAGCGCGCAGGATGCGAGAAAGCCAAGGAAGACCCAGAAACCGCGTTCGGATCGGCTGAAGTGATAGAGCAGTGCTGGAATGAGCACGAGCTTTGCGACCGGCTTGATCGCATGCACCCGGTCGGCCCACGCGCCGTCCGACCAGAGCGTGCCGAGAAGCGCGAGCAGCAGGAAGACAAAGGGCAGGGCGAACGCAGGCCGTGCGAGCTGGCGTCCATAGTCGCGCCAGTCGATGGTCGGCGTCACCAGCAGCAGCCAGAGCCCGACGAAGATCGAAGGCGCCGTGGTCGACCAGGGCAGCGACGCCGCGATCAGCACGGCGAGCCCATCGGCGGCCCCGATCAGAGCGGGCGATTTGCCCATGGCTTGCCATCGGGCGCGCAAGGCTTGTCGACCGACCGGGCCGGACCATACCGCGGTTTCAGCAGTCATGTGCAACGACGCTTATTGCGCGGCGGCCAGGCTTTCCCGGGGCATCTCATGCCCGAGGAAGTCGCGCGCCTGGGTCTCGTAGCCGAAGCGCTCGGCGAGCTCGTGTCTCCTTGCGCGGATGCGGCCGCGGCATTCCTCCTGCCGCGTCAGCACGCGGGTGATTGAGGCTGCGATCGCCTCGGTCGAGAACGGATCGAAATAGTCGGCGAGCTCGCCCGCGACCTCACGGAACACCGCGATATCGGAGCACAGCACTGGCGTGTTCGCGGCCAGCGCCTCGATGATCGGTATGCCGAAGCCTTCGGCCAGGCTCGGCATGATCAGCCCGTGCGCCTCCGCGATCATGGCGGACTTTTCATGCTCGTCGACATAGCCGGCGAAGCGGACATTTGGCGGCAGGTTGCGCATCCGGCTGATCTGGCCCGCATGACCGATCACCACGAGATCGGCCTGAGGGACGTTGCGGAAGGCACGAATGACGGTGGCGACGTTCTTGCGCGGCTCGTTCGACACGATGATGACGAAGTTCGGCCGCCCCGGACGCCCCGACAGGGCTGGGAGGTGGAGGACATCCGGGGCGTCGAACCGGGTGCGGGGATACACGACCCGCGCCGGCAGGTGCGCAAATTGCGGCAACAGTTCCCTGAACCGCATCATGCTATAGTTTGAAACGAAGGCGAGCTCGTCAGCCTGGCGCAGGCTGGTGCCGATCCGCGCCAGGAACTGGCGCGTGGCAATGTCACTGAGTTTGAGGTCGGTGAGCGGCAGCAAATCGTGGACGACGCAGATCACCTTGGCGTTCGGCTTGCGCCTGATCGCGACCCGTGTCGGGGTGTCCACAACGATGAGATCATAGTCACGCGCGTCGATCCGCGGCGGCGGCAGCAGGAAGAAGGCCGAGGAGTCCTGATAGTTGAAGAATCCGGGCTCGAGCTGGAATTCGCCGAACAGTTCGAGATGGCGCATATCCGGCGGAATGTATTCGAGCGCGGCGGTCCGGTTCTCGATCAGCCGGGCGTGCAGGCCAAGCAGGCCGATCGCGCGCAGCAGGCAGAGGATATTGTCCCGCGACAGCAGCATGGTGGCCTTGTGGCGGAGCCAGTCGAACCTGCGACGCGCGCCGCTGAGCATCACCGGCCCGCTCACGTTGACCTCGTCGAGGAAGCGATAAAGAGCGAGCAGTTCGATGTTGCGCGACTGCGCCGGAAACAGCTTCGTGCGTCGCTCGCGCCGACATAGCTTGCGGTAACGCTTCGAGGTTTCCACCAGCAGGGTGAGTTCGTGGCCTTCCGAGGCGAGCGACCGTACCAATTCCCGGGTGAAGTGGAAGATGCCGCGCTTGTGATTGGGCTGTCCGAGCGACTCGGACACGACCAGGATGTTCTGTTTCATGCGCGTTTCTCTCGGAGCTCAAAGGCGTGCGTGGCGGGCGGCTCGACCGCGATGGTCGAGGCGATGTGGCCGTGATCGAGGTTGATGATGCTGGAGCAGGTGCGGCGCAGCAGCGGCAGGTCGTGCGAGGCGATGATCACGATCGCCGCCTGCGAGACCAGGTTTTGCAGCCGCCTCTCGGCCTTCTCCGCAAAATGCTCGTCGACGACGCTGAGCCATTCGTCGAGCAGCAGGATGTCGGCCGGGAAAGCGGTGGCGGTCGCGAACAACACCCGCATCAGCATGCCCGAGGAGAACATCCGCAAAGGCAGGCGCTGCATGCGCGCTTCGAGCTCGGTGAAGGCCCAGATCTCGTCGATCACGCTGCGTGTGGGCTTGCGACCGCTGATCCGCAGCAGCAGTGCGATGTTGTCCTCCGCCACGAAATCCAGATTGACCCCGGCGTTCAGGCCGAGCAGGGGCACGACGTTGCCCCGGACCGTGACGCGGCCACTGCTCGGCGGATAGACACCGGCAATCAGGCGCAGCAGCGTCGACTTGCCGGAGCCGTTGGGCCCGGCAAGCCCGATACGGGCGCCGGCTTCGGCCTCGATCGAGACGCTGTCGACGGCGCGGATGATCCGCATCTCGCCCGGTTCGCGGATGAGGTGGCCGAGTAGCCGCCGCTTCAGCGAGAAGTCGTAGGCGCCGTAGAGTGGATAGTCGAGACAGACGTCGTGCAGGCTGATCGAGACCATGCGTCAAATCCAGAATGCGGCTTTGCGCAGGTGGACCAGCGTCAGCACGCTCGCAAAGATCAGCAGCGCCAGCGTGATGAGGACGTAGACGATACTGGCGGGATCGATATGGCCGCCTGCAAGTGGCTCGCGCCACACCGCGAACAGATGCGTCAGAGGATTGAGCCGCATCACCGTCGAGCGGTGATTGATCATCTCGGCGGACCAGATCACGGGCGAGGCGAGGAAGGCGAGCATCAGCGTGGATTCGATGATCGGCTTGAGGTCACGATAGCGCGTTGCCGTCGCGCCGAGGACGAGGCTCAAGGCGAAGGTGCAGGCTATGAACAGCAGGAGGCCGGGCAGCGCCGCCAGCGCGTACGAGAGGTCGTGGGGCGAGAGGATCAGCCACAGCACCAGCGGCACGCAGGCGTTATGCAGCGCGAACAGCGCCTGGCGGAAGGTGCATTGCAGCAGGAAGATCACCGGCGGCAGCGCCCGGTCGCGGATCAGGCTCGCGGAATTCTGAAGCGCCGTGGTCGCATCGAGCACGACGCTGTTGAGGAAGGTCCAGGCCGTCATCGACAGCGCCAGCATCGGCAGGCGCGCCAGCATGTCGGCGTTCGACATCTGGCCGATCACCGAGCCCAATACTGCGACCACGATCGCCATCTGAAGCGACATCCAGAACGGGCCGAGCAGCGAACGCACGTAGCGGTGGCGCATGTCCGACCAGGCCAGTGCGGCCGCAATCCGGACGGTGTCCAGCCAGCCGGTCGCCTGCGGCGGCTCGGCGGCAGTTGCGAGTTCCATGCACGACGCGGTGACGGCGTCGCGGTAGACGGCCTGCATGCCTTCCCTGAAGGCTGGGGCGGAATAGCGGGTGAGGGCGCGCGTCCGGGCTGACAGTCCCATGCGGCGGCGGCGCTCGGGATCGCTGATCAGCGTGTCGATGGCATCGCCGAGCTTTTCGGCGTCGCCCGGCGGCACTGTGATCGCCTCCATGCCGTGGCGGGCGACGCGCGGCACCGCGGTGTCGAGCGCCGTGTTCACGACAGGGCGGCCGGCGGCCATGGCCTCGAGCTGGACCAGGCCAAAGGTCTCGGCATTGGTGACTGACGGCATGACGAAGACGTCGGACAGGCACATCAGCTTGATGCGCTCGCTGTCGTTCACCGAACCGAGCAGGCGGACGCGGTCACCGAGGCCGAGTTCGCGGATCAGCTGCTCGAGCCGCGGCCGCTCGGTGCCTTCGCCGATGATCCAGACCTCGAACTTGCGGTTGACGGCGGCGCGGATCAGGACGTCAAAGCCCTTGTAGGGCACGAGCCGGCCGCAGGCGAGCACGAGCCGGCCGCGATCGTTCACGTGGTGCGGCTCGATCTTCGGCCAGTCGTAACCCGAGGTGTCGATGCCGAACGGCACGACGTGGCATTTGTCGACGAATTCCCGCAGCAACGGCGTGTTCTCGATCAGCGCGTGGTCCGAGACGATGATCGCTTTCGCCCGGCGCAGTGTCCGCCGCATCAACGGTTCGATGAACCAGCGCAGGCCGGCATGGGTGACGATGTCGGCATGCCAGTGCACCACCAGCGGCCGATTGGCGCCGAAGCCGAAGGCGAAAACGAGGTCGGCGAGCGGGAAGGGGGCATGGAGCGCGAGCAAATCGTGCTCGGCGATCTTGCGCCAGAGCCGCCAGGGATAGGTAGGAGCGGCGGGAAGCGACAGGACATTGCCGAAGGAGCGGACGCGCTCGACCGGCACGTCATTGACGACGATCTCGCGCCGCTCGGCCGATTGCGAGCAGACCAGCACGGCGGAGGCGAAGCTGTCCTTCAGGCTCGCGCAGATGTCGCGGATCACCGTCAGTGTGCCGCCGAACAGGTCGGGATAATAGATCTTGAAGATGTGCAGCACCGACGGGCGGCGCGGAGTTTCGCTGGTGTGATGCATGATGGTGTCAGCCTGCGAGAAGGGCCGCGACGAACGGTGCGGCCAGCACCGAGATGAAGATCACGCCGCGCAACAGCGCCGGCAGCATAGGCTCGATTGCGCCGTGCTCCCAGTCGGGAGCCGGCACAGCACGCAGTGAGTTGGAATTGCGGACCAAGCGGTCAGTCATGGGTGTGAGTCCCTTTACGTCGCGCCCTCAGTGGTGTCTCGTGTACGTGGGAACATTTACCACGTCAATCAGAAAGTGGGAAAAAGTGGGATTGTGTCCCACGTGGGGCGCGGGTACAATTCGGACATGAATGCCAAGTCCGGGTCCAAAGCAGCGGCTCCGCAGCCGACTGCCGCGAAGCTGCACGCGCCGCTGGCGCGGCTGCTGCGCCCGCTCGTTCGGCTCTGCATTCGCAGCGGCATGACTTTTCCGGCATTGGCGCAATTGCTTCGTGAGCTGTTCGTCAACGTCGCCGAGCACGATTTTGCGCTGGAGGGGAAGGAGCAGACCGACAGCCGTGTCAGCCTGCTCACCGGGATCCATCGCAAGGAGGTGGCGCGGCTGCGCGGTGCCGGCGCGCCGGTGCACGAGGCTCCGGCCGCGGTGTCGCTGACGAGCGCCGTGATCGCGCGCTGGCTTGCCGCGCCCGAATTCACCGATGCGAAGGGCGAGCCGCTGGCGTTGCCGCGCACGGCCGAGGGCGATGCGCCGTCGTTCGAGCAGCTGGTCGCCTCGGTCACCAAGGACGTGCGGCCGCGCGCGGTGCTCGACGAATGGGTCGACCGCAAGCTCGTCACCATCAACGATTCCGACGAGATCGAGCTGGTCGAGGCGGCCTTCGTCCCGAGCGGCGAGGACGACAGCAAATGGCACTATCTCGGCCGCAATCTGCACGACCATATCGCGGCCGCCGCGCAGAACGTCTCAGGGGCGGCGCCGCGCTTCCTCGAGCGCGCGGTGCACTACAACAACATCTCGCCGAAGCTTGCCAAGCGCCTCGAGGCACGCTCGCGCGAGCTCGCGATGGACGCGCTGAAGACCGCCAACCGCGAGGCCAACCGCGCGCTCGGCAAGGACAAGGGCGGTGACGCCCGCTGGAATTTCGGCATCTACATCTACAGCGAAGATGCAGATGGCGAGGCAGAGGCCAAGGAAGGCGGCAAGGACAGCGGCAAGGAAAGCGGCAAGGAGGGTGGTTCTTCATGAGCCGGCCGCCGCTGATCTCCCGCCGTCTGCTGCTGACAGGATTTTGGCTCGCCGGTACGGCGATGGCCCACGCGCAGGTCAAGCGCGGCACCGATCAGGGCATCGGCGGCACCGGAATCAGGCGCGGTGACGACCACGGCATCGGCGGCACCGGCATCGTCGGCGTGATCCAGCGGTTTGGCAGCATCTACGTCAACGGCGAGCGCGTCACTTATGCGAGCGACGTGCCGGTCCGGATCGACGGCGAGGCCGCGAGCCCCAAGGCTCTGCGCATCGGTCAGCTCGCGCGCGTGGTCGCGACCCGTCAGACGGACGGCACGCTCGTGACGCGCAACATCACGATCGCGAGCGAGGTCGCAGGTCCGATCGAAACCGTGAAGGGCAACGAGCTGACGGTGCTCGGCCAGAAGATCGTCACAAGCGACAAGGAGAGCAAGCTTCGTGCCGGCACGCAGGTGGCCGTCTACGGCCTGCGCCGGACCGACGGCGTGATCGTCGCAAGCTTGATCGAGCCGCGGCGCGAGGCGACCGAGCGTGTCACCGGTCTCGTCGAGCGCGGGCCTGACGGCTTGCATATTGGCGGGCTGAGGCTGAGCGGGGTCGATCCGCTGCTGGTTGGCCAGCGCGCCCAGATCGAGGGCCGTTCGAGCCAGGGCACGATGCAGGCCGCGCGCACGCGCATCGACGACTTCTCGGATCTCGTCGGCGCAAGCCGCCTCTCGATCGAGGCCTATGTGCAGCGTGTGGGATCGAACCTCCAGCTCGGCTCAGGCTTCGTGGCTCGTGACGGTTCGCGCTTCGGCCCGGCCGCCGGCGAGGCCCGCATGGTGGTCAACGGCGTGTTCGATCGCTCGCGCGGCTTCCAGGTGGAGTCGGCTCAGGCCATCGGTCAGGGGCCTGGAGCCCCTCCATCCGGTGGCGGCAATCCCAATCGGTCGCCCGGCGGCTCGATCCTGCATCCGAACCGCAGCGCCACCACCCCGAGCGGTGGCCAGCCCGGCGCGCCAGGTGGTGGACCTGCCCCGGGATCTGGCGCAGGACCTGGCCCAAGTGCGAATCCCGGCTCCGCACCGGCGGGCCCGAGCGGCCCGTCAGGCCCCGGCGGATTTGGTTCGCCCGGCGGTGGGCCCATGGGACCCGGCGGTGGAATGGGCGGTGGCGGCTTCGGAGGTCCCGGAGGCGGGATGGGCGGCGGCCGGCGGTAGGACGCGGCCACGCTGGAAGCGCGTGGCGTGGGCTTGTTAGCCCGCGCTGAGCCGCACGCCGGCGCGCAAGAACTTCTGCGGATCGACCGCTTCGCCGTCGATGCGGGTTTCGTAATGCAGATGCGGGCCGGTGGAACGGCCGGTCGAGCCGACGAGGCCGATGACCTGGCCGAGCTTCACGATCTCGCCGACCTTCACGTTGATCTCGGAGAGATGGCCGTAGCGGGTCGACAGCCCGTTGCCGTGATCGACTTCGACCATGCGGCCGTAACCACCGGACCAGCCGGCCGAGACCACCTTGCCGTTGGCGGTGACGCGGGCGGGATCGCCGGTCGCGGCGCGGAAGTCGAGCCCGGTATGCATCGCGGGCCGGCCGAGGAAGGGATCGCTGCGCACGCCGAAACCGGAGGTGAATTCGACCTCGCCGATGACGGGCTTGCGGTAGGGCACCAGCGCCAGCGTGCGATTGAGCCGATCCATCTCGGCGCGGGTGACATTGATGCGGTTGAGCTGCTTCTCGAACGGCCCGGCATTGGCCGTCAGCTTGACGGGCACGAAAGGACCGCCCATCGCGGAGCGCGGCACGGCGGCTTCGAGGCTGGCGAGATTGAGGCCGAGGTCGCTGACGACGCCGCGCATCCGGCGCATGCGTGAATCCATGCCTTCCTCGACGGCGCTGAGCGTCGCCATCTGGCGACGCTCGACCTGGTCAAGCGAGGTCGTGAGCCGGACCAGGACGTTGTCGAAACCCTGGTTCTTGGCGAATTGGCTGGTCGGCGGTGCCGCGACGGTCGGCGCACGCGACTCAAGCCGCGCTTCGCGATCGGGCGGTGCCACGAAGATCACGGTGTCGCTGATCGGCGACGGCTTCGGCGTGCCCTGCGTCGCGCCCTGGCTCGAATCACCGCGCTGCGGGGCCGTGCGGGGGATTGATCCGGTCACGTCGGGCATGGCCCCGAGCGCCGTGGCGCGGGACTCCAGCGCCGTCTGGCGCTTCATGATCTGGTCGAGCTTCTGGTCGAACTGTTCCTGGTCGAGCAGCTGCCGGCTGGTGGTGCGGTCGACCTTGGCACGGAGCTCGGCGATGTGATCCTCGTAGGCGTACTGCATCTCGGCCTGACGTGCGATCAGCCGGGTCAGGACGTCGTCGCGGAAGGCGAAATAGGTCGCGGTCGCGGCCGACCAGAGTCCGAGCAGCACGACGGTGCCGACCACGATCCAGAACACCACCGGTCCGAGGCGGACCTGCTTGCCGTGGTGCACGATGGTGTAGGCGTCGTCGGTCGAGGGAAGGGGGATCGCGGCTGCAGCCACGGCGGCGGCAGGACGGCGATGGAGGGGCCGTCCGTGGTCGTGCGCGTGATGTTGGGGGTACTGCGAATATTGGGCAGAACTTTTCGACATCGGCACTCCCGCGCCGGTCGGATGAGTCCGTACGGCCTAATTGCCGCAGCAATCTGGGCCGGTCATGGTTAATTTTCCGGAAGCGGAACCGCTCGAATTTAACGGATTGGTTAAAGGCCTCTTGCCGCTTCCAGCACCTCGTCGGCGTGGCCGTCGACGCGGACATTGCGCCAGACCCTGGCTACCTTGCTGTCGGCACCAAGCAGTATCGTGGTGCGAAGAACTCCGAGGAAGCTCTTGCCATACATGGATTTTTCGCCCCACGCGCCGTACGCCTCCAGCATCTCGTGTTTCTCATCCGAGATGAGGGGCATGCCGAGGCTGTGCTTGTCGCGGAACTTCTCCTGGGCCCTTAACGGATCGGCGGAGATGCCGAGCAGGGCCGTGCCGGCAGCGCTGAAAGCGTCCGCCAGCCGCGTGAAATCGATCGCCTCCCGGGTGCAGCCGGGCGTGTCGGCGCGGGGGTAGAAGAACAGGACGAGCTTCCGACCGGCATAGTCGGCGAGCGAGACCACATCGCCGCCGTCGCGGGGCAGCCGGAAGGCGGGCGCCTTCTGGCCTTCGGTCAGGGCCGGCTTCGCCTTCGCGGGCGCGGAGGCCGATTTGGAGGAATTTAACTGTTTCGATGCGGCCTTATGTGATCCTGCTTTTGCTACGGTCCTGGTTGATTTGCTCGCCTGCGTCCGCTGTGTTTTTGCGGACTTTGTTTGAGTCGTTGCCCGCTTGGTCGGGGTCTTCTTTTTAGCCGTTGCGATGCCGGAGGGCGTTTTGGACGATTTCTTTCGGGATTTCTTGGACATACGCCTTCCTTTCGTCGCTTTCGGCGGGTCAACCAAAGCGGTATTGCAGCTCTCGTCCGGTGTGCCGGAATCGCCCTCGTCTGGGCAAGTCTGGCGACGCCGGGGTATGGTTACAAGGAATTCCACGCACCACCCCACTGCTCGTTGAACGCGCGCCCGGGGCGAAATGACGAACAGCAGGAACATTCGAGGTATGGCGGCAATGCCGGCGCGGGGAGCTTCGCTTCCCGCGGACGGCTGCGGTCCCGGCGGTGCTCAATCCTACGATGGGCGCCTGTATCGAGAGGCAATGGCAAGGAATACGTCGCCCCAGGATTACAATCGGGATTTCGATCGGCGCGGCGGTCAACAGCAGCCGCAGGAATGGGACGACGCCGACTGGGATCCGGATCAGGAAGCAGCGGCGGGCTATCGGGCGCGCCGGCTGTTGTCGCGTTCCAATTCAGGCTTCCATCGTTTCGGTGACGGGTTTGCGTCAATGCGCCGCTGGCTGGCGGCTGATCGCTGGCTGAAGCGGCTGGCCATCGTGGTCGGAGCCCTTGCCGTCATTTTCATCGGCTGTTTCGGCGCGCTGTGGTGGCGGCTTGGTGCAGGTCCCATCAATCTCGATATCGCGACACCCTGGCTCGCTGCTGCCATCGAGGACAATATCGGCCACGGCAACACTGTGGAGGTCGGCGGCACCCAGATCGAGCGGGCCGGGCGGATCCGCATCGCCGTGCGCATCCGCGACATCGTCGTCCGCGACCACGACCACGCCATCGTCGCCACCGCGCCGAAGGCCGAGGTGAAGCTGTCGGGGGCAGGTCTCCTGATGGGGCACCTGCGCGCCGAGAGCCTCAATCTCGTGGACGCGGAGCTCGCGATCCGCATCGCGCCCGACGGCACCGTCACCGTGTCCGCCGGCGACACCGCCAAGCCGCTGGCAACCGGCGTCGCATCCAAGAAGGAAGCGGGCCTGCCGCCGACATTCCCGCGCAACGGTGTCCCGCCGCCGCCATTCGCCACCGGACCTGCAAGCCCGGACGCATCGCAGGCCGCTCCCCAGGCCGCTGCCCCGAGCGGCATTCTTCAGGGCCTCGACTGGCTCGACAGTCTGAGTATGACCGGCCTCGACGGCCAGAACCTCAACGAGATCGGTCTGAAGAACGGCAATCTGATCGTCGACGATCAGCAGCGCGGCAGCAAATGGAGCTTTGAGAACATCACGCTCAGCCTGCGCCGGCCGAGCCATGGCGGCGTCGCGCTCAGCCTAGGCGAGGAGGGCGCGCGCCCGTGGTCGCTGCGCGCCACGATCGGCCCTGCCGAGAATGGTGTGCGTTCGGTCGACATCCGCGCCGATAAGCTTTCCACCGCCAACATCCTGCTGGCGCTCCGGGTGAAGGACTTCACCTACACCGCCGACCTGCCGCTGACCGGCGAGCTCAAGGGCGAGCTCGGCCGCGACGGCGTGCCGACCTTCTTCCGCGGCAAGATCGCGGTCGGCGCGGGCAATATCATCGACACCGACACGCCAGATTATCCGATGGCGATCGACTCGGCCGAGATCAACGTCGAGTGGGATTCGAACCGGCGGGTATTGGTCGCTCCGTTCAAGATTCTCTCGGGCGCGAACCGCCTGACGCTTCTGGCCCATCTCGAGCCGCCCAACGGCACCATCAACGACTGGCAGCTTGGCTTCAGCGGCGGCTCGATCCTGCTGGGCGGCATCGACAACGAGCCCCCGCTGGTCTTCAACCGCATCGCGATCGGCTTCCGCTTCGATACCGACCACAAGCGCATGCTGCTGACGCAAGCCGATATCAGCAATGGCGAGATCGGCGTCGCCGGCACCGGTGCCATCGACTATTCGGGCGAGCCGCGGTTGACGCTGGGCTTTGCGGGAACGCCGATGTCGGCCTCCGCGCTCAAGCGGATGTGGCCGACGCTCGTCGTTCCCGAGTTGCGCGAATGGGTGATCGAGCGGATCGAGCGCGGCACGCTCCAGCGCATCGAGATCGGCGTCAATTCGCCGACGAAGAACCTCCCGCGCAAGGGCCCGCCCATTCCCGACGATGGCCTGTCGGTCAACATCGTTGCGAGTGGCGTCGCGGTCCGCCCCGTGGATGGCATGCCGGTGGTGCACGATGCCGATTTGAAGGCGCGTGTGACCGGGCGCACCGCGACCGTGAATATCGGGCAGGGCATTGCCGATACGCCGGCGGGCCGCAAGGTCACGATCTCCGACTTCGTCTTCGAGGTGCCGGATATGGCGCCCAAGCCGTCGCCATCGCGGACCAGGTTCCGCGCCGACGGCCCCGTGGCGGCAGCCGCCGAAATCCTTTCCAATGATCGGCTCAGCGATCTGTCGGCGACGTTCGTCGATCCCAACACCAGCAAGGGAACGTTCTCGGCGAACATCCAGCTCGGCTTGCCGGTCAAGGGCGCGCTGACCAAGGGCGACACCAGCTACGCCGTCAGCGCCGACCTCAGCGGCTTTGCCGCCGACAAGCTGGTGATGAATCAGAAGCTGGAGGCCAACAACCTCAAGATATCAGCCAACAACCAGGGCTATCAGGTCAAGGGCGACGTCAAGATCAACGGGCAGACGGCTTCGCTGGACTACCGCAAGCCGACCGAGGGCGACGCTGACGTCAAATTGCAGGCCACGCTCGACGATGCGAGCCGCGCGCGTCTCGGATTCGACCTCAGCCCTGCCGTGAGCGGATCGCTGCCGATCAAGCTGTCGGGCAAGATCGCCGGAGGTCCCGACCAGACAACGAAGCTCGGTGTCGAGGCGGACCTGACCTCGGTCAAGCTCGACAATATCCTGCCCGGCTGGGTCAAGCTGCCGGGCAAATCGGCCAAGGCCAGCTTCAAGGTGGTGCCGACGGCGCAATCAACGCGCCTGGAGGACATCGTCGTCGAAGGCGGCGGCGCCTCGATCAAGGGCTCGCTTGAAGTCGATCCGAACGGCGACCTCATGAACGCGAACTTCCCGACCTACGCCCCGTCCGACGGCGACAAGGCCTCGTTGAAGGTGGAGCGTGGCCAGGACGGGGTGGTGCGGGGCACGATGCGCGGGGATGTGTTCGACGGCCGCGGTTTCCTGAAGTCGGCGATCTCGGGCAATTCCAAGGACGACGCCAAGAACAAGATGAAGAACGTCGATTTCGACATCGACGTGAAGCTCGGTGCCGTCGCGGGCTTCAACGGCGAGGCGATGCGCAGCGTCGACGGCAAGATGTCGCGGCGCAACGGCACCGTCAAAGCCTTCACGCTGAACGGCAAGATCGGCCGCGACACGCCGGTGGCAGCCGATTTGCGCGGCGGCCGCGCCCAGGGCAATCGCGAGGTGATCTACCTCCAGACCAACGATGCCGGCGCGTTGCTGCGCTTCACCGACACCTACACCAAGGCGAGCGGCGGCCAGATGGTGGTGGCGATGGAGCCGCCGACGTCGGAGCCGAACACCACGCGCGAGGGCCTCATCAACGTCCGCGACTTCACGGTGAAGGGCGAGGCGCAGCTCGAACGCGTTGCCGCCGGCGCGCCCAACGGCACCGGGAACGGCGTCTCCTTCAGCGCGCTGCGCGCCGAGTTCACGCGCCAGAACGGCGCGCTGACGATCCGCGATGGCGTCGTCAAGGGCCCGATGATCGGCGCCACCATCGAGGGCTCGATCGACTATCCCGGCAACCAGGTCTGCATGAGCGGCACCTTCGTGCCGATGTACGGCTTGAACAACATGTTCGGACAGATTCCGGTGCTCGGGTTGTTCCTGGGCGGTGGCGACAAGGAAGGCCTGATCGGCGTGACCTACGAGGTCGTCGGTACGCCGGCCGCGCCGGTGATGCGCGTCAATCCGGTTTCGGCCATGGTGCCGGGTGTGTTCCGCAAGATCTTCGAATTCAACACCGGCAAGCAGAACACGCCGTTCGAGGAATTCCCGTCGCAGTCGAACGACGGCTCGACCGGATCGGCGCGCCAGCTCTCGAGCGGCTGCACCCTCGCGCGGCGATAACCCACTAAAATTCGCAGGTGCTCGTCCCGGCTGCGCGGCCGAAGCCGCTTCGGCGCGGCGAAGGCCTGGGTATCCACGTCCTTCCTGCCGCGCGGCAAAACGTGAATGGCCGGGACAAGTGTTTAGCCCGGCCATGACGCATGTGGAGGGATTGGCGTCGGGAAGCTTACGCCGCGCGCACGCCCGCCAGGAAGGTGCCGACTTCGCCTGAGAGCTGCTCGGCCTGCTTGGAGAGATTGCTGGCCGCAGCGAGCACCATGCCGGCGGCGTTGCCGGTCTCGTTCGCTGCGGTGCTGACACCGCCGATATTCGTGGTGACTTCCTTGGTCGCTTCAGCGGTCTGCGAGACGCTGCGGGCGATCTCGGCGGTGGCGGCGCCTTGCTCCTCGATGGCCGCGCCGATCGAGGTGGCGATCCGGCTGACTTCCTCGATGGTGGCGGTGATGCCGCCGATGGCATCCACCGCCTCCTTGGTCGCACCCTGGATCTGGGTAATCTTGTCGCCGATCTCGCGGGTGGCTTCCGCGGTCTGGCTGGCGAGCGACTTCACCTCGGAGGCGACGACGGCAAAGCCGCGGCCGGCTTCACCGGCGCGTGCGGCCTCGATGGTGGCATTCAGCGCGAGCAGATTGGTCTGCGCCGCGATGCTGGAGATCAGCTCGGCGACGTGCTCGATCTGCTGGGCGCCGTCTGAGAGCGCACGGACGATGGTGTCGGTGCGGCGTGCGCTGTCGACGGCGCGCCCCGTCACCTCGGCGGACTGCGCGACCTGACGGCTGATCTCGGTGATGGAGGAGGAGAGCTCCTCGGCCGCGGCGGCAACGGTCTGAACGCGCTGGCTGGCCTCGGTGGCGGCCGAGCCGACCACCGCGGCGCGGCGGTTGGTGCCCTCGGCCGTGGACGACATCGACCTGGCGGTGGTCTCGAGCTCGCCGGAGCCGGAGGCCATCAGGCCGACGAGCTGGCCGACGGAGGCATCGAAGTGGTCGGCGAGCGAGATCAGGGCGTCGCGTTTCTCCTGCTCATTGCGGGTCCTGGCGGCAACCTGCTCGGCCTCCAGCGTGCGCGCCGTCAAAGCGGTCTGCCTGAGCACTTCGAGCGTCTCGGCCATGCGGCCGATCTCGTCGCCGCGATCGGTCTCCTCGACCGGCCTGTCGATAGCGCCTTCGGAAATCTCCTGCATGCGGGTCTTCTGGCGGTTGAGCGCGCCGAGCACGTCGCGGGCGATCAACCAGGACAGCGTCGCCATCAGCAGCATCAGGCCAACGCCGATTGCGGCGAGCTCCAGCGTCAGCGCGCGCACGTCGGCGTCGATGTCGTCGACATAGAGACCGTAGGCAATTGCGACGTTCCAGGGGGCGAACTGGCGGGCGAACACCAGTTTGCGAACCGGAACCGTCTCGCCCGGACGCGGGAACAGATAGGACAGGATACTGCCTTCCGGTGTCTGCTTGCCTGCGGCCACCGTGGCATCGCCGATCACGATGCCATTGGCATCCTTGATGCCGTTGTTCTTGCCCTCGAGCTGAGGCGCGCCGCCATTCATCATCACTGTTGAATCGGCGGTATAGACGACGGGATAGCCTTGGCCGCCGTTGAACTTCATTCGCCGGCCGCGCAGCTTGAACTGGTCTTGCGCATCGGCGAGCGTCATCTTGCCGGCGGTGACGTCGTCCTGGAGCGATTGCGCGAAGCCGTGCAGCAGATCGACCGCCGTCTGCATCTGGCTCCCGCGATCTTCGAGCATGCGGGTCTTGCTGAGATAGGCTGACGCGACGATGAGGGCGGTCACGGTGAGCGCCGCAAGACAGACCATGCTGGCAAGCTTGGTGCGGATTTTCAGGTGACTGAGCAGCGTCATGACGGCCTCGGGAACGGTTGTAAGATGCTTGTTCTCGCGCAGCCGTATCAGGAAGTTCTTATGATTCCTGAACGCACCGCATGGTGCATTCAGGCGTGGCGCAATTCGCGCAGCCGTGGACACGCATATGCAGACGAGACGCCGAGGTCTGCGGCGACGTGTCCAAAAAAACGGATCGTGATCGTGTTCGTGCGATCGCGTGTCGGTTCGATCGATGCATCGATTCGCCGATGCTTCGTCGCGTTCAGAACCAGCGTAGCGTTGCGCGGCTTAAGCCGCGCGCACGCCCGCGAGGAACGTCCCGACTTCGCCTGAGAGCTGCTCGGCCTGCTTGGAGAGATTGCTGGCGGCCGCGAGCACCATGCCGGCGGCGTTGCCGGTCTCGTTCGCTGCGGTGCTGACGCCGCCGATATTGGTGGTGACTTCCTTGGTCGCCTCCGCGGTCTGCGAGACGCTGCGGGCGATCTCGGCGGTGGCGGCACTTTGCTCCTCGATGGCCGCGCCGATCGAGGTGGCGATACGGCTGACTTCCTCGATGGTGGCGGTGATGCCGCCGATGGCGTCCACCGCCTCCTTGGTCGCACCCTGGATCTGGGCGATCTTGTCGCCGATCTCGCGGGTGGCTTCCGCGGTCTGGCTGGCTAGCGACTTCACCTCGGAGGCGACGACGGCAAAGCCGCGGCCGGCTTCACCGGCGCGCGCGGCCTCGATGGTGGCATTGAGCGCGAGCAGATTGGTCTGCGCCGCGATGCTGGAGATCAGCTCGGCGACGTGCTCGATCTGCTGGGCGCCGTCCGAGAGCGCGCGGACGATGGTGTCGGTGCGGCGCGCGCTGTCCACGGCGCGGCCGGTGACTTCGGCGGATTGCGCGACCTGGCGGCTGATCTCGGTGATGGAGGAGGAGAGCTCTTCGGCGGCAGCCGCGACCGTCTGGACGCGCTGGCTGGCTTCGGTGGCGGCCGAGCCGACCACAGCGGCACGGCGGTTGGTGCCCTCGGCCGTGGACGACATCGACCTGGCGGTGGTCTCGAGCTCGCCGGAGCCGGAGGCCATCAGGCCGACGAGCTGGCCGACGGACGCATCGAAGCGGTCGGCGAGCGAGATCAGCGCGTCACGCTTCTCCTGCTCGCTGCGGCTCTTGGCGGCGACCTGTTCGGACTCCAGCGTGCGCGCCGTCAAAGCGGTCTGCCTGAGCATTTCGAGGGTCTCGGCCATGCGGCCGATCTCGTCACCGCGGCCGGTCTCCTCGACCGGCTTGTCGATGGCACCGTCGGCAATCTCTTGCATGCGGGTCTTCTGGCGATCGAGTGCGCCGAGCACGTCGCGCGCGATCAGCCACGACAACGTCGCCATCAGCAGCATCAGGCCGAAGCCGACCGCGGCAAGCTCGAGCGTCAGCGCGCGCACATCGGCGTCGATGTCGTCGACATAGAGGCCGTAGCTGATCGTCGCGTTCCAGGGGGCGAACTTGCGCGCGAACACGGTCTTGCGCACCGCTTCGGTCTGGCCGGGGCGGGGATAGAGATAGGAGGCCACGCCGCCGCCATTCTGTTCGCCGGCCTTGAGGATCGCGTCGGCAATGAGGACGCCGTTGGCGTCGATCGCGCCGGTGATCTTGCCTTCGAGCTGCTGGTTGGCGCCGTTGACGAGGAGGGACGTGTCGGCGTTGTAGACGACCGGATAGCCCTGGTTGCCGTTGAAGGTCATGCGCCGTCCGCGCATGTGGAACTGGGCCTTGGCCTCGGCCTGCGTCAGCTTGCCGGCGGTGACGTCGTCCTGGACCGACTGGGCGAGATTGTAGAGCATGTCGACCGCGGTCTTCATCTGCTGGACCCGGTCCTCCATCATGCGGCTCTTGCTGAGGAAGGCCGATACCGCGATGATGGCTGTGACTGTGAGAGCCGCAAGACAGACCATGCTGGTAAGCTTGGTGCGGATCTTCAGATGGCTCAGCAGCTTCATCGCAGCCTCTACGAAATGGTTGTTATTGCTCGCATCGGTAGCATGAAGTTCTTACCAATCATGAACATAGGCATGCGGCCGCCGGCCGCGCGCGTGACCGTTCGCAGCCTGATGCGCAACCGTGCAGGCAAAGCGACATGCGTCGGCGCACGTCAGCGCGCATGCTGGAGAAGATCGATCCTGGACTTCGGTGGTCATCGAGCCTGGCGGGAGCGGCAATGAACCGATTCGTTCACCGCATCATCATGTCCGCGCTGCTCGTCGCGGCCCTCGTCCTGATCTGGAACGTGCTGGGCTCGCGGTAGATGACACCGGCAAAGCTGCCGGTGCCATCCGTGACTTGCGCGTCAATTGCGCGCGTCAGCGTCGCGCAAATGCGCCGCCGGTCGAGGCGCGTTCGTTGCCCAGCGCCGCATCGACGCTGATCGGGCCGCCGCCGGCCGCCGAGAGATAGAGGCAGGCGAAGCAGAACAGGATGGCAAGCGTGCCGTTGTTGAGCAGCGGCAGGAGCACCGGCGTCTCGCCCTTGAGCATATGCCCCATGAAGTAGGCGAAGGCCATTTCACCGGAGAGGATGAAAGCGGCGAGGCGGGTGAACAGGCCGAGGATCAACAGCGCGCCAAGCACCAGTTCAAGCGTGCCGGCCGCGCCGTAAAGCGACATCAGTTCGACTTTCGCGAACATCGGCAAAGGCGGAAACTTGAAAAGCTTGGCCACGCCGAATTGAAACAGCAGCAGGCCGGTGATGAAGCGGAACAGGCTCAGGAGAACCGGTTCAAAGCGAGTGAGATAGGGAAAGTTCATTGGTTTGTGCCCTCCATCCAATGGGCGACTTGGACCGTATTCAGTTCAGCCTCGCAAGCCACCCGGGGTCAATTCGGCGCTGACATTTTTGTCATGTGGACAAAATATCGCAGTTCGTCCCTTAACTCCGGTTGCGCCCGACGGTTTCGCACGCGGTGCAGCGTGTGTCGCCCGTAATTTCCCGGTGACGCGGAGGGATGCAGGTTACGTCGGGGAGACCTACTCCCGCAAGGCGGGGACAATCAGAAATGGAATCATTCCGAGGATCACGCTCGCAAGTGCGAAGACGAGCAGGAGATTGTAGCCGTGCGTGAAGTCGTGGATGAGGCCGCCGCTCCATGAGCCGAACGCCGAACCCAATCCGCTGCCGATCGAGATGGTGCCGAAGATCGTGCCGACGCGCTTGCCGCGAAAGATCTTCATGGCGGTCGCTGTGATCAGCGGGCCGCGCGAGCCCATCATGCTGCCGAAACAGACGACGAAGCCGGTGAGCAGGATGATGTTCGGATAATACTGCAAGAGCCAGAGCAGGACGATGCCGATGATCGAGATCGCGTAGCTGAGCAGCACCGAGGGCCGGCGCCCGATCAGCCCGTCGAGCGCGGATACGCCGAGCATGCCGAACACCAGCACCACGCCCGAAAAACCCCAGGCGGTCGCGGCCTGGAGCGGCGGAAAGCCGGCGTCGATGAGATAGGCCACGATCTGTGCCGCGATCGAATACATGCCGACCGCGGTGAAGAAGAAGGTCGAGAACAGCGCCCAAAAGGCGTGGTGGCGCATCGCGCTCACGAGCGTCCAGCCGTTGTCGATGAAATCAGGATCGGTCTTCTTGCTGACATGCGGCGAGCCGACCGCGAACATGCGCCAGGGCAGAAGCAGCAGCGGCACGAGCAGGCCGAGCGCGGCGAAGCCGTAGACCTGATAGGCTTCACGCCAGCCGAGATGATCGATCAAGAGCTGCGAAGTCGGGAGCAGCGCTAGCACGCCGCCACCCATTGCCGAATAGACCACCGCCATCGCGGTCGGCAGCCGTGGCCCGAACCAGCGGCCGAGCAGGATCGAGTTCGGCACAATGCCGATGAAGGCGACGCCAATGCCGACGCAGAGGCCGATCGAGAGCTGAAATTGCCAGAGCGCCTGCGCGTGCGCCGCGATCAGGAAGGCCGAGCCGAGCAGGAAAAGCCCGAGTGCGTAGACGATGCGCGGTCCGGAATGGTCGAACAGGCGCCCGACCAGTGGCGCGGTCAGCCCGCTGATCAGCCAGGTCAGTGAGTAGATCGAGACGACCTGCGCACGGTCCCAGCCGAAGTTTTCGGAGATCGGCTTGAGAAAGACAGTGAAGCTCTCGCTGAGGCCGCGGCCGAGGACGGCGAGCGTGAAGCACAGCGCGAGCACGACGAGTGCGGTGCGCACCGCATCTCGCTGCGTGCGTTCGTCTTGTTCCCTCGAAGCTTCCCTGGGCGTGTTCTGATCCATTGCCGGTCAGGGAGCGCGCTTCGGCGCGCCCTGACAAGCATCAAAAGCTCATACGCCTATGCAGGCCGGATCAGGACGTGCTTCTTCTTGCCGAAGGACAGCTTGATCACGCCCTCGGGCGTCAGATTGGCCGCAGACAGCGCCATCTTCTCGTCGCTGACGGACTCGTCGTTGACGCGCAGGCCGCCGCCCTTGATCTGGCGCCGTGCCTCGCCATTGGAGGCAACCAGGCCTGCCTTGACGAAGGCGTTGAGCACGCCGAGGCCGGCGTCCAGCTCGCCGCGCGGAATTTCCACCGTCGGCAGGCTTTCGGCCAGCGCGCCTTCCTCGAAGGTGCGGCGCGCGGTTTCAGCCGCCTGGTTTGCCGCGTCGCGGCCGTGCAAGAGCGCGGTCGCCTCGGTCGCAAGCACCTTCTTGGCCTCGTTGATCTCCGAGCCGCCGAGCGCCTCGAGCTTCCTGATCTCGCTCATCGGCAGCGTCGTGAATAGCTTCAGGAATTTGCCGACGTCGGCGTCCTCGGTGTTGCGCCAGTATTGCCAGAAATCATACGGCGAGAACTGGTCGGCGTTCAGCCAGACCGCGCCCTGCGCGGTCTTGCCCATCTTGGCGCCGGATGCGGTCGTCAGCAGCGGCGTCGTCAGCGCGAACAGCTGGTGGGTGCCCATGCGGCGGCCGAGATCGACGCCCATGATGATGTTGCCCCACTGGTCCGAGCCGCCCATCTGCAATTTGCAACCGGTGCGCTTGGCGAGCTCGACGAAGTCGTAGGCCTGGCAGACCATGTAGTTGAACTCGATGAAACTCATCTCCTGCTCGCGCTCGAGGCGCAGCCGCACGGAGTCCATGGTCAGCATGCGGTTGACCGAGAAATGCCGGCCGACGTCGCGCAGCATCTCGATCCAGTTGAGTTTTGTCAGCCACTCCGCATTGTCGAGCATGATTGCGTCGCTCTTGCCGTCGCCGTAGCGCAGCACCTTTGCGAACACGCCGCGGATCGACTCTTTGTTGGCCTCGATCTCGGCGACGGTGCGCATCGCGCGGGTCTCGTCCTTGCCGGAGGGATCGCCGACCATGGTGGTGCCGCCGCCCATCAGCGTAATCGGCTTGTTGCCGGACTGCTGGAGCCAGTGCAGCATCATCATGGTCAGGTAGTTGCCGATGTGCAGCGAGCGGGCGGTGCAATCGTAGCCGACATAGGTGGTCGCTTCGCCCTTGGCGGCGAGCGCGTCCAGCCCCTCGAAATCGGAGCACTGGTGGATGAAACCACGTTCCTGCAGGGTATTGAGGAAATCCGATTTAAATGCAGTCATCTGTCGGCGAGCCTGACAATTCTTGGTTTACTGTTTCGGGTGCAATTTAAGGGTCTCCCGTGGGAACTCGATTGCCACCCGCCACTTTGCCTGTGGCATTATAAGATGTGTCCCTCTGGCACAAGATCGGCATGCCGGAGGGGGTCTCTTGAGGACGCTGATCCATGATGATGACGGCACTCGGTTTGATGAGCGGCACCTCGCTGGACGGGGTGGATGTCGCGCTGATCGAAACCGACGGAAAGCAAGTGAAGGCGTTCGGGCCGTCCGGTTACCGGGCCTACAGCCCGGCGGAGCGCAATCTGCTGCGCCAGGCGCTGAGCGAGGCCGTGCACCTGCCGCGACGCGACGCCCGCCCGGGCGTTCTGGCCGAGGCCGAGCGCGCGGTGACGCTGGCCCACGCCGAGGCCGTGGCAGCCTTCATCGCCCAGAACCGGATGAAGCCGGAGGACGTCGACATCGTCGGCTTCCACGGCCAGACGGTGCTGCATCGCCCCGAGAAGCGGCTGACGGTCCAGATCGGCGATGCGCCGGCGCTGGCCAGGGCGATCCATATCCCCGTGATGCACGACTTCCGCGCCGCCGACGTCGAGGCCGGCGGGCAGGGCGCGCCGTTCGTGCCGGTCTACCACCGGGCGCTCGTCCATTCGCTGGAGCGCGAAGGGCCGATCGTCGTCGTCAATATCGGCGGCGTCTCCAACATCACCTATATCGACGGCAACGACACGCTGATCGCCTGCGACACCGGACCGGGCAACGCGCTGCTCGACGATTTCATGTACCGCATCATGAACCAGGCCTTCGATGCGGAAGGAAAGTTCGCAGCGCTCGGCAAGGCGGACGAAGCCTGGATCGCGCGGGCACTGGAACTGCCGTTCTTCGCAGCTCCGCCGCCGAAATCGCTCGACCGCAACGACTTTGCCGCGCTGAAGCTCGGCGACGTCCCGCCGGCCGACGGCGCCGCGACCCTGACCGCCTTCACCGCGGCGGCGATCGCCCGGATCATCTCGCTCCTGCCGCGCCGGCCGCGGAGCTGGATCGTCTGCGGCGGCGGCGCCCGCAACCTCACCATGCTGCGGATGCTGCGGGAGCGGGTGGGCTCGGCCACAGTCGAGGCCGCCGAGACGCTCGGCTGGGCCTCCGACGCCATCGAGGCGCAGGCCTTCGGCTTCCTTGCCGCCCGCGGCCTCGAGGGTCTGCCGCTGTCCTACCCGGCCACCACCGGCGTGCCGATGCCGATGACCGGCGGAGTGATGGCGCGGCCCTGAGGTCCGGGCATTTAGATCAAAGGCTAGTCGATGCAAATGCATCGATCTTGACGGGTGAATGCAATTGCATCTATATTGGATGCAGTTGCATCAAACCGCCGGGATCATTGCCATGACCGCTTCACTGAAACTCATCAGCCACAAGCTTTGCCCGTATGTGCAGCGCGCCGTGATCGCGCTCAACGAGAAGGGCGTGCCGTTCGAGCGGATCGACATCGATCTCGCCAACAAGCCCGACTGGTTTCTGAAACTCTCGCCGCTCGGCAAGGTGCCGGTCCTGGTGGTGACGACGGAGAAGGGCGAGGTCGCGCTGTTCGAGAGCAACGTGATCTGCGAATACATCGAGGAGACGCAGGCAGGCCTCAAGCTGCACCCGGCGGATCCGTTGAAGCGCGCCGAGCATCGCGCCTGGATGGAGTTCGGCTCGGCGATCCTCGGTGACCTCTGGGGTCTGGAGACCACGACCGATCCGGCGACGTTCGAAAGCAAGCGCCAGGCGGTTGCGGCGAAATTCGCGCGCGTGGAGGCAGCGCTCGGTGCAGGGCCTTACTTCGCAGGCGATGCGTTCAGCCTCGTGGATGCGGTCTTCGCCCCGATCTTCCGCTATTTCGACCTGTTCGACGAATTGACCGAGCACGGCATCTTCAGCGATCTGCCGAAGGTCCGCGCGTGGCGCGCGGAGCTTGCGAAACGTCCGAGCGTGCGCACTGCGGTCGGCGCGGACTATCCGCAATTGCTGCGTGCCTTCCTGGTGCGCCACGACGCGCATCTGCTGAAGCTTGCGGCCTGAGCGCACGCCAATGTCGCAATCCATGGCCTGGCTGATGCTGGTGATCGCCGGTGCGCTCGATGTCGGCTGGGCGATCTCGATGAAATATGCGGAGGGCTATACGCGGCCAGGCTGGAGCATCGCCTCGCTGGTGCTGCTCGCCGCCTTCGTCTTCCTGCTCGGGCGCGCTTTGCAGGTGCTGGAGGTCGGCGTCGCCTATTCGGTGTGGACCGGCATCGGCGCGGCCGGCACCTTCCTGCTGGGTGTCGTGCTGTTCGGCGAGACCTTGAGCGCGATGAAGCTTGCCGGCATCGCGCTCGTGCTGATGGGGATCGCCGCGCTCAAGCTGGCCTAGATCTCCGCGGCCATCTTCGCGAGCGTTGCGACGGTATTCATGTTGCGCGCGGTGCCGGTCTTGGCGGCGGGGATGACGAGCTTCGACGTCCCCATGCCGTCGCCATAGTGCACGTAAATCTCGCGGCGGCCGAGGCGGAGCTCTTCGTTGTTCTGGCCGCGGATGCTGGTAAGCGCGTCTTCAGGTGGCGCCCTGTCGAGGAAGATCGCGACGGTGCGATTGGGCGCAGCCTTTGGAAAAGGATTGTCGGCCGAGATTTGCGTCATCTCGGCGGCGCTACGCACGAGCACCCCGACCGGCGCGCCGGCGTAGGCGTGCAGGCGCTTTTCGAGGGCGGTCTTGATTGCAGCTTCCGACTTGCGGCTCGTGAAGACGACGTTGCCGCTCGCAATATAGGTGCGCACGGCGGCGAAGCCGAGCTCCTCGCACATGGCCTTGAGCTCGCTCATCGGCAGCTTGCCGGTGCCGCCGACATTGACGGCACGCAGCAAGGCGACGAAGCAGCCCATTTGAAGCCTTAGCGCACGTTGGCGAGGCGCATGTCGAGATAGGCCGTGATGGTTTCCATCAGCGGCTCGAGCTTGGCGTCGAAGAAGTGGTTGGCGCCGGGGATGACCTGCTGGTCGATCACGATGCCCTTCTGCGTCTTCAGCTTCTCGACCAGCGTGTTGACGTCCTTGGGCGGCACCACCGCATCCTTCTCGCCATGCACGATCAGGCCCGACGACGGGCAGGGCGCCAGGAACGAGAAGTCGTAGAGGTTGGCCGGCGGTGCGATCGAGATGAAGCCCTCGACCTCGGGACGGCGCATCAAAAGCTGCATGCCGATCCAGGCGCCGAAGGAGAAGCCGGCGACCCAGCAGGCGCGTGCTTCGGGATTGATGGTCTGCGCCCAGTCGAGCGCTGCGGCCGCATCCGACAATTCGCCGGTGCCGTGGTCGAACGAGCCCTGGCTGCGGCCGACGCCGCGGAAGTTGAAGCGCAGCACCGAGAAGCCGCGATGCGCGAAGGCGTAGTAGCACTGGTACACGATCTGGTGGTTCATCGTGCCGTGAAACTGCGGATGCGGATGCAGGATCATCGCGATCGGCGCGTTCTTCTGCTTGGCCGGGTGATAGCGGCCTTCGAGACGGCCAGCAGGGCCGGTGAAAATGACTTCAGGCATGATGATCTCTTGATTGATCCCTTGAAGACGCTCTTCAGCAATCAACCGATTGTGCGGACTTCATCGACTGCTGTGCCGATCAAACCGCGAATGGAAGAGTGGAGCGGCGCCCTCGGATGGTGCGCGAGCGGCGCGCGGTGAACTGACGCGGGCGTTCTAACATGAGGCGAGGGTCAAAAAGCAAGCATCTTGAACATCCGGCAATGGGCTCAAGATGTTAGCGCGTCATGGCGGCGTCATTGAGCGGTGGGGATTCGGAATCGAGTTGCCAAGTGCTCCACGGGGGCCCATGTCGGGCTCCAGGACGGGCACACCAACCCGATCCATGGAGCAATATAATACCTCATGCCGAGTCGTGTCTATCTCGACTGGAATGCGACCACGCCGCTCCGCGCCGAAGCGCGGACCGCGATGCTTGCGGCCTGGGAGCTGATCGGCAATCCGTCCTCGGTCCATGCCGAAGGGCGCGAGGCGCGCCGGCTGGTCGAGGAAGCCCGTGCCACGCTCGCGGCGGCCGTCGGTGCATTGCCGAGAAACGTCGTCTTCACCTCAGCCGGAACCGAGGCCAATGCGCTGGCGCTGTCGCCCGGTCTGCGGGGGTCGTCCGGCCGCCTCGTCGAACGCCTGTTGGTCTCGGCTGTCGAGCATGCCTCGGTGCTGTCAGGCGGCCGGTTCCCAGCGGACAAGGTCAACCAGATCCCTGTCACACGCGCCGGCGTCATCGACCTCGACCGCCTGAAGGCGTCGCTCGGCGACGGCCCGCCGGCGCTGGTCTCCATCATGGCTGCGAACAACGAGACCGGCGCGATTCAGCCGATCGCAGAGGCTGCCGGGATCGTCCACGAGGCCGGCGGGCTCCTGCACGTCGATGCGATCCAGGCGCTGGGGAAAATCCCGTTCGATATCAAGACTGTGGACTCAGACCTTGCGACCTTTTCCGCGCACAAGATCGGCGGCCCCAAGGGCGTCGGCGCGCTGGTCCTGGCGGAGGGGATCGCCGGACTGGAACCCGTGCTGCGGGGCGGGGGGCAGGAGCTGAGCCGGCGCGCGGGAACCGAGAATGTCGCCGGCATCGCCGGATTCGGGGCAGCGGTGAGAGCCGCCCTTCAGGCTCTGCCGGAGGATGTGGAGCGGATGGCAACCCTCAGAAATTCCTTGGAAAATGGAATCCGCGGGATCGCAGGCACGATGGTCTTCGCGGATGACGTTAAGCGGTTGCCAAATACCATCCTCTTCACTGCCACCGGCCTGAAGGCCGAAACCGCCGTGATCGGCTTCGATCTCGAAGGCGTGGCCGTGTCCTCGGGCTCGGCCTGTTCATCAGGCAAGGTGCAGCCGTCTCACGTGCTTTCGGCGATGGGGTATGATGCCACCGTCGCCCAGGGAGCGGTGCGTCTCAGTCTGGGCTGGTCCACGGAACCAGATGACATCAACAGGGCGTTAGAGGCTTGGCGAAAGCTTGGTAATACCCTACTTAAAGCCTAAGCGACGAAACACGGCTTGAACGGTTCTAAGCGCGTGCTTTCTGCCGAAAAACATCGTAATACTCGTCCAAGTTTGTGATCCACCGCGGTCCTTGAAACCGCGAGCGGAGGATAGAATGCCAGCCGTGCAAGAGACGGTCGAGCGCGTGAAGCGCATCGACGTCGATCAGTATCGTTATGGGTTTGAGACCCTGATCGAGTCCGACAAGGCCCCCAAGGGACTGTCGGAAGAGACCGTCAAGTTCATCTCCGAGAAGAAGAACGAACCCGCCTGGATGCTCCAGTGGCGGCTCGAGGCCTATCGGCGCTGGTTGACCATGACCGAGCCGACCTGGGCGCGCGTCGACTATCCCAAGATCGACTTCCAGGACCTCTATTATTACGCGGCGCCGAAGCCGAAGAAGACGGTCACCTCGCTCGACGAGATCGACCCCGAAATTCTGAAGACCTACGAGAAGCTCGGCATTCCCCTGCGGGAAGTCGCGATGCTCGAGGGCGTCGAGCCGAAGCCCGGCGATCAGGATCCGGCCCGGCGCAAGATCGCGGTCGATGCGGTGTTCGATTCGGTCTCGGTTGCGACCACCTTCAAGGCGGAGTTGAAGAAGGCCGACGTGATCTTCATGCCGATCTCGGAGGCGATCCGCGAGCATCCCGAGCTGGTACAGAAATATCTCGGCTCGGTGGTTCCGACCTCGGACAATTTCTACGCGACACTGAACTCGGCGGTGTTCTCCGACGGCTCGTTCGTCTATGTGCCGCCGGGCGTGCGCTGCCCGATGGAGCTGTCGACCTATTTCCGCATCAACGAACGCAACACCGGCCAGTTTGAGCGCACGCTGATCATCGCCGACAAGGGCTCCTACGTCTCCTATCTCGAAGGCTGCACCGCGCCGCAGCGCGACGAGAACCAGCTGCACGCCGCCGTGGTCGAGCTCGTTGCGCACGATGATGCCGAGATCAAATACTCGACGGTGCAGAACTGGTATCCCGGCAATTCGGAAGGCAAGGGCGGCATCTACAATTTCGTCACCAAGCGTGGCGACTGCCGTGGCGACCGGTCCAAGATTTCCTGGACCCAGGTCGAGACCGGCTCCGCCATCACCTGGAAGTACCCGAGCTGCATCCTGCGTGGCGACAATTCCAGCGGTGAGTTCTACTCGATCGCGATCTCGAACGGTTTCCAGCAGGTCGATTCGGGCACCAAGATGATCCACCTCGGCAAGAACACGTCGAGCCGGATCATCTCGAAGGGCATCGCCGCCGGCAAGTCGCAGAACACCTATCGCGGGCTCGTCACCGCGCACCGGAAAGCGACCGGCGCGCGCAACTTCACGGCGTGCGATTCCCTGTTGATCGGTGACAAATGCGGCGCGCACACCGTGCCGTATATCGAGGCCAAAAACTCCTCGGCGACGTTCGAGCACGAGGCGACGACCTCGAAAATCTCCGAGGACGTGCTGTTCTATTGCATCCAGCGCGGCCTCACCCAGGAAGAAGCCGTCGGCCTCGTCGTCAACGGTTTCGTCAAGGACGTGCTTCAGCAGCTGCCGATGGAATTCGCGGTGGAAGCGCAGAAGCTGATCTCGATCTCGCTTGAAGGGTCGGTCGGCTAATCGCCGACCCTCGCGGTGCGCTACGGCGCTCCATGCATCATTTGAATAGACTGGACACCAAGATGGCTTTGCTTGAAGTGAAGGATTTGAAGGTTCGTGTCGAGGAGCGTGAGATCCTCCACGGGCTGACGCTGACCGTGAACGAGGGCGAGGTTCACGCGATCATGGGGCCGAACGGCTCCGGCAAATCGACGCTCTCCCACGTCATCGCCGGCAAGCCCGGCTACGAGGTTACCGACGGCCAGATCCTGTTCAAGGGCGAGGACCTGCTGGAGATGGATCCCAACGAGCGCGCCGCGAAGGGCGTGTTCCTGGCGTTCCAGTATCCGGTCGAGATTCCCGGCGTCGCCACCATGACCTTCCTGCGCACCGCACTGAACGCGCAGCGCAAGGCGCGCGGCGAAAGCGAATATTCGACCCCGGACTTCCTGAGGAAGGTCCGCGAGGTCTCGAAGTCGCTGAACATCCCGCAGGACATGCTCAAGCGCGGCGTCAATGTCGGCTTCTCCGGCGGTGAGAAGAAGCGCAACGAGGTGCTGCAGATGGCGCTGTTCGAGCCGAGCCTGTGCATCCTCGACGAGATGGATTCCGGCCTCGACATCGACGCGCTGCGCATTGCGGCCGACGGCGTCAACGCGCTGCGCTCGCCCAAGCGCGCGATGGTCGTCATCACCCATTATCAGCGGCTGCTGAACTACATCGTGCCCGACGTCGTGCACGTGATGTCGAAGGGCCGTGTCGTGAAGAGCGGCGGCAAGGACTTGGCGCTGGAGCTGGAAGCGTCCGGCTACGCCCAGTTCGAGGATGCCGCGTAAGGAATTTTAGGATGAACGTTGCTGTGGCAAAGACCGGAAACGGCCGCGCGGTGAGCGATCTCTTCGCCAGCGCCGAAGGCCGCCTGCCGGGTCCGCCTTCTGTGATCGCGGTACGCCGCGAGGCGTTCGAGACCTATGAGCGTCTCGGCCTGCCGCATCGCCGGATCGAGGAATGGAAATACACCGACCTGCGTGCACTGGTCGGCGAGGTGCTGCCGCTTGCAGCCAGCCCCGATGCGGCCG
Source organism: Bradyrhizobium barranii subsp. apii (assembly GCF_011516635.5). Lineage (GTDB taxonomy): Bacteria > Pseudomonadota > Alphaproteobacteria > Rhizobiales > Xanthobacteraceae > Bradyrhizobium > Bradyrhizobium barranii. The sequence goes on along the minus strand of NZ_CP096255.1, from coordinate 5,563,810 downwards.
CGCTGAAGCGTGCCGCGGATGCCGTCAAGGCGCATGCGATCGAAGGCGCCCGCAAGCTGGTGCTGGTCGACGGCGTGTTCGCGGCCGATCTCTCCGACGTCAAGGCGCTTGCCTCTGAGGCGGGCCTCAAGATGTTGCGGGAAGCGCTGGAGAAGGACGCAGGTCTCCTGAAGACCGCGGCCACCGATGCCGTGATCGCGCTGAATGCGGCGCTGGCAACCGACGGCGTCGTGTTGTCGATCGCCGACGGTGCGCAGCTGTCCGCGCCGATCCAGATCATCCACATCGCGACCGCTTCGTCCGCGTCGGCTTTCAGCCGTTCGCGGATCGCGGTCGGGAACGGCGCTCGCGCTACCATCATCGAGAGCTTTGTTGCGGCCGGTGCCAAGGCCTACCAGGTCAACGACGCCGTCATCCTCTCGGTCGGCGACAATGCCGACGTCGCGCATATCCGCCTGTTGGACGATGCACCCGACGCAGTGAATGTGACTTCGCAGTTCGTCACGGTCGGCGCGAACACGAAGCTCAATTTCTTCAACATGACGACTGGCGCTGCCGTCAGCCGCCTCCAGGGCTTCATCACGATGGCGGGCGAGGGCAGCGACCTCTCCGTCAACGGCGTGAACCTGCTCCAGAAAACCGAGCACGGCGACACCACGCTGGTGGTCGATCATGCCGTGCCGAACTGCGTCAGCCGCGAGGTCTTCCGCGCGGTGATCGACGATCGCGCCCATTCGGTGTTCCAGGGCCGCATCATCGTCCGTCCCGACGCGCAGAAGACCGACGGCAAGATGATGACCCGCGCGCTGCTGCTTTCGGACGAAGCCGAGGCCGACAACAAGCCGGAGCTCGAGATCTTCGCCGATGACGTCTCCTGCGGCCACGGTGCCACTGCCGGCGCGCTCGACGACAGCCTGCTGTTCTACCTGAAGGCGCGCGGTCTGCCGGAGAAGCAGGCCCAGGCGCTACTGATCCAGGCTTTCGTGGGCGAAGCGATCGAGCAGATCGCCGATGACGGTTTGCGCGAGCACGTGATTGGTATCGCCGAGCGCTGGCTGGAGCGGCGCCAATGAGCACGCATCCCGCAGTCAAGAACGGTGCCTACGACGTCGCACGCGTGCGCCAGGATTTTCCGGCGCTCGCCATGCAGGTCTACGGCAAGCCGCTGGTCTATCTCGACAACGCCGCCTCGGCGCAGAAGCCGAGCGCCGTGCTCGACCGCATGACGCAGGCCTATACGTCCGAATACGCCAACGTGCATCGCGGCCTGCATTACCTCGCAAATGCCGCCACCGAGGCCTATGAGGGCGGTCGCAGCAAGGTTGCGCAGTTCATCAACGCGCCGCGGACCGAAGAGGTCATCTTCACCCGCAACGCGACGGAGGCGATCAACCTCGTCGCGTCGTCCTGGGGCGAACCGAACATCAAAGAGGGCGACGAGATCGTCATCTCGATCATGGAGCACCACTCCAACATCGTGCCGTGGCATTTCCTCAGGGAACGCCATGGCGCCGTGATCAAGTGGGCACCGGTCGACGACGAGGGTAACTTCCTCATCGACGAGTTCGAGAAGCTGCTGACGTCGAAGACCAAGCTGGTCGCGATCACGCAGATGTCGAACGCGCTCGGCACCATTGTGCCGATCAAGGACGTCGTGAAAATCGCCCACGCCCGCGGCATTCCCGTGCTCGTCGACGGCAGCCAGGGTGCAGTGCATCTGCCTGTCGACGTCCAGGATCTCGGCTGCGATTTCTATGTCTTTACCGGCCACAAGGTCTACGGGCCGACCGGCATCGGCATCCTCTGGGCCAAGTACGATCACCTCGTCGCGATGCGTCCCTATAACGGCGGCGGCGAGATGATCCGTGAGGTCTCGCGCGACATCGTCACCTATGGCGATCCCCCGCACAAGTTCGAGGCCGGCACGCCCGCGATCGTCGAGGCCGTGGGCCTTGGCGCGGCCATCGACTACGTCAATTCGATTGGCAAGGAGCGCATCGCCGCCCACGAGCACGATCTCACCACCTATGCCCAGGACCGGCTGCGCGAGATCAACTCGCTGCGGCTGATCGGCACCGCCCGGGGCAAGGGCCCGGTGATCTCCTTCGAGCTCAAGGGCGCCCACGCCCACGACGTCGCCACCGTGATCGACCGCCAGGGCATCGCCGTGCGCGCCGGCACCCATTGCGTGATGCCGCTTTTAGAGCGGTTCAATGTAACCGCCACCTGCCGGGCGTCGTTCGGCATGTATAATACGCGGGAAGAAGTCGATCATCTGGCACAGGCGCTGTTGAAGGCGCGGGATTTGTTCGCATGAGTGACACGGCCGAAGTCAAAGCCAATCCGATGGAGACCCAGTCGGCGCTGCCGCCTGAGGAGACCGAGCGTCTCACCACCGAGATCATCGCGGGCCTCAAGACCGTGTTCGATCCGGAGATCCCGGCCGACATCTACGAACTCGGCCTGATCTACAAGGTCGAGATCAAGGACGACCGCTCGGTTGACGTCCAGATGACGCTGACGACGCCGAACTGCCCGGCTGCCGGCGAGCTCCCGACCATGGTCGAGAACGCGGTCGCCAGCGTCCCCGGCGTCGGCGTGGTCGACGTTAAGGTCGTCTGGGAGCCGCCGTGGTCGCCGGAACGCATGAGCGACGAGGCCCGCCTCGTGCTCAACATGTGGTGACGGTCTCAGCTCGCATTGAATTCGCTCCGCAACGGACCACATAGATAACATGACCCAGGTAACACCAGCTTCGACACCAAAGCCCCGGCGGCCGCGCCCGCAGGTGATGCGGCTGACGGATGCCGCGGCCCAGCGCATCAGCGAGCTGACGAGCCGCGCCGATTCCGAGATCGTGGGTCTGCGCGTCGGCGTGAAGAACGGCGGCTGTGCCGGCCAGTCCTACACGGTCGAATACGCCCATGATGTCCGCCCGACCGACGAGGTCGTCGAGGACAAGGGCGTCAAGATCCTGGTCGATCCCAAGGCCGTGCTGTTCCTGCTCGGCACCGAGATGGACTACAAGGCCGACAAGATGCAGGGCCAGTTCGTCTTCAACAACCCCAACCAGGTCTCCGCCTGCGGCTGCGGCGAGTCGGTCGAGCTGCGGCCCGCGAAGATCGACGGGTAAGTCGCTGTTGTCCCCGCGAACTCAGGGGACCCATACCGCGTGATCTGGCGATGACGCTCGGTATCAGTACCAAGCTTTCCTGGCTGGTAGTCTTCGCTAAACTCCTCCCGGTGGTTATGGGTCCCCGCGTTCGCGGGGACGACCGTGGGGAGATAGCTTGGCCATGGACCGCGAATTCCTGATCGACCTGTTCGCCGATTTCGGCCCCGTCACCATCCGAAAAATGTTCTCCGGCTACGGCATCTCCGCCGACGGCATCAACTTCGCGCTCGCCTTGCGCGCGGGCCTGTTCTTCCGCGCCGACGAGGTCACCATCCCGGACTTTGAAGCGGAAGGCTCGAAGCCGTTTCAGTATTCGACCCGCGCCAAAACCGTGCTGGTGAATTCCTATTGGGAATTGCCGGCGCGCCTGTTCGACGATTCCGAGGAGCTTGCGCAATGGGCGAGGGCAGCGCTCGCCGCCGCCCAGCGCGCCAAGGTGAAGAAGCGGCCGAAGGCGAAAGCTGCGGCGACGGCCGAGCCGAAGAAGGCCGCTGCGAGGAAGCGGCAGGTAAAGAAGGCGGCCAAGAAGACGGTGCGTAGGGTGGGCAAAGCGAAGCGTGCCCACCGTTCAGGATAAAGGTGCTGGAGAGATGGTGGGCACGGCGCCTGCGCGCCTTTGCCCACCCTACGAGACCTCAGTCCACCGCCTTGGTCAGTCCGACCCTCATGTCCTTGGCCATGAAGACGCAGACTCCATCGGCAAGCACACGACCGCCGGCAATTCCGAGCACCAGCTTGCCGCGCCGGACCATACGCATGGCGACCTCGTAGCGCACGCAGCCCGTGTCGGGTGTGATGGATCCCGTGACGTCGACCTCGCCGACGCCGATGGCGCGGCCCTTGCCCGGTGAACCCGACCAGCCGAGCCAGTAGCCGATCATCTGCCACATCGCATCCAGGCAGAGACTTCCCGGCATCATCGCGTCACCGCGATAGTGGGAATCGAAGAACCAGTGGCCGGGCACAATGTCGAGCTCGCCGACGATGTGGCCCTTGCCGAACTCGCCGCCGTCCAGGCTGATCTCGGTGATGCGATCCATCATGAGCATCGGCGGGGCCGGCAATTGCGCGTTGCCCGGGCCGAAATAGCCGCCGTCGCTCGATCTCAGCAGTTCATCCCTGGTGTACGACGGCTGCGGTGTGTGAAAGTCATGGGGATTGGGCAAGACGACAAGTCCTCTCGACGCTCGTAGTCGGGCGGCGGGGAAGATGTCGTTCGGCGGGTTGGAATGTCAAGCGCCGGCCGTTTCTTCGGCGCGCTGCTTCGGCGTCAGGCCACCCGGCTGTGCGACTCGATCGCGAACTCCGGATCGGCCTCGCAGATCACGCGGTTGCGCCCGTTGCGCTTGGCGGCATAGAGGCAGGCATCCGCACGCTCGATCAGCGCGTCGGGGTCGTCGCCCTGCTTGAGCATGGAGACGCCGACGGAGATGGTGACGCGGCCGAGGATCTCGCCGGTCGATTTCTTCTTCAATTCCTTCGCCATCACGGCGCGGCGGATGTGATCTGCAACGGTGAGGGCCTGGCGCAGCGCCGTGTTGGGCAGCAGGACCGCGAATTCCTCGCCGCCATAGCGCGCGGTGATGTCCTGTCCCTTGATGGTCTGCTTCATGGACAGGCCGACCAGCCGCAACACCTGGTCGCCGGTGAGATGGCCGTAGGAATCGTTGAACGATTTGAAATGATCGATGTCGAACAGCAGCAGCGACAGCGGCTCGCCCGTGGCGAGCGCGCTCTGCACGGCCATGCCGATCATGCGATCGAAATATTTGCGATTGCCCAATCCCGTCAGCGGATCGGTCAGGCTCTCGGCGCGGATCGCCTCCAGGCTCTGCTGGAGATTGCTGATCTCGTTCTTGGACAGGGTCAGCCGGTCTTCCAGCGCCTTGTTGGTCTCGCGCATCTCGCTGGTCGAACGCAGCAGCGTCTCGACGATCGACTTGATCTGGTCGCGGTTCTTGGCCGACGACAGTTGCTCGGTCGCGCCCGACAGACTGGCATCGTAGGAGCCGGTCATCCCGAGCGCTTCGCTCAGCACCGTCATCACGTCGTCGATCTCGCCGATGACGCGTGCGCCGACCTTGTCGATGCGGTCGGTGGTCTTGATGTGGGAAAGATAGGTCTCGTAGATCTGCTCGAGATCGCCTTCGGTCAGCTTGCCGCGGCGCGCCAGCGTCTCGTTGATGATCTTGTTGAGCGGAGCGTTATAGCCGGTGGCGTAGACGTACCAGATCTCGTAATTGCGGGGAATTGCAGTCTGTCGAAGCGAGCGGATCTGACCGAGAGCCACTTCGGCGAACGCCATCGTGCGTTCGTGTTCGTCGAGCACCTTGACCACTGAACATACCCCACAGCGGTCGGTGCGCCATCGACCGCAGCAATACTTAAATTATGTTCGCAGGCTAACGGACGATCGTGAACGCTCTGTAAACAGACGTTCGCGAATGCATCAGAATAAGTGTGAAGCGGCTCTGCTCAACCGGAGCTGAATCGCGCCGGCGCGTCAGGCGCCGGCGGGAGAACGCACTGGCCGGAGCAGAAACGCCGGAAGGTGCGAGTGATCGCCGGGCTCGGTATCGGCCTCGCGCTGGCGGCGCGGCTCGGGGCGGCCGATCGACGGCACATGCGATGGATTGGCTTGCTGGCGCGATCCACCGCGCGGCTCGGATGATTGCTTCGCTTCAGCGGAGGCCTCGCCTCCCGTGCGGGCCTCGGCTCACGTGCAGGTCTCGCTTCAGGAGCGGGCTGTGTCTCTGCGGAAGGCCTCGCCTCGCCGCGCGGTTCGCGGGGCTCGTGGCTGCGCTCACGATCGCGGCCACGCTGCGGCTTGCCGCGTCCGCCGCGGGAACGTTCACGGTCGCGCCCGCGCGGTTCGCGCGAACGTGCGCTCTGCTCGCCTGCGTCCGCGGGCACTTCGAAATCGCCCTCGGCGCGCGGAATGCTCTGGCCGATCAGCTTCTCGATCGCCACCATCGACTTCTGGTCGAGCGGCGTCACGAGCGAGATCGCCATACCGGACCGGCCGGCGCGGCCGGTGCGGCCGACGCGGTGAACATAGTCGTCGGGGTGGTGGGGGACGTCGAAATTGAAGACGTGGCTGACCTCAGGGATGTCGAGGCCGCGGGCGGCAACATCGGAGGCGACCAGCAGCGGCAGTTCGCCCTTGCGGAACTGTTCGAGCGCCGCCGTGCGGGCCGACTGGTCCATGTCGCCATGCAGGGCGCCGACGCTGAAACCATGCTTTTGCAGTGATTTGTGAACGACGGCGACCTCGCGCTTGCGATTGCAGAAGATGATCGCGTTCTGGAGATCCTTGGCCTCGCGCAGCAGGCGTCGCAGCAATTCACGCTTCTCATGCGCCTCGCGCCCGGCCGGGACCTGACACTGCGTGACGGTCACGGCGGTGGTGGCGGGCTTGGAGACCTCGACCTTCTGCGGATTATGCAGGAAGGTCTCGGTGATGCGCCGGATTTCCGGCGGCATGGTCGCGGTGAAGAACAGGGTCTGCCGCGTGAACGGGACGAGCTTGCAGACGCGCTCGATGTCGGGAATGAAGCCCATGTCCAGCATGCGGTCGGCTTCGTCGATGACGAGCAGCTCGACGCCGGTGAGCAGCAGGCCGCCGCGCTCGGTGTGGTCGAGCAGGCGGCCGGGGGTGGCGATCAGCACGTCGACGCCGCGCGTCAGCTTGGCATCCTGGTCGCCGAAGGATACGCCGCCGATCAGCAGGGCGACGTTGAGCTTCTGGCCGGCGCCGTAGCGGTCGAAGTTTTCCTTCACCTGCGCCGCGAGCTCGCGGGTCGGCTCCAGGATCAGCGTGCGCGGCATGCGCGCGCGGGCGCGACCCTTTTCGAGGATGGTGAGCATCGGCAGCACGAAGGCCGCGGTCTTGCCGGTGCCGGTCTGGGCGATGCCGAGCACATCCTTGCGTGCAAGGACGTGGGGGATCGCCTGTTCCTGAATGGGGGTGGGGGTGGTGTAACCGGTGGCCGCCACTGCGGCGAGGACTTTTTCGGACAGTCCGAGATTTGAAAAGGACATTGAGCCTCTGGTCGAAACCGCCGTTCGGAATCGAGGGTAATTAAGGCTGTCGCGTTCCACCCCGAAACGGCGCGCTCTCAAAGAAGCTGGGGGTGCTGACTCACGCGAACAAAGCGCAAGGCTCAAGAATCGGTCTTCGATCTGAGCCGCGTCGCCCCGGAACATAGGCGGGAATCGGCCAAAGTCAATGGAGCGGGCGCGGGAAGACCCTAAAAAACCTGAGGTTTTTGCCCAAATAGCGGGCCCGGTTGGGCTTTTCCGCCTCCACCGTTAACCGGGCGATAGCTGCCGGAGGGACGACTAACGCCCTTCAGGCCCCCGGGCCCGGAAATCGCCGGGGGCCATTCCGTAGGCGGCGTTGAAGACCCGGTAATAGGTCGCCAGGCTCTCGAAGCCGCAGGAGGTCGCGATATCGGCGATCAGCCGGTCCGGCGCCTCACGCATCAGGCGGCGGCTCTGTTTCAGGCGTTCGTCCGTCACGGTCTGCGAAAAGCTCTTCGCCGCGGCTTCGAACAGCATGTGCAGGTGACGCACGGACACACCGAGCTGGTCGGCCACCATCGCCGGCGCCAGACCGGGGTCTTGCAGATTGCGCGCGATCAGGCGACGCGCCTGTGAGAGCCGGGCGGTCCGCAGCGCGGCCTGCCCACGGCGGCTGCCGGGTCGCACGATGCCGCGCTCGATCAGCGCCAGATGGGCCAAGGCCTGGACGAGCGAGGCTTGATCCAAGGAGGCCTGATCCAAGGAGGTCTGGGCGACTGAGGTCGCATCAGTGGCGCCGTTATCGCCTGCGGCGGCCTCATCGAGGTCGGCGAAGCAGGCGCCGAGCAGGGGCGCCAGGCCGGGATCGTTGAACGTCCGGGGCGCAAGCTCGCGCATGCGCCTGTCCTGCGTGGAGAGGCTGCTCACGGGGATCTTCAGGATGCGCAGGTGGAAGCCGCCTGCGCCGAGCGGCGCGGTGCGATAGGGCTGGTCAGTATGGCTGGTGGCGAAGCTGCCGTTGGCGATCGCAAAGTCGCCGGTGCGCATGCCGCCGAACCAGCCGCCGCTGCCGAGCTGCTGGTAGACGCAGATGCTGTCGCCGGGCGCGTAGGCGATGTCGGAGTTGCTGCGCTCGACCGTGTAGTGCGACGCCTTCAGCTCGACGAGGCCACCGCCGCCGAGCTGGCGCAGCGAGAATTCGCCGTAGAAGTCCGCGCGGCGTTCGCGCTCGAGTTCAGCGGTGACGCCGAACAGGCCCTTGGACCGGACCTCGCGCCAATAGTCGAACCGGTCATGCGGCTCGACCTCGTCAGTACACCATCGATACACGGCAGCCCCCGCTTGCAGCGCGCAGCTACCTAGAAAAAGCAGATTCCGGAGGAATCTGCCATAGTCCTGATGACGGAACCCGTGGGCTCTCGGCGTTGAACCGTCGACATGGCTGGACCGACTATCCTCAACGGCAGAGGGTTCCAATGGATCGCTGTTCGAGGGGGCCGGCGGAGCGCCGTTCTGCAACGGGAATTTTACGATGACGCGTCGGCTTTTCAGAATTCTGGCGGCCCTTGGCCTTGCGGTGAGCCTGAACGGCTTCGCGCTGCCCGCACAAGCCGAGAAACGCGTTGCGCTCGTCGTCGGCAACAACGACTACAGGAACGTCCCCAAGCTCCTCAAGGCGGTCAACGACGCCCGTACCATGGGCGATACACTGAAGCAGCTCGGCTTCTCGGTGATGGTCGCCGAGAACCAGAGCCGGCAGCAATTCTCCGAGACGCTGCTCGCGTTCGACAGGACGATCGAGCCCGGCGACACCGCATTCTTCTTCTACGCCGGCCACGGCTTCGAGATCGCGGGCCAGAACTACCTGCTGCCGACTGACGTGCCGGCGGCGACCGAAGGGCAGGAAGAGCTGGTGCGCGACGCTTCCATCCTGGCCGACCGCATCGTCGAGCGCCTTCAGAACAAGAAGGCGCGCACGTCGATCCTGGTGTTCGACGCCTGCCGCAACAACCCGTTCGAGCGCACAGGCACCCGCGCGGTCGCCGGCGGCGGCGGCCTCGCGCCGATGGTGCAGCTGCCCGAAGGCGTGTTCTCGGTGTTCTCCGCAGGTCCCCGCCAGACCGCACTCGATCGTCTCTCCAACGACGACGCCAATCCCAATTCGGTGTTCACGCGCACCTTCGCCAAGGAACTCCTCCAGCCCGGCGAGAATCTGGTGCAGGTGGCGCAGCGGACCCGCCGTCTCGTCAGCGAGATGGCCGACACCGTCAAGCACAGGCAGGTGCCGGTCTATTTCGACCAGATGGTCGACGACGTCTTCCTCAGCGGTGTTGCCAAGGACGCCACCACCGCTGCGCGCCCGGCCGATCCGGCGCCGCAGAAGCTCGCGGCTCTTCCGCCGGTGTCGGTACCGCGCGTGCCGAAGGAAGAAACCACCAACGCGCCGATCGCCAGCTTCTCGCGGCACAATGGCGGCTGGAGCGTGGTGTTCTCCTTCGCCGACCCGACGCTCGGCATTTCCTGGCGCATGGCCGGCAATGGCGATTTCCGCGAGACCGGCTTCATCGACACGCTCGATCCGCGCACGCGCAAGCGGATGCCGAACCCGTCGATCGAATTGCCGCCGGATGCGCAGGCCGGCACCATCGAGGTCCGCTATGTCGATCAGTCCGGCGACATGCAGGGGCCATTCCCGATCCGGTTTGATCCCGAGGCCGCGCTGATCCGCGACCAGCGCAAGACCCTCGACATGACCGCGACGAGCTGGCTGTCGTTCCGCGAGTTCAACGGGCTGCTCGTCTACTACACGCACCTCGTGTCCTACCGCTGCGCCATCCGCGAGGTGCGCATCGGTATCGACACCGCCGTTCCGAACCAGGTGTTGAAGATGCCGGGCTGCGACATGCGCGATCCCAGTGCGATCAGCGCCGGCATGCCGCTCTACATGAAGCTTGCCCCGGCGACGCAGTTCGTCTCGGTGGAACTGACCTACCGCGATGGCAGCGTGTCGGAAATCAAGAGTTTTCGGGCGGCTAACCGCAGCAACAACTGAGCGGTCTGTGGTTCCATTGTTGGGCGTCGAGCGCAGTTGGCGCGGGAAACTAGCCGCGACGCTTCCCGATGTAGCGCTTGATAGCGTCGATCGCTTCCATCAAGGGCGGCGCAAGCGAGAAGAACGTCCCCATGGCGATCGAGATGACCACATGGCGAAGCAGGACCTTCTCCTGTTCCTCGAACGGATAGCCGTTCTGGTCGATCCGTGTCGGCGCGAGCGTGCCCGCCTCCTGAGGATCCGGCTTCCGCGGCTTGCGCGGCGGCAGCATGATCACGACGAAAAGCACGTTGATCAGCAGCCAGATGCCAAGCACTATCAGTATGGTGCGCAACGCGGGATCATCCTGAAATCAATCGAAATTATCAGCAACGCTACCGGCCATTCGGCATTGCGGCAAACCAATTCCGGCTTGTTGCACCGCACAGAGTACTAAAGTTGTAAGCGAGGAGTTGATGACGGAATCTGATACCCCAGAGCACACCGTGCGTCACTCCGTGAGAGCCCGATGTTGCATCGTCGGCGGCGGGCCGGCCGGCATGATGCTCGGCTATCTCCTGGGACGCGCCGGCATCGACGTCGTGGTGCTGGAGAGGCATGCGGATTTCTTCCGCGACTTTCGCGGCGACACCGTGCATCCCTCGACGCTCCAGGTGATGGACGAGCTCGGCCTGATCGATGGGTTCCTGAAGCTGCCGCACCAGCGCCTGCAGATGATGGACGGCCTGTTTGGCGGCACGCCCGTGCGGATCGCCGATCTCCGCCGGCTCCGCACCAAGTACCCGTTCATTGCCTTCATGCCGCAATGGGACTTCCTGAATTTCCTGCGTGAGGCCGGCCAGCGCTTCGCCTCGCTCAAGGTGATGATGAATACGGAAGCCGTCGATCTGATCCGTCGCGGCGAGACCATCGCCGGCGTGCGCGCGATGACACCGGATGGGCCGATCGACATCGAAGCCGATCTGACCATTGCCTGCGATGGCCGGCATTCGACGGTGCGCGAGCGTGCGGGGCTCCGCGTCGAGGAGATCGGCGCGCCGATGGACGTGCTGTGGTTCCGCGTCGGCCGCAAGGCGGACGAGACCGAGAACCTGTTCGCGCGCGTCGAGCCCGGAAAGATGATGGTCACGTTCGACCGCGGCGACTATTGGCAATGCGCTTATGTCATCGCGAAGGGACAATACGAGGCGGTGAAGGCGAGGGGATTGCAGGCGCTGCTCGACGACGTCGTGCGGATGGCGCCGATCCTTCGATCCGGCATTGCCGATGTGAAGAGCTTTGACGACGTCAAGCTGCTCACCGTCGCGATCAACCGCCTGGCGCGCTGGACGCGGCCGGGCCTGCTTCTCATCGGCGATGCGGCGCATGCGATGTCGCCGGTCGGCGGCGTCGGCGTCAATCTCGCCGTGCAGGACGCGGTCGCGACCGCCAATTTGCTGGCCGACAAGCTTCGGCAGGGCTGCCCAACCGAGAATGAACTCGATGCCGTGCGCCGACGCCGCGAATTCCCGGTGAAGATGACTCAGCGCATGCAGATGATCGTGCAGAACAACATCATCAGCGGCGCCCTGCAGGGCGGCGATCGGCCGCTGAAGGTGCCGCTGGTCGTGCGCCTGATCACTGCGCTGCCATGGCTCCAGGGTATTCCGGCGCGCTTGATTGCGCTCGGCGTGCGGCCCGAGCACGTGCAGTCCAAGGCCGCGCCGGCATCGTAGTGCAGGAGGTCGGTAGGGATAACGCAGCGTTAAATCGCGCGCCGCGCGTTGCGTGCGCGCAACAGCGCAAACGGATTCACGTCGCGCCGCTTGCCAATCCGGCGTCTTAACTTTCTTGATTCAAATTTGAGTAAGACCTGCGTGTGACCGTGCACCCATCAAAGGACACGGGGTGTACCATGCGTAACAAATTGATTGCCGCCTTCGCCTGCACGACCGCTCTGGTTTCGACCGGCGCCGCTTCAGCCGCCGATCTCGGTGCGCGCTACATGAAGGCGCCCGCCTATGCGGAGCCGCTGTTCAACTGGACCGGTTTCTATGTCGGCGGCCACATCGGTGGTGCATGGACCAACGAGCAGTTCATCAACAACGGGACCGGCGCGCCGTTCGGCGATCTCGTTCCGGGCCAGGGCTATCGCCAGCGTGGCGCCGGCATCATGGGCGGCGCCCAGATCGGCTACAACTGGCAGGCCAACAACTACGTGTTCGGCATGGAAGGCACGATCTCCGGCCTCGACAACAAGGGTACGGTCGTCAACACCGCCTTCGGCGCCGCTGACGACATCTTCACCTGGCGCGCCAACGTGCTCGCGACCGTCGTCGGCCGCGCTGGCTTCGCCGTGCAGAACAATTTGTTCTACATCAAGGGCGGCTATGCCGGCGTGAACAACCGCCTCAACGTCAGCGACACCGTTGCGCCCTCGACCGGCTCGGGCGGTCAGACCCACTGGGCCAACGGCTGGACCGTCGGCGCCGGCTGGGAATACGGCATCACCCGCAACTGGATCGTCGGCCTCGAATACAACTACGCGGCCTTCGGCAGCCAGACCTATCAGCTCGGCGGCACCTCGGGTAACTACACCTTCGATGCCAAGCCGCGCGACATCCAGTGGGCCGTCGTGCGCGCGAGCTACAAGTTCGACGCACCGGTCATCGCGCGCTACTGAGCACGTCAACAAACGACCGAAGCTAAAAAAGTACTGCCAACAACTGAAAGCCCCGGCTTCGTCCGGGGCTTTTTTCTGCCGATTCGCGTGTAGGTGCCGCCACGGGCGGGTCGGCCTGGCGGATGATCATCTCTGGAAACTTGCCGTGACGGTGCATAAGGGTGCAGTAGGTAAATAGCGCTTGCCTATTTCTGCCCCCACGGACTCCGCGACGTATCGTTTCAGCCATGTCGTTGATGCGGTGCGCGTCGGCGTGAACTACCGCTTCGGTCCCTCGGCGGTTGTCGCAAGGTACTGATCTCTTCGAACGTGAGAGCTTTCAAAGCCCCGGCATCTGCCGGGGCTTTTTCGTCGGCCGCGGCCAAGCTTACGCCATCACGGAGAATCCACCGTCGACGGGGATCGCAGTGCCCGTGACGAAGTTCGAGGCGGGCGAGGCGAGGAACACGGCGATGCCGGCGAAGTCGTCGATATCGCCCCAACGTCCCGCGGGCGTGCGCGCCAGCACGCGCTCATGCAAGCCAGACACCTGCTGCCGCGCGCCGCGGGTGAGGTCGGTGTCGATCCAGCCCGGCAGGATGGCGTTGACCTGGATGTTGTCGGGCGCCCACGCATTGGCGCACGCGCGCGTGTACTGCACGATGCCGCCCTTGCTGGCTGCATAGGCGGTGGCGAAGCTCGCGCCGAAGATCGACATCATCGAGCCGATATTGATCACCTTGCCGTTGCCCGACGCCTTCAGTGCCGGATAGGCCAGCTTCGAGCACACGAAAGCGCTGGTGAGGTTGGTGTCGATCACCTTGTTCCACTCGTCGAGCTCGAGCTCGTGCGGCGGCTTGCGGATGCTCATGCCGGCATTGTTGATGAGGATGTCGATGCGGCCGAGCTCCTTGACGACGCGGTCGATCATGGCCGCGACCGCCGCCTTGTCGGTGACGTCGGTGGTGACGGCAATCGCCTTCACGCCGCGCTTTTTGAGATCGGCAACGGCAGCGGCCGACTTGGTTTCGTTACGTGCGACCACGGCGATATCGGTGCCGGCATCGGCGAGTCCGTGGGCGAGGCCAAGACCGATGCCGCCATTGCCCCCTGTGACGATCGCGACTTTGCCGCGGAGATCGAACCGGTTGGATGTCATATTTGTATTCCCTGGTTTCTTCTATTGGTTGCTCTGCCAGATCAGGACCAGTCCGAAGCCGGCCATGGCTGCGCCATAGCCGGCCCATTGCAACTGGTTGACCATGAAGCTCGACCGCGGCCAGGCGACGGTGCCCGTTCCCTGTCCGATCCAGAGCAGCCCGACGGCGAGGGCAAACAGGCCTGCGATCAGCAGAAATCTGCGCATGCATTCCTCCCCGTTGGTTTGCTTCTGTCGTGGCCTACGGCATCAACGATCGCCGCTTGTCACGAAAACTTCCCGCCAGACTAGCCGTAGCTTCGGTTTGGATACAATGGCTGCGGATGCAGGGCCGCTGGGAGGATCCATGTCCGTGCGGAAGATGATCCTTGGTAGCACCCTTGGCATCGCGGCTGCGGCCGCACTGGTGGCGGCCTATGCCGTCATTCCACGGCGTGCGGATCTGCGGGCGTTCGATCCGGCCGAGATGGCGCGGCTCGAGACCGCGATGTGGCGCGACTATTACGACAAGCGCTATGCCGCGCTGTTCTATCATCTCTACGAATCGACGCGGACGCAGTTCGGCTTTTCGCCGCTAAGAAGCTTGCAGATCGCGCTCGGCGCCGCCGGGGCCGCCAGGACGTTCCAGCCGACGCGGTCACGACCGGAGGCCGATGCGGCCCTGCCAGCGCTCGTTGGATACTACCGGGATTTTGCATCGGCCGCGCCTGTGGCATTCGACGCGCACGAGGCCGCCCGTCTCGAGCTTGACTGGTGGCAGGCGCGGCGCGAGGCGGCGGACCCGCGCGACTATGGCCTCACCATCGCACGCGTGACGGCGCTGACCTACGGCAAGAGCGCGGACGATTCCGGCATCAGGCAGTTCGGCATCGCGCCGGCAGAGGCCATGGCGTTTCGCGATGCGCGGGGCGAGGCGATCGCTGAGGCCGACTGGGCGGGGATCGAGAACCGGCTTGGAGAGGCGTACCGATCTCTGAAGGCGAGCGTCGGCCGCTGACAGTCCGGCAACGAAAAAGCCCCGGACGATGCCGGGGCTTTGACGTCTAACCAGACTGGATCAGGACCTGTCTCAGGAGTTGGGGCGCTTCAGTTGAAGCGGTAGACCAGCGACGTGCTGATGGTCTGGACCCAGGGCTTGAAGGTAATTGCGGTGCCCGTCAGACCCACCGCCGGCGCGCCGAAATTATTGCCCGGAGCAAACGTCGTGGGCCGGGAAATGCGGTCATAGTACGCCGAACGGTATTCGGTTTTCATGAACCAGCCGGGCGCAGCAATTCCGAAAATGTCGAGGTTGTTCATCGACGCCACCGCCAACGAAAAAGCCATCGCGGTGGAAGGAGCCAGTGGTCGTCTGCGTCGCGGTACTGGCGCCCGGTCCCACACCCAGAAACGTCTGAGACGTGCCTGACCATTCCGAACCCGAGTAACCGGCGTTGACGTAAGACAGGACATTGGGCGCAACGAGATAGCCTAACCGCGCGCCGGCCGTGTAGCTGGTGCGAAGCTTTTGGCGGCCTTCCGTTTGCCAGAAGGCGGGGTCGGTCAGCGAGCCACTGATGTCACCGAACTGTCCGTCGGCAAAGACGCCGGCCACCCAACGGCCGTTGAATTGCCAATCGTAACCGGCGCCGACGGTTCCAAACCAGCCGCTGCCGCCCAGGCGCGTATCGCGGGTTATAGCGGTGCCCGCCGGTCCGAAGGCACCGAACCCTCCAGCAACACCAGTGCTCTGGATGTTGCTGTCAGCGGACCACAGACCGCCGCCGCCGCCGCCGAAGATGTAGAAGCCGGTCCAGCTTTGGACGGGCGCGGGCGCCAGAGCCTTCACATAGGGGCGGGCCCCAAGGTCAGCCGCCGCGGCCGAACCGGTCATCGCCGCCAATGCCGTCAGAGCGAGCAAAAACTTCTTCATGATTAAATCCCAACCTTGGTCTGTTCGGCGCGCGCGCTGAACTTCGAGTCATCGGATGACCAAGCTATAGGCGGTTCCAGCCAAAAAGCTGTTGCCGGTCAGGTACATATGAATTGGGAACGCAGAGCTTGAAGCGACGCCTCCGGACTGGCACGACCCGCTGGGGCACCGCGCACCGGAGCTCTCGATGTATCGAGCCTTGAACTCCGCAAAACAGAAGCCGCAACGAAAAAGCCCCGGACAATGCCGGGGCTTTGACGTCTGAATTTCAGATCAGATCAGATCAGATCAGTACTTCGCGACGACCGGACCGGTCCAGTTGAAGCGGTAGACCAGCGAGGTCGAGATCGTCTGGTTCCAGCTGTTGGCGCGGATGCTGTTGCCGGTCGGGAGGTTGGTGCCGTCGATCAGTTCGTCCTGGGTCTTGGCGTTGTAGAAGGCCGAACGATATTCGGTCTTCATGAACCAGCCGGGCGAAGAGATGCCGAAGATGTTCAGGCTGTTCTCGACGCCGCCGCCAACGAACCAGCCATTGCGGTTGTAGCTGTTGAGGTGGGCACCAGCGGGAACGCCGGCCAGCGTCATGAAGTTGGTCTGGCCGAAGTGAGCGCCGGAATAACCGCCATTGACGTAGGAGAGAACGTTCGGAGCAACCAGATAGCCGAGGCGCACACCAGCGGCCCAGGAGTCTTCCAGCTTGAGCGAGCCGGTGATGCCGAAGAAGGGATCCTGAACCGTGCCACGGATGCTGCCGAACTGACCGTCAGCGAACACGCCGGCGACCCAAGTGCTGTTGAACTGCCAGTCGTAGCCGAGACCGACGGTGCCGAACCAGCCCGAGCCACCCTGGCGCTGGCCGATCGTCAGCGGAACCGCGCCGACCGTGGTCTGGACGGACTGATCGGAGTTCGAGAGGCCACCACCACCACCGCCGAAGATGTAGAAGCCGGTCCAGTTGGCGACGGGCGCCGGAAGCGGGGCCTTCACGTAGGGACGGGCAGCCAGATCGGCCGCCGACGCCGAACCGGTCATCGCGGCAACCGCGGTCAGTGCGAGCAAAATCTTCTTCATTTCAAAATCCCCAAGCTTTGGTCTGTCCGGCAGGCGCGAGCGCACTGAAGTCCGATTGATCTGATGCCCGGACTATAGCTGCTTTCCGCCGAAATGCTGTTGCCGGACAGGCACAGTCGCCGGGAAACGCCGCTCGGCGAGGAATCCGGGCGGGATCGCCGAAATCAAAAATAGCTCTATTATTACAATATGCTGCGCCATTTTCCGAAGATCGAATTCCGGTAACTTCTCGTTAGCAAATCCGGCTCTGTCCGAAATGGTAGCAATCCTGCCTCAGCCTTGGCGCCGGTGAGTCGTTGGCCGAGTCGTTCCGCCCCAAGATGAGTCGGGTAGCGGACGCGGTCTGGGTCGGGCGCCTCCGCGAGCAGCCGCAAACAAAAAAAGCCCCGGTGTCGGCCGGGGCTTTGTGCGTGACGTCAGAAGACTGCCTCAGACGTCCAGCAGCTCCTCGCTCGCGAACTCCGCCTTGTCCGAGATGAACGCGAAGCGCGCCTCGGCCTTGGTGCCCATCAGGCGCTCCACCGAATCCGCCGTGGTGTCGCGGTCGTCGGCGAGCAGCACCACCTTGAGCAGCGTCCGCTTGCGCGGATCCATGGTGGTTTCCTTGAGCTGCGCCGGCATCATCTCACCGAGACCTTTGAAGCGGTTCACCTCGACCTTGGCGTTGGCGTTGAACTCGCTCTTGAGCAGCGTCTCCTTGTGCTTGTCGTCGCGTGCGTAGACGGACTTCGAGCCATGGGTCAGCTTGTAGAGCGGCGGCACCGCGAGGAAGAGGTGGCCCTCGTCGATCAGCCGCGGCGTCTGCCGGTAGAAGAAGGTGATCAGGAGCGAGGCGATGTGGGCGCCGTCGACGTCGGCGTCGGTCATGATGATGATGCGCTGATAGCGCAGATCCTCTTCGCGATATTGCAAAAGCTGGCCGCAGCCGATCGCCTGCACGAGGTCGGAGAGCTGCGCGTTCGCCGTCAGCTTGTCCTTGCCGGCCGAGGCGACGTTGAGGATCTTGCCGCGCAGCGGCAGCACCGCTTGCGTCTTGCGATCACGGGCCTGCTTGGCGCTGCCGCCTGCCGAGTCACCCTCGACGATGAAGAGCTCGGAGCCGTCGGTGCCGGCATCGGTGCAGTCGGCGAGCTTGCCGGGCAGGCGAAGCTTCTTGCCGGCGGTCTTGCGTGCCGTTTCCTTTTCTTGGCGACGGCGCAGCCGCTCCTCGGCGCGGTCGATCACGAAGTCGAGCAGCCGATTGGCCATGTTCGGATTGCCCGACAGCCAGTGGTCGAACGGATCCTTCATCGCCTGTTCGACGATGCGCTGCGCTTCGGCGGTGGCGAGACGATCCTTGGTCTGGCCCTGGAATTCAGGCTCGCGCACGAACACCGACAGCATCACGGCCGCGCCCACCATGACGTCTTCCGACGTAATGGATGACGCGCGCTTGCCCTGGCCGACGCGCTCGGCGTGATCCTTCAGGCCGCGCAGCAGCGCGCTGCGCAGGCCGGATTCGTGCGTGCCGCCATCGGGCGTCGGCACCGTGTTGGTATAGGAGGACAGGAAGCCGTCGGCATCCGCGGTCCAGGCGACAGCCCATTCGCAGGCGCCATGCGCGCCGTTGCGGCCCGATTTGCCCGAGAAGATGTCGGGATGCACCAGCGTGTCGGCGTGGATCGCAGCGGCGAGGTAATCCTTGAGGCCGCCGGGGAAATGGAACGTTGCTTCCGCCGGCACGTCCTCGACGCCCTTCAGGAGCTCAGGCGCGCAGTTCCAGCGGATCTCGACGCCGCCGAACAGATACGCCTTCGAGCGCGTCATCTTGAACAGGCGCTGCGGCTTGAATGCGGCCTTGGCGCCGAAGATGTCGGTGTCGGGCTTGAAGCGCACGCGGGTGCCGCGGCGGTTGTTGATCTTGCCGAGATCCTCTAGCTTGCCCTTCGGGTGCCCGCGCTCGAACGTCATGCGGTAGAGTTTCTGGCTGCGTGCGACCTCGACCTCGAGCAGCGAGGATAGGGCGTTCACCACGGAGATGCCGACACCGTGCAGACCGCCGGAAGTCTCGTAGACCTTGGAGTCGAACTTGCCGCCCGAATGCAGCGTGCACATGATGACTTCGAGCGCAGACTTCTTCGGGAATTTGGGATGCGGATCGATCGGGATGCCGCGGCCGTTGTCGGTGACGGTCAGGAACCCGTCGGCGCTGAGCTCGACTCCGATGAAGGTTGCGTGCCCGGCCAGAGCCTCGTCCATCGAGTTGTCGATGACTTCGGCGAAGAGGTGATGCAGCGCCTTCTCATCGGTGCCGCCGATATACATGCCGGGCCGGCGGCGCACCGGTTCCAGGCCTTCGAGCACCTCGATATCGGCCGCAGTGTAGTCGGCTTCGCCGCCCGTTCCGCGCGAAGCCGCCTTGGCGGGCGCGCGCGACTTCGGCTCATCGCCGCCGAAAAAATCGTCTTTTGCTTTTGGCTTCAACTGCTTGGACATATATTTTGATGCACTTTGATGGCCGCGATGGCGGCGAATCGGTTCGGCCGACTATGCCACGGCTGGCCTGCAAAGGTCACCGCAGGTCCGCCGCGTGGGTGTGGGTGGGAGCCAATCCCGGCGATTTTACGCCGCAGGCCCCACCAATTCCCGGCAATTTGACACCTGGGCCCGGCTCAGGCCCGGCTTTGTGACTTGATGTCACACAAGTCCTTGGCTTACCAGTCCTTTTATCTGACAGGACCGTGACGGGGCGGGAAGGCAATCTGGAATGGAGCAGTACGCGCACGCGCTGGCCGATTTCGTGCGCGCTCACCAGGCTTGGGCGGCCCCGATCGTGTTCCTGCTCGCCTTCGGGGAGTCGCTGGCGTTCATCTCGCTGCTGATCCCGGCCTGGGGAGCGCTGGTTGCGATCGGCGCGCTGATCGGGGCGAGCGGCATCAGCTTCTATCCGGTCTGGATCGCCGGCGGCATCGGTGCTGCGCTCGGCGACTGGGTCTCCTACTGGTTCGGCTATCGCTACAAGGAGCAGGTCGCGCAGATGTGGCCGCTCTCGCGTTACCCGGAACTGCTGCCCAGGGGCGAAGCCTTCGTGCGGAGCTGGGGCGTGCCCAGCATCTTCATCGGTCGCTTCTTCGGCCCCTTGCGCGCCTCGGTGCCGCTCGCAGCCGGCATTTTCGAGATGCCCTATTGGAGTTTTCAGGCCGCCAATTTCATCTCGGCGCTGGTCTGGTCCGCGGCGCTGTTGCTGTTCGGTGACGTGATCGCGACGATCATGGAATGGATCTGGCGCGTGATCTGACCGGGCAGCTCGGCCGCCCGGTCAGCGCATACGGCAGAGCCTAAAGCGAGGCGTTCCAGATCGACGGAATCCAGCGATAGCCCGAACCATCCTTCTCCTTCTCGACGCGGACGAGACCGGGGAAGGCGGCATGGAAGGCCTGGATCGGCATCTTCTCTGCAATCGCCATGTCGTAGAGCTTCCGCCGCGTCTCTTGCGCCAGCGGCTTGTCGACGTCGGAGGCGATGTTCCATTCGGGGTGCCTCACGAACAGGAACGCTGCGCCTGCGGTGATGTCGACCTGCACAAGTACCTTTTCCGCGCCTGACGCGACGATGAAGGAGTTGTGTCCCGGCGTGTGGCCCGGGCTCGCCACCGACGTGATGCCGGGCGCGACTTCCTTGCCGGACTCGTATTGCGTGACCTTGCGGCCGAGCGCATCGAACACGCGGCGGATATTCTTGAAGTTGCTCTCAAGGATCGGATTGCCGGTACCCTTGCTCATCTCGCCGTCATCCATCCAGAACTTCCATTCCACTGCCGGAACCATGATCTCGGCGTTGGGGAAGGCCGGCTTGTTCTCGGCCGCGAGCAGGCCGTTGATGTGGTCGCCGTGGAAGTGCGAGATGATGACGGTGTCGACTGCCGCGCGGTCGATGCTGGCCGCCGCAAGGTTGTTGTGGAACTGGCCGACCTTGCCCTTGGTCTGCGTGAACTGGTCGGGCCCGAGACCGGTATCGATCACGACGAGCTTCGGCCCGGTGTTGACGACGACCGGATTGAAGGTGTGGGTGACCTTGTCGGTCGGCAGATGGTTCTCGGCGAAGATCTTGTTGATGTCGTCCTTGCTGGCGCCGGCCGCGTAATTGTCCGTCAGGTTGACGGTCGCGACGCCGTCGCAGACCACGGTGATCTGGTGGGTGCCGACATTGTAGCGGTAGAAGCTCGCATTCTGGGTCGCTGCCTGGGGCGCGGCGGCGCTCGCGGGCGAGGTCTTCACGAAGGGCAGGAGCGCCGAGGCGGCGGCGCCGGCTAGCGTTGCGCGACGGGTGATCTCGGTCATGGCGATGTCCTGGGGCTGGGTTGCGAACGAAAGGCACGAACCGGCGGGGTTGTGGCGCCTTTCTTTCTCGGGAACCCCCAAGCTTAGGAGAAATTCCGCTGCGACCCGATGACATCCGTGCGGCATCCTGCCGTCACGTGGTGCGGCAGCCGTCGCGCCCCATCGATTTGGACTTGACCCTGAAACCCTCTGGCCTTATAGCCGCGCGCCATGATCAACGCCGCGACCATCCTGTTCGCCCGTCGCCGCCGCCGCTCTTTAGCGGTTTGGGCGGTCGATCGCGTTTGAGATCATCGTCTTTGCCGCTGGATCCTATCCGCGGCATTCTCTCTCCTGTCAGCGCGATCTGATCCGGCGGCCTCTCAAGGAGGCCCAGCAGGAGACCACGATGTACACGCCACCCTTTTTCAAGCAGGACCGCGCCGCGAGCCTGAAATTCGCCGAGGAGCGCGGCTTCGGCACGATGTGCGCCTTCGACGGCCACAAGCCGGTCGCCTCGCCGCTGCCGTTCTACCTGACTTACGCCGCTGACGGCACGCCGCAGGCCGCCTTTCATGTCGCCCGTCACAATCCGCTGCTAAAGCTGGCGGATGGGACGACCTCCTGGCTGCTCGCGGTCAACGGCCCCGATGCCTATGTATCGCCCAACTGGTACGTCTCGCCGGATCAGGTGCCGACCTGGCTCTACCAGTCGGTGCATCTGAGCGGGCCGGTGCGCCTCTTGTCGGACGATCAGCTGGCGGTGCAGATCGACACGCTGAGCGACAAGTTCGAGAGCTGGCTGTTGCCGAAAGCGCCGTGGACATCGGCGAAGATGACGGCAGGCCGGCTGGAAGCGTTGAAGAAGGGGATCGTGGGCCTGGTCATGACGGTTGAAGAGGTCGAAGGCAGCTTCAAGCTCAACCAGCACAAATCGGACGCCGACTATACCGCGATCGCCAACGCGCTCGGGGCGCAACCCGCAGCCGACGCCAGAGAGATTGCACAATTGATGCAGGACGTGAGGCCGGAGGCCTTCGCGAACGAAACCAACATGCTCGAAAGGAGCGCGCCATGAGCCTCACGGAAACCACCAAGGCCCCGACCACCGGCGCCGCCAAGGAGCCCGCCACCGTCTTCGTCGACGGCGGCTCCGGCACCACCGGGCTCGGCATCAACGAGCGGCTGAAGCTCCAGAGCGACGTCACCGTGAAGACGATCTCCGACGACAAGCGCAAGGATCCCGCGGCCAAGAAGGCGCTGATGGAGGAGGTCGATCTCGTCATCCTCTGCCTGCCTGACGAGGCCGCGAAGGAAACAGTGGCACTGGTCGACAGCATGGGCGCTTCGGCGCCGAAGGTGCTGGACGCTTCCACCGCGTACCGGGTCGCGCCCGACTGGGCCTACGGCTTTCCGGAGCTGACGTCGGACCAGGCCGCAAAGATCAAGGCCGCGAAGAAGGTCTCCAATCCCGGCTGCTATCCGACCGGTGCGATCGCGCTGCTGCGGCCGATCGTCGATGCCGGTCTGTTGCCGCCCGATTATCCCGTCACCGTCAACGCGGTGAGCGGCTATTCCGGCGGCGGCAAGTCGATGATCGCGAGCTTCGAAGACGGCAGCGCGCCGTCCTTCGAGCTCTACGGCCTTGGCTTCGAGCACAAGCATCTTCCGGAGATGCAGCTCTATTCGAAACTGACGCGGCGGCCGATCTTCATTCCCTCGGTCGCCAACTACCGGCAGGGCATGCTGGTCTCGGTGCCGCTCCAGCTCGACGCGCTGCCGGGCAAGCTTGGCGGTGCGGACCTCCAGGCCGCGCTGGCCAAGCGTTACGCCGGCTCGAAATATGTCTCGGTGATGCCGCTCCAGAACGAGGCGACCAAGGGCGGCAAGCTCGAGCCGGAGGCGCTCAACGAGACCAACACGCTCGAGCTCCACGTCTTCGCCAGCGACAAATATCACCAGGCGGTACTGGTCGCCCGGCTCGACAATCTCGGCAAGGGCGCCTCGGGTGCGGCCGTGCAGAACATGCGGCTGATGCTGGGCCTTGCCGACAATAGCTGATCGAACGTTGCTCGGGAGGCCAGCCCGGTGGACGAAGCGACGCTGCGACTTTCGACCCCGGCAAGACGATCAAATGACGCCTGAAAGGTACGCGTGATGAGCTCGAAGAAGATCGGCATTCTCGGCGCCTCCGGTTACACCGGGGCCGATGCGGTGCGCCTGTTGGCCCGGCATCCGAATGCCGAGATCGTCGCGCTCACCGCCAACACCCATGCCGGCAAGTCGATGGGCGACGTGTTTCCGCATTGTTTCATGCTGGACCTGCCGAAACTCGTGGAATGGGAAAAGGTCGACTGGAGCAAGCTCGATGCGGTGTTCTGCGGACTGCCGCACGGCACCACGCAGGAAATCATCGCCGCGGTCCTCAAGGCAAATCCCAAAATCAAGGTCCTCGACATGTCCGCCGATTTCAGGCTGCGGGACAAGAGCACCTATGCGCAGTGGTACGGCCATGAGCACCGGGCGCTCGAACTGCAGGGCGAAGCGGTCTACGGTCTCACCGAATTCTATCGCGAGAAGATCACGTCGGCGCGGCTGGTCGCCTGTCCCGGCTGCTATCCCACGGCGGCGCTGCTCGCGCTGGTGCCGCTTGCGAAAGCCAAGCTGATCGACGTCGACGACATCGTCATCGACGCGAAATCGGGCGTCACCGGCGCCGGCCGCGGGCTGAAACAGAACACGTTGTTCAGCGAGGCGGGCGAGGGGCTGTCGCCCTATTCGGTCGGCACCCACCGGCACGCGCCCGAGATCGAGCAGGAGGTCGGCGTCGCCGCCGGTTCCGCAGTGACGATCAACTTCACGCCGCATCTTGTTCCGATGGCGCGCGGCGAACTCTGCACCTCCTACGTCAAGCTCAACGGCGCGACGCCGGACGATCTGCGAAGCGCGCTGGAGCAGGCTTATGCCAACGAGCCCTTCGTGCATGTCGCCAGGAAGGGCGTGCTGCCGCAGACCCAGAATGTGCGCGGCTCCAACTATGTGCAGATCGGCGTCGTCGCCGACCGCATCAAGAACCGGGCGATCGTGATTTCCACGCTCGACAATCTGGTGAAGGGGTCGGCCGGGCAGGCGATCCAGAACATGAACCTGATGTTCGGGCTGCCCGAGACGGCGGGGTTGGAGCAGATCGCGCTGTTTCCATGACACGAGGTACTGCGGTGGACGAAGCGACCTTGCAATTCTACCGGCAGAACGCCGAGGCCTATGCCGGCTGGGCGAAGGCCGCATCGACGCGGTTGCGGGGCTTTCTCGCCCTGCTGCCGCCGGGAGGCGCGATCCTCGAGCTCGGTTGCGGTGCCGGCAATCATTCCGCAGTGATGCTCGCCGAAGGTTTTTCAGTGCGTGCGACCGATGGCTCGCCCGAAATGGCCGGGATCGCCTCGCGCCGGCTTGGTCATCCCGTCGAGGCGATGCGGTTCGACCAGCTGGATGGGCACGAGGCCTATGACGGCGTCTGGGCGAGCGCCTGTCTGCTGCATGTGCCACGCGACGAGCTCGCCGGCATCCTTGGAAAGATCCACCGTGCACTCAAGCCATCAGGCGTGTTCTACGCCAGCTACAAGATGGGCGAGGGCGACGCGCGAGACAGCCTCGGGCGGTACTACAGCTACGTCTCGCGGGAGTGGCTCGAGATGACTTACGCCAGCGCAGGTTCGTGGATCACGCTGTCGTCGGACACCAACGTGATCCAGAGTTTCGACGAGACGCCAGCCAACATGCTGAACCTCGTCGTACGCAGGGCCTGATCCCTAAGAGCCTGACTCAAAATTGCATTGCTGTTTTTATCGCTGCGATGCGCCTTGTCATGAGTTGGACAGAGGCGAGGAAGAGCCAGGCAGTTGCGCTTTCGATGGTTCGCTCGAAGTCCTTGGCCAATCTGCGGTTGCGGCCGAGCCAGGCGAAGGTTCGTTCGACCACCCAGCGGCGCGGAAGCACCTCGAAGCCCTGTGCGGCATCGGAGCGCTTGATGATCTCGACAGTCCACCGGCCGATCTTTTCCAGCACCGCCTTGAGCTTTTCGCCGGCATAGCCGCCATCGGCGAAGATATGGCGCAGCCAGGGGAAGCGGTAGCGAATGCTGCACAGGACATCTGGCGTGCCGTCACGATCCTGGACGTCGGCAGCGTGAACGATCGCTCCGACCAGGAGCCCTTGGGTGTCGGTGACGATGTGGCGCTTTCGACCCTTGATCTTCTTTCCCGCGTCGTAGCCGCGAGGGCCGCCACTTTCCGTGGTCTTGACCGATTGGCTGTCGATCACGCCGGCCGTCGGCGAGGCCTCCCGGCCGATCGCCTCGCGCGCCAGCATCAGGAGTGCGTGGTTGATCGATTGCCACAATCCGCTGTCGCGCCATTGGTAGAAATAGTACTGCACCGTGGTCATTGGTGGAAACAGAGTGGGCGGCAGCATGCGCCACGGCAATCCGCCGCGCAGCAGATAGAGTACTGCCTCGACGATGTCGCGATAGCTCCATTTCGGGCGCCGCCCGCGCTTGGCCCGCACAGGAAGCAACCTCTCCAGCACGCCCCATTCCGCATCCGTCAAGTCGCTTGGCAAACGCAGCTCCTCTCGGGCAAACTGTGCCCGGGTGATATCAGTCCACATTCTCGATCCCTTTGATGCTTCGCAACACCGATGGAATCAGAACTCGCTGATATCACTCAACTTATTTTTCGGTCGGACACTAAGAGACCCGATTTCTAGAGCACCTTGAAGATTGCCAGCGCAAGCACGGCCTGGGCGAGGAAGCCGACGGTGAAGGCGAGAGTCCGGAACACCGGGATTCCGAGCGCATAGACGATCAGATGCGCGACACGCGACCAGAAATAGACCGCACAGGCGAGCACGGTCCATTTCGAGGAATAGTCGATCGCGTTCAGGATCAGCACCAGCGGCGCGAAGAGCACGAGGTTTTCGACGGCGTTGTCATGCGCGAACATCAGGCGGTTCGCCCACTCCGCCTGCGGCTTGTCGGCGCGCGAGGGATTGGCCAAGGCGCCACTGAGCCCCCGAACCTGGCAGCGGTTGATGGTGTAGGGAATCCAGAGGATCCCGGTCAGGATCACCGTCAGTGTCAGCCAGAACAATTCGCGCGTCATGGTCCGTCCCCTGTGTCTTCGCTGCGTTGAGAGCGAGTCTATACGAAAGCGCGGGCGAGTCCGCTATGCGCGAACCCTGACATAGCTGCCGGGCGCGTCCTCGATCGGGGGCAGGGCCTCGCTGCCGACCACGCGCGCCGGGACTTCCTCCGGATCGAGCTCGCCCAGCCATTGCCGCCAGTCCGGCCACCACGAGCCCTTGTGCTCCACCGCGCCCTTCATCCATTCGGCGACGTTGACATCCTTGACGTTGTCGTTGGTCCAGTACTGGTACTTGTTCGAGGCGGGCGGGTTGACCACGCCGGCGATGTGGCCCGAGCCGGACAGGACGTATTTCACCGGGCCGCCGAAGAACTGCGAGCCGTACAGCACCGATTCGGCCGGCGCGATGTGGTCCTCGCGGGTGGCGAGGTTGTAGACGGGCACCTTGACCTTGGAGAGGTCGAGCAGCGTGTTGTCGAGCACCATGGTGCCGGTGGAGAGCCGGTTCTCCAGGTAGCAATTGCGCAGGTAATAGGAGTGGTTCGATGCGGTCATGCGCGTCGCATCCGAATTCCAGTGCAGGAGGTCGAACGCGCTCGGCTGCTGGCCCTTCAGATAGTTGCTGACGACATAGGACCAGATCAGATCGTTGGAGCGCAGCATGTTGAAGGCCATCGCCATCTTCGAGCCTTCGAGCACGCCGGCCGCCTTCATGTCCTGCTCGAGGGCCGCGATCTGGTCCTCGTCGACGAACACGAGGAGATCGCCGGCATGGGTGAAGTCGACCTGCGCGGCGAAGAACGTCGCCGACGCGACGCGCTGGCGGCGCTTCTCGGCGAGCCAGGCCAGCGTGGTCGCGAGCATGGTGCCGCCGACGCAATAGCCGGCGGTGTGCACCTTCAACTCGCCGGTGACCTTCTCGATCACGTCCATCGCTGTGAGCGGGCCTTCCTTCATGTAGTCTTCCCAGCTCTTGTTGCCGAGCCGCTTGTCGGGATTGACCCATGAGATCACAAACACGGTGATGCCCTGGTCGACGCACCACTTGATGTAGGATTTCTCCGGCTTGAGATCGAGGATGTAGAACTTGTTGATCCAGGGCGGCACGATCAGGAGCGGCGTGCGCAGCACGTTCTCCGTGGTCGGCGAATACTGGATCAGCTGCATCATCTCGTTCTGGTAGATCACCTTGCCCGGCGTCGTCGCCATATTGACCCCGACGACGAGATTGTCCGGATTGGACTGGCGGATCTTCAGCATGCCCTTGCCGGCCGCGATGTCCTCGGCCAGCATCTTCAGGCCGCGCGTGAGGTTCTCGCCGCTGCTGGCGACCGTCTCGCGCAGCACTTCCGGATTGGTCAGCACGAAGTTGGACGGCGAGATCGCGTTGGTGATCTGCTGGATGTAGAACTCCGCCTTGCGGCGGGTCTGCGGGTCGAGCCCGTCGGCGTCGCGCACCAGCTCCTGCGCCCATTTGGTCGTGAGCAGATAGAGCTGCATCATGAAATCGAAGAACTGGTTCGACTTCCATTCCGGATCGGCAAAGCGCTTGTCACGCGGCGAGGGCGCGATCGCGGGCGGGGCGTCCTGGCCGGCCATGCGGCGCGCCGCCGAGCCCCAGAGGTCGAGATAATCCTTGGCGAGCTTGGTCTGCAGATCCGACGCGCGGGATGTGTCCGACAGCCAGTATTCGGCGACCGACGTGAAGGCCTTGACCACTTCCGTCAGCTCGGCCGGCGGGCGATCCTGCACCTCGCCGCTCTCGCGTGGCTTGAGATACGCGGCGAGCGCCTTGCCGCCGCTCTCCATCGCCTGCGCGACATTCATCGCGAAGGCTTCCGCATCGAACTTCGATTCGGATTTGGGTGTGTCGGTCGTGGCGCTACTCATGAGCAGAACAGTAACGATTCATTCCGTATTCGTCACCGCGAAGCTCGCATGTTTGGCGTTAAACAAGCTCCAACATGTGCTGCACTGCGACAAAGCCCCTTGGTTTTGTCACAATCAGCGTGCACCTCTTCCGCAGTGGGCCTTGGAAGTATTCTCGCTCGTACCATTTGTGGGCAGCAATGGTTTGAGCTTGGGCAGGTTGTCGGGTTAAGTTCCGGCAGCCTTGCATTGGGACGAGTAGGGGATTTCCCAAGTGTTGGCGTTGAGGGACCTGCAAAAGTCGCTGCCGATCTGTGGCGCGCTGCTGATGGCGGCGCTTGCCTTGGGCGGCTGCTCGAGTCAGCTGGCTGACTATACGCCCACCGACGCGCAGGCCCATCCCAGGGAGCCCGGCTCCTACCTTCCGGTGCACGATCTGCCGCCGGATCGTGATCAGGCGATCATCCCGCCGGACCAGCGCGCCAAGATTGAAGCCGAGCTGGCCGCCGCGCGCGAACGCCAATCGGTTGCCGCAAAAGACGCCAAGTAACGCGGCGTAATCGCTGGCGCCCCCGCCATGCCGTGCTAAAAGACCTCAGTTCAGCCGAGAGTCAGGGCGAACGACTTCAGCTCCTGCCGTCGAATATTACTCTAAGCGTTTGATTTTGAGTGATTTTCGCGAGGGGGCGAGAGCTTTCCCGAGCGGCTGTCATGGCCGGTCGATTCTGTCCTGACCGGTTGCCCGGAGCCCAGAGAGCCATGGAAGAGTTTTACCGCATCCGCCGCCTTCCGCCTTACGTGTTCGAGCAGGTCAACCGGGCCAAGGCGGCCGCGCGGAATGCCGGCGCCGACATCATCGACCTCGGCATGGGCAATCCGGACCTGCCGGCGCCGGCGCATGTGCTGGAGAAGCTGAAGGAGACGCTGGGCAAGCCGCGCACCGACCGCTACTCGGCCTCCCGCGGCATCCCCGGGCTGCGCCGGGCTCAGGCCGCTTATTACGCCCGCCGCTTCGGCGTGAAGCTCAACCCCGACACCCAGGTCGTGGCGACACTCGGTTCGAAGGAGGGCTTTGCCAATGTGGCGCAGGCGATCACCGCGCCCGGCGACGTCATCCTCTGCCCGAATCCGAGCTACCCGATTCATGCCTTCGGCTTCCTGATGGCGGGCGGCGTGATCCGTTCGGTGCCCTCGGAGCCGACGCCGCAATTCTTCGAGGCGGTGGAACGGGCGATCGTGCATTCGATCCCGAAGCCGCTCGCGCTCGTCGTCTGCTACCCCTCGAACCCAACCGCCTATGTCGCGAGCCTCGACTTCTACAAGGACCTCGTCGCGTTCGCGAAGAAGCACGAGATCCTGATCCTGTCCGATCTCGCCTATGCCGAAGTCTATTTCGACGAGAACAACCCGCCGCCCTCGGTGCTCCAGGTGCCCGGCGCGATCGACGTCACCGTCGAGTTCACCTCGATGTCGAAGACCTATTCGATGGCCGGCTGGCGCATGGGCTTTGCGGTCGGCAACGACCGCGTGATCGCCGCGCTCGCCCGCGTCAAATCCTACCTCGACTACGGCGCCTTCACGCCGGTGCAGGTCGCCGCGACTGCCGCGCTGAACGGCCCCGACGATTGCATCAAGGAGATGCGCGACACCTACCGCAAGCGCCGCGACGCGCTGGTGGAATCGTTCGGACGCGCCGGCTGGGAGATCCCGCCGCCGGAAGCCTCGATGTTCGCCTGGGTGCCGCTGCCGGAGGCCTTCCGCAGCGTCGGCAGCATGCAGTTCGCAACCCTGATGGTGGAGAAATCCGGCGTCGCGGTCTCGCCCGGTGTCGGCTTCGGCGAGCACGGTGAAGGATATGTCCGCATCGCCATGGTGGAAAACGAGCAACGGATCAGGCAGGCCGCGCGCGGCGTGCGCCGCTTCCTTGAAAGCGGCATCGAAACGTTGCACAACGTCGTTCCGCTCGCCAATCGGCGTTAAGTTTCTCTTCGGCAGGTTTTCTAAAGCATCATGGTTGCACCCCTGAAAGTGGGCATAGCGGGGCTCGGCACCGTGGGCGCCGAAGTTGTCCGTTTGATCGAGACCCAGGCCCGCGTGCTCGCGGGCCGCAGCGGCCGCGGCATTCGCGTCGTCGCCGTCACCGCGCGCTCGAAGGCGAAGAAGCGCGGCGTCGATCTGCGTGGCGTCGAATGGGTCAAGGACCCCATGGCACTGGCCACGCATCCCGGCATCGACTGCTTCGTCGAGCTGATGGGCGGCGCCGGTGATCCCGCTCTCTCTGCGGTCGAAGCGGCACTGAATGCGGGCAAGTCGGTCGTCACCGCCAACAAGGCGCTGCTCGCCAAGCACGGCCTGAAGCTTGCCAAGGCCGCTGAAAAGCACGGCGGCGCGCTGAATTTCGAGGCAGCGGTCGGCGCAGCGATCCCTGTCATCAAAACGTTACGCGAAGGGCTTGCCGGAACCGGCGTCACTCGCGTCTACGGCATCCTCAACGGCACCTGCAATTACATCCTGACGCGGATGGAGCAGGAGGGCCTGTCCTTTGCCGAATGCCTCAAGGATGCGCAGCGGCTCGGCTACGCCGAGGCCAATCCGTCCTTCGACGTCGATGGCCACGACACCGCGCAAAAACTTGCCATTCTCGCCAGCCTCGCTTTCGGCACGAAAGTTGCTCAAAGCGCGGTGTATGTCGAAGGTATCTCATCCATCGCGCCGGAAGATCTGCGCGCGGCCGACGATCTCGGTTACCGGCTCAAGCTGCTCGGTGTTGCCGTTCGCACCGCCAAGGGCATCGAGCAGCGCGTGCACCCGACCATGGTTCCAAAATCCTCCTCGATCGCGCAGGTGATGGGTGTCACCAATGCGGTCACGATCGATGGCGAGGGCATCCCTCCGATCACGCTGGTCGGCCCCGGTGCCGGCGGTGCTGCGACCGCATCCGCCGTCGTCGCCGACATCGCCGACGTTGCGCGCGGCATCCGCGCCAATCCGTTCGGCCGGCCGATCTCGCATCTGCGTGACACCAAGAAGGCGCCGATGGAGCGGCACGAGGGCGGCTACTATATCCGCCTGCTGGCGTGCGATTTCCCGGGCACTGCGGCCGCGATCGCGACCCGGCTCGCGGAGCAGAAGATTTCGATCGAGTCGATCGTGCAGCGTCATCCCAATGGCGGCGCTGCGCCGGCGAGCGGCAAGGCGGTGCCCGTGCCCGTCATCCTGATCACCTATGCGACGCACGAGGACGCCGTGCGACGTGCGCTCGCGGCCGTGCAGAAGGACAAGGTGATCAGCGGACGGCCGCAGGTGATCCGGATCGAGAAGAACTGAGCATGACCCGGAAAAGTGTGAAGAGGTTTTCCGGCAAGGTCTTGCTCAAACAATAGGACACGGTTCGAACGAACTGTGGGTGTTACGAGTTAATGCGGACGGAGATCTCCGTCCAAAACTGTTCCGAAGGAGTTAGCCGATGTCGACCCATATTTCAGTCCCGCCGCACGCGTTGCTCGAGCGCATCCTCACGCTGGAGATCGTGCGGGTGACGGAGCGGGCGGCGGTGTCTTCGGCGCGGCTGCGCGGGCACGGCAACGAGAAGGCGGCCGACCAGGCCGCGGTGGACGCCATGCGGCGCGAGCTCAACAAGCTGCCGATCGAGGGCACCATCGTGATCGGCGAGGGCGAGCGCGACGAGGCGCCGATGCTGTTCATCGGCGAGAAGGTTGGCATGAACGCCGGCCCGCAGGTCGACATCGCGGTCGACCCGCTCGAAGGCACCACGCTGTGCGCCAAGAACATGCCGGGCTCGATTGCCACCATGGCGATGGCCGACGGCGGCACGCTCCTGCACGCTCCTGACGTCTACATGGAGAAGCTCGCGATCGGTCCCGGCTACGACAAGGGTGTTGTCGAAATTGATGCCTCGCCCGCCGACAACGTCCGCCGCCTCGCCAAGGCCAAGGGTGTCCAGCCGGAAGGCATCACCGTTCTCGTGCTCGACCGCCCGCGCCATGCCAGCATCATCGAGAGTGTGCGCTCGACCGGCGCCGCCGTCCGCCTCATCACCGACGGCGACGTGGCCGGCGTGATCCACTGCGCCGACCCCGATAACACCGGCGTCGACATGTATCTCGGCACCGGCGGCGCGCCGGAAGGCGTGCTCGCGGCCGTGGCGCTGCGCTGCATCGGTGGCCAGATGCAGTGCCGCCTGATCCTCGATTCCGACGAGAAGCGCGAGCGCGCCGCCAAGATGGGCGTCAACGATCCCAAGATGATCTACGGCATCGAGGACATGGCGCGCGGCGACTGCCTGTTCGCCGCCACCGGCGTCACCACGGGCTCGTTGCTGTCGGGCGTCAAGTTCCGCAAGGACGGCGTGATCGAGACCGAGACGGTCGTGATGCGCTCCGTCACCGGCACCGTGCGTTACATCAAGGCCGAGCACCGGCAGTTGGAGAAGTTTTACCTGGGCTGACGCGCTTCGTCATTCCGGGGCGACGGGACCGCGCAAAGCGCGCGGCCCGGAGAAGCCGGAATCTCGCGCCATAACTTCTGGATTCCGGGTTGGTGCTGACGCGCCCCCCGGAATGACAAGAACAACAAAAGAGGAAGCGCACATGTCCGATCTCTCCTCCGTCAAAGCCCTGGTCTTCGACGTGTTCGGCACCGTCGTGGACTGGCGCACCAGCCTGATCACCGACCTCATGTGGTGGGGCAAGGGCCGCGGCATCTCCGCCGACTGGACCGCTTTGGTCGACGGCTGGCGCGGCATGTACACGGCCGCCATGGATGACGTGCGCAAGCACCCCGAACGTGGCTATGTCATCCTCGACGTCCTGCACCGCCGCTCGCTGGACAAGCTGGTCGAGAAGTTCGCGATCAAGGGTTTGACCGAGGCCGACCTCGACTACATCACCAAGGGCTGGCACCGTCTGCATCCCTGGGCCGATAGCGTCGCCGGCCTGACGCGCCTCAAGACCAAATTCGTGATCTCGCCGCTGTCGAACGGCAATGTCGCGCTGCTCACCAACATGGCGAAGTTCGCCGGCCTGCCGTGGGACCTCATCATGTCGGCCGAGCTGTTCGAGCACTACAAGCCCGATCCCGAGACCTATCTCGGCGCCGCGCGCCTGCTCGGCCTCAAGCCGGAGCAGGTGATGATGGTCGCCGCCCACAACGGTGATCTCGCCGCCGCCCAGAAGAACGGACTGAAGACCGCGTTCGTGGCGCGGCCGACCGAATATGGCCCGCTTCAGAAGGTCGATTTCGAGGCGACCGGCAATTGGGACATCGTCGCCAAGGATTTTGGCGGGGTCGCCGACAAGCTCGGCTGCTAAGCGGCACTCCTTCTGTTTGACATCCTTCAAGACAGCGCCTTTCATATCGACAATGTCGATGTGTGAGGTGCGCCCCTGGATACCGAGCTCGCGCGTACATTCCTGACCGTGGTCGCGACCGGCAATTTCATCACCGCCGCCGACCGGCTTCACGTCAGCCAGTCCACCGTCAGCACGCGGATCCACTCGCTCGAGGAGCTGCTCGGTTGCACGTTGTTCGTGCGCAACAAGGCCGGCGCGACGCTTACGGTGGCAGGGCGGCAATTTCAGCGCCATGCCTCGACGCTTGTTCGCACCGTCGAGCAGGCCCGCCACGACGTCGGCCTCCCCAAGGGCTTTAGCGGGGCGCTGGTGGTCGGCGGCCGCATCGGCCTGTGGGAGGAGTTCCTGCTGCTTTGGGTGCCGCGCATGCAGGAGGCCAATCCTCAGATCTCCATCCGGGCCGAGAGCGCCCTTGAGCCCGAGTTGATGCAGGGGCTGGTCGAGGGACGCATCGACATCGGCGTGATGTACACCCCGCAAAGCCGCCCCGGCCTCAAGGTCGAGTTGCTGATCGAGGAGCAGCTCGTGCTGGTGTCGACCAATCCCAGGAGCGATCCGGAGCCGCAGGAGGGCTACGTCTATGTCGACTGGGGGCCCGAATTCTACGCGCGCCACAGCGCCGTCTTTCCCAATTTCGCTGGGCCTGCGCTGACCGCGAACATCGGCTGGCTCGGGCTGCAGCACGTCCTCGCCAACGGCGGCTCCGGCTATTTTGCGCACCGGATCGTCGAGCCGCTGCTGAAGGCGCGCCGGCTGCACCTGGTGGTGGGAGCGCCGAAAATCTCGATGCCGGCCTATGTCATCTATTCGGTCGACCAGCCCGACGACCACGTGCAGAGCGCGATAGCGATCATGCGCGACCTCGCCGCCGAGCAGACCCGGCGGGTGACGGAAACGCCGGCGCGTGGCACGCGCAAGCGCCGCTGACGGCTCGTTTGACTGGATCTATCCGCGCCGGTGCAGGTGGGTCTCGGCGAGCGCCGTCACCGCGCCAAGTGCGAGCGTCGCGACGACGATGTCCGCAGTCGCGTCGAAGCCGACGGCGAGAACTGCAGCGGCGATCACCGCGGCCAGCGCACGGTGATGGCGAAGCCTTCGTCGGTTATCAACCGTCGCGCGCCGCTGAGAAGCGTTGCACGCTTGTTCGTGGGACGTATTCGCCGCCTACTGAAACAGCTTCATGGCGTTAAGCAGGGTCTGGATCACGCCCGCAAGCAGGGGGATGCCCGCAAAGCTCCAGGCCAATGCCAATTGCAGCGGGGTGGTCTTTGCCGTCTGAGCGGTCTGCATGATGTCAGGCCCCCGAGGGATTGTTGCTCGCCGCGGCTGCGGCCGCGATCTCGGTGGCTCGATGCACCGGCCGCATCGCCGCCATCGTCCGGGATACCCGCCAGGCGATCCAGCTCAGCAGCGATTGGGAGAATGACGCTTCGCTCCGTGATGTCGTGGTCATGGTCGCCTCCTTGTGTTCGTCCGAACGTCAGGCAGCGCGCGCCGCCTCGAGTCCTGAACTGTCCTCGTCTTTCATGTGATGACGCTTGTCGACGGCACGGACGCAGAGATTGGCGAGGAAGCCGACCACGAGCAGTCCGGCCATGATGTACATGGTCGTGTTGTAAGCCTGGGCCTTCGGCACGCCGTGCGTGACGTTGTATTCGCGGATGTAGTTGATCAGCACAGGCCCGGCGATTCCGGCCATCGACCAGGCCGTCAACAGAATGCCGTGGATGGCGCCGACATAGCGCGTGCCGAACATGTCGCGCAGGTAGGCCGGAACGGTGGAAAAGCCGCCGCCATACATGCTGACGATGATCAGGAAGCACAGCACGAACAGCACGACATTGCCGCTCGCGCCGGCATAGGGCACGGTCACGTAGAGGGCGATTCCGAGCACCATGTAGACGAAATAGGTGCTCTTGCGTCCGATGAAGTCGGATAGCGAGGCCCAGCTGAAACGTCCGCCCATGTTGAACAGGCTCATCAGGCCGACGAGACCTGCGGCCGCGACCGCGGTGATATGGCCGGGGAACATCTCCTGGCTCATCGCTGAGGCCTGGCCGAGCACGCCGATGCCGGCGGTGGTGTTGCAGAACAGCACGATCCAGAGCAGCCAGAACTGTGGCGTCTTGACCGCCTGGTAGACGAACACGTCGTTCCTGGTCATCAGCCTGGTGGCGGCGGCAGGCGGCACATAACCCTCCGGCTTCCAGCCCGGCGCCGGTACGCGCACGATGGCGGAGCCGACCATCATGAAGACGAAGTAGACACAGCCGAGCGTGATGAAGGCGCCGAGCACGCCGACGTCGCTCGTGGTCGCAAACTTGCTCATCAGCCAGACGGAGAGGGGGGAGGCGATCAGCGCCCCGCCGCCAAAGCCCATGATCGCCATGCCGGTGGCCATGCCCAGTCGGTCGGGAAACCACTTCATGAGCGTCGAAACCGGGGAGATGTAGCCGATGCCGAGCGCGCAGCCGCCGATCACGCCGTAGCCGAGATAGATGATCCAGAGATTGTGGAGATAGACGCCGAGGGCCGAGATCAGGAACGCGCTCGCCCAGGCAACGCCGGCGGTGAACATCGCCTTGCGCGGGCCGCCTTCCTCGACCCAGCGTCCGAACACTGCGGCGGACAGTCCGAGGAACACCATCGCGATGGAGAAAATCCAGCCGAGCTCGGTGAGCTTCCAGTCGCCGGATGCCGATTGGGTGACGCCGATCAGCTTGGTCATCGGCAGGTTGAAGACGCTGAAGGCGTAGGCCTGCCCGATGCACAAATGCACGCAAAGCGCCGCGGGCGGCACCATCCATCGGCTGTAGCCCGGCCTTGCGATCGTGTGCTCGCGATCAAGGAAGGGCAGCAGCGAACGTGCAGGCATTCCCGATGCGTCGAGCGTCGTCGTCATCCAATCCTCCGGTGCCTCGCTGTTCTCGGGGGCGGCCTTTACGGGCAGCCGGGCGATGGCGCGGGATCAGGCTACGCAGAAGGAGGATTTTGACAAACGAATAATATGCACTGTTTCAATCGGATTAATTGATATTAGAAAAAGCAGAAATCGGCATGGCGTTTTCGCGATGGACAAAAGGTCCGGGCGGTCTCGCGCCGCTCGGACCGATCTGAAGAATGACAACGTCATCTGCATTGGTTCGGTATGGTACGTCAGTCGATGCTACTTCGCTGTGACCGCATTCGCTGCCTTCCGGATCACATCCAGCACCACATCCGGCTTCGACAGCATGGGGACGTGGGACGAAGGCACTTCGGTCACGGTAGCGTTCATGCGCTTCGAGACGAAGTGTTGCAGATCGGGGTGAACCGTCTCGTCCTTGCTGGCGAGGATGTACCAGCTCGGCTTCGAGGTCCACGCTGTGCCATCGACCTTTTGGGTCAGGAGATCCGCAACCGGCGCCCCTTGCGTTGCGTAGACCAGCTTTTGCTCGGCTTCGGGCAGGTCGCCGGCAAAGTGCGTCAGGCCGCTTGGCTTGAGCCAGACACGGCCCGCCGGCGCGTCGATGTGGCCGAACACCTGCGTCGTCGGAAATTTTGCAATCTGGCTCTGCGAAGTTTCGTCGGCAGCGGGCGCGAGCGCGGCGATGTAGACCAGCGCGGCGACCCGCGGATCGGTTCCGGCATGCGTGATCAGTGTGCCGCCATAGGAGTGGCCGACGAGGACCACGGGTCCGGGAACACGGCCAAAACACGCCGTCACGCAGGCGACGTCGGTTGCGAGTGAATCGAGCCCGTGCTGGCTTGCCATGACCTCGTGGCCTTCGGCTTGCAGCGCCGGGATCAGCTTGCCGAAGCACGATCCGTCAGCCCAGAGGCCGTGCGCGAAAACGATGCTTGGTTTGGTCATGAGATGGTCTCCGTTGGCTGCGCAACGGCGAGCCGAGGTGCTCGCGGAGCGTGAAGCGGGGGAGCTTCACGTCTAACGCGCGACCACGTCAGCTGACAGAGGGGCGCAAGGATAATCGGGCGAATGCGAAATTGAGCAAGTTCGGCTCGTGAGCCGAATGCAGCTTACGTCCCACACGACAGAGAGCGTGCATCAGTTCAATGGTCCGGGCAGCGTGCACCGTCGCGATTGTGTCTCCTGATTGCGCGATGCGGCAGGACTGGACGAATCTTTGCGTCAGGATGGCGTGCGCATGCCCAGGCGTTCGACGAAGCGCACGAGGTAACCGTCCGGATCCTGGACGAGGAATTCGCGCTGGCCGAATTCCTGGTCGCCGACCCGATACCAGGCTTCGTTCGGCTGCTCGTAGAGCGGCCATTTGGCATCGCCGAGAGCTCTCAGCATGGGATCAATGCGATCGACGACCATCTGGAAATTGACGCCGCGTCCGAATGGCCGCTGCATATCGGCCGTCTCCCAGCGTCCATTCAATTCGCAGAGCATGACCTGCAAACGCCCCCTGGCGAGATACGCAAATCGCGCATCGGGGCGATCGTAAGCGAGCTCGAAGCCGAGCAAGTCGCGCCAGAACGGCAGGCTGGCTTGAAGGCTGGAAACGCTGAGTTCGGGAACGAGATCGGCAAAGCCGCCTTGCGGCGCGCTTCCCGTGCTGTCGGAGGTCGCACGCGCGACGGGGTCTGAGGGCAGCGGTTTGTTCATTGCGGCGTCGCCTGATCTTATGACCGATCTTCGATGCGGTTATCGCAGCGAAGAGGCGCCAAGGCCAGACGCGGAATGAACGAATGCTCGCCGGGCGAGCCCGCCTCACGCGATCCGCAGCGCGAGGTCGCTTCCTTCCGTCTCGGCAAAGCCCGCCTGCAAGACCTCTTCGCGCTTGTGGCGCAGATGCGCACGCAGGATGTGGGAGAGGCCGGCGCCATCACGCCGCTGCAGCGCGTTCAGGATCGCCTCGTGCTCCTTCACGGCGAACGCCCAGCGCTGCGGTGTCATCGGCGTGACGTAGCGCGCGCGCCGGATGCGCGCGGTCACGGAAGCATAGAGCCCGGTCAGCGCGGGATTTTCGGCTGCGACGACGATGGCCTCGTGAATGGCGCGGTTGCCGCGATAATACTGGATCAGATCGCCCTTGCGATAATGCCGGACCATGTCGTCATGTGCGGCGGCGATTTCGCCGATCCCGGCGTCGCTGATGCGCTCGCCGGCGAGCGCCTCGAGACCCTGGCAGACCTTCGGTGGCTTCCCATTCCCGATCTGCACGCCCGCGCACGGCACGGCCTACGACATCGCGGGGCAAGGCATCGCGTCGATCGGCGCCAGCCGCGCCGCGTTGCTGCTGGCCGCGGAGATGGCCGCGCGCCGC
Organism: Bradyrhizobium barranii subsp. apii; assembly: GCF_011516635.5. Taxonomy (GTDB): domain Bacteria; phylum Pseudomonadota; class Alphaproteobacteria; order Rhizobiales; family Xanthobacteraceae; genus Bradyrhizobium; species Bradyrhizobium barranii. The sequence continues at coordinate 5,524,824 of NZ_CP096255.1, read as the reverse complement.
GCTGCGTGACGAGGCGGCGCTACTTCGTGATCGGCGTGACCAGCTCCTTGTCTGCTGAATCCACGACGAAGACGGCCAGCAGCTTCGCAGGTTCGGTATCGCTGGCATTCGCGCTTATGGCGTGACGGTCGCCGGGCTTTTCGAAGAAATTCTCTCCTTTGCGATAGACCTTGGCGGGCTCGTCATTGACCTGACTGCGGATCGCTCCTTCCAGGATGGTCGCATAGATGAATGCGGAGCGCGGATGCATGTGGGCCGGCGAGGAGCCTCCGGGACCATACTCGACCAGCACGCCCTTCATGCTCTTGCCTGGGACGTTCGGCAGCGCCTGGTCGAACACGACCGTCACTTTGGCCAGAGGTGCCGGTTCGGCCGCATGACCCGTCAGGATTGATGCGGCATAAACCGCCGTTGCGATCAGCAATCTGCGCATGGGATTTCCTTCATTGCAATGGGTGTCGTGATTGAAGCTCTTGCGGCCCCTCAGAGTCTTGCGAGCCACGTTGCGAGCGGCGTTTTTCCAAGCCGCGCTTCGCCGAGCGGGTTCAGTGATGTGTCGTCAATGGCGGCGCCGTAGTACGGTGCCTTCGGGTCTCCTACCACCGGTCGGGCGTCGCCGGACGCCTTGAGGCGCCGCGCAATGAATTCATTGAAGGGGGCCTTCTCGGGTCCTGCGATATCGATGGTGCCGTTGAGCGGCCGGCCCATGGCGACCTCCGCGACGCGATCAGCCACGTCTTCGGCGGCGATCGGCTGAAACAGTGCGGACGGGACGACGATCTTTCCTTCGACCACGGCCGTTTCGGCAATGGCGCCGAGGAATTCGAAGAACTGGGTGGCACGAACGATGGAGTAGGGGACCGACGAGGATTTGATGATGGTCTCCTGGGCGAGCTTGGCCCGAAAATAGGAATTGTCGGGCGACCGTTCGGTCCCCACGATCGACAGCGCCACGTGATGCTTCACGCCCGCGGCCGCCTCTGCCGCGACGAGGTTTGTGCTCGAGCGCTGGAAGAAATCGAGCACGGCGGCGGGCTCCCAGGACGGCGCGTTGGCGACGTCGACGACGACATCCGCGCCAGCCAGCACTGCTGCGAGGCCTTCCCCGGTGACGGTGTTCACGCCTGATTTCGGCGAGGCCGCAACGGCCTCGTAGCCGTGTTGTTTCAACTTCGTCACGAGCTTGGATCCGATCAATCCGGTCCCGCCGATCACGACGATCTTCATGGCATGTCTCCTCGGCATGTGACGAGCGTGAGTGATCCCAATCCGTGGGCCGATCACGTCACGTCGCCCAACGTGATGCGAAGCGCAGCGTAGCCGAGCAATGCGGCAAGCTCTTGCCTGTAACCGGCCTGCCTTGCCGGAAAATGCTCAGAAGACTCGTTGCGACGGGGTGGGCGCCGCGCCTGCCGCGGTCGGATTGAAGCCCAACGCAAGAAGTTTGCTGCATCTGCTCTACTCATGCGGAGGCGGCATAATTGCACCGAGATCAATGTTCTTATTGTACTGAGTAATGTACCGGTTCATATTGCGCCGCATCGCCCCTCAAATGCACCGAGAGGTGGTCGCGCCCGACAAAGCGGAGCAACAGAATGAGCGTGAGCTATCTTGATGTGTTTCTGGCATTCCTCGGAATGACCTTTGGCCTGCCTTCAGTGCTGCCCGGTCTCTTTTTCCAGCCGAAGGCCGAGCCGCCTCGAACCTCGCAAGCGACGTCGACCGACGCCGGCCCAACAGCAACCGATGACGACGTCACGGCGACCTGAGCCAAGTCTCGCCCGCGATGGTTCGGCGTGACGCGCGCCGAGCCGCGAGCGTGACGGTCATGGAGATGCGCAGATGGATTTGACGGTCGCCACGGTGATCATCGCCTTTTCCGGCGTCTTCTTGATCTGCTTCATGAAGGGCGCATTCGGCGGCGGCTTCTCCATCGTCGGCATTCCGTTGCTGTCGTGCGTGATGGATCCGGTCACCGCGGGCGGCCTGCTCGCGCCGCTCTTCATCGCCATGGACCTGTTCGCGTTGCGCTACTGGAAGTCCTCGACATGGTCGAAGCCGGACCTGGTGCTGCTGTTGCCCGGGCTCGTGATCGGCATTGCCCTCGGCTATCTCTTGTTCCGCGTATTGGACCATCGCGCCGTCGCGATCGTGATGGCGGTCGTGACGTTGAGCTTCGTTGGCATATGGCTCGTGAGTGATCCGAAGGTGGTCATTCGTCCGCGCTCCTCGCCGAAGGCGGTTGCTGCCGGTTTTGCCTCGGGTGTCACGACCATGGTCGCGCATTCCGGCGGACCGCCGCTGGCGATGTACCTCCTGCCGCTTGGCCTCAGCAAGGAGGTCTACGCGGGAACGACGAGCCTGTTCTTCACCGTCGGCAACGCGATCAAGGCGGTACCTTGGCTGTTGCTGGTGCGGCCGGCGGGCAACGTCTGGATCGTGATGGCGGCGTGCCTCTTTGCCATTCCCAGCGGCGTCTGGCTCGGCTGGCGGCTGCACGGAAAGCTGGACCAGCGGCAGATCTACCGGGCGTGCCATGGCTTGCTGGCCGTGACGGCGTTGAAGCTGTTGTGGGACGGAGTGTCTGGCTATCTCGGATAGGCTGCAAGTCGCACCGCATCACGGCGCGACCATTGTTCGACGGTCACGCTGCCGCGCTCACAGATCTCGCGATGATGTCGTCACGCTCCGCAGACGATCACGCCGTACCAGCCGAGGCCGCGATAAGTCTCGTAGCCTGGCGTCGCATGGAACGCGACCAGCGCGCCCGCGCGGTCGTGATAGAAGCCGGATCGCTGGCCGTTCAGCGAGATCGAGATGCGCTCGCTCAAAATACCCTGGCCATCGGAAGCTGCGATGACACGCAGATTGAAATCGACCAGCAGCACGCGCGCCTTGTCGCTGTCGCCGACGCGCACCCCCTGCACGATGGCGCGGGCCTGTGCCTCCCAGTCGAAATGGATGGCGAGCACGCCGATCGGCGCGCCGTTGGCCTGACCGCCGGCGCGGACGCTGGCACAATAGGTCGCGACTTGGGCATTGCCGAGCAGCGGCTGGTTCTCGACGTCACCGGCGACATAGTCGTCGCCGGAGCGCAAGGTTCGCGCCTCGCGAAACCACTTTGTGTGGGCGACGTTCTGGCCGACGACGCGAAAGCGGTCGGCGCGGCCGTTGGCGATGACATTGCCGTCGAGGTCGCAGAGCCAGAGGTCGAGATAGACGGTGTAGGCGCCGAGGATCACGCCGAGGCGCTGCGAGGCATGGGAGACGGCTGCGGCGTTGGGCGAGGCCGCGCAATCGACCACGGCGGAGTCGGTCGCCCACCAGCGCACATCGCAGGTGCGTTCATAGAGGTTGCGATCGATCAGCTCGATGGCGTTGAGCGACAGGTCGACCATGCGCTCGCCGCGCGAGCGCTGGCTCATGCGGTCGATCGAGGCGACAAGATCACCGGTGCGCTTCGTCAGCTGGGTTTCGAGCTCGCGCGCGATGGTTTCGACCTGCTGGCCGACGCCGCGCACCTCCTGCGCCACCACCGCGAAGCCGGCGCCTTGCGCGCCGGCGCGCGAGCTCTCGATCAGCGCGTTCAGCGCCAGCATCTTCATCTGGTTGGTGATCTGCTGGATCGCCTTGGTCTTGTCGACTGCGATCTGGTTGACCTCCGCGGTCAGGCGATTGATCAGTGCGGAGATATCGGAATCGTCATCAGCGGGTTCGGTGGCGATTGGCTTGGCTTTCAGACCCAGCGCAGCAGACATCGGGGAGCTTCCCTTGGCAATGAGGCCTGATCTGCAACGAACCCGGAACAACTAATTACAGATCGAATACGAGTCTTTTTCGAAGATTCCGCCTAACGCCCGCTTAATTTGCTGTTCCACGGAATGCCCAAATGATAGTCAGTCCGCGCAGCAAAGCGGCAATCCACCGCTTTGTGCGGCGTGGACATTGCAAATCCCGGGGGATTCCAGGTCAATCGTCATTGTCGGCCGATCGCCGCAACGCCCAGTCCGATTCCCGGGTTCCTCAAGCCAGTCTCGACTCATGACGCCGCCCGCAACCGCCTTGCCCGTCGAAGTGCCCCAGGCGTTTCTGGGCGTCGCGCGCTCGCTCACCGACAAGCTCTGGCTCGACCGGCTGGATGCGCGCGGGGCGGCCAAGGCGCTCGCCATCGTGCAGCGGCACCAGCTGCCGGAGTTGCTGGCGCGGGTGCTGGCGGGCCGCGGTGTCGATATCGACGCCGTCGCCGACTTCCTCGATCCGACCATCCGCAAGCTGTTGCCGGACCCGTACACCGTGACGGAGATGGAGGCCGCCGCGAAGCGGATCGCGGACTCGGCGGTGCGCGGCGAGAAGGTTGCGATCTTCGGCGACTACGATGTCGATGGCGCGACCTCTGCGGCGCTGCTCGCCTGGCATCTGCGCCATTGTGGGCTCGATCCGCTGATCCATATCCCCGACCGGATTTTCGAAGGTTACGGCCCGAACACCGAAGCGATCCGCGCGCTGGCCGCGAAGGGCGCCACGCTGCTCGTCACCGTCGATTGCGGCACCACCAGCATCGAGCCGCTCGCTGAAGCCAAGCGCCTCGGCATGTCCGTGGTCGTGATCGATCATCACCAAGCCGGCACGGAGCTGCCGGAGGTCGATGCGCTGGTCAATCCGAACCGGCTCGACGATCTGTCGGGCCTCGGCCATCTCGCCGCCGTCGGCCTCGTGCTGGTGACGCTGGTCGCCGTCAACCGCGAGCTGCGCCAGCGCGGCTTCTGGACGAGCGAGATGCCCGAGCCCGATCTGCTCGGCATGCTGCATCACGTCGCGCTCGGCACGGTTGCGGATGTGGCGCCGCTGATCGGGCTCAATCGTGCTTTCGTCGCAAAAGGCCTGATCGCGATGCGGCGGCGCGACCATGTCGGCCACACCGCGCTGATGGACGTGGCGCGGCTCAACGGCCCGCCGGAGGCCTGGCATCTCGGCTTCATGCTGGGGCCGCGCGTCAATGCCGGCGGCCGCATCGGCCGCGCCGATCTCGGCGTGCGGCTCTTGCTCGAAGGCGACAGCGTCGAGGCGGCGCGGATTGCGGCCGAACTCGATCGCCTCAACAGCGAGCGCCGCGTCATCGAGCAGGCGGCCGAAGCGCAGGCCGAAGCCGAGGCGCTGGCCTCGATCGGGCTCGAGGACAAGGTTGGCGTGATCGTCACGGCCTCCGAAGGCTGGCATCCCGGCGTGGTCGGCCTCGTCGCGTCCCGCCTGAAGGAGAAGTTTTCACGGCCGGCCTTTGCGATTGCGCTGGAGCCCGGCGGCATCGGCACCGGCTCGGGCCGCTCCATCGCAGGCGTCGATCTCGGCAAGGCGGTGCGGCAGGCGGTGACTGACGGTATCTTGCTGAAGGGCGGCGGCCACGCGATGGCCGCGGGCGTGACGCTGCGGAAAGAGAAGCTCGCCGAATTCCGCGCCTATCTCGAAAATGCGCTGGCGCAAGACGTTGCCGAGGCGCGCCATGTCAACGAGCTCTATGTCGACGGCGCGGTGTCCGCGCGCGCCGTGACGACGGAGCTTGCGACCACGCTCAACCGCGCCGGTCCCTTCGGCAGCGGCAATCCGGAAGTCGTGCTGGCGCTGCCGTCGCATCAGCTCGTCTATGCCGATGAGGTCGGACAGGCGCATTTGAGGCTACGCTTCAAGTCTGGCGACGGCTCGATCGTCAACGGCATTGCGTTCCGTTCGGTCGGCCAGAAGCTCGGCAATGCACTTCTCGCCAATCGCGGTCAGCAATTGCATGTCGCGGGATCGTTGTCGGTCGACCGGTACCAGGGCGCCGAGCGCGTGCAATTCCGCGTCGTCGACGTCGCGCTACCGGACCAGGGGCCATCCGTGATTAGATAACGCAAGATCCCTCGCGACAAACGCGGTACGCGTTTGCGCGGAGATCATGCGTCAAAAATGAGCCGCTCAAACAACAAAAAATGGGAGTGAACATGGCAGGGCAGGTTGAGGGCAAGGTCGCGCTGGTGACGGGCGGTGCGTCGGGTATTGGCGAGGCGATCGTCGAGCTGTTCGCCCGCGAAGGCGCCACTGTCGTCGTCACCGATATCGACGAGCTGCGCGGCCCCGAGCTCGCCAAGCGCGTGACCAAAGCCGGCGGCAAGGCGATCTTCCTGGAGCAGGACGTCACCAGCGAGGAGCCCTGGATCGAGATCGTCGCCGAGATCGCCAAGCGCTATGGCCGGCTCGACATCATGGTCTCCAATGCCGGCATCGGCATTGCGGTACCCTCGATCGTCGATATGACGCTCGCTGACTGGCACAAGCAGAACGCGATCAACCTCGACGGCGTGTTTCTGTCCGTGAAGCATTGCCTGCCGCTGATGCGCAAGACCGGCGGCGGCTCCATCGTCATGATGTCCTCGCTCGCGGGCTTGCGCGGTGCGCCGGGCCTGTCGGCCTATTCGCTGACCAAAGGCGGTGTGCGGCTGTTTGCCAAATCGATCGCGATGGAGTGTGCGGCGGCCGGCGACGGCATTCGTGTCAACTCCGTGCACCCCGGCATCATCGACACCCCGATCTGGGGCAAGATCCCGACGGGGGCGACGGGGGCCGGCCAGAACGCCCCGATCGACCCCGAGGAGCGGGCCAAGGTCGCGACGCCGCTCGGTCGCGCCGGGCAGGCCGCGGAGATCGCCTCCGGCGTGCTGTATCTGGCCTCCGATGCGTCGCGCTACGTCACCGGCAGCGAGCTCGTCATCGATGGCGGCATGAACGCCGGCGGCGTGCCGCGGCGGCAATAAGCCGCCGCGCAAGACGCGAAGGGCAGGGTGGCGCCGGCGGGGGCTGACGCAGAGGCGTCGGCCCTGTACAACGCGGGCCTCTTCCGACCGAAAGAGGTTTCCTTCGCCATGGCGCACAGCCTTCAATCCTCCTCATCCGCACCTGCGCCGTTCCGCTCGAACCGGCCTGATCTCGCCACCGACGCGATCCGCACCGCGCGCGAGGACCTCGCGGCCTGCTTCCGCATGGCCGCGCGCAATGGTTTTGAGGAGGGCATCTGCAACCATTTCTCGGCCGTGGTGCCCGGCCATGACGATCTCTTCCTGGTCAATCCATACGGCTACGCCTTCCGCGAGCTGACGGCGTCAAAGCTCCTGATCTGCGATTTCCACGGCAACGTGCTCGACGGCGAGGGCGCGCCCGAGGCGACCGCGTTCTACATCCATGCCGAGATGCACAAGCGCCTGCCGCGCGCGAAGGTCGCCTTCCACACCCACATGCCCTACGCCACGGCTTTGTCGATGACCGAGGGTGATCCCCTGATCTGGGCCGGGCAGACCGCGCTGAAATTCTACGGCCGCACCGCAGTGGACCGCGATTACAACGGCCTCGCGCTCGACAACCGCGAGGGCGCGAGGATCGCATCCGCTGTCGGCGATGCCGACATCGTCTTCATGAAGCATCATGGCGTGATGGTGCTGGCGCCGACCATCGCGGAGGCCTGGGACGATCTCTATTATCTCGAGCGCGCCGCCGAGGTGCAGGTGCTGGCGATGTCGACGGGACGAAAAGTGCTGCCGGTCGATCCCGCGATCGCGGCGGAAACCTACAGGCAGATGCGCGAAGGCGATTCCGAATCCGCGCGATTGCATCTCGCCGCGATCCGCCGCCAGCTCGACGCGGAAGAGCCGCAGTACAGGCACTGAGGCAAGTTACGACCCTTGCCGCAGCTTCGCCAGCACCTTCAGCCCGCCATAGCCATCGGCGGGCGTGATCCCCGCGCGCTGCTGAAAATCCTTGATTGCCTTCATGGTGTCGTTGCCGACGCGGCCGTCGGTGCCGCCGGTGTCGAACCCGGCCTTGGTCAGGCGCGTCTGCATCTCCTGCACCTCGGCGAGCGTCAGCGCGCGCTCTGAGCCGGGGAAGGGCTGGATGAAGGGTGGCGCGCCGAGGCAGCGGTCGCCGAGATGGCAGATTGCGAGCGCATAGTTCATCGAGGGATTGTAGCTCTTCACCGAATAGAAATTCGGTCCCAGCAGGAATGTCGGCCCGCCCGCAACCGGCGTCCACATCTGCGCGGATGCATTCGGTTGCGGAAACGGCTGGCCGTCGGCGCGGGTGACGCCGGCCGATGCCCACGCCGCGTAGGTCCGGTTGCCGCTCATATCGCCGGACGCGCGCACCTCGTAGCCCCAGTGCTCGCCACGGCGCCACTTGCCGCGATTGACCAGGTACTTTGCCGTTGAGCCCAGTGCATCGTCGGGCTTGCCGAACGGCGACACCTTGCCGTCGCCGTCATAGTCGATGCCGACATTGAGCCAGACCTCCGGCATCCATTGCGAATGCCCCATCGCGCCGGCCCAGGATCCCTGCATCTGCTCCGGCGTGCTCCAGCCCTTGTCGACGATGCGCAGCGCGTTGATCAGCTCGGTCTCCCAATAGGCTTTGCGGCGCGGCTCGTTCCAGGCGAGCGCGGCGAGCGAGGGGAATACCGGCGTCATGTGGTTTTGTTGCACCAGCGGATCGCCATAGGCGGACTCCACGCCCCACAGCGCCAGCAGCGTGCCGCGCTCGACGCCGAAATCACGCTCGATGCGCGCGAGCAGCGCCTCGTTGTTTTTCAGCGCGATCTTGCCATTGATGATGCGCCAGTCCGAGACGCGGCGGTTGATGTATTGCCAGACCTGCTCGTGGAATTCGGGCTGGTTGCGCATCTGCTTGAACACGCTCATGTCGGGCTCGACCCGCGCCATCGCGCGCTGCCAGGTCGCAGCCGAAATGCCCTTCGCCATGGCGCGTGCACGAAAACCCTCGCGCCATTCGTCGAAGCCCGGAGGCGCGGCGAGAAGCTGCGTGGGGAATGTGATGAATGCGGCTGCGCCGAGCGTGGATCGAAGCAGGGCGCGGCGGCTGTGATTGGCCGAGGAATCAGCTTGTTTCATGGACCCATTCTAGCGGGAATCACGGCCGCTGTGGGCCGGTTCCTGGAACACCGGGAACAGGCCATCGCGCTGCGTTCCGCCGGAACAAAGTGTCGCAGTCCCGCATTCCCTCCGCATACACTGGAGGATGAAGATGAAAAGATATCTGTTTGCCGCCGCCATGGTCACGGCCATCGCCGCTCCTGCATTCGCCGACGAAGTCGGCGTTCACGTCGGCCCGGTCGGAGCCGGCGTGACGGTCGGACAGTCCCACGAATATCGTGAGCGGGACCGCGATCGCGACCGCACCACGGTCATCAGGGAGCGCGAGCCTGCCAACCGCACCACGGTGATCAAGAAGGAAGATGAATTCGGCAATCGCAGCAAGACCGTGATTCATCACGACAACGACTGACGGAGCTGGGCCCCGGCCGAGCGCCGGGGCCCGCCGTCTGCACGCAATCTGCTCATCGAGAATTCGGGGTGGAATGAAGATACGGGCACACGCGGAAAGTCATGTCGTCGAACTCGACGACGGATCGCAATGGCGGATCTATCCCGGCGATCTCGCGACCACGTTGAGCTGGAAGCCCGAAACCGATTTGCGTCTCGAGCCGAGCGGTGATCGGACGAGTTCGCATGTGCTGGTGAATGCCACCGATCAGAGCCGCGTGCGCGTGAGCGCGGCAGGCGATGCCTGGCCCGACGGCGAGGTTAAGAAAGCGTTGAAGGGCGGCTGAGCGTCCCTGCGCTTGCCCGGATATCCCCAATTTCAAGCCTGTCGCTTTACGGTCGGTTTGCTTCCGTCTGCCCAGAATGCGCGCATGCGGGAGCTGTTCGACATCATCCGTAGCAATCCCTGGCCGTTCGGCGCCGGGCTGTTTGTCGTGATCCTGATGATCATCGCCGAGAACTTTGGCCGTGGCATCCAGGGCGACGGCGTCGTCAGCGATTTCTCGGATGCCGATGGAGGCGACGGCGGCTGCGGTGGTGACGGAGGCGGCGGCGACTAGAGCCGGTTAGTCCTCCTGCAAATCGGCGGCGATGCCGGCGAGCCAGCGCCGGATCGCGGTCTCTGCCTTGGCGTCCAGACTTGCGGCAAGGCGCTTCTCCAGCGCGATCACGCGCTCCCTGCAAGCCTTCAACAGCGTCGTTCCCCGCTGCGTCAGCGTCCATTGCTGGATCCGGCCGTGGACCGGATGAGGCGTCATCGCGATCGCACCGTCGCGATCGAGGTTGCGAATGATCACGCCGACCGTCTGCGGGGTCAGGAAGGTGAGCCGGGCGACGTCGGCACCCGAGAGGCCCGGATAGGCGTTCAGCATGGTCAGCACGGCAAATTGCGGCGACGTCACGCCGAGGTCGGCGAGCGTCCGTTCCATCGTCAGGCGGACCGCGGCATGGGCCTGTCGCAGCAGATAGCCGAGATAACCTTGCTCGCCGCGCTTGCCTTCTCCGGGCGCGGGCACGCGAACGGCGACGATTTCGGCAGGTGCGGTCGGCTTCCGCGGAGCCTTCGATTTCGTGATGGCGGCGGTCTTGCGTGACATATAAGAGCTCTTATAAGATGTAAGCAGTCTTACAATACACGAGGTGAACGCCAATGTCACACGCCCGCAGCGAGTACGAGGATTTCAAGAAGATCGCGCCCGATGCGTATGAGCTGGTGCTGGCGCTCGGCCAGGTGGCGGCCAAGGCGGGCCTCGACAAGCAGCTGCTCGAGCTGGTCAAGCTGCGCGCCTCGCAGATCAACGGCTGCGCGTTCTGCGTGCAGCACCACGTCCTGTTGTCGGAGCGGATCGGCGTGCCCGTGGACAAGCTCAATCTGGTCGCGGTCTGGCGCGAGGCGCCGGTCTTTTCCGCGCGCGAGCGGGCCGCGCTGGCCTGGGCGGAGGCGCTGACCTTCCTGCCCGATGGCGTCAGTGAAGAGGTCTATGCGGACGCTTCCGGCGAATTCTCCGAGGCCGAGCTGATGTACCTGACCTCGGCGGTCGCCTCGATCAACGTCTGGAACCGCTTTGGCGCCGCGTATCGCTGGACGCCGGCGAAGCGGCCGGTCGCAGCGAGCGCCGCGGCATCTTGATTGCAACAACGAGAAAACAAGGGGAGGTTATCATGACTGCAATGAGTTTAACCCATGCGCAGCGTCCGGTGCCATCGCGCTCGATGGCGCTGGCCGTCGTCGGCGGGCTCGCCTGCGCGTTTGCGATCGGCAAGGCGTTGCCGGTGACGATGGATGCCGTATCCGGCGCGTTGGCGCCGCTCTGCGCGACCGCGGCGGAGAGCTCGCCGCTCGACAAGGTCGAGCCGATCGGCTCCTACGCGTTGCCGAACGTCCCGGGCAAGCGCGTCACCATCGTGCGTGTGTTCTACGGTCCCGGCGGATTCTCGCGGCCGCATCGTCACGCCGGTTCGGTGACCGCCTACATCACCAAGGGTGAAATTCGTTCCCAGCTTGGCGGCGGCCCTGTCGAGACATTTGGTGTCGGCCAGTCCTTCTTCGAGCCGCCGGGATCGACGCATCTGGTCTCGGCCAATGCCAGCGCGACCGAGCCGGCGGAATTGATCGCGGTGTTCGTGGCGGACGAGGGCGCGCAGCTGACGACGCTGTTGGAGTAGTCCGTAGCGGCCCCATGAGCGAGCTCGCCCCTCAATTCTCCTCGCCGCTCGATCCCTCGCGCAGGTCCGGCTTGATCACGTCCTCCGGCAACGCATGCGCCACCGGCTGCGGCGTGCCGGCGATCTCCGGGCCGACTTCGCGGCCGCGGGCGTGGATCAGGCGTTCATAGGCCGAAACCAGCGTGACGTAAGGACTGACCCAGATCCACCCGTCGCGGGTAAACACCTGCACGTCGAAATGCAAATGCATCGATGTGCCGGCGGGATGGTCGAGATAGTTGGAGACCACGCCGATCTTCTCGCCTTCGGTGACGATGCGGCCGTTGAGCATGCCGTCGGCGGTCAGCGCCTGCGGGTTCATGTGCATATAGCGGAAGCGAATATGTTCGGTGCGGCTGTTGACCTCGAGCGTCGCGGCCTGATCCTTGGCGCCGCGGATCACGATGGCGTCGCGCACCGCGACGACGCCGCGCTGCTTGCGATCGCAGGGTTCGTGGCCTTCGCCGGGCGGTGGGCATTCGGCGGCGCGGATGTCCTCGCCCTGGTGGCCATAACCGCCGCCGCACTGCCAGACCTCGAAACTGCGGGACTCGCAGAAATTGTCGCGCCAGGGATAGGCCGTCGGGCCGTCGCTCTTGTCGCGCTTGCCGTAGGATTGCGAACGCACGAAGGCGGGCGCCTTTTCGAGCGGAAAACGGATCTGCGCATAGGCCATCACATCCGGATGGCCGGCCTTGTTGCGATAGCCGGTGTTCGGGATGATGTCGCCGCTCGGTCGGTAGGTGAAATCCGGCGACCGCGCTGAAGGACGATCGATGATGCTGGAGGCCATGTCCGTGAGCGGCCGCATGCGCTGGCCGCCGGCGATGCGGAGCCCTTTCAGGAAGCGCTCTGCAACCGGATAGGCTTCCTTGCAGGCGAGCCTCCGCGGCTTTGCGATGCTGTCCAGGCACTGGATGGAGACGACATAGGCAACGCCGAAGCGGGTGAAGGCGTAGCGCACATAGCCTTCCCGGATGAACCTGCGCAGGTCCGGATAGGTTGCCGCAAGCGGCTTGACCTGCTCGCCCTTGCCGCCGGCGGGATCGGCGACGTCGTAAACGAGTGCCGAGCCCGTGATCTGCACCTCGACCGGCCTTGTGTAGACGCGGCTCGGCATACCGTCGCCGGCACCGGGTTCGAGCGAGAAGCTGGCACTGTAGCCTGAGGGGCCGGCATCAAACATGTCGACGGGATTGAAATCGGCCTGATAGTGCGAGAGCGCGAGTGTCCCCGGCGCGCGATTGCGCTGCGCCTCGAGATAGGCGGCAGCATCGAACGGTAGAAGCACGGGCACGGAGCTGCGGGCGATACCGGTGAAGAATTGCGATGAGACCGCGTTGAGCTGCACCAGCGCAGGCATCGCGCGCGGATCGTAGCGTGGCACCGAACGGCGGGGTGCGAAGATGAAGTCGCCCGCGATCGGGGGACGGCTGTTGACCTCGGTGCGGAGCTGGTCGAGCGCTGCGCGCCAATCGACGCGCAGCGCCGTGAGCGAAGGGCTGCGGATTTCGTCCGCAGCGAGCGGAGTGGCGGTGAGGAGCGAAAGCGCCGCCAGAACCAGCGAGACGAAGCGGAAACTTTTCCCAACCACTGCCTCGGCCCCCGGCGGCACCTGCTCTGATTCCTCGCTTAGTCCTTGGCGCGCTCGGAGTAGGAGCCGTCTTCGGTCATCACCACGATACGGGTGCCGACGGCGATGTGCGGCGGCACAGTGGTGCGCAGGCCGTTGGAGAGCACCGCGGGCTTGTAGGAGGAGGAGGCGGTCTGGCCCTTGGTCACGGGCTCGGTCTCGACCACTTCCAGCGTCACGCGCTGCGGCAACGCGATCGACACCACGTTGACGTCATGCGTCGACAGCTTGACCGTCATACTCTCCTGGAGATAAGCGGCCGCATCGCCGATGACGTCCTTGGACACCTGGACCTGGTCATAGGTTTCCGGGTTCATGAAATGGAAGCCGTCGCCATCTTCATAGAGGAAGGTGAAGTTGCGCTCTTCGATCGTGGCCTTCTCGACCTGGTCGGTGGTCTTGTAGCGCTCGGAGATCTTTACCCCGTCCGAGATTCGGCGCATTTCGATCTGGCTGACCGGAGTGCCCTTGCCGGGATGGATGTTCTCGGCGGTCACAACGACATAAAGCTTGCCGTCTTGCTCGATCACGTTGCCCTTGCGAATAGAACTGGCGATGACTCTCAAAGCTATATTTCCTGCTTGCTTGGCCCGGCTCCGGCCAGGACGTGGTCAAATTGATGGGGGACCTGGGGCCTCAAATCAGACCGCGGCACCCGTTTCGGGCCGCAACATACGCATTTTGTCGTTGAATGCCAGCATTTTGCTGGCCTGCGGGGCGGCCGGTTGATGGTTGGGGACAAGCCGATTTCGCCGTTCTGGTCGCCCTCGCGGCATCTCGACCGGCGGCCGTTCCTCCAGGCCAGGGGGGCCATTACCGGGTCTCTCAGGGGCTTTTTCGCCGAGCAGGGGTTCCTTGAGGTCGAAACCTCGGTCCTCCAGGTCTCCCCGGGCAACGAAACCCATCTGCACGCCCCCCGGACCGAGATCATGCGGCCCGATGGCAGCCGTGCCAGCCGGTACTTGCGGACCTCGCCGGAATTCGCCTGCAAGAAGCTGCTGGCGGCGGGCGAGGAGCGGATTTTCGAATTCGCACGGGTGTTCCGTGATCGCGAGCGCGGCGACCTGCATCTGCCCGAATTCACCATGCTGGAATGGTACCGGGCTCGCGCCCCCTATGATGCCATTATGGCGGACACCGTCGTCGTCATCGCCCGCGCCGCGCAGGCGACCGGGATCGGGAATTTCTCCTTCCGCGGCCGGACCGCGGATCCCTTCGCCGAGCCGGAGCTGGTGACGGTCGCGGGCGCCTTCGAGCGGTTCGCGGGGATCGACCTGCTGTCGACAATCTCGGGCGGCGAGGGTAACCGTGCCGCGCTCGCGCAGGCGGCCGGCGCCAAGGCCCGCGTGGCGGAGGACGACACCTGGTCCGACATCTTCAGCAAGGTCCTGGTCGAGCATGTCGAGCCGCATCTGGGGCAGGGGCGTTTGACCATTCTGTTCGAATACCCATCTCCAGAGGCGGCGCTGGCGCGGGTGAAGGCCGATGACCCGCGGGTCGCCGAGCGGTTCGAGGTCTATGCCTGCGGCGTCGAACTCGCCAACGGCTTTGGCGAGTTGACCGACGCCGAGGAACAGCGCAAGCGCTTCACGGAGTCGATGGCGGAGAAGCAGCGCCGCTATGGCGAGGCCTATCCGCTGGACGAGGATTTTCTGGCCGCGGTCGCCCAAATGCCGGAGGCGAGCGGCGTCGCGCTCGGCTTCGACCGGCTGGTGATGCTGGCGAGCGGCGCAGCGCGGATCGATCAGGTGGTGTGGACACCGCCTGCAAATGAAACGTTAAGTGAGACATGACGAAGATCAACCTTGCACGCACCCTGCGCGAGCCGGCCGAGCTTGTGGCCGCGCAGCTTGCACCGGCCGAAGCGCTGCCCGCGCTCGAGCGTGTCGCCGCGCGCTACGCGGTGGCGATCACGCCGGCGCTGGTCGAGCTGATCGACACGTCCGATCCCGCCGATCCGATCGCGCGGCAATTCGTTCCGACCGCCGCAGAACTGGAGATGCAGCCAGGCGAGAGCGCCGATCCGATCGGCGATCATCCGCACTCGCCGGTGCAGGGCATTGTGCATCGCTATCCCGACCGCGTGCTGTTCAAGCTCGTTCACGTCTGCGCGGTCTATTGCCGCTTCTGCTTCCGCCGCGAAATGGTCGGGCCCGGCAAGGAGAACGCGCTCTCGGAGGGCGCATATCGCGCGGCGATCGACTACATCCGTTCGCACAGCGAGATCTGGGAAGTGATCCTGACCGGCGGCGACCCCTTGATGCTGTCGCCGCGCCGGATGAGCGAGATCATGGCCGATCTCGCGGGAATCGATCACGTCAAGATCGTCCGCCTTCACACCCGCGTGCCGGTGGCCGATCCCGCGCGGATCAGCGACGAGATGGTGGCTGCGTTGAAGGTCGAGGGCGCGACCACCTGGGTCGCGGTGCATGCCAACCATGCGCGCGAGTTGACGGGGCCTGCGCGCGCGGCCTGCGCACGGCTTGCCGATGCCGGAATTCCCATGGTGAGTCAGTCCGTGCTTTTGCGCGGCGTCAACGACAGCATTGCCGCTTTGTCGGATTTGATG
Organism: Bradyrhizobium barranii subsp. apii; assembly: GCF_011516635.5. GTDB lineage: Bacteria > Pseudomonadota > Alphaproteobacteria > Rhizobiales > Xanthobacteraceae > Bradyrhizobium > Bradyrhizobium barranii. The sequence goes on along the minus strand of NZ_CP096255.1, from coordinate 5,509,058 downwards.
CGAGCTTTCGTCGAATGCCGGATCAAGCCCTACTATCTGCATCACGGCGATCTCGCGCCGGGCACCGTGCATTTGCGAACGACGTTGGCCCAGGGGCAGGATTTGATGCGGCAGTTGCGCGGACGGGTGTCAGGACTGTGTCAGCCCGATTATGTCATCGACATTCCCGGCGGCGCCGGCAAATCGCCGGTGGGGCCGAATTATGTGTTGGCGGTGCAAAATACCGCAGCCGACGCGCGTGAAGCGGAAACGGAAACGCGCTATCGTATCGTGGATTATTGCGGCGACGTTCATCTCTATCCGCCCGAGACGTGAGCGGCGATGCAGAGAACGTGGGTTTGAGAATGGAGGAACGGACATGAAGAAGATCATGGTGGTGGCAGCGTCGCTCGTGGTCTTGCTTGGCGGCGCGGCGGTTGCACAGCCCAGCGGCTCCAAGGGGTCGACATCCGGCGGCGCCACGTCCGGGTCGGTGCCGCAGGCACCCATCGGTCATCGCCAGCCGCGCGCCGGCGATGTGCCGAACGAGAAGAATCTGAGCGATCCGAATAATCCCGTGAACAAGGAAGACGCGGCGCTCGACAAGAAGATCAAGAGCATCTGCCGCGGCTGTTAGCTTGTGGCTAGCGGCGGGCAGGGCGCGACAGCTCGCCCCGCCCGCGTTGGCTTTGGCCTTACGCCGAGCGTTCGTGCAGCCCCGCGCGCTTCGTGTTGCGCCGGATCTCGACCGCGTCAGCGAGTTGCTCGAGCGCGGTTGCCGTGGTCGCCCAGTCGATGCATCCGTCCGTGATGCTCTGGCCGTAGGTCAGCGGTTTGCCCGGCACCACGTCCTGGCGGCCGGCGACGAGATTGCTCTCGATCATCACGCCCATGATACGGTTCTCGCCGCCCGAGATCTGGCCGGCGATGTCGGCCATGACCAGCGGCTGGTTTTCCGGCTTCTTGCTCGAATTGGCGTGGCTCGCATCCACCATCACCAGTGGCGCGACGCCGGATTTGGCCAGATCGTTGCAGGCCGCCGCGACGCTTCCCGCATTGTAGTTCGGCTGGCTGCCGCCGCGCAGGATGATGTGGCAATCCTCGTTGCCCGCGGTCGAAGCGATCGCCGAACGGCCGAGCTTGGTCACCGCCATGAAATGATGCGGATGCGAGGCCGACTTCACCGCGTCCGCCGCGATGCGCACATTGCCGTCGGTGCCGTTCTTGAAGCCGACCGGGCAGGACAGCCCCGAGGCCAGCTCGCGATGGATCTGGCTCTCGGTCGTGCGCGCGCCGATCGCGGCCCAGGACACGAGGTCCGCAATGTATTGCGGCGTCGTCATGTCCAAAAATTCTGCGCCGGCGGGCAGGCCGAGATTGTTTACCGCGGACAGCACGTTGCGCGCCAGCCGCAGGCCCTTGTTGATGTCGAAGCTGCCGTCCAGGTCAGGATCGTTGATCAGGCCCTTCCAGCCGACGGTGGTGCGCGGCTTCTCGAAATAGACCCGCATCACGATCTCGAGCTGGTCGGCAAGGTCTTCGCGCAGGCTCGCGAGACGCTCGGCATATTCGAGCGCGGCCTTGGGATCGTGCACCGAGCAGGGGCCGACCACGACGAGCAGGCGGTCGTCCTGGCCGTTGAGGATGGCATGGATGGCGTTGCGCGCCGCCATCACCACACGCGTTGCGGTGAGCGTGCGCGGGACTTCCCGCATCACCTCTTCCGGTGTGCTCAGCTCTTTCAGTTCGCGGATACGAAGATCGTCGGTCGTGCTCAGCACGGCGGGCTCCTGTTTGTTTGAACCTGCCGGCAATAAAAAAGCCGCCAGGTCTGGCGGCTTGTTCGGACGTTTGCTTCAATATTCAGATTGAGCGCGATCCTCCTGCCGCCAGCGAGCTGTCGTAGCTAAAGTACCAAAAATAGCTGGTGACGAGGGTGATCATGGCCGCTCATATAGCGCGCGATTGGCGGGTTGTCACCCCCCAATCGGCGCGAGGGGCCACGAGGCGCCTCAACTGTTGCTCTTGCGTGCTGCCAGCGCCATTCCGATCAGGGTGGCGCCGCCGAACAGCAAATTGATACCGACGAGGATGCCGATCGCCCATTCCGCCGAGCTCGGCAGCCCCGTGATCACCATGAACGCGATCGCGATGTCGACGAGGCCCGAGATCAAGAGCCAGGACCAGCGGCTGCTCAGCTCGCGGCGGTGCTCCAGCGCATACATGATGGTGGCGACGCCCTCGGCGAGGAAGTAGGCGCCGAGCACGATGGTCAGCGTCAGCACGGCCTGCATCGGCCGGGCCAGCAGGAGCATGCCGGCGAGCACGGCCAGCGCGGCCGAGATCAGCGACCACCAGAAACCCGGCGAGCTGCGCGCCCAATAGGTCACGATCAGTCCGCCGATGCCGCTGATCAGGAACATCCAGCCGAGAAAGATCGTGATCGCAAGGCTCGCGAGCGGCGGCAGGATCAGCGCGGCGACGCCGAGAACGGCAAGCAGGATGCCTTCGAACAGGAAAGCCTTCCAATGCGCCTTGACCGTTTCGCTCATGGCGGATTGCAGCCGGGAAAAATCCTCAGGCGATGTCATCGGCAGGCTCCAGATCGAAAGATGTGTGCTCAATCTAGTATGCACACACCGCGCTTGCCATCCCGGGGCTCAACCGCCGCCGTGCGCTGACGAAAAACCTTCGCCGCTGGTGCGAACGCGGTTGCGGCCGAGAATGTAGATCGCGATCGTGACGATCAGGAGCGCGAGGCCGAGCAGGATCGAGACGAAGCCGATCGGGATCAGGGCCAATGTCAGATTGCGCTCGGGGTTGATCAGCCAGTGATGGATCGAGGTCAGCACGAAGGCGAGGCCGAGGAAGCCGACGCCGCCGCCGGCGAGCAGCAGCGCCCACATCCGGCGCAACTGGCTGAGCCGCTCCCGCGCGATATCGGTCCTCGGCGCGTGATGGCGCGCGACCCGCCGCACCAGGCGGATGGCGAAGGCGATCGAGCTGAAGCCGATCAGCAGGCTCGCTCCGCCCAGCCACATCCGCAGCGTCGGATCGAGATCGGGCATCCGCTGCAGTGTCAGCAGCGGGAAGTCGAAGGCCGAATGCAGCGCGACCGGGCCTGCGAAGATCAGCAGGCGGCTGGACAGGCGGGCCCAGTCGCGATGGTGGCGGTTGGCACCCAGCGCCGTGCCGGCGCGCGCGATCGTCAGGTAGGCGCCGGCGATGATTCCGAGCGCGCCGTGGAACGGCACGGTCAGCACGCTGCGCAGGGCGGCCAGCGAGCGCCACATCTCGGCGTGCTGGACGAGGTAGGCGAGGTTCTCGTAGGCGGCGAAGCCGAGGCCGACGGCGGCGCCATAGACCACGGTATCCATCGGATTGGCGAAGGTCCGCCGCTTGGTCGAGGAGACCAGCACGATGGCGATCACCTTGACCGCTTCCTCGGGCAGCGCGACCCCGAAGACCGAATGCATGGCGAGCGCCGCCCAGGGGTTGTCGGGGGCTGCAACCATCTTGGCGAAGGGCGCGCGAGCAAGGCCCAGCAGCGAAATGCTGGCCGCGCCGAGCAGGAACGCGGTCCAGACCTGGGCCGGCGGTCCCGGACGCTCCTCGGCGGCAATGACGAGCCACAGCATCAGCAGCGCCGGGGCGATGGCGGCAGTTCCGATGACGGTGGGCAAAGCTTCAATCAGGTACATCGGCGCCGAAAATAGGTTCCCTTGATCTGCTTATCTACGTCTACCGATGCGACCATGTGTCATGCATTTGCTGTCGCGTCACTTAACAGGCGCGACAGCCGGCGTTCATCGGGATCGGCACCGAACGTGTAGAATACGAGCGCAATCAAGCGCATGACAGAACCAATTCGTCATCGACAGGAGCGGTTCGCGCTCGTCACCGGATCGCGATTGGCAAGTCAGATCAAGGCACTGCGCAGGTTTCTTCGATTCACGATGCACGTGGCTGAACCGCGAGTCCAGAGGCGGCGCGGCTGCCGCCTGGACAACGCGCGGCCGGCCAACCGGCCTAGTCACGCTTCCTTGTGCGCCCACGTGGCGGCGCAGCGACCCGGCGTGCCCGCACCTGCTCCAGCTCCCAGAAGGCGCGTACGAGGCACGTGCCAAGGCAGAAGACGATGAGCAGCAGCAGGAAGGCCTGGTCGACGGCGGGGATGTGTATCATGACGTTGATTAAGCAACGTGCATGCCATGTGTTCCCGCAGCCACCTGCGCCGCGCGCAGCCCGCAAGGCGATTTGGGCCGGCGTTCCCGCCCTTCAATGCGTGGTGAACGGCGGTGGGGTGTCCGGCGCGATGTCGAAGGCGCCGAGATGGAATTCCTCGCCGACGGCCTCGTCCGGCTCGGCGTGGTGCGCGAGCAGCGTGAAGGCGGCTTGCGGATATTGCTTCCAGATATCGAGATCGCCGGCCGTAATCGTCAGCCAGCCAAAGGTGTACATGTAGCGTCCGGGCTCGGTGACCCGGCCAACCCGGTCCCAAGTGATCTTATCAATCCTAATCTTGTTGACTGCCATTCGGTCCCCCGATCGCAAGTCTGCAAATGAGGTCCGGCACGAGGCACAGACCCTCAAAAGCTGATCCCGCAATGGGGCCGCGATAGGGCAGCGGAGCGGAGGCAAGGCGGCCGGAGGAACGGCCGCCGCCTGCCGCCTTTAGCGCGCCGTCGTGGCTGCCTGCGCCTCCGCTTCGGACGCCAGCTCGAGCTGACGGTGCGAGGCGTGGAAGACGTCGTGGACGAGGCCGATCTTCTCCATGCCCAGAATGATCAGGCCGTTGAGATCGATCTCCCACCAGGCGTGCGAGATATAGGCGTCCCGCGGGAAGCGGTGATGGTTGTTGTGCAGACCCTCGCCGAAGGTGAGGATCGTGGTCACGAACTCGTTGGTCGAGGCGTCCTCGACCTCGAAGCGGCGGTAGCCGTAGGCGTGGCAGACCGAGCCGGTGAGCTGGCTGGTGAGGATCAGCAGGTAGCAGCGGAGCAGGCCCGAGAACAGCACGCAGCCGATCATGGTGTGCACGCCACCGAAGGTGTAGCCGATCACGCCGGGAATGAAGACACCGGACATCCCGTACCAGACCCAGCGCGTGCGCACGAAGAACATCGCGATCGGATCGGCGAGGATGTCCTTGGCGTAGTATTCATTGTCGGTGGTCGCCTGGTCGAACACCCAGCTGCCCTGGGCGTGCAGGAAACCCTTGAGCGCGCTGACATAGCGATTGCCGAAGCCGTCGAATTGCGGGCTGTGGGGATCGCCGACGTCGTCGGCATAGAGGTGATGGCGGCGGTGGTTGGCGACCCATTTCGCGATCGAGCCCTGCACCGCCATCTGGGCGATGGCGCAGAAGAAGACGCGCATGATCGGGCCGGTGCGGAAGCTGCGATGGACGAACAGGCGGTGCATGCCGGCACCGATGCCGAACGTGGTCAGCGCGAACATCCAGGCGAAGGTAAACAGCTCCACCTTGCCGACGCCTTGCGTGATGGCCCAGATGATGCCCGCGACAGCGCCGACGTAGAGAATGCCGAGGAGGAGATAGCTTTCGCGCAACTTGGCCTGGACGAGCGGGCCTTCAGTGATGACGCCGGGCGGGAGCTGCGGCTTTGCGACGGCGGGCGCGTTTTGGGGGGGCTCTGCCGGGGCGAACTCAGCGATGGACATTCCAGGACTTCCAATAACTCGAGGCCCGCAGTGATTGCGGACGTGCTGGGTCACACCCTACCGCGCGGGGATCGGCACCTCCAGTATTTAGTTAAAATTGAGTTAAAATCGATCGGGCCGTTTCAGGCCGATTGCAGCATGGGCGTACGGACGACCAGGCGGACGAGGTCGTCCCGCTGCTGCTTCTCGGCGAACTTGACCGCAAAGCCGTTGTCGAATTTGCGAATGACGCGCCCGACGCAGGCGCCGACCGCAAGCGGGGTTCCGATCTGCGGGTCGTATTCGCAGGATATTGCGACGCCGGCCGTGGAGACGTCGATGATGAAGCAGGGATGGGTGCTGCCGTCGGCGAGCGTCAGAAAGCTGTGCGAGACTTGGGGAACGAAGCGCGCGTCATTGCGCAGTTCCAGAATGCTGGCGTCCTTCTGCTTCTTCTCCAGCCAGGTCAGCTTTTCCGACATCCAGGCGCGCCGCTCCCGCGTCATATCGAGTTCCATCAGGAAGCCCGCCTTCAGTGTCGCGCTGATGGTGCACTGGAATTCGCCAAAGTCCTGAAAATAGGAGGTCACGCGCTCGCCGACCTTGCCGACAACAGGCACGTCGACGATCATGCGGAACGGGGAGACACGCTTGGTGCGGCAGGCGAAGGTGCGCAGCTGGCCCTCACAATCGTACCAGCGCGGCAGCGAGTAGCTGCCGCTCACGCTGACTTCCACTGCGCGCTGCCTGAGGAACTCTGAGACGGACATGAGCCCAATCGTGTTTCGGAGTGTTTCCGTAAATTCACGGTAGTGCGCAACGTCTAAGCAAACGATACGCCGATCAAATAGCAGGGGTAAATTTTCGGTAAATGGATATGGCGTGTCACGACATCGTCATCGCGCGCCGCTCAGGAGGATCCGAGCAGCACCAGCGAGGCGAGCAGGCCAAGGGCCATGAGGAGCTTGATCGTCGTCGCGGTCAGGCTGTCCGGTCTGATCTGGAATCCGAACCACGGCAATGCGTACCGCATCGCCAGCCCCGCAGACGCTTCGACGGTCGCGAACACGACGGCGATGCCGGCAATGGCGGACCAGGATGCGGCCGGCGGCATCCATGCCGCAAGCCAGGCCGGGACGGGGCCTTGCAAGGACGCGAGCAGCGCGAACCATCCGAACAGGGAGGCGAAGCCCTTGATGATGTCGGGTCCGATCGTGTTGGGCTCGAACCGGATGCCGATCGTTCCAAGCGCGTGCTCGATGCGCTCGCCGTCGGTGAGGAAGAGGAAGGCGCCGAGGTAGAGCGGAACGCGCGACTGGAACAGCAGGGCGATGATGCCAAACAAAACCATGTAGCCGAAGGCATCGCCGAGAATGTCCATGCCGCGCATGCGCGACGGCGTCGGCACCGTCGCAGCCTGGGACTGCGGAAGCGATCGGGCGCGCGCCATGTGCTCCAGCATTCTGGCGCGCCGCTCCGGCGCGTAGGGCGCGGTACGGTGCATCCAGGACGGCGGTGCCGGCGAGGCGGCGCCGGTCTGGCGGTCCGAGGGGGATTTATGCAGCACCATGGCCTGTACCGGTTCCAACGGGACATTGGTCGTCGGTCAGGGGCGGGGAGGTTCATGCGGGGGCGGCGGATTTCGCCGCGCCCCAGCCTTGTTGCATGCGCTAATCATTCGTGAATTGCCCACCCCTGACGCCGTAGAAATACTGATCCAGCTATGATGGCGGTGGCGTTGATTACCGGCTGTGTCAGCGTTTTGGCTCTAGGCGCCACATTCGCGGTGGTCATCTATTTCGATGCTAGAGCGGATCGCAGGCGCCAACAGTAAGGCCGCGCCAGAAGTTGATTGCCTGATGAACAGGATCACTCAAACGTTGGGCCGCACGGGGATGTCCCTTGTTGTCGTCTCTCTCGTCTCTGCCTGCTCCAGCTCAGAACATGCCGCTCCGAAGTCAGTTGCTCGATCTGGCGCGCCGTGGGCCCGAGACCTCAATGAGCCGCCCCCAAATCGAGAGCCCGCGAGTGCCGCAACTGCACAGACAAAGGCAGGCCTGAACGCTGCGCGCCAGAAGGCGGTTACCGGGCGGTAGGGGGGCTTTCGCGCTGAGTCGTCCGCAAGCTTACCTGTGCTGGCAGAACTTCACGAGCGGCGGGGCTTTGGTCCCGCGCCTAGATCAGCGGAAAAGGTTGTTCCTATATTGAAGGGCTGACGGATCCGCAGGGCTCATGGGTTAGGAGCACGTGCCCGTGCCAACATTCATGGTGCGTTTGGGCGAAGCCAATCAAGGCCAGGATAATCAAAGCCACTACGACGCAGCCGGCTACAACGTTCTGCATCATGGCTGCCACTCCAGGTAAACTGTGACTGGCTTATTCGGCCAGGCACCGGCGAGCAGGCCTTCGAAGTCCGCGCTGGGCGCCCGGTCACCGAGTGATCACCGCGGACGGTGACCGGGCGGACAAGCTATCTGGCGAAACCGGAGTCTAGAAGCTTCAGAGTCGAAATCGGCCACTTGCCGTCGTGGCCACCGATCGAGATCCGGAGCCCGTGCACCTCGTCAAGGAAGACGTGATCAACCGTCCCCGCCTTACCGTCGGTCAGGATAACACCCCTGCCGATTAGCTCCGTCTCGGCAGCATGAAGTTCTCGAAGGATGTTCGTCGCTCGTTTGGTCCAGTCATCGGACATGGTCATGCCCTACGCGGCTGGCGGATTAGTGAAGATCAGTCAGAGCGGCAGATGCATTGAGTCAATCGCCGCTTCGCGCGAGTCAGTGCCGCCAACCGTCCTTGTCGAGCTCGACCCTGAAACCTTCCGGCAGCCGCGGCGTCTCGCCTTCGGTCACGACTTGCAGCGCGGGTTACTTCGGTGGGCGCAAATCGCCTTGAAGCCAGCGGCCATTGGAATGCATGGGATCTTCATGCGTTGCGAATGTCGTAAGTGCGTGATTGCAGACAGCGCAGCGAAACATGTGCAAGTCCACGCTTAGGCTTTTTGGCTCGATGCTGACGAGCATCATCTGGGCCTTGCACCTCGGACAGGCAGGGCGCGCAAATGGAGCCGGCGGAATGGGCCGCGCCAATCTGGCGGCCCACCGATGTTCGAACTTTCTTTCGAGGTCCACAGGGATCGTGCTCATGATCCGAACTCCGGGGTTCGCGATCCTGCCCCGGTGCTACCGCTTCAACGCTCACCGCGCCCTAAAGGTCCCAAACAGCACCTGAGGGAACCATCGCGTCCGCAGCGGCGCGGTAGTCGGCCGCCAGCGCGTTCAGTCCGTCGCGAGCGAGAACGAGAACGTCATCGTCCGCCCAATCCGAGCAAAGGCGCTCCATCTCGCGCAGCTCCGCGACCCGGCGCTGTGTACGAGTCCACACGCGTATATTGGCCATGTGTTGGACAAGGCGGTAGGGCAGGGCAGTAAGTGATTGATTTTGTTGGCGCTCCCTAGCGGAATCGAACCGCTCTCTCCACCGTGAAAGGGTGGCGTCCTAACCGATAGACGAAGGGAGCAAACACAAGGCCCCGCCGCTTTTCACGGCATGACCGCCGGCCACCCGAGTCGAGCCCGGCGGCTGCAGCGGGCGAACGTATAGTGGCCTTTGGCGCCGTGGGCAAGCCGTTCGGGAACGGTCTTTTGGCACCGGTGGATAGCCTCCACCCCCGTGACATTCGGGGGCGATTTCAACGGTTTCTTAGGGGCCCTGAGCTAGCGCTGGAACCGGAGAAATTTGTCCATGCCCCAGCCCAAGAAGCGCGCAGCCCGCAAATCGCTGTCGCGGCACGCCTGGATTACGCTCGACGGCGGATTCGCGGCGCGGCATTGCCTGGTCCAGGACATCTCCGATACCGGCGCGAAGATCATGCTGGACGAGGACGCGAGCCAGCTCCCGGGCGTGATCCGGATGGCGTTCGCGCGGGACGCCCGCACCGGGCGGAGCTGCCAGGTGATCTGGCGCCGCGGCAAATCGGCCGGCGTCAAGTTCATCTGATCCTGGCCGAGGCGACCCGGATGGCGCGTGGCGCCGGTCCGGGCTAGAACGGATGCATGCGCGCGCCGTTCCTCATCCTCATCCCGTTGCTGGCCACCTCCGCGGCCGCGGCCGAGGCCTTCCGCCTTCCGCCTGCCGAGCGGCCGCAGGCCGGCAAGGCTCTGCCGCTGAAAGGCGCGGGCGGCACGGCGAAGGCCGGCTCCTGCGCCTCCTATGGCCCGCGCTTTGTCATGGTCGAGAGCACGGGCACCTGCGTGAAGATCGGCGGCTCGGTCAGCGTCGAGACCACGGTCAGGCGCTGAAGCCGATGCCGCCGGATCTCATGCGGCCCGACATCATCGTCCCCTTCGTGATGTATTGCGCGCTGCTGTTGTGGGTCGGCCGCGGCCTGAGCTGGACGGCCAAGCTCGCGACCGCCGCCGTGACGCTGGTGCTGATCATCTGCGTGCTGCTGGTCGAGCGCGGCTGGCGCTAGGCACCACCCGAAACAAAAAACGCGAAAACAACCCCATGCACAGTAGCCGTCAAGTCCCGGCGCGACGCTTGATGCGTGCGCCGTGACGACGATTCATCGCGCGCTCAGCGCAGCTTGGGCCGCGCCACCGGCTCACGACATCGGCGGTGCGACGAACTGTGCAAACCCGGGTCGTTTACCGAGCTCGGCGAGCCAGCGGGTCAAATGCGGTTGCGCCGGACGGGTGATGCCCTCGACCCCGAGCCAGCGCCGCGCATAGGCGCCGATCGCGATGTCGGCCAGCGTGAACTGGTCGCCGTCCATAAAGCGGCGCGACGAGAGCAGGCGGTCGGCGATGGCCCAGACCTCGGCGGCGGCATCGGCATCCCGCTGCACCTGGATCATGTCGCGCTCGGCGGGGGCCGTGCGCACGATGCCCCAGAACACCGGGCGGTCGACCGGCTGCACCATCGACAGCGTCCAGTCGAGCCAGCGGTCGACGCTGGTGCGCAGCTTCGCGGCTTCGGGATAGAGCGGCGTGCCGCGGCCATGCGCGAGGCAGAGATAGCGCATGATGGAGTTGGACTCCCACAGCACGAAGTCGCCCTCGACCAGCGTCGGGATCCGCGAATTGGGGTTCATCGCGAGATAGTCGGGCTCTCGGGTCTTGCCGAAACTCATGCCGGCGTCGATGCGCTCATAGGGCAGGTCGAGCTCGGCGAGGCACCACAGCACCTTCTGCACGTTGACCGAGTTGGCGCGGCCCCAGATCGTCCGCTTGGTGTCCGGCATGAAGTCCTCCCGCGTTTCGCTTTGGCGCGCGTGATAGCGGAATTCCCTGGCGGGAGCGACGGCGATTGCGGCGCGCCCCTCATGCAAAAAGCTCCGCCGTCGGCGGAGCTTTCATTGCAAGCCAAACTTGGCAAGTTGAACCTAGCAAGTTGAGCCTGGCAAATCGAACCCGGCAAACCGAGCCCGATGATCAGTGGCCGAAGAACAGCCACAACAGAATGATCACCGGGATCGGCACGCCAAGCATCCACAGCAACAGTCCTCGTCCCATTGCGTCCTCCTCCAATCGTTATGTCGGAGGGACAACACGGGTAGCGAGGGCTAGTTCCTGCGTCGCGGCCCTACCAGTGGCCGGTATTCGGCATCGACGACCACGGCTCGGCCGGCGCCTTCGGCTCGCCCTTCTGCAGCAGCTCGATCGAGTGCAGATCCGGCGAGCGGACGAAGGCCATGTTGCCGTCGCGCGGCGGACGGTTGATGGTGACGCCGGCCTTCATCAGCTGCGCGCAGGTTGCGTAGATGTCGTCGACCTCATAGGCGAGATGGCCGAAGAAGCGATCCTCGCCATACTTCTCCTCGTCCCAATTGTAAGTGAGCTCGACCAGCGGCGCGCCGCGCGTTTGCGGTTGCTTCTTCAGCGCCTCGAGATCGTCCGCCGAGCACAGGAAGACGAGCGTGAAGCGCCCCTTGTCGTTCTCGATCCGCCGCACCTCCTTCAGTCCCAGCGCATCCTGGTAAAACTTCAGCGCGACATCGAGATTGCGCACGCGCAGCATGGTGTGAAGGTATCGCATGGTTGTTGCTCCCTTGAACGGAGGTGTTTTGGTTTGGGCCGGAACGGCGGGGACAGGAGATAGCAGGAAAGTGGGACGAGGGGCAGGGGGCGGGGGCAAATGTGCGTGAGGGAGAGACGGTGGGTGCGGTCAGCCAACTCAGCATGGACGGACAAGCCGTAGCGTCAGCCGGGACACGCAGATGAGTTCAATGCGCTGTCAGCGGAATTCAGCGCTTCTCGTCAATGAGCAAGCCCGGTCCTGCCGATGAACCATCCTCAATGTCACGGTCACTAATGCCCATATCTGGAAGGTATTTCGCCGTGAAATGGTTCAAGCGATATGCAATTGGCTGCCTGATCTGGTTGATCCTCGGCGGCATCAACGATGGCTACAGACGGCCCGGCGAAGACATGCGTTGGGGTGCTATCGTCATGGTGGCGGGTTTTTGGCCAATCGTGACCGCCGTCATCGTTGGCAGCTCTGTTGGCGAGGTTGCGCACAAGATCAATGAAGGGAAGCTGGGGTGACTGACGTGTCCGACACCCAGAAACTGATGCCCGCACTCTCGACGCCTAGGCGCGACCTGCCGAGGCGAGAAATATATAGGCAATTCGGAGTTGATGGTCGAAAGACGCTCTTCTTGCTCCTTCTCCTTTTCGCGATCCCCGCGGACGACTGCTCCGCGCAGACACCGCCGCCCCCAGTCGACGAACATGCGTTCGAGCGCGTGCCGCCGACAGTCGCGAAGAGAGATTGGCGACCCGCTTTTCGCTAGGCGCATTCGCCGGCCGCTTCGAAGAGACGCGGCTCGGCGCGGTTCGCGAAGCCGTGGGCGAAGGGACCATCCGACACCAAGGCGACGCTGGAGATAGCATCTATTGGCTGTGTTATCGGCGCGCGCAGCATCGATTATGGGTGGTGTCCAGCGGAGAGATGGGCGGCCCGGACCATCTCGTCACGGAGATCGTTGAAGAGCTCACCGAGAAAGACGCCGGGGTCTCGGCCGATTGCGCCATCATCCCGGAAAAGTTCTCGCCCGTCGTCCTCGACAGCAAGCTGCATTTAGGTATGTCGCGTCAGGAGGTAATCACGGCGTTGGGACCGCCGTCGAAGTTGGAAGCTGCTCAGATCGTGTATTCTCACGAGGGAAAGCTCGCAGACGGTTTCGATGAGACCGCTTGGCTCATTCTCGGATTTGGTGAGGACAAGCTCGTGTCCATGCGCGGCGGCAAGACCACGACGAATTGAAGTGCCTGCTGACGCTGATCAGGGACCGCTTCTCGTGTTCGCCGACCTGCTCGACAGTTCGCCGGAGGTAGGTCTGTTCACTCAGGAGCGCGCCGCGGAGAGTACCGGTCGTCCACTGGGAGACGACCGCTTCATCGCCCGCCTCGAGCGACTGACCGGGGCGGCTCTAAGCGTGGACCGAAGCCGCAGGGCGGTTGGCGACGCCGAATGAATTTGATGCGCTGTCACCGCAATTGTCAGCAAGCGGGAGCAGTTGATAGCCAGCTACGCCCGGTAGCATAACCCACGGAGTTGGTTAGAATAGTGCTCTCCGGGGCGTTTTTTCTTTGAGAACAACATGGTGTTCGATACGGACTATCTCGGCCGCTCTCTCGACAATCGGTTACCCGATGTCCACGAAGCGGTAACACGCGAAGTGAAGGCGCTGCAGAACAAGCACGCCGCTGCGGGAAGGTTGAAGAGCGGGGCAACCCTAATTGCCTTTGAGGACATCGCGACGAACCTGCTCAAATCGACGATCACGGATGCGTCGAAATTCACCTTTGAGTTCACTGGGGGCCACGAGCCCGGAGCCTTAGTGTATCTCAAGAACTTCGCTGACCGGGTGCAGCACCTGATCTGGGCGGAGATCACTGAAAAGGCCGAACGACTGGGATTGGGAGAGGTTAGCACCAACCATCTCGAAAAGGTCCGTGGTAAACTGGACCGAGCAAGCTTTGGACGATTTCTCACACGGGATGCAAGGGAGTGAGCGGTTGAAGAAAGATCCTGTGGTCAACGCGGTCATCAATCAGTCCAATAGTCCAGGTGCGGTGGCGCAGGTGGGAGCGGGGACGTTTTCCCAATCGGCATTTGTTCAACAACAGCATCAGCTAATTGAGGCCATCGACCAAGCGATAAACTCCCCAGAGTTCGCCGCCCTGAACCCCGATCAACAGCAAGGCTTTCGGGACATCGCTGATGTCCTCAAAGCGGAAGCATCAACTGCAAAGCCGGACACCGGCAAACTTCAGCGATGGGGCAAGACCCTCGTTACGTTCGCGGCCGATATCGGGATGAAGGCTGCAAGCAGCACGATTGCACAAGTGTTGACCAAGATATTCACCTAGGGGCGCCCAGTGACTACGCGATAAGTCGGCGTCCCGACGTTGGAAATTACGGTGACAGTGCACTCAATTGATGCTGTCCGCCAAACGCGGTCCGAAGCCGCAAGCCAACAGGGTGCCGATGGCGAATGAATTTGATGCACTGTCACCGCAATTCCGCCTATCGCTTGTCTCCGGTCACCTGTTCGCCCGGCAGGTTAGGCACGGCTTTCCGGATCCAGTCTGCATAGGACGACACGCGAGTGTAGACACCGAGGCCCGCCTTGGGGCTGTTGCAATCCTCGCCCAAACTGACGATCCCGACTTGATATTTCCGGCCCGCGCTGTTCAGCAGCACTGCCGGTCCTCCGGCACCCCGGTGCGCACATGCAACGGCGCCACCGTGTTCGAAGCCAGCGCAAAAGGTCCCCTCGGGCATGACCTTGCCTGGATACATTGCGGCACACATTGCCGCGTTGGCGATCGGGACCGGACTCTGCAGAAGGCTTGCCGGTTGCGATTTGAAGTCGAACCCTGCGACCAGGGTCAGTTCGCCAATTCTCGGATCAGCCGATTTCTGGGTTGCAATCGTGATGAAGGGCGGCGGCAATGCCGTGCCGATTTCAAGAATGGCGATGTCATCCCGCGCGGTGTCCTCCGAAAACGTGGGATGAACGACGAACTTGGTGACCGGAATCCGCCGGCCAATTCTGACGTTTGGTCCATTATCGGTCGCGGTGGCCACCTCGAACTTGCCGCGCCGTTCACCGGACATGCAGTTGGCGGCCGACAGCACCGCCTTCGGAGCAATCATGGTCCCGTTGCAAATGAACGTGCCGTCCTCAAAGACGGACACCAGCCAGGGCCATTCCGCAGCGGACGTGCCGGTTCCCCCGAGTATCGCCGGCGAAACGGACGATGGCAGCGGCGCACGCTGCTTGGAGAGAATTTCGACTTCTTCGTCGGGAACGGAGACCGGCGAGAGCTTGAACAGCACCCGGTAGGCCCAGTTCGTAATAACAATGTTGGCATCCGGTGTTACGCTGGACGCGACGTCCTTCGCGATCTTGACGTACTCCAGGTCGATCTTCTTTTTCTCGATCTCGCCCTGTCGATTATTGAGGATCTCGTTGCCGAAATATCCGATGAGCGCCACCACGATCGGGATCAGGAGCGGGACCGATATGCGCGAGATTTGCTCGAGCGTGTCGAGCGGTTGCCGATTCCGGGCCGGCGCTTTCTCAGTCGCAACCTGAGAATCGTCCTTGGGGGTCGCCATCGATCCGGGCTCCTGTACGGAACACCTTCTCCACCCCAGCCCAACGCCGCGCCCTGCGGAACATGAATAGCTTAACGACCGCATCTTCTGGTCGCAAGCGGCGAAGTAGCCTGCGGGACTCTACCTATGGGCCTACCACCCCGTCACCGGCGCCGGTGGACTCGGCGCGGATCGCGGCTTCGGAATTTCGGTGACAGTGCACTTAATTGCGCGGCCGCCGAGCACCGACCGAAGCCGCGAGCCAGCTAGGTGGTGATCGCGAATGAATTCAGTGCACTGTCACCGCAATTCGCGCGTCAACCGGGCCCCAGGGGATGTGGTCCGGCAATTTATAGGTGACGGCGGCGGTTGTGAAGGCAACGCACGGGCCGCGCATGCGTGACCTTCTGTCCGCGCGAGGACATGACACGACGCGGCTGCAACATCAAAAAGGGGGACCGCGGTGTGCGGGCGACAGCTACGTCACTTGGCTAGCTCACTTGGCTAGTTCACTTGGCTAGTTCACTTGGCGTAACCTTGGGAACGGAGCCATGCGATCTTGCGATCGCCGTTGATCCAGTCGTCGGCATCTGCCTTGCTGGCGAATCCGGTGATTTCGCGCTGTTCGTGGTCGGGGTAGTCCGCCAGTATCTTCCAGTCGCTGTCTGAGAGGCGGACGGTTTTGAAGGTCACTTTTGCTTTGGCCATGCCGCACTATGCAGGGAATTCTCTCAAAAGTGAACCCGCTTGCGGCTGGCTCGGCGATGATGGCTGTTTATGAGTGTCAAGCAGTGACCTTGCCCGCAACCTATCGAACCGGCGCCGGCAATGGTCAGACCCTCGGCACTTGAACCCCGCCAGAGTTAGGGCGACTAAACGCCATGGCCGCTTTCGTTGCAGAACTCCTGTTTGATCTCGTCAGAAGCCTCGTCGGTGACTGGCTGAGACGGGCTGCGGTGACCGTTTGTGCGTGGCTCGATACGAAGATTCACGGCCGCGCTGCACGCCTTGTCGTGGGCGGCCTTCTCGGGCTCGCCGCCTATTTCCTGATTCCTGTCATCGCCGGGCTGCTGGGGTTTTGATGCTCTCCGTGAAGGCAAACCTCATCATCGCATTGGCCATCGGGGCGATCATCTCGTCGGTGCTCCTCGCCATCGAGCCGCTGACCGACTTCGCTTTTCTTTCGCTGGAGTGGCCCGGCATCACCGCAGCGTATTTGTTCTGGGGAGCGGTCGGAGGATCCAGCTTCGCAGGGATTGCCATTTCCTGGCTCGTGAATGCACTCACCTACGCTCTCGGTGCTTTCGCCATTCTCATCGTTCTCAGCGCTCTCAGGCTGCTGGCCAGGCCAAAGAGTTGAGACGCGCGGCGACCTCCTGGAGCTTATGAAGGCCGATCCGGGCAAGAGCGCAGCGGAGATCCACGCCATGATGAGGGCGGCATGAAGCGCTGGCTTCAAAGGCTCGGAAAGATTGCGAGGATTGCTGCGCTTTGCGGGACCGTCGCGTGGCTGGTGCTTTTGACTGTCTCACCCCAGGCGCCTGATGCCGCACATCCTGAGCGTTACAGCCACCGGCACGATGTCCGGTATGTGAGCCAGGAGACGGGATCGACTCTACGAATTCTGCTCGGCTCGACGTTTGCTCTGGTGCTGGTGGCGTTCGGATGTCACTTCGCGACCAGGGACATGCGAGATGGGACGTAGCCGCAGCGTGTTCGTCGCTGTTGGACCATGCTTCGCATCGCCGGGAGCGCTGCGTCCGGGGGCAGGAGCGCACATGAAAAGCCGCCCCTGACATGGCCAGGGGCGGTTTTGAAAAAAGTCGGTCTAGTGACCGGTGCCAGGCTTCGTCGTCTTCGGCGGTTTGCCGTCTTCGACACGGCCTTCGTTCCTGAGGTCGCGACCCTCCTGAGCCTTCTTCTGGCTCTCGGGCGATTTGCCGTGCTCGTACAGCTCTTCCTTGACGTAGCCGGCGGCTTCCTTGGCTTTTCCTTCAACGCTCATTGCAATCTCCTCATCTGGAGATGGGTCAATGTGCGGGAGAGCCGACCGTTCCTATCCGCCGGTCATCGTGCGGATGCGCTTGCCGTCGGCAATTACGCAGCAATCCGCCGTTCGACAGGCGCCGTCAGATATTTGAGCATCTGCGCATGCTCGAGATCGGGAACCGCGATCGCCGTGTGGCTGTAGACCGCATGGGTCCGTGAGTTTGCGATCCTGTCCAGGATCTCTTTGCCCTTGATGACGTGGAGGCCCATGCCTGGGGATGTCCCGGGTTCTGTTGAATTTCTGAAGAGGTCGGCGTTGCCCACCTTGAGCCGGTAGGCTCGGGGTGCTGATTCCACAAAGGAGAGCAACGCCATGACGAGAGATATCACACCGGCTGGTTGGCCGGCGACCGGGGCTGTGGAGAAATCATTTGCGGAAGTGCGAGCGAGCTTCGATCGGTTCTGCCTTGCGGCAGGAATCGAGGCGCTCGGCACGATGATGGAGGCGGATGTGACAGCGGCCTGCGGGCCGCGCCACGGTCGTGATGCGGCGCGGCGGGCGCACCGTTGGGGCCGAACGCGGGGGCGGATCGGTTTCCACGGCGGCAAGATCGAGGTCGATCGCCCGCGGGTCCGGGGCATGGACGGCCGCGAGGTCACGATCCCGAGCTGGGAAACGGCGGCGCAGGAGGACTGGCTCGGTCGCTGGGCGATGAACCTGATGCTGATCAATGTGTCGACGCGCCGGTTCGGCCGCGCCGTCCGGCTGCCCGAGGGTGACGTGCCGGCACCGCCCGGATCGGGGATTTCGAAGTCGGCGGCCTCGCGGAGGTTCGTGGCTCTGTCGGCGGCGCGGCTGGCCGACTTCATGGCTGCCGATCTGTCCGCGCTCGACCTTCTGGTGGTCCAAATCGACGGGCTGCATCTCGACGACGATCTCGTGCTGGTGGCCGCGATCGGGGTTGACGGCGAAGGCAACAAGCATCCGCTGGCGCTGGTGGAAGGGGCGACCGAGAATGCAGCAACGGTTCAGGCCCTGCTGGACAACCTGGTCTCGCGCGGGCTCGACCCGACGGTGCCAAGACTGTTCATCGCCGACGGCGCGAAGGCGTTGTCGAAGGCGATCCGCCGCACCTTCGGTTCGGCCGCTGCGATCCAGCGCTGCCAGATCCACAAGGCGCGCAACATCATGGAACGCCTGCCGAAAGAGCATCATGCGGCCACCCGCCGGGTGCTGCGCCAGGCCTGGGAGCTCGATGACGCCGACAAGGCTGAAAAATTGATCCGCAATCTCGCGCGTCGACTCGACCAGCAATGGCCCGGCGTTGCGGCCAGTATCCTCGAAGGCCTCGACGAAATCCTGACTGTCGTCCGGTTGAAGTTGCCGAAGGAGCTTCGCCGATCGCTCGCCTGTACCAATATCGCCGAGAACATGATGGGCACCATTCGCCGCGTCACGCGCAACGTTAAACGCTGGCGGGATGCCGGTATGGCCTTGCGATGGGTCGCGGCCGGTATGATCGAGGCCAACAAGGGCTTCCGACGATTGAAGGCGCATAAGCAATTGTCGGTTCTGCGTGCGGCCCTTCAAGCTCACCACGATCGCATGACAATCAAGTCCGTTGCCCACGTCACGAGGGCTGCGTAATATTCATTCCGGCAACGTCGACCCGACGTAGTTCAACAGCGATCGGGACATCCCCCCATGCCTTCCTGCGAGGGGAAGATCGCCAGCACCACGTCGTAGGCCGCGATGACGGCCTTGAGCGCTTCGGCCTTGTCCTCGGCGATGTCAACAAACACGCGAACATCAGCCGCGAGTTCACGCAGCTCGTCAAAATTCAGCACTGTGGGTTTACTCCAACGCAACGATACTGGCGGGGAGAGTGGATGGGTTAGGTTACCGAAGTCTCAACAAGGTGTGCCGGGCCGCAGGTTTCACGATGAGGTGACGCGTTGGCTGGGGATAACCGGTGAAGGTCCGCTCATTTCGGCGCAGCGCGCCTAGCGCTTGGCTTCGTCGTTGCGAAGCCTGTTATCCCAGGCCTCGTCCACGAGCTTCAAGGCGCTGCCGGGGAAGCGGGGCTCTCTGATGGGGGTGAAGCTTGGGGACTTCAATTAGTTAGACGCGCCAGCGGCAGAATGGTTCAAAGCCAACGCGGCGCATGCTGCGACACTTTCGCGGGAAAGGGTGGAACCCCAGCCGAAGCCATGCTTGTGTTTTGGGCTTCAATGGGTTCTAAGCCCCGTGACTTCATGACCTCCGGCGTGAATCGGCATCACACTTGCGTGGTTCAGCCGCGTCCTGAGCAGGATCTGCTCACCCGCACAAAAGGAATTCAGACATGGCGAAGATGACGAAAACTCAATTGATTGATGCAATTGCCGAGGGCACGCAGCTGTCGAAGAACGACGTGAAGTCGGTCATCGAGTACATGGCAACGGTCGGCTACAAGGAGCTCAACGAGTCCGGCGAGTTCGTCATTCCCGGCTTCGTCAAGATGTCGGTCGTGAACAAGCCGGCGACCGAAGCCCGCATGGGCGTCAATCCCTTCACCAAGGAGCCGATGCAGTTCGCGGCGAAGCCGGCGAGCAAGTCGGTGAAGGCCTCGCCGCTGAAGGTGGCCAAGGACTCGGTCTAAGCGACCCGCGACATCGTCGCGGCGGCTCCCTCTCTCGGAGCGCCGCAACGACCGCCGGCTGGTGTGTCAGACACGGACAAGGAACTCTCGGGCATCGTCACGCTTTGCTTCCCAAAGGGAGACGTCACATGGCCAGTCTGAGCGAGGAACAGATCCGGGACCGCGCCTATCATCTCTGGCGGGAAGCCGGCGAGCCCGCGGGAAGAATGGACACCTTCTGGTATGAGGCCGAAAAGTTGCTCCTCGCCGAGCGGGCCGCGCAAGGCGAAGTCCCGCCGGGGCTGAACGACAATTTGCCGGTCTGACGGTAACAAAGACCGCACGGAAATTTGCCGCGCGCCGGAACGTTCTCCGGCGTTCGGCGGTTGAGATGACGGCGACGGAATCTTGCGCGAAGCTGACAGTCGTCAAAGCAGCCACCCGGTGTAACGCCCGTGTGGCTGCTTTGTTGTTTGCTCTGTTGTTCGAGCGCGCGGCAAAGAAAAACCCCGGCGTTGGGGACCGGGGCTTCTCAAAGCTGGACGGCCGCGTCGCACAGCCGCCAGCACCACTGAATTCGACCTGATAACGCGGGGCGGGGACATTCGTTCCGGCCGCTACTCCGTCGACACCGACACATCGATGATCGCCGGCGGATCGATCTGGCGCTCGCGCCAGACGATGAATTCGCATTTGGGATTGAGTCACTGATATTCGGAGCCGCGCGCCTTGAGGTGCGCAAGCGCCGCATCGTGCGCCGTGGTCTCGTCGGGGGCCTCGACCATGATCTCCACGGTCTCCTCGATCTGACGAACCACTTCGACGGCGTAAAATTTCCTGGTCACGGTCCCTCGCTCCGGAATGGCTAACGAGGAGGACGACGGCGCGTTCCCAAAAGAAAAACCCCGCGCTTGCGCACGGGGCTCTCTTGGCCGGCGGCGTTGGGATTTCAGCGCCTGGCCGCCAGCGCCTCGAACTTAAGGTTGAAAATCCAAAAAGCAACCCGCCGTGGCGACGGAGCATGTTCGTCAGGCGGCGCTGCCAGTGGCCGGGCGCGGAAATCCCCAGCTTTCAGGGGGGCCGCGCAGCGCGAGCAAGGCTTGAGGCGATGTGCGTGGGAAATCGCGCGCGAGGGGCTGGACTTTTTGTTCTCATTTTGTTCTAGTTGATCATCACGTTGGAGGTGACTCATGACCGTCGAGAAACAGCGCGAAGTGATCAGGCTCTGGAATCAGCTGAGGAAAGTCGAGGGGCCGGCCGCTGAAGAGCTCCGCATCCAGATCCTCGAATGCTTTTCCGAGAAGGCCAACGCCAAGCGCGCGGCGTGAGGCGCGCCGGCGGGCTACGACGGCGACCCAGTAAGCGCGATCTCGTCTGCCGTTGAAAATCTTGCCGATGAAGACGTGACGGCGCGCGCCTTCATCGATCGTTAGGAGTCGCGCCGCGCTGATTTGCTCGACTCCGATTCGTTCTTTGCGAACGAAATGGAGTCGGATGCAGAACAAGGCGTGCCTTCTGTGTCGATGCGGGACAGTCCTTCTCGCCGCGCGTGAGCGTGATGCTTCGCACGGTCCAGCCCTCGTGTCCTCGTTACGGAATGGAGCGAGGGAGAGCGACATGGATGCGTGCTGATTCTCGCCGAAATCGTCAAAGTGTTCTGGTCCGACAGGCACAAGCGACTGCGCAAAGGCAGGCCCTCGGTGCCGCAGATGCCTCCGCCACTGAAGCCCGACGACACGGAGTGATCGGGCTTTCGTTGCGATCGCGCGTTTGATTTCGCGACGATCCGCACCACTTGTTAAGAGTTGCTCCGCGCCGATTTCTTCGATTCCGATTCGTTCTTCGAGAACGAAACGCAGGCGAAGCTGGAACAAAGCCGTACCCGTTCAGGAGTTTTGGTGCGGAGGCGGTTTGAAGCGGCGCGCCGGGATCTCAAGGGCAGATGTCTCAAGCCTTGCGCAAACTCCTAACGAATATTTGCGGCAAAGCCGATAACCCTATTCGGTTAGGTTAAAACCCCAATCGCGTTGCGCTTGCGGCTGCTTGGGATAGGTGTCTGGCAAGGACAAGAAACGACTTTGCCCAGAAGCAAGCTTGCATGACACCTTTTTCAGAACCATCGTTTTATCAGGGCGACCGCCACACCTACCGGCGCGTCGCCGTCGTCGGCTCGCTGTTCTGCCTCGCCTTCGTGGTGATCAGCTTCTCGCTGCGGCCGCAGCTCGACGACACGCGCGTCGCGGTCAAGGCCGACAGGTTGGTGCGCACGGCAGGCCAGGCGCCCCACACCAATTAGCGCTCGTCACCATAGGTGCTGTCGTCGGCGGAATGGCCCGGGCACGCGGTGCCGCGGCTCGCAAGCGCGACGAAGCCGGCATAGCCGGACAGGTTGAGCAGAACTTCAAGCCACGCGGGCATGTCGGTCGGGTCCCTTCTTGCGTGAAGGGGACTCAACGTGCGCGGGAAACATTTGTTCCGTGCTCGCCAGAAACAAACCCGCTTACAACGGAGAGGAGGGGTCCAGCCGCCGGCCGAGGGTCGCGACGGACGCGCTCGATGGCTGCTTTTTGAGGAACTCGGCGATGGCCCGCGCCAGCTCGCCGTCGCTCATCGGCGTCGGCGGCGGGCGCAGCGCGCCGACACCGAAGTTGCGGACGATCTCGTCGTAATGCTGGTCGCGCGATTTGGGAACGAGCCTGCGGATGCGCCCCAGCAAAGCGGATAGCGGCAATGTGTCCTCCACGGCATCCGTCCCATTGGCAGCCATTGATGTCTGCCGCCATTTTCTGTCCGCGAAACCAAAAACCCCGCCAGCATCGCGGAGATGCTGACGGGGCATCGTGCTGTCGCCTCAACCGGATAGCGGAGGCTTCCGCACTCGCAGATGCAATCCGCCGAACCGGCTTTCGTTCCGCTCGTGCCGATATTTTTCTGCCGCCCGGGTTCCACTCCTGCGCGCAACCATCGCGGGCCGGCGACGTTGTCCCCGCGAGACGCGAAGGAGGAGAGTCATGAAGAAGACATTGGCAGTTCTGGCCACCGTCGCAGCCGTCGGCGTGACCGCGGTCGCGGCACCTGCGCCTGCAGAGGCGCGCGGTCGCGGCATTGGCCCGGGCCTCGCATTCGGCCTCGCCGCCGGCGCGATCACCGCGGGCGCTGTCGCTGCGTCCCATCCGTACGGCTATTATGGTCTGGGCTACGGCTATTATGGCGGGCCCGCCTATTCCAGCCCCGGCCCGTATGCCTATTACGGCGATGGACCGTACTACCCCCGGCGCCACTACTACCGCCACTGGTAACGGCTGACCAAGTGAAAAGCCCGGAGCGATGCTCCGGGCTTTTTTCATGCGTGGCGATCGGAGGTGCCTTTATGGCCAGAGCGAGGGCCGCTCCACCTTGCGCGCATTGTCGAGCGTCGACACGAAATACTCTTCGCGCTCGCGCTGGAATCTTTCCTGGGTGGCACGGAAGGCGGCGACACGGGCGGCGATCTCTTCGCGTTCGCGGATTTTGCGTTGTTCGTCTTCGGTCATGTCAAATCCCCTCTACACGTCAGTATCTGTGCACTTCAATATGTGTGCACGGCCGAACTCACGCACCGCCGCCGCAATCACGTTGAGTCGCGTTAACACATGCATTGGCGCTTCTGATTGGGGCGTCAATGGGGAGGAGGCATTGCAGGATTGTGATAAGCGAAGGTCGGAAAAAATTGCCGACCGCGCTTGCGCGATTCTCACGCGGCAGTGGATAACAGCGTCAACGATCTTGTCGCTTGCGCATGGTGCGGCCAGCGCAAGGCCAACACGGGAGGCCGCGAGTGATTGCATCGGATCTTCGCAGCGGCGTGGAGCGACTCGGCGACATGATCGCCGAGTCGAGGACCATCGTGCCGTTCACCGGCGCGGGCATCTCCACCGAATGCGGCATCCCGGATTTCCGCTCACCGGGCGGAATCTGGACGCGCAACCGTCCGATCCCGTTCGACGAATTCGTCGCCAGCCAGGAAGCTCGCGACGAATCCTGGCGCCGCCGCTTTGCGATGGAATCTGTCTTTGCCGCGGCCAGGCCCGGCCGCGGCCATCGTGCGCTCGCCTCGCTCTACCGCGCCGGCAAGGTTCCTGCCGTCATCACCCAGAACATCGACAATCTGCACCAAGCTTCGGGCTTTGCCGCCGAGCACGTCATCGAGCTTCACGGCAACACCACCTATGCGCGCTGCATCGGATGCGGGCAGGCCTATCAGCTCGACTGGGTGAAGCGCCGCTTCGACGATGATGGCGGCGCACCCAACTGCACCGCGTGCGACGAGCCGGTGAAGACCGCGACGATCTCGTTCGGCCAGATGATGCCCGACGACGAAATGCAGCGCGCGACCGCGCTGTCGCAAGCCTGCGACCTCTTCATCGCGATCGGCTCCTCGCTCGTGGTGTGGCCGGCGGCGGGCTTTCCGATGATGGCGAAGAACGCCGGTGCACGTCTGGTGATCATCAATCGCGAGCCGACCGATCAGGACGACATCGCCGACCTCGTTATCCGCCACGACATAGGCGAGACTCTCGGGCCCTTTGTCGGAAATTGAGGCATCAATTTGATTCGCGGCTGTGCAAGCTGTTCATAGGTTCCGGCGAATCTGGAGGGTTCTGTGAGGTCGCGCTCACGCGAGGGCGCGGCAGGCGCTTATGACGCGACCTCATTGAAGCCGGATTGAACGAAGGCGCGGGAGGCTATTCGCGGTTTTGCAGCTATGGGGATTGTTCGAGATCGCCATGCCCGATCTGCTGGCTCGGCGCGTGAGGCAGAGACACAGGAGTGCGCATCCTGGAAGAGTTGAGATCAGACGCGCTTCGCCTGAGATCGCGATAGGCCTTTTGCTGCATCGGACGGTTGTTGTCGCGCAGTGTGACAGCACGGATTCGACATCGTCCGCGATGATCGAGACGCTGGGAGCGAAATGACGAATGATGATCGTCGTGCACGACATGACTTGGCTCACGATGTGTCGCATCGGAACGGTGATGTTCGAGGGCTGGGGCGTCTGAAGCTATGTCGAAAGCGCTCAATGATGCGCATGACGCCACCACAATCGGGACAGGCAGGAACCTCGGCCCAGGTTTGAGCCTCCGAATCCACAGGCGACGGCTGGCCATCGTTTGGGGCTGTTCGCTCATGATCGAGAAGTTCGCGGCAAAGGGCGAGCTTGGCAGCGCGATGGCGGTTGGCCATGAAGCCGAAGTGGCGGATGCGGTGGAAGCCGTCAGGCGGCGTATGAAGCAGGAAACGGCGAATGAACTCATCGGGCTTGAGATTCATGATCTTTGTCGCGCTGTTTTGGCGATAGTCCTTCCATGAGAAGGCGACATGATCGTCGTCGAGTGCGACGAGCCGGCTGTTGGCGATCGCGACGCGATGGGTGTAGCGGCCGAGATAGGCCAGGACCTGTGCGGGTCCGCCGAAGGGCCGCTTGGCGTAAACAACCCAGTTGATGCGTCGCATGGCGTCGAGGTGGGCCGCAAAGGCAGCCGGCTCGGCCAGAGCTCCGAGATCGCCGAAGAAACGCAAGGCACCGGAGTTGAAGGCTGCCGACAGACGTTTGAGAAAAAGTGTGCGAAATAGTCTGGACAACGGTTTGACGGCCAGGAAGAAGTTCGGTCGGCAAGCGGTCCAGCGCGCGCCATCGGGCGAGAGGCCGCCACCCGGAACGACGCAATGGACGTGGGGATGATGCATCAGCGTCTGTCCCCAGGTGTGGAGGACGGCGACGCCGCCGATCGCACCGCCGAGCCGGCGTGGATTGGCGGCGAGCGTCGTCATCGCCTCGGCGGCAGCCTTGAACAGGATGGCATAGACGACGGCCTTGTTCTGGAAAGCGATCGCGGCGATCGGTGCGGGAAGTGTAAAGACGACGTGGAAATAGGGAACCGGAAGCAGGTCGGCTTGACGCGCGGCGAGCCACGCGGCTCGGGCTCTCCCCTGACACTTCGGACAGTGCCGATTGCGGCAGGAATTATAGGCAACGCGTGTCGTGCCGCAGTCGTCGCAAGCCTGCATGTGGCCGCCGAGCGCCTCGGTCCGGCACGCAACGATCGCGCTCATCACGCGCCGCTCGACCCGCCCCAGATGACCGGCATGTACACGGCGATAGGCGTCGCCATGCCGGCGCAGAATATCGGCAATCTCGATGGCGGGCCTGTTGGAGCGGATGTCGGAGCGGGTCATGACCCGCATCCCGCTGCGGGTCATCCAGGTGGCGTCACCTCCAGCGACAGGCGATCGAGCGGGCTCTGCGTCGCTCGGATCGTATCGGTGGCGACCTGCGTGTAGCGCGCTGTCGACGACAAATTATTGTGCCCGAGCAAGACCTGGATGATCCGGATATCGGTTCCGTTCTCGAGAAGATGTGTCGCGAAGCTGTGGCGCAGCGTGTGCAGCGTGACGCGCTTGGTCAGGCCCGCAGCCTTCACCGCCGACCGGCAGGCGGCATGCAGCACGGTCTGATCGATCGGATGATCTTCGTCACGACCAGGGAACAGATAAAGCCGCGGCCGGGCGAGCCGCCAGTAGGTGCGCAGGATGCCCAGCAGCTGGGGCGACAGCATCACGTTGCGATCCTTCGCGCCCTTGCCGTGGCGCACCTGGATGACGCCGCGGGCGCTGTCGATGTCTTCGATCCGCAGTCCCGCAACCTCCGAGGCCCTGAGCCCGGCCGCATAGGCGGTGGTGAGCGCGGCGCGGCTCTTCAGGCTCGATACCGCTTCAAGAAACTGAACCACTTCGTCGGCGCTGAGAACGACCGGCAGCTTGCGCGGTTCTCGCGCATAGGGAATGCGCTCTGGGATGAGCGCCTCGCCGAGCGTGACGCCGTAGAAAAACCGTAGCGCACAGACGATCTGGTTCAGCGCCGGCCATGAGATGCCGGTCGAGACCAAATGCACCTGGAAGGCGCGGACGTCTTCCAGCTCTAACCGGTCAGGCGATCGGCCAAAATAGCGGCTGAACTTCGAAACCGCGCTGATGTAGGATCTTTGCGTCGCCGGCGACAGATTGCGGACGGTCATGTCTTCGATCATGCGGCGGCGAAGAGGGCTCAAATCGGCCATCTCGATACTCCTGTCTGAGGGGGTGGGCTCCAACACCCACATCCTCTCAGCCAGGAGGCGATCTATGCCACCTTGCCCCCTACGCCGCGGCAGCGGCTTCGTTCAATCATTTTTTTATCTATGCGCCGCAACCGGGAGTGTTATCTTTTGAGTCGAAAGATTCGCATCGCGTCGAATTGAGAACATTCTCTTAAGACGCGTGATTCGACGCCGCCGCTGAGGCGGGTTGCAATGGGCAGTGTGGGGTCCGGGGTTATGGGGTCGTCGGACGGATTTGAGTCCAAGAAGATCGGAGTTCCCGCTGTGGGCGAGCACGGCGGCGGTCGCGATAACGCGCTAAGCCCGTTCAGCGGACTTGGTGAAGGCAGTGCCAACCTCGTCGAGGTTCACGGCGTCATCAAATGGTTCGACGCTTCAAAGGGCTACGGCTTCATCGTTCCCGACAATGGCTGGCCGGACGTGCTGCTGCACGTCACCGTGCTCAGGCGCGACGGCTTCCAGACCGCCTATGAGGGCGCCCGCATCGTCGTCGAGTGCATCCAGCGCGCCAAGGGCTACCAGGCCTTCCGCGTGGTTTCGATGGACGAGTCGACCGCGATCCATCCGGCGCAGATGCTGCCGCCGCGCACCCATGTCACGGTCACCGCGACCAGCGGGCTGGAGCGAGCCCAGGTCAAATGGTTCAACCGCCTGCGCGGCTTCGGCTTCCTGACCTGCGGCGAGGGCACGCCCGACATCTTCGTGCACATGGAGACGCTGCGCCGCTTCGGCATGACCGAGCTCAGGCCCGGCCAATATGTCCTGGTCCGCTTCGGGCCCGGCTCCAAGGGCATGATGGCGGCCGAGATCCATCCCGAGACCGGATCGCCGGGATTGCAGTCGCACTAGCGGCGATCGCCAACTCCCGCAATCGTGACAAGAGGCGCGCAGGCCGTCCGGCGCGCCTCTGGCTTTTGTCACGATCGCCGCGTAAGACTGGTCCAGTCCCACGCCCCCTTGAGTACCGTCCCATGAATTTTGACCGAAAGGCCGTCTGGTCCATTGCGAGGGGCTGGCTGGCCGCCATCCTCGTCGTCGGCTGTGCCGTCGCGAGCGCGCCGGTGCGCGCCGCCAGCTTCCAGCCGCTCGAGATCGTCACCAGGAACGGCGTGCAGGTGTTCTCGGTGGAAATGGCGACGACCGAGGAGGAGAAGCAGACCGGGCTGATGTACCGCAAGGAGCTGGCCGACGGCAAAGGCATGCTGTTCGACTTCAAGCCCGAGCAGGAAGTGTCGATGTGGATGAAGAACACCTACGTCTCGCTCGACATGATCTTCATCCGCGCCGACGGCCGCATCCTGCGCATCGCCGAAAACACCGAGCCGCTGTCGACCAAGATCATCTCGTCCCAGGGTCCCGCGCGGGCCGTGCTGGAGGTGGTGGCGGGAACGGCGCAGAAATACGGCATCCGTCCCGGCGACCGCGTCGGCCACCCGCTGTTCGGTACCAAGTAGGGCGTCCCGGCGGGGTTATTGCCGCCTTGCTGGCGGCTTGAAAGCTTGATGGCGCTTTGGGAAGCGTGTATCGACGGGGCTCGCTGGACATTCGGGGTATAGCGCAGCCTGGTAGCGCGGCAGTTTTGGGTACTGCAGGTCGTTGGTTCGAATCCAGCTGCCCCGACCAGTCAACCCATTGAAACTGCCTATACATTTTGTCTCCCTGTTTGACGTGATTGCGCCCGTGCCACCCGCGGGGAAGCACCGGGGAAGCACGAGCGCCGATTCTAGGCAGGTCGGGCGGCTTTTGCACCGCCCGGGACCGGTTATTTTCAGTTCAGGTGCGGCCGCCTTTCCGCGGTGGCCTTTGCCTCCAACATTTTCACCGCGGCAGCCAAGGTCACGGCGGCGTCGATTTCGACCAGGTTGCCGGGGAGGGGCCAGAATTGACCGGCGGCCTTGCCCTTAAGAGGCGCCAGCATGGCCGCGGCGGTTGCCGAGCTCACGTGGCACCGGATCAGGGCGTTTCCGTCCTCAATGGCCAGGATCAGGTCCGTCCCGCGGCGAGCGAGGAGGCTGCCAAGCTCATTAGAGTTCGTCGAGGTGCGGAGGGCGGTGGAGCTGCGCATAGTGTTTTGCCTTTCGAGCAAGATGCGAGTCCAGGGGCGAAATGACCGACACTAGCCCGCCTTATTCGCGAGAGGGCGCCTGAGAGGCTGGCGAGCGTGGTGTAAAGCGCTGATGCGGCGTAGGATTCGGTTGCGAAGCCAACCCCATCACCTCAACCGCGAACGCCACGCCCGCCATGACCGATGATACGATTCTGCCCTTCTCGTTTCCAGCCGTTCACGCCAAGAAAGTCACAGCTGCCTTCGATGGTGGACGCCTAACCTCGAATGGGGGCGTGATGCTTCTGGCGATGGCCGAGCGGCGTCTCGGTTTGGCCGACAATTTGGCCCGGGTGTTCCCGGATCGGCGCGATCCGACGCGGGTCGTGCACAGCCTTGTCGATATGTTCCGCGCGCGCATGTTCGCGATCTGCTGCGGCTACGAGCTACGAGGACGCCGACGACCTCGATCATCTGCGGTCCGATCCCGCATTCAAGCTGGCCTGCGGACGGCTGCCGGACAGCGGTCGCGATCTGTGTTCCCAACCGACGCTGTCGCGTCTGGAGAATGCTCCGCGCCTGCGCGACGTGATCCGACTGACCTACACTTTGGTCGACGCATGGATGGATAGCTACCCGCGCGAGCCGGCATCCGTCACGCTCGACATCGATGATACCTGCGATGTCGTCCACGGCCATCAGCAGCTCTCGCTGTTCAACGCTCATTATGACGAACGCTGCTTCCTGCCGATCCACGTCTACGACACGGAGAAGAGCCGGCCCGTGGCGGTCGTGCTGCGGCCCGGCAAGACGCCGGGCGGCGTCGAGGTGCGTGCCCATCTGCGCCGCCTGATACGGCATATCCGGACGCGGTGGCACAACACGCGAATTACGTTCCGTGGCGACGGGCACTATGCTCGGCCGGAGGCCATGACCTGGTGCGAGAACAACGGCATCGACTACATCTTCGGTCTGTCCGGTACCAAGCCTCTCGCCAGAAAAGTCGACGAGGTCGCCGACGACATTCGCACGCGACGCGCCATCGAGAACCTGCCTGTTCTGCGCGGCTATACCGAGACGCGCCACAAGGCAAAGTCCTGGGATCACGAACGGCGCACTGTCGCCCGTATTGAGGCGACGATGCTCGGCCTCGACATCCGCTTCGTCGTCACCAGCCTCGATGTCGGCTCGGCCGAGTGGATCTACGACAGCCTGTATTGCGCGCGCGGCCAAGCCGAAAATCTGATCAAGCTGCATAAGACGCAGCTCGCCTCCGATCGCACCAGTTGCCGTTCGGCGCTCGCCAACCAGGTCCGTCTCGTTCTCCACACCGCCGCTTATTGGTTGATGCTTACCGTGCGCGGCGCCATTCCCAAAGTCCGGGAATTGGCCGCCGCCGAGTTCGCGACGCTGCGTCTTCGTCTCTTGAAAATCGCAGCCCGGGTCGTCGAAACCGCGAGCCGCATTCGCCTTGCGTTCGCCGCGGCATGCCCCGAAGCCGACCTCTTCCGCAGCTTGCCCGGCGCGCTGCTCCCGCTCGGCCCGTAACCGACCGGGCCTGCGCCCGCTCACCCGCCCCACTCCTCCAACGCGTACAAAACAGCTTGATGTAGAACCCGGTGACAAAAGGCCGGACGGTCACCCACGCCAGCCGCCAGCCCCAGTCAGACGTCAAGAACGACCGTGCTCTCGTGAATAGATCGGGCTAGACGGCCCCGCGCGCCTTTGGGCGTGCGCCTTGGACATACGCGCGCGGCCCCTGGACAAGAATTGTGATTGCCGCTCACCGGATTGGCTATCGGCTAGTGTTTCGGGCTTTCGACCCGCGATCAGGATGCGGCCTGCAGAAAAATCAGCAACGAATATTTTGTCTGGAAAAGTCTAATACGTAAAACCAGACAGCTGAGCGCTTGATCGCTTTGCGCATTTAATCGCTTTCAGCGCTTTTGTCGGGTTTCGCAATCGCGCATGACCATACAAGAAATGCATGGGGGATGTCCCGGGTTCTGTTGAATTTCTGAAGAGGTCGGCGTTGCCCACCTTGAGCCGGTAGGCTCGGGGTGCTGATTCCACAAAGGAGAGCAACGCCATGACGAGAGATATCACACCGGCTGGTTGGCCGGCGACCGGGGCTGTGGAGAAATCATTTGCGGAAGTGCGAGCGAGCTTCGATCGGTTCTGCCTTGCGGCAGGAATCGAGGCGCTCGGCACGATGATGGAGGCGGATGTGACAGCGGCCTGCGGGCCGCGCCACGGTCGTGATGCGGCGCGGCGGGCGCACCGTTGGGGCCGAACGCGGGGGCGGATCGGTTTCCACGGCGGCAAGATCGAGGTCGATCGCCCGCGGGTCCGGGGCATGGACGGCCGCGAGGTCACGATCCCGAGCTGGGAAACGGCGGCGCAGGAGGACTGGCTCGGTCGCTGGGCGATGAACCTGATGCTGATCAATGTGTCGACGCGCCGGTTCGGCCGCGCCGTCCGGCTGCCCGAGGGTGACGTGCCGGCACCGCCCGGATCGGGGATTTCGAAGTCGGCGGCCTCGCGGAGGTTCGTGGCTCTGTCGGCGGCGCGGCTGGCCGACTTCATGGCTGCCGATCTGTCCGCGCTCGACCTTCTGGTGGTCCAAATCGACGGGCTGCATCTCGACGACGATCTCGTGCTGGTGGCCGCGATCGGGGTTGACGGCGAAGGCAACAAGCATCCGCTGGCGCTGGTGGAAGGGGCGACCGAGAATGCAGCAACGGTTCAGGCCCTGCTGGACAACCTGGTCTCGCGCGGGCTCGACCCGACGGTGCCAAGACTGTTCATCGCCGACGGCGCGAAGGCGTTGTCGAAGGCGATCCGCCGCACCTTCGGTTCGGCCGCTGCGATCCAGCGCTGCCAGATCCACAAGGCGCGCAACATCATGGAACGCCTGCCGAAAGAGCATCATGCGGCCACCCGCCGGGTGCTGCGCCAGGCCTGGGAGCTCGATGACGCCGACAAGGCTGAAAAATTGATCCGCAATCTCGCGCGTCGACTCGACCAGCAATGGCCCGGCGTTGCGGCCAGTATCCTCGAAGGCCTCGACGAAATCCTGACTGTCGTCCGGTTGAAGTTGCCGAAGGAGCTTCGCCGATCGCTCGCCTGTACCAATATCGCCGAGAACATGATGGGCACCATTCGCCGCGTCACGCGCAACGTTAAACGCTGGCGGGATGCCGGTATGGCCTTGCGATGGGTCGCGGCCGGTATGATCGAGGCCAACAAGGGCTTCCGACGATTGAAGGCGCATAAGCAATTGTCGGTTCTGCGTGCGGCCCTTCAAGCTCACCACGATCGCATGACAATCAAGTCCGTTGCCCACGTCACGAGGGCTGCGTAATATTCATTCCGGCAACGTCGACCCGACGTAGTTCAACAGCGATCGGGACATCCCCAATGCATGCGCTGCAGGGGCTTTTGCGACTCTAAGTGTCGAGTAGCGCCAATGACTTAGCTGGCACGCGAAGTGCGATTCGGCGCGCGCTGCGCTCAGCCAAATCGCTGGCAGCCTTGCGCGGGTTATGCGCGCAGGCATGCGCACGTGGAGGGCCCGGGTCGGCACCCGCCTCCGGCCCGCTCCTACCCCTCGGGGGGAGGAGCGGGCCCGCAGTCCAAAGGCTGCAAAGCCGCTCCACTAATTTCGTAAATTTGAGAAGTTCAGGGAAAATTCTCTGCGTGTTTATTGTGGCGCGTGCGCCCGCTACTGCCGGTGCT
The DNA here is from genome assembly GCF_011516635.5 of Bradyrhizobium barranii subsp. apii. GTDB lineage: Bacteria > Pseudomonadota > Alphaproteobacteria > Rhizobiales > Xanthobacteraceae > Bradyrhizobium > Bradyrhizobium barranii. Next base: position 5,476,278 of record NZ_CP096255.1, on the reverse strand, counting down.
CACGAGCTTTGTGCGCATCGGGAAGTAATCGTCAGGTTAGAGCGGCGCAGAAGCGCGATTCAGCATGCCCGCGCTGTCCGCAAAAAGCGGTTAAAAACCGCATAAACCGGCATCGACGCTAAGCGCCGCGCGTTCTCTAAAGTGCAGTTCTTAGTGTCTGTTCCAAAACATGTTGAGTCGAATGAATCGGTTGTGATTCAAGGTGAGCGGCCTGATTCGATGGGGACGCGCCGCCAATGTGGACTACCGAGAACCGTGCACGCTACGACCGCAGCCGCCTGCGCTATCCGAGCGACTTGACCGACGAGGAGTGGGCGCTGATCGCGCCTCGCATCCCGCCGGCCAAGCGCGGCGGCAACAAGCGTACGGTGGACCTGCGCGAGATTGCCAACGGGCTGATGTACATCCTGAGCACAGGTTGCCAGTGGCGCGCGATCCCCAAGGACCTGCCGCCGCGCTCGACGCTGTATGGCTACTTCGATCTGTGGAGCTGGAACGGCACGCTCGATAAAATTCATCACGCCCTCTATGTCGAATGTCGCGAAAGGGCCGAGCGCGAGGCTTCTCCCACCGCCGCCATCATCGATAGCCAGAGCGTGAAAAGCGCTGAAAAAGGGGGCCTCATGATCTCCATGGCTACGACGCGGGCAAGAAGATCAAGGGCAAGAAGCGGCACATTCTCGTCGACACGCAAGGCCTCTTGATGCACGCCATCGTGCATGCGGCGGACATCCAGGATCGCGACGGCGGCGTGCTCCTGATGGCAACGTTGTTCGGCCTCTATCCCTTTCTTCTGAAGCTCTACGCCGACGGCGGATATCAAGGGCCACATTTCCAGAAGGGGCTGCGTAGCGCTCTGAAGCGCGTGAACCTCGAAATCGTCAAACGCTCCGATCAGGCTCACCGTTTCGTCGTCTTGCCCAAACGCTGGATCGTCGAGCGTACCTTTGCCTGGCTCGGGCGATGCCGAAGACTGTCCAAAGATTGGGAATGCTTCAATCACAGGGCGCTCGCCTTTCTCAAGCTGGCCTCCATCCGACTCATGCTGCGAAAGCTATGCAATCCAAGGTAATCTTTCCGGACAGACTCTTAGTACGACTGAGTCACAAAACCGCAGGCTTTATCCGGCCGGAATCAGCGATGGTTGAAGCATGGACCATCAGCCGAGGAGGCTACATGAGCGGGCGTGGCACCAAGACCAGTGAGATGCGATTTGCGACGTATTTGGAAGGGCTTGCCAGCGTCATCGGTCATGCTGATCGGAAGGCACCGCTGCGCGACTATTGCGTCGGCCTCATGGCCTGTGGCGGTCGTAAGAGCGTGGAGCCAATGGCGGCGATGACGGCTCCGGAACGGACGGCCGCCCAACATCAATCGCTGCTGCATTTCGTCGGCAGCGGCGCCTGGTCGGATGAGAAGGTGCTGGGCAAGGTACGAGAGATGGTCCTGCCGGCGATCGAACGCCAGGGCCCGATCGAAGCTTGGATCATCGATGACACCGGATTTCCCAAGCAGGGGCGACATTCGGTTGGAGTTGCACGGCAATATTGCGGGCAGCTCGGCAAGCAGGATAATTGCCAGGTGGCGGTGTCATTATCGATTGCCAATCACCACGCCAGCCTGCCTGTTGCCTACCGCCTTTATCTTCCGAAGGAATGGACTGAGGATTGCGATCGGCGGCGCAAGGTGGGCATTCCTGCCGAAGTCGGCTTCCGGACCAAGCCGGAGATCGCGCTGGAGCAGTTGCGGTGGGCCTGTGCGACCGGCCTTCCGCGTGGTGTCGTGCTGATGGACGCGGGCTATGGCAACAACAGCGATCTGCGCACGGAGATCACGGCGCTGGGATTGACCTATGTGGCGGGTCTTCTGTCGAGCACAACGGTATGGGCGCCCGGCACCGGTCCCTTGCCGCCGAAGCCATGGTCGGGCCGCGGCCGTCCCCCGAAACTGATGCGCCGCAACCGTCAGCGTCGGCCGGCCGCCGTTAAAGCGCTCGCGATCGGCCTGCCGGCCAAAGCTTGGCGCACCATCACGTGGCGGCAAGGAACGAACGAAAAGCTGAGCTCGCGCTTTGCCCGCGTGCGGGTCCGTGCCGCGCACCGTGATTATTGGCAAACCACCCAGCGGTTGGAGGAATGGTTGCTGATCGAATGGCCGAAAGGCGAGGACCAGCCTACCAAATACTGGCTCTCGACATTGCCGGAGGATGTGGCATTCCGGACTCTCGTAGAGACGGCTAAATTGCGCTGGCGCATCGAACGCGACTATCAGGAACTCAAGCAGGAGGTCGGGCTTGGCCACTTCGAGGGACGCGGCTGGCGCGGCTTTCATCATCACGCAACGATGTGCATTGCAGCCTTCGGATTCCTGATCTCCGAGCGGGAGGCGTTTCCCCCCTCAGGCGCTCGGCGCGCCCGGCCGATCCCGCTCGCTCGCGTTTCCGCGGATTACAGACCCCGCGGTTCTGCCGCTACGGACCCAACGTCACATTCCAAATTCGATCACGACGATGCGACGGCGACTCGAACAAGGGCTGGTCCGAACGTTGTCGAGATGTCCTTGTTGTGCAATCAAGTTCGCCCATTTCACAGACCACCGTTTGTGACGCAGTAAGATTAGGCTTGAGCGCAGTCAACCGCTGATGCGCACCTGATAATCTATAATCTACTTAGCGCGCTTTCGCTGCGATCGCCGAGTTTCACGGAAACGGAAATCGCAGGGTTTCGGCTGGCGGCTCGTTTTCGAAGCGGGCCGCTATGGCGCCCCGGCACACGTCATATCCAAAGTTGACGAGGTCCCTTTTATCCGCCTCGTTCAAAGGCGCAAATCGCGTCGCGAGGGCGGCAAGCTCCGATGCCCGCGTTGGACTTATCTTTGATCCGTACTTCTCGAAGTTTCGGATCGACCAATATGCACCTTTCTTGTTGTTGGTTTCGAGCGCTTCTATGACCTGTCGACGACGTAGAAGGCGAAGCTGATGATCCAGGACCTCGACGGTTCGAACGGCTTGCTCGACAAATCCAGCGATCCCACCCTTGGGTTCGGGGTTGTCCGGCGAGTCTACGCCGCCGTCGCAAACGAAGATCGTCTTATGCCGCCTCCACGCTGCCTCTAGCCCCAAGTTGTCGATCAGGCTTCCTGTCGCCAAATAGACCTTCTCACGGAACCGGAATTCCGCGCTGTTAGGCGGCTCCCACTTCGCCGTGCCCAAGTGCAAGACAAGGGGGGAAAGGGTTGGCGGTAGGGCGTTCGATGCTGCTACCGCGATCGCGATAAGCTCTGGGTAGTCACGAATGATGCCCGTTACGGCGTCGCCGATATAGGACTTGGAGAATCGGAAGAGCGAGACACGCTGCAGATTAGTGGAGCTGAACACGAAAACAGGTTGGTCCGGCAAGTCTTGCAAAGTCTTTTCACCAAACAGAAAGCTCGCCATCTTTCCGGCCATCACGTCGGCAGGATTGCGTCCCGGCAAAAGGCCGAGCATACTCGACCTTACGTCAATACTCTGGTCGGCGAATTCAAGCAGCGGCTTGGCGATCACGTCTGAGAAGTTTACGGCGATGCCGTCAACGAAGGAGAGTTCGTTCCAATGCATACCGAGCACGCCGGCAACGACCGCTCCGCCAGCCACGCCCGAAACTCGTCCTAGCCGAGATAAATAGCCGAGGTCGTTAAGGCGCCACACTGCACCGAGATCGAAGAGCATGGCGCGATAGCCGCCGCCCGAGAGACAAAGGGCTATTTCGCGCCCCGGAGAATTCGGAGCTTCATCGGGCTCCTCGCGGGAAGATACCACCTGAGCCTGAGCCGAGAGGCTAGACCGCTGTTCGCGGCGAAGCTTCCAGTTCCAAAGTACGAGGCCGACCGTGTCGTGGCCAATTGCAAAACAAGGTACCACGCCGCCTTCCCCATCAACGACCTTGATCGGTTTCAGGAGACCCGCCGTCACGAGTATTCCCGTCGTCTCTCCGAAGCCCAGTAGTGTGCCTGCAAGCCTCTCCTCCAAGTCGGCTTCGCTCTTTATATCGGTCGTTACCGTGCCATCAGGCTGAAGTCGGAGTAAGTCGCATAGCGCCTCCTTCCAGAAAGTCACCTCCTGCTCAGCTTTGAGAGGAGGGAGTCGAAGTGCGGTGCCGCGGTCATGTAATGCCTTGTGCACAAAACGTTCGATCGTTCCTTCGACGTTCCCGAGCTCGGCCAGATCGGCGAGTGTGATTTCGTTTGCTTGCCGCGATCGCATCAATGAGTAGAGCTCGCTGAACGCAATCTGCAGAGCACCGAGCCGACCAAGCGGTACTTTATCGAGTTGTTCGATCGCGCTTTCTATTACGTCCTCGTCGATCGTGAAGCCGAACTGCTGTGCAGGTCGCTGCAACGCTTCCTTGATTTGCGACTTCGTCAATTCGCCGAGATAGTAGTCGCTCAATCCCGTGCCACGGAAGCCCATTCGTAGATGCGAGGCGAATCTGCCAAGATACTCTGTGCGGAGGGAGACCACGATCTTCATCGCAAACCTAGCGATCGAGAATGCGGACAGGAAATCAAAGAACGCGTCGCGAGCCTTGGATTCAAAGGCGGGATTGGCCAAGGTTAGGACCTCTTCTCCTTGATCGATGATCAAGACCAGCGTGTGCGGGACGATGAGGCTTAACCGTTCGAGCACGCCGAGCAACACGGAAGGATCCCGGCCGGCCGACCGGACAAACGCAGCCGCTTTGACTGCGGCCGGGTCCGGTAGGGCGGCTCGCAAGTTTAGCTTTCGTTCTCCGGTCGGCGTTTGGATAGTTAACGGGTTCGAAGTGAATTCGAATACCGCGTTAGCTAGCTTAGCCAAAGGATCTGCCGTCGAACTGATGAAAACGTCTCGAGTCTTGCCTCTGCGGGCGAATGCGATCCCCGTATCCCCATCTTCCAAATAGGGAATGATGCCCGCTCGCAAAAACGAGGACTTTCCGCAGCCGGTAAGACCGTGAAGAGCGAGAATCCGAGTATTAGAGTCCGCAAGGAACGTCGCGCATCGTCTGATGTCGACATCGCGGCCTGCGAAGAGATGAGCGTCGTCCTCTGTATATGAGGCGAGGCCCTTGTAAGGCTGCTGGCTCTCACTGGCCATGGGGTATCTCCAGCCGTCCGCTTCCGACTACGTCGTCAGAGAAGTTCGTTTGCTTTGAGAGGCTTGGTGCTCCATCCTGGCACATCCGAAAATTCGGGTGCGCGTAGATCCCGTAGACAAGACTTAGAGGGAAATGATCGCGATAGAGGCGGCTCATCGCCTCTCCGAGCGTTTTACCGTCCTTGAATAGCAAGTGGAGCAGCGAGGTGCTGAAACGCAACGCAAAGACGTCCGGAACATCCGTCTCGGTGCCCACAAATCCAACATGCCCGGTCACGCTTGCCGGCAGCAGGAATGTTCCTCCAGGGTCGGCTGCAGCCGTACGGCACCCGTTGATGAAAACGAGGCAGCCCGTCTCGTTGTCTCGCTTGGTATCTGCCAAAATCAGAAAAAGCCCGCTGGCGTTGATAGTGTCGTCGGTTCCAATAGCGAGCTGATTCGGAGTTGCATGGCAGTAGAAGTACAGAAGGCCGATTTGCGACGCGCGTTCTTGCCATGAATCCTTTAATGCCTGCTCGGTGTTGATGGGCATACCGTAGCGCTCGTCCAACCAAGCGGAGAAGCTTTTCTCGACCTCCGACGAGATGGTGTCCTTCGCTTTGCCGAAGACAGATGGATGAGCGACGCGAAGCATGCCGAGCGACGATGCATCGCCGACCTGGCTAGGTTTGATTCCGATGTAGCGCACGGTCGTATCGTGGGCGAAGCACCAGAATTGATGATAGGTGTGCCACCATGCTGTTTGCTCAATCCCCCGCCAGTCGTCCGGCAAGAGTTCCGGGTCTCCGGAGTACATGAGGCCCCAAGGTACCAATACGCTATCGGCTACTCTGAATTCGATGCGGAAGGGCTCGCCGAGCGAAGCGTAGTATTTTTTGACGCCTGCTGCGTCTTCGTCGCCTTCCATTCTCAGGAACAGCGTTTTGTAAAGCGCGTTTCCTTTGCGCGCCAACTGCTTGAGAATTGGCGCGGCAGTTTCGGCCTTGTCCTTTAAGCAATGGTTCACGAGCTCGAGAAGTACTTTGCGGATGTCGGCGGCATAATCCAAAACCGCTTGCCTGTTGATCGTGTACGGTTGCCACTCGTTCCACTGTACCCTGAACCGAGTGGGCCCATGCTCGTGGATTTCGACGTGGACCGTCCTCACGTTACCATCCTCTCGCGCCAGACCTCCATGGTCGCATGCTCTTCGCCTGGTTTGACCTGTACGTAGCGAAGAGAGTAGGGGAAGTTTTCGTAAGAGCCGGTCTTCAGAATGTGCCATGGCCGAGTTTTTTCTTCGGGCGCGAAGCGGTAGTAGCGCGTCCAAGATCCGGTGTTGAAGTAGGTAAGACCAGGCACCTTCCGGTCGTGCGGTTCGTGGGTATGGCCCATGATCACCGTATTGACTCCACCAATGGCCGCCTCTGTGGCGCCGACGTAGAGATCTTCGGTTTCGTTGACCTTGTACGCCTCCTTCAGGCTCAGCGTGCCTTCCTGAGCGCCGAGCAGCGCCGCGGACTTCTCGCCGAGACTGGATACGAGTTCGGGGTGCTCGGTGAGATATTCGGCGAGCAGCTCAAGATTTTCGGGTGTGGCTACGAACGTGACGAGCTTCATCGGAAGCTCGAAGCCGCTTCCACGCAAGGCGCGCGTCAGGACTTCGAGCTCGGGGGCGGTAGCTTCGTCCACCCACTTGGCCAACAGTTGTAGCCTGTCGGAGCCGATGGGTGCCTCTATCGTCAGGAGATCTTCCTTACGCGTCGCCGCGATCTTGATCGCGTACGCGAGCATTTTTGCCACGCTGACCGACGCGTCGAGCGGGGCCCAGCCGGGTGTCAGCGCAGACGCGCCGAAGATATGAAAGAAACGGGAGAACGGCTTGACGTTGTCGACGTAGGGGTAACGCGCGTCTAGCCCATTGAGATATTTGATCAGAAAGCGCGTGCCGACGCACTCGTACAAACGATCATTCCCGTCCTTCCCCTTCAGAATGGGCGGCTCGTTCGCGCTCCAGCGATCGTGCCCGTTCACATGGAAAGAATTGACCTTGTCGTATCGATGACCATGTTCGATGTGCAGCCAATTCATTCCGTTTGGGTGATAGTGGCTTTCAAGGCAGAACGTGAGCTTCTTGGAGCCTTGATCGACGCCAACAAACTCCGCGAAGCGTTCTCGGACCCGCGGCCAGAAGAAGTCCGGATCGTGGTTGCCCGGCATGATTACTAGGTGATTGCGTCCGTCCGCGAGAAAGTCCTTCAGTGCAACAAATGTCCCGCGATGTCGCGTCTGAATATTGGCAAGCTTGTTCAGCGATTGCTGCTCGGTGAAGCATAAAGGGATGCCGTCTTGCGTCTCGGATTCGAGTGACGATCCCGTCCAAGGAGATGCCTGCACAAAGTCCAGAAAGTCGCCATTTATGACCAGCTCGACGTGTTCGGACCGTTGCTTGAGATCGGTCAAGAAACCCGCCAGATGCGCCTCCAGCTCGTCATCGAAGTCATCGAGATCTCCGTCACTGATGTGAAGGTCGCTGATAACGGCCAATAAGCGCTGCATGCCGCTCTCCCTTGCGAGATAGCCATGGTCAGGCATTCGATCATTGCTTCCGTACGGGCGAATTGCAATCATAAAGTGTGAAGATTGAGAAGCGCCAACCCCTCCTATCGCGGGAAGGAGCTCGCTATCAGCCGCTCTGAAAGCCGGACAATTGCCTAGGTCGGTGTTCCATCAGCCTGCTCAGAGCTGTGAGGTCCGCCTTGGGTCCAAAGGCCGACCTTTGGAGGCGGATCGGGCCAAGTCCGCTAAGGGCCATTTAACCTCACTGGGCTCGAGAGAGCTCTTGGAGATTGGGCCGCGTGCGGAGACGGACAACAATTCCGCTTCCGCAGCTCGTGGAGCGGCAAAACGGGGCCTGAAGTGTCCCTAATGTTTCGCTAACCACTCCAGAGTCATAATCGATCTCACGGACGCAACGCCGCTTCGCCGACGGCACCCACCGCGCAATACCGCGCTCTTCCTCTCACCCCGTCGGCGAAATGTCCTACCCCACAAAATACACGCGGCAGTACGACTACGTCAGCTATCAGAACGCCAACCCCAACCGGCCGTTGCCTGCGGGTCAGCTTCATGCTGATTTCAGTCAGATCGCGCTTTCGACGAATGAAATCGTCGAATTCCTGAAGACGTCGATCCGCGCCGATGGCGCGCTCGCGAACAAATCCGTTAGCCGCGATCAACTGACCAATGACGTTTTGAACGGTGTCGGCGATACAACCGCGCTCAACGAAACCATGGCCGAGGCTCAAGACTACGCTATCGCGGCGGCTAATTCCGCCGTGGATTCCTCGACGTTTGCAAGTGCGTCTGCGACATCGGCGACTGCAGCGGCGGGGTCGGCAACCGCCGCAGCCGGATCGGCCACCGCGGCGGCGAATTCGGCGACATCATCCTCGACCTACGCTTCCAACTCGGCGAGCTCGGCTTCCGCTGCCGCAGCCAGTGCATCGGTAGTGGCCGGTAACTTGTACGCGTTCGACAGCTCGACGACCATGGCCGCGCCGAGCGCTGGCGGCGTGAGATTTAACAACGCGACCGTCGCTTTGGTGACGGCGCTTGCCTTCTCAGCGCAGAGCGGGGATGTAGGCAACCCGAACATTTCAGCATTTCTTGCGACCTGGGGCGCGAGCAACAACGGCACCAGCCGCGGCACCATTACGATCCGGAAGATCGGTTCGCCTGCGACATTTGCGACTTTCACGGTTACGGCGGCCGTCACGAACAACACGACATGGCTTCAGCTTTCAGTTGCCTACGTTGCCGGCAACGGTACGTTCTCGGCGGCGGACGCGCTGTCGGTTCAATTCACGCGCACTGGAGAGGCCGGCACCGGTCTGTTGCCCGTCAACAACCTGAGTGATGTCTCGAGCGTCCCGACGGCGGTTCGCAACTTGGCGCCGACCGATCTAAACTTGTCTGGTACGCCAGGCGGTTCGTCGCCCCGCATCAAGAGCTATACCGATTCGAGCCGGGTGGTGTTCGGGAAAGAATATCTCAGCGCATGGTACAACGCATGGCGCACCGGGGGAGGATTGTCGCGGCCGATTATCATGCGTGGCGACAGCACCATGGTCGGTAACAGTCTGTCGCAACCGACTTACACGTCGCCTGACATTCTGTTCGCCTCAATTGCAATAGGCAAAGGCGTCCGCATCTCCACGCCGACGAACCTCGGTGTCGGGGGCACCACAACCGCCGACTGGCTGAACACCCATCTACCATCGGATTTAGCGACGTACACGGGTACGAACATTCCCCGTCTGTACATCCTCAACTACGGCATGAACGACCCTTATGTGGGGCCGATCTCGCAGTCGCAGACGATCACCAACCTTCGCGCCGGTTTTGCGTTGCTGCGCGGCACCTGGGACGCGAACAAGACGTCAGTCGTCTACATGATGCCGAACACGGCTTACGACGACACTAACAGCCGCAATGAGACTTGGCGCGAGACGATCGTCGCGCAGATCAAACAGGCGTGCCGCGACTACGGCGTGATGTTCTTCGACACCTACGCGGCGCTTCGTGAAGCGCGATACGGCCTGATTACCGGCTGGCTTAACGCGACCGACAAGGTGCATCCGGCTGACGACTTCAACCTGGCGATTTGGGGAGAGTTTGTCGACGCGCTCATTCCGAGCGGTGTGATCGACGCGGCCACGCGGCCGCAGAAAGTGACGCCAGCTACCGGTTTCGCGCTGCCTGGCGCGGCGGAAGATATGAATACCTGCGCGGTCGGCCGAATGGGCCTCGGCGCGGGGTACATCACGATGAACACGCCCGGCACGATCGCGGCCGGTACGACGTTGGCGACCATCCACGCCTACCACGTTCCGCTGACGCAGGCATGGGCGGTACAGATGGCCGCGTTCTCTGGCTCGTGGCAGTTCTTCCAAGGCATTATCACGACGGGCGGCGTCATCACCAATCAGCAGGCGATCTCGATCACCACGCAGCGCGTCTATTTCGGCCCCGGTCACTGGCAGCGATGATCGGCGAACCGCAGTTCACGAAGTAGCCGATGCCGCAGATCATCGACTTCGAAGGTCAGCAGCACGAATTCCCCGACGACTTCACGCCGGCGGACATCCAGCGCGCGCTCGCGAGCGTCCCGGCGCAAGCCGCTCCGACTCCTGCGCCCGCTGCTCCGGCCACGCCTGGCCTCGGTGCGCAGAACGCGGCAGCAGCGGGCCGCCTCTACGTCACCCCCGAGCCGCCGCCACAGCCGATCGATCGTCCCGCGTCGCTCCTCCCGAGCAGCGTCGGCGGCGCCGTCCGCGACTTCACCGTCGGCGCCCAGGGCGTCGGCAAGGGCCTCACCGACATCGTAACCGGTCCGTTCGACCTCGCGGCCGGCGCGCAGAACCTCGTCACGGGCGGCATCAACAAGCTGCTCGGCACAAACATCGCGCCCGCGATCCCGGCGTCAAAGCTGGTCGAGAAGGCCACTTCGGTGCTCCCGGGCATCGATCCGGCGACCATGTCGCGCAGCGAGAAGCTCGCCTACGACGTCAACCGGTTCGGCACCCAGGCGGTCGGTACGGGCGCCATGCTGGCCCAGCGCGCCCCGCAGGTGGCCGAAGCCGCAACACGTTCGGATACGGTGGTCGGCCGCGTCCTCGATCACATGGCTAGGCCATACACTGAGGCGCCAGCGCGAACGCTCGTCGGAGACACGATCGGGGGCATGGGGGCAGGCGTCGCTGTGAACGCGGCTGACAATTTCGTTCCCGAGCACGCTGTTGTTGGCGACACATGGCCAAAGGCGATCGCCAACGCGCTCGCGCCCGTCGTCGGCGCCATTGGTGCGAACAGCCTCCAAGGTACTGCGGAAGGGCTAGCCGGCCTCATCAGAAACATCGCAGGGAAGTCGTTTGGCTCCGCCTCAGCGCCGATCCCGCTCAACCCGAACACCAGGGCGCCGTACAGTGCCGCTGATGTCGATCGCGCCGCCGCTAAGATCCAAGCCTCCGCATCAGGCGCGCCGCGCGCGCTGGCCCAAGACATACGTGAGAACGCGGCCGCCTTGGCTCGGCCAACAGAGGAAGGAGCGTCACCGTTGCAAAGCTCGGCCATGCCGACGTCCGGCCTGTTGTCGGGCGATCCTGGTCTCCTTGCCGCGGAGCAGGGCGCGCGCCTGAAGTCAGCGCCGGACTTCATCAAGCGCGACCAGAATGTGAAAGCCGCCGCAGCCGAGCGTGTCGAAGCCATGCGGGATCCAGGGGCCGATCTTGGCGCGGTCATGCGCCGCGCCGCGCAGGCGCGCGAGGAGCGAATGGGCGCAGCGGAAAACGACATCCTGCAAAGGGAAGACGCTAGCCGAGCCGTTGATCAAATTCGGGGCGATCAGGGGGAGCCGTTCGGCGCGCTCGCCAACAGCGAGGTCAAGGCGAACGCCTCACGTCGCCTGGACGAGGCCCTGGTCGATCGCACCTATATCCCGGCGCGCGCCGAGAAGAATCGATTGTTCGACAATGCTCCGGGGCGCTCGCACGAGCTGCCGGCCGACGACATCTTCGGCGCGATCGACCGCGTTCGCAATCAGGCCAACGGTCTGGCACCCGGAACGATGCCGGAGGACTTCATGCGGCGCCTCGATGCACTGCGGCCGCAGATGGTCGACCAGGCTGCCGGCGCGCCGACGACAAGGCCTCTCGGCCAAAACGAGCCCTTCGAGAATGTCGTGGCCTACAGGCAGGCTGAAGAGCGCGCCCTAGAAGAAAACCGGATGCGGATGGCTTTGGGCCTACCTCAAGTTTCGGAACCCATTCGGTGGACGCCTCCCGTCGCCGCGCAGGAAAACATTGGCGGCCCCGGCACGGCCAACGGCGGCGATCTGGCCGACCTCCGGAAGTTCATCAGCCCCGCGATCGAGAACGCGCAGCGAAGCGGCAACTACGACTTGGCCGACAACCTCCAAGCGCTCAAGCGCGCGGTCAATCGCACGATCGAAGAAGCGCCCGGCTACGCCGAGGCCAACGCCAACTATGGCCAGTTCGCGGATCGCTTCCGCCCCGAACCGAACGACGCGATGGCCAAGTTCACTAAGGCGATCGATCGTGGCGGCCAGAACGCCGACGGCGAGCTCAACCGCGGCTTAACGCCTCCGGGCGAGACCGCCGGCCGCTTCCTGAACAGTGCGGAGAACGCTGCGACTTTGCCGCGTGCCCTGCAAGGCTCGCCAGCGATGACGGCGGCTGAAACCGCGCTGCGTGACTATTACCGCTCCAGCTTCGCTACGTCAGCCCTTAATGCCGACGGAACGATCAACCCGATCCGAGCAATCGCATGGGCCAACAGCCATGCGGACATCATGGCGCAATTCCCAGCGATCAGATCCGAATTCGACAACATCGTGACTCAGGCGCGCCGCGGCGAGCAGTTGTCAGCGCAAGCCAAGGCCGACCTTGAAGCGGCTCGCACCGCGCGGAACGCGACGGAGGCTGAGGTCGATCGATCGGTGATTGGCACTCTGATCCGCGAGGACCCGCGCGATGCCGCCACCAAGATCCTTGGGGGCGGCTACGACTCGTCGCGCCGTCTCGACGAGATCAACGCGTTGGTTCGGAACGACGCCCAAGCACAGCGTGGCTGGAAAGCCGCCGTCTCGGAAGTCCTGGCGGACAAGGTACAGGGGACAAGGCAAGTCGGAGAGACCCTCGAGGTTCAATTCGCCCGCTTGGCGAAGGAGTTCAAGGACAATGAAGCGTTGCTCGCGAAGACGTTCTCTCCGGAGGAGATGAATAACCTCCGGCAAGCTCACAAGATCCTGTCGTACTTCAAGGAGGTTGAAAAGCGGGCTACCGTCGGCAGCGATACGGCCGAGAAACTCAACATTCCCGGTTGGGCCCAGCTGGCCGTTCGCCACTTCAAGGGCGATCTCGCCGGCGGAGGCTTGATCAAGCGGTTTAAGTTGCTTCTCGAGCAGCTTCCTTCGAACAAGCAGAATGCGGATGAGATCATGCACATGGCTTGGTTCGATCCGAACGTCGCAGCATACCTGCTGGAGCGGCCTGTAAAGAACCCGAACGTGCCGCAGTACAACATTGACTTGCGCCGTCTTATCGCGGCCGCCAACGCATCCCGTGAAAACTAAGGGGCTTAGGATGCCGTCGATTGCAGCTTACGACCTCAGCGAACAGCAGCGGACATTGGTGCGCTTAATCGTCAACGACGGGAAAAAGCCCGAAGAAGCGGCTGAGCTCGCCGGTTATCATCCGAAGTCGGTCTATAAAACAATGCGACTGCCCGCTGTCGCGGCCGCGATCTCGGAATCGATTCAGCTTGATCTCGCGGTGGTCGGCGCTCCGCTCGCCTATCGCGTGGCCAAGTCGCTCCTCCAGGATGCGAGTGTCAGCGCCCGTGTGCGGGCGGATCTTTCAATTAAAGTGTTGGACCGGGCAGGGCACATTGCTCCTACCCGGAAGGAGACGTCGTTACAACAGAAAGCGCTGTCTGAGATGTCTCGAGATGAGCTCGCTGCCTTCATCGAGCGCAACCAAGCTGAGATCGACAAGGTGGAGGGTGAGCTCGCGTCGGGGATGTCCCGATCGCTGTTGAACTACGTCGGGTCGACGTTGCCGGAATGAATATTACGCAGCCCTCGTGACGTGGGCAACGGACTTGATTGTCATGCGATCGTGGTGAGCTTGAAGGGCCGCACGCAGAACCGACAATTGCTTATGCGCCTTCAATCGTCGGAAGCCCTTGTTGGCCTCGATCATACCGGCCGCGACCCATCGCAAGGCCATACCGGCATCCCGCCAGCGTTTAACGTTGCGCGTGACGCGGCGAATGGTGCCCATCATGTTCTCGGCGATATTGGTACAGGCGAGCGATCGGCGAAGCTCCTTCGGCAACTTCAACCGGACGACAGTCAGGATTTCGTCGAGGCCTTCGAGGATACTGGCCGCAACGCCGGGCCATTGCTGGTCGAGTCGACGCGCGAGATTGCGGATCAATTTTTCAGCCTTGTCGGCGTCATCGAGCTCCCAGGCCTGGCGCAGCACCCGGCGGGTGGCCGCATGATGCTCTTTCGGCAGGCGTTCCATGATGTTGCGCGCCTTGTGGATCTGGCAGCGCTGGATCGCAGCGGCCGAACCGAAGGTGCGGCGGATCGCCTTCGACAACGCCTTCGCGCCGTCGGCGATGAACAGTCTTGGCACCGTCGGGTCGAGCCCGCGCGAGACCAGGTTGTCCAGCAGGGCCTGAACCGTTGCTGCATTCTCGGTCGCCCCTTCCACCAGCGCCAGCGGATGCTTGTTGCCTTCGCCGTCAACCCCGATCGCGGCCACCAGCACGAGATCGTCGTCGAGATGCAGCCCGTCGATTTGGACCACCAGAAGGTCGAGCGCGGACAGATCGGCAGCCATGAAGTCGGCCAGCCGCGCCGCCGACAGAGCCACGAACCTCCGCGAGGCCGCCGACTTCGAAATCCCCGATCCGGGCGGTGCCGGCACGTCACCCTCGGGCAGCCGGACGGCGCGGCCGAACCGGCGCGTCGACACATTGATCAGCATCAGGTTCATCGCCCAGCGACCGAGCCAGTCCTCCTGCGCCGCCGTTTCCCAGCTCGGGATCGTGACCTCGCGGCCGTCCATGCCCCGGACCCGCGGGCGATCGACCTCGATCTTGCCGCCGTGGAAACCGATCCGCCCCCGCGTTCGGCCCCAACGGTGCGCCCGCCGCGCCGCATCACGACCGTGGCGCGGCCCGCAGGCCGCTGTCACATCCGCCTCCATCATCGTGCCGAGCGCCTCGATTCCTGCCGCAAGGCAGAACCGATCGAAGCTCGCTCGCACTTCCGCAAATGATTTCTCCACAGCCCCGGTCGCCGGCCAACCAGCCGGTGTGATATCTCTCGTCATGGCGTTGCTCTCCTTTGTGGAATCAGCACCCCGAGCCTACCGGCTCAAGGTGGGCAACGCCGACCTCTTCAGAAATTCAACAGAACCCGGGACATCCCCCTCGCGTCGCGAGCGAAGGACATTTCGTATTTGGGGTGACTGCACGGCGTGCTCGATACCCGCCGGTTTGAGCGCCAACCATTTGGTCCAATTTTCTACAGTTGCGCCTCCAAGGTTGCCTTATCGATGATCGATCGAACACGTACGATCTTGTTGTTGCCGAATTGGTAGAAGACGTTCTCGTGGAATGAAACGCGCCTGCCGTTCACCGGCAAGCCGAGAAATGCGCCTGTTGGAGAGCAATCGAACCGGAGCCGACTTCCCAGATAGGGATACTCGCTAATCATCATTTCCACGTTGAAGCGAAGGTCGGGAATTGCCGCGTAATCCCGTTTCAGCATTTCACGATACCCGGACAGGCCAAGGGGATTGTCGTTATGGATAACGTCGTCGGCGACGAACGTGCCCAAGCGCAACCAAGCTTGCTCATTCAGGCAGTCGATATAGTCGCGATAAATATGCTTTAGGTCCATTACTGAACAACCTTTGGCATCACACCACGTCGACTTGCCTAAGCCCAAAGCTAAGCGCCGGGTTTTGCGCTGCGAGATTCTAACCGCTCAGCCAAAGCCTGATCTGCCGCCAGTCTCGCACGTCGGTCGTCATGCAGTTCATCCAGCTTTTTCAAATATGCGACTGCCGCTATTTGCAAGAGATCGAAATCATATTCGCCGGTATCGCGAAGACTGGTGATGTAACGAAAGAGGGCGGAACGCCTGTTATCGTCCTCGCTGACACCGCTATGGAGCAGCAAGTAGTTCCGCCAAGCGAATGCACATGCGCCTTCGATGGCCAGAGAAGTCATGGGCACCTCCCAATGGTCAGTGAAAGACTGATAAGCCGTTTCGTTCCCTGAATTTCTCAGACGTAATGCTGTTCCGTAGGTGCGCCGCAAGGTATCGGGCGCCAACGCGGTGATCAACCTTACATCGGCGTCGGCGGTTCTCGGTGCCGGACGTCTTGCTCAACAACACAGCCGACTATTTCGACGGACCCAGTGTCGCACAGGGATTGACATGCACATGGGGCGGCGTCCGTTACGTTGTTCGATTCTGCGACGGCGGTCATTATCGCAAGCTGTGGGACGGGACGACCTGGTGGCGAGTGCCCCGATTGTAAGTTCTGTCGCGTTGCAGCGGGATACGCCCCTGGTCCGAGGCGGTCCCAAAACCGGCGGAAATTGCCTTGGCTGTCGTGAACCCAATTAGCCCGCGCGGAGGTAAAGCGGTGTCCGTTCAGTCTGGCCCTTTCAAGATGGACACGACTAGTTCGCCCTAGCTAGTCGGATAAGGGCCAACAGGGGAAACAGCGCGGCTTGACCGTTCACTGAACAAGCACGTTCTCGTGGCGTCTGGCGCGGCCGAGCCTGGAATGGCTCAGCAACAAGATTAGCGGAAAAGCCGCCGCCGGTTTGGAACGGCGACGGTTCTTCTTTACGCAATCAGATGGCCGCGGCCACCCGCCGCGTCGCATGAAGGAAACGGTTAGCGGGCGCTGCGACGCCATCAATTGGATGACGCTCCTGTTTGCGCAATTCATCGACTAGACGTACGAGGTAGGGCGGCAGAGGCGAGGTTTCTCGAGATAAGTTCTGTTGCAATCTGTCACCCACCTCGTCACAGATCGACCGGGCAGTCTTATGGTCGATGTGGTCCGATATTCGATTGGTCGGTTCCATATCGCGACCTTTCGATTAGGCCCCACGTTTAGCTTAAGTTACAGGGATGCGAAAATGTTTCGCGCACTTTCAAAGAATACCGATGGTTCCATTTAATGGAACGAAGACACTGTGCGCGGACCGATTGCCATCGTCAGCGCTGATACCAGCACCCGCCGAGTTAGTGAAACTCTTGGGGCGAACGCTTGGAAGAAGTCCGATGACGTTGAGTGGAGTGCCAGCCCCTCACGATAATCGTGCTGCTCGGGCTCGAAATTCAGGCCGAAGCGCAGGCCGTGCGCCGAAGTGTTGCGATTGCGTAACGCTGTTAGTGAGGCTTGGAAGCATGCGATGAGCGCACCGGCATCGCAGCGCTGCGGAGCCTTGGCCCAAGCCTCTGTGTCACGGAGGCGACGCGAGTACCGGAGGGGTGATGTCTGCTTTGGGGGGCACTTGCGGACATCACTGCCACGAGCACCAATGTCCGCTACCGGCCCAATTACGGAAACTGAGTCCGTCAGGGGAGTGGCGCCTACCCGGTGGCCCCGGGGCCGGTCAGGAAGGACATTGTTGCAGGCCCGCCGCTTTCGGCCATTGCCGGGGAGGAGCCGTAAGCTCATCTTATGGCGCCAACGGCCCCGGATCGATTAACCGGGCTCCGCTTGCGAGCAATAGAAACAACGCCTGATAACCGCGATATCTCGCGGCCATTCGCGTTCTTTCACGGGGGGATGTCCCGGGTTCTGTTGAATTTCTGAAGAGGTCGGCGTTGCCCACCTTGAGCCGGTAGGCTCGGGGTGCTGATTCCACAAAGGAGAGCAACGCCATGACGAGAGATATCACACCGGCTGGTTGGCCGGCGACCGGGGCTGTGGAGAAATCATTTGCGGAAGTGCGAGCGAGCTTCGATCGGTTCTGCCTTGCGGCAGGAATCGAGGCGCTCGGCACGATGATGGAGGCGGATGTGACAGCGGCCTGCGGGCCGCGCCACGGTCGTGATGCGGCGCGGCGGGCGCACCGTTGGGGCCGAACGCGGGGGCGGATCGGTTTCCACGGCGGCAAGATCGAGGTCGATCGCCCGCGGGTCCGGGGCATGGACGGCCGCGAGGTCACGATCCCGAGCTGGGAAACGGCGGCGCAGGAGGACTGGCTCGGTCGCTGGGCGATGAACCTGATGCTGATCAATGTGTCGACGCGCCGGTTCGGCCGCGCCGTCCGGCTGCCCGAGGGTGACGTGCCGGCACCGCCCGGATCGGGGATTTCGAAGTCGGCGGCCTCGCGGAGGTTCGTGGCTCTGTCGGCGGCGCGGCTGGCCGACTTCATGGCTGCCGATCTGTCCGCGCTCGACCTTCTGGTGGTCCAAATCGACGGGCTGCATCTCGACGACGATCTCGTGCTGGTGGCCGCGATCGGGGTTGACGGCGAAGGCAACAAGCATCCGCTGGCGCTGGTGGAAGGGGCGACCGAGAATGCAGCAACGGTTCAGGCCCTGCTGGACAACCTGGTCTCGCGCGGGCTCGACCCGACGGTGCCAAGACTGTTCATCGCCGACGGCGCGAAGGCGTTGTCGAAGGCGATCCGCCGCACCTTCGGTTCGGCCGCTGCGATCCAGCGCTGCCAGATCCACAAGGCGCGCAACATCATGGAACGCCTGCCGAAAGAGCATCATGCGGCCACCCGCCGGGTGCTGCGCCAGGCCTGGGAGCTCGATGACGCCGACAAGGCTGAAAAATTGATCCGCAATCTCGCGCGTCGACTCGACCAGCAATGGCCCGGCGTTGCGGCCAGTATCCTCGAAGGCCTCGACGAAATCCTGACTGTCGTCCGGTTGAAGTTGCCGAAGGAGCTTCGCCGATCGCTCGCCTGTACCAATATCGCCGAGAACATGATGGGCACCATTCGCCGCGTCACGCGCAACGTTAAACGCTGGCGGGATGCCGGTATGGCCTTGCGATGGGTCGCGGCCGGTATGATCGAGGCCAACAAGGGCTTCCGACGATTGAATGCATATTTCAGTGATCGTGAGCAGCGATTTCGCGCGATCATGAGCGCCGAATTCAGACGATCGTGAGCAGCCTCGCTCCGGCCGAGGCGGTGATAGGGTCAGCGTTCTGGCTGCTCGTCAAGGGTGATGGTTTTGGCGTTGCGTTTTCGCATGCTTTCGCCAGCAAGCTGGAGGCGGTGAGCGTTGTGGACGAGGCGATCCAGAATCGCGTCGCCTAGCGTGGGATCTCCGATAACTTCGTGCCATGTGTCCACAGGGAGTTGGCTGGTTACGATGGTGGAGGAGCGGCCATGGCGATCGTCAAGGATTTCCAGTAGATCGCGCCGCTCGGCAGCGGTGAGCACCGACAATCCCCAATCATCCAAAATCAGAACCTGGGCGCGGCCAAGGGTTTTGAGCAAGCGGGCATAACGTCCATCGCCCCGCGCGAGCCCCAACGCTTCGAACAATCTTGGGACGCGGTGATAGAGGACCGAGCGATTATCTCGGCAGGCCTTGTGGCCGAGGGCACAGGCTAACCAACTTTTGCCCAATCCGGTCGCCCCGGTTATGAGCAAATTCTCGTGGCGATCGATCCAGTCGCCGCTGGCGAGCTTGGCGAAGACGGCCCGGTCGATACCCCGCGGCGTGCGCAAATCGACGTCCTCCACGCAGGCATTCTGGCGGAGCGAGGCCAGCTTGAGGCGCGTGGTGAGCCGCCTGGTGTCGCGTTCCGCCGCTTCCCGGTCGACCAGCAGGCCGATGCGATCTTCGAACGGCAAGGCTTCGAGATCAGGCGATCGTCGCTGCTCCTCGAAGGCCTTGGCCATGCCGCTCAAGCCGAGCTCGATCAGGCGTTCGTGGGTGGGATGGTTGAGCATACAGGTCTCCTTGGCTTCAGTGAAAATAATCGCGGCCGCGGATGTTGCCGTGGCGCAGGGGTTGGTGTTCGGAGGGCTCGTCGAGAAAGGTACGATCCAGACCGTTCTGGAGGATGGAGCGGATCGAGGCGACGGATCGCGCCTTGATCAGAATGCCGCGCCGGCAGGCCGCTTCGACGCGCTCCGCGCTGTAGCTTTTGACCAGTGACAGAATGCCGAGGCAGGTGCGAAAGCCTTGCTCGGGATGCGGCCGGGCCGCGATCACGGCCTGGAAGAAGGCGGCGGTCGACGGACCGATCCGCTCGCCGGCGACGATCACTCCGGCGGGCGTCCATTGACCGTAGCGCCGATGGGCGCTGGGCATATGGTCGGCGATGGTGGTGTGGCCCCGCCGGTTGGGCGCGCGGGCGTGGCTGGCGATCCTGCGGCCGTTGTGGAAGATCTCGACCGTTCTGTCATCGATGCGTGCGTCGACAAGCTCACGGATGAGCCGATACGGCGCGGAATACCAGTGTCCATCGATCTCGATATGATAGTCGGGGCCGATCCGGCATCGCTTCCAGCGTGCGAAAGCGTAAGCCTGGTCCGGCAGCTTTGTAAGCTTGGGCTTGTCGAGCTCGGCGAACAGTTCGGCGCGACTGGCGCCAAAGTCGCGCATCTGCCTTGCATTGAGTTCGACGACGAGTGTTTTGATGGCTGCGTTCAGCTCCGCCAACGAAAAGAAGCGTTGGTTGCGCAGCCGCGCCAGAATCCATCGCTGGGCGACTTGCACCGCAACTTCGACCTTTGCCTTATCTTTTGGGCGCCGCGGCCGGGCTGCGAGAATGGCCGTGCCGTAATGGCTCGCCATCTCGGCATAGGTTCGGTTGAGGCCGGGATCGTGGCGGTCGGGATTGGTGACGGCGGCCTTGAGATTGTCGCAGACTACGAATGTCGGCACGCCGCCGAGGAAGGCGAAAAGATTGATGTGGACCCGGATCCAGTCGGCGAGCCCCTCGCTTGGACAGGCCTCGGCATAGGTATAGTTGGAGGCGCCCATCGCCGCGACGAACAGCTTCATCGACTGCACTTCCCCGTTTGAGGGATCGATGACGTCGATGGTGTCGCCGGCGAAATCCACGAAAACCTTCTCGCCGCCCAGATGCGTCTGCCGCATCGAAGGCCGGGCTCGCCCCTTCCAGGCCTCGTACGTCGTGCAGAACCAGGTGTAGCCGAAGCCATCGGGATGGGTGGCGCGATACTCGTCCCACAGCAGCCGACGGGTCACGTTGCGTCGGCGCAGCTCCTTGTCGACATAGCCCCAGTCGGGAACGGCCCGCTGGGGGCTCTGCGACGCAGGCCTCGGCGCCGGGAAAAGCAGCAGCTCCAGGTCCTCGTCGCTCATTCCGGCCGGCAACGGCCACTTCAGCCCGGCAGCCCCGGCTCGGCGTAGATAGCTGTGCACGGCGCCGTTGCTGATGCCCAAGGTGCGCGCGATGGCTCGCTCCGGCAAGCCTTGAACATGTTTTAAGCGGAGAACCTCTTTGATCCGGCGCATCGACAATCTCTGGGTGGGCATCGGCCTTCCTCGTTCACTGACGAGGCAGTTCCTAAGCCGGTTGAGTTGTCGGCCGAAGCGGGCTGAGTTGCTGAAAAGCTGCTCACGATCCCGCGAAATCCGTGCTCACGATCGTCTGAAATCTCTGCTCACGATCCCCTGAAATCCGTGCTCACGATCCCGCGAAACATGCAATTGAAGGCGCATAAGCAATTGTCGGTTCTGCGTGCGGCCCTTCAAGCTCACCACGATCGCATGACAATCAAGTCCGTTGCCCACGTCACGAGGGCTGCGTAATATTCAATCCGGCAACGTCGACCCGACGTAGTTCAACAGCGATCGGGACATCCCCTTTCACCCTTACCCAGGACAGTGCCAGACTGGTCGCAAACTCGCCATTCCCAACCACGACGATTGCGATCGATCAATATAAGGTCCAGCATTGAAGCTAAGCCACCTTGGATGCTGCACCGGTGATTGGACCGTCGAGATTCAAGGAAAATGGGAAAGTCGTCGTCGATAGCGCATCAATAGCGATTTGCTCCTCCGAGAGTCGCTTCATCAAGAACTCGCGCTCAAGATCTGAGAGCCGAGTGCTCAGCAGGCGGCGGTAGCGGTGGACGTTGTTGCGATGGGCGCGAAGCCGCGCTAGTTTTTCGTCCGTTGTCATCTGAGGCTCCGAACTTCACGCCGCGGCCGCACGTTCGGTCGAACGGAGACGGTAGGGCTTTCCGCCGGGTGGCGTCCGGGGGCCACCGTCCAGGGCGCGCAACGCGTCCAAGATTTCGTCGATCGATACCGGCTTCTTGAGGCCGGCAGGTGCGCGCATCGACGGGCAAGAGGCGATCGCGGACGCGTCGGACGCCCATGATGCCAAGATTGCGCGCTTCTCGGCCAGCGTCAGGGCAGGGTGATCCAGAACGTCTTTGGGGGTCTCAAAGACCGTGCCGGGATGAAGCAGCGCGTCGAAGTCGAAAACGTTGTCGTCAGCGGTCGTCGGCCGCATGGTCCTCTCCTTTTCATTGACGAATGGATGGGAGCCGCACGACTTGCAGCGCGGCTCCATGGCGCCTCTACTAGAGGCTGTTAGGGACTGATTAACCATAGATGTTGAGGTTTACGGGATGTCGATTCCCCGCGAGCCTTATCCTTCTGACGTTTCCGATGACGAATGGGCGCTTGTTGCGCCGTATCTGACACTTTTGCCGGAGGACGCCTCGCAGCGGACGCATGCGCTTCGCGAGGTGTTCAACGGCCTGCGCTATATCGTGAAGACCGGCGCGCCCTGGCGCTGGATGCCGAACGATTTGCCGCCGTGGGAGATCGCCTATCAACAGGCGCAGCGGTGGTTGCGCGCGGGTTGTTTTGAGGCCCTGGCCGAGGATCTGCGCGTCATCCTGCGCCTTGCGGCTGGCCGACCCGCGCAGCCGACCGCCGCCATCATCGACAGTCGAACTCTACGCTCGACGCCCGAGAGTGGCGCCCGCGGCGCCTACGACGGAGCCAAGCGCAAAAAAGGTTCGAAGCTGCATCTGGCCGTCGATACGCTCGGCCATCTTCTGGCGCTGCATGTCACGCCCGCCAACACCGACGATCGCGCCGAGATTGGCCGGATCGCCAAGACGATTCAGGCAGAGACTGGTCAGAGCGTCGAAGTCGCCTTCGTTGACCAGGGCTACACAGGCGACAAGCCTGCAATGGCGGCTGCAGAACACGGCATTGCCCTCGAGGTCATAAAGCTGTCGCAGGCCAAACGAGGCTTCGTGCTGCTCCCAAGGCGATGGGTCGTCGAACGATCCTTCGCGTGGGCCACACGCTTCCGAAGACTTGTCAAAGACTACGAGCGATGCGCTCAGACCCTCGCCGATCTCCACCTCATCGCTTTCGCATGCATCATGCTCAAAAACGTCGCTAAACTCGCCGCTGGTTCCTAACAGCCTCTAGGCGGCGGCTTTGGCTTCCAGCTTCCGCACGCTGCCGGTCGAGGCATCGCCGATCGCAATCCGGCGGGGCTTCATGGCTTCCGGAATCTCGCGGACGAGTTCGATGGTCAGCAAGCCGTTGTCGAATGCGGCGCTTTTCACCTGGACATATTCGGCGAGGCTGAATTGGCGCTTGAAGGCGCGGTGCGAGATACCGCGATAGAGGAAATCACGTTCGGTCTTGTCGGATTTGCTGCCTTCAACCGTCACCACGTTCTGCTCGGCGGTGATGACGATATCGTCGGGCGAGAAACCCGCCACCGCCAGCGAGATCTGATAGCGATCCTCCGCCAGCCGTTCGATGTTGTAGGGCGGGTAATTGTCCTCGCTGGCCCGCTGAGCGGTTTCTGCGAGGTCGAAGAGGCGGTCGAAACCAATGGTCGAGCGCCAGAGGGGGGCAAAATCGTAGGTGCGCATAGCCAAATCCTCCTAAGAGCAAGATGTCTACGAGCGGCACCGGACACAACCGGTGCCCGTCTCTTGGCCCGGGCCCATGAGGCGCCCGGACGCCATCGTCAGATGGCGACACAAAAATTAGCAAAGCCGGTTTTGGTTTCAAGAGGGGGCTGAAAAAAATTGTGCAACCGGTCGCCGCGCGGTTACAGGTCCTCGCGCAGCCCCTTGAAGAACGGGTGCCGCGCCTTGCCCTCGGCGGACTTGGCCCGGTACTCGATCTCGGCGAGGAGCTGCGGCTCGACCCAGACGCCCTTGTGGGCGATGCGCTTGCTGTAGGGTTGGGTCTTTCGCACGAGTGGCTGCAGCCGCTTGCGAAGCTCAGCCGCAGACCTCTTGTCGAATCCGTGGTCGACCTTGCCCGCATAGATCAATTCGTTACCCTTGCGTCGTGCGAGGTATATTCCGTCCCATTTGCCATCGTCGAGTGCGAACCCGGCAATTGTCAGGGTCTCGCGTTGCGCGCAGGTCTTCTTGACCCAATTGTTGCCCCGGCCGCTCGCGTAGACGCTGTCGCGTACCTTCGACACCACGCCTTCGAGCCCGACCTTGCAGGCGTGCGTGAACATCTCGCGGCCGTCGATTTCAAAGCTCTCACTGAACTGGACATCGCTGCCCGCGATGATCTTCTTTAGCGCGGCCTTGCGCTGATCAGAGGGACTTTCCGCAGGTCCTGGCCATTAAGATAGAGCACATCAAAGGCGACGAGGACGATCTTGTTCGAGTTGCCTCGCAGCTCCTTAATCAGCACTGCGTAATCGGTGGTGCCATCCTTGGCGGGGACTACGATCTCGCCATCGATGATGGCCGAGCTTGCCTTGATGTGCCAGGCGTCGTTGGCGACCTTCTTGAAGCGTTTGGTCCAGTCGTGCCCGCGACGGGTGAATACGGTGACGGCTTCGTTGGCGAGATGCACCTGGACGCGGTAGCCGTCGAATTTGATCTCGTGAATCCAGCGTTCACCGGACGGCACCCGGTCGACCGAAGATGCCAGGGCCGGTTCGGTGAAGCCCGGGAAGGGCGCCTTGGCGCCCAGCGCTTCCGGCTTTTTCCGCTGGAAGGCCATCGCTACACCAGGCGCAGACTGAATTGCTGCAGGTCTTGTGGTGAGTAGCGATCCACAAACTCCTGGAGGTACGACGGCACGTCGCTCAGTTGCAGATTGCAACGACGCTGGATCTCTCGAGCGATGTCTTCGGAAACATCTTCCGACCACCGCTCAGCTGGGTTGAAGGCGACAACCCGGCTCGGCTGGCGATATTCTCCGGCAAGCAGATCCTGGATGACGATTTCCACCGCCCCCTCCAAGTCTGGTTCGCACCAGGAGCTGCCATTGCGGCCGAAGTTGTCTGGGACGAGGTAGACAGTCTCGTCGCTGTTCGGGGCAATCGACAAAAGCCGTCGGAACTGACGCATAAGCAACTCACGCAACGGAACCGGGATTCAATTTGATATGTGCCGATTCGTTCCTCGGGTTGGAACCGCTCGTCACCCTGCGCCTTTTACAACGAGGGCAACCACCGGAGGACCGGCGACAACGCTCGCAAGGGCGCGGTGAAGAAACGCTCGCAGACCAAAACGACAATTGGCGGAGCTATCGGATATACAAAGCGCGACAGAACGTCCGGCGAGTTCATGGCCGTAAAGAAACCGAAAACGTCGAAGAAAGCCGCCAAGCGGGGGTGCTAGACGTCGGTGGCCGAGGCTTGATCGTCGAATGGACAGGAGGCCGCCGACTTACGCGGCCTACTCGTCGATCTCGCGGAGCTTGTCTTCCAGTTCCCGAACGAGCGTCTGGATTCGCTCATGGGTCTCTGGGTCGTGGGCAAAACGTCTGGCTATTTGCCGATAGCGGAGTATCCGCATTTCCAGCTCAACGCGTTCGTTCTTGGACTGCACGGCATCAATTCCATCACCTTTCTTTAAGTATGCTGGAACAGCCGTTTAGTTTCGATTTAGGCCACCGCCCGTTTGCCGAAAGCTCAGCCGTCGCGCTTGGACGAGGCGCTCCGGATATTTAGGAGTACTTCCGCGAAATCATCAGAAGTTGCGCCGAAAGATGAATTAATGCCGCCTCGGTGGTGCCGCCGCCATTAGTCATCGACCTTCGCTCATGTATGTTTACAACCATGAAGGGAAGGGCGATCCTCATGGCAGACCGCTTTGTCGTTCGGTACGAGCATCCCACGAACGGCCGCTTCACAGTGCTGGACACTTCAATAGATCAGCCTGCAATCACGCCGGACGGGACGCCTTTAACTGGACTCTCTCATTCAACGGCAGAGGTTGTGGCCGAGAAGTTGAACAAGGGCGACGCTCCGCCCGCCCTCAATCGTAAAACAGGCAGCAGGCTGCGCCTGCACGGGCTTAATGATGCTGGGGCCTCCGGACAGGCGTTGCCTCGTAGGACTGAGGCAGCCACCGCACACACAAGCCAGCCGACAACGAGCGGTTCCATCGTTGCCGAAAGTTCCCGGGCCAACAGCGAGTGCAACCGCAGATTCGTAGCCGTGGCACATGTTTAGTGCGAGGCTAGCGCATATTTCGCGTCTCGGAGGGAAGTCCCGATGCGCCTTGCATTGCCTTATGTGGGAATTGGTTTC
The DNA here is from genome assembly GCF_011516635.5 of Bradyrhizobium barranii subsp. apii. Lineage (GTDB taxonomy): Bacteria > Pseudomonadota > Alphaproteobacteria > Rhizobiales > Xanthobacteraceae > Bradyrhizobium > Bradyrhizobium barranii. The sequence continues at coordinate 5,450,061 of NZ_CP096255.1, read as the reverse complement.
TGCGCGCTTCTCTCAGGCTGGTTGTCCCTTACGCTGATTTACTGAGCGAGTGGGGCAGGGCCTAGCAAGCGCACGTAAGTCCCGCTCTCGTGCAACTGGAGCCAGCCGCGCTCGACAACGTGTTTGAGACCGGCGCCGAACTCGCTGCCACTGCCCTTCAGCTTGAACAAAAAGGGTGCGTTGATCCTCTCGATATAGATCCGGCCGTCCTGGACAGCCTCGACGTTGGCTGCGAGCTCGACGAGCTTGCGTGCGGCCGCTTCCGGATCCGCATAGGGGCGTTCTTCGGTGTGCTTCATCGTCGTATCCCATTGGCCGCCTGCGCGGCATAGATGTGCTGGCGGTGGGGATAGCTCTCCGCCGGCCTCCAGCTGTCGAACGCGGTCCCGCAGACGCAGCGCATAAGCGTACTCCGGATTTCGCTGTCGAGCTTCAGGTACTGAAGCGTTAGCCGTCTGGTAAAAGTCCGCTTGGCCCCAAACGATGCTTTCAATAGACGAAGCTCTGAGGCTAATCGGCCGAACAGCTCAGCTAGGGCATGTGCTCAAAAAGGCGCCGATGTCGGCTTTTGGAATTTAAGCGGAATTCTCTGCTCAGCCAGCGCATCGCCGCTTTTGACCGATTGTGTTGCAAAAGTCGAAAGTTGCAGGAATCAAGATTCTTCGCGAAAACACTAAGCAGCGAGCGATCGCTGATTCGTATGACCTCAATCGCGTTACCGAAGTCGCCTGTGAATTTTGCGTGAGGCCGTGAGGTCCCTCGCATCTTGTACGCGAAAGTCGCGCCCACGGCCCGCAGAATTTTGGTCATCGGCGAAAATCGACTTTTGCAACAATATCGACCCAGAACAGACATTGGTGACCGATCACTCCTCCGAGGTTGAATTGTCGCCATCGCGATGTATAACGGCGTACGGGTGCTCGCTGCATTGAGCAGCGACAGGTCAAGCGATGGTCGGGCCGCCACGCAGAAAGCGTGCGCCCATGAACGATAGCTCTTCATTCGACAATCTGCGGAAAGCCCAGCGGCTGGCGGAACAGGCCCTCAGCACCCTACATAGGTTCCTGCATGTTGAGGCTGTCAGCGGTGCCGTGCTTCTCGCGGCCGCGGCCGCTGCACTAATCTGGGCCAACTCTCCGTTCGCTCATAGCTATCACGCCTTTTGGAACCTTCCGCTCACAATCGGTGTCGGCGAATACGTCTTTTCCCGGTCGCTGCATTTCTGGGTCAACGACGCGCTGATGACCGTCTTCTTCCTGGTCGTGGGCATGGAGATTAGGCGCGAGGTCCATGAAGGCGCACTGAGCAGACTCGACCAAGCCATTCTGCCGCTGGTCGCGGCGACTGGTGGCGTCATCGTCCCGGCGCTCATCTATCTGAGCCCCAACATCGATCCGGCTAGAGCGCAGGGCTGGGCCGTGCCAACCGCGACAGACATCGCCTTTGCCGTTGGGGTGCTCGCGCTGCTTGGACGAACGATCCCGGTCAATGTGCGGGTCTTCCTTCTTGCTCTGGCGATCATCGACGACATCATCGCGGTATTGATCATTGCCATCTTCTACACCGCCAGCCTTCAGCTTGGTGGTTTCATCATCGCGTCAATTGGCGTTCTCGCGGTTTTGGGATGTCAGCGGATTGGGATCGGTTCTGCGCCCTTTTACGTACTGCCCGGTTCTTTGGTTTGGATTGGGTTGATGGTAGCCGGCATCCATCCAACCCTTGCAGGTGTCGTGCTCGGGCTGATAACTCCGGCACGCGCCATACCGATGCCGGAGCCCCCGCTGGAAGTCGTGTCGCGAGTGCTCAAGCAGTTGCGAAGCAGCGATGTGGTGAAGGCAAGGGATCCGCACCTGTTAGAGCAACCGCTGCGAGACCTTCGCATAGCTCACCGCGAGATATTGCCGCCGGTGTCGCGGGTGCAGATGGCAATGCATCCGTGGGTGGCTTACGGCGTCATGCCGATCTTCGCGCTGGCGAATGCCGGCGTCAGCTTAACGGGCGCTGATCTCTCCGCAGGGGGCCACCTGGTGATGATGGGCACTGCGCTTGCCTTGGTCGCTGGGAAACCGCTTGGCGTCGTCGGTGCGACTTGGGTCGCGGTACGACTGGGCTGGTGCCGCCTTGCTCCTGGAGTCACGTGGGGTGGCGTCTGTCTGGTCGGCTTGCTGGCTGGTATCGGTTTTACAATGTCGATCTTCATCTCGATGCTCGCCTTCTCCGATCAAGGATTATTGAGGGCGGCGAAACTGGGCGTACTCTTCGGTTCGCTTGTCGCCGCCACACTCGGCCTTGGCTGGGGCGCGACCTACGTTCGACGTCAGTGAAAGCAGCTCAAATGTCTTTCAAGGCTCCCCACGTATCGTTTGTATCGTTTGCCGTCGAGATTCTGCCCTCTGGGGTTACCCAAGTGATGATCTTAGAAACTGGCTTGCACCTAAATCCGAAGCATTCCTCGTACAATAAATCCGCCGTGGAAGGTCTCATTTCGGCCGCGCAGAAATATGTTAGCGTCAACATAGAAGGTCCTGCCGCTATTCGGCTTGTTTCGACCCAAAGCGGGGAGATCTGACTGTCTGCTCCAGTTGTTCGTCAGGAATCAGCTCTATTGGGCTTCGCCATCTCGCCAAAGGTTGATCCGCCGGTAGATCGTCAATGAAAGATGATAAACTTCTATTCTGGCTTTCAGTAGTAGTGGGCCTCCTTGTGATCGGCTACTCGCTCTACGTTCTCTATTTCATTATCGGTTGAGAATGGATCTTGTGGCTCCTTATTGCGATGTCTGGGTATGCCGCTTGTCGGCCCTTCGCGGACCTGAACCGCGGATCCGGTGATGTCCGCTCACAGTGGCAGAGCAGACAATCTACCATGGACCCGCCGACTTCCGAGCTTGACCCAACTCGGGGGACCAATGCGCTTTCTAAGAGTCTGTCCGGAAAGATTACCTTGGATTGCATAGCTTTCGCAGCATGAGTCGGATGGAGGCCAGCTTGAGAAAGGCGAGGGCCCTGTGATTGAAGCATTCCCAATCTTTGGACAGTCTTCGGCATCGCCCGAGCCAGGCAAAGGTACGCTCGACGATCCAGCGTTTGGGCAAGACGACGAAACGGTGAGCCTGATCGGAGCGTTTGACGATTTCGAGGTTCACGCGCTTCAGAGCGCTACGCAGCCCCTTCTGGAAATGTGGGGATGTCCCGGGTTCTGTTGAATTTCTGAAGAGGTCGGCGTTGCCCACCTTGAGCCGGTAGGCTCGGGGTGCTGATTCCACAAAGGAGAGCAACGCCATGACGAGAGATATCACACCGGCTGGTTGGCCGGCGACCGGGGCTGTGGAGAAATCATTTGCGGAAGTGCGAGCGAGCTTCGATCGGTTCTGCCTTGCGGCAGGAATCGAGGCGCTCGGCACGATGATGGAGGCGGATGTGACAGCGGCCTGCGGGCCGCGCCACGGTCGTGATGCGGCGCGGCGGGCGCACCGTTGGGGCCGAACGCGGGGGCGGATCGGTTTCCACGGCGGCAAGATCGAGGTCGATCGCCCGCGGGTCCGGGGCATGGACGGCCGCGAGGTCACGATCCCGAGCTGGGAAACGGCGGCGCAGGAGGACTGGCTCGGTCGCTGGGCGATGAACCTGATGCTGATCAATGTGTCGACGCGCCGGTTCGGCCGCGCCGTCCGGCTGCCCGAGGGTGACGTGCCGGCACCGCCCGGATCGGGGATTTCGAAGTCGGCGGCCTCGCGGAGGTTCGTGGCTCTGTCGGCGGCGCGGCTGGCCGACTTCATGGCTGCCGATCTGTCCGCGCTCGACCTTCTGGTGGTCCAAATCGACGGGCTGCATCTCGACGACGATCTCGTGCTGGTGGCCGCGATCGGGGTTGACGGCGAAGGCAACAAGCATCCGCTGGCGCTGGTGGAAGGGGCGACCGAGAATGCAGCAACGGTTCAGGCCCTGCTGGACAACCTGGTCTCGCGCGGGCTCGACCCGACGGTGCCAAGACTGTTCATCGCCGACGGCGCGAAGGCGTTGTCGAAGGCGATCCGCCGCACCTTCGGTTCGGCCGCTGCGATCCAGCGCTGCCAGATCCACAAGGCGCGCAACATCATGGAACGCCTGCCGAAAGAGCATCATGCGGCCACCCGCCGGGTGCTGCGCCAGGCCTGGGAGCTCGATGACGCCGACAAGGCTGAAAAATTGATCCGCAATCTCGCGCGTCGACTCGACCAGCAATGGCCCGGCGTTGCGGCCAGTATCCTCGAAGGCCTCGACGAAATCCTGACTGTCGTCCGGTTGAAGTTGCCGAAGGAGCTTCGCCGATCGCTCGCCTGTACCAATATCGCCGAGAACATGATGGGCACCATTCGCCGCGTCACGCGCAACGTTAAACGCTGGCGGGATGCCGGTATGGCCTTGCGATGGGTCGCGGCCGGTATGATCGAGGCCAACAAGGGCTTCCGACGATTGAAGGCGCATAAGCAATTGTCGGTTCTGCGTGCGGCCCTTCAAGCTCACCACGATCGCATGACAATCAAGTCCGTTGCCCACGTCACGAGGGCTGCGTAATATTCATTCCGGCAACGTCGACCCGACGTAGTTCAACAGCGATCGGGACATCCCCTTCCAGCGTGCGCCATGCGGTATAGCCGTCACTCATCACGATGCCGCGGTAATCGCCAAGGAAGGTCTGCGGGTGGATTTGACCGCGGCCCTGCTGATAATCCAGAAGAACGATCGGCTCGCGACTGTCCCTGCCGCTGCGATAAGCCCACATGTATGATGTGCTGGTGGCCTCTTTGTCCTTCTCCTTGAGGACCTGAACCGTCGTCTCGTCGCCATGGATGAGAGGTTGTGATCTGAGCCGCAGCTTCAGGGCGTCGTAGATGCGATGCAGATGCTTCTCGCTCGAGCCGATCACCCAGTGGCCCAAAGCGCCACGGCTGACAGGAACTCCAGCGCGTCCGAAGGCCTGCGCCAGGCGGTAGAGCGGCGTCCCATCGACATATTTATGAACCAGCGCAAACGCCAGCGTTGAGGCCGTGGCAACGCTGCCCGGCAAGGGCTGCGTCGGCATCGGCGCGGTCACGACAGGTGCGTTGATCCCGGTGCGATCGCAATGGCGACACGCATATTTGAAGCGCACATTCTGTAAAACCTTCGCCTTCACCTCGATATGGAGTTGCTCGGTGACAGCCTCGCCCATGCGATGCATCTGGCCACGGCAGCAAGGACACGCCTTCTGATCGTCGAGCAGGTCATACTCGACGCGCTCGCGCGGCAGGTTCGCCGGCAGCGGCCTGCGGCCGCGCTTCTTTCCCGGCGCGCTTTCGACGGATGGCAAGCCCGTGTCCGGAAGTTCCGCGATATCGTTCGTTTCACTGCCGGCGTCATCCTCATCGGCGGCCTGCTCGGCTTCATTGAAGAGACGATCGACGTGCTTTTCGCTGCGCGGCGCAAAACGATGCAGGCGTGCCAGCGCCAGTTCTTCCTCGAGCTTGACGACGCGCTCCGTGAGCTGACAGTTCTCCGCCTGCAGCGCAGCAATGCGCGCCAACAGCACCTCAACACTCGGATCGCCGGTTCGATTCATCGGATTCTTGAATCTGAACCGTACCGACGCGTCAACCGCTCAACTCGAGAGCTCAGCCGGCAACCTGATATTGCCGCACCGGATGGCGGACCATCGCATCGATATCGATGCCGTCAAGAATCCAATGCAATTGCTCGGTCGTCAGCGTGACAACCGCCTCTTGGCGGCGCGGCCATCGGAACTTGTCCTCGGTCAGCCGCTTCAGGACCAGCACAAAGCCGGACCGATCGAAGAACAGCAGCTTCATCCGGTCGCAACGGCGATTGCAAAACGCAAAAACCGCCGGAGCGAACGGATCGAGTGCCATCGTCTCCTGGACCAGAACCGCAAGGCTGTTGATGCCAGCCCGGAAGTCGATCGGCTCACGGTGCAGATAGACCTGCAGGTCACCGCCCAGTCTGAACATGGCCAAGGGCTCCGATGATCGCCGTCAAGGCATCCACATCGCCGCATTCCAGTGCGAGTTTCACGCCGTTCGGCAAGGACACGCTCACTTTGGCGGGAGAACAAAAAGCTGGCGCTCCCTTGGGTTCCGACCCTCGCACTTCATCGCAAGTCGACGGCAACTCCACCGCCGCCACGCTGCCTTGCCGCGACAAGGCCCGATCGGCGGACCCCTCAAGCTGAACCGGGATGAACGCCGGGCGTGAGGACGGCGGCAGCGACCTGGTCGCGGTGTGCTTCTTGATCCATTTCCGAAGGAGGTTCGCGTTGACCCCATATTCGAGTGCAAGCCTCGATACCGAAACCCCAGGCTCAAGACAGGCCGTGACAAGACGCTCTTTCGATGCTGCCTCGTAGCGCCGCCGACCGTTCCGGCCAACAAGCCTGACCCGCAGTTTCTGATCATCGTCGCTCATCACAAGGTGTCCACTTATTTTGGTGGACACCTCATGCATCAGGGCACTCAAAAGCAAAAGGTGCGGAGAAATTCGCGCTTACGATCAATGTGTCGACGCGCCGGTTCGGCCGCGCCGTCCGGCTGCCCGAGGGTGACGTGCCGGCACCGCCCGGATCGGGGATTTCGAAGTCGGCGGCCTCGCGGAGGTTCGTGGCTCTGTCGGCGGCGCGGCTGGCCGACTTCATGGCTGCCGATCTGTCCGCGCTCGACCTTCTGGTGGTCCAAATCGACGGGCTGCATCTCGACGACGATCTCGTGCTGGTGGCCGCGATCGGGGTTGACGGCGAAGGCAACAAGCATCCGCTGGCGCTGGTGGAAGGGGCGACCGAGAATGCAGCAACGGTTCAGGCCCTGCTGGACAACCTGGTCTCGCGCGGGCTCGACCCGACGGTGCCAAGACTGTTCATCGCCGACGGCGCGAAGGCGTTGTCGAAGGCGATCCGCCGCACCTTCGGTTCGGCCGCTGCGATCCAGCGCTGCCAGATCCACAAGGCGCGCAACATCATGGAACGCCTGCCGAAAGAGCATCATGCGGCCACCCGCCGGGTGCTGCGCCAGGCCTGGGAGCTCGATGACGCCGACAAGGCTGAAAAATTGATCCGCAATCTCGCGCGTCGACTCGACCAGCAATGGCCCGGCGTTGCGGCCAGTATCCTCGAAGGCCTCGACGAAATCCTGACTGTCGTCCGGTTGAAGTTGCCGAAGGAGCTTCGCCGATCGCTCGCCTGTACCAATATCGCCGAGAACATGATGGGCACCATTCGCCGCGTCACGCGCAACGTTAAACGCTGGCGGGATGCCGGTATGGCCTTGCGATGGGTCGCGGCCGGTATGATCGAGGCCAACAAGGGCTTCCGACGATTGAAGGCGCATAAGCAATTGTCGGTTCTGCGTGCGGCCCTTCAAGCTCACCACGATCGCATGACAATCAAGTCCGTTGCCCACGTCACGAGGGCTGCGTAATATTCATTCCGGCAACGTCGACCCGACGTAGTTCAACAGCGATCGGGACATCCCCGGAAATGTGGCCCTTGATATCCGCCGTCGGCGTAGAGCTTCAGAAGAAAGGGATAGAGGCCGAACAACGTTGCCATCAGGAGCACGCCGCCGTCGCGATCCTGGATGTCCGCCGCATGCACGATGGCGTGCATCAAGAGGCCTTGCGTGTCGACGAGAATGTGCCGCTTCTTGCCCTTGATCTTCTTGCCCGCGTCGTAGCCATGGAGATCATGAGGCCCCCTTTTTCAGCGCTTTTCACGCTCTGGCTATCGATGATGGCGGCGGTGGGAGAAGCCTCGCGCTCGGCCCTTTCGCGACATTCGACATAGAGGGCGTGATGAATTTTATCGAGCGTGCCGTTCCAGCTCCACAGATCGAAGTAGCCATACAGCGTCGAGCGCGGCGGCAGGTCCTTGGGGATCGCGCGCCACTGGCAACCTGTGCTCAGGATGTACATCAGCCCGTTGGCAATCTCGCGCAGGTCCACCGTACGCTTGTTGCCGCCGCGCTTGGCCGGCGGGATGCGAGGCGCGATCAGCGCCCACTCCTCGTCGGTCAAGTCGCTCGGATAGCGCAGGCGGCTGCGGTCGTAGCGTGCACGGTTCTCGGTAGTCCACATTGGCGGCGCGTCCCCATCGAATCAGGCCGCTCACCTTGAATCACAACCGATTCATTCGACTCAACATGTTTTGGAACAGACACTAAGACCTCGCACGAGGCCGTCGAGGGTACGAAGGCGGCGGATCAAGCCAATGACCCACCGTCTTCATGACTAACGTCGAAAAGACTCGCGACTGTTATATTGACCGTTCGATTAGCCGCCGCTTCCTTTAATGTTCGGCAGGTGTTTCATATCCAGCAATGGCACTGGATTTCCGGGTGCTGCAAATCGGGCCGCCAATCATTCGACGCTCCGCCGGGCTTGCGCTTGATGCTGGGAAATTCAACGATCGATTTGTTGAAATCCATCACGACCGGGCTGATAAGTGCCAAGACCCAGCCATTGTCCTGTCCTGCGTACTTCCCCGGAGACTGCATTGGCATACGTGCCGACATCGCTCCGTTGAAGACCATGTCGTACTTCTCGAACGGGTCCATGGTCAGATTGTAAATCGCGCCGATCGCGCCCAAGTTCTGCTCTGGGCCAAGCCAAGTGTCCTTGGCCGTCCATAGGTATTTCCACGCGATGCTTAACTCGGGATTGCTTGGATCACCGGCGACATCTGCGCGCGCTCCCATGAAATTTTCGCCGTCAATATAGATCCACGACCTTCGCGCCGAATGCTGCGCGTGACCGAGGATGTATTCGCTGTTGTCGATGCTATCAAAGTACATTGGCTTGCCACTGTTATCGACCCATGCGCCGTGGGGCGGTGGGGTCAGGCCAACCATCTTGGCGAGCGTAGCCCAGCAATCGATGTGCGACATCATCTCATCGTAGCTTGAGCCAGCTGCAATGTGTTGAGGCCACCACATCAAGCCCGGTACGCGCCAACCAGCTTCAAACGCCGTGCCTTTTTCGCCTCTGAAGGGTGTCGTTCCCGCATCGGGGTAGGCATCCTGCCACGCCCCGTTGTCGGCCGTCACGACGACAATCGTATCCGGCGCCTCGGCGCGGATCGTTTCCATGATACGACCGATGTCGTCATCCAGTTCTAGCAAAGAGTCCGAGTAATCGCCCAGCCGGGACTTCCCGGCGAATTTGGCTGCTGCATTTGTTGGATTGTGCATCTTCATGAAGTTGACATCCATGAAGAACGGCTTGGTATCCTTGGCGTGCTTCTTGATGTAGTCGATTGCGTAGTCGGCCTGACGAACGTCGAAGTCGGCAAGGCGGTCGTACGTTATGTACTCGCCTCTCTTCGCCGGTTGTCCGGCGACCCCCTCCCACTCGTACATGTTCACGATGTCAAAATATGCTTTTGCAATCTCCGGGTTGTACGAGGGAAACCAGGGATGAAACCATTTGGAGGTGTCGGCATAGGTGTAGACGCCGGGGTAATATGCCGCAAATGCCTTCATCTCATCGAAGCCATGTTCGATTGGGTAGGACTCGGGCTTGTCACCGAGATGCCACTTGCCAGAGAAGTAAGTCGAATAGCCGCTCTTCTGGAAATACTCGGCGATTGTCGGCGTCTCCTTCTTCAGAGCATTTTCGTCGCCCGGAGCGACCACGATTGATAGTGCCGAACGGATCGGAATACGCCCAGTTATGAATGAGGCGCGGCCTGCTGTGCAGCTTGCTTGACCGTACCAGTTCGTAAACGTCGCACCTTCCTTGGCGATCCGGTCGATATTTGGCGTTGGATGGCCGAGCGCTTTGCCGCCCCCGCTGTAGGCGCCGAAATCGTTCCAGCCAGTATCGTCCGTCATCAGCATGACGACGTTCGGTCGCTTCTGCTGTTGGGCGGACGCGGGCACGTTCATCAGTGCGACCGCCGCGACACCCGCCAGCAAGCTACGCAACAAATTACTTCCGACTATCATGGGCAATTCCTCCGTCTGGTCCTACTGAGTAGTTTCCGGACTCAACGTGCGACACAGGGGCGCATGTTGATATGGATCAATACTGTTTGAGAACCCCGGCTCGACACGTCCGCTTTGGCGGAACTCCATTCGGGCCGCCAAGCCGGCCCCCTTACATGCCACGGCGTCAGCGTCCGTCATGTCGCCTTTTGGCCCATCGCTTCCGTTGACGCGGTGCAGCTACATGTCAGTTCATAGGGGCAGACCGGAAGTTTGCAGCCGACCGCGACACCGACGCTCTTGACCCCGAAGCAGACGTGCGGACTGAAGCATCTCGTGTCCGCTTCGAGATCGAGGCCGCCGCTCGGAGGATGTCGCCTTGTGGCCCATCGGCGCCGTTGACGCACTGCGTCTGATAGGGGCAGACTGGAAGTTTGCGGGTAAGGGCCAAACTGACGCGATTGACCCAAGGCAGCTATAGGCGTTCTTTCGATAATCGTATAGCTTGCTTGCACCGCCAAGCTTTAGCTTGCCGGAAGCCGCCCACAAAACGGAGACGCGCCGAACTCTCCGGTATTTAATAATTTGCAGCCTTTATGCCATCGGCAAGCGCGCTTTCACGAACCGCTGATCAGTAACGAGCCGGCTAGCCGCAGGCTGGCGGACACGGTCAGATCAGAGAAAGCAAAGTCATGAGCAAAACCTGGTCAGTGGTGCTGGTGCTTTTGTTGGCCACGATCGGCCATGTGTGTGCAGACCCGCTCACTGAAGATATGACGAAACTCAATGCGCAATGGGACGCCGCGATCAACGATCCGAATTTCGACGCCTTGCTGCCAATGTATGCCGCCGACGCCAGTCTAATGCCGCCCGGCGCAGCACCCGTCTCTGGCCCTACTGCGATACGCGACTTTTTTGCCAAAAGAGGCACGAGCGTCAAAGATCACAAACTTGAGCTTGTAGAGATTTTGCAGATGGGAGACTACGCTTACGTGACGTCCCGCTTCAAAGCCTCATTGGTAAAGGGGGAGGAAACGACCATGCTGTCCGGCAGTACAGTTAAACTTTATGAGCACCAATCCAACGGTGAATGGAAGGTTAAGTCACATATTTTTGTTCGGGAATAGAAGGCGCATTTGATAGCCAACAGGATTCGTGGGCGATCCGTCTGGTCTGCAGCTCGAATACTTGGTGCGAGAGGCATTTGCATGACGCACCGGAGGTCGTTGATGAAAATACTAGCCGGTGCCACGCTCCTCGGCGTCGCGCCCAAGGCTAGCGCACAAAAAGTCAAATCATTCACCGTTGCCTACCTCGCCCTTCTTGCAGGTGAGGATCGTAGCTTCGCGCCGAATTTTTTGCGCCGTCTCGATCAGCTTGGTTACATTGACGGAAAAAACCTGCACTTCGTCTATCGCTCGGCAGAAGGCCGGCCGGAACTCTTGCCAGGTCTTGCGTCCGACCTCATTCGGATGAAGCCTGATGTGCTTGTCACCGGATTTGGCACGGTTGCCGCCAAGGCAGGCAAGGCAGCCGGAAACGGCATCCCGGTTGTATTCATGGCTGTCGGCGATCCTGTCGGCGCGGGGGTCGTTGCAAGTCTCGCCCGGCCCGGCGGTAACGTCACCGGACTGTCGGACCTAGCCGCTGGCATACAGGGCGCCCGGCTTCAGCTGTTGCGCGAGATCGTCCCTGCCGCCTCGCTGATTGCCGCGGTCTTGAATCCGGGCACGCCGTACGCGGCCCTCGCTTACAGGGAACTCGAGACCGCAGCGCGTGTCGCGAAAATAGAGTTACGGGCCTTTGAGGTGCGCTCGCCCGAGGAGATCGCGCCGCAGCTCGAGGCCAGCAAGGTCGCAGGAGCCGGCGTGGCCTTGCGATTCTCGAGGACCCCTTCACGTTTAGTCAGCGGACCGAAATTGCCGCGGCCGCCTCCCGCCTGCGTTTGCCCGCTATCTACGGCTACCGCGAGTTCGCGGAAGCAGGCGGTCCTACGGCACCGATCATGGCAAGCAATGGCGGCGCGGCGCGGAAATTATCGACCTCATCCTCAAAGGCGGGAAGCCGGCAGACATCCCCGTCGAGCAGCCGACCACGTTCGAGCTTGTCATCAATCTCAAGACGGCCAAGGCCTCGAACATTACCGTGCCGGCAACGATCCTGGTCCGTGCTGACAAGATCATTGAATGAGCGTCGCGACTTCCGGAATTGGCCCATCAGCGAAGTGGCGACGCCTTTCATTGAGGTCCGCTTCGTGGGGTGGAGCGGACCGACTTTGCTCACTCTGGGATCTTCGCGTTTTGACCCACTGACCTTGCGGCGGCCCGAGGCGTCGATGAACTCCTTGGTCGCCTTGGTGACGACCGTGTAGCCGTCCATTAGCGGTGATCATCAATGCGTTGATTTTGCTATTGCTGTTGTGGCGAAGCAACCGTTTGCTTGTTTGCTGCTCCGGACGTGCGGCGATGGTTAAGGTGGTTATCGCTGCGATCAGTTATGTCTTTGACTAGAGTGGCGCACCTTCCGGGAATCTGGAACTCCCCATCGTCAATCGAGTTACTTCGGCAGCCAACACGCCCCCCTAGTAGCTCCAACATCGAGGGCGGTGCACTAACGAGGGTGACATCATGCCCCAAGTAGATTCAGACGAGATACGCGCCCGCGCCTACAAGCTTTGGGAGGAAGCCGGGAAGCCTGAAGGTCGTATAGATGAGTTCTGGTACGAGGCGGAGCAACAATTGAAAGAAGAACGAATCCGCCACGAGCTTAAGACACCGGACACTCTTTGACGTTCGTGGCGTTCTGTGTGGGCTGGGTAGATGGATCAGCTATCCGAACTGCGACGGCTTGAGCATCAGCTCGTATTGGCCCAACGGGCTATCTCGCTTATCTCCGACGGGGCGACCGTAGAGCGTCTCGAAGCATTCGCCCGGGAGATCAGCGATAGGCTCCGCAGACTGAAAGCCGCAAGCTTGGTGGAGGAGACGAGACGGCGGGCGTACAAGCTTTGGGAGAACGCCGGGCGCCCGGAGGGCAGGGACCTTGAATTCTGGTTGCGTGCAGAGCGCGAGGCAGCGGCCGCGGTTGCTTCAAATCTCACGCGGTAGCTCCGTTAGGGCTCGATGCACGGCCCACAAATCAACTCGCTATGCCCCGTCGGAGGCAGAGAACGGGCAACGTACATCGCTCTGATCTTACCTGCGGCAGTACAATTGATATTCCGATACCGCGCTTTCGAAATCGCTTTGAGCTGAACGCAGCCTGCGAAACTCGGAAGAGCAATCGTCCGCTCCGTCACTTGAATTCAGGCAGCGAGTGTAGCGCCTCAGATAGTTCTCAATATCGCTGAGAGCGGAATTATAGGACGAGATCGCCGAGTTGCAGTCGGCCTTGGCCGGCTTAACAGACGTGCAGATCACAGCGGCTGCTGCAAGCATGATTGTCAGAGATCTAATCTGGCGCCATCGAAGACTTCGGCTGGGGTCACGAAGGACTGAGCACATCGACTCAAGCCCCCGCCGGTCCTTGGGCAACATCGATCACGTGCCGATCTCCACCGACCGTGATCACGATCGTATAACTTTTCTGAGCTCCACCCTGGTCGGTCGGAGGCGCGATATGCAGTTGACCGCCGTACCATTCACCCGGCATCAGGGTGTTGTCTTTGATCACAGATTGCTCAAGGACGGCCATATTGCGCTGACCGGTCTCCACGGTTGCCGCAATCATCGCATCGTTCTGCGCGGCGGCATTGCCTTGAGCGATTGCAGCGGCGGTCGGGCTGTAGAATGTGCCAGTCCGGCCGCTTGGCATCATGTGGGAGAGCCCGGCCAAACCGGTGCCGCTCGACGCTGGCGACCCCGAAGACGAGGAATCGCCCGTCGAGGAGTTTCCATGGAATGGCGCCTCGAGCGCTGGTGGTCATCTGCGGACCTGAGGACGTCGAGTGTAAGCGTAGCTCTGCGGCCCTTTTGAATGGCGCTTGACGCCTATTTTGTTCGCGTGGCGCGTCGCCGCGGCTTCCTTGTGTCGGACAACGCGTTGACGGCGGCTTCGAGTGCCTTCCGGTCGACGACGTTGGGATCGAACTTCGCGGCGCTTCTTCACCCGATTTTTGGGGATGTGGTACTGTGGTTCTTCGCCGGTGAAGCCCACCAATTCCGGAATGAGCAGGCCCGCCGACTGACCTGGCCGGACCATGGTTGCCAGAATGAACCGCAAGGCGAGCGCAATCGGCCGGCCGGCCGGCAGCTCTGGATCATCTAAGCCCCACCACAGGGTCCGAATCTCCTCATCGTTGAGGATGCGCTCGCGTGGCGTTTCCTGGTAGCGCCGGCGCATATCCGCAACGGGATTGGTCGGGACGTGCTTGCGGCCCGGCTCCTTCGCCCAGGAAAACAGCGTGTGCAGGACTGACTGCGTTCGGTTCGCCCCCACGGGTGCGGTCGCGCCGATCTCCTCGAGGAGCTCCGCCACGTCGTCGTCAGTGATTTCGGCCGCGATTCGCCGCTTCCACTTCGCTCGGGGCTTTTTGAGGTAACCGTCATCGTTCTTCCAGGATGATTTCCGGACCTTCCCGTATTGGTCCAGGTAGAGTTGGGCGAGCTCATCGAATGTCAGCCGGTCCCGCTTGGGGCGATTCGCTCGCTTCTCCGCGGCCGGGTCCGCTCCATTAGCTATGTTCCCGAGCAGGATCTTGGCTTGCGTTCGGGCGCCCTCAGGGGCCAGCTTGCCGACGGGGGCCACGGTGTAGCGCCGTACTGGCGCTCCACGGCCGGTCCCGGCCCGGTAAACGATGATGAACGACTTGGCGCCGGTGGGACGGACCCGCACACCGAAGCCGGGGAGCTTTGCGTCCCACACCGTGTATTCAGATGCCTCCTTTTCGAGGCCGTCGACCAGGGTCTTTGTGATGGTTTGACCGCTCATTTGCCCTCCGGGAAGCACGGGGGAAGCACCGCGGTGCCAATCACAGCAGGCGAGGGATAGCGGTAGGTTATGGCCTGAGAGGTTTTCCTAGCGGGCTTAGGGCCCTTGATGGTGCCCGAGGGCGGGTGAGGGACTAGCTGATATGTTTTGGGTACTGCAGGTCGTTGGTTCGAATCCAGCTGCCCCGACCAGTCCCGAGGTTGAAGCTCCTTCAATTCTCTCGATATTGCGCCGCGCTCATCCCGCTGCCGCTGCCGACCGTCAGGTCAGCGGGGCGATCTCCGCGAAATTACGTCCGATGCAACTTGGGCGTGCGTCGGCGTGCCGGCGGCGTTTCGATTTCAGAACCACAGCCAATCGACCAGGCGCCAGGCGATCCAGGCGAGGGCGCAGATCCAGCCCAGCATTGCGATCCCGGCGACGCCAAGCCCGCACAGCGCGAACAGCGAACTTTCAGTCTCCGGTGTGCCCGAGAGTTTCTCGGTCGTATCGATTTGACTCACTGCATCCCCTTGGCTTGCGGCCTGCTGTTCGTTGGTCTCTGCTCGCTCGTGAAAATTCACCGGCCGCGCTCCAGCTCACACGGTCGTGAGGCGAGATGACCGTCCGTACATCGCGCGGGCATGGATCGCAGCCACGCAGCTTCCCCGGACAGACGGGAAGAACCTGCAACTCATGGCGCGGTGATTGGTTGCGACTGCAAAGGCGGGAACTGCACGGCCGCCGCGACAGACCGACAACGCGCAGGGCATCTCAGCCGGCGCGATTGCGGGGGATGGGCAGGCGGGCCTATGGCGACCGGAAGCGCGCGCGAACCTTGCTTGAAGCCTTGCCTGAAGCCTTGGCGCTTGTTCTTCACCCAACGCGACTTCTGCGCGATTTTTCAAGGCATTGCGCCGGCCGGCCCGACGCAGAATTCGCAAAATTGCTTCGAACCTTTGGCTGTCGCCATAGACATATGAGCATTGGGGATTTCAGCGCCCAATGCCTAAACGGACGCCGCCAAGCGATGATATTCCGCTTGAGCGGCGTCGCGCTATTCCGGGGATCAGTTCGTCGCGTACCAGCCGAGCGGAAACGGCAGGAACGGCCACGCCAGATGATTGTCGTTGGCCGCCTTCGGCGGTTCAGAGACAGATGTCTTGACTGCCTTGACACGCGGCGCAGGCGGCACCGAGCACACCGCCAGGCGCAAACGTCCACATTGCATATTCATTGTGGTGCCCCAGTCAGCAAGTCATTTGAAAAATGAAAATCAGTTCGCAATTGCCACGCGTCCGAAACGGCGCGCTCATTCTCAAATTGTGCACGCATCATAGAAAGATCGGCGCCGGCTTTCAACGGGTCTTGGCGGGTACCCACGAGGGGTAAGGTTGACCGGTTAGGTTAAGGCCGAGTGGTTGTTGCGGCCGCATTCCTGGCTGATATCAGGTCGGCAAGGCTCGCGATGGGCTGCCTGCAATCGGTGGTCACACAGGTCACAGTTCGTCGCGGCGCTCATATCTTGTGAGTTTTGCGTCATGTCTTTCGATCGCAACGTCCGAACCGTCCATCCGCAGTCGAGCTGGACCGAGATCTGGCACCTCTGGACCGTGATCGTGCCGCGCCGCTCGATCAACGGGCAGATCGTCTATGGAAAGGTCTGGCGCCGCCACGACGGCCGCGACTGGATCTACAAGAAGTTCACCGAGTACGACAGCGAAGCGGCCTGAGCCGGCTCCGCTGCCGCTACTAGAAGCTAGCACCCCGTTCCGATTTCATCGGAACGGAAATGGCTCTAGGCGGCCTTTGCGGGCGAGGCGGCGGCCGCAGGTTTGGGCGGCGGCGGCTTCAACGGCTTGTCCTGCTTTTTCGACCAGGAAATGTAATAGGCCACCGTCGTCATGATCGCGATGCCGGCGATGCTGACGAAGATCTGCGCGAACAGCGAGCCCGAGCTCATCGACAGCTCGAAATGGCCGACGAAGGACAGGAACACGCCGACGCAGAACACGGCGAGCGACTGCTGGCCGCAGACGATCAAGGGATCGAACACCTTCCACTCCAGACCAGGCCAGTCCTTCGGCACGAAGCGGATCACCAGGATCACGATCACGACGAAATGGAGGAAGCGGTAGGGCGCGAGATTGGTCTTGTCGTTGGGGTTGAAGGCCGAGAACAGCCATCCCGGGAACATGCCGCCGAGGGTGGGGAAGCGGCCGGCCATGGTCATGACCAGCGCGAAGGCGAGATAGCCGAGGCAAAGCCACAGCGTGATCGGCGAATTGATCACGGCTCCCGAACGCCGGGCGCCGCCCATCGCGCACCAGGCGCCGAACACGAACAGCACCTGCCAGGCATACGGGTTGAAGTACCACTGGCCGGCCGGATAGGCGGTCAGGTTCAGGCCGTAATGGCGGGCGGCGAGCCACAGCACGATGGACAGCGCCATCGTCAGGTCGGGCTTGCGCAGCATGAACCACAGCACCGGCGGAAACAGCCCCATCAGCACGATGTAGAGCGGCAGCACGTCGAGATTGAGCGGCTTGAAGCGCAGGAACAGGCCCTGGCGCAGCGTCTCGGTGGCGTTGTCGACGAGGCCGGCGACGTTGAACTCGTTGATCATGTCAGAGTCGCCGAAGCGCAGCGCCAGATAGCTGATCGAGGCGATGTAGATCACGAACAGGATGATGTGGGCGACGTAGAGCTGCCAGACCCGCTTGGTCAGCCTCGTGGCGCCGACGATGAAGCCGCGCTCGAGCATCATTCGCGCATAGACGAAGGAAGCGGTGTAGCCGGAGATGAAGACGAACAGGTCGGCGGCGTCGGAAAAGCCGTAGTTGCGGGTGGTGATCCAGTTCACCACGTTGTCGGGGATATGGTCGAGGAAGATCGCCCAGTTCGCGATGCCGCGAAACAGGTCGAGCCTGAGGTCACGGCCCTTTTCGGGAAGCGTGGCGTTGATGTTCAGGAAGGCCATGCGACGGAAGCTTTCGGAGGGGGCGGATACGCTGGTGTCGGCGAGACAGGGCCGCCGGGCGGGATCCCGGCGCGGAAGGCGGGTACGCAATTGTCACGGTGCAGCATAATGACTATACCCGTCGGCAACGCACCCCCGGGGGGACCGGAATCACCGATCAGTTCCCAAAAGGTGTCTCTATACTATGCCCGCGGTTTCCACCAACTGCTACCGTGACGCATCGAAATCGAACGAAAAGACCAAGAGGCCCGGACCACCCATGACCGCACGCATTTTCAAGCCCGCCAAGAACGCGATGCAATCCGGCCGGTCCAAGACCAAGGAATGGCAGCTGGATTACGAGCCGGAGCAGCCGCGTTCGGTCGAGCCGCTGATGGGATGGATCTCGTCCGGCGACATGAAGCAGCAGATCACGCTGCGCTTCCACAGCAAGGAAGAGGCGGTCGCCTATTGTGAGCGCAAGGGTATCGCCTACCA
The DNA here is from genome assembly GCF_011516635.5 of Bradyrhizobium barranii subsp. apii. Classification (GTDB taxonomy): domain Bacteria; phylum Pseudomonadota; class Alphaproteobacteria; order Rhizobiales; family Xanthobacteraceae; genus Bradyrhizobium; species Bradyrhizobium barranii. The sequence goes on along the minus strand of NZ_CP096255.1, from coordinate 5,431,750 downwards.
GGTGATCGAGCCGCAGGATTCGATCCGCCGCCCGGTCGCCTATGCCGACAATTTCTCGTTCCGGCGCGGCGAGCCCTGGACGCATTGAGGGGCGGCTCGCTGCTACGACTTCATACGACGTGATTTACGCGTCAGGCCCGGGCCTTGTCCCGCCTGCGCGGCCGAAGCCGCTTCGGCGAGGCGAAGGCCCGGACATCGACGTCTTTGGGGCCGAGTGAAAGAGCGCGGATGGCCGCGACAAGCCCTGGCATGACGGCGGGGTACCCCGCCCGCAGACATGACGTCGCGTCCGATGACCCCGATAGACGGACAGCTATTGCGCCGCGCTGCCGCCACTTGGCAGCGATTCCGCCGCGTGCTTCGCTGACGTCATGATGGGATCATGGCGAGGTGGGGGATGGCCGGGCGTGACCAGCTCGACGGCGTCGATCTGAAGATCTTATCCGAGCTGCAGCAGGACGGTCGGGTGCGCAACAACGAGCTGGCACTGCGGGTCGGCGTGTCCGCGCCCAATTGCCTGCGGCGGCTGAAACTGCTGTTCAGCCGCGGCGTGATCCGGGCGGTCCGCGCCGTCATCGACGAGCGGTTGCTCGGCTATGAGGTGGTTTCGTTCGTCTCGATCCAGCTCGTGAGCCAGGCCCAGCCGGTGCTGGAGGCGTTCGAGAGCTCGATTGCCGCGATCCCGCGCATCCAGCAGTGCTGGCGGATTTCAGGCGACACCGACTACCTGCTGAAATGCGTCGCGCCGAACGTCGAGAGCATGCGCCAGCAGCTGCTGCATTTCGCCGCGATGCCTGATGTGAAGAACGTCCGCAGCTTTCCGGTGCTGGGCGTCGCGAAGGATGTGCCGCTGCCGTTACAGGATGTAGTGGCGGCACCCGTCGGATAGGCGTACAAGTCTCTCTACTGAAATTCCGAAGTCGGGGCGTTTGCGCGCGGTGCGGTCGATTCGGATAGTTATAATAGCTTAGTAACTCACCTAACTGTGACATGTGATTTAGGCAGGACTGCAATGCGCGCAACCGTGATTGTCGGCATCTTTGCGCTGCCTAGATGCAGGGTGTGAACCTCGGCCTGCGTCGCACGCCGGGGATGCTTTTGTGGGACCCTAAGCAGGAAAAGACATCATGACATCGACTTCGAAGACGATCGCAGCCTCTGCTGTTTGCGTCTGCGTTTTTTGTTCTGTCGGCGCCGGCTGCGAAGGCCGACGATTATTGCATCACCAACGGCGCCCAGGCCGCTCACGGCTGCGGCTATCCGACGATGGAAGCCTGCCGTCAGGCGGCCGGTGGCATCGGCGGCACGTGCTCGCAGGCCGGCGGCGCCAAGACTAGCAACGATGCGCTCGCCTTCCAGCCGAAGCAGACGAAGCAGCCCAAGGCTCGCCAGGGCGCGCAGAACTAACGCCTGAGATCGCGACCTGATCCGAGAGATTGCGTCCTCCGAGAGTGATCTCGGAGGACGTCAATTTATGACAAGCAGGTGACGCCGCGCCTCAGCGATAGCGCTCGCGAAACTCGCGCGGGGAGGCGCCGGTCCAGGTGCGGAAGGCGCGCGAAAAACTCTTCTCGTTGCGGAAGCCGGCGATCTCCGCGATCCGCTTGATGGGCGCCCGGCCGCGCATCAGCTCCTGCTTGGCGAGCTCGAACTTTGCCTCTTCCTTGAGATCGCGTAGCGAGGTCGCTTCCTCGCGCAAGCGCCGATGCATGGTGCGGGTGGAGAGCGCCAGCTCGCTTGCGACATCCTCGGCGCCGAGAATGCGTCCGCGTGCATTGCGCAGCACGCGGCGGACGCGCTCGACCAGCAGCCGGTCGCGCCGGTAGGGCAGCACGGTGAGCCGCAGCGCGCCCTTGAGCATGCTGTCGAGATCGGCGGGGCTGCGGGTCAGCGGCAGAGAGAGATAATGTTTGTCGAAGACGATGCGGGCGCCGTCCGCATCAAAGCTCAAATGCCTGCAGAAGATCGTCGGATAGACCGAGACGTGGCCCGGCTCGGAATAGGGAAACTCGGCCGCACGCAGCGCGATCGCGGAATCGACGGCCCAGCAGGAAAAGCCGAGGACATAGCGGAGCAGGGTGACCAGGCAGAATTCACGCAACGGGCCAAGGTCGCGCTGCTCGCGAATGGAGATGGTCGCGGTCTCATCACCAAGCGAGAGCTTGAACAGCACGTCCTCGGTCAGTAGGCGATGATGCCGGCACCAGCGTTTTAGCGCGACTTCGAGATTGGGGGCCGTGATCGAGGCGCGGCACAGCATGCCATAGGTTCCCCAAGGCAGCCGGCGCGAGAACCAGCCGAGCGCCTCGTCGTCGAGCTCGCGCATGGCGTGGCCGGCCAGCGCCTCGAACTGGGCCGCCGTCACCCGTCCGTCCCGGGATCGAACAAGGTCCTCGGCGACCTGCCCCTTGCCTAGCGCTTCCGCTGGATCCCGTCCGTAAACGGCATAAGCGGCAACCACGCCGCGGACGAAGGCGGCTGGGGTCATGGCGCGGCGGGGCGTCGCGGTCGCGGCTTGAAAGGGCATGAAAAATCCTCGCCAAACTTGGCGGAAAATGCAACCTTTTCGACCGCTGGGACGCCCGGGCGGGGGTAGGTTCGGACCCGACAAGAATACGGAGGAATCGCCTTGAACATCCCGAGCATCGATTTCGATCTGGGCGAAGACATCAGCATGCTGCGCGACACGCTGCGCGCCTTCGTGGAGGCGGAGATCGCCCCGCGCGCAGCCGAGATCGAGAAGGCCAATCTGTTCCCGGCCGACCTTTGGAAGCGCTTTGGCGACCTCGGCCTGCTCGGCATGACCGCGCCGGAGCAATATGGCGGCTCCAGCATGGGCTATCTCGCCCATATCGTCGCCATGGAGGAGATTTCGCGGGGCTCGGCCGCCGTCGGGCTGTCCTACGGCGCCCATTCCAACCTCTGCGTCAACCAGATCCGCCGCAACGGCAACGACGCTCAGCGCGCGCGCTATCTGCCAAAACTGATCTCCGGCGAATATGTCGGCGCGCTCGCGATGTCCGAGCCCGGCGCGGGCTCCGACGTCGTTTCGATGAAGCTGCGCGCCGACAAGCGCGGCGACCGCTACGTGCTCAACGGCTCGAAGATGTGGATCACCAATGGCGGCGACGCCGACGTGCTGGTCGTCTATGCCAAGACCGATCCGGAGGCGGGCCCGCGCGGCATGACCGCCTTCCTGATCGAAAAGGGCTTCAAGGGTTTCACCCACGGCCAGCATCTCGACAAGCTCGGCATGCGCGGCTCCAACACCTATCCGCTGTTCTTCGACGAGTGCGAGGTGCCCGAGGAGAACGTGCTCGGCAAGATCGGCGAGGGCGTCAAGGTGCTGATGTCCGGCCTCGATTACGAGCGCACGGTGCTGTCGGGCGGCCCGCTCGGCATCATGGCGGCCTGCATGGACGCCGTGGTGCCCTACATGCATGAGCGCAAGCAGTTCGGCCAGCCGATCGGCGACTTCCAGCTGATGCAGGGCAAGCTCGCCGACATGTATGCGACCTGGCAGTCGGCGCGCGCCTATGTCTATGCGGTCGGGCGCGCCTGCGACCGGGCCGACCACGCCCGCACGCTGCGCAAGGATGCAGCCGCCGCGATCCTCTATTCCGCGGAGAAGGCGACGTGGATGGCGGGCGAGGCGATCCAGGCGCTGGGCGGCGTCGGTTATACCTCCGAATTTCCGGTCGGACGTCTCTGGCGCGACGCAAAACTCTACGAGATCGGCGCCGGCACCTCGGAGGTGCGTCGCATGCTGATCGGCCGCGAGCTGATGTCAGAGACGGCCTGAAACCTTCACCTCATTGGAATCAACATGCCGCTCCATTCCAGCATCGATACGTCTTCATCAGACTTTGCGCGCAATTCCGAGGCCATGCGCGGGCTTGTCGCGGACTTGCGTGAAAAACTGAGCCAGGTCGCCGGCGGCGGCGGCGAGGTCTCGCGCAACCGTCACACCTCGCGCGGCAAGATGCTGGCGCGCGAGCGCGTCGACCTGCTGGTCGATCCCGGCACCTCGTTCATGGAGCTGTCGCCGCTGGCGGCGTACGGCCTCTATGGCGGTGACGTGCATTCGGCGAGCGTCATCACCGGCGTCGGGCGCATCTCGGGCCGCGAATGCGTGATCGTCGCCAACGACGCCACCATCAAGGGCGGCACTTACTATCCGATGACGGTGAAGAAGCATCTGCGCGCGCAGGACGTGGCGCGGCAGAACAATCTTCCCTGCGTCTACATGGTCGATTCCGGCGGCGCCTTCCTGCCGCTTCAGGACGAAATCTTTCCGGACGAGCGCCATTTCGGCCGCATCTTCTACAACCAGGCCCAGATGTCGTCGCAGGGCATCCCGCAGATCGCGATCGTGATGGGCTCCTGCACCGCCGGCGGCGCCTATGTCCCCGCGATGTCGGACGAGAGCATCATCGTCCGCAACCAGGGCACCATCTTTCTCGGAGGCCCGCCGCTGGTGAAGGCCGCGACCGGCGAGGTGGTGAGTGCCGAGGAGCTCGGCGGCGCCGACGTGCATTCGCGGCAATCGGGGGTGACCGACCACTACGCCCAGAACGACGCCCATGCGATCGGCATCGCCCGGCGCATCGTCAGCACGCTGAAGCCGTCGGTGCGGCCGAACCTCAACATGCACAAGCCGCGCGATCCGCTGTTTGCGGCGGAAGAGATCTACGGCGTGGTGCCCGTCGACGGCCGAAAGCCGTTTGACGTGCGCGATATCATCGCCCGCATCGTCGACGGCTCGGAGTTCGACGAGTTCAAAAAACTCTACGGCACGACGCTGGTGTGCGGCTTCGCCCATGTCTGGGGCCATCCGGTCGGCATCATCGCCAACAACGGCATTCTCTTCAGCGAGAGCTCGCTGAAGGGGGCGCATTTCATCGAGTTGTGCTGCCAGCGCGGCATTCCCCTGGTGTTCCTGCAGAACATCACGGGCTTCATGGTCGGCAAGAAGTACGAGGCCGGCGGCATCGCGCGTGACGGAGCCAAGCTCGTCACGGCGGTGGCGACCGCCTCGGTGCCAAAATTCACCGTCGTGATCGGCGGCTCCTACGGCGCCGGCAATTACGGCATGTGCGGCCGCGCCTATTCGCCGCGCTTCCTCTGGATGTGGCCGAACGCGCGCATCTCGGTGATGGGCGGCGAGCAAGCCTCGATGGTGCTGAGCCAGGTCCGGCGCGACAACATCGAGGCCAAGGGCGATAGCTGGTCGAAGGAAGAGGAAGACAAGTTCCGCGAGCCTATCCGCGCGCAATATGAGAGCCAGGGACATCCGTATTACGCGACCGCCCGCCTGTGGGACGACGGCGTGATCGACCCGGCCGACACGCGCCTCGTGCTCGGCCTCGGCCTTTCCGCGGCGTCGAATGCGCCGATCGAGCCTACCAAATTCGGCCTGTTCAGGATGTGATGCGATGGACCGTTCAATGCTCTACCGGCGTTTTCGCACGCTCCTGATCGCCAACCGCGGCGAGATCGCCTGCCGCGTCATCCGCACCGCGCGAGCCATGGGCCTGCGCACGGTCGCGGTCTATTCCGAGGCCGACCGCGACGCGATGCATGTCGCGCTCGCGGATGAAGCCGTGCTGCTCGGTCCGGCGCGGGCGCGCGACAGCTACCTCAGTGCCGAGCGGCTGATCGAGGCCGCGCGCAAGACCGGCGCCGAGGCCGTGCATCCCGGCTACGGCTTCCTGTCCGAAAATGCCGAGTTCGCGCGGGCGTGCCTGGAGGCGGGCCTGGTGTTCGTCGGCCCGACCGCCGCGATGATGACGGCGATGGGCTCGAAGTCCGGCTCCAAGGCGCTGATGGAGAAGGCCGGCGTGCCGCTGGTGCCCGGCTATCACGGCGAGGCCCAGGACGATGCGACGCTTTCGAAGGCCGCGGACAAGATCGGCTTTCCCATCCTGGTGAAGGCGTCCGCCGGCGGCGGCGGCCGCGGCATGCGCATCGTTCGCTCGGCGGATGAGCTTGGACCGGCGATTGTCAGCGCCAAGCGCGAGGCCAAGGCCGCGTTCGGCGACGACCGCATGCTGATCGAAAAATATGTCGACAATCCCCGTCACATCGAGGTGCAGATCATCGGCGACAGCCACGGCAATCTGCTGTCGCTGTTCGAGCGCGAATGCACGCTGCAGCGCCGGCACCAGAAGGTGATCGAGGAGGCGCCGTCGCCGACGCTCAATCCCGCCCAGCGCGAGACCGTCTGCGCCGCCGCGCGAAAGGCGGCCGGAGCCGTGAACTATGTCGGCGCCGGCACGATCGAGTTCGTCTCCGACGGCAAGGACGTGTTCTTCATCGAGATGAACACGCGTCTTCAGGTCGAGCATCCCGTGACCGAGCTGATCACCGGCATCGATCTGGTCGAGTGGCAGCTGCGCGTCGCCTTCGGCGAGGCACTGCCGCTGAAGCAGGACGAGCTCCGGCTCAATGGCCATGCGGTCGAGGCGCGCGTCTACGCGGAAAACCCGACCAAGAACTTCATGCCGTCGGTCGGGAGGATCTCGACCTGGCGCTTGCCGGCGGAAACGGGCGGCCTGCGCATCGACGCCGGCTATCGCGAAGGCGATACGGTCTCGCCCTATTACGATGCGATGCTCGCAAAAATGATCGCGTGGGCGCCGACGCGGGACGTCGCGATCGAACGGCTGAACCGCGGGCTGCAAGACTCCGACGTCCGCGGCATCGTCACCAACATCCCGTTCCTGTCGGCGCTGATGACGCATCCGAAGGTGCGGACCAATGCGATCGATACCGGCTTCATCGAGCGTGAGCTGGCGGGCTTGACGCAGGCCTCGCCGGCGCCCGGCGAGCTCGAGCTGTGCGCTGCAGTCGCCGCTGTTATCAACGACGAGCGGCAGGCCGCGCAAGACGAGGCGAGTTCGCCCTGGCAGACCTTTGGCTGGATGCCGGTCGGTCGCCGCCAGCGCAACTTTGCCTTCCGCGTCGGCCATGGACCTGAGCAGAAGATCACGCTGAACTACGGCAGCGGTCCGTCGACGCTGGTGATCGGCGACCGCGAGTTGGCGTTCACGATCGCGCCGCGTGACGGCGGCTTCGATCTGACGCTCGATGGCGTCAAGTCCTCGGTCGCCGCCGTGATCGACGGTCATGAGCTGTATTTGCGCACACGCAACGGCCGCTTCGACCTGCATTGGGTCGATCCGTTCGGCGGCGAGAGCGAAGAGCATGTCGGAGAGGACAAGATCGCGGCGCCGCTGCCGGGCACCGTCGTCGCCGTGCTGGCCGAGGAGGGCGACAAGCTCGACAAGGGCGCGCCGATCCTCACCCTGGAAGTGATGAAGATGGAGCAGACGCTGCGCGCGCCCTACGCCGGCGTGCTGAAATCAATCAAATGCAAGGTCGGAGACATCGTCCAAGAGGGCGTCGAGCTCGCCGTGGTCGAGCCATCGGGAGAGTGAGATGAGCGATCCCGTCCGCATCATCGAAATGGGGCCGCGCGACGGCCTCCAGAACGAGAAGACGCCCGTCAGCGTCGAGGCCCGCATCGCCTTCATCGAGGCGCTCGTCACCGCTGGCCTCACCACGGTCGAGGTCGGCGCCTTCGTCTCGCCCAAGGCGATCCCGCAAATGGCGAGCTCGGACGCCGTGCTGCGCGGCGTCCGCCACGTCAAGGGTGCCGAATTCCACGTGCTGGTGCCGAACGAGAAGGGCTATGACGCCGCGCGCACTGCCGGCGCGCAAGTCGTCTCCGTGTTCGCGGCGGCCTCGGAAGGGTTTTCGCGCGCCAATATCAACTGCACGGTCGCGGAGTCCATCGAGCGCTTCAAGCCGGTGCTGGCGCGCGCCAAGGCTGATGGCGTCAGAGTCCGCGGCTATATCTCCTGCGTGCTGGGCTGTCCGTTCGACGGCGAGATCAAGCCAAAGGCGGTCGCCGATCTCGCCAACACGCTGTGGGAGCTCGGCTGCTACGAGATCTCGCTCGGCGACACCATCGGTGTCGGCACGCCTGATAAGGCATGCTGCGCGCGGTTAGCGCCAATATCCCGCCAACAAAACTCGCGATGCATTTCCACGACACCTACGGCCAGGCGCTCGCCAATCTCTATGCCGGCCTGGAGGAGGGCGTCCGCGTCATCGATTCCGCCGCCGGCGGCCTCGGCGGCTGCCCCTATGCGCCGGGCGCGACGGGCAATGTCGCGACCGAGGACGTGGTCTACATGCTCGAAGGCATGGGCGTCAGGACCGGTGTCGACATGGACAAGCTGCTGGCGGCCACGAACGAGATGAGCGGCGTGCTGGGCAAGCCGCCTGTGAGCCGCGTAGCCTCCGCGCTGAACGCGAAGAAGAAGCGGGCTGCCTCCTAGCTTCGTATGGTGGGCAAAGGCGCGTAGCGCCGTGCCCACCATCTCTCCGCGACCGAATTTGCGAATGGTGGGCACGCTTCCGCTTTGCCCACCCTACGAGACCTTCGCCTACGCCGCCTTCAGCCCGACATCCGGCAGGCGCGGCCGGTTCTTGAGCGCCTTCGCCATCATCGCCTCGACCTCGGCCTTTTCCTGCGGCAGCAGCGCGAGGCGGGGCGGGCGGGTCAGCGCGGTGCCGCGGCCCATGATGTGCTCGCACAGCTTGATGCACTGGACGAGGTCGGGGCGTGCGTCGAGGTGCAGCAGCGGCATGAACCATTCGTAGATCGGCATGGCCTCGGCGAAGCGGCCGGCCTTGGCAAGGCGAAACAGCGTCTCGCCCTCGCGCGGGAAGGCGTTGGACATGCCGGAGACCCAGCCCACCGCGCCCATGGCGATGCTCTCGACGATGACGTCGTCGAGCCCTGCGAACAGCACGAAGCGGTCGCCGACCATATTCCTGGTGTCGATGAAGCGCCGCGTGTCGCCCGAGGAATCCTTGAAGCAGACCACGGTCTCGACGTCGACGAGCGAGGCCAGGATGTCGGGGGTGACGTCGTTCTTGTAGATCGGCGGGTTGTTGTAGAGCATCACCGGCAGGTCGGTCGCGCTGGCAACCGCGCGGAAATGTGCGGCGGTCTCGTGCGGTTTCGACGAATAGACCAGCGCCGGCATCACCATCACGCCGTCGATGCCGACGCGCGCGGCTTCCTTGGCGGTTTCGACCGCAAAGGCGGTGGTGAATTCGGCGATGCCGCATAGCACGGGCACGCGGCCGGCCGCGACGGATTTCGCCGTCTCCATGATCGCGACCTTCTCCTTGCGCTCCAGCGAGGTGTTCTCGCCGACCGAGCCGCAGACGATCAGACCGGAGACGCCGTCGCGGATCAACCCGTCCATGACCTTGGCGGTGGCGTCGATGTCGAGCGAGAGATCATCGTGGAATTGCGTGGTGACGGCCGGGAAGACGCCTTCCCAGGAAACGCGGCGGCTCATGATGTGACTCCAAGTGAGTTTGCCGGCGGGGGGCTGGATCCGCCGGCTGTGGTGAAGAGGATGGCGAATGGGATCAGAGCGTCGCGCCGACCTTGCGCAGCTCGGCGAGAACAGGTGCCTTGGGCAGCCAGATCTTGTCGAACTCGGCGATGACAGCCTCGGTGTCGCCGGGCGGGACCTGGCGGATCGGGATCGGCGCGTTCTTGAAATTCTCGATCAGCGCGGGCTCGTTGGAGGCCAACTCGTCGATCTGCGCGTCCAGCGTCGACTTCACCGTCTTGGCAATCAGCTCGCGGTCGGCTGCGGGGAGCGTCTGCCAGACCCGGCCGGAAACGACCGCGGCCATCGGCATGAAGACGGCGTTCATCTGCAGGATCACTTTGGAGACCTTGTCGAAGCGCTGGTTCCAGGAGAATTCGAGATCGGCCTCGAGGCCATCGACCTGGCCGTTGGCCATCGCGTCGAACACCTGCGGCGTCGGGATCGGCGTCGGTGCGGCACCGAGCGAGGAATAGAAGTCGCGATAGACCGGCGTCGGGTTGATGCGCAGCTTCATGCCCTTGATGTCGGCGAGCGAGTTCAGGTCCTTGGACGAGAACACCGCGCGCATGCCGGTGATGCCCCAGCCGAGGCCGATGGTGCCGGTCTCCTGCGGCAGCACATCGAACAGCTTCACGGCCGCCGGATGCCGCACGAATTTCGCGACCGCAGGCGTCGAGCGGACGATGTAGGGCGCATTGATCGCGGCGATGTGCGGCACGCGCGAGCCGAGCTCGGCGGCCTGGATGAAGCCCATGTCGAGCGCGCCGGACTGCAATTGCTGCATCATCGCGGGCTCGTTGCCGAGCTGGCCGGAATGGAACACGGTCAGGGTGAGCCGGCCGTTGGTGGCCGCCTTGAGATCGTCGCCGAACTTGAGCGCCGCCTTGTTCCAGGAATGGCCGTTGGGCGTGATCAGGCCGAGGCGGAATTCCTTGGCCTGGGCAAGCGCCAGCGACGGTGCGAACACCGAGGCGGCGGCACTGGCGGCGAGAAAGCGGCGGCGTGAAAGCGGCATGGTCGGGCTTCCTTTTGAACGGGCCTATTTGATGAGGATCAGCGAGAGCGAGGGGTAGAGCGAGAGCAGCACCAGCAGGACGCAGGAGATGACGAAGAAGGGCAGCGTCACCATGAACATCTTGCCGGGCTTGGCGCCGGTGACGGCGGCCGCGACGAAGAAGCAGAGCCCGACCGGCGGCGACAGCAGGCCGAGCACGAGGTTGATCACGACGACCACGCCGAAATGCCGGGGATCGATGTGGTAGACGTCGGTTGCAACCGGCAGCAGGATCGGCACCGTCATGATCAGGCCGGGAATGCCGTCGATGACAGTGCCGATGATCAGCAGGATGACGTTGCAGATCAGCATGAAGCTGACCGGGTCCTTGGCGGCGGACTGGATCCAGCCGGCGGTTTCCTGCGGCACCTTGCCGAAGATCAGGACCCAGGAGAACACCGCCGCGGCCGCCACCAGGAACAGCACGATCGCCGAATAGATGGCGCTGCGCAGCATCATCTGCGGCAGCTGCGAGAACTCGAATTCCCTGGTCCAGTATTTCCCGACGAGTGCGGCGGCGACCGCGCCGACCGCAGCGGATTCCGTCGCATTGGCGAGGCCGCTGAGGATAGTGCCGACGATGACGATCGGGATCAGCAGGGTGGGTGACGTCCGCAGGATCGTCATGACGCGCTGGCGCGGCGTCTGATAATCGGCGCGCGGATAGTTGTAGACGTATCCCATCAGCGCGATGACGAGGCAGAACATCACCGTGAGGATCACGCCCGGCACGATGCCGGCGATCAGCATGTCGCTGACCGAGACCTGCGCGAGCACGCTGTAGACCACGAACATCACCGACGGCGGAATGATCGGGCCGAGCATGCCGCCATAGGCGGTCAATCCCGCCGCGAAGGTCTTGTCGTAGCCCTTCTTCTCCATCTCCGGCACCATGATCTGGGCCATGATCGCGACCTGCGCGGTCGCCGATCCCAGGATCGAGGAGATGAACATGTTGGCGAGGATGTTGACGTAGGCGAGCCCGCCCTTGAGCGAGCCGACGAAGGCCATCGCCATGTCGACGATGCGCCGCGTGATGCCGCCGCCGTTCATGATCTCGCCGATCAGGATGAAGAGCGGAATGGCGATCAGGCCGTAGCTGTCGACGCCGCCGAACAGCTGGAGCGGATAGGACTGGAACAGCACCGGATTGCCGGATGCTGCGATGTAGACGAGGCCGGCGAGGCATAGGCAGAGGCCGATCGGCACGCCGACCAGCATGATCGCGACGAAGGCGGCTGACGTGATCATCAGTTGACCCCGTCGAGTTCGGAGAGCGCAAAGCCCTTCGGCGGCGTGCGCGGGACCAGTTCGAGATCTTCCAGCAGGTTGGCGAGGCCGTGGATGGTCATCGAGACCGCGAAGATCGGCAGCGTCAAATAGAGCACCCAGGTCGGCCAGTTCAGCGTCTGGGTGTGCTCGGTGTAGAGAAAGTTGAAGGTCTCAGCCGCGAGCTTGCGCCCGTCGAAGCCGGCGCGCGCGAGACCAATCGGGTCCATCCAGAGCACGCAGGTCACGATCAGTGCGATTCCGAACGCGACGACCATGCCGGTCGAGATCACCTTTGCGATCTTCTGGTGCCGCGGCGAAAGACGTTCCGTCAGCATGGTGACGGCGAAATCGAGCCGCAGCCGCGTCATCGCCGAGGCGCCGACGAAGGTCAGCCAGACAACGCAATAGACCGCGGATTCATCGATCCAGTAGATCGGGAAACGCGCGTAGCGGGTGACGACGTTCACCAGGATCAGCCCGGTGAGCAGGTACATCAGGCCCATCAGCGCGACGCGCTCGACGGCGAGCAGGGCACTGGACGCGCGGACGACCATGTGTCGAACGCTGAGTGCGCGCGTGGCCGGCATCGTCTGCTCGATCATGAAAGAGGCCCCGACCCCTGAGAAATCTCGTGCTATCGGCAAATGTATAATTTATACATTTGGCGTGTCAAACGGAGATTGCGGTCATTTCGGCGGCAGGACGCGCTTTTGCTGGGCACTGGCTTTTGCCGGGCCGCACACTTTTGTTGGGCCCCTCAACATGCAAGAGAGAGACCGCTTCGGCCGGATGAGTCGGGAAGGACAACAGAAGGTCAGATGAAACAGCCTCTGAAGCATCGCACGCTGTCGGCCGCGATCGTCGACCAGCTCAGGCAGGCGATCCTCGACGGCACCTATCCGGCCGGATCGCAGCTACGGCAGGACGCACTTGGCGAGGCCTATGGCGTCAGTCGCATCCCGGTGCGCGAAGCGCTGTTCCAGCTCGAAGCCGAAGGCCTGGTGCGCATCGTCCCGCAGAAGGGCGCGATCGTCTCGGAGCTGTCGCTGGACGAGATCAACGATGTGTTCGACCTGCGCGGAATCCTGGAGCCACGCCTCCTGGCGCAATCGGCGCCGCGTTTCACCGCCGATGATTTCAGCGGGCTCGATGACATCCACAAGAGCTTCGAGAAGGCGATCAAGGCGCGTAATGTCAGCGAATGGGGCCAGCTCAACGCCGATTTTCACATGGCACTCTACGTTCACGCCCCGCAGCCGCGTACGCGCGCGATCGTGCTGTCACTGCTCCAGACCAGCGACCGCTACACGCGCCTCCAGCTCTCCAACACCAAGGCGATGGGGACCGCCGAAAAGGAGCACGCCCATCTGATCGCGCTCTGCCGCGCGCAGAAGGTCGAGGAGGCCTGCCGGTTCCTGGAGCGGCACATCGAGGCCGTGCGCAAGGATCTGTTGCAGGTTGTGGCCGGCAGCACGATCGCGCCGAAGTCACGGCGGAAGGATAAATCGTAGAGATCTTAGGGTTAGCTCGTAGGGTGGGCAAAGCGAAGCGTGCCCACCACTTTTATCGGGATCGAGGAGAGATGGTGGGCACGGCGCTGCGCGCCTTTGCCCACCCTACGGCAATTGCGATCGCCTCTACCTGCTCCCGTCCGGCCCCATCACCAGGTCCGGCAGGCCGGTCGAGATTCCCGGGAAGAAGCACAGCAGCAGCACCGCGAGCATCATCAGCAGCACGAAAGGCAGGGTGCCCCAGATCACCTCGCGCAGGGGAATATCCGGCGCGACGTTGCGGATGACGAAGATGTTGAGGCCGACCGGCGGATGGATCAGCCCCATCTCCATCACGATGGTCATGACTACGCCGAACCAGATGATGTCGAAATTGGCGGCGCGGAGCGGCGGCAGGATGATCGGCGCGGTCATGAGAATAATGGAGACCGGCGGCAGGAAGAAGCCGAGCACGACGACCATGACGAGGATCGCGAACAGCAGCTCCCAGCGCGGCAGGTGCATCGCGACGATGGATTCGGCGACCGATTGCGAGATGTGCAGATAGCTCATCACGTAGGAATAGAGCAGCGACATGCCGATGATCATCATCAGCATGGTCGATTCCCGGATCGTCGACTTCAAGATCGGGGCGAGGTCGCTCGGCCGCCACACGCTGTAGATCGCCGCGATCAGCGCCAGCGCGAGGAGGCCGCCGAGGCCGGCGGTTTCCGACGGCGTCGCGTAGCCACCATAGAGGGCGATCATGACGCCGGTGAGCAGCAGCACGAAGGGGATTACACGCGGCAGCACGCTGAAGCGTTCGGCCAGCGTGTATTCGTCGCGGGCCAGGATCGCAGCCTCAGGCCCGCCTTTCTCAAAGATCGCCTGCGCCGCGGCATATTCCTGGCGGAAGCGGATCACCGCATAGGCGCCGAACAGGGACACCAGCAGCAGGCCGGGCCCGATGCCGGCGAGGAAGAGACGGCCGAGCGATTTTTCCGCGGCGACCGCGAACAGGATCATGGTGATCGAGGGCGGCAGCAGAATGCCGAGCGTGCCGCCGGCGGCGATGATGCCGGCAGCAAATCCGCCGGAATAGCCGCGCTTGCGCATCTCGGGGATGCCGGCCGATCCGATCGCCGAGCAGGTCGCAGGGCTAGAGCCCGCCATCGCCGCAAACAGCGCGCAGGCGAACACGTTGGCGACGCCGAGGCCGCCGGGGACGCGATGCAGCCAGGCATGCAGGGCCGAATAGAGATCCTGGCCGGCGCGCGATTTGCCGATCGCGGCGCCCTTCAGGATGAAGAGCGGGATCGACAGCAGCGTGATCGAGGCCATTTCCTCGTAGACGTTCTGCGTCACCGTATCCAGGGACGCGGCCGGCATGTAGATGCCCATGAACACGACCGCGACCGCGCCGAGCGCGAACGCGATCGGCATGCCTGAGAACATCACGACCAGCGTCGCGATACCGTAGGCGAGGCCGATACCGAAAACGCTCATGGACGCCTGGCTCCTGCGAAAGGCAGCGCAAGCTGCACGAGGATCTGGATGCAGAGCAGGCTCATCCCGAGCGCCATCAGCGAATAGGGAATGGCGAGCGGCGGCGACCACATCGAGTTCGAGACCTGACCGTCGACATAGGCTTCATGGGTCAGCGTCCAGGACTTCCAGGCGAAAAAGGCGCAGAACAGGAACGTCGCAGCATCGACCAGCCAGAGCCTGATCCGGTTCGCGAGCGGCGACAGCAGGCCGACAAAGGCCTCGATGCCGATATGGCCGCGGTTCTGCTGCACATAGGCCGCCGTCATGAAGGTGGCGCCGACCAGGAGGAATACGGCGGCCTCGTCCTGCCAGTAATTGGCGGCCTTGAACAGGGCGCGGCTGAGCACGCTGTAGCTCAGGATGGCGCAGGCCGCGATCAGCGCGATCGCTGCGAACACGACGATGATGGTGTTGAGGACGGCGAGACCGCGATCGATCGCCGCCGCAAGGCCGGTCCCTGCGGCAGCGTTCGCCTGGTCGTCACGATCCGGAAGCGGACCGTGGCTCATGCGCCGACGTCGGAGGCGAGCTTGAGCAGGTTGGCGGCGGTCGCGGTCTTGGCGCCGTAATCCTTCCACGCGGTGTCGCGGGCGATGTCGCGCCATTTGCCGACGGTGGCGGCATCGAGCGCACTGACCTTGGCGCCGGCCTTCTCGTAGACCTTGGCGACCTCGACGTCGTCGTCCTGCGCGCCCTTGCGGCCGAAGGCTTCGAGCTCGGTGCCGACCGCGAGCAGGACGTCCTGCTGGTTCTTCGGCAGCTTGTCGAAGATCGCCTTCGACATCATCAGCGGCTCGAGCATGAACCAGTAGGAGGCACCCGCACCGGAGGTCAGCGACTTCGCGACCTCTTCGAGCCGGAACGAGATCAGGCTGGTCGAGGAGGTGATGCCGGCATCGCAGGCGCCGGTCTGCATCGCCGCGTAGATTTCGTTCGACGGCACCGAGAGCACCGAGGCGCCGGCGGTCTGGAGCACCATGTCCATTTCGCGCGAGCCGCCGCGCACCTTCATGCCCTTGGCATCTTCAGGAGCGACGATCGGCTTGGAGCGGCTGGCGACGCCGCCGGCCTGCCACACCCAGGTGAGCAGGATGATGCCCTTGTCGGCGAGGAAGTCGGTCAGCGCCTTGCCGACCGGCGCCTTCTTCCAGCGCATGCCCTGGTCGTAGGTGGTCACGAGGCCCGGCATCAGGCCGATATTGGTCTCCGGCAGCTCGCCACCGGCGTAAGGCATCGGATAGAGGCTGATGTCGAGCGCGCCCTTGCGCATCGCGGAGAACTGCGCGTTGGTCTTGATCAGCGAGGAGTTCGGATAGATTTCCGCGGCGATGTCGCCTTTGCTGCGCTTGGCGACTTCAGCCGCGAACATGCGGCAGAGCCGGTCGCGGAAGTCGCCCTTGTCGATGGTCCCTCCCGGGAATTGATGCGAGATCTTCAGCGTGGTCGCGGCATGCGCGGTACCAGTGCCGAAGCGAAGAATGGCGGGTGCGGCGACGGCGGTCGCGATCAGATGACGGCGCGTGAGCATGGTGTATCCCCTTGGACGGCCCTTGGCCGGTTCTTGTTTGGTGTGAGGTGGGCTGGGTCCTTGAGACCAGCGCATAGGTCCATCCTAGCCGGTCTCTCACCCAATATTCTCTCATCTGATAGTTCGAGACCGAATGCCGGGGCAAGTGCCGGCCTTGCTGCAGTGCACACGGAACATCCTCGCAGCCGGCCCGCAGAAATTTTGTCAGTGGGCGCGTAACAACGCCAGCGGGCAATCCGTCGAGATCAGATAGCGGCGTCCGTCGCTGACAAACACCATCTCGAAGGGAAATCACTCATGACCATTCGCACCCGCATCGTGCTCGGCGTCTCGGCTGCCGCTCTGTCGCTTGGCCTCGCGCTGTCGCCGGCCGCTTTTGCCCAGGACAAGATGGGCAAGGACGACGGCATGATGAAGAAGGACACGATGTCCAAGGACGGCATGAAGAAGGACACCATGTCCAAGGACGACGGCATGAAGAAGGACCACATGTCGAAGGACGGGATGAAGAAAGACGACGGGATGATGAAGAAGAACTGATCTTCCGCCGTCGTCGCGGCGTCTGCGAAGGCAGACGCGCGCTTGGAAGTCCGAGGGCGGTCACATGGACCGCCCCCAGCGATGTTTCAGTTCAACTTCACTTGAACGCGACGTGAGTTGAACGTGACTTGCGAACGTTACTTCCGCTTGGCCTTTCGGGCAGCGTAGCGGGCGTCGCGCTTGGCCTTTTGCTCGGCCTCGACTTCAGCCTGCTTGGCGATCGCTTCTTCCGCTTCGCGGGCGATACGCGCGGCTTCGGCCGCTGCAGCTTCTTCCGCAATACGCTTCTGCTCGGCCTTCTCGGCTTCGCGCGCGGCCTTTGCCTCTGCGCGCTTGGCCGCGAGCGCCTCGCGCTCAGCACGACGTGCCGCCACCGCCGGATCATCCAGCCCGGGCTGCGACTTGAATTTGTTCAAAAGATTTTTGCGCGCTTCCTGCGCCGCCTTTTGCCGGTCTGAAAACCCGGGTTCCCTAAATCCACTCACGGGCCTTGCCTTCCTCGCTTTCAATCCTACATCGGTGACTGTTGGTACGTCGGCTGGGCATAGCAGGCACCACGCGACGCAGAAGCGTGTACATCGGCGCGCGTCGCGAAGCCACCCATAATCGCAGCCGATCAGGTAGACGAAAAATCGCCAGCCCCGACGATCTCTCGTAGCCCGGAAAAACTGCCGAATTGTGATGTCCTTCATAGAGGACCACACGGAGCGGCGCCTAGCGTCCGCCCGGTACGAGACGGAGCACGGGCATGATGATCTCAAGACTGAGCCCGAAGGCGCTCGCGATCGCCGTCGCGGTGGTCGCCTTGGCTGGCGTCGCACTGTTGCTCGCCCGCCCGAAGCCGATCGAAAGTGCCGTCCTCGGCGCGGATTGGGAATGCACCCAGACCGCATTCTTGCTGACGACCTGCGCACCGCGGGCCACACCGGCGGTCGAAACCTCGCGCAAGGATGCGATCCGGCAGACCCGGGGCTGAACGATCGAGGGATGTGACGCGACGTCGCAGAGGTGGTAAAGCCGGCTCACCCCTGCGATCGGCCAGTCATGTCCAAGTCTGAGTCCAAGCCCGAACCGGGCAAAAAGCCCAAATCCCTCGCAAAACCTCAATCCGGCGACAACCGTCGCGGCGCGATTGCCGGATTGATCATCGCGCTCGTGATCCTCGGTGTCGGCTGGTGGCTCGCCCGCGATCTCACCGCGGCCAGCAAGATGCAGGACTGCCTGATGTCGGGGCGGACCAACTGCAATGTGATCGAGCCGGCGCGCTAGAACGGTTCCGCCGCGCCCCCAGGGCCGAAAATTGCCGTGATCTTAATCATTTGTAACGGGACTTAGCTGACCAAAGCAGGTCAGTTATGTCCGCCGGCATCAGCCAGGCGCGAGGCGAATCGTCTATCGCGCTAGGCACCACGGCAATCGCGAGAGTAGGGGGTCAAGCACGCATGAGTGCGTCCAGTCGCATGAAGATCATTATTCCCTTGGTTTCGGCCATGTCCCTTGTCGCGCTTTCGGCGCAGGCACAGGACTCATTGCCGCCAAGACCCCAGGCCCAGACGCCTGCGGGGCCCGGCGCGGGCGCGCCGCCCCAGAACAATCAGAACATGCGCAAGGGCCCCCCGCCGCAGCAGGCGGCCCGGCCCGCGCAACAGCCCGGCGGCCAGCCCCACGCCGGCGGCCCCGGTCCCGGCCCGCACGGAGCAGGCGGCCCGCCGCCCGGACGCAATTACGCCAGGGGCCCCGCACCGGAGCGCGACTGGGGCGGACACGCCTATCGCGGCAATCGCGCCTGGGATGGCGGGCGCTGGCGCCACGAGGTCCGCAACGGCCGCTCCGGCTGGTGGTGGGACGTCGGCGGCGTCTGGTACTATTATCCGCAGCGGATGGCCGGCCCGCCGGCCTACATCTCCGAGGATTACTTCGACGACATGCCGGTGGCCTATGCTCCGGCGCCGCCTCCCATCGCCTACGAACCGCCGCCGCCTCCGCCACCGGCTGATCCCGGCGCAAGCGCACTTGGCGGCGCCATCGTCGGCGGCGTGCTGGGCGGCCTGATCTCGGGCAACGCCTCGGGCGCGGCCGCGGGTGCCGTGATCGGCGGCGCCACCGGCGCGATCGCCGGCGCCACGGCTGCCTCGCGGCCCGGCTATTATTTCGCCCAGGGCAATTGCTACTACCGCTATCCGAGCGGCCAGTATGTGCAGGCCGATCCTCGCGCGTGTTACTGAGGCTTCAGGCAAGGTCTGAAACAAGGAGGCGGGCGCAGGCCCGCCTCCTTTTGTCTGGGCACGTATTGTTTGCTGACGCGATACTGATCGCTTCGCGCGTCACACCAGCCAGTTGAAGAACGCGATCGCGGCCCAGACCAGGCCTGCGATCCAGGCCAGCATCACGATACCGATGGTGGCAAGAAACGTGGCGCCGAACAGGTCGGGCCTTGCGCGTCGTGTCGGGACGTGAGCCTCGGCTGCTGCTTCCTGTGTCATGATGGACCACCCATGCCCTCTCGCGGTGGTGCGAGCGGTTGAGTTCTGTTTAGCCGAGACGCCGGTTGCAGGCTGTGACGCAGTTCACAGATGCGTCAGGGTGGGTTCGGACGACGCGAAGCCACCCCGCATTCATACGGACGAAATTGCCATCGGTCCGTCCATATCGGTCGGTTAGGTTCGGCCTCATGTGCCCCAAGTACGACCCACAGCACGAAGCCGAGGCGGCGATGAAGCGGGCCGCGGCGTCCGCCGACGGCGCCGACCGGCAGAGACTGATCCAACTGGCTCTGGCCTGGCATCAGCTCGCCCGCGACCGGCGCGACGAGCAGACGGACTAATCGCATCCTCGGCGAGATCTCGCGTCAATGGCCGGCCGAGGTCGGGACGCTGGTTGGCCTGCATGAGAAAGCCCCGTGCTCGGGGGGACAAGCACGGGGCCCTTCAAAGCCGACCGGGGCTGGCGGGTCGGCAGCACTCCATTTCGTTGCAGCCAGCGTGCTGGTCGTGATCTCGTTCGCGGCGCTACGCATTTCGTCGCGCCGTGGTTCGCTGCGACTGACGTTGCGCGGTTAGGAACATCCGTTCCCCGTCGACGTTGGCCGGCTATGACAGACCCCGAATTGCGCGCGCAGTCTTTCGAGATCGCCTGGAAATATCTCGACCAATCCGGCCTGCTCACCGGTGAGCCCAATGATTCAGCCCGCTTCATCCTGAACAGGATCGACCGGTTGATGCTGCGCGGCGAGCGGCGCAGGCTGCTGCTGTCGAACGCCGCGATCGATGCGTACCGATTGCGGCCCGTGCTCGTGACCTCGGATGCATGAACGAACCGAGCCAGCGAAACGCGGCATTAATGAATGCGCGCTGCCGATTTTTGCGATGACGATTCGTGCTTTTGGAACGAAGCGGAGTCGGACCGTGAACAAAAGAAAGGCCGCTTAGGCGTCGGCTGATCTGGTGCTGCGCCTGACTCAATCGATCGCCAGGCAGTGCTCCAGATGTGGCTCCGAGTCCGCCTTCTGGCGGCTTGGACGCGCCCAGGCCTGAATAGCGAAGGCAAGTTGATGCTGACTGGCCGCCGCGTCCGCAATGGAAGCCCGCGCCGTCTCGATGCGCCGTGTGATCACGCTGGAGTTCACGACGCCAGCGTCGATTGCCAAATACGACATCGCGATCACGGCAACCGCAGATGCGATAGCCATTCTCGTCCACTCGGTTGGCAGCATCGAATTCCCTATCGGGCGCACGTCGCCCGGCGCATAGATAGGGTTCGTCTGTCCGGTTCAAAGACCGGGGCGAGGGTACCCACGTATTCGTGAAGTAATGAGGATTGGTAACTGTGCGTCCGTCACGTCGATCAAGCGGCACCGAAATTCCGGCAGCGCGAATCGAAATCGTCCACGGGATCGACGAGAACAGCGAGGCTCTTGAAGACGTCTCCGGTGAGCGGGCGGCCGATACCGCAAGTCGGCTCCATCGGCCTCGTCAATCCAGTGATGAATGGCGATCCCAGCAGGACTCGAACCTGCAACCCGCGGAGTAGAAATCCGCTACTCTATCCAGTTGAGCTATGGGACCGTCTTGATGCCAGCCTCGGCTGCCGCCTGCCGGTCTTCTATCACGCCAGATATAAAAAATCCTCGACCCCGCCAAGTCTGAACCGAACCGTTTTCCTGAACGCCGCGACTAAGCGGAACGGTGGGGTGTCAGGGTGCCGGGTTGAGCGGCAGCGGACTGGACGATGGATTACATCGCCGGGAACGCTGGCCAGCTTCCGGGATACGGCCGCCGGTCGATCGGTCAGGTAGGGCTGCGCCATCAGGACGGCGTGCGCGGTGATATCTCGATCGGTCTCCTCAGGGCTTGCCTTGTCATGGCGAATGCGACGATTTGCACCTTTGGTTCCATCGCCTTGAGTCCGTCACATTTCCGCGCATTTCATGCTCACGCGGCGTTCGCCGCGATTTCCGGGAGTCCATTATGATCGGTCTTGTTCGCGCCGTCACACTCTGCGCCACGCTGGCGCTCGGCCTTAGCGCAGCGCTGGCCGCCGACAAGGCGTTCAAGCGCGACGACCTCGCCGATTCCGCGATCAAGCTGGAGGCCCAGATCAAGAGCGAGGCGGGGCCGGTCGCCAAGACCAGCGCGACGCTGCGCACCGACGCCGACGCCGCCTTCCGGCGCAATGATTTCCGCACCGGGCTGTCGGTGCTCGGCCAGATCGCCGCGACCACGCCGGAGGATACCGGCAACTGGCTGCGGCTCGCCAAGGTGATCTTCCAGATCTCGCCGAAAAGCTCGAGCGAGCAGACGTTCCTGCTGGAGCGGGCCTCGACCGCCGCCTACATCGCCTACCAGCGCGCCGGCAATCCGGGCGAGGAGGCGGATGCGCTCGCCGTGCTCGGCAAGTCGCTGGCCGAACGCAAGCTGTGGCGGCCGGCGCTGGACGCGCTGCGGCTGTCGCTCGACATGCGCGAGGTCGCCGACGTCCGCGGCCAATACGAGAAGATGCGCGACGAGCACGGCTTCCGGCTGCTCGACTATACCGTGGACTCGGATTCGGCGAGCCCGCGCGCCTGCTTCCAGTTCTCGGAGGAGCTGGCCAAGCGCACCGATTTCGCGCCGTACCTCGCGCTGGCGGGCCAGGACAAGCCGGCGCTGTCGGCCGAAGGCAAGCAGCTCTGCGTCGACGGGCTGAAGCACGGCGAGCGCTACAACATCAATCTGCGCGCCGGCCTGCCGTCCACCGTGAAGGAGGGCCTGCCGAAATCCGCCGAGTTCAACGTCTATGTCCGCGACCGCAAGCCGTTCGTGCGCTTCACCAGCCGCGCCTATGTGCTGCCGCGGACCGGCCAGCGCGGCATTCCCGTGGTCAGCGTCAACACGCCCGCAGTCAACGTCAACGTATTCAGGATCGGCGACCGCAACCTGATCAACACGGTGGTCGACAGCGATTTCCAGAAGACGCTGTCGAAATACCAGCTCGCCGATCTCGGCGGCGAGCGCGGCGTCAAGGTCTGGACCGGCGAGCTCGCGACCGCGATGACGCTGAACCAGGACGTCACCACCGCTTTCCCGGTCGACCAGGCGCTCGGCGAGCTCCAGCCCGGCGTCTACGTGATGACCGCCGCGGCCAAGGGGCCGGGCTCGGACGACGATTACCAGCTCGCAACGCAATGGTTCATCGTCTCCGACCTCGGGGTCACGGCCTATTCCGGCAATGACGGCATCCACGTCTTCGTCAATTCGCTGGCGTCGACCGACCCGGTCGGCAAAGCCGAGGTCCGGCTGGTCGCCCGCAACAACGAGATCCTGGCGACCCGTAAGACCGACGACAGCGGCCATGTGCTGTTCGAGGCGGGGCTCGCGCGCGGCGAAGGCGGCCTGTCGCCGGCGATGCTGACGGTCACGGGCGAGAAGGCCGACTACGCCTTCCTGAGCCTGAAGACCTCGGCTTTCGACCTGTCCGACCGCGGCGTTTCGGGCCGGGCGGTGCCATCGGGCGCCGATGCCTTCGTCTATGCCGAGCGCGGCGTCTATCGCTCCAGCGAGACGGTCTATCTCACCGCGCTTTTGCGCGACGGGCAGGGCAACGCCGTTGCCGGCGGGCCGCTGACGCTGGTGATCGAGCGCCCCGACGGCGTCGAATTCCGCCGCGCCGTGCTGGCCGACCAGGGCGCCGGCGGCCGCACGCTGTCCGTGCCGCTCAATTCGGCCGTCCCGACCGGGACCTGGCGGGTCCGCGCCTTCACCGATCCGAAGGGCTCGTCGGTCGGCGAAACCACCTTCATGGTCGAGGACTACGTTCCTGACAGGATCGAATTCGACTTGTCCGCCAAGGACAAGCTGATCAAAGCTAACGCTCCGGTGGAACTCAAGGCGGATGGCCATTTCCTCTATGGCGCGCCGGCTTCGGGCCTCCGGCTCGAAGGCGACATGCTGGTCGCGCCCGCGAGCGAGCGCCCGGGCTTTGCCGGCTACCAGTTCGGCGTCGCCGACGAGGAGACCACCTCGAACGAGCGCACGCCGCTGGAGAATTTGCCGGAGGCCGACGCCAATGGCGTTGCCACCTTCCCGGTGACGCTGGACAAGCAGCCTGCCTCGACGCGCCCGCAGGAGGCGCAGATCTTCGTGCGCATGGTCGAGACCGGCGGCCGCGCCGTCGAGCGCAAGATCGTGCTGCCGGTCGCGCCCGCCAACGCCATGATCGGCATCAAGCCGCTGTTCGGCGACAAGAACGTCGCCGAGGGCGACAAGGCGGAGTTCGACGTCGTGTTCGTCTCGCCCGAGGGTGAGAGACTGCGCCGCGATGGCCTGCGCTACGAGCTCCTGAAGATGGAGTCGCGCTACCAGTGGTATCGCCAGAACAATTACTGGGAGTACGAGCCGGTCAAATCGACTTCGCGCGTTTCGGACGGCGACGTGACGATCGCGGCCGACAAGCCGTCGCGGATTTCGCTGGCACCGCAGCCCGGCCGCTATCGGCTCGATGTGAAGTCGAAGGATGCCGACGGTCCGGTGACCTCGGTGCAGTTCGACGTCGGCTGGTATTCCGACGGCAGCGCCGACACGCCGGACCTGCTGGAGACCTCGATCGACAAGCCGCAATACGCCTCCGGCGACACCATGACAGTGTCGGTGAACGTCCGCAGCGCCGGCAAGCTCACGGTCAACGTGCTCGGCGACCGCCTGCTGACGACGCAGACCATCGACGTCAAGGAAGGTACCGCGCAGGTGAGGCTGCCGGTCGGCAAGGACTGGGGCACCGGCGCCTATGTGGTGGCGACGCTGCGCCGCCCGCTCGATGCGGCTGCGCAACGCATGCCGGGCCGGGCGATCGGCCTGAAATGGTTCGGCATCGACAAGCAGACCCGCACGCTCCAGGTGAAGCTGACGCCGCCGGCACTGGTCCGGCCGAATGCGACGTTGAAGATCCCGGTCAAGCTCGACGGGCTCAATCCGGGTGAGGACGCCAAGGTCGTGATCGCCGCGGTCGATGTCGGCATCCTCAACCTGACCAATTACAAGCCGCCGGCGCCGGACGATTACTATCTCGGCCAGCGCCGCCTGAGCGCGGAAATCCGCGATCTCTATGGGCAACTGATCGACGGCATGTCGGGCACGCGCGGACAGATCAAGTCCGGCGGCGATGCCGGCGCCGGCGAATTGCAGGGCTCTCCGCCCGCGCAAAAGCCGCTCGCGCTCTACTCGGGCATCGTCACGGTCGCCGCCGACGGCACCGCCGAAGTGAGCTTCGATATCCCCGAGTTCGCCGGCACCGCGCGCGTGATGGCGGTGGCGTGGACCGCGACCAAGCTCGGCCGCGCCAACACGGATGTCGTGATCCGCGATCCCGTGGTGCTGACCACGACCTTGCCGCGCTTCCTGCTCAATGGCGACCACGGCACGGTCAACCTCGAGATCGACAATGTCGAGGGCCAGGCCGGCGACTACGTCATCAACGTGAAGACCGGCGGCCCGGTGAAGATGACCGGCAATCCCGCAACTACGGTCAAGCTCGCCGCCAAGCAGCGCAACGCGTTTACGCTCGCAATCGACGCAACCGCGGCGGGGCAGGCGACGCTCGACGTCGACATCAAGGGACCGAACGGCCTTGCGCTGGCACGACACTATGCGCTCGACGTCAAGGCGGCGACACAGGTGCTGGCGCGGCGTTCGATCCGGACGCTGGCGAAGGGTGAAAGCCTGACGCTGACCTCGGACATGTTCTCCGATCTCGTCCCGGGCACCGGCAGCGTCTCGGTTTCGGCCAGCCTGTCGACGGCGCTCGACGCTGCAACGATCCTGAAGGCGCTCGACCGCTACCCCTATGGCTGCTCCGAACAGATCACGAGCCGTGCCTTGCCGTTGCTCTACGTCAATGAGCTCGCCGCCGGCGCGCATCTGGCCATGGACACCGAGGTCGACCAGCGCATCCGCGATGCGATCGAGCGGCTGCTGGCGCGCCAGGGCTCCAACGGCTCGTTCGGCCTATGGTCGGCCGGAGGCGACGACGCCTGGCTCGACGCCTACGTGACGGACTTCCTCACCCGCGCCCGCGAAAAGGGCTTTGCGGTGCCGGACGTGCTGTTCAAGAACGCGCTCGACCGTATCCGCAACTCGGTCGTGAACGGCAACGAGCCGGAGAAGGACGGCGGGCGCGATCTCGCCTACGGCCTCTACGTGCTCGCGCGCAATGGGGCGGCGCCGATCGGCGATCTCCGCTATCTCGCCGACACCAAGTTGAGCAACCTCGCGACCCCGATCGCGAAGTCGCAGCTTGCGGCCGCGCTCGCGCTGGTCGGCGACCGCAATCGCGCGGAACGCGTCTACGGTGCCGCCCTCGACGGCCTCGCGCCGAAGCCGGTGCTGGAGTTCGGCCGCACCGACTACGGCTCGCAGCTGCGCGATGCCGCAGCGCTGGTCTCGCTCGCCAGCGAAGGCAATGCGCCGAAGGCGACGCTGACGCAGGCGGTGTCGCGGGTCGAAGTCGCGCGCGGGCTGACGCCCTACACCTCGACGCAGGAGAATGCGTGGCTGGTGCTGGCGGCGCGCGCGCTCGCCAAGGAGAACCTGTCGATGGACGTCGACGGCCAGCCGGTCAAGACCGCGCTGTACCGCAGCTACAAAGCCGTGACGCTGGAGGGCAAGCCGCTGAAGATCACCAACACCGGCGATGCGCCGGTCCAGGCGGTGGTCTCGGTGTCGGGCTCGCCGGTCACGCCGGAGCCGGCTGCATCGAATGGCTTCAAGATCGAGCGCAATTATTTCACGCTCGACGGCAAGCCCGCCGACATCAGCAAGGTCAAGCAGAACCAGCGTTTCGCCGTGGTGCTGAAGATCACCGAAGCGAAGCCCGAGTACGGCCACATCATGGTGTCCGACTATCTGCCCGCGGGCCTCGAGATCGACAATCCGAAGCTGGTGTCGTCGGGCGACAGTGGCACGCTGGACTGGATCGAGGACGGCGAGGAGCCTGAAGATACCGAGTTCCGCGACGACCGCTTCACGGCGGCGGTCGATCGCGCCTCAGACTCCAAGTCGGTCTTCACCGTCGCCTATGTCGTGCGTGCGGTTTCGCCCGGCAAATACGTGCTGCCGCAGGCCTATGTCGAGGACATGTACAATCCCTCGCGCTACGGCCGGACCGGGACGGGTAACGTCGAGGTGCGGGCGGCGAAGTGATGAGCGAGGTGACGCCTCATACTCAGTCGTCATGCCCGGGCTTGTCCCGGGCATCCACGGACTTTCGTGCCGAAGAAAAGAACGTGGATGGCCGGGACAAGCCCGGCCATGACGGAGTGCGGAGCTGGGGTCATCGTGTCCTCTCGGCTGCCGCCTTCGCCTTCATCCTCGCCATCTTCGGCTTCGTCGCCTGGGTCTACTCGCTCGGCCCGCTGCCGCTCGACGAGGCGCGCCAGGTCTCCACCACCATCGTCGATCGCAACGGAAAGCTGCTGCGCGCATATGCCATGGCCGACGGCCGCTGGCGGCTGCCGGTCGATGCCAGGGCCAATGTCGATCCGACCTATCTCAAGCTGCTGCTCGCCTATGAGGACCAGCGCTTCTACGCGCATAACGGTCTCGATCCGCTCGCGCTGGGGCGCGCCGCGCTGCAGCTCTCGACGCGCGGCCACATCGTCTCGGGCGGCTCGACCATCTCGATGCAGCTGGCGCGGCTGATGGAGCCGCGGCGGCAGCGCTCGCTCTATGCAAAGCTGCGGCAGATCGTGCGGGCGATCGAGATCGAGCGCAGCATGAGCAAGGCCGAGATCCTCGACCTCTATCTCGCGCTCGCGCCCTACGGCGGCAATCTCGAAGGCATCCGCTCGGCCTCGATCGCCTATCTCGGCAAGGAGCCGAAGCGGCTCTCGCTGGCCGAGGCCGCGCTGCTGGTGGCGCTGCCGCAATCGCCGGAGACGCGCCGGCTCGATCGCTATCCCGAGGCGGCACGTAAAGCCCGTGACCGCGTGCTCGACCGCATGGTTTCGGAGCACGTGGTCAGCGCCGACGACGCGATGCAGGCCAAGGCCGTTCCGGTGCTCAAGCTGCGCAAGCCGATGCCGGTGCTGGCGCCGCATGCCTCCGACACTGCACTCTCAACCGTCAAAGATACGCCGGTCATCAAGCTGACGCTCGACGCCAATCTGCAGAAGGTGCTGGAGCCACTGGCGCGCGACCGCGCCATTGCGCTCGGGCCCAACATCTCGGTCGGCATCATCGTGGTCGACAATGAGAGCGGCGACGTGCTCGCCCGCGTCGGTTCGGCCGATTATTTCGATGAGAGCCGGGCGGGGCAGGTCGACATGACCCGCGCCGTCCGTTCGCCGGGGTCGACGCTAAAACCCTTCATCTACGGGCTTGCCTTCGAGGACGGCTTCGTCCACCCCGACAGCTTGATCGACGACCGGCCCGTCCGCTTCGGCTCCTACGCGCCGGAAAATTTCGACATGACGTTTCAGGGCACGGTGCCGGTGAAGAAGGCGCTGCAATTGTCGCTGAACGTGCCGGCGATCGTGCTGCTCGACCGCGTCGGCGCGAGCCGGCTGTCGTCGCGGCTGCGGCAGGCCGGCGGCAATCTGGTCCTGCCCAAGGACGAGGCACCTGGGCTCGCGATGGGACTCGGCGGCGTCGGCGTGACACTGCAGGACCTCACCCAGCTCTATACGGGTTTCGCCCGGCTCGGCACCACCATGCCGTTGCGCGACCTCATGACCGGCCGGGACGATCGGGAACCGCTGCGGCTGCTGGACCAGGTCGCGGCCTGGCAGGTCGGCAACGTGCTCCTGGGCACGCCGCCGCCCGAAAACGCCGCCCACAACCGCATCGCGTTCAAGACCGGCACCTCGTACGGCTATCGCGACGCCTGGTCGGTCGGCTTCGACGGCCGCATGACCATCGGCGTCTGGGTCGGCCGGCCCGACGGCGCGCCGGTTCCCGGCCTGATCGGCCGCGTGGCCGCAGCCCCGATCCTGTTCGATGCCTTCGCCCGCACCGGCAAGACGCTGGCCCCGTTGCCGAAGCCGCCGAAGGGAACCCTGGTCGCCAGCAACGCCAAGTTGCCATTGCCGCTGAAGCGGTTCCGCCCGGTCGGGGACCTTGTGCGGACCGGCAGCGAGCAGGCGCTGCACATCCAGTTCCCGCTGAACGGCTCGCGGATCGATGTCGACCGTTCCGGCGGCGAGGGGAGCGCAGCCATGCCGGTGAAGGTCGCTGGCGGCGTCCTTCCCATGACCATCATGGTTAATGGAACATCACTCGGCGAGATCGACGGGCGCCGCCAGCGCCTGATCGATCCGCCCGGTCCGGGCTTTGCGCGGCTCACCGTGATCGACGCCACTGGCGCCGCGGACACAGTTGTCATTCGAATTCAATGACCCCGCCTTAACCGGTTGTCCGAATGACGGTTTCAGCGTAAGCGGAACCAATGGCCGAGACCTATCCCAGCCCCCGTTTTGGAGCACCCCGCGAGCCGAAAGCGCCCGTGAATCCGGGCAGCCGGCTCGTGCTTATGCTGGACTACGCCACGGCCAGTCACGCCCGCGCGGTCGGCTTCCTGCTGCTGTGTGCGCTGCCGCTATTCCTGCCGGGCTTCTTCACGATTCCGCCCGTTGACCGCGACGAGGCGCGCTTTGCGCAGGCCACCAAGCAGATGGTCGAGAGCGGCGATTATGTCGACATCCGCTTCCAGGAAGACGTCCGCTACAAGAAGCCAGTCGGCATCTACTGGTTGCAGTCGGCCGCGGTTGAAGCCGCATCCGCGCTCAAGCTGCCGAAGGCCGAATTGCGGATCTGGGTGTACCGGCTGCCGTCACTGATCGGCGCAATCGGCGCCGTGCTCATGACCTATTGGGCCGCGCTCGGCTTCGTCACGCGGCGCGCCGCGGTGCTCGCCGCGCTCCTGATGTGCGCCTCGGTGCTGCTCGGCGTCGAAGCACGCCTCGCGAAAACCGATGCGATGCTGCTGTTCTGCGTGACCGCCGCGATGGGCGCGATGTCGCGCGCCTATCTGTCGTGGCAGCGCGCAGAGGATGAGACGCATCCGCCCTGGAGCTGGCCCGCGATCTTCTGGACCGCGCTCGCGGTCGGCATCCTGATCAAGGGCCCGCTGATCCTGATGTTCGCAGGCCTGACCATCGTCGCGCTCGCGATCCAGGACCGCGATGCCTCGTGGCTATGGAAGCTGCGTCCGCTCTGGGGCCTGATGTGGATGCTGGTGCTGGTGCTGCCCTGGTTCGTCGCGATCTTCTGGCGCGCGGGCGATGCCTTCTTCGCCGATTCCGTCGGCGGCGACATGCTGAGCAAAATCGGCGCCCAGGAATCCCATGGTGCGCCGCCCGGACTGTATCTGGCGCTGTTCTGGATCACATTCTGGCCCGGCGCGCCGCTTGCGGCGATGGCGGCGCCGGCGGTGTGGCGGGCGCGGCGCGAGCCCGGCGCGCAGTTCTTGCTGGCCTGGCTGATCCCGTCCTGGATCGTGTTCGAGGCGGTGCTGACCAAGCTGCCGCATTACGTGCTGCCACTGTATCCGGCGATCGCGATCCTCACCGTCGGTGCGCTGGAGCGCAACGTGCTGTCGCGCTCGTGGCTCGCGCGCGGCTCGGCGTGGTGGTTCGCGATTCCCGCTGCCGCCTCGATCATCGCCGTGGTCGGCGCGGTCATGCTGACGCGGCAACCGGCGTTCGTGGCCTGGCCGTTCATTGCGGCCTCGCTCATTTTCGGTCTGTTCGCCTGGTGGCTGTTCGACACCAACCGCGCCGAGCGCTCGCTGCTCAACGCGCTGGTCGCAGCGCTGATGCTCGCGGTCGTGGTCTACGGCATCGTGCTGCCGTCGCTGACCCCGCTGTTTCCGAGCATCGAGATCGCACGCGCGCTTCGCAACGTCACCTGCGTCGGGCCGAAGGCAGCCGCCGCCGGCTATCACGAGCCGAGCCTCGTGTTCCTGACGGGCACGCAGACGCTGCTCACCGACGGCTCGGGCGCGGCGGATTTCCTGCGGCAGGGGAGCTGTCGCTTCGCGCTGATCGAGCAGCGCTCGGAGCGCAGCTTCGTCCAGCGGGCCGAGGCGATCGGGCTGCGCTACAAGGTAGGTACCCGCATCGACGGCTATAATTTCTCGCAAGGGCGCGCGATCTCGATCTCGATCTTCCGCTCGGAAGGCACTGAGTAGATGCCGGCGCCGGCCGACAGCGCGCCACGCCCGGGCTATCCCGCGCAATTGCTCGCGGTGTCGGGCCATGCCCTGGTGCAGCTCGTCCGTACGCCTTCGCATTCGCGCCGCGCCGAAGCCGCGCGAAAGCTGGCGCGGCATTCGCTGTGGCTCAGTGAGGCCGGTGCGACCTTGATCATCGTGCTGATGCTCGCGTTCGATCAGACCGAGATCCAGCTGATGCCGACGCGCGGCACGCCGAGCTTGTGGCCGATCCGTATCCTTACCGATTTCGGCAAGGACGAGTATGTGCTCTCGGTGCTCGGGGGGACGCTGGTGCTCCTGGCGCTCGTTGCAGCGGGATTGCACGGCACCCGTCGTGGGCTGCTGCTCGGCCTCGGTACGCGGCTGCAGTTCATGTTTCTGTCTGTCGCCCTGTCCGTGTTCGTTGCCGAGATCCTGAAATATCTCATCGGTCGCGGACGTCCGTTCGTGAGTGGCAAGGCCGATCCGTTCAACTTCATCCCGTTCGAGGGAGCGGGGGCTTATGCCAGCCTGCCGTCGGGTCATGCGGTGACGGCGTTTGCGCTGGCGTTTGCGGTCTCGGCGCTGTGGCCGCGCCTGCGCGTGTTCATGTTCACTTACGCAATCGTGATCCTGCTGACCCGGCTGGTGCTGCTCGCGCATCATCCGAGTGACGTCGTCGCCGGCGCTCTGGTCGGCATGGTCGGCGCCATGGCAGTGCGCTACTGGTTCGCGGCCCGGAGGCTCGGCTTTGCCATCCGCGCCGACGGCACCATTGTGCCTCTTGCAGGGGCGGTCTCGGGCCGTCTCAAAAGGGTTGCCCACGGGGCATCCGCCCCATAAAAGCGGCTGCCTGCCGGGACCGCCGGTTCCCCGGGGCAGGCCAATTCCAACCACGAGCTTTCGATTTGTCGTCGTCCCAGCCTTCGGTTTCCATCGTCGTTCCCGTGCGCAACGAAGCCGACAACATCGCGCCGCTGATCGAGGAGATCGGCGCGGCGCTCGACGGCCGCTGGGCCTATGAAATCATCTACGTCAACGACGGCTCGACGGACGCGACCGGCGAACGGCTCGGCGCGATCATGCAGCAGCGGGACAATCTCCGGCAGCTTCGCCATGCCAGATCAGGCGGCCAGTCGGCAGCAGTGCGCAGTGGCGTGCGCGCGGCGCGCAGCACGATCGTGGCGACGCTCGACGGCGACGGGCAGAACAATCCCGCCTTCCTGCCCGACCTGATCGCGGCGGTCGAGAAGGGGGCGGGGCGCGTCGGTCTCGCTGCCGGTCAGCGTGTCGGACGCAAGGATACCGGCTTCAAGAAATTCCAGTCGCGCGTGGCGAACGGCGTCCGCAATGCGATTCTGAAGGACGGAACGCGCGATACCGGTTGCGGCCTGAAGGCGTTCCGGCGCGACGTATTCCTGATGATGCCCTATTTCGACGGGCTGCATCGCTTCCTGCCGGCGCTGGTGCGCCGCGAAGGCTACGAGATCGCCTATGTCGACGTGATCGACCGGCCGCGCCATTCCGGCGTGTCAAACTATGGTTTCTTCGACCGGCTGTGGATCGGCATCATGGATCTCGTCGGCGTGTGGTGGCTGATCCGCCGCAAGAAGCCGACACCAGATGTGACTGAGGTGAAGGCATGATCATCCAATACGGTCAGGCGTTGAATAACTATCTCTACGACGTCTTCGTCGCCAAGTTCGATTTCTGGCTGGCGTTCGGCCTCGTCGCGCAGCTGTTCTTCACCGCACGCTTCCTGGTGCAGTGGATCGCGAGCGAGCGGGCCGGCAACAGCGTGGTGCCGATGGCGTTCTGGTTCTGCTCGATGGGCGGCGGGCTGATGACGCTGGTCTACGGCGTCGTGAAGCGCGAGCCCGTCATCATCCTCGGACAGGCGCTCGCGACCATCATCTATATCCGCAACATCATGCTGATCATCAAGAACCGCGGCCGCGCCTCGAGGACGCTGGAACGCTGAGACGCGCCGCTAGCGCGGTAACGCCGACGCCGCGCCGGAGGCGGGCAGGGCGGCATCCGCCTCGCTCCTGCGATAAGGCTCGCCGGCGGCATCGAGCACGGGATAGGCGACCGAGCAGATATGCGAGTGGATGCGGCGTAGGTCGCGCAGCACGTCGAGATGCAGCGAGGTGGTCTCGATGGTCTCGGGGCGGCCCTCGCGCAAGCGGTCGAGATGACGCTCGACGGCGGCGAGCTCGGTGTTCTTCAGCGTGGTCTTCTCCACCAGCAGCTTGCGCGCTTCGTTGGCATCGCCCGACATGAAGACGCCGAAGGCGATCCGCAGCGAGTCCATCGTGCGCTTGTGGAAGGCGGCGAGCTCCTCGGCGCCCTCGGCCGAGAACTGGAAGCGGCGCTTGATCTTCTTGGTCGCGAGCTCGCTCAGGCTCTTGTCGATGATGTCGCCGATATGCTCGAGGTTGATGGCGAAGGAGATGATCTCCATCGCGCGCCGGCCCTCGCTCTCGTCGAGGCTGCCCCGCATCAGCTTCGTCACATAGAGCTTGATGGCTTCGTCGAGGCTGTCAACGACATTGTCCATCTTCGTGACCTGGTCGACCAGCGCGCGGTCGCCGGTCATCATCGCCGCCATTACCTTGCGCAGCATGACCTCGACCAGATCGCCCATGCGCAAGGTCTCACGCGCGGCGTCGGCGAGCGCCAGTGACGGCGTCTCCAGCGCGCTCTCGTCGAGATAGCGCGGCCGGGCCGGATCGTCTTCCCGGACGCGATCAGGCAGCAGCCGGGTCAGGAGCCGGGACATGATGTCGAGCAGGCCGATGAAGATGACGGCCGTGCCTACGTTGAAGGCGATGTGGAAGGCCGCCGTCATCCTGGCGAGATCAGGCTGCCAGGCGTGCATGTGCTCAGCGATCCCATTCAGGAACGGTAGCACCAGCGCGATCCCGATCACGCGGTTGGCGAGATTGCCGAGCGGCAGGCGGTAGCTTGCGGGATCGTCGCGCCGGGCGCCCTCGAACACGGGATTGATGGCGCTGCCGAGATTGGCCCCCAACACCAGCGCGAGGGCCGCGTAAGGTGTGATGAACTGCGAATAGGCCAGCGACATGATCAGCAGCACGCTGGCGACGCTCGAATGCACCGCCCAGGTGACGAGCGCGGCGATGACGATGCAGAGCACGGGATCGCCCGTGATCGCGGACATCATGACACGAACACCCGGCGCGTTCTCCGCCGGAGCCAGCGTGTCGAGCAGGATGTGCAGCGACAGCAGCATCAAGCCGAGACCGATGAATACGCGCCCGATATCCTTGATCCGCGACCGTGGGCCGGAGCGGAAGGCGACGAGCCCGAGCACGAACAGGACAGGCGCAACGGCTGCGATGTTGAACGACAGCACCTGCACGATCAGCGTCGTGCCGACATTGGCCCCCAACATGATGGCGAGCGCGGCGGCCAGGCTGACGAGGCCTTCTGCCGCGAATGAGCTGGTGATCAGCGCCGTCGCCGTGCTGCTCTGGAGCAGCGCGGTAAGGCCTAGCCCGGCGGCGAACGCGTTGAATCGGTTGCCGAGCGCCTTGCCGAGCAGCCGCCGCAGGTCCGGGCCGAAGGCGCGCAGAATCCCGCTGTGGACCATGTGCAGGCCCCACAGCAACAGCGCCACGCCGCCCATCAGATCGAGCAGAACCAACGTTCCCATGCTCCGCGTCCGGATTGGAGTCGATTGGTGAGGCTAGCGCCAAACGTCAGCGGTTCAAACCCTTTGTTGGCGCATCCGCGTTAACGTTTGCGGCGGTTGCGCGTTCCCGCGGCGCGCGTTTTGCGCGTCCGCCGGCGCGCGATTGCCGCGTCCCGAGGCGCGATGCCTTGTGAGCAGGCTCACATTGCCGCCTTGAGGGCAGCGAAGCCGCGATCGAGATCGGACTTGAGATCGTCGACGCTTTCGAGGCCGATGTGCAGTCGCAGGGTCGGGCCGCCCGGCGACCACTTCGTGGCGGTGCGATAGGCGTCGCAATCGAAGGGAATCACGAGGCTCTCGAAGCCGCCCCAGGAGAAGCCCATGCCGAACAGCTTGAGCGTGTCGAGCATGGTGTCGACGGCCTTCTGCGGCGCCGGCTTCAACACGATGCTGAACAGGCCCGACGCGCCGGTGAAATCGCGCTTCCAGATGGCATGGCCGGGATCGGTCTCGAGCGCCGGATGCAGCACGCGCGCGACCTCGGGGCGGGCCGCGAGCCAGCGCGCCATGTCGAGCCCCGAGCGGTGATGCTGCGCCAATCGTACCGACAGCGTGCGCAGGCCGCGCAGCGCCAGGAAGACGTCGTCAGGGCCGGCGCAGACGCCGAGCAGGCGGATGCCTTCGGCAATCTGCGGCCACGCCTTGGCGTTGGCCGAGATGGTGCCGAACATGATGTCGGAATGGCCGCCGATATACTTAGTGGCGGCCTGCATGCTGATGTCGACACCCTGGTCGAGCGAGCGATGATAGAGCGGCGTCGCCCAGGTGTTGTCGTCGATGACGAGCGCATCGCGTGCATGCGCGACCTCGGCGATGGCGCGGATGTCAGGCATCTCGAACGACTGCGAGCCCGGCGCCTCCACCAGCACCGCGCGGGTGTTGGGCTTGAACAGCTTGTCGATGCTCGCGCCGATCAGCGGATCGAAATAAGTGGTCTCGATGCCGAGGCGCGCGAGCATGCCGTTGCAGAAATTGCGCGAGGGCCGATAGACGTTGTCGCAGACGAGCAGATGGTCGCCGGTCTTCAGCACCGAGAGCAGGGTGGTGGAGATCGCCGACAGGCCTGACGGCACGATGCCGACGCCGGCGCATTGCGGCCCCTCCAGTGCCATCAGCGTCTCCTGGAACGCCCTGGTGGTGGGGGTACCGTGGCGGCCGTACTGGAACTCGCCGCGATGGGCGTGCAGGTCCTCGGCGGTCGGATAGAGCACGGTCGAACCGTGAAACACCGGCGGATTGACGAACCCCTTCTGCGCCTTGGTGTCGCGGCCGGAGGTCACCAGCCGGGTTTCGGCGTGCTGTTGGGCGGGATGCGGGGAATCCATGCGTCTGCTTTCAAAAAGCGCGTTTCCACCGGGCTCGCCGCGCCCGCGGGCCGGCCGAAGGCCGCTGCCGTTAATAACAGAACACAGAAGAGTCCCGTCAACCCCTTGACCCGGCTCGCCAGTCGTTCTGAGATGCGCGGGTGCTATTCAGTCGCCGCATGTTGAGGGGCTGCCGCGACCTTCGATCCATCGTCTGACCGGACCTTGCGTCACAGCCATAACGGCGGACGCCTGCGGCGGGGATTAAGGTATGGCCTCCCGGGATGGGCGAGTGTTCGGCAAGGTTTTCCAGCATGACTCTTGCAAGGCTAGTCTTGATGCGGCTAGCCCTGGCGGAGACGATCCCAAAGACGCCATTCCTGACCTTGAGACGACTTTGAAAGGCCTTCAGCCCATGAAACGCGTAACTCTGGCTCTCACTCTCGCTGTCGCCGCCGGCCTCTCCGCCCAGGCCGCCGATGCGCAAACGCTCAAGACCATCAAGGACCGGGGCATGCTGTCCTGCGGCGTCAGCCAAGGCCTGCCCGGCTTCTCCTCGCCCGACGACAAGGGCAACTGGACCGGGCTCGACGTCGACCTCTGCCGCGCGATCGCCGGGGCGATCTTCAACGATCCGACCAAGGTCAAGTACGTGCCGTTGTCCGCCAAGGATCGTTTCACGGCGCTGCAATCCGGCGAAATCGACGTGCTCTCGCGCAACACCACCTGGACCATCTCGCGCGACACCTCGCTCGGCGCCAACTTCACCGGCGTCACCTATTATGACGGGCAGGGCTTCATGGTGAAGAAGTCGCTCAAGGTGAATTCGGCGCTCGAGCTCAACAGCGCCTCGGTCTGCGTCCAGACCGGCACCACCACCGAGCAGAACCTCGCCGACTACTTCAAGGCCAACAACATGAAGTACGAGGTGATCGCGTTCGGCACCAACGACGAGACCGTCAAGGCCTATGAAGCCGGGCGCTGCGACGTCTTCACCACCGACCAGTCGGGCCTGTACGCCAACCGCCTCAAGCTTGCCAATCCCAACGACCATATGGTGCTCCCCGAAATCATCTCGAAGGAGCCGCTCGGGCCGATGGTGCGTCACGGCGACGACCAGTGGTTCGACATCGTGAAATGGACGCTGTTCGCCATGGTTACCGCCGAAGAGCTGGGCGTGACCTCGAAGAACGTCGACGAGAAGGCGAAACTGGAAAATCCGGAGCTGAAGCGCGTGCTTGGCAGCGACGGCAATTTCGGCGAACAGCTCGGCCTGACCAAGGACTGGGTGGTGCGGATCGTGAAGGCCACCGGCAATTACGGCGAGGTGTTCGATCGCAACGTCGGCGCCGGTTCGCCGCTCGGCATCAGCCGTGGCCTCAACAATCTCTGGAATAAGGGCGGTCTTCAGTACGCGCCGCCGATCCGCTGACCCCGCCTGATCCGCGGCGATGAGCACCGAGGCTCGAAAACCGCCGGCCCAGATCGCGCTGAAGATCAGGCGCGTTCTGGGCGGCAAGGCAGGCTGGAACGGCGTCGCCGTCCAGTTTGCCTTCGCGGCGATCCTGGGCTGGATTGGCTATGAGATCGTTTCCAACGCCCGGGCCAACCTCGAAAACCAGCACATTGCCGCCGGCTTCGGCTTCCTCCGGAACAATGCCGGCTTCGACGTCAACCAGACCCTGATCTCCTACACCGGCTCGGACACGTTCCTGCGCGTGTTCGTGGTCGGGCTTTTGAACACGCTCGTGGTCTCGGTGGTAGGCATCTTCTTCGCCACCGTGATCGGCTTCATCGTCGCGCTGTGCCGGCTGTCGCCCAACTGGCTGTTGTCGCGCGTCGGCGAGATCTATGTCGAGATCGGCCGCAATCTGCCGGTGCTGTTCCAGATCCTGTTCTGGTATCTGGCGGTGCTCGCGGCCCTGCCAAATCCCCGGCAGAGCATTTCGCTGCTGGGCATCGCCTTCATCAGCAACCGTGGGCTCGTCATTCCGCGCCCGATCGGCGAGGGCGGCTTCGAGCCGTTCCTGGCGATGCTGGTCCTCGGCATCGTCGCTTCGCTGGTTTTGCGCTTCTATGCGCGGCGGGCGCTATTTCAGCGCGGTCAGATGATCCGGATCTGGCCCTATGTGCTGGGCCTGCTGTTCGGGCTGCCGCTCGCGGCCGTGCTGGTGTTCGGCCTGCCCTTCACCTTCGAGCTGCCGCAGCTCAAGGGGTTCAATTTTGCCGGCGGCTCAAGAGTCATCCCGGAATTCGTGGCGCTGACGCTGGCGCTGTCGACCTATACCGCGGCCTTCATCGCCGAGATCGTGCGCGCCGGCATCCTGTCCGTCCACTCCGGTCAGATGGAAGCGGGATCCTCGCTGGGGCTGAGCCGCGGCACTACGTTGCGCCTGATCGTCGTGCCGCAGGCGATGCGCGTGATCGTGCCGCCGCTGACCAACCAGTATCTCAACCTCACCAAGAACTCTTCGCTGGCGGTCGCGATCGGCTATCCCGACCTCGTCTCGGTGTTCGCCGGCACGTCGCTGAGCCAGACCGGGCAGGCGATCGAGATCATTGCCATGACGATGGGCGTCTACCTCCTGATCTCGCTGCTCACGAGCGCCGTCATGAGCGTCTACGGTTGGCGCGTCAGCCGGAGTCTGGGCGCATGAGCGACATCATCTCGTCCGCCTATGTCCGCCGGGACCTGCTCACCGAGCGTCCCGCGCCGGTCAAGACCACGGGCTTCATCGGCCTGATGCGCACGCGCCTGTTCAATTCGCCGACCAACATTTTGCTCACCATCGTCGGCGCCTTGCTGCTCTGGTTCACCGTCATTCCTGCCGTCAAGTTCCTGATGGTCGATGCGGTCTGGACCGGCAAGGATCGCACGGCGTGCCTGACCGAGAATGCCGGCTTTACGGTCGGCGCCTGCTGGCCCTTCATCCAGGCCAAGCTGCCGCAATTGATCTACGGCTTCTATCCCGAGGCCGAACGCTGGCGGGTCAACCTTTCGCTGATCCTGGCGGCGGCTCTGCTTCTGCCGCTGCTCATTCCGCGCCTGCCGGCGAAGGGACTGAACGCCGGTCTGTTCTTCTTCGCCTTTCCAGTCGTTGCATTCTTTCTGTTGCACGGCGGCGGGATCACCGGGTTTGGCCTGAGCTGGACGGCCGGCCTGCTGCAATTGTTCGACGACAGCATCATCGGCGCCGGGCAGGCTCTGCTCAGTCTCGCCAAGACCTCAGCCATCGCACCGCTCTTCTGGCTGGCCGGCAATCTCATCGTGCTGGTCGGCAGCGCGATCTACTGGCTGATCTTTCCGCTGACCTGGCTCCGTGACCAGCTCCAGGGAACGGGCCAGTCGGTCTGGGCCGATTTCGCCATCACGGCGGCGGTCGTCTCCCTGATCGCCTTCGTCGTCGGTGGCGGCGTTCGCACCGGCGGCCGGGCGCTGACATCCAGCATCGCCACCTTTGTCGGCATCGCGGTCGTGATCAAGCTGATGGGGCTCGATCACGGCGGCCTGCCGGTCGTGACCACGAATCTGTGGGGCGGGCTTCTGGTGACGCTGGTGGTCTCCGTGACCGGCATCGTCACCTCGCTGCCGATCGGCATCGCGCTGGCGCTCGGCCGCCGCTCGACCATTCCGCTGATCCGGATCTTCTCGATCGCCTTCATCGAGTTCTGGCGCGGCGTGCCGCTGATCACCGTGCTGTTCTTCGCGACCTACATGCTGCCTTTGTTCCTGCCGGGCAATTTCACGGTCGACGGTCTGGTACGCGCGCTGATCGGCATTTCGCTATTCACGGGCGCCTATCAGGCCGAGAACGTCCGCGGCGGGCTGGCCGCGATCCCGCGCGGGCAGGGCGAGGCGGCCGCCGCCCTGGGCCTGTCCTGGTGGAAGACGACCTCGCTGATCGTGCTGCCGCAGGCGCTGCGCCACGTCATTCCGAACCTCGTCAACAGCTTCATCTCGCTGTTCAAGGACACGTCGCTGGTCTCGATCGTGGCGCTGTTCGACCTGCTGGGCTCGCTCAGGGCGTCGTTCTCGGATCCGAAATGGTCGACGCCGTCGACCGCGTTCACCGGCTTTGCCTTCGCCGGGATCATCTACTTCATCTTCTGCTTTGGAATGTCGCGCTACTCGCTCTTCGTCGAGCACCGCCTCAACGCTCACCGTCGCAACTGATCGAGGTCATCATGTCCGACCCCATCGTCAAGATTTCCGGCCTCAACAAATGGTACGGCGAGTTCCACGTGCTGCGCGACATCGACCTCGAGGTCAAGAAGGGCGAGCGCATCGTGATCTGCGGCCCCTCAGGCTCGGGCAAGTCGACCTTGATCCGCTGCATCAACGCGCTCGAGGAATTCCAGGAGGGCGAGATCGTCGTCGACGGCATCGAGCTCGGGCCGAACCTGAAGCACGTCGATGCGGTCCGCCGCGAGGTCGGCATGGTGTTCCAGAGCTTCAACCTGTTCCCGCATCTGACCGTCCTGGAGAACTGCACGCTGGCGCCGATCTGGGTGCGCAACATCCCGAAGAGGGACGCCGAGGTCAACGCGATGAAATTCCTGGAGCGGGTCAAGATCCCGCATCAGGCCAACAAGTTTCCCGGACAGATGTCCGGCGGCCAGCAGCAGCGCGTCGCGATCGCACGCGCGCTGACGATGAACCCCAAGGTGATGCTGTTCGACGAGCCGACCTCGGCGCTCGACCCCGAAATGGTCAAGGAAGTGCTCGACACCATGGTCGACCTCGCCGAGGAGGGCATGACCATGCTGGTCGTCACCCACGAAATGGGCTTCGCCCGCGAGGTCGCCAACCGCGTCGTGTTCATGGATGCCGGCCAGATCATCGAGGCCAACACGCCGAACGAGTTCTTCGCCGCTCCCCAGCACGCCCGCACGAAGCTGTTTTTGAGCCAGATCTTGCGGTGAAGCGAGCTGCCGCCGGGTGGGCAAAGGCGCGTCGCGCCGTGCTCACCGTCCCTCGGCGATCGTGGCAAGCATGGTGGGCACGCTGACGCTTTGCCCACCCTACGGCTACGGCACCGCGGCTTAGCTCAACTTGAGCCGGACTTCGTAATCCGGCCGGCCGCAACCCTCCCGGCCTAGACGAACGGCGGCTTGATGTTGCTGCGCTTCTCCAGCCATTCCGGCACCGGCAGGTTCTTGGCGCGCATGAAGTCGGCATTGAACAGCTTCGACTGATAGCGGCTGCCGGAATCGCAGAGCACGGTGACGATGGTCTTGCCGGGCCCGAGCTGTTTCGCGAGTCGTATCGCGCCGGCGATGTTGATGCCGGTGGAACCGCCGAGGCACAGGCCTTCGTGCTGGAGCAGCTCGTAGATCACCGTGACGGCTTCCGCGTCGGGAACGAGATAGGCGTCATCGACCTTCGCGCTCTCGACGATTGCGGTCGCACGGTTGAGGCCGATACCTTCCGTGATCGAGCCGCCCGGCGTCGCCTTGGCGTCGCCGCTCCGGAAATATTCGAACATGCCGGCACCATGCGGATCGGCGCAGGCGATCCGGACGTCCTTGTTCTTCTCTTTCAGATAGCGGCTGACGCCGGCGAGCGTGCCGCCGCTGCCGACCGAGCAGACGAAGCCGTCGACCTTGCCGCCGGTCTGCTCCCAGATCTCGGGGCCCGTCGACTCGTAATGCGCCTTCGCATTGTCGAGGTTGTTCCACTGGTCTGCGAACAGCACGCCATTGGGCTCGGTCTTGCGCAGCTCGTCGGCGAGCCTGCGGCCGACATGCTGATAATTGTTGGGATTGGCATAGGGCAGGGCCGGCACCTCGATCAGCTCGGCGCCGCACAGCTTCAGAAAGTCCTTCTCCTGGCTCTGCGTCTCCGGGATCACGATCAGCGTGCGGTAGCCGCGCGCGCTCGCCACGACCGCGAGGCCGATTCCGGTGTTGCCGGCGGTCGCCTCCACCACGAGACCGCCCGGCTTGAGCTCGCCGCGCTTCTCGGCCTCCAGGATCATCCATTTGCCGGCGCGGTCCTTCACCGACTGGCCCGGATTCATGAACTCGGCCTTGCCAAGAATGGTGCAGCCGGTCAGTTCGGAGGCGCGCTTGAGCTTGATGAGCGGGGTGTTGCCGATGGCTTCGACAACGTCATTTTTGATGGTCATGTCAGGCAATTACCGGCTGGATCATAGGGTGGGCGCGACCCTAAAGTAGGGTGGCGGGCCTTACAAGCGACCCTTGCAAGCCGACCCCGCAAACCCTTATTGCTGCTTTGCGAAGATGACTTGCCGGACGTCGATATTTCCGGACAGGAATCCGGCCTCGCAATAGGACAGGTAATACTCCCACAGCCGCCGGAACCGGTCGTCGAAGCCGAGCGGCACGAGGCCCGGCCAGGCCGTCTGGAAGTTATTCCGCCAGGTGGCCAGCGTCTTGGCATAATCCTGCCCGAAGATGCGCTCGCGAATGACGGGCAGGCCGAACCTGTCACCGAGCGACTTGAGCACGGCGGGCGAGGGCAGCATGCCGCCGGGAAAGACGTAGCGCTGGATGAAGTCCACCTCGCGCCGGTAGCTCTGGAACAGCCTGTCCTGGATGGTGATCGCCTGGATGCCGGCGAGGCCGCCGGGCAGCAGCCGGTCCCGCAACTGGGCGAAATATTTCGGCCAGAACTGCTCGCCGACGGCCTCGATCATCTCGATCGAGGCGATGCGGTCGTAGCGGTCGCATTCGTCGCGATAATCCTGAAGACGGATCTCGACCTTGTCGGCAAGGCCCGCCTCGTGAATGTGCTTCTGCGCAAAATCGCGCTGCTCGGTCGAGATCGTGAGGCCCACCACGCGCGTGCCGAAGGTCTTTGCGGCGAACTCGGCGAAGCCGCCCCAACCGCAGCCGATCTCGAGCAGCGTCTGGTCCGGCTTCAGGTCGAGCGCCTCGGCGAGCCGGCGGTATTTGTTGGTCTGGGCTGCCGTGAGATCGGAGGTGCTCTCCTCGAACAGCGCCGAGGAATAGGTCATGCCGGGATCGAGCCAGGCCGAATAGAACGCGTTGCCGATGTCGTAATGGGCATGGATGTTGCGCCGCGCCTGACGGCGGGTGTTGCGGTTGAACCAGTGCTGCAGCAGCTGGACGAACCGCATCAGCGGCTTGTCGTTCAGCATGGCCTGGATCAGATCGTGATTGACGCAGAACAGGTAGAGGAATTGCGTCAGGTCCGGCGTATCCCAGTCGCCGGCGAGATAGGCTTCCGCGATGCCGATGTCGCCGCCGTTGATGAGGCGCGACGCGAAGCCGTAATTGTGCAGTCGCATCGCCGCATTCGGGCCCGGCTCCTGGCCGCCGAGGCGGATCACGCGTCCGTCGGGCAGGGTGACGTCGAGCGTTCCTCGCCGCAGCCGCGCGCCAAAACTGAGTGCGAGCCGAACGATGCGCGGCAGATCGGCGAGCACTGTGTCTATGGTGTCTGACGTCACCGAGATGGTATGCGACATCGGCAGATCCATCACCTGAACGGATACTGTCCGACCGCGAGCCAGACGCCCCCATACGCCTCATATCGCTGGACCCGAGGGCGCCCCGCAAACGGTCAGCGTCGAATCATGCGCATGATATAGGTGCGCGCTGCGCCGGTCGCCAAGGGGCTGGCGGGGTACCTCCGGCAGTCCACCGCCGTGTGCACAGCGCAATTGCGGGCCAGCACCCGATCATAGCGCGCTGTGCGCTCAGCCAAGGTCGGAAGCTGCGGTGCGCCGCGGCGCAGGTTTCGGTGGAGCGCCTGGCGGGACCGGTAGCCCTGGCGTCGGCGTGGCGGCAATATCACATGAAATCTTGGTAAGCTTGAATGCGCCTCGGGCCGAGGTTGGAATACAAAAAAGACCTGGGACACAGGCATATTCTGTATTTGCGTGAGTTCGACATCGACGCATTCGAGGTCGCATTTCGCAGGTGCGGGACTGTCCCCCTGTTCCGCGCCCCGCTAGTATGAACTTCAGGTTCCGCAGAAAGCATCACGGCTGTGAACGAGTTACATAAACGCCCCCGGCCGTCCCGCCACGAATCGGTTAATCCGGCTCTGCGGTGGCGGATCTATCTGCCCGGCGGGGGGTGGATGTGACACAGGATGGTCCTGCGGTCGCCATGAGGCGATCTCCCGGCCTTACGTTCCGGACGTCGCGCGCGGCGCGATGGGCTGCCGTGGCGTGCCTTGCCGCCAGTTCAGGCGCCTGCGTGCTGACGCAGGATTTGCCCGATCCCGCACTCGATGTTCCCACGCAGTACAAATACGCGGGCAAGCCGGATGCGCCGCCGTCGCTGGATTGGTGGCGCGGCTTTCGCTCCGCGGAGCTGACGCAACTGATGGAGGAGGCGCAGACTGTCAATCTCGACATCGCCGCCGCCGTCGCGCGCATCGTCCAGGCCGACGCCCAGGCGCGGCAGGCAGGCGCGGCGCTGCTGCCGAGCCTGTCGGGCGGCGGATCGGAAACCTATTCACGCACCTCGGGTTCGAGCGCCTCGGGCCTGTCCATCGGCGGCCGCGAGGTCGTCAACTATTCGGCGTCGCTGAGCGCGAGCTACCAACTCGACTTCTGGGGCCAGAACCGCGATGCGCTGCAAACGGCGGAAGAGACGGCGAATGCCAACCGTTTCGATCGTGACGTCGTCGCCCTGACGACGCTCGCCGGCGTCGCCAACGCCTATTTCCAGGTGCTGGCCTCGCAGGATCGCCTGCGTACGGCCCAGAGCAACATCGCCAGCGCGCAGCGCATCCTCGATGCGATCCGCGAGCGCCGCAAGGCCGGCACCGGGACCGATCTCGACGTCGCCCAGCAGGAGAGCGTGGTCGCCAACCAGAAGGCGCTGGTGCCGCCGCTGCGCCAGACGCTCGACCAGAACGTCAACGCACTCGCCGTGCTGGTATCGCGGCCGCCGGAGAGCGTCCGCGTGCTCGGCGGCTCGCTGAACAAGATCGCCATCCCGCGCGTCACGCCCGGCCTGCCGTCGGAGCTTTTGACGCAGCGGCCCGACATCCGCCGCCAGGAGGCACAGCTCGCCTCGGCGACCGCGAACATCGGCAATGCCCGCGCGCAGT
Organism: Bradyrhizobium barranii subsp. apii; assembly: GCF_011516635.5. Taxonomy (GTDB): domain Bacteria; phylum Pseudomonadota; class Alphaproteobacteria; order Rhizobiales; family Xanthobacteraceae; genus Bradyrhizobium; species Bradyrhizobium barranii. The sequence goes on along the minus strand of NZ_CP096255.1, from coordinate 5,387,163 downwards.
TCTTTCCGACGATCCAGCTCACCGGCAATGGCGGCTATCAGAGCTCGGCGCTGGTCTCGCTGTTCCAGCCGCATGCGGCCTTCTTCCAGCTCGTCGGCAGCGCCACGCAGCCGATCTTCGACGGCGGCAAGATCCTCGGCAATTTCGAATTCGCCAAGGCGCGGCAGGACGAGTTACTCCAGACCTACCGCAAGACCATCATCCAGTCGTTTGCGGACGTCGACAACGCGCTGTATTCGATCAAGCAGACCACGATCAAGCTACAATTGCAGCGCGATGTCGTTACCTCGTCGAAGCGCGCCTTCGATCTCGCCGAGCAGCAATTGCGCGCCGGCACGGCCGACATCGTGACTGTGCTGAACGTCCAGCAGACACTATTTCAGGCCGAAGATGCGTTGTGGCAGGCCCAACTCGCACGGCTTCTCGCCATCGTCAGCCTGTATCAGGCGCTCGGCGGCGGCTGGGAGCCGCGAATGGAGAAACCGGTCAATGCTCTTTAAGCCGGATACGAAGGAAGGCGCGAAAGAAGGGACGGCGAAGAAATCGCGCGGCCGCGGCTTCGTCATGACCCTGATCACGCTCGCCATCCTTGGCGGGCTCGGCTATTTCGGCTGGACCGTCTGGCACCAGCAGCCGCAGCAGGCGAATGGCCGCAACCAGCGGCCCGATCTGCCGGTGCCGGTGCTGGCGGCGACACCCCGCATCCAGGACGTCCCGGTCTATCTCGACGGCGTGGGTGCGATCCGCGCGCTCAACACCGTGACCGTGCGCTCGCAGGTCGACGGCAAGCTGATCGCCGTGAAATTCACCGAGGGCCAGGACGTCAAGAAGGGCGACGTGCTCGGCGAGATCGATCCCGCGCTCTACCAGGCGACGTACGACCAGGCCGTCGCCAAGAAGGCGCAGGACGAGGCCCAGCTCGCCAACCAGCGCATCGATCTCACGCGCTACGAGCAGTTGGCTGCCTCCAACGCGGGCTCCAAGCAGCAGGCCGACACCCAGCGCGCCGCGGTCGCGCAGACCGAGGCGCTGGTCAAAGCCGACCAGGCCGCGATCGACAATGCGGCGGCGACGTTGAGCTACACCAAGATCGTGGCGCCGCTTTCGGGCCGCGCCGGCCTGCGCCAGGTCGACCAGGGCAACATCATCCACGCCGCCGACGCCACTGGCCTCCTGGTGATCACGCAATTGCAGCCGATCGCGGTGTGGTTCAGCCTGCCGCAGCAGCAGATCATGCGCGTCAACGCGGCGGCGTCGAAGGGCACGCTCGCCGTCGACGTGTTCGGCAATGACGGCATCACCGTGATCGACACCGGCAAGCTCACCGGCATCGACAACCAGGTCGACCAGACCACCGGCACGCTCAAGCTCAAGGCCGAATTCCCCAACGCCAATTACCAGCTCTGGCCGGGCCAGTTCGTCAATGTCCGCCTCAAGGTCGAGACCTTGATGCAGGCGCTGGTGGTGCCGACATCGGCGGTGCAGCGCGGACCGATCGGCACCTTCAGCTACGTCATCGGCGAGGACAATGTCGTCTCCGCCAAGCCGGTGACCGTGACCCAGCAGAACGAGCATGACGCCGTCATTGCCAGCGGCTTGTCGCCGACCGACAAGGTCGTCACGACGGGCTTTGCCAATCTGTCCGACGGGTCCAAGGTGGTCGTCGGCCGCGATGACCAGACACCGTCGGCCGATCTCGCCCCGCGCAAGCGCACGCGCGGCCCGGATGGCCAGAAGAAGGATGGGCAGGCCAAGGACGGGCAAAAGGACGGACAGGGCAAGGACGGCGAGCACCGCGCCAAACGGAGCAGCAGCGAAGGCGACCAGAAGGGGCAGACCGGACCGGCACCGGGGCCGGGGCCGGGGGCATCGGGACCTGGAGCCAAGCAGCCATGATCTCGACAACAGCCGCCTGAGCGGCAGGCACATCCCATGGGCGTCTCCGAACCCTTCATCCGCCGCCCGATCGCGACCTCGCTGCTCGGCATCGCCCTGCTGATCGGGGGCGCGCTCGGCTATTTCTCGCTGCCGGTCTCGGCGCTGCCGCAGGTCGACTTCCCGACCGTGCAGGTGACGACGCAGCTGCCGGGCGCCAGCCCCGACGTGATCGCCTCGCTGATCACCGCGCCGCTGGAACGGCAGCTCGGCCAGATCCCGTCGCTGACGGCGATGAACTCGACGAGCTCGTTCGGCGTCAGCCAGATCTCGCTCCAGTTCGATCTCAACCGCGACATCGACGGCGCGACTCAGGACGTGCAGGCCGCGATCAACGCGGCGGCCGGCGTGCTGCCCAAGACGCTGCCCTATCCGCCGACCTACGCCAAGGTGAACCCGGCGGACGCACCGGTGATGACCCTGGCGCTTCGCTCCGACACGATCTCGCTGCGGGCGATGAGCGACATCGCCGACACGCTTCTGGCGCAGCGGCTGAGCCAGATCTCCGGCGTCGGCCGGGTCTCGGTGCTAGGTGGGCTGAAGCCGGCCGTGCGCATCCAGGCGGATCTGGCGCGCCTTGCCGCCTATGGCATCGCCATGGAGGATCTGCGCACTGCGATCTCCAATGCCAACGTCTCCGGGCCAAAAGGCTCGCTCGACGGCGCGCAGCAATCCTACCTCATCGCCGCCAACGACCAGATCACCGCTGCCGACGCCTACAAGCCTGTTATCATCGCCTACCGCAACGGCTCCCCGGTCACGATCGGCGACGTCGCGCAGATCGTGGATGGCCTCGAGAACGATCGCACCGGCGGCTGGTACCAGGGCACGCCGGCGGTCATCATCGACATCCAGCGCCAGCCCGGCGCCAACGTCATCGATGTCGTCAGCCAGATCCGGGCGGAAATCCCAAAGGTCCAGCGCGCCATTCCGGCCGGCGTGAACCTCACCATCGTCTCCGACCGCACCGTCACCATCCGCGCCTCGGTCCGCGACGTGCAGTTCACCCTGATCCTCAGCGTCGTCTTGGTGACGCTGGTGGTGCTGTTGTTCCTGCGCTCGCTGCGGGCCACGCTGATCGCCGGCGTCGCGCTGCCGCTGTCGCTGATCACCAGCTTCGGCATCATGTATTTCGCCGGCTTCAGCCTCGACAATCTGTCGCTGATGGCGCTCACCATCGGCACCGGCTTCGTCGTCGACGACGCCATCGTCATGATCGAGAACATCGTCCGCCACATGGAGAACGGCGATAGCGCGATGGAGGCCTCGCTGAAGGGGGCCAGCGAAATCGGCTTCACCGTGATCTCGCTGACGGTGTCGTTGATCGCGGTGTTCATCCCGCTGCTGTTCATGTCCGGCCTCGTCGGGCGCATGTTCCGCGAATTCGCGCTAACGCTGACGATCGCGGTCGTGACCTCGGCCGTGGTCTCGCTGACGCTGACGCCGATGATGTGCTCGCGGCTGCTCAAGCACGCCCATGAGGAACTGGCGGTGCCGGGATTGGCCGCGATCAGCCGCTTCATCGATAGCACCGTCGAGTTCTATCACCGGACGCTGCTCTGGGTCCTGGAACGCCAGCGCGCCACGCTGCTCGTGACGTTTGCGACCCTGGTCGCGACCCTCGTCCTCTATGTCGTTGCGCCAAAGGGCTTTTTGCCGCTTCAGGACACCGCCTCGATCACGGCGGTGACGGAGGCGGGACCCGACGTGTCGTTCACCGAGATGCAGAAGCGCCAAGCCGAGGCGGCCGATGCCATCAAGGCCGACCCTGACGTGGTCGGCGTGGTCTCGGTGATCGGGGCGGGCTCGGTCAACCCGACCACCAATGTCGGGCGCCTGGTCATGACCTTGAAGCCGCGCGGCGAGCGGCGCGACGACGTCAGCGCGGTCGTGACCCGGCTGAAGGAACGGGTATCGGGTATCCCCGGCATGACCGTCTATTTCCAGCCGGTACAGGACGTGCAGATCTCGACCCAGTCGAGCCGTTCGCAGTACCAGTACACGCTGACCGGGACCGACGCGACGCTGGTGTCGGAATGGGCGCGCAAGCTCGTTGCCGAGATGCGGCGCGATCCGCTGTTCCGGGACGTCTCCTCGGAGGCGCAGGAGGGCGGCCTGCGGGCGCAGCTCGACGTGGATCGGACCCGGGCCGGACAGCTCGGCGTGAGCCTGCAAGGAATCACCGACACGCTCAACGATGCGTTCGCGCAGCGGCAGATCTCGACCATCTACGGCCAGGCCAACCAGTACCGCGTGGTGCTGGAGGCGCTGCCGATGTACCAGCGCGATCCCTCGATCCTGTCGAAGCTGTATCTGCCGGGCGCGGCGAGCAGCATCGTGGGCGCGCCCAACGCCCAGGTGCCGCTCTCCGCCGTGGCGACGCTGAAGCGCACCACCGCGCCGCTCGCGATCTCGCATCAGGCGCAATTCCCGTCGATCTCGCTCAGCTTCAACCTCGCCCCGGGCGCAGCGCTCGGCGACGCCGTCGAGGCGGTGAAGACGATCGAGACCCGGATCGAGATGCCCAACAGCATCGTCGGCGTCTATGCCGGCGATGCCGCCGAATTTGCCAAGGCGCTCGCCGGCCAGCCATGGCTGCTGCTCGCCGCCGTGATCACGATCTACATCGTGCTGGGCGTGCTCTATGAGAGCTACATCCACCCGATCACCATCCTGTCGACGCTGCCCTCGGCCGGCGTCGGCGCGATCCTGGCGCTGATGCTGTGCGGGCAGGACCTCTCGGTGATCGGCCTGATCGGCATTATCCTGCTGATGGGCATCGTCAAGAAGAACGCGATCATGATGATCGACTTCGCGCTCGAGGCCGAGCGCCGGCAGGGGATGTCGCCGAACGAGGCGATCGTGCAGGCCTGTCTCTTGCGCTTCCGTCCGATCATGATGACGACGCTGGCGGCGCTGTTCGGCGCGCTGCCGCTCGCAATCGAGAGCGGCACCGGCGCCGAGCTGCGCTTTCCGCTCGGCATCTCCATCATCGGCGGCCTGCTGCTGAGCCAACTGCTGACGCTCTACACCACGCCCGTGATCTACCTGGCGCTCGACCGCATCAACCGCCGCCTCGAGCAGGCGCTGCCGCCGGCTGAATCCGGCGGCCCGCCGGTCGCGGGCGCGACCGAGGGGATGCAGTGATGGCATCGATCTCGGAGCCGTTCATCCGCCGGCCGGTCGCGACCACGCTGCTGTCGATCGGGTTGTTCCTGCTGGGTGTCGTCGCCTACGAGTTCCTTCCCGTCGCCTCGGTCCCGAACGTCGACTTCCCCGCCATCTTCGTGTCGGCCAGCCGGCCCGGCGCCGATCCGTCCGTGATGGCGGCGACGGTGGCCTCGCCACTGGAGCGCCGGCTCGGCGAGATCGCGGGCATCAACCAGATCACCTCGACGTCGTCGCTCGGCACGACCAGCATCCAGCTGCAGTTCGACATCGGCCGCAACATCGACAAGGCCGCGCGCGACGTGCAGGCGGCGATCAACGCCGCGCTGATCGACCTGCCGAGCGACCTGCCGACGCTGCCGCGCTTCCGCAAGGCGAACACGGCCGGCGCGCCTGTTTTCGTGCTGGCGCTGACCTCGAAGACGCTGTCGGCCAGCGCGATCTACGACGTCGCCGATACCGTGCTCGCGCAGCGCATCTCGCAGGTGCCTGGTGTCGGTGACGTGACGGTGAGCGGCGCCGACCAGCCGGCGGTGCGCGTGCAGCTCAACCCCGTCGCATTGTCCAACGCCGGCATCGCCACCGACGACGTCAGGACCGCGATCATCAACGCCAACCCGCTTGGTCCCGTCGGTATCTTCAACGGCGAGCGCCAGAGCGAGACGCTGTCGCTGAACAAGCAGATGCGGACGGCGAAAGAGTTCCGCGACATCATCATCAAGAGCTCGAACGGCAATTTCGTCCGGCTGTCCGACGTCGCCGACATCGAGGACTCCGTCCGCAACGCTCGCTCCATCGCCTGGTTCAACAAGCAGCCGGCCGTGCTGATCCAGATTACCAAGCAGGGCGACGCCAACGTCATCGACACCGTCGACCGGGTGAAGGCCCTGATCCCGGCGCTAAAACAATGGATCCCGGCGGGCGTCGATATTTCCACGCTGGTCGATCGCACCAGCACGATCCGCGCCAGCGTGCTCGACATGCAGTGGACGCTGCTGGCAACCGCTGTCCTCGTGATGGTCGTGGTGTTCGTGTTCCTACGGCGGCTGACGCCGACGATCGCGGCTGGCATCTCGGTGCCGCTGGCGCTGGCCGGGACCTGTGCCGGGATGTGGGTCGCGGGCTTCTCGATCGACAATCTGTCGCTGATGGCGCTGGCGATCTCGGTCGGCTTCGTGGTCGACGACGCCATCGTCATGATCGAGAACATGTACCGCAATCTCGAGCATGGCATGCGGCCGCTCCAGGCCGCGCTCGTTGGCGCCCGGCAGATCGGGTTCACCGTGGTCTCGATCAGCCTGTCGCTGATCGCGGCTTTCACGCCGCTGATCTTCATGGACGGCATCGTCGGCCGCCTGCTGCGCGAGTTCTCGCTGACGCTGACCTTTGCGATCCTGGTCTCGACGCTGGTGTCGCTGACGGTCACGCCGATGATCTGCGCCCATTACATCCGGCAGACCACGTCCGGCACCGCGACGCTGTTCGATCGGCTGATCGAAGGCTCGCTGTCGCGCGTCGTCACGTTTTACGCCCGCAGCTTGCGCACCGTGCTGCAATATCCGCTGCTGACGCTGCTGGTGTTCTTCGCCACCATCGGCCTCACGGTGACGCTCTACATCAAGGTCCCCAAGGGCTATTTCCCGACCGACGATTCCGGCTTCGTCATCGGCGCGACGCGCGCCTCGGCCGACATCTCGTTCCAGTCCATGCTCGGCCTGCAGCAGCGGCTCGCCGACATCGTGATGCAGGATCCGGCCGTGGCCGGCATCGGCTCGACGGTCGGCAGCGGAGGCGGCCCGGGGGGGGCGACCTCGAACCGCGGCACCATGTTCATCAGCCTGAAGCCGCCGGAGGAGCGTGACCACGTCTCGACGCAGGTCGTGATCGACCGTCTCAGGCGCGCCCTGTACCCGGTGCCCGGAATCCGTCTGTTCATGTTCGCCGCCCAGGACGTCCGCGCCGGCGGACGGCAGAGCGATTCCGACTACCAGTACACGCTGACCAGCACCGACCTCGGCCTGCTCCAGAAGTGGGCGCCGATCGTGGCCAAGCGCATGGAGAGCGTCGAGGGCATCACAGATATTTCCAGCGACCGCGATCCCGGCGGGCTTCAGCTCACGCTCTCGATCGACCGCCAGAAGGCCTCGGCGCTCGGCGTCAGGGTCCAGGACATCGACAACGCGCTCAACAACGCGTTTTCGCAGCGGCAGATCGGGATCATCTACACCCAACGCAACCAGTATATGACCGTGCTGGAGATCGACCCGAAATTCCAGGTCGACCCATCCAACCTCGATCGCATCTATGTCGCCGGTGCCAATGACGCGCAGGTGCCGCTGTCGGCCGTGGTACATGCGACGCGCGGGCTCGCTGCGCTGGCGGTCTATCATTCGCAGGGGTTTCCCTCGACCACGGTGTCGTTCAACCTGATGCCGGACGTGCCGCTCCAGACCGCGACCCAGAACGTGCAGCGCGCGATCGAGGAGCTGCACATGCCGGAAGGCATTCGCGGCAGTTTTGACGGCAACGCGGGCGATTTCGCCAGGACCAGCGGCCGCCAGCCGCTGCTGATCCTCGGCGCGCTGGTGGCGATGTATATCGTGCTCGGCGTGCTCTATGAGAGCCTCGCCCATCCGCTGACGATCATCTCGACGCTGCCATCCGCCGGGCTCGGCGCGCTGCTCGCCTTGCAGCTCACCAACACGCCGCTGACGGTGATCGCCTTCGTCGGCATCATCCTGTTGATCGGCATCGTCAAGAAGAACGGCATCATGATGGTGGACTTCGCGCTCGATGCCGAACGCCAGCGCGGCCTGTCCTCGGCGGAGGCGATCTTCGAGGCCTGCCAGGCGCGCTTCCGCCCCATCCTGATGACGACCATGGCGGCGCTGTTCGCCGGCATTCCGCTGGTCATCGCGACCGGTCCGGGCACGGAGCTCCGCCGTCCGCTCGGCATCACCATCATCGGCGGCCTGTTCGTCTCGCAGATCCTGACGCTCTACACGACGCCCGTGATCTACCTGCTGATCGACCGCCTGCGCCGCCGCTCCGAGCCGCGCCCGCTGGCCGCACCGGCGGAATAGGCCAAGTATCGCGCACCTTCCGACACCGTCATTCGGCTCAATCCCCTAACATTTGATGTTGTCAACTTAACATCTGTTCTCATAAAGGCTGTTACTTCTCATTTCTGTCAACAAAGCTCGTTACAGAACGGAGACGGGCGCGGCCTTCGCTCGTCGCGCCGCCCGAAGCTGTTGCATTCGAACGGAATCCCGCCCCGAGAATGTGTGACGTGCTTGGGAAACCTTGTGGGCGAGCGGAAATCGGCTGGCTCGTGTTGCTTTGGAGTGATTGGCCAAATGGCTAATACCGTCGGATCGCACTTTTTCCCGGAGATTGCGGCGGGTGGATTGAACGAAGCCGCTGCCGCGGCGTAGGGGGCAAGGTGGCATAGATCGCCTCCTGGCTGAGAGGATGTGGGTGTTGGAGCCCACCCCCTCAGACAGGAGTATCGAGATGGCCGATTTGAGCCCTCTTCGCCGCCGCATGATCGAAGACATGACCGTCCGCAATCTGTCGCCGGCGACGCAAAGATCCTACATCAGCGCGGTTTCGAAGTTCAGCCGCTATTTTGGCCGATCGCCTGACCGGTTAGAGCTGGAAGACGTCCGCGCCTTCCAGGTGCATTTGGTCTCGACCGGCATCTCATGGCCGGCGCTGAACCAGATCGTCTGTGCGCTACGGTTTTTCTACGGCGTCACGCTCGGCGAGGCGCTCATCCCAGAGCGCATTCCCTATGCGCGAGAACCGCGCAAGCTGCCGGTCGTTCTCAGCGCCGACGAAGTGGTTCAGTTTCTTGAAGCGGTATCGAGCCTGAAGAGCCGCGCCGCGCTCACCACCGCCTATGCGGCCGGGCTCAGGGCCTCGGAGGTTGCGGGACTGCGGATCGAAGACATCGACAGCGCCCGCGGCGTCATCCAGGTGCGCCACGGCAAGGGCGCGAAGGATCGCAACGTGATGCTGTCGCCCCAGCTGCTGGGCATCCTGCGCACCTACTGGCGGCTCGCCCGGCCGCGGCTTTATCTGTTCCCTGGTCGTGACGAAGATCATCCGATCGATCAGACCGTGCTGCATGCCGCCTGCCGGTCGGCGGTGAAGGCTGCGGGCCTGACCAAGCGCGTCACGCTGCACACGCTGCGCCACAGCTTCGCGACACATCTTCTCGAGAACGGAACCGATATCCGGATCATCCAGGTCTTGCTCGGGCACAATAATTTGTCGTCGACAGCGCGCTACACGCAGGTCGCCACCGATACGATCCGAGCGACGCAGAGCCCGCTCGATCGCCTGTCGCTGGAGGTGACGCCACCTGGATGACCCGCAGCGGGATGCGGGTCATGACCCGCTCCGACATCCGCTCCAACAGGCCCGCCATCGAGATTGCCGATATTCTGCGCCGGCATGGCGACGCCTATCGCCGTGTACATGCCGGTCATCTGGGGCGGGTCGAGCGGCGCGTGATGAGCGCGATCGTTGCGTGCCGGACCGAGGCGCTCGGCGGCCACATGCAGGCTTGCGACGACTGCGGCACGACACGCGTTGCCTATAATTCCTGCCGCAATCGGCACTGTCCGAAGTGTCAGGGGAGAGCCCGAGCCGCGTGGCTCGCCGCGCGTCAAGCCGACCTGCTTCCGGTTCCCTATTTCCACGTCGTCTTTACACTTCCCGCACCGATCGCCGCGATCGCTTTCCAGAACAAGGCCGTCGTCTATGCCATCCTGTTCAAGGCTGCCGCCGAGGCGATGACGACGCTCGCCGCCAATCCACGCCGGCTCGGCGGTGCGATCGGCGGTGCGATCGGCGGCGTCGCCGTCCTCCACACCTGGGGACAGACGCTGATGCATCATCCCCACGTCCATTGCGTCGTTCCGGGTGGCGGCCTCTCGCCCGATGGCGCGCGCTGGACCGCTTGCCGACCGAACTTCTTCCTGGCCGTCAAACCGTTGTCCAGACTATTTCGCACACTTTTTCTCAAACGTCTGTCGGCAGCCTTCAACTCCGGTGCCTTGCGTTTCTTCGGCGATCTCGGAGCTCTGGCCGAGCCGGCTGCCTTTGCGGCCCACCTCGACGCCATGCGACGCATCAACTGGGTTGTTTACGCCAAGCGGCCCTTCGGCGGACCCGCACAGGTCCTGGCCTATCTCGGCCGCTACACCCATCGCGTCGCGATCGCCAACAGCCGGCTCGTCGCACTCGACGACGATCATGTCGCCTTCTCATGGAAGGACTATCGCCAAAACAGCGCGACAAAGATCATGAATCTCAAGCCCGATGAGTTCATTCGCCGTTTCCTGCTTCATACGCCGCCTGACGGCTTCCACCGCATCCGCCACTTCGGCTTCATGGCCAACCGCCATCGCGCTGCCAAGCTCGCCCTTTGCCGCGAACTTCTCGATCATGAGCGAACAGCCCCAAACGATGGCCAGCCGTCGCCTGTGGATTCGGAGGCTCAAACCTGGGCCGAGGTTCCTGCCTGTCCCGATTGTGGTGGCGTCATGCGCATCATTGAGCGCTTTCGACATAGCTTCAGACGCCCCAGCCCTCGAACATCACCGTTCCGATGCGACACATCGTGAGCCAAGTCATGTCGTGCACGACGATCATCATTCGTCATTTCGCTCCCAGCGTCTCGATCATCGCGGACGATGTCGAATCCGTGCTGTCACACTGCGCGACAACAACCGTCCGATGCAGCAAAAGGCCTATCGCGATCTCAGGCGAAGCGCGTCTGATCTCAACTCTTCCAGGATGCGCACTCCTGTGTCTCTGCCTCACGCGCCGAGCCAGCAGATCGGGCATGGCGATCTCGAACAATCCCCATAGCTGCAAAACCGCGAATAGCCTCCCGCGCCTTCGTTCAATCCGGCTTCAATGAGGTCGCGTCATAAGCGCCTGCCGCGCCCTCGCGTGAGCGCGACCTCACAGAACCCTCCAGATTCTCTCGGGTCGATGGCACGATTCAGTTCTGGCAGCGGGTCGGGGCCTTGGTTGGCCAGGATTCCATCGTGCTGGACTTTGGCGCCGGACGAGGCGCCGGCCAGAGCGAGGATTCGGTTGCCTACCGGCGCAGTCTGCGGTCGTTGAAGGGACGGGTGCGCGAGCTCGTCGGGGTGGATGTCGACCCGGCTGTCACGACCAACAAGGCGCTGGATCGGGCGTTCGTGATCACACCCGACGGAGAGCTTCCGATCGCCGATCAATCCATCGACGTGATCGTATCGGATTTCGTGTTCGAGCATCTCCAGGATCCTGCCAGAGCCGCCCGTGAACTCGACCGCGTGCTCAAGCCGGGCGGCTGGATCTGCGCGCGAACGCCCAACCGCTATGGATACATCGCACTCGCCAACCGGATGATCCCCGACCGGTTGCATGCCCGCATCATCCAGTCGGCCCAGGACGACCGCAAGGGCGAGGATGTCTTCCCGGCCGTCTATCGGCTGAACACTGCCGGCGCGTTCAAACGGCATTTTCCCGCCTCCCGATACGATCTGTATGTGATCCCGTGGGACGCGGAGCCGGCCTATTATTTCGGATCGAAGCTGCTCTATTCGCTGTTGCTTGCGGTTCAGCACTGCACGCCGGCTCCGTTCAAGACGGTGTTGACGGCGTTCATGCGCAAACGCCCCGTGCCGTGAGCCCGACAGCCAAGTTACGCCGGGCTCAAGCTGCCGCTGGGGCGATCGTACAGTGTGCCGCGCCTTCCAAGATGTCGTACACGGTGATCTACAACCAGATCAGCCAGGTCCTGCAGTTTCCGGTTGATGCGGACCGCTCGGTGTCGTTCGGCAAAATCGCGTTCGCTGCCGAGCTCGATTCCAACCGCAATGTCACCGGTTACCGACTCTACCTCGACCTCGACGGGCCAAACGCGGGCTTCATCACGTCGAACACGGGGCGCGTTCGATTGGGTGCAACCAATACGTTTGCGACTGGCCGGGGCGGTACTCCTCCGACGGGCCATCTCATGATCGGCGATCAGTTCTATGACACCAGCCTCGGAATTCCGATCTGGTACGCCGGTAAGGACAGTGAAGGCAACTACCTGTGGAAGAACGCCGCCGGAGCAGTTGTTGTGTCCATTGCTCCTCAGTGAAGTAGTCGGATTGCTCCGACACGCACGCGAAACGACCGCCTTCGGGCGGTCTTTTTGTCTGCCGAGGACGACGAATATTCGGCGGCAGCCACTGCCGAGTCCACGCGAGGCCGGGTTGTTGAACCGCCGCTTCAAGCGTATAGCGGCGACCATGTCGAACCCCACAGCCGCCGCGCCGGCCGATCCGATCCCCGAATGCCCGCACTGCCAGAAGCCGATGCCGCTGTGCATCTGCGACAGTGTCACGCCCATCAAGAACCGGCTCTCGCTCCTGATCCTCCAGCATCCGCAGGAGCAGGACAGGGCGCTCGGCACCGCCCGGCTGCTTGCGAAGCACTTTGCCGATGCCACGGTGCGGGTCGGCCTGTCCTGGTCGAGCCTGTCCAAGGCGCTGGCGCGGCCGGTCGAGAACGCCTCGCACTGGGCCGTGCTCTATCTTGGCTCGGCGCGCGCGGCCGATCTGGAGGCCGAGGGCGAGATCCTGGCGCTCAACCGCAAGGGCGAGGTCGCGGAGAACCAGCGCTCGATCCTCGGCAAGCTCGAAGGCGTGGTGCTGCTCGACGGCACCTGGAGCCAGGCCAAGGCGCTGTGGTGGCGCAATCCCTGGATGCTCAAATGCCAGCGCGTGATCCTCAACCCGGCGCATCCCTCCCGATACGGACGCCTGCGCAAGGAGCCGCGGAAAGACGGGCTGTCGACCATCGAGGCGGCCGCGACCATCCTGGCCAGTCTTGAGAAGCGCCCCGATATCGCCGAGACGCTCAATGCCAGTTTTGAACGGATGTTGACGCGCTACCGCGAGGTTCAGGCCGAAATGCCGGAATTGGCACCAAAACCGCCGGTCAAGGACCGCCGGCGCGGTGTCCGGCGCAGCAAGCGCAGCTGACTCGCGCTTAAATCCTCCGTACGGTTGATTGCCCCGCGCGAGACGGGCGGGTAGAGACGATCGGCCGATGGGCCGCGAACTGTTATCTTCGCAGCATCGGATAGCCGGACGCGGAAGGGGCAGTCGCATTCAGGCCGCGGCGAAGGAAATCCTTGCACAGGCGGCGCGGCCCGATCGCTGGGGCACGCTCGCGCTGATGGACATTTCGCTGCGTTACCGGCGCACCGTGATCGGCCCGCTCTGGATCACGCTGACGCTGGCAGCAACAATCGCAAGTGTCGGCACGGTCTACGCAGCGCTGTTCAAGCAGGACATCGCCGGTTTCCTGCCGCCCTTCGCCGTCGGCCTGATCGTCTGGACCCTGATCGCGACGACGCTCCAGGAAGGCTCCAGCATCTTCGTGGCGTCGGGCCACCTGATCAAGGCCGTACCCGCGCCGCTGATCGTGCATGTGCTCCAGATGATCGCGCGCAACGTCCTCATCTTCGCGCATCATCTGGTGATCGTCGTGCTGCTGTACATCGTGATGCCCTGGCCGCTGCATGGGAGCATGCTGCTCGCGGTGCCCGGCTTTGCGATCCTGCTCATCGTTCTGCTCGGCGGTTCGGTCGCGCTCGGCATGCTCTGCGCGCGCTTTCGCGATATCGGCACGGCGATCGTCAGCGGCCTGCAATTCATCTTCTTCCTGACGCCGATCATCTGGACCGAGGACGCCCTGCGCGGCACCGCGTTCCACTGGCTGATCCGGGCCAATCCGTTCGCGACGCTGCTCGACCTCGTGCGCAGGCCGCTGCTGTCGCAGCCGACCGATCCGCAGCAATGGCTGCTCGGGGCGATCTATGCGATCGTCGTAGCCGTCATCGCCTTCGGCTACTACGCGAAATACCGCCACCGCGTGGCGTATTGGCTGTGAGGCGCGCATGAGCCTTGCTGCCCACATCGTGCTTCGCAATGTTTCGGTCAACTTTCCGGTGCTGTCGTTCCGCGACCGTTCGCTGCGCAGCCGCTTCGTCAGCGCGGTGACGCTGCGCCGGACGCCGGCGGTGCCGCACATCGTCTCCGCGCTCAACGACGTCAGTCTCGACATCCGCGCCGGTGACCGCGTCGCCATCATCGGCGCCAACGGCGCCGGCAAGACCACGCTGCTGCGGGTTCTCGCCGGCATCTATCATCCGACCGCGGGCAGCGTGGACGTGCTCGGCCACTGCCTGTCGCTGTTCGACCTGTCGGCCGGGTTCGACGAGGAAGCGACAGGTTACGAGAACATCGTGCGCCGCGGTCTCGTGATCGGCGCACGGCGCTCCGAGATCGATGCGCGGCGGGCGGAGATCACCGAGTTCACCGAGCTCGGTGACCGGCTCGACCTGCCGCTGCGGACTTATTCCAGCGGCATGATGCTGCGCCTGATCTTCGCGGTCGCAACCGCCGTGGAAGGCGAGATCGTGCTGCTCGACGAATGGATCGGCGTCGGCGACCAGCAATTCCGCCGGAAGGCGCGGCAGCGGCTCGACGAGATCGTGGCCCGTGCCGGCATCCTGGTGCTGGCCTCCCACGACATCGAGCTGATCCAGAATACCTGTAACCGCGCGATCCTGCTCGAGGAAGGGCGGATCACCGCGGCCGGCCCGACCGATGCGATTCTTGCGAAATATCTCGCTGGCCCCAGCGGGGCCAAGGCGTAAACGCCCGGTCGGGGTTGCCTAAGCCATTGATCCCCTATATTGCTCCGCCCTTACGGGGCCACGTGGCGGAGTGGTTACGCAACGGTCTGCAAAACCGTGTACACCAGTTCAATTCTGGTCGTGGCCTCCATAACAACCTCCTGATATTTCATCATAAATTTTGCTCACCGCGCGTTCCGCGGAGCACGCGATTGAGGCCTGCCAGGCCGTGCACACCGGGTTTGCCCGGGGCTTGGCGGACACCAGCGATTCAGGCCCGATGGCATAGACTTCGCATCTGCGAAGTGATGCGTCACGAACCCCTGGAGCTGGAGAGCACGTGAGCGACGTCGTCCGATTTGTCCCGAAATCCGAGCTGGAGCGGGCTCGCCTCATTCGCGAGGCCCGTGCGATCTATGACAGCATCTTTCCGCCGGCCGCACCCGACCGGGCGCCGCAGGACGGCGAGGAGCGGGTCAAGACCTGATCGGTCCCGCGCCGTTCCGGCGCATGGCCGATAGCAAAACGCCCGCGTGAGCGGGCGCATCGGTTGACGTTGAAAGTGGTCTCAACAGGCCGCGTACCAGCCGTCCGGAAACGGCAGAAGGGGCCAGGCGCCCTCATTGTCATTGGCGGCTTTGGGCGTTGCGACGTACGACCACGAGCGGGGCACGAATTCCTCCTCCGGCTCGGGCGCGAAATCTTGATAGACCATGGCGTCCCGGACGGCATCCAGCAGCAAGTTGAATTCGGCTTCGCTCATCGCACCCTCGCAGAACGCGGATGGCGCAATGTCGCAAAGCCGGTTTGTTACCCGATTGAGCCGATCGTTCGCATTTTAGCGATCCGGCGATCGGGCTCCGATTGGTTAGCGATTCCTTAAAATCCCCGCGGAACCGTACGTTCCTCCCGTCCGGCCTCAGTGTGAAAGAGATCACATCCCCCGCGATTTATTTCTCCTACCCCTTGGCACGACACCGGCCAGCGAAGGCCGGGGGCGGGCAAGGCAGACGGGAGACTTGGTCATGAGGGCAAGGTTCTTACGGTTTGCGGGTGCGAAGAGCCGGGCGCGCCGCGCCTCGACGGTCGGGCTGTTCCTGGCGCTGTTCGCCTCCGCCGCCAATGCGCAGCAGGGAACGCCGGAGCAGCGCCGGGCCTGCACCCCCGACGTCTATCGGCTCTGCGCCGGTGAGATCCCCAACGTCCGCGCCATCACGGCCTGTCTGCGCCGTAACTGCTCAAGCTTGAGCGAGGCTTGCCGCACCGTCTTCGACCAGGCCGGCGGCTGACATAGCCGCCCTGTGGGTTTGTGCGCAGCAAGTGGCTCGTGCGGTCTCGCGAATCCGGCATAGTCGGCCTGTGGATATGCTGCGGACAGGCTGTGGAAAGCGGTGAGATGCTGTGGATGTCGTCCACAGATGCGTCTGCCCCGCGCCTCATTTCCGTCAGCAAACGTCATATCTCTGTCAAATATCCTGACTGATTGATTCTCCGACCGCCCAGATTATTGCGTCGCGCGAGATCATTTGGTTCTCCCGAATTCGGAATTGCGTGCCGCAGGACACCTGACGCACGAACAGTTTTTGTGCAGCGGGCTGCCCAATTCGCGGGCCCCATTCATCCAATTTTTTGTACGCCCGCGGACAAGCTTTCCCGTCCGCACTCCACCTAGGCTCGTTCCCGAGATCTGGAACATGGCCAGTGCCATGACAATTCGAAGGAGCTGGAGATGGAGACACGGGTATTGCCCCATGCACGGGGGATCGCACGCGCATCATTGCCATGGCGCAAGGTCGCGCTCGGCGCAACCATCGCTTTCGGCTTCGTCGCCGCGGTGCCGCTGAGCGCGCAGGCCGCCGCGCCCGCCGCCTGCGCCGCACTCCAGGAGAAATATCCGGACTGGAAGGGCAAGACCCTCGTCAACGCGATCAACCCGCACACGCCGGGCTATGAAACGATCGACCCGAAGGATCCCAGCAAATATATCGGCTTCGACATCGATCTTGGCGAAGCCATCGGCGAATGCCTCGGCTTCAAGCTGACCTACAAGCCGGTGACGTTCGCAGCACTCCTCACAACACTCGCTGCCGGCCAGGCGGACATCGTCATCTCAGACATCTACGCCACCAAGGAGCGCGCGAAGGCCGCCGACTTCATCACCTACTCGAAAGTGTTCGACGGCGTGCTGGTCGCCAAGGGCAATCCGAAGGGCATCAACGGCATCAACACGTCGATGTGCGGTGCTGCTGCCGCCGAAAACACCGGCTATGTCGAGGTGCCCCTGATCCAGGCCCTGATCCCGGAATGCAAGAAGGCCGGCAAGGCCGAGCCGACAATCCAGCTCTACGACAACAACGCCAACTGCATCCAGGCGATCCTGGCCGGCCGCGCCGACACCTACATCAACGACGTCAATACCGTCGACAGTGCGGTGAAGGCCTATCCGGACAAGCTGGAGAAGGCGGTCGCGGTGACGATCCCGTATTCGGTCGGCATCGCCGTGCCCAAGGACAAGCCGAAATTCCGCGACGCCGTGCTGGCCACACTGATCGAGGTGCAGAAGGCCGGCACGCATATGGAGCTTCTGAAGAAGCACGGGCTCGACGTGAACAACTTCAAGGAGCCGGACATTCTGACGGCTGACTGATGTCGCTGTTCCTCCATTATTTGAGCATGCCGTATCTGCTCGAGGGCATCGAGCTCACCCTCGAGGTGACGGCCCTCGGGCTCGGCGGCGGATTGATCCTCGGATTGATCCTCGCCGGCATGCAGCTCTCGCGCTTCTGGCCCCTGGCGGCGATCGCCAGGGCCTACACCGTGATCTTCCGCGGCACGCCGCTGATCCTGCAGATGGTGTTCGCCTACGACGCGCTGCCGCATATCGGCATCAAGCTGCCGGCGGTGCTGGCGGCCGGCCTCGCGCTCGCCTGCAACGAGGCGCCGTTCATCGCGGAGATGCTGCGCGCCGGCGTGCTCGGCGTCGATCGCGGGCAGGTGACGGCCGGTCAGGCGCTCGGCATGACGCCGCGGATCCTGATGTGGCGGGTGATCGCGCCGCAGGCGATCCGCACCATGATCCCGGCCTTCGGTAACGAGGCCGTCAGTGCGCTGAAGAATTCATCGCTGGCGTCCGTCGTCGCGGTCCAGGAGCTGACCTTGCGCTCGACGCAGCTGGCGTCCTCGACCTTCGACTTCTTCTCGATCTTCTTCGCCTCTGGACTCTTGTACCTCGTGCTGACCTTCGCCATCAGCGTCATCCAGTTGTTCGTCGAATGGCTGCTCGATCTCGATCGCGCCAAGGGGCGTCAGCGCAAGCTCGCCGACTATCTGCCCTGGCGTCGCGTCGACCTCGGCACCAAGCTCGAGCTCACTGAGGCGACCGTTGCCAATTCCGAACTCGTGCAAGCAGAGCTGACCGACACGCCGCCGCTTGCTCTGACCAGAGAGGAGCGCACGCGGCGTTCCGCGACGATCGCGCGCAACAACATCGCGGTCGAGACCAAGGACCTCACCAAGAGTTACGGCACGCAAAACGTGCTCGGCGGCCTCGATCTCACCGTTCGCGTTGGCGAAGTGGTCGCGCTGCTTGGACCCAGCGGCTCCGGCAAGAGCACGCTGCTCCGCTGCATCAACCATCTCGAAAGTTGGGACGGAGGCACCGTGCGCGTCGGCGGCCGCCGTCTCGGCTTTGACGACGACGGCAAGTTGCTGTCACCGCGGGCGATCGCCAACGAGCGGGCAACCGTCGGTGTCGGCATGGTGTTCCAGCAGTTCAATTTGTTCGCCCATCTGTCGGCACGCGAAAACATCGCCGGGCCTTTGCGCTGGGTCCACGGTATGACCCGCATCGACGCCGACCGTCGCGCCACCGAGCTGCTCGACCGTGTCGGTCTCTCGCATCGCGCCGACGCGCTGCCGCGACATCTCTCCGGCGGCCAGCAGCAGCGCGTCGCCATCGCCCGCGCGCTGGCGCCCAATCCGAGCGTGCTGCTTTTGGACGAGCCGACCTCGGCGCTCGATCCCGAGCTCGTCAACGAGGTGCTGGAAGTGATCCGGCGGCTCGCCATCGACGACGGCCTCACCATGATCATCTCGACGCACCAGATCCGCTTTGCCGATGAAGTCGCCGACCGCGTCGCTTTCCTGAGCGGCGGCGCGATCATCGAGGAGGGACCGGCGCACGAGGTGCTCACCAATCCCCGCAATCCGCTGACGGCGCGTTTCCTCAGCGTGATGGAAGCCGACAAGACTCCGGAGGTGGTGCGATGAGCGCTGCCTTCGTAAGGTTCAAGACTCCCGAAGAGGCCATCTCATGAAGCATTTCACGCTGCCGGTTTCGCCGAAGAACGTCCACTGGGGCTATTTCTCCAAGAAGGTGACGCCGGCCCTGACATTGCGCTCCGGGGATCGCGCCACCATCGAGACGCTGACCCATCATGCCAATGACGATTACGAGCGCATGATCCAGGGCGATCCCGGCGCCGAGAGCGTGTTCCAGTGGACGCGCGAGCACAAGGCGGTCGCGCGCCGCGGCTCGGGCCCGACCGAAGGTCCGTTCATGCGCGGCGCGGGCGAGGGGATCGGCGTGCATCTCCTCACCGGACCGGTCGCGATCGAAGGCGCCGAGCCCGGTGACATCCTGGAAGTGCGTATCCTCGATATCAGGCCGCGACCGAGCTGCAGCGCCTGCCATGCCGGCCGCTGCTTCGGCTCCAACGTCGCGGCCAATTGGGGCTTTCACTATCACGATTTGATCGAAGAGCCGAAGCCGCGCGAGGTCGTCACCATCTTCGAGCTCGACACCTCGGGCGAGCCTTATGCGAAAGCGGTCTACAACTACGTCTGGACGCCGCAGACCGACCCCGACGGCATCGTGCATCCCACCATCGACTATCCCGGCGTGCGCGTCGATCACGCCACCGTCAGGAAGCGCGAAAACATTCTGTCGAGCGTGAGGGTGCCCGCGCGATTGCATTTCGGCACCATGGGCCTCGCGCCGTCGGAAGCCGACTTCGTCAGCTCGATCCCGCCGAGCTACACCGGCGGCAACATCGACGACTGGCGCATCGGCAAGGGCGCGCGGATGTTCTATCCGGTCGCGGTCCCCGGCGCCTATTTCTCGGTCGGCGATCCCCACGCCGCGCAAGGCGACAGCGAGCTCGGCGGCACCGCAATCGAGACCTCGCTCACCGGCGATTTCGAGTTCATCCTGCACAAGAAGGCTGATCTGGCCGGCACCAATCTGGAGGGCCTCGACCATCCGATGCTGGAGACCGATCACGCCTGGTCGTTCTACGGCTTCACCTATCCGAACTATCTGGCCGCGCTCGGCGCCGACGCACAAACCGAGATTGCCAATCACTCGAGCCTCGACCGTGCGATGCGCGATGCGTTCAGAAAACTCCGGCGGTTCCTGATGACCGTGCACGGTCTCGGCGAGGACGAGGCGATCTCGCTGCTATCGGTCGGCGCCGATTTCGGCGTCACCCAGGTCGTCGACGCCAATTGGGGCGTCCACGGCACGATCCGCAAGAACATCTTTCGCTGCGACTAATGCATTGAGACACAGCGAGTTTTCGGGATGAGGGGATGAGCGGCGAACGTCATTTGCGGCCCGTTGCTGCGACGGATGACCGCGTTCGTCTGGCACAGAGGTTGCTTCGATCAACTGCAATCTGGGTTGATCCGATGAGCTTCCGGCCGTTCACGAGCGAGTCCTACGCGCAAGACGACCGCCCCGAAGCCTGGCGGGACGTGCTGGCGGCGGTTGGCCTGCAACCGGCGACCGGCCATTCCTTCTTTGACGGACATGCAACCGCATCGCATCGCCATGCCGCAGGTGTTGCGCTGACGCGCATGGCCGCTGGCGCGCAAAGCGTCGCGCCTCTTTCGCAACCGAATGAAGACCTTCCGATCGCGCTGATCCCGGTCGAGGACGGCATGGTGCTGAAGAGCGCCGGCGGCCACCGCATCGTTCCGGTCGGCCATCTCGTGCTGCTGCCGCGGAGCGGGGACTGGAGCATCGTGTTCCAGCGCGACATGCGGGCCATCGTGCTGTCGGTGACCTCGGAAGCGCTGCACGGACGCCTCTCGGGCAGGCCGCGGCTCGGCGAGCCCCGCGTCGTTCCACCCAGCGGCTTTGCCGATGTGTTCTCGCGTCTGCTGGACGCGACCGCGCGCACGCTCGACACGTTGAGCGATGCCGAGTGGAATTCGGTCGCGCAGTCGCTCGTTGATCTGCTCCTGACGCTCGCGCATCAACTGGCGGCTTCGACGTCCGATGCCGGATCGAGCGCGACGCAGGCAGCGCTGCTGCATCGGATCTGCCAGACCATCGAGCGCCGGCTCGACGATCCCGAACTGGCACCGGCGCGCGTCGCGCAGGCCGAGGGGATTTCCGAGCGCTACCTGCAAAAGCTGTTCGAGACGGTCGGCGACAATTTCACCCATTACGTCCGGGAGCGCCGCCTCCAGCGTGCCTGGGCCGATCTGTCCAATCCGACCGAGGCGCATCGTTCGATCTCGGAGATCGCCTATGCCTACGGCTTTGGCGATTCCGCTCATTTCAGCCGCGCCTTCCGTCACCGCTTCGGCCTGCCGCCGCGCGAGTTTCGCCAGCAGGAGGCGGAGCGGGCGACCTTGCAGCACGGCATTGCCGGCCAGCGCGGCTGGCCGCAGGAGGCGCTGGCGCAACTGCGCGTGCATTCGAGCGTCGAGGCACGCAGCACCGTTGCGTGTGCCGGCACTGAGGAGCGGACGACCACGGAACGCAGGCATCACCATCTCCCGGTCGAAGCCAGCCGCATCCATTGGGGCTATTTCAGCCGCTCGCTGGCGCCGCAAATCGAGATCGCCTCGGGGGACACCATCACCGTCGAGACGCTGACGCAGCACGCCTCCGACGCACCCGAGATGATGATCGCGGGCGATGCCGGTGCTGAAAGCGTGTTCGGCTGGACACGGGACAAGAAGAACGTCGATCGTCGCGGCGCTGGCCCGATGGATGCCAGCGTGTTCGGCCGTGGCGCCGGCGAAGGATTTGGCGTGCACATCTGCACAGGGCCGGTCGCGGTGAAGGATGCTCAGCCCGGCGACGTGCTGGAGGTGCGCATCCTCGACATCGTGCCGCGCGCGAGCCGCAATCCGAACCATGCCGGCCGCGTGTTCGGCTCCTCGGTCGCGGCCTGGTGGGGCTATCACTACAACGAGTTTCTCGGCGGTCCCATGCCGCGCGAGGTCGTCACCATCTACGAGATCTTCGACGATCCAGAGGAGCCGCACGCCCGGGCGCTTTATTCCTATCGCTGGGAGCCGCAGACCGACCCCTTCGGCGTCATGCACGCCACCTACGACTATCCCGGCGTCCCCGTCGCGCCGGCCACGGTGAAGCGCCGGCATGCCGTACTCGATGGCATCCGCATTCCCCTGAGGCCGCATTTCGGCGTGATCGCGGTGGCGCCGCGCGAGGTCGATTTCGTCGACTCCGTGCCGCCGTCCTATTTCGGCGGCAATCTCGACAATTGGCGGCTGGGGAAGGGGTCTACCGTCTATCTTCCGGTTTCGGTGCCCGGCGCGCTGCTCTCGGTCGGCGATTCCCATGCCACGCAGGGCGACGGCGAGCTCAGCGGCACCGCGATCGAATGTTCGATGACAGGGACGTTCGAGGTGATCCTGCACAAGAAGGCCGATCTTGCAGGCCGGCCCTTTGCCGATCTCTCTTATCCCCTGATCGAGACCGAGACCGACTGGGTGTTGACCGGGTTCAGCCATCCCAACTATCTCGCCGAGTTCGGCGCGCAGGGCCAGAGCGAGGTCTACGCAAAGTCCTCGCTCGACCTTGCCATGAAGGATGCGTTCCGGAAAATGCGGCGCTTCCTGATGAACGTCAAAGGCCTCAGCGAGGACGAGGCGATCGCGTTGATGTCGGCCGCCGTCGATTTTGGCGTCACCCAGGTCGTCGACGGTAATTGGGGCGTGCACGCCATCCTCAGCAAGCGCCTGTTTCGGGACGCGACTTAACAAGGACATCTCAAGTGAAATTCCACATGATCAGCGGCGGACCGAAGCCGGTCGCGCCCTTCAGCCACGCCGTCGAGACCGACGGGTTTGTCTTCGTCACCGGCCAGATGCCGGACACGCCGCAGGCGCCGGGTGTGCTGCCCGACGGCATAGAGGCGCAGACGCGGGCCGTGATGGAGAATTTGAAGGTGGTGCTCGCCGGCCTCGATCTCGGCCTCGAGCACGTCGTGATGACGCGGATCTATCTGACGCGTTT
Source organism: Bradyrhizobium barranii subsp. apii (assembly GCF_011516635.5). Classification (GTDB taxonomy): domain Bacteria; phylum Pseudomonadota; class Alphaproteobacteria; order Rhizobiales; family Xanthobacteraceae; genus Bradyrhizobium; species Bradyrhizobium barranii. Next base: position 5,364,085 of record NZ_CP096255.1, on the reverse strand, counting down.
CAAGGAAGACTACGCCTCAATGAACGAGACCTATCGCAGCTTCTTCGCACCGGATCGTTTGCCGGCTCGCACGTGTGTCGGCGTCACCGGGCTCGCCTATGATGCGCTGATCGAGATCGACCTGGTGTGCCGGCGGCCGTGAGCTCGGCTTTCGCAGCCCGGTCGCTGCGGCACGAACTGATGCGCAGCAGAGCCGGGGCCCATGCCACAGCTACGGTGCGGCTTTCCGGGTCCCGGCTTGGCGCCGTAACGTTCCACGTTGCAACGCGGCCGGGACACGAGAGTAGCAGTCGCCAAACGCTCCCTCCACTTCGTCTTAAATTGCAACCCGCGCGTGCAAGAAGTCTTGATCGGCCGTGATCTAGGGATGATCAACCGCCTTGAACGCGTCGCCTGCGGCCGACGACTAACCCACAGAGTGCATGAGGGTCAGGGGAACGTGATCGTACTTCCTCTTCCTAAGGCACCAAAATGGTGCTTTAGTGCTTTCCATGAGCCCGTCGTCCCGAAACGCGCCATCCGCGCTGCGTTACAGGCTTGCCCCTGACCCGGCCGCCAAGGCCGCCATGGAGGCGACGTTCCAGGCCTATGACCGCATGATGGAGATCCTGGACGAGGTCGCGCGGAGCCATAACGTCGGATCGAACGTCGTCCTGCTCCATGCCCATGCCTATGAGTCGATCCGGAAACAGACCGCGCTGCCCTCGCGCCTGGTGACGCTGGGCCTGCGCGACCGCGCCGATTATCGCGCCGCGCAGGGCCGCCGCCTGCCGCTCGACGACAAGCTCGCCAAGATCAAGGGCCCCGCCACCATTTCGATTGCAACCGTGGAAGGGCGCTTCAGCGTTCCCTTCGACTATGCCGGCTATGCCGAGGGTTGGGGGCAGAGCGCTCCCGCGCACCTCATCCGCACCGACGACGGTTTCGAAGTTCACTACGGTGTCACGCCGAACAATCTGCCAGAGGAGGAGAACGCTATGGATACCATCGCTGCCGCCCCCGACAACTTCCTGTCCCGGGTCGGGCGCCTGATCGCCGGGATCGCCTATGACGCGATCGAGCAGGCGGAGGGGAAGAACAAGCTGAACGTGGTTGGCCAAGCCATCCGCGAGATCGAGCGCGCGGAGAGCGAAGCGCGCGATGCGCTCGCGGCCGCGCGCGCCGAGGAATACCGTCTCAACGCGCGCCGCACCGAGATCGAACGCGAGATGACCGATCTCACGCCCAAGATCGAGGGCGCGATCGCGGATAGCCGCGACGATCTCGCCTGCGCCGGCATCGCGCGTCAGATAGACCTCGAGGCGCAGTTCGAGGTGCTCTCCCGGGCCATCGATGAGAACAACGAGAAGATCGAACAGTGCGTGACGTCGCTGCGCGCCGTGCTGTCAGCATTGCAAGATGCCGAGCAGCGCCGCGCCGATCTCGAAAAGAGCGAGGCTCACGCAAGCCATCAGGCCTCGACGTCGCCCCGGAAGTCCGGTGGTGCCTCGGCGGCAGCGAAGGCCTTGCGCGCGGGCAGGGCGGTGGCGCGCGCCACCGGCGTTCCGGCAGCGATCCCGTATTCAAGCGACATCGACGAGCTCAGCACGTTGCATCGCGACAAGGAGATTGCAGCGAGGCTGGCGCGGTTGAAGTCGCGCTCCTGAGTAATGTGTCATGAGCGCTCTGCTCGAACATGTGATGTCGCCGGAGGTCAGGCCGTTCGCGATCGCGGCGGCCATGATCCTCATCGTCGGCTCGATCGAGGTGGTCTCGATGCTGGTCGGGGCCTCGCTGAGCGAGATGCTCGGCACCAACATCGATTTTGGTCACCCCAGCGACAATGGCGTGATCAACGCCATTTCCTGGATCAATGTCGGCGGCGTGCCGCTGCTCATCTTCCTGCTGCTGCTGCTAGGCGCCTTCTCCATCACCGGCTTTCTGATCCAGGACATCGCGCGGATGGTGGCCGGTCCCTTGCCGGCGACGCTCGCCTCGGTCGGGGCGGTCGCCGTCTCGATTCCGCTCGTCCGCGCTACCAGCCGCGCCATCGCGCGGGTCATCCCCAAGGATGAAAGCTATGCCGTCGGTCTTGGCGATCTCGTCGGCCGCGTCGGCGAGGTCGTCATCGGCCCGCTCGATCAGGGGCCGCCCGGCCGCGTCAGCGTCGCCGATGTCCACGGCAACCGCCATTTCGTCTGGGCGGTCGCCGCACCGTCATCATCGCCCCTGCCGCAGGGAACTATGGTCCTGCTGGTCGATCGCGCCGGCACCCGCTTCGTGGCGGTGAAGGCCGACGATGAACTGAAACCTTCCAAGCCGACTCTAAGCAGCTAGCAAGCCATTTATTGGAGAAAGTCATGTTCGACATCGCAGTCCCGGCCATGATCGGCGTCGCGCTGATCGTTGTCCTCGGGATCGTCTTCACCATCCTCTATAAGCGCGCTACCCGCGACGAGGCCTTCGTACGCACCGGCCTCGGCGGCAAGAAGGTCGTGCTCGACGGCGGCGCCATGATCCTGCCGATCTTCCACTCCTATGCCAGCGTCAATCTGAAGACGCTGCGGCTCACCGTCGAGCGCAAGGAGCGGGAGTCCCTGATCACCAAGGACCGCCTGCGCGTCGACATCGTCGCCGAGTTCTACGTGCGCGTCCGTCCTGACGATGAGAGCATTGCGCTCGCGAGCCAGACGCTGGGCGCGCTGACGAATGACGCCGAAGCCCTGCGTAACCAGGTCGAGGCAAAATTCGTCGACGGCCTGCGTTCGGTGGCGGCCACCATGTCCATCCTGGAGTTGCAGGAGAAGCGCAGCGACTTCGTCAAGCATGTGCAGGCGACAGTGGAATCGGACGTGAAATCCAACGGTCTCGAGCTTGAATCGGTGTCGCTGACCAAGCTCGACCAGACCGACGTCAAATTCTTCAACCCGGAGAACTTCTTCGACGCCGAAGGTCTGACCCAGCTGAAGACCGTTACCGAGACGCGCCGGCGCGACCGCAACTCGATCGTGCGCGACAACGAGGTGGCGATTGCGCAAAAGGACCTCGAGGCGCGGCAGCAGACCCTGACCATCGAGCGCACCAAGAAGGAGGCCGAGCTTTCCCAGGAGCGGGACATCGCCAACAAGACCGCGAGCACCCGCGCCGAGGTGGCGACCGCAACCCAGACCGCGCGCCTGACCGAGGAGAACGCCCGCATCGACACCGACCGCGCCGTTGCCGAGAAGGAGGCCGGCGCCAAGCAGGTCAAGGAAACCGCGGTCATCGAGTCGGATCTGGCCATCAACAAGCGCAAGACCGACGCGCAGCGCGAAATCCAGATCGCCACGCAGGAGAACGAGATTCAGATCGCGGCTAAGAGCAAGCAGACCTCGGAAGCCGTCGCCGACGCCAAGACCGCCGAGGCGCTCGCCGTCTCCGCGGAAGAAAAGGTCGTGACCGCCCGCGCGGTCGAGGTCGCCGACCGTGCCCGTCTCACCCAGGTTCTCGCCGCGCGCACCGAGGCCGAGCGCAAGTCGACCGAGCTGATCGTCGCGGCCGAAGCCGAAAAGAAGGCCTCGCTCGATCGCGCCGAGGCCGTCAAGACGCTGGCCACCGCGGAAGCCGAGTCCAACAAGATCAAGGCTGTCGGCGTCAGGAATATCGGCGAGGCCGAAGCCGCCATCATCACGCTCAAGAACGAGGCGCAGAACAAGCTCGGCGCCAACGTCATCGACTTCGAGCTCGCCAAGAAGCGGATCGAGACCATGCCCTCAGCGCTGGCCGAGATGGTCAAGCCGATCGGCAATCTCAAGGACGTCCGCATCCTGCACACCGGCGGCGCGTTCGGCGGCAATGGCACCGGCGGCGGCAATGTCGGCTTCGGCGAAGGGCTTGCGGGCGAGCTCCTCAAGGTGCACGCGCTGCGTCCGATGATCGACGAGATCCTGCGCCAGAGCGGGTTTGCGCCGGGCGAGGATCCCGTGAAAGCGCTGGTCGGCGCCGTGACGGGAAAGAGCAACGGCGCCGCAGTGCCAGCGCCCGTGCCGGAGAAAACAAACACCGCCGATCTATGAACGCCGGTTCATTGCTGCGGAGAATTCGAATCGATATGAACTGCCCGTGCGCGTCTCGCGTCGCGCAAGCTCCGGAGCGTCGATCGATCGCGTGTTGAACCACTCGATCGCGCTCCGGGTGAATTCTTCGAGGCAACGCCATTTGTTGCCGCGGTGCCTGCGCGGATCGACGTCAGGCACCGGAGCCTCTTTCGATCGGGGGAATTTCACATGAAGTATTTTCTGTCCGGACTGATCGCGATCGGTCTTGCGATCGCCGTTACGCCGTCGTTCGCGGCCGACGCCCGCAACGTCACCGTCGTCAACGAGACCGGCTATGCCATCAAATTCCTGGGCTTCAACGCGCCGGACGACGGCCTGGACGAATGGGAGAACGAGCTCGAAAAGGTTTTGCAGAACCAGGCGAGCACCTATGTCGAGTTCGAGGAGGACGACGAGGGATGTGTCTGGAACATCCGCGTCGACTGGCAGAACTATGACGAGTCCGTGCTCTGGAAGAACGTCAACCTCTGCAAGATCACCGCGCTTCGGCTGCGGTACGACTCCGGAACCAAGACCACGTCCTTCGTCGCCGAATAGTTTGACCTAACTTGAGCCAGGGGAGGGGCGGCGGCCCTTCCTCGGCGCATTGTGCAAGATCGCGAATTCGTCCTTTGCAAGTGCAAGCGGCTTTGTTATACGCAGCCGCGCGCGAACGACTGGTTCGCCCTTTCCTCGGTAGCTCAGCGGTAGAGCATCCGACTGTTAATCGGATGGTCGCTGGTTCGAATCCAGCCCGGGGAGCCAAAATCCAGCAAATTCAAAGCCTTACTTGCGTTGTAATTGCGCAACACCACTCGGGGCCGCGCGTTGGGCCCGGCGCACGGCTGTGCAGTCGGCCGGTGGAGAGGGAATCGGTCGGACCATAGCTGTCCCCCAGCACAGCCTGACCAGGCGCCTATAATTCATGCTGAGAGGGTTGAACCCTCAGGCGAGGGACAGTTCGTCCTCCCAGGGTCTGCGACGGACGTTCCCCGAACATCGCATAGTAATACTGCGAGAACCGCCCGAGCTCGTAGAAGCCCTGCTGCATGGCGGCAGCGGCCACGGTCGTCGAGCCGGGAACGCTCTCATGCAGAATGGAATGAACCGCACACAGCCGCTTGTGCCTGAGGAAGCTGACCGGGCCCAAGCCGAACACCTCCTGGAACGCGCGATGGAGGGTGCGGCGCGACACCCCGAGAGCGGCGCAGATCTCCGAGACATGCACCGGGCGCGTGCCGGCCTCGTCGAGATACTCCTCGACCCGGCGGATCAGCCGCCTTGCCGAAGGCAGCCAGCCGGTGTCGTCGGGCGGTAGCGACGACATCACGTTGGCCGCCATGCATTCGACGATCGATCGCTTCCAGAAATCGGCGGTCGAGGGCGTCAGGCCGCTCCTGTAGGTGCGCAGATGTGACATGATCCGGACCAGACGATGTGCGGCGATCGCGCCGCTATCGGGGTCCGCCCGGAAATGGTCGCGCCTGCGCCAGGTGTCGGGATTGCTCAGCCTCGCTTCGCCGCCGAACAGCGATGCGACCTCGTTGATGTCGAAGCGCATGGCGGCGTAAGCGGATGCACCGTGAAAGATTCCGTCATGCTCGAGCAGCGGCGGAATCACGAGCACGTCGTTGAGGCGCATGTCGAAGGACCAGTGGGTGACGCGCTCTTCGGCCGCGAGCAGCATCCCGATGATCAGCTTGTCGTCGCTGGCGACACGCTGCGTGCGCATGCCGACGCTGAAGGTGCCGATGCTGAGCGAGAAATCGCCGATGCCGACATGGGAGAGCGATCCGCGCAATCGCCCGCGCCCGAGCTGCATGACATCGACGTGTGAGCCGTGAACGGCCTGGTGAAGACCTTCGAAGCCGTCGAGCTTACGCGAATCAACCAGAAGGAATTGGCCCATGGCGCCACCCTGTTACTCAAGCGCGACAATTCTGCGGCAGGCGGCGGCTGAACACCACTACAACGCGAAGTGGGTACGACAGTCCGAGTTCGCGCTTTGAGGTAAATCATCGCCGAATTTGACGCGAGCTGTACGCCACACGACGCTGCGGATTGAGGAATTTGCGACATGTGTCGTTAAGCCTCACCGATCGGCGCGACGTATTGGCACAAACTGCACATCACGGGCATCCTATCTTCGGATACCATTTGCAACCTAGGCGATATCGGCAACGATCGTTCTGCGAACCGCGGGGCGGGGATGGCGGTATGGTGTTGCCGCGGGCTCGAAGGATGTGCGCAAAAGAGGGAGAGATGCTGACGCAAGTCTACGACACCCATCTCGCACCCTCGGCGCCAAGAAGAGGGGACCAGACAATGCGTCCAGAATGCCGGGCAATGTGCTCTCGTCGACGCCTGCTGAAATCCGCGCCATAGTATCGGGTGGAATACTCGTATCGGAGTTTCCACGATGCTGAGGGCGGATACGGATCACTGCGAGTGGTTGCCGGACGACGTGAAGACCGGCGAGATGGTCTTCATTCCCGGCGGGACCTTCCGTATGGGATCCGACCATCATTATCCCGAGGAGGCGCCGAGCCATCGCGTCTCCGTCGACGGTTTCTGGATCGACCGCACCTCCGTCACCAACCGGCAGTTCAAGCAATTCGTCAACGCGACCGGCCACGTCACCGAGGCGCAGATCGTTCCCGACCCCAAGGACTATCCCGGCGCGCTGAAGGAGATGCTCTACGCCGGCTCGCTGGTGTTCTCGCCGCTGCCGCGTATCACCGATCTCACCGACTGGAGCCAGTGGTGGTCCTTCATGCGCGGCGCCAACTGGCGTCATCCTTACGGCCCCGGCAGCAACATCAAGGGCCTCGACGACCATCCGGTCGTGCACGTCTCCTATAGCGATGCGGCAGCCTATGCCCGCTGGGCCGGCAAGGAGCTGCCGACGGAAGCGGAATGGGAGTTCGCCGCGCGCGGCGGCCTCGACGGCGAGGAGTTCGCCTGGGGCGATGCGCTGATGCCCGGCGGCAAGCACATGGCCAACATCTGGCAGGGCAATTTCCCCGTCCAGAATCTCGGCGAGGATGGGTTCAAGCGTACCTCGCCGGTCATGGCTTTCCCGCCGAACGGCTACGGCCTCCACGACATGATCGGCAATGTCTGGGAGTGGACCTCGGACTGGTGGTCGTCAAAGCATGCCGCCGATGCCGTAAAGCCTTGCTGCATTCCCAGAAATCCCCGCGGTGGCCGCGAGGAGGCGAGCTTTGATCCATGTCAACCCGACATCCGCATCCCGCGCAAAGTCTTGAAGGGCGGCTCGCATCTCTGCGCGCCGAACTATTGCCGTCGCTACCGCCCCGCGGCGCGCCACGCCGAGCCGGTCGATACTTCAACCAGCCATGTCGGCTTCCGCTGCGTGATGCGGACGCCTCTCGTTGTTCATCGCGAACAAGAAGGGTCTGCTGCAACATAGCAAGATAGGGAGTATCGCATGAGCAGCGAGTTGGAGAAGAACAACACCCAGTCCGGGGCTGACCAGTCGATCAATCGCCGAAAACTGCTTTTGGGAACTTCGTCCCGTCGCCGCGGCGACGCTGACATCGGAGGCACTGGCGCAAGCGCAGAAAGCGGCGCCAGGTTCAGCCGCGAGCCCGGCGGCTTCATCGGCGTCCGGCCGCAAGCCGAACATCCTCGTGATCTTCGGCGACGACATCGGACAGACCAATGTCTCCGCCTATTCCTTTGGTGTGATGGGCTATCGCACGCCGAACATCGACCGCATCGCGAAAGAAGGCATGATGTTCACTGACTATTACGCCGAGCAGAGCTGCACGGCGGGGCGGTCCTCGTTCATCACTGGCCAATGCACGCTGCGCACCGGCCTTTCAAAGGTGGGCATTCCCGGCGCGACCGTGGGTCTGCAAGCGCGAGACGCGACCATCGCAGAGTTGTTGAAGCCGCTTGGTTACGCCACCGGGCAGTTCGGCAAGAACCACCTCGGCGACCGCAATGAATATCTGCCAACCGTGCACGGCTTCGACGAATTCTTCGGCAATCTCTACCACCTCAACGCCGAGGAAGATCCGGAGAACCGCTTTTATCCGACCGGTATGCGGGACCAGATCGGCCCACGGGGCGTGCTGCGTTGCAAGGCGTCGGATCGCGACGATCCGACCGAACATCCGCGCTGGGGCAAGGTCGGCAAGCAGACCATCGAGGACACCGGCGCACTCACCAAGAAACGGATGGAAACGATCGACGACGAAACATCGGCTGCCGCCATCGATTTCATGCAACGTCAGGCGAAGGCCAACACGCCATTCTTCTGCTGGTTCAACACGACCCGAATGCACTTTCGCACGCATGTACGGGAGTCCCATCGTGGCCCGCCCGGGCTGACGGCCAGGACCGAATACGCCGACGGCATGATCGAAAACGATGCGACGATCGGAACGGTGCTCAAGGCTATCGACGATCTCGGCATCGGTAACGATACCGTCGTGATCTACACCACGGATAATGGGCCGCATCAGAACTCCTGGCCGGATGCGGGAACGACGCCGTTCCGCAGCGAAAAGAACACCAACTGGGAGGGCGCGTTCCGCGTGCCGTGCATGATCCGCTGGCCAGGACGAATTCAACCCGGCTCGATCTCGAACGAGACCATCAGCGCGCTCGACTGGATGCCGACCCTGCTGGCGGCCGCGGGTGAACCGGATATCAAGGACAAACTGCTGAGGGGGCACCAGGCCGGAAGCAAAACGTTCAAGGTCCATCTCGACGGATATAACCAGCTTCCCCACCTCACGGGTCAGCAGGAGCGCAGCGCGCGCAAGGAGTTTGTCTACTTCGACGATGATGGCGACGTGGTGGCTCTGCGCTACGAGAACTGGAAAGTCGTCTTCGAAGAGCAGCGTGCGCAAGGTACATTAAGAATTTGGGCCGAGCCGTTTACCAAATTGCGCGTGCCGAAAATCTTCGATCTGCGCTCGGACCCCTACGAGCGCGCGGATATCACGTCGAACACCTACTACGACTGGCTCATGACGGACGGCGCGGGTGTGTTCATTGCTGCGCCTAGAATTGTGGGGGAGTTCCTCGCCACCTTCAAGGAATTTCCCCCGAGTCAGCGGCCGTCGAGCTTCAGCATCGATCAGATCGTCGAGAAGATGCAGAGGAGTTTTCAAGTCACGCAATAGTGTGGCGTAACCGCCTGGCAGCAACGCCGAGCGGCTGACGTGAACGACCAATGAAACACAGGGAGCGTAGAAATGAGCGGCGAACTAAAGAACAAGAACAATTCCTCCGACGCTGAACAAACGATCAACCGCAGAAATCTGCTCCTTGGAACATCATCGATCGTCGCAGCAGCGACGCTGACCTCGGAAGCACTGGCGCAAGCGCAGCAAGCAGCGCCCTCTCGCGCGCCGGCGGCAGCTCAGCCAGCGGGAGGCAAGCCCAACATTCTCGTGATCTGGGGCGACGATATCGGCATCGCCAACATCAGCGCCTACTCCAACGGATTGATGGGCTACGAGACGCCCAACATCGATCGCATCGGACGCGAGGGGATCAAGTTCCTCCACTATTACGGCGAACAATCATGCACGGCGGGTCGCGCGGCGTTCCTGACCGGCCAACACGGCATTCGCAGCGGCCTGACCAAAGTCGGCTTTCCCGGTGCGCCGATGGGCATGAGCCAGCTCGACCCATCGATTGGCGGCCTCCTCAAAAATCTCGGCTACGGCACCGGACAGTTCGGCAAGAACCACGTCGGCGACCGCAACGAGTCGCTGCCGACCGTGAACGGCTTCGACGAATTCTTCGGCAATCTCTATCATCTCAACGCCGAGGAGGAGCCGGAACTACCCGACTATCCCAAGGACCCCAGCTACCTCGCCAAGTTCGGCCCCCGAGGCGTGCTGAGGTGCAAGGCGGCAGACCGCGACGATCCGACCGTAGACCCCCGCTTCGGCAAGATCAGCAAACAGACCATCGAAGATACCGGCGCGCTGACCAAGAAGCGCATGGAAACGATCGACGACGAGACGTCGGCCGCGGCCATCGACTACATGAAACGGCAACAGGCCGCCGGCAAACCGTTCTTCTGCTGGTTCAACGCCACGCGCATGCATTTGCGCACCCATGTGCGTACCGATCATCGCGGCCGCTACACGCATGGCGACAGCGAATACATCGACGGCATGCAGGAGCATGACGATACGGTGGGTACTCTGCTCAAAGCCCTCGACGATATGGGGATCGCCAACAACACCATCGTCGTCTACTCCAGCGACAACGGTCCTCACATGAACAGCTGGCCGGACGGCGCGATGACCTGGTTCCGTTCCGAGAAGAACACCAACTGGGAAGGCGCTTTCCGCGTGCCGTGCCTGGTGCGCTGGCCGGGCGTCATCAAGCCGGGCACGGTCACCAATGAGCTGATGAGCCACAACGACTGGATTCCGACGTTGTGCTCGGCGGCAGGTGAGCCCGACATCGTCAACAAGCTGAGCGCCGGGTACACCGCCAACGGCATCAACTACAAGGTCCATCTCGACGGGTTCGACCAGACCGCATTCCTGCGCAACGTCAGCGGCACGGCCGGCAACAACAACGGCACCAAGAGCGCTCGTGACAAGTTCTTCTACTCGGATGATGACGGCTTGCTCGTGGCCTTGCGCAAGGGCGACTACAAGTATGTCTACGCCGAGCAGCGTCTGCCCGGCACACTGGGCGTCTGGGCCGAGCCCTTCACCAAGCTACGCCTCCAGAAGATATTCAACCTGCTTCAGGATCCGTTCGAGAGGGCTGACATCACCTCGAACACATTCTGGGACTGGCAACTCAACCATGTCGGGCAGGTCTACGGCGCGATGGACGACGTCGGCGCCTTCGTCATGACCTTCAAGGATTTTCCGCCGCGGTCGTTCCCACCGAGTTTCGTACCGGCCACGATCCTTGAAGAGCAGCTCGATGAGATCAAGGACAACCGCGCCAGGGCAGGACAACGAGCCCAGAGCATCGACAAGATACGCTCAGGCGTCAATCAGATGATCGAACAGCAGCTCCAGCAACGCGGAGTCAAATAGCTGACACCCCATCCTCACCGGCCCGCGTCGTTGCGGGCCGGTGCCACCTTCGTAGTTACTCGCTTGCGCCTGTGAGATCCAGAATGCCCGTTTCCCTCGCATCTGCCACCCGGCGTGGGTTTCTGATCGGTTTCGCCGCCATCAATGCTGTCGCGGTCTGGAGTGCGGCAGCTTTTGCTCGAACCGGACCTCTACCTTCGTGGAACGACGGGGTCACGAAGACATCAATCATCGACTTTGTTGGGCGGGTGACCTCGCAAGGCGGAGTCGATTTCGTGCCGCCGGCGGAGCGCGTTGCCGTGTTCGACAGCGACGGTACACTTTGGTGCGAACAGCCAATTTATTTCCAGGCGGCCTTCGGCCTCGATAGCGTCAGGGCGATGGCGCCGCAGCATCCCGAGTGGAAGCAGCAGCAGCCCTTAAAGGCGTTCCTCTCAGGCAACAAGGACGTGCTGGCGGCGCAGGGTGAGAAAGGTCTTTTGACGCTGATCGCGGCGTCCCATAGCGGCATAACGACGGACGCCTATGCGGCCTCGGTTGCCGATTGGCTGGCCCGGGCGCAGCACCCGCGCTGTCAGCGCCCCTACAAGGAGCTTGTCTATCAGCCGATGGTGGAGCTGCTCGTATACTTGCGCGCAAATGGCTTCAAGACCTTCATCGCCTCGGGTGGAGGCGTCGAATTCATGCGGGCGTGGGCGGAGAAAGCCTACGGCATCCCGCCGGAGCAGGTAGTTGGCTCCTCCGGAGTCGCGCAGTTCAAGATCGGCACTGACGGGCGTCCCGTCCTGACGAAGCTGCCCAAGGTCGAGTTCATCGACGATGGCCCCGGCAAGCCGTCGGGCATCAACCGCTTCATCGGCCGCCGTCCAATCCTCGCCTTCGGCAATTCGGACGGCGACCACCAGATGCTGCAATGGACCGCGGCCGGACCTGGAGCGCGCTTCGTCGGCATCGTCCATCACACCGATGCGGCCCGCGAATATTCCTACGACAGGGAGTCCAAGATCGGAAAGCTCGACAAGGCCTGGGACGAGGCCACGCAGCGCGGCTGGACCGTCGTCGACATGGCAAAGGACTGGACGACGGTGTTTGCGTCCGAACGCGGCACCGCGGAAGCGTCGCAATGACGAGGACGCGTGCGGGAAGCTGCATCAACGACAGCAATAACAAAGGGAGGGACAAGGATGTCTGGACATATGCGCATGTTTCGGTGGACGAACTGCCTGCTGGCGTTGGCAACCGGCGCGTCGCTTCCGGTCGGAACGGTGTCGGCGGCGCCGCTCCAGCCAGCGGCAATCCAGCAGGGCGCGACTGGACCATCCGATCTGATCGAGGTGCGTGCCGCTGTTCGCCGCGGCGGGGCCGCCATGGGGCCGCGTGGTGGGGCCGTGGTCCATCGTGGCGGCGCCGTGGTCGGCCCCCGAGGCGCCGCCTATCGCGGCCGGACCGCAGTGGTCGGACCGCGCGGCAACGTCGCCGTCCGCAGCACCACGGCCGTGGCCGGGCGCGGCGGCTGGGCGCGACCCGGCTATTACCACTGGCCGAGGGGCGGCGCGATCGCTGCCGGTGCGGCGATCGGTTTCGTGACGGCGGCCACGGCTGTGGCCTGGGCGGGTGCTGCGCCCGCGCCGGGGATGTGCTGGTACTACACCGATCCATCCCGCACGCAGGGTTTTTGGGACTACTGCCAATGAAGGCACGTCACTGACGCAATAAGGCGGCGGTCATGAGCGGCTACGACATCTTCGCCTGGATCGTGTTGGTGATCCTGCTCGCCAGCGCGATCGGCGTGGTCTGTATCGCGGGCTGGCTGCCCGGCCACATCGCGAAGTCGCGCAACCATCCTCATGCGCAGGCAGTGACTGTCGCCGGCTGGATCACGCTGTTCTTCGGCTTCGCGCTGTGGCCGATCGCGTTGATCTGGGCCTATCTCGACGTGCCCGCACGCAAGGCGGGAGATGCGTGATGGGTGTCGCGCTCTTCAATACCTATCTGGTGCTGCTGTTCCTGCTGGTGCATTTCGGGATCGTACGCTTCAACCTGTTCTGGAAGGCGTCGCCCGCGATCGTGCTGGTGCTGCTGCTGTTCGGACTGCTGATCCCGATGGGGTGGGGCGCACCGCAGGGCAATGCGCTGGTCGTGCGCAATGCAGTCTCGATCGTGCCTGATGTGGCGGGCGAGGTGACGGATGTTCCGGTTCTCGCCAACGCGCCGCTGAGGGCAGGCGATGTCCTGTTCAAGATCGACCCGACGCCTTACGCGGCGCAGGTCAAGGCGATCGACGCGCAGTTCAAGCTCGCCAAGACGCGCCTCGGCCAGATGACGCAGCTCTACGAGCGCGACGCCGGCCGCGGCTTCGATGTCGAACAGCGGCAATCGGAGGCCGACCAGCTCTCCGGCCAGCTCGAGGCCGCGCAGTGGAATCTCGACAAGACAGTGGTGCGCGCGCCGGCCGACGGCTACGTCACCAATCTCGCGCTGCGCAAGGGCGCGCGCGTGGCGAACCTGCCGCTGGCACCGGTGATGGCGTTCATTGACGTCTCAAGCACCATCATCGGCGTCGAGATCAACCAGAACGATGCGCGCTACGTGGCGCCCGGCCAGGAGGTCGAGGCCACATTCAAATTCGCACCCGGGCAGATCTACTCCGGCAAGGTCGAGAGCGTGCTCCAGGCGATCGCGACCGGACAGGTGCAGACATCGGGCACGGCAGTCCTGCCGAAAGCCATCGAGGCCGCCCCCTTCGTCGTGCGCGTCAAGCTCGACGACGCCGATTTCGTCAAACGGTTGCCGGCCGGCAGCGCCGGAACGGCTGCGATCTACACCGATCACGTCAAACCGACCCACGTCGTGCGCCGCGTGATCCTGCGGCAGGTCGCGATCCTGAATTACGTCAATCCGTTCTAGCGAGAGGGCGCATGAAAAGAGCAGTGCTGACGGCTTCGTTCCTCATCCTCACCTCGGCCACGCAGGCGCAGTCGCCGGTCCCGGTGACGATCGATAATTTTGGGCGCGCGGAATCCGACCTGTACTTCGGCAACGGCGTCAAGGACGCCGGTGGCATCGGCAAGCTGTTTCACCATCGCGAGCCGATGGCGATCGATAAGCAGGGCGTCATCCGGTCGAATCGTGACACGCTGTACTCCATGGTCGTCGTTGATCTCGATGCGGGACCGGTAACGATCAAGTTGCCGGACGCTGGCAAGCGGTTCCGGTCGTTGATGGTGGTCAACGAGGATCACTACATCGTCGGCGACATAGAGTATCGCGCCGGAAGTTACACCTACGATCGGAAGAGGGTCGGCACACGCTATGCGCTGATCGGGCTTCGAACCCTCGTCGATCCCAACGATCCCAAGGATGTCGAGAAGGTCCGCGCAGTCCAGGACGCCGTCACGATCAGCCAGAAGGCCCCGGGCAAGTTCGAGATACCGAATTGGGATCCGGTCAGTCAGAAGAAGGTGCGGGACGCGCTCCTGGTGCTGTCGTCAACCGCAGGCGGCTTCAAGAATGCGTTTGGCGCCAAGGGGCAGGTCGATCCGATCCGGCACCTGATCGCGACCGCTGCGGGATGGGGCGGCAATCCCGACAAGGACGCCACCTATCTCAGCGTCACTCCCGAGAAGAACGACGGCAGCACCGTCTACAAGCTGACCGTCCCCGGCAATGTGCCGGTGGACGGCTTCTGGTCGATCAGTCTCTACAACGCCGAGGGCTATTTCGAGAAAAACCCCTACAACGCTTACTCGCTCAACAATCTGACGGCGACGAAATCAGCCGACGGCTCCACGGTGGTCCAGTTCGGTGGCTGTGACGGCAAGATCCCGAACTGCCTGCCGATCATGAAGGGCTGGAACTACACGGTGCGACTCTATCGGCCGCGTGCCGAAATTCTGAACGGCAAGTGGAAATTCCCCGAGCCGAAGCCGGTGAGCTGAAGGCTGAACGAGAATGGAGGCTGTCATGAGACACGCAATCGCAGGCGCCATCGCCATGACACTGATGACAGCGAGCGCGCATGCGCAGAGTCTGTCGCCGGATGAGGTTGCCGCGCGCACTATCCAGCGTCGCGCAGTCGAGGCGATGATCTGGGGCATGCCGGCGGTGAATGCCGATCTCATGCTCCAGACCATGCTTGGGACGACCAAGGCAAAGCCGAACGAGATCATTTACTGGTCGAAGCCGGTGAACTGGAAGAACCAGACGCTGACGCCCAATCCGGACTCGATCTATCTGATGTCGTTCTGGAACGTGAAGGACGGCCCGGTCGTGATCGACATTCCGCCCGCGCAAGGCGGCTCGATCGCGGGCAACATCGTCACGGCGTGGCAGATGCCGCTGGAGGACGCAGGTCCCGAAGGCGCCGACAAGGGGCAGGGCGGCAAATATTTGATCCTGCCGCCCGGTTACAAGGGCGACGCGCCCGCGGGCTACATCTCGCTTCAGTCGGACACGTTCAGCGGCTTCGCGCTGCTGCGCTCCAATCTCGCAAGCCACGGCGATGCCGACGTGGCGAAGTCGGTCTCCTACGGCAAGCAGGTCAAGGTCTACCCACTCGCGCAGGCGAAGGATCCGCCGCAGACCAATTTCACTGACGCCTACGACGTGCTGTTCGACTCCACGATTCCCTTCGATGCGAGCTTCTATCGCAGCCTCGACCGCGTGGTGCAGAACGAGCCGTGGCTCGATCGCGATCGGGCCATGATCGACCAGCTCGCGAGCATCGGCATCGAGAAGGGCAAGGCTTTCAATCCGGATCAGAAGACCGTCGCGCTGCTCGATCAGGCCGCCCGCGAGGCCCATGCGATACTCGAACAGCGCTACGACGCCGGCTTCGCCGTAATCAACCCGGGCATCCGCTGGTTCCCGGCTGCGGTGCCGGAGATGGTCAAGGCGGCGAGTACTGGATACGCCGATCCGAACACCTATCCGGTCGACATGCGCGGCGTCTCCTACACGCTTGGCTTCACCGGTATCAAGCGACTGGGCACCGCGCAGTTCTACCTGTTGGCCAACAAGGACAGGGATGGCCAGCCGTTCGACGGCGCCGCCACCTATCGCCTGACGGTGCCCGCCAACGCGCCGGTCAAGCAATACTGGTCCGCAACCGTCTACGACCGCGAGACGCACGCGCTGGTGCGCAACATGCCGAGTGCAAGCCGGGCTTCGATCAGCCCGGGCATCCAGAAGAATGCCGACGGTTCGGTCGATGTCTATTTCGGTCCGAAGGCGCCGGAGGGCAAGGAAGCCAATTGGGTGCCGACCGATCCGGCGCGGAAGTTCGAGTTGCTATTCCGCCTCTACGGGCCCGAGCAGCCGCTGTTCGACCACAGCTGGAAACTGCCCGATGCCGAGCGTGTCGCCGCCACGATCGGGGGCGCCAAGAAGTAGTGCAATTGGGCGAGCGTGATGCGTTCGGGTGGAAGACGTGACGAGAATAGGGAGACGCGACGTGACGGGACACATTCGCAAAGCCGGGCTCGGGACTGCATTGGCGCTGGCGAGCTTCGCCGCTCAGCCCGCGCTCGCCGTTTCTGGCGGCGTGAGCTTCTGGCTTCCGGGCATCTTCGGCAGCTTGGCCGCCGTTCCCGTAACGCCTGGATGGGCCTATTCGACGATCTACCTTCACCTCAACGAAAAGGCCGGAGGAGGGCAGAACTTCGTCACCAGCGGCGGCATACCCGGCTCGGTGACCGCCGGCCTCAACGCACATGCCGACGCGTTCGTCATGGGCATCACCTACACCTCGCCGATGCCGGTGCTGGGCGGCCAAGCCGGCTTCACCGTGCTCACCGCGCCCGGCAACATTGGCGCCGGCATCGATGCGACGCTGACCGGTCCGCGCGGCAATACGATCTCGGGCAGCGCCACCGACAACCGCACGACGCTGACCGACGTGTTCTACCAGGGCACGCTGAAATGGAATCAGGGCGTCCACAACGAGCTGGTCTACATCACCGGCAACATCCCGAGCGGCACCTATGATTCCAGCCGGCTCGCCAATCTGAGTTTTGGCTTCCCCGCCATCGACGTCGGTGCCGGCTACACCTATCTCGATCCGAAGACCGGACACGAATTCTCGATCGTCGGCGGCCTCACCTATAGTTTCATGAACGGGGCCCTCCAGTATCAGAACGGCATGGATTTTCATGTCGACTGGGCTGCCTCGCAGTTCGTCAGCAAGAACGTTCACATCGGCATCGCCGGCTATTTCTTCCAGCAGATCACCGACGATAGCGGTCCCGGCGCCAAGCTCGGTGGCTTCCGCGGTCAGGCGGTCGGCATCGGTCCGCAGATCGGTTTCATGATCCCGATGTCCGACGGCTACCAGGGCTATCTCAATGTCCGAGGCTACAAGGACCTTGAGACCGAGAACCGGCCGAACAGCTGGTCGACCTGGGTTACTTTCTCGGTCTCGCCGGCAGCGCCCGCGCCGGTGGCGACGAAGCCCATCGTTCGAAAGTACTGATGGAGGCGTTCAGGCAGCTCCGATGACCGGAGAGAAAACCAGCAAACGCGTATTTCGCATTGGCTACCAGACATCGATCATCACGGTGTTCGTGGGCGTGGTGCTGCTTGTGGGCCTGACGCTGGTCTATCTCAGCTTCGAACGCGTGACCGCCATCACCAGGACGGCCGCCTCTGGCTTCATCGAGAAGGTGGCGCAGCTTGGCGCCGATCACATCGACGAGCAGTTCAAGAATGTCCGCGACAATCTCGACATCCTGTCCGGCCTGCCGCCGATCCAGGAGGCCGACATCGCGGACAATACGCGGCTCTACAGCCTGATGGCGGCGATGCTGCGCAACAACCCGCAGCTCTTCAATCTCTATGTCGGCTACGAGGACGGCTCGTTCATCGAGATGGACGTGATCGACCGGGCCCAGCCGTCGTTCCGGAAGGGCTTGAACGTCGATGAGGATGCTGCCTTCCGGCTGGTCGTGATCTCGCGCACGGCGGGGGCCGCGCCTGTCACGCAGTATCTCTCCGAAAACCTCATTCAGGTTGCCGAGGTCGCCGGACCCGCGAGCTACGACCCGCGGCAGCGGCCCTGGTATGTCGAGGCGTTCAAGAACGACAAGACGCTGTTGACCGGTCCTTACGTCTTCTACGCCACGGGCGAGCCGGGCTACACGCTGCGGACGCCGTTGAGGGAAGGGCGCCGCGGCGTCATTGCGGGTGATTTGCTGCTGAACCGGTTCGAGGACATGCTGGCGGAGCAGAAGCTCGGCCAATCAGGGCTGGCGTTCCTGTTCAACGATGCCGGGCGCATCGTCGGCCATCCCGAGATGAACCGCCTGATGGCGGAGATCCCGGAGCGGCAGGACGACCTGCCACAGATCGGCGCGCTCCGGCTGCCCGCGCTCGTGCCGGTCATCCGCTCCTGGCGGGACGGAGGGGCGGCCCAGCAGTTCTTTGCCGACGCGTCGGGCCGAACCTATGTTGCAGCGGTTCACAGGCTCGAGACGGCCGGCTCGGCCAATATCCGGATGGCGATGGTCGCGCCGCTCGACGAGTTCTATGCGCAGATCATCGATGAGCGCCGCACGCTGTTCGCTCTGGCGCTCGCCTTCGTCGGAGCCACGCTGCCATTCGCGTTCTGGCTGGGATCACTGATGGCGCAGCCGCTGCGCAAGCTCGCCGACGAGACCGACGCGATTCAGCGGTTCGAGATTACCGAGCGGCCGCGCGTCCATTCCGTCATCGCCGAGATCGAGGAGCTTGGCCGCTCGGTGTTCACCATGCGCAGCGTGGTCCGCAGCTTTGCGAGCTTCATCCCGCGCCAGATCGTGCGGCAGCTGATCGAGACCGGCTCTTCGCTCAGCCTCGGCGGCTCCAGGCGTGAGGTCACGGTGCTGTTCACCGACGTCGCCGATTTTACCGCCAAGACGGAGCGCGCCGACCCGTCGCAGGTGATGATCCACACCTCGCGCTATTTCGCGGTGCTGTCGGATGAGATTATGCGGCACCAGGGCACGGTCGACAAATATATCGGCGACGCCGTGATGGCGTTCTGGAACGCGCCGGCGGACGATCCCGACCACACCGTCAATGCCTGCCGCGCCATCCTGGCATGCCTCGCGGCCAACGAAGCGCTCAACAAGGAGTTTCGGCGCGAGGGCTGGCCGCCCTACGACACCCGCTTCGGCCTGCATGTCGGCGACGCCGTGGTCGGCAACATCGGCTCGAGCGACCGGATGAACTACACCGCGCTTGGCGCCACCATCAACCTGGCGTCGCGGCTGGAGGGACTGAACAAGAATTACGGCACGCGCGTGCTGGTCAGCGCGGCGGTCCGCGCCAGCGTCGGCGATCGGTTCCTGTTCCGCAGCGTCGACAGCATCACGCCGAAGGGATTTGCCGACGCGATCGAAGTCAGTGAGCTCCGCGGCGAGCTGGCGCACGCCGATGAAGCCGAGGTTGCGATGTGTCGACGCTGGGATGAAGTCTTTGCGGCGATCGCGCAGGACGGCGCGGCCGAGACGACGCGGGTCCGGCTGTCGGGCTTCCTGCACGACTATCCCAAGGATAGCGTCGCGCTATTTCATGCCCAGCGATTTCGGTCCGCGGCCCGGAATGCGGGAGCGGCGGCATGAACATCTTCGGTGTCAATCGCCGGCAGTTGCTGCGGCACGGCGCGGCGCTGGCGGCTGCGTCAATGCACGCGGCGCCAGCCATTGCGCAGGCGCGCAGCAGAATTCGGCTCGGTTATCTCCACGTGGTCGCCGTGGACGGACACATCTGGACCGGGCTCGATCGCGGCTCGTTCGACCGCGAGGGGATCGATTTCGAATTGCACGAGTTCAACACCGGACCTGAGGTCTTCGAGGCGATGGCGCGGGGTGAGCTCGACGTCCTCTCGGCCGGCGGCGTCATCTCCAACTATCTGGCGCTCGGCCGCGGCCGCGGCTTTCTCATCAACGACATTGAGGTCGCGACCGCGCAGCTCTGGGTCCGGCCGGCGCTCGGCGTCAAGGGGATGGCCGATCTCAGGGGCAAGCGGATCGCGACGACGATGAAAACCACGGCGCACATTTTTCTCGATCGCGCGCTGCGGGCCAATAACGTCAATCCGTCCGAGGTCGAGATCGTCAACGGCAGCATGGCCGCCGCCGTCAAGGCGTTCATCGCCGGCGAGGTGCCGGCCGTTGCGCTCTGGGTGCCGTTCAACATTGCCGTCCGCGAGGCGTTGCCGGATGCGGTCAAGCTGGTGGACGCCTCCGCCTTCTACCCGCAATCCGCCGTGCTCGGCGGCTGGGCCGCGCGGATGGATTTTTATGCGGGGAACAGGGACGTGCTGGCCCGGATCATCCGCGCCTGGGCGGAAGCGAACGACCACATGGTGCGCAACCCGGCGGCCGCAGCGGAGGCGCTCCAGACACATTACGGGCAGTCGCGTCCCGCCGACATCGCGGAAGCCCTCAAGGCCCAGAAGCTCTATTCCTCGCGCGAATGGAAGCGGCTGTATTCCGACGGGACCGTCGTGAAATGGCTCCAGCAGGTCAGTGACTTCTTCATGACGGATGCCGGCGTCACCACACCCGTGCGGGCCGCAGACTATTTCGACACGCAGCTCTACCTTGCAACCGTCGCCTGAACTTGCAGGGGGCACAGGCTCGCACGGACACTCCCTTCGGGCCATGCATCGACTGCCCAGCGTCCAGATCATATTTCAATGTGTTTTCAATATCCTGCGCCCGCATTCTAATGTAGCCGCGGCACCACTTCAGGTGATATCCGCCCCAGCGCAGAATCGCACTCAAGCAGTTGTGTGTGTCGGGCGCGGTCGCGTCATGAGGGCGACGCCAATTCGACCCAATTCAAATCGAGCTTGGCAGGCGCCGGATCCTTACGGAGGTGATTCCAATGCCAGACGTCCTCGACCGTTCCGAAATGGCCCCCTCGATTCTGCCGGCGGACGTTCCCGAGCTCAGCGATGATGAATGCCTGGCCTGCCTCGCGCGCGCCGTCGAGGCGCACGATTCGGCGCGGCTCGACGAAGTCGCCGCATTGATCGGCCGCCTCGCAGTCACGATCGAATAGCTCATCGATCACCTTGACGCCTCGGGTTGCGCAGCCTGGTCCGCCGGGCCAACGGACGTGTTGCGTTTTCGCGGAGCCTGTTCCAAAGATGCCGCCAAATTTCGTCCGCGGCATCGTCCGCATTGCAGGGTCCGCAAATGTCCGGTTTCTCGACCGCGCGCCTAAAAATGGTCGATGGCCAGGTGCGCACCAATGACGTCACCGATCGCCGTATTCTCGACGCAATGCTCACAGTTCCGCGCGAGGCGTTCGTGCCGGTTGCCAGGCAGGCATTGGCCTATCTCGACCTCGATCTCGACGTGAGCGAAGGCGGGGCCAAGCGGTTCCTGATCAAGCCGCAGCTGACCGGTAAGCTGCTCCAGGCCGCCGAAATCGGCGAGGGGGACAACGTGCTGGTGGTCGGCTGCGCCACGGGCTACCTCGCCGCGCTGACGGCTACGCTCGCCCGTCAGGTCACCGCGACGGAATGTGATTCGGCCCTGGCCGCGAAGGCCAAGGATGCTTGCGCCAGCCTCGCCAACGTCACGTGCAAGGCCGCAGCCTGCGCCGAAGGGGATCCTTCTGCCGCTCCCTATGACGTCATTATCCTCAACGGCGCCTTCGAGGTGACGCCAGAGGCGCTGCTCGGGCAGCTCAAGGAGGGCGGGCGCCTCGTGGGGGTGTCGGCCCAATCCACGCCCCCCCGGGCCGTGATCGTGACCCATACCCACGGTGAATTCGGCCATCGGGCGCTGTTCGATGCCGCAGCTCCGGTCCTTCCCGGGTTGGAACGGGCCGCCGCTTTCGTTTTCTGAACGCCCGATTGAGGGCTTTGGCCCGTTAAAATCCCGTTCTGAATCAGAAGTGTGGCCCGGATGCTGCACGTGAAGAGTTTCCACCGGGAACTACCTTCAGGTGGTTCCGTTGCGCCAATTGGCAGCCTATGTTGCTGAGGGGCAACGACTCCACTCGGTAGACGGTATCCTAGCTCGCGGGCACGAGCGGGGCGTTAGAATGAACGGAATTTAAGGGATGAATGGGGTGAAGCTCTTCACCGGAGCTGCGGTTTCGGTCCTGCTGCTGGCGCTTGCCGGGCCGACGCCTGCCTTGGCGGACACGATCGAGGCCGCCTTGGTGCGGGCCTATCAGAACAATCCGCAGCTCAACGCACAGCGCGCCCAGGTGCGCTCGACCGACGAGAACGTGCCTCAGGCGTTGTCGGGCTATCGTCCCAGGGTCGCGCTGACGGCGAACGGCGGCTATCAATATCAGGATACACTGAGTTCGCCGGGGCCGGGTAACACACCAATCAACGGGCCCAGCGTGCCGCGCAGCGTGGGTGTGACCGTCACGCAGACGCTCTATAACGGCAACATCACCGGCAACAGGACGCGCGCCGCCGAGAGCCAGGTTTCCGGCTCCCGCGAAGCGCTGCGCAGCCTGGATCAGAGCGTGCTGCTTCAGGGCGCTTCGATCTACATGGACTATCTGCGCGATGCGGCTACGCTCGAAGTCCAGCGCAGCAACGTGCGCGTGCTCGAGCAGACGCTGAAGCAGACGCGTGATCGCTTCAACGTCGGCGAAGTGACGCGCACCGACGTTGCGCAATCGGAAGCGCAGCTGGCGGCTGGCAAGACGCAGGCCCTCACTGCCGAAGCAAATCTCACCACGACGCGCGCGAACTTCCGCCGCATCATCGGCAACGAGCCGACGAACCTCGCGCCCGGTTCGCCGGTCGATCGTTTCCTCCCCGCAAGCCTCGCCGGGGCAGTCGAGCTCGGCCTGATCGAACATCCCAACGTCACGGCCGCGATGTTCGGCATCGACGTCAACTTTCTGCAGGTCAAGGTCGCCGAAGGCGCGCTGCTGCCGACGATCGCGTTGCAGGTGGGGGCCACGCAGGGGAACGAACAGTCCTTGATTCAATACAGGTCGTTCAACGCGTCCGCCATCGCGCAGGCCAATTGGCAGCTCTACGATGGCGGCAATTCATATTCGCTGATCCGCCAGTCCAAGGAAAACCTGGCGCAGCAGCGTCTCAACCTCGAAACCACCCGCGACCAGACCCGCGCGACGGTCGTGCAGTGGTGGGGTTCGCTGCAGGCCGGCAAGGCCCAGGTGCAGTCCGCGCAGGCGCAGGTCACGGCGTCCGAGATCGCGCTGAACGGCGTGCGCGAAGAAGCCAAGGCTGGTCAGCGTACCACCCTCGACGTGCTCAACGCGCAGCAGGCGCTGGTCAACGCGCGCGTCGCGCTGGTGACCGCACAGCACGACCGCGTGGTCGCGTCCTATCAGGTTCTGGCCGCCATCGGCCGTCTGTCGCCGCAGGTCCTCGGCCTTGCGACCACGGTTTATGATGCGAGCGTTCACTACCATCAGGTCCGCGACAGCTGGGCCGGCGTGCGCACGCCTGACGGACGCTAAGGTCCGTAGTCATCCGGTCGGCCTCGCAAACAGCCGAGGCCGACTGGTGCTTTGCTTGCAATCATCAAAATCCCTGACATAGCCTTGCCAAGAAGATGCGGGTCGATTCGCCCGGCACCTGATGTCGTGTGCGTAAAGGCTTGAGTGCCGAGGGCAGGGGCGCACCGCCGCACGTTGAGCCGTGAACTGGGGACAAGTCGGGCTGCCGCGACGAAAATGTCGGGGCGTCCGTTGCGGAACCGGCCAATCCTGTCGTGCTTGGTGTAAAACAACGCATGCGAGGGCGTTGATGATGTGGAGTCGGAGATGACGCAGCCTGCAAAGGTCACAGAACCCTCGATGGAGGAGATTCTGGCCTCGATCCGGCGCATCATTGCCGACGATGAGGCCAAGCCGCCGCCGGCAGAAGCTGCCAAGCCCGCTCCCGCGGCGCCCGCACCAAAGCCGCAGGCGATGAACGACATTCCGCCATCCAAGGTCGCTCCCGCAAAACCTGCTGCCGAGAAGCCCGCGCCGCCGCCGGCTGCGAAGCCAGCTCCAGCGCCGCCGCCGCCCGCACCTGCGGCGGATGCATCCAATAACCAGGACGAAATTGATGCTCTGCTGGCGGGGCTGGACGCGGCTACGCCTGCGCCCGAGGTCCGTGCGCCTGAGCCAGAGCCCGAACCTGAACCCGACGTGCTCGAATTGACCGACGAGATGGCGGTGGATCCGGAGCCGACGCCGCCTCCGCCGCCGCCGAGCTTCCGCAAGGTCGAGCCGCGAGACGATCTGGAATTCGCCGAATCGCCGCCGCGCCTGACGCCGTCATCGTCCTATGCGGCGGTGGACTACGATGCGCCGCCGGTACCGCCCCAACAGCCGATCCTGGCCCAATCGACGGTCTCGGCGGTCGAATCCGCCTTCAACTCCCTGGCCCACACGGTGCTCAGCAGCAATGCGCGGACGCTGGAAGATCTGGTCAAGGAGATGCTGCGTCCGATGCTGAAATCCTGGCTCGACGACAACCTGCCGGGCCTCGTTGAACGCATCGTGAAGGCCGAAATCGAGCGGGTCTCGCGCGGCGGCAGGTGAGGGCGGCTCCCGAGCCCTCATAAAGCCCCTCTTATGCGCCTGTTTGGCCTGCCGACCGGCCGGAAAGCCGTTTTGCCGCCGGGCTTTCCGTTGATCCTCTCCCGGACCTTTTCGTTGACTTGCCCCCCGCGCGCGGCTTTCTAGCAGCCCATGATCGAGAAAAATTACCAGCCCGCCGATATCGAAGCCCGCATGTCCGTCGTGTGGGAGGACAGCCTTGCCTTCAGGGCCGGCCGCCCCGACCGCCGCGACGCAGTGCCCTTCACCATCGTGATCCCGCCGCCGAACGTGACGGGCTCGCTGCATATGGGCCACGCCCTCAACAACACCCTCCAGGACATCCTGTGCCGGTTCGAGCGCATGCGCGGCCGCGACGTGCTGTGGCAGCCCGGCACCGACCATGCCGGCATCGCCACCCAGATGGTGGTCGAGCGGCAGCTGATGGAGCGCCAGCAGCCCAGCCGTCGCGAGATGGGCCGCGAGAAGTTTCTGGAGCGGGTCTGGCAGTGGAAAGCCGAGAGCGGCGACACCATCATCAACCAGCTCAAGCGCCTCGGCGCCTCCTGCGACTGGTCGCGCGAACGCTTCACCATGGACGAGGGCCTGTCGAAGGCCGTCATCAAGGTGTTCGTCGAGCTGCATCGCGACGGCCTGATCTACAAGGACAAGCGGCTGGTGAACTGGGACACCAAGCTGCTGACCGCGATCTCCGACCTCGAAGTGCAGCAGACCGAGGTCAAGGGCAGCCTGTGGTATCTGCGCTATCCGATCGAGGGCAAGACGTTCAGCCCCGAGGATCCCTCGAGCTTCATCGTCGTCGCCACCACGCGGCCCGAGACCATGCTCGGCGACACCGGCGTCGCGGTGCATCCCGATGACGAGCGCTATCAGAAGCTGGTCGGCAAGAACGTGATCCTGCCGCTGGTCGGTCGCAAGATTAAGATCGTCGCCGACGAATATTCCGATCCGGATAAGGGCTCGGGCGCGGTGAAGGTGACGCCGGCGCACGACTTCAACGATTTCGAGGTGGGCAATCGCCACGGCCTGGGCCGGATCAGCGTCATCGACAAGGAAGGTTGCCTCGACCTCGTCGACAATGAGGATTACCTGCGTAACCTGCCGGAAGGCGCTTCGCAATTCGCCGAGGAGTTTCACAAGCTCGACCGCTTCGCGGCGCGCAAGCGCATCGTCGAGCGGCTGGAATCCTTCGGCTTCGTCGAGCGGATCGAGCCGCACACCCACATGGTGCCGCACGGCGACCGCTCGAACAGCGTGATCGAGCCCTATCTGACCGACCAGTGGTACGTCGACGCCAAGACGCTGGCAAAGCCCGCGATCGCGGCGGTGCGTTCGGGCGAAACGACGTTCGTGCCGAAGAACTGGGAAAAGACCTATTTCGAGTGGATGGAGAACATCCAGCCCTGGTGCATCTCGCGCCAGCTGTGGTGGGGTCATCAGATCCCGGCGTGGTACGGCCCCGATGGCAAGGTGTTCGTCGCCGAGACCGAGGAGGAGGCCGTCAGCCACGCGCTCGGCTATTACGTCGAGCAGGAGGTCATCACGGCCGAGCAGGGCCGCGAGATGGCGCTCGACCGCAACAAGCGCGAAGGCTTCATCACGCGTGACGAGGACGTGCTCGACACCTGGTTCTCCTCGGCACTGTGGCCGTTCTCGACGCTCGGCTGGCCCGAGGACGCGCCGGAAGTGCAGCGCTATTACCCGACGAACGCGCTGGTGACCGGCTTCGACATCATCTTCTTCTGGGTCGCCCGGATGATGATGATGGGCCTGCACTTCATGAAGGAAGTGCCGTTCTCGACGATCTACATCCACGCCCTCGTCCGCGACGAGAAGGGCGCCAAGATGTCGAAGTCGAAGGGCAACGTCATCGACCCCCTCAACCTGATCGACGAATACGGCGCCGACGCGTTGCGCTTCACGCTGGCCGCCATGGCGGCGCAGGGACGCGACATCAAGCTCGCCACCAGCCGTGTCGAGGGTTACCGCAATTTCGCGACGAAGCTCTGGAATGCGTCGCGCTTCGCGGAGATGAACCACTGCGCCGTGCCCGAAGGTTTCGAGCCGGCGAAGGCCAAGGAGACGCTGAACCGCTGGATCGCGCATGAGAGCGCCCACACCACGCGCGAGGTGACCGAGGCAATCGAAGCCTATCGCTTCAACGACGCGGCCGGTGCGATCTACCGCTTCGTCTGGAACGTCTATTGCGACTGGTATGTCGAGCTCGCAAAGCCCGTACTGCTCGGTCCGGACAGCCCCGCCAAGGACGAAACCCGCGCCATGGTCGCCTGGGCGCGCGACGAGATCCTGAAGCTGCTGCACCCCTTCATGCCCTTCATCACCGAAGAGCTGTGGGAGGTGACGGCCAAGCGCGACGGCCTGCTGGCGCTGGCGCAATGGCCGCTGAAACCGTCCGAGCCGACGCCGGAGCAACTCGCGATGCTCGCCGCGGCAGCCGGGCCGACTGATCCGCTGATCTCGCCGGTCCTGATCATGCCGATCTTCGACCATGCCGACTTCACCGATCCCAAGGCGGAAGCCGAGATCGGCTGGGTGATCGACCTCGTCACGCAGATCCGCTCGGTGCGCGCCGAGATGAACATCCCGCCGGCGACGCTGACGGCGCTGGTGCTCGCGGGCGCCTCGACCGAGACGAAGGAACGCGCGCCGCGCTGGACCGACGTCATCAAGCGCATGGCACGGCTGTCCGACATCTCCTTCGCCGACCGCGCACCTGATGGTGCGGTCCAGCTCCTCGTGCGCGGCGAGGTGGCCGCGTTGCCGCTGAAGGGCGTGATCGACGTCGCCGCCGAGCGCACGCGCCTCGACAAGGAGATCGGCAAGGCCGACGCCGACATCAAGCGCGCCGAGTCCAAGCTGGCGAACGAGAAGTTCGTCGCCAATGCGGCCGAAGAGGTCGTCGAGGAGGAGCGCGAAAAGCGCGAGGCGGCGCTGGCGCGGAAGGCCAAGCTGCTGGAGGCGCAGGAGCGGCTGAAGCAGGCGTCGTAGAGCGTTTTCGAGCGAAGTGGAAACCGGTTCGCGTCAAGAAAACGCGTCAAAACTAGAATCTAGAGCCCGTTCCATCGGAACGGGTTCTAGGCCTCCTTCGGGAACGGCTTGCTCAAGAACTTCGAGCCCTTGACGCCATAGCGCCAGGGCAGCTCGACGGCCTTGGTGATGCCGATCCGGATCCCGGCCGCCACCTCGACCTCCTCTGTCCGCGCATGCAGCGCGATCGGCGGCCGGTCCAACGGCAGGGCGTTGTGCGCGATGGTGATGCCCAGCGCCTCGGTCAGCTTGCCGGGGCCCGAGCACAGCGCGTGCGCCTCCTGGAGATGGCGGCGGCGGCGCATCGCCGCCAGGCCATGCGTCGGCTCCAGTGCGCGGATCAGCACGGCGCTGGCGGAGCCTTCCTCCTCGCAGACGAAGTTCACGCACCAGTGAATGCCGTAGGAGCGGTAGACATAGGCAAAGCCGGGCGGGCCAAACATGATTTGGTTCCGCGGCGTCGGGCCATTGTAGGAGTGCGCCGCCGGCTCGGTATGATGATAGGCCTCGACCTCGACGATGAGGCCGCCGACGCCATTGACCAGCATGGTGGCCCCGATCAGGTCGGGCGCGACCTCGTGGACGCTGCGGCCGAAAAACGCACGCTTCAGGGCTTTGCCGAGCCGCGGTGGTGAGGCTTTCGATGTTGGAGCCATTCGAGGTGAGAATCGCCTGAGAACAGAGCAGGATATTGCCCATATCTGCCATGTTCCCTGAAGCGGCGCGAGCCGGGTTGCGGCAGGCAGCCAGACCGACTAGGTAGGACCTGAACAGACCGGACAGCCCATGGTCGTTATTGTCGACACCATCTCGAACCCGTTGCGCCCCCGCCACCCTGAAAAGGTGAATCGCCCTGATTCCGCTTCGCCCGAAGCCGGACTGGATTCGCGTGCGCGCTCCCAATACCCGCGGCTATGCCGACACCCGCAACATCGTGCGCGCCAACGGCCTGCACACGGTGTGCGAGGAGGCGGGCTGCCCGAACATCGGCGAGTGCTGGGACAAGAAGCACGCGACCTTCATGATCATGGGGGACACCTGCACCCGGGCCTGCGCGTTCTGCAACGTCAAGACCGGCATGCCCAATGCGCTGGATGCGGTCGAGCCGCAGAACGTCGCCGAAGCCGTCGCCAAGCTGGGGCTGGCCCACGTCGTCATCACTTCCGTCGACCGCGACGATCTGGCCGATGGCGGCGCCGAGCATTTTGCAGAGACCATCCGTGCGATCCGGGCCGCGTGCCCGTCGACCACGATCGAGATCCTGACGCCGGACTTCCTGCGCAAGGAGGGCGCGCTGGAGGTCGTCGTCGCGGCGAGGCCCGACGTGTTCAACCACAATCTCGAGACCGTGCCATCGCGTTACCTCACTGTGCGGCCCGGCGCGCGCTACTTCCACTCGATCCGGCTGTTGCAGCGGGTCAAGGAGCTCGATCCCACCATCTTCACCAAGTCCGGCATCATGGTCGGCCTCGGCGAGGAGCGCCACGAGGTGCAGCAGGTGATGGACGATCTGCGCTCCGCCGACGTCGACTTCCTGACCATCGGGCAATATCTCCAGCCGACCCGCAAGCACCACGCCGTGATGCGCTATGTGCCGCCCGACGAGTTTTCGTCCTACGAGAAGGTCGCCTACACCAAGGGTTTCCTGATGGTGTCGGCGAGCCCGCTCACCCGTTCGTCGCATCATGCCGGCGAGGACTTTGCGAGACTGAAGGCCGCACGGGCCGCGTCTGCCCGCTGAACCGCCATGCCCAAGTTTTCAAGCAAGCGCCGTGTCCATCACAGCGCGTCCGAGATGTTTGATCTGGTCGCCGACGTCGAGCGCTACCCGGAGTTCGTGCCCCTGTGCAGCGCGCTCAAGATCCGCCAGCGGATGGCCAAACCCGACGGCACCGAGGTGCTGGTCGCCGACATGACGGTGTCGTTCAAGCTGGTCAAGGAGTCCTTCACCAGCCGCGTGACGCTCGACCGCGCCAATCTGAATATCCGGGTCGAATATCTGCAAGGCCCGTTCAGCAACCTCGAGAACCGCTGGACGTTCGAGCCCAAGGGTGAGGGCGTCTGCGACGTCGGATTCTTCCTGGCCTACGAGTTCAAGAGCCGGATGCTGGCGATGCTGATGGGCTCGATGTTCGATGCCGCGTTCGCGCGCTTCTCCATCGCATTCGAGAAGCGGGCGGATGCGATCTACGGCCGGCCAAAGCTGGCGTCGTCGTAAGGCGTACTCTCTCCGCCGTCATTGCGAGGAGCCCTTGCGACGAAGCAATCCAGGGTCTTTCCGCGGAGGGATTCTGGATTGCTTCGCTGCGCTCGCAATGACAGTGAGGCTCAATCCACCGCCTTCACCACATCCGGCGGCTGCGAGGCGTAATAGGCCGCGGCCGCCTCGATCTCCTGCGGCGTCATCGCGCGGGCGATGTTGCGCATCTGCTGGCTGATGTCGTTGCGCCGCTCGCCGGATGCGAAGGCCTGGAGCTGCGCCTTCATGTAAGCTTCGGACTGGCCTTCGAGCCACGGACTGCCGGTCTTGTTGTCGAGGCTGCCATGGCAGGAGCCGCAGGGCGCGATCCCGCGCATCGGCGCGCCGTAGATGACGATGCTCGGTTTCGGCAGCTGCGGCGTCGGGTGATAGGCTGCCGGCCGCGGCAGATAGGCGTAATAGTTCGAGAGATCGGCGATCTCCTGGTCCGTCAGATTGACGGCGAATGGCGACATCACGGCATTGGTGCGGGCGCCGGATCGGAAATCGTGCAGCTCCTTGTAGATGACGGCCGCGTACTGGCCGGCGAGATTGGGCGAATCCGCGCGGCTGATGCCGGTCGGGCCGTGGCAGATCGCGCAGCGCTGCGCCAGCGTCGCGCCGCGGCCGATCGCTTCCTGGCTCGGACGCGACAGCGTATGCGAGGTCAGCACGACCTCCGACAGGCGTTTTGTCTGCTCGGGCGCAGTAACATTCGCCGCGCGCTGTGGCACGCCGGCGGCGCTGCAGATCGCATCCCAGACATTGGCGAACTGAACCCAGGGCTGTGCGAAGGGCAGCACGATGAAGCCGGTGATCGCCGTCACGATCAGGATCGCGGCGGTGATGCCGACGCCCATCCTGAAATGGCTGTTGCGGAAGGTGAAGAGGTCGCGCGCGCTCATCACTGCGCTCCCACATAGACGGCCGGCACCGACGTGCCCTCGGTCAGCGCCAGCGTCACGATCGGGTAGCCGTAATTGGTGAGGGTGAGGACGATCATCAGCGCCACCCACAGCGCATGCGTGTTGAGCGCGACCGGCACGGTCGCGGGCTGATGCACAGCCAGCGCAAAGCGGTACGGGCCGGCGTCAACCCGGGGCGCACGCATGCCACGTGCGAGGATGACGATGAACATGATGCCCGACGCCAGCAGGATGAAGCCGCCGATCGCGGAGAACGTGACCGAGAGCGCCTGCGGCGCGATCGCGGGATCGCCGAAGTCGAAATAGGCCATGCGGCGCGGCATGCCCAGGATGCCGACCCAGTGCCACGGGAAGGTCGTGATGATCATACCGATGAACCAAAGCCAGAGCTGGGTGCGGATCAGGCGGATGTCGATGAGTTCGCGCCCGGTCAGATGCGGCCACAGATCATAGGCGATCGCAAAGTACATGATCACGATGGCGCCGCCGAAGATCAGGTGGAAATGGCCGGTGATCCACTGCGTGTTGTGGATCGACGCATCGAGCTGGTAGCTCATGTTGATCAGGCCGCCGGCGCCGCCGAAGCCGAGCATGACGAACGAGAACGCCAGCGCCAGCATCATCGGGTTGTCCCAGGGCAGCGCCTTGATCCAGCCGAATAGGCCGCGGCCGCCGCGCAGGCGCGCCGCGATCTCGACCGAGGCGCAGATCGTGAACACGGTCAGCAGCGTCGGCAGCGCGACCAGCGCCGTGAAGGCCGAATGGATGAACTTGAAGCCGGCGCCGACCTGCGGATCGGCGAAGGTGTGGTGCATGCCGATCGGCATCGCCACCACCAGGAACAGGATGAAGGAGATCCGCGCTATGCTGTCGGAATAAACCCGGCCGCCGATCGCGCGCGGCACGATGGTGTAATAGGCGATGTAGGTCGGCATCAGCCAGAAATAGACGATGGCGTGCAGCGTCCAGGAGAAGAACACGCGGGCAAGACCCGCGTCGATCGTGGCCTTCAGCCCGGCCGCGACGGGAATGATCTGGAGCAGCAGCTCGAGCGCGGCACCAACCGCGGTCCAGGCCCAGAGATAGGAGCCCGCAACATTGGCGAACATCGCCAGCGGCACCGGTGCACCGGGATGGGCCTTCCGCCAGACGCGCAGATTGATCGCCATCAGCGCGACCCAAACCAGGAGCCGACCACGACCAGCACGACGCCGAGGTAGTAGAAAACGTTGCCGATCAGCGGCGGATAGAAGGTGTAGAGCACCGACGCGCGCCCCAGCGCGACCGGGATCAGCGCCATGACGCTGCCGATCACGATCAGCCAAAATCCGGTCCAGGCCCAGCGCACGCCGACCAGGCGCTGCTCCAGCGCGGACTCGCTGATGGCATAGCCAAAGCCCATCGCGACGAGCGTGGGAAAGACGTAGCCCATCACCGTGCCGTGCGCGGTCAGCGAGCGGTAATAGAGCTCGGGATTGGACAGCCAGGTGCCGATCGGGCTGCGGATGAACATCTGCCAGGCGCCGAGCGTGAGCGCGATGCCGAACACGCCGAAGGCCAGCCAGAAATGGGCGAGGATGAGTTTCCTATTCGCCAACACAGCTCAGCCTCCCGCCACCCTTCGCGCGATCGGCGAAGTCGGTCTTGTTGATCACCTTGACCTTGCCCCACATGCCCTCGTGGCCGAAGGAGCAAAACTCCTGGCAGGGCATCAGATAGTCGCCGGTCTTCGTAAAGCGCATCAATTGCTCGGAGATGTAGCCCGGCACCAGCATGGTGTTGATGTTGGTGCCCTGGATCAGGATGCCGTGGACGACGTCGGCGCTGGTGGCGCGCATCGTGATCGGCGTATCTACGGGCACCACGATGCAGGCCGGCGTGAAGGAATATTGCTGGCCGATCGCGCGCACGGTCACATTGCCATTGGCCTCCAGCACGCTGCCGAGATTGCTCTCGACGAATTCGCCGGACAGATGAATGCGCGAGGGATCGGTGGTCTCGACGCGCGGCTGCGGCATGGTGGCGCGATGGATGCCGGCGAAGGCTGCCAGAAGCGCCATGCCGACGACGATTATCACGGCAATGGTCGCCCAGCGCCGCTCGACGCGGGCCGCGACCTCGGCGCTGCCATGGGTGTCCTCTGCGCTCATTGCAGTGATCCGCGCGGCAGGAAGACGAAGAGATAGAAGGCAAGCCACATCGCGACCACGCAGGCCGTGGCGATGCCGGCCAGCACGATCGCGCCAGACGGTCCTTGCGAGACGACTTCCTCGACGGCCTGGTCGGCGGCGGCTGGGCTGGTCGGCGGATCGGAATTGAACATGACGGTTCTCTGGCGCCTCTCAGTTCAGCGGTGCGGAGCGCAGCTCGTTGGCCTCGCGCGCCGACACCGGCGTGCCGCGATTGCCCCAGGCGGTGCGGATGTAGGAGACGACGGCGGCGACCTCGTTGTCGGAGAGGAGGCCTGCGAAGGGCGGCATGCCGTAGGGCATCGGATTGCCCTTGGTGCCCGGCGGATAGCCGCCATTGAGCACCATGCGGATCGGGTTGACCGCCGACTGCATCTCGATCGACTGGTTGTTGGCGAGCGGCGGCCAGTGCGGCGGCTTGCCTTCGCCCTGGAGGCCGTGACAGCTCGCGCAATTCTTGTCGTAGACGGTCTTGCCGAGGCTGATCAGCAGGCTGCTCTCGGTGGTCGGCAGCGCCGAGCTCGGCGCCGGCGGAGGCGAGGGCTCCGCGATGCCCTTGAGGTACACCGCCATGGCGCGCGTGTCCTCGTCGTTGAGATATTGCAGGCTGTTGTGCACGACCTCGGCCATCGGGCCGTAGACCACGCCGCGCATGGAGACGCCGGTCTGGAGCAGGTCGGTGATGTCCTTGATGCTCCAGTCGCCGAGCCCCGCCTCACGGTTGGAGGTGAGGGACGGCGCGTACCAGTTCTGCATCGGGATCAGGCCGCCCTTGAAGGCGTCCGATTGCGAGGTGCCGCCAAGCGCGTTGATCGGCGAATGGCACATGCCGCAATGGCCGAGCCCCTCGACCAGATAGGCGCCACGATTCCATTCCGCCGACTTGGTGGGGTCGGACTTGAACTCACCCTCGCGGAAGAACAGCGTGCGCCAGCCGAGGATGAGCTGGCGGTTGTCATAGGGAAAGCGCAGCTCGTGCGGCTTGTTCTTCTGGTTCACCGGCTGAATCGAGCGCAGATAGGCGAAGATCGCGTCGCTGTCGGCGCGTGTCACCTTTGTGTAGGACGCGAACGGCATCGCCGGATAGATCAGCCCGCCATCCGGGAAACGGCCGTTGTGCATGGTTCTGTAGAAATCGTCCGCGCTCCACTTGCCGATGCCGGTCTCCGGATCGGGCGTGATGTTGGAGGTGTAGATCGTTCCGAACGGGGTCGGCATCGGGCGCCCGCCGGCAAACAGCCCGCCCTCAGCCGCAGTATGGCAGGCCGTGCAATCGCCGGCGCGGGCGAGATATTCACCCCGCGCAATGACGTCGCCGGCCTTGTCCTGCGCCTGCGCGGCCGTGATGAGCGCGGCGAGGGCCAGGAGCTTGATCGAAAGCAGCGTGATCGACAGTCTTGAGCCCATCATGCGCCTCGTCAGTTGGGCTGGCTGCCGCAGCCGAACGGCAGCGCGTAGGTGCCTTTCGGGACGGGGGCCGGGTTGGTGGGCGCGGGTCGCGTCGCGAGCCAGGCCGCAACGGCGGTAACATCTGCTTCCGTCAGATGGCCGGCGACGAGCTGCATGCAGTCCGGCGATTTTGCCGTTCGCGTGCCGTAGCGCCAGGCGCCGAGCTGCGCACTGACGTAAGCGGCGCGCAAGCCCAGCAGACCGGGGATGCCGGGCTGCATGCCGGTGAGGCCCGGGCCGTGACAGCTCACGCACGCCGGTATGTTACGACCGGCATCGCCGCTGGTCGCGAGCAGCTCGCCCTGCGCCAGCACTTCCTTGCTGACTTCGCTCGGCGCGGGCTGCGGCAGCGGCGGATGCTCGCTGGCGAAATATTCGGCCATCGCCTCCAGATACGGATCAGGCAGAAACTCCAGCAGATAGTTCATCGGCGGGTATTTGCGCCGGCCGCTGCGGAAGGCGAGGAGCTGGTTGTAGAGATAGCCGGCCGGCTTGCCGGCAAGCCGCGGGAAATAGACGTCGCTGGTGCCTTCGCCCTTGTTGCCGTGACAGGGCGTGCACGCCTCCACCCGCGCCGCCATGGTATCCGGCGGCTGGTTGGCCGTTTGTGCTGCAGTACCATCAATAGCGGCCAAGGTAGCAATAGCGATTGCCAGTGCAGTGTCGCGAGCGAACACGCCGTCGCCCTCCAGAAAGCAGGACCGGGTTGATTCCTGGCCACAGCGTAGAGCCGCATTATTGCGCCAATACAGTCGCGCGCAAGATCGGACATGGCGATGACGCTTGGTCGCGGTTGCACATTTGCGATCCTGATCGAATTCGACAAGAATTGCGTGCTTTTTGAAAACTGGCGTAACGCCGCGATCTCGCGGCGTATTCCGCCCGAGCTTTGCTTCACAAGCGGGAAGCGCGGCAATGTGGAATCCGTTCGCGCGCGCGCGGATGTTCTGCCGCTTGGGCCGGGCAGACGACCCATCATCAGAGTGCATCTTCCCGTCGGGCGACAAGTGCAGTTTGTGCCAAAACGCACCGCGCTGACGCAACACCCCTTGCCGGAAACGGCGCACCGCGAGCTCTGCCCTTCGCGAAAGGTTCGACTACAATCCGAGTCGGGCGCGGGCGCCTTATCGCGGGATCGGGGAGATGGGACGCTGGAAGCAGGCATGGAGCGAAGAAGACCTTGGCAGGCTGAAGGTCCTGGCAGGCACCAAGCCGATTGCGCTGATAGCGAAAGAGCTCGGCCGGACCCGCGGCACGGTGCTGGCGAAGGCGATTGAGCAGAAGCTCCCTGTCATTTGTCGGACGAAGCGCCAGGAACAATAGGGCGCGATATCGCTCGCGATCGGTCTGGCGTTACAGGGCACGCTGTCCAATCTCGCTGCCGGCGTGATGCTGCTGCTGTTCCGGCCCTTCCACATCGGCGCCGACGTCGAGGTCGGTGTGGGGCGTGGCGATCATCAATCACAGCGCGAGCGCGCTGCTGGCGGCGGCATGAAGTGGCTCAGCCGCGCGGTGACCGCGGCGTCCTGCGCTTCACCGCATGCCGGCGCGGCGAGCGGGTCACGCGGGGACGCAGGCGGGTTGCCGCGGCGGCGCGCCGGGGCTTGGGCTGGGCCTTCGGGCCGCGGGCGAGATCCATCAGCATGCGCAATGCCTCGACCACCGAGCGCTGGCGCACGGCGGTCCGGCCGATCGCGCCAAAGCGATGCTCGCGATGGACGATGCGGCCGTCGCGCGCGGCAACCGCGAAATGCACGAGACCGACCGGCTTGCCGGGCGTGGCGCCGCCGGGGCCGGCGATACCGGTAATGGCAACGGCGAGATCGACGCCGGCACGCTCCAGCGCGCCGACCGCCATCGCGGTTGCGGTCTCCTTGCTGACGGCGCCGAAATTCGCGAGCGTGCTCGCCTCGACCCCTAGCATCGCGCGCTTGGCGTCATTGGAATAAGTGACGAAGCCGCGGTCGATCACGTCGGAGGAGCCGGGAATGTCGGTCAGCGCGCCGGCAACCAGACCGCCGGTGCAGGACTCGGCGGTGGCAATCGTCAGCTTGCGCATCCGGCACAGATCGAGCAGCGAGCGGGAGAGGGCGCGTGCGTCGCTGCCGCCCATGACCTAGACGCTCCAGGGCAGACGGATGGTGGCGCTCGCGGTGGCCGCGATGCCTTCCTCGCGGCCGGTGAAGCCGAGCCGCTCGCTGGTGGTCGCCTTCACCGCGACGCGCGAGATATCGACCCCGGAGATCTCGGCGATGCGGGCGCGCATGGTGTCGCGCAAGGGGCCGATCTTCGGCCGCTCGCAGATCATCGTCACCTCGAGGTTGGCGACGCGGCCGCCGCGCTGCGCAACGCGCTCGATGGCGTATTTCAGGAACTGGTCGGAGGAAGCCCCCTTCCATTTCGCATCGCTCGGCGGAAAGTGCGAGCCGATATCGCCGTCGGCGAGTGCGCCGAGGATGGCGTCGACCAGCGCATGCAGGCCGACATCGCCGTCGGAGTGGGCGAGGAAGCCTTTGGTGTGCGGCACCCGTACGCCACAGATCATCACGTGGTCGCCTTCGCCGAAGGCGTGCACGTCATAGCCGGTGCCGGTCCTGATGTCGCCGAGCAGGCTGGCCAGGCGCGCTTCCTCGCGCACGAAATCCTCGGGAGTGGTGAGCTTCATATTGGCAACATCGCCTTCAAAGGTTGCGACCGTCAATCCCGCCCATTCGGCAATCGCGGCATCGTCGGTGAAATCGCTGCGCCCATCCTTTGCCGCGCGACGATGCGCCTCGAGGATGACGTCGAAACGAAAGGATTGCGGCGTCTGCGCGATTCGCAAGGCTGCGCGGTCCGGCGTGTCCTCGACATTGCCGCTCTCGCCGGTGACCTTGATCGTGTCGGTGACAGGGACGACGGGGAGCGCAGCGCCGGTGCGGCTGGCCGCCTCGATCGCGCGCGAGATCACGCCTGCCGAGACGAAGGGGCGCGCGGCGTCGTGGATGAGCACGATATCGGGCTTATGCTTGGCGAGTGCTTCGAGCCCTGCGAGCACGGAGGCCTGCCGCGTCGCGCCGCCATTGGTCGGCGGCTCGTGGCTGAGACCTGCGACCGCTGCCGTGAACATGGCGCTGTCGTCGGGGTTCACTACCGGCTGCACGGCGAACACGTCGGGGTGGCGGCTGAAGGCTTCCATGGCGCGGTAGATCACGGGGACGCCGCCGATCTCGCGATATTGCTTGGGACCACCGGCGCCAGCCCGCAGGCCGCGTCCGGCCGCGACGAGGACGACTGCGGTGCGCTGTGATTTCGCCATAGGACTCAAATACTCAGTTGGTGATGAAGAGAGTCGGGGGAGTGGGGTGATTGCCGCATGCCTCTAGCACGGCAGGCCCGCAAAAAAAGGGGTTTCCCCGGATTGTGGGAAACAGCATTTTGCTGCACTGCACTTGAAAGATTTGCAGAACTGTCTAAACTGTAGGCATGACGCTTGACTGCACAAGAATTGTGCGCAAGATAGGTCATGGCAGGCGCGATGAGGCCCTGCCTACGCAACGAGACCCCTGTGACCGGCTCGGCAGTATCAGGCTCTAAGCCGTTGAAAATTGGCGATATCGAGGTCGCCACCCCGGTCTTCCTGGCGCCGATGTCGGGGGTCACCGACTCGCCCGTCCGCCGGCTCGCCGCCGAGCTCGGGGCCGGTCTGGTCGTGTCCGAAATGACCGCCAGCGATGAGCTCGCGAATGGCCACAAGATGTCACGGTTGCGCTGCGAAGCGACCGGGATCGGGCCTCATGTAGTCCAGCTCGCCGGCTGCGAGGCGCACTGGATGGCCGAAGGGGCCCGGATCGCCGAAGCCGGAGGCGCCGACATCATCGACATCAACATGGGCTGTCCGGCCCGGCATGTCACCGGCGGCCAGTCCGGCTCCGCCCTGATGCGCGATCTCGACCATGCCGTCAGCCTGATCGATGCGACGATCGCGGCGGTGAAGGTGCCGGTGACGCTGAAGATGCGGCTCGGCTGGGACGATCACACCCGCAACGCGCCGGAATTGGCGCGGCGTGCGGAAGCCGCCGGCATTGAGCTCGTCACCGTGCACGGCCGCACCCGCTGCCAGTTCTACAAGGGCGAGGCCGATTGGGATGCGATCCGCGCGGTGCGCGAAGCGATCTCCATTCCGCTTGTCGTCAATGGCGACATCACCACTTACGAGAAGGCGCTCGCGGCGTTGGAGGCCTCCGGCGCCGATGCCGTGATGATCGGCCGCGGCGCGCAGGGGCAGCCCTGGTTGCCCGGCGAGGTCGGCCGCCGCCTGAAGGGCGGGGCGGTCGAAGCCGCGCCGTCGCTCGAGACCCAGCTGCATTATGTCCGCACGCTCTATGAGGGCGTCTGCGCGCTCTACGGCCTGCGGATCGGCCTCCGGCACGCGCGAAAACATCTCGGCTGGGCGCTCGACGTCGCGGCCGATGTGAGCCGTGCGCCGGCCGAGAAGCTGAAAGCCTGGCGCCAGAAGATCCTCACCTCCGAGGATCCGCGCCTCGTCCACCAGTCGCTGCAAGATGCCTTCGACGATTTCGCATGGAGCGCTGCTGCATGAGCTCAGTTGCTGACCATCGCCGGCCGCTTCCGTCCGAGAGCGACGCGATCCTGGATGCGCTGCCCAATCCCGTGCTCATGATCGGGCCGGACGGCAAGATCGTCGCCGCCAACATCGCGACCGAAGCCTTCTTCGACATCTCGACGCAGTTCCTGAAACGGCAGTCGCTGAAAGAGCTGGTGCCGTTCGGGAGCCCCTTGCTAGCGCTGATCGACCAGGTTCGTTCGTCGAACTCGCCGGTCAACGAATACAAGGTCGATCTGGGCACGCCGCGCATGGGCGGCGACCGCCAGGTGGATCTGCATGTCGCCCCGCTGACGGAACGGCCCGGCCATATCGTGGTGATGCTCCAGGAGCGCTCCATCGCCGACAAGATGGACCGCCAGCTCACCCATCGCAGCGCCGCGCGCTCGGTGATCGCGCTGGCCGCCATGCTGGCGCATGAGATCAAGAATCCGCTCTCCGGCATCCGCGGCGCCGCGCAGCTGCTGGAGCAGCAGGCCTCGTCCGAGGACCGCATGCTGACGCGGCTGATCTGCGACGAGGCCGACCGCATCGTGACGCTGGTCGACCGCATGGAGGTGTTCGGCGACGAGCGCCCCGTGGTGCGCGGTCCCGTCAACATCCATTCCGTGCTCGATCACGTGAAGCGACTGGCGCAGTCGGGCTTTGCCCGCAACATCCGCTTCATCGAGGATTATGATCCCTCGCTGCCGCCGGTCCTGGCGAACCAGGATCAGCTCGTCCAGGTGTTCCTCAACCTCGTGAAGAACGCCGCCGAAGCGCTGATCGACGTCCCCGACGCCGAGATCCAGCTCACCACCGCGTTCCGTCCCGGCGTGCGCCTGTCAGTCCCCGGTCAAAAATCCCGTGTATCCCTGCCGCTCGAGTTCTGCGTGAAGGACAACGGACCAGGCGTGCCGGACGATCTTCTGCCCAACCTGTTCGATCCCTTCGTGACCACCAAGCAGACCGGCTCGGGTCTTGGCCTGGCGCTGGTCGCAAAGATCATCGGAGATCACGGGGGCATCATCGAATGCGAGACTCAGCCGCGCAAGACCACCTTCCGCGTGCTGATGCCGATGTATTCCACATCGGTCAAACATGCCGATCAAAGCAGCCGCGACGGCTCTGCCGGGAAGTCGTCGTCTGCGTCACAGGGGGCGAAATGAGGATTAACGATGCCCGCAGGTAGCATTCTCGTTGCTGATGACGACACCGCCATCCGCACGGTTCTCAATCAGGCGCTATCCCGCGCCGGCTACGAGGTCAGGCTGACCGGCAATGCCGCAACGCTATGGCGCTGGGTCAGCCAGGGGGAGGGCGATCTCGTCATCACCGACGTGGTGATGCCCGACGAGAACGCCTTCGACCTGCTGCCGCGGATCAAGAAGATGCGGCCCAATCTGCCCGTCATCGTCATGAGCGCGCAGAACACGTTCATGACCGCGATCCGCGCCTCCGAACGCGGGGCGTACGAATATCTGCCAAAGCCCTTCGACCTGAAGGAACTGATCGCCATCGTCGGCCGTGCGCTGGCCGAGCCGAAGGAACGGGTCTCGACGCCGGACGAGGACGCCGAGATGGAGGCGATCCCGCTGGTCGGCCGCTCGCCGGCGATGCAGGAAATCTACCGCGTGCTGGCGCGTCTGATGCAGACCGACCTCACCGTGATGATCACGGGCGAGTCCGGTACCGGCAAGGAGCTGGTGGCGCGCGCGCTGCACGATTACGGCAAGCGCCGCAACGGCCCGTTCGTCGCGGTCAACATGGCGGCGATCCCGCGTGACCTCATCGAGTCCGAACTGTTCGGCCACGAGCGCGGCGCCTTCACCGGCGCCAACACCCGCGCCTCGGGTCGGTTCGAGCAGGCCGAGGGCGGCACGCTGTTCCTGGACGAGATCGGCGACATGCCGATGGAGGCGCAGACCCGCCTGCTGCGCGTGCTCCAGCAGGGCGAATACACCACCGTCGGCGGCCGCACCCCGATCAAGACCGACGTGCGGATCGTCGCGGCGTCCAACAAGGACCTGCGCGTCCTGATCCAGCAGGGCCTGTTCCGCGAGGATCTGTTCTTCCGCCTCAACGTCGTGCCGCTGCGGCTGCCCCCCTTGCGCGAGCGCATCGAAGACCTGCCGGACCTCGTGCGGCACTTCTTCACACTGGCCGAGAAGGACGGTCTGCCGCCGAAGAAGCTCGATGCGCTGGCGCTGGAGCGGATGAAGCAGCACCGCTGGCCCGGCAACGTGCGCGAGCTCGAGAACCTCGCCCGGCGCCTCGCCGCGCTCTATCCGCAGGACGTGATCACCGGCTCCGTCATCC
The DNA here is from genome assembly GCF_011516635.5 of Bradyrhizobium barranii subsp. apii. Classification (GTDB taxonomy): domain Bacteria; phylum Pseudomonadota; class Alphaproteobacteria; order Rhizobiales; family Xanthobacteraceae; genus Bradyrhizobium; species Bradyrhizobium barranii. The sequence goes on along the minus strand of NZ_CP096255.1, from coordinate 5,322,684 downwards.
ACGGCGAGCTGGCGCCGCCCACGGTCAGCCCGGGTGCCGCTGTCCAGCAGGGCGTCGACAATCTCGGCGGCGCCGTGGAGGCCTATCTGTCCTCGCACTTCCAGGGCTTCCCGAACGGCGTGCCGCCGCCGGGCCTCTATCACCGTATCCTCAAAGAGATCGAGGTGCCGCTGCTCACGGCCGCGCTCGCCGCCACCCGCGGCAACCAGATCCGCGCCGCCGATTTGCTCGGCCTCAACCGCAACACGCTGCGGAAGAAGATCCGGGACCTCGATATCCAGGTGTATCGGAGCGGGGGCTAGTTTTCCGAACGGACGGTGGCTCAGCTCCCCCCTACCAAAGCGGAGCTGAGCCTTCCGGATCGCGCTGGCCGTTGTGGCTAACGCGGTGAGCAAAAGTCCGAATCAGGCCGAAACGTTCCGCTGGAACGTATGAATTGTTATTCAACCGCCGAGCGCTGCGTCGCGCTCATCTGATCAGCCGCGCCGAGACCGACTGGGCGCTGGCGACGTTCGCCAGCGGCTGCTGCACCCCGAGACCATTGACCAGGAGGTCGGCGGCTACGATCAGCAGCAGCACGGCCGACACCATCATCGCGAGAAAGAACCTGTCCATGGCGGTCAAGCCGTAGGGGCGGGAATCCGTTCCCGCAAGCGAGGTTTGCCAGAACAGCGGCCTGTGGATGCGCCGGTCCGTCGCGGCGAGGGCGCCGCGGAATTGTCGCAATTCGGCAACAATGTGGTACGAATACATCAGTATCCGCCCGCCGCGGACCCCGTTTTCAGCACCATTGCCGGAATGACCAGCGCAGACACCTCGGCCGCACACTTCGACACGGCCCCAGCGGAAGAGCCCCGGCGTTGGTCGGTGCGACGCTGGCTGGCACCCCTTGCCGTGGCGATGGCGTTGCTGTCGGCCCTCCTGACCTTCCTGGTCCTGACCGGTCTCACGCGGATCGAGCCGACGCCGGAGGTGGTCCGCTCGTTCTATCTGATCAATGCGGCCACGATCCTGCTGCTGGTCGGCATCATCGTCCGCGAGCTCTGGCAGCTGATCCTGGCGCGTCGGCGGGGCCGGGCGGCGGCACGCCTCCATGTCCAGATCGTCAGCCTGTTCTCGATCGTCGCGGTGCTGCCGGCGGTGCTGGTCGCCGTCGTCGCCAACGTCACCATCGAGCGCGGCCTCGACCGGCTGTTCTCCGGCCCGACCAAGGAGGTGATCCAGAATTCGCTGACGATCGCGCGGGCCTACATGCAAGACCACGCGCAGCTGATCCGCGGCGACATTCTCGGCATGGCCAATGACATCGCGCACGCCCGGCCGCTCTACGACCAGGACCGCCGCTCGTTCCGCGAGCTGCTGACCGCCAGCGCCGGCTCCCGCAACCTGCCGGGCGCGATGATCATCGACAAGAACACCAATATCCTGGAATCGGCGGACACCGGCATGCGGCTAGCCTATTCGCCGCCGGCGCCGGACTTCCTCAGCAACGTCAACGAATCCGAGCCCGAGATCGCGGTGCTCCCGGATGCGAGCTTCGTCGCCGCGGTGATCCGCCTGCGCGCCTTCAGCGACACCTTCCTTTATGTCGCGCGACCGCTCGATCCGAACGTCGTCAACCAGCTCAAGCAGACCGAGGTCAGCGTCGCCGAATACGCTCAGATCGAGTCGCGCCGGCTCGGCATCCAGGTCGCCTTCGCGCTGATGTTCGCGGTGATCGCGCTGACCATCCTGATGGCCTCGGTGCTGATCGGCCTCAACTTCGCCAACTCGCTGGTGGCCCCGATCCGGCGGCTGATGAACGCCGCCCACACGGTCTCGACCGGCGACCTCCATGTGAAGGTGCCCGTGCATCAGTCGGAAGGTGACCTCGCCCAGCTGGGTGAGACCTTCAACAAGATGACACAGGAATTGCGCAGCCAGCGTGACGAACTCGTCAACGCCAGCGATCTCATCGACAGCCGCCGCCGCTTCATCGAGGCCGTGCTGTCTTCGGCGAGCGCCGGCATCATCGGCGTCGACAATTCGGGCAGCGTCGGCATCCTCAACCGCTCTGCCGAGAAGCTGATCGGGCACTCCGAAGCGGAGACGCTCGGCCATCCGCTCTCCGACGTGCTGCCCGAGCTCGAGGAGATGATGAAGACGGCGCGGGAAGGGACCCAGCGCCTGGTGCAGGGCCAGATCACGATCACGCGCGACGGCACCGAGCGCAACCTGTCGGTCCGCGTCAGCGCCGAGAAGACCAGCCAGCCGCACGACAGCTACATCATCACGCTCGACGACATCACCGAGCTGGTCTCGGCGCAGCGCACCTCGGCCTGGGGCGACGTCGCGCGCCGCATCGCGCATGAGATCAAGAATCCGCTGACGCCGATCCAGCTCTCGGCCGAGCGCATCCGCCGCAAGTTCGGCAAGGACATCACCGAGACCAAGGACAAGCAGATCTTCGAGCAGTGCACCGATACCATCGTGCGCCAGGTCGACGATATCCGCCGCATGGTCGACGAGTTCTCGCGTTTCGCACGGATGCCGAAGCCGGTGATGGAGGGCGAGGACGTCGCCGACACCGTGCGGCAGGCGGTGTTCCTGATGAAGGTCGCCCATCCCGAGATCGATATCGAGGCCGAATTCAAGGAAGATCCGCTGCGCGCGCAGTTCGACCGGCGGCTGATCTCGCAGGCGGTCACCAACATCGTCAAGAACGCCACCGAGGCGGTCGAGCAGGTGCCGCCGGAGGAGCTCGGCAAGGATTACGGCAAGGGCCGCATCGACGTCGTGGTCTCGCGCGAGGGCGAGGACGTGCTGATCGACGTCATCGACAACGGCATCGGCCTGCCCAAGGTCGCGCGCTCGCGCCTCCTCGAGCCTTATGTGACGACGCGGGCCAAGGGCACCGGCCTTGGCCTGGCGATCGTCGGCCGCGTGCTCGAAGACCATGGCGGGCGTATCGAGCTGAAGGACGCTTCCGATTTCCGCGAGGGCCAGCGCGGCGCGTGGATGCGGATGCGTTTTGCGATCTCCGGTGCCCCCGCGAAGAGCGAGGGGGCCGTGCAGGCATCGTTGGCCGCAAACGCGGTCACGGACATCGCCAAGCCGCCCGAAACAAAACCGCCGGCCGCCGAAACCAAAGAGCCGGCTGAAATGACCAATGATTCAACGAAGATCGAAGCCTCAACAGGCATCTGACAAGACAGGCGCGAACCATGGCAAGTGAAATTCTGATTGTCGATGATGAGGCCGATATTCGCGATCTCGTCGCGGGCATTCTCGAAGACGAGGGCTTCGTGACCCGGACCGCTCGCGACAGCGATACGGCGCTCGCCGAGATCGCCAATCGCAGGCCGCACCTGGTGTTTCTCGACATCTGGCTCCAGGGCTCCAAGCTCGACGGCTTGCAGCTGCTGGAGCAGGTCAAGAAGGACAATGCCGATCTGCCGGTCGTGATGATCTCCGGCCACGGCAATATCGAGACCGCGGTCGCCGCGATCAAGCGCGGCGCCTACGACTTCATCGAGAAGCCGTTCAAGGCCGACCGGCTGATCCTGGTCGCGAACAGAGCGCTGGAGAACTCGCGACTCAAGCGCGAGGTCAAGGAGCTGAAGCAGCTCGCGCCGAGCGCAAGCTCGCTCGTCGGCCGCTCGCCGAGCATGAACCAGCTGCGCCAGACCATCGATCGCGCGGCCAAGGCCAACAGCCGCATCCTGATCGTCGGCCCGGCCGGCGCGGGCAAGGAGCTGACCGCGCGCACGCTGCATACGGCCTCGGGCCGCGCCGATGGTCCGTTCGTCGTGATCAATGCCGCCGCGATCACGCCGGAGCGCATGGAGCACGAGATGTTCGGTGTCGAGCAATCTAACGGCGAGCAGGCGCGCAAGCCCGGTGCGCTCGAGGAAGCCCATGGCGGCACGCTGTTCATCGACGAGATCGCGGACATGCCGCGCGAGACCCAGAACAAGATTTTGCGCGTGCTGGTCGAGCAGTCGTTCCAGCGCGTCGGCGGCACCGGCAAGGTGCAGGTCGACGTCCGCATCATCTCCTCCACGGCGCGAAATCTCGAAGAGGAGATCGCTGCCGGTCATTTCCGCGAAGACCTCTATCATCGGCTCTCGGTGGTGCCGATCCGCGTGCCCGCGCTCTCGGAGCGGCGCGAGGACATTCCGGAATTGATCGACTATTTCATGGAGCAGATCTCGGCCGGCAGCGGCCTGCCCAAGCGGCAGATCGGGCAGGACGCGATGGCGGTGCTGCAATCGCATGTGTGGCCGGGCAACGTGCGCCAGCTCCGCAACAACGTTGAGAGAGTCATGATTCTGGCCGCGGGCGGACCGGAGGTGATCATCACCGCCGACATGCTGCCGCAGGACGTCGGCTCGATGGTGCCGGCGATGCCGACCAGCAACAATGGCGAGCACATCATGGGGCTGCCGCTGCGCGAAGCGCGCGAAGTGTTCGAGCGCGACTATTTGATTGCACAGATCAGCCGTTTTTCAGGAAATATTTCTCGCACAGCTGAGTTTGTTGGCATGGAACGTTCGGCGTTGCACCGGAAGCTGAAGGCGCTCGGTGTCGGCTGACACCGCGACGTCGCGGCCGCACCTCAGGGATTAGCGAGGAAAATCATCGATTTCCGTAGTTTTTCGGGGCATTTGGGCGTGGCCTGCCGCGTGAAGCGGCTTGCCTAATAACCCGTCCTGTCCTCTAATCGAACCGCTGTTCCTCCGAGGGGGATCTCATGAGGAATAGCAACCGGAAGAGGCCCCGAATGTCACAAAGAGGGCCGCAACCGGCGCAATAAAAAGAAACTCAAAGCGAGAAAAAAACAATGGCGGCAGACCGCGCACAAAACCTACAGGACACCTTCCTCAATCACGTTCGCAAAACCAAGACGCCACTGACGATCTTTCTGGTCAACGGAGTGAAGCTCCAGGGCATCGTGACCTGGTTCGACAATTTCTGTTTGCTGCTTCGGCGCGACGGTCACTCGCAGCTTGTCTACAAGCATGCGATCTCGACCATCATGCCGGGCGCTCCGATCCAGTTGTTCGAAGGCGGCGAGGATCAGCCGGCTTGAGAGTGATCTGATTGGAACCCCGGAATTTCGACGGGGAGGCCGACCGTCCGCGGTCGGCAGGGGCGAAGCAGACGGGGCGGGTGCTTGTCATCGGCCCCTACTTGCGTGTGCGCGCGGGCGGTACCGACACGCAATCGGAAAGCCATGTTCAGCGTGACGCGGAGGCCCGGCTTGATGAGGCCGCCGGCCTCGCGCGGGCGATCGACCTCGTCATTGCCGACGCCATCATCGCGCCGATCAGCCAGATCCGCCCCGCGACCTATATCGGCAAGGGCAAGGTCGAGGAGATCGCCGCGCTGGCCAAGAGCCTCGACGTCGAGCTCGTGGTGATGGATTGCGCGCTGGCGCCGATCCAGCAGCGCAATCTCGAGAAGGAATTGCACGCCAAGGTGCTCGACCGCACCGGGCTCATCCTGGAAATCTTCGGCCGCCGCGCCAAGACCAAGGAAGGCTCGCTCCAGGTCGAGCTTGCGCATCTCAACTACCAGCGCTCGCGCCTCGTTCGCTCCTGGACCCATCTGGAACGCCAGCGTGGCGGCTTCGGCTTCATGGGCGGTCCCGGCGAGACGCAGATCGAAGCCGATCGCCGCCTGATCCAGGAGCGCATCTCGAAACTCGAGGGCGAGCTGAAGAAGGTGCAGGCGACGCGGCGGCTGCATCGCGCCGGCCGTCAGCGTGTGCCGTATCGCGTCGTCGCGCTGGTCGGCTACACCAATGCCGGCAAGTCGACGCTGTTCAACCGCCTGACGCGCGCAGACGTCCAGGCCGCCGACATGTTGTTTGCAACACTCGATCCGACCCTGCGCGCGCTCACTTTGCCGCATGGCGGCAAGGCAATGCTGTCCGACACCGTCGGCTTCATCTCCAACCTGCCGACCCAGCTCGTCGCGGCCTTCCGCGCTACGCTGGAAGAGGTGCTGGAGGCCGACGTCATCCTGCATGTGCGCGACATCTCGCACGAGGATGCCGAGGCCCAGCAGAGTGACGTCGACGCGGTGCTGCGCCAGCTCGGCATCAACCCCGACGATTCCGGCCGCATCATCGAGGTCTGGAACAAGATCGACCGTTACGAGCCTGACAAGCGCGAAGAGCTCTTGAACATCGCCGCGCGCCGGCCGGAGGATCACCCGGCGATGCTGGTGTCGGCCGTGTCAGGCGAGGGGATCGACGCGCTGCTCGCCGCGATCGAGGAACGGCTCGCCGCAAAGCGCACCACGCTCGATCTCTCCATCGACGCCGCCGACGGTGCCGGGATCAGCTGGCTGCACAGGAATTCCGAGGTGCTGGCGAAAGAGCTGCACGACGGCCGCTTCGACATGACGGTGCGGGTCGACGAGACCAAGCGGGATATCGTGGTGAACCGGTTCGATGCCGTGCCGCGCGTGGCGTGATCCGAAGGGCGCGGTGCGCCCGACCGGCCTGCGTGCGATATCGACCATATCCGCGTTTCTGGGTTGAGACGCGTAACGCTAGAATGGAATGGTCAGGCCCGGATTCTTCGCCTGCGCCTTGGTATAGGCGACGCCGTGGATCTTGATCCCGCGCTCGTCCAGCAGCGAAATGATGCCGCCCTGGTTCGACAACTCCATCGGCTTCTGCACGACGATTGCGAGCGTGCCGCCGGCCGCGATCTTCCCTGACAGGGCCATCTTGTTCTTCTGCTTGTCGGCCAGCATCCAGCCGGTGAGATCGATGGTAAGCGTAGCGCCGAGGCCCGTCTGATTGTTTGTGCGGAGTCTTGAGAGCACCGTTAGAAGAGTCATCTTCTGGAAGGGTGCTCACAATGGACGACCATTCTGACGACATAAGACGACCGTTGTCACCGCGTATTGAAGTGTTCGCTGGCGCAGGTCGAAAGCGCTGGCCGGATGATTTGAAGGCGCAGATTGCGGCGGAAAGCCTCGAACCGGGGGCGGTTGTAACAGACGTCGCTCGTCGCCATGGCTGCCGGCCCCAGCAGGTGCATGATTGGCGGCGCCGGGCGCGTTTGGGCCAGTTGGTATTGCCGGCGTCGGCGGACACGCTGTCGTTCGTGCCGGTGGTGTCGGAATTAGCGTTGCCTGCGGCCGCAGAGCCCTCCGGTTCGCCGGAAGCAGCCATTGTTACGGTTGAGTTCCAGGGCGCGCGCGTGGAGGTGCGCGGGGCGCCTGGCCTTGCTGCGTTGAGCGATGTGTTCATTGCGCTGCGACGGACACGTTCATGCTGACGATGCCGGCGAGCCTCATGATCTACGTGGCGACGCAACCTGTGGACTTCAGGAAGGGTGCAGAGGGCTTGGCGCTGCTGGCGAAGGATACGCTGGGCCATGACCCGATGAAGGGCGTGGCGGTGGTGTTCCGTGCGAAGCGCGCCGATCGGGTGAAGATCGTCGTCTGGGATGGCAGCGGCCTTGTGATGTACTGGAAGCGGCTCGATGGCAGCGGCTTCAAATGGCCACCCATCGTGGCCGGTGTGATGCGGATGAATGGGGCCCAGCTGTCAGCACTGCTGGCCGGCATGGATTGGACGCGCATGCACGCGCCTCGGATCCCGCAGCCGAAAGCGCTTGCGTAAAAATGCAAATCATCGCTGCATCGTGACGCGAAGCATGGCAAGCTCGGGCCAATGAGTGATTTGCCTGATGAGCTACCGAGCGATCCAGCCGAGTTGCGTGCCTTTGCCGCGGCTCTGCTGGATCGCTGCGCCCGGCTCGAGCGGTTGCTCAAGCTTGCGAAAGATGCGCAGTTCGGTCGGTCCTCGGAAAAGCTGGACGCTGATCAGCTGCAGCTTGTTCTGGAGGATATCGATCAGGCCGTTGCGGCTCTCGAAGCCGCCGAGAATCGTGCCAATCCCAAAACAGGCGAGAAGAGAGCTGCCGCGCGCAGAGCCAACCGTGGTCAGCTGCCGGAGCATTTGCCGCGCGTCATCGAGACTATGATGCCGGCCGAGAGCTGCTGCCCGTCTTGTAAGGGCAACCTCTTCGAGATTGGTCAGGATGAGAGCCAGAGGCTCGACGTCGTTCCGGCGCAGTATCGCGTCATCATCACCCGCCGTCCCAAGCTGGCCTGCCGCGCCTGTCATGGCGTCGTCCTGCAGCACGCGGCTCCCGAGCGATTGATCAGGGGAGGATTGCCCACCGAGCGGCTGGTCGCGCATGTGATCGATGCCAAGTATCACTGGCATTTGCCGCTTTACCGCCAGGCGCAGATGCTGGCGACGCACGGAATAGCGCTGGATCGTTCCACGCTCGCCTTCTGGGTCGGCTATGCCGCCCAGGAATTGAAGCCCGTGTGGCATCGTCTGCGCCAGCTTCTGCTCGCCTCCTCGAAGCTCTGTGTCGATGAGACCCCGGCGCCGGTGCTGGATCCGGGGCGCGGCAGAACAAAAACCGGCTACTTCTGGGCGCTGTCACGCGATGACAGGCCTTGGGCCGGACCTGATCCGCCTGGGGTAGTCTATGCCTATGCACCGGGCCGCGGCGCCGTTCATGGCTTGCGGCTGCTGGAGGGCTATCGCGGCATCATCCACTGCGACGGCTATCAGGCTTACAAGACCATGACCCGAGAGACGCGTGCGGACGCCCTGTCCGGGACGCTCGCCTTCTGCTGGTCGCATCTGCGGCGCCAGTTTGTGAAGATCGAGCGGGAGGCTGCGCCTGCGCCAGCTCCGGTTGCCCGCGAGGCTCTTGAGCGCATCGCCCAGCTTTACGCGGTCGAGAAGGCCCTCCGCGGCCGATCTGCGGACGAGCGCCGTGCTGGCCGACAAGCGCATACCCGGCCTCTGGTTGCAGCCTTGAAGCAGTGGTTTGAGGCCAAGCTCGATCACCTTGCGCAGAAGAGCGACACGGCGAAGGCTTTGCGCTATGCACTACGTCATTGGGACGGCCTGACGCTCTATCTTGATGATGGGCGCATCGAAATGGACACGAATGCTGTCGAGCGTGCGATGCGACCGATCAAGCTCAACGCCAAGAACTCTCTTTTTGCCGGTTGCGACGAAGGCGCCGGGAATTGGGCATTGCTGGCTTCGCTCATTGAGACCTGTAAGCTCAATGGCGTCAGTGCCGAGCACTGGCTCGCTGACGTTCTCGCCAAGCTCGTCAATGGTTGGCCTGCAGCGCGACTGGACGAACTGCTTCCCTGGGCGTCGACCTATACGATGCATACACGCGATCCGAGGCTGGCGGCATGAGCCTGAACACGACCGCGGTCCGGATCAAGGTGACCCTCAAGGATGTGAAGCCGGAGGTGATGCGTCGCCTTGTCGTACCCGTCACCCTGCGCCTTGATCGGCTGCATCTGACGCTTCAGGAGGCATTCGGCTGGACGAACAGTCACCTCTTCGAGTTCTTTGCTGGTGAGGCACATTGGGGGATTCCCGACCCCGACAATGATTACGGTCACCAGCCCATGGATGCCCGCAAAGCGCGGCTGTGCGATATCGTTCGCGAGACCGGCGCCAAGACGATCCACTATCTCTATGACTTCGGCGACAGCTGGGACCATGTGATCAAGCTCGAAAAATGGTTCGAGAACACCACGACGGAGGGGCTTCCCTTCCTGCTCGAGGCCGCCGGTCGTTGTCCTCCGGAAGACGTCGGCGGTGCGCCAGGCTATGCCGAATACCTCGCCGCCATCAGCGACCCCGCCCATCCCGAGCACGGACACATGCGCCTCTGGGGCCCGGAGCGGTTCGATCCCAACGTCGTCGACCGGAAGGCACTCGAAGCCGCCGTCAACGCGTTGTCCGACACAAGGAAGCCGCGGCGACGCGCCACGCGAACAAAATAGGCGTCAAGCGCCATTCAAAAGGGCCGCAGAGCTACGCTTACGATCGATGTCGCGATCGGCCGTATTGAGCAGCGTGACGACTTCCCGCTCAGGCGTTTTCAAGGCATTGACGAGTGCTGCGATGATGCGCACGAGTCCGTCAGGCATTTGCCCGGTCGGAGGAGCGGTCGGATCTGGCGGCTGTGTCGGCGCGCCGAGATCGATGGGGTCACCGGTCTTGTCGTCGGTGTGCCAGGCCTGCGTCTGAAATTTGAGGAAGACCGCCGTCCATAGCTTCTGATCCGGGAATTCGAACACCAGCCCGCCGTCTTGCCATGGCCCGTTGTCGCCCGAGAATCGCCCGATTGGATTTCCCTGATTCATATGGATGTCGTGAATGCCGCGACCCGGCCGGAAGCCGAAATAATTGTCCGCTTTGGTTTCCGGCCCCCATGTCTCACCGAATGCGTAGATCATCGCGCTTTCGTTCGAGAGCGCGCGCTGGACGAACTGGTCGAGCTTCTCGTTGAGGTCATTGTCCGGTCCGGGCACGGACAGCGGCAGCGGGATCATCTCCTGGGGCTGCATCAGATTGCCGCGAATGAAGTCCAGCGCGATGCTGGCCGGCTTCGGCGGCTGCGGGTGCAGGCCCTCCGGCAACGCCGCGAGATGGTCGGTGATCGGATGGACAAAGTGCGATCGCACCAGGAACTCGACTTCGCTTCCGTCGGCTGACTGCACATTGACGGCGATGCGGAAATCCGCGTTGTCGGCCACGACATGGACTTGATAGTGCGGCGACTGGCCGGTGCCGAAACGCGATCGGGCGTCCCTTGAGGACCGAATAGTGCTTTAATGGCATCGCACTCACCTGAGGTGGGATTTCGGCTGCGCGGGCTCCGTTGCTCAACTTTAGACTGCTTGTCGTGACGGTTTCATGGCTTGACTGCGATCCGCCATGACCGCCTCGCTGCATTCGGGAAAAGATGCTGACCTATATCTCCTTCGCGACCGCTTCGATCCTTGCGGGTACACCGATGGAGCAGGCCACAACGCTAGCGGCGGGCCTGCGAGCGAGTCTCTGATACCGGTTTCCCCTCACTCTTCGCCGCGTTCCACAGCGCGTCCATCTCCGCCAGCGACGACTGCTCGAGCGTCCGCCCCTGCGCCTCAAGCGCGCGCTCGATGAAGGCGAAGCGCCGCTCGAACTTTGCATTCGTCGCGCGTAGCGCGGCTTCCGGATCGGCGTCGACGTGGCGGGCGAGATTGACGAGTGCGAACATCAGATCGCCGGTTTCCTCCGCCAGCCCCTCGCTGTCGTTGCGGTCGAGCGCCGCCTCGATCTCGTCGGCTTCTTCGCGGATTTTCGCCAGCACCGCGCGCGGGTCGTTCCAGTCGAAGCCGACGGTGGAGGCCTTGCGCTGGAGCTCCATCGCGCGCGTCAGCGCGGGCTGACCGGCCTTGACGCCCGAGAGTAACGACTTGTGCGTCGGCGTTTCCTCCGGCGGCCGGCGAGCCGCACGTTCGGCTTTCTCCTCGGCCTTGATGCGGTCCCAGACCTCCTTGACGTGGGAGGAGGCGAGGTTGCCGTCCTTGTCGGCGAAGACATGAGGGTGGCGCCGGATCATCTTGCGGGTGATGGCCTCCACGACGTCGCCGAAGGCAAAGGCATTCTGTTCTGAAGCCATCTGGGCGTGAAACACGACCTGGAGCAGGAGGTCACCGAGCTCCTCGCGCAGATCGTCGAGATCGCCGCGGCTGATGGCCTCGACCACCTCATAGGCCTCCTCGATCGTGTAGGGCGCGATCGTCGCGAAATTCTGCTCGAGGTCCCAGGGGCAGCCGGTCACCGGCGTGCGCAGCGCCGCCATGATCTCGATCAGACGGGAAATGTCGCGGGAAGGGGTCATTGCGGGGCAGTCTCCTGGCTCCAAAGCCTTATGCCAAAAGCGGCCCGCCGTTCCCAGCGCGGCGCGGCGGAACAGGCCGATTTCCACCGATTGGCGGCAGATTGGCGAGCCGCGCCCGCAGTGCTAAAGCGCGGGCCATGAGTGACGCATTTTCATCACAAACCGCCCTGGTGCTCTTTTCCGGCGGCCAGGATTCCACCACCTGCCTCGCCTGGGCGCTCAGCCGCTTTGCACGCGTGGAGACACTGGGTTTCGAGTATGGCCAGCGCCATGCCATCGAGCTCGCCTGCCGCGACCGGCTGTTCGACGGCATCAAGGGTCTGCGCGCAGACTGGGCCGCAAGGCTCGGCGAGAGCCACACGCTGTCGATCCCAACGCTGGCGGCCGTGTCCGAGACGGCGCTGACGCGCGACGTCGCCATCGCGATGGGCGCCGACGGCCTGCCGAACACGTTCGTGCCCGGCCGCAATCTGGTGTTCCTGACCTTCGCCGCGGCGCTCGCCTACCGGCGCGGTATCACCCACATCGTCGGCGGCATGTGCGAAACCGATTATTCCGGCTATCCCGATTGCCGCGACGACACCATCCGCGCCATGCAGGCCGCGCTCTCGCTCGGCATGGCCAGGCCATTCGAGCTGCATACGCCGCTGATGTGGATAGACAAGGCGGCGACGTGGAAGCTAGCCCATGACCTCGGCGGCGCAGGACTGGTCGATCTCATCCGCGAGCATTCGCACACCTGCTATCTCGGCGAGCGCGGCGCGCAGCATGAGTGGGGTTTCGGGTGCGGCGAGTGCCCGGCGTGCAGTTTGCGGGCGAAGGGATGGCGGGCGTTTGCGGCGGGGCGCAAATAGCGCTCCAATCTCCGCCGTCATCGCCCGCGAAAGCGGGCGATCCAGTATTCCAGAGAAGGTGCTTGAGCCGAGAAGCCGCGGCGTACTGGGTCGCCCGGTCAAGCCGGGCGACGACGGAGGAGAGAGCTTGCGCTCCTTCAACGCGTCATTGCGAGGAGCGAAGCGACGAAGCAATCCAGACTGTCACCGCGGAGAGATACTGGATTGCTTCGCTGCGCTCGCAATGACGGGGGAGCCAAGACCTACCGAAAATCCTCCGGCCGCAGCTCGATCGGCTTACCGTGCGGCGTACGATCCGCGGCGTGGTCCCAGGCGTCGCGGTAGCGGTGCAGCGTCTCCGCCGATGCGACGCCCTTGCTTGCAACCAAACCTTCCAGCGTGGCGAGCCAGTGCAGGTAATAGGTCTCGCCCGTGTCAGGGTCGCCGGCGGCTTGGGCGCGCTTGATCTCGGAGGCCAAGGCTGCGGCCCATTCCGGCCAGGTGAACACGCCGCGCTCGTGCAGCGTCAGCGCCATCGCAAACGCATGCGCTTCCCAGGGTGCGCGGAACACCGGGCCGTCGTCATCGCGCGGAATGCTCGGAATGGCCGCCGTCGCAGCGGCCGCAGCCGGGCTGCTCATCACGCCGGGTCCAGATAGGGTTCGAAGGCGTCGATCGACACCTTCAAGGTCGGATCACCGTCCGCGCCCCAGAGATCGCGGCCCTCGAACACCACCGTGTAAAGCCATTGCGGATTTTCGCCGAGCTCCATCGCCGCCGAATCCGGAAATACGTGGCAGCCGTGGTTCAGCTCGACGACACCGACGTGGCCGCGCACATAGCGCGGCAGCCGCGTATGCGTGGTCGGATGAATGTTCTTGGCGCGGACGCGATCGCCGATGTTGAATTTTGCCGGCGCCGGAGCAGGGCGGGCGAACTTGCCGCGCACCATGACGCGCTCGACATTGGCGAGGTCGAACTTGCCGTGCTTGAGCGCCTTTGCAGGCTGCATCGCGTGGCCGGCGGCGACCTCGTCCCGGGTGAGGTAGCCCTTCTCGACCAGCATCTCCTCGAGCCCGAGAAACCATTTCTTGTAGTAGGAGCTCGAGAGATAGACGTGCGGCGGCAGCGTCTCGCGATAGAAGCGCGAGGTGTCGATGTTGAACGCGCCGGCGGCGCCCATCGCGCGCACCATGGCGAGAACACGCGATTCCCACTCCTCGTGAAACATCGGCTCGTTCGGCTCGGCCTCGACCTTGCCGAACCCGTCCATGCCGCCCATGTCGTGCACGCCGTTCACGACGGCGCTCCAGGCGTCTTGGGAAAGCCGGTGCCGATCATGGAATCGCGCGTAACCAGCTCGGCAAGCTGCTCCTCACTCCAGCCTTCGGTGCCCGCGGGGCGCATCGGCAGCACCAGGAAGCGGGTCTCGGCCGTCGAATCCCAGACACGGATTTCCATGTCCTTGGGCAGCGTGACGTCGAAATCGGCGAGCACGCCGCGCGGGTCCTTCACCGCGCGCGAGCGGTAGGGCGCAGCCTTGTACCAGACCGGCGGCAGCCCCAGCATCTCCCAAGGGTAGCAGGAGCACAGCGTGCACACGACCATGTTGTGTCGCTCTGGCGTATTCTCGACCACGACGAGATGGTCGCCGACGCGGCTGACATGGCCGAGCGTGCCGATGGCCTTCGAGCCATCCTCCAGCAGCGCCTTCTTGAACGCAGGATCGGTCCAGGCCTTGGCGACGACGCGCGCGCCGTTGTGCGGTCCGATCCTGGTCTCATAGGCCTGGATGATGGCGTCGAGCGCGGCCGGCTCGACATAGCCTTTTTCTGTCAAGATCGTCTCGAGCGCGCGCACGCGCAGCTCGGTCTCCGACAGCTCGGAGTGGTCGTGATGATGGTCGTGATCGTGGCTCATGGCGCAAAGATAGGCGCAATGGTCCCTGCCTGTCGAGTATGCGCTGGGGCGCAACCGGGTCCCATATTCGTGAGGCCGGATGTAGGCTAGCCTCGCAGCAAAGCGGATTGGGAGACATTGGTGACGAACTTCGTGACGATCGAGAAGGGCCTCGGACCGGAGGGGCGGATTGCGGTGGTGCGGTTCGACCGCGGCGACGGCATCAACGCGCTCTCGCCGGAGGCGCTACGCCAGCTCACCGCGGCCGCGCGCAGCTTCGAGGATGATGCCGCAACGTCCGTCGTGGTTCTGACGGGCAGCACCAGCGCCTTCAGCGCCGGCTTCGACCTCAAGGATGCCGAGGGCCGCTCGCGCAAGGACATGGATCTCGGCACGCTGCGGCGGCATCTCAAGCTCGGGCCGCGTCTGACCCATGCCTGGCATGAGATGGAGCAGATCACGATCGCGGCCATCGAGGGTTTTTGCGTCGGCGGCGGCGTCGCACTGGCCGTGGCGCTCGACTTCCGCGTGATGGGGCACGACGCGCATCTGCGCGTGCCCGAGATCGGGCTCGGCATGAACATGAGCTGGCAGAGCATCCCGCGCATGCTGCATCTGATCGGGCCGGCCCGCACCAAGCAGGCGGTGATCCTGGCCGACCAGCGCATCAGCGCTGATGAGGCCTATGAATGGGGCCTGGTGGAGCAGGTGGCCGATCCCGGCCATGCGTTCGATGCCGCCATGGAGCTTGCCCGGAAGGTCGCCGCGCAGCCGCCGCTCTCGGTCGCCATGACCAAGCTGACCGTCAACCGGCTGGCACATGCGCTGGACGATCTCGCCAGCCACATGGACGTCGACCAGTTCGCGCTGGCGAGTCTCACCGAAGACCACAAGGAGGGCATCGAGGCGTTCCTGACCCGCCGCAAGCCGCGCTTCAAGGGGCGGTAGCAAGGGGCGGTAGAACGTGAAGTCAGGCCATTGATCGCGCCGCGGACAGTCCGTATACGCCGCGCTAGGACAAAAACGGCTCGGCCAACGGGCGGTACAATGCGACGACAATCGAGGGGGGAGGGCCCATGGCCGCTAGCTCGCAGACGCCTCAGGCAAAAGGGTTTAGCTGGAAGCTGATCGCGCCGCTCGTGGTGTGGCTGGCCATCTATCTATGGCCGGTGCCGACCGGTCTCAACGCCAATCAATGGCACTATTTTGCCGTGTTCGCGGCCGTCATAACCGGGCTCATCCTGGAATCGATGCCGGTCGGCGCGGTCGGGTTCATCGGGCTGACGGTCGCGGGCGTCGCCGGCTATATCGATCCCGATCCCGGCAAATCGCTGCGCTGGATGCTGGCGGGATTTGCCGAGAGCACGGTGTGGCTGATCGTTGGCGCCTTCGTATTCTCGATCGGTTATCGCAAGAGCCAGCTCGGCCGCCGTATCGCGCTGGTGCTGGTGCAGAAGCTCGGCCGCAACACGCTCGGTCTCGGCTATGCGGTCGCGATGTCGGACTTCCTGCTGGCACCAGCGACGCCATCCAACACCGCGCGCAGCGGCGGCATCGTCTATCCCATCATCAGCAACATCCCGCGCATCTACGGCTCCGAGCCCGGGCCGACCGCCGGCAAGATCGGCACCTATGTGATGTGGACGGCGTTTGCGGCAACCGCGATCACCAGCTCGCTGTTCTTCACCGCGCTCGCGCCCAATGCGGCCGCGCTTGCGATCGCCAAGAGGACCGCCGGCGTCGAGGTGAGCTGGGCGCAGTGGTTCGTCGGCTTTGCGCCGCTCGGCATCCTCCTGATGATCCTCGTGCCGCTGCTAAGCTATGTGGTCTGCCGTCCCGAGGTGAAGCACAGCCCGGAGATCTCCGAATGGGCGGCCAGGGAGGTCAGCGAGATGGGCCCGATGTCGCGCAACGAGTGGATCATGCTGGCTCTGATCATCCTCGCGATGTTCCTGTGGATCGCGGGCTCGAGCCCGGACATCCACGTGCCGCTGCTCGGCTCGAACTTCGTCAACGCCACCACCGTCGTGTTCATCGTGATCTCGCTGATGCTGGTGACGGGTGTGATCGAATTCGCCGACATCGTCAGCGAGAAGAGCGCCTGGGAGGTGTTCTTCTATTTCACCTCGCTGCTGACGCTGGCCTCGGGCCTCAACGAGATCGGCTTCATCAAATGGTTCGCGACCGAATACGCCAAACCGCTCGCGGGGCTGTCGCCGTCGACCGCGATGATCCTGCTGGTCGCGCTGTTCTTCTGGATCCACTACTTCTTCTCGAGCATCACCTCGCATGCCGCAGCCGTGCTGCCGGTGGTGCTCGCGGTCGGATCGGGCATTCCCGGCCTGCCGGTCACGACGCTCGCCATGCTCTGCATGTATTCGCTCGGCCTGATGGGCGTGATCTCGCCTTACGCGACGGGACCCGCGCCGATGTATTTCGGCAGCGGCTACATCGGGAAGGGCCAGTTCTGGGGCTTTGGGCTGCTGTTCGGGCTGCTCTATTTCGCGGGACTTCTGCTGATCGTGCTGCCCTGGTTGCAGATCAGTTGAGCGGGGCCGGAAGCTCATACCCCCGGCAGACGAATTTTCTTCGCCGGGGTGGGATTAGGAAAACTTCGTCCAACTCCCTGCAAATATCTGACATTGCAAGGAAGACCCGAAAAGGCGATGGTGTGTGCTGCAGTGCAGCGTGTTCCACCCGAACCCTCGCCGCGATTTCACTCTCCGTCGCTTGACGCGACCGGTTCCCGCATGCCCCACGGGGGCAGCAGGAACTGTTGTGCATGAAGGCCGCCTCCATGAACGCCCACCAATCGCTCGCGATCGGACAGAAGATCGAAACGCTTGAAGCGATTTCACCTGCCGCCCGGAACGCTGACGCGATGGTCCGTTTCGAGGGCATCTCGAAGATCTATCCGGCCTATCGCGGCAAGCCCGGCGTCAACGCGCTGCAAGACATCGACTTCGCGATTGCGCGCGGCTCGATCACTGGCGTCATCGGCCGCTCCGGCGCCGGCAAGTCGAGCCTGGTCCGGCTCATCAACGGGCTGGAGAAGCCGACCACGGGCCGCGTGATCGTCGACAACAGCGATATCTCGGCGCTGGCAGGCCGCGAATTGCGGCTGGCGCAGCGCTCGATCGGGATGATCTTCCAGCATTTCAACCTGCTGTCGTCGCGCACGGCGGCCGACAACATCGCGCTGCCGCTGGAGATCGCCGGCTGGGCCAAGGCCGACATCAGGGCCCGCGTCGCCGAGCTGCTGGCGCTGGTCGGCATCGCCGACAAGCACGACCGCTATCCTTCCGAACTCTCGGGCGGCCAGAAGCAGCGCGTCGGCATTGCCCGTGCGCTGGCGACGCGGCCGAGCGTGCTGCTGTCGGACGAGGCGACCTCGGCGCTCGACCCGCAAACCACGCGCGCGATCCTCGATCTGCTCGCCAACATCAATCGCGAGCTGGGCGTGACCATCGTGCTGATCACCCACGAAATGTCCGTGGTGCGCCAGCTTGCCAAGGAAGTGGTCGTGCTCGACGCCGGCCACATCGTCGAGAGCGGCCATGTCGCCGACATCTTCACTCATCCCAAACATCCGATCACGCAGTCTTTCCTCGCCGAAGTCATCGGCGACAGCCTGCCGGTGTCGCTTGCGAGCCGGATCGTGGCGGAGCCGTCCGCGGGCGGGCAGGCCGTGATCCGCGTCCAGGTGCGCGGGGCAGGGGCCGGCGACACGCTGGTGGCGCGGCTCGCCCGCGAGCTCGGTCTCGACGTCTCGCTGCTGTCGGCCCGCATCGACGAGATCGGTGGCCAGCATGTGGGCTCGCTGGTGCTCGGCATTCCCGGCAGCGAGGACACGGCGACGCGGACGCTCGCCTGGCTCTCTCAATATCAATTCTCGGCGGAGCGTCTCGGCTATGTCGCCTGAACTCATTAACCTGATCATCCAGGCCACCGGCGAAAGCCTGTACATGGTCGGCATCGCGGCACTGCTCGGCACCGCCTTCGGCCTGCCGCTCGGCGTGTTCCTCGCGACCAGCCGGAAAGGCGAGCTGTTCGCGGCGCCCACCATCAATCGCGTGCTCGGCATGGTCGTCAATGCGACGCGCTCCACGCCCTTCATCATCCTGGTTGTCGCCATCATCCCGTTCACCCGGCTCATTGCCGGCACCTCGATCGGATCGACTGCCGCGATCGTGCCGCTGGTCGTCGCATCGACGCCGTTTATCGCGCGCCTGGTCGAAGCTGCGATCCGCGAGGTCGATGGCGGCCTGATCGAAACCGCGTCCTCGTTCGGGGCATCACCGATCCAGATCGTTCTCAAGGTACTGATCCCCGAAGCGTTGCCCGGCTTGCTCCTGGCGCTGACGCTCGCGGTGGTCAGCCTGCTCGGCTACTCGGCCATGGTCGGCGGCGGCGGGCTCGGCGATCTCGGCATCCGCTACGGCTATCAGCGCTTCATGCCGGAAATGATGCTGGCCGTCGTGGTCGTTCTGATCGCGCTGGTGCAACTCGTCCAGAGCGCGGGCGATTATCTCGCACGCCGGGTCAACCGCCGGCTGCGGCAACGCTGAACCACATTCTTTGAAACTGGAGACTTCAATGCGTTTTCTCGCAACCCTTGCGGCTGCAGCCTTGCTTGCGACCACCGCTCAAGCTGAAACCATCCGCGTCGGCGTCACCGCCGGCCCCCATGCCGAGATCCTGGACGTGGTGAAGAAGGTCGGCGCCGAGCGCGGCCTCGACATCAAGGTGGTCGAGTTCACCGACTACGTCATTCCGAACCAGGCGCTGGCGCTCAGGGATCTCGAGGCGAACTCGTTCCAACACGAGCCTTACCTGAAGAACCAGATCTCCAAGACCGGCTGGAAAATCGTCAAGGTCGCGAACACGATCGGTTCGCCGCAGGGCGTCTATTCGCAGAAGTACAAGAAACTTGCTGACCTGCCCGAAGGCGCCCGCGTTGCGATCGCCAACGATCCTTCCAACGGCGCGCGCGGCCTGATGATTTTGGCGCTGCACGGCGTGATCAAGCTGAAGGATCCGAACAACGTCGCTTCGAGCATTGCCGACATCACCGAGAACCCGAAGAAGCTGCGCTTCGTCGAGCTCGATGCCGCCCAGCTTCCGCGCGCGCTGCAGGACGTCGACGTCGTCTCGATCAACAACAATTACGCCGTGCAGGCCGGCCTCAATCCGGCGACCGATGCGATCGCGCGCGAAAACCCCGATGGTCCCTGGGTCAACATCCTCGCGGTCCGCGAGGAGGACAAGGACAAGCCGTGGGTCAAGCAGCTGATCGCGGTCTATCACTCCGATCCCGTGAAGGCGTTTCTTGAGACGCGCTTCAAGGGTACGTATTTGCCGACCTGGTAACGTGCCCGGCCTGCATGGTTCGAGACGCCCGCTTGCGCGGGCTCCTCACCATGAGGGTCTGATATCTCGCTGCAAAATGACCTCATCCTGAGGGCCCGCCAGAGGCGGGCGTCTCGAAGGATGGCCGCAAGCGAGCTGCTAGCCACGACTTGTCCTGGAGTAGAAGACGCGCGCGTCAGGCGACAAGCCTCGCGCGCCGCAGCGTCTCCGAGGGCAGCTCGGAGAAGTGGCGCTTGTAGTCGAGCGAGAACTGGCTGAAGTGCCAGAAGCCGTGTTGCACGGCGACGTCGTAGATCGACGTCTCGGCGCCACTGGCGCGCTTCAGGTCCCGCCGCACCCGGTTCAGCCGCATCGCGCGCCAGTAATGCATCGGGCTCGTGCCCACGACTTCCTGAAAGCAATAGCCGAGCTTGCGCGGGCTCGCGCCGACCGCCTTGCAGACCTCCAGCAGCGACAGCGAGCGATCACCGCTGCCATGCATCAGCTCACGGGCGCGATCCACGGTGCGCTTGCGCGCCGTGGCGCTGCGGCCGGGATCGCTGGGCTGGGCCGTCGGCAGCATGTCCATGATCTCGACGAGGAGGGCGTCCTCCAGCGCTTGCCGCGCGGCCGGATCGTCGAACCGTTCGGGTGCGGCCGTGATGGTCTCGTGAATGGCGGCGAGGTGGGCGCGCAGCCGCGCGACCGGCGCCGCCGCCATCTCGATCACCCGCAACTGGTGCCAGACGGCGCGCGGCAATTCGATGTCGAGCCGTGCCGCAAGCTCCGCGATCAGCACCGCGCTGGCGACGACACCGCGCAACTCGAACGCCTTCGGCGTACACATGTCGATCTCGGCGTCGATGCTGGCGATGACCTGGGAGCCCGCAACACTGGCCCCGTTGCAATTCACCTCGCCATCGCCGTGCCAGGGCAGACCGATGCCAAAGCTGTCGGCACCTAACTGGCCATATTGGCGCACCTGCTGGCTGGTGATCTCGCAGAACACTTCGAGCCGGGGCAGGGAGAGTTGCGTGAAGCTGCCCCGGAACGCCCGGCGCTGGTCGTAGCTCAGCCGCCAGCGGCCGAGCGTGGCGCAATGCTCGTCGACATCCGTGCTGCTCGCTTGAAGTAGATTGGCAGCCGAGTCTTGAATCGGAAGAGTTGCGCTTAAGGCCATGACAGCACGTCAGAATTTGCAAGCCGAATAGCCAGCAAGAACTACGCCAGACTGGCACGGCCATGGCCGCTGTCCAGCAAAATATTGCCGGATCTCGATAACGCCCGATGCGGCCTGTGTGCAGTCTTCTCCCTTGCCGTTCCGACATCGCAGTCGGGATGGCCTTGCGGAGGATCGAGATGCGACCGACGGACATCATGCGCGGCAGCCCGCCCACGCCCGAGGCCCAGGTGACCCGTGCCAATTGGCGCAGCTTTCCCGCCATCCGCTGGGGCTTCACCCACACCCGCGAAGTGCTGCCGACCGCGGAGGTTCGCCGCTCCGCGCATCCCACACCGATGGCAAGCGCGCCGCGCGAGCTGCAAAAGCTCAGCTTCACCGCGCCGGACGGCAAGCCGACCACGGTCGAGGCCACGTCGCGCGAAACCTTCGGCGATGCGCTGCTGGTCATGCACCGGGGCACGCTGATCCACGAATGGTACGGCGACGGCATGAGCGTTACCACGCCGCATCTGATCTGCTCCATCAGCAAGTCGATCGCCGGCACGCTCGGCGGCGTGCTGGCCGCGCGCGGCCTGCTCGATCCGGAGGCGAGGGTGGTGCGCTACGTGCCGGAGCTGGAGAGCTCGGTCTATGGCAGCTGCACCGTCCGCAACGTCCTCGACATGGCGGTCGCGATCAAGTTCGAGGAGGATTACGAGGACCCCGCCGGCGACGTCGCGCGCTAACGCTTCTCCTCGGGCTGGGACGTGCCGCCGCCAGGCGTCGAGGCCGGCCATCAGCGCGCCTATCTCACCACGCTGCGCGGGACAGGAAAGCCGCACGGCAAGGTGTTCCACTACGTCTCGACCAACACGGAAGTGCTCGGCTGGGTCTATGAGCGCGCCTGCGGCATGCCTTACCATCGCATCCTCTCCGACTATCTCTGGCAGCCGATGGGCGCCGAGGAGGACGGCTCCCTCACACTCGACAGCCACGGCATGGGCCGCATCGCCGGCGGGCTTTCCGTCACCGCACGCGATCTGCTGCGCTTCGGCGAAATGATCCGCTGCCGCGGCGTGGTCGAGGGCCGGCAGGTGGTGCCGGGCTGGTGGATCGACGACATCCACGAGAACGGCGATCCCCAGGCGTGGAAAGACGGTGATCTCGCCGACATTTTCCCGGGCGCCCGCTACCGCAGCAAATGGTACACGATCGATCCCTCGCGCAACGATCTCGCGGGGATCGGCATTCACGGCCAATGGCTCTATATCGACGCAGCCACCGACACCGTCATCGTCAAGCTCGCGACGCAGCCGAAGGCGATGGACGTTCCGCTCGACCACCGCTGGCTCGCCGCCTTCCGCGCCATCACCGCGCATCTCGCCCCGCGCTGATTCTTGGTCATCATCATGCTCGATACCGTCAAAGCCAAATCACCGATTCAAGCGGCCGCACCTCATCCGCTCGATCCCCTGACGGCCGAAGAGATCACGGCCGCCTGCACGCTGGTTCGTGCCGCCGCGACCTCGCCGGAGAACTGCCGCTTCCCGACGGTGCGGCTGGAGGAGCCGACCAAACAGGAATTGGCTGCGGGCGGAGCAGGGCGCCGCGCCTTCGCGCTCACGCTGGACATCACCACGGGCGAGGCGATCGAGCACATCGTCGATCTCGCGCGCAATGAGATTGTCGGCCGCAAGGTCATTCCGCACCGCGAGGCGCCCTACGGGCAGCCGCCGGTGATGCTGGAGGAATTCTTCAAGTGCGAGGCCGTGGTGAAGGCCGATCCAGGCTGGCGCGCGGCGATGGTCCGCCGCGGGCTCACCGACAAGGATATCGAGCTGGTCCAGGTCGATCCGTTCTCCTCGGGCTTCTTCGATTTTGAGTACGAGCGCGGCGCCCGTATCGTGCGCGCCGTCAGCTTTTTCCGCGAACATCTGCAGGACAACGGCTACGCCCATCCGATCGAGGGCGTAGTCGCTGTGGTCGACCTGATCGGCGGCAAGGTCATCGACCTCACGGACGCAGACCCGATCGTGCCGATCCCGCGCAAAAAGCGGAATTACGGCGCGCATGAAGTCAAAAACCCGCGCACCGACATCAAGCCGCTGCATATCGAACAGCCGGAGGGCGCGAGCTTCAAGGTCGATGGCTGGAAGGTCGACTGGCAGAAATGGAGCTTTCGCGTCGGCTTCACGCCGCGCGAAGGGCTGGTGCTGCATCAGCTCGCCTACCAGGACGGTGATCGCAAGCGCTCGCTGATCCATCGCGCCAGCGTCACCGAGATGGTGGTGCCCTATGCCGATCCGACCGAGAACCATTTCTGGAAGTCGGCGTTCGATGCCGGCGAATACGGGCTCGGCATGCTCGCGAACGCGCTCGAGCTCGGCTGCGACTGTCTCGGCAACATCCATTATTTCGACGTGCCGGCCGCCGACAACAAGGGCGCGCCCTTCGTCATGCAGAACGCCATCTGCATGCATGAAGAAGATTACGGAATTGCCTGGAAGCATTACGAATTCCGCAACGGCCTGTTCGAGGTCCGACGCTCGCGACGGCTCGTCATCTCGTTCTTCGCCACCGTCGGCAATTACGATTACGGCTTCTACTGGTACCTGTACCAGGACGGCACGATCCAGCTCGAAACAAAACTCACCGGCATCATCCAGACCGCCGCTGTGCCATCCGGCGAAAAGTACAAATGGGGCGGGATGGTCGACGACAATCTGGGCGGGCCGACGCACCAGCATTTCTTCAACGTGCGCCTGCACATGGATCTCGACGGCGGCGGCAATACCGTCACCGAGCACGAGTTCGTGCCGCGGCCCTGGGGCGCGGACAATCCGCACGGCAATGCCTTCGACACCACCACGCGCGTGTTGTCGCGCGAGCGTGATGCGGCTGCCATTGCGAACGGCGAGACCGGCCGGTTCTGGAAGATCAGCAATCCCAACGAGACCAATTCGGTCGGCAACGCGCCGGCCTACAAGCTCGTGGTCAATCCGAGCCCGCTGATGCTGGCGCAGGAGGGCAGCTACGTGCGCAAGCGCGGCGGCTTTGCGACGAAGCATGTCTGGGTCACGGCCTTCGACAAGGACGAGAAATACGCCAGCGGCGATTATCCCAATGTCCATGCCGGCGGCGACGGCCTGCCGCGCTACGCCGCGCAGAACCGCAATATCGAGAATACAGATCTCGTGGTCTGGCACTCCTTTTCTCGAAGAACCACAACGCGCGCTCGCTGGGCACGGCGACCGACGGCTCAACCGACATCAGCGGCAACCCGTCCGGCTGGCTGTTCTCGGCTTATGACGGCATGACTGTCGCAGACATTCTGGCAAAGCTCGGGAAATAGCTTTCAGAGCGTATTTGCACTTCGTGATAGGCCGGCTTTGAGGCTGCCTATCGGCTGACCGTTCTTGCAGGACAGGCGCCATGGTGGATCTCGACAATTTGCAGGCAATCGTCGCTCGAAGCTCCGCCAAGCCGCTACTCGCGGTTCTGTTGTTTAGGTTTGGCGACGTCGGCGGTGCCAGGTCCTTCCTGCGGCAATGGATACCGCGGGCCGCGGTGGGGGCGGGCCCGGACGCCGAGGGTCCCGCGTTCCACTTCATGTTCAGTTGGAACGGCATCGCGACATTGATGTCGGGTCGCCCCGACCTTGACGTCGCGCAGGGGCGGCGGCAGTTCGAGGTATCGTTCGTGGACCCCGCGCAGGCGCCGGATGGCGGCATTGCGACACAGCTCGGTTTCTTCGACGCCAGCGCTCCGGCGGGATGGTGGGACGGCAAGTTCAAGTCGAGCGATATCGATCTCGCCATCCATATCGGGTTCGATACGCCCGAGCAGAAAGCCGATTGCCTCGCGCAGGTGCGGCAGTCGGCGACAGGATTCGGTGTCCGGGAATTGTCACTTGAAAGTTGGGACGACGGTGCGCTGTCCGGCTGTCGGCCAGCCGACGGCCGCCTGCATTTTGGCTATCGCGATGGAATCACCGCGCCCAATGTTGACTGGAAGGATGCGCCGGCTGCCAGGGCTTCCGACGCCGTCGATTGTCGCGAGATCGTCGTCGGCTATCCGAACAGCGATTTTCCCACTGCACCGTTCAAGCCCGGTCCATGGCAGGACTTCGCGCGCGATGGATCATTCGTCGGCCTGTCGTGGCTTTATCAGGACGTCGCGGCCTTCAACAAATTCCTGAAGGCGAATGCACCGCAGGCGGCGCCGCATGTCGGTCCGGAACTGGCCGAGGAATGGATCGCGGCCAAGATGATGGGGCGCTGGCGACACGGGTCGCCGCTGTCACGTTTTCCGGATGCACCACCATCGACCCCGCAATTGAACGATGCTTTCGGCTATGGCGACGATCCAAACGGCGTCAAATGCCCGCTCGGGGCTCACATTCGCATTGTCAATTGCCGCGATCATCCGCTGAAATTTGCCAATCAGATTCGTTTCCCCAAGGGGCCGCCGCGAGTCATACGCCGCGGATTTTCCTACGGTCCTCATCTGGAGAGCACGGAGGACGACGGCAAGGACCGCGGCATCGTAGGGCTTTTCTACTTCGCCAGGATCAACGAGCAATTCTATACCATCCTGCGGTGGATGCATCAGACGGACTTTGCCGACGCCTACATGCGCCTTCCGAACGGAGCCAATGCGCAGGATGCGTTGACCGGAAACCGGGCAGACCCAAAGGCCGAGACCCGGTTCCAGGTTCCGCTCGCGGGGGACGGCTCCGTGACGTTCCAGATGAAGCAGTTTATCCGCTACAAGGGTGTCGCAGTGCTGTTTGCGCCGAGCGTTAAAGCACTCAACACGATGATTGACGCGCAAGGTTGAACTGCCGGCAATGTCCTGGTGACGGGTCTCCGTCAGCCGTCGCATTGTCGTCGTAGCAATTCGTTCGCGGCAGCGCTGATCGCCCAAGCTCCGGCGAGCGGCGCGAGACAGCGAGCCCGCCGTTTCCAGGCGGTCGCGGACAAGCGGCGAATGTTCTCACTCTAGAAGCATTCCATATCGAAGCGATCATAGAGGCCGGCGATGCACCTCGACGCGCAGATGGGCGCATTGGTCGCACGATTTATTCCCCGGTCTCGATAGATTCTAACTCTGCGTCTCTCGCACTGAGAATGCCCCCGCGTTAGGGCGAGAGTCCAAAAATCATTCCGGCAAAGCCGGCAGTGCGTGGGACCTCGATAGACGTGTCAGACTTCCAACTTCGTTCGTGCTCCAATGCGCGTGTTCGACAGCTTCAGGTGCTTTTCTTCGGCGCCGTCAGCATATTCGCTCTCTGCGTTCCCTTCGCGCCCGTGCAGGCGCAGACTCAAATTCCCACGGTCTCGGTGGAAGCGCCGGCGCCGCGCGCCCGCCCCGCTTGATGAGAGTCGAGACGATGAGAGCGATATTTGGCAGGCTGCATCGCTGGGCGGGACTGCTGACGGCCGGCTTCCTGTTCTTCTCCGGCATCACCGGGGCGATCATCTCCTGGGACCACGAGATCGACGAGGTGCTGAATCACCACCTGTTCGATGTCACCAGCAAAGGCCCGGCGATTCCCTCGATCGAGCTCGCGAAGATGATCGAACAGCGCGATCCCCGCGCACGCGTCGTCTACCTCTTCATGACGCCGGAGGAGGGGCACTCGCTGTGGTTCTTCGTGATGCCGCGGATCGATCCGGCGACGGGAAAACGCTTCGCGATCGACTACAACCAGATTTTCCTCGATCCCAACACCGGCGCGGAGCTCGGCCGGCGCTATTGGGGCGCGGTGTGGCCGGTGACGCGCGAAAACTTAGCCCGCCCTATTCGTGAGAGCGCGGTATTTTGGTCCGACTGGTGCATCCGCACACCTCCGCTGACGAGGCGCACAGGATTGCCTTCGGCTTTTCACCGCCTGACGACCGGTACTTTGCAACGCGCTTGAGGGATGGGTTGGGTGAACGCGGGCGGACGCCCCACCGGTCAAGGACCGAGCGGCAGCAGCGCGCCGGGCAAGCTGCGGATCAGGTCGGCTTCGGGACATGCCGCGGCGAACGCAAGGCGAATGCGGCTCTTGGTCTCGACAACCCGGGCGGCGATTTTCAAGAGCCGAAGACGCAGCGTCGCGAACTCGGCAGTGGCCAATTCCCGGACTTTGGGAATGGCGTCGCGCACGGTCAGCATCAGCCAATAAGCGGCGGTATGGAGAACGAGGCGGACTTGATTGGCGAGCGCCGAACGGCAACTGGTGCGATCGGAGGCGAGCTGCGTCTTATGCAGCTTGATCAGATTCTCGGCTTGGCCGCGCGCGCAATACAGGCTGTCGTAGATCCACTCGGCCGAGCCGACATCGAGGCTGGTGACGACGAAGCGGATGTCGAGGCCGAGCATCGTCGCCTCAATACGGGCGACGGTGCGTCGTTCGCGATCCCAGGACTTTGCCTTGTGGCGCGTCTCGGTATAGCCGCGCAGAACCGGCAGGTTCTCGATGGCGCGTCGCGTGCGGATGTCGTCGGCGACCGCGTCGACTTTTCTGGCGAGCGGCTTGGTGCCGGACAGACCGAAGATGTAGTCGATGCCGTTGGTCTCGCACCACGCCATTGCCTCCGGCCGGGCATAGTGCCCGTCGCCACGGAACGTAATTCGCGTGTTGTGCCACCGCGTCCGGATATGCCGTACCAGGCGGCGCAGATGGGCACGCACCTCGACGCCGCCCGGCGTCTTGCCGGGCCGCAGCACGACCGCCACGGGCCGGCTCTTCTCCGTGTCGTAGACGTGGATCGGCAGGAAGCAGCGTTCGTCATAATGAGCGTTGAACAGCGAGAGCTGCTGATGGCCGTGGACGACATCGCAGGTATCATCGATGTCGAGCGTGACGGATGCCGGCTCGCGCGGGTAGCTATCCATCCATGCGTCGACCAAAGTGTAGGTCAGTCGGATCACGTCGCGCAGGCGCGGAGCATTCTCCAGACGCGACAGCGTCGGTTGGGAACACAGATCGCGACCCGTGTCCGGCAGCCGTCCGCAGGCCAGCTTGAATGCGGGATCGGACCGCAGATGATCGAGGTCGTCGGCGTCCTCGTAGCCGCAGCAGATCGCGAACATGCGCGCGCGGAACATATCGACCAGGCTGTGCACGACCCGCGTCGGATCGCGCCGATCCGGGAACACCCGGGCCAAATTGTCGGCCAAGCCGAGACGCCGCTCGGCCATCGCCAGAAGCATCACGCCCCCGTTCGAGGTCAGCCGACCGCCATCGAAGGCAGCTGTGACTTTCTTGGCGTGAACGGCTGGAAACGAGAAGGGCAGAATCGTATCGTCGGTCATGGCGGGCGTGGTGTTCGCGGCTGAAGGTGATGGGGTTGGCTTTGCAACCGAATCCTACGCCGCATCAGCGCTTTACACCACGCTCGCCAGCCTCTCAGGCGCCCTCTGACGAATAAGACGGGTTAGTCTCGTTCCTCTACAAGCTCCACTACACCATGCACATTCCGGAATTCTGGGGCAGCGATCGCTGGGGCATGCGCGTGCTCGGCGTCATCGCCATCATCTGGACCATCGATTGCTTCGTCGGCTTCTATCTGACGCTGCCCTCGCGACGGCGCGCCAAGGCCGCGCGGGCGCCCCAGGTCACGCGCCAGCTCGAACGCGGCTTCTGGGCGCGCTGGGCGCCGGCCTGGACCATCAAGGCATCGGGCAGCGCCTACCGGATCAATTTCGACATCCATCGCGCCTTCAGCCTGTGGACCTGGGGCGTGCTGTTCATCATCGCCTTCACGGCGTTCTCGCTGAACCTCTATTTCGAGGTGTTCTCGCCGATGATGAAGATGGTGTCGAACTACACGCCGACGCCCTATGAGCAGCGGCCCTACCGCAATCTCGACGATCCCATCGAGCCCAGGGTGACGTTCGCCGACATTGCTGCGCGCGCGGCGGCTGACGGCAAGGGGCGAGGGTGGACCGTCCCGGTCGGCGCGCTCAGCTACGGCCCGGCCCATGGCGTCTACGCGGCCGCCTACTTCCATCCCGGCGACGATCACGGCGCCGGCGGCGTCGGGCCGGCCCAGCTCTATTACGACAGCGAGGACGGCCGTCCGATCGGCGAACGGCTGCCGTGGGTCGGCACCGCCGCCGACATCTTCGTGCAGGCGCAATTCCCGCTGCATTCGGGCCGCATCGTCGGGCTGTTCGGCCGCATCCTGATCTCGATCATGGGCCTCGTGGTGGCGGCACTGTCGGTCACCGGCGTCGTGATCTGGTGGCGCAAGCGCCGCGCCCGCGTCCGGGCGCGCGAGACGGCGGCGATGCGCCTGAGCCGGCAGCAACTCACGCCGGCGGAGTAGGGCCGGCGTGCCGCTCGATCGTCTGTGCGTTTACCGAGTCCGCTCGTTGACGATGGGCATCGCGGTCTGCAGCGCCTGCTCGTAACGTTTCAACTGACTTAGCGAGAATTTCTTCATCGCCAGCAGTTCGTCGGACGTCTTGCCTCTCAATCGAGCGACTTTGGATGTCTTGAACGCGTCATCATTCGCCGCCGAGGCGTTCTGTCGAAGCGCAAAAACCCTTTCGATGCTCTGCGACAACAGCCGATTGCGCTCCACCCCTTTGTTCGCGTGCTCCACATAGTGAAGCAGTCGATCGGTGGGCATGTCGCGAGCACTGTCTGCATCTCCTTCGATGAGGCGAAGCAGCTGCTCATCAACGATATCGGTGCATAGGTCGATACATTCGTCGCATATAAAGACAGCCGGCCCAGCCACCAGCTTGCTCACTTCATGCTGGTTCATGCCGCAGAACGAACAGTAGATGGGACGATCCTGCTGGGCAGGATTCTGCACGCCAGCACTCGGCTGCGCCGCATCAATCTTGGCCGACAGAATATTCCAGTTCTCGTACCCGAACGCTTTCGCATCAGTTCCAAAGCTTCGCTGTGAGTGGTTTGCACGGCTTTGGCATTCAAGGCATCGCGCAAGGAACGAGCCATAGCCTTCGCATCGCGGAAATCGCGCATGAGAGCACCCGTATCGGCGAACGGAGAAGATCGGTGCCTGCCTTGCCGACCCGCTCGCCAATAGCGAGGGTGAGGGCGACTTTGATACGTTCACCATCCCCAAAGGGCGCAGGCAGCGGGTGTATCGACCCGATCGAATTTTGGCGCCGGACGGCCGCTCTTGTCAACCTGAAACGGGTACATCGACACCTCCGGCCGCCGCGCACGTTCGCAGTTCAGGAGCCGATGAACCTTCCCGTCCGGCACCAGCACAAAGACTGGAGATCGCTCCCAGTCTTCCGGAAATTGCAATGAGATTGCTCGTCTTGCTCTGCCTGCTCGTTTTCGCGACACCCACCGACGCCGCCACGCCCGAGCAGCACTATCTCGATTTGCGCGATCGCTACATCGCAAAATTCTCCAAAGCCAAGGAGAACGACGAGACTTTCAAGCAGCACGATGCGGCGCTCAACGAGCTGACCGGTGTGCTGCGCGGCCTGGTCGGACCGGTCACGATCAAGGGGCTGCCGGCGGAAGGCAAGTCGAACGCCGACACGCTGTTCAAGGGCGACTCGGGCTTCGGCCATCTCGACGGGCTGGGCTTCGCCTCAGAGGGCGACAAGATGCAGGCCGTGGTGACGACGACCGCGCTGCTCAAGCACTGGCTTGCCGAGCACCGCGAGGACGGCCTGCCGCAGGAGATCGCCGCAGCCTTCAAGTCGGATCGCTTCTACTATCAAGCCATCCAGGACTCGGCCTTCGCCAAATATGCCGAGCTGCCGATCACGAAGCCCGCATCCGCGAGTGCCGCGGTCGCCGTGCTCGGCGTGCGCGGCAACGGCGACCTGAAGGGCGCGCCGCATGAAATCGACGTCGTCGCGATCCAGGGCGACAAGGTCTACTTCCTCGCCGCAACCGACGCCGTGAAGACGGCCGAGATCCCGGCCTGCGAAAAAGTCTGGAAGCAGATGATGGCCAGGAACACCCCGCAGGACGCCATGGCCAAGGAAGACCAGGCCATGGACGCCTACACAAAGTGTTTCGCCAGGGAAGCGCCGAGCCAGGGCTGGTTCGCGGCGGCGGTCAAGAAGGCACAGAGCCAGTTGGAGCTGCTGCTGGCGCGGTAATTGCGCAGCTTCACCACACTCCGCACCTCATCCTGAGGAGCCCGCAAAGCGGGCGTCTCGAAGGATGGCCACACGCGAGAGGCGGGCCTTCATGGTTCGAGACGCGTGTGCCGCGCTCCTCACCATGAGGGTCCTGCAACGCCATCAGGCTAGAGCGCGCTGCCGCCCAAATTCCACCCGCGGCCGCCCTCGCCAAAAATCTCATACCCCGTCGCCGTCACCACGACCGTGTCCTCGAGCTTGATGAAGCCGCGCTTCGGATGCTTCATCGTGGTCTCGATCGAGACCACCATGCCTGTTTCGAGCGGCAGCCGGGCGTCGGTGTCGTCGTAGGGGACCGGTCCCTTGGCGGTCAGGCGAGGGGCCTCGTGGCTGACGAGGCCCATGCCGTGAGCCAGGAAATCGGTGCAGTCGCGCTGGGTGATCTGGGCAAGCTGCCGCTCGGCCGCGACGTAGATGTCGCCGCCCAGGGCGCCCGGCCGGACTGCGGCAAAGGCGGCGCGCTGGACCGCCTCGATCTCGGCCAGGCAATCTTTCAGTTCGCTGTCGGGTTCGCCCAGCACGGCCATTCGGGCGAGGTCGCCGATATAGCCGTGATAATTGCCGCCGGAATCGAGCGACAGCACGTCGCCTTGCTCCCAGCGCTGCGATGATGGCGCCCTGTTGTGGCTGCTGCCGCATGCGAGCAGGCAGTATTCGAAGGTCAGGCCGCGATTGGCCTCGGCGACACGCAAACTGTCCGACAATTGCTGCTTGGTGGTGCCCGGGCCGTGCGCGGCGATCACCTCCAGCATCGATGCGATGACGAGCTCGGACGCCGTCTTGAGCTTGGCCAGCTCGTCCGCCGACTTGACCGCCCGCAGCCGCTCCAGCACCAGCAGCGCGTCCTTGAGCTCGGCGCCGGGCAGGGCGTCAGCGAGCACCCTTCCTGCATCCATCGGCAGGAACGCCATCTCGACGCCGACCCGCTTCAAGGGCACGCCGGCAGCCCGGATCAGGCCAATGGCCCGTGTGACCGCGCTCGACCGAGCCATTGGATTCGGTGCGGACCTGCGGCACCCACGGCGGCGCCACGGCACGCTGATGGGTTTCCAGACGGTGACCGATATAGACCGCCTTGTCCGGCGCGCCCCTGGGATAGACCAGGACCGGCAGATAGCGGCTGACACCCATCGCGTCCATGTAGTCGAAGAAAATCGCGCGCTCGGCGCCCAGCAGGTACTGCACATTGTGCTTGGAGGTCACGACCAGCACGTCGAGGCCGGCGGCCTCCATGAGACGGTCGAGCTTGGCGGCATCGAACGGAATGGCGCGCGAGGTGGTCGCGCGGGCGATGTTCTCCTGCATGACGGGCTCCTTACGCCCCAATGGCAAATGGAACCAGGACCGAGACCGTCGCCAGCTAGCGTCCGCGCCTGAGGTCCGCGGTTGCGCGCCGAAGAATATCGTGAAGCCAGTCATGCGATGGCTCGCCCTCGATACGTTCGTGCCACAACAGCCGGACCTCGACCGGGGTCGTCGCGTAAGGAAGCTCGCACGCGGTGATGGCATGCTCACGTTCGAATGCCCGCGCCAATGGACGCGGAACGATGGCCGCGAGTTCGGAGTCCGCGAGCAGGGCGGGCAGCGCCAGGAAATGTGGAAGCGAAACAGCTATGCGCGGCGGCCGGTCGCTTTCGGACAATGCCCGTTCGAGCGCTGCGCGGTCATACATTTCCGATCGCCTGGCGAGGCCGCGCTCGGAGATGAAGCCCCCGATTGCTCCCTCCTGCTCGCCGCCGAAGGAGACGACGACCAGCGGCATGCGCGCCAGGGCCGCGTTGTCGATCCGGCCGAGCTTGCGCTTTCCGCCCACGATCAGCACGTCGTCATATTCGAACAATAGCGAGGTCCGGAAGCGGCTTGGCGGATCCGAGAAGACACCGATCGCAACGTCGATGCGACCAAGGTCGATCTGCTCGGCAAGATCGATCCGTGTCACCGGCTTGATGATCAGGTCGATCGCCGGCGCCTCAAGCCCGAGTATCTTCAGGAGCGGTGAGGCCAGCACCATCGTGGTGAAGTCGTTGGCGGCGAGGGTGAATTGCCTTGTGGAGGCCGCCGGAACGAAGCGCGGCTGCTCGACCGCCGCCTCGAGAGATCGCAGCGCTTCGCGAACCTGTGGCACGGTTTGCGCCAAGCGGCGCCAATATCCAGCCCTGGCACGTCTACGTGCTGGCCGGCGATGCCAAAGACAGGGTCTCGGCCACACTGCGCGAAGCGCACGAAACCGCCCGCGACGCACATATGTCGGAATACAGATACTACGCCAGTGACCTGCCCGAACCCTACCTGCAACGACGACAGGAGTTCGGCCGGTTGTTCTACGGTTCGCTCGGCATCGCCCAGACCGATATCAAAGCCAGGAGCGGCCAGACCGCCAAGAACTATGCGTTCTTCGGCGCGCCCGTCGGGCTGATCGTCACGATCGACCGGCGCCTGGAGGTCGGCAGCTGGCTCGACCTCGGCATGTTCATCCAGAACGTGCTGCTGGCTGCGGCAGGCCATGGGCTCCAGTCATGTCCGCAGGAGACGTTCTCGAAATACCACCGGATCCTGCGTCCGCTGCTGTCGATCCCGGCGGAGCAAATGGTCGTGTGCGGCATTTCGATCGGCCGTGCCAGGGACCAAATCGCGGGCAGGCTGATGCCGCGCGCGGACATCGCGGACTTCGCCTCGTTCGCGGGCTTTGAAGAACAAAGTGCAACCCAAATGGAAAGGACAACGCCATGGGAAGCCGAGACGAATTGATTCAGTACAGCATTCCGTTTCTGCGCGAGGTCAAGGATATGACGCCCGGCGCGGAGATGGAGCGGTGGCTCAACCAAACATACGGCGAGGGCAGCCAGCTCTACCAGGACCTGGCACGGCTGATTAAGCGCGGCGTCGCGGAAGGCTGGGCGGCGAACCAGGAGGTCGACGGTCCGAACTACCGGCGCAGCCGCATCATGGACCCGACGCCTGAAACGTTCCAGTTCAGCATCACGGCCGTCTACATGAACAGCACCGATCCGCGCCGCTTCAAGGACGAGGACGACCACGACGTGCTCCGCGGGCAATATCACGGTCACCCATATGGGGAACTGAACCTGGTCGTGCCGCTGGACAAGGGCGCCGAGCTGAAGGGGCTGCAGGGCTGGCAAGGGCCCGGCTGGACCGCGCCCGATCCCGGCAGCCGGCACTATCCCGAGGTCCGCGGCGGCGCCGTCATCGCGCTGTTCTATCTGCCCGCCGGACGCATCTCCTACGACTTCGCGGCGCCGTCCTAATCGCCGGCCGGACGGTCTCGGGTGACGCCGTGCGCGAGCGTCACCCGTTCAGAAGCATGCACAGCTGAGTCCGCGCGCGGCGATGCGCCGCGACGCCACGGCCAGCAAGGCGGCTCACCATGAACGGTGGAGAGGGATTTCGGCGACCATGCGCCAGGCGGGCCCCAGCCCGGACCGCCATATCCGTAATTCGCATAAGGTATATTATGGAATATCTTTATATACAATTAGATCAGATATTTAGATCGAATTCCTGACACGGCGCCTTCGCTTGCCGTCCGCTTTCGGTCTACGCCGCGACCGGCCTCTCGGCTCTTGACGGCTACTGTGCATGGGGTTGTTTTTCAGATTTTGAATCCGGCCCATCTGCCGAAAGCCGATATTGCCGCGACGGTGTCCGGCTGCAATAAGCGAGACCTCGCGAGATCGCAGATGACCTTCAGGCCTTCCGTCCGTATAGGTTTGCATCTCAGAACAACAACAAACTTCCGAGGAAGCAGACCCATGAGCTTTTCCCGACGCACGCTTCTCAAGGCCTCCGCCGCGACCGCGGTCCTGGGCGGCCTCGGTGCGCCCCATGTGGCCCGCGCCCAGAGCGCCGAGTTCACCTACAAATACGCCAACAACCTGCCTGACACCCATCCGCTGAACGTGCGCGCCAAGGAGATGGCGGCGGCGATCAAGGCCGAGACCAACGGCAAGTTCGACCTCCAGATCTTCCCGAACAACCAGCTCGGGTCGGACACCGACATGCTGAGCCAGATCCGGTCCGGCGGCGTCGAGTTCTTCACGCTGTCAGGACTGATCCTGTCGACCCTGGTGCCGGCCGCGTCCATCAACGGCATCGGCTTCGCTTTCCCGGACTACAACACGGTCTGGAAGGCCATGGACGGCGACCTCGGCGCCCATGTCCGCGGCGAGATCAAGAAGGCCGGCCTCGATGTCATGGACAAGATCTGGGACAACGGCTTCCGCCAGACCACGTCGTCGAGCAAGCCGATCAACGGTCCTGATGATTTCAAGGGCTTCAAGATCCGCGTGCCGGTGTCGCCGCTGTGGACCTCGATGTTCAAGGCGTTCGATGCGGCGCCCGCCTCGATCAATTTCGCCGAGGTCTATTCCGCGCTCCAGACCAAGATCGTCGAGGGCCAGGAGAACCCGCTGGCGATCATCTCGACCGCCAAGCTGTACGAGGTGCAGAAGTACTGCTCGCTGACCAACCACATGTGGGACGGCTTCTGGTTCCTGGCCAACCGCCGCGCCTGGAGCGCGCTGCCGGAGGACGTCCGCACCATCGTCGCCAAGAACATCAACGCCGCCGCCGTCAAGGAGCGTGAGGATACCGCCAAGCTGAATGCGAACCTCCAGCAGGAGCTCGCGGGCAAGGGCCTGACCTTCAACCAGCCTGCGGTGGCGCCGTTCCGTGACAAGCTGCGCTCCGCCGGCTTCTATGCCGAGTGGAAGGGCAAGTATGGCGACCAGGCCTGGGATCTCCTGGAAAAGGCCGTCGGCAAGTTGTCGTAACGCGCGTTGGGGCCGCCGAGGTTCTTATCGAGATGGCTCATGTCGAGGTTGAGGCGACCGGAGTGGTGGGCGAGGTGGCCGTTCAGCCCCCTCACCGATCCCTCGTGCTGGCCTCGCTGGAGCGCATCCTCGGCCTCGCCGTCGAGATCCCCGCGGCCATTCTGGTGGTCGCGGAGATCGTGATCCTGTTTGCGGGTGTGGTCGCGCGCTACGGCGTGCACCGGCCGCTGATCTGGTCGGATGAGCTCGCCTCGATCCTGTTCCTGTGGCTGGCAATGCTCGGCGCCGCGGTCGCGTTCCGCCGCTCCGAGCACATGCGCATGACGGCGCTCGTCGCGAGCGCGCGGCCGGCCTTGCGCGCCTATCTGGACGTAGTCGCGACCTGTGCGGCGCTGGCGTTCCTGGCGCTGATCGTCTGGCCGTCCGCCGAATACGCCTACGAGGAAAGCTTCATCACCACGCCGGCGCTCCAGATCTCGAACATGTGGCGCGCCGCGGCGCTGCCGGCCGGCGTCTGCCTGATGGCGGTGTTCGCGCTGCTGCGGCTGCTGCGCGCCGCCGATTACCGCATGGTGCTGACGGCGGCGATATCGGTTGCCGTCATCGTCGGTCTGTTCTGGCTGGCGCAGCCTTATCTGCGGCCGCTCGGCAATCTCAACCTCGTCATCTTCTTCGTCGGCGTCGCCGGCTTCTGCGTCTTTGCAGGCGTTCCCATTGCGTTCGGGTTTGGCCTCGCGATCTACGGCTATCTGGCGCTGACCACGCGGACGCCGGTCATGGTGCTGGTCGGGCGGATGGACGAGGGCATGAGCCACCTCATCCTGCTCTCGGTGCCGCTGTTCGTGTTCCTGGGGCTTCTGATCGAGATGACCGGCATGGCGCGGGCCATGGTCGCGTTCCTGGCGAGCCTGCTCGGCCATGTCCGCGGCGGCCTGCATTACGTGCTGGTCGGCGCGATGTACCTCGTCTCCGGCATCTCCGGCGCCAAGGCCGCCGACATGGCGGCGGTGGCGCCCGTGCTGTTCCCGGAAATGAAGCAGCGCGGCGCCAAGCCCGGCGACCTCGTGGCCTTGCTCGCGGCCACCGGCGCGCAGACCGAGACCATTCCGCCAAGCCTCGTGCTGATCACGATCGGCTCGGTCACGGGCGTGTCGATCGCCGCCCTCTTTACCGGCGGCCTGCTGCCCGGCGTCGTGCTAGCCATCACGCTCTGCATGCTGGTGTGGTGGCGCTACCGCCACGAGGACATGAGCCATGTCCGCCGCGCCACGGGTGGCGAGATCGGCAAGACCTTCATCGTCGCCCTGCCCGCGCTCGCGCTGCCCTTCGTGATCCGCTACGCCGTGGTCGAGGGCATTGCGACCGCGACCGAAGTCTCCACCATCGGCATCGTCTACGGCGCCCTGGTCGGCCTCCTCGTCTACCGCCGCTTCGACTGGCGGCGGCTGTTTCCCATGCTGGTCGAGACCGCGTCGCTGTCGGGCGCGATCCTGCTGATCATCGGCACGGCGACCGGCATGGCCTGGGGGCTCACCCAATCCGGCTTCTCGCGCTCGCTGGCTTCAGCCATGACCGGATTGCCCGGGGGACCTGCGACCTTCATCGCCGTGTCGATCCTGGCCTTCACCATCCTCGGCAGCGTGCTCGAGGGCATTCCGGCAATCGTGCTGTTCGGTCCGCTGCTGTTTCCAATCGCCCGTGCCGTCGGCGTGCACGAGGTGCACTATGCCATGGTGATCATTCTCGCCATGGGTATCGGGCTATTCGCCCCGCCCTTCGGCGTCGGCTATTATGCCGCCTGCGCCATCGGACGCGTCGATCCGGCCGAAGGTATCAGGCCGATCTGGGGCTATCTGCTGGCGTTGCTGGTGGGATTGATCATCGTCGCGATCTTCCCCTGGATCTCGATCGGATTCCTGTAGAGCGCGGCGTCAAGGAGGGTTCGATGAGCGAGCCGCAGAACCAGTACAATATCGGCCTCGACAAGACCCCCGCCAACTACGTCCCCCTGAGCCCGCTGAGCTTCCTCGCGCGCAGCGCCGCCGTCTATCCCGACCACGTCAGCACGGTCTATGAGGGGCGCAGCTTCACGTGGCGCGAGACGCATGAGCGCTGCAAGCGCTTTGCGTCCTGGCTTGGCGGCAAGGGCATCGGCGTCGGCGATACCGTCGCGGCGATGCTGCCGAACATTCCGGCGATGAACGAGGTGCACTTCGCCGTCCCCATGACCGGCGCCGTCCTCAATGCGCTCAACATTCGTCTCGATGCGCCTTCGATCGCGTTTCAGCTCGATCATGGCGGCGCCAAGATCATCCTGGTCGATCCGGAGTTTTCGACTGTCATCACCGACGCGCTCGCGCAGATGAAGGGGCCGAAGCCGCTCGTCGTCGACGTCGACGACGCCGCTTTCAAGGGCGGCAAGCGCATCGGCGAGATCGAGTATGAGGCGGCGGTTGCGCAAGGCGATCCGGACTTCGCGGCGATCCCGCCGGGCGACGAATGGGACGCCATCGCGCTGAGCTATACTTCGGGCACCACGGGCAATCCCAAGGGCGTCGTCACCCATCATCGCGGCGCCTATCTCAACGCCGTCAGCAACATCCTTGCCGGCCAGCTCGGCCAACATCCGGTCTATCTCTGGACGCTGCCGATGTTCCACTGCAACGGCTGGTGCTTCCCCTGGACCATTGCGGCGGCCGCCGGCATCAACGTCTGCCTGCGCAAGGTCGAGCCGACAAAAATCTTCGAGCTGATCAAGCAGCACGGCGTCACCCACATGTGCGGCGCGCCGATCGTCTACAACACGCTGATCAACGCACCCGACGCGCCGAAGGGCAGTGCCGCGCGCCGCGTCGTCGGCCTGATCGCCGGCGCCGCACCGCCGGTCGCGGTGCTCGAAGGCGCAGAAAACATCGGCATCAGGCTCACGCACGTCTACGGCCTGACCGAGGTCTACGGCCCCGCCTCCGTCTGCGCCGAGCAACCCGGCTGGGACGATCTGCCCGCCGCCGAGCGCGCCAGCATGAAGCGGCGGCAGGGCGTGCCCTACCCGCTCGAGGAAGGCGTCACCGTCATCAATCCGCAGACGATGCAGGAGGTGCCCCGCGACGGCGAGACCATCGGCGAGGTCATGTTCCGCGGCAACATCGTGATGAAGGGCTACCTCAAGAACGAGAAGGCGACGAAAGAAGCCTTCGAGGGCGGCTGGTTTCACACCGGCGACCTCGGCGTGCTCGACGAGCACGGTTACGTCATCATCAAGGATCGCTCCAAGGACATCATCATTTCCGGTGGCGAGAACATTTCCTCCGTCGAGGTCGAGGACATCCTCTACAAGCATCCGGCCGTGCTGTTCGCAGCCGTCGTCGCAAAGCCCGATCCGAAATGGGGCGAGGTGCCCTGCGCCTTCGTCGAACTGAAGGACGGCGCCAGCGCGACCGAAGCCGAGATCATCGCCTTCTGCCGCACGCATATGAGCGGCTTCAAGACGCCGAAGGCCGTCGTGTTCGGACCGATCCCGAAGACGTCCACGGGCAAGATCCAGAAATTCCTGCTGCGTAACGAGGTCGGCTCGTCCAAGGCGATCTCGGCCTGAACCGAGCCGGCGCGATCAGTGCGTGTCGAGCCGCATGCCGTCATAGGCCGGCACCACGCCCGCCGGCAGCGATTGCCGGATCACCTCGTAATCGACGTCGGCCGTCATGTTGGTGATGACGGCGCGCTTGGGCTTGAAGCGCTCGATCCAGGACAGCGCATCGTTGATGCTGAAATGGCTGGAATGCTGGGTGTAGCGCAAGCCGTCGACGATCCAGAGATCGAGATTCTCCAGCGCGCCCCAGCTCTCGCGCGGGATGTCGTTGAGGTCGGGCGTGTAGGCGGCATTGCCGATGCGATAGCCGAGCGCGGGAATCTGGCCGTGTTGGACCAGGAACGCGGTCATGGTCACGTCGCCGCCCTTGCCGCTGATGGTCCGGCTTTCGCCGGCCTCGATCGAATGCCGGTGCAGGATCGGCGGATAGTCGCTGCCCTCGGGCGAGATGAAGCAATAGGAGAACCGCGCCATGATGTCTTTCGCGGTCGACTGGTTGAAATAAACCGGGATGCGCTTGCGCATGTGGAGCACGACGGAGCGCAGATCGTCCATGCCGTGGGTCTGGTCGGCATGCTCATGGGTCAGGAACACCGCGTCGATGTGGTCGACATTGGTATCGATGAGCTGCTCGCGCAGGTCAGGCGAGGTGTCGATCACGATGCGCGTGGTGCCGTGGCTCGACGTCTGCTCGACTAGCAGCGAGCAGCGGCGGCGGCGGTTCTTTGGATTGTTGGGATCGCAGGCGCCCCAGCCGAGTGCCGGGCGCGGCACGCCGGCGGAGGAGCCGCAGCCCAGGATCGTCAGCGTCAGCGTCATGCGGCTCCCAGTCCTAAGATTTCACCTTGGAGAACAGGCGGAAGAAGTTTTCGGTGGTCTGGCGTGAGATCTCATCGAGCGACACGCCGCGCGTTTCGGCGAGCACCTTGGCGACCTCGACCACATAGGCCGGCTCGTTGCGTTTGCCCCGGAACTTGCCGGGCGCAAGATAGGGCGAGTCTGTTTCAACCAGAATACGGTCAGACGGCAGTTCAGCCGCAAGCGCGCGCAGGGTCTCCGATTTCTTGAAGGTCAGGATGCCCGTGAAGCCGATATAGAGCCCGAGCGACACCGCCTTCAGCGCCAGCTCGCGCCCGCCCGTGTAGCAATGCAGCACGGCGCGAAACGATCCCTTGGCCGCTTCCTCCTCCAGGATGCGGCCGCAATCCTCGTCCGCCTCGCGGGTGTGGATCACCAGCGGCAGGCCGGTCGCACGGGCCGCCGCGATGTGGGCGCGGAAGCCCCTCGCCTGCGCCTCCGGCGTGCCGTTGTCGTAGAAATAGTCGAGCCCGGCCTCGCCGAGCGCGACCACCTTGGGATGCCCGGTCAACCCGATCAGTTCGTCCGGCGAGATGCCGTCTTCCTCGTCCGCGTTATGCGGATGGGTGCCGACCGAGCAGTAGACGTCGTCGTAGCGCTCAGCGATGGCCAGAAGCTGATTGAGCTTTCGCACCCGCGTGGAGATCGTGACCATACGGCCGATGCCGGCCGCACGTGCACGCGAGACGATCCCGTCGAGATCTTCCGCAAAGTCCGGAAAATCCAGATGGCAGTGGCTGTCGACCAGCATCGCCCGAACGCCCTAGGCCGCCGGCTCGATGTAGCGCGGGAACGCCGGTGTCGGCGCCGGTAGCGTCGAGCCGGGCGCGATCCGTTTGGCGCCCCCGAGCATCACGAAATTCCGCTCGCCCGCGGGAATGCCGAGGCTGTCGAGCAGCAAGCCCGAGGCAGTCGGCATCGCCGGCTGGGCCAGGATCGCGATCTGGCGCACGACTTCGGCGGTGACATAGAGCACCGTCTTCTGCCTGACAGGATCGGTCTTGGCGAGCGCCCACGGCGCCTCGCCCGCGAAATAGCGGTTGGCCTCCGCGACCACGGCCCACACGGCGTTGAGCCAGTGATGGATCTGCTGCGTCGCCATCGCTTCGCGCGATGCGGCGATCATGCCGTCCGCCATCGCCAGAATCGCCTTGTCGTTGTCGCTGAACTCGCCCGGCTCCGGCAGCACGCCGCCGAGCTGCTTGGCGATCATCGACAGCGAGCGCTGCGCGAGGTTGCCGAGATCGTTGGCGAGATCGGCATTGATGCGCGCGACGATGGCTTCGTGGTTGTAGTTGCCGTCCTGGCCATACGAGACCTCGCGCAGAAAGAAATAGCGCATCTGGTCGACGCCATACTGGTCGGCAAGATTGAAGGGGTCGACGACATTGCCGACCGACTTCGACATCTTCTCGCCCCTGTTGAACAGGAAGCCATGGGCATAGACCCTCTTCGGCAGCGAAATGCCGGCCGACATCAGGAATGCGGGCCAGTAGACCGCGTGGAAGCGGATGATGTCCTTGCCGATGATGTGCACGTCGGCCGGCCAGTAGCGCCAGTTCTTGTCGCTCTCGTCGGGGAATCCGACGCCGGTGATGTAATTGGTCAGCGCGTCGACCCAGACATACATCACGTGCTCTTCGTCGCTGGGCACTTTCACGCCCCAATCGAAGGTCGTGCGCGAGATCGAGAGATCGCGCAAGCCGCCGCGTACGA
This sequence comes from Bradyrhizobium barranii subsp. apii, assembly GCF_011516635.5. GTDB lineage: Bacteria > Pseudomonadota > Alphaproteobacteria > Rhizobiales > Xanthobacteraceae > Bradyrhizobium > Bradyrhizobium barranii. Next base: position 5,280,622 of record NZ_CP096255.1, on the reverse strand, counting down.
AGCTCACCACCTCGTTCTTGCGCGAGTCCGGGCCAATGAATTCAGGATGATCTTCGTAGAGCTTCAGAAGCTTGTCCTGATAGGCCGACAGGCGGAAGAAATAGCTCTTCTCCTCGACCCATTCGACTGGCGTGCCTTGCGGTCCGAGGCGCACGCCGTCGTCGTTCAGGCGCGTCTCGTCCTCGGCGTAATACGCCTCGTCGCGCACCGAGTACCAGCCGGCATAGCTGTCGGCGTAGATGTCGCCGTTCGCTTCCATGCGCCGCCAGATCTCCTGGCTGGAGCGATGGTGCTGCTCTTCGGTGGTGCGGATGAAGCGGTCGAACGACACGTTCAGACGCTCGTCCATCTCCTTGAAGCGACCAGCATTGCGGGTCGCGAGCGCGGACGGGGTCAGGCCTTCGTTCTGCGCGGTTTGGACCATCTTCTGACCGTGCTCGTCGGTGCCGGTCAGGAAGAACACGTCCTTGCCGTCGAGCCGCGCAAAGCGCGCCAGCACGTCGGCCGAGATCGCCTCATAGGCGTGGCCGATATGCGGGCTGCCGTTGGGATAGGCGATGGCGGTCGAGATGTAGAAGACGTTGTCGCGCGCGGGAGCGGCAACAGGAGTTGCGGCTTGCGGAGCTGCGACGGGCCTCAGTGCGGGCGGCGCCTCAGGCTTCGACACTTTGGGCTTCGACACCTTGGGCTTCACAACCTTCGGCGGCGTGGCGACGGGAGCCGGTGCGACGGTCACGGCAGGCGCAGTCACTTTCGTTTTCTTGGCGGCCCTCTTCGCGGGAGCCTTGCTCTTCGCCGGAGACTTGGCTGCCTTTTTGGCCGCTTTCTTCACCGCCTTCTTGGCGACGGCCTGCTTCTTCGCGGCCTTCTTGCCGACCTTCTTTGTCGTCTTCGCAGCGCTCTTCTTCACGCCCTTCTTGGCGGCAGCCTTCCTGGTCTTCTTGACCTTCTTGGCAGCTTTGCGCGCGAGCGCCTTCACGGCCTTCTTCGCGGCCTTGTTGGCAGCCTTCTTCTTGCTGCTCTTGCCTCTAGCGGTTTTCTTAGCTCGCGTGGCCACGACGAATTCCTTTACCGGCTTCTCGAAATTTGGAAACGAACCTGCGTTAGGTCATTATTTGGAGCATGATCCTGTCGGAAAACCGCTGCACACTTTTCCGGATCATGCTCTAGCGCGTTGCGTCCGCCAGCCAGCCGAACACCGAGAAAACCAAGGGCTTTCGCTCCAGATTGTAGGTTTCAGTGTCGCGCGCGGCGCGGGCGATCTTTTCCCATACCTCAGCTAGGCGCGCAAGGCGCGGCAGATTCTGGTTGGCATTGGCCTCGTCGGAGTGCAGGCGCTCCGCAATCCAGCGATCGATGCCGTCGATGAAGGCCGCCAGCGCGACTCGATCGCTGGTGCCGAGCGAATCGCCGAGCGTGTGCAATTCGCGCGGATCGACCTGTGGCAGGCGCGCGAGCAGCGCCGCCGTGCGCTGCTGCAGCTTCAGGGCATCGCCGCCGAGCAGCGTCAGCGCCCGCGCGACGCTGCCCTCGGAGGCCTCCGCGGCCTCGTGTAGCGCCGGATCGTTCGGATCGAGGTCAGCCGCCGAAGCTGCGGCGCCGATCACATCATCCGTGCCGAGCGGGCGCAGGCGCAGCTTGCGGCAGCGCGACTGGATCGTGGCGAGCACACGCGCCGGCGCGTGGCTGACCAGGAGGAACAGTGACTGCTGCGGCGGTTCCTCGAGGATTTTCAGCAGTGCGTTGGCGGCATTCGGATTGAGCTCGTCGACGGTGTCGACGATGCAGACGCGCCAGCCTTCTGCCGCGGCAGTCGAGCCGAAAAAACCGATCGTCTCGCGCGTCTCGTCCACGGTGATCACGGTGCGCATCACGCCGCGGTCGTTGGCGGTGCGTTCCAGCGTCAACAGCCCGCCATGCGAGCTGGCCGCAACCTGCCGCGCCACGGCGTTATCAGGATCGATCGCGAGGGTCTCGGCGCGCTGCACGGACGGCGCCAGCGGCTGGCCGTTGGAAAGCACGAAGCGCGCTATGCGATAGGCCAGCGTCGCCTTCCCGATCCCCTGCGGCCCGCCGATCAACCAGGCATGCGGAATGCGCCCGCTGCGATAGGCCGCGAGCAGCGCCGTTTCGGCCTCGCGATGGCCGAACAGAAGGCTCGTCTCGCGCGGATGCGGAATGGCGGTTTCGCGTTCGGCCTGGCGCGGGCTCATAGGGAAACCACCGATGCAGGGGTTGGGAGAAGACGGTCGCGCAGCGCCGTCCAGACTCGTCCAGCAACCGTGTCGGGATCGGAATTGGCATCGATCAGGACGCAACGGCCGGGATCGTCCTCGGCGATCTTGCGATAGGCCTCGCGCAGGCCCTGGTGGAAGCTGAGCTGCTCGCCCTCGAACCTGTCAGGTGTGCCGCTACCACGACGCACGGCGGCGCGCTGCAATCCAATCTCGACCGGCAAATCGAGGATGAGGGTGAGGTCCGGCTTGAGATCGCCGATCGTGACCCGCTGCATCGCGTTGATCAGGCCCATCGGCACGCGGCCGAGGCTGCCCTGATAGGCCCGCGTCGAGTCGGCGAAGCGGTCGCACAGCACCCAGGCGCCCCGATTGAGCGCAGGCTGGATCACGGTGCGGACATGGTCATCGCGAGCAGCCGCGAACAGCAGCGTCTCGGCTTCGGGCCCGAGCAGCTTGCCCATCCCCGACAGCACCAGGTGGCGCATGATCTCGGCACCCGGCGAGCCGCCGGGCTCGCGCGTGACGAGGGTCCGCATCCTCGCCGCAGTGAGGCGGTCGGCGAGCTTCTTGATCTGGGTCGACTTGCCGGTGCCCTCGCCGCCTTCAAAGGTGATGAAGCGTCCGCGTCCGGACGGTCGCTGTGCTGCGCTCTCACTCATGATCAGAGCTTCTCGGCGCCCGCGCGGAACATGCCGATCACGAGCTCGCTGGCACCGTCGATCGCGCGGCGCATGGTCGAGCCGGTGCCGATCGCTTCGGCGGCATAGACGGGCGTCTCCACCGCGATATTGCCGCTGCGCCAGACCTTGACCACGCCGACCTTCTGGCCGGCTTCGATCGGCGCGCGCACCGGTCCGCTATAGACGATGCGCGCAATCAGCTTGTCGCTGCCGTTCTTGTGCACCATCACCTTGACGGGCGTCTTGGCGACCAGCTTGACCGAGCGGCTCTCGCCGCCAAACACTTTTGCATAGCCAACCTGCTGGTCGGCCGCGATCAAGGTGCGGGTCTCGAAATTGCGAAAGCCCCATTCCAGCATCTTCTTGGCTTCGGTGGCGCGATCCTCAGAATCTTCGAGGCCATTGACGACCACGATCAGCCGCGTGCCGTTTTGCACGGCCGAGCCGACCATGCCGTAGCCGCCTTCCTTGGTGTAGCCGGTCTTCAGACCGTCAGCGCCTTCCATTGAATTGAGCAGAGGATTGCGGTTGGGCTGGCGGATCTTGTTCCAGGTGTACTCCTTCTCGCCGAATAGTTTGTAGAATTCGGGGAAGTCGAGAATGATGTGGCGCGCGAGGATGCCGAGCTCGCGCACCGTCATCTTGTTGCCGGGATCGGGCAGGCCGTTGGAATTGCCGAAAGTCGACTTCGTCATGCCGAGCTCGCGGGCACGCTTGGTCATGAAGTCGGCGGCAAAGATCTTCTCGTTGCCGGCAATGCCCTCGGCCAGCGCGATGCAGGCGTCATTGCCGCTCTGGATGATCGCGCCATGCAGGAGATCGTCGACCGAAACCTTGCTGTTGATGGCGGCGAACATGGTCGAGCCGCCCGAGGGCGCCCCGCCCTTGCGCCAGGCGTTCTCGCTGATCCGGTACTCGTCGGTCGGCTTGATGTCGCCCTTCTTGATGGCATTGAAGACCACCTCGGCCGTCATCAGCTTCATCATGCTGGAGGGCGCGCGCAGCTCGTCGGCGTTCTTCTCGAACAGCACGCTGCCGCTGGAGGCCTCGATCAGGATCGCGGTGGGGGCGTCGCCGTCGAAGCCGGAATCCTCGGCTTTCTTGGCGCCCTGGATGCTCTGGTTGGCGGCGTAGAGGGCACCGCCCCAGCCGATGCCCGCCACCAGAACCGCCGCGATCAGCCCGCGCGCCAGCGCACCGGCGGAGAACCGGGTGCGACGGAGCGGAAAAAGACGAAATGCCATGGCGAAGCCCTGAGAGCGGCGTTCTAACAGCAGGAACCGGTGCGAACAACACGGGGCTGGCCGCCGAACCCGAGATTGCACGATTCTCGGCGCGCCCCTATCGTGGCACCTGATATTTCCCGACCAAACCCCTGAAACAAGGCGGAAAAGCGATGTTGTCCACCCGCGTGATCAAGGCCAACGGGATCGACCTGTTCATCCGCGAGGCCGGCCAGGGTCCGCTGGTGGTGCTGTGCCACGGCTGGCCCGAGCTATCCTACTCCTGGCGCCACCAGATCCCGGCGCTGGCGGACGCCGGTTTCCACGTCGTCGCCCCCGACATGCGCGGCTACGGCCAGAGCGCGGCGCCGGCGGACGTTGCCGCCTACTCGATCTTCGACACGGTCGGCGACGTCGTTGGCCTCGTGCACGCGCTCGGCGAGAGCAAGGCGATGGTGGTCGGCCACGACTGGGGCGCGCCGGTAGCCTGGCATGCGGCGTTGTTCCGGCCCGACATCTTCACGGCGGTGGCGGGCCTGAGCGTGCCGCCGCCATTCCGCGGCCGCGGCAAGCCGCTCGATCTGCTGCGCCAGGGCGGCGTCACCAATTTCTACTGGCAGTATTTCCAGACACCCGGCGTCGCCGAGGCCGAGTTCGAGCGTGACATCGCCCGCACCATGCGCATCGTGCTCGGCGGGCGCGGCCTTGCCGATCCCAGCGCCGCGATGTTCGTCCAGGAGGGCAAGGGCTTTCTCGGTCACGCGCTCGCCGAGGAGCCGCTGCCCAACTGGCTCAGCGAGGCTGACCTCGCCTATTTCACCGAAAGCTTCCGCAAGTCCGGCTTCCGCGGCGGGCTGAACTGGTATCGCAACCTCGACCGCAACTGGGAGCTGACGGCGCCCTGGCAGGACGCGCAGATCCATCAGCCATCGCTCTTCATTGCCGGTTCGAAAGACGCCGTCATCACCGGCCTGATCGGCGCCAAGCGCGTCAACGAGCTCGAGCGCGTGCTGCCCAATCTGACGCGGAAGCTGATCATCGAGGGCGCCGGCCATTGGGTCCAGCAGGAGCGGCCCGACGAGGTCAACGCTGCGCTGCTGAAGTTCCTGCACGAAGTGGCTGCGCGTTAGCCGAGATCCTTTTTCATCGCGATGTGAGCGGCGCCCGCCGGCCCGGTCTCGGCAAATCCTCGCCGCAGGTAAAACCTGAGCGCGGCCGAATTGTCCGCGAGCACCGAGAGCGTCAGCGCGCCGACACCCTGCTGCCGTGCGCTCGCTTCGAGAGCGTCGAGGATCTTCGTGCCGGCGCCGCGACCGCAATCGGCCGGCAGCAGCGCGATGTCCATGATGTGCCAGTGCTCGCTTTCGCAATGAAGCAGCAGCCGGCCGATCGCGGTCGCGTCCTGTGTGACGATCAGCGAGATCGCACCCGGAAATTGCGCGGCATAGCTGGCCGCCTGGCCGCGGAACTGTTGCGCGATGATCTGGCCGACGATCGGCCCGGACAATCCGGTCGCGGTGAATTGCCCCGTCCGCACCTCCTCGAAGAGATGCCGGATGAACGGCTCGTCATTCGGGCCTGCGGGCCGAAGCCGAAGCGCCGGATCGTCCGGGACGATGTCGAGCGGCGCGCCGTCAATCATGCCGTCGCGCACTCAAGATCGTTCAGGAGCTGCCGAAAGCCGGAAAGATTCCCGCATAGGCGATACACCAGACGATCGCCTGGGTCGGCTGCATGTTGTCGTGCGGCAGGTTCTGCCCGGTGAGTGTGACGGCGCTTGGCACCAAGGTGAGACTGCCGGGTGGCGCCGTGAAGCCGGTGAAGTTCGGGTCGATCGCAACCGTGGTCCCCGCCGCGCCGGGACCTGCCGTAGCGCCTGTCGCGCTCTTGTCGCCGAGTTGCAGGGCGTGCGTGTGCCTCGCCATGTTGTCGCCGATCAGCGTCACCGTCGAACTGCCGACGGTCTCGCCGACGACATAATTTTGCAATCCCGGGCCTTGCCCCTGACCGATCGCGACCGAACCGTTCAGGTTCGGCAAGGCGAAATTGGTCGTGCCATTGCCGCCGTAGTAGGTACCGATGAGTGCAAATAACGCACTGTAACCCTGAATTGGCAGGAGCTGGCCGCCGCACGGCAGCCAGGCGCTGTTGAAGCCGCCGACCGCAAAAGGAAACGTAAAAGCCTGGATTTCTCCGACGAACGGATCTGACATGTTGTCTTTCCTTGAGACTGAATACGGATGCGTGCGCAGCCTAACCGGACGAAGGGAAGACGCCCGCGTAGCAAATGCAGTAATTGGCAACGACGCTCGGCATCATGTTGTTGTGCCCGAGGCTGTTGCCCGAAGTGGCGACGCAGGGGGCCATCGTGGAGTACGTCCCAGCGTTCGCAATCGGTGCGTAGAGTTCACCTGCTGACGCCGTGGCAAGATGAAGGGTCGGCCCGGGCGTTACATCCGTTGCCGTCACGGTCGAGGACATCAGCGCATGACTGTGGGTCGGCATTTCGGCTTCGATCAGGGTGTGGTTCTCCTCACCCCCGGGCTGGCCCAGCGTATAGTTCGGAAGGCCTGTCCCCTGTCCCTGTCCGATCGGCACACGGCCGCGTAGATCAGGAAGGTTGAACGTGTTGACGCCATCGCCGCCATAGGTGGTGCCGATCACGGCGTAAAGCGTCTCAAACTGGGCAATCGAGACCGACTGTCCATTGCAGGCGAACCAGCCGTCCGGCACCCGCGGAAAGCCGAACAACCTGATCTCGCCGAGAAACGGATCTGCCATCGCATATGATCCTTTGGTGTGCGCCCGTTCCGATCCGATCGGCGAATGCGCGAATATGGGAAAATTGAAGTGGACGGATTACGTTTGCGAAAATGCGGCCGTGCAGCCGCTCAGCTTCGCGACGGAAAAATCCCCTGCGTCGCGATCAGATAGCTGATCGTGAGATAGGGCTGCATGTTGTTATGCTGCTGGTTGCCGCCTTCGTTCACCAGATTGGTGGCGGTGGCCAATGGCGTGTCGCCGCTCCCGGCTGCGGCAAAAATCTTCGTCGGATTGGTCGCCGGCAGTGAGTTTGTCGCGAAGACGTTGCCTGTGGGAGGGACGCTCCCGCGTCCGCCTCCTCCGACCGCTGCAGACACTTGAATGAGATGATTGTGGGCCGGGAGCTGCTGCACATTGAGGCTGGCCATATACGATCCGCCGGTCATGCCCACGGGATATTGGCCGGCGCCACTCGAGCCGAGGATCGCGCGACCGCGCAGATCCGGGAGTGCAAACGTCGTCACTCCGTTGCCGCCATAATAGGTGCCGAGCAACGAGAACAGCCCGGCATTTTGCTGGATGGCCAGCAGCGCACCGTTACACAGCGCCCAACCTCTGGGAATCACTGCGCCCGCAAAAGGCATGATTTGTCCGAGAACCGGCTGTAACGGCATGACGCCTCCCCCAAAAATCTAACGACCCGTCGCGTGATGATGCAGACCACGACGGCGGCACTTAAATTAAAGAATGAATTTATTGCGGCCCACTCGCCAAGATTGTTGAACAGCCAGCGTCGACAGTCAAGCGCAAGCGCAACCATAAATTGACGCGTCAAGCGTTTCCGTCGATTGCCATCAAAGCACGCTTTTGTTGCCACTATGCAACGGTTCGCCGGAAAGTAGTGCCCGCGACTTGGTACCGGCCGTTTGGCTGGCTCGTTCGCTTGCGTTGCGCACCGCGTCCCGTCAAATGCACGCAACGATATAGGCGAATAATTTCACAATCAGGGATTTTAGGCGGATGCTCTATCGAGAGCTGCCGCTAAGGGGGGCCGGTGAGTCACGCAATTGCGGTGGCCATTCCAGAGATAGTCGGGGAACTGGCCGTCCCGACACGCGATGGTGAAGCTACGCCTTCGCGGATATTGCGCTCTCTCTGGCGGGCGGCTCAACGCATCTGCATCGCGGCCGTCGTGATGCTCGGCGCGATGGCAGCGGCGAACGCGGCTTGCGATCAAACGACGGATTCGACGTCGGGCGTGACCATCAACTTCACGTCGGTCGGTCAGATCTATCGCCTGTGTCTGACCGTCGGCGCAGCCGCGGCCGACGACTCGGTTGTATACGGCGTCTATTCCGTCGCGGGCACAGACGCCTTTTACAATGCACCGATCGCAAATTCGAGCGGCCATTTGGGCAGCGCACTGCTCACAGCGGCCGATTATAATCCGACCACGTCAAAGGCAACTTACACATTTCATCCAACGAACCCGAACCAAAACGGTCAATCCGCGAAGGCCGGCCAGGCCGAGATCGATATCACGCTGAACAGCAAGACAGGTAACGGACAGGACACGATCATCCTGTATTACGCGCCGGGCTGCAGCGATTTCAACGTGGGCTGCTCCGGCAGTTCGATAGCAAACACCGCTTACACGTTCACGATCAATCTGCCCGTCCCCGCGCCGACCATCACTTCGATTACGCCGACTTCAGGCCCAGGTGGAGGCGGCACCAACGTGATCATCACTGGCACCAATTTCACAGGTACGACGGCCGTGACGTTCGGGGCAACGGCCGCGGCCGGCTTCACGGTCAATTCGGCGACCCAGATCACCGCGACATCTCCGGCCGGGACTGGCACCGTGGATGTCCGAGTGACGACCGCCGGCGGGACGTCGGCGACGTCGGCGGCAGACCAGTTCACCTATATTGCCGCCCCGACTGTCACCTCGATCTCACCGACCGCAGGCCCCACCGCCGGCGGAACATCGGTGACGATCACCGGCACCAACTTCACCGGAGTCACGGCCGTGACGTTCGGCGGGACCGCGGCGGCCGGCTTCACATTCAATTCAGCGACATCGATCACGGCGACCTCGCCGGCGGGTGCCGCCGGTGCTGTTGACGTCAGGGTCACAACACCGGGCGGGACATCAGCGACCTCGGCTGCGGATCAGTTCACCTATGCCGCGCCGCCGACCGTGACGTCGATCTCGCCGACATCGGGTCCGCAGACCGGCGGCACGACCGTGGTCATCACCGGTACGAACTTCTCCGGAGCAACTGCGGTCACGTTCGGCGCAACGGCGGCAACCGGTTTCGCGGTCAATTCGGCGACCCAGATTACCGCGACATCGCCCGCAGGCACTGGTACGGTCGACATCACGGTGACGACCGTGGGCGGAACATCGGCAACGTCAGCAGCCGATCAATTCACTTATGTTCCGGCACCGACGGTCACTTCGATTTCGCCGACCTCGGGTCCGGGCGCTGGCGGCACCACCGTAACCATCACCGGCACCAACTTCACAGGCGCGACGACCGTAGTGTTCGGAGCAACGGCTGCGACTGGCGTCACGGTCAATTCGGCGACCCAGATCACCGCGACGTCGCCGGCAGGAACCAGCACGATCGACATCAGGGTGACGACAGCCGGCGGCACCTCGGCCACCTCCGCCGCCGACCAGTTCACCTATGTCGCCACGCCAGCCGTCACGTCGCTTTCGCCGACGTCGGGGCCGGCGGCCGGCAGCACGGTGGTGACGATCACAGGCACAAATTTCACCGGCGTCACGGCCGTGTCATTCGGCGGGACGGCCGCGCTCGGCTTCACGTTCAATTCGGCAACATCGATCACAGCGACCTCGCCGCCCGGGACCGGCGTCGCGGACGTCAGGGTGACGACGCCGGGCGGGACGTCCGCGACCTCGGCGGCTGATCAGTTCACCTATGCCGGCCCTCCCTCGATCACGTCGATTTCGCCGACAGGCGGCCCCCTTGCCGGCGGCACGACGGTCACGATCACCGGCGCTAATCTGTCAGGTGCAACGGCGGTGACGTTCGGCGCCACGGCGGCAATCGGCTTCACCGTCAATTCGGCAACCCAGATCACCGCGACATCGCCTGCCGGGGCCGGCACCGTAGATGTCAGAGTGACCACCGTGGGCGGAACGTCGGCAATGTCCGCCGCTGACCAATTCACCTACACCGCCGCGCCGACCGTCACCTCGATCTCACCGACTACGGGTCCGCAGACAGGCGGCACGGTCGTGACGGTCACGGGCACAGGCTTCACCGGCGCCACCGCAGTGACATTCGGCGCAACCGCCGCAACGAGTATCACCGTCAATTCGTCAACATCAATCACCGCGACGTCACCCGCCGGTACCAGCACCGTTGACCTCCGCGTGACCAATCCAGGCGGCACCTCGGCCACCTCCGCCGCCGACCAGTTCACCTATGTCGCCACGCCAGCCGTCACGTCGCTTTCGCCGACGTCGGGGCCGGCGGCCGGCGGCACGGTGGTAACGATCACGGGCACCAATTTCACCGGCGCGACAGCCGTGACGTTCGGTGCAACCGCGGCGGCGGGCTTCACCGTCAACTCCGCAACCTCGATCACCGCGACATCGCGGGGATGTCCCGGGTTCTGTTGAATTTCTGAAGAGGTCGGCGTTGCCCACCTTGAGCCGGTAGGCTCGGGGTGCTGATTCCACAAAGGAGAGCAACGCCATGACGAGAGATATCACACCGGCTGGTTGGCCGGCGACCGGGGCTGTGGAGAAATCATTTGCGGAAGTGCGAGCGAGCTTCGATCGGTTCTGCCTTGCGGCAGGAATCGAGGCGCTCGGCACGATGATGGAGGCGGATGTGACAGCGGCCTGCGGGCCGCGCCACGGTCGTGATGCGGCGCGGCGGGCGCACCGTTGGGGCCGAACGCGGGGGCGGATCGGTTTCCACGGCGGCAAGATCGAGGTCGGTCGCCCGCGGGTCCGGGGCATGGACGGCCGCGAGGTCACGATCCCGAGCTGGGAAACGGCGGCGCAGGAGGACTGGCTCGGTCGCTGGGCGATGAACCTGATGCTGATCAATGTGTCGACGCGCCGGTTCGGCCGCGCCGTCCGGCTGCCCGAGGGTGACGTGCCGGCACCGCCCGGATCGGGGATTTCGAAGTCGGCGGCCTCGCGGAGGTTCGTGGCTCTGTCGGCGGCGCGGCTGGCCGACTTCATGGCTGCCGATCTGTCCGCGCTCGACCTTCTGGTGGTCCAAATCGACGGGCTGCATCTCGACGACGATCTCGTGCTGGTGGCCGCGATCGGGGTTGACGGCGAAGGCAACAAGCATCCGCTGGCGCTGGTGGAAGGGGCGACCGAGAATGCAGCAACGGTTCAGGCCCTGCTGGACAACCTGGTCTCGCGCGGGCTCGACCCGACGGTGCCAAGACTGTTCATCGCCGACGGCGCGAAGGCGTTGTCGAAGGCGATCCGCCGCACCTTCGGTTCGGCCGCTGCGATCCAGCGCTGCCAGATCCACAAGGCGCGCAACATCATGGAACGCCTGCCGAAAGAGCATCATGCGGCCACCCGCCGGGTGCTGCGCCAGGCCTGGGAGCTCGATGACGCCGACAAGGCTGAAAAATTGATCCGCAATCTCGCGCGTCGACTCGACCAGCAATGGCCCGGCGTTGCGGCCAGTATCCTCGAAGGCCTCGACGAAATCCTGACTGTCGTCCGGTTGAAGTTGCCGAAGGAGCTTCGCCGATCGCTCGCCTGTACCAATATCGCCGAGAACATGATGGGCACCATTCGCCGCGTCACGCGCAACGTTAAACGCTGGCGGGATGCCGGTATGGCCTTGCGATGGGTCGCGGCCGGTATGATCGAGGCCAACAAGGGCTTCCGACGATTGAAGGCGCATAAGCAATTGTCGGTTCTGCGTGCGGCCCTTCAAGCTCACCACGATCGCATGACAATCAAGTCCGTTGCCCACGTCACGAGGGCTGCGTAATATTCATTCCGGCAACGTCGACCCGACGTAGTTCAACAGCGATCGGGACATCCCCGACATCGCAGGCCGGCACCGGTACCGTCGACGTCAGGGTGACGACCACGGGCGGCACCTCGGCCACATCGGCGGCAGACCAGTTCACCTATTTCGCCGTGCCGACCGTGACGTCGATCTCGCCGACAGGCGGCCCGCTCGCAGGCGGCACGTCGGTGACCGTCACCGGTACCAATTTCACCGGTGCGACCGCCGTGAAGTTCGGGGTGACGAATGCATCGAGCTTCACGGTCAATTCGGCAACCTCGATCACCGCGGTCTCGCCGGCCGGCGCCGGTACGGTCGATGTCACCGTGACGACGCCAGGCGGAACGTCCGCCACATCGGCATCGGACCAATTCAGCTACACGCCGGCACCAACGGTCGGCTCGATCTCACCGAGCTCCGGATCCGCGATCGGCAGCACCTCCGTGGCGGTCACGGGGACCGGATTCAGCGGCGCCACCGCAGTGAAGTTCGGCGCCAACAACGCGACCAGCTTCACGGTTAATTCGGCAACGTCGATCACGGCAACCTCGCCGCCCGGCGCCGGCACGGTCGATGTCACCGTGACGACGGCCGGAGGGACGTCGCCGACCTCGGCGGCAGACAGGTTCACCTATCTGTCCGCGACGACCACCACGGAGCTCACCTCGTCGAAGAATCCGAGCAGCTACGGCGAGTCTGTAACGTTCACGGCCAAGGTGAGCAGCTTGGGCGGAACGCCGACGGGAACGGTCACTTTCAACGACGGCGGCACGCCGATCGGCACGTCTAGCCTGTCGGCCGGCGTCGCCACCTTTGCCACGACGACGCTCGCCGTCGGCAATCACAGCATCACGGTGACCTACAACGGCAGTGTGGCCTTCAACGCCTCGACCTCGCCGGCCCTGAACCAGTCGATCGACATGCCCGCCGACAGCGCCAAGCTGCGCGCCCTCCAGCTCAACGTCACCAAGATCGTGGCGCAGAGTTCGGGACAGGCGATCTCCGGTTCGATTGACACCGCGATTTCCGAAGGGTTCAGCGACGGCGGGCAATACATCACGCCAGGCGCGGGCGGGCTGCGCGTCAATTTCGCCGCCGCGCCCGACGGCGATGAGGACGACAAGCCCAAATCCGGTCAGCAGCCCGGTTCTCAAAGTTTGAACGCCTATTCGGGCGACGGCGGCTCCGGCCGGACCGGCGGCCGCGGGCGCGGCTCCTCGCGGATCGATGACGCCTTCGCCGCGATCGATCGGGCGGCTCCGACCAAGGCACCGGCTGCGCGCTTCAGGGAGCAGAGGGACTGGCTGTTCTGGATCGACGTGCGCGGCACCGGCATCGATCAATGGGGCTCGTCCGGCAACATCGGTCAGGGTGCAACCCAGGCCACGCTCTTCGGCCAGCAGATCAACCTGCTGTCCGGACTGACCTACCGGGCGAGACCCAATTTGCTGGTCGGTGTGACCGGCGGCTACGAGAACTTCAGCTACACCCAGACCGACATCAACGGAAAGCTGAAGGGCGACGGCTGGACCGTCGGCGCCTATCTCGGCTGGAAGATCATCCCGACGCTGCGTTACGACGTGGCCGTGACCTATTCCGGCATCGGCTATGACGGCACCGCCGGCACGGCGCAAGGCAATTTCAACGGCAATCGCTGGATATTCGCGACCGGCTTCACCGGCAGCTACAGCTGGGCCAATTTCAATATCGAACCGTCGGCCAAGGTCTACGCGATCTGGGAGCGGGAAAACGCCTATGTCGACTCGCTCGGCACCCAGCAGGCGGCCCGCACCTTCTCGAGCGGCCGCGCGTCTGCCGGCAACAGGGTCTCCTACCCCATACCGTGGCTCGATAGCGTGCTGCTGGCGCCCTATGCCGGCGTCTTTGCCGACTATTACTTCACGCAGGACGATGCGGCCGCGATCGTTGCTGCGGGCGGCATCCCGCTCGCTTCGACACCATTGCTCCAGGGCTGGTCAGCCCGCATCACGGGCGGCATCGGCGCAAGGCTGGCGGGTGGCACCACGGTCGGCTTCGGCGCCGAACTCGGCGGCATCGGCAGCAACACGCAGATCTGGACGTTCACGGGACGCGCGCGCATCCCATTCTGATCCCTGGGCGCGACGACGGGCCAGCGGCGCTACGCCGCTCGCCGGATTTGCCGGTTTGGTACCTGCTTAGTAGAGGCCGCGGCCGCTCAGGATGCTGCGGGCCTCGGCGGCGCCGTCGGCCGATGACGGTGCGTTCTCGGTCGCGTAGCGGCCATCCTCGTCATAGGACACGGCACGCGCGTTCTGGAGCGCCCGGCCCCGGCTGCGGCTGCGGCTCGAGGCCGACATCTCCGAGGTCGCGTTGAGCGACGCCATGTCGGCGGAGGTGTTGCCGAGATTATAGGGCCGCCCCTCCGGCGTCGGAACCTCACCGCGAATGGCGCCGCGGTTCGACGACGGAAGCTCCGGCACGAAGGGCCTTGCCGAGGCAACCCGCACCATCGAGGGCGACGGCGCCGGGATCCCGGTGCGCAGGGTCGCCATCAGTTGGCGATCGTCGGAGCCTTCCAGCGGCGCCCGGCCAACGTATTCGACACGGACCTTGGCGACGCCATTGCCTTTGAATTCAAGGAGTTCAGCGGCTTTGTTCGAGACGTCGATCAGCCGGTTGCCGTGATAGGGCCCGCGGTCGTTGACGCGCACGATCAGCGATTTGCCGTTCGAGACATTGGTCACCCGCGCATAGGACGGCATCGGCAGGGTCGGATGCGCCGCTGTCAGCGAGGTCATGTCGAACACTTCGCCATTGGCGGTCAGGCGGCCGTGGAAATCGTCGCCGTACCAGGACGCCATACCCTCGGCGCGGTAGTTGACGTCCTCCTCCGGCACGTAGGTCCGGCCGCCCACAACATAGGGCTTGCCGACGCGGTAGGTGCCGCCGCCTTTCGGAACCGGATCCCCAAACGCCACGACCCGCGGGCTCGAGGACACGCCGTATTTCGGATCGACCCGGCTGGCGAACTTGTTCGAGGAGGCGCAATTGGCGAGCGCGAGGCAGGTCGCGACCGCGGCAACACCGCGCGCGGCCCGCAAAACCGAATCTGACCGTCGGATCCCCATGCGCCCCAAATACCACTTCGCCGGAGGCATACCCAACCCGCTTTGGCTACGGGGGAGCGCTGTCCGGTCCCAAAATCCAAGGCGGCCCACCACCGCGTCGGAAGCAGTAAGGATAACGCAACCCGAACACGGCGGAAATGGGGAGCCCACAGCGTTCACGCCGGGATGGTAAACGGGGCGTTCGCTTCTCCCCGTTGATCTACGGAGCGCAGGCCCCCTGCTCTGTGCCACTCCTGGACATTCTGTTGCGCCAAATCCTCACTCCAGCCCCATTGTCTTGTGGCTCACTGGAATTCTTTTGACTGTGCAAGGCCGCACGCGTTTTCTCGGTTGCAGGGGCGAACTGGAATTTGACGATGATCGAGACGGTTTCGGCACTGATGGGTCTGGTAAGCGCGGGGATCTTCCTGGCCCATGCGTTTGAAGGTTACCGCACGAGGGCCTGAGGGCATTCGCGCGGACGGCAAGGATCACCTCTTTCAAGACGGCACGTTCGGACAATCTTAATCGATCCGACCGAGCATCGAACACGAGAGCGGCAGGTGTCCCATGCGCAATCATGACTTCGTATCCGATGGCTTCCTGGCACTGACCGCCGGCGGCTTGTTTCTTCTCTGCTCGAGCCTGGTGGCACTGGCCTTCGCCTGAGCACCACCACCAGTCTCCTTCTTTCTAACCACAACTACACCGCGATGCAGCATACAGCGCTGTCCGGTATTGCCCTGCTCCCGTTTAGTTGATTGAATTTCTGCGTTCGGCGCCTCGACTCATTTCAAGAGGCCATCACCAACGAGGGTGACGCAAATGCTTGCTGAGAAATTTTTTCTGGTTCTGGAATCGCTGATCCGCGGCGACCGCACCTATCCCGACGGAAGTCCCCGGGTGATCAGCACCTCCCCGCACGTGCCGGTGAAGCTGCCGGACCGGAAATAGCCGTCCCCCAAACCTCCGAATCACCCGCTGCTCAGCGCAGGCCCAATAGCGAGCGGCGATAAAGGCTGTCGCGGGCCTCGCTCAGGCAGACGAAGCTGCCGTCGAAACCTTGGCCATACCGCTTCTGGCCCTTGCCGTAGTAGATGCCTTTCCTGAAATCGAGCCAGACCACCTGATCGTGCGGGCAATGACGTTGCGCCTGCGCCTCGTAGCGAAACGGCGTCAGCGGCGTCGCCGAGACCTCCGCGCCACCGGCGCCAACCACGATTGCGACGGCGACCGCGATGCCGCCGAGCCCTTTGCCGAAGCCGCTCCAAGACACCCCCGCCTCCCCATTCAAGCCCTGACTCTTTGGCCGTTCGGCACGGTAGCACGAGACTGCGCGATCTGCCGGCCGCAGCCAGCGGCTTGGCCGTCTTCCACCGGCCATCTTGTCGGGTTACATGAAGGCGAGATCATCTCAGCTCGCGAGGATGCTGCCTGAATGTCGGTTGAGCCTGGACCCGAGTCCGAACTGCGCACCGAACCCCGCCCGCCGTTGCCGCGTTTGGGCCTGCTGCCGATGATAATCTTCGGCTCGCGCTGGCTGCAACTGCCGCTCTATCTCGGACTGATCGTGGCGCAATGCGTCTACATCGTGCTGTTCCTCAAGGAGCTCTGGCATCTGTCCCGGCACGCGATCGATCTCACCGAGCAGCAGATCATGATGAGCGTGCTGGCGCTGATTGACGTCGTGATGATCTCCAATCTGCTCGTGATGGTGATCGTCGGCGGCTACGAGACCTTCGTCTCGCGGCTCGACCTCCAGGGTCATCCCGACGAGCCGGAATGGCTCGGCCACGTCAATGCGAGCGTCCTGAAGATCAAGCTCGCCATGGCCATCATCGGCATCTCCTCGATCGCGCTGCTGCGCACCTTCATCGAGGCCGGCAATCTCGGCTCGAACCGCGCCGGCTTCACCGAGACCGGCGTGATGTGGCAGGTCCTGATCCACATCACCTTCATCGCCTCGGCGATCGGCATTGCCTACGTCGACAGGCTCAGCGACTCCGGAATGCGCAAGCACGCCGAGTGAGGGCAACGGCCGGCCTTCTTATTGTTTGCTTGCTTCGAGCTGCGCGAGCGCCTGGTGCAGGCACTCCTGAAGCTTCTGCGCGACCTGCTCGCGCGCCACGCCCTTGGCGGCAAGATCGCCGGACACCTTGCCCACGACATCGTCGATGCTCTGGCTCTCCAGATTGTCTGTCACCAGCGCCGTTGCGTAGCTTGCCGCGGCGTCGCCGCTGAGCCCGAGCTGGCCCGCGGCCCAGAGCCCGAGCAGCTTGTTGGACCGGGCCGTGGCCTTGAACATGAATTCCTCGTCGTGAGCGAATTTGGCCTCAAAGCCCTGCTCGCGCTTGTCGAACGTGGTCATGGTCAGCTCCAATGCGTTTTCGCTGAGGAGAATCGGACTGGCTGGGAGCGAACGTCTCCGTGGTTCTCGTCAGTTTAGGATCATTTGAATCTTCCTCCCGGAAGGCAGAGGCCGTCAAGTCTGCGCGGTGGTGCACCGCAGCCCGGGCGTGGGCACGGCACGCACCAGCGCCGCGCCAGCCAAATCGGCTAGGCAGAGATGTTTACCGTCCGTTAAGCAGACTCGGCGCCGGATGGGCCGGGGGACATCGAGAGCTGGCGCATGAAAAAAGAGCTGCGGGAGTTTCGACGGCTTGAACGGGTCTGCCTGGAGCAGGCTGCCCTCTCCACCATGGATCTCGCGCGAAGCGGGTTGCTCAAGGTCGCCGACGATTGTCGCATCGCGATCGAGGCGCAAGCGCCCCGCGGCGCGTTCGCCGGCGCCGTCCAGGCGCTCAAGCTGGCTTTGAGCGCAACGGGAATGTCCAATCGGCATTAGCTGCCGGTCTCCGGTTGGGAGATCGCCTCAGAAGATTTTGGGCGACGACCGCGTTCGGTCAGCCCTTCGCCTCGGCCGCTTCGCGCGCGAGCCGCTCGGCCCTCAGCCGTTCCTTATTGGCGTAAAACGCCTTCTGGGCCTCTTCGTGATCGCGCATGGCCTTTTCGGCCTCGATCCGGCGTGCGGCATCACGAGCCTGGCGCTGCTCAGGGGTCAGGGGTTTGCGTCGGAAGGAAAGGTCTTCGGTCATGCGGAGACAACGCGCAAGCAACGAAACGGTTCCATGAGTTGAACCCGGCAGTCGACGCGGCCGATTGAAGTATCAACATATCAGATAGTTAGATGATGCATTCGGTCGGCCGGACCTATTGCATCGACCCCGGCGGCTTGACGCCTGTGAGCGGGCACTGCGGCGCTGCGGGAATCGCGCTGCGCACGGGCGGATCCGGATAGTATTCGGTGTTTTGCTGAACCTGACGCGCCAGCTCCGTGCCTCCGAGCAGCGTGATCAACATCAGGGCCTCGTCGAGGCCCGCGGATATTCCGGCTCCGGTCAGGCGATTGCGATCCAGCACGAAACGCGGATGTCCGTCGGCAACCTTCACCTTCGGGAACAGCGTCGGGAAGCATTCCAGGAAAGCCCAGTGCGTCGTCGCCCAGTGGTCGTCGAGAAGGCCCGATGCCGCGAACAGCATTGCTCCCTCGCAGACCGAGCACACGTACTTCGCACCGGCGGCCTGCCTGGTCAGAAACTGGACGTAGGTCCGGTGCGGATCGTTGATGATCTCGGTGAGCGCGTCTGGATCGCCGCCGGGAATCCAGACGGCATCATACTGGGTGCATTCCGCGAAGGATTTTGCGACCTCGAACGGAAATCCCCGGTTGCGAAACCGTTTCATTCCCGGCTTTGCCGCGACGACCTCGACGTCGAAGTCGGCCCAGTCGAACATTTCGAAGGGACCGGCGACGTCGAGCATGTCGACGCCGTCGTAGACGGGGATGCCGATCTTCATCGCGCGTAATCCTCCCTGCTTCCTGTGACGATCAATGTTTGTGGCCTACGGGCGTCGCCGCGGGTGTCGCCGTCGGCTGCTTGGCATGGCGCATCCCCGCCATCCCGAGGCCGCCGCCCGGCGCGTTGAGGTCGGGAACGATCGCGATATTGGCCATCATGCCCGCGTCCTCGTGGTCCAGGATGTGGCAATGCAGGACGTACTCGCCGATGTAGCGGTCGTACCGCGTCCTGACGCGGATCTGATAGTTGTTCTCGACGATGATCGTGTCGCGGAATGTGTGCCACATGCCGCAATACTGGTTGGCCAGTTGCTGCTTGTCGGCATACACGATGTCAGCTTTGCAGGTGCCGTCGGGATTGTAGATCGATATCTGCTGACCGTTGGTGTTGGTGGTGGTGACGTCGATCACCTGGAACGGATTGACGTGGATATGGAAGATGTGCGGCTCGCCTTGCGCGGACAGCATCCAGTCGTCCGTGGTGTTGACCTCGCGCGTGAAGTTCACCACGTCGGGATCGTACGAGGCGTTGTTGACCGTGAAGGCCGGGAAGTTGATCGCAAAGGCCGCCTGCTGCTGCTGGCTGCCGGCAGCTGGCGGCGCAAGGTTTTCGAATGGCGCCCACGGCCGCAGATCGCCGTCACGCAGCCCGGTGCGAACGGCGTCCGGCAACGTCGGATTGGCATCGTACAGCGCCTTGCCGACATAGGCCTGCAGGTCCCCCGTCACGGGCTGCCCTCCGCGCACATGGACATAGGCCAGCAATTGCGGCGTCGTCGGCCCCTGCCCGCCGCCGTTGCCGTTGGACACGCGCTCAGCCTTCGGCGCCGCCTGGTTGAGCAGGCAATAGTCGCCGTCCGAGGGGAATACGACGAGAACGTCGCTGCGATAGCCGGGCTGCATGTAGTTCGATTCGAGCACGCCGCCGACTTGCGAGGCGTGCACGGTGCGCAATTTGGTCCGGGTCAGACCGTCGGATGCGATCTCGAACTGCTGGATCAGTGTGCCCGTCGAGGCGTTACAGGCGGCCAGAAGATCGGCCTTCTGCTGCTGGCGGTTGCCGCTCAGCGCCGAGGTCGCGATCAGGTTCGTTGTGCCGACCGGCGTGGCGCGCACGAGCTGAATGTTGATCGTATCGTGAATGCCGGCATGCACGAAGCGCCAGCGCTGGATCTCGCCCGCCGGCACGGTGAGCGTCGGCTGCACGATGCCATTGACGCTGGTGAAGCGGCCATTGGTGTCCCAGATCGACGATGAGTCCAGTTGCAAGCCAAAGTTCTCGACGACGCCGGGGCTTACCGGATTGCCTGACGTCGCCAGCGGGCACGTCCACGGCGCGTTCGCGATATTTGCCGGACTGCTGGCGTTGTAGAGTCCCTGCGTGGTGTAGATCTGTTGCCACGGGCCGCCGGGCTGGTTCGGCTGGTTGGCGAAGCAGGCATAGGCGATCTGCTGAAACAGGAAGAGCTGCTCCTTGAACGGGGCGCCGTTGACGTCATGCAGGACCGTGTCGATATCGGCAATCGGCTTCGGGTTCTGCGGCGACGGTGGCGTATAGGGACGCTCGCCCTTGACGACCAGCACGCCCGAGGCGCCGCTCGCCACCTGCACGGCCGTCGAGCCATGACGGTGGGCGTGATACCAGAACGTCCCCGCCGGATGGTCGTTGGGGATGTTGATCTCATAGGGGAACTTCGTCTGCGGGGCGATGTTGAGCAGCACGTTGTCGCTGTTGCCGGCAGGCGAAACGTGCAGGCCGTGCGTGTGCAGGTTGGTGGTGTTGAAGCACCCGACCAACGCCGGCAAGCCCAGCCCCTCCGGAGGATTGGGCAAACAGCTCGGGTCGTCCTTCGCGAGCTGGTTGATCAGGTCGACGCGCAGCGTATCGCCGGGCTTGACGATGATCGCCGGGCCCGACTTGCAGCCGCCATAGGAGCGCAGCTCGACGGGGTCGAGGCCATCCGGTTGCGGATCGGTCGGATCCGGGTTGTTGATGAAGAAGCGGCCACGCACGAAGTTGAGCACCACCGAGACGATCGAGCCGCTGCGCGAGATCGATCCTTGCGGCCGGCAACCGCCGACGGCCGGCGCCACCGCGGCCTCCAGGGCCACGACATTGCCCTGTCCGGGCAGCGTCGGCGGCGGCTCGAAAGCACGGGGAACCGGCGCCGCGAATGCTGGAAGGCTCGGTCCCAGCGCGGCGATGACAAGACCAATTCGCGCGAAGCTCTTCATCATGTTGTCCGCCCTACTGTTCCAGAAGACTGCTCGAAGGATTGCGTGAAGGCGCGTCGGCACGCCGGCGCCGCCAGAACGGGCGCTCGGGCCAGCGCGAAACACTGCCGTAGTGTTCGCTCAGCGTCGTCGCGTAGGCCGCAGCCTCGCGCGCGATCCACGCGCCGTAGCGATCGAGAGCGGCCGCATCACCGCGCGCGAGGCAATCGCTGGCGGCATAGGCGGCGAACACGCCCGAGCGCATGGCCTTGACCACGCCATGACCCGAGATCGGATCAAAAGCGCTCGCGGCATCGCCTGCGCAGAGGAAATGGAAGCCGGCAGTCGTTGCGGCGTACCGACTGCCCGCAGGGATCAAGCGGGGTGGTTCGAGCCGAATGATCTTGCTCGCGAGCGCCGAGACGAATTGCGTCCTGGCGAGAGCTCTGCGCCAGCCGTCCGGCGTGTTCAGCCTGAGGCCACGCGCGAGATCGGCATCGGTCATGCACGCAAAGGCGCGCCTGCCCTGGTCGAGTGCCATCGTGTACCACCAGCCGTCTTCAAAGGCCTCGACGAGCAGTTCCGGTGCCGCCGGTCCCGACGTCGTCGCCTCGGCATAGGCCGCAATCAGGCGGTCCTGCGCTTTCGCCCGCGACCCCTGGCGGTCGGCGAGTGCGCGGGCGCGGCCCGTGGCATCGATGACCAATCGGGCCGAATGGCTGTTGCCGTCGTCGCACGCGACCGACCAGCCGTCCGCCTCGCGCGCGAGATGACAGACCTTCGCATCGACGCGCTCGGCCGCGCGGCAACCCTCCGCCGTGAGCCAGCCATCGAACGCCCTGCGGTCAACGCGCCATGACGGCCCGCGCGCTTCCAGTAGCAATTCGCTCGACGTCAGGCCGGCCTGGTCCCAGGAGGTGAGCGTGCGGTGCGACGGCGCAAAGCCCTGCGCCAGGAAAGTCGGCCAGAGACCGAGCTGCCGCAGCACCGGCTGGACCAGCGGTGACAAGACCTCACCTCGTCCCTGGCCCCGTCCTTCACCTCGCCCGCGCCGCTCGGACGGCGCGATCACGGCCACCCGAAGCTCCGGCGCGCACATCGCAAGCGCGCGGGAAGCGGCCGCGCCGGCTGGACCTGCGCCTGCAACGATGATGTCGAACGCGGCCAAGGTCAGTCGGCCCGGACTGCGTAGAACGACGCCACGACGCCGGCAGGCGCCACCGTGCCGGGCGAGCCGCCGCTATGCGGGATGGTCCGGATCACCGAGCCGACGATGGCCGGACGCTGGTCGACGCCATTGGGCCAGGCCGGCACCAGCGAGCCCCAATAATCGTAGATCCATTCCTCGCCGCCGACGACGCCGGTGCCCTGGAAACGCACCTGCATCGGCGATCCATAGGCGCGCGATCCCTTCAGCGCGAGCGACCAGCCCGGGCCGCCGATCGTGCCGGTCAAGAGTTGCATCGGCCCGTCCACGATCTCGATCGTGCCGCGGCCGAATTCGAGATTGTTGAAGGCCGTGTTGACGTCGGGATCGTTGAGCAGGCTGCGATAGGTCCAATGTCCGACGAATGGATTGTCGCTCATGATGCCTCGCTTTTGGGATCGGGCCGCGACCCGGTTGTTCGCTCGACGCTGATGTATTTGGGCCCTTGATAACTGTCGGCGGGCTTGACGGCCGGCTCGTAGGGATTGCGCACGATGAAACCGAGCAGCGACCACTCGGTGACCATCTTGAGGTCGCCGACCGGCGTCTGCGGGACGCCGCGGCTCCACGTGGTCCAGACGTAATTGGGCTTACCGTTCGAGACCGAGGCGATCTCGAACGACTGCAATGGCCGATGCGCCGGCCACCACAGCGTGGTCCAGGTCTTCTCGTCGCGCCGCAAGCGATCGTCATTGTCGCTGCCGGGCCAGAGATTGTTCCAGTCGGCGTAGGTGATGTTGATCGGCTGCGTCGTGCACTCGTTGAAATCGGACTGCCAGGGCAGCCCCATATATTTGGTGAGGTCACCCGGCTGAAGACCGGTCTCGAAGTCGTTGTCCTGGCTGAGCGGCGAGTTGACGTTGAAGGTCGGGTCCGCAATCACGGTGCCGTGGTCCTGATTGGCCTGGGCGGCGCTCTGCAGGAAATCCGAGACGCTGCGATCGGCGTTGATGCGATACGGCGCCCAGTAGATCGAAGGATTGCGCATCACCCAGCCGAGCTCGGCGCCCGGACAAAAGGCGCCGCCGAGCACGTTGCTGAGCACGCCGCGGTCGAGCTCGCGGCCGGTCTTCGGCGGCGTCTTCGGATAAGGCGCGAAGGGTGAATAACCGTCGGGCAGCCAGCCCTCCTCCTGCTCGTTGATGAACCAGCCGCGCGCCCACTGGCCGAGGATGAAGAGCTGGTACTGGGTGAGATGAAGGAACTTCGACGGCGTCTCGTTGGTCAGCGGATTGTCGCCGCACAGCAATGGCATCAGCGGCAGCGAATGGACGCGCGACGATGCCCGGTCCTGCACCTGGAAGGAATTGGCCTCGCCCGCACGGCGCAACAGATCGAACAGGAAGCGGCGCATCGGTCCGTAGGGATCGTCGGCCTTGGAATAGTGGGTCGGACCTGCGACCGCCGCCACCGCCATGACCGCTTCGCCCTGACTGGCATCGCGCAACTGTGCATCCGACGGTGTCGCCGTTTCCGTCGGCCGCGTCGCGCGTTTCGGGGTCTTTGATAATTTGTCCGGATCGAACGTGCCGCGCTGCGCCTGATCGTGCGGGTAGTTCGATTGCTGAAGGATATCGTTCAGATACCTGAATTCATCCGGCCGGAACAGGATCGGCCAGATGTCGCGATAGAACCACGGCCGGTAGTTGCGATTCCAGGCAAGACGGCCGGCCTGCCAGTGACGCAGCGCCGCCTCGTCGCGGAACGGGATCTGCTGCGGATCGTCATAGGTGCCGAGCGTCCCATAGATGCCGGTATCGGTGGCGAACTGGCGCACATAGAGATCGTACAGCACCTCGTCCATCGTGATCATGTCGAGGATCTCAGGGACGAAGCGCGGGTAGCCGACCACGACCCAGGCCGGAAACTCGACGTCGATGTAGCGGGTCTGGCCGACCTGCTTCGAATACATGATCAGCCGCGCCATCACCGGCCCATCGGAGATGTCGTCGTACCAGCCGTCGGTGTTGGCATAGTCCTCGATCTTCGGACCGAAGCTGCCGTTGACGTCCATGCCCGAATTGCCGTGACCGCCGAGCACGACCAGGCGGCCCTTGTTGTCGGTCATCATCTCGCCCAGCGTGTCGATGTCGAACGGCTGGAGGCCCCTGGGCGGGAACGTGGTGGCATAGCCGCCGGGGCCGCCCGAGCGATCGAAATGCGCGCGCCGGTTGGTGGTCGCGTTCACGCTGCGCGGGCCGGGATCGATGATGAGGAGGTCGCGGTCCTGGCCGGTGATGTCGGCGTTGCGGCGCGCGCTGCCGGGGGCGTAGCCATGCTCGCCCTTGAGCTCGGTGAACGGGTACCAAGAGGCCTTCTTGTTGGCGACATAGACGCGCCACTGGATGTCGACGAGCACACCATGATTGCCGCCGCCCTCCACGGCATCGCCGAGCGCCAGCGGCCTGCCTTCCGGGGACTCGTCGTCATAGACGAAGATCTGGAAGCGCGCGGCTTGCCGCTTCACGCGACCCTGCGCATCCTTGAAGGTCTTGACCGGGACAGGTGTGACCCCGTCGGGGCCGTGCAGGGGATTGCCGAAACTGTCGCAGGCGAGCGGCATCGCCGCGGGCGTCTCCGGCGCGAGGTAGAATTCGCTGTCGCTGTTGCCCAGGCGCGCGATGCCGATGCCCGGATGGATTCGATACGTCGCCATGACTTCCCCGCCGCTTTCTCAATCCAGGAAGCTGATCGACACGCCTTCCAGCTTCAGAAGCTCCCTCTCCTCCTGGTAGTCGCCGCCGATCACGACCAACGTGATCTGCAGCGGGCCCTTCTTCTTGAGCGCCTGCCTGGCGGCGGCCGTGACGTCGATGCGATGGACGCGTGGCGTGTTGTGGCTGCGCCCGCGCTGATCGAAGCGCCGCGGCTGCGGCGGCGGAATATCGCAATGGCCGGGCCCGCCATAGCAGGCCCCATGCCCGAAGATCGAGATGTAGCCGGCGTAATGCGGATTGCCCTTGATCGGCGTCGAGGCGTCGGCCCCGGGTTCGTTCAGGAAGGCGCGCACGAAGCAGGAGCGCATCAATTGCGGCACCTGATGCAGGCGGATCTCCGCGCGTTTGAAGCTGCGCGCGGCCTGCGGCACGTTGATCGGCTGCGACACGAAGCGGCTGACCGGCGCCTCGAGCCCGACCGGCATGAAATGCGAGCTGCGGACGTATTCGTAGCCGAACGGCGCGATGTCGAGGGTGTCGCGGATGGTGTAGTTCCACGGCGACAGCACGGAATCGAGATCGGCCGGCAGCGCATTCGGATTGAGCTTCTGCCACTCCCACCAGATCCGATCGATATTAACGTGGATCGGCCAGAACACGGGATCGTAGGAGGCCGTCAGGTTGCTGAACATGTCGCCGGAGCCCGGCTGCGAATAAAGATCCGAGCGGGCGTGGAAACGGCGCCCGCCGACCTGTACGGCATCGTTGCGGCGCTTGGCGAGCGCGCGCAGACATGTGGTCTCGGCGTCGGATTGCGACGCAGCCGCCGCGGTCGGGGCATCTTTGCAGACATAGGTCGCCTGCCCTGCATCCGGATTCTGCCCACCGGTCCAGATGTGCATGGTGTTGTGCGGATTCTGGTCGAGGAACCCGAACGCCGCGTCGTAGATGCTGCCGCCGCCGAAGTCGCGGAAATTGTTGAGGCTCAGGATCTGGGCGATGTCGTCGGCCGACGGGTAATGATAGTTGATCGCCTGGTTGATAGTCTGTCCCTTGGGATATTCGGCCGGATAGCGCAGCGGATACCAGAGCGAGTTCGACTGAAGCAGCGCGTCGATGAAGCGCTGGCGGTTGGCATTCTCAGTATCCGGCGTGACGGCCGCATAGCCGATCTTGCTGATGACGTAGCAGAAGAAGCGGTGCTGTGAGGTGAAGGTGACGCGGTCATGCGCGAGCGCCAGGATCGCCTTCTTCTGCGCCGCCGTCGGCGCCGGGTCGAGCGCTGCCAACAGCGTCTCGGCCGCTTCCTCGGTGAGATAGGCCTTCATCGAATTCGGAATGATGCGGCCCTTGTCCGGCTCCTCCGGCCGGTACTCCGGCATCGTGAAGTCCCAGTACGGGAGCATCAGCCCGGGCTCGAAGTCCTGAAGGTTCTGCTCGAACTCGTAGAGATAGGCACGGTGCCAGGGCAGGAAGCGCTCCCAGCCGTGCTGGCAATGGTTCTGGTGGATCAGCGCCTGGTTGTTGTAGTTGCGCCGGTCTTCCGGCCAGTGGTCGAGGTCGTAAAGCCGGCGGAAGCCGCGGCGCAGGCGTTCGAGCTGCGGCTCGCTCATGCAGTCGATGTTCATGCGCCGCCTGGGCTCGCCGGCATCCGCGGCCGGCGAATAGCCGTCGGCGGCAACCGCAAATTCGGCGATCTCGCTCACCTTCACCGTCAAAGTCTTCGCCGGCTTGCCAGGCGCAAGCTCGACTGCGACGCTGGTCGCATCATCCGGGCAGCCGGCATCGATCCAGTCGGCAATGCGGTCGACGTCAGCGGGCGCGACGCGCTTGCCGCCCCATGGCAGCACCGGGAACCTGCCGCCGTCGAACGGTGCGTCACCGCGCAATCCCTTGATCAATCCGGACGCGTCGCTGCGCGCGTGCGGCGGGATGCAGCAGGCGTGCCCCTCCGGCACTGGAGCAACCATCTTGATGCCGAAGATCTCGGCCGCCTCCAGCGCCTGTGCGCCCTTGTCCCAGAACCGTCCAGCGCCACCATAGTCAGCAGTGCTATCGCCGGCAGCTTCATCCAGGATCGCCTTCACGCGCGCATAAGCAACGGTCAATGCTTCGGTGTCCATTCCAGCCCCGGACAGCAAGACGAAGAAGGCGGCCGGAGACTAAGCACAACTTTTGGGTGATGTCACGTAAACACGCACATTCAACGTCGAAGCAGGCGCGAATATTTTTGTCAGGTTGCGTGATCTATTTCATACAACCTTTAAACGACAGATCTGGCCATGCGTCGTGCGGATGAGGCGGATGCGAGCACGAGTGCGTTGCTCAAGCTCTGCGCCGGCAGTCGGACGTGTCCGGTCATCAAGCGCTGCGCGATTGAGCGCAGCGTGCATTCCAGTCGTCGTGGGACGAAGCCGAGGCACACCGGGAGCGAATCCGCGCCGAACGACTGCTCGACGAAGCCGAGCTTCGCCCTTCCCGGCCCGTTTCCCCATCGGACTTGGTTTTCCCCCGCAAGCGCCAACTTCGCGTTGCCTTGCGCGGTCGACTGCGTTAAGCGACAACCATTCTCTGTCCGGAAGGGTGGCCGAGTGGTTTAAGGCACCGGTCTTGAAAACCGGCGTGCCCGCAAGGGTACCGTGGGTTCGAATCCCACCCCTTCCGCCAAAATATCAACAAAATCAATTAGTTAGCTCGCGGTTTTCGCTTCAGCGCACAATCGAACGTACAATCGTCGCTTGGTGGCGCCGTAAGCGTCGCGGTGAGATCGAGTCGATTTGTCGCAGCTCGGACGAGGCGACGCCCGATCCCAACACTGATGCCGCCGCCGATCTCATCAGCTTTCCGACGTCGCGATGGACTGTCGTGTTTCGACGCGATGCATCGAAGGAGCGACAAGACGGTCCTTGAATCACAGCGATGGCGTCGCGCATCTATCCACACCCACGACCGGCAGTAGCTCGCGAGCATTCCGCGCCGCTAGGAATCGATAATTTGACTCTCGCCTGCGCCGCGGTTCGATGGCGCCATGACCAAGGCAGAGAACAGAGCGGCGGCGAGAGCTTGGCACCAAGAGCGCATGCGTCAGCGCGCGGAAGAAGTGCGGGCCGAGGCGGTAGCAGCCGACCTGGCCGAACTCGGCCGGCTTCGCCACTACCTCATCTTTGGCAGGAAGGATCGCCGTGCCGACCGCGAGAAGCTGATGAGCGCCATTGACGACTACGTCGTTGAGATGACTGGCGACCGAACCGCGCTGCACGCCAAAACCAAAAACCACAAGTGCGGGTGAAGCAGTACGGCCTGGGGACGAAGAATCGGGTAGTCGATCTGCATGAAACTCGCCGCCGAACGTGCCTTTGCCGCTCCTGAAGCCGCCGCCCGCAAACTGGTCGAGCTCGCGAAGACCATTGAAGCTGTCCAGGACGGTCGCATTCACATCGAAAAGCTCAATGCTCCGTTTCTCTACACGCTCAAGGCCACCGGGTTGGAGTTCGGCGCCGGCATCAAGCATGCAGTTGAGAAGGGCTGGCTCGAGCTGCACGAGAGCGGGACCTCTGTCCGGCTGATCGACACCAGCGCAAAAGCGGCCCCAGCAAAAGACTAAGTTGCCGGGGCCGTTTGGAGGCTACCTTGGCGGTAATGGGGTCGCCAGGTGGTCATGAGCATAGGAAAAACCGGCAATCAGTTCTGTCCACTTGTGCCCAAAGCAGTATAGTTCCAGATCGGGAACGGAACCGATCGCAATGAAGTTTAGAAGGGACGGCCCGCCAGCGTGACCAGCGGGCTGGTAGCGATCGTCAGGCGCAGTCGCGACCTCCGCGGGGTAGTCGTCCGTGAACAAGGCTCTAAGCGATTGAGCGAGAGTCTGTTTTTCGGATTTGAGACGGTTTGAGATTGCAGGGATTGGGAGGTAAAGACCGCCAAAGCCTGCAAATTCGATTGTGGATTGAACGAAGCCGCTGCCGCGGCGTAGGGGGCAAGGTGGCATAGATCGCCTCCTGGCTGAGAGGATGTGGGTGTTGGAGCCCACCCCCTCAGACAGGAGTATCGAGATGGCCGATTTGAGCCCTCTTCGCCGCCGCATGATCGAAGACATGACCGTCCGCAATCTGTCGCCGGCGACGCAAAGATCCTACATCAGCGCGGTTTCGAAGTTCAGCCGCTATTTTGGCCGATCGCCTGACCGGTTAGAGCTGGAAGACGTCCGCGCCTTCCAGGTGCATTTGGTCTCGACCGGCATCTCATGGCCGGCGCTGAACCAGATCGTCTGTGCGCTACGGTTTTTCTACGGCGTCACGCTCGGCGAGGCGCTCATCCCAGAGCGCATTCCCTATGCGCGAGAACCGCGCAAGCTGCCGGTCGTTCTCAGCGCCGACGAAGTGGTTCAGTTTCTTGAAGCGGTATCGAGCCTGAAGAGCCGCGCCGCGCTCACCACCGCCTATGCGGCCGGGCTCAGGGCCTCGGAGGTTGCGGGACTGCGGATCGAAGACATCGACAGCGCCCGCGGCGTCATCCAGGTGCGCCACGGCAAGGGCGCGAAGGATCGCAACGTGATGCTGTCGCCCCAGCTGCTGGGCATCCTGCGCACCTACTGGCGGCTCGCCCGGCCGCGGCTTTATCTGTTCCCTGGTCGTGACGAAGATCATCCGATCGATCAGACCGTGCTGCATGCCGCCTGCCGGTCGGCGGTGAAGGCTGCGGGCCTGACCAAGCGCGTCACGCTGCACACGCTGCGCCACAGCTTCGCGACACATCTTCTCGAGAACGGAACCGATATCCGGATCATCCAGGTCTTGCTCGGGCACAATAATTTGTCGTCGACAGCGCGCTACACGCAGGTCGCCACCGATACGATCCGAGCGACGCAGAGCCCGCTCGATCGCCTGTCGCTGGAGGTGACGCCACCTGGATGACCCGCAGCGGGATGCGGGTCATGACCCGCTCCGACATCCGCTCCAACAGGCCCGCCATCGAGATTGCCGATATTCTGCGCCGGCATGGCGACGCCTATCGCCGTGTACATGCCGGTCATCTGGGGCGGGTCGAGCGGCGCGTGATGAGCGCGATCGTTGCGTGCCGGACCGAGGCGCTCGGCGGCCACATGCAGGCTTGCGACGACTGCGGCACGACACGCGTTGCCTATAATTCCTGCCGCAATCGGCACTGTCCGAAGTGTCAGGGGAGAGCCCGAGCCGCGTGGCTCGCCGCGCGTCAAGCCGACCTGCTTCCGGTTCCCTATTTCCACGTCGTCTTTACACTTCCCGCACCGATCGCCGCGATCGCTTTCCAGAACAAGGCCGTCGTCTATGCCATCCTGTTCAAGGCTGCCGCCGAGGCGATGACGACGCTCGCCGCCAATCCACGCCGGCTCGGCGGTGCGATCGGCGGCGTCGCCGTCCTCCACACCTGGGGACAGACGCTGATGCATCATCCCCACGTCCATTGCGTCGTTCCGGGTGGCGGCCTCTCGCCCGATGGCGCGCGCTGGACCGCTTGCCGACCGAACTTCTTCCTGGCCGTCAAACCGTTGTCCAGACTATTTCGCACACTTTTTCTCAAACGTCTGTCGGCAGCCTTCAACTCCGGTGCCTTGCGTTTCTTCGGCGATCTCGGAGCTCTGGCCGAGCCGGCTGCCTTTGCGGCCCACCTCGACGCCATGCGACGCATCAACTGGGTTGCTTACGCCAAGCGGCCCTTCGGCGGACCCGCACAGGTCCTGGCCTATCTCGGCCGCTACACCCATCGCGTCGCGATCGCCAACAGCCGGCTCGTCGCACTCGACGACGATCATGTCGCCTTCTCATGGAAGGACTATCGCCAAAACAGCGCGACAAAGATCATGAATCTCAAGCCCGATGAGTTCATTCGCCGTTTCCTGCTTCATACGCCGCCTGACGGCTTCCACCGCATCCGCCACTTCGGCTTCATGGCCAACCGCCATCGCGCTGCCAAGCTCGCCCTTTGCCGCGAACTTCTCGATCATGAGCGAACAGCCCCAAACGATGGCCAGCCGTCGCCTGTGGATTCGGAGGCTCAAACCTGGGCCGAGGTTCCTGCCTGTCCCGATTGTGGTGGCGTCATGCGCATCATTGAGCGCTTTCGACATAGCTTCAGACGCCCCAGCCCTCGAACATCACCGTTCCGATGCGACACATCGTGAGCCAAGTCATGTCGTGCACGACGATCATCATTCGTCATTTCGCTCCCAGCGTCTCGATCATCGCGGACGATGTCGAATCCGTGCTGTCACACTGCGCGACAACAACCGTCCGATGCAGCAAAAGGCCTATCGCGATCTCAGGCGAAGCGCGTCTGATCTCAACTCTTCCAGGATGCGCACTCCTGTGTCTCTGCCTCACGCGCCGAGCCAGCAGATCGGGCATGGCGATCTCGAACAATCCCCATAGCTGCAAAACCGCGAATAGCCTCCCGCGCCTTCGTTCAATCCGGCTTCAATGAGGTCGCGTCATAAGCGCCTGCCGCGCCCTCGCGTGAGCGCGACCTCACAGAACCCTCCAGATTCCCTTTCGCAGCGGACCATGATTCTGTGTTGCATCGGAGGGGACGATGCGACCGAAGAAGCACAAGACGACGGGATCGAACGACCTGTTCCGGGCGCGGCTGGACCAGATCATCAATCTGAAGCACGAGCTGGTTCTGTTGGCCGGCAAGATCGATTGGGACTGGATCGACGGCGAGATCGCGCCGCTCTACAGCGAGAACGGCCGGCCGGGGATCGAGACCCGCTTCATGATCGGGCTGCTGTTGCTCAAGCAGATTTACGGGCTGTCCGATGAGGGGATTTGCGAGCGCTGGGTCCACGACCCGTATTTCCAGTACTTCACCGGCGAAGAGTTCTTCCAGCACGCCTTCCCGCACGAGCGATCGGACCTGAGCCATTGGCGCAAGCGGCTCGGCGACAAGCTGGAACTGCTGCTGGCCGAGAGCCTGCGGGTGGCGCACGAGGCCGGCGCGTTACGCGGCCAGGACCTCAAGCGGGTCACGGTCGATACCACGGTGCAGCCAAAGGCCATCACCTTTCCGACCGACGCCAAGCTGCTGCATGCGGCCATCAAGGGGCTCAATCGCCTGGCGAGAAGGCACGGCGTCAGGCTGCGGCAGTCCTATTCTCGGATCGCCAAGGCCGCCGCGATGATGGCGGGCCGCTACGCCCATGCCAAACAATTCAGGCGGCATCAGCGGCAGTTGCGTATCCTGCGCTCAAGGCTCGGCCGGATCATCCGCGATATCCGCCGCAAGATCGACGGCCAGCCAGCCCTGGAGGAGGCGTTCGCCCTTCCGCTTGGCCGGGCCAGCCAGATCCGCTCGCAGCAGCAGCGCCAACGCGGCTGGAAGCTTTATTCTTTCCATGCCCCGGAGGTGGAGTGCATCGGCAAGGGCAAGGCCTCCGCGCCGTACGAGTTCGGCGTCAAGGCTTCCATCGTCACCAACAACCGCCGAGCTCCCGGCGGTCTGTTCGTGCTACACGTCAGGGCGCTGCCCGATAATCCGTATGACGGTCACACCCTGCGCGACGTCATCGACCGCACCGAGGCACTCACCGGCTGTCCGATCGAGCGGGCCTATGTCGACAAGGGGTATCGCGGCCACGACGCTCAAAATCCACGTCGCGTCTTCATCTCCGGCCAGAAGCGCGGCGTCTTCGGGATCATCAAGCGCGAGTTGCGCCGCCGATCCGCCATCGAGCCCATCATCGGACACCTGAAGGCCGAAGGTCACCTCGGGCGCTGCTACCTCAAAGGCCGCGCAGGAGACGCCGCCAACGTCGTCCTCTCCGCCGTAGGCCACAACTTCCGCCGCATCCTCGCCTGGCTGAGAGATTTCTTGGACCTGTTCCTGATCCGGATATGGCGCACGTTCACATGTCCCATCCCGCTCAATTCGGATTCTTAACGGACGACGGGGTACGATCGAAGTACTGGCTCGTGGAGCTTCGCGCGCGTTCTCAATGTCCGAATGGAGGTTCCAATGCGTACTCCGGCCTTGGCGATTTTGGCAATCGGGATGGCATCAACAGAGCCGGCGGCAGCTCAGACGTATAATCCGGCCTTTCCGGTTTGCCTGCACGTTTACCGCGCGGGGGCCAACTATTACGATTGCAGCTACACATCGCTGCCTCAGTGCAATGCTTCGGCATCGGGCCGCGCCGCAGAGTGCGCCATTAATCCATACTTCGCGGGCGTGGAAAACCCCGCAGCTTATCGGCGGCACGGCCGCCGCGCCTACTAGGGCATTGCGAGAGACGCTCAGCCCGCCAGCGTGAACCGGCGGGTTGCTGCTTGGGCCGCCTGCGTTTCGGTACCGCAATCCCTAGCGGCTTGTGTCGACGCTACCACCGCGCTTCTATCGGACGATCCGATCAAGACGGCAGCCCGTTATACAACCAAATATCTGATCTTTCATTTGGGTGCCTACCCGGCAACCCCTAATGCAAGCGCGCACATCGTCGCCCCACACACGGCCCTTGGTTTGAGAACTCGAGATACATCGATTGTTGCATGCCTTGTCGTTATCGGGGCATTTGGAGGCCGCAAGGCCAAGTCGCTCGCCTTCTGAAAATGTCGCTTCTTGGGCGGTTGCGAGCGTCGTTGTTGTCGCCGCAGTATAAAGGGCTAGCGCGAGCGCGCTCTTTAGGATTTCTGTAGCCGACATTATCTCCTGCCTCTGTTTGGGACCTCGGAAAGCAGCGTACGCCGGATACACCACCAAGGCGCAAGGCGGCCAGGAAATATCGGATCGCGAAGTAGGCCGCCCGCGTGAGCCGGCGGGCCTGGCTTCACGGACGTATCGTCCGCTCAATTTCACGGGCCGCCCAGGTCGCAACCATCATCACGAACCGGAAGCGCTCGCGCGTTTCCGCAGGTATTTGGATGCTGCGAATTGCGAGGCTGTTCACATGTCCGGACCCGACAGCATGCTATTGTCGGTGCGGTCATGCCGAACTGTTCGTTTGAATGGCTTCCAATAGAATTAAGTAGGACGAGCAAATATTCGGCTCTGATGCGCTGAAGCTGTTCGTACACACAAGGGTCCTGCCATGGAAATCGGGACTTGGCTGAAAAGTTTGGGCCTAGGACGACATGAGTCCCTGTTCATCGCGAACGCCATAGATTG
The DNA here is from genome assembly GCF_011516635.5 of Bradyrhizobium barranii subsp. apii. Classification (GTDB taxonomy): domain Bacteria; phylum Pseudomonadota; class Alphaproteobacteria; order Rhizobiales; family Xanthobacteraceae; genus Bradyrhizobium; species Bradyrhizobium barranii. The sequence continues at coordinate 5,246,528 of NZ_CP096255.1, read as the reverse complement.
CGATGTGTTGCCGCAATTGACAGAAGTTGACTTCGAAAAGGTTGGCATCCCACTCGGCGACCGGAAACGCCTCGTGAATGCGATCAGTGCGCTTCCCTCCAGCCTTCCCTCCACTGTCGTGAATGCTGCAATTGCGCAATACGCGGAACGGCGCCACCTCACGGTAATGATCTGTGACTTGGTCGATTCGACCGCCCTGACGGCACGCCTTGACCCGGAAGATATGGGCGCCGTCATCGATGCCTATCACGCTGCTTGTGCTCGTATCACGCGCTCCTATGACGGCTTTCTCGCCGACTTTCGCGGAGACGGCATTCTTGCGTATTTCGGCTATCCCATTGCGCACGAGGACGATCCCGAACGAACTGTAAGAGCTGCGCTCGATATCATTGCTGCTGTCGCACGGCTTGAAACCCGCGCTGGAGAACCGCTCGCGGTGCGTATCGGTATCGCTACCGGCATGGTGGTAGTCGGTGACCTGGGCGGCGAAGGCAAACTTCGGGAGCACTCCGTGGTTGGGGGCGCTCCCAATATCGCGGCTCGCGTGCAAGCCTTGGTCGAGCCGAACACCGTGGTCGTCGCAGACTCCACCCGTCGTCTCCTTGGCGATATCTTTAGTCTTCGCGACCTTGGCGCCCACCACCTCAAAGGCATTAGCGAGCCGGTGAGCGCGTGGGCCGTCCAGGGCGTCTCGGCTTCCGAGAGCCGCTTTGAGGCGGTGCGTCCGACAGAACTCGCCCCTGTCATCGGCCGCGATTCCGAGTTGGAGTTCTTGTTGGAACGTCAACGTTTGGCTCGCACGGGCGAAGGCCAGATCGTTCTCATCTCAGGCGAGCCGGGTATCGGGAAATCGCGCTTAGCAGCGGCTCTGGCTGAACGTGCAGCTAAGCATCAACCACACGTGCATTTCCGTTATCAGTGCTCGCCTTACCACGCCAACAGCGCACTTCATCCCGTGGTCGAGCAGTTGGAAAGGAGTGCCGGATTTAAGGCGGACGATCCCGTCGAGACGCGGCTTGACAAGCTGGAGGCACTCCTCTCGTTGAGAGCACCGCAAGTTCAGACGGTAGTACCACTTTTTGCTGAGCTGCTATCGATCCCATTCGCGAGCCGTTATCCAAAACCGCAGCTAAGCCCCGCCCAGCAGCGTCGCCGCACACTTGCCGCGCTGCTCGATCAATTCGAGAGCCGTTCTCGCAAACAGCCCATCCTGTTGCTTATCGAAGATGTTCAGTGGGCCGACGACACCACCCTCGAATTGCTCGACCTCATCGTAGAGCGAGCCCGACAGTTGTCTATCCTTGCGCTGGTTACCTTTCGACCAGAGTTCGAGCCTCCCTGGACCGGTCTTGCGAATGTCGGAAGCCTGGTCCTCGGACGGCTCAACCCAGATGATGTCAAAGGTGTTGCCACGCAGGTGGCCAATGGCCGAGCGCTTCCGATCGACGTGATGAAGCAGATCGTAACAAAGACTGACGGAAATCCGCTCTTCGTGGAGGAACTCACCAAGGCTGTCCTCGAAGCTGGCATTCTGATCGAATGCCAGGATCGCTATCAGCTCGGGGGACCGTTACCGCCCTTTGCCATCCCGGAAACCCTTCACGACTCCCTGATGGCGCGGCTCGACCGCCTGCATTCGGTGAAGGAGATCGCCCAGATTGGCGCCACCATCGGTCGCGAATTTTCTTATTCCTTGATGCGGGCTGTGGTCGCTCGAGAGGAAACACGGTTGCAGCATTCCCTCTCCGAACTCGAGGAGGCCGGGCTTATTTTCCGCGAAGGTGACCTGCCGGATGCCATTTATAGCTTCAAACACGCATTGGTGAGGGATGCGGCTTATCAGAGCCTGCTGAAGACACGGCGGCGGCAACTCCATGCGCAAATAGCGCGCGTGCTAGAGGAAGGCTTCCAGGATGCCGTCGTGAACGACCCTGAAATCCTTGCGCACCATTTCACCGAAGCCGGCATGCTTGAGAAGGCTACGGACTATTGGCTCAAGGCCGGAAAGCGCGCGCTCGGGCGCTCCTCCAATGCCGAGGCTGTAAAACATCTCACGAGAGGAATGGAGCTGACCCAGCAACTGCTCAGCTCGCCGCAACGCGATCGCAAAGAACTGGATTTCTATCTGGCCCTTGGTCCTGCAGTCGCCGCAACTGAGGGCGATGCCGCGGCTGAAACGTCGCGGGTCTTCTCACGGGCTCGCGCGCTGCTAGGCGAAAGTGTCAGCCTAGAAGAACGGATGACGATCCTGTGGGGCAGCTACCTAGCCCACAGTGTGCGCGCGGAGTATAGCTCAGCGCTGGAGGATGCCCGGTACGGCCTCGCGTTGGCCGCAGAGCATGATCATCCCGGCGTGGCCGTCCTAGCCACGCGCTTTATTGGACAATCATTGCATCTCACGGGTGCCTTCGCCGACGCACGCGAACACCTCGATCGCGCCCTCGCACTGTGCTCAACCAATCCAGCCACGATATCGACCTATCGCCGCTTCGGAGTCGATGACGCGGTGAACAGCCTGGCGTGGCTCTCGACGACGCTATTGGTCCTTGGCTATCCTAAACAGTCTACAACAATCGTCGAGCGTACTGAAACTCTTGCTCGAACGAGGGAACAAAGCTTTACGACGGCCCTGGCCCTGGGGAACATAGTCGTTCTGGGCACAATCGGCGGCGACGCAAAGCGCGCTTTGGCTCACGCCGACGAAGCGATATCGCTCAGCATCGAGCATGAATTTGCGGCAATTGAACGAAGAGCACGTTTTTTCCGCGGAGCGCTATTAGCCCAAGGAGGGGATCTTCAAATCGGGATCGAACTGATGCGCGGCGCTTTGACGGCAACTTACCAAAACTCTGAACGGTGCCGCCGCACTCTCTATTTGGGCCATCTCGCCTTCGCTCATGCCCAGCTCGGAGAGCTTGAAGTTGGACTGCGCCTGCTGGACGAAGGCGTTCAGCTGGCCGAAACAACAGGGGAGAGTTTCTTTGAGGCCGAGTTGTATCGTCTTCGGGGCAACATCAACCTAAAACTCGGCAGGCGTGACCAGGCAGAGGCCGCACTGCAGCGAGCCGTGGCGATTGCGCGGCGACAACAAGCTCGCTGGTGGGAGTTGCGTGCCTCGATCTGTCTCGCGCGGCATTGGAGTAACGAAGGCAGATATTTCGAGGCTTGGTCCCTCTTAGTGTCTGTTCCAAAACATGTTGAGTCGAATGAATCGGTTGTGATTCAAGGTGAGCGGCCTGATTCGATGGGGACGCGCCGCCAATGTGGACTACCGAGAACCGTGCACGCTACGACCGCAGCCGCCTGCGCTATCCGAGCGACTTGACCGACGAGGAGTGGGCGCTGATCGCGCCTCGCATCCCGCCGGCCAAGCGCGGCGGCAACAAGCGTACGGTGGACCTGCGCGAGATTGCCAACGGGCTGATGTACATCCTGAGCACAGGTTGCCAGTGGCGCGCGATCCCCAAGGACCTGCCGCCGCGCTCGACGCTGTATGGCTACTTCGATCTGTGGAGCTGGAACGGCACGCTCGATAAAATTCATCACGCCCTCTATGTCGAATGTCGCGAAAGGGCCGAGCGCGAGGCTTCTCCCACCGCCGCCATCATCGATAGCCAGAGCGTGAAAAGCGCTGAAAAAGGGGGCCTCATGATCTCCATGGCTACGACGCGGGCAAGAAGATCAAGGGCAAGAAGCGGCACATTCTCGTCGACACGCAAGGCCTCTTGATGCACGCCATCGTGCATGCGGCGGACATCCAGGATCGCGACAGCGGCGTGCTCCTGATGGCAACGTTGTTCGGCCTCTATCCCTTTCTTCTGAAGCTCTACGCCGACGGCGGATATCAAGGGCCACATTTCCAGAAGGGGCTGCGTAGCGCTCTGAAGCGCGTGAACCTCGAAATCGTCAAACGCTCCGATCAGGCTCACCGTTTCGTCGTCTTGCCCAAACGCTGGATCGTCGAGCGTACCTTTGCCTGGCTCGGGCGATGCCGAAGACTGTCCAAAGATTGGGAATGCTTCAATCACAGGGCGCTCGCCTTTCTCAAGCTGGCCTCCATCCGACTCATGCTGCGAAAGCTATGCAATCCAAGGTAATCTTTCCGGACAGACTCTTAGAGCCTATATACACTTGGTTCACCGAAGGTCGGGATACACCCGATCTGACAGACGCGAGAAATCTCGTCGACGAACTACGCTCAGTTTCAGGAATGAAATCGGTTTCAGGAATGAAAGATGAGCCAAAGCGTGGCAGCTGTTGACCAGCACCGCTCAACATCATGCCTGACGTAAATTGATCAGCGTCCGATCAACGCCTGCCCTTCGCCCGCTTTCCGGACTTGCCACCTGTTCGTTCAAGTTTGCTAAGGGCGCTCTCGACATCCTTGATTGCCTTCTTGAGCTGCTTCTCGCGCTTTCCAAGAATGCTCTTGAGTTGTCTTCGCTGCTCGGCGGTCAATGTCGTAAAATCGATCACCTTCGTAAACGCGATGAAGGCCATTGCTTACCTCCCGATGGTGGTGGTCGTTAGGCCGTGATCAATATGTGCAAGGCAGTGAAACAAATATTCTCCAATATCATCGACCTATAGTCAAACGGCATTTCTTCCAGAAATACTCGATCGGCCTTCCGACCCACGGGCCCTCGTGGTGAGCGCGAGAGAAAGCGGTAGCAACTGACATCGCGCTACCACGCCGTCGTTATTTCACTTCCGCTTTTTGTTCTTGAGCCGCGCCGGTCGCGAGGTGCGCTTCGTGCGACCGAGTCGGGAAGACCTTACAGTCGGAGATTTCTCGTGGGGCCTTGATCGCTGCAACAAGGCGCGGAGCGTGGCGAACTGGCGTTGATCCAGCTGATTGGCGAAGCTCTCGAAATCAGTGGCGTCACTGCCAAGCTGGCTCAACCAGACAAATGCACTGTCCAAGGTACGCAACTCAGGCGTCTGGTATGACAGCAGATCTCGGTAATAAGTTGCCGACTCCTCGCAAAACAGATCACGCGCGATGCCATTTACGAGCCGCCGCACTCCATATTTTATCCCCGTGATGGCCGCTCCTGATATTCCATGGCTCAGCATCGCTCCGAACGTAAAGTTGTGTAGCCCTCGCAGAAACGGAGCAGTGCCGCGGTGCCGCTCCGTGAATTCAAAGGCTTGGCCCAAATAGGGATAGCGCGCGAGGGCCTCGCTTTCCTCGCCCGATGGAGGCGTGAAGCGGTCGCGCCAAAGGGCTATTTGTTCAAAGAATAGGGCGAGCTCGGGACGCGCCGAGAGATCCGCCTCAACGCCGCTCGCAAAAATCATGAAGTCGAATTCGAATCTACGATTGCTGCTTTGAACCCTTGCAATACCGCAAGCTTCGTCGATGAAACTCCATCCGCAGTCGGGGTGCCAGGCGAAATTCTCAAACTCGCGGCATCGCCAATAAGCGTCCTGTGTAGGCGGGATGGGACCGGAAGCTCCTCAAGAATGTGACGCATGAACCGCCAGCGGTCCAGGTCCGTCAGATCGCCGAAGTGGCCCAACATACCGGCAAAATTCATCCAAGTGAGTGGGTTGACCCGCGGCATCTCCGAACGGCGGAAGCAAAGGTCTACTCGCGCGGCGCCCGCCTCAAGTGCGAGAGCTGCGTTGTCAAAGGCGGATGCCCCGGCACCAAGGATACCAATGCGCTTTCCTGCAAGCTTGCGAAAATCGATATCATCGGCCGAATGTGCGTAAAGATCTGCCGACAAATGGGCGACCAGAGACTTAGGAGCGCCCCACCTTCCACTTCCCTCAAAGCCTGTCGCAAGAATAATCTTTCTTGCATACACCCGCTCAATTCCTTCGGAACGACGGAGATGGGCAAGGAAGATGCCATTCGCCGGCTCAATCAACATTAGTTCGACCTCGTTCTCAACCGGGAGGTCCAGGACGTCTCGGTACCAATCCAGATACGAGCGCCACACCTCCCGAGGGACGGTATCTATGCGACCCCATGCTCGCCGCCCAAATTTTTCCTCGTACCACGCACGCACCGTTAGACTCGGGACGCCGAAATCAATCCCAGTCACCTCCTTCGGAGTCCGCAACCGTTCCATCCGAGCGAAACTGCGCCAAGGTCCTTCGAAACCGCGCTGGCAACGATCGATGATCCTGAAGTTTGCTATGCGCTCAAGCCTCAAGCCGAACGCGATACCCAGTCCGCTCTGTCCAGCGCCGACAACCAGCACGTCCAGAACCGGCACTCCGTCCATAAATCGCGGGACGGTCCACTCCCGAGCCGGATAGTCCAAATAAGTCAGCTCGCGTCGAACGCGCTTCGTGAGTTGGGAGACGCTCATGGGACATTCCTGCCGCTGCGCTCTTGTTAGAAATGACTTTTGCCATTCGGCTTAGTTCTGTCCCATTATCACAGGTCTGATTGCAGAAAAATCGACCGCCCGACCGCCATTGGGCTTCGCACAGAGCGATTTTGGCCCGCAAGACAGCGGGCTATTATTCTAGCGCTCACTCAAATGCTGATCCGCTCGACGATCGAGCCATCAGTTGCCTCCGATCGCGAGACACGCAACATCGACAATCAACGCGCCTATCGGTGACGATCTGAGCGTCAATCGACTGAAAGACTCAGGCTAGCTCGCCCATCAGGTAGCCTCATAGCGGCACGCTTAGCCGCGTTCCTGACGAAGTCCCCTGCCCGCCCAATCGGCGTAGTGCCGAATTTGCGCGGGTCCATTCGTAGCTCGTCACCGTAGCATTGTACGCGAGCTCCGCGCGGATCGTCAGAATTTGCAATGAGTTCAACTTCTTGGCTAGCGTTGTTTGGAGGAGCGGTGACAGATCACTGACCGCGGCTTTTTGACCGTGGGTTCAGAGGACGGTTTTTCCTGAGGAATGGCTGGAAGGCTCAAACCGCTCGAGGTAGAGCGCCAAACGCCGATGGAGACGGACTCTACCTGATCATCACCGGACCAACATCGGAGTCGCATTGGCCGATTGGTGTTGCGGTCCGCGTGTTTCCACCGATTGGATAGCGCGCGGAGCGCTGTCCAATATGGACCGCGCGACCTCGGAAACGCCGGTGAGGATGATCTGCACGCCGATGCAGAGCAGCAGGAAAGCCGACAGTTTCGTCACCACGCTGGTGCCCTCCTCGCCGAACAGGCGCGCCATTGCGCTCGATTTCCGGTAGGCATGGTAGATCGCCGCGGTGACGGCGAACGCCACCAGAAGCGAAACGATCGATGACTGGAACGTAAGCGCGATTTTCTTCGCACGCCGGCGGTTTTGATGGATTGCCCTGGTATCGGGCGATACCGAGCCGTTCAGGCAGTGGCGGCTTTGTGGAAGTTGAAGGGCAGCAGGTCTGTAATATCGGCGTCGCCGGCGCGCTGAGGCAATTCGGTGAGGACGTGGCGCAACCACGCTAACGGCTCGACACGTGAGGCGCGGCAGGTCAGCATCAGGCTATAGACGACGGCACTGGCCTTGGCTCCGTCCACGGTATCGCTGAACAACCAACTCTTCCTGCCAGTTGCAAAAACCCTGATGTCGCGCTCCAGAAGATTGTTGTCAATCGGCATGCTGCCGTCCCCGGTGTAGCGCGTCAGATATTCCCATTGGTTTCGGGTGTAGGATACGGCGTCGCCGAGCTTGCTGTCAGGCAAGACCTTCGGGGCCATGTCATCGAGCCATACTTTGAGAGCATTGAGGATGGGGACACTATGTTGCTGGCGGAAGCGGCGAATGCAGTAGGCCTGTGTTTCACCCTTCTCCGGTATTCCGTCCCACGCCCGCCTTTCAACCCGGTAGAGCTGTTCAAAGAACCGCAGCGCTTGCTCGGGCGGACCGCCGCCCTTCTTCCTGGCTTTGAGGGCATCGACAAAGCGCCGCCGGGAGTGGGCCATGCATCCAATGTGGGTGGCCCCTTCCAGCGTGCGCCATGCGGTATAGCCGTCACTCATTACAATGCCACGGTAATCGCCGAGGAAGGCTTGCGGGTGGATTTGGCCGCGGCCCGGCTGATAATCCAGAAGAACGATCGGCTCGTGGCTGCCCTTGCCGCTGCGATAAGCCCACATGTACGATGTGCTGGTGGCCCGTTTGTCCTTCTCCTTGAGGACCTGAACCGTTGTCTCGTCGCCATGGATGAGAGGTTGTGATCTGAGCCGCAGCTTCAGGGCGTCGTAGATGCGATGCAGAGTAAGCGTAGCGCCGAGGCCCGTCTGATTGTTTGTGCGGAGTCTTGAGAGCACCGTTAGAAGAGTCATCTTCTGGAAGGGTGCTCACAATGGACGACCATTCTGACGACATAAGACGACCGTTGTCACCGCGTATTGAAGTGTTCGCTGGCGCAGGTCGAAAGCGCTGGCCGGATGATTTGAAGGCGCAGATTGCGGCGGAAAGCCTCGAACCGGGGGCGGTTGTAACAGACGTCGCTCGTCGCCATGGCTGCCGGCCCCAGCAGGTGCATGATTGGCGGCGCCGGGCGCGTTTGGGCCAGTTGGTATTGCCGGCGTCGGCGGACACGCTGTCGTTCGTGCCGGTGGTGTCGGAATTAGCGTTGCCTGCGGCCGCAGAGCCCTCCGGTTCGCCGGAAGCAGCCATTGTTACGGTTGAGTTCCAGGGCGCGCGCGTGGAGGTGCGCGGGGCGCCTGGCCTTGCTGCGTTGAGCGATGTGTTCATTGCGCTGCGACGGACACGTTCATGCTGACGATGCCGGCGAGCCTCATGATCTACGTGGCGACGCAACCTGTGGACTTCAGGAAGGGTGCAGAGGGCTTGGCGCTGCTGGCGAAGGATACGCTGGGCCATGACCCGATGAAGGGCGTGGCGGTGGTGTTCCGTGCGAAGCGCGCCGATCGGGTGAAGATCGTCGTCTGGGATGGCAGCGGCCTTGTGATGTACTGGAAGCGGCTCGATGGCAGCGGCTTCAAATGGCCACCCATCGTGGCCGGTGTGATGCGGATGAATGGGGCCCAGCTGTCAGCACTGCTGGCCGGCATGGATTGGACGCGCATGCACGCGCCTCGGATCCCGCAGCCGAAAGCGCTTGCGTAAAAATGCAAATCATCGCTGCATCGTGACGCGAAGCATGGCAAGCTCGGGCCAATGAGTGATTTGCCTGATGAGCTACCGAGCGATCCAGCCGAGTTGCGTGCCTTTGCCGCGGCTCTGCTGGATCGCTGCGCCCGGCTCGAGCGGTTGCTCAAGCTTGCGAAAGATGCGCAGTTCGGTCGGTCCTCGGAAAAGCTGGACGCTGATCAGCTGCAGCTTGTTCTGGAGGATATCGATCAGGCCGTTGCGGCTCTCGAAGCCGCCGAGAATCGTGCCAATCCCAAAACAGGCGAGAAGAGAGCTGCCGCGCGCAGAGCCAACCGTGGTCAGCTGCCGGAGCATTTGCCGCGCGTCATCGAGACTATGATGCCGGCCGAGAGCTGCTGCCCGTCTTGTAAGGGCAACCTCTTCGAGATTGGTCAGGATGAGAGCCAGAGGCTCGACGTCGTTCCGGCGCAGTATCGCGTCATCATCACCCGCCGTCCCAAGCTGGCCTGCCGCGCCTGTCATGGCGTCGTCCTGCAGCACGCGGCTCCCGAGCGATTGATCAGGGGAGGATTGCCCACCGAGCGGCTGGTCGCGCATGTGATCGATGCCAAGTATCACTGGCATTTGCCGCTTTACCGCCAGGCGCAGATGCTGGCGACGCACGGAATAGCGCTGGATCGTTCCACGCTCGCCTTCTGGGTCGGCTATGCCGCCCAGGAATTGAAGCCCGTGTGGCATCGTCTGCGCCAGCTTCTGCTCGCCTCCTCGAAGCTCTGTGTCGATGAGACCCCGGCGCCGGTGCTGGATCCGGGGCGCGGCAGAACAAAAACCGGCTACTTCTGGGCGCTGTCACGCGATGACAGGCCTTGGGCCGGACCTGATCCGCCTGGGGTAGTCTATGCCTATGCACCGGGCCGCGGCGCCGTTCATGGCTTGCGGCTGCTGGAGGGCTATCGCGGCATCATCCACTGCGACGGCTATCAGGCTTACAAGACCATGACCCGAGAGACGCGTGCGGACGCCCTGTCCGGGACGCTCGCCTTCTGCTGGTCGCATCTGCGGCGCCAGTTTGTGAAGATCGAGCGGGAGGCTGCGCCTGCGCCAGCTCCGGTTGCCCGCGAGGCTCTTGAGCGCATCGCCCAGCTTTACGCGGTCGAGAAGGCCCTCCGCGGCCGATCTGCGGACGAGCGCCGTGCTGGCCGACAAGCGCATACCCGGCCTCTGGTTGCAGCCTTGAAGCAGTGGTTTGAGGCCAAGCTCGATCACCTTGCGCAGAAGAGCGACACGGCGAAGGCTTTGCGCTATGCACTACGTCATTGGGACGGCCTGACGCTCTATCTTGATGATGGGCGCATCGAAATGGACACGAATGCTGTCGAGCGTGCGATGCGACCGATCAAGCTCAACGCCAAGAACTCTCTTTTTGCCGGTTGCGACGAAGGCGCCGGGAATTGGGCATTGCTGGCTTCGCTCATTGAGACCTGTAAGCTCAATGGCGTCAGTGCCGAGCACTGGCTCGCTGACGTTCTCGCCAAGCTCGTCAATGGTTGGCCTGCAGCGCGACTGGACGAACTGCTTCCCTGGGCGTCGACCTATACGATGCATACACGCGATCCGAGGCTGGCGGCATGAGCCTGAACACGACCGCGGTCCGGATCAAGGTGACCCTCAAGGATGTGAAGCCGGAGGTGATGCGTCGCCTTGTCGTACCCGTCACCCTGCGCCTTGATCGGCTGCATCTGACGCTTCAGGAGGCATTCGGCTGGACGAACAGTCACCTCTTCGAGTTCTTTGCTGGTGAGGCACATTGGGGGATTCCCGACCCCGACAATGATTACGGTCACCAGCCCATGGATGCCCGCAAAGCGCGGCTGTGCGATATCGTTCGCGAGACCGGCGCCAAGACGATCCACTATCTCTATGACTTCGGCGACAGCTGGGACCATGTGATCAAGCTCGAAAAATGGTTCGAGAACACCACGACGGAGGGGCTTCCCTTCCTGCTCGAGGCCGCCGGTCGTTGTCCTCCGGAAGACGTCGGCGGTGCGCCAGGCTATGCCGAATACCTCGCCGCCATCAGCGACCCCGCCCATCCCGAGCACGGACACATGCGCCTCTGGGGCCCGGAGCGGTTCGATCCCAACGTCGTCGACCGGAAGGCACTCGAAGCCGCCGTCAACGCGTTGTCCGACACAAGGAAGCCGCGGCGACGCGCCACGCGAACAAAATAGGCGTCAAGCGCCATTCAAAAGGGCCGCAGAGCTACGCTTACGATGCAGATGCTTCTCGCTCGAGCCAATCACCCAGTGGCCCAAAGCGCCGCGGCTGACAGGAACACCTGCACGTTCGAAGGCCTGCGCCAGGCGGTAGAGCGGCGTGCCATCGACATATTTGTGAACCAGCGCGAACGCCAGCGTCGAGGGCGTGGCAACGCTGCCCGGCAATGGTTGCGGCGGCATCGGCGCGGTCACGACAGGGGCGTGGATCCCGGTGCGATCGCTATGGCGGCACGCATATTTGAAGCGCACATTCTGTAAAACCTTCGCCTTCACCTCGATATGAAGTTGCTCGGTGACAGCCTCGCCCATGCGATGCATCTGGCCACGGCAGCAAGGACACGCCTTCTGATCGTCGGACAGGTCATACTCGACGCGCTCACGAGGTAGGTTCCCCGGCAGCGGCTTGCGGCCGCGCTTCTTTCCCATTGTGTTTTCGACGGGTGGCAAGCCCGTGTCCGGAAGTTCGGCGATATTGTTCGTTTCACTGCCGGCGTCCTCCTCATCGGAGGCCTGCTCGGCTTCATTGAAGAGACGATCAACATGCTTTTCGCTGCGCGGCGCAAAACGATGCAGGCGTGCCAGCGCCAGTTCTTCCTCGAGCTTGGCGACGCGGTCGGCGAGTTGATGGTTCTCCGCCTGCAGCGCAGCAATGCGTGCCAACAGCACTTCAACACTCGGATCGCCGGTTCGATTCATCGAATTCTTGAATCTGAACCGTACCGACGCGTCAACCGCTCAACTCGAGAGCTCAGCCGGCAACCTGATATTGCCGCACCGGATGGCGGACCATCGCATCGATATCGATGCCGTCAAGGATCCAGTGCAATTGCTCCGTCGTCAGCGTGACGATCGCCTCCTGGCGGCGCGGCCATCGGAACCTGTCTTCGGTCAGCCGCTTCAGGACCAGTACAAAGCCGGACCGATCGAAGAACAGAAGCTTCATCCGGTCGCAACGGCGATTGCAGAACGCAAAAACCGCCGGAGTGAATGGATCGAGCGCCATCGTCTCCTGGACCAGGACCGCAAGGCTGTTGATGCCAGCCCGGAAGTCGATCGGCTCACGGTGCAGATAGACCTGCAGGTCATCGCCCAGTCTAAACATCGCCCAGCGCTCCGATGATCGCCGTCAATGCATCCACATCGCCGCATTCCAGCGCGAGCTTCACGCCATTCGGCAGCGACACGCTCACTTTGGCCGGAGAACAAAAAGCTGGAGTCCCTTTGGGTTCCGAACCACGCACTTCATCGTAAGCCGGCAAATCAACCGTCGCCACGCTGTCTTTTCGCGACAGGTCCCGCTCGGACTTCCCCTCAAGCTGAACCGGGATGAACGCCGGGCGTGAGGACGGCGGCAGCGACCTGGTCGCGCTGTGCTTCTTGATCCACTTCCGAAGGAGGTTCGCGTTGACCCCATGTTCGAGTGCAAGCCTCGATACCGAAACCCCAGGCTCAAGGCAGGCCGCGACAAGACGCTCTTTCGATGCCGCCTCGTAGCGCCGGCGACCGTTCCGGCCGACAAGCCTGACCCGCAGTTTCTGATCATCGTCGCTCATCACAAGGTGTCCACCTATTTTGGTGGACACCTCATGCATCAGGACTCTCAAAAGCAAAAGGTGCGGAGAAATTCGCGCTTACACTGGAACATCGCATCGAGGCTGCTGGTGCGGCTAATCCCGATCGCGATGGCTGTCGCGATCGTTCCCGGCCCGGTCGTCAGCGGAATTGTGAGGGGAAAGAAGGCCATGCGCTTCATGGTCGCATGATCGGGGGACGAGACCTCGTGAGGTCCGGCCGGGCCCGAGGGTGCGTGGAGCATGGACCAGCCTGTCGCTGCGACTACGGGGCCGCCGGCAATCCGGAGCGCCGGGATGGTCACGCCGAAGAAGTTGAGGATCTGGCTGCCCAGAAACAGCGACACCAGCAGGACCACGAAGGCATATCCGGCAACCCGCAGCGCAAGGCTCGCGCGCTCGTCTTCAGAAAGACCTCTCGTCTTGTCGAGGAAGATGAAGGCCAGTCCGTAGGGATTGATGATCGCGAACAGCGCGCCGAAGCCGAACAGGAAATCGGCAACCAGCCCCGATGTGGCGATATCACGCATGCTGCGCCCACTCCGCTCCTCGGCTTACGGCCATGTGAAGCCGGGCGCTTTGAAATCGGCCAGATTGTCGAGCGTCTTGCGCAGAACCTCGAACAGCACGGCCACCGACCAGCTGTTGGCGACACGGGCCAGGATGCCGACGAAAAACCGGGGCATCATCCGATGATACCGGATCTCACTTGTCCTTGCCGGGTGATCGCTCAAGACGCGATCTCTGCGCGCGCATGCGCTTGATCTCCTCCCTGAGCGCCTCGGCTTTTTCGTCTCGTTGCTCGCTCGCCGTTTCCAAGGGTTCGTCGCGAAGCAACTTCTGGAGTGCCTTTTCGACAGAAAGCTTGTTGGTCTCGGCCATACCAGACCTTTCTGACGCTACCGCGTCTGTCAGTACCGTGGTTGCAGTCTCAGCTCTTCGGACTGAACATGCCGCCGGCCGCCTTCATCGCCGCCTCACCCATGGTCTTGGTCTGGTCGGTCAGGGCCCGCATCTGCTCCTGGAAGAAATCGGCTTGAAGCTTGAGCGCGTCCTGGACATCCCTGGCATGGACCAGCTTGTCGCTGAGGTCGAGGGTCGCTGTGACATTGCGCTGCATGAAACTGCAAAACTCCTTCGCCTGGTTCGCGATCGGCAGTGGCGACGAACTGATCCCCTTCTCCAGCATCTCGAAATAGTCGGCGTTGGCCTTACGCAGGCGGCCAAGTGCCTCGGTCAGCGCCGCACGGACGTTATCTGCGGATAGGTTGATCTCTGCCATGACGTCTCTCCCTTCAGGTGTGAGCAGTTACGCGGTAAGTCCTCCGAACCAAGCGCCGAAATAGCCGGCGTAGAGCGCGGGTACTTCGAGATTCATCGAGTGCCCGACGCGAGGCACGATCACGAGACGGCAATCCGGCATCGCATCGGCCATGACGTGAAGATCGGCTGGCAGAATCCAGCCGTCCCATTCGCCCCATAGCACCAGATGCGGATGCTTCAGCTCCGGCATGCGGCGCTCGAGCTCTCTGCTCTCTCTTTCCTTCGTGAGGTTGACCGGCGTTCCGATCCAGATGCCCTCGGAGACGCCAAAGGTCTGCTCGATGATGCGGTCGAACAACGCCTGGATGTCCTTCAATCCCTCCCGAAATCGAGGCACGGCGTTTGGCGCCATGCTCTCGGGCACGAACAGCGAGGACGCCGCGGTCGCCATGATCGTCCGTGTCAGATCCTTGCTCGCCATCATCGCCCGAAACAGGCCGATCTGGTCGGCATTGAAAGCCATGCCGAGCGGCGTCACCGGATCGAGTGCGAACACGCGCCCGAAACGCTGCGGCTGCATCAAGAGCATGCGGGCGGCGATGATGCCGCCGGTCGAATGCGTCGCGAGATGGCAATAGCCGATGTCGAGCATATCGAGTGCCGCCAGCATGTCCTCGGCATGCTGCTGCATGGAGTAGTTCGAATAATCGGCGGCAGGCTTCGGCCGGTCGCTGTCCCCGCAGCCGCGCCAGTCAATGGCGATGACGCGCAGGCCCGTCGGAAAAAAGGGCGCAGCCAGCTCGATCCAGTCCTTGCTGGCGAGATTGCCATGGATGAAGACGACGGTCACTTCGCCTCGGCCCCACTCCCGCCAGCCAAGCTCGATTTCACCCGCCTGTACCCGTGGCATAGACCGATCCTATTTGTTGAGACCGGCGGTTGGTGCCGCACCGGGAGGTGTTGGCGCCACTGGCAGGGCGGATACCACGGAACCCTTGATCATGCGATCTGTGCCAAGGGGGGATGAGGTGTCGACCGTTCCCTTCGTGACGAAGTCCACGACGTCCGCTGAATATTCCACCGGATTGTCCGTGTGGATGAAGTGCCCGGTCTCCGGATAGATCTTGAGCATCGGCCGGTTGCCGGCGTTGGTCATGCGCGTCATGAACGGCGTGATGACGTCGCGTCCGAGATCGGTCAGCCCGTTGAAGGCGGGCGTCGGGATGAACGGCTCCTTGTCACCGAAAGCGAGGAAGATCGGCGCCTTGATCTGGGTGACCCGCTCGTAAAGGTTCTTCGGATCATCCTGCTGGAGCTCGGCTCCGATCGTGTAGATGTCGAAGATGAAGACGTTGCACCACTGTTCGAGCTCCTTGGGGTTGCCCTTGGTAAGCCCGACGCGCTGCTCGGTATGGAAGCGCGCATATTCACTGTCGCTGAAGAAGTAGCCGCTCTTCGCCGCCGACACCACGCCGGTGTCGGGGTTGCGCTTCTTGAAGTAGAAGAAGTCACGAATGCTCTGCTCGTCGCGGGCCTTCTCCGCCGCCAGGATGCCGGTCTGGTCCCAGATCTGCTTCCACTTGTCGAAGTCGCGACCGAGTCCCGGTTGGAACAGAGGTGCCTTCTTGTCTTTCGCGATCGTAATGTCGCGCGGGTATTCCTCGAGTCCGGACGGTGCTTCGAGCGCGAGGCCCTGCACCGCATCTGGCCAGGTCAGGGCGTACCCCGTGACGAACTGACCGCCCAGCGAGTGGCCGAGATAATAGGATTTCTTGACGCCAAGCTGGTTTACGACGAGATCGTAGATGACCTCGCGCATATCCTGCATGGTGCGCGCCGGGCTCTTATCGAGATTACCGGGCCCGGACATGCCGTAGTTCGGCAAGTCCGGCACGATCACACGCAAGCCACTCCGCAGCGCATATTGCATGATGTTGCCATAGTGCCCGCCGAATGCGCCCTTGCCGTGGATGATGACGAGGACCTTGGGATCTTTGTCGGTGCCGGCATACTCATCCATGTAGCCGATCTGCCAGGTGTTGCCGATCTTGTCCTTGGCGTTGGCGTATTTGACCGGATAGGGATAGGTCACGAAGTCCTTCCAGAAGGACTTGCTCGGATCGATGTTTACGGCGACGCCCGGTACGCGATAATTCTTGTCGACGAACATCCCCGCGCGATCGAGAGCCGCGACGTCGTCCATGAAAGCGACGAACTTCGGATCGTTCTTGCGCTGGTTGATGATCGGGAACACGCCGTAATGGGCGACCGGGCTCTCCTGCGCGATCAGGTCCGCGCCCGGCACGCGATCTACGGCCTTCTGCGCCAGCTTGAAGTTCAGCCAGAGGTCGTTGGTGATGTGCATCACCAGTGTGCGCGACTGGATGCGGCCGAGATAGGGATTGACGTTATGGGTCTCACCGACCCGGTTGCGCCAGACGAGATCGACGGCGTCATAGAGCTTGGCACGGTTGGTGACGCTCAGACCGGCCTTCTCGTTCGGCGGATCCCAGTAGAATATCTCGGGCTGGACCGCGGCCCAGTTCTGGGTCGTGCGGAAGCCGAAGTCGTAGCCCGTCATGCCCAGGATCGACCAGCCGAACGCCACACCCGGCATAGGGTGCTTCTCCTTGGGCAGATTGTAGTAGTCACCCTTGGTCGCCTGCCAGACCGGATCGCCCTCGATCGCGGCCGTCATCATCTGGAAGGTCCAGTTGCCGACGGGGTCTTCACCGTCCGACTGCGTGGTGCCGCCGATCGGCATCAGGGCGCCGATATATTCGGGATGCATGACCCCCCACACGTAGGTCTGGGTGCCGCCCATGGAGACGCCCGTGACAAGCGCGACGCGCGCCACCTTCAACTCGTCGCGCAGCAGGCGGTAGTTCGCCTGCACCATGTCGTAGTAGCTGTACTGCGGAAACTTGATGCCGAGGCCGTCGGACGGTTTGCTTGCGCCCCACGTGCCCAGCGGGTCGACCATGATGACGTAGTAGCGGTCGGTGTCGATCGGCCGTCCGGGGCCGATGATCGGGACGCCGCCCGACAGGGCCGCGCCCTTGACCCACTGTTCGTACATATCGGTGGAATCGCCGGAATAATAGGAATTGATCACGACCGCGTTGGTAATCTCACCGGCGGCATTGCGCCGCGCGTTGCCGATCGCGATGTATCCGGTACGCAGCTTGCCTGCCCCGAGCGATTCCAGCGTCACGCCGCCCTCGCCGCCATTCTCCCATTTGGAGGGATTGGCCAGGTCGTACTTGCCGCCAAGCCGGAAGTTCGCGATCTCATAGGTCTTTTTGAGCCCGTCATGCTGCATCTGCGACGAGCGCCGCGTGAACGGCTGGGCGACCGCGAGCGCGGTGCCGACCAGCAACAGGATCAGGCTGACGAAGCAACGCTTGAGTGCGCTTCTCCCGTTCATGACGAACTCCCTACTGGCGGTATTTTGCGCGAACGCTAGGCTGGACCTCCTCCTGAGGTTTGATTTAGCTCAATGGAATCCTCAGGCCTGCGTTGAGGATCGTGGTCATCGTCACGCTGGCCGGTCCCCGCAATGCCCTTCCTCAGTAATGGCTCATATCGTATCCGCTATGAGCTCGACGGACCGGCGAATGCGCCTGCCTATGTGCTGGTTAACGGTCTGACGCAGTATTCCGAGCTTTGGGGCGCGTATCGCGACACGCTAATCGCACGGCGGTTCCGGGTCGCTACCTTCGACCTGCTCGGCCAGGGCGTCTCCGACAAGCCCGCGCTGTTCATCGATCAGGACGACCACATCGCCGTGCTGCATCGCCTGATCGGCGAACTTGGAGACAGTCCGGTCTTCCTCAGTGGCATCAGTTTCGGTGGCCTGATCGCGCTGCGCTATGCCATCGAGCATGGCGCGCGGCTGTCGGGCCTTGTACCGATGAGCTGCTTTGCCGAGCTTTCACCACAACTGCTTCTGATCGGCAACGCCTTGCGCACCGGCCTCATTCTGGGCGGCACCGGTTACCTCCAGGATCTGCTGCTGCCGATGAACCTGTCCGACCAGTGGCTGAAGCCGCTGCTGGACAAGCTCGACAGCGTGAAGCGGCAGGGCTGGCTGGTCAACGACGTGTACGCCCTTCAGAACCTGATGGAGTCTTTCCTCGACTTCAAGCCGCTGACGCCGCAGCTCTCCTCAATATCCGTCCCGACCATGATCCTGAACGGCGAGTTCGACTTCCTCACGCCGCGGGCGCTGCACGAGACGTTGCGTGTGGAAATTCCTGACAGTGCGCTCGTCATCATCCCGAGGGCCTATCACGCCTTTACGCTCGAAAAGGCTGCACTAACTGCCGACCTGTTGGCGCGCTTCGCCGAGGACGTGTTGGCTGGCCGCTGGCAGGGCAACAAGCAGGTCTTGATCGCGCCGGAAGATGCCGGCGGAGACTTTTCGCCGTTTCCCGCCGGCTATGACCATCTGCGCGCGATCCCGGTGCAGAGGCCAGCGACATGAGCGCGTTCTTCGGACCGCTGCAGGCCGACGGGCGCGTGCCGCCGCGCCAGCAGACGCGGGTCGCCGCGTTCCTGGTTTCTGCGCATGGTGCGCTGGCACGGCAATTCGCCGTCGCCCTGCCCGCGAGATTCGATGCCGCCTGGCAGACCGAATTGAACGCGCAGTTCTATCGCGAGAGCGAGATCGTCTCACTTCTCATGCGCGCGACCGCCTGGGTCCCGGACCTCGCGCTGGGCCCCATGGCGGCATCCTGGGAGATGGCCTGGCTCCCCGCCCCGATCGAAGGCATCGCCGACCACACCCGCGCGCAGACCATTCACCTCGCGACGCTCGCACATGCGGTTCATGCCGGGATCCGGCCGGCGGCCCTGCTCCCGACGGAAGCGAACGCGAACGATCCCTTCGTGATGGCGCTGCGCCGCATCGAGTTCGAGAGCGGCCGGCTGTTGCAGGCGCAGATTCTGTTCCTGAAGGGCCCGGACCTCTTACCTTTCCGGGATGCCGTCAGCGCGACGCTCGAACGGCGGCACGCCGAGGTGCGCAGGCTCTGGCACGAGACCCTTGCAGGCGTCGGCGTTGGCCTGCGCGAATGACCCGGCAACCTTGACGCAGATCAAGGCCGAGAGTCTGCCCGCCCCCAACATCGATCCAGTATTCACCTGCGCCTGCCGACCGGAGTTCCGCCCATGAAGGCCGTTTCCGTCGAAGAAGCCGTTGCGATGATCCCGGCCGGTGCGAGCGTCATGGTCGGCGGCTTTATGGGCGTCGGAACCCCGGAGCGCCTGCTTGACGAACTCGTGCGGCAGAACAAGACCGGCCTGTCTCTGATCTGCAATGACGCTGCCACTCCCGGCAAAGGCGTCGGCAAGCTGTTCGACGCTGCGCTGGTCTCAAGGCTGACGGCAACGCATATCGGCCTCAATCCGAAAGCGCAGCAGCAGATGCTCGCGAACCAGATCGCCGTCGATCTCGTGCCGCAAGGCACCTTCGTCGAACGCATCCGCGCGGGCGGATGTGGCCTCGGCGGGGTGCTGACGCCGACGGGCGTCGGAACGCTGGTTGCCGAAGGCAAGCGTCAGATCGAGGTGGATGGCAAGCCGTTCCTGCTGGAGACGGCATTGCGGGCGCAGTACGCGCTGGTTCACGCGTTTCTCGCCGACTATCTCGGCAATCTCGCTTACGCACTGACCTCCCGCAACTTCAACCCGGTCATGGCGATGGCTGCCGACACGGTCATCGTCACTGCAGAGAACATAGTGCCCGTCGGTGTCATCGCGCCCGATCACGTCGTGACCCCGGCGCCGCTCGTCGATTACCTCATTACCAACGGGTGAGATCATGGACCCGCAGATCATCATCGCCCGACGCGTCGCCAGGGAGTTGAAGAGCGGAAACCTTGTCAATCTCGGCATCGGCATTCCGACCCTGGTTGCGAATTACGTTCCGGCCGATTTGAAAGTCTTCTTTCAGTCGGAGAACGGACTGATCGGCACCGGGCCGATTCCCGAACAAGGCATGGCGCATCCGACACTGACAGACGCCGGCGGCCGCCCTATCAGCGCGCTCCCGGGTGCGGCGACCTTCGACAGTGCGATGTCGTTCGGACTGATCCGCGGCGGCCATGTCGACGTCACCGTGCTCGGCGGCCTCCAGGTCGATGCGCATGGGCTTCTCGCCAACTGGATGATCCCGGGCAAGATGGTGCCGGGCATGGGCGGGGCGATGGACCTCGTCAGCGGCGCCAAGCGGGTCATCGTCGCCATGCAACATGCAGCGAAGGGCAAGTCGAAGATCGTCAAGACATGCAACTTGCCTCTGACCTCGGCGCGCCCGGTCCATCTGGTCGTGACCGACATGGCGGTCATCGGTTTTGCGGACGGCAAGGCGACGCTGCTCGAGACCGCCCCAGGTGTCAGCGTTGGCGAGGTTATGGCGGTGACAGAGGCCGAATTGGTCGTTCCTGACAACATCCCGGAAATGACGATCTGACGAGGTCACGACCATGCGGATATTCAGCGACTTCAACGAGATCAAATCCGCGGTCGGCACCGAGATCGGCGCGAGCGACTGGATCGAAGTGACCCAGGATCGGATCAATAAATTCGCCGAAGCAACCTGTGACGAGCAATGGATCCATGTCGACCAGGACCGCGCCAGGAAGGAAGCGCCCGGCGGCACCACAATCGCTCACGGCCTGCTGTCGCTCTCGCTTGCTCCACTATTCATTCGATCCGTGATGGGTTTGAAAGGGCTGCGCAATACGCTGAATTATGGCGCGGATCGCATCCGGTATCTGGCGCCGGTGCCGGCCGGCTCAAAGCTCCGCGGCCGGGTCACCGTCGCTGAAACCGAGGACGTGCCGCCGGACGGCTTGCGCGTCAACTATCATCTCGTGATCGAGATCGAGGGCGGCAAGAAGCCCGCTTGCGTCGCCGAGCTGATCGCCCTGCACTATCGCTGAGGGCGCTCAGTCGATGATGTGATACCCGCCATCGATATAGAGAACGCCCCCGGTGATCAGCTTGGCACCATCCAGCGCCAGGAACGCGGTGGCATTGCCGACGTCGTCGATGCTGACCAGGCTGCGCGCCGGCGCTTTGGACTGCGCCTTGTCCATGAGCTCGTCGAACTCCGGGATACCTGACGCCGCGCGCGTGGCGAGCGGGCCCGGCGAGATCGCGTGCACGCGGATGCCCTTGGGGCCAAGTTCGGCGGCCGCGTAGCGGACGGCCGCTTCAAGCGCCGCTTTCGCCACGCCCATGATATTGTAGTTCTCCACCACCATCTGGCTGCCATAGTAGGTCATGGTGAACATCGTGCCGCCGTTCTTCATCAGCGGCTCGGCGAGATGCGCCATGCGCAGGAATGACCAGCAAGAGACGTCCATCGTCTTAAGGAAGCCATCGCGGCCGACGTCCACCACGCGGCCATGGAGCGCCTCCTTCGGCGAGAAGGCGATCGAATGCAGCAGGAAATCGAGCTGTCCCCATTCCTTCGCAATCCGCTCGAACACCGCCTCGGTCTGCCCTTCCGTCATCACGTCCAGCGGCATGAAGATCGGCGCTTCCAGCGCCTGCGCGAGCGGTTCGACGTGCTTCTTGGCGCGATCGTTGAGATAGGTGACGGCCAGATCGGCCCCAAGCGCACGAAATGCCCTCGCGCACCCCCAGGCGATGGACTGGTCGTTCGCGATGCCGACGACGAGGCCTTTCTTGCCCTTCAGGGCAACCTTTGTATCCGGGAACACGGGGATCATGACACCCTCTCTTGCCTTGGATTGGTCGATTGTCCGTTCATCAACAGCGACAGCGTATGCTGTGCGATCATCAGTTCCTCGTCGGTCGGCACGACGTAGACGGGGATGCGGCTGTCGGAACGCGAGATCAGCCTGGAATTACGCGCGTTCTCGACGGGATCGAGCGTGCCGCCGAGCCATCCTAGCTGCTCGACCACGCGTGCGCGAATGTTCGCCGAATTCTCGCCGATCCCGGCCGTGAAGACGAAGGCGTCGAGGCCCTGCAAGGCGGCCGCGAGCATGCCGGCACTGAGACAGATCCGATAGACGAAATAGTCGACCGCGAGCTTCGCCTTGGGGTCGGCGCTCGCCTCCAGCTCGCGCATGTCATTGCTGACACCGGAGAGCCCCTTCAATCCGCAGTCGCGATAAAGGAAGTTCTGCACGTTTGAGGCGGACATCCCTTTCTCGGAGATGAGATAGATCACCACCCCGGGATCAATCTGCCCTGGACGCGTTCCCATCGGCAGGCCATCGAGCGCTGTGAAACCCATGGTGCTCTCGACGCTGCGCCCGTCCTTGAGCGCGCACATCGACGCGCCGCTGCCGAGATGGGCAACGATCACGCGCCGCTTCGCGATATCGGGCGCCACGCCCGGCAGCGTCCGGGCGATATACTCGTAGGACAGCCCATGAAAGCCATAGCGCCTGACACCCTCGGCATGAAGTTGATGCGGAATAGCATAATGGTCGGCGACGGCATCATGCGTGCGGTGAAATGCGGTGTCGAAGCAGGCAACCTGTGGCAGCGTCGGGAAATTCGCCAGCAGCGAACGGATCGGCGCCAGATTGTGGGGCTGGTGCAGCGGCGCCAGGGTCACAAATCGTTCGAGACGGGACACGACGCCGTGGTCGATCAGTACCGGCCGCGAATAGTCCGGCCCACCATGCACGACCCGGTGACCGACCGCGATCGGCGTGACGCGAAGTTCGTCCCGCAGCCAGTCGCCGGCAACGGCCATCGCCGCCGGAACATCAGGCACAGCCTCGATCGGATAAGCCCGATCGGCCATCGGATCGCCGCTCGGGCCACTTGCCCGCAGACGCGGTCGGCTGCCGATACCGTCCATCTGTCCCTTGATCTGACGACGAAGCGCACCGTCGCCTTCGATCGCATAGACCTGAAACTTCACACTGGACGAGCCGGCATTGACGACGAGGATCGTATCCATGGCGATCACGCGGCAACCGTCGGCGCCTTCCGGCGCCGGGCATGAGCATAGAGCGCGGCGACGGCACAGGACGCCATCCGCGCACGTGGCGAATCCGCGCGCGAGGTCAGCACGACGGGCACACGCGCACCGAGCACGATGCCGGCGCCATCGGCCTTGGCGAAATAGGCGAGATTCTTGGCGAGCATGTTGCCGGACTCAAGGTCCGGAACCATCAGGATCTGGGCGCGGCCGGCAACCTCGGATGTGATGCCCTTGATCCGCGCGGCCTCCAGATCGATGGCATTGTCGAAAGCCAGCGGGCCGTCGAGGATGCCGCCGGTGATCTGGCCGCGATCGGCCATCTTGCACAGGGCCGCGGCTTCGATGGTCGAGGGGATTTTCGAGGTCACGGTCTCGACGGCAGACAGAATCGCCACCCGCGGCGTCTTGCCGAACCCTGCCTGATTGTAGAGGTCGATCGCATTCTGAATGATGTCGCGTTTGGCGTCGAGATCGGGGAAAATGTTGATCGCCGCATCCGTCACGAAGATGGTCTCTGCATAGGCAGGCACATCCATCACGAAGACATGGCTGATACGTCGGTCGGTGCGCAAGCCTCCGGTCTTGGCGGTGACGGCCCGCATCAATTCGTCGGTGTGCAGGCTGCCCTTCATCAACAGCTCGCCTTTGGCGGCATGGATGAGCTCGACGCCCTTGGCCGCGGATTCGTCGCTGTGCGCGGCATCAACGATCTCGAAGCCGGACACATCGAGATCGCACCGGGCGGCAGTATCCTTGATCTTCCGCTCGGGCCCGACGAGCACAGGCCGGATAATGCCGGCGCTTGCGCTATCGATGGCGCCGCGCAGCGAGGTCTCGTCGCAAGGATGCACCACGATGGTCGACGTTGGCGGCGCGCCCTTCGCCGCCGCAATTAACCTATCGTACTTGCTGCCGGGCTGGGTTTGCGTCGTGTCGGCCGACATGATGTCACTCCCGATCCTGCCAATCCGCGTTACGACGCCCGTGCCTTGGGATCGAAAGGGGCGACGTTCGATGTCAACTCGCCCTCTCCGTCCAGACCGAAGAGCGCGGCGACGCGCTTCAGGCGATTGGCCCGCTCGCCGGTGATGTCCTCACTCGCCGACAGCACCTCGCGCATCGCCACGAAGGCCGCACGCCGCTGGTTGGTGTCGTCGGGCAACAATTTCGGGATCGCAGCGAGAGCACCTTCGCGATCGAGAAGCAGCATGAAGAACTGCTCACGCACCAGCTTCTTGAATTCCGACAGCGTCATGCGGGCGCCGGCATGGTCACGCCGAACCTGCCGCAACGCCTCGATGCTCCGCTCATCCACCATGCCGCGTGCGGAGCCAACATAAAGCAGCGCGCGGAGCGCCGCTTCGCGGAGCCCGCCCTCAGCGATGTGCGATTTCAGCTCGGCGATCCGTGCCGCGAGCATGGCGCGATGCTCCTGCGACATCTCCCGGTGGCGCGAGGGCACGGAATTAGGGTCGACGCCGACCGCGGCCTGGAGCAGCGGCGAGCCGTAGAGGTTGAGGAAGACGGCCTCGCTCAGCGCCTCCTGCGCATCGCGCCAGCTATCCAGCGTGTGCACGATCTGCTTCGACATTTGTTCCTGGAATGCCAGGAATGGATTGTCCTTTGAAACCGGCTTGCGGTCTGTCTCGACACGATCGGCAGCCGATTTGACCGTGGACATCCAGGGGTTCTGGCTGCTGAACGCCGCGTATTGCAGCCGCAGCGGATGCATGTTGCGGGCCCATTCCGCGAGTTGGGGCGTCACCATGCCCTTCACCCACGGCCGCATGAATTTTTGATAGGCAGCGAGATTGAGCTCCGAGACACGCTTGGCCGCAGCAAAGCGCCGCTCGTCCTCGGGCGAATTTCCGCCCATCGCGCGGATATCATCCAGCGTGCGGGCCTCGCAGCGCATCACCCACTGGCCTACCGCAAGATCCGCATTGAGCGTCTCGTTGCCACGGGCCTCGAACGTGGCCTCGTAGAGTCCTGGCGGCAGCACGTCGATCAGGTCGATGTTGCTGGAGAACTCAGCGTGCTCCTTCTTCGCCACACCGCCGGATACGAAGATGCCGAGATGACCGATGCTCTCGTGAACGGTATAGACGATGGTCTGGCCATAGGCTCTGATCTCGTCGACGTCGGCGTAGCAGTCCAGGATCCAGTCCAACGCCTGCTGCGGAGGGGTGACATTGTCGCCCTTGGAGCAGAACACCACGATCGGCGCACGAATGTTGCGCAGATCGACCTTCTGGCCATCGGACATCTCGATCCGACCGGCGGCGAGATTGTTGCCGATGAAGAGCTCGTCGACGATGAACTGGATTTCCTCGGCATTGAGATTGACGTGTCCGCCCCACCAGCGCTCGAAATCGAGATAGCGTTCCGCCTCGGTATCGACCTTGGAGTAGACGTTGTACTGCTTGGTCCAGAGCGTATTCGACGGGTTCTGGTTCTCGAAATTCTGCACCAGCCAGGCGCCGTCGAACTTGCCGGCCCCGAGATCGCTCGTGAGTGCCGTGAGCCAGCTTCCGCCCAGCAGGCCGCCGGAATAGCGCATGGGGTATTTGCCATGCACGCCTGCCCAGTAGGCCAGCGGCGCACCGGCGATGATCAGCGGCCCGAACAATTCCGGCCGCAGTGACGCCAGGATCATGACGGCCCAGCCGGCCTGACAATTGCCGATCACGCAGGGCTTTCCGTCGGCGTCCGGATGACGGCTGATGACGGTCTCGATAAAGATCGCTTCCGCGCGCGCAATGCGTTCGATGGTTTGCCCGGGCATCGGCTCCGGAAGGAAGCCGATGAAGTAGCAGGGATGCCCCGCCTTCATGGCGACGCCGATCTCGCTATCGGCCTTGAAGCCGCCGATGCCGGGTCCATGGCCGGCGCGCGGATCGACCACGACGAACGGACGCCGGCTCATGTCGATCTCAACATCCTTCGGCGGAATGATGCGCACCAGCGCGTAGTTGACCGGTTCGTCCAGCTTCCGGCCGTCCGTGATCAATTCTGCAGCATATTGCAGCACATGCGGCGCGGTCTGGGCGACGTGCTCGCGGTACTGGTCGCCACGCTGGCGCATGATGTCCAGGAACAGGACGCTACGCTGTCCCGCATCGACCATGTATTCCACGGCCGAGGCGACCAGCCCCGACATTGGGCCATCAGGCAGCTTTAAGTCTTTGATCGCCATGTTCGACCTCGTCGTCGCGCGAGGTCATTCAAAAAGGTCGGCGGTCGCTGACGTTGATTTAGGTCAACGATCGGCGACGGTGTTCGCGTCAATCGGGATCGACCAACCGCCCCGCGGGGGCGCGCCGCAATCGGGCCGCGGGAGAGCTTAAGTGCCGGATGCAGCAAATTACAGCCGCCAGGAGAGACTACGCGACGGACGATTGGTCGATATCCGGGCGCTTCGTCCCGAGGATGAGCCCGACATGCTTGCCGCGCTCGAGGAGACCAGCGCTCAATCGCTCCAACGCCGCTTCTTTGTGACGAAGCGTCATTTTTCCGAACGGGAACGCGCTTTCTTCATGGAACCCGATTTCAGAAACCACGTGGCGCTGGTTGCGTGCACGGAAGAGGCGAGCCGCAGCATGATCATCGGCGGTGGTCGCTATGTCATATTCGAGCCTGGACGGGCCGAAGCAGCTTTCGTCGTGATCGATGCCTGGCAGGGACGTGGCGTTGGCGGGCTGCTGACGTGCCATCTGATCGCTATCGCCCGCGAGGCCGGATTGACGGAGTTGACCGCGGAGGTGTTACCGGAGAACGCGGCGATGCTCCGCGTCTTCGACAAGTTTGGCTTCAAGCCAGCAACGACCCGCGAACCCGGTGTAATTCACATGGCATTGAAGCTGTCCTAATACGCGGCCGGTACGAGAGCTCCAGCATCGAGAGAAATGGCGGCGGCGCGTCGCGCCACCGTCCGTTGGTACCGGCACCTCCAAACGCGCGCCCTCACCCCAAGCCTGAATTTTCCGCCGCACGCGATCTGTCAGGCGAGCGTCAGCCTGTTCGTCTAGCTTCGCAACATGTCGGCCGCCGACACACGCCGCCCCTCAGCAATCCCGGACACTGGCGACACCGCCCAGGGCGTCGCCGGTTGCGAGGCCCGGTTGGATTCGCGTCCATTTCCGGGCCTCGTTTGCTGCCTCAAAAGAAAACGGCGCCCCCAAAGGAGCGCCGCCCGAAACTCTTCGTCGCTGCGTTGGCTCAGTAGCCGCAGGACGCGCAGCCCATCTGCACCGGGGCGTAATAGGAATAGCCGGGCGAAACCATCTCGACGCGCTGGCGCGTGGCGTATTGCGGCGGGACGCGTTCGTACTGGACGCTCGGCGGTGCCACCATCACGGTCTGCGGCACCATCACGGTGCGGTACTGCGCCGGCGTACGGTGCGCGACGGTCGCGCCGGGAGAAACCATCACGGTCTCGTCGACGGTGCGGTATTGCGGCTGCACGTATTGCTGCTGGTAGCAGGTCTGGCACGGCGGCGGCGCGTAGCAATTGTAGCAGCCGGCGGAGGCCGCGCTCGTCATGGAAATCGCGGCGACGACCGTTGAGAAAACGACAGCGAGAGTACGAGACATTGTGGTGGTGCCCCAGTTGCCCAAAATGGATTTGCGAAGGTCGCGAGCATTATAAGCTGCAACATCTTGAGCTGCCGAACTTCGTCGAGGCATCCTTAATGCGAACGGCCGGCTTGCGCCGGCCGTTCAGAACTTGTTGACCATCGCGCGAGGCGCGGACGGTGCAGCGCTTATTTCGTACGCCGCTTCACCTCACGCACCGCACCGCGTGCGGCGCTGGTGGTGAGCGCTGCATAAGCCTGAAGCGCGGTCGAGACGTTGCGCTTGCGGCCCGTCGCCTGCCAGGCGGCATCGCCCTTGGCCTCTTCCGCCGCGCGGCGCTTGGCGAGCTCCTCATCGGAGACCTCCAGGCTGATGCTGCGGTTCGGGATGTCGATGGCGATGCGGTCGCCGGTGCGCACCAGACCGATGTTGCCGCCTTCCGCCGCTTCCGGCGACAGATGGCCGATCGAGAGGCCGGACGAGCCGCCGGAGAAGCGTCCGTCGGTAACGAGCGCACAGGCTTTGCCGAGGCCCATCGATTTCAGATAGCTCGTCGGATACAGCATCTCCTGCATGCCGGGGCCGCCGCGCGGGCCTTCGTAGATGATGACCACGATCTCGCCGGCAACGACCTTGCCGCCCAGAATGCCTTCCACAGCGGCGTCCTGGCTTTCGAACACGCGTGCCGGGCCGGAGAACTTCAGGATCGAGGCGTCCACGCCCGCGGTCTTCACGATGCAGCCGTCCTGCGCGAGGTTGCCGTAGAGCACGGCGAGACCGCCATCCTTGCTGAAGGCATGCTCGAGGTTGCGGACCACACCCTTCTCGCGATCGCTATCGAGCTCGTCGTAACGGCGCTCCTGGCTGAAGGCGACCTGCGTCGGGATGCCGCCGGGCGAAGCGCGGAAGAAGGTACGGACCGACTCGCTCTTGGAGCGCTTGATGTCCCAGCGCTCCAGCGCGTCGTTCATGGTCGGCGCGTGCACGGTCGAGACCGAGGTGTCGATCAGGCCGGCGCGATCGAGCTCGCCCAGAATGCCCATGATGCCGCCGGCGCGATGCACGTCCTCGACATGGACGTCGGCGACCGACGGCGCGACCTTGCAGAGCACGGGCACGCGGCGCGACAGCCGGTCGATGTCCTGCATGGTGAATTCCACCTGCCCTTCATGGGCCGCCGCCAGCAGATGCAGCACGGTGTTGGTCGAGCCGCCCATCGCGATGTCCAGCGTCATCGCGTTCTCGAACGCCTTGAAGTTGGCGACGTTGCGCGGCAGCACGGAGGCATCGTCCTGCTCGTAATAGCGGCGCACGATATCGACGATGGTGTGGCCGGCCTCGACGAACAGGCGCTTGCGGTCTGCATGGGTCGCCACCACCGTGCCGTTGCCGGGCAATGCGAGGCCAAGCGCTTCGGTCAGGCAATTCATCGAATTGGCCGTGAACATGCCCGAGCAGGAGCCGCAGGTCGGACACGCAGAGCGCTCGATCACCTTGACGTCCTCGTCGCTGACCTTGGAGTCGGCGGCCGCCACCATGGCGTCGATGAGGTCGACGGCCTTGGTCTTGCCCTGCAACGTGACCTTGCCGGCCTCCATCGGGCCGCCCGAGACGAACACGGCGGGGATGTTGAGCCGCAGCGCGGCCATCAGCATGCCGGGCGTGATCTTGTCGCAGTTGGAGATGCAGACGAGGCCGTCGGCGCAATGCGCGTTGGCCATGTATTCGACGCTGTCGGCGATCAGCTCGCGCGACGGCAGGCTGTAGAGCATGCCATCATGGCCCATGGCGATGCCGTCATCGACCGCGATGGTGTTGAATTCCTTGGCGACGCCGCCGGCCTGCTCGATCTCGCGGGCGACGAGCTGGCCGAGGTCCTTGAGGTGGACGTGGCCGGGCACGAACTGGGTGAAGGAGTTGACGACCGCGATGATCGGCTTGCCGAAATCGGCATCCTTCATGCCCGTCGCGCGCCAGAGGCCGCGGGCGCCCGCCATGTTGCGGCCGTGGGTGGTGGTGCGGGAGCGATAGGCTGGCATGGCGGTTTCCGTCCTCGGTTGGGTCAGCCGGGCGGAAAAATGGAAGCCGCCTCAGGCCTTTCCGGCCGGATAGCGCACGGGCTGGGCGCGCGCAACGGGAACTTGCCCCGAAACGGCCCGGATCGGCCCCGCGCAGGCCTCCCCTGCTCCCGGCGCGGGTTATTGCAGGGTCGCGCCAGCGCCGGACGGACGCTGCAGCAGCTAGCGCTTCGGCTTTGGCAGCACAATTCTCCCCTGGGAGGCAATGCCGCCCCACTTGGCGGACCACCCGACTTCCGAGGCCGAGAATGGCTCGATGCCTGCATGACCCCCGGCACCCTGCAGTGCAAACAGGGCGCCCTGGGGATCCACACATCGTGCGATCCAGCAGCCATCAGGCAATTCGATCGGACCCTGGAGGATCCGGCCTCCACCAGCATTCACATGCTTCGTCGCAGCGCCGATGTCGTCGACATTGAAGTAATGCAGCCAACATGGCTGCGCTACGCTCGAAAGTTTCGTCAGCATGCCGCCGACCGTTTGCCCCCCGGCCGAAAACAATTGATACCAGTCCGCTGGATCGGTTTGAGCGTCGGCTTTCTGCCAACCAAATAGTTCTCTGTAGAAATCGAAGATCACTGTCCGGTCGGCGGCCAATAGCTCATGCCAGCCTACGCGCCCGGGCTCGTCCAGCCGGCCCGGTTTCCATCGGCCATATGTCGGTTTCTCGATCAGCCCGAACGTCGCTTTCTGCGGATCGGCAGCGACTGCTATTCGACCAATATTGGTGTCGGTCGGCGGCACAAAGATCGTGCCTTCGAGACGCCTGATCTGCGCGGCAGCCCGGTCCAGGTCGTCGACAGCGACGTAACCCATCCATCTCGGCGTTGCCCCTGATCTCCGCCCCTCTTCCGGGATATCCATAAGGCCGCCCAGCGGGATGTCGCCGCTACGAAGCACCGTGTAAGGCAGTTCCGGAGTCGATTCATCCTTCACGCCCCAGCCGACGACCTTGCGATAGAATGCGCCCGCCGCCGCGACGTCCGTGGTCAGCAGTTCGTACCAAGCGACACGTCCGAGTTGATCCGCCACGCCGATCTCTCCGTTCAAACCTGGATGCGCTTGCGGCACTGCACCAAGCTGCACGCGTAGCGAGAGCGTGGATCGTTGACGCGTTGTGTCAACCGGCCGTGCCGGTTGCCGTTCATGAAGATGAATACATCCCGAACGTGCAGCCCCGCGCTTTTGTGCGCGTAATTGTTGCCCGCGTTATTTCCTGGGCGTAGACTTACCGCGGCTGGGATACTTCTTGCAATGCTCGGAGGTTCGACCATGCGGCAGGCGAAGAAGACTTCTAAAGGGAAGAAGCGAGTAAGCAAAGTCGCCGTGCCGGCGTTCGGAGCCGCAGGGTTGACGTTCTCGCTGGCGGGAGGCGCATCGGCGTCCGCCGTACCGACACCCGACGTACAACAATTGCCGCACCTTGGAACGGGCCAGGCAATCGCGCTCGATGAAGAGGAAATGGCTGACGTCAGCCTGGCCACCTTCCATCTCTTCGACAAGGAAAACGCCGGTAGCCGCGTGCAGCTGGCATGGCGCGGATGCGGCGGTTGCCGCGGCTGCGGAGGCTGTCGGGCTTGCCGTGGTTGCCGATGTGGCGTCGGTTGCCGATGTGCGGG
Organism: Bradyrhizobium barranii subsp. apii; assembly: GCF_011516635.5. Lineage (GTDB taxonomy): Bacteria > Pseudomonadota > Alphaproteobacteria > Rhizobiales > Xanthobacteraceae > Bradyrhizobium > Bradyrhizobium barranii. Next base: position 5,215,139 of record NZ_CP096255.1, on the reverse strand, counting down.
TTGTGCAGTTGGCTGTGCTGTCGGCTGTGGCGTTGGTGTGGTGGGATGTGCCGTATCATGCGCGGGTTGCTGCGCATCATGGGGCCGCTGCCGCGTGTGCTAGACCCCGGCACGTTCCGAATGTCAAATTCACGGGTTGATAGGTCATTGGCCGGCCTCAAGAAAGGGTCCGGCCAATTGCTTGATTTCGCTACGACGCCTGCATCGGCGGCTTGCGGGTGACAGCTGAATTCGTTTCAATTCTCTGGGAAAATGCCGGCGCGCCGTCGCGACGTTCCATCTTGCGCCGGGGATCTAGCATGACGGCAACAGGATCAGCGTGCTGACTCAATGACTGCAACTCGCAAGACCCGCGTTGCGCGGCAGACCCGCAAAGACATTCTCCGATTTGCACCGAACTTCACCGCTTACGTACTGCCTCCCGATGCGGTTTGTCTCTATTCCGAGAACCGCAAATTCTTCCTGCACGGCGAGCTCTACTGCGCCCTCGCCACTGCGATCGGGCAACACGGCAAGGCCGGGTCGGAGATCATTCGCCAGCTTTCGAAGCGCTTCCCGGCCGACAAGATCGAGGAAGCAATCAAGCGGCTGCTCGATCGCCGATATGTCGTTGCGCGGACCCCGAAAGCGTTCGACGACGCCGTCGGCGGTTTCCTGGCAAGCCTCGGCATGCCCCTGGAGATCGCGGAACAAAATCTTCGCAACTGCCCCGTGCAGGTCGAGTCGATTGACGTCAAAGGCGCCAAGGAGCTGACCGCGGCGTTGAGCAAGCTCGGTGTTCAAATCGCCAAGCGCTCGCCGAAGCTCACGATCACGCTGGTGAACAATTATCTCGACCGGCGGCTCGCCGAATTGAACCACGAACGCGTAGCGGGCAAAACGCCATGGCTGCTGGTACAGCCGTCCGGCGCGTTTCCGCTGGTCGGGCCCATGTTCAAACCGGGCGAGAGCGCCTGCTGGACCTGCCTGTTCGATCGCATGATCCGCAACCGGGAGATCAAGGGGTTTCTTGACCGGGGACCGGCGCGTGCGGTTGCCATGTCGCCTCTCGTCAGAGAAAGCGTCGGCAAGACTGGAATCCATTTTGCGGCGGTCGAGATCGCCAAGGCAATTGCCTCGGATTTTCGCACCGATTTGTGCGATCACATCGCAAGCTTCGACCTGACCGGCGCCGCCATCGCCAAGCACTACGTGACGCGACGTCCACAATGTCCGACCTGCGGCAGCAGGAAGCTGAACAACCCGCGCCGATCTCCGGCCCTGGTCGAGATTGCCGAGGGCAAGAGGCTCGTCATGACCAGCGGTGGATATCGCACCGTGACGTCGCGGTCGACGGTGTCGCGCTTCCGCAAGCATGTGAGCCCACTGACAGGGGTCGTGACCCGGCTCGAGCGGATCGACGTCGACCTGCCGATGAACACCAACTACTTCGCCCAGCACAATTTCTCCGCGCCGGCCCACAGCATCGACCAGCTCAGGTCCGGATTGAGTGGCGGCAGTTTTGGCAAGGGCTCGACGGCTGAACAGGGTGAGGCAAGCGCGCTGATGGAATCGATCGAACGCTATTCTGGTATTTTCCAGGGCGATGAGATCAGGACGACGCGCCGCTTCGTCGATTTCGCGCCTGGCGACGCGCTTCTTCCCAACGACGTCCAGCTCTTCAGCGAAACGCAGTTCAAGACCAGGTTTCTGCAGCAGCCGGACGATCCCCATCCGGTGCCCGAGCCGTTCGATCCCTCGACGAGGACCGAGTGGTCGCCGGTCTCGTCGTTGCGCGACAAACGCTTCAAATATCTGCCGACCGGCCTCCTGTACTTCTTCTATGGCGGCTTTCATACGGATTCCAACGGCTGCGCGGCCGGCAACACCCGCGACGAAGCCATCGTTCAGGGCTTCCTCGAACTGATCGAGCGCGATGCCTACGCGATCTGGTGGTACAACCGGGTGCGACGCGCCGAGGTCGATCTCGGGCAATTCGACGATTTCTATGTTCGGGATCTCCAGGCTCAATTTGCGGAAGCCGGGCGCAAGCTGTGGGTGCTCGACATCACCACGGACCTCGGCATTCCGACTTACGTGGCGATCATGCACTGGATGCAGAATGGACACGAGAATATCGAGTTCGGTTCCGGCGCGCATTTCGACCGCCATATAGCGCTGCTGCGATCCCTCACCGAACTGACCCAATTTATGTCCGTCGGCATGATGGGCGGCGCAAGCGGCGAGAAGCCGACCCTCGACGGTGTCACGCCGCTGCGCCTGGAAGACTACCCGTTCCTGACACCGAGCGACCACCCGATCGTCCTCCCAGCGCCGAGCCTCAAGCTTCACGACAATACGCGTGACCAGGTCGTCGCCTGCGTCGAGATCGCCGCCCGTGCAGGCTACGATTTCCTCGTCCTCGACCAGACACGTCCCGACGTCGAGGTTCCGGTCGTCAGAGTCCTCGTTCCCGGCCTGCGTCATTTCTATCGCCGTTTCGCACCGGGTCGCCTTTACGATGTGCCGGTGAAGCTCGGATTGTTGGACCGGCCGCGACCGGAAAGCGATCTGACTTCATTCCTTCCACACACCTGAAGGGTTGCTCTTTCGTGCGCGCTCCCCGGAAAAAGCCGACCAGGAAGATCGCGCCAGACATTGCCGCCCGGTTGAGCCATCATTTCTCCCTCCAGATGCAGCCGGACGGAAACATCACCGCCATTCTGGGCGACTATTCCGTCAACCTCGGACAATTCAGCGCGGCCGCGATGGACTGCGCGCGACATCTGAGCACCGGCCTTCCGCTCGCGTCCTTTGCGGGCAAGAGCGCCCTCGCGAGAGACGTCGACGCCCTGGTACGTCGCCTGGCCGGGCAGGGGCTTCTGGAATACCGCCTCTCCTCGTCGCGTAACACGCAGGACTTCGTGGTCATCGAGCCCCAAGTCCCCGAATACTGGCCGCGGCGCGCGAAGCTGGGCAGTCGTGACACCATTGTGCTATCGCGCTTTGCCTTTCTCCGTCGGCGCGGCAACGAGCTGGTGCTGGAATCGCCATGCGCCGGCGCGTTGTTCCGGATTGGCGATCCCGCCATCGCCGCCACCCTTGCGGCGCTGTCGCAGCCCCGGAAGATCGGCAAGCTCAACCAGACGGTGGCTTCCTCCACCCTCCATCTGCTCGAACTGTTGCTGGACAGCCAGATCCTGCTCAAGCTCGATGCGAAAGACGGACAAGGCCTGCGGGTGAACGAAGGCGACGGCAACCTCGTACTCTGGGATTTCCACGATCTGGTGTTTCACACGCGGAGCACGGAGGGTCGGCAAGCCAATCCGGTCGGCGCCGCCTTCACCTATGCCGGCATCGTTCCGCCGTCGCCAGCGGTGCGTCCGCCCTGGGCCGGCAGCAAGATTGACCTGCGCAAATTCTCCTCCTCGGAGCCGAACTCCCGCTTCCCGAAGCTGTTGCGCGAACGCCATTCAACGCGGGATTTCGACGACAAGAATCCGGTCACGCTCGGCGAACTCGCGCAGTTTCTCGACACCAGCGCGCGCGTCTTGTCCGAGTGGAAGAGCGAGCCGTATTTCGAAGGCGGTTCCGACGTCACCTACAGCACAAGGCCTTATCCGTCGGCGGGCAGCGCGTACGAGCTGGAATTGTACCTTACCGTCGCGAACTGCGACGGGCTTGCGCGCGGGCTCTACCACTACGATGCAGGGAGCCACGCGCTAGTCGCGATCAGCGCCTCCCCCCAACAACTCCAGGCGCATTTGGCGGCTGCCCAGTTCGCCATGGACGCGCCGGGTCAGCCACAAATCCTCATCACGATCGCGGCGCGTTTTGGGCGGATCTCCTGGAAATACAGCTCAATCGCATATTCGCTGATCCTGAAGGATGTCGGCAGCCTGATTCAGACGCTCTACCTGACGGCAACCGATATGGGCCTCGGCGGCTGCGCCATTGGCAGCACCAACATCGATCTGTTCGCGAAAATGACGGAGTTGGAATTCCATATCGAGGGCCCGGTCGGTCAATTCGCGCTCGGGCGCGGCAGGACGCCGGAGGTCCAAGGCTAGAAGCGGGTGTCCGACGGCGTCAGGCCAGTCGCCCTATTGCAAGGTCGGATCGAGCCGGTCGCGCAGCCAGTCGCCGATCACGGAGACGGCCAGCGTGGTGATCACGATGGCGGTCGCCGGCGCCAGCATGATCCAGGGCGCCCGGGTCAGGTACTCCCGGCCATAGCCGACCATGTTGCCGAGGCTGGTCATCGGCGGCTGCACGCCGAGGCCGAGGAAGGACAGGCCGGATTCCATCAGGATCACCTCGGGGAAAACCAGCGTGGTCGAAACGATCAGGGTCGAGGCGATGTTGGGCAGGATGTGGCGCAAGTAAATCCGCGACGGCGTCGCACCGAGCTGGCGGACGGCCGCGGCATAGCCTTGCGCATTGGCGGAGATGGCGAGGCCGCGGGCGATGCGGGCATAGCGCTCCCAGCCGAACAGCCCCATCAGGCCGATCAGCAGCGGCAGCGAATTGCCGAAGAAGGCGAGCACCGCGAGCGCCATGATCAGGAACGGCATGCTGGCCTGGAAGTCGGTCAGCATCAGCACGAACTGCTCGACGGCCCCGCGGAAATGCGCGGCAAGGAAGCCGAGCGTGGTGCCGACGATCGCCGAGATCGCGGTCGCGCCGAAGGCGATCAACAGCGAGATGCGGATCGAGACGAGGAGCCGCGACAGCACGTCGCGGCCAAGCTCGTCGGTGCCGAGCCAGTGCGCGACATTGCCGGGAGCAGCCAGCCGGTTGCGCAGGTCGAGCTGGGTGAAGCTGTAAGGCGCGATTTTCTCGGCGAACGCCGCGATCACTAGCATCGCCACGATCCAGGAGATCGCTAGCCCGACCGAGACTGGAATGGCCGGCAGGCTGATGCGGCGGCGGACAGCCGTATCCTTCAGCGTCGCATCGGTCATGCGTGCGCTCCCTTGGCGCGGAGGCGCGGATCGAGGAAGCCGTAGAGGAAATCGACGATCAGATTGGACGTGACCATGGTCATCGCGACCAGCAACAGGATGCACTGCACGACGGCGAGGTCGCGGTTGGCGACGGCGACGACCAGCAGGCGCCCTACTCCCGGCCAGGCAAACACGCTCTCGACCACGACCGCACCGGCGATCAGCGTGCCCACCATGAAACCGAGAATGGTGACGGTCGGGATCGCCGCGTTCGGCAGCGCATGCGACGTCACCACCTTGCGCCACGGCACGCCCTTGGCCGAGGCGGTGCGGATATAGGGCTGGCCCAGCACCTCCAGCATGGCGCTGCGGGTGAAGCGCGCCAGCACCGCGGCGCCGCCGAGGCTGAGTGTCACGATTGGCAGGATGGCGTGACGCCAGCTGTCCTGCCCGCCCGACGGCAACCAGCCGAGCTGAACGGCGAAGACGAGCACGAGCAGCAGCGCAAGGACGAAACTCGGCACGGTGAAGCCGGCGACCGCCGTCATCATCACGGCGCGATCGATTCCCGAGCCGCGGTGCAGCGCCGCGTAGATGCCGGCGGGAATGCCGAGGGCGACCTTGAAGAAGAAGGCCGGCAGCGTCAGCGCCAGCGTTGCCGGAATCCGCTCCAGCACGAGCTCGATCGCCGGTCGCCCGTCGCGCATGGAGCGGCCGAGCTCGCCCTTGGCGATGGCGCCGAAGTAGTCGAGGTACTGGAACCAGATGGGATCATCGAGCCCCCAGGCCTTACGGAAAGCAGCGAGCACTTCCGGCGGCGCCTCAGGTCCCAGGATCATCAGCGCGGGATCGCCGGAGAGGCGCAGCACAACGAAGGCGAAGGTGACGACGAGCACGATCGTCAGCGCCGCGCGTCCAATCCGAGGCCGCGTCCCGCGTCTCGGCCTGCGGCCCCGTCACGAGATGGCAGGCGACTTGCCTGTCACCGCTGACGGCCGACAGCGCCGGGACCTCGCTCGCGCAGCGCGCGATAGCGCGCGGGCAGCGCGGATGGAAGGCACAGCCTTGGGGCCGCGCCGCCGGGTTCGGCGGATCGCCTGCCAGCACGATGCGGCCCGCGCTGCGGCGGCCGGGCGCGGGTGACGCCGAGACCAGCGCCTGCGTATAGGGGTGTTCGGGACGCGCGAAGAGATCATCGGCGCTGCCGATCTCGACGATGCGGCCGAGATACATCACGGCGACGACATTGCTGATCTGCCTGACAACGCGTAGATCGTGGCTGATGAACAGCAACGTCAACCCGAGCTGCGCCTGGAGATCGCAAAGCAGGTTCACCACCTGCGCCTGGATCGAGACGTCGAGCGCACTGACCGGCTCGTCGCAGACGAGGAAATCGGGCTTAGTCGCCAGTGCCCGCGCCAGCACAATACGCTGACGCTGGCCGCCGGAGAGCGCGCCCGGATAGCGCGCGCCATGCGCCGGCGTCAGCTCGACGGCGCGCAGCAATTCGCGGACACGCTCCTCGCGTTCGGCCGGCGTGCCGAGACCGTGAATGTCCAGGGGTTCGCGGATCTGGGCTGCGACCGGCAACCGCCGGTCCAGCGCCCCCAGCGGATCCTGGAAGATCATTTGCATGCGCGCCCGCTGCGCGCGCCACGCCTTCGTGCCTGGCGCGGCCATCATCTTGCCGTCGAACCGCACCTCGCCGCGATCGGGCGGCTCGAGGCCAAGCACGATACGACCCGTGGTCGATTTGCCCGAGCCGGACTCGCCGACGAGGCCCAGTGTTTCGCCCTTGCGGATCGCAAGTGACAAGCCGTCGACCGCGTGAACCGCTGTGCTGCGGCCGAACATCCCGGAGCGCATCGCGTAGCTGCGCGAGATCGAGGACATCTCGACGAGCGGCCCGCTCATTCGGCGGCGATCCCGAGCAGCGCACGGCGCGAAGCTTCAGCCCGGATGCAGGCGACCACGCGATCATTCGCGATCGGCGCCAGGCTCGGCACGGCAAGTCCGCACGGCTCGGCCGCCAGCGCGCAGCGCGGCGCGAAGGCGCAGCCGCTTGGCATGTGCGCGGGATCGGGAACGGTCCCCGGAATGGCCGTGAGACGTCGACGCGGTCCGTCGAGCGGCGGCAGTGCGCCGATCAGGCCCTGCGCGTAGGGATGCACCGGATCGGCAAAGAGCTGATTGGCGGGCGCCTGCTCGACGATGCGGCCGGCATACATCACGGCGACGCGGTCGCAGTTTTCCGCGACGACGCCGAGATCATGGCTGATCAGCACCATCGCCATGCTCATCTCGCGGCGGATGGTCGAGAGCAGCTCCAAAATCTGCGCCTGGATGGTGGCGTCGAGCGCCGTGGTCGGCTCGTCCGCGACGAGGAGATCGGGATTTCCGGCCAGCGCCATCGCGATCATGATGCGCTGGACCTGGCCGCCCGAGAATTCGTGCGGATAGGCTTCGAGCCGCCGCGCCGCATCGGGAATGCCGACGAGATCGAGCAGCCGCCGCGCTTCGGCTCTCACCGCCTCGCCCGAGAGAGCGCGATGCAGCGCCAAAGCCTCGCAGAGCTGCTTGCGAATGGTGAGCACCGGATTGAGTGCGCTTGCGGGGTCCTGAAAAATCATGGCGACCCGCCCGCCCCGCACCCGGTCAAGCTCACCCGTGGGTGCGCCGAGGATTTCGCGTCCGTCGAGCCGCACGGAGCCCGAGACTTTTGCATGCCGCGGCAAGAGGCCGAGCGCAGCAAGCCACGTCACTGACTTGCCGGAGCCGGACTCGCCGACGAGGCCGAGAGCCTCGCCCTTCTGCAAGGTGAGATCGACGCCGCGCAGGACCGGGACGCCGTTGAAGGCGACGCTGAGGCCCTGGATGCTGACCAGCGGCGTCACCACTTACGCCTCGAAATTGCCGGCGCGGAAATCCATCGCGAATGCCGGCGACGCCTTCCACTTGATCGACTTCGGCTTCGCGGTGAAGGTCGCGTTCTGGTGCAGCACCGTATAGGCGGGATCCTCGCGCTCGGCGATCTCCAGCATGCGGCGGAACGCCTTCTTGCGGGCGGCCCGGTCGGTCGAGGTCTCCAGGAACTCCGAAAGCTTGTTCAGTTCGGCGTTGGTCCACTCGCCGATCTGCTGCTGCTGGCCGTTCGGGCCGTGCTGGGCGACCAGCGACGAGACGGGATCGTTGAAGGCAGCCGAGTTCGACCAGTCGCGAACCGCGCGGGTCGGCGCACGTTCCATGATCTGCGACCAGTTCTCCTTGGTCTCGATCTGGACGTTGAGGCCGACCGACTTCCACATCTCGACCAGCACCTGGGCGGTCGCAACCTGGTTGGTGTAGTAGTTGTTGAGCAGGCGATAGGGAATCGGATCGCCCTTGTAGTTGGCCTGCTTCAACAGATCCTGCGCGAGCTTCGGATCGTAGGCCGGCACGCTCCAGTCGGCGTTGAACATGTCACCGTAGAATTCCCACTGCAGGCCCTTCGGCACGCGGGTCCGGCCCGCCCACAGGCTGTCGACGATCGCCTGGCGGTCGATCGCGTGGGTGAAGGCGCGCCGCACCAGGGGATTGGCGAGCACGGCGTGGTTCTTGTCGAATACGGTCAGGCGGTGATTGAGGATGCTGCCGCCCTGCACTTCGAACGCTGCGTTCTTCTCGATTCCGGCAATCTGGTCCGGCGGGATGTCGCAGGCGAACTGGTATTCGCCCGACAGCAGGCCGTTGATGCGGCTCGCGACCTCGGGCACTTCGAGGAAACGGATGCGCTTGAGCGGCGGCCGGCCACCCCAATATTCGTCATGCGCCTCGAGGGTCAGCGACACGTCGGGCTTGAGTTCGACGACCTTGTACGGGCCCGTCGTGATCGGCTTGCGCGCCCAGTCGAGATAGCTCGCGGACTGCTCCCAGGCGCGGCGGTTCATGATGTCGGAGCCGTAGCGCGACAGCCGGCCCTCGATCGTGACGTCGGGCGTCGCGTTGTAGAAGCGCACCGTGTACTTGTCGACGGCATCGACGCGCACGAGGTCCGGCCAGATGCGGCGGGCAACCGCCGGCACATCAGGCGGCAGTTCCTTGCCCGGGCGCGGCGTCGGGATCTTCTCGAAGGCCTGGATGGTGGAACGGCTCTTGGCCTCGGTCTCGCCGAACATGCGCTCGCGGCTGAAGGTGAAGACGACGTCTTCGGCCGTCAGCTCGTCGCTATTGTGGAACTTCACGCCCTGGCGCAGCTTCACCTCGACGGTCTGGTCGTCGATGCGACGCCACTCGGTGGCGAGGCCCGGCACGGCCTCCAGGCTGCCACGCCAGTTCTTGGAGATCAGGCCCTCCCAGATCGAGGAGAAGAACACGCGCTCGCCGACGTTCGATTGCTCGCGCAGCACGTCGAGCACGTTCGAATTCGTCACCTTCTGCACGGCGATCGTCACCGACGGACGGTTGTCCGCCTGCCCGATCGCGAAGCGCGGCAGGAGAAGCGTGCCCGCGGCAGCGCCGCCGGACTTCAGGATGGTGCGACGGGTGAGTTTGCTCATGACGATAAGCCCTGACCTTTGTGATGCCGGTTATTCAGCGAGACCGAGCGCGGCCAGATGGGCTGCGCCGGCGCGAACGTCGTCGTGATTGCGGAGTTCGAGGATCAGCCGCGGGTTGGAGGTCAGCCGGCCCAGAGCGCGGAACACGGCCACCCACGGGATGTTGCCTTCGCCCGGCGCCCAGTGCCGGTCGGCAAAGCCGTCGGTGTCCTGGAGGTGCACATGCGTCAGCATGTCGCCGGCGGTCTCGACGTAGTAATCGACCGGCGGTGCGCCGGTGGAGATGTGGGCGTAGTTGGCGTGGCCGGTATCGAGGGAGACGCGGACCTTGTTGCTTTCGAGCGCCTTGGCGAGGCGCACGCGGTCGCGCGGATCCTTGTCCTCGATGTTCTCGATGACGACCTCGCAGCCGATCGTCTCGGCGCGCGCGATCACCTCGGCAAGCGTCGTCTTGACGCGTTCGACGAGATTGCCGCGGTTATCGGGATAGAGGTCGAGATTGTTGTGGTCCCAGGTCGTGAACGGTGAATGGATCACCATCTGCGTCGCACCGAGGAATTCCGCGGCATCGAGGCCCTGGAGCAGGCGCTTCGTCACCGCCTTGCGGATCAAGGGATCATGGCTGTCGATCTTGAAGCCCCAGAACGGGCCGTGAATGCCGAGCCGGCCGGTATGGCCCGAGAGCATCTGCTTGATCTCGCTGGCCGCACTCCGCCAATCGCCGTCGAGCAAATCCGCGCGGAAAAAATCCTGGATTTCGAGATCGCGCTGCCGTTCCAGAAGCCAGTCGCGGTGGGCGGGGATCGATTTGATGGATAGTGCGGCGCCCAACACCGGCTTCGACATGGCTTGCTCCTTGACCGTCAGCGATGACGGGAGCAGCGCTAGACCAGTTAAGTGACAGGCCCGTGAAATGCAGGTGCCGCGGCGATGCGCTGATGTGGACATCCCCGCCGATCGCCTGCATCGAATTCAGGCAGCAGCGATCGCAGCAGATGCGGACAAATGCACCAGTGTGCAGCATCAAGCGCGTTCGTGTCCGTAGTGACACGGAATGGAATCCTAACGATACTTCGCGTACATCGCGCGCATCGATCGGCGGCCTTCCAGGGGCATCACCCTCTGATCGCGCTACATGGGGTTGGGGGACCGCATGGGGCGGGGGGATCAAAGGCTGGGGCAAGGTGACGAGGTCCGGACTCCTAGGCACTCCGGACCTCGGAACTTTCTAGATTGAACGCAATTTCGCGCCGCCGGCTGTATGAGCCGCGCGGCGCGAAGTCGTTTTGAGGCGCCCTGCCCGATCAGTCTTGCCTAATCACTTCGGAACGTTCCGCTCGAGATCCTCAAGCCATGCCGCCGCGCTGGAATCCGACGGCGCGCGCCAGTCGCCGCGCGGCGACAATGAGCCGCCGGCCGAAACCTTCGGCCCGTTCGGCATCGCCGAGCGCTTGAACTGGCTGAAGGCGAAGAAGCGCCGCAGGAACACTTCCAGCCAGCGCCGGATCTCCGGCAGATCATAGGCCCTGCGCTTATCGGTGGGGAACGCCAGCGGCCATTCGCCCTTGGCGACATCATTCCAGGCGTGCTGCGCCATGAAGGCGATCTTGGACGGCCGCATGCCGAACCGCAGCGTGTAGAACAGGTTGAAATCCTGCAGCTCGTAGGGGCCGACGGAGGCTTCCGTGCTCTGCGGCTTCTCGCCGGGCTTGACCGGAACCAGCTCGGGCGAGATTTCGGCCGACAGGATCGACGTAAGCGTCCGGTTGACGTCGTCGCTGAACTGTTTTGAGGCGATCACCCAGCGGATCAGGTGCTGGATCAGCGTCTTCGGCACCCCGGCGTTGACACTATAATGCGCCATCTGGTCGCCGACGCCGTAGGTGCACCAGCCGAGCGCGAGCTCCGAGAGATCGCCGGTTCCGATGACGATGCCGCCATGATGGTTGGCGAGCCGGAACAGATAGTCGGTCCGCAGACCCGCCTGCACGTTCTCGAACGTGATGTCGTAGACCTTCTCGCCTTTGCCGAAGGGATGGCCGATGTCCTTCAGCATTTGCGTCGCCGTGGGGCGGATGTCGAGCTCCTGCCACTCCGTCTGCAATGCCTTCATCAACGCCAGTGCGTTGGTCTTGCTCTCGCTGCCGGTGGCAAAGCCCGGCATCGTGTAGGCCAGGATGTTGCTGCGCGGCAGTCCGAGCAGGTCGACCGCCTTGGCGGCGACGATCAGGGCGTGGGTGGAATCGAGCCCGCCCGAGACGCCGATCACCACGCGCTTGGTTCCGGTCGCGCGCATGCGCTGCACGAGGCCGGCGACCTGGATGTTGTAGGCCTCGTAGCAATCCTGCTCGAGCAGGGCTTCGTCGCTCGGCACGAACGGGAAGCGCTCGATCTTGCGCAGGAAGCCGATGTCGGTGGCCGGCGCCTTCAGAGCGAAGGTGATCTTCCGAAAAAAGGCTTCGCGTTGCCGGCGATTATCGTCGAACGTGCCCATCAGCGCGCGTTCCTGCCTGAGCAGATCGAGATCGACATCGGCCAATGTGATCTGGCCGTCCTGGCGGAACCGCTCGCCCTCGGCCAGCAGCACGCCATTCTCATAGATCGAGGTCTGGCCGTCCCAGGCCAGATCCGTGGTCGATTCCCCTGCCCCGGCGGCGGAATAAACGTAGGCCGCAAGACAACGCGCCGATGTCGATTGGCACAGCAGTGCGCGCGAGCGCGCCCGGCCGATCGTGATCGGGCTGCCGGATAGGTTGATCAGTACGCTGGCGCCGGCAAGCGCGAGCTCGGAAGCCGGCGTCACCGGAATCCACATGTCCTCGCAGATCTCGACGCCGATGATCAGGCCTGGAACATCCTCGGCCGCGAACAGGAGGTCAACGCCGAACGGTGCGTGCAGCCCGCCAAACGCGATCGTCTCTCCGGCCACGCCGGCACCGGAGGCGAAATGCCGTCCCTCGTAGAATTCGCGATAGGTCGGCAGATAAGACTTGGGCACGACACCAAGGACGTTGCCGCGATGAATGACGACGGCGCAATTGTAGATGCGATGACCGAAGCGCAGCGGCGCGCCGACGATCAGGACGGTCATCAAGGCCGAGGAGGCCTCGACGATTGAGGCGAGCCCGCGCTCGACCGCATCGAGCAGCGGGTCCTGCTTGACGAGATCCTCGATCGCGTAGCCGGACAGGCACAGCTCCGGAAACACGGCAACCGCCACCGACTGTTCATGGCAAGCGCCTGCCGCCGCCAGGATCGCCTTCGCATTGGCCGTGGGATCGGCCACGTGGGAGGCGGTGACACAGGCCGCCACGCGCGCAAATCCGTGGGCGTAGATCGAGTGGAAGCTCATCGAGCACGGTACCCTTAATCTTGTCGCGGCCGCAGCCGCCAGTTCCCCATGATATGTAACCCATCGACCGGGCCCCGTGCAGGCCATCCGCCGTCATGCATAACGGATTTGCGTGTTCGCCGGCCCGGCCGGGCCAAAGCACCTGACAAGGTCAGGCGCTGCGGGCCAGCACTCCGGAGAGGTCGTTGCGCAGCCACTCGGCGATCCGGGGCCAGGCATGGGCGTGGGTGCGCGCCCCCATGAACAGGCCGAGATGATTGCTGGGCTCGGAGGCCGCGGCAATGAAGGCCGGCGGCGTTCCGAGCAGACTGGCGGTCGCAAGCGCCTGTCTGGCCGGCACGACGTCGTCATCGAGCCCGGCCAGCAGGAAGACCGGCGCCTTGACGTCCTTCAGATCAACCTCGCGGCCGAGCGCCGTGAAGTTGCCACCGGGAATCCGATTCTCCCGGAAGATCCGGTTGACGATCTCCAGATAATAGGTGCCGGGCAGGTCGAGCGTCTCGGTATTCCAGCGATCGAAACGCGCGAGCAGCGCCGCGCCCTCCTCGTCCGAGAGATCCCTCTGCAATGCCGCCGCAATGTCGTCGCGGCTCGGCGCCTTCGTCCAGAAGCGCAGCATCTCGTCGCCGCTGACATTGCCGCCGCCGCGCGCCACGAGCTGGTCGTAGAGCGCCTCAGGCGCATTGCGAGCTAGCTGGGACAGCGCGGAATCGATCGAGAGATCGACGGGCGCCCCCACCAGCACCAGCCGCCGCACCTTGGCGGGAAAGCGCGCCGCATAGAGCAGCGACAGCCAGCCGCCCTGGCACAGGCCGACGAGATCGACCGGCGCGCCGATTTCGTCAACGGCGACGTTGAGATCGCCGAGATAACTGTCGATCGAGAGATAGCGCATGTCCGGCGAGGCCGAGCGCCAGTCGGTGAGGTACACCCGATCGATGCCGCCATTCTGCAGGGACTGCACCACGCTGTGGCCCGGTGCGAAGTCGGCGATCAGAGCCCGATGCAGCGCATAGGGCGCGCAGACCAGTGCCGGCTGGCCGGATTGCGTCCGCGTGCAATCGCGCAGGCGCATGGTCGCAAGCTCCAAGGCGACCGTGTTGGGTGTCGTCCACGGCAGATTGCTCGCGTCCTGTTCCGGCGGATCGCGCTCCAGCCACCAGAAGCAGGCGTCCATCGCGAGCCGCGCCGCCGCAAACGGCCATAGCAGTGGATCATCCGGAGGACGATCCGATCCACCCAGCGGTTTTCCTCTCTTCTCCACCATGACTATCTCAAGGTCCTCGCAGCAAGGCATCCAGGCTGACGATCGAAATACCGCGCTCGCGAAAACTCCGATGGGTCGCGGCCACAGAGCCGTCGAGATCGATGCCTCGGCATGCGTCCTCGATGACGGCCACCTCGAACCCCGCCTTGCGGGCATCTTCCGCCGAGAAGCGAACACAGAAATCCAGCGCCAGACCGGCGACGAAGACGGTCTTGAGCTCGCGCTCGCGCAAATAGCCGATCAGGCCGGTCGGCGTCCGGTGGTCGTTCTCGAACAGCGCCGAATAGGAATCGATGCCGCGACGAAAACCTTTGCGCACCACGAGGTTTGCCCTGATAATTTCGAGCTCCCCATGGAATTCAGCGCCCGCCGTGCCTTGCACGCAGTGCGTCGGCCACAGCACTTGGGTGCCGTAGTCGAGCTCGATGGTCTGGAACGGCTGCTTGCCCACATGGTTCGGTGCGAACGAGACGTGGTCGCCCGGATGCCAGTCCTGGGTCAGCACCACATTGGTGAATTTTGCGGCAATTCGGTTGATGGCCGGGACAACCTTCTCGCCGCCGGGAACGGCGAGCGTTCCACCGGTGCAAAAGTCGTTCTGCACGTCGATCACCAGCAGCACGTCGCGGTCGGAAATCTGCATCGCAAGGTCCCGTTCCAGCCGTCCGGCGCGACGGGCGCCGAATGCTCCGTCCAATGTCGATCTTCCCGCGCGGCTTCGCAACCATCGACCCATTCGGCGATATCGCGCCCGTCGCACCTGGGATGCAACGGTTTGGCGTTGTCCGAGTTGACTAGGCTCACCCAAGGACGGATTCTAGAGACGTTCGCAAATTGCGGATCGGATGGAGCGGAGGGAACGGTTCCCGCGAGCCTGCACGGCGCGGCAGCCACAAAGTCATGAGTATCGGCAAGACAGGACAGATTCTTCTCGCCGATATCGGCGGCACCAATGCGCGCTTTGCGCTGAGCGAAAGCGCATCGGACAGCGGCGACCAGGCCGGGCCCATCGACTATGTGAAGGTCGCTGACTTCCCGACCGTCCGGGAAGCCATCGCCGACGTCCTTGCGCGCCGGTCCGGCGGCAAGCAGCCCAAACGAGCCGTGCTGGCCGTCGCGGGTCCCGTGACCAATAACCGCTGCGTCATGACCAACAGTCCGTGGGTCATCGACGGCAACGAGCTCCAGCCGGCCCTCGGCTTCGAGAGCGTGCATGTGCTCAATGATTTCGAGGTCGTAGCCTGGTCCCTGCCCGCCCTGAAGCCTGCCGATTTGATCCCGCTCGGCGGCCAGGACGGCCTCCCGGGAGAGCCGCTGCTGGTGGTTGGGCCTGGAACCGGCTTTGGCGTCTCATGTCTGGTCGAACGCCACGGCGCCCGGCTGGCGGTCGTCACCGAGGCAGGCCACGCCACTTTGCCGGCGGAAAACGAGCGGGAGGAACGCGTGATCGCGGCCATGCGCCGACGTCTCGGTCATGTCTCCATCGAGCGCGGCGCGCTTTCGGGCTCCGGCCTGCAAAACCTCTACGAGGCGCTGGCGGAGGTCGACGGCGCCCAGGTGCCGCACCGCGACGCCGCCGCCATCACCAAGGCCGCCCTGGAGGGCAGTTGCGAACTGAGCCGCGCGACGCTGGAGATGTTTTGCGCCATCCTCGGCTCGGTCACGGGCAATCTCGCGGTGACCTTCGGCGCCCGCGGCGGCGTCTACATCGCCGGCGGGATCGTGCCGCGCTTTCCGGAGTTCCTTGCTGCTTCCGCGTTCCGGGCGCGCTTCGAAGCCAAGGGACGCTTCCAGGACTATTTGCGCAATATCCCGACCAGGCTGGTGACGAAACCCGACGCGAGCTTCGTCGGCCTGAAGATGTTCGCCGACCACAATCCGGATTGATGAGCCGCGATCGGCACCGACGCCGTCCAGTCCGTTAACTATACACAGCTGATTGCAGACAAGGCACGGTTCCACGCAGGATCGTGCTTGCCCGACTGTGTCCGATGGGAAACAATTCCCGTAGTTGCGGGGGCGAGACATGCGTAAGCAGGACTTCGGTTTCGACTATCACCGCTATCACCGCCTGCTGACCGAGGCGGACGACGATGACAAGCGGCTGGCCCTGATCGAGCTCCTGATCGAGGAAAAGGCCCGCGACCGGCTGGCCGCGCAGCGCGCCTCTGATCGCGCCGCCATGACGGCCCATACCATCGCCACCGTGCTGAAGAACGGCCGCAACTGAGACTTGCGGGACCGCTCGCTGCTCGCGAAAACACGCGAGCGATTGCGATTCCGTTAACGATCCCTCGCAAGCTCGCGTCAAACTTTTTGCTCTAAGAGCTTCCCCTACCTGATGCAATTCAGGGGTCAACAAAGGGGGGAATGAACATGAGCATGATTTCGCTTGCCGCGATCCCGGTCGCCGTCGAAACCCGTTTTGCCGATTCTTCGTTCAAGATCATCTTGCTGTTCTGCTGCATGGGCCTGGTCGCCTCGTTCGGCGTGATGGCGCGCGGCATCGACCTCAGCGCCGGCCTGATCTGAGACGACGAGACATTCTTTCGCCAAATGGCCGCCCCTCACGGGCGGCCATTTTCGTTGGCGATCTCGGTACGGCGCCTTCTCGGTGAGGAGCCTTCTCAGTGAGGAGTTTTGGCGACCGCGCCCGGAAACAGCGAATCGATCATCACCTTGAGCTGGTCGAGGGAAATCGGCTTGCGCAGGATCGGCCGCCGCCGGAGCAAGGACGGCAGCAGCTCCGGCCCGTAGCCGGTGGCGAACAGAAACGGCTTGCCGCGGCGCTCGATCAGGTCGGCGACCGGATCGACGTAGAGGCCCTTCAGATTGATGTCGAGGATGGCGAAATCGTATTGCGCGGTCATCGCAAAGGCGCTCGCGTCCCGGACATTGTCCGCCTCTGCGACGACATGGTGGCCGAGTTCCTCCACCATGTCGGCCATCATCATCCGGATCAACGCCTCGTCTTCGACCAGGAAAACGGAGAGTCCGTCCGCCATATCAACCCCGCAGTCAGCTTACGAAGCTAACCATACCCGAAATGCGGAGAGGATTCACGAATTCGTGGCGGGCGCCGTTAATTCAGACGCCCGCGATCGGATTCAACTTGATTAATCCAGCCCGCGCTCGTGGCTGAGGCGCACCATCTCCTGGATGAAGACCTGCTTCTGCTTGTCGTCGAGGCTCGAATAAAGCGGCTCGGCGGCATCGGCGACGTTGCGCTGGTCGGCGGCGCGGTCGATCAGGAATTGCGATTCGTTGCGCATCTGCTCGATGATGTCGTCAGGCGGATCCCGCTTGGCGCGGGCGATCCGCAGGTTGAGCCGCTCCGCGCCATTATGCCCCAGATAGTGCATTGCGCTCGAGAAGCCGAACCAGTGCTTCTCCTGATCGGGCGTCAGGTTCAACTCGGTCTTGATCCGCTCGATATAGGAATCGCTGTTGGCGACGATCTGCTCGGCGGACTGTTGCGGCGCGCCGGGCTGGGTGAGGACGGTGACGTCCTTATTGTCCTTGCTGTCCTGCGGCGCATTCCTGGCTTCCTTGCTCGCCTTGGCGCCCTTGCCCGCCTTGGCGGTCTCCTTGGCGCCCTTGTCCTTGCCGGCGCCCGGCTGCTTGGAATCCTTGCTCGCGTCCTTGGCAGCCGGAGCCGGCTGGTTGTTGACGCCGAGCACGCCGGTGAAGACACCGACCACGCCGCCGATCGCACCGCCCAGCACGCCGCCAACGGGTCCGGCCGCCTTGTTGCCGGCCGCGGCTCCATCCTGAACGCCCTTGACCAGGCCTTGCGCCTGCGCAACGGCGGCGGCGCCCAGCAGCACCGCGAGCACGGAGCCCAGCGCGAACCATCGCCGCAGGTGAAGCCGCGCAGGCGGCGCCGGGTTGATCATTCTGGTCTCCATCGTCGATCCGATTGTCCTGTCCGGGTGGGGGCCACCCGCCGGTTGCAACTCTATCGTTTTCGCCGCTTCGCGGTCCAGCCGCAGCCAATTGCTGTCCACGCCCGAAAACTGTTTGGCGCGAAGCGGTTATGAAGGCTTATTCGAAACTGCGGCGTAATTGCGCACGAGATGTCCCGCGCTCCTTGCCCCGAAGTGTGCGTCGCAAAATGCGCCTCCGAGGTTCACCTCCGGCGCGCGACGCGAGACGGCGCTGCCGCGTTCCCGGACGCAACGTTAGTTCTAGACGGCGAGCCGTTCGGCTTCCTCGACAGACGGGATCAATCATGATCTGATCGCGCTACCAATTTGCTGCACTTCGCGCAATTTCACGGCGAGGCGTAGCACCAAGAAACGCGAACCAAAAATCAAAAACAAAACTCGGAATGCCAGAGGAAACGCGAGAACAATAAAACATCCAGGTGAGGAAACGAGATGTCACGCAAGACACTGACGCGACGTCAATTTGTAGCTGCCACTGCAATGTCCTCCGCAGCGCTGATCACAGCGCCCTATGTCCGCGGCGCTTACGCCGCCGGCAAACTCTCGATCGGCTTCTGGGACCACTGGGTGCCCGGTGCCAACGACGCCTCCACCGCCATGGTCAAGGAATGGGCTGAAAAGGAGAAGGTCGAAGTCTCCATCGATTACATCACCAGCAACAACAAGAAGATCGAGTTGACGGTCGCGGCCGAAGCGCAGGCCAAATCCGGTCACGACATTCTTCAGATGTACACTTGGTGGCCGCATGCGTATGCCGAGCAGTTTGAACCGGTGAACGATGTGGTCGAGGAGGCGATCAAGCAGAACGGTGAGGTCAACGACACGGTCAAATATCTCGGCAAGGCCAACGGCAAATGGCTTGCGGTCCCGGCAACCCCGGGGAGCCAGATCAAGGGGCCCTGCTCGCGCATCGACCTCATGAAGAAGCATGCGGGGATCGACGTCCAGGAACTGTACCCCGTCGGCGCGCCGCCCAAGGCCGATAGCTGGAATATGGATACATTCCTGAAGGCGGCGGAAGCCTGCCAGAAGGCAGGTTTCCCATTCGGAATCGGTCTCGGCGAGACCACCGACAGCGTCGATACCGCGGGCGCCATCTTCCAGTCGTTCGGCGCCGAACTCGTCAACGCCAAGGGCGATGTCACGGTGAAGACCGATGAGGTTCGCCAGGCGCTCGAATATTACAAGAAGCTGATCGCCTTCCTGCCGCCGGACGCTCCGTCCTGGGACGACGCCTCGAACAACAAATGGCTGATCTCCGGCCGCGGCGCCCTCATCATGAATCCGCCGAGCGCCTGGGCGGTCGCCAGGCGCGACGCGCCGCAGGTCGCCGAGCAATGCTGGACGCACGGCTTCCCCTCCGGTCCTAAAGGCCGGTATGCGCCGTTCCTGCCCTATTTCTGGGGTCTCTGGAATTTCTCCAAGAACAAGGCATCGGCCAAGAGCCTTCTGGCTTTTCTGTCACAGCCGTCATCGATCGAAAAGTTCGTCGCGGCGAGCGGCGGATACGATTTGCCGGCCTATGCGAAGATGACGACGCTGAAGACCTGGGCCGAGGTAGGCCCGCCGAAGGGCACGCTCTATCACTATCCAAATCCCTACAATCATCAGACACTGTCGATTGCGGCCTCTCCGGCGCCGCCGAAGATCGCCCAGCAGATCTACGCGCAGGCCACGCTGACCAAGATGGCGCTGCGCTTTGCGCAGGGCGAAAAGTTGGAGACCGCACTCGCCTGGGGCGAAGGCGAGTGTGAAGGCTTCATGCGAACCTAAGCCGGGGTGTGCCACGGCGGTTCACGCATCCCCGCGTGAGCCGCCAGGGCACCCCACCGTTCGATGGAATGAGCAGATCGAGCCGACACGCGGGTGCCGGCTCCGCCGTTGGACATTCCGCAAGGAAGCTTGACCCAAGGACACCGACATGGCCGATGTCGTCGTTGAGGACGGTCGCGTCGCCCGCACGGCGAGCGCGCGCAAACGGACGGGCCTGCACAATGCGTTGAAGCGGAAATCGACCGTGGCGTTCTTCCTGACGCTGCCGCTGATCCTGCTGATCGCGCTGTTCGTGCTTTACCCTGCCCTGTTCTCGATCCACCTCGCGACGCTGAACAAGTCGATGCAAAAATTCGTCGGCTTCGGCAACTTCACCTTCCTGTTCAAGCGCGAGACGTTCTGGATGGTGGTGGAGCAGTCCTGCATCTTCGCGATCACCGCCGTGTTCTTCAAGGCGCTGATTGGCTTCATCGTCGCGCATTTGGTGCACAACATACCGGCCAAGGGCCAGCGCAAATGGCGCGGCATGCTGCTGGTGCCCTGGGTAATCCCGCCGGCGATGAGCACGCTCGCCTGGCTGTGGCTGTTCGACCCCTCCTACAGCGCCTTCAACTACACGCTCTCCTTCTTCGGCATCGGTCCCATCAACTGGCTCGGCAATGCCGCCTGGGCGCGCTTTTCCGTCATCCTCGTCAACGTCTGGTACGGCGCGCCGTTCTTCCTGATCATGTACCTGGCGGCGCTGAAATCGGTGCCGGACCAGCTCTACGAGGCCGCCGCAATCGACGGCGCCAATTGGTGGCAGAAGATGTGGTATGTGACGCTGCCGATGATGCGCAACATCATCGCGATCACGACGCTGTTCTCGCTGATCGTCACCTTCGCTAATTTCGACATCGTCCGCATCCTGACCTCAGGCGGGCCTCTCGACCAGACCCAGATCTTTGCCACCTATGCGTTCCGGGTCGGCATCGAGAGCAACGACATTCCGCTCGGCGCCAGCGTCTCGCTGTTCATGGTCCCGATCCTCGCCGTCGCAGCGATCTTCATCCTGCGCGACGTCAATAAACGCGGGAACGAATCCTGATGAGCACAATAGCGATCGACAAGGCCGGCCCCCGGCGCAAGGTCAAATATGGCAGCATGAGCCGCGACCGTACCTGGGCGCTGCGCTGGTCCTATTTCTTCCTGGTGCTGTTTGCGATCTTCTTTCTGACGCCGCCGCTCTACATGGTGATCACCTCGCTCAAGAGCAGCGCGGAGATCTCGGCTGCGACCAATCCGTGGTGGGTGTTCCACCCGACGCTGGCAAACTATGTCGAACTACTGACGTCGAACCAATTCCTCCGGTTCTTCTGGAATTCGACCATCGTGTCGCTGGTGGTTGTGATAGTCACCATGCTGATCAGCATCCCTGCGGCCTTCGCGCTCGCGCGGATGAAGTTCTGGGGCTCGACAACGCTCGCCACCGGCGTGTTCCTGACCTACCTGGTTCCGGACAGCCTCCTCTTCATCCCGCTGTTCAAGATGCTGGCGCTGGTTCAGGACATCACCGGCATCACGCTCCTGAACCGATGGTACGTGCTGCTATTCGTCTATCCGACGCTGACGGTGCCGTTCTGTACCTGGATCATGATCGGCTATTTCGCCTCGATCCCGAAGGAGCTCGACGAGGCCGCGATCATCGACGGCGCCTCGTGGCTTCAGACCCTGACGCGGATCTTTATTCCGGTCGCGCTGCCGGGCCTGATTGCCGCGACCATCTTCGCCTTCACGGTGTCCTGGGCGCAGTTCCTCTATCCCCTGGTGTTCACGACGTCCATCGACCAGCTCGTGCTCCCGGTCGGCATCACCACCACCTTGATCAAGGGCGACGTCTTCAACTGGGGCCAGATCATGACCGGCGCGCTGCTCGGCGCAGCTCCGCCGCTGGTCATCTACGCCTTCCTGATGGACTACTACATCGCCGGCCTGACCGCCGGCGCGACAAAGGGTTGATGTCTCATGGCTGACGTTGCATTGCGGAAGGTGGTCAAGCGTTACGATGATGTCGAAGCCGTGCGCGGCATCGACTTGGACATCGCCGACCATGAGTTCATCGTGCTGGTTGGGCCTTCGGGCTGCGGCAAGTCGACGACGCTGCGCATGATCGCGGGCCTCGAGGACATCAGCGACGGCGACATCATGATCGGCGGCGACGTCGTCAATGACGTACCGCCGAAGGATCGCGACATCGCCATGGTGTTCCAGAACTACGCGCTCTACCCGCACATGACGGTCGCGGAGAACATGTCGTTCGGGCTGCGCCTGAAGCACTTTCCCAAGGCCGAGATCAAGGCGCGGGTGACGGAAGCCGCCCGCCTCCTCGACATCACCGACCTGATCGACCGCAAGCCGAAGCAGCTCTCCGGCGGCCAGCGCCAGCGTGTCGCGATGGGCCGCGCCATCGTGCGCAATCCGAAAGTGTTCCTGTTCGATGAGCCGCTGTCCAATCTCGACGCCAAGCTGCGCGTGCAGATGCGGATCGAGATCAAGAAGGTGCACCAGAAGGTGCGCACCACCACGGTCTACGTCACTCACGACCAGGTCGAGGCGATGACGTTGGCTGACCGCGTCGTTGTGATGAACAAGGGCCGCATCGAGCAGATCGGCACGCCCAACGAACTCTACCACAAGCCGGCGACGCGCTTCGTTGCCGGCTTCATCGGCTCGCCCGCGATGAATTTCATCCCGTGCCGGCTGGAGGATGTCGGCGGCGCGCTCCAGATCCGTTTGACCGACCGCATCGCCTTTGCGCTGCCACAGGCTCGCGCCGCGCGCTACAACGCGCTGCCGCGCACCGACAAGCTGCTGCTCGGCCTCCGGCCGGAGCACCTCACCGAGTCGCATGCGCATCTCGGGCCCGGCGTCGAGACCTTCGACACCGTGCTCGACGTCACCGAGCCGATGGGGATGGAGACCCTGGTCTATTTCGGCCTCGACGGCACGCCCGTCTGTGGCCGCGTCGATCCCAACGCCGGCGCCAAGGACGGGGCACCCATGCGTTTGGCGATGGACCTCAACAATATGCACCTGCTAAACGAAGACACCGGCGTCGTGCTGTGACGCCGTCTCAAGAAACGCAAGCAGGCGGGGAGCGATGGCGACCAACAAGAAGAAGATTTTCGTTACACAAACTTTGTCGCAAGGGGCCCGCGCCGTCCTCACCCAGCGGGACGATATCGAGCTCGTCGAGTTTCCGAACCTGATCTCGGCCAAGGATTTCGAAGTCTTGCTGAAGAACCACGCGCCGGTTCACGGCGTGGCGCTGGGTGCCACCGCCTTCGGTGAGACCGAGCTCGAGGCCTCGAAGGACATGAAGGTGGTGACCCGCATCGGCGTCGGTTACGACGCCGTCGACGTGCCCGCCCTCTCCCGCCGCAAGGTGCCGCTGATGGTGGCGGGCAGCGCCAACTCGCCCTCGGTCGCCGAGCAGGCGCTGTTCATGATGCTGACGCTGGCCAAGCGCGCCAATGAGATGCACGCCTGCGTCAAGGATGGCCAATGGGCCAACCGGCTCGGCATGCTGCCGTTCGACCTCTACGGCAAGACCGTGCTGATCATCGGCTTCGGCCGCATCGGCAGTCGCACCGCCAAGCGCTGCCAAGCGATGGAAATGAAGGTACAGGTCTACGATCCCTACAAGCCTGCCGCCGAGATCAAGGCCGCGGGCTGCGAGCCCGTCGCCGATCTCGACGCAGCGCTGCCCAACGCCGACTTCGTCACCATCCATTGCCCGAAGACGCCGGAGACCGTCGGCCTGTTCGATGCGGCGCGGATCGGCCGGATGAAGCCGAAATCCTATCTCATCAACACTGCACGCGGCGGCATCGTGAAGGAGGCCGCGCTATACGACGCCCTGGTCTCCGGCAGGATTGCCGGTGCCGGGATCGACGTGTTCGAGGTGGAGCCGCCGCCGGTCAGCAACGCGCTGTTCGCGCTGCCCAACGTCATCATGGCCCCGCACGTCGCCGGCGTCACCGTCGAGGCGGTGAGCCGCATGAGCGAGCAGACCGCTCGCAATATCCTGAGTGTGCTGGACGGCGATCCCATCCGGCAGAACATCATCAACCAGGACGTGCTCGGCTGAGCCGACCTCCGGGCGGGCGGTTATCCGCCCGCCTCCGGAACGCCAGAATGCGTCCCATTTTGGTGCAGATCGAGCCCCAACTCAGCCTTAATCAAACCCGCGTAATAAGTCCGGTCGCGGCGGCAGTGGGACAGACTTGCCGGCCGCGTCGAGCTGGAGGATGAACCCTTGTCAGAGATCGACCCGACCGACCACGCGCTGGCAACCATCGCCAGCATTTTAGAGCACCCCGAGCCCGTCCGCGAGACCGAGACCGAAATGGTGGTCGACGGTGAGCAGGTCGTCGCCGACGAGCATCCGATCGCCGACGAGCATGTGGTGGTCGACGAGCACGAGCATCCCGTGGTCGAGGAGCAGCCGCTGGTGCCGGAGCACACCGATGCCGACGGCTACAGCAAGGTCGGTCCGGGGCCGATGGTGGCGATCCGTCTGAAATGGACGGTCCATCGCGGCGATGACGGCCAGTTCTACGTCCACGAGACCATCGGCGAGCAGTCCGCGCCCGTGGTCAGCGGCCCGATGACGAGCGAAGCCGCGGTGCATTTCGTCGACGCGCACGAGGACGAGGCACATCGGCGCTTCGAGGAGCTGCGCAGCGAGATCGCCGGCCGCAGCTCGCTCGCCGATTACGAGCGCAAGGGCGAAGCCTAGCGCTCGCGGGGGCCGAGAAAATCCCGCTTCACGAGCTCGACGCCGGCATGCCGGAGCAAGTCGTAGGACGTCGTGACGTGAAAGAAGAATTGCGGGACGCTGAACGTCAGCAGCAGCGTCCGCCCGGTGAAGGGCAGCTCGGTCCCGTTTTTCAGCCTGAAAGAAGACATTCCGCTCCGCCGCACTATCGATCTCGGCGCGCGACAGGCTTTCGATGAACTCGATTGACGTCGCAATGCGCGCCTGAAGCCCGGCGATGTCGTGCTCCAGCGCCGGCAGCGCCACCGGCTCCTGGTCGGCCAGCAAGGCCGGCGCGACCGTGGCATGGCGGCACGCCTCCCCTATCTGCTGCGCCAGATCGTACATGTTCGGCGCCATGCGCATGCCGAGCAGGACGGCCGGATTGAACTTCCGGCTTTCGGCATAGGCGACGCCCTTGTTCAGCAGTGCCGACAGGTTGCGCAGATACGGCACGAAGACGCCGACCGAGGCGTCATACATCGAAATCGTCACTCTAGATTCCCTTCAATTCCGCCTCGCCAGCGACGGGCATCTGGTCTAAATCCAAGTTTCAAGAGCTGCACAATGACAGCTCGGGCATGGGTGGAAAAGAGATGATCGTTCGAATCGTGGCGGCTTTGGCCGCGGTCCTGCTGGCGAATTTTTCGGCATATGCTCAGCAGCCGGCGCCGTCGCGCCTCGACGAGATCGTCAAGCGCGGCACTTTGCGCGTCGGTATGACCGGCGACTACAAGCCTTTCACCTACCTGGACAAGGCGACGCAGCAGTTCAGCGGCTTCGACGTCGACATGGCGGAGGCACTCGGCAAGGCCCTCGGCGTCAAGGTCGAATTCGTGCCGACGGCCTGGCCAAAGCTCATGAAGGACTTCGAGGCCGATCAGTTCGACATCGCCATGGGCGGCGTCTCGGTTACGCTCGACCGGCAGAAGAAGGGCTTCTTCTCGATGCCGATCATGCGCGAAGGCAAGACGCCGATCGCACGCTGCGCCGACGTCGGCAAGTACCAGAGCATCGCCGACATCGACAGGAAGGGCACCCGCGTCATCGTCAATCCCGGCGGCACCAACGAGCGGTTCGCGCGCGCCAACATCAAGGATGCCGAGATCAACGTCTTCCCCGACAACACCGTGATCTTCGACGAGATCGCCAAGGGCAACGCCGATTTGATGATGACGGACGCCTCCGAGACCCGCTACCAGCAGAAGCAGCATTCCGGCGTGCTCTGCGCGGTGCATCCCGAAAAGCCGTTCGACTTCTCGGAGAAGGCCTACTGGCTCCAGCGCGACATGGCGCTGAAGGCTTTCGTCGACCAATGGCTGCACATCTCGATGGAGGACGGCAGCTACAGGAAGATCTACGCCGCCTGGTTCGACTAGCGACCGATCTCGTCCGTCACTCCAGATGCGTGCGGAAGAAGCTCACGGCCGCGTCGTTGAAGGCGCTGTGAAACGCTCTCCTGTCGAACCCGGGCGGATCAGTGCACAGGATCGGCGCGGCTTCGGCCAGCTTGGGTGGACATGGCGCAAGAAAGGAAAAGTGCGACGAGTTCGGCACGATCCGGAAGTCAGGGCGCGCGGGAAGCATTTGTTCCAGCGTATCGACTGAAGCGGGCACGACACCGTCGCCGCCGAACGCCGAACGCCATAAGAGAAGCGGGATCGTCACATTGGCGAGGCGCTCCCGGTTGAAAAGGCCTTCATAAAGCGGCGGATCCGCCAGCACGGCAGCTCTGATGCGGGAGTCGTGTACGGCCGCCTCAGTTGGCACAAGGCCATTGCGAATGGCCTGGCATTTTGGCGTCGTGGCTGCATCTCCGTCGCAAAGCGGAGCGAGCGCGCCGAAATCGGGGTTGCCGCCGATCACGACGAGACCGGTATAGGCGCCGCGCGAGAACCCGAACAAACCAACCTGCTTGGGGTCCAGGACCGCCGCTTCCTTCCAGGCGCCGAGCATGAAATCCGTAAGCCGCTTCATGTCGGCGGGACGCTCGACCAGGACGGAGAACTCATCGGTCCGGCTGCTGTCCCTGGCAGTGTCGCCCGGGTGATTGATCGCGGCGACCACGAAGCCGGCATCGGCCAATGCGGCCGCCGTGTCGATGTGGCCCAAAAACGAGCCGCGCCGTCCGTGCGACACGACAATCAGCGGCAGGCGATTGGCCGCTACCGGACAGTCCTTCACGCCCGGCAGGACGACACCGCCGTCGAGAGCGACCTCGGAGGGCGGCGCCGCACAAGGTGTCCACACCATGCCCGTGAGCGCGGGCCCGCCGGCGTCCGCCGGCACTTCGATAAACCGGAGCCCAGCCGCGTGCGCCAGCGTCGCAGCAAGGCAAGCGACTACGATCAGAATAAGTCCGCCAAGCCGCGGCCGGAACATCAGCGTGTGCTTTCGGAAGCTTCAACCACAACGGTTGTACCTGCCCATCCCATACCCCGTCCAGAGGTGCGCCGCGCCGCCGTCCAACTCTGGACGGAGTCCGGCGTTATTGAACCCGAACCCGCTGGAGCACGACTCATACTGACAACAGTGATCTAGATCACTTTTTGCGATCGAACCGGCGCGTAAGCCTCGGTACGGGGACCAGCTGTTCAGGAGACCGAAATGAGGAAGCTGTTGGCCACGGCCGCATTCCTTTTGGCGAGCACCGCTGCGCAGGCGCAGTACACTTTCGAATATGGCGGGCGCACCATCCGCATCGATCCGGACCGCGGCACGGTGCAGATCCCCGGCGTCTACGATAACACCGGCCAGGGCAAGGCGAAGAAAGCCAAGAAGAACGAGACGACCCCGGGCCAGCAGGCGCCGCAACAGGCCAAGGTTGATCCGCAACCGCCGGCCGCTCCGGCGCCAGCTCCCGCCCCTGCCGCAGCGCCGCCCGCAACCGAACAGGCGCCCGCCGCTGCAGCGCCGCCGCCAGTTCCGCCCCCGCCCGCTCCGCCGCCGTCCGCAACCGCCAGCAACGCGCCGGCCGAAACGGCCGTGTTGCCGCCGCCTGCACCTCCTCCGGCGCCCGCTCCGGTCGGGCAGCAGGCAGCGCCCGCCGTGGCGCCGCCGCCGGCCCCGACTGTGGCTGCTGCACCCCCGGCGCCGCCTCCAGCCCCCGCTCCGGCCCCCGCACCCGTTCAGGCGGCTGCCGTCGCACCGCCGGCTCCCGCAGCCGGACCCACGCGCGATCTCAATTCACCGCTCGGCATCTGGCTGACCGAGGAGAAGGAAGGCAAGGTCCGCATCGAGCAATGCGGCACCAATCTCTGCGGCTATTCGGTCGACAGCAAATCGAACCAGAACGGCGAGCAGGTCCTGATCAACATGAAGCCCGGCAAGGACCAGAACAAGGATCAGAAATGGTCCGGCCGCATCCTCGATCCCAACTCCGGCTCGACCTACGATTCCACGATCGCAATGAAGGGCACCGACCGCCTGCGCGTGCAGGGCTGCGCCTTCGGCGGCATGTTCTGCGGCGGCCAGACCTGGACGCGCGTGAACTGAGTCCGGCTTCGACGTTCGAACCGAGACAAGGGGCCCGCAATCCGGGCCCCTTTGCTTTTGTCCGCGATCTCTTTGCGGAGTGCGCCACCTCACAGAGCCCCTTGCGCACGTGACAGCCCTCACATCGCGGGTTCCGCGCTCATGCCACGATCCCCCCCCATGGTCAACCAACGGGGCGTGTCATGAACGGATTTTGCAAAGGTCTCTTCGCCAGCATTGTCGCCATCGCCGTCCCGCTGACGCAGGCGGGCGCGGCGACCTCCACCTTCGACGGCGCATGGAATGTCCGCATCTCATCATCGAGCGAGACTTGCGGTAACGGCGCAACGGTCTCGATCGGCATCAGCAACGGTCAGATCGCATCGAGCAGCGCTGTGGTTTCAGCATCCGGCCGCGTGGCCGATGCCGGCAGCATCAACGTCACCTTGAGCACCGGGATCAAACGCGCCGTCGGCTTCGGCCGGCTCAGCGGCGCTTCAGGCTCCGGCACATGGCGCGGCCCCCTGTGCACGGGCACGTGGACCGCGGAACGGATGTGATTTGCTGCGTCCCGGACGCGCTGCAACGCGCAGCGTTGCTGCGCTGAGCCGGGACCTAAGGGCACTAGCTTTGAGGAAGCTTGCGGGCCCCGGATCAGCAACGCCGCGCTTACGCGCTGCATTGCATCCGGGGCACGAGAGATTAGCCCAGCGCCGCGCCGTACTCCGCGTCGGTCACCGGCTCCAGCCAGGTCGAATAGACGCCGTCGAGCGCCTCCTGCATGGCGATGTGGCACATGCTGTTGTTGGGCGAGGCGCCGTGCCAGTGCAGTTCACCCGGCGGAATCCAGACGGTGTCACCGGGACGGATCTCCTTGACAGGCCCACCCTTGGTCTGGACGCGGCCGACGCCGGAAATCACGTAGAGCGTCTGCCCAAGCGGATGGTGGTGCCAGTTGGTACGCGCGCCCGGCTCAAAGGTGACGCGCGAGCAGTTCAGCCGCGCCGGCGCCGGCGCCATGATCACGGGGTCCTGCAACACGGTGCCCGTAAAATTTTCCTTGGGCGCGCGGCGGGTCGGCCGCGTGCCTGCGACGGTGATTTCCATGGGATACCTCGTTTCCTGTTACTTCTTGCTGGCGGCGTAGCGCGCCTTGGTTTCGGCGTTCATGGGATAGAGGCCCGGCAGCACCGCGCCGTTGTTCACCTCGTTGACGATCCAGGCCTCCAATCGCTCCTGCTCGACGCCCTCATTGAGCACGTGATCGAGCATCGCCTGCGGGATCAGCACGCAGCCGTCCTGGTCGGCGACCACGATATCGTTCGGGAACACCGCAACGCCGCCGCAGCCAATCGGCTCGCCCCAGCCGACGAAGGTGAGGCCCGCCACGGAGGGCGGCGCGGCATAGCCGTCGCACCACACCGGAAGGTTGGTGCCGAGCACGCCCTCGACATCCCGCACCACGCCGTCGGTGACAAGTGCGGTGACGCCGCGTTTCATCATGCGCGCACAGAGGATGTCGCCGAAGATGCCGGCATCGGTGATGCCCATGGCGTCGACCACGGCAATACAGCCCTCCGGCATCGCCTCGATCGCGGTGCGGGTCGAGATCGGCGACGACCAGGATTCCGGCGTCGCCAGATCCTCGCGCGCCGGTACGAAGCGCAGCGTGAAGGCCGGCCCCACCAGGCGCGGCAGGCCCGGGCGCAGCGGACGCGCGCCGCGCATCCACACGTTGCGCAGGCCCTTCTTCAGCAGGACCGTGGTGATGGTGGCAGTGGTGATGCCGGCGAGGGTCTTGCGGGCTTCGGGGGACAGCGACATGGACGAGAACGAGCTCCGGATGGGCGGGAAAGAACGCGCGCATCTTGCGAGCCGCAGCCCTTGCGTCAAGGGCCAAAGAGCCAGCAAGAACGCAGGGCCGCTGGGCTGTTATGCGACGCGATAACAACGCTTTATCGTTTCCCCTTGCATTAATTTATTGGACTTGCGGGCGCATTTACGCGAAGCAAGGAAAAGCGGAACTCAAGGCTGAGCCCGCATTTCCTGAGAAGCCCGATTTCGACAGCCCTTCGACAGCTCATGGCCGCGACGCTTCCCCCGCCCCGCCTTCTGCCCAGTGGCGACAGCGCCGTCACGGTCGAATTCAGCCGCACCATGACGCCGCCAACGAGCGCGTGCTCGCGCTCGACAAGGCGCTCGCAGCAAGCCCCATCGACGGTATCACCGAGACCGTACCCACCTATCGCTCGCTGCTGGTGCATTACGATCCCGGCAAGATCGGCTTCGACGCGCTCGGCGAAAAGCTGCTTGCACTCGCCAGCCAGCCGCTGCCGCCGGCCACGAAGGCGCGGCGCTGGCGCATTCCCGTCGCCTATGGCGGCGAACACGGCATCGACCTCGAGGATGTCGCCAAGGCGCTGAACACCACGCCCGACGACATCGTCGCCCGTCACATCGCCGGCGACTACCGCGTTGCCATGATCGGTTTCACCCCGGGTTGGTCCTATCTCAGCGGCCTCGACAAATCCCTTCACATGTCGCGGCGACAGAGCCCGCGGCTGTTCACGCCCGCCGGCACGATCTCGATCGGCGGTATCCAGGCCGGAATCCAGTGCCTGGCCGCGCCAAGCGGCTGGCACCTGCTCGGCCGCACGCCGGTCAGAACCTATCAACTCCACCGGAATCCGACCTTTCTCACCGAACCCGGTGATCGCGTGACGTTTTTTGCCATCGACCACAAGACCTTCGAGGAACAGGATCGCGCCGCCGAGGCTGGCGAGATCATCGCCGAGCAGGTGGTCGCATGAGCCGGCTCGTGATCGCCAGCATCGGTCCCGCAAGCTCCGTTCAGGACGGCGGCCGCCACGGCGCGCAGCGCTACGGCCTGACGGTCAGCGGTGCCATGGACCGGCTTTCGCTGGCGGCAGCGAACACGCTGGTCGGCAACGAGCCGTTCGCGGCCGTGGTCGAGATCGGCCCGTTCGGCGCCACGTTCACCGCCAAAGACGGCGCCGTGCGCGTCGCGATATCAGGCGCGCCGCGCAATGCGGACGTCGCCGGTAAGCCGGTGGCCATGGACACGTCAGTGACGCTCAAGGACGGCGAGACGCTGACGCTGGGCTTTGCCCGCGGCGGCGCGTTCACTTATCTGGCGATCGAAGGCGGGATCAAAGGCGAACTGGTGTTCGGCAGCCTTGCGGTGAACGCCCGCGCGGGCCTCGGCAGCCCCTATCCGCGCCCGCTGCAGGCCGGCGATGAGTTCACGGTCGATGCCGCGAGCGGCGCGCCCGAGCGGCGCATCGAGTTGCCGAAGCCTGCAACAGGCCCGATCCGCGTCCTGCTCGGACCGCAGGACGACGAGTTCGACGACGCCAACAAGGCGCTGTTCCTGGACAGCGAGTGGAAGATCTCGGCAACCTCCGACCGCATGGGCTACCGGCTCGAGGGCCCGGCGATCAAGCATCTGCATGGCCACAACATCGTCTCCGACGGCACCGTCAACGGCAGCATTCAGGTGCCCGGCAACGGCTCGCCGATCGCGCTGATGATGGATCGCGGCACGTCCGGCGGTTATCCGAAGATCGCAACCGTGATCACGGCCGATGTCGGCCGCCTCGCGCAGACCTCGGCGGGAACCGCGTTCCGCTTCCTCGAGGTCACCATGGCCGAGGCGCAGGAGGAGGCGCGCAAGTTCGCGCAACTCATCCGCAACCTGCCCGATCGCCTGCGCTATTCCGATACCGTCGAGCTGAACATCGAGGCGCTCAGCGATGCTAATGTCGCGGGCTATGCGGTGAGCGCCATGGATGCCGGGACCTGGCAGGTCACGGCGGAGCCGTAAGCGACAAGACGACCAGAGGCGGAGAGCACCCCATGAAGACGATCGATCTCAATTGCGACCTCGGCGAAGGTTTTGGCGCGTGGGAGATGGGCAACGACGCCGCGATGATCGAGCTTGCGAGCTCGGTCAACGTCGCCTGCGGCTTCCATGCCGGCGACCCCGACATCATGCGCCGGACGGTCGAGCTCGCGAAGGCGCGCGGCGTCTCGGTCGGCGCCCATCCCGGCTACCGCGACCTGCACGGTTTCGGCCGGCATCCGATCGCGGGCCTGAAGGCCTCCGAGATCGAGAACCTCGTCGCCTACCAGATCGGCGCGTTGCAGGCGATTGCGACCGCCGCCGGCCACAAGGTCACGCATGTGAAGGCGCATGGCGCGCTCTCCAACGTCGCCTGCGAGGACGACATGACGGCCAAGGCGATCGCCGCCGGCATCAGGGCGGTCGACCCGAGCCTGATCTTCGTCGTGCTCGCCAACTCAAAACTGGTGAAGGCCGGCGAAGACGCCAATCTGCCGATGGTGCACGAGGTCTTCGCCGACCGCGCCTATGAGGACGACGGCAACCTCGTCTCGCGCAAGAAGCCCGGCGCGGTGCTGCACGATGCCAAGGCGATCGCCGATCGCGTGGTGCGCATGGTGCAGGACGGCGCGGTGGTCTCGGTGACAGGCAAGGTGATCAAGATGCGCACGGACACGGTCTGCATTCACGGTGACACGCACGGCGCCGTCGAGATCGCGCGCACTCTGCGTCAGGCGTTGAAGGATGCGGGGATCGAGGTCGCGCCGTTCAAGCGCGGGGCGTAATCAGAACGGGTGCACCGAGAGCGTGCCGAACACGATCGCCGCGATGACCGCGAAGGCGCTGTAGAGCCCAACGTGGTGCATGCTCGCCCCAGTCCGACGCGAGAGCGAGCGCGCGTAGAAGTGCAGCCTGGCTTCCGCCGATAGTTCGCGCATGGTCGATCTCCAACGCCCCATTTGTGGGAGTATGAAGGATCAACCCCTGGCAGGAGGCAAGATGGCGGCGAAAATAGCGATGGAGGTTCTCTGAAGGCGCCCCGTCGCAGGCGCAAATTCTCTGCACCCGAGGGTTCCGAGAATCTTATTCGTTAAGATCCGAGCCAGCTGGAACCGGCCCGAATGACGGTGAGATGACAGTCGGGCGAAGGCATTCAGACCCCCTCCAAACAAAATTGTCGAAAACAACCCCATGCACAGTAGAAGCGGCCCAGCGGCGCGACGTCCGGCGGTTGCGCCGCCGGGACGATTTGCGCTGATCGGCTCGCGCCTTAGTAGACGTCAGCCTGGAAGCGGCCCGTCTTCTTGAGCTCGGCGACAAAACTGACGGCCTCATCCGTAGAACGTGCCCCGAACTGCGCGACGATGTCGACCAGCGCGCGCTCGACGTCCTTGGCCATGCGTTTGGCATCGCCGCAGATGTAGAGATGCGCGCCTTCGGCAAGCCAGGTCCACACCTCGCGGCCGACCTCGCGCATGCGGTCCTGCACGTAGAACTTCTTCTCGCCGTCGCGCGACCAGGCCAGCGACATGCGCGTCAACAGCCCCGAGGTCTTCATCGCGTTGAGCTCTTCCTGATAGAAGAAATCGCAATCGCTGCGCTGATGGCCGAAGAACAGCCAGTTCTTGCCGGGCGCGCCGGTCGCCTTGCGGTCGAGCAGGAAGGCGCGGAACGGCGCGATGCCGGTGCCGGGGCCGATCATGATGACAGGCGTCTTCGGATCCTGCGGCAGGCCGAAACCGTGTGCCTTCTGCACATAGACCTTGAGCTTTTCGCCTTCGGCGATGCGTTCGCCGAGGAAGGTCGAGGCCACGCCGATCCGCTTGCGCTTGCCGATGACGTAACGCACGGAGTCCACCGTCAGCGACAGCTTTCCGGGCGTCGCATTGTGCGAGGAGGAGATCGAATACAGCCGCGGCTGGAGCGGCTCCAGCGCCTCGACGAAGGCCTCCGGATGCGGCCGCGTGCCCGAAAACTTCTGGAGCGCCGCCATGACATCGAGCGTGGCGGCGTCGCCATCGGGATCCTCGCCCTGTGCCAGCGCCCGCGCCTTCTCGCGCTGCGCGCCGCCGGTGATGAAGGAGATCAGCTCGAACAGCGTGTCGGGCGCCGGCGACAGCGAGACGTCGTCGATCAGCACCTCGCGCAACGTCTTGCCGTTGACCTTGGTGGTGTGGGAGGCGCCCAGCAGCGCGATGATCTGATCGACGAGGCCGACCTCATTGCGTGCGAACACGCCAAAACTATCGCCAACGACATAGTCGAGCTTGCTCTCGGCGAGATTGAACTCGACGTGATAGGTCTCTTTCTCCGACTTCCCCTTGTTGAGCAGGCGCCGCGACAGGAATGTCGCCGCGATCGGATTGTCGCGCGAGCGGCCGGGCTCGGCGATCGTCACCGTCACGGCCGGCGCCGCCACCGCATCCACCTTGTCGGCCGCCTTGGCCGCCGGCGCCTTGTCCAGCTCCTCGTACAGCGACTTCAGCATCCGCGCGGTTTCCTTGCCGCCGGGGACGCAGAGATTGAGCCGTGCTTCGCTGCGGGTGGCGATCGTCTCCGAATAGTCGTGGCAATTGTAGCCGCACTGCCCGCAATCCTGCTGCGCCATCGCGGCCATCATCTTGCGGCGCACGGGACGGCCTTCGGCGAGCTTCATCCGGTCCGCGATCGGCATGGTCTGGTCGTGCCACGGCGCTTCACCGTCGTCGCCGTCGCCGGCTTGCATGACGGCTGCGCCCTGCTCCGCCGACAGCGGCGTGGCCACATCAGGCGACAACAGCCCGGCGAAGAAGCCGTTGAGCCAGGAGCGCTGCGCGTCGGAGAACGGGGCGCTGGCGGGAATGATGTCGAGTTTCGGCGGAGGCGTGATCTGGTTCATGCGGACACCTGTGCATCGGCAAGCTTGCGCAGCGTTTCGCCGTCATGGCGACGCGCAAAGGACAGGAAGGTCTCGTCGGGCGACGAGCGGTGGGCGATATAGGCCTTGAGCAGTCCCTCGACCGTCTTCGGCGCGTCTTCGGCCTTGAGGTCGTGATAGACCTCCTGCCCGACATCCGCATCGGGACCGAACCCGCCGCCGGTGAAGAGGTGATAGCCGTCCACCGTGTCTTCGTCGTTGATCGGCACGCGCGCTCCGATCAGGCCGATGTCGCTGATGTAATGCTGCGCGCAGGAATGATGGCAGCCGGTGACGTGGATGTTGACCGGCTTGTCCATGGCGACGCGCGGCTCGCACCAGTCGCCGATCTCGGCGGCATTGCGCTTGGTATTGGAAGCCGCGAAACGGCAGCCGGCACTGCCGGTGCAGGCGATCAGGCCGGCGCGGATGTGCGAGGCCTCGACCGCGAGCCCGATCTGCTTGATCGCCGCAATGGCGAGCTCGACATTCTCGTCGCGCACGCCCGATATCAGCAGGTTCTGCCAGACGGTCAGGCGGATCTCGCCGTCGCCGAGGTCCTGCGCCACTTTGGCCAAACCCCGCATCTGATCGCAGCTGATCTTGCCGAGCGTCAGCGAGACGCCGATCCAGTTCAAGCCGTCCTGCTTCTGCTTGTGCACGCCGATATGCGCCATGCGGTCCGCGGCTGGCCGCGGCGCAAACGCCTCTTCCGGCACGCGCGTGAACGGGGTCTTCAGCCGCTCCTCGACGAGTTTAAGGAAACCGTCGTGGCCCATGGCATCGAGCACGTATTTCAAACGCGCCTTGTTGCGGTTGGTGCGGTCACCGTGATCGATGAACACGCGCACGATGGCGTCGGCGACGGCGGTGGCCTGCTCCGGCTTGACGATGATGTTGGAGTATTTTGCAAAGTCCTTGTGGCCGGTGATGCCGCCGAGACCAAGGCGGAACCAGATTCCGGGCTCGACGCCAAAACCGTCCTTCACCTCGAACGCGGTGAAGGCGATGTCGTTGGTTTCCTCCAGCACCGCGATCCTGCCGGCGCCGTCGAAGGCGACGTTGAACTTGCGCGGCAGGCCGTAGAGCGAGCGGTCGTTGAGGATGTGGTAGTGCCACTCACGCGCATAGGGGCGCGTGTCGATCAGTTCCTGCGGGTCGATGCCGGCCGTCGGCGTCCCCGTCACGTTGCGGATGTTGTCGGCGCCGGAGCCGCGTGAGCACAGGCCGAGGTCCTGGATGCCCTCGATCAGCTTGATCGCGTTCTTCGGCGGGATCTCGCGGAGCTGGAGAT
Organism: Bradyrhizobium barranii subsp. apii; assembly: GCF_011516635.5. Classification (GTDB taxonomy): domain Bacteria; phylum Pseudomonadota; class Alphaproteobacteria; order Rhizobiales; family Xanthobacteraceae; genus Bradyrhizobium; species Bradyrhizobium barranii. The sequence goes on along the minus strand of NZ_CP096255.1, from coordinate 5,179,016 downwards.
TGGCCCGCGTCGTGACGTGACTGTACGGGCCGCAGAGATCGTCGGCGAGATCGGCAAGGCCGGACAGCTGCCAGTGCTTCATGATGCCGTTCGGGATGCGCAGCCGGCACATGTAGGAGTCCTGCGTCGGCGCGACGTAGAAGATGCCGTAATAGCGCCAGCGGAAATTGTCCGCCGGGCTCGGCGGCGCGTTGTCGAGCGCCTGCTGCCGCAGTCGCGGATAGGCATCGAAGGGATGCTCGTCGCGCTTGAACTTCTCCTGGTCGGCGAGCTTCTTGCCAGCTGCGATGACCTTGTCCTGCGCCTTGATGTGGACGGCGTCGGGGCCCGTGGCCTCGGTATTGGCCTTGCTGGCGCTGCCGCCGAGACCGCGACCGACCCGGCTGATCTGCAAACCGGTCGTGAAGCCTTCGAGATAGCGTTTCTGCTCGTCGGAGAAGTCGACTGAGAGCGTATCGATTTTCATGGTCGGTAACGAAGCTCCTGCAGCCACCGGGTGGCATCGACGGAAAATTGCGCGACCCGCGAGGAACTCGGCTGGCTCAAGAAGCCGGCTGCGCACCCAACGGTCCGGTCAGCTTCGTTGCTGCGGGACTTGGCTCAGCAGGCGTCTGTGACAAGCTGGCCGCACTGCAACATACAAGTTGCGTGCCAGCTTCAATGAAATGAAAATTTCTTTGATTTCAGATGGATACAGACGAGCCCGGAAAATCGCGGTCCGGAACTCTCATGAAATTCGAGCAGGCAGCCCAAAGTTTAGCCGATGATCTCTTCCGCCCAAAAACGATGCAGGACCGAATCAGGCCTTCCAGCGTCCGACCTCGAAGGCCTCCAGATGCCCCCGGATGTTGCCGGGATCGAAGGCCGGGCCCGCAAATGCCCCGAACGCCGCGGGGGCTTCAGCGGGCGATTGCTGACCGAGGGCTGCGTCGTAGAGGTCGGGCCTGAACACGGCCATCGCCGTCTTGACGCCGTCAGGCGTCAACGCCGTTTGCCCCCAGCGCACCATCTGCGCATAGAGCCAGGCCGCCTGAACCGGATCGGGGCGCCCTGCCCCTTCGCGTCCGACCAGGAGATAGCGACCGCTCTCGCGGAGGGTGCCGTCGGGAGAAATCTTCAGGCGCCCCGTGAGGGTTCGCTGGATAACTTCGGCATCGACGCCGATCCGTTCCGGCTGCGCCAGGATCCGCGCCGCCTCAGACAGGTTCGCGGGGTTCTCGATGAACTCGGCGCCCTTCACGGCCGCGCGCACCAGCGCTGCCACCACATCCGGATGCTTGTCGGCCCAGACCTGGCGAACCGCCAGCACCTTCTCAGCCGCGCGCACGAGAATGTCGGAGACGAAATGCAGGATGTGACCGATGCCGAGATCGACCGCGACCGAGTTCCAGGGCGCGCCGACGCAGAACGCATCGACATGGCCATTGGCGAGGCTATCGACCATGTAGGGCGGCGGCAGCACCACGAGACGCACATCCTCATCCGGATCGACGCCGGCCGCCGCCATCCAGAACCGCAGCTGGTAATTGTGGGTCGAGAACGGGAAGGTCATGCCGAAGGTCAGCGGATCGGCACCTAGCTTGCGACGCTTCGCGACGACCTTCGCCAGCGCTTTCGCCGTGACAAGCGGATCGAAGCGGTCACCGTCGATCTCCTCCATCAGCGCGGCATGGAGCGCCGGCGAGACCGTGATCGCGTTGCCGTTGATACCGAGGTTGAAGGGCGCCGCGATCGGCACCTTGACGTGGCCGAGCCCAAGCGAGGACGCGATCGCCACCGGCGCCAGCAGATGCGCGGCGTCGAACAGGCCGATATTGAGCTTGTCGCGCACGTTGGACCAGGAGACCTCGCGCACCAGCTCGACCTCGAGCCCTTCGGCGGCGGCAAAGCCCTTGTCGACGGCGACGATCAGGGCGGCGGCGTCGACCAGCGGGATGAACCCGATGCGGAGGGGACCGGTCATTTCAGCATCTCCGACGCGGTGATGATCGACTGCGCGATCTCGCCGATTTTCTTCTTCTCGCGCATCGCCGTGGAGCGCAGCAGCACGTAGGCCTCGTCCTCGGTGAGGCCCTTGACCTTCATCAAAATTCCCTTCGCCTTCTCGATGATCTTGCGGTCCTCGAGCTGCGACTTGGTGCGCTCCAGCTCCTCCTGGAGTTTTGCGAAGGCGTTGAAGCGGGACACGCAGAGGTCGAGGATCGGCTTGATGCGCTCCTTCTTCAGCCCGTCGACGATGTAGGCGGAGACCCCCGCTTCCACAGAGGCCTGGATCGAGGATGAATCACTCTGGTCCACGAACATGGCGATCGGCCGCTTCACGGCGCGGCTGACCTGGAACATCGCCTCCAGCACGTCGCGACTGGGGTTCTCCAGATCGATCAGGATGATATCAGGGTCCACCGCATAAATACGGGCAAGCAGGCTCTGCATCTCGCGGATATGGACAATCTGCGTGAATCCGGCCTCGCGCAACCCCTCCTCGAGGATCGCAGCCCGGATCGGGCTTTCGTCGACAATCACGATTTTAGGCGACTGTTCGGCGCTCATGTCCCACTCACGTCAAGCGATTCATCCATAGCATGCCGGAGGGCGATGCAAAGGGTTGTAATTATGGGCAATTGGGACTAGCTCAGGCCTGTCAATCAGGCAGATTTGGATATGGATCAGACGGCTGCGCCCAAGGTCAGCTTCGTGTCGCTCGGGTGTCCCAAAGCATTGGTGGATTCCGAGCGCATCATCACGCGCCTGCGCGCCGAGGGCTACGAGCTCGCCCGCAAGCATGACGGGGCTGACATCGTCATCGTCAATACGTGCGGCTTCCTCGACAGTGCCAAGCAGGAATCGCTTTCGGCGATCGGCGAGGCCATGGCCGAGAACGGCAAAGTGATCGTGACCGGTTGCATGGGCGCGGAACCCGAGCAGATCGAGCAAGCCTATCCCGGCGTGCTCTCCATCACCGGCCCGCAGCAATATGAGAGCGTGCTGGACGCCGTGCATCGCGCGCTGCCGCCCGCCCACAATCCGCATCTCGATCTGGTGCCGCCGCAGGGCATCAAGCTGACGCCGCGCCACTATGCCTATCTGAAGATCTCCGAGGGCTGCAACAACCGCTGCACCTTCTGCATCATCCCGAAGCTGCGCGACGATCTCGTCTCGCGTCCGGCCAATGACGTGCTGCGCGAGGCCGAGCGCCTCGTCGGTGCCGGCGTCAAGGAGCTGCTGGTGATCTCGCAGGACACCTCGGCCTACGGCGTCGATCTCAAATACGCCGAGAGCCCGTGGAGGGATCGCCAGGTCCGCGCCAAATTCCTCGACCTCGCGCGCGAGCTCGGCGAACTCGGCGCGTGGGTCCGGCTGCAATATGTCTACCCCTACCCTCATGTCGACGAAGTCATCGCGCTGATGAACGAGGGCAAGGTGCTGCCCTATCTCGACATCCCATTCCAACATGCAAGCCCCGAGGTGCTGAAGGCGATGAAGCGCCCCGCAGCACAGGACAAGACGCTGGCGCGGATCAAGCGCTGGCGCGAGGAATGTCCCGATCTCGCTTTGCGTTCGACCTTCATCGTCGGCTTCCCCGGTGAGACCGATGCCGATTTCGCCTATCTGCTCGACTGGCTGGATGAGGCCGAGATCGATCGCCTCGGCTGCTTCAAATACGAGCCGGTTGCCGGTGCGACGTCGAATGCGATCGAGAACCCCGTGCCCGAAGAGATCAAGCAGGAGCGCTACAACGCGCTGATGGCCCGCCAGCAGAAGATCTCCGCGCGCCGGCTGAAGCGCAAGGTCGGCACGCGCCAGCAGATCATCATCGACGAGGTCGGCCCGACGGCTTCAAAAGGCCGCTCCAAGGCCGACGCGCCCGAGATTGACGGAGCGGTCTATCTCTCCAGCCGCCGCCCGTTGCGCGTCGGCGAGATCGTCACCGCAAAGATCGAGCGCGCCGACCAATACGACCTGCACGGCAGCGTCGCGGGGTTCTGACGGCGCCAACGATCGCGTCACCTCTCTTGCGGGTCGCTGCAACCGGATATGAAGAAGGTCGTCATGCCCGGGCTTGTCCCGGGCATCCACGTTCTTCGTGCCACTGGGCAATGCGTGGATGGCCGGGACAAGCCCGGCCATGACGCTGTGGAAGCCTCTGTGCCTCAAGCTTGCAGGGAGCAGACCGTCGCTGGGCTACAGCTCCGTCAAACCAGCCATTTCGGCACCCAGCGCTCCGGGCGTCGGGCGCGGGCGAGATCGGCCTGGGCTTCGGTCAGCTTGGCGGGCTCGCCGTCGATGGTCGGGCGCACAACGTATTCGAAGTTCGTCATGTCGCTTCTCCCGATGCCTGCCGTCCGTCATGCGCGGAAAACACCTCCTTGGCTGCGAACAGCCCGTTCACCGCCGCCGGGAAGCCCGCATAGACGGCCATCTGCATGATGATCTCCACGATTTCGTCGCGAGACAGCCCGACGTTCAGACCCGCCTCGATATGCACTTTGAGCTGAGGCGCGGCATTTCCGAGCGCCGTCAGCGCGGCGATCGTCGCGATCTCTCGATCGCGCAGGCCGAGGTCCGGGCGGCTGTAAATGTCGCCGAAAGGAAACTCGATCACGTATCGTGCGAAATCCGGAGCGATGTCGGCGAGTGAGGCGACGACCTTTTCGCCGGCTCGGCCGTCAATGCGTGACAGGGCCCGCTGGCCGCGATCGAAGCGGCTTTCGGCTTGTGTTTGGGCGTGCGTCATTTTCCTTCGTCCTCTGTTCATCGCCGGCATAACCGGAGATCTTGGTATCAAGGACGAGCAGGCATTCCTGGAGTTCGGCAATCTGCGTGCGAACCTGTTCCCGGTGAATTTCCAGCATCTGCCGCCGGGCTGGCCCGGTGGCATCGCCTTCATCACGAAGCGCCGCATAACGCAACATGTCCCGGATCGGCATTCCCGTGGTCTTGAGCCGACCGAGGAATGCGATCCATGTGAGGATCGATGCGTCAAAGTAACGCTGGCCGGAACGATCCCGGTCTGCGTATGGCAGCAGCCCGACGCGCTGATAATAACGCAACGTGTGCGTCGACAAGCCGGTTCGTTTTGCGAGGTCGCCGATCTTCATGTTTGCCCGTTCTCGTACTGACGCACGTACAGATACCCCTTCGAGCGCACTCTAAGTCAAGGGGGATCGCAAGGGGGATCGAAGGTGCCGTTCCCGCGAGGTCAAGATGGCACGACAGCAGAAGAATACCGGTTCGACGCGACTAGTCGCCGGCAAAAAAGATTCCCTCGATGTCTTCCGCTTGCTGACCTCCGGCCAGACTGACCCAACCAGTCAGTCCATTCTTGTTCCGAACGAGGAAATGGTAGCGCTCGGACGAGTCCTCCTCACGTCGGTCGCTTGCGACGAGCACCTCAACGAACTCACCCTTCGGAATGGTGCCGACCGCATTCGTCGCAGCCTTATCGAAATAGAACGTCAAGTCATGCAGCGTCTTTGACTTGAGGCCGACGTAATGAAACGGCTGGTTAACCTCCTTCAACCGGTCGTCGTCAAGGCAGTACTTGCGTCGATGGTCGAACATCGTATTGACGTGACCGGAGGCGTAGACGCAACCGTCGCCGGGTATCTCGAATCGGAGGCCTTCGATCTGGTCTTGATAGAGATCGCCCGCGCCTCCAATCAGGTTAAATACGCAATTGTAGTCGGCACTACCGCCGGAGCTGCAGACAACCAGGAAGTACCTCTCCGACCGAAGGCGAAGCTTCGTTTCAAAAACGTAGGTGAGAATAACGCCGCCAGCATCGGCCTCATCGCTGTTTTTCTTTTCGTCCGGTGTGATCACGTGGGGCCGCGTGAGCGCGGGATCGGTGGCCAGCACGATCGGAAGGTCGGCAACGGCGCTTTCCACGAGCTCGGTTTGCGCGTCCGCGGCCGAGGCCGCTGACATCAGCAGGATCGCGACAATCAACCGGTGACAAAGGCCGCGCATCAGCGAACTACCCCGACGAGAAGCTAATTCAATCAGCAACCTGATTGCACGGCTCCGTGACGGGATTCTGACGGTGTTCCGTCACGCCAGCCATTTCGGCACCCACCGCTCCGGGCGCGGGGCGCGCGCGAGATCGGCCTTTGCTTCGGAGAGCTGCGCCGGCTCGCCGCCGATGATCGGACGCACATCGTATTCGAAGTTCGGCATGACGCGGCCGTCGACATAGAGGCCGAATTTCATCGCGTGCCACAGCCCGAGTTCGGGCTGTGCCTTGCGCATCTCCTCGCGCAGATCGCGCAGCAGCGATTCGATCGAGGCGGCCTCCTCGAACGGCTGCGGGCCGAGGGTCAGGACGCGGGCCTCGTACTGCTTGCCGACGATCGCGACCTCGAAGCGGGTCTTGTCCCAGGGCTTCTTGCCCTTGGGCAGATGCGCGGCGAGCCGCCAGCCGAGCTCGGCCATCAAGCGATGATTGGCCCAATAGTCTTCGCGATCCCGGCTCCATTTTTCCACGAAGCCGCGGAAATCGGGAAGCTCCGCGGCGCCGTCGTCACATGCCGCCTTGTCGCCGATCGGCTGCCCGGCAAGCCATTTCGCGAGCTCGTCGGTCTGGCACTCGACCTCGTCATGCGGCTTGAGATCGCTCCAGGCCTTGTCAAATTGCTGCGACGTCAGCTTCGCCAGCAAGCCGTCGAGGCTCGGCGCGAGCAGCTCGTAATCGCCCTCGGAGCCCAGCCCCACGATCGGCGGATTGTCGCGATCAAGACCCGCGCCATACCAGCCGCCGACGGCCGAGCCATCCGGCAGCCGCATGAACAGTGAAAACCTGTCGCGCAAGGGACTGCCGTCGAAGATCGGCGCCTGATCGGAGAACTGGCCTTGCAGGGAGAAACGGCCGACGCTGCCCCAGGGGCGCCCGTTCAGCCAATCGGCAAAGTCGACCAGCAGGGATGGCGCCTCGATGCCCGGCGGAAACGCGCCGCGAATGCTGTCGAGGTCGATCGGGTAAGGCGTATCGGACAAGGTCTTCAAACTATCTGGTTGGTCCCGCCTTCTTGGTCTGACCCGTGATGCATTCGGTTCGAACCAAGTCGCGTCCTTCGATCACAAACGCGCTAGAGGCGCAATGGTTTCGATGTGGAAAACAATGAAACACACTGAAACGTCAAGGATTCTCTTCAAGCTGTCTGCGATCGGCATCGCAATGGCCGTGTTCGCCCTGTCCGCCCCCGCCACCGCGCGATCGCCGTCAGCCGCGCAGGCACGCCAATGGTGCTATAGCGACGACGACGGGGACCGCGAGGACCAGCGCATCGCCGGCTGCTCGGCCGTGCTCAAGGCCGATCCCTCGAATGTGCGGGCGCTGGCCAATCGCGGCGAGATGTTTCGGCGAAAAGGCGACACGGAGCGTGCCCTGGCGGACTTCAACCGTGCCATCGATCTCGATCCGAAAGACGCCGACCTCTGGTACAATCGCGGCATCGCCCATGACGATCTCGGCGACACCGACCACGCCATTGCCGACTACACGCGCGCGATTCGGCTGAATTCCCGCGACGCGCTCTACTACAACAACCGCGGCAATTCCCACATCCACAAGAACGACTACGAGCATGCGATGGCCGACTACGATCAGGCCATCAAGCTCGACCCTAAATTTGCGCTGGCCTATTTCAATCGCGGCACTGCCTATCGCAACCATGGCGACGACGCTCGCGCACTGGCGGATTTCGATCTCTCGATCAAGCTCGACCCGAATTACGGCCCGGCCTACGGCAACCGCGCACGAGTCTTCCGCGACCGCGGCGACCGTGCGCGTGCGCTGGCCGACTTCGCAAAATCGCTTCAGCTCAGTCCGAACAACGATCGCGATTTCTTTGCGCGCGCGAACATGTATTTCGACACCCACGACTATGCGCAGGCGCTGGAGGATTACGATCGCTCGATCAAGGCCAATGCGAGCTATCCGGGCGTGTTCAATTCGCGTTGCATGACGCGTGCGATCCTTGGCCGCCTGCAGGAGGCGCTGGCCGATTGCGAGCAGTCGCTGCGGATGGCTCCCAACGACCCCTATACGCTGGACAGCAGCGCCCTCACGTATCTGAAGCTCGGCAATCTCGACGCGGCGATTGCGGATTACGACGCGGCGCTGAGCGCAAAGCCTGAGCTCGACGGCTCCCTCTACGGCCGCGGACTGGCGAAGCGAAAGAAGGGCGACAGCGAAGGCGCTGAGCAAGACATCGCGGCCGCCAAGGCAATCAACGCCGGCATCGCGGACAGTTTTGCGCGCTACTGCGTTCAGTGACGTGCTCCCATCTCGCCGATGCACGCCGGACGGGTGTTCTTCAAAACGCCCGCTTGACAAGCCCTGCCCTTCGGCTGTAGGGACCCGCCCCATGATCAACGCTCGGACCCATCAGCGCACCGAAATGCTCCGCCGTCGCTTCCGCGACGACGAGAGGGTGCGCCATGTCCGACGACGCCGCTGAACCACTGAATTCAGCCGAGTTTTCGAGAAAGGCCGCACCCGCAAGGTGCGGCCTTTCTGCTTTTTGCGCCCCTTTTCCACCCCCGTCCCCACAGGAGTTCGACATGACCACGCATCCGTATGACGCGCTGATGGACATCACCGCACGGCCCAAGGCCGTGTTCGTCCGCGGCGCCGGCTCCTACCTCTGGGACGACAGCCGCAAGCGCTATCTCGATTTCGTGCAGGGCTGGGCCGTGAACTGCCTCGGTCACTCCCCGCCCGCGATCGCCGATGCGCTTTCCGCGCAGGCCAAGCGGCTGCTGACGCCGAGCCCGGCGTTCTACAACGAGCCGAGCCTGAAGCTTGCCGAGCGGCTTGTCGCAAACAGCGCGTTCGACCAGGTGTTCTTTGCCAACTCGGGCGCGGAAGCCAACGAGGGCGCGATCAAGCTCGCGCGTAAATACGGCAGCCTGCACAGGAACGGCGCGTTCGATATCATCAGCTTCGCAGGCGGCTTCCACGGCCGGACGCTGGCGACGATGTCGGCCTCGGGGAAGAAGGCGTTCGAACCGCTGTTCGAGCCGAAGGTCGCCGGCTTCAAGAAGGCGAAGCTGAACGACATCGCCTCGGTCGAGGAGCTGATCAACGACAACACCGTCGCGGTGATGCTGGAGCCGATCCAGGGCGAGTCCGGCGTGTGGCCCGCAACCGATCAGTTCCTGAAGGAACTGCGCGCGCTCACCGAAGCGCACGGCCTGCTGCTCATTTTTGACGAGATCCAGACCGGCATGGGCCGGACCGGAAAACTCTTCCACTACGAGCACACAGGCATCGCGCCCGACATCATGACGCTTGGCAAGGGCATCGGCGGTGGCGTGCCGCTCGCAGCCCTGCTGGCAACCGAACGTGCCTCCTGCTTCGAGCACGGCGATCAAGGCGGGACCTTCAACGGCAACCCGATCATGTGCGCGGCAGGGCTCGCGGTGCTGGAAGAGATCAGCAAGCCCGACTTCCTGAAGACGGTCACCGAGACCGGCCTGCTGCTCGAAAGCGAGTTGCAGAAGGTCTCGGCCCGGCACGGCCTCGGCGGCGTCCGGGGACGTGGCCTCCTGCTCGCGCTCGACCTCAAGCTGCCGATCGCGCCAGGCATCGTCGCGCAGGCGTTCGAGGCCGGCGTGCTCCTGAACGCGCCGCAGCTCGACACGCTGCGCTTCATGCCGGCGCTGAACGTCACGCGGGCCGAGATCGTCGAGATGATCGATTGTCTCGACGGGATTTTGACCAGGGCCGGCGCGGCAAGACGGGTGGCGTGAGGCCAGTCTCGTGCCCCGGACGCAGCGCAGCGCCCCTTCGGCTCTGCGCAGCAGCGTTTCACGCTGCGGCGCGTCCGGGACTCGGGAGCCGAGGATGACGAGAGACTACGGCTTCAGGATCGACGCGCCGGTGGTCTTGCGGCTTTCGAGATCGATATGCGCCTTGGCGGCGTCCTTGAGCGCGTAGGCGTGGTTGATCGGCACGTGCAGCTTGCCGTTGATGACGGCGGCGAACAGCGTGTCGGCGCCTTCCAGCAGCTCCTTGCGCGTGCCGACGTAGTCGTTGAGCTTCGGCCGCGTCGCAAACAGGGAGCCGTGATTGTTGAGCTCGGCGATCGAAAACGGCGGCACGGGCCCCGAGGCATTGCCGAACGAGACGAACATGCCGCGCGGCTTCAGGCAGGACAGCGAGCCCGGGAAGGTCGCCTTGCCGACGCCGTCATAGACGACGTCGCAGCCCTCGTTGCGGCTGATCTGCTTCACGCGCGCGACGAAATCCTCCTCGTTGTAGAGGATGACGTGGTCGCAGCCATTTGCCTCCGCAAGCTCCGCCTTCTCGCGCGAGCCGACGGTGCCGATGACGTGCGCGCCAAGCGCCCTCGCCCATTGGCAGGCCAACAGGCCGATGCCGCCGGCCGCGGCATGGATCAGCACGCGATGGTGCGGCTCGACCTTGAAGGTCTTGTGCAGGAGATACCAGACCGTCAGCCCCTTCAGCATCAGCACGGCGCCCTGCTCGTGCGTGATGTGGTCGGGCAGCTTGACCAGCTTCTCCCAGGGGATGTTGCGCTCGCCGGTATAGGCACCGAGATTGTGGTAGTAGGCCACGCGGTCGCCGGGATGGAAATGTGTCACGCCGGGCCCGACGGCGATGACCTCGCCCGAGGCCTCGTTGCCGGCGATGAAGGGCAGCCCCGGCGCCTTGTAGAGGCCGGTGCGATAATAGACGTCGATGAAGTTCAACCCGACCGCATGCTGGCGGATGCGCACCTCGCCGGAAGCCGGCGCCGGGACATCGACGCTCTCATAGACCAGGGCTTCGGGGCCTCCGACCTTGTGCACACGGACGGCTTTGGTCATCACCTGACCTCCTCTCGGTCTTCTCGCCGCTGAGCGAAAGACATCGCGCCCGCCTTGTCAACTCGACCCAGATTGGAACGGCTAAACGGACGACTTGCGGACTTTCCTGCGGTTGCGCTTCGCCAGCACGTTGAAGAATTCCACCGCCGCCGAGAACGCAATTGCGAAGTAGATGTAGCCGCGCGGAATGTGGAATTGGAATCCGTCCGCGACCAGCGCGACGCCGATCAGCACCAGGAACGCCAGCGCCAGCATCTTGGTGGTCGGATGCTCCGCGACGAACCGCGACACCGGCCCCGATGAAATGTACATGATCAGGCAGGCGATCACGACCGCCGCGATCATGATCTCGATGTCCTGCGCCATGCCGATCGCGGTGATGATCGAGTCCAGGGAGAACACGATGTCGATGACGATGATCTGGACGATCACCCAGAAGAACGCGCTGCCTCCGGACTCCCGATCGCCCTCGCCGTCATCGGCTTCGACCTCGGCGTGGATCTCGTGCGTCGCCTTGGCGATCAGGAACAGGCCGCCGCCGATCAGGATGAGATCGCGCCAGGAGAAGCCGTAACCTGAAAACGAAAACACCGGCGCGGTCAGGCCGATCAGCCAGACCAGCAGGCTAAGCAGGATGATGCGGAAGATCAGCGCCAGCGCGAGCCCGATCTGGCGGGCGCGGTGGGCCTGCTTCTCGGGGATGCGCGAGACGATCACCGACAGGAAGATGACGTTGTCGATGCCGAGCACGATCTCGAGCGCGGTCAAGGTGAGCAGCGCGGCCCAGGCTTCAGGACTAGTGAGGAGGTGCATCATGCGAAGGATCTTGCCAGGCGGATCAAGGCGTCGCTGAAGCTGATCCAGAGTGCGATGGCGCAGAGCACGATCGTCACGCCGGTGCCGACGCGAAAATCCATCTCCAGCACATAGAGGCCGAGCACGGCCCAGATCGCGATCAGCGACATCGTCAGCCAGCGCAGCCGAACCACCCGCACCGGATGCAGCACGTGGAACGGCACGAAGGTCAGCACGACAAGCGCCGCGACCAGCAGCGTCGATACCAGCGGCGGCCAGTGCAGCAGGAACAGATAGAACGCCGCCGCATTCCACAGCGCCGGAAAGCCGCGGAAATGATTGTCGTCCGCCTTCATGCGCAGATCGGCGAAATATAATGCGCTGGTGACGATGATGGCGATGCCGAGCAGCGGCGCGGCCACCGGCAGCAACAGCCCGCTCGCCACGATCGCATAGGCCGGCACGAACACATAGGTGACGAAGTCGACCACGAGATCGAGCACGTCTCCCGACCAGTTCGGCTGCACATCCTTGACCTTCAGCAGGCGGGCGATCGGCCCGTCGATCGCATCGATGATCAGGGCAACGCCCAGCCACTGAAACATCGCAGCCCAATGCTCGCGCACGGCCTCCAGCATCGCCAGCAGCGCGATGGCCGCGCCGAATGCGGTGAAGATGTGGACCGAGAAGGCCGCGGCGCGGATCGCCGGTCTCGGCTTCAGGGAATCCTCTTGGGTATCCATGGCTTCTGCTATCAGAATGAGACCGGTTTGCACATCCGCCATTGCGGCGCGCGGTCGCACAATTCGCCATAAAATCAAGGAAATATAGCCGGGCTTGAATTTGCCGCGCAGCATGTCAATTGTCGTTCCATGACAGATGCATCGACACTCCATGACGCGGCCGTGATCGGCGGCGGACCGGCGGGACTGGCGGCCGCCATCGCACTGGCGCAGGCCGGCGCGCGGACCGCGCTGGTGGCGCGGCGCATGCCCTACGCCGACAACCGCACCACCGCCCTGCTCGGCGCCTCCATCGATCTCCTGGAGAGCCTCGACGTCTGGCCGCGCTGCAAGGGCAAGGCGGCCGCGCTCGAAATCATGCGCCTCGCCGACGACACCGGCCGGCTGTTCCGGGCGCCGGAGGTCCGTTTCTCCTGCCACGAAATCGCGCTCGACGCCTTCGGCTACAATATCGACAACCGCTCGCTGATGCTGGCGATGGAAGAACGCGCGGCCGAGTTGCCCAACCTCGTCCGTTGCGATGACGAGGCCGAAAGCGTCGTCATCGAAGCCGACGACGTCGCGATCCGCACGGCGTCCGCTGAATTCCTCTCGGCCCGGCTCGTGGTCGGCGCCGACGGCCGGCACTCGCTGTGCCGGGAAGCCGCCGGCATCGCGGTGACGCGACGCGACCTGACGCAGACCGCGCTGACCTTCAACGTCGGCCACGCGCGCCCGCATCGCAACGTCTCGACCGAGTTCCACACGCCGCATGGCCCTTGCGTGTTCGTGCCCCTGCCCGGCGACCGCTCCAGCATCGTCTGGGTCTCGGCCCCCGCCGAGGCCGAGCGGCTTCGCGGCTTGAGCGACGCGGAGCTGTCCGGCGCGATCGAGAAGCAGTCGCATTCCATTTTGGGACGCATGACGGTCGAGCCGGGCCGCAACCTATTCCCGCTGGCGATCGAACGTCCAAAATCCTTCGGGCGCGACCGCATCGCGCTGGTCGGCGAAGCCGCCCATGTGGTCCCGCCGATCGGCGCCCAGGGCCTCAACCTTGGTCTGCGCGATGCCGCTGATATCGCCAGGCTCGCGGGCGAAGCCATCGCTGCAGGCCAGGATCCCGGCGCGCCCGACGTGCTCAAGCGCTACGACCGGGCGCGGCGTCCGGATATTCTGAGCCGCACGTTTGCGATCGACATCGCCAACCGCTCCCTGCTCAACGACTTCCTGCCGCTCCAGCCGGTCCGCGCGGTCGGCATGCACCTGCTCGGCGCCATCGGCCCGCTGCGGCGCTTCGCCATGCGCGAGGGCCTGACCCCGACGTGGCGGCGGTAGGCTCGCTTACGGAAACGCCAGCCGGCCAGTCTGGATCGCCCACATCACGCTGGTCAGAGTGACCACTGACGCGAAGGTCCCGAGCAGCACCGCGACGGAGGCGGATTCGATCCAGGCGTCGTTCTGCCGCGCGATCACGAACACGTTGAGCGCCGGCGGCAGCGAGGCCATCAGCACGGCGGTCGCGGCCCAGGGCTGCGCGAACGGTCCGAACGCCAGCATCAGGCCGAACGCGGCGAGCGGGTGGATCAAGAGCTTCACGGCGATCACGCCCGGCACCTCCCACGGCACCCGGTTGAACGGGCGGAGCGCCACGGTCACGCCGAGCACGAACAGCGCGGTCGGTGCGGCTGCGTTCTGAAGGAACGTGATGGTGCGATCGAGTGCGACCGGCAGCTCGATATGAAGCGCCGCCACGGCCGCGCCAAAGCAGGCCGACATGATCAGCGGGTTGAGCACGATCTGCTTCAGCACCACGCCTAAGGCATGGACCAGCGAGGGATGGTCGCGGTCGGAGAGCTCGATCAGCAGCGGCACGATCGTGAACAGGAAGATGCTGTCGCAGCAGAAGATCAGCGCGGTCGGCGCCGAGGCCTTCGGTCCAAGCACAGCGAGCGCCAGCCCCGGCCCCATGTAGCCGATATTGCCATAGCCGCCGGAGAGGCCCGCAAGCGTCGCCTCGCGCAGCGTCAGCCGTCCCAGAACCTTGCCCACGACCAGCGCCAGGGTGAATGCCGCAACCGTCGACAGCGTGGTCGCGACCAGGAACGGCGGGTTGTTCAATTCCGCAAACGGCGTCTTCGACATGATCGCGAACAGCAGCGCCGGCAGCGACACGTAGAGCAGGAAGAAGTTCATCCAGGCGAGGCCTGATTCCGGTAGCGACTTGGCCTTGCCGCAAGCGAATCCAACAAAGATCAAGCCGAAATAAGGTAGCGCCAGATTGAGGATATCGATCATTGATGAAGTGTTTTCTGAAGATTTGGGGGCTATCCACCCCTTAGTCGAAGGTCAATTCCAGGTCAGGGCACTAGCATCGGCCACAATCCTGGTCTATCGACGGGGAATGATTAAAGCGAGGACCGCCAAATTCCAGATCGGACAGGTCGTTCGCCACCGGATCTTCTCGTTCCGGGGGGTGATCTTCGACATCGATCCGGAATTCAACAACACCGAGGAGTGGTGGCTGTCGATTCCCGAAGAGGTGCGGCCTCACAAGGACCAGCCGTTCTACCACCTGCTCGCGGAGAACGCGGAGTCGGAATACGTCGCCTATGTCTCCGAGCAGAATCTGGTGCCTGACGATTCCGGCGAGCCGATCCGCCATTCCCAGGTTGCGGAGATCTTCATCAAGGACAAAACCGGCGGCTATCGCCCGCGCAATCCGTCGCTGAACTGAGCCAGCGCGCTTGAACTGAGTTTTGCCGCCATCAAGCGGCCAGCAAAAAAGGCGCTCGAACCGAGCGCCTTTTTCATGTCCGGGATTTTAGCCCGCTTACTTCTGACCGGCCGGAGCCGCGCCGGGCGCGCCACCGTTCTGCTCGAGCTTCTTGCGCTGCTCGTCGGCCTTCTTCTGAAGCTCTTCCTGAAGCTTCTTCTGGGTTTCCTCGAACACCTTCGGATCGGTCGGCGGACCGTCATAGGCCTTCTGGAATTCGCCGGCGAGCGGCAGCGGCAGCGTCAAGGGTGCGCCGTTGGCATTGATCGCCTGGACAACGAGGTTTTGGCCCTTCTTCATGTTGCCGATGAGCTCGGGCGTGGCCTCGTAGTCGGACATGCAGCCATTCTGGAAGCAGATGACGTAGGGGCTCTGCAACGGCGCATTGTTGTCCACGATGATGCGGGTGCCGTGCACGAGCTGCATGCCGAGCGGCAGCGTCACGCGCAGGATCTTCTTGGGCTCGCCTTCCGGCTCGATGATCACGGCCGCGATGACCGGCTGGCCCGATTCGATACGGCCGTCCTTGCCGGTGAAGCAGACCTGCTTGGCGTTGGCGTCCTGGCCCTTGAGGCAGAACTTGGTCCAGGGGGCGTAGATCAGCTGGATCTGCTGATCGGCCGGCTGGGCCGCGGCGCCCTGCTGCGCCGGAGCGCCCTGCGCGGGAGCCGGCTGGGCGGGAGCCTGGGCAGCCGGTGCCGGAGCCTTGGGGGCAGCCTTCGGCGCGGCTTTCGGGGCCGCCTTGGGCGCGGCAGGCGCGCCGGGGGCCGGCGCGGGAGCCTGGGCCTCAGCAGCAAACGGGACGACCAACGCCGTCGCCGTCAACAGGGCGAAAAGTCGCCCGCGCGGCCGGACGGACGCGGCCAAGTAACGGAAATTCATTGCGGAAAACCCTTTCTGAACGGGAAGTGCCCGAACCGCTCCGAAGCGCCGAACCGAGCCGCCTGGCGCGGCTCTCTCCCCGTCAATTGAGGCGGATAAGTGACGGGCTCGACGCTCTTGCGCGATTGCGTGCCTTCTTAACGTGGCCGACGAAAAGATCAATGCCGACAAGCGTCTTTGGCCACGCCTTGAACCGCTCCTGGGCCTGCTATCCGTGAAATTCCTTGTGATAGGATTCAGGCCCGCAGGTCCTCGAATCAACGTGTGCCGATGTCCATGTTCCAGCGCCTTCTCGAGGGCCTTCTTGAGGGCCTTGGCATCCGCCTCGGTCTTCTCGCCTTCGTCCTCGCCTCCGCGCTCTCCGCAAGCGGCGCAGGGGCTGGGGAAGCCCATGCCATCGCGATGCACGGCAAGCCGGCGATGCCGGCCGATTTCACCCACATGCCCTACGCCAACCCTGATGCCCCCAAGGGCGGCCGGCTCACCTGGGGCATTCTCGGCACCTTCGACAGCCTCAATCCCTTCATCGTCAGGGGATTGGCCGTGCAGCCGGTGCGGAACTATGTGGTCGAGAGCCTGCTCGCACGCGGCAATGACGAGGCGTTCACGCTCTACGGCCTGCTCGCCAGATCGGTCGAGACCGATGACGCGCGGAGCTTTGTCACGTTCCGCCTCGATCCCCGCGCCCGCTTCTCCGACGGCAAGCCGGTCCTGGCGGAGGATGTGCTGTTCTCCTGGCAGCTGCTGCGCGATCACGGCCGCCCCAACCATCGGCAATATTACGCCAAGGTCGCCAAGGCCGAGGCGCCCGACCCTCTCACCGTCCGCTTCGACCTGGCTGGCGCCAACGACCGGGAATTGCCGCTGATCCTCGGCCTGATGCCGATCCTGCCGAAGCATGCAGTGGATGTCGCAACCTTCGAGGAGACGACGCTGACCGGCCCGATCGGCTCGGGCCCGTATCGGATCATGGCGGTGAAGCCCGGCGCCAGCGTGACCTTGACCCGCAATCCCGACTATTGGGGTCGCGACCTGCCCATCAATCGCGGGCTCTACAATTTCGACGAGATCAGGCTCGACTATTTTCGCGAGGCCAATGGCCAGTTCGAAGCCTTCAAGCGCGGCCTCTATGATTTCCGCGTCGAGCACGAGCCGCTGCGCTGGCACGACGGTTACGACTTTCCAGCCGCCAAAAGCGGCGAAGTGATCCGCGACACCATCAAGCCCGGCGTGCCGCAGCCTTCCGAATTCCTGGTGTTCAACACGCGCCGTCCGATCTTCGCCGACATCCGCGTGCGCCGGGCACTGACGCTGCTGTTCGATTTCGAGCTGGTCAACCGCAACTACTTCTTCGGACTCTATTCGCGCGTTGCGGGCTATTTCGCCGGCTCCGACCTGTCGGCCTATGGCCGGCCTGCGGATGCGCGCGAACGCGAGCTGCTAAAGCCCTTCGCCGCGCAGATCCCCCCCGACGTCATGGACGGCAGCTACCGCCTGCCCGTCACCGACGGCTCGGGGCGCGACCGGACGACGCTGCGCGCGGCACTCAAGCTCCTGTCGGACGCCGGCTACGATCTCGACGGCACCGTGCTGCGTAACCGCGCGACAAAGGCCCCCTTCACCTTCGAGATGCTGGTGACGACCCGCGACCAGGAGCGCATCGCGCTCGCGTTCCAGCGCGACCTCAAGCGCGCCGGCATCGAGCCGAGCGTTCGCGCGGTCGATCCCGTGCAGTTCGACCAGCGCCGGCTCGGCTACGAGTTCGACATGATCCAGAACCGCTGGGACCAGTCGCTGTCGCCCGGCAACGAGCAGTATTTCTATTGGGGGAGTGCGGCCGCCGACAATCCGGGCACCCGCAACTACATGGGCGCCAAAGATCCCGCCGTCGACGCCATGATCGACGCCCTCCTCGAGGCCCGTGATCACACGGCCTTCGTCTCGGCGGTGCGGGCGCTCGACCGTGCCTTGATCTCCGGTTTCTATACAATCCCTCTGTTTAACGTATCCGAGCAATGGATCGCGCGCTGGAATCGGATAGAACGGCCAAAGGCCATCGCGCTGTCCGGCTACCTGCCGGAGACCTGGTGGTCGAAGGGGCAGCCGCAAGCGAAGTGACGCCGTGAATCAGCCAGCCGTATCGCCGACGCTCGACACGCTGTTTCAGCGCACGCTGATGCGGCAACCGCATGCGCCCGCTCTGCTCGATCCCCTCAACAAGGCTCGCGTGACCGGCCACCAGCCGCGGCGGATGACCTACGCCGAGGCCGACACCGCCATCGAGGCCCTGTCGGCGCATTTCGTCGAATCGGGCCTGCCGGCCAATTCCGTCATCGCGATCCAGCTGCCTGCTACGGTCGAGTTCGTGCTGACGGTGCTCGCCGCGCATCGCGCCGGGCTCGTCGTCGCCGTGCTGCCGCTGCTCTGGCGCCATGCGGAACTGAGCGCCGCGCTGAACCGCACCGCGGCGCGCGCCATCGTCACCATGAGCAAGGTCGACGGCGTCAGCTATTCCGACCTCGCGATGCATGCCGCCGCGGAGGCCTTCTCGATCCGCTACGTCTGCGGTTTCGGCGCCGACCTGCCCGAGGGCATGGCCTCGCTCGACGACGTGCTGGCCCGCCCGCCGGGCACCACGCGCGCCGTGATCCAGGACGGCCGCAAGGCGGCGATGATCTCCTTCGACGTCACCGCGGAAGGCTTTCGCCCGGTGCCGCGGCCGCATTTCAGCCTGATCGCCGGCGGGCTTGCGATGTCGCTGGAAGCCGACATCAAGCAGGGCGCGACCGTGATGGCGGCGTTCACGCCGATGTCGTTCGCAGGCCTCGCCTCCTCGCTCGCGGTGTGGCTGCTCTGCGGCGGCACGCTGGCGCTGCATCATCCCTTCGAGAACGACGTGCTGGAACAGCAAATCAACGAGCACGAATGCGAGGTGCTGATCGCCCCCGCGCAGCTCGCGCTGCGGCTCGGCGATGCCGATCTCGCGGCGCGGATGCCGAGCTTGCGCAACGTCATCGGCCTCTGGCGCGCGCCCGAGCAGGTGGCGGCAAGCGATGCCTGGATCGCGCCGCATGCACCGCTGACCGACGTCTATCTGTTCGGCGAGGCCGGGCTGTTCGGCGCCCGCCGCGGCGAGGACGGCATGCCTGTTGCGGTGATGCCCGGACCGCACGGCGCCCCGCGCGAGCAGTCCGGTTCCTCCATCGCCGGCGAGATCCTGCTGACACCCAGGGGCACGCTCGGCCTGCGCGGAGCGATGGTGCCGATCGCGGCCTACGCACCGCCGCAGCCGGTCGGCGACACGCTAACGGCGCAGCCGCCGCGCGATTATGTCGACACCGGCTATGCCGCGCGGCTCGACCGTCCGAGCGGCGCGATCTGCATCACCGCACCGCCCTCCGGCATCATGGCCGTCGGCGGCTACCGCTTCCTGTCCAACGATCTCCAGGAATGGGCGCGCCGGCTCGGCCAGGGCGCCCTGCTCACCGCGCTGCCCGACCGGCTCTCGGGTCACCGGCTCGCAGGACGGGCGCAAGACAATGGCCGCGCCCGCGAAGCGCTCAATGAACTCGGGCTTAACCCCCTGATGGTCGAGGCTTTTCGCGACCGCTCCGGGCCGGTTTAAGCGCAGTTTCGACCCATCCATTGACGCTGCATTAAGGCAACCGGACTAGATTGCGCAGCATCTGTTGCGTGATCAGAGTTTGCGATGTCCCAGGCGGGCCCGATCCTGTTTGTGTCCAACGCCCAGCGGCCGCCTTTCATTGCGGCACTGGACGAGGCCCGTCTGTTTCCCGTCGTCGACGCCGACTGGGCCAGCGCGGCGCGCGCGGTCGAGCAGGTGCAGCCGGCCGCGGTTCTCGCCGCGATGCATGCCGGGCACGAGCCCTGCCTTGCGCCGCTCGCCAGGAAGATCGCGGACCAATCGCCCTACCTGCCGTTCGTGGCACTCGATGCTGCGGGCACGCTGCCGCAGAACGCCCTGCCGTTCTCCTCGCGCGGCGGCAATTCCGATCGTCTCGTCGCGCGGCTCCGCGCCGCGCTGCGCGTACGGACTCTCCATGCGACGGTTCTGCGCCGGCTGCCGGACGCGAAAGTTGGGTTGCCAGAGGGGGATCCGGCCCGCGATGCGACGGTGCTCCTGATCGGCCGCGGCGCAGCTTATCCTGCGCTCTCGGTCGCACTCGGCGAACGCGTCGGGGTCGTCGGCGCGCTCTCGATCGAGGCCGCTGCCAAGCATCTCAACACCCGCGACATCGATGGCGTCGTACTCGCCGAAGGTTTTACCGCGCGCGTCACCGACGCCTTCCTCACGGTGCTCGCCGAAGACACCCGATTCCGCAGCCTGCCCGTGGTTGTCACCGCGCACCAGCTCGCGCAGACTTACGACCTGCCCAATCTCGAGCTGATCCCGGGCGAGCCGGCGAAGGTCGCCGCCAACGCGCTGCCGCTGATCCGCCAGCACGCGATGGAAGCGCAACTGAGCCGCACGCTGCGCTCGATCGATGCCGGCGGCTGGCTCGATCCGCGCAGCGGCCTGCTCACGGTGGAAGCTTTTGCCCGCGATTTCGCCAAGGCGGTCGAGCAGGCTCTTGCCCGCGGCGGCGGCCTCTCCGTGGCGCGTTTCGCCTTCGAGCCCGGCAATTCCCGCGCCCAGCTCGACGCAGCGCGGATCCTGAGCCGCCTGATGCGGCAGATGGATTTTGGCGTGGCGCAGAAAGACGGCTCCGTCGTCGTCGTGTTCGCCGAGACCGACTTCCGCACCGCCCACATGATCGCCCGCCGCCTGTCGGCGGTGATGCGGCACACCTCCAATGGCAAGTACGAGATGCGCAGCGATCCCGTCGTCAGCGTGGACTCGCTGTCGCCGTCGGATACGGCGCGGTCGCTGCTCGGGCGTCTCTCAGCCGACGCGTCGCGCGCGGCGTCGTAGTCGCGCGCCAGCAATCCCTGATCTCGTCCGCGCCCCTTGTCCGGGCAACGTGGCGCTAAGCGCCGCCATTCGCGCCCGATTTCGGCGCGGCCGCCAGAGCGGGAGTGGCCAGGAGGAAGCCGACAGTCTCGTTCAGGAGCTCGTGGGCCCGGTCGACGATGTCGTCCAGCGACATCGTCTTTGCGAACATGCGCTGCGCTTCAGCCAGCAACTGGTCGCGAGTCGGCATGCTGGACAGACGCAAATCGGCACGCTGCTGCAACAGAATGATCGCGTCCCGGACCGACAATTCGGTCTCATGGATCGACGTCTTGATCGCCAGTGCGATGTGTTCAGGATTGAAGCGAGCGGCGAGCTGCTCGGCCGCTTGCTTGATCGCGCGTGATCCCAACCGATGTTCATTGCGCAGG
This sequence comes from Bradyrhizobium barranii subsp. apii, assembly GCF_011516635.5. GTDB lineage: Bacteria > Pseudomonadota > Alphaproteobacteria > Rhizobiales > Xanthobacteraceae > Bradyrhizobium > Bradyrhizobium barranii. The sequence continues at coordinate 5,157,668 of NZ_CP096255.1, read as the reverse complement.
ACCTGCTTGGGCGGCATCTTCAGATCCCGGACAATCCCGAGCCAGGACAAGGCCACCAGGATATAATAGGTGAGATCAATCTCGTACCAGTGGAAGCCCTGTCGAGCACTGGCCTGATAGGCGTGGTGATTGTTGTGCCACCCCTCACCCATCGTGACGAGAGCGAGCAGCCAGTTGTTGCGGGAATCGTCGCCGGTCACATACCGCCTGCGGCCGTGAACATGTGCGAGGGAGTTGATGCAGAACGTGCCGTGATACACGAGCACCGTGCTCCAGAGGAAGCCGACCACGAGCCCTGACCACCCCGCAATGAGGAAGCAGAGGCCCGCGAGCACGAACGCCGGCAGAAGCTCCAGTTTGTGCAGCCACATCAACTCGGGATACGACGCCAGATCCGATACTTTCACCAGGTCGGTTGCATCGTGCTGCCGGTAGAAGATCCAGCCGAGATGACTGTAGAGGAAGCCCTTGTGCCGGGGCGAATGCACATCCTGCGCCGTATCCGAGTGAAGATGATGATGGCGATGTTTGGCAGCCCACCAGAGGACGCTTTTCTGAGCGCTGCTCTGGGCCAGGAAGGCCAGGATGAACTGAAACACCCGGCTGGTCGCGTAAGCCCGATGCGAGAAATACCGGTGATAGCCGGCGGTGATCGCAAACATGCGCAACCAGTACAGAACCGCGCAAATGGTAACGGCTTGCCACGAGACGCCCGACCAGATCGCCGCGACGCATCCCGCGTGGACCAATATGAACGGCAGGACCTGCGGATACATGACGTCGTCGTGTTCGTCACCGTGTTCCTGGCCTGAATCGATATTGATAGACACGCTCGCGACCTCAGAAGTTTCAATGGGCGGGGCAGCCCCGCTTTGCGGTACAAAAAACCCGCGGCCGGTAAACCAGTCGCGGGTCACACGAATCAGGTCATCAGTCGGGCACGCTATCAGCGGCGAGGCCAAATCGTCGGCCGAACTCGACGAATCGTACATGGCTGTCGTTCGATCATTCCGCAAGTGGCCATATGCCGCTGTCTTGTATCCAAGCACCGCTCCGGTGGCGCTCGGAACAATTACGCCGCCTTCTTGCTCTGCGCGAGCTGTGCCAGCTGCCGCATGATCTCCGTGGTGCCGGCGAGCCGCTCTTCCGGCGTCTCCCAGTCCTGCAGGAACACCACCTTCATGTCCGGCCGCACCTTGGCGGCCTGGCCATAGCTGCGGATGAACGACACCAGGCGATCGGGGTGGGCGAACGAATTGTCGCGGAAGGCGATGACGGCGCCCTTCGGACCGGCGTCGATCTTCCCGACATTGGCCGTGCGGCAGAACGCCTTGATCGCGGCGACCTTGAACAGATAGCGCACCTCGTCGGGCAGCACGCCGAAACGGTCGCGCATCTCGGCGCCAAAGTTCTCGATCTCCTCCTCGGTGTCGAGATCGGCGAGCCGCCGGTACAGCGACAGCCGCACCGAGAGGTCGCCGACATAGTCTTCCGGAATGAGCACGGGCATGCCGATGGTGATCGAGGGCGACCAGCGGTCGGCGGCGGGCTCGGACACGCCGGCCTTGAGGTTGACGATCGCCTCCTCCAGCATCGACTGGTAGAGCTCGAAGCCGACTTCCTTGATGTGGCCGGACTGCTCCTCGCCGAGCAGGTTGCCGGCGCCGCGGATGTCGAGGTCGTGCGAGGCGAGCTGGAAGCCCGCGCCCAGCGTCTCCAGCGATTGCAACACGGTGAGCCGGCGCTCGGCCTGCGCGGTGATCTTCTGCTGCGCCGGCAGCGTGAACAGCGCATAGGCTCGCAGCTTGGAGCGGCCGACGCGGCCGCGGAGCTGATACAGCTGCGCCAGGCCGAACATGTCGGCACGGTGCACGATCAGGGTGTTGGCGTTGGGAATGTCGAGGCCGGATTCCACGATGGTGGTCGACAGCAGGATGTCGAACTTGCCGTCGTAGAAGGCGGTCATGATGTCCTCGATCACCGCGGGCGGCATCTGGCCGTGCGCGACCGCGACCTTCATCTCCGGCACGTTCTTGTCGAGGAAGTCCTTGACCTCGGCGAGGTCGTCGATGCGCGGCACCACGTAGAACGCCTGGCCGCCGCGATAGCGTTCGCGCAGCAGCGCCTCGCGGATCATTAGCGGATCGTGCGGGGCAACGAAGGTGCGGACCGCGAGGCGATCGACCGGGGGCGATGCGATGATCGAGAGCTCGCGGACGCCGGTCAACGCCAGTTGCAGCGTGCGCGGGATCGGCGTCGCCGACAGCGTCAGCACGTGCACCTCGGAGCGAAGCGCCTTCAGCCGTTCCTTGTGGGTGACGCCAAAATGCTGCTCCTCGTCGACGATGACGAGGCCGAGATCGCGGAACTTGATCGCCTTGCCGAGCAGCGCGTGGGTGCCGACGACGATGTCGACCGAGCCGTCGGCAATGCCCTTCTTGACCAGGTTCAGCTCTTTGGTCGGGACCAGGCGCGAGGCCTGCGCCACGTTCACTGGAAAGCCCTTGAAGCGGTCGGTGAAGGTCTTGTGGTGCTGGCGGGCGAGCAGCGTGGTCGGCACCACGACCGCGACCTGCTTGCCTTCGAGCGCGACGGCAAAGGCCGCGCGCAAGGCCACCTCGGTCTTACCGAAGCCGACGTCGCCGCAGATCAGCCGGTCCATCGGACGGCCGAGCTCGAGGTCCTTCAGCGTGGATTCGATGGCCCCTAACTGGTCCTCGGTCTCGTCGTAGGGGAAGCGCGCGCAGAACTCGTCATAGAGGCCCGGCTGCACCGGCAGCTTTGGCGCCTCGTGCAAATGGCGCGCGGCGGCGATCTTGATCAATTCGCCCGCGATCTCGCGGATGCGATTCTTGAGCTTCGCCTTGCGGGTCTGCCAGCCGCTGCCGCCCAGACGATCCAGCTCGACCGCGGTCTGGTCGGAGCCGTAGCGCGACAGCAGCTCGATGTTCTCGACCGGCAGAAACAGTTTTGCGTCGGCGGCGTAATGCAGCTCAAGACAGTCATGCGGCGCGCCGGCGACGTCGAGGGTTTGCAAGCCGATGAAGCGGCCGATGCCGTGGTCGGCATGGACGACGATGTCGCCGGCGGTGAGGCTCGTCACCTCCGAGATGAAATTGTCGAGCTTGCGGCTGGCCTTGCGCGGCCGCACCAGGCGGTCGCCGAGGATGTCCTGCTCGCTGATCAGCGCGATCTCATCGGTCTCGAACCCGGCCTCCAGGCCGAGCACGGCGAGCATGGTCTCGTTGCGCGGGGTCGCCTGCACCGTCCGCCAGGCGTTGACGCTGGTGGTATGGGTCAGCTTGTGGTCGCGCAGCATCGAGGTCATGCGGTCGCGCGATCCCTCGCTCCAGAGTGCGATCACGACCTTCTTGCGCTGGGCATGCAGCGCCATCACGTGGCCGACGACGGACTCGAACACGTTGACGGTGGCGTCGTTGCGTTCGGGTGCGAAGTCGCGGCCCTTGCGCGCGCCGGCATCGACGATCGACGCACCATCGGCCGGAACCGAAAACTGCGTCAGCCGCACCAGCGACATCTCGCTTTCGCGCCTGGTCCATTCCTCGTCGGTGAGATAGAGCCTGTCGGGCGGCAGCGGCTTGTAGATGGCACCGCCGCCGGGATGCTCCATCGCATCGCGGCGGGCTTCGTAGTAATCCTGGATCTGCTTGAAACGCTCGCGAACGGCGTCCTCGGCCTGCGGCTCGATCGCTATGGCTGCGCCTTGCAGATAGTCGAACAGCGTGTCCATCCGGTCCTGGAACAGCGGCAGCCAGTGCTCCATGCCGGGATGGCGGCGGCCCTCGCTGACGGCCTCGTACAGCGCGTCGTCGCGCTCGGGCGCGCCGAACTCGGCGACATAGCCCATGCGGAAGCGGCGGATGGTGTCGGTGACGAGCTGGAATTCCGAGATCGGCACGAGGTCGAGCGAGCGCATATCGAGCATCGTGCGCTGGGTCTCGGCGTCGAAGGAGCGGATCGATTCCAGGCTGTCGCCGAAGAAGTCGAAGCGGACCGGCTGGTCGAGGCCGGCCGGAAACAGATCCAGGATACCGCCGCGCACGGCATATTCGCCGGGCTCGCGCACGGTCGAGGAGCGGTTGTAGCCGTTGTGCTCGAGCCAGGCGATGATGGTGTCCATCGGCACCACATTGCCCGGCGCAACCGACAGTGCCTGCGCGGCGACGAGTTCGCGCGCAGGGACGCGCTGCACGATTGCGTTCACCGTGGTCAGCACGATCAGCGGCTTGTCGCTGCCGGTCAGCGGCGCAAGCCGCGCCAGTGTGGTCAGGCGCTGCGCCAGGATGCCGCCATGCGGCGAGACGCGGTCATAGGGCTGGCAGTCCCAGGCCGGAAAGGTCAGCACCGGCAAATCGGGCGCGAAGAATTGCAGCGCGCGCTCGAGCTGCTGCATTCGCGCACCGTCGCGGCAGACCACGGCGAGGCTGACGGCCGGTTTCTTCGGCCGCGCCGCGATGGCGCGGGCCAGATCGGAGATGACGAGGCCCTCGGCGCCCTCGGCAACATTGGCAAGCGTCAGCGCGCGGCCGGGCGTGAGCAGCTCGGCCGGCGACTTCATCCCCTGTTTCATAAATCGCCGTCCGTAATCGGGAACGCCTTGATGCGGGCAAACAGCGCGCCGGTGACATCAGCTGGCAGCACCTTGTCACCGGTGATGGCGGCATAGAGATCGGGATCGGACTCCTCGAGCAGGGTCTCGAGCTCGGTCAGCTCGTCATCGGACAGATTGCCGATCTCGGCATCCGCGAAGCGGCCCAGGATCAGGTCCATCTCGCGCGTGCCGCGGTGCCAGCAGCGGAACAGAAGCCGCTTGCGGCGATCGTCCAGCCCGTTGCTCGATCGTGTCGTTCCCGTCATGTCTCAGATCCAGTCAAACGCAGAAAGCCCGGACGTGCCGGGCCGGGGTGATATAGCCACTCGGACCGCCCCTGTCAGCCCTCGATTTGGCATGGCCCGCTGCCCGCGCGGGCGCCGCGAAAAAAGCCGTGGATGCCCGGCATAAAGCCGGGCATGACGGGCCGAAACGATCCTAGATTCGCCTGATGCGCCCCAGCCTGCTCAATCCGCTGTTTGCTCCCGTGACCAGCCTGCCCGGCGTCGGTCCGAAGCAGGACAAGCTGCTGCAGTACCTGCTCAGCCGCAATGAGACGCCGCGCCTGATTGACCTGCTGCTGCATTTGCCGAGCCAGGTCATCGACCGCCGTGCGCGGCCAAAGATCCGCGACGCCGTCCAGGGAACCATGGTGACGCTGGAGGTCACCGTCGATCGCCATCGCCCGCCTCCGCCGCGCAACGCCCGGGCGCCCTATCTCGTCTACGCCAGCGACGACACCGGCGACGTCGTGCTGACCTTCTTCCGCGCCAAGCCCGGCTATGTCGAAAAGCTGCTGCCGATGGGCGAGAAGCGCTACGTCTCGGGCACACTGCAGATGTATGACGGCATCCCGCAGATCGTGCATCCCGACCGCGTGCTCGACGAAGAGGCGATCTCGAAGCTCTCGGGCATCGACCCGGTCTATCCGCTGACCACGGGTCTGGCGCTCGGCTCGCTGCGACGCGCGGTCGCGCAAGCGCTGCAGAAGCTGCCCGCCCTGCCGGAATGGATCAGCCCGGAGGTGATGCGCCGCTGCAGTTTTCCGACGGTCACCGAGGCGCTCAGCCGCGTGCATCAGCCGGTCGAGCTCACCGACATCCTGCCCGAAAAGCCCTACTGGTCGCGCCTCGCCTTCGACGAGCTTTTGGCCGGCCAGCTCGCGCTGGCCCTGATCCGCGCGCAATTGCGCCGCCCGGCCGGCGTCCGCAACGCCGGCGACGGTCACTTGCGCAACAAGATCATCGACGCCCTGCCCTATGCATTGACGTCGTCGCAGCGAGAAGCGACCGCCGCGATCGCGAACGATCTGCAACAACCCGTGCGCATGCTGCGCCTGCTTCAGGGCGATGTCGGCTCGGGCAAAACCGTGGTGGCGCTGCTGGCGGCCGCCGCCGTCGCCGAAGTCGGCAAGCAGGCCGCGCTGATGGCGCCGACGGAAATTTTGGCGCGGCAGCACATCAAGACCATCGCCCCGCTCGCGGAGCGCGCAGGGCTGCGCGTGGCCATCCTCACCGGCCGCGAGAAGGGCAAGGAGCGGCGCGAGCTGTTGGCACAACTCGAAGCCGGCGAGATCAATCTCCTCGTCGGCACCCATGCGCTGATCCAGGACGACGTGATCTTCAACGATCTCGCCCTGGCCGTCGTCGACGAGCAGCATCGGTTCGGGGTGCGCGAACGCCTCGCGCTGACCTCGAAGGGCGCCGCCGTCGATGTGCTGGTGCTGAGTGCGACGCCGATCCCGCGCACGCTGGTGCTAACCTATTTCGGCGACATGGACATCTCCGAGTTGCGCGAGAAGCCCGCCGGCCGCCAGCCGATCGAGACCCGCACCATATCGATGAGCCGCCTCAATGAGGTCACGGACAGCATCGGCCGGGCCTTGGAGGCGGGCAAGCTGGTCTACTGGATCTGCCCGCTGGTCGAGGAATCCGAGGCCGAAGGCACCGAGCACCTGACCAATGCGACCAAACGCTTCGAGAGCTTGCAAAAGCGTTTCGGCGACCGCGTCGGCCTCGTCCACGGCCAGATGAAGGGCACCGAGAAGGACCGCGTGATGGGCCAGTTCGCCGCCCATGAGATCGGCCTTCTGGTTGCGACCACCGTGGTCGAGGTCGGCGTCGACGTGCCGGCCGCGACCATCATGGTGATCGAGAACGCCGAACGGTTTGGCCTTGCCCAGCTGCACCAGTTGCGCGGCCGCATCGGTCGCGGCTCGGAAGCCTCGACCTGCCTCCTTCTCTACTCGGAGCCGCTTGGCGAGATGTCGAAGGCACGTCTGAAGGTGATCCGCGAGACCACCGACGGTTTTCGCATCGCCGAGGAAGATTTGAAGCTGCGCGGCGAAGGCGATGTGCTCGGCGTGCGCCAGAGCGGCCTGCCGGGCTACCGCATCGCGCGGTCGGAGGTGCACGGCCAGCTCATCACCCAGGCTAGAGACGAGGCGCTGCGGATCCTCAAAGACGATCCGAAGCTGAAGGGCGAGCGCGGCGAGGCGCTACGGTGCCTGCTGTATCTCTACGAGCGGGACGAAGCGATCCCGCTGATCGGGGCGGGTTAGCCTGCTGCTCTTCGGCGTCCGACCTCATAAGCCGCCACATGCGCGCGGGCCAGATCCAGCAGCGGCGTATCGATACCGAGCGTGCGGGCGCGATTGGCCATATCGCCCAGGATATGCTCCGCTTCGGTAACCGAACCACGCTCGATATCGCGCAACATCGAGGCCTTGAGCGGCGAGTCCAAGGTGGTGAAGAGCTTTCGGTCAAACTCGATGAACGGAGCGCGCGGCTCAAAACCCGACGCCGTTGCAACGGCACAGCATTCCGCGAACAGCCGGAAAATGGACTGCTCGCCGTTCGGCACCGCCAGGATGTCGCCGATACTTGCGCGCATCAGGCAAGTGATGCCAGCGAGCGTGCTGAGCTGGACGAACTTTTCCCACATGTCCTGCATGATCGCTTCGCTGGCGCGCACGTCGATGCCGGGGACATGGAGCAATGTTTCCAGCGCGAGCGCACGCTCGCTCAGCGCCCCGTTGGTCTCGCCGAAGACGATGGTCTGATTGGCCATGAACTGAACGACACGACCATCCGCATCGAGGCCGGCGCTGACGTTCGCCAACCCGCCGAGGACGCGCGCTGCACCGAACTTCGCGGTCAAGGTGTCGATATGTTTCAACCCGTTGAGGATCGGCAGGATCATCGTATCGGCGCCAACTGCCGGGCAAACTGGGCCATCGCATCGTCGAGCGAGTAGGATTTCACCCCGACGAGCACGACGTCGAATGTCTCCTTGAGATCGTCTGCCAAGATGATCTTCGGCTGTACGGCAAAGTCGCCATGCGGACTCGCGACCTGCAATCCATTCCGCCGCAATTGCTCGGCACGCTTCGCTCGCACCAGAAAGGTCACGTCGCCGCCCGCTCGGACCAGGCGAGCTCCGTAATAGCCTCCAAGCGCGCCTGCGCCGATCACCAGCACTCTCATTCGAACTCCGATTGCATCCATCTGTCTCCGCAGAAACGATAGCAGACGGGGCGTGCGGCGTCTCCTCCCCGTCATTGCGAGCGCAGCGAAGCAATCCAGAATCTTCCCACGGAGACAGGCTGGATTGCTTCGCTGCGCTCGCAATGACGAAGTGGATAGAGCCGATTCAGAAGACTCACCCTTTCGCCGCGGTCGACTTTATGAAACCTTGCGCTCATGCGCAGGGTCATCGTCGTCGGTTCTCAGGGAAGCGGAAAGACGAGCCTCTCCCGAAGTCTCGGGCGGAAGCTTGGACTGCCCGTGGTGCATCTCGACGTGCTCTACTGGCGGCCGGGATGGAAGCCATCCGACAAGGCCAGCTTCCGTCTACGCGTCGCGGAGGAGATCGCGGGCGACGCATGGGTCATCGACGGCAGCTTCTCGGGGCTCGCCTTCGATCTCACGCTTGCGCGTGCCGACACCCTGGTCGTCATCGACCGCCCACGCTGGCTCTGCCAGTGGCGCATTCTCTGGCGCTCCGCGTTCGATCGCGACACGACGCGACCCGATCTGCCCGAGGGATGTCCGGAACAGTTCGACTGGAAACTGATGAAGGAGGCGTGGCGCTACGACACCGAGCGCGTGCCCGTCATCGAGGCCGAGCGCCTTCAATATGGCCCCGATGTCCCGGTCGTGCGCCTGAGACGCGACCGGGACATCCAGGGTTTTCTGGAGTCGGTTTCAGTGCACGGCGAGTGATCCATCGCCGTGACGTCGGACTGGACGGTCAGGCCTTCTTCTGCGCGACACGCGCTGCGAAGGCCTTCAGCAGTGCCGCATCCACCGCTTCGCCATTCGCATCCGCGGCGAGGTGCTCGAACCAGCGTGCAAAGCCTTCGTAGATCTGGCTCGCCGGATGGTCGGGCCCGAGGAAACCCGAGATCTCCCGCATCTCCGCGACCCAGCGATAGGCCTTCGGGATCATGTCCGGCAGCGCGACTTCGAGCCGGGCCAGGACCGCGGGCTGGCTCAGCGCGAGCTCGTCGCGCAGCGCATCGGCCGCGCCCGCTTTCGTGGCCGCGACCACCATGGCCGAGCCGATGCCGGCCAGGCCCTTGACGATACCGGCATAGGACATCTTCAGCGCGGAGGCCGCGCCGACGGGTCCCTCGACAATCCGCACGTCGAGCCCGAGATCCTTCAGCACCGCGAGATCCCCAGCGTACTCGCCGGACAGGTAGAAAGCCGGGCTCTTGCTGCCGGGCTGCGGCGGGAAGCCGATGATGCCGCCATCGACGAACGGCGCCTGCGCCGAGCCGATGATCTCCTCGATTCTTTGAACGGTATCGACATTGACCGCGTTGCAGTCGACGACGATGGGCTTCTTCTCGCGCCGGACGATCAGCGCGGCCAGGCGTTCGGCCAAAGCCACGGCTTCGCCCGGCGGCACGATCGAAAGGATGATGTCGGCCTCCACGATCGCGTCGTCCTCGGCGCCGATCATGCCGGCATCCGCGGCGCGCTTTTGCGTCGCCTCGCTGCGCCCCTTCAACGATGTCAGCACGCGCGCACCGTTTTCGCCGAGGCGGCGGGCCACGGCGCTGCCCATGGCGCCGGGCGCGAGGATCGCAATGGTCTTCGTCATCATGCACTCCAGGTCGAATTCCGAGCGAGGCGCTCAATTCAACCGGAAGACTAGCAGAGGACGAAAGTGCTTGCGTGAATGCGGCCATCCGAAACGGGAATGGCCCTACTCCACCTTCGCAGGCTGGGGCTGGAGCGCCGACGCGTTGGCGATGCGCGCGGCGTTCGCCATGCCCGCGAGCGCGGCGGCCTTCTTCGGGTCCGGCGCCAAGCCCGGCTGCACCACGCCGGCCGACATGATCAGGGTCGCGGCGTCCTCGGTGCTCATGTCGACTTCGACGATCTTGCTCTTGGGCACGTAGAAGAAGAAGCCCGTGGTCGGGTTCGGCGAGCACGGCAGGAATACGGAGACGTGCTCCTCCTGCCCCGGCAGGCTGCGCGCGACCTCTTCATTCGGCGACTGCGAGATCAGCACGATCGACCACATTCCCGGCGACGGAAACTCGACCAGGCCGACTTTGCGGAAGCTCGAGCCCTTGCCCGAGAACAGCGTCTCGAACACCTGCTTCAGGCCGCGATAGATGGCGCGCACCGCCGGGATGCGGCCGAGGAAGGTTTCGCCGATATCGACCAGCGTCCGGCCGATCAGGTTGGCCGCGAGGAAGCCGACCAGCGTCAGCGTGAAGAATGCGACAATCAGTCCCCAACCTGGAACGACATACGGCAGATAGGTTTCGGGCCGGTAGGCCAGCGGCACGAACGGCCGCACCACGCCGTCAACCCAGGTGACGAACCACCAGACCAGATACAGCGTGATGGCAATTGGCCCCGTCACGACGAGGCCGGTCAGAAAATAATTGCGGAAGCGGCCCATCAGGCCGGTATGCGGTTCCGGGATGGGATCAAGCGGCGCAGGCGCGTCGTCGCGGGGGGTCATTCGGGTTCCAGGTCGGTCGCTGCACTCAAGCTAGGGTCTTCTAGCAGGTTTTGGAAGACTACCTAGCGTTCCGGCCTGATCCCTTCTGCCTATTCCACGGTCACCGATTTCGCGAGGTTGCGCGGCTGGTCGACGTCGGTGCCCATGATGACCGCCGTATGATAGGCGAGCAGCTGAACGGGGACGGCATAGACCATCGGTGTGAACGCGGCCGCCATGTCGGGCATGACGATGGTGACGAGGGACTCGACGGTCGCCTCCTCCGCGCCTTTGGCGTCCGTCATCAGGATGATTCTGCCGCCGCGGGCGGCAACCTCCTGCATGTTGGAGACGGTCTTTTCGAACACGCGGTCATAGGGGGCGATGACGACGACCGGCATGGTCTCGTCGATCAGCGCGATCGGCCCGTGCTTCAGCTCGCCGGCGGCATAGCCCTCGGCATGGATATAGGAGATCTCCTTCAGCTTCAGCGCGCCTTCGAGCGCGAGCGGGAAGCTGGTGCCGCGGCCGAGATAGAGCACGTCGCGCGATTTGGCGATCTCACGCGCGAGCTTCTCGATCTGGAGCTCGGTGGTGAGCGCGTCCGACATCAGGCGCGGGATCTCGACAAGGCCATGAACGAGCTTGGTCTCGTCCTCGTCGGACAATTCGCCGCGGGCCGTGCCGGCCGCGATCGCAAGATTTGCCAGCACCATGAGCTGGCAGGTGAAGGCCTTGGTCGAGGCGACGCCGATCTCGGGGCCGGCGAGCGTCTGCAGCACGGTCTCGCTCTCGCGCGCGATCGTCGAGGTCGGCACGTTGACGACGGCCACCGTGTGCACGCCCTCAGCCTTGGCATAGCGCAGCGCGGCCAGCGTGTCGGCGGTCTCGCCCGACTGCGAGATGAAGATGGCGAGATCGCCCTTGCGCAACGGCGCCTCGCGGTAGCGGAATTCGGAGGCGACATCGACCTCGACCGGCACGCGCGCAAAGCGTTCGAACCAGTATTTCGCGACGAAGCCGGCGTAGCTCGCGGTGCCGCAGGCGGTGATGTTGATGCGCTGGATGCTCTTGAAGTCGAACGGCAGCTTGACCGGCAGCGAGACGCGCTCGGTCGCCATGTCGACATAGCGCGCTAGCGTGTGGCCGACCACTTCCGGCTGCTCGTGGATTTCCTTCGCCATGAAGTGGCGGTAATTGGCCTTGTCGACCAGCGAGGTCGAGGCGGCGTGCTTGATCTTCTCGCGCTGGACGGCGTGGCCGTCCTTGTCGAAGACCGTGGCGCCCTTGCGCGTCAGCACGACCCAGTCGCCGTCTTCGAGATAGCTGATCGTGTCGGTGAAGGGGCCGAGCGCGATGGCATCGGAGCCGAGATACATCTCGCCGTCGCCATATCCGATCGCGAGCGGCGGGCCGTTGCGGGCGCCGATCATGAGGTCGTCGTCACCGGCGAAGATGAAGCCGAGCGCGAAGGCGCCACGCAGCCGCGCCAGCGTCAGCTTCACCGCTTCCACGGGCTTGTTGCCGCGCGTGAGCAGATCGTCCACGAGATGCAGCACGATCTCGGTGTCGGTCTCGGTGTGGAACACCGTGCCCTTTTTCTCGAGCTCCTCGCGCAGCTCGCGGAAATTCTCAATGATGCCGTTGTGGACCACGGCAACGCGTTCGGTCGCGTGCGGATGGGCATTGTTGACGGTCGGCTTGCCGTGGGTGGCCCAGCGGGTGTGGCCGATGCCGGTTGTGCCTTTGAGCGGCTCGGCTTCGAGACGCTTCTCCAGGTTCTTCAGCTTGCCCTCGGCGCGGCGGCGCTCGAGATGCTTGCCTTCGAGCGTGGCGACGCCCGCGGAGTCGTAGCCGCGATATTCAAGACGTTTGAGCGAATCCACCAATTGCTCTGCAACCGGCGTGCGCCCGAGAATGCCGACAATCCCGCACATGCGGATCAATATCCCCCAAATCGTCGAAAAATCGCCTAAACGATCCGCTCGGTCTTTAGCGAAGTTCCTAAGGAACCAGATACTCAATAATTATTGCTGATTGAGACAGCACCGTTTCGCATCCGGCTTCGACTGCGTCGAATTGGCCGGCCTTAAACCGCGCGCATTAACTCCTTGTCAACAAGTTTGGCCAACGATTCCGGGACAGGAGAATAAGGCCATGAAAGGCTCATCCGACCGCAAAGGTCTGTCATCGACGTTCTTGCGCGCCAGCGAGACCACTGGCACGCACCTTGCGCATTGGCCGCCGCCCCAGCGCGGCAAGGAAAGCAAGCCCGTCTTCGTCAAGCACGCCGCCGGAGAACCTGCGAAACGGGCAAAGCCGCGCGGCTGGCGCCTGACGCGCGCGATCTTCTCGGAATTCTCCGACGACGAATAGCGGCGCGCCCTACCACCCCAGCTTCACGGCCCAGACGAGGGAAATGAGGAGCGCCCAGAACGCCAGCCCGATGACGAGGGCCAAAATCTCGGGCGGATCGTACTCGTTCACTCCCGCAGCAGCAGTCGCCCCATCCCCGTGACGAATGTGTCGATCAGAAAACTGAAGAGATCGCGCACAAAGCGAGAGGACACGGCAGTTGGCGCTCAGTTCTCCGGCTTCTTTTCCGGCTTCTTGCCGCCGGTCTTCATCTCGCGATAGCGCGCGGCGCCGCCTTCCCTGATGGTCTGCTGGTTGCGCTCCAGCGCCATGGCGTCGTCGGGCACATCGCGCGTGATCACCGAGCCCGAGCCGATATAGGCGCCGTTGCCGATCTTCACGGGCGCGACGAGAGAAGAGTTGGTGCCCACGAAGGCACCCTGCCCGATGATCGTCTTGTGCTTCTTGAAGCCGTCGTAGTTGCAGGTGATGGTGCCGGCGCCGATGTTGGAATTGGCGCCGATGGTGGCGTCACCAATGTAGGAGAGATGGTTGACCTTGACGCCGGCCTCCAGCGTCGCGGCCTTGGTCTCGACGAAATTGCCGATCCGCGCGCCGTCGCCGAGCGAGGTGCCGGGTCGCAGCCGCGCATAGGGGCCGATCGAGACGTTCTTGCCGAGCGTGGTCTGCACGATATGCGAGAAGGAATGGATCACCGTGCCGTCGGCGATCGACACGCCCGGACCGATCACCACGAACGGCTCGATGGTGACGTCATTGCCGAACACGGTATCGGCGGACAGATAAACGGTCTCGGGCGCGATCAGCGTGACGCCTGCTTCCATCGCCGCTTTGCGCAAGCGCGCCTGCATCACGCCTTCGGCCTCCGCGAGCTGCGCCTTGGTGTTGATGCCGCGCACCTCGTCCTCGCTGGTCTCGATCACGACGGCCTCCCATCCCTGTTCACGAACGACGCCGACCGCGTCGGTCAGATAATACTCGCCCTTCGAATTCGCATTGCCGATCTTGTCGAGGATCGCGAGTGCACGGCGCCCGTCGATCGCCATCAGGCCGGCATTGCACAGATCGATCTTGCGCTCTTCCGCGCTGGCATCGGCATGCTCGCGGATCGCGACCAGACGGTCGCCCTCGACGATGAAGCGGCCATAGCCGGTGGGATCGGCGGCGCGAAAGCCGAGCGCGGCGATTGCTGCGCCCTTCGCGAGCGGCGCGCGCAGCCGCGCAAAGGTCTCGGCCGAGATCAGCGGCGTGTCGCCGAAGGCAATCAGCAGATCGTCGGCGCCCCGCGCAATCGCCTCGCGCGCCGCCAGCACCGCATGCGCGGTGCCGAGCCGTTCTGCCTGCACGAAGGTGAGCGCATCGGGACGGATACGTTTCGCCTCGTCCCCGCCCGCCTGATGGTCGGGGCCGATCACGACGGCGAGCGAGGTGCCGGTTCCCTTCGGTGTGGCGGCGAGCACGTGCGCGAGCAGGCTCTGGTGGGCGACCGGATGCAGCACTTTCGGCAGGTTCGATCGCATGCGCGTGCCTTCGCCGGCGGCGAGTACGATCGTGAGGCTGGAACGGGCGGTCATCGAAATCCTGTCAAACATGGCCGAATCAACGGGCGGCGCCAGGCCGATGCCGTCATGAGCTGTCGCCTTGCTACCCCCGCAAACGCCCGGAATTCAAGTGCGACGGGGTTTTCCTGTTAATGTTCCCTGATTGATTCGGGGAAGCAGCTCGGGGCTGGGCACTTAACGTTCATGGCAAAGGATTCCGACCCACTGGCGGACGCCTTCGGGACCAAGGAGACCGGCGGGCTGTTCTCCGGGATTCTGGCCGAGGAAAGCGCGGTCGACCGCAGCATGATGTGGCGGCTGGGCGCGTGGGGCGTGGTTGCCGTCGGCGCTGTCGTGATGGCCGTGATGGCCAATCAGGCCCAGCTCGGCTGGCGCCGTGACCAGGTTGCGTCCGCCGATCTGTCGCGCCAGGCCGACCGGCTCCAGATGCTGACCAAGGAGAGCCAGAACGAGGCCCGCCGCCTCGCCTCCGCCATCGAGACGCTGAACACCGATCGGGACCGGCTCTATTCGCGCGTCACCGTGCTCGAGCAAGGGATGGATTCCGTCACCGGCGCCATCGCCAAGCAGAGCGCGAAACCGCAGGACGCGCCGGCGCCTGACGCGCAGCCCGCGGCGCCTAGCGTCGCGCCGGTCGCCTCCACGCCGGCTCCCTCGAGTGACAAGCCGCGCGCGGGAGCCGCGAAGGACCAGGCGAAGGAGCCGACAAAAGACGCTGTGAAGGAGGCCGCAAAGGATCAGTTGATCCCGCCGCCGCAGAACGCCGCCATGGCCTCGCTGGTATCGCAGTCGCCGCTGACAACGTCGGCACTGCCCATGCTTCCGCTGGTGCCATCCAAGTCGATCATGGCGCCACCCGATCCCGCCGCATCGAAGCTGACGCAGCCCGAGACGACGGAGAAGGCCGCCGAGAAGAAGCCCGAACAGGCGCCCACCCCGACCGAGGTCGCCGCGGCGCCAGCCAAGCCGCCGGAGACGGCCGAGAGCGAGGCCCCCGCGATCGCTGTCCAGCAGACGCGCTTCGCCATCGACCTCGGTGGCGCCAACTCGCTCGACGGCCTGCGCGCGCTCTGGCGCGGCCTGATCAAGTCCAATCCGGAGGTCGCGGCGCTGCGGCCGATCATCATGATCAAGGAAGGCAACACCGGCCTCGGCATGCAGCTCCGCTTGGGCGCCGGCCCGCTGATCAATGCCGCCGCCGCCGCAAAGCTCTGCGCGGGCCTTGCCGAAAGCGACCGCCATTGCGAGACCACCGTGTTCGACGGCCAGCGGCTGTCGATGCGCGGCGGATCGGAGAAGGGACAAGAGAAGACTCAGGACCGGGTTCAGGAGAAGAACGCGGACAAGAACCAGGACGCCGTCCCGCAAGCCGAGACTGCGCCAGCGCCCGCTCCTGGCGCCAAACCGGAGAAGCGCCGCCGCAGCTACTCCTCAAAACGCTCGTCGAAGCGCGAGGAGCCCGCGCCTGCACCCGCGCCTCAGCCGCCGGCCGCACCGGCGAAGCCGGAGACGGCCTCGGCGGGATCGACGCTGTCGTCGTTCTTCAGGCGGTAGGAACGCGGACGAGTTAGATCACTGCGGCCTCTCATCAAATTGGGGCGTCAATGGCCGTCGACCAATGACTCGTCGAACAGCGCAAGCGATCAGAAATATCCACCTCGCCTGTTGCCCCCTCCCGTCATCCCGACCATATTGCGCCCATGACAAAAAAGCCCTTCCGCCTCACGCCCTACCAGGTGCAGTTCCTGATCGTCGTCGGTTTCGTGTCCGTCGGCTATGCGATCTATCTGCGCTATCTCGGCATCGAGAACTCGACCGTCGGCCTCGCCTGTGACGCTGGCCTGCAGACGCTGATCTGCAAGGCGCGCACAGTCTCGACGGTGCTGTTCAAGAATTCGGTGTTCGGCATCGTCGCGCTGGTGGTTGCGACGCTGAACCTGATGCGGCCGTCGATCGTGCTGCTGACCGTCGGCATCGTCGCCGCCGGCCTCGGCATCGTGCTCTACAATGTCGTGCTGTCGGGCCTTGCGATCGGCCTGTTCATTCTTGGATTTGCTCGGCCCGCGCCCGCCACAGCGTGAACGCGAACAGCAAGTAGATCGCGCAGGTCCACAGCGACTGCCAGTTCTCGCGGCCCTCGTTGAACAGCACATAGGCGGCCGCCAGCGTGAGCAGGCCCGCGAATACCGATTCCGCGATCGGACGCTGGCCGATCTGCGGCCGGTTCAGCATCAGCACCGCGAACGGCACCACCGCCATCGTCAGCGAGGCGTAGGGGAAGTCGTGGTAGCGCGAGTCGAACACGAAGGCGAGCGCGGTCTGCGCCGCGATCACCGCGGTCACCGCCAGCGTCAGGCCGAGCACGGCGGTGAGCTTCGACCATTTGCGGCCCTCGCGCGGGCCGAGCAGATCGAGGAAGGTCGGAAGGCTGCGGCCGATCACCATCGCCTGCGAGCAGAAGATCGGCGACAGGATGCCGGCCAGAAGCAGCGCGCCCCAGTGCAGCCAGCCGCCGATGCCGTAACTCTCATAGTACATCTTGTCGGCGCCGATCCCGAGCAGGGTGCCCGCTGACGTCGCCGAGATCGCGACGCCGAGCCAGGCCGAGAAGCGCGGCGTCCACGGCCGCCTGCGCAGCGTGAGGCCGGCGACCGCGAACACCAGCACGCAGAGGCCCATGCCGGCGCCCATGTACCATTTCCAGTACGGGAAATTGCTGATCGGCTGGCCCGGCGGATATTTCAGGTTCCGGCGCACCGAGTCGTACAGGCCCCAATAGCCGCCGACGGTGCCTTCCAGCTTGCGCTTCCAGGGCTGGTCATAGGACTCGATCAGATTGACGCGAAACTTGTTTGCTTTCGCCAGGCCCAGGATTTCCGAGACGACGCGCGCCTGGTTGGTGCGCGACGGCAGCGCGCCCTCGCGCATGCGCCCTTCGCTGGGCCAGCCGGTTTCGCCGATCAGGATCTCCTTGCCGGGGAACGCGACCGCCATGCGCTCGCGGATCGCCTCGACATGGCTCGCTGCGAACTTCGCCTTCACCGGAACATCCTCCCAATAAGGCAGGATGTGGATCGTGACGAAGTCGACGGCGTCATAGACCTCGCGATTCCTGAGCCAGAACTCCCAGACGTCGGCATAGGTGACGGGCACGCTGACCTGCGCCTTCACCGAGCGGATGATGGAGACGAGGTCCGCGGTCGTCATCTCGCCGCGCAACAGCACCTCGTTGCCGACGATGACGCTGGTGATGATGCCGGGAAATTCCTTGGAGAGGCGGACGGCGAGCGCGGCCTGCTCAAAATTCTTGGCGCGGTTGCTGGAGAGCCAGATGCCCTGGAGCACCTTCAGCCCGCCGACCTTGGCGGCGATCGCCGGCACCTGGTCGAGCCCGTTCTCCATCGAATAGGTGCGGACGCAGTCGGTGATCTCCTTGAGCTGGCGCAAATCCTGCTCGATTTGGTCGGCCTCGATATGGGTCCACGCGTTCAGCGGCGACTGTTCCCCGCGGAACGGCGCATAGGAGACGCATTGGACCTTGTCGGCCGGGTCGATCGGGGCGCGCGCGAGCGTGATTGGCGTGGCCAGCCACCACCACACGGCAGCAATCGCACCCAGTGAAACGAGCAGAAGCGCCAGTGGCGTACGAAGAGAAATCGGTTCCGTCCTCCGCGAGGTGCCGTCGATTACCTGCTCACGCGCCATCTGCCAAGGGGTGTGTCCGGGATGGATCCTTCCCTCCCCCGAGGAATTTACCTGCGGCCGTTCGACAGAGGCCTAGGATCGTGACTTTGCTGGACAAAATTTCAAATTCAGGTCATGGACTCGGCAGGACTTTGCCGCCGCATTGGGGACCCATTTGGACGCCATCACCGGCGAGTCCGCGAGGTCCTGGCGCGGGCGGTCAGCTGATATATTGGGGAATTCATGCGGCAACGGGTGTTCGAGTTACGAAATGCGGTCCTGCGGCAGTTCGCCGCCACCTTGGCCGTCTCCTCCCTGGTCGTGATGGTCGGTCTCGGTGGCGCCTCCGCCCAGAGCGGCACGCCCGCCCCGGACCAGGGCAAGGCAGCCACCCAGCCCGCCGATGCCGCCGCCAAGGACGCCGCCCAGAACCAGCGCCGCACCGACGAGTTCGCCGAAGCAGCCCAGGTCATCAACGGCCCGGCCGGCAACCCCGAATGCGTCTGGCTCGGCCGGCGCGTGGTGCGGCTGATGTGGCGCGACGACCTCGATACCGCGTTCCGCCATCTCGACCTCTACGACCGCTTCGGCTGCCCCGGCGGCCACATCCAGGCCGCCTTCCGCTGCCTGACCCGCTTTGGCGGCCAGATCGATCCCAAGGTCGCCGAGACCCTGGACAGCCGCGTGCACGCCTGCTGGATCAACCCGGCATCCCAGCCGCAGCAGGCGTCAGCCAGCGCCTCCCAGCCGGCGGCGCCAACCACGGGCAATTCGCAGGCCCCGCAGCCGGCCGCGAGCCCCGCGCCTGCGGCAAGCCCGACACCGGCGCCCTCGAAATAGCCGCGATCGTTTCAGCCGCCGTTCAGGAACGATCGGCGATAGAAGCGGTTGGCACTGCCGCACATTCCGAAACTGTCATGCCCTCATACGGTCATGAGGCCATGACAGTTGTGAAACCGCGCGGCAGAGGTATGCTCCATTTGCCGCGGACTCGGTCGGATCTCGGGGTCGGATCCGCTTCCCTGCCACCTCAGCCCCTTTTGGTTTAGCCGCGATGCGCGTTGTCGCCGCCGTTCTGTTGCTTGTGTCCGTGCTTCACGCCGGCATCTGGGGAGTCCTGCGCGACAAGGAACCCGCGCCCGACTTCAAGGGCCTGCTGCCCAGCGTCTCCTACGCCCCGTTCGAAGGCGCGGCGCACCCCGACATCGACAACATCCCCACCGTCGAGAAAATCCGCGCCGACCTGAAGACGCTGTCGACGATGACGCGCGCGATCCGTCTCTATTCGTCCACCGGCGGCGTGGAGCTGGTGCCGCCGATCGCGGCCGAGTTCGGCCTCAAGGTCACCGTCGGCGCCTGGATCGACAAGGACAAGGATCGCAACGAGCGCGAGATCAAGGCCGCCATCGAACTCGCCCGCAAGAACAGCAACGTCGTCGGCGTCGTGGTCGGCAACGAGGTGATCTACCGCGGCGAGCAGAAGGTCGAAGACCTCATCGACATGATCAAGAAGGTGAAGGGCTCGGTCCGCGTGCCCGTCACGACCGGCGAGATCTGGAACATCTGGCGCGACAATCCCGACCTTGCCTCCAACGTCGACTTCATCGCCGCCCACGTGCTGCCCTATTGGGAAAACTTCCGCTCGGACCAGGCCGTCGACCAGGCCGTCGATCGCTACAACCTGTTGCGCAACCTGTTCCCGGGCAAGCGCATCGTGATCGCCGAATTCGGCTGGCCGAGCCAGGGCTACAACCTTCGCAACGCCGACCCCGGTCCGTTCCAGCAGGCGCTGACCCTGCGCAACTTCGTTAGCCGCGCCGAAGCCATCGGCATGGAATACAACATCGTCGAAGCCATCGATCAGCCCTGGAAATATTTCGAGGGCGGCGTCGGCCCGTACTGGGGCATCCTCAACGCCAGCCGCGAGCCGAAATTCGCCTGGACCGGCCCGGTCGAGAATCCCGACTACTGGAAGCTGATGGGAATTGCGCTGCTGGTCGGCATCCTCCTGTCGCTGCCGATCCTGCGGCTGGAACGGCCGACCGCCAGGCAGGCGTTCCTGCTATCGGCGACCGCCAACGGCGTCGGCGCCTGGGCCGCGACCGTGTTCGCGTTCTGGAATGACCACTATTTCATCTTCGGCTCGGCCTTCGCGCTCACGCTCGGCATGATCCTGCTTGTTCCCCTTGTCCTCATCGCGATGGCGCGCGTCGACGAGATCGCGGCAGTGGCCTTGGGCCGGCCGCCGCAGCGGCTGCTCTCCAAGAGCAAGCCGGTCGAGAACGTTCCCGAGAATTACTACCCGAAGGTCTCGATCCACATCCCCGCCTATTTCGAGCCGGTCGAGATGCTGAAGCAGACGCTCGATGCGCTGTCGCGGCTGAACTATCCGAACTACGAATGCGTCGTCATCATCAACAACACGCCCGATCCCGCGTTCTGGCAGCCGATCCAGGACCATTGCCGCGCGCTCGGTGAACGCTTCAAGTTCATCAACGCCGAGAAGGTGCAGGGCTTCAAGGCCGGTGCGCTGCGGATCGCGATGGATCGCACCGCCGTCGATGCCGAGATCATCGGCATCCTCGATGCCGACTATGTCGTCGATCCCGACTGGCTGAAGGACCTCGTGCCTGCTTTCGCCGACCCGCGCGTTGGCCTCGTGCAGGCGCCGCAGGAGCATCGCGACGGCGACCTGTCGATCATGCACTACATCATGAACGGCGAATATGCCGGCTTCTTCGACATCGGCATGGTCCAGCGCAACGAGGCCAACGCCATCATCGTGCACGGCACGATGTGCCTGATCCGCCGCGCCGCGATGGACATGGCCGGCGGCTGGTCGTCCGACACGATCTGCGAGGACAGCGATCTCGGCCTCGCGATCCAGCAACTCGGCTGGACCACCCACTACACCAATCATCGCTACGGCCAGGGCTTGCTGCCCGACACCTACGAGGCCTTCAAGAAGCAGCGTCACCGCTGGGCCTATGGCGGCCTCCAGATCGTGAAGAAGCACTGGCGGAACTTCCTGCCCGGCCGCAGTCGGCTGACGCCCGATCAGAAGCGCGAATATGGCTTGGGCTGGCTGAACTGGCTCGGCGCCGAGAGCCTCGGCGTGGTGGTGGCGCTGCTCAATCTCATCTGGGTGCCGATCGTCGCCTTCGCCGACATCGCCATCCCCGACAAGATTCTGACGCTGCCGATCATCGGCGCCTTCATCGTCTCGCTCGCGCACTTCCTGTCGATGTACCGCGCGCGCGTCGCGATCAAGCCCGGCCAGATGATGGGCGCGATGATCGCCGCGATGAGCGTGCAATGGACGGTGTCGCGCGCGGTCGCGCAGGGGTTGATCACCGAGCACATCGCGTTCGCGCGCACCTCCAAGGGCGGCCTGTCCAGGATGTCGATCGAGTTCCAGGCGTTCTGGGAGGCCGTGATCGGCACCCTGCTGGTGATCGGCGCCGGCGTGCTGATCGCCTCCAACAGCTATCGCCAGATCACCGAGATCTACATCTTCGCCGGCGTCCTGCTGCTGCAAAGCCTGCCGTTCCTGGCCGCGGTCGCGATCGCGATCCTCGAGCTCAGCCGCATCAACTCGTTCCAGTTCTGGCGCGACAGCGCGATCCGCACCGCCGAACTGATCGGCCTGCGCCCCGTGGCCCTGCCGACCCCCGCCGGCACGCCGCAACCGGTGCCGAGCGAAGTCCGGCGGGAAGCGAACTGACGGACGAACGGCCTCTCGGCGCGGGTGAAACCTCCGCGCCGGCAAGCCACCGGCGCTGTTCGGCGTGGATAGCGGGCCGCCAATCGGGTTGAAAATTCCGGTCTAAGCGGCGGAAAGCGCGAGCGAATCCCCGCCTCCGCCAAGAGTTTGGGCCGCCACTCGCACTATTGACCTCAGCGCCCCGTCCCCCTACACAGCGCGGGCCGAAAGCATGATCCGGAAACAGCCGGTTTTTCCCCGCGACGCCAGTTGAGGCAGCGGCAAGACATGCTTCTCGAATGTCCGAAGACGATGGCGATCGATATTGAAAGCTATCAGCGGCCATGGGAGCGCGTAGCTCAGCCGGTAGAGCACGTGACTTTTAATCACGGGGTCCTGGGTTCGAGCCCCAGCGCGCTCACCAAGCCAAAACAATGACTTAAGCGAAATCACAAGCCGACCGAAAAAGCCGTGTGTGGGCACTGTGTTGGCAAATTGATTGCCGATCTGAGCGTCGAGGAAGGCAGCGCGGCAATTGCTCGCGATCGCCACTAGGCCGGCGCGCTCAAGCGGCAGCACGCCCTCCCCGTCCGCCAGATCCGGGCAGATGCGCTCCATGCGCGCGAAAGAGCCCCACTAGGGCCGGCGCAACACCCCAAGTAGGTCGACGACATCGATCACATCAAGGTCTTCGCGACGGTGGGCGCCGCGGAACGATGGTTTGAGGAGAACGACCCGGAGGGCGTCGCCTTCGAATACGATGTGATCGAGTGATGTGGAGCGGATAATCAGCGCCACATCGTTGGTGGGCTCAGGGCCTTGCGACCCGCTGCTTTCAACGCGTCGGTTGAGAACTGTTCATGTGCCGCGGCATCGAGCAGCTTCGAAGCAACGTACGCTCTGGCGCCCGTCTCGCTTACAGGAATATTTTCGCAAACTTCATCGAGCACCGCCCTGAGCAGCGCAGTCATTTCAGCATCAAACACGCCGAACTCCCGAAATTGAGAGGATACTGAACGCTGCACAAGCGGAATATATTCGCTTGGCAGCGTTCGCCGCGTATTCCGGTCTGGGCTCTGAAATCCCAGCGCCTTCCAAATTGGCACCTGTCTGTCAAAGTAATGTGACAGCTTCCTCGGCCACATCAACAGGAGTTTGCAGGGCCTGCCAAGGCCCGCCAGCGTGAACCGGCAGCCTGAAACCTTCCCAGGTTTCGTACGTAAAATCTCTATCCGAGGTTTTTGTTAGTTCCCATCTCGGGGCTGGAAATGAACACCGCCGCCGGGAAAATGTATTAGAGCCCGGCGGCGTATTTGTTAGCGCCTGAACCGGCGCGCGCCTCGAGCGGCGGCTTCCACCTGAATTTGTAGGGCAGATTTTTTTCTAACCTGAGTTAGTTTTTTCTATGCCCAGCGTCGACTACCCTAATTTTTCTGCGCGTAGAGCAAGGGGTCGATCGGGTGGTTCAACAACTGGGACTGGAGGATTGGGCCTGGCAAATCGCCGCCGACGTGTATCGCTTGAATCTGTATAGCCGACTCACCGGACGAGCGGCCCCGGGAGACGCCGTTTCAGACGAACAGCTTGCCAGAGCAATCCACGAAAGCTTCACTCAAACGAACGACGGCGCCTATCGAGAAATGGTTGAGTTAGCGACCGATGCCGCTTTATCGGCCTACGATCGTGTCGTCTCACGCAATGTCAAACAGGCGCGCGCTCAACTAGCGAACTAACGGCTCGTCGGCGGATGATGACTAGCCTGCCCCGCAAGAGAACCCCGCCGACCTTGTGAGTCGGCGGGCTTATCTCTACCGCTTCAACCGGCGGCGATGCGTCATCAGCCGTTACCGGACGCCGCTCCGATGCATTGATGCCGCAATCGGCGCGATGTTATGCTAGTCACAGAACCGGGAGTTTCTCGATGCGCAAAATCGCCGTCGCTGTCATGTTCGCCCTGATCGCACAGACCGCATTGGCTCAGGACCATGTTCCAATGTACGGCGAGTCCAAGGACAAGACGGAGGCCGAGAAGGCGGACGACATTCGGGCCGAGCGCGCCTATCAACGCTCCCTCGGCAATGTTCCCAACCAGAAGGCAGTCGATCCGTGGGGAACTGCCCGCGGCGACGAAGCGAAGAAGCCGGCCACGCCGGCCAAACCGGTAGTGAAACATTCGTCCAAGGCCAAGAGCGGCAGCCCCCCCAACTAGCGAATTCTAAAGGGGGGCCGCCAGCGCGAACCGGCGGGTCAGCGCTTCGCTGCGTTGCCAGCTAATTCCATCGCGAGATCTAGGGCTGCGATTCCAATTTGGTCGGTCGGACGGGATCTACAGCGATGTAAAGTCACCGCCTCCAACAATCGCCTCTATCATAGAGCGACGGCCGGCGAGGCTGCCATCGAGCATCCAGCCAAAGCTTATGCCGTGGCGACGGCAATCGCCGGCCAATTCTTGTGAAGCGCAGAAGCCTGGGGCGTGCAGAGCCGGCTCCTGAGCGCGGTGGCTCAAGGGCTACGAGTGTTGGTCCACGGGTCTGCAACCTTGGGGAAAACGCTCCCTAGGTCAGTCGGGCTGCATTTTCCGAATCAACCAGATGTGCGCGCGTTGGCGCGTGATCTTGCTGGGGATGTGCGTGAGCCAGTTTCTGTCCGTGCTGCTATTGCTGACGACATTGACGCTGACGGTGTGTTTCGGCGTGGCGGCCTGGCGCCAGTCGGCCGGCAGAGATGTCGATATCACCGCCACCATTTCACATCGGGAAACCGGCTGGAGGTCGGAACGGAGCAACTGAGACCTTGCGCTCGCTCTTGCGAGAGAGTTTTGAAGTCACCGTTGGCGCGCGCCAGTTCGATTGCGATGCCCCCCCCGGGCTTGATCTCGAAAATGCATCGGGGCGCAGCAGCCCCTGTTGCGGCCTCTAAGTCGAGCGGCCCCCTCACGGATAACGCCTCGGTGAATGAAACCATTCGCCGCATCACGCGAAGCACTCAGGAAACAATCCGGGTCCAGTCTCGCGTTACCCACGAGGGGATCGCAAAATGATTATTCTCAAGGTTTTTGCTGTTGTTCTTGGCGCTGGCATCCTTTTCACGATGTACTCAGGGGACCTGGGCGCCGACGTCGTGCTTGCCATCGTGTCCTGCTTGGCATGACAAGAAGACCGGCCAACGTGAACTCGAGGGCCAGTAGTGCCAACAGCTTCGCTTGAACTATCTTCAGCTTTCCGGAGCCGACGTCGCAGCCGGCACACTCAGCGGCGCTCCCCCAACTGAAACCGGCCCGACAGACTTCGACTGCCGAACCATCCGCTTCCGCATCGCTGCCGACAGTCCATAGCGCGCGTTCGCTTTTCGGATCGAGGACGTGACGTCCGACATCATCGCATTTTGCAGAGTATCGACCTTCGCGATGAGCGTGGACAGTTGTGAAGATATCTTCCTCACATCGACCCGTTCGTCCGTGATGCTCTGTCGCCGAGACAGCAGCACCATTGAATCCTGCTGCAGCAGAGCTGCATTTTGCTGCAAGGCGTGGTTGCTCTCCTGCAGCGAAGCCGTGTGTTGCTGCTGGGCCGACTGAATGTCCTTCAAGGCAGCAACAACCGGATCCGCCTTTGGCGTGGAAGCTTCCCGGCGCGGAAGCAGTTCAGCCAAACTGCTGAGATTCGGCGACGGAAAATCAGCCGGCAATGTATAGATCGCCGCCGCACCATTGATGGCCAAGGCACACACCGACAGTGCCAGGACCGATTTCCGGCTGGACCGCTTGCTCGATGCCGCAGCTTCCGGGGCTGCGGGCTCGAGTGCTGCGACTGCGAGCGCGAGCGCCGCGGGGTCGAGTTGTTCGACGAGGCCTTGCGCCTCGGATGTCGTGGTCATGTCCATTGACCTCAAATGAGCGAGCAACAGGAAGCCGACGCCGGAACGTCCTCGCGACGGCTCCTCTACGCAGCACCCACCTACAACTGCCTAAAATTGTGGGCATTTTGGATTAATTCCACGTTAGCGACATGGCCGCCTGGCAGGCCCGGCCGCCCCGGCCGATTACGGGGGGCTATGCGACCGAATGAGTCACGCGGCAGCCTGCTTCGAAGCACCAAAGCCGAGAGACAAGGCCCCTGAAAGGTGTAAGATTCAGGAGAACCGGAGGAACGGCATGTTTGAAATCAGCGGTTTCGACACGGCAGGCGTCGTCAGCCTCAAGCGGCTGTCACTCGCGGCCGCCCTCAAGAAGGCCAGAGAGCTTGTCGAAGACGGGTGCTGGGACGTTCAGATCGTCGATCCAACGGGACGCGTACACACCTCGTTTGAGGAGCAGGCCGCTTAGTCGTGGCGCTGGGCCGGCTCCGCGGCTAGCTCATCAAGAGCACACTGATCGAGAGCAAACTCGGCCGTGCGCCTGACGGCCCGTCTCTCAGTACCGCCGATAATAATTCTCTGGCCGGTCCTGGAATTGTAGTGGAACCGTGCCGTTGGGGTAGCAGACACCGTCGCGGATATCGACGTCAGCGCCGTGCCCGCATGGCACCGGACGCCGGCGCATTCCATAGTAAGGCCGCGGGCCCTGATAGTATCCCTGCAGCGCCGCCTGGTCTTCGGGACGGAGATAGCCGTTGGGATAGCACATCCCGTCGCGGGCGCTCTGATCCCAATGATCGCCGCACGGCGGCGGATGCCTCGGTACGCCGCGATACTGCACCTCGAGCGGGCGTTCGACAGCTGCGGCAGGCGCCGTTGCACCGCCATGAAGAGCAAGGATTGTCGCAATAGTAGTGATCAACATCGAAGCGGTCCTCCAAGGCCGCAAGATAGACAACCCCTCTGAATGACGCCTGAACGCGACGGGAGCGCCACGACCATCAGGGTCGGCCGATGGCACGATGGCGGCCACCGCGCGGCACTGGACGCTGCAGCTGTCTGCAGTTCCAAGGGCCTTGCCACAAAAGCCGGGAGACAACGCCCTCGAAAGGTGTAAGATTCAGGAAAACCGGAGGAACGGCATGTTTGAAATCAGCGGTTTCGACACGGCAGGCGTCGTCAGCCTCAAGCGGCTGTCACTCGCGGCCGCCCTCAAGAAGGCCAGAGAGCTCGTCGAAGACGGGTGCTGGGACGTTCAGATCGTCGATCCGGCTGGGCAGGTCTACACCTCGTTTGAGGAGCAAGCCGCTTAGTCGCGCCCGCCCCTCGGCACTTTTCAGAAATCATCCGCCCGGTCCGATCACGCTTCGCGAGCAGTGACCGTGATCGAAATGAAAACCCCAGCGCCTGGTAGGGAGCGCTGGGGCGTTTTCAAAATATCAATCGGTAAAAGCAATGAGGCCTTCATAGCACCGGTCTCGAAGCGCGAGTGTGAACTGGTTCACACGGCTCCTCCGATCTTCCCGCACCCACGTCCGGGTGTGGCTATCCGCCTCGGCCGACGTTGGACGAGGCATTATTGAGCCAGCGCGCCGTTGCTTCATCGCTCCAGCCGGGGACCGCGAAGCGCACGCGAGGATTCCCTTCCGTGCCGAAACGATCGACCGGGGGATGGCGTGTCGCGGGATTGTGCGCACGAGCGCGGTGCGCGGCGTCTGCAGACGTGCACAAGACGATCGAGAGGCCCAGGGCCAAAACAAGACGCATCGCATCGGCTCCAATCGAGTCCGCTTCCGCTCATGTAGTACGCCGACCGTCCCACCGCGATCTGACGCGGCTTCACAGCTAGGAGAGCGAAGCGCGAACGCGACGCTCTCGCGATGGAGCGAACCGCCGCTCAACTCCCGCGCGCCGCACCGTTGCCAACCAATTCGTTTGGGAGCACGCTCTCTCCAGGCGCTCAAGACGCCGCACAGGGAGGACCACATGAAGGAACCGGGCCTGGACGGCCGCCATCGGGACAAGGATGGCGCGATCAGCAAGAAGCATGGCAACACGCTGGTCGGTACGTTGCGGAAGATCTACGGAAAGGCATTTGCGGCCGGTTATCCCGATGCGACCCCGCTCAGCGAGGTCTTGCATCAATTGAACGAGACCTCGCTGAGCCAATTGCGTCGCGATCACGACACCGGGCATCTCGGGCACAAGATCGACCACGCCTCGAAGTGAATGGACTTCACTGGCCGATTTCGCTTGGCCGACTTCACTTACCCCACTTCACTTGGCCGACTTCGGGTCGTTGAAAAACCGACTCCGCCGACAGCCTCTCGGACGCAGGCTGCGCTATCGGTCGTCCCACCGTACTTGCCGTTTGAGCCCTCGCTACCCTCGCGCTAGCATGAGCCCTTTTACGGAGGCTCATTTGAAGCAGTTCATTATCATCATCGCCGCCATCGCGCTCGCCGTGACTGCTCCCGCCCGCGCGCAGGCGCTGGTCGATCCCAACAAGGTTGCCCCCGAATATCGCGAGGCGGCCGAGAAGCGCCGGGCCGAGCAGATGCGGCAACGCGAATGCGCACTGAAGGCGGATCTCGACAAGGTGCTGCCCAGGGATCGCACCGTCTATCTCAACCACTGCCTGGACACGCTGGCGGTCAAGCAATAGCGGCTGGCTGGGGCCGTCTCGATCAGACCACGACCGTAGGCCGACCTGACCGCACGATGATCTGTCGATTTCGGGCTCGTGTTGTGGACCAGCGGGCGATTTGTCGCACCGGCGCCGCGAAGACGCGGCCCCCCTCCTCACTGGCGCCGCGGCTTGCTCGGAAACAGCCGATCGCGGATGTAGCGCGAGGTCGGCGTCAGGCGGATGCCGCGCGGCTTCTGCCAGGCGGCCCGGTCGATCTCCTTCTTGTCGCCGATCTCGAGCCTGCCCTTGGCACCCTTGGCGATGAAGATCGCGTCGCTCATCTTGCGACCGGAGCGCTTATTCCTGGCCGTCACTTCCTTCCACAGGCTGATCCGGCCGAGCTTCAGCTTGGGCAGCTCCTCCTTGATCTCCCGCCGCAGGCAGTCCTTGTCGGACTCGCGCGAACGCTTGCGGCCGCCCGGGAACATCCACAGGCCGTCCGACCGCCGTCTGACCAACAATACCTTGCCGCGTTTTGCGGCAACCAGCTTGGAAGACTTCGCCATTACTGCCGTAGATCGAAAACAGAATCGCCCTATCGTAACTTGTCTAGTTGAATAGACAAGTTCGCGGGGCGCTTTGACCACAGCCCGTGCGAGCAGCTCAGCTTTCGCTCGCCGCCGCCCGGTCCTCGGTCCTGATCCAGGCCATCATCAACTCCCAGGCCACCGACAGGATGATCGGCCCGATGAACAGGCCGACGATGCCGTGGGCGAGCGTGCCGCCGATCACGCCGACGAAGATCACGATGGTCGGCGTGGTGAGGCCGCGCCCCATCACCAGCGGCTTCAACATGGTGTCGATGAAGCCGACGAGGACGAGAAACACGGTGAGCAGCAGCGCCGTGGTGACGTCCTTGGCGGTCCAGATCCAGATGATCACCGGCAGGATCACCAGGAACGCGCCGATCTGCACGATCGACAGCAATAGCACGATGAAGGCGAGCAGGCCGGCGCTCGGCACGGCTGCCATCTTGAAGCCGATGCCGGCGAGCAGCGCCTGCACAATGGCGACGCCGATCACGCCTTGCGCCACGGCGCGGATGGTGGCGCCACCAAGCTCGAGAAAATGCTCGCTCTGCTCGGGCACGATGCGAAACAGGAAGCCGCGCCCGGCCGCAACCAGCCGCGGCCCATGCGGAAACAGGAAGCCGGCGACGAACACCGAGACCAGAAACTGGAGCGTGCCGAGGCTCGCATCGCCCGCAAGCGACAACAGGGGTCCCGCCAGCGGCTGGAGATAGGGCGCGACCTCGCGCAGCACCGCACGGATGTTGTTGTAGGCCTGATCCCAGAGATCGTAGAGCCAAGGGCCGACCACCGGCCACGACTTGAGCTGCTCCGGCGCCGACTGCAGCGCGAGGTCGCCGGTGCCGAGCTGCTTCGCCAGTTCGCGCGCACCGTCCACCGCGCTGAGGCCGAGCCAGGTCGCCGGGCCAATGACGATGCCGAGCGTGATCAGGGTGAGGATCGCGGCCGCAGTCTTCGGGCGGCCGCCGAGGATCTTGGCGACCCAGCTGAAGGCCGGATAGAACGCGACCGCGAGCACGGCGCTCCAGGCCAGGATCGGCACGAACGGGCGGATGATCAGGAAGGTCCAGATGATCAGCAGGCCAAGCAGGCCGACCCGGATCAGGAGCTGGATGATGTCCTCTCCCGTCAGGAGCTGACGGAGACTTTTCACGGGCACGCCTTTCCTTGCGGCATTGACGCGGGTTCCGACACTTGCGCGGCAAAGCGTTATTGCCAGCCGCGCATCCGGCGTCAAGACGACCGGACCCGCGGCGGCGCAAGGGATCGGACCGCTGCGCCGCCCGGCGCGGCATCAGCTGTCGCCGAACGGGTTGGTCCAGTCGGCCGAGCGGTGGCGCTCCGTCCGCTCAGAAGTGGTAGTTCACGCCCACCGTGCCGGTCTGGATGTTCAGCTTCACATTGGCTGGAGTCGCCACCAGATTGCCTGTCGTCACCGGCTGCTCGGTGATCGTGCCGAAGCCCATATAGTTGTACTCGGCCCGCACCGACCAGTTCGGCATGAACATCCACTCGATGCCGCCGCCGGCAAGCCAGCCGGTGCGATTGAAGCTGCCCGAGGCGGAACCGGCGAGCGGGCCGGCAAGGCCGTTGTTGACGCTATACTTGTCGCGGGTGAAGGCCGCGCCACCCTTGGCGTAGAGCAGCACGCGGTCGAAGGCGACGCCGAAACGGCCGGCGACCGTGGCGATGTAGTCGTTCTTCAGCGACAGGTTGAAGCCGGCACCGCCACCGAACGGGCCGCCGGCATTGAGTGTGACGCTGGACCAGGCGCCGGTGCCCTCGAGGCCCACCACGAAATTGCTGATCTGGTAATTGCCGCCGATCTGGCCGCCGACCACGCCGCCGCTGGCCGTCACCGAGCTCCAGGTCGCTGTCGGATCGGTCGGGTCGATGCCAGTCCATTTGCTCCAGGCGCCGCCGCCATGCGCGCCGATGTAGAAGCCGGTCCAGCTGAAGATCTGGGCCGCCACCGGCGCTTTGACCGGCGCGGGCGCAATGATGTCAGCTGCAAATGCCGGCGTTGCCAATGACAGCAGCGCAGACGCCAAAACCAGTTTCTTCCGCATGATCTCACCCCCAAATTGTCCGCCCTCCGACCGAGGCGACGATGAAATCTAGCTGTGGGATCACGCACGCGCTTGGACCAATCGGCGACGCGATTTGGACTGACGGGCGCTCGTCAGACCCGGGAAGCTCCTGCAACGCCGCGACCGGAGCCCGGTTTGGCTAACGGCGATTAACCGGATTTCCCGAGGTCAGTTTACGCCGATGCAAATCCCCGCACCTACGCTTCTCGCCAACATTCAAAAACACTGATGTGCAATGGCCAACAGCATCTGGACGACCGAAGAATTCACCTGCGCGGGTTGCAGCATGAACTACACCGCGACACGGGAAGAGCACAGCGAAGCCCACACCGGCAGCTTCAAGTGCAGCATCTGCAGCGGCGTGGTGCACACCTGGTCCGGCAAGCATCACTTCTTCGGCTGGCAAGCGGTGAAGACAAAACCGCCGGTGTTCGGAAGGCGGTGGGCGGGCGTGCAGTGACAGGCGCCAGCAATGGTCTCGGTACCGCAGCCCAATTGAGGCGACGGCCCGCCTCCACGCCGTCATTGCGAGCGTAGCGAAGCAATCCAGAGGCTTTCCGCGGCGACGGTCTGGATTGCTTCGCGACGCTCGCGATGACGAATCCATTGAAGTAAACGTGTTGCGCCACTCCAACGTGCTGCTGGTGCTCGCAGACCCACTACTGACGTCATCGCAGTCTGCGCGAACTATGGCTTCTGCTACTCTGCGGCGCAGGATAGACTTTCCTCCCCGCAACAGAATCCGACACGCAATGACCGCACCCTTCGTTCCCCAGATCGCACTCTATCGCAACTGGCTCGCCGAGCAGCGTGGACTTTCCTTCGCGAATTACGAGGAGATGCGGCAGTGGTCGGTGCGCGATCTCGACGGCTTCTGGCGCAGCATCTGGGACTATTACGATCTGCAATCGCCGACGCCGTTTGCGGCCGTGATGACCGAGCGCAAGATGCCGGGCGCGGTGTGGTTTCCCGGCGCGCAGGTCAACTATGCGCGGCAGGTGTTCCGGCATGTCGAGGCCGCCGACGCCGCCGGCCTGCCCGCGATCGTCAGTAGCGGCGAGGACGGCAAGCTCAACGAAACGAGCTGGCCGGAGCTGCGGCGCAAGGCGGCGGCGCTCGCGCTGCATCTGAAGGAGAAGGGCATCAAGCCCGGTGACCGGATCGCGGCCTATCTGCCCAACATCCCCGAAACCATCATCGCGTTCCTGGCGAGCGCCAGCATCGGCGCGGTCTGGAGCGTCTGCGCGCCCGACATGGCTGCGCCCGCCGTGATCGACCGCTTCAAGCAGATCGAGCCGAAGGTGCTGATCGCCTGCGATGCCGTCACCTATGCCGGCCGCCGGCATGATCGCAAGGACGTCGTCGCGGAGCTGCGGCGATCGCTGCCGACGGTCGAGCACGTCATCCTGCACAGCGAGGCCGCGCCCGCAGCGCCGGACGCCCGGCTCGCCGACATCGCCGCAAGGACAGGCGCCGCGATCGACGCGTTCGAGCCGGCCTGGCTGCCGTTCGATCATCCGCTCTGGATCGTCTATTCCAGCGGCACCACCGGCCTGCCGAAACCGATCGTGCACGGCCATGGCGGGATCGTCATCGTGGTGCTGGCGCTGCTGGGCCTGCACAACGACCTCGGTTGCTCCTACCACGCGAACTCGTTCGGCGAGCGCTATCACTGGTACTCTTCGACCGGCTGGATCATGTGGAATTCGCAGGTCGGCGGCCTGCTCAGCGGCACCACCTGCTGCATCTTCGACGGCAGCCCGGGCGGCACCAAGGACAAGCCGGACTGGACCACGCTGTGGCGGTTCGTGGCACAGTCAAAAGCGACCTTCTTCGGCGCCGGCGCGGCGTTCTTCGCCAACTGCGCCAAGGCCGAGATCGATCTCACTGCGGCCGGCGATCTGTCGCGGCTGCGTTGCCTCGGCTCGACCGGCTCGCCGCTCAGCGCCGATACGCAAGCCTGGTTCAACGATCGCTTCGCGGCGTTGTCGAAAATCAACGGCAGCAAGGCGCAGGCCGACATCTGGTGGGCGAACATCTCCGGCGGCACTGATTTCGCCGGCGCCTTCATCGGCGGCAACCGCGAATTGCCGCAGACGCCGGGCGCGATGCAATGCCGCCTGCTCGGCGCGGCGGTCGAAGCCTTCAGCGAGCAGGGCCGCGCCGTCATCGACGAGGTCGGCGAGCTCGTCTGTACCGAGCCGATGCCCTCGATGCCGCTCCGCTTCTGGAACGACAAGGGCGATGCGCGCTATCGCGCCAGCTATTTCGAGACCTATCCGGACAATTTCGACGGCAGCGGCCGCGGGCCGGTGTGGCGGCACGGTGACTGGCTCAAGGTCAATCCGGACGGCTCCTGCATCATCTATGGCCGCAGCGATGCGACCATCAACCGGCACGGCCTGCGCATGGGCACGAGCGAGCTCTATTCCGCGATCGAAGCGCTGCCGGAGGTGCTGGATAGCCTCGTCGTCGACCTCGAATATCTCGGCCGCGACAGCTACATGCCGCTGTTCGTGGTGCTGCGCGAGGGCACAGCCTTCGACGCTGCGATGCAGGCCAGGATCAACAAGGCGATCGAGGCCGGCCTGTCCCGGCGATTCCTGCCGAACGAGATCTTTGCCGTCGCCGAGATCCCGCGCACGCTCTCGGGCAAGAAGCAGGAGCTGCCGATCAAGAAGCTGCTGCTGGGCCAGCCCGTCGAAAAGGTCATCAACAGGGAGGCGATGGCCAATCCCGCCTGCCTCGACTGGTATCTCGCCTTCGCCCGCGATTATCTCGCCCGAACCGCGGCGTAGCTTCGATCAACCGCCGCCGAAATTGGAGGGATCGAGATTCCTGTTCTCGGACGGCGGGATCGGCGGCCACCCGGGAAATTTGTACCAGCCGGGCGGGACCGGCGCGTCCTCGGGCAGATGGACGGCGACGTGATGGCGCGGGCGGGCATGATGCGCCGGCGCGGCAGCCGCCCATGCGCATGTTGAAATCAGGAGGACCAAAGCCAGGATAGACCGCATCATACGTGCTCCAGACGTCCACCCGGGCACCATGTGGTGCGGGAACCACGCTGGAACGATGCGTCGCAACGTCACGATGTCTCACATCGGCGGCATCGCTGCTGCCAGGAGACGCCGGAGATCAACCCAATTGCGCCAATGGCGTTTGGATTCCGTTCACCGATCGCCGCTAGATCAGGATGGATCCTCCGCGACGAACAGCAGCTATGGCCGATCTCAACGCAGTCCTCTCCAGGCTCAACGACCGCCTGCTCCGCCTCGAAGGCGAACTGTTCGTGCTGCGCTCGCTGGCGCGCGCGACGCTGACGGCGGGCGACGACCATGCGGCGCGCATGCGCAAGCTGGTCGAGGCCGCAAAGGTCGCGCTCGACGACGAGGCCAAACGTGAGCTCGACAAACCGACGCGCAAATATGTCGATGCGGCAACCGCGCTGGTGGAGGAACTTCTGGTCGAGCCGACCCAGGCACGGCCGCTGTTCACCGTCATCGACGGTGGCCGGCGCGACTGAGCGCGTCAGATCGGACGTATCCCGCGGGAATCCGGAGACTGAGCCTTCAGCCGGCTGAGCCCCTCCTCGATGATCGCGATCTCCTCGTCGATCTTGCCGATCGGCAGGCTGAAATCATAGCCGGACCTGCTCTTCAGATCGACCGCGAGCCGCTGCCTGTGCATCATCAGCTCGTCGAGCCCACGGCGGTTCTTCAGCCGCACATAGGCGTCCACGATCTGCTCAATTGCGCTCGGCATGAAATCGGTCCCGGCAAAAAAGCCCACGCGGCGCGCCCGCGCCGGCGGGACATTTTTGGTGTCGCGGTACGCAATACAAATCCGCGACGGATTCGTCGATACGACAGGCAGGTTGAGAACGCGTTACCGTTTGATGATTTCGTGATGGCGCCGGCATGAAAAGCCGCTGGCGATCACTCGCCAGCGGCCAAAGCCGGGTTCGAAAACGGATTCGGAATCAAATTTGGCCAGCCCCGGTTGGTGCATTCTAGCGGCACACGGGGGCTGCTTATGTTAGAAATGAAACAGAGGAACCGGCGGATACATCATTTGCTGTCGATGTGGCCGCCCGGCAACGCTAATCCGTGACGCAAAAATACTTGCGCGGCAGCCTGCGGTAGGCGCTGTAGCGGTAGTACGGCCTGTAGGCGTAGCCGCGATAGAGTGCGGGCGGCTCCCCGCCGTAATAGGCGCCGTGGTAGAAATTGTAGACCGGCCCTTCAACGCAACGATAGGCATCCCACGTCGGACCGATGAACGGCGCCACCCCGACCTCGGGCGGGACCGCCGGGTACGGGCCGCCGGCGCGCGCGGGCGTGGCCACACTCCGTGCCGCGAGAAGGAAAAACCACGCTCTTCGCATGCGCTCGCTCCTGATTACGGTGCCATACGCGCATGGAAGCACCGGAACAGCCAGCTGCGCAATCGCGGAGCCCGTCGCGCCCCCGCGCCCGGTGCATTGTTGATAACCGGCACAAACCGCCCGCGGCTGGTGACAGGACGCACCGACGTGTTATCGGGGGATGACGCAGTTGCGAGACGGATCGGACACCCATGCGCATTACCCTCGTCGGCTCCCGCCATTTCGGCGTGACCACCCTGAACATGCTCCGGGAGCACGGCGTCCCGATCGTGCGGGTCGTCGTGGCCGACGCCGAGGATCGCCTCGCGGCGAGCGCCAAGGCGGCTGGCATCGAGGTGACGGTCCAGGCCAATCCGAAGCTGGTGGTCGCCTCCGAAATCGGCCCCGACACCGACCTGATCATCACCGCCCACAGCCACGCCCGGATCGGCAAGGACGCCCTGGCCGCCGCGAAGTACGGCGGGATCGGCTATCATCCCTCGCTGCTGCCGCGTCATCGGGGCAAAGCCGCGGTGGAATGGACCATCAAGGAAGGCGATCCGATCGCCGGCGGCACGATCTATCATCTTGCCGACCGCATGGACGCCGGCGCCATCGCCGCCCAGGACTGGTGCTTCGTCAAGAAGGGCGAGACGGCTCGCGAACTCTGGGAGCGCGCGCTCGCTCCGCTCGGCCTCAAGCTGCTGGCCGACGTGATCGACTACGTCAAGGTCCACAAGGCGCTGCCCTCCAAGGTTCAGGACGAGCAGTTCGCGACCTTGGCGCCAAGTCTTTCGTGAGTCGTTCCCTGAGTCCTCTCCTGACGTTTACCCTTAACGTGAAGGCGCGTTGATTCTGCTTCGAAAATTGGAGCCGGAAACACAAATAAACTATTGTTTCCACTGGAACAATTTTCGCTTTGGCAATGCAACAAATTTCCGTCACATTTGGGCCGAATAAGCGTCAGCATATCAGACAGATTCAAGGACGGAATTCATGCGTTTTGGTCGCATTACGGCATTCTGTGCCGCTTCAGTTATCACCCTCGCCGCTCCCGCTTTCGCCCAGACCCCCTATGACGGCAACTGGCATGTCACCATCGTGACCAAGAGCGGTACCTGCGAGCCGACCGCGAGCTCCATGCTGACGGTTGCCGACGGCAAGATCACCGCGCCCGGCGCTAACGTTTCCGGCACCATCGGCAGCGGGGGACTTGTGAAAGTTTCGATCAATGGTGCATATGCCAGCGGTCAACTCAGCGGCAACGCCGGATCGGGGAAGTGGAATGGAGCATCTGCAGGCATACCGTGCAGTGGGCGGTGGGAAGCATCGCGCCAGTAAGAAATTCGGGATCAGCGTCGTGAGCCGGCGGCTGCTGATCGCGGCCGCCGTTTTGTTTGCGGCGGGGATCGCCAACTCTGAGAGCCAGGCCCAGTCCGGCCCGTTCGCCCCGCTGGCGGGGAGCTGGAGCGGTGCCGGCACCGTCACGCTCGATGACGGCTCGACCGAGCGGATCCGCTGCCGGGCCAGATACGCCCCGATCGGACCGACGATGGAGATGTCGCTGACCTGCGCCAGCGACGCCTACAAGTTCAATCTCGGCGCCAACGTCAGGGCTGAAGGCGGCACTATTGGCGGCAGCTGGTCCGAGGCCAGCCGCAACATCTCCGGCTCGCTCCAGGGCCGCGGTGCCGGCGGAAACTACGAGCTGGTCGCCTCAACCGCCGGCTTCAACGCCAACATCACGCTGAAGACGTCCGGCAACAAGCAGAGCGTCACGATGCGCGCGGACAGCCAGTTCCGCGGCGCCAACATCTCGCTGTCGCGCTAAGGCGGACCGCGTTCAAGCCAAAAGCCCCGGCGATTCCGCCGGGGCTTTTTTTATGCGTTTTATGCGTTCGG
Source organism: Bradyrhizobium barranii subsp. apii (assembly GCF_011516635.5). Taxonomy (GTDB): domain Bacteria; phylum Pseudomonadota; class Alphaproteobacteria; order Rhizobiales; family Xanthobacteraceae; genus Bradyrhizobium; species Bradyrhizobium barranii. Next base: position 5,120,335 of record NZ_CP096255.1, on the reverse strand, counting down.
CACGAACGCCGTAACCTCGATTTCGACCTTGGCGCGCTCGTCCACGAGACCGCCGATGTAGAGCAGCGTCGAGGGCGGAAAATTGCGCCCCAGCGTTTCCTTCCAGGCCGCGCCGATGCCGGCGCCCGCGGCCTCATATTCGCTGCGGCTGGTCAGGTACCAGGTCAGGCGGACGATGTGCTCCGGACCGGCTCCGGCCTCGCCAAGGAGCTTGATGATCCGCTTCAGCGCGGTTGCGACCTGCGCCGCCATGTCAGGCGCGTAATTGCCGGTCTCGTCGCCGCCGGTCTGCCCGGCCAGCACCACCCAGCGGCCAGGCCCTTCGGCCACCACGCCGTGAGAAAAGCCCCGCGGTTTCTTCCATTCAGCCGGCTGCAAGATTTGCATGAGCGAAGATCTCCCTTTTCTTGTTGTTCAATGATGCCTTAGCACGCCGCCCTGCATCGCTGCATCCGCAGTTTTGGCCGTTGCAAACGCCGGCGATGTCGCCGATACCGGCCCTCCCCTCAGGCTCGATCGCCCGCACCAGCAACGATGACTGGGACACCGTCCAAAACGATGGCTGCACTGTGGATGGCCGGCTGGCTGGCGCTGATGCTGGTCATGGCGGTTGCCGGCCGCGAGACCACGCGCGAGCTGAACGTCTTCCAGATCATGGAAGTGCGCTCGGTGATCGGCTTCACGCTGCTGCTGCCGATCATCTACCGGGCCGGCGGTTTCAAGGCGGTCGCGACCAAACGCCTGCCCCAGCACCTCGCGCGCAACGGGGTCCATTATTTCGCTCAGCTCGGCTGGTTCTACGCACTGACGCTGATCGGGATCGGCCAGGTCGTCGCGATCGAATTCACCATGCCGATCTGGACTGCGGTGCTGGCCGCAACGTTCCTGTCCGAGCGCATGACCGTCTGGAAGATCGCCGCCATCGCGCTCGGCATCGTCGGCGTCGTCATGATCGTGCGGCCCGCCACCGGCGAGATCAATCCGGGACAGCTGATCGCACCAGGGGCCGCGATCGGCTTCAGCATTTCCATGATCTTGGCGAAATCGCTGACCCGGACCGAGAGCGCATTGTCGATCCTGTTCTGGATGATCGTCGTGCAGATGGTCGTGGGCCTGCTGCCGACGCTCTATGTCTGGACCTGGCCGTCAACCACTCTCTGGGGATGGCTCTTCGTCATCGGGGTCTGCGGCACATTCTCGCACCATTGCCTCGCCAGCGCGCTCCGCTACGCGGATGCAACCATCGTGGTGCCGATGGACTTCCTGCGGGTGCCGCTCACCGCGACTGTCGGCTGGCTGCTGTATTCGGAGCGGCTCGACGCCTGGACCGTGCTCGGCGCGACGCTGATCCTGTGCGGCAATCTCCTGAACCTGAAGCCGACTGCCCCGGTTCCCGCCCGCGCGCAGTGAACCCGCGCGCAGCCTCACGCGACAAAAACGAAGTGGCCGTGTGATCTGGATCACGTTGGAGGGTCTTTCCATCGTGCACATTCGGCCACACAGCAGCGGGTTGAATACGACGTACTGCCGTTTTGGTGGCGCGAAGTCGGGCACTTCGTGTAGGTTCGTTGCCAATTTGTTGCTGCCTGCAATTCGATTCTGTTGGGGATTTCAGATGCGCACTCTCACCCTGCTCGTTTCGCTGATGTGCATGGCACTGTCGGTCAGTGCCGCGAAGGCCGACCGCCGTGTCGCCTTCGTCGTCGGCAACGGCTCCTACAAGAACGTCGCACAATTGCCGAACCCGCCGATCGACGCCAAGGCGATGGCGGCGACCCTGCGCAATGTCGGCTTCGAGGTGATCGAAGGATCCAACCTCACCCGCGACCAGATGACGGAGAAGCTCCTGGACTTCGGCCGCAAGGCGCAAGGCTCCGATGTCGCAGTGTTCTATTACGCCGGCCACGGCATCGCCGTCAGCGGCAGCAACTACCTCCTGCCCGTCGACGCCGACATCAAGTCGGAGATGGACGTCAAGCTCGGCGCAGCCATCAATATCGACCTGACGCTCGAGCAGACCATGGGCGACGCCAAGGTCAAGCTCGTCTTCCTCGATGCCTGCCGCGACAATCCGTTCGCCGCCAAGATCAAGTCGAACTCGGCAACGCGCAGCGTCAACGTGCAGAGCGGTCTTGCCGAGATGAAGTCGGGCGAAGGCACGCTGATCGCGTTCGCCACCGGCCCGGGCCAGACCGCGCTCGACGGCCAGGAGGGCAACAACAGCCCGTTCACACGCGCACTGATCGACAACATCACCAAGCCCGGCGTCGAGATCCAGCAGGCGATGACGTCGGTGCGCGCCCAGGTCAACGAAGAGACCCGTAAGGGCCAGCTTCCCTGGGGCCACACCAACCTGATCGGCGCGGTCTATCTCAACCCGTCGCAGCAGACGCAGGTTGCCAACGCAGCCCCGACCGCTTCCGGAAACGTGCCGGCGGCAGCGAGCAGCTCCGACGGTGTCGAGCTCGAGTACTGGCGCTCGGTCAAGGAATCCAACAAGCCGGAAGAGCTCAACGCCTATCTCTCGGCCTATCCGAACGGCCAGTTCAAGGCGCTGGCGCTGGCGCGGCTTGCGGCGATCAAGAGCGGCCCGTCCACGGCGACCCGCAATCTGAACTCCGGGATCGATCCCGCCACCTTCACCGACGACTCCACCCAGCTCACCGAGGACCAGATCGGCCTCGACAAGGGCCAGCGCCGCGACGTGCAGCGCCGCCTGACCGGGCTCGGCTTCGACACCAAGGTGACCGGTGCCTTCACCGACGAGACCCGCTCGGTGCTGAAGCGCTGGCAGGCCGCCCGCGGCTATCCGTCGACCGGCTACCTCAACAAGCTCCAGCACAAGGCCCTGCTGTCCGAGATCGTGGCGGCCGCGCCGGCCACCGCGAGCGACGACAGCGCGAAGCCGGCCCGGCGTGCTGCCCCGGCCCAGGCCCAGAGCGGCGCACCGGTTCAGCATCGCAACAGCGGCGGCGGCGATGCCGGCGCGGCCTTCGTCGGCGGTGTCGTCGGCGGCATGATGGGCGGCATGTTCCGCCGCTGAGGCGGGACCCGGCTCCAAAACGCAAAAAGGCCCGGCGAGAGCCGGGCCTTTTTCGTGGTGGCAATGGCTAGTAATCTTGGGTGAACCAAGGCACTAGCGTCCGGATCCGCGGCATCGCCTGCATCGTAATGCTCGTCCGAGCCATCTCCGCGATGCGCGGCGCCAGTGATGAGAGATCGCCACGGCGGGTCACCAGAAGCAGCTCACGAAAAAATCCGGGGCCCGGCAGAGGGAGAGCGCTGACTTGACCAGCGTGAGCGAGCCCCTGCAACAGACACAGCGGCGTGGTGATCGCTACGCCCATCCCGGTGGCGACCATGGCGACCAGGCTGTCCGAGGTGTCAAACTCAAAGGCCCGCGGTGGGCGAATGCCCAAACGGCTCAGGTGGCGCTCGACCTGAGCGCCTGCATAGGAGCGTTCGCTGTACCGGACCAGGCGATGCCGGGTCAGGATCTCCCGCAAATCAAGGTCAGCAAATTCGGCTTCCAATCCGCGCGGCACCACCAGCAGATTTGGCTCGCGGTAAAACGGGAAGCGCTCGATATCATACAGGTCATCCATCGCATCGCATGTGATCGCCGCGTCGATCGTTCGGTGGACCAGCGCCTCGGCATGCGAGTGAGCAAGGCCCGACCAAACGGACAGACTCAGTGCGACCTCGCCCGTCATGAGCTCCTTGACGAGGTGTGCGCCGACCGTGGCGGCATAGGAGTCGATGAGGCCGAGCCTCAGATCGACACGCTCAGGCAGTTTCGCTGCGTCCCGGAGTGCGCTGAGTAACGTGTCAAAGTCGCGATTCAGATCGCGAACACGGCCAGCAAGGATGCGACCCGCCCGCGTCAATGTAAGCGGCCTCCGGCTACGGTTGAAGAACGCGACGCCGATCGAGGCCTCGGCCCGCCGCACAGCCTGAGAAACCGCTGATTGCGTCATCCCGAACTGACGGGACGCCTGAAGCATGCTGCCGGACTCCGCGACGGCAGCGACAATCTGCAAGCTTCGCAAGTCTGGAACAGGTGGCGTCATATCCATAGCTTAAGCAGAAGTCATATTAACATGCAAATTGCCTTCATTATATGAATTATCCTTGTAGGAGAGCCGCATCCGAAAGCAGACTTCGGATTGTCCTAACAATTGAGCAGTCCCGATCCATGAGCGAGCAAGCGGATATTCTGGTGATCGGCCTCGGTGCCATGGGCAGCGCGGCCCTCTATCAACTGGCCAAGCGAGGGGTAAAGGCGGTTGGCCTCGATCGCTTTGCCCCGCCCCACACGATGGGATCCAGCCACGGCGAAACCCGCATCACCCGGCAGGCGGTCGGCGAAGGCCGCGATTACGTGCCCCTGGTGCTGGATACGCACCGGATCTGGCGTGAGCTCGAAGCCGAGACGTCTGCCGAGCTGCTGAACCCATGCGGCCTCGTCGTCATAGCGCCCGGTGTCGGCGAGACGTCGCACCACGGCAAGCCGGATTTCGTCGCGCGCTCGATTGGGGCCGCGCGTGACTTCGGCATCGCGCATGAAGTGATCGACGGGCGAGAGGTGGCTCATCGCTTCCCGCAGTTCCTGAATCTCCAGGGCAACGAGAAGGCCTATTACGAACCCGGCGGAGGGTACGTTTTTCCGGAGCGCTGCATCAAGGCGCAGCTGACGCGCGCGGAGCAGCTCGGCGCAACGATCCGCACGGGAGTCGAGGTTCTCTCGATCGCGCAGCGCGGCCCCGCCGTTCGGGTGGAAACGTCCTCGGGCACATTCGAGGCGGACCAGGTGGTGGTGTCGGCAGGCGGCTGGAATTCCCACCTGCTCGGCGCGCCGTTTGATCGCGTGCTCACGGTGAAGCGGCAGGTGCTGCATTGGTACGAGCTCGACGATACCAGCGCGTATCGCGCCGACGCCCCTGTGTTCATCTGGATGCATGGCGCGACGGATGTCGACTACCTCTACGGCTTCCCGCCGCTGCCTGGCGATCGTCGTCTCAAGGTCGCGACCGAGCAGTACGAGACCAACACGACGGCCGACGCCATCGACCGCACCGTCGATCCCGCGGAATCGGCTGAAATGTACCGGAAGCACGTCGCGGGGCGGCTCGCCGGCGCCACGCCGCGCGTCGCGCAGGCGGCTGCCTGCATCTACACGGTGACGCCCGATCGGGGCTTCATCATCGACCGCCATCCCGACCAGGACCGGATTTGTGTCGTCTCGGCGTGCTCGGGCCACGGCTTCAAGCACTCGGCAGGTATCGGCAACGTCGTCGCCGGGATGGTGACCGGCGGTCGAAGCGCGATCGACCTCAGCCCATTCTCCATCTCCCGTTTTTCGTGACGTTTGGCACGAGCCTTGTATCTTGAACAAGCGCGCTCAACGCGCGTCGTGATCACAATCCTGGAGGCGTCATCCGATGAGAGACATTGTCCGTTCCATGATGACAGGCATCGCGGCGCTGCTGATGCTTGGCAGTGCCCAAGCCGCCGATGGCGTCGATGCCATCAAGCAGCGCGGCACGTTGAATGTCGGCGTCAAGGCTGACTACAAGCCCTTCGGCTTCCGCGATCCCACGGGAAACGTGGTCGGCATCGAGCCGGATCTCGCCGCAGACATTGCCAAACGCCTCGGCGTCAAACTCGAACTCGTTCCGGTCGCGGCCTCCAACAGGATCGAATTTCTTCAGCAGGGAAAGGTCGACCTGCTGATCGCGACCATGTCGGACAGGCCGGAACGCCGTCGCGTGGTTCAAGCCATCGAGCCGCTGTACTATTCGGACTATGTGAACATCCTTCTCAACAAGAAGTCCGGCATCAAGGACTGGGCCGAGCTCAAGGGAAAACCCGTCTGTGCAACGTCGGGGGCCTGGTACAACAAGGACGTTGCCAAATCCTACGGCCCCGAAATCGTTGCGTTTGACGGCTCGGAGAAGCCTCTGTTCGCCATGAAGCAGGGCAACTGCATCGGCTATGTCTACGATCAGACCTTCCTGCAAGGCAAGCTGCTCGAGGACGAGTGGAAGGCGGACTACGACTTGCCCCTGAAAGGTATTTTGCCATCGCCATGGATGATCGCTGTCGCGCTCGATAATTCCAGCCTTCAGAAGCTGCTCGAAGATATGACAAAGGACTGGATGAAGACCGGCTTCATCGTGGCAGCGGAAAAGAAGTGGGGCATTACGCCGACCGAGTATTCGCTGCTCATGCACGAGCAATACAAGGACAAATAGACGCGCAGAGCGGAGCGCCAGATCCGTCTTGCGCTCCGAACAGGTCGAGCCAATGCACTGATACGAGGCATCGCCTCAACAGTTTGGTGTCGCGCAAAATGCACGAAATCGGCGACTGGTTTCAACGGCTCTACGAAACGACGGGGCTGAATTTCTCCGTATTCTACGATGCCTACGATTGGGACCGCTATTTCGGCGGGCTCAAGATGACGTTGCTTCTGAGTGTCACGACCATCCTGCTGAGCCTGATCATCGGCGCGGTCGGCGCCTTGCTGCAAGGCAGTCCGTCCATGCTGCTGCGGTTGCCCGTCAATGCTTTCGTGGTGGTGTTCCGCAACACGCCGCCGCTGGTCCAGATCTTCTTTTTCTATTTCGGCCTCGGCACCATGCTCCCGGCCGTCGAGGCGGCAGGCATGCGCGTTCCGCTGCTGAGCAACGTCCAATGGGCCATCATTTCTCTGTCGCTGTTCGCGGGCGCCTTCAACGTCGAAATCTTCCGCTCAGGCATCGAGGCGGTGCCGAGGACGACGCTGGAAGCCGCGGAGGCGCTCGGATACACGCGCCTTAAGGCTTACGTCCATATCGTCCTTCCGCTGGCCATTCGCGTCTGCCTTCCCGCACTGAACAACAACCTCGTCAACCTGCTCAAGACGACCACCCTCGCCTACGCGATCGCCGTTCCCGAGACGCTGTATGCGGTCAAGCAGGTCTGGTCGGAATCGCAGAACGTCTTCGAAATGATGGTCGTATTGCTGGCGACCTACGGCATCCTTGTCGGCGTCCTCGTCTGGCTGATGCATCGCTGGGAGCGGGCGATGCGCATCCCGGGATACGCCCGATGAAAGGCGCCCAGCCCGAGCACAGGCTTGCCGTCCTTCTGCCGTATCGTCCCGTGCCGACCCGGATGTCCGTTCGGATCGGCCCGCTGGCCGCCGCGATCCTCGGTTTCTGCGCCATCATGGCCGCGTCCACCGCGTGGGCGCAGACCGGACCGGCGGTGCTGTCCCCGCTGCAAGTCATTGTGAAGTGGTCGCCGCTGCTGCTGCGCGGGTTCGCCTTCAACATCCTGATCTCCCTGCTGGCCATGCTGCTGGGGACCATCGCCGGGCTTGGCCTGGGTCTGGGGTTGTTGTCGGAGTTTCGACCGCTCGCCGCCGTCAGCTGGCTCCTGACTCAATTCTTCCGCAACGCACCCTGGCTGGTGCTGCTGTTCTTCGTCATGTTTCTGGTGCCCTTCCAGGTCACCCTCTTCAAGACGACCATCCCCTTGCCGGACTGGATCAAGGCGACGGTGGGCTTCGCATTGCCGGTCATGGCGAACGTCGCCGAGGTCGTGCGCGGTGCCGTCCGCTCCATTCCGTCGACGCAATGGGAGGCGGCGGAATCGCTCTCGTTCACGCGGCGCCAGACGATGTGGCTGATCATGCTGCCACAGTGCATCAAGCGCATGCTGCCGCCCTGGATGAACGTCTATGCGCTGGTCGCGATGTCGACGGTGCTGGCATCGATCGTCGGTGTTTCGGAAATGCTCACTCTGACTGCGCAGGTGCATGCCGCCGAAGGCGGCAGGCCGGAGCTGTTCGCTCCGCTCTACGGTTTCGCGCTGCTGTGTTTCTTTCTCTACTGTTATCCGATCAACCTCTGGACCGCGCGTCTCGAGCGTCGGTTCCGCATACGCTGAGGGAGCAGTGCATGGCCACGAGCTGGACTCCGGATCAGCCCATCGTCCAATGCGTCGACGTCAGAAAGTCGTTCGGAGCTCTCGAGGTCCTGAAAGGCATCAGCCTGTCGGTCAAAAAGAGCGAGGTGATCTGTATCATCGGCCCGTCCGGATCAGGGAAATCCACGCTGATCCGCTGCATCAATGCCCTTCAGCCGATCTCGTCCGGCAGCATTCAGATCGAAGGCATCGAGGTGTCCGATCCCAGGCTCGACAAGCTGGCGCTGCGCCGCAAGGTCGGGATGGTCTTCCAGCAGTACAATCTTTTCCCGCACAAGACCGCGCTCCAGAACGTGATGATGGCGCCGATCCATGTTCTCGGCCAGAAGCGTGCCGAGGTCGAAGCGCGCGCCCGGGCGCTGCTTGCCAAGGTTCGGCTCGCGGGGAAGGAGGATACCTATCCCGGCGAGCTCTCCGGCGGACAGCAGCAGCGCGTGGCCATCGCCCGCTCGCTGGCGATGCGACCGGACATCATGCTGTTCGACGAAGTTACGGCCGCCCTCGATCCGGAAACGGTCAAGGAGGTCCTGGTCACCATCCGGGAGCTTGCCGAGGATGGCATGACATGCCTCCTCGTCACCCATGAGATGAACTTCGCGCGTGAGGTCGCCGATCACGTCTACTTCACCGACCGCGGTGTGATCGTCGAGCACGGGCCGCCGGAAGCCTTGTTTACGGCGGCCAAGGACGAGCGAACGCAGCGGTTTCTGTCGCAGGTCCTCTGAGTTCGCCGGCGCGCCGCCCTTCGGCGCCCCTGGGCAGGAGGCGCTACTTCCCCGCCGCCTTGCGCAGCGCCTCGTTGATGCGGTCCTGCCAGCCGGGACCGCCCTGCTGGAAGAACTCCAGCACGTCCTGGTCGATGCGCAGCGTGACCTGCTCCTTGATTCCCGGCGCCACGTTCGGCTTCGGTGGCGCCACGGCGACCTTGGCGGTCACCTTCTTGAACGCCGCCTCGGCCTCCGACCGCGCATCGCCAAGCGTGCGCGGCCGCCTCGGTTGATCCGTCATGTCCTAGATTCCCTCAAACAGAGCCGTCGAAAGATACCGCTCGGAGAAGGACGGCACTATAGCCAGAATGGTTTTTCCCGCAGCTTCCGGCCGCTTGCCGATCTGGAGCGCAGCTGCGATCGCCGCGCCCGAGGAGATGCCGCCGGGAATGCCCTCATGCCGCGCCAGCGCCCGGGTGGTCTCGATCGCGGTCGTCGAGTTGATCTTCACGATCTCGTCAATCACCGAGCGGTCGAGGATGTCGGGCACGAAGCCGGCGCCGATGCCCTGGATCTTGTGCGGCGTGTGCTGGCCGCCTGAGAGCACCGGGCTTTCCTCCGGCTCGACCGCCACCACCCGCAAGGACGGCTTGCGTGGCTTGAGCACCTGGCCGACGCCGGTGATGGTACCGCCGGTGCCGACGCCGGCGACGAAGATATCGACGTTGCCGCCGGTGTCGTTCCAGATCTCCTCGGCGGTGGTACGGCGGTGCACCTCGGGATTGGCGAGGTTCTTGAACTGCTGCGGCATGACCGAATTCGGTGTCGTCTTCAGGAGCTCCTCGGCGGTCGCGATCGCGCCCTTCATGCCCTGTGCCGCCGGCGTCAGCACCAGCTCTGCGCCGAGAAAGGCGAGCATCTTGCGCCGCTCGATCGACATCGATTCCGGCATCACCAGCTTGAGCCGGTAACCGCGCGAGGCCGCGACAAAGGCGAGCGCGATGCCGGTGTTACCCGAGGTCGGCTCGATCAGCACGGTGTCAGGCTTGACGATGCCGGCCTTCTCCATCGCGATGATCATGGCCGCGCCGATGCGATCCTTCACGCTCGCGGCGGGATTGAAATATTCAAGTTTTGCCAAAATCGTCGCGTTGACGCCGTGCATGCCCGGCAGCCGCTGCAAGCGCACGATCGGCGTGTCGCCAAAGGCCTCGACGATCGAAGAGTAGATCCGGCCGCGGCCGGGCTGGTGCGCTGCACCCGTGTTGGACGATGCGTCCATGATGAACTCCCTGTGACGACAATTTCTGTTTCTGCAGCGTCTCTTGCGCAGTAACGGACAGCTTGGGACGACACGCAAGCGACAATGCGGCACATGTTAAATACGCTGCATCGCAAAATCGCGTGAGCTGTAATTATCAGAAAACCAACGCATTTGTGTTGCGACCTCGTCAACTGATTCGGTCTATGTTAGACTTAGGTCTCAAAGCAGAGAGGTCACCACGATGTCAGCAGTCGCTGAAGTGTTGTCGACCGTCGCACATCACCGCGCCCCGCGTTGCAGCGAGTTGCCGACCTGCGCCGTCTGCGCCGACTCGATGGTCGCCGCCGAAGCATCCGCCTACATCTCCGACCATATGATCAGCTATCTCTGGACCTGCGACAATTGCGGCTACGGCTTCGTGACCAAGCACGCCGTCAAGCAGCGGATCGTCTGCAACTGACTAGCGCGGGGCGATGTCGCCCCTCGCCCAGTCCTGGCGCGTACGCTGGTAGAACTCGTCGAACGTCCCGTGTGCGATCGCGTCCCTGATGCCCTGCATCAGGAACTGGTAGTAGGCGATATTGATCTCGGAGAGCAGCATGGCTCCCAGCGTCTCGCCCGCCTTGACGAGATGATGCAGGTAGGCGCGCGCGTAGTTGCGCGCCGACGGCCAGGAACTCTCTTCGTCGAGCGGACGCGGATCGTCGGCGTGGCGCGCGTTGCGCAAATTGACCTGGCCGAAGCGCGTGAAGGCAACGCCATGACGGCCATTGCGCGTCGGCATCACGCAATCGAACATGTCGATGCCGCGCTTGACCGCTTCGAGGATGTCATCGGGCGTGCCGACGCCCATCAGGTAGCGCGGCCGCTCTCTCGGCAGCATCGGTGCGGTCTCGTCGATCATCGCCAGCATGACCGCCTGTGGCTCGCCGACGGCAAGACCGCCGATCGCATAGCCGTGGAAACCGATTGCAACGAGGCCTTCGGCGCTGGCGTGACGAAGCTGCGGCACGTCGCCGCCCTGCACGATACCGAACAGCATGTAGCCGTCCGGCGCACTCTCGAAGGCGCGCTTGCTTCGCTCGGCCCAGCGCAGCGACAGCCGCATCGCCCGTTCGATGTCGTCCCGCTCGGCCGGCAGCCGCACGCATTCGTCCATCTGCATGGCAATGTCGGAGCCTAGGAAGCGCTGCACCTCGATCGAGCGCTCCGGTGACAGCTCGACCTTGGCGCCGTCGATATGCGAACGGAATGTGACGGCGTTCTCGGTGACCTTGCGCAGGTCCGACAGCGACATCACCTGGAAGCCGCCGGAATCCGTCAGCATCGGCCCGTTCCAGCCGGTGAACCGCTGCAGGCCGCCGAGCGCCGAGATCCGCTCGGCGCCGGGACGCAGCATCAGATGATAGGTGTTGCCGAGCACGATGTCGGCGCCGGCCTCGCGCACCTCGCGCCAGTGCATGCCCTTCATGGCGCCGGCGGTTCCGACCGGCATGAAGGCCGGCGTCCGCACCACGCCATGCGGCGTGGTCAGGCGCCCGGTGCGCGCGGCGCCATCGGTGGCGAGCAGCTCGAAGTGATTGGGTAGACCGGTGTCAGGAAGATTCATGGTCGTGCTTATTGCGTGTCGGAAGAGGCTGATCAACCCGCTCGGACCACGCCAGAGCCGGCTTGTGGCTCAGAGCGGGACACATTTGACGCCGACTTGATCGCCCGGCGCGCTTGCCAAACAAAACGATACAGTGTAGTTTTTGCGCGGGGCTGGACGAGATGCCGCGGTGAATTTTGCCGGCGGCAGTATTTGTGTGATCGCCAGCCACCGACAATGCCCTCCGCTTCATGTTCGACCGAAATGTCCGGCCCCTCGCGCGGCTGGATCAGACAGACAGGCGTCCGCCTGACCGGATTCCTGGTTCTGGTATGCAGCTTGGCACTCGGCGCCTGCACCTCCCTGCCCCGCACGCCTATACGGCCGCTGAGGCCAGCACGTCGCGCGTGCTCGATATCGACGGCTTGCGCCGCTACGCCGACGAGCCCGTCACGAAATTCAGCTTCGAGAAGGACACCAGCACCGCGACGAAGTCCTATCTGGCGCTTTCCGGCGGCGGCGCCGATGGCGCCTATGGCGTCGGCGTGCTGAGCGGCTGGACCGCTGCCAGAACCCGTCCCACCTTCTCGGTCGTCTCGGGCGTGAGCACCGGCGGCCTGATCGCGCCCTTTGCGTTCCTCGGCTCGCAGTATGATGACACGCTGAGGGAGGTCTACACCAGCGGCATCGCGGAGAGCCTCCTGAACGATCCCAGCATCATGCGTGTGCTGTTCGGGTCCGGCCTGTTCGGCAACACGCGGCTGCGCGAGCTCGTCGCCCGCTATGTCGGGCCGGAGATCATGGCGCAGGTCGCGCGTGAAAATGCCAAGGGCCGAAAGCTGCTGGTGGTGACCACCGATCTCGACACCCAGCGGACCGCCATCTGGGACATGGGCAAGATCGCAGCGGTCGGAACACCCGAGGCGCTAAAACTGTTTCGCGACGTGATGGCGGCTTCCGCCAGCATTCCCCTGGTGTTTCCGCCCATCATGATCGACGCCGAAGGCCAGGGCCGCAGATTTCAGGAGATGCATGTCGACGGCGGCGTGACCGCGCCGGTGCTGACGCTGCCGGAAGCCCTGCTCTCCCAGGACCGCCTGCCCGGCAACGCGCGGATGAACATCTACATCCTCGTCAACAAGAAGATCGAACGCAATTTCGAGCTCGTGTCCAACAGCACCATCGACGTCGCCTCGCGCAGCCTGTCGTCGATCACCCAGTCGCAGACGCGCTCGATCATCTTCTCGACCTATGATTTCGCCAAGCGCAACAATCTCGGCTTCCACCTCTCCTACATCGCGCGCGATTACCCCGCGCCGCCTTCGGAAGGGTTCGACACCGCCTATATGCGGGCGCTGTATCAGTACGGATACGAGAAGGCTGCCTCCGGCCAGGCCTGGACTTCGAAGCTGCCGTGATCTCTCGTGACGGAACGAGACCGTGCCGAAACCGTTGACGATACGGCCAATTCGGCCAGATTCGCGATGACGCCCCCGCTCCTGCGCGATATAGAGCGAATGACGACGATTAGAAGCGCGCAGGAATCATTGGGCATGGGATTGACTGCGACCAGGACAAAGCCGGCAACGCCACGGCGCGAGGTGCCGAAATCACGCGGCGGCCGCCCGACGAAAACCGCTGCGATCGAGCGCGATCAGCGGCTGATCGAGGTCGCCACCCGCCTGTTCCTGGATCGCGGCTTCGACGCGACCTCGCTCGACGCGGTCGCGGAAGCCGCTCGGGTCAGCAAACCCACCGTCTATTCCCGTTACGGGGACAAGCGCGGCCTGTTTGCCGCCGTGCTGAGGCGCGAAATCGCGCGCTGGCTTGCGCCGCTATCGGCAGCCGCCGAGACGCAGCTCTCCAGCGCCTCGGACATTTCCGTCGAGCAGCGGCTGGTCGAGATCGGGCGCGAGATGCTGACCTTCACCTGCGGGCCCGATGCCGTCGCATTCAGCCGTATGATGACGTCGCAGGCCATCAACTTCCCCGACATCGCCAAGCTCGGCAAGGAGGAAGGCTGGCTGAAGGCCGTCGCCACCACGGCCCGCTTCTTCGACCGTCTGGTGGCGCAGGGCGCACTCGACGTCGACGACACCACGATCGCGGCAGAGGTGTTCCTCGACGTCGTCGTCGGTCACACCCACCGCCTGGCGACGTTCGGCACGGCGCTGGAATTGAAGGCCGCCGAGAAGCGCATGCGCGCGGCGATCAAGCTGTTCCTGGCCGGTGCGCTGGGACCAGCAGACCGCATCCAGAGCCCCGCAAAGGGCACACAGCGGCGGCGCCCGTCCCGCTGACAATTCCGTGAGGTCGCGACGTTTCCCCTTCGACGTTACGCCCGCGTCGTTGACCAAAACAAAACGATACGGTATGGTTTAGTTATAAGCGATACGGACCGCTTTTTCACCAGCCCCAAAGGGGTCCGTACCGCCCAAGATCGCCGTGCCGGGTCCAGCCCGCTGCGACGCTCCGCGGCCGGCCGATGCCCAAGGTCGGCCGCGAATTCTTTACGATCATCCGGCACACTCGCTGGCCGAGGGTTTCGAGCATGACGACAGCCAAACGATTGACCTTGCGATTACTTGCGATCGCCTTGCCCGCGCTGCTTCTTGCCGCGCCGGCGCGGGCGATCGTCACCACGGGCACGCCGACCGCGCTTCACGGCGACACAGATGGTGATGCCGAAGCAGACCGCCAAGCGGTCAGCCGCGAAATCGAACGATTCCGCAGCTCGTCGATCTCGATCGGCCAGGCCATGGCGATTGCGGAAGCCCGTCATGCCGGTGCCACGACGGCGGATGTGAGTTTCGACGGAGCCTCCGGCGTGCCGGTCTACCGGGTGAAGACCCTGCACAACGACCGCATCTGGCGCCACACCATCAACGCCGCAACCGGCGAGTTCGTCGGCGGCGAAGCCGCCCTCCCCCTCGCCGAACTCGATCTCGACGACCGCAGCAACCTCGCAGCGCTCGGTGCCATCAAGCACCGCCTTGCGGATGCCATGCACGTCGCCGAACGTGCGGCATCGGGCAAGGCGATCAGCGGCGGACTGGTGCGCGAACGCGGCCGGCTGAATTTCGCGATCGTCGTCATCAGCGGCGACAACCTCAAGGAGGTCATCCTGGAGCCGCCGGGCGCCCGGGCGAAATAGCGGCGGCCACAATCCCGCCGAAAAGCCATTGACGGGCGCGAAACTCTCCCGCATAAGTCGCCGCCATGTTCACGACCACCAAACGCACGACTAAAACCACCACGGCCTTCGGGGCCCGGGGAGGCGTGCGCGCGTAGGTCGTCGACTTAAACGCAATCCACTCTACCGAAGCTCCGACCTCTGGTCCGGGGCTTTTTTGTTGTCTTCAGCTCAATGCAATGGAGGAGAATGTGAGTAACGATCCCGTCGTCGCGATTGTCGGCGTCACCGGTGCGGTGGGCGCCGAATTCATCGCCACCATGGACAAGCGCGGCTTTCGCGTCGGTAAGCTCAAGGCGCTCGCAAGCGCCCGCTCGGCCGGCAAGACGGTATCGTTCCGCGGGCAGGACGTCGTCATCGAGGAGCTTACCGAGCGCGCCTTCGAGGGCGTCGACATCGCGCTGTTCTCCGCCGGCGGCAGCATCTCCAAGAAGTTCGCGCCTGTAGCGGTCAAGGCCGGCGCCGTCGTGGTCGACAACTCCTCCGCCTTCCGCATGGACCCGAACGTGCCGCTGGTGATCCCCGAGATCAACGCGAACCGCATCCGCGACCACAAGGGCATCATCGCGAACCCGAATTGCGCCGCCATCACCGCGCTGGTGCCGCTCTGGCCGATCCACCAGAAGAACCGCATCAAGCGCGTCATCATCTCGACCTACCAGGCGGCCTCGGGCGCCGGCGCCGCCGCGATGGACGAGCTCGTCGAGTCCACCCGCGCCAATCTCAACAGGCAGGTCTATACGCCCAAGGTGATGCCGCACCCCTACGCCTTCAATCTCTTCAATCACAACACGGCCGTCGACCCTGAAACCGGCTACAACGACGAAGAGACCAAGGTCATCAAGGAAACCCGCAAGATCTTCGAGGACGAGAAGATCGCGATCGGCGTCACCTGCGTCCGCGTACCGGTGCTGCGCGCCCATTGCGAGGCCGTCACCTTCGAATGCGAGAAGCCGATCAGCGAGGACCAGGTCCGTGCCATCATGGCGCAGGCGCCCGGCGTGAAGCTCGTCGACGACCGCGTGAAGAACTACTTCCCGATGCCGATCGACGCGTCGGGCCAGGACGACGTCCTGGTCGGCCGCATCCGCAAGGATCTCAGCGATCCCTCAGGGCATTCGATCTCGATGTTCGTGGCAGCGGACCAGCTGCTCAAGGGCGCCGCGCTGAACGCGGTGCAGATCGCGGAGCTGTTGCCGCAGCGTGTGATGGCGTAACCGGTGTCGTAGGGTGGGCAAAGCGAAGCGTGCCCACCAATCGACCTGAAATATGCGGATAGATGGTGGGCACGGCGCTACGCGCCTTTGCCCACCCTACGGCTCGGCGCGAAACAACAAGCACGCATCCCCGTACGAATAGAACCGATAGCCACTCGCGATCGCGTGCGCATACGCCTGCTGCATCGCTTCGAGCCCGGAGAACGCCGACACCAGCATGAACAGCGTCGACTTCGGCAAATGGAAATTGGTCAGCAGGACATCGACGGCACGGAAGCGATAGCCGGGGGTGATGAAGATCGACGTCTCGGCCGCAAACGGCTGGATGGTGCCGTCCTCGCTGGCCGCGCTTTCGAGCAGCCGCAGTGACGTCGTGCCGACGGCGATGATGCGCCCGCCATTCTGCCGTGCGGTGTTGAGCCGCTCCGCCGTCTCGGCCGAGATCGTCCCCCACTCGGCATGCATCTTGTGGCCTTCGGTGTCGTCCACCTTCACCGGCAGGAACGTCCCTGCCCCGACGTGCAGCGTGACGCGATTGATGCCGACGCCGCGGTCGCGCAGCGCCTGCTCCAGCGCCGGGGTGAAATGCAGGCCCGCGGTGGGAGCCGCGACGGCGCCTTCGTTCGCAGCAAACATGGTCTGGTAGTCCGCGAGGTCCTGATCGTCGGGCGTGCGCTTCGAGGCGATATAGGGCGGCAGCGGCGGGCTGCCGAGATCTTCGATCGCCTGATCCAGCGCCGGGCCGTGAAACGAGAATGACAGTGTCACTTCACCATCGGTGCCCTTGGCCTCGACCTCGGCGTCGAGATGGCCGAGCAGGCAAACCTTGCCCTCGTTGCCGAAGCGGATGCGGTCGCCTGCCACGAGCTTTTTTGCCGGCTTCACCAGTGCCTGCCAGCGCGAGCCGTCGAGGCGCTTGATCAGCGTCGCCTCGATCTTGGGCTCGGTCTCGCGGCCGATGCGGCGGCCCTTGAGCTGCGCCGCAATCACCTTGGTGTCGTTGACGACGAGCTGGTCGCCCGCCTTCAGCCATTGCGGCAGCTCGGAAATGAGCTGGTCGCGCAGCGCGCCGCCTTCCACGACCAGCATCTTCGCGGAGTCGCGCGGGCTCGCCGGGCGCAACGCGATGCGCTCGGCGGGCAGATCGAAATCGAAGAGATCAGTGCGCATGTCGGGCTCAGCGCCACGCAGTCAGACCCTCATGGTGAGGAGGCGCGTCGCGCCGTCTCGAACCATGAAGGCCGAGCTGCAACAGCGGGGCCTTCATCCTTCGAGGCGCGCGTTCCGCGCTCCTCAGGATGAGGGTTGAGCGGTTACTCCGCGTCCGCGGCCATCCGCGCCTTGACGATCTTGTCGGGGTTCTGGACGGGCTCGCCGCGCTTGATCTTGTCGACGTTCTCCATGCCCTCGGTGACCTTGCCCCACACCGTGTACTGGTTGTCGAGGAAGCGGGCGTCGTCGAAGACGATGAAGAACTGGCTGTCGCCGGAATCGGGGCTGGCGGCGCGGGCCATCGAGGTGGTGCCGCGCACATGCGGTTCCTTGTTGAATTCCGCCTTCAGCTTCTTGCCGGAGCCGCCGGTGCCGGTGCCCTGCGGGCAGCCGGTCTGCGCCATGAAGCCCTCGATCACGCGGTGGAACACGATGCCGTCGTAAAAGCCCTCGCGGACCAGTTCCTTGATGCGCGCGACGTGGCCGGGCGCGAGATCGGGCCGCATCTCGATGGTGACGGGGCCCTGCGTGGTCTCGAGGATCAGGGTGTTTTCGGTGACGCTCATGCTCGTCTCTCTTGCGTTGGGGGTGAAGTCTTCCGGTTACGGAACTGGATCGCGAATGGACGTCCCGCGGCGGCGCCGGCCATTGCATCGGTAAATGGCATCGGCGTGCAGCGTTGCAGCGCCTCCATCACGGCGACCCGGTATTGCAGCCGGTCATTGTCGGAGGCCTCCGCGGATTCATAGGTAATCCTCGGATGGCCCAAAATGTTTCCGGCCCGGTTAAAGCTCACGACGACGGTGATGTCGATAGGGCGAGCCTTGCTGGGCGGCGGCGGCTTCCAGCAGGTCCGCAAGTGCTGGAAGATGTCCTGGATGGTGTTGACCTCTGCGTCTCCGGCGGCCGCGCCGGAAACGCCTGAAAGCAGCAGCGCGGCAGCCAGCAGAAGCCTATTGCCATAGCGCGCCATGGCCCCATCCTATTTGATGTCGGAAGCGACCTGGACCTTCACCATCTTGTCGGGATCGGTGACGGCACCGCCGGCCGAACCGGGCGGTGCCTTCTTCAGCTTGTCGACGACGTCCATGCCCTGCACGACCTCGCCGATCACGGTGTACTGGTTGTCGAGGCTGCCGCCGTCCGCGAACATGATGAAGAACTGCGAGTTGGCACTGTCGACGCTGTCGCCGCGCCGCGCCATCCCGACGATGCCGCGGGCGAAATGAACCTTGGAGAATTCCTGTTTCAGGTTCGGATATTTCGAGCCGCCGGTGCCGTTGAATTTCTCGCCGTCGCCGGTCTGGGCCATGAAGCCGTCCATGACGCGATGGAACGGCACGTTGTTGTAATAGCCCTCGCGCGCGAGCTGCTTGATGCGCTCGGCATGCTGAGGCGCAATGTCGGTCCGCAGCTTGATGACGATGCGGCCCTTGGTGGTGTCGATGACGATGGCGTTGGCCTTGTCGAGATTGGCCGGCAATTGCTGCGCCACCGCCGGGACCGCGCTGAAGAGCGCGGCAAAGATCGTGGCAAGAATTGCGAGACGACGGATCATGAGAACTCCGGATCAGGTAGGATGAAGAATTGCGCCGTTATCCGGCGAATTTGGCCTTGAGCAGGTTGGCGACGAGCGGCGGCACGAAGGTCGAGATATCTCCGCCCATGGCCGCGATTTGACGCACCAACGTGCCGGTAATTGGGCGGACGGCCGGAGAGGCCGGCAGGAACACGGTTTGGACGTCGGGCGCCATGGCGCCGTTCATCCCGGCGAGTTGCATCTCGTAGTCGAGGTCGGTGCCATCGCGCAGACCCCGAATCATGACAGTCGCGCCGTGCCTGCGTGCCGCGGTGACCGCAAGATCGTCGTAGGTCACGGCCTCAAGCGTACAGCCGACCTGGGCCGCGACCGGCCCGCAGACGTCATGGAGCATCTTGAGCCGCTCCTCGGTTGAGAACAGCGGCTTCTTGCCGGGATGGACCCCGATCGCGACCACGAGCCGATCGCACAGGGGTACACTGTTCCGGACCACGTCCAGATGGCCGTTGGTGATGGGGTCAAAGGAACCCGGATAGAAGGCGATACGCGGCATGTCCCCGTCCTACCGCGCCCGGCCCGGCCCGGCAAGCCAGACGGGTTCCCTGCCGGTTTTTCGGCGGCGCCGAGTCGGAATTCCCCGAATTGTTTCGTCCTCGGGACGGCCATGAAACAAAACGAAGTGCGAACGAAACCATTTCGGGCGTCCGCGAAGACGTCCGGAAACTGGCCATGGTTACTAATCCACCCAACGAATGACGGGCCGCACAACTGGGCGTAGCGGCCGCATCACAGGGGACCGTCAATGATCAAGACCATCTCGGCCGTCGCTATTGCCGCGTTTGTTGCCGCCGCTCTCACCGTCCTTCCCGGTTTCGCTCCGTCCGTCGAAGCGAGCGTCCCGCAGCCGCTGGCCAAGAGCGACCGCCTCGATATCCGCACCGTCGGCAAGGACTGCTCGCAGCAGGCCTGGCCAAACTTCGAGGCGTCCTGCCTGCGTCAGGCCGGCACCAAGGCCAATATCCGCGAGGCGCGTCTCGTGACCGCCGACCGGACCCCGTAGTCGAACCTGTCAGCTTCGCGTCATATAGACCCCGAGATAAATCCCATGGATATTTGCGACGTCCCGTCGCAGACTGTCTGATATTCGCGCCCGTCGGAATGGCCCGGCGGGCGCGATCCCATCGGGGGGTCGACCTTGTCCAGTACGCCCGCAGTCGTTTCCGGCCATCACCCTGACCCTCTGCCAATTGCCATGACCATGGGCGCCCTCGGGGTGGTCTATGGCGATATCGGCACCAGCCCCCTCTACGCCCTGAAGGAAGCCGCCAAGGCGGCCGCCCATGGCGCTACGCTGACTCCCGACGCTGTCCTGGGCGTTGCCTCGCTGATCCTCTGGGCCCTGCTGCTGATCATCTCGCTGAAATATGCGCTTCTGATCCTGCGCGCGGACAATCGCGGCGAAGGCGGCATCGTCGCGCTGCTGGCGCTGCTCCACGCCCGCCACGCCCAGTCCGGCACCTGGCGCGCGCATCTCCTGGTGGTCGGCCTCGTCGGCGCCGCCCTACTCTATGGCGACGGCGCGATCACCCCGGCCATCTCGGTGCTCTCAGCCATCGAAGGCCTCAAGGTCGATGCGCCCTCGCTCGCGCCGGTCGTCGTGCCCATCACCGTCGCCATCCTGATCGGGCTGTTCATGATCCAGAAGCAGGGCACGGGCTTCATCGGCCGCATCTTCGGGCCGGTGATGCTGGCCTGGTTCTTCGTGCTGGCCGCGCTCGGCGTCCACGGCATCGTCAAGGCCCCGGCCGTGCTCGCGGCACTGAGCCCGCTCTATGCCTTCAACTTCCTGATCCACCAGGACTTCCACATCTCCTTCGCGATCCTCGGCGCCGCCTTCCTGGCGGTGACCGGCGGCGAAGCCATGTACGCCGACATGGGGCATTTCGGCCGCTTCCCGATCCGGCTCGCCTGGTTCGCGATCTGCCTGCCCGCGTTGGTGCTGAACTATTTTGGGCAGGCCGCGCTGCTGATCACCGATCCCGCGATGATCGAGAACCCCTTCTTTCAGCTCTGCCCGGACGCCCTGCACTATCCGCTGGTCGCCTTCTCGGCGCTCGCGACCGTGATCGCCTCGCAGGCGATCATCTCCGGCGTGTTCTCGCTGACCCAGCAATCGATCCAGCTCGGCTTCCTGCCGCGCATGCAGATCCGCCACACCACGAGCCATGCGATGGGCCAGATCTACGTGCCGCTGGTGAACTGGCTGCTCGCTGCCGCAACGCTCGGCGCGGTCCTGAGCTTCGGCACCTCGGAAGCGCTCGCCGGCGCCTACGGCATCGCGGTGTCGCTGCTGATGGCGATCACCACGCTGCTCGCGGCCCTGGTCGCGATCCAGTGGGGCTATTCGCCGTGGATCGTGGTCGCCGTCAACGGCTTCTTCTTCGTGATCGACGTGATCTTCTTCTCGGCCAATTCGATCAAGCTGTTCGAGGGCGGCTGGTTTCCGCTGCTGCTCGCGGCCCTCGTCGCCTTCATGATGCTGACCTGGCGCAGCGGCGTGAAGCTGGTCGAGGCGGCGCGCGCGAAGCTGCGCCAGCCCGAGGAGGACCTGATCGAGACCGCGGTCAACAAGTGCCGCGCCAGACTGCCCGGGACCGCCGTCTTCCTGGCATCCGCGCCGCGCGGCGTGCCGCTGGCGCTGACGCAATTCGTCAAGCACAACCACGTGCTGCATGAGCGCATCGTCCTCGTCACCGTGCTGATCGAGGAATCCCCGCACATCAACGATGAAGACCGTGCCGAGGTGATCGAGATCGTTCCCGGCATCACCCGCGTGGTCCTGCATTACGGTTTCATGCAGAACCCGACGATCTATGCGGGCCTAACGCTCGCCTGCCGCCAGGGCAAGCTGCCCGGCATCGACCTCTCCGACATCACCTACTATGTCGGCCGCGAAACCATCATCCCGAGCGAGGACATTCCGGGCATGTGGGTCTGGCGCGAAGGCCTGTTCGCCTTCCTCCAGCGCAACGCCGAACGCTCCGCCGCGTTCTTCGGCGTGCCAACCAGGCAGGTGGTTGAGTTCGGGACCGAGTTGGAGATCTGATCATCGTGTGGATCGCCCGTTCAGGGCAAGGCAGGATTCGCACCACGCGTCTCGATGAGATGCCGATCACCGACAGGTAGAGCTCGTCACGCCCGCTTACCCGGGAGTGTGCGATATTCGCGCGCACCTCAATCTTGTCTGGCCCATCGCCAGACATACGCAGCAACAAATTCCAATGTTTTGTCGATCAGTTAGCTTCGCTTTTTTAGAAGTTCTAAGAATGTCTCCAATTATGACGTTTCGAGTGATTCAAAATTCGTCCAACTCGACGCTCGCAATGTCGCCATCTAACACGCGCGCGGGTGCGAAGTCGCGTGAGGTCAGAAGGATCATCCCGCCGGCGCGGCGATCGCCGGATGGGGCGCTGACATGGAATGCGATGGACACGGACTGCGTGGTCGTGCGGACTATTTTTTAAGGAACACTTTCAAGAGCACAGCCAGCGCACTCACGCTCGGCTGCTTGCTGATGGCCGTCACGCCGGTGAACGCGCAGAACACTGGCCAATCCGGTGCATCCGCGTTGCCGCCGGTGACGGTCGACGCACCCGTTCAGCGCGCGCAACGTCCGGTCCAGGTCCGGCGCAACGCATCGGCGCGGCGCAGTGCGAGCCAGCGGTCCGCTCAACAGGCCAACCGTTCGACAGTACAGCCGGAGCCTCAAGCGCTGGTGGGAACAGCAGCGCGCGTCAATGCCGGGACGAACGGATCCGTCGCAACGCGCGCCTCGGGCGCGACCAAGACGGATTCACCGATCATGTCGACGCCAGCGTCCATTACCGTCATCACAAGGGAAGAAATGGACGTGCGGCGCGCCCAGAGCGTCCGCGACCTCTTGCGCTACGCGCCAGGAATCTATTTCAGCAACGATACCGATTTCCGCTTTCAGAACGTCAGCGCGCGCGGCTTCAGCCTCGAAACATATCTGGACGGGCTGCGGCTCCAGGGCGGACCGTTCGGTGCGCCGCGGGTCGATCCCTATTTGCTCGAGCGCCCGAGGTGATCACCGGGCCGGCGTCAATTCTCTACGGCGCCGCCTCGCCCGGGCGGCATCCTCAACCTCGTCAGCAAGCGCCCGACTGAAAATCCGTTCGGAGAAGTCTCCCTGCAAACCGGCTCGTTCAACCGGATCCAGGGCGCCTTCGATGTCGGCGGCCCCGTCGACAAGGACAAGACGCTGCTCTACCGCGTCACCGGTATCGGCCTCAACGCCGACACCCAGGTCGACAATATCGGCGAGCAAAGATTTTCGATCGCGCCGGCCTGGACGTGGCGTCCGAGTATCGACACCACCATCACCTTCCTGACGAGCTACCGGCAGGACCCGAAGGGTGGTGCCTTCGCGCTCTTGCCGATCCAGGGCACGCTGGTGCCGGGGACGTTCGGGCAGATCCCGCGCAATTTCTTTGCCGGCGATCTCAACTACGAGACTCTCAAATACAAGCAGGCAACCGCACGAGTTCGAGCATCGTTTCGACGACGTCTTCACGGTGCGCCAGAACGTACGCTACCTGCACAATGAGCTCAGCTATGTCGAGGTGCAGCCCGGCGGGTTCACGACGACGGGCGCGGGCGGCACGCTCCGGCTGGTCGACGGCCGCACGATCAACCGGAGCTACTTCTCGACCAACGAGAACCTCGACACATTCGCTGCCGACAACCAGCTCCAGGCCAAGTTCAACATGGGACCGCTGCAGCACACGGTGCTCGCCGGCCTCGACTACCAGCGGTTCGACTTCAACAATCTCGCCCGCTTCGCGGCCACCAACACGCTCGACATCCTGGCGCCGAACTACACGCAGAACATCGCCGTCCCCACGGCGCTCTTCCAGAACCTCGACCAGCACCTGTCGCAGCGCGGCCTCTACGTCCAGGACGAGGCCAGGCTCGGCCGGCTCACCGTGCTCGGCGGAGTCCGCTACGACTGGGCCGAGGGTAATACCCTGGCGCAGAACACCGGCGTTCGCGTCCTGAACGACGACCAGAAGCCAACCGGCCGCATTGGCGCGATCTACAATTTCGACAGCGGCATTGCGCCCTATGTCAGCTACTCGACTTCGTTCCAGCCGACCTCGGTCGGCACGCTGCTCAACGGTCAGCCGTTCAAGCCGACCACCGGCGAACAGTACGAAGGCGGCGTGAAGTATCAGCCGGTCGGGACCAATCTGACGTTCACGGCCGCGGTCTACGACCTCAAGCAGCAAAACGTCGCAACCGTCATCAGTGGCCCCGGCATTCCCGCCAACACCACGGCGCAGGTCGGCGAGGTCAGCTCGCGCGGGTTCGAAGGGTCCGTCGTCGGCAGCCCCCTGCCCGGCCTGAGCCTGCGCGGGCAGTACTCCTATCTCGACAACCGGATCAGTTCGCCCCAGGACGTCAATTTCGGCAAGCGGCTCGCCAACGTCCCGATGCACACCGCCTCGCTCTGGGCCAACTATCTGGTGCAGGGCGGTCCTGCCACCGGCTTCGGCTTCGGCGGCGGCGTCCGCTACGTCCACGACATGTACACGACCAACGCCAACAATCTGACGGTTCCGACCATCGTGCCGGGCGTCTTCCTGCCCGCCGCCACGGTGCCGGCCAGCACGGTGTTCGATGCGGTGCTGTCCTATGATTTCGGGATGCGGTATCAGCAGTGGAAGGGCCTCAGTGCGGCGGTGAACGTCAACAACGTGTTCGACAAGACCTATGTCTCGTTATGCACGGCCGGCGGCTGCCGCTGGGCGCTGGGGCGCACGGTGCTGGCGACGCTGACCTACCGGTGGTGAGGGGATGACAGCACAGTCAGTCAAATGGTGGTCGCTGGTCCACAAATGGACCAGCCTTGTCTGCACGCTATTCCTCCTGATGCTTTGCATCACCGGGCTGCCGCTGATCTTTCATGACGAGATCGACGAGCTCTTCAAGTCGGAAGCCTCGGCCCGAGAGCTCCCGGCGGATACTCCGCAGGCTCCGTTAAGCCGGCTGGTCGACGCCGCCAAGGCGCGCTATCCGCAGCGCTACCTCCAGGTGCTCGGCTGGGACGACGATCGCGCCAACGTCGTCAACGTATTCCTCTCGGCTACGCCCGAAGCTCCCCCCGGCCAACGTTTCCTGAAGCTGTCATTCGATTCCAGGACCGCGGAACTGATCGGCGAAGACACGCAGCAGGGCGGCCTGATGAGCGCCATCCGCATATTCCACCGCGACATGTTCTTGGGGTTGCCGGGTGAACTGTTTCTCGGCGTCATGGGCCTGTTGTTTGTCATCGCGATCGTTTCCGGCATCGTGCTCTACGCGCCCTTCATGCGCCGGCTCAACTTCGGCACGGTGCGTCGTATCGGCGCGTCGCGGGTCAAATGGCTCGACCTGCACAATCTGATCGGCGGAGTGACTCTCATATGGCTGCTTGCCGTCGGCGTCACCGGTGTCATCAACACGATATCGTTGCCGCTGTTCTCCGCCTGGCGCGCGGAGGTGATGCCGGAGCTGATCGCGCCGCATCTGGGCAAGCCGCCGCTTGCGAAATGGGCCGACGTCGACGACGTCATGGCCGCAGCACGTCGGGCGCTCGACGGCAATACGCCGGCCAGCATCATCGTTCCGACGGTCGCACGGTTCGGGACACCACGGCACTTCATCGTCTGGACCAAGGGCACGACGCCGATCACCTCGCGCCTGTTCACGCCCGCGATGCTCGACGCCGAAACCGGGCAGCTCGTCACCGCGCGTGGCCTGCCGTGGTATCTCAGGGCGTTGCAGGTATCGCGCCCGCTTCATTTCGGGGACTACGGCAGCCTGCCGCTGAAGATCATCTGGGCGCTGTTCGATCTTGCCGCCATCGTCGTGCTTGCCAGCGGCGTCTATCTCTGGCTCGGCAAGCGCAAATCGCCTCGCGTCCCCACGCGCGCTCAGGACGGGCCGCCTGTCGTAGCGACATCCGGGATCCGTCCATGAAGCGCGAGCGCCACACCATGGAGGAGATCTTTCGCTGGCCGCTCCTGCTCGGGGGGCTCATCCTTGTCGGGCTGGCGTCGGCGCTGTTCGGCGACGATGGCTGGGACGCGCTGTCCTGGGCAGCACTGGCAATTCCGCTGGCCGTGCTCGGCTGGAAGGCATCGCGCCAGCCGCATCTTCCAGGATCATAGGCCGGACACCGGTGCGTTGTGCCGTGCCGGACCTATCCGGTTGATTGCAACCGTCAACGGGGACGACACCTGACGGGATCGGCTCGATCTACGAACCGTTCCCGTTCTCGCCATTGCCGCTCTCGGCCTCTTCCGTGATGTGCTCGACCGAGACGACGTGCTCGTCCTCGGCGGTGTCGAACACGATCACGCCCTGGGTCGAGCGGCCGGCGACGCGGATGCCTTCGACCGGGCAGCGGATGAGCTGGCCCTTGTCGGTGACCAGCATGATCTGGTCGGCGTCTTCCACGGGGAAGGAGGCCACCAGATTGCCGTTGCGGTTGTTGACGCTCATGGCGACGATACCTTTGCCGCCACGGCCGGTGGTGCGGTACTCGTAGGACGAGGTCCGCTTGCCGTAGCCGTTGACGGAGACGGTGAGCACGACCTGCTCGGCCGCCGACATCTCGATATAGCGCTCCTGCGGAAGCTGGAAGCTGCCGGAAGTCTCCTCGGCCTCGGCATCCACTGCGGGCTCCTCGGTCGTGGCCTCGCCGGCGACGGCGCGGCGCATCTTCAAATAGGCCGAGCGTTCGTCCGAAGAGGTCTCGACATGGCGCAGGATCGCCAGCGAGATCACTTTGTCGCCCTCGCCGAGCGCAATGCCGCGCACACCCATCGAGGTGCGCCCGGTGAAGACGCGCACGTCGGTGACGGGGAAGCGGATGCACTGGCCGCCGGCGCCGGTCAAAAGCACGTCGTCGTGCTCGGTGCAGATCTGCACGTCCACGATCGCTTCATTCTCATCGAGCTTCATGGCGATGATGCCGGAGCGGCGGACGTCGACGAAGTCGGACAGCTTGTTGCGCCGGACGTTGCCGCCGGTGGTGGCGAACATCACGTCCAGGTTGCCCCAGGTCGATTCATCCTCCGGCAGCGGCATGATGGTGGTGATGCGCTCGCCCTGCTCCAGCGGCAGGATGTTGATCAGCGCCTTGCCGCGCGCGTTCGGCGCGGCCATCGGCAGGCGCCACACCTTCTCCTTGTAGACCTGGCCGCGCGACGAGAAGAACAGCACCGGTGTGTGCGTCGACGCCACGAACAGGCGGCTGACGAAATCCTCGTCGCGGGTCTGCATGCCGGCGCGGCCCTTGCCGCCGCGGCGCTGCGCCCGGTAGGCGGACAGCGGCACGCGCTTGACGTAGCCGGCGTGGGAGACGGTGACGACCATGTCCTCGCGCTGGATCAGGTCCTCGTCCTCGACCTCGCCCTCCTGCTCGATGATCACGGTGCGGCGCGGGGTCGCGAACTCGGCCTTCACCTCGGCGAGCTCGGTCTTGATGATGCCCAGCACGCGGGCGCGCGAGCGCAGGATGTCGAGATAATCGGCGATCTCGCCCGCGAGCTTGTCGAGCTCGTCGCGGATTTCATCACGGCCGAGCGCGGTGAGGCGCTGAAGGCGCAGATCGAGAATGGCCCTCGCCTGCTCCATCGACAGCCGGATCGTGCCGTCCTCGCTAATGCGGTGACGCGGATCGTCGATCAGCGTCAGCATGTCCTCGACGTCCCGTGCCGGCCAGTCGCGCGACATCAGGGTGTCGCGGGCAGTGGTCGGGTCGGGCGAGGTCCGGATGACGCGGATCATCTCGTCGATATTCGCGACCGCGATCGCCAGACCAACCAGGATGTGGGCGCGATCGCGCGCCTTGGCGAGCAGGAACTTGGTGCGACGCGTGACGACCCGCTCGCGGAAGTCGACGAAGATCGCCAGCAGGTCCTTCAGATGCATGATCCGCGGACGGCCGCTGTCGAGCGCCACCATGTTGACGCCGAAGCTCGTCTGCAGCGGCGTGAATCGGTACAGCTGATTCAGCACCACATCCGGCACGGCGTCGCGCTTCAATTCGATGACGACGCGGTAGCCGTCGCGGTCGGATTCATCGCGCAGGTCGCCGATGCCCTCGATCTTCTTTTCCTTGACCAGCTCGGCGATGCGCTCGACCATCGTCGCCTTGTTCACCTGGTAGGGAATCTCGGTGATGATGATCGCCTCGCGCTCCTTGCGGATGGTCTCGATCGCGACCTTGCCGCGCATGACGATGGAGCCGCGGCCGAGGTGGTAGGCGGCGCGGATGCCCGCGCGTCCGAGAATGACGCCGCCGGTCGGGAAATCCGGTCCCGGAACGATGTTGATGAGTTCCTCGATGGTGAGCGCAGGATTGTCGATCAACGCGACGCAGGCGTCGATGACCTCGCCGAGATTGTGCGGCGGGATGTTGGTGGCCATGCCGACCGCGATGCCGCCCGCCCCGTTGACCAGGAGGTTCGGGAACTTGGCCGGCAGGACCGACGGCTCGGTTTCGTTGTTGTCGTAGTTCGGCTGGAAGTCGACGGTGTCCTTGTCGATGTCGGCCAGCAGAGCCAACGCCACCTTCGTCAGTCGCGCTTCGGTGTACCGATAGGCGGCCGGGGGATCGCCGTCGACCGAGCCGAAATTGCCCTGGCCGTCGATGAGCGGCACGCGCATCGAGAAGTCCTGCGCCATCCGGACCATGGCGTCGTAGATCGACTGGTCGCCATGCGGATGATATTTACCGATGACGTCACCGACCACGCGCGCCGACTTGACGTACTTCTTGTCGGGCGTGTGCCCCTGCTCGTTCATCGAGTAGAGGATGCGGCGATGAACCGGCTTCAACCCGTCGCGCGCATCGGGCAGCGCACGCGCCACGATCACGCTCATCGCGTAATCGAGGTAGGACTTCTTCATCTCCTCGTAGATGGAAACGGGACGAATGTCCGAGGGTTGCGCCGGCTGGTCGCCGGGCTTGTTGTCGTCGTCAGCCAAGGGGAAATCCGGTGAGATTTTATCTGGGAATCATATAGCGCATCGCCCCCCTGATAACCACCCTTGCGAGGTCTGGGGAAGCGGTTTTTCCGACTGTTTTTCCAGAGACTTACGAGCTCAGCACCACTGCATCGAGCGAAGCCGGAATGAGCCGCATGGAACCACGTCCTAGGCTCCGAAAATCACCCGGTGCATGATCCGTCCAGGCACGAGCGTGAACAGCCCGGCAATGACGAGCGCGCCGACGAACGTCATGATCATGATGCGCCGGTGATCGGCGACCCGGTGGGTGTGCGCCCGCCACACCGCGAGCGGCAGCATCACCAGCGTGAAGATCGATAGGAGATGGATCGGGCTGAACGGCCCGACCAGGCGGATCTGGTGGATCCAGAACGACGATGCCGCAACGACCGCCATGAGCCCCACCCAGATCCAGCCGATCGTCCGGTGCGGCAGCGTGCCCTTGGGGGCGGCAAACTGAACGAGGCCGAGCACGAAGGCGGCCATGGCGGCAAAGGCGTGCAGCGGGATCGCTGGAGCAGCCTCAAGCAGTGGCGCAACGCTCATGCAGGGCTTTCTCCGATCGACGGCCGACCCATGTGAATAGGATTAACATCAAGTTAATACCATTCACATCACGCCTCGTCAAAGGCTTGAGGCAGCACATGAGGCAAGCCCGCAAAAACCGAGCTTTGCCCGTCAATTGGTAAGGAATCCTGTCGTTTTACGCGAGCAAGGTGACATCAGGGGCGAAGCGCCCCCGCCCGCCTCAGAACGGGATATCGTCGTCCATGTCGCTGTTGCGGCCACCACCACCACCGCCACCACCGGCGGCAACGGCACGGCGCGGCGCGCTGCTGACGGGACCGGAGGAGCCGAAATCGCCGCCCGGCTCGTCGCCGAAGCTGCCGCCTCCACCGCCGCCGCGGCCGTCGAGCATCGTCAGGGTCGAGTTGAAGCCCTGGAGCACGACCTCGGTGGAGTACTTCTCGGCGCCGCTCTGGTCGGTCCATTTGCGGGTCTGGAGCGCGCCCTCGATGTAAACCTTCGCGCCCTTCTTCAGGTACTGCTCGGCGACCTTGCAGAGCCCTTCATTGAAGATCACGACGCGATGCCACTCGGTCTTTTCCTTGCGCTCGCCGCTATTCTTGTCGCGCCAGGTCTCCGAGGTGGCGATGCTCAAATTCGCGATCGGCCGCCCGTCCTGGGTGCGGCGGATTTCGGGATCCTTGCCGAGATTTCCAACCAGAATGACCTTGTTGACGCTTCCCGCCATCGCCGCTCTCCACTCCGAATGCCACTGAATTTTAGAAGGCCCGGGACGCGCCCGCGTCCTCTGCAACCTGTTGACGCGACCCTATACGCTTGCGCGGACGGATCGGCCCGTCACCCCTCCACTTATCCCCACATATAGCACCCCTGGCCGGTTCGTTCCAGATTTGTTCTTATGACACCCCTCACCTTGTTGCGTTGGCAAGACGGCACCGCGATGCACAAAGACGGCCTGCGCCAAATGGAATTTCCCCGAATTCCTGAGGACGGCGAAACAGCTTAACATTCATCAAGTTAGAAGCAGTTCAGATGCCGCCCGACTGTTGCATTCCGGAGACGGACTCCGCCTCCCGCCTAAGCTACGCTTGCTGCGGAATTAGATTCTTATAGGCGTCGCGCCTGATCAGCCGCTTCGGGGACTTCGAAAAGCGGTCAGAAACTGGGGGGACTGCAATGAATAAGATTTTGATTGGTACTATTGGTGCAATCGCGTTGGGGCTGTCGGCTCCCGCAAGCGCGGCAGATCTCGCTGCGCGTCCCTACACCAAGGCTCCAGCACCGATGATCGCGACCATCTACGACTGGAGCGGCTTCTACATCGGTATCAACGGCGGCGGCGGCACCAGCCACAAGTGCTGGGACGTCGATATCGGCGGTGGCGTTCTCGTAGGCGAAGGCTGCCACAACGCGACCGGCGGCACGGTCGGCGGCCAGGTCGGCTACCGCTGGCAGTCAGCCAACGGGGTGTTCGGCTTCGAAGGCCAGGGCAACTGGGCCGATTTCTCGGGTGACAACATCAGTGCGATCAGCGGCCTGCGCGATCGTTCGAAGATCAACGCCTTCGGCCTGATTACCGGTCAGGTCGGTTACGCCTGGAACAACGTCCTAGTCTACGTGAAGGGCGGCGGCGCCGTCGTCAGCGATCGCTACCGCAGCTTCGACGTCGCCAGCGGCCTCGAGTTCGACCGGGCCAACGAGACCCGTTGGGGCGGCACCGTGGGTGCGGGCGTCGAGTTCGGATTCGCCCCGAACTGGACCGTGGGTTTCGAATACGACCACATCTTCCTCGGCAACCGCACCATCGGCTTCACCGGATCCGGCAATTTCGCCCCGCTCGGCGTTGCCACACGCTCCGATCGCATCAGCCAGGACGTCGATATCGGCCTCGTCCGCGTGAACTATCGCTGGGGCGGCCCGATGATCGCAAGATACTGACATCCCTCTGAAATCGCTTGGAGATCAAAGGCCGGCCTCGCGCCGGCCTTTTTGCGTGGGCAACGGGAATTATAGGTCAGTCACCGTTACGTTTTGCGATTATTGTGGCTTTTGGGAGACACAACTTGCGGCTTTGCTCGTGTAAGCACGACATCAGTTGGACCACGGCGTCCGATGTCCTTCCGAACGCACGGAAGGCAAAAACAGAAACCGGGACTGGGATTAGTTTGAAAATGAAGAAGGTTTTGTTGGCTTCGGCCTGTTTGTTCGCTCTCGCTGCTCCGGCTTCGGCCGCTGATCTCGCGGCGCGCCCCTACACCAAGGCTCCGGTGGCGGTGGCCTCGATCTACAACTGGACCGGCTTCTACCTCGGTATCGTCGGCGGCGGCGCCTGGGAAAACGGTTCCGGCGACCCGAAGATGAAGGGTGGCTTCGTCGGCGGCACCGCCGGCTACAACTGGCAGACCGGCAACGTCGTGTTCGGCGTCGAGGCTGATGGTTCCTGGGCTGACGTCAGCGCTTCGGCGACCGGCGCCACTGTTGTTCCCGGATTCGGCGTTGTGACCGCAACGGCGAGCTCGAAGACCGATGCCATGGGCACCGTGCGCGGCCGTATCGGCTACGCCGTCAATCAGGTCCTGTTCTACGGCACCGGCGGCTACGCCTGGATCGACAACAAGATCACCCTCTCCGCTCTCGGCCTGACCGCGTCGGACAGCAAGTGGCACTCCGGCTGGACCGTCGGCGCGGGCGTCGAGGCGTTCTTCGCTCCGCAGTGGTCGGTCAAGGGCGAGTACCTCTATCGCAGCCTCGGCGGCGAGACCTACTTCTCGGGCGCCCTGCCCACCGGCACGCTCAACTTCCACACCGTGCAGGTCGGCGTGAACTATCACTTCGGGGGCCCGGTGGTCGCGAAGTACTGAGCTTCGCTTCCAACGCACCGCGTTACGAAAGGCCGGCCTTGCGCCGGCCTTTTTGTTTTCGCGCGAGGGTGCACCCAACCGTCTTGGAGTCGTGAGGCGCGCGCAAGGCGTCCGCTAATGGCTTTGGCGAGTTGGGGACGTGACATGAAGACGTGGATGCTGGCTGCGGTCAGCCTGTTCGCACTCGGTGCGGTCGCGCCGGCTACCGCCGCCGATCTCCCGATCTACAAGGCGCCGGCGGCCGCCGTTCCCGTCTATGACTGGAGCGGCATCTATGCCGGCATCAACGGCGGCGGCGGCTTGGCCCATGCCTGCTGGGGCGTGACCCGCGCGCTCGGCATCGCTGTCGATCCGGCCGTTGGCGAAGGCTGTCACAATGCGGGCGGTGGCACGGTCGGCGGACAGCTCGGTTATCGCTGGCAGAAGTCGCGTTGGGTGTTCGGCATCGAGGGCCAGGGCAACTGGGCCGACTTCAAGGGCAGCAATGTCAGCGTGGCGCTGCCGCTGTTCACCAACCAGACCAAGATCGACAGCTTCGGCCTGTTCACTGGCCAGATGGGCTACGCCGTCAACAACCTGCTCTTCTATGGCAAGGCCGGCGCCGCGGTGGCGCACGACAAGTACGACACCTTCGTCCCCGGCGTCCCGGCCGCGGTGTTCAACAGCGTCAACCAGACCCGCTGGGGCTACACCATCGGCATCGGCGTGGAATGGGGCTTTGCCGAGAACTGGTCGGTCGGCGGCGAGTACAACCATGTCTTCCTCGGCCATCACAGCGCCGACTTCGCAACGCTCGTCGGCGGCTTCGCCCCGCGCACCGACCGGATCGGCCAGGATATCGACATGGGCCTGATCCGCATCAATTACCGCTGGGGCGGCCCGGTCGTCGCCAAATACTGAGACCAAGCTTCCCTCAGGAACCTCCAAGTCCTGATCATGTGCGGATTGCCCCAAATCCGCATTCAAACGCGAACGAAGGGCTGGCCTCGCGCCGGCCCTTCGCATGTTCCGGGGGCCCTGCTCCTGCCAGATGCCGCCAGCGCGCCAACAATCCGTTGACGATTCGCACACGCCACTGGAAATCCGTCCCCGTTCTTCCTACGTTCGCTGCCAT
This sequence comes from Bradyrhizobium barranii subsp. apii, assembly GCF_011516635.5. Lineage (GTDB taxonomy): Bacteria > Pseudomonadota > Alphaproteobacteria > Rhizobiales > Xanthobacteraceae > Bradyrhizobium > Bradyrhizobium barranii. Next base: position 5,087,057 of record NZ_CP096255.1, on the reverse strand, counting down.
ACCCATCGGCGCCGATCCCGGTTCCGGGCGACGCGCGCCTTTTTTGTTGGCGCGATCGCGCACCTTTGGGGTTCCTTGAGGGCAACTCGGATGGATGAAGTGATCAAGGCGAAGCGCCAACAGCAGAACGCGGGATCCAGCCTGCGCGCAATTACGGTTCGTGGCGCGCGCGAGCACAACCTCAAGAATGTCGACGTCGAGATTCCCCGCGACAAGCTGGTGGTGTTCACCGGGCTGTCAGGCTCCGGCAAATCCTCGCTCGCCTTCGACACCATCTATGCGGAGGGCCAGCGCCGCTACGTCGAATCGCTGTCGGCCTATGCGCGCCAGTTCCTGGAGATGATGCAGAAGCCTGATGTCGACCAGATCGACGGCCTGTCGCCGGCGATCTCGATCGAGCAGAAGACGACCTCGAAGAACCCGCGCTCGACCGTCGGCACCGTCACCGAGATCTACGACTACATGCGCCTGCTCTGGGCGCGCGTCGGCGTGCCCTATTCGCCCGCCACGGGTCTGCCGATCGAGAGCCAGACCGTCTCGCAGATGGTCGACCGCGTGCTGGCGCTGCCCGAAGGCACCCGCCTCTATCTGCTCGCCCCGGTCGTGCGCGGCCGCAAGGGCGAGTACCGCAAGGAACTCGCCGAATGGCTCAAGAAGGGTTTTCAGCGCGTCAAGATCGACGGCACCTTCCATGAGCTCGCGGAGGCGCCGACGCTCGACAAGAAATTTCCGCACGACATCGACGTCGTGGTCGACCGCATCGTGGTGCGCGCCGACATCGGCCAGCGCCTCGCCGAAAGCTTTGAGACCGCGCTGAAGCTCGCGGAGGGCCTCGCCGTCGTCGAGTTCGCCGATGCGCCTGCAGCGGCTGCGCCCGTCGAGGAGAAGAAGAAGACCGCAAAAATCCACGACAAGAGCGGGCCTGAGCGCATCCTGTTCTCGGAAAAATTCGCTTGCCCCGTCTCCGGCTTCACGATTCCGGAGATCGAGCCGCGCCTATTCTCGTTCAACAATCCCTACGGCGCCTGCCCGGCCTGCGGCGGCCTCGGCGTCGAGCAGCATGTCGACGAGGACCTCGTCATCCCCGACAAGGAGCTCGCCATCGGCAAGGGCGCGATCGCGCCCTGGGCCAAGTCGTCATCGCCTTACTATATTCAGACGCTGACGGCGCTCGGCAAGCACTACAAGTTCACCCTGACCACCAAATGGAAGGATCTGCCGAAGAAGACGCAGAACGCGATCCTCCTTGGCTCGGGCGAGGACGAGATCAAGTTCTCCTACGAGGACGGCGTCCGCTCCTACGACACCAAGAAGCCGTTCGAGGGCGTCATCACCAACATCAACCGCCGCTATCGCGAGACCGAGAGCGAGTGGGCGCGCGAGGAGCTCGCAAAATATTTCCACGACGTCCCCTGCGAAGGCTGCAAGGGTTTCCGGCTGAAGCCCGAGGCGCTCTGCGTCAAGATCGGCGGCAAGCATATCGGCGAGATCTCGGAGCTGTCGGTCAGGAAGGCCGGCGAATGGTTCGAGACCGTGCCCGAGGCGCTGAACACGCAGCAGAACGAGATCGCCGGCCGCATCCTCAAGGAGATTCGCGAGCGCCTCACCTTCCTGCTCGACGTCGGCCTCAACTACCTCACTCTGTCCCGCTCCTCCGGCACGCTGTCCGGCGGCGAGAGCCAGCGCATCCGCCTCGCCTCGCAGATCGGCTCGGGACTGACTGGCGTGCTCTACGTGCTGGACGAGCCCTCGATCGGCCTGCACCAGCGCGACAACGCCCGCCTGCTCGATACGCTGAAGCGCCTGCGCGACCTCGGCAACACCGTGATCGTGGTCGAGCATGACGAGGACGCGATCCTGCTTGCCGACTACGTCCTCGACATCGGGCCCGGCGCCGGCATGCATGGCGGCAACATCGTCGCCGAAGGCACGCCCGCCGAGATCATGCGCAACCCGAAATCGCTCACCGGCAAATATCTCACCGGCGAGCTCGAGGTCGAGGTGCCGGAGCGGCGCCCGCCGAACCATCGCCGCACCATCAAGGTGGTCAACGCGCGCGGCAACAACCTCAAGAACGTCACGGCCGAGATTCCGCTGGGCCTGTTCACGGCCGTCACCGGCGTCTCCGGCGGCGGCAAGTCGACGCTGCTGATCGACACGCTCTACAAGGCCATCGCCCGCAAGCTGAACAACGCTAGCGAAGGCGCCGCACCCCACGATCGCATCGAGGGCCTCGAGCACATCGACAAGATCATCGACATCGACCAGTCGCCGATCGGCCGCACCCCGCGCTCGAACCCCGCGACCTATACCGGCGCCTTCACGCCGATCCGCGAATGGTTCGCCGGCCTGCCCGAAGCGAAGGCGCGCGGCTACGAGCCCGGCCGCTTCTCCTTCAACGTCAAGGGCGGCCGCTGCGAGGCCTGCCAGGGCGACGGCGTCATCAAGATCGAGATGCACTTCCTGCCCGACGTCTACGTCACCTGCGACGTCTGCAAGGGCAAGCGTTACAACCGCGAGACGCTGGAGGTCCTGTTCAAGGGCAAGAGCATCGCCGACGTGCTCGACATGACCGTCGAGGAAGCCGCCGACTTCTTCAAGGCGGTGCCGCGCGTGCGCGAGACCTTCCAGACCCTGCACCGCGTCGGGCTCGATTACATCCATGTCGGCCAGCAGGCGACGACCCTGTCGGGCGGCGAAGCCCAGCGCGTCAAGCTCGCGAAGGAGCTGTCGAAGCGCGCCACCGGCCGCACGCTCTACATCCTGGACGAGCCGACCACCGGCCTGCACTTCCACGACGTCAAGAAGCTGCTTGAGGTGCTGCACGAGCTCGTCGCACAGGGCAACACGGTCGTCGTCATCGAGCACAATCTCGAAGTCATCAAGACGGCCGACTGGGTCATCGACCTCGGCCCCGAAGGCGGCGACGGCGGCGGCGAGATCGTCGCCTGGGGCCCGCCGGAGGACATCGCGAAAGCGCCGCGGAGCTACACGGGGAAGTTCCTGGAGCCGGTGCTGAAGAAGGCACGGAAGCCGAAGCGGAGGAGCACGAGCGAGGCGGCGGAGTAGAGTTCATTCCGCCTCGTCCGCGGGATCATCGGGGAAAGGCTGCAAGTGTCCGCGATGCCCAGCCGCACCTACATGCTCTTCCGCAAGGCAATCCTCGCCGAGCAGCAGGTAACCTGCATCTACGAGGGGCGTTATCGCGAGCTCTGCCCCCACATCATCGGCACCAACAAGATGGGTGAGGAAGCCGTCCTCGCCTGGCAATTTGGCGGCGAGAGCAGCGGACCGCTGCCGCAATGGCGATGCCTGAAGCTCGCCAATATCACCAACGCCCGCACGCGCGATGGCCCCTGGCACGAGGGCGGCTCTCACCGGACTACTCAGACCTGCGTCAGCAACATCGATCTCGACATCAATGTTCACGTGCGCAGGTTGCGGTGACGCACATGCGTCCCACGGCTGACGGGCTTGCCGGCCATGATCGCAGGGTTGATTTCAATGCGCTCGTGTCGCATGGGTGTCCTCGAATTCTTCTAAATAATAGCCGCCACGTCTCGTTTGTCAGCGAACTCCAAAACCTCCTCCATGCACTACTCCCTCGCCATCTTCGATCTCGACGGCACACTGGCCGACAGCTTTCCGTGGTTCCTGCGCACCATCAACGATGTCGCCGATCGCTTCAATTTTCGCCGCGTCGCGGATGACGAAATCGAAGCGCTGCGACATGCCTCGTCGCGCGAGATCCTCGCCCGGCTCGAGGTGCCGCTGTGGAAGCTGCCGGCGATCGCGCGGCATGCGCGGCGGCTGAAGGCGGAGGCGGCGGCGGAGATTCCCCTATTCGCCGGCGTCGAGACGATGCTGCAGACGCTGGCCGGGAACGGCGTGCAGCTCGCGCTGGTGACGTCGGATAGCGAAGCCAATGCGCGCGAGAAGCTCGGCGAGTCCGCCGCCCTGTTCGCGCATTTCGACTGCGCGGCGTCGCTGTTCGGCAAGCCCGCGAAATTCCGCCGCGTGATCCGGCGCGCGGGCGTGGAGCCAGGCCGCGTGATCGCGATCGGCGACGAGGTCCGCGACATCGAGGCGGCGCGCGCGGTAGGGATTGCCTGCGGCGCGGTGAGTTGGGGCTACGCCGCGCCGGCGGCGCTGCGGGCGCTTGCGCCCGATCACATGTTCGCGCAGATGGATGAGATCGCAGACGTGGTCTGCCGGATTTCGCTCAAGGCCTGATCCGCAATCGAGCCCCCCCCGGCCCAAGGAGACGGTGATGACACTCTCGGACGCAGCCCGCCTCAAACTCCTGGAGCCGCCGGTCGGCAAGGTGCGCGTGGTGCTCGACACCGACACCTACAACGAGATCGACGATCAGTTCGCGCTGGTGCAGATGCTGCTGTCGAAGGACCGGTTCGACGTCGAGGCGATCTACGCCGCGCCGTTCTTCAACACACGCGCCGACAGTCCCGGCCACGGCATGGAGCTGAGCTACCAGGAAATCCTTCGCCTGCTGGAGCGCCTCAACGTCGCGCCGGACGGCCTCGTCCATCGCGGCGTCACCGACTATGTCGGTCCCGGCAAGACGGCGCAGGCGGCCCCCGCCGTCAACGACCTCGTGGCCCGGGCGCGCGCAGGCTCCCCAGACAATCCGCTCTACGTCATTGCCATCGGCGCCATCAGCAAAGTCGCCTCGGCACTGCTCGAGGCCCCCGACATCATCGACCGCGTGGTGGTGGTCTGGCTTGGCGGTCACGCGCTGGAATGGCCGCACACGATCGAGTTCAACCTCAAGCAGGACGTCGGCGGCGCGCAGGTGCTGTTCGACAGCGGCGTGCCGCTCGTGCTCGTGCCATGCAAGGGCGTCACCTCGCACCTTCACAGCACGGTGCCGGAGATCGAGCGCTACGTCGAACCGCATGGCAGCATCGGCGCGTTCCTCGCCATGCGCTTCAAGGACTATTCGTCCGACCATCTGGGCTGGGCCAAGGAGATCTGGGACATGGCGCCGGCCGGCTGGCTTCTCAATCCCGATTGGGCGCCGAGCGTGATCGTGCCGGCTCCGGTTCTCACGGATCAGATCACGTGGAGCATCGATCGCCGGCGGCATCCGATCCGCTACGTGACCTATGTGGATCGCAACCCGATCCTGAAGGACTTTTTCCTGAAGTTGAAGGCGTTTGCCGGATCTAAGAGTGGTTTAGCGCCGTAGCCCGGATGGAGCGAAGCGCAATCCGGGAAAGTGTCCCCGCATTCCGCTTCGCTCCATGCAGGCTACAGATGCTCCGCGCCCCCTACTCCGTCCTACGCAGGAACGCCCCGAACGCGCGCGGGCCGTCGCCGGTCTTGACCTCGCCGATCACCTTCAGCTCGGTGGCATCGATGATGCTCAATGTGTTGCTCTCCCAGCAGGCGACGATGACGCGCTTGCCGTCGGCGGTCACATTGATGCCTTCGGGATAGTCGCCGACATTGATCCGCTTGACCGGCTTCAGCGTCGCCAGGTCGAACACGCTGACGGTGCCGCCATATTGGTCGGTGACGAAGCCGCGCCCTTGCGTCAGCGCCACCGCATAAGGACGCATCCCGACCGGCACGCGGCCGATCTCTTGGCTCGCGGCGATGTCGATCACCGAGACGTCGTTGGAGCCGACATTGGCGGTGTAGGCGCGTTTTCCCTCGGCATCGATGGTGACGCCGAACGGACGGGTCCCGACCTTGATGGTCGCCCTGCGCTCACGCGTCGCGGTATCGACCACCGAGACGCTGTCGTCGTCGCGGTCCGCCGAGAGCAGCAGCCTGCCATCAGGCGTCACCGCGAGGCCGGACGGGGATGCGCCGACCGCGATGCTGGCCGTGATACTGCGCGAGGCCGTATCGATCACCCGCACTGCCGCCGCATACCAGTCCGCGACGTAGACCGTCTTGCCATCGGGCGTCACGGCAATGCCGAGCGGCCCGCCGCCGACCTCGATCCGCCCCGAGACCTGCCGCGTTGCGGCGTCGACCACGGTCACCGCCTTGGCGTCGGGGCTCGTGACATAGGCAAAGCGCCCATCCGCGCTGACGGCCACGCCGGCCGGCTTGCCGCCGATCGGGATGGTCGCGACGCTGCGCGATGTCGCGAGGTCCACGACCATCAGATCGTCGCTGAGCTGGTTGGTGACGAACGCCTCTTCGGCGGACGCGCTGCCAATACTGGCAGCGCAAAGGCTGGCGGCGAGCGCCGCCAGGATCCGCGCCCGCACGGTCAGCTTCCGCTCTCGATCTTCTTCTTCAGCGCTTCGAGGCCGGCCTGATAGAGCCCCTTCACCGCCTTCACCGCGGCCTCGTCGCTGAGCTCCGGCGGCGGATCGTTGTTGGGGAAGCCGCGGTAGAACGCGCCCGCCCATTCCAGCGTCGCGCCCTTGCCGTCGGCGCTCGGCGTCACCGTCAGCGTCGAGGAATAATTGGTGACCGGCAGCACCTTCACGTCCACCTTGGTGATCCGGTAGGAATAGGTCATCGCGGCAGCGTCGAACTTGTAGAGTTCCTCATCGACGGTGGCGCCTCCCGTCAGGGTCAGCCGCCGCGTCGCTTCGATCTCATTGCCCTTCTCGCCCTCGGTCTTGGTGACAGGCGGCAGCCAGCTCATGTCCTGGAAATTGCCGATCGCGGCCCACACCTTGGCCGGCGGCGCGTTGATCTCGATGGATTCGCGCACCTTCTGCCGGGTCGGCCCATGTGCCCAAGCCGGGCCAAACGCCGCCGTCAAAGCCACCGCGCCCGCGGCAGTCAGCACCGCGCCCATGACCATGCGCCGTCCAATCGTCCCCCTCATCTCGTTTCCTCATGCGTCTCGTGGATCGTGCGCGACTTGAGGCGCGCTGCGATCATGGTAGCGCATTTTGCGGCCGTGGGGAGACCTGTTCATGGCGGCGTTGCGGCGCGCGCTCGCGCGTCCCACAACCCCTTGCGCCGCCCGTCGGGCAAAACACCCAATGGGCGGGTCAACCGCACCACGCAGAAATAATTCTCTTTATCCGCATTTCGGATTATCATATAGAAAGCCATCCCACCCCGGGCCGAGGGGCGTTATCGCGATCGTCACGACACGCGGGGTGGGACGTGGTGGACGCAGGCGGCGTCGGCGCGAAGGTGGTTTGCAGGGCGGGCAACCGTGAGCGAACGCCGCGCGCACACGACCGGTGCAGCCTGTGTACGGTAAAACCGTGCCGTCCTGGCGCCCGGAGCCTGTGCGCCAAGTCTTGCGGTGATGTGGCGGCCCGACCGGGCCCGCACATCAGTCATCCGCAAGGCGACGGGGGCAATAGTGCATCGCTCCCCGGGGAGAGCTCGGCATAAGCCGTAAAACCACTGCGCAGGGAAGGCCGGATGTTTGGCTTCACCTGTATGCCACTGTGCAAACTTCGTAGCGCAATTTCCGCACAGTGGACCGCGGGTGCCAGCCGGCACCCGGCCTTCCCCGCGCCCTCGGCACTTTTGGGGGCGATGAATACAGCAGAGCTCGGGCAGATCGTGCCGCGAGGATGCGAATCCGTGCGTGCGATTTGAATTCGAATGCAAAGATAGAAGCTGCTCGCGTGCCCCGGACGCAGCGCAGCGCTTCCCTGGCGATGCGCAGCATCGTCCAGTGCGGCGGTGCGCTGCAGAGCCGGGGCCCATGCATCAGCGAGCGTGTGACTGCGTGAGTCCCTGCTCTGCGCCGCACCGCTACGCGCTGCAGCGCGTCCGGGACACGAGAAGAGCGAGTGCCGTGGGAGCGCGCCCTCGCCTACTCCGCCAGTGTCGCCTCCACGAACCCGCGCGGATCGTCACAGAACTCGCGCATCACCCGGTAATGATCGGTTTGCTCCACCGTCGTCGGCTCCAGGCCGTATTTGCCCAACCGCAACAGTCTCGCGTTTGGATAGGCCATCAGCAGAGGCGCATGGGTTGCCATGATGACCTGGCAGATGCGGGACTCGTCCATGCGTCGCAAGAGCTTCAGGAATTCGATCTGACGCGCCGGCGACAGCGCCGATTCCGGCTCGTCGAAGATGAAGATGCCCTGGCGCTGGCAGCGCTCCTCGAAGAAGCGCAGAAAACCTTCGCCATGGGAATGCGACAGGAAGTCGGGGCCGGCCTGGCCGGCATCACGTGCGGCCTCGTCGAGATATCGCGCGACCGAGAAAAAACTCTCGGCGCGAAAAAACCAGCCGTTGGCGATCTTCGGCAGCCAGCTTGCGCGCAAGGCCCTGGAAAGCTGGCCGCCCATCTTCTCCCGCGCTTCGGAATGGTCGACGGGCATGTAGCCCTTGCCTCCACCCGCATCGTCGTAGCCGGCAAGCGCTGCGATACCCTCGAGGATCGTCGACTTCCCGGTGCCATTCTCTCCGACGATGATCGTGATGGCGGCGTCGAAGTTGAGCTCGAAATCATCCGGGAAGATGGGCAGGCAAAACGGATATGCCTCGCGATCGTGAACTCGCGACGGATCGAGCCAGACCCGCTTCAGATACGGCGCCGGCAGGTTGATGGTGCGATTGCTTCGTCGGCTCATGCTCTGCTTCCAACCCACTCCGGTCGATATTTCGACTGGAACATATCAGGAACACAATCCTCGCGAAAGCAGCACCTGAGAAACATACAGCAACAAAACCCGGCATGCGTCACTTGGACGCAAATTAAAACCTAAGATTGCAGCGAAGAATCGCCTTAAGAAAACGTTGCTGCGAGACAGCTTGCTGGCATGAGGCCAGCCCCCACCCCGCGACCCGGCAATGATTGACGGAAGTCCAGGACCGTAGAGCCGCGAGGAATGCGCGATGGTATCAACGTATTTCAGCTACAACTACATTGCGCACCATCTCAAGCAGTCCCTGACGCGGGTTGAACAGCAACCCGATGTCGCGCGAGAATCCGCCTATTACAAAGCCAACATCGGCAAGGTGCGGACCGTCGATGATCTTATGAAAGATTATCGCCTGTATCATTATGCGATGAAGGCATATGGCCTGGAAGACATGGCCTACGCCAAGGCTTTCATGAAGAAGGTGCTGGAGAGCGACCTCTCCGACCCAAAGAGCTTCGTCAACAAGTTGGTAGACAAGCGCTACCGGGAGTTTGCCGCGGCATTCTCCTTCAATGGCAGTGCCACGCCAGTTGCCCAATCGGGAGACCAGACCGACGAGATGATCGGTCTGTACACGACGACCAAGAAGAGCCAGGTCGATGCGCTTGCCGCAGACTCGAATTACTACAGCGCTGAAATCGGCAAGATCAGCAGTGCAGACCAACTCCTGAACAACGACCGTCTTCGCAACTATGTCTACTCGGCATACGGGATCGATCAAAGCAAGTGGCCGGGTGACACGATAAGTCAGGTCTTGCGCAGCGATCCGTCCGATCCAAATAGCTACGTCAACACCACCTTCGCTTCTCAGTTGACCGGCCTCAACGCCCAGCTTGCTCAAGCCAAATCGGACGCCAGCGCCGCTGATCTAACCCGATCTATTCACGAGAGCACGGTCGTTCTTGACGTCTGACTGGGGCTGGCGGCTGGCGTGGGTGACCGTCCGGCCTTTTGTCACCGGGTTCTACATCAAGCTGTTTTGTACGCGTTGGAGGAGTGGGGCGGGTGAGCGGGCGCAGGCCCGGTCGGTTACGGGCCGAGCGGGAGCAGCGCGCCGGGCAAGCTGCGGAAGAGGTCGGCTTCGGGGCATGCCGCGGCGAACGCAAGGCGAATGCGGCTCGCGGTTTCGACGACCCGGGCTGCGATTTTCAAGAGACGAAGACGCAGCGTCGCGAACTCGGCGGCGGCCAATTCCCGGACTTTGGGAATGGCGCCGCGCACGGTAAGCATCAACCAATAAGCGGCGGTGTGGAGAACGAGACGGACCTGGTTGGCGAGCGCCGAACGGCAACTGGTGCGATCGGAGGCGAGCTGCGTCTTATGCAGCTTGATCAGATTTTCGGCTTGGCCGCGCGCGCAATACAGGCTGTCGTAGATCCACTCGGCCGAGCCGACATCGAGGCTGGTGACGACGAAGCGGATGTCGAGGCCGAGCATCGTCGCCTCAATACGGGCGACAGTGCGCCGTTCGTGATCCCAGGACTTTGCCTTGTGGCGCGTCTCGGTATAGCCGCGCAGAACAGGCAGGTTCTCGATGGCGCGTCGCGTGCGAATGTCGTCGGCGACCTCGTCGACTTTTCTGGCGAGAGGCTTGGTACCGGACAGACCGAAGATGTAGTCGATGCCGTTGTTCTCGCACCAGGTCATGGCCTCCGGCCGAGCATAGTGCCCGTCGCCACGGAACGTAATTCGCGTCTTGTGCCACCGCGTCCGGATATGCCGTATCAGGCGGCGCAGATGGGCACGCACCTCGACGCCGCCCGGCGTCTTGCCGGGCCGCAGCACGACCGCCACGGGCCGGCTCTTCTCCGTGTCGTAGACGTGGATCGGCAGGAAGCAGCGTTCGTCATAATGAGCGTTGAACAGCGAGAGCTGCTGATGGCCGTGGACGACATCGCAGGTATCATTGATGTCGAGCGTGACGGATGCCGGCTCGCGCGGGTAGCTATCCATCCATGCGTCGACCAAAGTGTAGGTCAGTCGGATCACGTCGCGCAGGCGCGGAGCATTCTCCAGACGCGACAGCGTCGGTTGGGAACACAGATCGCGACCGCTGTCCGGCAGCCGTCCGCAGGCCAGCTTGAATGCGGGATCGGACCGCAGATGATCGAGGTCGTCGGCGTCCTCGTAGCCGCAGCAGATCGCGAACATGCGCGCGCGGAACATATCGACAAGGCTGTGCACGACCCGCGTCGGATCGCGCCGATCCGGGAACACCCGGGCCAAATTGTCGGCCAAACCGAGACGCCGCTCGGCCATCGCCAGAAGCATCACGCCCCCATTCGAGGTTAGGCGTCCACCATCGAAGGCAGCTGTGACTTTCTTGGCGTGAACGGCTGGAAACGAGAAGGGCAGAATCGTATCATCGGTCATGGCGGGCGTGGCGTTCGCGGTTGAGGTGATGGGGTTGGCTTCGCAACCGAATCCTACGCCGCATCAGCGCTTTACACCACGCTCGCCAGCCTCTCAGGCGCCCTCTCGCGAATAAGGCGGGCTAAAGATAACCGGTTACAAGGCCCAACTATCGCAACCGGGCGCCGACGTGACCCAGTTTAACATCCAGATCCTGGTCGAAAAAAGTCACCTGGAGTCATATACGAAAAGCATTTCCAGCCTCAGTGACCAGATAGCGACGATTGGCGGGTTTGTAGACCTGGCCGGCGCGTTCGAGTTCTCGCCCGACGGGTCGCTTCCGTCAGGCGTGTCCGCCCAGACTGCCGCAAATGTCGCGATCACGAAAAAGCGGTTCGACGACAGCAAGGCCGCCGTCTATTCGGCGGCAAGCCCGATATACGAAGCTTTGGCGATCAAGCAATTCAGAACGGACCTCAGCAAGATCAATTCAGTCCAGGCGTTCGTATCGACACCTAGCGTGTATGATTTTGCGCTGGGCGCCGTCGGCCTCGATCCCGGAATGGTCTCGAAGGCGACGATCAAGGCAGTCCTCGAAAGCGACGTCAACGACCCCAAGAGCTACGTCTATACCCTCAAGGACAATCGGTACGTAGAGCTCGCACGCGCCTTCAACTTCGACGCAAAAGGCAATCTGACGACCCCCTTGGTGGCTCAAGACTCGGCTCAGGTCCTTCAGATCGCGAGAGAATACGTCGTTGCCGCGCTGAAACAGGCAAGCCCTCAGCAGGAGAAGGCAATTCGGGCACTAGCCACGAAAGATGCGACGGCTTATCAAGAGGCAATCGCAGGCATCGACAGCGTTTCCGACCTTCTCGCAAACAGGCCGATGGTCGATTTCATTCTCTTGGCCAAGGGTTTGGAACCCAAGAAGGTCAGCACCGAATTTCTCAAGAAGATCTTCAGCTCCGACCTGAACAACCCAAAGAGCTTCGCGAACACGCAGAGCGATCCTCGCTTTGCCGAAATCGTGGCATCGTTCAACTTCGACAGCAAGGGTAACGTCGCGCGCCTCCCGATGATGGGTCCTCAGAAGAGAGATCAATTCCGGGAAACACAGGCGAACTATCTCCAGCAAAGCCTGGAGCAGCAGCAGGGGGATACGAATCCCGGCGTACGCCTTGCGCTCTATTTCCAGCGAAAGGCGGGAGAAATCACGTCCGCATACGACATCCTTGCCGACAAGGCTCTTTCGGAGGTGTTCAGGACCACCTTCGATTTGCCTGACTCGATGGCCTCGATGCAGATCGATCAGCAAGCCAAGGTCGTGGACAAATTCATGAAGATCAAGGATCTTTCCGATCCGGCGAAGGTTGAAAAACTGTTGAGCCGGTTCTCCGCCATGCATGACGTCAGAAACGGCGAGAGCATCGGCCAGCGTCAATCTCCCTTGCTCAACCTCTTTCAAGGATCGAGCTCAGGCATATCGGGGATAAGTGAATCCACGTTCTTGGCCATCGCCAAGCTGCGTGCTCACTGATGATCGCTCGCCGGTACTAGCCCAACACCTCGAGCGCCAGCTCCATGGTCATCAGCACGGGATTATCCCCACGGATCAGACGGCCCTCCGCAATGCCGCCAGTGTAGTCGATCAGGGCAATGTCGAGCGCCGCCTCCGGTGCGCCCGAACTGCCCTGTGCGATCGTCCCCGCTGTCACGGCGAGCTCGGTCGCGAACGGCTCGGTCACCCCGCCATGGGTGAAGCGCGCGCCGATGGTCGAACCGACGCCGCCGTGAATCTTCGCGCGTGCGATGCCATGCGCGCGGCAGAACGCTTCGAGGCAGCCGGCAAAATCCTGGTTGGGCCGCAGCCGCAGCGCGAAGGCGCGGCTTGTGGTGCGCGCGCCGGTGCTCACGCCGGGCACCGGTCCGAACAGCTTGAAATTGGTCTCGGGATCGGGCTCCGCGGTGAACATCGCGCCGTCGATGCCGAACGCTTCGACCTCGAACGGCTCGGCGACAACAGTCTCGTCCGGCAGCATGTGGCCGCCGCTTGCCTTGCCGTCCGCCTCCGTCCAGAGCCCGTGGCAATGAAAGAACGGGGCGCCATCGCGCATTCCGAGCGTCATGCAGCCGAGTTTCGTCCGCGTCACGCCGCTGGGGCGAAAAGTGTCACTGTAGAACGCCGCGTTCTCACCTGTCTTCGACAGCGCCGGCATCACGTATGCGAATGGTCCGAGTGCAGCGCTGCCAAAATTCAGCACGCCACTGGCAAACCCCTCTGCCGCAAAACCACGCCGCGCGGCTTCGAGCAGCGGCAGACCCGCTTCGACCCTAAACGAGAATGCGCGCCCCCTCGCCTCGACCCATTGGATGCGTTCGGCGACAGGCGCGCCCGGCTGCTTGATACTTCGCATCGCGTATGCTCAGCCCACCTGCTTGTTGTCGAGATCGAGCAGCCCGCGCGCCTCGAGTTCATCGCGCACCATGCGCTTCGGGATCTTGCCATAGCCGGACTTCGGCAACGCCTCCCAGAAGAAGAATCGCTTCGGCATCTTGTAGCGCGGCACCTTCGGCAGGAGGAACGCAGCCATCTCGGCTTCGCTCACCGGCTTCTCGCCTTCGCGCGCGACGCAGACGGCGACGCCGACCTCGCCCCAGGTCGCATCGGGCACGCCGAGCACGGCAACCTCGCCGACCGCGGGATGCGTCAAGATCTTCTCCTCGATCTCGCGCGGATAGATGTTGGAGCCACCGGAGATGTACATGTCGGAGGCCCGTCCCGTGATGTAGACGAACCCTTCCTCGTCCATGTGGCCGAGGTCGCCGGTGCGGAACCAGCCGTCGCGGAACGCCTTGGCATTGGCCTCGGGGTTGTCGTAGTAGCCGGCGAGCACGGCAGGCCCGATCACGCAGATCTCGCCGCTCTGGTTGGCGGCCAGCTCGCTGCCCTCGTCGTCCTGGATCGAGACCTGCATGGCCGTGCGCTCGAAGCCGCAGGTGCCGATCTTCGCATAAGGTCCGTCCTCGGGATCATGCAGCGCCGCCGGCAGCACGGTGATGTTGCCGGTGACTTCGCCGAGGCCAAAATACTGCACGATGACCTTGCCGAGCTTCTTCAGCGCGGCCTTCTGGTCCTCGCGGTACATCGGCGCGCCGGCATAGATCACGTGACGCAGCGAGGAATGATCGTATTTGTCGGCGGCCGGATGCTCGACCATCATCTTCAGGATCGTCGGCACCGTGAAGAGATTGCTGACCCGATGCGCCTCGATCAGGCGGAACGCCTCGTTGATGTCGAATTTCTCCGTCGGCAGCAGGACGGTGCATACGCCGCGGGCGGTCTGCACCAGCTGATGGACGCCGGCGCCGTGCGACAGCGGCGCCACCACCAGCGACGCATCCGCTTCCGTGACGCCGGGGGTGAGATCGGCGAGATGGTTGGTGACGACAAAACCCATCTGGCCGTGGGTCAGCACCGCGGCCTTGGAGCGGCCGGTGGTGCCGGAGGTGAAGAAGAACCAGCAGGGATCATCGTGCTCGACGGCGACGTTCGCAACGCTTGCACCGGCCTGCGAGGCGATGGCTTCCGCCACCGAGCGCTCTCCGAACGAGCCCTTGCCGTCGACGCTCCAGGTGAACTCCAGCGCACCGCCCTTCACGGCTGAGGCGTGCTCGGGAAAATCGACGTGGCACAGGAACGCCTTCGCGCCGGAGGCCTGCGCGAGATAGGTGACCTCATCCGGCATCAGGCGGAAATTGGTGGGCACCCAGACCGCACCGAGCCGGAACGCGGCGAACATCGAGAAGAACATCTCGTCGCCGTTCTTGGAATGGACGAGGATGCGGTCGCCCTTGGCGATGCCGCGCGCGGCGAGTGCGGCGGCCAGCGCCGAGACCTGCGCATCGATCTCGCGCCAGGTCCAGGATTTGTCACCCCAGACGAAACCAGGACGCGACCCATGCCGCCGCGCATTCTGGGTCAGCATGTGAGCGAGATTCATGACGCGGCGGGACATGCGCAGGGGCTGCATCGGGCTTCCTCTTCGACGGCGGGCGGCGCACGAGCCGCCCGCTCCTTGCAGCCCATTTATCGCCATCGAATGCGGTGTAGCAAGGCCGCCGGTCGCGCATCTGCCCTACGGCTGCTTGAACGCAAACGGCGTCGCCGTGATGGCCTTCTCCTTCCAGCAGGCCTGCGCACCGAAACCGCCGCAATAGCTGCCGTGCAGATCGAAACGAATGGTGCGCGCCGCGCCACGCTTCATCGGCGGCGGCAAAATCCTGTAGCTGCGGACATAGCCGTCGAACACGGGGCGCACGCTGCCATCGGGCAGAGTCACCAGGACGTTCATGACGCAGCCGCCGGTTCCGCAATAGGTGGTCTCGCGCTCCCCGCATTTGGTGTCGCGGAAATCGACGATGTAATCCTCACGGCCGTCCCCGGTCAGGTCGATCTTGCGCACGGTGTCCGGCGCGAAGGTCACCAGGCCACCGTCCTGGCTGTCGCATTCCTCATTGGCGTAGCGCAGCGCCTGCTGCACGCCGGGCGGATAATCGGCCGGATTGAACGGTTTTGCATCATCGGCGCGCGCAGCGGTGGCGAGCAGTGTGAGCAGGAGGATCAGATATCGCATTCGCGTTTGTCGCCGGCGCGGCCGCGACCGTTCAGGGAATTTTAAACATGATCGGCGCAACCTCAGCCAGTTCTCGCGTACAGAGTGCCGCATCATGGTCAAAGCGCCCGCCTTCCTCCTGTTGTCGCTGGCGCTCGCCGGATGTGCCGTGGCGCCTCAGGCGCACCTCTCCGCCGACCCCGCCTTCAAGCCTGCGCGCTATGCCTGGGACGGCGCCGGCGAGGATCCCAACCAGCCACGTTCCGGGGCTCCGCGTGCCACGCGCGCCGACGCCGGCTCCGAGCGCAACAGGTCGCAAGCCGGACTTCAGCCCTATTCGAAGGAATGGTGGCAGGCCCAGGACGGGATCGAGG
The DNA here is from genome assembly GCF_011516635.5 of Bradyrhizobium barranii subsp. apii. Lineage (GTDB taxonomy): Bacteria > Pseudomonadota > Alphaproteobacteria > Rhizobiales > Xanthobacteraceae > Bradyrhizobium > Bradyrhizobium barranii. The sequence goes on along the minus strand of NZ_CP096255.1, from coordinate 5,071,107 downwards.
CCGAGCAGGACGCCAAGGTCACCCGCTCCCTCGTCATCTGCCAGGGTTGCCTCCGCCCGCAGCCGCAATCTGAAGATTCCAGGCTCGCCAAAGCGACCGATTGAACCGAGCGGCCGCGCCATCGGTCTACAGAGATACGCGCTGACGCCGGCCGCTCCGGCCATGCGGTCGCACGTCATTATCTCAGGGACATTTCATGCTCACCCGTCGGACCTTCGTCGCCGCCTCTCTGCTTGCCACCGCCGCCCCGGCATTCGCCGTGATGCCTGCCTCCAGCGATCCCGTCGCGATCCTGACCGCCATCTACACGCGCGCAGCCAAGGGCAAAGGCGATGGCGGCGGCGCCTTCGTCATCGAGAACAAGGCGGCCAAAACAAGATATCTCTCGAGGGCGCTGGTCGCGCTGTGGGCCAAGGCGGATGCGCATACGCCGAAGGGCGACGTTGGTCCGGTCGATTTCGATCCTGTCACCAACTCGCAGGAACCGGACGTGAAATCCTTCAAGGTTGACGCAGAGAAGATGGAGGCCGACAAGGCGACGATCGCGGTGACCATCGCCGGCCATCGCAACGACCGCAAACCCGCCGACCAGATCGTGCGTTATGACTTCGTGCGCGAGGCCAACAGCTGGCGGATCGACGACATCAAGGGCTCGTCCGACGGCGAGGCCTGGTCGATCCGCAAGATGCTGGCGGACTCGTTGAAGACCTGACGGGAGACACCATGAGCGACGTCATCGATAACAAGGCCGATCATCGCTTCGAGCTGGAGGTGGAGGGCCATCTCGCGACTGAACACTACAAGCTCGACGGCAACGTCATCACCTTCGAGCATACCGACGTGCCGAAAGAGCTCGGTGGCAAGGGCGTCGGCTCGAAGCTGGTGCAAGGCGCGCTCGACCGGGTCCGCGCGGCCGGCTTGAAACTGATCCCGCAATGCCCGTTCGTGAAGGCGTGGATCGAGAAACATCCGGAGTATGCGGATTTGGTGAAGAGATAGCGAGCGCAGGCCGCCGAGCGCGCGGCAGGCCTGCTCAAATCTACCGCCTATTGCCCATGCTTCAGCATATCCTGGTCACTCAGATCCCAGTCCTGCCACAGCTGGAGCACGCCGAGGATCACCGCTACCGCTCCCAGACTCGTATGGTAGATCCGGAGAAAACCTTCGCCGGAATAACCGAACACATAGGGCGAGACGATAAGCCACAGCCCGACCAGGATCGTCGCCACCTCCTGCCAGCGCTGCAACGCGACATATTCGAGCTGGCTCAGGCCAAATACGACGAGGCCGATTGCGACCGTGTTCAAGATCATCGTCTGGCGTTCGACGATCGGCGAGTGATCCTGGATGGGGAACCACGGCGATGCGACAATCAGCGCGCCGAGCAGCACCCCGCACCAATCTTCCCATGTTCGATGAGTTTTGATGAAACTAAAGTCCGACATCGTACCCTCCTCCAAAAGAGGCATACGTCAGCGGCTGGCGATCATGACACTCCGAATGTCTAGCGACCGTGCCGGCCGCATTCGGGCGTATGTCCTGTAACGAGACGTGGGGAACCGGGTGCACGATTGCAAGACGGACTGATGTTTTTTGCCAGCGAGGCGGCATTAGCGAATTATGGCTCACGCGTTGATCGAACGCTCGCTACAGAGCCCCAAGCTTCTGCAGTGCATCATGGGCGGACGGCAGGCCTGGACGCAATTCCAGCGCCTTCCTGAAGTCGGCAATCGCGCCCTGCCTGTCGCCGAGGCGCAGCCTGGCCTGGCCGCGGTTGTTCCAGGAGAACACGTCGGAGGGATCGTATTGCAGCGCCTTGTCGTAGTCGGCGAGGCCGCCCTTGTTGTCGCCCCGATAGAGCCGGATCATGCCGCGATTGCGCCAGCCGCGTGCGTCGGTCGGCGCGACGCGGATCGCCTCGCCGTAGTCGGCGGCGGCCTGATCGAGCTGCTCGCTGTCGCGGTAGACGTTGCCGCGGTCGATATAGGCAATCAGATCCGGTGCCAGCTTGATCCGCATGCTGTAGTCCGCAAGCGCGTGCGCCGTGTCGTGCTTGCGGGCGTAGACGAAGCCGCGGTTGGCGTAGGCGGTGACATAGTGGGGATCGCGCTCGATCGCCGCGTCGAAATCGGCAATGGCGCCGTCGAGGTCGCCCTTGTTGAAACGGGCCTCCCCGCGGTTGCTGTAGGCCAGCGCCAGCGACGGATCGAGCTTGATGGCCTGGTCGTATTCGGCGATGGCACGATCATAGTCGCGCTTGAAGCCGTAGACGCGGCCGCGATTGTTGTAGGCGCAGGCATAGCCGGGATCGAGCCGGACTGCCTCGTCGAGATCGGACAGCGCGGCGTCGAGTTCGCGTTTCTCGGTGAGCCCATGGCCGCGATTGCAATAGGCGCCGGCGAGCCTCTGCCCGCTCTCGCTCCTGGTATCGATCACGGTCGAGCAGGCTTTGATCCGCGCGTCCGGCGTGCTGGTCAGCCCGACGCAGGCCTCCCAGGCCGGGGCGCCTTCGGCCGCAGCCGACACAGGCGCGGTCGAGACGAGCGCCGCAAGCAGCGCCAAGAGGCTGAGCGGGACACGCATTTTCCGGATATCTCCCCTGCGGCAACCTCCCTTGGTCGCACCTTGGCAAGGGCCGGTTCAGGCGCCTAGATCAGAGAACACGCAGCGCTTCGAAGGGATCTGGCATGGCGGTACGGGACAACAAGGACAGGAGTCGCTTCGAGCTCGATGCGGGCAACGAAATCGCCTTCGCCAATTACCGGCTGACGCCGTCGGCCGTGATCATCACCCATACCGAGACGCCGCGCGCGCTACGCGGCCGCGGCATTGCATCCGAGCTGGTCAAGGGCGCGCTGGACTTGATCCGCCGTGACGGCAAGAAGGTGATCGCCGGCTGCGGCTTCGTCGTCGACTATCTCGACAGGCATCCGGAGGAAGCAGACCTCGTCGCCTGAATGCAAAAGGGCCCGCGAGATCGCGGGCCCCCTTGGCTTACGACCGAACAATCGGTCAGTGCTTGATCTCCGGCGGCAGCTTGCCGCCATTGGCGGCGAGCTTGGACATCACCTGCTTGTGCAGCCAGACGTTCATGCTCGCCGAGTCGTTCATGTCACCGCTGTAGCCGAGCTCCTTGGCGAGGTCCTTGCGCGCGGCAAGGCTGGAGTCGATGTCGAGCGCCTTCATGAGGTCGACGATCGAGGTGCGCCATTCCAGCTTCTCCTTCTGGGCAGCGACCAGCTTGTCGACGATGGCCGCAACGTCCACGGTTGCCATCGGCGCGGCAGCAGGCGCCGATCCGCCCGGCGCGGCGCTGGCGGGCGCGCTACCCGAGGGTGCGCCACCTGCGGGTGCGGCGGAAGCCGGATGGCTGCCGAAGATCGCGCCCATGATTTTCCCGAAAATGCTCATGTCTTCTCCCCGAAAAGGATCCGTTGGAAGGGCCTTGAGTGGCACTTATAAACGAAGTTACTGCGTTACGCCCGCGAAGTTCTGCGAACCGACAACCAGCATCAGCTTATCTGCGGCGAAATGACGACCGAATGACATCGTTGAGGTTGCGGTGCGGCATCGAATCTCAACCAAGCGTGTGGGACAGGACTCGGAAATGGGCGTACGCTCCACTTTCAGTTCGCGATGACGTCCGGAATTCGCGTCTGGCCGGAATCGCGAAACTCAGAAAAGCGGCCGCTTGCGCCGTTGCCGGCGCCGAATTCGGCTGCATGGCAAGGGAGCTAGCGACCATGGCCACACTCTACCCGGGCAATGTCCCCACTGTGGCCCAGCCCGCGGATGCGGCTGGACCGGTGATCCGAACCATCCAACTGTCCGATCTGCACGACGCGCTCAGGCGCGGCTGGGAAGATTTCAAGGCGGTGCCGAGCCACGCCATCATCCTCTGCGTGATCTATCCGGTGCTGGGCCTCGTGCTCGCCCGCGCGGTGATGGGCTATTCGGTGCTACCGCTGTTGTTCCCACTGGCCGCAGGCTTCGCGCTGATCGGCCCGTTCGCCGCGCTCGGTCTCTATGAGCTCTCCAGCCGGCGCGAACGTTATGAGGAGGCCAGCGCCTGGAATGCCATGGAGGTGCTGCGCTCGCCTTCGTTCGGCGCCATGCTCGGTCTCGGCACCCTGCTGCTCGCTCTGTTCGTGACCTGGGTTGCGACCGCTCAGGCGATCTATGTCGCGGCGTTCGGCTATGAGGGCGCGACCGGGATCTCTGATTTCATGACGCGCGTGCTGACGACCCAGCAAGGCTGGTGGCTGATCCTGGTCGGCTGCGGCACCGGCTTCCTGTTTGCACTTGCCGCGCTCTGCATCAGCGCCGTGTCGTTCCCCTTGATGCTCGACCGCCATGCCGGCGCGTTCGAGGCGATGGTGACGTCGCTGCGCGTCGTCGCCAAGAACCCGGTGCCGATGGCAGCCTGGGGCCTGATCGTGGCGGTGCTGCTCGCGCTCGGCACGATTCCGGCGTTCCTTGGCCTTGCCGTGGTGATCCCCCTGCTCGGCCATGCCACCTGGCACCTCTACCGCAAGGTGATCGTCTCGGAGCCCGGCGCACGTCCGGTGCCGCCCCCGCCGCATCGCCCGCGCAAGCCGGCCGCCGACTTCCCCGCCAACCTCTTCCCCTGGCGCAATCGGACGGACGCCTGACGGTATCGTGACATGCGATCCTGTCCGGGCTCGGCTCGGGCAGGATTGCGTGCTGTCATACGCCTTGCTTTGGCCGCGGTTACAATCGAAATTGCGCCCGCCGGTCAGATCACTTCACGGAATCCATTTCATCTGATGACCCCGACGATTTCTCGTCTCGCTCTCGCAGCCCTCGCCCTTTCCGCGTCAATCCTAACCGCCCAGCCAGCCCTCGCCGCTGTTGCCTGCGGCTCGGGCAATTTCGACGCCTGGCTCGCGGACTTCAAAGCCGACGCCACGGCCAAGGGCGTCTCGCAGCAGGCCGTTGCCGCCGGGCTTGCCGGCGTGACGCTCGATCAGAGCGTGCTCAACCGGGACCGCTCGCAAAAAGTCTTCACCCAGACCTTCGAGGAGTTCTCCGGCCGCATGGTGCCGCCGCGTATGCAGCGCGGCTCCAACATGATGAAGCAGTACGGCTCGGTGCTGTCCCGCATCGAACAGACCTACGGCGTGCCGGGCGAGGTGCTGGTCGCGATCTGGGGTCTCGAGACCGATTTCGGCGTCAACACCGGCAAGTTCGCCACCATCCGCTCGCTGGCAACGCTGGCCTATGATTGCCGCCGCTCCGAACAGTTTCGTGCCGAGCTCTTGGATGCGCTACGCATCGTCCAGCGCGGCGACCTCGCCCCCGCCGACATGAAGGGCGCATGGGCCGGCGAGCTCGGCCAGACCCAGTTCATGCCGTCGTCCTGGATGAAATACGCCGTCGATTTCGACGGCAATGGCAAGCGCGACCTCTTGCACAACGCGCCCGACGTGCTCGCCTCCACCGCCAATTATCTCGCCGGCTATGGCTGGCAGCGCGGCAAGGATTGGCAGCCGGGCAGTCCGAATTTTGCGGTATTGCAGCAGTGGAACAAGAGCGAAGTCTACTCCAAGACCGTCGCCTATTTCGCGACCCAGCTCGCACGCGCCCCTTAAATAGCGCCCGACAAGACGCGTAGGGCCGATCGCCCGGCGATCGGCCCTCTCTTGGTGCGTTTACTTCCCCATGGTGGCGTTCATCGCCTTGTTCAGGTGCGCGCCGCACACACCCATTTTGCCGTTGAGAAGCGCGTCCTGCGCAGCCGCGATCTCCTTCTGCGCTACGAACTTGCTGTCGCCGTCGGCCATGTTCTCGATCGCGGTCTCCGTCTTCTCCAGGTTGGCCGAGCTGCAACCGCCCATGGCGTGCTTGGCAGCCTGGGCCGGCGCGACGGCGAACGCGACGGCGGCAATTGCGATAACCCCGAGTAACTTCGTCATGATGTTACTTTCCTTCTCTTGTTCTTGGGACAGAACCAGCGACATTGCCAGAATCTGCGACATGACTTTCCTCCGGGCGCGGCAACTTGCCGCAATAAATTCCTCGCGAGAATTGCGTGATGTTGCGTGCGGCGCAGAGGCACCATGCAAAATTTCTGATTTTCATTACACCCTTGTAATGAACGCCACACGCTCGGCGTGTGTGCACCGCACCAGAGAGGCGGTTGCGGTCTGAAACGAGGCTTGGTGGGTTTCGGCAGGCTTCACGCCTGGCCGTCTGGTGATCCGCCAGCCCAAAGCGAGTTGGATCGTCGGGACCCGGTCGCATAGTGCCCCACATATGAATGAATTTATATTCATATCTATAGTTCCGCTATCATGCGATTCGCGCATGCGAGACTTGGGCGCAGGCGCTGACTGATCGCCTTGAGAACAGTTGGAACCCTACCTATTTCCATTTCACCGGTAGCGAGAGTGGTTGCAGTAAACCCGTGAATTCACGGTGATTTATGGCAAAGCATTCCCTATTTCGCCTACCCTTTAGGCGAGAGTGCTCCCGGGTTAATCGTCCGTTACCACCGCTATGCACCTCGCGCTTAGCTGCATCGCAACATCGGAACTTTCGCACTGCACCACTCTCACCTATATTCATTTCAACGATGAGGCTCGGGCAAGGGCTGAATCGAACTACAGGAGACTACCAATGCTGCTCTCGCTCATCCGCATGATCCAGGCTTTCCGGGACTATCAGCGCAATGTTGCCGAGCTGTCCCAGCTCAGCGATCGCGAACTGGCCGACATCGGCCTCGATCGCTCGGACATCCCGCGCGTTGCCGCCGGTCAGTATCAGGGCTGATTTCGTTCAGCCCTTCACCGGACGAACCGATAGCGCCCGCCTCGTGCGGGCGTTGTCGTTTCTGATGGCAGAAAACTCCATCTCGGCGATTCCACTGACCGCCGAAAAGCGCTACCTGTCCGCCCCATGACAGGACCCCAATCCAACATTGTGCACGTGATCGGCGCCGGCCTTGCCGGTTCCGAAGCCGCCTGGCAGGTCGCCCAATCCGGCGTGCCCGTGGTGCTGCACGAGATGCGGCCGGACCGCATGACCGAAGCGCACCGCACCGATGGGCTCGCCGAGCTCGTCTGCTCCAATTCGTTCCGCTCGGACGACGCCGCTAACAACGCTGTCGGCCTGCTGCACGCCGAAATGCGCCGGCTCGGCTCGCTGATCATGCGCGCGGCGGACGCCAACCAGGTGCCCGCCGGCGGCGCGCTCGCGGTCGACCGCGACGGCTTCTCGGCGGCCGTCACCAAGGCGCTCAACGACCACCCCCTGATCGAGATCGCCCGCGGCGAGGTTTCAGGCCTGCCGCCGGCCGACTGGAGCAACGTCATCGTTGCGACCGGCCCCCTCACCTCCGCGCCACTCGCGGACGCCATTCGCGAGCTCACCGACGAGAACGCGCTCGCCTTCTTCGACGCGATCGCGCCGATCGTGCATCGCGAGTCCATCGACATGTCGGTGGCCTGGTTCCAGTCGCGCTATGACAAGGTCGGTCCCGGCGGCACCGGCGCCGACTACATCAACTGCCCCATGACCAAGGAGCAGTATGACGGCTTCGTCGCCGCGCTGATCGCGGGCGAGAAGACCGAGTTCAAGGAATGGGAGACCAACACGCCCTATTTCGACGGCTGCCTGCCGATCGAGGTGATGGCGGAGCGCGGCCCCGAGACGTTGCGCCACGGCCCGATGAAGCCGGTCGGCCTCACCAATCCGCACGATCCCACCACGAAGGCCTACGCCATCGTGCAGCTGCGCCAGGACAACAAGCTCGGCACGCTCTACAACATCGTCGGATTCCAGACGAAGCTGAAATACGGCGAACAGCAGCGCATCTTCCGCAGCATTCCGGGGCTGGAGAAGGCCGAATTCGCCCGCCTCGGCGGCCTGCATCGCAACACCTTCCTCAATTCGCCAAAGCTGCTCGACGGCCAGCTGCGCCTGCGCGCGCAGCCGCGGCTGCGCTTTGCCGGTCAGATGACCGGCTGCGAGGGCTATGTGGAATCCGCCAGCGTCGGCCTGATCGCCGGTCTCTATGCGGCAGCGGATGCGCGCGGCGAAACGCTGGCGAGCCCGCCTGCTACGACGGCACTGGGATCGCTGCTCGGTCACATCACCGGCGGCCATATCGAGACCATCGAGCCCGGTACGCGCTCGTTCCAGCCGATGAACATCAATTTCGGCCTGTTCCCGCCGCTTGCGAATGCTCCGACGAAGAAGCCCGACGGCACCCGCCTGCGCGGCAACGAGAAAACGGTGGCCAAGAAGCAGGCGATGAGCGCGCTGGCGCTCGCCGATCTCGATCGCTGGATCGCCGATCACCTGCGCATCGCCGCAGCCGCGTGAGTTTTTCGATGAGTCTTCCCAAAGACGACGCCGCGACACTGTCGGCGCGCTGGACCGAGGGCGTGCTGCTCAAGCGCGACGTGTTCTCGACCGTCGAGCGCGGCCGCTTCCGCGGTGACAGCGGCGAGGTCGACGCCGTGCTGCGCCGGCTCGACGAAGTGCCGTGGTGGTCATTTCCCCTGGCGCGCCACCTCTTCGCGCGTGAGAAGCACGCGCTGGCGCTGGCCAAAGGCCTCAATGTCGGCCCCGATTTGCTGTGGGCCGGCCGCCGGGCACTCGTGCGCGGCTTTGTCGACGGCGTCGCGCTCCATCTCGCCAAGCCGCATGGCGACCTCGCCTATTTCCGCTCGGCCAAGGTGGCGCTACGCCGGTTGCGTCGCGCCGGCATCTGCCACAACGATCTCGCCAAGGAGCAGAACTGGCTGGTCGGCCGCGACGGCCGCGCCTACGTGACCGACTTCCAGCTCGCGGCCTGCTTCAACCGACGTGGCCGGCTCTACCGCCTCCTCGCCTATGAGGACCTGCGGCATCTGCTCAAGCACAAGCGTTCCTATGCACCCGAGGCGCTGACGCCGCGCGAGCGAAAGATCCTGGCGAAGAAATCATTCGCCGCCAGCCTGTGGCTCGCGACCGGCAAGAAGGTCTATCGCGCGATCACGCGCGGCCTGTTCAACTTCACCGACCGCGAGGGTGGCGGCCGCCGGCTGGTCAACGACGCGCCGGTGCTGGCCGAGCTGATCCGCAAGAACCCGGCCGTGCGCGACACCGCCATCGTCGCCTTCGCCGACCGCCGCTCCGGCGTCGGGCTCTATGCCTTCGTCGAGGCCGATCAGGCCTCGCTTGAAGGCGAGCTTCGCAGCGAGCTTTCGGCCGCCAAGGGTCCCAAGCCGCCGGAGCACATCCAGGTCGTACACGCGCTGCCCCGCGATACCAGCGGCAAGCCGCGAACCGAGATCCTGCAACTGGTCGCCATGAACCAGCTCGACCTGATCGAGCCGATGATGAAGAACGACCAGGACCGCGCCTTCCTCAAGGACATCCTGGAACAGCGGAAGAACCTGCGGGACCGTTTCAACTTCGAGGCCGACCTGCCGGCGAGCTGACGGGTTGCTCGCGCCTTGAAGCGTCCACATTGGCGATAGAGAAGCGATCGGAGCATTTGGGCGGCGGGTCATGGGCATTCGGGGGATGATGATGCATCGTGTGGTTGGCAGCGTGATCGCTGGCCTTCTGCTGCTCGCGGCCGCGCCCGCGATGGCCGACTCCCCGGCCGAGCTGATCTCCAGCTTTCGCCTTAAGAACGGTGAAGTCCGCGTCGTCCGCGATTCGATCCTCGACCGCATCGCCATGGACCAGGCCCGCGCGATGGCGGCGAAGGACGACCTCAGCCACGACGCGCTCGGCCCGTTCAACCGGCGCGTCGCACCGGCCGGCGCGGGCCGCGCGGCCGAGAACATCGCCTACGGCTACGACAATTTCGAGAAGACGCTGGGACAGTGGATCGACTCATCCGGGCATCGCAAGAACCTGCTGCTGCACAACGCCTCCCGCGTCGGCATCGCCAGCGCCAAGAATGCCCGCGGCAAGCGAACCTATTGGGCCATGGTGATCGCGGGCGACTACGAGCCGAAGGGCAAGGGCAAAGGTAAAGGCAAGAAGGACGAGGAGCCGCTGGTTGCCGTGAAGCGCGAGGCCGCGCCCGCCAGCAAGCCCAAATCCAGCGGCTGCCACGTCAAGCTGCTCGGCCTCTGTATCTGAGGCGAGATAATTTCAGCCGCGGCGCGCGGCCTCGATCGCGGCGACATCGATCTTCGTCATCCCCATCATTGCATCGAAGGCGCGCTTTGCCTCGGCACCGCCGGCCGCCAGTGCCTCGGTCAACACCCGCGGCGTGATCTGCCAGGAGAGGCCCCATCTGTCCTTGCACCAGCCGCAGGCGCTCTCCTGCCCGCCATTGCCGATGATGGCGTTCCAGTAGCGGTCGGTCTCCTCCTGATCGTCGGTCGCGATCTGGAACGAGAAAGCCTCGTTGTGCTTGAAAATCGGACCGCCGTTGAGGCCGAGACAGGCAACGCCGGCAACCGTAAACTCGACGGTCAGCACATCGCCCGCCCTGCCGGAGGGGTAATCGCTGGGCGCGTGATGGACGGCGCTTACGGCGCTATCGGGAAATGTTTCGGCATAGAAGCGGGCGGCCGTCTCGGCGTCCTTGTCGTACCAGAGGCAAATCGTGTTCTTCGCCATTGCGCGTCCCCTTCGGTTCCGGGCCATCACACCGCCATCCATTGAGAATGGACGGCGGTGTGATGTCTTTCGCCTGGATACCCTCTTGAATGCGCCTCACCAAGGCGCGCCAATGCCGCGGCCTATGCGACCCGGGGTTCCGCCACGTCCCTGGCTTTCAGGTCTCGCGGAAGAACCGTCAGCAGCAGCAACGCACAGAGCACGCACAAGCCGCCGATGACATAGAGCGCGGGTGTGGTGCTGCCGGTCACATCCTTGACCGAGCCAACCATGACCGGGCTGACGATGCCGCCGACCTGCCCCAGCGTGTTGATGAGCGCGATCCCGCTCGCCGCCCCCGCACCGGTGAGAATTTTCGGAGGCAGCGTCCAGAATGTCGGAATGGCCGCAACCACGCCGGCACCAAGAATGGCGAGCGCGCCAACCAGCGTGACGACGTTCCTGTCGAATGCACCGGACGCGAAGAAGCCCACGGCCGCGGTCAGAATCAAGGCTGCGACAAATTTCGGGCGCTCGCCCGATGCATCCGACAATCGGCCTACGACGATCATGCAGATGGCGCCGCAGATATAGGGTACGGCGGTCAGGAAGCCGATCGCGGCTGCACTGCCTCCGCCGGCCGCCTTGATCAGGTCCGGCGCCCAGAAATTGAGGCCGTAGGAGGCGATCTGGATCAGGAAGTAGATGAATCCGAGCAGCAGCACGCCGGGCATGAGCAGCGAGCGCCATGCCGAATGCTCGCCGATCTCGCTCTTCTGGCGGTCCAGCTGAACCGAGATCAACCGGCGCTCGTCGTCGCTCAACCATTCGGCCTGCTCGATCCCGTCGTCGAAGCGCAGCAGCACAACGAAGCCCAGCGCAACGCAGGGAATGCCGCCGGCCAGAAACAGCCATTGCCAACCGGCCAGACCGTGCAGCCCGTTCAGGTAGTTGAGGATGAGACCCGAGATCGGTGCGCCGATGATCCCCGAAAATGCAGTGGCGAGAAAAAACACCGACGTCATGCGGCCGCGATGCGATTTTGGAAACCAGAGTGTCAGGTAATAGAGAATGCCGGGCGCAAATCCCGCCTCCATGGCGCCGATCACGAAGCGCAGCGCATAGAATTGCCACTCGCTATGAACGAAGACCATCGCCGCCGTCGCCAGCCCCCAGGAAATCATGATGCGGGCGATCCAGCGCCGCGCGCCAAAGCGATAGAGCAGCATGTTGCTCGGCACCTCCAGCAGGACGTAACCAACGACGAACAGGCTGGCGCCAAATCCGTAGGCGGTGTTGCTGAGGCCGAGATCGGCCTGGAGCGCAGCCTTGGCGAAGCTGATGTTGACGCGGTCGAAGAACGCAAAGAAGTAGCAGACAATGATCAGCGGCATCAGCCGCCACGCAATCTTCTTGATGACCTGATGCTCTGTGAGTCCAGTATCGAGGTCGGCAGTCGCCGCCGTGGCAATCGTCATGGTTTCCTCCAATGTGTTTTGAATTTTGATAGCGGTCGATCAGCCCGAGCGTCGCAGCCGCTCGGGTATGGGATGCAGATCGAGGGGACGGCCGGCCTTGGCGACCTGTCCCGGCACCTCATGTCCGACCAGTCCAGGCAACCGGAACGAGAGATCGATCAAGCGCTGCAGGTCGAGACCGGTTCGCAAGCCCGTCTCGTGGCAGAGATTGACGAGGTCTTCGGTACAGACATTGCCGGTGGCACCCGGCGCAAATGGACATCCGCCGAGGCCGCCCAGCGCGGCGTCAAAGCGGCGCGCGCCGGTGTCATAGGCCGCGAGGACGTTAACCAGCCCAAGACCGCGCGTGTTGTGGAAGTGAAGCGTGAGCATGTCCGCAGGGACCAGCATCAAGACCTCGGCCACCAGCTGCGAGACCTGATTGGGATTGGCCATGCCCGTGGTATCGGCGAGCGTGACGCCGTCGACCCCGAGATCGAGATAGCGCTTGACGATATCGAGCACCTTCTCGAGAGGCTGCAGGCCTTCGAACGGACAGCCGAACGCCGTCGCAACCGTCGCGTTGACCAACGCGCCGCCTGCATGGGCCGGCTTCACGATCTCGCCGAGCGACGCCAGCGACACCGCATGCGTCATGTTCATGTTGGCACGGTTGTGCGTCTCGCTCGCCGACATCACGAAATTGAGCTCGTCGGCGCGTGCGGCCAGCGCCAGCTCAGAACCCGTCCGGTTCGGGATCAGCGCCGTATAGATCGTGCATGGCCGCCGCTCGATGCCGGTGAAGACGTCCGTGGCGTCGCGCAGCGACGGCACGGCCGCCGCTGACACGAATGACGAGACCTCGATGCGACTGAAGCCGATCGCAGAGAGCGAATTGATCAGCCGGATTTTTTCGCTGGTTTCGACCCATTTCGCTTCGATCTGAAGGCCGTCGCGCGGAGCGACCTCCTGGATCAGGATGTCCGGTGCCGTTGCCGTCATTGCACCGCTCCGCTCCGGCGCAGCTGCGCGATATCGCCTGCCTGCAAGCCGAGGCCTGCGAGCACCTCGTCGGTATGCTGTCCCAGCGTCGGGCCAGGCCATTTGACGGCGCCCGGGGTGTCGGAGAGCTTTGGCGCGATGCCCGGCATCTTTACGGTGACGTCGCCCGGCAGCTCGGTCGGCAGGATCATGTCACGGGCGGCGTAATGGGGGTCCTCGACGATGTCCGCGACAGAATAGATCCGGCCCGCGGGAACGTCGGCCGCATCGAGGCGTGCGAGGATCTCGTCCATCGTTCGCTCCGAGGTCCATGCAGCGATGGCAGCATCGAGCAAGGCGTTGCCGCGGACACGTCCGTCATTGCTGGCAAGGGCCGGATCGTCGGCAAGGTCCGGCCGCCCGATGACCAGCATCAAGCGCTTGAAGATCGCGTCGCTGTTGCCGGCGATCACGACATGGCGCCCGTCGGAGCTGGGATATGTATTGGATGGACTGATGCCCGGCAGGGCGCCGCCGGTACGGGTCCTGACATGACCCATGAGGTCATATTCGGGGACGAGACTCTCCATCAGGTTGAACACGCTCTCGTAGAGCGAGACGTCGACCACCTGCCCTCGCCCCTGCCCCGTCTTGACACGAAGCAGCGACATCAGCGCGCCGATCACGCCATGAAGCGACGCAAGGCTGTCGCCGATACTGATGCCGACCCGGGCCGGCGGACTGTCGGGATCGCCGGTGGTGAAGCGCAGCCCACCCATAGCTTCGCCGATCGCGCCGAACCCGGAGCGGTCGCGGTAAGGGCCGGTCTGCCCGTAGCCGGAGATGCGGACCAGTGTCAGGTCCGGATTGAGCTTTGAGAGCACATCCCAGCCGAGGCCGAGTTTCTCGAGGCTGCCCGGTTTGAAGTTCTCGATCACGACGTCGGCTTGCGCGGCCAGACGCAGTGCGACGTCGCGTCCATCAGGCGATTTCAGATCGATCGCGATTGATTTCTTGTTGCGGGATTGCAGGTACCACCAGAGCGAGGTGCCCTGATGCAGCTTGCGCCATCTGCGCAGGGGATCGCCACTGCCAGGCTGCTCGATCTTGATGACCTCGGCGCCGAACTCAGCAAAGAGCCGCGCGGCAAATGGTGCCGCGATCAAAGTTCCGAATTCGACGACTCGTATTCCGGATAATGGTCCGTCCACGTCTGGCGCTCCTCGATCGTCTTTGATCGTGGTGTCGCCGAGCGCAGGCCCCTAAGTCCAATATCCTTTGATGAACACGCGTTCGCGGATGACGAACGACACGAAGGCCGCCATCAGTGAGGTTTGGTTCCGGGCAATCGCAGATGATCGAGCATCAACTGGCTTGTCGCCGACAATCCCGCGGGATCCCTGGCCACCAGCACCAGTTCGCGATCGGCCCAGTCGTCGCTCAACTCAACGGCCGTCAGATTCATGCCGTGACTGAGGACCTCGAACGCACGGTCGGGAATGAGGCCGATGCCCATGCCGGCCTGCACCATCCGGCACACCGCATCAAAACCCGGGACGTGGACCCGCAACCGGATCGACTTGCCGATCTGCTGCGCGGTGTATTGCGAGCGCAGATAGATCGAGCTGGTCGCAAACAGGCCGACATGGTCGTAGTCGAGTGTGTCGGCGAACGAAACGTCTCTTGCCGACGCTAGCGGATGATCGGATCGCACCACGATAACGAGGCGGTCCCGCCGATAGGAGAACCGCTCCAGCCCGCGCGTCGACACGTCTGCCGAGCAGATGCCGATTTCGGCCACGCCCTCCTCGACGCCGCGAACGACATCGGCGCTGGGGCGCTCCTGCAGATCGAGCCGCACCAGCTCGTGGGAGCGAAAGAAGCCGGGCAGATCGTCGGGAAGGAATTCGACGATCGACGACAGATTGGCCAGCATCCGTACATGCCCGCGCACGCCGCGTGCATGCTCGGCCATGTCGACGGCGATCTTCTCGACGTTGAGCAGCGTCACGCGCGCATGATGCAGCAGCGATTCACCGGCCGGCGTCAGCGCCATGCCGTTCGGATGCCGCTCGAACAGCGCGACCTCGAGTACCTCCTCGAGGTCATGCATGCGTTTGCTGACAGCAGAGGGCGCGATCGCCTCGCGCTGCGAGGCGCGCGTCAAATTGCCCTCCTCACAGATGGCGATGAACAGCCTGAGGGTCGTGAGGTCGATCCGTCGGGTGATGTTGGTCCTGGGCGTCCCGGTCATTGAGCGGGATTGCGTCTTCTCTTGCATGGTCTGTTTCCCGATCCGGGAAGATATAACGTCCGAAGTCACCGGGTTTCTCAAAATCCGGGGAGAACGGCCGCCGATTTGGAATCCGATACCAAGACGAGGCAATAATCCGCCATTTTGTTCCAAGCTGCACATGAGCTTGCTCGCGCTCGTCAACGCGCCTAATTCATGGGATCGGGACAGCAGAGGCGGAGACCAGCATTGATCGACATCGACCGGATACGTTCCGACACCCCGGCCGCCTCCCGCCTCGCTTATCTCCACAATGCCGGCGCGGCCCTCATGCCAACTGCCGTCGTCGCGGCAATGAAGGACCACATCGATCTGGAGGGCGAGATCGGAGGTTATGCCGCTGCCGACCGCGAGTCCGATCGGCTCGATGCGGTCTACGGCTCCGTAGCGCGCGTGCTGAATGCCGCCCCCGACGAGATCGCCCTCATGGAGAACGCGACAATTGCCTGGCAGATGGCGTTCTACGCGATTCCGTTTCGCCAGGGTGATCGGATTCTGACCGCAGAAGCGGAATACGCTGCCAACTACGTCGCGTTTCTTCAGGTCGCAAGGCGCACGGGCGCGATCATCGATGTCGTGCCGAGCGATGCCAGCGGCGAACTCGACGTCCATGCGCTCGAGCGCATGATCGACGAACGCGTGAAGCTGATCGCCATCACCTGGGTTCCGACCAATGGCGGATTGGTCAATCCCGCGGCGGCGATCGGCAAGATCGCGCGGGCGCACGGGATTCCCTATCTGCTCGACGCCTGCCAGGCGGTCGGCCAGATGACGGTCGACGTCGAAGCCGTCGGCTGTGACATGTTGTCGGCGACGGGGCGCAAATTCCTCCGCGGCCCGCGCGGCACGGGCTTTCTCTACGTCCGCCGCGCGATGATGCAACGGCTCGAGCCGCCGATGATCGATCACTTCGCCGCGCCCTGGGTCTCGCGCGGTGAATATCGGCTCCGTGACGATGCCCGCCGTTTCGAGACCTGGGAGAACAATTACGCAGCGCGGCTCGGTCTCGGAGCCGCCGTCGATTACGCGCTCGATATCGGTCTCGGCCCGATCGAACAGCGCTGCCGTCTGCTTGCGGACCGTCTTCGCGGCGGCCTCGCCTCCGTTCGCGGCGTGACTATTCGCGACCTCGGACGCGCACCGGGCGCCATCGTCAGCTTCACGCTGGATGGGTATGAGGCGGACGCCATCGTCAGAAGCGCCGCTGCGGCAGGCATCACCATCGGCGCTTCAGATCCGGGGAGCACCCGTATCGATGCCGAAATCCGCTCGCTGCCACCGGTCGTGCGGGCCTCCCCGCATTACTACAACACGGAAGCCGAGATCGACCGGCTGATCGGCCACCTCGCGGGTTTGGCGCCGCGATAGCGGCGCGCCGCTCAGGTGCAGCGCGCGCTCAGTCCGGATGCGCCGAGCTTGGCCATGACCTCGTCCAGATGCGCGCTGTCGCGGGTCTCGATGACGAGCTGAAGCAGCGTCGCCTTGGCCGGCAGGTCGGAGAAGGTCCGCTGATGCGAGACCTCGATGATGTTGGCGCCGGCCTCGGCCAGCAGTGAGGCGACGGCAGCCAATTGCCCCGGCCGATCGGGGATATCGAGCGACAACTGGGTCAGCCGACCCTCCCGCGCCAGCTCACGCGTCAGGACGGATGCGATCAACCGCGTGTCGATGTTGCCGCCGCTCAGGACGAGGCCGACCTTCTGGCCGGCGAAGCGGGACGTATCGGACATCAGCGCGGCAAGCCCGGCGGCGCCGGCGCCCTCGACGACGGTCTTCTCGATCGAGATCAGGGTCGCGACCGCACGCTCGAGCTCGGCTTCGTTCACCAGCGCGATGTCGTCGACGAGGCGGCGGACGATCTCGGTCGTGATCTTGCCCGGCGATTTCACCGCGATGCCTTCGGCGAGCGTGTCGCCGCGCGCCGGCAGATTGCCGTCATGGATGGCGTTGTACATCGAGGGGTAAAGCCAGGCCTCGACGCCAAGAATCCGCACTGTCGGCTTGATCGATTTCGCGGCAATGCCGATACCGCTGATCAGGCCGCCGCCGCCGATCGGGACCACCAGCGTATCGAGCTCCGGCACCGCCTTCAGCATCTCGAGCCCGACAGTGCCCTGCCCCGCGATGACGAGCGGGTCGTCGTAGGGGTGGACGAAGATCATGCCGCGGGCCTCGCCATGGCTGCGCGCATACGTGGCCGCCTCCTCCAGCGTCGCGCCCGTCACCACCACCTCGGCGCCGTGGTGCTTGGTGTTCTCGACCTTCACCATGGGCGTGCCGACCGGCATGACGATGGTGGCGGGAATGCCGAGCCGCTTGGCGTGATAGGCGACGCCCTGCGCGTGGTTGCCCGCCGACATCGCGATGACACCGCGCGCACGCTCCTCCGGCGTCAGCGCGGTCAGCCGGTTGAGCGCACCCCGCTCCTTGAACGAGGAGGTGAACTGGAGGTTTTCGAATTTCAGCCAGATGTCGCAGCCGCAGATGTTGCTCAGCGTGCGGCTGTAGCTGCACGGCGTCTCGACGACGGCGCCGCGGATGGTGTCGGCGGCGGCATGGATGTCGCCCAGAGCGACCGGCAAGCCACTGAGATCGGGGGATGTATTTTGGGACAACTCAGCCATAGGACAGCATAGAGCATTTGGCCGTTTGAGGCGATAAGCCGGCCGCTATTTGGTAAATTCCCGGGAACGTGAAGCCCGCCACAGCGTCCATAGCGTGCGCAGCCGCGACGGGGGCTGCGGCGCAAACGGATTGCGCCCGGGTTGCGACAGGCGCTTGAGGTCACCCCGCACCTGGCTCAGCAGCAGAAACGCTGGCCGTGCCGGCGCCGGCACCTCCGGCAACAGCGACAAGGCCGTCGTCAAATGCTGCTCGGCTTCGCCCACGAGCTGGCCCAGCACCGCATGCAGATTCGGCGTCTCCTTGCCGGCGAACACGTCCTCCATCTCGCAGCCATGGGCCGCCAGCAGCTGCTGCGGCAGGAACAGTTGCCGGTGCGCCGAGTCGCGCGGCAGATTCGCAATCACCTGCGCGATGCCCTGGGCGAGCCCGGCATGCCTTGCGACATGCTCGGCCGCCTCCGAAGGCGGCGCCATGACCCGCGCCGCGAGGGCAAACAATGCCGAACAGGTCGCGTCCAGATAGCCCTCCAGAGCCGCCATGGTCGGCATCGGATCGTTGTAGAGATCGAACTGATGCTCGTCGGCGAGCAGCGACAACGGCTCGACCGGCAGGTCGAAATCGCTGATCGCACGCAATAGCTCCGCCGCCACCGGGTTGCCCTCGGCGCTGCCGTGGACGTGGCCCGACAGCATGTCGGTCCACCATTGCAGGCGGATTTCGCCGGGCAAGGGCTGGCTCACCTGGTCGCGGACGCGGACGATCTCGACATTGAAGGCATAGAGCGCCAGCAGCGCCTGGCGCTCGGCGGCCGGCGCAAACAGCGTTGCGGCATAGCGCGGAAAGTCATGGCTGCGCACGAGGCCGGCGCAGAAGGCGACGGAATCGGCCGGAGGCGCAGCGCTGCTCATGGCACGGCGATCAGCGCGGCCGCGACGCGGCGCCGCTCGCCGATCATGATGTTGTAGGTGCGCACGGCGGGACCGGTCTGCATCGTATCCAGCACCACCCTCACCGCCTTCAGCGCCTGCCGCAGGTC
The DNA here is from genome assembly GCF_011516635.5 of Bradyrhizobium barranii subsp. apii. Lineage (GTDB taxonomy): Bacteria > Pseudomonadota > Alphaproteobacteria > Rhizobiales > Xanthobacteraceae > Bradyrhizobium > Bradyrhizobium barranii. Next base: position 5,052,146 of record NZ_CP096255.1, on the reverse strand, counting down.
CGGCGGCGGCAACCAGACGCCGGTTCCGGTGCCGATCAGAAGCGTGTCGATGCTGTTGGCCGCCGTGAAGACGCGATCCAGCGAATAGCGGTCGATCTTCGTCGGGTCCGTCACGTCCCAGGCCCAGATCGCGTCGGGCAGGCAGAGCAGCGATCCCCGATGCGACATGCCGGCAAAGGCGAAGCCGCCCTTGCCATAGGCTTCGATCGGCGCCGAGCGGGGAAAATGCGGTGCGTTGGGATCGCCGGCCATGTGCTTCGTCCGAATGAGCTTACTGCCCTCGCAAACGCCTGCGAGGGCATGCGGTTCGGATCATGCCTTGTTTTTCTTCGCCGGCGTAGCCGTATCGGGCGCATCTTCGCGATGCTCGCCGACGCCGAGATAGATCAGGATCGGGGCCGCGATGAAGATCGAGGTATAGGTGCCGACCAGCACCACGCCGAACATCATCACCGCGGTGAAGCTGTGGATGGCATGGCCGCCGAACAGCAGCAGAGCCAGCAGCGCCAACGTCACGGTGAAGTGGGTGATGATCGAACGCGACAGGGTCGAATTGATCGACTCGTTGAGCAGCTGCGGCATCGGCATCTTCTTGTAGCGGCGCAGCATTTCGCGGATACGGTCGTAGATGACGACGGTGTCGTTGAGCGAATAGCCCAGAATGGTCAGAAGGGCCGCGATGCTGGTCAGGTCGAAATCGACCTGGCTGATCGACATGAAGCCGATCGTCAGCACGATGTCGTGCACGTTAGCGATCATGGCGCCGAGCGCGAACTGCCATTCGAAGCGGAACCAGAGGTAGATCAGGATCGAGACGATCGCGAGCATCAGGCCGAGCATGCCGTAGGCCAGCAGCTCGCCGGACACGCGCGGTCCCACCACCTCGACGCGGCGATATTCGACGGAATCGCCGAGCGCGCCGCGCACCTTCTGCACGGCTTCCTGCTGGGCAGCGTCGCCGCCCGGCTGCTCCGCGACGCGGATCAGGACGTTCTCGGGGCCGCCGAACTGCTGCAACTGGACTTCGCCGAGATGCAAGGCATCGAGCGTCGTCCGCATCGCGGCGATGTCGGCGGCGCCGGACTTGGCCTGCACTTCCAGCAGCGTGCCGCCGCGGAAGTCGATGCCGAAATTCAGGCCATGGGTGAAGAACAGCGTGATCGCGACGATCGACAGCGCCGCCGAGATCGGGAAGCTGATCCGGCGGAAGCGCGTGAAGTCGAAATGCGTATCGTCCGGGACGATGCGCAGCGACGGCAGCAGCCCGAGCGCTGCGACCACGGTGAGAACGGCAATGAGAATGCCAAGCCCGATGAGAACGTAGTGAGTCACGGTCTTAGCTCCTAGATCGGCACGCTCTGCGGCCGCTTCCACCGCACCCACCAGGCTACGATCAGCCGGGTCAGCGTGAAGGCGGTGAACACCGTGGTGATGATGCCGATGCCGAGCGTCACGGCAAAGCCGCGCACCGGGCCGGTGCCGATGTAGAACAGCACGGCGGCGGCAATGAAAGTGGTGATGTTGGAATCGAGGATGGTCGCAAGCGCCCGCTTGAATCCGGCGTCGATCGCCGAAATCGCATTGCGGCCACCCCGCAGCTCCTCACGGATGCGCTCGTAGATCAGCACGTTGGAGTCGACCGCGATGCCGACGGTGAGCACGATGCCGGCGATGCCGGGCAGCGTCAGCGTGGCGTTGAGCAGCGACAACAGGCCGAAGATCATGGCGACGTTGATCGCCACCGCGATGTTCGCGAACACGCCGAACAGCCGGTAGGTCAGCAGCATGAAGATGATGACGAGGATCGAGCCGACGTAAGCCGCAAGCTCACCCTTCTCGATCGAGTCCTGGCCGAGGCCCGGACCGACGGTGCGCTCCTCGACCACCGTGAGCGGGGCCGGAAGCGCGCCGGCGCGCAACAGGATCGCGAGATCGTTGGCCGATTGCACCGTGAAATTGCCGGAGATCTGGCCCTGACCACCGGTGATGGGCTCGCGGATGACGGGCGCCGAGATCACCTTGTTGTCGAGCACGATCGCGAAGGGCAGCCCGACGTTTTCCTGCGTGGCCTGCGCGAACTTGCGCGCGCCCGAGGTGTTGAACTTGAAGCTGACGACCGGCTCACCCGTCCGCTGATCGAAGCTCGCCTGGGCGTCGGTCAGGTCGCCACCGGCGACCAGCACCTGCTTCTTGACCACATAGGGCGTGGGCGGCGGCGAGGCGCTCATCAGCAGCTCGGATTCCGGCGGCAACCTGCCCTGCTGAGCCTGATCCGGCGGCACGGACGCATCGACCATGCGGAATTCCATCTTCGCGGTCTTGCCGAGCAATTCCTTCAGGCGGGTCGGATCCTGAAGTCCGGGGACCTGCACCAGAATGCGGTCGTTGCCCTGGCGCTGGATGACCGGTTCGACGGTGCCGAGCTCGTTGACGCGGCGCTCGACGATCTGGATCGACTGCTCGATGGTCTTGCGCATGCGGTCGAGCATCGCAGCCTGCGGAATCGCCAGGCGGATCACGCCGCCGCCGGCATCGGTCACCTCAAGGTCGCGCTGACCGCTGGATCCCATCAGTCCGCCCAGTGGCTGGGACAGCTCGCGCAGCTTGGCGAGCGCCGGCTGCACGTCGGATTCCTTGGTGATGCGAACCTCGGCCGCGTCGTTGCGCACGGTCACGCCGCCGGTGAATCCGATCTTGGCATCGCGCAGCGTCCGGCGGACGTCGTCGCGGACCTGGTCCAGCCTCTCCTTCTTCACATAGCTCGAATCGACCTCGAGCAGCAGATAGGAGCCCCCCTGGAGATCGAGGCCGAGCACGAGCCGGCGCTGCGCCCAGGCGGGCCAGGTCTTGACCTGCGCTTCAGGGAAGAAGTTCGGCACCGCGCAGAGGCACACGATCAGCGCCGTCAGGATAATCCCGAGCGCCTTCCACCGCGTGAAATACAACATCGACTGGACCTGTCAGATCAGGAGATTGGGATGCTCGCGGAAGCGCTCACTTCGACGCGGCGTCGTCCTTGGCGGCTTCCTTGCTATCCTTGGATTCCTTCGCCGGCTCGCCCTTCGCGCGCACGCCCGAGATCATCTGGCGCATCTGCCGCACGCGCACGCCGTCGGAAATCTCGAACTCGATCTGGTCGTCGTCGACGACCTTGGTGACCTTGCCGACGAGGCCGCCCGAGGTCACGACGGTGTCGCCGCGGCGGATGTTCTTCACGAGGTCGGCATGGTCGCGCACCTTCTTCTGCTGCGGGCGCAGAATCAGGAAGTACATAATCACGAAGATCAGGGCGAACGGCAGCAGCGACATCAACATGCTGTTGGTGTCGCCGGCGCCCGCGGCCTGGGCATACGCAGGGGTAATGAACATTCGGACGATCCTCGTGGAAACGGGGGAAAACCGGTCAGGCCCTCAAAGGCGACCGGTTCGGTCAAATTCGCGCGGACTATAGCGGCCATTGCCCCAATTGCAACGCTGCCAGACCGTCGATTTGGCCATCTTGCGGCGCGGCCTCAGGCCCGATAAGGCTGCATTCTCAGGAACTTCGGACATGCCCAAAAAACCAAGCAAAAGCCCGGCCGGCAAAGGCCCCCGTACCCCTGCCAGGATGCCAGCCCGCGTCGCGGCAAAACGTCCCAAGGCAACACCCAAGGCAGTTGACAAGGCAGTCGCCAAGGCAGCCCCGGACCTCTCCCAGGATCGTATCGTCCGCGCGCTGGAGACGATCGCGGCGCACCTCGCCGCCCAGGGCAAGCCGGCCGTCGAACGCGAATCGTTCGAGCGGGCGGACGCCTATGTCTGGCACCCCGACGGCCGCCTCGCTGCGGTGCCGCGGGTCAGCCGCGTCGAGCTGTTCCTGCTGAAGGGCGTCGACCGGATGCGCGACATCCTGATGGAGAACACCGAGCGTTTCGCCAACGGCCTGCCGGCCAACAATGCCCTGCTCTGGGGTGCGCGCGGCATGGGCAAGTCGTCGCTGGTGAAGGCGGCGCATGCCAGCATCAACGCGGAACGCAAGCCCTCCGACAAGCTGAAGCTGATCGAGATCCACCGCGAGGACATCGAGAGCCTGCCCGCGCTGATGGAGCAGCTGCGCGCCTCGTCCTTCTACTTCATCGTGTTCTGCGACGACCTCTCCTTCGACGGCAATGATGCGTCCTACAAGTCGCTCAAGGCGGTGCTCGAAGGCGGCATCGAGGGCCGGCCCGAGAACGTCATCCTCTACGCCACTTCCAACCGCCGCCATCTGCTGGCGCGCGAGATGATCGAGAACGAACGTTCGACCGCGATCAATCCCGGCGAAGCGGTCGAGGAGAAGGTCTCGTTGTCGGATCGCTTCGGCCTGTGGCTCGGCTTCCACCGCTGCAGCCAGGACGAATATCTCGCCATGGTGCGGGGCTATTGCAGCCATTTCGGCATTGAGGTCGATGACGAGGCGCTGGAGCGCGAGGCGCTGGAATGGTCGACGACGCGCGGCTCCCGCTCGGGCCGCGTTGCCTGGCAGTTCGTGCAGGAGCTTGCGGGGCGGCTCGGCGTGAAGCTGACGGTGAATTAGCGGTCGGATCGCCACCCGGCTACGTGCCGCACTTCCTCGAAGGCGGGGGTCAAGGGCGCGTGCCTTGCTTCGTCACCATGTGCCGGGTCGGCGTGACGGTACTTTCAGGCGCGGCGGGCGAGATCGCAAAGGAATCGCGCGCGAAGGCGACGCCTGCTACGCGCCGGCACTACGGCCTCGGTGGTGGTCACCGGAGCGAGCTTCGACGGGGACCAGGTGCCACCGGTTGCCCGCGTGTTGCAAAGAATGATCAGCAAACTGACAGCCGCAGCTTGATAGCTGCTAGAATTTTCTAACGATGGGCTTTGTCGTCGGAGGTGCTCCGGGCGCGGGCGGCGAGATAGAGAAGGTGACCCAGGTATTCCAGCCTGATGGCCGGTTTTCCGCAGCGAACTCACCGTAAGCCTTTAAATTGAGATAGCCCTGCATGTCGCCGACCGGAAACAGGAATCCAATCTGGGGGCCGATGCCGACCACTTGGGACTGGAAGCAGCCGACACGGTCACCTGAACCGCTGTCGCAGCCGAGTTCCTTGTAGACATAGCCCACGAGGCCAACCATGACCTGCTTCGACAGGAATTGCGATGCACCCCAGTCGAAGTGCATGTCGACGCCATTCTGATACTGCGTTGCGGTGTTCTTGAAATTGTAGGTGAAGCCGAGCACGCCGGAGAATTCGTGGCCGGTCTGCGGATTGAAATAGGTGTAGCCGCCGCCGGCGTCGATCGCGCCGTGTCCGATGCCTATATTCGACAGGCGCGTGGATTGGTAAGCGCCAACCGGGATGTCGCCCATGATATAGGTCATGTAGTTGTGGACGCCGGCGTTCCAGCGCAATTGGAATACCGGCGCCACATCCCCAAAGCCCCATGTGGTGTCGCTGATGGTGTCGGACCGCGCGAAGGGAACAGCGGCGAGCGGCGGCGCCGAGATCACACCGGACAAAGTCCCTGCCAAGCTGGTGCCGACGACACCATAGGCTCCCAGGAGGGACACCGACGCCTGACCGCCGAGCACCGGCGTCGCGAATACATAGGTCGGGAGCACAAAGCCAAGATCGCCCGTGGCGTTGACGTTCAGATTCAGATTTGCATTGAGGGTGCCGTTGACCGGAACCCTATTGAGCGTGAATTCACGCGCACGCGCGACGTCGGCGCCGGCGGATACGGAGGTGTGATAGTAGATATTCGTCAGCGACCAACCCGGCTGCAGCGGTGTAGCCGCCAAGCTTCCAAAAAAACCGGGGACCCAGAAGCTGACGCCGCCTTCATCGGCCAACGCGCAATGGGAAAAACCCATGATCGCGGACGTCAAGACGAATGCAGCAACGCCAAGTCTGCGGCGACGTGCTGATTTCGATCGCTCACTCTGCCCCGCCGCCAGTGCAATGCTCACTGTCATGTCGTGCCTCGTAAGATGTGTTACCTCCGAATACAATCCGGCGACAGCGTACCCCCGGGGCGATCGGGGCTCATCATGTAAAATTCAACGGGGATAGATCTATCGCAAGAAAGATCAATGCTGCGACCAAAGAGCCACATTCGGTAACCCAAGTCCGATCGGGCGCCACGGCAGATCTACTGCAACCCTCTCATAGCTGGAAATGTTGGGTATGCAGTTTGTGCCACCGATTCTATTTTCGGACCCCCACCAACGAGTGAAAAAAAACAAGCTCGCATCGCCGTTCGCCGGCGTCTCTTGCTGCAACGCGATGCCAGCCGTTGCTAGGTCGCATATTGAGCCTCACGACTGCTTATTGGTAATCGAGTGTGACCAAGAGCAAAGTTGCCAGACGATGAACCTCAAGCTCACGCTCGTCGGCGTCGTTCTAGCGCCAGTCTTCGCCGCACCCGTGGCCGATCGCCCATTCGAGGATGCCGTCGATGCTCACGCCAGAGGCGATTACGCCAAGGCCCTGTACGGCCAAGGCGTGGGGAAGCCGGCTACGCAGCAACCTCCTCGCTAGCCGAAACTTCTATTGCGGTGCTGATGACCGCCATGGGCACAAATTCCAATGCTTCACTGCCAGATCGCCCAGCGCGTTCTCAAACAGGAGACGATCGCAAAGTCAGACAACAATGTTCACTTAAAGAACACGAAGCGGCACGAAGATCCTCAATTTCGTTGTTGCCGAAATGTCACCTGCATCGACATTGCAAGCTAGGCTTGATGCAGGTCAAACAAGTTGATTGGTCAGAGACCTTCTTGGTCATATGTTTGCGAGTTGTGGCCGACCTTGAGGAGGCGACAGTGCAGAGAGTTTTCCTCATTTGCATCGCGGCAGGATTGTTGAGCGGACCCGCTCTTGCGTCCGATCTGCCTGTCAAAGCTCCGATATACAAAGCACCAATCGCGGCACCATTGTACAATTGGGGAGGGTTTTATGTTGGTGCCAACTTCGGTGGGGGATGGTCCAACGGCAGCCTGAACATTCCCGGCAACAATCTGTATGGCGGCCTGACCGAATTCGTTGGAGGCGTGCAGGCGGGCTATAACTTCCAGGCCGGCCACTTTCTGTTTGGTGTCGAAGGTGAGTTCGATGGAGCCGGCTTCGGTCATCCGGTCTTTCCTGCTCCGACATTAGCCTTTGTAGACCAGCACTGGATCGGCACCGTGGCGGGCCGTGTCGGCCTCGTGGATGATCGATGGCTCGTATTCGCCAAGCTTGGCGGCGGCTGGGTCAACAGCAGCGCTACTTTGAACCTCCCCGGCGCCGCTTGGAACGGGACCAGCACGAACACCGGCTGGTTGGCGGGCGCTGGCATCGAATACGGCTTCAAGTCGCATTGGACCGTCAAACTCGAATACGATTATCTTGGGCTATCGAACTGGCGTTCTCCCACCGTCCCCTCGGTCGCTTTGAACCGCGACCTTCAAATGGTCAAAGCTGGCATCAATTATAAATTCGAAAGCGGCCTTCCTGCGGAGGCCGAGGCGCCGAAGCATTCCCACGAGCCTTCGGACGACGAAGATCTACAGAAGAAATCACAAAACCCGATCGCGGATTTGGTCAGCGTGCCGTTTCAGAGCAACACCAATTTCAATACCGGACCATTCAATCGCACCCAGGAAGTACTCAACATTCAACCCGTCGTGCCCATGCATTTAAACGATGACTGGAACGTAATCTCACGTACCATCATTCCGTTGGTGAGCCAGCCAAGTCCGTTCTTCGACAGCAACACCAACGGGATTGGCGACATTACTCAATCGTTGTTTGTGTCCCCCGTGCATCCCGGGCCGCTGATCTGGGGCGTGGGACCAGTCTTCACCGTTCCGTCCGCAAACGATCCCATCCTCGGGACCGGTAAATTCTTGTTCGGCCCAACGGCCGTGTTAGTGGTCACGCCGCCACATTGGGTGATCGGTGTATTGCTCAATAACCAGTGGTCGGTCGGCGGCAATCCGCTGCGACCGCCTGTCAACGCCTTCCTCGCCCAGCCCTTCGCCAACTACAACATGGCGCACGGCTGGTACCTGAACACATCACCCATCATCACCGCGGATTGGCTCGCGGCGTCGGGGGAGCGGTGGACAGTGCCGGTCGGCGGCGGTATCGGTCGGGTTTTCAGAGTGGGTGATCAACCGATCAACGCATCGATTCAAGCCTATTACAACGTGATACGTCCGACCGGCGCTCCGGCCTGGTCCCTGCGAACTACTTGCATGTTTCGCGGGATCGTGAGCACGGATTTCAGGGGATCGTGAGCAGAGATTTCAGACGATCGTGAGCACGGATTTCGCGGGATCGTGAGCAGCTTTTCAGCAACTCAGCCCGCTTCGGCCGACAACTCAACCGGCTTAGGAACTGCCTCGTCAGTGAACGAGGAAGGCCGATGCCCACCCAGAGATTGTCGATGCGCCGGATCAAAGAGGTTCTCCGCTTAAAACATGTTCAAGGCTTGCCGGAGCGAGCCATCGCGCGCACCTTGGGCATCAGCAACGGCGCCGTGCACAGCTATCTACGCCGAGCCGGGGCTGCCGGGCTGAAGTGGCCGTTGCCGGCCGGAATGAGCGACGAGGACCTGGAGCTGCTGCTTTTCCCGGCGCCGAGGCCTGCGTCGCAGAGCCCCCAGCGGGCCGTTCCCGACTGGGGCTATGTCGACAAGGAGCTGCGCCGACGCAACGTGACCCGTCGGCTGCTGTGGGACGAGTATCGCGCCACCCATCCCGATGGCTTCGGCTACACCTGGTTCTGCACGACGTACGAGGCCTGGAAGGGGCGAGCCCGGCCTTCGATGCGGCAGACGCATCTGGGCGGCGAGAAGGTTTTCGTGGATTTCGCCGGCGACACCATCGACGTCATCGATCCCTCAAACGGGGAAGTGCAGTCGATGAAGCTGTTCGTCGCGGCGATGGGCGCCTCCAACTATACCTATGCCGAGGCCTGTCCAAGCGAGGGGCTCGCCGACTGGATCCGGGTCCACATCAATCTTTTCGCCTTCCTCGGCGGCGTGCCGACATTCGTAGTCTGCGACAATCTCAAGGCCGCCGTCACCAATCCCGACCGCCACGATCCCGGCCTCAACCGAACCTATGCCGAGATGGCGAGCCATTACGGCACGGCCATTCTCGCAGCCCGGCCGCGGCGCCCAAAAGATAAGGAAAAGGTCGAAGTTGCGGTGCAAGTCGCCCAGCGATGGATTCTGGCGCGGCTGCGCAACCAACGCTTCTTTTCGTTGGCGGAGCTGAACGCAGCCATCAAAACACTCGTCGTCGAACTCAATGCAAGGCAGATGCGCGACTTTGGCGCCAGTCGCGCCGAACTGTTCGCCGAGCTCGACAAGCCCAAGCTTACAAAGCTGCCGGACCAGGCTTACGCTTTCGCACGCTGGAAGCGATGCCGGATCGGCCCCGACTATCATATCGAGATCGATGGACACTGGTATTCCGCGCCGTATCGGCTCATCCGTGAGCTTGTCGACGCACGCATCGATGACAGAACGGTCGAGATCTTCCACAACGGCCGCAGGATCGCCAGCCACGCCCGCGCGCCCAACCGGCGGGGCCACACCACCATCGCCGACCATATGCCCAGCGCCCATCGGCGCTACGGTCAATGGACGCCCGCCGGAGTGATCGTCGCCGGCGAGCGGATCGGTCCGTCGACCGCCGCCTTCTTCCAGGCCGTGATCGCGGCCCGGCCGCATCCCGAGCAAGGCTTTCGCACCTGCCTCGGCATTCTGTCACTGGTCAAAAGCTACAGCGCGGAGCGCGTCGAAGCGGCCTGCCGGCGCGGCATTCTGATCAAGGCGCGATCCGTCGCCTCGATCCGCTCCATCCTCCAGAACGGTCTGGATCGTACCTTTCTCGACGAGCCCTCCGAACACCAACCCCTGCGCCACGGCAACATCCGCGGCCGCGATTATTTTCACTGAAGCCAAGGAGACCTGTATGCTCAACCATCCCACCCACGAACGCCTGATCGAGCTCGGCTTGAGCGGCATGGCCAAGGCCTTCGAGGAGCAGCGACGATCGCCTGATCTCGAAGCCTTGCCGTTCGAAGATCGCATCGGCCTGCTGGTCGACCGGGAAGCGGCGGAACGCGACACCAGGCGGCTCACCACGCGCCTCAAGCTGGCCTCGCTCCGCCAGAATGCCTGCGTGGAGGACGTCGATTTGCGCACGCCGCGGGGTATCGACCGGGCCGTCTTCGCCAAGCTCGCCAGCGGCGACTGGATCGATCGCCACGAGAATTTGCTCATAACCGGGGCGACCGGATTGGGCAAAAGTTGGTTAGCCTGTGCCCTCGGCCACAAGGCCTGCCGAGATAATCGCTCGGTCCTCTATCACCGCGTCCCAAGATTGTTCGAAGCGTTGGGGCTCGCGCGGGGCGATGGACGTTATGCCCGCTTGCTCAAAACCCTTGGCCGCGCCCAGGTTCTGATTTTGGATGATTGGGGATTGTCGGTGCTCACCGCTGCCGAGCGGCGCGATCTACTGGAAATCCTTGACGATCGCCATGGCCGCTCCTCCACCATCGTAACCAGCCAACTCCCTGTGGACACATGGCACGAAGTTATCGGAGATCCCACGCTAGGCGACGCGATTCTGGATCGCCTCGTCCACAACGCTCACCGCCTCCAGCTTGCTGGCGAAAGCATGCGAAAACGCAACGCCAAAACCATCACCCTTGACGAGCAGCCAGAACGCTGACCCTATCACCGCCTCGGCCGGAGCGAGGCTGCTCACGATCGTCTGAATTCGGCGCTCATGATCGCGCGAAATCGCTGCTCACGATCACTGAAATATGCAAACTACTGTCGCGTTGCTGTTCCCGGTTAATTGACACGGCAACCTGGTGCGCAACGAGACTTGTGTCTCGGTGTCCGAAGTGGATGATCGCGTCCTTTGTACTGTGGGCGGACAACTTCCCGACGCCGCGTAATACGGTCCACCTCGGACTCGGTTCGGTTCAGAACAAATCTCCGATTGGCAGAATACATCCGAGGTCAAGATCGCCCCGGAATTTGCGTGGCGCCACCAACAGCTAGTTCAACGCAGAATCGTCACACCATGCGTCTGCAATGCCTCGATGATACCGTCGAAGATCAGCGCAACGCCCATCGCAGAGACGAAGAAGCCAACTATTCGGGTGATAGCATCGATCCCCATTGCGCCGAGCTTGTCGAAAAGTTTCCCGGCATATGCCAGACACAGGTAGGTGACGACCATCGTCGCGAAAATAGCCACGACGATCGCTATGAAAGAGGCCAGTTCCGCTGATGATCGCTTAATCGTGGCAGTCATGCCGAGGATGGTGGCGATAGCGCCTGGTCCGCACATGAGCGGCATCGCAAGCGGCACGAAAGCTATGTTACCGCTCTGATCCGCGCCGCTGGCCGGAATCACGCCACCGGAAGCGGATGGTGAAAATAGTTCAAAGCCGATCTTCATCAGGATGATCGTAAGCGTAGCGCCGAGGCCCGTCTGATTGTTTGTGCGGAGTCTTGAGAGCACCGTTAGAAGAGTCATCTTCTGGAAGGGTGCTCACAATGGACGACCATTCTGACGACATAAGACGACCGTTGTCACCGCGTATTGAAGTGTTCGCTGGCGCAGGTCGAAAGCGCTGGCCGGATGATTTGAAGGCGCAGATTGCGGCGGAAAGCCTCGAACCGGGGGCGGTTGTAACAGACGTCGCTCGTCGCCATGGCTGCCGGCCCCAGCAGGTGCATGATTGGCGGCGCCGGGCGCGTTTGGGCCAGTTGGTATTGCCGGCGTCGGCGGACACGCTGTCGTTCGTGCCGGTGGTGTCGGAATTAGCGTTGCCTGCGGCCGCAGAGCCCTCCGGTTCGCCGGAAGCAGCCATTGTTACGGTTGAGTTCCAGGGCGCGCGCGTGGAGGTGCGCGGGGCGCCTGGCCTTGCTGCGTTGAGCGATGTGTTCATTGCGCTGCGACGGACACGTTCATGCTGACGATGCCGGCGAGCCTCATGATCTACGTGGCGACGCAACCTGTGGACTTCAGGAAGGGTGCAGAGGGCTTGGCGCTGCTGGCGAAGGATACGCTGGGCCATGACCCGATGAAGGGCGTGGCGGTGGTGTTCCGTGCGAAGCGCGCCGATCGGGTGAAGATCGTCGTCTGGGATGGCAGCGGCCTTGTGATGTACTGGAAGCGGCTCGATGGCAGCGGCTTCAAATGGCCACCCATCGTGGCCGGTGTGATGCGGATGAATGGGGCCCAGCTGTCAGCACTGCTGGCCGGCATGGATTGGACGCGCATGCACGCGCCTCGGATCCCGCAGCCGAAAGCGCTTGCGTAAAAATGCAAATCATCGCTGCATCGTGACGCGAAGCATGGCAAGCTCGGGCCAATGAGTGATTTGCCTGATGAGCTACCGAGCGATCCAGCCGAGTTGCGTGCCTTTGCCGCGGCTCTGCTGGATCGCTGCGCCCGGCTCGAGCGGTTGCTCAAGCTTGCGAAAGATGCGCAGTTCGGTCGGTCCTCGGAAAAGCTGGACGCTGATCAGCTGCAGCTTGTTCTGGAGGATATCGATCAGGCCGTTGCGGCTCTCGAAGCCGCCGAGAATCGTGCCAATCCCAAAACAGGCGAGAAGAGAGCTGCCGCGCGCAGAGCCAACCGTGGTCAGCTGCCGGAGCATTTGCCGCGCGTCATCGAGACTATGATGCCGGCCGAGAGCTGCTGCCCGTCTTGTAAGGGCAACCTCTTCGAGATTGGTCAGGATGAGAGCCAGAGGCTCGACGTCGTTCCGGCGCAGTATCGCGTCATCATCACCCGCCGTCCCAAGCTGGCCTGCCGCGCCTGTCATGGCGTCGTCCTGCAGCACGCGGCTCCCGAGCGATTGATCAGGGGAGGATTGCCCACCGAGCGGCTGGTCGCGCATGTGATCGATGCCAAGTATCACTGGCATTTGCCGCTTTACCGCCAGGCGCAGATGCTGGCGACGCACGGAATAGCGCTGGATCGTTCCACGCTCGCCTTCTGGGTCGGCTATGCCGCCCAGGAATTGAAGCCCGTGTGGCATCGTCTGCGCCAGCTTCTGCTCGCCTCCTCGAAGCTCTGTGTCGATGAGACCCCGGCGCCGGTGCTGGATCCGGGGCGCGGCAGAACAAAAACCGGCTACTTCTGGGCGCTGTCACGCGATGACAGGCCTTGGGCCGGACCTGATCCGCCTGGGGTAGTCTATGCCTATGCACCGGGCCGCGGCGCCGTTCATGGCTTGCGGCTGCTGGAGGGCTATCGCGGCATCATCCACTGCGACGGCTATCAGGCTTACAAGACCATGACCCGAGAGACGCGTGCGGACGCCCTGTCCGGGACGCTCGCCTTCTGCTGGTCGCATCTGCGGCGCCAGTTTGTGAAGATCGAGCGGGAGGCTGCGCCTGCGCCAGCTCCGGTTGCCCGCGAGGCTCTTGAGCGCATCGCCCAGCTTTACGCGGTCGAGAAGGCCCTCCGCGGCCGATCTGCGGACGAGCGCCGTGCTGGCCGACAAGCGCATACCCGGCCTCTGGTTGCAGCCTTGAAGCAGTGGTTTGAGGCCAAGCTCGATCACCTTGCGCAGAAGAGCGACACGGCGAAGGCTTTGCGCTATGCACTACGTCATTGGGACGGCCTGACGCTCTATCTTGATGATGGGCGCATCGAAATGGACACGAATGCTGTCGAGCGTGCGATGCGACCGATCAAGCTCAACGCCAAGAACTCTCTTTTTGCCGGTTGCGACGAAGGCGCCGGGAATTGGGCATTGCTGGCTTCGCTCATTGAGACCTGTAAGCTCAATGGCGTCAGTGCCGAGCACTGGCTCGCTGACGTTCTCGCCAAGCTCGTCAATGGTTGGCCTGCAGCGCGACTGGACGAACTGCTTCCCTGGGCGTCGACCTATACGATGCATACACGCGATCCGAGGCTGGCGGCATGAGCCTGAACACGACCGCGGTCCGGATCAAGGTGACCCTCAAGGATGTGAAGCCGGAGGTGATGCGTCGCCTTGTCGTACCCGTCACCCTGCGCCTTGATCGGCTGCATCTGACGCTTCAGGAGGCATTCGGCTGGACGAACAGTCACCTCTTCGAGTTCTTTGCTGGTGAGGCACATTGGGGGATTCCCGACCCCGACAATGATTACGGTCACCAGCCCATGGATGCCCGCAAAGCGCGGCTGTGCGATATCGTTCGCGAGACCGGCGCCAAGACGATCCACTATCTCTATGACTTCGGCGACAGCTGGGACCATGTGATCAAGCTCGAAAAATGGTTCGAGAACACCACGACGGAGGGGCTTCCCTTCCTGCTCGAGGCCGCCGGTCGTTGTCCTCCGGAAGACGTCGGCGGTGCGCCAGGCTATGCCGAATACCTCGCCGCCATCAGCGACCCCGCCCATCCCGAGCACGGACACATGCGCCTCTGGGGCCCGGAGCGGTTCGATCCCAACGTCGTCGACCGGAAGGCACTCGAAGCCGCCGTCAACGCGTTGTCCGACACAAGGAAGCCGCGGCGACGCGCCACGCGAACAAAATAGGCGTCAAGCGCCATTCAAAAGGGCCGCAGAGCTACGCTTACGGATGATCCCGCCGACGATGCGGACCATGCTCAGCGGCACGCCGAACAAGCGTAGGATCAGCGTTCCGAAGATCAAGAAAAAGAGAGATAGAAGCAGCGCATAGAGGCAAGCTTTCCATGCCACCTTGCGATGTGTGGCGGCGTCCTTGCCTTCCAGCATCTTCAGATAGACCGGCAGGACCTCGAACGGATTTATTATCGCGAGCAAGGTCGCGAACGTACCCACGAACAGCGAGAGTTCATGACCCATTATGCCTGCGCCTCACCCTTTCTCCGGGTGCTCGACTTCGGTGAAAAGGCTCCCCTGTGCCGCACCTGAGCCCGCGCGGCCGCCGCCGGCACCGCGGAGCACCCATGCTGCACCCACTGCGAGAACTGCACCCACGAGTGGACCTGCGACATACACCCAGTAGCTCGTGAAGTCGGTCGCGATCAAGTTCGGGCCGAACGTGCGCGCTGGGTTCATCGACGCTCCCGAGATAGGGCTCCCCCACAGCCCGGCGAGCGCAATGTACGCGCCGACGCCGATCGCGCCGATGATCCCGATGTTCTGAGCGCCTGACGCCGTGCCGAGAATGACGCTGACGAGACCGAGGGTCAGCACGGCCTCCATCAGGAACGCATCGGACGCGGAGTATCCCGACGCGGGATAGTTCGACCCGTAGCTGGCCGACACGTTGATCACGGCGTGCAGGAACAGTGCCGCGAGCGTCGCCCCGATCAACTGCACGACGATATATCCCGGTACGCGACGCCACGGGAAGTCGCCACGCACCGAGAACGCGATACTGACCGCGGGATTGAGATGAGCGCCGGACACTTTGCCCATGAAGAGGATGATCGCCATCACCATCAGACCGGGTGCGACGACCGCAGCGGCACGGCTGATCGTGCCGGGAAAGGCCTGCCCCATCATGCCGCCACCGGCGGCCACGAGGACGAGGAAGAACGTTCCGAGCAGCTCCGAGAAGAGGCGGCGCCACTCTTGGTTCGGATCGTGGAAGTCGTTTAGCGACGCGACAAGCTCGTGATCCAGATGGCTCAGCGTTCTGTCGGCCTCTGTTTGCGCCATGAGCTGCTCTTTCCTCTAGTCGATGCCGCTGTCCGTTAGCCTCTCGCACCGGGCCAGCACGGCTCCTCAGGTCTTCGGCGCGCTTGCGGATTTTTCGAGCGGGATAGGCATGCCTTCAATCCTCCAAGACGGGACCACACCAGCCGGGCAGGTAGCTCGCCTCCTCGTTTTTAGACAATTCCAGGGCTTGCTCGAGAGCGGCCTCGAAGTGGGTCTCTACGGTTTTGCGCTTGACCCGGCGACGCAAAAAATCCGCCCACAAGAACTCGCTGAACGGCGTCGTGTCCTTGGCGTACCCGCCGGCGCGCCGCAGTTCGCCCGCCAACGAGCGGAACGGATCGTCAACAAGCCCGGCCACGGTCTTCGGCAAATCCTTGTAAGGGCGCAGACGGCCCTCGTCGTCGTACGAATGCATCCAGCTTTGATTGTCCAAGACGAACCAGAACGAATCGGGCTCCAGCGTCCTGAGGTTTTTCACCACGGTAACCAATACCTCTTCGACCCCTTCTTCATGGAGCGCACGCGCCAGGTGGTGATGATCGATGACGTAGTGGCGGTCCTTCGGGCCAAGCACGACCGGGATCATGTGCTTGCCCAAGAACTCGGCTCCTTTCTCTTTGCTCTCGTCGCGCCAGCGCTTGCGCTTCTCCTTGACCTCCCGAATGCCGACCGTCATCTGGGTCGGGCGCAGGTCTGCGATCGCAACGGGCTTGAGAATGGGTTCACGGTCCGACATCGTGCAGACTTCTTTGATCACTAGTCCGGAAATGTTCGCTTTTAGAAGACGTCGTCGCCTCGTCAGCAACCGACCCCGAGGCCAGCCGCGTCCGGTCCGTCCCGATCACCGGACATTCTCAGCGCCCGTCGGCAAAGCCCGCCTTTATAACAACGACCCTTCGTTGTGCTCACGGTGGACTATTCCATTGATCTGGATCAACGGTCGGCCAAGACTCTTGGCGCACGCCCGTACCGGGGCTACACGGACATGATGGCGCTTCGTGATTGTGGTCGATGGCGATGCGGCCATCCTGAAGCGTGTGGCGCATGCTGTTCGCAGGTTTAGCTTCGAATAGTCAATTCGAGGGAGTCTGACCATGAACATCACTCCCACCATGCGCGCATTGGTATGGTCGACCTCCGTTCTGGCTCTCACAATTGGTCCGACCTTCGCCCAGCAGATCTCGGGAACGCCGGCTGATGTCCTCCTTGCGTTAACAGCGGACGTCCGCGCCTCGAACGCGGTGCCGCAGGCGACAAAGATGGTCGGTGTGCAAGTCCGGAATGCGTTGGGTCCCTCTTGCCGGTAACCATGTCCACTGGCTATTGCCGTCCAGATGGCACGTATGGGTCCTTAGAGGATGTCAGTCGAAGGCAAAGATGCGCTTCCAGTCCTTTTTCATGTCGACGACCGCCCACTTGTTGACGGCCGCGGCGTCGAGCGCGACGTCGAGTTTCCCGAAATGCGAGTCGCGGTCATAGGCATATTCGCGTTCCGCATCGGTATGGTGGACGATCAGGCCGAACCGCGCGCCACTGGCGCCGAGCGTCGTCCATTGCAGCATTTCGAGATCGCCGTCGGAGTTGCCGAAGGCGGCGATCGGACGCCGGCCAATGTGCTCGTTGATGCCGATCGGCTTGCCCGCCTTGTCGTCGATGAAATTGATGTCGGGCAGCCGGAAGAGCGTTGGCGCACCGTCCTTGATCTCAAATCGGGTTTTGATCGACGATCCGACCACCTGTTCCGACGGCACCCCGTAGATCCGCTCGGTCCAGGGCCGCATGAACTCGATGCCGCCACCCGACACGATGAAGGTCTTGAAGCCGTTGGCCCTGAGGTAGGCAAGCAGTTCCAGCATCGGCTGATAGACGAGCTCAGTATAAGGGCGCTTGAAGCGACGGTCGCGCGCGGTCGCGAGCCAGTCGGTCACGATTTTCTCGAACTCTGCCGTCGTCATGCCGGCATGAGTTACCGCGATGATCTCGACCAATCCCTTTTCGCCGGAAGCCGCCAGCGCCTTCAGATCGTTGTCGAGCACCGCCGCGAACGGCTGCTTGGTCTTCCATTCCGGATGCATTGGCGCCATGGCCTTCACGCGGTCGAGGGCGAAGGCCAGTTGCACATACATCGGCTGCTCGACCCATAGTGTGCCGTCATTGTCGAAGGTCGCGATGCGCTGCTCGACCGGCACGAAGAAAGGCCCGCCTTGCGTCGTGACCCGCGCGACGAAATCGAGGATCGAAGCCTTGGTCGCCCCCTCGTTCAAGGACGGGAGTGGATCGCGTGCCTGTGCCAGCGCGGAGGTGGAGCGGAGTGAGGCGGAGAGCAAGGGAAGGACGGCCAGTGACGAGAGCAGGATGCGGCGATCGATAGCAGGAAAACGGATGATCGGTTTCAAGGTCGACTCCTTTCCGTTGCCAAGCGGGCGCACAGGAGTTCGGTGCGCCCGCCATGAAACCAGTCGATGCCAGGCGCTACTTGCCCACCGCCGCCCGGGCCGCCTCGATTTTCGCCTTCACGGCATCGAGGTTGAAACTCGCGCCCTTTTGCATCGGCGGAAACTCGATCGCCGTCATCGCCAGCTTTTCCACCTGCTGCTGAACAAATACAAAGCGCCAGAATTCGTATTTGAACCAGTCGAAGTATTGCTGCGCGCCTTCTTTACTCCCGTTATCGGGCCAGCCCGTGCGCTCGAATGGATCGAGGCGAAGATTGGTCAAATAGGGCACGTCAACCTTGGTTTTTTCGCCGAGCCAGCCTTTTGGCTGGTCGATGAAGCGATACTTGAAGTCGTCGATGCGCACGGCACCGAGTTCGCTCTCTCCGAAGTAAAAGATTTCGTGCCGGTTCGACGGCCCCTTGCCGGTAATCATGTCCATCTGGTTATAGCCGTCCAGATAGCACTTATAGGTCGTGTCACCGATCTGTTTGCCCTTCTGCAGCTCCTCTGCAATGTTCGGGTTGCCGGCGGCCGCCAGCAAGGTCGGAAACCAGTCCAGACCGGAAATGATGCCGTTCTCGACCTTGCCGGCCGGCACCTTGCCCGGCCAACGGATCATGCAGGGCACGCGGAAGCCACCTTCCATGACGGTGCCTTTGCTCTGCGCGAAAGGCGTCTGCCCGCCATCGGGCCAGGTGAAGACCTCGGTGCCGTTGTCGGTGGTGAAGACCACGATGGTGTTGTCGTCCACGCCCATATCCTTGAGCTTCTGCATCACCATGCCGACGTCGTCATCGAGCTGCGCCATGCCGGCTTCATGTATCGACCAGCCGTTCTTGGAGTTGCGCGTCGCCTCGTACTTTGGTGAAAGATGCGTGACGATGTGCATCCGGGTTGGATTGAGCCACAGGAAGAACGGCTTGTTGTCGGCCTTGGCCTTCTCGATGAACTTGATCGCCAGGTCGCGGATTTCGTCGTCCACGGTCTCCATTCGCTTGGGATAGAGCGTTCCAGCATCCTCGATCTTCTGCTTGCCAACCTTGCCCCAACGCGGGTCGTTGGTCGCATAGGTATGAAGCATGTTGCGTGGACCGACGACGTTCAGCAGATCCTGCGGGTAGTTTGGGTGCGCGGGGTCTTCCATTGCGTCGAGGTGATAGAGGTAACCGAAGAACTCGTCGAAGCCGTGCACTGTCGGCAAGAATTCATTCTTGTCGCCAAGGTGATTCTTGCCAAACTGGCCGGTGGCGTAACCCATTCCTTTCAACGCCGTGGCGATGGTCACGGCCTGCGCGGGTATGCCGATGGCAGCGCCGGCCTGGCCGACAGTGGTCATGCCGGTGCGGATTGGCAATTCACCGGTGATGAAGTTGGCGCGACCTGCCGTGCAGCTCGCCTCGGCATAGTAATCGGTGAACAGCATGCCTTCGGCGGCGAGCTTGTCGAGATTGGGCGTCCGGCCGGCCATCAGGCCGCGGTGATATGCGCCGATATTCCACATGCCGATGTCGTCCCCCATGATGACGACGATGTTCGGCCGCTGCCCGGCTGGCGCGGGTGCCGGCTGCTGCGCCTGTACCGCGGTTGTCAGCCCGACAGCCGAGAGCGCCGAAGCGGCGACAAGAGAACTCCCGCTCAGCAAAAGATCGCGGCGTTTCATTCCGCCGCCCGATTGTGGAGTAGCGTCGTGGGAATCTCCAGGTGGAAGCTTATTGCTCATGACGTACTCCTCCCGTTGTTACGCAATTGGCTCTGTTCGCTTGACGCATCGGAAGCCGGCGTGGCTTGTGGAGGTGGTGACCGGCCCGACGCGGCCTCTTGGATCACTTGCTCGCTATTCCGTTGGCGGGCGCTCCGACGCGGAGCGCCCGCTCACCTCATATTTATCTGCTACTTGCCAGCCTGCGACTGCATGGCCTTTTCGATCTGCTCCTTGACCGCTTCCAGATTGAAGCTCGCCCCCTTCTGCATCGGCGGGAACTCGATCGCCGTCTGGGCGAGCTTGCCGACCTCCTGCTGCACGAACTGGAACCGCCAGAACTCGTAAACAAACCAGTTATAGAATGCCAACGACCCCTGCGCGCCGTTGGGCATGTTCGTGCGTTCGAAGGGATCAAGGCGGATATTGGTGAGGATCGGCCAATCAACCTTGACCGTGGCGCCCAACCAGCCGCTTGGCTGATCGGTGAAGCGATACTTGAAGTCGTCGATACGCACCGCGCTCAGTGTGCCCTCGGTGAAATAGAAGACCGAGTGGCGGGCAGACGGGCCCTTTCCGGTAATCAGATCCATCTGGTTGTATCCGTCGAGGAAGACCTTGTAGGTCTTGCCGGCGAGTTGCTTTCCTTTCCTCAACTCGTCGGCAATATTCGGATTGCCCGCTGCGGCGACGAAGGTCGGGAACCAGTCGAGTCCGGAGATAATGCCGTTCTCGACCTTTCCCGCCGGCACCTTGCCCGGCCAGCGGATCATGCAGGGCACGCGGAAACCGCCTTCCATGGCCGTTCCCTTGCCGCCTGCAAATGGCGTCTGTCCGCCATCAGGCCAGGTGAAGTTCTCCGCGCCATTGTCGGTTGTGAACGCGACGATCGTGTTGTCGTCGAAGCCCTCGTCCTTGAGCTTCTTCATGACGGCGCCGACGATATCGTCCAGTTGGGCGAATCCGCCCTCGGAAACCGACCAGCCGTTTTCGGAGTTGCGCATGTTCTCGTATTTTTCCGAAAGGTGCGTGACGACGTGCATGCGCGTCGGGTTGAGCCAGACGAAGAACGGCTTGTTGTCCCGCTTGGCCTTGTCGATGAAGTCGAACGTGATCTTCAGGATTTCGTCATCCACCGTCTCCATCCGCTTTGGATAAAGCGGTCCGGAGTCCTCGATCTTTTGCTTGCCGATCTTGCCCCAGCGCGTCTGCACCGTCGGATCGTCGACGTCGGTCGCCCAGGAATGAACCATGTTGCGCGGACCGACGGTGGCCAGTAGCGCTTGCGGGTAGTTGCGGTGGGCCGGGTCTTCCATCGCGTCGAGGTGGTACAGATAGCCGAAGAACTCGTCGAAGCCGTGCATGGTCGGCAGGAATTCGTTGAGGTCGCCGAGGTGGTTCTTGCCGAACTGCCCCGTGGTGTAGCCCATGGATTTTAGTGCGGTCGCGATCGTCGGTGCCTGCGCCGGCATTCCGATCGGGGAGCCAGCCTGGCCGACCGTGGTTAGCCCGGTGCGGATTGGCAGTTCGCCTGTGATGAAATTGGCGCGGCCCGCCGTGCAACTCGCCTCGGCGTAATAGTCGGTGAAGCGCATGCCTTCTGCGGCGAGCTTGTCGAGGTTCGGTGTCCGGCTTGCCATGATGCCCTGGTGGTAGGCGCCGATATTGAACCAGCCGATGTCGTCACCCATGATAAAGACGATGTTCGGCCGCTGGCCGGCCGCTGCGGGCGCTGCTGCCGGCTGCTGCGCTTGTGCCGGCGTTGTCAGCCCGACGGCCGAGAGCGCCGAAGCGGCCACAAGCGAACTGCCGCTCAGCAGCAGATCGCGGCGTTTCATTCCGCCGCCCGATTGCGGCGCAACGTCGTGCGATTCTTCTGGCGGAAGCTTGCTACTCATGACGTGCTCCTCCTGTTGTTATGCAATTGGCTCTGTTCGCTTGATGCATCGGAAGCGGACATGGCTTCTGGAGGTGCCGACCGGTCGGGCGCGGCCTCCTCGATCACTTGCTTGCTATTCCGTTGGCGGGCGCCCCGTCGTGAGGCGCCCGCTTCGTCGGATCACGCTCGTGGCTCGCAGCTAGTCGCTGCGACCGGCAGTCTTGGCCTGCTTGATCTGTTGCATCACCTGATCGAGATTGTAGCTCGCCGGGTCCTGCAGCGGCGGGTACGCAATATAGCTCTCGAGTTCCTTCAGCCAGAGCGCCTGGCCGATGGGCAGCATGTTCCAATCGTAGATGTAGGCTGTCGAAGGGGAGCCGATTGTGCCGCCCTGGCCCATGAGCGTCTTGTATTGTGAACCGATCGAAGTCTCGAACGGGTCTCGCTTGATGTTGACGACCTGGGCCCAGTGATAGGGAAGCGCTCCGGCAATAAAGCCCGCCGGGTTGTCGGACACCATCGTGAAGTAGATCTTCCAGTTCTTGTAGCGCACCGCCGACGGATCCTTGCCCGAATAGTAGAAGAAGGTATCCCGCGCCGACGTTTCCGAACGCCCGGAAAGGTATTCGGCCTGATCGACGCCATCGAGCGTCGTCTTCACGATGCCGGGATATTGGCCGGCCTCGATGCGCTTCTTCAGCGCGTCTCCCTTTGCACCACCGGCGATGTTGACAAATGTGGGCAGCCAGTCGAGTGACGCGAAGATGTCGTTCTTGATGGTGCCGGGCTTGATGACCCCCGGCCAGCGAACGAGCGCCGGAGCGCGCATGCCGCCTTCCCAGGTGCTCAGCTTGCCGCCCTTGAACGGAGTGGTGCCGCCGTCCGGAAAGGTGATGGTCTCGGCGCCGTTGTCGGTGGTGAACACGACGATCGTGTTGTCGAGCTGCCCCATGTCCTGGAGCTTCTTGAGCACATAGCCGATGTTGTCGTCCATCTGCTTCATGCCGGCCTCGTTGAGGCCCCAGTCCTTGCCGCCGGGCTCGCCGACCATGGCCGCGTACTTGTCATTCAGCACGGTTGTGATGTGCATGCGCGCAGGGTTGTACCAGACGAAGAAAGGCTTGCCCGTCGTCTTCGGATCGTTGCGATCGATGAAGTCGATGACCTTGGCCGAGATTTCCTCGTCGACACCCTTCGACCGCTCGAGCGTTAGCGGGCCCTGGTCGATGCACTGCTGAGTCCTGGATGTACCATCGGACTTGCACGACAGGACGTTGCGCGGAGGCGTCAGGCAAACCGACGTTTTCGGATCGACCGCGCCCGGTACCTCCGGGATGCCGGGGATCGGCGTATTCTTGCATGGCGGGGCAACCGTCTGCTGGGTGGGGGACTTGTTGATGTCCGGGAAGCTCACGCCCTGCATCGCATCGAGGTGATACAGGTAGCCCCAGAATTCCTGGAAGCCGTGCGCGGTCGGCAGTGCGTCGGTGTGATCGCCGAGATGGTTCTTGCCGAATTCGCCGGTGTTGTAGCCGAGATCGAGCAGGAACTTGGCGAGCGCCGGGGTGCCGGGCCGCAGATAGGACGGGCTGCCTGGAAGTTGCGGAGGAATCATGCCGGTGCGCAGCGGATGCATGCCGGTGAAGAAGGCGTTGCGACCGGCGGTGCAGCTCTGCTCGGCATAGTAATGCGTGAAAATCGCGCCTTCGTTGCCGATGCGATCGATGTTGGGCGTCTCGCCGACCATCAGGCCGCGATGGTAGATGCTCGGTTGGTAGAGGCCGATGTCGTCACCCATGATGAAGAGGATATTGGGTTTCTGTGCCGGCTGTGCGGTCGCCGGCGTGCTGGCTACGCCGGACAGCGACATCAATATCGTCGCGCCAAGCAGCGAGGCGCAGGACCTCTTGTGGCAACTGGACGTCTTGAACGGTGGAATTGCGGCAAAGGGTGGCTTGTCATTGAATATGCAATTCAACATGGCCTCGCTCTCCCATTATGATGCGATAGAGACACCTCGCCTGATGCACCGAAATCCAAGGTGGCTCGTGGATGTGTCGATCGGCTCCGCATGCCGCGCAGCCGGCCGGTAGCGTCGGCAGTAGTTCGGCGCGCACAAATGCGAGCCGCCTTTGATGACCTTGCGTGGAATCTTGACGTTGGTCGTTCTGGAGTCGTAGCTATCGGCCTCGCGGCCGCCGCGCGGGTTCTCTGGAATGCAGCAGGCTTTTGCAGCGTCAGCCTCATGCCGAGGCGAGTACCAGTCGGATGTCCATTCCCAGACGTTGCCGATCATATCGTGCAGCCCGTAACCGTTCGGCGGAAATGCGGTGACCGGCGATGTCCGTTCGTATCCGTCGTCCCTGGTGTTCTGGCGTGGAAATTCGCCCTGCCAGGTGTTGGCCATGTGACGGCCCCCGGGCGCAAATTCATCTCCCCATGCGAACTCGGCGCCGTCCAGTCCGCCGCGCGCCCCGAACTCCCATTCCGCTTCGGTTGGCAAATCCTTGCCGGCCCATTTCGCGTAGGCGAGCGCATCGCTGAAGGCCACATGCACGACGGGATGATCGTCCAGCCCACGGATGTCGCTGCCCGGCCCGTAGGGATGCCGCCAGTTCGCACCTTTGGCGAAGGTCCACCACTGGCTGAAGTCCCGGAGACTGACCGGATGCGCGGGCGGAGAGAACATCAGCGAGCCCGCATAGACCATGTGCGGGAGTATTCCCGGATAGTCCTTTGGATCGGGCGCGATCTCGGCAACGGTGACGTGGCCGGTAGCCTTCGCGAACGCCTTGAATTGCCGGTTGGTCACTGGATGGCAATCCATCCAGAACGCATCCACGGTGACACGGTGGACCGGCGCTTCTTCCGGATAGTGCCGATCCGAACCCATGCGAAACGTGCCACCCGGCACGAACAGCATCCCCTCACCTGTTGGATGCTGGTACGATTGTCCGGAATCAGGCGGCGATTTCGTATCAGCCAGCTTCATGCCGAACTCCGGACCCGTGCGTCATTGGCCTGCGCTGCTACGGACACGGAACGCGAGGCTTCCAGGTTGATCTAAATCAAAGGGTGTCCCGGTCGGGTTATTCGCGATGTTGCCGGGTCCGGCCTGCCATGTCCGCTGCGCCATCGAAACCGAAGCAGCTTCAGGACATTAGGACATTTCACCGGCAGCCATCGGCTACTTTGCATGGGGTTGTTTTTCGAAAATTGATTGTCCGGACACAAAGGCCTCAGTACGCCACGGTTCGAGGCAGCTTCTCGGCTTGGCAACCGCCGCCTCTGGAATACTGGATCGCCCGCACCAGTGCGCAATGCGCACAAGGCGGGCGATGACAGCATACTCGTGGTGATTGCGTGCCCTACTCTGCGGGCCCGCGCCTCACGCCCCGTTCAGGAATTGAAGCGGGTCAACCGGACTCGATCCCTTACGGATCTCGAAGTGGAGCTGCGGCGACGCCACCTCCCCGGATTGACCCGACTTGGCAATGACCTGACCGCGCTTGATGGTATCGCCGCGCTTCACCATCAGCTCACTCGCATGGGCATATGCGGTGACGTAGCCGTTGGAGTGCCGAACCAGGACCAGATTGCCGTAACCTTTGAGCTCGTTGCCCGAATAGGCGACGACGCCGTCTTCTGCCGCCTTGACCGGCGTACCCTCGGGCACCGCGAGATTGATGCCGTCATTGGACTTGCCATTGGTCTTGGCGCCGTAGCTCGTGACCACCTTGCCGCGCACCGGCCAGCGGAAGGTCGGCAGCGCGCTCGTGGTCTCCGCAGCTTTCGCCGGAGCCTCCGCGGCCTTCTCTTCGACATTGGCCGTGGCCTGGGCCAGACGCGCGCTTTGCACGGGTGCGGCGACAGCGGCCATCTTGGTGGCGGGTGCGGGAGCAACCGCAACGGGCTGCAGCGTCCCCGCGACAGGAGCCGCAGCAACCGGCGCCGCGACGGCGGCGGTCTTGGCGCCCGGCACGGTCAGCCTGGTGCCGAGCTTGAGCTTGGCCGACGGAGCGAGACCGTTGGCACGGGCAAGCTCAGCCGACGAGATGTGGTTCTTGCGGGCAATGCTGGCGAGCGTGTCGCCGTGGTTGACGAAGTGCGTGCTCGGCGGCGCGGCGACGGCTGCAACAGGCTTCGCAGCAGGCGCCATCGCGGGAGCCGCCGCGACAGGAACCATCGCCGGTGCCGGCGCAGCGGCTGTGGTGGCCGGATGCGGGATGATCAGTTGCTGGCCGGGCGAGAGCGCGCGCGGGCCCTTGTAGCCGTTGGCGGCGAGGATCGCCTGCGGCGTGACGCGATAGCGCTTGGCGAGCACGTCGAGCGTGTCGCTGGTGCCGACGATGATCTTGGTGCCGCCGGGCGGCTGGGCGGCCGCGACCGAGCGCGGCGGCACGGTGGCCGTGGTCTCAAGATGCGGCTGTGCCGGGGGCGCGTAGGAGCTGACGCCGCGACCGCCGCCGGACACCCCGCCACCCGCCGCAACCGGATAGGATTGCGGCGCGGAGACCGCCGGCGGCGGCAAGGGCTGCGACTGATAATAACCGGGCTGCGTCTGCGGCCGCGAATATTGCGGCAGCTCACGCTGCGGCGGCGGTGCCTGCTGCACCGAGCCGGTCTGCTCAGACGCGAAAGGATTGGAGAAATTCGACTGGGACAGCCGCGACTGCATGTCGGCGCTGCACCCTGCGAAGCTGAACGAGATCAGCGCCAAGACCGCAACCTGCGGCACGCGGCGCGAGTAAAGCAACTCGGCGACTACAGACATGGTTACTCACTCGTACGCAACAGAACTGGTCTTTTAAGTAAACACGTCGCGAGTAAATAACGGCTTAACCCTCCCAATAAGATGTTGGCGGCACAGCCGATCCGGAAATCTACAGCTCCCGCGCCACCCCGGGCAGCGCCGGCACGAAGCGGACCTCGACGAGTTCCTTGCGTTCGATCCCGGCTTCGGTCCGGCTGAAGCGGACCAGCGTCTGCACACCATGGTGCGGGCCGATGGGTGCGATCAGGATGCCGCCGACCTCCAGCCGCTCGACCAGGTTCTCCGGAAGCTGCTCCATCGCGGCGGTCACGATGATGCGGTCGAACGGGCCGATATTGGCCGGCAGGTTGAGGCCGTCGCCGAGCATCACCTCGACATTGTGACAGTTTAGCTTTTCGAGCCGGGCGCGTGCCGCCTCCGCGAGCTTGCGGTAGCGCTCGACGGTCAGCACCTGGCCTGCGAGCCGCGACAGCACGGCGGCCTGATAGCCTGAGCCTGCGCCGATCTCGAGCACGCGGTGCTTCTTCTGGAGCTGGAGTTGCTCGGTCATGTAGGCGACGACGAAGGGCTGGCTGATGGTCTGCCCGCAGGCGATCGGCAGCGCGCTGTCACGATAGGCGGCGTCGCGATCGGTCTCCTCGACGAACAGATCGCGCGGCACCTCCTCCATGGTCCGCAGCACCGCCTGATCGCTGATGCCCCGGCGCCTCAGCGAGAGCTGAAACATCATCTTTTCCGGCGGGTGCTGATCGGAGGTCATCGCTGCTTATCGTCTCGTCGGGTCCGGGGCCACGTGTCTCGTTAAGACCCGGGGCAGGAATCCTGTTCCTACCCAGGAACCCATGATAGCCGTTCGGGCGCGGTATTGGACCATAAATCGGCTTGCAACGGGTTGGCTGCAAAGACCATTTTCGGGTGCCCGCTCGCCGAAACGCGCATTGCGTCGATTCGCGTTATCTGCGAACGTTTTCCGCAAATGGGCAAGGACTCAACGACTATGACCGCGACCGGACCTTCGGGCCGCTCTGTATTCCTCGTCGAGGACGAGGTGATGATCAGGATGATGGTCGCGGATATGCTCGAAGAGCTCGGCTACAAGGTGGCTGCCGAGGCCGGCGATATCACCGAGGCCCTGCGGCTCGCCCAGGCGACCGAGTTCGACATCGCCATCCTCGACGTCAACGTCAACGGCAAGGTCATCTCTCCGGTCGCCGATGTCATCAGGGCGAAGGGCTGCCCGTTCATCTTCGCCACCGGCTACGGCTCCTCCGGCCTGCCCGAGCAGTACCGCGACCGGCCGGCCTTGCAGAAGCCGTTCCAACTCGACGCGCTCGGCAAGACCATCGAAG
The DNA here is from genome assembly GCF_011516635.5 of Bradyrhizobium barranii subsp. apii. Classification (GTDB taxonomy): domain Bacteria; phylum Pseudomonadota; class Alphaproteobacteria; order Rhizobiales; family Xanthobacteraceae; genus Bradyrhizobium; species Bradyrhizobium barranii. The sequence continues at coordinate 5,024,358 of NZ_CP096255.1, read as the reverse complement.
CCGCCCTTCGCGGCGGCTAGCGATTACTTCAGCGTCGCGCTCAGCGCTTCGGAAAACGCCTCATTGGTGCGGTCGAGACGGAGCGGCGTGACGGAGACATAGCGCTCGCGCAGCGCCGCCAGATCGGTGCCTTCGGCAGGCGTATCCATCATCGCGGCGCGCTCGAAGCCGATCCAGAAATAGGGATTGTTGCGGCCGTCCCTGCGCTCGTCGATCCTGAGGAAGCCGAGATTGCGTTTGCCCTGGCGCGTGACGCGAATGCCGAGCACCTCTTCCGGCGTACAGGCCGGGAAATTGACGTTGATGACGGTGTCCTTCGGGATGCCGGCGGCGATCACCTTGCGCAGGATGTCGGGTCCGAATTTGAGCGCGGTGTCCCAAAGCGGGCGCTCGCGCGTCTCGACGCTGAACTCCTGCGACAGGGCGAAAGACGGCAGCCCCAGGATGGTGCCCTCCAGCGCGCCGGCGATGGTGCCGGAATAGACCACGTCCTCGGCGACGTTGCGGCCCTTGTTGACGCCGGACAGGACGAGGTCCGGTGGCTTGGTGCCGAGGATATGGCGCGCGCCCATGATGACGCAGTCGGTCGGCGTGCCGCGCACCGCGAAGTGCTTTGGTCCGACCTCGCGCAGGCGCAGCGGATCGTTCAGCGAGAGTGAATGCGACACGCCGGACTGGTCGAGCTCGGGCGCAACGACCCAGACGTCGTCGGACAATGCGCGTGCGATCTCCTCCACGACCTTGAGGCCGGGGGCGTGAATGCCGTCGTCATTGGTGCAGAGAATGCGCATATTAAAAATCGTTCCTGAAGCGGGTCTGAGCCGTCTTATCCGGCCGGGGCCGATCAGGCAAACCGGCCGACTGGCTCCGGCGGCGGGTTCCCAGCCTGGTCCTGCTACCTGCGGATGCGCCATTGCGGCAGGAAGCGTGCGAGCCTGCCTTCCGCGCGCAGCTTCATCGCCGGCACCACCAGGCTCACGACCGGAGCCTCGATCACCCCGAGCGCCTCCAATTGCGCGAGGATCGGGTCCGGCTCCGGCGTCTGCGGAAAGCGTTCGCGCGCCACGGTCAGCGCCTTGTCGAAATCCGCAGCATTCACGCCGGGCTTGGCCCGCCGGCTGCACACGAGATCGTCATCCCAGAGCCGCGCGATCGCGATGTCGAGCACACCACGCAGACGCTGATCGACGGCCTGGATACCGGCACCTGTCACCGCCCATTGTCTGCCGACCCAGAAGATGTCGCGGTGCAAGGCCATGAACAGTGAGTTCGCATTGTCGGGTGGCCGGCAGAATAACCAGCCGACCGATCTTCGCAACCAAACGTTTCTGCGTGACAGCCGGGCAACGCGCCCCGGACTCCCGTTCTGATAGAATCGGAACGGGAGTCCAGATTTTTATCTTGTTTGACGCACTTTCTCGACGCGAACCGGTATCCACTTCGCTCGAAAACGCCCTACTCGCGCGCGACCACCTTCAGTCCGCCCATATAGGGCTGGAGCACACTGGGGACTGCGATCGAGCCGTCCTCCTGTTGATAAGTCTCCATCACGGCGATCAGCGCGCGGCCGAGCGCGGTGCCGGAGCCGTTCAGCGTGTGCACGAATCGCGGCTTGCCGTCCGGACCGCGCGAGCGGGCGTCCATGCGGCGGGCCTGGAAGTCACCGCAGACCGAGCAGCTCGAGATCTCGCGGAACGCGCCGCCCTCGCCCTGCCCGGGCATCCAGACCTCGATATCATAGGTTTTTTGCGACGAAAAGCCCATATCTCCGGTGCAAAGCGTCATCACGCGGTAATGCAGATCGAGCCGGCGCAGCACTTCCTCGGCACATGCCAGCATCCGCTCATGCTCGTCCTTGCTGGTCTCCGGCGTCGTGATCGACACCAGCTCGACCTTGGTGAACTGGTGCTGGCGGATCATGCCTCGGGTATCACGTCCTGCGGCGCCCGCCTCCGCGCGAAAGCACGGCGTCAGCGCAGTCAAGCGCATCGGCAGCTGCTTCTCATCGAGGATGGATTCACGAACGAGGTTGGTGAGCGCCACCTCCGCTGTCGGAATGATGCCGAGACGCTCGGTCCGCAGCCGCTCCAGATCGGGTGCGGCGAGCAATTCGCCCTTGATCGCCCAGAACTGGTCGTCCTCGAATTTCGGCAATTGTCCCGTGCCGAACATGATCTCGTTGCGGACCAGCAGCGGCGGATTGATCTCGGTATAGCCGTGCTCGTCGATGTGCAGATTCAGCATGAACTGGCCGAGCGCGCGTTCGAGCCGCGCCAGCCCCTTCTTCAGCACGACGAAGCGCGCGCCGGAGAGCTTTGCCGCCGTCTCGAAATCCATGTCACCGAGCGCGCCGCCGAGATCATCATGGGGCTTGGGCGCAAACGCGTAGTTGCGCCGGTTGCCGAAGACATGGCGTTGCACATTGCCGTGCTCGTCGACGCCGTCGGGCACTTCGCTGAGCGGCAGATTGGGGATCGCCGACAGCGCCGTGGCAAGCTCTTCGTCGGCGGCTTTCGCAACGGCTTCGAGCTGCGGCATCGTGGTCTTGAGCTCGGCGACCTCCGCCATGAGCTTGGCGGCGCGCGCGTCATCCTTCGCCTTCTTGGCGTCGCCGATCTCCTTGGAGGCCGCATTGCGCCGCGCCTGCGCCTGCTCCGAGGCCAGGATCGCCGCCCGCCGCTTCTCGTCGATCGCGAGCAGCGACGCCGACAACGGCTTCATGCCACGCCTGGCGAGGCCGGCGTCGAAGGCTTGCGGATTGTCGCGGATCGATTTGATGTCGTGCATGGCGGTGGTCCTGGATCAGCGCATAAACCTACAACGGCGAACGTTGTACGTCAGCGCGTTCCCCCTAGCACAGCTGTCATCGCCCGCGAAAGCGGGCGATCCAGTATTCCAGAGGCGCCCGTGATTCCCCGAGAGGCTGCGGCGTACTGGATTCCCCGCCTTCGCGGGGAATGACACCGGTGGACGTGGCGCCCTACTCTGCAGGATTGGCCGGCGTCGACACGTCGGTCCCGGTGGCGGCCTTCGACGCCGCCGCCTTCTTCTCCACCATCCCGACCGCGATGATCGAGCCCTCGTAGAGCAGGAGCAGGGGGATCGCCAGCGAGCACTGGCTCAGCACGTCGGGCGGCGTCAGAACGGCCGCGATGACGAAGGCGATGACGATGAAGTAGCGGCGCTTCTCGCGCAGCATCTTCGAGGTCACGATCCCAATGCGCCCGAGCAGCGTCAGGATCACCGGAAGCTGGAAGGCGATGCCGAAGGCGAAGATCAGCGACATCATCAGCGACAGATATTCGCCGACCTTGGGCAGCAGCTGGATCTGCGCGGTCTCGTCGCTGCCGGCCTGCTGCATGCCGAGCGAGAAGCGGACCAGCATCGGCAGCACCACGAAATAGACCAGCGCCGCGCCCAGCACGAAGAAGAACGGGGTCGCGACCAGATACGGCAGGAAGGCCTGCTTCTCGTGCTTGTAGAGCCCGGGCGCGACGAACTTGTAGATCTGCGTCGCGATGATCGGGAACGAGATGAAGCCGGCGCCGAACAGCGCGAGCTTGAGCTGGGTGATGAAATATTCCAGCAGCGCCGTGTAGATGAACTTCGAATTCTCGGGACCCGCGACCCACACGAACGGCCAGACCAGCACGTTGTAGATCTGCTTGGCGAAGAAGAAGCAGAAGATGAAGGCCACGCCAAAGCCAAGCAGCGCCTTGATCAGCCGCGACCGCAGCTCGATCAGGTGGTCCATCAGAGGGGCTTTGCTGGCCTCGATATCGGCGTCGCTCATGACGCTTTAACGTCCTTGATCGCCTCAGGTGGCGCAGTGTCTTGAATGACCTGGGCCTGCTCGACCTCGCGGGTGATCGCGAGCGGCTCGTTCACGGCCGCATGCGCCTCGGCTTCCACGAAGGTCTCGGGCGTCGGCGCTTCCGGCGTGGTCGGTGTCGCCGGCGTTTCGGTTGAAATCGCCAGCGCTTCGCTTGAAGTCGCCGGCGCTTCGACGGCGGTGGTCGTGGAGGTCTCGGCCGGCTTGTCCAGCGCATCGACGCGGAGCGCGTCGCTGACATCCTTCTGGAGCGAGGTCATCAGATTGTTGCCGGCAAAGCCGGAAGCGGCTTCCTTGACCTCGTCAAAGCTCTTCTTGAGGTCGGCCATTTCGGCCTCGCGCATCGCTTCCTGGAACTGGCCCTGGAATTCGGCAGCCATCTTGCGGGCCTTGCCCATCCACTGCCCGACCATGCGCAGCACGCCCGGCAGCTCTTTCGGGCCGATGGCGACCAAGGCCACGACCCCGATCAGGACCAGTTCACTCCACCCGATGTCGAACATGAGGTCTTTCCGTTCACGCCAGCCGCGACCGGCCCAATCCTTCGCGCTTAGGATCGGCGCCGTCACCCGCGTCTCGCGTACGCCTACTCAGACGGCCTTGCTGCCGACGTCGGACCGGGCCGCGGTTGGCGGCGCGGCGGCGTGCTCGATCGACTTGGCCGGCTCGGGCTTGTCGGCGACCTTGTCGTCGTCCTGCATGCCCTTCTTGAAGGCCTTGATGCCCTGGGCCACGTCGCCCATCAGATCCGAAATCTTGCCGCGGCCGAACAGCAGCAGGACGACTGCGATCACCAGGATCCAGTGCCAAATGCTAAGCGAACCCATCCTGCAACCCTCCAAACACACCTGGCCGGGGACCCGGCCGATCTTCCCGGAAACCTAGGCTCGGCAGGCCTCAAAAACAAGGACCAAGGCAGCGCCAATTCGCTGTTGGCGCTACGTAATCTTGCCAGTGTTAACTGGTCGCAGGGAGCCTCTAAACGGCCAGGACGTCAGTCCTCGCTGCCACCCTCGCCGCCCTCATTGCCGCCGTCCGGCGTCTCGGGCTCGACCGCAGGCGCCAGCGCCAGATCCAGGTCCTCGCCCGGTTCCAACGGATCCTCGTCCTCGCGCAGCTGCGGGTCATCCGACGGGGTCGGCACGCTGAATCCCGTCGGCAGGCGCGAATCCAGCAGGCCCGTGCCCTTCAGCTCTTCCAGGCCCGGCAGATCGCCAAGCTGTTCCAGGGTGAACTGCGACAGGAAGTCCTCGGTGGTTCCGAATGTAAGGGGGCGGCCGGGCGTCTTGCGACGACCGCGCGGCTTGATCCAGCCGGTCTCCAGCAGCACGTCGAGCGTACCCTTCGAGGTGACGACGCCGCGGATCTCTTCGATCTCGGCGCGCGTCACCGGCTGGTGATAGGCGATGATCGCCAGCACCTCGATCGCGGCACGCGACAGGCGGCGGGTCTCGGTGCTCTCCCGCGTCATCAGCCAAGCGAGATCGCCGGCCGTGCGGAAGGTCCATTTGTTGGCGACGCGCACGAGATTGACGCCGCGCAAGGCATAATCGGCCTGGAGCTGTTCGAGCGCAGCCTTGACATCGACCCCATCAGGCATGCGCTTGGCCAGCGTCGCGGTGTCCAGCGGTTCATTCGAAGCAAACAGCAGCGCTTCCAGCAGCCGCAGCTCTTCAGGACGTGCCTGGGACTCGTTCTCCATCGGCTCGGCCTCTTCTACCCGCACTTCAGCCAGGCTTGCCATGGTAGCTTCTCCTTCTTGCACTTAACCGACCGGCGCATCAGGCGCAGGAGCTGCGTCCACGACCGGTTTCGGGCGCCCCTTCCGGAAATAGATGGGCGCGAACGCCTCTTTCTGGTTCAACTCGAGCTGACCTTCACGCACCAGTTCGAGCGCAGCCGCAAAGCTCGAGGCGAGCACCGTCGCGCGCTGCGTTTGATCGGCAACGTGCCGGAGCAGAAAGTCGTCGAGAACGCCCCAGTCGTCCTGTTCGCTGATGCTGCCGACAAGCCGCTCCAGCGTGGCGCGCGCTTCGGCGAGCGACCACACCGTGCGCTTGGCCAGATGCACGCTCGCCAGCACGCGCGACTGGCGCTGCGCGGCATAGGCGGTGAGCAGGTCGTACAGCGTCGCAGTGTATTTCGGGTGCTTGATCTCCGCGATCTGCTCGGGCTCGCCGCGCGGGAAGATGTCGCGCAGCAATTGCTGCCTGTTCATCAGCCGGTTGGCGGCTTCGCGAATGGCTTCCAGCCGGCGCAGGCGGTTGGCGAGCGCGGTCGCCATCTCTTCTGCGCTCGGGCCTTCCGCACTGGGCGGCTCCGGCAGCAGCAGGCGCGACTTCAGGAAGGCAAGCCAGGCCGCCATCACGAGATAATCGGCAGCAAGCTCCAGCCGGATCTTTCGCGCGGCTTCGATGAAGTGGAGGTACTGGTCGGCCAGCGCCAGGATCGAGATCTTGGCGAGATCGACCTTCTGCTGCCGCGCCAGCGCGAGCAGCAGGTCGAGCGGGCCCTCATAGCCCTCGACGTCCACCACCAACGCCGGCTCACCCTCGGCGAGCTCTGCAGGCCGCCCGGTTTCAAACGATAGGATTTCTGCGGTCATGCGGATGCCGTATTTGCCCGTGCGATCAATGCGTCCAGTTCGGCGCGTGCGGCCGCCCGGTCGAACGGCTGCGGTGCCTTGCGCGACGCAAGTGCGGCTTTCGCCCGCGCCAGCGCCGTGCCGGACAGCTCAGGTGTCTGGCCGGCGACCTCGCGCATCTCTTCAATGTTGCCGTTGCAATGCAGGGCCATGTCGCAGCCGGCCGCGAAGATGGCGCGGGTCCGTTCGGCGATATTCCCCGACAGCGCGTTCATCGACACGTCATCACTCATTAACAAACCCTGGTACCCGATCACGCCGCGAATCACCTGAGTGATCATTGTCGCAGAAGTCGTCGCCGGATGGGCGGGGTCGACCGCGCTAAACACAACATGTGCAGTCATGGCCATCGGCAGGTCGGCCAGCGGCTTGAATGCCGCAAAGTCGGTCCGGTCGAGCTCGTCCCACGGAGCATCGACCGTCGGCAGCTTGAAATGGGTGTCGGCGGTGGCGCGTCCATGTCCGGGAATGTGCTTCAGAACCGGCAGCACGCCGCCCTGCTCCAGGCCCTCGGTGACCGCGCGCGCGATCGCGGCGACCTTGCCCGGCTCGGTGCCGTAGGCCCTGTTCCCAATGACGGCATCGGCACCCGGCACCGGCACGTCAGCCAGCGGCAGGCAATCCACGGTAATGCCGAGATCGGCGAGATCCGACGCAATCAGCCGGGCGCTGAGGCGCGCAGCCGTCAATCCAAGTACCGAATCAGCGTCGTACAAGGTCGAGAAAATCGCGCCCGGCGGATAGACCGGCCAGTGCGGCGGGCCCAGCCGCTGCACCCGGCCACCCTCCTGGTCGATCAAGACAGGCGCGTCAGCTGCGCCCGCAGCCGCCCGCAATTCCTCAACCAGCGCAGCAACTTGAGCCGGCGCCTCGACATTGCGCTTGAAGAGGATGAAGCCCCATGGGCGTTCGGCACGGATAAACTCCCGCTCGGCGGCGGTTAGTTCCGTTCCGGATACACCGGTAATGAAGGCCCGCGTGCTCATAACGGCCGATTAACCCTGCCCCGCGAGGGGGTCAAGGAAACGGCCGTTAATTCCTCTGGACGAAGCAGGCGGACAGGCCAGCGGACTTCAGGCTGTTGCAAGCCTGCGTCGCTTCCTCGGCCGAACCATAGGGTCCGGCGAAAGCGCGATAGACGACCCCCTTGCCCTTGTCGGTCAGATCGACCCGCTTGATCACCGGCGAGCGCGATCCGAGCACGCTGCCATATTTGCTCTGAAGCACCCGGTAGGACGCGGCCGCGCTGTCCTCGCTCTGCTGCGAGGAGACCTGCACGACATAGCCGCCACCACCATTGCTGGCGGGCGTGAGTTGCGTCGGGTTGGTCGCAGCCATCCGCTGCGGCACCTCCGCAGCCGGCGTCGATTGCGGCGCAAGCGAGAGCGGCTGGTTGGCGCTGGCATTGGCCGACGTCGGCGGATTGCGCGGCGCAGCCGGTGCGGCGGGCACCGCAACGGGCTTCGGCGCGGCTGCCGTCGGCTTGGCGGCCGTGGATTGCGGCGCGGTGCTATCGGTCTGATCGGCCCTCACGGCCACAGTCCTGATCGCGCGCGGCGTGTTGGCCGGCAGCGTGCCGTTGCTCGGGATTGGACCCGCGCTTGGCGGCGGGATCGTGGACGGCGCGACGCTCGCCACCGACGGCGGGTTCGCGTTCTGGTTTAGTGGCGGGAACACCACGCGCGGACCGCCCGCCTTGGCAGCGACGTCGACAGGCGCCTCTTCGCGCGGCACGATCTTCTCGGAGCCATCGCCGCTCGCCATGCGATCCGGCACCTTCGCCGAGGAGTCGGTCGGCGCCGGCACGATCTTGGTCGGCGTGTTGTCGGCCTTGATGATCGGCGGCTCGCCGCTGCGGGGCGAACCGACATAGGTCTTGTAGGCGAAGGCCGCGCCAGTGCCGACCACGGCAAGCGCGAGGATCGCCGCGACCGTCATCATGCCGCCGCGCGGCTTCTTCGGTTCGTCGAGATCGGCCTCGGGATAGTCGCGCTGGAACGCGTAAGGATCGTCCGGATAGGCGGGATCGCGCTGATAATCCTGCTCGCCACCCTCCAGCCGTCCATAGAGCGCATCGTCGTAGCGTGCCGGATCGGGCGGCTGATGCGGCTCCTGATAGGCTTGCTCCTGGTAAGCCTGATCATGCTGCTGGTGAGCGCGGCCCTGATGGGCCTGATCCTGATAGGCCTGCGCTTGATGGGCCTGATCCTGGTAAGCGTGGTCCTGATAGGCCTGCGGCTTATGGAAATCGGGCTCGGGCGCGGTCGGCTGGGCTGAATAGCGGTGCAATGGATGAACCGGGTTCACAGAAACGGGATAGTCGGGCTGCTCGGGCGCGGGCTGCGGCTGCACGTTGGCGCGCCGCATCCATGAGGGCGGCCCGGGCGGAGCCGGCAGCGCCTGCTCGGCATAATCCTGCCGATAGTCGTCCTGCGGATAGTCGTCCTGCGGATAGTCGTGGTCTTGATAGCTCTGCGTTGGCGGTGCCGGCGGCTGCGCGCTCGGCCGTCCCTGCGCTGCGAATGGATCGGTCTGTCCGATCAGGCGGGCGAGTTCGGCCAAGGGATCGTTTTCCGCCTTCCCATGCTGATCGCCACCGCGACCATAGCCATCGGAAGGAAACGTTCTGTCCTGATATCGTTCGGCCATCGTGATGATGCGTCCCTTCGGGAAAGCCGCGCGCCCCTCGACCAAGGCGCGGCTTTCGACCCACAAGGCATTCAACCAAGTCTAAGCGGTCCGGCTTCTGCCGGTTCCCCCCAAAATTCCCCTTAAGTAGTTCGCCCCAAACTACCGCATCTCGTCCGGAGCATGGACGCCGAGGATGGCGAGGCCCGATGCCAGGACAGAGACGACGCCCTGGACCATGGCCAGTCGCGCCTTTGTAAGATCTGCATCATTATTGATAATGAAGCGTAAATAGGGCAAATCGCGCCCCTTCGTCCAAAGTGCGTGAAATTCGCTCGCTAAGTCATAGAGATAGAAGGCAATTCGGTGCGGCTCATGGGCCGCGGCGGCGGCCTCCAGCATGCGCGGAAAAATTGCGAGGCGCTTGAGCAGCTCGAGCTCGACCGGGTCCGATAGCCGTTCCACCGCCGACTCGCCGAGCCACGCGATGCGCTTGCCGCTATCCTCAGGCAGTTCCGGGAACACCTCGGCCCGGGCGTTGCGGAAGATCGAGTGGCCGCGGGCGTGGCCGTACTGGACGTAGAATACCGGGTTGTCGCGCGACTGTTCCATGACCTTGGCGAGGTCGAAGTCGAGCACCGCGTCGTTCTTGCGGTAGAGCATCATGAAGCGGACGGCGTCCTGGCCGACCTCATCCACCACCTCACGCAAGGTGACGAAATCCCCGCTCCGCTTCGACATTTTCACCGGCTCGCCGTTGCGCAGCAACTTCACGAGCTGGACGATCTTGACGTCGAGCGCGCCCTTGCCTGATGTCGTCGCCTTCACCGCCGCCTGCATCCGCTTGATGTAGCCACCATGGTCGGCGCCCCAGACGTCGATCATCTCGGCGAAGCCGCGATCGAACTTGTTCTTGTGGTAGGCGATATCCGAGGCGAAGTAGGTGTAGGAATTGTCCGACTTGATCAGCGGACGATCGACATCGTCGCCGTAAGCGGTCGCCTTGAACAGCAGCTGCTCGCGGTCTTCCCAGTCCTCGACCGGCGCGCCCTTCGGCGGCGGCAGGCGGCCTTCATAGATGTCGCCCTTGGCCTTCAGGAAATCGATGGTCTCGGCGACCTTGTTGTTGCCGGTCTCGATCAGCGAGCGCTCCGAGAAGAACACGTCGTGGCGGATGTTGAGGGCGGCGAGATCGTCCTTGATCTCGTCCATCATCATCGCGATTGCCTTGGCGCGCACCGTCGGCAGCCACTCGGCCTCGCTCATCGCGAGCAGCTTGTCGCCGTGCTCCTTCGCCAGCGCCGCGCCCACCGGCTTCAGATAGTCGCCGGGGTAAAGGCCTTCCGGTATCGCGCCGATGTTTTCGCCAAGTGCCTCGCGGTACCGCAGGAAGGCAGAACGCGCGAGCACGTCGACCTGGGCGCCGGCATCGTTGATGTAGTATTCGCGGGTGACGTCGTGGCCACCGAACTGGAGCAGGCTCGCGAGCGCGTCGCCGAACACGGCGCCGCGGCAATGGCCAACATGCATCGGCCCGGTCGGGTTCGCCGACACGTATTCGACATTGACCTTGGAGCCACCGCGGACTCGGCCGTAGTCAGCCCCCTCGCGCAGCACCGTGCGCAGCGCCTCGGCCCAGGCGGCCGGCTTCAGCGTCAGATTGATGAAGCCGGGACCGGCGACGTCGACCTTGGCGATCAGCGCGTCGGAACGGAGCCGCTCGGCGATCCGCTCGGCGAGGTCGCGGGGCTTTGCCTTTGCCTCTTTCGCAAGCACCATGGCGGCGTTGGTCGCCATGTCGCCATGGGAGGCGTCGCGCGGCGGCTCGACCACCACGCGGGAGAAATCGATACCCTCGGGCCAGTTGGCGTCCGCTGCGAGCGCGCGGCAGGCGGCGTGCACGCGTGCGAGCACGTCGGCGAACAGGTGCGGTGCTGAGGATGTGTCGGGCATGGCCGCCGCCTAACGTAAATCCGGGGTCGAGTCAAAGAGCCGCTGGTGCTCGGTCAGGGCGAAACGGTCGGTCATTCCGGCAATGAAATTGCCGATCCGGCGGGCCCGGTCGCCCTCATTGTCCGCCTCTGCCCCCAGCAGCCATTCCGGTGGCAGCTCACCGGGCGATGTCAGGTATTTTGCGAACAGGTCGAACAGAATCTGTTCCGCCTCCCCCATCACCCGCATCACCCGCTTGTGACGGTACATGTGCTGATAGAGAAAGCGCTTGATGGCGGCCTCCTCCTCGGCAACCGCCGCCGGGAACGCGACCAGCGCCCGGCTCTGCCGGCGCACATCCTGGGCCGATTGCGGGTTTACGGCGGCGAGGTTCTTCTGCGCCTCCGAATACACCGCACCGATCAGGTGCGAGATCAGCTCGCGCACCAGCTCGGCGCCGCGCCGGACGTCTTCGAGATCGGGGTAATGCGCTGAGGTCTCGGCGATGATCTCCGCAGTCAGCGGCATCACCTTGAGATCATCGAGATGGAACAGGCCGGCGCGCAGGCCGTCATCGATGTCGTGGGCGTCATAGGCGATGTCGTCGGCGATCGCGGCGACCTGCGCCTCCAGCGAGGCGAAGCTCCACAATTCGAGATCGTAGGTCTTGATGTAGTCGGCGATGCCGACCGGAATGCCATGCTCGCGATAGGGCCCGACCGGCGCGCCTCTGCGATCCGTCAGCGGGCCGTTGTGCTTGACGATGCCCTCCAGCGACTCCCAGGTCAGGTTGAGACCGTCGAACTCCGGGTAGCGGTGCTCGAGCGACGCGACGACGCGCAAGGTCTGGGCGTTGTGGTCGAAGCCGCCGAAATCCTTCAGGCAGGCATCCAGCGCCCGCTCGCCGGCGTGCCCGAACGGCGGATGGCCGAGATCATGAGCCAGCGCCAACGTTTCCGTGAGGTCCTCGTCCAGCCCGAGCTGCCGGGCCAGGGCGCGAGCGATCTGCGCCACTTCCAGCGAATGGGTCAGCCGGGTGCGGTAGTGGTCGCCCTCATGGAACACGAAGACCTGGGTCTTGTACTTCAGGCGGCGGAACGCGGTGGAGTGAATCACCCGGTCGCAATCCCGCCGGAACGGGCTGCGGGTCCGGCTCGGCGGCTCCACGACCAGCCGGCCGCGGCTGCGGTCGGGGTCGCAGGCATAGGGCGCATGAGGGGCTGCCATTCCGACGGACACGACGAATTTAGTCCCTATCCATTTGTCAGGGCTTTATTCTTTGTTCTCAATGGCTTCCCATAGGTTTTTTCCCAATCTTGTTCCATAGTTGTTCACTCTGTGTTTTCTTGATCGATTTTGTTTTTCAGAATTATTCTGATAATCAAAAGATTGGGAAATTTCATCGAGGATTGGGAAAAACCAGTGGGAAGCCTATGATCCGGTTGATTTTTGAGCAGGCCATTTGATTCTGCGTATGCTTGCACTTAACTATGCCGGACGCGGGATACCAAATGAATTGGGCAAGTGAAGTTGGTATGACCGCGGGACTATCGGAGACGAGCTATGACGACTGACGTGACCATCAGTGACCGCGCCGCACGCCGGATTGGGGAGATCCTCAAGGGCGAAGGTTCTGGCGCAATGCTGCGCATCTCCGTCGAGGGCGGCGGCTGCTCGGGCTTCCAGTACAAGTTCGACATCGACCGCGACCGCACCGACGACGATCTTGTGATCGAGCAGGAGAATGCGGTCGTGCTGGTCGATTCCGCCTCCCAGCCGTTCCTGGCGGGCTCGCAGGTCGATTTCGTCGACGATCTGATCGGCGCCTCGTTCCGCGTCAACAATCCCAATGCGACGGCGTCCTGCGGCTGCGGGACCAGCTTCTCGATCTAGCCCGACTTAAAAATCTGAAAAACAACCCCATGCAAAGTAGTCGTCCGTTAAGAATCCGAATTGAGCGGGATGGGACATGTGAACGTGCGCCATATCCGGATCAGGAACAGGTCCAAGAAATCTCTCAGCCAGGCGAGGATGCGGCGGAAGTTGTGGCCTACGGCGGAGAGGACGACGTTGGCGGCGTCTCCTGCGCGGCCTTTGAGGTAGCAGCGCCCGAGGTGACCTTCGGCCTTCAGGTGTCCGATGATGGGCTCGATGGCGGATCGGCGGCGCAACTCGCGCTTGATGATCCCGAAGACGCCGCGCTTCTGGCCGGAGATGAAGACGCGACGTGGATTTTGAGCGTCGTGGCCGCGATACCCCTTGTCGACATAGGCCCGCTCGATCGGACAGCCGGTGAGTGCCTCGGTGCGGTCGATGACGTCGCGCAGGGTGTGACCGTCATACGGATTATCGGGCAGCGCCCTGACGTGTAGCACGAACAGACCGCCGGGAGCTCGGCGGTTGTTGGTGACGATGGAAGCCTTGACGCCGAACTCGTACGGCGCGGAGGCCTTGCCCTTGCCGATGCACTCCACCTCCGGGGCATGGAAAGAATAAAGCTTCCAGCCGCGTTGGCGCTGCTGCTGCGAGCGGATCTGGCTGGCCCGGCCAAGCGGAAGGGCGAACGCCTCCTCCAGGGCTGGCTGGCCGTCGATCTTGCGGCGGATATCGCGGATGATCCGGCCGAGCCTTGAGCGCAGGATACGCAACTGCCGCTGATGCCGCCTGAATTGTTTGGCATGGGCGTAGCGGCCCGCCATCATCGCGGCGGCCTTGGCGATCCGAGAATAGGACTGCCGCAGCCTGACGCCGTGCCTTCTCGCCAGGCGATTGAGCCCCTTGATGGCCGCATGCAGCAGCTTGGCGTCGGTCGGAAAGGTGATGGCCTTTGGCTGCACCGTGGTATCGACCGTGACCCGCTTGAGGTCCTGGCCGCGTAACGCGCCGGCCTCGTGCGCCACCCGCAGGCTCTCGGCCAGCAGCAGTTCCAGCTTGTCGCCGAGCCGCTTGCGCCAATGGCTCAGGTCCGATCGCTCGTGCGGGAAGGCGTGCTGGAAGAACTCTTCGCCGGTGAAGTACTGGAAATACGGGTCGTGGACCCAGCGCTCGCAAATCCCCTCATCGGACAGCCCGTAAATCTGCTTGAGCAACAGCAGCCCGATCATGAAGCGGGTCTCGATCCCCGGCCGGCCGTTCTCGCTGTAGAGCGGCGCGATCTCGCCGTCGATCCAGTCCCAATCGATCTTGCCGGCCAACAGAACCAGCTCGTGCTTCAGATTGATGATCTGGTCCAGCCGCGCCCGGAACAGGTCGTTCGATCCCGTCGTCTTGTGCTTCTTCGGTCGCATCGTCCCCTCCGATGCAACACAGAATCATGGTCCGCTGCGAAAGGGAATCTGGAGGGTTCTGTGAGGTCGCGCTCACGCGAGGGCGCGGCAGGCGCTTATGACGCGACCTCATTGAAGCCGGATTGAACGAAGGCGCGGGAGGCTATTCGCGGTTTTGCAGCTATGGGGATTGTTCGAGATCGCCATGCCCGATCTGCTGGCTCGGCGCGTGAGGCAGAGACACAGGAGTGCGCATCCTGGAAGAGTTGAGATCAGACGCGCTTCGCCTGAGATCGCGATAGGCCTTTTGCTGCATCGGACGGTTGTTGTCGCGCAGTGTGACAGCACGGATTCGACATCGTCCGCGATGATCGAGACGCTGGGAGCGAAATGACGAATGATGATCGTCGTGCACGACATGACTTGGCTCACGATGTGTCGCATCGGAACGGTGATGTTCGAGGGCTGGGGCGTCTGAAGCTATGTCGAAAGCGCTCAATGATGCGCATGACGCCACCACAATCGGGACAGGCAGGAACCTCGGCCCAGGTTTGAGCCTCCGAATCCACAGGCGACGGCTGGCCATCGTTTGGGGCTGTTCGCTCATGATCGAGAAGTTCGCGGCAAAGGGCGAGCTTGGCAGCGCGATGGCGGTTGGCCATGAAGCCGAAGTGGCGGATGCGGTGGAAGCCGTCAGGCGGCGTATGAAGCAGGAAACGGCGAATGAACTCATCGGGCTTGAGATTCATGATCTTTGTCGCGCTGTTTTGGCGATAGTCCTTCCATGAGAAGGCGACATGATCGTCGTCGAGTGCGACGAGCCGGCTGTTGGCGATCGCGACGCGATGGGTGTAGCGGCCGAGATAGGCCAGGACCTGTGCGGGTCCGCCGAAGGGCCGCTTGGCGTAAGCAACCCAGTTGATGCGTCGCATGGCGTCGAGGTGGGCCGCAAAGGCAGCCGGCTCGGCCAGAGCTCCGAGATCGCCGAAGAAACGCAAGGCACCGGAGTTGAAGGCTGCCGACAGACGTTTGAGAAAAAGTGTGCGAAATAGTCTGGACAACGGTTTGACGGCCAGGAAGAAGTTCGGTCGGCAAGCGGTCCAGCGCGCGCCATCGGGCGAGAGGCCGCCACCCGGAACGACGCAATGGACGTGGGGATGATGCATCAGCGTCTGTCCCCAGGTGTGGAGGACGGCGACGCCGCCGATCGCACCGCCGAGCCGGCGTGGATTGGCGGCGAGCGTCGTCATCGCCTCGGCGGCAGCCTTGAACAGGATGGCATAGACGACGGCCTTGTTCTGGAAAGCGATCGCGGCGATCGGTGCGGGAAGTGTAAAGACGACGTGGAAATAGGGAACCGGAAGCAGGTCGGCTTGACGCGCGGCGAGCCACGCGGCTCGGGCTCTCCCCTGACACTTCGGACAGTGCCGATTGCGGCAGGAATTATAGGCAACGCGTGTCGTGCCGCAGTCGTCGCAAGCCTGCATGTGGCCGCCGAGCGCCTCGGTCCGGCACGCAACGATCGCGCTCATCACGCGCCGCTCGACCCGCCCCAGATGACCGGCATGTACACGGCGATAGGCGTCGCCATGCCGGCGCAGAATATCGGCAATCTCGATGGCGGGCCTGTTGGAGCGGATGTCGGAGCGGGTCATGACCCGCATCCCGCTGCGGGTCATCCAGGTGGCGTCACCTCCAGCGACAGGCGATCGAGCGGGCTCTGCGTCGCTCGGATCGTATCGGTGGCGACCTGCGTGTAGCGCGCTGTCGACGACAAATTATTGTGCCCGAGCAAGACCTGGATGATCCGGATATCGGTTCCGTTCTCGAGAAGATGTGTCGCGAAGCTGTGGCGCAGCGTGTGCGGCGTGACGCGCTTGGTCAGGCCCGCAGCCTTCACCGCCGACCGGCAGGCGGCATGCAGCACGGTCTGATCGATCGGATGATCTTCGTCACGACCAGGGAACAGATAAAGCCGCGGCCGGGCGAGCCGCCAGTAGGTGCGCAGGATGCCCAGCAGCTGGGGCGACAGCATCACGTTGCGATCCTTCGCGCCCTTGCCGTGGCGCACCTGGATGACGCCGCGGGCGCTGTCGATGTCTTCGATCCGCAGTCCCGCAACCTCCGAGGCCCTGAGCCCGGCCGCATAGGCGGTGGTGAGCGCGGCGCGGCTCTTCAGGCTCGATACCGCTTCAAGAAACTGAACCACTTCGTCGGCGCTGAGAACGACCGGCAGCTTGCGCGGTTCTCGCGCATAGGGAATGCGCTCTGGGATGAGCGCCTCGCCGAGCGTGACGCCGTAGAAAAACCGTAGCGCACAGACGATCTGGTTCAGCGCCGGCCATGAGATGCCGGTCGAGACCAAATGCACCTGGAAGGCGCGGACGTCTTCCAGCTCTAACCGGTCAGGCGATCGGCCAAAATAGCGGCTGAACTTCGAAACCGCGCTGATGTAGGATCTTTGCGTCGCCGGCGACAGATTGCGGACGGTCATGTCTTCGATCATGCGGCGGCGAAGAGGGCTCAAATCGGCCATCTCGATACTCCTGTCTGAGGGGGTGGGCTCCAACACCCACATCCTCTCAGCCAGGAGGCGATCTATGCCACCTTGCCCCCTACGCCGCGGCAGCGGCTTCGTTCAATCCACAATCGAATTTGCAGGCTTTGGCGGTCTTTACCTCCCAATCCCTGCAATCTCAAACCGTCTCAAATCCGAAAAACAGACTCTCGCTCAATCGCTTAGAGCCTTGTTCACGGACGACTAAATAGGATTGCGCACATAGCGATAGAGACCCGTCACCACGAGGTTCTGCGTCGGTGCGATCGGCGCCGGCGTGCCCAATCCTTGCAGCGCAAAGCGTGCAAACGAGTCGACAAGCCCGGGTAGACCGGCGACGATCAACAGGATCCCGACGGCGCGTGTCGCGTCGAGATCGAAGAAGGGCGGCCGAAACTCCCAACGCGTAATCCACCAGGGAACGAGCCCCGCCACTGTGGTGGGCGCAACCGCAAAGAAGAGGGCGGAGCCCAATATCGCGATCGTTTTCGGCATGGCACCTCCTTCCAGTCCTGTCGCAATGTTAATGCAGCCATGTCCGGTCAGCGCGTTCAGCGGAAGTAGGCGGTGGCCCATCCAAAATCCGGTTGCTCATCATAGCAGCATCGGCGGCTCACGCCCGCCCTGGGCAGCAGTCAAGCAAAATTGAACGTTGCATCATAGCGCCACGACCAAGCAATAGTGCCCATCTTCATCTGCCGTGGCGCGCCAATAGCGGTAGTAAATTATCCAATGCGAGTTATTGATCGTCTGTTCTGTTGCCTCGCTCTATTCCTTGCAATCGCAGCCGTCCCGGTGCTTCCCGCGCGCGCGGCCGAAACCTGCCCGTTCATCAGCGCCCAGGAGCTCGCCCGCGCGATGCCGGTGCTCAAATGGCCACTGATTTCAAATCAGGACGGCCGCGGCTGCATCTACCAGGGCGGGCGCGGCGACACGATGATGCTGACCGTGTTCCGCAATCCCGACAAGGACCGCGCCAGGGAATTGTACGCGACCTTCGTCAAGACACTTGGCGAGCGCATGCCGCTTAACGCAGTCGCGGGGATCGGCGAAGAAGGCCAGGGCGGAGCGAGCGCCGCCGGCGCAGAACGCCAGGAGGCCTCGGTCGTCGCGTTGTCCGGCGATTACATTCTGCAGATCAGCGTCTATCCGATCGGCCGGCGTGCCGACGACGCGCTACTCGGGCCGATTACCGAAGCCGCGCGCGTTGCCATCGCCAACGTGAGCAAGAGCAGCGAGCGGTTCGGCAATTGCGAGTGGCTCACTGCCGCCGATGCCGACGGCTTTCTCGACAAGGGCACGCTGACGGTCCAGCGGACCGGCGCCGGCAGCTGCATGATGTTCGATCGCGAGGCCAACACCATGACCGTCGCGGTGATCGCGATCTCGCGCGACACGGTCATCAGCATGATGAAGCGCGCGGGCCCGTGCAAACATTTGGCGATACCCGAGCTCGGCAGTGAAGCGTTCGGCGAGCATTCCTGCACCAAGGGCAACGGCAACGCCGTGAACATCTATGTCTGGAGGAACGGCAGGCAGGCTTCGATCCTGTTCGCGCCGGTCAAGCCGCATCCCGAGTCCGGCTCGGTCGAGCGCCTGAAGGCGGTCGCCGGGCGCGTCTATGGAAAACTGTAGCGGCGCCGCGTTACATTGCCGGCGCACGCGCCTGTAGCCGTCCTGCGGCTGCGGGACCAGCTTCTCGATCTGACCGGCTAGACGCCGGTCATCTGCCTTTCCTCGTCCGTCCACGCGACGTCGAGCGGCGTCAGCTCCGGCTGAAGCGGCGCGCCCTCCGACATCATGTGGCCGTCGAGCGCGCGCAGCAAGGCGGCGGCGAGCGCGGGCTTACGCAGCGGCTTTGCCAAAAAATCCGACATGCCGGCCTCGCGGCAGATCTTGACGTCCTCGGGGAAGGCGTTGGCGGTCAGCGCGACGATCGGCAAGGCTTCGAAGCGCCCGCCTTGCGCGCGGATCGCCCGCGTCGCGGCAAGGCCGTCCATGTCCGGCATGCGCACGTCCATCAGCACGACATCGTAGTCGCTCTCCGAGGCAGCCTCGACCGCCTGGACGCCGTCGGTGACGACGCGCAGCTCGACCTCGAACGCCCCCAACATCTTGGTCACGACCATGCGGTTGACGGCATCGTCCTCGGCCACCAGCACCTTCAGCGGCCGGTCGCGATCCGCGCCTTGAGCTCGTCCGCTTCGTCGCTGCCCGCCGCCTGGTCGGAGGCGTGCGCCTGGCTCCAGGGCAGCACCAGCGTGAAGCGGAAGGTCGAGCCCTCGCCCGGCGTCGAGGTGACGCCGATGGTGCCGCCCATCTGCTCGATGATGCGCCGGGAGATCGCAAGCCCAAGCCCGGTGCCGCCAAAGCGGCGGCTGATCGAGGCGTCGGCCTGCGCGAAGTCGGAGAACAGCTCCCCGAGCTTCTCGGGCGCGATGCCGATGCCACTGTCGGTCACGGTCCATTCGACGGTCGCAAGCAGATCGCGGCGCGCCTGGCAGGTGGCCTTGATCGTCACCTCGCCTTCGTCGGTGAACTTTACCGCGTTGGAGGCGAGGTTGAGCAGCACCTGCCGGATCCGCGCGACATCACCGCGCAGCGTCGGCGGCAGGTTCGGATCGAGCTCGACCTTGACGGCCAGCCCCTTGCTCTTGGCGCCTGCGCGCACGACGGTCGCAACCGTCTCGACCAGCGCCTGCGGCGCAAAGTCGATCGCCTCGAACGCGAAGCGTCCGGCCTCGAGCTTGGACAGATCGAGGATATCGTTGAGGATGCGCTGGAGATTGTCGCCGGACTCGCGGATCGAGGTGACGGCCTCGTGCTGCTCCGGATCGAGCTTGGTTTCCAGCAGCATGCTGGCAAGCCCGAGCACGCCGTTCATGGGCGTGCGGATCTCGTGGCTCATCACCGCGAGGAAGTCGGACTTCGCGCGGCTCTCGGCCTCCGCCTTTTCCGCACGCCAGCGCTCGGTGACGTCGCGGCCGAAGCCGCGATAGCCGAGGAACTGGCCGTCGCGGTCGTAGGCCGGCTTCGCGGTGAGCGACCACAGCCGCGCCTCGCCGCCGGCGACGACCTTGAGGTTCATCTCGTGCAGCGGCTCGCTCTGCTCCATCAGGCCGACGACGTTGTAGGCTGCGCTCTTGTCGTCGGGACAGAGCATGTCGAGCACGTCGACGAAATGCGAGCCCTTCAGCAGCGGAAGCGGAAGCTGCGCCACTTCGGCGAAGCGTTGGGGCACGTCGACGAGATGCCCTTCGGCGTCGGTCTGCCACAACCAGTCGCTGGCGTTCTCCTGAAAGTCCTTCAGCAGCAGCGAGATGATCTCGGTCTGACGTTCGAGCTCGAGCCGGGCCTTGAGATTGCCGAGGAACAGATTGCCCTGCGAGACGATGTTGCGCGCCATGAAGAACGCGAACAGCAGCAGGAACACCGCGGTCAGCAGATACGGGCCGGTGCCGCACGAGAACAGCGCGCCGGCGCAGGCCATCGTCACGGTCGCGAGATAGACGAGGCCCGCGCGCGGGAAGGTCGACAGCGTGAAGGCGCCGCCGGACATCATGCCGACCATCAGGCAGGCCAGGATGAGCTGACTGGTCGGCTCGACCCGGCTGAACAGCGCGAGCGGCAGCGTGCCCCAGATCGCCGCGAGGAAGAACGCCTGCCGCAGCATCTGCCGCGCGGCGCGCGACGAGGCTTCCTGCGGCGGGCTTTGATGCGACCGCCGCCACGCGCGCACGGCAAGCGAGGCGGTGACGGCGAGGGTCATGCCCCAGATCGTGAGGAAATCGTTCCAGCCCCTGCCCCAAAACAGGATCAGCACGATGGCGACGTTGAGCATGGTGACGGCCATGGTCACCGGGATCGCGCGCATCACCGCGTCGATCTGCTTGGCGCGGATGCGGCGCAGCTCGCGCTCGCTGAGATCGGCGGTCAGGCCGTCCTCGATCTCGAAGCCGCCGAGCCAGTACAGGAACGCGCCGATCAGGCCGTCGCGCGGCTCAGCTTGCTTCATGGATTTGTCCGGCCATCCCATTCGAAAAACCTTTTCGGTATCAATGGCCCGAGCCCGGCTTAAGCCGGGTTAATTTTGTGGGAGATTTTGCGGCGTCCTTGACGGGCGCGTTTGCAGTTTGTTCTAACCATGGCCCCTGCCCGGAGCCCCACCAATGCCCATCAGAGTTGCTACCTGGAACGTGAACTCGGTCCGGCAGCGGATCGACCTGCTGTTGACCTGGCTGAAGGAGTGCCAGCCGGACATCGTCTGCCTGCAGGAGATCAAATGCGTTGACGAGGCCTTCCCGCGGCTGGAGATCGAGGCGCTGGGCTACAACGTGGTCACCCACGGTCAGAAGACCTTCAACGGCGTCGCTTTGCTTTCGAAGCTCCGCTTCGACGAGACCAAGTCGGGCCTCGCCGGCGACGACGAGGACGCCCATGCCCGTTTCCTCGAGGGCGTGGTCACGCTCAAGCACGGGGTGCTGCGCATCGCCTGCCTCTATCTGCCCAATGGCAATCCGGTCGGGACCGAGAAATATCCCTACAAGCTCAAATGGATGTCGCGGCTTCTTGAGTATTCGAGGGAGCGCCTCAAGGCCGAGGAGCCGCTGATCCTCGCAGGCGACTTCAACGTCATCCCGCATGCCCGCGACGTCCATAATCCCGCCGCCTGGACCGAGGACGCACTGTTCAAGGCCGAGACGCGGGAGAGCTTTCAGTCCCTGCTGGGCCTCGGCCTCACCGACGCCCTGCGCGCGGTCACCGACGAGCCCGGGCTCTACACCTTCTGGGACTACCAGGCCGGCGCCTGGCAGAAGAACCATGGCTTGAGGATCGACCATCTGCTGCTGTCGCCGCAGGCCAGCGACCGGCTCGCCAATGTCGGCATCGACAGCTATGTGCGGGCCTGGGAGAAGCCGTCGGACCACGTGCCGGTATGGGCGGATCTGGATCTGGAGGCGGCTTGAGCCGATGCCTGGAGGTGCTGGATTGCGCCAGCGGACTGCGCTTTGCGCAGCCGCGGGCTAACCTACCCGGCGGGGGTACCTACTACCGGCGGCCCTGAACGCCCTGCACCCACTGTTCCAGCATTTGCAGGCACATGGCGCGGTCGTCGTCCGAGGCCTTGGCGAAAGCGCGATTGTAGCTTTCCTTGATCCAGGTTTCCTCGATACCGGCGCTGTCACGCGCCAGCGTCAGCCACATCAGGCCGCGCGCGGCCTGCCGCGGCAGGCGGTCGCCATTGAACAGCATCTGGCCGAGCAGCGCCTGCGCCTCGTGCTGGCCTTTCTGGGCGGCAAGGCCGAGCCAGCGCGCGCCATAACGGAAATCCTCGCGCGAAGCGTCCGGGGTCTTCAGGTACAGCCGGGCGAGATCGTACTGCGCATCCGCATTGCCGAAATAGGAGGCCGCGTAGGAGAACATCTCCCGCGCCCGGTCCGAATCCGGCTTGATCTTCGAGTTCGGGATACCGCTCAGATAGTAGCGGCCGAGCGCGACGAAGGCGTTGGCCACGACCTGCGCCTGCGGCGCCGACGGGCTGTCCTCGGCATGCGCATTGGCGATGCGGCTGAAATATTCGAAGGCGCGCACATCGTCCTGGGCGACGCCGTCGCCATCGGCATACATGCGGCCAAGCTTGAACTGAGCGCCGGGATGACCGCCTTCGGCGGCATATTGCAGGGCGCTGAGCGAGGTTTCCTGGGGCGTGGTCGCCGGTGCCGCCACCTTGCTGCGCACGGCACCCGCGGCGCCCGGCAAGGTGGTCACGACCGGGAGGGCCGCATCCTTGCTGGCCGAGCCGTCAAAGGCGAGCGCCGGCGCGGCCAGCGCACCGACCCCCAACACAAACGCAACTATGGCACGCCTAGATGTCCGCATAGCACTGTTTCTCGTGCGCCCCGCCCGGATGGGTCACTGCCCCACCGACCGCTGGTCCAACCTGCTGAGCATACTTCCAGAGCGCACCCGACGTGTGGTTAGTCGCGCGAGCGCTCCATTTGGTCTTGCGCTGGGCGAGCTCTTGGTCGCTCAATTTTACGTTAAGGGTACCTGCGACCGCGTCGATCTCGATGATGTCGCCATCCTCGAGCAGCCCGATCGGGCCGCCGATGGCGGCTTCCGGCCCAACATGGCCGATGCAGAAGCCGCGGGTGGCGCCGGAGAAGCGGCCGTCGGTGATGAGCGCGATCTTGCCGCCCATGCCCTGGCCCGTCAGCGCCGCGGTGGTCTGGAGCATTTCCCGCATGCCGGGACCGCCCTTGGGGCCCTCGTAGCGGATCACGATGACTTCGCCTTCCCTGTAGGTGCGGTTCTGGACAGCCTCAAAGGCGTCCTCCTCCCGGTCGAAGCATCGCGCCGGACCGGTGAACCTCAGGTTAGACATTCCCGCGACTTTCACGATCGCACCTTCTGGCGCCAGATTGCCCTTCAGACCAACCACACCACCGGTGACGGTGATCGGCTTGTCTGCCGGGTGCACCACATCCTGGTGCGGATTCCATTTAACGCTTTTGAGGTTTTCGGCGATCGTTCGACCGGTGACCGTAATGCAGTCGCCGTGGAGAAATCCGTTGTCGAGCAGCGTCTTCATCAGAAGCGGTATGCCACCTACTTCAAACATGTCTTTGGCGACATAACGGCCACCCGGCTTCAAATCCGCGACATATGGTGTCTTTTTGAAGATTTCGGCGACGTCGAACAGGTCGAACTTAATGCCGCACTCATGCGCGATTGCCGGCAGGTGCAGTGCAGCATTGGTCGAGCCGCCGGACGCCGCGACCACGGCGGCGGCGTTCTCAAGCGCCTTCCGTGTCACGATGTCGCGCGGCCGGAGGTTGGAGGCAATCAGGTCCATGACCTTCTCGCCCGCGGTCATGCAGAAAGCGTCGCGGATTTCATACGGTGCCGGGGCGCCGGCCGAGTACGGCAGCGCCAGGCCGATCGCCTCGGAGACGGTCGCCATGGTGTTGGCGGTGAACTGCGCGCCGCAGGCGCCCGCCGAGGGGCAGGCCACGCGCTCGATCTCGTCGAGGTCCTCGTCCGACATGGCGCCGACCGAATGCTTGCCGACCGCCTCGAACATGTCCTGCACGGTGACCTGCTGTCCGCGGAAATTGCCGGGCAGGATCGAGCCGCCGTAGATGAAG
The DNA here is from genome assembly GCF_011516635.5 of Bradyrhizobium barranii subsp. apii. Taxonomy (GTDB): domain Bacteria; phylum Pseudomonadota; class Alphaproteobacteria; order Rhizobiales; family Xanthobacteraceae; genus Bradyrhizobium; species Bradyrhizobium barranii. The sequence goes on along the minus strand of NZ_CP096255.1, from coordinate 5,000,351 downwards.
ATCGAAGGCACGTTGAGACGGACCATCGCCATCATCATGCCCGGCAGCGACTTGTCGCAACCGGCAAGGCCCACGAGCGCATCATAGGCGTGGCCGCGCACGGTCAGCTCGACGGAATCGGCGATGCACTCACGCGAAGGCAACGACGAGCGCATGCCGTCATGGCCCATGGCGATGCCGTCGGTAACGGTGATGGTGCAGAATTCACGGGGGGTGCCGCCGGCCGACGCGACGCCCTTCTTCACCGCCTGGGCCTGGCGCATCAGGGAGATGTTGCAGGGGGCGGCCTCGTTCCAGCAGGAGGCGACGCCGACGAAGGGCTGGTGGATCTGCTCGGTGGTCAGACCCATGGCGTAGAAATAGGACCGGTGCGGCGCGCGCGTCGGGCCTTCCGTCACGTGACGGCTCGGCAGCCTCTGCTTGATGTCGGTCTTTGCGTCCATCGCAAACCAGTTTCCCCGGCCAACCCTTTCAGACCCGAAAAATCAGAGCCAAGATTTGAATCGACCTTGGGATTTTCCGTTCTTCGAAGACCGCCGATGCCCTTCAAACTTTAGAGCGATTTTATTCATGTTCGGGTGTGGCTAAAAAGCGGCGCTGATGCGAACGGACGGAGATAAGGGTTTAATCCAAGATGAGTGTTGCAGAGACAGCACAATCGTTACCGGGAAGACACGGGCTGGCTTACTGCAATACCCTCGTGATTATGACAATCCACAACTTGAGATTTCAAAGCCGCTCCGGCGCGCCCCAGCGCGGATCTCGGGAACGGAGCGTGCCTCACCTGAGTCGCGGCGGCCCGCAGTACCAACCCGGTCATCCTGAGGCGGGAGTGATGAGCGCGAAGCGCCCAGCTCAATCCGTCAGGTCGAGCCGCATGAACTGGTTGTGCCGGCTTGCCTCATAGTCAGCGAACGGCGCGCAGGAGACGAAACCGGCGCTGCGGTAGAGCGAGATGGCGGGCGCGTGCAGGGCTGCCGTGCCTGTCTCCAAGCTGAGGTGCACGTAACCCCGCCTGCGGGCCTCAGCAGCGCCGGAATTCCGCGCTCTCGCGCGGTTCACCGGCTTCCCTCTTAGCCACTAAATCTTGCGATCCAGCGGAACCGTGACGCCCACATGTGGTGACATATGCAGCCGGGTGTCAACGATTCGTTGCGGGCCGGAAGCGGTATTCCCTGTGGAATGCGGGAGTTCCCGCCTGGCTCGCGCAACCCTTGGGATGACGCACATCCAGCATTACGCGTTCCGCATCGCGCGCCCGAACGGATCGACCAGGCGGACGATCTCGCAGGCGGCGACGAGGCCGGCGAGCCAGACGGCGCTGGTCAGCCCGATGCGCGTCACGATGGCCGCAGTGAACGCGCCCTCTCCGCGAAGGAACGGCGTCGCGGCAAGCAGCGCGAGCTCATAGGCGGCGTAGGCGGCGACGAGCGCGATGGCCAGCATCAGCGGCGTGCGGCCCTGCGGCAGCAGGCGGAGAACGGTCGATGCCGCTGCCGTCGACAGCAACGCGGCAGCACCGATGACAAAGCCCCAGGCGATGGTGCTGCCATCGATGGGATAGTGCAGCACGCCAAAGCCGATGGTCTGGTTCACGAGCCAGGCGCCGGTGACGACGAGCAGCGCCGGACGCATCGGCAGCATCGCGGCGGCGACGACGGCGAACGCCGCAAACGGCGTCGCGCAGGCAAGCGCGAAGCTCGCGAGCGCGCATGACACCGTCAGCAGTGCAAAGCAGAACATCGGCGCGAGGCGCGACGCGACCGGATGAAGGCGGAAACGGTCGGCGTGGGGCGGCAGGATGGTGACAGTCATGGAACGATCTCCTTGTGGGATTTGTAGCACAATTTTGCTGGAACGCGGCATCACGTCTGACTCAGTGAAGAGCCTCCATGGGATCTTCAGTCTCGGCTGGATCGCGCCGGTCGTAGGCGGCAAGCCAGGCGGCGAGTGTCACGGTGTGCGGCTCCTTGGCCGCCAATTGGCGCAAGGCCACGCGAACGGTGGCGCGCGCCGTGCGATCGGGCGGAAGCGTCGCCGTCTCAGATCCCCGCCCCTTCGCGACCGCCTCGACCACGGCCCTCTTGCACGCCGTCAGCTCCGGCAGCCCATAGAGTTCGAGCAGCGCCTGGAAGGCTGCGTGATGATCCGGCCGAAAAGCGCGCTTGCGGCCGAGCTGATCGCGGAGCGGATGGGCCGGATAGAGATGCGCGCAGGGGATCCACCCCTCAGGCAGCGGCTCGGTGGCGGCATGGGTGCGGCGATGCGCAAGCAGCTTTGGCAGGACGTGGGTGTGCGGGCCGTCAGGGCTTTGCCCGCCCGGCGGCGGGATCGGCTGGAATACCTCGGCGCGCCCGATGCGGCTGATGAAGACGCGGTGCGGATTGGCGGCCAGAATGATCCGCATGGCGTCGCTTTCGGGCGCGAACACGGATTGGCCCGTGCGGCTCCTGAGCGCGGCGACGGCATCGGCATCGCTGACACGGATGCAGGCGTCGACCTGCAACGTTCCGAGGCCAAGGTCGAACAGGATGCCGCTGCGATCCCTCGTCAGGAGCGCCTCGATATCCGGACCGAGCTCGGTCAGCACGGTACGACCACTCATGGCGCTGGCTTCATGCGGAAGACACAGCGCGATGCGGTGGCTCCAGCTCTCCGTGGTCGGCGATTCCGATGCGATCAGGCGCAGATCCGGGTGGGAGACAACGCGTATCCCACCCTTCTGCGTCACGGCGCTGATCCCGTTGCGAGACTGCTCCATATCGAAGGCCTCACCGGGCTCGCGTGTGAACTCGGCAATGGCACCGAACGTGCCGACGCTCCAGCCGGCCTCAGCGTCGGCAAGCTGGCTTGCGATCAGGTCCATGAGCGGATCGGCCGTCGTCATGAGGCTTCTCTCTCTCGCTATCTGACGTCGTAATTCGCCAGGCGAATGCCGCCATAGACGCCCAGTCCCGGCTGCAGAAAGCCGGTCGGATTTTGATAGTGCACATTGGCGAGATTATCGACCCGGCCGAACACCTTCACCTGGTCGGTGACCAGATATTCGGCTGCGACGTTGACGACAGTGTAGGCCGGAGCCAGCAGACGCAGAATGCTGAAGTCGCGGTTACCATCGACGAAACTCCCGACGTGCAACACGGTTGCGGAAAGTGTCAGCGGATCGATCGGATTCCAGATGACATTTGCGCTCCACTTCTCCTTCGGACGCCTCAGCAGCTCCAGTCCCGCCGTCGCATCCACCGCGCGGGTAAAAGTGTAGTCGGCACGAACGCGAAGCCGGTCCGTGATCGCAGCCGCGACGAAGCTCTCCGTGCCCTCCGTGATCGCCTTGCCGATATTGGTGTTGGTGCTCGCGAACGTCACGGGATCGAACGTGCTCTGGATCAGGTCCGTGATGTTGTTGCGGAAGTAGGTCGAGCCGAAGCGAACGCGATCGCCAAACAAGGGTTGCTCGAAGCCGGCGTCATATCCGACGCTTTCCTCGGGCCTGAGGTTGGGATTTGCAAAGAAGAAGAACGCGGGAAAGCTCACGTAAAGCTGGTTGAGCGTGGGCGCCTTGAACCCCGTGCCGTAGCTTCCCTTGAACTTCGTATCCGTGACCGGCACGATCACGGCAGACGCCAGACGAAAGGTCGGATGCTCTCCAAACCGCTCGTTGTCGTCCTGCCGGACGTTGGCCGTGAAGAAGACTCGATCCCGGAACTGGGACTGCAGCTCCATATACCCGGCCTTGTTGACGTTTTGCGCCGAGACCGTCGCCGTTTGCAGTGTTTCGGTCTCATGCTCCGCACCAATGATGACATTGTTGTTGGGCGCGAGCTGGGTCGTGGTGTGCCAATCATACTTGACGCGGTCGCCGGTCGTGATCGTGGCCATCACGTCGCCGGGCGAGATGTTGTAGTTCCAGTGATTGGTGTAGTTGACGCCGAAATAGCTTTTCATCCGGTCGTCGAGAGCGGACCAGACCGCCTCCCCGCGCGTGAAGAGCTGGTGCACCGTCTGCGTGCTTTGCGCGGCCGCGGGAAAGCTCGCGGATGTGACGGGATCGAAGGTGTCTCCGGTAAAGCGCAGGGTAGCGTCGGTGTACCGCGCCACGCCATTGAGCGTCAGGTTTTCGCTCAGTTCGGCGCCAAGCTTCGTCGAATAAGTCATGTTGTCGTAGTTGTTGCCGATCGCCTTCTGCCCCGGCGGCAGCAATTCGACCGGCGTCACCGGCACGTCGTTCGCGTGGAAATGCGCGACGTTGAAGGCATAGTTGAAGTGGTCCTGTGAACCGCTCAGACCTGCAGTTTGATTGAACGTTCCGAACGAGCCTCCCTCGACCGAGCCGGTGGCGCGGGCGGGACCGTCGCCCTTCTTCGTCACGATGGAGATCACGCCACCCAGCGCGTCTGCGCCGTAGAGACCGCCCTGCGGACCGCGCAGGACTTCGATCTGCTGAATGTCGGAGGTGAGCAACTGGCCGAAATCAAACGAACGGTTCGGGTTGCCGGGATCGCTGACATCGATGCCGTCGATCAGGACCTTGGTGTGGTTGGAATTCGTTCCGCGCATGAAGATCGACGTCTGTCCCCCCGGACCGCCGGTCTGCACGAGGTTCAGGCCAGGAACCGCGCTCAGCGCATCGGATGCGGTCCGGCGCTGATCGCGCTCCATGTCTCTGGCGGTCAGAACCGTCACCGAGCTCGCAACCAGATTGGTCGGAGTGACAACGCCCGTCGGACTGACGACGACCGTCGGAAACAGGTTGGCCGCGGATACCCCGGCAACCGGGGGCGACGCCGGCACCAGCTCGGGCTTCGGCAGCCGAGCGACGCGCCGCTGCTCGGGCTGGTCGGGCGCAGGCCGCGCGGCTCGCGGCTTGGCCGCACGCTCGGTCGGCGCGACCTCGACCGGCGGCAGCAGATCGGTCGATGCCGACTGCTGGGCCTGGGCAATGGACAGATCGAGCGAATACAGGGAAACGAACGCGACAACGCCGGCGCGGAAGCGCCTGGCGGCAAAGACAATACGGGACACTCTTGTAACCTCGGTATGACGTCAGTGGCACGTCACAGCGAACGAGGTTTCACGGCGGAGCGTTCGATTGCTCCCGTGAAGCTAATGTCTGTACTCCCCGACCGACATCTTCGCGTGTGACCACGGCTGACGGCAGGTCTCCTGGCTCGCGGGTCGTTACCTTACGTCGCCTTCCCAGGACCGAGATTCCCAGTGGCATATGACGAAAGATTCACCGCTTACAGTTGCGGGGGCAGCCGTGGCGTTGAGAATATCCCGGTATCGGGAAAACCTCGCACGACGTTCCCTTTTGATCTCCGTGAGGAGAACCGTCACCGGCCAATCTACGGGGCGGGCAAGCGGAGAGTCAATCGGCCGGTTGCATGACGGGCCAAGCACCGCACCGGAGATTGAGCCGGCGCAATCAGGCCGGCTCCCGCTCCGAACGCGTCCTGATCACCGCCAGCTCGCCGGCATCGACGAGCTGGCCGATGCCGGTGCGGCCCGTGAGCGCGCAGCGGATGATGTTCTCGGCAACGGACCTGCGAAAGCAATGGTCCTCGCCGACCGGGCGATTGCGGCAGACCCGATCCAGCGCCAGCTTCATGTTGATCCGGGTGCGGGTGTCGAAATGCTCGCTGATCATTCGCAGGGCCTCGGTGCGTTGATGTCGGAGCGGAAACGCGTCGGCGTAGGCTGGGTTCCAAAAACGGACCGCGCAAGGCGTTGCGCAGAGCCGACTACGCCCGATCTCTTGGTCCTGTGACGGGCGGGCTACGCCCGACCTCTTGGCCGCTGGGCCTGAGCCCAGGCCGCGGTGACATCGCGCAGCGGAGCGTCGATGCGCCGGATCGGGGTCAGCTCACCGGAGGCCGAGATGATGGCGGTCTCCTCGCGGCGACAGCGCGGGCATACGAAGCGGACCTCGTGCGGCGACGCCGACCAGCTCGAACGTTTGACGTTGGCCGCCATCGGCCATGCATCGCAATGCGAGCAGACACCAGGAACCGACCGGGATCGAGCATACCCATTCCATAGGACTCCGCGTCCTGCCTGCCCCTTCAATGACTAACCCATGTGAATCGTTCCGGTGCCCGAGCACCCTCAGCGCTAGCTCCAGCCAGCGCCGCCGCTCAGTGGGCACCCTTGAGGGTGCATGACGTGGTGCAGGTGACGGTGTTGCCGTGGTCGCACGCCTTGCAGGCGGCAACGCACTGGTTCATGTCGCGGGGATTGTAGGAGCTGTAGTTCCGCATCGCACAGACCGGGGTCGAGCCGGTGATGTCCTGCTCCTGGTTGCAGGCGGCCGTCATGAGCGCGAAGATGAGGACTGCGAGAAGGCGCATGGGATTGCCCTGGTGAGGAGCGGCAAAGCGACGTCAGCGAGATGCGCTGCACCGCAACGGACCTCGGCATTCCCAATGCGAGCAATCATGATCGCGACGCTCGCATCCTCAAAGGATGCGCGCCAAACATTAAGAACGGATTGCAGGCGGCGTCAGGCCGCGGCCTTGGTCGCGATCGCCTTCCGCATATCCACCGCCAGCTGACGATACTGCTCCGAGAGTCTCAGATAGAACTCGCGCTTGGTGCTGTCGGTGGCGAGCTTGGCAATCAGCTCGCATTCGGCGGTGAGCGTCTCGAACCGTTCCAGCCTGTCATGAAGTTCTGTCATCGGCGTGTCCCCATCAAACGCCACAAGGGACGTCAAACCTAAGCCTGAGAAATAGGTCACGGCGAACATCGTTATCGAGTAGAAACGTTTTTTCCAGCAAGGGCGGTGCAAGCCCAGCAAGAACAGCTATTTCTGCTCCAGCCGCCAGGCGCCGTCCCAATTGGCGTCCGGCGGATTGGCCTCGAACTGCGCGATGCGGCCGAGCAGCGTGCGCGAGGGACCGTCGCCGGGCACGGCTTCGAGCGCTGCATTGAACGCGGCGCGAGCCTCGTCGAAGCGCTGCGCGCGGTAGGCGGCGAGGCCTTCGGCGTAGCGCGCGCGCAGGCTCTCCTGCGGGACGCTGAGCCCGTGCGCCTTGCTCATCACCTCGAAAATGGCCTGCGATGCGCTTTGGCCGGCCACCGCCAGACGATCGATCTCGCGCAGCTCGAGGTTCGAGCCGATCGCGTCCGCCGTGGCCTGCGCGATCAGGATCCGCGTGCCGTAGATCTTGTTGACCAGTTCGAGCCGCGAAGCGAGGTTCACGGCATCGCCCATCACGGTGAAGCTCATCATCAGCTCGGAGCCGATGCTGCCGGTCAGGACCTCGCCGGTGGCAATCCCGATGCGCAGATCGCAAGGGCCTGGCATGGCGCGGATGCCGAGCAGGTCAGGCAATTGCTTCTGCAACGCCGGCACCTCATCGGCCATGTCGATGGCGGCGTAGCAGGCGAACAGCGCCGGCTCGTCCTCCTCAATGAAGGGAGGGCCCCAATAGGCCATGATGGCATCGCCGATATATTTATCGATGACGCCGCGATGGCTCCGGATCGGCGCGGACATCACCGTGAAATAGTGGTTCATCACCTTGACGAGGCCACGTGGGGTCATGCCCTCGCTCATCGAGGTGAAGCCGCTCATGTCGGAGAACATGATGGTCATCACCCGGCGCTGGCCGTCGATGGCAACCTCGGGCCGGTCGATCAGCCCCTGCGCCACCTTGGGATCGATATAGCGGCCAAAGGTCTCACGAATCCGCTCGTTGTGCCGCAGCTGCTCGATCATGCGATTGAAGGCGGCGGCGAGTTCGCCGATCTCGTCCTGGGTCGAGACCGTGATGGCCTTGTCGAAGCGGCCCGCCTCGACCTCGCGGGTGCCGGCGAGCAACAGCCGCACCGGTCGCGTGATGCCACTGGAGACGAGGAGCGCGAAAGCAAATCCGACCACCGCCGCGAGGATGGTGACGATGCCCGAAATGATCATCGCCTGGTGCTGGCGACCGATCACTGTCGCCGTACTGGCGAAGACCTGCTTCAGCATGTCGGCGCGGATCGCGTCGATCTTCTGGTTGAACTGGTCGCGTATGGTGTCGAGATGCTCCAGGGTCCCGCGCGCCTCCGTCATCTGCTTGCCTTCGACCTGCTTGAGGAGTTTTGCGTGGTCCTCATTCATGTCGTGACGCAGCTCGGTGAGAGCGGTTTCGATGCGGGTCTCGATCCGCGCCAGCCCGGCATTGTCGGAAGGCGTCCTCTTGTCGTCGATGATCGCGTTGATGTGCGTGCGCGCGGCCTCGCCTTCCTCGTCGATCTTCCGATCGGCCTCCTCGAATTCGCGCAGGCGCGCCGCATAGGCCTCCTCCTCCGAGGGTGCCTGCATCTTCATCATGACCATCCGCCGCAGCGCCACCGAGCGCTCCAGCGAGCGGATGTTGGCGCGCGCCAGATGGCCGTAGGCCGGAATGTAGCGATCGGTCAGCTCGTCGAGCAGGACGCCGACCTGGCTCGACATCACCATCGAAAGAATCGCGGTGACCAGCATCAGGACGATCAATCCGAGGGCGATCCCGACGATCTTGCGCCTGATCGACTGGTTGAAAAGTGGCATGAGCGGTGGGGGTAAGAGCTGAAAGGACCGGTTGGGAACTCAATACACCGGTTTTGGCGGCGGGAACACGCGCAATCTGGCCCTTGCGACGCCCCTGACCGCGCGCAACCGTCGCGCGAGCCCCATTCGTTAACAAAGGTTGAAGACGTTACCCTTTCCGCCATTTCGGAAGTTCCCGAGTTCCCATCGGTATTTTGCCGCATTGTTGAAGGAGCGTGAGGACTGCGAAACGATGTCGTGGCATCGTTTTGGGTGTCGTCTTTGATTCTCAAGCCGCATGTCGTCGCGGACCTTGGTTTGTAGTGGTTTCGCAGGGGGACCATCGAATGAACCAGTGCCTACGCTCGCTCGCGTGTGTCATTGCCGTGGCCGCATTGGCCCTTCTTCCTGCCGAGCTGGCAGCGAAGAGCAGTCACAAATCGTCGGCGTCAAAGAAAACGCATGAGACGAAAGCCGGCGGCAAGCAGCGCCATGTTGCGGTCAAGTCGCGCCATGGCAAGCACGCCGAGGCCAAGCGCAAGTCGAAGAAGGACGACGAGCCCTCGGACAAACAGGCAGCCCCGCCGCTCACCGGCGACCTCGCCGCGCTGAAGGACGCCATCGATCTCGCGCGCAAGGGCAAGACCGAGGATGCGAGCGCCGCGCGCGACCGCATTGCCGATCCGGCCGGACAGAAGCTCGCCGACTGGTTCCTGCTGCGCCATTCCGAGAGCACGGCACCCTTCAAGCGCTACGCCGCCTTCCTCGCCGCCAATCCGGACTGGCCGAGCAGCGCCCTACTCCGCCGCCGCGCCGAAGCGCGGCTGTGGCAGGAGAAGAGCGACGCGGCGGCCGTGCACAAGTTCACGATGGACCGGCCGACCAGCGCCAAGGGCAAGTTCGCGCTCGCCCGCGTGCTCCTGAGTGAAGGCGACAATGACAGGGCTACGCGCCTGGTGCGCGAGGCCTGGCGCACGGACGAATTGTCCGAGCGCAGCGAGGAGGATTCCTACGAGGCGTTCCGCGATCTCCTGACCGCTGACGATCATCGCGCCCGCATGGACAAGCGCCTCGGCGCCAAGGACTACGCCGGTGCAAGGCGCGCGGCCAAGCGGCTCGGCGAAGACGCGCTCGCGATCGTCAAGGCCTGCTCGGCGGTCACCGGCAAGGCCAACAAGGCCAAGGATTATCTCGAGGACGTCTCGACCGAAGCACGCCGCGATCTCGGCTACGTCCTCTGCCGCGCGCAGTGGCATCTCCAGAACGACCGCATCGACGACGCCGCCGAGGTGATCCTGGCCGCCGCGCCCGACACGATGGTGGCCCAGGACACCGATGCCTGGTGGCGCGAGCGGCGCCTGCTCGCGCGAAAGCTGCTCGACCAGGGCAAGTTCAAGACTGCCTACGACGTGGTGCGTGCGGCGGCGGTGCCCGCGATGGAAGTCTATCGCGTCGACTACCACTTCATGTGCGGCTGGATCGCGCTGCGCTATCTCGACGATCCCAAGGCGGCCATGGTGCATTTCGCCGCGATCGACGAAGGCTCGGCCAATCCGATCGCGCTGTCGCGTGCGCATTACTGGCGCGGCCGCGCGGCCGAGGCGATGGGGGCGACGGCGGATGCCCGCATGAGCTATCAGGCGGCGGCGCGCTATCCGACCGCCTATTACGGCCAGCTCGCACGCGCCAGGCTCGGCGTCGACGGGATCGAGCTGCGCCCGCCCTCGCCCGTGCTGGCCGCGGCCGACACGCAGCCCGCGGACGAGCGCGTCCGCGCCGCCGAGATGCTCTACGGCATCGGCGAGCGCGACATGGTGTTCTATTATGCCGAGGATCTTGCCAAGGAGAGCACCGACGTCGCAGCGCTGGAAGCACTCGGCGAACTCGCCGGCCGGCGCAACGATGCGCGCGTGATGCTGGAGGTCGGCAAGTCGGCGCTGGCGCGCGGGCTTGCGCTCGACCATTACGCCTTCCCGACCATCGGCATTCCCGAGCACAAGCAGGTCGCGCCAGCGATCGAGACCAGCGTGATCTATTCGGTGGCACGCACCGAAAGCTCGTTCGACCAGCGCGACAAGTCTGCCGCCAACGCGGTCGGGCTGATGCAGGTGACCCCGGAGGCGGGCCGCGATACCGCAAGACGCTTTGGCCTGACCTATGACTGGGACAGGATGGTGTCCGATCCCGTCTACAACACGCAGATGGGCGCGGCCGAGCTCAGCGCGCTGCTGTCGGAATATCGCGGCGACCAGATCATGACCTTCGCGGGCTACAATGCCGGCCGCGGCCGGGTGCGCGAATGGGTGCAGGCGCGCGGCGACCCGCGCGACCCCAAGGTCGATCCGGTCGACTGGGTCGAGCGCATCCCGCTGTCGGAGACGCGCAACTACGTCCAGCGCGTGATGGAGAATGTGCTGGTCTACCGCGCCCGGTTCGAGGGCAGCGGCACAGCCACGGCGAAGTCCGAGCAACGCGTCACGACGCACGAAGTCAGCGCGGCACCCACGGCAGCGGCCGCAGCCGCCGCGCCCTAGCTTCGCAACGCCGGGGCTGGACGCGGCGCGAAGCTGGATGCAGTGACTGCGGCCGCCGACTCTGCGCGGCCCGCATCGTTAGGCTAGCCGTCACCTCCTTCCGTGGTCAGAAGGTTCGTGCGCGCGCAGAAATGCTTCCGTCAGCGCGCCCGAGAGCGCGCCGAATTGCATCATCCAGCTCCAGCTCGAAATGGCCGCCAACACCGTGACCATCTCGAGCGAACTGCGGTAAGGCCAGAGCGCTTCCATGCTCGTCTGCTGATACCGGCGGTAACAATCATACTCGCAGTACTGCCGTTGCGTGGACACATGCCGGACGTAGCTCGAGCCCAGCGGCCGGGCGCACGCGCTGCAAGTAACGCCATGGCGCGGTTGGTCCTGGTTGACGAGCATGAATTTCAACGTCCTGTCCTCCCCTGCCAGCAGTCGCATCGGCCGATGCGCTTCGCCCACCCGTCAGCTCAAGACGCCGCTTGCGCTCGCCTCTCGATCAACGGCGCCGCTTCGTGATGGAGCGCGTAACACTCGTAGCCGCAATAGGGCAGCAGCGTCTTCGCGTCGCGCAGATAACCGCCGCTGATCTCCTCGCAGCACCATAGACAGAACGTCTTGCGGAAAGGGGTCCTGCCGTTCACCAATATGAATCTCACGTGGCACCTCCCAACGCGAAGCAGTAGACCGTGTCGACCAGAGAGGCGGACGGCGGCGGCGCGCAAAGATGGTTGCGGCCGTCGGGATTGTCCCTGTTTCGCTCGACCTTCTGGGATGGAATGAGGATGTACTTCCCGTCTTCCCGGCGCCGCGCGTAGATCCGGCCGTCGACGTATCGCACCTCGGTCGGGTAGCCATCCGCGCTGTTGCAGCAGCTGAGCACGGGATTATCGGGCATGTGCCAGCTGGAATAGAACCTCTCGTGCAGGAGCTGATCCTGGAGCGGATGATGACGATGTGCACCATCCTGTCCGAGCTCGTCGGCCTTCACTCCCGTTACCAACGGAAGCGGCAGCGCGATCATCAAGAGGAGCTTGCAAGCACGGTTCAGCACGCAGCCTCCGGTTCAGAATTGCCGAATGGAGCCGATCGAAGGGCTAGTCCTCATGCCGCTTGAAATCGAAACAACCATCGGCGGTCGCGTTCGCGGCGCGCCCTGAAGCGATCGAGACATTTTCTGGAGCACAGCGGCGCTCGCCACGAATAATATCGGATCAGGCCAAACTTGCCGCTACAGACTGCGCAAGCTTTTACGGCAGGGCCACGCTCGGAGTGTTCAGGCGTATCGCACATCATGCTCTCCTCCCGGCTCTCATGGTCGTGGCTTCGCGCGTACGCTGACGCCCGACCATCCACGCTCGTTACTGAAATGCGGCCTCTCAATCGCGACCAGCCAAGCGTGCGGCAGGTCGGGCAATGGACGCGGAGCCATCAGCAGCACATCGAGCCAATCGCCGGCTTGTGGCCTTGCACATCGCGTCCCTTCGATGGTTGTGAGACTAGTCCGCATGCAACGGACGACTCAATTGTACGGAGGTAAATGTGCGCTATGACTTGGGATGCGCGAGCTATACGTAGGTTTGTCCCGTAGTTTTCCGGGCCTTCGCCGCACCTTCGCAACGAGACGGCGCAAGGCCGGCAGGCTGCACGGCTGCCGCGAGTTTCGGCGCGGAGTCTACTTTGGTCGGAGGGAATTGCTCCCCTGATTGCAAAGTGCTCTACTTGCTTCGACCCCTGCGAGCCGGGACGCCCGCGATGATGCCTGGCCAAATCGCGAAATTTGGTAATTCGGCCGCACAATTGCTGCTCGGCGGCCTCGCGGCGCTTCGATCTTTCGGCACCGGCGAGAAGGACAGTTCCGCGGTCGGTGATGACTCGCGACAGGACATCGTCGATCTACGCGACGCCGTGAAGCAGTGGCGCGAGGTGTTCGAGCATAATCCGGTCATGTATTTCATGGTCGATCCGGCCGGGACGGTGCTCAACGTGAACACGTTTGGCGCCGCACAATTGGGTTACACGGCGACCGAGTTGACCGGCCAATCCGTGCTGAACGTCTTTTTCGAGGAAGACCGCGACTTCGTCCGTCAATGCGTAGGGTTGTGCCTGGAAACCGTGGACCAGTCGCACACCTGGGAGATTCGCAAGATCCGCAAGGACGGCTCAGTTCTCTGGGTCCGTGAAAACGCCAAGGCGATGCTGCGCGGCGACGGCACGCCGGTCGTGCTGGTCGCCTGCGAAAACATCACCCAGCGCAAGGAGGCGGAGGATGCGCTGCGGCAGAGCGAGGCCTACCTCGCCCAGGCTCAGGAACTGAGCCGCACCGGCAGCTTCGGCTTGAGCCCCACGACCGACGAGATCTTCTGGTCGAGGGAAACGTTTCGCATTTTCCAATGTGACCCGGCCATGCAGCCGAACCTGGGCTTCGTGTTTCAGCGCATCCATCCGGAGGACCGCGATGCGGTCCGCAAGACCCTTGATCGAGCTTTCCGCGAGGCGGAGGATTTCGACCATGAATATCGCCTGTTGATGCCGGATGGATCCATCAAATATCTCCATTCCGTGGCACGCGCGGTGAGACGTGCATCCGGGCGCATCGAGTTCGCCGGCGCTGTCACCGATGTCACGATTGCAAAGGAAACAGAGAAGAGGCTGCGCCGCAGTGAGGCCTATCTGGCCGAAGCCCAGCGCCTCAGCCATACGAGCAGCTGGGCCTGGGACGTGCGTCGTCAGGAGTTTGCCTACCGATCGGCTGAGCTCTACCGCCTGTTCGGATTTGAGCCGGACCAGATCGATGTCCCGGCGCGGGCTTTCCAGCAACGGATCCTCGCCGATGACTTTCGACGAATTGCCGACGTGGAACGTCGCGCAATCCACCAGGGGGAGCCCTTCGAAATCGACTTTCGGATTGCGCGTCCGGACGGCTCGATACGACGTGTCCATACGGAGGGACATCCCGTGAAAGGCGGCGATGGCGATGTGATGGAAATCATCGGCACGCACGTGGACGTCACCGAGCAGTTCGCCGCAAAAGAAGCACTGCAAAAGGCCTTTGACGAGCTCAAGCAATCCGAGCAGCGCTTCCGCGACTATGCCGAAACCGCATCGGACTGGTTTTGGGAGACCGGGCCGGATCACCGCATCACCCGGATATCGGAACACGCCGATACAGCCAGTCCGGTGCCGACCGGCTTGATCGGGCTGACCCGTTGGGACATTCCGCCCGATGCCGAGTTCGAGCCCGAGAAATGGGAGCAGCATCGCGCGGCGCTCGATGCCCACCTTCCGTTCCGCGACCTGGTTTACCGCAGCAGGGATCGCAACGGATCTCAGATTTACGTGCGTACCAGCGGCAAGCCCTTCCATGACGAGAATGGTAACTTCCTCGGCTATCGTGGCGTCAGCAGCGATGTGACGGCGGCGATCCGCACCGAGCAGGCCGAAGATGCCCTGCGCAAAGCGCAAGCCGAGCTCGCTCATGTCACGCGCATCACGACGCTCGGCGAGCTCACCGCCTCGATTGCCCACGAAATCAACCAGCCTCTCGCCGCCGTCATTTCCAATGCCGACGCCTGTATCGGTTGGCTCGGCCGCGACCCGGCCGATCTCGACGCTGCGCGCCGTTCCGTCGAATGGATCGTCGAGGACGCCAATCGGGCCAGCGAGGTGATCCGCCGGATCCGGGCGCTCGCGAAAAAGACCGAAATCGAGATGGTCCCAGTCGACATCAATCAGGTCGTGAGGGAGGTGATGGCCCTCGTTCGGCGCGAGCTCGCTACCCATGCCGTGTCGGTGCGGATGGAGTTGTCGTCGGGCCTGCCCAACATTTGCGGCGATCGGATCCAGCTCCAGCAGGTGCTGATCAACCTCGTCATGAACGGGATCGAAGCCATGCAAGCCAATGTCGAGCTCCCGCGCGAGCTGGCAATTCGCTCCAGTCGAGACGGCGACGAGCACCTGCTTCTTACCGTGACGGATCGCGGTCTCGGCCTTGACAGCGACGTGACAGACCGCATGTTCATGCCGTTCTTCACCACAAAGTCGAGCGGCCTGGGGATGGGACTATCGATCTGCCGATCGATCATCGAGGCTCACGCGGGCCGGCTTTCGGCATTCCCAAATGAGGGGAGCGGTGCAACATTCCAGATTGCCCTGCCCTTCCCACACGAGGCCGCGTCGTGACCGACCACGCCAAGCCAACGCAGGCGCAGGCACAGGCGGGGGCCGATGATCCGATCGTCCTGATCGTCGATGACGATCCGTCGATGCAATGCGGCGTGCGCTCACCAATCTCTTCCAATCGGTCGGCCTCAGGGTGGAGGCCTTCGGCTCGGCGGCGGAGGTCATGGAAGCCAAGCCGCCGGTGGTCCCCAGTTGCCTCGTGCTCGACATCCGCCTGCCCGGCTCGAGCGGCTTCGACCTCCAGGCGGACCTCGTGAAGGCCGACATTCGCACGCCTATCATCTTCATCACCGGTCATGGCGATATCCCCATGACCGTCCGGGCCATGAAGAGTGGCGCCATCGATTTTCTGACCAAGCCGGTGCGCGACCAGGACATGCTGGACGCGGTCCAGGCTGCGATCGAACGCGATCGCAAGCGGCGCGATGCCGAGAAGTCGGTGTCGAGCGTGCGGACTCGCTTCGAAGGCCTGACGCCGCGTCAACGCGACATTCTCGCCCTGGTTGCGTCCGGCCTGATGAACAAGCAAGTCGCTGCCGAGCTTGGATTGGCTGAGATTACCGTCAAGATCTATCGCGGGCAGATCATGCGGAAAATGGGTGCGAAGTCATTGGCCGATCTCGTCAGAATGACCGAGGTGCTCGGAATTCCACGCCCGGGGGGAAAGGTGCAAACCTAAGTATGCTTTCCAAGGTCGCTCCGGGGGCCCATTTTCCGATGGGCGGCTGCGCCGCGCGCGGCCGCTCCCCGATCAGGAGCGATCATCTTGTCAGTCCCTTCGGTCATTTCCGTCATTGACGATGATCCATCCGTCCGCCTTGCGACCAACAATCTGCTGACGTCGCGGGGATACACCGTCTACATCTTTGGCTCCGCTCTCGAATTTCTCCAGTCGGCCGAACTGAGGACGACGTCCTGCGTGATCGCGGATGTGCAGATGTCGGTCATGAGCGGCGTTGATCTCCTGATGCATATGCGCGGCCTCGGTCACCGCACGCCGTTTATCTTCATGACCGCCTTTCCCGACGATGCCGTGCGTGACCGCGCGCTGAAAGCTGGCGCCATCTGCTTTCTCGCGAAGCCGTTTTCCACGCCGGCTCTGATCAATTGTCTGGAGGCGGCCCTGTCGAAGCACAGCGAGGCCAAGACGTAACGCGGCGCCGCGTGAACCTGATTGCTCCACAGGGTGCGGCCACTTGACGTTGTGGCCGCATCCGAAGAGGCAATCCGCCTCAATCCACCTTGATGTCGGCGGCCTTGATAATCGGCCACCATTTTGCGATTTCCGCCTTCTGGCGCGCGCCGAGCGCTTCGGGCGTGAGCTGGTCCTTGGGCGTCATCTCGAGGCCCTGGCTTTCGAGCTGCTTCTTCACGGCGGGATCGTTCAGCGCTTCCACAGCGGCCGCATTGAGCTTGGTGACGATCTCCTTCGGCGTCCCCTTCGGCACCCAAAGGCCCGACCACAACGTCATGTTGAAGCCTTTCAGCCCCGCCTCGGCTGCCGTCGGAATGTCCGGCGCCGACGAGAGCCGCTTGTCGTCGGTAATGGCATAGGCGCGGATCGTGCCGGCGCGGACCTGGTTGATGGAGTTGGAGGTCTGATCGATGATGACGTCGATCTGGCCGGCGATGAGATCGTTCAGCGCGGGCGCCGTGCCGCGATACGGCACATATTGCAGCTTGATGCCGCTGACGCTCTCGAAATAGACACCGGCGATATGGCTGCCGGAGCCCGCGCCGGCGGTGCCGGCGGTCGGCGGCGACGGCCGCGACTTCAGCCACTCGATGAGCTCCTTCAACGAGGTCGCAGGCACCGCGTTCTTGCTCACCACGATCATCGGATTGCTCGGCAGCAGCACAACCGGCTCGAGATCGGCGACGAGGTCGTATTTGAGCTTGTAGACGGCGCCGTTGGCAACATGGGTGCCGAGATGGCCGAAGGAGATAGTGTAGCCGTCCGGCGCCGATTGCACGGCGCGACCGACCCCGATCGAGCCGCCCGCGCCGGTGACATTCTCGATCACCAGCGGCTGGCCGAGCGTCACCCGCATGCGCTCGGCGAGCACGCGCGCCATCGCATCCGACGGGCCACCGGCGGCGAAGGGAACGATGACGGTGATGGGATGCGAAGGATAGTCGTCGGCGCGCGCGGTGCCGGTCACAGCGAGAATACCGAGCAGCCCGGCCCAGATGGCCTTCTTCATTGTCTTCTCCCCAGCGATGTCTTTGTTGTTTTTTGTGCCCTCCCGCGTACGGGAAGAGGGATCGATCGTGAAGAGACGAAATGACGCGCCAGAGCGCGATCATCGCGCTCCGGCGGTCTGGTCGTGCCTAGAACTGCGTGTAGTCGATCGGCTTGTGGCGATCGAGCGTGCGGGTCACCGGCGGCAGCGGGTACTTCAGGCCGGTCGCGCAGTTGAACAGCATCACGCGGTCGGTCTTGCTGACGCGGCCATCGGCGAGGCTGTCCTTGTAGGCCGCGTAGGTCGCAGCCCCCTCGGGGCACAGCAAGAGCCCCTCCTCGCGCGCGACCTCGTTCAGCGCCGCCGAGATCTTGTCGTCGTCGACCGCGATGGCAAAACCCTTGCTCTCGCGCACCGCGCGCAGGATCAGGAAGTCGCCGATCGCCTGCGGCACGCGAATGCCGGACGCGATCGTGTGGGCGTCCTCCCAGCGCGTCGCATGCTCGGTGCCGGCATCATAGGCCCGCACCATCGGCGCGCAGCCCGACGCCTGCACCGCGACCATGCGCGGGCGCTTGGAGCCGATGAACCCGATCTTCTCCAGCTCGTCGAAAGCCTTCCACATGCCGATCAGGCCGGTGCCGCCGCCGGTCGGGTAGAAGATCACGTCGGGCACGTCCCAGCCGAGCTGCTCGGCGAGCTCCAGGCCCATCGTCTTCTTGCCCTCGATGCGGTACGGCTCTTTGAGCGTAGACGTGTCGAACCAGCCGACTTTTGCCTTGCCTTCGCCGACGATCTTGCCGCAATCGTCGATATAACCGTTGACGCGATAGACGGTCGCGCCCTGAAGCTCGATCTCGCTCACGTTGACCTCGGGCGTGTCGGCCGGGCAGAAGATCGTGGTCTTGATGCCGCACGAGGTCGCGTAGGCCGCGAGCGCCGCGCCGGCATTGCCGTTGGTCGGCATCGCCATGTGCTTGATGCCGAGCGCCTTGCCCATCGACACCGCCATCACGAGGCCGCGCGCCTTGAACGAGCCGGTCGGCAGGCGTCCCTCGTCCTTGACGATGATCTCGCCGCCGCCAAGCTTGGCGCCGAGCTTCGGTAGCCGGATCAGCGGCGTCGTGACCTCGCCGAGCGAGACGATGTCCTTGCATCTGCGCACAGGCAAGAGCTCGCGGTAGCGCCACATGTCGCCGGGACGCTGGGCAAGCGCGTCCTTGGTCAGCGCCTTCTTCACGCCCGCGAGGTCGTAGCGCACCAAAAGCGGCTTGCCGGCCTTGGAGAGATTGTGGACCTGGTCGGCGGCATAGTGGTCGCCCTCCATCGCGCATTCGAGATGGGTGACGAAGGTCGGGCGTTCGATGGTCAGGTTGTCGTTATCGTGCATGGGTTGGTTTCCTTCTTATTTTGCAAACGGCTCTCTGCTCGTCATTGCGAGCGCAGCGAAGCAATCCAGACTCTTTCCGCAGAGGCCGTCTGGATTGCTTCGCCGCGCTCGCAATGACGGCGGCGGGCGGCGATGGCGCCCATCAAATATTCAACACTCTTCCATACGCATCCAGCACGGCTTCCTTCATCATTTCCGACAGGGTCGGATGCGGGAACACCGTGTGCATCAGCTCTTCTTCGGTCGTCTCCAGGTTCATCGCGACGACGTAGCCCTGGATCAGCTCGGTGACTTCAGCACCGACCATATGGGCGCCGAGGAGCTGACCGGTCTTCTTGTCGAAGATCACCTTGACCAGGCCCTGATCCTCGCCCAGCGCAATCGCCTTGCCGTTGCCGACGAACGGGAAACGGCCGACGCGGATCTCTCGGCCGCTTTCCTTGGCCTTGGCTTCGGTGAGGCCGACGGAGGCGACCTGCGGCTGGCAATAGGTGCAGCCCGGGATCAGGTTCTTGTCCATGGGATGCGGATGCAAGCCCTTGATGGCCTCGACGCAGATCACGCCTTCATGCTCGGCCTTGTGCGCCAGCATCGGGGGACCGGCGACGTCGCCGATGGCGTAGATGCCGGGAACGTTGGTCTTGCCGTAGCCGTCGATGACGATACAGCCGCGGTCGGTCTTCACACCGAGCTTTTCCAGGCCGAGATTCTCGATATTGCCGACGACGCCGACCGCCGAGATCACCCGCTCGAACTCGGTGGTGACGGGCTTGCCCTTGCCGTCGTCGATGGTGGCGACGACGCTGTCGGCCTTCTTCTCCAGCTTCGTGACCTTGGTCGAGGACATGATCTTGATGCCCTGCTTTTCCAGACGCTTGCGGGCAAGGCCTGCGATCTCGGCGTCCTCGACGGGCAGGATCTGCGGCAGCACCTCGACCACGGTGACCTCGGAGCCCATGGTGTGGAAGAACGAGGCGAACTCGATGCCGATCGCGCCGGAGCCGACGACCAGCAGCGACTTCGGCATCTTCTCCGGGACCATCGCTTCGAAATAGGTCCAGATCAGCTTCTTGTCGGGCTCGAGCCCCGGCAGCACGCGCGGCCGCGCACCGGTTGCAATAATGATGTGCTTGGCCAGGTAAGCCCCCTCGCCCAGCGCTCCCTTGGGGCCCTCGACGTCGGACTTCTTCACCGTGACCTTGCCGGGCGCGTCGATGGAGGCCGCGCCCCAGATCACGCTGACCTTGTTCTTCTTCATCAGGAAGCCGACGCCGTCGTTCAGCCGCTTCGAGACGCCGCGCGAACGCTGCACCACCGCCTTCGGGTCGAACGAGACCTTCTCCGCCGACAGGCCGTAATCCTTGGCGTGCTGCATGTAGTGGTAGATCTCGGCGGAGCGTAAGAGCGCCTTGGTCGGGATGCAGCCCCAGTTCAGGCAGATGCCGCCGAGATAGGACTTCTCGACGATCGCGACCTTGAGGCCGAGCTGGGCGGCGCGGATCGCGGTGACATAGCCGCCGGGGCCGGAGCCGATGATGATGACGTCGAAGGATGTATCGGCCATGGCGGCTCCCGTTCAACTCAAGCGGTCGTTGCGCCGCGGGCGCGGCGATTGCGGATGTAGGTTCTGATCAGCCATTCCGAGAGAATGGCGGCCGCCATGACGGCGAAGATGGTGAGCGCGATCGGCGCCCAGATGTTGCGCGACAGCGCCTCGCCGGCGAAGAAGGCGGAGTCAACGATGTCGCGGCCGAGCGGGCTGAGCGTGAGGATCAGCGAGACCAGCATCGAGATCCAGGGCCAGCGCGTCGTCATGCGCCATCTCAGACCATCATCATGACGGGATTTTCGATCAGCTGCTTGAACGCGCCGATCAGCTCGGCGCCAAGCGCGCCGTCGATGGCGCGGTGATCACAGGACAAGGTCACGCTCATCATGTGCGCGATCTCGATCTTGCCGCCGCGGACGACCGGCCGCTCCTCGCTGGTGCCGACCGCGAGAATGGTTGCATGCGGCGGGTTGATCACGGCGGTGAAGTGGCTGATGCCGAACATGCCGAGGTTGGAGACCGCGGTGGTGCCGCCCTGGTATTCCTCCGGCTTCAGCTTGCGCGAGCGGGCGCGCGCGGCAAAATCCTTCATCTCGTTGGAGATGGTGGAGAGCGTCTTGGTCTCTGCCTTGCGGATGATCGGCGTGATCAGGCCACCGGGCATCGCCACGGCAACACCGACGTCGGAATGGTGGTGCTTGACCATGCCGCTTTCAGTCCAGCTGACGTTGCAGTTCGGGATCCTCTGGAGCGCAACGGCCATCGCCTTGATCACGAAGTCGTTGACCGAGATCTTGTAGAGCGGCTTCTTCTCCTTGTCCTTGGGAGCAGCCGCATTGATCTCCTCGCGCGCGGCGAGCAGCTTGCCGATGTCGCAGTCGATGGTGAGGTAGAAGTGCGGGACGTTCTGGATCGACGCGGTCAGGCGCTGCGCGATCGTGCGGCGCATGCCGTCATGCGGCACGATCTCGTAGGAGCCGGGCTCGAACAGCGACAGGATCTGCTTGTCCGACATGGTCGGTGCGATCGAGGGCGCGCCGGACGGCGCAGCGGCAGGCGCCTTCAGACCCTTGCCGGACTTGGCCTGCTCGACGTCACGCGCCACCACGCGGCCGCGCGGGCCGGTGCCCGTCACCATCGACACGTCGATGCCTGCATCCTTGGCGAGACGGCGCGCCAGCGGCGATGAGAACACGCGGCCGCCATGGCCGTTGCTCTGCGCGGCCGGAACTGCGGCCTGCGGCGCCGGTGCGGCGGCAGGCGGCGCAGCCTTGGGCGCGGCTGCGGGAGCCGGCGCGGCGGTGGGCGCTTCAGCAGCTTTCGGAGGTGCGGCCGAGGCACTGGGCTTGGCGGCACCAGCCGCCTTCACGTCCTCGCCCTCGCCGGCGAGCACGGCGATCACGTCGTTGACCGGGACGTCCTGCGTGCCCTCGGGCACGAGGATCTTGGCGATCGTGCCTTCGTCGATCGCCTCGACCTCCATGGTCGCCTTGTCGGTCTCGATCTCGGCGATGACGTCGCCGGATTTGACCTTGTCGCCTTCCTTCTTCAGCCACTTGGCGAGGTTGCCCTTCTCCATTGTCGGCGAGAGAGCGGGCATCAGGATGTTGATGGGCATGCTGACCTCAAGAAGAACTTTGCAATACGTCGTCTCCGACAGCGAAGACGACCAGGTTTAGTTGCCGATGTCGCCCTGCCACAGGCGCTCGTTGGCAGGGATGGAACGCCAATTCTTCATCATGGTGATGGAGCGGTCGTCGGCAAGGTCGATCCAGGGGATGCCGAACTTGTCGAGGATGTCCTTGGAGCCCGGGAAGGTGACGGATTCTCCGATCACCACCAGCTTCACCTTGAACAGAGCGAGTGCGCCGGCGCACATCGAGCATGGCGACAGTGTGGTGTACATGACGGTGTCGTGGAACGAGATCACGCCGGCCTCGCGCAGGCAGCTCATCTCGCCGTGGAGGATGACGTTCTTTTCCTGCACACGGTTGTTGTGGCCGCGGGCGATGATCTCGTTGCCGCGCGTCAGCACGGCGCCGATCGGCAGGCCGCCCTGCGCGATCGAGGCCTCCGCCTCGCGGATCGCCTCCAGCATGAAATCGAAATGATGGGCTTCGATCGCCACGATCAGTGCCCCTTCCCGCGCGGTGTCGTCGTGCCCGTATCGGTTGGCCGTTCAATCTCCGCCTGGAACATCTCGAGGATCCGGCTCAGCGCATCCTCCTCGGTGTATTCGCTCTCGCGCGCATAGGCGCGCGCCGCGTGACGGGCGAGATCGACGAGCAGGAGGCCCCACATATCGGGCTCCTCGAAGGCGCGCTGGAACGCCATCGACAGCCCGCCGTCCAGCACGAATACGCGCAGGATCTCGACCGCATCGTCGCGGGCGAGGACGTCGGGTGGCAATGGCTGCTCCTTCGGGCCCGCCATGATTTACCTGTAGCAGACGGCTTTGGCGGCCTCGACCACTTCGGCTGCCGACGGCAGCGCGAGCTTCTCCAGGTTCGCGGCATAGGGCATCGGGACGTCCTTGCCGGAGACGCGCGCAACCGGCGCATCGAGATAGTCGAAGGCGTTCTCCATGATGCGCGCGGCGATCTCGGCGCCGACGCCGCTCTGCGCCCAGCCCTCTTCCACCGTGACCGCACGACCGGTCTTCTTGACCGAGTTGACGATGGCCTCGGTATCCATCGGCCGCAGCGTGCGCAGGTCGATCACCTCGGCCTCGATACCGTCCTTGGAGAGCTCGTCGGCGGCTTTCAGCGCATAGGTCATGCCGTTCGACCAGGAGATGATGGTGACATGGCTGCCCGAACGCACGATGCGGGCCTTGCCGATCGGGATCACGAAGTCATCGAGCTTCGGCACTTCGCCGGTATGGCCGTAGAGCACCTCGTTCTCGAGGAAGATCACCGGATTGGGATCGCGGATCGCGGCCTTGAGCAGGCCCTTGTAGTCCGCTGCGGAGAACGGCGCGACCACCTTGAGACCCGGGACGTTGGAATACCAGGACGAGTAGTCCTGGCTGTGCTGGGCGGCGACGCGCGCGGCGGCGCCGTTCGGGCCGCGGAACACGATCGAGCAGCCCATCTGACCGCCGGACATGTAGAGCGTCTTGGCCGCTGAGTTGATGATCTGGTCGATCGCCTGCATGGCGAAGTTGAAGGTCATGAACTCGACGATCGGCTTCAGCCCGGTCATGGCAGCGCCGACGCCGATGCCGGCAAAGCCGTGCTCGGTGATCGGCGTGTCGATGACGCGCTTGGCGCCAAATTCCTGCAACAGGCCCTGGGTCACCTTGTAGGCGCCCTGATATTCAGCGACTTCCTCGCCCATCACGAAGACGTCGGCGTCGCGGCGCATTTCTTCGGCCATGGCATCGCGCAACGCCTCGCGGATAGTCTGCGTCACCATCGCGGTGCCGGCGGGCACTTCCGGATCGGGCTCGGCAACGACCTGAGGGGCAGCCGCAGCCTTCGGCGCCGAGATCATCGGCTTGCCTTCGCCGACCGGCGAGCGGGATTCGGCGACTTCCTGCGCGACGCTCGGCGCGGGCGCGGCCGGCGCCTTGGCGAGATCGGCGGCCGTCTCGCCATCGGCGAGGATGGTCGCGATCGGCGTGTTGACGGCAACGTCGGCGGTGCCCTCGGGGATCAGGATCTTGCCGAGCGTACCTTCATCGGTCGCCTCGACCTCCATGGTCGCCTTGTCGGTCTCGATCTCGGCGATGACGTCGCCGGACTTGATCGTCTCGCCCTCTTTCTTCAGCCACTTGGCAAGGTTGCCCTTCTCCATCGTGGGCGACAACGCGGGCATCAGCACTTGAATTGGCATATCGACTCCAAAAGAAAGCTTGCGCGCGTTCAGCGATAAATGTCGGTCCAGAGCTCGGCGGCATCCGGCTCGGGATCATGCTGGGCGAAGTCGGCGGACGCATTGACGATGTCGCGGACCTCGGCGTCGATCGCCTTGAGATCGGCCTCGCTCACCTTGGCCGCGAGCAGGCGGTTGCGCACCTGCTCGATCGGGTCCTGGTCGTGGCGGACTTTTTCGACCTCTTCGCGCGTTCTGTACTTTGCGGGGTCGGACATCGAGTGGCCGCGATAGCGGTAGGTCTGCATCTCCAGGATGAAGGGGCCCTTGCCGGCACGGCACCAGGCCGCCGCCTCCTCGCCCGCGGCCTTCACGGCGCGGACGTCCATGCCGTCGACCTGCATCCCGGGGATGTTGAAGGACGCACCGCGCTTGGAGAAATCCTGCTGCGCCGAAGCGCGCGACACCGAGGTGCCCATGGCGTAGCGGTTGTTCTCGATGACGTAGATCACCGGCAGCTTCCAGAGCTCCGCCATGTTGAAGCTCTCATAGACCTGGCCCTGGTTGGCCGCGCCGTCGCCGAAATAGGTGACGCTGACATTGTCGTTACCACGATAGTGGTTGGCGAAGGCCAGACCCGTGCCGAGCGAGACCTGGGCGCCGACGATGCCGTGGCCGCCGTAGAAGTGCTTCTCCTTGCTGAACATGTGCATGGAGCCGCCCTTGCCCTTGGAATAGCCACCGCGCCGGCCGGTGAGCTCGGCCATGACGCCGTTGGCCTCCATGCCGGTGGCAAGCATATGACCGTGATCGCGATAGCCGGTGATGACCTGATCGCCCTGCTTCAGGGCCATCTGCATGCCGACCACCACGGCTTCCTGGCCGATATAGAGGTGGCAGAAGCCGCCGATCGCGCCCATGCCGTAGAGCTGGCCGGCCTTTTCCTCGAACCGCCGGATCAGGAGCATGTCGCGGAGCGCTTTGAGCTCCTGCTCTCTGGTGAATTCCGGGGGCGAACCGCCGTCGGTCTTGTCCTGTGGAGTGCTTGCGGCGGCTTTCTTGGGTGCGGCCATGGGAATTCCGGGTCAGAGAAAACTTCAGCCCTCTCTAACCCAAGTCAAACGCCCTTGGAAAGGACCGCGGCGGCATGGCGCGACTTTCATTATGCCGCACTGCAACGTGGCCGAAACTTTGCAAAACCTTTGCCGCCGATCGGGCAACTTTAGCTCACCGGTCAGCGAAGGGAACGTGGGCAGCCAACGCAGAGAAATCGGACGCGCCGTTTTGTATCCGAAATCCCACGCGCGTCCGATTCGCCGTGCCAGCCTTACCAGCCCAACTCGCGCAAATACGCCGCACGGGCGGCAACGCCGGTGTGCGTGAAGTCGCTGAAGACCCCATCGACGCCGAGCCGGTAGAATTTGAGATATTCAAGGCTCGGGTCGCCGCGATAGTCGGCGGCAAGATATTTCTTCTCGTTCCGAAACGTGAAGACATGCACGAAAAGACCGAGCTTGTGCGCGTCCGCGACAAGGCTGGTCGCGTCCTGGGTCGAAGCCTCCGGCGTCGATCCCTTGTAGGGCGTGCCGTCGGCATTTGCGTCCTTCCACGGCGCGATCTTGAGCGGAACGATATAGGCCTTCCACGGGCCGATGCCGTCGGCGTAGGTCTTGATCTCGGCAAGCCCCTCGGCCGTCAGCATCGCATCGTACAGGCGCGCATCGCCTGCAACCGTCCAGTCGAACGGGCGCGAATTCGTGATGTTGTTGAGGAGAACCTTGCCGGTTTTGAAGTCGATTCCGTTGCCGTCGACGAGTTGGACCTGCCGCGTCTGGAGGCCGTGGCTGCGCATATATTTCAGGCTGCCGGGTTCGAAGCTCTGGACCAAGATGGGAGCGTCCTTGGTGTTGAGGCCGTTATCCCTGATGATCTTGATCAGGGCATCCTCGAGCGGACGGCTGCCGGCCGCGCCGCAGCCATTGGCGATCGCCTGGGCATTGTTCCAGGTCGGGTTCTTGGTTTCGGGATAGACGAGGATGGACCGCCCGGTCTCCTTGCTCTTGACCTTGGCGATGTCGATGACGTCCTGGAAGCTGATGATCGGGAGCTTGCCGTTGAAGACTTTCGGCCGCTCGTTGGCCGCGTCATAGGTGGTGCCGCCGATCCATTGCTTCAGCTCGGCCATGGTGAAATCGCTGATCGACCAGTCGTTGGTATGATCCTCGCCGTCGACGATCAGCGACTTCAGCACCGATTTGGGATCGGCCGGATCGCTCAGATCCGTCAGGTAGTCGGCAGGCACGCCGGTGGCCGACGGGGCCTTGACGCGCACACCGGGCACGGTTCGCTTGCGGGCGGCGACGGCCGCATTGGTCTTCGCCACCTCGGCAATGTTGGTGTTGTCGCTCAGCCAGGGGTTATGACGCACGACCAGAACGCAATCCTTGGTCAGGTGCAAATCCTCTTCGAGCGCATCGGTCCCGAGCGCCGCGGCGAGGTCGTACGACGCCTCGGTCTCTTCAGGTACCAGGCCCGGCAGGCCGCGATGTCCAAGGACCAGTGGCGCCTTTCCATCGACGGTCAGGAAGGGCTTGGCGCCAGCTGGCGCCGCGCCGGACTGTGCAAAGGCCATCGACAGCGGCAGCACCGCCGCGCCGAACAGCATCGCTGCGACACCCATTGTCCGTCCTGAACGACTGTTCCGCATCACCAAGCCTCCGTCTTTGCCCGGCATCGCTTCGAATGCCGCGGGCGCCGAACCGGATACGGTCGGCTCTGTCGTCTTGTCTCAAGACTCTGACAGACGGATGACGACGGAGAGGGCAGCGCAAGATTGCGCCGCCCTCTCCTGCCCGATCAGATCTTGCCCCATCAGATCTTGCCCAATCAGATCTTGCCCGATCAGAAGAAGCCAAGCTTCTTCGGGCTGTAGCTGACCAGCAGATTCTTGGTCTGCTGGTAGTGATCGAGCATCATCTTGTGGGTCTCGCGACCGACGCCCGACTGCTTGTAGCCGCCGAACGCGGCATGCGCAGGATACGCATGGTAGCAGTTGGTCCAGACCCGGCCGGCCTGGATGGCCCGGCCGAAGCGGTAGCAGCGGTTGGCATCGCGACTCCAGACGCCGGCTCCCAGGCCATAGAGCGTGTCGTTGGCGATCGCGAGCGCTTCGTCATCGGTCTTGAAGGTCGTGACCGAGACGACGGGACCAAAGATCTCCTCCTGGAAGATTCGCATCTTGTTGTGGCCCTCGAACACCGTCGGCTGGACGTAGAAGCCGCCGGAAAGATCGCCGCCGAGCTCGGCACGACCGCCGCCGGCCAGCACCTTGGCGCCCTCCTGCTTGCCGATGTCGATATAGGAGAGGATCTTGGCGAGCTGTTCGCTAGATGCCTGCGCGCCGATCATGGTGTCGGCCGCACGCGGGTCGCCCTGCTTGATCGCGGCGACGCGCTTCAGCGCCCGCTCCATGAAGCGGTCATAGATATCGGCGTGGACCAGCGCCCGGCTCGGACAGGTGCAGACCTCGCCCTGGTTCAGCGCGAACATCACAAAGCCTTCGATCGCCTTGTCGAAGAAGTCGTCGTCCTCGGCGGTGACGTCGTTGAAGAAGATGTTCGGCGACTTGCCGCCGAGCTCCAGCGTGACCGGGATCAGGTTCTGGCTGGCATATTGCATGATCAGCCGGCCCGTGGAGGTCTCGCCGGTGAAGGCGATTTTCGCGATCCGCGGGCTGGAGGCGAGCGGCTTGCCGGCCTCGAGGCCAAAGCCGTTGACGATGTTGAGGACACCGGGCGGCAGGAGATCGCCGATGATCTCGGCCCAGACCATGATCGAGGCCGGCGTCTGCTCGGCCGGCTTGAGCACGACGCAATTGCCGGCGGCAAGCGCCGGCGCGAGCTTCCAGCATGCCATCAGCAGCGGGAAGTTCCAGGGGATGATCTGGCCGACCACGCCGAGCGGTTCGTGGAAATGATAGGCGATGGTGTCGTGGTCGATCTCGCCGATCGAGCCTTCCTGTGCGCGCACCACGCCGGCGAAATAGCGAAAATGATCGATCGCGAGTGGCAGATCGGCAGCGCGGGTCTCGCGGATCGGCTTACCGTTGTCCCAGGTCTCCGCAATCGCAAGGCGCTCCAGATTCTCTTCCATCCGGTCGGCGATCCGGTTCAGGATCGCGGCGCGCTCGGCGACGCTGGTGCGTCCCCAGGCGGCCTTGGCGGCGTGCGCCGCATCGAGGGCGGCCTCGACATCCTGCGCATCGGAACGCGCGATCTTGCAGACGATCTGGCCGTTCACCGGCGAGGCGTTGTCAAAGTACTTGCCGGAGATTGGCGCGACGAATTTGCCGCCGATGAAATTGTCATAGCGTTCGGCGAACGGAACCTGGGTGACGCCGAGGAATTCCACCTTGTTCATTGATCACTCCCGATGTTTGCTGTTTGCGCAATTCGTCGCGTGTTCACGACTTGCGCCAACGATGTCGCGGGAGCGTTTTCCTGTCAGCCCGGGCGTCAGCGATGGCCGGGGTAACCTGTCGCAGTTCTGCGACAGTCGTGGGCAAGGCAAGGGCCCTCAGTGCTTCAGCTCGAACCGCTTGAGCTTCCTGTGCAGCGTGGCACGGCTGATGCCGAGGGCCTTGGCGGCGGCCGAAACATTGCCGTCCGCGCGCAGCAGCGCCCGCTGCAACACCGCGCGCTGGCCGCCGGCAAGATGGTGATGCGCGGGTTCGCCGCCGAGGAGGTCAGCCGCGGGCACCGGCTGCAAGGGACGGCCGGGCGCAATCCCGAGTCCCACCCGCGCGGACCGGGTCGCGCCGATCACGAGATCATCTGCATCGACCGCGACGAGGCCGCCGGCCTGGCCGTCCGCGCCTTGCGTCAGCACAATGCGGGCATGGGCGAAGGCGCGGCGAAACAGATCGGCCTCGATGCGCCTCGCCGCCTCACCTGCCGCGAGCGCGATCAGATTGGAAAACGTATCGGTCCGGTCGGCGCGGCAGGAGGAGACGTCGAGCACGCCCGCAAACTCCGCCTCGTGGTCGTAGATCGGAACGGCGGTGCAGCTCAGAAGCGTGTTGCGGGTGAAGAAATGCTGGTCGCGGTCGATCGTCAGCGGGCGCTGCTCGACGACGCAGGTGCCGATGCCGTTGGTGCCTTCATGATCCTCGCTCCAGAGCGCGCCGGTCCACAGGCCCCAGGATTGGAACGTCGCATCGTCCACCGCTGTGCCGCGGCGGTCGACCGGCACGCCCGCGCCGTCGGCGAGCAGCACGCAGCAGCCGCTCGCGCCGACCGCCTGATAGAGCCGGTCCATCGCGCCTTGCGCGGCGGCGAGCAGCGGCGCGACGCGCTCGCGCGCCTGCCGCAACTCGACATCGCTCAGCCGCATCGGCGCGCTACGACCGGCGGGATCGAGATGATGCAATCGGGACGAACGGCGCCATGAGGCCACCAGCGCGGAGCGCGCGGCCTGGCCTGACGCAATGGCGGCCTCGACGCGGGCCGCGTGATGCCGGGACATTGGCCCATTCATCACTGTTTCCTCCGGGTGGCAGTCTAGGCTGCGCCGGCATGGCCCGGTTGATCTGCGTCAACTCAGGCAGACGGCGGCAGAAGCCATGGGGCCGTTGCTGCGTTGCCGTCAAGGCGGCAGCCCGGTTCCAAGCCTAAGTGTCTGTTCCAAAACATGTTGAGTCGAATGAATCGGTTGTGATTCAAGGTGAGCGGCCTGATTCGATGGGGACGCGCCGCCAATGTGGACTACCGAGAACCGTGCACGCTACGACCGCAGCCGCCTGCGCTATCCGAGCGACTTGACCGACGAGGAGTGGGCGCTGATCGCGCCTCGCATCCCGCCGGCCAAGCGCGGCGGCAACAAGCGTACGGTGGACCTGCGCGAGATTGCCAACGGGCTGATGTACATCCTGAGCACAGGTTGCCAGTGGCGCGCGATCCCCAAGGACCTGCCGCCGCGCTCGACGCTGTATGGCTACTTCGATCTGTGGAGCTGGAACGGCACGCTCGATAAAATTCATCACGCCCTCTATGTCGAATGTCGCGAAAGGGCCGAGCGCGAGGCTTCTCCCACCGCCGCCATCATCGATAGCCAGAGCGTGAAAAGCGCTGAAAAAGGGGGCCTCATGATCTCCATGGCTACGACGCGGGCAAGAAGATCAAGGGCAAGAAGCGGCACATTCTCGTCGACACGCAAGGCCTCTTGATGCACGCCATCGTGCATGCGGCGGACATCCAGGATCGCGACGGCGGCGTGCTCCTGATGGCAACGTTGTTCGGCCTCTATCCCTTTCTTCTGAAGCTCTACGCCGACGGCGGATATCAAGGGCCACATTTCCAGAAGGGGCTGCGTAGCGCTCTGAAGCGCGTGAACCTCGAAATCGTCAAACGCTCCGATCAGGCTCACCGTTTCGTCGTCTTGCCCAAACGCTGGATCGTCGAGCGTACCTTTGCCTGGCTCGGGCGATGCCGAAGACTGTCCAAAGATTGGGAATGCTTCAATCACAGGGCGCTCGCCTTTCTCAAGCTGGCCTCCATCCGACTCATGCTGCGAAAGCTATGCAATCCAAGGTAATCTTTCCGGACAGACTCTAAGACTTTCGGTAGAATTGCTACACGATTGTCGGATTTCGGCAGCGGCTTTCGATGCCGGTTTCGAATGCAGCGGCAAACGCTACTTCGCCGGGATCATCCGAACGAGATCGTGTGGATTGACATAGTCGAGCTGATAGCGCGCCCGCTCGTCCAGCATGTCAGGATCGATCCGCGACGTCCGCAGCAGCGACACCCGCTGCTCGCTCTTCGCGCGCTCGCGCTTGAGCTGGGCCAGCTCGCTCGTCAGCGCGATGATCTCCTGGTCGAGTTCCTGACGGGCGTTGAGGCCGTATTTGCCGGTGTAGGCGTTGACGCCGAAATAGCCGACGATAGCGGCCGCCATCGCATAGAGGGCAAGGCCGGTCAGGATCGATTTCAGGCGCGCGCGGGAGACCATCTTGGGAAGATGCGGCAGGTTGGTTAAGGGAGTGCTAATCGCTTCCCCCTTCGCGTTCCAGTCCCTACCCCCAGCCGTCATGCTCGGCCTTGTGCCGGGCATCCACGTTTTTCGTCACCACGAGCCAAGACGTGGATGGCCGGGACAAGCCCGGCCATGACGAAGAAAGACGTCAGCCGTGGTGTTTGGCCACGTGCGCAGCAAACGCGTCGATATAGGCCTGGAGGACGGGCTTCAGAGATTCCTTGGTCAGGTTCCCCTCCGCATCGAAGGCATCGCCGACCGCGTTCAGATAGATCTCCGGCTGCTGCAGGATCGGTCCGGCAATGCCCGGCAGGATGTTCTGCAGCGTCTTGGCGGCGCTGACGCCGCCGAGCGGGCCCGGCGAGTTCGAGATGATGCCGACCGGCTTGCCGTTGAACGAGCTCTTGCCGTAGGGGCGCGAGGCGACGTCGATGGCGTTCTTCAGCACACCCGGGATGGCGCGGTTGTATTCGGGGGTGACGAAAATGACGCCGTCCGACTTCTGCAGCTTCTCGCGGAAGGCCAGCCAGTCCGCGGGCGGCGCGCCCTCGAGGTCCTGGTTGAAGAACGAGATGCCTGCCAGCGTGATGACCTCGAGCTTGAGCGAGGCCGGCGCGAGCTTTGCGAGCGCGTTGGCGACCTTCAGCGAGAAGCTGTCCTTGCGCAGGCTGCCGGCGATCACGACGATGTTGTAGGCCATGGATTGTCCTTGGGGGCTTGAGCGGAAGTTCCGGGGCGGCACTTAAGCGATCCGGGTCGATGGATGCAAGTGCATGAACCGGTCCTGTTTGGAAACGCTGAGTTTCTCGAAAGCAGATGGTCGCTACGATCCAAAAACAATCAGGCCGCCCGAAGGCGGCCTGACGTTTCTCGCAAACCCCTGGCTCGGTTCAGATCGTCGGATTCCAGGCCGACGGGATCAGGCGGTATTTCGCGCCGTCCTTCTCGACATGCCCCACCGAGGGGAAGGTGAAGTGGAAACCGATCACGGTCGCCTTCTCGGCTGCCGCCATGTCGTAGAATTTGTGGCGGGTGGCCTGCGCCATCGCGCCGTCGTTGTCGAACGCCACGTGCCAATCCGGATTGCGCAGGAAGAACTCCGGAATGTTGGTGACGTCAGATTGGATCAGCACCTTCTTGTCGCCAGAGGCCACCGCGAACGAGGTGTGCCCCGGCGTGTGGCCGGGCGTCGCGATCGAGGTGATGCCCGGGGCGACCTCCTTGCCCCACTCGTATTTCGTGACTTTGGATTCGAGGCCGGCAAAGGTCTTCTTCACGTTGGCGAAGTAGTTCTTCGTCAGGTCGTTCGGAGCCTTGGCCGCATTCTCGTCGCTCGCCCAGAACTCCCAATCCTTCGCCGGCACCATGATCTCCGCATTCGGGAACGCGAGCGCGCCGTCGGCGAGACGAATGCCGTTGGTGTGATCAGGATGGAGATGCGACAGCAGCACGACGTCGATGTTCTTCGGGTCGACGCCGGCAGCGGCGAGGTTCTGCAGCGTACGGCCGACCGCGCCCTTGCTCGGCTCGAGATTGGCAACGCCGTTGCCGGTGTCGATCAGGACCAGCTTGGAGCCGGTGTTGATGAGCTGCGGATTGAACGGCACCGTGACCATGCCCTTCGGCATGTACGCCGCCTCGCCCGCGGCCAGCGCTTCCTCCTTCGGCAGGTTGACGACGAACTTGTCGGGCATCGGGAAGGTGCGCGCGCCGTCGTTGATCGAGGTGCACTCGTAGCTGCCGACCTTGTAGCGATAGAAGCCGGGCGCCTGTGCCCCGCTTTGCGGCACCGAGGCACTGGCGGTGGTCGGTCCAAGTCCGGTTACGGCCGCCGCGCCCATAGCGGCAGCGCCCGCGAGCAGGTCGCGGCGATTCAGATCAGTCATGGAAGTGTCCCCTTCTTTGCTTGCGGTTGCCCCGCTTTCAATTGCGGCGCAAATGTCCCCGCGCTTCGCTCAGAAGGCAAGTCCTTCTTTGGATGGTGTGCCGTGGCACATCACGAAGATTTATTTGGGTTGATGAGGAATTTTTCGCCGGTGGCCCGTTTGGCGTAGACCGCGATGTTGGCGGGATCGAGCGCCTCCTGAAGCGACACCACCTTGGTGTAGTGGCTGGCGAAGGTCGTCTTCAATTCGTCGACGACGCGCTGGCGCAGCCTGGCTCCGTCCGCCTGCCCGATCTTCATCAGGAACGGAAACAGCAGCCAGCCGCCGACGCCCCAGGCCATGCCGAAGCCGCGCGGCAGCTCGATCGGGCGGATATCGAGCGCGCCGTAGACGTAGACCTGCTTGTGCACGTTGGAGCCGTAGCGGCTGTATTCCTTGGCGGTCTTGTTGATCGCGGCTTCCATGCAGTTGAGGATGTCGCCGGCCAGCTTGCCGCCGCCGATGGCATCGAAGGCGATGGTGGCGCCGGTCTCGACCAGCGCATTGGTGAGATCGCCGAGGAAGCTCGGTGCGGTGGAGTCGACGACGTGTTTGGCGCCGATCTTGTGCAGGATGTCGGCCTGCTCCTTGCTGCGCACGATGTTGACCAGCGGAATGCCGTCCTTGATGCAGATCTTGTTCAGCATCTGGCCGAGATTGGAGGCGGCCGCGGTGTGCACCAGCGCCTTGTGCCCCTCGCGCCGCATGGTCTCCGTCATGCCGAGCGCCGTGAGCGGATTGACGAAGCAGGAGGCGCCTTCGGCCGGCGTTGTGCCCGCCGGCAGCGGCAGGCACTCGCGCACTTTCAGCGTGCGGTACTGCGCGTACATCGCGCCGCCGATCATGGCGACGGTCTTGCCCATCAATGCCTTCGCGGCATCGGACGAGCCGGTCTTGATGACGACGCCCGCGCCTTCGTTACCAACCGGCATGGCTTCGTCGAGCCGGCCGGCCATCGCCCGCATCGCGCCCTCCGGCACCTTCGCGGTGATGACGGGAGCGTCCTTGGTGCCGGACGCCTTCGCCGTGCTCATATCGGCCGCGCCGACGAGAAGGCCGAGGTCGGACGGGTTGATCGGCGCCGCCTCGACGCGGACGACGACCTCGTCCGCGGCGGGCTCGGGAGTCGGCACGTCGACGAGCGAGATTTCCAGTTCACCGCTCTTCTTGATCAGCGAACGCAGTTGCAGTCCGGTCTTGCCGTCGCTCATGTCGATCCTCCCCTGTCCTAGCTGGAGCGCCGGCTTATGCCAGCGCCTTCAATGCCGCCTTGCCGCCATAGAGTGCCTGCTTGCCGAGCTGTTGCTCGATGCGCAGGAGCTGATTGTATTTGGCGGTGCGGTCGGAACGCGCAAGGGAGCCGGTCTTGATCTGCCCGCAATTGGTGGCGACCGCGAGGTCGGCGATGGTGGAATCCTCGGTCTCGCCGGAGCGGTGCGACATCACCGAGGTATAGCCGGCCTTGTGCGCCATCTCGACGGCAGCGAGCGTCTCGGTCAGCGTACCGATCTGGTTGACCTTGATCAGGATCGAATTGGCGCGGCCGGCCTTGATGCCTTCGGCCAGGCGCTTGACGTTGGTGACGAAGAGATCGTCGCCGACCAGCTGGCACTTCTTGCCGATGAGGTCGGTGAGCTCCTTCCAGCCGTCCATGTCGTCTTCAGACATGCCGTCCTCGATGGTCACGATCGGATAGCGCGACACCAGGTCTGCGAGGTACTTGGCCTGCTCGGAGATCGAGCGGGTCTTGCCCTCGCCTTCATAGACGTATTTGCCGTCCTTGAAGAACTCGGTCGAGGCGCAGTCGAGGCCGATCACGATGTCGGTGCCGGCCTTGTAGCCGGCCTTGCCGATCGCGTTCATGACGAATTCGAGCGCGGCGTCCGCCGACGGCAGGTTCGGGGCGAAACCGCCCTCGTCGCCGACATTGGTGTTGTGGCCGGCCTTTTTCAATTCCGACTTCAGGGTGTGGAACACCTCCGCGCCGTAGCGCAGGCCCTCGGCAAAGGACGACGCGCCCACGGGGAGGATCATGAACTCCTGGAAGTCGATCGGATTGTCGGCATGCACGCCGCCATTGATGATGTTCATCATCGGCACCGGCAACAGACGCGCCGAGGTGCCGCCGACGTAACGATAGAGCGGCATGTCGAGCGAGTTCGCGGCTGCCTTGGCGCAGGCGAGCGAGACGCCGAGGATGGCATTGGCGCCCAGCCGGCTCTTGTTCGGCGTGCCGTCAAGGTCGATCATGATCTGGTCGATCTGGGCCTGCTGCTCGACATCGAGGCCGCTCAGGGCCTCGAAGATCTCGCCATTGACGGCGCCGACGGCCTTGGTGACGCCCTTGCCGAGATAGCGGGCCTTGTCGCCATCGCGCAGTTCCACCGCCTCGTGGGCGCCGGTGGAGGCGCCGGACGGCACCGCGGCACGGCCGAGCGCACCATCTTCCAGCACGACGTCGACCTCGACGGTGGGATTGCCACGGCTGTCGAGAATTTCGCGGCCGATGATGTCGATGATGGCGGTCATGATGTGCACTTCCGTTCGTTGGGGCTGATCGGTGCCGGGGGTCTTACACGGGCCGCAAGCAAATGTGAACGCTTGGACGGCGTGCTTCGACTGACGCGTGAGCGGGCTCGGACTATCCTTGAAGTCGCCTGCTCTGCGCGTCCAACCTCAATCTGAAACAGTCGGGGTAACGCCATGAACCGCCGCCAGTTTCTTGCCTCGAGCGCCGCCCTCCTCGCCGTTCGCCCAAGTTTTGCGCAGGAAGGCCTGTTCCGGACAAAATATTTCCCCATCAGCGCCGGCATCGGCCTGCACGACCTCGCCCCCGCTCGCGACGGCACGGTCTGGTTCACGGCGCAGGGCAAGGGCATGCTGGGCAGGCTCGACCCCCGGGATGGCAGTTTCAAGACAGTCAGCCTCGGCCAGGGCGCCGCACCGCACGGCGTGACGATCGGCCCCGACGGTGCCCTCTGGATCACCGAGGGCGGCCAGAACGCGATCGCCCGGGTCGATCCCGGCGATCTCAAGGTCACGCTGTTCCGCCTGCCCGAAAAGTTCGCCTCCGCCAATCTCAACACCGGTGTGTTCGACAAGGAAGGCACCTACTGGTTCACTGGCCAGTCCGGCTATTACGGCCGGCTCAAGCCGAAATCGGGCGAGATGGACGTGTTCAGGGCGCCCAAGGGCGTTGGTCCCTACGGCATCGCGGTGACGCCCAAGGGCGAGGTCTGGTACGCCTCGCTGGCCGGCAGCCATATCGCGAGGATTGATCTTGCGACCGGCAATGCCGCCATTGTCGAGCCGCCGACGCCGAGCCGGGGGTCGCGGCGGGTCTGGTCAGATTCGCAAAGCCGGATCTGGGGCAGCGAGTGGAACAGCGGTCACGTCTCGGTGCACGATCCCGCCAACGGCTCCTGGAAAACCTGGAAGCTGCCGGGCGATCACCCCCGCACCTATGCCGTCTATGTCGACGACAAGGACAAGGTCTGGCTGACGGATTTCTCCGCCAATGCCATCGTCCGCTTCGATCCCGCGACGGAGCGGTTCAACGTTTTCGCCAGCGACAAGGCCAATGCCAATGTGCGCCAGCTCGACGGTCGCCCGGGCGAGCTCTGGGGCTGCGAGCCCGGCAACGACCGGATCGTCATGATCCAGACGATCGCGGCTGGTTGACGACGGCGCCATTTGCGTCCATCCCGACACCCTCTGGAGCGCGATCTTATCGCGCTCCGGTTTTTTAGTTGAGCATGATCTTTCGGAAAACCGGTGCCCACTTTTCCGGATCATGCTCGAACAGGATGTGACGACGATGGCGAAGAAATCCATCCAGCTCGGCCGCGCGGTCGAATGGCCGCACACACCGGAAGAAGCCCAGCTCGACCGCGTGCCCAATCCGCAAAAGGGCACGGACTATCTGGTGCGCTTCACCGTGCCGGAATTCACCTCGCTGTGCCCGGTCACGGGACAACCGGATTTCGCGCATCTGATGATCGATTACGCCCCCGGCCCGTGGCTGCTGGAGTCGAAGTCGCTCAAGCTCTACATCGCGAGCTTCCGCAATCACGGCGCATTCCACGAGGATTGCACCGTCATGATCGGCAAGCGCATCGCGAGCGAGATCAAGCCGAAGTTCTTGCGCATCGGCGGCTACTGGTATCCGCGCGGTGGCATCCCGATCGACGTGTTCTGGCAGACCGGCCGCGTGCCGAAGGGATTGTGGGTGCCGGAGCAAGGCGTCGCGCCGTATCGCGGACGGGGTTAGTTGGAGACGAATGACGATGACATCGATATCAGCAACATTCCGCAACATTGCCTTCGGCGTTCTGACCGTCCTGTGGCTGACCGGCGCGGCCGAAGCTGCCGAGGTCCATGTGATGATCTCGGGCGGATTGACGGCTGCCTACAAGGCGCTCGTGCCGGAATTCGAGAAGGCCACCGGCAACAAAGTGCTGACGGAATATGGGCCGTCCATGGGGACGACCACCAATGCGATCCCGGTCAGGCTGGAGCGCGGCGAACCCGCCGATGTCCTGATCATGGTGGGCTATGCCCTCACCGACCTCGCCGGCAAGGGCAAGGTCGTGGCCGGCAGCCAGGTCGAACTCACCAGATCGCCGATCGGCGTTGCCGTGAAATCGGGTGCGCCGAAGCCGGACATCAGCTCGGTGGAGGCCGTCAAGCGCGCGCTGCTGGCGGCGAAAACGATCGCCTATTCCGATAGCGCCAGCGGCGTCTATGTCTCGACCGAGATGTTTGACAAGCTCGGCATCGCCGATGTCATGAAGGACAAGGCGCGAAAGATTCCGGCAACGCCGGTCGGCGAGATCGTCGCGCACGGCGAGGCCGAGCTCGGCTTCCAGCAGATCAGCGAGC
Source organism: Bradyrhizobium barranii subsp. apii (assembly GCF_011516635.5). Classification (GTDB taxonomy): domain Bacteria; phylum Pseudomonadota; class Alphaproteobacteria; order Rhizobiales; family Xanthobacteraceae; genus Bradyrhizobium; species Bradyrhizobium barranii. The sequence goes on along the minus strand of NZ_CP096255.1, from coordinate 4,962,350 downwards.
TGAAGCCCGTGAAGGGCATCGACATCGTGGGACCGCTGCCGAACGAATTGCAGAAGATCACGATCTTCTCGGCCGGGATCGCGGCAGGTTCGAAGGAGCCCGAAGCCGGCCGTGCCTTGATCAAGTTCCTCGCCTCCCCCGCCGCCCGCGACGTGATCATCGCAAGCGGCATGGAGCCGATCCCGGCTGGGGGCGCGAATTGAGGCAGGCCTACTCCGTGCGCTACTCCTGACACGCCCTCAACAGAGGGGCTTCGCCACTCCTGGTCAATCGGAGGCTGCCGAGGCCTTCTTGACCGGACCGAGATCGCGCGCCGGATAGTTGGCGCCGGATTCGACGATGTGTCGTCGCACTGCTGCAACGAGCGCGGCGAGATCGCGAGACTCGATCGCATCGACGATCTCGACATGGTGTGCAGCACTTCTCTGCAGCTCGGCGTTCGAAGGCCACAAAGCAATCGGCCCTGGTCTGGCGCGATTTCTGATTTCCACGATGAGGCTGGCGAGCGATTGGTTCGCTGCATGGCGATAGATCTCGTCGTGAAAGGCTGCGTTGGTATTTGCCTGATCCGCCTTGCTGCCGCGCGCCACAGCATCTTCGAAGATTTGCTGAGCCTGCTTGATCTTCTTGAGTTCGTCGGGGCCGATATTCGGTAGCGCCTGCCTTGCCGCTTCAACTTCGAGCAGCGTGCGGATCGCCAATATCTCGCGAACGACGTTCAAGTCGGGTTGCGCGACCCGGTATCCGCGATTTTCGACATGCGTCACCATCCCGCTTGCGGCAAGCTGGGTCAGCGCACTCCGGACGTCAAACCGTTTGGCAGCGAAGGCTTCTTCCAGGTCGATCTGGCGCAACCATTCGCCTGGCCGGTAGTCGCCTTGCAGGATGGCGGCACCGATTTCCGCCGCCAACAGCCTCTTCTGCTCCTTCCGTACTTTCATGGCTGCTTCCCTTTTTGGAGCGCTTGACTCACCGCAACTATTGCGCACAAATTGGCGCCAATAAATGTACATAACAAATCGCGACGACGGGAGGAACAGTAGATGTCCGGCATCGATCGTAGAAGCTTAATGGTGATGTCGGTTCTCGGCGCCACGGTGGGGCTCCGGGGCACGGCCCAGGCGGCGCCGAACGGGTATCCCGAGAATTATCAGAAGATCATCGACGACGCCCATAACGAGGGCAGCCTCCTCATTTACTCGATTATGTCGCCGGAAAACTGGCGTCCCGTGATCGAGGGCTTCAACAAGCTCTACCCGAAGATCAAGGTCGAGACCCTGGATCTCCCCGCCTCCCGCGAGAGCTTCGAGCGATATCTGGCCGAGCGGAGCACCAACAGCCGCACCTGCGACCTCATCGCGACGGCCGATCCGGGCGGATGGATCGATTTCCAGGAGCGCGGTGAAGTCCTCGACTACGTATCGCCTGAAGCGAAGGCCTGGCCGGATTGGTCAAAGCCGTTTCCCGGCGTCTACACCGTCTCGTCCGATCCCATGGCGCTGATCTGGAACAACACGCTGGTGGCCGACGGCAAGCGTCCCAAGACACTTGCCGAGTTCGTCGAGCTTGCGGTCGCAAACGAGAAGACCTGGCGCAACCGCATCACCAGCTACGGCGTGCATCAAACGACTTTCGGCTACGGCATCAGCTACGCGTTCGTGAAGAAGCACGGCGAAAAGGCCTGGGACTGGTTCGCCCAACTTGCAAAGCTTTCGCCCCGATTCGAGCGTTCCGGCGGCCCAATGACCGAGAAGGTCACCTCCGGCGAATACACCATGGGCTTCTTCGTTTCGGCCATCACCTTCTGGCCGCGCCTGAACGATCCGGCGCGGGCAAAGATCCTCGGCTGGAGCTTCATCGGAGACGGTCAGCCGGTCGTGCTGCGTGGCATCGCGATTCCGAAGGGATCGAAGAACGTCAACGCAGCAAAACTGATGCTCGACTACGTCGTCTCGGAGGACGGTCAGCGCGCATTCGGACGGGGCGGCCTGACACCGGCACGCCCCGGTGTGAAGCCGGGCGACGGAATCCGCCACACCTACTCGTCGATCGTGGAAGCCGTCGGCGAACAGAACACCTGCTACATCGGCTACGATCGGGACGCGGTGCGGGACTACGACAGCTTCCTCGCGCGCTGGAAAAAGACCTTCAATGTCGCTTGACGCAAGCAGCGCGCTGGGGTCGTCGGCCGCGGACGCTTTGCCGAAGCCGCTGCCCGGCCGCGATACCGTCATCCAGTACGGCATGGCGCTGCTGACCATTGTCCTGATCGCAGCGCCTCTCCTGCCCGTTCTCTATCAATCTTTCCTGGATCGTGCGCTCTACGATTCCGGTCAGCAACTGACGCTGGGCAATTTCGGGCGCCTGCTTCGCACCGACGGCTTCGCGCTCGTCATCTGGAACACGTTCGTGTTCGCCACCCTCACCACCGTGATTTCGCAGACGCTGGGCACACTGGCGGCGGTGCTGTTCGGCCGCACCGACATGCCGTTTGCGCGGTTGTTTGGCGAGCTCTTCCTGTGGCCGATCTATCTCTCGGCGCTGGTACTGTCGTTCGGCTGGTACACGATCTACGGACCGGCCGGCTACCTCACGCTTCTGGTTCAGTCGATCTTCGACGGCGCGCCCTGGAATCTCTACTCGCTGCCGGGCATGGCGATGATCGCGGGCGTCTCGCAAGCACCGGTCGCCTACATCTACTGCATGTCGTCGGCCTCGATCACCGATCCGACTTTGGAGGAAGCCGCGCGCGTGACCGGCGCCGGCACCTTCAGGACCTTGTGGCGGATCACGCTGCCGCTCCTCATGCCGGCGATCGCCTATAGTGCCGTGCTGAACTTCACTGTGGGACTGGAGCTCCTCGCAATTCCGCTGGTGTTCGGAGATCCCGCCGGCATCACTGTGCTGACCACGTTCCTCTACAACAACGGCGTGGCGTCGGCCCGCCCCGATCACGGGCTGGTGGCAACGGCTGCCGTGCTGATGCTTGCCGTCGTCTGCGTGCTGGTGTGGCTACAAGGACGCCTGCTCGGAAATACAAGGCGCTTCGTCACGCTCGGCGGCAAGGCCACGCGACCGCGCCCTTTCCGCCTGAACAACCTGCGCTGGCCGCTTTGCATCGTCTCGGCAATCTACATCACCGCAACTGTCGTGATGCCGATCGGTGCGCTGCTGCTGCGCGCCTTCACGAGCCTGCTGTCGCCGATGGTGCCGATCAGCGAGGTGCTGACGCTCGGCAACTTCGCCAACATGCTCGAATACCCGGTCTACCCGCGTTCGATCTGGAACTCGCTGATCATCAGTTCGGTCGGTGGCGTCGTCGCCACTGCGATGGTCGCCCTGATCGCCATCATCGTGCTGCGGTCCGACTTCCGCTGGCGTGGCGCGCTACACTACGTCGCGCTGTTTCCCCGTGCCGTGCCCGGCGTCGTCGCCGGCATCGGTTTCTTCTACGCGTTTGCGCTCGTGCCTGGCCTGGGCGGCCTCCGAAACACGATCTGGATTCTGGTTGCCGCCTTCACGATGCACTTCATCCCCGTGGGGCTCGGTGCGGTTGCTCCGATGTTGTTGCAGATGAGCCCGGATTTCGATCGCGCCGCCCGTACGCAGGGCGCGGACTGGTGGACGACGAGCCGGCGCATCGTTTTGCCTTTATTGCGGCCGGCACTCGTTGCCTGCTTCATCATCCTCTTCATCACGTTCTTCAAGGAATACACGACAGCGATCTTCCTGTTCGCACCCGGCAGCGAAGTGATCGGGACCACGCTGCTCCAGGCATGGACGCAGGGCGAGGTCGGTCTGGTGTCCGCGCTGGCGACCATCCAGATCCTGGTGATCGGCGTCTGTGTCACGGCGGCGCGCGCTTTTCTCGGAGTGAAGCTTTATGGCTGAGTTGCTGATCGAGAACCTGCACAAGCGGTACGGACCGGTCAAAGCGATCGACGACGTCAACATCCACGTTGCCGATGGCGAGTTCGTCACGCTGCTGGGGCCGTCAGGGTGCGGCAAGTCAACAACGCTCGGCGCCATTGCCGGACTGGATCAGCCGACGAGCGGACGCATCCGCGTCGGCAACAAGACCTATTTCGACAGAGAAAAGGGAATCTTCCTGCCGCCGGAAGCGCGCCATTGCGGGCTCGTGTTCCAGAGCTACGCTTTGTGGCCACACATGACGGTCTATGACAACGTCGTGTTTCCGCTCAAGCTGCGTAAGGTATCGACCGCCGACTGCAAGCGCCGCGTCGAGGAGAGTCTCGCTCTCGTCGAGATGGAGCGCTTTCAGGACCGCTATCCGCGTCAGCTCTCGGGCGGCCAGCAGCAGCGTGTCGCGCTCGCGCGAACGTTGGTCTACCAGCCCGAAATCCTCCTGCTCGACGAGCCCCTGTCGAATCTCGACGCAAAGCTGCGCGATCGCGCCCGGACCTGGCTTGCCGAACTGCGCACGCGCCTCGGCCTGACGACGATCTACGTGACACACGACCAGGTCGAAGCGCTGGCTCTGTCCGACCGCATCGTGGTCATGAATGGCGGCCGCATCAGCCAGATCGGCTCGCCCCAAGAGATCTACACGCGGCCGGCAGACAGTTTCGTCGCCGACTTCATCGGAACGACCAATTTCCTCAACGGCGACGTGGTCGGGGCGCCCGACGGCGATGGACAGACACTGGTCAGTCTCGCCGATGGTCAGCGCGTTCTGATCAAGTCCGACAAACGTCCATCCCTGGGCGACAAGGTCACGTTTGCCTATCGCCCCGAGCAGATGCGCCTGGCGGCGGCCAACGATCAGGCGATCGGAGGTTCGATCGTTGAAGCCGACGTGGTCAGCCATTCCTATGTTGGCGGCCGATGGCAAATCGGATTGAGCGTCGGCGGAAATCAGATCCGCATCGAAACCCAGGAGGCAATGACTGACCGCCAGTTGCGCCTGTGGCTGCCTGTCACCGGCGGCATCCTGTTTACAGAACGGAACCATGGCAAATCCCACTGACGCCACCTCTCCCGAAAGCGGACTGCATCAGGCCGACTACACCCCCGGTGTCCGCGGCCCGCTGACAGGGCTCCGCGTCATCGACCTCTCGAGGCTGGTCGCAGGCAATCTGCTCACCCAGCATCTCGCCGACTTCGGCGCCGACGTTATCAAGGTCGAGCCGCGCGAAGGCGATACGCTGCGCGGCTGGCGCACCAAGGGTGTCGAAACCAACTGGAAGATCCATTCGCGCAACAAGCGCAGCATCTGCCTGGAATTCCGTCACGACGAAGCGGTGCCGCTGATCCGCAAGATGATTCCCGGCGCCGCGATGCTGGTCGAGAGTTTCCGTCCCGGCACGCTCGAGCAGATGGGGCTCTCGCCGGAGGAACTGCTGCGGCTGGAGCCCAAGCTTGTGATCGTTCGCATATCGGGATGGGGGCAGACCGGCCCCTATCATCGTCGGCCCGGCTTCGGGACATTGGTGGAAGGCTTTTCGGGCTTCGCCGAGATGAACGGCTTCCCCGATCGAGAGCCGGTATTGCCGCCTATGTATCTGGCCGATGCCCTGTCCGGTCTCACCGGAGCGTTCGCCGCGATGGCGGCCCTTCGGGAGGTCGAGATCAACGGCGGAAAGGGACAGGTGATCGACCTGCCGCTGCTCGACCCGATCGTCAACTCGCTCGGGCCTCAGGCGGCAAATTACCGTTTGACCGGCGTGGTCAAACCGCGCAGCGGGAGCCGCTCGAGCGGCTCGGTACCGCGCAATGTCTACCGCACGCTCGATGGCGGCTGGGTTTGCCTGTCGGCATCCACGCAAGGCATGGCGATGCGGGTGCTGCGTTCGATCGGCCGCCCGGAGCTCTGCGAGGATCCAAAGTTCAAGACCAACGAGCAGAGGCTCGTCCATGTCGCCGAACTCGACAAGATCATCGGCGATTTCATCGCGACACGAACGGTCGACGACAACGTCGCCTTCTTCGAGGCGGCCGAGGTCACGATCGGTCCGGTCAACGACACCGTCCGCTTGATGAACGATCGCCACGTGCAGGCCCGGGGACTGCTGGCCGACTATCCCGACGAGGACATGGGAACGTTCCCGATGCACGCCGTCCCGGTTCGCCTGTCCGAGACGCCCGGAAGCATCCGGACGCCTGCGCCACGCCTCGGTCAGCACAGCCGCACCATCCTGGCCGAAGCCGGCCTCAGCCCTGACGACATCGATGCCGCCCTCGCCTCGGGCGTTGTGAAGGAAACCAGCACATGACAGTTGAACGAAAATTCCCGGTCTGGCGCTCTGCGCTGTTCGTACCCGCGAACGTCGAGCGGTTCGTGGTCAAGGCCGTCGAGCGCGGCGCGGACGCGCTGATCATCGATCTCGAGGACAGCGTGCCGCTGGCTGAAAAGGCCAACGCTCGAAAGCTGATCCCGGGCATCGTGAAGCGCTTTCGCGACACCGGAAGTTCGGATGTCATGGTGCGGATCAACCAGCCGCTCGAATTGGCGGTGCCCGATCTGGAAGCGGCTGTCATCGCCGGCGTGGACGCGATCAAGATCACCAAGGTCGAAGGCGCCGAGCATCTGCGCCTGCTCGACGAGATGGTGACCAGACTGGAGATCGAGCGCGGATTGCCCATCGGCAATATCTGGTTTGTCGGCCTGATCGAGGCGCCCGGTCCTCTCTCTAGGGCTCACGAGATCGCGCGATCGATCCCGCGGCTGGCCGGCATTTCACTGGGTGCGGAAGATTATGCCACCGCCATCGGCGCCAAGCCGACGGAAGAAACCCTGTTGATGCCGAAGCAACAGGTCGTGCAGGCAGCCCGCGCCGCCGGCATCATGCCGCTCGGCACCATCGGCTCAGTCGCCGATTTCTCCGATCTGGAAGGATACACAAGGATCGTCAGGCGCTCTGCGGACTTTGGCTTCGTGGGCTCTGCCTGTATCCATCCGTCGCTGGTGCCGATCCTGAACGAGGGTTTCAGCCCCTCCGCCAAGGAGGTAGCGGACGCCGAGCGCGTCGTTGCGCTCAACAAGCAGGCGGCTGCCGAGGGCCGCGCATCCTTCGCCATCGACGGCAAGATGATTGATATTCCGATCGTGCAGCGCGCCGAAGCGCTGCTCGAACGCGCGCAAGCAATCGCCGCCCGCGCGCATCGCCCTCGTTGATTGTGCCACCCCAGCGCGGCGCGAAGCGCCGTCTCTGGGGGCCAAGGACATTCGATAGAGCGCGCGGCAGCCCTTACGCCACCGCCCTCACCTTGCTGATGAAGCCGTCGACCTCCGACGTCAGCGAGGTCGACTGGCTCGACAGGTTGGCGGCGGCCTTCAACACGCCGGAAGCGGCGCGGCCGGTCTCGTTCGCCGCTGACGACACGGTTGCGATGTTGCGGGTGACGGTCGAGGTCGCTTCCGCCGTGTGCTGCACGGTGTTTGCGATCTCGGCGGTGGCCTTGTTCTGCTCCTCGATGGCGGCGGCGATGACGCGGTTGATGCTCGAGACCTCCTCGATGGTCTTGACGATGCCGTCGATCGCCGAGACCGCCTTCTGCGTCGCCCCCTGGATCTCCGTGATCTGGGCGCTGATCTCTTCGGTCGCCTTCGCCGTCTGGGAGGCCAGGTTCTTCACCTCGCTCGCCACCACCGCAAAACCTCTACCGGACTCGCCGGCTCGGGCTGCCTCGATCGTCGCGTTCAGCGCCAGCAGGTTGGTCTGGCCGGCGATCGAGGTGATGAGGCCGATGACCTCGCCGATGCGATCGGCGCCGTCGGCAAGCGCGCGCATGGTGCTGTCGGTTTCCTTGACGGTGACAACCGCCTGCTCGGTGGCGCGCGTCGCCTGCTCGACCTGACGGTTGATCTCGCGGATCGAGGCGTTGAGCTCCTCCGCCGCAGCCGCCACGGTCTGCACGCCGCCGCCGACCTGGTCGGCGAGCGTCGAGGCCGAGCCGGCCTGGGTCTGGGCCTCGGCTGCCGTGCCCGACATCGAGCGCGCGGTCGTCTCCAGCTCGCCCGAGGCGCTCGACAGCGTCTGTACCATCTGGCCGATGCGGCTCTCGAATTGCCGCACGAGGCCGGACAATTCGGACGCACGCTTCTCCTTGTCGGCGCGCTCGGCGGCCCGGTCGCCGGACAGGCGCTCGGCGTTGATCATGGCCTCCTTGAACACCTGGAGCGCCGCGACCATGCGGCCGATCTCGTCGTTGCGGCCGAGACCCGGCACCTCACCGGCGAAATCATGCGCCGCGAAACGGGTCATGACACCGGTGATCGCGGTCAGCGGCTGGGTAACGCGGTTGCGCATCAGCATCAGCCCGCCGATCGTCAGCGCCAGCGAGGCCGGCACCAGCAGGCCGAACAGGATCAGGCTGAAGCGGGCGCGCGAGGCACCGTCTTCGGCCCGCGAGATCATGTTGGCGAGCGCGGTTTGTGTGACGATCACGACGTTGTTGGCGCCGACAAGCTGACGATCGCGGTAGTCGATGCCTGCGACGCCGGCGGGCTCGCCGGCGAGCAGCTTGGTCGCAATGGCATTGCGTTCGTCGCTGAGCGCGCCGGAGATTTCCGGCTCGGCGTTACGGATCGCCTGCAACAGCTCGGGCGAGGCCACATTCGGGCTGAGATCGCGCACGACCACCCAGGACTGCTGGATGCGACCGCGCAGATCGGCGAAGGTTACGCCATCGGCGGCGGTCCAGGTCTTGTTGGCGAGGATCGAGGAGAACTGGACGAGAATGGTCTGACCTGCGTTGGCGCGGGCCTGCCAGGAGGCCTGCTTGGCGATCAAGAGGCGATCGACCACGGGATCGATCAGCGTCATCGCGTTGTCGACATGGGCGGTGACGTCGCCGATCGCGTCCATATAGGCGTCGCTGATCTTGGCCCAGCTCGGTTGCAGGTTCGCGTCACGCGCCGCCTTCTCCTGCTTCAGGGCAGTGACCGCGCGCGGCCGCAACTCCTCGAGCTGCGCCCAGATGCCGCGGAGCTTGTCGAGCTTTTCGGCAAGACCGGGCGCTTCAGCAGAGGCGAGGCTCTGCAAGGCCTGCGCGTAATTCTTCTGCACGGTGGCTCGCTGGTCGGCGAGACTGCTCATGACGCTGTCGGGCGCGGGGGCAGCCGACGCCAGATAGCTCAGCGTGTCACCGCGCTCCAGGCGGAAAATCACGAGCGTATTGGTCAGGTCGCGGCTGGCGACCGCGAGCGAGACGATGCGGTTGCTGTCCGAGTAGCGGGTGACCGCGAGCTTCAGCGCATAGGCGCAGATGACGACGAGGACGAGACCGAGAGACCCAACCACCGCCCCGAGGATGCGGGCGACCGAACGCTGCTTTTGCATCGACTGATCCATATTGCCGCCAAGACGCGGTTCGCGGGCAATCTACAGAGCGAACGATGAGATTTGATTTAAGATTGAACGGCTTTGGCTACCAATCTCTTCCGGGAAAATACGGAAACCGGTAGTTCGATACTCCCCTCAGACCCGTGCGTCCGAGGGTGCCCGCTGCTTGAGCAGCCGGGCGCAGACGAGACCAAGCGCCACCATGATCGCGGCGCTCGCGAGCAGGGTCGGGACCTTGCCACCGTGCTGGAGGCCAAGGCCATAGGCGATCGGGCCAACTGTCTGCCCCATGAAGAAGAAGAACGAATGCAGCGACATCGCCGTCGCCCGCGCCCCGATCGACAGCTCGCTGGCGAACACCTGCAGGCAGCCGTGGATCATGTAGAAGCCCCAGCCCATCGCCAGCATGCTGGCGAATTGCAGCTTCCATCCGGGACCGAAGGCGAGCACGCCGAGCTGCAGTCCGACGAGGCCTGCGCCCCCAATCATCATGCCCTTGACGCCGAGCCACGGCAGGAAGCGTGAGACCGTGAAAGTGTAGAACAGTCCGCCGATCGCAAAGCCCGCGATCACGATGCCTGCGATCGACGGCGACTTCTCGCCGAGATCAAACAGCAGCGCGGCGATGAACGGAAACAAGCCGAATACGCAGCAGCCCTCGACGAAGACCGCCGAGTAGCAGTAGCGCGTGTTGGGGTTGGCGAAGATGGTCCGGTAGCCCTGCCGCAAGGCCTTCAGATCCGTCTTCGGCGGCGCCGTCAGCGCGGCACCGCGAAAGCCCGCGGCCACCGCAACGGCCGCGATCAGGCCGAGCGCGCCGAGCATCATCAGCACGCCGCGCCAGCCGATGAGTTCACCGATGATGCCGGAGGCGGTCGCACCGAGCAGATTGCCGGTCATCGAACCCGCAAGCGTGCGGCCGATCGCGACCTGTCGTTTGGCGGGTGCAACGAGGTCGGCGGTCAGGCCGAGAGCGACCGGAAACACGCCACCGGAGGCGATACCGGCGAGGATGCGGCTCGCGAACAGGCCCGAGAAGGTGGTCGCGACCGCGCCAAGAATGCAGGAGACGCCAAGCAGCGCCAGGCACAGCGTCATCAACCGCGCCTTGCCGAACAGATCGGCAGCCGCTCCGATCACCGGCTGAACCAGCGCGTAAATCAAGGCGTAGCCGGCCGCGATGCTGGCGGCCGTCGTGATACTGATCGAAAAATCTTCCGCGACATGCGGCAGGACGGGATCGAGCGCGCGCGTGGACAACGCCGCCGAGAAGCTCGCGAGCGCGATGATATTGATCGCGGGCGGAAACCTCTGGTCGGACGACGGCCCGGTCGCAGGCTGGGACATCAGCGCGTTGTGCTTTTCGTCACCGCGTCGAATGCCATCAGCGTGCGGATCAGCCCTTCGAACTCGCGCAGCGGCACCATGTTGGGCCCGTCCGAGGGCGCGCGATCAGGGTCGGGATGGGTCTCGATGAAGACGCCGGCAACGCCGACCGCGACGGCTGCACGGGCCAGCACCGGCACGAATTCACGCTCGCCGCCCGAGGACGTCCCCTTCCCGCCCGGCTGCTGCACCGAATGGGTGGCGTCGAAGATCACGGGCGCGCCGGTGGTGCGCGCCAGGATCGGCAGCGCGCGCATGTCGGAGACCAGCGTGTTGTAGCCGAACGAGGCGCCGCGCTCGGTGACGAGCACGTTGGGATTGTTTGCGGTCGTGATCTTGGTCACGACATTGGCCATGTCCCAGGGCGCAAGGAATTGCCCCTTCTTGACGTTGACGACCTTGCCCGTCACGGCGGCCGCCAGCAGCAAATCGGTCTGCCGGCACAGGAAGGCCGGAATCTGGAGGATGTCCACGGCTTGCGCCACCTCGGCGCACTGCGCGGCGTCATGCACGTCGGTCAGGACCGGCAAACCGAGGGAGGCGCGGATCTCGGCGAAGATCGGCAGCGACTGTGCGAGCCCGAGACCGCGCGCTGCCGACGCGCTGGTGCGGTTGGCCTTGTCGAACGAGGTCTTGTAGACGAGGCCGATCTTCAGCCGCGCGGCGATCTCCTTCAGCGCGGAGGCCACCTCCAGCGCATGCTGGCGGCTTTCGAGCTGGCACGGCCCGGCAATGATCGAGATCGGCAAATCATTGCCGAACTTGACCGTGCCAATGGTGACGACCGGCGCCGCTGAATTCGAAGAGCTCAAGGCCAATGTCCCTCGTTTCGGCGCGACCATAGCCGCCATCAGGGTCGGATCAACCCCATTCGCCCCGGGCCACCCGAATATCAGGGTTGCGCCGGGGTTCCGTGCGAGGCCCTTGCGCCGGCGGCCCCTTACTTCACCGCCGAGAACGCGGTCGGCGTCAGGAGCTGGCTGACGATGTTGCCGACGATCTGGCCGTCCGCTTCGCTCTCGGCACGCGCCTTCATCCAGTCCGGGTCGGTCATGAACTTGCCCCACTTCGCTTCGCGGTCGGCGAGCGAATCCCACGCCAGGAAATAGGTCAGCTCCTGGTTGGATTCGCCGATCAGCGTGGTGAAGAACCCGGCCTGCTTGATGCCGTGCTTCTCCCAGAGCTTCAGCGTCACCGTCTCGAACCGCTTCAAGAGCGCCGGCAGGCGGCCGGGCACGCAACGGTAGATGCGCATTTCATAGATCATTCTTGTTCCTCCCTGATGACGTCGGGGGTTATAACGGCTGGCCGTGACGGTGTCTTCGGCGCTGCCCGATACCGCCCGCGGCGTCTGGCGCATGGCTTGCCAGCCCCGATCGCACCCGGTTCCCGTAATGCTGCCGCAATGATACTGCCGCTACAACGCCTCGGTTGAGGCTCAGGTGCGGATCATGCGGATTTTGCTCGTCGAGGATGAAGCGGAGATGGCCGGGGCGCTGGCCTCGGCGCTCAAGCGGTACGACATGATCGTCGATCACGTGCCAACGCTTGCCGAGGCCGAAGAGGCCATTTCCGCCGACGTGCACGCCGCCGTACTGCTCGATCGCCAGCTGCCCGACGGCGACGGTCTTGCCCTGATCCCGAAACTGAGAGCCCGCGCCGACGGTGTGCCGATCATCGTGTTGACGGCACGCGGCGAGCTCGCCGACCGCGTCGCCGGGCTCGACAGCGGGGCGGATGATTATCTGGCAAAACCATTCGCGGTGGAGGAATTGCTGGCACGCCTGCGCGCGGTGTTGCGCCGGCCCGCCGGGCTCCAGCCCGACATCATCCGCGCCGGCCGCCTCGCCTTCGACTTCGGCCATCGCGAGGCGAGCGTCGACGGGGCTCCGCTCGAACTGCCGCGGCGGGAGCTCCTTGTGCTGGAAGCCCTGGTCCGCCGCATGGGCCGGACCGTGCTGCGATCGGCGCTGGAGGAAGCGGTTTACAGTTTCGACGACGAGATCCAATCGAACGCACTCGATACGCATGTCTCGCGGCTGCGCCGCAAGCTTGCCGAAGCCGACGCGCACGTGGAGATCCACGGCATCCGCGGCGTCGGCTATCTCCTGAAGAAACTGCCGTGAGCAGGCACGCCGACCCATATTGCCTGCGCTCTCGGCTGAGCTGGCGCCTGCTTTCGCTCCAGGCCGCGCTGTTGGTCGCTTTGGTCGTCGTCATCATCGGCGCACTGTGCGCTACAGGCTTCGTGCTGGTCCAACGGGACGAAGACCGCGTGATCGACGTCGTGCAGAGCGCGCTCGCGCGCGACGCAGCCGGCGGCCTGACGCTGCGGCCGACGGCTGAGCTGAAAGCGTTGCGCGAAGAGGCCCCCGACCTCTGGTTGCTGGTTCGCGACAGGCAGGGGCATTCGCTCAGTGAAGGCTCCGTGCCGGCTGAATTCGCCGGGATCGGCGGCGCCCTCGACCAGATCAGCCAGGCGCGGCTCGGCTGGCAGCTCTTCGAGGACGACCCACGCAAGCCGGCGGCGCGGTTGAAACGCATCGACACGGCCGCCGGCAACGTGCAGGGCATCACGGCGACGCAGGGGAAGCTCAGCGGCGCCAAGGCGGTGTTCACGACGTCGCTCGTGTTGCTGGGCATCGCGCTCCCCGGCCTGCTGTTGATGGGGACCGCGACGTTCATCGCGACTCCGATGGTCGTGCAGCGCGCTTTCAGAGGATTGGACGCGACCGCAGACCAGGCCCGGCGGATCGATATCCATCAGCGCGGCGCGCGGCTGTCAGTGGAGCAGATTCCGCTTGAAGTCGTGCCGCTCGTGGCCGCGGTCAATGACGCTCTCGCGCGGCTCGATCAGGGTTACGCCCGCCACAAGCGCTTCGTTGCCGACGCCGCGCACGAGCTGCGTACGCCGATCGCGATCCTGAACACGCGCCTGGAGTCATTGCCGTCGGGACCGGACAAGACCCGCCTGATCGAGGATGCGGCGCGGCTCGCGACCCTTGCCGAGCAATTGCTGGATATCCAGCGGCTCGACCGTTGCGGGCATCCATTCGTGCCGGTCGATCTGGTCTCCGTCGCGCAAGGCGTTGCCGCCGACCTCGCACCGCTCGCGATTGCGGCTGGCTATGAGCTGTCCTTCGACGCGCCTGCGACGCGGATCGAAGTACTCGGCGACGCGGCCGCGCTCGAACGCGCGCTGACCAACCTCGTGCAGAATGCCATCCAGCACGGCCCTCGCCGCGGCACGATCGTCATTCGCGTCAGCCGTCCCGCCAGCATCGAAGTCACCGACGAGGGCGCGGGCATACCGGCCGATCAGCGCGAGCTGATCTTCGAGCCGTTCTACCGGCTCACGCCGCTCGATCGCGGCGCCGGCCTCGGCCTCAACATGGTGCAGGAGATCATGCTCCTGCATGGCGGTCACGTTTCGGTCCTGGACGGACCGAACGGCGGTGCATGCTTCAGGATGACGCTGCCGCCCCTGCAACAGGGCTGATTCAATTCGTCTCTGCGTCTCAAGCGCAATGCTGTCGCAATGCGCTCAGGCGACTCTTCGACCGCCTCACCTCTGATTTGCGAGGCGCAATCGAAATGCCGGAGTGCGCATGCCCAACGATTTCCTCTCATTCTTTCTGTCCTGGATGTCGGCCCCGCGGCGGGTCGGCGCGATCGCGCCTTCGGGCGCTGCCCTAGAGCGTTTTCCGATCACGTTGCGTCGTAACCAGCCGCGACGAGATAATTTTGACATTCCTCGGGTGAGAAGCGTTTGAGAGCGTTGGCGATTGCTTGCCAGAGATCGGGCATGGTGCGGGCTGCGGCGGCCCGCAACAGCGCTTTCAGTTTGGAGAAGGCCATTTCAATCGGGTTGAAGTCTGGACTGTAGGGCGGAAGATAGAGCAGGCTAGCTCCGACCGCCTGGATGGCCTCTCGAACGCCATGGACCTTGTGAGCGGGCAAGTTGTCCATGATAACGGTATCGCCCGGCCGCAGCGATGGGGCGAGCAATTGCTCGACGTAGGCCAGGAAAGCGTCGCCATCCATTGGACCGTCCAGAACAAGCGGCGCGATCAGACCGTCGGAGCGCAATCCAGCGGTGAACGTCGTCGTCTTCCAATGTCCGTGTGGGATAGCTGCACGACATCGCTCGCCGCGTGGCGAGCGCCCGTAACGCCGCGCCATTTTGGTGTTGGCGCTGGTTTCGTCGATGAAGACGAGACGCTCAGGGTCAAGGTCGATTTGCCCTTCGAACCACTCCTCACGTGCGGCATTTATATCGCCGCGCCGTTGCTCGGCGGCGTGCGCTGTCTTTTTTTAAGTGTGATCTTTCTGCGCTGGAAAAAACGCCAGAGCGACGCGATGCCAGTCGATATTCCATGACGTTTCAACAGTTCTCGCAACTCGGCAAGCGTGATATCCGGCCTCGCTGTCACCGCCTCCAGAATCAATTGCGAATGCGCTTCGATGCGCTGCGATTTGCGGTCACCGCCCTGGCGTTTAGGAACGATGTCGCCAACTTTCTTGAGGCGAGCGCGCCAGCGGATCGCACTGGCCGCGCTGACACCAAAGCGCTCAGCAGCCTGTCGACAGGACATGCCACCGTCAATCGCGGCTACCACCCTTTGGCGAAGATCAACCGAAAGCGCCCTGGCCATACATGCTGGCCTCCCTCGCCAGCATGCAGCTTGAATCTGACTCGCGCCGTTTTGGGAATCCCCACCCGATTCTTTCCGGTCGGAAAATGCTCTAGCCGATCTCATCACCCGCGAGATCACCGCAACGACCGGCCCGATCCTCGAGCTCGGCCCCGGCACCGGCGCTTTCACCTACAAGCTCCTGAAACGCGGCGTGCGCCAGCAGGACCTCACGCTGATCGAATACGGTTCGGACTTCACCAAGCTCCTGCAAATCCGATTTCCCGGCGCGCGCGTGTTGTGGATGGATGCGGGACGGCTCACGACGGAGCGGCTCTATGACGGCGCGCCGGTCGGCGCCGTGATCAGCGGCCTGCCGCTGCTCAATATGTCGACGCGCAAGGTCGTCTCCATCATCGGCGGTGCGTTTCGTTACGTCCGCCCGGGAGGCGCGTTCTATCAGTTCACCTACGGGATGAGCTGCCCGGTGCCGCGGCCGGTGCTCGACCGGTTGGGCTTGCGGGCAAAGCTGGTGGATCGCGCCTTGCTGAACGTGCCGCCGGCCGCCGTCTACAAGCTGACGCGACGGCCGCAGATGAAGATCGTCACGGGAACGATTGCGCCTGATGCCTCAATGCCGGTCGCGCCGGCGCCGATGCACCTCGTGCGCGACTACACCGCCGCGCCCTGAGGCATCACACCAGACGCGACTGCACCATCGCCGCCTGAATGAACGAGGCGAAGAGAGGATGAGGCTCGAAGGGCCGCGACTTCAGCTCGGGGTGGAACTGAACGCCGATGAACCAGGGATGATCCTCGTACTCGACGATCTCCGGCAGCACGCCGTCGGGCGAGAGGCCGGAGAATTTCAGCCCGTGCTGCTCGAGGCGGTCCTTGTAGGCGGTGTTGACCTCGTAGCGGTGGCGGTGGCGCTCGGAAATCTCGGTCGCGCCGCCATAGACCTGCGAGACGCGGCTGCCGCGGTTGAGCGCCGCGGGATAGGCGCCGAGACGCATCGTGCCGCCGAGATCGCCGGCCTTGGAGCGCTTCTCGAGCTCGTTGCCGCGCAGCCATTCGGTCATCAGGCCGACCAGCGGCTCCTTGGTCGGGCCGAACTCGGTGGAGTTGGCGTCCTCGATGCCGACGAGGTTTCGCGCGGCTTCGATCACCGCCATCTGCATGCCGAAGCAGATGCCGAAATACGGCACGTCGCGCTCGCGCGCGAACTGCGCCGCGCGGATCTTGCCTTCGGCGCCGCGCTGGCCGAAGCCGCCCGGCACCAGAATGCCGTTGACGTGTTCGAGGAACGGCGCGGGATCTTCCTTCTCGAAGATCTCGCTCTCAATCCAGTCGAGATTGACCTTCACCTTGTTGGCGATGCCGCCATGCGAGAGCGCCTCGATCAGCGACTTATACGCATCCTTCATGCCGGTATATTTGCCGACGATGGCGATGGTGACGTTGCCTTCGGGATTGCGGACGCGCTCGTTGATCTGCTGCCAGCTTCGCAGCTCCGGCGGAATCCGCGAGCCAATGCCGAAGGCGGCGAGCACTTCGTCGTCCAGGCCCGCATTGTGATAGGCCTCGGGCACGGCGTAAATGTTGTCGACGTCGCGCGCCTCGATCACGGCGCTTTCGCGCACGTTGCAGAACAGCCCCAGCTTGCGCCGCTCTTCCTTCGGGATCTCGCGGTCGGTGCGGCAGAGCAGGATGTCCGGCTGGATGCCGATCGAGCGCAGCTCCTTCACCGAGTGCTGCGTCGGCTTGGTCTTCAGCTCGCCCGCGCTCGGGATGTAAGGCAGCAGCGTCAGATGGATGTAGACGGCATGATCGCGCGGCAGCTCGTTCTTGAGCTGACGAATCGCCTCGAAGAAAGGCAGGCCCTCGATGTCGCCGACGGTGCCGCCGATCTCGACCAGCACGAAGTCGTAATCGTCATTACCGGAGAGGACGAATTCCTTGATGGCGTTGGTGACATGCGGAACCACCTGGATGGTCGCGCCGAGATAATCGCCGCGGCGCTCCTTGGAGATGATGTCCTGGTAGATGCGCCCGGTGGTGATGTTGTCCTGCTTGGTCGCAGGCCGGCCGGTGAAGCGCTCGTAGTGACCGAGATCGAGATCGGTCTCCGCGCCGTCATCGGTCACGAACACTTCGCCGTGCTGATACGGCGACATCGTTCCGGGATCGAGGTTGAGATAGGGGTCGAGCTTGCGGAGGCGGACCTTGTAGCCCCGGGCTTGCAACAGGGCACCGAGTGCCGCTGAAGCCAGACCTTTGCCGAGCGAAGAGACCACGCCGCCGGTGATGAATATGTACCGCGCCATGGGACTTAACCTCTAATCCCTCGAATTCGATTCGCCAAAGCGATTCGTATTCCGCCCCAAATAATTTGCGGGCCTGTGGGTGAGCCAAAACTAAGAGTGGTGACAGAGCCTTGATGGGGATTTTTGACGCAGGACGGTAGAAGCCGCCCTGCATGGCCCCCCTGCTTTATTGCGAGCGCGGCACCTGCGGGCCGGCTGGCGCCTGGTTCTGCTGCTGTTCGTCGGCCTTCTTCAGCGAATCCAGGATACCGCCCGAGGTCGGCGGCGCGATCGGGGCGCCTCCGGCCGGCTGGGTCTGGGACGCCGGCGCGCCGATGATCGACGAAGGCGCCCGGTTGTAGCCGGCATGCCAGGACAGGAACAGGCTGGTCAGGAAGAAGCCCCCAGCCAGGATCGCGGTGGTCCGCGTCAAAAGGTTCGCGGTGCCGCGGCTGGACATGAAGCCCGCGCCCCCGCCCATGCCGAGGCCGCCGCCTTCCGACTTCTGGAGCAGGACGGCGCCGATCATGACGGCGACGATCATGAGGTGAATGACGATGACAACAGTCTGCATAGTGTCCTTCCGTCACAAGCCGACAGCGCCGAGACGGCGGCCGATCGCGCTTCGCGGGTTTTCCTGAAGTTGCGCGGTGTTACACGATCAGAAGAGGCATTGCCACCCCCCGATCGGCCACGGCCGCGCTTTGAGATTAGCTAGGGGCAGCCCTTCGCAATCGCAAGGAAATCGGCCGCCTTCAGGCTGGCGCCGCCGACCAGCGCGCCGTTGACGTTTTTCACGGACATCAGCTCGGCCGCGTTCGACGGCTTGACCGAGCCGCCATAGAGGATGCGCGTCCTGGCCCCATCCGCCCTGAACCGGGAGGTCAGGAGTTCCCGGATAAAGCCATGAATCTGCTCGACATCCTGGGCCGTCGGGGTCAGGCCGGTGCCGATCGCCCAGACCGGCTCATAGGCCACGACCAGGTTGGCGGCGGTCGAGCCGTCCGGCAGCGAGCCGTCGAGCTGGCCGCGCAGGATGTCGAGGGTCTGGCCGGCATCGCGCTGGCCCTGCGTCTCACCGATGCAGACGATCGCAGTGATGCCGGCGCGCCAGGCGGCCTCGGCCTTCTGCCGGATCAGGGCATCGCCCTCGCCGTGGTCGGCGCGGCGCTCGGAATGGCCGACGATGATGGCGGTTGCACCGGCATCGGCCAGCATTTCGGCCGCGATATCGCCGGTATGGGCGCCGGAGGCCTTGGGGTGGCAATCCTGCGCCCCCACCGCGACCTTGCTGCCGCGCGCCTTGTCGGCGAAGGCCGCGATCAGGGTTGCCGGTGGGCAGACCAGCAGGTCGGCCTTGGCAGCCACCTCTGCCGCGCCCTTGAGCATGGCGTCGAATTCGGCAGCCGAGCCCTTCAGGCCGTTCATTTTCCAGTTGCCGGCGATCAGCGGTCGGATGGCGTCGGTCATGTCAATTTCCAGCAAAATGAGGTTTGTGCATGCGCTAGCAGAGCTGTCGCGGCAGTTCCAGAGAGCTAGGGCTTTTAACCGCAGCTTCGAGGGACCGCGCGGCCCGAGGTTGCGGGGGGAAAGCCGCCACTTTATGATGATCAATCAATTTGGTGACGCGCTTTTGCGGAATCTGCATTAAGACGCGCTCCCGTTCCCCTCCTGCCAAACAAGTTGGACCAAATGCTTCGAGGAATGCGCAAGGCCTCATCAAACTGGCTCGGCAAAACCATTATGGCCGTGGTGATGGGCGTGTTGATCATCAGTTTCGGCGTTTGGGGCATCGCCGACATCTTCAAGGGCTTCGGGCAGTCCACGGTGGCCAAGGTCGGCAGCACCGAGATTTCGTTGAACGAGTTCCGGCAGACCTATACCGACCGCTTGCAACAGATCAGCCGCCAGTTCGGCCGGCCGCTGACGCCTGACCAGGCGCGTGCCTTCGGCCTCGACCGCCAGGTGCTCCAGCAGACGATCGCGGAAGCCGCCCTCGACGAAGAAGCCCGCCGGCTCGGGCTCGGCCAGTCCGACGAGCAGATCCGCCAGGTCATCATGAACGACCCCAACTTCAAAGGCGTCGGCGGCAGCTTCGATCCGAACCGCTTCCAGGCCGTGATCCGCAATTTCGGCTATACCGAGCAGCGCTACGTCTCCGAGCAGCGCAAGGTGTCGCTGCGCCGGCAGATCACCGGCACGATCGGCGCCGGCCTCGAACCGCCGAAGGCCATGA
Organism: Bradyrhizobium barranii subsp. apii; assembly: GCF_011516635.5. Lineage (GTDB taxonomy): Bacteria > Pseudomonadota > Alphaproteobacteria > Rhizobiales > Xanthobacteraceae > Bradyrhizobium > Bradyrhizobium barranii. The sequence continues at coordinate 4,942,483 of NZ_CP096255.1, read as the reverse complement.
TTGACGTGCTGACGCGCTTCCAGAACGAGCAGCGCGCGATCGAATTCGTCAGGCTCGACGCCGCGCAGGCCGGCACCATCGACGCTCCCTCGCCCGAAGCCCTCGCCGCCTATTTCGAGGATCACAAGGTCCAGTTCCGCGCGCCCGAATATCGCAAGATTTCCTTTGTCGTGGTCTCGCCGGAAGAGATCGGCAAATGGAGCGAGGTCTCCGACGAGGACGCCAAGAAAGTGTTCGACCAGCGCAAGGACCGGCTCGGCACGCCGGAGAAGCGCCAGATCCATCAGATCGTATTCCCCAACGTCGCCGAGGCGCAGGCCGCACGCGAGCGTCTCGCCGGCGGAATGTCGTTCGAGGACCTCGGCAAGGAGCGCGGGCTGAGCAGCTCCGATGTCGACCTCGGGCTCGTGACCAAATCGTCGCTCGACCCCGCGGTCGGCGATGCCGCCTTCGCGCTTCCCGCGGGCGAGATCAGCCAGCCGATCCAGGGCCGTCTCGGCACCTCCATCGTCAAGGTCGACAAGATCGAACCGGGCAGTGAAGCGAACTACGCCAGCCTCGCCGGCGACATCAAGCGCGAGATCGCCACCGAGCGCGCCCGCGTCCAGGTCAACGATCTCCGCGACAAGATGGAAGACGAGCGCGGCGGCGGCGCCAGCGTGATCGACGCGGCGCAGAAGCTCGGCCTCACTGCCGTGACCATCGACGCCGTCGACCGCTCCGGCCGTGCCCCGAACGGCCAGCCAGTCACCAGCATCCCGCAGGGCCTCGACGTGGTGTCGCAGGCCTTCAACACCGATGTCGGCGTCGACAACGACGCGATCTCGTTCAAGGGCGGCTATGTCTGGTACGACGTGCTCGCCATCACGCCCTCGCGCGACCGCAATCTCGACGAGGTGCGCGACCAGGTCGAGGCGCGCTGGCGCCAGGACCAGATCGCCGCCAAGCTGAAGACCAAGGCGACCGAGATGGTGCAGAAGCTCGAACAGGGCGGCAAGCTCGCTGACGAGGCCGCCGCGATCAACGCCAAGGTCGAGACCGCCTCCGGCTTCAAGCGCGACGACTCGCCCGCCGGCGTGCCCGCCAGCGTCGTTGCGGCCGCCTTCCGCACCGCCAAGGACGGGGTCGGACAGACCGCGGTGAGCGGCGGCAGCGAGGTGATCGTCTTCCGCGTCACCGACATCGTCGAACCCGCGGTCGACGCCGCGTCCGACGCGGTGAAGAAGCTGAAGGACAGCCTCGACCGCGCGTTGACCGACGAGCAGGTCGCCTCCTACGTCAACAAGCTTGAAACCGACATCGGGACCACCATTAATCAGGCCGCCTTCGCGCAGGTGACCGGCGCGAACCAGTGAATTGAAAGCACGCGATGGACGACCTGAAATCGATCATTGGAAAAGTGGCGACCGGCGCCAGCCTGTCGCGTGACGAAGCGGCTTCCGCCTTCGACGCCATGATGTCCGGCGAGGCCACGCCCTCGCAGATGGGTGGCCTCCTGATGGCGCTGCGGGTGCGCGGCGAGACCGTGGACGAAATCACCGGCGCGGTCTCGGCGATGCGTTCCAAGATGCTCACGGTCGACGCACCCGCGGACGCCGTCGACATCGTCGGCACCGGTGGTGACGGCTCCGGCTCGGTCAACGTCTCGACCTGCGCGTCCTTCATTGTCTCGGGCACCGGCCTGCCGGTGGCCAAGCACGGCAACCGTGCGCTGTCGTCGCGCTCGGGCGCCGCCGACGTGCTGGCGTCGCTCGGCGTGAAGATCGACCTCAGGCCCGAGCAGGTCGGCCGCTGTGTGCGCGAATGCGGCATCGGCTTCATGTTCGCACCTGCCCATCATCCGGCGATGAAGAACGTCGGCCCGACCCGGGTCGAGCTTGCGACACGTACGATCTTCAATCTGCTCGGCCCCTTGTCGAACCCGGCCGGCGTCAAGCGCCAGATGGTCGGCGTGTTCTCGCGGCAATGGGTGCAGCCGCTGGCGCAGGTGCTGAAAAACCTCGGCTCGGAATCCGCCTGGGTGGTGCATGGCTCCGACGGCCTCGACGAGATCACCCTCACGGGCCCGACCTTCGTCTCCGCGCTCCACAATGGCGAGATCCGGAATTTCGAGGTGACGCCGGAGGACGCCGGCCTGCCGCGCTGCGATCCCGGTGCGCTCAGGGGCGGCGACGCCGACGCCAATGCGATCGCCTTGCAAAGCGTGCTCGACGGCAAGCCGAGCCCCTATCGAGACGTCGCGCTGATCAACGCCGCCGCCGCGCTGGTCGTGGCCGGCCGCGCCAAGGACCTCAAGGAGGGCGTTGCGATCGGTGCGAAGTCGCTCGACAGCGGCGCCGCGAGCGCGCGGCTGAAGCATTTGATCGCGATCTCGAACGGCTGAACCTGACATGTCTGACATCCTGACCAAGATCGAAGCCTACAAGCGCGAAGAGATCGCAGCCGCCAAGCGCGCGCAGCCGCTCTCGGAAGTCGAGGCCAAAGCCAAGGCGCAGGGAGCCCCACGCGGCTTCGTGCGCGCGATCAAGGCCAAGCACGCCAATGGCGACTACGCGCTGATTGCCGAGGTCAAGAAAGCCTCGCCGTCGAAGGGGCTGATCCGCGCCGATTTCGATCCGCCGCTGCTCGCCAAGGCCTATGAGGCCGGCGGTGCGGCCTGTCTGTCGGTCCTGACCGACACGCCCTCGTTCCAGGGCCATCTCGATTTCATGGTGGCGGCGCGCGCGGCAACGTCGCTCCCGGTGCTGCGCAAGGATTTCATGTTCGACACCTATCAGGTGATTGAAGCGCGTGCGCATGGCGCCGACTGCATCCTGATCATCATGGCCGCGCTCGACGATGCCACCGCCAAGGATCTCGAGGACGCCGCCCTCGCCTACGGCATGGACGTGCTGATCGAAATCCACGACCGCGCCGAGCTCGACCGTGCGCTGAAGCTGCGTTCGCCGATGATCGGCGTCAACAACCGCAATTTGCGCACCTTTGAGACCACGCTCGCGACCAGCGAGACGCTGGCGCCGCTGATCCCTGCGGAACGGCTGATGGTTGGCGAGAGCGGCATCTTCACGCCCGCCGATCTCGCCCGGCTCGAGCGCGTCGGCATGTCGACCTTCCTGGTCGGCGAGAGCCTGATGCGCCAGGCCGACGTGACCGCCGCCACCCGCACGCTGCTTGCGCGCGAGAACGCGCCGCGCGCGACGGGCACGCGCTGACATGGCGCGCAAGCCCGCCAAGGCCAGGCAATCCAAAGCGAAAGCCGGCCCTGCCCTCACCCATATCGGCGCCTCCGGCGAGGCGCGGATGGTGGACGTGTCGGACAAGCCCGCGACCGAACGGCTCGCGGTCGCCGAAGGCCACGTCGTCATGACCAAGGCGACCCTTGATCTCATCGTCTCGGGCAACGCCAAGAAAGGCGACGTGCTCGGCACCGCGCGCATCGCCGGCATCATGGCCGCCAAGCGCACCTCGGAGCTGATCCCGCTCTGTCATCCCCTCGCGCTGTCGAAGGTCACCGTCGACATCGAGCCCGACCCGAAACTGCCAGGCTGCCTCGTCCGCGCCAGCGTGAAGGTGACGGGCCCGACCGGCGTCGAGATGGAGGCGCTCACGGCGGTGTCGGTCGCCTGCCTCACCATCTACGACATGATCAAGGCGGTCGAACGCGGCGTGCGCATCGAAGGCATCCATCTGGTCGAGAAGCTCGGCGGCAAGTCGGGCCACTACCGCGCCTGAGCGCAGCATGATCTATTTCGCCTCGCGCTGCCGCTCGCGATAGGCGCGCGTCTTCATCCGGTTGCCGCACAGCGTCGACATGCACCACCGCCGCGTCGATGGTTTCGAGCGGTCGAAGAACACCCGGCGGCATTCCTCCGACGCACACATCTTCAGCCGGTCCAGCGTTCCCACAAGCGTTGCGTCATGGAGCTCGATCGCGATGGCCGAGAGGCCTGCGAGCGCATCCTCGCGCGCTGCCGACAGCATCGCGCCACGGCCTGCGCGCGCCTCCACCCGCAACGGAAACGGCGCGAGCGCCTCATTGAGAGTGCCGAGAACGCTCCTGTTCCGGAGCCGCTCGGCAGGCTCACATTGCAGATAGGCGCGCAAGGCGCCGCGCAGTCGTAGCGCAGTCTCAAACATCGCGGGCGTGACACGCCCGCCCTCGGCGCCAAGGCCGCGTTCCCGCATCCAGTCCGCAAGTTCCTTCGGCCCGCCAAGCTCATCGCTCTCCGGATGCTCCACGCCGAAATGCGTGAAGTGGCGAACATCGAGCGTGTTGGCGAAATCGTAGACGTTCGCCAGCGTGTCGGGAACCTGGAATTTGCGCGACTCTTTCGACATCGGAACACCAAAGATTGGAACACCAGTAAAACAGATTTACTGGTTGACAGCAAGCGACACCTGTATCCTAATTATACTAGTGTCGAATCCTTCGGGATCGAGCGCCCATTGCGATCACCAGAACGGAGACCCCGAACCGATGGCCGACGCCCTGCACTATCTCGAACTCACCGCGCTCGCAGCGCGCCTCAAGGCGCGCGACGTCTCCGCGCTGGACGTGACGCGCGCGCAACTCGACCGTATCGAGGCCATGGACCGGGATCTCGGCAGCTACGTTCACGTGATGGCAGAAACGGCCATCGCCGAGGCAAAAGCCGCGGACGCCGAAATCGCACAGGGCCGGTATCGGGGGCCGCTGCATGGCGTGCCGATTGCGCTCAAGGACCTGTTCTGGACCAAGGGCATTCCGACGGCGGCCGGCACCATGCTTCATCGCGACTTTCGTCCCCACGAAGCCGCAACCGTCGTGCGCCGGCTCAAGGACGCAGGCGCCGTGATACTCGGCAAGCTGCAACTCACCGAGGGCGCCTATTCCGATCACCATCCATTGGTGACGCCGCCGAAGAATCCGTGGAATGCGAGTTACTGGCCGGGCATTTCGTCCAGTGGCTCGGCGGTCGCAACCGCTGCCGGGCTTTGCTTCGGCTCGCTCGGCTCCGACACCGGCGGTTCGATCCGCTGGCCCTGCGCCGCCAACGGGCTGACCGGATTGAAGCCGAGCTGGGGTCGCGTCAGCCGACACGGCGCCTTCGAGCTGGCAGCGACGCTCGACCATGTCGGACCGATCGGCCGCAGCGCGGCCGATGCGGGCGCGCTGCTCGGCGTCATTGCGGGACACGACCCCAACGACCCCACCTCGGTGTTCAATCCGGTGCCCGACTATCTGGCCGCGGCCGCACAGGACGTGCGAAGCTTGCGGATCGGCGTCGATGCCGCCTGGAACAGCGACGACGTGGACGTTAAGACACAACACGTGCTGGCGGACGCTATCGATGCGTTCCGTGCGCTCGGCGCCGGCATCGTCGATGTCAGATTTCCCGACGTCATGCAGGCGATTGCCGACTGGACACCGAATTGTGCGGTGGAAGCTGCGGTCGCGCACGAGGCGACCTATCCTGCCCGCAAGGATGAGTATGGTCCGATGCTCGCCTCGCTGATCGAGGCCGGTCGCGCTCTCTCTGCTCTCGACTATCCGAAGATCATGCTGCGGCGGCTGGCGCTGCGCGGCCGGGTCACCGCGCTGTTCGAGACCATTGACCTGCTGCTGATCCCGGTACACCCGTTCCCGCCGGTGACGCTCGCCATGATCCAGACGCTCGGCGAGCAGCCGGATCTGATCGCGAAGCTGCAGCGCTACACCTGCCCGTTCGACGTGACCGGTCATCCCACGATCACGCTACCGGGTGGTGCATCGGCCGACGGACTGCCGATCGCGTTCCAGCTCGTCGCCGCTCATCTCGACGAGGCCATGCTCGTGCGCGCCGGCGCGGCGTTCCAGCGTACCACGTCCTGGCATCGTTGCCATCCTTCCCTCAGCTCGCGGAGGCAGCATTGACCGTTCAATCCACGCTCGTTCAGCGAAGCATTTTCCATGGCTGGTTCGTCGTCGCGGCGGCATTTGCCGTCATGTTCGTCGGCTTCGGCTCCGCCTACACGTTCAGCGCATTTCTGGAGCCGCTCCAGCGCGATTTCGGCGCCTCGCGCGGTTCGATCTCGCTCGTGTTTTCGATTGCGGGCTTTCTGTACTTCGCGCTCGGACTCGTCAGCGGTCCCCTCGCCGACCGGCTCGGCTCGCGTCCGCTGGCCATAGCCGGCATGATCCTGATCGCGGTCGGACTTGCGGCGGCGAGCGCGGCACGTTCCCTTGTCGAGGTCTATCTCGCCTACGGGCTGGGCGTCGGCCTCGGCCTCGGCTGCGCCTATGTTCCCGCGATCGGCGCGGTGCAACGCTGGTTCGTCAAGCGCCGCGGCTTCGCCTCCGGGCTCGCGGTGAGCGGCATCGGGCTCGGTACGCTGGCGATGCCGCCGCTCGCCTCATTGCTGATCGCATCGGTGGGCTGGCGCGGCGCCTATCTGGTGCTGGGCGCGATCGCGCTGGTGCTGGGCGGCGGAGCGTCGCTGCTGATCGAGAACGATCCGAAGCACCGCGGCCTCGGACCCGACGGTGATCCGCCTCGCGAGGCCGCGGGCGCAAGCAATGCCGGCGGCGCTTCGGTGCGCGAGGCCGTCCGGTCGACGCGGTTCATCGCCCTCTACCTATCGTGTCTGGTCTGCTCGTTCGGCGCCTTCGTCCCGTTCGTCCATCTCGTGCCATACGCGCGCGACCACGGGGTCGCGGCGTCCTCTGCGGTGCTGCTGCTCGGCGTGATCGGGGCCGGCAGCACCGCAGGCCGCTTCTTTCTCGGCGCGCTCGCCGACCGGATGGGTCGCGACCGCTCGCTCATCATGGTCCTGGTCGGAATGGCGTTCGCGATGGCGATCTGGGCCATCGCCGCCGATGTCTGGACCCTCGCCGCTTTTGCCTTCGTCTACGGCGTGTTCTACGGCGGCTGGGTCGCGGTGCTGCCCGCTGTGGTCATGGACTATTTTGGCGGACGCAACGTCAGCGGAATCATCGGTATTCTCTACACCAGCGTGGCGTTCGGCACGCTGGTTGGCCCGAGTGCGGCCGGTTTCGCCTACGACGTCAACCACAGCTATACCTTGCCGATCCTGATCAGCGCCGCCGCGAACGTCGTCGCGGCGCTGATCGTGGCGGCGATATTGGCGCGCGGCGGAGCCCACGCGATCAGCGCAGCGAAGAGCTGATCGACCCGAATTTGGCGTTAAGCTTGGAGCCCATGCCGTTCACGACGGAAATGATGGCCAGCGCGATGCCGGCGGCAATCAGGCCGTATTCGATCGCGGTCGCACCACGCTCGTCGGCCAGGAAGTTCTTCAAGGTGTTTGTCATCGTTCGTGTCCTCTCTGTGTCGTCGGCAGGCATGTTCGCAAATCACGTGCCAATGCCGACTCGAGGATCGCCAACATCTTAGATGGTTAAGCCTTGGTTGACCGTGGCACGACCGGCAGGAATTGACCGGCATCGCGAGAGCGTCCGGCAATTCCTGCACGTCTTGCGTCGCGCGCATCGATTGCTTTTGTACGCGGCCGTTCATGTCGCATTAACCGCGCTTCCTAACTTCGCCTCCATATCGTTTCCGTAAACCAACGGATGTTCTCGGGATCAAGAAGCGATCCTGACGTGTGCGCGGCAACGATCGACATGATGACGAAATACGGCAGTCGCCTCTTTGACCAGGTCTTCGTGCGCAGCGGACCGATCCGCTGGCTGGTGGTGGGCGGCACGTTGCTGATCGCGGCCATCGCCATTGGCTCGGTCCTGATGGCGCAGAATTTCCGAGAGCGCGCGCTGCGCAACAGCGGGCGCGAGCTGGAAAACACCGTCCTTCTGCTCGCTCATCATTTCGATCAGCAGTTGCAGGATTTCGCGGTCATCCAGAAGGATTTCGTCGACCACGTCCGCGCGACCGGCATCGCAAGCGCCGAGGACTATCGCAAGCGCCTCTCCGGCCAGGACGTCCACCGGATGCTGCGCTCCAAGATCGAGGCGCTGCCCTACATGGGCGGCGTCAACATCATCGATGCCGAAGGCAATCTGATCAACTCCTCTACGGCATGGCCGGCCCCCAAAGTGAACGTCGCCGATCGCGCCTATTTTCGCACTTTCAAATACGATCCTTACTCGCCGAACGTGCTGATCGAGCCGGTGCACAGCCGCGTCTCCGGCGCCTGGACCATCCTGATCGTGCGCAAGATCGTGGGACCGAACGGCGAGTTCATGGGCGTGGTCGGACGCGGCATCGAACCGGCCAATTTCGAGAAGTTCTTCGCCTCCGTCGTGGTCGGCGAAGGCGCCACGATCTCGATGCTGCATCGCGACGGCACGCTGCTCGCTCGCTATCCCCATTCCAGCGAGCAGATGGGCAGGAATTTCAAGACCGGCCCGTTCGAGCAGCAGAGGATCTTCGGGCTCGATCACTTCGCCGGCCGCATCATGAGCCCCGTCGACGGAGAAGACCGTCTGATCTCCTCGCGTGCCCTGCCCCACTTCCCGATCCTGATGATGGCCACCACAACGCGCGCGGCGGCGCTGACGGACTGGCGCGAGCAGATCGGCATCCTGATCTCGGTTGCGGGCGCCTCCGCGCTCGCCATCGCGGGCGTGCTGATCGCGATCGTGCGCAAGCTGCTGGAGCAGCACCGCGCCTCCCGCGAGCGGCTGACGCTGGAGAAGCAGCGCCTCGACCGCGCCGTCAACAACATGACGCAGGGCCTGCTGCTGTTCGATGCCGAGCGGCGGCTGGTGATCTGCAACCAGCGCTACATCGAGATGTACGGCCTGTCGGCCGAGGTGGTGAAGCCCGGCTCCAGCTTCCACGACATCATCGCCCACCGCAAGGCGACCGGCTCGTTCACTGGCGACATCGGCGACTATGTCGTCCGTGTGCTGCGCGACATCCATGTGCGTAACTCCATGGTGGTCGACACCTCCGACGGGCGCTCGATCCACATCCTCAACGAGCCGCTCGCGGACGGCGGCTGGGTGGCGACCCACGAAGACGTCACCGAGCGCCGACGCATCGAGGAGCGCATCACCCACCTCGCCCATTACGACGCGCTGACCGACCTGCCCAACCGCACCATGTTCCACGAGCACCTGCGCGCGGAGCTCGCCGCCATCGCCGGTGGCGAAGAGATCGCGGTGCATTACATCGACATCGACGAGTTCAAGGGCGTCAACGACGCGCTCGGCCATCTCGTCGGCGACGAGCTGTTGAAATCGATCGCGACGAGCCTCAGCCGCTGCGCAGGCCCGGCGGACTTCGTGGCGCGGCTCGGCGGCGACGAATTCGCCATCGTGCAGAGCGCGGTGACGTCGCTGGAGCAGGTCAACGAGCTCGTCGCGCGGGTCTTCCAGGCCATCCGCGCGCCGTTCGACTGCATGGGCCATCATCTCACCACGGACGCCAGTATCGGCATCGCGCTGGCGCCACGACACGGCACCGCGCTGGACCAGATCCTGAAGAACGCGGACATGGCGATGTATGCCGCCAAGGCCGCCGGACGCCGCACCTATCGCTTCTTCGAGCCGGAGATGGACGCCAAGGTCCGCGAGCGGCGGCAGCTCGAGATCGATCTGCGCCACGCCATCGCCCAGGGTGGGCTCGAAGGCGGGCTCGAGGTCTATTACCAGCCCTGCCTTGCCCTGAAGGACGACCGCATCACCGGCTGCGAGGCGCTGGTGCGCTGGCGCCATCCCGAGCGCGGCATGGTCTCGCCCGCCGAGTTCATTCCGATCGCCGAAGACACCGGCCTGATCAACGAGATCGGCGAATGGGTGCTGGCCACCGCCTGCCGCGATGCCGCCAGCTGGCCCGACGACATCCGCCTCGCCGTCAACGTCTCGCCGGTGCAGTTCAAGAGCGGCACGCTGGCGCTGAAGATCATGGCGGCCCTTGCCGCCTCCAATTTGCCGGCGAGCCGGCTCGAGCTCGAGATCACCGAGGCCGTGCTGATTCGCGACGACGACGCCGCGCTTGCGATCCTGCACCAGCTCCGCGCCATCGGCGTGCGGATCGTGCTCGACGATTTCGGCACCGGCTACTCCTCGCTGAGCTATCTGCACCGCTTCCCGTTCGACAAGATCAAGATCGACCGCTGCTTCGTCAGCGACATCGCCGGTCCCGACGGCTCCGCCAGCATCGTGCAGGCCGTCGTCAACCTGGCTGCCGCCCGCCGCATGACCACCACGGCCGAGGGCGTCGAGACCGAGGAGCAGCAGCGCCTGCTCCGTGCGCTCGGCTGCTCCGAGATGCAGGGCTATCTGTTCAGTGCCGCAAAACCGGCCGACAAGGTGCTGGAGCTGTTCGCGCTGCATCGCAGCCGCCTCGCCCAGCGCGGCGGCGAGGGAAGCCGGCGCCGCGAGGCAAGCTAGGGCGGTCTTCCCAACAATTGGAAGCGTCACCGCACGAATTCGCCCGGGAGCGGTCATCCGCTCCCGGGCGATATCTGGACGTCGTAAGGCTTAGTTCGGTACCGCCGCCTTCGGCGCAGGCTTGGCGGCGACCGCATTCGCGGTCACGCCGTGCAGGAAGTCGTAGGCCGCATGCAGGGCCTTGTCGTCCTTCTCTTCCGGCGGGACGTAGGACTGCGATCCGGTCTGCTCGGTACCGTCGGCGGCCTGCAGATGGCCGCGCATCTGGGACTCCGCCATGGTGTCCATCCGGCCCTTCAGCTCGGGCGGCACATCCTGGAGGATCTCGATGTCGGGCGCGATGCCCTGGGCCTGGATCGAGCGGCCCGACGGCGTGTAGTAGCGCGCCGTGGTCAGCGCCAGCGCGCCATTGCCGGCGCCGAGCGGAATGATGGTCTGCACCGAGCCCTTGCCGAACGAGCGCGTGCCGATGATCGTGGCACGCTTGTGGTCATGCAGCGCGCCTGCAACGATCTCCGAGGCCGAAGCCGAGCCGCCATTGACCAGAATCACCAGCGGCTTGCCCTTGGTGAGGTCGCCGCCATGGGCGGTGAAGCGCTGGGTCTCTTCGGGATTGCGGCCGCGGGTCGAGACGACCTCGCCGCGCTGGAGGAAGGCGCTCGACACCGACACGGCCTGGTCGAGCAAACCGCCCGGATTGTTGCGCAGGTCCATCACGTAGCCGACCAGCTTCTCCGGCGGGACCTCCTTGGAGATCGACGCGATCGCCTTCTTCAGGCCGTCGGTGGTCTGCTCGTTGAACGAGGTGACGCGGATATAGCCGATGTCGCCGTTCTCGACGTGGAAGCGCACCGGACGCACATGGATGATCTCGCGCTTGATCGCGACGTCGAGCGGGGCGTCGGCGCCCTTGCGCACGATGGTGAGCTTGGTCTGGGTATCGACCGGCCCCTTCATCTTGTTGACGGCCTGCTCGAGCGTCATGCCCTGCACGGCATCGCCGTCGATCTTGCTGATGAGGTCGCCGGACATGATCCCGGCCTTGGACGCTGGCGTGTCGTCGATCGGCGAGACGACCTTGACCAGGCCGTCCTCCATCGTGACCTCGATGCCGAGCCCGCCGAACTCGCCGGAGGTGGTCTCCTGCATCTCGGTCCAGGCCTTGTCGTTCATGTAGCGTGAATGCGGATCGAGCGAGGTCACCATGCCGGTGATCGCACCCTCGATCAGCTTGGAATTGTCGGGCTTCTCGACATAGCTCGCCTTCACCCGCTCGAACACTTCGCCGAACAGATTGAGCCGGGAATAGGCATCATCCGCGCTCGCTGCCGCCCGTGCCGCCCATACTCCACCGTGCGGGCTGGCGACCAGAAGGGTTAGACACGCTCCCGTGAGCGCGCCCAGGGGGAACAGCAGGTTTTTCCGCATGGATAGGCTGGCCTTCTTGCTGGAGCTTTGCTTTGGGCTTGTGAGGCGCCATGCAAATGGCGATCCAGCCCGCTGTTCACAATACCATTCTGGTTTCTTCAAGGCCGGGACGCCACGCCGGCGGGTACATCGTAAAAATCCCTTCGCCCGGGCCTAAACTTTTGGCAACGTTCCGAAACCGTTTCGCGCAAGGCGGGAAGCGGCCCGACCGGCCCACGCCTCGCAGCTATGCGATTTTAGGATGGTTTTGGAGGGCCGGACACGATACGCGATGACAATAACGCTTCAAATTCTCGGGAGGACAACAATGAATGACGCGCCCCGCATCCGGCCGGAAAGGAACGTCGAACTCGGCGCCAGCGCCGAGCCATTCCAGAACCTGCACGAATTCATCCGCAAGGCGCGCGCCAACCTCAACCAGAACGCCTGGGACTATATCGTCGGCGCCGCCGAGACCGAGACCACGATGCGCCGCAACCGCATGGCGCTGGACGAGATCGCCTTCCGGCCGCGCGTACTGCGCGACGTCCGCGAGGTCGACGGCTCGGTCGAGCTGTTCGGGCGCAGGATGCGGCTGCCGGTGGTGCTGGCCCCTGTCGGCGCACTGGAGATCTTCGATCCGGATGGCGCGGCGAGCGTCGCCCGCGCCTGCGGCACCTTCGGCGCGGCGCACATGCTGAGCTCGGTGTCCGAGCCCGGCCTGGAGAAGACCGCCGAGGCCGCCCCTGATGCGCTGCGGCTCTATCAACTCTATGTGCGCGGCGACGACGATTTCGTCGCCGATGTCGTCAGCCGGAGCGAGAAGAACGCCTACGCCGCCTTCTGCCTGACCGTTGATACCGCCCATTACAGCCGTCGCGAACGTGACATTGCCAAGCGCTATGTTCGCGAGAGCCGCCTGCGCGCCACCGGCGGCGATTACCAGAAGGGCCTGGAGTGGCGGACCGTGAAGATGATCAAGGACAAGTTCAAGATCCCGCTCATCCTGAAGGGCATCGCCACCGCCGAGGACGCCCGGATCGCGGTCGATCACGGCGTCGAGTGGATCTACGTCTCCAACCATGGCGGCCGCCAGCTCGATCACGGCCGCGGTGCCATGCATGTGCTGCCCGAGATCGTCGAGGCCGTGAAGGGACGCGCCAAGATCATGGTCGACGGCGGCTTCTGCCGCGGCACCGACATCGTCAAGGCGATCGCGGCGGGCGCGGACATGGTCGGCATCGACCGGCTGCAATGCTGGGCATTGGCCGCAGCCGGCGAGGCCGGCGTGAGGCGAATGCTGGAGCTGCTCGAGGACGAGGTGCTGCGCTGCCTCGGCCTCTTGGGCGCTACCTCGTTCGCCGAGGTCGACAAGTCCTGCCTGCACCAGGCGACCGCAACGAATGCGCCGAGCGTGTTCAGCGCGTTCCCGCTGTTCGACCACGACCCCTATCGATACTGAGTGAAAGGATGCAATGAGCTCGCTCTCTCCCGGCAGCGCGGACGCGCTCCTGTTCGATCTCGGGCGCGTCGTGCTCGACATCGATTTCTCCAAGGCGATCGCCTGCTGGGCGGGACATGCCGGCTGCAAGCCGGAAGCCATCGTCGCGCGCTATGTGCGGGACAGCGAAGCCTACCGGCTGCACGAGGTCGGCAAGATCAGCGACGAGGCCTATTTTGACTCACTGCGCGTCTCGCTCGGGATCGGCATTTCGGACGCGCAGTTCCTGGAGGGCTGGAATGCGATCTTCGCCGGCGAGATGCCCGACATCGCCGAGTTGCTGCCGCGTGCGGCAAAGCAGTTGCCGCTCTACGCCTTCTCCAACACCAACCGGCCTCATGTGGACCACTTCTCGAAGGAATATGGCGGCCTGCTCGGCCATTTCCGCGAGCTGTATCTGTCGTCCAGCATCGGCCTGCGCAAACCCGATGTGGAGGCCTTCGACCATGTCGTGGCCGCGATCGGCGTGCCCGCGAACCGTATCGTGTTCTTCGACGATCTTGCCGAGAACATCGAAGGAGCGCGGTCGCGCGGCCTGACCACGGTCCACGTGACCTCGCCCCGCGACGTCGGGAACGCCCTCGAGGCGCTCGGAATCTGATCTCTGGCCGGCAAGCCGACGGGCCGCGAATGGAACTATTTTGCCGGGGGGCGAGGAACCAAGTCCCTTTGTGCATTTTTATACAGAGTTCCCGGAACGATTGCCCCTCTCAGGACTCATGAGTCCGTTGGGAATTCTACATCGGGCTTATCGTCGTGTTGGGCAAAACCTACCTCACCAAGCAGGCCTCTCTGCTGATGAAATTCGCCAGGACCACATCGGATTCTGAGCTTTCCGCCAAGCTGATCAGCAAGGCCGCCGACCTGAAATCCCGGGCCGACCCGCTGCCTGACAGGGATCAGGGCCCCGCAGCGCCGGACGTCAGTCCGTACAAGCCGTCGGGGAGTTGACCGATGCTGGCCGTGGCTCTCGTCCTTCTCGTCCTCGCCATGGCCATCCTTGTACCGGTCTGTCTCGCCTTCTGGATCATGCCGCGGCGGACTTGATGCTCACCCTTCATCGCAGAGCGGATGACGCAGGATAAATCATCCTGCGCGGCCACTCTTTTGCCTCTGCGCCTGCACTCGGCTAGAACTCTCGCCGCCGATTTGCCCGAACGGGCCCAGCAGGAGTTTTCACCCGTGGCCCTGATGCCGGTTTCCGACGCGCTCGCTGCGGTGCTGGCGGGCGCAGAGCCGCTGCCTGAAGAGATGATCGCGCTCGACGCAGCCTTCCACCGCGTGCTCGCGCGCGACGTCGCCGCGCGGCGCACGCAGCCGCCGCAGGCGATGTCGGCAATGGACGGCTATGCGGTGCGCGCGGTCGATGCGGCGAAGATCGACTCCCAGCTCACCCTGATCGGCGAGGTCGCGGCGGGCCGCCCGATTGCGGGATCGGTCGGCGCCGGCGAGGCCGTGCGTATCTTCACCGGCGGTGTCGTTCCCGATGGCGCTGATGCGGTCGTGATCCAGGAGGACACGATCGCGGACGGCAAGCGCATCACCATCAAGGAAGCCGCCGTAACGGGGCGGCACATCCGCCCCGCCGGCGTCGACTTCTCGGAAGGCGACGTGCTGCTGCGCAAGGGAGCCCGGCTCACCGAGCGCGACCTCGCGCTCGCCGCCGGCATGAATTACCCGCAACTGCCGGTCCGGCGACGCCCGAAGGTCGCGATCCTCGCGACCGGCGACGAGCTGGTGATGCCGGGCACCACGCCCGGTCCCGGCCAGATCGTCTATTCCAACGGCTACGCCCTGCACGCGCTCGCCCGCAGCGAGGGCGCCGACACCATCGACCTCGGCGTTGCCGCCGACACGCTGGAGGCCACCACGGCCGGCATCGGCCGCGCGCGGGAAAGCGGCGCCGACATCCTGATCACGACGGGCGGCGCCTCTGTCGGCGACCACGATCTGGTCCAGCAGGCGCTGAGGGACGAAGGTATCTCGATGGCGTTCTGGAAGATCGCGATGCGGCCGGGTAAGCCGATGATGAACGGGCGGCTCGGCGCGATGCGCGTGATCGGCCTGCCCGGCAATCCCGTGTCATCCTATGTTTGCGGCTTCCTGTTCATGGTGCCGTTGATTCGCGCGCTTTCGGGCCGTTCGATGATTCATCACCGCCGCGAACGCGCGGTGCTCGGCCGCGATGTCGGCGCCAATGACCAGCGCGAGGATTACCTGCGCGCACGCCTCGAGCTGCGCGACGACGGTACGCTCGTCGCCCTTCCGGTCAATCACCAGGATTCCTCGCTGCTTGCGAATCTCGCTGCGGCACAGGCACTTCTCGTGCGCGCGCCATTCGCGTCGAAGGCCGAAGCCGGCACGCCTTGCGAGGTCTTGCGGCTGCCCGTCTGAGCGCTTCGTTCGCGTGCGTTCCGCGAACTTTGTCGCGCTCACGGTAAATTAAGCAGTTGCGGAACATGTATCGAACATATAGTGTCCGTTCATGATTTGTTTCGAGAATGTAGCGGCTTACTGCTGAATTCAGCGTCTCGGAATCGAACGACATCAACCGGGGGATTTTGGTCGAGATGTTAACGCGCAAACAATACGAGCTCCTGCGGTTCATCAGCGAACGGCTGAAGGAAAGCGGCGTGCCGCCCTCCTTCGATGAGATGAAGGACGCGCTCGACCTGCGCTCGAAATCGGGCATCCATCGCCTGATCACCGCGCTCGAGGAGCGCGGCTTCATCCGGCGCCTGCCCAACCGGGCCCGCGCCATCGAGGTGATCAAGCTGCCCGAGCTTCAGGCCGCCGCCGGCAGCCGCCGCGGCTTCACGCCGAGCGTCATCGAAGGCAATCTCGGCAAGGTCCGCACGACTTCGAGCCCGCCGCCGGACGAGGGCGAGCGCCCCGTCGCGGTCCCCGTGATGGGCCGCATCGCGGCCGGTACGCCGATCGAGGCCTTGCAGACCCGCAGCCACACCATCAGCGTACCGCCTGACATGCTCGGCTCGGGCGAACATTACGCGCTCGAAGTGCGCGGCGATTCCATGGTCGAGGCCGGCATTCTCGACGGCGACATGGCGCTGATCCAGCGCAACGAGAGCGCCGATACCGGCGATATCGTGGTGGCGCTGATCGACGACGAGGAGGCGACGCTCAAGCGCTTCCGCCGCCGCGGCGCCTCGATCGCGCTCGAGCCCGCCAATGCGGCCTATGAGGTCCGCATTCTGCCGCCCAACCGGGTGAAGATCCAGGGCAAGCTGATCGGACTGTACCGGAAGTATTGATACCGAACGTGCCGGTATCGGTCATTTCGCGCCCCGCGCGCTTTCGATCGGCATCGCCGATCCGGGATTGGAGCGGACGATTGTCCGCTTCCGCTGGATAGTCTTTCTGGTTTCGCGCAGATTATCCGGCCCCTCCTCCAGCGGTACATCCTCGGCACGCCACACGAAGCAGCCCTGCTTCGCGGCCTTCAGGTTCGAGGAGAAGTCATGCGCCAGATCGTTCTGAGCACACTTGCTGTGGCGCTGATCGCAGCATCGGCCGCGCAAGCCTTGGCCGCGCAATCGCGGCCCCATGCCCGCAAGGATACCGCCGTAAGCGAGCAAGTCCGCAAGGTCCTCGACGCCGTCGACCAACCGTCGCGGCCGGGCTGGCAATATTCCGGCTGGTCGGCGCCTGCGGGGCGCTGACACGCGCCTGCGGAATGCAAAGGGGCGGGCTTTGTTCCTGGTGGATTCGGGAAAGTTAATGTGATTGCGGCCTGCGGCGGCGAGCCGTAGATTTGCCTACAACCCGGCAGAACGTTTGGTATTTCCACTCTGATAGAGGCCTGCGCCTCGATTAAGAGACGTGGGTCGCTATCCCTGCATGAGGAGCACCCGATGTGTGACTACAGCCTGCATGCCGTCGCGTCGCGTCCCGCCGAAGTCGGCGAGACGATCGTCACGACAACCTTCCGCGGCACCTCGACGCGCGGCTTTGCCTCCGCGGCCGATCCGACCGTCGCGGTCTGCCTGCTCCCGGGAACGGAGCTCGCCTTCGCCGACAACGTCCGCTACGACAATCGCTGGATCTGGACGCGCACCGTCAATTCGCGCGTCGGCAAGTTCGGCAAGATCGATCCGCACATTCCCGATCGCCATCATGATGCGATCGAATTCCCCGACGGCAAATCCGTGCTGGTGACGCAGCTGGTCGAAGGCCAGCGTGCGACCGTGCTGCAGCTACCGGTGACCCAGCCGCTCGGCGAGCGCGAGCACAAGCCGCAGACCATCACCGACAGCCGGCCAACCAGCACCCGCCTGCCGATCGGCTGACATCGCCATTCCCGGCCGGCAGGTCGGGCCAGGATTGAAAATCGCCATCGCCGGCCGAGGCCGGCGAGATGGTGTTGCTCGTGCCCCGCGAAACGCCATCTGGCGGACCAAGCCGTTGTGCCTCCCACCGCACGAAGTTTGCGCTGTCCTGCCTGAATTTTAAACGTCCGTTCCGCAGCCAAATGGCCGATGCTTGGTGCGGCTTGAGACGGCGGGCACGTTCGATGAAGACCTTCATTCGCGTCGTTGAACTCTGGGTGCCTGACCGCACGCGCATGCGGCTGGAATTCGGCGGCGGCCTCTACGGCGAAGGGTTGTCCGCGTTTAGGGACGTGAGCGAGGATCTGCACTTCGGATATGACGAGGGACTTCCCGGCAAGGCCTGGGCCAGCGGCCACCCCGTGATCCTCACCAGATTCACCGATTCCTATTTCAAGCGGACCGATCAGGCCATCGCCGCCGGGCTGACCTGCGGCGTGGCGGTGCCGGTGTTTTCAGGCGAATTCCTGCAAGCTGTCATGGTGCTGTTCTGCGGCGACGACGAGGCCCATGTCGGCGCGATCGAGCTCTGGCACAACGATGCCGAAACCTCCCACGAGATGGGGCTCGTCGACGGCTATTACGGCACCGCCGACATGTTCGAATTCAACTCCCGCCACACCAGATTTCCGCGTGGCTTCGGCCTGCCCGGCCGCATCTGGAAAGCCGGCCTGCCGCTGATCATCAAGGACCTGCACGATGCCAGGAGTTTTCTGCGCTGGGAGGACGCCGCCAAGGTCGGAATCAATCTCGGCGTCGGCGTTCCCTACCGGACCGGCACCGATCAAACCTGGGTGCTGACATTTCTCTCCGCGCAGGCGACCCCGATTGCGCGACGCTTCGAGATCTGGGTCCCTGTGTCTTGGAAGCCTGTCATGATGGAGTGGGCGGGAAGCCGTTGGGTCCTTGGCGCTTGACGCCGTGATCCGGCCCGGTCTCCCGCCCGTTCCATCTATCAACCTGAACAGTTGCACGAGGCTGCGGCAACAGACCTCGCATCACAGGGACAGGCACCGTGATCATACCCCTTCGTTACGTCGGAATCGACGTCTCCAAACAACATCTCGATATCTTCGATGAGGGCTTGGGTGTGCCGGAGCGCATCGCCAACGCGCCGCAGGCCATCACACAGATCGTGGCGCGTTGGCGATGCGACGTGCTGGTCGTCTTCGAGGCAACGGGTGTCTATGATCTCGAACTTCGCGAGGCGCTGGGTCAGGCCGGTATCCGCTTCGCGCGGATCAACCCGGCCCGGGCTCGCGACTTTGCGCGCGCCAGCGGCCAGCTCGCCAAGACCGACCCGATCGATGCGAGGATGCTGGCGGCCTTTGCGCGGGCCCTGAAGCCAGCCACCGAGCAAATTGCCAATCCCGCCCGCAATGCCTTGGCGAGGCTCGCAAAACGGCGGGATCAGCTGGTCCTCATGCGTGCGCAGGAGAAGAACCGGCGCAGCGAGGCCGACGACCGTGCCATGGCCGATCGTATCGGCCGTCTCATCGAGGTCCTCGACGGCGAGATCGCCGAGATCGAGGCCGACATCAGCACGCTGATCAAGACCGAGCCGGAGATCTCGGGCGATGCGCAGTTGATACGTTCACTTCCTGGCGTGGGTCCCGTAACCTGCATGCAACTGATCGCGCAGATGCCGGAACTCGGAAAAGTGGGACCGAAGCAGGTGGCAGCGCTAGCCGGCCTGGCTCCCTTCAACGTGGCTTACCGTGGCAAACGTAAGATCGCCGGGGGCCGAAAGCGCGTCCGTGATGCCCTTTACATGGCTGCTCTCAACGCGGTCCGCCGGGCCGATCCGTTCAAGGTCTTTTACGTACGATTGCGACAGGCCGGCAAACCAGCCAAACTCGCCCTCATTGCCGTCGCCAGGAAGCTGCTGACGGTCCTCAACGCCATGATGCGCGACAGGAAGCCCTACCTGAACGTCAAGCCGACATAACAGTTGCCGGACGAGGCCCGTTCGGCGCTGGTCTTCCGCACCGGCGATTGCAGCGCGCAGACCGACCTCGCCGCGCTCTATGCGACGAAATCCATCGCCAAAGGCGAAGGCAGCATCGGCGGGGCCTGGGCCACCGGCATGCCCGCGCTCAACGACGATCTCGCGCGTGACGGCTCGGTCGCGGCCTCGCAGGCCAGCGCCTCTGGACTGAGCCAGATGGTCGTCCTGCCGGTGATCGGCAATGCCAGGCTCGACGCCGTGCTGGCCTGGTATCTGTAACCCGTCCGCTCAATCCTCAGCCTGCAGGTCCGCTTCCGATGGCGTCGCGTCGCGGTTGCGGGGAGCCCCCGCCTGCGGCGCAAGGCTCGCGCTGAAATCCGCCTCGCCGGCCGCCGCCGGCGACCACGGACGGTCTGTCCCCCTCGTCTTCGCCGCCTGAACCGCAAAGCCGTCGCCGCTTCGCGTCAGTGCCAGCGCGCCCTGCCTTGCGAGACGCTGACGGTCGACAACCATGGCCGCGCAATCCGGCGGCGCCGGCCGCGCCGTCACCACCAGCGCGGCCCGGCTGCAATCGTCAGCCAATGAATCGATGCGCAAGGCCAGCGCGACCAGGCGCCCGTCGGCGAGCGGCGTCACGCAGCCGGCTTCGTCGCACGACACGCCGGCGGCCAGTGAGGCACTGCCGGCATCGCGCGGATCGGCGTCGGCGGCGAGCCATTCCTTCAGAAGAAAACTGTCCTTGCTCGACCTGATCAGATGCAGGTGCCCATCCCTGCCCCGCACCGCGACGCTCTGGCCGTCACCGGCGATCAGGACATCGGGCTGCCGCGCGCACAGTCCCCAGAGGATCGCGGCCAACAACACCACCGCGCCGGCCCAGCGCAACGGCGTGCGCAACAAGCCCATCACGATGATTCCCAAGCTTGCCGCGATCAGCGGTGCTATGCCAAAAGCCGAGATGCGGCCGACCGCGCCCGGCAAAGCGGCCACCCAGCGCGACACCGCAACCATCCAGTCGATGCCGATCCCCATCAGCCACCAGAACGGACCATCGAGTCCGAACGGCGCTGCAATCAAGCCCAACAGGCCCGCGGGCATCACCAGGGCCGAGACCACCGGCATCGCCCCGAGGTTGGCAAGCACGCCGAACGGCGTCACGCGGTGAAAATGGAAGGCGGCATAGGGCGTGGTCGCGAGCCCCGCGATCAGCGAGGCCAGGAATAGCATCGCGATCTCGCGCCCGCCCCACATTGCAATCCGCGCGGTCGCGGAATGATCGGGCGACGCAAACAGGTTCGGCATGCCGATCTGCACCAGTGCCACCAGTCCGAGCGTCGCGGCGAAGGACATTTGAAAACTCGGATGCACCAGCGCCTCCGGCGCGACCGCGAGCACGATCAGCGCGGCCACAGCCAGCGTGCGGAAGGTGATGGCACGGCGATCGACCATGACCGCGATCAACACCACCGCCGTCATGAAGAACGAGCGTTGTGTGGCGACCTCCGCACCCGACAGCAGCAGATAGAACGCGGCTGCGACCAGCGCGGCGGCCGCCGACCATTTCTTGATGGCAAAGCCGGCCGCCATTCCAGGAATCAACGCCAGCAGCGCGCGCACCGCGAAGAAGACCACGCCGGCGACGACCGCCATGTGATAGCCGGAAATCGAGAGCACATGTCCGAGCCCCGAGATGAACATGGCGTCGTTGACGGGCGTGGTAATCGCGTCGCGCCGGCCCGTGAGCAGCGCGGTCGCAATCGCCCGGTTGTCGCCCTCGAGCGTGGCGCGGATGCGCGCGTCGATCGCATCGCGCAGACCCTGCATGAAGGCGGCATAACGCAGCCGCAAGCCGCCGGCATCCGGCGGCACCGATGCCGCAATCGTGCCCATCACGAAGCCGGAGGCGCCGATGCCCTGGAAGAACATGTCGCGCGAAAAGTCATAGCTGCCGGGGCGCACCGGCGACAACGGCGGCAACAGCCGCGCCTTCAACTGCACGAAGCTGCCGACCTCGGGCGCAGTCCCCTTGCGCACGGAGAGGCGCACGCGCTCGAGCTTGACGTCGCTGCGCTGCGCCTCCATCGCGGTGACGCGCAGCACGAAGCGGTCGGTGCGCTCGCGGATGTCGCGGGTCTCGACGAAGCCCGACAGCGAGACGGAATAAAGCGGCTTTGCCAGCACCGTGTGCGCGATCCGCGCCGTCTTCCAGGTCGCCGTGGCAAAGCCGGCCGCGACCGCCGCGATCATGATCGCCGGCGCAAACAACCGGCTCCGCCGCAACAGCACGGCGCCAAGCATGAGCGCGATGGCCGTCGCGGCAACGACCCACAGCACCGGTTCATGATCGGCGGCAAAGTAGAGAGCGATGCCGCCGCCGAACGCGACCGGCACCCATGGCAACAACCGCCCGGCGCCGGCCTCGGCGCGCGCCCATTCGCTCAGGGTCCCGGCCAGCGACGTCCAGAGGTCGAACCCAGCCGGCGCGAGGCCGCCCGCGGATGCAGCTCGGCCGACGGGCCAAGTCCCCGCAATCCAAGTCCCCGCGATCCCCTGGGACCGAACTGGCCGGCCCGGCTCCGCCATTCCCTGCACCTTACGATACGCGACAGGCCAGGAGGCTACCGGAACGTGCGGCTGCGCGAATAGCGGTACGGATCAGGAACGGAGCGAACGGCCCCCTACTTTTCCTCTTCCATCGTCACGGCGACGTCCGCCTTGGCCGAGAGCCGAACCTTGTTGCCCTCGACACCGGCAACGAGGCCCTTGTCGATGAAGTGATGGTGGCCCTTGTGGCTGCCCTCGCCGCTGTCCTTCTTGGTCAGCTTGATGCGATGGCCCTCGACCTTGTCGACCGTGCCGATGTGGACGCCATCGGCGCCGATGACTTCCATATGCTCTGCGATGTTCTGCATGGTGGGTTCCTTGTTGGACCCACCCCAACGCGCGGGAGCAGAGTTCGTTGCTATCGCCATTCCGGGGCGCGCCACTTGGCGCGAGCCCGGAATGACGAAAGAGAAAGAGGCGGAGTAGCGCGACTGCTAGATCAACGGCGCGCGCGACGAGGCGTGGTGATTGACGATCTTCCAGTCGCCGTCCTCGCAGAGGATGACCCAGCTCATCTTGACCGAGAACTCCTCCCTCTCGCCGGCGAGGTCAAACGACACGATCGCGGCCATGTTGATCAGGTCCGGGCTGGCTTGCGTGGCGCGCACCTCGGAAAACACGGCGCTCGGCTGGCGCCAGCGCGGCAGGCCGTTGAAGTAGTCGGCGACGCCGTCCCTGCCCCGATAGAGTCTTGGATTCGAGCCGAAGAAGAACGCGTTCTTCGCATAGAGCGACGACAGCGCGGTCGCATCTAGCGTCGCGAAGCCGGCGCACCATTTCGCGATGATGGCGGAAACGATGGCGTCGGCTTCACTGCTCATAGGCCCAATCCCCTCAGCCCTTGGCGACTTCCTTCGCGAACGTGTCGCGCAGGCCGATGGTGCGCGAAAACACCGGCTTGCCCGGCGTCGAGTCCTTGTCGCGCACGAAATAGCCCTGACGCTCGAACTGCATCGGCTCGGTCGAATTGCTTCCCGCAACCGATGCCTCGATCCGCGCGTTGGAGAGGATCTCCAGCGACTGCGGATTGAGATCGGCCGCGAAGTTCGAGGCGTCCGGGCTCGGGTTGGCGAACAACTGGTTGTAGATGCGGATCTCCGCCGGCACCGAATTCGCCGCCGGCAGCCAGTGCATGGTCGCCTTGACCTTGCGGCCGTCGGGCGCGTTGCCGCCCTTGGTCGCGGGATCGTAGGTGCAGCGCAGCTCCACCACTTCGCCCGCGTCGTTCTTGATCACGCCGGTGCACTTGACGAAATAGGCGTAGCGCAGCCGCACCTCGTTGCCGGGCGACAGGCGGAAGAACTTCTTGGGCGGGTTCTCCATGAAGTCGTCCTGCTCGATATAGAGCTCGCGGCCGAACGTGATCTTGCGCGTGCCGGCCGAGGGATCGTCGGGATGGTTGATCGCCTCGAGCTCTTCGGTCTGCCCTTCCGGATAGTTCTCGATGACCACCTTGAGCGGCCGCAGCACGCCCATGCGCCGCTGCGACGTGCGGTTCAGCTCCTCGCGGATGCAGAACTCCAGCATACCGACGTCGACGACGCTGTTGGCCTTGGCAACGCCGATGCGCTTGACGAATTCGCGCAAGGCCGCCGGCGGCACGCCGCGGCGGCGCATCCCCGCTACAGTCGGCATGCGCGGATCGTCCCATCCGGCGACATGGCCGTCGCGGACGAGCTGGGTCAGCACGCGCTTGGACAGCAGCGTGTAGGTCAGGTTGAGCCGCGCCATTTCGTACTGGTGCGGCTTGGACGGCACCGGCAGCTTTTCGATGAACCAGTCGTAGAGCGGCCGATGGTCCTCGAACTCCAGCGTGCAGATCGAGTGCGTGATGCCCTCGATCGCGTCCGACTGGCCGTGCGCATAATCGTAGCTCGGATAAATCGACCACTTTGTGCCGGTGCGCGGATGATGCGCATGCAGGATGCGGTACAGCACGGGGTCGCGCAGGTTGATGTTGCCCGCGGACATGTCGATCTTGGCCCGCAGCACGCGCGCGCCGTTCGGGAATTCACCGGCCTTCATGCGGCGGAACAGGTCGAGATTCTCGTCCACGCTGCGGTCGCGGAACGGCGAGTTCTTGCCGGGCTCGGTCAGCGTGCCGCGCGCCAGGCGAATCTCCTCCTGGGTCTGGTCGTCGACATAGGCGAGCCCGTCGCGGATCAGCTTCTCCGCCCATTCGTACAGACGGTCGAAATAATCCGAGGCGAAGAACAGGTTCTTGCCCCAATCGAAGCCGAGCCAGTGCACGTCGGCCTGGATGGAATCGATGTATTCCTGCTCTTCCTTGACCGGGTTGGTGTCGTCGAAGCGCAGGTGGCAGCGGCCCGGAAACTCCTGGGCGATGCCAAAATTGAGTGCGATCGACTTGGCGTGGCCGATATGCAGGTAGCCGTTCGGCTCCGGCGGGAACCGGGTCACGATCTCCTGGTATTTGCCCTGATCGAGGTCGGCCTGGATGATGTCACGAATGAAATCGCGCCCAACCTCAGTCGCCACCGGTTCTGTCATTACGAAAATCCTGTAGGGAAATCAGCGGCCCTTCTGCCAAATTCGCTTGGCTGAGCCAAGAGCTTAGCGGTCCGCTGCCGGGCTTTAGTTATGCTCCGGTCCTGTTATATACCACCGCCTCCAATGCATAGGCCCTGCCAAGAATGACCGATTCCGTCGTCACCCGCTTTGCTCCCTCGCCGACCGGCTTCCTCCATATCGGAGGCGCCCGCACGGCGCTGTTCAACTGGCTCTATGCGAAGAAGCACGGCGGCAAGATGCTGCTCCGGATCGAGGACACCGACCGGGAGCGCTCCACCGAGGCTGCGATCGGCGCCATCCTCGACGGCCTCAAATGGCTGGAGCTCGGCTGGGATGGCGACGTCATCTACCAGTTCAGCCGCGCCGCGCGTCACCGCGAGGTCGCCGAGCAGCTGCTCGCCGACGGCAAGGCCTATCGCTGCTACGCGACCGCCGAGGAGCTCACCGCCATGCGCGAGAAGGCGCGCAGCGAGGGCCGCACCCGCCTCTATGACGGCCTATGGCGCGACCGTGATCCGGCGACCGCTCCGTCCGACGTCAAGCCCACCATCCGCCTGCGCGCACCGCAGACCGGCGAGACCGTGATCGAGGACCAGGTCCAGGGCCGCGTGGTCTGGCAGAACGAGAACCTCGACGACCTCGTCCTGCTGCGCGGCGATGGCAATCCGACCTACATGCTCGCTGTGGTGGTCGACGACCACGACATGGGCGTCACCCATGTCATCCGCGGCGACGACCATCTGATCAACGCCGCCCGCCAGAAGCAGATCTACGACGCCATGGGCTGGACGCTGCCGAGCATGTCCCACATCCCCCTGATCCACGGCCCGGACGGCTCAAAACTGTCGAAGCGCCACGGCGCGCTGGGCGTCGATGCCTACCGCGCCATGGGGTACCTCCCGGCCGCGCTCCGCAATTACCTCGTCCGTCTCGGCTGGAGCCATGGCGACCAGGAGATCTTTTCGACCGAGGAGATGATCGCCGCGTTCGACCTCGCCAGCGTCGGCCGCGCCGCCGCCCGCTTCGATTTCGCCAAGCTCGAAAACCTCAACGGCCACTACATCCGCCACGCCGACGATCAATCACTCGTGAAGATGTTCGAGGACGTGCTCGACCACGTCGTGCCCAGCCGCAACGAGCTTAAGGCCAAGTTAAACGACACGACGCGGGCGCAGCTTCTCAAGGCCATGCCGGCCCTGAAGGAGCGCGCCAAGACGCTGATCGAGCTGATCGACAGCGCCTATTTCATCTTCGCCGACCGGCCGCTGGAGCTCGATGCCAAGGCGGCAGCGCTGCTGACGCCCGAGAACCGCAAGCTGATCGGCCAGCTTCATTCCGCGCTGGAGAAAGTCGAGACGTGGAGTGCGGCGAATGCGGAGGCCGCGCTGCGCGCTTTTGCCGAGGAAAATAGTCTCAAGCTCGGCGCCGTCGCCCAGCCGCTGCGGGCGGCGCTGACGGGACGGTCGACATCGCCTGGTATATTTGAGGTTTTGGACGTGCTGGGACGCCAGGAAAGCCTGGGCCGGCTTAAGGACTAGGCCAAGGACTAGGCCAAGGACTAGGCCAAGGACCAGGCTACGACGTAAGTCGACCATGCGTGCGGCGATCTTGCAGCGCACACAGCAATAATATACCCATCTCACCCGTACCTTCTGGAATATCCGGCCTGCCCCACCAAGTCATTGGGGCCTTCCGGGTCCGGCCCGTTTCACCACACATCGGGGACCTCTGATGGACGCAAAAGCAAGCAATAAGACCGCCACGCTGACGGTCGGAAACAAGAACTACGATCTCCCGATCCACAGCGGCAGCGTCGGGCCTGATGTCGTCGATATCGGCAAGCTCTACGCCCAGTCCGGGCTGTTCACCTACGATCCCGGCTTCACCTCGACCGCAAGCTGCGAGTCCAAGATCACCTATATCGACGGTGACGCCGGCGTGCTGGAATACCGCGGCTATCCGATCGAGCAGCTCGCCGAGAACGGCGACTTCCTCGAGACCTGCTATCTCCTGCTCTACGGGAACCTGCCGACAGCCGCGCAGAAGAAGGATTTCGACGACCGCGTGATCCATCACACGATGGTGCACGAGCAGATGGCCCGCTTCTTCCAGGGCTTCCGCCGCGACGCCCATCCGATGGCGGTGATGGTGGCCTCCGTCGGCGCGCTCGCCGCGTTCTACCACGACTCCACCGACATCAACGATCCGAAGCAGCGCATGATCGCGTCGATGCGCATGATCGCCAAGATCCCGACGCTGGCGGCGATGGCCTACAAATACACGATCGGCCAGCCCTTCGTGTATCCGAAGAACTCGCTGAAGTTCGCCGAGAACTTCCTGCACATGTGCTTCGCCGTGCCGTGCGAGGAGTACAAGATCAACCCGGTGCTGGCTGACGCGCTGGACAAGATCTTCATCCTGCACGCCGACCACGAGCAGAACGCCTCGACCTCGACGGTGCGCATCGCCGGCTCCTCCGGCGCCAACCCGTTCGCCTGCATCGCCGCCGGCATCGCCTGCCTCTGGGGCCCGGCGCATGGCGGCGCCAACGAAGCCGCGCTCGCGATGCTCGCCGAGATCGGCTCGGTCGACAAGATTCCGGAATTCATCGCCAAGGTGAAGGACAAGAACAGCGAAGTCCGCCTGATGGGCTTCGGCCACCGCGTCTACAAGAACTACGATCCGCGCGCCAAGATCATGCAGAAGATGTGTCATGCCGTTCTCAAGGAGACCGGCCATGGCGACGATCCGATGCTGAAGGTGGCGCTCGAGCTCGAGAAGATCGCGCTCAGCGACCAGTACTTCATCGACCGCAAGCTCTACCCGAACGTCGACTTCTATTCGGGCATCACGCTGAAGGCGATGGGCTTCCCGGTCTCGATGTTCACCGTGCTGTTCGCGGTCGCCCGCACCGTCGGCTGGATCAGCCAGTGGAGCGAGATGATCGAGGACCCGCAGCAGAAGATCGGCCGTCCGCGCCAGCTCTACACGGGCGTCACCCGCCGTGACTACGTCGCGATCAAGGATCGGAAGTAAGATCGGCCTGAGGGCTTTTGGAAACGGCGCCATCCTGTGATGGCGCCGTTTTTGTTTGCGGGCGACATTTGTAGGATGGGCAAAGCGCGGCGTGCCCACCACCTCTCCGCGACCGAGCCAGAAACGGTGGGCACGCTGCGCTTTGCCCACCCTACGATATGGAGAACCCGATGCTGACCGGAAGCTGCCTCTGCGGAGGCGTTGCCTACGAGGTCGACGCGACCCCGGGCACCATCATGCACTGCCATTGCCAGACCTGCCGCAAGACGCATGGATCGGCCTTCTCCACCGTCACCAACGTGCCGCGCGACCGCTTCCGCTGGACCAAGGGCGAAGACTTGCTGCGCGGCTTCGAATCCTCGCCCGGCAAAACCCGCTATTTCTGCTCGCAATGCGGATCACACATCGTCGCCTCGCGCGAGGGCAAGAACACGGTCCTGCTGCGGATGGGCTGCCTCGATACACCGATCACAGAACGGCCCGAGATGCACATCTGGCGATCAGATTCCGCCAACTGGTACGACCCGAAGGCCGAATTACCGGAGTGGGCCGAAGGCACCGCACCAAAAGCCTGATCGGTTCTTCGCCTCATCTTGCTGCCACGCACAACAACAAGTCGGCTCATCGCGTCCGCAATCGCTTGACAGTCGAAACGCTCCGCGCGCAAATTCTTACACTAAGTAAGAATGACGACAGGGATGGAAATGCCGGAGCAGCCGAGAAGTCGGCGGCAGACGCGCGCTGCCATTTTGACTCACTTGCTCCAGTCCGGCGGCTCGTTCCGGCCGCCGCTGGCCAAGGCCGTGCGCCTGTCCGAGGCGAGCCTGTCGCGCATCCTGTTTGATCTGAAAGCCGAAGGCCTGATCGAGGAAGTGCGGCGCCCTGCCCCCTATGTCGGCGGTCCGACAGGCCTCGTGTCGCTCGATGGCTCCGTGGCGCTCGCAGCCCTTGAGCTGACCGGCCAGTGGCTCAGCGTGGGCGTTGGCGGCATGTCGGGCGAAATGCACTACACCGAGCGTGTTCCGTTGCTGAAGAAGCCGACCGTCGAGACCGTCGGCCGGGTGTTCCGCGAAGCCCTCACCTTGCTGCGCGACTGGACGCGCCGCCGCCGCATCAGTCTCGCGCAGATCGGCATCACCATTCCCGGCCTCGGCCGCCTGAGCGCCGCGGGCAATCCGATCATTCCGTGCGACGTCGAACGCATCGGCGACATGCTCGGCGGAATGTTCGCCGGCGTGCCGGTCGAGTTCACCAACTCGGTGGTCGCACACGCCACGTTTCACCGCTGCCGCACGCAGGACTATCCCTTCAGCAGCGCACATCTCTTCGTCTTCGTCGGCCAGGGCGTTGCCGGCGCCTGGATGGACGATCCGCTGGAGGCCGATGCCCCGCAGCCGGTCGAGCTCGGCCATATGGTTTTCAATGCCGACGGGCCGCGCTGCCGCTGCGGTCATCATGGCTGCGTCGAGGCCTATACGTCGCTTCCGGCCCTCGCCGAGCTCCTCGGCGTAACTGAAGCCGAATTGCTCCAGCTCGGCGGCGAATGGGTGAGCACGATCCCGCGCTCGTCGCGAATGCGCCAGGAGTTGCGCCAGCGCCTGTTCCGGCTGGGCCTTTCGATCGGCAACACGCTGAACGTGAAGCCGTGCAACGGCGTCGCGATCAGCGGCTGGCCGTCGCTTCTCTCGGAAGAGGATCGCAAAGCGGTGGTCGATGGGATCGACGCCTGCCTTCTCGGCGGGCGGAAACTGGCGCAGGTGTCGCTCGCCTTCGTGCCGCCCTCGAACGGTAACGATCCGCAAGCAGCTCTCGCCTTCGCCGCCTTTTGTCTCGCCAGCCGCGGCGGGATGCCCGCGGCTTCGACGGAGGCCGCCTGACATGCCCTGAGCCGCGTGGCTCAACGCGCCAAGAAAGTTCACACCGGGAGGAACTGCCATGCCGATCACGACAACAAGGCGCCGTCTACTCGCTGGATCTGCGGCCGCACTCGCATTACCGGCATTCGCCCGCGCGCAAGGCGCGGCCAAGCCGCGCCTCACCGCGATCTCGCAATGGTCCGCAGGCAGCGATGGCGCGGCGATCACCGCACTCGGCAAGAAGTTCGAGGAGAAAGGCGGCGTCTGGCAGCACTCGCCCGTCCCCGGCTTCACCACCGAGATGATGAACAAGCTGCGCGCCCAGATCATCGCCGGCGATCCGCCGGCCTGTTCGCAGCTGAAGGGCCCCGAGATTGCGGCCTGGTCGAAGATCGCCCCGACCGTCGATCTCGACGCCCTCGTCGCGGCCGCCGGCTATGAAAAGGTTGTCGCTCCGGACCTCGCAAAATTGCACAAGCCGGGCGGCAAGTGGATTGCGCTGCCGTTGCAGATCTACAGCACCAACATGCTGTTTCTCTCCAAGCGCGCGATGGACAAGGCCAAGGCCGACAAGGTCCCGGTCACCTGGGCCGACTTCAACGATCTCGCCGACAAGATGAAGGCGGGCGGCATCACCTACCCCATCGCCAACGGCGGCACCCGCCCCGATGACGGGCAGAAATTCGAGGCCTCTTTGGCCGGCATCAGTCCCACGGCATACCGTGCGGCCATCATGAATCTCGACAAGAAGGCCCTGGAGGGCCCCGAGATCAAGGCTGCCTTCGTCCAGGTCCGCAAGATCGCCAACTGGATGGACCCCAACGTCGGTGCCCAACCCTACGCCACCAATTTGAAGCGCTTCGTCGACGGCGACATGGGCATGATGATCATGGGCGGGTGGGCGCAGGGCGTGTTGCGTAACGCCGGTTTCAAGTTCGACGACTTCATGATCACGCCGGGCCCGAGCGACAATGGCAAACCGGTCTTCCTGTTGAATGCCGACGCCTTCATCTTCTGGCAGCGCAAGGAGCCGGATCTCCAGGCCGGTCAGACGTTGATGGCCCAGCTCGTCATGGATCCGGCGATCCAGACCATGTACTCGCAGATCACGGGATCGATCCCGGTGCGCACCGATGTCGACCTCTCCGGTGAGGGCTGGTCGGACGGTCAACGGCGGACCGCAGCCGCGCTCAAGGACGCTGTCGCCAACAATCAGGCCGTCCTGAGTCTTGCGCACAATATGGCACCGGAAAACGGCCTGACGGCCGCGATGATCGACGTGCTCACCGAGTATGTGAAGAACAAGACGATCACGCCGGAGCAGGCGGTCACCCGCCTCGCCGAGGCCGTCGAGGGTTCGCGTTGACCGACACCGTCTCCACAGCAACGCGGCCGGCGACGTCTGATCTCGTGCGCCGGCTGCCCGAATATCTGATGATCTGGGTGCCACTGCTGTTGTCGGCTGCGCATCTCATTTCGTTTTCGCTGTGGACGATCTGGATTTCGTTCACGCCCTCGACGCTTGTTCCGGTCTCCGGCTGGGTGGGTTTGCGCAACTACAACGCGGTCCTGGCATCGCGGAACTGGCAGATCGCCTTCGACAATCTGCTGCTGTTTGGCAGTGCTTTCGTGCTGCTGAGTTTGATCACCGGCCTTATGCTGGCGATCCTGCTCGATCAGCGCATTCGCGGCGAGAATGTGCTGCGGTCCATCTTCCTGTATCCGCTTGCGGTGTCGTTCGTCGTCACCGGCACGGTCTGGAGCTGGCTACTCAATCCCGGCATCGGGATCCAGAAGCTCGTCCATGATCTCGGCTGGACCACCTTCCGGTTCGACTGGCTGATCGACCGCGACATGGCGATCTGGACGATCGTGATTGCTGCGATCTGGCAATCCTCGGGCTTCGCCATGGCGCTCTTCCTCGCCGGCCTTCGCTCCGTCGATTCCGACATCATCAAGGCCGCCCAGATCGACGGCGCCGGACCGGTCCGAAGCTATTGGCGGGTCATTCTGCCGACGCTCTGGCCGATCACCATCACCGTCGTCGTCGTCCAGTTGCAGTTCGCGATCTCGGCCTTCGACCTCGTCCGTGCGCTCACCAATGGCGGGCCGGGAATCGCGACCCAGCTGCCGGCCCTTGTCGTCTACGACCTCATGTTCCAGCGCAGCCAGCTCGGCCGGGGCGCCGCGGCGGCGGTGCTCATGCTGCTCATCCTGCTCGCGGTGCTGCTGCCCTATGCGGCGTGGCGTTATGTCCAGCGAAGGCAGGCCACCCATGCGTGACCGCAGCTTCGCACCGAGCCGAATTCTGATCTATCTCGTCGTGACATTGTTCGCTGCAGCCTATCTCGCGCCACTCGTTGTTGTCGTCCTGAACTCTCTCCGCACCAACGAGGAGATCGCGCAGGGTTCGATGATCGGCTGGCCGCAACATTTGGCCTGGAGCAACTACGCCAAGGCCTGGAGCGGCTTCTGCGTCGCTGAGACCTGCGCCGGCATCCGGCCGTACATGCTGAACTCCGCGCTCGTCACCATCCCGGCGACGATTTTCTCGACCCTGCTCGGCGCTGTCGCCGGTTACGCCGTGTCGCTCTGGCGCTTTCGCGGCGATAGCTGGATCTACGGTATCGTGACCCTCGGCCTCTTCCTTCCCCAGCAGATGCGCCTGCTTCCCTGGACCATCGTGCTGCGGGACACCGGTCTCATCAACACGCTGACGGGCCTCGTGCTGATTCACACGATCCAGGGGCTCTCCTTCACCACGCTGTTCTGCCGAAACTACTATGTCGCCATTCCACACGAGTTGATCAGAGCCGCACGCATCGATGGCGCCGGGTTCTTTCGCATTTTCTGGCGCATCATCCTGCCGCTCTCGGCTCCTATTCTGATCGTCACCGTGATCTGGCAATTCACGCATATCTGGAACGAGTTCCTCTATGGCGTGACATTCACCACCGGCCAGCAGCAGCCCGTCACGGCCGCGCTCATCGCGCTCTCTGCCGCAATTGCGGACATTCCGCAGCATGGCGTGCAGAGCGCCGCGGTGATCATCGCAGCGCTGCCCACTTTGCTGATCTATCTCCTCGGCGGACGGTACTTCGTGCGCGGCCTGACCGCCGGCGCAGTGAAATGATGGGGTCGTCATGGCAACACTGAGCATTCGCACCCTGTCCAAGCGCTACGCCAATCTGGAGGTGCTGAAGGGCATCAACCTCGACATCGAGAGCGGCGAGTTCACCGTGCTGGTCGGGCCATCCGGCTGTGGCAAGTCCACCCTGCTCAACATCGTCGCCGGGCTCGATCGTCCGAGTGACGGAACGATCGAGATCGGCGGACGCGTCGTCAACGACGTCCCGCCCAAGGATCGCGACATCGCCATGGTGTTCCAGTCCTACGCGCTCTATCCGTCGATGACGGTGCGCCAGAACATCACCTTCGGCATGGAATGCCGTCACGTTCCGAAGGCGGAGCAGGAGAAGGCGCTGGCGAGTGTGGCTCGCCTCCTCCAGATCGAGCCCCTGCTCGGTCGCAAGCCGTCGCAATTGTCCGGCGGGCAACGCCAGCGCGTGGCGATGGGCCGGGCGCTGGTGCGCGATCCCCTGCTCTTCCTGTTCGACGAGCCGCTCTCCAACCTCGATGCGAAGTTGCGCGTCGAGATGCGGATGGAGATCAAGCGGCTGCACCAGCGCATCGGCGCCACCATCGTCTATGTCACCCACGATCAGATCGAGGCGATGACGATGGCAACGCGCATCGCCGTGATGCATCGGGGCGTGGTGCAGCAGTTCGCCGATCCGGACACGGTGTACCGCTATCCGGCCAATCTGTTCGTCGCCCGCTTCATGGGTTCGCCGCCGATGAACACCATGCCGGGGCGGCTCGAGGCCGATAGCGGCGGACCTGTGGCCGTAATCGGCGCGGGGCGACCCGACGAAGTTCGTCTGCGCCTGCATGGACACGACGCGGCAACATCTTATCTCGGCCGCGAGGTGGTCGTCGGGATCAGGCCGGAATGCATCGCCGAGGCCAGCCGCGTCTTTTCCGGCGAGGCGCCCGTCCTCGTCAACGCGCCGGTCGAGATGATCGAGCCGACCGGCGCCGAGACAATCGTGCTGCTGCGTCTCGGCGGCGAGACTGCGCTGGCGCGCATCACGCCGGATATCCGTCCCGCGCCCGGCGCGACCGCCACCTTCGCGCTCGACACGCGGCGCATTTGCCTGTTTGACCCCGAGACGGAGCGGCTGATCGCATGACCCGGACCATCTTTCCCAGCCTTGCCGGCCGCGTGGTGTTGATCACAGGTGGCGCCAGCGGCATCGGTGCCGCCTTCGTGCGCGCCTTCGCGACCCAGGGCGCCCGCGTCGCCTTCCTCGACATCGATGCGAGTGCCGGCGAAGCGCTGGTGCGGGACGTCGCGACCTCATCCGGCTCCGCGCCCCTGTTTGTGCCCTGCGACCTCCTCGACATCGACGCCTTGCGCGCTGCCGTGGCGCGGGTGCACGGATCGCTCGGCGATGCCGCAGTCCTCGTCAACAATGCCGCCAACGACCAGCGTCAGGTCCTGGCCGAGGTGACGCCGGCCGAATTCGACTGGACGATCGGCGTCAATCTCAAGCACGTCTTCTTTGCGGCCCAGGCGGTGGTGCCGCAGATGCAGGCGCGCGGCGGCGGCTCGATCATCAACATGTCGTCGGTGGCGTGGATCCGCGGCGCGCCGGCGCTGCCGGTCTATGCCGCGGCGAAGGCGGCGATCGTCGGCTTCACCAACTCGCTGGCCAGGTCAGTCGGCTCCGACCGCATTCGCGTCAACGCGATCGCGCCCGGCATGGTGATCACCGAGCGCCAGCGCCGGCTCTGGTTTCCGGACGAGCAGAAGATCTCCGAGCTGCGCACCCGCCAGGCCGTTCCCGATGCGGTGACGCCGGAAGACATCGCCAGCATGGTGCTGTTTCTCGCATCCGACGAGAGCCAGCGTATCACCAGCCAGTGTTTTCGGGTCGACGGCGGCCTCGCCTAGGACTGTAGGGTGGGCAAAGCGCAGCGTGCCCACCATTTCTTTCTCGGTTACGGAGAGGTTGTGTGCACGCTTTCGCTTTGCCCACCCTACGAAGCCGTCTATTGCCGCCTGCCCTTGCGCATCGTCGCGAGCACGATGTCGGCGGCGAGCACGCTCGGCGACTTGTTGCCGGTAGACATGATAGTGTCGAGCCTGGCGAAGGCTTCGACCTGTCGTTTGCGCAGCGGCGTGTCCGTGAGCAGCTCCGACAGTGCCGGCGCCAGCTTCTCCGGTACGCAGTCCTCCTGCAAGAACTCCGGAACGACATCCTCGCCGATCACGAGATTGGCGAGGATCACCGAGGAGACGCGGATCGCGCGGCGCAGGATGAAGGCTTCGATCGCGCCGACGCGATAGGCCGTCACCATCGGAATGCCGGACAGCGCGAGCTCCAGCGTCACGGTGCCGGATTTGGCCAGCGCCGCGCGCGCGGTTCGGAACGCGGCGCGCCTCTCGGTCTCGCCGACCACGATTTGCGGCTTGACCGGCCAGCTCGCGATGCCTTCGCGGATGGTGGCTTCGAGATGCGGCATGGTCGGGAGCTTCAGTTCGAAGGCGCGGCCTTCGGCCTGGAGCCGTCCGAGCGTCGCGCCAAACACGTCGAGATGGTGCCGGATCTCGCTGCGGCGGCTGCCGGGCAGCACCAGCAGAACCGGCGGCTCGACATCACGGCGCCGCTGCTCCTCCGCGTTCGGGCGCAGCGACGGCAATTGCTCGATCAGGGGATGGCCGACATAGCTGCATGGCGGCCCGCCGAGCTTGTGGTATTCCTCCGGCTCGAACGGCAGCAGGCCGAGCACGTGATCGACATAGCGGCGCATGGTGCGCGCCCGCCCGGGTCGCCAGGCCCAGAGCTGCGGCGCCACGTAGTCGACAATCGGGATCTCCGGCGTCTTCGCGCGCACGCGGCGGGCGACGCGATGGGTGAAATCGGGACTGTCGATGATGACGAGCGCGTCGGGTGCGGCCGTAGTCACGGCATCCGCGGTCTGGCGGATCAGCCGCAAAATCTTCGGCAACTGCTGGACGACCCCGGCGAAGCCGACGATCGACAGCTCCTCGATCGGAAACAGCGTCTCGAGCCCCTCACGCGCCATGGTCCGGCCGCCGACGCCCACAAACTGCACGCCGTCGCCGAGCCGCTGGCGCAACACTTTCATCAAGGCGCTGCCGAGCCGGTCGCCGGATTCCTCCGTCGCGATCAGGAAGATCTTCCGCTTGGGATCGCGGCTCTGCATCATGCCGTCAGGCCGATGACGAAGAGATATTTGGCGTCGGCGAGCGAGATCATCGCCTGCGGCTCGGCGGCGATGGTGTTGCCGGCGACGACGGCAATGCCGGCCAGTCCAGCTCGAGCGACGCCCTCCAGGGTACGCGGACCGATCGTCGGCAGGTCGAAGCGCAAATCTTGCCCGCTCTTCGGTACCTTCACCAGCACCCCGCGTCCTGTCGCAGCGCGGATGCGCCCCTCCTCGCGCAGGCGTGCCACGCGCGCGAGCAGCGCGTCGGTGCCCTCGATATCCTCGATCGCCACTACATGGCCGTCGATCACGACCGCGGCTTGGCCGATGTCGAACGGGCCGAGCGCGGTCAGCACCGCGCGGCCGCGCTCGATGTCGGCCTTGCTGTTGTCGTTCGGCCAGGCGCGGCTGATGCAGCCCTCGGGCATCAGCAGATCCGGCGCAACATCCTTGATGCCGACCATGCGAAAGCCGCCTTGCTCGAGAATGCGCCCGACGCCGGACAACAGATGATCGTCGCCGCCGCGGAAGGCGCGGATGACGTTGCCGAGCAGGCGCAGTGTCGTGACGTCGAACCTTATTTCGGACAGCGCAGGCCGCACCAATGTACCGATGAAGATCAGATCGCGGCAGCCCTCCTCGCGGAACAGCCGCATGGCACGGCCGAGCTGGCCGACCGAGATCCAGCGATGGCGGAACTGCTCCACCCGCGTCGGATCGCAGGCGCCACGCAGCGGGAACAGCACCGGCGTGATGCCGCGCGCGGCAAGCGAATCGGCGACCGCGAACGGCATGGCGCCGCCGCCGGCGACGACGCCGACCGGCGAAGAAATCTCCGAAGCCGCCGATGTCATGCCCGCGGCCATCCCGAAATCACTTCTCGATGGCGGGAAGACAGATCGGGCGATGCTTGCGCTTGCCGATGAAGTCGAGGATCTCGGCAATCGCGGGGTCTTCGCTGGCGAGCGGCTGGGCCGCCGCGAGCCGCTCGGCGAACGTGCCGGGGCCGTGGAAGAGTTTTTGGTAGAACGATTGCACAGTCGCGCGCTGCTGCTTGGTGAACTGCCGCCGCTTCATCCCGATGAGATTGAGGCCTTCCAGCGCCGCATACTGGCCGTTGGCGAGGCCGAACGGAATGATGTCGTCGCGCACGCCCGAGAGGCCGCCGACCATCACCTGCGGGCCGATGCGCGTGAGCTGATGCACCGCCGACAGGCCGCCGATATAGACGAAATCGCCTATCTCGCAGTGGCCGCCGAGCGTCGCCGAGGTCGCGAAGATCACGTTGTTGCCGACCATGCAGTCATGGCCGACATGGCTGTTGTTCATGAAGTAGCCGCCGTTGCCGACGCGCGTCAGCCCGCCGCCCTTGATGGTGCCGACATTCATCGTCGCGCCTTCGCGGATGGTGCAGCCGGAACCGACCTCCAGCCTGGTCGGCTCACCCTTGTAGCTGAGGTCCTGGGGCGCGCCGCCCAGCACCGCGAAGGGCGAGATCACGCAGCCATCGCCGATCGAGGTGTGGCCGATGACCGTGACTTGTCCGATCAGCTTGCAGTTCGCGCCGATCACGGCATTCGGACCGATGATGCAGAAGGGTCCGATCTCGGTACCCTCGCCGATCACGGCGCCGTCCGCGACCCGTGCGGTGGGATCAATCTTACTCATCAAGCAATCTGACTCATCAAGAAGGTCTGATTATGTGTTGAAGTCGCTCAGTTTTCCGGTGGTTAGCGCGACTATGCCCGATCTGTCCAGTGACGTATCATCTCGGCCTGTTTCAGGCACCGGATGAGCCGGCCGTCCTAAAGCACGATGAGATTGGGATGAATCGTCATCGCGCTTCAGGCTATCGTTCGAGCATGATCCTTTCGGAAAACCGCTGCACGCTTTTCCGGATCATGCTCTAGCTCGTCAACGCCTTCATGTGGAGCTTGAAGTCATCGTGGTCAGGGCCCTGGCAGTTCTGCTCGCACAGCTCGCGGCCGCCCCGATCGTCTCCGAGACGGTCGAGACCGGCGAACGCCGCTTCGTCGATCTCGGGACGTTCGAGTGCCGCGACATCACCCGCAGCACGGTGCTTCAGCGGGTCTGCTACGACCGCGCGCGGCGGGACCTCATCGTCGCGATCGACGGCCAATATGACCGCTATTGCGGGGTTGCGGCCGAGACGGTCGACAGCCTGCTCGGCGCGCCGTCCATGGGCCAGTTCTTCAACCGGAATATCGGACGCGAGACGGCCGGCGGCCGTTACGGCTGCGGCGCATAATCCATTTCCGCTGGCCTGAGCCGCTCAGTCCGTCAGCATGGCGCCGACGTCGGCTTCAGCAACGATCTGTCCGTTGACCTTGGCGTCGCCGTGAAACCACCACATCGCCTTGCGGCGGCCGATCGAACGCATGTGATATTCGATGGTGTCGCCGGGCAGCACCGGCTTGCGGAACTTGCACTTGTCGATGGTGAGGAAATACACCGCGCGCGGCTTCTCGGTGCCCTCGACCGAGGTGATGCCGATCACGCCCGCGGTCTGCGCCATCGCTTCGATCATCATCACGCCGGGATAGACCGGGCGCTCCGGGAAATGCCCCTGGAAGGCCGGCTCGTTGAAGGTGACGTTCTTGATGCCGATGCCGCTGTAATCGGCGCGGATATTGATCACACGGTCGATCAGCAGCATCGGGAAACGGTGCGGCAGAGTCCGGAGGATCGCGTTGATATCCACCAGCTCGAATTTGATCGGTGATTCCTCCGTCATTCCCGTCCCTCGTTCTTCGGATCGGCCCTGCTGTCGCGTACCAGGCGCTCCACCGCGATAATTTCCTTGAACCACTGCTTGGTCGGCTTGGCGAAAAAGCCGCCCCAGCGCCCGTTCGGCGGGATGTCGTCCTTGACGCCGCTCATCGCGGTGACCTGGGCTCCATCGCCGATCTTGAGGTGATTGTTGATGCCAACCTTTGCTCCCAGCGCCACGTTGTCGCCAATCGTCAGGCTGCCTGCGAGCCCGATCTGGGCCGCCAGCAGGCAGTTCCGACCGATGGTCACATTGTGGCCGATCTGGACCTGGTTGTCGATTTTGGTGCCCTCCCCGATCACGGTGTCGCGCAGGGAGCCGCGATCGATGGTGGTGCCGGCGCCGACTTCCACATTGTTCTGGATCAGCACGCGGCCGGTCTGGGGCACCTTGAGATGGCCCTCGGGGCCGAAGAAGATGAAGCCATAGCCGTCCTGGCCGATCGAGCAGCCGGGATGGATCAGCACGTTGTTGCCAATCAGCGCGCACTGGATGGCCGTGCGGGCGCCGACATTGCAGTCCCGGCCGATCTTGACGCCGGGACCGATGACCACGCCGGCCCCGATCACGGTGCCGCTGCCGATCTCGACGTCAGGGCCGATGACGGTCAGGGGATCGACGATGACGTCGTCCTCCAGCCGGGCCGAGGGATCGATGATGGCCGACGGGGCGATGCCGTCATTACCGACCCAGGACTGCGGGCGCAGCGCATCGCCGTGCCATTCCCGGGCGAGCCCGACAAAGGCGCGGAACGGCTGCGCCACCCGCAGCACGGCCACATGCGCGGGCACCTGGGCCTCGAAGCGCGGACTCACCAGGCAGGCCCCAGCCTTGGTCGCCTTGAGCTCGTCGGCATATTTGAGGTTGTCGAAGAACGCCAGATGCATCGGGCCGGCTTCGTCGAGCGAAGCAAGACCGGTAATGACGTGACCGCCCCTGGCAGGGTCGACGAGCTGCGCCTTGGTCAGCGCTGCAATGTCAGCCAGCGCCGAGGCCGGCAGCTTTTTGAAGAAGGTCGGCTGCGCCATTCCACCCCATCGCGGTCCGGCTTCGGCATGAAGCGGTCAGGCCGCATCATGCCTTATCTCACGGATTGAGCACGATCTTTTTGGAAACCGGCCCCAACAAGGGGCCGGCTCATGCCCTGCTGATCGAATTAGAACGAGGTGCCGCCGCCGAA
Source organism: Bradyrhizobium barranii subsp. apii (assembly GCF_011516635.5). Classification (GTDB taxonomy): domain Bacteria; phylum Pseudomonadota; class Alphaproteobacteria; order Rhizobiales; family Xanthobacteraceae; genus Bradyrhizobium; species Bradyrhizobium barranii. Next base: position 4,902,649 of record NZ_CP096255.1, on the reverse strand, counting down.
CCTGAACTGCTGCACGCGATCGAACTGGCCCTTGGTGAGCGGCACGGCGTAGTCGAACCGCAGCGGACCGAACGGCGACTGCCAGATCAGGCCAATACCAACCGACGAACGGACGACATTGCCGTTGTCATACACCAGGCCGGTACAGGTTCCCGCCGAGGGCGGATTGACGGTCGACGGCGTACAGTTCGAGTTCCTGGTCGTGGTCATTTCGTTGGTCAGCGACCACGTCGTCGGGCCCTGATAGTCGAAGAGGCCGCCGGCGTCGGCGTAGACCGCGCCCTTCAGACCCACTTCCTTCGGCAGGAACCAGAACGGCATCTGCAATTCGAACGAAGCGCCCCAATACTTGGTACCGCCAAGCGCGTCTTGCGTGCCAAAGGGATTCAAATCGCGCGGACCGATGCCGTTCGGAGCAAAGCCGCGGACCAAGTTCGGGCCCATCTGGAACTGATCCAGCATGCGGATATCGTTGTTGCCGATCTTGTTCAGCATGCCGCCCTGAAGGTGAACGAGGCCGACGATGTCGGACACCAGCGGAGCGTAGTACTTCGCGTCGACGACGGACTTCAGGTAGGTGACGTCGCCGCCCACGCCGGCGAAATCCTGACGGAAGTCGACGAGCAGACCGTCGGTGGGGTTCTTGTTGTTGTCCAGCGTGTTGTAGGTCAGCGTGTAGCCGAGCGCCGAGGTCAGGGTCTTGCCGCCGGCAAGCTCCTTGCGGACCGGCAGCGAGGCTTCGCCGTCGGAGTAGCAGCCGAGACCGCCGGTCGAGGTCAGATCGATCGGCGGCGTTTGCGATGCGGCAAAGGCCGGGCTCGGGTTGAAGGCCGACGAACCGAGGACGTTGTTACAGTTCGCCAGGTAGGACGGCAGCGTAATTTCCTGCTGGTAGATCGAGTAGCGCAGCTGGAGCGACAGATCTTCACGCAGGCTGAAGCCGAGGCGCGGACTGAAGCCCAGCGTCTTCGTACCGTAGGAGATGTAGCTGTTGGAGAGCTGCTGACGCTGATAGAGGTCGAGACCGAGCGCGACGCGGTAGTCGAGCAGATACGGCTCGACGAACGACAGCGAATAGCCGCGCGCATACTGGCCGTAGGTCACCGACGCCTTGGCGAACAGGCCGCGGCCGAGCAAATTGCGCTCGGAGATCGAGACTTCGGCGAGCGCGCCGTCGGTCGTGGAGTATCCGCCCGAGACCGAGAAGTCGCCGGTCGATTTCTCTTCGAGATCGACGATCAGGACCACGCGGTCGCTGGAGGAGCCCGGCTCCGTCGTGATCTTCACGCTCTTGAAGTAGTCGAGGTTCTTCAGGCGGCGCTCGGCACGGTCGACCAGCGCGCGGTTGTAGGCATCGCCCTCGGAGATGTCGAACTCGCGGCGGATCACGTAGTCGCGCGTGCGGGTGTTGCCGCGGACGTTGATGCGCTCGATATAGGTGCGCGGGCCCTCGTCGATGTTGAACACGACGGCGACGGTGTGCGCCTCGAAATTGCGGTCGCCGCCGGGACGGACCACGGCGAAGGCATAGCCGCGACGCGACGCCTCGATCTGCATTTCCTCGACCGACTTCTCGACCGATTCGACGTTGTAGAGCGCGCCGACATTGACGCGCGAATAGTTGCGCATCGTGGTCGGATCGAAGTTCGGAATGGAGGAGCGGAAGTCGACGGTGCCGACGCGGTACTGCGAGCCTTCCTCGATCTTGAAGGTGACGTTGAAGCCCTTCTTCTCCGGATCGTATTCGGTGAGCGCGGCGACCACCTGGACGTCGGCGAAACCGTTCTTGAGATAGAAACGGCGAATCAGGTCACGGTCGGCCTCGACGCGATCGGGATCGTAGAGGTCGTTGCTGGCGAGGAAGCTCAGCAGGTTCGATTCGTGCGTCTTGATGACGTCGCGCAGGCGGTAGGACGAGAACGCGTTATTGCCGACGAACTCGATCGACTTGACGCCGGTCTTGGCGCCCTCCTCGACCGTGAAGATCAGGTCGACGCGGTTGTTCGGCTGCTCGATGATCTCGGGCGTGACGCGGACGTCATAGCGACCCGAGCGGCGGTAGATTTCGGCGATTCGCAGGGTGTCGGACTGCACCATGGCGCGGGAGAAGGTGCCGCGCGCCTTGGACTGGACTTCAGCGGTGAGCTGCTCGTCCTTGACCTTCTTATTACCTTCGAACGCGATGCGGCCGATCACCGGGTTTTCCACCACGGAGACGATGATCTGGCCACCGGAACCGCGATTGATTCGCACGTCCTGGAACAGGCCGGTCTCGATCAGGGCCTTCAGGCCGTCATCGATGGCGCCCTGATCCAGGCGGCCACCCGGGCCCGGCTTGAAATAGGAGCGGATCGTCTCCACCTCGACACGGCGATTTCCTTCGACGGAAATCGACTGGACGGTCTGAGCAAGCGCAGACGAAGACACAAAACCAGCCCCAACCGGGGCAAGCACCGGCGCGCCGAACAAGATCAGGGATGCGAGCAAGCCCCCCCGGAGTCGCAGTCCAAACTTCATTGCGCAACGCGCCCTTATCAGTACCAGACCCAACCCCAACGCCGGTCCGGGAGATTCCCCAAGTTCGAAGCCGCTTGTAGCCAATTTCCCCGATGTCGCAAACGGCCGCTGACACCGTAATTTCAATTTCATTCCAAGACGTTGCTCATGAGCAACGCCACAAAAAAGCCCGTATCAGGAAGCTGCCATCCGCAAGATGTCGTTATAGGTGGCAAACACCATCAGCATCAGCACCAAACCGAGCCCGATTCGGAACCCCATCTCCTGAGTCCGCTCGGACAGGGGGCGGCCCCGGACCACCTCCGCCGCGTAGAACATCAGGTGACCGCCATCGAGCAGCGGGATCGGGAACAGGTTCAACAGCCCGATCGACACCGACAGCACCGCGCACAAATTGATCACGAACTGGAACCCGGCGCTGGCCGCCTGCCCCGACATCTTGGCGATGCCGAGCACGCCGCTGACCTCGTTGGGATTGCCTTGTCCGACAAACAGCGAGCCAAGGAACTTGAAGGTGCTGGTGATGATGAACCAGACCTGCTCGACCCCGATCTTGAGCGCTTCGCCGACGCCGACCGGCGTGGTCGAGGCCTCGCCGGCCTGGGACTTGTGCTCGACGCCGAGCACGCCGAGGCGGTGGCTGTTGCCGAACGGATCCTTGCGCTCGAGCAGCGCCGGCGTCGCGGTCAGGGAGACGATGGCGCCGTCCCGCTTGACCTGGAAGGCAAGCGCCGAACCCGCATTCATCGCAACGATTCGCTGCATGTCGGCAAAGCTCTCGATCGGCTTGCCGTCGATCTGCACGACGACGTCGCCGATCTTGAAGCCGGCCGTGGCCGCAGCGCCGTCGGCGACGACGCCGTCGACGCGGGCGATCGTGCTCGGCTTGCCGTAATAGAGCGCCATGGCGGCGAAGATCAGCGCGCCCAGAATGAAATTGGCGATCGGTCCGGCCGCCACGATGGCGGCGCGCGGGCCGACCTTCTTGTGATGGAAGCTGCCGGCGCGCTCCTCGGCCGTCATGGCCGCGAGCGTCTCGGCCGACGGGGTCGAAGCCTCGCTCTCGTCGCCGAAGAACTTGACGTAGCCGCCGAGCGGAATCGCCGAGATCTTCCAGCGAGTGCCATGGCGGTCGTTGAAGCCGACCAGCTCCGGTCCGAAACCGAGCGAGAAGGTCAGCACCCGAACGCCCGCCCAGCGCGCGACCAGGAAATGGCCGAGCTCATGGAAGAACACGACGATCGTCAGGACGAACAGGAAGGGAACCGCGTAGCCGAGGAGCCCATGGCTCAACGTATTGAAACTATGGACGAAAAAGTCGATCATCGAATTCCCTCATCCAGCGCCGCAAGGCCCTGGCCCCGTGCCATCTAGGATGCCTTTAAGGCAATTTGAGGCAATAGGGCGGCAGCTCTATTTCGCGCAACATGGTCAACAGAGATTGCATCGTCGGCGGACGTCAGGGGAGCCTGGTTCCCGCCGCGAATCCAGTCGTCCAACGTCGCCTCGACCAGCCGCGCGATCGCGCCGAACCGGATCTTGCCGGCGATGAAAGCGGCGACTGCCACCTCGTTGGCGGCGTTGTAAACGGTGGTCGCCCCCTTCCCGGTCCGGAGCGAATCGAAAGCCAGCCGAAGCCCAGGGAAGCGCTCGAAATCCGGCGCCTCAAAGGTCAGCTGGCCGATCTTGGCCAGATCGAGCTTGGCCGCCGGCCCCTTGATGCGGTCGGGCCAGCCGAGGCAGTGCGCGATCGGCGTGCGCATGTCGGGAGAACCGAGCTGGGCCACCACCGAACGGTCGGAGAACTCGACCATGCCGTGGATGATCGACTGCGGATGCACGAGAACGTCGATCTCGTCGGGCGAGAGCGCGAACAGATAGGATGCCTCGATCACCTCAAGGCCCTTGTTCATCATCGAGGCGGAATCGATCGTGATCTTCTGGCCCATGCTCCAGTTCGGATGCTTCAGGGCCTGCTCAAGGGTCGCCTGCTCGATGTCGGCGGGCTTCCAGGTCCGGAACGGCCCGCCCGAGGCAGTGATGATGACGCGGACGAGTTCATCGCGGTTGCCGGAGCCGAGCGCCTGGAACAGCGCATTGTGCTCGGAATCGGCCGGCAGGATGCAGGCGCCCGCTTTCGCCGCGCGCTGCATGAAAAAATCGCCGGCGCAGACGAGACATTCCTTGTTGGCGAGCGCGACATGCGCGCCGCGATCGACCGCGGCCAGGGCCGGCTTCAGTCCGGCGGCGCCACTTACGGCGGCCATCACCCAATCGGCCGGACGCGCGCCGGCTTCGATCACCGCGCTTTCGCCCGCGCCGCATTCCGTGCTCGTTCCCGCGAGCGCAGTCTTGAGCTCGGCGAACTTGGACGTGTCGGCGATCGCGACGTAGCGCGCGGAAAACTCCTTGGCGAGCTTGGCCAGCGCTTCGACATTGCCGTTCGCCGTCAAGGCTTCGACGCGATAGCGCTCGGGAGAGGCGCGCAGCAGATCCATCGTGCTGTCGCCGATCGAGCCGGTGGCGCCGAGAACCGTGACACTGCGGACGGTCGACGCCGCAGCCTTGTTGTTACGCAATGGGACCGCGCTCATATCCTCACCAAACCATAAGACCGCTTCCGGCGCTATGCACACCATGGCGGAGAAAGCCGATAATCCATGCCATCAGGATGGCGGCAACAAAACCGTCAGACGGTCCAGTAGCCCGCCATGGCCGGGAATCAAGTGACTGGAATCCTTGACGCCGAAGCGCCGCTTCACCGCGGATTCGAACAGATCGCCCGCCTGCGATACCACCGACAGGATGGCGCTGACGAGCAGGAGTGGAACCGCCTTTCCGATCCCGCACGCCGCAAAGCCGGCCGCAACCAAAAGGCTCGCCGCAAAGCCGCCGAGCGCCCCGGACCAGGTCTTCTTCGGGCTCACGCGCGGCCATAGTTTCGGTCCGCCAATGCTGCGTCCGGCGAAATAGCCGCCGATATCGGTTGCCCACACCACGAGCAGCACGAACATCAGCGCGGCGAAGCCGTTGACGAGATCCTGCCGCACCAGGATCGAGGCCAGCAGCGCGGCCGATGCGTAGGCGAAGCCGGTGGCCGCCCAGATGAACTTGGCCCGCGCGATCAGCGTCACCATCGCGCCGCCGATGAGGCCGGTGATGATCGCGGTCTTGAGCGCGCCGAAGGCGACGCAGGCCCCCATCATGGCAATGACGATCATCCCTGCCCCGGTCAGTGCGGCAGACCCCGCGCCCACCACCATCAGCCATTCCGCGAACAGCCCGATCGACACTAGGGTGACGAGAAGCGCCCACAGCCAGCCGCCGGCATAAGCGAGCGCAATAGCGAGCGGCGCCAGCACTAGCGCTGCGAGGACTCGCATCACGAGATTGCTCGGGGCAGGCTTCTCGCCCGCCGATGCGGCGTCGGGTTCGCTCACGAGGCGTTTTTCGCGACCAGACCGCCGAAACGGCGCTCGCGTCTGGCGAATTCGGCGATCGCGCCTTCCAGCGCCGCCTTGTCGAAATCGGGCCAGTGGATCGGCACGAAGACCAGCTCGCTGTAGGCGGCCTGCCACATCAGGAAGTTGGACAGCCGCTGCTCGCCGCTGGTGCGGATGATGAGATCCGGATCGGGGATGTCGGGCGCATCGAGATGAGCCCCGATCGTCTCGGCGTCGATCGTTTCAGGGGCGCGCTTGCCGTCTGCGACTTCCCGCGCGAGCTTCTGCGCCGCTTTCGCGATTTCCTGCCGCGAACCGTAATTGAAGGCGACGACCAGCGTCAGGCGCGTGTTGTCGCGCGTCAACTCCTCGGCCTCGTTGAGGAGTGCGCAGATGTCGCTATCGAGTCCGTCGCGCTCGCCGATGATGCGGACCTTGACGCCATCGCGGTGCAGGCTCGCGAGATCGTTGCGGATGAAGCGACGCAGGAGACCAAACAGATCGCCGATCTCGCTCGCCGGGCGCGACCAGTTCTCCGAAGAGAAGGAGAAGATGGTGAGATAGCGGATGCCGAGCTCGTGCGAGGCACGCACCACCCGGCGCAGCGCCTCGACGCCGCGGCGATGCCCTTCGGCCCGCGGCAGCCCGCGCGCGGCGGCCCAACGCCCGTTGCCATCCATGATGATGGCGACATGCGCAGGCGCGTCGGACCGGTCGGGTCCTTCGGTTGCTGGCGCGGCGGCGTTGGACATGAAGGCGGCCCCAAAAGCATGATCCGGACAAGTGCGACGCGGTTTTCCGAAAAGACCATGCGCGAACAATAACCTAACGCGCGATGATCGCGCTTTAGACGGTGAGGATTTCTTTTTCCTTGGCAGCCAGCAACTGGTCGATCTCGGAGATGGTGCCGTCGGTCGCCTTCTGCACCTCGTCGGCGTGACGCTTCTGATCGTCTTCCGACATCTCGTGATTCTTCTCGAGCTTCTTGAGGACGTCGAGGCCATCGCGGCGGACGTGACGCGCGGCGACCTTGGCCGCTTCCGCGTATTTGTGCGCGACCTTGACGAGCTCCTTGCGACGCTCCTCGTTGAGCTCGGGGATGCGCAGGCGCAGCACCTGGCCTTCGGTCGCGGGCGACAGGCCGAGATTGGAATCGACGATCGCCTTCTCGACCGGCTTGACCATCGACTTGTCCCAGACCTGCACCGAGATCAGCCGCGGCTCCGGCACGCTGACGGTGGCAAGCTGGTTGAGCGGCATGTGGCTGCCGTAAGCCTCGACCTGCACCGGGTCGAGCATCGAGGCCGACGCGCGCCCCGTGCGCAGGCCGCCAAGCTCGTGCTTGAGGGCCTGGACGGCGCCCTGCATGCGACGCTTCACTTCGTTGAGGTCGAAATTACCCGTGGCCATCACGTTTCTCCTTCAAATTCCCGGCGACCCACTCCGCGCCCCTCAGGCGCGACCGGCGAGGCGTCAGCCGGCGACGACGGTTCCGTGGCCGCCGCCACGCAGCACAGCGCCGATCGAACCCGGCTCCGCGATCGAGAACACGATGATAGGCAGCAACGTCTCGCGGGCAAGCGCGAAGGCGGTCGCATCCATCACCTTGTAGCCGCCCTCGATCGCCTGCGAATGCGTCAGCCGGTCGAATCGCGTGGCGGTCGGATCCTTTTTCGGGTCGGCCGAGTAGACGCCGTCGACATTGGTTGCCTTCAGCACAGCCTCGGCTCCGATCTCGGCGGCCCGCAGCACCGCGGTCGTGTCGGTGGTGAAGAACGGATTGCCGGTTCCGCCCCCGAGCAGCACGATCCGGCCCTCGGCAAGGTATTTGTGCGCCGCGGTGCGGGTGAACAGCTCGGAAATCTCTGGCATGACGAAGGCCGACAGGGTACGTGCCGGCGTGCCCTTGCGCTCGATCGTCGCCTCCAGCGCGAGGCAGTTCATCATGGTGGCGAGCATGCCCATGGTGTCGCCGGTGGTGCGCGACACCCCTTGCGAGGACACTTCAACGCCGCGCACGATGTTGCCGCCGCCGATCACCACCGCAACTTCGGTGCCGAGCTGGCGGGCGGCGATCAGATCGTCCGCAACCCGGTCGAGGGTCGGCTGATCGATGCCAAAACCCTGCTGCCCCGCGAGATACTCGCCGGACAGCTTGATCACGACGCGACGATAGACCGGATCAGTCATGAGCACTTTCCCCGTCCGGGCGCCGCTTCCGGCGGCAAGCCGGAAGGAACGTACCGGCGCTTACTTCTTGCCGCTGGCCGCTGCGACCTCGGCCGCGAAGTCGCTTTCCTGCTTCTCGATTCCCTCACCGAGAGCATAGCGCACAAAGCCCGCGATCTTCACCGCGCCGCCGACCTTGCCTTCGGCTTCCTTCACCGCCTGCGCCACCGACTTGCCGGTGTCGTGGATGAAGGCCTGCTCGAGCAGGCAGACTTCCTTGTAATAGGTCTTGAGGCCGGACTCGACGATCTTCTCGATCACGTTCTCAGGCTTGCCCTGCTGGCGATATTTGTCGGCGAGCACGTCCTTCTCGCGCTTCACGACCGCCGGATCGAGGCCGGACGGCTCGAGCGCGAGCGGGTTCGTGGCCGCGACATGCATCGCGATCTGGCGACCGAGGGCTGCGAGCTCATCGGCTTTGCCGGGCGATTCGAGCGCGACGATCACGCCCATCTTGCCGGCGCCTTCGACGACGGCGCCGTGGACGTAGCTCGACACGACGCCCTGCGTCACTTCGAGCGAAGCTGCGCGACGCAGCGTCATGTTCTCCCCGATGGTGGCGATCGCGTCGTTGATCGCGGCTTCGATCGTGACGTCACCGACCTTGGCGGCCTTGATCTTCTCGACATCGGCGCCGACGTCGAATGCGACCTGGGCAACCATCTTGACGAGGCCCTGGAACTGACCGTTGCGCGCGACGAAGTCGGTCTCGGAGTTGACCTCGACCACGACGCCCTTGGTGCCCTTGGTGAGCGCGCCGATCAGGCCTTCCGCGGCGACGCGGCCGGACTTCTTGGCGGCCTTCGACAGGCCCTTCTTGCGCAGCCAGTCCTGCGCCGCTTCCATGTTGCCGTCGTTTTCGGTGAGCGCGGCCTTGCAGTCCATCATGCCTGCGCCGGTGGACTCGCGCAGATCCTTGACCATCGCAGCTGTGATCGTTGCCATCGTTGAAAATCCTTCTTGCCTGCCGGTTTGCCGCGGCGTGGCATCAAACAGCCCCGCCGCGGTCCATCTCAGGAATTCGCGTCAACTGAAATGGTGGCCGGACTTATATCCGGCCAACCCATCGCTCTTTTTGACTATTCCGCTTCCGCGGTCAGCGCCTTGGCCTTGGCCACCCAGGCATCCGCACGGCTCGGCAGACCGACTTCTTCGCCGATCTTGTGCGCGGTGTCGTGATCGAGCTCGGCGAGCTGCCAGAAGTGGAAGATGCCGAGGTCGTTGAACTTCTTCTCAATCGCGCCCGACACGCCCGGGAGCTTCTTGAGGTCGTCGGCGGTGCCGCGCGGACCGGCAAGGCCCTGGAAGCCGCTCGAGGAAGCGGCCGGCAGCTCTTCGGCGACCGGACGAGCCGAGGCGCCGATGTCGATGCCCGAATCGCCCTGGGCGCGCGAGATGCCGTCGATCGCCGCACGTGCGATCAGGTCGCAATACAGCGCGATCGCGCGACCGGCGTCGTCATTGCCCGGGACCACATAGGTGATGCCCTTGGGATCCGAATTGGTGTCGACGATCGCGGCGACCGGGATGTTGAGCCGCTGGGCTTCCTGGATCGCGATGTCTTCCTTGTTGGTGTCGATCACGAAGATCAGGTCGGGCAGACCGCCCATGTCCTTGATGCCGCCGAGCGAGCGATCGAGCTTGTCGCGCTCGCGCTGAAGCGTCAGACGCTCCTTCTTGGTGTAGGAGCTGGCGTCGCCGCCGGACAGCACGTCATCGAGATGACGCAGGCGCTTAATCGAGGCCGAGATCGTCTTCCAGTTGGTCAGCGTGCCGCCGAGCCAGCGCGAATTGACGAAATACTGCGCGCAGCGCTTGGCAGCGTCCGCGACGCCGTCCTGCGCCTGGCGCTTGGTGCCGACGAACAGGATGCGGCCGCCCTTGGCGACGGTGTCGCTGACCGCCTGCAAGGCGGTGTGCAGCAACGGCACGGTCTGCGCGAGGTCGACGATGTGGATGTTGTTGCGGGCGCCGAAAATGAACGGTGCCATTTTCGGATTCCAGCGGTGAGACTGGTGACCAAAGTGCACGCCAGCTTCGAGGAGCTGACGCATGGTGAAATCGGGTAGCGCCATAGTTTCAATTCTCCGGTTGGTTCCTCCGGAAACGTGTGAGCAAAACGGAGCGTTCTCGCCCCGGTTGCCACCGGACGGCCTTGTGAGCCATGTTTCCGTGTGAGATGGGGCGCTATATAGCGCCATTTCGGCCAGAAGCAAGGAAATAAGGGCCTTTCGGGGGCTGTTTTCGCCTCCCGAAGGCCCTCTTCCGTAAAGACCACGCCAGCCCGCAAAGACCTAGCACTTGGGCTGGTTCGGCGGGCACTTTTTCGCCGCCGGCGCCGCTTGGCGCGGTGGAGGTGCGGCCGGACGCTGCGGGGGCGGTGGCGCGACGGCCATCCGCGGCGGCGGCGGTGGTGCCGGCCGGGCGACCGGCGGTGGCGGCGCGGGCCGCGCCACGGGTGGAGGTGCAGGCCGGGCCATTGGCGGAGGCGCCGGCCGTGCAACGGCCACAGGCGGAGCCGCTCGGGCCGGCGGAGGCGATGCGACATGCGGCGGCGGTGCCGGGCGAGCGGCGGGCGGCGTCGGCCTCGCCACGGCCTGCGGTCGCGGTGCTGGAGCTGACGGCGACGGCCGGGCGGCCTGCGCTGGAGGGGTCGCGGGCAAGTTCTGCGGTTTGACCGGCTCGCGCGCGGCCGAGGGCGGCGGCGTGACCGGCTTGCCCGCGGCGCCCGAGGGCGTGCCGGGCGGTGTGCCCGCAGCAGTTGGCGGCGCGACAGCCGGCTCGCGGGTTGCAGACTTGCCGCCAGCGGGCGCGCCGCCGGCCGGGGTCTGAGCAACCGGCGGCTTCGGCGGTTGGCCGGGCGCAGCCGGGTTCGCGGTGGGCGCAACGGTCGTCGGAGTGCCGGCCGTTGGCGCGCCAGGATGGGACGGCAGCGTTGTGCCGGGCGCAGCCGTGGTCGGCGCCCCCGGATGCGTCGGCGAAGGCGCACCGGGTACATTTGCCGTCGGCGCCAAGGGCCTGCCGCCAGGCGACGTCCCTGCCCCAGCCGGCGGCCCGCCTTGGGCGCCCGGAACCGGCAGCGTATTGGCCTGCGGCAGCCTGGTCGGCGGTGCGGCGGGGGGCGTGCCGGTCGGCGCGACATTGGCCGGCGTCCCCGGAGGTATCCCCGGCCTCGCCGTCGGCTGGACCGTCGCGCTCAGCGGCATCGGCGCCTTGCCCTGCTGGATCAGCGCGGCGCGCTGCGTAGCGGCTTGCGGCAACATTGGCGCTACCGGGTTGGCGCGGTCGGCAATCGCCGGCCTCAGATTGCCAGGCCCGGTCCCTCCTCCCGCTCCCACGGGCGGGGCGGGCGGCCGGTTGATCACGGTGTTGATGACCGTGGTGTTATGGATGTTGTTGAAGACGATGTTGTTCGGCGGCGGCGCGACATAGATCGGCGGCCTGACGAACACCGGGATCGGCACGAACATCGGCTGCGGCAACACGAACAGGCCGACAACGGGCAGCGGCGGCTCGAGCACGATGAAATCCGGCGGCGGCGGCGGCAGATAATAGACCGGCGGCGGCGGTGGCGGCGCGAAGCCAAAATCAGGGTCGCTGAAGTACAGCACGGGACGGTCGACATAGACCACCTCCTCCGGCGGCGGGGGCGGCACGTCATAGTCGATCATCGCGAAGGTCGGCGGTGGCTCGGGCGGCGCGGTGAGAATCGCCAGACGCCGGCGCGCATCGGCCGCGTGCGGCCCGCGCGGATAGCGGCGCAGATAGGACCAATAGGCCTCAGGCGTATCGTTCCGGTAGGTCCGCCGCCAGGTGATCGCCTCGCGGCGCGCCGCGACGATCGCCATCACGCGCTTCGACATCGGATCACCGGGATAGGCCGCGAGAAATTCTTCATAGGCCGGCAACGTGTCGCGCTCGAGCGCGGCCGCATAGGCGTCCTGCACGCCGAGATCGCGGATCGGCTTGTTGCGGATCGCGGCAACCTGGTCGGGCGCGGCCTCCGGCGGCGGCGCGTCGGGCCTGCGCTCGAAGAACGAGAAGGGCGCTGATATCTTCGCCTCGTTCCACGGCACCTGCGCGCCCTTGCTGGCCTCGTTGACGCGCAGACGGACGCGGTCGAACACCTCGGCCAGCGGCAGGCCGCCGGTACGGATCATCTCCGCCAGCGATTGCGCATAAATACCGTACGGGCCGGGCTCTTCCGGCGCGACCGTGCCGGGCGCGGCGTTGAAGGCGATCAGCATGTTCGGATCCGGCTCGACCAGCGCCAGTCCGCTCGCGATCTGCTGGCCGCCCTCGATGAAGGGCTGCGCGCGCGCCGCGTCGAGCACGACGATGTTGGCCTTGAGCGGAATGGAAGCGAGCTGGCGGGCGTAGTCGCTGATCCGCAGGCCTTCGGTCGGAATGTCGGTGTCGCGGGTGATGTTGGAATCGACCGGGATGAAATAGTTCTCGCCCGCGAGCTGGACGCCATAGCCGGCAAGATAGATCATCGCGACGGTGCCGGGACCCGAGGCCTGCGCCTTCTGGATGAAATCGCGAAGACTCTTGCGCAGCGTGTCGCCGTCGAGATCGCGCGCGCCGACCACGTCGAAGCCCGCCGCTTGCAGCGTCTGCGCGATCAGGCCGGCATCGTTCGCGGTCGTCGCCAGCGGCGACTTGGCGTAGGCGCCGTTGCCGACCACGAGCGCGATGCGCTTTTCCTGCTGCTGCGCGCGCGCCGGATCGGGCGCGGCCGCAGCGAACGCCAGGATCGGCAAGAGAAAACAGATGAAGGCCTTGTAGGTCCCACGCATGGCTTGCTTGCCCGCTATCGTTGTTGAGCTGCCACCGTACATGAGACGCGCGGCCGGCTGAATGGCTCTTGAACGAAAAGCGCGGATTGAGGCGGCGGCATGGCGCCCCCGCCCCATCACGTCCCTGCGTCAGGCCCGCGTAAGCCTCGCGACCGCGCTGTGGCGCGAACCTCGCTCAGCCCTGCGCGATCAGATCGACTGTTCCCGTGGTGAGCCGGTAGATGCCACCGACGACCTTCAGCTTGCCCTGCTCCACGGCCGCATTGAGGATCGGCGCGGCCGACTTCAGCTTCGCGACATTGTCGATCACGTTCTGCCGGATCGCCTTGTTGAGCACGTCCCCGCCCTGCTGCATCGCAGCCTTTGCGGCGGGCGCGATCGCATCGACCAGCGAGGGAATGTGTCCCGGCGGCGACGTGTTGTCCTTGATTGCCTTCAGCGTCGCATCGACCGCGCCGCAGGCATCATGGCCGAGCACCAGGATCAGCGGTGCGTTGAGCACGGCCACCGCATATTCCATGCTGGCAATGGTTTCGGTGCCGGCAAAATTTCCGGCGACGCGGCAGACGAAGAGATCCCCGCGGCCGCTGTCGAAGGCATATTCCGGCGCGATGCGTGAATCGGCGCAGCTCAGAACCGCCGCGAACGGATTCTGTCCACCGGCCAGCGCCTCGCGCTCGTGCTTGAAATCGTGGCGCCGCGCCACACCGTCGACATAGCGCGCATTGCCCTCCATCAGCCGCTTCAGCGATGCGTCGGGCGACAACACGTTCTGCGGCTTGGGTGGCTGCTTGGCCTCCTTTGCCAAGGCGCCGCTCGCGAAAGCTCCGCCGGCGAAGGCCATGCCGAACGCAGCGGCGCCAAACAGCATCGCGGATCGCCGCGACGGCGCGATGTCTCGATGCAGAGATTCATGATGCAGAGATTCAGAGCACCTGTCGCACATGTGACGTTTCCCCAGGTACAGTGGACGAATGGAAGCGTCGCGATGATAGGTGCATCGATGTGAAGAAATCACCAATGACAAATGATGCAACTGATGATTGCTGCAACGCGAACCATGCTGCAAAGCCGAAGTGACCGCTCGCCTCACGCGCAACGACCGCACAAAGCTGCGTCCATCTGCATATATTCGAGATCGGCTGCTAAAGCATGATCCGGAAAAGGGCAGCAATTCTCACTCACCACAGACGCGGCACGCGTTTGTGGTGAGATCATACGCTAACGCCGATCCCAAGCACGATGACGATTCTTCCAGATATCATCGCGCTTTACAGCTGCTGCACGTCCACGACGCCCGCGACCGCCTTGATCGCGCCGGCGATCTGCGGCGAGACCTTGAAGCGGCCGGGCAGCTTCATCTCGACCTCGGTCTCGAGGTCGAGCATCATCACCAGCGAGATCTCGCCGTCGCCGTTCGAGCGCGGCGCGATGCCGGGACTGCCGACCTTTGGCGCGGCGCCGTTCGAAGCCGCCATGTCGGGCCCGGCCAGTCGCTTGGCGATCGACTCCAGCGGCTTGGTGTCGCGCACGAAGATGCGCAGGCCCTTCTGCGTCTTGGCGGCGGCGTCATCGAGCGGCTCGGCATGCAGCACGCGGGCGCGAACGTCCTCGCCCTGCAATTCCGCGCCCAACTGGAGCAGCACGGCGGCGCCCGGCTCGAGCACATCGCGGTATTGCGCGAGGCCCTCAGAGAACAGCACCGCCTCGAAATGGCCCGTGGGATCAGACAGCCCCATGATGCCCATCTTGTTGCCGGTCTTGGTGCGCCGCTCCATGCGCGACACCACGGTGGCCGCGACCTTGCCTGCGGTTGCGCCGGTCTTCACCGCACGCGAGAACTCGGCCCAGCTCTGCACCCGCAGGCGCTTCAGGACCATCGCGTAATCGTCGAGCGGATGGCCCGACAGGAAGAATCCGATCGCGTCATATTCGCGGCGCAGCCGCTCGGCCGGCAGCCAGGGCTCGATCTGCGGCAGCATGATGGTCGGTGCGTCCGCCGACATGCCGAACATGTCGTTCTGGCCGATGGTCTCGGCCTGATGCGCACGCTGGCAGGCGGCCAGGATCGAGTCCGCGCCGGCAAAGACCCGCGCCCTGTTCGGCTCCAGCGTGTCGAAGGCGCCGGCAGCGGCGAGGCTTTCGATGATGCGCTTGTTGATCGCGCGCGGATTGACCCGCGCGGCGAAGTCGGCGAGCGAGGTGAACAGCCCGCGCCTGGTCCGCTCCTCGATGATCTGCTCGATCGCCTGGATGCCGACGCCCTTGAGCGCGGCAAGCGCGTAGTAGATCGTCTTGTCGCCGACCTCGAAGGTCGGGCCTGAGCGGTTGATGTTCGGCGGCTCGACCTTGATGCCGAGGCGCTGCGCCTCGGAACGGAATTCGGAGAGCTTGTCGGTGTTGTTGAGATCGAGCGTCATCGACGCTGCGATGAACTCCACCGGGTAATGCGCCTTCATATAGGCGGTGTGGTAGGACACCAGCGCGTAGGCCGCCGCGTGGCTCTTGTTGAAGCCGTAGTCGGCGAACTTTGCGAGCAGCTCGAAGATGGTCTCGGCCTGCCCCTTCGGCACGCCGTTCTTGACCGCGCCGGCGACGAAGATGTCGCGCTGCTTGTCCATCTCGGCGCGGATCTTCTTGCCCATGGCGCGGCGCAGCAGGTCGGCGTCGCCGAGCGAATAGCCCGACATCACCTGCGCGATCTGCATCACCTGTTCCTGGTAGATGATGACGCCGAAGGTTTCCTTCAGGATCGGCTCCAGCACCGGATGCAGATATTCCGGCTCCTCGTCGCCGTGCTTGCGCGAGCAATAGGTCGGGATGTTCGCCATCGGGCCCGGGCGATAGAGCGCGACCAGCGCGATGATGTCCTCGAAACGGTCGGGGCGCATGTCGACCAGCGCGCGCCGCATGCCCTGGCTTTCAACCTGGAACACGCCGACCACCTCGCCCCGCGCCAGCATCTGGTAGCTTTCGGCATCGTCGATCGGCAGCGTCGCGAGATCGATGTCGATGTTGCGCGGCTTCAGGAGCTTCACCGCGACGTCGAGCACGGTCAGCGTCTTCAGGCCGAGGAAGTCGAACTTCACGAGCCCGGCCGGCTCGACCCATTTCATGTTGAACTGGGTTACCGGCATGTCCGATTTGGGATCGCGGTACATCGGCACGAGTTCGCTCAGGGGGCGATCGCCGATCACGATGCCGGCCGCGTGCGTCGAGGCGTGGCGGGTCAGGCCTTCGAGACGCTGCGCGATGTCGAAGGCGCGCGCCACCACCGGGTCTTCATCGCGGAACGCCTGAAGCTTCGGCTCGCTCTCGATCGCGGCGGCCAACGTCACCGACGCGGCCGGGTTCTGCGGCACCAGCTTGGTCAGCTTGTCGACCTGGCCATAGGGCATCTGCAGCACGCGGCCGACGTCGCGCAGCACGCCGCGCGCCTGCAGCGTACCGAAGGTGATGATCTGCGCGACCTGGTCGCGACCGTAGCGCTCCTGGACGTACCTGATCACCTCGCCGCGGCGGTCCTGGCAGAAATCGATGTCGAAGTCCGGCATCGAGACGCGTTCCGGATTGAGGAAGCGTTCGAACAGCAGGCCGAACTTGATCGGGTCGAGGTCGGTGATGGTCAGCGCCCAGGCGACCAGAGAGCCGGCGCCCGAACCGCGCCCCGGTCCGACCGGAATCCCCTGGCCCTTCGCCCATTTGATGAAGTCCGAGACGATCAGGAAGTAGCCCGCGTATTTCATCCGCATGATGACGTCGAGCTCGAACGCCAGGCGCTTGTCGTAGTCCTCTTCCGTAGTGCCCTGCGACAGGCCGTGCACGCGCAGGCGGTTGGCGAGCCCCTCCTCCGCCTGGCGCTTGAGCTCGGCCGCCTCGACCGACGCGGCGTCGGAGCTTGCGGCGGCGCCGACCGTGAAGAACGGCAGGATCGGCTTGCGCGTCATCGGGCGGAACGAGCAGCGCTCGGCGATCTCCACCGTCGAGGCCAGCGCCTCCGGAATGTCGGCGAACAGCACCGCCATCTCGGCGCGGGTCTTGAAGCGGTGATCGGGCGTGAGCTGAAGGCGATCGGTCTCGGCGATCAGCCGCCCGCCGGCGATGCAGAGCAGCGCATCGTGCGCCTCGTAATCGTCGTTCGAAGCGAAATACGGCTCGTTGGTCGCAACCAGCGGCAGGCCTTTTGCGTAGGCAATGTCGATCAGCCCGCTTTCGACGCGGCGCTCCTTGTCGATGTTGTGGCGCTGCAATTCAACATAGAGGCGGTCGCCGAACAGGCCGGCGAGACGCTCGCAGCGCGTCGCCGCAATTTCGGCCTGCCCGCTGGCAAGCGCGAGCGAGATCGGCCCGTCAGGGCCGCCCGTGAGTGCGATCAAGCCTTCGGTCTCACCGTCGAGCCAATCGAACTTGATGAACGGCGCGTGGCTGTCAGGCGATTCGAGGAACGCGCGCGAGTTCAGCCGCATCAGGCTGCGATAGCCGCGCTCCTGGGCCGCCAGCAGCACCACACGCGACGGCAGCAGCGCATTGCGCGCGTTGGGATCCTGGTCGCCGAAATCGATCGCGAGCTCGCAGCCGACGATCGGCTGGATGCCGGAGCCCGCCATCTTGTCGGAGAACTCCAGCGCGCCGAACATGTTGTCGGTGTCGGTCAGCGCCAGTGCGGGCTGGTGGTCTTTCTTCGCAAGCTCGGCGAGCTTGGCGATCTTGATCGAGCCCTTGAGCAGCGAATAGGCCGAGTGAACGTGAAGGTGGACAAATCCGGCGCTCGGCATGGTCGCGTGACGGCCTCTTGCAGATGAGATGGAGCGGTCGCCGGCTCCAGGGGGGATCATGAGACATCTTCCGCCCACCCGCCGACTCGCCTCACAATGGTGGGGCGTCACCGCTTCAGAGTCCACGCCGGAGCCACGAAACGGCCGCGTCGTCCCGCTTTTCCCCAAGGGCATGACCAAGGGGGTCTGGCCAGCTGCGGCCTAGAGCTGCGGAATCACCTGCGCCCAGATTGCGATCATCCCGACGAACAGCGAGATCGAGGCGAGTGCGGCGGCTTCTTCCACGAAAATCCTGAACATGGCTTGCTCCATCACCAGAACGTATGAAGAACATTGTTCTCATTTCGTTCTTGAGAGTCAAGCCGTCTAAGCTCTCTCGAAAAGTGATGGTTAACTCGCTGAATTCACACAACAAAAAAGCCCCGGCGCAAGGCCGGGGCTTTTCGACGATCGCTCGAAATGAGCGACCAGTCTCAGTAGCGACCGATCATCGGGCCGCCGAACTTGTAGTTCAGGCGGACGAGACCCATGTCGACGTCCTGACGGATGCGCTCCGAGCCGGCGAAGCCAGCGAAGGTCACGTCCTTGTCGGACAGGAAGATGTGGTTGTACTCGACGCCAACCGACCAGTTCGGCGCGAAGCCGTACTCGAGGCCGGCACCGACCGTGCCACCCCAGCGGCTGTCGCTGGACGAGGAGAGCAGCGCGCCCGCCGTGCTGGAGATCTCGTACTTGTTGCTGACCACAGCCGCACCGCCCTTGACGTAGACCAGGACGTTGTTCCAGGCGTAGCCAACCTGACCGGTGATCAGACCGAACGCATCGATCTTGGTGCGGTTGCGGGTGGCGAACAGCGCGCTGGTGTTGTCGCCCGAGAAGTCGGCCCAGTTGCCCTGGCCTTCCACGCCGAACACCCACTGGCCGGACTGCCAGCGATAGCCGATCTGGCCACCGACCGTGCCGCCCGTCGCATCGTGCGAACCTTCGCGGCCCACGCCAACGAAATCCCAGGTCGCGTGCGACGAACCGCCGCCGCCGTTGATGCCGATGTAGAAGCCGCTCCAGTCATAGACGGTCGCGATCATCGCGGGCGCCTTGGTGTAAGGCCGCGCAGCGAGGTCAGCAGCCAGCGCCGGCGCAGTCGCGCTCAGCGCGACAAGGCTCACAGCAGCAAGCAACAGATTCTTGTTCATTTGATTCCCGTTCCAGTTTCGTCGTTAGGCCCCCGGGCCGTAGGGCCGTCATATCAGCGCTCGACGGAATTGCTGTAACCCCGACGCAACAGTCGGGGCCAAAGGGCTGTGCTGCGTTAATGAATGTTTAGCAGCGCGCGCGGGAAACCCTTTGAAACAAGGGTTTTCATGAGTTCCAATGTCGACTACACGACGTATGTTGCATCTGTGCCTGGACACCTGATGCACGCACGATTGTGTGATTGGAGATTGAGATGCGCAGACAGATTGCCCTCCCCATTGTCGCCACATTTTCGCTCGCAATCGCCACATTCGCGCTCACGCTGAGTGCAAGCACCCCCGCACGCGCATTCGGCACGCATCACGCGTTCTGCCTGACCGGCCAGGAATGGCCGGGGCTGAGCAATTGCACGTTCGACAGTTACGCACAGTGTCAGGCAAGCTCGTCGGGCCGCGCGCTGACCTGCATCGCGAATCCGTATTTCACTGGCCAGAGCGACGATCCCTACGCCTATCAGAATCGTCCGCGCGCCCAGACACCGGGCTATTCACCCGGCTACTACCCACCGCGCTGAGATGCGCCGCGCCCGCTTCGCGCTCGTCGCCACCGGCCTGCTCGTCTCGGGCGTGCCGGCGCACGCGCAGACCTACGATCCCAGCTATCCCGTCTGCATGCAGATCTACGGCCCCGTCGGCTATTTCGACTGCCGCTACACTTCGCTCGAACAGTGTAAATTTCTCGCCGTCGGTCGCTCCGCGAGCTGTACCGTGAATCCGTACTTTCCGCAGAAGAGGTCAAAGGCTCCCCGACGGCTGAAGCAGGCGGACTAGGCGTGCTCCTATGCCGGGACTCGCCAACTTTGGCGCCCTTGCGAGCTTAACGCACTTGCGAGCTTTTCCATCGCGCCGACATTGCCCGCTTACCCCCTCGTCGCGTATTCGGAAGTTACTTTCCGAGCGAGGTCTTGCACGACAGCCAAGAACGCGGCCGACGCCATCGGCCGATACGGCTCCAAGGCCTGGTCCGAGGGCGGTAACGTCAGCAGCAGGTCCGCATCGCCATGACAATCTTGATAATCTTGCAGCCAGAGCGCTGTCACATGGACCGCCGGCACGGTGAGCAGGAAAGCCTCGAAGCGTCCTTCCCGAACTTCAGGAAGCTTCTCGGCACGACGGATCGCCTCCGACGTCGCCGCCACAAACGGCCCTTCGTTCAGGTCACCCAGTTCATACGTCGTCTCATACATCGTCGCTGCCGACTTCACGATTGTCGCAGCAGCGATCGGCTCCTGTTCCTCCCCTCCCCCATCATCAGCGGCGGTGCGCCGCTTCGCTTCAATCACAAGAAATCTCCAATTGCCTAGCTTCGCAGCCGCTCTGAGTTTGTCTGCGCGACGGATCTTGCCAAAAGCCAGATAGGCAATGCGATGCGGCAGGGAAATGAAGACCGCGTCACGGTTGGCAGTGGAAAGCCTTGATCGCGGGAATTTCGGGTTGCCCACCCGGCTGGCCACCGCTCGCTTCACAGCTACGACCGCAGCCGCCGGAGGATCGCTGGGATGAATTGCCATCTTTTCTCTCCTTTCGCGGTGGCAAGGTTCTAGACCGGGGGCTTGGTGAAGTAAGTGTCCGTCCAGACACCTTTGGCGTCCTGATAGTTTGAGCAAAATCGATTAAACTGGATCTCTGGTGTTAGGCCGAAAAGGGGATCCTCAATGACCAGGCTGTCGGTATCCTCCAGATATCCGACGATCGCGACGAAGTGCGCCGGTCCCTCCTCATCTTCGTCTCCCGACCAGACCGTGCGAACACAAATGGGTCGCCCTGCACTGATCTCCTGCTGCACCTCCATTCGTGTCGCTCGTTGGTCGAGGGCCAACACGGCGAGGCAGCGGACTCGGTTGAGCGGTGATCCGAGAGAATGCGTCACATCGAATTCCAGACCCGGCGTGCCGCAAGGGAAATCACAGCAATCATGCCGGTTCAATTCGAGGTTGGCGATGCGGCACTGCGTGAAAGTACTGGTCTCGTCGTAATAGCCCGAGATGCTGGAAGCGACGGCTGCCCAGCACCAATTGATGTGACACTGATGTTGCATCGTGAAATCTGGCGCTAACTGAATCCGTGTCCTTTCGATGACGGAAATTTCTTCCATACCCATTGCAATACCTCGTGGTTGAGATCGATTGGTCCAACTTCAATTCCTTGTGGCCGTGCGGAGCGCATCCTTGCAAAATCCAAGGATGCGATCTCGGTTGCGGCATTAGGCACTATTCAAATGCTCTTGTTTTGCCGCCTCGGACACCGCATGGAAGGTGCCGCATAGCTGGAGGTACGGAAACACGGCTTCAGCAATGGCCTTCCCGGCAGCCGTGTCACTCGGGTAGTGGACGCCAGCGATCTCGCGATTCTTCCCGATCCGCGCGGCCAGCGCCCTCAGTGCACTCTTGGCACCGGGGATAATCTCTCCCAGCGCCAGTGCCATCAGGTGACTCTCCAGCGAATGTCCGCTCGGATAGGAGGCGTGCCAGGGCGACGCGACCATTGGGAAAAGCGCCGGACACACCTGTTGCGGCCGCCCGCGATTGAACCTGAGCTTGTAGTAGACGGCGACCATCAGCCCAACATGATCGGCCATCTCCAGAATCTTGATCGTATTTGGATGCGCCGACGGCGAAAGCATGAGGACCTGCGCAAAATAGCCGACAAGCCTCACGTCCTGATCGACGATCTCATCTGCCAACCTCTTGCGACGATCCATCGACGCCCCAAGGAGTTCATCGATCTCCCCGAAAATGACATCGTGATCCGTTGGCGGGCCGGCGACAGTGATGGTTTGCCAATCGGTCCTGGCAAATTCGAGCAATGCGATCTGGGCAAAAAAGTCAGGGCGCCAGGCAGACAGCGGGAATGTCGCCCCGTAATTCAAGCTACCGGGCAGGACTCCGACGAAACTCTCGAAGATCGGGAAAGGACGCGGGGGAATTCCGCCACCAACGTAACCGCCGCTGACTGCGCCGTTTCCGCCACCGCCGCCGCCACCACCGCCACCACCGCCTCCGCCGCCTCCGCCGCCACCGCCGCCGCCGCCGCCGCCACCACCGCCTCCTGCAACACCAGGCATTGTGCTCTCCATCGAGGGGCAAATAATTTGAACCGGGCTCCTGGCCCCATCAATCCGGCAACCCAGCTGCTCCTAATCGCTCAACATACAAAGACCCCTGGGGCTCCTTGAACGGACAACGGCGCGCATAGTCCGATACCCTGAAGCCGGGCAGGATGTTCTTATGGTGCTGCGAAACCTGCCGCGCTTCCTCCAGGCGACCAACCGCGACGAGGCTTGCGGCGAGGACGCGCGCGGCGTTTCCAAAACGCGGGCTGAGGGTCAAAGACTTCTTCGACCAGCGAATGGCATCGTCAAACGTTCCGTTCAGATAATGATTTTGGCCGAGCAGGCAGAAATTGAAAAAGGCCTGTTGGCCAAGTGGTGAAAGCCGGATGGCGCGCTCCGCACGGGCGATTCCGGTTGAAGCATCGCCGATGAACCCGGGGGTCCCGCTCCCGAACACCCATGCCCACGAATTACTGGGGGATATGGCAAGAGCCCGCTCACACAGGTCCAATCCGCTGTCGTAGTCACGAAAGAACATGCTCTTGCCGTGCCCCTGTATCGCGAGCGCGAGAGCATTTTGCGGGTCTCTTTCGATGGCACAATTGGACAGTCGGATCACGTCGGCCGAATCCGCATCGAAATCCGACGACCACCCCTCCGCGATCTTGAAATTGTGCCACTTCGCAGCGAACGCGTACGGCGCCGCGTATTCGGGGTCTTCCTCGCTGGCTTTCTCGAGCAGCCCTTTGGCGCGCGAGAAGCTCGCGAAATCGAATTTGTAGAGCAGCTCAAGCGCCCGCAGGAGATAGTCATACGCATTGAGGCTCTTCGGCGGCTTTCGCAGCGCCCGCTTGATCTCTGCGCGACGCACATAGGCGGCGATCTTCTCAACGACACCAATGGCGATCTCGTCCTGGACTTCGAAAACGTCCGCAAGGTCCGTGTCGTATTTCTCGGCCCACACCACGGAGCCAGTCGCAACATCGACCAACTCGACCGAAAACCGGAATCGCTTGCCCGATCGACGAACGTGACCGCTGACGTAATAGCGAACGCCAAGCTTCTCGCCGATTTCGACGGGATCGATCTCGCGCTGACGAAACGGCATCGTCGACCCGCGAGACACCACCAGGAGCTCCTGAATATTACTCAGGCTGACAATGATGTCTTCGACGAAGCCTTCGGCAAAATAGCTGTCGTCGACCTCCGAAGAGCTGTTCGCAAACGGAAGAACGGCGATCGAGGGCAGTTTGGTTCGTCTCGAGGATTTGGTGGAAGCGCCGATCACCGTGCGGCGGTCCACTCCCGGCGAGAGCAGGAGAAAGGCATGAACCGGCCGCGACAGGTTCTTGAGATGAAGCTCACCCAGGTCGTCAAACTTGAATTCGCTCAGATCGGCGACTACTCGCAAAAGGGCCGACGACACCACAACGCCGCCCGCGGGAGCGACAGACTGCAAGCGTGCTGCGATATTGACGCCATGGCCGTAGACATCGTTCAGATCAAAGATGACAGGCTCCCAATGGACGCCGATGCGAAAGGCTATGCGGCGCTCGGGAGGTTGCAAGGTTTCAAGCCCGGTGACTTCACGCTGCAACTCGGAGGCACAGCGAAGGGCATCGAGCGGGCTCTCGAACACCGCGACGAAGCCGTCGCCGGTGTTCTTCACGATCTCGCCTCGTCGACCGATCAAGGCAGGATCGATGACGCTCACGCGAAGAGCCCGATAGCGACTATGCGTCTCGACCTCAGCAGCTTCCATAAGTCTGGTATAGCTGACGACGTCCGCCACGAGGACGGCGCGGAAAGGTCTTTCGAATTCGAGGATCGTTCCTACTTGGGAATTAAAGTCCTGTTCGGCAGCACCAACCAACCTCGCACCACTGTCGTTGGCGGTGTTCGGCGACGACGGGGGGACGCTCGTAGGCTCCGACTTCATTGATCCCTCAGCGGCGAATAAAGCCTCTTGCCGAGCAGAGTCTCGTCGTTGAACCAATCTGCAACACGCTAAACGCAATTCGGTTGAGGCGCTACCAAAATCACCCGAATGGCTCGGAGCGGCAACGCCACAACAAGTCGCGGCGGAGAGTAAAAGGGGTTCTTCGGATTACCTCCTCTTGGCGATGAGCGGCTCGCACTGGAATAAGGCACCCGATCAATGCACTCTACCTTTCGAATTCCTTTTGAATTCCTTATGAATTCCTTTTTGAATTTCGACAGCATTCGCGAATTCTCACTTGCGCCGGGCCCCGAAGTGGAAGCCCTCGCGCCGGGCGCGATGGCAAAAGGTCGCGCCGACCGCCTCAACCGCTAATACACTTTGCTACAGCCATGCAACTGTTTTGCCCTCAGGCGCGTCGCCCCCGTCTGTAGAGAGGATAGCGAAGGTCGCGGGAAGGCCGAAGCGCACCGATGAGGCCACAGGCTCATGCGCGACGCGTCCGGATGGCGCCACACTTAAATCGGGACGCTGATATGCGGCATGCCTTGCATCGCGCCTCCGATGTTGACGCGGGCTGGCGCGGGTTTAAGTACGACGACAAATCTTGCAGGGGTGGCGACGTTCGCTGGGCTCGTTCCCGTTGCGGCCACCAATGCAGGACACATGACGACCTCGCCTCACGCGACCTCGCCCCGCGCCTCAGCGCCCCCTCACCTCGCCATCGTCCTGTTCTCGCTCGCGATGGGTGGCTTTGCGATCGGAACCACCGAATTCGCATCGATGAGCTTGCTGCCGTTCTTCGCTGCCGACCTCGGGATCGACGAGCCGACCGCGGGGCACGCGATCAGTGCCTACGCGCTCGGCGTGGTGCCGGGCGCGCCGCTGATCGCCGTGCTTGGCGCGCGGTTCGCCCGGCGCACCCAGTTGCTGGCCCTGATGGCGGTGTTCGCGCTCGGCAACGCGCTCACCGTGCTCGCGCCAGGCTTCGGCTGGATGATCGCGGCTCGATTTCTGTCGGGATTGCCGCATGGCGCCTATTTCGGCATCGCCGCGCTGGTCGCGGCCTCGCTCGTTCCGCAACACCGCCGTTCGCAGGCGATCGGCCAGGTGATGCTCGGCCTGACCTCTGCCACGATCATCGGCGTGCCCTTGGCCAATCTGATCGGCCAGGCGATGGGCTGGCGCGCGAGCTTCGGCCTCGTGTCGGTGCTGGCGTTGATCACGGTCCTGCTGTGCGCGCTGTTCGCGCCGCGCGATGCGGCCGGCCGGTCCGATCCGCTGCGCGAGCTCGGTGCGCTCCGAAACGGCCGCATCTGGATCACGCTGGCGATCGGCGCCATCGGCTTTGGCGGCATGTTCGCCGTCTATACATATCTCGCGACGACGCTGATCGAGGTCACCAAGGTCAGCACCGCGGTCATCCCGTTCTTCCTCGCCGTGTTCGGCATCGGCGCAACGCTCGGCAATCTGTTCGTGCCGCGCTTTGCCGACCACGCCTTGATGCCGACGGCGGGCGTCATCCTGCTGTTTGCTGCAGTCGCGCTCCTGGTGTTTCCGCTCGCCGCGGGCAATCCCTGGCTGCTCGCGGCCGACGTCTTCGCGATCGGCGCCAGCGTCTCGCTCGGCGCCGTCCTGCAGACGCGGCTGATGGACGTCGCGGGAGACGCACAAGCGCTCGCTGCTGCGCTCAATCATTCGGCGTTCAACACCGCCAATGCGCTCGGCCCGTTCCTGGGCGGCCTTGCCATTCGCGAGGGGCTGGGCTGGACCTCCACCGGTCCCGTCGGAGCCGCGCTCGCGCTTCTTGGCTTCCTGATCTGGATCGTCGCCGCGCGCGAGGCCCGAGCCGCGCCGGTCGAGGACGCCTCGAGCGACGCTGCCTTGCTGAAGGACGCTCCCGCGCGGCCGGCGCCACCGCTGGCGCCGGATGACCGAAGCCGTTCGGATGCCGTCAGGGATCCGGTGGCTTAGCGGCAGCTCAGCTTTGCCAGGGCGTGTTGCGGATGCGCGTACACACGTTCGGCTTGTGGAAGCTGGGATCGTGATCCTGGATATAGTCGAAATTGACGGTCCCGAATGTCGTCTGCGGCTTCTTCAGCGCTGAGCAGGTCTGCACCTTCAAAAACTCGTTCTTGAAATCGCCGCGCGGGAACGCAGCGATCACCTGATCGCGCTGCTCCGGCGTGTACTCGTCATATCCAACGGCCCCGACGTCCACCACAACTCCTGCCCTCGTGAGGGCGATTTCCGGTCTCATATATTCCGGAATACCGGGTGTGGTGTGCAGCGCAATCGCCTCCCAGACCAGATCGGCCTGCGGCTCGGCGATGCCGCGTGCCCGGAGAAAGTCCCGCGCGGCGTCGGCACCGTCGACCTCAAATCGCTTTGTTTCGGTGTGGTAGTGATCGACCAGGCCGAGGTCGTGAAACAGCGCCGCGACATAAAGCAACTCGGAATCGAATTTCAGCTTCTGACGCAGCCCCTTCAGCGCGCCGAACACGTAGACGCGGACCGAATGGTTGAACAGCATCTCGTCTTCGTAGCTGCGCACCAGCTCGGCGGCCTCGCGCGCCAGCTTGCTGTCGGGAATTTTCACGCCGGAAATCACGCTCGTCATTTTCTAACTCCTGCCTTGCATTGACGTCGGCCGATGCCGTTCGTGGCCCGTCAGGCTGTCTTCTCGACGGCGGCCTGCGGCGTCTTACGGAAGCTGATCGCCATACGATTATACGTGTTCATCAGGCCGATCGCGATGGTGAGATCGACGAGCTCGCGCTCCTCGAAGACCCCGCGCGCGGCTTCATAGGCCTGATCCGGCACGCCGGTATCCGCGACGCGGGTCACCGTTTCGGCCCATGCGAGGGCGGCGCGCTCGCGCGCGTCGAACAGATTGCCGGCTTCCTCCCACGCCTGCAGCAGAGCGAGCTTTTCGATCTTCACCCCGCTCTTGAGCAGATCGCGCATATGCATGTCGAGGCAGTAGGCGCAGTTGTTGATCTGGGATACGCGCAGATAGACGAGGTTGATCAACCCCGCAGGAAGATTGCTCTGCATGATGTAGCCGTACACGCCGCCCAGCGCTTTCACACCCGCCGGCGCGATACGGTCGTAGTCGAGACGCCTGGTCATTTTTCTGCTCCTTGATGATCGATGCCCGGCCCTTGTCTCCGCCCTAAATGGCCCTGCCCTGGTCCACAAAAAAGCACCAAGAATGCACGAAAATCGTGTACCAAGGGGCATGACCAAACCGCTCCGGCTGGAACTGGATCGATCTGCGAAGACGCCGCTGGCCGAGCAGATCCATGGGGGCATCAGGGCCGCCATCGCGAACGGCGTGCTCGCACCCGGAGCGCGTCTGCCCTCCTGGCAGGACCTGGCAGCCCAGCTTGGCGTCGCGCGGGGCACCGTGCGCGCGGCCTATGAAAAGCTGTCCTCTGCCCAGCTGATCGTCGCGTCACGCGCGACTGGCACGCATGTCGCGGATCGGCCGTCCTTTCCCGTTCGCAAGGACAAGGCCCCGGCCCCCGGTTCGTTCATGGAGATGTACCAGGAGCTCACGGCGGGCCCGGCAATCTTCCAGATGGGCGTGCCTGCGCAAGAGACCTTTCCTGCGACGCTGCTCGCAAGGATGCGCGCGCAGGCGGTTCGCGCCGAAATGAGCGCGCCGGCGATCTATCCGGATCCGCGCGGCGAGCTCGACTTGCGACGCGAGATCGCAGCCTACCTTGCGCTGGCGCGCGGGATCGCGTGCGCGCCGTCGCAGATCATCATCACCAGCGGTTTCAGCGGCGGCCTCGGATTGGCGCTCCGTGTCCTCGGCCTCGAGTCAAAGACGAAGGTCTGGATGGAGAATCCGGGCTTTCCCTTCACGCGGCACGGTCTCGCGCTTGCAAGACTGTCGATCGCGCCGATCCCGGTCGACGCTGACGGCATCGATGTTGAATATGGCCTGAAACATGCTCCCGACGCGGCGCTGGTTGTCGTGACGCCCGGACAGCAGGCGCCACTCGGATCCACATTGTCGCTGGCGAGGCGTTCGCGCCTGCTCGACTGGGCCACCCGACGCAAGGCGTGGGTGATCGAGGATGACTATCTCAGCGAGCTTCAGCTCAAGGGCCGGGCCACGCCGGCGCTCGCCTCGCTCGATCGCGCGGGCCGCGTCATCCACATCGGCTCTTTCAGCAAGACCGTGACCCCTGCCTTGCGGCTCGGCTTTGTCGTTGCACCGGCCGCTCTGGCGTCGCGATTTGCCGAGGCCGCGGCTTGCCTCGCGCCGGCGCCCGGGCCCGCAGTGCAGCTCGCGACCGCCGATTTCATGCGCGATGGCCATTATCTGCGGCATCTCCGACGCACGAAGCGGGTCTACGCCGCGCAAGGCGATGCATTGCTGAAACAGCTTCGGACACGCAC
This sequence comes from Bradyrhizobium barranii subsp. apii, assembly GCF_011516635.5. Classification (GTDB taxonomy): domain Bacteria; phylum Pseudomonadota; class Alphaproteobacteria; order Rhizobiales; family Xanthobacteraceae; genus Bradyrhizobium; species Bradyrhizobium barranii. The sequence goes on along the minus strand of NZ_CP096255.1, from coordinate 4,874,229 downwards.
CGCCAACGTTGCGCTTGCCGGATTGGCAGCGGTCCTGCGGCCGCCGGATGGAGCGACCGATCTCGCCATCGCCAGGGAAGCGGCATCGTTCGGACTGGCGCCGACCCCGCTGTCGCTGTGGTATGCGTCAACGGCTTCGGCGCGCCCCGGTCTGTTGCTGGGTATCGCCACATCTCCGCAAAAGCGGATCGAGGCTTCCTGCGACAGGCTCTTCGAAATCATCGATCGTCTGACGTGACGAACGCTGTATTTCGAGACAGCACGATGTGCCGCCCGGCGCAATAAGCGCGGGCCGGCATGCCACCGAAAGTTGTAGGCGCGCCGATCATCTTGTAACGTCGGCGCCTATCATCACCGTGCGTGGCCCAGTCGTTACATGCTTGCCCGTATTTTGTTTCTCGCGGCCGTGCTGCTTCCATGCGCACTGCATGCTGAGGAAACGCCTGCCGAGAATCCCGGATTTGCGCGCAGGCTGACGATCTATCTTGCCAAGGGGGCACCGGACGCGTGCGGGCCCGGCTGCGACCGCTGGATCGCCATCGAGGGCGAGATCGATGGAGACGCGAGCCAGCGCATTCGCCGCTTCCTGGCCGGCGTCAAGGACACCCAGCGTCCGATCTAACTGCATTCGCCCGGCGGGAACGTGGAGTCCTACGTCATCGGCCGGCTGCTGCGCAGTCGCAAGGCGGTCGCGCGGGTCGGCCGGACGATCGCGACGGCGTGCGCCGCCGGCACACAGGTGGACGCCGCATGCCTGAAGACCAAGGCCGCCGGCGGCGAGGTCGAGGCGGAGCTCACGACCTACCATGCGATGTGCAACTCGGCCTGCGGTTACCTGTTTCTCGGCGCGACATCACGCGAGGTCGCTCCCGACGCCGCCCTGGCGGTCCATAACTCCAGGCTGGTCCTCGTCTTTCACGGGCATCCGGCGCCGCAGGCGGTCGCGGAATACAGGCAGCGCCGGATCGCGAACGCCGACCGCGACCGCGCTGCGTTCATCGCGGCGATGGGGATCAGCCGCGAGCTCGACGGTCTCATCCGTATCGTGAAGTTCGAAAACCTGCATATGCTGACGCGAGCCGAGCTCTATCGTTTCGGAATCGACACGCGACCGTTTGCCGAAGGGATGTGGAGGTTGGAGAAGGCAACGCGGCCGTTCATCAGCAAGATCGCGGTGATGAAGAAGGAAAGCGTCTCTTCGTTCCGGATGATGGAGTGGCGTATGTTTTGCGAAACCAGGAATCGCGTGCAGCTGATGTTCGCGGGCGAGATCGACGAGACGAGCGCCGGCAAAAGCACGATCATGATGACGGCGGATGCCGACAAGGACCAGGAAGCCGGAGGGTTTCCGGTCCGAGCCGCGAAGTACGAGATGTGGAGCGGCAGCATCGACCCTGACATGGTCAAGGCGATCATGGCGTCCCGCTCCCTCCATATCCGGCGGACCACGCCCATGCCGGACGAAAAGGTGGACGTCGCGAAATTCGACATCGACCTGACGGGCCTGGCGTCGATGCGGACTCAGCTTGCGGCGGCGTGCGCGTCGGTCGCGGCCAAGCCGAAAGGTCCATGGCCGGCAAGCCCTTGGCCAGCAACTCCGCTGCCGAACGTCACCGCGCCGCCTTCGACCGTGCCGTCGCCGTAAGCGCAGGAGCGCCCGATCCTTGTTGGGCGCGCACCGGCGACCTCCTGCCGTTCATCCCTCCGGCACCCCGGCCATGCGCATGCCCTCATACACACGCTCGCGTCCGGCGAGATAAGCCGGATGGTCGTTCGTCACGCGGGCCCGGTAGCGGCGGAGAGTGAAGGTCGGATTGAGCACAAGACCCGCCTGCGCGGCGGCCCGCGCCTCGTCCGGTGAGCCGAGCAGCGACAGTGCCGCGGCGAGATAGTAATGCGGGAGGGGATGATTTCGGTTGGCCTCGATGCTCCGGCGCAGCCAGGCAACCGCTTCCACATCGGCGCCGAGAAACAATTTGGCGAGACCGACAAACATGAACCACCGGTAGGCGTAGGAATCGCGAGGAGAGAGGCGAAGCGCCTCGCGGATATGGGCCTCGGTCTCGCTACTGCGACCGAGAAAAAACTTGGCGAGACCGATGAAGGGATGAGCGTCGGCCAAATTGTGATCCAGTGCCAACGCCCGCTCGCATTCAGCGATGGCTCGGGCCGGGTTGCTAAATGATTGGACCAGACCCAGGACGCTACGGGCCCGAGCATGGTTTGGCGCAAGGGACAGAGCCCTGGTTGAGGCTGCCTCGGCCGCCGCCAAGTGCGCTTTCCAGTCGTCGGTGACAAGATTGGCCCCAAGCGCCGCTTCAACCCGCGCCGAGCCGACCAGCGCCTCGATATTGTCGGGATCGAGTGCCAAGGCGCGGTCGAAAAAGGCCTGCGCTTGCGTCATGTATTGCGGGGTCGTCCCATTGTTCTCGTAAGCCCAGCCCTGGAAATACAGGTCCATTGCATCGGGATGGGTTGAACGTTCCGCTCGCCGCGCTTCAACCTGAATGAGCTGGGCATTTAGCGTGTTTGCGAGCCGCGATACGATCTCGTCCTGCATGTCGAACAGGTCGGCGACGGGTTTCTCGAACCTCTCGGCCCATAGGTGATTGCCGGTTTCGGCATCGATCAGCTGAACATTCACCCGAAGCCGATTGCCGCCTCGTTGCACGGAACCTTCGAGCACATAGCGGACGTTCAACTCGCGTCCGACTTGCTTTACATCGACGGCTTTGCCTTTGAAGGTGAAAGCGGTGTTACGCGCGATCACGAATGAGCCAGTCGTCCGTTAAGAATCCGAATTGAGCGGGATGGGACATGTGAACGTGCGCCATATCCGGATCAGGAACAGGTCCAAGAAATCTCTCAGCCAGGCGAGGATGCGGCGGAAGTTGTGGCCTACGGCGGAGAGGACGACGTTGGCGGCGTCTCCTGCGCGGCCTTTGAGGTAGCAGCGCCCGAGGTGACCTTCGGCCTTCAGGTGTCCGATGATGGGCTCGATGGCGGATCGGCGGCGCAACTCGCGCTTGATGATCCCGAAGACGCCGCGCTTCTGGCCGGAGATGAAGACGCGACGTGGATTTTGAGCGTCGTGGCCGCGATACCCCTTGTCGACATAGGCCCGCTCGATCGGACAGCCGGTGAGTGCCTCGGTGCGGTCGATGACGTCGCGCAGGGTGTGACCGTCATACGGATTATCGGGCAGCGCCCTGACGTGTAGCACGAACAGACCGCCGGGAGCTCGGCGGTTGTTGGTGACGATGGAAGCCTTGACGCCGAACTCGTACGGCGCGGAGGCCTTGCCCTTGCCGATGCACTCCACCTCCGGGGCATGGAAAGAATAAAGCTTCCAGCCGCGTTGGCGCTGCTGCTGCGAGCGGATCTGGCTGGCCCGGCCAAGCGGAAGGGCGAACGCCTCCTCCAGGGCTGGCTGGCCGTCGATCTTGCGGCGGATATCGCGGATGATCCGGCCGAGCCTTGAGCGCAGGATACGCAACTGCCGCTGATGCCGCCTGAATTGTTTGGCATGGGCGTAGCGGCCCGCCATCATCGCGGCGGCCTTGGCGATCCGAGAATAGGACTGCCGCAGCCTGACGCCGTGCCTTCTCGCCAGGCGATTGAGCCCCTTGATGGCCGCATGCAGCAGCTTGGCGTCGGTCGGAAAGGTGATGGCCTTTGGCTGCACCGTGGTATCGACCGTGACCCGCTTGAGGTCCTGGCCGCGTAACGCGCCGGCCTCGTGCGCCACCCGCAGGCTCTCGGCCAGCAGCAGTTCCAGCTTGTCGCCGAGCCGCTTGCGCCAATGGCTCAGGTCCGATCGCTCGTGCGGGAAGGCGTGCTGGAAGAACTCTTCGCCGGTGAAGTACTGGAAATACGGGTCGTGGACCCAGCGCTCGCAAATCCCCTCATCGGACAGCCCGTAAATCTGCTTGAGCAACAGCAGCCCGATCATGAAGCGGGTCTCGATCCCCGGCCGGCCGTTCTCGCTGTAGAGCGGCGCGATCTCGCCGTCGATCCAGTCCCAATCGATCTTGCCGGCCAACAGAACCAGCTCGTGCTTCAGATTGATGATCTGGTCCAGCCGCGCCCGGAACAGGTCGTTCGATCCCGTCGTCTTGTGCTTCTTCGGTCGCATCGTCCCCTCCGATGCAACACAGAATCATGGTCCGCTGCGAAAGGGAATCTGGAGGGTTCTGTGAGGTCGCGCTCACGCGAGGGCGCGGCAGGCGCTTATGACGCGACCTCATTGAAGCCGGATTGAACGAAGGCGCGGGAGGCTATTCGCGGTTTTGCAGCTATGGGGATTGTTCGAGATCGCCATGCCCGATCTGCTGGCTCGGCGCGTGAGGCAGAGACACAGGAGTGCGCATCCTGGAAGAGTTGAGATCAGACGCGCTTCGCCTGAGATCGCGATAGGCCTTTTGCTGCATCGGACGGTTGTTGTCGCGCAGTGTGACAGCACGGATTCGACATCGTCCGCGATGATCGAGACGCTGGGAGCGAAATGACGAATGATGATCGTCGTGCACGACATGACTTGGCTCACGATGTGTCGCATCGGAACGGTGATGTTCGAGGGCTGGGGCGTCTGAAGCTATGTCGAAAGCGCTCAATGATGCGCATGACGCCACCACAATCGGGACAGGCAGGAACCTCGGCCCAGGTTTGAGCCTCCGAATCCACAGGCGACGGCTGGCCATCGTTTGGGGCTGTTCGCTCATGATCGAGAAGTTCGCGGCAAAGGGCGAGCTTGGCAGCGCGATGGCGGTTGGCCATGAAGCCGAAGTGGCGGATGCGGTGGAAGCCGTCAGGCGGCGTATGAAGCAGGAAACGGCGAATGAACTCATCGGGCTTGAGATTCATGATCTTTGTCGCGCTGTTTTGGCGATAGTCCTTCCATGAGAAGGCGACATGATCGTCGTCGAGTGCGACGAGCCGGCTGTTGGCGATCGCGACGCGATGGGTGTAGCGGCCGAGATAGGCCAGGACCTGTGCGGGTCCGCCGAAGGGCCGCTTGGCGTAAGCAACCCAGTTGATGCGTCGCATGGCGTCGAGGTGGGCCGCAAAGGCAGCCGGCTCGGCCAGAGCTCCGAGATCGCCGAAGAAACGCAAGGCACCGGAGTTGAAGGCTGCCGACAGACGTTTGAGAAAAAGTGTGCGAAATAGTCTGGACAACGGTTTGACGGCCAGGAAGAAGTTCGGTCGGCAAGCGGTCCAGCGCGCGCCATCGGGCGAGAGGCCGCCACCCGGAACGACGCAATGGACGTGGGGATGATGCATCAGCGTCTGTCCCCAGGTGTGGAGGACGGCGACGCCGCCGATCGCACCGCCGAGCCGGCGTGGATTGGCGGCGAGCGTCGTCATCGCTGCGGATTCCGATTTATTCCGGCCGGGTATTCCGACTTGAAGCCGGCCATCGTTCCGATTTGAAGCCGGCCACGATTCCGAAATGAAACCGGCCGGCATTCCGATTTGAAGCCGGCCGGGTTTTGGAAGTCGGCGTTTTCGTTTGGGTCAGTCCTTCAGGCATCAAGTCCCTCGTTGATCCACGAGGGGAAGCGGATGCCGGCCAAGAGAGAACTGACCATGCGACAGATACGACAGATGCTGCGGCTTGCCCGTGATGGGGTGAGCGCCCGGGAGATCGGGCGCACGCTCGGGGTGGCGCGCAGCACGATCCAGGACAATCTCAAGCGTGCCTCGACTGCCGGGCTGGCGTGGCCTTTGGCGGGCGATCTGACCGACGCCGTTCTTGAACAACGTCTGTTTGCCCATGCCGGCGTCAGGCGCGGCTTCCGCCGGCGCCGGGAGCCGGATTGGGCCTCGCTGGCCTGTGAGCTGAAGCGGCCTGGCGTCAATCTGATGGTGCTGTGGGAGGAGTACCGGGCGGTCCATCCGGAAGGTTATGGCTACAGCCGGTTCTGCGATTTATTCCGGGAATTCGAGCGGCGGCTGTCTCCGACGATGCGGCAGGACCATCCGGCCGGCGACAAGGTCTTTGTCGATTACTCCGGCAAGAAGATCATGATCGTTGATCGCGCAACCGGGGTTGTGCGCGACGCGGAGATCTTCGTCGCCGTGCTTGGCGCCTCGAATTACACCTACGCCGAGGCGACCTGGACGCAGACACTTCCGGACTGGATCGAGGCTCATGTCCGAATGTTCCGGTTCTTTGGCGGGGTGCCACGCCTCGTCGTCCCTGACAATCTGAAGTCCGGCGTGCACCGGGCGTCGTTCTACGACCCCGAAATCAATCGCAGCTACGGGATGATGGCGTCCCATTACGGCGTTGGCATCCTTCCGGCACGGCCAAGAAAGCCCCGGGATAAGGCAAAAGTGGAAGCCGGAGTGCGTTTTGCCCAGACCTATATCCTCGGGCGGCTTCGCCGGCAGACCTTCTTCTCGCTGGCTGAGGCGAATGCGGCAATCGCCGCCGCGCTGGAGCGCATCAACGCCCACGTCATGCGCCGGATCGGCGTCAGCCGCCGACAATTGTTCGAGACCGTCGAGATGCCTGTCCTGGCGCCGTTGCCGGATGCCGACTATCAGTTCGCGGAATGGCTCCTGGCCCGCGTCTCGCTCGATTATCACGTCGAGGTCGACGGCTTCTTCTACTCAGTTCCACACGGCCTGATCCGGGAGCAGGTCGACGTTCGCGCCACCACCCGGACCATCGAGTTGTTCCATCGGGGTTTGCGTGTTGCTGCTCACCAGCGCCGTTATGGCGGCCGCCGGCACGGCACTGATCCCGATCACATGCCCAGTGCGCATCGGCGTTACGCCGAGTGGACTCCCGATCGATTCCGGCGCTGGGGGCGGTCGATCGGGCCCAACACCGAGGGGCTCGTTCTCGCCATCCTGGCCAATCGGCCTCATCCCGAACAGGGATTCCGGACCTGTCTCGGCGTGCTTCGGCTGTTCAAGGATATTGATCCCGAACGCGCCGAGCTGATCGCGGCCCGCGCGGTCGCGGTCAGCGCACTGACCTACAAGAGCATCGCCTCCATCATCGCCAACAAGCTCGAACGCAGTTCTCGCGATACCGAGGACGCGATCATCGAACATCCCAATCTGCGCGGCCCCGGTTACTTCCATTGAAAGGATTATCCAGCATGCTCACCCATCCCACCCTCGACCTGCTGCATAGCCTTGGTCTCCACGGTATGGCCAAAGGCTTCAAGGACCTCGATGCCCAGTCCGAAGCGCGCAGCCTCGAACACGCCGAATGGCTGGCGTTGCTCCTGGAACACGAGAAAACGCTGCGCCAGCAAAAGCGGTTCGAAAGCAGAGCTCGAGCCGCCAAGCTGCGTCATGCCGCCTGCGTCGAGGATGTCGATTACCGCGCTATCCGCGGCCTCGACCGCACGCTCTTTCTAAAACTCGCCGCTGGCGACTGGATCCGGGCACGACATAATCTCCTTGTTACCGGGCCGTGCGGCGTCGGCAAGAGCTGGCTCGCTTGTGCCCTCGGCAACAAGGCTTGCCGAGACGACTTCTCAGTTGCCTACCATCGTGTGCCGCGTCTCTTCGCCGCTCTCGCACTCGGCCGCGCCGATGGCCGCTATACCAAGATGCTGCGGGCGATCGCACGACTTGATCTGCTGATCCTGGACGACTGGGGACCAGAACCTCTCGACGCCGACCAGCGCCGTGATTTGCTCGAAATCGTCGAGGATCGATACGAAGCCCGCTCGATTATCGTCACCAGCCAGCTGCCCGTCGATCGCTGGTACGAAATCATCGGCAACCCCACCATCGCCGACGCGATTCTCGATCGCCTCGTCCACAATGCCTACCGCATCGAACTCAAAGGAGAGAGCCTCAGGAAGCAGAAGCAACCCGCTCAAGATCAACCGGTCTCTTGACCTTCCCAGCCCTCGACGACATCATGAAATTGACCCATGCGAACGACGCCACGGGTGGCCGGCTTCAGATCGGAATACCCGGCCGGCTTCGAATTGGAATGCATGGCCGGCTTCGTCGGAATCCGCAGTCATCGCCTCGGCGGCAGCCTTGAACAGGATGGCATAGACGACGGCCTTGTTCTGGAAAGCGATCGCGGCGATCGGTGCGGGAAGTGTAAAGACGACGTGGAAATAGGGAACCGGAAGCAGGTCGGCTTGACGCGCGGCGAGCCACGCGGCTCGGGCTCTCCCCTGACACTTCGGACAGTGCCGATTGCGGCAGGAATTATAGGCAACGCGTGTCGTGCCGCAGTCGTCGCAAGCCTGCATGTGGCCGCCGAGCGCCTCGGTCCGGCACGCAACGATCGCGCTCATCACGCGCCGCTCGACCCGCCCCAGATGACCGGCATGTACACGGCGATAGGCGTCGCCATGCCGGCGCAGAATATCGGCAATCTCGATGGCGGGCCTGTTGGAGCGGATGTCGGAGCGGGTCATGACCCGCATCCCGCTGCGGGTCATCCAGGTGGCGTCACCTCCAGCGACAGGCGATCGAGCGGGCTCTGCGTCGCTCGGATCGTATCGGTGGCGACCTGCGTGTAGCGCGCTGTCGACGACAAATTATTGTGCCCGAGCAAGACCTGGATGATCCGGATATCGGTTCCGTTCTCGAGAAGATGTGTCGCGAAGCTGTGGCGCAGCGTGTGCAGCGTGACGCGCTTGGTCAGGCCCGCAGCCTTCACCGCCGACCGGCAGGCGGCATGCAGCACGGTCTGATCGATCGGATGATCTTCGTCACGACCAGGGAACAGATAAAGCCGCGGCCGGGCGAGCCGCCAGTAGGTGCGCAGGATGCCCAGCAGCTGGGGCGACAGCATCACGTTGCGATCCTTCGCGCCCTTGCCGTGGCGCACCTGGATGACGCCGCGGGCGCTGTCGATGTCTTCGATCCGCAGTCCCGCAACCTCCGAGGCCCTGAGCCCGGCCGCATAGGCGGTGGTGAGCGCGGCGCGGCTCTTCAGGCTCGATACCGCTTCAAGAAACTGAACCACTTCGTCGGCGCTGAGAACGACCGGCAGCTTGCGCGGTTCTCGCGCATAGGGAATGCGCTCTGGGATGAGCGCCTCGCCGAGCGTGACGCCGTAGAAAAACCGTAGCGCACAGACGATCTGGTTCAGCGCCGGCCATGAGATGCCGGTCGAGACCAAATGCACCTGGAAGGCGCGGACGTCTTCCAGCTCTAACCGGTCAGGCGATCGGCCAAAATAGCGGCTGAACTTCGAAACCGCGCTGATGTAGGATCTTTGCGTCGCCGGCGACAGATTGCGGACGGTCATGTCTTCGATCATGCGGCGGCGAAGAGGGCTCAAATCGGCCATCTCGATACTCCTGTCTGAGGGGGTGGGCTCCAACACCCACATCCTCTCAGCCAGGAGGCGATCTATGCCACCTTGCCCCCTACGCCGCGGCAGCGGCTTCGTTCAATCCACAATCGAATTTGCAGGCTTTGGCGGTCTTTACCTCCCAATCCCTGCAATCTCAAACCGTCTCAAATCCGAAAAACAGACTCTCGCTCAATCGCTTAGAGCCTTGTTCACGGACGACGAGCCACTGATGCGCGAAAGGTCCGTGGTCAGGCTGTCGGTCACGCCATCAACGAAATAGTCCTGCTCGGGATCGCCTCCGAAGTTCGCGAACGGCAGTACGACGATGGAAAGGCGTGGCGCAGGAATCGACATCGCAACTGTTGCGGCATCGGACCGATCTGGATCAGCGGTACCCTGAAACTGTTCACCAGAATCGGCTGTGGGCGCCGCGTCTGCGGGCCTCTGCACTTCCTGCACCGTTCCAACGAAACGGAAGCCCTTGCGCTGCAGGGTTTTGATGAGACGCTGTTTTTCGCCGGAATCGCCAATCACACTCCGAGCGACGTTCAGCCGCGTCGTCAGTGCCGCATCGGACACGACACGGCCGTTCCAGATGGTCTTGATGAGGTCGTCCTTGCTTACGACCCGTTCCCTGTTGCGGATCAGGTAGTCGAGCAGGTCGAACACCTGCGGCGCAACCGAGACCACGTGCGCCCCGCGGTAAAGCTCGCGAAGGTCGGTGTCGAATGCGTACTCGTCGAAGAGATACCGCAAGCTGGCAATTCCCTGGGTGGCTTTCCCCCGTCGGTCTCTCGCGCCGGTTGCAGCGCAAGAATAAGCCGGCGGTGAAGAGAATGTAAGCAGAATGTCAAGAGCGCCCGCCCATGGCCTGCTACCATCCTCGGGACGGCACAATTTGCTCAGGAAGCAATCCATGAGCACGACCAACGGCTTGCCGTACCGCGCAGCAGTGCCCCGAGCAGCGGCTCAGGATTCAACGTAGGGCCGTCCGCTTGAAGGACTGGCAGCAACGCCACGACGCGCGTCCTCGGAATACAAACATGATGGAGACCGTGATGGCATTGAAGATCACGCGCCGCGCCTTCATCGCAACCGGCGCAGCCACCATCGCTTTGTCGTATCATGATAGCGGGTGGACGCAGACCTGGCCCTCCAGGCCGATCAAGATTGTTTGCGCCTATCCCGCCGGCGGACTTGCGGACACCCTCGCGCGCGTCTACGGCGAATACCTCTCCCAGAAGCTCGGCCAGCCGGTGATAGTTGAGAATAAGGCGGGTGCCAGCGGTTCGATCGCTGCAGCAGCCGTGAAGCAATCGCCACCGGACGGTTACACGTTACTCCTCGCCATCACCGCAACTCTGGTGCAAAGCCGCGTGCTATTTAAGACTTTGCCATACGACGCCGACAGGGACTTCGCGCTCATTTCCAGCATGTCGGCAGGATATCTGCCATTGGTCGCCTATAAGGCGACCAATGCCACCAATTTAAAGGAGTTCGTCGAATACGCCCGCAGGAACGTGACCAACGTCGGGACCTTCGGCGCAGGCTCCTACCCTCATATCGTCGTTGCAGAGCTCAACAAGCAGTACGGGCTGCAGATGAAAGCCGTGCACTACCGCGGCGAAGCGCCGATGTGGCAGGACCTCGCGGCCGGCGTGCTCCAGGCGGCGATGGGGAGCTACGCCAATGCCGTCAACGCGCTGGAATCCGGAGTTGGGAGGGCAATCGCCGTGCAGACGAGGACGCGGAGCAGAAAGCTTCCCGACGTTCCCACATTTTTCGAGCAGGGTGCCGAGTCCGAGCTCTTTGCTATGACCGGTTACGTCTTTCTTGCCGGTCCCATCGGCATACCGCAGGACATCGTGGAGCGTGTTTCCGGCCTGATGGTAGAAGCCGGCAAGACCGACAAGATACAGAAGCTGCTCGACGCGTACGGCATCGATGAGTCCGCTCAAGGACATATCGCGTTCAGAAAGCTGTACGACAGCGAAACGCCTCCCTTGGTGGCTGCCGTGAAGGCATTGGGGCTGACGCCTGAATAGAGTGCGGATGCCGGCGCCCGTCCGCCTTGCAGATCGCCGTGGGCCACGAGCGGATCTGTGCGCCATCGGCTGAATGGATGAACCCGTCACCTCAGCAGAACTCAGGGAACAAGCACCGCTGGCATTGGTCCTGTTGGCAGCGGTACAAACTGATTCTGCTGCCCCGGAGCCATCGCCAGGATTGCCAATGCAATTGCGAGGACCGCCAAGAGTCTGGCCATCAATCAAATCCGCTGAAGATCTTGCTGGTACGTACGAGATGATCTTGGCTCTGCGCTCCTTTGGAAAGGCAATCGTTCGACAGCGACTTGGATCGACCGGTCACACTCAATACATGCATGCTGAAGTAATCAGCACCGTGAACATGTCGACGTCGAACTCGTTCTCCAAGCTAAGTCCGAACCGCTCCAGCCATTTATCCTGAGCCAGGTAGGCCAACTTCTCTCGCGCCTGTGGGCAAACAAATTTGAGCCCTCCAACATTCTGAAGGTGATGGACCATTTCGTGTACCAGGACCGATTGATCAGTCGGCGAAGTGCCACCCCAATCATCAGGAAGCAGGATCGTTCTCGTCTCGTTGTCGTAAAGTGCGACAACCTCGCGCTGAGCTAGTTGTCCATCGCTTTCCATGAAGCCTTGCGAAGAAGTACGGTCCCTTGCACGCAACCTCGCAAGCTCCATCTTCGACGCAAATTCAACGACGGGACGCTGTTTGATGGCAGGCAGGTCGAAATTCGATGAGAGCCAAGTCACAATGTCATCCAACAGGGCTTCCGCAAGTTGAGCCGCATCAGAATGCAACGAAACCGAACGCGACTCGGCGGACGCGCTGCGCTCCAAAGCATATTCGCAATCGGCTTTAGAGGATGTGGCTAACGTTAGGGAGGCTATCGCCGCGACCAAGAGGAATTGCTTGAACATGACCCTCTCCTCAGAGGCTGTCCGAAAAAGAAACTCTTCGAAACATCAGTCGGCAATTGAATGGCTGGAACATAGCATTTGCCTCGCCACGTCGTTGTGAACCCATTCACACCCAAAGAACTCGCAACGCCGCCCGTCACCGAACATGCTGGCGAGCGGCGTGCCTCGTACTTCACCGGGACGCCGGCCGACCGTTCAGCAGACGACGGAACCACGTCGCTAGGGCGTGGTAGCGGACATGAGCGCCGGGGCAAACCGTTCAGAAGACGTTGCTGCCTTGGCATTCCGAACTGCAGCAATCAAGGCCGTGCACGCCTGCTGGAATTCGGCGGGCGAGCCTAGTTCGTCTTGACGAACTTGTACGTCCCCTTCTTGTGGCCAATGACCTGACTGATGCCATCGAAGTTGCTCTTGAGAGGGTCGATGGTGACGACGAGCGCGGCCTGGAGACCTTCGAATTTTCCGGTCCCACCCGTTATGTTGCAATTGTTGGGGGATGCGGGCAACCAGTCGCATTGCTCGAGCAACTGGTCGCCGTCCTTGTCGACGTAAGTACAGAATCCGTGAAGCTCGGCGGTCTTCGCCGAAGGATCCGTCAGGCGGCTGAGCTGACAACGTCCGCCCATGTTGTTGAGTACAGGATTTCCCGCTTCGTTTGAGGCTGCCATGGCCTGGTTCATGAGAACAAACTCTCTGCCGCCGCCGATCGCCATCGGCTTGAGAGCAGGAATCGGCGTGGCGGTGAATATGACCGAGACGGGGCCCTCCGGCGGCATGCTCTGAGCCTGGACACTCGTCGTTGCCAGAACTGATGCGACTGAAAGCAATGCGACGCTTGCGTGCAAAATGGCCATCGTTGACTCCCTTTGAGGTGGCGCAGAGAACGATTGCGGGCAGAGAAGCCAATGCCTTGCGTTATTTTGCGGCCTGCTGCGGCTGGGGCGGCGGCGGTTTGGGGACCGACGTGAGCATGCGAATCTTCCATTGCCCGTCCTCACGAACGTCGAGAGCGGTCCAAACAACGGTGAAGTCTATGGGAGCGCCTGTCTCGCTGTTGCCGGTAACGCGAGATTCGCCGGTGACCAGAGCCATGCTTTCTGACAATGACTGAACCTCGATCGTCTTGACCTCGAGGCGACTAACTCCCGCCTTGAAAGCGTTCTCATAGTATCTGGCATTGTCCACGACGCCGTCTTCCGTCACACGCATATAGTTCTTGGTGTAAAGCGAAGTAATCCCGGCAGCGTCCTTGTTGCTGAAGTACTGCTCGTATGCTGAACCTATCTTTCCAAGTTCTTCCTTGAGATTTTGATCTGACGCAGTCGCAGGAATTGCCGATAGTAACAGTGAGATGCATACAGCTCCGAATCCGCGCATGATGTCACTCCCTACTGTTGACGCCGCTCCAGACGAGACTTGAGACGAGGCTTGCCTCCATCCCCGTGAACTCCCGACGCCGCTGCATTTGAGCCGGCAGCCTCGTTGTTCTCCATGGACAGGAAGTCTCCCTTGATCTGACGCGAGGAATTTTCTCCGCAGTCAGCGCTGCTCGAAACTTGGTTGTTCGTCTTCATGGTGGCAGCAGAGCGGCCGCGATTCCGCCGCTAAGGTCAGGCGGCCGCACGAAAAGAAAACGGGAGGTCGCCGGTATTTCAGCGTCATCTCGGCCGTCCTGGCCGATCAGGATCAATCCGGCTCCGCCATTTGCCACGTCGAGAACCACGGGCTCTCCGCTCCACGTCTTGATCGGCTGCATTCCCACGATGAGGAATTCGCCCATGGGCTGATCAAGATATTGAAGGCGCAATTGCGGACCGACCTCCGCTGCAGCAAGTTCAAAGCCGAGTTGTCGGGCCCGCGCGTAAATGACGGCCAGAGCCACGCTATCGGTTTTGAAGCCGAGCTGGACCGCGGATACCGCCAAAAGCTCCACGTTCATCTTGTTAGAACTGACGGTAAATGCCGGTCGAGCGAGAACTTCCGCGGCCAACCCGCCGATATTGCAACCCACGGCATCCAATGCATTGCGCAACGCGAAGGAGTTGCCAAAAGTGCCGACCGCAATCGTCTTCCAAGTCGGAACGTCGCGGGCGGACCCGATGAGTTTTTGCGGCAAATCAACTGCACGAACTTTGCCGAGTTTCAGTTGATTCTGTAACACGTCGCGCGCCGAGCATTGTCCCCACGCCCTGGGCGCGAACTGAAACAAGGAAGCGGCACAGAGCAATGCAACCATCAAGCAATGGCTGCCCCACCTCGCGTTCAGATGGTGATGTGGTGCGGCACGATCCGCGTGGCTTGTCAGTATGCACATGTCGAAGATCGACTTACTGCAAAGTTCAACTAAAAAAACCCGCCTCCGAGTCAATGGGAAGAACGGAGGCCAATGAAAAACATCGTCCGACCGCACTCAAAAGGGGGGCCGGAGGCGGGACACGATTGGCTCAACTATTCCAACTTCAAATAAACGGGCGGCGGTCCGTAAGCCCGATCGCCCGCCGCATCAAACCGAAACGGAATGACGTGCTCAAACGTAGCACCACGAGTCCCTCGGTACAATCAGCAACTCCGCCCAGCAGCGTGCATTGCGATCACTCGATCGCGCTTCGCCGCGAACACCACTCTGAGGCCGCAGTCGTTTGTCATAGGTCACAAGCCGCGACTGTTCGCCGCAAGCTCATCGGCGACAATCGCGCGATCGCGCCATCGCGCGTCCGTCGGCCGCGCCCTCGCCCGCATCGCCACTCCGTATTTCACCGGGCAACGTGACGATCCCTGTGCCTATCACAATCGACCGCGCGCAGACGCCGGAGTATTCATCGAGCTATTCTCGGCAGATGGGCTCACATCGTCAGCGTCCGACCTCAAGACGATGAATCATCGGATGAAGGGCTGCTCCATTTCGAGCACACGAGGTTGCAATCCAATGACGATCCGGCGCTGAAGCTCGTCATCTAGACGCCGGTCTCGGGCGTCGGCTCAAGATCGCCTGGCGTCCGCTTTTGAGGGCCAAGCGGAGCGCAGCGATCCGTCAGAGCAACGCCGCTCGTGACCCGTCGGCGGACGTCCCTTGATCTAGATCAACCAGAACGCGGGGCTTCGCCGCTTAGCTGGCTCATCCTCCTTTGCCTGAGTTGGAAGGGGATAGGAAAACACCCGCAGTGGGGCACTACATCGCCCCACTCGGCCAATGCAGCGAATTTCAGGAGTACCCTTATGCAAAAGCATCTGTTGTCGCTTGCTGCGATCCTGTCGGGTTTGAGTCTCATCGTATCGACATCGACCCCGAGCGCCGCTCAATCGATTTCTGCGGAAGAGGCACAAGCGATCGCTGCAGAGGCGTATGTTTACTTCTATCCGCTTGTGACGATGGACCTGACGCGCAAGCAGCTCATCAATTCCGATCCCAAAACTGCGGCAATAGGCGGCCCTCCCAACACGTTCGACAATATCCAGGCCTACCCGACCGCAGACATGAAGGCGGTGGTGCGGCCCAATTTCGACACGCTGTATTCGAGCGCCTGGCTCGACCTGACCCGCGAACCCATGGTCGTTTCGGTTCCTGATACCGGTGGCCGCTACTACCTGCTGCCGATGCTCGACATGTGGACCGATGTGTTCGCGTCGCCGGGATGGCGTACGACAGGCACCAAGGCAGCGAATTTCCTGGTCGTGCCGCCGGGCTGGAACGGAAACGTGCCGGCGGGCTTCGCGCGTATCGACGCGCCGACGCCTTATGTCTGGATCATCGGCCGCACCAAGACCGATGGTCCTGCCGACTATGCTGCGGTTCACGAGGTACAGAAGGGGTACAAGATCACACCGCTATCTGGATGGGGTAAGCCCCCGGTCGCCGTGACACAGACCATCGATCCCAACGTTGACGTCAAGACGCCGCCGAAGCTGCAAGTCGACACGATGGCAGGCGATAAGTTTTTTGCCTATGCGGCGGAGCTATCCAAGGTCCACCCGCCACACATCACAGATGAGCCGATCATCGCGCGCATGGCGCGGATAGGGCTCGAACCGGGCAAGAACTTCGATATGACCAAAGCCGATGCCACGGTACGGAAAGCTATCGAGGATGCGCCGGCTCAGGCGCAAAAACTGATGGCATGGAAAATCCCAACGCTGGCGCGCGTCGCAAATCACTGGTCCATGAACACAGACACGATGGGCGTTTACGGGAACTACTACTTGAAGCGCGCGATCGTCGCGCAGCTCGGACTCGGCGCTAATCTGCCGGAGGACGCGATCTACCCTAACAGTGTTGGCGATGAAAACGGCAAGCCGCTCGACGGCGCAAACAAATACATCGTCCGCTTTGCCAAGGACGCGGTCCCGCCGGTCGAGGCATTCTGGTCAATCACCCTGTATGACGATGAAGGCTTCCAGGTTGCCAATCCACTCAATCGCTTTGCGGTGAGCAGCTGGATGCCGTTCAAGCGCGACGCCGACGGATCGCTCACGCTCTACGTCCAGAATGACAATCCGGGCGGCGATCGCGAAGCCAACTGGCTGCCCGCGCCCAAAAGCCCGTTCAACCTCACCATGCGTCTTTATGCGCCAAAGTCGGAGGCATTGACCGGCGTGTGGAATCCACCCGCCATCAAGCGGGTCGATAGTGAAACCGTTGGCCGGCAGCAATGACAATGCCAAGGGAGCCCGGCCGGGCAAGGCACGCGCGGCGAATTTAAAGCGCCCAAGAAAGGGCAGAGATGATTCCGCTTGCGAAACCTGAACCAGGATGACGCCGCCGAAGACGAACCTTCATCGAGATCGAACGGGAGGTTCGCTCCTCAAACGTCGCTCGATACATGCCTCTTGGACAGTTTACAAAGCTAAGGAGGTAGCCCATGCCGATCGTTCAATTTACTCGCTTCAAAACCGACAAGGTCGAGGAAACGGTCCAGATCATCCGGCAGGCGAAGAAAATCTTTGAAAAACACGGTGCCGAGTTTCTTCGGCTCTCCCGTTTCCACACCGGTCACTGGGCAGGAGAGTTGCTGGTTACGACGCGCTACTCCAATTGGGAAGTCTACGGCAAGGTGCAGGAGGCCGTGGCAAAGGACCCGGAGTTCGCGCAGCTGCAGGCTGATGGAATGAAGATTGCCGAACTGCAGGGCCGTAATATCGCCGTCAGCATCGATCTCTAGTCGGGGCGCCGCCCCGCAAACCACAATAAGCGCGGAGGCCGCCGGACATATGCCGGTGGCCTTCCCGATCTGGTGACGGCGTTTTACGCCCCGACCGGCGTATAGATCACGAGCTTCAGCGCGGGATCGTCGTTGGCCTGAAAACTCGTGTGCTCGAAATGCAGCACGCCCAGAGTTGGATGAGACATCGTCTTGAGGCCCGAGGCGGTGCTGCGGATCTCGTGGGCTTCCCACCATTTGACGAATTCCGGGCTGCCCTGTCGCAGCCGCGTCAGCAACTCCGCGAACGCGGGATCCCCGGCCCAGACGTCGTGGGTGGCGCGAAACATCGCGACCATGCGCTTGGCGACCTCCGCCCAGCCCGCGCCGTAAGCCTTACGCGTCTGTTTGTTGGTCATCATCAGGAGCATCGTGTTGCGATCCTCCTCCGGCAACCGGCCGAACGCAAAAACCTGCTCGGCGGCTTCGTTCCAGGCCAGCACGTCCCAGCGCCGCCCGGTGATATAGGCCGGATGCGGCAGGCTCTCGATCAGCCGCAGGATCGGCGGCGGCACGATCTCGCGCGTGAAGGCCCGCTTGTCGCCGTCGCGCGCCAGCGCCTTGAGATGCGCATGCTCGGTCTTGCTCAGCCGCAGCGCACGGGCGGGCGCTTCGACGGTGGTGACCGACGGGCTGACGGTGCGGCCCTGCTCGAGACGGATGTACCAGTCGACACCGATGCCGGCGAGCTGGGCGACCTCCTCGCGGCGCAGGCCCGCGGTGCGCCGGCGGCTGCCCGCGGGAAGACCGACCGTCTTCGGCGTCAGCTTTTCGCGGCGGGACCGCAGGAAGTCGCCGAATTCGATGCGGCGCGGGTCGGCCATGATGTTGCGCTCCGATGGAGGGCCTTCGTAATACTAGGATAATACCAGGCCTTCCTCGCCTTTCCAAGGCGGCGCATATGCCCTTTCACCCGACTTTGAGGTGAACATCATGAAAGCTGCCGTACTCAAATCCTTCGGATCGCCGCTGGTGATCGAGAATGTGCCGGAGCCGGTGCTCGGCACCGGCGAGGTCATCGTCGACGTCGTCGCCACGCGCGTCCTGTCCTACATGAACGAGGTCTTCAGCGGCGAACGAAACTACGCGCTCGACCTGCCGATCATCCCGGGTCCCGGCGGCATCGGCCGGGTGCGCGCGACCGGCCCCGACGCGACCAAGCTCGCCGTTGGCGACTGGGTGTTCTGCGACCCGACGGTGCGTTCGCGCGATGACATCGTGGCGCCCGATATCGCCCTGCAAGGGCTCACGGCCGCCGGCCCCGGCGGTATGCGCCTGCAACGGCATTTTCGCCACGGCTCCTATGCCGAGCGGATGCGCGTGCCGACCGAGAATGTGAAGCGGCTTGGCGCGATCACGTCCGCGGAAGCCACGCAATGGTGCGCGCTGGGCACGCTGCTGGTGCCCTATGGCGGCTTCCTCGCCGCCAACCTTCAGCCCGGCGAGACCGTGCTGGTGAGCGGCGCCACCGGCAATTTCGGCAGCGCGGCCGTCTCCGTCGCGCTCGCGATGGGCGCGGCCTGCGTGGTCGCGCCCGGTCGCAACGACAGGATTCTGGCCGACCTCGTCCGCCGCTTCGGCGATCGGGTGAAGCCGGTGAAGCTCACCGGCAACGAGAGCGACGACTGCGAAAGCATGAAGCGCGCCGCGCCGGGGCCGATCGACTGCGTATTCGACATCATGCCGCCCTCGGTCTGCACGACCGTCGTACGCGCGGCGATCATGACGGTGCGCGCTTACGGCCGCGTCGTGCTGATGGGCGGCGTCGGCATGGCGGGCGGCGCGGGCCTCGATCTGCCCTACCCTTGGATCATGCGCAACTGCATCAGCATCCACGGCGTCTGGATGTATCCGCCGGATGCGGCGAGCCGCCTGATCGCCCTGGTGCGCGCGGGATTGTTACGGCTGGACGAGTACGAGGCGACGGCCTTCGACCTCGACCACGTCAACGAGGCGGTGGAACACGCCGCGGCGAATGGCGGACCGTTCAAATTGACTGTGATCAGGCCATAATGGCCCCTCCGCTGCGGCGATGCGCCGTCGCAGCCGATAGGCCCGACATGTCAAATGGCTGGAAGGCGTCACCCCGATCGTAGCCGGCCAGGGCCGGCTACTGTGCATGGGGTTGTTTTCGCAGTTTTTATTATTCGAGCTCGATGACCTGGCCGTTCGACAGCGACACGCGCCGGTCCATGCGGCCGGCCAGCTCCATGTTGTGGGTCGCGATCAGCATGGAGACCTTGGTCGCCTTGACCAGCTGCATCAGGGCCTGGAAGACGTGATCGGCCGTGTGCGGATCGAGGTTGCCGGTCGGCTCGTCCGCGAACAGCACGCGCGGCGCGTTGGCGACCGCGCGCGCAATCGCGACGCGCTGCTGCTCGCCGCCCGACAGTTCCGCGGGCCGATGGGTGATGCGGTCGCCGAGGCCGAGATAGCCAAGGATCTCCTTGGCGCGCTTGACGCTCTCCGACTTCTTCAGGCCGCGGATCATCTGCGGCATCATGACGTTCTCGAGCGCCGAGAACTCCGGCAGCAGCCGGTGCGACTGGTAGACGAAGCCGATATCGGTGCGGCGGAGCTGGGTACGCTCGATGTCGGGCAGCTGCGAGGTCGGCGCGCCGTTGACGTAGACCTCGCCGGAATCGGGCGCTTCAAGCAGCCCTGCGATGTGCAGCAACGTCGATTTGCCCGAGCCCGACGGTGCGACCAGCGCCACCGATTGCCCGGCCCACAGCGCGAGCTTGGCGTTGTCGAGGATCGTCAGCGGCACCTCGCCCTGCAAGTACTGCCGCTTTATCTCGTGGAGATAAATGACCGGTACATCTTCCGCCCCCTGCTGGCTCTCCATCAGCCCCTCACTCGTACCGCAGCGCTTCGACGGGATCGAGGCGCGCGGCGCGCCACGACGGGTACAGCGTCGCAAGAAACGACAGCGTCAGCGCCATGATGACGACCGCCGTGGTCTCGCCGACGTCGATCTCGGCGGGCAGTTTCGACAGGAAGTAGAGCTCCGGCGAGAACAGCTCGGTGCTGGTCAGCCAGGACAGGAATTGCCGGATGGACTCGATGTTGAGGCAGATCACGAGGCCGACGAAGAAGCCGACCAGCGTCCCGACCACGCCGATCGAGGCGCCCGTGATCAGGAAGACGCGCATGATCGAGCCTTGCGAAGCGCCCATCGTGCGCAGGATCGCGATGTCGCTGCCCTTGTCCTTCACCAGCATGATCAGGCCGGAGACGATGTTGAGCGCGGCGACCAGCACGATCATGGTCAGGATCAGGAACATCACGTTGCGCTCGACCTGGAGCGCATTGAAGAAGGTCGAGTTGCGCTGCCGCCAGTCGACCAGGAACACCGGCCGGCCCGCGGCCTCCGTCACCGCCTTGCGGAAGGCGTCGATCTTGTCGGGGTTGGTGGTGAACACCTCGATCGAGGTGACGTCGTTGCTGCGGTTGAAATAGGCCTGAGCTTCAGCCAGTGGCATGAACACGAAGCCGAGATCGTATTCGGACATGCCGATCTCGAACACCGCGACGATCTTGTAGGGCTTTATGCGCGGCGTTGTGCCCATCGGGGTGACCGCGCCCTTCGGCGCCACCAGCGTCACGCTGTCACCGGCATGCAACGACAGCTGGTCGGCGAGGCGGCGGCCGATCGCGACCCCCTGCCCGTCGTCAAAGCCCTCGAGCGAGCCCTGCTTGATGTTCTTGGCGATCGACGTGAGGTTGTTGAGGTCATCGGAGCGGATGCCGCGCACCAGGACGCCCGAGGCGTTCCACGGCGAGGACGCCAGCGCCTGGCCGTCGACCACGGGCGCTGCGAGCCGGATGCCCTGGACCTGGCTGAGGCGGTCGGCGACGTCCTTCCAGTCGGTCAGCGGCGATTCCAGCGGCTGCACCAGGATGTGGCCGTTGAGGCCCAAAATCTTGTCGAGCAGCTCTTTGCGGAAGCCGTTCATGACAGCCATGACGATGATCAGCGTCGCCACGCCGAGCATGATGCCGAGGAAGGAGAACCCGGCGATGACCGAGATGAATCCCTCCTTGCGGCGCGCCCGCAGATAGCGCGCCGACAGCATCCACTCGAATGGCGCAAAAGGCGCGGTTTGCTTGGTCTCGGTCATGGTCTCATCCATCGCTCGATAATCCCATGATTCGGGGTCAATTGTGGCCGGATTGGCGGCCGCGATATCGCGCGATGAACAATATTCAGCCGACCAGCCGGGCGACCGCGTCCGCAGGCGACATCGTCTCGCGAGAGCCGTCACTGCGCTTCTTGATCTCGACCTTGCCCTCGGCGAGGCCCTTCGGCCCGATCATGATCTGCCAGGGGATGCCGATCAGGTCGGCGGCGGCGAATTTGGCGCCGGCCCGCTGATCGGTGTCGTCGTAGAGCACGTCGACACCCTTGGCGGTGAGCTCGGCGTAGAGCTTCTCGCAGGCCGCATCGACCGCGGCATCGCCCTGCTTGAGGTTGAGAATCGACGCGCGGAACGGGGCCACCGCCTCCGGCCATTTGATGCCGGCATCGTCATGGCAGGCCTCGATGATGGCGCCCAGCAGGCGCGAGACGCCGACGCCGTAGGAGCCGCCATGGATCGGCACATCGACACCGTCGGGGCCCGCAACTAGTGCCTTCATCGCATCGGAATACTTCGTGCCGAAATAGAAGATCTGCCCGACCTCGATGCCGCGGGTGTTCACCCGCTTGTCCGCAGGCACTTCCTGCTCGAAGCGCGCGGCGTCGTGCACGTCTTCCGTCGCCGCATAGACCGAGGTCCATTGCTTGATGATCGGCGTCAGGTCGCTGTCATAGTCGACGTCCTCGCCCGGCACCGGCAGGTCCAGCACGTCGCGATTGATGAAAACGCCGGATTCGCCAGTCTCCGCAAGCACGATGAACTCGTGGCTGAGATCGCCGCCGATCGGGCCGGTCTCGGCGCGCATCGGGATCGCCTTCAGCCCCATCCGCGCGAAGGTGCGCAGATAGGCGACGAACATCTTGTTGTAGGAGATCCGCGCAGCCGCCTCGTTGAGGTCGAAGGAATAGGCGTCCTTCATCAGGAACTCGCGGCCACGCATCACGCCGAAACGCGGACGCTGCTCGTCGCGGAATTTCCATTGGATATGATAGAGGTTGAGCGGCAGGTTCTTGTAGGACTTGACGTAGGCGCGGAAGATCTCGGTGATCATTTCCTCGTTGGTCGGCCCATACAGCAGCTCGCGCTTGTGGCGGTCGGCGATGCGCAGCATTTCCGGGCCATAGGCGTCGTAACGGCCGCTCTCGCGCCAGAGGTCGGCCAGCTGGAGCGTCGGCATCAAGAGTTCCAGCGCGCCGGAGCGGTCCTGCTCCTCGCGCACGATCTGCTCGATCTTCTTCAGCACGCGGAAGCCGAGCGGCAGCCAGGCATAGATGCCGGCCGCCTCCTGCCTGATCATGCCGGCGCGCAGCATCAGCCGATGCGAGACGATCTCCGCCTCTTTCGGATTTTCCTTCAGGATGGGCAGAAAGAATCGCGACAACCGCATGGCAATACTCTGGGAATCAGTGATCGCCTGCAGTGAAAGCGGATTGGGAGCGAAAACACAAGACCGGGAATGAGGAAAAGCCGCTAAGGCGGCGGAATTCCTGTCATTTTTCCGTTGCCTTCAGGTTCAGCATGAACCGCACCGGCGCGCTTTAAGGCAGCCCCAGATCGAGCTCGTCCTCCAGCGTGACCTTCTCGAAATCGGTCACCAGCGCGTCGATCCGCACATGCCAGCGGCCGGCGAAGGGGAGCTCGACCTTGCGCACATGCCAGTAGCCGTCCGGCCCGAGCGAGGCGCCCCGCTCCATCGGCTCGATGCCGCGCTCCGGCAGGCTCAGGGTCAGCGTCACCTCCTTGGCCGTGAGCAGTGTCGCCTCGCTGGTCATGAGCTGGAGCACGAAATCGTCGACGCCGGGTTTCCCAGGAGACACCAGCACCTGGAACATCGCCTTGTCGCTGTGGATGTGGATCGCTAGCGGCGTCTCGGGAATGATCGTTCGCGGCGGCGGCGTGAAGCGCCAGCCGGCGACGACGGCAAGGATAGCGAGTGCAATCGCACCTTCCAGCAGGATCGAGCGCTTGAGCGCGGGCGTCCCATTCCCGTCCCGGGCCAGGGCCGGTGTCAGCCTGAACCGATTGAGCGCGGCGAGCGCCAGCAATCCCGTGACCAATGCAAGTTTGATCGAGAGGATGAGTCCGTAGCGGGTCTCGACCAGCGCGACCGGCTTTTCGAGCTGAACGATCGCGAGTGCGAGGCCGGTCAAGGCCAGCACGCCGACCGCCAGCGCAGCGATGCGGGAAAAGCGGTTCACGACGGGGAGCGTCGCAGTCGTCGGCTTCGACACCAGCGCGACCAGCGGCGCGAGAGCACCGATCCAGATGGTGACGCCGAGGCCGTGGAGAAAGATCGCCGGCCGGGTCAACGCCTCCGGCGGCGCCGTTGCGGCGTGCCCGGTCATGGCAAGCGACAGACCGACGCCGACCAGCGCGATGATCGCAAGAGCGCGCGCATACCATGCGCTGCGTAGCGCCATCAACGCGAGCAGCATCGCGGCAATCGCAACCAGCAGCGCGGGGCGGGCGCTGGTCGCGAACGCGACCTTCCACGGGGCGGCCGTCGCGAGAGCCGCCGGCGGCAGCCCGAGGAGATCGAGGCCCAACGCGCCAACGGACGCTGCGGCGCTCGGAATGCCGATGGCGAGCGCTACGCGCGGAACGGTCATCCCCGTCGTTGACCACGCAACCCAGCGCGCAAAGAACGCGCCTCCGACACCGACGAACAGCCCGAGATAAAGACCGACCCGCGCCAGCCAGATCAGCACATTCAACCCGCGATCCGCATTGGCGGGAGGTTGCGTCCCCGTCGGCATGCCGATCGAAAAGATCACCGATCCCGCGACGGGGTGGCCGTCCTGCGAGATCACGCGATAGCTGACGACAGCAGTGCCTTGCGGCAGGTCGGGCGGCATCGCGACCGAGATCGTTTCGCCCAACGCGCTGACGCGCGCGTCGTCCCGCGCCCTGCCGGCACCGTCGATCAATTGGATTGCGCCGGGCGTCACCGCCTCGTTGAAGCGCAGCTCCACCGTCTTCGGCGCGCTCGCAAGCATGCTGCCGCTCGCCGGCTCGACCGCGACGAGCGCCGCATGTGCGGACGCGCCGGTCGTGAAGCCGACAACGCAGAGGAGCGTCGCGAGCGCGGCGAGCAGGCGCATCAGGGCTTTGGCAAGAGCTTCACGCCCGGTGCCGGCGATTTGCCCTCATGCGAATGCCCTGCCCCGTCCACCGGAATCTCGATCCAGCGGCTGACGCCGGTCTCGCACTCCTGGACGACAGGGAAATACAGCGTCGTGTTCGGCTTCAGGCTGTCGGTCAGAAAACTGCTGATGACGAACTCGTCGTAATTGTGGTCCGGCAGCTTGCCGCCGGACCAGGCGACCTCCCTGACGCCGGAGGAAAGCTTGTTGCCGTGATAGTCGTATTCGTTGGCGTACTTGCCTTCGACGACATCGACGCTCCAGCCCGCCTTTGGCATCGGCTTCACCGCGATCACACCTTCCGGAATCTGCACCCTGATCTTCACGGTAGGCGAACCCGCGCAGCCGTGCGGCACGGCGAAGACGGCCTTGTAATAGGAAGCAACCGTGGCCTGCTTGGTCTCGAGCGTGATATGCGCCGATGCAGGCGACGCGGCCAGCGCGGCGATCAGGAACAGGCAGGATCTCTTCGACATGTTTGGTCCCTTCGACATCGTCACTTGATCAGGATCGGCGATTCCACACTGACATGATCGGCCTCGGAGATCGAAATTCCGAGACCCAGCATCCAGCGTCCGGGCGTCAATTGCGCGACCTTCACGTGCCAGCTGTCCTCGCCGTCGCGCGAGGCCTCGACCGGCGCGAGCTTCCTGCCGGACTGCGTGTCAACGAGCGTCACCGACACGGCTTTGGCCGTGAGCGGCGTCTCGTCCGTGGTTTCGAGTTGGATGGCGATCTCGACCGGCCCGGCGCGGCCCGGCGAGATCGTGACATTGGCCATCGCCTTCTCGGTGTGCAGGTGGGTGAAGAAGCTGTCGTCGTCCGTCGCCGCCGCAAGCGGTGTCGCGGCAACCGACAGCAAGGCAGCCATCGCGAGCGCAAGGCCCGCGAAATTTCGAGGCGAGGTCATCGGAGACTTGATCTGTTTCATCACATCTTCATTCCCGAATGATCCGGCATTTTCTTCATCATGTGCCCGCCGTCGCCGGGCGCCTGCGCACCGACGCCCTGGACGTCGAGGGAGACGGCGACCTTGCCGGCCTTCTCGAACTCCAGCGTCACCGGTACCTTGTCACCCTGCTTGAACGGCCCCTTCAGCTCCTGGAGCATCAGATGATTGCCGCCGGGCGCGAGCTTCACCGTCTTGCCGGCATCGATCACGAGCCCCTTGTCGAGCAGACGCATCTTCATCACACCGTTGTCCATCGCCATCTCATGGACCTCGGTCTTCCCCGCGATGTCGGCGGAAACGCTGACCAGCCTGTCCGCCGTTGTCCCCTTGTTCTCGATGGTGAGATAGCCGCCGGCGACCTTGGCGCCGCCCGGCGTCGCCCGGCTCCAGGCCTGCGAGATGACGAGATCGCCGGCCTTGACGTCCTCGGCCGCCGCTGGTGCTGCGCAGAGCGCGAGAGCGAACGCTGCGAGCAGCACATCTTTCAACATGGTCTTCATATCAGTATTCCCGTTTGCAGATTGAATTTCAGTGTGTGGCGAGCTGTTGGCCCGACCATTTTTCGAGATCGGCCATCTCGGCCGAGCCTTCGATCGTCGTGATTGTCCCGTCCCGGGAGATGAGCATGGTCCGGGGAATGTCGCCCTGCCAGGCGGGGTCGATCTCGAACCTCAAACGCTCGACAAAACCGTCGTTGAAGATGAAGTTCTCGGTCGACGACAGCCCCGCCTTGTCAAGCATCGACTGCGTTGCCGTCGGCAAGTTCGGCACGAGATCGGCGCTGATCGTGACCACGTCGATCCCGGGATGGTCCTTCGCAAACTGCCCGAGCAGCGGCAGCTCGACCTTGCAGGGCCCGCAGGTCACGCCCCAGAAATGCACGAGCGTCGGGCGGCCCGCATGCCCCCTGAGGACGCCTTGCCAGGTGCCGCGCTCGAACGGTTTCAGGGCCGGCGCTGCTCCCAGCGTAGCCGTTGACGCGACCAGGATACCCAGACCCAGAATGCCTGCAAATCGACGTCTCATGGCTGGTCCTCGATTGCTGTGAGCCGATAGCCGTCCGCTTTCGTCATCCATGACAAATAGACCTGTTGGCCATTGGAAACGAGCAAGGGATGATCGGATGTGTCGGTCGTGCTCGATATCGTCTTCGGCGGCGACCAGCTCTCGCCATCGTCGCGGGAAATCATCATCTGGACCGAGGTCTTCTCGCCGTCGAACTCCTTCCAGACCATCACCGTTCCCACAGCACTTGCGAGCACGTAAGGACGCGTCGGATTGCGGCCCGGCTGCCCCAGCGCCATGGGCGCAGAGAAGGTGCGGCCTTCGTCGCGCGAGTGGGCGTAGAACAGTCCCTTGCGCGCCTTGCCGTTCGTGTACCAGGCGACGTGATAGGTCCCGTTCGGCGCAACGGTGAGGCTCGGTCCGTGATGCGGGCAGGCGTTGATCTGCCAGTCGTCATTGCTGACCCGATGGATTTCCCCCGGCGTCGAGACGTCGGCGAAGGTCATGACCGCGTGATCGCGCACGCCGCCCTCGAAGATATTTCTGAAGATCACGGCCGGACGCCCGGGCGCCGCGAATGCCAGCCCCAACCGGCAGCATTCGCAGGTGTTGTCACGCGCAAGCTTCGCCTCCGCGTAGGTGGCGCCGCCATCGCGCGACGAGGCGAAGAACAGCCCCGCTCCCTCGTACTTCCGTCCCGCCTCCTTCGCGGGAACGCGATTGCGCTTGTCCAGCCATGCCGCAAAGACCGTTCCGTCCTGATCGAGCGCCAGCGCCTCAAAGCGCTGGCTCTCATTGTTGGCGGTGATGGGCCTCAGCTCCGCAAAGCTCTTCCCGCCGTCGCTGGATCGCGTGTAGAGCACCTGTCCGTTGAAGGCCTCATCCCTGAAGATCGAGAATGCGAGCGCGATGCCGCCCTTGCGGTCGACCACGATCTTAGTGTCCGACCGAAAAATAAGTTGAGTGATATCAGCGAGTTCTGATTCCATTGGTGTTGCGAAGCATCAAAGGGATCGAGGAATGTGGACTGATATCACCCGGGCACAGTTTGCCCGAGAGGAGCTGCGTTTGCCAAGCGACTTGACGGATGCGGAATGGGTCGTGCTGGAGGAGTTGCTTCCTGTGCGGGCCAAGCGTGGACGGCGTCCGAAATGGAGCTATCGCGACATCGTCGAGGCGGTGCTCTATCTGCTGCGCGGCGGGTTGCCGTGGCGCATGCTGCCGCCCACTCTGTTTCCACCAATGACCACGGTGCAGTACTATTTCTACCAATGGCGCGACAGCGGATTGTGGCAATCGATCAACCACGCACTTCTGATGCTGGCGCGCGAGGCGATCGGCCGGGAAGCCTCGCCGACGGCTGGCGTGATCGACAGCCAATCGGTCAAGACCACGGAAGGCGGCGGCCCTCGCGGCTACGACGCGGGAAAGAAGATCAAGGGTCGAAAGCGCCACATCGTCACCGACACCCAAGGGCTCCTGGTCGGCGCGATCGTTCACGCTGCCGACGTCCAGGATCGCGATGGCGCGCCAGATGTCCTGTGCAGCATTCGCTACCGCTTCCCCTGGCTGCGCCATATCTTCGCCGATGGCGGCTATGCCGGCGAAAAGCTCAAGGCGGTGCTGGAAAAGATCGGCCGGTGGACTGTCGAGATCATCAAGCGCTCCGATGCCGCACAGGGCTTCGAGGTGCTTCCGCGGCGCTGGGTGGTCGAACGAACCTTCGCCTGGCTCGGCCGCAACCGCAGATTGGCCAAGGACTTCGAGCGAACCATCGAAAGCGCAACTGCCTGGCTCTTCCTCGCCTCCGTCCAACTCATGACAAGGCGCATCGCAGCCATAAAAACAGCAATGCAATTTTGAGTCAGGCTCTTAGGCCGCGCATCCGGTCCCCAATCAAGGTTCAGCCGCTTCGTCGTGACCTGGGTGGGCGCCGAGAAACCGCGCCCCGCATCCGGCGAACTCGCAACCGACACCTGCCCGCCCGCCATCCAGGCCAGCCACAGCGTTCCGTCCGGTCCGAATGCGGGCGTCACCTTGGTTGCGCAGCGCAGCGTCGGCTCCTCGCACGCCGCTTCCGAGGCATGCTGACCGTGCATCTGCGCGAGCGCCGCACCTTGCAGGAATGCAAGAGTGACTATCCCAAGCAAGCCACTTCGGACCATGGCCCTATTCCCTTCGAGAGCCCGGATCATCTGAATGCCACCTTCATACCCGCAACGAACAGGCGCGGCGAGCCCGCGTAGATCGATCCCGTCGTGTTTGCGAGCACGCTCGCAGGATTTTGAAGGCCGGCCGCCGTCACCGTATTGGCGATGTTGTTTGCCGACGCGACGTAGGTGCGGTCGAAAACATTCCTGACTTCGAGGAACAGGTTCAGGGATCTGAAAGTGTCGGACACCAGATCGGTCTTGTAGTGGACGTTCAGATTGACCAGCTCGTAACCCAGCGCCTTCAACAGATTTGCATTGTCCATGTAGAAGGAGTCCTTCCACTGGACCTCAACAAAGCCACCGAGACCTGCCAGTGGCCCCGCAAACTCGTCGTAGCCAACGCGGGCTGTCAGCTCGTTGGGCGAAATGCCGGGGATCTTGTTGCCGGCCCGGTTGAAGCTGAACACTGCGCCATTGGTGATGTTCTCGACATACTCGGTATAGACCTCGTCGAGGTAGGTGTACGCCGCCATAAACCGCCAGCCCGGATAGAACTTCCAGTCGGCCGCAAGCTCGATGCCGCGATGCTCCGAGCGCGGCGCATTGAACGTGTAGCTCGTGTTAGGTGAATTGACAGGTGTTGCCTGCGATACAAGTTCGTCGCGAAAGAACTCGTAGAAGCCCGTCGCGCTGACTTTGAGCGTGTTGTTCGGTGTCCAGTCGAAACCGAGGTCGTAGCCCAGATTTTTCTGAGCCTGGAGCTGGGTATTGTTGCCCGACAGCCCACTCGGCAGGACAAACAGGTTCGAAACCTGCGGAGTGCCGTACCCCGTAGCAACCCGCCCCCTGAGCACCCACTCGTTGTTCACCGTATAGAGCAACGCTAGTTCAGGCGCAGTGTTCTGGAATTGCCTGTCCGCAGTCGTCAGCGTCGTCGTGGTAATGCCAGTGGGGCCAGCGTACGCATATGCAGTGTTGATCCCCTTGAGAACGGTAGTTTCCCAGCCGATGCCTGCGACAGCCGTCAAGGATGTCGTCAGCTTGAGCTCTTCCCGCGCGCGAACGCCGTAATCGGTCGTCTGGCTATAAAGATTGCTCGACAGACTGCCGAGTGTGGCATTGCCCCCCGGCATGACGTTCCGCGTGTCGCTCGAGGCCGTCAGGGTGTTGTAGAAGGCACCGAAGAACGTGGTCGATTCCAGGCCGAGAATCTCGCCCCGCTTGGTGACGTCGCTCATGAAATTGTACGAGGGAAAATCTCCGATCGCGCTGGTCGTGCCGGTCGGCTGATTGATGTTCCTGTCGTCGAATACGAACTGGTTGCGCCAGGTCGTGGTGTTGTCGAAATCGTGCTCCCAGCGGCCGCCGACGATGGTGCGGCGGTCATTGCGGCCGAGCCCCGCCTGCACGGCCGTCTCCTTGTCGGTTCCGGCGGTTGCATTGAAGCCGTTGTTGAACAGTGTGACCGTGCCGCATCCGGGCGCGGCCGCGACGCCGGTCGCGCAGCCCTGCTGGAAGGGATTTTGATAGTACTGGTTCAGCGACTGCCGGATCGGCAGCCGCGCGCTGAGGTCGTTGTTGATGATCTTGACCGTGAAACGATCGTCCGGCGTCGCCTTGAGTGTGCCGAGGAAGTTGACGGTCTGCGTATTGAACCAGCTATTGCCGATATAGCCGTCGCCTCGCGTGTCGCTTGCGAACAGCGAGCCCTCGAAGTTCCCGACCTTTTTGCCGGCCGCGAGATAATTGTTGAGATAGCCGTAGCTGCCGCCATCGACGCCATATTCGGCGCCATCGATCGAGCCGCCCGGGCGGGTGCGGAAATTGAGCGCGCCGCCGGTGGCATAGTTGCCGTAGAGCGCCGACGACGGGCCGCGGATCACATCGATCGCACTGTAGGCCCGCGGATCGATCAGGTCACTGCGCGACAGGCCGTCCGGCTGCGTCACCGGAAAACCGTCGTCGAAGATCACGAGATTGCGGATGCCGAAGCCATTGCGGGCGTTGGAGCCGCGGATCGAGATGCCGATATCGCGGGGTCCGTTGCCCTGCTTCACCGATATGCCGGGGCTCTCGCGCAGCACGTCGGCCACGGTAACCGCCGGCCGGTTGTCGAACTGGCTGCGATAGATGGTCGTCTCGGTCTGGCCGGTTGGCGCCTGATTGAGACCGGCTCGCGCAGCGCTGGCCGTCACGGCCCGGTTTGGGGCCGACGCGCCGACGCTCGCACTCGGCGTAACGGGCCTCGCTGCGCGGCCGGCCGAAGCGGATCGCGGCCGCGAAGGCCGGGTGACTGGTTTGGCACGGCCAGTCTGCGGCGCCTCAACGGTAACCGCCGGCAGCTCCGAGTTGGTGCTTTGGGCAAAGACTCCGCTCGACGACGCAAGCAGCGCGGCCTGGACCGCGACGACGCTCACGCCACGGCGGGCATGACAACGTAACATGGGGCATTCCTGACGCCGGCTTTCTCTCCGGCCCTTCGACAGCATCGATCGCCAGCGGACGGACCGCGGCAATCACGGGGGTCGTCAGGAAAATTGAGGTGGTGCGCGCGCCTGGGCGCTTGTGCCCTTATGGATCGCGACGGCGGATACATCCGCCGCATGCCACACCACGCGCGCGGCGTGGCGGAAGGGAATGGCGAGCGCAACGTGCGGCGGCGAATCGAGCGATGCGCCTGCCTGCGCCAGGCAGCACAGCGCGCACGCGGCGCCATGTGCGGTCGGCGCGCCGGTCTGGTCGTCCAGACCGCCCTGCTCGCTGGCGCTGTGGCAGATGACGCCGGCAGACAACGGATCGGCCACGGCCTGGCCGGCCGCCAGACAGGCGGCAATCGGCGCCAGCACCTGCATCGCCAAAGCGAGCAGGACCAGGGGTAGGAATTTTTGCAGCCGTGCGCGCATCCGCCGAGCCATTCGTTCGCCTACGAACTAAACACCTCGCCGAGACCTGAGTCGAGGTCAGTTCCGCCGGCTTCTTGGCGCAGCGCAAATTTCTCGAAAACTGTGCTCCTGCCGCCCCACGGGATGGGACGTCCGGCATTTGAGGCAGTCCGGCAACCCGCCCCGTCCACAGATTTCTTATATTTGTCATACAGTTACGGGGTGAACAGCCCGATCATTTCGTCAGCTGCTCTAATTTTGAACAATCGTTGCCGAAAATGATGACAAGTGAGAAAAGTTGATCTAGCATCCCTCTTGCTCAGGCTGGCCGCGAGGTCGAAGTCTGGTGGTCCAAGTCTCGGGAGGAGCCCCTGGCGCGCAAAACGCAGCGTCGCCCCGTCAATCCAGAGCAAATCTTAGAATCGGGGATAATAGGGTCGACACAATTTTCGAGCGGGGCCAGGGCCCCGCTCTTTTTTTGCCCGCAAGGCTCTTTTGCCCGCATGGCTTCGATGCCGATGAGCGCTCCCTCTAATCCAATCGAAAACAGCTTCGAACTCGCGGCCTCGCGTTGCGCGGATCTCACGCCACTCGTCTACCAACGGCTGTTCGAACAGCATCCCGAAACGCAGACCATGTTCCGCTCGCAGGGCAGCGAGCTGGTGATGGGATCGATGCTTGCGCTGACGATCGAGGCAATCCTCGACTTCGCCGGTGAGCGTCGGGGCCATTTCAGGCTAATCGCTTGCGAGGTCGCCTCGCACGATGGCTACGGCACCCCGCGCGACCTGTTCATCGCGTTCTTCGCCGTCATCAGGGATGCGCTGCGCGACCTGCTCGGCGACGAGTGGTCGCCGGAAATCGCGCAGGCCTGGGACCAGCTGCTCGTCGAGATCGACGCCTTCGCCACTATTCCGGCCTGACGCTTTGCGCTGCACCAACACGAGCTGCGGCGATCTCGCGATCGATTGCAGATTGAGTGGCAGGAACTCTTGTGAGAGACTTTCGGACATCGGTCGCGCAATCAATGACGCGCCGACGAAAATTTTATGGGAGCGAGCGATGTCCGGGACGAAAGATTTCTCGACGACGAGGCGCGATCTTCTTCAGGCGGCGGCGACCGCCGGCGCCGCGACTGCCCTTCTCGGCAGCATGGGCATAAACCCCGCCCTTGCAGCCGAGGTCGGACGATCCGAGAAGCCGCTGAAGGCGGCCTTCTCCAATGCGGGCCTCCAGGCCACCTGGTGCGCCCAGGGCAAGCAGGCGGCGGAATTCTGGGGCAAGCTGTTCAATGTCGAGGTGACCTGGTTCGATGGCCAGCTCGATGCGGTGAAGCAGCGCGCGGCGATCGACAACATGGCCTCGCAAAAGTGGGACTTCGTCGCGATCCAGGCCTTCGGTATCGGCACCCTCACCCAGCCCGTGCAGAAGATGATCGATGCCGGCACGCCGGTGATCGACATGGACACGCTGATTGCCCCGCTCGACCAGATCAACGTCCACTCTTTCCTTGCCCCCGACAACGAGTTCATGGGCGCCTCCGTGACGCAGGCGCTGTGCAACGCCATGGGCGGCAAAGGCAAGATCATCATGACGCAGGGCGCGCTCGGCCATACCGGCGCGCAAGGCCGGGCGAAGGGCTTCAACACCGTCGTCAAGCAGTTCCCGAACATCGAGGTGCTCGACACCCAGCCTGCCGACTGGGACGTGTCGAAAACAGCGCGCCTCTGGGAAACCTACCTGACCAAATATCCGCAGATCGACGCGGCGTTCTTCCACAATGACGACATGGCGCTCGCCGCCGCCAACATCATGAAGGCGCGCAATCGCACCAACATCCTGATCGGCGGCGTCGATGCCATGCCGCCGGCGATCCAGGCGGTGAGCGAAGGCCGCATGTTCGCGACCGTGCGCAATCCCTCCTGCCACATCCATGGCGGCGCCATCATCGCAGGCGTTTCCGCCGTGGTCGGCGGCGAGAAGAGCGGACAGGGAATCCCCAAGAACGTCGTCACCGACGGCCCGGTCGTGACCAAGGCCAACGCCGCCGGGATGCAGTGGATGCAGGATCACTTCCTGATCTGAGCCTCCATGCCTGAGGTTCGTTCGCCCATCCTGGAACTGCAAGGCATCACGAAGAGCTTCGGCGGCGTCGAGGCGCTTCGTGGTGTCGACTTCGCGCTCTCACCCGGCGAGATCCACGGTCTCGTCGGCGAGAATGGCGCCGGCAAAAGCACGCTGATGAAGATCATCGCCGGCGTGCACAGCGAATTCTCCGGCCGCTTCCTGATCGACGGGAAGGAGACGCATTTCCGCTCCGCCCGCGATGCGCACGCGGCCGGTATCGCCATGGTGCATCAGGAGCTGAGCGTCGCGCCCGATCTCACGGTCGCCGAGAACGTGTTCCTGGGCAACCAGCCGACCAACCGGTTCGGCCTCGTGCAATGGCGGCGCATGGCGCGCGAGGCCGGCGAGCAGCTCGCCCGCTTCGGCATCGACGTCGATCCGATGTCCAGGCTCGGCGACCTCCCGATCGGGCTGCAGCAGCTGATCGAGATCGCCCGGGTGCTGTTCTCCGGCGCCCGCATCGTCATCCTGGACGAGCCGACCTCCGCCCTCTCCCCGCCCGAGGTCGAGCGGCTGTTCGCGACGCTGCGGCGGCTGCGCGAGGAAGGCACTGCGATCGTCTTCATCTCGCATTTCATCGAGGACATCCTGCTTGTGTCCGACACGGTGACCGTGTTCCGCAACGGGCGGAAGGTCGCCGAGACCGCGGCGGCTGCGACCAGCAAGGGCGCGCTGATCGAGGCCATGATCGGCCGCGGCGGCGAAGCGCTCGAGCACAGCTACACCGATGACCTCATGCTGCCACGGTCGAGCGACAGCTCCGTGGTCCTGAAGGTCGACCAATTGTCACTGGCCCGCAGCCTGAAGGATATCTCCTTCGAGGCGCGCGCCGGCGAGGTGCTCGGCATCTACGGGTTCATGGGCTGCGGCCAGCAGGAGCTGTCGCGCATCCTGTTCGGCAAGCTGAAGCCGGACGGCGGCACGCTCGCCGTCGAGGGCAAGCCAAAAACCTTCGCCAGCACGGCGGCGGCGCGGCGCGCCGGCGTGGCGCTGGTGCCGGAGAGCCGGCGTGCCATGCTGTTCCACCAGGAGCCGGTCTACAAGAACATCTCGATCAGCATTCTGGACCGCATCTCATCGCTGCTGCTCAAGCCGGCGCAGGAGCGCGATATCGCCAGGCGCCAGGTCGAGCAGCTGCAGATCAGGCCGCCGGTGGTCGGTCTCGATCTCGGCATGCTCTCCGGCGGCAATCAGCAGAAGGTCGCGCTGGCAAAATGGCTGACCTATCCGCCGAAGCTGCTGGTGCTGTGCGAGCCGACCCGGGGCATGGATGTCGGCGCCAAGAACGACGTCATCAACATCGTCCGCGATCTCCGCGCCAAGGGGCTCGCGGTCATCGTGCTGTCGACCGAGCCGGAAACGGTGCTGTCGCTGGCCGACCGCATCCTCGTGCTCAAGCGCGGGGCATTGGTGCGGGAATTCAAGAACGAGCCGGTCAGCAAGGACCGCCTGCTGGAAGCGGCGTGACGGAGAAGCACCATGGCGAGCAGTGAGACGGCTTTGGCGGCGGGTCAGCGGCCGCGCGGCGTTGCGCCCTTCCTGCGCTCGCAGATGCGCAACATCGCGCCGTTCCTCACCCTGATCTTCCTCTCCGCCTTCTTCGCCCTTGCCAGCCCCTCCTTCGCGACGCTGGACAACCTCGGCAACATCCTGACGCAGGTGTCGGTGACCGGCATCATCGCGGTCGGCCTCACCTTCGTGATCCTCTGCGCGGAGATCGACCTCTCGATCGCCAGCATCGCCAACGTCACCGGCATCGCGGTCGCCTACTTCACGCTGCAGGAATCCTACGTCAACATCGCCAACATTCCCCTGCCCGGCGCGGTCGCGATCATCCTGTCGATCCTGCTCTGCGCGCTGCTCGGCCTCGTCAACGCGCTCGGACTGACCGTGATCGGCATCCCCTCCTTCATCATGACGCTGGCCATGATGCAGATCGCGGCCGGCGTCTCGGCGCTGCTGGTGCGCGGCCAGATCGCCTACAAGGTGCCCGGCCTGATCACCACGCTCGGCTCGGGCTCGATCGGCGGCATCCCCTGGATCGTCATCGTCGCGGCCATCATGCTGCTCGGCGGCCATCTGGTGCTGACCTACACGCGCTTCGGCCGCTACGTCTACATGGTCGGCGGCAACCGCGAGGCGGCCGAATATTCCGGCCTCAACGTCAAGCTCATCCTCGGCGCCGTCATGGTGATCTCGGCGGTCTGCTCGGGCATCGGCGGCATGCTCGGCGTCGCCCATTTCGGCAGCGCGCAGCAGAACGAGTTCGACACCTATTTGCTCGACTCCATCGCCGCCGTCGTCGTCGGCGGCACCAGCCTGTTCGGCGGCCGCGGCGGCATCGGCAACACCATCATCGGGCTGTTCGTTCTCGGTGTCCTGAATAACGGCCTCGACCACGTCAACATCGACAGCTTCCTGAAGATCCTGATCCGCGGCCTGATCCTGCTGGCGGCGCTGGTCATCAACGTCTACGCGCAACGGCTCAGGGAAAAAGCAGCGGAGTAGGCAGCCCTCAAAACAAAAAACGCGAAAACAACCCCATGCACAGTACAAATCATTGAAGAATTTGGCGCGAGGTGGCTTGAGCCCCCGCCGCAACGACGTTTGACACGTCGGGCAAAACAGGAGCACAACGTCATCATGGCGCCGTGCCTTTAAGGCCGATGGGCTCAGGACCGCGACCCAAACTCCGTCATTGCGAGCGCAGCGAAGCAATCCAGGAATCTATCCGCGGATAC
The DNA here is from genome assembly GCF_011516635.5 of Bradyrhizobium barranii subsp. apii. Lineage (GTDB taxonomy): Bacteria > Pseudomonadota > Alphaproteobacteria > Rhizobiales > Xanthobacteraceae > Bradyrhizobium > Bradyrhizobium barranii. Next base: position 4,837,634 of record NZ_CP096255.1, on the reverse strand, counting down.
ATGTCTGGAGCGCCGTTTCAGGCGGCGCGCTGGTTGTGTCGCGACGAGAGATCCGGGCACAGCACGAGCTTGCCCTCGAGGCCACCAGTCTCGAGGCGACGGTGAGCATCGGCGACCTCGTCGAAGGAGATCCGCTCGGCGATGCGCGGCCGGATGGCACCAGTTGCCAAAAGCCCGAACAGACGCTCCAAGTCCTCCTTGAACCAGGTGGGATGTCGCGCCCGCATGGCATTTACCGAGTAAAACCGGGCCCGCTTGCCGCCGGGCAACAATCTCCACAGGTAAAGGCGCGCGATCTCCATCACGATAGGGAGCATGCGACGCTGTGCTTGCACGCTCGCCGAGAAACCGATGGCACAGAGCAGGCCGCCTGGCTTGAGCGCCGCGTATGAGCGGCGATAGCCGTCTTCGCCAACGCCGTCGACGATAACGTCGAACCCGCCCGGCAGGACCCGCGTGAAGTCATCATGCTTGTAGTCGATCGGCGTTGCCCCTAGCTCTCGGACGAGCGCCATGTGCTCGCCGCGCGCGGTGCCCCACAGCTCGATGCCGGCCAATCTCCCGAGCATGAGCAGCGCCTGGCCGACGGCGCCGGCGGCGCCGTGCACGAGCACGCGCTGGCCTCGCTGGACCCGGGCCGCGCGGTGCAGAAGCTGGTACGCGGTCGTCCAGCTCAAGATCAGTGTGGCCGCCTCCGCCGCGTCTACGCCCTCCGGCACGCGGGCCACGTCGTTCGCCCGAAGCGTGCGGTAGTCAGCGTTTGACCCGACCACCGTCATGTCGGCCACGCGGTCGCCAATCTGAAAGTCATGCACGCCTTCACCGAGCTGATCGATTGCCCCGACCACGTCGTAGCCCATTACGAACGGCGGCCGGAGGCCCATCGTTTGCGGGTATAGATGGCGCCTGATCAACACCTCGGTGTAGTTGAGGCTCGACGCAAGTACACGGACCCGCAGCTCGCCCCGGCTGGCGGTCGGCAAGGGAGCGTCGACCACCTCCAGCCTCTCGGGATCACCGAAGAGGCTGACTTGAACAACTCGATTGCGCGGCTCCATCATCGGCGATCTCCTTGCAATGTCGTGATCCAGCGCAAGGACGGGCACTCTTTTGCAGCTATTTTGCATCGCCACGTCGGCAAGCATTGAGGATATGGCCGGCCTGGAGTTCTACCTTGATCTGGCTCAAAGCATGCGATGCGCAATTTGATCGCTACCGGGGCGTAGCGGAGTTTCGCGAGCCGTCAGCGCGGCCGATTTATGGGTTCGCGGCCTCATCCGGCGGGAGCCGCGAGAAGCGGAAATTGCAGTGGCTCGCGCCGCCCGCCAATGTTTGTGTCCGCTCCAGGCGGATGCCGCGCGCTGCGTAGGCGACGAAATCGAGGCCGCAGATATTCGGCAGGATGTCCTTGTCCCCGTGACGCGCTGCGAGCTTGCAGAAGCCGCAGGCCTTGTAGTTGATGCCGAATTCGAAGCTGTCTTGCGGACCCGGCTCGACGAAATCGTAGACGAAGTCTTCCGGAAACTCTTCCTGATGAGCTTTTGTAACGCTCCTTGCCGCCTGCTCGCGCAGCAAGGCCAGGTTCTCCGGCGACACGAATTGCCGCCCCGAGGCGAGACGCTTCGCTTCTGATACGGTCAGCAATTGCGCCTTGTAGGTGTCTCGCTCGATCTCGCCAATCACAGGCAGCCGTGTCGTCGCAGCACCCGGCTGATGGCCACGAACCCCATCAGGCGCATGAAGAAATCGCTCATGCGGCTTGCCGCGCCGCCGACATAGGGCATTTGGGTGAGCACGATCTCGAATTCGTCCATCACCTCCCGCCGGATCCCGTCGATGTCGGTGACATGCGTGCGCTCGCGCAACATCGCTTCGGCAAGGTCGAGCCGATCGCGCATGGCGGTCTCCATGGCGCTCCGATGCGTCTCGTAGAAGGGATGGATGTTCTCAGCCATTGGACACCTGAGGGCTCATTGCAGGGTTGGCGAAGCTGGCTTCATTCCGCGGCAATCGCCTCGATCTCGAGTAGCCATTTGCTGTCAACGGTCTCGACGACCACGACCGTCAGCGCGGGCCGATGTTCGCCGAGCACCTTGCTGCGAATGGTGCGGTTGGTCACGACTTGAGTCCGGTCAGTCAGGAACGTGGTGACCTTGACCAGATGCTCGACGCCAAGCCCCGCGGCGGCGAGCACCTCGATCACGTTGCGCCAGGCCTGCGCGCATTGCGCCTCGAAACCTTCGGGCACGGTGCCGTCGGTTTTCTCGGGCACCTGACCACTGATGAACAACAGACGGCGGTGCTGCGTCAATTCAAGTCCCATGCTGTAACCGCCGGCGGGAGGATGGACCGTTGCGGGATTGTGGTTGACGATGTGAGCCATGTCAGTTTGCCTCCTGTTCGACGAATTCGAGCGCCAGACCATGCGCGGTGGCGGGTGGCACCAACAGCACGGCACCGGTCATCGCGAAGCCGACGCCGTTGTGTCTCAGTGTTCGCCCTGTCGCATCCAGATCAGCGACCGCCAGACGCGCCGCGCAAAAGCGCGGCGAAGCGCTGTTCGCGAGGCCCGGTAGCCGGCGCGCCAGTTCGGACGGGTCAAGCAAGGTGATATGATTGCCGCGCTCACCAATCGTCAGCCGCCCCGGCGCAAGCTCGGCCGTGCCTTCCGTGAGGCGCTCGAGGAAATCGCGATGCGCCGCTGGCTCCGCCGCCGACATCACCACCTCCACCACGCGGAGGGCGCCGTTGGGATGACACTGATACTGCGCCTTCCAGAACAGTTCCGGCGGGTGACGCTGCTGGCAGGTGAAGAACGCGAGCCCGGGCATGGCGGGATCGGTGGCAAATGCCAGCGAAAACGCGACGCGCGCCGTGCCTCCGCCCGGGAGCACCGCGTCGCGGCCGAAATCGAACGGCGCATAATCGCCGATGCGGTCGGCCCTGAAACGCACGGCATCGACATGGGCTTCGGTGCTGTGCAAGACCAGCATCGACATTCCCTCGGCGGTCGCAAGAAAATCGCGGTTGTGGGCCGCGAAGCTGAAATGGCCCGGCGTGGCTGGCGGCACCAACGCATTGTCGGTGACGGCCAGCAACTCCAGAAAATTGTCGGCGAACTGCGCCAGGCGGTTGCTGGTTCCGAACGGATGCACACCGGTCGGCGTGAGGTTGAAGCCGAGCCGCTGCCAATCCAGCGCGGCCTGTTCCAGATCGCGGACGCAAATGACGAGATGATCTAAACGACGGGGCATGGGGGGTCTCCGGATTGCGGGCCGACCGTATTCGGCGATGACGGCGCCGATCAAAGCATTGTTGCTGCGGTTCCGCGCAAGAAAATCTATTGCAAGGCCAAGGCCCATCGGTGTCAAACTGCGGTGCGATGACCTACGCCCTTCCCCCGCTCAACGCGCTCCGCGCTTTTGAGGCCGCCGCCCGGCATCTCAGCTTCAAGCTGGCCGCGCACGAGCTGCACGTGACACCTGCCGCCGTGGGACAGCAGGTGAAGGCGCTGGAGGCACGCCTCGGCGTGCAGCTGTTCGAGCGGCTGCATAAGCAGCTCATTCTCACCGCGGCCGGTCAGGCCTATCTGCCCGGGGTCTCCGAAGGTTTTCGTCACATTGCGGAGGCGACCTCGCAATTGAAGCCGGCGGGCGCGGTGCTGCTGCAGTTGGGGGTCCATGGCAGCTTCGACCTGCGCCGGCTCGAATTGGCGGAGTTTCGCAGCGCGCATGCGGAGATCGGTTTGCGGGTGCTGCAGCCGGCCGGCCTGCACGAATTGATCGAGGGCAAGGTCGACCTCTTGATCGCCCGCGGTCTCGGCCACCATCCGGGCTATCGCTGCGACCGGGTCAATGAGGGATCAGGCCTCGGTGATTGGCTGATCGCGCCTGAAGGCACCGCGGATTGCCCCGAAATCGTCGGTTTTCGCGCGTGGCTGCGCGCCCTGCCGGCCGAAAATCCTCTCGCAAACCGCCGCCCTCGTCTGGTCGGCATCAGCGGAAGTTAAGGCGGCCGTGAGGCTTGGCTTGAGCCCTCGCCGCCAGGACGTTTGAGACGTCAGGCAAAACACCGGCACAAGTCCATCATGGCGCTGGTCCCGTAAAGACCACCGAGCTCACGGCAGCGGTTCGACCTTCGCCGCCATATCGGGAACGCGCGTGATCCTGTACATGGCGTTGCTGCATCTAAGAACCCAAACGTCGCGATCAGGTCGAGACGCCTTCGTGTTCTTCTTTGCGCCGAGTGGCTTTTCGCAAGTGAAGCCTTGCGTGCGTATCTGGGCCGCAAGCATTCCCTGAACGGTTTCGGCCGGAATCTGCTGCGCCCGCACTTGCGGAGCAAATAGAATAAAAACGAAGGCAAGTAGTAATGATCCAGATGCTCTGTGCATGATTTCAACCCTTGAAGCAGCCGCCCCGCAAGTTCGAACGTCGCACTATAGCAGAAACACCGGTGTTGTCCGCGCCGGGCCTTCCGCGCCGTAGCGCGCTAGCTGCATTCATGGTCAGGACAACGAGCGCGGGTTGGTGGCAATTTGCCCGAAAGCAGACCTATTGCGCTCAGTTCAAGCTTTGTCGTTCATGACCCAAGGCGGACCTGACGCGCTCCCGGTGCGGTGTGTTAAAATAGCAGGGAACGGATCGTGTCTATGCCAAGAACTGCTGCCGTCATCGGCACCGCCATCTTCTTCCTGTTCGCGCCCTGCGTGGTGGCTGGGGTGGTCCCATGGTGGATTTCACGCTGGGAGTTCAGGTTGCCGTTTCTCGGCGTCGAGCTCACGCGCTTCGTCGGCGCCGCGCTAATTCTTGCCGGCTTAGCCGGGCTCGTGGATTCATTCGCGCGTTTCGCACTGCAGGGGCTCGGCACGCCGGCGCCGATCGCCCCGACCCAACATCTCGTCGTTACCGGCCTCTATCGCTATGTGCGCAATCCAATCTACGTGGCGGTCGCCGCCGTCATTTTCGGCCAGGCGCTCCTGTTCGGCGATTGGGGGCTGTTCGCCTACGGCGCAGTCGTCTGGCTCGCCTTCCACCTTTTTGTCGTGGGCTACGAAGAGCCGACGCTAAAAAGGTCATTCGGCGCGGAATACGAAGCGTTCTGCATCAATGTGCCGCGTTGGATCCCGCGCCTAACCCGTCTTATTCGTCAGAGGGCGCCTGAGAGGCTGGCGAGCGTGGTGTAAAGCGCTGATGCGGCGTAGGATTCGGTTGCAAAGCCAACCCCATCACCTTCAGCCGCGAACACCACGCCCGCCATGACCGACGATACGATTCTGCCCTTCTCGTTTCCAGCCGTTCACGCCAAGAAAGTCACAGCTGCCTTCGATGGCGGTCGGCTGACCTCGAACGGGGGCGTGATGCTTCTGGCGATGGCCGAGCGGCGTCTCGGCTTGGCCGACAATTTGGCCCGGGTGTTCCCGGATCGGCGCGATCCGACGCGGGTCGTGCACAGCCTGGTCGATATGTTCCGCGCGCGCATGTTCGCGATCTGCTGCGGCTACGAGGACGCCGACGACCTCGATCATCTGCGGTCCGATCCCGCATTCAAGCTGGCCTGCGGACGGCTGCCGGACACGGGTCGCGATCTGTGTTCCCAACCGACGCTGTCGCGCCTGGAGAATGCTCCGCGCCTGCGCGACGTGATCCGACTGACCTACACTTTGGTCGACGCATGGATGGATAGCTACCCGCGCGAGCCGGCATCCGTCACGCTCGACATCGATGATACCTGCGATGTCGTCCACGGCCATCAGCAGCTCTCGCTGTTCAACGCTCATTATGACGAACGCTGCTTCCTGCCGATCCACGTCTACGACACGGAGAAGAGCCGGCCCGTGGCGGTCGTGCTGCGGCCCGGCAAGACGCCGGGCGGCGTCGAGGTGCGTGCCCATCTGCGCCGCCTGGTACGGCATATCCGGACGCGGTGGCACAACACGCGAATTACGTTCCGTGGCGACGGGCACTATGCCCGGCCGGAGGCAATGGCGTGGTGCGAGACCAACGGCATCGACTACATCTTCGGTCTGTCCGGCACCAAGCCGCTCGCCAGAAAAGTCGACGCGGTCGCCGACGACATCCGCACGCGACGCGCCATCGAGAACCTGCCGGTTCTGCGCGGCTATACCGAGACGCGCCACAAGGCAAAGTCCTGGGATCGCGAACGACGCACCGTCGCCCGTATTGAGGCGACGATGCTCGGCCTCGACATCCGCTTCGTCGTCACCAGCCTCGATGTCGGCTCGGCCGAGTGGATCTACGACAGCCTGTATTGCGCGCGCGGCCAAGCCGAGAATCTGATCAAGCTGCATAAGACGCAGCTCGCCTCCGATCGCACCAGTTGCCGTTCGGCGCTCGCCAATCAAGTCCGCCTCGTTCTCCATACCGCCGCTTATTGGCTGATGCTGACCGTGCGCGACGCCATTCCCAAAGTCCGGGAATTGGCCACTGCCGAGTTCGCGACGCTGCGTCTTCGGCTCTTGAAAATCGCCGCCCGGGTTGTCGAGACCAAGAGCCGCATTCGCCTTGCGTTCGCCGCGGCATGTCCCGAAGCCGACCTGATCCGCAGCTTGCCCGGCGCGCTGCTGCCGCTCGGTCCTTGACCGGTGGGGCGTCCGCCCGCGTTCACCCAACCCATCCCTCAAGCGCGTTGCAAAGTACCGGTCGTCAGGCGGTGAAAAGCCGAAGGCAATCCTGTGCGCCTCGTCAGCGGAGGTGTGCGGATGCACCAGTCGGACCAAAATACCGCGCTCTCACGAATAGGGCGGGCTAACTGCGTGGCGAGGCGGTCGGTAGCTGCCGTAGCGCATGACCTCGGCGCTGATTTTTGATGAGCTTCTCGAAGGCTCCTCAACAAAGCTTGTCTGCAATTGGGCCCGTCAGCGAAGTGACGGCACGCCTCATTGAGGTCCGATCAATAGGGCATAGCGGACTGAATTTGCTCAGGTTGAGTTTTTCGTAGTTTGACCCAGAGCGGTCATCAGCCGCCGTATTCGGGCGAAGTTGATATAGATCAACCTTGATGATGTGCATAGTCGATACCGCCAAATGTTGCTTGCAGTCTCTTCGGTAGGAATGAGCCGCAAAGGATAGTCAGTCGTTCAATCATTGACACATAAGGAGACGCGCAAATGAGGAAGCTTGCTTCGGTAGGACTGATCGCCGCGGCCATGTTCGCTAATCCGGCCATGGCCGCGTGGTACGACCAAAACGGCGCAGCCGTCCATCCGTCCCGCGTCGTTCACTGCATCCGGGCGCCAGACGTTGGCAGTTTTGCCGGAGGGCCGTTCAATAAGCCTCCCTGCGAACCGGCAACCTGGCGCTGAGGCGAGCGGCAAGATGCCGCCAACGTTCCCTGCGAAGCGAACGTTCAATGTCGGGACGGTTCGTTGACGCTGCGCGCTGGTGCCAAAATCACCGAGCGTAGACAAGTAGACAAAGAGAGCAACTGGCTGCCTGGGGGATGTCCCGATCGCTGTTGAACTACGTCGGGTCGACGTTGCCGGAATGAATATTACGCAGCCCTCGTGACGTGGGCAACGGACTTGATTGTCATGCGATCGTGGTGAGCTTGAAGGGCCGCACGCAGAACCGACAATTGCTTATGCGCCTTCAATCGTCGGAAGCCCTTGTTGGCCTCGATCATACCGGCCGCGACCCATCGCAAGGCCATACCGGCATCCCGCCAGCGTTTAACGTTGCGCGTGACGCGGCGAATGGTGCCCATCATGTTCTCGGCGATATTGGTACAGGCGAGCGATCGGCGAAGCTCCTTCGGCAACTTCAACCGGACGACAGTCAGGATTTCGTCGAGGCCTTCGAGGATACTGGCCGCAACGCCGGGCCATTGCTGGTCGAGTCGACGCGCGAGATTGCGGATCAATTTTTCAGCCTTGTCGGCGTCATCGAGCTCCCAGGCCTGGCGCAGCACCCGGCGGGTGGCCGCATGATGCTCTTTCGGCAGGCGTTCCATGATGTTGCGCGCCTTGTGGATCTGGCAGCGCTGGATCGCAGCGGCCGAACCGAAGGTGCGGCGGATCGCCTTCGACAACGCCTTCGCGCCGTCGGCGATGAACAGTCTTGGCACCGTCGGGTCGAGCCCGCGCGAGACCAGGTTGTCCAGCAGGGCCTGAACCGTTGCTGCATTCTCGGTCGCCCCTTCCACCAGCGCCAGCGGATGCTTGTTGCCTTCGCCGTCAACCCCGATCGCGGCCACCAGCACGAGATCGTCGTCGAGATGCAGCCCGTCGATTTGGACCACCAGAAGGTCGAGCGCGGACAGATCGGCAGCCATGAAGTCGGCCAGCCGCGCCGCCGACAGAGCCACGAACCTCCGCGAGGCCGCCGACTTCGAAATCCCCGATCCGGGCGGTGCCGGCACGTCACCCTCGGGCAGCCGGACGGCGCGGCCGAACCGGCGCGTCGACACATTGATCAGCATCAGGTTCATCGCCCAGCGACCGAGCCAGTCCTCCTGCGCCGCCGTTTCCCAGCTCGGGATCGTGACCTCGCGGCCGTCCATGCCCCGGACCCGCGGGCGATCGACCTCGATCTTGCCGCCGTGGAAACCGATCCGCCCCCGCGTTCGGCCCCAACGGTGCGCCCGCCGCGCCGCATCACGACCGTGGCGCGGCCCGCAGGCCGCTGTCACATCCGCCTCCATCATCGTGCCGAGCGCCTCGATTCCTGCCGCAAGGCAGAACCGATCGAAGCTCGCTCGCACTTCCGCAAATGATTTCTCCACAGCCCCGGTCGCCGGCCAACCAGCCGGTGTGATATCTCTCGTCATGGCGTTGCTCTCCTTTGTGGAATCAGCACCCCGAGCCTACCGGCTCAAGGTGGGCAACGCCGACCTCTTCAGAAATTCAACAGAACCCGGGACATCCCCGGCTGCCTGCGAGTGGCCAGTTCTCGCTTTACATCCGCGTCTACTGGGCGGGAGCAACATCCTCGATGGTCAGCGGAGACCGCCGTTTGTCCGAATACAATCGAGCAGTTAACTACGGCGTCCGCGACGCGGTTCCGAGATGCGAACGGACGATATATCGAACGTCGGTTGTTGGCCCTTAACGGACCTATGGACGCTGTCGTGGATTTGTCTGCTGCTGACCCAGCTGAGACATCGGCGCGGGGCTTCTGTCCCGCGTTTTGTGTTTAGGACCACGGCGGCTCTTCGCTCTTCCCGACCGCCTCGTGGTGGGTCGTGACACCCGCCAAACGCAAGCCGGTCAGCAATACGGTTCTCACAGAGGCCGGATCGAATCCAATATCTTTGGCGTTTGGTGGATGTGCTTCGCTGCCCTTCAACTGGAGCGCCAAGTGCAATTGCTCGCAAAGGTGCTGAACGACGAGATTGACCTGATCGTCAGTCATGATCTGCCTTTCCTGCTACATTTTGCTACCGAACCATGTAGCACACATGAAAATAGGGCGGTACGCGATTGAACCGCACCAAGGATCAACCCCACGCGATGGCTCATGGGCGGGCCCCAAAATCGTCCGCCTGTCAGGGCAGACCGGACGTGACTAGAGCATTTTCCGACCGGAAAGAATCGGGTGGGGATTCCCAAAACGGCGCGAGTCAGATTCAAGCTGCATGCTGGCGAGGGAGGCCAGCATGTATGGCCAGGGCGCTTTCGGTTGATCTTCGCCAAAGGGTGGTAGCCGCGATTGACGGTGGCATGTCCTGTCGACAGGCTGCTGAGCGCTTTGGTGTCAGCGCGGCCAGTGCGATCCGCTGGCGCGCTCGCCTCAAGAAAGTTGGCGACATCGTTCCTAAACGCCAGGGCGGTGACCGCAAATCGCAGCGCATCGAAGCGCATTCGCAATTGATTCTGGAGGCGGTGACAGCGAGGCCGGATATCACGCTTGCCGAGTTGCGAGAACTGTTGAAACGTCATGGAATATCGACTGGCATCGCGTCGCTCTGGCGTTTTTTCCAGCGCAGAAAGATCACACTTAAAAAAAGACAGCGCACGCCGCCGAGCAACGGCGCGGCGATATAAATGCCGCACGTGAGGAGTGGTTCGAAGGGCAAATCGACCTTGACCCTGAGCGTCTCGTCTTCATCGACGAAACCAGCGCCAACACCAAAATGGCGCGGCGTTACGGGCGCTCGCCACGCGGCGAGCGATGTCGTGCAGCTATCCCACACGGACATTGGAAGACGACGACGTTCACCGCTGGATTGCGCTCCGACGGTCTGATCGCGCCGCTTGTTCTGGACGGTCCAATGGATGGCGACGCTTTCCTGGCCTACGTCGAGCAATTGCTCGCCCCATCGCTGCGGCCGGGCGATACCGTTATCATGGACAACTTGCCCGCTCACAAGGTCCATGGCGTTCGAGAGGCCATCCAGGCGGTCGGAGCTAGCCTGCTCTATCTTCCGCCCTACAGTCCAGACTTCAACCCGATTGAAATGGCCTTCTCCAAACTGAAAGCGCTGTTGCGGGCCGCCGCAGCCCGCACCATGCCCGATCTCTGGCAAGCAATCGCCAACGCTCTCAAACGCTTCTCACCCGAGGAATGTCAAAATTATCTCGTCGCGGCTGGTTACGACGCAACGTGATCGGAAAACGCTCTAGCGGGCCGCTGGAGCGACGCTTTTGACCGCGACGGACGCGCCTTCCATCCTTAAGGGATGCCCGCCCTCGGTCGAAGCCAATTGCGTCTGCCCAGCAATCTCGTCAGCCCGCCAGCACCTCACCTCATGTCCATCGGCGCGCGTTTCCAGCACCGGACCGGGCTCGTGGCGACACACGGCCTCCGCGTACCGGCAACGCGGGCTGAAGGCGCATCCGTTCGGCGGATTGAGCGGGTTGGGAAGGTCGCCCCCTGTCGTCGCCAACGGTGCATGGTGCAGCGGATCGGGGATGGCCGCGATCAGGGCTTGCGTGTAGGGGTGCGCCGGCCGCTCGAAGATTTCGCGCCAGTGGCCGTTCTCGACGATGCGGCCGAGATACATGACGGCGACGCGGTCGCTCATGTGCTCGACGACGCCGAGGTCGTGGCTGATCATGATGTAGGAAAGACCGAGCGTGTCCTTCAATTCCAGCAGCAGGTTGATGATCTGGGCGCGGATCGAGACGTCGAGCGCCGACACGGGCTCGTCGCAGATGACGATCCTGGGATTGAGGATCAGGGCCCGCGCAATCCCGATGCGCTGGCGCTGGCCGCCGGAGAACTCATGCGGATAGCGATCGGCCTGTTCCGGCCGCAGGCCGACATGCCGCAGCATCGTCGCCACGCGGTCCTCGATCTCGCTTTTTGCGGTCACGCCATGCACACGCAGGGGATCTTCCAGCGTGCGGCGCACGGTCTGGCGGGGATTGAGCGAGGCGTAGGGATCCTGAAAGACGATCTGCACGGTGCGGGCCAGCGACTTTCGGTCGCCGGATTGCCTGTTCGTCACCACCTGCCCGTCCAGCACGATGCGGCCGCGCGTCGGCGTCAACAGACCCAGGATCGACAATGCGACGGTCGACTTGCCCGAGCCGGACTCGCCGACAAGGCCGAGGCATTCGCCTCGTCTCAGCCTGAGATCGACGCCGTCGACGGCACGGAGCACCCGCCGGTTGCGGCCCAGCAGGCCGCCCCCCATCGGAAAATGAACCGCGAGATCCTCGACGCTGAGAATGAGGTCGTCGTCCGGCCTCGCCTCCCCCTGCATGGCTTGCGGCTCATGCATGGTGGTAACACCGGACGAAACCGCCGGCCTCCAGCAAATCCGTCTGCGGCGCAACCGTGCGGCAAATCTCGGTGGCCTGCGTACAGCGCGGATTGAACCGGCAGCCATCCGGGAAATTCGTGATCGCTGGAACCACGCCCGCGATCTCCTTGAGCCTGGTGCGGCCAAGCGCGGCCCGACTGCCCAGCCGCGGCAGCGAGGCGACCAGGCCCTGCGTATAGGGATGCGAGGGCGCCCGGAAAATATCGGCAGAGCCGCGCTCCTCGACGATGCGGCCGGCATACATGACGGCGACACGGCGGCAGACATTGGCGACGAGGCCGAGATCGTGGCTGATCATCAGGATCGCCGTCCCCCTCTCGGCGCACAGATTGCGCATCAGCTCGATGATTTCGGCCTGCACGGTCACGTCGAGCGCGGTGGTCGGTTCGTCGGCGATCAGGAGGTCCGGACCGCATGCGAGGGCGATGGCGATCATGACGCGCTGGCGCATGCCGCCGGACAGCTGGTGCGGGTAATCGTTGACGCGCCGCTCCGGTGCGGGGACGCGGACGCTCGCCAGCGCCTCGACCGCGAGCTGGTTGGCTTCCCGCCAGCTCTTGCCCTTGTGCAGCACGAACATCTCGGCGATCTGCCGGCCCACCGGCGAGACCGGGTTCAGCGCCGTCATCGGCTCCTGGAAGATCATGGCGATGCGATTGCCGCGCAGCTCCCGCTGCCCGGCCGCGGAAAGGTGCTGGATCTCCCGCCCCTCAAACCGGATGATGCCGCCACCGATCGACAAAGGTTGCCGCAACAGGCCGATCAGGGCGAGCGCCGTGATGCTCTTGCCGCAGCCGGATTCGCCGACAAGGCCGAACGTCTCGCCTCGATCGATGCGAAATGAAATGCCCTCGGCCGCCGCAACGCGCCTCGATCCATCGTCGAGATCGATGCGCAGATCCTCGACTTCGATCAGCGGCGCGCCGGTCATGTCCGCCGGCTCCGCGATTGTGGATCGAGAATGTCGCGCAGGCCATCGCCGAGCAGGTTGAGGCCAAGCACCGTCAGGAAGATGGCAAGGCCCGGAAACACCGAGAGCCACGGCGCCGTCGTGATCTGGTCGCGGGCGTCCGACAACATGCTGCCCCAGCTCGGAAACGGCGGACGGACGCCTAGGCCGAGGAACGACAAGGCGGCTTCGGACAGCACCGCGCTACCCATGCCGAGCGTGCCGATGACGACGATCGGCCCTAGCATGTTCGGCAGCAGCTGCGTGACCATGATCCGCAGATCGCCGTAGCCGAGCACGGTCGCCGCCTGCACATAGCCCTGGCTCCTCAGCGACAGCGCCGAGGCCCGTGCGATCCGGCAGGTAAAGGACCAGTTGGTCAGGCCGAGCGCGATCAGCAGGCTCGTGAGGCCGGGGCCAAGCACCGCCATGATGGCGAGCGCGAAGATCAGCGAGGGGATCGCGAGCATCAGATTGGTCAGGCCGTTGACGAAATCGTCCCACCAGCCGCCCCAATAGCCCGCGCTCAAGCCCAGCGCGACGCCGATGACGCTGTTGATGAGCTGCGAGACGATGCCGACGGTCAGCGAGACGCGGGCGCCGTAGACGACGCGGGAATAGATGTCGCGGCCCTGGTCGTCGGTGCCGAACCACCAGGTCCAGCTCGGAGGCTCCTCCGCGTTCATGAGGTTGGCGTCCAGGACGGGATCGGTGTGCGCCAGCCAGGGCGCGAGCAGGCCGACCAGGATCGCGAGCGCGAACAGCGCGCCACCGATGATGAGATTGGCGCGGAGCTTCATGCGTATCTGATCCTGGGATCGATCACGCCGTAGAGCACGTCGATCAGCAGATTGATCGCGAGAAAGGCCAGCACCACCACGAGAATGGAGCCTTGAACGGCGGGAATGTCGCGCTGGAGCACACTGTCGACCAGCAGCGAACCGATGCCCGGCCAGGAGAACAGTTTCTCGACCACGACCGCCTGCCCCATCAACCCGCCGAACTGAAGGCCGACGGTGGTGAGAATGATGACGAGCGCATTGCGCATCACATGCCACTTCACGACACGCGTCTCGCTCATGCCCTTCGAGCGCGCGGTGCGGACGAAATCAGCGGTCATGATCTCGAGGACCGCGGCGCGCGTCGTGCGGGCAAACAGCGCCATCGGCGAGACGCCGAGCGTCACCGCCGGCAGAAGCAGATATTTCAGCCCTCCATCGCCATAGCCGAAGCTCGGCAGCCAGCCGAGCTTCAACGCAAACAGATACATCAGCACCAATCCGAGCCAGAATTTGGCAATGGAAAGGCCCGACACCGCCAGCGCCATGGCGAGCGTATCGACGATGCCCCCGGGTTTCAGCGCTGCGATGAAACCAAGGGGAACACCGATCAAAATCGCAAACGTCATGGCCGTGAAGATGAGCTGCAGCGTCGGCCAGGCCCGTTTGGCGATCATGGTCGTGACAGGCTCGCGGGTCCGGAACGAGGTGCCGAAGTCACCGGTCGCGAGCTTGGCGATGTAGGCGCCGAAACGCCAATAGAGGGGATCGTCGAGGCCGAGCTGCTTCTTCATGCGCAGCTCGACCTGGGGATCGCTGTCGTCGCTCATGCTCGAGACAATGCTGCCGGGAACGACGCTGAACAGCACGAAGACCAGCAGCACGACAGCGAGCACGGTCGGAATGGTTTGCAGAAGACGGCGGAGCAGGAACGAGAGCATCCAGACTTTTCCTCTCTCCCCCCACCGCTCGTCGCGATGGAGGGAGCGCGAGAGCGCGTGTCACTTCGCGGGCGAGGTCTCGTCGACCCAGAGGTCTTCGACGTTCTGATGGGTCAGCTCGGTCGCATTGAGCTGAACGCCCTTGAGCCACGGCTGCACCGCCATGACCGCCTTGTTGTAGTTGAAGAACCAGACCGGCGCTTCCTCATAGAGCAGCGCATTGGCCTTTTGCAGCAGCTCGGTGCGCTTTGCGGGATCGTCGGCCTGCCCTGCCGCATCGATCAGCTTGTCGAAGTCGGCATTCTTGTAGTTCATGTAGTTGCAGGCCGGCTGCGGCGTCGAGGAGTGGAAGCATTTGAGCGCGGCCTGGGGATCCGGGCCGGTCGCCTGGGAATAGATGAAGGCCTGATAGTCGCCGCTGCGCACCACCTCGGCCAGCACCGCGGTCTCGACCTGCTTGACCTTCGCCTTGATGCCGACCTTGTCCAGCATCGGGATCACGGCCGAGACGATCGGCAGGCCCCAGCTTTCATTCTGGCTGGTGGTCCATTCGAATTCGAAGCCCTGGGGATAGCCGGCCTCCGCGAGCAGCTGCTTGGCCTTGGCGGGATCGTAGGGGTACGGCTTCATCGCCTTGTCGTAGGCTGGAGATGTCAACGGCAGCCAGCTGGTGGCGCGATAGGCTTTGCCCTTGACCAGCTTGTTGATGATCAGGTCAGTATCGATCGCGTAGTTGATCGCCTGCCGGACGCGCTTGTCCGTGAACGGCTTGAACGAGGGGTTCATGCCCATATAGCGCGTGAAGACCTCGGCGACTTCGACGATGGTGCCCTTGAGGTCGGCGTCGGACTGATAGGCGACATATTGCGCAGGTCCCAGCACCGAGGTGTCGATCTCCTTGTTGCGGAAGGCGACATCGCGCGCCGCGGCCTCGCCCATGATCGACACGATGACCTTGTCGGCGTAGGGCTTGCCGGGCTTGTAGAACCGGTCCCACCGCTCCAGAACGATGCGCGATCCCGGCACGTGCTCGACGAATTTGAAGGGACCGAGACCGATCGGCTTCTGGATGAAGCTCTCCTTGGCGGCCTCGTCGGCGGGATAGATCGAGGTCAGCGCCGTGAAGAAGTAGAATCCCGGATCGACTTTCTCGGTCAGCTTCATCTCGAGGGTGAAGTCGTCGATCTTCTTCAGGCCGGAGATCTCCTTGGCCTGGCCCTTCTCGACCGCGTCCGCGCCCTCGATGACGCGGACAAAGCGCGCGCCGGGATAGGCCTTGGTGCCGTCCATGATGCGGTTGTAGGACCAGATGACGTCGTCGGCCGTCATCTTGCGGCCGTTGTGGAAATAGGCGTCGTCGCGCAGCTTGAAGGTGTGAACGAGACCGCCGCCCGAGACCACGTCCTCCTTGGCGAGCTCCAGAACCGGCTTGCCCTCCGCGGAATTCCAGATGTAGAGCGACCGGTGCAGCGCCTTGGCGTAGATCTCGTCCTGGGCGCGCTGTGTGGTGTGAATGTCCAGGCTCGTGAAACTCGAACCGTAGGGCGCCGTCATGCGGATGGTTCCGCCCTTGCGCGGCGCCTGGGCCTCCGCCGAGGTGGCGAGCGCCAGCCCCAAACCAGCGACGATCGCGATCATCCTGAACATCATGTGTCCCCCAACAACGCAGGCATTCCGATCAGGGATTTGATCATTCGTAGGCCGTCGAACGCAAGCTTCGTTTTGATGGCGGCGGGTTCCGGAACGCGGCGCTCGCGAGACCCTCGGAGGCCAGCTTGCGTCCCAAGCGGTGCAAGCCGCCGATTGCGGTGCATCATGAGCGACCAACAGCAGTGAACATTTTTCGTGATCAACGCGACCAAGCTCAGGATCGTTATCTGAGCCCCAGGGATTGCGGAAAAAATGAATCGCCGAACGCTAGGTATCTTGCTCGCGGGCGGACTGCTCGCCGCCACGGCCGTGCTGGCAAGCCCGGTTGCATGTTTCGCGGGATCGTGAGCACGGATTTCAGGGGATCGTGAGCAGAGATTTCAGACGATCGTGAGCACGGATTTCGCGGGATCGTGAGCAGCTTTTCAGCAACTCAGCCCGCTTCGGCCGACAACTCAACCGGCTTAGGAACTGCCTCGTCAGTGAACGAGGAAGGCCGATGCCCACCCAGAGATTGTCGATGCGCCGGATCAAAGAGGTTCTCCGCTTAAAACATGTTCAAGGCTTGCCGGAGCGAGCCATCGCGCGCACCTTGGGCATCAGCAACGGCGCCGTGCACAGCTATCTACGCCGAGCCGGGGCTGCCGGGCTGAAGTGGCCGTTGCCGGCCGGAATGAGCGACGAGGACCTGGAGCTGCTGCTTTTCCCGGCGCCGAGGCCTGCGTCGCAGAGCCCCCAGCGGGCCGTTCCCGACTGGGGCTATGTCGACAAGGAGCTGCGCCGACGCAACGTGACCCGTCGGCTGCTGTGGGACGAGTATCGCGCCACCCATCCCGATGGCTTCGGCTACACCTGGTTCTGCACGACGTACGAGGCCTGGAAGGGGCGAGCCCGGCCTTCGATGCGGCAGACGCATCTGGGCGGCGAGAAGGTTTTCGTGGATTTCGCCGGCGACACCATCGACGTCATCGATCCCTCAAACGGGGAAGTGCAGTCGATGAAGCTGTTCGTCGCGGCGATGGGCGCCTCCAACTATACCTATGCCGAGGCCTGTCCAAGCGAGGGGCTCGCCGACTGGATCCGGGTCCACATCAATCTTTTCGCCTTCCTCGGCGGCGTGCCGACATTCGTAGTCTGCGACAATCTCAAGGCCGCCGTCACCAATCCCGACCGCCACGATCCCGGCCTCAACCGAACCTATGCCGAGATGGCGAGCCATTACGGCACGGCCATTCTCGCAGCCCGGCCGCGGCGCCCAAAAGATAAGGCAAAGGTCGAAGTTGCGGTGCAAGTCGCCCAGCGATGGATTCTGGCGCGGCTGCGCAACCAACGCTTCTTTTCGTTGGCGGAGCTGAACGCAGCCATCAAAACACTCGTCGTCGAACTCAATGCAAGGCAGATGCGCGACTTTGGCGCCAGTCGCGCCGAACTGTTCGCCGAGCTCGACAAGCCCAAGCTTACAAAGCTGCCGGACCAGGCTTACGCTTTCGCACGCTGGAAGCGATGCCGGATCGGCCCCGACTATCATATCGAGATCGATGGACACTGGTATTCCGCGCCGTATCGGCTCATCCGTGAGCTTGTCGACGCACGCATCGATGACAGAACGGTCGAGATCTTCCACAACGGCCGCAGGATCGCCAGCCACGCCCGCGCGCCCAACCGGCGGGGCCACACCACCATCGCCGACCATATGCCCAGCGCCCATCGGCGCTACGGTCAATGGACGCCCGCCGGAGTGATCGTCGCCGGCGAGCGGATCGGTCCGTCGACCGCCGCCTTCTTCCAGGCCGTGATCGCGGCCCGGCCGCATCCCGAGCAAGGCTTTCGCACCTGCCTCGGCATTCTGTCACTGGTCAAAAGCTACAGCGCGGAGCGCGTCGAAGCGGCCTGCCGGCGCGGCATTCTGATCAAGGCGCGATCCGTCGCCTCGATCCGCTCCATCCTCCAGAACGGTCTGGATCGTACCTTTCTCGACGAGCCCTCCGAACACCAACCCCTGCGCCACGGCAACATCCGCGGCCGCGATTATTTTCACTGAAGCCAAGGAGACCTGTATGCTCAACCATCCCACCCACGAACGCCTGATCGAGCTCGGCTTGAGCGGCATGGCCAAGGCCTTCGAGGAGCAGCGACGATCGCCTGATCTCGAAGCCTTGCCGTTCGAAGATCGCATCGGCCTGCTGGTCGACCGGGAAGCGGCGGAACGCGACACCAGGCGGCTCACCACGCGCCTCAAGCTGGCCTCGCTCCGCCAGAATGCCTGCGTGGAGGACGTCGATTTGCGCACGCCGCGGGGTATCGACCGGGCCGTCTTCGCCAAGCTCGCCAGCGGCGACTGGATCGATCGCCACGAGAATTTGCTCATAACCGGGGCGACCGGATTGGGCAAAAGTTGGTTAGCCTGTGCCCTCGGCCACAAGGCCTGCCGAGATAATCGCTCGGTCCTCTATCACCGCGTCCCAAGATTGTTCGAAGCGTTGGGGCTCGCGCGGGGCGATGGACGTTATGCCCGCTTGCTCAAAACCCTTGGCCGCGCCCAGGTTCTGATTTTGGATGATTGGGGATTGTCGGTGCTCACCGCTGCCGAGCGGCGCGATCTACTGGAAATCCTTGACGATCGCCATGGCCGCTCCTCCACCATCGTAACCAGCCAACTCCCTGTGGACACATGGCACGAAGTTATCGGAGATCCCACGCTAGGCGACGCGATTCTGGATCGCCTCGTCCACAACGCTCACCGCCTCCAGCTTGCTGGCGAAAGCATGCGAAAACGCAACGCCAAAACCATCACCCTTGACGAGCAGCCAGAACGCTGACCCTATCACCGCCTCGGCCGGAGCGAGGCTGCTCACGATCGTCTGAATTCGGCGCTCATGATCGCGCGAAATCGCTGCTCACGATCACTGAAATATGCACCCGGTCGCGGCCAGCCTCGGCCGGTACAGCGAGGCGGACAGCATCCGGTTCAGCTGGAGTCGCACCACCGGCGTGAACGACTATCTTGACGAAACGTGGTGGGCGGTCCGGGACCATGACACTCCGGATAATTTCGTCGAACGACTGCTGAGCATCCCCGTCAGAGCGGTCGCACGGGGCGCAGGTGCGGGTTTCGAAGCCAGGGTTTCCCAGGGCACCGGTCTGCCACTGCCCGAGAGCTGGAGCATCGCAACGGCGAAGAATTCGCCGTTCATCGCGTCAGTCTACGCCGAGACCCCGCGCGATCTCACGGCTGTGCTCGGCTTCTATCGCGCCGAGCTCGGCAAGCGTGGCTGGATCGAGACGGTGGTCGAACCGGACCGGGCCGTGATCACCTTCACGACGGCCCGTGGACCGGTCCTGGTCCGGCTTTCCCGTCAGGACGACAGGACAATCGCCGAACTTTCGCTGCGCAAGCCGGGTATCGCGAATGCCGGCCTCCTGCCGAGGCCGAGGCAGGCAAAGCTGATGCTCGGCAACAAGTCGGACGAGGCGGCGGTCATCACCGTCGCCGACCAGACCATCAAGCTGGCGGCGCACGCCGGCGAGAAACTGGCGCACTCCGACTCCGCCGCAGCCGAAATACCGGACAGCCAAAAGATCGATCTGCCGCCCGGCAAGTACAAGGTCACCCTCAAGGTCGAGGGCGGCACGGTCCAGATCCGGGAGGTCGAGGTCGCGGCCAACGAGACCTGGGGTCTGCTGGCCGGCACAGACGGCGTCCTGCTGCCGATGCGGCTATATTGAAGCGCATCGGCCTCTAGCCGTTCGCAAACTCCGGCTGCCAATCGCGCAGTTTTCGCGCTGCGCCGGTGACGTCCGAGATGTTCGGAAATGCCCCCGCCTCCACCATCATCGCCCTCGCCAGCCGCACCGCGCGCGCCTCGCTGATCGCCCGCCTCCGCGGGTCCTCGATCAGCTCGAAGTCGATGTTGTGCGCCAAGCCGAAGATACGGCGGAGGGTTTTGGCGGCGGCGAAGCCGACGGTGTCGGCGAACAGCCGCTGCATGTAAGCCTGCCGCTCGGCTTCCAGGCATGCGGCGCCCTTCTCGCCGGCGAAGAGCGAGGCCGGATAGGCGTCGCCGGTGGCGCCAGCGCGCCAGAGATCGAGGAACTTGCGGGCGAACTCGCTCCAGACCTTCTCGACCGTCTCCAGCACCCAGCTTTCGAACGCCTGCCGCTCACCCGGCGTACGCTCGTGACCAGCCGAGGCAAAATAGGCCATCAGGAGGTTCGCGAGCACGGCGCCGACGTCGAATCCCATCGGGCCGTAGAACGCGAATTCGGGATCAATCACCCGCGTCTGGCTCTCCGTCACCATGATCGAGCCGGTGTGGAGATCGCCGTGGAGCAGTGCCTCGGGGCTTGCCATGAACCTCAGCTTCAGCCGGGAGATCGCGACATGCAGCTCCATGTCATCGCGCAGCTCTGCGGCCAGGCCGTCGAGATAAGGCGCAGTCCACCGGTTCTGCTCGGCAGTGCGGTAGGGATCGGTGAAGATCAGATCCTCGGTGATCTTGCAGAGCGCGTGGTTGCCGGCAAAAGCGGCGATGCCCTGTTTCTTCTCGGCCGCCGACAGGGCGAGGTCGGAGGTGAAGAACAGGGTGCACGCCATGAAGGTGGTGATGTCGTCCACGAAACCGGGATATTGCGTTGCGGCGACCATCCCCTTGCGCATGATGATGTGGGGCTCGAGCAGCTCCATCACCGTCAGCGCCAGTGTCTCGCTGTGGTGCAGCAGGGCCGGCACGAGGCCGGGCGCGAGTTGGGCCTGCTTCGACAAGGCGAGATATTCGTAATGGGCCCGCGACAGCGGCAGCGGCCAGCTCTCGCCGACGAGGCGGACGTAGGGCAGCGCCTGCTTCACGGCGACGCCGCCGCGCGCTCCCTTGACGATGAAGACGAGATTGAGATTGCCGTCGCCGACCTCGGTGATCCCCCAGGCGGCCGGCTCGCCGCCGATGAGTGCCCTCAGGTCGGATATGCCCGCGAGATGGTCCCGCAAGGCCGCCTCATGCAGAATCCGGTAGTCCCCCGCGTCGGCCATGACGATCCCACCCCATGGTATTTGAGCATGATCTTATCGGAAAACCGCTTCGCACTTTTCCGGATCATGCTCTTGGCATGGCCGGATCGTTACTCCCGCTCCAGGAAGCTCGAGCCGATCTCGGCCTTTCTTTTGATGGGATCGTAATCACAATAGACGCTGTCCGCCACCAGCGTGTAGCTGGCGCTGACGGTGTATTTGTCCAGCTTGACCGAGTTCAGGCCGATCACCGAGGTGCTCTTGCCCCCGTTCCACTTGAACGGCGTCGAGCTCTTGGCCTGCTCGCAGGCCATCACGGCTTCGTTGAAGACAGAGCCCTCGACGAACGCCTTCAGCGTTCGGACCTGCACGGCCATCTTCCACTCGAAATAGCCGATGGCGCCAAGGCCGGCGACGATCAACACCAGAAGCGCGATGACGATCCGCTGAAAAGTCATTCGTTTCCCCCCAAAACAATATTGCCGGCAAAAACGTCTAGAACGGCATTCCCATCAATTTGGACAAGCGCTCAATCGAAAGATAGCCGGCATGATAGGCCGCGATGCCGATCCCGTAGATGATCGCCGAGATGATCGTGGTCCAGATCAGCTTGCCTCTCATCCGCGTCAGAACCGGTGCGCCGGGGTCGGTGCCAGGCGCGCCGACGCCGTCCTCGTGCTGGCTGCGCACGCCGAACGGCAGCGTCAGAAACAGCGCGATCCACCAGATGACGAAGTAGATCGCAAGCGCGGTCGATATCTGGATGGCCATGATCCGGCGCCCTACGCCTGCTCGATTTCGACCAGCGCCCCGGAAAAATCCTTCGGGTGCAGGAACAGCACCGGCTTGCCGTGGGCGCCGATCTTCGGCACGCCGTCGCCGAGCACCCGCGCGCCCTCCTTAACCAGCGTGTCGCGCGAGGCGATGATGTCGACGACCTCGTAGCAGATGTGATGGATGCCGCCGTCGGCATTGCGCTCGAGGAACTTCGCGATCGGCGAGGCCTCGCCGAGCGGCTCGATGAACTCGATCTTGGTATTGGGCAGCGTCGCGAACACGGTGGTGACGCCATGCTCGGGCAGCGCGACCGCCTCCGAGATCTGCGCCCCGAACGCCGCGCCATAGATCTTGGCGGACTTGACGGCGTCCTTGGTCGCGATCGCGACGTGGTTGAGGCGACCCAGCATGTTTCTTCTCCCTCAGCGCATGATCCGAAGACCATGCTCAACTACACCGTCAGGACGTGTACCAGACAGGGGGGCTTTTTGCCCCAATGTTCGTTGATGACGGCCCGGACAGCGCGTCGCACCGACTCAGCCAGGGCATCCGCATCGCGGCGGCGGGCCTTCGGCAGGCCCTCGATGGTGGAGACCACGGCATCGAAGACGAGGTCGTCGAAGGGCTCGCCGTCCCGGTTCTTCTCGGGAATGCCGACGAGATCGACCTCGGGATCGTCGGCAAGCTCGCCCTGCTCCGTCATCGCGACCGCGACGAAGGCGCAGCCGGAGAAAGCCATGCGGCGACGCTCGACCACGGCGCGGGACTTGGAGTCCTCCAAGATCGTGCCGTCCTTGTAGATCCGGCCGGAGGGCACCTCGCCGATGATGCCGGGATCGCCCGGGCCGAGCTTGATCAGGTCGCCGTTGCGAACGACCAGGACGCGCGGCACGCCGGCGGCGCGCGCGAGCTTGGCATGCTCGTTCAGGTGCAGCGCCTCGCCATGGACGGGGATCAGGAGCTGCGGCTTGGTCCAGGCGATCATGTCGCGCAATTCGTCGCGGCGGGGATGGCCGGAGACGTGGACCAGATGGTCGCGGTCGGTAAGGACCTCGACGCCCTGCAGCACCAGATTGTTGATGATGGAGCCGACGGCCTTCTCGTTGCCCGGGATGGTGCGCGAGGAGAAGATCACGCTGTCGCCGCGGTTGAGCGTGATCTCGGGATGGTCGTCATTGGCGATGCGCGCCAGTGCCGCGCGCGGCTCGCCCTGGCTGCCGGTGCACAGCGCCAGCACCTTGTCCTGCGGAAGATGGCCGTAGACCTCGGGCGAGCGGAAATTCTGCACGCCGTCGAGATAACCGGTCTCGCGCGCGACCTGCACCACGCGCTCCATGGCGCGGCCGACCACGACGACCTCGCGATCGGCAGCCCTGGCCGCGGCAGCGACGGCCTTGATGCGCGCGACGTTGGAGGCGAAGGTCGTCACCGCGACGCGGCCCTTGGCGCCCTTGACCAGGTCGATGATGGTTCGCGCGACCTCGGCTTCCGAGGGCGAGCGGCCGTCACGCACGGCGTTGGTGGAATCGCCGATCAGGGCGAGCACGCCCTCCTCGCCCAGTTCACGCAGCCGCTTCTCGTCGGTCGGGCTGCCGAGCGTCGGCGTCGGGTCGATCTTCCAGTCGCCGGTGTGCAGCACCGTGCCGGCGTCAGTGTGGATCGCCAGCGCGTGCGCTTCCGGGATCGAATGCGCGACGGGAATGAACTCGACGTTGAACGGGCCGATATCGACGCGGCCGCCCGACGGCACCACCGTCACGGGGATTTTCGGCGCATTGCGCTCGGCGGCGCATTTGGCCTCGAACAGCGCCGCGCTGAACTGCGTGGCATAGATCGGGCATTTCAGCTTCGGCCAGAGGTCGATGATGGCGCCGAAATGGTCCTCATGGGCGTGGGTCAGCACGAGACCCATCAGGTTCTTGCGTTCCTTCTTTAGGAAGCTGATGTCGGGCATGATCAGGTCGATGCCCGGCAGATGCTCCTCGTCGCCGAAGGAGACGCCGAGATCGACCGCCAGCCAGGCGCGCTGCTGGCGGTTGCCGAGGCCGTAGATCGACAAATTCATGCCGATCTCGCCGACGCCGCCGAGCGGCGCAAATACCAGTTCGTCAGGCTTCGCCATCACACAGCTCCCACGGAGGCGGCCGAGCCGAAGAACACCTCGCCGGCCGCCACCGGGAGGCGTCGGCCGTCAACGGTGCGGACGATCAGGCAGCCTGTGTCGTCGATGGTGTCGAAAATGCCTTCCAGCGTCATCGTTCCCGTGTTGATCGCGACCCGTTCGCCGAGGCCGCAGGCGCGCTCCAGCCACAGCTTGCGGATCTCGGCAAAGCCGCGGCCATTGTCCCAGATGCCGAGGAACTCGACCCAGGCGTCGGACAGCGCCGAGAACAGCTCTTCCGCGCTGATCTGGACGCCGAGTGCGGCCAGCGACACGGCCGGCGTCGGCGTGCCCTCCGGCGCCGCCACGACGTTGGTACCGATGCCGACGACGACGGCGAGACGATCGCCGATAGCCTCGGCTTCGAGGCCAATGCCGACCAGCTTCTTGCCGCCCGCGAGGACGTCATTCGGCCATTTCAGGGCGTATCTGGGCCGCTCAGGACCAAGCCGCAACGCGGCCTCGAGGCTGACCTTCTCCAGCGCCGCCTCTTCCGCAAGCCCCGCCGCGAACCCGATGGTGGCGGCAACTGCAGGCGCAATATCCAGGACCTCGAGGACGCTGGCGGCGAGGTTGCCCTTTGGCGCGATCCAGGCGCGCTGGCGGCGGCCGCGGCCGGCGGTCTGGTCGGAGGTGACGAACCACATCGGGCCGCGTTCGCCGGCCCGCGCGTGCTCGATGGCGTCGGTGTTGGTCGAGCCGGTCCGTTCGAAAGCTGCGAGCTTGTAGCCCGCCGAGAGTGCGCGAGGACCGAGCGCGAACCCCATCCTAAAACAGCGACTTTGCCGCGGCGGAGGCGACGCTCACCACCGGGCCCGCGAACAGCGCGAAGAGGATGTTGAACAGGCCAAAGACAGCCAGCACAGTCTTCACCTCGACGCGCACCGGATCGACCTGACCGGCCGGCTCGTCGAAGTACATCGTCTTGACGATGGTCAGGTAGTAGTAGGCGCCCACGACGCTGGTCAACACGCCGATGACGGCGAGCGTGAACAGGTTCGCCTTGATGGCGGCGACGAAGACGTACCATTTGGCGAAGAAGCCGGCGAGCGGCGGGATTCCGGCGAGCGAAAACAGCAGCATCGCGAACATGAAGGCGAGCAGCGGATTGGTCCGCGACAGACCGGCGAAATCGCTGATCTTCTCGACGGCCTGGCCGTTGCGCTTCATCGCCAGAATGACCGAGAACGAGCCGAGCGTCATCGCCACATAGATCACGATGTACATCAAGACGCCCTGCGCGCCCTCGACCGTGCCGGAGGCGAGGCCGACCAGGGCAAAGCCCATGTGGCCAATCGAGGAATAAGCCATCAGGCGCTTGATGTTGGACTGGCCGATCGCGGCGAAAGAGCCGAGCGCCATCGAGGCGATCGCCACGAACACCAGGATCTGCTGCCACTGCGAGACGATGCTGGGGAACGCGGTCAGCGTGACGCGCGTGAAAACGGCGAGCGCGGCCACCTTCGGCGCCGAGGCGAAGAAGGCGGTGACCGGCGTCGGCGCGCCCTCGTAGACGTCAGGCGTCCACATGTGGAACGGCACGGCCGAGACCTTGAAGCAGAGGCCGGCGAGCAGGAAGACCAGGCCGAACACCAGGCCGATATTCGAGACCGTCGCGGCCGCCGCGATGCCGGTGAAGCTGACCGTGCCGGTGAAGCCGTAGATAAGCGAGGAGCCGTACAGCAGCATGCCCGAGGACAGCGCGCCGAGCACGAAGTACTTCAGGCCGGCTTCGGTCGACTTGGCGTTGTCGCGGTTCGAGGCCGCCACGACATAGAGCGCGAGCGACATCAGCTCGAGGCCGAGATAGAGCGAGATCAAGTCGCCGGCCGAGATCAGCACCATCATGCCGAGCGTCGAGAGCAGCACCAGGATCGCGTATTCGAAGATCCGGCGCGACGGGTCCGACAGGAACTCGGTCGACAGCACCAGCGTCACCGCCGAGCCGATCAAGGCCAGGATCTTCATGAAGCGGGCAAAATCGTCGACGATGAAGCTGCCGCCGAAGGTGACGTGCTTGCCCGCAGGCTGTGCGTAGACGAGCACGCCGACCACGACCAGCAGCAGGACCGAAAGCGTCGTGACGGTCTTGGTGGTCTCCTGCCCGCGATAGGCCCCCAGCATCAAGAGTGCCATGGCGCCGACCGCGAGCACAATCTCGGGCAGCACCGGCGCCAGTTGATAACCTGCAGTCTCAAAGCTCATGGCGATATCCTGACCTGCCCGATCACTGGAGCAGTGCGGCGGCCTTCACGGCCGTCACAGCGGTGTTGTAATTATTGACGAGTTGCTGGACCGAGACGGCCGACATGTCGAGCACCGGCTTCGGATAGACGCCGAACAGGATCGTCAGCGCGATCAGCGGGAACAGCGTCACGCACTCGCGGAAAGTGAGATCCTTCATGCTCGCCAGCGACGGCTTGACCAGCGCCCCGAACACGACCTTGCGGTACAGCCACAGCGCGTAGCAGGCCGACAGGATCACGCCGAAGGTCGCGAAGAACGCGGTCGGGATCGAGACCTTGAAGGTGCCGAGCAGCGTCATGAACTCGCCGACGAAGCCGGAGGTGCCGGGCAGACCGACATTGGCCATGGTGAAGATCATGAAGGTCAGCGCGTAGAGCGGCATCCGGTTGACGAGGCCGCCATAGGCCGCGATCTCGCGGGTGTGCATGCGGTCGTAGACGATGCCGACGCAGAGGAACAGCGCGCCGGAGACGATGCCGTGCGAGATCATCTGGAACACGCCGCCGGCGACGCCCTGCATGGTGCCGGCGAAGATGCCCATGGTGACGAAGCCCATATGCGCCACTGACGAGTACGCGATCAGCTTCTTCATGTCCTCCTGCATCAGCGCCACCAGCGAGGTGTAGATGATCGCAATCGCGGAGAGCGTGAAGATCAGCGGCGCGAAGTCGTGCGAGGCCAGGGGGAACATCGGCAGCGAGAAGCGCAGGAAGCCATAGCCGCCCATCTTCAGCAGGATCGCGGCCAGAACCACCGAGCCCGCGGTCGGCGCCTCGACGTGGGCGTCGGGGAGCCAGGTGTGCACCGGCCACATCGGCATCTTCACCGCGAACGACGCGAAGAAGGCGAGCCACGCCCAGGTCTGCAGGGATCGCGGCACGGCGGTGTGCATCAGGGTCGGGATGTCGGTGGTGCCGCCGTTCCAGTACAGCGCCATGATGGCGAGCAGCATCAGCACCGAGCCGAGCAGCGTGTAGAGGAAGAACTTGAACGACGCATAGACCCGGCGCGGACCGCCCCAGACGCCGATGATCAGGAACATCGGGATCAGGCCGCCCTCGAAGAACAGGTAGAACAGCACGAGATCGAGCGCCGAGAAGGTGCCGATCATCAGCGTTTCCAGGATCAGGAACGCCATCATGTATTCGCGGACGCGGTTGGTGATCGCCTTCCAGCTCGCGATGATGCAGAACGGCATGATGGCGGTGGTCAGGATCACCAGCGGCAGCGAGATGCCGTCGACGCCCATGTGGTAGGTGATGCCGGTGGCGAGCCAGTTCGCCTTCTCGACGAACTGGAAGTCAGCGCTCGACGGATCGAAGCGCATCACCAGGATCACCGACACCGCGAAGGTGATCAGCGTGGTCCACAGCGCGATCCAGCGCGCATTGCGCCGGGCCGCCTCGTCATCGCCTCGGCTGAGATAGACGATCAGCGCGCCAACCAGCGGCAGGAACGTCGTGACCGAAAGGATTGGCCAGGTTGTCATTTACTGGCCTCCAAAGCCGAACATGAACCAGGTGATCAGGCCGGCGGCGCCGATCAGCATGGCGAACGCGTAGTGATAGAGATAGCCGGTCTGGATCTTCACCACGTTGCGGGTGACGTCCAGCACGCGGGCCGAGATACCGTCGGGACCGAGACCGTCGATGATGAAGCCATCGCCCTTCTTCCAGAGCTGATAGCCGATCCACTTCGCCGGACGGACGAAGATGAGATCGTAGAGCTCGTCGAAGTACCATTTGTTGAGCAGGAACTGGTACAGCATCGGCTGCGTGTTCGCGAGCTCGACCGGCAGATACGGCCGGCGGATGTAGAACAGATACGACACCAGGAAGCCCAGCACCATCATCACCGTCGGCAGGATGGCGATGGTCTCGGGGATGTGGTGCATCTCCTCGATGATGTGCGGGTTCATCTTCACGGACTCGCGGAAGAACTCCTCGACGCCGTGACCGGCGAACAGCTCCTTGAACGGGAAGCCCGCGACGATCGAGCCGACCGCGAGAACGCCGATCGGGATCAGTATCCAGAGCGGAGCCTCATGCGCGGCCTCGTAGTGATGCTCGTCATGGGGCTCGCCGTGGAAGGTCTTGAAGATCAGGCGCCAGGAGTAGAACGAGGTCAGGCTGGCGGCGACGACCGTCATCAGGAAGCCGTACATCGCGAACGGATTATGCGAGGCGTAAGCGGACTCGATGATGGCGTCCTTGGAGAAATAGCCCGCCGTGAGTGGGAAGCCCGTGAGCGCCAGCGTGCCGATCACCATCACCGCATAGGTGTAGGGGATCTTGCGCCAGAGGCCGCCCATGTTGCGGATGTCCTGCTCGTGGTGCATCGCGTAGATCACCGAGCCGGAACCTAAGAACAGCAGCGCCTTGAAGAAGGCGTGCGTGAACAGGTGGAACATGCCGACCGAATAGGCCCCTGCTCCCATCGCCACGAACATGTAGCCGAGCTGCGAACAGGTCGAGTACGCGACGATACGCTTGATGTCGTTCTGGACGAGGCCGATTGTCGCGGCGAAGAACGCCGTGGTCGCGCCGAAGAACATCACGACGGCCTGCGCGTTCGGGGCGAGCTCGAACAGCGGCGACAGGCGCGCCACCATGAACACGCCGGCGGTGACCATGGTCGCGGCGTGGATCAGCGCGGAGACCGGGGTCGGGCCTTCCATCGCGTCCGGCAACCAGGTGTGCAGCAGGAACTGCGCCGACTTGCCCATCGCGCCCATGAACAGCAGGAGGCAGGTCAGGGTCAGCGCGTCGGCGTGCCAGCCGAGGAAGTCGATGGTCTTGCCGGTCAGGCTCGGAGCTGCATGGAAGATGGTCTCGAAATCGGTCGAGCTCGTCAGCATGAAGATCGCGAAAATGCCGAGCGCGAAGCCGAAATCGCCGACGCGGTTGACCACGAAGGCCTTGATCGCCGCCGCGTTCGCCGACGGCTTCTGGTACCAGAAGCCGATCAGGAGATAGCTCGCGAGACCCACGCCTTCCCAGCCGAAGAACAGCTGCACGAGGTTGTCGGCCGTCACCAGCATCAGCATGGCGAAGGTGAACAGCGAGAGATAGCCGAAGAAGCGCGGCCGATACGGATCCTCGTCCATGTAGCCGATGGAATAGAGGTGCACGAGCGAGGACACGGTCGTCACCACCACCAGCATCACGGCGGTGAGCGTGTCGACCCGCAGCGTCCAGTAGACCTGGAGGTCGCCCGACATGATCCAGGGCAACAGCGGAATGCGCATGTCGTGGTGCATGAAGCCGACATCGACCAGCGTCATCCAGGACAGCGCCGCCGAGACGAACAGCAGCGCGGTCGTGATCAGCTCGGCGCCCCGCGAGCCCGCGGCCGGCGGCTCGACCGGGCCATGGTCGTGGTCATCGTGAGCGTGATCGTCGTGACCATGGTCGTCATGGGCCGCCGACGCATGCGCGTCGCCGTGGCCATGATCGCCGTGATGCTCGACCTCGTCGCCCGAGGGGTTGCGGGCATGCGCGCCGAACAGCGCGATCAGGCCAGCAAGGATGGCGCCCAGCAGAGGCAGAAAGACAATCGCCTGAACCATGACTGAGCTCAGCCCTTCATCAGATTGACGTCCTCAACCGCGATCGAGCCGCGGTTGCGGAAATAGACCACCAGGATGGCGAGACCGATCGCGGCTTCCGCAGCCGCAACCGTCAGCACCAGCAATGCGAAGACCTGGCCGACGATGTCGCCGAGGAAGGTCGAGAATGCCACGAGGTTGATGTTGACCGAGAGCAGGATCAGCTCGATCGACATCAGGATGACGATGATGTTCTTGCGGTTCAGGAAGATGCCGAGGATCCCGAGCGTGAACAGGATCGCGCCGACCGCCAGATAATGTCCGAGCCCGATCGTCATTTCACCCACTCCGCCGCGTCGCTGTCCTGGAGCCCCTGCCCCGACGCCACCTTGCGCATCGCCATCGCCATCTCGGGCGTGCGTGCATTCTGAACGTTGATGTCCTGCCGCTTCACGTTCGCCTTGTGGCGCAGCGTCAGCACGATGGCGCCGATCATGGCGACCAGCAGCACCATGCCCGCGAGCTGGAAGTAGTGGATGTACTTCGTATAGAGCACGAGCCCGAGCGCCTCGGTGTTGCTGACATTGGTCGGGATCGCCGCCGTGATCGTCTTGGAGACGCCGGGGTTGATGACCCAGAAGCCGACGGTGAGCAGCAGTTCGAACAGGAAGATGCCGCCGATCACGAGGCCCACCGGCAGGTACTCGATGAAGCCCTCGCGCAGCTCGAGGAAGTCGACGTCGAGCATCATGATCACGAACAGGAACAGCACCGCGACGGCGCCGACATAGACGACGATCAGGATCATCGCGAGGAATTCGGCGCCCATCAGCACGAACAGGCCGGAGGCGTTGACGAAGGCCAGGATCAGGTACAGCACGGAGTGCACGGGATTGCGCGAGACAATCACCATCACCGCCGAGGCGACGCAAACGCCGGCGAAGAGATAGAAGAACAGCGCGGGAAGGATCATGCTCTCATCTCACCGGTACGGCGCGTCGAGCTCGATCGCTTTCGCGATCTCGCGTTCCCAGCGGTCGCCATTGGCGAGCAGCTTGGCCTTGTCATAGAATAGTTCCTCGCGGGTCTCGGTCGCGAACTCGAAGTTCGGACCTTCGACGATGGCGTCGACCGGACAGGCCTCCTGGCAGAGGCCGCAATAGATGCACTTCACCATGTCGATGTCGTAGCGCACGGTGCGGCGGGTGCCGTCGTTGCGGCGCGGGCCGGCCTCGATGGTGATGGCCTGCGCCGGGCAAATGGCTTCGCACAGCTTGCAGGCGATGCAGCGCTCTTCGCCGTTCGGATAGCGGCGCAGCGCATGCTCGCCGCGGAAGCGCGGCGAGATCGGGCCCTTCTCGAAGGGATAGTTCAGCGTCGGCTTCGGCTGGAAGAAATAGCGCATGGCGAGGAAGAACGCCGAGACGAATTCCGACAGCAGGAGCGAGCGTGCAGTGGCGTTGACATTGATACCCATGACGGCCCTCACTTCGGCGCGATGCCGGCGAAATGCAGCACACCGGCCACCACTACCACCATCGCCAGCGACAGCGGCAGGAAAACCTTCCAGCCGAGGCGCATCAATTGGTCGTAGCGGTAGCGCGGCACGATCGCCTTTGCCATCGCGAACAGGAAGAACATGAAGAACACTTTGAGCGAGAACCAGATGATCCCCGGCACCCAGTTGAAGGGCGGCAGATCCACCGGCGGCAGCCAGCCTCCGAGGAACAGGATCGTCGCCAGCGCGCACATCGTGACGATCGCGACATATTCGCCGAGCATGAACAGCAGATACGGCGTCGAGCCGTACTCGACCATGAAGCCGGCGACGAGCTCTGATTCAGCTTCGACGAGGTCGAACGGCGGACGGTTGGTTTCCGCCAACGCCGAGACGTAGAAGATGACGAACATCGGGAACAGCGGCCACACATACCAGTTCAGGATGGTGAGCTGCGGCAACCCGATCAGGCTGGCGAGGCCACGGGCATGCTGGGCCTCGACCACGGCCGACAGGTTCAGCGTGCCGGCGCAGAGCAGCACCGTGATGATGACGAAGCCGATCGAGACCTCGTAGGACACCATCTGCGCCGCCGAGCGCAGCGCGGCCAGGAACGGGTATTTCGAGTTCGACGACCAGCCGGCCATGATGATGCCGTAGATCGACAGCGACGAGATCGCGAAGATGAAGAGCACGCCGACATTGATGTCGGAGATCACCCAGCCGAGATTGGTCGGGATCACCGCCCAGGCCGCGAGCGCGAGCACGCATGAGACCAAGGGAGCAAGGAGAAACACGCCCTTGTTGGCACCGGACGGGATGATCGGCTCCTTCAGCACGAACTTGAGCAGGTCGGCGAAGGACTGCAGCAGGCCCCAGGGGCCGACCACGTTCGGGCCACGACGGATCTGCACCGCCGCCCAGATCTTGCGGTCGGCGAGCAGGATGTAGGCGATCGCGACCAGCAGGACGACGAGCACCAGGACGCTCTCCGCGACCATGATGATCAGCGGCCAGAGGAAACCGGTCCAGAATGCGCTTTCGAAGAATTCCATCGGCTCACTCCGCGGCGGTCAGCATCTGCCCGGAGGCAAGCCGCGAGCATTCCGCCATCACGGCGGACGCACGCGCGATTGGGTTGGTCAAATAGAAGTCCTCGATCGCCGGCTTGAACGGCGCCTTCTCCGGCGAGCCGCCCTTCCCCGCCAGCTTCTTGATCTGGTCGGCGGCGCCGGCTTCGACCTGGTCGAGACGGATCAGGTGCGGCGCGGCCTTGAAGATCGCCTGGCGGAGCGCCGACAGCGAGTCATAGCCGAGCTTCTTGCCGAGCGCCTCCGACAGGGCACGCACGATCGCCCAGTCCTCGCGGGCTTCGCCCGGCGGGAACGCAGCGCGGCCGGTCATCTGCACGCGGCCTTCGGTGTTGACGTAGATCGCAGACTTCTCGGTGTAGGCGGCGGCAGGCAGGATGACGTCGGCGCGATGCGCGCCGCGGTCGCCATGGGTGCCGATATAGACGACGAAGGTGCCGTCCGACGGCTTGATCTCGTCGGCGCCGAGCAGGAACAGCACGTCCAGCGTGCCGAAGGTCGTCATCTGCGCCGCGTTCAAGCCACCCGCCGTGGCGGAGAAGCCGATATCGAGCGCACCGACGCGCGAGGCGGTCTCGTGCAGCACGCCAAAGCCGTTCCAGCCATCCTTCACCGCGCCGACATCGAGCGCGAGCTTGGCGGCGGCGGCGAGAATGGCGGCGCCGTCGTGACGCGAGGCCGCGCCTGCGCCGACCAGGATGATCGGGTGCTTGGCGTTCTTCAGCACGTCCATGAAGGAGTGCTTGCCGGCCGCGAGCTCGCCGAGCGTCTCGGTGCCTGCACCCAGATGATCATAATCGTAGGTCAGGTCGACCTTAGCGCCGATCACACCGACCTTGAAGCCGCCGGCGCGCCAGCGCTTGCGGATGCGAGCGTTGAACACGGCCGCTTCCTTGCGCGGATTGGCGCCGATGATGAGCAGCGCATCGGCCTGCTCGACGCCGACCAGCGTCGGATTGAAGATGTAGGAGCCGCGGCCGAGCGCGGGATCGAAGGCGTCGCCGCCCTGCACCGCCAGATTGCCCGAGCCGTACTTGGCGAGCAGGTCCTTCAGCGCGAACATCTCTTCGACGCCGGCGAGGTCGCCGGCGATCGCGCCGATGCGCTTGCCGTCGGTGCGCGCCGCTTTCGCAGCGATCGCGGCGAAGGCTTCCGGCCAGCTCGCCGCGCGCAGCTTGCCGGCTTCGCGGATATAGGGCCGGTCGAGGCGCTGGGTGCGCAGGCCGTCGACGACGTGACGGGTCTTGTCGGAGATCCACTCCTCGTTCACGGCCTCGTTGATGCGCGGCAGCACGCGCATGACTTCACGGCCGCGGGTGTCGACGCGGATCGCCGAGCCGATGCCGTCCATGACGTCGATCGACTGGGTCTTGCCGAGCTCCCACGGGCGCGCCGCGAAGGCATAGGGCTTCGAGGTCAGCGCGCCGACCGGGCAGATGTCGACGAGATTGCCCTGCAATTCCGACGTCAGCGCGTGCTCGAGATAGGTCGTGATCTCCATGTCCTCGCCGCGGCCGGTGGCGCCCATCTCGGGCGCGCCGGCGACTTCCGCCGAGAAGCGGACGCATCGCGTGCACTGGATGCAGCGGTTCATCGAGGTCTTGACCAGCGCGCCGAGGTACTTGTCCTCGACGGCGCGCTTGTTCTCGGCGAAGCGGCTGGTGTCGACACCATAGCCCATCGCCTGGTCCTGAAGGTCGCACTCGCCGCCCTGGTCGCAGATCGGGCAGTCCAACGGATGGTTGATGAGAAGGAATTCCATCACGCCTTCGCGCGCCTTCTTCACCATCGGCGACCGCGTGGAGATTTCCGGCGGCTCGCCCTTGGGGCCCGGACGGCAATCGCGCACGCCCCAGGCGCAGCTTGCGACCGGCTTCGGGCCGCCCTTCACTTCGACGAGGCACATCCGGCAATTGCCGGCGATCGACAGCCGCTCGTGATAGCAGAAGCGCGGAATCTCGGCGCCCGCAGCTTCGCACGCCTGGAGCAGCGTGTACTCGGCGGGGACATCGATCTCTTTTCCGTCGATGATGAGCTTGGTCATTCTCTCTACTCCGCCGCGACCATGTTCACGGGATCGCGGACGCCGATATCGTCGATGTCAGCCTTGTGCGAATACTGGTCGATGCGCGCTTCGATCTCGTGACGGAAATGCGCGATCAGGCCCTGGATCGGCCAGGCGGCTGCGTCGCCGAGCGCGCAGATGGTGTGGCCTTCGACCTGCTTCGTGACTTCGAGCAGCATGTCGATCTCGCGCTTGTGGGCGCGACCGTCGGCCATGCGGGTCAAGACGCGCCACATCCAGCCGGTGCCCTCGCGGCACGGCGTGCACTGACCACAACTCTCGTGCTTGTAGAAATAGGAGATGCGGGCGATGGAGCGGATCAGGTCGGTCGACTTGTCCATCACGATCACGGCCGCGGTGCCGAGGCCCGAGCGCAGCTTGCTCAGGGAGTCGAAATCCATCGGCGTATCGATGATCTGCTCGGCCGGCACCATGCGCACCGACGAGCCGCCGGGGATCACGGCCTTGAGGTTGTCCCAGCCGCCGCGGATGCCGCCGCAATGCTTCTCGATCAGCTCACGGAACGGAATGCCCATGGCCTCTTCGACGTTGCAGGGCCGCTCGACATGGCCGGAGATGCAGAAGAGCTTGGTGCCGACATTGTTCGGACGGCCGATGCCGGCGAACCAGGCCGCGCCGCGGCGCAGGATGTCGGGCGCAACCGCGATCGACTCGACGTTGTTGACGGTGGTCGGGCAGCCGAACAGGCCGACATTGGCCGGGAACGGCGGCTTCAGGCGCGGCTGGCCCTTCTTGCCTTCGAGGCTTTCGAGCAGCGCGGTCTCCTCGCCGCAGATATAGGCGCCGGCGCCATGCGCGACGTAGATGTCGAACGGCCAGCCGTTGACATTGTCCTTGCCGACGAGCTTCGCCTCATAGGCCTGGTCGATCGCGGCCTGGAGATGCTCGCGCTCGCGGATGAACTCGCCGCGGACATAGATGTAGCAGGCATGCGCGTTCATCGCGCAGCTCGCGATCAGGCAGCCTTCGATCAGGAGATGCGGATCGTGCCGCATGATCTCGCGATCCTTGCAGGTACCGGGCTCGGATTCGTCGGCGTTGACGACGAGATAGCTCGGCCGTCCGTCGGTCGATTCCTTCGGCATGAACGACCATTTCAGGCCGGTCGGGAAGCCGGCGCCACCGCGCCCGCGCAGGCCCGACGCCTTCATCTCGTTGATGATCCAGTCACGGCCCTTGTCGATGATATTCTTCGTACCATCCCAGGCGCCGCGGCGCCGCGCGCCCTCGAGCCCCCAGTCGTGGAGGCCGTAGAGGTTCTTGAAGATGCGGTCCTTGTCCTCGAGCATTTCAGTGCTTTCCGATCAACGATTGGACTGCTTGTAGGCAAGTCCGGCGGCGCAGACGGCGAAAGTCAGCGCCCAGAGTAGGCTGCTCTCCTGCGTCGCGTTCATCACGAAGCGCTGCAGCAGGAACATGAAGGCGGCCGCGACCGCGGCGTGCATGACGACGAAGCCCCACTTGTTCACGGCCTCGTTCCCTCCAATTGCGGGGAGATCACGCATCAGGTGATCTCCTTCAGCGTGGTCGGCCCACCCGTCGGCGCCGAGAACTGGCGGCCGTTCTGCGGACCGGGCTTCGGCGGATTGCCCGAGGCGAAGCCGTCGAGCACCTTGCCAAAGGTTTCCTTGGTCAAATCCTCATAGGTGTCCTTGCCGATCAGCACCATCGGCGCATTCACGCAGGCACCGAGACATTCCACCTCTTCCCAGCTGAAATTGCCGTCCTTGGAGAGATGGAACGGCTCGTGGTGGATGCGGTGCTCGCAGACGTGGATGAGATCCTCGGCGCCGCGCAGGCGGCACGGCGTTGTGCCGCAGACCTGGACGTGGGCCTTCTTGCCGACGGGGGCGAGCTGGAACATCGTGTAGAAGGTCGCGACTTCGAGCACGCGGATATAGGGCATGTCGAGCAGATCGGCGACGGCGCGGATCGCGGCTTCCGACACCCAGCCGTCGTGCTGTTCCTGGACGCGCCAGAGGATGGCGATGACAGCGGAGGCTTGCCGGCCGGCCGGATATTTCGCGATCTGCTGCTTGGCGAACGCGAGGTTCTCCTCCGTGAACGCAAAGCTCGCGGGCTGGACTTCCTTCGGTGCTAATCGGCGAACGGACATCTCTTATCTCTCACTGCATACGGCGCGCGGTTTTCGCATTCAGGGCATCGATCCTGTCCTGCCAGAATGCGCTTGCGGTGCCGAAAACGTTGTAGCCGACGTGGGTCGAGACCTTGATGCGGTCGAGGATCGACAGCTCGGTCACGGTCTCCATCCGGTTGCTGCGCGGATCGAACACGATCAGCTTCAGCGGCGTCTGTTCGAGGATAAAGCGCGACACCGCGTGGCTGCGATCGCTGCCGTGCTCCTCGCACATGATGACGCTGTCGGTCTCAAGCAGCCGTGCGCCGCCCTTGATCGCCTCGATCTCGACGCCCTCGACGTCGAGCTTGATCAGGTACTTGCCGTGGGCCGCCACCTTGCCGTCGTCGATGAGATTGTCGAGCGCGAGAACCGGCACGTCCTCACCGCCCGCCGACGGTGCGCCAGCGATGCTGAAGGCCTCATGCTTGGTGCCTGACAGCCGCGCGGTACCGCGCGCCGCGCCGATCGCGCATTTCAGCGTCTCGAAGCGGTTGCCGTTGACGCGAGCGTTGTTGGCAAGCTTCGGATAGTTCTGCCCCGACGGCTCGATCGCGATCGCCTTGTGCGATCCGAACGGCTTGCTCGACACCAGCACCGACCAGTAGCCGTAATTGGCGCCGCAATCGAGCAGCGTGTAGTCGACGTCGATGGAGTCGGCGAACAGGACCTCCAGCTCGTCCTCGTAATTGTAGGAGCGGTTGAGCAGCTTGCTCCAATAGCCGTCGCCGTAGGGGAATTCGAACACGGCATCGGGATTGAGCCTGATCGCGATGTTGCGCTCGGGCAGCGTCTTCCGCAGCAGGTTTGCGCAGGCGATGTAGCCCATGTGCGAGAAATGCGAGGAGATCTTCGATCCCGTCACCAGCGCCAAGGCAGCCGTCCGCTCCCACAGGTTGGCCCCTTCAAGGGCCCCCGAGGCACGGTCAAACTGGATTGGCGCCTGCGCCATCACCGATCGACCTCTCCGAACACGATGTCGAGCGAGCCGAGGATCGCCGAGACGTCGGCGAGCAGATGGCCGCGGCAGATGTGGTCCATCGCCTGAAGATGCGCAAAGCCCGGCGCGCGGATCTTGCACTTGTAGGGCTTGTTGGTGCCGTCGGAGATCAGATAGACGCCGAACTCGCCCTTCGGCGCCTCGACCGCGGTGTAGACCTCGCCGGCCGGCACGTGGACGCCTTCGGTGTAGAGCTTGAAGTGATGGATCAGCGCTTCCATCGAGCGCTTCATCTCGCCGCGGCGCGGCGGCGCGACCTTGTTGTCTTCGACGACGACAGGCCCCTTCCCGTCGGCTGCGTTCAGCTTCTGGATGCACTGCTTCATGATGCGCACGGACTGGCGCATCTCTTCCATGCGGATCAGGTAACGATCGTAGCAGTCGCCGTTCTTGCCGATCG
The DNA here is from genome assembly GCF_011516635.5 of Bradyrhizobium barranii subsp. apii. Classification (GTDB taxonomy): domain Bacteria; phylum Pseudomonadota; class Alphaproteobacteria; order Rhizobiales; family Xanthobacteraceae; genus Bradyrhizobium; species Bradyrhizobium barranii. The sequence goes on along the minus strand of NZ_CP096255.1, from coordinate 4,799,639 downwards.
GGATGTCGAAATCCATCTCGGCGTAGCATTCATAGGGCTGCGACTTGCGCAGGTCCCAGGCCGCGCCCGAGCCGCGCACCATGACGCCCGAAAAACCCCACTCCCAGGCTTCCTTGAGCGGCACCACGCCGATGTCGACGTTGCGCTGCTTGAAGATGCGGTTGGCGGTGAGGAGACGATCGAGGTCGTCCACGACCTTCAGGAACGGATCGCACCAGGCCTCGATGTCGTCGACCAGCTTCTGCGGCAGGTCCTGATGCACGCCGCCGACGCGGAAGAAGGCTGCGTGCATACGGCTGCCGGAGGCGCGCTCGTAGAACACCATCAGCTTCTCGCGCTCTTCGAAGCCCCACAGCGGCGGGGTCAGCGCGCCGACGTCCATCGCCTGCGTGGTGACGTTGAGGAGGTGCGAGAGGATGCGGCCGATCTCGCAATAGAGCACGCGGATCAACTGGCCGCGGCGCGGCACCTCGATGCCGAGCAGCTTCTCAGCCGCCATGCAGAAGGCGTGCTCCTGGTTCATCGGCGCGACGTAGTCGAGCCGGTCGAAATACGGGATCGCCTGCAGATAGGTCTTCTGCTCGATCAGCTTCTCGGTGCCGCGGTGAAGCAGGCCGATATGGGGATCGACACGGGCGACGATTTCGCCGTCAAGCTCCAGGACCAGACGCAGCACGCCGTGCGCAGCCGGATGCTGGGGCCCGAAGTTGATGGTGAAATTGCGAAGCTGTTCGGGTTGCTCGTTCATGATCAGACCTTCGGTCCCGCCTTCTCGTCACCGGGAAGCGGATAGTCCGCCCCTTCCCACGGCGAGAGGAAATCGAACTTGCGGAATTCCTGGTTGAGCCGGACGGGCTCGTACACCACCCGCTTCTCCTGGTCGTCGTAGCGAACCTCGACGAAACCGGTGGTCGGGAAATCCTTGCGCAGCGGATGGCCCTCGAAACCGTAATCGGTCAGCAGGCGGCGCATGTCGGGGTGCCCGACGAAGAACACGCCATAGAGGTCGTAGGCCTCGCGCTCGAACCAGTCCGCGCCGGGGAACACGTCGATCAGCGACGGCACCTGCGTGGTCTCGTCGGCCTGGGCCTTGAGCCGGATCCGCGCGTTCAAGGTCGGAGACAGGAAGTGATAGATCACGTCGAAGCGTTTTTCGCGCGACGGATAGTCCGCGGCCGTGATGTCGGTGAAGTTGATGAACCGGCATTTCGGATCGTCGCGGAGGTACTTGACCACCTCGACGATCTTGCTGACCTCGACATCCACCGCGAGCTGGTTGAAGGCAACCGAATGACCGATGGCAGCGCCCGGAAGCGCGCTAACGATCGTCTGCCCCAGGGCGTCGAGCTTAGCGTCGTCCATGACGTAAAACCTTAGCGTTCGATGGTGCCGGTGCGGCGGATCTTCTTCTGCAGCAGCAGCACGCCGTAGAGCAGCGCTTCCGCCGTGGGCGGGCAGCCCGGCACGTAGATGTCGATCGGCACGATGCGGTCGCAGCCGCGCACGACCGAGTAGGAATAGTGGTAGTAGCCGCCGCCATTGGCGCAGGAGCCCATCGAGATGACGTAGCGCGGCTCCGGCATCTGGTCGTAGACCTTGCGCAGCGCAGGCGCCATCTTGTTGGTCAGCGTGCCGGCGACGATCATCACGTCGGACTGGCGCGGCGAGGCACGCGGCGCGAAGCCGAAGCGCTCGACGTCGTAGCGCGGCATCGAGACCTGCATCATCTCGACCGCGCAGCAGGCGAGACCGAAGGTCATCCACATCAGCGAGCCGGTACGGGCCCAGGTGATGAGGTCGTCGGTCGCGGCCACGAAGAAGCCCTTGTCGGACAGCTCGGAGTTGACCTCGAGGAAAAACGGATCGTTGGCGCCGACCGGCCTGCCGGTCGACGGATCAAGGATGCCCTTGGGGGCCGGCGCGACGACCGGACCTGTGGACGATGCAGGGTTCAATCCCATTCCAGTGCTCCTTTCTTCCATTCATAGGCGAACCCGACCGTGAGCACGCCGAGGAACACCACCATGGACCAGAAGCCGGTCGCGCCAAGCTTGCCGAACGCCACCGCCCAGGGAAACAGGAACGCCACCTCGAGGTCGAAGATGATGAAGAGGATGGCGACCAGATAGAAGCGGACGTCGAACTTCATGCGAGCGTCGTCGAAGGCGTTGAAGCCGCACTCATATGCCGACAGCTTTTCCGGGTCCGGCTGCTGGAACGCCACGATGAAGGGCGCGATCAGCAGCACGAGGCCGATGAGGCCCGCTACCCCTATAAAGACGACGAGTGGAAGATAGTTCTGCAGAATGCCGCTCATTGACGAGCCCTTTTTCCCGCAGCCTCGGGACAGCCACGGATTCGTCCAGTTTGGAATTGTTCTGAGCCTTAGCGCAGTGCACCAATGGGCGCAAGACACGCTCTTTTTAGGCCCTTTGCCGCCCCCAGAACGATAGAAATCCCGGAATCGCCCCGCGGCTGGTATGGAGCAGATCGCCAATCCCAGCAAGGGCGGCCACAGTTTTGCAGGGCAGCCGTTCGAGGATTGAGGCACACGGGCCGAGGCAGCTATTTGCCGCGTGTCGTCCGCGATAATTGCCCGGTTTTCTGGGTGCGGCAGCGCACCCAAACCCAGGCAATGACCAGCACCGGGGCCCCCACCGTCACCCAGGCGACATACTGGCCGACCGTTCCCCAGAGTAGCGCAGCCAGCAGGCCGGTGATGGTCGCGGCCGCGAGCAGGATGGGTGCAGCAAAGACACGTATCCACAGGCCCGAGCGGTCAGAGGAGCCATGCATCACGACGGGACCGGGGTTCGTCTGGCGAATGCGTCGGTCCGGGCGGGCGCGCGCTTGCGCCGCCGTGCCAGCCAGAGATAGAGGCCACTGCCGATCACAACGATCGTGAGAATGTCGAGCACGGCCCAGATCACCTTGAGCGGCAACCCGCCATAATCGCCGAAATGCAGCGGCTGCGAGATCAGGAGCGCCTGGAGATAGACCGGCAGCGCCCGGCTGTCGGCGACCTCCCCTGTTTCGCCGTCGAGCAGGACCGGCTTGAGCAGCCGCGCCGTCAGCGCCGTGTCGCCGCGCATGAAGGCAGCAAAGTGGTGCGACGACGTGAACGGCGTTCCCGGAAACGCGATGAAGGCAACCTCCATCCCGGGCGCCGTCTGCCTCGCGCGCGCCACGACGTCGTCGAGCGAAGCCAGATGCGACGGCGGCGGCTTGCCGGCATAGGGCGCGACCATGCTGGCAAGCTCGGTGGCCTTCCACTGGTTGAGCATCAGCTCGGCCCAGGTGTTGACGACGCCGGTGAGGCCTACCACCAGTGCCCAGGCCACCGTCACGACGCCGATCAGATTGTGCCAGTCGAGCCAGCGCACGCGGCGCGAGGCGTGGCCGCGAATGGTGGCAAAGCGCAGCCGGCGGGTGAACGGCCAGTACAGCACCACGCCGGAGATGATGGCGATTGCGAACAGCAGGCCCATCCCGCCGAGGAACAGTTTTCCGGGCTGGCCGGCAAACATGTCGGTATGCAGCTTGAGCATGATCAGCATCGGCCCGATGCCGACCGGTCCGAGCAGCTTGGTCGACATCGCATCGAACGCGCGCACGGTCGTGTTGTCGGGCAGCCCGTTGACGGCGCTGTTGGTGAACGCGGTCACGATCCCGGGCTCGTCCTTGTCCCAGGCGATATATTGCAGCACCCGGCCGGGATCGGCGGCGAGCGCGGCGTCGGCGACGGCTTGCGTCGTCGCACGCGCCGCGCCCGCATGAGCTTCGGGCTGGGGGGCATAGCCCAGGAGCTCATCGATCTCGTGATGGAAGATCAGCGGCAGGCCGGTCAGGCAGAGTAGCAGCAGGAAGACGGTCGAGATCAGGCTGATCCAGGTGTGGACCACGGACCAGAGCCTGACCGTGCGCGCCTTCACGAGGCCCTCCCCTCGCCGGCGCCTACCACTTGTAGGAGACGCTGGCGGTGACGCGCCGGCGGTCGCCGTAGAAGCATGACGAGGCCGCCGCGCAGCTTGCGACGTAGATCTTGTCGGTCAGGTTGATCACGTTGATTGCCGTGCGCCAGTTCTGCCACTCGTAGTGGACCGCGAGGTCGCCGAGCACGACCGCGGGAACCTCGAGGGTGTTGGCGGCGTCCGCCCAGGAGGCGCCGACATAGCGCACGCCGCCGCCGAAGCCGAATCCCGCAAGCGGTCCGTCCTTGAATGTGTAGTCGGCCCAGCCCGAGACCAGGAGCTCAGGCGTGTTGGTCGGCGTCTTGCCGACCAGCGCCGGGTTCAGGTCCCTGCTGGTGAAGAGATGATAGGCCGTGAAGGCGCCGATGAACTTTAACTCCTTCGTAGCATTTGCGACCGCTTCGAGCTCGATGCCGCGCGAGGTCACCTCGCCGGTTTGGTTCTGCAGCGTGGTGATGATCGGATCGGTAGTGGGTACATTCTGGCGCTTCAGGTTGAACACCGAGGCAGTGAAGTAGCCATCAAATCCCTTGGGGGCGACCTTGACGCCGATTTCGGCCTGCTGGCCGGTCTCCGGCTGGAACAGCTGATTTTGCGCGTTGAGCCCGATAATCGGGTTGAAACTCGTCGCGTAGGAGATGTAGGGCGCGATGCCGTTGTCGAAATTGTAGATCAAGCCTGCGCGACCGCTGAACTGGCTGTCATTGTTGCTGGCGAGCGTCGCCCCAGTGTCACGGGCGGCCTGCGTCGTCTCGACCCAGTCGTTGCGGCCGCTCAGCACCAGCGTGAAGTTGCCGAGCTTCATCTGGTCCTGCAGATAGGTGCCGGCCTGCTTCTGCGTGATCAGGAAGTTACGGAACGGCGGGCCTGTGAGCGGGATGTTACTGCCGTAGACCGGATTGAGCACATTGATCGGAGGAACGGTGCCGAAGTTGAAGGCCTGATAGTCGTCGATCTGATAGCCCTTCAGATCGACACCGAACAGCATCGTGTGCCTGACAGGACCGGTGTTGAAGCGATATTCCAGCTGGTTGTCGAGATCGGCCTGGTTGGCGGTATCCTTCGCATACCAATTGTAGCGACCGAGAGAGGCCGCATTGATATTGTCCCAGCCGTTGCCGATGTAACCGCGATAGGTCAGGTCGATATGCGCAAATCGCGCATTCTGCCGGAACGTTAGATCGTCGGTGACATTGCGCTCGAACTGATAGCCGAGCATCTCCTGCTCGCGCGTGAACTTGTCGACGCTGGGATCGCCGACGAAGAAGCTGGTCGGGATCTTGCCGAACGGCGCGTTGGTCACCGTGCCCTGGTAAGGCAGGAAGTTGATGCCGCGGGTGTCGGTCTTCGATGCCGACGCCAGAACCGTGAAAGTCGTATCGGCATCCGGCTTCCAGGTGAAGGACGGCGCAATGAAGTAGTTGTTGTCCGGCGTGAAGTTGACCTGCGTGTCGCCGTTCCTGATCTCGCCGACGACGCGGTAGAACAGCTTGCCGTCCTGTTTGCCATCCTGGGGCTGCGTTGCGATGGGACCGCCGACATCGAAGCCGACATAGGCGTTGCCGAAATTGTTGACGCCGGTCTCGATGTAGCGGATCGGCTCGGTCGGCGGCATCTTGCTGATGACGTTGACGATGCCGCTCGGGCTCGATCCACCATAGAGCACCGCCGACGGGCCGCGTAACACCTCGACTCGCTCCATATTGGACGGCGGAAGCCGCCAGCTCGCATAGGCCGTGTAGAACAGCTGCGTGCCGTCGAGAAACAGTCCGATGTCGTCGGACTTGAAGCCGCGGATCAGCCACCAATCGTTGCGCGTGTCCGCACCGAAGGTGCCAGCCCGCACGCCGGCGGTGTAGCGCAGAACCTCGTCAAGCTTGGTCGCCTTCTGGTCGCGGATCTGGTCCGCGCCGATCACCGACACCGATTGCGGCGTCTCCATGATCGGCGTGTTGGTCTTAGTGCCCGACGAGCTGCGGTTGGCGACGTAGCCGTTCACCGGACCGCGCGGCGTCTCGACGAAGCCGACATTGCGCTGCTGAAGCGGTCTGCGGCTGGCGGCGGTCTCTACCGACGGCCGCGCCACGCGGCGGGCGGCCGCAGCAGGTGCGCGGCGTCGTGCTTCCGGCGCGTTGACGGTGACCGACGGCAGGTTTTGCGCACCGCCTTGCGCCGAGGACTGCGCAAGCGATGCCTGCGGTACCACTGCGAAAGCAGACGCGGTCGCCAAGACGACCGACCGCAGCATACGAAGACTGTTCAACGCGCACCCCAACATGTCTGTTTGCTTGCGTCATGCCGTCGTTCCCCCAACGGCAGGCGCTTGCAGTGACGCTTAGGTGAGCGCGCGCGAATTCCCTAATTGAAAACCTCTTAGAAGGGTTCTTAGAAATGATCCAACATTCCCGGAGATTTCCGAGAGATCAGCGTGAAACTTTCTCGGCCTCGAGCATCTTCTCGGCTGTCGCCGTGAGACGGTCGATCTGCGCCAGCAGCGTCTCGAACTCGTCCTTGCTCAACTGCTCCAGCAATTGCCGATTGCGCTCCTGCGCGCCTTCGACGATCGCATCGTGCGCGGCGAGCCCTGCCGCGGTCAGCGCGACCAGCACCTCGCGGCTGTCCTTCGGGTTCGCCGACTTCGCGATCAGCTTGCGCGAGACGAGCTCCGCGAGCGCGCGGCTGATCTGGCCCTTGTCCTGGCCGACGGCTTCGGCGAGCCGCGCCACGCTCATCGGCGGACGGCGACCGAGCGAGGCGACCAGACCGAACTCGACCGAGGACAATCCGGCGAGGCGCTTGTAGCGCAGGATCGCGCCACGCTTGAGCAAATTGGCGAGCACCATCAGCCGTGACGACAGCATCACGGTGATCGGCGCCGGCGAGTGGCTTTCGTCCGCATCGGGCGATGCGTGCCCGTCCCTGCTCGATGTCTGGCTCATGATCCACCTCTGCCAAGAAAGCCGGGGCGTGCCAAGCGCTGGTAGCGCAACCTCCCCAACCTGATTCCAAATGCGATTAAGAGGCATTCTGGAATATCGTTGACATTGTCATCGAATTATTTTTCACTGGGTCACCGCATCAAAACGACCCGGCCACCCAAGGCCAGCGGCGGGAGGAACAGCATGACGATGACCCAGCGGGATCGCGATCTCGGCACCGCCTATGCGATGAAGCCGGCGCACACGCGCACCGAACTCACCTCGGTCGCGCGCGGCACGCCGATGGGCGAGCTGCTCCGCCGCTACTGGCATCCGGTCGGGCTGGTCAGCGATGCCACCGACACGCCGAAAAAGGTCCGCGCGCTAGGCGAAGACCTGATCTTGTTCCGCGACAAGCATGGCCGCGCCGGGCTCTTGCACGCGCGCTGCTGCCATCGCGGCACCACGCTCTACTATGGCAAGGTCGAGGAAGACGGCATCCGCTGCTGCTATCACGGCTGGAAGTTCGACGCCGAAGGCCACTGTCTCGAGCAGCCCTGCGAGCCCGACGGCGGCCAGTTCAAGGACAAGGTGCGCCAGCCCTGGTACCCGGTCGAGGAGCGCTACGGGCTGATCTTCGCCTATATGGGACCGGCCGAGAAACGCCCGGTGCTGCCGGCCTACGAATGCCTGGAAAACATGGACGACGGCGAGTTCGTTGAGGCCGACGATTCCTCGATCGGCGGCGGCGGCCCCGCGATCATCCCCTGCAACTGGCTCCAGCATTTCGAGAACGTGGTCGATCCCTATCACGTGCCGGTGCTGCACGGCTCGTTCTCGGGACCCCAATTCACCAACATGATGGCCTCGATGCCGGAGGTGAAGTTCGACAAGACGCCGCGCGGCATCGCCGTGCGCTCGATCCGCAAGCAGGACGACGGCAAGGTGTTTTATCGCGTCACCGAAGCCGCCCTCCCCACCTTGCGCGTCGTGCCGAACCCGCGCGTGGCGCAATTCGCCCGCGTCGAGTCGATCGGCTGGACGCTGCCGATCGACGACACCTCGTTCCGCATCTACGTTGCCGGCCGCGTCAAGACTTCCGGCGACATCGGCCGCATGCGCTCGAAGTTCAACTGCAAATTCTGGTGGGACATGACGGAAGCCGAGCACCAGCAATTCCCCGGCGATTACGAGGCCCAGGTCGGCCAGGGCCCGCAGACCATCCACTCCGAGGAGCATTTCGGCCAGAGCGACCGCGGCATCCTGATGATCCGGCGCATGCTGAGCGAGCAACTGGAGGCGATGGAGGCAGACCGCGATCCGATCGGCGTGTCGTTCGATACAAGTGCTGCGCCGGTCGAATTCGAAGCGGGGAATTACATCCGCGAAGGCTGAGTTTTTGTTTGGCGTGTTTTCTTCACGCGAACCGGTATCCACTTCGCTCGAAGACGCTCTCGACCAGCCTCACGAAGGGCTGGACCGGCAACGATAACAAAGACAAATTGGGGGGATGCGATGGTCGATGTGACGTCACAGATGTCGGTGCAGACGACTGCGGCGGCAAAGCCCCCGGCGCGGCGCTATTACGTGCTGGGCCTGCTCACCATCATCTACGCGCTGAACTTCCTCGACCGCACGATCTTCAACGTCCTGATCGAGCCGATCAAGAAGGAGTTTCAGCTCAGCGACACCATGATGGGCCTGCTCGCAGGCTTCGGCTTCGCGCTGTTCTATTCCCTGCTCGGCATTCCCATCGCGCGCGTCGCCGACCGGCTCAACCGGCGCAACATCGTCGCGGTGGCCCTTGCGTTCTGGAGTGCGATGACGGCGCTGTGCGGGGCAGCCTCGAGCGTGACCTCGCTGGCGCTGGCGCGCATCGGCGTCGGCATCGGCGAATCCGCGGGCTCGCCCGCCTCGCAATCGATCGTCGCCGATCTCTTCACCAAGAACGAGCGCCCGCTCACGCTCGGCATCTACGCCATCGGCACCTATCTCGGCGTCTTCCTCGGCTATTTCATCGGCGGCTACGTCAACCAGCACTATGGCTGGCGGATGGCGTTCTACGTCGCCGGCCTGCCCGGCATCCTGCTCGCATTGATTCTGTGGCTGACGATCTCCGAGCCGAAGCGCGGCGCCATGCAGGAGAGTTTCGTGCCGGAGCCGCTCGGGCCGACACTGCGCTTCCTGGCCTCGCAGCAGAGCTTCATCATCGTGCTGATCGGCTTCTGCCTCACCACCTATACGAACTACGCAACGGCGGCGTGGATCCCGCCGTTCCTGGCGCGCGTGCACCATCTGTCGAGCGCCGAGATCGGCACCTATGCCGGCACCTTCAAGGGGCTCGCCGGCATGGCCGGCACCCTGCTCGGCGGCTTCGTGGTGGCGCAGATCAGCCGCCGCGACGACCGCTGGAAGCTGTGGGCGCCGGCGATCACCTCAGGGCTGGCCGGCCCGGTGTTCGCGCTGTGCATGCTGACACAGGATTTCTCGACGATGGTCGCGATGCTGGCGCTGACCTCGTTCCTGGTCGGCTTCCATCTCGGACCGATCTTCGCGATCGCGCAGACGGTCGCCAAGCCGAGCATGCGGGCGCTCGCCTCCGCCCTGATCGCGCTCACCGCCACCTGCTTCGGCCAGGGCGTCGGCCCGCTTGCCGTCGGCATGGTCAACGACGCCCTCAAGGGCACTTATGGCGCGGACGCCGTGCGCTATTCCCTGCTCTCGGCGGCGGTCACGACCACACTGGGCGCCCTGCTGTTCGTCTGGGCGGCCCGCACGATCCGGGGCGATATCGGCCGGGCGGCCGCCTGAGACCTGTTCCGGCCGCCAGCCCGGCGAAACCAAGCGGGCGCATTAATGAAACCATTTTGCGGAACCCGCGAAACCATCCGGAAACAGATGGTCCTTAAGACATGAGCCCATAGACGGCGGCTAAGCCCGTCGGGAGGCTCATATGAACCACTCTATTCACTCGGCTGATCGTGGCACCCACCTGAAGATCGTGGTGGTGGCGCTGGTTGCCGGTATTCTGGTCGCCGGCTTCGGCATCGCAGCCCGCACCAACGTCGATTACAGCCAGACCGCCCAATCCGCTCACGTGATCAAGGCCGGCAAGCCGGTGGCCGTGACCAGCGCAGGCACGTCGGAGATTCGCTGACACGCCCTGTTTCGGGCTGACCGAGGCCGCCGCCTGGCGGCCTTTTTCGTTTTCCAGAGCAATGCTTAGCCGATGCGTCCTGACAAAGCGCAACGTCCTTGACTTCACCAAGCCCCGCCTTTAAGTCCCCCTCGTTCCGCGCGCTTTCAGCGAACCACGCGGGAGTAGCTCAGTTGGTTAGAGCGCCGGCCTGTCACGCCGGAGGTCGCGGGTTCGAGCCCCGTCTCTCGCGCCATTTTGGCAATCCCTTCATAGTCTTAGCCCGAACTTCTCGAAGCCTTTCGCGGTAGTCTGGGCGATTGCCGGCGTCTGCCGGGAACTCGTGGCATAGTCAGCCCGCGCCCGAATCGTCTACGCCTTCCAGGACTTGGAGGGATCCCCGCGCTTGACCGGCTTTTCCGGGCTTCCCTGTCATTGAGGAGGCCAGACATGGCTAAGTGTCTGTTCCAAAACATGTTGAGTCGAATGAATCGGTTGTGATTCAAGGTGAGCGGCCTGATTCGATGGGGACGCGCCGCCAATGTGGACTACCGAGAACCGTGCACGCTACGACCGCAGCCGCCTGCGCTATCCGAGCGACTTGACCGACGAGGAGTGGGCGCTGATCGCGCCTCGCATCCCGCCGGCCAAGCGCGGCGGCAACAAGCGTACGGTGGACCTGCGCGAGATTGCCAACGGGCTGATGTACATCCTGAGCACAGGTTGCCAGTGGCGCGCGATCCCCAAGGACCTGCCGCCGCGCTCGACGCTGTATGGCTACTTCGATCTGTGGAGCTGGAACGGCACGCTCGATAAAATTCATCACGCCCTCTATGTCGAATGTCGCGAAAGGGCCGAGCGCGAGGCTTCTCCCACCGCCGCCATCATCGATAGCCAGAGCGTGAAAAGCGCTGAAAAAGGGGGCCTCATGATCTCCATGGCTACGACGCGGGCAAGAAGATCAAGGGCAAGAAGCGGCACATTCTCGTCGACACGCAAGGCCTCTTGATGCACGCCATCGTGCATGCGGCGGACATCCAGGATCGCGACGGCGGCGTGCTCCTGATGGCAACGTTGTTCGGCCTCTATCCCTTTCTTCTGAAGCTCTACGCCGACGGCGGATATCAAGGGCCACATTTCCAGAAGGGGCTGCGTAGCGCTCTGAAGCGCGTGAACCTCGAAATCGTCAAACGCTCCGATCAGGCTCACCGTTTCGTCGTCTTGCCCAAACGCTGGATCGTCGAGCGTACCTTTGCCTGGCTCGGGCGATGCCGAAGACTGTCCAAAGATTGGGAATGCTTCAATCACAGGGCGCTCGCCTTTCTCAAGCTGGCCTCCATCCGACTCATGCTGCGAAAGCTATGCAATCCAAGGTAATCTTTCCGGACAGACTCTAAGAAGGATTCGGCCAAGAAGGATTCGGCGAAGAAGGCAGCCGCTCCCGCCACAATCACGCTCAAACACCTCGCAGCTGACATCGCGGAGAGCCAGGACCTCTCGAAAAAGCACGCCGAGGCCGTCCTGACCGACATGGTCGATCTGATCGCCAAGCACCTCAAGAAGGGCGACCGCGTCCGCATCGTCGGGCTCGGCATCCTCCAGGTCCGCAAGCGCGCCGCCCGCACCGGCCGCAACCCCACCACCGGCGAGGCGATCCACATCAAGGCCAGCAAGAAGGTGGCCTTCCGCCCGGTCAAGGAGCTCAAGGAAGCGATCTAGCAGCTACGTTTCGTTAAGCCTGATCCGCTTCGTTCCGGCCGCATCACGGCCCGCTTTTCTGATATACCGCCTGCTTCCCCCAAGCCTTGCTTCCCCAAGACCCGGCGGTTTGACCAGAAATGTCCTCCCTCTCCTTTTCGCACACCGTGACCGAACGCTTCCTGCGCTACGTCACCATCGACACCCAGTCCGATCCGGAATCCCCGGCCTCGCCCTCGACCGAGAAACAGAAAGATCTCGGCCGCGTGCTCGCCGCCGAGCTGAAGGCCATGGGCGTCGCCGACGCGCATCTCGACGACTTCGGCTACGTCTACGGAACGATCCCGGCCAATACGACCAAGAAGGTGCCGGTGATCTGCTTCTGCTCGCACATGGACACCTCGCCCGACGTGACCGGCAAGGACGTCAAGCCGCAGCTGGTGAAGGACTATCGCGGCGGCGATATCACCCTGCCGGGCGATACCAGCCAGGTGATCCGCTTCACTGAACATCCCGCGCTGAAGAACCAGATCGGCAACGACATCATCACCACCGACGGCACCACGCTCTTGGGCGCCGACAACAAGGCCGGCGTCGCCGAGATCATGGATGCCGCGCATTTCTTCATCAACAACCCCGATGTGAAGCACGGCACCATCAAGATCCTGTTCACGCCGGACGAGGAGATCGGCCGCGGCGTCGACAATGTCGACCTGAAGAAGCTCGGCGCCGATTTCGGCTACACCATGGACGGCGAGAGCGCCGGCAGCGTCGAGGACGAGACCTTCTCGGCCGACGGCGCCACCATCACCATCAACGGCGTCAGCGCCCATCCAGGCTACGCCAAGGGCAAGATGGAGCACGCGATCAAGATCGCAGCCGCCATCGTCGAGCGGCTGCCGAAGGAAGGCTGCTCGCCCGAGACGACGTCAGGCAAGCAGGGCTTCCTGCATCCGATCGGCATCGACGGTGCGCTGGAGCAGGCGACGCTCTCCTTCATCGTGCGCGACTTCACCGAGGAAGGGCTGAAGGAGAAGGAAGTCCTGCTCGAGAACATCGTCAAGGACGTGATGAAGGACTATCCGCGCTCGACCTACAAGTTCGAGGTCAGGGAGCAGTACCGCAACATGAAGCAGGTGATCGACCGTCACCCGCAGATCCTCGAATATGCCATCGAGGCGATCCGCCGTGCCGGCCTGCGCCCGATGCGCACCGCGATCCGCGGCGGCACCGACGGCTCGCGCCTGTCCTTCATGGGCCTGCCCTGCCCCAACATCTTTGCCGGCGAGCACGCGTTTCATTCGCGGCTCGAATGGGTCAGCCGGCAGGACATGGAAAAGGCGGTGCAGACGATCGTGCATCTCGCGATGATCTGGGAGGAGAAGGCGTAGGAACGCCGCACCTCCCGGCAGCAGGGCAAAATAATTCCGAGCCCTGCGGAACGATCCAGTGCGGGGCGCGTTAGCGCCTCAAGTCCCAAGGATGAGAATGTGAGCACATAAGGCCTCAGCCGGTCAGCCCCGGGCTGGGGCCTTTCCGCGTTTGGATCGCGCCACCCTCAGGCAGTCGCGGCAGCTTGCCCGCCGCGATACTCCGCCCATGCTTGCCGCAAGATTTGCAGCGACGAGGTCAGGAAGATTCCAGCCATTACCGCAGCGACAGCCAGATCGGGCCATGCCGTCGCGGTTCCGAATACGCCGATGGCAGCGACCATCACGATGACGTTGCCGATCGCGTCATTGCGCGAGCAGAGCCAAACCGAGCGCACGTTGGCGTCGCCGTCCTTGTAGCGCGCGAGCAGGAGAACCGAGGTCAGGTTCGCCGCCAGCGCGGCCAGGCTCATCGCTCCCATCAGCTCCGCACGCGGGAGCCCCAGGACCAGGGTCTGATAGAGCGTTGACCCGAACACCCAGGCGGCCATGGCACTGAGCGACAACCCCTTGAACAACGCGGCGGTGGCACGCGTCTTGATGCTCGCGCCGATCACCGAAAGGCTCAGGCCGTAGGTGACCGTGTCGGCGAGGAAGTCGAGAGCGTCGGCCTTGAGCGCCTGGGAGCCGGCCAAATAGCCCGCCGCCATTTCACTCACGAACATCGCCGCGTTGATGGCGATGACGGTCCACAGCACGCGCTTGTATCGCGGATCGAGCCCGTCGAAGACCGGAACGCCCGCCGAGCAGCAGTCGGTGCAGCCTGACGCGGCGACTTCCTCCACACGGGGTTTGGCGGCTTCCCCACAGCACGCATCGTGCGAGCAGCAAGACTCTTCCGGCATTCCGAGCTCCCTCTCGTCGTTTCTATCTTACCATGGGACCGCAACGATGGCGATGAACGGACGTCGCTGCTTGCAATCGCATGGATACATGCGGGTGCGACGTTCAGTTCCGCACACGTAACATTATTGCGGGTCGACACTGTTCCGGTCGCCATGCTACGAACCCGGACGTAACCAGAGTGACTTCGTGACTGCGATCCGCCGCCCGATCAGATTGTTTCGCCTGCGCAACTGGCGCGGGCTGTTGGCTGCGTGTCTCGCAATCAGCTATCTGCTGTCGGGCGTGTTGCATACGTGCCAATGCCTGGACGTGACCAATCCGTTCGGCCAGCTGGAAATCGCTGCGTCGCCGGAACCCGATTCCGGAGATACGGATAGCAAGACGCTGGCAGCCCATCACTGTCATGGCTGTTTCTCGGTGGTCTTCGCGCAACTGCTGCTGCCTGACGCAATGTCGGAGTTGGTGGCCGCGTCAAATCCGCCTCACCTGACTGTGCTTGCAGGCGTCGTGCCTGACACCGACTCTCCGCCCCCCAAACATCTGACCTGAACTGATCAGCCGGGCGCCCGTGCGCCTACGATGCTATTGTTCACAGGTCACCTTCATGCCTTGCAGACGGACTGCCGCGCGCTTGGCGTGCGCGATAGCGATTTTCGTCAGCCCCTGGCTGACGCAGCACACGCACGCCCAGACGCTTACGATGCGGAGCGCGCTGTCGCGCGCGCTGGCCGCGAGCCCGCGGCTCACCGCGGCGGAGCGCGACGTCGGCATCGCCACGGGGCAGCGCATCCAGGCCGGCGCACTGCTCAATCCGGAACTGTCCTATGAACAGGACAATTCGTTCGGCTCCGGCATCTATCGCGGCACGAGATCGGCCGAGACCACGCTCCAGATCAGCCAGGCCTTCGAGCTGTTCGGCAAGCGTGATGCGCGGATCGCCGCGGGCGCCGCCGGCATCGAGGTGGCCGCGATCCAGCGCAAGGCCGTCAGGCTGGAGGTGTTGTCGGAGACTGCGATCGCCTTCCTCAGCGTGCTCGGCGCGCAGCGGCGCATCCAGATCCTCGACGAGCAGATCGCCGCGATCGACCGGCTGACGCCGCTGCTGCGCCGCCGCGTCGAGGCCGGCGCCTCCTCGCCGGCCGAGACCGGCCGCGCCGAGGTCGCGTCCGCCCTGGTGAAGGCCGACCGCGAACGCTTCAAGGCAACGCTGGCGAGCGCCCGGCGCGAGCTTGCGGTGCTGATGGGGGATCCCGCGGCAAAGTTCGGCGAGGTCTCCGGCCGGCTCGATACCACGGGAAAGACGCCGACGTTCCAGTCGGTCGTGGCCGCCATCGATGCCAATCCGCAGCTGGTGCGCTGGACGGCGGTGTATGCCCAGCGCAACGCCGAGCTGTTGATGGCGCGCTTAAGGCCCTATCCCGACGTGCGGATCGCGGCGGGATGGCGCCATTTCAACGAGACCAATGACGACGCGGTGCGCCTCACCGTCTCGGTGCCGATCCCCGTGTTCGACCAGAACCAGGGCAACATCCTCTCGGCGCAGGAAAGCCTCACCAAGACCAGGGCCGAGCGCGAGGCCAACCGCAACACGCTGATCGTTGTCGCCGGCCGCGCCTACGACTCGCTCCAGGGCTCGCTGCGCGAGCTCGCGGTGCTGCGCGAGACCGCGATTCCGAAAGCCACGGAAGCCTCCGAAGCGATCGCGCAGGGCTACGGCCAGGGCCGCTTCTCGCTGCTCGAAGTGCTCGACGCCCAGGCGAGCGTCACCCAAGCGCGGCTGCGCGAGCAGGAGGCGCTGCAGAACTTCCATGCCGGCGTTGCGACCATCGAAGGCCTCGTCGGCAATCCTTTTGCGCTGGCCCGGGAGAGCGCGCGATGAAGACATCCTCCACCATCGTCGTTGCCATCGTTGCCGCAGCACTCGGCGCCTACGGCTATTCCCTGCTCGCCCCTGCTGGGGTCACGCACACCGAGCATGCCGCGGACAAGAAGCCGGAGAAGCCGAACGACCATGTCGAGCAGGACGAACACGGCGCCGACCGCATCCGCATCTCCGACGTCAAGCTGGCAGCTGCCGGTGTCACGCTGGCGGAGGCCGGGAGTGCGACGCTGACCGATACGCTGTCCTTCAACGGCATCTTGCGCGCCAACCAGGAAGCCGTTGTGCAGGTGACACCGCGCTTTCCGGGGGTCGCCAAATCGATCCAGAAGCGCATCGGCGACAGGGTCGGCAAGGACGATCTGCTCGCCGCGATCGAGAGCAACCAGAGCCTCACCGCCTACGAGCTCAAGGCGCCGATCGCCGGCACCATCATCGAGCGGCAGATCTCGCTCGGCGAATACGTCTCCGAGCAGAAGCCGGCCTTCGTGGTCGCAGACCTCTCGACGATCTGGGTCGACCTGTCGATCTACCGGCAGGACCTCCGGCGCGTCCGTCTCAATGACGAGGTGCTGATCGATCCCGACGACGGCCGCGGCGAGATCAAGGGCACGATCTCCTACATGGCGCCGATCGGCAGTAGCGAGACCCAGACCGCGCTCGCCCGCGTGGTGCTGCCAAATCCGGACGGGCGCTTGCGTCCCGGCCTGTTCGTCACGGCGCGGCTTGTGCTCGCAAAACGTCACGTCGCCGTGGCGGTACGCACAGGGGCGATCCAGATGCTGGAGAATAAGACGGTCGTGTTCGTCCGCGAAGACGACGACAAGATCGAGGCCCGCCCCGTGGAAACAGGCGATTCCGATGCGAAGTTCGTGGAGATCCGTGCAGGCCTCTCGGCCGGCGAACGCTACGTCGCCGAGAACAGCTTCGTGGTGAAGGCGGAGATGGGCAAGGGAGAGGCCGACCATGATTGACGCCCTCCTCGCCCTCGCCATCCGCCAGCGCTGGATGGTCATCCTCATCACACTCGCGGTCGGCGCCTTCGGCGCCTGGAACTTCACGCGTCTGCCGATCGATGCCGTGCCTGATGTCACGAACGTCCAGGTCCAGATCAACACCCGTGCGCCCGGCCTATCGCCGCTCGGATCCGAGCAGCGGATCACCTTTCCGATCGAGACCGCGATGGGTGGCCTGCCCAAGCTCGAATATACCCGGTCGATCTCGCGCTACGGTCTCAGCCAGGTCACCGTCGTGTTCCAGGACGGCACCGATATCTATTTCGCACGCCAGCTCGTCAACGAGCGCATCCAGCAGGCACGCGACCAGTTGCCGGCCGGCGTCGAAGTTGCGATGGGGCCGATCTCGACCGGTCTCGGCGAGATCTACGTCTACTCGGTGGAAGCCAAGCCGGGCGCGAAATCTCCGACCGGCCTCGAATTCACACCGACGGAATTGCGTACCATCCAGGACTGGATCATCAAGCCGCAATTGCGCACCATCCCCGGCGTGATCGAGGTCAACTCGATCGGCGGCTACGAGCGGCAATTCCACGTGCTGCCGATCCCCGCCCGTCTGATGGCCTACAAGCTCGGTTTCCGCGACATCATGACGGCGCTGACCGCCAACAACGCCAATGTCGGCGCCGGCTATATCGAGCGCAACGGCGAGCAATATCTCGTCCGAGCGCCCGGCCAGGTCGCCAATATCGACGACATCAAGGACATCGTGATCGGCTCGCGTGGCGGGGTGCCGGTACGTATCCGTGACGTCGCCGACGTGCAGGAAGGGCACGAGCTCCGCATGGGCGCGGCGTCAGCCAACGGCAAGGAGACCGTGCTCGGCACCACCATGCTGCTGATCGGCGAGAACAGCCGCACCGTGGCCCAGCGCGTGGCGGCTCGACTCGACGAGATCGCAAAATCGCTGCCTGAGGGCGTGATCGCGCACGCGGTTTACGACCGCACGCATCTGGTGGAAGCCACCATCGAGACCGTCGAGAAGAACCTCGTCGAGGGCGCGGCGCTGGTGATTGCAGTGCTGTTCCTGATCCTCGGCAACATCCGCGCCGCCCTGATCACCACCTGCGTCATTCCCCTCTCGATGCTGTTTACGATATCAGGCATGGTCGAAAGCAAGGTCAGCGCCAATTTGATGAGCCTGGGCGCGATCGATTTCGGCATCATCGTCGACGGCGCAGTCATCATCGTCGAAAACTGTTTGCGGCTGCTCGCCGTCGAGCAGAGCCGGCGCGGACGGCTGCTGTCGCTGGAGGAGCGGCTGGAGACGATTCACGCGGGCGCGCGCGAGGTCATCAAGCCGAGCCTGTTCGGCACGCTGATCATCGCGGTCGTCTATCTCCCGGTCCTCACCCTGACGGGCACCGAGGGCAAGATGTTCACGCCGATGGCGCTGACCGTGCTGATGGCGCTCGCGGGCGCGGCGCTGCTGTCGGTCACGTTCGTCCCGGCTGCGGTGGCGATCTTCGTCACCGGCAAGGTCTCGGAGAAGGAAAACATCTTCATGCGGGCGGCAAAACGGTTCTATTTGCCGCTGCTCGAGCGTGCCATCCGCTACCGCGGCAGCGTCGCGTTCGGTGCCGTCCTGATCGTCGCCGGCAGCATCTTCGCCGCGACGCGCATGGGCGGCGAGTTCATCCCGAGCCTGGACGAAGGCGACATTACCATCGAGACCATCCGAATTCCCGGCACCAGCCTGACCCAGAGCGCCGACATGCAGATTCGGCTGGAGAAGGCGGTCAAGCAGGTTCCAGAGGTGGCGACGGTCTTCTCCAAGATGGGCACCGCCGAAATCGCCAACGATCCGATGCCGCCGAATGTCGCCGACACCTTCGTGACGCTGAAGCCGCGTGAGGAATGGCCCGATCCCGCCAAACCGAAGAACGAGGTGATCGAGGACATCGAGCGCACCGCCAACACCCTGCCCGGCACGGCCTATGCGATGACCCAACCGATCCAGATGCGCTTCAACGAGCTGATCGCCGGTATCCGCAGCGATGTCGGCGTCAAGATCTTCGGCGACGATCTCGACGTGCTGGCCGGCATCGCCCAGCAGGTCAACGGCGTGGTCCGCGGCATCGAGGGTGCCGCGGACGTGAAGACCGAGCAGGTCGCAGGCCTGCCGATCCTCACCGTCAAGCTCGACCGCCAAGCGTTGTCGCGTTACGGACTCAGTCTCAGCGAGGTGCAGAATCTGGTCGAGATCGCGATCGGCGGCAAGCCGGTCGGAAAGCTGTTCGAGGGCGATCGCCGCTTCGACATCGTGGTGCGGCTGCCGGAAAACCTGCGGGCCAACCCCGATACGATCAAATCGCTGCCGATCCCGCTGCCGCCGGGGGACGATGTCCCCGCCGTCACCAAGACCGCCTGGCCGGGTGCATCGGGCTCGACGCTCCGCTACGTGCCCCTGTCCTCGGTTGCGACGATCGAGATCGCGCCCGGCCCCAACCAGATCAGCCGCGAGAACGGCAAGCGCCGCGTGGTGGTGATGGCCAACGTTCGCGGGCGCGACCTGCGCTCCTTCGTCGCCGAGGCCCAAGAGGCGGTGGCCGAGAAGGTCAAGCTGCCGCCCGGCTACTGGATCGGCTGGGGCGGACAGTTCGAGCAGCTGGTCTCCGCCACCAAGCGGCTGACGATCGTCGTGCCGGTGGCGCTCCTGCTGGTGTTCCTGCTGTTGTTCATGGGCATGGGATCGGCGGCGGATGCGGCGCTGGTGTTCTCCGGCGTGCCGCTGGCGTTGACGGGCGGCGTCGCCGCGCTTCTGCTGCGCGACATCCCGCTGTCGATCAGCGCCGGTGTCGGCTTCATCGCATTGTCGGGCGTGGCTGTTCTCAACGGCCTCGTCATCATCGCCTTCATCGAGCGGCTGCGTAGCGAGGGGCGCCCCGTGGCCGACGCGGTGCGTGAGGGTGCGCTGACGCGGCTGCGCCCGGTGCTCATGACCGCCCTGGTCGCCTCCCTCGGCTTCGTGCCGATGGCGCTCGCCACCGGCGCCGGCGCCGAGGTGCAGCGTCCGCTGGCGACCGTGGTGATCGGCGGCATCATCTCCTCGACCGTGCTGACGCTGCTGGTGCTGCCGGCGCTCTATGCGCTGTTCCGGCGTGACGCGGCAACCGAAACGCCTACAATGGCGCCTGATTTGGCGGCGTCCGGGGAGCGCTAGATTTGGGCAGCCACGACCATCACGGTCATCACCACCATGATCATGCCGGCCACGGGCATAACCACGGTCCTGGCCACGCGCATGTCCATGCGCCCGCCGATTTCGGCACGGCGTTCGCGATCGGCATTTCGCTCAACACCGCGCTGGTCGTGGCCGAGGCGATCTACGGCTATATCGGCAACTCCACCGCCCTCCTCGCCGATGCCGGCCATAACCTCAGCGACGTGCTCGGCCTGGTCGTGGCCTGGTGCGCGTCGATCGCGGCAAGGCGCGCGCCGAGCGGCCGCTTCACCTATGGCTTTCGCGCCTCCACCATCCTGGCGGCGCTGGCGAACGCGGTGTTCCTGCTGGTCGCGACCGGCGCAATCGGCTGGGAAGCGATTTTGCGGCTGCGCGAGCCGGAGCCGGTCGCGGGCGTCACGGTGATGGTGGTCGCCGGTATCGGCATCCTCATCAACGGTTTTACCGCCATGCTGTTCGCGCGCGGACGCAAGGACGACATCAACATCGAAGGCGCCTATCTGCACATGGCGGCCGACGCCGCGGTCTCGCTCGGCGTCGTGGTCTCGGCGGCGCTGATCATCTGGACCGGCTGGCTCTGGCTCGATCCCGTCACCAGCCTCGTCATCTGCGCCACCATCCTCTGGAGCACCACCAGCCTGCTGCGCGGCTCCATCGACATGTCGATGGCGGCCGCGCCGAAGGGCACCGACATCGCCGCAATCAAGGTTTTTCTGCTGGAGCGGCCCGGCGTCTCGGGAATCCACGACCTCCACGTCTGGCCGATCTCGACCACCGAGACGGCGCTGACCTGCCATCTCGTCATGCCCACCGGCGCCGGCGATGCATTCCTGATGGAGACGGCGCAGATGCTGAGGTCGTCGTTCCGCATCGGCCACACCACGCTCCAGATCGAGACGCATCCCGACAACGGCTGCGCGCTGGCGCCGGATGATGTGGTTTAGGACTCACAGGCCCGTCCCCGCCGTCATTGCGAGGAACGAAGCGACGAAGCAATCCAGACTGTCTCCGCGGAGGTAGTCTGGATTGCTTCGCTGCGCTCGCAATGACGGTGTGGAGAGAGCGGCGCCTTACGCCGCCTTCGCCGTCACGATCCAGATCGCGCCCTGCAGCGCTACGCTTTGTCCCTTCATGAACGGCGCCAGCATCTCGCGGATCGAGGCTTTTGCGGCCGCATAGGTCTCCGGCGGATGGCCCTGCAGCGCGCGGCTGGCGGGGCCGATCTGGAGCGAGCCCTCGACAGCGGCATCGAGCCCGCCGCCGATGGCGACATCCATCGCGAGATTGTGCGGCTCCATCGCCACGTCCACGAATCCCGCGCCCTTGAGGATGCGCGTCACGCGCTCCTCCGAGGCGAAGGCGAACGGGCCCGGTTCTTCCGGCCCGACCGGCGGCATCTTCGGGACATGTTTGTAGACCGCCATCAGCGGCGCCATCATCCACGGATTTTCCTTCGGCTCGCGCCAGCAGGCGAAGGCGAGCCGTCCGGTCGGCTTCAGCGCGCGGCGGAGGTTGGTGAAGGACGCAATGGGATCGGCGAAGAACATCACGCCGAAGCGCGACGCCAACAGGTCAAAGCTCGCCGGCTCGAACGGATGGACCGTCGCATCCGCCAGCACGAAATCGAGCGGCAGGCCTTTTGGCGCAAACGCGCGCGCCTGCGCCAGCATCGGGTCGGAGACGTCGAGGCCGAGCGCGAAGCCATCGGGCGCGACAGCCTTCGCGAACGCGAACGTCGTCGCACCGGAGCCGCAGCCGACATCGAGCACGCGCTCGCCCGGCTTCGGCCTGGCGCGATCAATCAGCACGTCGGCGATGGGTCCAAGCAAGCTTTCCTGGGCAGCGTGCCGATCGGCCCAGCGCTGCCCGCTCGGACCGTTCCAATAGGCGATCTGGTCGGCATTCTCTGCGTGTCCGCTTGGCTGTTCCATGGATCCCCTCCGGCAGCTTGGTCGAAAGACCCCGATGCCGAAAAGCAAGGACGCCGTCAACTGAGGCGGCCTGTTCGGTCCACCTGTCAGCGAGACGTTCTTGCGTTCACGCCGCACGACACGGCGTCAGAGGTTGACGGACCGCCGAGGTCTTCAACTGCCGACCTGCGCTACGCCGGATCATTCGGCCGCGAGCGAAACTCCGGTTCGCTTGGCGAGGACGCGGCGAAAGTCGGCTGCCAGCTCGTCGTAATAGTTGGCAAGCTCCTCGTAGAAGGCCCGACCGGCCTCATCAGGAGCTTCTTGAGCCGCTTTCATGCAGTGGGCGGCTTTCGACTCGTACCTTTCCAGCTTGATGCGAAGATCACTCATCACGGCGATACTCCACGCTGCCACAGGGAGCCGTAACGGTGGTTCGGATGGCGATCAAAAAGATGACCGAAAAAGGGCAATTTTGGACCCTTGGAGGGCGACTCTTGGGCGTCCGATGCCAGGCGCAACGAGGCAGGACAACCGCCAGCGGCCAAATCGGCGCGCCGTCAGCCGGAACTACTAAATTGGAATGATCGAGCCGCGGCGGCTCATGCGTCGCGCTTCGCGCAAACACGCCCGGGCCGACTCGCGGGCGGACGCCTGTGACAATCATCACAAAGGCGGTCTTGCTCGAGCCCTGTTTGCGATGCGTTCGGGCCTTGCTCGAACACCCGCGGGAGGGCTAAAGAGGCGCCTTGGGGCGGTTAGCTCAGCTGGTTAGAGCATCTCGTTTACACCGAGAGGGTCCGCGGTTCGAATCCGTGACCGCCCACCAGCCTGCGCTCGCGCAGCGACGCAGGCTGCCACGCCGAATCCCAACGAGCGAAGGCGGGCTTTTTGCGGCGAGCTTCGGCTTGGCAAGCCAGCCTAATCCCCCGGCCTCCCCAGCAGCGGCACCGCGTCGATCCACACCGCCGCCGACTGGCACCAGATCTGCCTGACGGGCCGCAATTTATCGCGCTGGCGGATTGAGCCCCAGCGGATGCCCCAATCGTCGGCCTGATCACCCTCGCCGCTGGTGAACAGCGGGGAACCGCAGTCGGCGCAGAAGTGCTGGAAACGCATCCGGCCGTTGTCGCCGCGCTTGCCGTAGACTTTTGGCGTGCCGCTGGTCACGCGCACGTCGGCCTTGGTGCAGATCGCGGTCACCCGGAACGGCGATCCCGTCAGGGTCTGGCAGTCGCGGCAATGGCAGACCGACACCGTCTCGGGGTCGATCTCGGCCTCAAAGGTGATCTGCCCGCAATGGCACTGCCCGTCGATCTGCATCGCCCTGATCCCCTGCCCCAAAACAAAAACGGCGCCCGAAGGCGCCGTTTTATCATCTTTCGCTGAACCTTAGTGAGCGGTCAATCCGCCGGCGGCCTCGTCCCCGTCCGGCTTCACCGTCACCTTGGTGTCCTCTTCCCAGACGATCGGCACCGGCTTCTTCACCAGCGCCTTGGCGACGACGTCGTCCAGTCGCGACACCGGGATGATCTCCATGCCGCCCTTGATCGCATCGGAAATCTCCGTGAGATCCTTGGCGTTGTCCTCGGGGATCAGCACCATCTTGATGCCGCCGCGGGCAGCGGCCAGCAGCTTCTCCTTCAGGCCGCCGATCGGCAGCACACGGCCGCGCAGCGTGATCTCGCCGGTCATCGCGACATCGTGGCGGACCGGAATGCCGGTCATGACCGAGATGATCGCGGTGGCCATTGCCACGCCCGCCGACGGACCGTCCTTCGGCGTCGCGCCTTCCGGCACGTGCACGTGGATGTCGCGCCGGTCGAACAGCGGCGGCTCGATGCCGTAGACGATCGCACGCGAGCGCACGTAGGACGCCGCCGCCGAGATCGATTCCTTCATCACGTCGCGCAGATTGCCCGTGACCGTCATCTTGCCCTTGCCGGGCATCATGACACCTTCGATGGTCAAGAGCTCACCGCCGACATCGGTCCATGCAAGGCCCGTGACGATGCCAACCTGCGGCTCGCTCTCGATCTCGCCGTAGCGGTACTTCGGCACGCCCAGAAGCTCTTCCAGAGTCTTCTCGGTGACCTTGACCGACTTCTTCTTGGAGATCATCAGCTCCTTCACCGCCTTGCGGGCGAGTGTGGAGAGCTCACGCTCCAGATTACGCACGCCCGCTTCGCGGGTGTAACGGCGGATCAACAGCAGCAGCGCGTCGTCGTCGATCGAGAACTCCTTGGAGTCCAGGCCGTGCTTGGACACCGCGTTCGGGATCAGATGCTTGCGCGCGATCTCGACCTTCTCGTTCTCGGTGTAGCCCGCGATCCGGATGATCTCCATGCGGTCCATCAGCGGTCCCGGAATATTGAGCGTATTCGCGGTCGTGATGAACATCACGTTGGACAGATCGTAGTCGACCTCGAGGTAGTGGTCGTTGAAGGTCCCGTTCTGCTCGGGGTCCAGGACCTCGAGCAGCGCCGAAGACGGATCGCCGCGGAAATCGGCGCCCATCTTGTCGATCTCGTCGAGCAGGAACAGCGGATTGGACGACTTCGCCTTCCGCATCGACTGGATGATCTTGCCGGGCATCGAACCGATATAGGTGCGGCGGTGACCGCGGATCTCGGCCTCGTCGCGCACGCCGCCGAGCGAGACGCGCACGAACTCACGTCCGGTCGCCTTCGCGATCGACTTGCCGAGCGAGGTCTTGCCGACGCCGGGCGGTCCGACGAGGCACAGGATCGGGCCCGTCAGCTTGTTGGCGCGCGACTGCACCGCGAGATACTCGACGATACGGTCCTTGACCTTCTCCAGCCCGTAGTGATCGGCATCCAGAACCGCCTGCGCCGATTCCAGATCCTTCTTCACCTTGGACTTCTTGTTCCACGGGATCGACAGCAGCCAATCCAGATAGTTGCGCACGACGGTCGCTTCCGCGGACATCGGCGACATCTGGCGCAGCTTCTTCAATTCATGCTGCGCCTTCTCGCGAGCTTCCTTGGAGAGCTTGGTCTTGGAGATCTTCTCTTCGAGATCGGCGAGCTCGTCGCGACCGTCGTCGTCGCCGAGCTCCTTCTGGATCGCCTTCATCTGCTCGTTGAGATAATACTCGCGCTGGGTCTTCTCCATCTGGCGCTTGACGCGCGAGCGGATGCGCTTCTCGACCTGCAGCACCGAGATCTCGCTCTCCATCAGGCCCAGCACCTTCTCGAGGCGCGTGGTGACCGACAGCGTCTCCAGGATTTGCTGGCGATCCGCAATCTTGACGGCGAGATGCGAGGCAACGGTGTCGGCGAGCTTGGCGAAATCGGTGATCGCCTGCACGACCCCGACGACCTCGGCCGAGATCTTCTTGTTGAGCTTCACATAGCTCTCGAAGTCGGACACGACCGAGCGCGACAGTGCCTCCGCCTCGACCGACTTCGCATCGGTGTCGGCGAGCGCAATCGCGGTCGCTTCGTAGTACTCGCTGCGATCGGTGTATTTCTGCACGCGCGCACGCTCGAGCCCTTCGACCAGCACCTTCACGGTGCCGTCGGGAAGCTTCAAGAGTTGAAGCACGCTGGCGAGCGTACCGGTCTCGTAAATGGCGTCGGGCGCCGGATCATCGTCGGACGCGTTTTTCTGCGTCGCGAGCATGATCAGCGCGTCGTTCTTCATCACCTCTTCGAGCGCGCGGATCGACTTCTCGCGACCGACGAAGAGCGGAACGATCATGTGCGGGAAGACGACGATGTCGCGCAGCGGCAGCACGGGATAGGCGTGCGTTTCGCCATGGACGATGGTTGGCCGGGGTTTTGGATTAGTCATGGCCTTTTCCTTTTGCTTTGCCCCCTTGCACGCAGCCCGCCATGCTCATGCGCAACCGCCACAAGGTGCCGAGGTGATCCACAAAACCGGCCTACCATTCTAAGGTTGGACCGGGCTTGCCGGATCGGAACTGAGGCGAATCTTGAAGAGAATTTTCGCTCGCCGTCGACATTAGGTGGCTATCGACCGGGGGGGTGTCAAGTCATTGAAAGACGCGCGCCATCAGGCGCTTACGCACGCGTATAAGCGACGCAACATCGGCTGCGGAGAACCATTCCGCAGCCGCTACTATCAAAGACGATTGGAGCGTCCCAGCGCCGCAAATCAGGCGCTGGCGTTCTCGACGGCGCGATCGGACCGATCGGCGTAGATGTAGAGCGGACGGGCCGTACCTTCCACGACTTCGCGCGAAATCACGACTTCTTCCACACCTTCCAGGCCCGGCAGGTCGAACATGGTCTCGAGCAGGATCGCCTCGAGGATCGAACGCAGACCACGCGCGCCGGTCTTGCGCTCGATCGCCTTGCGGGCGACCGCGCCAAGCGCCTCGTCGGCGAAGGTCAGCTCGATGTTCTCCATCTCGAACAGCCGCTGGTACTGTTTCACCAGCGCGTTCTTCGGCTCGGTGAGGATCTTCTTCAGCGAAGTCTCGTCCAGATCCTCGAGCGTCGCCACGACCGGCAGACGGCCGACGAATTCGGGGATGAGACCGTACTTCAGGAGGTCCTCAGGCTCGACGTGGCGGAAGATCTCGCCGGTACGGCGATCCTCCGGCGCGAGCACCTGGGCGGCGAAGCCGATCGAGGTCGACCGCCCGCGCGCCGAGATGATCTTCTCGAGGCCGGCGAACGCACCGCCGCAGATGAACAGGATGTTGGTGGTATCCACCTGCAGGAACTCCTGCTGCGGATGCTTGCGGCCGCCCTGCGGCGGGACCGAAGCCACCGTGCCTTCCATGATCTTCAGCAGCGCCTGCTGCACGCCCTCACCCGACACGTCGCGCGTGATCGAGGGATTGTCGGACTTGCGGCTGATCTTGTCGATTTCGTCGATGTAGACGATGCCGCGCTGGGCGCGCTCGACATTGTAGTCGGCGGCCTGGAGCAGCTTCAGGATGATGTTCTCGACGTCCTCGCCGACATAGCCGGCTTCGGTCAGCGTCGTGGCATCGGCCATCGTGAACGGCACGTCCAGGATGCGGGCGAGCGTCTGCGCGAGCAGCGTCTTGCCCGAACCGGTCGGACCGATCAGCAGGATGTTCGACTTCGCGAGCTCGACGTCGTTGTGCTTGGTCTGGTGGTTGAGGCGCTTGTAGTGATTGTGCACCGCGACCGACAGGACCTTCTTCGCATGGCTCTGGCCGATGACGTAATCGTCCAGGACCTTGCAGATTTCCTTCGGCGTCGGAATGCCGTCGCGCGACTTCACGAGCGAGGATTTGTTCTCCTCGCGGATGATGTCCATGCAGAGCTCAACGCACTCGTCGCAGATGAAGACCGTGGGACCCGCGATCAGTTTGCGGACTTCGTGCTGGCTCTTGCCGCAGAACGAGCAATACAGTGTGTTCTTGGAGTCGCTCGTGCCGACCTTACTCATTCATGTCTCCGTCCGCGGTTCGATCCCGCTCCGCTCGATCGCTCCATTCCGGCACGCATGCCGTATGAAGTTCAAATAGAGCAAATTCCGTACCAAAAAAGACCCTACGCGTTACATCCCGTGCGAATCACGGTCACTCGATTCTCCGCGAGAATAGCCGATCAATCGTAGCCAACCATGCTGTCACCCGACTATCAAGAATTCGCTAATCGAGGGGGCGCTGGCTACCCGTGACAATACCGTTATTTCACGTCTTGGCACGGACGAAGTGATCGAAATCGCCCCGGAGTTGCTGGATTGCCACGAAAAACAAGCACGAAAGCGGAACTTTCTGCCTGTCGCGGGGCGCAAGACTGTTTTTTGCGCCGCCGCGTAGTGCGCTGTTAACGTGAACGTCGCCCTGACGATCCCGGGAAATCCCCATAGGTATTCCAGGGATCGATGTTGCAGCCCCGTTCGCGTTACTGCGGTTTCGCCGCCGGCTCTTCGGCGCGCTTGTCGATGACCCTGTCGACCAGGCCGAACTCCTTGGCGTCGTTCGCGGTGAGGAACTTGTCGCGTTCCAGCGCGTCCTCGATCGTCTTGTAGGTCTGACCGGTGTGCTTCACGTAGATCTCGTTGAGCCGCTTCTTCAGGTTCAGGATTTCCTGCGCGTGCAGCATGATGTCGGTGGCCTGGCCCTGGAAGCCGCCGGAGGGCTGATGCACCATGATGCGCGCGTTCGGCAGCGAGAAGCGCATGTCCTTCTCGCCAGCGCAGAGCAGCAGCGAGCCCATCGAGGCGGCCTGGCCCGTGCACAGCGTCGAGACCGGCGGGCGGATGAACTGCATGGTGTCGTAGATCGCGAGGCCCGACGTCACCACGCCGCCCGGCGAGTTGATGTACATCGAGATTTCCTTCTTCGGATTTTCCGCTTCAAGGAACAGGAGCTGCGCGACCACCAGCGTCGACATGCCGTCCTCGACCGGCCCGGTCAGGAAAATGATGCGCTCTTTCAACAGGCGCGAGAAGATGTCGTAGGCGCGCTCGCCACGGTTGGTCTGCTCGACCACCATGGGCACGAGGTTCATGTAGGTTTCAACCGGATCGCGCATGAGTCACCTAGGGTTTTAGGAGGCGGACATTGCCAGTCTTGGCTGCCAGTTTAGCTGGATTTGCCGGAAGGCCGATGGACGCCAGTGATGCAGGAAGTGGGTAGAGGTAGAACGCTTGGTATAAGACTTGGGTACAGGGCGTACCGACAGATATAGCCCAATTCGCGCCAGACAAGTGCGGAGCGAATTAAGGCTTAATCCACGGGGCACTTGAAGCTGATTCTCGCAAACAGGCCCAGCCAGCCAGTTGGCTAGCCGGGCCCCTTTGCTGATCATCCTTAATGGAAGGCTTTCCTAGAGCCCCGTTCCGATGGAATCGGAACGGGGCTCTAGATTCTAAGTTTGACGCGTTTTCTTTACGCGAACCGGTATCCACTTCGCTCGAAAACGCTCTAGAGCCTTCAGGCTGCGGTCTTTTCCGCGTCCTCGTCCTTGTACAGGTCCTCGCGCGAGACCTTCTTCTCGGTCACGTTGGCGAGCTCGAGGATGAAGTCGACGACCTTGTCCTCGTAGATCGGTGCACGAAGCTGGGCCAGCGCCTGGGCGTTGCTGCGGTAATAGTCCCAGACTTCCTTCTCGCGGCCCGGCATCGAGCGAGCGCGCTCGATCACGGCGCGGCCGACCTCGTCGTCGGTCACGGTGATCTTGTTCTTCTCGCCGATCTCGGACAGCACGAGGCCGAGCCGGACGCGGCGGTCGGCGATCTTGCGGTACTCGTCCTTGGCCTTGTCTTCGGTGGTATCCTCGTCCGCGAAGGTCTTGCCGGCCGAATCCATCTCGGCCTTGACCGAGTTCCACATCAGATTGAACTCCTCGTCGACGAGCGACGGCGGCGCTTCGAAGCGATGCGCCTCGTCGAGGCGGTCGAGCAGCGCACGCTTGACGCGCTGGCGCGTCGCGCCAGCGAACTCGGCAGCCAGACGCTCGCGCGCGGCTTCCTTCAGCTTGTCCAGCGATTCGAGGCCAAGCGTCTTGGCGAACTCGTCGTCGATCGCGACGTCCTGCGGCGCCTCGATCGAGGTCGCGGTGGTCTCGAACTCGGCCGGCTGGCCGGCGAGCTTGTCGTTCATGTAGTTCTTGGGGAACGACACTTTCAGCGTGCGCGTCTCGCCCGCGCCGATGCCGGTGAGCTGCTCCTCGAAGCCGGGGATGAAGGTATTGGAACCGATCGCGACCTGGATGCCCTCGCCGGTGCCGCCCTCGAAGACTTCGCCGTTGATGGTGCCCTTGAAGTTGATGGTGACGCGGTCGCCCGACTCGGCCTTGGCGCCCTCGGCCTTGGCCGCATAGCCGCGGTTGCTGTCGGCGATGCGCTTGATGGCTTCGTCGACATCGGTGTCGGACACGTCAGCGACAGGCTTCTCGACCTGGAAGCTCTTGAAATCGGCGAGCGCAATCGCGGGCACCACTTCGATCGCGACCGTGTAGGTCAGATCGGTTTTGCCGTTGAGCAGCTCCTCGACCTCGGCCTGCTCGGTCGGCATGGTGATCTTCGGCTCGGTCGCGAGGCGGAAACCGCGGTCGGAGAACAGCTGCGTGTTGGTGTCGCGGATGGTCTGGTCGATGGTCTCGGCCATCACCGAACGGCCATAGACCTTCTTCAGGTGAGCGACCGGCACCTTGCCGGGGCGGAAGCCGTTGATGCGGACCTTGTCCTTGAGATCGACGAGTTTGGCACCAGCCTTGGCGTCGAGATCAGACGCCGGAACGCTGATCTTGAACTCGTGCTTCAAACCTTCCGAGAGGGTTTCTGTGGCCTGCATGGCGTCCAATCTTCTTCTCGCTCGGCCCCGGCACGCATGCGTCGGGACGCTGTCATTAATCGAACCGGCGCGAGGCAAGACGCCTCAACGCCGGTGGTTCATCGGACCACTTCCGCCGGAAACACTCCGTGAGGAAGCAGCCCTTCGGTAATCCGTGCAAACGCTGAAAGCGCTTGGTGCGGGCGGAGGGACTCGAACCCCCACAACTTTCGTCACTGGAACCTAAATCCAGCGCGTCTACCAGTTCCGCCACGCCCGCGTGAATTTGCATCAAGACCGGCCGCGATGCCGCGGGCGGCCGGGCTTATAGCATGTGCCTGACTGTTCGCAGCAAAAAAATGGCCCGATAGAGACAGGCTTTAAGTAGGCGCGACGGCTGGACTTATCCAGCGCTTCATGGTCCGCATCGAGCCATGAAAACGCGGATCTCTGACCCGACCCGGCGTGAGGTTTTGGCCGGACTTGGAGCTGGACTTGCAGCCCCCGCAGCCGGGTTGATCGCCGGCGGCGCGGCCCCCGCTGTCACCGCCCAGCTCGCCCTGCAGGCAAGGCCGGCAACCCTGGCGCTCAGGCCGGGTCAGCCGGCTACACCGATCTGGGAGCTGGCCGCCGTAAGCCATATCGGGAACGTCCGTCTCAAGCGAGGCGACCGCTGCGAGGTGGTCTTCCGGAACGACCTGCCTGTCCCGCTTGCGCCAGTCTGGTACGGCCTGAATGGCCCGGCCGGGGCCGACCCGTTGCGAGGGCGTACGCCGACTGCGCCGGATGTGACTGAAACCTCAATTGTTTCAATACCAAATGCAGGAACTCTGGCAGCCGACTTCCGCCTCTTCGAAGACGGTCTGAAGCTGCCCGCGCGTCCGCTTCCGATCATCGCCGGCGAGACAAATCGCGTCGCCGTCGACCGCGACGAGGTCCTGTTGATCGAGGAATGGCGTCTGCGGCCGGATGGGACCGCGCTTCCGCCCGGCCGCGCACCTGAGGGCACGACACCGCTCTTTACCCTCAATGGACGGACTTCATTCGAACTCTCAGCCACGGCCGGCGAGCGGCTGCGGCTGCGCTTTATCAACGGCTCGCAACGTTCTGTTCTGGCGATCAAATTGGAGGGCCACGAGGTCCAGGTGATGGCCCTGGACGGACAGCCGGCCGAGCCATTCCCGGCGCGCAACGGCGCCCTGGTGCTCGCCCCCGGCGCACGCGCAGACGCCTTCGTGGATGCGGCCACATCGGCCCCATTCCTGTTACATGACGGCAAGGAGGCGCGTCAGGTCGGGAGCCTTACGATATCAGGCAAGCTCGAGCGGCGCGCGCCGCTGTTGCCGCCACAGCCGCTCCCCCTGAACGACCTCCCCGAGAAGCTCGACCTCAAAGGCGCCCTGCGGTTCGATGTCGCGCTCGGCGCGCCCGACGCCGGCTGGGCACGGCCTGCAAGCTTCTCCGTCTCCTCCAATCCCGTCTTCCGCGCCAGGGCCGGCCGCACCGTCGTGCTGGCCCTCAAGAACCCCGGACCGGCCACGACCGTGTTTCACCTGCACGGCCATCATTTCCGCCTGCTCGACAAGCTCGACGACGGCTGGAAGCCCTACTGGCTCGACACGCTCGCAATCGAGCCCGGCCAAACCCAGCGCGTCGCGTTCGCGGCGACCTCACCCGGACCCTGGCTGATCGAATCCGTCGTGACCGACTGGGCCGCGCCACGGCTGGTGCGCTGGTATGGGGTGGAGTGAGCGACTACCGCCGCGTCCAGAGGTAGCGAGCGTCAGGCTCCCGCTCCTCGTTCCGCGCCCCGTCGGTTTGTTCAACCAGTGCGAACCCGCGCGTCTCATAGAAGCGCCGCGCCGGCGCGTTGCGCTGGAAGGTCCAGAGCTCCAGCCGGTCGCTGGCCCGCTTGGCGACATCAAGGAGTTCTGTGCCGACGCCGCGCCCCCGTGCGACGGGCAGTACATAGAGCTGCTCAACCAACCTTCGTGGAAGGCGATGATCCCGCTCAGGACGTCATCATCGAACCGCCCCCACACACGGCACGTCGTGAATACGCGCTCGCGGTAGAACCAGCGGTCCTCATCGGGCGTGTGCAGCCCAACGAGCCACGGCATCGCCTGGTCGAACGCAATCCGATGGACCTGCGCGGCCGCGCCCATATCGGTGAGTGCGAGCTGCCTGAGCACTAGTACTCCACCCCAAGCGCATTATAGATCCGCCGGTGCACGGCCGGCAGCGTCTCGGTCAGATCCTCCGCGATCAGGCCCGGGCCCGCCTCGCTTCCCGCCTCGCCATGCATCCAGACGCCGATGCTGGCGGCTTCGAAGGCCGGCACGCCTTGCGCCAGAAGTCCTGCGATGATGCCGGCGAGCACGTCGCCGGCGCCGGCGGTGGCGAGCCAGGGCGGCGCGTTGGCGGCGATGGTGGCGCGCCCGTCGGGCGCGGCGATGGTGGTATCCGGCCCCTTCAGCAGCACGACCGCACCACAGCGCTCGGCGGCGGCGCGGACTCGCTCCAGCTTCGAGCGGCCCGGATGTTTGTTGCTGAGGTCGGAGAACAGGCGCGGAAATTCACCCTCGTGCGGCGTCAGCACCACTGCACTGTCCTCAGAGGACTTGATCGATTCAAACAGCCGCTCGGGGTTTGCGGCAAAGCTCGTCAGCGCATCCGCGTCCAGCACCAGATGCCGCTGCGCGTGAAGCGCCGTGTGGACCAGATCGCAGGTGCGATCGCCAACGCCCGCGCCGGGGCCGATCAGGCAGGTATTGTAGCGTTTGTCGCCGAGCAACGCGCCGAACTCGATCGCAGTGTCGCAGGCGCGAACCATCACTGCAGTCAGCGCGCTGGCATTGATCGCGAGCGCATCGCGCGGCGTTGCCAATGTCACAAGGCCCGCTCCGGCCCGCAAAGCGCCACGGGCGGCGAGCCGCGCCGCGCCGGTCGCGGCGGCATCGCCCGAGACCGCCAGCACGTGGCCCCGTGCGTATTTATGGCCGTCGATGCGCGGCACCGGAAAGGCGGTGCCCCAGAAATCCGGATCGTTCTCGAAGGTCCGCGGCGCGATCTCGTCCAGCACCTGTGCGTCGATGCCGATGTCGGCGACGCGCACGTGGCCGCAATGCATCCGGCCGGGCAGCAGCAAATGCGCCGGCTTCTTGCGGAAGAAGGTGACGGTCTCGGTGGCGTTCACCGCCGCACCCATCACAGCTGCGCTGGTGCCGTTGATGCCGCTCGGCAGGTCGACCGCGAGCACCGGGGCGCCGTTGGCGTTGATCGCTTCGATCATCGCATGCGCCTCGCCGTCGACCGGGCGACTGAGGCCCGCGCCGAACAGCGCATCGATGATCAGCGCGGGCTTGCCGATCGCCTGCGGATTGAACGGCAGCACCGGGTGCTTCCAGCCGCGCGCCGCGGAGGCCGCGTCACCCTGGAGCTGGTCGCGCTCGCACATCAGGATCACCGAGACGTCGCGCCCTTGCGCGGCGAGCTCAGCGGCTGCGACAAAACCGTCGCCGCCATTGTTGCCGGGACCGGCCACGATCAGGATCGGCCCCTCCTCCACCAGCGCGTTGGCGGCCTCCGCGACCGCCTGCCCCGCGCTGAGCATCAGCTTGAAGCCGGGCGTGCCTGCCGCAATACTGAGCTGGTCGGCACGCTGCATTTCAGCGTTGGTCAGAACTTCCATGCCACTTCCCTGGTCCAAACGCCTTTTCAACAGGCACGTTCCGTACAGGCCCACCCGGCAGAACAACGATTTGCACAGATATTGAACCGATTGCCTATTTCGTAGTCTGCGGTATTTTGAGCCAGTCGGCTCCACCTATCAGAGATGCGCGTTAAAAGGCTGATAACGCTCCAATAATCAGGGCATTTGCAACTTGGCATAGACCCTGCTTTCGAGGAAGCCGCTTCGGTTCGTCGTGCTCACTGGCAATCTATCAGGGTGTGGCCGGCCGTTGTTGCCGGGCTGGTCAGGCATCCCGGCATAGCGAAGACAAGATCGTGCGTTAAGAAAAGCGCATCCTGACGAAGACGTTGCTATTTGATCGAAAGGCCGGGAGGCGCGCAGTGAAGAAAATCGAAGCCATCATCAAGCCATTCAAGCTCGACGAGGTGAAGGAAGCGCTTCAGGAAGTCGGCCTGCAAGGCATCACCGTGACCGAGGCCAAGGGCTTTGGCCGGCAGAAGGGCCACGCCGAGCTTTACCGCGGCGCAGAATACATCGTCGATTTCCTCCCCAAGGTGAAGATCGAGATCGTGATCGGCGACGATCTGGTCGAGCGCGCCATCGACGCGATCCGCCGCGCCGCGCAGACCGGGCGCATCGGCGACGGCAAGATTTTCGTCTCCAATATCGAAGAGGCGATCCGCATCCGGACCGGCGAATCCGGGCTGGACGCTATCTGAGCCGGGTGCTATCCCGCATTTTGCGACACTCCGACAAGAAAAAGGCTGCTTCGGCGGCCTGATTTTGTTTGTGCGCTCGCGCGCGAACTCGCCAAAAGCGAGAACAATCTTGCTCACCTGGAAACCGACCCGCAGAGCCAAAAGGGGTATGCATGAAGACCGCCAAAGACGTCCTGAAATCGATCAAGGACAACGACGTCAAATACGTCGACCTGCGCTTCACCGATCCGCGCGGCAAGTGGCAGCACGTGACGTTCGACATCAGCATGATCGATGAGGACATTTTCGCCGAAGGGACGATGTTCGACGGCTCCTCGATCGCCGGCTGGAAGGCGATCAACGAGTCCGACATGTGCCTGATGCCGGATCCGGTGACCGCGACGATCGACCCGTTCTTCGCCGAGACCACCATGGTCATCACCTGCGACGTGCTCGAGCCGACCACCGGCGAGCCCTACAACCGCGACCCCCGCGGCATCGCCAAGAAGGCCGAGGCCATGGTGAAGTCGATGGGCGTGGGCGACAGCGTGTTCGTCGGCCCCGAAGCCGAGTTCTTCGTGTTCGACGACGTGCGCTTCTCCGCCAACCCCTACAACACCGGCTTCCGTCTCGACTCCTCGGAGCTGCCGACCAACTCCGACACCGAATATGAAGGCGGCAATCTCGGCCACCGCGTCCGCACCAAGGGCGGCTACTTCCCGGTGCCGCCGCAGGACTCCGTGCAGGACATGCGCTCCGAAATGCTCGGCGCCATGGCCAAGATGGGCGTCAAGGTCGAGAAGCATCACCACGAAGTCGCGTCCGCCCAGCACGAGCTCGGCATGAAGTTCGACACGCTGACGCTGATGGCCGACCACATGCAGATCTACAAGTACTGCATCCACCAGGTCGCGCACATCTACGGCAAGACCGCCACCTTCATGCCGAAGCCGGTCTATGGCGACAACGGCTCGGGCATGCACGTGCACCAGTCGATCTGGAAGGACGGCAAGCCGGTGTTCGCCGGCAACAAGTATGCTGACCTGTCGGAGACCTGCCTTCACTACATCGGCGGCATCATCAAGCACGCCAAGGCGATCAACGCCTTCACCAACCCGTCGACCAACTCCTACAAGCGCCTGGTCCCGGGCTATGAGGCCCCCGTGCTGCTCGCCTACTCCGCGCGCAACCGCTCGGCCTCCTGCCGCATCCCCTACACCGCTTCGCCGAAGGCCAAGCGTGTCGAGGTGCGCTTCCCCGATCCGCTCGCCAATCCCTATCTCGGCTTCGCCGCGATGCTGATGGCCGGCCTCGACGGCATCAAGAACAAGATCGATCCGGGTCCGGCGATGGACAAGGACCTCTACGACCTGCCGAAGGAAGAGCTGAAGCAGATCCCGACGGTGTGCGGCTCGCTCCGCGAGGCGCTCGAAAACCTCGACAAGGACCGCGGCTTCCTCAAGAACGGCGGCGTGTTCGACGACGACTTCATCGACAGCTACATCGAGCTGAAGATGACCGAGGTCGAGCGCTTCGAAATGACCCCGCACCCGGTCGAGTTCGACATGTACTATTCGGGCTGAGCGGCCCGGACTCTCTGCGACAAGCAAAAGGCGCTCCGCGAGGAGCGCCTTTTCGTTTCGGGAGCGTAGGCTGGGTTACGCTAACCCACCCCGCAGGATGCGACTTGCCCAATCACCACGTTGCAGTGAAGGCGCGCTGGAGCTCGGCCGGACCCGTCACGCCGCCCGCGATCAGCAATTGAGTGAGAACACGGGCCTTCTGCGGATTGAGGTCCTCGGACACGACGAACCCGTTCTTGTCGTCGTCAACCTCGACATTCCGGGTGACGAAGCCGGATCGAACCCGCGTCGAGCGGACGACGATGATGCCCTTCTTCGCCGCCGCTTCGAGCGCATCGAGGGCCTGCTTCGACGTATTGCCGTCGCCGACGCCGGCCAGCACGATGCCCTTGGCGCCGTGGGAAATGGCGTCCTCGATCGGAACGGCGTCCATGTTGGCATGCGAGTAGACGATCTCGACGCGCGGCAATTGCTCGCCTGCCGGGAGCGGATAGGTCGTGCGCTTGAAGCCGGCGGCCTGGGTCATGAAACGGATGCCGCCGGCGGTGTCGACATAGCCGATCGGGCCGTCATTGGGGGAGCTGAACGTCTCGATGCTCGTGGTGTTGGTCTTGGTGATCGAGCGGGCGCTTTGGATCTTGTCGTTCAGCACGGCCATCACGCCGCGGCCGCGAGAGCGCGGATCGGCCGCCACCTGCACCGCTTCGTACAGATTGCCGGGGCCGTCCGCACTCACCGCCGTGGCCGGACGCATCGAACCGACGATCACCACCGGCTTGTCGCTGCGCACGACATTGTCGAGAAAGAACGCGGTCTCCTCCAGCGTATCCGTGCCGTGGGTGATGAGGATTCCATCGGCTTCATTCTTGTCGAAGGCGTCCTGGATGCGGCGGGCCAGGGCAAACCAGACCTTGTCGTTCATGTCCTGGGATCCGATCGACGAAATCTGCTCGGCGTTCAGCTTTGCGAGCTTGTCCAGGCCCGGCACCGACTGCATCAACTGCTCGCCGGTGATCTGGCCTGATTTGTACGCGCCGGTCGCGCGCGCGTCGGCCTGGCCTGCGATGGTGCCTCCCGTCGCAAGCACGAGAATGCGCGGCAGGCTGGCCGCCGTCGCGTCCTTGCCCGGCTCTGCGGCCTGCGCCGCATCGATCCCCCACGACCAAAGTGCGAGGGCGACCAGCGGGACGGTGAGCATCAATGTCCGATTTCGGCGGCGGCTTGCTGGTCTGGCGGCGTGCTTCGTCATCGAATTTTCCTCCCGTTTAAGTTGGGAGCAATATTCGACACCTCCATTTGGGCCGAAGATGGGTCATCCTGCCGCTGATGGCTACGGGTTGTCGCGCCGCGGCACAAAATGGTCGAGCAGGCCCGTCGGCAGCGGAAAGACGATGGTCGACGACCGTTCGCCCGCGATGTCGTGCAGGGCCGCGAAATAACGTAGCTGCATCGCCTGAGGCTCCTGCGCGAGAATCCGGCCGGCTTCGACGAGCTTTTCGGCGGCCTGCTGCTCGCCCATCGCATTGATCACCTTGGCCCGCCGCAAGCGCTCCGCCTCGGCCTGTTTGGCAATCGCGCGCACCATGGTTTCATTGAGATCGACGTCCTTGATCTCGATGCCGGTGACCTTGATGCCCCAGACGTCGGTCTGCTTGTCGAGGATCTCCTGGATGTCCGCGTTCAACCTGTCGCGCTCGGCGAGCATCTCGTCGAGCTCGTGCTTGCCGAGCACCGAGCGCAAGGTGGTCTGGGCGAGCTGGCTGGTGGCGGCCATGTAGTCGCCGACCTTGATGATGGCCCGTTCGGGGTCGACGATGCGGAAGTACAGAACGGCGTTGACCTTGACGGAGACGTTGTCCCGCGAAATCACGTCCTGCGGCGGCACGACCTGCACCATCACCCGCAGATCCACCTTCACCAGTTGCTGCACGATCGGAATGAGGATGATGAGGCCCGGACCCTTCACGCCGGTAAAGCGGCCGAGCGTGAAGATGACGCCACGCTCGTATTCGCGCAGGATTCGAATAGCCTGGGACAGGAACATGATGACAAGCAACGCGAGCGCCGCATAGGTCAGATATTCCAGCATCATGACGTACCTCCCTCGCCTGTTGGTGCGCGCCGTATCAGCAGCGTCAGGTCGACGATGTTGGCGACTTCGACCGTCTCTCCGGGCTTGAACGTTTCGGCGCCGCGCGCCTGCCAGCGCTCACCATGGGCGAAGACATGACCTTCGTTTCCATTCCAGTCGAGAACCTCGGCGGGCAAGCCTCGCATGGCCTGCGCGCCGACCAGTGCAGGAGCCCTGCCGACGCGCCGAAGCGAACCGAGCACGACGAGCGCAAAGCCGGCGAACACTGCTGCGGTGATGCCGATCACCCACCACGACAGGTAGTAGCCCGGCGCCTCGCCCCTGAAAAGCATCAGCGCTCCCAGCACGAACGCGATGATCCCTCCGAGCCCGATTACCACGGTCGGGTTGAAGGCTTCGATGGTGAGAAGCACGAGTCCAACCAACATCAGGGCGAGGCCGGCATAATTGATCGGCAGCAGATTGAGCGCATAGAGGCCGATCAGCAGGCAGATCGCGCCGACGACTCCGGGGGCGACGGCTCCAGGAGACATGAACTCGAAGATCAAGCCGTAGATGCCGACCATCAGGAGAATGAACGCCACGTTCGGATCGGTGATGACCGCCAGGAAGCGGGATATCGCTCCGGGATCGATGGCTTCAACGACCGCATCCTTCGTCACCAGGCGTTGCGTCTTGCCGCCCGCAACCTCGACCACGCGACCATCGATCTGCCTCAGCAATTCAGCTTGATCGCGCGCGACGAGATCGATGGCATGAGCCTCCAGCGCGGCGTTCGCAGAGAGCGTGGCAGCCTCACGGACCGCCTTCTCCGCCCAGTCCACATTGCGGTTGCGCAGTTCCGCAAGGCTGCGGATGAAGGCAACCGCATCATTGGTCGCCTTTGCCGTCATGGCATCCTTGGGCTGATCCTTGGACTCGCTCTGCTGGTCACCGTCCTTCTTGTCCTTGCCGCCCTTGTCCGCCGGTCCGCTCGGAAGACCCGGCAGCGGCCCGCCGATCTGCACCGGCGTCGCGGCGCCAATATTGGTGCCCGGCGCCATCGCCGCGATGTGGGTTGCATAAAGGATATAGGTCCCCGCACTCGCCGCGTGGGCGCCGGAGGGAGCGACGTAACCGACGACAGGGATCGGCGAGGCCAGCACATCCGCGATGATCTCGCGCATGCTGGAATTGAGGCCGCCGGGCGTGTTCAGTCTCAGAAGCACGAC
This sequence comes from Bradyrhizobium barranii subsp. apii, assembly GCF_011516635.5. GTDB lineage: Bacteria > Pseudomonadota > Alphaproteobacteria > Rhizobiales > Xanthobacteraceae > Bradyrhizobium > Bradyrhizobium barranii. The sequence continues at coordinate 4,760,125 of NZ_CP096255.1, read as the reverse complement.
CTCGGCACGCCGTTCGCTTGCCTTGGCCAAAGCCTCCTTGACGTAGCTGGCCGACGCAGGGCCGATGGCTCCGTCGATCGAAACGATCAATGCAAGACGGCCGTTCTCCTCCGCTGAGCTGGGAAGGAGGCAGCAGATCAAAGCCACGACGCCAATCGCCGCAACGAGGGCCGCCTTCATGGTCTGCACGGCAGGGCTCCCTTGCAGAACATATGGTGCGCATCTTGCGAACCTCAATGCGGCCGCGTGCAGGCCATGGTCGTGATTGTGCGATGCAATGGAAAAACGTCCCGCAGATCGATTGAGCACAGGGCGGTGGCGAACCATGCCTTGGGCTGGTCCGCCCGCGCACGCTGCGCTGCTACGGCCGTCGGACCCGCACGCCATCCGCGCCGATCGTGCCGAACATGCCGGCGATGATCTCAGGCGTCGGCTGCATGCCGCCGAGCGACCAGTGCGCCGGCTCCTGCTCCTCGATCCTGACCCAGACGTTGCGGCGGAAATCCGGGTTGCCCTGCCCTTCGACCTCGACCAGGAGATCGGTGACGCGCTCGAGCAGGGTCTTCTTTTGCCCGGCATCCAGGATGCCGCGGACGGTGGAAATGGTGACGTAAGGCATGTCTCTCTCCAATGATGTCGTGTGACGACGGCACGAGACTGGACCTGACAGCGCCGGCAAGGCAGTGGCGGATAAGACAGAGATCGGGCAATTTCCGCCACACAGCCCTGCGCCGATCGGCTAGGATCGCCGCGCCTGTCCTGGAGGTCTCATGAAGCTCGCAATTCTGGCGCTGGAAGGCTGCATGCATTCGGCGATCGCCGGGGTCGCCGACATCCTGTCGCTCGCCAATCACGTGATGCAGCAGAGCGGTGCGAAAACGCGCTTCGCCTGGGAGGTGCTTTCGCTCGACGGCAAGCCGGTGCGCGCCGGCGGCGGCCAGATGGTCGCCGTCGATGGCGCGGTCGGCAAACGCGGTCGCTTCGACGCGATCCTCGTCCCCGGCAACCTCGTCGATCACGTCACGGCGGAACGCCTGCAACCGCAATATGCCCGCGCCGGCGCCTGGCTTCGGCAGCAGCATGCGAGCGGCCGGCTGATCGGCGCATTCTGCAGCGGCGTGTTCCTGCTTGCAGGCAGCGGCCTGCTCGACCACCGCCGCGCCACCATCACCTGGTGGCTGCAAGGCGAGCTGCGGCAGCGCCACCCTACCATCGACCTCGCCGCCGACGCCGTCATCACCGTAGCGGACCGCATCGTCTGCGCGGCCGGACCGATGTCATGGGTCGACCTCCTGCTCAGGCTGATCGAGATGGTCGACGGCAAGGCGATTGCAAAGCTCTGTGCGGACTACGTCGTCATCGACACCGCGCAACGCTCCCAATCGATCTTCATGCCTGTCGGCTATTTGCTCTCGCAGGACCCGCTGCTGACCAGGGCCGACCTGCTGGTTCGCCGCACCGGCAAGAGCCCGATGACGGTCAAGCGCCTCGCCGATGCGCTCGGCCTCAGCGAGCGCACGCTGAACCGGAAGTTCCAGGAGCTCACGCGCGAGCCGCCGCAAGCCTTCATCATGCGCCGCCGCGTCGAGCACGCGCGCACGCTGCTGGAGACGACGGCGCAGCCGATCAAGACCATCGCACGCACGGCCGGCTATGAGGACGAGAGCAGCTTTCGCAAGGCGTTCCGCAAGCTGACCTTGATGTCGCCGCAGGCCTATCGCGCGCGACGGATGGAGCGGACGGCGTAAGCTGCGAAACCAAGGCGCTGTTCAGTCGATGGCTGCGAGCGAGCCTCTTGTTACGCCGCCGCACGCTGGCGTACGACCATCGCCTCGCCGAACGCCTCGAACAGCTTGCGGTTGATCGGATTGCGCTGCGGGTCGTATTCGGCGTGCCATTGTACGCCGAGCGCGAAGGTCGGGGCTTCCGCGATGCGGATCGCCTCGATGGTGCCGTCCTCGGCTACGCCCTCGATCAGCACGCGCTTGCCGGGATCGAGAATGCCCTGGCCATGCAGCGAATTGACCCTGATCTTCTCGCAGCCGAGCAGCCGCGCGAAGGCGCCTCCGGGCGTGAGGTCGACGTCGTGACGGTCGGCGAAGACCACGGTCGGATCGGGATGAATCTCGCCGTTCTCGAGCCTGGGCATGCGGTGGTTCATGCGGCCGGGGATTTCGCGGATCTCCGGATGCAGCGAGCCGCCGAAGGCGACGTTCATCTCCTGCAGGCCCCGGCAGATGCCGAACAGCGGAATGCCGCGGGACACGCAAGCGACCGAGAGCGCCAGTGCCACCTCGTCGCGGTGGATGTCGTAGGGCTCGTGCCGCTCGCACGGATCGACATTGAAACGGGTCGGATGGACGTTGGCGCGGGCGCCGGTGAGCACGATCCCGTCGACCACATCGAGCAGCGCGCCGATATCGGTGATGTCGGGTGCTCCCGCAAACATCATCGGCAGGCCGCCGGAAACCTCGGCCACAGCGCGCAAATTGCGCTCGCCGACCATCTGGACCTGAAATCGATTTTCGACGCGATGGGCGTTCCCGATCACGCCGACGACCGGCTTTCTCATCTCCCGTTCCGACCTCCCGCGTAAGAAGATTCTCCAAACATGCCCTTGGGATGGAACAAATTCAACAGAAGGGATCGCGGGACGGCAATGCTATTTTCGCGCAAATGCCTCCCGGGCCTCGGTTGTCCCCACGACGGGCAGGCCGGCGGCCTTCAGCGCGGTTGCCGCCGGATCGTCCGGCGTGGCCAGCCAGGGCAGTTTCGCCTCGATTCCGCGCGTCACGGGCTCCCCGAGCACCCCGCCGAAATCGATCGGCCAAAACCCGTTGGGCACCACCTCGGCGGTGAGGGCACGGACGGCGTAGCCATCGCCCAGAACCGTATCCGCATGGTCGCGGGCGACAAGACGCGCGGTCTTGGGGTCTTTGGGATCGCCAAAGCTCACGAGCACGGGGATCAGCTCCCCCTGCACCGGGACCATGCCGGCCTGCCGGCTGATATCGTTGAACGAGACGCGGTTGCCGCGCGCGGCGCCATAGGCACGGAGCGCGACATAGTTGATGTCGTCGAGGTCGAGCTTGCCGCCCTGCTGATGCGCCAGCAATGCCACCAGGTTCTTGCCTTTGCCGGCGTCTTGGCCGAGATCGACGAACACAGCCTCCCCGCGCATCGTGGTGCGGCCGCCACGGTTATAGTTGCCGTCGGGCACGACAGCGAGAACGCCGGATCCCGTCTTGATCCCGTCAGGCGTCGTCACCTCGACCGTGAGGCGGTATTTGTGGCCGGGCCGGTTGATCCGGATCTGGTCGCCGATCACGATCACGGCCAGAAGCCCGAGCAGACCGGCCCATTTGCTGATGAAACTCAAGCGCCCCCCACCTGTTTTCTCCTCATCGCTCTGCACCGTTCGCGCGACAGCGTCAAACCAGCGCGTTGACGCGGTCTTGATCGGAAGCGCGTTTGTCGAAAGAGTGCCCCGCCCGCAGCCGCCGAAAAGGACATGATGTGACCATCCTCGCAGACCAACGCCCCACGACCCGCACCGATCTGGCTTGGGCAATTTCGATCGGCGGCATCGGTGTCGTGCTGTTCACGGCGATGCTGGTCTTCACCTGGTATTTTGCAACCACGCTGCTGCTGATCTTCACCGGCATGCTGCTCGGCGTCGGCCTCAACGCGCTGACCAACGCGCTCGGCCGCCGCGTGCACCTGCCGCATCCGGTCCGGCTCGCGATCGTCTGCGTCGTGCTTGCGGTGCTGCTCGCAGGCGTCGCCTATCTCGGCGGCGCCACCATCGCCGAGCAGGCCTCGCTGCTGAGCAAGACCATCAAGTCGCAGATCGGCAACGTGAAGACCTTCCTGGACAGCCACGGGATCGACACCAGCTTCTTCGATCTCGGCAACGCTGCGTCCGACACTTCGGCCAATCCACCATCGGACTCGACACCCTCGCCAGCAGCCCCCCCGCGCGGTTCCTTGCCCGGCGCCGGCGCGCTGGCCTCCAGCGGCGGCGCGATCGTGAGCCAGACCTTCAAGCTCCTGCTCGGCACCATCCACGGCGTGGGAAACATCTTCATCGTGCTGTTCCTGGGGCTGTCCTTCGCCGCCCAGCCCGGCGTCTATCACGACGGCCTTTTGTTCCTGGCGCCGGCGAGGCATCGCACCCGCGTCACCCTGATCATCGACGGCATCAGCGAGACGCTGGAACGCTGGCTGATCGCGCAGATCGTCGTGATGATTGCGGTTGGCATCGTGACCTGGATCGGGCTTGCCATCATCGGCATCCCCGGCTCGTTCATCCTGGGGATCCAGGCGGGCCTGCTCGCCTTCATTCCGACCGTCGGCGCCATCATTGCCGGCGTCGTCGTGGTGCTCGCGAGCCTCGCCTCGGGCTGGATTCCGGCGCTGTCGGCCTTCCTTCTCTTCATGGGCGTGCACGCGATGGAGAGCTATGTGCTGACGCCGATCCTGCAGCGGCAGGCGCTCGACATCCCGCCGGCCACGCTGTTCGCGTTCCAGATCCTGCTCGGCGTCGTGTTCGGCATCTGGGGCCTGGCGCTGGCGCTGCCACTGGTCGCCATCGCCAAGGTCATGATCGACCATTTCAAGACGTATGAGGCGCCGCCCCTGGCAGCATGATCCGGAAAAGTGCGCAGCGGTTTTCCGAAAAGATCATGCTCAGGCGACGAGGCGGCGTAAGGCGTCGTGAAGTCGCTCAGGTCGTCAGCACGGTCTCGGTGTGCTCGACCTCCGGGGGCGAAGCAAAGTACTGGCCGACGAGGCCGCGCCATTCGGTGAAATTCTCCGAGCCGCGGAAATCGACGGTGTGGTTCTCCAGCGTCGCCCACTTCACCATCAGCCGGTAGCGCTGCGGCTTCTCGATCGACTTGTGCAGCTCGAAGCCGTGAAAGCCCTTGGAACCGCCGAAGGCTGCCTTGGCCTTGGCGACAGCCGCCTCAAAGTCCTTCTCGCTGCCCGGCTTGACGTCGATTTGCGCGATCTCGGTGATCATCGGTTTCCACCCTGTTTGTTTGATGGGTGTGTCTACCGTAGACCGCAACGAAGAAAAAGGCACCGAATCGGCCCCCTGACCGGTCAAAAATGCGTGCTCTCAGGCCAACAGCAGAGCGGTGCCTGCCACGATGAGCGCGCAACCGATGAACAGCGCGAGCGGCCAGTAGCTACGGCTTTGCGTGTAGCGCCCCTGGGCGCGGCGCTCGGTGATCAGCGCGCGCTCGTATTCATCCGCGGTGGAGAACACGCAGGCGAAGCCGCCGCGTGCCGAGGCCGCAGCGGCTTCAAGCGACATCAGGGCAGCCTGCGGGTTCTGTCGACGGATCGATTCCATGACCGCAATGGTAGGGATCGAATGGTAAACAGCGGATTACCGAAGGCGCCTCTTGGCTTCAGGCGGTGGCCGGACGCGCCTGCGGCGCACCGACCCGCGCCGCGCTCTGGCGGCGCCAGTTCTCCAGCGACAGCGGCAGCTCCTCCGCCGCCTCGACCCGGTTACGGCCACCGCGCTTGGCCTGATAGAGCGCGGTGTCGGCCGAGGCCAGCAGCACCTCGAGCTCGGTGCCGGCCGGACCGCCGGCGACGCCGATGCTGACGGTGGTGTCGACCGGGCCTTCGTCGACCACGACGCCGGAGGTCTCGAACGCCTCGCGCACGCGCTCGGCAACCAGCACGCCCTCCTCCAGTGAACACGGCAGCAGCGCCGCGAACTCCTCGCCGCCGATACGGCCCGACATGTCGGTCATGCGCAGGTTGCTGACGACGACGGTCGAGAACAGTTTCAGCATCTCGTCGCCGGCAGGATGGCCGAAGCGGTCGTTGATCGACTTGAAGTGGTCGATGTCGAAGATCATCACGGTCACGGGACGACCGGCCTTGGCCTCGCGCTCGATCACGCGCCCGCAGGCTTCCGAGAAGCCGCGGCGGTTGAGCATGCCGGTCAGGGGATCGGTAGACGCGGCGGTCCGGTGCGCCGTCACCGTGCGCTCCGACACCAGCATGAAGATCACGAACACGGTGCCGACGGCATAGAGGATGAGCTCGACCGCAAACACAGTGACCCAGATGCTGCCGGAGAAGCCGGCATCGTTCGGACGCAGGAAGCTGCCGAGCACGATCGGCAGCATCAGCACGCAGCCGTGCATCACCGGCACCACGAAGGCCGGCCAGCGCCGTTGCAGGCTCTTGCGCCGCTCAACCCAGAGCTCGCTCGCGGTCAGCGCCGCATAGACCGAGACGATGCCGGCGCCGACGATCATACGCAGCATTGACGCGGCGGGATCAAGCAGCGTCACGGCGGCGGCCCAGGCCAGCGCGCCGACGAGGAGCCCCGGCCAGTTCGGCTTGCGGCCGTGGAAGACGCGCGCCGCATTCCACACCATGCCGCAGGCGACGAAGCCGACCGCGTTCAGCGCAAGGTAAAGATGCGGGCCGAGCTTCTCGCCGGCCGCGGTCCATAACGCGACGGACGCTGCGCCGAGCAGATACGCGGTGCCCCACCATTTCAGCGCGGGGCTGTTCTCCTGCGTGCCGAAAAACACCATCATGGCGCCGAGCAGTGCGGCAACCATGGTGGCGACCAAATAGAGCGTGATGCTATCGAGCGACATCATGTCGGCCCCCTTCTAGACATAGCAAGTTACGCGATCGGCCCAGCCGACTTGCGCGCCCTTCCAGATGCGACGCTATGTCCCGCGAGTTCCATTCAGGTTTTCATGCGGGGCCAAGTTTTCGGGAAACACGTCATCAATTTGCATACAAACGAACAACAAAAAGGGCGCTGAAATCAGCGCCCTTTTGCATCTCATTGAAGCCGCTTTCGCGGCGAATGTGACCGAAGCGATTAACGCTTCGAGAACTGGAAGGACCGGCGGGCCTTGGCCTTGCCGTACTTCTTGCGCTCGACCACGCGGGAGTCGCGGGTCAGGAAGCCGCCCTTCTTGAGCACGGTGCGCAGCTCCGGCTCGAAATAGGTGAGCGCCTTGGAGATGCCGTGACGGACGGCACCGGCCTGGCCGGACAGACCGCCTCCGGCGACGGTGCAGATCACGTCGTACTGGCCGGAACGCGCGGCCACCGAGAACGGCTGCTCGATCATCATGCGCAGCACGGGACGGGCGAAATAGACCTCGACCTCGCGCGAATTGACCGTGACCTTGCCGGCGCCCGGCTTGATCCAGACGCGGGCGACCGCGTCCTTGCGCTTGCCGGTGGCATAGGCGCGGTTGAACTTGTCGACCTTCTTCTCGTGCTTGGGCGCGTCGGGCGCGACCGCGGTCTTGAGCTGCGAGAGCTGGTCGAGCGACTGAATGGATTCGGCCATGTTATGCGGCCCTCGTGTTCTTGCGGTTCAACTTGGCGATGTCGATCTTCTCGGGCGTCTGGGCCTCGTGCGGATGATCGGCGCCGCCATAGACGCGGAGGTTGCCCATCTGGACGCGACCGAGCGGACCACGCGGGATCATGCGCTCGACGGCCTTCTCGAGCACGCGCTCGGGATGCTTGCCCTCGAGGATCTGGCGCGCGGTGCGCTCCTTGACGTGGCCGACGTAACCGGTGTGCTTGTAGTAGGTCTTCTGCTCGCGCTTGCGACCGGTGAGGACCGCATGCTGCGCGTTGATGATGATGACGTTGTCGCCGCAATCAACGTGCGGGGTGTAGGTCGGGAGGTGCTTGCCGCGCAGGCGCATGGCGACGATGGTGGCGAGACGGCCGACAACCAGACCCTTGGCGTCGATCAGTACCCACTTCTTCGTCACCTCAGCCGGCTTTGCCGAAAAGGTTTTCATATCGGAGTTTCCGTGGACGGGAGATATCGGCGCGAACACCGCGCCGGACTGCGCGGTTTTCTAGAGAAGAGACGCGCAACGGTCAATGCCCCAGAGCAGGAATTACAATAGCAAAATCAATATCTTAAAATTATGGTGCTATATTACCTGCGAAAAGCTCAAACATTTGGAATGGAATAGGTCGAGGTGACATGAGCGATCGGATCGGGCGACGTGCCGGACAGCAGCTTCACCTCGCCGACCGCCAGGCGTTTGCCGAGCTTGAGCAGCCGCGCCTCCGCCAGCACATCCTGGCCGGGCTGGCCCTTGCGCAGGAAGTTGATGTTGAGATTGGTGGTGACCGCAAGCCCGATCGGCCCGATCGCGGACAGCAGCACCACGTACATCGCGAAATCCGCCAGTGCCATCAGCGTCGGGCCGGACACGGTTCCACCCGGCCGCAGCATCCTTTCGCTGTAGCGCTGGCGCAAAAGGCAGGTCTGGCCGTCGGCGCTCTCGATCGTGATGTCATCGCCGCTGAAGGCCTGGGGAAACTCGTCACGGAGAAACTGCTCGACCTCCGCCACGCTCATTTTCGCTAACGCCATGCTTCGCCTCACCCTCGCTTCGCATCCCCTGTTACATTAAGTTATCTGCGTCATCCAATTGCAAGAATCCAACCGGGAACGCTTCGATGTCCGCCCAGGCCGCCCGCGCCCCCTCCCCGCAACCGTCGAGCCTGCTGCGCGAGACCATAGGGCCCATCGCGGTCCTGACGCTGAACCGCCCGGCCGCGCGCAACAGCCTGTCGCAGGCGATGATCGCAAGCCTGCATGCCGAGCTCAACGAGATCCGCGACGACAAGGCGATCCGCGGCGTGGTGATCACAGCCAACGGCCCCGCCTTCTCCGCCGGCCACGATATGAAGGAACTGACCGCGCGCCGCACTGACCCGGATCGCGGCCGCGCCTTCTTTGCCGAGATGATGACCGCCTGCAGCGCGATGATGCAGGCGGTCGTGCACTTGCCGAAGCCCGTGGTCGCTGCCGTCCAGGGCATCGCGACCGCGGCCGGCTGCCAGCTCGTGGCAAGCTGCGATCTCGCGATCGCCTCGGAAGCGGCGAGCTTTGCCACGCCGGGCGTCGATATCGGGCTGTTCTGCTCCACGCCGATGGTGGCGTTGTCACGGAACGTGCCGCGCAAGCAGGCGATGGAAATGCTGCTGACCGGCGAGCCGATCCCGGCCACGCGCGCCCGCGAGATCGGGCTCATCAACCGCGTGGTCGCGGCCGGCACCGAGCGCGAGGCCGCAATTGCCCTCGCCGAACAGGTCGCGCTGAAGTCGGCCTACACCGTCAAGCTCGGCAAGGAGGCGTTCTACCGCCAGGCCGAGATGAGCCTTGCGGACGCCTATCGCTATGCGGCAGAGGTGATGACCGAGAACATGATGGCGCGCGACGCCGAGGAAGGCATCGGCGCCTTCATCGAGAAGCGCACGCCGACATGGCGGGATGAGTAGTCAACACCTCGTCCTGAGGAGCCGCGGAACGCGGCGTCTCGAAGGATGGAGGCCCGACTGTGGCCTCATGGTTCGAGACGCGCATGCCGCGCTCCTCACCATGAGGGTCAGAGAAAGAAAAAGATGAACCACGACGCCTATCCCGACAATTACATCCGCGGCATCCTCAACAGCGTGAAGTCGATCGCGATGGTCGGCGCCTCGCCCGTCAATGTGCGGCCGAGCTATTTTGCGTTCAAATATCTGGCGCAGCGCGGCTATGACATGATCCCGGTCAATCCCGGCCATGTCGGCAAGGATCTGCTCGGAAAGCCGTTTATTGCCTCGCTCTCCGACATCGGCCGCCCCGTCGACATGATCGACATCTTTCGCAACTCCAGCCACATCATGCCGGTGGTCGAAGAAGCGCTCACGCTCGATCCGCTGCCGAAGGTGATCTGGATGCAGCTTGGCGCGCGCGACGACGCGGCAGCGGCGAAAGCGGAATCGGTCGGTATCAAGGTCGTGATGAACCGCTGCCCGAAGATCGAATATGGCCGCTTGTCGTCGGAGATCTCCTGGATGGGCGTCAATTCACGCACGCTGAGCTCCAAACGGCCGCCGGCTCCGACGCAAGGCATGCGGCTATCCCTCAATCGGATGAGTGTCAGCGGCGGTGACACCGCGGCTTCCGATCGCGCAGCAAAGAACAAGACCGAGCAGAGCTGACGCAATAAACTTCCGTTGCGCGAACGTGACAATCGTAGCGCCGTGATGTGAAGCGGCGCCTTGACGGCGGGCGCGTCGCCGATCAGCATGCCGCGCGATTTCAGATCACAAGAACAGGACGCCCTCAATGAGCGATCGCCTTCCGGGATTTTCGACCCTCGCCGTGCATGCCGGGGCACAACCCGATCCCACCACCGGTGCGCGCGCGACCCCGATTTATCAAACCACCTCTTTCGTCTTCAACGACGCCGACCACGCCGCCTCGCTGTTCGGCCTGCAGGCATTCGGCAACATCTATACCCGCATCGGCAATCCCACCAACGCGGTGCTGGAAGAGCGTGTTACCGCACTCGAAGGCGGCACCGCCGCGCTTGCGGTCGCCTCGGGCCACGCCGCACAGGTCGTGGTGCTGCAGCAATTGCTCCAGCCCGGCGACGAATTCATCGCCGCGCGAAAGCTCTATGGCGGCTCGATCAACCAGTTCTCGCATGCGTTCAAGAGCTTCGGCTGGAACGTGGTGTGGGCCGATTCCGACGACATCGCAAGCTTCGAGCGCGCGGTGACGCCGCGCACGAAGGCCATCTTCATCGAGTCCATTGCCAATCCCGGCGGCAGCATCACCGACATCGAGGCGATCTCGACGGTGGCGCGCAAGGCGGGCGTGCCGCTGATCGTCGACAACACGCTGGCCTCGCCCTATCTGATCCGCCCGATCGATCATGGCGCCGACATCGTCGTGCACTCGCTGACGAAATTCCTGGGCGGCCACGGCAATTCGCTCGGCGGCATCATCGTCGACGCCGGCACGTTCGACTGGTCCACGGGCGGCAAATATCCGATGCTGTCGGAGCCGCGGCCCGAATATCACGGCATCCGCCTCCAGGAGACCTTTGGCAATTTCGCTTTCGCGATCGCCTGCCGCGTGCTGGGCCTGCGCGATCTCGGACCCGCGCTGTCGCCGTTCAACGCCTTCATGATCCTGACCGGCATCGAGACGCTGCCGCTGCGCATGCAGAAGCACTGCGACAACGCCAAGGCCGTCGCCGAATTCCTCGCCGGCCATCCGGCGGTGGCCTCGGTGAGCTATGCGGGCTTGGCAAGCGACAAGTACAACCAGCTTGCACGCAAATACGCGCCGAAGGGCGCAGGCGCCGTGTTCACGTTCAGCCTGAAGGGCGGCTATGACGCCGGCGTCAGCCTGGTGTCGAAGCTGCAGCTGTTCTCGCACTTGGCCAATGTCGGCGACACCCGCTCGCTGGTCATCCACCCGGCCTCGACGACGCACAGCCAGCTCGACGACGCCGCCAAGGTGAAGTCCGGCGCCGGCCCCGACGTGGTGCGGCTCTCGATCGGCATCGAGGACAAGGAAGACCTGATCGCGGACCTGGAGCAGGCGCTGGCCGGGTAGTTTTCCGCGTCGTTCCGGGGCAGTGCGAAGCACCGAACCCGGAATCTCGACGTCATTTGCTCATCTCTGGATTCCGGGTTCGCGCTTCCGCGCGCCCCGGAATGACGGCGGCCGTTTTGGCCGCCGTCAGTTAACAGTCATTAACCATATCTGCCGCATACATCGTCCTTGGATCGCCCCTTTGATTCGGAGCCGACGATGCTGCGCTGGATGGTGCCTGCCCTTGCCGCCATGCTGACGGTCTCAGCTGCCGTTGCCGCCGATCTGCCGGCCACAGCAAGACGGCGCGCTGCCGTGCCGCCGCAGGACCCGCCACAGGTCTATGTCGAGACCGATCCGGATGCGCTGATCTCGCCGGCCTACGGCATCGGCAGCTACATCCGCAACCTGCCGGGCACGCCGCTCCTGCCCGGCTCCAGCACCTTGCCGGGCTATTATGGCCGGCCCTGGAGCTACGATTATCAGGGCCCTTACTACGGCGGGAAGCAGGTCGACTATTTCTGGCGCCTGCCCTACGCCTGCGGCGTCTACGGCTATTGCTGACCTGATCAGCCGGCCTGACCGACCGGAACCGCGCGCGGCTGCGCCTGTGCAGATTGTCGCGAGGCCAGCCGCTCCACCTGCATCACTGCAAGCGTGAGCACCACGATCGCAATCGCTTGGTGCGAAAGCGCGAGATCGATCGGCACCTGGTTGAGCAGCGTGAGGATCCCGAGCACAGCCTGCAGGCTGACCGCAGCGAACAGCCAGAGCGCACCGCCGGCCGCCGTGCGCGAGCGCACCGCATCGAGCCCATGCAGCGCCGCCAGCACGAACAGCGCATAGGCCGTCATGCGGTGCTCGAACTGCACCGTCAGCACGTTGTCGAACATGTTGCGCCACCACGGCGTCTCGAACCAGAGCCGCTCGCCTGCGGGAATGAACGCGCCGTCGATCTGCGGCCAGGTGTTGTAGGCGCGCCCGGCGCGCAGACCCGCGACCAGCGCGCCGAAATAGATCTGGACGAAGGTCACGATGAGCAGCAGCACGCTCGTGAATCTCAGCCGCGCGGGCGCAATGATCTGCGGCCGCTCGGCGAGCCGCCGCACCGTCCAGACGATGCCGGCGAAGATCAGGAGCGCGAGCACCAGATGCGTCGCCAGTCGATATTGCGAGACCTCGACACGTTCCGTCAGGCCCGAGGCCACCATCCACCAGCCAACCGCACCCTGGAGTCCGCCAAGCGCGAACAGCAGCCACAGCCGCCGTTTCAACTCACCCGACAGGCCGCCGCGCCACAGGAAGAACAGGAACGGCAAGAGATAGGCAACGCCGATGAAGCGGCCGAGAAAGCGGTGGCTCCATTCCCACCAATAGATCTCCTTGAACTCGGACAGGCTCATGCCCGCATTGAGCTCGCGATATTGCGGGATCTTCTTGTAGGCCTCGAACGCCTCGTTCCACGCCGCTTCTGTCAGCGGCGGAACACTGCCCGTGACCGGCTTCCATTCGACGATCGAGAGGCCGGACTCCGTCAGACGCGTGGCACCGCCGACCAGCACCATCACCGCGATCAGCGCGGCCACGGAAATCAGCCACCAGCGCAAGGCGCGGTGCGGGTTGGTCGGAGCGAAAATCGTCGTCATTTCAGGGGCAAAACCAAGCCTTGTTGCAAAGAGACTTGAACCGGACTGCGTGCCCCTTATAGTCCCCCGCTCCCGCAGCGCAAGTTACGCGAAGGCCGCAGCATTCCGCCATGACGATCCGCACCCGCAAGTTCCTCGGCGCCATCCTGCTCCTGGTGCTGGCCACCGTCTGGGCCCTGCTCGGCATGGCGCTGGCGCAGATGCCGTGGATCGCCGAGTCCGGCTGGCGGCAGGCGATCTACTACGTGGTGGTCGGCATGGGCTGGGTGCTGCCGGCGATGCCGATCGTGAGCTGGATGCAGCGGCCGGATCGCGTCAAATCTTAATTCGTAACGCTGCCGGTCGGTTTCACCGGCGCGAAGGCAACACCGGACACCAGCACGCGCAGCATGCGCAGTGATTGTATCCGGCCGTCCCAGGAAATCCGCGGCAGTGCGTGCAGATTGGTGCGCCCCTCCGCATCCACGATGCCCGGGATGGTCGAGACGGCGCTGGCAAAGCCGGCCTCCTCCGCCATGACGACGTGGCTGCGCCGGAAAGACGAGCGATCGCCGAACGGAAAGGCCAGATGCCTGATCTCGCGGTCGAAGGCCGCTTCCGCGACCGCCTTGCCCATCGTCATCTCGCGCAACGCGGCGGCGTCCTTCATGTTGGCGAGAATGGGATAGTTCACCGTCGCGCTGCCGACCGTGACCAGCGGATCCGCCGCAAGCCTTGCCAGATCCTCCCAATCCATCGACGCTTCGCGCGAGAGCGCAGCGAGGTCGACCCGGTAGCGCGTGCAGAGATCGGCGATCGCAGTCGACACATCCGCCGGCGGCAACGAACGCAGCCAGCTCTCGACGAACGAAAACAGCGCCTGCTTCTCGGCGTTGCCTGTGACGGTGAAACGCTGCTCTTTCTCGCCCATCATCAGGTTGATGCGGCTCTCGCGCGCGATCATCCGCTCGAGCCCGAGCCACCAGGCCTCTCCGACTCCATCGGGAAACGCGGTGGGCACATAGATCGTGAACGGCACGGCATGGCGCGCCAGCACCGGATAGGCGAAGCTGATGAGGTCCTTGTTGGCGCCGTCGAAGGTCAGCGCCACGAAGCGCCGATTCTGCGGCAGCGTCACCGCGCGGCGGCAGACATCGTCCATGCCGAGGAAGTCATACCCCCACCGCTTCAGCGCATGAATGGCGCGATCGAGGAATTGCGGACTGATTTCGCTTTCACGCAGCGGCTGAAACGCGCCGCGCCGCCGCGGCCGCACGTGTTGAAAGCGCAGGATCGCGCCGGCGCCGCGGCTGCGCAGCACGGCCTGACCGGTGAACCAGGCCAGTTCAAGCCGCAACCGCTCCAGCCATCTGTCGTCGGATGCCAATATCCCACCTTCGCGTTCGCCTGATTGTCATTACCCTTTGTTGACATTTCTTTGCAAAGGTCGGCCACAGGCCGAAATACGCAAATTTTTCGTTTCTCGACAGGTTTCGTGAATGACCATGGCTGCGGCGATGCAAAGCCGGACGGCAGAATCGCCAGCGCGGTCGAAAGCGAGCCGTATCGCGCATGTCGATATCGTCACCGATCTGGCCGAGGCCGAGACGGTCTGGCGCGCGTTCGAGGAGAGCGGTCACCTCTTCACGCCCTACCAGCGCTTCGACCTGCTCAGCCCATGGCAACGGCTGGTCGGCAGCCACGAAGGCGCCAGTCCCTTCATCGTCATAGCCCGCGACGCCGAGCGCCAGCCGCTCCTGCTGCTGCCGCTCTCGCTGCGGCAAGGCCACGGCGTGCGCACGGCCTGCTTCATGGGCGGCAAGCACACCACCTTCAACATGGGCCTGTGGAACGCCGAGTTCGCAGCCGAGGTCGCCATCGCCGATCTCGACGCGCTGCTTGCGCCGATGCGCGAGCATGCCGACGTGCTCGCGCTGACGCAGCAGCCGCTGCGCTGGCACGACCAGCACAACCCGTTCGCGCAACTGCCGCGGCAGAGTGCGATCAACGGCTGCCCTCTCCTGGCGATGGAGCCGGGCGGGCCGCCCGCATCGCGGATCAGCAACTCCTTTCGCCGCCGCCTCAAAAGCAAGGAAAAGAAGCTCCAGGCGCTTGCCGGCTATCGTTATCACCTCGCCACCACGGACGCAGACGTAACCCGCCTGCTCGACTGGTTCTTCCGCGTCAAGCCGGCGCGGATGGCCGAACAGAAACTGCCCAACGTCTTTGCCGAGCCCGGCGTCGAAGCGTTCATCCGCAGCGCATGCCTGTCGCCGCGCGGCGAAGGCCGCGTCATCGACATCCATGCGCTCGAATGCGACGACGAGGTGATCGCGATCTTCGCCGGCGTCGCCGACGGCCAGCGCTTCTCGATGATGTTCAACACCTACACGATGTCCGAGCACGCCCGCTACAGCCCCGGGCTGATCCTGATGCGCTACATCATCGACCGCTACGCCGAACGCGGCTACCGCTCGCTCGATCTCGGCATCGGCTCGGACGATTACAAGCGCATGTTCTGCAAGGACGACGACGACATTTTCGACAGCTTCGTACCCCTGACCGCGCGCGGAAAACTCGCGGCGATGGCGATGTCCTCGCTGAACCACGGCAAACGGCTGGTGAAGCAGAACCAGATGTTGTTCGATCTGGCGCGGCGGCTGCGGCAGGCGTTCGGGTAGGCGTCACAGCCTCTGGTCTCGTAGGGTGGGCAAAGCGAAGCGTGCCCACCACGTCTCCCGCAATCGTTGAAAGGTGGTGGGCACGGCGCAAATGCGCCTTTGCCCACCCTACGATTCCGAGCTCGTGGAGAAAGACCCCTCACCCGGCTTCGCTTTCGCGAAGCCACCCTCTCCCGCAGCGGCAGAGGGCGAGAATTACGCCGCGACCACGCGCGGCGCGTCCACTGCGTTCGACGGCTGCACCGGCTTGCTCAGCATCGTCACCTCGCTGAAGCCGACCGCCTTCAGCTGCTCGCACATCAGCGTGCGGGCATCCGGCGCCATCGAGACATCGGGCACCACGACGGCGCGGGCATGCGCCGTCAAGAGTTCCGCCGGGAGGTCCGAGGCACTGCCGGCGTCCACCAGCACGTGGTCGTAGGCGCGGAGCAGTGCATCGATCGCGAGCGTCACCCGCGGCGATTGCAGCAGGCTGCGGTCGAAGCCGGGACGGCCGGCCATGACCAGGTGCAGCCGCGAGAGCTTGTCGCGGGTGATGATTTGCGCGAACGAGGCCTCGCCCTGCATCAGCTCGGCGAGGCCGGGAGCCGAAGCATCCACGGACACCGCGGCGATGGTCGGCGAGGATGCGGCGAGATCGACCACAACGACGCGCGCATCGCGCGCCAGGTGCCGGGCCAGCGTCAGCGTCGACAGCGTGATGGCTTCGCCGGCCGCGGTGCCGAGCACCGTGACCTTCTTCGCCGCCGGTCCCGCAGCGCGCAGGTTGTCGGCCAGATGCTCGATCTCGGTGAATTCAGTGACGTCGGCATCGGCCGTCATCTCGGGCTGAAGCGGCGTAAGGTCCTCCACAACCGGATCGAGCATCGGTTCAGCCACCGGCTGGACCAGCGGCTGGTGGACCACCGGCTCTTGGCGCACCGGCGCCTGCGTTTGCGCCGGCGTGAACACGGCCACCGCGCGCGGCGCGGTCTGGCGCAACAGCTCGCCGGTGACGACGACGCCGGACGAGAGCAGCAGCGTTGCGATCGTCGCGATCAGCACGATCGGCAGCTTCTTCGGATAGGCCGGCGTATTCGAGACGATGGCGCGCGAGATGATGCGGCCCTCCGCCGGCGCCGTATCGATGCTCTCGCGGGTGCTGGCCTCGCGATACTTCCCAAGATACGTCTCGAGCAGGTCGCGCTGGGCCTTGGCTTCGCGCTCCAGCGCGCGGAGCTGGACGTCCTGACCGTTGGTCGAGGTCGCCTGCTTCTTGAGCTGATCGAGGCTCGCCGTCAGGCCGTCGACCCGGCCACTGGCGATCCGCGCATCGCTTTCGAGCGAGCGCGAGATCTTGGCCGCTTCGTCGCGAATTTGGTTGTCGAGGTCGCCAAGCTGCGCCTTCAGCTCCTTGATCCGCGGGTGATTGCCGAGCAGCGTGGATGACTGTTCGGCAAGCTGCGCCCGCAGCGTCACCCGCTGCTCAGACAGCCGCCGCATCAGTTCGGAGTTCACCACCTCGGACGCTTCGATCGGCTTGCCGCTCTGGAGCATCTCTTTGATCAGCCGCGCCCTGGATTCAGCATCCGCCTTCATCGAGCGCGCATTGTTGAGCTGGGTATTGACCTCGCCCATCTGCTGGTTCGAGAGCGTGGTGTTGTTGGTGCCGACGAACAGCGACGACTTGGAACGGAAGTCCTCGACCTTGGCTTCGGCGTCGGAGACTTTCTTGCGCAGATTTTCGATTTCGCCCGAAAGCCACTGGCTGGCGCTGCGGGCCTGGTCCTGGCGTGCATTCTGCTGGAGCACGAGATAGCCGTCGGCGATCGAATTGGCGACGCGCGCGGCAAGGTCCGGATCGGCGGACTGGAATTCGACCACGATCACGCGCGACTTGTCGACGGCGTAGGCCTGGAGCCGCTCGTAATAGGCATCCAGCACCCGCTCTTCCGGCGTCATCGAGAACGGATCGCGGCCGATGCCGATCAGCGCCGCGAGCGACTTCAGCGGCGAAATGCCTTGCAGCACCGGATCGAATTCGGGGCGTTCCGCGAGCTTGTTCTTCCTGATGATCTCGCGCGCGAGATCGCGCGACAGCACGAGCTGCACCTGGCTGGTCACCGCCTCGGGATCGAGCGACTGCCGCTCTTCGGTGCTGCGGTCGCTGCTCGGCCGCAGGAACACGTTCTCGCGGCCGTCGATCAAGATGCGGGATTCCGACTTGTAACGCGGGGTGACGAGATTGACGGCGGCGATCGACGCGACGAGCGCGAGCACCGTCGGCACGATGATCCAGCCGCGCTTGCGGGCGAGCACCGCGCCGAGCGCATGGAGATCGATGTCGCCGGATTCGGCTTGTGCCTGCTTCGCAGCAACCGGCGCAGGCTCTGCTTCAATCTTGGGCGCGGCTTCGGTCGATTTGGCTTCGGCCTTGGGCTTCGAAATAGCCCGCTCGACCACCGCCTTGTCCTTGCCGGCACGCCAGAACGCTAAACGCATCGAACACTCCCGCAGGGCAACGCTGCGACTCTACCTCAACCGGGGCGATTACACTCCATTAAGGTTGCTGCTGGGTTAATCGCGCCCTGCCGCGACCGGCGCGCACCGCGCCGACACCGTTTGTTAACCACGAGGGCTCTTAATCCATCTCGATATTTCGAGAATTGTTCGAGCATTCGCCGTCGAGCGCTGGTTCTGATCATGCCCCCCTCTCCCGACCGGCCGCTCCGCATCCTGCACGCCGTGCGCGCTCCCGTGGGCGGCATCTTCCGCCACATCCTCGATCTCGCCAACGGTCAGGTCGATCGCGGCCATCACGTCGGGATTCTTGCCGATAGCCTCACCGGCGGTGAGCGCGCGGACAAGGCGCTGGCCGAGCTCGCGCCACGGCTGAAGCTCGGCGTGCACCGGCTGGCGATCCGCCGCGAACCGTCGCCTGACGATTTTCTGGTGTGGCTGCGGATGCGGCGCCTGATCGCCGCGCTCAAGCCCGACGTCACGCACGGCCACGGAGCCAAGGCCGGCGCCTTCGTCCGCATGCGGCGGCGATCCAACGACGCCATCCGCATCTACACCCCGCATGGCGGCTCGCTGCACTATCCACTCAACACCTTCAAGGGCGAGTTTTACGCGCGGCTGGAACGCACGCTGATGGACGCGACAGACTTGTTTCTGTTCGAGAGCGCGTTTGCGCGCGACACCTATCAGCGCATCGTCGGCACACCCAAGGGCGTGGTGCATTGCGTCTTCAATGGCGTGACGCCGGAAGAATTCGAACCTGTTAGCATCGCCGACGATGCCACCGATCTCGCCTATGTCGGCGAGTTCAGGCACATCAAGGGCGCGGATTTGCTGGTCGATGCGGTGGCGCGCCTGCACGAGGGCGGCAAGAAGGTCACGCTCACGCTCGGCGGCGACGGCGAGGAGACGGCGGCGCTGAAGGCGCAGGTCGACAAGCTCGGTCTCTCCAGCGCCATCCGCTTCATCGGTCACGTCAAGGCGCGCTACGGCTTCTCCAAGGGGCGGCTGCTGGTCGTGCCCTCGCGCGGCGATTCAATGCCGTACGTCGTTATCGAGGCTGGAGCTGCCGGCATTCCCATGATCGCGGCCCGCGTCGGCGGCATCCCCGAGATTTTTGGGCATGACAGCCCGGCGCTGTTTGCGCCGAGCAACGCCGAGGCCATGGCCGAAGCGATCGCGGCCGCACTCGACGATCCGCAAGGAACCGCGCAGCGTGCGGTCGCCTTGCGCGAGCGCATCTCCGCGCATTTCTCCCAGCAGGCGATGGTTGACGGCGTGCTCGCGGGTTATCGCGACGCATTTGCCAATCATTAACCATCCTTAAGACCGCTTTAGAGAATCTTCCGATTTGTCCGATAATCGACGTGCCAGGGGATGCTCGCCCGGGGCGCAACGCTGCGACCCGCGGGTTTTTTGGAATGGACGTGGACGCCCGTGGAACCGCTCAACGCACGCTCGATGCTCGACGCCGCGACCAGCGCCGCGGCGAAGCCGGCTGACCAACCCTTTGTGGAGCGCCGTCGCCGGCTCTCGCCCGCCGCGCTCGACGTCGTCAACCAGAAGGTCGCCCGCGCCTATTCGCCGATCGTGATCACCGGCTTCGTCCGCTTGGCCGATTTCGCCCTGCTGAGCCTCGTCGGCATCGCGCTCTATGTCGGCTATGTCATGCCGCTCGCCGGCTCCTTCAGCTGGGTTTATCCCGCGCAGATCATCGCCGTCGCGGTCGCCGCCGTGGTCTGCTTCCAGGCCGCCGACATCTATCAGGTGCAACTGTTCCGCGGTCAGCTTCGGCAGATGACGCGGATGATCTCCTCCTGGTCGTTCGTCTTCCTGCTGTTCATCGGCGTATCCTTCTTCGCCAAGTTCGGCAGCGAAATGTCGCGGCTGTGGCTTGCCGCCTTCTACTTCCTTGGGCTCGCCGCGCTCATCTCCCAACGCCTGGTGCTGCGCTCGCTGGTGCGCGCCTGGGCACGCCAGGGCCGGCTCGACCGCCGCACCATCGTCGTCGGCTCCGACAGCAACGGCGAGCAACTGGTCGAGGCGCTGAACGCTCAGGAGGATTCCGACATCCACGTGCTCGGCGTGTTCGACGACCGCAACGACAGTCGCGCTCTCGACACCTGCGCCGGCGCGCGCAAGCTCGGCAAGGTCGACGACATCGTCGAATTCGCCCGCCGCACCCGCGTCGATCTCGTGCTGTTCGCGCTGCCGATCTCGGCGGAGACCCGCATCCTGGAGATGCTGAAGAAGCTCTGGGTGCTGCCGGTCGACATCCGGCTCTCCGCGCACACCAACAAGCTGCGTTTCCGTCCCCGCTCCTATTCCTATCTCGGCGAGGTGCCGACGCTCGACGTGTTCGAGGCGCCGATCACCGACTGGGACCTGGTGATGAAGTGGCTGTTCGACCGCATCGTCGGCGGCCTCGCGCTGCTCGCAGCCCTGCCGGTGATGGGACTGGTGGCGCTGGCGGTGAAGCTCGACAGCCCCGGCCCGGCGCTGTTCCGCCAGAAGCGCTTCGGCTTCAACAACGAGCGCATCGACGTCTACAAATTCCGCTCGATGTACCACCATCAGGCCGACCCGACCGCCTCCAAGGTCGTGACCAAGAACGATCCGCGCGTCACCCGCGTCGGCCGCTTCATCCGCAAGACCAGCCTCGACGAGCTGCCGCAGCTCTTCAACGTGGTGTTCTCGGGCAATCTGTCCCTGGTCGGCCCGCGTCCGCACGCGGTGCAGGGCAAGCTCCAGAGCCGCCTGTTCGACGAAGCCGTCGACGGCTATTTCGCTCGTCACCGCGTCAAGCCCGGCATCACCGGCTGGGCCCAGATCAACGGCTGGCGCGGCGAGATCGACAATGAAGAGAAGATCCAGAAGCGCGTCGAATTCGACCTCTACTACATCGAGAACTGGTCGGTGCTGTTCGACCTCGTCATTCTCCTGAAGACGCCGGTCTCGCTGCTGACCAAGAACGAGAACGCGTATTGAGTTTTGTCGTACCCGAGCCTCACTGTCATCGCCCGGCTTGACCGGGCGATCCAGTAATCGCCGGCAGTAGAAACTGCCACGAACGGCTCGGAGTACTGGATGCCCCGCTTTCGCGGGGCATGACGTCGGAAGTTGTGTGCGTGTACGAGTAGCGTGAGCATGTGATGGCGTATGCGGCGACAGCCGGTGGAGTGAAATTAGCCGCACCGGCTGCGCCCGGCGTGCTGGCCATCCAGCGCGCGCTGGTGTGGCTGGCCGGCGCCTCCGGAGCCATCGTCTTCATCGAGCCGAGCCCCTACGAGATCGTGACGCTGCTGGCCGCGGTCACCTTCTTCGCGACCGGCCTGCGCCTGCGGCTCGTGCTGATGCCGCTGATCCTGATGCTGGTCCTGCTCAATGTCGGCTACACGATCAGCGCGGTCCCGCTGTTCGAACAGTCCGAGGTGGCGAGCTGGATTGCGACCTCCTGGTACATGGCGGTCACCGTCGTGTTCTTCGCGATGGTCACTTCGGAGGACACCGCGGCCCGGCTCGACATGCTCCGCCGCGGCCTCGTGGTCGGCGCGATGGTCGCCTCGCTGTCGGCGGTCGCCGGCTACTTCCATCTGGTTCCCGGCGGAGACGATCTCCTCACCCTCTACGGGCGCGCACGCGGCACGTTCAAGGACCCGAACGTGCTCGGCGCCTTCCTGATCCTGCCGGCGCTGTTCGCGCTCCAGAGCGTGGTCTCCGATAAGTTTGCCAAGGCGTTCCGCAACGTCATCGCTTTCGGCATCATGTCGCTGGCGATCCTGCTCGCGTTCTCCCGGGCCGCCTGGGGCGGACTGGTGCTGACCTCCGCCTTCATGCTGGCGCTGATGGTGCTGACCAGCCGCACCAACGCGCAGCGCTCGCGCATCGTCGTCATGGCGATCGTTGCCGCGGTGCTGGGCCTCGCGCTGATCGCGGTGCTGCTGTCATTCGATTCCACCGCCGAGATGTTCAAGCAGCGCGCAAGCTTCGACCAGAGCTATGACGAAGGCCGCTTCGGCCGGTTCGGCCGGCACATCCTCGGCGCGGAGATGGCGCTCGACCTGCCATTCGGCATCGGCCCCCTGCAATTCCACCGCTACTTCCCCGAGGACACCCACAACTCCTACCTCAACGCCTTCATGTCCGGCGGCTGGCTCTCCGGCGTGTGCTACCCCGCGCTGGTCTTCACCACCGTGATCATGGGTATCAGGCACATCTTCGTCCGTGTGCCCTGGCAGCGCGCTTATCTCGCGATCTTCTCCGCCTTCGTCGGCACCGTCGGCGAGAGCTTCGTGATCGACACCGACCACTGGCGGCACTTCTGGATGATGCTGGGCGCGATGTGGGGCATGATCGCGGCTGCGCAGGCTTACAAGATCAAGTCTCGCGACGAAGCTTCTTCAGTTTGAGATCGGGCCGCTTTTCCGGCGGCGTATCGAGCAGGCCCTTCAGCGCCTCGGTTGCCGCGAGCACACCCTTGTAGCCCTCGGTCGCGAAGCGCAGCAGCAGGCGCAGCTCCTCGTCGGAATAGGCGCCAAACACCTTCTCCATCGCCTGCTGCATCGGCACGTAGAGCTGGCCGATCTTCATCGCCGTCTCGGGCACGACGGAAATGAAGACCTTGCGGCGGTCTTGCTCGTCCCGCTCGCGGCGCACCAGCCCGGCCTTCTCGAGTCGGTCCACGACGCCGGTGATGGCGCCCGTCGTCAGCCCCGTGACCTCGGCGAGCCGGCCCGCGGTGACGCGGCCCTCCAGATAGAGGATGTCCATGCATTCGAGGTCGGAATTGGCAATTCCGGCAACGTTCGCAACCGTTTGGCCATAGAGCACGCCCTGCGCGGACGACCGCCGCATCGCCTCCTCGAGTTCCTGCAACAGCGCCGCGCGCGCCTTCGTCCTTGACAAGGCCGACCTCATATCTTAGTCGATATATATCTTAGCTACTAAGAGATTTAGCAGCCGTAATTTCTCCTAGCACCACGGAAACGTCGGGAGCAAGCCATGTCCAACCGTCCCCGCAAGGCCCTGATCATCGGCGCCGGTATCGCCGGCCCTGTCGCCGCAATCCTGTTGCGCCGCGCCGGCATCGAATCCGCGATCTACGAGGCCTGGCCCTATTCGAAAGGCATCGGCGGCGGCCTCCAGATCGCACCGAACGGCATGCATGTCATGGACGAGATCGGGCTCGCGAACGAGCTGATCAGCCGCGGCTCGATCGCCGAATCCTTCGATTTCTATTCGCAGAGCGGCGAACGGCTCGGTTCGATCAACCGCGACATGGCGCGGCGCTTCGGCCAGCCGGCCGTCAATGTCTGCCGCGCCACGCTGAACGAAATCCTGATCGACAAGGCCTGGTGCGCCTGCGTCTCGCTCTATTTCGAGAAGCGCCTGATCAAGATCGAGGACCGCGGCGACCAGCCGATCATCGCCTACTTCTCCGACGGCACCACGGCCGAAGGCGACTTCCTGATCGGCGCCGACGGCGTGCACTCGGTCGTGCGCCGCCAGGTCGTGCCGGACGGTCCGCAACCGTTCGACACCGGGCTGATCGGGTTCGGCGGCTTCGTGCCGCACGCCGTCCTCGATGGCAGGCCGATCGGCCGGCACGTCGAGACCACGTTCGGCAAGAGCGGCTTCTTCGGCTATGGCTATTGCAGCCCGGATCCGAACGACGGCGTGATGTGGTGGAGCACGCAGCCCGCGCACGGCATGGACGCGGCGATGTTCCGCGCGCTCGACCACGCGACGCTCAAGCAGCATCTGCGCGGCTTCCATCACGGCTGGCACGATCCGATCCCCGACATCATCGACGCGGCCGAGAACATCGTGGTCACCGACACGCTCGACGTCGCGACCTTGCCGACCTGGTCGCGCAAGCGCTCGCTGCTGATCGGCGATGCCGCGCATGCGCCCAGCCCCCACGCGGGCCAGGGCGCTTCGCTCGCGCTCGAGGATGCGATGCGGCTCGCGCGGCTGATGCAAGAGGGCCAGGAGCTCGGCGCCACCTTCCAGGCCTTCGAGGCCGAGCGGCGCCCTCGCACCGAAAAGATCGTCGCGATGGCGCGCCGCAACGGCAACAGCAAGCGCGAGTTCAGCGCCACCGGCGCATGGCTCCGCAATCAGATGATGAAATGGCTGTTGCCGCTGGGATCGAAGAGCATGGAGTTCATGTACGCGTATGATGCGCGGGCGGCGTAGCGATCGACAACACTGTCATGCTCCGGCTTGACCGGGGCATCCAGTACGCCGCGGCCTCTCGGCTCAATCACTGCTGTCTCTGGAATACTGGGTCGCCCGGTCAAGCCGGGCGACGACACCGTCATTTGGGCGCGCAAATGCGCTTAACTCTCCACCTCAAATGTCAGCCCGGCGTGATCGACCAGCCGCCTGATCAGCTTGTGCTGCATCGCCGCGCCCGGCGTCCAGAGACCGGCCGGGACATCAGGCGTGTCGCGCAACAGGCAGATCGCGCATTCGGAAACCATCTTCGCCGTTGAGGCATAGCCGGGATCGAGATCGCCCTTCACCGCCGCGCGAACCTGACGTCCGTCGGGCGCGATCGCGACATAGAGCACGTCGTAATGACCGCTGTCGCGCTCTTCCTTCGACGGCCCCTCGCCGGGCTTGAGCGCTTTGGGGCCGGTCTTTTGGGTATTGGCGGCCATGACGAGCTTCGCGTTGGCCTGCCCTTCGTCCCCCGTCCCCGTCAGCACCATCTCGTCGTAGACGAAATCCCGGCCATACGGGAATCCCATCAGCATGTTGGAGCGATGGACGTTGCGCGTGTTCAGCGTCGCCATAGCAAACGGGGCGGACCAGGATTGCAGGTCTTGCTCGAAAACGGGCTTGTTGCCGCGCGGCTGTTTCGGCCCCTCGAAGCCGGGCGTGAATGCGAAGGGGTCCTTGAGGATCGACACCAGGCTGAGATCCTGCGCGACTGCTTCGAAGGTAACCCTCGCGCTCGCCGAGGTGCCGCCGGAGAACTTCCAGCTGAGGTCGCGGACGCGCCCCTTGACGCGCGGAGCCGGCGCTCCGAACACGCGACGGGCTTCCTCCTGCACGAAGAACGCACCGAGCTCGAACGGGATGGAATCGAAGCCGCAGGAGAACATGATGCGCGCGCCGCTCGCCTTCGCCGCCGCGTCATGCCTGTCGATCATCTGCTTCAGCCAGATCGGCTCGCCGCAGAGATCCATGTAGTCGGTGCCCGACGCGACGCAGGCCGCAAGCAGATCGGAGCCGTAGAGCTGGTAGGGACCGACCGTTGTCACCACCAGCTTCGCCTGATCGACCATCGCGCGCAACGACGCAGGATCGGCCGCGTCCGCCACGATGAGCGGCGTGTCAGCGGGTGCGCCGATCGCATCGCGAACGGAGGCGAGCTTGTCCCTGCTGCGCCCGGCCATCGCCCATGTCGGCGCGCCGTCACCGGCGTAGCTTGCAGCGAGATATTCGGCGACGAGCTGGCCGGTGTATCCGGTCGCGCCGTAAACGACGATGTCGAACTTCGCGGACACTGACCTTACGCTTCCACCTCGAACGTCAACCCAGCATTGTCCCGCAGGCGCTTGATCAGCTTGTGCTGCATCGCCGCGCCCGGCGTCCAGAATCCGGCCGGGACGTCTGTCACATCGCGCAACAGGCACATCGCGCATTCGGAGATCATCTTCGAGGTCGAGCCGTAGCCGGGATCGCGGTCGCCGGTGACGCCGGCGCGAACCATGCGGCCGTCGGGCGCGATCGCGACATAGAGCAGGTCGAAGCGACCGTTCTCCCGCTCTTCCTTCGACGGCCCCTCGCCCGGCTTCGGCGCGTTCGGACCGGTCTTCTCGGCGTTGGCGGCCACCACGCGCTGCGCGTTGGCTTCGCCCTTCTCGCCGGGACCCGTCAGAACCATCTCGTCGTAGACGAAGTCCTGACCGTAGGGAAAGCCCATCAGCATGTTGGACCGATGGACGTTGCGCGTGTTGATCAGTGCCATCATGAACGGCGCGGCCCAGGATTGCAGGTCATCCTCGAGCAGCGACCTGTTGCCCTTCGGCTGCTTCGGGCCGGTGAAGCCCGGCGTCAACGCGAACGGATCGTTCAGGATCGCGATCAGGCTGATGTCCTTGGCGACCGCATCGAAGGTCGCCTTCGCGCTCGCCGCGGTGCCGCCCGACAGCGTGCCGCGCATGTCGCGCACGCGGCCTTTCACACGCGAGGCCGGAGCGCCGAACACGCGTTTGGCCTCTTCCTGCACGACAAACGCGCCGAGCTCGAACGGCACGGAATCGAAGCCGCAGGAAAACACGATACGCGCACCGCTCTCTTTCGCTGCCGCCTCGTATTTGTCGATCATCTGCCGCATCCAGATCGGCTCGCCGCAGAGATCGAAATAATCGGTGCCGGTGGCGACGCAGGCCGCGAGCAGTTCCTCGCCATAGAGCTGATACGGGCCGACGGTGGTGATCACCGACATCGTTTGCTCCGCCATCGCCTTCAGCGAGGCCGCGTCCGACGCATCCGCGACAATCAGCGGCGTATTCCCGGGCGCGCCGATCGCATCGCGTACCGACTTGAGCTTGCCGAGGCTACGGCCTGCCATCGCCCATTTGAGCGCGTGGTCGCCCTTGTAATGCTGAGTCAGATATTCGGCGACGAGCTGGCCGGTGAAACCGGTCGCACCGTAGACGACGATGTCGAATTTCGCTGAGCTCATGGTCGACCTTTATTTCTTCGCGTAACTCACGCCCATGCCGGCGCGGACGTCGCTTTGAATCCCATAAGGCGGAATCGGATAGCGCAAGCCGTTCTTGGCCAGCGCCTTCATGCCCTCGATCGCCTTGGCGAGATGCGAGGGCTTCAAGGCCATCAGCATCTCCTCGTCCGGCACGCCGCCATAGCGCCGTTCGGCATAGCATGGCAAGGACAGGCTGGGCTCGCCGGTTTTCAGCGCCCGCCCCCAGGAATCCGCGCAGGCGGTCTCACCGACGACGCCCCATTCGAACTTCTTGTAGCCGGTATATTGCAGCCCGTTGATCAGGATGATCATCTGCCCCGGCGTTGCATAGACCAGGCCGATGTCGGGCGGATCGAGCCGCCCGCTCGCGAGCGGACTGACCGCAAGCGCCTGATACTGCCCGAACGGAACCACGTCCAGCGCCTCCTGGCGCTTGCGCGCGTCCTCGGCGGTGCCGTGCCAGACCCCGACATAGTTTTCGCCGGCGAGCCATTTTTCGTCCTGCGGCGCAAGCCCGATCACGGCGCGACACTGCGCACCGACAAGATCGTCGGCGGTGATGCCGACCGTCCAGCCCAGACGTGCAGCCATGCTGACGATCTGGTCGGTGGTGTGGACCGCGTTCGGCCGCCGGATTTTCGGGATCGCCTCCATGTCGGCGGCGCTCGCGAACAGCTTCATGCCGATCACCGTCGTCTTCAGCCGCAGCAGGCTGTTGAGGTCGGCGACGAGGCCGGCAAGATCGATCCTGTCTGCGCTCTGCTGTTGCATGGCGTCCTCCCGACCGGCGATCGCGCGCCGGTACTCTGTTCTTGTTTTGCGGCTCCCGTTTTAGTCCTTGCCCGGTCCCGGAAGCAACTCGCCGGTCCGCCCCATGATGCGATACGCCAAAAGGCCGATCCATTCGCGCACGGCGACATCGGTCTTGCCGAGCCCGTCGGCCCCATTGCGGGTGAAGGCGAAGAGCCCGTCGCGCCCGCCCATCCGCCAATCCACCGGATAGGCTTCGACATCGAACCCGGCTTTGCGGAAAATCCCCATCGCGCGCGGCATGTGGAAAGCCGACGTGACCAGGAGCCAGCGTTCGCCCGGCTTCGGCATCACCAGCTGCTTCGTGAAGATGGCGTTCTCCCAGGTGTTACGGGAGTCGCGCTCGAGGATCAGGCGCTCCTTCGGCATGCCCAGGCTTTCCAGTATGGGCGCGGTGTAGTCGGCCTCCCTCGCCTCCGTCGCGACCAGGTTCGCCGAGCCGCCGGTGAAGACGATACGCGCGTTCGGATAGCGCCGCGCGAGGTCGGCCGGCGCCAGCATGCGATCGGCCGCGTGCGCAACCACCGGCGTGCGATGCGCCGCCGACAGATCGGTGTCGATCGAGCCGCCGAGCACGATGATGCCGTCGGGGGCGCCCCGCGACGTGTCCCACGCCGGGAAACGCGACTCCAGCGGATAGAGCAGAAGATTGCCGATCGGCGAGAACGCGATCAGCGCCAGCAGCACCAGCGTAGTCACGGCAAGCTTGCGGCCGACCGCAGCAAACCGCGTCGCCATCAGCAGCAGCGACAGGATTCCGAGCTCGATCAGGAGATTGATCGGCAGCAGAGCGGTGCCGAGGGTCTTGGAAAGAACGAAATACAGGGGAGCCTCGCTGGAATGATCGTGCCGGGCTTGACCGGCCCGTCCATCTTCAGAAATCTTCTTGAAAGAGGATCGATCGCCCGGTCAAGCCCGGGCATAACAGGTTCTCATGACGAGTTCTGATGAAACCGATTGGACGCGGCTAATGACCCATCACCACCTGCATTCAAGCCCCGAGACCTGCCATTGGGGCTTCTTTGAAGCCGCGCTCAAACCCGTCCTCGCCGTCAAAAGCGGCGATGAGGTGACGGTCGACACCATCAGCGGCGGGCCCGACATGCTGCCCGACCGCACCAAATTTCACATTCCGCCGGAGATGTTCGAGGTTCACGCCAAGAACGAGCGCATGCTGCCCGGCCACATCCTCACCGGCCCGATCGCGGTCGAGGGCGCCGAGCCCGGCGACGTGCTCGCGGTCGAGATCCTCGACGTCCAGCTCCGGCAGGATTGGGGCTGGAACATGATCAAGCCGCTGTCCGGCACCCTGCCCGACGATTTCCACGAAACGCGCATCCTGAACATCCCGCTCGACCGGTCGCGGATGGTCGGCCGCATGCCCTGGGGCCTCGATCTGCCGCTCAAGCCGTTCTTCGGCGTGATGGGCGTCTCGCCGCCGCCGGCCTGGGGCCGCATCTCCTCGCTTGTGCCGCGCGCGATGGGCGGCAATCTCGACAACAAGGAGCTCGGGGCCGGTGCGACGCTCTATTTGCCGGTGTTCGTCCCGGGCGCGATGTTCTCCTGCGGCGACGGCCATGGTGTGCAGGGCGACGGCGAGGTCTGCGTCACTGCGATCGAGACCGCGCTCCAGGGCCGCTTCCGCCTGACGTTGCGCAAGGATCTCAGGTTCGACTATCCGCGCGCCGAGACGGCAACGCATTACATGACCATGGCCATGGATCCCGACCTCGACCAGTGCGTGGTGCGCGCGCTGCGCGACATGATCGTGCTGCTCGGCGAGACGCGAAACCTGTCGCGCGAGGACGCCTACACGCTGTGCAGCCTGGCCGCCGACCTGCGGGTGACGCAGACCGTCAACGGCTGCAAAGGCATCCATTGCATGATCGAAAAGGCGATCGTGCACGGCTAGCCCCACCCGCCTGCCCGGCCCCGTCTCCACGCCGCCGCCGCTCGGCATCCCGCGCGGCGCGCGGCGCTGCGCCTGATTTCCCGAGCGATTCCAATGAGCTGAAACACCGGTCTTGCCCGGATTTGACTCCCACCCCTGAACCTAAATAGAGTCTTAATCGTTACTTTTATGTACCCGAGTAAGAGGCTAGCGTTCGGGCCATGGCCACCGAAAAAGCCGAGACTGACCGCATTCCCGTAACCTTGGCGCTCTCGACCATCACCTATTTGGAAAAACTGGTGAGACAGGGCACCCACGGCACCAGCGTTCCCGGCGTCGCACGCACACTGATCGAGGAAGGCATCCGTCTCGCCATCAAGGACGGGCTTCTGTCGATTCGCGACAACGGCAGAACGTGAGGGCGCGCCGGACGTGAGGCGGACGGATCTCGAGAGGAGGATGGCCGACATCTGCAACCTGGGACCGTTACAATGCCTGTTCTCTCACCAACTTCTTCACCGACTGCTTCTTCACCGACCTGGACCAACGAACGAATTGAGCTTCTGAAGCAGCACTTCGAGGCCGGCCTCACCTGCAGCGAGATCGCTGCCGACATCGGCGTCAGCCGCAACGCGGTGATCGGCAAGCTGTCCCGGCTCAATCTCACGCGCGGCAGGACGAGCGACGAGCGCAAGCTCGAGCGGAGCCTCGCGCCGCGGCGCGGGACGAGAGCCGTACCGCGGCTGCAATATGAGATGCTCGCCACGATCTACGGCGACACCGACACACCTGTGGTCGCGGGTCCGATCGACGATGCCAACCGCTGCTCGCTGCTGGAGCTCGCCGAGAATCGCTGCCGCTGGCCGATCTCGACGCCGGGCGCAGACGACTTCTGCTTCTGCGGCAATACCGCGCCCGACGGCCAGTCCTACTGCGTCGGCCACAGCCGCCTCGCCTACCGGCCGAACTCGCGCGCCCGTGTGATGCGCGGCTGAAGGAAAATCCCAAAACGAAAAACCTCCGGCGGGGCATCACCGGAGGTTTCTGGAGGCTTAGCATGAAGCTAAGAGCCGTGACTTTCGTAATCGGCTGAAAACAAGATAGCTGATCAACTCAGGTAAGTAAATAAGTTTGAGGGCGATCGATTCGCATAGCTCGTCTTCGTCGTTTGCAACGTGTTGCCGGATTTTCCGAAGGCCGCTTTCATGAAAAAGCCCCGGCGGTTTCCCGCCGGGGCTCTATCAGATCGGAACGGTCTTCAGCTTACCAGTTGCGCTGGGCGCGCAGCAGCAGGCTGTAGGTGTCCTGGTCCTTCAGCTCGTAGGTTGCCGCAGGCTTGGCAACCGACGCCAGCGCCGGGGTGGTGATCACGCCCGAGTACTTCTGGTCGAGGTGGCTGTAGACGAAGTCAGCCGAGAAGGTCAGGTTCTTGACCGGCGTCCAGCGGGTGATGACGCCGATCTGGCCGATGTTGAAGTCCGGGTTGCAGGTGCCGGTCAGCGAGGCGAACGCAGCGCTGCCGCAGATCAGGCCCTTCGCCGTGCCGCTGTAGTTGACCGCAGCCCACGCGCCGTAGAGCGCCGTATTCCAGTACGGGGTCCAGTTGTGGGTGTAGGCACCACGGAAACCGTAGGTCTTGGTCAGCTCGAGCTGGCCGTTGGGACCGAACACCGCGTCAGACACGCCGGCAAAGCCGATGCTCTGATACGCGCTGCCCGAACCGCCGAACATCGAGTAGCTGGTCGCCGCCAGCGACTGGAAGTTGTAGCGGCTCGCGCCGTCGGTATAGACGCCCGAGATGTTGATCACGTCGCCAGCACCGGTCGGGATGTTCTTGATCTGCAGAGCTAGCTGAACGGCCCAGCCCCACTTGTCTTCCGGATGACCGGTGACTTCGGACGCGCCGTAGTAGGCGACGTGGTTGTCGTGCGCAGCCACCGACGCCTGGAACAGGCCCCAGGCCTGGTCGACACGAACCATGCCGACGATGTCGGGCGACCTAGTGCCGCCGATATCGTTCGAGCCGTAAGCACCGCCGAGGACGCCGCTGGTGGACATGCCGGCGGTGTTCCAGATGTTGGTCGTGAAGAACTGGGTCTGGTCCTGCGCCGAAACGGTCGCGGTCACGCCCTGGCCGAAATCGGCCGTGTAGGTGAACTGGGCGACGCCGTTCACGGAGCCGCTGCCACCGACGAGCTGGTCGAAGTTGTTGCCGGGATAGTTGGTCCAGGGCGCGTCGAACTGCGACACGGACTTACCCATGGTGAAGCCGGCGAACTGGATGAACGCATAGTAGACGCCGAGCGTACCACCCGAGATCGTGCCCGAGTTTGCGTTGTTCGGCGCAGACACGCCCGTGCTTCCGAGTTGCGAGTAAACGGTCGCGCCTGTTGCCGAGCCGCTTCCCGTATAGTTATCGGTCGTCCAGGTGAACACCGCGTCAAAGTAAGTGCGAACCACCCCGTACTCAGTCGCGGTACGGGTATCGATGTTGAGGTCCTCGCGAGCGCGCGCCAAATAGTAGTTCGACAGGCGGTTGTTCGCGCCGGAAACACCGTTGTAGGCGGCGCTGTAGTTGCCGCCGGCATTGAGCGCGACTTCAGCACGCAGATAGCCGCCGAGCTTGATGCAGGTGTCGGTGCCCGGGATGTAGTAGAAGCCCGCGCCGTAGAGCGAGCAGATCTTGACGTACTCGACCGCCTTGGCCTTGACCGGAAGATCGGCCGCTTGTGCTCCGCCGACGGCGATCAGACCCGCCGCAGTGCCGAGCAAAAGGCTCTTCACCACTTTCATATAAAATCTCCAAGTTGCTCATTTTACGGAGACCGGACCGTGAGGCCCCCCAGATCCCCGTCTTTTCAAATCCGCTCGGCCGCTTCGCGCTTTTGGACACACCCGCATCGACGCGAGGGACGTGAGCGAACCACCTGCAACGGGACGATTGAGTACCCCCCACCGTCACGGGCCAATATGCCTGCGCCGTTCCGCTAATCAAAATAGTTTATTTAGTCAGCTTTGTTGTTTCGCTAAACCTGTGCCCCGCGCGCAACACCGCGAGTGAGGGAATATGCTGAGCTGATCATCTTTGTAGTTTTAGTGACAAAATTACCCTGCTCTGCACTTGCGTCAGGGCAGACTTGCGTGGACTATGGCCGTGCAAGACACCGGCCGGAAAAGAATCAGATCACGGGAGTGACGCTGTGTCAGCGACCAGGAAGGAAGGGGCGCGCCTCCGCTCCATCGGCAATCTCGATATCATCAGGCGTTTCACCTGGGAAATTTCGTCGATCAACATGTATCTGGAGGAGTTGCGTCAGTTCTGGGCGAGAACGCTGGGCATCAGCGGTCCGCAATGGCTGATCCTGATGGCGATCTCCGACCTCGACAAGGACGACGGCGTGCCCGTCAACGTGGTCTCCAAGCTGCTCCACGTCGATCCGTCCTTCGTCACCACCCAGTCCAAGCTGCTGGAGAAGAAGGGCCTGCTGCGGCGGCGGCCCTCGCCGACCGACGCCCGCGTGGTGCGGCTGTCGCTGGTCGAGAAGACGCAGAAGCACATCGCAAGCCTCAACGAGCAGTACAAAACGATCCGCGAATTCGTCTTCCAGGAATTCGACGAGAACGAACTGACCGAATTCACCGGCAAGCTCGCGACGCTGAAGACCCGGCTCGAAAAGGCCTGCGTCAGGATATCCCTCGACTACTAAAGCATGATCCGGAAAAGTGCGAAGCGGTTTTCCGAAGAGATCATGCCCAAGCAACAACCTAAAGCGCGATGACGATTCATCCCAATCTCATCGCGCTTTAAGACAGCAGGCGGCGTTCAGATCCGCCGCCCCGTGGCGCCCAGTTGCGATTCGAGCCAGTCGAAGATGTATTCGTTGGCAAGGCTGGGATTGTCCGCGTGGGCCTGCGCCGCGCCGGTCTCCTGCGCGGTGAACACCTTCAGCACGATGTCGGAGCTGCCGAGTCGCGACTTCTGCACGATCTGGCGCGCCCGGTCGGCCTTGAGCCAGCCGTCCTCGCCGAGTGTGATCAGCACCGGACAGTCGACGCTCGAGGCCATCAACGGCGCCGACGGCACCGGGACGATGCTGAGGTCGCTCATCGCAAAGCGGCTGGCGAAGAAGGATCGTTCGTGCAGGTCCCACAGACCGCCGTCGCAGACGGCCGCGGCGAGCCTCGGCTCCTGCAACACCGCGCGCGCGACGAAGGAAGAGCCCCACCCGTCGGCCACGATGGCGACGCGATCGAAATCGACGTCGCGGCGCGTCTCCAGATAATCCATGACGCTGGCAATCGAGCTCTCGAGGTCGCGGCGCTGCAGGAGCGTGTCGGTATAGTCGTCACGCTGGTCGCCGAGCAGGTCCAGCGCGAGCATCGACAATCCGCGTTCGCGCGCATGCGGCGCGAGCTTGAACAGGAATTCTTCCTTGCGGTGTCCGGGCTCGCCGATGCAGATCACGGTCGGAGCCCGCTTGCTGCCCGGGGACGCAGGCAGGAAATAGCCTTGCAAAACGTGTCCGTCGTCGGCCCAGGGAATCGTGACGACTTCGCCAGCCGGACCGCGCGCAGTGAGGAAGCGGCGCGCACATTCCTGCATGGCGAGCACCGCGACCCAGCGGCGCTCGTCGGCCTGGTCGAGCGGCATCGCGGCCGCGCCGTAGTAGTTCATCGCGCGCAGCCAGTTGCGCTGCGCGGTCGCCATGTGGCCTTCCGCGAACGCCGCCTCGGCACGCTGCCGGTTGGCTTGCGCCAACCGCTTCCACTCGCGATGCCAGGACTGCTCGCCGCCCTGCTTGAGCTGCCGCGCGATCATCAGGCATTCTGCGATGGTGGCGCCACCCTCCTGCGCCGCGGTGAGGAGCCGCGTGAATTCAGCGGAAATATCCTCTCTCTCCGGGCAGAGGATCCAGTCGTCGGAGAGGCATGCGGGTATCATCGGAGCTACGCTTTATGATGGCGTTACCCCTGATGGACTAAACTATTTTGGTTCACCAACCAAGCTGCCGTGCGCCGAATGAGACCCGTTTCACATCACCATCGCTTGAACATTGCTTGAACGATGGAGCATGTCGCATGCGTGACATTCCAAATCGTCATAAGGCGTCGGAAAGTGGCAAGAGGTGGCACGTAAAGTTACCTGCGTAACATGTAAATTACCTGTGTAATAATACGTCCGCGCCTCTTGCCATGATGGTCGTCATACCTAGATACGCGGACGTTCGTTGATAGTCTCAGCCAAACCGAATCAACCGAGCCGCCAGCCAACTTCCTGCGTAAAGCTTTCATAGAAGGCGCGGTCATAGGCCTGCTCCGGCGTAGCGCGCACGCGTTCGTCAAGGCGCTTTGCGTCTTCGCCCACAAGAATGCGCCACCGCTCCGCCTTGACCCCGTCGAGGATGATCTTCGCGGCCTGCGCAGCCGTCGTCGGCGCGTCCTCGAGGAAGCTGCGGGCGCGTTCGGCGAACGCAGCCTGGATGTCCTCGTCCGACATCTTGTCAGCATCCGGCACGCCAGCCGCGACCATGCGCTTGCGGGTCAGCGCGACCTCGTCGGCATTGAGCCGCTCCGACCCGTCGGCGCTCTGCACCTTGCGCGAATTGGAGACGATCGAGGTGCCGATATGGCCGGGCATCACCACCGAGCATTTGACATGCGGCGCGTGCAGACGGAGGTCGTTGATCAGCGCTTCGGTAAATCCTTTCACCGCGAACTTCGCCGAGCTGTAGGCGGTGTGCGCCTGCCCCATGCCAATCGAGGCCCAGAAGCCGTTGACGCTCGCCGTGTTGACGATGTGGGCCTCGTCCGCCGCCACCAGCATCGGCAGGAAGGTGCGCACGCCGAGATAGACGCCGCCCCAGCAGATGTTGAAGGTACGCTCCCACTGCTCGCGCGTGTTGGTGAACAGGCTGCCGCCGCCACCGATGCCGGCATTGTTGAACAGGAGATGGATCCGGTCGGTCTTCTGCTGCTCGGCGAGCTCATCGCGAAACCGCTTGAGATGGTCCTCGATCGAGACGTCGGCGACGTGGGTCGTGACCCGCAGGCCCTGCGGCAGCTTCTCGACCTCGCAAAGCCGTTTGGTCTCGGCCATCGCGGCTTCGGAGACGTCGCACATCGCGACATTGCAGCCCTCCGCGACGAGCTGCCGTGCGAGCTCGCGTCCCATCCCCGTGCCGCCGCCGGTGATGACGGCGATCTTTCCTGCAAAATCCTTCATCGGACTTCGGTCCCTCCCCTTGTCGGTATGTTTCTTCACAGCTGGCGCCGCGCATCGCGGCGCGCGCAAAATGTAGCAGCGCCGCATCCGCAGGTAAAAGCGGATCGGCGCTGCCATTCGACATCGATAATTTCGGCCGGCGGACTATTCGGCCGCTTCGACACGCACCCCGTTCAACGCGCCGAGTGCCTCCAGCGCCTTGCGGGTGGCGGCCTGCTGCGCCGGCGAGGCCTCCGGCATCGGTGCGCGCGGATAGGTCCTGGGCAAGCCCTGGAGCGTCTGGGCGTAACGCGTGCAGGCCGGCAGATTGTCGGCGATAACGGCGTTCCACAGCGTCAACAGCTTCTTGTGCAGATCGAGCGCGCGCGGATGGTCGCCCGCCTTCACCGCATCCCACAGCGCGACGGAGGCATGCGGCGCCGCGGTCAGGATCGCGGCGATCGAGCCATGGGCGCCGAGCGTGTAGGACGAATACATGAGGGCATCGACCGCGCTGTAGATCAGCTTGTCCGGCGCCATCATCATGAGATCCGCGAACAGCTTGAGATCGCCCGCGCTCTGCTTGACGCCGACCACCAGCGGCACCTCGGTCATGATCCGCACCAGCAGTGCCGGCGACAGATAGGACCACGGCACCACGTTGTAGATGATGATGGGCATGCCGGTCTCGTCAGCCATGGCGCGGAAGTGCGCGACCATCGCCTCGTCATCGGGCTTGAACAGATAATGCACCGGCGTGACCTGGAGCGCTGCGACATTCATGTCGCGCACGAGCTTGCCGCGGCGGATCGCATCGCGCGTGGAGTCCACGATGATGCCGGCGATCACGGGAATGCGTCCCTTCACCGCCTCGACCGTCGCGGCCATCAGGTCGCGATATTCCTCGTGATCCAGCGTGTGGCCCTCGCCGGTCGAGCCGCCGGCCGCGACGCCATGCGCGCCGGCGCCGATCATCCAGTCGACCTGGGCCGCCACGAGCCCAAGGTCGATCTCGCCGTCCTTCCGGAACGGCGTCGTCATCGGCGGGATCACGCCGGTCGGTCGTGCCTTCATGGTCTGCCCTCGCGTTTCCTTTGGTCCTGTGGCGGTCCCGCTCTCTTGACGAGTATCCGTCCGCTTTCGAGCCTATCGGCTGCGCAGGCCTTGTGAAGGGGCGGTTCACGCGGCGCTGCCCCCACAATCGCTCATTCCTGCGATCCTTCCTCGCCCTTTTCCTTGGGGATTCCCCGTATTTGCCCGGCTTCGGTTTAGGGGCATTTTTTTACAATCCGAATCACCAAATGGAGGTGGACGCTGGGTCGAGTCGGCCAGGTCAGCGTGTTGTTTGTGTCACAGGCTCTGGCACTCCGCTTGCATCCTCTTCGTGGTCTGAAACTACCGATGAGGTGACAGGAATGTTCGTGACCGTGGTTGCCGTGCTCTGCCGGCTGAGCGCAGCCAGCTCAGGCAGTTGCATCGAGGAAATCGTGACCGACAGCAACATGACGCCCGAGATGTCGATGATGCAGTGCGCGATCGGCGCACAGGCCCCGCTTGCCAAATGGATGGGCGAGCATCCGATCTATCACGCCAATTGGCGCCTCGAGCGCTACAAATGCGTGCCGGGTCACTACGAGATCAAGGGCCACGCCTAAGTGTCTGTTCCAAAACATGTTGAGTCGAATGAATCGGTTGTGATTCAAGGTGAGCGGCCTGATTCGATGGGGACGCGCCGCCAATGTGGACTACCGAGAACCGTGCACGCTACGACCGCAGCCGCCTGCGCTATCCGAGCGACTTGACCGACGAGGAGTGGGCGCTGATCGCGCCTCGCATCCCGCCGGCCAAGCGCGGCGGCAACAAGCGTACGGTGGACCTGCGCGAGATTGCCAACGGGCTGATGTACATCCTGAGCACAGGTTGCCAGTGGCGCGCGATCCCCAAGGACCTGCCGCCGCGCTCGACGCTGTATGGCTACTTCGATCTGTGGAGCTGGAACGGCACGCTCGATAAAATTCATCACGCCCTCTATGTCGAATGTCGCGAAAGGGCCGAGCGCGAGGCTTCTCCCACCGCCGCCATCATCGATAGCCAGAGCGTGAAAAGCGCTGAAAAAGGGGGCCTCATGATCTCCATGGCTACGACGCGGGCAAGAAGATCAAGGGCAAGAAGCGGCACATTCTCGTCGACACGCAAGGCCTCTTGATGCACGCCATCGTGCATGCGGCGGACATCCAGGATCGCGACGGCGGCGTGCTCCTGATGGCAACGTTGTTCGGCCTCTATCCCTTTCTTCTGAAGCTCTACGCCGACGGCGGATATCAAGGGCCACATTTCCAGAAGGGGCTGCGTAGCGCTCTGAAGCGCGTGAACCTCGAAATCGTCAAACGCTCCGATCAGGCTCACCGTTTCGTCGTCTTGCCCAAACGCTGGATCGTCGAGCGTACCTTTGCCTGGCTCGGGCGATGCCGAAGACTGTCCAAAGATTGGGAATGCTTCAATCACAGGGCGCTCGCCTTTCTCAAGCTGGCCTCCATCCGACTCATGCTGCGAAAGCTATGCAATCCAAGGTAATCTTTCCGGACAGACTCTAAGGCCCCGCAAGACTACGGATGAGGAAACGCCCCGGAGGTAGCCTGGTCTCTCCGCGCGGGCACCGCTAGCGCCAGACCCCATTGCGGCGGCGCGCCCCTGTGACGACGATCACGCCTTCCCTTTAAGCCACTGCACGCAGAATGATCGCACGCGCCTGTCGCCCTTCCGGCGTCGGCATCAGCGCGAAATTGTGCGGCTGGTCACGGAGCAGATGCAGCTCGACCGGCACGCCCGCCGCCCTCGCGCGCTCCGCGAGATCGACGCTATCGGGATAGAGCAGATCGCGCGTGCCCGAGAAGATTGTCATCGGCGCGAGCGAACGGAAGACGCCGTTGAGCGGGCTGACGAAGGGATGGCCGACATCGAGCTCGCCGGCATAGAGCCGCCCCGCCTCAATGATCCCCGGAATGTCCTGGATCGGATCGCGGCCTGCGATCTCGACCTGCTCCGGACGGCTGACCGATGCATCGGCCGCCGGCGAGATCAGCATCAGCCGGCCCGGCTGCCGATGCCCGCGGTCGCGCAGCCACTGGCAGGCAGCGAGCGCCAGTCCCGCGCCGGCGGAATTGCCGACCACCGTGACCTTTGCGGGCCCGGCATCCTCCAGCAGCATCCGCAACAGTTCGGCCGTCGCCGGCACGAGATCCTTGGCGGTGGCATGCGGCGCAAGCGGATAGATCGGCACGACGCAGACGACGCGCGCCTTGCGCGTCATCTGGCCGACGAAGCGCCAATGCGCCGGCACGATCTCGTTGATGAAGCCACCGCCGCGCAGGAACATGACGTGGTTGCAGCCCTCATGGCCCGATGATGGCGCCGTGTAATAGACCGGCCATCCGCCCATCTTGGTCAACGTCACCTCGACGCCGCGGCCCAGACCCGTCGGCTCGTAGGAGGCCGGCTGCAATGCGAGTTTCTGCACATGCGCCTGCACGGCCTCGGCCGAGGCAAGGTGCTTCTTGAACGGAAGCTGCCGCAACAGCGCGTTGAAGCAACGACTCTGCAGGCTCGGCGCGGGATCGCCGGATGGCCGCATCCTCAACAGCCGGCCGCCCGGACAGAACTGGAAGGCCGATGCGATCTTTGCAACGCTCATGTCAGGTCTCCTCCAGACCGGGCTCTCTGTATGGGCGACGAAAAGGCTTGTGTCGACCGCCGCCACATGCGGATATAATGCGAGCATTCGCTCGCTTTTCCTACTCGCATTCGGATCGCAGGCCCATGGCGCGCAAACCGCCGACAAAACCCCGGAAAAATGCCTTGCAAGCGCGATCGCGCGCCACCGTCGACGCGCTGGTCGAGGCAACCGCTCGCATTCTGGTCCGCGAAGGCTTTGAGAAAGCCAGCACCAACCGGATCGCCGAAATCGCCGGCGTCAGCGTCGGCTCGCTCTATCAGTATTTTCCCAGCAAGGAGGCGCTCGTCGCCGCCGTGATCGACCGTCACAACGAGGAGATCATGGGCATCGTCCGTGCCGCCCTCACCGAGGTCGCCGACCTGCCGATCGACAAAGCCGTGCGCCGCCTCGTCACCGTCGCGATCGAAGCCCACCGTATCGATCCCAAACTACATCGGGTGCTTGCCGAGCAGATCCCGCGCACCGGCCAGCTCAAGGACGTCGAAGCCTTCAACCGCGAGGTCCACACCCTCGTGCGCGCCTATCTCGAAAGCCGCCGCAAGGAGATGCGCAAGATCGACCCGGGACTGGCGACCTTCATCTGCGTCAGTGCGATCGAGGCGGTCGCGCACAACACGGTGCTGAACCAGGCCGAGATGCTCTCGGAGAAGATGGTGCGGACGCTGGTGGACGAGACAACGCGGATGGTGGTGGGATATTTGAGGTAGTTTGCGAAAACGTCGCCTCATGCCCGCTCTACGCGGGAGAGCGGGCATCCTGCTAAGCAGTTGATTTATCTGCGGGCTGCATTGAGCCGAGCCCATGGCCATGAGTTTTCCATTTTTGATGGCGATCAATTCAGCTTTCCTATTGAGGACAAAACATATGCCCAAGAAAAATTGCCTGATAGTCCATGCCGCCGGAAGACAGCTCGACCTACTGCGCGGAGAGGCTTCCCGCATTGCGAAGGCGAACAAGGTCGACTGGTGGATCGATCGTGCCGACGTCGGCACACTTTTTTGCTTTGAAGACGCAAATGCTACAGATGCCTTCGCTCGCACCTGCGACAACTTCGGAGTCCGATGCCAAGACGGCTAGCTCAAAAACCCCGC
Source organism: Bradyrhizobium barranii subsp. apii (assembly GCF_011516635.5). Lineage (GTDB taxonomy): Bacteria > Pseudomonadota > Alphaproteobacteria > Rhizobiales > Xanthobacteraceae > Bradyrhizobium > Bradyrhizobium barranii. The sequence continues at coordinate 4,719,464 of NZ_CP096255.1, read as the reverse complement.
CGACTTTGTGAGCCGGCGGGAGTTGAGTGAATACCTACGAAAACCGGCCCATCGCCAAACGCGCGTCGGACGGTGGGGCCGTTCCGGGTGGATGGCGAGACCTTGAGGAGGTCCAGATTCGCCACAGACCGATTTTTCAATCTCTCCCTTGGAGAGTCGTTCCTCAGACGCCGCGATGCCAATATTTTTGTGATCTGGCGCAAAAGGAAGGCCCCAGCCAATGGGGAAGACCGGGGCCTTCACAGGCCTTGCGATGGATCACACGCAAGACCGATCGCAGGATAGCTACAGGAGCGCTCGTTCCTCCTGCGGAACCAATCTCGACCCAAGTTGGCTGCAACTCCAGATGAGTCGCGAGAGCCAGCATTCCAGCAGCCAAATCGGGGCTAGAGTGTGTCCGAAGTTGAACTAGACGCGGGCGAAACCAACGTGCTGAAGCCGCGATCCAACTCGAGTGTTTCGCAAATCATCGTTTCTTCGTAGGCCGAACCCGCGGCGAACGACTAGGGCGCGTGGGTGAAGATATCCACTCGTCGATTTCGTCTGGCTCTACTCGCCACGAAGGCGAGACGCCATCGGCTGTCCGGGCTGTGACACGGTATCGGCGCTTACGGAGCTTGGCTGCCAAATTCTTCGCGCCATCTTCGTCTCGACATTCAATAGAAAAATTACCGTAACAAACAACCCAGCGCTTTCGACTTACTTTTCGTTTGGATCGCGCTGAACGCTCCATCTAAGGGACCCCGTGAGTCCCCAAGCCCGTCCCAGTATCAAGACTCCATTCTTACCAAACCGTTTAAACCTGTCCGCGACCTCGCCAAGGGCAGCGGACTACCTACCCATCCTAGCACCCCCCGACGCAAGACATGAGGTCTGGTGAACTTCATCAGCAAGATGTCATTCAATCACCTCGTCTGCGCGGCTCAGAACGGACGTTGGAAGCACCAGGCCGAGCGCCTTCGCAACCGGGAGGTTGACTACCGTGAAACTCGCGCGGCGCGGACGCTACTTGCTTGCCGCCAGGACAGGTTACACATCATAGCGCGGGGAGAAGACAACTCCGCTCCGGACGTCGCGCCTCCCAAGTCCCTGCGACGCAATGCATTGAAGCAGCTGTCGTGAATATTCCCCCGTCCCACAGGCTGGCATGGTGACATCATGCTCCTGTTTTGCCCGACGCGTCAAATCGATTCGGAAAAACATAATTCGCCAATGGGTTCGCTACTGTGCATGGGGTTGTTTTCGACATTTTAATTTTCCGCCCCCAGAAGCAGCCGCCCGCTACCGGTCGTCGCGCATGCGTCACGCCGCGGGAGCAGGCTCCACGCCAACGGTTAATCCACCCGACAGATGAGTTGAGAAAAATGGTCGGAGCGAGAGGATTTGAACCTCCGACCCCTAGTCTCCCAGACAGTCCCGAGCCGGTTTCAGCTAGTCTCCCTCCGTTTCAAAGCCCTTGAAAAACCAGTACTTATCAATTAGCGTTGTTTCCCGTGGGTTCAAGGATTTGCAGGCAGTTCAACAAATTTGAACCCACAATGAACCCACGCTGGGCTCCTAGTCTCCGATGGCTCGACCCCTAGTTGGGCGGACTAGTGCACTAAGCCAGCCGAAGCCACGGAGCGAAACTTGCCGGTCGAGACCCTCACCGACGCCCGCGTCCGTAGCGCCGCCCCACCCAAGAAAGGCATCCTTGAGCTGTGGGACGGCAAGACCTCAGGGCTCTGCTTTCGAGTGATGAAGTCCGGCGTCCGGTCCTGGACGTTCCGCTACCGGCCCCATAGTGGCACCGCCTTCCGCCGCGTTACCCTGGGCCGCTATCCCGCCCTCTCCCTGGTCGAGGCACGCGCCGCCGCCGAGCGCGTCCGGGACCGGGTCAGCACGGGGGCGGATCCGCAGCAAGAGAAGCGCACCGAACGCGAGGCGCTGCGCGCCGCGCCGGAGAAGCTGACCTTCGATGCGCTCGCCGATCTCTACATCGAGCGTTACGCCAAGCGACAGAAAGCGTCGTGGAAGAATGACCAGGGCTATCTCCGCGCCAACGCACGCCCTATATGGGGCCAACGCGAGGCCGCCTCGATCACCAGTCAGGACGCGGCGCGCCTTCTGTTCGACGTTGTTGCCGTTGCGCCGATCTCGGCCAACCGGTTGCGCTCGGTACTGGTGAAGCTGTTCGGTTGGGCCTGCGAAAGCGCCCTGCTCGCCGATAACCCGATGTTGGGGGTTAAGAAGCCCCACCGTGAAGGCAGGGGCAAAACCCGGACCCTGAGCGACCAGGAGATCAGGGTGCTCTGGCATGCGCTGGAAAAGGCGGAGGCCGCGCCGGGAATCCTCGCCGCGCTCAAGTGCCTGCTGCTGCTCGGCCAGCGTCCGGGCGAAGTGGCCGGCATGGCCGTAAGCGAACTCGACCACCTCACCAATGACCGCAACGCACATTGGGAGTTACCCCCGGGCCGCATGAAGGCGCGCAGGGCCCACGTCGTGCCCCTGCCCCCGCTCGCGCGCGAGATTGTGGCGGCCGAGCTCGAGCGGCAGCGCGACGCGGCCCCCGATGCCAAACCAGAATTTGTTTTCGCCTCCAAATTCGCTGAGCGCACCCGACTGGCGCGGCACAGTTTGTCGCAGGCGCTGGGCCGCATCATTGAAGAGCTCGACGACGATGCCGGCGCCGACGCCGAAACGGTAGCTAACCTCAAGGCTGATCGGCCGACGCCGCATGATCTCAGGCGCACGCTCGCGACCGGATTGGCACGCCTTGGGATTCCCCGTGACGATCGGCTTGCCGTGCTGGCCCATTCCTACGGCGACGTCCACGAAATCTATGACCAGTACGAGCGGCTACCGCAGAAGCGAACCGCGCTTGAAGGGTGGGAGCGACACCTGCGCAAAGTGATAGCGGATCAGCCACACATATCGGCGGCCGAATAGTACCACTACGGAGAGGATGATGGCCAAGCGAGGTGTAATGTTATTCGGTGTGCCGCCTGGGACACCGTGGGAGTTGGTGATCGACCAAAACCCTCAGCGGAATGAGGCCGCCGACCGGTGGCGGGCTCTGCACGGAGACCGGCCGCAGCTCAGCGATCAAAGGCTGCGCGCAATGTGCATTATGTTGACGAGTAATCCACACTGGATTGAAGGACGCTATGATTATGAGATGTATCGCGTGCTGGAGCGGTCTCTGCAGGTGGTGCCATTTGCAGACCGTTTAACGCCCAAGGAGGTAGCTGCGTTGATCGATCAAAGCGTGGAGCTCGGGTGGCCGCTGGGTGAGGCACGGCATAGAGTGGCGGACGCGTCCGGAAGGACAGTTCCGGCTGTGCGGCAGGCTCATCTTCGTTACGGGAAAAAAGTAGCTCGAAAGGCGCGCTAGAGCGCTTCACAGTTTGACTGAAGCATAGCCGGCGCTTGCGAAGTAGTTGGCGCATTCGCAAGGCTTGATGTCCTGGACGAGGTGACAGATGTGGCGCCAAGTGTCCTCGATGGTGCGGCTTCTGAGCTTGCCGCATCCAGTGTTTGATCTTGGAGAAGGCCTGTTCGATCGGGTTGAGATCGGGCCAGTATGGCGGCAGGTACCAGAGCCTGGCGTCGGGTCAGCGATGCTGGCCTCCAATCCAGTCAGCATCTTGAATCACAATCCGCCAAAAACCGGAATCCCCTCCGATTCAATTAAGCAATGAAACGCCATAAGTGTCGCGCAACATTTTCGGCTTTATTTGTTTCTTGATCGTATCTGTTTCAGGTTTATTCAGGGGGTCGCACTCAATTTCATCCTGAGGCGACCTCATGAGTACAAAACCCCTCGACCGGATTCTGCGCGAGCCCGAAGTTAAACGCGTCACCGGGCTGTCACGCACAACGCGCTGGCGTGGCGTCAAGGCCGGTACATTTCCGGCACCAGTAGAGCCCACGCCCGGAACTATCGGCTGGTTCGAAAGCGTCATTGCCCGTTGGCAAGCTGAACTCCGTGCGAAAGCGGAATTGTCGGAGCGCAATACAGAACATCAACTCGCAATTGAAAAATGAAACCGGCCGGTCCCGCGTGAGCAGGTACCGGCCGAGCATTTGGTAGGAAATCGAACTCCCTCCAAATAACCTGCGGTTTCTGATTGCGCAACCCGGCCTCTACTCTACGGAGGTCGCCTCCATGACCCAGCGGCGGCGGTTGCTCAACAGACGCCCCTCCGAAACCTTCGGGTTTCGTTGGCGGGACATGAACTACACCGCGACGACCAGCCGATTTCCAGACGGCAGGCTAGCGGAAATTTTCCTGAGCGGCGGCAAGATCAACACGGACAGTGACGCCATTGCGCGAGACGGCGGCGTCATCGCGAGCATCGCACTGCAATACGGCGCCGAGGTCGCGACCGTGCGCGGAGCGCTTCTTCGAGACGGCCGCGGCGCCGCGGCCAGCCCGTTGGGCGCCGCGCTAGACCAGATCGCGGAGATCGACGCGAGTAATTACGGGAGCGCGTCATGAAAATCGCGCATTCGCTGAACGAGCGCGGCCACGATCTTTACGAGACACCGGCAGTAGCCACCCACGCGCTGCTGAAAGCCGAGAAATTGCCGCAGATTTTGTGGGAGCCGGCCTGTGGTCCCGGCGCGATCGTCCGGGTACTGCGCGAAGCCGGCCATCAGGTGCTCGCTACTGACTTGATATACCACGATTCACTTGATCAGGATCATGGTGGCAGGGATTTCCTGCTTGAGCGCGAGCTGCCCAAGCTGGCTGACGGCAACGCGGTCGAAGCGATCGTCACCAACCCGCCCTTCAAACTAGCTGGCGAATTTGTCGAACACGCGATGAAGCTCTGCCCGCGCTTGATCATGTTGCTGCGCCTCACGTTTTACGAAAGCAAGCGGCGCAACTCGATTCTGGATGGTGGCCAACTCGCACGCGTTCACGTTTTCAGAAATAGATTGCCCATGATGCACCGCGCCGATTGGGACGGTCCGAGGGTTAGCAACCCGACGGCCTTCGCCTGGTTCGTGTGGGATCGCCATCATGCGGGCCCGTCCATCTGGGACCGCATTTCGTGGACGCCAACACTGGACGCCGGCCCGGCCTGCGCGACCGCACAATTTGAGACGCCACTGGAACGACAGGAAACGCGAGCCGAAGTTAGGCGTCCGCTTCGAGGTGACTTATGACCAACGCACCGCTGCTTATAGGCTTACGCGTACGAACGGACCACATACGTTCCGTTTGCGCGTGCGGCCAAACGGTTGTCGCGGTCAGGAAAGGCGCTGGCTCGCATGTCGCAAGCCTACTTTGCGCAGGCTGCGACCGCCATGCGGATGGCTGCCGAAAACGTTCGCCGATTTTCTGGCGGGGACGATCAGCCAGTTCGATTGGCCACCCGAACCCATCACGATCCGCAATCCGAAATTCGCGCAAGCGAATACGACCGCGCCATTGAGTACACTGCGTGGTCGCAATGTCAGCCCCCTGAACCCGACATAGAGGTAACTGAACATGTCAAACGAATCCGACTTCGACGATCTATACGGGAGCAAATACTACTCTGCCTCCGACCTGCACGGCGAAACGCCGCACCACCGGATCGGCAAGGTCGCTCTGGCAGAGTTGAAGGAGAAGGACGGCGGCACCAAACGCGAATACCTCGCCTACTTCGACGGCGTCGAAAAGCCGCTCGTCTTGAACAAGACCAACGCGCAAAAACTGGCGGCAGCGTTCGGCAAAGACTACTCCAAGTGGATTGGCATGGATGTCGAGCTCTACGCCGAAATGACTGGGCTTGGCAAAGAAGGCGTGCGGGTGCGCCCGCTTAAGCCGGCCAACGTTTCTGATCTGAATGACTCGATCAATCTCTAGAACCCGGCAGGGTCGTGCTGACGACACGACCCTCCATTCCCTTCGAGAATTCTATGCAGCTTGCAGGCTGGCAGATTCTGGACGCCGCCACGACGCAACGCAAGCGTCTGCTACGTGCTGGCTACTTGCCGATCCCAACTGAGGGCAAGAAGCCGGTGATTGGAGGTTGGCAAAATCTTGTCGTGCAAGAAGACGATATCGATGGCTGGTTTCATCAACATCCAGCGGCCTTTAATACCGGGGTTTTAACGCGCACCACGCCGGCGGTGGATATCGACGTATATGATCCCGACGTAGCACAAGCGATTGAGACGATGCTGTGGGATATGATGGGCGCTCGCGGCTTGGTACGCTTCGGAGAGGCGCCGAAACGTGCCGCGCTATTTCGGACCGAAATCCCGTTCGGAAAGATTTCAACGCCGGTCTTCACCTCGCCGATAAAGCAGCGGCATCGCGTCGAGGTCCTATGTAGCGGCCAGCAAATTGTGGTGTTGGGCACCCATCCAGGCACTGGCAAGCCCTATTCCTGGCATGGCGGCGAACCCGGCGATGTAGCCCGTGCCGATCTACCGGAGCTCACCGAAGCGGTAGCGCGAGACGTGGTCGCGAAGGCCGCTGCGATCATGCGGGCGCAGGGTTGGATCGAGGACGTTGCTCGCAAAACTAATGGCGACGATGCATACCATGGTGGTGGTAACGTCGACGAATTCGACTCGATCTATGGCAACAGCCAACGCAAATATGCACTGGCTGCGCTGCAAGGCTGCACCGCCGAGCTATCTGCCATGGCACCGGATTCCGGCCGCAATGATAAGCTCAATGCCGTGGCGTTCCGGCTTGGCACGATGTGCGCGCGCGGTTGGATCAACCGAGACGACGTTGAAAGCCGGCTGTTTGCGGCGGCCGTCGCGTGCCGGCTGGTTGCCGACGACGGCGAAGCTGCCACGCGTGCCACGTTGGTGTCCGGCCTAGGCGGCGGGCAACTGAAGCCCCACCCAGATCTCACTGACGAGACAGCACCTGTTCCTTCGAACACTCCGGCGCCGACTGTCGATCTCTTCTGGCACGGCGACCCTGACACCCGACCGCCACATTCCTGGCTAGCCGAGAAACTGATCCCGGGAAAGGGAATCGGCCTGATGTCCGGTCAATGGGGCGCTTGCAAAACGTTCGCTGCCTTCGATCTCAGCGCATCGATTGCATCGGGCATGCCGTTCGCCGGCCGCGAGATTGCCCGCCCCGGTGGCGTGCTATTTGTCGCAGCTGAAGGTGGCGACGAAGTTCGCACCCGGCTCAAAGGCGTCGAGCACAAGATTCGCGCCGCTGCGTTTGTTGCATCAGCTGCGGGCAACCCGATCGAGGCCGACCTCAACCATCTGCCGCTGGTATGGATCGAGGAGTCGGTCCGGTTCAATACCAAGGCCGGATCTGAACAGCTGCTTACCATCGCGCGGACCGTTCACAATCAAATGCTTGAGAAATTCGGCGTACCGTTGGTTTGCATCATCATTGATACCATGATGGCCTCGGTCGATTTCCAGGATGCCAACAGCGCCGCCGAAACCCAGCAGGTCATGAACGGGCTGCGAGGTCTCAGCCAGAAGACCGGCGCGTTCGTGCTGGTCGTCGATCACTTCGGCAAGAATATCGAAGTTGGTACCAAGGGCTCCAGCAACAAGGAAGACGCCAGTGACCTGGTGCTGGCGATGCTGGCTGACCGTGACGTCGGCGGTAGCATCAGCAACACGAGGATGAAAGTCAGGAAATTGCGCAACGGCAAGTCTGGTGTCGAATTTCCGTTCAACCTAGTTGAGGTCGATCTCGGCGACGGCGAAACCACCTGTGCCATCGAATGGAAGCCAGAGCGCGACGACACCGGCAAGAACACCAGCGGTAAGGGGAGCTGGACCAAGACCTTGCGGATTTTCCGCAGCGCCATGGAAACTGTGGTCATCGAGCGCTGCCGGGACCTTTTCCCATACGGCAACGACGGACCGAAAGTCCACGCTGTAACCCTCGAACAAGTACGGACTGAGTTCATCGCCAGCTATCCGGCCGATAATGAAGATCAGCGGGCCAGAGATGCCGTCAAGCGCAGCGCCTTCAACCGCGCCATGAGGGATGCGCGGGAGCGGCTGTTGATTTGCTCACGCGAGATCGAAGGCGTGGACTATCTCTGGTTGGTCGAGGAAACCGAGCTTGACTGGCTTAAGCGGACCGGTGCCTGAAGGTGCGAACGCGACTTTTTGTTAGAAAAATTCGCAAAATTCGCATTCCACGCGAACGAACGCACGTTTGTCCACACATTCGTACGTTCGTTCGCAGTGAGGGACGTACCAGTGTCGTCTGGCAAGTATACCAGCCGCGTTTTGAGACGCTCGGCGGCATTGCGGATTTTCGCTAGACCACCTGAGTCGGCCGGTCGATTTTCGCTTTGCAGAAAGGGCCCGGTGCCGGGGTCAGGCAAGGCGACTGTGCCTGGCCTACCCCACCGAGCCGCACATTAGAGTTCGGACCTTATTTTAGTTACTTCTCGCAATCAGTTGTTTTCGATTTTACAGAAGTGATCTTTGCCTTTGAAGTAGCTTTTTGGGAAAAGCTCTCACCGGGATTTAGGCCCGCCGCACCTTTATTTAGGTGTTCGTCCCCTTCCGTCGTGAAGTCACACTCGAAAGCACAAGTCTTCTGAAAATTATTGTTGTTCTTGATAGTCGCAGTCGATTGCTTGTCAGAAAATGCGCAGCTTAATTCACTTCGGGCTTCACGAAATGAAATGAACATAGCACCACATGCAATTAGCATCGTGAGCAAAACAGATCCAAACTTTGTCATTCGATTTTTCCCACTGCAGTTAAACGAATTACGTTCCGTCAACACGTTGCGTGCCATCCTCCCCACCGATCGTGCACACGTGGATTGAACAACTATTATCTAAGACAACAAGGAGCGTCAGCTCCCGCAGATTTATGTCCTCCCCAAGAAGGGAGCATTGCAATAACGCTCGCATCACTTCGAACTTCGATATCGCATTTGGCTTCTCTCGCTTCGCCAGTCGATCGAAATCGGAGCGCGCAAAGCGCTTAATCGAACTCTTTCCGCGAACTTTCTCCTGTTCTATCTATTATCTCAAAGCCTATTTGAATCGGCTCTCTCGATTCGCCGTTGATCGGTTGTCTGATACTGTCTTACAGCAAAGCAATCATCAAATTACGGGTCGCCGTATATCTTGTTTCGCCCCGCAATATCACCCGACTGCAAATCGCGACGCTTCTCACCAGGCTTCAAACCGACACTCATGACCGCAAAACCATCGGGCAAATCATCGAGACCCACGCAGTGGCCAAATTCATGAAGAGCGACACTCAGCAGATCGTATTCAGTTGGCTTGGGCTCATCGTTGGTCACGTGCCATGACATCGCGCTGTTGAAGCGGACCGCACATTTCTTCATCTTGGCGGTCCCGGATACGTTTGGATACGATGTTTCGGCCGGCTTTTTAGGGTCGTTGAGAGTCCCAAACTCGATGTAGTTCAGACCCGGGCATTGTGGGCAATCCTCGCTGGTAAACCTGAACTGAAATATCGTAGATTCTTTCTTCGCGTCTTTCTTCGAGTACCTCCATTTGTCCGCTGCGGTGCGGATGGTGTCCAACACTTTCGACCACGGCTTCGCTGCGTCAGTCGGATCGCGCGGTGCGTTTATGCTGCAGTACTCAAATGAAGACGCCATCGGGTACTTTTGAAATTTCCAATTCCAATCAAGCAGTTTGTAATTGTCACCTGCCAACGCGGAACTGGCCAGCAGCGCGAGGGCGGCAGCATTCGCAGCAACGAGTCGCAGCGCGCGAGCGACATTGGGTGATGCCTTTGTGCTTCCCGAGAAACTGCGGATCTGGCGGAGCATGGACCTTCCAGCCTTTCGCGCTCCGGTCCGATCGGCCGTGCGCATTAGTGCCGGGGAACACCTGTTCAATGGCGCGACCTGAACGAGATAGGCCCGGGCAGCGAAGCCAAATAACAGTTATCTTAGAACGAAACGTGCGGTCGGGAAGAGTTGATCGACCAAAGCCACAGGTTGATCAACTCAAAATTGTGGATAACTTTGCGGCCGAACGATCAACCAACGGTTGGCGCCTCGCCCTCATGTAAGCTTGCCGAGCGAGCAGAGGGGGCGAGAATGGAGGACGGAAGGTCCGATCGAGACTCGTTGCCAGAGACCAAGGGATCCGCGCAGTCCGGTCTTGTCGAGCAAGATATGGCGTCGCTCACGCGACGCAGCTTCCTGGTCGGCGCCGGCTCAGTCGCGGGAGCCTATGCGACGGGAGCCTTCGCCGCGACCAAGCCAACCTATCGATGGTTGATTTACCGCGCGCCCGATCCGCGCGTGGATGGGCGAAGCATCGTTGCCGTTTCTTTCGATGACAGGGATCCGGAAGAGTCGGATCTGCGCTGGTGTTTCCTTCCCGAAGTCTCCTTCAGTGAAAATGCCAAGGCAGCCATCCAGCCTTTGCCATCGAAGATTCATGGGACAGATGCTTACGACCTGCAGGTCGTCTTTTCCGGGCTTGAGATCGCGCGTCCTGATACGAAGCTTCCCAAATATTTCAGTCTGATTTTCAGGTTCATCCATACCGAAGACAAGGCAGATCCCCGCGTGGCTATTGTGGCGCGCGATTTACTGTCGCCGGGAGAGCGGCCGCTAGCACAGATCAAGTTGAAACAATGGCGTTCCGCCGCGCCAATCGATATCGATGCCCAGCTAGCGCCCGCATTGCTCAACACGGTATTTTCAACACGCCTGCGACTGCCGCGCAGCGGAAAGATCAACCTCTTGCTGGTGCGGCCGACCGAACAGGATCGTCGTTTTATATGGCGGTTTCGCGCCGTCAGCCCCACGACAACACATACGAGCGCTTTTGCGGTGGTGGCCGATCAAGCTGCCAAGCTCGGCGACAGCGAGTTTGGACGAGCAGTCGTGGGCTCATCCATGTGGGTCGATATGTGGCGGGCCCATTCGGCGCTCGAGAAGGACACAGGCAATCAAGCGCAAGGCGCGGCCGCGGCCACAACCGCGAACCAGCCCGCGGCGAACAACAACTCACCGCTGACGCCTGACAAAACGCCAGCGCCTATAACGACAACAAGCAATTCGCCAAAGCCAACGCCACCGAGAACGGTCGCGCAATTGACGGCCTTCCGGCCCAACGGATCCTCTGTGGTGTTGGGCGAAAAGAAGTTGACCAATGGGGAGGCCAGCAGCCTCGTCCTTCGGCGTCTCGAAGTCGATAACAAGAGGCTCGTTCAGCTGGTTCGGCGGGATCGTTCCGGGTATCCACGCGGCATCAAATCTCCCGACAATACTTTCCTGCCGGTCGCGATCGAAACGACCCTGCCAGTCGGAGGCGGTGAGCTCTCGGTCCACACCAGTCGCGCCAAAAAGGCAGCGCGCCAGGAAGGACCTTTCCGCCTCGACTTGGGCACAATGACTTTCTCGGGCGCCCCCGATGAATCCCTTTGTCTAGACGCCGATTTTCAACTCAGCAGCCACAACGTTTCGCTTTTGACGGCGTTCGGGCCCTTCGAAGTCGAGCGACCGGAAGACAAGCGCGTACGCCGGAGGAACGCGAGCGAGCTCTCCGAGCAGGAAAACGACGAGGCGAAGAGTTCACAATACGAAAAACGACAACCGGTACGGCTGACCGTGACCGACCGTGTCATCAAAGCCTTCGAGGCCACCGCCCGTGTGAATAGCGTGGGGGTCGCCCTGAGCAAGCCTCCCAAACTGCCGGACAACGATCACGCATACCGTGTAGATCTCGGATTCCCGCAAGGATGCGAGGTGCTATTCCGGCTTTTCGGACTCAATGACAGCGCGAATACCCGTCAGGGCATCGGTCGAGTATCCCTGGGAACCTCGCTCAATGCGCTGCCGGCAACGGACACTTATGCAGGCCCTTATGTGCTGCCGCTCGACAACGGCGCTTTGCAGTTGCGCCGTTGGCGTGACCTCGTGTGCCTGAAGTATACCTTTGCCGGTCTCGATCTTGTCCAGGACGGCGGCGGCAAGGCGTATCTCGTCCCACGAGGCCTTGCCCGGCAGACGTCGTTCGACACTTCTCCGCGCGACGTCAGCGGCAATCTAGCCGATCCGGACATGAGCGCTGCGCCATTTGATCCGCGCCCCATGATGGTCGTGGAGTTCCCTTCTCAGCACGTGGCCGAAGAGGCGTTCTTCGAGCAGCGCATCGAGAGACCGGCGCCGCCGCGCTATCCCGCTTCGCTCCTTCAGAACGATCCGACGCTGGCCAAGAAATTCGACAAGCTGCGTTCGCTCTATCTGTCGCAGAACCCGCGCGCGAAGCCGATACCTGACAGCGTGAAGTTAGATGCCAAAGCAAAGAAGCGCATCGGGTTGCGCAAGGAGTTGCTTGAGGCGATTGAGCATGGGTCCGGAAAGGATGTTGACGATTTCAAGCGGTTTCGGACCGAGTTCGAAAAGGTCAAAAAAAGCCTCCCACGCGAGCAGCAGTCATATGTCGGGGACGAATTTCTCGACCCCGAGGCGCGCCGCGTGGCAGAGATTGCTGCCGACGCACTAATCACCGCGAAAGCCGAGTTGTTCGACAGCTTGCCCGACGATCCGGTCAGCGCGCCGGAGCGCCTGGCTGCATCACAGCATCAAGAGGAACTGAACCCCAGCCAGAATGACCCGAAGAAGCAGAAGCAGAACGACGCTCAGGTCGCCAAGATCGTAAGCAACCTGCAGCAGACCCGAGATCCCTTCTTCGTCGCGCTGCAGAAGGCATATTCCGACAAGCTTCAACAGGGGGGAGTACCCAAGCTCGGTGACCCAGAGGTCGACAAATTGCTCGAGAGCTTCTCCGGCCGCACGCCGTTGCGCGATGCAGTCGAGAAATTTCGGAAAAAGATCGAGGCTGGTGCGAACCAGAACCCTCCCGATGCGACGGTCGCTGCCAAGACGGAGTCTCTCACGAAGTTCAAGGCGTTCGTCAAGAAGCTCATAGACCAAATCCAGGATGACATGGGCCTGAGCGGGGATGAAGATCCGACCCCGACGTCGCGCGCCCGGCTGTCGGGGCCCTCGCGGCTGGCGTTCCGCATCAACACGGACGACTTCGAGACCGGAGATCAGGGCGGACGGATCGAGTTTACCGTCAGCGAATTGACCAACTGGTCGCGACACGAACTGGTGGTGATCCGCCGAGCGCAGAAGCTCCTCAAGGCCTATGCGGACGGCTCGCGCCGGCCGCGATGGGACATTCAAGAAGATCACGACCTGGCGACACAGCTCGTGCATATGGGATTTAGCCGTGGCGGCTGGGCAGACCGTAGCAAAAGCAAGAACGGGAGTATCAGCCCGCGCAACTGGTCGCAGGCAACCGTCACTGCCGAGCAGCGGCTCGCGGAGGTGGCGGCATCCGCCGCGGCTCCGCCCGGCCCGTTTGAGACGGCGATCGAAATGCCGTTCCGCCTTTTCCTGTCGCCAGCTCAGGATGGGCGTTTCCGTACTCGGCGCGAGGTTCCGTCGTGGCTTTTGTCCAACAGCAAGGACGCCGGCAAATCCACGACGGTCGTAGAGCCACTCTGGCGGGCGGCCTTCGACGTCCAACCCAATTCGGCTTTGCGCGCCATCTGGTCGCCGGACTTCCGTCCCGAGGCCTTCGTGCCAGGTACAGTCGGCCAGGGCCACGGCTGCCTTGTTCTCCCCTGTCCGAGCCGGGCCAACCGGCCACCCATGCGCGGACCTTACGCGCCGTGGGCGATGGGCCGGGAAACGTCCGACAACCCCATTCCGCCCGATATCGTCGAGGCGCCGCGCTTCCGCACTTCTCTCGATGCGTTCGATCGACACGAACTGGTAACACTATCGTCCTTGCACGGATTGCCGGTGATCGGCAAGGTGGGCACGGATACGCAGAACAACGTCGTTCGACTCGGCAAGGATCAGGCCGAACCGCCCGAAGGATTTCAGGTCTCGACGCCGAACTGGGAAGGGGTCGTCGAAGAAAAAAGAAAACTGCTGCCGAGTCTCAATGACGTCTATCTTCCCAAGGTGCTCGATCCGAAGGGACTCGAACTCGCGCTCACCTCCCTTGGCGGTTACCTGCGGCTCAACGCCAGCTTCGACCCGCCGGCTTCGATTCTCACCGGCAAGGGAGAGGACTATTATAATGCGCTGTCGATCGAGCGCTGGCGCCACAATATCGTGCTCGGCCGCGATATCAGCGCCGAAGTGGTTTACAAGGGATACCTCTTCCCGATCGGCTTGCATTGCACGCTGATCAAGATCACCGAAAGACGCTTCCAGAAAGTTGACGGCCGCAATGGCCCAGTGGCGGTTCTTCGCCAGCGTATGTTCCTTCGGATTGGCAACCCGACGAAGAATTTTCCGGCCTTCCAGCAACCCGACGAGGGCCGCCGCGTGCCATTCCAGGCGCTCACGGTCGTCACCACGCAAACTCCCGATATCGTCGATCCTTACGACGTCACGAGTGGAACTGACGATAACGGAATTTATTCAAATGGCCGCATTGATCTTGGGAGTGGCGCACGCGGCACGGCCTTCTGGCCCCGCACCAGCAAACGCCTTGGCGGCGAGGTTAAGTTCGATCTTCTGGTCGACGGCAATATCCCGACGCGCCTGCCGCTGATCTTCGTCGACAACGCCGCAGCGAATAACGAGGATGCGGTCCGGCAGGTGTGCCAGCACTACAACAGGTTGGGGGCGAGCGCCACCTTCCTCCCGGCCCTGACCCAGGCCGGGTTCGCGGGCGCCAAGCTGACCTATGCACCCGAGAGCAAGGCGGGCGACACGCAATTCGAAACCCAGTCGCTGGTGTTCGGTGCAGAAGGCCGCGCCGCGGACGGGCCTAAGCCTGATGCATCGAAGTATCAGCCGTTTCAAGCCGCGAGCGTTGCCAACGCAAACTTTGTCAGCAACCCATTTATGCAGGGTGCCGATCAGCCTCCATTTTACCCTGCAATGCGTTTCGCTACGGTCAAGATCGGTCAGATCGAGCGGCTCGTCGGCCATCCGCTACCGCCAACTCGCATTGCCTACGATCCGAGCTATGCTCTTTACGGCTTTCCGGAAAAAGACAATGAATCGCCCGCTGACGCGGGCGCCATTCCTACTGCGCCAGCAAAGAATGCAGACGCCGCCAATCCGAAAGAAATTTTCCTCTCCCTGATCGATAAGCGCGAACTGACATTCGGACAAGGCGGAGACAAGGGCGGCGGGGTTTCCCGCCCGGAAATGACCGTCTACGCCCTGTCGCGCCAGGCCGGACCGATCAGTGCTATCCCGCAAGATAGAGGCCAGGCTCCCGCCGCAGCGGTCGCGCCAGGGGATCCCAATCCCGATCAGCCTGCCGCGATCACCGCCCAACTGAACAGCATCAAGAACAAGAAGGATCTCGCCAAATCGTTCTTCGGTGACAACGCGACGTTGCTTGGGCTGATCAAGCTCGCCGACCTGATCGAGGCGATCATCACACTGGCCGGCGGCCGTGTCCCGGTCCTCAAGGAGCTGGTCGACTACGGCGGCGGGCTTGCGGGCGATGCGGACGCATTCATCAGGGAGCGCGTACTCGAGCCGCTGCAGCAGGCGCTCAGTTCACTTAACCAGCCGATGAACAATCCAATTGATCTCGGTGGGGAGCCGGTTAAAGTCGCTAGCGTCTATCCTGACGTGGTCCGTGCCTACAACGCATTGAGCCAGAGCGTCCAGGCCGCCATCGACGCGCCGCCGCCTTCGGACGATCCCGGCGACACGATCAGCACCTATACCGCCGTATACACCGCCGGCCGGAGCTTCGTGAACGCCATCGAGCGAGCGCTCCGCGATCCCATCACTCCGCTGCGCGAGGCAGCGAAGAATTGGCTCAATGGCAAGATCGACGAGGCGAAGGGCAAGTTCGACGACGCCGTCAAGAAGTTGCAGGCAATAGTCGACGATTTTACCGATTCAGTGCGCGTCCGTTTGCGCAACTATATCGTCGACAAGATCCTCAAACCGCTAAAATCCGCGGTCCTCACGATACCTCCGCCCGCAAATGCCGGGTCGCTTACCCCGACAATCCTGGCTGCTCTCACCGATGTGCTCAATACGTCGATCGACGAGGCCCTGGCCTATGACGACGTCTGGAACCAGGGAGACACCTTCTTCGATACCAACGCATTTGCGAGACACGTCGCCGATCGCGTTCGCTTCAATGCATCAGGCAAGATAAGCTCGCAACTGGCCGACCTGCAGGCCAAGGCACTGGAACAGTTCCCGGACGCGAAGACCGCTGCCAATGACCTTCTGGTTTCGGAGGCTCGCGTTTTCCTTGCCGAAAGCGGCATTGGCAAATACACGCAAGGCCTGACCGGGCTGAAGATAACCGACATCGCGAAGTTGCGGGATTTTTTTCAACTGGGCGTACCGGTTTCGGATGCAATACGGCGGCTCAGGCCCATCGCAGATATCGGCGCCAAGTTTCAGAACAGGTGCGACGCCGCGGCCACGTCCCTTACGGACCTGATTGTCGCGTCAATACCGCGACAGCCGACGGCCATTCCGGATCCGCAAACGTTCAGCCGCCTCGCAGACGATCTGAACGTTCTCACCGTCAAGGCAGGCCAACTTGGTCAACTATTCCCTGATGACCTGCGGCCCGTCCTTGACGATCTGAAGAAACAGCTCGACCAGGCCGTCAAAAATGTGAGGGCGCCCTGCGCCGACCTTTCCGGGGATCTGACCAGCCTTCAGCTTCTGATCGTCTCCTTCGGCAATCGGCAATGAAGCGAGCAACTTCCAGCA
Source organism: Bradyrhizobium barranii subsp. apii (assembly GCF_011516635.5). Classification (GTDB taxonomy): domain Bacteria; phylum Pseudomonadota; class Alphaproteobacteria; order Rhizobiales; family Xanthobacteraceae; genus Bradyrhizobium; species Bradyrhizobium barranii. Next base: position 4,702,801 of record NZ_CP096255.1, on the reverse strand, counting down.
GGTAAGCTGCACCCTTCCTTTGCCTTGGCAACTGCAACGTCTCTTGAATTACGTACGTCAGCTTTCGACGCAGGCGGCGCGCTGCATCGGCGATGCAAAGTCGATTGTTACCGGCCTTCGCGATGTCCTGCAGCAGGTGAACGCACTCACTGTTCCGAGCTACACGTTTGTACCGCAGTCAAGCCCCGATCCGACAACGTGGACGATCCAACTGGGGGAGCGGAATGCTGCCTGCTCCGTCATCGACCTTCTTCGCCAGCACTTCCTGGCCAAAGTCATTCCCGTCATTCAGGCGTCAAGCAACGCGCTACAGGCTCTCTCGCTCGCCGGCATTCCCTCACCGTCTGCACCAGGACTTTCGGCCGACGACATCGCACGCGTGCAGGCTTTCGGTCGCCTATTTGCGGTCGTCAACACAACCTTCGCTAATACCGATTTAGCGCCCGTCATCGACGGTGTTCGAAAGGTCTATAGCAACGTCCAGGGCGATTATGACCAAAGCCTTGCCCAAAAGGTCGCCGCATCTGTCAAGGAGCTAGAAGATGCAGGCACGGTCGTCATCAACCGTTTGGACGACAACAATGCCGTGATTAACCAAAACCTCAGGATCGCGATCGACGCAGTTGTTTCGGCAAACGGCAAAGTCGCCGCGCGCGCCGCGGATATCGTCGCGATGGCCGTAGGAGACGCGCTGCAGCCCAGCTTCGGCACGGACTTGTTCGACCTGACCACAAATCCTCCGGCTCAATTGCTTCTGTCGATGCTCTTCGATCGCATCACCGGGCAGTTCCAGGACAAGGTACAGGCCGCGACCGACGCGATCGTGCAGTTCATCGCCCAGGATCCGGATATCTCGGGAAATCTCCAGAAGTTCTTCCTAGAGGCTCGCGATACACGAGACAGCTTCTACAACTACGTGCTTACCATGGGAACGAGCGTCGGGCCGGTAACGACGCAAGTCGCCAGTGCGCTGCTGGCGCCTGGCGATCGTAACCTGACCATCGGCAACGATGCGTTGTGGGGGCAGAACGACGCGATCGCTTCGATTGACGGCGCACTCAAGACGGCCGGCGGCGACAAAATCGGGGCGGTCGTCAAGCTCTTCGGCCTCATCGGAAGCTGGAACACAAGCGCTTATGAAATTGTGCAGCCACCGAAAGCGCCCGTACGAGGCCCAAACTCCGTCCTTTTCATCGCCGACCAAGCGAAAAACGTCGTCGCAGGCTTGTTGCGCGACGTCCTGAAGGGCGATCTCGGCAAGATCATCGATTTCGCCGCAATCAAGGCCGACGTCGAACGGCGGCTGCGCGAGCTGATCCCCAGCAAGGTCACGCTGGCTTACGATTTCGACACCGAACTACAGGACGTGGGCGGAATTTTCCTGCCGGAAGACGGCTCGCGCCTGACGCTCAAGGCTCGCACGGTCATCGATGTGCTCAACGGCGGATCGCCTCAAGTCACTGCGTCCGGCGAGCTGGGGCCGTTCAGCGTCAACATCCTGGGCGGCTTTCTCGACATCGTCACGCTTTCGTTCGACGGCGCTAAGTTCGGCAGCGAAACCGGCGGCAAGCTCAAGGCCAACGTGATCGACGTGCAGCTCGGCGAAGCCGTCAGTTTCCTGCAGGCTGTGAGCTCATTCTTCTCGTTCGGCGCCAACGGGTTTTATCTGTCCGCGCTATTCGACCCGCCGGGAATTGAGGCCGGCTATCGCATGCCGCCGTGCGGCTTTGCCCTCGGGGTGCTCGGCATCAGCAACATCTCGCTCAATGCCGCCGCCATCTTGCCGTTCGACGGGTCGCCGGCGCTGTTCAAGGTCGGGCTGTCGCGCCCGGAGTCCCCCTTCTTGATCAATGTCGCCGTGTACGGCGGCGGTGGACATCTTGCTCTCTATTCGACCTCACAAGGCATCATCGGCTTCGAATCCAGTTTCGAATTCGGCGCGGTCGTGGCCTTCGCGATCGGCCCGTTGACCGGAAATGCCAGGATCACGGTTGGCATATTCCTGCGCAGCTTTAGAAGCGGTGATAGCACGCTCTCGACGATCGAGGGCTACACGACCGTTGCCGGCTCGGCCAGCATCTCGATCTTCCGCTTCTCCGCCATGCTGCAGGTGCGGGTCGGCCAGCAGCCCAACGGCGAAATGGTCGGGACCGCGATTTTCACCTTCTCGTTCTCTATGGGTATTAAGGACATCGAGTTCCGCGTCACCGCGCGCAAGAACATGGGCAAGGGCTACTCGTCGAATCCACAAATCGGCGACGCTGGTGACATCATCGATCCCTCGCGCAAGTTAATCCAGCTGGCAGGCAATGTGCCCCCCTACCCCGTCGCTTCGGACGTCGGGGGCGGCCCTCACTCGATACCTGTGTCAGCAAGCAAGATGGATTGCGACGGCGAAGACAAAAAAAAGCAATGCGACAAACCGATCGCCCATTTGCATTACCACGCGGTGTGCAAAGGCGAAGATTACAAGCAATACCAAAGCTATTTCGATCAGCACCAACCCTGGCAGCCATCGTTCTTCTGAGGCGGTCGCTGACTCCACAACTCCGCACGGAGCATGAACCGATGAGAGACGTCATCATTTCCGATTGCGTGGCCAAAAACAGACGTCTCCTCGCCTCGCCCTCGCAAGGCATTCGTGCCATGCGTCCCGGTCACCCGGAAGCTGCGTTAGTGTCATGATGGATAAATTGATCGCTACGGTGATTCCACGCACCATTTCCAAACAGGGCGAGCACGTCAAGGTAGCGGCGACCCTGGTGCTTCGGCCGGGAACGATCAACGATCCACCGGTGACGATCAAAGATCAGAAGGAGTCGAATAGCCCTCAGCTGTTCGAAACTTGGCCGACCGTTATCCATGGTCTGTTTGCCGCGCATGGGGCCGTCTCGGCAGAACTAGGCATCACGGACTCAGCGGGTAAATCAACGTCGACAAAGGACGGGCATGAGATCAAACCGGTCCTCTCAACCACGCTGACGACTTACCCTGACATCAGTATGGACTCGGGGTTCGGGGGGCTCAAATTTAAGGACATCACCAAAATCTGGCGTCAATTCCTGCAGGATGATGACCACACTCTTACAGGCCTTCGAACTGCCCTGAAAGATACGACGGCCGACCCCAATCATCCGTATAAGGATGTCCAGCAAGGCCCCGATGCTCCGAGCAAAGATGCTCCCAATATCGTCGGCATGCCGCGCACCGAGCTTGCCCAACAGATCACTATGGCGCGGGCCCAGGCACTGATTGCCCGTGTGAACGGGCGCACACCCTCCCGCCAGGCCTTCCTCGGCGAAGGCGCCTATTTCGAGCGCCCGTGGGCCCGTGCGGCGACGGCCACCGAACGCCACGCGCTCGACAGCGTCATCTTTGAGCCGAGGGCCCGGGACGTTGCCGGATTCACGTCGGAGGGTACTCCAGTCGTGTTCGCTGCAGACGCGCCGCCGCCTGCGCCGCCTGCACAACTCCCGTTTGACCCGCATCGCTACTGGGAGGACTACAAAAGACAGCACCCCGACGACCCGAGCATTTCAAAGCCCGACGAGAAGCAGTGGTCGCAGATCAGGGAGATCCTGGTCAAACAACGTCAAGACAAAGATCTCTGTTACAAGGGCACGCTGGCAAAGCATCAGAAATCGGCCGGCGATGTCCATAAGGCCGAGGGCGGTCTATCAGGATCCGACCCCGGCAAATCTCTGCAGACCATCCGCGACCAGCGGGCCCAGCACAAGACGCTGCAACAGGCGATCAGCGACGTCAGCGACAACAACGGGAACGTAGCTAGCGAGTTGTTACGGCTACACGATGCAGCCACGTTGGAAGACTATGGCAAGGTACCAGACTCAAATAGCCATACGGCGAATGAAAGTCAGGATGTGCAAAGTCGGAGGGCTGATGATGCCCGGCGCCGCTGGTTTGCCCTGCTGGGCTTTCCGGCCTTGCAACACCTGTTTCTCCTGAGCGTCGATATTGAATTCCTGTTTTCAGGCACCCAATTCAAGGACCTCGTTGGCGCTGCTGCGACGACGCCGGATTTCGTCCGAAACAAAGAAGCAGCGTCCTTCTTGCTGATCCGATTGCGTGTAGCCGGCAACGAACCGGCCCTTAAGAACATCATTTTCTCCGGGCACTGGACCTTGGCCAAGGCGCCGCGGTCCTTGTCGGAGGAAGTCGATTGTTTCATGCCGGCGACGCTCGAAGAACTGCTGGAATGTTTCAGCGACGGCAATGCGCCGACGTCCGCCCGAAACCTGCGCGAGCGCGGCACGATCGATCAGTTCGACGGCGTCATCGACCTGGAGGCTGCCGCCGTCAGCGGTGATGATCGCTCCCTGCGTTTCTCGGTCGAAACAGTAGACATCCATGCCGCCACCGAATCGGACATGCGGCGCGATATGGCCTTGGCGAACGCCGGGGACCTCAGATCGACCGACGGGACCAGCTTGCCCCCCATTCCCGAAGTGACGGCGGCAGCTGCGGTGGAGCGCAAGCTGAGGACTGCCGGCCTGCAATTGCTCGATCAATGGCGGGGCAGCGTGGTTGTCAAGCAGTTCAGCCGCTCGCTGTCGGCTGCTGCAGAGAGTGACGAAACGCTGATTCTGGATGCAGACGATCTTGCCGTCGGCTACCGCCTCGACGTCGGTTTCCGCACCAGTGCGGCGAGCGGGTTGACCTGGGCTTGCTTGACCAACCGGAGGGTCAAGTATGCTTTGCCAGACGGCGCGCACGCACTCGATAAGGCTGTCGATGCTATGCTCTCGGCCCCCGATGTCGATGTCGGCAAGCGGCGGGTCGAACTTGACGGTAGCGTGCTGGCGATGCCCACCCGACTTCTGCAGAACGCCGCCGGCAACAAGACCGGCTTTGCGGAATCCGTGCTGGCGGCCTGGCAAGGCGATCCGCTGGGCTTGGAAGCGCATGAGCAGCGAGTGGGGGTCTGTCCGGGCGGCTTAGCTCTCAATGTGGATTTCGACTTGCTCTCCGGAAGCAACGACGAACGTCCGCCTAAGCTGCGTTTCGGCGTCCCCTATTGGCTCGGTGCACGTACCGTATTCCTTGGCGGCGTGTGCCTGCCCCTGCGTGACAAGAAGCCGTCGCGGCTTACTGCTCAAAAACTCTACGAGGCCGGCTTATGCGACGGCATGCTGCTGCCGCGCCGCGACCAGTTGCGGCGTTTTCTCCGCCATGAATGGATCGATCCACCGATGGTCGCGGTGCCTTGGGCCGACATCGTCTCCGAGTTGGGGGGCGCAACGAGATCTGTCGCGGAGAATTCTGCAAAACTCGTCGCGGAGAAGCCAACGAAACTGATCGCGGGAAAGCAGGCGGAACGCGTCGCGGCAAAGCCGGCGGAAGAGTTCTGCCGCGGGCTCGACGGTGAAACAATGGTCGTCCGCCTGCCCAAGCCCACCCCCCACTCTTCTGCCGAAGAGCCTGATGATCATTGGCGATTCAAGCCCCTGACATCGCAACGCGCCGTGTGTGCGCCCGGCGTCGATTTCACCTTCGCTCATTTGCACGGCGTCTTCGACAACGACGCAGATCCGACTAAAAAATTCGGGTTGGCGGGTGTTGACTATGACCCGAGCCGTGGCGGTTTTCCCTCGATTTCACCCCAGGCCGCCATCGAGGAAAATTCGATCGCCTTTATGCAGACTGGCGCCAATCAGCCGGCTGCAAGCGGCATCGCAATCTTTCGCGCGCGTAGGCAAAAAACTGCGAAACCGCCCCGCGCCGAAGAGCTGTATTACCCAGATCCCGCAGCTCGCTCGATGGTGATAGGTTTACGATATCCTTGGACGACCGACACATATCTCGTCGGAGCTCCTATCGTCGTCCCCCTCTACGGCGGCGGCAGTTCTAGCTTCCCCAGGCGCGAATACCCGGACGCTATGCCTCTGCTAATCACTGTAGAAGCAGTGCCGTCGGGAGCGGATGGGCGGCTGACGAAGTATCAACAACTGGAAAAGCGGACTGGCGGTAAATTAATCAGGCTCGTGCCCATCGACAAGAGCAAACCGCCAACCGGCCCAAACGCCGCAATCGAAGTGATTATCAGGCTCGCGCCGGCCGAGGATTTTTGCGTCGACATCTGGGCATTACCCGACGTCAATCACTTGGCCCAATGGTTCGATGCCCCTGAATCGGTGGCGTTTTACTGCGCCGCAGCGGAATTCGATGAAGTGCCCGACCCAGCGAGCGAGAGGCAGAAACTGTCCGTTGCGATGCCTGATGCGGTGCCCGGCAAGATTCCGGAGAAAGCCTATCCTTCGCCCCCGCAAACAATCCGCCGCAACGATGCAGTAGTGAGTTCGGAAGCGGTGGCCCGCGCGGCTGCCAGGTTACACACGGCGCTGTGTCTCAAGCCGATTCCCGAATTGTCGGCGGTACGCAGCCTGCGGGCGGTTCATGCCGTCGAGCAACCGCCCGCCGTACCAAAACTGGTGGGTGCCCAGGTTCCTGAAATCCGCTTTCGGCGCGTGGACGAGGCGACACGTAGCGAGATTGTGGGACCGCCCGCACAAGACTGGCACACTTGGCAGCGCACGGCTGATTCTCCGTCAGCCACCGATGTGTTGGCGGGCGGTGATCTTTCCATCGACCGGGCGGTCCACGAGAGTATCGAACTGCGGGTGCGAGCCGTGGCACCGAACGGGCGCCCCATCGACAATCCTCTGCTCGGTCGGACGCCCGAGGATCGTTCGCGCGGGATATGGCCTTCGAAGCCCGTGTGGCCTCAGAAGCCGGACGGCAGCAGCTTTCCGCGTCGGAACAACTCCTTTACCCGCCTGCTCTACGGCTTCGACGTGGACGAGCAAGGTCGCGTCACCTTCTCCCCTGAGGATATTGTCTTCAACACATGGTCGTTGCAGCCAAACTGCCACTTGGCGCAGGAAACCATCAGCCTCTTGGAGCTCACCACTGAAAGTGAACAGCCTTCGCCGCCGGCGTCACAGCAGCAGTGCGCAGCTCCAGCGAACCCGGCGCCGGCCGACGGCCAAACGGCGCAAAAAAATGCCGGCCACGGCAGACGGTCCGCTCAGCGTTATTTTTCCGATGGAACGGCACGGCGGGTGAAGGCCTATTTTGCCGCGACATCGCGCACCGCCCGCCTGATTCCCGAACGCTCGACCTACCCTGACGCAGAGCAACAGAAGCGCGACAAGGAGCGGCTATTCGCATATGAGCAAGATGCTCAAGGCAAACCGGTGATGATGTCGACGATCATCCGATCCATCGTCCGGCCGCTGGCAATTCCACCCAAACACATCCTGCCCGCGTTTGTCTGGACAAATCGGTCGGACACCGCCACTGGCGCGCGATCGATAAGTCGTCGCACCCGCATCCGCATTCCATTCGACCGGCCCGCCATGACCTCGGGTGAAGACGAACGCATCGGAATTGTGGTGTGGCCGCCCAACATCCTCGGCGCCTCAACCAAACCCGGAACGACGAACGGTTCACTGCCGATATGGACCGAAACCGACCTTACCCTCGGCAAGATTCGTCGAGCCGAGCCATTGGAAACTGGCGAGCCGCAGAACAAACTGCTTGACCTGCAAGCCTTGGGGGAGACTGCGCCGCAGGGCCAGGGGACGGCTGACTGGCGGCCCGGGTATTTCAGCGACGAGGACCTCGGACCGGGCGGCGCGTATATCAGCCGCTGGGGCGCCGATCCGATTCACGACGCCGGCGAGATGACTTGGCTCATACACCCTCGTGCGTTCCGCGACGTGCTTGACTGGACCGAAACAGCGCTCGATTCGATCGCGGAGGAAAGCAATGACAGTGGCATATTGTGGCCGGAGGAGAAGCGGTATACGCCGCGGCTAGTCGAAAATGTCCTTATGCCTATTCCGGGCGACGACCCAAGCAAGTCGAACACCGAGACAGGTAACGGTCAAAAGGACGAAAATCTCAAAGAACCCGACTTCATGCTTGTGTCGCTGTTGACTTACGCGCCGCGGTTCGATGTCGAGAGCGAAACGTGGTACGTTGACGTCGAGATCGATCCCGGCACCGCGCCGGATCCCTTCCTGCGCCTGGGTCTGGTGCGTTACCAACCTCATGCCAACCGTCGCATACAGGTTTCCTATCCGGTTTCGGAATGGATCCAGGTGGTCGGCTACTGCCGCGACGTGACGCTTGAACGCGACGACGAGACCGTGACTGTGGCGGTCAAGGGACCCGTGCTCGCCAAAAACACGTCGGAGGCGCCGCTGACGATCGTCCGCGCCTCGTTGATAGAGCGACGGGTGAGCGAATATGGCGTCGCCTACGAATGGCCGGCGCGAACCGTCATCGATGGTAAGCTCGGAGAACCGATTGAGCAGGTGAGTTATGCCAATGCACCGAGCGACGAACTTATCTGGCAGGGTGCGTTCGATCTTCCAAGCAAGGACGACAGCAACGATACGGTGAGCTACGCGATCTTCATAGAGGAATGCTACCGCATGCGGCGCGCAACCTTCGATCAGGAGCCAGTCAAGCAGGAGCCCCCTCCCACGGACCGGGATGATCTGGATTACTGGCGCGACTCCGGCCCCCGATTTGCGGTGCGGATCGACTTGTAGCGATGTCCCCCGCATTAGCCAAGCCGACAAAGGGTCGGGTTGACTTATTTCGGTTTTGTTTGCGGGCGAAATTCAGCCGACTTCCTAGATTGCGAGACAGACTACCCAAAAAGTGCCCGGCCAAATTGAGCCTTGCGGGCAGAGAGCTTATAAGCCCGCGACCTGAACCGTCGAGGGGCGATTAGGTTGCGAACGCTCTTAGTCACTCCACTCATCCCCTTGACATGATCTCCTTATGGTTGTCGAATGACGGAACGCAAGCTAGGGGAGTGAGATGCTCAAAGCCATCGTTGTCTTAGCAAGTTTTGCAGTTTCGATATCGGCGGCGTGGGCCGAAACTACAATAACGTTATTCTTCACGAACTCGGGCGGCGAAATACAAAACCTGCAGATCACTGACAATGTCTGCAGCAAGAGCATGTTCAGCGGCCATTTCGCCGCATCCGACGCCAAGCAAATCGATGGCTTCTGCGTAAGAGATGCTTCTAATCTAGTGGCTGAAATCGCGGTTACTGCCGACGGTAGCAACAACTCGCCTTCGAGTGCGGTGCCGGCAAATTCGAGCGTGGATGTTTCTAACGGACGAGTAAATTCTCCATAGGCGATCGGAGAGGATCTGCGAAGAAGTTGTTCGCCGCAATTCTCGCTTGCAATTATGATCTTTTTCTCTTCTTGGAATCTGGTCTCAGATCTGACGGACTATCGTCGAGTTGTCAGTGAATGTCTCATGCTGGCTAAGGCGTCGGGAAATTCACCGGGAATCACCGGTACCAGTACCTACCGTTTCGAATCCCGACATATCCGCCCCCGAGAACCTCCACCCCCTCCCGCGATGCGAGGGCTCTAGTAAAACGGATCACGCCTTCAAATCATTCACGGTCGAGCCGGTCTTGATCATCAGGTTCAACAGCATCGCGACCGGCGTCGGTACCGGCCACTGGCCGGATGCCCCAGCGCCGCACGCTGCGCTCGCCCGGTTCGAGTTTGCGAGCGAAGCCAACCTGCGTGAAGCCCAGTTGATCCAGCGCCCGGTTGAACTGATTGACGGTCATGCAGTCTCCAGACTTTTGGCTGTCTCCAGACGCTTGCTCTCGCCGCCGACGTGCTCCTTTGTGGAAGCCTAATCACAAAAACTAAGCATGCTTTCGGCGAATTTTTCCCTCCCCGGGTGGGTGGGCGACCTTTCATCAGCTTGATCGTCTCGCAGGAGAACGCCGATTTAGTTGTCTGCGAGAACACAGCTGGCTACTATTCCGCTGCATACCCCTACAAAAGATAATCGTAACTTTCTCGCTGCGACCCATCGCAAGCATTTACATATGAACGGTCGATCACGTGTAACTTCCGGGGGGACAAATATTCTATGCGCGCAGCCGTTTCCTACATCCGCGTTTCAAAACCCAAGCAAGGCCGTAGCGGCTTGGGCCTGGAAGCTCAGCAAGCCGCCATCAGATCGTTCTGCGCGCAGCACGGCTACAGCATCCAAGGCGAGTATCGCGAGATCGAGACAGGGAAAGGCGCGGATGCGTTGGAGCGTAGGCCCGAGCTCGCAGCCGCCATGAAGCTCGCCCGTAAGCTTGGCCGAGGCGGCAAGTCAGGCGCGGCTCCGATCATCATCGCCAAGCTGGACAGACTGAGCCGTGACGTTCACTTCATCAGCGGCCTTATGGTGCAGCGGATTCCATTCATCGTTACCGAGCTCGGGCCTGACGTGGACCCATTCATGCTCCATATTCACGCGGCGGTGGCCGAGAAAGAGCGCGAGAGGATCGCCCAGCGAACCAGGGAAGCCCTCGCAGCTGCCAAGGCGCGCGGTCGAAAGCTCGGCAACTCAGAGATCGGGAGAGCGCGACAAGAGGAAGCGGATGTAACCGCCGAGCAATTCCGCTCGATCATTGCACCCCTTCGCGGCCTTCCCGCTAAGCGCATCTCGGCGATCCTGAATAACCAGAAGATCCTCACAGCCCGAGGCGGTACTTGGCAGGCGACCCAAGTGATCAGATTACTGAATCGTCTAGGGAAGCACCCTATTCCGGATCGTCTGACCTGCCTCTCGCAGGCGAGAGCAGGAGCAACTGGTGCTCTTCTCTCGGCCGCCCACCAGCCGCAATGCGATAAAGCTCCTCATCGCTGAGCTGTTCGAGCGGAACGTCCTGCCGATCAATGACCTGGGCAGGCTTGCCGTCCAGCCGATCAATAAGCTCGTGAATGTAGGCGAGATTGCCCTGCTCTGCCTTGTCGAGCAGTTGGTCCGCGACCCTGCGAAGCGCCAACGGACGGTTGCGCAGCGCAATCCGGAGCGCGTCGTTAAATGGCTTTTCGCGGTTCAGACTTCCAAGCGGCCTTCCCATAGGATAATCCGACCAATTTCCTTTTCGGTATCTGGCTGATTTTAGGCCGAAACTGGCGTCAAAACTACAGGTGTATTGTATCAGGTCACTGCGGTCGCCGAACTCGGTGATTATCGAAGTCGAAGGTCGCAGCGCGAAGAGCTTGATCAATAGGCTTCAGCTTCCGGCGCTCGGGCTCGACTAGATCATGCCGTCCTCGATGACTACCAATGTTTCATCCTGCATGATCCAGCTTGGCTTGGAGTCATAGCATTGAAGCGCCGCAGCGCGATCAGTCTGGCTCGGGTTGCCTCCGCATCGCCTTTCGGCAATGTCTGCAGCAGCGTCTCGGGGTGGATTATCTCAAGGCCGTCCTCGAGCTCTGTCGTTGACACCACCTCCAAGGCCGCCCGGCCTTACCGCGGCGAGCGTGATTGCTTTGGGCAAGGTCATCCGATAGCTCTCTCGACCATGAACAAAGAATCCTAGCCGCTCCATCAGGCCGAACTCCCTGCCGAGAAAACTGTCCTCGTGCAAATTCATGACCGCGAAATGGTGCTGGCGCTCAAGTTCCCCGAAGATCTCAAGCGCGACCGCCGCAATGTCCGGAATGCCATCAGCATGGAGCAGCATTACATGATCCGCAAACTCAGGCTCGTCTAAGGCCTGCAACCAGAGTCGCTGCGCTTGGTCGGTTCGAAATAGCCACGCCGCAACGAAGCAACAATCGGCCTCATCGGACATCTCTAGCAAAAGATATGGGCTAGCCATTTCATCATTTCCTCGATCCGAGGGATTTTCCAGTCACCCGTTAGAGAGGCACCGCAGTCGCGTCCCTCGATAATCATGTGGCTCGGTCACGGCGGATTTATAACCACACACGAGATCCTACGCATCGCTGTGTTTTGGCGAGTAAGCGCCAAAATTCGGCGCAATTAAATGTCACGATTTAGGCAAAGACTCGGTAGTTGTACTGCCAGTCGTTGCTCCGACGGCTTCAGCCAGCTCATGGCACACATCATCGCTGATGTTCCAGTTGTCGCCCAACCACTCAATCGCATCTGGCAAAGTCTGCTTGGTGAAATGAAACGAGCCATTCCCGCACTGGAGTTCACCACCTATTACCATTCCGTCCTCAACTCCGACCACATTTTTTCCATCAATTTCATCGGGAGCATCAACTGGCTCTCCTTCCCCGTCCCACGTGCGCTCACCCAAAGCTTCATACTGACAAATTTCAAGTAGTGCGCTGTCAGTGTCCGGCTTGCTTAGCCGCAAGTATTCGGTCCAAGTGCTAACCATGGATGATTGCTCTCGGGACCCAAGGATTCTTGGATACTCGGCCATCATGCCCTCCAGATCAAAGCCCAGAACGTCGCGATGCCCATAGAGGTTGCGGCAAATGTACTGGGCTTTCAATGCCGAAATGCTTGCGCAAGCATCCCGACGGGGCCGGCGAAGTCTTGCCCTTGAGGAGCCCGTCGGCGCCGGTAGGAATCAGTTCGGTCCAGTTCGTTACGACTATTCGAAGAACGACCATTATACGAACAGTATCTCATCGCAGGGGCAAAAACACATGGCGAAATCACATCTCAGGCTAGTGGCACCGGGCACCGTAAATCGAACAGTCCCACCGAAGCGCCCCCTAATGCGGACCTACGCACACGCGAATACCTGACGGAAGCCGAGATAGGACGACTGCTCAAGGCGACCAAAGGCAACCGATGGGGGCACCGCAACGCCGCGATGATCCTTGTGGCCTACCGGCACGGCCTAAGGGCGAGCGAACTAACGGACCTGCGCTGGGACCAGATCGATTTCGCCACGGCCACCTTGCACGTCCGCAGGGTCAAGCAGGGCAGCCCGAGCACACATCCGATCCTTGGAGACGAATTGCGGTGGCTCAGACGACTACAGCGCGAGCAGGATCCCAAGTCGCCATTCGTGTTCACGTCGGAGCGCGGCGCACCGTTCACCACCGCAGGGTTTGCACGCATGGTCGAGCGGGCGGGCGCGGAGGCGAAGCTCAGCTTCAAAGCGCACGCCCACATGCTCCGACATGCCTGTGGTTTCGCGCTGGCCTCCAAGGGGCACGACACGCGAGCCCTCCAAGCGTATCTCGGCCACAAGAACATCCAGCACACAGTACGCTACACTGAGCTGTCTCCAACCCGCTTCAAAAGTTTCTGGCGGGCCTGAAGGCCGTGGACGTTACCTCTCGTTACCGAGGTACTGGACGGACGCGCCCTTCGCGCATCTCGCCACAGCGGCCCCTCCGTCAGACGCAGGACTTCGATGGGAATCTCGGCCAAGGACCGGGGGAGGAAAAATTCGACAAGAAAGCATGCTTTCGCGCTGAATGATGGCCAGGCATATTGACCAACACCGACACTTGTTGAACGCCGCAACCGCGTAGATCACAATTCGCGTGAAAACTCGAACGAATGATCGGTGCACATGAGAATGCCGCCGACGATCACGCCATCCTCGACGCTGGCAACATGGTTGGGGTTGATGTCGGAGGGCAAGATCATTTTCCCTTCGTCGTCATACTCCGCCTCTCCCACACCTCGTACTGACAGATTTCGAGAATTACATTGTGATGGTCCATTTTGGACAGCCGCAAATATTCGGTCTAGGTACTCACTATCGTCGAATTTTCCTTATCTGCCCAATCCGGTTTCCCCAGGTGATCTATTCACCGACCCTTTCCGGCGTCTGCCTCCGCATAGTCAAACAAGGGCCCGTCGCTCGGCTTTGTAGGCATGTCCTTCGTCTTCTTTTTTTGCCGTTTGGCAGCCCGGGTTCGTTGTTCAATTTTCAGAAGCTTCGGGTCCTTGTTCGAAACCCAACGAAGCTTGCCATTCTCAACCCAGTTGCAGGGCACATGATAAAATGAAGCCCCTCTTGTTCTTTTAATCTTGGCGGCAATAACTGGCCACCAATGAATCAAAAGCGCGCACTTGCGCCAAAATTTCCAATCCGACCACTGCGCCTCAAAAAAGATGACTATGAAACCATGCTCGATCAGCGCTAACCGTTCATGCGGTCTACTTTTCATCCGAACGTCGCCGGATATGACGACCTTTCCTCCGTCATCAGCAAACCGCTTCAGCCAAGGCACATCGTTCTTAGGCTGGTAATCATCATCTCCTGGCTTTGGCGTATAATCGGCCGCCGACTTTATCGAAAAGCTTCCAGATATTTTGCGAAATTGGTGCTCGCTGGCGAAGTTCTGCAAGACCCTCACCAGTCCAATCGGAACGTTCTGGTCAAACGCGACCTTCAAGCAGCTATCACAAGGCTCTCCTCGAATTTGACAGCCTCGCGAACGTGCCGGACTGAAATCTCAAAAATATCGGCAACGAACTGGGCGCTTCCCTCGACCTTGACTGCCTTCGCAATCGTATCCGTCGGAATATTGATGCGCTTCAGTACGGGGTGACCAAACTCGATGCGTGGATGAACAATTACATTTGGCGCGATCTTGGGTCTAGGTCTCCATTCAATTGCCTCGCCCTGCGGATCAAAGACTACGTCCTCGCGGAGAGATTTCATCACGACAGAAGGAATCTCATAGTTTTTGGATCGTAGATCATAAACAAGCATCAACCCATTTCGCCGCGCGATTTCGGCAACGATCTTGCGCCCATCCGTTTTGAACACAGTCTTGGTTGCGAACGGATGCGGGTGACTTAGCGTTTCCCTCGCCTCCGCCATGATGCGTCTAACTTCGCGCAAATGTACGCCAGCTTTAACAAATCGTGCGATGAAGCGTAACTCCATCAAGTTTGCGAAGCTGACAGCGGTCTTGTCACCAACTCGACCAAGCTGGTTGACGATAACGGGGGCTTGTTTGCCTGTATGCCCCTCTACCCATACACGCACGGACGCTAGCGGCGCGCCGACAAGTTCTGCCGCTTCCGGGATACTGTAGATTCCAATTTCAAGTAGGTCCGGACGCGCCATGTTATCTTGCTCGATGCGCCACTTTCCACCCAGCCCCCCGTAGCTGTCCGGTTTCAAACGACTCCGCAGGTCGCCTTCGATGTGCAGACTTCATCGAACATGCCAAGATCCCTCCTCGCGTACCTAGAAATAACGTTGGCCAGACAGCGCTTTATTGTACATTAGCAAGGATATACCGTCACTCCCAATCCGCCGTCTTCAGTCCGAGACTGCGCGCATTCTCAGAAACTGCACGCTTCACCCCATCACTTACCCCATCAGGAAAGTCTGCCGAGATTTCCACGGTTAAGCGGATGTTTGCGTTGGGATCGGAAGCGAGGACAGAGACGATTTCGTCAGCAAGCTGCACGAGCCGCATCTTTGCCGTAGCGGTTGGAATATCTGCCGCTCCAAAGAAGGATTTGGCCTTCGCAGGCGCCGCAGTGACCAGTTTGCCGATAGGCTCCGACGCTCCCCCCACGGGCGTATTGCCAGGAATGGGATAGTCGGACCGTTCCCCGGGGCGCGTTGTCGCGCGTTGGTCGGCACCGGCCTCGCCCGACCTGGGGTGATTCGCTTTCTGATAGGCGCCCGCCGCTTCCGGTTCGATCAAAAGCAGCGTGTCGTCAAAGACTACGCTACCGCTGCCGAGCGCGAAACCCTCGAACTTGTCGTCAGTCTGACCGTAGGCCGTGCCAAAAAAATCCTTGCTGGTGGCACCGGTATGGATCGCCTGTGCCAGAACCTCGCGTGATTTCAGGCGCGGCATATAGAGATAACGTAGCGTGTCCTCGAAGAAGGCGGCGGCGTTGGCAACACTTAGCCCGCCCTTCCAGTAAAATTCCCTAAGCTTTGCCCGCAGATGGATGGGCGACCAGGTCACAATAACCAGCTCATTGTATGTACATACGCGCTCAATCTCAGCGCCGACCGCGCTACCAGCTACGTTCAGGGCGAACGCTTCGACGCCGAGCTTGGGATCGGTCGGCGCATCCTGCATCGGGCAAAGCAGCCATTTATAACATTCGCGCACGGCGCGCGGCAGAACCTCCTCAGCGCTCTTTAGTTCTTTTTCGGCCTGATTCTTCTGCAAAAGGTCGATGTTGAGCCGACCTTCTTTTACGTCATCGACAATCGATGCCCACGCCAAAACGATGCGGGCCACGTCGGCGAGGCGCGAAAGCGCGCTGTGATCGGCGGCAAGGAAGATCAGCCGATTGCTGCGATAGCGCGGCTTGGTGCCGTTCTTGGCGATCGTGTCGAGCACGGCATCGAAGGCGGGGCGGGTTTCGTCCTTGGTGTACCAAGCCTCCGGCGGCAGGACGACAAGCCGCAGGGCGCTGTCATCCGGCACGTCGGCATGAGGCGTGAAGATGTGCATGCCTTCGAAGAACGACGCGCCGCCAAGAACCTTTTTGACCGCGTCAGCGATCCTGCCGCGCACTTCCGTCTTGTCGTCGAATCGGCGTTTGCGATCTTCCATTTCCCGCCGCAGATTGGCACGGGTGTCGAACCAAAAACGCGTTGCATCCTGGCTCTTGTCGCCGGAAGCGTTGAGGTAATGCAGTCGGTCGGCAAGACGACTGAGCGCATCTGTATAGATCGATGAGGTTTGCCCCGGCTGCAAGCAGCCAAGAATAATGTGCGCGCGGTCAAGTCCGCGCACGGCGGCCTTGGACACCACGGAAGACGGCGCGCTGCCAAGAAAGATCGTTCGTGAGATGCGCCGCGCCGCGCCCACCTGGCCGAACCGCGGCTCCCGGCTTTCCAATGCGGTGGTTTCGGCCCGCTCGCCGTCGATGTCGCGTTCGATCACCGCGTCCCATCCGGCAGGCAGATAGTAAGTGAGTTCGTTGCGGCTGCTGCCATCATGCAACGGCAAGCTGCCGGGCATAATCAACAGGTCCTTATTGTCGTCCTTCCACAGGCGATAGATGACCTTCGCCATGAGTTTAAGGACCCCACGTGTTCGCTGAAACCCGTCGATGGTCGTCCAATCCTCATACAGTCGGTCGAACACTTCCGGGTGGATGGGATAGGCCTGCAACAGTCGGTCGTAGTAGCGTCGCTCCTGGGTTTCGGCAGGGAGCTTCACGCCCTCGACGAGGTAGATGTTGGCGAAGGCGCGGCACACATTCTCGCGAGTCCTTTCGTCACGTACCGGCTCGAACAGACGGCGGCGCACGATCTCGAAGGCCTCCTCGGTGGCGACCGGCTTCCAAAGCGCTTGCACCCGGCCGAAGGTTTTTTCGAGAGCGCGCAGCGTGGCCACGCCTCGCTGGCTGCCGGCTTCGAGATCAGACTCGGGCAGCGATGCAAGCACGATGGCGCGCGGCACCAGCTTCACTGCTTCGGTGAGGGCCTGCACGAACGAAAGATTGCTGTCATAGCTGCCGCCGCTTATAGCCTGCGATTCTGGGAACTGCCGGACATAGGCGACCAGCTCGTCGATGAGCACGACGCAGGGCGCATATTTCTCCAAGAGCGCGCGCAGCACATCTTTGCCAGGCGATGTGCCGGTGGCATCGGCTTCGGCGACAAGCGTGAAGGCTTCGGTGCCGCCAAGCTGCCAGGCAAGCTCGCCCCAGATCGTCTTTATGGTCTGGCCGCCGCGTTTCCACGACTGCCCCGGCGCGTGCGCCGTGCCGTCGAGCACCGCAACACGTGCCTGTGGCACAGCCATCAATCCGGCCTTATCGACTAACGCCGAAACGCCAGCAAGCTCCGACAAGGTGCATTTCCGGGTGGCGAGATGATACACGGCAAGCATGGTGTGGGTCTTGCCGCCGCCGAATGCGGTCTGAAGCTGAACGACCGGCTCGCCTCCCTTGCCGGCGAGACGTTGCGCCACCTGCGTCAACAGAAGCGCCATGCCCTCTGTAATGAAGGTCCGGTCGAAGAAGGCAACGGCGTCCTGATATTCGCTGCTCGCCTTGCCGGTGTTGACCGCCGTTATGTCGGCTGCGAACTCGGACTGCTGGAACGTTCCCTCAAGAACGTCCTGATGGGGAACAGCCAATTCTCTCCAAGGTTTCATATTGACGCCCTCAGCGGAACAAATCAGTCTGTTGCGCCTTTGGTGCCGCCGCGGCGGCGGACTCGATGGCGCTCCAGCTCGTGATGATTTCGTTGTAGGCGCGAGCATCCTCAGCCCAACCCGCGCGCTCGCACAACGTATAGAGTCGATACGCAAGCTGCCGCGTTGGCTCGACCTTTGCCGCGACGGCGGCAAGCGCCTTGCCCGCTTCGCTCTCGCCGTCCGTCCTGAAGATGCGGATCAGCTGATGCAGGGCCTCCCACACAGGAAGCCGTTCGTCTTCGGCTGGACTCCAATCTGCCGAGTACTCGCCCCACTTGAAGAGGCGGACGATGCCGCCCGAAGCAAAGAGCACACCCGCTTGCTTCACGCCGTCAACGCTTGTGCCCTTGGCGCGTGCGAGCGTATCGGCCTCGCCGAACCGGCCTTCCTTCCATCCGTACTGCTCGAACCAATGCAGGCAGAACTGCGTATCGTGGTCGAAATCATCCTCGGCTAGGAAGCGATTGATAAGCCGCAAGGCGGTTTGAACGCTCATTGGTGTACCGTCCGCCTCAAGCACGGCGGCGTATTTTGAGAACACCGCAATGCCGGGGCCAATCATCGCTTGCGAAAGATCGACGGGTGCGACCGGCGAACGATCATCGCCCGAGCCGCGTGTCATTTCGTCAAGCGCCTCGGGCAGAACCTGATTTAATTCGCGCAGGAACTCGCGGCGGGAGATTGATTCCGCAGTCGCTGGACGTGGGCGGCAGACAAGAACGATGCTGGAAGCAAGGGCATTGGACTCCTGTCCGCGCATGCGACTTCCTAGCTCGGTGCGCATTGGCCAGGTGCCGGTTAGAGCAAACCCGGAGCGGACCACGGCACCAAGAAATGTTTCCCAACCCGTACTGGAAGTGCCTTCGGTAGTCTCGGTTTCGGATTGCTTGAAGGCATAATAGATGGTGACCGGTGACGAAGGATGCGCCTGCTCGCAGAGACGGTGCATTGCGTTCGTCATGCCGTCGAGGAAGAAGTTTTCAGCGGCGATCTTCCCTTCATGACGAAGGGGATCAGCTACGAGTTCCTCGCCCTTCGGCACAGCAATGGTTGCGAAGAGTTCAGGCTCAATTGAGCGCATACTCTTGCGAAGCCAAACATAGAAGAAGTCTGAAAGGTCGGCATACGGGACGTTGTCGTAATAGGGTGGGTCGGTAGAAATTATCTTATCCGTGCCCAGCGTCTGACGGGCAGCATCATCTTGACAAGCAAGACCAGCAGCGTCCGTTTTGCTCACCAGCATGGCCTTGGCAACTAAGTCAATTCCGCCTAGGAAATTGCCCGAGGCGTCCCCAAGGGGATTTGACTCGGCGAAGTCCCACGTCATGGGCAACGCCGGACGGCTAAAGGTGTTGATGATTCCACTTTGAGTCGGCGTTGGATCCCAACGCCCAAGAGTCGAGCCTCTGTCTGCTACTTTGTCGAGTGCGAAAGCTAGATAGACCGCTACCGCCTCGGAATAGGCCCGTGCGCCGACACCACCAGCGCTAAGTCCAACATCGTTATCGTCCAAATTTGACGCGACGGCGTCCCGACTAATCTTCTTCCTGACTTCGGCGATGAGATCACTGAAGGTAGTGAGCGCGACAAGCTGGCGCGGAGTGAAGAGATCGCCAAAGTTATCTAGGCCATATGCCCAGGGTGTCAGATGCCTCGAATTGTGCGCGAACGGAAGGTCGGGACGCCAATCTGGTTTGGCTGTGGTCGCAATAGCCTCCTGCTCCTGTGAAGCTGGTACATAGATGCGACGCCGATCCCCCTCTGCAACCACCGCCATAAGGCGGGTACCAATACGGCCAGCCTTCGCCTCGATCTTGATGTAATCTCCGCTGATAGGTGCTTGCGAGAGGACGCACTGAAAGCTGCCGCGCCCGAGCTTAGTCCCCTCCTTTGCTCGCGCCGGAGGCTTTCCAATCTTCACAATGAATCGGTAGCTGTCACGGTCGACGATCGGCTCCACGTAGGCTTGCTTGCCCTCCTTGCTGGAAAGTACGAATGTTGAAGCAAGCGGCACATCAACATGTCGGAAAGCAGGGTTTGGGCTCTTGACCGTCCGCGCCCATATCCACGCTATGACCGTGAGCCTTTGACTGACGAGCGGTTTCAGATCAGGCCTCTCCTCCGCCATGTCGGCAGTGATCTCGACAGGCGGATAGAGACGACCGATGCGCTTTTGGGCCTCTTCGCGCATCCATTGGCCGTACTGGCGCACGTCCTCGGCAAGGCCCTGCGCGCCGCTCCATTGCTTGCTCCATGAGTCATGGCTGCTGCGGGATTCCGGATTCACCGGCGGGCGCCCCGCAAATTTAGGCGGAAACTCAATCATTGCTTTATTGATCAAAACGGCGACCGGATTAAGGTCAGACGCATAAGCTTCAAGCCCGAGCCGTTGCGCTTCGAGCGGCAGCGCTCCGCCGCCGGCAAACGGGTCGTGGAATGCGGGAAGTTTGTTGGGATTGAATAACTCCGCTGCACGCGGATGATCCTTGTTGAGCTCGCAAGTTTCACGCCACGACTTGCGAATTTCCGCTCGGGCCTTTTCCAGCACAGCATCGTTGTTGGTGTTCTCCCACTTCACCAGGTCTTTGATGATGGCAAAGAGCCGACTGCGGCTCGCCGCCCAGCTCGCCTTGATATTATTCGGCGGAATCTCGCCGGGATGATCGAGCTCCCACTTCCATGACGGGTCGTTGACCATTTGCGCGAAGATGACGGCGCGTGCCACCGCGAGCGGACGCCGCGCCCACCAGAGATGCAGCGTGCTCGGATGACCGTGCCGGATCGACTTCTCGCGGGCGGCCGCCTTGTTGATCGCATCGAGCGGCAGCGCGACTTCTATCAGCCTCTTGGGGGCCTTCACCTGGTGATACATGTTCTTATGGCCCCTCCGTCAGGACATGCCTGATAACGGTTGGAAATGGCTCGGCTACGACGGCCGTCAGAGCCTCCTTAAAATACTCTTCCAAATCCTCAGGCCCAAACCCTTCCTTAATAGCCTCCTCGACGTCTCTAATGTACCCCGCAACTGCACCCTTTCGCATGTTACGAAGGCGTCCCCATTTCTCGTTGAGGCCGAACACGCGAAGGGTTTCAGCCGCACGGTGCTGCTCTTGTACCGTCAAGCCGGTGCGGATTGTAATTGTGCCGTCTGCTCGAAAACGAAAGAACGTGTCAGGGTTTTCCGCACAGGGGTCGATGAGATCGGTGACATCGTATTTCCCGGCCCCATGATCTTTATAATGGCCGCACGAGTCTTTCTCGTTGCATGACCAATAGAGATTGCTCCATTCAAAGGTCAGGGTATGAAACTGTGACTTTCGCCGGAAGTGCTCGATGTGCTCTCCGAGCGCATCAATGCCACCTTCACAATATGCGCAACGCCGCCCCTGCATTTGCTCAAGGCAAGCGCGAATCTGTTCCTTGTGGTCGTGTGTTACGTCATCCCAAGTGTTTGCACCGTGATTGTAGGAATCCAGGCAAGCGGGAGTCGGCGTCGCTTTGCGGTCAAGATTGCGCATGTCAGGCTCCCTCGGGCTTTTCACGCCGGAGCCTAAATTGCTGAAAGCGGATCAAACGGTCGCAGTCAACCAGCACGGGATGGCTCGAACCGAAATGCGCAATAAGTTTGGCGCGCAATTCCTGCGCCGGCTGTGTGTCTGCTTTGCCGTCCTCGATCATTGCCTTATAATCGCTTAGATCCATCGCCTCCTTGACCTGGGGGATGGGATCAACGCCCATAACGGAAGCCAAAACGTCGGCGCTCTCTACGCCGCGCGTTTGGAGACCCGGCGTTTCTATCTCAACTTGCCCGTTTCGTAGGTGGACAACCCGAATGGACTCTCTGTCGACAGTGGAGAGCACGTGCGGGCTGTGCGTGCTGACGATAATCTGAAGCGCAGGGAATGCGCTTTGCAACAGTCCGAGAACCTGCTGCTGCCAGCGAGGATGCAAGTGCATATCTACTTCATCGACGATAAGGACACCAGGGGTCGCGACAGGCGCCTGATCGCTGAGATGTGGATTGAGGCTTACACATCGCCGAGCCACGTCGGCAACGAGCGCGAGCATGGTGCGAACGCCGTCGCTTAACATCAACAACGGCAGGCGTCCTTTCACCGCGTGCTGGGCGGTCAGGGCGTGAAGGTCGGAATCCCAATGGAGGTCTGACCACCCCGTGGGCGCGAGAATCGTGTCGGTCGCTTGCTTCACCCCCTGAATCATTGCGAGGTTCGTTGCCAAACTTTCTCGATAAATCGGAGAAGCTGTCTGACTGACGCGGGATTCATACCAGGCAGACACTCCTCTGAATGAAGAAGAGGACGTCAAGCAATCAGCGTAAGCAGCCACCCTCTCATCTATGTTCCTAAGGGACGAGCGCCGGCTTTCGGTCAGACGGGATTCGCGCCAAAGACGTGCCGTTCCGTAATAGGCTACCAACGGCAGGATCGCTGTGCTTGAACGGAATTCCTTTGCGATCGCCCATATCTGTTTGAAGTTACGGCTTGGCCTCAATTTAGAACTATAGGTCCTGGCCGTGCTTCCCCAGACTACCGACGTATTATCAACGATGCCCTGCGCCTGATATGCGGTAGGAAGCTGTGGCACCATTTTGAATGAACTATCGGGGCTGAGGCGAACGTCGCTGCTCTGTATCCGTCTAATCCACTCTGGAGGATAGAGAACGTTAACAACAACTGAGAGGGCGGCAGCAGCTGCATCGAGCAGCGCAGTCTTGCCGCTGCCGTTTTCTGCAACGAGAACCGTTAGTTTAGGATGGAAGCTTACGTCGCAGTCGGCGAAACAACGAAAGTTTGTCAGCGAAAGCTTGTCGAGCTGAAGTACGGTCATTCGACCTTTGCCTTCGCGAGCAGATCGCCCAAGCTAAAGTTGATCGACGCGACACCCCAACCGGGTTCGCGGTCGAACGGATTGCGGATGTAGTGCGGGCCGTCGATGTCGTTATCCTCGCCGACCAGAGCGATGGCGAGTACGAATTTGTCGCCCTGATTAAAGGCGTAGAGCATTTCGTTGCGGGTGATAGTGACGGTGCTTGCGCCTTTCACGCGACCCTTCACCTCGATATGGCGAGGATCGGCCTGCTTGCCGTGAACCGCAGGCGGATATGAACTCAGATCCCACCCGCACTTGGCGGCGGACACATCCACCACGCGGCAGCCGCGTGCTTCCTCGGCCTTCTGCACAGCTTGCATGGCAAGCCGCTCGATGCGCGAGCGAGCCGCTGAGTCGGCGGTAAAGATTGCGGCTGCCGGGTCGACCGATTTATCGCTGCGCAGCATTTTCATGAGCCCTGCTGGAACAATCAGTGCCACGCCGAGTACAACGGGCGTGCCGTTGACGACATGGCGCATCGCTTGAAGCACTTTCTTGCGGTTCTCCAGGCGGCTTTGAAGATCGGCAAGCGTGCGTTCGACATTCTGAAGGTTGAGGCGGACATCTTTGCCGGCCTCGGCATCTGCCTTGAGCTTGAGCCAGCGATCCTGCCAGAAGGCGATTTCCTTGCTCAGCCGCTCGTGGACGGCATTCAGCGTTTTTTCCACGTGAGCAATACGCCGCTGCGCGACTTCGCCATAGTGCTCGGGCACAAGCGTCGTCGCGGCGAGCGACAATGCCCGCGACTCCTGGCCCGACGCGAGCCACGGCGCTTTGAGCGTCTCTTTGAGCAGGGCACGTTCGCTTTCGCGCAAAGGCTCAAGATCGAGATGCGGCGCCCACCCGGCAAACTCGGGTTTGCCATCCGGTCCGACGCGGACGAATTGCAGACGCTTGGACAGCACCGTGCCGTCGCCCGACTTGATTTCATGAGTGAGCAGGAACAGCAGCGCCGGATCAAGTCCTTCATCCGCCGGATCCAAGAGAACGGCGCCCTCCCGGAGCAGGTTGGCGTGCTGTTCCAAAATCATGTCCGACATGGAGAGCATGAGCGGATGGCCGGGGTGCATCAGCACCGCGCGCTCCAGCCCCGGCTTGTCGAGTGGCTGGACGGCCTCGCGCTCGAAACAAATACGGCTATAGCGCCGCAATACCGGCTCGTTCTCACGGCGGTTTCGCCCGGTTAGGCGA
Organism: Bradyrhizobium barranii subsp. apii; assembly: GCF_011516635.5. Taxonomy (GTDB): domain Bacteria; phylum Pseudomonadota; class Alphaproteobacteria; order Rhizobiales; family Xanthobacteraceae; genus Bradyrhizobium; species Bradyrhizobium barranii. The sequence continues at coordinate 4,678,784 of NZ_CP096255.1, read as the reverse complement.
CGGTCGCGTTCGCGGATCGCAGCGGGGATATGAGTGATCTCGTAGCGTCCGGCCTCGCGCGGATGCGCGGTGCCGCCAAGCGCATCGAGCGCCTTAGTGAAAAAGGCACGCACGAAGAAGGGCTGAAGCCGTCTCGCCTCGGCTTTCTCCATTTCTTCCTTGACGGAAAATAGCCGCTCTGGACTCATAGTTTCTTGAGCAAGCGCGTTGCGATCCAGTAGGGATTTCAGGTGGTCGCGGTCAAGCACCCGGTCGATCTTTTGAGTCAGGCGCGCGCGCACATCAGGTCGGTCGCCATAGCGGATGGCCTGGATCAAAAGATCCTTGAGGCTGGTTTCCTCGAACACCTCGCCGAGAATGTCGAAGACACGCCCCTTAAGAGCGTCGCTCTCGACTTCGAGCTTTTTCAGAAGGCGATGGTAGACGTCGCCCTCGCGCGTTTCCTTGGCGACCAGATTCCACAAGTGGCAGACCTCGGTTTGCCCGATTCTGTGAATGCGCCCAAAACGCTGTTCCAGCCGATTCGGATTCCACGGCAGATCATAATTGACCATGAGGCTCGCGTTCTGAAGGTTCACGCCTTCTCCGGCGGCGTCAGTTGCGATCAGCACGCGAACGTCGGGATCGGAGCGGAAGAGCGCCTGAGCACGGCGGCGCTCGTCACGATGCGTGCCGCCGTGAATCGTCACGATCGCATCGGGATTGCCAAGCACGCCGGCAATCTTCACATGAAGATAGTTCAGCGTGTCGCGATGCTCGGAGAAGATGATGATCTTGCGCTGCCGGCCGGCGGCATCGTGCATTTCAGGATTATTCTGCAAAATCTTGGACAGCTCATCCCATTTGCGATCCTGGCCCGACGCGACAACGGATTTGGCCTGCGCTTCCAGTCCCTTGAGGATGACGATCTCCACCTCAACCTCGGCAACGGTCTTGGCGGCGGTCGCATCGTCGATCAAATCCTCTTCAAGCGTTTCCTGCTCTTCGGCGCTAAGGTCGTCGTCGTCCTCGGGAACGCCGGGATAAGTTTCGTTGAGTGGCTGGCGTCCCTTGATCCCCAGCTTTTCCTCACGTAGCCGGTTCTCCAGCCGCTCGCGGCGGCGCTTGAGCGACTGGAAGATTGCTTCGGGGCTTGAGGCAAGCCGCCGTTGCAAGGCGGTAAGAGCGAAGCCAACCGATCCCTTGCGCGCACCCTCTAGCTGGTCCGCCTTGCCCATTTCGGTCTGGACATAGTTGGTGACGGCCTCGTAAAGCGCCGCTTCAATCTGCGACAGCTCGTAATTGACGGTGTACGCCTTGCGCTCGGGAAAGAGCGGCGTGCCGTCAAATTTGACCAACTCCTCTTTCACCATGCGGCGCATGAGATCCGAGGGATCGACCTTGTGCACCCCGTCGCGGAACTTTCCGTAAAAGCGATCGGAGTCAAGCAACGACAAGAAAAGCTGGAAGTCCTCTTCTTTCCCGTTGTGCGGCGTTGCAGTCATCAACAACAGATGGCGGACATGCGTACCCAGCTTCTCGGCGAAGCGGAAGCGTCCGGTCTTCTCCAACTTGGAACCGAAATAGTGGGCCGAGAGCTTGTGTGCTTCGTCAAACACGGCCAGGTCCCAGCCGGGCGCGCACAGCTTGTCCTGCAGCTCTTCGTTACGGGAAAGCTGGTCCAACCGGACGATCAGGCGCGGATAATCGTCGAACGGATTGCCGCTAGGGGAGGTTTGCTCAAGCAGCGAGGAATAGACGTGAAACTCCAACCCGAACTTCTCGAACAGTTCGTCGCGCCACTGCTCGACAAGGCTGCCCGGCGCGACGATGAGAACGCGGCGCGAGTCCGCGCGCATGATCAGCTCGCGGATATAAAGGCCGGCCATGATGGTCTTGCCGGCACCAGGGTCGTCCGCGAGCACGTATCGCAGCGGCTGGCGCGGCAACAGGGACTCGTAAACGGCGGTGATCTGATGCGGCAACGGTTCGACGGCCGAGCTGTGCACCGCCATCATTGGATCGAAAAGGAATGCGAGATCGATGCGTTTGGCTTCGCACGCGAGCTGAAAAGCACCGCCATCACCATCAAACGAAAACGGGCGCTCCGTGCTCGCAATCGCGATGGAGACTTCATCCGCTCGACCGAGTAACCTCTCCTTCATCGCGCCATCAGGCGTGCGATAAATGAGCTGCACGGAGCCCTCGGCGAGCGGCACTAGGGCTACCACCGATACAATCTCGGCAGGCTCTATGCCTGAGAGACTTTGCCCAGATACCAGATCTTCAAGTCTCATTGCGGAACCGCGGTGGGATCTTTTTGCTAGTCCGATTTGCGGACCAGCCGAGATGTGCAAGTCGAAAAAAGCTTGTACAATCAACGGTAGAGGAAATTTCGGACATGGGGAAGCGAGGTGGCGTGGGACTTACGGATATATCCCCTGAACATGAAATCGCCACGGGCCGAACCGACCGGGACGCTGCTCAGTAAATAACGTGCAAGGCAAATATTCGGAAAATCGATAGCGCTGCCGCGTTGGAATCGGTGCGCGCTCGGAGGTGAATCGTTATTTGGGTTTGGACCAACAGGAAAGCCACCGGCTTAAGTTTGGACCCACCGTGAACCCACCCCATGAACTATCAGAAAATTTGAAATAACCCCCTACATTTTTCTTGTTCTATTTCAGGAAGTTAATGGTCGGAGCGAGAGGATTTGAACCTCCGACCCCTAGTCTCCCAGACTAGTGCGCTAACCGGGCTGCGCCACGCTCCGAACGTCGTTCCATTAGCTAGGATCGCCGCTTTGCGCAAGGCGAGATTTTGGCGTCCGTGCCCACAGCCCCGGAACTGCCGGCCAAGCTCGCGAAAAGCGCCCCTAGCCGTCCTTCAGCGCTTGATCCAGCATTTCCCGGCACGCGACAAGGTCAGCGAGCACCCGTCCGAGCCGCTCCCGGTCGATGGCGCTGGGCCCGGCAGGTGCGGCGGGAGTGCCGCCCTTGCGGAAGGTGGTGAGGATGTCCTCGTCGTCGACCTCCGTGAAGCGGAAGTCGATGCCTTCCTCCTCGTCGCCCTGGTAGTCGTCTTCGTCGGCATCCGTGACACCCTTGATGGGCGCCTCGTCGTCGTCGTCGGGCTCCATCAGGCTGGCGCCGATGGCATCCTCAATGGCCCCGAACGAGACCGCGGCCGCGCCGTCGGCGAGGCCTTGCACCGACTTGACGCCGTGCTCCTTGAGGATCCGCTGCACCCCGCGGATGGTGTAGCCCTCCCCGTAGAGCAGGCGGCGGATACCCTTGAGCAGATCGACGTCGTCGGGGCGGTAATAGCGGCGGCCGCCGCTGCGCTTCATCGGCTTGATCTGGGAGAATCGGGTCTCCCAGAACCGCAGCACGTGCTGCGGAATGTCGAGTTCCTGCGCTACTTCGCTGATGGTTCGGAACGCATCCGGCGCCTTGTCCAAATGCCAAATCCTTCGCGCAGGCGGTTACGCCTCGGGTTGAGCCTTGCTGGCGTCGCCATTGCCGCGATGCTGGGTGTTGATCCGCTGCTTCAGGATCGCCGACGGCTTGAACACCATGACGCGGCGCGGCGAGATCGGCACCTCGGTGCCGGTCTTCGGGTTGCGGCCGATACGCTGACCCTTCTTGCGGACCATGAAGGAGCCGAAAGAGGATAATTTCACCGTCTCGCCCTTCTCCAGGCAGTCGGTGATCTCCTTCAGGACGAGTTCCACGAACGCAGACGATTCCGTGCGCGACAGGCCCACCTTCTGGTAGACGGCCTCGCAGAGATCAACACGCGTTACGGTTTTGCTTTGGTCGGTCATCGCCCTGCCCCACATCACGGCGAACAATTGTTGTCTGAAATTATGAGGTTACGATACGCCGGTCAACAGCGCTCATCAATGCAGGCGCATCGATAATCGCGGCTAATTCCGGCAAAATTTTATCGATTGTGGCCCTACCAGCGCACCAGCGCGGAGCCCCAGGTGAAGCCGCCGCCCATCGCCTCCAGCAAAACCATGTCGCCGCGCTTGATGCGGCCGTCCTTGCGCGCCACCGACAGCGCCAGCGGGATCGAGGCCGCCGAGGTGTTGCCGTGGCGGTCCACCGTCAGCACCACCTTCTCCGGCGCGATGTGGAGCTTGTGGGCGGAGGCGTCGATGATTCGCTTGTTGGCCTGGTGCGGCACGAACCAGTCGATGCTGTCGGCATTGAGCCCGGTGGTCTGGAAGGCGTCGACGATCACGTCGGTGATCATGCCGACCGCGTGCTTGAAGACCTCGCGGCCCTCCATGCGCAGATGGCCGACGGTCTGGGTCGAGGACGGACCGCCGTCGACGAACAGCTTTGCCTTGTGGCGGCCGTCGGAGCGCAGGTGAGTGGTCACGACGCCCCGGTCGGTCGCGGCCTTGCCCGGCTGCTCCTGTGCCTCCAGCACCACCGCGCCGGCACCGTCGCCGAACAGCACGCAGGTGCCGCGGTCGTTCCAGTCGAGGATGCGCGAGAAGGTCTCGGCGCCGATCACCAGCGCGCGCTTGAAGGCGCCGGTGCGCAGGAAATTGTCGGCGGTAGCGAGCGCGAACACGAAGCCCGAGCACACCGCCTGGAGATCGAACGCCGCGCCATGGTTGATGCCGAGCGCGTGCTGCACCGCGACCGCGGTTGCGGGGAAGGTGTTGTCAGGCGTCGAGGTCGCCAGCACGATCAGCTCGATCGACTGCGCGTCCACGCCGGCGTCGCTGAGCGCAGCCTGCGCCGCCTTGATCGCCAGATGCGAGGTGAACTCGCCCTCGGCCGCGATATGCCGCTCGCGAATGCCGGTACGCTGCACGATCCATTCGTCGGACGTGTCGATGCGCGCCGCCAGCTGGGCGTTGGTCACCACCTGCTCCGGCAAATAAGAGCCGCAGCCCAGCACGACCGAACGAATTTGAGTCACGAAACAGCCTCCTGCGCGGTCTGCACGGAACTAAGTGCACCACCCTCGCGGTTGAGCATCTGATTGATCTTGTTCAGGAGATCGTAGTGAGCCATCTCATAGCCAACATCGATCGCATAGGCAAAGCCTTCGGAGCTGATTCCACCATGGCTCTTGACCACGATCCCGTTCAATCCAAGGAACACGCCGCCGTTGGACTTGTTCGGGTCCATCTTGTCCCGCAGGGCCTTGAAGGCGCTGCGCGCCAAGAGGTAGCCGAGCTTGGACAGCCAGCTCCGCTGCATCTCGTTGCGGAGTAATTCCGCCATCTGCCGTGCGGTTCCCTCGGCGGCCTTGAGCGCGATATTGCCGCTGAAGCCTTCGGTGACGATGACGTCGGCCAGTCCCTTGCCGATACCATCCCCCTCGACGAAGCCGAGATAATCGAGCTCCGGCAGGTTCACCGCACGCAGCCTGTCCCCGGCCTCGCGGATCTCCTCGTGCCCCTTGATCTCCTCGGTCCCGATATTGAGCAGGCCGACCGTGGGCCGTGGCTTGTCGAACAGGACGCTCGCCATCGCGGCGCCCATGACGGCGAGCGACACCAGATGGTGTGCGTCGCCACCGATGGCGGCACCGAGGTCGAGCACGACCGATTCGCCGCGCTTGGTCGGCCATACCCCGGCAATCGCCGGGCGGTCGATGCCCGGCAGCGTGCGCAGGTGGAAGCGCGACATCGCCATCAGCGCCCCGGTATTCCCGGCGGAGATCACGACATCCGCCTCGCCCTTCTTCACCGCGTCGATGGCGAGCCACATCGAGGAGGTCTTGCGGCCGCGCCGCAGCGCCTGGCTCGGCTTATCATGCATGGCGACGGCGACGTCGGTATGGATGATCTTCGAAGCGGCCTTGAGGGCGGGATGCTTCTCGAGCTCGGGCTCGATCTTGGCGCGGTCCCCGACCAGCAGGAATTCGATCTCGCGATGCCTGTGAAGCGAGATGGCGGCGCCTGGAATGACCACGGCGGCGCCGACGTCGCCCCCCATGGCGTCAAGCGCGATGCGAACCTTGCTTGGCATAAAAGTCCTGGAAACCTGGTCTGGTGCGGTCTTGAACGAGCGGTGCCGCAAAATGGGTCCGCCATGGACATGGCGACCGGTCAGGCGCCACGCGGCGCCCGGACCGGGGCGCGACAATAGCGTTTTGTTATCCCGAAACAACCTCTTGCCCCCAGCCTTTTGCATTCGGGGCGACCCGCGGGCGGCGGCGAAAATTCACAATAAGCGCATTGAAATCAAACAGATATAAGCTCCTTTCAAAGCATCCGGACAGGCATCTCACGCACCCCGCAAAGCGATCCCCACCGGGAATGCCCAGCTATTTGCCTTTCTTCTTGTCCTGGAGCGCCTTCAGCGCCGCGAACGGATGGTCCTCGGGGTCCAGCGCGGTGACCTCGGCCTCGAACTTGACGCCCGGCTTGCGCGGATAGGGATCGACCGCCAGGAACAGGGCATCGGTGGCAATCCGGCCGAGATCGATGATGCCGTTCACGATTGCCTCCGGCGGATCGATCACCTCCGGGGGCTCCGCGTCGTCCTGCCCCTCCTCGATCAGGTCGGCCATCTTCCGAACCTCGGCTTCCGGGGCAAACACCAGGTCGACGGCTTCCTCGATCTCGCTCTCGATCGGATCGAGGGTGACGACGCAGGTCTGGCCGATCCGGGCGCGGACGTGCCCCGTAACCTGGATCCGGCCGCCGCTCTTGGGGACGACCTCGAAAGCAGCCTGGGCGGAGAGCACCTCCCGCAAGCCGCCGACCTCGGCGATGGCCTGCAGCTCGGCGACTGAAGCCTCGAGCTTGCGGTGTAGGCCGGTATCGGGGATCTGCGCGACGATGACGGGGGACCGCCAGGGATCGGGTCGGGATTCGGCGTTCGGTCGGCTCATCGCGTGATGTCCTCAGTGAGCGCTGGGGGATACTTGAAGGATGCGCACTGCAACGTGGCCTCGTCTGCCCGGCCGAGATCGGCTTCGGTGGCCCGGGCGTAGGCCGCGAGCCGCCGCGCCTGGTCCATGCCGGTCCCATTCAGGATATTCTTGCAGATGGCGGCTGCCAGCGCCTCGCCGCCGCCTTCGATGGCCTGGTCATAGGCCTGGACGCGGCCGTAAAACGCCTCGCCGAAGGCCCGCATCCGCTTCGGCACGGTCTGGTCGCCTATCCCCATCTCGCGCAGATTGTCGTCCATGTCCTCGCAGAAACGGTCGAACAGCGCCTGCGACAGCTCCGTGGCGCCTTGGCCCTGGTTGGCGCCTTGGTTGACGCTCTGGACCGTGCGCAGGCGTCGCAGCAGCAGCCAGAGATGCAGCAGCAACAGGTCGAAACGCCCGTTAACCGTATCGGGCACGCCCAAGTCGCGGTAAAATATGGGTTCTCGCGCCTGCGTCACGATCATGCCATAGATGGCTTCAATGGTGCCGCGCGGGGCTTGCCGGGGTTTCCTGAAGTGATTGAACGGCCAAACCATTGTGGGTTCCGCAAGCGGGCGTGCGCGTGTTGCAATTGCAGTCTCCGCCCGGTACTTCAGCGCCTCGCGCGACGCAAGGGGACGGAATCAGTTCCACGATGACGATAACGAACCAGACCAGCCTGCGCGCCAACAAGCCGCGCGGCCTTCATGCACGCTGGCGCGGTTTGCGCATGCTTGCGGCCGTCGCCCTGGTCGGCGCCGCCCTTGCCGGCTGCACCGGCGAGCAGTTCCAGAAGGGTTACATCCTGCCGCCCGGCGCGCTGGAGCAGATTCCGATCGGCGCGAGCCAGGATCAGGTGCTGATCGTGATGGGCACCCCCTCCACGGTCGCAACCCTCGACGGCGAGGTGTTTTACTACATCTCGCAGCGCTCGGAGCGGATGGTCGCCTTCATGAACCAGAAGGTGGTCGACCAGCGCGTCATCGCGGTCTATTTCGACAAGAATCGGCGCGTGCGCCGGCTGGCGAATTACGGCCTTCAGGACGGCAAGATCTTCGACTTCATCAGCCGGACCACGGCGACGTCGGGTCAGGAGATGAACTACCTCACGCCGCTGTTCAAGCTGCTCAGCTTTAACTGAGTCTTCAGCCTGCGGCGTCGTGCCGCCCTCCGCGCGGCACTTGCCGTCGCGTGCGGCTTGCCGTTGTGCGCCCGGTTCCATACGCTCCCTGCAAAACAAGAAGCAGGGAGTGGATTCGTGCCCAAGACTTTGTTGTCCCGCCGTCGCGTGCTCGCCGGTGCTGCCGGCCTCTCGGCCGCAGCGATCCTGCCGCGATCGAGCCTGGCGGACTGGAAGCCCACCGAAAACGTCCGCATCATCGTGCCGGCTGCGGCCGGCGGCTCGACCGACGTCATGGGCCGGCTCCTGGCTGCGCATCTGCAGACCGCCTGGGGCCAGTCGGCGGTCGTGGAGAACCGCTCCGGCGGCGGTGGTACGATCGGCACGGCCGAGGCCGTCCGCGCCAAGCCTGACGGCCACACCATCCTGATCGGCAACCCCGGGCCGAACGCGATCGCCTACAGCATCTTCAAGAACCTCACCTACAAGCCGGACCAGCTCCAGCCGGTCTCCAACATGATCCGGATCCCGAACATCGTCTCGGCGCATCCGAAGACCGGCATCAAGTCGGTCGCCGAGCTGATCGCGTATCTGAAGACCAACCCGGACAAACTCAGCTACGCCTCGTCCGGCGTCGGCCAGAGCCCTCACCTCACCGGCGCCTGGTTTCTCCAGCTCACCGGACTGAAGATGACGCACATCCCGTTCCGCGGTGCGGGCCCCGCGCTCCAGGCCGCGCTGGCCGGCGACATCCAGATCCTGTTCGACAATCTCTATCCGAGCCTTCCGCAGGTGCAGAACGGCACCCTCACCGGCCTCTGCGTCACCACGACCGACCGCAGCGACCTCGCGCCGAACCTGCCGACCATGCGCGAGAGCGCGCCGGAGCTGGCCAATTTCGACGTGTCGTCGTGGTTCTCGGTGTTCCTGCCGAAGGGTGTGCAGCCCGCCGTGCTGGAAGCGCTCAATCTTCAGGTCAAGGCGATGCTGGAGCGCGACGACATCAAGAAAAACATCTCCGCCATGGGCGCCCGCGCCGATTACGGCTCGCCGCAGCAGTTCGCCGACTTCGTGGACGCCGAGACGAAGAAGTTCGCCGGCATCATCCAGAAGGAAGGGCTGCAGATGGACGTGCAGTAGGCACCACATCCGTCATTGCGAGCGCAGCGAAGCAATCCAGACTTTCGCCGCGGGAAGATTCTGGATTGCTTCGCTACGCTCGCAATGACGTGGTGAGAGCCTCCAGCCCATCAAACAAAAACCCCGCGGCTCGCGCCGCGGGGTTTTGTCGTGTGTCGCTTGCGCCGTTCAGTGCGCGAGGATCGCCAGCAGCAGCAAGGCCACGATGTTCGTGATCTTGATCATCGGGTTCACCGCCGGTCCCGCCGTATCCTTGTAGGGATCGCCGACGGTGTCGCCGGTGACGGCCGACTTGTGGGCATCACTGCCCTTGCCGCCGAAGTGACCGTCCTCGATGTACTTCTTGGCGTTGTCCCAGGCGCCGCCGCCCGAGGTCATGGAGATCGCGACGAACAGGCCCGTCACGATCACGCCGAGCAACATCGCGCCCACCGCGGAGAACGCAGCCGACTTGCCGGCCGGGCCGCCACCCGCGATCGCATAGATCACGAAGTAGACGAAGATCGGCGACAGCACCGGCAGCAGCGAGGGGATGATCATCTCCTTGATCGCCGCCTTGGTCAGCAGGTCGACCGCCTTGCCGTAATCCGGCTTGTCGGTGCCCTGCATGATGCCCGGCTTTTCGCGGAACTGCCGGCGCACCTCCTCGACGATCGCGCTTGCCGCGCGACCGACCGCAGTCATGCCCATCGCGCCGAACAGATACGGCAAGAGGCCGCCGAACAGCAGGCCGACAACCACGTAGGGGTTGTTGAGCGAGAAGTCCGGATTGACGCCGGCGAAGTACGGATGGTGCGCGGAGTCCGCAACGAAGAACTTGAGGTCCTGGTTGTAGGCCGCGAACAGCACGAGGGCACCGAGACCGGCGGAACCGATCGCGTAGCCCTTCGTCACCGCCTTGGTGGTGTTGCCGACCGCATCGAGCGCGTCGGTCGATTTGCGCACCTCCTTCGGCAGGCCCGCCATCTCGGCGATGCCGCCGGCGTTGTCGGTGACCGGGCCGAAGGCGTCGAGCGCGACGACCATGCCGGCCAGCGCCAGCATGGTGGCCGTCGCGATCGCGATGCCGAACAGGCCGGCCAGGCTGTAGGTGACCAGGATGCCGGCGATGATGACGATCGCGGGCAGCGCGGTCGCTTCCATCGAGACGGCGAGACCCTGGATCACGTTGGTGCCGTGACCGGTCACCGACGCCTGGGCGATCGACTTCACCGGCCGATAGTCGGTGCCGGTGTAGTATTCGGTGATCCAAATGATCAGCGCGGTGACGACGAGGCCGACGATGCCGCATTGGAACAGCGACATGCCGGTGTAGTCGACGCCGTCGAGCTTGCCGAAGCCGATCAGATAGTAGATCACGCCAGCGATTCCGATCAGCGACAGGATGCCGGTTGCGATCAGGCCCTTGTAGAGCGCGCCCATGATCGACTGGCTCGGCCCGAGCTTCACGAAGAAGGTGCCGATGATCGAGGTGATGATGCAGATGCCGCCGATGGCGAGCGGCAGCGTCATCATGTTCATGAGGATCGGCGTCTTGGCGAAGAAGATCGCCGCGAGCACCATGGTGGCGACCGCAGTCACCGCATAGGTCTCGAACAGGTCGGCAGCCATGCCGGCGCAGTCGCCCACGTTGTCACCGACATTGTCGGCAATGGTGGCCGGGTTGCGCGGATCGTCCTCGGGGATGCCGGCCTCGACCTTGCCGACGAGGTCGCCGCCGACGTCCGCACCCTTGGTGAAGATGCCGCCGCCGAGACGGGCGAAGATCGAGATCAGCGAGGCACCGAAGCCGAGCGCCACCAGGGCGTCGACCACGAGACGGCTATCGGGCGCGAGTTTCAGCGAGTGCACCAGGAAGCCGAAATAGAGGGTCACGCCGAGCAGCGCGAGACCCGCCACCAGCATGCCCGTGATGGCGCCTGCCTTGAAGGCGAGCTCGAGGCCGCCGGCAAGCGACGTGGTCGCTGCCTGGGCGGTGCGCACATTGGCGCGAACCGAGACGTTCATGCCGATGAAGCCGGCCGCCCCCGACAGGACGGCGCCGATCAAGAAGCCGATGCCGACGTAGAGACCAAGGAAATAGACAAGCAGGACGAAGATGACGACGCCGACAATACCGATCGTCGTATACTGGCGCCGCAGATACGCCTGTGCGCCTTCAGCGACTGCGCCTGCAATTTCCTGCATGCGCGGTGACCCCGCATCCGCACTCAACACCGAAGACGTCGCCCAGATCGCGTAGACGATGGAAAGCACTCCGCAGAGCACTATCAACCATAATGCTGTCATGTGATTTTTGCCTCAGATCCTTGATGTACGTACCCCCGGCGCCTTTTGTTTTTCCGTCATGCGGTGGGCGCCCTTATGTTGAACAGGGCCGCCCCTCGCACGAAGGTGTGGCCCTGGTCGGTCACAAGCTTGCCAAAATCAAATTGAGGGTGCAACGCCGGATAAGGTCGAAAAAGCCGATCTCGGCAAGTATTTAGACCTAATCCCGAGCGCTTGGCCGCCGGCCTGGCGCAGCACCGGGAGGCGACCTCAGAACCGGGCGAGGCTTGGCCTGGGCCACGCCTAGGCCATCGCCCTCACGGGATGGCGAGAGGCTGACGCCATTTCCAGGGTCTGCCCGTCGGCTGTTGTACGCCGGTTGAAGATCTTGACCTCGTAGACGCCGCCATTCGGGCCGACCTCGTGCGTCACTGAAACGACCTGCTCGCGTGTGAGGCTGCCGAGCTGCACATCCTGGTCGGGCAGGATGAGCGTCGCCAGCTCATTGACGAACACCACCACGAGATGGCCTTTCGGCATGTTGCTCTTCGACAACAAGCGCAACTGGCCGTGATAAGGCTGCCGCGTCCAGGCCGATGGCAGGCCGGGATCGACCACGACCTGGATGTTGTTGGTCTCGGGGTGCAAAGTGAGCACCATCTTCGACTGATCGGGCTTCCATTGCATGGACATCGTCGGCTCGGTTTTCCAGAGACAATTGAACGCCGCGCACTCGCTCGGCAGTTTGTCGTGGATCGTGCAGCCTCGGCCGGGCTTGCAATGCGAGCACCACTTGCCGGCGGCCTTGCCGAGCTCGACCACGTTGTAAACCTTGCAGCAGAGCGTGCAGCTTCCGCACTCCTTCCCGGAAACAGTCCGCGCCTCGCTCAAACTCGAAACGGCCGCCGTCATCGAATCATGTCCATTGGCTGCTTTGGTAGCTATGGCGCTGATACAGCCGCTTGCTGTCGCCAGGGTTGCGCCAACCCGCGACCGGGAAAAGCCAGGACAGATCAGGGTTCGGGGCGGACTTGAATTCAGAAGTGGCTGTAAGACAGGCGCCTCAAGGTCAGTTCCTGGCCTTGCCCGTCCAAAAAGCGCGGCCGCTCATGGCCCGCGACGATCGTACCGATCGCCGTGACGGCCACACCCGCCGCCTGCCCCGCAGCAATCAGCGCATCGGTTTGCGCCGGCGGCACCGTACACAGCACCTCGTAATCGTCGCCCCCGGCGAGCAGCGTCTCAACGCAAATAGCGTTGCGCGCGATCAGGCCGGCCGCAGCAGCCGAGAGCGGCACGTTCGCGACGTCAACCGTGGCCGAGACGCCCGACGCTGCACAGAGTTTCGCCAGATCGCCGGCGAGCCCGTCGGAGACATCCATCGCGGCCGTCGCGTGGTCGCGCACGGCCTGCGCCAGCACATTGCGCGGCTGCGGCACGCGATAGCGTGAGACCAGCATCTCCTTCGCTTGCTGTTCGGACGCGAGCGCCCCGGCCGCGGCGCCGCCTGTGAGCACGTCGAGGCCGAGCGCGGCGTCGCCGATCGTTCCCGTTACCAGGATGAGGTCGCCCGGCCGCGCGCCGGTACGGCCGACCATCCGTCCCTTCGGCACGCGGCCGAAGGCGGTGATCGAGATCATCTGCGGCCCCGGAGTCGACACCGTGTCGCCGCCAAGCAGCGGGCACGCGAAAGTCCTGCTGTCCTCGCCGAGTGCATCGGCGAACGGCCTGAGCCAGCCATCCTCCTTGCTGCGCAGCGCCAGCGTCAGCACGAAGCCGGCGGGCGCCGCGCCCTTGGCGGCGAGATCCGACAGGTTCACCCGCAGCGCCTTGCGCGCGATGGTGTCGGGCGGATCGGTGGCGAGATAATGCACGCCTTCGACGACGGCGTCGGTGGTGACGACGATGTCGTCGCCGGACGAGGACAGGACCGCGGCATCATCGACCAGCCCGAACGCGCCGGGATCGGTCGCCAGCGGCTTGAAATAGCGCGCGATGAGGGAGTCTTCGGCGGAGACTTGGTGCTTGTCCTGACTCACGATAGCTGCCCCGTCATCCTGAGGTGCGAGCCCTTGCGAGCCTCGAAGGATGCACGGCCGAGATGCACCTTCAGCGGCACGCCGCCGCCCTTCGAGGCCTCCGCTTCGCTACGGCACCTCAGGGTGACGGCTACTGCGAGGGCCATCGACTAATCCTACCCCCGCCCGAACTCGTCGCCGCGGAACTGGCGGCCGATCTGGTCGAGCACGGCGTTGACCATGCCGGTCTCCTCGCGGTCGACGAATGCATTCGCAACGTCGACATATTCTGACACGACGACGCGGCCCGGCACGTCCTTGCGATGCTGGAGCTCATAGGCCCCTGCCCGCAGCACCGCGCGCAGGATGGCCTCGATCCGCTTCAGCGGCCAGCCCTTCGACAGCGCCTCGTCGATCAGGGGATCGAGCATCTTCTGGTCGCGCACGACGCCGGAGACCACGTCGCGAAAGAAGGCGGCTTCCGCCGGCAGATAGGTATCGCCCTCGACCTCGTTGCCGAGCCAGTGGCTCTCGAACTCCGCAAAGATGTCGTTGATGCCGGCGCCGGCGATGTCCATCTGATATAGGGCCTGGACGGCCGCGAGCCGCGCCGCACCGCGCCGGTTCGCTTTCTTCTCGGTGCCAGCCGGCGGCTTTTTGCTGTGATCGGCCATGATCAAGCCCGCGCCAGCCGGTGCTTGATGCGCAGCATCGCAAGCGCGGCGCGCGCGGCATCGCCGCCCTTGTTGAGCTCGCTGGCGCGCGCCCGCGCCCAAGCCTGCGCCTCGGTGTTGACGGTGAGGATGCCGTTGCCGAGCGGCAGCTTTCGCGAAACCGCAAGATCCATCAGCGCGCGCGAGGATTCCTGCGAGACGATCTCGAAATGGATGGTGTCACCACGGATCACGCAGCCGAGCGCGATCACCGCGTCATAGGGCTTGCCGTTCGCCGCCGCGGCATCGACCGCGATGGCGACCGCCGCCGGGATTTCCAGTGCGCCGGGAACCGTGATGACGTCATGCGTCAGACCAGCTGCCTTCAGCTCGGTCACCGCGCCGTCCAAAAGCGCATCCTGGAGATCGTCATAGAACCGCGCCTCGACAATCAGCGCGCGTGCGCCGGAAATGTCGGTCTGGTCCTTCAGGGGTGCGCGTCGCGCGTCTGCCATCGTCTAAATCCGTTCTACAGAGGTCGGCGCTATGTAGTCGCCGGACGCATGTAAGCCAAGTTCAAAGACACTGTCATTCCGGGGCGATGCAAAGCATCGAGCCCGGAATCTCGAGATTCCCCGGTGCGCAATTGCGCACCTGTGGTCTGGTCCTTCGGACCATCCCGGAATAACGGCTCCGCCGTCACTTCATTTCCGTCAGCCGCGCGGCATAGCGGGCCATCAGGTCGACCTCGATATTGACCTCGGCGCCCGCTTTCCAGCCGCCGATCGTCGTGACCGTCAGCGTATGCGGGATGATCAGCACCGAAAAGGTCACGTCTCTCACCGTATTGACCGTCAGCGAAACGCCGTCGAGCGTGATCGAGCCCTTGGTGGCGATGAAGCGCGCGAGCTCCCGCGTGGTCGAGAGCTCGAACCGCGCCATATCAGGCAGGTCCTCGCGACTGACGAGGGTGGCGACACCGTCGGCATGGCCGGCGACGATATGGCCGCCGAGCTCGTCGCCGATCTTGAGCGCGCGCTCGAGATTGAGCCTCGTGCCGACCTTCCAGTGCTTTGCAGTCGTCAGCGCCAGCGTCTCGGCGGCGGCATCGACGTCGAACCAGGTTCGGCCGCCTTCGACGCCGGAAGCAACCACCGTCAGGCAGACGCCGTTGCAGGCGATCGAGGCGCCGTCGGCGATGGTGGTCTGATCGTAGCGGCAAGCGATGCGCAGCCTGTGCAACTGGCCCTGCGCTGTCGGCGTAAAGCCGACGATCTCGCCGATATCGGTGACAATGCCAGTGAACATTACGCGCGCTCGTAGATGGTGAGAGTATCCTTGCCGAATGTCTCGCTAGCATGAACCTTATAGGCCTGCGACTGCGTGATTTTCGACAGGGGCAATGCATCGAGCGCATCGACGCCGCCCGGGCCGACCCCTTCCGCTCCGCGGAACAGCCAGATCTCGTCGGAGAGGTCGGCCGCGACGAAGGACGCCGCGACACGGCTGCCGCCCTCGACCATCAGCCGCGTGATGCCTTTCTCCGCCAGCACATGCAGCACGGCCGAAAGATCAAACCCGGAAGCGTTTCCTGGTGGTACGCGGATGATCTGAGCGCCGGCCGCTCCGAGCCGCGTGGCGGCGGCGGCTTCCGCAAGCTCGGAGCCGATCACCCAGAGCGGCGTCTCCCGCGCGGAACGACCAAGCTGGCTCGCGGCCGAAATGCGCAGATTCTGGTCGAGCACGACGCGTATGGGAGAACGCGCTTCCATGCCCGGCAGGCGACAGTTGAGCTGCGGATCATCCGCCAGCACCGTGCCGATGCCGACCAGGATGGCGTCGCTCTGTGCGCGGAGCAGATGCACGCGATTGCGCACGGCCTCGCCCGTGATCGCAAGCGGCTTGCCGCCAGCCGCACCGATCTTGCCGTCAGGCGAGACCGCGAGCTTCAGGATCACATGCGGGCGCTTGTCACGGATTCGGCGAAAATGCCCGGCGTGGTCGAACGCGGCCTCTGCCGCGCACAGACCCACCTCCACCGCGATGCCGGCCGCGCGCAAGCGCGCATGACCCTGGCCCGCGACTTCCGGATTGGGATCCTCGATCGCCGCGACCACCCGCGTGATGCCGGCGGCGATCACCGCGTCTGCGCAAGGCGGCGACTTGCCGAAATGCGAGCACGGCTCCAGCGTGACATAGAGGGTGGCGCCTCGCGCGGCCTCGCCGGCCCGCAGCAGCGCTTCGGGCTCGCCATGCGGTCGCCCGCCTGGCTGCGTCCAGCCGCGGCCGATGATGACCCCGTCTTTCACGATGACAGCGCCCACGGCAGGATTGGGCCAGGTGCGCCCCTGCCCGCGCTTGCCGAGCGCCAGCGCCAGCTGCATGAAGCGACGATCAGCGTCCTTGGACTCGCGGGCGTTCTGCGCGAACTGATCCTCCAGGATCCGGAAGATCATTTGCGGATCGCGGCGAGCCGCGCTTCCTCCTCACCGGAGAGCTCGCCGAGCACGTCGGCGAAATCCTTGGCCTCGCGGAAATTGCGATAGACCGAGGCAAAGCGCACATAGGCGACGTCGTCGAGCGTGCGCAGATGCTCCATCACGGTCTCACCGATCACCTCGGAGGAGATCTCGGCCTCGCCGCCGGTCTCGAGCTCGCGGACGATGGTGGAGACCATCTTCTCGACCCGCTCCGGCTCGACCTGCCGCTTGCGCAAGGAGATCGACACCGAGCGCATCAGCTTGTCGCGGTCGAACGGCACGCGGCGGCCGTTGCGCTTGATCACCGTGAGCTCGCGCAACTGCACGCGCTCGAAGGTGGTGAAGCGGAAATTGCAGGCGACACACACGCGCCGCCTGCGGATCACGGAAGAATCCTCGGTCGGACGCGAGTCCTTTACCTGCGTATCGAGACTGTTGCAGTTCGGGCAGCGCATCCGTTTACCCTAGACCTTACTGATAGATCGGGAACCGATCGGTGAGCGCCTTGACCCGTTCCTTGATCGCGGCTTCGACCAGCGGCGCCTTGCCGTCGTCGGACTGCGCGATCGCGTTGAGGACCTCGGCGATCATGCCGCCGACCTGCTGGAACTCGGCGACGCCGAAACCACGGGTCGTCGCCGCCGGGGTGCCGAGACGCAGGCCCGAGGTGACGAAGGGCTTTTCGGGGTCGAACGGAATGCCGTTCTTGTTGCAGGTGATGGCGGCGCGGACCAGCGCCTTCTCCGAGACGTTGCCCTTCAGGCCCTTCGGCCTGAGGTCGACCAGCATCAGATGGTTATCGGTGCCGCCGGAGACAATATCGAACCCGTGGCTCTTCATCGCCTCGGCCAGCGCCTTGGCGTTCTCGACGACGTTCTTCGCATAGATCTTGAAGTCCGGACGCAGCGCCTCGCCGAAGGCGACCGCCTTCGCCGCGATCACATGCATCAGGGGGCCACCCTGCAGGCCCGGGAAGATCGCCGAGTTGAGCTTCTTGGCGAGCGCCTCGTCGTTCGAGAGGATCAGGCCGCCGCGCGGACCGCGCAGCGACTTGTGCGTGGTGGTGGTGGTGACGTGGGCATACGGCACGGGCGAGGCATGCACGCCGCCGGCGACGAGACCGGCGAAGTGCGCCATGTCGACCAGGAGGTACGCGCCGACGCTGTCCGCGATCTCGCGAAAACGCTTGAAGTCCCAGGCGCGCGAATAGGCCGAGCCGCCGGCGACGATCAGCTTGGGCTTGACCTCTTCGGCCTGCTTGGCGACCGCGTCCATGTCGATGATCTGGTCCTCGCGGCGCACGGTGTAGTGCGCCGCTTTGAACCACTTGCCGCTCATGTTGACGGGCGAGCCGTGTGTGAGATGGCCACCGGCCGCGAGGTCGAGGCCCATGAAGGTATCGCCGGGCTGCAGCAGCGCCAGAAACACCGCCTGGTTCATCTGGCTGCCGGAGTTCGGCTGCACATTGGCGAAGTTGGCGCCGAACAGCTTCTTGGCGCGATCAATCGCGAGGTTCTCGGCGACGTCGACCCACTCACAACCGCCATAGTAGCGCGCGCCCGGATAACCCTCTGCGTACTTGTTGGTCATCACCGAACCCTGCGCTTCCAGCACGGCACGGCTGACGATGTTCTCGGAGGCGATCAGCTCGACCTCATGGCGCTGCCGGCCGAGCTCGCCCTTGATGGCGGCGGCGATTTCCGGGTCGGCCTGGTCGAGCGAGGCGGTGAAAAACGAGTCGGGCGCGGAGGCGGTTCTGGCTGAGGTCATCTTGCGAATATCTCCACCGCCGCAGCCTTTTGGCGGGCTACGGGCGGTCTGGTGTGGCGATCGGAAGCGGCGAGCGCGATCTACCACATCACCCGCCCCCGGCCAAGTATTTGCGGGTCGAGAGCGAGAATTATGCCAGATATGGTGGGGATTGAAGGATCCGGGCGAGAGGACGGCTGCTTGAACCGTCCGCCCCGGTCAGTCCTGAAGGGTCCGATTTGGACCTTAAAATCCGTGCCGATGCGGGCCGGACCTGCCCCTACAGCCCGGTATACCCCGCCTTCACGGGATCGACGCTGCCGTCGAGCTGGCGCAGATAGGTCAGTCCGCACACCGTCAACCTGTGGGTGTCCTTCTCGCCGGCTTCCATCAACGTATTGAGGTAGTTCGTGACCTTGGCCCGTGCCTCCGCGCTCGCCGCGGACGTGCGGTTCGCGAGCAGGTCATAAGTCTGCATGATCCGGTCGATGGCAGCTTCCATATCACCCTCTGGTTCTGTCGAATTTTGGGAGTTTTGATCAGGCAACCGCGCGGGCCCCGGACTGGGCCTCGAACCGGCCAATGGCCTTGTTGGCGAGCCTGATCTTGTTCAATTCGCCGTGCTGGAGCAGCTTGATGATGATCTCGAGCAGGCTTTCGTTGGTGACCAGCGTGTCGGGAATCGCGCCGGAGCGGCGGAGGTAGTTGGCTGCGATGGCATAGGCGTCGCTCACGAGTTCGACGTTCATTGCCTGAAGCCCGCGCTCGACCAGCATCGCATCCTCCGATCCGCAGTAACAACTGCGGTGCGGGGAACTGGTTCCGCCTGGCCGGCAATTATTTCGCAGTCGCGAAACGACAAAACGCACCGGTCCGGGGCAGAGCCGGGCCGGCGCGCTTGGGGAGGTCAGGCACGTTCGGGAGGCTTGCCGGTCTTGTTATGGGCCGGCTTGGCCAAGTCCCGTCGCAAAGAACTCAGAGACGATACAGGATCTGGTCGGTCCAGAACCGCTCGAGGCGGTGCAGCGACTTGTTGAGGGTCGAGAACTCCTCGCCCGAGATGCCGCCGACCTGCTCCACCGTCTTGACGTGCTTCTGGTAGAGGGAGTCGACGATGCGGCGGACTTCCTGGCCCTGCGGGGTCAGGCGGATGCGCACCGAGCGGCGATCGACGCGCGAGCGCTGATGATCGAGGAAGCCGAGCTCGACGAGCTTCTTCAGATTGTAGGAGACGTTGGAGCCGAGATAGTAACCGCGCGTGCGCAGCTCGCCCGCGGTCAGCTCCTTGTCGCCGATGTTGTAGAGCAGGAGCGCCTGGACCGAGTTGATGTCCGCACGGCCGCGGCGATCGAATTCATCCTTGATGACGTCGAGGAGCCGGCGATGCAGCCGCTCCACCAGAGTCAAAGCTTCCAGATAGAGCGACTGCACCGAACCCTGCTGGCCGGAGACGCGCTCTGCGGTATCTGCCGCAGTTGCGACGGCTTTCATCATGACACTTCCCCTGTTGTCGTTTTTATCGACACTCATTCGACGAAACTTTTGCTCCGTCTGATAGGTGCAACTTAAGGGGGGCGTTTGAAGATCGGCTTAAATAAGAGAATAAAGAGATCATGAATTTAAGACAGTGAATTGCGGATTAAGCCTGTGTCACAAGGGCTTTTCGCAACCGTCTGTTGACCCTCGCAAGGTCCTGTTCACCCTCCGTCCGCCACCTCTGTCGCATTCCAGTACAGGGCCGCCCCGTTTCGAAACGGGCGCGTAAGAGCTGTGGCGGAACGCACGGAGTCAATGAAAAGTTACCTCGAATTTTAGGCAACCAACGGTCAACCAAGCCACGACTTCGGAAATGCCGCTCTCGTGTCCCGGACAAGCGCAGCGAAGCGGAGCGCAGAGCCGGGACCCAGAAGCCGCAAACGAGATCGTGGAGAGCTGGGCCCCGGCTCAGCAGCGCATCACTGCGTGCTGCGCTGCGTCCGGGGCACGAGAGAGTGTGAGTGTGCGTTGAAATCGCAAGCGCGCTACGGCGGCCGCTCGCGCGCGGCCATCCAGGCGAGCGCGAGATAGGCGGCGAGCATGAAGGCTTCGACACCGACGACGATCAGGCTGCCGCCGTAGATGCCCGGGAACATCAGTTCGATCACCGCCATCGACACCACGGTCGTCAGCCACACCACCGCGCCCCAGGGCGTCGCAAGCCAGAGGCCGACCGCGGCAACGAGCTCGATCACGGCGAAATAGACCGTGGCGGCCTGCCAGGCCATCGACTGGTTCTCGAACGCCTCGTCCTCACCGCCGACGAAGCCGGTGACCTGGGCCCAGTGATAGAGGCCCTTCAGAATCGACAGCAGCGCCATCACGCGCAGGAACAGCACGAGCCGGCGCGTCCAGACATTGTCGTCGGACTCGGGGCGCTCCGACGAGATCGCCGCCACCGACATCGCGTTGTCTCTGGCGTTGTCTCTGGCGGCGTCCCTGGCACTGGCGCCGTCGCGGGCCGCATCGCGGGTGGAGATTTCGGACATGGTCCCCTTCTGGCTGCTTCGCCCCGCAAAATCAATCGGCTGCCCGATTGACCTCAATTTTGCCTTGCGGCAGGTCAAGCCGCGGTGACGGGAACCATGCGAGCTGGTATAAGAATAATTCCAGCCGGAGGAAGAATGATGGCGATCAAATACGGACGCCCGATCGAATTGCGCGAGGTTTCGCGCCGGGATGGCGCCAGTGCCTCCCCTGCCCTCGATCTGGCCGTCCGCCCGCGCCGCAACCGCAAGGCCGAATGGGCCCGGCGCATGGTGCGCGAGAACGTGCTGACCACCGACGATCTGATCTGGCCGCTGTTCCTGATCGACGGCAACAACAAGCGCGAGCAGATCGCCTCGATGCCGGGCGTCGACCGCCTCAGCGTCGACCAGGCCGTGCGCGAGGCCGAGCGCGCCATGAAGCTCACCATCCCCTGCCTCGCGCTGTTTCCCTACACCGACCCGTCCCTGCGCGACGAGGAAGGCTCCGAGGCGACCAATCCGAACAACCTGGTCTGCCAGGCGGTGCGCGCGATCAAGAAGGAGTTTCCTGACATCGGCATCCTCTGCGACGTCGCGCTCGATCCCTTCACCAGCCACGGCCATGACGGCCTGATCTCCGACGGCAAGATTTTGAACGACGAGACGGTCGCGGTGCTGGTGCGTCAGGCGCTGGTCCAGGCCGAAGCCGGCTGCGACATCATCGCGCCCTCCGACATGATGGACGGCCGCGTCGCCGCGATCCGCGAGGGGCTGGACCGCTCTGGCCTGCTCGACGTGCAGATCATGGCCTATGCGGCCAAATACGCCTCCGCCTTCTACGGCCCGTTCCGCGACGCCATCGGTTCGGCCAAGACGCTGACCGGCGACAAGCGCACCTACCAGATGGACAGCGCCAACACCGACGAGGCGCTGCGCGAGGTCGATCTCGACATCTCCGAGGGCGCCGACATGGTGATGGTGAAGCCCGGCATGCCCTATCTCGACGTGGTCCGGCGCGTGAAGGACACCTTTGCGATGCCGACCTTCGCCTACCAGGTCTCCGGCGAATACGCGATGATCGCAGCCGCCGCCAACAATGGCTGGCTCGACGGCGAGCGCGCAATGATGGAGAGCCTGTTGGCGTTCAAGCGTGCCGGCGCCGACGGCGTGCTCAGCTATTTTGCGCCGAAGGTGGCGGAGAAGCTGCGGAGCCAAACGTAAGGTATCGCGGGGTGGGCCAAGCGGCTTGTCCGCCGTAGCTCGAAGAGCGAAGGCGGAAGCGTGCCCACCATGCCAGCTAGCGATCGCGGAACGATGGTGGGCACGGCGCTAACGCGCCTTTGCCCACCCTACGACGCCTTCCCTGAACGACAGCGGTAACAGCCCCGCCCCCGAATTGCCGGAATATTTCGGCTTGTTGACGCCCGCACGCCCTTGGCACGGGGATGACTTGCTCCCATGTCCTGCCACGGGAGTTTCCCTTGGGAGAACGGACTATGTCGTATTCGGACTCGCGCAATGCCTGGCGCAATGACGGCGCCATGCAACCGCACGCCTTCGATCCCTATCTGCACCCGGAATTGTTCCGTGGCGTGGCAACGCGGCGGGCGTTCGCGTTCCTGATCGACATGGTCGTGATCTCCGTTCCCGTGATCCTCGGCTACATCTTCATCGCGCTGTTCGGCATCGTCACGCTCGGCATCGGCTGGGCGCTGTTCTGGCTGGCCTGGCCGGCCTCCGTTGTTTGGGCGATCGTCTATTACGGTGCCTGCATCGGCGGTCCGTCGTCCGCGACGATCGGCATGCGCCTGATGGATCTGGAGTTGCGCACCTGGTACGGCGCGCCCGGCTATTTCGTGCTCGGCGCCACCCATGCCGTGCTGTTCTGGGTGACGGTCTCGTTCCTGACACCTTTCGTGGTGCTGGTTGGGCTGTTCAACGGCCGCCGGCGCCTGCTGCATGATGTCGTGCTGGGAACGGTCGTGATCAACAATTCCGTCCGCGCGCCCGTGCCGCAGGCGGCAAGGACCTACTGAGAGCCTGATGATCAAGAACCTATCAACCAGGACCGACTAAACTGACTGATCTGACCTGCCGAGTAGACCGATTGACCGGGGGCCTTCGTAGCGCGATGTTAATGCCCACTTTGGAGGCCCACGACGTCCCTTGACCCAGCACTCGCGCGACACCCCCCAATTTTACCTCACGGCGCCCTCTCCCTGCCCGTATCTGCCGGGCCGGCATGAGCGCAAGGTGTTTACGCACCTCGTGGGGGAGCGCGCAGGTGACCTCAACGACCTCCTGACCCATGGCGGGTTCCGCCGCAGCCAGTCGATCGCCTACCGGCCGGCCTGTGACCAGTGCCGCGCCTGCGTCTCCGTCCGGGTGGTCGCCAACGAATTCCGCCCCTCCCGGAACTTCCGCAAGGTGATCGCGCGCAACGCCGACATCATCGGCGAGCAGCGCAGTGCGGTGCCGACCTCCGAGCAATATTCGGTGTTCCGCGCCTATCTCGACTCCCGCCACCGCCATGGCGGCATGGCCGACATGACCGTGCTCGACTACGCCATGATGGTCGAGGACAGCCATGTCGAGACCCGCATCATCGAGTACCGCAAGCGCGGCCCCGACAGCGGCATCACCGGCCGCGGTGAGGAGCTGATCGCGGTGGCGCTGACCGATGTGCTCAGCGACGGCCTGTCGATGGTCTATTCGTTCTTCGAGCCGAGCCAGGTCAGCCGGTCGATGGGCACCTTCATGATCCTCGACCATATCGCACGGGCGCGACGTCAGGGCCTGCCCTACGTCTACCTCGGCTACTGGATCGAAGGCTCCAAGAAGATGGACTACAAGGCCCGCTTCCTGCCGCAGCAGCGCCTCGCGCCGTCAGGCTGGCTGCGCATCGATGCGCAAGGTGACGCGACGTCAGAGCCGCAGGATTAAGGGAGCGGTGGTTCGACGTCCCGCGGCGAGAATAGGCCCGTGCTTGCGGTCTGCAATTTCCGTCCTGTTCGCACTGTCGTTGATCATCCCGTCGAGCATCGACGCCCATGCCTGTGACGCCGGCCACAAGGACTATTTTGGCCGCTGTATCGCGGTGACACCTCTGCCCCCGAAGCTTCGCGCGTTCCTCAAGGACTACGGCCAGCCGATCGGCAAGGCTGGCGAGGTCGCTGATCTCTTCGCGCCAGACCTTCCCTTGTTCGACAAGCCCGAGCCTGGCCGCAAAATCATTCACACGTGGCGGCGCCCGAACGCCAACGTCGAATCCGAAGCCCGGATCGAGGACGTTCTTCCCGACTTCTATGTCGTGACAGTGAGCGTGTACGAAGGCCCGACATCATGCGGGATCGAGGAGTTCAAGCAGAAGGGACCGAAGATGCTGCGGGGTTACGTCCCGAAGACCAGCCCGCAAGGACTGCCCTCGCTCTGGAAGTTCAAGCATATGAGTGGACTCTGCTAGCGGCCATAACCGCAAGCGCACTCACCCGAACAGCGTATCCACCAGCAACTTCACGTTCAAAATCACGATGATGCCCGCGACGATCCACGCGATCGCGGCGACGTATGGCGGTATCGCGAACTTGCCCATCTTGCGCCGATCCGATACGAAGCGGACCAGCGGGATCACGGCGAAGGGCAACTGCATCGACAGCACGACCTGGCTGAACACCAGGAGATCCGCCGTGCCGCGCTCGCCATAGATCGCGGTGACGACGATCACCGGCACGATAGCGATGCCGCGCGTCAGCAATCGCCGCGCCCAGCTCGGCAGGCGCAGGTCGAGAAAGCCCTCCATCACGATCTGGCCGGCGAGCGTCGCCGTCACCGTCGAGTTCAGGCCCGAGGCGAGCAGCGCAATGGCGAACAGCGTCGAGGCGATACCGAGGCCGAGCAGCGGCGACAACAGCTCGAAGGCCTGGCCGATCTCGGCGACGTCGGAATGGCCGCTCTTGTGGAAGGTCGCGGCTGCCACGACAAGGATCGCTGCATTGATGAACAGTGCCAGCATCAGGGCGATGGTCGAGTCCGTCGTCGCCCATTTGATCGCCTCGCGCCGGCCGGTGTCGTTGCGCTCATAGGCGCGCGTCTGCACGATCGAGGAGTGCAGATAGAGATTATGCGGCATCACGGTCGCGCCGATGATGCCGATCGCGATGTAGAGCATTTCCGGATTGGTGAAGATCTCGGTCTTCGGCATGAAGCCGTGCAGGACTTCCGCCATCGGCGGCGCCGCGGCCACGATCTGGACCACGAAGCAGACCGCGATCACGACAAGCATCGCGATGACGAACGCTTCGAGGAAGCGAAAGCCGCGGTTCATCAGGAGCAGCAGCAGGAACGCATCGAGCGCGGCAAGCAGCGCGCCGCCGATCAGGGGAATGCCGAACAGCAGTTTGAGCGCGATCGCTGTGCCGATGACCTCGGCGAGATCGCAGGCGATGATCGCCGCCTCGCAGGCGAGCCAGAGCAGGAAGTTCACCGCCGGCGAATAGGTCGCGCGGCAGGCCTGCGCGAGGTCGCGGTCGGTGACGATGCCGAGCCGCGCCGCCAGCGACTGGAGCAGGATCGCCATCAAATTCGAGAGCAGGATGACCGAAAGCAGCGTGTAGCCGAACTTCGACCCTCCGGCGAGGTCGGTCGCCCAGTTGCCGGGGTCCATGTAGCCGACCGAGACCAGATAGCCGGGGCCGACAAAGGCGAGGAATCGCCGCCACCACACCCCCGCCGTGGGGATGGCAATCGTGGCGTTCACCTCGGCGAGGCTCTTGGTAGCAGGCGCATCAGTGCGCCAGCCGGCGGCATCTTGGGTCAAATCGGGGGAGCGGGCATCCATATCAGCAGAATACCGAAGTCGAAGCTTATTGCAACTCATTTGCAACTGCATCTAGCCGCATGAGTTCCCGGCGCGGCGGTTATTGGCCGCCCTGTCGGGAAGCGGGTGGGTTTGGCCGTCCTCGGGGGCGGATACTGGCGGCAACACGACTTTGCAGGAAATGCGCCATGTCAAACCCGCTTCGCCTCCCAGACACCTTCAACCGCCTCGCCTGGTCCAACCTGGCGGCGCAATCGGCCGAGCAGATCGCGCTGGCCGCGGCCCCCATCGTCGCCGTGCTCACGCTGGGTGTTGCGGAAGGCCAGACCGGCCTGCTCCAGACCGCCCTCACCCTGCCCTTTGTCCTGTTCGCCATTCCGGCCGGCCTACTCGCCGACCGCATCTCCCGCCGCTCGCTGATGGCGGGTGCCGAAGCGCTGCGCGCGGTCGCGCTGGCGGCCATCGTGCTGCTGCTCACACTTGGCGCGCTCAATTTGCCGCTGCTCGCTCTGCTCGGCTTTGCCGCCGTATGCGGCACGGTCGTCTACAGCGTGGCGGCGCCGGCCCTGGTGCCCTCGCTGGTGAGCGCGGAGCTGTTGCCGTCGGCAAATGCCCGCATCGAGCTCGCCCGCACCATCGCCTTTGCAAGCGGGCCTGCGCTCGGCGGCGCACTGGTCGGCTGGTGGGGCGCGAGCCCGGCCTTCGGCTTCGCCGCAGCGCTTTCGGCCATCGCCGTCGTGCTGCTCTCCGGCATCTACGAGCCCACCCGGACGCCCTCGCCGCGGCGCCATCCGTTCCAGGACATCCGGGAGGGCGCGGCCTTCGTGTTCCACCATCCGCTGCTGCGGCCGGTGTTCATCACCCAGTTCATCTTCAACACCGGCTGGTTCCTCCAGATCGCCGTGTTCGTGCCCTATGCGGTACGCCATCTCGGCCTGACCGCCGCAGGCGTCGGCACCGTGCTGACGATGTACGGCGTCGGCATGGTGATCGGCGCGCTGTTCGCCACGCGCGTGATGAAGCGCATCGCCTTCGGCACGGTGGTCGGCCTTGGCCCGGTCACAGGTTTCGTCGCTGCGGTGGTGATGGCGCTGACGGTGCTGGTCCCCTCCCCCTGGCTCGCAGCCTTGAGCTTCTTCCTGCTCGGGGTCGGGCCGATCCTGTGGGTGATTTCGACCACGACCCTGCGGCAGTCCGTGACGCCGCCGCGCCTGCTCGGACGCGTCTCCGCCATCAACATCATGAGCTACGGCGCCCGCCCGCTCGGCTCGGCGCTGGGCGCGATCGTCGGCGGCCTCTGGAGCGCGGAAGCCTGCCTGTATCTCGCAGCCGCCGTGTTCGGCGTGCAGGCGCTGGTAATCTGGCTCTCTCCCGCCGTGGCGCTGGATCGGCAGCCCGCCATGGTGGGGGACGAAGTGCCGGCGCGGTGCTAGTCCGGTACGCAATCAGTGGCGATGGCCCGCGCCAGTCGGGCAACCGCCGGCGCAATGGTCTGCTGCGGGTAGCCGCTGAAGCCCAGCATCAGCGCCGACTGCGCCGGGGCCTCGATATAGTGGCGGCTCATCGCGCGAACGGTGACGCCGTGGTCGCGAGCGGCCCGTTCGATCTTCACGTCGGACAGTCCCCGTCGCGTGTAGGCAACCAGGTGCATGCCCTGGTCCGGCGGCTCGACCGACAAATGGTCGCCCAGGCGCCGCCTCAGTGCCGCAACGAGGGTATCGCGCTGGCGGCGATACACTTCCCGCATTCTGCGGATGTGGGCTGCGAAATGCCCCTCCTCCATGAAGGCCGCAGCAACGGACTGGCAGAGGCTCGACGGTTGACGGTCGATCAGATAGCGCGCGGCAACGAAATTCCGCACCAGCGGGTGTGGCAGCACGGCGTAGCCAAGCCGCAGTCCGGGGAAGAGCGCCTTGTTGAGAGTTCCGACGTAAATGACACGGCCGGCCTCATCCAGGCCCTGAAGCGAAGCGAGGGGACGGCCGCCGTAGCGGAATTCGCTGGCGTAATCGTCCTCGATGATCCAGGCGCCGGACTCGCGGGCCCAGGCGAGAAGTTCGAGGCGGCGCGCCATCGACAGGGGAACGCCTGTCGGAAACTGGTGCGAGGCCGTTATGAAAACTGCGCGCGCCTTCGGGGCGCGGCGGATCCCTTCCGTGACGTTGACGCCGTGCTGGTCAACCGGGATGGCGCAAACCTTCGCGCCTGACGCAGCGAGCGTAAGACGGGTCAGGGTATAGCCGGGGTCTTCGATCCAGACCTCCTTGTCCGGCCCGGGCATGACACGTGCGGCGATGTCCACGGCTTGCTGCGTGCCGGCGGTGATCACGATCTGATCGACCTCGCAGCGCACGCCGCGTGCGGCCCGAAGATAGTCGCAAACCGACTTGCGCAGCTCCAGCAAGCCACGCGGATCGCCGTAGCCGAGATGATGTCGCTCAAACGATCGCAGCGTGCGCGCCGTGAGTTTGCGCCACAATTCGGCGCTACGTGCATCCAACAGCGTGCGACCCAGGTTGAAGGGACGCTCGTCATTCTGCGTCGTCACATCGACGAAATCGCCGAGGCCGTGAAAGGAGGCCGCGCCTGCCGCGGCCGGTGCCGCCCGCGTCTTGCGGCCATGAGGCGCGGCAAACGGTTCAGGCAGATCGGACGCAACATAAGTCCCCGCCCCCTTCCTGCCGAAGGCATAACCTTCGGCCAGCAGCTGCTCGAAAGCCGAAACAACTGCGGTACGCGAGACGCCGAGCTGCGCCGCAAGGTCGCGCGTCGAGGGCAACTTGGCCGCCGGACGAAGCGCTCCGGACAGAATTGCCGATCGTAGCTCGAGGTAGATTTGGCGGAATACCGGCGCCTCCGCCGTGCGGTCGACGCTGAAGGAATAGAGTTCTGCCCAGCTCTGCCTGCTCTTCACGGGTCCTCGTCCGACAGGTGAGCGCACGTCGGGAAGTGGTATGCTGCAATAGGGCCAAGTGGACCTTTGCTCAAGACCACTATTTTTCTATCCTGTTTCGGATAACAAGGAAACCTGAAATGTCCGCTCATTCGGATGGCGGCGCGGAGCGTCTTGCACCATGAGTTCACCGCAAATCCGTCGCGAGGACCGCGCCATGTCGCAGGAGCGGATCCTGGAGATGCTGGCACGCGGATATGCTGGCCATCTTGCGACAGTCAGCGAGGACGGCTTTCCCTACTGTATCCCGCTCCTCTATCTCTGGCTCGACGGTGAGGTGTATCTGCACACGACAGCCGCCCGGGGACATCTGCGCGCAAACATCGAGCGAGATCCCCGCGTCTGCATCGAGATCGATGAGCACGAAGGTGTCTTCGACTATGGCCGGTTCGAATGCGATTCCGGTCTCGCCTATCGAAGCATATGCCTGTTCGGCCGCATCAGGGTCGTGGGCGACACGGGCATCAAGCAGCGGTTCTGCGAAACGTTGATGGCCAAATACGGCAAGCCGGATACGACGCGACCGAAGGGGTTCTTCCCGCGGCTCGACATCATCACCGTCTACGCCGTCGCCATTGAGCGCATGACCGGCAAGGAGACTTCGATGCCGCCGCTTTCCGAACAATGGCCCGCCAAGGATCGAACGAAAACGCCCAATGTCTCGGCCCCTGCGATCCGCCGCTAATTCGCCAGATATCGCTCGTAGCTCCCGGTCACCGGCTCGCTCGTATCGACCTCAGGATCGAGCGTGTAGAGGTCCTGCGCGCGGCCGATGCCGCGCAGCGCGTAGCGCCCGGTGGAGACGAGGTAGCGACGGCCGGTGGCGTCCAGGCCCTTGTAGAACTCGGCCGAGGCCAGCAGCTCGCGGTCGACCGAGCGGCTCATCGAGGCGATGCGACTAACCTCGTTGACGGTGGGGCCGACGACGGTGAAGTCGAGCCGGTCCGCGCTGCCGATATTGCCGTAAAAGACCTCGCCGACATGCAGGCCGATATAGGCCGACGTCGTGGGACGGCCATCGGCCTCCCGCCGCTTGTTCAGCGCAGCGACGTTCTTGCGGAACAGATGCTCGGCGCGTAGCGCAGCGCGCCGCGCGTCCGACATGTCTTCCCCCCAGAACATCGCGAGCACGCCATCGCCGATCAGCTTCAGGACGTCGCCGCCGGCATCGTGGATCGTGTCGATCACGGCCTGGGCATAGTCGTTGAGGAACGGGATGATCTCGTCGGGGCCGATGCTCTCGCTGATCCCGGTCGAGCCGCGCAAATCCGAATACCACAGCACGGCATTGATGCGCTCGGTGACGCCGCGTGTGATGCGCCCGCCCAGCACCTGAGCGGAGGCATCGCGGCCGAGATAGACGCGGCCGAGGGTTCGCGCGATGTCGACCTGCTGCGCCGACTTGATCGCGAGCCCCAGCACCGGCACGAGATCGCGCAGAGCTTCGAGCTCGGGTTCGGAGAAGCCGCTGTCGCGGCGCGTGGTCCAGCAGGAATAGAGGCAATCCATCAGGCCGAGCGCGCCGTTCTCGCCGAAGCGATGCACGAAGGCGAGATAGTGCTTGTGGCCTTTTTCCGCGAGCTCGCCGATCTGTGAGAAATCCATCGACGGCGCGTCGGCAAGGTCGATCACCCTCTCGTCCTCGCCGTGCTCGAGCATGTGGAAGAACACCGAGCGGCGCCAGCTCTTGGCGGCATCGCCTTCGGCGGTCGAACCATATTCGAACACATCGCTCTCGTTGCTCTGCCGGTCGCTCCACCGGAAGCCGCGGCCCTCATAGATCGGATGCAGCGTGTCGATCACGACGAGCCCGCGCGAGAGTTCCAGCCCTTCGGCGCGGCAGCGCTCGCAGAAGCCGCGGAGCAGCTCGTTTTCGGGCAGGCCCGTCAGCCCTTGGCCCGTCAGCCAGTTCATCAGCGCGAGGCGCGAGGTCCATTGCATGCGCCATTATGGCGTGCATTCGTGACGAGCGAAAGGCCACGCGCGAACCGTGCGCAACCAAGGCTCCCGTCCGCAGCAGATCGAATATGCCGCGGACGCTGTTGACGCGCTCTCGCCACGGGCCGCAAATGCAGCCGATGGCACCGCCGCAAACCGAGACCAGAATCGCACCGAGATGAGCCAGCGCCAGCTTCCGATCATCCTGGCGCTCGGCACCACGCAGACCCTGGCCTGGGCTTCCAGCTACTATCTGCCGGCGCTTCTCGCCGATCCCATGGCGCGCGACCTCGGCGTCTCCTCCAACTGGATCTTTGGCGCGTTCTCGGCCTCACTGGTGATCTCGGCGATGCTCGGCCCGCGCATCGGGCGGCAGATCGATCTGTTCGGGGGCCGGCAGGTGCTGTCGGTCTCGAACCTGACGATGGCCGCGGGTCTCGTCCTGCTCGGCCTCTCGCACTCATTGGCGGTGATGGCGTTCGCCTGGCTCGTGCTCGGCATCGGCATGGCGATGGGGCTCTATGACGCCGCCTTCGCCGCGCTGAGCCGCATCTACGGCACCGAGGCGCGCAGGCCAATCACCGGCATCACGCTGATGGCAGGCTTCGCCTCCACCGTCGGCTGGCCCCTCACCGCCTGGGGCCTGTCCCATATCGGCTGGCGCGAGACCTGTTTTGCCTGGGCGGCCGCCAATCTCCTGATCGGCCTGCCCCTGAACTTCTTCATGCTGCCGGCCATCAAGGGCGCCAGGCAGGCCGCGGCGACGGCCGAGAAGCCGCATCTGCCGCTCGACCGCACCATGGTACTGCTCGCCTTCGTGTTCGCGGCGGTCTGGACCGTCACCGGCGCAATGGCCGTCCATTTCCCGCGCCTGCTGGAGGCCACAGGTGCGACGCATGTCGAGGCCATCGCGGCCGGCGCGCTGATCGGCCCGGCACAGGTGGCCGCGCGCATTCTCGAAGCGGGCTTCCTGAGCCGCTTCCATCCGCTGTGGTCGACGCGCCTTGCCTGCGTCACCCACCCGCTCGGCGCCGCCGTCGTCGCCATCTTCGGCGCGCCCGCCGCAACCGCGTTTGCGCTGCTCCACGGCTCGGGCAACGGCATTCTCACGATCGCGCGCGGCACGCTGCCGCTGTCAATCTTCGGCCCGAAAGATTTCGGCTACCGCCTCGGCATCATCGGCGCGCCGGCACGGATGGCGCAGGCCGTGGCGCCGCTGGCCTTCGGCCTGCTCATCGACGTCATGGGCGCCAAGGTGCTGATGGTCTCCTCCGCACTCAGCCTCTCGGCGCTGGCGGCGCTGTTCCTGATCCGCGCCGAGCGGCGGCCGGATTGACCGGGCCAAGGCTTTCGCGCACAAGCGGGCCATGAGCGAAGACAACAGCCCGCCCCGCACCTTCAAAGGCCTGCTGCGCTGGGCAACCACGCCGCCGCAAGCCTGGGGCGTCTATCTCCTCGCCATCATCCTGGTCTGGCTGCTCTCGTTCTACGCCGGCACGCTTAAGCCGAAGAAGACACCAGACGCCAGCCCGCCCCCGGTCACGGCACCGCGCAGCTAGGCCGGCTTCGCCTGGCTGGTCGCGATCCAGATGCCGGCGAACACAGCAACCAGCCCGATCAGAAGGTTTGCCGTGATCGGCTCGCCCATGAGCAGCGCCGCAAGCAAGGTCGCAGCAATCGGATTGACCGTCATGGTATTGGCAACGCGGGTCGGCGTCGCCGCGCCAGCGCCATCACCCAGAGGATGAAGGCGAGCGCGCCGCCGCCGATGCCGAGATAGATGCCGGCGATCCACTGCGCCGTCGTGAAATGATCGAGCGCCGCAAATCTGCCCTTCACGAACCCCGCCAGCACCAGCACGGCTGCGCCCGCGCCCATGCCGACGGTGAGAAAACCCAATGCGCTGGAGCGCTGCATCAGCGGGCGCGACAGCACGTTGTAGAACGCCATGCAGAACACGGCGCAGGTCATGATCAACTCGCCGCGCCAGGCGCCCGGCGGGCCCAGCGCCGCCGCCACGCCGAGCACGGCGATGCCAACGCCAATCATCTTGCGCGCCGTCAGCCGCTCGACGCCGAGGATCGCACCGACCACCATGGTGTGGAGCGGCAGCGTCGCCAGCGCGAGACTGGCGCGCGCGGCGGTCGTGTAGGACACCGCGATATTGTAGAGGATGATGAACAGGCCGAAGAAGCAGATGCCGAGCAGCGCCACCGCCGGCCAGTCGGGCCGCTGCGGCCAGCGCACGCGAAGCAGGAGCGCACACGGCAGGAGGCAGAGAAAGCCGATCCCCCAGCGCAGGATCGCCAGCAGAACCGGATCCGCGCCGCCGACGAGATAGCGGGTGATCGCCGCGGCGGTGCCGCCGAGGCTGCTCGACGCCAGCGCGATCGCAACCCCGGCCCACTCTCCCACGATCATCTCCTGTCGCGGAGCTCTCTGGGGCCGTAACACGCTGCTGCTGCCAGCGTCATGGCAGCAGCCTCGGCGCAAACGTTAGTCGTAAAACTCAGGTGCCATCTTCTGGCTGTCGCGCTGGGCCTTGTCGTGGTTGATCCAGAGCTGCGCCTTCTCCTTACCGAGCGTGTCGGCGATCTTCTGCATTGACGCCGCGCTCTGGTCCTTGTTGGCGTTCATGCTGGGGACGCGGCGGTTGTCCCAATTGTCCTTGAAGTGGACGGCGTCGCCCGACAGCACCACCGCGCCGGTTTTCGGCAGTTTCACCAGCAAAGACTGGTGTCCCGGCGTGTGGCCGGGCGTCGACAGGATGGTCACGCTGCCGTCGCCGAATACGTCCTTGTCACCCGCGAGCAACTCGACCGGATGCGCGGGCTTGAAGCGCGGTTCGTTGTTGGCGCCGGGCCAGTCATATTCGGCCTTCTGCACGTAGAGCGTGGCCTGCGGGAACAGCTCGACATTGCCGGTGTGATCAGGGTGCGTGTGCGACACCGCCATCGCCTTGACGTCATCCGGCTTAAGGCCGAGCTGTTCGAGCTGGGCGGCCAACGTCTTCGGCCGGCGCCAGGTGACGGCCTTGGGATCGGCGGGGACAAGGCCATTCGGCATGGCGGCGACGGCATCGGCGATGCCGGTGTCCCACAGGAACCAGCCCTTGCTGCTGTGCTTGATGAGATAGCAGCTGTCGACGAAATCCATCGCCTTGCCCTCGTTCAGGCCGGGCGTCCAGCGCGAGATATCGCCCGCGGTGCCCTCCCCGCAATTGAGGACGTAGAGCTTTTCGACGCCCGATTTCTCGGACTGCGCAACGGCCGCGTGGCCGGACAGAGCCAGCGCGGCGACGGCGAGAGCAAACTTGATCCTGGGCATCATCCTTGGTCCCTCTTGCAGAGCCGTGTATGGCTGCGACCGAGGATCAACCCCGGCCGCGCCGCCGAATTCCGTTTCGGCAGATCACATCAATGCGGGCAGGTCTCGACCTCGACCGTGACGTGGCTCAGGCCCTTCAGCCCAGCGACCCGCTTCTTGTAGACGGCCGGCTGCTTCGGCTTGTCCGACACCACGGAGACCAGCACGGCGCAATGGCCGGGCCCGACCTGCCAGAGATGCAGGTCGGTGACGCGGTCCTCGCCGACTTCCATCCGCGCGCGGATGGTGCGTTCGAGCTTCTCGTCGGCGCGCACGTCGAGCAGCACCGCGCCTGATGACTTGACCAGGCCGAACGCCCAGCTCGCGATCACGGCGCTACCGATCAGGCCGACGGCCGGATCGGCCCAGACCCATCCCGAATACATCGCGACCACCAGCGCTGCGATCGCCAGCACCGAGGTCGCCGCATCGGCCATGACGTGGACGTAGGCCGCACGAAGATTGTTGTCGTGATGATGGTGGTGATGACCGTGATCGTCGTGATCATCATGCGCATGCCCAAGGCCGTAGTCATGGCCGTGATGATGGTGATCATGGCTGTCGCGCAGCAGCCACGCGCTAACGAGGTTGACGCAGAGGCCGAGGGCGGCGACCGCGATGGCCTCGCCATAGACGATCGGCACCGGCGTGAACAGCCGCAGCACGCTCTCATAGGCGATCTCGACCGCGATCAGGCCCAGGATGATCGCGCTGGAGAAGGCGGCGAGATCGCCGAACTTGCCCGTGCCGAAGGTGAAATGCGCATTCCCCAAGTGCCGGCGCGCGAAACGGTAGGCGAAAGCGGCAATGCCAAGCGCCGCCGCATGCGTGCCCATGTGCCAGCCGTCGGCCAAAAGCGCCATCGAGCCGAACAGCGAGCCGGCAACGATCTCGCCGACCATCATGACCAGGGTCAGGACGACCACGAGCCAGGTGCGCCGCTCGTTCTCGTCGTGCTTCTCGCCGAGGAAGGCGTGGTCATGGGTCCATTGTTCGATCGAATGGGAATGCATCGAAAAGTCTCCGAAAGGTCCGGTCCGTTGACCCGCAATATAGACCTGCGGAATGTCCGGGCAAAATCAAGTCAACGAGCCGATTGACAGCCCGGGGCGGTTTCGTTGTAATGACGCTCATGGGGACTGAGCGATCTCCCCACGAGGCGACAAGCCCAAGTATCGCGTCCCGCTTGTTTCTACGAGGGCGCATCATGTCTTCCTACACAACGATATCATCTGACAAATTGGCACGGCTGATTGGCACGGCGAACGCACCTGTCCTGATCGACGTGCGCACGGACGAGGATTTTGCCGCCGACCGGCGACTGATTCCCGGCTCGATCAAGCTCAGCCACGACAACGTTCCGGATTGGGGCGGCGAATTCTCCGGCCGTTCCGCCATCGTCGCCTGCCTCCGCGGCGAAAAGCTCGCACAGGGCACGGCCGCCTGGCTGCGCCAGCTCGGCGTGCAGGCCGAGACGCTGGAAGGCGGTTTCGAGGGCTGGAAGAACGCAAAGCTGCCGCTGGTCGATGCTGCAAAACTGCCGCCGCGCGACGCCAAGGGACGCACCGTCTGGGTGACGCGGGCCCGGCCGAAGGTCGACCGCATCGCCTGCCCCTGGTTGATCCGCCGCTTCGTCGATCCCAACGCGGTGTTCCTGTTCGTCGCGCCCTCTGAAGTGGTCGCCGTGGGCGAGCGTTTCAACGCGGCGCCGTTCGACATCGAGAACGTGTTCTGGAGCCACCGCGGCGAGCTCTGCACCTTCGACGTGATGATCGAGGAATTCGGGATTGCCACGCCCCCGCTGCTGCGGCTTGCCACGCTAGTCCGTGGCGCCGACACCGCGCGGCCCGACCTCGCGCCGGAAGCCCCCGGCCTGCTCGCGGCCTCGCTCGGGCTGTCGCGGATGTACGACGACGATCTCGAGCAGCTCGAAGCCGGCATGACGCTCTACGACGCCTTCTACCGCTGGTGCCGCGACGCTTCGGCCGAGACCCACAACTGGCCGACCAACAAGGTGAAGGCGTGATGGACATCCGCGCCAATCAAACGGGGGCTGATGCCGGTCACGGCATCAGCTTCGGTGAAGCCTTCCGCGTCTGGCTCCGCGTCGCCTGCCTGAGCTTTGGCGGCCCCGCGGGCCAGATCGCGGTGATGCATCGCATCCTGGTCGAGGAGAAGAACTGGATCTCCGAAGGCCGATTCCTGCATGCGCTGAACTACTGCATGCTCCTGCCCGGACCGGAGGCGCAGCAGCTGGCTACCTATGTCGGCTGGCTGATGCATCGCACCGCCGGCGGGCTGATGGCGGGCGGGCTCTTCATCCTGCCCGGCATCATCGCCATCATGGGCCTCAGCTACATCTACGCGGCTTTCGGCAATGTCAGCTTCGTCGAGGCGCTGTTCTTCGGGCTGAAGGCGGCCGTGCTGACCATCGTCCTCGAAGCCGTGGTGCGCGTCGGCAAGCGCGCGCTGAAGAACCGCATCATGATTGCACTCGCCGCAATCGCCTTCGTCGCGATCTTCTTCTTCGCGGTCCCCTTCCCGATCATCATCGTCGCCGCCGGCGTGATCGGATATGTCGGCGCGCGAACCGGCCGTCCGGAGTTTGCCCCGGCGGCCCACGGCCCCGGCGGCAGCACCGCCGTGATCGACAGCATGCTCGGCGAAGCCGTTCCCGAACATGTGCGCCCCAACACCGCGCGCGCGATCCGCGTCGGTGCGCTATGGCTCGCGCTCTGGCTGGTGCCGGTGATCGCGCTGCTTTTGATTCTTGGTCAAGCCAGCGTGTTCAGCCAGATCGCGCTGTTCTTCTCCAAGATGGCGCTGGTCACGTTCGGCGGCGCTTATGCGGTGCTGGCGTATGTTGCGCAGCAGGCGGTCGAGCATTATCACTGGCTGAAGCCGCACGAGATGCTCGACGGTCTCGGCATGGCCGAGACCACGCCGGGTCCGCTGATCATGGTGCTTCAGTTCGTTGGCTTCATGGCCGCCTATCGCGATCCAGGCGGCCTGTCGCCGATGCTTGCAGCGACGCTCGGCGGACTGCTTGCGACCTGGGTCACGTTCACCCCCTGCTTCCTCTGGATCTTCGTCGGAGCCCCCTACATCGAGCGCCTGCGCGGCAACACGGGCCTCGCCGGCGCACTCAGCGCGATCACCGCCGCTGTCGTCGGCGTGATCCTCAACCTCTCGATCTGGTTCGCGCTGCACACGCTGTTTCGCGAGACCGTTCCGGTGCACGCTTTCCCGTTCGCATTCGACAGGCCGGTGCTGACCAGCATCGACATCCCGGCGCTGCTGCTGTCAATCGCGGCCGCAACCGCGATCTTCCGCTTCAAGCTCGGCATGCTCACCGTGCTCGCCGGCAGCTGCGCCGCGGGCGTGGCACTCCGGCTGGTGGGGGTGATCTGAGCAGCAGCTTCATCGAGCTGTCATCCTCAGGCCGCAACCTCATTGCGTGACATTTGCGCCACGCTCTACCAAAACTTGTATGGATCGCATCGATGCGACCTTCCGCCACGCCCACCATATCTGGCAAAGATGCATGCACGTTTTGGGCATGTGGGGACATTTCAGAAATGACGCGTTGCATCAATCTTTGCGCCGGTATGCTTTTGACAGTGGGATTTTCCAGCGCGGCCTTGGCGGCTGATCTGGCGGTGAAGGCACCTCCCCTCGCGCCTATCCCCTTCACCTGGACCGGTTGCTATGTCGGCGCACACGTCGGCGGTGTCGTCAGCGACGACCGGACCACCAACTCGCTTGGAAACTCTGTCTCCTTCAGTTCAACAGGCTTCGTTGGGGGCGGACAGGTCGGCTGCGACTATCAATTTGCGACCAGATGGGTCGTGGGTGCCGAAGGCCGTGCGGCCTGGAGCAGCCTCCGCAACTCGCACGCCGGCACCGTCAGAAACCTCGTGACCGGCGTCGTCGTCCCCAGCCAGTTCACGATGAGCAACGACTTCCTGGCCTCGGCCACCGCGCGGCTCGGCTACGCGTTCGCTGATCGCTGGCTGGTGTTCGTCCGGGGCGGCGGCGCCTGGACGCGTGAAAAGCTTGACGATGCCTTCACGCCCGCTGGTGGCGTCCCCGTCAATCCCAGCGGAGCCAGCACCCGAACCGGCTGGACCGCCGGCACCGGCGTCGACTGGGCGTTCGCGCCGCATTGGTCCGCGGTTTTCGAGTACGACTATTACGACTTCGGCGACCACAGCGCGTTGCTCAGCAATGGGGCCGGCACGACCGTCAACATCTTCAGCCTGAAGGATCGCATTCACGCCGTGACGGCAGGCGTGAACTATCACTTCTAGCGCTAACGCATCATCATCCGCGCAATCGCCTCGCCGATCACCACCGTCGTGAAGTGGGTGTTGGCGCGGCAGTCGGACGGCATGATCGAGGCGTCGGCCACGCGCAGGCCGCTTATGCCTTTCACCGTGCCATCAGGGTTGACCACGCCGTCAGCGTCGTTAACGCCGCTCATGCGGCAACTGCCGGCGGCATGCTGGATGTCTCCGGTCTCGCGGCGCAGCAGCGCATCGAGCTCGTGATCCGGCAAGGCCGCAGCTTGCGGCAGCGTCAGATCGGTGTCGGTCAGCCTGATCCAATCGGCAATGCCTGAAAGCGCCGGGTGCGAGGTGATCACGGCCAGCCGTTTCACCGCGTCCATCATGCGCAGCATGTCGCGGGGATCGGCAAGCATGTTCTCCTCGACGATGGGATCGATCGCCGGATCGGTCGAGGCCAGCTTGAGCGTGCCGCGCGAATAGGCGTTGAACAGGCCGGCGCCGATCGCTCCGGGCACGCCGATGCCGCGGTGGTTGAACGCGATCAGGATCATGTCGCGCTTGCCGCCATCGGCGAGGCCGGAGGAATAGGTCACGCAGCAATTGGTGTGGCGGGTGTCCGGATCGGTCGGCCGCAGGTTTTCGTGGAGCTGGATCGTGGCGCGAAACAGCGGGTGGTCGAAGAAGTGGCGGCCGACCGGCAGATCGCGCTCGATCGCGATCCCCATCGCCTTCAGCTCATCCGCCGGTCCGATGCCCGAACGCAGCAGGATCGCCGGACTGTGGATGGCGCCGGCGCAGAGCACGATCTGGCGCGCGCTGATCTCGTGGGTGCACTGCCCTTCGATGTGAACACGAAGGCCGGTCGCCCGGCCGTCGCTGATCAGCACGCGATCGACCAGCGCGTGCCCGCGAATCTCGAGATTGGCACGGCCGCGCGCCGGCTCGAGATAGCCCTCGTTGGTCGTGATGCGGCGGCTGTCCCGGCTGTTGATGGGATAGCAGGCGACGCCCTCGCCATCAGGACCGTTGAGGTCGGCGCACCAGGGATAGCCGCTCGCCAGCGCCGCATCGCGCAGGCCGCGATCGATCGGGCCCCACTTCTCGGGCGGAGCGCGATAGACCGGCAGCGGTCCGCCGCTTCCATGGCCCGGGGCGTCACCAAATTCCAAATCATCCTCGATCACCGAGAACAGCGGCATCACGTCCTTGGCCGACCAGCCGGTGCAGCCATTGGCCGCCCATTCGTCGAACGCGTCAGCGACGCCGCGGATGGCGATCTGGCCGTTCATCATCGATGAGCCGCCAAGCCCCTTGCCGCGCCAGTAGAAGCGCGGCTCCTGCCCGGCCACCCGGCGCGTCAGGAGATCGGGCCATTGCCATTTCTCCTGGTACTCACGCTTGTGGATGATCGGGATCGGATTTGGCGTCATCACCTCCCAGGGCGCCTCGTCCGCGCGCCAGTCCAGCCCCGCTTCGAGCAACAGGACGCGCCTTGCGGGATCTTCGGACAACCGCGCCGCAACAGCGGCGCCGGCGGAGCCGCCGCCGACAACAATGACATCGTACATCGCGTTACTTCTCAACGTTCCAGAACACCGGGATCGCGGACGGTATCAGACCACGCAGGGTGGCGCGATAGGCCGCCGGCTGCGCAAACTGGCCCCACGGGATCGCGGGCGCCTGATCGTACATGACGCTCTGAATCTCGCCGGCGATTTTCTTGCGATCTTCCTCGGCAGGTGCCTTGGCGAAGGCTTCCATCAGCGGCGTGATGCGCGCATCGCATTGCCAGCCGGTGAAGTCGGCGCAGTTGAAGGCGACCATGACGTTGGTCAGCGGCGAGCCCAGGTCAAAACCGCCGGCGTGGACGCCATAGACGCTCCAGCCCTCCTTCTTGGCGCGGCGCGCCAGCACACTCGCCCAGTCCATCACCTGGAGATCGACGTTGAACCCGGCCTGCTTCAGCCGCTCGGCCAGCACCTGCGCCGAGACACGCGGGGCTTCGAGGTCGTTGGCTTCCATGACGACCACGGGCTCGCCGGCATATTTGGTCGCCTTCAGCGCAGCTTTCGCGGCTTCAATCGACGTCTTCGCGGCGGCTTCCGTGCCCGCCTTGCTCTCATAGGTGGTGCCGCAGGTGAAGAACGTCGCGCAGGGAGCCGCGTATTTGGCATCGAGCCCGAGCGCATCCAGCACCTCGCGCTGGTCGACCAGCTTCCACAGCACGCGGCGAATTTCCGGATCATCAAACGGCTTCGATGCGGCGTTGAGACGATAGGCGCCGGCGAACATGTTGCCGCCGGTGAAATTGACCAGCTTGACGCGGGAATTCTTTTCCAGCTGCGGCAACAGATCGAACGGCGCATATTGCATGAAGTCGACCTCCCCGGCCTGCAGCGCGGACGCGGCGGTCGCACCATCAGGGATAACGCGGATCTCGAGCGTGTCGATGCCGACGCGCTTGCCGCCGGCGAGGAAATCGGCGGGCTCGGGGCGCGGCACATAGTCGGCGAATTTCTTCAGGATCATGCGATCGCCGGTGCGGTGATCGGCCTTGCTGTAGACGAACGGGCCGGAACCGATGATCTCCGTGATGCGCTGGTCGCCGGGTGTTTTCGCGATGCGCTCGGGCATCATGAAAGCGACCGGGCTGACGGGATTGCCGAGCGCATCGATCACGAGGCCGGACGGCTCCTTCAGCGTCAGCACGAAGGTTTTCGCATCCGTCGGCTCGAGCGAGGCCGTGATCGCGAAGATGCGACGGCCGAGCGCGCTGCGGGTGCCCCAGCGGCGCAGCGACGCCACGCAATCGGCCGCCGTGACCGGCTGGCCGTCATGCCATTTCAGGCCGTCGCGCAGCGTGAACGTATAGGTCAATCCGTCGGATGAGACTTTCCAGTCCTGTACCATCTGCGGCTTGATGTCGCCCTTGGAGTCTTTCGCAAAGAGCGTGTCGAACACCATGTAGCCAAACGTGCGCGAAATGTAGGCCGTGGAAAAATGCGGATCGAGCGTGACGATCTCCGCCTCGAGCACTGCAACGAGATTGCCCGCCGCATGCACGGGCGCCGCGACCAGCGCGAGGCCGAACAGCGCCGGAATAAAAGCCTTCAGTTTGAACATTGTGCCTTTTGCTTCTTCTTGAGAGTTCATTTGCAGGCAAAGAAAAAGCAATGTTCGTGCCCGATCGACGCAGGCACTTATGCGCTCACGCCTATCTGCCAAGCGTTTGCGCCACACTCGCTGTCATCGCCCGCCTAGAGCGTTTTCCGATCACGTTGCGTCGTAACCAGCCGCGACGAGATAATTTTGACATTCCTCGGGTGAGAAGCGTTTGAGAGCGTTGGCGATTGCTTGCCAGAGATCGGGCATGGTGCGGGCTGCGGCGGTCCGCAACAGCGCTTTCAGTTTGGAGAAGGCCATTTCAATCGGGTTGAAGTCTGGACTGTAGGGCGGAAGATAGAGCAGGCTAGCTCCGACCGCCTGGATGGCCTCTCGAACGCCATGGACCTTGTGAGCGGGCAAGTTGTCCATGATAACGGTATCGCCCGGCCGCAGCGATGGGGCGAGCAATTGCTCGACGTAGGCCAGGAAAGCGTCGCCATCCATTGGACCGTCCAGAACAAGCGGCGCGATCAGACCGTCGGAGCGCAATCCAGCGGTGAACGTCGTCGTCTTCCAATGTCCGTGTGGGATAGCTGCACGACATCGCTCGCCGCGTGGCGAGCGCCCGTAACGCCGCGCCATTTTGGTGTTGGCGCTGGTTTCGTCGATGAAGACGAGACGCTCAGGGTCAAGGTCGATTTGCCCTTCGAACCACTCCTCACGTGCGGCATTTATATCGCCGCGCCGTTGCTCGGCGGCGTGCGCTGTCTTTTTTTAAGTGTGATCTTTCTGCGCTGGAAAAAACGCCAGAGCGACGCGATGCCAGTCGATATTCCATGACGTTTCAACAGTTCTCGCAACTCGGCAAGCGTGATATCCGGCCTCGCTGTCACCGCCTCCAGAATCAATTGCGAATGCGCTTCGATGCGCTGCGATTTGCGGTCACCGCCCTGGCGTTTAGGAACGATGTCGCCAACTTTCTTGAGGCGAGCGCGCCAGCGGATCGCACTGGCCGCGCTGACACCAAAGCGCTCAGCAGCCTGTCGACAGGACATGCCACCGTCAATCGCGGCTACCACCCTTTGGCGAAGATCAACCGAAAGCGCCCTGGCCATACATGCTGGCCTCCCTCGCCAGCATGCAGCTTGAATCTGACTCGCGCCGTTTTGGGAATCCCCACCCGATTCTTTCCGGTCGGAAAATGCTCTAGTGCGCAATTGCGCACAGAGGCGGGCGATCCAGTATTCCGGAGAGGGACGTGATGAAACCGAGAAGCCGCGGCGTACTGGATGCCCCGGTCAAGCCGGGGCATGACACCTGTGTTGTGGCGTCCCGGCTCTGCGCAGCAGCGTTTCACGCTGCAGCGCATCCGGGACACGAGCCTGCTTACCCGATCACCTTGCCGAACTTGTTCGACTTCGGGAAACCCTTCGGCGGCATGCGGCCGGCATCCGCACGGGTGCCTTGCCACTCGGCGAGCTCCTTCATGGTCGCGGAGAATTCGCGGCCGGCGGAGTCCTTCCAGGTCAGGCCCGCCTTGGCCTCGAACACGGCGACGTCGGACAGGCCGCCGTCCTTGTACTTCTGCAGCCGCACGCCGCGACCGCGGGCCATCTCCGGCACCTGGTCGAGCGGGAAGATCAGCATCTTGCGGTTCTCGCCGATGACCGCGACGGTGTCGCCGATCACCTCGGTGACCGTGCGCGCCTCGTTCGGCATGTCGACGTTGAGGACCTGCTTGCCCTTCTTGGTCGTGCCGACGCAATCGTCCTCGTTGACGACGAAGCCCTGGCCCTCGTGGCTCGCGACCAGGAATTTGCGCCCGCCCTTGTTGACGAACAGCGCGACGGGAGCGGCCTCCTGCTCGAGGTCGATGAACAGACGGATCGGCTCGCCATGGCCGCGACCGCCCGGAAGCTTCGCAACATCGAGCGAGTAGAATTTGCCGTTGGTGGCGAACAGCAAGAGCTTCGAGGTCGTCTCCGCGAAGAAGGCAAAACCGAGCTTGTCGTCTTGCTTGAAGGCGAGCCCCGAGAGATCCTCGACATGGCCCTTCATGGTGCGGATCCAGCCCTTGTCGGAGACCACGACCGTCACCGGCTCGCGCTCGACGAGGGCTTCTTCCATCGCGGCGAGGTCGTGCTCGGGCGCATCCGCAAAGGTGGTGCGGCGCTTGCCGAGCGGCGTCTTCGGTCCGAACATGTCGCGGACCTTGCCGACCTGCTCGCCGACTTTCTTCCACTGCTCGGGCTCGGACGCGAGCACCGCGTTGATGCCCTTGAGCTCGGCGCGGAGGTTCTTGTCCTCGGTGCGGATCTCCATTTCCTCGAGCTTGCGCAAGGAGCGCAGGCGCATGTTGAGGATGGCTTCGGCCTGCACCTCGGTGAGCTTGAACGCTTTCATCAACGCCGGCTTCGGCTCATCCTGGGTGCGGATGATCCTGATCACCTCGTCGATGTTCAGATAGGCGATCAGCAGGCCGCCGAGGACTTCCAGCCGGTGCTCGATCTGCGCCTTGCGGTAATTGCTGCGGCGGATCAGCACGTCGCGCAGATGGTCGAGCCATTCGCGCAGGCACTCCGCGAGCCCCACGACCTTGGGGATGCGGCCCTTGATCAGCACGTTGAGGTTCAGCGGAATCTTGTTTTCGAGCTCGGTCAGCCGGAACAACGATTCCATCATCAGGGCGGGATCGACGTTCTTCGACTTCGGCTCGATCACGATGCGAACGTCTTCGGCCGACTCGTCCCTGATGTCGCCGACCAGCGGCAGCTTCTTCTGGTCCAGCAGCTCGGCGACCTTCTCGATCAGGCGCGACTTCTGCACCAGGAAGGGGATCTCGGTGACGACAACGACCCAGGTGCCGCGCGTACCCTCTTCCTGCTCCCATCGAGCGCGAACACGGAACGAGCCGCGACCCGTCGTATAGGCTTCAGCGATCGCCTGCTTGGAATCGACGCAGATGCCGCCGGTCGGGAAATCCGGTCCCTTCACCCACTTCAGCAGCGCCTTTGATTTCGCGTCGGGCTTCTCGATCAGGTGCAGCGCGGCGTCGCAGAGCTCGGCCGCGTTGTGCGGCGGGATCGAGGTCGCCATGCCGACCGCGATGCCTTGCGCGCCGTTGGCAAGCAGGTTCGGAAAGCCGCCGGGCAGCACGACCGGCTCTTTCGACTGGCCGTCGTAATTGGGCCGGAACTCGACGCCGTCCTCGTCGATGCCCTCGAGCAGAAGCCGCGCGACGTCGGTCATGCGCGCTTCGGTGTAGCGGTAGGCAGCCGGGTTATCGCCGTCGATATTGCCAAAATTGCCCTGGCCGTCGACCAGCGGGTAGCGCGAGGAAAAGTCCTGCGCGAGGCGCACCATGGCGTCGTAGATCGCCTGGTCGCCATGCGGATGGAACGAGCCCATCACGTCGCCGACGATCTTGGCGGATTTCTTGAACGCCGTGCCGGGGTCGAGCCTGAGCAGGC
Source organism: Bradyrhizobium barranii subsp. apii (assembly GCF_011516635.5). Taxonomy (GTDB): domain Bacteria; phylum Pseudomonadota; class Alphaproteobacteria; order Rhizobiales; family Xanthobacteraceae; genus Bradyrhizobium; species Bradyrhizobium barranii. Next base: position 4,634,048 of record NZ_CP096255.1, on the reverse strand, counting down.
GCATGCCGTAGAGAATGCGCCGGTGCACCGGCTTCAGGCCGTCGCGCGCATCCGGCAGCGCGCGGTGCATGATGGTGGAGAGCGCATAGGCGAGATAGCGCTCTTCCAGCGCCTCACGCAGCGGCACCTCGTGAATTTCGGCCGGTTCCTCCGGCGGAATCAATCGTTTTCCCATGCCGCCCGGTTAAACCGTGGAAGCGAATCGGGCAAGGATCGATTGGTTCCCTGTGGGCGGCTATTGCCCTGCCCAGCCGGCGGTCACTGGCTGCTGGGTCTTGGCTTGCGCGGTGACCGGCGCATTCGTCAGGCAACGCCGGGCGACCTCGATTTCGGCCTCCGTTGCCCCCTTGGACCGCGCCCAACTCTCTGCGGCCGCAGCGGAATATTTCGCCACGTAATACCGGATCACGGTGCAGGATGCCCGGCGAAAGACACCCGGTTGCGGCTCGCCAGCCACGGCGTCAGGCGCGAACGCAAGCAACGCCGCCGACACGGCGAATCCCTTGATCAACATTTTTGGCTGTCCCCGTTGTGGAACCCTGCGAGGGCCAATTCAGCCAGGCGGATTTCGTTCCCGGGAAATATCATGCCCGCGGGCAAGGCAGAGGCGCCCTCAGGTCATGGCGCCGGAATAGCCGCCTTCGCCTGCTGCCGCGTCAGCGCATTGATGAAGCCGGCGCGCGCGTCGGAATGGCCCTGGCCGCGGGGCTCCAGCACATGGCGCAGCAGGAACAGGCCGGTGAGCCGGAAGCCATCCTGGAGATCCTGGTCGGTGAGGTCGCTCGCGGCCTCGCCACGACGCAGGAACGGCGGCAGGCGCAACAGCCGGTCGCGCCACGGTTCGCCGGCCCCGCGCGACACCGCGCCGCCGGATTTCGGCGAGACATAGATCAGGTCCGCGGTCTCGCCGGTCACCGCGCAGTTTTCCAGCGCGAGCCCGAAGCCGAGCTCGGCGAGCATCGCCAGCTCGAAATGGATGAGGTGCACGGCGGCACTGCCGATATCGTCGAAATCTTCGAGCGAGTGTTCGAGCATCGCAAAGATGTCTTCGTGCGGATCGCGCTCCGGCAGCAGCCGCGCAATCGAGGCGAGATGGGTGACGCCATAGACGCCGTGGGCGGATCCCAGCAGCGTCGCCGCGCGCAGCTTGAGGCCCTCAACCGCATAGGTGCCGAGATGCTCGTCGAGCCGCGCCCGCCACACCACACTGACGCTGTTGCCGGGCTGCAAGAGCGGCCGCATCCGCGAACCGGCGCCACCGCGCACGAGGCCGAGATGCCGGCCGTGCGCACGCGTCAGCAGCTCGACGATGGCGCTGCTCTCGCCATGCTGTCGCACGCCCAGCACGATGCCTTCGTCGGTCCATTCCATGGAACGGAGCTTATCGCATTTCAGGTGAGTGTAGGACGGGCAAAGCGAAGCGTGCCCACCAATTTGATCCGCAGCGCGATTATGGTGGGCACGGCGCGCAAGGGCGCGCCTTTGCCCACCCTACGGCATCGCGCAAGACGTTAGGCGTTGAACCAGCCCTGGGCGTCGCCGCTGAACGAGAAATACAGCCCCATCGCGGTCAGCACGCAGGAGACGATCTCGATGACGCTGTCGAGCTCCAGGCCCTTCTCGCCGATGATCTGGCCGAGCGAGATCACGGACAGCACGAGGGCCGCCGCCAGCACCCAGCGCGGCCAGTTCTTGCGCCAACGCGCAGCCAACCAGACGAAATAGACGAGCAGCAGGATCATGCCGCCGGCGAGCATGGTCGCCATCATGATCATCTGCTCGGTCATCTCGGCATTGGGCGTGCGGTCCTGCACCGCGACCGACAGGGCATCCAGCATCAATGACGCATAGAGCAGCGCTTCGAAGCGCCGGACGTTGCTGGGTACGCTCATCGGAGACCGATCTTTTCTTGGTTATTCTTTGGGAAATTCCAGGCCCATCTCGCGATAGCGATCGGGATCGTCGCCCCAGTTCTCGCGCACCTTGACGAACAGGAACAGGTGCACCGGCACGCCCAGGATCTCGCCGATCTCCTTGCGCGAGTCCGCGCCGATCGACTTGATGGTGGCGCCGCCTGCGCCGAGCACGATCTTGCGCTGGCTCTCGCGCTCGACGAAGATCGTCTGCTCGATGCGCACCGACTTGTCCTTGCGCTCCTCCCACTTGTCGGTCTCGACCGTGGATTGGTAGGGCAATTCCTGGTGCAGCTTGCGATAGATCTTCTCGCGCGTGATCTCGGCCGCAAGCTGCCGCATCGGCGCGTCCGACATCTGGTCTTCGGGGTAGAGGAACGGGCCCGGCGGCACGATTTCGGCCAGCGTATGCCTGAGGTCGTCGACGCCGTCGCCCGAGATCGCCGCGATCATGAAGGTCTTTGCAAAGGCCATGCGCTCGTTGGCGGCCTGCGCCAGCGCCAGCAGCTTCTCGCGCTGGACCAGATCGACCTTGTTGATGACCAGGATCTTCTCGTGCTTGACGCTGGCGACCTTGGTGAGGATCGCCTCGGCCTCTTCATCAATCCCGGCCTTGGCGTCGAGCAGCACGCAGACGAGGTCGGCGTCGTGCGCCCCGCTCCAGGCCGTCGAGACCATGGCGCGGTCGAGCCTGCGCTTGGGCAGGAAGATGCCGGGCGTGTCGACCAGGATGATCTGCGCGTTGTCCTCGATGACGATGCCGCGGATCAGCGCGCGCGTGGTCTGCACCTTGCGCGAGACGATCGTGACCTTGGCCCCGACCAGCGCATTGACCAGTGTGGATTTTCCGACATTTGGCGCGCCGATCAGCGCAACGAAGCCGCAGCGCGTTGCGGAGGGCGCTTCGCCGCTTGCTTCAGCCGTCATTGCCGCCGCCAACACCTTCACGTTCAATCATCACTGAGGCCGCCACCTTCTCCGCTGCACGCTTGCTGCCACCGATGCCTTCGGCCGACGCCAATCCCGGCAGATCCACCGCGACGCGGAACTGCGGATCGTGATGCGGGCCGGTGCGCTCGACCTCGCGGTAGACAGGCGTCGGCAGCCCCTTCCCCTGCGCCCATTCCTGCAGCACGGTCTTGGGATCGCGCAAGGGACGCCGCGGCTTGTGCATGCGTTCGGTCCAGTTGCGCCTGACGAATTCCGCCGCCGCCGCGTAGCCACCGTCGAGGAAGACGGCGCCGATCACGGCCTCGCAGATGTCGCCGAGCACGCTCTTGCGCAGGCGGGCATCGGCGCTCGGCCCGACCGAACCGAGCTTGACGTCGTCGAGCAGACCGAGCGACTTGGCAACGTCGGCGCAGCTCTCCTTGCGCACCAGTTCGGCAAGTCGCTTGGACAGCTCGCCCTCGTCGGCATTCGGGAAGGCGTGATAGAGCATGTCGGAGACGACGAGCCCCAGCACGTGGTCGCCCAGGAATTCCAGCCGCTGATAGCTGTCGCCGCGCTTGCGCCCGGACTTCAGCGCCGAGACATGCGTGATCGCCTGCATCAGCAGATTCGGATCGGCAAAGCTGTGGCCGATGCGCGCCTCGAGCGCCGCGTTCGCATCCGAGGCCTTGGCCTTGCTGCTGCGCACCCGCTTCTTCTTTGCAGGCGTCTTGGTTTCAGGTGTCTTGGTTTCAGGCGTCTTGGTCGCAAGCGTCTTGGTCGCAGCTTCGCCGTCGGCGCCCGCCGCGGGCTCGGTCGATTGGATCGGGATGTCCTTGGCTTCGTCTTTCATCGGACGATTTTGAAGAAACGGTTCCAGCGCACCGCCCAAGGCCAGCGCCAGAACATCCAGGCATGCTCGCCTTCGGCGATGGAGAAGAAGATCATCTGGGCGCGGCCGATCAAATTCTCCTGCGGCACGTAGCCGACCTGGCCGAGGAAGCGGCTGTCGGTGGAGTTGTCACGGTTGTCGCCCATCATGAAGAAATGGCCCGGCGGCACGTTGTAGACGTTGGTGTTGTCCATGTAGCCGTTGTCGGCGCAGTCCAGCGTCTCATAGGACACGCCGTTCGGCAGCGTTTCCTTCCAGCGCTTCACCCGCGAGATGCCCCCGCCTTCGGAGCCGCAGGGATCCTCGCCGACAAATTCGCTCATCCGCTGCCGCTCGACCGGAGTGTCGTTGATGTAGAGCAGCCCATCCTTCATCTGGATGCGGTCGCCGGGAAGGCCGATGACGCGCTTGATGTAGTCGGTGGAGTCGTCCTTCGGCAGGCGGAACACGACGATGTCGCCGCGGTTCGGGTCCGAGCCCCAGATCCGCCCCGAGAACAGCGGCGGCGAGAACGGGATCGAGTAGTGGCTATAACCGTAGGAATATTTCGAGACGAACAGATAGTCGCCGACCAGCAGCGTCGCCTTCATCGAACCGGACGGGATGTTGAACGGCTGGAACAGGAACGTGCGGATCACGAGCGCGATCAGGAGAGCATGGATCACGACGCGGATCGTTTCGCCGACGCCGCTTTCAGTTTTCGTTCCCGAGGTCACGCTCATTGCTCTCTCAATTCCGGCCGGCGATCACAGAGCGCCCTCCTCCGCGAACAGCCCATCGCTTCGCGGCCCAAGGAGGTTGTCCTGATTCTGATAATGAGGGCTAATTCCGGCGTAAAGCCGAATTCGCCCAGCCTGATTTGCGTTCGCGGACTTTTAGACGGTTGTCGGGGGCCACGCAATCAAGGATCGCATCAAAACTGCATAAGACATTGATTTTTAATGTGAATTATAAAAACAGCCCGCCGACGGTCAGGGCTTGGCCAGCGGCACCGCGGAAATGATTACGAAGGCCTGCGCCAGCGGCCAGTCGTCGGTGATCGACAGGTCGATTTTCGCCTCGAACCCCTCGGGCGTCAGGGCCTGGAGCCGGGCCAGCGCCCCGCCCGTCAACTGCATGGTCGGCCGCCCTCCCGGCAGGTTGACCACCCCCATGTCGCGCCACCAGACACCGTTCCGGATGCCGGTGCCGAGCGCCTTCGAGCAGGCCTCCTTGGCCGCGAAGCGCTTGGCGTAGGTTGCAACCACCATCTTCTCGCTCTTGGCGCGCCGCTCCGCCTTGGCCCGCTCGGCCGCGGTGAAGATGCGGTCGAGGAACCGTTCGCCATGGCGCTCGATCACCTTGCCGACGCGGGTGATGTCGATCAGGTCGGAGCCGATGCCGATGATCATGCCCGGCTCCGGCCACGGTCCATCGCCGCGCGCATGCTGCGCACCGTCTCGGCGAGCCCGACGAACAGCGCCTCGCCGATCATGTAGTAGCCGATGTTGAGCTCCATGATCTCCGGCAGCGCCGCGATCGTCTCCGCTGTCGCGTAGTCGAGCCCGTGGCCGGCATGGATTTCGAGCCCGGCTTGCTTCGCCAGCTTCACCCCCGCCACGATCCGCTTCCACTCCGCCTCGGCCTTGTCGGTATGACCGTCGACGACGGCGTCGCACCAGGCGCCGGTGTGGATCTCGATCACGGGCGCCTTCAGCCGCGCCGCCATCTCGATCTGCGCGGGATCGGCGGCGATGAACAGCGAGACCCGGATGCCCGCATCGTTCAGCCGCGCGATGTAGGGCGCGAGCGCATTGTGCTGGCCGACGACGTCAAGGCCGCCTTCGGTCGTCACCTCCTGGCGGCGCTCCGGCACGAGGCACACCGCGTGTGGCTTGGTCGCGAGCGAGATCCGCATCATGTCGTCGGTCGCCGCCATCTCGAAATTGAGCGGCCTGGAGATCTCGGCCTTCAGCCGCGCCATGTCCTCGTCGCGGATGTGGCGGCGATCCTCGCGCAGATGCGCGGTGATGCCGTCGGCGCCGGCCTCGATCGCCAGCAGCGCGGCGCGCACCGGATCGGGATGGCGGCCGCCGCGCGCGTTACGCACGGTTGCGACGTGGTCGATATTGACGCCGAGGCGGAGCGGAGAAGCGGACATTTCAGGACTCACGAAATCAGGGAGATGGACGCATGCGAGAGGCGTCTATCCATTAACACGTTCGACACGGGCCACGACCGCCTTGGCGCGCAACTGGGCGAGGATCGCGCTCAGATGCTTGAGATCGTAGACCTCGAGGTCGATCGTCGTCTCCGTGAAATCGGGCGAGCGGCGCTGCATGCTGATGTTGTCGATGTTGCCGTCGTGCTCGGCGATCACGGTCGCGATCTGTGCCAGCGCGCCGGGCTCGTTGACGTTCTCGACCTTGATACGGGCCGGGAAGCGCTGCGGCGCGGAATCCTCGATGTCCCAGCGCACGTCGAGCCAGCGCTCCGGCTCCTCCTCGAAATCCTTCAGGGCCGGCGCCTGGATCGGGTAGATCGTGATCCCCTCGCCCGGCGTGACGATGCCGACGATGCGGTCCCCGGGCACGGCGCCGCCGTTCGGCGCGAACTTCACCGGCAGGTCGGAATTGATGCCGCGGATCGGGATCGCGACCGGGCTGCGCGGCGGCTCCGACGACTTCTCCCTGAGCTTGGCGGCGAGCCCCTTCTTGACGCCGTAGCGCGCGATGCGCTCCTCCTTGTAGTCGGGATACATCGCACGCGCGACGTGGGAGGCCTTGATCTCGCCGCGGCCGACCGCCGCCATGACGTCCTCGATCGAGGTGCGCGCCAGGCGCGGCAGCGCGCCCTTGAGCTTGTCGTCGGCGTATTCGATCTTGGCGCGCTCGAACAGGCGTTCGACGATGCGCCGGCCGAGACCGACATATTGGTCGCGCACCGCCGTCCTGGTGGCGCGGCGGATCGCGGCGCGCGCCTTGCCGGTGACCGCGAGCGTTTCCCAGGCCGAGGGCGGCGCCGCTTGCGCCTCCGAGGTCAGCACCTCGACCTCGTCGCCGTTCTGGAGCTCCGAGGACAGCGGCGCGAACTGGCCATTGATCTTGCAGCCGACGGCGCTGTTGCCGACGTCGGTGTGCACGGCATAGGCGAAGTCGATCACATTGGCATGGCGCGGCAGCGCGATCAGCTTGCCCTTCGGGGTGAAGCAGAACACCTGGTCGTGGAACAGCTCGAGCTTGGTGTGCTCGAGAAATTCCTCGGGGTTGGCGCTCTCCGAGAGGATGCCGATGGTATGGCGCAACCAGGCGAACGCATTGGACTCGCGCTTGAGAAACTCGGTCGGCGAGCCCACGTCTTCCTTGTAGAACACGTGTGCGGCGATGCCGCGCTCGGCGATCTGGTCCATCGCCTCGGTACGGATCTGCAGCTCGACGCGCTGGTTGCCGGGGCCGATCACCGTGGTGTGGATCGAGCGGTAGTCGTTCTGCTTCGGCGTCGAGATGTAGTCCTTGAAACGCCCGGGCACGACCGGCCAATTGGTGTGGACGATGCCGAGCGCGCGATAGCAGGCCTCGATGTCGTTGACGACGAGGCGGAAGCCGAAGATGTCGGACAATTGCTCGAAGCCGACCGACTTGCGTTCCATCTTGGTCCAGATCGAGAACGGTTTCTTGCGGCGGCCATAGACCCGCGCGCCCAGCCCCCGGTGGCGCAGATTGTTGGAGAGCTGGTCCTCGATCTCGCCGATCAGGTTGCGGTTGCGCTCGGCGAGCGCGTCGAGCCGCTGCATCACCACCGAATAGGCTTCGGGATCGAGGGTACGGAAGGACAAATCCTCCAGCTCCTCGCGCATTTCCTGCATGCCCATGCGGCCGGCCAGCGGCGCATAGATGTCGAGCGTCTCCTCGGCAATGCGCCGTCGCGACTCCGGCGGCACGAAGTCCAGCGTACGCATGTTGTGCAGGCGGTCGGCGAGCTTGACCAGCAGAACGCGGACATCGTCGGCAATGGCCAGCAACAATTTGCGCAGGTTCTCGGCCTGCTTGGCCTCGCGCGACACCAGCTCCAGCCGCTTCAGCTTGGTCAGGCCCTCGACCAGCGCGCCGATCTCGGGCCCGAAGATCTGGTCGATCTCGGCACGCGTCGCCTCGGTGTCCTCGATCGTGTCGTGCAGCAGGGCGGCCACGATGGTGGCGTCGTCGAGCTTCAGATCAGTGAGAATCGCCGCCACTTCGAGCGGGTGCGAGAAATACGGATCGCCCGAGGCACGGGTCTGCGAGCCGTGTGCCTTCATGGCATAGACATAGGCGCGGTTCAGCAGGTCTTCGTTGGTATTGGGATTGTAGGACCTGACGCGCTCGACGAGGTCATATTGACGCATCATGCGCGCGCGAGGCTTGGCCGGGCGCCCCACCGGCGCAGTCGGGGCCACGGCAACCGATTCGGTTGCGGCCAGCATCTGCGTTTGTCTCCGGCGCCGATACACCATGCCATCCTGCCTTCAAACGGACCATGAGCTGCCCGTTGCATACATCTTAGCCCCGATCGCGCGTGCGTCCGATCAATTCGGTGACAGGCGCGCAACGCGATACGGCAACGCTATGGTAACCACGAAAACGCCAACAAAAGCAAAGGCCCGAACACGGGTTCGGGCCTTTGATATGATCACAAGAATTCGACGATCGCGACGGGACGATTACTCGTCCTCCTCGGGCTGTTCTTCCGGCGGCGCGAGGCCCTCGAGGCCCTTCAGGAGCTCCTCTTCGGTCATGCGCTCAACGGCAACTTCGGTATCATCGGCATCGACGCTGGCACCGGCGGAACCGATCAGCGGGACCGTATCGGGCTCGGGCTCGTCGACCTCGACGAATTTCTGGAGCGAGTGGACCAGCTCCTCGCGGAGGTCCTCCGGCGAGATGGTCTCGTCGGCAATTTCGCGCAAAGACACAACAGGGTTCTTGTCGTTATCGCGGTCAACCGTTAGTTGTGAACCGGACGAAATCATGCGGGCGCGGTGGGCGGCCAGCAGGACCAGGTCAAACCGGTTGTCGACCTTGTCGATACAATCTTCTACGGTGACGCGAGCCATGGACTGTCGCTCCGTTGTGGGTGGGACGAAATATGTGGATGACTGGGGCTAGTTATAGGGGACAGGGCGATTTCGCAAGGCCAATTTGTGATTTGGCCTCGCCAAACGGCTCTGCTACCCCCACATTGGGGCTGGGATGGGTGGTTTGCCGGGCTGCTATTGAGGGTGGCACCGGGCGTATGCAGGTCCGCCATAACTATACCTTGATTGCCACGACTTCTCCGGATTTACGGTTTCGACGGGCTTCGGCGGCACCATAGACCTGCGCGGCTTGCTGTCGCCGCGCCAACAATAAACGATCAATCACGAACGCTACGCGAGCAAACTGAATGTCACCTTCTGCCACTAACAAGATCGCGCTCTTCATCGATGGGGCCAATCTCTACGCGACGGCGAAAACTCTCGGCTTCGACATCGACTACAAGCGCCTGCTGAAGGAGTTTCAGAGCCGCGGGACGCTGTTGCGGGCGTTCTACTACACCGCGATCATCGAGGATCAGGAGTACTCCTCGATCCGCCCGCTGATCGACTGGCTCGACTACAACGGCTACACGGTCGTCACCAAGGCGACCAAGGAGTTCATCGACGCCTCCGGCCGCCGCAAGGTCAAGGGCAACATGGACATCGAGCTCGCCGTGGACGCCATGGAGCTCGCCGAGCACATCGACCAGATGGTGCTGTTCTCGGGTGACGGCGACTTCCGCTCCCTGGTCGAAGCCGTCCAGCGCCGCGGCGTCCGGGTCACCGTGATCTCCACCATCGCGAGCCAGCCGCCGATGATCGCCGACGAGCTGCGCCGACAGGCCGACGTCTTCACCGACCTCGTCGAGCTGCAATCCAAGCTCGGCCGCGACCCGTCCGAGCGCCCCGCCCCGCGTGATCGCGGCGAGCGTGGCGAGGGACGCCATCACGCCCCGCAGTTCCTCCAGCGCGCGACCACGATGGCGCCGAGGGGCGATGACGACTTCGAGGAGTGAGGCGGCCCGGTCAAGCCGCCAGCCTCTCACCCTCGTCCCCGACCGTGACTGTCCGCTTTGTCCGCGCCTGGTCGCCTTTCGCGAGGCGAACCGCGCGCGCGAGCCGTTGTGGCACAACGCGCCGGTCCCCCCCTTCGGTGACATCAAGGCACGCCTGCTGATCGTCGGCCTGGCGCCGGGCATGCAGGGCGCCAACCGCACCGGCCGCCCCTTCACCGGCGACTATGCCGGCGACCTGCTCTACGCCACGCTGCTCGAATACGGCTTCGCCAAGGGCATCTATCAGGCGCGGCCCGACGACGGCCTGAAGCTGGTCGACTGCCGGATCGCCAATGCCGTGCATTGCGTTCCGCCACAGAACAAGCCGCTGCCGGTCGAGATCAACACCTGCCGCCAGTTCCTCGGGGCTACCCTCGCGACGATGCCGAAGCTGCGCGCGATCGTCGCGCTCGGACGGATTGCGCACGACACGGTGCTCAAGCCGCTGAACCTGAAGGCCTCGCAAGCTCCCTTCGGCCACGGCGCCGTGCATCAGGCCGGCGCATTCAGGCTCTACGACAGCTATCATTGCTCGCGCTACAACACGAACACCGGCGTGCTGACGACGGACATGTTCCGCAGCGTGTTCGCGAAGGTGAAGGCCGACCTGGACTAGGGCTCGGCTGGATTGGCCTTCAGCCAGTCCAGGACATCGCCGGCGTTCCGGCCGGGCGGAAACACCGGATAGAACACATGCGTGACTTTGGCGTCGTCGATGATCAGCGCAAGCCGCTTGATCAAGGTCAGGCCAGCGACCTCCATGGTCGGCAGATTGACGGCGCGCGTCAGCGCCAGCTTCTCGTCCGACAGCACGGGGAACGGCAGGTGCAGCCGCGATGCCATCTCGGTCTGGTACGCGTTGCTCTGGGTCGAGAGGCCGTACACCTGGGCGGCGCCGGCAGCTTTCAGCTCGGCAAACAGATCACGAAACGCGCAAGTCTGCGGCGTGCAACCGCGCGCGCCCGGGATCATGTCCCAATCGTCGACCAGTCCGATCTTGCCGGGCTCGCCGGTGCGCGGATAGGCGAACACCACGGTCCGGCCGGAGAGTGCTGCCAGATTCACCGACGTATCGTCGGTCGCGAGCAGGCTGACCGGAGGCAAGGTCATGCCCTTGAGATGCGCGGCGCCGCCGTCGTCGGCGGGTGCGGGAATCTGGCTCCAATCGACCTCGAGCAGGTTCTTCTGAGTCATCCGCCAACCTCTTGCCGCTATCCCCTCGCCCGCAACAGCCGGCCCTTCTCTCGGCTCCAATCGCGCTTCTTCTCGGACTCGCGTTTGTCGTGCAGCTTCTTGCCCTTTGCAACTGCCAGCTGCAACTTGGCCCGCCCGCGCTCGTTGAAATAGAGCTTGAGCGGGATCAGCGTCATGCCTTCGCGGTCGACCGCGCCCATCAGCTTGTTGATCTGCTTACGGTGCAGAAGCAGCTTTCGCGGCCGCTTGGGCTCGTGATTGAAGCGGTTGCCCTGGAGATATTCGGGAATGGTGGCGTTGATCAGCCAGATCTCGCCGTCCTTGGAATCGGCGTAGGACTCCGCGATCGTGCTCTTGCCGTTGCGGATCGATTTGACCTCGGTGCCGGTGAGCGCAATGCCCGCCTCGATCGTGTCTTCGATCGCATAATTGAAGCGGGCCTTGCGATTTTCCGCCATGACCTTGATAGGACGTTCGTTCTTATCGGCCATGACCTAAAAAAACCTGGACAACAAACCTGATCGAGACACGCGCGTAAGCTAACAGCTCGGATGAAGCGCGCGCGTCACTTCTTGAGGAGATCGCGGATCTCAGTCAGCAGATCGACCTCGGCCGACGGTTTTGCCGGAGCCGCAGGCGCCGCCTCCTCCTTGCGCTTCAGCGTGTTCATGGCGCGGATCACCAGGAACAACACGAAGGCGACGATGATGAAGTTGATCGTCAGCGTCAGGAAGCTGCCGTAAGCAAGCACTGCACCTTGCTTTTTCGCATCCGCTAAGTTGGTGGCGGTCACCGCCTTCGACAAGGGGGCGAAGTAGTTCGAGAAGTCGAGGCCGCCGGTCGCGGCGCCGATGATCGGCATGATAACGTCACCGACCAGCGACGTGACGATGGCGCCGAAGGCCGCACCGATGATGACGCCGACGGCGAGGTCGACGACGTTGCCTTTCATGGCGAACTCGCGGAACTCCGTGAGCATCTTCCTGCCCTTCTCGTCGACGCTCATGAACGGCTCCCCGGTTGGCTAAATCAGTTGATCAGCCCAGCATGAACCATCGCACTGCGCACGGCAACGCGCGTCGGCTCGGTGACCGGAACCATCGGCAGGCGCAGCGTCTCGTCCAGCTTGCCGAGCAGCGACATCGCGTACTTGATCGGCGCCGGATTGCTCTCGATGAAGAGGTTGTTGTGCAGCGGCATCAGCTTGTCGTGGATTGCGAGCGCCGCCTTGGTGTCGCCCTTCGCCCAGGCGGCCTGGAATTCCGAGCACAGGCGCGGCGCGACGTTCGAGGTCACCGAGATGCAGCCATGGCCGCCATGCGCCATGTAGCCGAGGATGGTCGCGTCCTCGCCGGAGAGCTGGTTGAAATCCTCGCCCATCGCCGCGCGCTGCTGCGAGACGCGGACCATGCTGGCGGTGGCGTCCTTGACGCCGGCGATGTTCTTCAGCTCCCACAGCCGCTTCATGGTGTCGACCGACATGTCGATCACCGAGCGCGGCGGAATGTTGTAGATGATGATCGGGATGCCGATCGCATCATTGATTGCCTTGAAGTGCTGGTACATCCCTTCCTGGGTCGGCTTGTTGTAATAGGGCGTCACGACCAGCACGGCGTCCGCGCCGGCCTTCTCGGCGTGCTGCGCGAGCTCGATCGCCTCCTTCGTCGAATTGGAGCCGGCACCCGCGACCACGGGTACGCGCCCCTTGGCTTCAGCGATGCACCATTCGACGACCTTCTTGTGCTCGTCATGGCTGAGCGTCGGGCTCTCGCCGGTGGTGCCGACCGGGACCAGGCCGTTGGTGCCTTCCGAGATCTGCCAGTTGACCAGCGAGCGGAACGCCGCCTCGTCCAGCGAGCCGTTCTTGAACGGCGTGACCAAGGCGGTGAACGATCCCCGGAATTTCGTCTTGGCTGCCATGGACTTCCTCCGTACGCGGCTATCTCTTGAGCAAGCTGCATTCATATCGGGTCTATCCCGCCGGTAAAAGACCCGCTTCCGTGTGACGCACCGTTTAGGCCGCGATTTTGCCGCGGTGGTGGTGCAAACTGGGCAAAGGTAAGCAGCTGTTGGTATTTTGTCCGCATATTCAAGCGAATACAGCTAGGTCTTGAGCCAACTGACTGATTCGGGGCGACCAAACGCCGTGACCTCCTTTCCTCGTTCCGCATGGCGATCCACCGGTCTGGCCGTGTGCCTCATGGCCGGGCTGTCGGTCGGCTGCGCCGCCCTGGCCAAGTCCAATGAGACGACCGCGGACGGGGCCAAGGACACCGCGAAGCCGGCGGCCAAGGACGCCGCGAAGGGATCAGCCAAAGAAACAACGAAGGGAACCGGCAAGGAAACACCGAAGGGCGCGAGCAAGGGAGCGGCTGGCGCCCCGGCCAAGGATGCCGCGAAGAAACCCGGCAAGGATGCTGGCAAGGACGCCGCCAAGGATGCAGGCAAGAGCGCCGGCAAGGAACCCGCCAATGACAAGCCCAAGCCCGCAGCCGCCGCGCCAAAATCACAGCCGGCCGCCAACGGCTCGCCCCCCAAGACCGCCCCCGCGCCGGCCGTGACGGCTACCGTCAGGCCTGCCGCCCCGGCGCCCGTCGCCAAACCCGCCGCGGCTCCTCTGCTTGCGCCGGCGACCCGCCAGCACGCCACGCCGCGCAAGCCAGTCACGCCGGCCGCGGTCGCTGCGACCTCCTCGACGTCGCAGGCCGACAAGGACACGCTCGAGAACGTCATCGAACTCGTGCGCAAGCGCAAGGCGGCCGACGCCACCAACTACACTGCCTCGATCTCGGATCCCGTCGCACGAAAGCTCGCCGAATGGATCATCCTGCGCAGCGAGGACAATGGCGCGACCGTGGAACGCTATCGCGCCTTCCTCTCCGCCAATCCGAGCTGGCCGTCGCAGACCTTCCTGCGCCGGCGCCTGGAGGCCGCGATGTGGGACGACAGGCGCGACGATTCGGTCGCTTGGTCGTGGTTCGAGAATGAATCGCCTGTGTCCGCCAAGGGCCGCTTCACGCTCGCCAAGGCGATGCTGGCGCGCGGCGACCGCGCCAATGCCGAGCGGCTGGTGCGCGAGGCCTGGCGCAGTGATCCGATGTCGGAGGAGACCGAGAACAACGCGCTCGACCAGTTCGGCGCCCTGCTGACGCCGGGCGACCAGAAGGCGCGGATGGACACCTTGCTCTACGGCAGCGAGAACGAAGCCGCGCTCCGCGCCGCAAAGCGCCTCGGCGCCGGCTATCTCGCGCTCGCCAAGGCCCGCATCGCCTCCGTCAAGAAGGCGCCGAACGCGCGCGCGCTGCTCGACGCCGTGCCGCGCGAGCTGCACAACGATCCCGGCGTCATCTTCAGCAAGATCCAGCTCCTGCGCCGCGAGGAGAAGTTCGCCGAAGCCGCCCAGCTGATGCTGTCGGCGCCGAAGGATCCGAACCGTCTCTACAATCTCGACGAATGGTGGATCGAGCGGCGCCTGCTGGCGCGCAAGATGATCGACACCGAGGAATTCCGCAGCGCCTATCTGATCGCACGCGACGCGGCCCTGCCCTCGCGCGACATCTACAAGACCGAGCAGGAGTTCACCGCCGGCTGGATCGCGCTGCGCTTCCTCAACGACCCCGCCGCCGCCACCCAGCATTTCGCCCGCATCGGCGTCGGCAGCGTTAATCCGACCACGCTGGCGCGCGCCGGCTATTGGCAGGGCCGCGCGGCGGAAGCGGCGGGCCGCCAGCAGGAGGCGCGCAACGCCTACGCGCGGGCGGCCGAGCAATCCACCAGCTATTACGGCCAGCTCGCGCGCGCAAAACTCGGCCTGCCGCAGATCGAGCTCAACAGCCAGCCGCGCGGCCGCGGCGCCGAACGGCTGGAGATCGTGCGCGCCGCGCACCTGCTCTACGAGCTCGACGAGCGGGAGATGGCGATACCTGTTCTCGCCGACATGGGCGAGAACGGCGATCCCGAGGCGCTTGCCGGCCTTGGCGAGCTCACCCAGCGCTACAGCGACGCGCGCGGCATGCTGCTGCTCGGCAAGGCTGCGCTCAACCGCGGCCTCCCCTTCGACTTCTACGCCTATCCCGTCAACGGCATTCCGCAGTTCACGCCGATCGGCCCCGAGGTCGAGCGCAGTATCGTCTATGCGATCGCGCGGCAGGAAAGCGCGTTCAACCCCTCCGTGGTCTCGCCGGCGCAGGCTTACGGCCTGATGCAGGTGACGCCGGACGCCGCGCGTTACGTCTGCAAGCGGCACGGCGCGACCTACGATCTGGGGCGGCTGAAGAACGATTCGGTCTACAACGCCACGCTCGGCTCGGCCGAGCTCGGCGGACTGCTCGAGGACTACCGCGGCTCCTACATCATGACCTTTGCCGCCTACAACGCCGGCCGCGGCAGCGTGAAGAAATGGGTCGATCGCTACGGCGACCCGCGCGATCCCAAGGTCGACGCGGTCGACTGGGTCGAGCTGATTCCGTTCTCCGAGACGCGCAACTACGTGCAGCGGATCATGGAGAATCTTCAGGTCTACCGCGCTCGCTTCGGCGGCGGCACACGGTTGCAGATCGAGGCTGACCTGCGCCGCGGCACCGGCAGCGTGGAATAGAGCCATCCTCCTGTGCGCTCCCGATTGACCGCCGAGAGCGTCGGCGGCGAGCGCCGCAGCGCGTCCGGACGTGAGCTGCTGAAGAAGAGCTGAAGCTCGCGCGTGATCTTCAGGCGAGCCTTGCTCGACGCTGAGCCCTGAGCGCTCCCTGGTCGTAGTCCGATCGGCAAGCTCGCCGTTCCACGTCCTCGAACATGAAGGCGTCGATCGCCGCCTGCTGCAGCGTCAGGACGGTGGGGCGCTTGCAGGGCCATGCCGGTCAACGGCAGGCGGCCCGTTGCATACATTGCGCGCAGATGCCCGCAGCGCAGAGGCCCCTCCTCCGTAACAGCCTCGTCCAGATCGTCACGGACGATGGAGCACGGGAGCAACGCCAGCCCTCCGCCAGCACTCCGCGGCGTTAGAACAGCCATGCCGCCAAAAGAAAAGCCCCGGCGGTTTCCCGCCGGGGCTCTCTGTCAGGTCGTTAGACCAAACTTACCAGTTGCGCTGAGCGCGGAGCAGCAAGCTGACCGTGTTCTGATCCTTCAGCTCGTACACAGCACCCGGCTTTGCGACAACTGCCGCAGGGCCAGCAGCGAGCGTGCTGATCGTGCCCGCGAACTTCTGGTCGAGCATGGTGTAAGCCACGTCCGCCGAGAAGGTCAGGTTCTTCACCGGCGTCCAGCGGGTGATCAGACCGATCGTGCCGAGGTTGAAGTTCGGGTTGCAAGAGGTGATACCCGCAGTGGCGGCACCCAACGTAGCGAGTTGGTTGCAAATGAGAGTCGCACCACCGTTGCTGTACGTCAGCTGAGCGTACGAACCGTAGATCGCGGTGTTCCAGTACGGATCCCAGTTGTGGGTGTAGGCGCCGCGCATACCCCAGCTCGTAACCGTGTTGATACCGGTTCCGTTGGCGAACACACCGTCAGCCGCACCGGCAAGGCCAATGCTCTGATAGGCACCAGCCAGGTTGGTACCGCCGAACATTGCATAGTTCTGCGAAGCCAAGCTCTGGAAGTTGTAGCGGGTCGCACCATCGGTGTAGACCGCCTGGACGTTGATCACGTCGCCCGCACCAGTCGGAATGTTCTTGATGGACAACGCCGCCTGGACAGCCCAGCCCCACTTGTCGCCCGGATGACCGGCCGCTTCGGTTCCGACAAGCCCCGGAGTCGCGTAGTACGCTACGTGGTTGTTATGCGCCGCGGCAGACAACTGGAACAGACCCCAAGCCTGGTCAATACGGACCATACCCTGGATGTCAGGAGCCCGCGTGCCGCCGAAGGCATTGATGCCGTAGCCGCCGGTACCAAAGTTCGCGACCGAAACGCCGGCGCTGGTGTTGTACAGGTTGCTCTGATAGTAGGCCGTCGGATCCACCGCCGAAATCGCGGCAGTGATGCCCTGACCGAAGTCGGCAGTATAGGTGAACTGGTTCACACCAGTGACCGTGCCGCCGCCGCCAGTCAGACCGTCGAAGTTGTTACCCGGATAGTTGGTCCAGGGAGCGTCGAACTGGGCAACAGCTTTACCCATCGTGAAGCCCGCGAACTGGATGAAGGCGTAGTACACGCCGAGCGTACCGCCGGCGATTGCGCCTGAGGTGGCATTGTTGGGTCCGCCAACGCCCGTGCTGCCGAGCTGCGAGTAAACGGTGGAGCCGTTGCCGGTGCCGTTGCCCGAGTAGTTATCCGTCGTCCACGAGAACACCACGTCGGCGAAGGTACGAACCACGCCGTATTCGGTCGCGGTGCGCGTGTCGACGTTGAAGTCTTCACGGGCGCGAGTGACGTAGTAGTTCGTCAGACGGTTCGCAGAACCGTTAACACTGCTGAAGTTACCGTTGAAATCGGTAGCGTTGATCGCGACTTCAGCACGCAGGTAACCACCCAGCTTGATGCAGGTGTCAGTGCCCGGGATGTAGTAGAATCCGGCACCGTACAGGGAGCAGATCTTCACGTATTCGACCGCTTTGGCCTTCACGGGGAGATCGGCTGCCTGTGCTCCGCCAACGGCAATCAGACCTGCCGCTGAACCGAGCAAAAGGCTCTTAACCAACTTCATGTTAAACCTCCAAGTTTGCTCTATAGGGAAGGTTCCGGATCCGCTGGGTGACGACACCCTAAGGTTGGTTCCCTTGTCCCTTAACTCACCGCTTAGTCGCTTCGTGCCTTCGGACACACCCGCTGAACGCGAGGGACTTAAGCGAACCACCTAAAACGGGACGACCTCGGGATGCCCCCCTCCGTCGCTCAGTCACAATTACCGAACGTCTTTGCACACACAACAAGAGAACGCTCCGTAGCGAGCCCATGACGTTTGTTTTCCGAAGGGTGTTGCACAAATAACACGCAGATGTGATCGAAGCGCGCTCGCAACATATTGTTTTTGCTTATTTTTCTAGGACGGTTCCGTTTGCCGTCAAAATTCCCCACCTGAGGCATTGTGGACGGAACTCCGGCCTGAACAGGCTTTGACGCGCACGAATCGTGGAATCAGAAGGAGACTCAAGGAGAAGGCACACAGGTCTTCCCGCGACTCTCCACCAGGCGCAGACATGGTCGCGGCAACGCTCAAGGCGCGCTGCGAAGGCTCTTTATCAATGGTGGGGATGATTGAGACCGGAGCGGACAGCTCGGCTGGCGGAGACGGAGGGATTCGAACCCTCGATAGGCCTTTACAAGCCTATAACGGTTTAGCAAACCGCCGCCTTCAGCCACTCGGCCACGTCTCCAATATGTCGGGTATGCCCGACACGGCGGCGAGCCGCAAGCGGCAGAATCAAGGTCTGTGCGTTCTTTCACCTGAAAGCGACCGCCGGACGACCGCGAAAGCCTGGCGCATGGATCAGCGCGGCACGCGCAGCCGATTCGCGCTCTCTATATATGTGTGCATCCATCCACTAGATTGCCGGATCCGCCGCTGCCAGGGCGCATTCAGCACCACCTCGCCGGCTCAGATATTGAACCAGACGCCGGAGCTGCGCCGGGACGGAAGGCCCAAGACCTCTATATCCCCGGCAAGAGGCCCGTCTTGTGCGGCCGTCCGGGTTCCAGAGCGGAATCGTCGGGCGGCGGCTCGGTCATGCCGCGCGGGTCGATGTGGCGACACGACGAAGGAACTTGATTGAGCGCAATCCGTCCCCGTGAAGACAAGGGTGTGGATGCGATTCTCGGCTCAGTGAGCCGAGACCCACGCCCTCGCCTCGCGCTGCGCGGCCGAGATCTCGGCGTCCGACATCTGCCCGGCGACTTCCTGGCGCAGCGCCACGGCGTCCTTGCGGCCCTTCAGCGCGGCGAGGTTGAACCATTTATGTGCGGCGACGAGGTCGACGAGGCCGGAGCGGCCGCTCGCCCAATAGATCCCGCGCTCGAACAGCACGTCCGACAGCGCGCTCGCGTCGATCGGCGTCGCCGTCTCCAGATCGAAAGTACCCTGAAACATAACGCATCCCCTTTTTTTCTGCCGCCTCGTTCCCCCGAGCGCGGCTCCCGTCCAAAGAACTGTTCAACTCATCCCCATGCCGTTTGCCGGCTTGTTGAAGGCGATGATGGCGGGCAAATTTGAATGGCAGTTTAAGTATCGCGATGAAGCAGACGTAAGCGCACCCGCACGGCGCGCGCGCGACGAATGCAAAAAGTCCCCGCTTTGCAGGCACTTCTGCGATTCGTCAGATTCGGTTTACCCTGGGATTTTGGGAAAACGATAACCATCGCGCGCGGTGACGCGCGCCCTGCGGTTACAATTCGTGGGAGGAGCGCGTTGTGGGAGGGGCGCGCCGGCAAGGCCACACGGGCGCCTCGCGTGGCCGCCCCGTGGCCGACAAGGCCGCGCAGCGCGAAGCGCGCGACTTTAGCAATCGGAGCGACGGCCTCGCATCGCGCCTGCGCGGCGCGCCGTCGCGGCAAACGACAGTTCGCCGCAGCCCTCGCCTGCCCCAAGGCAGCGCGGCCACGTCACGGTCAGATCAGCAATGTGGGAAAAGGGAATGCCGGCAATACCCCGGCCTCAAGAGAACGAGGGCGTCGGCGAACACGTCAGGACCAGATTCCACGTTGGCCCGAAGGCCGCTTGTGAAATTGCGGAGCCCTTGAGAAGGAGAACCGCACCGAACGAAGAAAACTTGTTTCTTCTGCCGGACCGTACTTTGGCGAGCGAACCCGCGAAAGAGAACGATCCGACCGTTGGCCTGATGTCTCGCCGACACCCTCTATCGCCGACCAGAACCTGTTAGAAGGCGCTGATGACGTGCCGGCTCTCTAGGAGCCGGCAACTTCAGAAGCGATGTTACTTCTTCTTCGCGACCTTGCGGGTCTTCTTCGCAGTCTTCTTCACTGCGCTCTTCGCCTTCTTCGCCTTCTTCGCCTTCTTCGCTTTCTTGGCCATGTTGCCCTCCGATGTGTGAGATGGCTGTAATCGCTGCATGCAGTCGGGGATCGAATGCACACTCATCCCGAATACACCAACACGACGAAAAAAACAGCTTCTCGCTTAAAGAAGTGTTGACGGCACAACGCGCCTGCGCTTGGCGAGCGCGATGCGGGCGCACTGCATGACGCGTGCTTGCGATCGCGGGGAGTGCCCGCATCGTCGACGTTTGCGCGAGATGCGATTGCAGAAAAACACTACACGGCAAGTATTTTTCTGCACGCGCGCATTGCGCATGCGCGATGCGATGATGTGCATCGTCGATCCCGCGATCGCCGCGCAAGGACGCTTCGCGGACTCTGAGTCGCGAGTTTTGGCAACGAAAATATTTTCATGCTTAACGGCGCAAGCGCTCGTCAGCGCGTGTGGAAGCCGCCGTTTTGCGCGAATCGCGTGGCGGCGATTCGGCCGCCACATCGCCGTCGGTCGGGATGGAGTTTGCCGCCGAGGGTGCGCGCGAGCGTCGCAGCGCGAACCGGAAGCGAGGTGACGAAGCGTATCCGTCACCTCGTTCGAATGTGTGACGTCAGATGCCGAGCTTCGACTTCAAGAGGTCGTTGACGCTCTGCGGGTTGGCCTTGCCGCCGGACGCCTTCATCACCTGACCGACGAACCAGCCGAGCGACTGCGGCTTGTCCTTGACCTGCGCGGCCTTGTCGGGATTGGCCGCGATGATGTCGTCGACCACCTTCTCGATCGCCGAGAGGTCGGTGACCTGCTTCATGCCGCGGCTTTCGACCAGCGCGCGCGGATCGCCGCCCTCCTGCCAGACGATCTCGAACAGATCCTTGGCGATCTTGCCGGAGATCGTGCCCTCGCCGATCAGGTCGATGATCGCAGCCAACTGCTCGGCGTTGACGGGAGAGGCCGTAATATCCCGGCCTTCCTTGTTGAGACGGCCGAACAGCTCGTTGATCACCCAGTTCGCCGCCATCTTGCCGTCGCGGGCGCGGTTGCCGAGCGTGTCCAGCACCGTCTCGTAGAACACCGCGCTCTCGCGCTCGGCGACGAGCACGCTCGCATCGTAAGCCGACAGGCCGAAATCAGCGACGAAGCGCGCCTTCTTCTGGTCCGGCAGCTCCGGCAGCTCTGTCTTCAGCTCGTCGACGAAGCTTTGCGAGAATTCCAGCGGCAGCAGGTCGGGATCGGGGAAGTAGCGGTAGTCATGCGCCTCTTCCTTGGACCGCATCGATCGCGTCTCGCCCTTGTTGGGGTCGTAGAGCCGCGTTTCCTGGTCGATCTGGCCGCCGTCCTCGAGGATCTCGATCTGGCGCCGCGCCTCGTACTCGATCGCCTGGCCGATGAAGGTGATCGAGTTCATGTTCTTGATCTCGCAGCGGGTGCCGAGCGGTGCACCCGGCTTGCGCACGGAGACGTTGACGTCGGCGCGCAAAGATCCCTTCTCCATGTCGCCGTCGCAGGTGCCGAGATAGCGCAGGATCGAGCGCAGCTTGGTCACATAGGCCTTGGCCTGCTCGGCGTCGCGGATGTCGGGCTTGGAGACGATCTCCATCAGCGCCACGCCGCAACGATTGAGATCGACATGGGACATGGCCGGCGACTGATCGTGCAGCAACTTGCCGGCGTCCTGCTCAAGATGCAGGCGCTCGATGCCGATGGTTGCGGTCTTGCCGCCATCCAGTTCAACCACGACCTCACCTTCGCCGACGATCGGCGACTTGTACTGACTGATCTGGTAGCCCTGCGGCGAGTCCGGATAGAAATAGTTCTTGCGGTCGAACACCGAACGCAGATTGATCTGCGCGTTCAGCCCGAGCCCGGTCCGGACAGCCTGTCTGACGCATTCCTCGTTGATGACGGGCAGCATGCCCGGCATCGCGGCATCGACCAGCGACACGTGGCTGTTCGGCTCGCCACCGAACGTGGTCGAGGCGCCCGAGAACAGTTTCGAGTTCGAGGTCACCTGGGCATGGATCTCCATGCCGATGACCATCTCCCAGTCACCGGTGGCGCCCTTGAGAAGCTTGTGCGTGGCCGTGCTCATGTCCTGCTCCCGAGCAGCGTGGCAGCGATCCGCTCCCACTCCGCCTCCAATGAATCCTTTGCCGCGGGTTGGCCGGCCTGGCGATACCAGTAGCCGGCATTGCCGAGATCGCCTTCGACCCGGTGCAGATAGGCGTGCACCCAGGCGGCGTCGCGGCTGCTCTCGTCCTGAACGATCTTGTGCGCCTGATCCCAATCGCCCTTCGCGGCCCACCAGAGGCCGGCGAGCGGCGCGTTCAGATCCGGCGCGGGCGCCGCGCCGTCGAGGCTTGCGATGAACGCGGCGACATTCACCACCACCTCGCGGGCGTGAAGCGGCCGGCGGCCTGCTCGATCACCTCGCCGAGCGAGAACAGCGTCTCCTCGTCGAACGGACGGCCGATCAGCTGCAGGCCGAGCGGCAGGCCTTGCGCATCCTTGCCGGCAGGCACGGCGATGCCCGGCAGGCCCGCCATGTTCACGGTCACCGTGAAGATATCGTTGAGGTACATCTCGACGGGATCCGCCCCGCCCTTCTCGCCGATGCCGAAGGCCGCCGACGGCGTCGCCGGCGTCAGGATCGCGTCGACGCCCTTGGCGAAGCAGTCCTCAAAATCCTTCTTGATCAGCGTCCGCACCTTCTGCGCGCGCAGATAATAGGCGTCGTAATAGCCGGCCGAGAGCACATAGGTACCGATCATGACGCGGCGCTTCACCTCCGCGCCAAAACCCTCGGCGCGGCTGTTCTCGTAGAGCTCGATGATGTTCTTGCCCTGCTCGCGCAGTCCGTAGCGTACGCCGTCATAGCGCGCGAGGTTGGAGGACGCCTCCGCCGGCGCCACGATGTAATAGGCCGGCAGCGCGTATTTGGTGTGCGGCAGCGACACTTCGACGAGTTCGGCACCGGCCGCCTTCAGCCAGGCCGCGCCCTCGCTCCAGAGCTTTTCGATCTCGGCCGGCATGCCGTCGAGGCGATATTCCTTGGGGATGCCGATCCTGATGCCCTTCACGGACTTGCCGATCGCGGCCTCATAGTCCGGCACGGCAATGTCGACCGACGTCGTGTCCTTCGGATCGTGCCCGGCCATCGAGCGCAGCAGCATCGCGCTATCGCGCACGCTGCGCGCGATCGGACCGGCCTGGTCGAGCGAGGAGGCGAAGGCGACGATGCCCCAGCGCGAGCAGCGGCCGTAGGTCGGCTTGATGCCGACCGTCGCGGTGAACGCCGCCGGCTGGCGGATCGAGCCGCCGGTGTCGGTCGCGGTCGCGCCCATGCACAGTAACGCCGCCACGGCCGAGGCCGAGCCGCCGGACGAGCCGCCCGGCACCAGCGTCGTGTTGCTTCCCTCACGCCGCCAGGGATTGCCGACGGGGCCGAAGCACGAGGTCTCGTTGGCCGAGCCCATCGCGAACTCGTCATTGTTGAGCTTGCCGAGCATCACGGCGCCGTCGCGCCACAGCTGCGAGGTCACGGTGGACTCGTAGGTCGGTACGAAATTGCCGAGGATCTTCGAGCACGCCGTGGTGCGCACGCCCTTGGTCGCGAACAGGTCCTTGATGCCGAGCGGAATGCCGGCGAGCGGGCCGCCCTCACCCTTGGCGATCTTCTCGTCCACGGCCTTCGCCATGTCGCGCGCGCGATCGGGCGTCTCCATCACGAAGGCATTGAGCACGCGTGCGGCTTCGATCGCGTTCAGATGCGCGTCGGTCAGCTCGAGGGACGTGAAAGTCTTGGCCGCGAGACCCTTGCGGGCCTCGGCGAGCGTCAGCGATGTCAAATCGGTCATTTATTGATCGGGCTGCAGAAGAACGGAGACAGGGTTTTGTCGTTGGCCGGGTCGTCTTTTTTCTTGGCGGCGGCGTTCGCGGCGGCCTCGATCTCGTCGAGCACGGCATTGACGGCGACGTTGGGATCGGCAGCCTTGCCCTGCCGCTCCATCTTGTCGAGATAGTTCATGTAGGCCTGATAGGCCTTCTCATCGTCGCAAAGCATGCACATCGGACTTGGTCCTAAGGCTCTTTAGTTTGACGCGTTTTCTTTACGCGAACCGGCTTCCACTTCGCTCGAAAACGCAACGTCACTCGACCACCTTGGGCACAAGAAAGAAGTGACCTTCGGTCGCGGGCGCGTTGGCAACGATATCGTCGGCGATCTCGCCGTCATTGACCACGTCCTGTCGCTTCTTCATCTGCATCGGGGTGACCGAGGTCATCGGCTCCACGCCCTCGACGTTGACCTCCGAGAGCTGCTCGACAAAGGCGAGCATGGCGTTGAGCTCGCCCTGCAGATGCGGAACCTCGCCCTCGGAAACCGCAACGCGCGCCAGATGCGCGATGCGGCGGACGGTAGCGTCGTCGACGGACATTATATAAGGCCTCTCACGGCAAAATCTAACTGCCGTATAGCAGAGGCCGGTTTTGCGCCGCAACCGGCGGCGCGACCTTAGCCAGCCAGTCCCTTCATGCGGGCCAGGGCCGATTTGGCGAAATCCCGGGTCAATTCGGCTGCGGGGACCTCACGGCCCAGGGCCACGGCCTGGCCAGCCCAGAGATTGGTGAAATCCACCCTGCCCTGCTTTTCGGCAGCCGCCTTGAGCGGCCCCAGCGCGGTCGCTGCATGGGGAAACGGCGGCGCCTCGGGCGAGATCGGGCCGGCTTCGCGCATCAGGCGGTTCTGGACGCCGCGCGCCGGACGCCCGGTCATGACATTGGTGATGACGGTGGAATCGTCCCGCGCTTCAGCCAGCGCCTTGCGCCCGCCCGCGCTGACCTTGGATTCCGGGCAGCGCAGATAGGCGCTGCCGATCTGCACGCCGGATGCGCCGAGCGCGAAGGCTGCGGCGATGCCGCGCCCGTCGGCGATACCGCCGGCCGCGATGACAGGCACCTTCACGGCGTCGGCGACCTGCGGCACCAGCGCAAAGGTGCCGGGCTGCTCGGAGATCTTGTCGGTCAGGAACATGCCGCGATGGCCGCCGGCCTCGGCGCCTTGCGCAATGACGGCATCGACGCCGCGCTCTTCCAGCCAGACTGCTTCCTTCACCGTCGTGGCGGACGAGATGACGAGGCAGCCGGCAGCCTTGACGCGCTTGAGCAGCGCCTGATCCGGCAGGCCGAAATGAAAGCTGACGATCTCCGGCTTCAGCTCCTCGACGACCTCGCAGAAGGCGGCGTCGAACGGCGCACGGTTCGCGGCGTTGATGGGCTCTGCGGGATCGAGGCCGTGCTCGGTGTAATAGCCCGTGAGCCGCTGCTTCCAACGCGCTTCGGCTTCGGCCGTGAGGTCAACCGGCGTGTGGCAGAAGAAGTTCATGTTCACCGGCGCCTTCACGCGCTGGCGAATGATGTTGACCTGCTCGCGCGCCTTCTCCGGCGACAGCATCGCGCTCGGCAGCGAGCCGAGCCCGCCGCCCTCTGCCACGGCGATCACCAGTTCGGCATCCATCACACCGGCCATCGGCGCCAGCACGATCGGGAATTCGGTCTTGAAGAGATCGATCAGTCGACGGTCAGGCCACATAATTCTTGCCTCATGTTCGCTCTTCCCTCTCCCCTTGTGGGAGAGGGTGGATCGCCGCGCAGCGGCGAGACGGGTGAGGGGTTTGCATCCGCGGAGACAGACCCCTCATCCGGCGCGGATTGCATCCGCGCCACCTTCTCCCACAAGGGGAGAAGGAAAAGAAGAAACCGAGTTGCGCCGGCCGGCGAGCAATTGCTCCGCTTCAATCGCAATCCGCTCCACGATCTCGGCCGCCGGTGCAATATCATGAATCAATCCGACCGCCTCGCCCGCAATCACGGCCGCGACATCGAAATTGCCGGCTGCTTTCGCGGCCGCATAGTCCGCCGCGACTGCGGCAACATTCTGCATCAGCTCGACCTCGCGGCCGATCCAGCGCCTGGCGTGGTCGTTGATGAGGCACCTTCCCGTGAACGGCGCCGGCCAGACATTGTTGCGCGAGAGATCGAAGATGATGCCGCGCACGGTCGTGCCGCTGTTCGCTGCGCAGATACGCCGCTTGGCCTCCTCCGCGCCATCAGCCTCCTGGCTCGCATAGAAGCGCGTGCCGAGCAGCACGCCGCTCGCGCCCAGCATCATCATGGCGGCGAGACCGCGCCCGTCGGCGATGCCGCCGGCCGCGACGACAGGCACGTGGCCCGCGGCAAGATCGACGATTGCAGGCACGAGATCGACGGTGGTGCGGGAGGCGCCGTGACCGCCCGCCTCCGTGCCCTGCGCGATCAGAATGTCGGCGCCGGCATCGAGCGCCTGCCGCGCCATGGCTTCATCCTGCACCTGGCAGATCAGGCGTGCGCCTGCGGACTTGATC
Source organism: Bradyrhizobium barranii subsp. apii (assembly GCF_011516635.5). GTDB lineage: Bacteria > Pseudomonadota > Alphaproteobacteria > Rhizobiales > Xanthobacteraceae > Bradyrhizobium > Bradyrhizobium barranii. The sequence continues at coordinate 4,607,708 of NZ_CP096255.1, read as the reverse complement.
TTCGGCGCGAATGGCGCGGGATCGCCAAACGACAACATGATCGCAGACGGTCTTGCGGCAAGTGCGACATCGAACAGCTCGGGCCGCTTGGCGAGACTCCAGGTAATGAAGCCGATCCCGAATGGCGCCGACAAGCCCGCAAGCTTCGCCGTCTCCTGCTCCAGCCACACCTTCTCGCCATAGCCACCGCCCAGAATGCCGAAACCGCCGGCACGGCTCACAGCCGTCACAAGCCGGCTGCCGGCAACGATGTCCATCGGCGCCAGCAGGATGGGATGCTCAATCTCCAACAGCCTAGTCAGCGACGTCTCAATGGGCATAGCCCCTCCCTGATCTGGACAGGAAGACTAGGCGCGACTAGCATTCTCGAAAAATGAATTGTTGCGAACGCTGCCATCACAAAAGCGAAACGACGCCATGGAACTCAGCGATATCCAGACCTTTGCCGCGGTCGCCCGTACCGGCGGCATCACCCGCGCCGCGGAAGAGCTCAACACGGTGCAATCCAACGTCACCCAACGCGTGAAGGCGCTGGAAGCGGAGATCGGCACACCGCTGTTCGAGCGCCACAGCCGCGGCATGACGTTGACCGGCGCCGGCAAACGCCTCCTGCCCTACGCACAGCGGATGGCCGCGCTATCGCGGGAGGCCGTGCTCGCCGCGCGTGACGACGGCGAGCCGAAGGGACCGCTCGCGATCGGCTCGATGGAGACGACCGCAGCCGTGCGCTTGCCGTCCCTCCTCGCCGATTTCCACCGCAGCTTCCCTGCCGTGCGGCTGAGCCTGCGCACCGCGACCACCGCCGACCTCGTCGCGGGCGTGCTCGAAGGCACGCTCGACGGTGCCTTCGTCGCGGGTCCCATCGCACATGCCGACCTCACTGCGACGAGCGCGTTTCGTGAAGAGCTGGTGCTGGTCAGCGCGCGGCGCTGGGCCTCGCTTGCCGAGCTGCGCGCCGGCACGCCGGAGTCCGGTCCGACCGCGTTGGTGTTCCGCACCGGCTGCACCTACCGCCAGCGTCTCGAACAGATTTTTGTCGAGTTCGGCTGGCCGTCGGCGGCACGCTTCGAGCTCGGCACGCTCGACGGCATGATCGGCTGTGTCGCCGCCGGCATGGGCGTCACGCTGCTGCCGCGCGCCGTGGTCGAACGCAGCGCGATGGCCGGCAGCGTGTCGATCCACGCGCTGGGCCCGTCACATGCGCGCGTCGAGACGCTCTTCATCCAGCGCAGCGGCGGACATCAATCTAGCGCGCTTCAAGGTTTCATGTCCTGCCTAAAGAAAGACAACGACGTCATCGCGGCATGACACCGGCGCAGCGTTCCACGTGGCGAAATTCGTCACAAATCCATCGCGCTTGAATTAGTCTGCGCTGCGTTCAGCCGCCGCAGCGCGGCACCGCGAAATGCTTTGAAGCACGCATCCGTTCTACGTTAGGATGTGTCACTGGCCAGCGCAAAAACACAACGAAGCCAAAACATCGGGAGGACTATCGATGCGCAATACGCTCGTGTTGTGCTGTGTCGCCGCGTTGTCGGCGATATCAGGAACTGCAAGCGCACAAGACTGGACCAAATCGAAATGGGGACCGAACGACGAGATCGGTGCCGCCAATTACATGACGCCGGAGCTGGTGGTGAAGGCCGCCTCGCTGGTGAAGACCGGCAAGACCTACGCCCTCGGCATTCCCGTCACGCCACAGACACCCGCCTATCCGCCACGCACGTTCAAGCTCACGATCGTTCAGCCCGGACAGGCCGGCAGCCCGGGTCTCGGTCCGAACAAGGCGACCTACAACGACGACATCCTCGACACCTGGGTCGGCATCGGCAGCCAGCTCGACGGTCTCGGCCATCTCGGCGTCGAGCACGTCTATTACAACGGCAACAAGCTCGCCGATTTCGCTGATCCGAATGGCTTGAAGAAGCTCGGCATCGAGAAGGTCCCACCGATGGTCACGCGCGGCGTGCTGCTCGACATGGCCGCCTATTTCAAGACCGACATCGTGAAGGAAGGCACCGCCTTCAACGTCAAGGAGATCGAGGAAGCCGCCAAGCAGCAGAACGTCGAGATCCTCCAGGGCGACGTCGTCATCTTCCACACCGGCTGGCTCAGCCTGATCGGCAAGGACGACAAGCGCTACTCGGCCGGCGAGCCCGGTCTCGGCGTCGAAGGCGCGAAGTACCTGACCGGCAAGGGCGTGGTCGCCATCGGTGCCGACACCTGGGCGCTCGAGGTGCTGCCGTTCGAGTCCAAGAACGTTTTCGAGGTGCATCAGATCCTGCTCGCCATGAACGGGACCTACATCCTCGAGAACATGGACACGGCGGCGCTCGCAAAGGACAAGGGCTATGAATTCCTGTTCGTGCTCGGCCAGCCGCGCTGGACCGGCGGCGTGCAGGCCATGATCAACCCGATTGCGATCCGCTGATCGGCGACGTACTCAATGGGCGAGGATCGGCCTGCCGCCCGGCAGGCGCCCTCGCCCGACCTGTCCGTCATCGCGGCCTCAGATGCCATCGCCGCAATGCAACGAAGGCCCAGATGGCTTCGACGAGGCCAAACGGCCAGGCGCCTTGCAGGAAGCCGTAAGCCGAGCCGAGCGCGCAGGACGCCGCGAACAGCAGCACGAACCAATGGCTGCGATCCTCCAGGGCATAGCAGACCAGCATCGCCGTCACGGCAAACAGGCCGAATAGTGTCAGTGCATCCATGTTCCGGGTTCACTCCGCGGCGCGACGCGTGATATGCGCTAACACCATGCCGGCTCTTATCCTGCCTCTCGTCGATGCTGCAACCCACTGGCCCGAACGCGGCGGGTTGGTCGGCCTTGACCTCGGCACCAAGACCATTGGTGTTGCCGTGTCCAATCCGGACCGGCGGTTAGCTACGGGCGTCGAGACCATCCAGCGCAAGGCGTTCAAGCAGGACGCGGCGCGGCTGCTCGCGATCGCGGCCGAGCGCAAGGCGGTCGGCTTCGTGCTCGGCCTGCCCATCAACATGGACGGCAGCGAGGGCCCGCGCGCGCAATCGACCCGCGCCTTCGCCCGCAACCTTGCCGGGTTGACCACACTCCCCATCGGCCTCTGGGACGAGCGTCTGTCGACCGCAGCGGTCGAGCGCGAGCTGATCGGCATGGACGTCAGCCGCGCCAAGCGCGCCGAAGTGATCGACGAGCACGCCGCGATCTTCATCCTGCAAGGCGCGCTCGACCGCCTCGCCAATCTTCGCACGGCATCGGGCTGATCCATGGCCGTCGTGATCGCGGCGCTGCTGCCGGTCTTCATCCTCATCGTGCTCGGCGTGGTGCTCAGGCGCACCCTGATGCGGCTCGACACGCAATGGCACGGGCTGGAGCGGCTGACCTATTTCGTGCTGTTCCCGATGCTGCTGATCCAGACGCTGGTGAAGGCCGACCTCTCCAGGGTGCCGGTCGCCGGCGTCGGCGGCGCGCTGCTGCTGTCGGTGCTGGCGATGTCACTGCTCTGCCTCGCGCTCCGCCCGGCGCTCGCACGGTTCGACATCGACGGCCCCGCCTTCACCTCGATCTTCCAGGGCGCGACGCGCTGGCAGACCTATGTCGCGCTCTCGGTGTCGGCCAACATGTTCGGCGATGTCGGACTGGCGCTGGCCTCGGTGGCGATGGTCGCGATCATTCCGCTGGTCAATGTGTTCAGCGTTGCCGTGCTCGCGCACTATGCTTCACCCGAGAAGCAGTCCGCCCGCGCCATCGTCATGACGGTGGTCCGCAATCCCCTGATCTGGGCTTGCGTGATCGGCCTCGTCATCAACGTCATTCATCTGCCGCTGCCAAAGATCTGGCACGAGGTCGCGGATGCCCTTGGCCGGTCCTCGCTCGCCATCGGCCTGCTCGTCACCGGCGCCGGCCTGCAGCTCAAGGGCCTGCTCCGCCCGAGCGTGAGCGCAACCATCGGCGTGGCGTTCAAACTGGCGCTGATGCCCGTGCTGGCGCTGGCGCTCGCCGCCTGGTTCGGTCTCTCGGGCGACAGCCTGGCGATCGTCGCAATCTGCGCGGCGGTGCCGACCTCGCCCAGCGCCTATGTGCTGGCCCGCCAGATGGGCGGCGATGCGCCGCTGCTGGCGCAGATCATCACGTTGCAGACGATCTTGGCGGCGGTCACAATGCCGATCGCGATCGCGCTGGTGGCTTAGACCTCGTGCGAGGCCTCAGCTCCCCAGCCACATCGTCAGCACCACCGCAGTCAGATTGTTCAGCGCGTGCAGCAGGATCGTGAGCCAGAGCGAGTTGGCGCGATAACGCATGTAGCCGAACCACAGGCCGATGGAGAAGACCTCGGCGAGGAAGTACATGTCGTACTGCAGGTGCACGACCGTCCACACCAGTGACGACAGGATGATCGCGCCGGGCACGCGCAGGAAGCTCGCCGACCAGCCGCGAAACAGGAAGCCGCGCGCCAAAACCTCTTCCGACATCGGCGCAGCAACACTGAAGGCGAACAGCAACATCACAGCCGCGCCCTTGTCGCGGCCCGATTTCAACAGATCGGTCATGAAGCCCGGCGTCGCCTCGCGACCCAGGCTCCGCGACATCGTCTCCCAGGCGACCACGATCAGGACAAGCCCGATGGCGCCGAACAGCATTTGCTTCCAGGACGGCCAATGCAGCGCGAGATAGTCGACGAACGAGGCCTTCTTGATGCGGATGGCGAGCCACACCGCGGCCAGCGTCGCCGGCAGGCCCATGGTCACCGACAGCGCGAGCGCCGCGGGCTCGCGACCGACGCGCTGTAGCGACATCAGGTCGAGGGGGTCGCCGCGGTCCCAGACCAGATAGAGGATGGCACCGACCTGGCCGAGAAACATCGCGACGAAGATGAGCAGGCCCCACACCGCCGTGCCCCAGAATTTCCAGACGCGCGGTGCGGCTGGCGTCACGGTCATCGGCGGGAGATCGGGATTGAGGGAGTCCATTCAAGCGCTTTCGTTGGGACGGCACCGTCATTCCGGGGCCGTTCGCACGACGATCTACTTCGTTCGCGGCGAAATCGGGAAATCATAGGCCGCCCCGTCCGCCCCCGGCAGGGAAAAATGCCACCACTCCTTCGCATAGTTCACAAAGCCTTGCTTCGCCATCGCGGCCACCAGCCGCTTGCGCCAGGCACGCTGGTCCGGATTGATCGACGGTGCCGCAGTGTGCCCCTTCGTGTCGGTGCAGTCGTAGCCCGTGCCCATGTCGACGCTGCCCTCCGGCAATCGCGCCTCGACCGGCGCCGTGCAATCGGCATAGGCTTTTGACGGATCGTATCTGGCGGAATTGTCAGCCTTGAGATCGACCAGCGTGAGATCTAGCGCCGCGCCCGTGGAATGCTGCGAGCGGCTCGCGATGTAGCCGAGGCGGAACAGCTCGCTCTTCGGGATCTTCGGATTGTAGCGCCGCTCGGCCGCCGTCTCGTAGCCGTTCTGCGACCACTTCACCATGTCGAGCGAGGCCCGCGCCGGCCGGTAGCAGTCGAACATCTTCAGCGACAGGCCTTGCGCCGCCAGCTCCTGCTGAACCGCCTTCAGCCGCAGCCCCACCTCCCGCTTCACCACGCATTCGCCGGCGCCGTAGCCGGCCAGCGGACGGCCGACGAAATTGTTCGAGGTGGCGTAGCGGATGTCCTGGATGATGCCGGGATCGATGTCGCGCAGATAGACGAAGCCGCCGGGGAGCGATTGGGCATGGGCCTCGGCCGTTATCATCGTCAGCGCAATCACAATTCGGATTAACTTCACGTGATCCATCCCCATCGTCATGGCCGGGCTCGTCCCGGCCATCCACGTCCTTTTGCCTCAAATGCGATAGAAGATCGTGGATGCCCGGGACAAGCCCGGGCATGACGGAGATACTGGCGACAGGCCACGCCTGAGCGACGAACCTGACAGATCAGGGGATAACTCCCCGCCCCGGCATTGGCCCTTGCCCCCCCAGCCATCCCCGCCTATAGCTCTCGTTTTAATGACATCGAAATCGACCTTCGTCCTCGGCCACCGGCATTTGCTGGGCATCGAGGGCCTTTCCGCGGCCGACATCACCGGCCTCCTCGACCTGTCCGAAGAATATGTCGAGCTCAACCGCCAGGTTGACAAGAAGCGCACCGTCCTGCGTGGACGGACGCAGGTAAATCTGTTCTTCGAGGCCTCGACCCGGACCCAGTCCTCGTTCGAGCTCGCCGGCAAACGGCTGGGCGCCGACGTCATGAACATGTCGGTCTCCTCCTCGTCCATCAAGAAGGGCGAGACGCTGGTCGACACCGCGATGACGCTGAACGCCATGCATCCGGATATCCTGGTGGTGCGCCATCACGCCTCCGGCGCGGTGGAACTGCTGGCGCGCAAGGTCGACGGTTCCGTGATCAATGCCGGCGACGGCGCGCACGAGCATCCGACGCAGGCGCTGCTCGACGCGCTGACCATTCGCCGCAACAAGGGCCGGATCGAGGGCCTCGTGGTCGCGATCTGCGGCGACGTGCTGCATTCGCGTGTCGCCCGTTCCAACATCATCCTGCTCAACACCATGGGCGCCCGCGTCCGCGTCGTCGGCCCTTCCACGCTGCTGCCGCCAGGCATCGAGCGCATGGGGGTCGAGGTTGCGCGCGACATGCGCGAAGGGCTCAACGGCGCCGATATCGTCATGATGCTGCGGCTCCAGCGCGAGCGCATGAACGGCTCCTTCGTGCCGTCGACCTCCGAATATTTCAACTATTTCGGGCTGGACCAGAAAAAGCTCGCTTACGCCAAGCCGGATGCTCTCGTCATGCATCCCGGCCCGATGAACCGCGGCGTCGAGATCGACACAGCGGTCGCCGACGGCGCGCAATCGCTGATCCGCGAACAGGTCGAGATGGGCGTGGCGGTACGGATGGCCGTGCTCGAAGCGCTCGCCCGCAACTTGCCGAACGCGTGATGCTCATGCTGACTGACCGCCGTCCCATCCTGCTTGCCAACGCCCGCGTCGTCGATCCCTCCAGGGATTTCGACGGCCCCGGCGATGTCCTGATTGCCGATGGCATCATCCGCGAGACCCGCCGCGGGATCGGAGCGGCCGGCGTCCCCGAGGGCACCGACGTCGTCAACTGCGCCGGCAAGATCGTGGCCCCCGGCCTGGTCGACATGCGCGCCTTCGTCGGCGAGCCCGGCTTCAGCCACCGCGAGACCTTTGCGTCCGCGAGCCAGGCGGCCGCGACCGGCGGCATCACCACCATCATCTGCCAGCCCGACACGTCTCCGGTGATCGATAACTCGGCAACCGTCGACTTCGTGATGCGCCGCGCCCGCGACACCGCGATCGTCAACATCCTGCCGATGGCGGCGCTCACCAAGGGCATGCACGGCGAGGAGATGACCGAGTTCGGCCTGCTCAAGGCCGCCGGCGCGATCGCCTTCAGCGACAGCGACAAGAGCGTGATCAACGCGCAGGTGATGCGCCGCGCGCTAACCTACGCGCGCGATTTCGACGCGCTGATCGTGCATTACACCGAGGATCCCGATCTCGTCGGCGAAGGCGTGATGAACGAGGGCGAGTTCGCCTCGCGGCTCGGCCTGATGGGCATCCCGAACGCGGCGGAGGCCGTGATGCTGGAACGCGACATGCGTCTCGTCGCGCTCACCGGCGGGCGCTATCACGCGGCCTCGCTGTCCTGTATCGACTCGCTCGACGTCCTCAAGCGCGCCCGCGACGCCGGCCTCGCCGTGACCGCCTCCGTCTCGATCAATCATCTTGCGCTGAACGAGAACGATATCGGCCCCTACCGATCGTTCCTGAAGCTGTCGCCGCCGCTGCGGACCGAGGACGACCGGCGCGCGCTGGTCGCAGCGGTCGCCTCCGGCCTCGTCGACGTCATCATGTCCGACCACAATCCGCAGGACGTCGAGGTCAAGCGCCTGCCGTTCGCGGAAGCCGCACCCGGCGCCATCGGGCTCGAGACCATGCTGCCGGCGGGCCTTCGCCTCGTGCACAATGAGGAACTCGACCTGAAGACTCTGATCCGGGCCATGTCGACGCGGCCGGCCGAGATCCTGGGCCTGCCGGGTGGAACCCTGCGCACGGGCAGCCCGGCCGATGTCATCGTGATCGATCCCGATGTGCCCTGGATCGTCGATCCCGCCGACCTCAAATCGCCCTGCAAGAACACGCCGTTCGACGAGGCCCGCTTTACAGGCCGCGTGGTGCGCACCATTGTCGGCGGACGGACGGTGTACGAGCATGTCTGACGGGCAAATTCATGCGTGGCGTCGCAGTTCAGCATGGAGATGCGGCCATGGGGCTTGAAGCCTTCCTGCCGGTGGCCTTCGTCATCGGCTACCTGCTCGGCTCGATTCCGTTCGGGCTGGTCCTGACCAAACTCGCCGGCACGCAGGATATTCGCTCGATCGGCTCCGGCAGCATCGGCGCCACCAACGTGCTGCGCACGGGCCGCAAGAGCCTTGCCGCGGGCACCCTGCTGCTCGACGCGCTCAAGGGCACGGTCGCGGTGGTGATCGCCGGCTACATCGCGGGGCCCAACGCCGCCATGGTTGCCGGTCTCGGCGCCTTCCTCGGCCATCTCTTCCCGGTCTGGCTGAAGTTCAAAGGCGGCAAGGGCGTCGCCGTCTATATCGGCATCCTGCTCGGCCTGTTCTGGCCCGGCGCGATCGTGTTCTGCCTGCTTTGGCTCGCCACCGCCTTCACCACCCGCTACTCCTCGCTCTCCGCGCTGGTGGCGGCGTTCATCACCCCGATTTTCCTGTGGTGGTTCGGGCATCTCGCGCTCGCATCGCTGTTCGCCGCGCTGACGCTGCTCTTGTTCTACGCGCATCGCGAGAACATCAAGCGACTGCAATCCGGCAAGGAAAGCCGGATCGGCGAGAAGGCCTAGAGCGTTTTCGAGCGAAGTGGATACCGGTTCGCGTCAAGAAAACGCGTCAAAACAAAATCCCAAGGCCGGAAAAAGTACGGATATCGCCGCACCGCCTCCGCATTATGTGCCAATTCCTGTTCGCAACTCGGAAGCTGCTCGCGGCCGGAGTGGCGAACGAGTTCCACGCCTGTCATCCTGACAGCGGAAATGGCGTTACGCGGTAGCTCAGAATGAGCGAGAAGATTGTCGGCGCGCATGACGGGCCTGGTTCGCACGGTGCTTCCAGCACCGCAGCAAGCCGGCTGCTCTCGATGACCAATGTCTGGTCCGATGCGCCCTCGCCGCTGCCCGCGCCCGAGCCTGCTCCCGTACCCCCGCCAGTGACCCGGCCTGCGCCCGTCGCGCAAGCCGCCGCGCCAGTCGAGATCGTGACCATTGCCGCGCCGGTCGCGCCCGTGCAGCCGCGCTCCAGCCAATGGCCGCCGCAAAGAGTGTCGCTGGCCCTTCAGGGCGGCGGCACTTTTGCGGCCTTCACCTGGGGCGTGCTGGAGCGGTTGCTGGAACACCCGACCATCCAGATCGACACCATCAGCGGCGCCAGTGCCGGCGCCATCAATGCGCTGCTGCTCGCCTCCGGCCTCGCCGAAGGCGGACGCGAAGGCGCCCATTCGCGGTTGAACCGGTTCTGGGCCCGCCTGATGCACGAGGCCTCGTTCCGCTCCTTGATGCTGGTCGGCGGATTCTCGCCGGCGGGAAGCTCGGTCGCATTCGGTCCGACGTTGCGCTCCGGCCAGTTCGATCCGTTCGATCTCGATCCGCTGCGGCTGGCGCTATCGCGCGACATCGATTTTGCCGCCTTGCGCGACGCGGCCTGCCCAAAACTGCTGATCGCCGCGACGCGAATCCGCGATGGGCAGCAGCAGATCTTCCGCAACGATTGCATTACCGCCGACGTCGCGCTGGCCTCAACCTGCCCGCCTTTGGTTCACTGCGCCGTCGAGGTCGACGGCGAGGCCTATTGGGATGGCGGCATTGGCGGCAATCCGCCGCTGGTGCGCCTGGCGCAGGAATCGACAGCCTCCGACCTGCTGCTCGTCCAGGTCACGCCCACGCGCGACAGCTACGTGCCGATCACGCTCGCCGCGATCGACCGCAGGCTCGACCAGATCGCGGCCAATGCCGCTCTCAACGCCGAGATCGCGGCGCTGGAATGGGCGCGAGCCACCGCCGCACCTTCGCTGCGGCTCTCCAGGATCGCGGCCGAAGACTCCATTGAGGGCCTGGCGCAGCGCTCATCCACCGATCTCGGCCGCGGCTTCATTCGCACGCTGCACCGGAGTGGCCGCGAGGCCGCCGAGCGTTGGCTCGGACAAGGCGCGACAGGCGCCGGGGCCGAACGCGCACTGCCCGCCGCTGAGCCTGCGCTAGCCTGATTTCGCGAGCGCGTCCTCCAGGAACCATGCCGCCGCAAGCGCCCCCGGATCGTTGCCGAAGCGCGCGATCACCTGCACGCCGATCGGCAGGCCACCCACTTTCATCACCGGCACGTTGACGCACGGGTTGCCCATCAGCGTCCAGAGCCGGTTGTAGCGAGGCGAGCCGGTCGAGGCGAGCTCCTTGGCCGGCGCGGTGCCCGGCGCCGAATAGGTCAGCAGCACGTCAAAACCCTCGAACAGCTCGCCGAGCTCGCGGCGGCCACGGCGGGCGATCCGACGCGCGTCGTCATACTGCTTCGGCGTCAAGCCGACGGTGTCATCGAGGCTGGCACGCAGCATCGGCGCGATCTCGTCATGATGCTCCGAAAACTCCCAGGCCAACGCGCGATGCGCCTCGAAATCCTGGATGATCGGGTGGATGCGCCAGGCTTCCTGCACCGACTCCGGCAGATTGATGGTCTTGACACTGGCTCCGGCCTTCTCGGCCGCCTTGATCGCAGCCTGCAAGCCCTCTTCCGCCGCCGGCTCCACGGCCTCGGCAAACTCCTGCCTCACCACGCCGATGCGCGGCGCCTTGGCCGCGGCGATGCCATCGAATTCAGTACGGCCGGTGATCGCCAGCAGCCCGCGCGCGAGATCTTCCGCGCGCGATCCGAACAGGCCGACAGTATCGAGCGCCCACGAGTAGCACTTCACGCCGATGGTCGGCAGCATCCGGAACGACGGCTTGATCGCGGCAGCCCCGCAATAGGCGGCGGGCCGGATCACCGATCCGCCGGTCTGGGTGCCCAGCGCTAGCGGAATCATGCCGGCGCCGACGGCCGCAGCCGAGCCCGAGGACGAGCCGCCCGGCGTATGGCCGAGATTGTGCGGATTGAGCGTCGGGGTCGGATCGCGCGAGGCGAACGCCGTGGTGGTGGTCTTGCCGATGATGGTGGCGCCTGCCCGCTTCAGCATCATCACGACCGGCGCGTCCGAGCGCGGCTGCCAGCCGCGATAGATCTCCGAGCCCATCTCGGTCGGCATGTTGGCGGTGTCGATGATGTCCTTGATGCCGACGGCGATGCCGCGCAGCGGGCCGGAGGCTTGCGCCTTCGCGGATTTGTCGTGACGGACGAAGGCGTGGACGTCCTTCTCCCTGGCCTCGATCGCCGCGTGCGACTGGGCGATGGCGTCATCGGGCGAAAGCTCGCCCGCTTCGATGCGGCGCTGGAGGTCGGCGAGTGAGATCATGGCAATACCCTTCTTATTGCCATCGCTTTTAGCATCGGGACGAGGTCGCGCAAGCGCACGTGGACGCGGTCGATCCATGCGTGCAGTCGACCGGGACCAGCGGCTCGACCAGAGCATCCGCGTCCGCGGGCGCCGCGCGGATGAGATCAAAAATGGAAACAGTATCTTTCAATTATTTCTATTTTTATCGCGATTCAATCGAGCCAGTGTGAGGTCACAACGCAGGGCCCTGCGGCGCGCACTCTCTTACGAACCATAAACGCCTGGTGCGTCACCGCCGTCGGACCTCAACCAAGCACAGGAGCGATGACCATGGATACGACCCGTTATGCTTCCCTCGTTGGCCGCCTGCTGATCGGCCTCCCGTTTGCAATGAGTGGCTTCAGCAAGCTCACCGCTTATGGTGCGACGACCGCTTACATCGCCGCTGCGGGATTGCCGGTGCCCCCGTTGGCATATGCGATCGCAGTTCTCGTCGAGCTCGGTGGCGGTCTCCTGCTGATCGCGGGCTATCAAGCCCGCTCGGTCGCGCTGGCGCTCGCCATATTCTCGCTGGCCGCGGCAGTCTCGTTCCACAACAACTTTGCCGACCAGAATCAGATGATCCACTTCCTCAAGAACGTGATGATGGCAGGCGGCCTGCTCCAGATCTTTGCCTTCGGTGCCGGTGCGCTCAGCCTTGACGCTCGCGTCTCGCGGAGCGGCGTCGCTGTCGCTCAGGCGGCCCACGCGCGTTGAATCGACGACCTTGCGGAAGACCCGTCGACCACGTCGGGTCTTCCTGCAGCGCCTTTGAAGCCCGATCAAGCGCACGCAACTGTTGCCCACGCCCTCAGGTTGTTCCATGCTGCCTCCACAAGGAGACGCCGTGGACGCCATCAATCCGAGCGTTGAGCTGACCGAGGCTGAGCGGATCGACCGCCTGCGGCTGATCCGCTCTGACAATGTCGGGCCGCGTGGCACTAACGCGGAAACGCCGCAACCTTTGCGTTAGTTCTAAATTGCCCCGACAATCAAGGCGATGAGATTCGAATTGCCGGACTGTTGGACGCTCTCGCCGTCTCGGCTTAGGCTGTGCGCCTTCTGACCCAACCTGTTCATTGACGCGGCTGGACCAATGTCGAAAAATGCTTACTCTCTGCCAGAGGATAAGCGATTTAGCGGTGCTATGAAACGACGCGGATTCATCACTTTGGCTGGCGGGGCGTTGGCGTGGGCAACGGCCGCACGCGCTCAGCAAGTGAAGCGCGTCTCGCGGATCGGCCTTTTCCTCCCCCCACCGCGAAATTCGGAGGTCGACGCGTTCCTCGTTGCGCTTCGCGGTCTCGGTTGGGTTGAGGGCGAGAACGTCCACGTTGAATATCGCGACGCCGACGGCGACGATAACCGGCTTCCGGCGCTGGCTGCTGAACTGGTCGCCCTCGGCGTCGACGTTCTCGTGACAGCCACATTTCCCGGGGTTCTTGCCGCGCACCGTGCGACGACCACAATTCCAACCGTGATGATCGTGGGTCCCGATCTGGTGACCTTGGGCCTTGCAGCCAGCATGGCTCATCCCGGTGGCAACATTACGGGACAGACCTTTTTCCTTAGTGTCTGTTCCAAAACATGTTGAGTCGAATGAATCGGTTGTGATTCAAGGTGAGCGGCCTGATTCGATGGGGACGCGCCGCCAATGTGGACTACCGAGAACCGTGCACGCTACGACCGCAGCCGCCTGCGCTATCCGAGCGACTTGACCGACGAGGAGTGGGCGCTGATCGCGCCTCGCATCCCGCCGGCCAAGCGCGGCGGCAACAAGCGTACGGTGGACCTGCGCGAGATTGCCAACGGGCTGATGTACATCCTGAGCACAGGTTGCCAGTGGCGCGCGATCCCCAAGGACCTGCCGCCGCGCTCGACGCTGTATGGCTACTTCGATCTGTGGAGCTGGAACGGCACGCTCGATAAAATTCATCACGCCCTCTATGTCGAATGTCGCGAAAGGGCCGAGCGCGAGGCTTCTCCCACCGCCGCCATCATCGATAGCCAGAGCGTGAAAAGCGCTGAAAAAGGGGGCCTCATGATCTCCATGGCTACGACGCGGGCAAGAAGATCAAGGGCAAGAAGCGGCACATTCTCGTCGACACGCAAGGCCTCTTGATGCACGCCATCGTGCATGCGGCGGACATCCAGGATCGCGACGGCGGCGTGCTCCTGATGGCAACGTTGTTCGGCCTCTATCCCTTTCTTCTGAAGCTCTACGCCGACGGCGGATATCAAGGGCCACATTTCCAGAAGGGGCTGCGTAGCGCTCTGAAGCGCGTGAACCTCGAAATCGTCAAACGCTCCGATCAGGCTCACCGTTTCGTCGTCTTGCCCAAACGCTGGATCGTCGAGCGTACCTTTGCCTGGCTCGGGCGATGCCGAAGACTGTCCAAAGATTGGGAATGCTTCAATCACAGGGCGCTCGCCTTTCTCAAGCTGGCCTCCATCCGACTCATGCTGCGAAAGCTATGCAATCCAAGGTAATCTTTCCGGACAGACTCTTACAGAACTAGCTGCGAAGCGGTTAGAGGTTCTTGCGAGCATAGCTCCCTCGATGACCCGCGCAGGGGTGCTCATGCAGCGAGGCAACCCCCTGAACAACGGCACCATGAGTGCCATGACGAACGCCGCGCGGGCAATGAAGGTTGAGCTGCGACCGATCGAGCTTGACGTCCCCGGCGACCTCGACAACGCGCTATCAATCGTCGGCTCCTCCGCCATGGACGGTCTCGTCATCACGGACGCCAATGCGTTTGTCACCAATTCGGCGTTGGTCTCGGCGATTGTCGACAAGTGCCGCGTGCCATCGATTGCCGCACCCATCGTCGCGTCCCGGGGGGGCGCACTGGTAGGGTACGGGGTAGACTTCACCTCCATGTTTCGCCGCGCCACTGTTTTCGTTGACAAGATATTGAAGGGCGCGAACCCGGCCGACATCCCCATCGAGCAGCCGACGCAGTTTAAGACGGTCATCAACTTGAAGACCGCCAAGGCGCTCGGCCTCGAGATACCGCAGTCGTTGCAGGTGCGCGCGGACGAGGTCATCGAATAGCAAAGGCCTTGAGGAATGAGGCAGCGCGTTGCTCCATTCCTCCTCCGCCCATGATTGGGGCGATAGAAACGACCACACGTCGCTGTTGCCCACGCCCTCAGGTTGTTCCATGCTACTCCCACAAGGAGACGCCGTGGACGCCATCAATCCGAGCGTGGAGCTGACTGAGCCTGACAGGATCGACCGCCTGCGGTTGATCCGCTCCGACAATGTCGGGCCGCGCACCTTCCGTTCGCTGGTCGACCATTTCGGCACGGCGCGCGCCGCGCTGGAGCGGCTGCCCGATCTGGCGCGCCGCGGCGGCGCGGCCCGTTCCGGGCGCATCTGTAGTGCCGACGAGGCGAAGGCCGAGCTCGCCGCGAGCCGAAAATTCGGCGTCGCCTGGCTCGCGCCCGGTGAGGACGGCTATCCGGCGCGGCTCGCGACACTCGACGATGCGCCGCCACTGCTCGCCGTGCGCGGCGACACCGCGACCCTGATGCGGCCGATGATCGCGATCGTCGGTTCGCGCAACGCCTCCGGCGCCGGCCTCAAATTCGCCGGCCAGCTCGCGCGTGAGCTTGGCGAAGCTGGCTTCATCGTCATCTCGGGGCTCGCCCGCGGCGTCGACCAGGCCGCGCACCGCGCCAGTGTCGAGAGCGGCACCATCGCGGTGCTCGCCGGCGGACATGATTGCATCTATCCGCCCGAGCATGGCGACCTGCTCGCCTCGATCCTCGATCACGCGGGCGCTGCGATTTCCGAGATGCCGCTCGGCCATGAGCCGCGCGCCCGTGACTTCCCCCGCCGCAACCGGCTGATCTCGGGCGCAGCCCTTGGCGTGGTCGTGGTCGAGGCGGCGCACCGCTCGGGCTCGCTGATCACCGCGCGCATGGCGGCCGAACAGGGCCGCGAGGTATTCGCGGTGCCCGGCTCGCCGCTCGACCCGCGCGCCGCCGGCACCAACGATCTGATCAAGCAGGGCGCAACGCTCGTCACCGAAGCCGCCGACATCATCAACGCTGTCGCACCGATCATGGAGCGGCCGCTGATGCATCCGGCGAGCGAGCCCGATAGCGAACCGTTCGAGAGCGACCCGCAATCACACGACCGCGACCAGATCACCGGCCTGCTCGGCCCTGCCCCCATCTCGATCGACGATCTCGTGCGGATGTCCGGCGCCTCGCCCGCGATCGTCCGCACCGTGCTGCTGGAGCTCGAGCTTGCGGGCCGCCTCGAACGCCACGGCGGCGGTCTCGTTTCTCTTCTCTAGGTGTCGTTGCGCTCATCGAACCGCGTGCGTGCCGCCGCGATCTGCGCCTGGTGCTCCTTCGCCCATAGCCCAAGCGCCATCACGGGCTGCTGGAGCCCGCGGCCAAGATCGGTCAGCTCATAGTCCACGCGCGGCGGAATGGTCGGGAAGATCGTGCGCGTGACGAGGCCGTCGCGCTCCAGCCCGCGCAGGGTCAAGGTCAGCATCCGCTGCGAGATGCCGTTGATCATCCGCTTCAGCTCGTTGAAGCGCTTGGGCCCGTCGCTCAGCATCATGATGACGAACACGCTCCATTTGTCGCCGACGCGCGCCAGGATCGAGGCGACCCCGCGGCAGTCCGCGTGGTCGCGATCCGGCATCTGGGGAGCAGGAAAATCGGTGTGTGCAGGTCTCAAAGATGTGCCCATGGCTCAAAAAAGTGCGTTCTTGCGGGGAATTTGACAGTCACTCATGTAGTGCGGGTTACAAATCTATACCATAGGTGAACCCCAATGAAACTCCTCCATATCGACTCCAGCGTGCTCGGCCCCCACTCCGTCTCACGGCAGGTTTCCGCCGCCATCGTCGACCGTCTCAGGCAGGCGACGCCGTCGCTCGACCTCGTCTACCGCGATTTGACGCAGATTCCGCTCGCCCACCTCTCCGGCTCGCACCTTGCGGCCGCGCAAGGCGCGCCGGCGCCGGCGGAACTCGGTCCCGACCTGGCCGCGAGCGCGGCCGTGCTCAACGAGTTCCTCGATGCCGATATCGTCGTGATCGGCGCGCCCATGTACAATTTTACGATCCCGAGCCAGCTCAAGGCCTGGATCGACCGCGTCCTGGTGGCGGGGAAAACGTTCAAATACGACGCGAACGGCCCGCAGGGCCTTGCCGGCAACAAGCGCGTGATCGTGGCGATCTCGCGCGGCGGCTATTACGGCCCGGGCACGCCGGCCGCCTCGCTCGAGCACCTCGAAACCTATTTGCGTGGCGTGTTCGCGTTCATGGGCATCACGAGCCCCGAATTCATCGTCGCCGACGGCATCCAGGTTGGCCCTGAGCATCGTGAGAAAGCGCTGGCCGGAGCGCTTCAGGCTGCCACCAGCCTGCAGGCGGCGTAAGACTTACGCCGACACCAGCCGCTGCCGGAGCCCGGCGGCGGCTGAGAATTCGACAGCGCTAAAACCAGGCGCCCTGAACGCCAAGAATGACGGCGACGAGCGAAATGAAAAGCCCGATGCCTGAGAAAAGTGCCACCCCGATGAACTCGGACCTATCGGAGTGCTTGGCTGGAATGGCGGAATGTTCGGTGTAAATCGCGGTTCTGAAATCGACGAAGAAATACGAGCTGCTTTTGACATCGCGGGCTCCCTGAAAGTGAGTCTTATGACCCTGCCCGCAAAAGGGTCTTGGCAGCGCAAGCGAAGGTTCAACGCCTCACGGAAGGTTCAGAGGAATACAGCCACCGAGGTGTAGGAACAGGCCGGCGCAACCGATGTCGTCGCGCCGACCGATTCAATTTTCGCAAACGTTGATCAGCCGCGATAGATCGGTGCGCCGCTCGGAGACGCCACCGCGCCGCCGTCGACGAAGATCTCCTGGCCCTGGATGTGCGCTGAATCATCCGAGGCGCGGAACAGCACCGTCTTCGAGATGTGATCTGGTTCACCAATGCGCCCCAACGGGGTCGACAGCGCGATGCGCTTCTCGAACTCCTTCTCCGCTTCGGGCGTTGCGATCGCGGCGCCCCAGATCGGCGTGCGGATCGCGCCGGGCGCGACGACGTTGACGCGAATCCCGCGCGGCGACAGTTCCGACGCCATGATCCGCGCCATCGCGCGCACGCCGGCCTTGGCGGCGCCATAGGCCGAATAGCCGGGAATGCCGAGCACGGAGATCACCGAGCCGTTGAGGATGATCGAGGCATTGTCGTTGAGATAAGGCAGCGCCGACTGCACCGTGAAGAACACGCCGGTGAGGTTGGTGCGGATGACCTTCTCGAAAACCTCCAGTGTCGCCGAACCGAGCGGCGTGCCGCCGGGAATGCCGGCATTGGCAAACACGATGTCGAGCTTGCCGAATTTTTCGGCGCCTTGCTTGATCGCCGCATCGGTCGCGGCAATGTCGGTGGCGTCGGCTGCGACCGCGAACCCGTTCGGGCCAAGCTCCTTCGCCGCGGCCTCCAGCGTCTCCTTGTTGCGCCCGGTGATGATCACCTTCGCACCCTCGGCCACGAACAGCTTTGCCGTCGCCAGGCCAATGCCGCTGTTGCCGCCCGTAATCAATGCCGTCTTGTTCTTCAGTCTTACGATCGTCTCCAGTGGTTGCATTATAAAACCATGTTGCCATCTAGGGCATATGGTTTTATGATGCAACCACACAAGCGCGTGATCGACGCCGAAATCGGGCGAACGCGACAGGACCAGGACGATGGTGAGACGAACGAGCTTCGAGGGCGATTCCTGCCCGATCGCGCGGTCGCTGGAAGCGATCGGCGATTGGTGGTCGCTGCTGATCATTCGCGAGGCGCTGTTCGGCCTGCGCCGCTTCGGCGAGTTTCAGAGCAAGCTCGGCATGGCCAAGAACATTCTGGCGGTGCGCCTGCGCGCGCTGGTCGACCACGGCATTCTCGCAACCGCCCCCGCCTCTGACGGCAGCGCCTATCAAGAGTATGTGCTGACGCCGAAAGGGCGCGGCACCTTCCCGATCCTGGTAGCGCTGCGGCAATGGAGCGAGGAGTTCGACGATCACCCCGAGCAGATCGCAACGATTCTGCTCGATCGCGAGAAAGGCCGACCGGTGAAGAAGCTCGAAATGCGCGCCGAGGACGGGCGGCTGCTCAGTCCCGCGGACACGATGGTGAAGCCGCGGCCGGCGCCGCGACGGCGGTCAGCCTGATCGCGGCACGCTGCCACCACACCGTCATTGCGAGCGCAGCGAGGCAATCCAGAGTTTCACCGCGGAGGGATTCTGGATTGCTTCGCTGCGCTCGCAATGACGACGTCGATGCGGCGCGCCTCCATGTATCGCCGTCACCCCGAGGTGGCCACTTCTTCAGCGGCCCTCGAAGGGCGAGGGCCCGGCTGCGGCATCTCGGCCGCTCATCCTTCGAGGCTCGCTACGCGAGCACCTCAGGATGACGGATTGGATGGTGAGCGCCGCTACGACAGCTTGCGCTTGCTCCGTAGCCGCAAGTGCTCGTCCGCCTCCAGCTTGGTCATGCCCAGGAGATAGTGCAGCACATCGAGCTTGTGGCGCTCGGCGAGCTTGCGCAAAGCCCCGACCTGCTCGGCGATGAAGGCGACGGCCTCATCGACGCCGCCCTCCCCTGGTTCCTCACCGCGCGAGCCTCCCGCCACGCCTGACGCGGCGCGCGCCCGTTTCTTTCCTGGCTTAGTCACCAGACCCCACCCGAATCCATGCCCCGGGCGACTCTACGCCGACATTGACCGCAACTCCAAGGTGGTATTTTGCAACTTTCTCGATATGAAACTTTTCCCATTTGGAGTGCTTTCAACACCCCTCGATTTGACAGCGAGGGCCTCACCACCCATGTTCGGGTCGAAACGGCCGATCCGAATCTCATCGAAAGCGGCTCGTAATTTCCCCGTAAGTTACTGGAACTACATGAATATCGTCATTGTGGAGTCGCCGGCGAAAGCCAAGACGATCAACAAGTATCTGGGCTCGTCCTACGAGGTTCTGGCCTCGTTTGGCCATGTCCGCGACCTCCCGGCGAAGAACGGTTCCGTCGATCCGGACGCAAATTTCAAGATGATCTGGGAGGTCGACCCCAAGGCGGCCGGCCGGCTCAACGATATCGCCAAGTCCCTGAAGAACGCCGACCGCTTGATTCTCGCGACCGACCCTGATCGCGAGGGCGAGGCCATCTCCTGGCACGTTCTGGAGGTGCTGAAGGAAAAGCGCGCGCTGAAGGACCAGAAGATCGAGCGCGTGGTGTTCAACGCCATCACCAAGCAGGCGGTCACGGATGCGATGAAGAATCCGCGCCAGATCGACGGTGCGCTGGTCGACGCCTACATGGCGCGCCGCGCGCTGGACTATCTGGTCGGCTTCACCCTCTCCCCCGTGCTGTGGCGCAAGCTGCCGGGCGCCCGCTCGGCAGGCCGCGTGCAGTCGGTGGCGCTGCGGCTGGTCTGCGACCGCGAACTGGAGATCGAGAAGTTCGTCGCGCGCGAATATTGGTCGTTGATCGCGACCCTGCTGACGCCGCGCGGCGACGCATTCGAGGCGCGGCTCGTCGGCGCCGACGGCAAGAAGATCCAGCGTCTCGACATCGGCACCGGTGCGGAAGCCGAAGACTTCAAGAGGGCGCTGGAAGCGGCCGCCTATGCCGTGACCGCGGTCGATGCCAAGCCGGCCCGGCGCAATCCGCAGGCGCCCTTCACCACCTCGACGCTGCAGCAGGAAGCCAGCCGCAAATACGGCTTTGCGCCGGCGCACACGATGCGCATCGCCCAGCGCCTTTATGAAGGCATCGACATCGGCGGCGAGACCACCGGACTCATTACTTATATGCGTACCGACGGCGTGCAGATCGATCCGTCCGCGATCACCCAGGCGCGCAAGGTGATCGGCGAGGATTACGGCAACGCCTATGTGCCGGAGGCCCCGCGCCAGTATCAGGCCAAGGCCAAGAACGCCCAGGAAGCGCACGAAGCGATCCGTCCGACCGACATGTCGCGCCGCCCTGACAGCATGAGCCGCAAGCTCGATGCCGACCAGGCGCGACTCTACGAGCTGATCTGGAAGCGCACCATCGCGAGCCAGATGGAATCGGCCGAGCTCGAGCGCACCACCGTCGACATCACCGCGAAGGCCGGCGGCCGCACGCTGGAGCTGCGAGCGACGGGTCAGGCCGTCAAGTTCGACGGCTTCCTCGCGCTCTACCAGGAAGGCCGCGACGACGAGGAAGACGACGATTCGCGCCGCCTGCCCGCCATGAGTGCGGGCGACGGCTTGAAGCGGCAGTCGCTCGCCGTCACCCAGCACTTCACCGAGCCGCCGCCGCGCTTCTCGGAGGCCTCGCTGGTCAAGCGCATGGAAGAGCTCGGCATCGGCCGTCCCTCGACCTATGCCTCGATCCTTCAGGTCCTGAAGGACCGCGGCTACGTCAAGCTCGAGAAGAAGCGCCTGCACGGCGAGGACAAGGGCCGCGTCGTGGTCGCCTTCCTCGAAAGCTTCTTCAGCCGCTACGTCGAATATGACTTCACCGCCAATCTGGAGGAGCAGCTCGACCGCATCTCCAACAACGAGATCTCCTGGCAGCAGGTGCTGAAGGACTTCTGGACCGGCTTCATCGGCGCCGTCGACGAGATCAAGGATCTGCGCGTCGCCCAGGTGCTCGACGTGCTCGACGACATGCTGGGCCAGCACATCTATCCGCCCCGCGCCGACGGTGGCGACATCAGGCAGTGCCCGAGCTGCGGCAACGGCCGGCTCAATCTCAAGGCCGGCAAGTTCGGCGCCTTCGTCGGCTGCTCGAACTATCCGGAATGCCGCTACACCCGCCAGCTCGCCGCCGACAGCGAGACCACCGCCGACCGTTCGCTCGGCCAGGACCCCGACACCGGTCGCGATGTCTGGGTCAAGGCCGGCCGCTTTGGGCCCTACATCCAGCTCGGCGAGCCCAAGGATTATGAGGAAGGCGAGAAGCCGAAGCGCGCGGGCATCCCGAAGGGCACCTCGCCGGGCGATGTCGAGCTCGAGCTTGCGCTGAAGCTGTTGTCGCTGCCGCGCGAGATCGGCAAGCATCCGGAGACCGGTCAGCCGATCACGGCAGGACTCGGCCGTTTCGGGCCGTTCGTGAAGCACGAGAAGACCTACGCCAGCCTGGAGAGCGGCGACGAAGTCTTCGACATCGGCCTCAACCGCGCGGTGACGCTGATCGCGGAAAAGGTCGCGAAGGGCCCGAGCCGCCGCTTCGGCGCCGACCCCGGCAAGGCGATCGGCGATCATCCGACGCTGGGCACCGTCACGGTGAAGAGCGGCCGTTACGGCGCCTATGTCACGGCAGGCGGCGTCAACGCGACGATCCCGGCCGAGTTCGAAAAGGACACCGTCACGCTGCCGCAGGCGATCGCGCTGATCGACGAGCGCGCGGCCAAGGGCGGCGGCAAGACCAAGGCGAAGAAAGCCGCGAAGCCGGCCAAGGCCAAGAAGGCTGCGGCGAAGTCCGCGGACGGCGATGACGCCGCGCCGAAGCCGAAGAAACCGGCCGCGAAGAAGGCAGCCAAACCCAAATCCGAATCCACCAGCAAGGCGCGCGCCGCCGTGTCGTCGACCGCAAAAACGTCGCCGACCAAGGCCGCCGCCCCCAAGGCTCCGGCCAAGAAGAGTGCCGGCAAGACCTAGATCAAGAATTAGAGGTTAAGTGAAACGCAAGAATGACCATGGCTTTCCCGACCGGAGCGCCATCGTCGCCTTCATCAAGGCAAATCCCGGAAAGGTCGGGACCCGCGAAATTGCGCGCGAGTTCGGCCTGAAGAACGCCGATCGCATCGAGCTCAAGCGCATGCTGCGCGAGCTCGCCGACGACGGCACCATCAAGAAGAAACGCCACAAGGTCTCCGAGCCGGACAGCCTGCCGTCGACGCTGGTCGCCGACATCACCGGCCGTGACAGTGACGGCGAGCTGATCGCCTCGCCCACCGAATGGGACGAGGTCGAAAGCGGCGAGCCGCCCAAAATCCTCATCGTCATGCCGCGCCGGCCGAAGCCCGGCACCGCCGCCGGTGTCGGCGATCGCACCCTGCTGCGCGTCGAGCGCTCGGACGAGAACGAAGGCCCGGCCTATCGCGGCCACATCATCAAGGTTTTCGACAAGACGAAGAGCCGCATCCTCGGCGTGTTCCGCGAGCTTCCCGAAGGCGGCGGACGGCTGGTCCCGGTCGACAAGAAGTCTGCCGACCGCGAGCTGAACATCGCCGCAGCCGACACGCACGGCGCCCGGGACGGCGACCTCGTCAGTGTCGATATCGTCCGCACCCGCAGCTTTGGGCTGGCCTCGGGCCGGGTCAAGGAGAAGCTCGGCTCGGTCAAGTCGGAGAAGGCGATCAGCCTGATCGCGATCTACGCGCACGACATCCCCCTGCAGTTCCGGCCCGCGGCAGAGCGTGAAGCCGAAGCGGCAGAGCCGGCCAATCTGAAGGGACGTGAAGACTGGCGCGACGTGCCGCTCGTCACCATCGATCCCCCGGATGCGAAGGATCACGACGACGCGGTGCATGCGCAGCCCGATCCTGATCCGAACAACAGAGGCGGCTTCATCGTCGATGTCGCCATTGCCGATGTGAGCTTCTACGTGCGGCCGGGCACCGCGCTCGACCGCGACGCGCTCGATCGCGGCAACTCGGTGTATTTCCCGGACCGCGTCGTGCCGATGCTGCCCGAGCGCATCTCCAACAATCTCTGCTCGCTGGTGCCGGGCGAGCCGCGCGGCGCGCTCGCAGTGCGCATGGTGCTCGGCCCCGACGGGCGCAAGCGCTCGCACAGCTTCCACCGCATCCTGATGCGCTCGGCGGCGAAGCTGAACTATGCGCAGGCGCAAGCCGCGATCGACGGTCGGCCCGACGACACCACCGGCCCCCTGCTCGATCCGATCCTGAGGCCGCTCTATGCCGCCTATGCCTGCGCCAAGCGCGCCCGCGACGAGCGCGATCCGCTCAATCTCGATCTGCCCGAGCGCAAGATCCTCTTGAAGAGCGACGGCACGGTCGATCGCGTCGTCGTGCCTGAACGTCTCGACGCGCACAAGCTGATCGAGGAGTTCATGATCCTCGCCAACGTCGCGGCAGCGGAGATGCTCGAGAAGAAGTCTCTCCCGCTGATCTACCGCGTGCATGACGAGCCGACGCTGGAGAAGGTCCACGCGCTCGCGGAGTTTCTGGAGACGCTGGACGTTCCGTTCGCGAAAGGCGGCGCACTGCGGCCCGCTTTGTTCAACCGCGTGCTGGCGCAGCTCGAAGGCCACGACCACTTCCCGCTGGTGAGCGAGGTCGTGCTGCGCGCCCAGGCCCAGGCCGAATACTCCGCCGAGAATTACGGTCATTTCGGCCTGAACCTGCGCCGCTACGCGCATTTCACCTCGCCGATCCGACGCTATGCCGACCTCGTCGTGCACCGCGCGCTGGTCCGCGCGCTCGGTCTCGGCGAAGGCGCCCTGCCCGACAGCGAGACGCCGGAAAGCCTTGGCGAGGTCGCAGCCCACATCTCGGTGACCGAGCGGCGCGCGATGAAGGCGGAGCGCGAAACCGTCGACCGGCTGATCGCCCATCACCTCGCCGACCGCATCGGCGCGAGCTTCCAGGGCCGCGTCTCCGGCGTCACCCGCGCCGGCCTGTTCGTCAAGCTCGCCGAGACCGGCGCCGACGGCCTGATCCCGATCCGATCCCTTGGCACGGAATATTTCAACTATGACGAGAGCCGGCACGCGCTCGTCGGCACGCGCAGCGGCACCATGCATCAGCTGGGTGACGTCGTTGACGTCCGTCTGATAGAAGCAGCTCCCATCGCAGGCGCGCTGCGCTTCGAGCTGCTGTCGTCGACCGGCGAGACCGCGCCGCGCGGCCGCAGGCCATCCGGTCCGCAACGCCGCCCCTCGTTCAAGGCGCATCCCGGACGCAGTCCGGCGAAGAAACATAAGGCGGCGAAACAGAAGAAGCCCGGCAAGGGCAAGAAAGCCAAAGGGAAAGGCAAGGGCCAGAAGGGCAAGGCATGGTGACGACGAGCACGGCCCCAAAGACCTGGACGCGCGAAACCGGTCTCGTCGAGAAGCGCGACGTCTGGACGGCCATGAAGCGCGGCTTCCGCGGCCGCTGCCCGCGCTGCGGCGAGGGAAAGCTGTTCCGTGCTTTCCTCAAAACCGCGGACAATTGCGCGGTCTGCGGCCTCGACTTCACGCCGCATCGCGCCGACGATCTGCCGGCCTATCTCGTGATCGTCATCGTCGGCCACATCGTGGTGCCCACGATCCTCTGGATCGAGACCAACTACACCACGCCGGTCTGGCTCAGCTTCGCGGCCTATCTGCCCTTCACCTTCGTCGCCTCGCTCGCGCTGCTCCAGCCGGTCAAGGGAGCTGTGGTCGGCTTGCAATGGGCTCTGCGCATGCACGGCTTTGACGACAACCCTCCGGATGGTATTCCGCCGGTCTAAGCAAATAATCAAAAAGCGGTTTGGGTGAGGACATGACGGATACGTCGCAGGGAGCCGAGAAGGCCAAGATCCACGAGGGCAAGGAAGCCGACCACCATCCCTATTTCCGTCCCCGCGATGCTGCGACGCTGATCCTGGTCGATCGCAGCGGCAACATTCCAAAAGTCCTGGTCGGCAAGCGCCACGACAAGGTGGTGTTCATGCCCGGAAAGTTCGTCTTCCCCGGCGGTCGCGTCGACAAGGACGATTACCGCGTGCCGGTCGCCGCCCCCATCACCGCCGAGCTGGAAGCCAATCTCGCCAAGGGCAGCCCGAAGACTCCGGCCTCGCGCGCAAAGTCGCTGGCGATTGCCGCAATCCGCGAGGCCTGCGAAGAGACCGGCCTCTGCCTCGGACGCAAGACCGAGGGGAAAGCAAAACTCGAGGGCGCCTGGAAGCCGTTCGCGGATGCGGGCCTGCTGCCCGATCCCTCCAGCCTGTTCCTGATCGCGCGTGCGATCACTCCGCCCGGCCGCGTCAAGCGCTTCGACACACGCTTCTTCACGGCGGACGCTTCCGCGATCACCCACCGCGTCGAGGGGGTGATCCATGCGGATGCCGAACTGGTCGAGCTGGTCTGGGTCGAACTCGGCTCAAAGCCGCTCGCCGATCTGCACCCGATGACACGCAACGTGCTCAACGAGCTCGACACGCGCCTTGCCACAGGCCCGCTCCGTCACGACGCGCCGGTGCCGTTCTTCCATTTCTACGGCGGCAAGATGCAGAAGGATATTTTGAGCTGATCCAGCCACCGAACTCTCTAGGCTCGTTCACGCGATCAGCAAACTCAGCGCGGCACCTCTGAAGGCGCGGTCTTCGCTGCCACCTTGTCCGTGACCGATCGCCCAGCGCTGCGGCCACACAAGCTGCTCCAACCCTCGCGCCGTCGCGGAGGTGAAGGACGACCAACGCGGGGAGCCGTGATCGCGGTACAAGAGACCGCCGGGGCCCATGTCCGGATAGAGCGTAACGTGAATATCGAAACCCTCGCCCGCCGGAAGATCAGGTCCGAACCAATAGGTTGGGCTTCGTCCCGGCTCACGCCCCACGATGGCTGTCAGGGTTTGCTTCGGTCCCCTGAGACCAAGCCAGAACGGCGCAATCGAACCAGGCGCGAAGGCCGTGAAAATCGTCTGGGCTGATGCGATATCGGTCGCAGCGCTTTGCCCCACAAGCCTCAGCTCGATCCGCCGCCCGCTCTCCACGCATCCGCTGAACGGCGCTTCGGTTTCCCCGAGCGGCAGCTCCCTCCACTGAGCGGGATCAGGATCGCGGAGCGGCCATTCCATCTTCTCCCTGACCGCACCGTGAACATGAGCACCTGATAACGCAGGCCTTCCTCGTCAAGCGCGGCTTGAACGCAATGCAGATACTCGACGCCTTCCGGCATCCTGTGAGCCGTTCCCGCGCCCGCAGTGCAGATCTGCATGACACCGCGATGCGCCTGCACGTCGAAGGCGAGGATGTGGCTGCACAGATAGGCAAGCACGTTTTCGTTCACCAGGATGTCCCAGAACGGGCGAGCATATTCGTGGCCGATCTCGCGCTGATACGTCCCGGTAAAGCCGTTGACGGGAAACACCGGGTGATGGCCAAGGACGAGCTTGTGTCGGGCGTCGCCATGTTCTCTGAGCGTAGCTTCCAGCCAGCCGAGCTCGACATGGCCCTCACCTCCCAGGCCGCTCCAGAGTGTGTTCACGAACACCATCAGGAGGTCGCCGCGCCGCACGAAGTAGGAGAGGCCCGCCTGTCCCGGCGGCCCATTTTTCGGCAGCGCGAGCACCGCACGAAACACCGCCTCGCTCGTCAAATCATAGGTCGTGTGATTGCCGGTTGTGTGCCACATCGGAATGGCCGCACGGTCGAGCCATGCCATTTCCGTATCCAGCCAATAGCGCCACTGCGCGCGGAGCGCGTCCGGATCCGGCGTCAGTCCGATGATTTCATCGCCCGGGAAGAGCACGAATTCAGGCTGCGGCCTCAGGCGTTGAACGACCGCATTGACGGAGGCGAAGGTCTTTTCGTGCAATCCACCCGGCACGCCCGAACAGGAGTCGCCATACAACAGGAATTGGTGGCCCTTGCCGCGCGGTAGAAGCGCGGGAATGGAATTATTCGTTGAGGTCATGGCCTTCCATTGCGGTGTTCGGCCGCGAGGATGGCAATTTCCGCAACGGGTAGCAACAGGTCGTGGCTGGACCTCAATCAGTCCGCATCAGGCTCGGTGCCGACATAGTCGCGCGCCGGCAGCTTGAGGACGCGGCCGATCTCGCTTGCGAGCTTGTCCGCCTCCTCGCGCCTGGTGAAGCTCTGAAGCGTGATCGGCTCGGTGCCTCTATTGCCGCAGAGATTGACGTCGTAGGTCGTCAGATCCGCATCATAGTCGTCGGTGATGCTGACGAAGTGATAGTCGGCGAGATCGCGCTGGCTGCGGATATTGAGCGGGCCGAACTGCCTGGTGATGACGATCTGGCGCAGCGTCTCGTTGAGCACGACGAAAGTGCGGTACGTCAGCAGGATCATTCCGGGGATGCCGACGAGCAGTCCCAACCCCGTGAACACCAGCACCGGCACGAGATCATCGGCGAGCCGGCCGAAGCCGGAAAAATCCTGGCGCAGGCCGAGGCCGACATTCCACAAGAGATAACCGCTCGCGGCCAGCAGCGGCAGCGACAGCAGCCGGCCGACCCAGGGCATGGACCGGTCGATGCGAACGGTGCCGCCGTCCACGGTCATTGCGCCTGCCATGTCGGGTCTCCTCACGAGGTCATGGCTTGGTCGAAGCGAGAGGCGGATTGGTTCGAAGAGACGCCCCGATGCGCCGGTGCCGTTCTTCCATTTCTATCGCGGCAAGATGCGACGAGATGTGCTAGGTGAGGGAATGGGCGCTTAAACGACTGGAGAATCGGATGACGCGGTTCGTAAGGCCTCTGCTCGCTTCCGTGGCGTTGTGCGGCCTGCTCTCGCCGCCCGCCCATGCGGAGCTCGACGTCGCCAGATTGAAGCAAACGATCGAGGCCTCCTTCGAGAGCGAATACCCGAAGCTCGACGCGCTCTACAAGGACATCCACGCCCATCCCGAGGTTGCCTACCAGGAAGTGAAGACCGCGGCGAAACTCGCCGCCGAGATGCGTGCGATTGGCTTTGAGGTCACCGAGCACGTCGGAAAGACCGGCCTTGTTGCCATCTACAGGAACGGCGACGGTCCCACCATCATGGTTCGCACCGAGCTCGACGCACTGCCGATGGAGGAGAAGACCGGCCTGCCCTATGCCAGCCGCGACAAGCAGATCTGGCAGGGCCGCGAGACATTCGTCGCCCATAGCTGCGGCCATGACATCCACATGGCGAGCTGGGTCGGCACAGCGAAGACCCTGGTCGGCATAAAGGACCAGTGGCACGGTACGTTGATGTTCATCGCGCAGCCCGCCGAGGAAGAGGTCACGGGCGCAAAGGCGATGATCGACGATGGCCTGTTCACCCGCTTTCCGAAGCCCGACGCGGGTTTTGCCCTGCACGACGGCAGTGGAGCCTACGGCTCCGTGACCTATAGGGTCGGGGTCGGATCGTCGAACGTTGACGGTCTCTTCATCAGATTCGTTGGCCGCGGGGGCCATGGCGCGATACCGCAGGCGACCATCGATCCCGTGATGATGGCATCCCGCTTCGTCGTCGATGTGCAGAGCGTGATCAGCCGCAAAAGGACCCGACCGAATTCGGCCTCGTCACTATCGGCGCGATCCACGCCGGCACCGCCGGCAACATCATTCCCGACGAGGCCAGGGTGATCGGCACGATCCGCAGCTTCAAGCCGCAGGTGCGCGCCAGGATGCTGGCTGGGATCGAGCGGACGGCGAAGGCGGTGGCGGCGATGGCGGATGCGCCGGCGCCCGAAATCCATCTCGACGAGGGGACCAAGGCGGTGATGAACGATGCCGCTGTCGTCGGCCAGGCCGAGCGGGTGCTGAAAGTGGCCTTCGGCGACAAGTTCAACGTCAGCCCGGCAAACACGACCAGCGAGGACTATTCAGAATATGTCAACGCCGGCGTGCCTTCGATGTTCTTCAACATCGGCGTCTATGAGCCCGACCGCGTCGCCGCCGCGCGTAACGGCAGCGGCCCGCCGCTTCCCGGCAACCACTCGCCGCAATTCGCCCCGGTGCCGAAACCGACCATCCGGACCGGCGTCACCGCGATGACGCTCGCCGTGCTGAGCGCCTTCGATCAAAGGGCGCGGGGGCAGTAGCTTCCTCGCATCAGTGTCTGCGGCTTGATCGTCTTCTCAGATGCGCAATTGCGCATCTGAGCTCACCGCTCCGCGCGGCGCCCCGGAATGACGCGAACATGCTGAGAGTCGATCAAAAAACAAAATAATCTTCCCGCCTCCCCCGATGGCGGAGTTCCCAGGCGTCCCTATGTCTTCCCCAACGACACCCAGAACGGATACGGGGCGATGGCACAACGGCAACTCAAGCTTGGCGCGTTCATGCGGCCGATCAGCATCCACACCGGCGCCTGGCGCTATCCGGGGGCCTGGCCGGACGCCAATTTCAACTTCAGCCATATCAAGACGCTGATCCAGAAGCTCGAGGCCGGCAGGTTCGACGCCTTCTTCATGGCCGATCACCTCGCCGTGCTGAACATGCCGGTCAACGCGCTCAAGCGCAGCCACACCGTGACCTCGTTCGAGCCGTTCACGCTGCTGTCGGCGCTGTCCGCCGTCACCGAGCGCATCGGCCTGATCGCGACGGGCTCGACGACGTTTGACGAGCCCTACCACGTGGCACGGCGCTTCGCCTCGCTCGACCATCTCAGCGGCGGGCGCGCGGGCTGGAACATCGTCACCACCTCAAATCCGGACGCGGCGCTCAATTTCGGCCTCGACGACCACATGGAGCATGCCGAGCGCTACAAGCGCGCCCGCGAGTTCTACGACGTGGTCACGGGCCTCTGGGATTCCTTCGCCGACGACGCCTTCGTGCGCGACGTCGAAAGCGGCGTGTTCGTCGATCCCGCGAAGATGCACGTGCTCGACCACAACGGCAAATATCTGAAGGTGCGCGGCCCCCTCAACATCGCGCGGCCGGTGCAGGGCTGGCCGGTGATCGTGCAGGCCGGCGCATCGGAGGACGGCAGGCAGCTTGCGGCGGAGACGGCGGAAGCCGTGTTCACCGGCGGCGGCCCCCTCGCCGACGGCCAGAAACTCTATGCCGACATCAAGGGCCGCATGGAGAAGATCGGCCGCGATCCCGAACATCTGAAGATTCTTCCCGGCGCCTTCGTCGTGGTCGGCGACAGCGTCGATGAGGCCAAGGAGAAGCGCGCGCTACTCGACAGCCGCGTGCATTACGACAGCGCCATCGCCTCGCTCTCGGTCATCCTCGGCACGGACGCCTCGGGCTTCGATCCGGACGGGCAACTGCCGGAAATTCCGGAGACCAACGCCAGCAAGAGCGGCCGCCAGCGCATGGTCGACCTCGCCAGGCGCGACAAGCTCACCGTGCGCCAGCTCGCCCAGCGCGTCGGCGGCTATGGCGGGCTGTCCTTCGTCGGCACCGCCAAGACCATCGCCAACCAGATGGAGGAATGGCTGGTCGGGCGCGGCTCCGACGGCTTCAACATCATGTTCCCGTTCCTGCCCGCCGGCCTCGACGATTTCGTCGACAAGGTGGTGCCGGAGCTGCAGCGGCGCGGGATTTTCCGCAAGGAGTATGAAGGGGCCACTTTGAGGGAGAATCTGGGCCTGCCGCGGCCGAAAAACCGGTTCTTCGAGGCGTAATGGGACCGTTTTGGGTGGTTTTCCGCCCTAGAGCCCCGTTCGGGGCTCTAGGTTGTTGTTTTTGACGCGTTTTCTTGACGCGAACCGGTGCCCACTTCGCTCGAAAACGCTTCGAAACCTTGACATCAGGCGGTTTCTGGCTAGGTTGCCGGCCAACGCGGGCCGTTTGGCCGGCTCCAGATTCCCTTCATTCCTGAGGTTCTGAACATGGCCAAAGCGGTCACCATCAAGGTCAAGCTCGTGTCCTCGGCTGACACCGGCTTCTACTACGTCGCCAAGAAGAATTCGCGCACCATGACCGACAAGCTGGTCAAGAAGAAGTACGATCCGGTCGCGCGCAAGCACGTCGAATTCCGCGAAGCCAAGATCAAGTAAGAAGATCAAGTAAGATCACGGAATAAGCTACGGACTTTTGACGGGGCCTCACGGCCCCGTTTTTATTTGTGCCCTCTCCTGTCGGGGCACGAGACCGAAGTTGACGCGCTGCTCCTTCTCCACGCCGTCGTTGCGGGGAGCTCTTGCGACGGAGCAAGCCAGAGCCGTTCCGCCGAGGGCCACGCTTTGTGGATGGCGAGTTTATAGGCAGATGCCACCTCAACCCTCGGTTGCCCAATCCGAAATGTATGTTACCGTGCATTTACCGGGGCGGCATCTCCGTCCCGAATTTGGGAAGGACATGCTCATGAAGTTCTCGTCAAGCTTTGTCGTGCCCTCAGCCGTCGCTGTCTTATCAACTGCCTTGCTGTGCGCCCCGGCAGCGTCGCAAATCCCGACTGGGTCCGCCGCCACGATTCCCCCTGTCACGGTCGACGCGCCGAAACAGGTGGCAAAGCCTCACGTGTCGGAGCGGGGAGCAAACACAACGGCGCCGCGTCGGACTGCGTCAACCGCTCGAACGTCAACCGCGAGCACGCCTTCGTATGCGCCGGGCTCGGTGATGGGGAGGATTGCCAGCCTGGAGAAAGTCGCCAGCAGCTGCAACGGTGGCTGTGCATCAAGCTTCCCAAGCGGCAAAGATCCCTGGGTCGGATGCAGCGAGTCGGGCGGCGGTACGAACTATGGACCTTTCTCGCCAACGTGCCGAGACACCATCACCCATACATCCTACGAGGGTTGCGTTGAAACCAAGGTGTTCCTGGGCGAAAACCGAAACAAGGCCCACTGGTTTTGCAGCAGCCTGCAGGCCGGCAACAGGTTTAAAGTCGCCGAACTCAAGCGATCAGGACGTCGCTAGTTCATACCGCCCGCTGGCTTTCTGTTTCAGTTGAACTTGGACCCGATCGGCCAGCGCTGGCCGCAGCTAGCCCAGCGTCGCCCGCCGGTCGCGCGCAAGCGCACCGTCGAGGTGACGCTGCGCTGCGCCCGGGGCACGAGAGCAAAGACAGGCGCGCTGCTGGCGGCGGTGGCCCATTCTTTTGCGTTCCACAAGCAAACGATTCTTTCTGCATTTGAACGACGAGATCGCGTCAGGTCGCGCGCATGGGATCAAGCGAGCTTGTTCAGCGCAGATGTCGATCCAACTCCTCTCGCACCGGCAGCACGATTGCACCGGGCAATGATGGAGATGGACCATGACTGGACTTAAAATTCTCGCTGCCGTGGCTTTGTTGTCGGGCCTGACCGCAAGCGCCGCCTACGCGCAATCCGGCTTTGCGAGCAGCCATCCCGATACGTACGAGGCCGAGAACCCCAATCGCAACCTGAACGGCACGCTGACGCCGGCCGGTCGGCTGGGCCTCGAGTTGCCGGATGGCGCAGCTCCTGCGCAAGGCGCGGACAGCGCCATGGCTCGCGCGGATGGCACTGCTTCACGTTCCTGCGCGGAGCGTTATCGATCCTACGATCCGGCAACGGGCACCTACCTCGGGTGGGACGGCAACCGCCATATCTGCAGGTAATGCAAAGCCGCAAGTCACCGGATCAAGTGGACGTCCGAACGGATGGCCAGATGACCCGGTTGGATTCGAGGCGCCGTCGAGATGGCGTCTCGAACTTTCCCATGACACCTTACGCGTCACGGCCAACGTGTGACTCTCCTCGGGTCCTCATGCTCGTCGTTCTGCCGGAGACGCCTCGGGTGCCGACGCTTGTGACAGCGCGCCCCCGAAGCGCCGCGTTGCGTCCAAGGCACGAGCGCAGACGTAGATGTATGCTCCTGAATTGTCGCGCCCGCTATGCGCATGGAAGACGACGTTGACACCTGGTTGCCCATGTCAACGATGGACCACGAACGGACATCCGGCACGCTTCTCAATCCCTCGAAAACGCGGTCATATGGCGTCCGGGCAGACTTGGCGTTTTGGCGCGAGGGTGTCCGCTTGCACGGGGAGAACGCGCGTGAAGGAACTCGCTGGAAAGACTGTGTTCGTGACCGGTGCAGCGTCAGGCATTGGACTGGGGATCGCGACCGCCTTCGCCCAAGCGGGGGCGAAGGTCATGCTTTGCGACATTGAAGAAGCGGCTCTGTCCGCAGCGCTCGAGCAACTGAGGCTCACCAACGTCGATGTCGACGGCGTGAAAGCGGACGTTTCACTCAAAGCCGAACTCGTGGCGGCCGCCGAAGCCACGACTGCCCGCTATGGCAAGGTGCATATCCTCGTCAACAACGCGGGCGTCGGCGCCCGTGGGCCTTATGGCGCCTGGACCGAGGCGTCGTGGAACTGGACCATGGGCGTCAACCTGATGGCGACCATTTGGGGGATCGAGATTTTCGGGCCGTTGATCGAGCAGCATGGTGAGGGTGGACACATCGTCTCCACAGCCTCGATCGCTGGCCTCATTTCAGGGGAGAGCAATGCATACAACGTCTCCAAGTATGGCGTTGTCGCGCTGTCCGAGGGCCTCCGGCGTGAACTCGCGCCCCGAGGGATTGGCGTATCGGTGCTGTGTCCAGGGATCATCCGCACTCAAATCATGGACTCAAGACGCAATCTCCCCAAGCGCTTCGAGGGGGCGCTCCCTGCCTTGCCGACTTCGGGCCCACGTGCCGAGTGGATCAATATGCTCCGGGAACGCATCTCTCAGGGCATAGAACCCAACTATGTCGGTGAACTCGTCCGCGAAGGCGTCGAAAAGGACTTGCCGTATATCTTCACCGACCTCGAATTCGAGCCGATGATCGAAGCGCGCTTCGCCGCAATCAAGCAAGGCTTTGACCACATCCGCGGGCGCACCCCGAAACGTTGAGCGCGCAGCCCTTCCACCAGCCTTAGCGGCTAACACGAATATTCGGATAGGGCTGAAACCGGCTTCAAAGCCGTTGCGCAGTGGACCGCCAATGTCTCAGTTGGATCAAAATGCGAAGAACTCAGAGTGAGCAAAGTCAGTCCGCTCTACCTCACCAGGCGGACCTCAATGAAAGGTGTCGCCACTTCGCTGATGGGCCAGAAGCGGACGACGAGACCGAGCGTCTTGGCATCCCCAAGGCCAACGATAAGCTCGAACTTCTCCGGTGACTGCGTCCATCTGGGCTTGCCTTACGAACCCACTGACTACACGCTACCCAAATGAGCAGATTCCACGCCCGAGGTAAGGTCATGATCGGCGCCACGGCACTCCGTGCGCTTGTGCTGACTGCAGCTTTTTTCGCGACGTTGTCGCCGGCCACCTGCCTTGGCGAAAACAGCAACCGCTTGCCGGCCAAGGCTACAAAGGAGCTACCACCCGAGTTGCTCTCGCTGCTCCGACAAAAGAAGATGCCAAAATACTCGCCTATCCTTGTGCGCGTCTTCAAGCAAGAGGCGGAGCTCGAAGTCTGGAAACAGGACACCACCGGCCTCTTCAAAATCCTCAAGGTGTACCCGATCTGTCGGTGGTCGGGGGATCTCGGGCCGAAACTGAAGGAGGGTGACCGTCAGGCTCCAGAGGGGTTCTATACGATTACTCCCGAGCTGATGAATCCCAACTCCGATTACCATCTCGCGATCAACGTCGGCTTTCCCAACAGCTTCGACAAGGCAAACAATCGCGACGGCAGCTTACTCATGATCCATGGCGACTGCTCATCGAGCGGTTGCTATGCCATGACCGACGAACAGATAAGCGAGATCTATTCGCTAGCGCGGGACTCCCTCGGCGGCCGACCGTCCTTTCAGGTCCAGGCTTATCCATTCCGCCTGACGCCGGCAAACCTGGCGCAGCATCGAAATAGCCCGAACCTCTCCTTCTGGAAAATGCTCAAAGTCGGCAACGATCACTTCGAGACGACGCATCTCGAACCTAAGGTGGACGTGTGCAATCGACGCTATGTGTTCGATGCGCAAGCTCCACCAAATTCGCCGTATCCTCTCGTGTTCAGTCCCACCGATAAATGCCCCGCGTTTGTCGTGGATTCCAAAATTGCGCGGCGGGCGCTTGAGAAGCAACGTACCGACGAACTCGAATTCGCGCGATTGCTCAATGACAACGTGCCGGCAGCCCCGATCTATAGCGGACTGGACGGCGGAATGAACGAGGCTTTTCTAGCAAAGTATCTGGTCAGAGCGACGCTTGCGAAAGTGATGCCGTATGCATCTTATCTGCCGCAACTGCCGCCAATCCCCTCGGTCACCAACGATGGTTCGTTGACGAGTAGATGGTTTGGCACCTCGTTCTCGAAACCGATTGCATGTGATCTGGCTCGTTCCAGCTTCCTGTCGACCGTCGTGGAAGGAGACGACGGGTGCTAGAGCGCCCGGTCTACTTCAGGCTTGCATCCCCGCGCTCGCTATCAGCCCATGCTCCCCGGCATGAAGCAGCGCGGCTTCGGATGACCATCTAGGTAGTAAGGCCAGACCATCGTACGGCCAGCGCGGTTCGGTCCATCCACGACAGCTTCGTTCGGAACATCAACCCACTCGCCATCAAGGCGTACGCGATAGTGACCGTCCTTAGTTTCCCAATCGGCGTCATCAACGCGCTTCGCATCACTGCCATCGCAGCAAGGCCCTTTGCCACTGTGCAAGCTCTCATACCAGCTGTTCAACTCGGGGTGCTGATAATCGTGGGCGCGAGCGTGACCGATTGTAAAGATCGGCAGCATGACAGTGAATACAGCAAGCGCTGCATGCCGAAGGTGATTGTTCATCTTACTCCTAATCCCGCAGTGGAAGTCCCACACGCCGAACACGTCAAGGCACGCCAAACTGGGCCCGTAGTAGCCACTCCAGGGCCACACACATCGCCGCCCCGGTACCGCAGAGTTTAAGCTTGCTCACTCACCACCGGATATGAAAGGCCAACAGTGCTTGTATTCTCTCTGGAGATGGAGAATCGATCGACCCGATTAAAGGAATATTTCGTCACATCGTTTTCAACGATGCGCGATGTCGACGCGTCGTATGATCACGAGTTCCGGCGCATGCTGAAGAAGTTGAGTTTGGCCCTAAGCACGCCCTCCGCATCGCAGCGCCCGGTCCGCAATCTCAACGACGCAGCAGTATCTCCGTCCGAGATGACAAATCCGCCTGCTCCGATCGTCAACCCGCTATTAATTTCGATGTCGGCACAGTAGGCGGATATCGCTGCGACCACGACGCACGTCCGCTTCGGGTCACCCCCCGAAGAACTCGGGCTGAGCATATCAAGTCTGCTTCAGCCCCAAGGAGCGGACATCTAGAGCATGATGTGTTTATACGGAAACGTACCCTGAATTTTTGAGATAGTTGGCGCACTCCTCCTTAGAGAAGACGTCGAGGAGTTCGCCGACCTTGCGCCAAGTCGCTTCGACATCACGCGGCTGTGCGGCTCGCATCAGGTGTTTGAGCTTGGCGAAGACCTGTTCGATCGGATTGAGGTCGGGGCTATAGGGCGGCAGGAAGAGCAGATGGGCTCCTGTGGCGCGGATGGCGTTGCGCGCCGCGTTGCCCTTGTGACTGCCGAGATTGTCGAGAATGACGAGTTCGCCCTTTGCGAGGGTCGGCGCCAGCACCTGCTCGACATAGAGTGCATATTTCAGTGATCGTGAGCAGCGATTTCGCGCGATCATGAGCGCCGAATTCAGACGATCGTGAGCAGCCTCGCTCCGGCCGAGGCGGTGATAGGGTCAGCGTTCTGGCTGCTCGTCAAGGGTGATGGTTTTGGCGTTGCGTTTTCGCATGCTTTCGCCAGCAAGCTGGAGGCGGTGAGCGTTGTGGACGAGGCGATCCAGAATCGCGTCGCCTAGCGTGGGATCTCCGATAACTTCGTGCCATGTGTCCACAGGGAGTTGGCTGGTTACGATGGTGGAGGAGCGGCCATGGCGATCGTCAAGGATTTCCAGTAGATCGCGCCGCTCGGCAGCGGTGAGCACCGACAATCCCCAATCATCCAAAATCAGAACCTGGGCGCGGCCAAGGGTTTTGAGCAAGCGGGCATAACGTCCATCGCCCCGCGCGAGCCCCAACGCTTCGAACAATCTTGGGACGCGGTGATAGAGGACCGAGCGATTATCTCGGCAGGCCTTGTGGCCGAGGGCACAGGCTAACCAACTTTTGCCCAATCCGGTCGCCCCGGTTATGAGCAAATTCTCGTGGCGATCGATCCAGTCGCCGCTGGCGAGCTTGGCGAAGACGGCCCGGTCGATACCCCGCGGCGTGCGCAAATCGACGTCCTCCACGCAGGCATTCTGGCGGAGCGAGGCCAGCTTGAGGCGCGTGGTGAGCCGCCTGGTGTCGCGTTCCGCCGCTTCCCGGTCGACCAGCAGGCCGATGCGATCTTCGAACGGCAAGGCTTCGAGATCAGGCGATCGTCGCTGCTCCTCGAAGGCCTTGGCCATGCCGCTCAAGCCGAGCTCGATCAGGCGTTCGTGGGTGGGATGGTTGAGCATACAGGTCTCCTTGGCTTCAGTGAAAATAATCGCGGCCGCGGATGTTGCCGTGGCGCAGGGGTTGGTGTTCGGAGGGCTCGTCGAGAAAGGTACGATCCAGACCGTTCTGGAGGATGGAGCGGATCGAGGCGACGGATCGCGCCTTGATCAGAATGCCGCGCCGGCAGGCCGCTTCGACGCGCTCCGCGCTGTAGCTTTTGACCAGTGACAGAATGCCGAGGCAGGTGCGAAAGCCTTGCTCGGGATGCGGCCGGGCCGCGATCACGGCCTGGAAGAAGGCGGCGGTCGACGGACCGATCCGCTCGCCGGCGACGATCACTCCGGCGGGCGTCCATTGACCGTAGCGCCGATGGGCGCTGGGCATATGGTCGGCGATGGTGGTGTGGCCCCGCCGGTTGGGCGCGCGGGCGTGGCTGGCGATCCTGCGGCCGTTGTGGAAGATCTCGACCGTTCTGTCATCGATGCGTGCGTCGACAAGCTCACGGATGAGCCGATACGGCGCGGAATACCAGTGTCCATCGATCTCGATATGATAGTCGGGGCCGATCCGGCATCGCTTCCAGCGTGCGAAAGCGTAAGCCTGGTCCGGCAGCTTTGTAAGCTTGGGCTTGTCGAGCTCGGCGAACAGTTCGGCGCGACTGGCGCCAAAGTCGCGCATCTGCCTTGCATTGAGTTCGACGACGAGTGTTTTGATGGCTGCGTTCAGCTCCGCCAACGAAAAGAAGCGTTGGTTGCGCAGCCGCGCCAGAATCCATCGCTGGGCGACTTGCACCGCAACTTCGACCTTTGCCTTATCTTTTGGGCGCCGCGGCCGGGCTGCGAGAATGGCCGTGCCGTAATGGCTCGCCATCTCGGCATAGGTTCGGTTGAGGCCGGGATCGTGGCGGTCGGGATTGGTGACGGCGGCCTTGAGATTGTCGCAGACTACGAATGTCGGCACGCCGCCGAGGAAGGCGAAAAGATTGATGTGGACCCGGATCCAGTCGGCGAGCCCCTCGCTTGGACAGGCCTCGGCATAGGTATAGTTGGAGGCGCCCATCGCCGCGACGAACAGCTTCATCGACTGCACTTCCCCGTTTGAGGGATCGATGACGTCGATGGTGTCGCCGGCGAAATCCACGAAAACCTTCTCGCCGCCCAGATGCGTCTGCCGCATCGAAGGCCGGGCTCGCCCCTTCCAGGCCTCGTACGTCGTGCAGAACCAGGTGTAGCCGAAGCCATCGGGATGGGTGGCGCGATACTCGTCCCACAGCAGCCGACGGGTCACGTTGCGTCGGCGCAGCTCCTTGTCGACATAGCCCCAGTCGGGAACGGCCCGCTGGGGGCTCTGCGACGCAGGCCTCGGCGCCGGGAAAAGCAGCAGCTCCAGGTCCTCGTCGCTCATTCCGGCCGGCAACGGCCAGTTCAGCCCGGCAGCCCCGGCTCGGCGTAGATAGCTGTGCACGGCGCCGTTGCTGATGCCCAAGGTGCGCGCGATGGCTCGCTCCGGCAAGCCTTGAACATGTTTTAAGCGGAGAACCTCTTTGATCCGGCGCATCGACAATCTCTGGGTGGGCATCGGCCTTCCTCGTTCACTGACGAGGCAGTTCCTAAGCCGGTTGAGTTGTCGGCCGAAGCGGGCTGAGTTGCTGAAAAGCTGCTCACGATCCCGCGAAATCCGTGCTCACGATCGTCTGAAATCTCTGCTCACGATCCCCTGAAATCCGTGCTCACGATCCCGCGAAACATGCAACATAGAGGGTGAAGAGTTCGCCATTGATGGGGCCGTCGATGACCCATGGCGCGCTGATCCGGTCGTGGCGCAGCGCCGCGATGAAGGTCATGGTCTTCCAATGGCCGAAAGGCGCAGACGCCTGGAGGCGTTGCCCACTCGGTCCCCAGCCTCGCAGCGGCGCCATGTTGGTTTTGATCCAGGTCTCGTCGATAAAGACCAGGCGCGAAGCGTCGATCCTGCCCTGATGGGTCTTCCAGCGCGTCCGTTTACGCGCGATATCGGGACGATCTTGTTCGGCCGGCAGGATCGTTTTTTTTGAAGCTCAGCCCTTCGGCATGGACGAACGTCCACACTGCCCGCACGTCGGTCTTGATCCCGCGCGCAGCCAGTTCCTGCGTCAGCTTCCGCAAAGTGAATGGGCCGGAGCGAATGCGTTTGCGCAGCCAGTCGGCATTGGTGCCGGACAGAACCGGCTTCTTGTGACCGCCGATCTTGCCGGGAGAAACGCCGCCGGTCTCCCGCCGCAGATTCTTCCACTTCGTCACACAGGAAGGACTGATCCGAAGCGCTTCTGCAATCGAACGAACCGTCTCGCCAGCATCAGCCCGCGCCAGAGCGAGTTCACGAAGATCTTCCGAATAGGGTCGCGTCATCCATGCTGGCCCCCGTTCCAGCATGGAGTTTGAATCAGAAATTGTCCCCTCTGGGAATCTGGAGGGTTCTGTGAGGTCGCGCTCACGCGAGGGCGCGGCAGGCGCTTATGACGCGACCTCATTGAAGCCGGATTGAACGAAGGCGCGGGAGGCTATTCGCGGTTTTGCAGCTATGGGGATTGTTCGAGATCGCCATGCCCGATCTGCTGGCTCGGCGCGTGAGGCAGAGACACAGGAGTGCGCATCCTGGAAGAGTTGAGATCAGACGCGCTTCGCCTGAGATCGCGATAGGCCTTTTGCTGCATCGGACGGTTGTTGTCGCGCAGTGTGACAGCACGGATTCGACATCGTCCGCGATGATCGAGACGCTGGGAGCGAAATGACGAATGATGATCGTCGTGCACGACATGACTTGGCTCACGATGTGTCGCATCGGAACGGTGATGTTCGAGGGCTGGGGCGTCTGAAGCTATGTCGAAAGCGCTCAATGATGCGCATGACGCCACCACAATCGGGACAGGCAGGAACCTCGGCCCAGGTTTGAGCCTCCGAATCCACAGGCGACGGCTGGCCATCGTTTGGGGCTGTTCGCTCATGATCGAGAAGTTCGCGGCAAAGGGCGAGCTTGGCAGCGCGATGGCGGTTGGCCATGAAGCCGAAGTGGCGGATGCGGTGGAAGCCGTCAGGCGGCGTATGAAGCAGGAAACGGCGAATGAACTCATCGGGCTTGAGATTCATGATCTTTGTCGCGCTGTTTTGGCGATAGTCCTTCCATGAGAAGGCGACATGATCGTCGTCGAGTGCGACGAGCCGGCTGTTGGCGATCGCGACGCGATGGGTGTAGCGGCCGAGATAGGCCAGGACCTGTGCGGGTCCGCCGAAGGGCCGCTTGGCGTAAGCAACCCAGTTGATGCGTCGCATGGCGTCGAGGTGGGCCGCAAAGGCAGCCGGCTCGGCCAGAGCTCCGAGATCGCCGAAGAAACGCAAGGCACCGGAGTTGAAGGCTGCCGACAGACGTTTGAGAAAAAGTGTGCGAAATAGTCTGGACAACGGTTTGACGGCCAGGAAGAAGTTCGGTCGGCAAGCGGTCCAGCGCGCGCCATCGGGCGAGAGGCCGCCACCCGGAACGACGCAATGGACGTGGGGATGATGCATCAGCGTCTGTCCCCAGGTGTGGAGGACGGCGACGCCGCCGATCGCACCGCCGAGCCGGCGTGGATTGGCGGCGAGCGTCGTCATCGCCTCGGCGGCAGCCTTGAACAGGATGGCATAGACGACGGCCTTGTTCTGGAAAGCGATCGCGGCGATCGGTGCGGGAAGTGTAAAGACGACGTGGAAATAGGGAACCGGAAGCAGGTCGGCTTGACGCGCGGCGAGCCACGCGGCTCGGGCTCTCCCCTGACACTTCGGACAGTGCCGATTGCGGCAGGAATTATAGGCAACGCGTGTCGTGCCGCAGTCGTCGCAAGCCTGCATGTGGCCGCCGAGCGCCTCGGTCCGGCACGCAACGATCGCGCTCATCACGCGCCGCTCGACCCGCCCCAGATGACCGGCATGTACACGGCGATAGGCGTCGCCATGCCGGCGCAGAATATCGGCAATCTCGATGGCGGGCCTGTTGGAGCGGATGTCGGAGCGGGTCATGACCCGCATCCCGCTGCGGGTCATCCAGGTGGCGTCACCTCCAGCGACAGGCGATCGAGCGGGCTCTGCGTCGCTCGGATCGTATCGGTGGCGACCTGCGTGTAGCGCGCTGTCGACGACAAATTATTGTGCCCGAGCAAGACCTGGATGATCCGGATATCGGTTCCGTTCTCGAGAAGATGTGTCGCGAAGCTGTGGCGCAGCGTGTGCAGCGTGACGCGCTTGGTCAGGCCCGCAGCCTTCACCGCCGACCGGCAGGCGGCATGCAGCACGGTCTGATCGATCGGATGATCTTCGTCACGACCAGGGAACAGATAAAGCCGCGGCCGGGCGAGCCGCCAGTAGGTGCGCAGGATGCCCAGCAGCTGGGGCGACAGCATCACGTTGCGATCCTTCGCGCCCTTGCCGTGGCGCACCTGGATGACGCCGCGGGCGCTGTCGATGTCTTCGATCCGCAGTCCCGCAACCTCCGAGGCCCTGAGCCCGGCCGCATAGGCGGTGGTGAGCGCGGCGCGGCTCTTCAGGCTCGATACCGCTTCAAGAAACTGAACCACTTCGTCGGCGCTGAGAACGACCGGCAGCTTGCGCGGTTCTCGCGCATAGGGAATGCGCTCTGGGATGAGCGCCTCGCCGAGCGTGACGCCGTAGAAAAACCGTAGCGCACAGACGATCTGGTTCAGCGCCGGCCATGAGATGCCGGTCGAGACCAAATGCACCTGGAAGGCGCGGACGTCTTCCAGCTCTAACCGGTCAGGCGATCGGCCAAAATAGCGGCTGAACTTCGAAACCGCGCTGATGTAGGATCTTTGCGTCGCCGGCGACAGATTGCGGACGGTCATGTCTTCGATCATGCGGCGGCGAAGAGGGCTCAAATCGGCCATCTCGATACTCCTGTCTGAGGGGGTGGGCTCCAACACCCACATCCTCTCAGCCAGGAGGCGATCTATGCCACCTTGCCCCCTACGCCGCGGCAGCGGCTTCGTTCAATCCACAATCGAATTTGCAGGCTTTGGCGGTCTTTACCTCCCAATCCCTGCAATCTCAAACCGTCTCAAATCCGAAAAACAGACTCTCGCTCAATCGCTTAGAGCCTTGTTCACGGACGACGATCGAAGGTCCGCACTGGGAATCGCGTTGGCAGCGGCCTCGGCTGCCATGGTCAGGCCAGCCGCCGCTCAAACCACAGGCTACAAGGATATGACGCCTTGGCCAGGTGTCGTGGTGCGTGAATATGAAGGCGAGACACCATCCCTGATCCCAGGTTTTAAGACCGTCTCAATGCGCGATGTCATCATGCAGCCGGGGGCGAAGACCATGGGGCCCCCGATGATGAATGCCATGATCTGCCATATCACCGAAGGGGAGCTTCGGCTTGAGCAGGACGGAAAGACCTTTACGGGCAAGAAGAATTTTGTCTGGACCTGCAACAAGGAAACAAAAGAACAGGCGTACAACGGCGGGAATGTGGTCGCGATTATGCGGATCACGGACCTGAAAGCTTAGGGCCCATGTGGAGGAGCGGATGGCGCACGCGACGACGCGCCATCCGCCTGCAGGATCATGAATTGTTGCAACGTCACAGCCGGAGAAAAGTTCGTCCGCGCGCCAAGCTTCGGGTCACACGCTGCCATCACGACGAAACAGCACGGCGTCCCCTGCAAGCTCCCTCTGACGTTCGCGAGCACCGCCCCGCTACGCCGTCCGCAGCACCGGCGACGGCGGCTGCGACGGCCGGATCAGCGCGAACGCGACCTGGATGATGCCGCCGGCCAGGCCCAGCGCCACGCCGATGCGCCAGGCCATGGTGTAGGAGCCGAGCGTGTCGTAGAGCACCCCTCCTCCGTAGGCGCCGAGGAAGCTGCCGATCTGGTGGCTCATGAAGGCGAGGCCCTGGATCATCGCCTGCCAGCGCAGGCCGAACATCTCGGCGACCGCGCCGGCGACCAGCGGGCCGACGCCCATCCAGAGGAAGCCCATGATCGCGCCGAACAGCAGCGTCGAGAACGACGTCGCCGGCAGCGTGAAGTACCAGGCAAGCGCGAGCGAGCGCAGGATGTAGATGCCGCCCAGCAGCGCCAGCTTGTTCCAGCGCTGGCCGGCCCAGCCGAAGAACAGCGAGCCCAGCACGTTGAAGCCGCCGATCATGCCGAGCGTCTGCGCGCTCAGCATCGGATCGAGGCCGCAGATCGCCAGATAGGACGGCAGATGCGTGGTGAGAAACACGAGCTGCATGCCGCAGACGAGATAGGCGCAGGTCATCACGACGAAGGACGCGTTGCCGAACGCCGTCTTCGCTGCCGTCGCGGCGGTGGCATCCCCGATGTCGTCGGCGGCAGGCTTCGGCAGCGGAATCGCGTCGATGCGGCCGGCATACCAGGCCGCAGGGATCATCAGCACCGACATGATCACGAAACCGGCGAGCCCGACGCGCCAGCCAAATCCTTCGTTGAGCAACTGCCCGATCGGCGCCGACAGCAGCGCGCCGAGCGAACCCGCGCCGGAGACGATGCCGAGCACGGTGGAGCGGACGGTCTCGGGCACAGCGCGCGCGGCCACCGACATCGCGATCGCCGCCGCGGTGCAGGCGAGCGAGGTGCCGATCAGCACGCCGGCGCCGATCATGATGCTGACGAGCCCGTTCGCGGTCGCCATCAGAATGAGGCCCGCGATGTACATCAGCGAGCCCACGATCATGATCGGGCGGAAGCCGTAGCGCACCGTCATCGCGCCGGCGAGCGGCTGGAGAAAGCCCCAGGCGAGGTTCTGCACGGCCAGCGCCAGCGTGAAATCCGAGATCGAA
Source organism: Bradyrhizobium barranii subsp. apii (assembly GCF_011516635.5). GTDB lineage: Bacteria > Pseudomonadota > Alphaproteobacteria > Rhizobiales > Xanthobacteraceae > Bradyrhizobium > Bradyrhizobium barranii. The sequence continues at coordinate 4,563,278 of NZ_CP096255.1, read as the reverse complement.
ATGTGGATGTCGCGCGTCAGCGGCTGCATGAAGATGCCGAGGCTCTGCCGCAGCCCCATGCTCAGCGTCAGCATGATCGAGGCGCCGATCAGGATGGGCAATGTCGGACGCAGGACCTGCAAAAGGGGCATATTTTTCTCCCTCGTCGGCGCGACGCGCGTGCCGGCGTCTGCAATTCTCGATGTTTTTAGTTACACAGACCTGTGTACTTAGGCTATGAAAGGTGCACGCTGTCAAGCGAACAGGACGCACGCTGCCGCATGGCTCCCCCGCCCACACCACAGACGATGAAGGAGCGGATCCTCGAGACCGCCGACAAGCTGTTCTATCTGCAAGGCATTCGCGCCATCGGCGTCGACACCGTCGCGGCCGAGATCGGCATCTCCAAGCGCACGCTCTACAACCACTTCCCCTCCAAGGACGCGCTGATCGCGGCCTATCTGGAGCGCCGCTTCGTCAAGCCGCGCCCCTCCGACAAGCCGCCGGCCGAGCAGATTCTCGGCACCTTCGATTCGCTGGAGCGGCGCTTTGCGGCCAAGGATTTTCGCGGCTGCCCGTTCGTCAATGCGGTCGCCGAGCTTGGCCCAAAGGACCGCGCGGTGAAGAAGATCGCGATCGCCTTCAAGGAAAGCCGCCGCGTCTGGTTTCGCGAGCGGCTCAATGAGCTCGGCGTCACGGAGGCGGATGCGCTCGCCACCCAGCTCGTGCTCCTGGTCGATGGCTCGATCGCGCAGGACCTCGTGCGCGACGACCCCGCGATGGCCCGCGCGGCAAAGGAAGCGGCGAAGGTGCTGCTGCGGAATGCCGGGGTGGATGTGGGTGATGCGGAGAAGCCGGCAACGGCAGCCAAGCGCACGCCACACTGAGCACTGCTGCCGCATCACTCGGTGTCATCACCCGCGAAAGCGGGTGATCCAGTATTCCAGAGGCGGTTGTGATTGAACCGAGAGGCCGCGGCGTACTGGATTCCCCGCCTGCGCGGGAACGACAGCGGAGCTTGTGGAACAGCGGAGCTTGGGGAGACGGCTTCGCGCAACAACCGCGCCCTGCCCGATCCTATCAAAATGCTCCTGTTTTGCCCGACGTGTCAAACGGCTTTGCTGATGCATTTGCTACCCGCATAAGCCGTTGATCCGACTAACGCCGGCTACTGTGCATGGGGTTGTTTTCGCAGTTTTTGTTGCAGGCAGCCTCACGCCGCCTGCGACACCACGCGATTTCGGCCGTCGTGCTTGGCGCGGTAGAGCGCGGTGTCGGCGCGCTTGAGGACGTCGGCGACCGCCTCGCCCTTCTGCTCCAGCGTGGTGAGGCCGATCGAGATCGTGACCTCGATGCGCTTGGTGCCCTTGTGGACGGCGAACGGCTCGCCCGCGATCGAACGGCGCAGGCGCTCGGCGACCATGCCGGCGACGTGGAGATCGGTCTCCGGCATCACGATGACGAACTCCTCGCCGCCGTAGCGGCAGGCCAGGTCGATGCCGCGGATCGACTTGCGCACGCGCACCGCGAACTCGCGCAGCACGTCGTCGCCGGCGTCGTGGCCGTAATTGTCGTTGATCGACTTGAAATAGTCGATGTCCAGAATCATCAGCGCCAGGGGCTTGCCGCGGGTCGAGGCCTGGTCAGCGAGCGTCGCCAGATGGCTCTCCATGTAGCGGCGATTGTGCAGGCCGGTGAGCGCATCCGTGATCGCCATCTCGATCGAGTTCTGCACGTTGTCGCGCAAATGATCGGTGTAGCGGCGGCGGCGGATCTGCGTGCGGGCGCGGGCCAGCAGCTCGGTCTTGTCGATCGGGCGCAGCAGGTAGTCGTTGACGCCGATCTCGAGGCCGCGGAGCAGCCGGGTCGAGTTCTCGGGGTCCGCGATCGCCAGGATCGGCACGTGGCGCGTGCGCTCCAGCGAGCGCGCCTGGCTGCACAGCCGCAGGCCGTCGAAATTGTTGAGGTCGAGCGAGACGATCAGCAGGTCGTAATTGCCTTCGGCGGCGTGGAACAGCGCCTCTGTCGGGTTCGGCTCGACGTCGATGGTGTGCTCGGCGGCGAGGATCGTCGCCAGCCGCTCATAGGAGGACTGACGGTCGTCGACCAGCAGAATGCGGCCGCCCCGGCCGGTGTCGGCCACGGCGCTGCGCTCGGGCGCCTGCATGCCGATCTCGAGCGAGGTGATGGCGCGCATGCGCAGCTCATCGGTCATCATCTTCAACCGCGTCAGCGAGCGCACGCGCGCGATCAGCACGACGTCGGAGACGGGTTTTGTCAGGAAATCGTCGGCGCCGGCTTCCAGCCCGCGATTGCGGTCGGCGGGGCTGTCGAGCGCGGTGACCATCACGACGGGGATGTGGTGCGTCGCCGGATCGGTCTTGAGACGGCGGCAGACTTCAAAGCCGTCCATGTCGGGCATCATCACGTCGAGCAGGATGATGTCGCATTCGGCGCGGCTGGCCAGCGCCAGCGCTTCGGTGCCGTTCGAGGCGGTCATCACGTCGAAATATTCGGCGGACAGGCGAGCTTCGAGGAGTTTGACGTTGGCGGGAACGTCATCGACAACCAGGATACGCGCGGACACTTTGAACTCACTTCCTATCCGATAAAACGCCGGACCGTCTCAATGAATTTGCCGACCGAGATCGGCTTGGACAAATAGGCCTCGCAGCCGCCCTCGCGGATGCGCTCTTCGTCGCCCTTCATCGCGAACGCCGTGACCGCGACGACGGGAATGGCGCGCAGCTCCGGATCGTCCTTGATCCAGCGCGTGACCTCGAGACCCGAAACCTGCGGCAATTGGATATCCATCAGCACAAGGTCGGGCCGCATCTTGCGAACGAGGTCGAGCGCCTCGTAGCCGTTGCTGGTGCCGGAGGTCTGGTAACCGTGTGCCTCCAACAGGTCGCGGAAGAGCTTCATGTTGAGCTCGTTGTCTTCCACGATCAGGACGGTCTTAGCCATCCCGCCCTCCTGATTGGCACGAAGCCCTATACATGTGACGCCTCAGGCGCCGCTCGCCGGCGCTTCGAAAACTGGATTCAAACTAGCCTCAGATTCGCTTGAGTTTCGTTAAACCCGAGGGCCGACTTTCTGCGATGTGGTTTCCAGTTGCTTGTCGGCGGTCTTGAGACTCGGGCATGATGGTTTCAAAGTAGACACCGAAAGTTAACGGAAAGGCAAACCGAACCCTTGAAAAAGCCTGTTCAAAACCCTCGCGAAGTCGCTGAAATCGTTGCGATTCAGGCGCTCTCCTTCGTGGCCGGCGATCCGGAGCGGCTTGGCCTGTTCCTGGCTGAGACAGGCGTCGGTCCGGAGACCCTGCGCAATGCCGCCTCGGACCCGAATTTCCTCCTCAGCGTACTCGATTTCGTGATGCGCGATGACGCCACCGTAAAGGCCTTTGCCTCGACCGCGGAGCTGCATCCAACCAACGTTGCTGCGGCGCGGCAGGTGCTGGGCGACGCGCTCGGCGACCCCTCCTGGGAGCGCGACGTGCCGTGACCGTCCCTGATACGGCCGGACCCCGCTGCTTCTGCCGGGATTGTCTGGCCGATCTGGATATGGGCGTGCGGCGCTGCTCCGCCTGCGGTTCCCCTCGCCTCGTCCGCCACCGCGCGCTCGCAGGCCTGACCATCGCCCATATCGACTGCGACGCCTTCTATGCGACGGTCGAGAAGCGCGACAATCCTGACATCGCCGACAAGCCCGTCATCATCGGCGGGGGCAAGCGCGGCGTGGTGTCGGCCGCCTGCTACATTGCGCGGACCTATGGCGTGCGCTCGGCCATGCCGATGTATAGGGCGCTCGAGGCCTGCCCGCACGCGACCGTGATCCCGCCCGACATGGCGAAGTACGTCCGTGTCGGCCGCGAGGTGCGGCAGGCCATGCAGGCGCTGACACCGCTGGTCGAACCGCTCTCGATCGACGAGGCCTTCCTCGATCTCTCCGGCACCGAGCGGGTGCACGGCATGGTTCCGGCCAAGGTGCTGGCGCGGTTCGCGCGCAACATCGAGCGCGACATCGGCATCTCCGTCTCGGTCGGCCTGTCCTGCAACAAGTTCCTGGCCAAGATCGCCTCCGACCTCGACAAGCCGCGCGGCTTTGCCGCGCTCGACCAGGAGGAGGCACGTTCGATGCTGGCGGAGAAGCCGGTCGGCTTCATCTTCGGCGTCGGCCCGGCCACGCAGGAGCGCCTGGTGCAGCGCGGCTTCCGCATCATCGCCGACCTGCAAAAGGCCGACGAGATCGAGATGATGCGGCAGTTTCCGAGCGACGGCCGCAGGCTGTGGCGGCTCGCCCGCGGCATCGACGACCGCCGCGTCGAGCCCGATCGGGGCGCCAAGACGATTTCGAGCGAAACCACCTTCGAGACCGACATCCGCGATTTCGCGACGCTGGAGAAGATCCTGTGGCGGCTCTGCGAGAAGACGTCGTCGCGGCTGAAGAGCAGCGAGCTTGCCGGCTCGACCGTCACGCTGAAGCTGAAGACCGCCGATTTCCGCCAGCGCACCCGCTCGCAATCGATCGCAGGCCCGACGCAGCTTGCGGCCAAGATCTTCTCGATCTGCCGCGAGATGCTGGCAAAGGAGATCGACGGCACCGCCTTCCGCCTGATGGGCGCCGGCGTCAGCGCGCTGCGCGAGGGCTCGCCTGCCGACGACACCGATATGCTCGACCGCCGTGCTGCGCATGCCGAGCGCGCGGTGGACAGTCTGCGCAAGAAGTTCGGCAACTCCGCCGTCATTCGCGGCATCGCGTATGATGGCCCTGAAACAGGACAGCAGGAGTGATCGAGCCCTGCTCAATTCAGTCGCGTTCGAAGATCCTCGCACCCGGATAGACACGCCGGGCATACTGAATGACCAACTGCCGATCCTGACTCGCCAGGAACGGCGTTCGGATCTGACAAGACCCGACGATGAGGTGCCACAGGCCGTTGAGCTTTCCAATCATGACGTTCATTTTGAGCTTCCTCGCAGTGACCCGAGTAGACTCAAATTGTAAGAATCTCCGGCCGTCGCTCAATTGTACCAGCGTAAGGTCAGCGTATGAGAAGGATTGGAAGAGATATACAAAGGTATGTTGGCGAGGCCCTGTCAGGTTCCGGCGCTGACCGGTTTCGCAGGGGCTGTACCCATCCGAACGCGCTGAGAGGCTGACCATCGTGACAGGCGAACGCGACCTCGACGCGCTGTTGAGAAACAAGAAGCCGGAGCTGCTGGACGGCATCTTCGTGTTTTGCACGGTTCCAGCAAACGAACCCATTTCCAAAGCGCTCAATCCGCGGCTAACGTTTCGCGAGCAGGAAGGAACCACGCTGGTGATCCTGCGCGAAGAAGCCGAGGCGTCAGGCTTACGCTACGCGTTCGCCTCGCGCCTGATCACCCTGACGGTTCACTCCGCGCTCGATGCGGTGGGCTTCCTGGCTGCGGTCACGGCCCACCTGGCCGAAGCCGGCATCAGCGTGAATGCGGTGTCGGCCTTCCACCACGATCATCTTTTCGTACCTGCTGAGCGCGCCGATGAGGCGATGACTGCTTTGCGAGCTATGTCCGCAGCAAAGTAAGATGGGTAGAGCGAAGCGAAACCCATCGAGCTTCCTGCGCAACAAGGGTGATGGGTTTCGCTTCGCTCTACCCATCCCACGGTCGGATCAATCCGCGACCGCCACCGCCTCGATCTCGATCAGCCATTCCGGCGCGGCGAGCGCGGAGACGCCGACGAGGGTGCTGGCCGGCGGCTCCATGCCTTCGAAGAAGGCCGTGCGGGCCTTGCCGATGATCGGGCGCAGCTCCGGCTTGTAGTTCACGACGAAGGTCGTGATCTTGACGATGTTGGCGTAGGTCGCACCGGCCGCCTTCAGCGCATGGCCGAGATTCTGCATCACCTGCGTCGTCTGCGCGGCAATATCGCCCTCGCCGACGATCCGCCCTTCCTCGTCCACCGACACCTGGCCAGAGATGTAGATGGTGCGCGCACCTGAAGCGGTCACGACGTGGGAATAGGCCGGATTGTGATGCAGGCCGCTGGGGCGGAGATGGTCGAGCTTGGGCATGGTGCTTGCCTCCCGGGTTTGTGGTTGGGAGGGAGCGTAGCTGGAGAGCGAGCGGAGGGCTAGCCTCGCCCCTCAATTGCAGGGCTTGCTGTCCTTCGCGTCGAACTTGCCCATCGCGCCGGAAATCACGAAATCGTTGTAATCGAGCACGAGTTGGCGCGAAACGCCGTTTTCGTAGAGCTCGAACGCCATCGCGTAGACCGGCGTCTGCTCGCCTTCCTTCTGCTGGGACTCGCGGTCGAAATAGCTGACGGTAACCGGCCAGCGCTTGAGCGACTTCATGTGCTCGTCCGTGGTCGATGCATCGGGCGAAGCAGTGCGGTCGGCGGGAATCGGCTGACCGATCACGGTCAGCGTGTTGTAGACCTTCTGGCCGTCGTCGGAGCCGTCATACACCGACAGCTCGAGCAGCGACTTGCCATCCTTGGCGGCGGCAATGATGCGCTGGATCTGCTCGGTCGGGAACACGATCTTGCCGTCGAGGGTGAAGCTCTTCGGCGCCGGCAGCTTCAGCTTGACGTTGATGTGGTCGCCGTCGCGTTCGGCCGAACCGTCGACCCGGCCGGCGTCGGCCTCGTTCATCCGCGTCTCGATCTTGAAGCGGTAGCTTTTTCCCGCGGCGTCCTCCCAGGAGTTCGAGCGGAGGTCGCTCAGCGTGATCTTGCCCTCGCCGCTGTCGAGCTCGGAGACCTGGCGGAATTCGGAGGTGTAGCCCTCGCACGAACTTCCCGTAAAATTGTAGAGGATGCGGCCGCGCGCGCTGTTGACCGAGTTGGAGCGCGATTTGACCAGGCTGAGGTCATAGAGCGCCTGGTGCGCAAGGAACGGACCGCTGGCCGCCTGCGCTTCACCGCCTGCACCGAAAGCAGCCGCCGCGAGCGCCATCACACCAAGCGAAGTCCGGAAAAGGTGCACCATGTGTCATCCCTGGGGAAAGCGCAGATTCGACATTTTAATGACCGTTCCATTGCGTCGCAACTGAGGCCGTTTCACGTAAAGTTGCGGCCCCCGCCTTGAACCTGCTGCCTGGCCACAACAAAATGCAGTCGCTCCGGTTGCTTGCATGTGACGGCACGATGGGCGAAACAGGGCGCGCCCGGCCGCCAAATGGACGCAGCCGGGCGGATGAAATTTGGACAACGAGGTCGAACATGGCGGGCACGGTCGAGCAGAAACTGGCGGAACAGGGCATCAAGCTGCACGAGGCCCCTACCCCTGTCGCCAATTACGTTCCGTTCGTGCGCACCGGTAACCTGCTGTTCGTCTCCGGCCAGGTCTGTTTCGACCCCGCCGGCAAGCTGATCGCCAAGGGCAAGCTCGGTGCCGGCGTTTCGATCGAGGACGGTGCCGCGGCGGCGCGCGGCTGCGCCGTCAACCTGCTGGCCCAGGTCAAGGCGGCGCTCGGCGACCTCGACAAGGTCGTGCGCGTGGTGCGCCTCGGTGGCTTCATCAACTCGGCGCCCGACTTCCTGGACGGGCCGAAGGTGCTCAACGGCGCCTCCGACCTGATGGTCGCCGCCTTCGGTGACAAGGGCCGCCATGCCCGCACCACCGTCGGCGTCGCCTCGCTGCCCGCGGATGCGGCGGTCGAGGTCGAAGGCGTGTTCGAGGTCGCCTGACACGGAGCTGACGGCGTTGCGCGCTCCTGATTGGCTGACAGCCCGGCCGGTCGCCCATCGCGGCCTGCATGACATTTCCCGCGGTGTCGTCGAGAACATGCCGGGCGCGGTGCAGGCTGCGATCGCGGGCAATTTCTCGATCGAGGTCGACATCCAGCTCTCCGCCGATGGCGAGGCCATGGTGCATCACGACCACGCGCTCGGCCGCCTCACCGAGGCCACCGGCGAGGTGGTCGAGAAGACCGCGGCCGAGCTGAAGGCGGTCAAGTTCAAGGACACGGACGAGCGGATGATGTCGCTGTCCGACCTCTGCGCCATGGTCGCCGGCCGCGTGCCGCTGGTGATCGAGGTGAAGAGCCATTTTGGCGGCGACCGCAAGCTGGTGAAGCGGATGGCCGAGGTGCTGGCGTCCTATCAGGGGCCCGCCGTCGGCATGTCGTTCGATCCCGACCAGGTGCTGGCGCTGCGTGAGCTGTTGCCGTCCCGCCCGCGCGGCATCGTTGCGCAGCGGACCTACGAGGACGAGTACTGGGCGAAGCTGACGCAGGCGCAGCGCGACAGCATGCTGTATCTGCGCCACGGCTTTCAGACCCAGCCGCACTTCGTCGCCTTCAAGGTCGACCACCTGCCGGCCCCCGCCCCCTGGATCGCCCGCAACGTCCTCGGCTGCGCCCTGCTCGGCTGGACCGTGCGCACCCCGGAGCAGCGGACGCGGGTCGGGCAATATGCGGATCAGATGATCTTTGAGGGGTTCGTTCCGTAGGGCTCCGCCCGTTGCACAGCGCTCGCTCTCGTGTCCCGGACGCGCCGCAATGCGCAGCGTTGCTGCGCAGAGCCGGGACCCCGAAGGCGGCACGCTATGCAGAGAGATGGGCCCCGGCTCTGCATCGCACCGCTGCGCGCTGCGGCGCGTCCGGGGCACGAGAGAGCTCGGTTCCCGCCTCTTGAAGTCGCTGCTGCAATGCACGATCTTGGGCAAGATGGCATCATCTGAAATCACACTCGAGGCTGTACCCTCGATTGGCGAGGTATCTGCCGAGGATTGGGACGCATGTGCCAATCCCGACAAGGCTTGCAACGGGCATGGCGCGGGAACTTCATCCGGGCTTCCAGGCGATTCCCTCGGCCTCTCAAAACCCGCCTATAACCCTTTCGTCTCGCACGCGTTTTTATCCGCAATTGAGAAATCGGGTTCAGCAACCATCCGCACCGGCTGGGGGCCGCGGCATCTGGTGGCCAAGGTCGATGGCCGCGTCGCCGGGGTCGTGCCCTGCTATCTGAAATCGCATTCCCAAGGCGAGTACGTGTTCGACCGCGGCTGGGCGGACGCCTATGAGCGCGCCGGTGGACGGTACTATCCGAAGCTCCAGGTCTCGGTTCCCTTCACCCCGGCCACAGGGCCCCGGCTGCTGGTCCGCGACGGCGTCGATCGCGAGCGCATCGCGGAGGCGCTGGCGAGCGGCCTGGTGGCGCTGTGCGGCGTCAGCAAGGCCTCCTCGGTGCACGTGACCTTCGCGCGTGAGGCGGAGTGGAAACGGCTCGCCCGGCACGGATTCCTCCAGCGCACCGATCAGCAGTTCCACTGGCGCAACGAGGGATTTGCGACCTTCGACGATTTCCTCACCACGCTCAATTCGCGCCACCGCAAATCGATCAAGCGCGAGCGGCGCGATGCGCTTGCCGGCGGCATCACCATCCACTGGCTCGCCGGCAGCGACATCACCGAGGATGCCTGGGACGCCTTCTTCGAATTCTACATGGAGACCGGCTCGCGCAAATGGGGCCGGCCTTATCTCACGCGCGAATTCTTCTCGCTGATCGGCGAGACCATGAGCCAAGACGTGTTGCTGGTGATGGCCCGCCGCAACGGCCGCTGGATCGCGGGCGCGATCAACTTCATCGGCTCGGATACGCTGTTCGGCCGCAACTGGGGCGCGGTCGAGCATCATCCGTTCCTGCATTTCGAGGTTTGCTACTATCAGGCGATCGATTTCGCGATCAAACACGGCCTCGACAACGTCGAGGCCGGCGCGCAGGGCGAGCACAAGATCGCGCGCGGCTACCTGCCGCGGACGACCCATTCCGCCCACTTCATCGCCGATCCCGGCCTGCGCCGCGCCATCGACGATTACCTCAAGCGCGAGCGCGCCTATGTCGCCGAGGCCGGACGGGAGCTGGCCGAGCTCGGCCCGTTCCGCAAAGGCGTCGACGAGGCGCCTTGACGGTTTGCCACGGCTGATGACAGTAAGCGCAAAATTCGAGGAGCCGCCGCCATGACCGCCTACGACCCCAACAACATCTTCGCGAAGATCCTGCGCGGCGAGTTTTCCTGCCACAAGGTCTATGAGGACGAGCATGTGTTTGCCTTCCTCGACATCATGCCGCGGGTATCGGGCCATACGCTGGTGATCCCGAAGGCCCCTGCCCGCAACATCCTCGACATCAAGCCTGACGACTACGCCCACGTCGCCCGGGGCGCGCACAAGATCGCGGCCGCTGCGATGAAAGCGTTCGAGGCCGACGGCATCACCGTGCAGCAGTTCAACGAGCCCGCCGGCGGCCAGGTGGTGTTTCATCTCCACATGCACGTGATGCCGCGCCACGACGGCGTGGCCATGCTGCCGCCCGCCAGCCGCAAGGAAGACGTCAAGGTCCTGGAAGAGAATGCGGCCAAGCTGATCGCGGCGCTGAAGGCGGGATAGCGCCAGGTACACTCCGTCATTGCGAGCGCAGCGAAGGAATCCAGACTGCCTCCGCGGAAACAGTCTGGATTGCTTCGTCGCAAGAGCTCCTCGCAATGACGAGGTCAGGGCGGCGCGCCCCTCACTCCGTCTGGAAATCCCCTGCCTGCGGGGCCGCCAGCGGCGTAAATTCGCAACGATCTGGCTTGATGTCGATCAGCGGCGTGTTGTCGATGCAGTCGAGCCCGCGCACGAGAATGGCATTGCCCTCGATGCCGACCAGCTTGACGATCGAGGTGCCGATCGGGTTGGGTCGGACCGGCGAGCGCAGCGAAAACGTGCCGCGGGTCTTCTCGTTGTTCTTCGGGCTTTGCAGGACGATGTCGCGGCGCGACTTGTCGAGCCAGTAGAGCACTTCAAGATTGCTGTAGAAATCGACGCCCTTGATGGCCGGCACGAACGGCTCGAAGATCTCGAGCCGGCACACCGGGCCGTCCTGACGCCCCTGTCGCGGCGTCTCCATCCGCGAGGTCCAGGGCGTGCGGATGCGGCCGATGAAGACGAGGCCGGCATCCTCCGTCGACGGCAACTCGATGGCGACCTCGCCCTCGCGGAGCTCGTTTTCGCGAACCATATTTCCCGTTCCTTGCTGTTCGCCGGTGGTTTTAGCCTAACCACCACTTTCCGGCCAGCATGAAGACTTCGCCTGTCACCACGCCTGCGAAGATCGAGCGGCGGGTCAGCAGGAAGGCGACGAGGCCTGCGCCGACCGCGCCATAGCGCAAGACGTCCGGCACGCTGGCGAGCGCCCCCGGCGGCTCCACCACGATCTGGGCGATGACGCCGGCCAGGATCGCGGTGGCGACCGCCCTCACCCAGACCAGCAGCTCCGAGCCCTCGTCGATGCCACCGCCGAACCACAGGCCGAGCATGCGCCATATCTGGTTGGGAACAACGCCCGCAACGAACAGCACGACGAGTGCGTGCCAGTCACCGATGAGCTGCGCAAAGCTCATGCGCGCACCTCCCGCCACCAATGCACGCCATAGGCGATCGTGCCGGCCACCAAACCGCTGACGAGAATGTCGAGCCCGGAGTTCATCTTCGCCGCTAACGGATAGAGCAGAACCCCGAGCGTCAGCGCGACGATGTCGGCGGCCTCCCGGCTGTTGCGCGCGGTCGAGAACAGGAACGACAGCGGCGTCAGCATCAGGATCGCGGCGCCGAGCGTCTGCGTCAAGTTGGCGGCAAGGAAATAGCCGACCGTGTTGGCGGTGAGACACACGGAGACCAGACCAAAACCAAGTCCGTTGACGAAGGCGATGCGCCGCTCGCGCGGCACCTGCGGCAGGAAGCGATGGCATTCGACCCACAGTGTCACCGCCGTAAGATGCGCGGCGAAGAACAGCTCGCGCCGCTTGGTCGTCGGCGTGCGCATCAGGGGCAGCACCGAGACCACCATAGGAAACAGCCGGATCGCGCTGACGGTGACCGCGATCGCCGATTGGATGATGGTCGCGCCGGAGCCGAGCGTGGTGATCAGAATGATCTGCGCGGGGCCCGCCCAGACGAACAGCGTCGAGCAGAGCGCCCAGAGCAGGCTGAAATGGGTGTCATGGGCGAGCGCGCCGATGCCGAGATAGGTCGCGAACAGGACAAGCGTGAGGATCGTCTGCGTGATCGAACGCAGCCCCCACGTAAAGGCGCGCCAGGAACTTTGCCATTGAGGGGAATCGAGCGGAGGAAGCGCCACGGGAGTCTTTGGCCGGATTGCGGAATCGTGCCTGCATAACGGGCAATGCCGTGGCCGGCGTCAAGGAAGCGCGCGGCGGGGCTGGCATGCGCGCGCGGGCAGACGCGCCTACCCGCTCACACCCCGGTTCTTCAGCACGAAGCAGGCACCGCCGGCCTTGCGGATACGGTTGCACAGATCATCCGCCTCGCTGCGCGTGTCCGCGCCGATGCGCACCTGGTAGAACGCGCGCGTACCGCGGCTGCGCATCACCGAGCTTAGCAGGCTCGGATCGCGCTCGCCAATCACCGCGGTCAGCCGCGTGACGGCGCGGGAATACATCGCCAGCGCCCTGTTGCGGTCGAAGCCGGCAGCGAGCTGTACGCCCCAGACCTTTGCGGCGGCGAGCTCCACATGCTGCTCGAGCTCGGCGACGAAGGCATTCGGCGCGCGCTTCAGAAGCGCCATGAGATCGCGGCAGCTCGTCGGCGGCGAACTCGGCGGTCCCTTGCCGGTCGCTCCCGCCTTGGCCCACGCGTCAACGCTCGTGCCGGTGATGGCATAGACGTAGTTGCGCGTCTGCTCCGGCATGCCGCCGGTGCCGGCGAGCCATTCCTGCACCCGGCGCGGCCCGGCGTTATAGGCGGCCGCGGCCAGACCGAGATTGCCGAACTGGTTGCGCAGCTCGTTCAAAAATTCGGCCGACTTCGGCAGCGCCTGCACCGGGTTGAAGGGATTGAGCAGCCCGCGCTCGCTCGCAGTGCCCGGCATGAACTGCGCGATCCCCTGCGCATGCTCGCCGCTGCGCGTCATGGGTCCCACGGCATCGGCCTGGAATCGGCTTTCCTGCCAGATCACGCGGGCGAAGAATTCCAGCGGCAGATTGGCATCCCGTGCGGCGGCCTCGACGATCAGGCAGATCGATTCCCGCGTATCGCTCTCGCGCGCAGCGACCGGATTCGCCGGTGGCATCGCAAGCTCCTCGACGCTGGGGACAGCAATATTGGTCTTCGCGGGCGAACTGTCCCACGCCGCCACCCGTGTCGCCGAGACGAGCAGTGCGGCGATGATTAGTGATGCAGTTCGCGTCAGCCGTGCCCAAGCATCGCTGTGGCGTGCTCCGGCGCGGCATGCAACAAGATGATCTGCCATGTTGTGGCATCGTGCCATGGTTCGACGAGTTGCCAATATATGCTGTTTGACCCGCTTCTCCCAATGCGCTGCCCCGCCCAGGGGATCCGCGCGATCCTCGTCCTCCTAGCCCTCGTCCTGTCCGCCGCGCCCGCCATGGCGCAAGTCAACTGGCGGATGACCACGGAATATCCGCAAAACAACATTTCCGGGATCGGGCTCACCAGTTTCGCCGATCGCGTCGCGGCGCGCACAAACGGTTTCGTGACCGTAGCTAGCCCGTCTTATTCGTCAGAGGGCGCCTGAGAGGCTGGCGAGCGTGGTGTAAAGCGCTGATGAAGCGTAGGATTCGGTTGCGAAGCCAACCCCATCACCTTCCACCGCGAACGCCACGCCCGCCATGACCGATGATACGAGTCTACCCTTCTCGTTTCCAGCCGTTCACGCCAAGAAAGTCACAGCTGCCTTCGATGGCGGTCGGCTGACCTCGAACGGGGGCGTGATGCTTCTTGCGATGGCCGAGCGACGTCTCGGTTTGGCCAACAATTTGGCCCGGGTGTTCCCGGATCGGCGCGATCCGACGCGGGTCGTGCACAGCCTTGTCGATATGTTTCGCGCTCGCATGTTCGCGATCTGCTGCGGCTACGAGGACGCCGATGACCTCGATCATCTGCGGTCCGATCCCGCATTCAAGCTGGCCTGTGGACGGCTACCAGACAGCGGTCGCGATCTGTGTTCCCAACCGACGCTGTCGCGGCTGGAGAATGCTCCCCGCCTGCGCGACGTGATCCGCCTGACCTACACCCTGGTCGATGCATGGATGGATAGCTATCCGTGCGAGCCTGCATCCGTCACGCTCGACATTGACGACACCTGCGATGTCGTCCACGGCCATCAGCAACTCTCGCTGTTCAACGCTCATTATGACGAACGCTGCTTCCTGCCGATCCACGTCTACGACACGGAGAAGAGCCGGCCCGTGGCGGTCGTGCTGCGGCCCGGCAAGACGCCTGGCGGGGTCGAGGTGCGTGCCCATCTGCGCCGCCTGGTGCGGCACATCCGCACGCGATGGCACAAGACGCGAATTACGTTCCGTGGCGACGGGCACTATGCTCGGCCGGAGGCGATGACGTGGTGCGAGAACAACGGCATCGACTACATCTTCGGTCTGTCCGGTACCAGGCCGCTCGCCAGAAAAGTCGACGAGGTCGCCGACGATATCCGCACCCGACGCGCCATCGAGAACCTAGCTGTTCTGCGCGGCTATACCGAGACGCGCCACAAGGCAAAGTCCTGGGATCGCGAACGGCGCACCGTCGCCCGTATTGAGGCGACGATGCTCGGCCTCGACATCCGCTTCGTCGTCACCAGCCTCGATGTCGGCTCGGCCGAGTGGATCTACGACAGCCTGTATTGCGCGCGCGGCCAAGCCGAGAATCTGATCAAGCTGCATAAGACGCAGCTCGCCTCCGATCGCACCAGTTGCCGTTCGGCGCTCGCCAATCAAGTCCGCCTCGTTCTCCATACCGCCGCTTATTGGCTGATGCTGACCGTGCGCGACGCCATTCCCAAAGTCCGGGAATTGGCCACTGCCGAGTTCGCGACGCTGCGTCTTCGGCTCTTGAAAATCGCCGCCCGGGTTGTCGAGACCAAGAGCCGCATTCGCCTTGCGTTCGCCGCGGCATGTCCCGAAGCCGACCTGATCCGCAGCTTGCCCGGCGCGCTGCTGCCGCTCGGTCCTTGACCGGTGGGGCGTCCGCCCGCGTTCACCCAACCCATCCCTCAAGCGCGTTGCAAAGTACCGGTCGTCAGGCGGTGAAAAGCCGAAGGCAATCCTGTGCGCCTCGTCAGCGGAGGTGTGCGGATGCACCAGTCGGACCAAAATACCGCGCTCTCACGAATAGGGCGGGCTAGCGCTTTCGACAACGAGCTCAAGATCAACTCGGGCGAAATGCCGCGCGCCGCGCTGGATGGTCGCATCGCCGGCGGCGACGCCTTCGCGGGCGCGCTTTCGGGCCTCGACCCGGTGCTCGGATTGTCCACCCTGCCCTTTCTGGTGCAGTCCGTCGACCTCGCCCGCGCCACCAATCTGCGGGCGCGCCCGCTCTACGAGAAGGCGCTCGCGGCGCGCGGCCTGAAGCTGCTCTACGTCACGATCTGGCCGGCCACGGGCCTCTGGTCGGACCATGCGCTGGAAGGCGCCGACGCCCTGCCGAGACTGAATTTGCGGGCCTACGACGCCAACTCCGGCGAGGTCATGCGCGCGGCCGGCGCGAATGCACAGTTCCTGCCGATGGACGCGGCACTCGCTGGCCTCAGGGAGCACCGGCTGAATGCGTTCCTGACCTCCGGCGACGGCGGCGCGGGACGCAAGCTCTGGGACTTCCTGCCCTACTTCACAGCGATCAACTACGCGATGCCGGTCTCGATCGCCTTCGTCCGCAGCGACGCATTTGCCGAACTGTCCGAGCCGGTGCAGCGCGAGGTCCTGGCCGCGGCGGCCGAGACCGAGCAAAGCCAATTCGCGCTATTGACCCATCGCACCATCGAAAATTATGCGCGCATGCGCGACAACGGCGTCCGCATCGCCGAGCCGGCGCCGGCATCCCTCGTCGCCGCGCTCCGGAAAGCGGCAACGCCCGCGATCGCCACATGGGAGACGCAGGCGGGCGCCGATGCCGCGGCGATCGTCGAATGGGCGAGACAGCAATAGGGCGAGCCGTGGCGGCCGCCGGCTTGCCACAGCGGTGCTGCGTTGAAATGTCCGCCAGTCCCGCCCTTCACTCGCTTCGGTCCTATGCCGAGGCCGGCTTTTCTGCGCTGATTGCGCGGTCCAGGGCATCGATCAGCGTTTGAAGCTCGACAAACTTGTTCCGTGCTCGCTCGGCATTGTCGCGATCAAAGGGAGCGGCCAGCACCTTCGCATGCGTGTCCCTGTCCTCGATCATTCGATCGCGGGCCTTCTTCAATATGTCCAGTCGCTCGTTCATCTGTGCCTCTCCGCCAATATCTGCTCGACCACGATCAGGGCCTCAGTCGAAACCAGCCGGAAGCTCGCCCTTTCGGAAGAACACCGTAGGCTCATCGTCATAGTCACCCATTTCGGGATCGCCGCTGGACGAGAACGCGACGACGCCGAGTTTGCTCAAGGCCAGTCTCTCCGCCGTGCGCAGCGCGCCGCTTTCCGACTTGCAGACGATGGGAGAGTCGGCCTTCAGATTTCCACCCTTGCCGGCGTTGAACGCCTGCACCACGTAGGTTGTTTCGCGGACCATGACGGCACCTCTGACCTGTTGACACACGGAGTTGACGTCAACGACCGCGACAACCGCGCTCAGCCGCGCATCGCTTCGATGAGCGCGGAAATCCTGATCGTTGCAAAGCTGGAGAAGGTGTCCGACACGGCATATGGCAGGATGATCTGGTCATTGTGCCTCATCGCACCGCAGGTATAGACGACGTTGGGGACATACCCTTCGCGCTCGGACGGTTCAGGCCGCAACAGCGGTTCGGCCGAGCGAGCCAGCACCCTGGACGGGTCGCGCTTGTCGAGCAGAGCCGCTCCGATCGAGTATTTCCGGATCGGGCCGACACCGTGCGTCAGCAGCAGCCAACCTTCGTCAAGTTCGATGGGCGCCCCGCAATTGCCGATCTGGACGAACTCCCAGGGAAATTGCGGTTTCAAAAGCACCCGGCCGCCCTCCCATGTGTAGAGGTCGTCCGAATAGACCAGATACAGGTTCTCATTGTCCTGTCGCGCGATCATGGCATAGCGGCCGTCGATCTTGCGTGGGAACAGCGCCATGCCCTTGTTGTGGGCTGCAGCCCCCCGCAAAGGCGTTAGTCGAAACGACATGAAGTCGCTGGTCTCGATCAATTCAGACCGGATCGCCCGTCCGCTATAGGCCGTATAGGTCGCGTAGTAGATCTCCCGATCGCCGTCGTTGAATTTGACAAAGCGCGCATCCTCGATCCCGTTGGATTGGGATTCGGTCACGGGAAAGATGACCCGCTCGCTGAGGTCTTCCTCGGGCCTGAACACCAATTCCACACGGTCGCCGTCCGATCCGGATACGCGATGGCTGATCCGGGGGACCGAGGCAAGGCGCGCCGTCGGATCGACGGCCAGGCTTCCGTCAGCCGCAATCGTTCCGGTTCGAAACGTCAGTGACGACACATGCCCCTCGCCGATGGCCCGGAGGCTGACGATGAATCGCGAACCTCCGTTCGGTGCTCCCGATTGATCGGGGTGCGGGACGATGCTGGGGTTGAACAAGGCAGAGGCTTCGAACGAATACTCACTGAGAAAATAGGCACCAATCAGCTGGCGCTGCGTCTTCGAGAAGACGCCATGCGTGGCGAAAGCGTCCTCCATTTCATCCGCTCGGGTCTCGAACCGCTCCAGGAGGTTACGATGTCGCCCCTGGAAATTGTCGAGCACATCCGCAAGCTGAACTGCAACGGCCTCCGAACTGAGCGCCAGAACCCGGTCGACGATATGATTTGCACGCATCTTGTCGGTCGGGTTCAGGTCGCGGGGTTCGGTTGCCGGCTTGAAGGGTCGCACGATGACTCGCGCTGGATCGGGGCGCAGATTAAGCCCCTGCCGGTTCAGGAAAGAAGCTTGTGACACGGTATCCTCGGCGTGCTGAATGAAAAGATGAAGTTCAGGCGCTCACGGCGCGCAAGGCTGTGGGCCTCGTCAAGCTCGGGTTGACGCGCGCAAGCTGGCGCATCTCAGCAAGCCCGAGGAGATAGCAAACAACGGACTCGCCCCCGCGGTTTTCGTTGGCGCGATCAGCGTGCAAACCATCCCGGCAACTGCCAGTGAGCGGATCGACCAGCGCCACTGAGAGATCGTTGCTGCCAAGGAACCAGGCGAAGGCTCGAGTTGCCATGGCTTTCCATTCGGCATCGCCATCGGCACGCCACGCGGCGAGGCAGGCGGCGATCGTCGCCGTTGCCTCCACGGGCTGCTGATCAAACGCACGGGGACGTTGCCGCCGCTCGCCGAAGCCGGCGGTGCCGACCGGCCGGAAATGCCCTGCCGCGGTCGTCTGCTGCGTCATGAGCCAGCGCAGAGACCTCAATCCGGCATCGAGATATTGGGGCGCCTGCGTCGCCATGCCTGTGAGGATCAACGCCTGCGGCAGCCGCGCGTTGTCGTAGGCCAGCCCTTCCTCAAACCACACCCAGTCCGACGTCTCGACCGACGCCAGACACGCCATCAACCTGCCGGCAAGGGAATGCCGGACGTCCCTGGCGTGGAGATCGTCCGGAGCCACAGCGCAATAGGCGTCCAAGCCCAGCAGCATGAATGCCCATGCGCGGGGCGAACGAAAGCTCGCAGCGATCGACAATGCCTGGGCGAACAAAGCAGCGGCCCACAGGCGCCGGGCCGGGCTGGCGTCTCTGCGTGCAGCCTCGCCCAAAGCCCATAGCGTCCGCCCGTGACTGTCTTCCGACCCTCTGTCCTCAAGCCAGGTTCGATTGAACCCCATGAAGTTGCGAAATTGCCCGGTGTCGGGATTCCAGGCGTGCTGCACGAATGCCGCAAACCGGCTCGTCAGGATTTCGGACAGCGGCTGTTCACCTGGACCATTGAGGGCGCAGGCCAGAAGCAGCGCTCGGGCATTGTCGTCGACGCAATAGCCGTGCGCGCGATCCGGCACCGAATGGACCGCATGCTGGAACAGGCCGACATCATCGCACATCGACAGGAAATGGCCGATCTGCATATCGGGCGATGCGGGGCTACGTGGCTCCGGCATATTCATCTCCGAGCACGCGAAGAGTTTAAGCCGATGGCCTTGCCGTACATTCTCGAAGACGGACACGTAGCGCTCGGCCACCCGTTCCCATGTCATCATCCGGCTCGCCGCATAGGCGCGCCGCGACATCGCCTGCCGGCGGGCGTCGTCGGTCAGCAGGCCTGCGATCTCGTTGCCGATCGCCGCGGCGTCGCTGAAAGGCACCAGCACGCCGCACCCGTCGGCAAGCAGCTCGCGGGCGTGCCAGTAAGGCGTCGAGACGACTGGCTTCCCCAGTCCGAAGCTGTAGGCCAGGGTTCCCGACGTCATCTGGGCTTCGTTGAGATAGGGCGTGACATAGACGTCGCACATCGAGATGAATTCGAGCAGCGTGGCGAGATCGGCGAACCGGTCGAAGAACACCACGTGGTCATCAATTCCGAGTTCGCGCACCCGCGCCATCAGGCTCTCGCGATAGGCCTCGCCCTGGTTTCGGACCAGGTTGGGGTGCGTTGCGCCAAGCACGACATACACCGCATTCGCGCAGCGCTTCAGAATCGACGGCAAGGCGTCGATCATGATTTCGATGCCCTTGTTCGGTGACAACAGGCCGAATGTCAGGATGACCGATTTTTGCTCAAATCCAAGCTTGGCCTTCGCTGCATCGGGCTCGACGAAGGCGACATCCGGAATGCCGTGGGCGATGACCTCGATCTTGTCGTCAGCCACTCGGTAGACGTCGCGCAGCAGTTCGCGGCCCTTATTGGCCATCACCACGACCTTCGACGACGCCTCGACGATGCGCTCCATGACCGTCCGCTGCGCAGATGTCGGATCGGCGAGCACGGTATGGAACGTCGTCACCACCGGCATGGCAAGGCGGGACAACAGCACGAGGATATGGGCCCCGGCCTCACCACCGAAAATCCCGAACTCGTGCTGCAAACACACGGCATCGAACCGGCCGGCATTGAGGAAATCCGCGGCCCGCATGTAGTCTTCGATATTGCCGTCCTTGATCTGGAACGCGACCGCCGGAGGATAATCATAGGCTTGACCGCGATCGGTCATTGCCACGATGCAGGTCTCCAGATCCTGGCGCGAAATCGATATCGCGTTCTTCAGGTCGGTCGTATAGGTCGCAATTCCGCATCGTCGAGGCAGCGAGTTGCCGATCACGGCGATACGGCGGAGCGGCGTCATGTCGGCACCTCTATGATTTCGCTTGATGTCGGAGCGTGCACGGCGGGCGGACGCGCCGGCGAATTCTGTCGTCCGTCACCTCTGCCACGCGCTGCTTGATTGCAAACCTCAACAGCCGCGACAGATATTCTTCAGCTTCGCTGCGGTTCTGGCCTCTTCCGCAATGAACGGGTCCTTGTAGGCAGCCCGCGCTGCGTCTTGTTCGGCAGCAGTGGGTTGCTTCGCTTTCGGCGGAAACGCAGCGTCGTAGCAGGCAAGCCGTCCGCTCGTGCTCTCGATCGCGCGGCAGTCCGGCTCTTTGGCGACTGCACTTTGCACGAATGTGCCAAGCGCCAATGCGACAATAAGCATTTTCATACGGGTATCGTTCCTCGCGGAGGATCCGGGCGCGCCGTTTGACGCCCCTGCGTTCCTCATGCCTCGAACTGGTCGAACTCGTCAGACAGCAGAACCCGGCCCTGCGGCGTGCATATCCGCACGTCGACATAGCCTTCCTGCAACAGCTCCCTCGCCTTCTTCAGGGCGGCGGCCGTCGTGGTGCGGGCCAGGCTGACATAGCCGCTTTGATCGCGTCCGCTCACCAGATATTGGAGCGGCGTCCTATCCATGCAGAAAAGCCGCAGCGGCCACCAGGAGCAACAGAAACAGCGGGACGATCACCGGCGGCACGATCCAGTCGGCCAGATTAAAGCGAGGCATGCGCGCTCCTCCTCGTTCGGCGGGAGCGCTAGTGACCCTCAGTCACCGATGGATGCCATGGGAAGGGCGGTGATCGCAGGACTCTACGCTTATGCCCTGCCAATAGCGAGCTTTAAAACGGTACGCGACATCGACGCGGCGGCGTTGCCTTGAGCAGCCGCGTCGTTTAGGTCAAACAACGGCGGTATCAACACGGGCACGACTGGCATGGCTACAATCTTCTTCGATCTCGACGGCACGCTGACCAACCCGAAGCCCGGGATCACCCGCTCAATCCAATACGCGCTGGAGCGGCTCGACCTTGCCGTGCCGAGCGAGGACGAGCTGACCTGGTGCATCGGGCCGCCCCTGCACGCCAGCCTGAAGAAGCTCACCGAAAGCGACGAGCTCGCCGACCGCGCGCTACTGCTTTATCGCGAGCGATTTGCCGATATCGGCCTGTTCGAGAACGAGGCCTATGCCGGCATCATCGACACGCTGACGACGATCGCCGCAACCGGCCAGCGCATGTTCGTCGCCACCAGCAAGCCCGCGGTCTACGCCACCCGCATCGTCGATCATTTCGGCCTGAAACCGTATTTCGAGCGCGTGTTCGGCTCCGAGCTCGACGGCACGCGTGTCGACAAGCGCGACCTGCTGCGCTACGCGCTCGTCGAAGCGAAGGTCGATCCCGTCAGCGCGATCATGATCGGCGACCGCAGCCACGACGTGGTCGGCGCCCGCACCAACGGCATGACCGCGATCGGCGTGCTCTATGGCTATGGCAGCGAGGCCGAGCTGCGGGATGCCGGCGCGCATCACATCTGCGCCGCGCATCCCGAACTGCTCGGCCACTGCGCAGCCTAGGCGCTGACGGTCTCGACCGCCGCCAGCATGCCGGTCTTCGAATGGCAGTTCAGATATTCGAAGAACTGCTCGTCCGCGGCCGCCACCGTAACCTCGTGATAGAGCCGTAGCTTTGCCGACGGCCCGAGCGTCGACAGGTATTTCATCGCCGCGCCGAATATCTTGACGTGGGTCGGATGCGACTCCGCCCAGCGCTCAAGTGCGGCGAGGCTCTTCCACCAACTCTGGCCGTAGGACTTTTCGCTCACGCTGCCGGCGGCCGAAAGTACCTGCATGTAGCGGTTCGCGTAGCAGCCGATGGCTAGCCCGTCGTCGCGCAGGAAATCCATGCCCTCGCGTAGCACCGGCTCGACATCGTCGAGATAGAGCTTGCGCTCCGACGCCTCCGTATCGCTCCAGTCCTGCCCGGAGCGGATCAGGCAGAGATTGTCGTGCGCCTTCACCCGCAGCCGCGCGCCGTCGCGGATCAATTCCGGCGCGCCGCCCGGCGTCATCGGATCGGTCTGCGACAGCGGAATGCGATCGCGCATGCCGCCCCAATAGGCGTGCTCCTGCACCTCGCCGCTCATGCCGTCGGCGACTGCGGCCACGCCCTCGGGCCGGTCGAGCGAGGAGAACAGCGTCTCGTGCCGGGCGACCGTGGGACGCAGCACCTCGATGAAGGTGCCGATGCCCTCGCGCGCCTTCACTGTCCACGCCTCGCGTGCCGGCGCGAACCATGCGTCGAAGCGCGCGACGTCGTCCCAATAGGCAACCGACACGACGGTCTCATAACCGGCGCGGTCGACGTAGCGGGCGCGGTCCCAATGCGAAGGCCCGCCCTCGGCAGCAAACCGCGCCGCGATCTCGGCGAGTGCCGCCGTCGCAGCCGACGGCGCCGCGTCGCGATACTGCACACCGAAATAGGCCATCACGACGCGGCTTACGGCGGGCTTGTAGCGCGCCACGAACGACGGATATGGCGGCTGGTAATCGTCCGGCACGCGCTTGTGGCGCGTGCGCTGGGTCTCGAGATGCAGAGGAATTGCGGATTCCATGATCGTACCCTCCCCTTGATCCCGGCGATCAACTCGCCGCCGCCGCGATGTCCGTGGGCTCAATGGTGTCGACCGGCAGCGCGAACTGCTCGACGCGCTGATATCGCTTCTTGTTGAGCAGGAGCCGCGTCACGTCGGGCCGCGAATAATGCCCGGCGGGATCGGCAGCGTTCTTGGCAACACCGATGGCGCCGAGATCGATCTCGGCAATCAGCAGCCCTTCCTGGTCCGGCGCCAGCTTGTCGCCGATCTGGCTGCCGTCGGGACCGTAGATCGCGGCGAATCCGCCGCCGACATGCAGCAACGCATTCTTGTCCGGACGGTCGCAGAGCTCATCGATCATGGCCTGCGAGACCGTCGCGCACGGCGCGAGCACGAAGCAGGAGCCCTCCACCGCATAGACGCGCGAGGCGGCATTGTTGACCTCGGCGCCGAGCGCCGGCGCAAAGGGATCGTAGAGCGAAAAGCTCGGCCAGGCCGCGACATGCACCTGCTCGTTCTGGGCGTACATCGCGTATTTCGACAGTGGCTGGAGATGCTCCCAGCAGCACAATGCGCCGATGCGGCCGATGTCCGATCTTGCGTGGACGGCGAGATCGCTGCCGTCACCCTCGCCATAGACCGTGCGCTCGGCATGGGTCGGCCGCAGCTTGCGGCGCTTTGCGATGGTCTCGCCGTCCGGCCCGATCAGCCATTGCGCCAGATAGAGACTGCCGCCGTCACGCTCGGACAGGCCGAGCACGGCGGTGAGCTTTGCATTGCGTACGGCGTCGCGCAGCCGCTCGACCTGCGGACTGTCATAGGACAGCGAGTTGTCGAAGTAGCGCTGGACGAAGCCGCGGCCGATCGCCCAGGCCGGCGAGTCCATCCAGATATGCCAGGGGTAGCCGGGGATGAAGGCCTCGGGAAAGGCGATCAGCTTGGCGCCCTTCTCGGCGGCGTCCCTGATCAGCGCGATCGACTTGTCGATCGAGGCGTCGAGATCCAGCCAGGCCGGCGCCGCCTGCACCACCGCGACCTTGTATTTCGGATGTTCGATGCCCATTGCCGCCTCCATTGCCGGTTGATCGGAAGCCACGTCCGATGCAGTCTATTTGGCCAAGCCACCCGGCCGGGCGCTCGACCGCAGTGGAACAAAAACTCGACTGGCCGGGATCGCCGACGGGTACGGGACTTGCCTTCGGTCTGGCTGGGTCTGCGCCAACATGCGGTTTGCTGGATGTGACAGGGAGGCTTGCCGATGCCAATCCAGTTCACGACAGACGGCAGCCCCGGCTACCGGCGGCTGGCGCTGTGGCAGGACATCGTCTGCGACGTTTTCGTCGGGCTCGACTGCAAGTCCGACCTCGGCAGCGCCTTTCGCGGCTCGGTCACGCAGGCCCCGCTCGGCAGGGCCGTGTGCTCCGAGGTCTGCTCCGACCGCCAGCACGTGTTCCGGACGCCATCCCGCATCGCGCGTTCGGATCAGGATTTTGTCCTGGTTGCGCTCGGCAATCGCGGCGACGGAGGCGTGGTGCAGGACGGCCGCGAGACCGTGATCCATCCCGGCGAGTTCGCGCTCTACGACACGACGCGTCCCTATGAGCTGAAGTTCAACCACGCCTTCACGCAAACGATCTTCAAGGTGCCGCGCGAGATGTTGCAGCGCCGGCTCGGCGCCACCGAGACGCTCACCGCGATGTCGTTCGGCGCCGATGTGCCGCTCGAACGTAAGCGTAGCGCCGAGGCCCGTCTGATTGTTTGTGCGGAGTCTTGAGAGCACCGTTAGAAGAGTCATCTTCTGGAAGGGTGCTCACAATGGACGACCATTCTGACGACATAAGACGACCGTTGTCACCGCGTATTGAAGTGTTCGCTGGCGCAGGTCGAAAGCGCTGGCCGGATGATTTGAAGGCGCAGATTGCGGCGGAAAGCCTCGAACCGGGGGCGGTTGTAACAGACGTCGCTCGTCGCCATGGCTGCCGGCCCCAGCAGGTGCATGATTGGCGGCGCCGGGCGCGTTTGGGCCAGTTGGTATTGCCGGCGTCGGCGGACACGCTGTCGTTCGTGCCGGTGGTGTCGGAATTAGCGTTGCCTGCGGCCGCAGAGCCCTCCGGTTCGCCGGAAGCAGCCATTGTTACGGTTGAGTTCCAGGGCGCGCGCGTGGAGGTGCGCGGGGCGCCTGGCCTTGCTGCGTTGAGCGATGTGTTCATTGCGCTGCGACGGACACGTTCATGCTGACGATGCCGGCGAGCCTCATGATCTACGTGGCGACGCAACCTGTGGACTTCAGGAAGGGTGCAGAGGGCTTGGCGCTGCTGGCGAAGGATACGCTGGGCCATGACCCGATGAAGGGCGTGGCGGTGGTGTTCCGTGCGAAGCGCGCCGATCGGGTGAAGATCGTCGTCTGGGATGGCAGCGGCCTTGTGATGTACTGGAAGCGGCTCGATGGCAGCGGCTTCAAATGGCCACCCATCGTGGCCGGTGTGATGCGGATGAATGGGGCCCAGCTGTCAGCACTGCTGGCCGGCATGGATTGGACGCGCATGCACGCGCCTCGGATCCCGCAGCCGAAAGCGCTTGCGTAAAAATGCAAATCATCGCTGCATCGTGACGCGAAGCATGGCAAGCTCGGGCCAATGAGTGATTTGCCTGATGAGCTACCGAGCGATCCAGCCGAGTTGCGTGCCTTTGCCGCGGCTCTGCTGGATCGCTGCGCCCGGCTCGAGCGGTTGCTCAAGCTTGCGAAAGATGCGCAGTTCGGTCGGTCCTCGGAAAAGCTGGACGCTGATCAGCTGCAGCTTGTTCTGGAGGATATCGATCAGGCCGTTGCGGCTCTCGAAGCCGCCGAGAATCGTGCCAATCCCAAAACAGGCGAGAAGAGAGCTGCCGCGCGCAGAGCCAACCGTGGTCAGCTGCCGGAGCATTTGCCGCGCGTCATCGAGACTATGATGCCGGCCGAGAGCTGCTGCCCGTCTTGTAAGGGCAACCTCTTCGAGATTGGTCAGGATGAGAGCCAGAGGCTCGACGTCGTTCCGGCGCAGTATCGCGTCATCATCACCCGCCGTCCCAAGCTGGCCTGCCGCGCCTGTCATGGCGTCGTCCTGCAGCACGCGGCTCCCGAGCGATTGATCAGGGGAGGATTGCCCACCGAGCGGCTGGTCGCGCATGTGATCGATGCCAAGTATCACTGGCATTTGCCGCTTTACCGCCAGGCGCAGATGCTGGCGACGCACGGAATAGCGCTGGATCGTTCCACGCTCGCCTTCTGGGTCGGCTATGCCGCCCAGGAATTGAAGCCCGTGTGGCATCGTCTGCGCCAGCTTCTGCTCGCCTCCTCGAAGCTCTGTGTCGATGAGACCCCGGCGCCGGTGCTGGATCCGGGGCGCGGCAGAACAAAAACCGGCTACTTCTGGGCGCTGTCACGCGATGACAGGCCTTGGGCCGGACCTGATCCGCCTGGGGTAGTCTATGCCTATGCACCGGGCCGCGGCGCCGTTCATGGCTTGCGGCTGCTGGAGGGCTATCGCGGCATCATCCACTGCGACGGCTATCAGGCTTACAAGACCATGACCCGAGAGACGCGTGCGGACGCCCTGTCCGGGACGCTCGCCTTCTGCTGGTCGCATCTGCGGCGCCAGTTTGTGAAGATCGAGCGGGAGGCTGCGCCTGCGCCAGCTCCGGTTGCCCGCGAGGCTCTTGAGCGCATCGCCCAGCTTTACGCGGTCGAGAAGGCCCTCCGCGGCCGATCTGCGGACGAGCGCCGTGCTGGCCGACAAGCGCATACCCGGCCTCTGGTTGCAGCCTTGAAGCAGTGGTTTGAGGCCAAGCTCGATCACCTTGCGCAGAAGAGCGACACGGCGAAGGCTTTGCGCTATGCACTACGTCATTGGGACGGCCTGACGCTCTATCTTGATGATGGGCGCATCGAAATGGACACGAATGCTGTCGAGCGTGCGATGCGACCGATCAAGCTCAACGCCAAGAACTCTCTTTTTGCCGGTTGCGACGAAGGCGCCGGGAATTGGGCATTGCTGGCTTCGCTCATTGAGACCTGTAAGCTCAATGGCGTCAGTGCCGAGCACTGGCTCGCTGACGTTCTCGCCAAGCTCGTCAATGGTTGGCCTGCAGCGCGACTGGACGAACTGCTTCCCTGGGCGTCGACCTATACGATGCATACACGCGATCCGAGGCTGGCGGCATGAGCCTGAACACGACCGCGGTCCGGATCAAGGTGACCCTCAAGGATGTGAAGCCGGAGGTGATGCGTCGCCTTGTCGTACCCGTCACCCTGCGCCTTGATCGGCTGCATCTGACGCTTCAGGAGGCATTCGGCTGGACGAACAGTCACCTCTTCGAGTTCTTTGCTGGTGAGGCACATTGGGGGATTCCCGACCCCGACAATGATTACGGTCACCAGCCCATGGATGCCCGCAAAGCGCGGCTGTGCGATATCGTTCGCGAGACCGGCGCCAAGACGATCCACTATCTCTATGACTTCGGCGACAGCTGGGACCATGTGATCAAGCTCGAAAAATGGTTCGAGAACACCACGACGGAGGGGCTTCCCTTCCTGCTCGAGGCCGCCGGTCGTTGTCCTCCGGAAGACGTCGGCGGTGCGCCAGGCTATGCCGAATACCTCGCCGCCATCAGCGACCCCGCCCATCCCGAGCACGGACACATGCGCCTCTGGGGCCCGGAGCGGTTCGATCCCAACGTCGTCGACCGGAAGGCACTCGAAGCCGCCGTCAACGCGTTGTCCGACACAAGGAAGCCGCGGCGACGCGCCACGCGAACAAAATAGGCGTCAAGCGCCATTCAAAAGGGCCGCAGAGCTACGCTTACGCTCGAACGGCTCGCCTATGATTTCATCTTCAGGCTTTGCCAGAGCGCGGACCGACTTGCCCCGGACAACGCTGCGGCGCTGTCGGAGCAGGCCGTCGATCTGCTCGCGATGGCGCTGAGCGAACGGCTCGGCAAGACATCGCTGCCGTCCTCCACCCACCGCTCCGCCCTGCTCTACCGCTTGAAGTCCCACATCCGCGCTCACCTCGCGGATCCCGACCTCTCGCTGTCGGAGGCCGCGGCTGCACTCGGCATCTCGCCGCGCTACGTGAACGATCTCCTTGCCGACGAGGATACCTCGTTCCAGCGCCACGTGCTTGCCGAGCGTCTCGCCCAATGCCGGCGTGACCTCGCCTCGCCCGTGCTGGCCCATCGCCACGTCAGCGAGATCGCCTTCGCCTGGGGCTTCAACGACCTCTCGCATTTCGGCCGCGTTTTCCGCGAGCATTTCGGAATGTCGCCGCGCGACTTCAGGCAGAGCCAGTTGCGGCACTGACATCCAGCCAGCTATCACCTTGAGCCTTCGCTGCAGGCGAAGGCAAGGCTCGTCAATTCCAGATTGCCTTGTCCGGCTGCGCGCATCAGGCTGGCGTGCATGAGGACTCACGCCACCATAAGCGGATCGGAGCTGTTGCTGGGTGTGATCGCGATCAGGCTCGCGGTGCTGGTCCTGGTGGGCTGGGGCCTGACGCTGCTGCCGCGGCAGGCGCGTGACGGCGAAGCTGCCTGCTTCCCCTCGCCCGCAACCAGGGTCGAGGCTCAGTCATCGGTGAAGACACCAGGCGCGCGCGTTGCCGATGCAGCATTCGATGACATGCGCCTGCACGACTAGGCCATTCCCGAGCAAGGCCGGTATGTGAGCGCGTGATAGGACACGGCCCGCGCTTGCATTACCATCGCACCCCAAGGCCGCACCGATCAACCAGCGGCCAGCCGAGGAGCATATCGATGGAATACCGACGCTTGGGCCGATCCGGCCTCATGGTGCCCGCTTTGAGCCTGGGAACGGGCACCTTCGGCGGCGTCGGCCGCCTTGCTGCATGGGGCACGACGGACGCGGCCGAGGCGCGGCGCCTTCTGGATATCTGCCTCGATGCCGGGGTGTCGATGTTCGACACCGCCAACGTCTATTCGCTCGGCGAATCCGAGCGTGTCCTCGGCGAGGCCATCAAGGGCCGCCGCGACAAGGTTCTGATCTCGACCAAGGCCACCTTCCGCTTCGGCGACGGACCCAACGACATCGGCTCGTCACGGCAGCATCTGCTCGCGGCCATCGATGGTTCGCTGAGCCGGCTCGGCACCGATTACATCGACCTGTTCCAGCTTCACGGCTTCGACGCGTTCACCCCGCCTGAAGAGGTGCTTGCGACTCTCGACGTGCTCGTGCGCGCCGGCAAGATCCGCTATGTCGGCGTCTCCAACTTTTCGGGCTGGCACCTGATGAAGTCGCTCTCGGTTGCCGACAAGCATGGCTTCCCACGCTACGTCGCCAACCAGACCTATTATTCATTGATCGGGCGCGACTACGAATGGGAGTTGATGCCACTCGGCGTCGACCAGGGGCTCGGCGCCGTGGTCTGGTCGCCGCTCGGATGGGGGCGCCTCACCGGAAAAATCCGACGGGGTCAACCGAAGCCCGAGGTCAGTCGCCTGCCCAAGACCGCCGATTTCGGCCCGCCCGTGCCCGATGAGCACGTCTATCGCGTCGTCGAGGCGATCGACGAGGTCGCCAAGGAGACGGGCAAGAGCGTCTCGCAGATCGCACTGAACTGGCTGCTCCAGCGTCCGACGGTCTCGACGCTGATCATCGGCGCGCGCAACGAGACGCAGCTGCGCGAAAATCTCGGCGCGGTCGGCTGGACATTGACCAAGGACCAGATCGCAAAGCTCGATGCCGCGAGCAAGGTGACCTTGCCCTATCCCTACTGGCACCAGCGCACCACCTTCACCGACCGCAATCCGCCGGCGGTGTAGAGACGGCCAACTGCCCGACCGCTCGGCTCCCCGAGCCCTCGCGAAAGCGGTCCCGACCCGTTTTCCTGTGCCGGAAGGCCTGCTTCCGGCACAGGAACCGTCCGGGTCCTGCCGGGTTGCGATCCATCCTGCAATTTCCTAATCCGGAGATGACTCACGGCTCCAATCAGGCGCGCCTCCATCATGTCGTCTGCCCCGATCGAGCATGCCGACGGCCTGCCGCAGCCGCAGCGCAACCAGGCGGTGCTGACGATTGCGCTCGGCATCATCATGGCGGTCGTCGACAGCGCTATCGCCAACGTGGCGCTGCCGACGATCGCAGCCGACCTCGACGCGAGCCCGGCCTTCTCGATCTGGATCGTCAATGGCTACCAGCTCGCGATCACGATCTCGCTGCTGCCGCTGGCGTCGCTCGGCGAGATCGTCGGCTATCGCCGCGTCTATCTGGCCGGGCTCGTACTGTTCACGCTCGCATCTGCCTTCTGCGCGCTGGCGCATACGCTACCGCTGCTGACGATCGCGCGCATCATCCAGGGTTTTGGCGCCGCCGGCATCATGAGCGTCAACGCGGCGCTGGTGCGCTTCACCTATCCGCGCAGCCAGCTCGGCCGCGGCATCGGGATCAACGCGCTCGTCGTCGCCTTCTCGGCCGCGGTCGGCCCGACGCTCGCCGCGGGCATCCTGGCGGTCGGAACCTGGCCCTGGCTGTTCGCCATCAACGTCCCACTGGGTGCAGTGACGCTGGTGCTCGGCCTGCGTAGCCTGCCGCACACAAAACCCGCCAGCCGCTCCTTCGACTGGCAGAGCGCAGGCCTGTCCGCGATCACCTTCGGCGTCGGCATCGCGGCCGTCGACAGCGTCGGTCATGGCGAAGCCGCCATCACCTGTCTCGTCCAATTCGCCATCGCCATCGTCGCGGGCGCGCTGCTGATCTACCGCGAAACCCACATGACCTCGCCGCTGCTGCCGGTCGACCTGTTGCGCATCCCGGTGTTCGCACTGTCGATCGCCACTTCGATCGCCTCGTTCTGCGGACAGATGCTGGCCTTCGTCGCGATCCCCTTCTACCTCCAGAGCCGCTTCGGCTATTCCGCCGTGCATATGGGGCTCCTGATCACACCATGGCCGATCGCGGTGGCGTTCGCAGCCCCGCTCGCCGGCCGCCTGGTCGAGCATTATCCGGCCGGCCTGCTCGGCGGCATCGGGCTCACGCTGTTTGCCTGCGGCCTCGGCGCACTCGCCTTCCTGCCTGCAAGCCCGACGCCGCTCGACGTGATCTGGCGGATGGCGCTGGCGGGGGCCGGCTTCGGCCTGTTCCAGACCCCCAACAACCGCACCATGATCGCGGCCGCCCCGCGCGAGCGCGCCGGCGGCGCCAGCGGTATGCTGGGCACGGCGCGCCTGCTCGGCCAGACCACCGGCGCGGCGCTGGTGGCGCTGCTGCTCGGCCGCTATCCGACCGAGGGAACCAGGATCGCGCTCCTTGTCGGCGTCGGATTTGCGCTGTGCGGTGCAGTGCTGAGCATGCTGCGGCTGTCGCCCGCGGGCGCGCGCGGCGCCGAGCACGTCCGGGTACAGGACGACCAGCGCCTGCGCGGCGAATAGCTCACGTCCAGGTTCTGCTGCTCTCGCGCGCAACTTGTGCGTGGCTTAACTATCTGGACCAATGACGTATTGCCCTCCCGCTCCGGTTGCGCTTCATTGACGCGGGGAATAAGGGGCATTTCATGCGTTCATTTGGAATTGTGGCGCTCAGCGTCATGCTGGGCGGCTGCGCGTCTGTCACGCGTGGCACGACCGAAAACATCAGCATCTCATCGACACCGTCGGGCGTGGAAGCCGTCGTCAGCGGAATGGAAGTTCCGACCACCTGCACGACGCCGTGCTCCGTGGTCGTCAAGCGGAACGCCGACATTT
The DNA here is from genome assembly GCF_011516635.5 of Bradyrhizobium barranii subsp. apii. Classification (GTDB taxonomy): domain Bacteria; phylum Pseudomonadota; class Alphaproteobacteria; order Rhizobiales; family Xanthobacteraceae; genus Bradyrhizobium; species Bradyrhizobium barranii. Next base: position 4,531,825 of record NZ_CP096255.1, on the reverse strand, counting down.
CGATCACCTTCCAGAAGGAAGGCTATGAACCGCAGATCGTGCCGCTCAGCCGGGACATACCGACCTCCGGGGCCGCAGGCTTCGCGGGAAATCTCTTGCTCGGAGGTGTCGTCGGCATGGGCGTCGATGCTGCCACCGGGGCGGCAACCGATCACAAGCCGAATCCTGTCATCGTGACCATGCAGCCGTCAGCCCCTGCCCGCGCAAGGCCACCCGCGCCGAAGAAGCCGCGGCCGCCGGCAGCGCCTGCGCCCGACACCGGCACCTAGCGCCTCGCGACCGCCACGCAAACAAAAAGGCCGGCTTTTCAGCCGGCCTTTTCAATTCATATCGCTCGCAATCAAGCCTTGACCAGCGGGCCCTTCGAGGTCGGCCCCTTCGAGCCGCCGGAGCCGCCACCGCCCGGCTTGGACTTGCCCGGCGGACGCTTGCGGGCGCCGGGCAGCTTCTCCTGCTTCGGCGTGATCGGACCGTCGAGGAACTCGAACCCGATCTTGTCCTTGGTCTCGTCGGCCTCGTCCTTGACCAGGACGACGCGGACGTGGCCGCCACGCTTGAGCTTGCCGAACAGCACCTCGTCAGCCAGCGGCTTCTTGATGTGCTCCTGGATGACGCGGGCCATGGGCCGTGCGCCCATCTGCTCGTCGTAACCATGCTGGACCAGCCAGGTCTTGGCGGGCTCGGACAGTTCGATGGTGACGTCGCGATCGCCGAGCTGCGCTTCGAGCTGAAGCACGAACTTCTCCACGACCGTACCGATCACCTCGACGCTGAGATGGCCGAACGAGACGATGGCATCGAGACGGTTGCGGAATTCCGGCGCGAACTGCCGGTTGATCGCCTCGTGGTCGTCGCCTTCCCGCTTCGAGCGCGTGAAGCCGAACGCCTGCTTGGCGAGATCCGAAGCACCTGCGTTCGTGGTCATGATCAGGATCACGTTGCGGAAGTTGACCTGCTTGCCGTTATGGTCGGTGAGCCGGCCGTGATCCATGATCTGGAGCAGCACGTTGTAGAGGTCGGGATGCGCCTTCTCGATTTCGTCGAGCAGAACCACGCAATGCGGATGCTGATCGACGCCGTCAGTGAGCAGGCCGCCCTGGTCGAAGCCGACATAGCCGGGAGGCGCGCCGATCAGACGCGACACGGTATGCCGCTCCATGTATTCGGACATGTCGAAGCGCAGCAACTCGACGCCGAGCGACGCTGCGAGCTGCTTTGCGACTTCGGTCTTGCCGACGCCGGTCGGTCCCGAGAACAAATAGCAGCCGATCGGCTTCTCCGGCTCGCGCAAACCGGCACGCGCCAGCTTGATCGATGCGGCCAGCGACTCGATGGCCTTGTCCTGGCCGAACACGGTGCGCTTCAGGGTCTGCTCGAGATGCTTGAGCACCTCGGCATCGTCCTTCGACACGCTCTTCGGCGGGATCCGCGCCATCGAGGCGATCGTGGTCTCGATCTCCTTGATGCCGATCGTCTTCTTGCGCTTGTTCTCGGCCACCAGCATCTGCGCCGCGCCTGACTCGTCGATCACGTCGATCGCCTTGTCCGGCAGCTTGCGGTCGTGGATGTAGCGCGAGGAGAGCTGCACCGCGGCCTCGATCGCCTCATTGGTGTACTTCAGCCGATGGTAGTCCTCGAAGTAAGGCTTGAGACCCTTGAGGATCGCGATCGCGTCCTCGACCGTCGGCTCGTTGATGTCGATCTTCTGGAAGCGCCGCACCAGCGCGCGGTCCTTCTCGAAGTGCTGGCGGTATTCCTTGTAGGTGGTCGAGCCCATGCAGCGGATCGTGCCCGAGGCAAGCGCCGGCTTGAGCAGGTTCGACGCATCCATCGCCCCGCCCGACGTCGCGCCCGCACCGATCACGGTGTGGATCTCGTCGATGAACAGGATGGCGTTGGGATGCGCTTCGAGCTCCTTCAGCACCTGCTTCAGGCGCTCCTCGAAGTCGCCACGATAGCGCGTGCCCGCGAGCAGCGTGCCCATGTCGAGCGAGAACACGGTCGCAGCCGCAAGAACCTCCGGCACCTCGCTGTCGACGATGCGCTTGGCGAGGCCCTCCGCGATCGCGGTCTTGCCGACACCGGCCTCGCCCACGAACAGCGGATTGTTCTTCTGCCGGCGGCACAGCACCTGGATCGCGCGGTTGATCTCGGAATTGCGTCCGATCACCGGATCGATCTTGCCGTCGCGCGCCTTTTTGTTGAGGTTGACGCAATAGGTCTCGAGCGCTTCGCCCTTCTTCTTGGCGTCCTCGGTACCCTTTGCCTCGGTCTCTTCGTCGACGCCGCGCACCGGCCGCGCCTCGGAGACGCCCGGCCGCTTGGCGATGCCGTGGCTGATGTAGTTGACGGCGTCATAGCGCGTCATGTCCTGCTCCTGCAGGAAGTACGCGGCATGGCTCTCGCGCTCGGCGAAGATCGCGATCAGCACGTTGGCGCCGGTCACCTCTTCGCGACCGGACGACTGCACATGGATCACCGCGCGCTGGATCACGCGCTGGAAACCGGCGGTCGGCTTGGCGTCGTCGGCGCCATCCGTCACCAGATTCTCGAATTCGGTTTCAAGGTAATTGACGAGGCTCGTGCGGAGCTTGTCGAGATCGACGCTACAGGCGCGCATGACGGCGGCTGCATCGGAGTCGTCGATCAGGGAGAGCAAGAGATGCTCGAGCGTCGCGTATTGGTGATGACGCTCGTTTGCGATCGCCAGCGCACGATGCAGGGATTGTTCAAGGCTTTGGGAAAAAGTCGGCATTCGCGTCCTCTATGGCCCCCACCATCATGATCGCCATCGCCCGGTCAGGCAACAACAACCTTTGTCACATATAGTTATACAAGACCGCGGCGAAAGACCGGTTCCGCGACTCAAATGGGCATTACGCGCCCACGGCATGCTCGATGCAAAACCCGTTCCGATTTGGGCAGAACTACCCATTTGGGCAGGATTGACGCCGCTGATTTTCGCGGGATCACGCAGCAGGATGTGCTGCCGTCACATACCGCGCAACCAGAACCGATCTAAATAACTCTGGATGTGAACGCGCAGCTATTTCTTTTCCATCACGCATTGCAGCGGATGCTGGTGCTTGCGGGCGAAGTCCATCACCTGCGTCACCTTGGTCTCGGCGATCTCGTAGGTGAATACGCCGCACTCGCCGATGCCGTGATGATGGACATGCAGCATGATCTTGGTCGCGGCCTCGATGTCCTTCTGGAAGAACTTCTCCAGCACATGGACGACGAATTCCATCGGCGTGTAGTCGTCGTTCAGGATCAGCACACGATACAGGTTCGGCCGTTTGGTCTTCGGCTTGACCTTGGTGATGACAGACGTATTCGGCCCCGTCGGTCCGCCCGAACGGTTCTCGTCATTGCTCATACGAGGAGCGTGGGCAGCGGCTTGCGCGGACAGGTCTAGTCTGAAAGTCAGGTGCGGCATGGCTCAGGCGTTCAAATTCCCCACGGAAGCGAGTGACGGTCAGCCGCGCGGCCCCGCCCTTCGGAGCTTTGCACGGGCGCGCCGCCTTGTTGGATCACCGCTTCCAACCGGTCCGGTCAAGCCCGGCTCGATTGTAGGGAATATGGGCCCGCCCCCGGCTCGCCGCAAGCGTGCAACGGTCTGGCCAAAATGGTCGAGGCAGTCCCGATTCCCGGTCCGGCTATCCTGACCAAGGTTAGTCAATCCGGACCGATTTGACAAAAGTTTCGGCCGGCACCGTTTAGAACATCTTGACTAGGAATCCGGCCGTTAAGCGGCAGCGGCGGTTTCGCGGGATACCTCCGGTTTTCTACGGTCCAATCGAGCTGCCGTTCAATCGCGTGGCCCCTGGTGCGCGTGCGCGTCGCCATGCTGCTCGACAACGCCGGCTCGATGGCCCAGGACGGCAAGATGTCGGGCCGACGGCCGCGAAGAACCTGGTCGATCAGCTCAGTGGCCTCGTGCTCCTCGCCGGCGGTCTCGATGCGCAGAATCGCTGGTGGTACAGCAATGCCTCGCACGCGGCGGAAGAAGCTGCGCGACGACGCCAAGGCGAGCGGCATCGACGCGTTCTGTCCGGTGATGTCGGCGAGTCAGACCGTGTGGGGTTGCCGCCGGTACGTCGCTGTCGAAGCTGCGCGTGGCGCGCTGAACCGGATCTCTGTCGCGACAAAAAAAGCCCGGCTGAACCAGCCGGGCTTTTCGATTCCAGGAGTTCCAGAGGAAGTTAGTTGGCAGCCGGGGTGAACTTCGAAACGATGGTCTCGACCGGCTTGAACGCCTGCTTGGCGAGGTCGCTGTAAAGGCCGGCGATCTTCTGCGATTCCGCAACGAAGGTCTCGTAGCTGGAACGGGCGAAGTCGGTCTGCGCTTCCACGGCCTTGTCCAGCGACTTCACGCCGGAAAGCTTCTCGACGAAGGACTTGGTGTCTTCAAACGACTTCTTGGTGTAGTCGCCATACGCGCTGGCGATCGCCTGGAGGCCATGCTGCATCGAGGTCGCGGAAGCAACGCACTGCTCGAACTGCTCTTTCCCGTAGCTCTGAAAGTCTTCAACCTTGAACATTTCGGAATCCTTTTTCCCTGGCTTTGGTCCGGAAGCCCCGGCTCCCTGACTCCGCCCAAAAATAGTGCAACGCACAAAAAAGTCAAGAATCTTGTGCGACGCACAAAATTAGATGCAAATCGCTGAGATTCCCGGGGTTTCCCGCAATGGTTCCTTAAGCTTTTGGAAACCGCGGACCCCTACCCTGATTCCCTGGACGTGTTCAGCTTCCGCGAACGGTCAAAAGCCGTTCGAGAACATCACCTTAGCCAGAACAGCGGCTTAGGCCCAACGTTTCCCGCAGCGAACACCAGCGGAGAGACAGCCTGAGCAGGTAATGATCCCGGGTCGAGTGGGCACAATTTCGCCTCACGGGCCGGTGATCAAGTCAGAAACGGGGACGGGGTTTCATGCTTCGTAAAAACTTGTCTTCCTCGCGCTTGGCGCGGGTTGGCGTTTTCGGGCTTCTTACGGTCACCGCCGTAGTCATCTTCACCGATGCTGCCGAGGCACGGCGTCACCGGCGCCAATACGCTCACCACCGGGTGCAGCGCGATGTGTCCGACAGCTCCAGCCCGAAATTCGCATCGATCATCGTCGACGGCAATTCCGGCTCCGTGCTCCAGGCAACGAGCCCAGACGGAATCCGCCACCCCGCCTCGCTCACCAAGATCATGACGCTCTATCTGCTGTTCGAGCGCCTCGAGTCCGGCAGGATGAAGCTCGACACCGAGATGCCGGTCTCGCAGCACGCCGCCGATCAGGATCCGACCAAGCTGAACCTCCGTGCCGGCCAGACCATCCGCGTCGAGGACGCGATCAAGGGCCTCGTCACCCGCTCCGCCAACGATGCGGCCGTCGTGATCGCGGAAGCGATCGGCGGCGACGAGGACGACTTCGCCCAGATGATGACGCGCAAGGCGCGCTCGCTCGGCATGTCCAAGACGGTCTACCGCAACGCCAACGGCCTTCCCAACGACGAGCAGGTCACGACCGCGCGCGACCAGGCCACGCTCGGCCGCGCCATCCAGGAGCGCTTCCCGCGCTACTATCGCTATTTCGCGACCTCGACGTTCAATTGGCGCGGACAGTCGATCCGCAACCATAACCACCTGCTCGGCAGCGTCGAGGGCGTGGACGGCATCAAGACCGGCTACACCCGCGCCTCCGGCTTCAACCTCGTGACCTCGATGCGTCGCGGCAACCGCCACCTGATCGGCGTGGTGCTCGGCGGCCGCAGCGGCGGCTCGCGCGACGCCACCATGCGCAACCTGCTCGCGGAGAACCTCGAGAAGGGCGCCACCACCCACACCGTCGTCGCTGTCACCGAGCGCAACGGCGCAGATGCCAATACCGACGTCGCCGATGCATCGGAGACCCCGGCCCGCCCCGCTCCGCAGGTCCAGCAGGCCGCGGCCGCCCCTGCCCCCGAGACGGCCCCGCAACGTCTCGCCTCGCGCCTGTCGGCGCTGGCGGCCGCGACCGCCGCGATGCCGCCGGCTCAAGCCAGGCCTGACACCAGCAAGCCTGAGGTTCGGCCGACTGAATCCAGGATCGAGCCCGCGCCGCTCACCAATGGCGTGATCTCCAGCCAGCCGCTCTCCATCATCCCCGGCTCGTCCGAGCCGATGAAGCCGGTCCGGGTGAAGACTGTTCAGGTCAAGGCCGGCACCGTGAAGGTTGCCTCCACCGCCCCGGCTCAGGTCGCACCGCAGGTCACGAGCACGATTGCGGCCCGCTCCGAGGTCGCGGAGACCTCCGGCGCCGTCGTCGCCCGCGCCGATCTCATCAACAAGCCCGAGATGGCGAGCCAGCCGGAAGCGCCGAAGGCCGAGCTCGCCCGCACCGAGATGCCCCGTCAGCCGGCGGGCTTCGGCACCGGCAACGGCATCCTCGGCGTGCTGCCGGCCGCAACGGCCGCCGCGCCCACTCCGGCTGCTGCGAAGCTCGCTTCGGCCGATCCTGTGCCGCAGCCGATCCAGATGAGCGCCACCACCAAGCCGGTCGTCACCCATAGCGGCTGGATCGTCCAGGTCGGCGCACTCGAGAGCGAGAACGAAGCCCAGCAACGCATCGACGCCGCCCGCAGCTCGGCCCGCGGCCTGCTCAGCAAGGCCGACCCGTTCACCGAGCCGGTCCTCGCCAAGGACAATCGCAAGCTTTACCGGGCCCGTTTCGCCGGGCTCGAGCGGGACCAGGCCGAAGCCGTCTGCCGCGCCCTGAAGCGCGCCGACATCTCCTGCATCACCGTCCGCAACTGATCTGTCTCACCGGTCCAATCAAAATGCCCGCGCCTTGCGCGGGCATTTTTGTTTGGGGGATGCGGCGATGCCAGTTCCGCGACAACCTCTCGTCAAGGATTTACGGTTAAAACTTTACTCAAGGGATCGACCACGCCGACAAAGGCGGGCATCGGGGCGACGGCAGACAGAGCAAGCGGAGCTTACGCGGTACGGGCGTTTGTAGCGTAGTGCCGGAGTTAGCCGTTATGCGTGCGAAGCAGAGTATCCTTGGCCTCGTTCACACGGGCAGCGAGATACGTCGAGCCCCCCTGGTCGGGATGGAGTTTCTTCATCAGGGACTTGTGCGCCCGGCTGATGTCGTCGCGCCCCGCGCCCGGCTGCAGGCCAAGGATCTGATAGGCTTCCTCCGCCGTCATTTTGCCGCTCGGCGCCGTGCGGCGCTGCCGCCCTGCCGCATCGCCCTGCGCGTTCTGACGCCAAGCGGGAAACCGGCGGTCCAGATAGCTTTCAAGTAGGGCCACGCTCTCGGCGTCGAACGCCGGAGCCATCGCCAGCAGGCCAGCGAGATCGAACTCCTGGAGATCGCGCCCGGCGTGAGGACCGGCGACGATCTGGCCGGCGAGTTGCCCCGAATCGTGGTCGAGCCGCATGTCCAGGAATTGCGAGCGTACGCGCGAGGCCTGTCCGGCCGGGCGCGTTGCGCCACCGCCGAACAGCCCGCCGATATTGCCGAAGCCGGCATTCGCCAGCGGCGTCCAGCCCAGAAGCCCGGCGCCGAAAATCCCGAGCGGGATCGCCACCGCCAGCTCGCCCCGCAGGCCAGTGAACGCTGCGACCGCGAGCGCCACCACGCCGCCACCGAACTTGATGGTGCGCGCCAGCACCGCCGGATTGGCGGAGCGGAACATCTGGAGCAGCAGATAAAGCGTGATAACGGCGATGGCGCCGGCGATCAGGGTCATGGCCGGAATATAGTCGCCCTCACGGCAAAATGCATGGCGTCCGTCTCCGACGCGGGCCGCTACTTCATCTGCCCGATCAGCTTGGCCGCACCGCTCGCACTCTTGGCGAGTTTCAACAGCGCCTCGCGGCCGCCGGCGGCATAAGCCGCGGCCGCGCGCAGCAGCTCGCGAAGCTGCGCCGCCGCGCCGGGATCGAACCGGCACCAGGCCCCGCCGGTCAGCCGCGCGATCTCGCGAAAGGCCTGCTCGGCCACGGCGTCGGCGCCTTCCTGAAACACGAACACGGGCACCTTGAGCATGCCGAGCTCGCCGGCCTTGGCGCAGAGCTCGTCGACCTTCTCCTCCATGGCATCGCCGACGAAGACGACCGCGCGCACGCCCGAGGCGACCGCCTCGCGCCGCACGTCGCTCAGCACCTTGCCGATCTGGGTGTCGCCGCCGCGACAGTCGATCTTGCTCATCAACGTCGCGAGCTTCGCGCTGTCGGAGATCCAGCCCGTGGCGCGACACTCGTTCAAGCCGCGATAATAGACGAGCCGGATGTCGAGGCTGCCGATCGCTGCGGCCTCGCGGAACATGTCCGCCTGGAGCGCGCAGGCCATGTCCCAGGTCGGCTGCCGGCTCATCGTCGCATCCAGCGCGAAAATCAGCCGCCCCTTCGCGCCGGGGGCATGCGGCGACAGCGCACGCGCCTTGGCGACGAACGCGGCGATGTCCTCCGCGGTGCTGGCTTGAGGCAGCGTGCCGCCGGTTTGGCTCGAGACGGCATCACGGCCACGCGGTTTGACGGGTTCGCCGGGCATCCCTGCTCGCTTCTTGCGTGAGCCGCTAATGTGGATAGCGCCTGCGGCCCGGTCAATGTGCAAAGCCTCCGCGGGCGGATGCCGGCGGAGGCTTTGCAGGTCGTGCAGACGATCGGAGCGGTGTCGGTGTCAGCCTGTGTCGGTGTCAGCTCTTGGCAGGCGCCATCAGAGCAACCGGACCAGGCTCCAGGATATTGGGCGGGGCCGAGCGCGTATCGACGGGCGCGACGGCGCTATCGCCGTCGCTCAGGAACTTGTCGAGCATGCTCTGGATCGAGTTCTTCGCCGCATCCGGACCGGTGTCGCGCATGTCGTTGTGCTGGAATTCGGTCTTCACGACCTGGATGCCGGCCTTCTCGCATTCCTCATCGGTTGGGATGACACCCGCGTCGGTCTTGAACTGCGGATCCTGCGAACGGAAGGACAGGATCTTGAACTTGCCGGCAGTGACGAAGGGCACGCGCAGATTGTCGAGCGTGACGACCTTCTTGACCTCATCCGGATACTGCTTGGCGAAATACATCGTGATGTCGCCGCCCATGGAGTGGCCGACCATCGTCACCCTGTCGTAATCGGCGTTGGGCTGAACCTTCTTCATCTCCTGCATGGCGAGATGGATGTTGGCAACGCCGCGCAGGATCTGCGGCAGCCGGCCGACATAGAGCTCACCGGGCTTCGTCACCATGGGAGGATCGGTCGGCAAATCATGCTGCGGGCTTACGACCATGTAGCCGCGCGCCGCGAAGATGTTGGCGAGGAAGCCGTACTCGGTATTCTTGACAGTGTTGCCGTGATTGATCACGGCAACCGGCAGCGTGATCATGCCGGCATTAGCCTGCATTTCCTTGTCGCGGCGGACCGCGATATCGACAGGCACGGGGCGGTTGTCGCGCGAGGCGTCGTAGAAGGTGACGGTCTCGTGCCTGATCGCCCACTTGCTCGCCGTGACATAGGCGACGCCGCAGAGGGCACTAACCGAAACCAGAACGGCAATTCCACGCTTCATTTTCGTCCTCAGCCTCAGGCTCTTGCGGCCTGAATCCCTGTTGAAAATCGTGTTCTTCCGGGGCTCTTCGGCCCCTGGTCGCCTATTCCCTAATATATGTCACAGCCGCGTGACAGGAAGCTTAAATATTGTGAACCTTCAGCCCTTTCATTGTGCGGCGCACGCGTTTCTTGGGCATCCCGTTCTCAGGCGGCTACGTCAGGTGGCAGGCTACCATCCGACGCAACCGGTCTCGATTGGCTTCAATTTCACGGTAAACACAGGGTGAAACGGCGAAGTCCGCACTCAGTTCCGGCGGGAACCGGCAGCTTCAATCGGCTGGAAGTAGCGATATACCGCCGCCTCAGGCGCCGAGGATGTCGTGGACTTCGAGCGGCTTGTCGACCTGGCTGAACCACTCGGCGCGATTTGCCGCACGGCGGCGGCCGCGTTCGTCGAGCGGCAGCTTGAGCTGGCGGAGCAGGCCCGTCACCTCTTCCCGCGCGGTGAGATGGCCAAGGTTGGGCCGCATGCCGAGCGTGGCCTCGTCGATCTCGTCGAGCGCGGTCAGGCCGCGCGGAAAAAATTCGCGATAGACGACGCGCTCGGCAAAGCCGTCGACGTAGCGGAAGCCGAGCCGCAGCGACAAATCCTTGAGGCCCTCGGCGACGAGCTGCTTGTTGCGGGAGCCGAGCATCGACAGGCGGTTGCGCACGACGATCCAATCGGTGCTGGAGCCGTCGAGCTGGCGCCGCTTGCGCCTGACATCCCGCACCATCTCGGCATAGTGGCTCTCGCCAGTCACTGCGTAGTTGGCGGGATCGACGGTGCCGAGCACGTCGAAATCGAGGAAGCTGTCGTTGATCGGCGTGACCAGCGTGTCCGCCATCGAGTGCGCCAAGCGCATCAGATAGCTGTCGGTGCCGGGCGTATCGATGACGATGAAGTCGAAATTGCTCTCGACCGCCGAGACCGCCTCCATGAACTGCTGGAACTCGGAATTCTCGTTCTCGGCGATCTGCATGGTCTCGCCGAGCTTGATGCAGCGATGCACCGGCAGCTCGAGGCCGAGGCCGGTGCGGCGCGCCCAGGCGGAACGGTTGCCGATGTAGCGGGTAAAGCTCTGCTGACGGCAGTCGAGGTCGATCGTGGCGACGCGCTGGCCGGCCTTCAGCAGCGCGACCGCGATGTGCAGGGCGGTGGTCGACTTGCCGGAGCCGCCTTTTTCGTTGCCGAGCACGACGACATGCGCCGAGCCGGATTGGCCTTGGCTAGCCTGCACAAGCATAGCGATCCTCAACACCCCTGATGAATATCTTCGAGTTGGCCGCGTCTGCGGTCAAGTGAAATGCGTGACAGTAAATGCAAATCGCAGCGCGCCGTGTTCGAAATGAATCACGGCACCATCTCTCGCTTGTGATTCAGCCATGTCGCGACATCGTTCGCGGCCTCGCGCGGGATGCTGTGCCGCTTCCGAATGCATGGCGTCCACGATCGGCGCTTGTTAAGGTTAGCCGGCCGGGCGCCGGGACGCGCCCGCTTCCCATTCCCAACCCTGTCGAGTCCTGATGTCACGAAGCCCCTTGATCGCCCGCACGGTCCCCGCCTTGCGACGCGCCGTCGACAATCTTCGCAAGCGAAAGGCCACGATCGCGCTGGTCCCGACCATGGGGGCCCTCCATGACGGGCATGTGTCGCTGGTGCGCCTCGCCAAGCGGCGCGCGAGTCGCGTCGTGGTGTCGATCTTCGTCAACCCGACCCAGTTCGCCCCGACCGAGGACTTTGGTGCCTATCCGCGCACCTGGAAGTCCGATCTCGCCAAGCTCGCCGCCGAGGACGTCGACATCGTCTGGCACCCCGGCGCCGAGGCGATGTATCCGGAAGGCTTTGCGACCCGCATCGTGCCGGAGGGGCCGGCGCTGGCCGGCCTCGAGGACCGCTTCAGGCCGCACTTCTTCGGCGGCGTCGCCACCGTCGTCAGCAAGCTGTTCACGCAGTGCCGGCCGGACGTCGCGATCTTCGGCGAGAAGGACTTTCAGCAGTTGCGGGTGGTGACGCAGATGGCGCGCGACCTCGACCTCGGCGTCAAGGTGACCGGCTCCCGCACCGTGCGCGAGCGTGACGGGCTCGCGATGTCCTCGCGCAACTTCTATCTCTCGCCGGAGGAGCGGCAGACCGCGACCACGCTTTACCGCGCCATGAAGGACAGCGCCGGGCGCATCCGCGCCGGCGAAGCGATCGCATCCGCGATGACGCGCGGCGCCGGGACGATCACGGCGGCCGGCTTCGCGCTCGACTATTTCGAGGCCCGCCATGCCGAGACGCTCGCGCCGGTCACCTCGCGCAAGGACGGCCCGTTGCGGATCCTGGTGGCGGCCAAGCTCGGCACGACCCGGCTGATCGACAATATCGCGGTGTAACCGCCGAGCTCGATCTTGCGCGTTCCATCGCCCGGATGGATGATCGGGGCGAGGAAACGAGCCGGCTGGCAGGGGCATGTCATTCATCCGCACGATGATCGTGAACGGCGTGCTGGCGCTTGTCGCCGCGACTGCCGCCCAGGCACAACAGCGCCCGCCGATCGGCCTGTACGGGTCGCCGCCAGATGCGATGATCTTCTACGTCGCCCATGGCCCCGCCGGGGCCTGCGGACCGGGCTGCTCCGACTGGATCGCCGCCGAGGGCACGGTGCAATGGGACAGCTACAAGCGGCTGATCGCGATTCTCGATCGCCAGGCGGGACACAAGATGCCGCTCGTCATCCATAGCTGGGGCGGCTCCAACCTCAATGTTGCGGTCAGCATGGGCCGCATCCTGCGCGACCGCCGCCTGGATGCCACCGCCGGCGCGACCGAGGTCGGGGCCTGCGCCGGCAGGCCGGAGGCGGATTGTTTTGCGCTGAAGCGCCCGGGCGGACCGCTCGACGCCAAGGTATCCCTGCCGGATCCGGCGTGCGATTTCGCGTGCGTCCTCATGCTCGCCGGCGGGGTGCATCGCAGCCTCCCGCAAGGTGCGACGGTGGTGCTGACCGGCCGTTCCATCCGCAATCGCCGCGCACCCAACGTTGCGCCCGAACAACGCGAGAGCCTGACGACGATCTTTGGCGAGCAGTATCGCAAGTACCTGCTCGAGATGGGCGTCGAGCCCGAACTGGTCGACATCATCGACGCCATCGGCGAAGGCGGACGTCCGGTCGTGATGCCGCCCTCCGACTGGGCGCGGCTGCACATCGTCACGTCGCCATGAGCGGCCGCGTCAGAGCAGTCCGAGATCGCGCAGTTCGCGCCGCATCGGCTCCGGCATCGCCGCGATCGAGCCGGCGGCCAACTTGCCGAGATCGGGCGGCACGGAATCGTCGCTGAGGTAGCGCCAGCCCTGGAACGGCCGCATCGGCCGCGGCGATACCGTGATCACCTTCGGCTGCATCACGATCCGGCAACGGCCGATGCCGTCCTTGTCGCGGAACGGCTCGATGCCGATGATCTTTTCACGCGCGGCGATCTCGCCCTTGATCACCCAGTAGAGCGATCCGCCCGCCAGGATCTCGGCGTCGCGCTTGGGCACCATGCGGGTGATGTGGATGTGATGTTGCGGCAGACCCTTCTTCTTGGCGGTCTGCATCCGTTCGGCGACCCACCCCTTCAATTCCTTGACGGAGTCGCAGCCGACGGCGAGCTTGATCAAATGTAGCGGCATGGCCCCAGCATTAGCCGGGCAGCCACGTATTTGGAATGCCGAACTATTCGTTATCCGCAGCCGCAGGAGCCGCGGCTGGGGCCGGCGGCGCGAGCGGAACCGGTGCTGCGGCCGGCGCACGCGCGGCCTTCGGCGCCGGCGGCTTCTTCGCAGCCGGCGCCGCTGGAGCAGCGGCCTGCGCCGAGGTCGGAGCGGACACGCGCGGCGCCGCGGCTGCGCCTCCGGCAGGCGCCGCCTGTCGCACCGCCGCCGTGGGCGGCTCCGGATTCATGATGCTCACCGGCGGCGTCGATGACGCGCTCGGGAACTCCGCATTGGTCGGCCTGCCCGTCGGCATCGATGGCGGCATCCCGGCAAGCGCCGCGGTGGCCGGCATCGCCGGGGCCGTTGCGGGCGCGTTCCAGCCCGGCGCATAGCGTGCAACCAGCGTGTCGTAGAGATGGGAATCCATGTTGGCGGCGACCCGCTGCTGATCGGTCAGCGAGCGGAAGGCGGGGCAGTCGAACTGCGTGCAGCCGTCGCGCGCAACCAGCACCTGCGCGACGAGGCCGTAGCGGTCGCGCTCCAGCGCCTTGCGCAGCACCTTCATGTCCAGCGTCAGGCTTTTCTCGGCGGTCGCGGCATCGCCGAGCGCGGTGAGCCGGTCGATCCGCGCGGCGGTGTAGGAGACGGCCGCAGCCGCCGCGTCAGGCGAGCCGAACAGCGCCTTCTCGCAACCGATCGCCACGGCATTGCCGGCGAGATCGTCGAGACAGGACAGCGCCGGCAGGCTGGCGACAACCGCGCTCTGCGCGCGCGCCTCGCCCGGCGGCGCCTCCTCCGCCGGACCATAAACGCGCACGGTGGCCGCCACGGCGATGGCAATGGAAAGCAGCGTGATGACGGTCAGCGCGCCGTTGGCAACCGACCTTTCGGCGCGCACGAGCGTAATCAGGAGAATCAGGCCGAGGAGGCCGGCGGCTACCAGGATCATCCACATCGGAAAGGCCTGCGGGCGCGAGATTTGGTCGAACGAAGTGGCCCATGCCCAGTTCATGCGCGACGTCCCCTCACGCGAGCAAAGAGCGAATGGTCAAAGCGAGCCCCCGCGAGTCGGCAACTGCCCCCGGTTCACCATGTCGAGGCGAAGGGGACCTTTTGACGGCGAGCGAAGCGAATTCCTTCGCGATGTCAACGCGCGGCACCGTCATCCGTCAGGATTGGGCGAGCTGGCTTTCCTTGGCGACGCGCTCGAACGCTTCAGTCGAACTCTTGATGCGGTACTGGCAGTCGTCGCCATCCGTCGGCAGCAGGCGGATGATCTCGTATGAGCCACTCGCAGCCGGGCGCGCAACGTTGCTGGCAGTGAACAGTACGCGCGTTCCCACGGGGAATTTATGCTTCAACGCCCATCTCCATGACTCAAACAGCGCCGGCCGTGCCCAGGGTCCCACTGCGTCGGACCGGCTGAAAACCCGGCGTGACATATAGCACGCAATGCGGCGTTTTGGCCAGCGGTATACAGGCATGGCAAATAGGCCGATCCGGCAGTATTTTCAGGACGATAGTGCGGGAACCGGTGGGTGGAGGATACCGCTGGAACCGGCTCCCTCAGGCGGTGTGGGGCAGATGCCCCTCCGGGCTTGTCTGGTCCACGGCCTTGGGCAGTTCCTGGGCCAGAATCTGGCCGAGCTGGTCGACCGGGATGTTGTAGCGCGCCGCAAGCTGCCGAACCGTGTCGCTGCCGAGCACCGCGCGGAGCTGGTCGGCCGAGATCGGCAGGTTCTGGCCATTACCGAGCCAGGATTTGACCTGGTCACCGAAGCCGGACTGCTGGAGCTTCGCGACGATTGCGCTGAGGCCGCCCTGATTGTTGCTGCCGAGCACCTCGTTCAACACCGCCGGCAGGACCGCGGCGCCGAGCTGGCCGAGCGCGCTGCGAAGCGCGGGGTTGTTTTCCAGCGAGTCCAGAATTCCCATGCCCCTGCCCTCTCCCAAGCGGTCCTTCCACCGCGATTGAGCGCCGCCAGCCTGCACATCGTCAAGCGGCGCCCGATCACATTCGCGGGTTAGACGTTCTCGAATTTCTCGATGACGAGCGTTTCGGCGATTCCGTCGCGGGTCCATTCCTGGAACGCCGGCAACGCCATCATCGTGTCCATGTAGGCATTGGTCTCCGGCGTGACCTCGATCGCGTAGGTGCGGAAACGGTGCACGACCGGGGCGTACATCGCATCCGCCGCACCGAAGCGGCCGAACAGGAACGGTCCCTTGGCGCCGTAGCGCGCCCGGCACTCCCGCCAGATCTCCTGCACGCGCGCGACGTTGGCCCTGGCGTCCGCCGACAGCGTCACGGCGCCCACGGGGCGGTGCAGGTTCATGCCGCATTCGTTGCGCAAGGCCATGAAGCCGGAATGCATCTCGGCGCACACCGAACGGGCGTGCGCGCGGGCGGCAACATCGTCGGGCCACAGCTTCACGTCCGGATAGCGCTCGGCGACGTACTCGATGATGCTGAGCGAATCCCACACCGTGATGTCGCCGTCGACCAGCACCGGCACCTTGCCGGCGCGGCTGAAGGACAGGATCTGATCCTTGTCCGCGGGATTATCCGTGTAGAGCGGAATGACGGTCTCGACGAACGGTATGTCATTGGCGCGCAGTGCGAGCCATGGCCGCATCGACCACGACGAGTAGTTCTTGTTTCCGATCGCGAGCTTGAGCGCTGCCATGTCGCTGGTCCTTCCCTAGGTCCTTTGGATGCGGATGCGGCTGCTTTTAGCGCCATCGCCTGCCGCCAATCAATCGTTGCCGCACCCGGCCGCGCGTGGCAATCGTTGCGATCTTCGCGAGGAGTGAGACATGGGCAGGCATTGGGTCGACATCACCGCGGTCGGCTTCTTCATCATCGAATGGCTGGTCTATGCCCTGACGCTGGAGCACTCGGCCTATGGCCGCGACAGCCTGTCGGCGCGCATGAACCGCTATCGCGAGGTCTGGGTCCGCCGCCTGCTCGACCGCGACACCCGCATGGTCGACATGCAGATCATGGCCTCGCTCCAGAACGGCACCGCCTTCTTCGCTTCCACCAGCCTGTTCGCGCTCGGCGGCGCGCTGGCACTGCTGCACGCCACCAACGACGCCATCACCATCCTCGCCAAGCTGCCGATCGATCTCAGCCCCTCGCCCGCGCTGTGGGAGCTGAAATGCGTCGGCCTCGTGCTGATCTGCGTCTACGCTTTCTTCAAATTCGCCTGGGCCTATCGCCTGTTCAACTATGTCGCGATCCTGTTCGGCGGCATGCCGCCGGCTGACCGGCGCGACACGCCCGAGGCCGAGGCCCACGTCATCCGCACCTCGCGCCTGTTCGAATCCGCGGGCCGCCACTTCAACCGCGGCCAGCGCGCCTTCTTCTTCGCACTCGGCTATCTCGGCTGGTTCGTCAGCCCCTGGGTGCTGTTCGTGACCACGGCGGCGGTGGTGATCGTGACCTGGCGAAGGCAGTTCGCGTCCAGTGCCTGGGCGGCGATGGCGCCGGAGGAGATGGATGGTGCGGAGACTCGGAAGCGCGGTTCTTGAGGCATCTGCTGCGCGCGAGCGAAGGGCGGCACGCGTTTTCTCCACACCGTCACTGCGAGCGCAGCGAAGCACTCCAGGATCTTTTCACGGTGAAAGTCCGGATTGCTTCGCTACGTTCGCAAGGACGACACGACTGGCTCCGTCATCCCAGGACGCGAGGCTTGCCCACTCGGCGATATCCCGGCTTACTTCCTGCGCATCGTCCCGGACCGGCAATCGAATCTGGCCACAGGCCGATCCATCTGCCAGAGCTCCACGTCGCGACCGTCGACGAGCCTCTCCGCGGAGCTGATCGCAGCTTCGTCGTCAATGCAATCCATGTGGATCATTCTGATGGGACGATCGTGTAGTCCCACGATCAATGCACGGTAAGCGGACATTTTTGTCTCCAGGCAAGGCGCGACGACAAGCGCGGGCCGGAAGAATGGCGCTGACGGCATTTGAATGCGATGGGGAGTGCATCGTCTGTTTATAAGCGCGGCATAAGTTTCCGGCAGCGCGGGGCCGAGGCTGGTCCTATGCCGATCCTATGCAACCGCGATCGCGCCAATCTCGAAATCATACAGCATCCGGCACCATATCCGCTCCGTCGCGCAAGCTCGCGCGGCGTAGCGAACAGGTGAAATGATGTCGAATTCAGGGGTCAGCGACAGGATCATCGATCCGATGATGGCCATCGCGAACTGCTCGACGCGGCAGCGCATCGTCGTGGTCGGCGCGAAGAGCATGGAATTGGTGATTGAGCTGCATCGTCGCGGTTATCTGCTGGCAGCGGCGGCAGGCAATTGCGGCCGGCCGGCGGGTCAATATGAAGTCGCGCTCGTGGATTGGCGGCGACGCACGCTTCACGCACTCGATGCGACAGTGGATTGGCTCGACGATTTCCTCAGCCCCCGCGCCGTGCTGGTGATCTGGCTCGACGCGCAGAAGGCAGCTGCGAAAGACACTCTTCGTGCCGCAGTGACGAAGCGCGGCTTCGTCGTCCTGCAAGGCGCCGAGCATCCTTGCGGCAGCGTGCTTCTGGCGCGGCGCTCGGAGGCCATCCCCCTTCGGCAGGCCGCGTGAACATCCACCCGAACTCATGGATTTGATCCGATGCCAAAATCGAACATTCGACGTGCCGTCATTCGCGAGTGGATGGCTCTCGCGCCGGCGCAGCGAGGCTCCGCCGAGCAGGCCGGCGCGTTTGCACGGCGCACCATCGAAAGACATAGCTTGCCACGCAGCCGGAGAACGCCGCAGGCCGTGATCATGGCATGGCTGAAGCCGCGAACCGGGAGGCCTTAGCTCGCAGGATGGGTAGAGTGGAGCGACCCGCCTACCCTCCGCCAAAATCCCGCGGCGAGAACGGCAGATCCAAGATCTTCCATTCGCCGTACTTGTCGGGCGGCAGCATCTTGTAGGGCTGGCAGGCCAGGAGCGCTGCGGTCGCGGATTTCACGATGGCCACGCCCTTCGCGGATGGCGGAGCTTCGATCAGGATCGGCGGGCGGGCCAGTGTGCCGTCGGTGGCGAACACCGTGCGCAGCTTGATGTTGACGTTGTCGGTCGGGTCGACCCCGGCCGGCAGCTTGGCGCAGCTCTTCAGGTGGCGACGCAGCGCGGCGATGACCTCGGATGGCAGCTTGGCTGCGATTGAATCCTTGGCATCGCCGCCATCGTCCTTCGGGGCGTCTTTCGGCAGCTCCGGCGGCAATTCCGGCGGCAGGCCCAGCATGACGCCGTACTTGACCGTCACGTCAGGCTCCGGCGCCTGATAGGCCGGCGGCGCGGCCTGTGGCTGCTGCATCGCTTGTGGCGGCGGCTGTTGCGACGGCGGCTGCGGCATCGCCTGGGGCGGCGGGTGTTGCTGGGGTTGCGGAGGCGGCTGTTGCGACGGCTGCGGCTGTTGAGGCTGCGGCTGCACATTGGCCTCCCGCTGCTTCGGTGCCTGTGAGGGTTGCGGCTGCGGCTGTTTCTGCTGCGGTTCAGGCGAGGCCTGCGGTGACGGCGATGGCGCCGCGGCCTGCTGCTGGGTCGCAGGCTTCGGCGCGGCCTCCGCCTTGTCCTTGTCGCTGAAATCCAGCTTCGGCAGTTTCAGGTCCGGCAGCGGCTCCGGCGGCTTCTCCTTCGCCTGCTCCTGAGCCTTCTCCTCGGCCTTGGCCTCCTCCTCCTTCACCTGCTCCGGCGTGACGATGTCCACCGAAACAGTCTCGGGCGCCGCGGCGTGAAACGGATGGACTTCGCTGATCAGGATGATCAGCGCCACCAGCGTCAGATGCGCGACCGCCGACGCTGCAATGTCCGTCCGTATGATCTTCCGCAGTTCCATCGATCGATCTTGGGTTGCCACGCCGGTCCTAGCATACAGCGGCCCCCTCTCAATCCCATTTTGGCGCGAAGCCGAAATCGGTCAGACGGCCCTTGGGATTTGCCAGCGCGGCGATCTGGGCCATCTCGTCGTCCGAGAGCTCGAAATCGAAAATATCGATGTTTTCCGACAGACGTTCGACGCGCGAGGTGCGCGGGATCGCGGCGACATTCTGTTGCACCAGCCAGCGCAGGCAGATTTGTGCCGGCGTCTTGCGATGCGCGCGGCCGAGCCCGGCGAGCGTCTGGTCGGCCTTGACGCGTCCCCTGGCGATCGGGCTGTAGGCGACCAGCGCGAGGCCATGCTGGTCGCAGGTTGCCCTCACCTTCGTCTGGTCGAGATAAGGATGATATTCGACCTGGTTGCAGACGAGTGGCTCCGGCGACAGCGCCACCGCCTGCTCGGTCAGCGCCACGGTGAAATTGGAAACGCCGATGTGGCGGGTCAGGCCCATGCGCTTGGCATGCGACAGCGCACCCAGCGTCTCCTCCAGCGGCACGTGCGAATTGGGCCAGTGCAGCAGCAGGAGATCGACGGAGGAGAGCCGCATCCTGGCGAGGCTCTCCTTGACCGAGCGTTCGAGATCATGAGGCGCGAAATGGTTGGTCCAGACCTTTGTCGTGAGGAAGATGTCGTCGCGGCGCACGCCGGAGCCGCGCAGGCCGTCGCCGACCTCGCGCTCATTGTCGTAGACCTGCGCAGTGTCGATGTGGCGATAGCCGAGCCGCAGCGCCTGCTCGACCACGCGGCCGCAAGCGCGGCCGCTCAGCTCCCAGGTCCCGAGCCCGATCGCCGGTATCCTTGCGCCATTGGCCTCGACGAACAGCATGAGGAATCCTCTCTGTTGCGATCGCCTCAAAACTTCATCCGGGCGCCATTATGGACCCGGCCCATGACACTGCCAACGGACGACGCCGGCGCCGGGCCGGATATTCAGCGCAATGCTAACGGGAGGTTCGCGCCTGGACGTCAGGCTTTGGCGAGCGCCTGGAATACGGTGTCCGGCGCATGCGCGATCACGGCGAGCAGCGCGCGGGCGGGTCCTCGCGGGGCGCGCTTGCCCTGCTCCCAGTTGCGGATCGTCTCGACGGGAACGCCGAGCTTGGCGGCGAACTCCATCTGGGTGAGGCAGGCGCGACGGCGCAGAGCGCGCACGGCGAGCGAGCTGGCATCATCGCCAGGGGCGGCATTGGCCGCCGGCTGGACCGGCAACGGCTGGACTGGAAATGACTGGACCGGAAGCTCCTGCCCATCCCGCAACTCGACGACCCGTCCGTCCGCCTTCAGCCGCAACCGCATGTTCATTCCCCCAAGCACGGGCAATGATGCGGCAGGTCGCTTAAGTTCGGATTAAAGATAGCGCCGCGTATAGGGTCTCGTGCCCCGGACGCAGCACAGCGCGCAGCGGTGCGCTGCTGAGCCGGGGCCCATCTCGCCGCAGTGGACCTCGCCGCTTTCTGGGTCCCGGTTCCGCGCAGCAACGCCAAGAGCGTTGCAGCGCGCCCGGGACACGAGAGAGAGCGTGCGGCCCGCTACCTCAACCCGAACCACAGCGTCGCGATGCCGAGGAAGGAGAAGAAGCCGACGACGTCGGTCACCGTCGTGACGAACGTGCCTGACGCGACCGCCGGATCGGCCCTGACGCGTTCGAGCGCCATCGGGATCAGGATGCCGCCGAGCGCGCCGGCGACGAGGTTGCAGATGATCGCAAGCCCGATGACGATGCCGAGGCCCGGGATCTTGAACCAGGCGACCGCCGCGATGCCCGTAATCAAGGCGAAGGCAAGGCCGTTGACGAGCCCGACCAGGCCTTCGCGCATCACCACGCGCCAGGCGTTGGAGGAGCCGAGCTCGCGCGTCGCAAGCGCGCGCACCGCGACCGTCATGGTCTGGGTCGCGGCATTGCCGCCCTGGCTCGCGACGATCGGCGCCAGCACCGCAAGCGCGACCATCTTCTCGAGCTGCCCCTCGAACAGGCCGAGCACCGAGGATGCAAGAAAGGCGGTGGCGAGATTGACCAGCAGCCAGTTGAACCGCGCCCGCGCAATGGTGAACACGGTGTCGGAGAGTTCTTCGTCGCTGTTGACGCCGCCGAGCGCCTTGAGGTCCTCGTCCGCCTCCTCCTCGATCACGTCCACGACGTCGTCGACGGTGATGACGCCGACGAGGCGATCCTGGGTATCGAGCACCGGTGCCGCGACGAGATTGTACTTGCCGAACATGCGCGCCACCTCCTCCTGGTCCTCCAGGACGGAGACGCGGCGGCGATCCTCGTCGGTCAGCTCGGCAAGCGCCACCGGGCGGCGGGCGCGGAGCAGGACGTCGAGCGAGACCGCGCCCTGCCAATGCTGGTCCTTGTCCACGACGTAGATCTCGTAGAAGCGGTCGGGCAGATCCGGCGTCTCGCGCATGTAGTCGATCGCCTGCCCGACGGTGAAATCCTGCGGCACCGCGATGAACTCGGTCTGCATCCGGCGGCCGGCGGAATTTTCGGGATAAAGCAGGCTGCGCTCGAGCGCGACGCGCTCCTGCAACGGCAGCTTCTCGAGGATCTCCTCCTGCTCCGCCTCGTCCAGGGTTTCCAGCAGCTCGACCGCGTCGTCGGATTCGAGCTCGCGGACGCCTTCCGCGACGGTCTCCGGCGGCAGCTCCTCGAGGATCTCCTCGCGCACGCCCTCGTCGAGTTCGTTCAGCGCCGAGAAGTCGAAGTCGCGCCCGGTCAGCTCGACCAGGCGAACGCGGTGGTCGGGCGCGAGAGCGCCGATCAGATCGCCGAGATCGGCCTCGTGCAGCTCGGCGACACAGGCGCGCAGCGCGGCGCTGTCGCCGGCCTCGATCGCATGGGCAATCTCCTCGACGAATTCGTGACGAATTTCGCCGTCTTCATTGCGCATCGGAACGTGGTCGAGTACCGAGGCCTCAGCGGATGGGGCACCGTCCATATGTTCATCCATGGCGCGCCTCGCCGTTTGACAGGTTGGAACGAGTGGTCTGAGCTGACGGTCAGGCAATACCCACAAGCGAACTGCGAGCGCAATGGCAAAGATGCTTCGGCTGAAATGGATGTCGATCTCGGTGGGCGCGGTCTTCGCGGGCCTCATCGGCATCGCCGCTTCGGAGGCCGCGGACTGCCCGCGCAAGGACGCGCTCGGCACCTCGCGCGTTCTGAGCGTCGACGCCAAGACCACGCCGCGCGTCGGCCTGAAGAGCTTTCCGCAGACGCTGCCGCTCGCCGATCACGAGGTCGTGCTGACCTTCGACGATGGCCCGCATCCGCCGACGACGTCGAAGGTGCTGGCAGCGCTGGCGCAGGAATGCGTGCGCGCCACCTTCTTCCTGATCGGCCTGCACGCCTCCGAACATCCTGACATGGTCAAGCGCATCGCGCGCGAGGGCCACTCCATCGGCCACCACACCTGGTCGCACCCGTTCATGGCGCGGATCCCGTTCGAGAAGGCGAAGAGCGAGATCGACCGCGGCATCGCAGCCGACGAGACGGCGCTCAAAGGCGCGTCGACGACGACGCCCTCGACGCCGTTCTTCCGCTTCCCCTATTTCGAGGGGACGCCAGCGCAGCTCGACCTGCTCCAGTCACGCGGCATCGTCGTGTTCGGGGCCGACCTCTGGGCCAGCGACTGGAACGAGATGACGCCGGAGCAGGAATTGAAGCTCGTCACCGAGCGCCTCGCCGCCGCCGGCAAGGGCATCATCCTCTTCCACGACCCCAAGGCACGCACGGCCGCGATCATGCCGGCCTTCCTGCGGTACCTCAGGGACAACGGTTATCGCGTCGTTCACGTCGTGCCGGCGGGCACATCACAAAAGAGCGCCGATGCGCATTGATGCCGTAATGTCACGGCGGTGCAAAATGGGGTGATTTGGGCCCTATTAACAGTCTGTTCATGCTACGGCATGCAAGGATGTAGAGGGTATTGCGCCTGAACCGTTTCTGGGCGTCTCCGACCAATTAAGGCGGCAGTCGCGTAAGGAGGCAGACGAGGTTCATGATCGGAAGTAGCGTTGTTGTTCGGACGCGATCGTGGATCGTCCTCTATCTGGGGCTGTTGGTCGTCGGTTCACCGGCGGCCCTTGCGGAGGACTGTCCCGGCCATCCGGACGCGCTCGGGACCTCCCGCACCCTCGTGGTCGATCCGCGCGAGCATCCGCGCATCGGCACCATGCAGTACCGCGAAACGCTGCCGCTGAAGGACCATGAAGTCGTCCTGACCTTCGACGACGGTCCGCTGCCGAAATATTCGAACCAGATCCTCAAGATGCTCGACGACGAGTGCATCAAGGCGACCTTCTTCATCATCGGCGAGCAGGCCAAGGCGAACCCGGAAGGCGTGCGCAAGCTGATTGCCGCGGGCCACACTGTCGGCACGCACAGCATGAACCATCCGCTGACGTTCGACCGGATGCCGCTCGACAAGGCCGAGGCGCAGATCAACGGCGGCATCGAGTGGACCTCGGCCGCGATGACCGATTCGTCCAAGCTCGCGCCGTTCTTCCGCATTCCCGGCCTGATGCGCGCCGAAGGCGTCGAAAACCTGCTGATCTCGCGCGGCATCCAGGTCTGGAGCGCCGACTTCCCCGCCGACGACTGGCGCCATGTGTCGTCCGACCGCGTCTATCAGCTCGCGATCCAGCGGCTGGAAGCCAAGGGCAAGGGCATCCTGCTGCTGCACGACATCCAGCCCCGTACGGTGGCGGCGCTGCCGAAGATCATCCGCGACCTCAAGGCGCGCGGCTATCGCATCGTGCATGTGGTGCCCGCGACCGCCGACCGGCCGGCGACGCCGACCACGCCGGTGGAATGGCTGCTGCATCCGCCGACCGAAACCGTGCCGATCGCCCGCTGGCCGTCCGTGCCGAACTTCGTGTTCGCTCAGACCAAGACGCTGCCGGCGCCCTCGCTTGCCGACCTCAACGCGCAGACCGAGCATCAGCCGCTGCTGCCGCGCAAGACCATGGCGCTGGCGAATGTCGCAGCCACCCTGCCCGTGCCCGACCGCGATCTCTTTGCCATCCCCGAGGGCTCGGTCGAGGTCCTGCTGTCGACGACCTTGTCGCGGCGCGCCGCGATGCGGCTGGCAATGGCGGCCGAGACGCCCCATGCGGCCAAGGGCAAGGCCGGCAAGTCGCGCGGACATCGGACCGCACATACGGCGCCGGCCGGAGCGAAGCACACCGCGCAGGCTACGGGCACCGCCCCCAAGAGCATTGCCCCCAAGAGCACGGCGCCCAAGGGCGCCACACCGCGGAGTTCCGCGACGCATCCGACCCGCGTCGCCAGCCTGAAGAAGCGCGCGCAGTAAGCTCTACTGGCGCATGATGTTGGCGACACAGAGCAGCACGATCAGCGCCAGGAAGAACAGGTCCATATAGGACTTGAGCTCGCCGTCGCGGCGCAGCCGGCCAACGTCGGCCACGACCTGCTTGCGCGCGTTCGTTGCGCCCGAACCGTCATTGATCGGAGCCTGCAGGCGCTTGGTCTCCGCCTCCAGCTTCTCGATCTTCTGGAAGAAATAGAACGCACGCAGCGTCGAGGCCGCGCGCATGCCGGCATAGACCAGCACCAGGATCGCGAGGATCGCCCGGTTCTGGTATTTCTCCATGAAATTCAGGCTGAAATAGACCATCGCCATGAAGGCGAAGTTCGTCACGAAGCGGTAGACGAAGCTAAGAAAGACCATGCTGGCTCCAGCCCTGAGCGGTGCGACCCGTCTACGCCATCTTTATTTCGACAAAGATACGATCGCCGGCCGCCTTTTAGCCACGCGCGTTCATAATGCAAGCGAGAGTACCGGGGCCTGCGTGTTCCACGTAAACGCGAGGTTGCCAGCTGCGCGATGGAGATTCGCCGGAAGCTACGGTACATTGGCACAGCCACCGCATGTGGGGTCTGCCGATGCCGAAGAAGGGAATCACGGGCCACGACGACTGGGTGCTGACCGAGGCCCTGGCGACCGCGCTCGTCGCGCTGGAGCAGCTCGAACCAAAACACCAGCCGAGCGCGCATATGGACGACATCCGCAAGATGCTGGCGAACGGCAAGGAGCCGTCGGCGGTGAGCCTGCATCTCGCCCAGGCCAAATGCCGCCTGTTTCCGGACACGGATCCGCTCGAGATCTACCGCGAATACGGGATCGGCGACGAATATGGCTGAGAGGCCCGCGCCGGTCCTTCGAGCGCGCTGCTGCCTGGAGCTGAGCGGCAGCCGATCGTTACAACGATCATCCACCTCAATGTTCGCGTGAATTTCAGCTGAGCCGCGAAACGACTTGACGGCGGCGCCGCCAGCGAATGTAATGTTATAACATTACATACCCGGTCCCAATGCCCCTCCCCAAGCGTCACCGTCCTATCCCGTTGAAAAGGCTCTTCGATCTCCATGCAAAAACTCCCCGTCACCGTCTTGTCCGGCTTCCTCGGGGCTGGAAAGACCACTTTGCTGAACCACGTCCTGAACAACCGGCACGGCCTGAAGGTGGCGGTGATCGTCAACGACATGAGCGAGGTGAACATCGATGCGGATCTGGTTCGCGATGGCGGTGCGAACCTGTCCCGGACTGACAAGAAGCTCGTCGAGATGACGAACGGCTGCATCTGCTGCACACTGCGAGACGACCTCCTGAAGGAGGTGCGCGCCCTCGCAGAAAATGGCCGCTTCGATTATCTCTTGATCGAATCCACCGGCATCTCCGAACCGCTGCCGGTTGCGGCGACCTTCGATTTCCGTTCCGAAGACGGCGAAAGCCTCTCCGATGTGGCGCGTCTCGACACCATGGTCACCGTGGTCGACGCCGTGAACCTGCTCAAAGACTATTCGTCGACGGATTTTCTCGATCAGCGCGGCGAAGCGCTGGCGAACGACAAGCGCACGCTGGTCGATCTCCTCGTCGAGCAGATCGAATTTGCCGACGTCATCGTTCTCAACAAGGTCGACGACGCGTCGCCCGCACAACGCGAGGCAGCGCGAAAGATCATCCGCGCGCTCAATCCGGACGCGGATCTGATCGAAGCCAACCACAGCCGGGTCGCCTTCGATCGCATTCTCGACACCGGCCGGTTCGACTTCGAGCGGGCGCAGCAGCATCCGCTCTGGTTCAAAGAGCTCTACGGCTTTGCCGATCACGTGCCGGAGACCGAGGAATACGGCGTGACGAACTTCGTCTATCGCGCGCGCCGGCCGTTCGATCCCGAAAAGTTCGACAAGTTCGTCAGGGAGCCCTGGCCCGGCGTCATTCGCGCCAAGGGACATTTCTGGCTGGCAACACGCCCGCAATGGCTTGGCGAGATCAGCCAGGCTGGCACGATCACGCGCACGCAGGCGCTTGGCTTCTGGTGGGCGGCCGTACCCGCGGAACGATGGCCGGATGATCCGCCCTGGCGGAAGCAGCTGCGTGCGAACTGGAACGACATCTATGGCGATCGCCGCCAGGAAATCGTGTTCATCGGCAC
Organism: Bradyrhizobium barranii subsp. apii; assembly: GCF_011516635.5. Lineage (GTDB taxonomy): Bacteria > Pseudomonadota > Alphaproteobacteria > Rhizobiales > Xanthobacteraceae > Bradyrhizobium > Bradyrhizobium barranii. The sequence goes on along the minus strand of NZ_CP096255.1, from coordinate 4,505,241 downwards.
CAGCATGGATGAAGGTTCGCTCCGCGCCCGTCTGGATGCCTGCCTCGTCCCGGGAAAGCCGGCGATGAACGTCACGGAATGGGCGAAGCTCGCAGACCCCTTCCCGGTCTGGCGCCGCGCGGATGAAATCGCCCAGGCGGACCACCAATGACCAAAATCGTTCGATTCGTTCCGAAATCCGAGCTCGAGCGGCAGCGCCTCATCCGTGAGGCGCGTGCGATCTACGACAGCATATTCCCGCCGGTCACTTTGACCGGCGGACAAGCTGATGATCGCTTGGACCAACGAGCACCGCGCGAGGCAGTCGCCGAAATCCAGCCAAAACAGCGATAAGGATGAAGGTGGTGCGCTCGGAGGGCGCACGCAGTCCTTCCCGGCTCAGCCGCCATATTGCTGCTTCATGTATTTCAGGTAGTTGCCGAGGTGGTGCTGCCAGAAATAGTCCAGCTTCTGGCATCCCGGCGTCCCATCGGTCGGGTTGCCGCCCGGGTTGGCGAAGAGCGGCAGCAGCGCGCCGACGTCAGCATAGTTCAGCGAGGCCTGAAGCTGGTCGAGGATCTGTTGGATCAAGTCCGAGATCGTTGATCCCGTGATCGGTGCGGCGGTTGCCGCGCCGAGATCGGCGGCGGTCAAATGGATCGTCTCGGATATCAGTCTCCGAGAAAGACTCTCGACCCGCTGCTTGAGCCGCCTCACCGCATCGTCGCGAACGCGATTGACTGCGTTCTCACCGTCGGTGACCACGCTGCCGAGCGCGATCGTTGCTTCAGGATTGGGACTGCCGCCGAACCCACGCAGCGGATTTGGCGTGTTGAGGTCTGATATCCACTCCAGGGCAAACGGTGCCTGCGGCACCCAGTCCTGCGTCGACGTCACGGCCCAACCGTATCCGTCGACGGCGGCAAGCCGCGCGTAATCGTATGCGTAATGGTCGTTGCCGGCCTTGGCAGGCGCGAAGGTATAGGTCTTGTAGGCCGGCCCCTTGAAAACATCCGTCGAGTGCCGGACCAGCGAGGTCAGCAGCGTGGCGATCGAGGCACCCTGGCTGTGCCCGGTGATGTAGACGTCGTTGCCCTGTTCCGCGAGCAGCCCCAAGGTCACGAACAACGGGCTATCGGTGGTGAACAGCATGAGCAGCAAACTCAGAGCGAAGCCCGAATGCACACCGGCTTTCACCGCACTGTCACCCTCATCGCGGGCAAGATAGAACGGCAGCGAGATCGGACCGAGCTTCACGTCAAAGCGCGCGTTGATCAGGGGGAACAGCAAGTCGGCCAACACGCTGGCCGCACTTGCGACCGTGCCGCGCACTGCGATCGCGTATTGGGTGGTGTCACTCTGGTTCTGCCAGACCTGCCAGTAATTATCCAATAGCGTGGCACTCGTCGGGGTGAGGTCCTTGCGGACCGCCCAATTTGAGCTTGGATCGGGCACGGAGGGCAGGCCGCAGGTTGCCACCGCTTCGGTCAGCGATGGCGTGCCGGCGTAGGCACGCTGCGCCATCTCAAGCAGAAGTTGCGCCTCCGCGAATTGGAATCCCGACTTGAGCGTCATGCTGCCCTCCTTGCAAAGGTGCTCGACTCCAGCCGCCCGTGTTCGGACCCGGAAGCCAGCGACCGATATTTCGTGTCTCTCGGAGTTCATCAATTATAAGATGTGATAGCATAGAAACGCAATAAGAAGGTGTCGATCGACCAGCGCCTCTGCAGACTACGTCCAGGAACAATTGCGTGAGCAGGGAGGATCCCGCGGGGTGGCCGGTGTTCCAGGCTTTGCCCGCTCCAACTCATTCCAACCGGACGCGCACTGTTCTATCGAAAGCGACATGAGGCATCTGCGGATTCATCGGCCACAGGTTTCGATGATCACGCCGGAGGAAGTCTATAATTTCAGTTTCGACACAATCGATTGGGGACCGTCGCCGCGCCAGGCTGCCGTGGTCAATCTCGGCAAATCAGATTGGCTGAATAGATTCGCTCAGACGCATCTCGTCCGAGCAGCCACTTTCGTCTGATGTTCTATGATCAGATCATCGACTTGATCTGAGAGGGCATTTCGGCAGAAACAGGCCCCTACCCCGGCTAAAGCGGCGCGATCCGCCGTTTGGTGCGCTCGGAGGGCGGTCGCATTTATCGAAGTTTCAATGGCTTGCGGAAATGGGCAAAGAATTTAGGTGGATCTCCAGCTGATAGGTGCTTTTTCCAGTCGATTGACCGAACCTCACAATAGCTTGCGGGACTTCAGCTTGCGGGACTTCGCCACGCAGCGTAACTTTCAATTCTACGTAGCTCCTTCGAAAGTAATCTGACGGGTTCGGCCTAGCGGGAGATAGCGATGGCGGATGTCCCATGGCACCTTTCCGGCGACTACTTCGAGAATTGCAGTTGCAGCATCGTGTGTCCCTGCCTCGTGTCGGCGGCTCCCCCGCTGACCGCGCGACCGACCGAGGGCTTCTGTAACGTACCGCTGATCTTCCACGTCGAGAGCGGCCGCTATGGCAACATCGAGCTCGATGGACTCAATGTCCTGGTTATCCTCCACGCGCCGGGGATCATGGCAGACGGAGATTGGTCGGTGGCCGCCTATATCGACCAGCGCGCCAACGATGAGCAGACCGAGGCTCTAGCTGCGATCTTCACCGGCGGCGCCGGTGGTCCGATGGCCGCGTTCACACCGCTGATCAGCAAGAACCTGGGGGTTCGCAAGGTCCCGATCACATTCCGAATCGAGGGCAAGACGCGGTCCGCGGAAATCCCTGATATTCTGCACATGTCCGTCGACCCGTTGCCGACCATGCATCCGAGCGGGGAAATGTGGGCCAACATCGGCCATCCAGTCAGCCCTGACAGGATGGTGATGGCGGTCGGCGCCGCCGGTAATACGTTCAGCGATCATGGCATGCGCTGGGACAATTCCGGCAAGAACGGCCTCTATGCGCCGATCCGCTGGTCGAACCAGGCGTGATGCAACTCCTGACCCGGCCTTGCGAGAAGGCCGGCAACACTTATCGCAAATGACCGACGGCCCCCTGGAAACCGTGCTGCGGCGCGATCGCTGGATCGTCGGCGGCGCGATCGGGATCATTGTCGCACTGGCATGGGCCTATGTGCTCTGGCTCGCCAAGGACATGGACATGGGCGGCATGGACATGACCGGGTTCCGCATGATCCCGGCCGGGATCGGAATCATGTTGCCGGCGAGCGAGCCATGGCGAGCGATCGAGTTCGCGTATGTGTTGCTGATGTGGGTGGTGATGATGGTCGGAATGATGGCACCCTCGGCAGCGCCCATGATCCTCATGTACGCCCGCGTGGGTCGACAGGGGAAAGCGCAGGGCAAGCCGTTCGCTGCGACCGGCTGGTTTGCGGCCGGTTATCTCCTCGCCTGGGGCGGCTTTTCGCTGGCAGCAACCCTACTCCAATGGACGATCGAGCGGGCGGTCCTGCTGGATTCCCGGATGACGATCGCCAGCAATCTGCTCAGTGCAATCGTGCTGATCGCGGCGGGAGTCTATCAATGGACACCGCTCAAGGACGTCTGTCTCGCCCAATGCCAGCCGCCATTTCTGTTCCTGATGCGCCACGGCGGCTTTCGCGACGACCTGCGAGGCTGCCTGCTGCTGGGGCTGCGGCACGGAGGCTATTGTGTCGGCTGCTGCTGGGTCTTGATGGCGCTTTTGTTCGTAGGCGGGGTGATGAACGTGCTTTGGATTGCGCTTTTGGCCCTGCTCGTCCTGTTGGAGAAACTTACGCCGATCGGACGATGGATCGCGCGCGCCGCCGGCATTGCGTGTGCGGCCGCCGGCGTCTGGCTACTGGTGTCGTTGCCGCGGTGATGAGCAACCTGCGTGATGTTCAGTACGCGTGCCCTGTTGCAAACGGCGATCACGCCGAGCCGCCAGCCCTACACTCGAACCGTCAGGCGGGGACGGCCGAACGGCGAAGACCTGGGCTGCCTGAGCCGGTCTCTCCATCGATCGGCTTTTGAGGTTGGTGCGCTCGGAGGGACTCGAACCCCCACGATTTTACTCACTGCCACCTCAAGGCAGCGCGTCTACCAATTCCGCCACGAGCGCTTTGGGGATGCCGGCTTAGGGCTTGAGGCCTGCCGGATCAACGGCGCCGATCTAACAAATCCATCAGAGGGGTACAAGCCTGCAAAGGCCCAGAATTCCACAAGCTTGGCAGGAAAAATCCGGACCCCTGCCCGGATCGGCCCTATCGAGGGCCCCGGCCCTGCCGGCTACCCCGGGCCGCTCCCGCGTGCCCAGGCCGTTACCGCGTGCCCGGGCCGCTATCGCGTGCCCGTCGTGCGCGGCAGCATCTGCTTGACCTCGACCGCGATCCGGTTGCGGTCGACCAGCACGACGCCGGAGGCGACCGGCAGATTGTTGGCGAGAACCTTGACCTCGTCGGCCTCGGTTGCGTCCAGTTCGATGATGGCGCCGCGGGAAAGACGTAATACTTGATGGATCGGCATGGTGGTCGTCCCGAGGACGACCATGAGATCCACGGTGACTTTATCGAGAGTGGGCACTGTCAGGACCGCCGCAACTTGGGACTTAAGCCAAAGGACTTGGCATTTGCTCCCCAGATGATCACCACGTTATGGTTAGCCAATGGTTAATTCGCCTCAAAACCCCCGCCAAGACCTCGATTTGACGTCGTTTTCCGCCTCCACCGGCGAGCCCGTGGAGTGGCGAATCTCGGACGCGCCGGTGCCCTATCCGGAGGCCGTGGCCGCCATGGAGGCGCGAGTCGCTCAGATCGCCGCCGGCGAGGCGCCCGAGCTGGTCTGGCTGCTCGAGCACCCCCCGCTCTACACCTCCGGCACCTCGGGCAAGGAAACCGACCTGCTCGATCCCCGCTTCCCGACCTTTGCCTCCGGGCGCGGCGGGCAGCTGACCTATCACGGGCCCGGCCAGCGGGTGGCCTATGTCATGCTCGACCTCAAGCGGCGCCGGCCGGACGTCCGGGCCTATGTCGCGAGCCTGGAGGAATTGATCCTGCGGACGCTCGCCGCCTTCAACATCCGCGGCGAACGGCGCGAGGACCGGGTCGGCGTCTGGGTGAAGCGCCCGGACAAGGGGCCCGAGCACGAGGACAAGATCGCGGCGATCGGCGTGCGGCTGAAGCGCTGGGTCTCGTTCCACGGCATCGCCATCAATGTCGAGCCGGAGCTGTCGCATTTCGCCGGCATCGTGCCCTGCGGCGTCGCCGACCCCCGCTACGGCGTCACCTCGCTGGTCGATCTCGGCCAGCTCGTGACCATGGCCGATGTCGACGTGGCGCTGCGCCAGGCGTTCGAGGAGCTGTTCGGACCAACCCGCGCGCTGGTGGCGGAAGCGGCCGTCTAACTTTTCCTGTTCGAGCCTGTACCGGCGCATATTCTCCGCTTGTGGTGGAATCGGCTATGCTCGTTTCAGGTGCCGCCCACGCCTCCCCCCTCCGCCGGGAAAGCAGACATCATGCCGGGCGAATGATCATCGGACCGACTGTTCGAGCGCCAGGCATAAGGAGGGATTGCGCTTTCAGCTCGCAATGGGAGGTTTTGACGATGAGACTCTCTGCGCCGATCTATCATCTGAAGCGACGAGCCAAGCGCCTGTCGCGCGAGGAAGGCATTCCGCTCCACGACGCGCTTGACCGCATCGCTGCGACGGAAGGGTTTTCCGCCTGGAGCATGCTCGCGGCAAAGGCCGCCGCACTGACGCCCGCCAATCGCCTGTTCCCGCAATTCCGGCCGGGTGATCTGGTGCTGGTCGGGGCTCGCCCCGGTCAGGGCAAGACCCTGATGAGCCTCGAATTGGCCGTCGAGGCCATGAAGTCGGGCCATCGCGCGGCGTTCTTCTCGCTCGAGTACACGCAGAATGATGTGCTGGATCGCCTGCGGGCGATCGGTGTGGAGCCGGCGCAGTTCGACAAACTGTTTGAGGTTGACTGCTCCGACGCCATCAGCGCCGACTACGTCGTCAAGCAGATGGCCGCGGCGCCTCGTGGCACGGTCGTGGTGATCGACTATCTGCAACTGCTCGACCAGAGGCGGGAAAATCCTGATCTCGCTGTTCAGGTGCGCGCACTGAAATCCTTCGCGCGCGATGCGGGGCTGATCGTCGTCTTCATCTCGCAGATCGATCGATCATATGATCCGTCGGTCAAGCCGTGCCCAGACCTCGACGATATCAGGCTGCCGAACCCGCTGGACCTCAAGCTGTTCGACAAGCCGTGCTTCATCAACAACGCCGAAGTCCAGTTCCGAGCGGCGAGCTGACGGCTTCAGGCCGCGGGTGAGATTCTTCACCCGCGGCCAGCTACCTTACGCCGCCTGCAACGCAACTTCGAGCTTGCCGGCAATGTAGCGCCGCTCCTGGGTCAGGCCGCCAAAGCCGTAGGCGTCGCCCTTGACCTCGTCGACATGCAGGTAGGTCTCATGATGCAGCGGGCCCAAAATCTCGGCCATGCGCTCGAACATCGCGGCGAGATAGGCCGCCTTCTCGTCCTTGGTGTTGGTGCCTTCGCTGACATGGATGTCGATCCAGTAGCTCGCAAGCTTCTGTTCGGCGAGCGACTTGCCGCCGGCGAACCAGTCGCCTGCGTCGACCGATTTCACGATGATGGCGGTCACCCTGGGATCCTTGTGCAGGATCTTTGCGGTCAGCTCGGACACGGCGTTGGCGATATCGGCCTTCAGCGACGGCGACTGGCGGGAGGTGGTGTAGGACACGGTGATCAGGGGCATGGTGGTTCTCCTCAAGATGCTGCGCGGAGTTTGCGCGGCGTTGGTGAGAAGCTAGACCTTGCCCCGTCATTTTGGTATCTTATCTCTGTTGATACCAGTGATAACCATTCATAATGACAGCAACGCTCGACATCGCCACCATCAAGGCCTTCCTGCTGGTCGCCGACCTCCAGAGTTTTACGCGCGCCGCCGAAGCACTCGGCACGACGCAGGCCGCCGTCAGCCTGAAGCTTCAGCGGCTCGAGACATTGCTGGGAAAGCGCCTCGTCGAGCGCTCGCCGCGCGCGGTCCGGCTCACTGCCGACGGCGCCGCGTTCCTCGATCGCGCCCGCGCGCTGATGGAGGCGCATGACCGTGCACTGTCGGGCGAAACATCGACTGCGCAATCGCTCTCGCTTGGCATCTCCGACCATGCCGCGGGCCCCGAGCTGGTGCCGCTGCTCGAACGCCTGCACGCGATGTCCTCAAGTCTCACCCTCGCCGTCACCATCGGCTTCTCACGCGAGATGCAGGACGCTTACGACGCAGGTCAGCTCGATGCCGTGATCGTGCGCCAGGAAGGCAGTCGCCGCGGCGGCGAGAAGCTGGCCGAAGACGAGTTCGGCTGGTTCGCCGCACGGCGCTTCACCCTGCCGAAGGGTGAGCCGCTGCCGCTCGCAACCCTCGCCCCGCCCTGCGGCGTCCGCGCCATCGCCGTCCGCGCGCTCGACAAGGCCGGCCTCGCCTGGCGCGAACGCTTTGTCGGCGGCGGCGTCACCGCGGTGGTCGCGGCCGCGCTTGCTGGCCTCGCGATTGCGCCGCTCGCGCGCCGGATCGCGCCTCCCGGGCTGATCGACATCGGGCCAGCGCAGAAGCTACCGAAACTCGGCAGCTCGAAGGTAATGCTGCATTCGCAGGTCAGCGATCCCGCCAAGCTCGCGGCGCTGCGTGCGGTGGTGGCGACGTTCCGGAGCGTGGCGGCTTAGCTCTAATCTTACTGCGTCACAAACGGTGGTCTGTGAAATGGGCGAACTTGATTGCACAACAAGGACATCTCGACAACGTTCGGACCAGCCCTTGTTCGAGTCGCCGTCGCATCGTCGTGATCGAATTTGGAATGTGACGTTGGGTCCGTAGCGGCAGAACCGCGGGGTCTGTAATCCGCGGAAACGCGAGCGAGCGGGATCGGCCGGGCGCGCCGAGCGCCTGAGGGGGGAAACGCCTCCCGCTCGGAGATCAGGAATCCGAAGGCTGCAATGCACATCGTTGCGTGATGATGAAAGCCGCGCCAGCCGCGTCCCTCGAAGTGGCCAAGCCCGACCTCCTGCTTGAGTTCCTGATAGTCGCGTTCGATGCGCCAGCGCAATTTAGCCGTCTCTACGAGAGTCCGGAATGCCACATCCTCCGGCAATGTCGAGAGCCAGTATTTGGTAGGCTGGTCCTCGCCTTTCGGCCATTCGATCAGCAACCATTCCTCCAACCGCTGGGTGGTTTGCCAATAATCACGGTGCGCGGCACGGACCCGCACGCGGGCAAAGCGCGAGCTCAGCTTTTCGTTCGTTCCTTGCCGCCACGTGATGGTGCGCCAAGCTTTGGCCGGCAGGCCGATCGCGAGCGCTTTAACGGCGGCCGGCCGACGCTGACGGTTGCGGCGCATCAGTTTCGGGGGACGGCCGCGGCCCGACCATGGCTTCGGCGGCAAGGGACCGGTGCCGGGCGCCCATACCGTTGTGCTCGACAGAAGACCCGCCACATAGGTCAATCCCAGCGCCGTGATCTCCGTGCGCAGATCGCTGTTGTTGCCATAGCCCGCGTCCATCAGCACGACACCACGCGGAAGGCCGGTCGCACAGGCCCACCGCAACTGCTCCAGCGCGATCTCCGGCTTGGTCCGGAAGCCGACTTCGGCAGGAATGCCCACCTTGCGCCGCCGATCGCAATCCTCAGTCCATTCCTTCGGAAGATAAAGGCGGTAGGCAACAGGCAGGCTGGCGTGGTGATTGGCAATCGATAATGACACCGCCACCTGGCAATTATCCTGCTTGCCGAGCTGCCCGCAATATTGCCGTGCAACTCCAACCGAATGTCGCCCCTGCTTGGGAAATCCGGTGTCATCGATGATCCAAGCTTCGATCGGGCCCTGGCGTTCGATCGCCGGCAGGACCATCTCTCGTACCTTGCCCAGCACCTTCTCATCCGACCAGGCGCCGCTGCCGACGAAATGCAGCAGCGATTGATGTTGGGCGGCCGTCCGTTCCGGAGCCGTCATCGCCGCCATTGGCTCCACGCTCTTACGACCGCCACAGGCCATGAGGCCGACGCAATAGTCGCGCAGCGGTGCCTTCCGATCAGCATGACCGATGACGCTGGCAAGCCCTTCCAAATACGTCGCAAATCGCATCTCACTGGTCTTGGTGCCACGCCCGCTCATGTAGCCTCCTCGGCTGATGGTCCATGCTTCAACCATCGCTGATTCCGGCCGGATAAAGCCTGCGGTTTTGTGACTCAGTCGTTCTAGTCTTACTGAGTCAGAGTGTCGCGGCCCTTGTCGACAGGAATCATATATTTGAGAAGACTCACTTTTCGTCATGCGGGGGCTGAGATGAGTCTGACAAAATCGGGAGACGTAGCGTCGCGGTTTTCGGCATATATTGAGGGCCTTGCGAGTGTGATCGGCCATGCAGGACGCGCCAAACCGCTGCGCGACTACTGTACCGGGCTGATGATGCCATGCGATCGCAAGAGCGTCGAGCCGATGGCGGCAATCACGGCACCTGAGCGGACAGCAGCGCAACATCAGTCGTTGTTGCATTTAGTCGGTCAAGGTGACTGGTCGGATCAGCAGGTGTTGGCCAAGGTCCGTGAGTTAGTGCTGCCGGGCATCGAACGCTGCGGGCCGATCGAAGCGTGGATCATTGATGATACGGGCTTTCCCAAGAAGGGGCGGCATTCAGTCGGCGTTGCGCGGCAATATTGCGGCCAGTTGGGCAAGCAAGACAATTGTCAGGTGGCCGTATCTCTTTCGCTTGCGAACCATCATGCGAGCTTGCCGGTGGCCTATCGGCTCTATCTCCCAAAGGAGTGGGTGACGGACCGTACACGTCGGCGCAAAGCCGGAGTCCCCAAGGAAATCACCTTCAAGACCAAGCCGGCAATTGCACTTGATCATTTGCGCTGGGCCTGTGCGGTGGGCTTGCCGCGCGGCGTGGTCCTGATGGACGCCGGCTACGGCACCGACACCGCTCTGCGTGGGAGTATTACCGAACTGGGCCTGAGCTACGTGGCCGGCATCTTGCCACAAACCTCGGTATGGGCGCCCGGAACCGGACCGCGGCCGCCGAAGGCATGGTCGGGGAACGGACGACCTCCGAAACTGCTACGGCGTGACAGCAAACACCGACCGATTTCGGTCAAGAAGCTTGCGATCGGTCTGCCAGCACATGCTTGGCACAAGATCACGTGGCGTGAGGGTACGGCAGAACCGTTGTCTTCGCGGTTTGCCCGTGTGCGCGTCCGTCCGGCACATCGAGATTACTGGCTCGCCGAAAGCCGGCCCGAGGAATGGCTGCTGATCGAGTGGCCAGAGGGCGAGGCAGCACCAACCAAATATTGGTTTTCAACGCTTGCAGCCAACATTGGATTTCGTCAGCTGGTCGATATTGCCAAGCTGCGCTGGCGCATCGAGCGCGACTACCACGAACTCAAACAGGAGGTTGGCCTTGGTCACTTCGAGGGACGAAGCTGGCGTGGCTTCCACCACCACGCAACATTGTGCATTGCCGCCTACGGTTTTCTAGTCTCCGAGCGAGAGACGATTCCCCCCTCAGAAGCAGCCTCCACCAAAATCTTCAAGGAAGCTGCTATTCCCGCAACCTATCGGCCGAGGGGATCCGCCATTGCGGCCTGAACGACACGTTCCGAATTCGATTGCGACCGTCCGACGAAGATTGAGCGCTGCGCTCGTCGTCACACTATCTCGATGCCCTTGTTGCATCAGGGCACTCTCAAGTCAAAGTGGCTATCGAAATTTATGACGCAGTAAGACTAAGAGTCTGTCCGGAAAGATTACCTTGGATTGCATAGCTTTCGCAGCATGAGTCGGATGGAGGCCAGCTTGAGAAAGGCGAGCGCCCTGTGATTGAAGCATTCCCAATCTTTGGACAGTCTTCGGCATCGCCCGAGCCAGGCAAAGGTACGCTCGACGATCCAGCGTTTGGGCAAGACGACGAAACGGTGAGCCTGATCGGAGCGTTTGACGATTTCGAGGTTCACGCGCTTCAGAGCGCTACGCAGCCCCTTCTGGAAATGTGGCCCTTGATATCCGCCGTCGGCGTAGAGCTTCAGAAGAAAGGGATAGAGGCCGAACAACGTTGCCATCAGGAGCACGCCGCCGTCGCGATCCTGGATGTCCGCCGCATGCACGATGGCGTGCATCAAGAGGCCTTGCGTGTCGACGAGAATGTGCCGCTTCTTGCCCTTGATCTTCTTGCCCGCGTCGTAGCCATGGAGATCATGAGGCCCCCTTTTTCAGCGCTTTTCACGCTCTGGCTATCGATGATGGCGGCGGTGGGAGAAGCCTCGCGCTCGGCCCTTTCGCGACATTCGACATAGAGGGCGTGATGAATTTTATCGAGCGTGCCGTTCCAGCTCCACAGATCGAAGTAGCCATACAGCGTCGAGCGCGGCGGCAGGTCCTTGGGGATCGCGCGCCACTGGCAACCTGTGCTCAGGATGTACATCAGCCCGTTGGCAATCTCGCGCAGGTCCACCGTACGCTTGTTGCCGCCGCGCTTGGCCGGCGGGATGCGAGGCGCGATCAGCGCCCACTCCTCGTCGGTCAAGTCGCTCGGATAGCGCAGGCGGCTGCGGTCGTAGCGTGCACGGTTCTCGGTAGTCCACATTGGCGGCGCGTCCCCATCGAATCAGGCCGCTCACCTTGAATCACAACCGATTCATTCGACTCAACATGTTTTGGAACAGACACTTAGGTTGCTCCGTCTCCGCGCCCGCATATCTGCCTGCGATATACCAATAATTCAGCCCGGCGAAGCAACCGGCGGTGACGTATAGCCAACCCAATTCATTGACAGACCTGTAAAGCACCATCTGGCTCGCGGACCCGATCAAACCACCGGCAAGCACGAAGAACACAAGCGAGCGGATGCAAAGCCGTTCGCTCAGCCAGATCGTGGCGATCGACGGAATGCCGCTGAGCACGCAAACGAAGAACAGGATCAGTGGCACGCCGATCAAGATCGCGAAGACAAAATCCCACGGGGACATTGGGGTGACGCGATTGGCACTAGCCAACGCCAGGATGAGCAGAAAGAACAGCTGAATAACGGCCGTCGCCGTCAGGCATCCGCCTAACCAGCCCCGCGTCGCCCGGGAGCAAGTCTCGCAAGCCATGACATCACCTCACAAGATCGCCTCAAACGCGCTGCGCAGCGTCTCGTGCCTGAACACGAAACCGCGACTCAGCGCCTTGTTGGGCAGCACGCGCTGGCCGCCGAGCAGGAGTTCGTCGGCAAAGCCGCCGTCGATCCGGCGCAACAGGCCGCCGGGGATTCGAAACACCGCGGGCCGGTGCAGACGGCGGCCGAGCTCCTCGGTGAACTTTGCGTTGGTGACGGGGATCGGCGCGGTGGCGTTGACGGGCCCGGTGAGATCGGGCGTCGCCATCACATAGGCAATCAGCCGGATCAGATCGTCGCGCTCGATCCAGGACATCCACTGCCGCCCGGTGCCGAGCGGACCGCCGAGGCCGAACTCGAACGGCGTCAGCATCCGCGTGATGAAGCCGCCTTCGGTGCCCAGCACGAGGCCGATGCGCAAACAGACCACGCGGACGCCGAGCTCTTCCGCCGGCCGCGCCGCCTTTTCCCACGCCGCGCACAGCTCATGGCTGAAGCACGCATGTGACTTCGCCGATTCCGTCAGCACCTGGTCGGCCCATAGGCCGTACCAGCCGATCGCGGAGCCGCTGACGAGGACCTCCGGCTTGCGCTCGAGCCGCGCGATCAGTTTTACGACCTCGCCGGTCATGTCGATGCGGGAGCCGAGAATTTTCGCGCGCTTTGCCTCGGTCCAGAGGCCGTTGCCGATCGGCTCGCCAGCGAGATTGACGATGGCGTCGATTGGCGTGTCCGATGCGAGCTGATCGAGGCTGGTGATCAGCGTGACCGGCGGCGGCAGCATCTCGGCCTTCGCGGGGTTGCGGATCAGCGCGATGACGTCGTGCCCTGCCCCGCTGAGGCTCGCGGCAAGGCGGCTGCCGATGAAGCCGGTGGCGCCTGTTATCAGCACGGTCTTGCGGCCGGGGACCTTCTCGACGAGCCCGTGCGCAGGCACGCTTTTCATGCGCCCGAGCCGGCGCATCGCGGCAAAATCCCTGACGCCGCAGAGCGCAGCTCCCACCGCGCAGGCCGTCGCGGCGATGCTGAGCAATCCCTGATACACGACACTCACGCCGAACGGCTGCATCGCCCATTCGATCAGCACCGGCAGCAGCAGCACCAGGATGGCGCCATAGTTGATCGCAAGCAGCGTGTGGTTAATCCGCTCGCTCGGCGGCAGCTTTCGGCTCAGATCTTCCTCGACGAAATCCATCAGCGTGATGACGATCTCGGCGACCAGCACCGCGACGATCAGGATCGCCAGCACGCCGTAAACCTCCAACCAGCCGAGCAGCAGGAACAGCAGCGCATAGAGCATGTTGCGGATACCGTGCAGCTTCAGCTCGAAGCGCTGCGACGGGCGCCAGACCAGGCGCTCAGTGAATTCGTGGTGATAGAAGGTGTCGAACACGCCCATCACGATCTGGATGGCGATGAGGGTCCACAACAGCGGCGTCATGATACGGCCTCCCTGAAGACGGCGGACTGGTGGATCAGCGCGCCGTAACGCGGGTGAGTGACATCGAGGGTGAAACGGAAGGCGCCTTCGCCGAGATCGCTATGCGTCACCGTGAGATCGCCGGGCGTGAGCCATTGCGGCAGCGGGATCCACAAGCGTCCCAGTTGGAGTCCGTAACCGGCACTACGGAAGGTCAGCGCCTGTCCCTCGACCGCGATGCGGAGCGCCATCGAGACGCCGAAGCCGACATACTCTTCGAGCCCGGTCGGGCCGGCAAAACGCTTGGCGGAATGAATCACTTGCGGAAAGCCGCGCTTGCGCGCGCAGATGCGGGTCCAGGTCTGGCCGCCGGTCGCGCCGTCCTCGGTGACAGTCACGATCATGGGGACACCGGTGTCGCGGCCGGTCGGCAGCGGTCCGCCGATCAGGCGGGCGGCTAGCGCGAACCACCAGCCGATGTCACTGAAGGAGACCTCGTCGACCACGCCGACATAGACGACGCTGTCGCCGTCAGCGACCCGTTTCGAAAAGCGCCGCCAGGTCGCGAGCGGCAGCCGGCCCCAATCCTCGTCCGACAGCAACGCGCGGAAGCGGCGGTCGTCGAGTAGTTTGACGTGAGCTGAGGGAGATGCGCTGGAGCCTGATAATCGAGCCGACGTCATCGCACCCTCCTCAACGCTATTTGGCCTTGCCCAGCGGCAGCAGGTTGGCGATCTTCTCGCCAAGCCGCATCAAGGCGACCAGCCGCGGCCGCGGCACTTTCAGCATCTGCATGAACCAGTGGTCGGCGAGCTCGGTGAAGGCGAGCATCTCCTTCAGCCGTTTGGCTGCGACCGGATTGATGGTCGGATCGTCGGCGGCATCGGACACGCAGGCCCTGAGCGCCGTGATCGCCGGATCGAGCTCCCGCTTCTTGCGCCGCGCCGCGATTCTCGCGGCGACCTCCCAGATGTCGGTCTCGGCCTCGTAATGGTCGCGGCGGTCACCAAGGATCGGCACCCGCCGGATCAGGTTCCAGGCGAGCAGCTCCTTCAGCGAGTTGGAGACGTTGGAGCGCGCCATGCCGAGCGTGTCGGCGATGTCCTCGGCCGTCATCGGCGCCTCGGCGAGATAAAGCAGCCCGTGGATCTGGCTGACCGAGCGGTTGACGCCCCACCCGTCCCCCATGTCGCCCCAATGCAGGATGAAGCGCTCGACGGCGGCGGGCAGTTTCTTCTTTTCGGTTGCTTCTGTCATGACAGAAATATCTGACGAGCGCGACTGATTGTCAAGAGCGCTCGGCGGCTTGCCTCCTGTATACCGTCCGTCGTATTTGCTTAAAAACGGCCCAGAGAACCGGAACCAAACGCCCTTCCGGGCGTTTGCCCCGGTTCCAGGCGGGTTGAGAATGACGACAAAGTCCAGTCAACAGAGAGACTTGTTCGAAAGCGAGCGCAGTTTTCGGCTGTTGGTGGAAGGAGTCGCGGACTACGCGCTCTACATGCTCGATCCCACCGGGATCATCACGAGCTGGAACATCGGCGGCGAGCGGATCAAGGGCTATTCGCCCGAAGAGATCGTCGGCCAGCATTTCTCGCGCTTCTACACCGAGACCGACCGCGCCAACGGCAAGCCCGCGCGTGCCCTCGGCATCGCGCGGGACCATGGCCGCTACGAGGAGGAAGGCTGGCGCGTTCGTAAGGATGGCACATTCTTCTGGGCGAGCGTCATCATCGATCCGATCTACGAGCACGGCAGCCTGGTCGGCTTCGCCAAGATCACCCGCGACATCACCGAGCGGCGCAATTCGCAGCTCAAGCTCGAAGCGATGCAGAGGCAGCTTGCCGAGTCGCAGAAGTTCGATGCGCTCGGACAGCTCACCGGCGGCGTCGCGCACGACTTCAACAACCTCCTGATGATCATCAGCGGCAGCCTTCACATCCTCAAGAAACGCGATGAGGACGAGGCCAAGATTCAGCGCGCGATGTCCGCGATCGAGACCGCGACCAAGCGCGGCGCCGCGCTGACCGGCCAGCTCCTGACCTTCGCGCGGCGGCAGAGCGTCAATCCCCAGGCGATCCGCTTCGGCGACCGCATCGAGGCGATCCGCGAAGTGCTTCACGCCGGCGTCGGGAGCGCCGTTCGTCTCGCCTTCGACATCGACCGCGAGGTCTGGTCGGTCAAGGCTGATGTTGCCGAGCTCGAGACAGGGCTGCTCAACCTCGTCATCAACGCTCGCGATGCCATGCCCGACGGCGGTACGGTGACGGTCGGCGCACGCAACGTCGTCCTGAACGATCCGCTCCACAGCGGCGAGTACGTCGCCATCACCGTCGCCGATACCGGGCTTGGCATCCCCTCCGACGTCGTCGACAAGATCTTCGAGCCTTTCTTCACGACCAAACCCGTCGGAAAAGGCACCGGCCTCGGCCTGTCGCAGGTGCACGGCTTCGCTCATCAGGCGGGCGGCACGGTCAAGGTCACAAGCGAGCTCGGCAAGGGCACGACCTTCACCATCCTGCTGCCGCGCGAAACCGCGACCGCACCAATCGATATCCCTGAAGCAGTGCCGGTTCCCGGTAGCGGCACCGTGCTGCTGGTCGAGGACAATCCCGACGTCGCGCTCGTCAGCATCGGATTGCTGGAGCAGCTCGGCTATCGCGTGCACCGGGTTGCCGACGCCGAGTCCGCCTTGCGCGAGCTCGAGAAGAACGGCGTCGACTTCGTGTTCACCGACATCGTGATGCCCGGCAAGATGGACGGGCTCGGCCTCGCCCATCATCTGCGCCAGATCCACCCTGGCCTGCCGATCCTGCTCGCCACCGGCTACAGCGAAGCCGCCGCCGATGTCCGCGGCGACTTCCCGATCCTACGCAAGCCCTACGAGATTCACGAGCTGAGCGAGGCGATCTCGAAGCTGCCAAGGTGAGGCTCTTCTTCGCCGCTCCCCGCAACCGGGGAGAGGGAGAAGACCTACACCGTCGGCAATACCGAAAACGCTTCCCCTGCCCTCCGCAGGTTCAACTCATCGGCACCGGCCGTCTCGCTCGTCACGCTATCCACACGCGATGACGGCGGGCCGTGGCGGCACAGCGCGACCATGTCGGCGACGTGCTTCGGTGTGCCTGCGAACAGTGCTTCCACGCTGCCGTCGCGGCGGTTGCGAACCCAGCCTTCGAGGCCACTTGTTGTCGCCTGGTACTCGACCCAGGCCCTGTAGCCGACGCCCTGCACGCGGCCGCGGATCATGACCTGGAGGATCGCCCGGCTCATTTCTTCAGCCCGAGAAGATCGGCGCTGCGCGCCTTGACGTCGGCCTCGCGCATGACGCGGCTGGTCAGGTCCGGCGATGGGAGGCCCTTGAGGTTCTTCGGCGGCGTGCCCTCGCGCAACGCTTTCTGCGTCTCGTAGACGGCCTGCATGGCAGCCGCGATCGGCGCGTGGCCCTGAAGCGCGATGCGGACGCGCTGCCTGGCGAGATAGTCAATCGCGTTCAACTCGTCCGGCGCGCCGCCGAGCACGATGGGGAGATGCGTAGCGGCGACGATGGCTTCGAGCTCAGCGCGCGACTTGACGCCGGTGAAGAACAGCGCGTCGACGCCGGTCGCCTCATAGGCCCTGGCCCGGCGGATCGCATCCTCGATCGAGGTGACCGAGGCAGCTCCAGTGCGGCCCATGATGACGAGCGAGGGATCGCCGCGGCCATCCAGCGCCGCCTTTATTTTGCCGACGCCTTCTTCCAGCGAGATCAGCTGTGTCTTGGCCTCGCCAAAGGCGGCGGGCAGCAGCGTGTCCTCGATGGTGAGGCCGGCGGCGCCAGCGGTCTCCAGCTCTTGCACCGTGCGGCGCACGTTGAGCGCATTGCCATAGCCGTGATCGGCATCGACCAGCACCGGCAGCGTCGCCGCGCGCGACATCCGCCGCATCTGCTCGGCAAGTTCGGTGAGTGTGATCAGCGTGACATCGGGGTCGCCGAGCACCGCGAGCGAGGCCACCGAGCCGCCGAACATGCCGAGCGGAAAGCCGAGATCCTCGGTGATGCGGATGGAGATCGCGTCATAGACCGAGCCGGGATGAACGCAAGCCGAGCCGGTCAGGATCGAGCGCAGTTTTTCGCGGCGGGAACGAAAGGCCATGGTGCCCTCTCAACTGTTGCGACGCAGCCGCAACATACTCCGTCATTGCGAGCGCAGCGAAGCAATCCAGAATCTTTCCGCAGAGGCAGTCTGGATTGCTTCGCTGCGCTCGCAATGACGGTGTTGGTGGGGCCAGTGAGGGCCCCACTCACTTGCTTTACGCAAACTCCAGAATCAGCGCGTCCACCGCGAGCGTCGCGCCCGCGCTGGCGTGGATCTTCTTCACCGTACCGTCCTGCTCGGCGCGGAGCACATTCTGCATCTTCATGGCTTCGATCACCGCGAGCGTCTCGCCGGCCTTGATCTCCTGCCCTTCGGTCACCGCGATCGTGACCACGAGGCCCGGCATCGGACAGAGCAGCTTCTTGCCGGTGTCGGAGGCCGTGGTCACCGGCATCAGCCGCGCCGAGGCTGCTTCCGCCTCGGTCCAGACATAGACCGGCACCTCGACGCCCTGGTGCGCCAGACGAATGCCGTTGGCGATAGCGCGCGCCTGCACCGCGACGAAATGGCCGTCGATGGTGCCCTGCCAGACCGGATCGCCCGGCTTCCACGGCGACTGCAGCAGATGTGCGTTGCCGGCCTTGCCTTCGGCATCGATGAAGCGGATCGCGATGGCCTCGCCCTCGCGTCCGACCTCGAGCAGAATCTCTTGGCGGTCGAGCCAGACCGCGCGGCGACGCTCGCGCTGCACGACGCGGCCGCCCATCTGGCCCGAGATCTGCCGCTTGCGCTCGCCGAGCACGTGGTCGATGGCGGCGCCGACCGCCGCGATCCGACGCGCGACCTCGCCTTCGGGCACGCGCACAGCAAAGCCCTTGGGGAATTCCTCGGCGATGAAACCGGTCGAGAGCCGTCCCTCGCGCCAGCGCGGATGGTGCATCAGCGCCGACAAGAACGGGATGTTGTGCCTGATACCCTCGACATAGAACGAATCCAGCGCGGTGGCCTGCGCCTCGATCGCGGCCGCGCGCGACGGCGCATGCGTGACGAGCTTGGCGATCATCGGATCGTAATAGATCGAGATCTCGCCGCCCTCCTGCACGCCGGTGTCGTTGCGCACGGTGATGCCGTCCTGGCTGGCTTCGGCCGGCGGCCGATACTTCACGAGGCGCCCGATCGAGGGCAGGAAGTTACGGAACGGGTCCTCGGCGTAGAGGCGGGATTCCACTGCCCAGCCGGTGAGCGTAACGTCCTTCTGGCTGATCGCGAGCTTCTCGCCGGCGGCGACGCGGAGCATCTGCTCGACGAGGTCGATGCCGGTGACGAGCTCGGTGACGGGATGCTCGACCTGAAGGCGCGTGTTCATCTCCAGGAAGAAAAAGCTCTTGTCCTGCCCTGCCACGAATTCGACGGTGCCGGCGGAGTCGTAATTCACCGCCTTGGCCAGCGCGACGGCCTGCTCGCCCATCTTGCGGCGGGTGGCCTCATCGAGCAGCGGCGACGGCGCCTCCTCGATGACCTTCTGGTTGCGGCGCTGGATCGAGCATTCGCGCTCGCCGAGATAGATGACGTTGCCGTGCTTGTCGCCCAGCACCTGGATCTCGATGTGGCGGGGATCGACGATGAACTTTTCGACGAAGACGCGGTCGTCGCCGAACGAGGCTTTCGCCTCGGCCTTGGCAAGGTTGAAGCCCTCGGCAACCTCGCTCCTCGAATGCGCAATGCGCATGCCCTTGCCGCCACCGCCGGCGGAGGCCTTGATCATCACGGGATAGCCGATCTCGTCGGCGATCTTCACCGCGTGCTTGTCGTCCTCGATGACGCCGAGATAGCCCGGCACGGTCGAGACCTTGGCCTTCGCGGCGGCCTTCTTGGATTCGATCTTGTCGCCCATCGCGGCGATCGCGCCCGGGTTCGGGCCGATGAAGACGATGCCGGCGGCCTCCAGCGCGCGCGGAAACGCCTCACGCTCGGACAGGAAGCCGTAGCCGGGATGCACGGCCTCGGCGCCCGTCTTGCGGCAGGCCTCCACGATCTTCTCGATCACCAGATAGCTCTCGGCGGCTGCGGGCGGGCCGATCAGAACGGCCTCGTCGGCCATCTCGACATGGAGGGCATCGCGGTCGGCCTCGGAATAGACCGCAACCGTCTGAATTCCCATGCGGCGAGCGGTCTTGATGACCCGGCAGGCGATTTCGCCGCGATTGGCGATCAGAATGCGTTTGAACATGCTTTTCTTGAGTCTCGACCTTGGGCGGGACCCTTCCCTGGCCGTTGGGGCCTGCGGGGACGGGCCGTGTGACCCCCGTGGTACATCAAAATCGGCCGGAGGCAACGGTCTAAATCCGCGCCCTCTGGCGTACCAGCGCAAGACCGAAATGGGCCTGGTCAGCCCATGAGCGGACCTACGGCTTCGCGGCCTTGGCCACGTCCCTGACCAAGCCGTGAATGAAGCCCAGCTTGCCGACCACCGCCGGCGACAGGATGAACGGATAGAGATCGCGCAGCCCCATGGCGCGGTTGACACTGTTGATGGCGAAGGTGAAGGGCAGCCATGCGTTGACGAGCGCCTCGACGTCCCTCGTCTCATAGGGGTTGAAACGGATGCGCGCCGTCAACTCCCCGTCGCGATCGACCCTGGGGCGCACCTCCATGCCGAACTCCGAGGCCATCTCCAGGGTGTCGACGATGTGGAGGTAGTGCGCCCAGGTCTCGGCGAAATCCTCCCAGGGATGCGTGGTGGCGTAGGCCGAGACGTAGGTCTGCTGCCAGTCCGGCGGCGCGCCTTCGGCATAATGGAGCTGCAAGGCCTGGCCGTAATCGGCGGAATCGTCGCCGAACACGGCGCGGCATTGCTCCAGCCTGCCGCCCTCGCGCACCAGCACGTCCCAGAAGTAATGGCCAACCTCGTGGCGGAAATGCCCGAGCAGCGTGCGGTAGGGCTCGCCCATCTCGAGCCTGCGCCGCTCGCGCTCGATCTCGTCGGTCTCGGTCAGCGCGATCGTGATCAGTCCGTTATCGTGGCCGGTCATGATCCTCTGCCCGCTGTTCGGATCGTCGGCGAGGAAATTGAAGATCAGCCCATGTTCGGGATTTTCCTGCCGTGTCTGGAGCGGCAGATTCCAGCGGATCAGGGAATAGAACAGCCGGTGTTTCGCCACCTCCAACTCGCGCCAGCCGGCGAGCTGAACCGGATCGGACAGATCGGGCACGATGCCGTTGTGGCGGCAGGCGCGGCAATAGCCGGTGGTATCGCCCGCATCCGTCAGCCAGTTGCACGCGTCGTACTCGGCATTGCGGCAGAGCATCCGCCCCTTGCCCTTGTCGGCGAGCGTCATCCAGGCCTCGCCGTCGGGCTCGAT
Source organism: Bradyrhizobium barranii subsp. apii (assembly GCF_011516635.5). Classification (GTDB taxonomy): domain Bacteria; phylum Pseudomonadota; class Alphaproteobacteria; order Rhizobiales; family Xanthobacteraceae; genus Bradyrhizobium; species Bradyrhizobium barranii. Next base: position 4,484,249 of record NZ_CP096255.1, on the reverse strand, counting down.
CGCCGACATCGTCTCCTTCTCCGGCAGGAACGCGACGCGGTGGCCGCAGCGTTCGCAGGCGCGGTTCTCGAAATAGAGGACGTTGCCGCAGTCCTGGCAGACAAAGAGCTTCAAGATTTAGCCTCTTCGGGAAGGGAGTCTTATGATTAAGAGTTGCGACGCCTCGCAAATACGCGCGCGGGGGGCTCATCGTTCCAACATTCGGGAACAAATAGCCAGACCCGGCGTTCGTTCATACCCGCCCCTGCGATCGGTGGCGCCTTTCCGTCCTTATCCCCTTTTGAGTAATGGCTATCACGCTTTGTCTGTGGGAATATCGGCCCGGCACGTGCGCTCTTGCATCACAACGGCCGACACCTTGAACGATCCCTTGCCCGATACCACCGCCGCCGAAAGGCTGCGCCAGCACCTCGAAGAGATCGCGCGCGAGCGCGACAACGCCTATCACGCGCTCCAGGACCGCGAGGCAGAGCTGGCGCGTATCCAGCGCATCGGCAAGGTCGGCGGCCTCGAGGTCGACTTCCGCGAAGGCTTCAAGAACCGCCGCTCGCCGGAATATCTGATGCTCCACGGGCTGCCGGCGGATGCCACCGACGAGTCGCATGAGGATTGGGTCAACCGCATCCATCCCGAGGATCGCGACGCCGCGGTCAAGCACTTCCTCGATGCGCTGGCCGGGACGAACGAAGACTACACCGCCGAATACCGCATCATCCGCCCCAACGACGGCGAGACCCGCTGGATCCGCGTCGTCGCCAAGTTCGAGCGCGACAGTGACGGCCGCGCCATTCGCCTCGTCGGCGCCCATATCGACATCACCGCCCAGGCGCTCGCGCGCGAGACGCTGCGCGAGAGCGAGGAGCGTTTCCGGCTGATAGCCGACAGCGCGCCGGTGCCGATCTGGGTCACGAAGCTCGACCGCACGCGCTCCTTCGCCAACCAGGCCTATGTCGACTTCATCGGCCTGCCCTACGACCAGGCCATCGATTTCGACTGGCGCAAGATATTGCATCCGGACGACCTGCCGCATGTGCTGCAGCAATCCGTCCAGGGCGAAGCGTCGCTGAAGCCGTTCGTGCTGGAAGCGCGCTACAAGAACGCCAGCGGTGAATGGCGGTGGCTGCGCTCGGAATCGCAGCCGCGCTGGGACCCGACCGGCAAGCACATCGGCTTCATCGGCGTCGCCCACGACATCACCGCCGCCAAGCAGGCCGAGATCGAGCTGAGGCGACTCAACGAGACGCTGGAGGAGCGCATCACCGAGCGCACCGCCGAGCTCGAATCCAACGAGGCGCGGCTGCGCGCGATCCTGGAGACAAGCAACCAGTATCAGGGGCTGGTCAATCTCAGGGGCGAGCTGCTCTACGCGAACCGGACTGCGCTCGATGGCATTCGCGTGGAGGCCCGCGACGTCATCGGCAAACCGTTCTGGGACACGCCCTGGTTCAACCAGACCCAGGGCATGAGCGCCGTCGTGCGCGAGGCCTTCGACACCGTGCTCAGAGGCGAAGCGGTGCGGCTGGAGATGCGCCTGCGCCTGCCCATCGGAGAGCGCGATTTCGACTTCGGCATGCGTCCCGTGCTCGACCGCCACGGCAACATCACCGGTGCGGTGCCCGAGGCCGTCGACATCACCGAGCGCCGCCGCGGCGAGGAAGCGCTGCGGCAGTCGCAGAAGATGGAGGCGATCGGCCAGCTCACCGGAGGCGTCGCCCACGACTTCAACAACCTCCTCACCATCATCCGCTCCGCGACCGACTTCCTGCGCCGCCGCGAACTGCCGGAAGAACGCCGCCGCCGCTATGTCGACGCCATCTCCGACACCGTGGAGCGCGCCTCCAAGCTCACCGCGCAGCTTTTGGCCTTTGCGCGCAGGCAGCCGCTGAAGCCGCAGATCTTCAACGTCGGCAGCCAGGTCGAGGCCGTGGCGCAACTGGTCCGGCCGCTGGTCGGCGGCCGCATCGCGATCGCCGTCGAGGTGAACGATGCCGACTGCTTCACGGTGGCCGACATCGCGCAGTTCGAGACCGCGCTGATCAACCTCGCCATCAACGCCCGCGACGCCATGGAGGGCGAAGGCCGCCTCACCATCGCCGTGCGCAAGGTCGCGGGCATCCCGAGCGGCGCGCGGCGGCGACTACGTCGCGATCTCGGTTGCGGACACCGGCAGCGGCATCGCGCCCGAAAACATCGACGCCATCTTCGAGCCGTTCTTCACCACCAAGGAGGTCGGCAAGGGCACCGGCCTCGGCCTCAGCCAGGCCTTCGGCTTCGCAAAGCAGTCCGAGGGCGACATCGCGGTGACGAGCACGCGCGGCGAAGGCGCGACCTTCACCATCTATCTGCCGCAGGCGCACAGTCCCGCCGCGGAGAAGGACGCTGCGGCACTGACCAGCGAGGCCGCCACCACCGGGCGCGGCTATCGCGTGCTCGTGGTCGAGGACAATGACGACGTCGGCCAGTTCTCGACCGAGCTGCTGGAAGATCTCGGCTATGTCGTCCGCCGGGTCGCCAATGCCAATGCGGCGCTCGGCATTCTCGGCGAGAACGAATTCGCCGTCGACCTCGTCTTCTCCGACGTCATCATGCCCGGCATGAACGGGGTCGAGCTCGCCGGCGTCATCCGCGAGCGCTATCCGGGCCTGCCCGTCGTGCTCACAAGTGGCTACAGCAACGTCCTCGCCGAGAACGCGCATCGCGGGTTCGAGCTGATCCAGAAGCCGTACTCCGTGGAATCGCTGTCGCGCATTTTGCGCAAGGCGATCACGGAGAAGTTGGCGGCGGCAAGGTGAGAGACAATCGATGAAACCCGCCCTCTTCTCCGCCTGGCAGACCTGGGCGCTTCTGTCGGCCTGCTTTGCGGCGCTCACCGCGATCTTCGCCAAGGTCGGCGTCGAGAACATCAATCCGGATCTGGCGACGTTCATCCGCACGATCGTGGTGCTGCTCGCCTTCTCGGTGCTGCTGTTCTTCACCGGACAATTCGCGGTGCCGTCGGCGGTCTCGTCGAAGACCTGGCTGTTCCTGGTGCTGTCCGGGCTTGCGACCGGCGCGTCCTGGCTGTGCTATTTCCGTGCGCTGAAGCTCGGCCCGGCGACGCTGGTGGCGCCGATCGACAAGCTCAGCGTCGTACTGGTCGCCCTTTTCGCCTTCACCTTTCTCGGCGAGCGTCCGACTGGACAGGGCTGGCTCGGCATCGCCATGATCGGCGCCGGCGCGGTGCTGCTGGCCGTGAAGTTTTGAAGGGCGGAACAAAGGTGGCGTGAGATCGGTTTCTGGCGGATCGCTTCCCAGCCTCGATCGAGAGACCGATGTCGAGCCAAGCCTCCCATTACCCCACCGACCAGACGAGACGCGCCGGCCGCGCGCTGGATGCGGCCAACTTCTTCCTCGCCGACGTCCGCGACGGGCTTGGGCCCTATCTCGCCGTCTATCTCCTCACCGAGCAGCACTGGGACGAGGCACGCATCGGCCTCGTGATGTCGATTGCGACCATTGCCGGCATCGTGGCGCAGACGCCGGCCGGCGCGCTGATCGATGCGACGCGGGCGAAGCGGCTGGCGATGGTCATCGCCGCCATCATGGTGACGCTGGCGTCATTGTCGCTGCCGCTGTTTCCCAGCTTCCTGCCGGTCGCGGTCTCGCAAGGCATCGCGCAGGCCGCCGCCGTGATCTTTCCGCCGGCGATCGCCGCCGTCTCGCTCGGCATCTTCGGTCATGCCGCCTTCACCCGGCGGATCGGCCGCAACGAGACCTTTAATCACGCCGGCAATGCAGTCGCCGCCGGGCTGGCGGGACTTTCCGCCTATTGGTTCGGCCCGACCGTCGTGTTCTACCTTCTCGCTGCCATGGCGGTCGCAAGCCTCGTGAGCATTCTCGCAATCCCCGCCCGCGCCATCGACCACGACCTCGCGCGCGGGCTGCACGACGCCGATACCGGTGACCAGCCGGAGCAGCCTTCAGGTCTCACGGAGCTCCTGACCTGCCGCCCCCTCCTCGTCTTCGCGGTCTGCGTCGTGCTGTTTCACCTGTCCAACGCGGCCATGCTGCCGCTGGTCGGGCAAAAGCTCGCGCTCCAGGACAAGAACATGGGCACCAGCCTGATGTCGGCCTGCATCGTCGCAGCTCAAATTGTAATGGTGCCGTTCGCGATGCTGGTCGGCGCGAAGGCCGACCGCTGGGGCCACAAGCGCTTCTTCCTCGCCGCATTGTTGATCCTGCCCATTCGCGGCGCGCTCTATACGCTCTCCGACAATCCATTCTGGCTGGTCGGTGTGCAGCTTCTGGACGGCGTCGGCGCCGGCATCTTTGGCGCGATCTTCCCCGTCATCGTCGCCGACCTCATGCGCAACACCGGCCGCTTCAACGTCGCGCAGGGCGCCATCATCACCGCCCAGAGCATCGGCGCGGCGCTGTCGACGACGCTTGCGGGCCTCGTCGTGGTCGGCGCCGGCTACAGCGCGGCGTTCATCACGCTTGGCGCGGTCGCCGCGATCGGCGCCATCGTCTGCCTCCTCGCTTTGCCCGAGACCCGGCGTGGCACCTTGCAGGCACAGGGGAAGACAGCGGCTCCAGCATCGGTTATCGCTGCCGAATGAACCGACCCAACCTCAAGGACTGAACGTGCCGTCTGAAGCCATCTGGGCCTGGAGCATCATCATAGCTGCGACCGCAGGCGTCATCATCCGGCCGTTTCGCCTACCCGAGGCGATCTGGGCTGTGATCGGTGCCGGCGCCCTGGTGCTGTTCGGCCTGCTGCCGTGGCGGGATGCGCTCACAGGTATCGAGAAAGGCGTCGACGTCTATCTCTTCCTGATCGGCATGATGCTGATCGCCGAGCTCGCCCGGCTCGAAGGCCTGTTCGACTATCTCGCCGCGCTCGCGGTGGAATATGCAGCCGGCTCGCCGCAACGGCTGTTTCTGCTGATCTATCTCGTGGGCACCGTCGTCACAGTGCTGCTCTCCAATGACGCCACCGCGATCGTGCTGACACCCGCCGTCTACGCCGCGACGCGCGCGGCCGGCGCCAAGCCGCTGCCCTATCTCTTCGTCTGCGCCTTCATCGCGAACGCCGCAAGCTTCGTGCTGCCGATCTCGAACCCCGCCAATCTCGTGGTGTTCGGCTCGCGCATGCCGCATCTGACCGAATGGCTGCGTCAGTTCGCCCTGCCCTCGCTCGCCTCGATCGTGCTGACCTATGTCGTACTGCGCATCACCCAGCATCGCGCGCTGAAACAGGAGATCATCGAGCGCCGCGTGCCGCACAAGGTGCTCAGCCGCGGCGGCAAGCTGACCGCGATCGGCATTGCTGCGATCGGCGTCGTGCTGATCACGGCCTCCGCGCTCGACAAGCAGCTTGGCCTGCCGACCTTCATCTGCGGCGCCGTGACGACCGGCCTCGTCCTGCTGCTCAGCCGTCAGTCGCCCATGCCGGTGCTGAGGCACGTGTCCTGGAGCGTGCTGCCGCTGGTCGGCGGGCTTTTCGTGATGGTGGAAGCACTGGTGAAGACTGGTGTGATCGGCCATCTCAGCGCACTTCTGCACGAGGCCGTCGCGCAGTCCGTACCCGGGGCCGGCTGGAGCGTTGGGATCGCCACCGCCATCGCCACCAATATTGCCAATAACCTGCCGGTCGGCCTCGTCGCCGGGTCGATCGTGGCCGCCGATCACCTGCCCACCTCGGTCGTCAGCGCCATCCTGATCGGCGTCGACCTGGGACCGAATTTCTCGATCACCGGTTCGCTCGCGACCATCCTGTGGCTGGTTGCGCTTCGCCGCGAAAAAATCGAGGTCGGCGCCTGGCCGTTCCTCAAGCTGGGCCTGCTGGTGACGCCCCCCGCCTTGATCGCAGCGCTTGCGGCTGCGATCTGGTAATCGCGCGCAATTTGCGGCGCATCAATGTCGCCGCCAAAGCCGGACCTATGCTTCTTCGCGTCGCGCAGTCTCATACGGCGCGGCACGGAGGTCCATCATGCAGATTCAGTCAAAGGCATTGCCGCAGAGTTTTTCCCTACGTCGGTCGTTTCGGAGCTTCACCGCGCCGGAACAAGGTGGCGGGACATATCACCCCCTGCTCGTCGTCTCGGTCGTGGTGCTGCTGACCCTGTTCGCGATCGTGGAGATCGACCTCCACAGCGCCCAGCTTCAGGCGATCGGCCTGCTCGGCCATGGGTCCGGGGTCAATCCCGTCTTCCTGAGCCCGTAGCGGAAAAGCCCGATCGCGGCCACAAGGCCGCGACCGGGCAACGCGTTAGTCGTTTTCGTAGCCGTAGACTTCCGGCAGGATGAAGATTGCGGCGAGCAATCCGATCAGCGGGAAGATCGCGACCATCAGCGTGGCATTCGCCTGGCCGATCGCCGCGAACACCGTCGGGAACAGGAAGATCGCCAGGAACGACGGCAGCTTCACGAACATGTAGGCGAAGCCGCTGGCCGTGCCGCGATACTTGGGCTTCGCAACCATGGTCGGGATCGTCATGCAGTTCGACGCGTCCCAATAATGGCCCCACAACATGGCGGCCGCTGCGAACGGCAGCAGGATCTTGTTGTCGGTGTAGAGCGCGAAGGCCGCGACCAGCAGCGAGGCCAGCACGATGCTGAAACCGGCGATCGAGATGCCGCGGTGGCCGATCTTGGGCGTCAGCAGCGGACCGACCCAGCCGGACAGAGCCGCGAAGGAAAACAGCGCCATAGTCACCAGATTGATGCCGAGCACGCTCGACACGCCAACCATCACGAACAGCACCGGCAGATAGAATGCGAAGGTCGAGAACTCGCTGCCTTGCGCGAAACAGGCGATCCAGCCGTAGATCGTGGCGCGCCAGCGGATCGGGTCCTTCCTGAGGTCGGCGATGAAGGCACGTGTGCTGACCTTCGGCACCTTCACGTCCTGGTCCGGCAACATGTCGAGATTGTCGTTGAACATCTCGCGCGCGACCTTCTTGGCCTCGCGGTAACGTCCCTTCTGCACCAGCCACACCGCCGTCTCAGGCACGTCGTGACGCATGATCAGGATGATCAGCGCCGGCACCGCGCCGAGACCGAGCGTCACGCGCCACAGCATCTCGTGCTGCATGTCGATCAGCAGGAAGATCACGATGACACCGATGGTGAGAACTTCACCGACGGCGAACATGAATTGCCAGCGATTGCCCATGACCTCGCGCTCACCCTTGGCCATGGATTCCATGATGTAGGTGTAGCCGGTCGAAATATCCGAGCCGAGCGGAATGCCGAGCAGGAAGCGGATCACGATGAGCCAGGTCACGTTCGGCACGAAGGCCTGCGCCAGCGCGAGCACGATGAACAGCACCATCGTCACCAGGAACATGACGCGGCGGCCGATCTTGTCGGAGAGCCAGCCGCCGAGCAGCGCGCCGATCAGGGCGCCGCCCTGCGTGCCGGCTGCAGCGAGACCGAGCATCAGCGGATCGGGATTGTACTGCTCCTTGATGAAGATCAGCACGAAGGCGATCGAATAGAGATCCCAGGCTTCGACCAGGATCGAGGCCATCATCAGCCAGCCGACCTTGTTGCCCTTGGGACTGTAGTTCGTGATGAGGTAGCGGACCGCGGCTTCGCTCGCGGTCGGTTGTGGCATCGCCGTCGTTAACATCTTTGGTCCTCTCTTCAAAACTTTCTTACGTGCCGCGCAGCGGCTCGATGCTGCAATCGAGCAGGCGCGGATCGATCCCCGCCTCCATGCCCGTGAACATGTGGTCCATGTAGTCGATCAACGCATCGCTCGCCTTCACGGCGTCCTCGACATGGCGGCCGGCGACCGCAACGAGAATGGCGAGGTGGCGATCGATCGTGCCTGACAGTTCGGCCTGTCCCGGCATGAAGCGATGGTGGATGTAGCCGATGCGGCGGTACAGCGTGTGCAACGGCCGCAGCGTGTGCACCAGGAAGGGCTCGCCGGCTGCTTCCAGCACCAGCGCGTCGATGCGGCGATCGATGCTGTTGAATTCGTCGAGGGTCAGGGTGGCGCGGCGTTCGCGCAGCAGGCGCTCGATGTGCAGCGCCTGATTGCGATGCGACAGGCTGGCGCGATCGGCCGCGAGCCGCACGACAAAGCGCTCCATGTCGCGGCGCAAGGCCAGCAGCATCCGCTCGCGCGCAAGATCGATCGGCGCGATGTGCAGCCCATGGCGTGGACGGATGATGATGAGCGTATCGGCGGAGAGACGATTGACGGCGTGATGCACCGGTGTGCGCCCGAAGCCGGTGATGTGCTGCAATTCCAGCATCGTCATGAATTGTCCGGGCTTGAGCTCGCAGTGGACGAGCAGCTCTTCGATCCTCTGGTAAGCCAGCTCGAAGAAGTTGAGCCGGTTGCGCCGGGAGGGCTTGCCCTCGCCGTCGTCCTCGTTTCTCACCACCTCGAGCGCGCGCTTGCGCCGTGCCATGTCGTCCTCCTGTCAACCGCGCTCTCATTGCTGGGTGGCGCCTTAGTTGTGGGACCCTTAAAACATGTTGTGATATATTACAAGCAGGCGTAAGACGTTCGCGCGACCTGCAACATGTTGCAGTGCGAAATGAGACGTCAGGCGCGAGGCGCCTGTGATGGGAGGATTGTTGCCGTGAAGATCACGTCAATCGAGACGCTGCGCACCGAGGAATTTTCCAACGTCATCTGGGTGCGCGTTCACACCGACACGGGCATGATCGGTCTCGGCGAAACCTTCTATGGCGCGGGCGCGGTCGAAGCGCAGATCCACGACACCTTTGCCGGCCGCCTGCTCGGCCGCAATCCGCTGCACATCGAGGCGATCCATCGCGACATGCTGAACCTGCCGATGGCGCAGTCCTCGACCGGCGTCGAATACCGCGCGGCCTCCGCAATCGACATCGCGCTATGGGATCTGTTCGGCAAGGTCTGCAATCAGCCTGTGCACCAGATGCTCGGCGGCCTCTGCCGCGACAAGCAGCGCATCTACAACACCTGCGCCGGCACCCAATATGTCCGCTCCACCAATATCAGCCCCGTCGCCAACTGGAATCTCGGCGCCTCCAAAGGCCCCTACGAAGACCTCGACGGCTTCATGCACCACGCCGACGCGCTGGCCGAAAGCCTGCTGGAGAGCGGCATCTCCGCGATGAAGATCTGGCCGTTCGATCCGGCGGCACAGGAGAACAAGGGCCTCTACATCACCGCAGCCCAGATGAAGCGGGCGATCGAACCGTTCGAGAAGATCCGCAAGGCCGTCGGCGACAAGATGGAGATCATGGTCGAGCTCCATTCGCTCTGGAACCTGCCGACCGCCAAGCAGATCGCGCGCGCGCTCGAGCCTTACAAGCCGACCTGGTACGAAGACCCGATCCGGATGAACTCGCCGCAGGCGCTGGCCGAATATGCCCGCTCGACCGACGTCTGGGTCTGCGCCAGCGAGACGCTGGGCTCGCGCTTCCCCTACAAGGACATGCTCGACCGCGATGCCATGCATGTGGTGATGGCAGACCTGTGCTGGACCGGTGGCCTCACCGAGGGTCGCAAGATCGCGGCGATGGCCGAGACCTATCACCGCCCGTTTGCGCCGCATGACTGCATCGGCCCGATCGGCTTCATCGCCGCCATCCACATGTCGTTCAGCCAGCCCAACACGCTGATCCAGGAATCAGTGCGCGCCTTCTACAGGGGCTGGTACAATGAGCTCGTCACCACGATGCCGACGATCAAGGACGGCTTTGTCTATCCGATGGAAGGACCCGGCCTCGGCGTCGACCTTCTACCCGCCGTATTCGACCGCTCCGATCTGACCGTGCGTCGCTCCAACGCCTGAGGATTTTTTGAGATGAGCACCGCCCTCTTCGACCTTTCCGGCCGCACCGCGCTCGTGACCGGTTCCTCCCGCGGGCTCGGCCGCGCCATTGCCGAGGGCATGGCCAAGGCCGGCGCCAAGATCATCATCAACGGCGTCGACCCCAAGCGCGTCGAGCAGGCCGTGGCCGAATTTCGCGCCGCCGGTCATCAAGCTGAGGGCGCCGCGTTCAACGTTACCGATGAGCTCGCGATCGTCGCGGCCTTCGAGCGCTTCGACCGCGAAGGGCTCGCGGTCGACATTCTCGTCAACAATGCCGGCATCCAGCACCGCAAGCCGCTGGTCGAGTTCACCACCGACGAATGGCGCAAGGTAATCGAGACTGACCTCACCAGCGCCTTCGTGATCGGCCGCGAGGCCGGCAAGCGCATGATCCCGCGCAAGCGTGGCAAGATCATCAATATTGGCTCGCTCGGCAGCGAGCTCGCACGCCCCACCATCGCGCCCTACACCGCGGCCAAGGGCGGCATCAAGAACCTGACCCGCTCGATGGCGGTGGAATGGGCCCAGCACGGCATCCAGGCCAACGCGATCGGCCCCGGCTACATGCTGACCGACATGAACGAGGCGCTGGTCAACAGCACCGACTTCAACAACTGGCTGATGGGCCGCATCCCCTCCAAGCGCTGGGGCAGGCCGGACGAGCTGGTGGGCGCGGCGATCTTCCTGGCGTCGGACGCTTCGACCTACGTCAACGGACAGATCATCTATATCGATGGCGGCATGATCGCCGCGATGTAATCGCGAAAGCCAAGGGAACGAGACCATGCGCGCCGTCGTCATCCACGCCCCGAAAGACCTGCGGATCGACAGCTATCCCGATCCAGCCCCTGCCCCGGGCGAAGTCCGCGTCAAGATTGCGAACGGCGGCATCTGCGGCTCCGATCTGCACTACTACCATCACGGCGGTTTCGGCGTCGTGCGCATCCAGCAGCCGATGGCGCTGGGCCACGAGATCGCGGGCGTGGTCGCGGCCGTTGGTGACGGCGTCACCAATGTGAAGCCGGGCGCGCGCGTCGCCGTCAATCCGAGCAGACCGTGCGGCCAGTGCCTGCATTGCCAGGAAGGCATGCGCAACCAGTGCCTCGACATGCGCTTCCTCGGCAGCGCGATGCGCTTCCCCCATGTCCAAGGCGGCTTTCGCGAGTTCATCACGGTCGATGCCGCGCAGGCGGTGCCGATCGCGGACAAGCTGACATTGGCGGAAGCCGCGGTGGCCGAGCCGCTCGCAGTGTGCCTGCATGCCGGCAAGCAGGCCGGCCCCCTCCTCGGCAAGCGCGTGCTGATCACGGGTTGCGGGCCGATCGGTGCGCTGATGATCCTGGTCTCGCGCTTCGGCGGCGCGTCCGAGATCGTGGTGACCGATGTCGCCGACGCGCCGCTCGCGGTTGCAAAGAAGCTCGGCGCCACCCACGCCATCAATGTCGCGACCGATGCCACAGCGCTCGATCCCTGGCGCGCCGGCAAGGGCGTGTTCGACACCCTGTTCGAGGCCTCCGGCAACCAGGCCGCGCTTCGCACCGCGCTCGACGTGCTTCGGCCCGGCGCGACGCTGGTGCAGCTCGGTCTCGGCGGCGAGATGACGCTGCCGATCAACTCCATCGTCGCCAAGGAATTGCAGCTCCGCGGCACCTTCCGCTTCGACCCCGAATTCGAGCTCGCGGTGCGGCTGATGGGCGAAGGGCTGATCGACGTGAAACCGCTGATCACGGCCACCATGCCGTTCGAGAACGCGGTCGCCGCGTTCGAACTCGCCAGCGACCGCTCGCAGTCGATGAAGGTGCAGCTGACGTTCTAGGGCGAGTATCGCCGCTACTGGCTCCCGATCAGCTTATCGCTGACCAGCCGGACCGCGCCCCGTTTCCACGAATAGTCCGCGCCCATGCGCAGGCCGCTGTCGCCACGCGACAGCACCGCACCGGTCCTGACATCGCGGACCTGGAAGCCGAGCGTGTATTCGGTGCGGCTGACCCGCCGCACCACGCCGATCAGCGACTGATCCGCGCCGAGCTTTTGCGCGAGCGCCGCCTCGCAGCCACCGCAATCCCGCAAGGCGCGCGCCTTGACCGCCTCGCCGCCGGCATCAACGATGCGGTAGCGGCCGGATTGGCCCAGCGCCTCGCGCACGCTGCCGGTGACCTCGGCCAGATATGACGCATCCGACGTGGCTGAAGTGCCAGCCGAGGCGGCGGTCGTGTCCTCGAGCTCGAAATCGAACACGGCCAGCGCGACCGGCGCGGGGGTGGCGAGCGCGGCCATGACCTCGCGAGACACGAAAATCTCGGCACGCTCCCATGATTCATCGTTGTCGCCGCGGAAAGTGTAGAGCTTGTCCATCACGAGCTTCCTGGCGCCGACGTCGATGACGGCGACCTTGGCCCATTGCACCAGCGTGCTGGTCTTCTGGATGCCGCCGATGACCTTGAATGCCGCGCCGTCCTGGGCAGACGGCACCGGCCGGTAGCGGCCGTCCGCACTGATATCCCGCCTGAGCGCGGCCATGAACGCCGACAGCCGCCGCTCATGGGCGGCGGTCTGGTTGGCCGGCTCGGCCGACGTATCGGTGTAGCTGAAATCGTCCATGGCAACGCCGATGGCATCCTCGGCGCCGGCCGGCGAAGAGGCCGCCGGGAGGACGAAGAGGAGGAAAGCAGAGAGGATCAAGCTGATACGGCGCATGAGGGCCTCGTGTGATGGAGCGGCGGCGCAATCTGGACGGCAGCCTCAGGTCATGCAGCTGCGCTGGTCCCGACCAAGGCCGGGAAAATTTCACGACGTTGCACCGCGGTAAGCGCGGCGCTTTCCGCCGCTTGCGTTCTGCCGTTTAATGCCGGGGCGACAATTCCGTTCGCGCCAGGTGCCCGCCGATGTGGAACCGCCCGAGGTTCGATCTCAAGGTCCGTCTGACGTTGCGCGTGGCCGCCATATCGGCCGCGTGCTTCGCCGCGATCTCCGCCTATTTCCTCATCACCGCCGACCGCGCGGCCCATGCGCGCCTCGACGACATCGCCGCCATCGTGGCCAAGACGCTGGAGCTGCAACAGGGCAAGATCCAGTGGGTGGCGAGCCCGCGCTCGGACTTCCCCAACCTCGACCCCGTTTCGACCTACGTGATGACGCCCGGCCTGTGCCTGGCGTTCCGCGGCGTGAGCGGCGACACCCTCCAGCGATTCTGCAGTGGCGCGCCGATCCCGGCGAACCCGCCGCCGCAAGTCTTCGTGGCTTTCTATCGCAGCCTGTTCGACCCCGGCCGCGAGGCGGCACGGCCCGTGATCGTTCGCGGAACGAAACTCGGCGAGACCGTGGTCTCGGTCGACCCGGCCGTGCAGACGGCCGACGCCTGGCACGAGGCCGGCCGCCTGATGCTCGCACTTGCGATCGCACTGCCGCTGTTGTGCGTCCTGGTCTACGCCGCACTGGCGCGTGCGCTGCGCCCCACCCGCATGATTCGCTCCGGCCTCGAACGGATCGCAGCCAATGACCTGTCGACGCGGCTGCCGCCGTTCGATCTCGCCGAACTGTCGGCGATCCGCGACGTCTTCAACCATCTCGCCGAAAGCCTCGACACCGCGCTGGCCGAGCGCAGCGAATTGACGCGGAAACTGATCGCACTCCAGGACGAGGAGCGCCGCCATCTCGCGCGCGAGCTGCATGACGAGTTCGGCCAGTCGCTGGCCGCCATCCGCGCGCTCGCCTCCTCCGCCCGCCAGACCGCCGTACAGGACTGCCCCTCCCTGCTTGGCGAGTGCGACGGCATCGCGCGGACCGCAACCGGCATGATGGAGACGCTGCGCGGCGCGCTGTTCCGGCTGCGCCCGCCTGATGTCGAGGAGCTCGGGCTCGTGGCGAGCCTCGAAGGCCTGGTCGCGGGCTGGAACGGGCGCAGCCGCGGCCAGACGCGGTTTTCGATCCGTTTCGACGGTGCGTTCGCGACCCTGCCCGCCACGATCAGCGCGAGCCTCTACCGCATCGTGCAGGAGGCGCTCACCAACGCCGCCAAGCATGCCGGCGCCACGCGGGTAAGCCTGGAGCTTGCGATGCGTGCCGACGAGATCGCACTTGCGATCGACGATGACGGACGGTCGAACGATCCCGTCGCAAAATCCGGAATGGGACTGCTCGGCATGCGCGAGCGCGTCGCGGCCTTGCGCGGCCAGTTGAGCTTCGAGGCCACGCCGACCGGCGGCTCCGCGCTGCGCGTGGTCATTCCGCTTGCAGGCGTCGACCGGCAGCCACTGGAGCGCGCGGCATGAGCGCGGCCGATGCGACCATTCTGCTGGTCGACGACCATTCCGTCGTCCGCGAGGGCTATCGCTCCGTGCTCCAGAAGCAGCCGGGGCTTCGCGTCGTCGCCGAAGCCGCCGATGGAGCCGAGGCCTACCGTCTCTTCAAATCCGAGGCGCCCGACCTCGTCATCATGGATCTCAGCATGCCCGGCATCGGCGGCATCGAGGCCGTCAGGCGCATCAGGCAATGGGACAAGGCGGCACGGATCCTCGTTTTCACCATGCACGAGAATGCCGGCTTCGCCGTGCAGGCGATCCGCGCCGGCGCGCGGGGCTATGTCACCAAGACCAGCCCGCCCGAGACGCTGGTGCGCGCCGTGATGGACGTGCTCGCCGGCAAGATCGCCATCAGCCCCGACATCGACCACGAGCTCGCGCTCAGCCGCGAGAGCTCGGCCGCCGACGTCCTCACGCCGCGCGAGTTCGAGGTGCTGCGGCTGCTGCTCGCCGAGAACACGACGGAGGAGATCGCCGAGACGCTGCACGTCAGCCCGAAGACGGTGGCGAACCTGCACTCGCTGATCAAGGACAAGCTCGGCGTCGGCTCCGACATCGAGCTGGTCCGGCTGGCGCTGCGGCAAGGCCTGCTGACGCAGGCCGACCTCGGCGAAGCCCGGTCGCTCAGGCCAGATAACGCGTGAGATAGCCTTCCATGGCGTAGAGCGCGCAGAGCGCGAGGCTCGACCACACCGCAGCGGTGAAATACAGGAACATCCAGGTCAGCTCGCCCTTCCAATGCGCGATGTCGTGGGTCACCACCCAGCGCGTCGCGACGTCATGCAGACCTTCGAGGAAGCCGAGGAGCTTGTTGCCCTCTTGATGCCCTGCCCGCCAGCGGCTGAGATACATCGGCACGTCGACGGTGACGAGGAAGGCGAGGAAGCAGGCGATGCCGACGATGCCGGCGATCAGCGCCCAGCGCACCGGTCCCTGGAATTCCGGCATGAGGCGGCACAGCGCGATGCCGGCGAGGAAAAACGTCACCGCCCACAGCGAGTTCTCGATCGCGTTGTAGAGGAAGTTCGTGGTGACGACCGCGTACCAGGAGAAGCACTCCGCGACGATGATGATGGGCACGATCACCAGCGCGATGTTCACCGCGGTCTCCGCGCCCGTCATGTGACCCAGCTGATGCAGGATGATCGCCCATTGCGCGACGAAGCACAGCTCGGCCACGGTCGCGACGGTGCGGCCGACGAAGACGCTGGAGAGCCAGGTGTCGAACAGGCAGATGCGCTGCACGTCGGCGCGCGGCAGGAACGATCGGAACGCGCAGCCGAACACATAGCCGGCGCAGAGCAGGAACATCAGCCCGATATCCGAACCGCCGCCGGCGCTGCCGGCAACCGTCGGATAGAACTCGCGGTACAGCATGAACCAGACGAGAATGTTGGCACCGCTGACAAGCGTCAGGGACCCCCACCACCACGCGAGGGGATTTGACCGCGCCTGCCACTGCAACATGAATCGCTCCGCCGTAACCGATATGACATTTAGTGGTAGCAATTCTGTCATAAATCGGCGGCACGACGCGACAAAAATCTACGTTATGGCGCTGTCATAATTGACCTGCGCGCTGTCATATTCGCGAAGGCGACTGCTCTCCCCATGCGTTTCCGAGCTTATTCCGGGGCGCCTCTTCGAGGCCCCCGGAATAACGCTGGGGATTCTATTTCTTCATCCCGGCAACATACGCCGCGAGCTTGTCCAGCGTCTGGTAGCCGTATTCGACGGCACCAAAGCCGATCATGCCGTCGCGCTGCTCGGTGCTCGAGGCCAGTTGCCGCATCATCAGCACGGTCTTGCCGTTGCTCTGCTCGGCAAAGGTGAGGGTGAAGCGGAACATGCCGGGATCATCGTCCTGGTCGACGCCGTGATCCATCTCCATCAGCGACGGCCGCTCGATGCGGCGGAAGCGCATGCGGTTCGGATAGACGGTGCCGTCAGGACCGATCATGTTGAAGCGCCAGACGCCGCCGACGCGCACGTCGATCTCGAAGGTCTCGATCTTGAAGCCCTTCGGCCCGAACCATTGCGGGAGATGTTTTGGATCGGACCACGCCTCGAACACCAGATCGCGCGGCGCGTCGATCACGCGCGACATCACGATCTCGCGGTCGATCGACCATTGCGACAGAGCGGGATTGGCAGAATTCGTCATCACTCAGAACCTTTCCGTTTGGTTGTGCGGGACGGTCGCTTGGCGGCCGCCCTCTCCTTCTCTTTCTTCAGTTGCATGACGTAAGCCTCGAACCGGTCGAGCCGCGCCTCCCAGATCGCGCGCTGCTGCTGGAACCAGTCCTCCGCGCCGACGAGCGCGTCCGGGCTGAGCCGGCAGGTGCGCACGCGGCCGGATTTCTCCGACTGAACGAGCCCGCTCGTCTCCAGCACATGGATGTGTTTCATGAAGCTCGGCAGCGCCATCTCGAACGGATCGGCGAGCTCGCCGACCGACGCCTCGCCGGCGCAGAGCCGCATCACGATCGCCCGCCTTGTGGGATCAGCGAGGGCTGCGAAGATCTGGTCGAGCTGGGATAATTGGTTAGCCATGAAGCTAACTATAGACCCGCCACCGCCCGACGTCAATAATTGTTAGCCCACAAGCTAAGTATTTTTCCGCAAGCCCCGCCGGCGGAACCCACAACGCGCAATCGTGAATTGGGGCAGCCGGCCCTCCCCGTTAAAACAGACAGGGGGCGCATCGCATCATGCGTCAGAGCCGTGCCGTCTGTTGTCACCTCATCACACCTCACCCGGCGGTCCCTCGCGCGGGCTGCGCTGGTTCCCCTCGCGTTGGCCTGGCCGCGCCGCGCATCCGCGGATTCCGACATGATCGCGCAGATGCGCGACATCGTCGCCAACGAGCTGGCGCCGACCGCGACGCCGGACCAGCCGGGCGGCCTCGCCGCCGCGCTCTATGCCGGCCGCCATGTCGAGTTCTTCAACTACGGCTTCGCCGACGACGGCACGCGACGACCGGTCACACCGGACACACTGTTCAACCTTGGTTCGCTGCGCAAACCGTTCGAGGCGACGCTGGTGGCGCTGGGCTCGCTCCGGAGTGAATTGCGGCTCGACGACCGCCTGCCGAAATATCTGCCCGAGCTCACCGGAGACTATGTCCGCCGCGTCACCGTCGGCCAGCTCGCCACGCACACGTCGGGCATGCTGCTGTCGACCGACCATCCGCCCTGGCCGAACGACTCGTTCTCGCAGGCGCAGTTCATCGACATGTTCAACGCCTGGAAGCCGCAGGCCGGCGAAGCGCCCGGCAAGCAGCGCATCTACAGCCATGCCTGTTACGTGCTGCTTCAGCTCGTGCTCGAGCGCTGCTACGGCGCTCCGATCGCAACCCTGTTCGAACAGCGCATCCTTGGGCCGATCGGCATGAATGCGACCTCTCTGCCGGAGCGCGGCGAGGACAACCGCGCCGTCATGGACGTGGCCTGGATGCAGCGCGTCGTGCAAGGCTATTCGGATCAGGGCATGGCGATCGGCCCACCCGGCAACCAGCAGAGCTATTTCGACTTTCCCGGTGCCGGCCAGATGTTTTCGTCCGCGCGGGATCTCGCGACCTTCGTTGCGGCCTGCGTCGACGGCCGCTCGGTCGATCCGCATTTGCGCGAGGCGCTGCGGATGACGCAGCGCGAGACCTTCCGCGTCGACGACAAGTTCGGACAAGGCATCGCCTGGGAGACGGTCCACCTCCCCGACGCCACCATCGTCGACAAGCCCGGCGGCCTCAACAATGCCTCCGGCTATCTCGGCCTCGTCCCTATCAGGCAGATCGGCTTCGTCCTGCTCGCCAATCGCGGCGAATACCCGCACGAGATCGTTCGCTACAAGATCCTGCCCGCGCTGGCGAAGCTCGTCGCCTCGCACTGAACCCTCTCTCGCAACAGAAAGCCCCGGCAGAGCCGGGGCTTTCCGCGCCAGATCAGGAACGGGATGAGCTCAGTACCTGGCGACGACCGGTCCACCGAACTTGTAGTTCACGCCGACACGCACGATGTTCGACTTGAGATCGACCGAGTGGGTATAAACGTTGCTCGGAGACGGTGTGGTGCCTGCGAAGGTCATCAGATTGGTGCTGGTCGCCGAGACGCTGCCGAGATCGACATAGAGGTATTCGGCCTTGAGCGACCAGCCGCCGCCGAACGCATATTCGGTGCCGACGCCTGCGGTCCAGCCGACGCGGGTATCGCGGATCGTTCCGGATTCGGTCGCGCCACCGATGAACGTGTCGGTGAAGTTGAAATTACCCTTCACCTCGGCGATCGCTGCACCGCCTGTGCCGTAGATCAGCCAGGTCGGAGCCGCGAGGAAACCGATGCGACCGCGAATGGTGGCAAGCCAGTCGGCTGAGACCGATGAATTGACAGTGAAGGTGTCCGGCGCGCAGCAGGGATACAAGGCCGTGCCGGTCGCGCTGCCCTTGAAGCCGAAATAGTTGATGTCGCCTTCGAGGCCGAGCACGGCGTGGTTCATCTGCCAGTTGTAGCCCGCGGTGAAGCCGCCGGTCACGCTTGAGCTGTTGACGCCCTGGGCGCCGACCGCATTGATGGCGGGAACGCTGCTGGCGCCGAAATAGCCGGCCGGCGTCCAGATGGTCGAGGTGTTCAGATCGGCGCTGCCCCACTGCCCGCCGACATTGCCGCCGACGTAAAAGCCGGTCCAGTTGTAGGCCGGCGCCATCACCGGCGCCTTGGTATATTGCGCGGCGAGATCGGCGGCCTGCGCGGATGCGGTGCCGAGCACAATCGAAGCGACCGCCAGCAAAAACTTCTTCATTCCAGTCTCCATGCCCCACGCGATTGACCATCGCGTTTTCGATGCGCGCAGATGGGAGCCATCCGGCGCAGATCGGGAATAGGCGGAGCATGTCTGTTCGTCTCGGTCTGCGGCGCAGTTCGTATGGACTGTGACGTAGTCAGTGACTTATCGCGCAAGACCAGCGACGAGTGTGACCCGAGCGCCACGCATCGCCCCGCCGCAGCGGCGCGCGACGCAAGCCGCGCGTCGCGTTACGACAAGTGCACCGGAATGGCGGAGCGAAGCCGCGCGCCGACTCACACCGAGCGCGTCAGTCCGCCGTCGACGCGGATATTCTGGCCGGTGATGTAGGCGGCACCCTCGGAGGCCAGGAACGATACCGTCGCCGCGACCTCCTCGACCTTGCCGTAGCGCTTCATCGGCACGCTGTCGCGCCGCGCGTCCAGCTGCGGCAGGCTGTCGATCCAGCCCGGCAGCACGTTGTTCATGCGGATGTTGTCGGCGGCATGGGTGTCGGTGAAGATCTTCGTGAAGGCGGCAAGGCCTGCGCGGAACACCGCAGAGGTCGGAAACATCGCGCTCGGCTCGAACGCCCAGGCGGTCGAGATGTTGATGATGGCGCCGGCCTTCTGCGCCTGCATCACCGGCGTCACCAGCCGGGTCGGACGGATCACGTTGAGGAGATACGTGTCGAGGCCGGTGTGCCACTGCTCGTCGGTGATCTCCGTGATCGCCGCGCGCGGCCCGTGGCCGGCGCTGTTGACGAGCACGTCGATGCGTCCCCATTTGGCCATCGCTCCGTCGACGAGCCGCTTCAGATCATCGTTCGACTTGTTGGAGCCGGTGACGCCGAGGCCGCCGAGCTCGACGGCCAGCGCCTCGCCCTTGCCGGAGGACGACAGGATCGCGACGCGAAAGCCGTCGGCCGCGAGCCGCCGCGCAGCCCCTGCCCCCATGCCGCTGCCGCCAGCCGTGACAAGTGCGACCTTCTCTGCTGCCATGACCGATCATCCCTGTGTTGAGGCGAGCCCCGGGCCCGGCCTATCATGAGGCCTTCTACCGCCGGACCTGCCGCCAGGTCCACCGCCGAAGGCATCCGTCATGAGCGATCTGCAGATCCGCAATTTGCGCCCCGAGGAGATCGCCATCGCCGTCGACTGGGCCGCGGCCGAGGGCTGGAATCCGGGCCTCGGCGACGCCGCCTGTTTCGCCATCCCGGACGCGAAGGGCTTCTTCGTCGGCGAGATCGACGGCCAGCCGGTCGCAACAATCTCCTGCGTCAATTACGATGATCGCTTCGCCTTCCTCGGCTTCTACATCGTGCGCTCAGGCTTTCGCGGCGCGGGCCACGGACTGCGCATCTGGAACGCGGCGATCGCGCATGCAGGCGCCCGCGTGATCGGGCTCGATGGCGTCGTCGCGCAGCAGGACAATTACAAGAAGTCCGGCTTCCAGCTTGCCTACGCCAATATCCGGTATGGCGGCATCGTCGCCGCGCCGCCGAATCCACCCGCCGAAATCGTCGCGCTCGACAATGTCCCGTTCGCGCTCGTTGAAGCCGACGACGCGACCGTCTTCCCGGCCGCGCGCAGCACCTTCCTGCGCGCCTGGATCAACACATCAGGCCATCTCGGCGGCGCGCTGCTGCGCGATGGCAAGCTCGCCGCATGGGGGGTGATCCGGCCCTGCCGGACCGGCCACAAGATCGGCCCGCTCGTCGCCGACGACCGCGGAGCGGCGGAAGCGATCGTGCAGGCGCTGCTGGCGAGCGCAGGCGGCGGCGAAGTCTTCCTCGACGTCCCCGCGATCAATCGCGAGGCCATTGCGCTCGCGGAATCGCTCGGGCTCAAGCCGGTGTTCGAGACGGCGCGGATGTACACAGGGCCGATCCCGCCGCTGCGGATCGACCGCGTCTTCGGCGTGACCAGTTTTGAACTGGGCTAGCTGGGCGGGACGACGCCGCTCAGTAGCAGCGCATGATGTTGACCGTGTGCTCGGCGCCGCCGCGGCCGGGCACCGTCACCTGCTCCGTTGGGCAGCTCGGCACATAGGGCCGGTCGGACGGCACCACGTTCGGCGGGAAGCGATGGGTCCAGTCCCAGGGAACGTCGTACGTATAGGTGTAACGCACGTCGGTGGAGGTCGGCTGCCCGGCATCGACGAAAGGCTGGTTATAGCCTGCGTTGTCGTAGAACCCGCCGCCGCCCGGCCAATAGACCCAAGGCGTGTTGCGGCCGCGGAACCGGGCGCCAGGACCGATCTGCGGACGCGCGATCGCGCCGGAAGGCGCGCCGGCCATCCCGTGCGCGGCGGTGGCGGTGGCGCCGGGCCTAGCAAAACCGTCATTGGCAGAAAGGAGCAGCGCGGCTGCGCTGAGCGAGGCGAAGAGCGCCCCATATGATCTGGACATCATGATACGCACCAACTCGTTTGGCTTCGGCGGCTCCCCACCGCACGCTAGGCCGGGCCGTCACCCACCCGCAAACGTATAATTAATTGTTGGTTAAGGCACGGGATTAACAGGGAGCTTGGTGCGGCAAGTCGCCCGGGATTCTGTGCTGATTTCAGACACTTCGTTCCGGGGGTAGTCCTCATGACCCGTTGATCGGAGTTGATCGCGCTCGCCGAATTTGGCGGCGGCAATTTTGCTTGAAGTCGCCTCCTCCCCGAGCGCAGCGAAGCAATCCAGGGTCTTGCCGCGGAGGAATTCCGGATTGCTTCGGTGCCCTCGCAGTGACGGCGTCGAGGCGGCTGAGCGCAACAACTGCGATCTCGTGCCCGACAACGCCCCATCCGTGGGTGCCTGGTCACCTCCCCGTCACTTCTGCTTGCTCCTTGGGCCTTGTAACAAAACTGTCATGCAGCAAAACTAAACGATGGCCGGGGGCCGCGGTCGCGGCCATTGCCGCCTCACCGCAGGAGATTTCGATGCGCCGTTCACTGGTGTTGCTGTCCGCCGGACTGACAGTCTTGTCCACCGGACTTGCCTCCGCCCAGAACAACACGCCCCGCAACCTGATCCTCTTCATCCCCGATGGTCTGCGCGCACTGAAGGTGACGCCGGAAACCGCGCCGGCGATGGCCGAGGTCCGTGACAAGGGCGTCAATTTCAAGAACCCCCATTCGCTCTTCCCGACCTTCACCATGGCCAACGGCTCGGCGATGTCGACCGGCCATTATCTCGGCGACACCGGCGTGTTCTCCAACACGATCTGGACCAACTATACGTCCGTCCCCGCCGGCGACACCGTGGTCCCCTTCATCGAGAACGACGCCGTGCTCGGCGACATCGACGAGCATTTCAAGGGCGACTATCTCAACGAAGAGACGATTCTGAAGATGGCCCGCGACAAGGGCTTCAGCACCGCGGCGATCGGCAAGGTCGGTCCGACCTACCAGTTCGACCACACTGACAAGCTCGAAAAGGCCGGCCTGCATTCGGTCGTGTTCGACGACTCCACCGGCGGCAAGAACGGCGTGGCGCTGTCTGACGAGGTGAAGGACGCGCTGACCAAGGCCGGTCTGCCCCTCGCCACGCCGCCGCGCGGCGACAATTCCAAGGCGGGCGATGCCAAGACGCCCGGCACCGTCGTCGCCAACGTCGCGCAGCAGGCTTATTTCGCCGACGTCGCCGCCAAGGCCGTGCTGCCGATGTTCAAGGCGCGCAACAAGCCGTTCGTGCTGGTGTTCTGGTCGCGCGACCCTGACGGCACCCAGCACAACCAGGGCGACAGCCTCAACCAGATCAAGCCGGGCATCAACGGCCCGAGCACGATGGCGAGCATCAAGAACGCCGACAACAACCTCGCCCAGCTCCGCAAGGCGCTCGACGAGCTCGGGCTGGCCGCGAATACCAACATCATGATCCAGGCCGACCACGGCTTCTCGACCATCTCCAAGGAGAGCAAGACCAGCCCCTCGGCCAAGGTCAGCTATGACGACACGCCGAAGGACTTTTTGCCGATGGGCTTTTTGGCGATCGACCTTGCCAAGGCGCTCGACCTGCCGCTGTTCGACCCCAACGACAAGAACGCCGCCGTCACCGGCAACGCCCATCCGAAGGCCGGCAACGGCGTGCTCGGCAAGGATCCGACCAAGCCTGACCTCGTCATCGCCACCAATGGCGGCTCGGACCTGATCTACCTGCCGAACAAGGACAAGAAGCTGGCGGTCAAGACCGTCAAGGCGCTGCTCGAGCAGGATTACGTCTCCGGCCTGTTCGTGGACGACTCGCTCGGCCGCATCCCCGGTACCCTGCCGCTGTCGAGCATCAATCTGCGCGGCAAGTCGGCGACGCCAACGCCGGCGATCGTCGTCAATTTCCGCTCCTATGCCAGCGATTGTGGTGAGGCGCCGACCAACTGCTCGGTGCAGGTCGCCGACACCGTGCTGCGCCAGGGCCAGGGCATGCATGGCAGCTTCAGCCGCGGCGACACCATGAACTTCATGGCCGCGATCGGTCCGGACTTCAAAGCCGGCTATGTCAGCCAGATCCCGGTCAGCAATGCCGACGTCGGCATGACGGCCGCCCAGCTCATGGGCCTGCGCGGCCCGCAGAACGGCGGCCTTGTCGGCCGCGTGATGTCGGAGGCCCTGCCCAACGGCATCGTGCCGAAGGCCTATACCGGCACGCTGAAGTCCAAGCCCGCCGAGGGCGGCCTGGTGACCGTGCTGAACTTCCAGCGCGTCGGCAGCCAGCGCTATTTCGACGCCGCCGGTTTCCCGGGCCGCACGCTCGGGCTCGAGCCGGACGCCGGCAAACAAAAAACGGCGGGGAAATAACCCCGCCGCTGTCTGTCGCGCCTCGCAAGGGGCGCGACAGTCTTGTCTAACTCTTAGAGTCTGTCCGGAAAGATTACCTTGGATTGCATAGCTTTCGCAGCATGAGTCGGATGGAGGCCAGCTTGAGAAAGGCGAGCGCCCTGTGATTGAAGCATTCCCAATCTTTGGACAGTCTTCGGCATCGCCCGAGCCAGGCAAAGGTACGCTCGACGATCCAGCGTTTGGGCAAGACGACGAAACGGTGAGCCTGATCGGAGCGTTTGACGATTTCGAGGTTCACGCGCTTCAGAGCGCTACGCAGCCCCTTCTGGAAATGTGGCCCTTGATATCCGCCGTCGGCGTAGAGCTTCAGAAGAAAGGGATAGAGGCCGAACAACGTTGCCATCAGGAGCACGCCGCCGTCGCGATCCTGGATGTCCGCCGCATGCACGATGGCGTGCATCAAGAGGCCTTGCGTGTCGACGAGAATGTGCCGCTTCTTGCCCTTGATCTTCTTGCCCGCGTCGTAGCCATGGAGATCATGAGGCCCCCTTTTTCAGCGCTTTTCACGCTCTGGCTATCGATGATGGCGGCGGTGGGAGAAGCCTCGCGCTCGGCCCTTTCGCGACATTCGACATAGAGGGCGTGATGAATTTTATCGAGCGTGCCGTTCCAGCTCCACAGATCGAAGTAGCCATACAGCGTCGAGCGCGGCGGCAGGTCCTTGGGGATCGCGCGCCACTGGCAACCTGTGCTCAGGATGTACATCAGCCCGTTGGCAATCTCGCGCAGGTCCACCGTACGCTTGTTGCCGCCGCGCTTGGCCGGCGGGATGCGAGGCGCGATCAGCGCCCACTCCTCGTCGGTCAAGTCGCTCGGATAGCGCAGGCGGCTGCGGTCGTAGCGTGCACGGTTCTCGGTAGTCCACATTGGCGGCGCGTCCCCATCGAATCAGGCCGCTCACCTTGAATCACAACCGATTCATTCGACTCAACATGTTTTGGAACAGACACTAAGATTTTCAAGCGACTGGCGGTCGCCAAGTCTTGCGTAGCCATCCACGATTAACTCGATTGCAATCGACATAACGCTACCTCAAAATTGTATTTCGGATTTGCAATATGACAGCCTAGCGGGCAATGAGGTTGAAGTAAATCGATAATGGAACCTTCGCAAGTGCGCTAGGTCAAGCCTAATCGGCAGCCACGTTGAAAGCGCGCAGAGGTTCTAACCCGTCTTATTCGTCAGAGGGCGCCTGAGAGGCTGGCGAGCGTGGTGTAAAGCGCTGATGCGGCGTAGGATTCGGTTGCAAAGCCAACCCCATCACCTTCAGCCGCGAACACCACGCCCGCCATGACCGACGATACGATTCTGCCCTTCTCGTTTCCAGCCGTTCACGCCAAGAAAGTCACAGCTGCCTTCGATGGCGGTCGGCTGACCTCGAACGGGGGCGTGATGCTTCTGGCGATGGCCGAGCGGCGTCTCGGCTTGGCCGACAATTTGGCCCGGGTGTTCCCGGATCGGCGCGATCCGACGCGGGTCGTGCACAGCCTGGTCGATATGTTCCGCGCGCGCATGTTCGCGATCTGCTGCGGCTACGAGGACGCCGACGACCTCGATCATCTGCGGTCCGATCCCGCATTCAAGCTGGCCTGCGGACGGCTGCCGGACACGGGTCGCGATCTGTGTTCCCAACCGACGCTGTCGCGCCTGGAGAATGCTCCGCGCCTGCGCGACGTGATCCGACTGACCTACACTTTGGTCGACGCATGGATGGATAGCTACCCGCGCGAGCCGGCATCCGTCACGCTCGACATCGATGATACCTGCGATGTCGTCCACGGCCATCAGCAGCTCTCGCTGTTCAACGCTCATTATGACGAACGCTGCTTCCTGCCGATCCACGTCTACGACACGGAGAAGAGCCGGCCCGTGGCGGTCGTGCTGCGGCCCGGCAAGACGCCGGGCGGCGTCGAGGTGCGTGCCCATCTGCGCCGCCTGGTACGGCATATCCGGACGCGGTGGCACAACACGCGAATTACGTTCCGTGGCGACGGGCACTATGCCCGGCCGGAGGCAATGGCGTGGTGCGAGACCAACGGCATCGACTACATCTTCGGTCTGTCCGGCACCAAGCCGCTCGCCAGAAAAGTCGACGCGGTCGCCGACGACATCCGCACGCGACGCGCCATCGAGAACCTGCCGGTTCTGCGCGGCTATACCGAGACGCGCCACAAGGCAAAGTCCTGGGATCGCGAACGACGCACCGTCGCCCGTATTGAGGCGACGATGCTCGGCCTCGACATCCGCTTCGTCGTCACCAGCCTCGATGTCGGCTCGGCCGAGTGGATCTACGACAGCCTGTATTGCGCGCGCGGCCAAGCCGAGAATCTGATCAAGCTGCATAAGACGCAGCTCGCCTCCGATCGCACCAGTTGCCGTTCGGCGCTCGCCAATCAAGTCCGCCTCGTTCTCCATACCGCCGCTTATTGGCTGATGCTGACCGTGCGCGGCGCCATTCCCAAAGTCCGGGAATTGGCCGCCGCCGAGTTCGCGACGCTGCGTCTTCGTCTCTTGAAAATCGCAGCCCGGGTCGTCGAAACCGCGAGCCGCATTCGCCTTGCGTTCGCCGCGGCATGCCCCGAAGCCGACCTCTTCCGCAGCTTGCCCGGCGCGCTGCTGCCGCTCGGTCCTTGACCGGTGGGGCGTCCGCCCGCGTTCACCCAACCCATCCCTCAAGCGCGTTGCAAAGTACCGGTCGTCAGGCGGTGAAAAGCCGAAGGCAATCCTGTGCGCCTCGTCAGCGGAGGTGTGCGGATGCACCAGTCGGACCAAAATACCGCGCTCTCACGAATAGGGCGGGCTAAGTGTCTGTTCCAAAACATGTTGAGTCGAATGAATCGGTTGTGATTCAAGGTGAGCGGCCTGATTCGATGGGGACGCGCCGCCAATGTGGACTACCGAGAACCGTGCACGCTACGACCGCAGCCGCCTGCGCTATCCGAGCGACTTGACCGACGAGGAGTGGGCGCTGATCGCGCCTCGCATCCCGCCGGCCAAGCGCGGCGGCAACAAGCGTACGGTGGACCTGCGCGAGATTGCCAACGGGCTGATGTACATCCTGAGCACAGGTTGCCAGTGGCGCGCGATCCCCAAGGACCTGCCGCCGCGCTCGACGCTGTATGGCTACTTCGATCTGTGGAGCTGGAACGGCACGCTCGATAAAATTCATCACGCCCTCTATGTCGAATGTCGCGAAAGGGCCGAGCGCGAGGCTTCTCCCACCGCCGCCATCATCGATAGCCAGAGCGTGAAAAGCGCTGAAAAAGGGGGCCTCATGATCTCCATGGCTACGACGCGGGCAAGAAGATCAAGGGCAAGAAGCGGCACATTCTCGTCGACACGCAAGGCCTCTTGATGCACGCCATCGTGCATGCGGCGGACATCCAGGATCGCGACGGCGGCGTGCTCCTGATGGCAACGTTGTTCGGCCTCTATCCCTTTCTTCTGAAGCTCTACGCCGACGGCGGATATCAAGGGCCACATTTCCAGAAGGGGCTGCGTAGCGCTCTGAAGCGCGTGAACCTCGAAATCGTCAAACGCTCCGATCAGGCTCACCGTTTCGTCGTCTTGCCCAAACGCTGGATCGTCGAGCGTACCTTTGCCTGGCTCGGGCGATGCCGAAGACTGTCCAAAGATTGGGAATGCTTCAATCACAGGGCGCTCGCCTTTCTCAAGCTGGCCTCCATCCGACTCATGCTGCGAAAGCTATGCAATCCAAGGTAATCTTTCCGGACAGACTCTTACATTCCCAGATCTTTTACATGCCGATGTCGAATACGTTCGGCAATTGGCCCGCCAAAGGCAGCGCAGTGGCGCCCAGGAAGGTCGCCACCATCGCCATCAGGCGACGGTTGTTCTGGCGCTTGCCGCGCATCTGTCCGGCGATCCACTCCAGCATCTCGCTGTTGACCTTGGCGGCGTAGGACGGCGCCCAGCTCTCGATCTCGGACTCTGCCGACAGCGCGACGCTGCGCGGCGGCACCTTCAGGCCCGAGGCGCTCGCGGCGTTAATGGGCAACGGCCTTGGCGAGCAGGTCGTCGAACCGGCCGCCATCGGTGCGCTCGGTCGCGGCTTCATTGATCTCGAACAGCGCCTCGGCTTCGGCGCGGCTGACCGGCTGGTCGTTGACGGCCGTGGCGGTCAGGATGCGCGCGCACCAGGCGGTGTCATCGGCATCGAGCGAGCGGGAAAAGTGGACCCGGCCCTTGGTGGTCGGGCCTTCGCCCGTGATCACGCCGTCGCGCACGACGGTCAATGCATGAGCCGCGGTATCGCGGCAGGACGGTTCGAGGGACGGCGACTCAACAGACTTATGCGCAGCGGCAGACATAGTTCACTTCCAGATTTCTTCTGATCGACCAGCATTTTCATGCGGGCGTAAAGGGGTGGTTAATGATTCGATATGGGGATCGCGACTTTTCTCAATGGTTGCCGATTAGTCGCTACGAGGACCATTTCGGTTCCGGAGGCGTCGGGGCGAGCGTGATGCGGGTCATAAAAGGCTTTATCGCGGCAATCGAGACCGTGCAGCCCCGGTGGAGATGTTTCGCCGCAGGCGCCGCTGTAACAGAAAGGTGCTAGAAAAGCGGCTCTTCAAAGAAGGAATTCACATTTTACTTGAAGCGGTTCACTTGACGTTCACTTGGGGTCGCGGAGACCCTATACTGACCGCGACGACCAAAGATAGATTACCAAGTAAATTCAATGAGATGAGGTAGAACCATGACACTTCCGATCGGCACCACCGCGCCCGACTTCGAAGCCGAGACCACCGAAGGGAAGATCAAGTTCCACGACTGGATCGGCAATAGCTGGGCCCTCCTGTTCTCCCACCCCAAGGACTTCACGCCGGTTTGTACGACCGAGCTCGGCGCGCTTGCCAAGCTGAAGCCGGAATTCGACAAGCGCGGCGTCAAGCTGATGGGCCTTTCGGTCGATCCGGTCGACCGCCATTCCAAATGGTCGGAGGACATCAAGGAGACCCAAGGCGCCGCCCCCAACTACCCGATGATCGGCGACACCGACTTCAACGTCTCGAAACTCTACGAGATGCTGCCGGCCTCGACCTCGGGCGATCCCCTCACCCGCACGCCGGCCGACAACCAGACCGTCCGCAACGTCTTCATCATCGGGCCGGACAAGAAGATCAAGCTGGTGCTGGTCTATCCGATGACCACAGGCCGGAATTTTCAGGAGATCCTCCGCGTCATCGACTCGCTCCAGCTGACCGCCAAGCATCGCGTTGCGACGCCGGCCGACTGGACGCAGGGCGAGGACGTCATCATCGCCGGCTCGGTTTCCAACGACGAGGCGAAGACGATCTATCCGCAGGGCTGGAAGGAACCGAAGCCCTACATCCGCATCGTGCCGCAGCCGAAGTGACTTTTGGCGATCGCGGATAGCGACCGCAAAAAGTCATCCCGCGGCGCTACGTCAGCATCGAACTCTGGTGCGCAATTGCGCACCTGAGGATCTCGAGATTCCCTGGTGCGCCATTGCGCGCCAGGGGTTCGGTCCTTCGGACCGCTCCGAAATGACTGAGTTGGATCAGGCCGCGTGCACGCGGTCTAGGAAGCCGTCGACCTCGGCCTTCAGATGCAGGCTCTCGCCTGACAGCGCCTGGGCAGAGGCAAACATCCGGCTGGAGGTCTCTCCCGTCTCGCTCGCGCCCTTGGCAGCGTGACGGACATTGACCGCGACATCGGCGGTGCCCGAGGCCGCAGCGCGAACGCTGGCCGCGATGTTGTGGGTGGCGCTCCTCTGCTGCTCGACCGCGGCCGAGATCGAGCCCGCGATGCCGCTGATGCGCTCGATGGTCTGGCCGATCGCCTTGATGGCGGTGACCGATTCCTCCGTTGCAAGCTGCATGCTGGCGATCTGGTTCGAGATCTCGTCCGTCGCCTTGGCGGTCTGGCCGGCGAGCGTCTTGACCTCCTGGGCCACCACCGCGAAGCCGCGACCGGCGTCCCCGGCGCGCGCGGCCTCGATGGTGGCGTTCAGCGCCAGAAGATTGGTCTGCTCGGCGATCGAGGTGATCAGCTTGACGACGTCGCCGATGCGCGCGCCCGCCTCCGAGAGCTGCGCCATGCGCTGGTCGGTGGCTTCGGCCTGCCGTACCGCCTCGGCGGAGATCTCGTTCGATTCCTGCACCCGGCGGGTGATCTCGGAGATCGACTGAGACAGTTCGTCGGAGGCCGAGGCCGCCGTGCGCACGTGCTCGGAGGCGTTCTCGGATGCGCCGGCCGACTGCGCCGACAGATCGGCGGTGGAGCGTGCGGTGTCGGTGAGTTGCCGCGCCACCCGCTCGAACTCACCGGAGGAGCTCAGCACCTTGTCGAGGATGCCGCCGACGCTGCCGCGGAACTGCTCGACGAAATTGCGCAGCTCCGCCTTGCGCTGCTCTGCCGCGGCAGCCGTGGCCGCGGTCTGCTCGCTGCGCAGGCGCGCCCGCTCCAGCGAGTTGCTCTTGAAGACGGCGACCGTGCGGGCGATCTCGCCGATCTCGTCGGCGCGATCCTCGCAATCGATCTCGACGTCGCTCTTGCCTTCGGCCAGCGCCGTCAGCGAGCGCGTGACCGAGGTGAGCGGCCTGGTGATACGGCGGACGACCAGCAAGGTGAGGACCAGCACCAGCAACGCCGCAATACCGGCCGCAATCGCCATGCTCTCGATGGCCTGGGTCAGCATGCTCTCGAACTGCGCCATGGGGATGCCGACATAGAGAATGCCGACGACCTTGCCGGTGGCATCCGCGACCGGGAAATAGGCGGTCATAAAGGTTTTGCCGAACAGCGTGGCCGGGCCCTTGTACGCCTCGCCGCGGCGCAGGACGGCCTGCCCGGGATGATCGGCGGCAAGCTGGGTCCCGACAGCGCGGTCGCCGTTCTCCTTCTTCACGTTGGTCGAGCGGCGGACGAACTGCCCGCTCGCATCATCGAACACGAACAGGGTCGCGTTGCCGCCGACATAGGACACCGCGCGATCGACGATGGCGTGATCCCTGAACTCCGGCATTTTGGGAATCTCGGCGCGCGCGACCCCGCCATCCCGCATCGTGATCTTCGCGTCGGGAACGACCTCGGCAAAAGCCAGGGCCAGCGTGCGCAAATTAACCTCGATGTCGCGCAGCGCGCGATCGTTGAAGGCGGAGGTGAGCGACCAGTAGCCGGCGCCGACCACAAGCGCCGTGTTCACGGCGATCAGCAGCACAGCGCACAGGACGGCCTTGGTACCCAGCTTGAATTGCGGCAAGAACTTTGCCGTCGCACGGTTGGACATGAATGGAACTACCCCCGGAATTCCTGCATATTCATGCAATCGGCTTACGACCGAATTAACGACGGTTCACACCGCCGCACGCGGCATGCTTGCCAAATTGTAAACGAGGCCTGCCCTGACCACGCCAAGCGCGCCGCCTGTCATCGCCTGGTTCCGCGATGACCTCCGCCTGTCCGACCATCCCGCCCTCCATGCTGCCGCCAAGATAGGCGCGCCGGTGATCTGCCTCTATGTGATGGATGAGATGGCCGGACGGCCGCCGGGCGGTGCTACGCGCTGGTGGCTGGCACAGTCGCTGCGGGCGCTCGGCGCCGAGATCGCCACGCGCGGCGGATCGCTGATCCTGCGCAAGGGGCCGGCGGCCAAGGTGATCCCCGAGGTGGCGCGGGAGAGCGGAGCCGCAATGGTCTACTGGAACGGGGTCGCGCAGGCGCCACATCAGTCCGTCGAGAAACAGCTCGAAGCGGCGCTGGCAAAGCTCGGCGTGGACTCGCAGAGCTTCCCTGGCGACTTGCTGGTGTCACCCTCGGCGATCCGCAACAAGGAGGGCCGCGGCCTTCGCGTCTTCACGCCGTTCTGGCGGCGGGTGCTGTCGCTGGGCGATCCGCCCAAGCCTCTGCCCGCACCGCGGGAGCTACGCCCTGCGCCGCAGCTCGCCAGCGACGCGCTGGAGAGCTGGACGCTCGAGCCGACAAAGCCCGACTGGGCTGGCGGCCTGCGCCAGACCTGGACGCCGGGAGAAGCCTCGGCCCGCGTACGCCTCCGCGACTTCCTCAAGCACGCCGCGCACATCTATGTCGGCGATCGCGACCGTCCGGATCGCGAGGGGACTTCAAGCCTGTCGCCTCATCTGAGGTTCGGCGAGCTCAGCCCGCGCCAAGTCTGGCACGCCGCGCGCTTTGCGGCAGCGGAGAATCCAGCGATCGGGCCCGGCGTCGAAAAGTTCCTGAGCGAGCTCGGCTGGCGCGAATTCTGCCGCCACCTCCTCCACGATCACCCGAGCCTTGCCACCGAAAACCTGCAAACGAATTTCGATGGCTTTCCCTGGAAGGGAGACAAGAAAGCGCTCGCCGCCTGGCAGCGCGGACGCACCGGCTATCCCATCGTCGATGCCGGCCTGCGCGAGCTCTGGCACACCGGCGTGATGCACAACCGGGTGCGGATGGTGGTGGCGTCCTTCCTGGTCAAGCATCTCCTGATCGACTGGCGCGACGGCGAGAGCTGGTTCTGGGACACGCTGGTCGATGCGGATGCCGGCAGCAATCCCGCCAACTGGCAATGGGTCGCCGGCTGCGGCGCCGACGCCGCACCCTATTTCCGCGTGTTCAATCCAACTCTCCAGGGCGAGAAGTTCGATCCTGATGGAGCCTATGTCCGGCGCTGGGTGCCCGAGCTGAAAGACGTGCCGGCCAAGCTGATCCACCAGCCCTGGCAGGCATCACCGATCGAGCTTGCGAGCGCGGGCGTCACGCTCGGCAAGACCTATCCGCAGCCGATCGTCGATCACGCGAAGGGGCGCGAGCGCGCGCTCGCCGCCTACGCAAAGATCCGCAAAGGTTGAGCGCTGCTTTGACTCGATTTTGAAACCCGCTATCGTCATCGCTCCATACAAACCGTGGGGGACGATATGGACGACGAGAAGCCGATCACCGAACAGGCGCTGGACACGATCACCACCGCCGTGGAAGCAACCAGCGAAGCCGCAGTCACCGCCGTCAAGAAGGTCAGGAAAGCCGCCAAGAAGGTCGCGAAGAAAGTAGCGCCGAAGAAGGCTTCCAAGAAGAAAGCCAAGAAGGCGACCAAGAAGGCATCCAAGAAATCTGCGAAGAAAGCTTCGAAGAAGGCTGCAAAGAAGTCGTCGAAGAAAGCGGCCAAAAAGGCTGCAAAGAAGGCCACCAGGAAGTCCGCGAAGAAGGCAGCCAAGTCGAAAAAGAAGGCCAAGCGCTGATCGCAGCGCTCGGGCAGGTCTCCAGGTGCGGGCGCGCCCGGAGACTGCTCCCGCCCCTACCCTCGCCGCTTGGCTGCGCGCCGGCCCGGGTGATGCTCGCCTTGCGGATCACGAAATTCGCTGCGATGGCCGCGCCGGTCCTCCTTGGCGAAGCGCCTCCGCTTCTCGGATGAGCCGAACTGCTTGATCACCTTCCGGCCGTTGACCTTCTTGATGACATAGCCGCCTTCCGTCATCGAGAACGGCGCCTTGAGCGACCCCATATGGTCGAACTTGGTGCCGCGGGGATGCTCGAACGGTTCGAACCAGGACGGATAGACGAAGTTCGACATCGGAAAGCCGTTGACGAGAAAAGACTCCTCTTCCACGGCGTCGCAGACCTCGTAGGCATATTGGGTGTGCCGAGTCTTGTCGGCCCACAGATTGGCCATGGGATCGAGCACCATCTCGAACAGTTCGTGCGAGGCCGCCAGGCTGACCGGATCGTCCTCGCCGAGTGCCTTCAGAAAGATCTTTGAGATCGGCTGGCCGCGGTGCGTCAGCTCGTGCCGCCCGAGGAAGTTCTTGTGGGTGGCGTCGTCAAAATAGAGCAGCTGCCAGTCCGTCGGCTTCGGGTTGCGGGTGACGTCGAGATCGATGGGATAACCCCAGACCGGCAGGAAATGCTCGTCGTAGCATTTCTGGAGCGCCGCCGTGAGCCTCCCCATCATCCGCTCGCTCATCATCTCCTCGGCGTAGTTGATGCAGGCAATCCGGACCGGCCTCAAGGACCTGCCGAGCAGTGCACGCCGTGCTTTTTTCATGGAAATCACCTTGCCAAAGGGAAGCTGAAATCAGTCCAGCCTAGCACGAGCGCGCGCCGCACGTCAGGGATGTATTCCGACGTACTGGCCTGCCTGCCTAGAAACGCCGGTTGACGACGAACACCGCCGCCGCGCACATCGCCATGCCGGCAATCGCCAGCGCATCGAGCTTCTCCCCGAACAGCAGATAGGCCATCAGCGCCGTGACGGCGGGCACCAGGTAGAACAGGCTCGCAACCGAGGTCGCGGCAGCGTGGCGGATCAGCCAGTACAACAGCCCGATCGATCCGATCGAGAGCGCCACGGCGAGCCAGGCAAGCGCGAGCACGAACTCCCGCGTCCAGTGCACCACGCGGTCCTCGAACAGGAAGGCGCCGACCGTGAAGAAGACGGTGACGGCGATATATTGCACGAGATTGCCGGCGCGCCAGTCGATGTGGTTGCAGTAGCGGCGCTGATAGAGCGTGCCGAGCGTGATGCTGATCAACGACACCACCGAGGCGAGCCAGCCGAGCCCCGCCTCGCCGGTCATCGGACGGCCGTGCAGGATCAGCGCTACACCGCCGAGGCCAAGCACCAGCCCCGCCCATTGCACCGGCGTCACGCGTTCGCCGAGCCAACGGTTGGCGATGGTCGAGGTCAGGATCGGCTGAAGGCCCGGAATCAGCGCGGAGAGCCCGGCCGGGATCGAATGCGCGATCGCAATCGCGGTGCCGCCGAGATAGAAGCCGTGGACGAGAATGCCGGCAACAGCGCTATGCGCGACGTCGACACGGTCCGGCCATTTCGGTCGCGCAATCGCTGCGATGATCGCCATCAGGCCGACCACGATCGCCATGCGAATGGCGAGATAGGTCAAGGGATCGGCGTTGTTGATGATGTATTTGGTGCCGATGAATCCGGTGCTCCAGAGCACGACGAACAGGATCGGTGCGGCGCGGGCGGTCAGGGCTTCTTGATTATGGTTCATTGCCGCCCTCATTGCCCGACCGGGGCCTATGCGGCAACGCGAATTTCCAAACGAGCGATGCTGCGCTGCGACGGTCAGCGGGAGCGCAGCTCAGCCGCTCACCATTCTTCCGGACAGGGATCGATGATCTTCCAGAGCTCGACACCGTTCTTGATCTTCTTCATGTCGGTGGTGAGCCCGCCATTGCGGCGGATCCAGTCCTTCACCGTGTTGGGGTAATAGGACATCAGGTCGGACGTCCCCTCCGCGCTGGTGACCTTGATGCCGAAGGTGAAGGCCTTGTCGTAATAGGCCTGATGGAAGCCGAGGCTGGCGCGCGGCGTCACGCAGATCTTGTTCATCGGCACCATGCCGAGCACCAGGGTGCAGGCCGAGTTGCAGATGCCGTCGATGATGACGCGCTCACCCTTCTCGCGGACGCGCTTGTACTTGGCCTTGTACTCCTCGACGTAGCCGCCGTGGTCACGGGTGATGTGCAGCTCGGCGCGCGCCGGCGTAGCGGCGGCGACGGAGAGCAACAGCAGGCTCAAAAGCGTGATGCGCATGGTGCGTGACGGCGAAAGCCTTCAGGAATGGACCGGCCTCGAAGGACCCCCAAAGGGCCGGCGACAGGATTCTTAAGCGAATTCTCTTTGGCCATACTTGTGTGGGGAATTCGTTAAGCATCCCGAAAAGGCCAAAAATGGGCAGCCTTCGACCCTGCTCCGGGCAATTCTGTCACACCCACCCGGGAATCGGCGGGATTGGCCCCGATTTCCAGGCGCCGGACGGGTGTCCCGGCGGCCCGAAATGGCTATAAACACCTGACCTATTCGCGCGGGTTCCGGAGAATCGAGATGAGCACGTTGAAGCTTGTAGCCGCGGTTGCTGCCCTGTCGGCCGCAATCCTCGCCCCCAGCCTTGCGGAGGCGCGGGGACACCACCGGTACCACCGCCACTACACCAACCCGCTGCCCTACCCGATCAGCTATCTGCACAATTACGGGCCCGGCATCACCCCCGGCACCTTCGCCTTCTACGACGGCCCGTCGAACAACCGCTGCTACCAGAGCTCGGCCACCTATATCGGCCAGGACGGCCGGCGGCACCCCTGCTTCTGAGGGGCGCTGGCGTATCCTCTGCGGGTGCCGCTATTTGGCGGCGCCCGACAGCAGCAATTGCTTCTCGATCTCGTAGACCGGCAGCTTGACGAGGTCCTTGCCGATCTCGCCCTGAAGCGCCTTGCGCACCACGACCGAATAATCGGCGCGGATCATACCGAGCGCGCGTGGTGAGGCTACCATGGTCAGGGCCGAGGTCTCGCCCGCGCTGACGGCGGCATCGAGCCGGCCGGCCAGGCTCCGCAGGAAGGCGCGCTCGGCCTCATCGTGCCAATCGGTCTGCTCGACCGAGCTGCGCGCGCCGCCGACGGCGGCGTTCAGCCGGCCCGGCGCATCGGTCCCTTGCGCGCTGGTCGAGGGATTGGGCTGCTCGTGCACCTCCCGGGTGTGGAGGTTCGGAAACATCTCGTCGCCGAGGTTTTCCAAAATGAGCGCCTTGCGCCCGTCGCACACGATCAGCCAGTCACCCTTGTCTAGTCTCATCTTGTCCATTGCACAGCTCCAGGCAATCTCGCGAGCCTGCTCTTCGAATTCCTCGAAGCGCTGGCTACGGCAAGACTAGGGATGAAGTCGTGCCGGCGAATTGCGCAGGATCAAAGATGAACGCAATGTCCTGCCAGGCAGCGCCAGTGCAAGCGCAGCATTGGTCACGCGCGCGAACCTGGGATAGTCTTGCGAAGCGAAGGTCAGGTCTGCGGCGAGCTTTGCTGAAGATTTGTTCATCAGCATTACATTTCGGTTCCGCCACAATTTGATCAGAACAACTTCGATATCCTGTATTGCGTAAGAGTCTGTCCGGAAAGATTACCTTGGATTGCATAGCTTTCGCAGCATGAGTCGGATGGAGGCCAGCTTGAGAAAGGCGAGCGCCCTGTGATTGAAGCATTCCCAATCTTTGGACAGTCTTCGGCATCGCCCGAGCCAGGCAAAGGTACGCTCGACGATCCAGCGTTTGGGCAAGACGACGAAACGGTGAGCCTGATCGGAGCGTTTGACGATTTCGAGGTTCACGCGCTTCAGAGCGCTACGCAGCCCCTTCTGGAAATGTGGCCCTTGATATCCGCCGTCGGCGTAGAGCTTCAGAAGAAAGGGATAGAGGCCGAACAACGTTGCCATCAGGAGCACGCCGCCGTCGCGATCCTGGATGTCCGCCGCATGCACGATGGCGTGCATCAAGAGGCCTTGCGTGTCGACGAGAATGTGCCGCTTCTTGCCCTTGATCTTCTTGCCCGCGTCGTAGCCATGGAGATCATGAGGCCCCCTTTTTCAGCGCTTTTCACGCTCTGGCTATCGATGATGGCGGCGGTGGGAGAAGCCTCGCGCTCGGCCCTTTCGCGACATTCGACATAGAGGGCGTGATGAATTTTATCGAGCGTGCCGTTCCAGCTCCACAGATCGAAGTAGCCATACAGCGTCGAGCGCGGCGGCAGGTCCTTGGGGATCGCGCGCCACTGGCAACCTGTGCTCAGGATGTACATCAGCCCGTTGGCAATCTCGCGCAGGTCCACCGTACGCTTGTTGCCGCCGCGCTTGGCCGGCGGGATGCGAGGCGCGATCAGCGCCCACTCCTCGTCGGTCAAGTCGCTCGGATAGCGCAGGCGGCTGCGGTCGTAGCGTGCACGGTTCTCGGTAGTCCACATTGGCGGCGCGTCCCCATCGAATCAGGCCGCTCACCTTGAATCACAACCGATTCATTCGACTCAACATGTTTTGGAACAGACACTAAGCAGAGGAAGACATCATGAATCTCAAGACTGGCCTCGTCGCCGCATCCCTGTTCGGTGCCATCATGGCATCACCGGCGGCGTCCGCCATGCCCATCGCGCCCGCACCTGCGACGCCGCAGGTCTCCGACGTCGAGCAGGTCCGCATGGTCTGCGACGCCTGGGGACGCTGTTTCTGGCGCCCGAACTATGATGGGTATTACGGCCCGCGGCCGTATTACGGGCCCCGATATTATGGGTATGGGCCACGCGCCTATGGGCCTCGCTATTACGGACCACGCTATCGCCGCTGGTGATTTCCAAAGGGGCCCTCTCGGGCCCCTTCGCTTTTGCGAGATCGCGCGTTGTGTCCATTCGCGTGCTCGCGGCTTGCGTGGAGCGATTCCAAAACTGATCTAGATCAAAGATGAAATTCGATGTGCCGTCATTCTGCGTCGATGGTGGATTTCATTGTTTTCCGATGCCCCCAGACGGGCATGAATGTGCAGACGCATCTCGAGAGGCAGCCAAGGCCTGACGAGCGGAGCCTTGACGAGCGGAGGCTTGAGGGGCGGCGGCTCGAGGGGCGGAGCTTCGAGTCCTTCGCCTGTCCCGCCTGCACGCGTCTCCATTTCATCGACCTCGCCTCAGGCCAACCGATGAACCGGGACCGTTGACGGTGACATCGACCCGCCGCGCCGCGTGGCATGATGTCCGCAATACTACGGCCCGGAATCCGGTTTACTGAATCATCCTGTTTCGCCATTGATTGCGATGTATCGATTTTCATTTAATTGTCACATTTCAGCATTCGGCCAGAAGCATGTTCTTCGACGCTCTCGCCCCCTCCTCCGCCCTCCAGTTGATCCGGTTTTCCGATGTCGACGCGTTTCGACCGGCCGAGTCGATGGAAGACGCCCGCAGCATTCCGCTCGACGTTGCCAACTTCGCCGCGGCGCGCGCGATCGTGAACCTGCCGGGATGCCGGATCATCGTGGCGAGGTCGTTTGCGCGGATTCTCGATACCGCCTATCGCGCACCGGGCGGCATGGTGATCCTGCCGATGACCGACGATCTGCGGGCCAGCTCGAGCGGGATCGAACTCGACTCGCGCGTTTTCATCGCCTTGCGCGGCAATCATCATTGTCATTTCGTCGAGCATCAGACCAATTACCACGCGCTGATCATGTTCTCCCCCGCGCTCAGGGATCGCGGCTGGTTCGATCGCGCCGATGCATTGTGGGTTCGCATCGCGGACCCCGTGGCGCATCTCTACGCGCGTCAGCTTGTTCTCGACATCTTGCGGACCGCGTCCGTAGAGCCGCACATGTTCGAAACCACAGAGGTCGCCGCGCATCTCCAGGAGG
The DNA here is from genome assembly GCF_011516635.5 of Bradyrhizobium barranii subsp. apii. Classification (GTDB taxonomy): domain Bacteria; phylum Pseudomonadota; class Alphaproteobacteria; order Rhizobiales; family Xanthobacteraceae; genus Bradyrhizobium; species Bradyrhizobium barranii. The sequence goes on along the minus strand of NZ_CP096255.1, from coordinate 4,445,375 downwards.
GTCTGCTGCTCGCCTTCGACGACCTGTTTCAAATCGACCCGTTGTCTGATCGCACCGCCCCGAATGCCGGCGCGCGATCGGCCAGGCTCGTGCAGCAGATCGACGATTACGTCTCGGCCTATCCGACCGCTCCGATCTATACGGCCAATCTCGCCGGCGAGTTGGGCGTTTCGGTCCGAACGCTCGGCGGCGCGGTGAGCAAGGTGCGCGGCATGAGCCTGCATCAATACATCCGCCTGAAGCGGCTGTGGGCCACACGCTCGCGGCTCCTGAAGGGCGGTGGCGCGACGGTCGCCACATGCGCACGCGCCCAGGGATTTCATCACCTCGGCGAGTTTGCCGCGGCGTACCGCGCGACCTTCCACGAGGCGCCCTCCGACACGCTGGCACGGGCCCGGCACACCTGCCGTTCCGCAAGCTGACATCACAGGCGCGACGCCGATGGCTTGCCTTGACCACGCGTCGGGGGGCTATGGAACAGGTTCCCTCGAACGAGGTTGTCAGGTCCGAGCAGTGCGCCGCCAGCCAGCCCCGGGGGCGCGCTGAGAAACCCCGCGCGCCCTACGCGCGGGGTTTTTCTCGCCGTCCATCAAGTGGTTCAGGGAAGAGAATGTCTATCAACCGCAACGTCCTGTTTCTGATCATCGGCGCTCTGGTCGTCACGGCAGCCGTGCTCGGCTACAATCTCTACCAGGCGGAGAAACAGCCCGACGGCGTGCAGATCAATGTCGGCCCCAATGGGCTGAAGATCCAGGGCAAGTAATGGGACCCGCGAATTGGGCCGGCCGGGCCTCAAGGCTCCGGCCTGGCAAGTGGCGCGCTCGGAAGGATTCGAACCTCCGACCCTCGGAATCGAAATCCGATGCTCTATCCAGCTGAGCTACGAGCGCCCCGGCCCGGGTATGGGGCCGCAACCGAGAAGCGCCGGACCGCTGCTGGCAAGCCAGCGCACCGGACGGCGTTCGGATCGGTTCGAATTAGCAGAGAGATTGACCAATAAAAAGCCCTCCCCGTCTCGATTCGAGACGGGTCGGAGGCACCCTTACCAGGTCGTGTTGAAGAGACCGAAATGGGGCTGCTGCGCGAACAGCATCGGCCGGCCCTGTTGCGGCGCCGGGTGCGCCCTGGCGACCTTGCGCTTGGGCTGAGCCTGGATCTGAGGCGTCTGCCCCTGAGGAAGCTGAGCCTGCGCCTGAACTTGCGGCTTGGCCTCCGCCTTCCTGGCCGCAGTGGCGTTGGCCTTCGGGGCCGGCGTAAACTGGGCGAAGGTCTCGCGCACCCGCGCCTTGGCCGACATCTCGGCCAGCTCCGGCGAAGCAGCCTCCTGCGCCGGCGGCTGAGGCGCAACGACCGCGGCGGTCTTCACTGCGGGTGCGGCAATGGTCGGCTGGCTGGTGTCGAGCACGACGCGCTCAGGCAAATGGCGATCCGACCGGATCCGGATCAGCGGCTGATCGTTGCTTGCGGTGACGATAGCCTGTGCGACCGGTTGCGATGGCAGAACGTAATCCGCCACAAACAACAGTGCGAGCAAGGCTCCACCGACGAAAACGAAGTACCTGAAAATGGGCATCGGCCACGCTCCGCCCCCCGCATCCCCGCGTGGGCTCTTCGCCTTAAACCGGCGATACTCTAATTGGTTCCTGCACCCGGCCCTTGGTTCAAATGGCAACGCCAAGTTTTTCGGCCAAGGCCTGCGGACAGTAACTTTTCCGCTACCGGGAACTCCGGGCGTTACGCGCGCCGTGCTGCGACCAGCGAACACTTCGCCTGATCGGCGTTAACGTTGATGAAGCCGACAGGGATACGGGCAAAGGTCTTGCGGCTCTTCATCGTTACCGTGTCGGCAAGCACGCGGCTACGGTCGGTGAGATGACTGCCATCGCGTCGCGTGAACGCGCAGACGATCTCCAGATCCTTAACGGCATAGTCATTGTCGTTTCGCAGCGTGAACGTCACCAGCGCCTTCGAGCCGAGCCCGCCACGGCGCCAGGTCTGCGATGAGATTTTGAGGCGATCGAGTTCTGCCGCAGCTGGCGCCTGAGCTTCGACAATCGGCGAGACCGCCGCCGCCGTACTGCCCGGAGGTGCCGGTTCGACCGTTGCCACGTCAGACTTCACCGGCTCGGTGCTGTTGCCCCTGGAGAGCGGCAGCAGCATCCACACCCCGCAGCCGACGATGATCGCCGCTAGTAGCCAGAGCAGGCTTCGCCCGAACGAGACGCTCGCGATCGTCACGGCTCGCGCCAGGCGCTCGCCGCTCCCGGCGAAACGTCCCCACCCGATCCGATCAAACCTGGCGTTCATGGCTGTATCACCGACCGCGGCCTGGGCTCGTTCGACGACGGACTCGGCCACTGCTTACCTTAATCCGGGAGACGAACTAAGGTTCCCGCGCTCATGCCGAGTCGGCAAGGACGGTGGTGATCACCAGCCGGGGCCGCTAACATGCGCTGCAACATCGAAGACCCCGTTGGGAGAACATGAAATGCCAGTCGTCGTCACTTGGGATCACGTCCATCTGCGCAGTCCCGATCCGGAGGCCACAGCGGCTTGGCTGCGGGACATCCTCGGCGGCGAGATCGTGCGCGCACCGGGACGGATCGACGTGAATCTCGGCGGCGCAAAGATCTTCATCGCATCGCTCGAGGGCGACAACGCCGTCAACCCGCCGCCGCCGCACCCGCATCAGGGCCTCGACCATCTCGGTCTCACCGTGAAGGACATCGACGCCGTCGCGGCCGAGATCAAGACCAAGGGCGTCACCTTCACGCGCGAGCCGACCACGATCCGGCCCGGCGTGCGCATCTGCTTCATCCGCGGCCCGGAAGGCATCTCCATCGAGCTGCTCGAGCGCGACAAGAAATACACCTGACGCGGCGCCGCATCTGAGGTCGACGAGAGGCCGGGCGTGCGCTCGCCCGGCTAACTCATGCTGCCCGGCATAAAGCAGCGGATGGCGACGCCCATGTAGCCGTAGATCGGCCACACCATGGTGCGGCCGACCCGGTTCGGCTCCGAGATGACGGCCTCCTCGGGCACGTCAACCCAGACGAGCTCCTGCTGCTGGCCGTCGAGCACGTGGCCCAGGCGCGGGATGCGGACACGATAATGTCCGTCCTTGCTCTCCCAGTCAGTGTCCGAGAGCGCCGAGCCGTCGGCATCGGAACAGCACGGCCCCTTGCCGCTGCGCAGGCCGTCGAACCACGCCTTCAATTCGGCATTGGTGTTGACGAACTGGCCGCGGTCGCGCGCATGCCCCGAGGGGGCTGCGAGCGCGATCAGAGCCAAGGCGCAAGTGAGGCTCACCATGCTTCGCCAACGTGGCGCACCACCGGTCGGCCGTTGTGTTTCGCAAATCGTGGGACGCACACTGTACAGACGCGGCTCATCGCCGCCGGAATCGATCCAGTTGCTCACGTTTGTCTTGCTCCAGCACCCCGCGGCCAGTGCAACAATGGTTATGCATTTCGCGGGCCAACTTGATTCGCAACGACTGGCCTCGCGTCATGATCAGACAGTCATGGTGGTGTCATAGACAAGCCGGGACAACTACGGCTGGCGGCGGCAAGATCGCACCGCCGCCCGGCAAACTGCCGCGTTGCGCGCGGGAACGCGCTTTGGCATAAAAGCTCTACCGGTTACGCCGTTGGGCGATGGCGGCCGGCCTGTGGGACGTGATGAAGAACGGCCTCTACTCGATTCACGTGAACCTGCTCGATGGTCGAGTCGGCAAGGGCAGCGGCGTGATTCTTTTTCGCGACGGCAAGATCCTTGGCGGCGATGCGTACCTCTATTACACGGGCAGCTACGTCGTGAAGGACGACCACACCTTCAAAGGCGAGGTGCTGGTGCAACGGCACACCTCGCCGCGGGGCGACGACAATCCGCTGTTCGGCGGCCCTGCCCCGGTCGGCATCGGCGTCAGCGGGACCTACACGGACACCCGTGCCGAGATGACGGGCACAGCGCTCGTCGGCAAGGCCAGCCTGATTTTCGGCGCCACGCTGCACAAGCTCGCGGAAGCTGATTAGGCGCGGGACTATTCCGCAGCCTGCTCGAGCGGCGCGGTACGCGGCAGGATGATCTGGATGCGCGTGCCCTCGCCCGGCTCGGAATCGAGATCGAGCCGCCCGCCGAGGCGGTTCGTCACAATGCTGTAGACGATGTGCAGTCCGAGGCCGGTGCCGCCCTGGTCGCGCCGCGTGGTGAAGAACGGATCGAAGGCGCGGCGGCGGACGTCGAGCGACATGCCGCAGCCATTGTCCGAGAAAATGATCTCGACATTGTCCTTGCCGGACTCGCGCACCTGGATGTCGATGATCCCCGGCCGGCCGTCCGGGAAGGCGTGCGCCACCGAATTGAGAAACAGATTGGTCAGCACCTGGCCATATGGGCCGGGATAGCTGTTCATGGTCAGGCTCGGCTGGCACTCGACGTTGAGCGTCAGATTGTGTTTGCGCAAGCCGGGCCGCAGGCTCATCACCACCTGCTCGGTGAGGTCGCCGAGATCGAAGCTGCGCTGGTCCGAGTAGTTGCGGTCGGCCGCGACCTGCTTGAACGACTGGATCAGTTCGGCCGCGCGGTTCAGATTGGAGACGAGCTGCGAGGACGCATCGCGGCTGGTGTTGAGGAAGTCGTTGAGCGTGGAGCGACGGAGCTCGCCGCGCTCGACTTCGGAGGTGAACATCGCGGTCTTGCGCTCCAGCGCGGATGCGACCGTGAGGCTGATACCGACGGGATTGTTGACCTCGTGGGCGACGCCGGCGACGAGCCGTCCGAGCGCGGCGAGCTTCTCCGCCTCGATCAGCGAGGCCTGGGTCTCGCGCAGGTTTCGCAACGCGGTCTCGGCGGATTCCTTGGCTTTGCGCATCTCCTGCTCGCCGCGCTTGCGCTCGCCGATGTCGAGCGCCACGGTGACGATCCGCTCGATCTCGCCGTCGGCATCGAGCAGCGGCAGCTTGTTGACCAGCCATTGCCGCATGTTGCCGGAGGAATCCTTGTATTCCTCTTCGTAGAAGCCGAGACCTTTTCGAAGCCTGAGCACCCGCTTGTCGTTCTCGTCGGTCTTGGCTGCGCCGTAGCGCGACATCAGATCCGCGGTGGTGCGGCCGAGCGCATCGGCGGGCTCGATGCCGAAGATGCCGGCCATGTAGCGGTTCATCAGCACGTAGCGCAGCTCGCGGTCCTTGACGTTGATGACCGCGGGCACGGTGTCGATGACCTGCTGGAGCAGGCGCCGTCCTTCGGCGATGGCGTCTTCCGCCCGCTTCTGGTCGGTGATGTCGCGCAGCGTGCCCTCGTAGCGGACGATGTTGCCCGCCTCGTCCCGCACGCCCGTGGCGCTGTCGGAAAGCCACAGGATGTTGCCGCTGCGCTGGCGCACCTGGTACTCGAACTCGCGGACGATGCCGTCGCGCGCCATCAGCCGCTGGTATTCGGCGCGCGCCTCGGGGTGGACGTAGATGGTGTGGGCGATGTCGTTGATGCTGTCGATGAGCTGCTGCGGGCTGTCATAGCCCATCATCCGCGCCAGCGCCGGATTGGCGTTGAGGAGATCGCCGGCCGGCGTCGTGACATAGATGCCGTCGACCGAGCCCTCGAACAGCTTGCGGTAGCTCTCTTCGGCGAGGCGCTGCTCGGTGAGCGCCCGCACCGCCGCCTCACGCGCCGTGTCGGCCTCCTCCAGCGCGCGGCGGAACACTTCGGCCGCGCGCGCGATGTCGCCGATCTCGTTGTCGAGGTCGGCCGACGGGATCGAGGTGTCCTTCTCGCCCGCTGCGAGGGCGCGGATGGATCTCGCGATCTTCGCAAGCGGCCGGACGGTCCGCCGCACCACGAAGCCGGCCGCGAGAATGCCGATCAAGACGCCGATGGTGCCGAACACGATGCTCTGCCAGCGCGCCTCCGTCAGCGTGCGGGCGAAATCGCGCGACAGCACGTGGCCGCGCCTGGCGCTGACCTCGCGCAGGAGTTCCGTGACGCGGCCGATCAGGCGGCCCTCGGTGCCCAGCACCTCGCGGTCGATATCGGCGATCTGTCGCTCCCGGACGGCCACCGCGATGATGGCCTCGGCGTAATCGTTCACGGCCGTCTTCAACCTGGCGTCCGCGATGTCCATCGCCCGCATCCCCTGCGCGGCCTGCTCGGCGGCGGACGGGTTGCGCGCGAGCAGCCCGAGCGCGATCCGGCTCTGCGCTTCCGACAGGCGGGAGGCAAGCTCGCGGTCTGCCGCGGCTCCGACGGCCACGTCGAACCGGTCGCGCAGCGGCGGCAGACCGGCGAGCAGCTGGGCGCGGCGGTCGATCAGGGTCGAGATCCGCTCGAGGCCATTGCGATAGGTCGCAAGGCGCTCCGTGACCCCGTCGATCATGTCCTGCTGCTCGGGCGCGAGCTCGATGCGGGTCTTCCTCAGGATGTCGTTCAGTGTCGAGGCCGCCTCGCCGACCTGCTTGAACTGGGTGCCGGCGCCGGGATCGGTGACGAAGTCGCGCGCGGCGAGCCGCAGCTCGTTCATGCGGCGGTCGATGTCCTCGGCGAGGTCGCCGACGCTCTGGAGCCGCTGCAACTCGGCGAAGGTCGTATCGATATGCCGGATCGCGATCACGCTCGCGGTCGAGGTGACGATGATCACGGCCAGCACCAGGAGGAAGCTGCCGAAGGTGAGCTGGCCGATGGAGAGCGAGAATGTTCGCTTTTTCTCAGGGGTCGGCGTCAATTCGGCGGACATTGGGGCTTTTGAGGACCGGGCTATTGGAGGCCCAATATACGATGGTTTGCGGCCCCGGGGGAACATGCCTCGCGCTGCCGAATATCCTTAATATCGCGAGCCCGCCGCCCTTCTCCCCTCCCGATTATGACGTTTTGACGCTGGCCGGCCGCCGGGCCGCGATCGTCATGGCGGCGACGCCGAGGACGACGCAGGCAAGCCCGATCCAGGCGGTCCGGCTCAGGGTTTCGCCGAGGAAGCCGACGCTGATGGCGACCCCGATGGGCACGCGCAGATAGGCCTGCGCGGTGGTGCCGACCGAGCCCAGCGTCTGGATCAGGCGGAAGTAGATCGCGAACGCCGCCGCAGTCGAGAAGGTCGCCAGCGCGAGCAGCGCCAGCACGGAACTTAGTGTCCGACCGAAAAATAAGTTGAGTGATATCAGCGAGTTCTGATTCCATCGGTGTTGCGAAGCATCAAAGGGATCGAGAATGTGGACTGATATCACCCGGGCACAGTTTGCCCGAGAGGAGCTGCGTTTGCCAAGCGACTTGACGGATGCGGAAGGGGCGTGCTGGAGAGGTTGCTTCCTGTGCGGGCCAAGCGCGGGCGGCGCCCGAAATGGAGCTATCGCGACATCGTCGAGGCAGTACTCTATCTGCTGCGCGGCGGATTGCCGTGGCGCATGCTGCCGCCCACTCTGTTTCCACCAATGACCACGGTGCAGTACTATTTCTACCAATGGCGCGACAGCGGATTGTGGCAATCGATCAACCACGCACTCCTGATGCTGGCGCGCGAGGCGATCGGCCGGGAGGCCTCGCCGACGGCCGGCGTGATCGACAGCCAATCGGTCAAGACCACGGAAAGTGGCGGCCCTCGCGGCTACGACGCGGGAAAGAAGATCAAGGGTCGAAAGCGCCACATCGTCACCGACACCCAAGGGCTCCTGGTCGGAGCGATCGTTCACGCTGCCGACGTCCAGGATCGTGACGGCACGCCAGATGTCCTGTGCAGCATTCGCTACCGCTTCCCCTGGCTGCGCCATATCTTCGCCGATGGCGGCTATGCCGGCGAAAAGCTCAAGGCGGTGCTGGAAAAGATCGGCCGGTGGACTGTCGAGATCATCAAGCGCTCCGATGCCGCACAGGGCTTCGAGGTGCTTCCGCGCCGCTGGGTGGTCGAACGAACCTTCGCCTGGCTCGGCCGCAACCGCAGATTGGCCAAGGACTTCGAGCGAACCATCGAAAGCGCAACTGCCTGGCTCTTCCTCGCCTCTGTCCAACTCATGACAAGGCGCATCGCAGCGATAAAAACAGCAATGCAATTTTGAGTCAGGCTCTTAGCGAGGGCGACAGCGTCCAGGGCTGTTCGACGATCAGCGAGGCCGGGATCAGCGCCGCCGCACCCGCCAGCAGCGAGCCGGCGGCCGGTGCCATCGGATCGAGACCTTTGAAACTGCGGCCGAAGATCGCGGCGCAGGCGTAGCAGATGGTGGCGGCGACGATGGCGGCCTCCGCGACGAGGCCGCTGCCGATGTCGTGGAAAGCGTCGACGCCGACGATCAGCAGGATGCCAGCCATACCGGCGACCACGCCGAACAGTTTTCGCGGCGTCGTCACCTCGTGGCGCGTGACGACGGCTGTGAGCAGGAAGGTGAAGATCGGTCCGGCCGAGTTGAGGATGGTGGCGAGCGCGGCATCGACATGACGCTCGCCCCAGGCGATCAGCGTCCAGGGGATGACGCTGTTGAGCACGGCCTGGAACGCGAAGCGCTGCCAGGTCGCGGCATCCGTGGGCATCCTGATGCCGCGTGCCCACATGACGACGAGCAGCAGCAGACCGGCGATCGTGGTACGCGCCGCGATCAGCGTGATCGGCGGAATGGTGGCGACGCCGAGCTTGATGAAGGTGTAGGAGCCGCCCCAGAGCGTTGCGAGCGCGACCAGCAGCGCCAGCTCGACGGCGATGTTGGGGTCCCGTCCCTGATCCATTTTGCTCGTCCCGTCCATTCGCGATGGACGGAACCTAGCGCGTCCGCGGCCGCCAATACTTCGTTTGGTATCGAAGTATCCTAGCCGACCGCCCCGACCTCGAAGACCTCGCCGTCGTAGCCGGCTTCGCGGGGAATGCGGAGCTGGCGGCCGCCTTCGGTCTTGGTCATGACAGGCATCACCGTGACGATCGACATGCCGCGGGCGTGCTCCAGCGCGGCGCCCACGCTGCCTTGCTTGGCGAGCCGGATCAGGTTGCGCGTGGTCGGGAACGGCAGCTTGAAACGGCCGCTCTCGCCGCCCTCCACCGCCTCGCGCGGCGACACCCAGATCGAGTCGGTCGACTCCCGGCCGTCATGGGCGCCGAGCTGATCGGGCGGTGCGGCCGCGAGGAAGAACCAGGTGTCGAACCGCTTCGGCATGCCCTCCGGCGTGATCCAATGCGCGTAGGGCACGAGCGTATCGAGCGCGAGCTGGAGGCCGTTGTCGGCCAAGATGCTCAGGAAGCTGATCTTGTGTTCGTTGAGGGCGACGCGATGCTTGTCGGCGATCTCGCCGGCGCGCCTGGCATCGATCGGCGTACCCGCGCCCTTCGCCCGCGCCAGCAGGATGCCGCTCTCCTCAAAGGTCTCGCGGATCGCGGCGATCCGAAATCCGCGATCCGATTCACTTAAGGCTTCGCCGCCCGAATAGAGGTCGGCACGGGCGACGATTTCGTTGTCGCCAGCATCGACGCTGCCGCCGGGAAACACCAGCGCGCCCGAGTTGAACTCGATCTGATGATGGCGAACCATCATGAACACTTCGATTTCGTCGCGGCTCTTGCCGTCGACCCTTGCGCCGTCGCGGAGCAGGAGGATGGTCGAAGCCGGGCGTGATGCTGATGTCTCTGGCATTCAACTAACCTGCGGCGCTGGATTGCGGACCAAGATTGGCGCGCTTGTCGACGCGGGCGACGCGCGACAGGAGGTAGTCGACCTCCGCCTTGGCCGCCGGCGTGATGGTCGCGCCCGGCTTGCGCTGGGCGCTGGAAGCGATGATGCCGCGCTTCTGCAGCACGTGCTTGCGCACCGCCAGACCTGCGCCCGGCTGCTGCTCGTAGCGGATCAGCGGCAGATGCGCGTCGAACAGATCATGCGCAGCGTCGCGCTTGCCCTCCTTCGAGAGGCGCACGACGTCGATCAGGAGCTCCGGGAAAGCATAGCCGGTCATGGCGCCGTCGGCGCCGCGCTCCATCTCGAAGTCCAAAAAGAGTCCGCCATTGCCGCAGAGGATCGAGAGCGGACGGAGCGAGCCGTCCTTCTGGAAGCTGCGCAGCGTCGAGATCTTTTCCAGACCCGGCCAGTCCTCGTGCTTGAGCATCACGCAATTCGGATTGTCGGTGACGATCTTGCGGATCACCGCAGGGGTGAACACCACCGTGAGCGCCAGCGGATAGTCCTGCAGCACCCAGGGCACATCAGGCCCGATCGCCTCCGCCGCCTGCTTATAGTAGCCGACGATCTGGTCGTCGGTCCGGAGCGACGGCGGCGGCGCGATCATCACGCCGGCCGCGCCGGCATCCATCGAGGCCTTCGCCAGCGAGCGCATGGTGGCAAAGCCCGGCGCGGAGACGCCGACGATCACCTGCATCTTCTTGGCGCGCTTGACGAAGCGCACCGCCACCTGCTCGGCCTCCGCGGCATCGAGCTTCGGCGCCTCGCCGAGGATGCCCAGCACCGTGACGCCGTCGCAGCCGACCTCCTCGTAGAAATCGGTCAGGCGGTCGATCGAGCGCTCGTCGATCCGGCCGTCATCGTGGAACGGTGTCGGCGCGATTGCGAAGGTGCCCTTGGCGTCGGCGGTCAGTTTCATCTAGTCCTCGTCTCTCTCTATTGTCATTCCGGGGCGCGACGCAGTCGCGAGCCCGGAATCCATAACCACGATCCGGAGTATGGATCCTCAGATGCGTAATTGCGCATCATAGCTCACGCTTCGCGTGCCCCGGGATGACGACCTTTAAAACCTCCGCGCCCCCATCTTGATCTGCTCCTCGGAGAAGAAGATCTCCTTGGCATGATCGACGATGTCCTGGGCGTTCCAGCCCGAGTGCGGCGGCTTCCAGCCTTCCATTTCCATCATCCGCATTTCGCGCACGCCGCGGGGCCCGGACACACCCAGCACCTTGCCGGTCTGGTCGCCCGACAAGTCGCTGACCATGTATAGCACGGCCGGCGCGATGCCGTCCGGCCCCAGCGCCGCGCCGGGGTTCTCCTTATAGCGGGGCAGGTCTGCGGTCATGCGGGTCAAAGCGCCCGGCGCCAGCGTCCAGATCCGGATGTTGTACTTCCGGCCCTCGATCGCCAGCACGTTGGACAGGCCCCAGATGCCGCCCTTGGCCGCGCCGTAATTGGTCTGGCCGAAATTGCCGATCAGGCCCGATGTCGAGGACGTGTTGACGATGACGCCGCCGCCGTTTTCCCGCATCCAGCGAAACACCGGCATGGTGCAACAAAAGGTGCCCTTCAGGTGCACCTTGATCACCTTGTCCCAGTCGGATTCGGAGGCCTTGGAAAAGGTCTGGTCTCGCAGGATGCCGGCATTGTTGACGAGGATATCGGCGCGGCCGAAATGCTTGATGGCGTCGTCGAACACCGACTGGCCGCCCTCCATGGTGGAGATGTCGGCGCCGTTGGCGACCGCCTTGCCGCCCTCGGCCTTGATCGCGTCCACCACGAGCTGCGCCATCGACTTGTCGGCGCCGGAGCCGTCACGGGGGCCGCCGAGATCGTTGACGACGACCGACGCCCCTTCCCGCGCGAACAGTTTTGCGTAGGCCTCACCGAGCCCTCCGCCCGCGCCGGTGATCAGCGCAACCTTGCCGTCGAGTAGTCCCATGGTGGCCTCTCCCTGTTTTTGTTTTTCGTGTCCCGGACGCGATGCAGCGTGAAACGCTGCGTCGCGTCCGGGACCCATTCTTCGTTCGACATTCTCTGGGCCCCGGCTCTGCAGCGCACCGCTAAGGAGCGCTGCGTCCGGGGCACGAGACCCACCTAACCCAGCACCGTCTTGCCGTTCTTGATCACGGTGACGCCGCGCGACTTCACCTTGGCCTCGAACGAGATCACGTTGCCGTCCTTCCAGAGGTCCATGGTCACGGTCTCGCCGGGATAAACCGGCGAGGAGAACCGCGCGACGTGCTGACGGAAGGCCGACGCGTCGTAGTCGGCATAGGTCTGGAGCACGCCGCGGCAGGTGATGCCGTAGGTGCACATGCCGTGCAGGATCGGGCGCGGGAAGCCGGCCTTCTTGGCGAACTCGGGATCGCTGTGGAGCGGGTTGCGATCGCCGCAGAGGCGATAGACCAGGGCCTGGTCGGGGCGCGTGACGATGTCGATGGTCTTGTCGGGCGAACGCGAGGGGATCTTGTGCGGATCGGGCTGGGTCAGGTTCGGCCCGCCAAAGCCGCCGTCACCGCGGGCGAAGCGCGAGGCGACCAGTGTTGCAAGCTTCTCGCCCTTCTCGTTCTTGAGCACGGTCTGGTGGCTGATCACGACGCCCTTGTCCTTGCCCTTGTCGTAGACCTCGACCACGGAGGAATCGGCGGTGATGTTTGCGGCCACCGGCAGCGGCTGGTGGAAGGTGATGTCGCGCTCGCCGTCCACGACCATGACGCGGTTGAGGTTCATCTCGCCGGGCCCCGAGCCCCACGCCGCGACGGAGGCAAAGGTCGGCACCACCTTGAGCGGCCGCGGCGTCAGCGTGCCCTCGTTGACGAAGGCGAGCTCGTTCTCGTCCATCGGATCGGCGCCGAGGCCAATGCCGTAGGCGTAGAGCATAACCTCGCGATCAGTGTAGGAATATTTCTGGCCGATGTTTTTCAGGCCTTTGAGTTCTTCGTATCTGGCGGACATTTTTCTGGTTTCCTCCCGGCTCTCTCCGCGAGCAGCGGTGCCCGTTGATGTGCCCTCTCCCCTTGTGGGAGAGGGCCACGAGGTGCTCGCAACAAACTCACCGGGGTGAGGGGTTGCCTCCGCACGGAAAATTTTCTCTGCGGAGCGATACCCCTCATCCGGCGCCGTAGCCGAAGCTTCGCTTCGGCGTCTCTTAAGGACGGCCGCCGCAGGCGGCCTATGCCACCTTCCCCCACAAGGGGGGAAGGAAGAAATTACGCCGGCGTGAAGAACGGCAGCGGTGCACCATCCGTCGGCTTGAACACCACCTTCACCTTCTGGCCGATCTTCAGCTTCTCGAGATCGCAGTCGACGAAGTTGGTCTGCACCGACGGACCTTCCTTCAGCGTGACGTAGCCGATGGCGTAGGGACCGGTCGGCGACTTCCGCATCAGGCTCCAGGTGTAGATCGTGCCCTCGCCCGAAGCCTCCTCCCACACCGTCTTGTCGGAGTAGCAGAACGGGCAGATCGAGCGCGGGAAGTAATGCGCCTCGCCGCACGCCGTGCAGCGCTTGATCATGAATTTGCCCTGCTTCGCGGCGTCCCAGAACGCGGCGGTCTCGGGGTTGGTCACGGGAGCGGGATACTTCTTCGCTTCACTCATCACACGCGCTCCAGAATGGCCGTCGAGGCGGCGTGGCGAACGCCCAGAAGGCCGCCGGTGCCGTGGGCGATGGCGAGATCGCAATTCTTGACCTGCACCTTCGGATGCGCCTCGCCGCGCAGCTGCCTGACCGCTTCGATGATCTTGGTCATGCCGCCGCGATTGACGGGATGGTTGCTGCAGAGACCGCCGCCGTCGGTGTTAAACGGCAGCTTGCCGACGCCCGAGATCAGATTGCCGTTGGCGACGAACTTGCCGCCCTCGCCCTTCTTGCAGAAGCCGAGGTCCTCGAGCTGCATCAAGACGGTGATGGTGAAGCTGTCATAGATCGAGGCGTATTTGATGTCCTTCGGCGTGATGCCGGCTTCCTCGAACGCGCGCGGGCCGGACCAGATGCCGGCGGAGTAAGTGAGGTCGAGATCCTTGCCGCCGCGCGGGCCCTTCATCGCCTCGCCATGGCCGATCAGCTTGACCAGCGGCTTCTTCAGGCTCTTGGCGATCTCCGGCGTCGTCACGATCAGCGCGCCGCCGCCGTCGGAGACGACGCAGCAATCCATGCGGTGCAGCGGATCGGAGATCATCGGCGAGTTCAGCACGTCCTCGACGGTGACGACGTCCTTGAGCATCGCATGCGGATTGTATTGCGCGTGATGCGAGGCCGCGACCTTGATCCAGGCGAGCTGCTCGCTCGTGGTGCCATAGTCGTGCATGTGGCGCATGGCACACATGCCATAGGCATTGTGCGTGGTCGCACCGTAAGCGGACTCGAAATCGGCCTCCGCGCCGGCCGCGCGCGGCGGCATCACGCCAGTGCGCGGCTTGCCGGCGAGCGTGATCAGCGCGATCGAGCACTTGCCCGCCGCGATGGCTTCAGCGGCATGGCCGAGATGAATGATGTAGGAACAGCCGCCGGTCTCGGTGGAATCGACGTGGCGGAGTTTTTTGGTGTTCAGGCCGAGATAATCGACCATCGGCCAGGCGCCGCCCGGTGCATCGCCGGCGCAGAAATAGCCGTCGACATCGTCCTTGCTGAGCCCGGCATCCTCGATCGCGCCCTTGGCGACCTCGGCATGGAGCTGGGCGGTGGATTTGTCCGGCGCATGCCGGGTCGGGTGTTCGTAGATCCCGGCAATGTAGGCCTTGCCCTTGATGGTCAAAACGTCAGGTCTCCGCGCTCGCGTTTCTTCTTGCTCCGTTTTTCTGAACCGCGGGGGCGAGCTTGGCAAGCGCGGAAATATTCCGTCGGGCGAGAGGGCAGCGCGTTGGCGCAAGTGGGGTCTAACCTAGGCTGCGTCCACATCGTCATTGCGAGCGCAGCGAAGCAATCCAGGAGGCTTTCCGCGGATGCACTTCTGGATTGCTTCGCTGCGCTCGCAATGACGAACGCGACGACCAAAATCCTAAAGGTGTTTTGCCCGACGGCGCAAGCGATTTTCTTTTTTTACGAAAACAACCCCATGCACAGTAGGACGCTGGTTGATTTCAAAGAGGAAATCGTAGGGTGGGTTAGCCGAAGGCGTAACCCACCTCTTTGCTTTCCACGTGGACGGAGAAGTGGTGGGTTAGCCCTGCAGATGCGCTTCGCGCATCTGCAGGGCTAACCCACCCTACGCATTGCGTTCGCGTCGAGACCGCCCTACTCCGCTGCGATCTGCCTCGGCGCGGGCGGTGGGCTCGCGAGGTCGGCCGCGAGCTGGGCGTAGCGGGCTTTCGCGTTCGCGACGGCCTTCTCCTTGACCGGGCCGTAGCCGCGGATGCGATCGGGCAGTGACAAGAGCTCGACGGCGGTGTCGACCGTGATCGGCGACAACAGGCCGAGCACGGTGGCGACGTCCTTCTCGTAGCCTACGATCAAATCGCGCTCGAGCTTGCGGTCGGCGCTGTGGCCGAAGATGTCGAGCGGTGTGCCGCGCAGGAACTTGAATTTCGCGAGCACCCTGAATGCCTTCAGCATCCACGGGCCGAAGGCGCGCTTCTTCGGGCGACCCAGCGCGTCGACACCACTGCTGAGGATCGGCGGGGCCAGATTGAAGTTGAACTTGAAGTCGCCCTCGAACTGGTCGCGGAGCTGCTGCTCGAAAGCGCCGTCGGTGTAGAGGCGCGCAACCTCGTATTCGTCCTTGTAGGCCAGGAGCTTGGCGTAGTTCACCGCGACCGCGCGCGGCAGCGCATCGTCATAACCGCCCTGCTTGGCGGCATCGCGAACCTGATCGACCAGCTTGCGATAGCGTTTTGCCAGGCGGCCGCTCTGGTAGGCGGTCAGGTGCTTGGCGCGATGCGCGACGACCTCATCCAGCGTCATTGCGTCGAGCGTCTTCGGCGCGACAACCTCGTCCGTCCCCTTCAGCATGTCGGCGAGGCGCTGGGGATCGGCGACCGCGAGGCGGCCGAGGCGGAAGGCCTCCTTGTTCATCTTGATCGCGACGCCGTTGACCTCTATCGCCTGCTCGATCGATTCTGCCGACAGCGGGAACAGGCCTTTCTGATAGGCATATCCCATCATCATCATGTTGGTGGCGATGCTGTCGCCAAGCAGCTGCTCGGCCGGCTTGGTGAAATCGAAGAACACCGAGTCCTTGTGCAGCGCCGTCTCCAGCAAGCCATTCAGCTTGCGGGTCTGGAAGTTGAAATCGCGGTTGAGGACGAAGTCGGCGGTCGGAATGACGTGGCTGTTGATGATGCCGCGGGTCCGGCTGGTGTCGCAGAGCGAGATCGTGTCCTTGGCGACTGCGACCACCTCGTCGGCGGCGAGCACGAGATCTGCCGTACCAGTGACGATGCGCGAGCAGGTCACCTCGGCCGGATGATCCGACAGACGGACGTGACTGAGCACCGCCCCGCCCTTCTGCGCCAGGCCCGACATGTCGAGGATCATCGAGGCCTTGCCCTCGATATGAGCGGCCATGCCGAGCAGCGCACCGATCGTGAGCACACCGGTGCCGCCGACACCGCCGACTGCGATGTTATAGGGCTTATCCACCGTCGGCCGAGACGCGGGCTCCGGCAGCTCGCCGATGTCACCGAGATCGGCCGGCGCACGATGGCGCGGCTTGCCGCCGTCGACGGTGACGAAGGACGGGCAGAAGCCTTTCACGCAGGAATAGTCCTTGTTGCAGGACGATTGGTTGATGGCGCGCTTGCGGCCGAACTCGGTCTCCAGGGGCTCGACCGAGATGCAGTTCGACTGCACCGAGCAGTCGCCGCAGCCTTCGCAGACCACCGGGTTGATCATGACGCGGCGCGCCGGATCCTCCATCAGGCCGCGCTTGCGGCGGCGCCGCTTTTCGGCCGCGCAGGTCTGCACGAAGACGATCGCAGAGGTGCCCTTGTACTCGCGGCACATCTTCATGACGTTGTCGAGTTCGTCGCGGTGATACAGCTTCACGCCGGGCGCGATGGTGTCGGCCGGATAGGTGTCGGGCGCCTCCGAGACCAGGTAGATCTCGCGGATGCCTTCGGCGTGGAGCTGGAACGTGATCTGCTGCGGCGAGAGATCGCCGTCATGGCGCTGGCCGCCGGTCATGGCGACGGCGTCGTTGTAGAGGATCTTGTAGGTGATGTTGGTCTTGGAGGCGACCGCCTGCCGGATGGCGAGAAGGCCCGAGTGGAAGTAGGTGCCGTCGCCGAGATTGGCGAAGATGTGGTTCTCGTTGGTGAAGGGCGCGATGCCGACCCACAGCACGCCCTCGCCGCCCATATGCGTGAACGTCTCGGTCGAGCGATCCATCCACAGCGCCATGAAGTGACAGCCGATCCCGGCGAGCGCACGGCTGCCTTCGGGGACCTTGGTCGAAGTATTGTGGGGGCAGCCGGAGCAGAAATACGGCACGCGAGAGACAGGCGCCGTCGCCTGCATTTGCGTGGCCTGGCGGCCGTTGAACCAGTCGGCCTTGGCGCGGAGCATCTCCGCGATCTCGGGGTTGAGATTGAGGCGGAGAAGCCGCTCGGTGAGCGAGGTCGCAAGCGAGGCGACGCTGAGTTCGGCGGCGAAGGTCAGGAAGCGTTTGTCGTGCTCGTCCATCTTGCCGACGATGCGCGGGCGGACGTCGTCGCGCCAGTTGAACAGCTCCTGCTTGACCTGGTTCTCGACGATCTCGCGCCGTTCCTCGATGATGAAGATCTCTTCGAGGCCGACCGCAAACTGGCGTACGCCTTCCGGCTCCAGCGGCCAGGGCATGCCGATCTTGTAGAGGCGAAGCCCGATCTTGGCGGCGACCTCCTCGGTGATCCCGAGCTCGCGCAGCGCCTGGCGGACGTCCTCATAGCTCTTGCCCGACGCCATGATGCCGAAACGGGCGTTCGGCGAATCCATGGTGACGCGGTTGACCTTGTTGGCGCGCGCAAAGGCGATCGCGGCAAAGCCCTTGTAGTCCTGGAGGCGGCGGTCCTGCTCGAAGCGGTCGTCAGGCCAGCGCAGATTGAGGCCACCGGGCGGCAGCTCGAAATCGGGCGGGATGATGAACGGCTTCATCTCGTCGGTGAGGTCGATCTCGGCGGTGGTCTCCACCGTCTCCGTGATCACCTTCATGCCGACCCAGCAGCCCGAATAGCGCGACATCGCGATGCCGAGCAGGCCCATCTCGATCATCTCGTGGATGCTGGACGGATAGAGATACGGCATCAGCGCCGACATGAAGGCGTGGTCGGACTGATGCGGAACAGTGGAGGATTTTGCAGCGTGGTCGTCGCCGGCCAGACACAGCACACCGCCGTTCTTGGCCGAGCCGGCGGCATTGCCGTGGCGGAACACGTCGCCGCAGCGATCGACGCCGGGGCCCTTGCCGTACCAGATGCCGACGACGCCATCATATTTGGCGCCGGGCGAGAGGTTGAGCTGCTGCGAGCCCCACACGGCAGTCGCCGCCAAATCCTCGTTCACGCCGGGCTGGAACTTGATGTTGTACTGCTCGAGATGTTTTCGCGCCGCAAAGAGCTGCTGGTCGTAGCCACCGAGCGGCGAGCCGCGGTAGCCGGAGATGAAGCCCGCGGTGTTGAGGCCGTTGGCGCGGTCGCGCCGGATCTGGGCCATCGGCAACCGGACCAGGGCCTGGATGCCCGTGGTGAAGACGTGTCCGGTTTCCTGGGTGTATTTCTGGTCGAGACTGATCGGACCCTGGTTGATACCCATTCTTGTCCTCTCCGCCCGTTTGAGCGTTTGGCCACTTAAGCCGTTGCCTGCCCGTTGTTTTTAGCTAGGGCGCGCCGACCAACTCCGCCACTCTATGTCGGATATTTAACGCTCCGCATCACAAATCTGGACCAAAGGAAGCGCCGGGTAATAATCGCAATTTCGTGGCTGCAAAGGCATCAAGCATTTTCAATTTGTGTCACCATACCCCCACCGACGCGAAACGACGTGAGGCTCCTATCCGGGCGATTGGTCGCAGGGGAAGCTTTCGATGCGAATGATTCTGGCTGTTGTCGCATTGTGCAGTGCAGTTGCGAGCGCGGCCCGCGCCGCCGAGCCATCGCCGGAGCTAATCGCCTATGGCAAGGCGCTGGTCGAGGCCGGCGACTGCGCGGGCTGCCACACCACCGATCCGGCAAAGCCATTCGCGGGCGGAAAGCGCATCGATACGCCCTTCGGCGCGATCTACGCGCCGAACCTGACGCCGGATCGTGACACCGGGATCGGCGCCTGGACCGACGCCGATTTCACCCGCGCGGTGCGCACCGGCGTCGCGCCCGACGGCTCGAACTATTACCCGGCCTTCCCCTATCCCTATTTCACGAAGATGACGAAGGACGACACGCTGGCGATCCGGGCCTATCTCGGAACGCTGGCGCCCGTGGCGAGCCGCAACAAGCCGCCAGAGCTGCGCTGGCCGTTCGGCTATCGCGGCCTGATGCGGGTCTGGAACGCCATGTATTTCAAGCCCGGCCTGTTCGAGCCGGACCAGAGCCAGAGCGCGGCGTGGAACAGAGGCGGCTATCTCGTCACCGGGCTCGGCCATTGCGGCGCCTGCCACACACCGAAGAACTATTTCGGCGCGGACAAAACGGCGCAGGCGCTGTCGGGCAACGAGGTCGGCGGCTGGTACGCACCAAGGCTCGATGGCGCCGCGCGCACCGGGCTGAAGTCATGGAGCGTCGAAGACATCACCGAATATCTGCAAAGCGGGCGAAACGTCAAAAGCCATGCCGGCGGGCTGATGGCCGAGGTGGTCGTCGGCTCGACCTCGAGGATGAGCGATGCCGATGTGCGCGCCATCGCGGAATATCTGAAGAGCCTGCCGCCGTCGCGGCGCGAGACGATCGTGACGCCGCCCGACGAGGCCGAGATGAAGGCCGGCCAGGCCGTCTACGCAAAACTCTGCATCGCCTGCCATGAAGCCGACGGCTCCGGCGCGCCGCGCATCTATCCGCCCCTGCCCGGCAACGCGCTTCTGCAATCGGTCAATCCGTCCTCCAGCTTGCGCATCATCCTCGACGGCGCCCACACCGTGACGACGCCACGCGCGCCCAACGCCGGCGAGATGCCGGGCTATGCCAAGCAATTGTCCGACGAAGAGATCGCCGCAGTGACGAACTACATCCGCAATTCCTGGGGCAACGCCGCGCCGCTGGTGACCACGGCGCAGGTGGCGAAGGCGCGGAAGGGAAAGCCGTAGTTCTTGCTGCCTCCTCTCCGTCATTGCGAGCGCAGCGAAGCAATCCAGAGTCCCTCCGCGGAAAGATGCTGGATTGCTTCGCTGCGCTCGCAATGACGACGTAGATGGAACAGTGAACGAAAGAGCCTACCGCTCCTCGCCTTCCGTGAACACGAATTTCGGCATCTCCCATTTGTAGCGCACCGCGAGCAGGCGGAAGCTGACGCCGAGGATAAACGTCAAGATGGTCCAGAGCTCCGCGTTGAGATTGAGGCCGAAGGCGGTGGCGTAGAACAGGCCGGTCGCCACCGAAACGGTCGCGTAGAGCTCGGAGCGGAACAGCAGCGGCACGTCGTTGCAGAGCACATCGCGCAGCACCCCGCCCGCGCAGCCGGTCACCATGCCGGAGACGATGACGATCGGCAGCGTGGCACCCGTCTGCCAGGCGATGTCGCAGCCGGCCATGGTGAAGACCACGAGGCCGATGGCATCGAGCACGATGAAGGCCACCTTCAGCCGGTGCACGAGCCGCGCGATCAGGATGGTGAGGAAGGCGGCGCCGCCGGCCAGCGCGAGGTAGATGGGATGAGCGACCCAGGCCAGCGGATAATGCCCGAGGAAGAGATCGCGCAAGGTGCCGCCGCCGAGCGCGGTGATACAGCCGAGGAAGCAGACGCCGAGCCAGTCCATGCTCCGGCGGCCGGCCGCGAGCGCGGCGGTCATGCCTTGCGCTGCGACCGCGACCAGCGACAACAGATGCAGCACGCTATCGCTTGGCGGCAAGCTCCACATCGCCTCGTTCCCTTCCCCATCGATGGAACCGACGCGCACGGTTCCAAAATGAACAGGTTCCCGATTCCTCGCGCAAGGGCAACATGCGACGAAAGCACTATGGAGGGCGGAACAGAATCTCGCATCTACGGGTTGTCCAGCCGCAATAATCGAGGAGACAAAATCGATGGCTGACGACCGTTTTCCCAACGATCCGTATCGCCCGAATCTCGCCGATGATGAGTATGTCCGTGCGGCGCGACGGGATGCCGAGCTTCAGGTCGATCCCGAGCTTGGCGAAGGCCCCGCCTCCAGCGGCAAGGTAGCCTTGTTCGCAGTGGCGATCGCCTTGGTACTGGGTGCCGTTTTCTACGGACTGAACAACACGAGCACCGGCAACCAGGCCAGCAACACGCCGGCGACGCAGACCGCCCAGCAGGCTCCGCCCGCGAATCCGGCCGCGCCTCCCGGCATGCGTGACGTGACGCCGCGCAACAACACCGCACCCGGCGTGACCACGGGTGCTGCCCCGAGCAAGCCGGCGGCGCCTGATCCGGCCGCCCCGTCCGAGGGCGCGAAGTAACGACAACAGCTGTCGTCGCCCGGCTTGACCGGGCGACCCAGTATTCCACCAGCGGCGGAGATTGAATCGAGAGGCCGCGGCGTACTGGATGCCCCGCTTGCGCGGGGCATGACACCGAGAGGATGAGAGAGCGGCGGGACCTCACATCCCGCCGCTTTTCGTTTAGCTGAACATCTTGTTGAGGTCGCCGCCGGAATAGCCGGTGCCGAGCTCGGTAAAGGTCCCCTTCTCCGCCATCTCCTTCGCGGCGCGCATGAAGCCGCCCCAGGCAGCGCGGGCGAGCGAGCCGCCGACGCTG
Source organism: Bradyrhizobium barranii subsp. apii (assembly GCF_011516635.5). GTDB lineage: Bacteria > Pseudomonadota > Alphaproteobacteria > Rhizobiales > Xanthobacteraceae > Bradyrhizobium > Bradyrhizobium barranii. Next base: position 4,423,893 of record NZ_CP096255.1, on the reverse strand, counting down.
ATGCGGCGCACGCCGAGGTCGGCGGCCTCCTGCAAGGACAGCCCGGACGCGCCGATCAGCAGGTTGAACGGCTTTGGGGCGACAGCCTTCACCACGGCGGCGATGTCCTCGCGCGTCTTCAGGCCCGGCGCGTAGAGGCAATCGGCGCCTGCGTCCGCATAGGCCGTGAGCCGGTCGATGACCAGCTTGAGGTCGGTCACGCCCCACAGATACGCCTCGCAGCGGCCGACCAGCAGCGTGCCGCTGTCGCCGATCGCCTTGCGCGACGCCTTGATGCGCTCGACCGCCAGCGCGCGCTCGTAGAGCGGCTTGTCTTTGTCGCCGGTGGAATCCTCGATCGAGAGGCCGGCGACGCCGGTGCGTACACCGCGCTCGACATTGTCCGCGACCTTGTCCGGCTCGACGGCGAAGCCGCCCTCGAAATCCGCATTCACGGGGATGTCGACGGCCGAGCACAATGCTGCCAGATGCTGACAGACATCGTCGACCGTGACGTGGTTGTCGGCCTTGCCGATGGTCCAGGCAAAGCCCGCGCTCGATGAGGCCAGTGCCTTGAACCCGAGATGCTGCAACGCCTTGGCGCTGCCGACGTCGACCGGATTGGGCAGGATGAAGCAGCCGCTCTCGTGCATCGTCTTGAACGTCGCGCGCTTGTCAGCGGTTGTCACATGCATGTTTCTCTCCCTTGTTGGCCGCGCAGACATAAGCGCGCGCACTGGGCAGCGCCAGTGCGCGCCCGCAAAAGCTAGTGCGCGTCGTGCACGGCGCGGCTGTCCTTCGGCGCCTGCTCGCGATCATTCATGCCGTAGTCGCGGATGACGCTGGCGATGCGCAGGTGATAATCGGCAAAGATCTTCGCCCTGCCCTTCGCCTGCGTGCGCCGGTGTTCCATCGTGTTGCGCCAGGCCTGGACTGCTGCCTCGTCGCGCCAGAACGACACCGACAGGATCTTGCCCTTCTCGGTCAGGCTTTCAAAGCGCTCGACCGAGATGAAGCCATCGATGGTTTGCAGGATCGGCTTCAGGTCGGCCGCGAGGTCGAAGTAGTCCTGGCGATGTTCCGGCTTGGGCCAGACTTCGAAAATCACGGCAATCATGGGCGTCTCCTTTGCGTTGGCGGCCTACAATACCACCTTGCGCAGGAAGGTGCGCTCTTCCGCGAGGATGAATTTGTTCTCCTCGGCGAAATGGAAATTGGTCATGCCGTCTGCGTCCTGCCGCAGCCGGGCGCGATAGGCCTCATAGGCGGCCAGACTCTCGAAGGTGATCAGCGCAAACGCGATGTTGTTGGTGCCCTCATGCGGCATGAAATAGCCGATCAGGTCGCCGCCGCATTTCGGGATGATGGTGAGCCAGTGCTTTGAGTACTCCTCGAACTGCGCGCGCTTGAAGGGATCGAGCTGGTAGCGGATGAAGACGGTGACGGACATGGTGGGCTCCCTAATTTTTCATTGCGGCAAGCGCAAGCAACACCGTCGCCGCTGAAGCAACTGGATTGCTTCGCTTCGCTGGCAATGACGTGTTCGCAAAGACAGACTACGTCCTTGCTCCACTTCAATGCTTCGGCTAGCATCGAAGCATGAAATCAGGTCCTGACATCGCCATGATTGCCTCGCTGGTCGGCGACCCCGCCCGCGCCAACATGCTCACCGCGCTGATGAACGGCCGCGCGCTCACTGCGAGCGAGCTCGCGCAGGAGGCAGGCATCACGCCGCAGACCGCGAGCTCGCATCTGGCCAAGCTCGAGGCCGGCGGGCTGATCGAGCCGGAGAAGCAGGGCCGCCACCGCTACTACCGCCTCACCGACGACGACGTCGCCGGCGTGCTCGAAGGCCTTGCGGGACTTGCCGCGCGGACCGGCCACATGCGCGTGCGCACGGGGCCGAAGGATCCGGCGCTGCGGCGCGCTCGGATCTGCTACGACCACCTCGCCGGCGATCTCGGCGTGCAGATGCTGGACAGTCTACGCACGCGAAACCTGGTCAGACAGAAGAACAGGACATCGAGCTGACGGCCGAGGGCGAGCGCTTCCTCGCAAAGCATTTGCAGATCTCGCCCGACATGCTCACCCATCCGCGCCGTCCGGTGTGCAAGGCCTGCCTGGACTGGAGCGAGCGACGCCATCATCTCGCGGGCACGCTGGGCGCCGCCATGATGCAGCGTTTCGCCGAGCTGAAATGGGCCGCGCGCGACGCCACGCCCGGCAGCCGCGTGGTGAATTTCACCCGTACCGGCGAGAAGCAGTTTGCGACGCTGTTCGGGACCGGGAAGGATTGATCACGCCAGGTGCGTGAGATCGCACGTTTGCGTGTGAACCACGCCTTCCGTCATGGCCGGGCTTGACCGGGCCATCCATCGCTTTAAGCGCAGTGTCGTTCCAGGGCGATGCAAAGCATCGAACCTGGAACTTCCAGATTCCGGGTTCGCGTCTTCGACGTACCCCGGAATGACGGCTCCAATTACGAGATCTTCATGAACCGCATCCTCCCGGCCGCGCTTGCCGCAGCCCTCCTCGCTTCCCCGTTCACGTCCGCCCACGCCGCCGACACCACCCCGCGCGAGCCCTACGGCATCGCGCTCGAAGGCTTTGCCTATCCGTATCCCGTGCATCTGCTGCCTGTCATCAATGACGGCGAGCAGCTCAGCATGGCCTACATGGACGTCGCGCCCGAGCGGCCGAACGGCCGCACCGTCGTGCTGCTGCACGGGCGCAATTTTCCGTCGAGCTACTGGGCGCCCGTCATCAAGATGCTGAGCGAGGCAGGCTTCCGCGTCGTGGTGCCGGACCAGATCGGCTTCGGCAAATCTTCGAAGCCGACCGGCGAATTGCACTTCGACAATCTGGCGCGCAACACCATTGCGCTGCTCGATCATCTCAAGATCAACAAAGCCGAGGTCGTCGCGCATTCGCTCGGCGGCATGCTGGGCGTGCGCATCGCCCGCGCCTATCCGGATCGCGTCGCCCATCTCGTGCTGACCGCGCCGATCGGGCTGGAAGACTACCGCCTCTACGTGCCCCCGACGCCGACCGAGAAGATCATCGAGAGCGAGGACAAGCTCACACCCGACGGCTATCGCAAGCAGCTCCAGACCAATTACGCGATCAAGCTGCCACCAGACGCGATCACGCCGTTCGTCGACGCCCGCTTCAACATCAAGGGCAGCCCCGATTATCCGCGCTGGCTGCGCGCCTACGTCAGCTCCGGCCAGATGATCTATCGCGAGCCGGTCGCGCACGAGGTCGCGTTGATCACAGAGCCGACGCTGTTCATCATGGGCGCCGACGATCACAACGCGCCGGGCCGTCCGAACGCGCCGGAGGCATTGCGCGCGAAAATGGGCCAGAACGCGGAGCTCGCGAAAGCGCTTGCGGCCAAGATGCCGAACGCGCGGGCCGAAGTGATCCCGGACACAGGCCACCTCGTCTTCCTGGAGGCGCCGGAGAAGTACAAGGAATTGGTGCTGGGCTTTCTCGGTCGCTAGAGCGTTTTCGAGCGAAGTGGATACCGGTTCGCGTCAAGAAAACGCGACAAAACAAAAAACATGGAGCCCCGTTCCGATTCCATCGGGACGGCGCTCCAGCGCCATTGCTGTCGCCGGAAGCCGCATGCAGAGAATGTTCATGCCGCATTCAGATCATGATTGGCAGGTTTGGATCGCGACGTGTCGGCACGTGCCCAAATTTAACGTGTCGAATCGTGTCTTTTGATTCATTGTGCGCCGCAAGCGCCCCAAAAACCTGCCCAAGGACCTGTTTGCCGCCGTCATGCTCGCCAGCGCGGTCGTCGGTTTCAGCGAAGCGGCCAGCGCCGCCGGCGGCTGCGGCCCCGGCTGGTACCGCGGCGCCTATGGCGGCTGCCGCCCGATGCGCGGTGCGGTCGTTGTGCGGCCCGGCCCGGTGGTGGTTGCCCCGCCGGTCGTCGTCGTGCCCCGCGCCCGCGTCTGCCCGTACGGCTTCCGTTGGTGGGGTGGCCGCTGCCGCCCGATCTGATCTGACCTTTTCGTATTGCGAGATGGCCGTGCGGCGAAAGCCTGCGCGGCCATTTTCGTTTTGAACGCCTGACGTCGCATCCGCCAGCTCCGAATCAAAACGGGGACCGTCAATCGCGATCCCCGTTCAAGGCCTGGCTTGTGCCGAGCTTACCAGTGGTGGCGGTGCCAGCGCCGGCGATGCCAACCCCAGTGGCGGCGGCGCCAGCCCCCATGGCGGTGGTGGCCATGCCAATGCACCTGCTCGGGCTTGAGCTGCGCGGTCTCCTCACTGGTGGTGACGGCGGGACGAGCGTCGGGATTGCCTTGCGGCGCGCGCGCGGGATCACCGAGCGGCTGCGGCGCCAACGGCGCAGCTTGTGCGGTCGCGGTCAACGTCGCGGCTCCAGCCGCGACGCCGAATGCAAGTTTCAAAAAGTTCCGACGCTCCATGACGTGTCCTCTAGGCTATCGAGCAAGTGATGCAGAGGGAGTGTCGCGGTCACGACATGAACGGAAGCTGAATCGCATCTTCAGGTTCATGACATGGGTGTCAGGGACGAACGAGCTGCGGGACTCGGTGCGAGCTACGCTCCGGCGTCCTGCTTCGCAAACTCCTGCGCGAGCACCAGCGTCTCGCGCGTGCGCTTCACGTCGGGCCAGTCGCGATTGAAATCGGCGACGAGCTGCTTCAACGCATCGCCCTTCAGCATCGCAGCCAGCTTGGCCCCGTCATCGAACTGATACATGGCCTGATGCAGCGAGGGATCGTCCAGGCTCCAGAACCGCCAGGCCTTAGAGTCTGTCCGGAAAGATTACCTTGGATTGCATAGCTTTCGCAGCATGAGTCGGATGGAGGCCAGCTTGAGAAAGGCGAGCGCCCTGTGATTGAAGCATTCCCAATCTTTGGACAGTCTTCGGCATCGCCCGAGCCAGGCAAAGGTACGCTCGACGATCCAGCGTTTGGGCAAGACGACGAAACGGTGAGCCTGATCGGAGCGTTTGACGATTTCGAGGTTCACGCGCTTCAGAGCGCTACGCAGCCCCTTCTGGAAATGTGGCCCTTGATATCCGCCGTCGGCGTAGAGCTTCAGAAGAAAGGGATAGAGGCCGAACAACGTTGCCATCAGGAGCACGCCGCCGTCGCGATCCTGGATGTCCGCCGCATGCACGATGGCGTGCATCAAGAGGCCTTGCGTGTCGACGAGAATGTGCCGCTTCTTGCCCTTGATCTTCTTGCCCGCGTCGTAGCCATGGAGATCATGAGGCCCCCTTTTTCAGCGCTTTTCACGCTCTGGCTATCGATGATGGCGGCGGTGGGAGAAGCCTCGCGCTCGGCCCTTTCGCGACATTCGACATAGAGGGCGTGATGAATTTTATCGAGCGTGCCGTTCCAGCTCCACAGATCGAAGTAGCCATACAGCGTCGAGCGCGGCGGCAGGTCCTTGGGGATCGCGCGCCACTGGCAACCTGTGCTCAGGATGTACATCAGCCCGTTGGCAATCTCGCGCAGGTCCACCGTACGCTTGTTGCCGCCGCGCTTGGCCGGCGGGATGCGAGGCGCGATCAGCGCCCACTCCTCGTCGGTCAAGTCGCTCGGATAGCGCAGGCGGCTGCGGTCGTAGCGTGCACGGTTCTCGGTAGTCCACATTGGCGGCGCGTCCCCATCGAATCAGGCCGCTCACCTTGAATCACAACCGATTCATTCGACTCAACATGTTTTGGAACAGACACTTACTCACGCCGAACGCCTTCACCGCGTCCGGCACATGCGCGGTCTCGTACCATGTGTCGAAGGCGGCGCGCTTGCTGGCGTCGGTGACGGTCGCGCGAACGACGAAGTAGGCAGCAGGCATGTGTTTCCTCCCGTTGTTTGGCCGCAGCATAGACGGTTATAGTGGCGGCAACAAAAAGCCCGCGCGACGGAACATTCGGATCGCGCCGATGGGGGAAGGAATGGCCATGCGCAGGATCATCACGGGCCTCATTGCGATCACGTGCCTGTGGCCCACGGCCTCGCTCGCCGAAATCGTCCGCTTCGACATCCTCGCGCGCGAGCCCGCCTTTGCCGGACGCAGCTTTGGCGATGTCGGCACCTATGAGCGCATCACCGCGCGCGCGACCTTCGCGCTCAACCCGTCGGACGATCGCAACGCTGTCATCACCGACCTCGCGCTCGCGCCGCGTAGCTCCGACGGCAAGGTGGCAGCCACCGCCGACGTCGTGATCCTGCGGCCCACCGATCCCACCCACGGCAACGGCACACTGCTGCTCGAGGTGCCCAATCGCGGCCGCAAGCTGGCGCCGCAATTGTTCGACGATGCCGCCCAGCCCGGCGCCAACAATGCCGACAAGGCCGAGGATGCCGGCATCGGCTTCCTGCACCGCCAGGGTTTTACGATGGTCTGGGTCGGCTGGCAGGGCGACATCCCCTCCAAGCCCGGCCAGATGGCGATGACGGCACCGGTGCTGAAGACCGTCACCGGGCCCGCGCGCGAAGAGGTGGTCTTCGACAACACGACCAATCCCGCGCGTGCGACGCTGACCTGGCCGGCGACTGACGCCGCCGACCTCAAGGTCTCCGTACGCGCCGCCTGGGCCGATGCGCGGCAGGCGCCTTCCGGCCTCCTCGCAAAGCTCGTCGATCCCGTGACGGTGGAGATCACCCGGCCCGACGGTTTTGATGCCGGCGCGCTCTACGAGATCACCTACACCGCGCGCGATCCTGTGCCGCTCGGCATGGGCTATGCCGCCGTGCGCGACGTCGTCAGCTTTCTCCGCCACGATGAGACGCAAGCGAACCCGCTGCTGAACGGCCTGCATCCCTCCGTCAGCCGCGCCATCGGCTTCGGCGTGTCGCAATCCGGCCGCTTTCTCCGCGACTTCCTCTATCTCGGCTTCAACGAGGATCTTCAGGGGCGCACCGTGTTCGACGGATTGATGCCGCATGTCGCGGGCACGCGGCGGATGGCGACCAACGTCCGCTTCGGCCAGCCCGGCCGCAACCCGCGCCATCCGCAGGATCCGGCGTGGCAGGCCGATCTCTTCCCCTTCACCTATGCGAGCCTGAGCGATCCCTATTCCGGCAAGACCGACGGCCTGCTCCGCCGCTGCGCGCTCTCGGCGACGTGCCCGAAGGTGATGCAGACCGATAGCGAGCACGAATGGTGGGCCTCGCACGCCTCGCTGCTGGTCACCGACCTCGCCGGCAACCATCTCGATCTGCCCGACAATGTCCGCGCCTACATGATATCAGGCACGCCGCATTTCGCCGAAGCCGCCGACGTGATGAAGAAGGGTTTGCCTGCGATGTCGCTGCCGCAAAACCCGATGCATGCGGGCATGCCTATGCGCGCGCTGCTCACCGACCTCAACGCCTGGATCAGCGACGGCATCAAACCGCCCGCAAGCCGCGTCCCCATGCGCGCCCACGGCACGCTCGTGCCGGCGCAAGGCGCGGTGCCGATGGATATCCCCGGCTTGCCCTATGCCGGCATCCATACGCTCGCCGCCTTCTCCGATCAGAGCGTGCTGCCGCCCAAGGAGATCGGCCGCTATCCCGTGTTCGTGCCGAAGGCGGACAATGACGGCATGGCGATCGCGGGCATCCGCCAACTCGCATTGGCGGTCCCGCGCGCGACCTACACCGCGTGGAATCCGCGCGCGCAGGGATTTGGCCCAACAGCGCTCTATCCGCTGCAAGGCGCGGTCGTGCCATTCGCACCGACGGAGGCCGCGCGGAAGGAAGTGCATGATCCGCGCTTGTCGATCGCCGAGCGATATGCGGATGACGGGGCGTATGTCGCCGCGGTGAAGCGCGAGGCGGCGCGGCAGGTGGCGGAGCGGACCCTGCTGCCGGAGGATGCCGAGCGCGCGGTCGAGGCCGCGAAGCAAGGCAAGCTGGCGAAGCTTGGGCAGTGAGCGAAGCCCATTGGCCCCGTAGGGTGGGCAAAGCGGAGCGTGCCCACCACTTCTATCGTCGGCCAAAAGATGGTGGGCACGGCGCAAGCGCGCCTTTGCCCACCCTACGGTCGCTGCCCGCGGAGAAAAAAAAGTCTCACGCTGTCGGAACGCCCGTCCTTCATCCGTCCTATGCCCAGACAGCACGGAGACACCGCATGGCCAACCTCACCCTCACCACCTTCGACTGGGTTCCCGAAATGCCGCGCGGTTTCGTGCGCGACCTTCGCGTGCGCTGGGCGCTGGAAGAAGCCGCGTTGCCCTACCACGTCGCGAGCGTGCCGTTCGGCCCGCGGGATGCCGCGCATTTCGCGCACCAGCCCTTCGGCCAGGTGCCGTGGCTGACCGACGGCGACCTCTCGATCTTCGAGAGCGGCGCGATCCTGCTGCATCTGGGTGAACTCAGTGCGAAGCTGATGCCCATCGATCCGCGCGGCCGCAGCGACACGGTCGAATGGGTGTTCGCGGCGCTCAATTCGGTGGAGATGCCGGCCCTGCCCTGGACCATGTTCAAGTTCACCGGCAGTGACGATGGCTCACCCGCCGTGAAGTTCGTCGACGACTTCCTAAAACTCCGCCTCAAGCACATGGAGACGGTGCTTGCGCTGCGCGAATGGCTGGCGGGGTCTTTCTCCGTCGCCGACATCCTGATGTCGGACGTGCTGCGCGTCGTCGACAAGTTCGACGGCCTGGCGGACAGTCCTGCCTGCCGCGACTACGTCGCGCGCGCCACGGGCCGTCCGGCGTTCGCAAAAGCCCACGCCGATCAGATGGCGCATTTCGCTGCGGCGGATGTCAAACGTAGGGCGGATTAGCGCAAGCGTAATCCGCCAACGCATGTTTCAACAAAGATGGTGGGCTACGCCGCGCAAACTGCGCTTCGCGCAGTCGCGGGGCTAACCCACCCTACGAATTTCGCCTCACACCAACTTCAGCGGCGTGTCCTCAACCACGCGAAGATCGATCCTGCCGATCAGTTGCGCGCGAAGCGCCTCGGCAGCACCGATGGCGCTCTCGGTTTGCTGCAACGTGCTGATGTTCGAACCGAGCGACACGATCCCGCCCAGCACCAGGGCGATCGATCCGAGCGCCGCGGTCAGACCTGTCCCGAACAACCCAAGGATCGTGATCAACAACAGCGCGCCGCCGCCGCCAATCGCGATCTTGGATGCCAGAATGTACTTCCGGCATCGCTCGGCGATCTCGGCCAGCGCCTCGATCCGGTCTTCGATGTCGGAAATCTCGTCGGTCAGATCGTCTTCGGTCATTTGGATCGAGATGCCAAATCAGAAGAAACCAGTCGTCCGCACGAGCGCAGCGACATGCGGGACTAAGGCAAGACCCGGATTTCGCTACGCTCCATCCGGGCTACGAGGCCTCACAACGGCAAATTGTCGTGCTTCTTCGCCGGCGTTTCCACCTTCTTGTCCTTCAGCATCGCCAACGCCCGGGCGATCCGCTTACGGGTCGAGTGCGGCATGATGACGTCGTCGATGTAGCCGCGCTCGGCGGCGATGAAGGGGGACAGGAAGCGGTCTTCGTATTCCTTGGTGCGCGCGGCGATCTTGTCGGGGTCGCCGATGTCGGCGCGGAAGATGATCTCGACCGCGCCCTTGGCGCCCATCACGGCGATCTGGGCGGTCGGCCAGGCGTAGTTCATGTCGGCGCCGATCTCCTTGGAGGCCATGACGTCGAAGGCGCCGCCATAGGCCTTGCGGGTGATGATGGTGACCAGCGGCACCGTGCACTGCGAATAGGCGAACAGCAGCTTCGCGCCGTGCTTGATCAGGCCGCCATATTCCTGCGCGGTGCCCGGCAGGAAGCCCGGCACGTCGACGAAGGTGACGATCGGGATGTTGAAGGCATCGCAAAAACGGACGAAGCGCGCCGCCTTGCGCGACGCGTCGCTGTCGAGCACGCCGGCCAGCACCATCGGCTGGTTGGCGACGAAGCCGACGGTGCGGCCGGCGATACGGCCGAAGCCCGTGACGATGTTCTTGGCGAAGGCATCCGCAACCTCGAAGAAATCGCCCTCGTCCACGACCTTGAGGATCAGCTCCTTCATGTCGTAGGGCTTGTTCGGATTGTCGGGGATCAGCGTGTCCAAGGACATGTCGACCCGGCCGATATCGTCAAAGCTCGGCCATTCCGGCACGCCGTCGGTGTTGTTGGACGGCAGGAAGTCGATCAGGCGACGCATCTGCAAGAGCGTCTCGACGTCGTTCTCGAAGGCACCGTCCGCGATCGAGGAGCGCGTGGCGTGCACCGAGGCGCCGCCGAGTTCTTCGGCCGTGACGACCTCGTTGGTGACGGTCTTCACCACGTCGGGGCCGGTGACGAACATGTAGCTGGTGTTCTTCACCATGAAGATGAAGTCGGTCATGGCCGGCGAATAGACGTCGCCGCCGGCGCAGGGGCCCATGATGACGGAGATCTGCGGGATCACGCCCGAGGCGAGCACGTTGCGGCGGAACACATAGGAATAGCCGGCGAGCGCGGCGACGCCCTCCTGGATGCGGGCGCCGCCCGCGTCATAGAGGCCGATGATGGGCGCCCGCGCCTTCATCGCCATGTCCTGAAGTTTCGTGATCTTCAGCGCATGGGTCTCGGAGAGCGAGCCGCCGAACACCGTGAAGTCTTTCGCGAAGACAAACGTCTTGCGGCCGTTGACGGTGCCCCAACCGGTGACGACGCCGTCGCCGGGGATCTTGTTCTTCTCCATACCGAACTCGGTGGAGCGGTGCTCGACGAACATGTCGAACTCCTCGAACGATCCCTTGTCGAGCAGGAGCTCGATGCGCTCGCGCGCGGTCAGCTTGCCGCGGGCGTGCTGCGCCTCGATGCGCTTCTCCCCGCCGCCGAGCTTTGCGCCGGCGCGACGATCTTCAAGGGCGTCCAGGATATTCTTCATTTGCTCCCGCCAGTTCTTAGCCAAAATGCGATTGCCGGGGGTTCTAACACGGCATTTTGCGGGCCGGGAAGCCGCTTTCGGCGCCGCAGGGCTGCCTTGCCGCAGCGGGAAAGCGCAAGGAATTACAAAGTTTTGCCTGGGAGACGACGATGAATGAAGCAACGGCCGAGACCGGCGCGGCGACCGGCGGCGTCAAGATCCTGCTGCGGCTGGAAGGCCTGACCCTGTTCACGGGCATGGTGATGCTCTACGCCTCCTGGGGCGGCTCGTGGCTGGTGTTCGCCCTGCTCTTCTTCGTCCCCGATCTGAGCTTCCTGGCGTACCTGGCCGACGCCAGATTCGGGGCGCTGGTCTACAATGCCGCCCACAGCTACATGGCACCGGTGGCGCTGCTGACGCTGGGCTTCGGCTTCGCCTCGCCGCTCACGCTGTCCATCGCCATGATCTGGCTCGCCCATATCGGCATCGACCGGGCGCTCGGCTACGGCCTGAAATATTCGGCCGGGTTCGGCTTCACCCATCTCGGGCGGATCGGCCGCCAGAGAGACGCCTGAGGGGATTGCCGTCGTTTTGTCGGCCCCCACCGGTTGACCGGGCCGGCCGATTCAGGCTTGCTCCCCTTTGCGATCAGGCGCCGAATGTTGCGTGAGCCCAGTCGGTACGGCGGCGGTCACCACGTCTGGCTGCAAGCATCCCTCATGTCCGCCACAGTCGTCCCTCTGCCACCGAACAGCCCGTCCGAGACCACCGACTTCCTGCGGCGGATGGCCAGCATGGTGTCGGGGCGCAACGGCGAGATGCTGCTGCGCGCGGCCGCGCTGATCGAATCGCTCAAGCAACGGGCGATGTCGGCCGAACGTCTGTTTCATGAGCAACAGGAAGAGACCAAGCGCCTTGTAGAGCTGCGCGAGACGACCGCGCTCGCCTCCGAAGCCATGGTCAGCCAGATCGCGACGCTGGGGACTCAGCTCGCCGAGTTAACCGCGGCCGCGGCGGCCGAGCGCGCGGCGTTCGACGCCGAGCGCGGCAAGCTGCTCGGCCTGATGCAGGATGCGGAAAGCCATATCGGCAAGCTCACCACCGAGCTCGACGGCTTGCGCGCCTCCGTCGACAGCTTCAACGACACCGCGGTCTCGGTGCCGCTCGAGGTGCTGCGTCTGGCACGGATGCAGTTCGATGTCCTCTCCGCCGGCTTTGCCCGCAAGGGCGACGTGATCTCGGAAGCGATGAGCGAGATCGGCGGCTTTGCGATCGACCAGGCGCTGATGGCGAAGAAGGCGGATAAGGCCTGAGGTCGTCGCGCATCAAATTGACAGCGCGCAGGTCCATTGTTCTACTCCATAAAAATCATGGGGGAGGATCACGATGCCGACGGCATTCCGCGTCGCTATGGCGTTCTGCATTTCAACACTGCTCGCCGGCATCGGCGCCAACGCGCAATCCCTGCCGAAGGAAGTCGCCACCCGCGCCGAGATCTATCCGATCCCCTCGCTCACCCTCTCCGACCAGCAATTCCTCAGCGGTGATGCGGCGGCCGGCAAGCCGGTGACAGTCGCCGGCGAATTCCGCGTCGCCCAGGGCACCGGCAAGCTTCCCGTCGTGGTGCTGATGCACGGCTCGAGCGGCGTCGGCGCCACCACCGAGGCCTGGGTGCACGCTTTCAACGCCATGGGCATCTCGACCTTCGTGATCGACGGTTTTACCGGCCGCGGGCTGACGGTGGTGGGGCCGAACCAGGCCCTGCTCGGCCGGCTCAACCTGATCGTCGACATCTACCGCTCACTGGAGATTCTTGCGAAGCATCCCCGCGTCGATCCCGACCGCATCGTGCTGATGGGCTTCTCGCGCGGCGGACAGGCGACGCTCTATGCGAGCCTCGATCGCTTCAACAAGCTCTGGAACAAGTCCGGCGTCCAGTTCGCCGCCTACATCCCGTTCTATCCGGATTGCTCGACGACGTATCAGAGCGACGGCGACGTCGCCGCACGCCCGATCCGCATCTTCCATGGCACGCCCGACGACTACAATCCCGTGACGAGCTGCAAGGCGTTCGTCGGACGGCTCAAGACGGCCGGGCGCGATGTGGTGCTGACCGAATACCCCGACAGCGCGCACGGCTTCGATAGTGGCCTGCTCGGCGTCAGCGCCGTTGCGGTGTCGGCCAACGCGCAGACCGTGCGCAACTGCCATATCAAGGAGGGCGACGGCGGCGTGCTGATGAACGGCGATACCAACGCACCCTTCACCTACAAGGATGCCTGCGTCGAGCTCAACCCGCATGTCGGCGGCAACCCCGCGACGGCCGCGGAGTCGCGCAAGGCGGTGGAGGAATTTTTGCAGGCGCTGTTCAAGCTGGGCTAGGCGCTGGGAGGCTGCTCGGCCTTCATGGTTCGAGACGCGCCGCAAGCGGCGCTCCTCACCATGAGGGTCTGATATCTCGTCACGAAGCAAGACCTCATCCTGAGGAGCCCGCCAGAGGCGGGCGTCACGAAGGATGGCCGCAACGAAGGCTGCTCGCCTCAGGGCTCGCCCGGCTTGAACGGCTCCTGCTTGTCCGGCGGCACCGTCTCTTCGGCCATGGCCAGCAGCATCGCGACCATCACGTAATTGCCGGCAACCGCGGTGAGATCGACGATCTGCTGATCGCTAAACACCTTCTTCGCCCGCACGTAGGTCTCGTCGGAAACTTTCTTGGCCGTGGTGATCTCGGTGACGAAGTCGTAGACCACGGCCTCGTCATCGGCCATTTTCGACGGCCGCTTGTTGGCCTTCAGCTCCGCGATGATATCCGCCGACAGGCCGGCCTTTGCCGCCAGCGGCGCATGCGCGAACCATTCCACCTGCGAGCGCCACTGCCGCCCGATGATCAGGATCGCGAACTCGTTCAGCTTGGTCGGGACCGAGGTTTCCCAGCGCAGATAGTAGAACAGGTCGAACAGTCGCTGGCCGAGCACCGGGCTGCGGATCATCGGATTGTAGGGCCCGCCGATGCCGACGCTCGACACCTTCATGATCTGCTCGCCGAGCGGCTTCTGCTTGGCGTCGAGCTGGTCCATGGTGAGCTGCGGAAAGCGCGGCTCCTTGCTGGTGGCGGGTGCGGCAAACATCGTGGCTGCGAGCCAGCCGCCGGCGGCGGCCAACGTGAGCGACGACAGCCAGAGTGGCGTTGAGTTCATTTTATCCTCCCGACCTTTTCTTTTGTTTGGTCGGAAGGATGCTAGCAGGTTCGTACGCGCCAGCTAGATCGCGCCGATCTCGGCAAGGCAGGCTTGCGTCAACGGCATGCGCTCGCCGACGAGACGCGGCTCCTTGCAGTCCATGTTGAGCGCGAACACGGTGTGCGCCTCGCCCTTCTCGGCCCAGCCGACCATCCAGCCGAGCGACGGCTCGCCGCGCTCGGCGCCGAGCAAGCCGGATTTGGCGCGGATGACGCTGTCGCCGACCTTGGTCACCGGCAGGATGTCGGCGACGAGGTCCTGGCTGCGCTTGCTAATCGGCAGCGCGCGGCGGCGCAGCCGGTCGACGAAATCGATCTGCTCGACCGGGTCGATGCGCAAATTGCCGGTGAGCCAGAACTGGTCGATGCCGCCGCCGATATCGCGATTGCCGTAGTCGAACATGTCGACATACTTTTGCATCCGCTCTTGCCCGATCCGGCGCGCGATCTCCTGATAGACCGGCACCGCGCTGACCGCGATGGCGCTGCGCATCGTGTGGTCCTTGTTCCAGGCCTCGATCGGCCGCTTCACGCCGTCCCAGGGAAACACGTCCTTGTCGGGATCGGTGACGACGCCGGTCTCGAGCGCAATCAGCGAGTTCGGAATCTTGAACGTCGAGGCCGGCAGCTTCGCTTCGCCCGAGCGCTCCTTGTCGCTGGCGACGATCAGATAGTCCTCGACCTTGTAGCCGACGAAGGTGCCCGCCGTGCCGAGATCGGTGAAGCGCTTTGCCAGGCTGTCGCGAATCTCGTTGCGCGGCGGCGCGACATGGGCGAACGCACGTGACGGCATGGTGGCAGCTGCGGCAAGAAGGCCCAGAGTGGAACGGCGGGTCAGCAAGAGCGGTATCCGTTGAGCAATGAAGATGGCCGCGACCATGCGGCCGCTATCGTGGTGAAACGATGACAGGTTATTTCTTGAGCACGATCTTGTCGGAAAACCGCTGCACGCTTTTCCGGATCATGCTCTACCGTCCCCGGCCCGACAGCCGCAGCACGAACACCAGCACTTCGGCGACGGCCTTGTAGAGGTCGGGCGGGATCTCCTCGCCGAGCTCGACCTTGGAGAGCGCGCCGGCCAAGATCTCGTTCTCTTCGATCGGGATGTCGTTGGCTTTGGCGATCTCGACGATCTTTTCGCCGATCGTGCCCTTGCCCTTGGCGACGACGACGGGCGCGTTGCTGCCCTTCTCGTAATGCAGCGCAATTGCGAGCTTGGATGGATCGCTCATGTGGCGCGATCCAGGAAGTGGCCGGCGCGGGCCGGCGCCGGCTGCGGCGGCGTGCCGTCGCGCACCAGGATGTCGCCGGGCTTGAGCTCGGCGCGCGTCAGGGCCTGATTGAGCTCGCCGATGCCGGCGCGGAGCTGCTGCGCGGTCGCGGGCCGCTCCGCCCACATCCGCACAAAAGTCTTGTCGCTGTTGAGCGTGATCAGCGCATGCACGGGGCCGGCCGGCTCGACATTGAGCGTGAAGCGCGCGCGCCAGGCGCGCTTGGCGGGATCAGAGGACTCATTACCGCCATCGCGCGAGATCTCGAATTGCGCCATCGCGGTGCCCTGCGGGGTCGCAAAGGGAATCTCGAAATTCCACTGCGGCACGGTCGGGTCGATGCGGTGACCGCTGGCATCGGTGCGATCAGGCAGCGAGGCGACCTGGAGCAGCGTTTGACGTGCGATCGCGGCATCGGTGTCGTCGAGCAGGCGGTGCACCGTTGTGGAGAGCGGTGTATCCGGCGCGAGCGATGGCGAGGCGATCGCCTGCGGCGCCGGCAGCGCGCCGCGGAACGGCGGCGGTGTCGCGCGCGCCGCGGCCTCGAAGAGATGGCCATCCGGCACGGCCTTGTTGGAGCCCGGCACGTTGCCGATCATGCGCGGCAGGTTTTGCGTGACCTCTTGAAGGAGGGCCGCGGCAAGGCCGGCGGACATGGTTCGCGGCATCGCGGCCTGCGGAGCGCCGCCGGCGATGTCGGCGAGCACAGCGGCTGGGAGATTGGCGCTGCGCGGCATCTGCGGCTGTTGGGCCATATCGAGCTCGGTTGACGGCGATGCAGCCTGAGCCGGCACGGCGGCGACCTGCGGTTTCCCCGCCGTAGCGATCGCGGCGCCTTGCGCCTGTGGCGCGGCGGTCTCGAGCGTGGCCAATGTCTGGCGCAGCACTAGCAGCGCGGCCTTCAGGTCCGGCATCGCGCCGGAGGACGGCGTTGTACCTGCGGCGAGCGAGGCCTCGAGAAACAGACCGGACTTCTGGAAGGCGGATTCGATATCGCCGCCGTCGAGGGCGGTGTTGAGCGGCGTCTGCTGCGCCAGCACGTCCAGCACCGCCTGCTTCAGTCCCACCGGCAGATCGCTGCCGGTGACGACGGAGGCGAGATTGGCGAACAACGGCGCCTGGCTGCCCTGTTTCGTGACCGCCTCGGCCGAAGCCACGGTGACGGCGACCTGCTCCAACGGCGTCAGCGTGTTGCGCGCGGTGGTCGCAGATGGCGCGAGCGACGGGCTGTCCACGAGCGAAGCCGCCCGCGGCGTCAGCGTGATCTGGTCCGCCGTCGCCTCGCCTGCCCCGTTCATGATGGCGAGCCTGATGGTGCCGTCGTTCTGCGACACTGCGAGCTGGAGATTTTGCCCCGGTGTCAGCGACACCTCGGACATCACATCCATCGACAGATTGGCGATTGCGATCCGCACCAGATTGTCGGCCATCACGCTGACGACCCTTGCGTCCACGACGCTGCCGGCCTGGAGCACAAGATCGGGCGTCGCCGCATCAGCCACGGGGCTGGCGGGACTGACCGGAACGATCGAGCTTATCGGCGTTGGCATTTCAGGGGCCCAGGGAATGCTGGCCCCACCCTAAGAGTCTGTCCGGAAAGATTACCTTGGATTGCATAGCTTTCGCAGCATGAGTCGGATGGAGGCCAGCTTGAGAAAGGCGAGCGCCCTGTGATTGAAGCATTCCCAATCTTTGGACAGTCTTCGGCATCGCCCGAGCCAGGCAAAGGTACGCTCGACGATCCAGCGTTTGGGCAAGACGACGAAACGGTGAGCCTGATCGGAGCGTTTGACGATTTCGAGGTTCACGCGCTTCAGAGCGCTACGCAGCCCCTTCTGGAAATGTGGCCCTTGATATCCGCCGTCGGCGTAGAGCTTCAGAAGAAAGGGATAGAGGCCGAACAACGTTGCCATCAGGAGCACGCCGCCGTCGCGATCCTGGATGTCCGCCGCATGCACGATGGCGTGCATCAAGAGGCCTTGCGTGTCGACGAGAATGTGCCGCTTCTTGCCCTTGATCTTCTTGCCCGCGTCGTAGCCATGGAGATCATGAGGCCCCCTTTTTCAGCGCTTTTCACGCTCTGGCTATCGATGATGGCGGCGGTGGGAGAAGCCTCGCGCTCGGCCCTTTCGCGACATTCGACATAGAGGGCGTGATGAATTTTATCGAGCGTGCCGTTCCAGCTCCACAGATCGAAGTAGCCATACAGCGTCGAGCGCGGCGGCAGGTCCTTGGGGATCGCGCGCCACTGGCAACCTGTGCTCAGGATGTACATCAGCCCGTTGGCAATCTCGCGCAGGTCCACCGTACGCTTGTTGCCGCCGCGCTTGGCCGGCGGGATGCGAGGCGCGATCAGCGCCCACTCCTCGTCGGTCAAGTCGCTCGGATAGCGCAGGCGGCTGCGGTCGTAGCGTGCACGGTTCTCGGTAGTCCACATTGGCGGCGCGTCCCCATCGAATCAGGCCGCTCACCTTGAATCACAACCGATTCATTCGACTCAACATGTTTTGGAACAGACACTAAGGCCGCCCTCGTAAACCTCTCGTTAAGAACTAATCGAATGATTTGAATGGTTTCCCACGGGGTTTTCCACGTGATGGGGGTAGTTTTCCACCGCGCCGTTCTCGGCTCGTTTCTGCAACGTTCTTCGGATTATCTGACGACTTTCAGCAACGCCTTCCGCTGGGCCCGGCGCCGCTTCTCCCGTTCGGCTTCCTTCCGGTCCAGCTCGTCGCTCCACGCGGCGACCATCGCGGCGTTGACCTTCTTCTGGTCGGCCTGTTCGATGTACCACAGGGGCTGGCGGTCAGACTTGTGACCGGTCAGCGACTGGATGCCCTTCAGGCTGGCGCCCGGCAGTTCCGCCGCCTCGGACGCGCCGGTATGGCGCAGGCCGTGCGCGGTGTAGCCTTTCTTCTGCTTCGGCTTGCGCGCACCGATCTTGACCAGATGCGCCTTGATCGATTGGGCGAGTGACCGCCGCGTCGCCCACCGGTTCCCATGGACATTGACGAGAATGTGGTCCGACGTGGCCGTTTTCTTCGCCGCGTCCAGGGCCCGGATCAGCACCCTCGGCAAGAGGTGATAGTTGGGCTCCACCACCCGACCCTTCTTCGTGGTCTTTTCCGGCCAGACCTTGACGCCCTTGCCATCGTAGTCCGTCCACTTCATCCGGACGGCATCCCCGCCGCGCTGGACGGTGAAGTGCAGCACCTGCCGCGCCAGCACGAGGTTGGCGGGGGCGGTGTCGTCAAACCGGTCGTTTAGCTCGTCGGGCCAGCGCAGATGCGGCTGGTTGTCGCTCTCGCGGTGCTTTCGCTCGATCTCGATCGTCGGGTTCGGCAGCTTGCGGATGCCGAACTGCTCGTCCTTGCGCACGCACTTCCAGATATTGCCGAGCAACGTGACGTAGAGGTCCGACATCTGCGCGCTGCCGCTCTCGTCATAGATTAGCTCGGCGAACCGCTCGGCCGCGTCGCGGTCCACCTCCCGCAAGGGATCGGCGCCGATCTGCTCCTTGATCTTGTCCAGACGCCCGATATAGAGGTGCTGCGTGCTGGGCTTCAGGTCTTTGAAGGCATTGGAGGCGCGGTACAATTCGATCGCCCTGCCGATGCTGCCGTCAGGAAATCGGGCCAGCTTCGGTCGGGGCTTCGGCGGCTCGGGCGGGTTGGCGTCGACTTGCCGTTTCCGCAGCTTGGCGAGGCAGGCGTCGTATTGCCACGCAAACTCCTTCGAACCTTCATCGACCGGCAGGGGCAGAAGCGCGCCGCCGAACTCCCTCGGCATCCGGAAATACAAATAAGGCCGCCCCTTGGCGACCTTTCGGGAGAGGAATTCAGTCCTCTCGGTATCGACCTTTTGCAACATTCGCTTGCTCCAGTTCTCGCAGGCGTCGGAGCAAAGATGAGCCGCTCCCCGGTTCGTCCTTCAAATTGTCGAAGGCCGCATCCAGCTCGCGGCGGTCCCACAGCGAAGCGCTCCCCAGCTTCACTGGCGGCGGCATCTTCTCGGCCTCGACCAGCTCGTAGAAAAATCTGGTCGAGATTGAGAGATAAGCCGCTGCTTGCTCTGCCCGCATGGCGCGCGGTGGGTATGACAGACCATCCGCCAGTTTTTGCCCCATCCGCCCCTCCTTTTTACTAGAATTTGCACCCCTGGACCACCTGAGATAGGCTCCATTGTCGACTTCTTTCGCCAACAATTTCAGTGATTTAACGGTGCTTTTTCGTGTAGGCGCCACGGTGGCGGGCTCGTCCAGAAATTCGCCGCCGTGGCCCCCCTGCCCGTGCCCGGTTTGCCGCCGTCACTGGGCTGCAGGCCGTTGTTTCTGTCCCGCCACCACCTGCCTGCTGGGCAGCGTCTGGCCCTTCTTCGGCACCCCGGCCAGATCGGGTCGAAGCCTTACGCCGAAGCCCTTGCGCGCTCGCCACCATCGGTGACGTGCACGATCTCGCTCTGCTGCTGCCGCATCTTCGCGACGAGCCCATGCAGGCGCTCGGTCTCGTTGTGAACGTAGCGGCAGATCGAGGCATGCCCGTCGATCTCATGCTGCACCTTCGCCGCGCTGATCAGCATGAGCTGCTCCATCTCATCCAGCTCGGCGCGGAGCGCGGCGAGCGAATTGCCGTTCTGCTCGCTCATGCCAACGACGATCGCCTTGATCGCATCGCGCGAGCTGTCGCCATAGGCGGGCGGCTCGACATGCCCCTGGTGCGCGTCGTGGGTCTCCGCTGCCTGCTCTTGCGGTGCGCCACGCATCGCCTCGCCGTTCAGCCTCATCTCGGGAAGTGTCTCAGCGGTCCGTTGCATCATTGGCTCCTGTTTTGAACGTCGAAAAATCGTAGCGCGCACGGCAGGGGCGCGTGGCCAACGTGCCGAGATAGCTCCGCGCGGTCTTGAGCTGGATGTGCATCACATCCGCGACGCGCTGCTCCGACATTCCCATGGCACGCAGGCGCCTCGCGACTTCGGCGCGGGCATCAACGACCTGCAGCGTGCGGTTGCCGTTCTCGATCAGCTTTGGATCAACGCCATACGCGATCGCGACCTCCTCCGAGATCGCACGGCGCAGCGCGCGCGGCGTCATCGGCGAAATCGGCACGACGTTGGACGTATCGATGATCTCCACCATTGGCGATCCCCCCTTACTGGATGGTCTCGGCGGAAAAGCCCTTGTTGACACCGGTCACGAGCACGTAGTTGCAGCCGCGCGCCTGGATGTCGGTGACGGCGCCGCACTCCTCGCACTTCCCGGCCAGGAAGAACTTGTTCGGCACATCCATGGTCTGGCGAGACCCGCAGCGGTGGCAGGTGAATTTCTGATGCACGGTGTGTCCGGCCTCGATGTACTGCGATGCCTGCTGCACCACTTCGGTGAACCGGAAGTCTTTAGTCGTCATGGGCTCCTCCTCATTGTGGTTTGCCTTCGCGCAGCCAGCGCTCGGCGAGCTGCAGCATCTTGATCCACTGGCGCAGGGTCTCTGGCTGCCGGACGATGTCGTTGGCGACGGCGCGCACGCTGCGCTGGCCGTCGCAGGTGATGCGCTCCAGCTCCACTCTCATCACTCCCCCTCGATCGGTTCTTCGGCGGCGTAGCTCGGGTCGCTCAGAACGTCGGGACGGTAACGGTGCATCTTCTCGCGATGGCACTTCGGGCAGGTGCGGCAAAGCTCGATGCCGCGCGCGTCGAACTGCCACGCGCTGTCGAGCCCGTTCCCGCAGGGACAAGGCATCGTCATCAGCCGCCTCCCGCTTCTTGGGATGCCAGGGCGACCGCGCCGCCGTCAGGTGGGCCGGGGGGCAGGTCTGACGACGACGCGGTCTCGGCGGATGCAGCGACATCCGCCGGTCCAGAGGCATCACCCTTGCTGGACCTCTTGGGATCGGCAGGCGTCGCGGCTGCAATCGCCTCCTCGATCGAACTCTTGTCGAAGCCCTCGCCGGTCGGGCCGCGCAGCCGCTCGCGCAGCTTCGGCGAGGTGTCGCGGCTCACGTCCTTCATCGGCTCTGCGACGCCCTCGCTCTCCTCGACCTCGCCACGCGCGTAGACGCCGCCGAGAATGTCCGGGCAGAAAATGCGGCACCAATCGCGACAGGTGTCGTAGAACATCTGCACATCGGGCTTGCGCACCCACAGCGGCGAGCCCTTGATCTGGCCGCGCTCATTCGTTCCCGGCCGCAGGTCGCCCAGCCGCTCGCTGGTGATCTCGCGCACGATGGTCTCGCCCCTGAAGACGCCCCACACACGGCACGTGCGATCGTCGCCAGTGCCAATGATCTCGTACTGCAGCCGTTCCTTCAGCGGCGCCTTCGCCTCGATCACGGCATGGTAGAACTGGCTCTCATAGGCGACGCGACCGTCCTTGCCGAGATAGGTCCAGTTGGCCAGGGTGAGCGGCGAGATGTTCAGCTCGATCGCGCGGACGATGATGCCCCAGCATCCGCCAACGTTGCCACGCAGCCATTCCGGCAGCATCGGACCTGCGGTCGCCATGATCTTCGCCGCCTCCGCGATCTGCATTGCGTTGGTGAAGTCGAAGCCGAAGTCCGCGATTGGCACCTGGGAGGTGCGGTCGGAAAGCACCTTCTCGACCTTGCCCTCGGCCAGATCGCGCCGCGTCACGCGGTCGGCATCCATCGGGCGGTCGCCCGGAAACGATTGATCGCTCATGTCACCTGTCCCTGTAGCCGTTGATTGCTTCCGACACGCGCCCGTGGTCGGTGCCGAACATCACCGCGATCTCCATCAGCCCGAGATGACGGTTCGCAGGATCGGCAGCGAAGGCGCCCATCTTGGCCCTGACCGCCGGGCTCATCCTGGGCTTGTGCGCCCTCACGCGCGGGCGCTTCGATGGTTTGCGCTTGGTCTCTTCGGCCAGGACATGGAGTCTCGGCCGCGATCTCGGGATCAGCGACGAGGTCGGCCAGCTCATGCAGGCGCGCGCGAATGGCGGGGATCGTTTTCATGCGGCCTCCCGCAGCTCGAATTTCAGCCGCTCATCGATCTGCGCGCGCTTCCAGTCGGGAAGATCGACGTATTCGGCATCGTCGCGATCATCACCGGGACCGGGCCAGACACCGGAAGACAGGCAGTCGGCGAAGGTGCGCATCGCTGCGCGGTTCTGCTTCATGCCGCGCGCGATGTCCTCGTCCTTGAGCTGCTGCGCGCGCACGCAGAACGGCGCCGATTTCTCGACCCAGATCAGCGTGAAGGAGTTGGCCTCCAGCCCCAGCGCCATCGCGCCCTCAAGGACAAGCGCGGCCTGCTGATGGTAGCCGAACGTGGCGACCGAGGACTGCAGGTCGCGGTACAGCACGGAAGGGGTGGTCTTCAGGTCGATGAAGTCGCCGCTATCGTTCGGCGTCACGTCCGGCCGGGCCTTCAGCCAGAGCCCGGTTTCCTTGTCCTTCCAGATCAGGCTGCGCTCGATCAGGCCGTTGAGCGCGCCCGCCTGCACCAGCGGGAAAGCACCCAGCGAGATGGCCATGCCCTTGATCACCTCGACCTGCGCGGCGGTCACCACGGTCAGGCCCTCGCGCTTCTTTGCGGCGAGCCAGCGCTTGCACTCCTTGCGGTTGCCGTTCCACTTCTCGCCTTCGAGTGTCTCGGGCCGCACCACGAACTGGTCAGCGAAGCCGATCTCGGCGGTCAGCAGGTGATGTGCGGCACGGCCCAGGACGAACGCCTCGTTGTCGGCCTCCTCCACCCGCGCGGGGTTGAGCGCGCAGTGCGCCCAGGCATGTGCCGGACTGCCGTCCCACAACTTGCGCAACACGGTCGAGGACACGCTCGGGCCGTCGCAGATGTCACCGCGATGGTAGGCAGGAAGCGGCAGTTTCGTGTAGAGGCCCGGCTGCGTGATCGCGTTGCCGTCCCAGCGGATGCTCTGGATCACGATGCGTCCCCTCAACAATGCTGGTCGGCCTGCCCATGACGGTGATGTTGAGCGCGCCGCCGCCAAGCTGCCGCAGCAAGTCATCGGCCAGCTCGGTGGCGCGCATCTCGCTGCCGCAGGTGAACACCAGGGCGACGCGATTGCCCCGCTGCTCGATGTCGATCCGGTGCCTCAGATTGGGATGCGAGAAGCCACGGTAGCTCATGGATCAAAACCCCAGCTTTCGAACCCGTGCTGGGAAAGCCACTCGTGCGACGCCAGCCGCACGGGCAGCGGCAGCGACGGGATCGCGGTGCGCAGCTTGTGCAGCGTGATCATGGCCACGTCCCGGTTCGACGGGCGGTGCCCGTACTTGGCGGAAAACGCGATCAGGGCATCGACCCCTGCGGTGACCGCGGCATCGCGCTCGGCAATGTAGGCGACCATCCCGTCGTGCTGGCCCGGCATCGTCAGACCCTCAGCGTGTCGAGAATTTCGGCGCGGTACTCGTCGATCAGCTCGACGGCGAGCGCGCCGATCTCGTCCATCTCGCCGGCCTTTTTCAGCTTGGCGACTTCGGCCAGCATGGGCGCCGAATGCGCTTCGGCCAGCAGCGCAGCGGCGAGAGCCCTGCCAATTGCAGCGATCGATTTGTCCGACATGACGCGATGTCCCCTTCCAATTCCAGGATGATAGCGCGCCAAGAAATTTGCGGGCGTCACCCAGGCGACGCTCTCTGCAAATAAATCCCGTGTAACGCGATCTAACGGAGCGCCGGAGGAGCGTAACGATCAGTGTTTGTCGTAGAGATACACGGGAGGTCGCGCCCTAGGCGCTCCCGTATCCACAAGACAGATAGAAGTTATAAAACTACTGCGCGCGCACACGCGATTGCATAGCTCGTGCCAGCCGCATCGGCGTCGTTCCGAAAACTAGAAAAATAAATGATGTAACGGAGATCACCTAACGGAATGTGGCGACGGCTGGGCGGCGCGATCACCACAGCGTTAAGCGCGTGCGACGCAGCGAGTAACATCGGCGACGCTCAAACTCGTCCTAACTTTTTTTCGCTCTTGATTTTCGATTTGCGCGTGGCGCAACATCAGCGACGGCTGTCCACCTTCAACTACTCAGCACGACGATCGCGCGAGCCAATGCTCGCGCGACGCCGCTCGCGCGCAAAAATATCGGGAGATACCGAATGGCAAAGGATGCCGCCGAAAACACCCCATCAGCCGAGAACATCAAGGACGCCGTCGCAGCGATCGAGAAGATCGACGCGGAGCTGCTGGCCGAGAAGATGACCTACATGAAGCGCTGCAAGGTCATCCGCGACCGCCGCGCCGACCAGTTCGATCACGCCGCCGATCGCGGCATCCGCAAGAAGCTCCTGAAGGCCAAGATCAAGGAGCGCGGCCTGCGCCGCAAGGCCGACGCCGTCACCGACGACTTCGAGGACGACGATCGCGACGAGTACGCGATGCTGTCCGAGAAGCTGGGCGACTTCGGCGATCTGCCGCTGGGTCAGGCGGCGCTCTCGCGCGCTGAGCGCGCGCAGGCAGGTGCGTAATGAACATGCACAGCACGCCGATCGCGGTTCATCCCGCCGCCCAAGCCTATCGCATGATGACCGACGAGGAGCTTGGCTCGCTGGCAGCTTCCATCGCCGATAACGGTCTGCGCGACCCGATCATCCTTGGCAAGGTCAAGGGATCGACCGAACAGCCCGCCATCGTTGACGGTCGCAACCGCGACAAGGCGTGCGGCATGACTGGCGTCCAGCCGAGGTTTGAGGTGATCGAATTCGAGGATGAGGACGCCATTCGCGCCTTCGTCAAGGATCGCAGCGAACGGCGGGACATCAGCAAGGGGCAGCGCGCCATGGGGCACGCGCTGCTGTTTCCCGACGCTCAAAAAGGGCGGCAGGGGCAAGAAAAAGGTGCCGGAAACCGGCGGGTTTAGCCGCCAGCGTTTGGGTGAAGCCCGCACCGTTCTCGCCTTCTCCCGCGAGCTGGCCCTCAAGGTCCGCGACGGCAGCGTGAAGCTCGATCAAGCACTTGCAACGGTCGCGGAAGCGCGCAAGGCGGTCGAGACCGACGAAGGCAAGTTCGCGCGGCTCGACAAGGAAGCGCCCGATCTTGCCGAGTTGGTCACCGAGGACCGCATGAAGCTGGACGAGGCTATCGCGGCACTCGATGCGCGCCAGCGGCAAGCGGAAGCTGAAGAGAAGAACAAACGCGAGGTTGAGATGCGACTGAGCGAAGCGCTCTATCGCGGCGCTCTCGCGTGGGCAGTCCCTGCATTCGTCAACGAGGTCGCCGAGCGGCTCGCCGACAATCCAGACTATCGCCGCGATTTCCTCGAACGCCTGCGGCTCGACCCTTCTACGCTCGCCGACATCAGGAAAGGGGCGGACCACTTTTTCGACGTCCTCACAAACCAGAAGGACTGAGCGCCATGACCTTGAGCGCCATTCTGAACGCCCAGAAGAAACTCTATCTGGAAGCGTGCGGCCCCTACGGCGGCACCGCAAAAGGCTTCCGCGAACGGATCAAAGCCGACTATCGCGCGCACGAACTCAAGTATACCGCCCTGGTGCTCGATGCCGTGATGGAAGCGTCTACCAAGAACTGGCAGGCACCGCCACGAAAGCGCGGCCCCGATCTTTTCTGCATTAGCGGATTGACTATTCCAGAGACGTTGACGCGACCTTCATCGTTCGCCACAGGCGAAGGCATCGATGATGACGATGAGGACAAATTCGAGAAGGTTGACTGCAAGTATGCGACGGTCAGCGATCTCATCGATGACGCGACCATCAAATTGCGCAAGGCGGCTCAATCATCGGCGGCTGCGGAGGCTCAGATGAAAGCGGCGGATGAAGCCCGTCGCAGGGCTCGCGGCAAGGTGACTACCTTCCTGCATGAAATCGCAGACCCGCCGCCGGTATCGCCGAAGCCGCATGCCGAACGTGAACCGGCGATCTAAATGCCCGAGGCCATCCTCGCCCTCGACCTAGCATCAAGAACCGGCTGAGCCGTCGGCGAGCCGGGCCAAACACCAACGCACGGCTCGATCTTGTTCGCCAAGCCGGGCGCCTCGCACGAAGCAATCTTCTCCAATGCATGGGGCTGGATGTACAGCAAGCTCGCTGACTTCGGCCCGAGCACCGTGGTTTGGGAAGCGCCGATGCCGACATCGTTCAGCCGCGGAAGAAGCAACGTCAACACGACCACGCTGCTCTACGGGCTCCCCGCCGTGATCGGCGCCTGCGCCTATCGCTGCGGCCTCTATGACATCCGGAAGGCCGACACCCGCGACGTGCGGCTCCACTTCATCGGCTGCAATCCGAAGCGCGACAGGGCGAAGTCGATGGTCATGCGCCAGTGTCGCGCCATGGACTGGGAAGTCGAGGACGACAACGAGGCGGACGCACTCGCAACCTGGCACTACATGTGCTCGCTCATCCGGCCGCAGCTCGCGCTCGTCACCACCCCTCTCTTTGCGAAGGCGTAACGGGCGTGAACATGCACGAGCCGGTGACATCGTTTGCGGTCCACATGGAAGCCATCGCGGAAGAACTGCTGGGCGCACCAAATGTGCGGCTCTCATCCGATGGTGATCGACGCTACGGCAAGCACGGCTCGCTCTCGATCGACGTGCAGACCGGCAGATACTACGACCACGAAACAAAGACCGGCGGCGGCGTGCTCGATCTCATTTCACGTGAAACGGGACGCGATCATAAGAGCGCGATGCAGTGGATGCGCGAGCACGGCTATCTGGAGCAACGCGAGAGGCAAGCGAGCAAGCCGCAGCAACTCGGCAAGGAGGTCGCACACTACAGCTACACCGATGAGAACGGTGAACTGCTCTTTCAGGTCGTGCGGTTTGAGCCGAAGACGTTCCGGCAGCGCCGCAGGCCGCAGCCGGATGATCCACCGGACAAGATCAAGCACGGCTGGGTCTATGCCGTGCGCGGCATCACGCATGTCCCGTATCGCCTGCCTGAGCTGATGGAGGCCATCGCCAACGGGCACACCGTGTTCGTGGTCGAGGGTGAGAAGGACGCCGACAATTGCGCCAAGCAGGGCATCGTCGCGACGACGAACCCCGGCGGCGTCGGCAAGTGGAGCGACCACCTCACGTCCTTCTTTCGCGATGCCGACGTGGTCATCATTCAGGACAACGACCCCCAGGCCAAGAACCCCGATCCGCCGAATGGCGACGGCGCGCTGCGCTGGCACCCGGATGGCAGACCGGTGCTGCCCGGTCAGGATCACGCCCAGGAGGTCGCGAAGGCGCTTTCGGGCACCGCCGCCAAGGTGCGCGTACTCGATCTCGCCCGGCATTGGCCGCACATGCCGCCCAAGGGCGACGTGTCCGATTGGATCAAGGCTGGCGGCACGCTTAACGCGCTCCACGCGTTCGCCGACGCGGCGCCGGACTGGTCACGGACGCCGTTCCGCTCGCGCTTCGGCGGCATGCGCTGGGAAGAGATCGCGGTCCTGGGCCATTCGTCGGGCTACAGTTGGCTGATCGAGGACATCGTCCCTCTGGACGAGATCACCCTCATCTTCGGGGACAGCGGCAGCGGCAAATCGTTCGGCACCTTCGACATGTCCATGGCCGTGGCGCGCGGGCTCACCTTCATCGGCAGGAACACCGAGCCAGGGCTTGTCGTGTACGTAGCCGCGGAAGCGGGCAAGGGCTTCAGCAAAAGAAAGCTTGCCTATGTCATCCAGCACGAGCTCCAGTACGACGCGGCGGTGCCGTTCTATCTCTGCACCAAGCGCCCGGACTTCTTCTCCTCCGATGACGACGTCAATGCGCTGATCGCCGAGATCGAGGCCATAGCCAAGACCTATCCCCACCGGCTGGTCCTGATCGTCATCGATACCCTTTCCGCGCTCGCCCCCGGCATGAACGAGAACGCCAGCCAGGACGTGTCGATCGTCAGGAAGCGGCTGGTCGCCCTGCAGCAGCGGTTCGGCAGCGCTGTGATCCTCGTGCACCATAAGCCGAAGGGCGGCTCGACGCCGCGCGGCCACGGGTCGCTGACCGCCGATTTTGAGACGACGATCGAGTTCGAGGTCGTGGCCGACCGGCGAACCTCCAAAGGCGGCAGCATTCACCGGGCGACGGTCCGCAAGCAGCGCGAAGGCAAGTCGGGCATTCGTTGGGAGTTTACGCTCCCCATCATCAGCGTCGGCCGGAACATATGGGGCAACGAGGAGACCTCGTGCGCGGCGGTCCCCTACGATGCGAGCGAAAGCCACGAGCGCAGCGGCTATCAGGCGACCAGCAACGAGCGCTTGCTCATGCATGCTCTGTACGAAGCCCTGGCCGAATACGGCGTGCCGCCGCCCTTCCCGCTCCCGGCCAGCATCAGCAAGGTGGTCGATTTCAACTACGTGCGCATGCGCATGCGGGAAAAGGTGGTCGATGCTGACGAAAATCAGGAAGCCGCCGACAATCGCTTTCGTGGTGCGTTCAAGCGCGCCGGGGACCGGCTCCGCGATGCTGGGATCATCGGCATCCAGAAACCCTATTGGTGGGCGACGGGCAAGCCCGTCGCCGGGATGGGAGGCTGATCCTGCTCCGCCGTGAACGCAAGGAACAGAAGAAGCATGAAGCGCTACGTGGCCCAGCGCATGGAGGAAGACATCGAGACCTGCATCGAGATCGTCAAACGGAAAGCGGCGCGCATCCGCAAGGCGCGTAACAAGGCCAAGGCGGCAAAAAAGCAAAACACGCAATGACTTGCAGGCGCGTGTAACGGGATGTAACGGCGCCGCCTAACGGAATGAGGCCAAACCATGAGGCTGATCGGCATTGCCGACAAGATCAAGCGGCAATTTGGCGAGCTGGGGAAGGTGTTGAAATGAGCCGGGCAAACTGGGCGCCAAAAGATGGTAGGGAATGGAGTGATGCGCTACAGTCGCAGCATCCGGCGCTGCCATGTGTGTTTGCTCCATGTTGCGCGCTGATCGGAGGGGTGGTGCCGCACGGCGCCGCCCCTTTGCCGTTTCGGTGCCGTTTGACGAAGTCTTGAGGAAAGGGAAATGACATATGGGCGATGTCCAAGCTGCGTTGGCTAACGGCGGCGATGCCCCAAACCTCAGCGAATTCGAATTCGAGGAGGTCGCCACCAGCGTCGAGGAGCGGTTTCGCCGCGCCTATGACGCGCAGAAGGTCGGCAGCGCCAAGGTCGAGAGCCAGATGGACTACGAGCTTGTCTCTTTGGGCTGGTGGCTGGTGATCAAGCGCCTCGGGCTGGCGCTCTGGATCGGCAAGGACAAGCCCGCGATCGAGAGCGGTGACCTCTTGCGCATCAAGATCAGCCGGGCTGAGCCGCGCCATGTTCAGAATTGAGTTCGACTACGACCAGCTCTTGCAGCAGGCCAAGAGCATCGAGGGCGTCGCCGACCAATTACCCTTTGCCTTATCGCTTGCCATGAACCGCTCCGCTGACGTCACCCGCAACCTGCTGATCAGGTCCACATGGCCGACCCATGTGAAGCAGCGCAACGCATCCTTCATCGCAGCATCGCTCACCACTCGGGATGCACGGGCAAGCAAGCAGTCCCTGGCGGTCGAGATATACGACAAGCTGGACCGGGGTAATCTTCATATGCAGGCCAAGGGCGGCACCCGGTCGCCACAGGGTGGATCGAACCTCGCCGTGCCAGCCAGCAACGTGCCAAAGACCTCGCGTGGCGTGCCCGCACGATTGCGTCCGAAGAACATGCCGGCCGCCGTCCGCAAGGGCGACGTGCTCTATGCCAAGGACAAGAAGGGCCGCCTGCGCCTCCTCTATGTGCTGAAGCACCAGACCAAGATACCGAAGCGCGTCCCGTTCTATGAGGACTTCGCCGCGTCGATGTCGCGCGAATTGGAGAGAACCATCCCGCTCGCTGTAGGCAAGGCGATGGCCACGCGGAGGCGTTAAAACGTGACGCACATCATCAGGGCATGTGCACGGTGCGGTGCTGGCGTCAGCGGCTCAAGGCGCTATTGCGCACCATGCGCCGACGAAAGGCGCATCGAAGCCAAGCAGAAGCAGAACCGGAAGCGCAAGCACCTCGTGCCGGATGCCGATGGCGTTCGCTACGTCGGCACCAAGCGAGGCATGTTGAAGGTGCGCAGGGCAATCGTAACGCGGCGGGCTGGTCGTGGAGCGGGCAAGCGTGATGAGATGCAGTGAGATGCAATGAACCCAAACCCGCACCACGGGCCGCCCTATTCGATTTTCGGGTCCCTCGGGGACCAGGGCTAAACGCGGGGACCGCACGACCGCAGGCTTTCAGGATATTTCGGATTTTCATTTTTGAGGTTTCGTTCCGCTAAAACCAGGAAAAACCAGTGAATGAGCGCGTCAAAACTGCTCCCGGCCCCGCCTGGGCGATCGAAACACGGCGGGTCAACGAGCTGATCCCATCGCCTCGCAATGCGCGTCTGCACTCAGACGCGCAGATCGAGCAGATCGCCGCGTCGATCTCGCAATTCGGCTTCACCGTCCCGCTGCTCGTCACCGAGGACGACACCATCATTGCGGGGCACGGCAGGCTCGACGCAGCGAAGTATCTGGGCTTGCTGGAGGTGCCGGTGATCGTGGCGCGGGGCTGGACCGAGGCCATGATCCGCGCATACGCGCTGGTCGATAACCGTTTGCCCGAGCTGGCGACGTGGGACCTCAACCTTGTGAAGCTCGAGGTCGAGGCATTGCGGCTCACCGACATGCCGATCGACCGCCTGGGCTTCTCCGACAAGGATTTGGGCAGCATGCTCGCGGCCCGTCAGTTTCACGACGAGCAACTGGTCGATCCGTTGCAGGGCACGATCGACAATCGGGGCGACCTTCTCGCCCGGCTGGAGATCACCATCGCCGATCCCCGCCATGCCATCGAACGGGGTGACCATTATCGCCTGGGCCGTCGTCATCACCTGCTGTGTTGCGGCGTCATGGTCGAATGGGAGCGCTGGAAACCATTGCTGACCGGCACCACCATCTTCTGCCCCTATCCTGGGCCGTTCGTCGCCTTCGGTGAAAAGGCCGACAAGTACGACCTGCTGATGGTGCAGCCGGACCAGTACACCGCTGGCCACATCCTCGACCGCTACGAGGACATTCACGGCGCGGGCTCCGTCGTCAGGATCACCAATGAGTAGGACCGGCGGCAATTGGGACCCCGAGGCGTGGCCCATCTACTTCATCGCCAGCGAGCCCAAGACGCTCGCCCATGCCTACACCGTCAACAGGCACCTGCTGGTCGCCGTCAATGAGATCCACACCGACGAGCATTTCGACATGCTCGACATGTTCATCGCGGCCGGTGCCGACGTTTTCATAGACAGCGGCGTCTACAATCTGGCGACCCGGCATGCGCACGCGCACCGCATGTCGATGGACCGCGCCTTGTCGCTTGCCCCGGATGACATCGACGACTTCACGGACCTATTCGACCGGTACGTCGCGATTGCTCGCCGCATCGGCGATCGGGTCTGGGGCTATATCGAGATCGACCAGGGCGGGCGCGACAACAAAATCCGCACCCGCACCAAGCTCGAAGAGATGGGCCTGCGCCCGATCCCGGTCTATCACCCCTTCAACGATGGATGGGATTACTTCGACTATCTCGCCGAGCGGTACGATCGCATCTGCTTCGGCAACGTCGTGCAGGCAGACATGGAGACCCGGCGGCGCTTGATCGCCACCGCCTGGGAGCGGCGGCGCAAATATCCCAAGCTCTGGATACACGCCCTGGGCCTCACCGCGTCGGAACTCACCACGGCATGGCCGCTCAACTCGTGCGACAGCTCCACATGGCTCGCCGCTGTTCGCTGGGGACGGCACTTCGCCACGGTCGCCAACAAGCGATGCTGGCATGTCGGCTCTGGCTTCAACTATCAGCCGAGCGAACCTATCAGCGCGCCCATGGGCCACGAGGCAGCTCGCACCATGTGCGGCTATGAAGCGCATTTCGTCACGCGCACAATGAAGCAGATCGTCGAGGAAGCACGGCAGGCGGTCGGCGCTGACCCGACAGGAGCACTTACATGAGCGATGCCACGATCTTTGTCCGGTTTACCTCCGCGGGCTTCCATCGCTGGGCAGGCGCACCCGCCGGGCGATCGTATCTCGCTGACCGGCATCGCCATCTCTTCCACGTCGAGGTGCGCATGCAGGTCGCTCACGACAATCGCGAGGTCGAGTTTCACGATCTGCTCGATCGCTCACGCCTCATCTTCGAGGGCTTCAGCGTCGATGGAAATTTCGGCGCGCATTCGTGCGAGATGCTGGCCCGTGAACTCGGCAGGGGGCTGGTCGAGCACTATCGGCGGTGCGTGACGATCATCGTCTCGGAAGACAACGAGTGCGGGGCGCAGGTCGGGGTCGCACCCGCATGAGCAAAAACAAAAACGGAAGCACGCGCCGCAAGAATAAGCTGCGCAGGCAGCGCTGGGCTTATCGCGCGCGGAAGAGGCAAGAGACAATAAATCCCCGCCGAAGCGTGGCTTTCCTAGTCTACGTGGCGATGTCCGCTTTCGGGGAATAGCGGAAAACATTTGCTCTCATTGAGCTTTTCCGGTTTTGACCCAAACCGGAAGCCGCGCCTGCTCGTGATGGCTGTTATTTCGCCGCGCAGCAACGGCGGCTGGCCGCAAGAAAATCAACCGGGGTGTATAAAAAAGAACATCCTGCGCAACCTTTTCGTGCCCCAATGCTGCAAGCTCCGATATGGAGCCGCAGAAAGAGACGATGCACTCGGCTTCGTTCTCTCTGCCGGAACAGGCCCTAAGGCGACCTCAGTTGGAGCCTCTCGCGCTCTATCCTGGCGGAATAGGGCGATCTCAGGCCGACAAAACAAATAGGCACACAGACCAGACAGCTTTTGTTGGTGACACGGCCATGGTGGAAAATAGGGAGTAGGTGCAATGAGAGTCTCCTCGATTGTCGGACTGCTGTTTGCAGCAGTGATGTTGGCGATCATTCCGGTCTCGCCGCAGGTGACACCGCGCGGCGTGGAGTTAAGCGTTGATCAAGCGCAGGCCGTCACGTACCGGCGCGCCCGCGTGACGGCGCGTCGTGTCGACCGTCGCGATTACCGCTATACGCGTCGCGCCGTGCGGCGTGGTGTTTATTAACGGAGCGCGATAGGCAAGGGTGTTGGCGCGGGCAGAGAGCCAGAACCGGTTCCAGTCGTCGCAGCGCGCGAGGCATGCTATGACCCCTCTACCAGCGGGCGACGCGTTCCTTACGGTCGCCATTATGAGTGCCACTTTCCTGACAGAGGTCGCTCTTTTCATCCTAATTGGAATGATCTGAAAGGAGCACAAGTGGCGGCGGCTCCCGTTAAAGTCTGCTCAGTCGGGCATAGCGGACAAGATTGGTGCAGGTTTGGTATCCGGGCGATCAGCGCGATCGAAAGCGCTTGACGCCGGTGGTATGATTTCCGCGATGTGGCCGTACTGCATGCATGCCCGAATTGATGTCGCCACGCATGCCCGAATAGATGGAGAAGGTCGGGTCCGCGGCTAATGCCGCGGCGGGTTCCCATGCCGAGGCGGGCGTCGCAAGGAGCGCGGAAAAAACGAGCGCTGCGCCCAAAACTTTGAAGCTGGTCATGGTATCCTCTTGTTTACTGGCGTGCACGATGCGCGTGCTGTCCATTGACATGAATGACAGTTAGGCGTTGGCATTCCCCTCGCGCAGGGGTGGCGCAATCACGCTTCGTCGATCGGCGTGATGCTGATGTCGGCAACCGGCCGCGTTTCGCAAAGCCGTTGAAAACTCTCTCCGGACTGTGAATAGATTTTTAGCCGCCGATGGCGCGTACACGCGCAACGGCGCGTGACGATCGCGGGCCGGAATTTGTGATCGATTCCTCCGCCGACCTCGCGCAGCGGTAAACGACCATGAACAAATTTCAATTTAAGCCGCCGGTCGCTCCACCCATTTCCAGAGCAAAGGCCAACGCAAAGAGGACTGCGGATCCGGTCACTCATTATCTGTCACCTTGGCAACCAGACCCTATCGAAACCTGCGTCCCCTCGTCGGGCCGAGCTTGATCTATCTCAAGTCCCTGAGCGGCGATTGGCGTTGGTTGGCTTGCCCGATCGGACAGCCAGGTCCGATGTTCGGGGGGGCACACAGCGCGCAACGCACGCCGAATGAAGTTGTCGCGATCAGATGGATAGCCGCAATGGATTCGGTTTGTCGGAGGAGAAAATGAAGCGAGCCGTCCTCATGACGACCATTGTCGCTCTCGGGGTGATCCAGGGGACACGCGCCGAGCCCCAGGCCGCCCAGTGTTCGTCCTTCTACATCTCGGAAATCAATCTCGTATCGACGGCCGACGGCGAGGCCGGGCACGTTCAGACCTTTGTGGGGTTTGGCCCCTCCAGGGAAGAGGCAGAGAAGAGCGCCCTGGGATGGTGCTCGCATATCAGGTTCGATCTTGAGACCTGTTTGAATTCGGACCGCCTGACCGCTCGCAACTCTCCGTCAGACGGAGGTGACGCCGCACTTCATCTCAAGTACATGAAGGCAGTTGCGCGCATTACCGGCTGCAGTTAGAGCGCGTTCGCGAGCGATCGAACGCGCTTGATCTATATCAAGCAGCTTGTGGCCATCTTGCAGCAGGTAACAGACGACGTAGCAGGACGAGCCCAGGTCAATGTTTCGGGGGCGCACCGGAGCGACCGGCATGCCACTGGCGGCATATTTCTGGAAGGTCGGAGCAGTGTTGCTCGCACTGCTCTTTGTTGCAGATTATTGGCTGCCGAGGGCCCCGACCGTCGATCAGGCGGCTGCGGACCGGCCGGCCATACTTATCCACTCAGATCGCAAATGGCCCGAGCGTATTGTCTTCGATACCCAGTCGCCGGTGATCGTCGCCGCTGCGCCCGTGGCCGAGGCGACCGAGGTCGCAACTTCATCGGATGTGGCCGAACCGCCCGTTACCGTCCCACTGAGCCCGGCGGTGGCGAATTCTTTCGCTATGCTGCCGAAGCCGGATACACGCCCGCCTGAAACCGTCGATCGCAAGCGACAACGCAAGATGTTGCATGTTGTGGCTCGACCGAGGCGAAACGTCCAGCCGCAGATGCTTCTGGCGGCACGACAAGGGCAGTTCGGCTGGTTCGGCTTCAGAACCTGGTGATCGGCGTCCGGTCGGGACCTGTATCTCACTCAGCGTTCCATTGTTCATCGACAAGCCAAGCTTGGATGCGGGACGACGGTAATGAGTTGCTTGGGGACGTGCGGATTGATCGTGCCCGCAAATACAACGAGACCTTCGTCGAGCTTTGCACGAACGAATGCCTTGGCCTCTGCTTCCGTAGCGAAGGTCCTTGTTTCCCGAGGGCTCCGCTGCTTCGGCAGCGTGCCGCGTTTACGAACCTCGAAGGTGACATACCAAGTCGGCGTCATCGCACGCACCAACTAATTGCCCTAGCCCAGTCGGTCTCTTGTTTTGGTGCGGGTATCATGAAGCTGGTTGATCTGAATCAAGATCGCGGTTGGTGCTGTCAGTAAACTAGGCGACGGGCGGTAGGGAACACGGAGGATGTTCGACGGAGTTAACGTACAGCCCAGTTCACCCTTGATGTACGTCAATGTCGCTCATGTGTCCGGGCACACGCTATCGTAAGCCGTAGGAATGCGGCTTCTGCTACCCTTAGGAGGACATCATGAAGGCTAAGATGCGACTTTCGATCAAGTCAGTGACGGTCACAGGAATCGCTGCCAGCGCACTTCTGGGACTTGCAGGGGCCACACTTGCTCCATCACCGGCCCGCGCGATCGTGTATTGCCAGTACGTCGACTATCCGGTGGGTTGCGTTGCCCGGGCTGGCGTTGGCCTCCGGCCACGACCCGTTGCGCGCGCTGCAGTCCGTCATAACGTCGGCGGTAATGCCAATGGCGGCGTTAATCGCGTCGGAGCGCGTCGATAGAGGATGTGCCGGCGGGCCCCTAGCCTTGGTGCATAAACCAACATCGTGGCCCGCGGTAGCACTACTTCTCGGCCATGCAGCGTGCCTCCCTTTGCATGTCGGTTATTGGCCGATATTGTTGCAAAAGTCGATTTTCGCCGATGACCAAAATTCTGCGGGCCGTGGGCGCGACTTTCGCGTACAAGATGCGAGGGACCTCACGGCCTCACGCAAAATTCACAGGCGACTTCGGTAGCGCGATTGAGGTCATACGAATCAGCGATCGCTCGCTGCTTAGTGTCTGTTCCAAAACATGTTGAGTCGAATGAATCGGTTGTGATTCAAGGTGAGCGGCCTGATTCGATGGGGACGCGCCGCCAATGTGGACTACCGAGAACCGTGCACGCTACGACCGCAGCCGCCTGCGCTATCCGAGCGACTTGACCGACGAGGAGTGGGCGCTGATCGCGCCTCGCATCCCGCCGGCCAAGCGCGGCGGCAACAAGCGTACGGTGGACCTGCGCGAGATTGCCAACGGGCTGATGTACATCCTGAGCACAGGTTGCCAGTGGCGCGCGATCCCCAAGGACCTGCCGCCGCGCTCGACGCTGTATGGCTACTTCGATCTGTGGAGCTGGAACGGCACGCTCGATAAAATTCATCACGCCCTCTATGTCGAATGTCGCGAAAGGGCCGAGCGCGAGGCTTCTCCCACCGCCGCCATCATCGATAGCCAGAGCGTGAAAAGCGCTGAAAAAGGGGGCCTCATGATCTCCATGGCTACGACGCGGGCAAGAAGATCAAGGGCAAGAAGCGGCACATTCTCGTCGACACGCAAGGCCTCTTGATGCACGCCATCGTGCATGCGGCGGACATCCAGGATCGCGACGGCGGCGTGCTCCTGATGGCAACGTTGTTCGGCCTCTATCCCTTTCTTCTGAAGCTCTACGCCGACGGCGGATATCAAGGGCCACATTTCCAGAAGGGGCTGCGTAGCGCTCTGAAGCGCGTGAACCTCGAAATCGTCAAACGCTCCGATCAGGCTCACCGTTTCGTCGTCTTGCCCAAACGCTGGATCGTCGAGCGTACCTTTGCCTGGCTCGGGCGATGCCGAAGACTGTCCAAAGATTGGGAATGCTTCAATCACAGGGCGCTCGCCTTTCTCAAGCTGGCCTCCATCCGACTCATGATGCGAAAGCTATGCAATCCAAGGCAATCTTTCCGGACAGACTCTTAGTGTTTTCGCGAAAAATCTTGAGCCCTGCAACTTTCGACTTTTGCAACACAATCGGCCCATAGGCGGCCCCGGCCGAGCGTGGCGCAGTGGTCCGGTTTCGCGTGACGAGCCGACCGAGTTGGGCCCCCGATCCCAACGTCCGCCCGTGACCCTGGCTGTCGGATATCGTTTTCGAATTGAAAGAGGCGACGATTGCGCCGCCTCTCCTTGTGGTCCGCGTGCTTACTGGCAGACGTACATGATTCCGTCACCGCCCTTGATCAAGGTGCCGGGCGTGCAACCAATGCCATTGAGCTTCGCATAGCTATCCCAACCGTCGTAGCAGGTGTAGGAAGCACGCCCAAAGACCCCCACAGCCGTGCCGTACCCGGTCGTGCCGCCGGCACCACACCAGGGGCCGCCAGCGTAGTAGGCCCGCACTGCGTACCAAGGCAGACCGGACTGATCGGGTATGTAGTGACTATAGGGATACGGGTTGACATAGAGCCGCCTCGCTTGGGCACTCTCAACTGACAGCGAAATCCCGCGCTGCTCAGACCAGTCAACGGTGAACAGTGTTGCAAAGGCGATAGCCGAAGTTGCAATTGCAAAATTTCTAAAAAACATCCGCTTCATCGTTTTGCTCCTATCCTGTCTCGCCCCCTTTGCATAAGGAGGCCCGTCGGTTGATGCCGACATTGACAAAGATCAACGGGCCTGACCTAGCTCGTGACCAAATTTCAACGTGAATCACGGAGTTTATGCACGCAACCGTGCACAAAGTCAGTCGAGAGATGTTGCTGCGTCGCGCGCTTTGGTGTGTTTGCTCGGTGTTACGTCGAGGCTGAAGTGAGGCTGGCGGATCGCTTCGGGCGGCGCCTGAAAGAAGGTAACAGCGCCAATGTTATCGGAAGTCGGCAAAGATTTCGAACCGACAACCAAGTGAGCGATGTCGCCTCTTGGCCCATCAGCGAAGTAGCGGCGCCCCTCCACGAGGTCCGCTCACCGAGGCATGGCGTTGTTGCCCCACCGGCAGCACCTGTCGCAACGTTGCGCATGCGGTATGCAGTTGTTTTGTTACTTCGCGGTCAGGAAGTAGGTCACTGCGCGACCATCGCGCTCGACCTTCAGCTTGTAGCCAAAGCGATCGGCGACACCGGTCTTCTTCGGATTGGAGAAGAACCACTTCCACGGCGCGCCCTTCCACTTGGAATGCTCATTGAGCTGGGCGGGCGTGACGCCACTCGCGCGCAGTGCTAGCTTCACAAGCTCAGCGGTCATCCCGCTGGGCTTGTCGCTGTCGCGCTTGGTCGCGGCGGCCTTCTTAGCGGGCGCTGTCGTGGCCTTCTTAGCTGGCTTCGTGTTCTTCTTCGCCGCCGCCTTCTTCAGAACCTTGGCCTTTGGCGGCTTCACGGTGGCGAGCACCTTGTCGGTGACCGCGTGTCGAATGGTCACCGGCTTGCCGGTTGCCTTCGCTTCCTTGTCGGCGGCGGCGCGTGCTTCCGTGCCGGGGACCAGGGCGTCGCCGTTTTCGCTGATGACGGAGACGGGCTCTTTGCTGGTTTCGAAGTTCATTGTCAGTCCTTTTTCGGATTATCCAGGCGAGCGGCATTACTCGCCTGCCGAGAATCTAGACGGCCATTCAACCACCGACAACGATGAAAAATGCGAGCTAATCCGTTGAAAGATAAGCACAACTTGTCTGTTCTGCTCCCCAGGCCGGGTGACACCGTCCGAAATCGGCTCAAATCGGCGGGCCGGACCTATCTGGCCAACGACAACATTTCCGACGCCCTGCTGCCCGGCGATCTCGCCGCCATCGAGCACGAGGTCGAGCGCTGCACTGGTGCGATGCTCGACGCCCTGGTGATCGACACCGAGAACGATCACAACACGCGCGGCACCGCGAAGCGGCTCGCAAAAATGTTCGTGCATGAGGTGTTTGCTGGGCGCTATCTGCCGCCGCCGACGTGCACCGACTTTCCGAACGTCAGATCGATGGACGAGATTTACGTTGTTGGCCCGATCACCGTTCGCTCAGCGTGCTCGCACCATCTCTGCCCGATCGAGGGCGAGGTCTGGTTCGGCGTTATTCCTGGCGAGCGCGTGATCGGCATCTCGAAATTTTCGCGCATCGCCAACTGGATTTTGTCGCGGCCCCAGATACAGGAGGAGGCCATCATGCAGCTCGCCGACGAGGTCGAGAGCATCATCGCGCCGCGTGGGCTTGCCGTTGTGCTCAGCGCACGCCACTCTTGCATGACATGGCGCGGCGTGAAGGAAGACGGCACCACCATGACCACATCCGTGATGCGCGGCATCTTCCGCGACGGTCCCGCCGCCCGCGCCGAGGTGCTGTCGCTCATCCAAGCCAAGGGCTTCCGATGCCGGTAATCCGGGCCACCCGCTATCACGACATTTCTTGCGGCCATCGCGTGGTCGATCACGAGGGCACGTGCCAGCACCTGCATGGCCATAACTATCGCGTGCACTTCCACTGCGAGGCCGATGCCCTCGATCACCTGGGCCGCATCATCGATTTCGGCGTGATCAAGTCCACGCTCTGCCAGTGGCTGGAGGACAATTGGGATCACCGCATGATGCTCTGGAAGTCCGACCCCTACCTGACCTCGCTGCTTCTGATCGATCCCTCGATCGTCACCGTGCCATTCAACCCGACCGCCGAGAACATCGCGGCGCATCTCCTCACCGTCGTCGGCCCCCAGGTGTTGCCGCCGACCGTCCGCTTGGTCCGCGTCGTAGTCGATGAGACCCGCAAATGCTCATGCGAGGCAGTGATCTGATGCTCCCCGTCAACGAGCTGTTTGAAACGGTCCAGGGCGAGGCAGCGTTCACCGGCATGCCCTCGACGTTCGTGCGGCTCCAGGGCTGCGACGTCGGCTGCCCCTGGTGCGACACCAAATACACCTGGGAGCTGAACCACACGCCCCCCGATCCGCTCGCCGTCATCCTGGGCAAGATCGAGCCAAGCCCGAGCTTTGCCGCCGTGTCGATCGACGAGCTGGTGCAGACCTTGTCGCAATCGCAATCCCGGCATCTGGTCCTGACCGGCGGCGAGCCGTGCATGTATGACCTCACCGAATTGTCGGGCCGCATGATCGCCGACGGCTGGACCGTGCAGGTCGAGACCAGCGGCACCGAGCCGATCCGCATCGACCCGAGAGCATGGGTTACCGTCTCGCCCAAGATCCGCATGCCCGGCGGAAAAATCTTCCGCTCCGATGCGTGGCAGCGCGCCAACGAAATCAAGATGCCGGTCGGCAAGCCCGCTGATGTCCAGATGCTGCTTGAACTCATCGCCTTGTATGGTCCGGCGATGGTCTGGCTTCAGCCGCTATCCATGAGCGAGAAGGCAACCGCGCTCTGCATCGAAGCGGCACGGCGCAATCGCTGGCGCATCAGCGTTCAGACCCACAAATTCCTGGGCGTGCGGTGAGCAACGAAGAAGACATTGGCGACGACCAGCCGCCCGCGGGCGATCGGTTCGTCTCCGTCACCGAGTTCGCGGCATTCGCCGACTACACGGCGACCTATATTCGCCAGCTCCAGCGTGAAGGGTCATTGCCTCGTGGCGGCCGAGGGATGATCCCGTTCATCGCAGGCGTCCGCGCCCTGATCCGCTTTTTGCGTGACAGCGAACGTCGCAGCAGCAAGAGTGCCGCCGACAGCCGGGTGCGCGATGCCCGCGCTCGCGAAATCGAATTGCGCAATCTGGAGAACGAGAAGCGGCTGGTCGAGATCGAGGACGTGAATGGCCTCGTTGATGAGATGGTCGGCACCTTCCGTTCCGAATTGGCAGGGCTGTCGGCCCGCGTCACGCGCGACCTAACCTTCCGCCGAACGATAGATCAGGCGCTAAATGACATCCTCAATCGCCTCGCGGATGCTTTCAACGAAAAGGCAAACCTTCTGGGCGCGCGCAGCGCTGCTGCTGGTCCCGTCCAAGCAAGTGACCCCGGACGTTTGGGCATCGGAGAACCGCATTTATCCGCGCACGGCGGCAATACCGGGACCGCGTGATCCTCTCCTGACGCCCTATATCGTCATGCCGTCGAGCCTCATCGCGTCGGCCGAATACAAGCGCATCGTGCTCGCGTTCGGAGCTCAGACCGGCAAGACCGAAATGATCCTCGACGTCGTCGGGCAGCGCCTGGACCAGCGGCCAGCCCCGATCCTGTATGTCGGGCCGAACAAGCAATTCCTCAGCGAGCAGTTCGAGCCCCGCGTCATGGCGCTGCTCGACGAGGCGCCGACGCTCACCGCGAAGGTCGCGCGCGGCAAACGCATGACCAAGACGCGCAAGGTCGTCGGCGGCGTCCCGTTTCGATTGGCGCATGCCGGGTCCTCGACCGCGTTGAAATCCGATCCCGCCGCGCTCGCGCTCGTCGACGAGTACGACGAGATGAGGAACAACGTGAACCACCAGGGCGGCCCGCTCGGACTGGTCGAGCGACGCGGCGACACCTATGCCGACTTCGTCTGTGTCGTCACCTCGACGCCGAAGCGCGGCAGGTTGGCCACGGTCAAGGACGAGACCAGCGGCCTGTTTTTCTGGGAGGTCGCGGTGGCCGAGGACATCGAAAGCCCCATCTGGCAACTCTGGCAACAGGGCACCCGGCATCACTGGAGCTGGCCGTGCCCGCATTGTGACGAATACTTTGTGCCGCGCTTCGACCTGTTGCGCTTCCCGCTCAAGGCCACGCCATTGGAAGCTGCGCGCGAGACCTTCCTCGAATGCCCGCGCTGCCATGGTGTCATCGAGGACCATCACAAGACCGAGATGAACGCGCGTGGTCGCTATGTCGCGCCTGGGCAGACCATCGACAAGGACGGCATCGTCCACGGCGCACCGCCTGACGCCATGGCGGCATCGTTCTGGGTCAGTGGCCTGGCGTCGCCCTTCGTCAGCTTCGGCGAGCGTGTCGCGGTGCTGGTCGAGGCGCAGCAGAGCGGCGACCCCGCCATGGTGCAGCAGGCGATCAACGCAGGCTTCGGCGAGCTGTACTCACCCGGCGGCGGCGAGGTGCCCGAATGGATGGAAATCAAGACCAAGTCGCAGCAGGCCACCTACAAGCGCGGCGAGGTGCCCGAGGACGTTCTTTATCTTACCCTCACCTGCGACGTGCAGCGGCAGTCGATCCCGTGGGTGATCCGCGGCTGGGGCGCACGCGCGACCTCGTGGCTGATCAATTACGGCTATCTCCGTGGCGACACTTCCGAGGCGGAAATCTGGGCCGCGCTCGGGGATCTGGTGACACAGCCAATCGATGGCTTGCCGATCCGGCTCACCTTCATCGACAGCGGCTTTCGCCCAGGCAAGACCGACACCCTGCCGCTCAACCGGGTCTACGAATTCTGCCGCCGCTTCATGCGCCGGGTCCGGCCAACCAAGGGCAGCAGCTCGCCGATGCGTACGCCACTGATCTTTTCCAAGCTCGAGGTCAGCCGCAAGGACGGGCGTGCGGCCAAGTACGGCCTGGAGTTGGTTCGCCTGGACACCGACCACTGGAAAAGCTGGGTGCATGAGCGGCTGCGCTGGCCCGAGGATCACATCGGCGGCTGGCACGTCTTCAAGGGTATCGATGACGATTACTGCCACCAGCTCGTCAGCGAAGCGCGGCTCAAGCAGCCGACCGGCAGGGTCGAGTGGGTGCAGCGCTCGCGCGACAACCACTTCTTCGATTGCGAGGCGATGCAGGCGGCAGCGGGCTACCTGCTCAACGTGCAGCGCATCCCATTGCAAAAAACTCATGACAGGAATAAGGATGGCGTCGGCACGCAGCCGGAAACCCCATCCGAGGTAGAGAGCGCTCGCGAAGCGCCCCCAGTCCCTCACGCGCGGTCGCAGGATCAGGCGCATCGTC
Source organism: Bradyrhizobium barranii subsp. apii (assembly GCF_011516635.5). Lineage (GTDB taxonomy): Bacteria > Pseudomonadota > Alphaproteobacteria > Rhizobiales > Xanthobacteraceae > Bradyrhizobium > Bradyrhizobium barranii. Next base: position 4,380,649 of record NZ_CP096255.1, on the reverse strand, counting down.
AGATCGAGCTATCTCGGAGCCTAGTGGCTCCGTGCCGTGCCGGCAGACCAACCCCGTGCAGAGTTGTCGAGCGCGCAACAGCTTGCGCTCGCCCGTGCGCTTGATCCGCGCCGCCGCGAAGCCAAAGCCACGCCGGAAGAGATCGTCTCGCAGATCACTGTCCTGAAGACGCTCATCGTCTCTGGCGTCAACAGCGCTGGCTATGGTGACAAGCGCACCGAATTCCGTTCGCTCGCCGAGCTGCGGCAAATCCTCTCCGGCCTCGAAGAAGACCTCGCCGATGCCTTGGGCCTGGGCGGGCGCATTCGCCAGATCAGGATGACCACTCAAGCCGACAAGGGGCTGTGAGATGGGATTGCGCGACATCCTGTCGGAGGGAATTCTGGGCCGGTTCATACCGAGCACCAGCAAGCGCGCCAGCAACTACTACGACGGCGGCGCGCAGCGGCGCCGGCTGAAGAGCTGGCAGCCGACGCAGTACACCACTAACACGATCCTGTCTTCGACCGGCGCGCTGTTGCGCGCTCGGGCGCGGGATGCGCTGCGCAACAACCCGCACGCCAACGCCGCTTGCGAGAGCTTCGTCGCCAACCTGATCGGCACCGGCATCAAGCCGTCATCGCTCCTGACCGAGAACGCCAAACTGCGCGACACCATCATGCAGCTCTGGCTGGACTGGACCGACGACGCCGATGCCGATGGGCTGGCCGATCTGTACGGCTTGCAGACGATCGTCGCACGCGCGCTGTTCGAAGCTGGCGAGTGCTTCATCCGCTTCCGCAGCCGCCGGATCGAGGACGGCTACGCCGTGCCGCTCCAGGTGCAACTGCTCGAAAGCGAGATGTGCCCGTACTGGCTGAACATGCAGGCGCCCAACGGCAACTGGATCATGAACGGCGTCGAGCTGGACCTGTTGGGCAAACGCGCGGCGTACTGGTTCTATCCCGTCCACCCCGGCGACGCGCCGATCGAGATCAGCGGCTCGATGCAGCCGGTGCGCGTCCCGGCATCCGAGGTGCTGCACGTCTTCAAGTGCACCCGGCCCGGCCAGATGCGCGGCGTCCCGCTGATCACGCCCGCCCTGGTGCGGATGTTCCTGCTCGACCAGTACGACGACGCCGAGCTGGAGCGGAAGCGCATCTCCGCGATGTTCGCGGGCTTCATCACCACGCCGACGCCGGAAGACGTGATCCCGATCGACGGCACCGACACCAGCGCGCCGCAGGACAACATCGGGCTGAGCGGTCTCGAACCTGGGACCATGCAGACATTGCTGCCCGGCGAAGACATCAAGTTTTCCGAGCCCGCCGATGTCGGCGGCGCTTACGAGGCGTACCAGTATCGCCAGCAGCTCGCGCTGTTCAGTGGGCTTGGCATGCCCTATTCGGTCTGCACCAGCGATCTGCGGCGCGCGAACTATTCGTCGCTGCGCGGCTCGATCGTCGAGTTCAGGCGCAAGCTGGAGCAATTCCAGCACAACATCATCGTATTTCAGATGTGCGTGCCGATCTGGCGCCGCTGGCTCGACACCGCCGTGCTGGCCCAGGCGATCCCGCTCGACGCCAGCGCCTATCTTGCGGAGCAGGCGACCTATCAGCGCGCGAAATGGATACCGCAGCGCAATGATTGGGTCGATCCGCTCAAGGACCGGCAGGCCGAAAAACTCGCAGTCGATGCGGGCTTCAAGAGCCGCAGCGACGTGGTCGAAGCCGAAGGCAACGACCCGGAGGAAAACGACCGGCGCATTGCTGCAGACAAAGCGCGCGAGGAAGACCTCGATCTGATTTTCCCCGTGGTCTACGCGGCGGCTACCCAGCCCGGCGATCAAGCAGCAGCGGATCAGGCCGCGCAAGACGCCGCGGATGCCGCCGATCAAGCAGCACAGGAACAAGCCGACGAGGCCGCAGCCTCCGACGCGGCATGAAGGAGCACGCACATGCGCCAGTGGTTCACGATGAAGGCCCAGGACAAGACCGCCGAGATCGTCATCTACGACGAGATCGGCAAGTCGTGGTGGGGCGAAGAGACCGTCAGCGCCAAACAGTTCTTGGATGACCTTACCGCGCTGGGCGATGTCGAAAACGTCACCCTGAGGATCAACTCGCCCGGCGGCGATGTGTTCGACGGCGTCGCGATCCACAACGCGCTGAAGAACCACAAGGCCACGGTGACCGCGCAAATCGACGGCATCGCGGCATCTGCCGCGTCCTTCATTGCCATGGCCGCCGACAAGATCGTGATGCCGAGCAACAGCTTCATGCTGATCCATGGCGCCTCCGGGTTGTCGATCGGGAACGCCGACGACATGCGCGCGGTGGCAGACGACCTCGACCGCATCGACAAGTCGCTGACCTCGACCTACGTGGCGCGCACCAAGAGCACCACCGCCAAGGTCAAGGCGCTGATGAAAGAGGACCGGCTGATGGATGCAGCCGAAGCGAAGCAGTGGGGCTTTGCCGACGAAGTCACCTCAGAGAAAAAGATGGCCGCGAAGTTCTCCCTGCGGCTTCTCCCAAAGGCGGCAGCCGATCGCTTCCGCGCCGAGACGGGGACCGAACCGGGTGAGCCTTCACCTGCCGACCCCGAGGTGCCGGAGGTGCCGCCTGCGCCTCCGGCACCGCCCAAAGAAGAACCTCCGGCGGAAGCGCCGCCCGCAGAGACCGAGCCAGTGCCTGCCGCATCGTCGGCGAAGGTCATCACGCTCGATGCCGCGAAGAAGCAAGGCATCGAGGAGCACCGGGCGTATGTCGCCAGCGTCACCGACCTCTGCACGCTGGCGTCAACGCCGGAGCGCGTCGGCGGGTACGTGCGCGCGAATACGCCGATCGAGCAGGTCCGCAAGGAATTGCTGGCGGTGCGCGCGGCAGAAACGGTGATGCCGCATCACCCGCTGGTGCCGCCAGCGGCTCCGGCAACGGCGTGGAACACAATCACCGACAAGATCAACGCGCGCTTCAGGAAGTAAACCAGAGAGGAGCTTTAAAATGGCACGCCCCCCCATGAGCATGAGCGCGACGAACCCGCGCGCGAGCAGCCGAAGCCCCAGCCCGCGCAGCCCGACAACGCAAAGGCCGCCGCCGACGCGGAGACGAAAGCCGAGGAAGGCCGCAAGGCCATGTATGAGCGCGAGCAGAAGCGCCGCGAAGACGAGTTCAAGGAGAACGAGGCGCGCATCGCGGCAGAGCGCGAGCGCAAAGCGGAGCAAGAGAAGGAAGCCGAGCGCCGCGCCAAGATGAGCCCGGAGGAGCTGGCCGCCGAAGTCTCTCCGTTCGCTGCGACCGTCCCGCACTTCCCTGTCTTGAACGAGCCGCATCACAGCGCGGAGTTCATTCTGAGCGAAGCCAACGGTCAGCGTTCGCGCGGGGCTGCGTACTTCGCTGACCCGGCAACCATCTATGTCGGGATGCCAGTGAAGAAAACGGCGGAGGCAACCGCAACGCAACCGGCGACCTACGTTCCGGCAGCGGTTGGCGCGGATTGCATGGCGCTCTGCATCTACGCTGGCGGCACCATCCCCGGCGAAGGTCTGCGCACCGCAGTCATCGTGCGCGATGCCGAGGTGAACAAGAACCTGATTTCCTGGGGCGCGATTACCGCACCCGAGCAGGTCATCGGCATGCAGACGCTCGCGACCAACGGCATCATCGCCCGCTAGTCGGGCGATCCCATCAACGCTCGCCGACAGGCAGCTAAACAAGGAACACGGAAATGCTTGACGTATTTCGCGGCGATGCCTTCGGCGTTATCCCGCTGTCGCTCGCCATCAATAACCTGAAGTTCATTCCCGGTTACATCAGCAGCCGGGGCATCTTTACCACGACCAGCATCGCCGCCACATCGGTCGCAATCGAGGAAAAGAACAACGTCCTCACGTTGGTCGCCCCGACGCCTCGCGGCGCGCCGGGCACCACGATTGCGAAGCCCCGGCGCGCGATGCGTATGCTTGGCGTTCCCCACTTTGAAATCAACGACGCCATCATGGCCGAGGAAGTGCAAGGCGTTCGCCCGTTCGGTGAGGAGACCGGCACAGAAGCGGTGATGACGAAGGTCGGCGAGCGGATGCAGACCGCTGGCCAGTCGCTGGAGTACACGCAGGAGCATGCCCGCGTCGGCGCGATCAAGGGCATCATCACCTACGCTGACGGCACGGTGCTGAACCTGTTTGTCGAGTACGGCATCGCGGCTCCGGCGGCGATCAACTTCCCGTTCACGACCGCAAACGACGGGACGATCCGCAAGACGTGTCAGCAGCTCATCCGCACCATGGGCAACAATCTCGACGGTCAGGGCTTCGCAGGCGTCGAGGCGATTTGCGGCGATGCGTTCTTCGACGCGATGATCATGTGCCCCGAAGTGCGTGCGACCTACCTCAATCAGGCCGACGCCAGCGAGCTGCGCACGCAGTACGTCAGCGCAGGTCAGACCTGGGGTAGCTTCACCTTCGGCGGCATCCTGTGGACGAACTATCGTGGCTACGCTGCGGGCCAGCCGATGGTCGAAACCAACATGGCGTACTTCTATCCGACAGGTGTGCCGAACCTGTTCCCCACGGTCTACGCGCCAGCCGACTACATCGAGACCGTCAACACGATGGGCCTGCCGCGCTACGTCAAGCAGTACGCGATGCCCAACGATAAGGGCGTCCACATGGACACCCAGATGAATGCGCTGAACTTCTGCTCGCGCCCGCTGGCCTTGCAGAAGGGGTCATTCACCTAACCTACCCTGAGACTGAACCCGGCGCTTATTGCACCGGGTTACCTCCTTCGAGGCGCAGCTCGTGATCGACTTCGATGCACTGGTGCTCAAACCGGCAGGCATCATCTTCCAGATCAGGATCAGCGTCACCCCGCTGGTGACGCAGCCGGGTGTGCCTGCCTACGAAGCGAACGGCGTCTACAACAAGCGCGACCTCGATGTCGAGATGCAGGACGGCACCATCTTCTCCGACCACGAAGTCTCGCTTGGCATCCGGCTGCGAGACTTCGTCATCCCCCCGGACCAGGGCGATCTGATCAACATCATCGACGAGCGGCATCCGGCCTTCGGTCAGCAATACTGGGTCGGTGACAGTGACGAAGACGGACAAGGCGGCGCGATGCTGCTGCTCCGGACCAAGGAGCCGCCGTCATGACACAGCTCGCCATCGACATTCAGGCAAAGGCGATGGAGCTGCTGCAGGCTGGGTTCGGCGCGCGCTTCAAGACCTATCGCCTCACCCCTATGCTGCAGGTGCAGCCCGGCGATCTGCCGATCCTGGGCGTCTACATTCTGCGCGAGAGACACCTTCCACATGGATCGTACAATCACGCCGAGCCGAAGTTCGACACCGAGCTGACGCTGGGCTTTTCCGGCGGCGTTCATGTCGAGACCGACAAGCAGGACCAGCTCAGTCAGCTGGAAAACTGGATGGGCGAGCTGCTCGAAATTCTTCTCACCAATCCGAAGTTCGTCAAGCTGACCGAAGGCATGACGGGCATCGACCGTGTCGGCCAGTACGCCACGGTCGGCGAAACAACGCTCTACGAAATCAGGCTGGAAATGGGAACGCGGTACTGGACGGATTACCCGCCCAAGGTCGTCGACGACCTCAAGACCGTGCACATCACCACGCAATTCCCCGACAAGGAACACGTCGAGAGCGGCACCGAGCAGATCGAGCGCGTCTACGACATCGAGACGACACCCTAAAGCGGGCGCTGCCCGCGTCACCACTGGCGAAGAAGGAGACCGCGCTCATGCCCGTGTCATTCAATTCAATCCCGCAAAGCTGGCGGATGCCGCTCTATTGGGTCGAGGTCGATCCGAGCATGGCCGGTTATCCGCGCTCGCGGCTGACGTCACTGATCATCGGCTCCATGAACGACGACGGCGAGGCGCTGCCCGACGTGCCGATCCCGGTGCCATCGCAGGCAGACGCGCGCAGGCTGTTCGGCTTCGGCTCGATGCTTGACGGCATGGTCGAGTTCTTCACCAAGAACAATTTTGCGCAGGAGCTGTGGGTGGTCCCGGTCGCGCAGCCAGCAGCGGGCGTGGTCGCCACCGGCACCATCACCGTCGCCACCGCGGCGACTTCGGCTGGCACGCTGCCGGTCTACATCGCCGGTCGCAGGGTGCAGATTTTCGTCGCGGCAGGCGAAGCCGTGGACGATACCGCAACCAAGATCGCGGACGCGATCACCGCTGATCTGTCGATGCCGGTGACGGCAGTTGCTGCGGCAGGCGTGGTCACCCTTACCTGCAAGTGGAAGGGCGTCGAAGGCAACGACATCGACGTACGCATGGCCTATGGCGGCTTGCTCGCGGCCGAACAGGTGCCGTTCGGGCTCGAAATCACGCTGTCCGGCAACAAGCTGGCCGGCGGCACCGGGACGCCCGACATCTCGCAGGCGCTCACGAACCTTGGCGACAAAATCTACGAATACGTCGCCACCGGCTTCACCGACAGCACGTGCCTGGCGCTGCTGGAGGAGGAGTACGGGTTCGGCGACGAGGGGCGCTGGGGCTGGATGCGCCAGCTCTACGGGCACGTCTTCGGAGCGCGCACTGGCGCGGTCGCGGGCGGCGACCAGACCGGCCACACCGATCTGCTGACTTACGGTCCCAACAACAATAGCGGCGTGTTGTCCATCATGGGGGTCGAGCATCATTCGCCGACGCCGCCTTACTGCTGGGCGGCGGCTTACACCGCGAAGGCCGCGCGCGCTCTCTTGAACGACCCGGCGCGCCCGTTGCAGACGCTGGCGATGGAGGGTTGCCTGCCCGCGCCGAAGCACCAGCGCTTCACCATGAAGCAGTGCAACGACCTGTCCGGCGTCGGGATCGCAACGCAGGGCGTCAACGCTGACGGTGTCCCGGCAATCAGGCGTGAGAGCACGACCTACCAGAAGAACCTCTATGGTCAGGGTGACGATGCCTACGAGCTGGTGCCAACGCTGGCCACGCTGGCGAGGCTGTTCCGCAACCAGCGCTATGCGATCACCAGCAAGTATCCGAGGCACAAGCTGGCGGATGACGGCACGCGGTTTGGCGCAGGTCAGGCCATCGTGACGCCGAAGACCATCGAACTGATCGCACAGTATCGCCTGGATGAGTTCAACGGGCTGGTCGAGAACGCGATGGCGTTCAAGGCCAACCTGATCGTGGAGCGCGATAGCAACGATCCGAACCGCATCAACGTGCTCTACCCGCCGGACCTGATCAACCAGCTCCGCATCTTCGCAGTGCTGGCGCAATTCAGGCTTCAGTATAACAGGGGGATCGATACCGCGATTGCGATCTAGTACGACTGAGTCACAAAACCGCAGGCTTTATCCGGCCGGAATCAGCGATGGTTGAAGCATGGACCATCAGCCGAGGAGGCTACATGAGCGGGCGTGGCACCAAGACCAGTGAGATGCGATTTGCGACGTATTTGGAAGGGCTTGCCAGCGTCATCGGTCATGCTGATCGGAAGGCACCGCTGCGCGACTATTGCGTCGGCCTCATGGCCTGTGGCGGTCGTAAGAGCGTGGAGCCAATGGCGGCGATGACGGCTCCGGAACGGACGGCCGCCCAACATCAATCGCTGCTGCATTTCGTCGGCAGCGGCGCCTGGTCGGATGAGAAGGTGCTGGGCAAGGTACGAGAGATGGTCCTGCCGGCGATCGAACGCCAGGGCCCGATCGAAGCTTGGATCATCGATGACACCGGATTTCCCAAGCAGGGGCGACATTCGGTTGGAGTTGCACGGCAATATTGCGGGCAGCTCGGCAAGCAGGATAATTGCCAGGTGGCGGTGTCATTATCGATTGCCAATCACCACGCCAGCCTGCCTGTTGCCTACCGCCTTTATCTTCCGAAGGAATGGACTGAGGATTGCGATCGGCGGCGCAAGGTGGGCATTCCTGCCGAAGTCGGCTTCCGGACCAAGCCGGAGATCGCGCTGGAGCAGTTGCGGTGGGCCTGTGCGACCGGCCTTCCGCGTGGTGTCGTGCTGATGGACGCGGGCTATGGCAACAACAGCGATCTGCGCACGGAGATCACGGCGCTGGGATTGACCTATGTGGCGGGTCTTCTGTCGAGCACAACGGTATGGGCGCCCGGCACCGGTCCCTTGCCGCCGAAGCCATGGTCGGGCCGCGGCCGTCCCCCGAAACTGATGCGCCGCAACCGTCAGCGTCGGCCGGCCGCCGTTAAAGCGCTCGCGATCGGCCTGCCGGCCAAAGCTTGGCGCACCATCACGTGGCGGCAAGGAACGAACGAAAAGCTGAGCTCGCGCTTTGCCCGCGTGCGGGTCCGTGCCGCGCACCGTGATTATTGGCAAACCACCCAGCGGTTGGAGGAATGGTTGCTGATCGAATGGCCGAAAGGCGAGGACCAGCCTACCAAATACTGGCTCTCGACATTGCCGGAGGATGTGGCATTCCGGACTCTCGTAGAGACGGCTAAATTGCGCTGGCGCATCGAACGCGACTATCAGGAACTCAAGCAGGAGGTCGGGCTTGGCCACTTCGAGGGACGCGGCTGGCGCGGCTTTCATCATCACGCAACGATGTGCATTGCAGCCTTCGGATTCCTGATCTCCGAGCGGGAGGCGTTTCCCCCCTCAGGCGCTCGGCGCGCCCGGCCGATCCCGCTCGCTCGCGTTTCCGCGGATTACAGACCCCGCGGTTCTGCCGCTACGGACCCAACGTCACATTCCAAATTCGATCACGACGATGCGACGGCGACTCGAACAAGGGCTGGTCCGAACGTTGTCGAGATGTCCTTGTTGTGCAATCAAGTTCGCCCATTTCACAGACCACCGTTTGTGCGGATTCCGATTTATTCCGGCCACGATTCCGAAATGAAACCGGCCGGCATTCCGATTTGAAGCCGGCCGGGTTTTGGAAGTCGGCGTTTTCGTTTGGGTCAGTCCTTCAGGCATCAAGTCCCTCGTTGATCCACGAGGGGAAGCGGATGCCGGCCAAGAGAGAACTGACCATGCGACAGATACGACAGATGCTGCGGCTTGCCCGTGATGGGGTGAGCGCCCGGGAGATCGGGCGCACGCTCGGGGTGGCGCGCAGCACGATCCAGGACAATCTCAAGCGTGCCTCGACTGCCGGGCTGGCGTGGCCTTTGGCGGGCGATCTGACCGACGCCGTTCTTGAACAACGTCTGTTTGCCCATGCCGGCGTCAGGCGCGGCTTCCGCCGGCGCCGGGAGCCGGATTGGGCCTCGCTGGCCTGTGAGCTGAAGCGGCCTGGCGTCAATCTGATGGTGCTGTGGGAGGAGTACCGGGCGGTCCATCCGGAAGGTTATGGCTACAGCCGGTTCTGCGATTTATTCCGGGAATTCGAGCGGCGGCTGTCTCCGACGATGCGGCAGGACCATCCGGCCGGCGACAAGGTCTTTGTCGATTACTCCGGCAAGAAGATCATGATCGTTGATCGCGCAACCGGGGTTGTGCGCGACGCGGAGATCTTCGTCGCCGTGCTTGGCGCCTCGAATTACACCTACGCCGAGGCGACCTGGACGCAGACACTTCCGGACTGGATCGAGGCTCATGTCCGAATGTTCCGGTTCTTTGGCGGGGTGCCACGCCTCGTCGTCCCTGACAATCTGAAGTCCGGCGTGCACCGGGCGTCGTTCTACGACCCCGAAATCAATCGCAGCTACGGGATGATGGCGTCCCATTACGGCGTTGGCATCCTTCCGGCACGGCCAAGAAAGCCCCGGGATAAGGCAAAAGTGGAAGCCGGAGTGCGTTTTGCCCAGACCTATATCCTCGGGCGGCTTCGCCGGCAGACCTTCTTCTCGCTGGCTGAGGCGAATGCGGCAATCGCCGCCGCGCTGGAGCGCATCAACGCCCACGTCATGCGCCGGATCGGCGTCAGCCGCCGACAATTGTTCGAGACCGTCGAGATGCCTGTCCTGGCGCCGTTGCCGGATGCCGACTATCAGTTCGCGGAATGGCTCCTGGCCCGCGTCTCGCTCGATTATCACGTCGAGGTCGACGGCTTCTTCTACTCAGTTCCACACGGCCTGATCCGGGAGCAGGTCGACGTTCGCGCCACCACCCGGACCATCGAGTTGTTCCATCGGGGTTTGCGTGTTGCTGCTCACCAGCGCCGTTATGGCGGCCGCCGGCACGGCACTGATCCCGATCACATGCCCAGTGCGCATCGGCGTTACGCCGAGTGGACTCCCGATCGATTCCGGCGCTGGGGGCGGTCGATCGGGCCCAACACCGAGGGGCTCGTTCTCGCCATCCTGGCCAATCGGCCTCATCCCGAACAGGGATTCCGGACCTGTCTCGGCGTGCTTCGGCTGTTCAAGGATATTGATCCCGAACGCGCCGAGCTGATCGCGGCCCGCGCGGTCGCGGTCAGCGCACTGACCTACAAGAGCATCGCCTCCATCATCGCCAACAAGCTCGAACGCAGTTCTCGCGATACCGAGGACGCGATCATCGAACATCCCAATCTGCGCGGCCCCGGTTACTTCCATTGAAAGGATTATCCAGCATGCTCACCCATCCCACCCTCGACCTGCTGCATAGCCTTGGTCTCCACGGTATGGCCAAAGGCTTCAAGGACCTCGATGCCCAGTCCGAAGCGCGCAGCCTCGAACACGCCGAATGGCTGGCGTTGCTCCTGGAACACGAGAAAACGCTGCGCCAGCAAAAGCGGTTCGAAAGCAGAGCTCGAGCCGCCAAGCTGCGTCATGCCGCCTGCGTCGAGGATGTCGATTACCGCGCTATCCGCGGCCTCGACCGCACGCTCTTTCTAAAACTCGCCGCTGGCGACTGGATCCGGGCACGACATAATCTCCTTGTTACCGGGCCGTGCGGCGTCGGCAAGAGCTGGCTCGCTTGTGCCCTCGGCAACAAGGCTTGCCGAGACGACTTCTCAGTTGCCTACCATCGTGTGCCGCGTCTCTTCGCCGCTCTCGCACTCGGCCGCGCCGATGGCCGCTATACCAAGATGCTGCGGGCGATCGCACGACTTGATCTGCTGATCCTGGACGACTGGGGACCAGAACCTCTCGACGCCGACCAGCGCCGTGATTTGCTCGAAATCGTCGAGGATCGATACGAAGCCCGCTCGATTATCGTCACCAGCCAGCTGCCCGTCGATCGCTGGTACGAAATCATCGGCAACCCCACCATCGCCGACGCGATTCTCGATCGCCTCGTCCACAATGCCTACCGCATCGAACTCAAAGGAGAGAGCCTCAGGAAGCAGAAGCAACCCGCTCAAGATCAACCGGTCTCTTGACCTTCCCAGCCCTCGACGACATCATGAAATTGACCCATGCGAACGACGCCACGGGTGGCCGGCTTCAGATCGGAATACCCGGCCGGCTTCGAATTGGAATGCATGGCCGGCTTCGTCGGAATCCGCATGGTGATGCAGGGAGCGCAGTAGAGTTTGGCGATTTGATCACCATCCCAGGTGGTGAATGTCTCCATGTATTTGTTGAAGAAGGCAGATATCTCGACTTCAAGCGCTTCCGGCATGATTTGTCTCCAGAGCTTTCATGTTCTGCGACGAGCAAGCCAACCCGAATTGTCTTGGGTTGCGATACAGCGCACGCGGAATTCGGATGGCGACATGCCGTTCAGCCGATCCGCTGCTGGGTCCAACTCCGCGCAACTGGCCTGCTCTACAGTTACGATCTGATCCGCGGCCAACCAAGCTACGATCGGAACTGAAGGGCCAATGATTACGAGATAGGCCAAGCCGAGAGCGGGAGACCAACGTTCAATACCAAGCCCCGTCCGGAAGACCACGGCCATTCCTAAGCCGAAGCACGCGATCCAAACGGCAAGCCAACAAGCAGAGATCATTCGTCTCTCCCCGCTCCAACAGTGTGCGCAATGTTACCGTTGACGCCCATCTCTCGCCAGAAGACAGTTTGCACCGAAGGGGCAATGCACTTGACCGATTCTGGATGGTTAAGCTCACCTGCCCGTCAGGTGTTGATGGAAACGACGAGGTCATTGAATGCAAAAGGCTGATCGGCGATGTCGCCTATTGGCCCCAAGCAGCGGTTGGTGGATGTGTGCTATTCCGCGGCTGTCAGGGGAGAAGAAGACATCCGGCAAACAGGCCAAAAATGACGCGAATGACCCATAGCAGACCTGCACCCGAGCATTCGCCGAGTGGCCGCCTTAACCTCGCAGTGGCAGCGGGATGGAAAGCAGTTAACGCGCGAGTGCACTTCGTAATCTTAATTTGCGCGAAGGCGTTCCCACCGAAATTGCTCACCCGCGCCGACGAGTTGATCGAATAACTCGCTCTTAGCTGAGACGCATGGGTCCACACCTAGCCCGAGCCGACTCGCGCAGCGCTTCATCGCACTCCGCTTCCGGGCGTATTCAGACCTTGAGAAAGCATTGGCGAGGTCTGGCAGTGACCCGGCAGCTGACTCTGGATGCAAGCCTGAAGTAGACCGGGCGCTCTAGCACCCGTCGTCTCCTTCCACGACGGTCGACAGGAAGCTGGAACGAGCCAGATCACATGCAATCGGTTTCGAGAACGAGGTGCCAAACCATCTACTCGTCAACGAACCATCGTTGGTGACCCAGGGGATTGGCGGCAGTTGCGGCAGATAAGATGCATACGGCATCACTTTCGCAAGCGTCGCTCTGACCAGATACTTTGCTAGAAAAGCCTCGTTCATTCCGCCGTCCAGTCCGCTGTAGATCGGGGCTGCCGGCACGTTGTCATTGAGCAATCGCGCGAATTCGAGTTCGTCGGTACGTTGCTTCTCAAGCGCCCGCCGCGCAATTTTGGAATCCACAACAAACGCGGGGCATTTATCGGTGGGACTGAACACGAGAGGATACGGCGAATTTGGTGGAGCTTGCGCATCGAACACATAGCGTCGATTGCACACGTCCACCTTAGGTTCGAGATGCGTCGTCTCGAAGTGATCGTTGCCGACTTTGAGCATTTTCCAGAAGGAGAGGTTCGGGCTATTTCGATGCTGCGCCAGGTTTGCCGGCGTCAGGCGGAATGGATAAGCCTGGACCTGAAAGGACAGTCGGCCGCCGAGGGAGTCCCGCGCTAGCGAATAGATCTCGCTTATCTGTTCGTCGGTCATGGCATAGCAACCGCTCGATGAGCAGTCGCCATGGATCATGAGTAAGCTGCCGTCGCGATTGTTTGCCTTGTCGAAGCTGTTGGGAAAGCCGACGTTGATCGCGAGATGGTAATCGGAGTTGGGATTCATCAGCTCGGGAGTAATCGTATAGAACCCCTCTGGAGCCTGACGGTCACCCTCCTTCAGTTTCGGCCCGAGATCCCCCGACCACCGACAGATCGGGTACACCTTGAGGATTTTGAAGAGGCCGGTGGTGTCCTGTTTCCAGACTTCGAGCTCCGCCTCTTGCTTGAAGACGCGCACAAGGATAGGCGAGTATTTTGGCATCTTCTTTTGTCGGAGCAGCGAGAGCAACTCGGGGGATGTCCCGGGTTCTGTTGAATTTCTGAAGAGGTCGGCGTTGCCCACCTTGAGCCGGTAGGCTCGGGGTGCTGATTCCACAAAGGAGAGCAACGCCATGACGAGAGATATCACACCGGCTGGTTGGCCGGCGACCGGGGCTGTGGAGAAATCATTTGCGGAAGTGCGAGCGAGCTTCGATCGGTTCTGCCTTGCGGCAGGAATCGAGGCGCTCGGCACGATGATGGAGGCGGATGTGACAGCGGCCTGCGGGCCGCGCCACGGTCGTGATGCGGCGCGGCGGGCGCACCGTTGGGGCCGAACGCGGGGGCGGATCGGTTTCCACGGCGGCAAGATCGAGGTCGATCGCCCGCGGGTCCGGGGCATGGACGGCCGCGAGGTCACGATCCCGAGCTGGGAAACGGCGGCGCAGGAGGACTGGCTCGGTCGCTGGGCGATGAACCTGATGCTGATCAATGTGTCGACGCGCCGGTTCGGCCGCGCCGTCCGGCTGCCCGAGGGTGACGTGCCGGCACCGCCCGGATCGGGGATTTCGAAGTCGGCGGCCTCGCGGAGGTTCGTGGCTCTGTCGGCGGCGCGGCTGGCCGACTTCATGGCTGCCGATCTGTCCGCGCTCGACCTTCTGGTGGTCCAAATCGACGGGCTGCATCTCGACGACGATCTCGTGCTGGTGGCCGCGATCGGGGTTGACGGCGAAGGCAACAAGCATCCGCTGGCGCTGGTGGAAGGGGCGACCGAGAATGCAGCAACGGTTCAGGCCCTGCTGGACAACCTGGTCTCGCGCGGGCTCGACCCGACGGTGCCAAGACTGTTCATCGCCGACGGCGCGAAGGCGTTGTCGAAGGCGATCCGCCGCACCTTCGGTTCGGCCGCTGCGATCCAGCGCTGCCAGATCCACAAGGCGCGCAACATCATGGAACGCCTGCCGAAAGAGCATCATGCGGCCACCCGCCGGGTGCTGCGCCAGGCCTGGGAGCTCGATGACGCCGACAAGGCTGAAAAATTGATCCGCAATCTCGCGCGTCGACTCGACCAGCAATGGCCCGGCGTTGCGGCCAGTATCCTCGAAGGCCTCGACGAAATCCTGACTGTCGTCCGGTTGAAGTTGCCGAAGGAGCTTCGCCGATCGCTCGCCTGTACCAATATCGCCGAGAACATGATGGGCACCATTCGCCGCGTCACGCGCAACGTTAAACGCTGGCGGGATGCCGGTATGGCCTTGCGATGGGTCGCGGCCGGTATGATCGAGGCCAACAAGGGCTTCCGACGATTGAAGGCGCATAAGCAATTGTCGGTTCTGCGTGCGGCCCTTCAAGCTCACCACGATCGCATGACAATCAAGTCCGTTGCCCACGTCACGAGGGCTGCGTAATATTCATTCCGGCAACGTCGACCCGACGTAGTTCAACAGCGATCGGGACATCCCCAGCAACTCGGGTGGTAGCTCCTTTGTAGCCTTGGCCGGCAAGCGGTTGCTGTTTTCGCCAAGGCAGGTGGCCGGCGACAACGCCGCGAAAAAAGCTGCAGTCAGCACAAGCGCACGGAGTGCCGTGGCGCCGATCATGACCTTACCTCGGGCGTGGACTCTGCTCATTTGGGTAGCGTGTAGTCAGTGGGTTCGTAAGGCAAGCCCAGATGGACGCAGCCACCGGAGAAGTTCGAGCTTATCGTTGGCCTTGGGGATGCAAAGACGCTCGGTCTCGTCGTCCGCTTCTGGCCCATAGCTGACCTGCCCGATCGGTTCAGCCGAGGACTTCTTTTAACCCAAAGCTGACCTCAAGCAGTTCCGGAGACAATTAGGCAAAAAGCCCGCATTGGTTATGACAGCATTCTTGGCGGCGCTCGCGACATCGGCCAAGTCGGAGCTCATCAATGTGCCGAAGGAGTGATCGCCACCGGTAGCCAAGACCGGCATCGGCAATTTTCCAGTCTTTGCGAACAGCGCTTTGTTGTCCTCGCCGTCCTTAATGAAGGCAGCAAACTGTCCGCTAAAGGCATCGTGGATGGCGGGGATGTCCCGATCGCTGTTGAACTACGTCGGGTCGACGTTGCCGGAATGAATATTACGCAGCCCTCGTGACGTGGGCAACGGACTTGATTGTCATGCGATCGTGGTGAGCTTGAAGGGCCGCACGCAGAACCGACAATTGCTTATGCGCCTTCAATCGTCGGAAGCCCTTGTTGGCCTCGATCATACCGGCCGCGACCCATCGCAAGGCCATACCGGCATCCCGCCAGCGTTTAACGTTGCGCGTGACGCGGCGAATGGTGCCCATCATGTTCTCGGCGATATTGGTACAGGCGAGCGATCGGCGAAGCTCCTTCGGCAACTTCAACCGGACGACAGTCAGGATTTCGTCGAGGCCTTCGAGGATACTGGCCGCAACGCCGGGCCATTGCTGGTCGAGTCGACGCGCGAGATTGCGGATCAATTTTTCAGCCTTGTCGGCGTCATCGAGCTCCCAGGCCTGGCGCAGCACCCGGCGGGTGGCCGCATGATGCTCTTTCGGCAGGCGTTCCATGATGTTGCGCGCCTTGTGGATCTGGCAGCGCTGGATCGCAGCGGCCGAACCGAAGGTGCGGCGGATCGCCTTCGACAACGCCTTCGCGCCGTCGGCGATGAACAGTCTTGGCACCGTCGGGTCGAGCCCGCGCGAGACCAGGTTGTCCAGCAGGGCCTGAACCGTTGCTGCATTCTCGGTCGCCCCTTCCACCAGCGCCAGCGGATGCTTGTTGCCTTCGCCGTCAACCCCGATCGCGGCCACCAGCACGAGATCGTCGTCGAGATGCAGCCCGTCGATTTGGACCACCAGAAGGTCGAGCGCGGACAGATCGGCAGCCATGAAGTCGGCCAGCCGCGCCGCCGACAGAGCCACGAACCTCCGCGAGGCCGCCGACTTCGAAATCCCCGATCCGGGCGGTGCCGGCACGTCACCCTCGGGCAGCCGGACGGCGCGGCCGAACCGGCGCGTCGACACATTGATCAGCATCAGGTTCATCGCCCAGCGACCGAGCCAGTCCTCCTGCGCCGCCGTTTCCCAGCTCGGGATCGTGACCTCGCGGCCGTCCATGCCCCGGACCCGCGGGCGATCGACCTCGATCTTGCCGCCGTGGAAACCGATCCGCCCCCGCGTTCGGCCCCAACGGTGCGCCCGCCGCGCCGCATCACGACCGTGGCGCGGCCCGCAGGCCGCTGTCACATCCGCCTCCATCATCGTGCCGAGCGCCTCGATTCCTGCCGCAAGGCAGAACCGATCGAAGCTCGCTCGCACTTCCGCAAATGATTTCTCCACAGCCCCGGTCGCCGGCCAACCAGCCGGTGTGATATCTCTCGTCATGGCGTTGCTCTCCTTTGTGGAATCAGCACCCCGAGCCTACCGGCTCAAGGTGGGCAACGCCGACCTCTTCAGAAATTCAACAGAACCCGGGACATCCCCTGGATGGCACCCGCACGAGCATAGAGCGCCGCATCGTGATCCCCTGGTCTTTCGCCGATCGCAGCGGGGGTATGGGTTCACGGCCTGGTTCGAAAACCGATACGGTTATCGAAGCATCGAGGCGGACAGTGCCAATGTTGGCGCTCGCCCTGCCGGAAGCCGCTGGAACTCGTGCTAACGAGAAATATCGAAGTGTACTGCTTTGATAGCGTGCGCAGAAGCATTGTAGCCTGGAATCATGGGAGAACCGCGCATGGATTCTGGAGGGTTCTGTGAGGTCGCGCTCACGCGAGGGCGCGGCAGGCGCTTATGACGCGACCTCATTGAAGCCGGATTGAACGAAGGCGCGGGAGGCTATTCGCGGTTTTGCAGCTATGGGGATTGTTCGAGATCGCCATGCCCGATCTGCTGGCTCGGCGCGTGAGGCAGAGACACAGGAGTGCGCATCCTGGAAGAGTTGAGATCAGACGCGCTTCGCCTGAGATCGCGATAGGCCTTTTGCTGCATCGGACGGTTGTTGTCGCGCAGTGTGACAGCACGGATTCGACATCGTCCGCGATGATCGAGACGCTGGGAGCGAAATGACGAATGATGATCGTCGTGCACGACATGACTTGGCTCACGATGTGTCGCATCGGAACGGTGATGTTCGAGGGCTGGGGCGTCTGAAGCTATGTCGAAAGCGCTCAATGATGCGCATGACGCCACCACAATCGGGACAGGCAGGAACCTCGGCCCAGGTTTGAGCCTCCGAATCCACAGGCGACGGCTGGCCATCGTTTGGGGCTGTTCGCTCATGATCGAGAAGTTCGCGGCAAAGGGCGAGCTTGGCAGCGCGATGGCGGTTGGCCATGAAGCCGAAGTGGCGGATGCGGTGGAAGCCGTCAGGCGGCGTATGAAGCAGGAAACGGCGAATGAACTCATCGGGCTTGAGATTCATGATCTTTGTCGCGCTGTTTTGGCGATAGTCCTTCCATGAGAAGGCGACATGATCGTCGTCGAGTGCGACGAGCCGGCTGTTGGCGATCGCGACGCGATGGGTGTAGCGGCCGAGATAGGCCAGGACCTGTGCGGGTCCGCCGAAGGGCCGCTTGGCGTAAGCAACCCAGTTGATGCGTCGCATGGCGTCGAGGTGGGCCGCAAAGGCAGCCGGCTCGGCCAGAGCTCCGAGATCGCCGAAGAAACGCAAGGCACCGGAGTTGAAGGCTGCCGACAGACGTTTGAGAAAAAGTGTGCGAAATAGTCTGGACAACGGTTTGACGGCCAGGAAGAAGTTCGGTCGGCAAGCGGTCCAGCGCGCGCCATCGGGCGAGAGGCCGCCACCCGGAACGACGCAATGGACGTGGGGATGATGCATCAGCGTCTGTCCCCAGGTGTGGAGGACGGCGACGCCGCCGATCGCACCGCCGAGCCGGCGTGGATTGGCGGCGAGCGTCGTCATCGCCTCGGCGGCAGCCTTGAACAGGATGGCATAGACGACGGCCTTGTTCTGGAAAGCGATCGCGGCGATCGGTGCGGGAAGTGTAAAGACGACGTGGAAATAGGGAACCGGAAGCAGGTCGGCTTGACGCGCGGCGAGCCACGCGGCTCGGGCTCTCCCCTGACACTTCGGACAGTGCCGATTGCGGCAGGAATTATAGGCAACGCGTGTCGTGCCGCAGTCGTCGCAAGCCTGCATGTGGCCGCCGAGCGCCTCGGTCCGGCACGCAACGATCGCGCTCATCACGCGCCGCTCGACCCGCCCCAGATGACCGGCATGTACACGGCGATAGGCGTCGCCATGCCGGCGCAGAATATCGGCAATCTCGATGGCGGGCCTGTTGGAGCGGATGTCGGAGCGGGTCATGACCCGCATCCCGCTGCGGGTCATCCAGGTGGCGTCACCTCCAGCGACAGGCGATCGAGCGGGCTCTGCGTCGCTCGGATCGTATCGGTGGCGACCTGCGTGTAGCGCGCTGTCGACGACAAATTATTGTGCCCGAGCAAGACCTGGATGATCCGGATATCGGTTCCGTTCTCGAGAAGATGTGTCGCGAAGCTGTGGCGCAGCGTGTGCAGCGTGACGCGCTTGGTCAGGCCCGCAGCCTTCACCGCCGACCGGCAGGCGGCATGCAGCACGGTCTGATCGATCGGATGATCTTCGTCACGACCAGGGAACAGATAAAGCCGCGGCCGGGCGAGCCGCCAGTAGGTGCGCAGGATGCCCAGCAGCTGGGGCGACAGCATCACGTTGCGATCCTTCGCGCCCTTGCCGTGGCGCACCTGGATGACGCCGCGGGCGCTGTCGATGTCTTCGATCCGCAGTCCCGCAACCTCCGAGGCCCTGAGCCCGGCCGCATAGGCGGTGGTGAGCGCGGCGCGGCTCTTCAGGCTCGATACCGCTTCAAGAAACTGAACCACTTCGTCGGCGCTGAGAACGACCGGCAGCTTGCGCGGTTCTCGCGCATAGGGAATGCGCTCTGGGATGAGCGCCTCGCCGAGCGTGACGCCGTAGAAAAACCGTAGCGCACAGACGATCTGGTTCAGCGCCGGCCATGAGATGCCGGTCGAGACCAAATGCACCTGGAAGGCGCGGACGTCTTCCAGCTCTAACCGGTCAGGCGATCGGCCAAAATAGCGGCTGAACTTCGAAACCGCGCTGATGTAGGATCTTTGCGTCGCCGGCGACAGATTGCGGACGGTCATGTCTTCGATCATGCGGCGGCGAAGAGGGCTCAAATCGGCCATCTCGATACTCCTGTCTGAGGGGGTGGGCTCCAACACCCACATCCTCTCAGCCAGGAGGCGATCTATGCCACCTTGCCCCCTACGCCGCGGCAGCGGCTTCGTTCAATCCATTTCTCGTCGCCATATGTTGCAGCGACTGCTACCGGAGGTCTTCTAACGAGCGTTGGGCTGGCGCACGCGCAAACCGCGGACGGCGCGATTCCTCAGCCACAGCGACCGGGTCACGGCGGCACCGATCCCGGTCCGCGCAATCTCATGCGGGATCGGCAGAACCCGGATCTGCTGGTTCCGCCGTCGACCGATCATGGCACCTTGCCGAACCTGCGCTTCTCGTTCTCGGACGCCCATATGCGGCTTGAGCCGGGCGGCTGGACCCGCCAGGTCACGCAGCGTGAGCTGGGCATTGCCAAGTCCATGGCCGGCGTGAATATGCGCCTGAACGCGGGCGGTGTGCGTGAGCTGCATTGGCATAAGGCGTCAGAATGGGCCTACATGCTCTATGGCAAGGCTCGCGTGACGGCGGTCGATTCCGAGGGGCGCTATTTCGTCGATGACGTCGGCGTCGGAGATCTCTGGTTCTTCCCGGGCGGAACCCCGCACTCGATCCAGGGCCTCGGCCCCGACGGCTGCGAATTTCTTCTCGTGTTCGACGATGGCGATTTCGACGAAGACAACACCTTCCTGCTCAACGACTGGTTCAAGCGCATACCGACCGATGTGCTGGGCAAGAATTTCGGAGTGCCTGCCTCGTTGTTCGGCCACACTCCCGATGAAAGCGAGCGCTATATTTTCCTGGCCCCGTTGCCGGGGCCGCTCGGATCGGAAGCCATATCGGGCGCAAAGGCGTCGGAGACGAGCTACACGTGGCGGATGATGGAGCAGGTGCCCATCAAGACGAAGGGCGGAACGGTGCGGATCACCGATTCCCGTTTGTTTCCAATCAGCACCACGACCGCAGCGGCCCTGGTTGAACTCGAACCTGGCGGATTGCGCGAGGTGCACTGGCACCCTAACGGAGACGAGTGGCTCTACGTCATCGAGGGACAGGCGCGCATGGGTGTGTTTGCCGGCCAGGGGCAGGCGCGCACATTTGATCTGCAGGCCGGCGACGTTGGTTACGTCCCGGTGGCGATGGGCCACTATCTCGAGAATACCGGCTCGACCAACTTTCGATTTCTCGAGACGTTCAAGAGTGACCGCTTTATCGATTTCTCTCTCGATACCTGGATGGCGGCAACACCGCCGGGACTGGTGCAAGCCCATCTCAAACTCGATCCGAAGGTGATGAGCGCGCTGCGCACGAACAAGGCTCTGGTCGTGCCGGAATAACCGCCTAAGTCGGAGCCCATCGCGGCGCACTCGTCCGGCGCCCGGTGGGCAGGCCGCTGGCGGACCGCCGGCAAGATTGCGCCATCTCCGGCTGCAGAAGGAGAACGCCATGAATGTTCTGACCTGGGCCGCCCTGCGTTGGTGGTCGCCGGATCCGCCTTAGCATCAAACGGTCAGGCCGAAACGGGCACCCGAGCGTCAGTGGCATCCTCAGTTTGCAGAGACAAGCTTTAGTCCAATCACGCCGGCCACAATCAAAGCAATGCAAAGTATCCGCGCTGGCGACGCAGAGTCGCCCAGCACTGCGATACCCAGAACGGCGGTACCCGCGGCACCGATACCGGTCCAGACCGCGTACCCCGTTCCTACGGGAAGTGTACGGAGCGCCAGCGAGAGAAGAAAGACACTCGACAAACCGGTGGCAGCCGTAAACAGCGCGGGTATCAGCAGAGTGAAGCCTGCGGACCACTTCATGCCGAAGGCGAATCCGATCTCGAGAAGGCCGGCGGAGGCCAATATCATCCATGCCATGTGGGTCAATCCATTCGCTGGTCACCGGGCGTTACGGCCGGGCTGCTTGTAAGGGGCTGGACGCGCATGGACCAATTTCCATGCGCGACGCGTTTGCTGATGAGCGCCTCAAGCCCTACTGGCGGCAGCGGGGATGGAGCGGAACGAAATTCCCAATCGATTGAACGCGCTCATCAGGCCGATGGCATAGGTGAGGTCAGCGAGTTCCTTGTCGCTGAATTCGCCGGCGGCGGCCTCGTAGTCGGCATCGGGAACGCCGGTTTCGGCCACCCTCGTCACGGTTTCGGTCCAGGCCAGCGCAGAGCGTTCGCGCTCACTAAAGACTTCCCCCGCGTCTCGCCACACAGGCACCAGCACGAGCTTGTCCGCGGCGACACCAGACTTGAGCAGGTCGCGGGAGTGCATATCGATGCAGTAGGCACAGCCATTGATCTGCGAAACCCGCAGATAGACGAGATCGACAAGTTGCTTTGAAAGGCCGCTTTTTTGAAGATAGACGTAGACCCCTCCAAAAGCCTTGAAGCCTTCCGGTGAAGCCTTGGCGTAATCGATGCGCTTGTTCATGATTGAATCCTCATCTGGTTGAAGGATTCCATCGTTTCGCATCTTGGCCTATTCAAGAAGGTCCATGATAGGCGTTTGTAGCTGGGCCATGATTTCCATAATCCAGCAGGTCACGCTCGAACTTCAGTCACATCAATCCCAAAATGCGCCGTCCGAAATTTTCGGCCGTGCGCCGCGAGGCGATATTCGTGAAGTTCAAAAGAAGGGCGGAAGCCCCATCATTGCGCCTCGTCCAATCCGTAAGTGCCTCCGCGTACAGGCCTTGTTCCCGCATGCTCGCAGCGAGCCGGCGATCTGAACGGTTGCCTCGCAGACGCAAGATCAGGTGCATGCCCCCCGGCTGTAAATCTATTCGCACATTTTTTCCCAGCACGCTTTCCAGCCCCGCCGCGGTTGCCGCGCGGCGCTCGGCATAGAGCCTCCGCATCCGCTGGATATGGCGCGCAAAATGTCCTTCGGCGATGAATGGGGGATGTCCCGATCGCTGTTGAACTACGTCGGGTCGACGTTGCCGGAATGAATATTACGCAGCCCTCGTGACGTGGGCAACGGACTTGATTGTCATGCGATCGTGGTGAGCTTGAAGGGCCGCACGCAGAACCGACAATTGCTTATGCGCCTTCAATCGTCGGAAGCCCTTGTTGGCCTCGATCATACCGGCCGCGACCCATCGCAAGGCCATACCGGCATCCCGCCAGCGTTTAACGTTGCGCGTGACGCGGCGAATGGTGCCCATCATGTTCTCGGCGATATTGGTACAGGCGAGCGATCGGCGAAGCTCCTTCGGCAACTTCAACCGGACGACAGTCAGGATTTCGTCGAGGCCTTCGAGGATACTGGCCGCAACGCCGGGCCATTGCTGGTCGAGTCGACGCGCGAGATTGCGGATCAATTTTTCAGCCTTGTCGGCGTCATCGAGCTCCCAGGCCTGGCGCAGCACCCGGCGGGTGGCCGCATGATGCTCTTTCGGCAGGCGTTCCATGATGTTGCGCGCCTTGTGGATCTGGCAGCGCTGGATCGCAGCGGCCGAACCGAAGGTGCGGCGGATCGCCTTCGACAACGCCTTCGCGCCGTCGGCGATGAACAGTCTTGGCACCGTCGGGTCGAGCCCGCGCGAGACCAGGTTGTCCAGCAGGGCCTGAACCGTTGCTGCATTCTCGGTCGCCCCTTCCACCAGCGCCAGCGGATGCTTGTTGCCTTCGCCGTCAACCCCGATCGCGGCCACCAGCACGAGATCGTCGTCGAGATGCAGCCCGTCGATTTGGACCACCAGAAGGTCGAGCGCGGACAGATCGGCAGCCATGAAGTCGGCCAGCCGCGCCGCCGACAGAGCCACGAACCTCCGCGAGGCCGCCGACTTCGAAATCCCCGATCCGGGCGGTGCCGGCACGTCACCCTCGGGCAGCCGGACGGCGCGGCCGAACCGGCGCGTCGACACATTGATCAGCATCAGGTTCATCGCCCAGCGACCGAGCCAGTCCTCCTGCGCCGCCGTTTCCCAGCTCGGGATCGTGACCTCGCGGCCGTCCATGCCCCGGACCCGCGGGCGACCGACCTCGATCTTGCCGCCGTGGAAACCGATCCGCCCCCGCGTTCGGCCCCAACGGTGCGCCCGCCGCGCCGCATCACGACCGTGGCGCGGCCCGCAGGCCGCTGTCACATCCGCCTCCATCATCGTGCCGAGCGCCTCGATTCCTGCCGCAAGGCAGAACCGATCGAAGCTCGCTCGCACTTCCGCAAATGATTTCTCCACAGCCCCGGTCGCCGGCCAACCAGCCGGTGTGATATCTCTCGTCATGGCGTTGCTCTCCTTTGTGGAATCAGCACCCCGAGCCTACCGGCTCAAGGTGGGCAACGCCGACCTCTTCAGAAATTCAACAGAACCCGGGACATCCCCGATGAATGAAGTGACGATGGTTTGCGTAAGCCCCGGAGAGCCAGTTGAAAGGCTTTCGGTGACCTCCGCAAACCGCTCGACCTGCGCTTCCGGCACGACGAGATAGGCCAGCCGCATGCCTGGAAAAAGTACCTTGCTGAAGGTACCCGCATAGAGCACCCGCCCGTCACGATCGAGGCTTTTCAATGCAGGGAGGGGGCGGCTGACATAGCGGTATTCGCCATCGTAGTCGTCTTCGATGATCCATGCCTTGTTTCGCGCGGCCCAGTCCAACAGCGCCAGACGCCGGGGTAACGACAGGGACATGCAGAGCGGGCTCTGATGCGCAGGCGTGACCACCGCCACACGCGCCCGGGGCGCGAGCCTGATGGCGTCCGAAACGACCATGCCCTCCGCATCGACCGGAACCGAGACGCCTTCGATATGCATATATTCGAGAATTTCTTGCGTGGGCGGATATCCCGGGTCTTCAAGCCAGACGCGATCACCCGCCTTCAGCAGGGCATGACCGACCAGCTCCACGGTTTGGCGGTATCCCGAGGTAACGAACACCTGAGACGGGGAGCAGTTGATCCCACGGGAAACCTGGAGATATCTCGCGATCTCAGCACGCAGCGGAGGCAAGCCGGACACAGGGGGATGGATCATATCGGAAGGCTGCATGGCCCGCGCGCTACGCGCGCCAAGGCGCGCCCAGATCTTCCGGGGAAACGCATCCAGGGCAGGCAAACCCATCTGGAACGGCAGGATGGAATCCGGACGAAAACTGACTGCGTCCATCCGGGGATCCGCCCGCGGCGTCGGGTTCGCAATGGATATTCGCGGCGTAAGATCTGGGCTTACAATGGTTCCTGCCTGCCCGCGCGCCTCGACATACCCTTCAGCGGCCAGCAAGGAATAAGCCGTGTCGATGGTACCTCTGGCCAGCCCCAATTCCTTGGTCAACGCCCGTGCCGACGGAATGCGGTCACCAGGCTTCAACATTCCAGTGGCGATAGCGTCGCGAAACCGATCGTAAATCTGCCGATAGAACGGTGCTGCCGCCTTCGGATCAAGCGGCGCGAGCTTTCGGGGATTCGCGGCAGGCATGGCCCGGTCCGATCCTTCGATGAACGAAAAGCCCACTCTGCCATAACGATTCGGATCGGTCTCCAGTTCTCGCACGCGACAGCGGTCAAGCCTGCGCCGACAAATCATGGACCAGTCGCAAAGCTCATTCATGGTCCTTGGATGCAGGCCGAAATTGCTCTTTGTTGATGATCAGAGTTCGGACAACAGCGATTGGAAAGCAGATGACGAAAATACTGCATTTGATTTGCAGCCCCCGCGGGCAGGCCTCGGAGAGCTACAGGCTATCTCAGAAAATCGTCGACCACCTGCTGGATGGCGAGCCGACGGCAACCGTCATAATTCGGCCGATCAGCGGCGTCGCCGACATCGACGAAAGCTACGCAACTGCTCTTGGCGCGACCGAGCGATCCTGCCTGGAAATGTTCGTCGAGGGTTCCATGTCCCGGTCCGAAGAACTGATCCAGGAACTGGAGAGCGCGGACTTCGTCGTCATCGCAACTCCGATGCATAACTTCACCGTGCCTGCCGCTCTCAAAGCTTGGATAGATCACGTCGTTCGAGTCCGTCGAACGTTCGACGTGACTGCCCAAGGAAAACTGGGGGCGTTGCGCGACCGCCCGGTTTTTGTCGCAGTGTCCTCGGGCGGAAGATTTTCCGGCGATCGCGCGCATCAGCCCGATTTTCTCACGCCGTATCTAAAAGCTATCCTCGGCACCATCGGGCTGCATGATTTGACGTTCTTCTCCGTTGAAGGATCGGCCCTTGGTCCTGATGCATTGGTCGCAGCCCGAACCAAGGCGGATCAGGCAATGCAGAGGTTCTTCCTCCGTTTCGCGCCCAATTCAACGGGGGTGTTTCAGCAAGCTGTATGAACGCGCAACGGCCTTCCCGCGCTCAGTTCGGCCACCGATACGTCCGTTCCTGGCCCTGAGCAGACGCTGCCGCTTCGCGCGGAAGCTGGGGGACGCCTGCACCTCGCGGGATTCCCTACCAGCGAGACCAGTACAGCGCCCGGGAAGCTGAGGTACTTGCCTCCTCAATTGAGCAAGCAAAACTTCCCCCAAACATCAGAGCCTCGCTAAGAACGGAGATTGACTTAACCGAGATCACGCAAGAGACCTTTTGCCCGCTTAAGGTCGGCGGTGTTGAGACCTTCGGTAAACCGGTCGTAAATCGGTTGTAGCAGCGCCTTCGCTTCAGCCGGGCGTCCCCGATCGCGAAACAACTGTCCCAAGCTTGTGGCGGCGCGTAGTTCCCAGGACAGAGCGCCCTGCAGGCTCGCCCACTTCATCGCCTGGTAAAACTGATCCTCGGCCGTTGCCGCAGCGTCCGGCGCACCTTGCAACAGCAGCAGTTCGCCCTTGATGCGCAGCAGCTCGGCGAAGCTCAAGCGTTCTTCGGTCTCCTCTGCGCGTGCGATCGCATCGTGTACCACCGAAAGTCCTTCGCCCACTTGCCCGACGCGCCCCAAGCCTTCCGCCATCTCACCAACGAACAGGAAATAGCGATGCGATGCGTTGACTTCGTCGCCGAGTTCGTCGATGCCTGACCGCAGCAGCGGCAATCCGCCGGCGGTATCTCCGCGCTTGATCGCAAGCAGTCCTTGATGGCTGCGGGCAAAGGCAACATAGCGCATCAGCGAATGCCTGGTCGAAAGGTCGATCAGCCTTGCCACGTAATGGTCTGCGACATCCATATGGCCGCTCCACAGCGCGATCGGGCATGCTGCGTTGGCGACGATGTAGCACACCGAGTTGACGTGTCTGCTGGCAGATGCCTCATGCAGGTATGTTTCGGTGACGTGCATTGCGCGATCCGGAAGTCCCTGCAGCCATAGGGTCCGGCCCAGAAAGGCGCCGGCGGTCACCCGCTGGTTGCTCCGGAAACGGCTGATCCGCGACTTTTGGACTGGAGGAACATAGTGCGCGAGCATGCGTTCGAGGTGATACCGCGCGCTCGCTTGATCGCCGAGGCATTGCTGCGAGATGCCGATCAATCGCTCACCGATCAGCCGATCGTTGGAATTCGACCGGCTTGCCGCAAGGGCGCTGAATCGTTGCGCGGCGGTCAAGGAGGCGCGAAGGCGGCCGGCAACCCGGTGAAAGAACCACAGGCCTAGCAGCGACCGCAATTGGTGCTCGACATCGTCAAGCCTCTCTGCAAGCTCCAGCGCCTTTGTCCAGGCTTCGCCGATCGCTGGAATTTTCGCGTCGGTGACAAATATCAGGGTCGTACCGAGCGCGGTATACAGCTTCATCTCGAGGCGCGCGTCGCCATTGACGGCAGCCCCAAGGGCGGCGATCGCCCGCTCCACGCGGCCGCGGCATTCCTCCAGCAACGACGAGTGGACGCATAGAGGCACTGCGGCCGCGGTCAGCCCCGCGCCAATCTGCACGTCACCGCTGGGTGAAAAGGCCCAACCCAGCGCCGCGCGCAGGTTGTCGATGTGCCGTCCATAGTCGCCCATCCAGTCGACCGTGGGGCGCATCTCCAGCTCCGCTTCAGCCCGCTCGAACAAGTCCCGGTAATATTCGGCATGGCGACGTGCGAGCCGTTCCCGTTCCCCGCTCTCGCCGAGCTTTTCGAGGGCATACGTATGGGTCGTATCCAATAAGCGGTAGCGCGCCGTGGTGGCATCGATTTCCGCCACAACTAGCGACTTCGAAACCAGGCTGGAAATTCCATCGACCACTTCCGGCAAAGCGATCCCGGCGCCCGTTACCACCGCGCAGATCGCCTCCAGGTCGATGGCGCCGGCGAAGACCGCGAGCCGGCGGAGGAGCACCAGCTCAGGCTCAGTCAGTAGCTCGTAGCTCCAATCGAAGGTCGCCCGCAGAGTTTGGTGCCGCGGCAGCGCCGTCCGCCCTCCGGTCAGCAGCTGAAAGCGATCGTCAAGGTGAGCGGCGAGTTCTTCGACACCGAGTGCCGTGACACGTGCCGCCGCCATTTCAATCGCGAGCGGTATGCCATCAAGACGCCGGCAGATCGCCGCGATCGTCTTTGCCTGATAGCCATCCAGAACCGCCCCAGCCTCGGTTGCTCGTGCACGTTCGATGAATAGTCTGACGGCGCCGTATTCCAGGAGATCGTCCGCGTCCTCCGTCGGAATCGAGAGCGGCTGCACCCAGTAGACCTGCTCCCCCTCGGCCCGGAGCGGCTCGCGGCTGGTTGCGATGATCTGAGCCGAGGATCCGGCTCGCAGCACGCCCTCAGCCATCCTCGCCGCGGCGTCGATCACATGCTCGCAGGTGTCCAACACCACCAACAAGCGCCGCGCTGCCAGTGCCAGCGCCACGCGCTGCGTCGAAATTTCACCGCCACCGAACTTGAGTCCGATCGCGGCAGCGAGCGCTATGGGAACCAGACTGGGATCAGCGAGCGGCGAGAACTCGGCCAGCCACACCCCCTCTGGAAAATGCGGCACCAGTTCACGGGCGACCGCGAGCGCGAGCCGTGTCTTGCCGATGCCCCCCGCCCCGGTCAGGGTGACGAGCCGGCCGGCACGGACAAGCTTCGAGATTTCCTCGACCTCGGCGGTGCGGCCGATCAACGCTGAAACCGGCTGCGGCAGGTTGGTCGACGCTAATGGCTGCGCCGACGCACTTTCCTTTAGGTAGAGTGGATGTCCCGGTCCGGTTGCTGGCCGCATGGTCCAGATGCCGCGCAGGTGATAGCCGCGGCCGGACACCGTCTGCAACAACTCGCGATCTGCGCCGAGCGCCTTGCGAATGGCGGATATATGAATCTGGAGCGTGTTTTCTTCGACCGTCGCAACCGGCCACACCCGATCTATAAGATCGCGCTTGGTGACAAGCTCGCCGCCCGACTGAACCAGAATCTCCAGAATCTCGAATGCGCGGTTCCCGATCGGAACGGAAACACCTCGGGACCGCAACTCACGCTGGGTAAGATCGATCTCCCACCCGTTCGACTCATAGACGGCTCGTAGGCCTTGCTCGACCATCACGGCCTGCCCCGTCGGTTGAGTAATCCTAAGAAAATCTCAGCATCAGATCAGGGAACCGCTCCAGGAAAGCAGCTTAAACGTTGATCTGGGCAGTGGGCAAGCGCCGTCGAACTATCCGCTTAACGCGCGGCATATCAATGGCTTGATACCCAGCATCTGCTTGGGTGATCTTCTGAGCAAGATTAGCACAACAGCATCAATGGCGGGCAAGCGATTGATGCAAGGCCCTAGTAAGATCACTCTCGAGCCCAGCGGCGCGCTGTTGCGCAGGCTTCGCAGTCTCGCTGCGCCCACATGTAAACGGGAGAGCGAACATGATCTCTGCGGCATTTCCCTATAAGAAGGAGCGGCGGCGGGTCCTCGGCCGCGAGATGGCGTATGTGGAGGTGGGAAAGGGCGACCCCATCGTACTGCTGCACGGCAATCCCACTTCGTCGTATCTCTGGCGCAATGTGTTGCCGCACCTGAAGCCGCTGGGTCGCTGCATCGCCCCCGACCTGATCGGCATGGGCGATTCCGACAAGCTGCCTGACAGCGGTCCCAACTCGTATCGCTTCGTGGAGCACCGCCGCTATCTCGACGCCCTGCTCGAGTCCCTGGACGTGCGCGAACGGGTCACCCTCGTCATCCATGACTGGGGTTCGGCGCTCGGCTTCGACTGGGCCAACCGCCACCGCGAGGCCGTGAAGGGTATCGCGTACATGGAGGCGATCATGGGGCCGCAATACTGGGACCACTGGGACAAGTTCGAAATGCGTCACGCCTTGCAGGGGCTGCGTTCCGAGAAAGGCGAGGAAATGGTCTTGCGAGACAATTTCTTCATCGAGAAGATCCTGCCGGGAGCCATCCTTCGCAAGATGTCCGACGAGGATATGGCGGAGTACCGACGGCCCTTCGCCGAGCCCGGCGAGGGCCGGCGTCCGACGCTGACGTGGCCAAGGCAAATCCCCATCGAGGGCGAGCCCGCCGACGTGACTGCGATCGTGACCGCCTACGCTGACTGGCTTAAGACGAGCCATATACCCAAGTTGTTCCTGAGGGCGGAGCCCGGTGGGATCCTCGCCCATGGCCCGGTTCTCGATTTGGCCCGCAGCCTCCCGGCACAGACCGAGGTGACGATCTCGGGACTCCATTTTGTCCAGGAAGATTCGCCGGACGAGATCGGACGGGCCGTCGCCGGCTGGATGGAGGCGTTGGGCTGACCGCAAATGCGAAGTGCCGCGGCGTCTACCAAGGCGACCTTCGCATAGACCACAGGATAGCGTTCGTGAGAATTCGCTGGTAGCGGGCGTCCCGCCAAACTGACGGCTCGTGGCCTAACGCCGAATAAAATACTCGTCCCTCGCCATAGAATCGGGTCCAGGTGAGAGGCCAACCATAGAATCGTTGATGTACGCCGGTCTTGCCAAGGTCCACCGAGCTTGGGTCGAGGCGCAGGAGCACGCGTGAACCACGATAGTCGAAGTCGCCGATTTGGTAGATCTCGTCCTCGATTTGCAACGAATTCCCAAGAAAAGCCACCAGGGGATCGCCGGGATCAACCACCTCGATCTTCACGGCCTGATGCCAAGGATGACCATTAAAGTAGCCGCCGACCAGATCGAGATAGTCCGGCCAAGTGTAGAATGTGTCCGTCGCCGAATGAACGCCGAGGAACCCGCGGCCCGAGCGCACAAAGTTGAGAAAAGCTCTCTTTTGCGCGTCGCTCATCGGAAGTTCTCCTGACGTATAGAACATCACCGCTGCATAGCGCTCGAGGTTTTCGGTAGAAAATTCCGACGTGTCTTCCGTTGCAGTGACTTCAAAAACACCCGAATGGCTTCCGAGCTGGGTCAGGATAACCTTAGAAAGCGGTATGACATCATGCCGGTAGCCGGCGGAGTATGTGAAATAGAGGATGCGCTCTCGCGGACGCTCCGCATGCGCGCCGAGTGGTCGGATTGCCGCCGCGCCGCCGAGGAGCGCGATGAACTCACGTCGCCTCACAACCGCCTCCGCCAAAACCAACCATGTGTTGACGAAGCCTAGCACAGATCAGCCCAGCGCCGACCGGGGGGCATCGCCCTCTCGCGTCCTATGCGACGCTGCTGGCCTGATCCTATTGTGACCGTCGGCGATTGTCCGCCCGTGCGCACAATTTTAGGTTATCTATTCGGATAGTGTTGGGCTGAATAGCCTATGCTGCTTAAGCGTTGCACTACAGCTATCGGACAGGATGATCTCGGAGGCGCATGCATTCAGCTTTCATTTGGTATTTCTTATCCATGAAAGGCCGCATCGGTCCGCAGGAATTTCGATTGGGACTTTTGGGACTTGTGCTAGTCGACATGCTCGTCGTGCGCATCGCGAGGAAGCTCACTGATTCAGGACCCCAATACTATAGCGTCAACCCTCCGCTCGACTGGCCCATCGTCCCGGCTGTCCTCTTTATCTCGCTCTGGCCGCTTGCTGCAATCCTTGTGAAGCGACTACATGACTTCAACATCTCGGGTTGGTGGGCGCTCACAATCCTCGCAATTCCTCTCCTCGTCGACGCGCTCAGCATTCCGTATTGGCTTCCTTATCTTTTATTGGCGGCAATCCTGAGTGCATTTCCCGGACGGCCTGGCGACAATCGGTTCGGCTCGACCTCGCTACCGCGCACGCGCGTCTAGCGCGCCCCCAAAGCAGACCGGCCGGGCGTTCGAACGGTGGCGCGAAAGTCAGCCGCAATGTCCGCTGCTGGGCCCCCAACCGACGTTGCCACGCTGCTGCCGACCGCCAGCTTTTGACCCACAACGGACATGGCCTCCGTCATAGGGGCAATATTTCTGTTTCGGTGCTGCGGCCCCCCGTCGAGCTCTCGTTCGTCAACCAGCCCGCCTCCCGCACGATGGCGACGGCTGACCGGGCGACGGGGGCCGTCATTCCATTGACGAGCTGCAGTCGCAGATTGCGGCCCTCGGTAACGGCCCGCACAACCGCCTTCCTCGCGACCCACCAGGAGCGATGTACCTGCAGGCCATCGGCATTTTCGAGCGCCATCATTGCCTGGTTGAGCGTCGCCAGTACAAGGCGAGAGTTGCCGGCGGTATGGACGCGTACATAGTGGTCCTCCATCTGCAGGCAAAGCACCGCGGAAGGTGGCGCACCGAGTAGCCCGAAAGCGGTTGGCGGCGCTTCGCCGGCTTCCTTGGCCTGTTGCCGGCGATGTAACCGGGCCTGCATGAGAAGGGTGAAACCCAGCACAATCGGCAAGGCGGTGATCAGCCCCTGCAAGTACCAATCGAGTGGTCGCAAGATTTTCAGGAAAGGCCATATCGATACGGCGATCGACACGACCCAGATCTGGAATGGCGCGTTCAGGATGACGACGCCGAGGAGGATCGACATCCAGGTCATCGCCGGGTTCAGGCGGAGCCGCAGCACCACCCGGATGAGCGATCCGAAAAGGAGGATTCCGGGTAAGAAGCAGGCGAGTTGAAACACTACGCGCTGCCAGGTCGGTCCGTTCAGATAGCTACCAAACGGTCCGATCAGGCCGAAAAAGATGGCGCAGACGCTCGCGATCGCGAGGTCAACGGCCCAATCCCGCAGAAAGTCACTCCGGCGCGCTTCGCTCATAGGGCCATTATAGTGGCGGTTTGCCCGCCGGCGAACCCATTCGCCCGTTGGCGAACGAGTGCTGGCGCAGGCCTGTACCGTTTGCTGGATCCTTGGCGTCCCACTCGCCGAGAGGTTCCCATGCGCTACACGATTGCATATTTTTTCGCCGTACTCATCACAGTCACCACCGGCCAGGCCGACGCCGCGGTCGGGTTCCGGCATTTCAGCATCGACGATCCGCAAGGCCCACCTATCGAGGTGGGCGTCTGGTATCCGACCACGATGACCCCGAAGCTGGAGGCGGTCGAGACCGATCGACAGATGATCGCCCGCGACGCGCCGGTTGAGGGCACCGGTCTTCCGCTGGTGGTCATATCTCACGGTCACGGAGGCTCCTATGCTGGGCACCTCGACACCGCCACGGCCCTGGCCAATGCAGGGTTCGTCGTCGCCGCTCTTACGCATAATGGCGATAGCTGGCGCGACCAAAGCCGTCCTACCGCAATCTGGGAACGGCCACGGCAATTGAAGCTGCTCACGGATTACATGCTGGGCGCGTGGGGCGACCACGGGCGCCTCGATGCCAATCGCGTTGGCGCGTTCGGCTTCTCGGCTGGCGGCTTGACGGTGCTAGCGGCCGCCGGCGGCGAGCCGGACCTTCGGACCCTTCCGAGTCACTGCAAGGCGCATCCGGCCTTCGAAGACTGTCAGATCATGGCGGAGCACCCGTTGCTGCCGGATACCGATATCGTCTGGACCCACGATCCGCGAATCAAGGCGGTGGTCTCCGCCGCGCCCGCTCTCGGTTTTGCCTTCGGGACCAACGGTCTGGCGGC
Organism: Bradyrhizobium barranii subsp. apii; assembly: GCF_011516635.5. GTDB lineage: Bacteria > Pseudomonadota > Alphaproteobacteria > Rhizobiales > Xanthobacteraceae > Bradyrhizobium > Bradyrhizobium barranii. The sequence goes on along the minus strand of NZ_CP096255.1, from coordinate 4,347,271 downwards.
GGTGCTCCAGCCGGTACAGCTCTGGCGGGCCGAGGATGATCAAGTGCTACCACACCCCTATTATGCGGAAGCCGTTCGGCTCGCTTTGCCGACGCCACCCGAGACGCACGTCGTGGCTGACGCCGGGCACTACGACTTTTTGAAGCCGTGCTCTGCGGACCTGGCAACCCGCATGCCGGCAATCTGCACAAGCAAGCCGGGCTTCGACCGCGCTGCGTTTCATGAGCGCTTCGATCACGACATCGTCGCCTTCTTCAAGCGGACGCTGCAGTAGCAGGTTTTGAAGTGGGATGTCCGTTCTTGGCCGTTAGTTGACATTCCCGCGCTCAGAGCGAACGTCCCCTCGTGACCCGAAGCGGACATTACGGATATTGGTGGCTGTGGAAATAGACGTGACTCAATGCTCACCTCCTGAGTTGCAAGCGGAACGACGCAAAGCATGAAGAGCGGCACAGAGCCGCTGCACCCATGTGCCCCGTGCTTCATCCGAACAACAGGAGAATTGCATTTTTCACGGCGCATTCGGTCAGGACAGCTGACGGTGCGCGCTGCGTATTCCGGGCATGACGCTGACGTTCGCCGTGTTCCATGCTATTATGCTAATATTCCAGGTCGTTCGGTCGAGCCTTGTATTGAGGTCAAAACCGATGATTGGAGCCACCATCCCCACATACTTCGTCAGTCCAAGGCGAAGCATCAAGAAAGCATGATCACGTTGACGCTCGGCGCCGGCGTGCAAACTCGATTTGACAGGAGAAAGCATACGCAGGTCGATTTCAACTCGCGGCAGTTCACGGCGGAGACCTGAACCGCCGCTTGATCTAAGGAGGCACTCATGAACTCCATCAACGTGCGCATAGTCCCCACAGTCACCGCAGCGATGAGACTCACCAAGGCAACGGCTTTTGCTGCAGCGCTCGTCTCCTTTGCCCCCGCGGCTGTCGGGGGAGAGCCGATTGAAAAGAAGGGGACTACTCCTTATGTGACGCACTTTATTTTTCGGCCCTTGATGAGCATTGACACCGCCGAACTCGGCAAGGCCACAACGCTGGAGGCGGTCGGGACCACTCAAAACATGAAGGGAGAGAAGATGCTGGACAAGATGTCAGCACGCTGCGTGGCGCTGAACGTCGCGTCCGGAGACAAGAAATACATTGACGGCGCTTGCGTGCTCGCCGACAGCGACGGCGACAAGATTTTCTCGACCTTCGATACTCGAGACCTCGACAAGGCCCAGCCGAAGATGGATTGTGGAACGCATATCATCACCGGCGGCACCGGTAAGTATAAGGGCATCACCGGAAGCGAACCATTTGCGTGCATAGCTATGCCTGCGCTGGCTGGCTCTGGCGATTATTTTGCGATGGACATCCCGCACAACACGTCCTGGGAAATCAAATGATCCTGAACCCGATGTCGCCGTAAAGACGGTTGTTGAGGCGGCCATCAATCGCTGAACGAGAGCCCAGCCCACCACAGCTGGGTTCTTCTTCTGTTCGTAATTTGGGGCAGATGGTCCGCTTGTGGCCCCAAGCGGTCGACCCGGCATGTCCGCTAGATGTCCGCTCCTTGGGGGTGAGCAGACTTGATATGCTCAGCCCGAGTTCTTCCGCGTGTGCCCCGAAGGCGAAGTCGCCGCTGTCCGTTTGCATGTCCGTTAATGGGGAGCTGAGCCGACTCGTTGTGCTCGCGGCGAGTCTTTCCGTTGATGAGTGCGGCCCATCGCCTAGGTTGCGGTATCCAATACGTCGCTGAGCGAGGCGCCGATCATACGTCCGGCGGCAGTGGATAGCATTGTTGCCTGATCAGTCATTCGCGCCTACCTCCGTAAAAAGGAAGCCCGCGGGCGTCTTGGTAAAGACGAAGATGAGCTCGCCGCAGAAGACGAAGTAATTGTCATTGTTCTCCTGATTGCGATCGTAGACGGCCTTGCCGCGCTGGATACACGCGCGATTTTTCGCCGTGAACGAGGTCGGATAGGTCTTTGCGCGAAATTGCGCGGCGTCGCGAATTGCGCTGTCGTTCATGAACGGCAATCGTGTCATACCGGCGACGGCGGCGGAATCGTTTGTCCTCAGCGCCGCGCGAAACTTCTCGATGAAGCCATCGAATTCCTTCTGCAAGGCAGGAGAAGCGACGGCTTTCTTCGGCGCCTGGGCGACGGCTGGAGCAAGGTTCATATGTGGACGGCCCCCGACTTGCAAGAACGGCTCTGGCAGCATGCTCGGATCGCTTGCGCTCATATGTCCGGCCTGTTTTCGGGTCTTGCGACCACCGGCCAAGATGGGCTTCGCGGACAGTGAGATCCAAACACGAGAGCGGCATTTTCTGCCGGTAAACCGAGCGGAGCATTTCACTGACCGGCTTGCGCCGAACGTACCACCTCTTCCTGTCCTGCAAGTTCCGCCCTCGGCGTCAAACCTGCCGGTCTGGCCGCCAAGCTCTACGTTTCGTTCAAGGCTATGTTGGCATCGGCATAACGCTGCTTGCAGGTCGATACCGCTCACCACTGACCATCAGTTTCCAGGCAATCCGCGCCAGCTTGTTTGCCAACGCTATGGCCACGAGCTTCGGCGGCTTGCGTGCGATGATGTCTTTCAGCCAGGGCCAGGACCGAGTTTCCCGTCGGCGCATATCTGCGATCACGGCCGTCGCGCCAGCCACCAAAACGGTTCGCAACATGCCGTCGCCGGCGCGTGTAATCACGCCGAGCCTGTTCTTCCCGGCCGTCGAGTGATTCTTTGGGGTCAGGCCGAGCCAGGCGGCAAAGTTTCTTGCCGACTTGAACCCGCGAGCATCCACGACCTTGATTGAAAGCAGCGTCGCACCGATCGGACCAACGCCCGGGATAGCCGCCAGCCGTCGGCTCATCTCGTTACTCCGGTGGAGTTGCATAAGCTTCTTGTCGAGCGTGGCGATCTGGTCGTCGACGCGCGCCAGTTCTGCCGCCAAGGCGTCCACCAACTCCTTCGCCAAGTCGGGGACTGTTGCATCGGCCTTGATATCGATCAGCAATTGCGGAAGCCGCGAAAGTCCCTTAGGCGCGGTAAAGCCGAATTCAGCGGCGTAGCCGCGGATAGAATTGGCAAGTTGGGTCCGCCTGCCTATGAACTGGTTGCGCACACGCGCGAGCATCTGTGCGCCCTGCTGCTCGGGGCTCTTGATAGGCACAAAGTTCTTGCGCAGTTTCGGCCGGCTTGCCGCCTCGCAAATTGCCTCGGCGTCCGCAGCGTCGGATTTCCCGCGCTGCACGTACGGTTTGACATATTGCGGCGGAATCATCGCCACCTCGTGCCCGAGCGATTGCAGTTCCCGCGCCCAATAGTGCGATGCCCCGCAAGCCTCCAGCGCGACAAGTGCAGGCGGCAAACGACTGAAGAACTCCAAAACCTGCCCACGTCTCAACTTACGCCGTAGAATCGGCCGCTCCGTCTCGTCAACGCCATGCAGCTGAAACACACTCTTCGACGTATCCAGACCGATGCGAACAATCGTTTCCACGGGCGGCTCCTTCGTTTGAGGTCAGCGACGACCTCTTCTTGCCATGCAGTGTGGCGGAAGGGGGCCGTCCACCCCAACACGAGAGCGGTTACGAGCATAATTCTCAGCAAAACTCCCACGGGTCGGCTCCGTCCATCGTCCAATCAAGGTCTTCCGACCGATCCAAATCCGTGGTGTTCTGTTGCGTCAAGGACTTTCTGGCTCTCCGGCGCAGCGTTAACCCCGCCCAGGCGTGGACCAATAGCATTTGCCGGAGCATGCGCTGGCATGTTTTGCCGCGCTCGCTTATGGCCCTTAGCCGAAGGTCAATTGAGCGCGTGTCATGTCGGCTGTCAGGGGCAAACCGGACGCCGATACAGCTTGGCGCCCACTGCTGCTTTTGACCCATAGCGGACCTTGCCATTTCGAGCGGCGGTCAGTTAGCTGCGCTATCAGATCAGAGCGTTCCCGCAGAAAGGTTGAATTAAATTGCACCCGGCGCGCGCGCCCGAGCACGGATGATCTTGTTGAGAGCCATCAGGACCGAGGGGCGCAGGATTTGGATTGCGTCACGGATCGTTGCGCCGAGTGGCTGCCGGCCGATCCGTCCGCGTAGTCGAGCAACCCGCAACGCACGCACGACCGTTTCAGGATCGGGAAGTTCTCCTTTATCTTCCAAAAGGCTCCAAGTGAGGCGTTTGAGATCGACTGTCTCTTGGTCAATGTGACTGAACGACCCGTCTGCCGTGATGCAGGGGTGGTTGGTCATGTCGTAAAAGATAAGACCATCGTCTATCGCTACCATGTCACCATGGCAGGCCAGATCAATGAAGAACAGTTGGTCGCCCCCCCCCCCAACTTATCGACTTGTAGTTTCGCATCAGGCAGCCGGCTTTGACGACGTTGCTATTGACCAACAGCGTCGATGGGACAATTCCGAGCGACCGCGTTTTGCCCACCAAATAGAGATCAGTCAGGCACTGTTGGCCCGAATACACGTAAATCTCACCCCCTTGCCGGTACTTTATGCCTTTGTCTTGCACCAGATGGCTTGTGGAGGTGATGACGGGGATGTCCCGATCGCTGTTGAACTACGTCGGGTCGACGTTGCCGGAATGAATATTACGCAGCCCTCGTGACGTGGGCAACGGACTTGATTGTCATGCGATCGTGGTGAGCTTGAAGGGCCGCACGCAGAACCGACAATTGCTTATGCGCCTTCAATCGTCGGAAGCCCTTGTTGGCCTCGATCATACCGGCCGCGACCCATCGCAAGGCCATACCGGCATCCCGCCAGCGTTTAACGTTGCGCGTGACGCGGCGAATGGTGCCCATCATGTTCTCGGCGATATTGGTACAGGCGAGCGATCGGCGAAGCTCCTTCGGCAACTTCAACCGGACGACAGTCAGGATTTCGTCGAGGCCTTCGAGGATACTGGCCGCAACGCCGGGCCATTGCTGGTCGAGTCGACGCGCGAGATTGCGGATCAATTTTTCAGCCTTGTCGGCGTCATCGAGCTCCCAGGCCTGGCGCAGCACCCGGCGGGTGGCCGCATGATGCTCTTTCGGCAGGCGTTCCATGATGTTGCGCGCCTTGTGGATCTGGCAGCGCTGGATCGCAGCGGCCGAACCGAAGGTGCGGCGGATCGCCTTCGACAACGCCTTCGCGCCGTCGGCGATGAACAGTCTTGGCACCGTCGGGTCGAGCCCGCGCGAGACCAGGTTGTCCAGCAGGGCCTGAACCGTTGCTGCATTCTCGGTCGCCCCTTCCACCAGCGCCAGCGGATGCTTGTTGCCTTCGCCGTCAACCCCGATCGCGGCCACCAGCACGAGATCGTCGTCGAGATGCAGCCCGTCGATTTGGACCACCAGAAGGTCGAGCGCGGACAGATCGGCAGCCATGAAGTCGGCCAGCCGCGCCGCCGACAGAGCCACGAACCTCCGCGAGGCCGCCGACTTCGAAATCCCCGATCCGGGCGGTGCCGGCACGTCACCCTCGGGCAGCCGGACGGCGCGGCCGAACCGGCGCGTCGACACATTGATCAGCATCAGGTTCATCGCCCAGCGACCGAGCCAGTCCTCCTGCGCCGCCGTTTCCCAGCTCGGGATCGTGACCTCGCGGCCGTCCATGCCCCGGACCCGCGGGCGATCGACCTCGATCTTGCCGCCGTGGAAACCGATCCGCCCCCGCGTTCGGCCCCAACGGTGCGCCCGCCGCGCCGCATCACGACCGTGGCGCGGCCCGCAGGCCGCTGTCACATCCGCCTCCATCATCGTGCCGAGCGCCTCGATTCCTGCCGCAAGGCAGAACCGATCGAAGCTCGCTCGCACTTCCGCAAATGATTTCTCCACAGCCCCGGTCGCCGGCCAACCAGCCGGTGTGATATCTCTCGTCATGGCGTTGCTCTCCTTTGTGGAATCAGCACCCCGAGCCTACCGGCTCAAGGTGGGCAACGCCGACCTCTTCAGAAATTCAACAGAACCCGGGACATCCCCGGTGATGACTGCCGCGGCGGGGTAGGCCAACGCAAGTCTCGCGAAAGACGTAAGCGCCCCTTGCGCGAGCCAGTCGTCGTCATGCAACAATTTGATCCAGGGACCGCGACACGCAAGCATCGCATTGTTCGTGTTCTCGACCTGACCACGGCCTCTGCGGTTCTCGACGACTCGGATGCGCGGTTCTGTGCTGACATATTCGGACAAGAGGCGACAACTCTCGCCCACTAACCCTTCGTCGTCGCTGATCACCATTTCCCAATCGGAGAAGTCCTGCTGCAGCACGCTTTCGATCGCGCGTTGCAGCCCAAAAGGACGTCGAAAGGTTGGGATCGCGACCGAAATGAACGACCGGAGTTCCGCCTCGCTGCTCGACAGTTCTGCTGGAGACACAATCATCATCCCCTAGACGCAAGACCGCTCAACAATAACAGTTCTCGGCGAGCGGCAACATCCTAGATGTCCGGATGTGGCCCATCAGCGAAGTGGCAGCACGCCTCATTGAGGTCCGTTCAATGGGGCTTAGCGGACTTTCGCATTGAGTCTTTCGCGCTTTGACCCGAAGGCAACGTTCGGCCGGCGACCGCAATGATAGCCTTCGTGAGGATCAGGGCCACGACTTCCCACAGCCGGGACAATCGTCAGAGCGCGACTGTTTCCTCGACCACATGTTTCAGCGGCGTCCCCTCAGCGGACAGGGTCATTCGCAGTTTGAGCTTGCCACCCTTCACCTCCCCGCTACGCACTAGGTTCTCAATTTCACGCTGCGATGTAACTCCGACATGCTTCAGAAATTTACGGATAGCCATATTGAAGCGGTCTTCATCGAACTCGGCGGTCATGGCTGCTCTCCCTGACTGGGCAGGTAAAGTCTAACACGAGGCGAGCAATGACGAAACACCGAGGCCCCGCTCGCGTCGCCGCCGACTTCCTCCTCAACCTGATTGCCTGCAACCTCGGCCCGAAGCTGAAGACTACACCTGGAAGCGAAAGTCTCACTCAGTGGAGTGCTTCCGCTCGTGGCCCGAAGCAGCGGAGAGACGACGGGCAGAGCATGTACGCTCTGCCCGGGCACTTCAGACGTCAATCTGTTCCGCTATTGCCAGGGCGTCATCGACTTCGATGCCCAGATACCGGACGGTGCTTTCAATCTTGGTATGACCGAGCAGGAGTTGGACGGCTCTCAAGTTGCCCGTCCGCCTGTAGATCAGGGTTGCCTTTGTTCGACGCAGTGAGTGTGTCCCGAAGATGTGGGGGTCTAAGCCGACGCTGGCGATCCACCCAGCGAGCTGGGGGCGATATCACCGACCTTAAGCGCCACAACGTCGCAGCCGCGGAGCTTACTGTCGATGGCGAGATTGAACATAGCAAGGTCCCGAACGCGCCCCTCGACTTGAAGCTTCGTACGAATGGACCACACGTGCTTGGGCCGGAGTGGCGGCTTCGCTCCAACGATCTTCCCCTTATTCCAGGGGATGCGCTTCGAAACCACTTCGGTAACACTTGAGATGTCAGGCATGATGGCTTCCTCAGTTAGTGAGGTGCGCCATATTGGAGCCGGTAAACTCCTGAAAGAACGTCGGCTTTCAGATCGTTCGAGACGTGGTTCAGGCTCGATCCAACCGATCAGGTGGCGGTTTTGACCCCTTCCGGACATGCCACCAGGTCGGTTCTGGCAAATCGCGGCGTAGTGCCGGAGCATGCGGTTGGTGCGGAGAGCGAGCGGATGCTGAGTTTCAATGATCCGAGGTGGAGCGCCACACCACGATACGAAAGGATGGGGAGGTCCATTGCTACTGGCGCCTTGAGGCCGCGCATCTCAACGACCTCCCTTGGTCTTACTCCGCTGGCCGGACCAGCCATTTCCGGAAGAATGCGAGCACGTCGGCGTTGAACTCTGCATGGAACGCGCCCCGGTCGAAGCCGGGCGCATCCGCGCAGAGTTCGGGCCGCTCTTTGACCAGCGCCGGCGGACATAGGAAGAAGGCGAAATGTCCGGCGTTCGAAACCACGCGATATTCGTGTTGGGCCGGAAGGTTTGCGTCCACAGCCGCGACATCGTGGAGCAGCACGCCGTCCCCACCCCGTTCCGATGCCCAGAGTTGAACCGGCGCCTTGAGAGGCGCCAGGCTCTCCGCGGAAAAGAAGATGGCCAGGGGATCGGCAAGCACCGCGACCTTGATCCGCGGATCGTGCGTGAGCGGCTGCGACGGGTATGTCCTGCCGAGGATCTGTTGGCAGAACAGCAGCTGGCTTTGGCGACAATAGTTCGAGGCCGCTCCGGCCCAATCCGGATTGGCGCCGAGCAGCACAAGTCCGGTATAGCCACCGCGCGAGAAGCCGAAGAAGCCGATTCTGGCTTGATCGATTCTTGCGGCGAACGGCGACACCCCGATCATGAAGTCGATCAGGCGCTTGATGTCGGTGGGCCGCTCGACGAAGACCGAGAGGTCGCCGGAACGGCTTGGATCCTGCGCGGTATCGCCGGGGTGATTGACGGCTGCAACGACAAAGCCGTTGTCGGCGAGGGTTTCGGCGGTGTCGTGATTGCCGAGAAATGTGCCGCGCTGTCCATGGGAAGCGGCGATCAGCGGCAGATGGTCTCCTGCGAGCGGGCAGTCCTGCACCCCCGGCAGGATGACCCTTCCGATCTTCACCTCTCCCGGCGGTTCGGCGCAGGGATACCAGATCATGCCGTGGATCGCCGGACCATCGGCGTCGGCGGCAATATCGATCAATCGCAGGCCGGCGGCCTGCGCCAGCGTCGACGTGAGGCAGAAGGCGATGGCGGAAAGGAACCTGCAGACGTGGCTGGAAGCGTGCATCGACATCTCCTCCGTATTTCGCAGGGCTGCCTGATTGCAACGAGCCTACGGCACCTGCTTGATCTTTCCTGAACCTGACACGTGCGAACTGATCCGCGCCACGGCGCCATGCAGTTTCACGACGGCACTGCCGGAGACCGAGATATCGGCATCCTGGCGCGGCGCGAGATCGACGTCGGCGCTACCGTGGATTTGCGCGCTGGCTCGTTCGGTGATCAACTGGCCGAGGTCGGCGCGGCCGGAGCCTGCGGACTCGAGCGACACCTCGTGGGCCGCTCCGCTGGCGGTGACGACGCCGCTGCCGTGCATGGTGATGCGCAGCACGTCCTGTTTGATGTCGGCGAGCTTCAGATCCGCGCTGCCCTTCATGTTCACGCTGGTTTTTTGGGCGACGAGCCGGCCGAGGTCGGCGCGGCCGGAGCCTGCGGCATCGAGCGATACCTCCTTGGCCTCGCCGCTTGCTGTCACAGTGCCGCTGCCGTGCATGGTGATGCGCAGCACATCCTGCTTGATGTCGGACAGGTCGAGTTGGCTCGAGCCGTTCAATGTCCATGCCGTGACCGCCGGGCCGGCGAAGTGGACGACGAGATCGTTCGCCGGAAAACAGTCGACCAGGCGGTCCCACTCCACCGTGTCCCACTCCAGCGTGCCATCGCGCAGGCGCACATGGCTGATCAGGTCGGCGTCACCGCTGACGCTCGCCTGTGGCTTGGGTGAGGACTGGTAATGCACCTGCGCCGGAATTTTGATGTTGACGGCATCGCTGCCGAGCCATCCCATATCGATGGTGCGGCGCTCGCCTGAGCCGGTCTTTTTCGCCCATGGCAGCGTCGCGCAGCCCCGCAACGTGCCGGCCCAGGATCGGGAATCACCGTCGATCCAGTCCGTTGCCGAGATCAGAACCGTGAATATCGCGCACGCTGCCGCAATGCTCAGTGACACCACCGCGATCCCCGCAAGACGTCTGTTCATGACGCGCCTCCTACCTTCTTAAGCCAGGTCCGGTTCCGGCTTGAGCAGCCGGTAGTGCAGCCGGGCGTAATTCCCGAGCATCTTCACCACGCTGTTGAGCGCGAGCAGCAGCAGCGCGCCGCCCCCGACGCTGCCGGCGATCAGCCCGATGCCGGCGACCGCGCGCAGCAGCATCGCGGCGATTGAGGCGAAATGCCCGAGCTTGACGAGGCTCAGCAGCAACCCGATGCCGACGATGCCGAGCACGACGACGATGAGGCCCATCACCAGCATGATCAGCATCGCCGCGAACAGCAGCGGCAGCAGGAACAGAATGTCGACCGTTGCCAATCCGCCCAGCGCCAGCAGGGCGGCCCCAGAATTGCGCAGGCTGCGATGATTTTCCCAGTGGCGCAGCCCGGTTTCGGCGCGCAGTTCGCGCGCTAACCGCCGGGGATCGCCGAGCGCTGCAGCCACCTCGGCCTCGCTTCGCCCGGAGGCCTCGGCTTCGTCGAAATAGGACATGTAGTCGGCGAGGATATCGTCGATCTCCCGCGCCGGAAGTCCGGCGAGCCCATCATTGAGAATGGTCAAGAAGGCAACGCGGTTCATTCAGCGTTCTCCCAGCAACTGGTTGACGGCATCGGTGAACGTCCGCCACTCGCGCTTCTGCGCTGCGAAGGCAGCGCGGCCGGCCGGGGTCAGCCGATAGTATTTGCGCGGCGGGCCGCTGTTCGATTCGGCGAGGCGGGTTTCGACCAGTCGGTCATCCTGCATGCGCCGCATCAGGGGATAGATCGTTCCCTCTCCCATGCCGACGCCGGCCGCGAGTGCGCTGGCGATCTCGTAGGCATAGCTCTCGCCGCGCGCCAGCAGCGCCAGCACGCACAATTCGAGCGCGCCTTTCTTGAGCTGGACCTGGTTCTGTTCGGTCATGGCAGCCGCACGGTTGGCCTGGTTGGAAGACAATATATTACAAGGTACCTTTTATTGCAAGGTACGAGTTTATGAAAGGTAGTCCCTCGGAGATCGCGAGCGCAGCCAGAGCAATGACGTTTCCTTAGGCGGAGGGAAAAGAACAAAGCGGCCATCGTTTGAGGATGACAAGCGACAGCCTTCTTACGTCCGGAATTGGCCCGTTTGAGACCTGGCGAGGGGTACTAAAGATGTCCGCTCACTGGGGCTGACCGGAAGTCGTCTCGGGAAAACCAAACCGACGCGATTGCCCCGAAGCAGACCAAGGCTTGGGGAATGGTCACAACAAGCCGAGCCGTTCGAGCTGGATCAGGGCACGGACGCGGAGCGTAACGCCCGTCGTGGTTAACGCTTAGCCTGTGTTCCTGACCGCCTCAGCTAGAATGGCGTACAGCTGCTGCTTGCTGAATTCCTTGGGCTGCTGCCTCTCTGCGGTGCTCCGCGACACTTTCTTTTCTACTCGACGTACCAGGGCGGCCGACGACGCCGGCCTTGGCTTCGGGGGCGGCCTTATCTTGGGTCTTGCTGTTGGCGGCTTGTGGCCACGCTTCAAGCCCGAACGGGTTAGCATCCCGCAGACCGCGTTACGGCTACACCCGAGACGGCGCGCAATCTGTGCCGCGCTCTGTCCTGCGGCCCAGAGCCTTTTGAGCAGCGCTACGTCTTTCGCATCCCAGCCCATGAGAGATTATAGCGCGGACTGGCCGACGCTGGCTAGTCCAGGCCGCTCGTGGGAATCCCTTCTATGGATTCACGACTTGGCTCTACAACGCCGGTGATCGCTCCGCCCAAGCCTTGGTGGCTTGGCAGATTTCCATCGCCCGGGCGTAGGCGGGGCGTGCCGTCGTGCGGGCGAGATAGGCACGCTCGACTGAACCCGGGGTATAGTTGCTGGTTCGCAGACCAAGCAGGAGAGCGTAGCTCACTGAAATGTCAGCAGCAGTGAAGCGGTCTCCGGCGAGAAATGGACGATTTGCGAGACGCTGGATGACCAATCCCAGCCGGCTATGAAAGGTCTCCAGTGCCCAGATTGTGACCCGGGCGTTTCGCTCTGCTGCGGGGGCGAATGCGCGACCGACGATGACGGCGTTCATTGGTCCAGCGAGCCCGGCCTCTCCCAAATGGAGGAATTGCAGATAGGCGGCGAAAACCGGATCATCCGGAGCGACGGCGAGCGGGCTCGGGCCGTGGCGGGCGAGCAGGTATTCGAGGATCGCGATCGACTCGACCATGATCATCTCGCCGTCCTGCAGCGCCGGGATAAAGCCGGCGGGGTTGATCGCAAGAAAATCGGGATCATTCTCGACAGCGAACAGATCGACCGGGCGCAGCCGATAAGCCACCCCTAATTCCTCGAGCAGCCAAACGACGCGGAACCCACGACCTTCGCCATAGACAGTGAGCATACTTCAGCGTCCTTACGTTGGCTTAAGTGCCTTAATTCGCAAGAGCGAGATTTCCCCCTACTGCTATCGCTCTGACACGATATGCACAAGGTTCGTCGAATACTCGGCATCATGCAGCGCCGGTCCGCCCTACTTTATGGGTTCACGGCCTAATCTTCATCCGGCTCGCGTACGACCGCCGGTTCGTCGGCTTCATCCTCCTCTTCGTCGCCCTCTTCGTCCTCCTCGTCTTCATCAGGATCTCGGGGCGGCATCGCGGTGCCCATAGCTACGAGCGGCGTCCAGACGGTGGCTGTGATGAAAAATGCTTCGAAATCGTGTTGCCTCATGTTGTTACTCCTCGAAAAGCATGAGCAGTCGAATATTCCTGACCGACGACATCCGGATGTCCAGGGCGCGATCGCCCCTGCGCGACGGCGATCAGATCCACAGCAGTGGCAGGGGCCGGCACCCCACACAACTGGCGGCGTTTACGAGTACTTCATGCCGAGGACGCATCAGGTTCCATATTTACCAACACTTCGCCGGCAGTGATTTCGGGATCCCCAAGATCGAGGTCATGCAGACTTGCTTGAATAAACTCCATTATCCTGGCGTTCGCTGCATTCGCGCTTTCGCGGTCCTCGAATATCATCACGGCGACACCGACGCCGTCGCCCCCATCCAGCACGTAGTAAGATCTGAATCCGGGCGATTGCCTCAGGATCTGACCGACGCCGCTCTTGGCGCGACGAGCAGCGTCCGCAACCGAACGAACCTTGGTGTACTTGCGAATGACGATGTACATGAGGTCACCGCGCGTTACAGTTCCCGCCCCACGCATCAAAGCATACCGGGTCCCGGTTGGACCAGAGCGCTGCTTCCCGAACGGCCGCGCGCCTTTCTCCAGCGAGCCCAACCTCGCCCCGCAAGCGGGGGCGAGGTGCCGAGGCTCAGGACCCCTCGAACTTGAACGAGACGTTGAGCTTGGCGCGATAGGACTCGACGTTTCCCTTCTCATCCAGTTGCATATCGAGCTTGACGACCTCTGCAATGCGAAGATCCCGGAGAGTTTTTGCAGCTTGCCCGACCGCATTGGCGGCCGCCTTCTCCCATGAGTCACTGCTGGTACCGATCAGTTCAATGACCTTGTAGACGCTATCAGGCATATCGTCCTCCTGTTCGGTCTGAAGCAGGAAGCAGGTGCTCCCCGCCGTTGTGAAATCTAGCATCAGGATGTCGGCGCTGATACGACGCGATACGGTCTCGGACGCCGCCCGGGGGCCCGATAAGGACAAACCGCATTTGGCGGGGATGGCGGCTTTTGGCCCGAAGCGGGAAGTCGCCCGTAGCGGACCAACCCGTCAGAGCCGCGATCACCCTCGCCGCGGTCATGGTAGGGTGGTCTTGTTCTTGCTGGCGAGCCAAAAGGTGACAGCCGATGAAGTGTCTTCGGATATACGTAACCCCGGACGGTGAATCTCACTTCGGTGAGGTGGAAATCCCCATGACGGCAAAGCTGACCGTCGCTCCCGGTGCCAAGCCGTTTCAGGTGTCCCAGCGCTATCCCGCGTCAAGCATGGAGGTTACTCAAATTCCTGCCGGTATGCGACAGGTCGATTGGCACGCCGTTCCCGCGCGGGTATTGACTGTGAGACTGACCGGCGCGGTCGAATACGAGACGAGCGACGGCGAGGTGCGGCACGTCTCTGCGGGCGAGTTCGTGTTGGTGGAGGACACACACGGAAAGGGCCATCTGTCTCGTCATTCCCCAGACGAGCAAACCGTTCTTTGGATCAGGCTACCCAACGGCCTCGATTTGCCGTCCCCATAGTTCGCAGGGATCGCCTTCGCCCACGACGCCGAAAATCTGCAAATGGGCTCATCGCCGACAAGGCGGGCCGCGGCTGTTGTCAGCATCTGCCCCAAAGCGGACGTCAACCGTCGATGCCGGCAAACCCGCTCGGTGACCACGGTCGCTATGCCTCTGTTGGTGACGGCTGCAATCCTAAGGGCTCGCGTGGCGCTGAGCGGGAGGCGATGGCAAGACTCGGAATCGCGCCCCATCGTGTCGAATAGAGGCCGTGCCGAAACCGGCGTCGCTTGCGCCAAGATGTAGGATGGGTAGAGCTCTTGCGAAACCCATCGCCCCCGGCACGCCGATGCAGCGCCCGTGTCATTCTTTAGCTCGATGCCGTTGCGAGGATCAGGTTTGATGGGTTTCGCTTCGCTCTACCCATCCTACGAACTACGTCAGTGTCAGCACGCCTTAAAGGTGGGACGGCACCCCTGCCGCCATGAATAGCGGCCGTCACAACGGTTGCACTTCCATAGAAAGCCGTTGTTACACTTGATCCTGGTGATGCAGTAGTTCTTGTATGCTGCAGGCGATTGCGCTGAGGCAGAGGCGATACTGAGCGCAAGTGCTCCGACACTCATGGTCGCAACCAGGGCGACGAGAGCAAATGGTTTCGCTATCGTAGTCATGGTCGGTCCCTCCCTGGAGGCATGACAATCCCCGCATCAGAGTCGCCCCACGTTGCGATGATAGCAGAATTCACACGAGCATGCGCTAAGATTGCTATGTCGTTTCGTCGCAACCTTGGAGTGTTTACAAAGGTTACCGGCATAGCGAGTCCGGCGCGATCTGACGGCCAAAGCGGACATCTGGCGATCCATCTCAATTCACGGCTCACGCCATCGTTTTCACGCTCTCGGCTCTAGCGCTTCGGCCGCACCACCCGCGTCAGCATCGGAAAATGCTTGTTGCCGCCTGCGAATGGCGGGAACTGGACGAAGTCTGCGCGCATGCGCTGGATCACGTCGGAGCCGAGCGCGTGCGCGAGGGCTTGCGGGCTGTCGAACACCAGCTTGTTGCGCTGCATGTGCTCGACGCGCTGCGACAGCAGCCGGTCGACCCAATCGATCCGGGTGTAGATCTCGATCTGGCGAACATCAGGGAAGGTTCGCATGATCGATGGATGATGCTCGAGATAGTGCAGGTTCCAGGCGTTCATGTCCTCGGCCGGGCCGGGATAGTGCACAAGGTAGCTGCACGGAGCGGTCGTGCCTGCCGGATGTTCGGCGACCTCGACGGGAAACGCGCGCGTCAGCATCACCTGGTGCGTGACGTCCAAGCCGGTGAGGCTCGCCAGTCCGGCCCCCGTCGCGAGACCGGCAAGGACACCGCCGCGGTCCATTGCCGCCTCGCAGGCGAGCAGGTCCGGAAACCGCAGTTGAAGCGCAAACACCGGGCCGGAGCCATCGGCCTTGTAGGGATGATCGACCGACTGTTCGAGCGGCGTGAACAGCAAGCCCTCGGTCGTGTCAGGGATCGATCCGACCAGCTCCGCCACGGCGTCAACCTCGTCAGGATGAATTCGCCGTTCGCCTGCCGGATCGGAGAAGGTCATGAACAGCGAGATCATGCGGGCGTTGCCTCAGCGCCCTCGCCCGCGCTCACATGCGCCATCAGCGCGGCGCGAATGTCATCCGGCCACGGGATCGCATGGTGATCCACCAGCGACGTCGCGGCCAGGATCTGGCGGGCGCGCCAGCGCATGCCGTTCGCGCCGGAGACGACATGCTCCAGATGGAGCGACGATCCGCCGACCCGGCTAATGCGCAATCCGAACGTCAAGAGATCGCCGAACATCGACGGCCGGGAAAAGTCGCAGGACAGATGCACCGTGGGCGTCCCGATTTTCCGGACCGTGATCAGCTCCGGCCATGGAAATCCAATTCTCGCCCAGAAGTCTTCGACGACGCCGTTGAGGATGTTCAGGTAGGACGGGAAGTACGCGATCCCCGAGGGATCGCAGTCTCCGAACCTCAGCTCGCGATCGAACGAGAACGACGTCATCAGATCGCAACGACCGGATGCCTGATGACACCGACGCCGTCGACCCCCGCTTCCACCACGTCGCCCGGCCACAACCATTCCTGGGGAGTCCTGCCGGCGCCGACGCCCTCCGGCGTTCCCGTTGCGATGATGTCGCCCGGCTCCAGCGTCATGCCCGATGAAATGTCCGATATCAGGACCGGAATATCGAAGATCATGTATTTGGTATTGGAGTCCTGCTTCATGACCCCGTTCTTCGTCAGCCACAGCCGGAGGTCATGCGGGTCGGGAATTTCGTCCGCGGTCACGATGCAGGGGCCGAACGGCGCGTAGGTGTCCATGCCCTTGGAGAAGATCCACTGGCCGGCGCGGCGATTGTCGCGCGCGGAAATGTCGATCATCACCGAATAGCCGAAGACGTGGTCCATCGCCTTGTCGGTCGCGATCCGGGTTGCGGTCTTGCCGATGATGACGGCGAGCTCGACTTCCCAGTCGAGCTGCTGCGTCATCTTCGCATTGTGCTGGATCGCGCCGCCGGGGCCGATCACCGACGTCGGCGGCTTGGAGAAGACGACCGGCTGCTTCGGCAGATCCTTGTCCGTGTCCAGGCTCTTGGCGGACTCCGCCACATGCGCACGGTAGTTCAGCCCGATGCCAAAAATGTTCTTGCGGGGCCGCGGGATCGGGGCCTGCAGCTTCACGTCCTCGAGCGGAACGGCGGAGCCGGCCGGCAAGCGTCCATCGGCATCGTCCAGACGCTCCTTCGGCGCCGGCAGCAGTGTCACGCTGTTGTCGATGAACGACAACATGTCGCTCGGCCATGCAAAGCCATGCGACGCACCGAGGTGCTCGACGTCCACGACCAATCCGTCAACGAGGACCCCGAGGCGGGCACCACTGGAGCCCAAGGTGTAGGTAACAAGGCGCATGAAGCTTTATCCGGCTCTTTCGGTTGAATTCTGTGCGGGGACGTCAGGCCGCGACTGGCTGATGGCCGGCATTGTCGCCATAGGCCTCTTCCCGGTAGAAGCCGAGACTCTCGATGACGGGCAGATCGTTGAAGCAGAACAGGCAGGCGTCCTCGCTGCCCGAGGCATTGCCGTGCTCGTGCCAGGCCCAGGAGGGAACGCAGAAGATGTCGCGCTCCTGCCACTCGAAACGCTGGCCGGCGATGATCGAATAGCCGCGCCCCTTGGCGACCTGGTAAATGAAGCTGCCGGTGTGCCGATGCGACTTCGTCTTCTCGCCCGGCCGCAGCAGCTGCATGCTCGCGCCGATCGTCTGCATCACGTGCCCGCCGGTGACCGGATTGACGTAGTTCATG
This sequence comes from Bradyrhizobium barranii subsp. apii, assembly GCF_011516635.5. Taxonomy (GTDB): domain Bacteria; phylum Pseudomonadota; class Alphaproteobacteria; order Rhizobiales; family Xanthobacteraceae; genus Bradyrhizobium; species Bradyrhizobium barranii. The sequence goes on along the minus strand of NZ_CP096255.1, from coordinate 4,329,994 downwards.
AGAATGCCGTCATAGGGCGAACCGTCGGTCGCGGCGGCGTATTTGCGCAAGGACTCGTAGGTCGGCTCCCACTCGTATTTGAACATGGGAGAATAGCCCTTCGACCATTTCGAAGCCGCCGGCCGAAGCCCGGGATTGCCCCAGGTCTTGGTCATGTCGTCAACGGGATAGCCGGAGTCCTCCTGCTGCACCTTGGGATGGACCGCGAAAAAGTTCGCCTCCAGCGCGTTGACCAACGGGATGTCCAGGCCGTCCTGCCAGATGCACATCGAACCGTTAGCTTCGACGCCATGCTCGTGCCAGGTTCCGTTCGGCGTGAGCACGAAATCCCGCGCCCCCAGCGTCATCTTGTGCCCGTCGACGATGGTGTAGGCGCCCGCCCCCTCCATGATGAAGCGCAGGGCTGAAGCCGAGTGCGCGTGCGCTGTTGCGACCTCGCCGGGATGCATCACCTGCAATCCCGAATAGAGCCAGCCGACCGCGGCCGACACGTCGCGGCGGCCGGGATTGTTGAGATAGATGACCCGCCGCCCCGCCTTCTCCGGCGAGACCAGCTCGACCGAGCGCAGCACGTGCTCGCGCAGATCGTTGTAGCGCCAGAGCACGGGAACGGAGGCCGATTGCGGCGCCCACGGCTCGATCTTGTTGGCGACCGTCCACAGCGCGCCGGCTTCGTACTTTTCGAGGTCCTTGTAATAGGCCTTGAGCTCGGGGGTGTCCTCGACATTGGCCCGACCGACGATGTTTTCGCGCATCCTATCCTCCAAGTCCTGCCCTTTGGCACCGTTGACGCGACGCGTCCCGAACTCTCGTTCCGATTTGCCAAGCGGCGCCGGCCGACGGCGATTGACCCGCAGATCGAAGATGTCGAACCGGTTGTAGCGCCTGATGATGTCGTGCATTGGCTGCGGCTTCACGGACCAGTGAAGCCGCCGTGTCGGCTGTCGCGCCCGGGTTGAGATAGACAGGTGAAGCCTGGACGGCGGCGGCTCTAGAGCGAGGCAGCTTCAGCATTGGCCCTACCCTGTCGCTGGCTCATGACCGCCTTGTCGGAGCAGAGGTCCGCAAGCGTGATAGCATGGCGCGGCGTTGACTTACTTCACATGTAAACGTATGCTATCGCATATTTCTGGAGGGTGCAATGGCTGAACGGTCTTTTGCTCGCGAAGTCGAGGATCTCCGGCTCGGCGATGGCGATACGTTCCGCGGCGAAGGCATCCTCGCCATCACCAAGGCGCTGCTGCAATCCGGCGTCGCCTATGTCGGCGGCTACCAGGGCTCGCCGATCTCGCACCTGATGGACGTGCTCGCCGACGCCAAGGACGTGCTCGACGATCTCGGCGTCGTGTTCCAGAGCTCCGCCAACGAAGCGGCCGCAGCCGCAATGCTGTCGGCCTCGGTGATGTACCCCCTGCGCGGCGCGGTGGCGTGGAAGTCGACGGTCGGCACCAACGTCGCCTCCGACGCGCTCGCCAACCTCGCCTCGGGCGGCGTCACCGGCGGCACCATGATCATCGTCGGCGAGGACTATGGCGAAGGCTCCTCCATCATGCAGGAGCGGACCCATGCCTTTGCGATGAAATCGCAGATGTGGCTGCTCGATCCCCGCCCCGATCATGAATGCATCGTCAATCTGATCGAGAAGGGTTTTGAGCTCTCCGAAGTCTCGAACACGCCCGTGATGCTCGAGGTCCGCGTCCGCGCCTGTCACATGCACGGCAGCTTCGCCTGCAAGGACAACGTCAAGCCGGCACACACCATCAAGGACGCTCTCAACAACCCCAGGCGCGACGTCAACCGCATCGTGCTGCCGCCGGCGGCCTATGAGCACGAGCAGGAGAAGATCAAGACGCGGCTGCCCGCGGCGATCAGCTTCATCCGGGACAACAAGCTGAACGAATGGATGGGGCCGAAGCAGGGCAAGGTCGGCATCATCATGCAGGGCGGCATGTACAACAACGTGATCCGCGCGCTGCAATATCTCGGGCTGTCGGATGCCTACGGCAACACACAGGTTCCGCTCTACGTCATGAACGTTACCTACCCCGTGATCGACACCGAGGTCGCGGAGTTCTGCGTCGACAAGGACGCCGTCCTGATCGTCGAGGAAGGCCAGCCGGAATATCTGGAGCAGGCGATCAACACCGTGCTGCGCCGCAGGGACATCCAGGCGCGCATCCACGGCAAGGACGTGTTGCCGATGGGCGGCGACTACACCGCGCAGGTTCTGCTCGGCGGCGTCAGGGAATTCCTGAAGAAGACCGAGCCGCGGCTGCTCGGCAACCGGCCGCCGGCGCCGGACGCCGTTCCCGTGCTCAATCACCCCGCGGTCGAGAAGCTCAAGCAGGTCGTGCCGGCGCGCCCTCCCGGGCTCTGCACCGGCTGCCCGGAGCGGCCGATCTTCGCCGCCATGAAGCTCGTCGAGGAAGAGCTCGGCCAGCATCATGTCTCGGCCGACATCGGCTGCCATCTGTTCTCGATCCTGCCGCCCTTCAATATCGGCGCGACCACCATGGGCTTCGGCCTTGGCCCGGCCTCGACCTCGGCCTTCAACGTCAAGGCCGACAAACGCTCGATCGCGGTGATGGGCGACGGCGGCTTCTGGCACAACGGACTGACCAGCGGCATCGGCAATGCCGTGTTCAACAAGCACGACGGCGTGTTTGTCATCGTCGACAATTTCTACACCTCGGCGACCGGCGGTCAGGACATCCTGTCCTCGCGCGCGATCAACAAGCGGCGCGACACCAACAATTCGATCGTCAAGGCCGTGAAGGGCATCGGCGGCCAGTGGGTGCGTCAGCTCGACCGCACCTATGATGTCGGCAAGATGCGTGACACGCTGAAGGAGGCGCTGACGACCAAGCAGGAAGGCCCCAAGGTCATCGTCGCGTCCTCCGAATGCATGCTCAACAAGCAGCGCCGCGTGAAGCCGCAGATCAACAAGGCCATCAAGGACGGAGTGCGCATCGTCAAGGAACGCTTCGGTGTCGACGAGGACGTGTGCACCGGCGACCATGCCTGCATCCGGCTCTCGGGCTGCCCGTCGCTTTCGGTGAAGCAGCTGGACGATCCCCTGCGCGACGATCCCGTTGCGGCGATCGACAATTCCTGCGTCGGCTGCGGCAATTGCGGCGAGGTATCCGAGGCCGCCGTGCTCTGCCCCTCGTTCTATCGCGCGGACGTCATTCACAATCCGACCGGCTGGGACAGGTTCAAATCCAGGGTCGCGATGGCCGTGATCGGCTGGTTGCAACGGCGGCGTGATCGCCGGCGTCCGGCACTCGAGGCGTTGGCATGAGAGACGAGACGGTCCGGCTGGCCCTCCCCGCCGCCGGCGAGGCAACCGAGCGGCCGATCTCCATCGCGATCGTCGCGATGGGTGGCCAGGGTGGCGGCGTGCTGACCGACTGGATCGTTCAGTTGGCCGAGAACCATGGCTGGGTCGCGCAGTCGACCTCGGTGCCCGGCGTCGCCCAGCGCACCGGCGCCACGATCTACTATATCGAGGCGATGCCGCCGCTCGACGGCCGCAAGCCGATCCTGTCGTTGATGCCGACGCCCGGCGACGTCGACGTGGTGATGGCGGCGGAGTTCATGGAGGCCGGCCGGTCGATCCTGCGCGGCCTCGTGACGCCGGATCGCACCACGTTGATCGCATCCAACCACCGGTCGTTTGCGATCGGCGAGAAGATCGCACCGGGCAACGGCATCGCCGACGGCGGCGCTGTCACCGGCGCCATCGGGGTTGCCGCCAAGTCCGAGATCATCTTCGATCTGAACGCGCTGGCGATCGCGCATGGAAGCGTCATCTCGGCCGCGATGTTCGGTGCGCTCGCGGCGGCCGCTGTGCTGCCGTTCAGCCGCGACAGCTATCTCGACGTGATCCGCGCAGGTGGGAAAGGCGCCAAGGCTAGCGTGGAGACGTTTGAAGCCGCGTTCGACCGGGTCAAGACCGGCTCACCCGAGGTCGCAGCGCCATCAAAGCAGGCCGATCACGTCCCCTCTCCCGCAACGCCCGATCCAGATCTTGCCGGGCTGATCGCAAGACTGAAGCAGGAACTCCCCGAGCCTGCGCTCACCATGGCGCGCGTTGGCTTGAGGAAGGTCGTCGACTTCCAGGACGTCGCCTATGGCGCCGAGTATCTCGACATTCTCAAGACGTTGCACGCGGCCGACCGAAGCGCCGGCGGTGGTGCGCACGCCTATGCCTTCACGGAGACCGCGGCAAAGTACCTCGCCAACGCCATGAGCTATGACGACGTCATCCGCGTGGCCGACCTGAAGACGCGCGCCGGTCGCCGCGCGCGCATCGAGAGCGAGCTCGAGATGTCCGAGGGCCAGGTGCTCCAGACCACCGAGTTCATGCATCCGCGCATGGAGGAGGTCATGGGCGTGCTGCCCGCGGGCTTCAGCCGCTGGCTCGGCGCGCGGCCGCGCCTCCTCGGCTGGCTCGATCGCCGCGTCAACCGGGGACGCCGGGTGCGGACCTACTCGCTGCCCTGGTTCCTGACCCTCTACGTCGTGGCCGGACTACGCGGCCTGCGACGCCGCTCGCTGCGTCACGCCGTCGAGACCGCGCATCGGGACGGATGGCTCAAGGCCGCAACCGACGCGGTCGCCACCAACTACCAGCTCGGTGTCGAGATCCTGCAATGCCGACGCCTCGTGAAAGGCTATTCCGATACCCACAGCCGCGGGCTGTCGAAATTCGACAGGACGCTGGCGGCGATCAAGCTGGTCGAACGACGCGAGGATGCCGCCGATTGGGCGCGCCGCCTGCGCGAGGCCGCGCTGAAGGACAGCGCTGGCAAGGAGCTCGACGGCGTGATCCAGACCATCAAGACTTTTGCATGATTCCATCGGAGGGGAACGCCGGAGTGGATTGCCGTTCGCCCCCCAAGACGTCAGGATCAGGCGACTTGACTACGATTCTCAAATTGTTAATCGGAGCGAAAGACCCGCGATAATCCCTCCAATCGACGAGACACCTTGTACTCGATGGTCATGCAATGCCGGCAGCACTCAAAGAGAACATTGTTCCCGTCCCTGGGCAGATCGAAACCCGGCTCTGGCTCCAATTGCTGTCGCTGCATGGCGAGCTGTTCGCGTCGCTGAATTCGATGCTGAACTCCGAGTTCGGCCTGTCGCTCGCAAAATTCGACGTGCTGGCCCAGCTCGATCGCTATAGCGATGGCCTCGCGCTCGGGCAGTTGTCGCAAAATCTGAAAGTCACCGGCGGCAACGTCTCGGGCCTGGTGCAGCGTCTTCTCGCCGACGACCTCATCAGCAGGGAAATGTCGAGCGAGGACCGGCGGTCCTTCATCGTGCGCCTGACGCCGAAAGGCGAGGCGCTGTTCAGGAAGGCAGCCGACGTCCACAAGAAGCATCTCGGCAAACGGCTCGAGAATGTTTCGGCCCGGGAGCTGGACGGTGCGCTGTCCGTACTGAAATCCCTTTCTTCAAAACTTCATACCGAGAGCAAGAAGCAAAGTCGCAAGAGATAATGGCCAGAGAATCCAAGAGCAGATGGAAGTCGGGTCCGCCGAGGACGAGGGACCAGCTGCAAACCTACATCCCGTATCTGTTCAACCGGCTCGCCAATCGCTGGAATCTCGATCAGAACCGCGACCTGAGCGACCACGGCATCAACAATGTCGTGTTCCGGACGCTGTCGGTCCTGTTCATCTACAAGACCCTCACGGTCAACGAGGTCGCCGTTCTCGCGGTGACCGAGCAGTCGACGGCGAGCCGCATGGTCGAGTCCATGGTGTCATCGGGCCTCGTCAAGCGCGAGATCGCGGAGGAAGACCAGCGTCGCCGGGTCGTGGGTCTGACCCCGGACGGCGAGGCGCTGCTGCGCAAGATCTGGCCAATCATGGCGAGCAACTACGACAAGCTGATCGAAGGCATCGAGCCTGACGACATCGAGGTCTGCGCGCGCGTGCTGGCCAAGATGGTCGAGAACATCCGCCAGAACCAGATCTGATCTTGTTTATTGGAGCATGATCTTTTCGGAAAACCGCTTCACACTTTGCGCTAACGCGGCCCTCCGGGTCCGGATCATGCTCTACGGGCCAAGGCCGACGAGGCTGGTGCCGCCGCAGACATAGAGCACCTGGCCGGTGACGAAATCGGAACGTTCGTCGAGGAAGAAACTGATGGCGTGCGCGACATCCTCGCGCGAGCCGAGCCGCCCGACCGGCACGTTGCGCGCCATCCGCTCCTGCTGCTCGGAGCCCTTGGGGATGATGCCCCAGAAATTGTCGGTCAGGATCGGCCCTGGTGCGACGACATTCACCGTGATGCCGCTCGCTGCAAGCTCGAGCGCCCAGGTCCGCGCCATGCCGTGCACGCCGGCCTTGGTCGCGGAATAGGCCGACCGCGTCGCCGCGCCCATCGCGGCCCGCGAGCTGACGAACACGATGCGGCCGAAGCGGCGCGCACGCATCCCCTCCAGCGCCGCCTGGGTCAGCAGCATCGGCGCGCCCAGATGCAGCTGCGCCAGCATCAAAATATCTTCCGGCTTTGCATCGGGCAGCAGGTTCGGCAGGATCACGCCCGCATTGTGCACGAGGCGATCGACGGCGTGATCGCGGCAGATCTCCTGCGCGATCGCGCGCGTCTCCTCGATATTGGAGAGATCAGCGCGATAGGCCGCGAGCAGATCATGCGTCCAGTCCGGCTTCTCCAGCCCGACCGAGACCACGCGCTGCCCGCTCTCGACGAGCTTCTTCGCCAGCGCCTCGCCGATCCCCGAATTGCCGCCGGTGATGAGTGTGGTGCGGATCTCGCTCATGGTCAAACCTGCCGCCGCTTGAGGTCGCGAAGGTCGAAGAACGCGCCGTCGCGCATCAGCCTGGCGACGAAATCCTTCAGGCCGCCGCGCTGGATCTTCTCGGTCGCGGTCAACGGAAGGCTGTCGACGAAACAGATCCAGCCCGGCGCCTTGTAATAGGCCATCTGCTCCAGGCTCCAGCGCACAATCTCCTCGGCGAGCGCGCGGTCCGCACCGGCCTCCTCGGCGATGATGACCGCCGCAACCTCGTCGCCGCGCACCTGATCGGGCGTCGCGGCAACCGCGGCCTGCCTGATCGCGGGATGGCGGTTGAGGACGGACTCGACCTCGACCGCGGCAATGTTCTCGCCGGAACGGCGGATCACGTTCTTCTTGCGGTCGACGAAATGGAGGTCGCCGTCCGCATCGCGCGACACGATATCGCCGGTGTGCAGCCACCCGCCGTCCCACGCCTCGGCGGTGGCGGCCTCGTTCTTCAGGTACTCGCGGAAGAAACCGTAACGCGGGTCCGCGCCTGCGCGCCGCACCAAGAGCTCGCCCGGCGTCCCGACCGGCGCGTCGTTGCCGCTGTCGTCGACGATACGAACGTCGACCTCGGGGGTCGGGCGTCCGAAACAGCTCGTGCCGATCTTGCGCGGCTCGACATTGGCGGCGATGACGCCGCCGCTTCCCGTCTCGGTCATCGCCCAGGCCTCCAACAGCGGAAAGCCAAAGCGCTCCTCGAACGGCGCATGCAGGAGCTTGTCGACGCCGGCACCGAACCCGAAGCGCACGGTATGCGCCCCGTCCTGCTCAGACGCCGGCGCGCTCATCAGCATCGAGGGCATGACACCGAGATAATGCAGACAGGTCGCGCGGCTGTCGCGTACCGAAGCCCACCAGGTGCGCGGATGGAAGCGGTCGAGCATGGTGAGGCTGCCGCCGACCGACAGCATCGCCATCAGCGACACCGCCATCGCGTTCATGTGAAACAGCGGCAGCGGGGTGATCATGCGCTCAAAGTCGGGCTTGAGATCGATCAGCCCGCCGACATCGCGATACCAGTTTCCGGAATGCAGGAAATATGTGTTGGTGAGCACGCAGCCCTTGGGCTGTCCCGTGGTTCCAGACGTATAGAGCAGCGCGCATTCGCTCGCCTCGCTTCCGGCGGTCGAAGGCCGCGCACCTCCGAAGGGTACGGGAACGTCGTCCTGATCAGTCACGACCGGGATCGGCCGGCCGGCCTGGCGCGCCGCGGTCTCCAACTCGTCGCGCCGCTCGGCGAGGACGAACGCCGCATTCATCTCGGAATGCGCAATGATGTATTCGAGCTCGCTGATCCGCAAATCGGGATTGATCGGCACGACGGACACGCCGAGCGCGTTGAGCGCGAACCACAGCTCGACGAACACTGGCCTGTTCTGGAGCAGCAGCCCGACCCTGTGGCCTTCGCCATACCCCCGGCTTGCAAAAGCCGAGCGCCAGCGCTCGACCCGGTCGAGCATGGCGCGGTAGGAAATCTCGCCTGCCGCGATGCCATAGATATCGGCGGTCTCCGGCAGCACGTTGAGGAAGCCCGCCTCCTCCCGGCGAAGGGCGGTCTCGCGAAAGCAGGCGTAGACTGTGGTCGCAGCGGTCAAGGCGTACTCACATGAAAAGCTGGATGTTGCCGAACGGCGCGTCGAAATTGACGAGATCGACCCGCTTGAGCTTGAGCTTGATCTTCAGGGCATCGCCGACCTCTACGAATTCGTGCGACGCCCATCCCGAATAGCGCTCCAGCAGATCACCGCGGGTCTCGGTGTAGATATAGGACGTCCGCGCCTTGTAGACGCCCGCAGCCGGGTCGCACGCCACGATCCGCGGTGCCTGGAGAAGATGATGGCAACGGCTCTTCGGCTTCTGGCTGAAGGTCCGCTCGCCGGCGAGCCGCTCGACCCGCACCTTCTGGAGTAGCAGATCCTCGTACATCAACGAGGGCTGGAGCACCGGATCCTGCTGCTGCCATTCGAGCGGCATCCAGTAGCGCCCTTCGGGGTGAAACAGATCGAGCCAGGCCTGCCATTGCATCGTGTCGAGCAGCTCGGCTTCCAGATAGATGAAGTCCGTGATGGCCTTCTCGTCGATCATTCCGCGGCCTCGACACGCTTGTCCATGTCCATGGTCATGAATTTCGACCAGGCGTGGAACTGGTTTCGCATCTGTCGCTCAGACGTGCCGTTGATCACGGCCGTGACGTCCTGCTCTTCATGGCTCTCATAAAGGCGCCGCAGATTGACCCATTGGTTGCCGTTCGACTTCAATCCTTCCTGCGCCCGCTCGGCTGCAGAGCCAGCGCTACGGCGCGGCGGCCGGACTTTGCGTGCCGCTCGCGGAAGCTCTGGCGGCGACAGGTCGTGGAGATGAAGCACTCGACATCCTCGATCAGGCGATTGCCCGGGGCCGGCGTCGCAACTTCATGGTGGAGATGCCTGACATGTTGCGGGCAAGGGCAGAAGTGCTGATCCGCAAGGACAATCCCGACTTCCTGGAGGCGGAGCGGAGCCTGGCGCAGTCACTTGACCTGGCCCGACATCAGGGGGCGCTCGGTTTTGAGTTGCGCACGACAATCGATCTTGCAAGGCTATTGCGGCGGCGGGGCCGCCGCAGTGAAGCGCAAGACGTGCTTGCGCCCGTCTATGGATGATTCACCGAGGGGTTCAATACGCCCGTCCTGAAAGCGGCCAGCGAATTGCTGGCCGAATTGGCGTCTCCGCCTTCGGGCTCGCTCGCCGCGAGTTGATAGCCCTGACACACTCGCGTGGGGGGCGCGAACCCGCAGTGGCCCAGGTCGTGCGGCTGGCCGCGATGCCGTGCAATCCGGATAGAAGCGCGCGGCATGGAAAGACCGCGTCGAGGGGCCGACGCATTCTTGGTCCGGCAATAGGACTTCGAAGCCAACGTTCTGGAGCACGGGGGATGCGGCGCTCGCCGAGGCCGCACCTGCGTCCGATGACATGTATCGGACGCCGCCCCCGGGGCATCCTGGAGCACCGCCCGTACTATGAGGTCGAAAACTCCGTCATCATCGCTCTCGCGAGCCTGAGATCCGTGGTCTCGAAACCCTCGGTGAATTTGCCGTACACAAGAGCCAGGATTTGGTGCGCATCGGCGGGACGGCCCTGACTCGTCCTCAACCGTGCCAGGCTGATGGCCGCCCTCAGCTCCCAGAACAGCGCACCTTGGCCGCGCGCCACTTCGAACGCCTTGTCGAAGCACTGCTCGGCAGCGATAGCCGAGCGACGCTCGCCGGGATGCCGGAGCAACTCGCCCTTGATGCGCCAGAGCTCGGCTGCGTACCACCGCTCATCCCTCGCCTCGCAGCGCGCAAGCGCCTCGTCCGCGGTCGCGAGCCCCAGCGATACTTCGCCGACCTCTCCGAGACACGCCGCCAGTTCGCCGAGAGGAAGCAGGAAGCGCGGCAGGAAACGCGCCTCGCCCGCCAGCTCGAGCGCCTTGCGCAGCAACGTCAGTCCGGCGGCGACATCGCCACGCCGCGCCATCACCATGCCCCTGAAGGCGCGCGCCCACACGTTCCACAGACGGATCGGATGACGTTCGGTATGCTCCAGCAGCATGGTGCAATAGCCTTCCGCCGCATCGAGATCGCCGGCCAGGAAAGCAATCGGACAGGCACCCTGGCCAAGCACGCTGCAGAAGGTCAGAGCATGACCACTCGCTCGGCCCTCCTCGACATTGCGCTCGACGACGCTCAGTGCCTGATCCGCCAACCCGAGAAGCCACAGGATGCGCGCCTGGAAATAGCGTGCCGAGGCTCGCAGGTCGAACCTGAAACGGATCACCTGCGGCTTCGCCGCCAGATCGGAAAGGCGAGACAAGGTCCGCCCAATGTGATGATGCGCCAGCCGCTGGTCGCCGAGGTAGTGCAGCGTGGTGGCAAGCAGCCGATCGCCCATCATCCGGTCGACCGAATTTTGGGAATCGGCCACGATATCCGCGAAGCGGTGCGCGAATTCCAACGCCTTGCGGAACTCGCCGTTGTTGAATTGATCGATGCAGAGCCCCCAAAGCGCACGCAACAGATAGTCGCTGTCGCCGAGCTGCTCGGCCAGCTGCAGGGTCGCCGCCCAGGCCGGACCGGCCTCTCGAGCCCTGCCAACGCCGTACATCAGTGACCAGCCAAGCGCGGCCGATAATTGCATGCGGAGCCGCAAAGCGCCCGCGGCGCTGCCGTCGAGGCTGGCCAACGCCAGTTCGGTCCGCTCGCGGCACTCGGCGAGGAGCGACAATTGTACCCACAACGGGACGGCCCCTGCGGTCAGCGCCACTCCGATCTGCGCATCTCCGTCGGGCGAGAAAGCCCAATCGAGGCTGGATCGTACGTTGTCGATGTGCTGGCCATAGAAGCCGAGCCACTCCGCCTGCGGCTTCACTTCGCTGTCAGCTTCCGCATTCGCAAAGAACCCGCCATAGTATCCGGCCTGGCGGCGCGCGACGCCGGGAAATTCGCCGCTGGCGTGAAGCTTTTCCAGCGCATAGGCGCGCGTGGTGTCCAGCAGGCGATAGTACGGGCGCTCGCCGCGAATATCCGCAAGGACGAGCGACTTTGCCACCAGGTTGGCAAGCTCCGCGGTGACATCGCCCATCCCTTCGCTCGCGACCGCGATCACGGCATCGAGCAGAAACTCTCCGGCAAACACGCCGAGCCGCCGCAGGACCCGCGCCTCGGCGTCCGGCAGTAGATCGTAGCTCCAGTCGAGCGTCGCACGAAGCGTTTGCTGCCTGGGCAACGCAGTACGCCGGCCGGTCGTCAGAAACTTGAACCTGTCGTCGAGAAGTGCCGCGATCTTCGGCGGACTGAGCATCACGGCGCGTGCCGCCGCGAACTCGATCGCGAGTGGAATGCCATCCAGCCGGCGGCAGATGGCTGCGACGGCATCGAGGTTCTCTTCGTCGAGCGCGAAGCTGGAGCCCAGCGCTTTCGCTCTGGTCGTGAACAATTCCACCGCCGTGTAGGCCGATGCGGCGTCAGACCCGAGCCGGACTTCGGGCGGCACACCCAGGGGCGGAACGCGATAGACATGTTCGCCGTCAATGCGCAGCGCTTCGCGACTTGTCGCCAGGACGGTCGTTCCGGAACACTGGCTGACGATCGTCTCGGCCAAATGGGCCACGGTATCAACGACGTGCTCGCAATTGTCGAGAATGAGCAACAACTGCCTGGCGCCAATCGCGCGCGCTATGGAGCCCGGGGTGATCTCCTCCCCTTCGAGCTTGATACCGAGCATGCTGGCGACGGCCGAGGGCACGAGCTTGGGATCGGGCAGCGAGGCCAATTCGACCAGCAACCGGTCGGCCGCAAAACCGGCTGGCAGCGTCCTGGCGGCTTGTAGTGCAAGGGCTGTCTTGCCAATCCCGCCAGGCCCGACGAGGCTCACGACGCGATAAGCCGACAGAAGCTCCCACAAACGCGCGACCGCGGTGGTGCGGCCGATGAGAACGAATGATGCATTGGGAATGTTGGTCGACGGCAGTGGCTGGGGTGCGGCAGATTGTAGCGGGGCATCCATCTGCCGGGTCCGCCATGAACCCAGCAGGCGATAGCCCCGGCCGACCGTTGTCGCCAGCATGTCACGATCCGAACCAAAGGCCTTCCGGATCGCCGCGATATGGACCCGAAGTGCACTCTCCTCGACGAAGACGCCGCGCCAGACACGCTCTGTCAGGTCATTTTTGGTGACCAGCCCGCCTTCGGCCTGAGCCAATTCCGCAAGAATCTCAAAGGCACGACCGCCCAGAGGAACGGACTCTCCCATCGAGCGCAGTTCGCGTCTGGCAAGATCGATCTCCCATTCAGCGCAGGCGTAGACGGGGCGCTGGTTTGGCTCGGCCATCATCGGCATAGCCCCAGGCGGTTGCTTGATGTTGCGCCCAGCGTATCACCAACGCTTTCAAAATACACAATCTGTCCGGCGACCAGGGCCGCCAGACACTCGCCGCAAATATCGCAATGCTCGCGCGTCAGCAGCCGCGACAGATGGATCCTTCCAGCGTCTTCTCGACCCGTGCGTCCTCCTTGTCGATGGTCGCATCCGAGCCGAGCAGCGGTCCCTTCGTCGGATGACCAACCCCCTCCGATGACGGGAGCGCGGTGCCGAGCGAGTTCGTTCCCGGCGCAGCAGCGCTGGTACCGAGCGCGCCGCCGCTCTCCATCGACATGTGAGATCCCATGCCGCCGCGTGCAGATGCAACGCCCGAGAGCGCAAGGCTGGCAACGACGCAGAGAAACCAGAGCAGTCTCATGGCTCACACTCCTCATGTTGTATGACCTGCACCCTGAACTGGGCGTCGCACACGATTCGACCATGCACGATCGCGCGAGCAACTATGACAATTGTGACAGAGTTCGGCTTCGAAGACGCATCAGACCTTCGTAACCGCGCGCTCTGCCTGATATTCCCGTCATCTTCTCGCAAGAGTGATGCGTGACAAGCAGGGTTTTCCGGCCGGACTGCCTATATAGCCCGGTATAGAAAGCAATTCCGGAAACGCCATCAGCCGAGCAGCGATCATCGCCAAGCGACTCTCCGCACGTCACGAACAATGGAGATTCGCTATGAGTGCATTCAAAACCCTGATCGCCGCAGTGCTGCTCTCAACGGCAACGATATCATCCGCCTCCGCGGCCTGGTCCTTTGCCGATCAGGAGCCCGCCGCATTTGCATCAATGTATCCCAATCGCGACGTGCTGAATGGCGGCGCATTGACGCCGGCAGGGCGAATGGGTCTCGAGCGGTCCGGTGGCGCGGCTCCGGTGTTTGGAGCGGGCCACATCTACAACCGCCACGGGCATCGGTGAGCGGCGGCAACGCGCAAAGGCAAATTGCCGCGTAACCATGCCTGTCCGTGACCCCGCTCGGCGTGCGACCGCGCCATGCGGCGCACCCCGCGGGTCCGGAGCCTCGATCGATATCATCAGCTCCGAACGTTTGTTCGCGACGACGGCGTAGAACGCTCCCCCAGATCGGGCGCCGGTGACGGGTCAATTCTACGCACACCATTGTAAAACTTCACAGTTCTTCAGCTTCTGTAATCCGGCTCGCGTCGGGTCCCGCGCTACACTCCGGCTATCGACTGTTGGACGAGCAGGCCCTCCATTGGCGCCATACCGCCGCCCGGCAGGCACGATGACCAGCAGCGCTATGGAGGCATCGCTTGATCACCGGTGGAAGTGGCCATTTGAGTCCGGACATTGCGAGGCGCCTGCGAAAACTAGCGATCGTCGCCGTCATATTTGCGGCCGGCGCAGCCAGCGCCTCTGCGCAACAGCGATACGATCCCGGTGCGAGCGACACCGAGATCAGGATCGGCAACATCATGCCCTATAGCGGCCCGGCATCGGCTTACGGCATCATCGGCAGGACGATGAGTGCGTATTTTCGCATGGTCAACGACAATGGCGGCATCAACGGCCGGACAGTCGAGTTCATCTCCTACGACGATGGCTACAATCCGTCCCGAGCGGTCGAGCAGGCACGGCGGCTCGTCGAGGCCGACGAAGTGCTCGCGATCTTCGCCCCCTTCGGTACCGCGAGCAACGCCGCCATTCAAAGGTACATGAATAATCGCCACGTGCCGCAATTGTTCGCCATTTCGGGAGCATCTCGCTGGGCTGATCCCGTCCACTTTCCGTGGACGATCGGCTGGCTACCGAGCTACCGAACCGAGGCACGCATCTACGCGGACTATGTCCTGACGCATCACCCTGGCGCCAGGATCGGCATCCTCTACCAGAACGACGACTTCGGACGCGATTATCTGGCTGGCCTGAAGGAGGTGCTGCAAGACAGGTACGCGCAAATGGTGGTTGCGAGCCTGCCATATGAAATCAGCGAGCCGACAATCGACTCGCAGATCGTGGCGATCAAGGCGGCCGCCCCCGACATTTTCATCAATGTCGCCACGCCAAAATTCGCGGCTCAGGCGATCAGGAAGCTCGCCGAACTGGACTGGCATCCCGTCCACATCATGACGAACGTCTCGGTTTCGGTCGGCTCTGTGTTGAAGCTCGCCGGACTGGACAACGCGAAGGGAGTCCTGAGTGCCGGGTACCAGATGGACGTGACCGACCCGCAGTGGGACTCATACCCGGGCATGCAGCACTTTCGCGCGCTCATGGCGAAATACTATCCGGACGCAGATCGATCCGAAAGCGGCCCGCTGGTGGCATTCAATATGTCGAGCGCGCTCGTTGAGGTGCTTAGGCGCTGTGGCGACGATCTCACGCGCGAGAGGATCATGCAGGTGGCGACGAATCTCGACATCGAGGGGGCGGCCTATATTCCCGGCATCCGGGTCAAGACATCGCCGACGGACTTTCGCCCGATCGAGCATCTCCAAATGATGCGTTTCACCGGCGAGAAGTGGGAATGGTTCGGTCCGCTCATGAATGGCCATTCGGACCAGATAACGCTTTCGCCCGACTAGCGAGCAATCGCTTTCGAGATGAAGCGCGGGCGCCGACTTCGTGCAAAGGCGAAAATGATCGTTCAATTGATACTGCTCATCCGACACATGCGTACACATGTCTGGCAGGCGAGCCGAGGCGTTCCCGGCGTCGCTTTGTCAAGGAGACGTGCAATCACTACACTGAAGCTCTTGTCGGCCGGACTGATGGTTTCGGCCATGATCGCCTCCCCCGCGATGGCTCGCGAAGGCAGCAACAACGCGCGCCGAACCAATGACGACGCCTATGCGTCGGTCCAGCGCGTTCCGGTGACGTCCAAGCGCAACTGTGTTCGCGCTCCCGACGTCGGTGCGTACGCGAGCGACCCCTGGCGTCGGCCTCCGTGCGAGCCCAAGTCGGGCTATTGAGCACGCCAACCGAGGCGAGCCCCTTCGCCGCAAGGCAATCGTCAGCGCTGACTTGAAGAGGTTCATCTCAGCGTTTCGGGGGCCTCTCACGGACATCACTGGAGGAAGAATGGCGGCCGTATGAAGCCCCGTTCTTCCGACCGGCTATGTCCGAAGGCGCATTGATCCGTACCATCGGCGTAGCCCCGGAATCTGCCGCGTATACGATAAGAATGTGGAATGATGGATGGCGAAGCCAGCTCCATCGCGGACTCCACCAACCTCGCCATTGCCGTCTCAGGCCCCACGGGGGCGAGGCCTACTCGCTCGAGGCAAGGGCATCAAAGATCGAATCCCGCCGCAGCGGCATCTCGCCATCGACTCGGCGTGTCACCCGCGAAGCGCCTGAACGTCGTCGTGAAGTGGGCCTGGCTCTGAAAACCCACTGTGAGCGCGACCTCAACAATCGGCATCTCGCAGTCCCGCAGCAGATCCTTGGAACGCTGTATCCGGTGCCGCAAGATATATTCGTGAGGCCTGCAACCCGTCGCGGCGCGGAACTGGGCGGCGAAATGCATCCGGCTCAGGCCCGCGGCCGCGGCAAGATCCGCCAGCACGATTTTCTTGCGGAAGTGAGTCTCGATATAGTCGAGCACCCGCTTGAGCCGCCACTTCTGCAATCCGTGGACCGGCCTTTCAGAAGTGCATTGGCCGACGCGGGTTCGCTCGTCGAACCTCGGCTCCGCCTCGGACCGCAAGGCAAGGAGCCGGGCAATGACGGCAAATCGCAGGGCGTCGACGCAAAGGGCGCTATCGGTGGCCTTCAATCGCTCCATCGCGACGAGAGCTTCGGACAGGCGCTGAACTACCGGATCGTCGTCACAAATGGGCGCAGTTGTCAGAGAGCTAGGTGCAGTCATGGCCGCGCGTTGCCACGGGATTTCGACGCGCAGCCAGCCGGTGTCGCGCGCCGGATTACACGAGGATATGCTGGAGCTGCGCCGTGGCTGCCCTTCGATCGCAATGACCAGACCAAGCCGCTCGAAGGCAATCGTCGTTGCGTCAAGGGGGGACAGATCGTCTCTGCGCGAAACGGTGGTAGGCGCGATGACCTTCGGAAGCGGCGCGATCGAGGCCATTGCGATGGCCGAGCGGAAATCTGTTTCGTCCGCGGTGACGGTCGCCTGGGTGTCGCCATGCTTCGGTTGTGGCGACAGTAATAATGGCTGAGACATGATCTTACTCTGGCAAGGATAATCCAAACGATGATGCCCCATTCCGGCGAAGCGCATCGATCGCAGAGCAAGGTAGCAAGCTATGGCCCGATCGCGAGTGAAGAGGCGCAAAATCAGGAAACTTCAGGCTCTCCTTCGCCGACATGCCGACACCGTCGAAGCGATGCGTCGTGCCATCCTTTCAATCGAGATACCGCGCGAATATTCTGCAGCTCGCGATGTGAACAGGTGTTGCTTCGACCGCTCGACAACGAAGAGGTCAAGCAGGCCGCCGAGCTTCCGAACCGTCGCGACGCGAAATCCCCTGCCCCGTGTTGCTGTCGGGATGTGCTGCACGCTCCTTCCGGCCCGCTCTCCCATTTTGGCACTCCCATTCGTCCTCACGAACTCGTGTAGCAGGCAACGAGCTAGCCATGGTGAACAGCCGGCTACTGAGAAGGTCGTCTTGACACCCCAACGGCCTCCCCTGTAGGACACCTGGGCATACTGACGCTTTCAGAATCTTGCAGGGGCGGTGATCTTTGGGGGTCTCGTCACTCTCCCAGATTGCGGCAGTGAGGCTGATCCACGGACCCCCCTTATGTCGCCTTCGCCCGCCGTACGAACCTACACTTTCGGTAACTGGCTCATCGATTGCCAGCGGAGAGAGCTGAAGTGCGACAACATCACGGTCCCGATCGGAAGCCGCGCATTCGAGATTCTCGAGAAACTGGCGGGTTGCGCCGGTCACCTGGTGACCAAGGATGATTTGATCGGAAGTGTCTGGTCAGGCCTGGCCGTCGAGGACAACACGCTACAGGTCCATATCTCCGCCGTCCGCAAGGCGCTGGGCAAAGATCGCGATCTCCTCAAGACGATCTCGGGCCGTGGATATACCCTCGCCGGGACCTGGCGAAGCGGGCATTTGGATCAGCCCGCAGCGACATCGGTATCCGTCCCGGCCATCGAATCCTTTTCGAACAACCTGCCGAACACGCGCGCTCCTCTTATCGGGCGCGAGGATTGCCTGAGCGAAATTGCCGAACTTATGTTCGCATATCGGGCCGTGACCTTGGTCGGCCCGGGAGGCATCGGGAAAACAAAGCTGGCCATCGAACTTGCGCGCCTGGTCGCATCCTCATTCGATGGTGCGGTGGCGCTGGTCGAGCTCGCGACCTTGCATGATCCGGCACTTGCGACATCGACCACCGCGCGTGCGCTCAAGCTTGCCCTGAGTGACAAGGAGGTTTCGGCCGCCTGCATCGCGCAGGCTATCGGGTCACGGCGTCTGCTTCTCATCTTGGACAATTGCGAGCATGTCATCGACATCGCTGCACAGATCGCGAGTGCTGCACTTCGCTATTGTCCCAATGTCACTATTCTTTCGACCAGTCGGGAAGGCCTCCGCATCGATGGCGAATACGTTGCGGCCATCCCGCCACTGTCGGTTCCGGACTCTGGTTTGTGTGATCCCGGTTTGCTGTTGCAGGCAAGCGCCGTGCAGCTCTTCGTCGCTCGCACACAGGCGCTACGAGCGAACTTCTCTCCAGGCGCGGACGATCTGCTGAAAGTGGCTGCCATCTGTCGCCGGCTCGACGGAATTCCGCTCGCGCTGGAATTCGCCGCGGCTCAGACCGCGAATCTTGGGGTAGACACGGTCTTGCTTCGCCTGGACAGGCGAATGGAGTTGCTGAGCGGCGGCCGCAGGGACCAACTGCCACGGCACCAGACCCTGCGAGCGACGCTGGACTGGAGCTACGATCTGTTATCGCCCGACGAGCAAAGGCTGTTGTGCTGGCTTGCGGTGTTTCCGGCAGGTTTCACACTCGATGCGGCCATTGCAATGATGGACGACGCGTTGTCCCGGTCGGACGTCATCGAAACACTGTTCAATCTGGTCGGAAAATCGCTGGTCTCGCTCGATCCCTCCTTCGAAGGGCGGTGGCGTCTGCTGGAGACCACCCGCGCCTATGCTCTGGAGAAGCTGGCAGAAGCAGGGCTCTGCGCGCAGGCCAGCAGACGGCATGCGGGCTTTCTCAGGCAGCTCATCATGCCACCTGGCGATGCCTCCCCCGCCTCCGACGATCTCACTCGCCTTGCCCAGGAAATTGGAAACGTGCATGCGGCGCTCGACTGGGCCTTCGCACCCGGCGGCGATGCCGCGCTCGGCGTAGAGTTGACAGCCGGCTTTGTGCCGGTGTGGATGCAACTGCTATCCTTCATGGAATGCTCGACCCGGATCGAGCACGCTCTCGCCCATCTTGACGGAGAGCTGACCTGCAATCCAAGGCTCAAGGCGCAGCTCTACGTCGCGCTGGGGTTCGCGCTTCTCAATACGACTGGCTCGGCGGATCGCATGAAGGCGGCCCTGAACATCGGCCTTGCGCTCGGCGAAGAGCTGTCCGATCTCGAGCTTCAGCTCAAGGCTGTTTGGACGCTGTGGAGCTATAATCTCAACTCGGGCCAATACGACGCGGCCAAGAGTGTCGGAGAGCGATATCTGGAGATCGCCCTTCGCACGGGAAACCCCGCCAACGAGACGGTAGGCCGCCGCCTGATCGGCGCCGCCACCCATTTTTACGGCGCGCAGGAGGAAGCTCGACGCGAACTGACCCTCTCCCTGGACCACTCGGCTCACGGATTGAAGGACGGCGGGAACCAGATGTGGTTCCTGCTCAACCAGAGCGTCCTGGCAAAAGCCATGTTAGCCCGCGTGCTGCTGCTCCAGGGAAAGATCGCCCAGAGCAGATCCCTGGCCGCGGAATGCCTCGAGGAGGCGCAGCGTGAGAAGGACAAGCTTGCGATCGCTTACGCGCTGCGGAACGCCGTGTGCCCCATTGCGCTGATGACGCATGATGTCGCCACTGCCGATCAGGCGATAGCGTCGCTCCTCGAGCTCGTCACGCGCGAGGGAATAGCTTTCTGGACGAGCTGGACGTCCTGCCTGAAGGGGCAGTTGCTCGTCCTGCAAGGCAGACATCACGATGGAATAGAGCTGCTGCGCAGCGGACTGAAAGCGCGGGCCGAGAACGGCTGGCTGATGCGCAATCCCGAATTTCTCGGATCGCTCGCCGAAGGACTGTTCGCGGTCGGCGAGACTGCGCAGGCCCTGGCCGCCGTGGAAGATGCCCTGACTATCTCCCGGCAGGGCCAGCAATTGTGGTGCCTTGCTGATCTGCTGCGGATCAAGGGCGAGATCTTGCTTGCCGATGGCTCGTCAGATCGGTCCCGCTCGGAAATCCTGTTCTCCGAGGGCCTGTCCGTTGCCAGAGAGCAGCAATGCCGCTTCTACGAACTGAAAGTCGCGGCAGCCTGGGCAAGGATCATGGCGGCGTCGGACCGCCAGCAGACCGCGCTCGATCTGGTCGGTCCGGTCAGCGCTCTGTTCGATCGGGAGGTCGATCTTCCCGCGCTCGCCTTTGCGCGCGGTCTCGCTGCAAGTCCGGGCACAGGCGGCGACGACCGGCCCCCGTCCTGCACCTGCCACTAGGTTGCTGATCTATCGACCAGGACGACATGTCCTGCAGCGCTGGACCAGCCCTCGCACTCAATCCTCCGGGTCGCACCAGATGAGCATCTCTCGACGACAGGTCTTAGGCAGTGTTGGCGCGTCGATGTTTTCGCCCGGCATCATCCGCGCCCAGGGCACGAGACCGATCAGGATCGGCGAGATCAACTCCTATAGCAGCGCGCCCGCGTTTACCCTGCCCTATCGTCGCGGCTGGCAGTTGGCGGTCGAACAGCTGAATGCGAGCGGGGGCCTCCTCGGGCGAGAGCTGCAGGTCATCAGCCGGGACGACGAAGGCAAGCCGAGCGTCGCGCTGCGTGCCGCCGAAGAACTGGTGCGGCGGAATGACGTCGATCTTCTGGCAGGCGCATATCTGTCGAATGTCGGACTGGCAATCAGCGACTTCGCCCGGCAAAACCGGATCCTGTTCGTGGCGAGCGAACCGCTCACCGACGCCCTGGTTTGGGAGCAAGGGCATCGATATTGTTACCGGCTCCGCCCCTCGACATACATGCTGGCAGCCATGCTGGTGGAGGAGGCAGCTCAATTGAAGGCGACGCGGTGGGCGACGATCGCCCCGAACTACGAATACGGGCAGTCGGCCGTAAGATGGTTCACGCAGCTTCTGAGCCGCCGCCGCCCCGACGTCGAGTTCATCAACAGTCAATGGCCGCCGCTGGGCGCCATTGATGCCGGCGTGGTCGTTAACGCCCTCGCGCAGCAGAAACCCGAAGCGATCCTCAACGTCACTTTCGGACCCGATCTCGCCAGATTTGTCCGGCAAGGCAATGATCGCGGCCTGTTCGAAGGGCGACACGTCGTGTCGTTCACGACCGGCGAACCCGAATACCTTCTTCCCCTCGGGCAGGACGCACCGGAGGGATGGATCGTGACCGGCTATCCGGTGACCGAGGTCTTGGATCACGCCAACAGCGCCTTCGTGTCGGCCTATTCCGCGCGATATGGCGAGGCTCCCACGATGGGATCCGTGGTCGGTCACGCCTTGATCAGCTCCATCGTGGCGCCGATCGCAAAGCTCGGGAAATTCGATACCGAGGCGATGGCCGACGGCTTTGGCAATGTCGGCTTCGAAACGCCGTTCGGCCCGGCGATTTGGCGTTCCATCGATCATCAGAGCACCATGGGGACCTTCGTCGGCCGCACCACTGTACGGGGCAACAAGGGCGTGATGGTGGACTGGAAATACCGGGACGGTGGAACGATGCTGCCGCCCGACGCCGAAGTTTTGAAGCTACGCCCGGCAACGTGAAGCGCTGGTACGGCCAAGGCTACGCCAGCCGACGTGTCATCCCCCGATCCGCACGCGGTGCGACGAGAGTCCTGTAGCGGCGTCGCCTCAGCATCCGGGCGGCAAGATCGGCGACACTCCCGGCGTTGGCGCCGCGCCTGAGGCGTTGGCCGGCAACACAGTCGCAGGCGCTGCGAGGTTCATCGAGACTCCCTCCGCGCAGGCCGTGCTGTTCGGGCTCGGCACGACGGCGGCATTTGGATCGATGCCGGTACCGCCGGCGGCGCTGGTGTCCGCCAGGATCGTGCCGGGCGCGAGACTGGACGGCACTTGCGGGATCGAGAGTGGCAGGGACGCAGCGCTTGTCGCGAGCCCTCCCGGCGTCGAGCTGCATGCGACCGTCGTCCCCGTTCCCGCCGGTGCCGCTGCGGGAATCGTTCCGGTGGAGCTGCCGATTTGCCCGGTGACCGGCAGTAGCGGGGCGCCGATGCCCGACGGTGACGCGCCGATGCTCGATACGATCGGGGTCGCCGGCACCGGCATCGGGGACGTCGAAGGCGTGGCGCAGACGACGACCGTACCCGGCGTCGTCGGATCCGAGGCGAGCGGAACAGGCGCCAGCGTCGTGTCGGGAACGCCAGGCTCGGTTGATGCGGAAAACGGACCCGGACTGTTGAGCGGCGAGGTGACGATCGCACCCGGTACGGTTGGAAGGCCCATCGCCGTGGTGCCCATCGTTGAGACCTGCGCCTTACTCGAAGAACAGCCCAACAGCAGGGCGATCGTTGTTGCGAGCACGATCCGGATCATCTCTATGCTCCTAACTGACCTCGACCTTGCGAATGGTGACCTTGCTGCCCTCCGCCAGGTTCACCGCCGGATTGAGCACGACCTGGTCGCCGGGCTGTAGGCCCTCGCGCACTTCAATTGTGGTGCCCAAGTCCCGCGCGATCGAGACGTGCTGCAGATGAACGGTGCCATTCCGCACGACCGCGACATGAAGACCGTTCTGATCGAAGACGAGCGCATCGGACGAGACGGTCATCGACGGCGTCTTGCGTGGGATCGACAGCTCGACCGTGCAGTAGATACCGGGACTTAAGGCACCGTCCGGATTGGGCACGTCGATCTCGGTCAGCAGAGTTCGGCTTCCCGGCTGCAATGCGCTTGCGATGCGTGTGACTTTCCCCGGAAACGTCCGCCCCGGGATCTCGGGGACGCGAATATCCGCGTCGACGCCCGGCCCGACTCCGAAGGCCTCGTCCTGCGGCACGAAGACCTGGGTTCGGATCACGTTGGAATGCATCAGCGTGAACATGAAGGTCGACCCTGCCTGCACCAGGCTGCCATTGTCCACGTTGCGCTGTGTGATGACGCCGTCGAACGGCGCCACCACGCGCTGATAGGCCTTCTCCTGCTGGAGCACCCGAATCTGGGCTTGCTGCGCTGTGATGTTCGACTGGGCGACGCCCACGGCTGCCTGCTGTGCACGCAGGGTGAGACGATCGTTGTCGCCCTGCTGTGCCGTCAGCCAGCCTTGCTTGACCAGATTGCTGTCGCGCGCATTGGTGACGTCGGCGAGCTCCCGGCTCGCTTGCGCCTGCTGCAAGGCGGCCTGGTTTTGGGCCAACGTCGACTGGGCCTGGGCGATCTGCTGGTCGAGCTCCGGAGCGGTGATTGCCGCGAGAAGATCGCCTTTCTTGACCCGATCGCCGATATCCACGTAGCGCTTTTCGATATAGCCACTGGTCCGCGCGAAGATATTGGCTGCCTCGAACGCGGTCGTCGTCGCCGGCAAGGTAACCTTCATCAGGTCGCCGCTGGGCCGGACCACCGCCACCCGCACCTCCGGAATGGCGGTTCTCACCTGCTCCGCCACTGCAGCGACCTCACGCGCCGCCTGATAGTGCCGCCAGCCGCCAATGCCGAGACCGCCCGCGAGCAGCAGCAGCATCCCTCCTCCGAGCAGCGCGCCGCCGTAACGGCGTCCGGATGGCGCGGCCTTGCCGGGGAGCTCGACGATGCGGCGGCTCTCCGCATCGGGCGGGTCCCTCGCCTCGTCGTCATTGGTCCGCACACGAACGTCGCTCATTCCGGTTGCTCCTCGAATACGCCGTGGTGAGGCTTGCCATCGTTACCTTTGCGCAGCATGGCAAAGAGGTACGGCACGATCAGCAAAGTCGTCGGGGTCGCGAACAGAAGTCCGCCGATCACCGCGCGCGCGAGCGCGGCGTTCTGCTCCTCGCCCGGACCTCCGAGCGCCATCGGGATCATGCCCACGATCATCGCGGCAGCAGTCATCAGGACCGGCCGGATCCTGGTGCGGCCCGCGCTCAGCGCCGCCTGGAACGCGGAATGTCCCTTCAATTGCTCATCACGCGCGAACGTCACGAGCAGGATCGAATTCGCGGAGGCAACGCCGACCGCCATGATCGCCCCCATCAGCGAAGGCACGTTCAGTGTCGTTCCGGTGATGAACAGCATCGTCAAGATGCCGCACAAGGTCGCCGGCAGCGCCATGATGACGACGAAGGGATCGCCGAAGTTCTGGTAGTTCACGACCATCAGCAGGTAGACCAGGATGGCGGCAAACAGCAGGCCGATTCCGAGATTGCGGAACGACTGATTCATGCTCTGGATCTGTCCCAGGACCTGAATCGAATTACCCGGCTGGAGCTGCTTCTGGAGTGTGGACGTGACCTTGTTGATATCGGCCGCGACGCCGCCGAGATCGCGACCCTGGACGCTCGCATAGACGTCAAACACCGGCTGGACGTTGGCCTGGTTCGAATTGGTGGGGACACTCCCCCGCTTGAACGTCGCGACATTGCTGAGGAGACCGGGCACCGTCTGCCCGCTCGCGGCAAGTGAGGCCGACACCGGCGTGTTTCCCAGTGCGTTCATCGAATTGGCCCTGTATTCGGGCGTCTGCACGGCCAGATAATACGGGATGCCCGACGTCGGATCGGTCCAGAAGTTCGGCGAGACCTGAGCCGACGAGCTGAGGCTGACATTGATATTGGTCGCCACCGTGCTGGCGTTGAGCCCGAGCTGGGCGGCCCGCGTGCGGTCGATGTCGGCATAGAACGCCGGAGCATCGACTTCCTGCTGCAGATGCGCATCGACGACACCGGGGATCGCCGCGAGGCTCTTCTGCAGCTCCTTGGCCACGGCCAGATTGTTGTCGCCATAGCCAACCGTGCGGACATCGATCTGCGCCGGAAGACCGAAGTTCAGGATCTGCGTCACGATGTCGGCCGCCTGGAAATAGAACGTGTCCTCCGGGAACGCCGCCGGCAGCACCTGGCGCAGTTTCCTGACGTAGTCCGCGGTCGGCTTGTGCCCATCCTTGAGCGACACCAGAATGGTGCCGTCGTTCACACCGATCGTCGAGCCGTCCGTGAATGCGAGATTGTAGGGACGCGCCGGAAGCCCGATATTGTCGACGATCAGCGCCCGGTCCCGCTCCGGAATCACTTGGCGGATCTTGTCTTCGACCGCCTGGAAGATTGCTTCCGTCTTCTCGATGCGAGTGCCCGCAGGCGCGCGAACGTGGAGCTGGATTTGGCCGCCGTCGATCAGGGGATAGAAGTCCCTGCCGACATAGACGAACATGATGGCGCCGAGGGCCAGCACCAGCACCGCGACGATCGGCACGACGACGCGACGCCGAAGCAACGTCAACAGCAAATCGGAACAGCCGTTGCGCAGGCGTTCGAATCCGCGCTCGAACATCGCAGAGGCGCGGCCGAAGATGCCCGACGGGCTTCCGCCCTCGCCATGGCGCCGCTCGCCCTTCAGCAACAGGCCGATGGTGATCGGCGTCAGCGTTCGCGACAACGCATATGACGCCAGCATCGCGAACACCACCGCCAGACCCAGCGGGGTGAAGAGGTATTTGGCCGGCCCTTCCAGAAATACGACCGAGGTGAACACACAACTGATTGCGAGCGTGGAGACGAGCGTCGGCACCGCGATTTCAGCCGCCCCGTGCAGCGTCGCATCGGGCAACGGCATGCCTTCCTCGGTCCAGAGTCGGTGCGTGTTCTCGATCGTCACCGTGGAATCGTCGACCAGGATGCCGACCGCGAGTGCAAGCCCACCGAGCGTCATCGTGTTCAAGGTCTCGCCGAGACAATACAGCACGACCAGCGAAGACAGCATCGCCAGCGGGATCGAGATCAAGACGACCAGCGTCGATCGCCACGATCCCAGAAACAGCAGGATCATCAGCGCCGTGAGGCCCGCCGCGATCGCGCCCTCGCGCAGCACGCCATCGACCGAATGGGTGACGAAGACCGACTGGTCGAACAGCTCGTTGATCTTCAGCCCTGCAGGAGCCGACGCGCGAATCGAACTCAAGGCCTTCTTCACCCCGTTGACGACGGCGAGCGTCGAGGCATTTCCGTTCTTGATCACGCTGAGCAGGACGGCGCGATGACCGTCCTCGCGCACGATGTTCTGCTGGACCTGGGAGCCGTCCCGGACCTGGGCCACGTCCTTCAGGAAGATCGTGGCCCCGTTCACGAACTTGACCGGGATCATGTTGAGATCCTTGATCGAGGCCGGCGTGGCATTGGTTCGAACGGTGTACTGGGTGTCGCCGATTTTCGTCGTCCCGGTGGGCAGCGTCAGATTTTGGGTGTTTACCGCATTGACGATGTCGAGCGGCGTCAATCCGCGCGACAGGAGCTTGTTCGGATCGATGTCGACCATGATCTGGCGGTACTTGCCGCCGGCAGGCGTGGGCAGCGTTACGCCCGGAACAGGCGCCAATTGCTGCCGGATACGGTAGATGCCGAAGTCGTATAGTTGCTGCTCGTTCAGACTATTGGACTCGAGGCTGAGCTGCAGCACCGGCACGCTCGATGCATTGAACTGTACGATGATCGGCGGCTGAATGCCCGGCGGCATCAGGGCGCGGATGGCGTTGGTTGCCGAGACGATCTGCGAGATTGCGAGGTCGAGATTCACGTCCGGCTGGAAGTAGATCTTCTGAACCGACAGACCGTTGAGAGTTTGCGCCTCGATGTTCTTGATGCCGCTGACATTGGCGCTGATCGAATACTGGCTGTAGGTGCTGACGCGCTGCTCCATCTCAGGCGTCGACAGGCCGGTGTAGCTCCACACCACCGTGACGACGGGAATGCGGATCTCCGGAAACATGTCCGTCGGCATCGACCAGATCGCGATGCCGCCGAGAAACAGGATCAGCGCCGCAAGCACATAGAACGTGTGCGGAAACCGTAGCGCGAAGCGAACAATTCCCATGGTGGTTCTGCCTGAAGCAAGTTGCGCGGATCATTGAACAGATGAGGACGGGAGAGCATCCGTTCAAATGAAAACGAATTCAGATGCTCCGCGGAAGGACAGACATCATTCGTACCGGCATCACCGCTTCTCGATCGCTCATGGAGCGGTGAGCTCCCGCGGCCGTGAGCCCGAGGCGCCGTCGCGGCGCTTGCGTGCCGCATCCTGCGCGGCAAGAATTGCGGCTCGCCTGACCTTGGCAAAGGCGCGGATCTCGAT
Source organism: Bradyrhizobium barranii subsp. apii (assembly GCF_011516635.5). Classification (GTDB taxonomy): domain Bacteria; phylum Pseudomonadota; class Alphaproteobacteria; order Rhizobiales; family Xanthobacteraceae; genus Bradyrhizobium; species Bradyrhizobium barranii. The sequence goes on along the minus strand of NZ_CP096255.1, from coordinate 4,302,863 downwards.
CTGCCGAACCCGCTCGCTGGAGATCGAAAGCTCGAAGCCGAGTTGGTCCAGCGTAACCGGGCATTCCGCCAGCCGCCTTGCCTCCAGAATATGACGCTCGCGCGCCGTGAGCATGCCCAGCGCAACGCGCAAGGCGTTGGTACGGCGCTCCGTCTGCTCATGATCGGCGAGCACCGTCTCCGCGTCGATCGCCTGATCGACCAGCAACGCTTCCCATTCGGTTCCTTGCTCGTCGTCGCCAACGCGCGCGTTCAGCGACATGTCACCGTTCAGGCGGGAATCCATCTCGATCACCTCACGCGCCGTGACGTCGAGCCTTTCCGCGATCGTCTCGGCGACATCGGGCGTGAGCGCCGCCATCGCGCCGCCCGCGGCTTTCCTCATCTCGCTACGGAGCTTGAAGAACAGCTTCTTCTGCGCTGCCGTCGTGCCGATCCTGACCAGAGACCAGGAGCGCAGGATGTATTCGTGAACCGAGGCCTTGATCCACCAAACCGCATAGGTGGAGAACCGCGCACCGCGGCCGGGCTCGAAGCGTGACGCCGCGATGACGAGGCCGAGATTTGCCTCCGCAATCACATCGGCCAAGGGCAGACCGTACCCCTTGTAGCCGCGCGCCACCTTGGCTGCGAGCCGGAGATGGCTCGTGACGAGCGCGTTCACGGCACCACGGTCCCGCGTCTCGCGCCAGCGGCGTGCAAGCTGCTGCTCGTGACCGGGCTCAAGCAGTTCATAGCGCTTGATGGCCGCGGAATAGGCGCTGAGGAAGGAGGGCGATGGGGCTCCGGCCGCGACAGCCATGGCACTATTCCTCACGCCTTCGGGGCGGATCTGCATCTGTCACTCCCACATACGAAACCGGCGAGCGGACTCTAGGAAGCCTCCGAAGGCGGAGGCCACTGAATTGAGCGTAACAAACCTGAATTCGCCTTCAGACATTCGGCATGTCACTCGGCATGTCATGGCATCGAGAACATCACGCATCATGAGGGGCATCACATCTGATTAACGGCTGCGAGAGTTGGGGTCCGGGACCGGCATGCGGCGGCTTTGCTCGCCCTCCCGGTCCAGGCAAGGATCTCGATCCGCCCGCCGGGAGCCGGACCGATGATCAATCGAAAGCCATGCAGCTTGACGATGGCAGCCACCAGGCTCAGTCCAGCCCAACCCCCGGCGTATTGCGCATCTTGTCGGAACGATAGAATCGCCGCAGCACCGCTTCGCGCTCCTGCGTGCTGATGCCGGGTCCGGTGTCACTTACGCGCACGAGCGCCGTGTCGTCTTCCGACACCAGTTCGAGCCTCACCTGGCCGCCGGGCGGCGTGAACTTGACGGCATTGTCCACGAGATTGGCCATCGCTTCGAACAACAGGTCCCGATCGCCCCACACCTGCACATTGCGATCGATGACGACGCCAAGCCCGATGCCCTTGTCTTCGGCGATGGGCTCATAGACGTCGCACACTTCGCGCAAGATCTCGTCGAGCGCAACGTTACCGAAACCGGCGGTGCGGCGGCTGTTCTCGATCTCGGTGAGGCGCAGCAAGGCGGTGACGATCGCGAGCGACTGATCGATTCCGGCCATTGCCTTGTCCGTGACCTCCTGGAGCTGCTCCAAAGTGGTCGCATGCGTTCGGCCGCGCTCCAGCGCCAGGCGTGCGCGCGTGAGCGGCGTCCTGAGATCATGGGCGATATCGTTGCCGACACCGGCAAGCGCGTTGATCATGGTCTCCATCTCGGCGAGCATGCCGTTGACGATCCTGGCCAGTCGCGCGAACGGATCGTCGGAATTGTCCTCCGGCAGCCGCTCGCGCAACTCCCCGGCCACGATCCGCTGTACCCGCTGGTTCACCTCCTCCACGCGTCTCTGGGCGCGAACACTCAGCCACGCTCCGGCCAGCAGACAGAGGCAGAACGCCGGCAGCAGGCCAAGCGCGAGCGCCTGCCCCACGACACTCGAGATCTCGCGCGTCTCATCGACATTCCGTCCCATCACCAGGACATCGCCGTTCTCGAGACGCCTGCCCACGACCCTGATGACCGGTCCGTGGACCGCCGATTTCTCAATGAGGTCGAGCCGCACACCCTGCGCCGCTCCGCCGAGATCGAGTGCGCGCGGCAAGCTGTCGATGTTGCCGGCAAGCCGGGTGCCGGCACGATTGAAAAGTCCCGCGTACTGCACGCCTCTGGAATCCTGCTCGAGATGATCGGAGATCGCTCCGATGCGGCGCGCCGACGGCAAATCGGCGATGAAATTGATCCGGGTCATGATCATGCGGTCGGATCGCGCGATCAGATAGTCATCGAGCTTCCAATAGGTGAACGCGAACAGCCCGACCACGAACAGCGCAAATGCGGCCGCCACCGCCAGGGCCCAGAGGAACGTGTTCGAACGGATGAACTGAATTTGGCGCATCGAACCCGCACTCGATATTCGTCCGAGATGTGCTCCGCGCCCCCCTGGGTTTCGCGCCTCTATGCGCGCGAACGCAGAATGAAGCCGGAGCCGCGAACATTGTGGATGAGCTGCGTATCGCCGGGACCATCGACCTTGTGGCGTAGCCGGCCCATATGCACGTCGATCAGATTCGTCGTTGCCGGAACGAACTTGTAGTTCCAGACCTCTTCGAGCAGCATCGCGCGCGTGAGCAACTGATCGCTCCGGCGCATCATGTATTCGAGCAGGCGGAACTCGCGCGGCAACAGGTCGATCTCTCGCTCGTCCCGTCGCGCGGTCCGCTCGATCAGGTCGAGCTCCAGCGGCCCGACATGCAACGTGGTCTCGCGGCTGTCCATCGGACGGCGCAGCAATGCCTCTATCCGTGCGACGAGCTCGATGATTGCAAACGGCTTGGTGAGATAGTCGTCTCCCCCCATGCGCAATCCGCGCACCCGATCGTCCACGGCGCCGAGCGCACTCAGAACCAGCACCGGTGTCCCGACCCGATCCTTGCGCAGGGCCTCGATGACCGTCAGCCCGTCCATTCCGGGCAGCATGCGATCGACGATCATGGCATCCGGACACGCCGCGCGCGCCCGATCGAGACCGTCGACGCCGTCAGGGGCCCATTGAACCTCGAAACCGCGATCGGCGAGTTCGGCGACGATCACCTCGGCGGTCTCGGCATCATCTTCGATCAGAAGAATCCGCGTCATGATCCTGCTCCCACGTTCTGCGAGGCGTTTCGGCCTGCGGCGGAGGAGCACGGGCTCGGCGGTCCGGAGCGTCATGTTCAATGCCCGCCCGCTCTGAACGCGCGGCGCCGCGCCAGCCTGCCATAGGCCACTCGTTGTCTGACGAGATAGTCCTGCGGAGCATGGGGTACCACTAAATAGCGATTCAGGAAGCGCGCCGAGCCCGTCGCCAACAGGGCCAGCGCGATGGCCATACGTCTCGCTGTCGTCGTGATCATCTTCCGCCTCCATTCTGAACTGCGCTTTCATGAACATATGCCTGCGATGCGCTCCCCGTTACTCTCAAGGCAACGGATGTTGCGCATTCGCACGATCGTGCTTGCAGCGCCGCGCCGGGTCACAGGCCGTTGAAATCAGGTGAGCAATTCGTGCATTTGGACGACGCCCGGCCGTCCATACGTTGATGGTGAGCCGCTTGGTCGGCCTGATGTCATCAAAGGAGAAGCCGAAATGACCACTCTCAAACTCTTGTCGACGGGATTGATTGCAGCCGCCGTGCTCGGGGGACCCGTCATGGCGCGCGAGCACCATTCCGTCATGCGACAGCCCGCGATGACAACCGATACGGCCGCACCGGATGCGCCCTTCTATCAGCAGGGAGGCCGCGTCTGCGTTCCCGCGCCGCGCGTCGGCGCTTTCGCGACGGCGCCGTGGACCGGCAACAACGTGCCTTGCGAGCCCGGCACAGGCAGCTTCTGATCGCGGCATTTCCCTGGCCGGCCGGGCGCCTCGGTCGGCCTCATCGAACGACGGGGGCGGGCTGGAACGTTCAGCCCGCCCCTTTGTGGGCCGCGGCCCCCGCGGCAGGATCATCTTCCCTACCGGCGCGCCTTGTTCCTGAAGTCGAATTTAGTGGGAATGCTGCGCATCGCTCTTACCTCTCCTTTCATCACGAGCCTTGTCATCAGGAGCTTCGGCGACGGCACGACGCGGAAGCGGACTGCATGGATGACCAGGCAGATCGACACGAAAGGAGTGTCCCATGAAACGAGCAATCATGATTTTGGCAACAGCGGCGCTTGCCTCGACCCTGGCCATCGGCGCGGCCGAGGCGCACGGCGGCGGCGGCGGCGGCGGCGGCCACGGTGGTGGCTTTGGCGGCGGCGGCCACGCCAGTTTTGGCGGTGGTGGCTTTGGCGGCGGACATATGGGCTTCGGCGGCGGCGGCGCGCATTTCGGCGGCATGGCGCATGAGGGAGGCTTTGGCGGCGAACATCTCGGATTCGGCGGTCACGCCGGCGCTGGCGGCATCGGCCTGCGCCAGCACGCGTTTCACCGCTTTGGTCGCGATCGGCCCGGATACGGATTCTACGGCGCCTATCCAGATTGCTACGATTGGTACGAGTTGCACCCCGACCAGCCGCTGCCGCTGAGCTGCAGCTAGTCTGCACACACGGCGCTCCGCCGTCGGTCCAGACCTACCGCGGAGGTTGCGGTCCCGGCCCGCTCACGAATTGGCCGAGCCTGGCTCGGCCATTTTGCGATGCTGGTTTGCCAATAAGGTCTAGGAGGGGCGGTAGCCCGGAGGCATCGTTCGCCAGACTTTGTCTTTGAGGCAATAGGCACGGGCGCCCTCGGGAATATCTTCGGCGGCGCCGCCCTCATATTGCTCGTAAAGGAGCGCCGGGAACAGCCTCCCTTTGATCACCTTAATCATATCACCACGTCGAATGTCCGCGCCGGCTGTTCCCGTCAAAACCGACATGATCCCTCGCGAAGCGCACGTAGGATGCCAAACGAGCTCGTCGACCGGACGGGCTTGTCTGAAGCTATCTCGAAGCGGAACGGTCTTCCAATAACCCGAAAGGACTACTCCCTGATCGGGCTGCCCTTGCAGCCTGATGCCGAAGAGTCTGCGAAGATCCGGCTGCGGAGCGCGCGCAAGGCGGCTGGTTCTGAGGAGTTGCGTATCTCAAGTCCGCGCCGCACAGGTCCTAGCTCGTTTCTTGGCAGCAGCGGCCCCGCCAACGCGGTTACAATATAGCGGGGCCGCCTGCCCTACGGACGTCGGTGCTTAACCTGGGCCCGAAGGCCACCAGATTTTACCCCGAGCCGCCGAGAACGCGGATTGGTCGAAAGAGGCACTCATTTCGGAGCGTCCCGGTCTGTCAGACCAGCATCCTGCTTTCGACAGCACCTCTTGCTGAAGCGGAAGTGGCGCGACCGGACCGACTATTCGACGGTCACGGACTTCGCGAGATTCCGCGGCTGGTCCACGTCGGTCCCCATAATCGCGGCACTGTGATAGGCAAGGAGCTGGAGCGGCACCGCGAGAGCCAGCGGCGCCACGATCGGGGGCATATCCGGCAACGCCAGGACCGAGCAACCACTGGACGCGGCGAGTGAAGCACCTCTCTCGTCGGTCAAGAGGATAATGCGGCCCCCACGGGCGATCACCTCCTGCATGTTCGACATGGTCTTTTCGAACGTCGCGTCGTACGGCGCGATGACGATGACCGGCAGGCCCTTGTCGATCAGCGCGATCGGTCCATGTTTGAGCTCGCCGGCCGCATAGCCCTCTGCGTGAATGTAAGTGACCTCCTTGAGCTTGAGGGCTCCCTCCAATGCCAGCGGATAATTGGTGCCCCGGCCTATGAATAGAGCGTCTCTGGCCTTGGCGATCTCACGCGCGAGCTCATGGACTTTCGGCTCCAGTTCGAGCGCGTGCGCCATATAGTCTGGAATCTCGGCAAGGGCCCGGACGAGTGAGCGCTCGTCTTCGGCCGAGAGCACACCGCGACTGCGACCGGCCGCGATTGCAATGCAGAGCAAGATTGCCAGCTGACAGGTGAACGCCTTTGTCGATGCGACCCCTATTTCCGGACCGGCCAATGTGGGCAGTACGATGTGGCTCGAACGAGCCATCGTCGAGGTTTGCACGTTGACGACAGCGAGAACGCGCTGGCCGTGGGTCTTGGCGAACTCCAACGAAGCGAGCGTGTCGGCCGTTTCGCCGGACTGCGACACGAAAATCGCCAGATTGCCCGCGCCGAACGGAACATCGCGATAGCGGAACTCCGAAGCAATATCGATCTCGACCGGGAGCTTGGCGTAGCGCTCGAACCAGTACTTCGCAATCAGACCGGCGTAGAAGGAGGTCCCGCAAGCTACAATCGACACGCGATCGACTGTCCTGAGGTCCGCATCCACGCCCGCCGGCAACCTGATTGTCCCGTCGCGCGCGATATACTGCGCAAGCGTCTGACCAACCACCTTCGGCTGCTCGTGAATCTCCTTCGCCATGAAGTGGCGATGCTCGCCCTTGTGAACAATCACGGCGGCACCAGCGATTTTGGCCGACGTACGGCGCAGGCGCGCGCCGTTCACGTCGATAAACTCGATCTGCTCCCGGGTCACGACGGCGAGATCGCCGTCCTCAAGGTAGGCGACAATGTCCGTCAGAGGCGCGAGCGCCATCGCATCCGAACCCAGGAACATTTCGCCGCAACCGTAGCCGACAGCAAGCGGCGAGCCCTTTCGGGCACCGATCAGGAGATTGTCGTGCCCTTCGAACAGGAAGGCGAGCGCGAACGTTCCGTTCAAGCGCGGGAGGACCTTACGCACCGCTGCGACCGGCTCGTATCCGTTCTTCCGCTCGCGGCTAACGAGATGCGCGACCACTTCGGAGTCGGTTTCGGTCGCAAAATGTGCACCGGCCGCTTTGAGGTCATTGCGCAATTCGCGGTGGTTTTCGATGATCCCATTGTGCACGATCGCCACACCGTCAACCATGTGAGGATGCGCATTCGTCTCATCGGGACGGCCGTGCGTCGCCCAGCGCGTGTGACCAATTCCAATCCGCCCGGCAAGCGGCTCCGAGTCGAGCCGAATCTTGAGGTTCACGAGCTTTCCGACCGCACGACGTCGCGTCAGCGAACCGTCCTCGAGAGTGGCAATACCGGCCGAGTCATATCCGCGATATTCAAGCCGCTTCAGCGCATCCAAAAGGAGAGCAGAAGCAGGACCCCGCCCGACGACACCAACAATTCCGCACATGGCCTCTCTCCGAGCATCTACCAACGACCCCACGAAGCGCGCCGCCCGGCGCAACCCCGATTGGGGCAACCTCCTTAATGCGACGGCAGCGGCCTGGCCCCCTCACCTTCGGCCTGACCTGCTGCGCATGCTTCAGCGAGACGCTCAAGCTAGCCGCCTCCCGGCCGCCCGCGCGCCTGTCGAACATCGTCGACAAGATTGGCGAGTAGTATCGTGGGACGTGAATTCTAACACACGTGGCCGCCGATTGTATGATGATGACGGAGTAGACCTCATGCCCATTGGCTCTGCACTTGATCGCTACACCGGCACACGCTTGACCAATCGTTCGGTTTGCCGCGGCCCGTTCGAGAGCTCGGCGACGATGCGATTGAGCAGATGAAGCGCCGGGATTTGCGCTGACCGGCGCAGATTGAACGCGAGATGCTCTTTCCGAAACATCGAAAACAGTGAGACTCCTGCCGAGTTCGTTGCCAGCGCATAATCCACGGCGAAGGCAGCGGCGATCTCGGTGAGGTCGCCCCGGTATCCCATCTCGTAAAGGCCGTTCAGTATTTCCTTCTCCGATCCCAGCCTCGCGACAAGCGGATCGACGCTCGAAAATGATCCATACGTGACAAGCGTCCTGCGCCGCGCAATCTCCGTCGATCTCTGAAGATTCGGCTCGAGCGGATTATTCGCGATCTGTATCAGCCGGTATGGTAGCGATTCATGGAGGTCGTCAATTCCGCCCTCGTTATTGCCCGCAATCGAAATGGCGCGGGCCTTCCCGTCCTGGACGATGCGCTCGACCGCTCGAATGATGTCTTCGCGAACGACCTCTTCGCGGGTGGGACGGTGGAGAGCAAGCACATCTACATAATCCGTGCGGAGTCGCCTCAAGCTGTCCTCGATGCTCGTCCTGATCAGCTCGGCCGATAGCGGCACTTTGAAGGGCTTCGATTTCATTGCGGAGAGGCGCGGTTGGATCCCGGGAAACACCGCAAGAGCGGCGCGCGCGATCGGCTTCAGGATCCGCTTAACGGCGGAGGTATCACGCGGGCGCATCCCGACCTTTGTGCAGATATGGACGCTGCCGCGCTTGCTGGATACGAACTGGCCCAAAATAGACTCGGCCATCCCATCGCCATACGAAGGCGCCACGTCGTACCAGGTTATTCCGGCGTCGTATGCGCGCTCGAGCCCCTCGATCCCCCTGCGAGCCCCAACGCGCCCCCCGAGCGACGCGCAGCCGAAACCGATGCTCGATACATTCGCGCCGAGAGCATCAACACGGACCATCTTCATCGCAAGCACCCCTGACCACGCCGTTTGCGCTCAAGTCACCGACGTCGATCGTTCGACAGCGCGTACTCCAAGCCGACGGCCACGTCGGGCAAGCCCGCCGCCGAAACATCTCTGCAGGTTTGCCTGGCTTCATCTTCATGCAAATGGATGATGACGGGGTTCGCTCGGACATTACATACGCTACGCCCCTGGAATTTGAGACAGTGGCGGGGATGCGCGGAGTAGTCCGTTCGAACGGCTGCTGGCAGCTCGGCTCCGCCGCCATCGTCAGGTGTGCTCATTTGCGCAATCGAGATGCGGCGCGATTGAGAGTTAACTTTCTGCGATCGATGGCGCCTTCTTCGCCGTTCGAAACTCCATCTAACTTGGACAGCGAATGTCATCTCGCTCAGAACAAGTTGCCGACGACGTTCTGGTGACCGGAGCTGCTGGCTTCATCGGTTTTCATGTCGCCCGTCGGCTGCTCGACGAGGGACGCCGGGTCGTCGGATTGGACAACATCAACAGCTACTACGATCCCGCCTTGAAGCGCGCGCGTCTCGACATTCTGCGCCGCGATCCGCGTTTTTCCTTCGTGCAGATCGATCTTGGACATCGGTCGACGATGGCCGAGTTGTTCGCAAAACATCGTTTTGCGAGAGTGGTCCATTTGGCCGCTCAGGCCGGCGTCCGGCATTCGATCGATCAGCCGCACGCTTATGTCGACGCCAATCTTGAGGGGTTCCTCAACGTCCTCGAAGGCTGCAGGCATAACGCCTGTGGTCATTTGATCTACGCATCGTCATCGTCCGTGTACGGCGCCAATGCCGAGTTGCCATTTTCGACCCGGCATAGGGCCGACCACCCCGTCAGCTTCTATGCCGCGACGAAGAAAGCCAACGAGCTGATGGCCCATTCTTACAGCCACCTGTACCGGCTCCCGGTCACCGGCTTACGATTCTTTACGATCTACGGCCCGTGGGGCCGGCCCGACATGGCGATATTCCTGTTCGCCGACGCGATCGTTAAAGGCAAGCCGATCAAGCTCTTCAACCATGGCAAGATGCGGCGCGACTTCACCTATGTCGACGACGTCACGCGCGTCATCTCGCGGCTGATCGAGCGCGCTCCGGAGGACAACGCCGATGCGGCGGGCGCACCGGCCAAGCTCTACAATGTAGGCAATAACCGCCCGGAAGCGCTGATGCACGTCCTCGAATTGATCGAGAAAGAGCTGGGACGAACCACGGCGAAGGAAATGCTGCCAATGCAGCCTGGGGATGTTCCGGAAACGTTTGCCGACGTTGGCGATCTCATGCGCGATACCGGCTTTTCGCCCTCCACCCCTATCGAAACCGGCATATCCAATTTCGTCCGCTGGTATCGCGACTACTACCGGATATGATTTTTCGAGATCATCTCCCCAAGGGTCAAACCGTCCGCTCCCGATCGATCGGAGTATCGGTTGCAACTTCTGCGCGGCGGTGATGGACGACCAGGCGGGACTTGCGAAGAAAAGAGCGCGGCCCCGGCGGGGGCATTGGGGATTCGCAGGGCCGGGGCCGCAACGCTGCGCCGAAGTGGGCTCCGTCGACGCAACATCATCGTAGTCCTCGAGAAGCAATTGTTCATTCTGAATTCGTGATCATAGAGATCAACGTCGGGGTACCCATCAATGATGATTGAGCCCTCCTAGAATAGCCGCTTGCTATGCGCGCCCCTGCGATGCGAAATCTTGACCGTGATGCGGGGGGCTCGCTGCAGTCATCGGAATGTTCGCGTTGTCCGGAGACATCCATGCCGCGGTATTTCTTTCATATCCACGACGGTCATTCAGTGCTCGACGATGTCGGACTTGATCTCCCCGACATTTCCGCGGCACGGACCACTGCGATCGAACTGAGCGGCGAGATCCTCAAGCACGACGTGATGGACCCACTCCTGCATTACATTTCCTGGCAGGTGGAAGTCAGCGACAGCCCCGAGCTTGGCGGCCGGTCGCTGTTCGTTCTTCAGTTCTCCATCGAGGGATAAGAGACCGAAAACGCAGCTTTGCCGGCGCTTGCGCAATCTGAAGGTGCAATAGTCGCTCGGCTGGGCTTCGGCGAAATGCCCGCATATCGCACTGCAAACAGTGCGAGATGATGTCTTAGCGTTCCCCGGGCACCGGATCCGATCCAGCATGCGCCGGTTTGTCCTGCGCCGAATTGGCGCGGTCATCCTGCGAGATGGCGAGGGCCGCAAGCGCAGTGCGATTCCCGATTTCAAGCTTCTGGAAAATGTTGTGGAGGTGAACCTTGATGGTGCCGTCCGCAATGTTGAGCCGGCGGCCGATTTCCTTGTTGGACAGGCCACGAGAGACCAGGCGCATGATCTGCCGCTCGCGCTCGGTGAGCGCCGCGAGCGCACTTTCCGGATTCGGACTGTGCTCGCGAGGCGCGGCCTGATCGGTGGGTGATAACGGAACAACGGTCTGACCGTTGGCAATGTCTCGCAAGCCTTGCACCACGGCTTGGCCTGTCATCTCCTTGAGAAGGACACTGTACCCGGCGGGGGCGCCCGCCAACACAAGATCATAGTCCTCGCTGGGCGCGAAGAACACAAACCGCGTTGGTCGGCTGTCCGAATGGCTGAGCGAATTGTTCATCAGCGCGGTCAGCTCCGGCATTGCCGCATCCATGATCGCTATGTCGGGCGCAAGCGTCAAAATTGCCTGGATGCAACTCGCAGCATCGCCGCAGGATGCAACGACCTCAAAATCGGATTCTGAACCGAGAACACTTGCGAGACCCTGCAAAACCATTGGGTGTCGGTCTGCAATCACTACAGTCGCACGACGCATCGGGCGCTCCCTAACCTGCCGCCCCCAAAATTCCCGCGATTGAAGCTACAGGCCCCCGCCCTTGCCGCTCCAACATCAATTGATCACCAACAAATAAACTTCGAGCAATTCCCTAAAGTATCATTTGGCGTAGCGGACCTATGAGGCAAATAACCGCACGAGTCTGTGATCGCAATATACATCAAGTTCGCCGGATCAAAGGGCCGTATGAACCCGGTGGTCACGGCTCACAACCGCTGGAGAGCGGTCTTGCCACTTGGCAAGTTCGAAAGCATCGCGATGGAGCAAGGCTTTCGCGAACGGATTCACCCGCTCAGGGCGAACATTCAAAGGTTGAATCAGTATTCTCTTTCGCCCCCAAGTCAATCTCTGACGGCCGTTCACCAACAGCTTGGGGACCCATCGGCCTATAACCAAAGGTATATAGGCAAAATCGAAAGATCGAATCTAACCTTCAGCAATTATTAACTAAACGGCGCCCGGCTTCTGCAAATCAGAAAAACCGGGCCATGAGACGCTTTGTTCCTTTTCCTGCGTGTTTTTCATTCAAGTTGTGTCATTGCGTTGGTTGCGGAGGGTAAGATGAGGAGGCGGCAATCCTGCAAAGTTGTTTTGATCGGACGAAATATTTTGCTGCGAGAGGGAATTTCTCAAATACTGCATGCGGCAGATTTTCAAATTGCGGTCTCGGCCTCGAGCACCGATGAAGTTACAAGCATACTCCAGGCACATCAGCAGCTCCTGTTTGTGATTATCCACAGCACCGGCGAATTCGATGCAGCCATGAAGCACATCGGGTTTGTAAGAGAGCACTATCCGGACGCGCGCGTCGCGATCGTTTCGGACCACTACCGGCCGGATGAGTTGATCGCGGCCTACAAGGCCGGCGCCAGCGGCTACTTCGTCGACGTCAATTCATGCGACGCTTTCATCAAGTCCATCGAACTCGTGACGATGGGCGAGACGGTGTTTCCACCGGCTTTCCTGTCATTCGTGCTCGATAGCGGTTTCGATCGCGAGCCTCAGCTTCAGCCAGCGATCGAAGAGCGATCAAATCTCCTCGTTGCGGCCGAAGAACGGATAGCACCTCATCTGTCACCGCGAGAGCGGGCGATTCTCTCCTATCTGATCGAGGGCAATTCCAACAAGTGCATTGCGCGAAAGATCGATATTGCCGAGGCGACCGTGAAGGTTCACGTCAAGGCGATCCTGCGCAAGATACGGGTCCAGAACAGGACGCAGGCCGCAATTTGGGGAATGAACAACGGATCACTGGTGCGGGTCTCGAATGGTCACGCGCTGCCGTTGTCAATCGATCGGGAACCTACGCTCAGCCTCGTGTCAAGCGACCGCGGACGTCACGAAATCGGCGCCGCAGAGCCGGACTAGCCTGGCGGATCGGCCTGACGCCCATCAAGCCCTCAACAAATGCTGGGCGGCGCCTATACGCGCCGCCCAGCTAACCGCGCCGGACTGATCTATCGATCGAGAGGATCAGAACCTGCCCGTGGAGCGGCAACATTTCGTGGGGCGTCTCCTGCATTCAAATGATGCGCGCTGGGACCGAGCGGCTAGAACGCATCGTCGAACCAATAGTCCTGGTCCCCGCAGGAGCCTGGTGACCGGCAAGCATCGAACCTTGTATCGATCGCTTGCCCACCCGGATGATCCGAGCCCCCTGCTTGCCATGGAGCAAGATACGGATGTCTCCGTCCCTCTACACGCGAATTGGCCTGGCCGGCGCCGTGGCCGTCGTGCTTGCATTGGCGGGCATCGCCGCCGCACAGACGCTTGCAAAGACCAAGCTGACTACTGCCAGCAGCATGAACTTGCCCGATTATCTCGTTCCGGTCACCGATCCCGACACCGGCGCCACGATCGTCCGGATAACAACCCCGGGGCCCTTGGGCGCTGGCCTGGCCTGCCAACGAGCCTATTGCACCCACCGATATTCGAGCGCGCAGGCCTGGAACGCAGACCAGACTCTGCTTCTGATCGCCAACGGTTGTAACGGGCTCTGCTTTCTGGACGGACGGACATACGTTCCGCTGTTCCGCCGGCAGCGTGAAGACGAGTGCGAATGGCACCCGCGCGATCCCGAGCGCATGATATGCGTGATCGGGCGCAAGATCTCGCTCTGGACGCCGCGAACCAATGCCGAAGAGATCATGCTGATGGCCGAGGGCTATCGCGGCCTTCAGTTCGGACCGGGCAAGGGCAATCCCTCTCAGGATGGCCGGCGCATCGCCGTGCGGGGCACGCGCGCCGACGGCGTCGTCGTCGCATTCGCGTTTGACCTCGTGAGCCGACAGAAGTTTCCGGATATCGAAGTGGGGAAACTGCCCGGGCGAGACGGCGTTTGCGAGATATCTGCCCTGGGCAGCTACATCAGATGCAGCCGCTGGGTCGACGGAAAGGATGAGGCATTCATCTATACCGTCGCAGGCGATCTGGTGCAGAGCTGGACCGAACATCATCGTCCGAGTCATGGCGACATGGCCGTGGACACAGACGGACGCGAGATATACGTCGGAATCAGCAAAGCTGATCCCGACATATACCAGGTGATCAAGCGCCGGCTGGATGACGGCGTGGTTACCGCCCTTGCTCCGCGTGGAGAGGCCTCGCATGCGTCCACGCGCGCGATCCACTGGCCCGGCTGGGTGATTCTAAGCTATGGCGGCGATCCAGCCGAGATCGCCCAGCTACCAAAGTTTGCGCCCTTCGCTCGGGAAGTCATTGCTCTGCGAATTGACGGCAGTGGCGAATTCCGACGCATTGCGTACACACGCAACGTCCCGCACGACTACTGGAGCGAGACTCACGGCTCGCCGTCGCCTGACGGTTCCCAGGTGATCTGGTCGAGCAATTGGGGGGTAGCGGGCGGCCCCGTGTTCGACTTCGTAACACGTCTCGATGCCCCCGATCGGACCAGCGCCCTGTCCCGATAATGATCGGCGGCGGCTCCGTCAGGCGTGACCCACACGAGCTAGTGAGCCCGCTGCCGATGTACGCGCTCGCGCCCGGATCGCCTTGTTGGCTGCCTTGATAACCGAGGGACGCAGGATCTGGAGCGCGTCCCGGATCGTCGCCCCCCAGGACTGGTGGCGAAATCTTCCGCGCAATCTTGCAACCCGCAATGCACGCACGACCGTTTCGGGATCCGGAAGCCCTTGCTTGTCCTCGACCAGGCTCCAGGTCAGATTCTTGAGATCAAGGGTCTCCTCATCGATCTGAGAGAACGATTTGGAAGCGGTAATGTTCGCGTGGTCCGTCATATCGTAGAAGATCAGGCCGTCGTCGATCGCCACCATGTCGCCATGACAGGCGAGGTCGACGAAGAACAGCTGGTCCACTCCCCACCGGATCGACTTGTAGTTTCGCATCAGACAACCCGCCTGGATGACCTCGCTGTTGATCAGCAGGGTCGACGGAACAATTCCCAGCACCCGGGTCTTGCCGACCAAATAGAGATCAGTCAGGCACTGCTGGCTCGAATACCGCGTAACCTGCCCTCCCCGGCGGTATTTTATGCCTTCATCCTGAACGAGATGAGATGTGGAGGTCATGAACGCAGCGGTGGGGTACGTCCTCGCCAATTCCGCAAAAGTCTCGAGCGATCCCGGCACCAGCCAGTCGTCGTCATGCAACACTTTGATCCAATGACCGCGACATGCGAGCATCGCGCTGTTCGTATTCTCAACCTGGCCCCGTCCTCGGTGGTTCTGGACAATTCGAATACGGGAATCGCTCCGAGCGTATTCAGACAGAATGCTCCAACTGACGCCTTTTGGACCCTCGTCGTCGCTGATCACCATTTCCCAGTCGGCGTAATTCTGCTGCAGCACGCTTTCAATCGTACGGCGTATCATATCCGGTCGACGGAAGGTTGGTATGGCCACCGAAATCATGGGGCGGGCGTCCGGATCTCGAATGCCCTCCGACCCGTCGTGCTGCAACAGGTTCATTGCTTTTCCCTCAAGCTCAGTTCATGTCATTCAAGCAGTCGGCCCCGACGAACCCGCGATCGGCTCCGCAAAACACCGACCTCATCGCGTTGCACCGCGTCCTTCTTGATGAGCAGTGAACGTCAAGACCGACCGAATTACACACGACGAACGCTAGGTAGCGGCATGGGACTGGTCATCCTTCATTCGCATGACGATGATTATCCCCAGACGCGAGGTCTCGAAGCGGTCAGCTCGGTCGGCAGGATCACTGCGGGACCGGGAGATCCGGAATCGAACGATCGATACCATCATGCAAATGAAGGATGGCCGGGCGCCCCGGTCAGCCTACGCTCTCCCGAGCAGCTAACCGCTAGAGATGGGTGGCCCCTTGCACAAATTGCATCAACTGCTCGCTCGAATTCAAGAGGAGCCCGACAAGGCTCGGTTCCTGCTATCGCGCGGACTGTGGGTGAGCGGACTGTGCCGCTTTATCACCTTCGGCTTTCCTGCCGGATACAGAATGCGTTTCTATCCCAGCTCCATGTCCGCAGGACTCTGGCGCAACCGGAACCTTCGCGCCGAAGACGCCGACTTCGTCGGATCTTACCTGCAGCCCGGAGAAACCTTCGTCGATGTCGGCGCGAATGTCGGACAGTTGAGCCTCGCGGCCGCCATGCGGGTTGCCCGATCCGGACGAGTCATCGCTATCGAAGCACATCCGCGCATCTGCAAATACCTGCTGGGCAACATTCGCCTGAACGGATTGACCGTCGAGGTCCACAACACGGCGATCGGCAGCACGGAAGGCGAGCTCGTCTTCACGGACTTTCGGAGTGACGACATGAACTTCGCATGCGCTACTCCTCCGGCCGGCATCGCGGCGCTCCGAGTTCCAGTACGAACGCTCGATTCGATCGTCGGAAATCGGGCGATCGATCTCCTGAAGGTCGATGTCGAAGGGTTCGAAGTCGATCTTCTCAAGGGCGCCGCCCAGACCATTTCCAATTGCCGATGTCTGTACATAGAGGATTCTGAGCTCAACCTTCGGCGGGCCGGCACCTCGCGTGCGGAGCTGTATGACCGACTGACCGATCACGGGTTTGAGCTCTTCCATCTCAGGGCGGGACGACTCGAGCCAGCGTCTCCCGACATACCAGGACCGGACGACGATAACCTGATCGCCGTCAGACCATCCGCCTTGTCGGACTTGCTCGCGCGGACCGGCCTTCGGCTTGCACAGCTCACGTCCCCATCGCCTGTAGATCGGCGTCTCCCGTCGGCGCGGCTTGCGTGAGTATCCATCATCCGCCCACAAGCCACGCGCATCACAGCTGGGTTCCGGCCCCACGATCGGGCTCCATGCGTCGTCTATTCCGCAAGCACGAGCTGTTCATGCAAACTCTCCTTCGATTCCGCGACACTTCAGTCAGCGTCATGCGAACGAATGATGGCGCGCGCCCCTCTCCATCCTACGATCGAATCGAAATAGATCGCACCGTCATCGCGACGATCTTGCCGTTTTTGAAATGAATTCTGGACCGAGGAAGTTCTTCATGGCCGCGAAACCGGCGACCGGTCCGACGCGGACAGGGGCTCTTGTTCGTGCAGCGGCGGGCGTCTCCGCCCTCGCACTCACCGGCCAGCTCATGCTCGTAGCGGCCATTCCCATCCTTACCCGGCTCTATTCGCCGGAGGATTTTGGAATATTCACGATCTATCTCTCAATCGTAAACATCGTCGGCGCGATAGCCGGACTTCGCTTCAGCACGTCTCTGTATGTGGTTGAGGACAGAGCTCACGCGCTGGTCGCGCTCAAGCTCACGCTCGTGGCGGTCTGCTTTACGACCTCTGTTGTGCTAACCGCGGGATACCTGCTGTCGGACGTGGTGCCAGCACGACTGCAACATCTTACCTACCTCGTACCCATCGGGATGGCTGCGGTCGGCGTTGCCGACGCAATGAACTGCTGGTGCTTGCGCTTCAATCATATGCGTGACTTCGGCATGGGCCGCCTGATCCTGCCGGCGTCGATGGCAGTGCTCCAGGTGAGCTTCGGCCTCGCGCACCTCGGGGACGGCGCAATGATCCAAGCCCACATCCTGAGCCAGGCTGTGTTGATCGCATTTCTCTGCGTCCGGCTCCTGAAATGGGAGGACATCCGCCGCATCGCGCAAGCCCCGTGGGGTTCGGTCGCGGCGACGGCGCGGCGAGAGTACAAATTTCCCCTGTTCGAGCTGCCCTCGGCCCTTGCGGGATTCGCGATCATCAATCTCCCCGCAATCTTCATAGGCTCGCTATTCGGTACCGCATTCGCGGGGCATTTTGGCGTCGCCGCCCGTCTCGTGACCGGTCCGGTCACCCTGATCGCCTTGCCGCTCAGCAATGTCTTCGTCGCCGAGGCCAGCAAAGACTTCGACCGTCATCATCTGCTCGGCACCGCATGCGGCCTGTTGGTCGTTGCGGCCGGCCTGATCGTTCTGCCGGTGCTCGGCCTTGGATTTATCTCCCCCTACGTCGTCGTTCCGCTGCTCGGAGAATCCTGGATACCTACGGGTCAGATCATGGGCGCCCTGGCGCTCATGTGCGCCGCACAAGCCTTGTCGACGCCCATTCAGGAAGTTCCGACTCTTTTTCGCCGTCAGGAACTGCGTCTGCTTGTTGATCTGGTGCGGGCCGTGTTTGTATTTGGCCCGCTTCTCATCGGTGCTCACCTCGGCCTCGACCCGTTGCAGGTGATCTACATGATGGCCGCCGGAGGAGCTACCGGCTACGCCCTGGGAATTATCGTGGCGCTGTTTCTCTTGAATGGGCCTGGCGGCGCGCGGACGTCGGGCGCACCGATCAATGGGCCTGTGTGACCCAGAGGGTCGAAAGAGCACGCCCCGAACTTCGCGTCCGCTCGAGGAGGCGGCACATGGACGACAGACGCGCTGGAGCGAAAATAACCAATTTCCTGGGCGCGACCATGTGCTTCATGCAAATGAATGATGAGAGGATTTTCAACGTCTTCATACTCCAATTTTGGAGCTCGGTCAGTCGGTTGCATGCCAATGAAGCTACGGCCATTGATTGATACAGGCGAGGATTTGGCTTCTCCGCCCTCGTGCATTGTGGCGGCGGCGCCGCCCGTGCTTTTCCTACTGCCCGGCTCACTTGGTTATGGAGCCAGCCTCGCCGCCCTGACAGCCTCAATACGCGAAATTGCACATGTCGTTCCGATCCGCTACCCGGATCTCGGCAAGATATTGCAGGGTCAGGACAGCGTTTGCGATATGGCTGCTGCTGCCGTGGAGCAGATCAATCGCATCCAGCCGCGCGGCCACATCAGACTTCTCGGTCATTCGCTCGGTGGGGCGGTCGCCTTCGAGGTCGCGACGCGAATGTTTGCCGCCGGCCGCTCGGTGAAGTTCTTCGGAATTCTCGACACCAGCCTCATGGGCGAGCGCAGTTCTGCATGGGAGACGTTGACCCGCACGATCCGTCGAATCCGCAACAACCGGGTCACCGCGCCCCGGATGGTCTGCCGGGCCCTCGCCAAGGCAACCGTTGCGATCGGCCATGAAGCTAACCTGGCCCGGATGCTCGATCGCCGCGCGAAGGGGCAGTTCGATCTCACGTCGTTCAGGCTCAAGCAGGAATTGCAGGAAGTCTTGCGCGCGAAGGCCTACTTCCGCTGGTTGGCGGAGCCGAAATCGATGCTGCCGTTCTCCGCCGTTCTGTTCCGATGCCAGCGAAAGAAGATGCCGCAAACTCTGGGATGGGATCGTGCGTTTGCCCAGATCGATGTCGTCCCAAGCGCAGGCACTCACACCGATCTGGTCATGCCGCCCTACCTCGCGATGAACTTGCACCTCGTCCAGAAGGCGCTGTCGCAAACCTACTCACCGGCCGAGTTTCCCCAGAGAGAGGCGGATTGTTCAAGTGACCTTGCAAGCAGCACACAGCCAAACCGAACCCGCGTTCAGTAAAGACGCCCTGGTCCTGGATGCGCCATCCGAGGTCGCGCGCATCGTCGCGTTCTTGCGCGACCGTGTCCTTGGCGTGCTTGGCCGACGCGGAGCCATCGTCGGGCTTTCCGGCGGCATCGACAGCTCGGTGGTCGCAGCGCTCTGTGCGCGCGCATTTGGAAATACGAAGGTCCTTGGCCTGCTGATGCCCGAGCGCGATTCGTCGTCCGATTCGCTGAGACTCGGCCGGGCCGTTGCCACGCAACTGCGCCTCACGACGGTCGTCGAAGACATCGCACCGGCGCTCGAAGCATTGGGCGCGTACCGCCGGCAGCGAGAGGCGATCCAAGCCGTCGTACCCGAGTATGGAATCGACTGGAAGTGCAAGCTGGTGCTTGGCTCGGGCTCGGAGAGCGCCGGCATCAACATCACCCGTCTGACCGTACAAGACCCGGACGGCGAAACCTCCACCGTGCGTCTTCCGCCCGAGGTCTACCTGCAGATCGTTGCTGCAACCAACTACAAGCAACGGGTCCGGAAGATGACCGAGTACTATCACGCGGACCGCCTGAAATATGCCGTGATAGGTACGCCAAACCGGCTCGAGCACGATCAGGGCTTCTTCGTGAAGCAGGGTGACGGGGATGCGGACGTCATGCCGATTGCGCATCTCTACAAGAGCCAAGTCTACCAACTGGCCGAATACCTTGGCATCGACGACGAGATCAGGCGACGGCCGCCGACATCCGACACATTCTCGCTGCCGCAGAGCCAGGAGGAGTTCTATTTCGCTGCCCCGTATCGATTGACTGACGTTTGCATGTACGCGGTCAACCACGGCATTTCCGCCGACAACGTGGCCGAGGCCGTAGGTCTGGCCACAGCGCAGGTGCAGAAGGTATTCAAGGACATCACTTCCAAGCGTCGGGCGACGCGCTATCTTCACAGCCCGCCTCTACTCGTTGATGCGGTAATCGAGGACTAGACGGCATGTGCGGCATCGCCGGCATCGTGGCGCTGAGTGCGAACGCTCCGAGTCCTTCGCGGAGAGCGCTCTTGCGGATGGTCGGGGCGCTTGCACATCGCGGGCCAGACGAGCGAGGCCTCTACCGGGACCAACGCGCGGGCCTGGCGCACGCCCGGCTCTCGATCATCGACATAGCGGGCGGACAACAGCCTCTCTCCGATCCCGGCGGGCCCGCCTGGATCGTGTTCAACGGCGAGATCTTCAACTATGTCGAGCTGCGCGAGCAGCTGATCTCGCTCGGCCATCGCTTCCGCACCCGCAGCGACACGGAGGTCGTGATTCAGGCCTATCGCGCCTGGGGCGAGGCAGCATTCGAACGGATGAACGGGCAATGGGCCCTTGCCATCTGGGACGCCTCCGCCGGCCGCCTCGTCTTGTCCCGTGACCGGACCGGAATCTGTCCGCTCTATATCTGCAACCATCAAGGCCAACTCTACTTCGCCAGTGAGATCAAGGCCATCTTCGCGGCAAATCCGGCAATCCCTCGAGCGTTCGATCCGGCAGGCATCGACCAGACCTTTACCTTCTGGAGTAGCGTGCCGCCGCAAAGCGTGTTTCAGGGGATCACGGAAATTGAACCGGGACACGTCCGCAGTTACGTGCGCGGCGCGGTCCGGGACCGCGCATTCTGGACTCCGTCCTATGCGACCCGGTCCGACGAGCATCGCATTTTGTCTGCCGGCTGCAATGATGATGTGATCGATGCTGTGCGTAGAGCATTGGAGGCGGCTACGGCGCTCCGAATGGTGCGGTCCGACGTCCCCGTGGGAGGCTATCTCTCCGGTGGTCTCGACAGTTCGCTTGTTGCGGCATTGGGAAGCCGGTTTGCAGGCAGGCGCTTCCAGACGTTTTCCGTGCGCTTTGCCGACGCTGAGTATGACGAGACCTCCTATCAGCACCTAATGGCACGCACGATTGCGAGCGAGCACCACGAGCTCATGGTCTCGCGACAGGATATCGCCGAGGTATTTCCCAAGGTCATCTACCACACTGAGCGGCCAATCCTGCGGACCGCCCCTGCACCGCTGTTCCTGCTCTCGAAGCTCGTACGCGAGCGCGGCATCAAGGTCGTGCTGACCGGCGAAGGCGCAGATGAAATGTTCGCCGGCTATGATGTGTTTCGCGAAGGCAAGATCCGCCGTTTCTGGGGCCGCCAGCCGGCCTCAACGCGGCGCGCCGCCCTCCTGAGCCGGCTCTATCCCTACATCTCGCGATCGCCGGTCCACATGCAGGCCATCGCGCTAAAGTTCTTCGGACACGGCATTTCTGCCCCGGGTGCGCCCGGCTTTGCTCACTCTCCGCGTTGGCGCAGCACCAGCGCGATCAAGCGCCTGTTCTCCGAAGACATGCGCGCGGCGACCTCGCGAGCCGACCCGGTAACCGAATTGCTCGATCGTCTGCCGCCGGATTTCTCCCGCTGGACGCCGCTCGCACAAGATCAGTACCTCGAGACCAAGACGCTCCTGGCCGGATACCTGCTCTCCTCCCAGGGAGACCGGATGCTGATGGCGCACTCGGTCGAGGGACGCTTTCCATTCCTTGATGACGACGTCGTCGAGCTCGCGAACTCCCTTCCGGACGCCTGCAAGCTTCGTATCCTCGACGAGAAGCACGTCCTTAAGCGTGTCACACAGTCGCAGGTTCCACCAGAGATCGTCACACGCAAGAAGCAGCCCTACCGGACCCCCAATGCGCTCTGCTTCGTCGACAGGGATGCCCCCCCTTATGTCGACGAAGCGCTCTCAGGCGCAAGCGTCCGCGCCGCCAACATCTTCGACCCGGTGGCGGTCGAGCGGCTGCGCACCAAGTGCCAAGCCCATGCACACGCCGGCGATGGCGACCTGTCCAATTTCGACAACATGGCGCTCGTCGGCGTCCTGTCCACTCAGCTCCTGTTCCAGCAGTTCGTCGCGGACCGGCCGGAAGCACCGCATCGCCTCGAGCTCAGTGTGGACGTCGACCACCAGGACGTACCGGGAGTTTACGCATGATCAACAATCCCGTGCCGCTCCTGCACGATTACCTGATCAACTCGGCCCATCAAAACGGCGCGAAGGTCGCGCTCGTATGCGACGGTCATCGGGTCACCTACGACCAGTTCGAGGCGTGGTCGAATGCGGTCGCGCACCACCTGGTCGAGGCCGGCGTCGAGCGCGGCGATCGTGTGATGATCTTTGCCGACAACACCGTCGAGGCAGCCGTCAGTTTCTGGGCCGTCCTCAAGGCCAACGCGATCGTATGCCTCATCAACTCTCTCACGAAACCCGACAAGCTCGGCTATCTCCTCAACGACTGCCAGCCGACAGCGCTCATTACGCAAACGCGCCTTTACGCTACGTTCCGCGAACCTGCACGACATTGCCCTTCCTTGCGCCGCGTGATCGTGTCCGGCCCTATCGACGACGCCGATCTGAACGCGCTGCCGCATGCGGTACGATGGAGCACTGTAACGGCCACCGAGCACGACGCGGCACCAGCGCGCCGCTGCATCGATATCGATCTCGCCGCCATTGTCTACACCTCGGGCTCGACCGGCGAGCCCAAAGGGGTGATGCTGACGCATCGGAACATGATGACGGCGTGTACGTCGGTTTCGTCGTATCTGGACGTCCGTGACGATGAGGTCATCCTCAACGCTCTGCCACTCGCCTTCGACTACGGCCTGTATCAGATGATCATGGCCGTACGCGCCGGAGCACGCCTTGTTCTCGAACGCTCGTTTGCTTTCCCCGCCGAGACGCTTCGGCGTGTTGCGGAAGAGAGAGTGACGGGTTTTCCCGGCGTGCCGACGATGTTCTCGACTTTGCTGCACCTTGAGTCGTTGAAGAGCTACGATTTATCCAGCATTCGCTACGTGACAAGCACCGGTGCCACACTGCCGGTCCGGCACCTGGCGCAGCTGAGACACACGTTCCCCGGCGCCCGCATCTACTCCATGTACGGTCTTACCGAATGCAAACGCTGCACCTACCTGCCGCCGGAGGATCTCGATCGGAAGCCGTCGAGCGTAGGAATTGCCATCCCGAATACCGAAATGTGGATCGTCGACGAGCGTGATCAACGGGTCGGCGCCGGCATAGCCGGACAGCTGGTGATCCGCGGTGCGACCGTCATGAAGGGCTATTGGCGAAAGCCCGAAGCTACTGCCAAGAAACTCAAGCCCGGACCGCTTCCCGGCGAGCAGGTGCTTTACACCGGCGACTACTGTCAGATGGACGCCGACGGATATCTGTACTTCGTCAGCCGGAGCGACGAAGTCATCAAATCACGCGGCGAGAAGGTCGCGCCCAAGGAGGTGGAGAGCGCTTTGCTCGACATTCCCGGCATAAGAGAAGCGGCAGTCGTCGGCGTTCCCGACGATCTGCTCGGCCACGCGATCAAGGCCTTCGTGGTCATCGACCAGGTGCGGCCGATCGACGCCAAGCAGATCCAGCGAGAATGTCACAAGCGCCTCGAGAGTTTCATGGTCCCCAAGTACGTCGTTATCGTGCCGGAACTGGCGCGCACGGACACCGGCAAGATCAACAAGAGAGAGCTCATCACGGGATAGCTTGTGGACGACCAATCGACGCACCCGCTTTCATATGGAGCACCAACGCAATGACACTGGTCTTGGCACCCGACCGCTACAAGGAGCAGATCCGCGCCTTTCTGACATCGAATTTCTACATCAGCGACATCGCGGCGCTGAACGACGACGCGTCCCTGCTCGACCAGGGGATCATCGATTCGACCGGAGTGCTCGAGGTGGTCGGGTTCATCGAGACGACCTTCGGCATCGCCGTCGACGACAATGAGATCCTGCCCGAGAATCTCGATTCAATTCGGGGCATGGCACGCTACATCGCCAGCAAGGTTAACTTGGCCGCCGATACCTGACCGATCGGCGCGTTCGGCAAGCAAAGGAAACGAGCTGTCCTGTGACTCGATCGCGGCTTGGCGCCCCGGGGGTTCACCCGGCCGCCGAGTGCGGCGTTCTTTCGCCCTTCGCGAAGCCTTCCGCATGAGCCCCTTGGTCAAGGCGAATCCCGTGTCTTCCGGAGAGGCACGCCTCGACTGCACGACTGCGTGGACTACCCGCCGGCATTCCTCTGCCGTCCGATTCCAACGCTCTCATGCAAACGAACGAAGACGCAGGCATGGTTTGCTCCTACCTTTTTCCGTGAGAAGCATATCTCGTTTTTTTTGATGCGTATTTTTTTGAGTACATGGAGGTTCAGATGAAAGCGGTAGTTCAGTGCGGCGGCAGAGGAACTCGACTTCGTCCACATACGTCCATTTTGCCAAAACCCCTCATGCCAATCGGCGCCCGTCCCGTCCTCGAGCTCGTTCTCAAATGGTTGAGACGGAACGGGATCGGAGAGGTCTTCGTCACCACCGGTTATCTGGGCCATCTGATCCGCAGCGTCTGTGGTGACGGCAGCCAGTGGAACATGCAGATCACGTATACGCAGGAGCTCGAGCCGCTCGGCACGATCGGCCCGCTGTCATTGCTGCGAGAACAGCTCAACGAGCCGTTCCTGGTCCTCAACGGTGACGTCCTGACAGACCTGAACCTGAACCAGCTGATCCACAATCACCGAAAATCAGACGCCAACATCACCATCGGAACCTCCGTTCGGAGCACGAAGATGGACTTCGGTGTGATTGATGAAATCGATGGACGCGTGACCGGATTTCGCGAGAAGCCGGAGCTGACGAACCTCGTCAGCATGGGACTCTACTGCATGAATCCGGTCGTCCTCGAGCGCATTCCGTCGGGCGTCCCCTTCGGATTCGACGACCTGATGTTCCAGATGCTCGAGGAAGAAGCCCGCGTCAACGTCTTCAAGCACACTGGCCTGTGGCTCGACATTGGCCGGGTCGAGGACTTCCTGAAAGCCCAGGACATTGCGTGGGACGAGCAATCGACTGCATTCGCAACTGCGGCTGCGTGACGCAGCGTCACCCTTCGCATGGGGAATGAACGGGAAGAGGAACACATGCTGTTGGTATCAGAACCGGCCCTGGGAATTGATGAAAAGGAAGCTCTTGTTGCCGCGATCGATAGCGGCTGGATCACCATGGGGGATCGCGTACGGGAGTTCGAGCAAACGTTTGCACGCATGCACGGCGCCGAGGACTCGATTGCAGTCGGATCATGCACGGCCGCACTTCACCTCATCCTGCATGCGCTCGGCGTCGGCCCCGGCGATGAAGTCCTCGTTCCATCTCTCACGTTCGTTGCCACGGCCAATGCCGTGCTCTACGTCGGAGCACGGCCCGTGTTCGTCGATGTCCAATCCGGGGCAGTTCCCCTGATGTCCGCGGCCGATGCGCTCCGCAAGTGCACTTCGCGGACGAAAGCGGTGATCCTCATGCATTTTGGGGGCTACCTCGCTGATCGAGACGAGTGGCAGGCCTTCGCTCGCAGCAAGGGTCTGCTCCTGATCGAGGACGCCGCGCATGCGCCCGGCGTCAAGGGGGTCGGCACGTTTGGCGATGCAGCCGCATTTTCCTTCTACGGCAACAAGAACATGACGACTGCTGAAGGCGGCGCAATCATAACGCGTCACCGGATCTTGAACGACATGATCAAGCGCGCCAGGTCGCATGGCATGACCACCAACACGCGCCAGCGCCTCGTCAGCCGCAGCCCCGAATACGACGTGACGCTTCTTGGATTCAACTACCGCATGGACGAGTTGCGCGCCGCGGTCGGCCTGGTGCAGCTGCGTAAGTTGGCAGGTTGGAACGACGCCAGGCGGCATCTGTCGCTGCACTATCGGCGGCGGCTCGCCGAGCGTTGCCCTTCGGTCCTGGTGCCATTCAACGCGTCGTGGGTATCGGCCCACCATCTCATGCCGGTTCTTCTCCCCGCGGCAAGCGCGCGGCAGCCCCTGATCGAGCAGCTCAGCAAGCGCGGCGTTCAGACGACCATTCACTATCCGCCGGTGCATCGGTTGACGTTCTACCAGGACCAGTATCCGGGCATCAGCCTACCCAACACTGAGGATTTTTGCGGACGTGAGCTCACCTTGCCGCTCCATCCCGCGATGACTCCCGCCGACGTCGATCACGTGGCAGACAGCCTCGCGGATGGACTTCGGGTAACCTGTCCCGCGGAGGTCGAACAGGCATGAGCGAAACGGTCAATACGGGATGCGCTGGGCCGGCGGCTCCGGCCGTGCGTTTGCGGCGCGTCATCGATGTCCTCGGTGCCGGGACGGCCATATTCGTCTCGCTGCCGATCCTGTTGGTCATTGCGCTTGCAGTCTGGATCGAAGGCGGGCGACCGATACTGTATTCGCAACTCCGTCTCGGGCTGAACGGGGCGCCGTTCCGCATGTACAAGTTCCGGAAGTTCAGAGCCGATTGCGACGATCGCGGAAGTCCGCTCACGATGGTGAACGACAACCGCATGACGACGATCGGCGGGCTGCTGGCTGCATTCAAGCTGGATGAGCTACCGCAGCTCTGGAACATTCTGCGGGGTGACATGTCTTTCGTCGGCCCGCGACCCGAGACGCTCGTATTTGCCGACTGTTTCAGGAACGGATTCGAAAAGATCCTGGAACACCGGCCAGGCCTCGTCGGGCCGTGCCAGGTTCTCTTCCGGCATGAAAATGAGCTGTTCCCGCCGGACGGCAATGTGGCGGATTTCTATCGGGAGGTTCTGTTTCCCGCGAAGGCGAAGATCGACCTGGCATATTATTCCAATCGAACCGTCACGTCCGATCTCCGGTGGATCGTTCAGGCCGGCTGGATCGCCGTGGGGGAGCCGCTTCTCAACCGCATGCGAAGACCCCGACCGGAGAGCCAGAGCGGCATAGCGCCAACTGGCGGATCTGTCGGTGCGAACTTATTTCAAAAGTAGACGGGTGATCAAATGGTGACTGAAAAGCGAACTGTGCTTCTGGTAGGCGGTGCTGGTTACGTGGGCTCAGTGATCACGGGCCATCTCCTGAGAAAGGGTTGGCACGTCCGTTGCCTGGATCAGCTCATCTACAAGAACGAGAGCTGTGCCTGGCCTTATCTGAGCGTTCCGCAATACGAGTTCATGCAAGGCGATATTCGCGATCCCCGTTTCGCCAATAAAGCATTGAAGGGGGTGGATGACGTCGTTATCCTCGCCGGGCTCGTCGGCGATCCGATCACGAGCAAGTACCCCGATGAAAGTCACGCCATCAATCGCAATGGCGTCGCGTCCTTCATCGACGCGATGCAACACCATCCGGTCGATCGGCTGATCTTCGTGTCCACCTGCTCGAACTATGGGCTAGTGGAAGTAGACACGGCCGTCGACGAGAATTACCCGCTCGCACCACTCTCCCTTTACGCCAAGCACAAGGTGGAGATGGAGCAGAAGATCCTGGGTCTCAAGGGAAAGGCTGGATTCCATCCAACGGTTCTCCGCTTTGCGACGGCCTTTGGTCTTTCCTCGCGAATGCGCTTCGATCTCACGGTGAACGAATTTGTGCGTGAACTGCACCTGGGAAAAGAACTGCTGGTATTCGATCCCAACACCTGGCGTCCTTACTGCCATGTTCGTGATTTTGCCCGCGCGATCGAGGAAGTGCTCCGCGCGCCCACCAGCAAGGTCGCCTTCGAAGTCTTCAATGTGGGCTGCGAGGAAAACAACTTCACCAAGCTGATGGTCGTTGAGGAGATCATGCGGCACATTCCGCGATCGAAGGTGACCTATCAGGAGCGCGGCGCCGATCCCCGGAATTACCGCGTGAACTTCGACAAGATCCGTCGGGTATTGAATTTCACGCCCGAGATCAGCGTTCAGCAAGGGATCAGCGAAATCCTCGCTGCCTTGAGCCAGGGCCTGTTCGACCACGTCGAGGAGCAGAGGCACTTCTTCGGAAACTACGAGATCTTCCTTCCGACCGCCCTCATCCCGGATTTGAAGAGAGCCGGCTGAAGGATCCGATATCGGTGTCCCTAAATCGCGAGCGGCGAAGGCTCGGTTACATCGGGAGTTCGTCCATGAAGTGCAAGAAGCAAGGCAGACCCTCTTCCACCCTCCTGCTGGGCTCATGCGCGGCAGTTCTGTTTTTCGCGACAAGCGGGCTATCCCTTGCCGCGCCATACAAGCTGGGACCGGGTGATACCATCGAGATTTCGATCGGTGGCCTCCCCGATCAACGCAACCGCACGCAGATCCAGATCGACGGCACCATCCCGCTTCCGGGAGGGGGGACGGTTGAAGTTGCCGGCCTGACCCCGGCGCAGATGCAGAACCGCATCGAGACGCTGCTGCAGGCACGGATACTGCGTCAACGCCTGACCGACGGACGCGACCAGGCATTCGTGGTCAAGCCCGGCGACGTCATAGCAAGCGTCGTTGAATATCGGCCGGTCTATGTTTCCGGCGATGTTCTCACGCCCGGACAGCAGACGTATCGGGCTTCAATGACCGTGCGCCAGGCCGTGGCAGTGGCCGGCGGCTTCAGCCTGTTGCGGTCGCGTGGCATGCAGCCCGGCGCCACCGACCCTGCGGATCTTGTGCGGGACTACCAGTCCCTCGCCACCGAATACACCAAGGAATACTTCCATATCGTCCGAACCGGCGCGGAGCTTGATGGCCGCGACACGTTCGACGCCACGCCTCCAAGCGACATTTCGCTGCCCGCGGGTGTGATCGGTTCGGTCGTTCAAGCCGAGAAGGACTCTCTGAAGACCTCACAAAGCGACTACCGCACGGAACAACGCTTCCTGGACGACGCCGTAAAGCAAACGGACGCGCAGTTCGCTACGCTCAAGAAGCAACAGGAAGGTGAAGAGAAGGGCGTGCAGGCCGACGAAGAGGAGCTCGAACGGGTCATGAAGGCGTTCGGCTCCGGATTGCTTGCAAGTCCTCGTGTCAGCGAAAGCCGGCGCGCGCTGTTGCTGTCCTCGACCCGACGCCTGCAGACCAGCGTCGAACTCATGCGGCTCCAGCGCCAGCGTGAGGACTTCCTGCGGCAAGCGGGACGTGTCACCAGCCAGCGCACGATCAATCTGCTCAGGGAGCAGAAAGACTCGAACGTTCGATTGGCGGACTTGCGCGTGAGAATGCAGGCGCTCAGCCAGAAACTGCAGCCCATCGGCGGCTCGGGTGCCATCCCCGTCAATTCAGGCGAGCTCAATCCCGACGTGGTCGTCGTGCGGCGGCTCGGTCAACAGTGGGACAGGATAACCGCATCCGTCGACTTCGACGTGGAGCCAGGCGATGTGATCGAAGTCACATTGCGCCCTGCGCCGGCCTTCTCGAACTGAGCACGAACAGAGGTACTCCCTTAAGAGTAAGCAGGGCGCTCCTTCCGGAGTAGCTTCCGCATACCTCCATGGCTGCTCCCGCGAGGCTTAAACCCGCCTTGCTACCCCTTCAACCCGCGTTGCTACCTCTTCGTTGATCACAACCGGGTCGATGCCCGGAAGATCGGCAACTTTCACCCCCTCCGACGGCCGCGGGGTTACCCCCCATTCAACGTTGCCAGGCGTGGCAGAAGTTGGGAATCTTTGTGGCACGTTCACTCCATCGGGTCAGCGCGGCCGGGGGAATAAAATGTTGAACTTAAGCCAAGCATTGCCAAGGTCTACCATTGCTCTACAGCATCATTCTTCTGAATCGATATTCAATATTTCCAGTCCCGTTTCATCTGCTCACTCTGACGCCCAGAACCCCAAGCAGGACGGCTTGCGCGGGGTGCTCGCGCGGATCGGCTGCGGACAGGTCTTGCTCAGACGCGGCAAGGTTATCGAGCTCAGTCCGGCCGGCCGTGCAATATTGGAACGCGAAGCGCGCGTGGATGCGAGCCACGAAACGCTCTATGGCGCCGTCAAGCAACTGGTCCACCGCGCCGGCGCACAGTTTCCGGCAGGCTCGACTTCCTGGTTGGCAACATCCACCAAGGAAGGATTTACCGCGCTGATCAACCAGGTCGCGAATGCGTGGTCCGACGAGACCATCGCATTGATCCTGCTGGATCTCGACGCGCATCCGGAGCCTTCGCCGCGGACGCTGCAGCGATTGTTTGGATTCACCGCTGCCGAAACCCAGCTTGCTCTCGAGTTGGCGCGAGGCAACAACCTGATCGACATTGCTCGTTCGCGACGATTGAGTCGAACGACAGTACGCTCCCAGTTGGCTTCCCTGTTTGTTAAAACACAGACACGCCGGCAAGCAGACCTGATCGCGTTGTTGGGCCGCCTCGCCGTCCTGCCCTAGCGTGGACGCGGAATACGGTGTCGCGTTGTCTCGACTGGTCGGAGATCGACGTGCTTCGCGGCGCGTTCAGCAAACATGCACTCGCGCCGCGTCGTCTTTTCAGCCCTGTTCGAGCACGTCCGCCAACCGCTCACTTCCGCTGTCATGCGAATGAATGAAGACAGGCCGCGGCCACGTCCTAACCTGATCCTGTCAAACTTTCGCCGGGAAAACCGGGGGTCTCCGCAAAGACTAACATCTTGGCGGAATTGCTCAAAGGGCTGGAAGGAACCAACATGGCGCTGCACTTGCTTTGCGTAGGAGGCGAGGATCACGCTTTGCGTATCCCGTTCCTGGCGGCTCTGCAGAACCGCGGCCTGCGCGTGAGCGCGGCCGGCACTGGTGCAGCATCTGCATTCGCGAAGACCGGAATCCCGTATCATCAATATCAGTTCGACAGATTTGGCGTCGGCTTTGCCGATCGCGCGGCCATGGGTCAACTGGCGCGGCTCGTGAAGAGCGCTCGGCCCGACGTGATCCAGACGTTTGATACCAAGCCCAACCTGTTTGCGCCGCTGGCGCTTCGTGGCTCCGTACCGGTTGTGCGCACGATCAACGGAATGGGATGGGTATTCTCATCGACAGAACTGAGAGCCTTGGCCTTCCGCCCCGTCTATCTGGCGATGCAACGCCTGGCTGCTTGCTGGACCGCGGCGACGGTTTTCCAGAACAAGGCCGACAGCAGCTTCTTTCAACGACACCGCCTGCTTGGAAAGAGCTCATCTGTCATCATCGGAAGCTCGGGGATCGACGTCGGCGCGTTCGAAGCGGCGCAAGCGCGAACGACCTCGCCTGCCGAGCTGCGCGCCGAACTCGGGCTCGGCGATGCCGAGATCGTTCTGACAGTAAGCCGATTAACCGTACAAAAAGGAATCACAACGCTCCTCGAAGCGGCCAAGCTCGTGCATGAAGTCCGCCCGAACGTCCGCTTTCTGCTCGTCGGTCCGCGCGAAAGCGAGGGTCCATTCGCCGTAGGTCAGGAGCTGATCGAGGCGCACGCACCATATGTGATTGCGACCGGCGCCAGATCGGATATTCCCGCGCTTCTGGGTATCGCCGACCTCTTTGCCTTTCCGACCGAATATCGTGAAGGCATTCCCCGTGTTCTTTTGGAAGCCGGATTGGCTGGCGTGCCAATCGTCGCCTCCCGCATGCCGGGGTGCGATGACGTTGTCCGCGAGGACTGGAACGGCAAACTTGTAGCGCCGCGCGACCCGCGCGCGCTCGCCGCCTCAATTCTCGACCTTCTTCAGGATTCCGCGCGTGCCAAGACGATGGGTCAACGCTCGATCAACGTGGTGCGCAAGGAGTTCGACCTCAACGTCGTCGCCGATCGCTATGCCGAGCTTTACACGCAGCTGCTTTCCCGCAGCTATTCCAGTGGCTGGCGGGCTGCGGCGCACAGCAGCAGTGAAATACAATGATCGGCAGTGCCCTTCTTGCGCTTGGCCTCGTGCTTGGGACAGCCTCGCAGCTGCGTCTTCCCAGCTTCCCCCTGGGCATCGGGGAGGCCTGCCTCGTCCTCTGGCTCGGTCTCGCATCCCTGCATCTCTTGGTGGGTTCAAGAATTTACAACCCCCAAGCTCTGCTCTGGCTCGTTGTATTCTGGGGCTGCTTTGTCTTGATTCAGAGTTTCGGGGGCTTCCTTGCATTGCTACGCCCGGAGATCGTCGACCCAGAGCTCGTCGTGCACGACATCTTCGCATATCTCCTCGTGGCGGCCCTCACGTGCCTGGTGGCTGCAACGTTGAGACCCGAGGATACCCTACGCCAATCGCTATGGTTCCTGATCGGATTCTGGATCGTCGCCGTGGCGGTGCAACTTGCATTGGGCTGGGGCTACCTCAGCATCTCGTCGGTCGATCCATGGTATTGGGACCGGTTCCGCGGTTGGTCGGAGAATCCAAACCAGCTCGCAATCTACTGTGCGGTTTTGACACCACTCTCGCTTCATATGGCTCTGACGGCCAAGCGGTTTGGCCGGATCGTCGCAGTGTTTAGCTGCATCGTAACATTCGTCGTCGGCCGGCTGACGAAGAGCGATACCTTTCTTATCTCGATGTCGCTGTCGATACCGCTGCTCATTGCGCTGCGCTTGCGAAGCTGGCTGACATCCCCCGAACATCGATGGAGTTTGCGTTTCGCAGCTGCAGCGATCGTCGTTGTCGCCATAATTCCCCTTTCGCTCTCACTGCTCCCCTACGGGATGGCAACGGCGAATGATGTCGAGGGGCTGGCCGCCGGCATGATGAAGGATCGTGGCGGTGAGGCAACGAAGGCAACCGCCAATCTGCGGCTAAGTCTTTGGCAAGACGCCTTGCATGCCGGACTGGAGTCCGGGTCGCTTGGCCTTGGGCCCGGGCCGCATCTGGAGAAGCCAAGCGGAATCACGGACAAGGGCGTAGCACTCCCGGTGGAAGCTCACAGCACCCTCCTGGACGTGTTCACCCAAGGTGGACTGCCTGGCGTGATCGCCATTGTCAGCCTGCTTGTCGGCACGTTTGCGCTCCTGCTTCGCGCACGGCTCGACGCCTTGGCTGTCCTGATCTTTGCACTCGCCGTCTTCAGCATCAGCCATTTCATTCTGCGGCACCCGACCGTGTGGTTTGCCGTCACGCTGGGCCTCATCCTGGGCTCGGATCGGCGCTCATTGGCGCAAGCGCGAGTTGGAAGTTAAGCAATGTGTGGAATTACAGGAATACTTCAGACGCCGCATGCTTCTCGATCCGCCGACCTGGCGGCGATCGGGCCGATGACGGCTCGCCTGCGCCACCGCGGTCCTGATGCGGACGGGTTCTGGAGCGATCGTGACGCCGGCGTTGCGTTCGGGCATCGCAGGCTGTCCATCATCGATCTCTCCGATGCGGGCCGGCAGCCAATGCTTTCGAGCGACGGCCGCTTCGTCATTACGTTCAACGGCGAGATCTACAACTACAAGCCATTGCGGCAAGAGCTCGAGGGCGCAGGCAAGCGCTTCACCGGCAATAGTGATACGGAGGTCTTGCTGGCCCTGATCGAGAAATGGGGCCTGGAGAAGGCTCTCCAGCGCTGCAATGGTATGTTCGCAATCGGCCTGTGGGATCGCCGGAACCGCTCGCTGCACCTGGCCCGCGATCGAATGGGGAAAAAGCCGCTCTACGTCGCGCGGACGTCAAATGCGGTCGTGTTCGCGTCGGAGTTGAAGGCCATCGCGGCATTCCCCGACTTTCACCAGGAGATCGACCCGGGCGCGGTTGCGGAGTTTCTATCGCGCGGATGGTTGCCGGAAGACCAGTGCATATGGCGAGGCGTCTTCAAGATTCCACCCGGGGGCGCCCTATCGATCCGTGCCGAGGACCTCTTGGTCTGCCGGGATGCCGCAGCTCTACAAGAACGCGCGCGCTCCTGGTGGTCGTTGGCCGATGTCGCGCACACGGGCCGCGCAGCGCTCGCCACTGCAGATGACCAGCAACTCGTCTCCCAGGCTTGCGATCTGCTCAAGGCCGCGGTCGCCGACCGAATGGTTGCCGACGTTCCGGTCGGGCTGTTCCTGTCGGGCGGAATAGACAGTTCGACCGTCGTGGCCCTGATGCAGGCCCAATCGGCGCGCCCGGTACGGACCTTCACGATTGGATTCGGTGAGCGCGCCTTTGATGAAACGGCTAATGCTGCGGCCGTGGCGCAGCACCTCGGCACCAGCCATACCGAGCTACGTCTCACCTCCGCGGACGCCAGAGCGGTCATCCCCGAACTTCCAACCATCTGGGACGAGCCGTTTGCCGATGAATCGCAGATCCCGACACTGCTTCTATCTCGACTTGCACGGCAGGACGTCACCGTTGCGCTTTCGGGCGACGGGGGTGACGAGTGTTTCGGAGGGTATTCCAGGCACGTACTTTCCGCCCGCTTAGCGCCTCTGCTGAACTCCAACCGATCGATCCGGACCATGGCCGCGGGCGGTGTGGCGCTGCTCGGGCGCGGCATGCGCGAAAGCGTCGTCGAAACACTTCGTCTTCCAGGTTGGTTGCAGCGGATGACGCACGGCGACCGGATCAACCGCCTGGCAGACCTTATTGGCAGCAACGACGTCGGCGAGATGTACCGTCGGTCGACGCGGCTCTCCGAACTGCAGTTGACGCGAACCCAGGCAGGCTCGGAGCCGGACTCGATCCCGCCGCTCAACGATCTGCTGTCTGATTTTATCGTTCGGGATATGCTTGGATATCTCCCGAGCGATATTCTCGTGAAGCTTGATCGCGCGAGCATGGCCACGAGCCTGGAGGCTCGCTGCCCGCTTCTGGATCATCGCGTTGTCGAATTCAGCTGGGCGCTGCCGAATTCGGCGAAGGTGCGTCATGGCCAGGGAAAATGGCTCCTGCGCCAGGTCCTTGGCCGTTACCTGCCGCGCCACCTCTTCGAGCGACCGAAACAGGGCTTTGACGTGCCGATCGGCTCCTGGCTGAAGGGACCGCTTCGTTCGTGGGCGTCGGACCTCCTTTCGGAGTCGCGCCTTCGCAACAAGCATCTTCTGGACGTTTCCCGCGTGCAGGAGTGCTGGCTTCAACATCTTAGCGGTCGCCGCGATTTCTCACGACCGCTGTGGGCTGTCTTGATGCTGCAGTCCTGGCTCGACTCAGCAGTTACCTCCGGGCCTTCGCGAACAGCAGGCGTGATGGAACCGGCGCAATAAGGAGCAGGCGATGGAAGCGTTCACAAATAAACGGATTCTGCCGGTGACTGTCCTGACCCAGGGCCGGTCAAAGGGCGACGAGTCACCTCCCGATGACGCCATCGCGGCATTCAAGCATGTCTTCGAGAGCATCAGGCGATACAAGCTCTTCATCGTCAAAATGATCGGCGCGGGCGCGCTGCTCGCGGTGCTCGGTAGTGTTTTCATGTCGCCCACCTATCT
Source organism: Bradyrhizobium barranii subsp. apii (assembly GCF_011516635.5). GTDB lineage: Bacteria > Pseudomonadota > Alphaproteobacteria > Rhizobiales > Xanthobacteraceae > Bradyrhizobium > Bradyrhizobium barranii. Next base: position 4,267,512 of record NZ_CP096255.1, on the reverse strand, counting down.
CGCAACGGCACAGCTTGTCGTGAGCGCTCGAAGCGGAGCGGCCGACAATGCCGGTGCATCCGGAAATTCCTCGCCGACTGGCGGTTCGGACGACCCGACGATCGATACGCACGTAACGGTCATGTCATCCGATGCGTATCTGCGGCGGCTCCTGCCGGCACTGAGGATGCTCGACAACCCGGCCAACGAGAACGGTTCGGTGCTCCGCACTGCCTTGTCAAAGATAAAGGGGTTCCTCTCCTTCCGGAAAGACCCGAGCGACGGCGCGGCGGTGGCAGCATTGAAAGGGCGCCTGAAGGTCAGCCAGGAGCGCCGGTCCAGAGTTATCAGCGTAATTGCCAGCGACCCCAATCCACAACGGGCCGCAGACGTCGCAAACCTGGTCACCCGATCCTACGCTGACGAGCTTGTCCGGCAAAAGCGGGCTGTGGAGCTCCAGGCTCTGGACGCCATCGCAGCACAATCGGCGAATGTTCAGCGCGAACTTTCGACGGCGAAGGCGGAATGGGACGCCAGTCACTCAGGTCAGATCTCGTCATCACCGGCAGCCGCACAGGCCGCCGCCGCGTTGGAGTGGAAAATAACCACGCTGGCGCAGCAATATGAAACACTGATACGAAAGCGGCAGGATCTCACCACGAAGGGCGTGGTCGCCGAGCCAGACGTGACCGTCATCGCGGACGCCTCACCACCCGACTTTCCGAGCTCGTTGAACCCGTTCCTCCTTGTTCCACCGATCACGATTATCTTCGCGCTCCTGGCATGTCTCGTCGCGATCATCCTGAAGCACTTCGATCGAAGTCTGCACACCGAGGCGGAAGCTGCAGAGGCATTGGACATCCCGTGCGTCGGGTTGATCCCCTCGATCCCGCCGGAGCTGAGCATCTCGCCGCAGCGCTTCGTAGAGCAATCGGCTGTCTCGCATAACAGGGCCGTTCGCTCGACCGTCGTATCCCTCATGGCCGCCGATCCGGTCTCGCCACAGACGCCGCATGTCATCCTGGTGACATCCAGCTTGCACGGTGAAGGCAAGAGCGCGATCGCCTGGAGTTTCGGCTTTTGTGCGGCGCAACTCGGACAGCGCGTTCTGTTCCTGGATTTCTCTCAATTGCCCCGGCGCGTCGGCGGTGAGGCTGCAGATCTGTTCAAGCTGTTGGCGCACGACGGAGCGGCCGCCAAGGCCGTCCAGCACATCCCGGAGCTCGGACTCGACTACATATCGTCAAGATTGTCCGAGGGCAGTCGCCTGGGGCCGTTGGCCGGTCCGAAAGTCGCCTCGCTGTTCGAGCACTTCAGAAACACCTACGATCTCGTCGTCATCAACGCACCATCGCTGGATGATGCGCCGGAAGTGCGCCTCCTCGCCTCCTGGGCGGATCACGTTCTGCTTGCCGTCCGCGCCGGAAGCACGAGCCGCGACGTCGTGCGAAGCACTTTGACCCGGTTTGCCGGGACGTCGGATCTCGATTCTCGTATCAAGCTCTGGTGTGTCCTGACGCACGGAGTACCGTCCGAGCTCGCGCCCTCGGATCTGGAGCCGTCATCAACATCGACTTTGATGCATTACTATCGCCGCTTCAAAACAACGGCGGTACGGTGGACAAGCATCGAACCTGCAATCAATGTTTCCGACCACGCTGCATCTGGCCTGAGACCACGGCAATGATCCCCAGGCGGCCTGGGTTAATCACCCGGGTCTTTCGATATGGCAGCCAGCCGATCGACCAGACGGTGGCTGCGAAACCGGCATCCTTCGTTTGAAGTATGCGTGCCCAGGCCTGATTAAGTACGTTGGGACAGCAAAATGACGGGTACGGTGATGCGGCTTCAGATATCTGGCGATCCGTCGGGTGATCCATGCGACACCCTTGACGCGCACCTGCCCTCGACCGTTCAGCAAGCTCCAGCGACGCTGAGCTGGCTGAGCCCCGTGGGGGTGCCTCTCGATCTGAACGGTCCGGTCGATCGATCATTCGATCCCCTGGAAGCCGGCTTTGCCTGCGTCCCCGCCATCGAACACCTGATTGCGGTGACGGCGAAGTTCGCCGACAGGGTCGCAATCAGCGACGGCAATCACAGCTTCACGTACGCGCAGCTGTTGTCCCGCGTCTTGACCTTGGCCCAGGCGATCAGCGCGCTGATCCCGGAGCAGGAAGCCGTCGGGTGGATTTTGCGCAGCTCGGCCTGGCAGCCGATCGCTATGCTGGCATGCATGGCAGCCGGACGCGTCCTCGTCCCACTCAATCCCCGCGATCCAGTTCAGCGGCTCACGGCTATCGCCGCGGCCGCCCGGATTTCCGTGCTGATCGGGCAAGACGGCGACAGCTCCGCCGGGTGGATCCAACAGCACGGCCTGCGCTGGCTCGACGTCGCCGGCGCCAGCGAACCTTCCGCAGCAACTTCAACACTCCCCAAGGTTTCGGTCGATGCGCCTGCCGTAGTGCTCTATACCTCCGGCAGCACCGGAGCTCCGAAAGGGGTCGTCAACAGCCAACGCAACCTGCTCCAGCGCGTCCAGCAATATGTGGACGCCTGCCACATAGGTGCGGCAGACGTCGTCATGCCTCTGAGCGGCCCTACCACGATCGCCGGTTGCCGGGAGATGCTGTCGGCTTTGTTGACGGGGGCAAAACTGCACATCGTCGACGTCGAGGCGCTCGGATTGCGCGGCGTTCTTCGCCAGATCACCACGCAACAGGTGACGATTACATACGTTGTACCAGCCCTGGTGCGTGCACTGATCAACGCAAGCCGCCCAGGCGATCTCGACTCGCTTCGCATGATCCGCATCGGCGGGGAGAAGGTCCTGTGGACCGATATCGCGCTCGTTCGGCGAGCGATACCACCGGGTTGCTTCATCCAGGTCAGCTATCTGTCGACGGAAACCACCGGCACCCAGTGGTTTCTTCCCAAGCAATGGCGGGAGGACGGCGTCAGCGTTCCTGTTGGCTACCTGCTTCCCGGCATATCGTACGCCGTGGTCGACGAAAGTGGGAAGCCCGCACAGCAGGGTGAAGTCGGCGAACTGGTGATCAAGAGCAGGTACGTCATGCTCGGATACTGGGAAGACGGGCGGCTTTCTCCGGCATCGCCCTCCCCGGATGCCCCAAAGTCTCGCATCTATCAGACCGGCGACCTCGTCACCGTGGATACGCACGGACTGATGCGGATCGTTGGACGGAAGGGACGCCAGCTCAAGATCAATGGCCAGCGTGTCGAGCCGGCCGAGCTCGAGAGTGCGTTGCGCAAGCTCACCTATGTGAAGGACGCTGTCGCCGTCGTGACGGACGCGAACGAGTTGGTCCTGTTTGCATCGCCGGCCGATCCACAAAAAGCGCACTTCCGGACCGACGTTCGCAACAGCATCCGGCAGGCTGTTCCTGCGGCTTTGCATCCGACCAGGCTGCACGAGATACCGGAGATGCCGCGCCTTCCAGGAGGTAAGATCGATCACGCCAAGCTGAAGCTGCTCGATCTCGAAAGCAAAACGACCTCGCCCGCGCCTGTGCCGACGATGCAAGGAATGGCTGAGGCCAACAGGATCGTGCAGCAGGTGTGGAGCAGCATCCTCGGCGTGCCGGAAGCTGCCGGACGCTGGGATGAGGCCGGCGGTGATTCCCTGAAGCTCCTGCGCTGCGTCATGGATATCGAAGACCTCATCGGCCGCGAAGTCAGCATGGAAGCGTTCACGGTCGATATGAGCGCTGAAGACATGATCCGGGCTATCGCGACGGTGGAGCCACCGGTGCGGCAGCGTCTAAACGACGAGATTCTCCCAGGTCTTGTCATTCTGCCCGGCTCCATGGGCTATGGCCCGAGCATGGCCGCATTTGGCGCTCAGCTCGGCAAGGTGGCGCGGGTGATTCCGATTCGCTATCCAGATCTGAGCTGGAGCCTCGCGGGACGCGATTCCGTGCAGGAGATGGCCGCGATGGCCGTCGAACAGATCAATGCAGCCCAACCACGCGGCGACATCCGAATGATCGGCTATTCCCTGGGCGGCGGCGTCGCCTTCGAAGTCGCAAGCCGGTTGATCGAACAAGGTCGTGCCGTCAAATTCCTGGGCATCCTCGACACCAATGTCGGCCCTCGCAGAGCAAATCACCGAGAAGCCCTCTCTCGCACGCTACAGCGGATTCGATCCCATCGAGTGACGATCTACCGCATGTTCTGTCGTTCGGTGGCGAAGTTCGCCGCTCGCTTGGGCCAGGAGGCTCGATTCTGCAGGCTCATCGACACCATTACATGGCCTCGCCTGGCAAACACGCGCTTCATGCTCAAGCTCGAGCTCGAGGAGATTCTCCGGATGCGCGCGTTCGGACGCTGGGTCGAGGATGCCAAGCCTCGTCTAGCCATCAAGGGAACTGTCTTTGCCTGCCATCGGCCTGGCGTGACGCCGCGCCTCGGATGGGACTCCCTGTTTGAAGAACTGGACGTGATTCCGATCGCCGGCGGACATCTTGATCTGGTGGTCGAGCCCCACCTCTCGATCAATCGCCCCGTCATCGAGCGCGCGATCGGGGCGTCCTGCTCCTGATCCACAACACAATGCTTTTTGGGGGGCCGGTCCTGCCCACCACAGGACAGCACGAAGATATCACGCGGGTTCGGCTCAAACCTGGCTCGAACCCGCCGTCTCGCGCTTGGGGATGCCGCGTAGTACGATCATCAGGGCCGCAGGTAGCTCCAGCCTTGCTCCTGAAGCTCCATCAGGCGAACAACCCCGGATTTGGTGACCTTCGCTTGCGTGATGAGAGGCACTTCTTTGCCCTCATTCTTGGTCATGTTCTCTCGTGTATTTCCGCAGGCCGAGAACGTAAGCTCGGGCGTTGTTTCGGTCATCATTTTGATGCGCCCCTTCACGGGCGAGGTATCGTCTCGCAGCATGTGCAGTCCTGGCCCGTATGCGACGACTTCGACCTCGACCTTTTGGCTGAGGTCGCCGTAGTGCTGAACGACGTTGCTGACGTTGTTGAGAGCGAGATTCATGACGGCCGGATCGTTGACGTCGACATGGATGACAAGTCGATGCGGCGGCTGCTTCCGAGGTGTCGCAACACCCATCTTGGCATTTGCGTTCCTGGCGGTAGTGCCGGGATTCTTGGTGGAGAGGGTGGATTGCGCAGAACCGCGGGTTTCGATGCCGCTAATGAGAACCAGTCCGACAGCCGCCACGCCGGCAAAAATGGCAAATGATCTGCTCATGGCTGGGTGCTTCCTGCGTGTGTGATGAAGCGTGCACGTCGCAAGCTATTTAAGCGCAACCGTGGGGGCAAGCAGCTTTGGCCAAAGCCCCGCCCGATCTACTTAATTCCCATTGTCGGCGCACTACTCCGTTTTGGCTACCGCAACTGCGACATCGACATCGCGTCGATGAAAGCGCCGTCATAAACGACATGCCATGATCGCTACCAAGCATCATGATCCCTACCAAGCTACCAAGCATCATGGTCCCTACCAAGCAGTTGGGCGTCGCAATGGGGGTACACGGATTCGACTTGTCGAAAGGAACAGCCGTCGCGCTGAGCAAAGCTACGCGCCGGCCCAGGCACCGGCAATTTGCGTTCCGCGAACTCGGATTGTTCGACATCGCTGACGGCTCGCGCGCATGCGACAGAGCCGGCCGGCTCATGGTGGTTCTGATCACCTGCTTTCTGCCGGTTCTGACTGGAACTGCCGATGCCAAATCCCAGGACGACGGCGACCGGGGTGCCTCCTACATCACACCGGCGATGCTCGATCTGTGCAGATGTACGCGCGGACCAGAGCAGATCGACGGGATTAAACAAAGGCTGAAGCTCGTCCAACGCGCGGACGAGGCGCGACCCGCCGCGACACAGCCCGCTGGAAGCAGGCCCGCCGCGACCGGACCGCGCGGAGCGAGGACCGCGACCGAGCAGCCCCGCGCGGCTGCCGATGCCCCTGCGCAGGACATGACGTCTACGCCGCCCCCGGTCTCAAATGCGGCTCAAGCAGCTTCCGAGACGGAGCGGCTCAACCAGAACCTGTTGCTGGATCAGGAGCGGCAACGAGCGAACAAGCTTGCGCGCGAATTGGCTGCGGCTCGAGTGGAGCTCGACGCGGCGCGGCAGACCCAGACGCACACTGTCCGCGCCATGGAGATTGGTATTCAGCAAACGCAGGCGCTCGAACAGGAGCGGGAAAAGACCGATCATCTGTCACGTGAGATCTCCTTCCTGAAGGCGGAGCTCGACGTCGCAAGGGTTGCGGCTTCAAAGGCTATGCAGGCGCCCGAACCCGAACCGAAGCAGGAGCGTCCAGTCGACCGACGGAATGGGGCCAAACGCTTTGCCCTCCAGCTTGCCTCGCTTCGCTCGGAGCTTGAGGCTTCGCGCAGCGCAGCATCCGAAGCCACGAAGTCTGCCGCGGCGGAGGCCGCACAAAGGCAGGCTCTCGAGCGCGAACTAAAGCAGGAGCAGGACAAGACAGAAGCCCTGATCAGCCAACTCGGCCCCCTTCGGATCGCGGCCTCCGAGACCGCGAAGGTCGGCGCTGCAGATGTCGATCAACAGTTGACGCTGACGCGCGAGCTCGAGAAGCAGCGGGGCAGAGCTGAGAGCGCGGACCGTCAGCTGCAGTCCCTTCAGGCTGAACTCCGTGCAGCGCAAACCGCGAGCTCTGAGTTGGGTGCGGCCCGAGCTGCAGACGCCGAGCAAAAACTGGCACTGAAACGAGAGGTCGAGAAGCAGCGGGACAGAGCTGAGAACGCGGACCGCCAGCTGCAGCCCCTTCAGGCTGAACTTCGCGCAGCGAAAACCGCGAGCTCTGAGTTGGCTGCGGCCCGAGCTGCAGACGCCGAGCAAAAACTGGCACTGAAACGAGAGGTCGAGAAGCAGCGAGACAGAGCTGAGAACGCGGACCGCCAGCTGCAGCCCCTTCAGGCTGAACTCCGCACAGCGAAAACCGCGAGCTCCGAGTTGGCTGCGGCCCGAGCTGCAGACGCCGAGCAAAAACTGGCACTGAAACGAGAGGTCGAGAAGCAGCGCGACCGAGCTGAAAGCGCGGACCGCCAGCTGCAGCCCCTTCAGGCTGAACTCCGTACAGCGCAAACCGCGAGCTCCGAGTTGGCTGCGGCCCGAGCTGCAGACGCCGAGCAAAAACTGGCACTGAAACGCGAGGTCGAACAGCAGCGCGGTCGCGCGGACGCTCTCGCGCGCGAGGCGGCGTCGCTGAAGGATCAACGCGACCTGGCGCGGGCTGAAACGTCGGAGGCTGCACGAGCTGCCGAGGCCGCCGCAAAGGCCGCACCCAAGCGCGAAAAGGAGCAACCGGGCAGCGGCACGGCAACGCTCCCGACGTCCGCATCCGTCCGGGATCATCTGGCCGCATGGAATGCTTCCACAGTTGTAGCGGCGCCCTCGCGTGAGCCCGCCGGCCGCGCACCGAGCCAGACCAGCCTCCAGCCCGCTGCTTCGCCTCCGCCCGCACCGTCAGCCTCCGCGCCGATGCCACCGAGCGCGCAGATCACAAAGGGGACCGCCCTGCCCGGCGCCGACTCGAAGGCCAAGGCTTCGGTGGAGCGACAGGTCGCCGCGAGCGGAGTACCGCGCCCGCTTGCGAACGAGGAGCGACTGCTCGCGCGCGCCCGCGCATTGTTGCGGCAGTCCGACATCAACGGTGCCCGCGGCTTGCTGGAATACGTGCTTGGACATGGCAGCGCGCAAGCAGCCTTTATGCTAGCCGAAACTTACGATCCTCACGTACTGCAATCTTGGGACGCTCGCGGCGTCGCCGGCGATTCCGCGAAGGCGCGCGAGCTGTATGAACGAGCCCAGGCCGGCGGCATTCGAGATGCAGAAGGACGGATCAAGGGGCTCAAATAGCGGCTGGAGCGAGCCCCGGAAGCCAGACCAGAGAATGGAGAGGCCCCATGTCATTGAGTAAGCTCGCGTTCACGGTCGCATTGGCACTGGTCGGCCTGCAGCTTGCTGCCAATGCCCAATCTCGCTCGCCGCGCGACCCGCCGGCGCCGACCGCGCCACGGAATGCCGATACGACCGCAAAGGAACGTATCAATGCATGGACGGTGGGACTCGCCGGAGGACTTATCGAGGGCGCACCGCTTCGGCTCGCCGCAGAGATCGCACGCGTCGCCAACGAGGAGGACAAGCTTCACGTCATTCCCATCGTGACGACCGGTGCGACCGAGAACGTCAATTCGCTGCTCTATCTCAAGGGCGTTGATGCCGCGATCATCAACATGGATGCCCTTGACGAGTACAAGGCGCAGGTTCCGTCGATCGAAAAGCGCATCGTCTATGTTCTCAACCTCTTCCCGGCCGAGCTGCACGTCTTCGTGCGTCCCGAGATCAAGTCGCTCGACGACCTCAAGGGAAAGAAGGTCAATTTCAACACCCAGGGTACGGCAGCCGCATATTCTGGTCCGCTGATCTTCAGCCGGCTGGGACTGAACGTCGAAAAGATGTTCATTCCCCACCAGGTCGCATTGCAGCAGATGAAGAGCGGCGAAATCGCAGCGGTCGTCTTCATCACATCAAAGCCGGTCGACGCCTTCTTGAAAGGACGCTGGGATGATGGCTTCAAGTTCCTGCCGATCGAATACGACCCCAGATTTGAAGACTATTATCTTCCGTCGTCCCTCGATTCAAAGGACTATCCAAACCTCGTGCCGGCGGGCAAGCGGATCGCGACCATTGCCGTCCCGACGATTCTTGCCGCCTACAACTGGCAGCCGCAGACCGATCGCTATCGGCGCATGGTGCGCTTTGTTGACCACCTGTTCGGACGGCTCGACCGGCTGCAATCCGCTGGCTTCGATACAAAATGGAAGGACGTGAATCTCCGCGCCAGCGTCCCCACTCTTGCCCGGTTTGGTCCGGCGCAGGAATGGCTCGATCGCTCGCCCAGCGCGACAGTCGGACTATCGCGATGAAGCGAACCGGTACCCTTGCGGCCGTCTTTCTCGTGGGTACCGGTCATCTAAGCTGCGCGCAAGCCGGCGACACGCCAGATCGTTCGAGGGCATGTGCGCAGTTTCAGGGAATGGAGCACATGACATGCGTCGACGAGCAGATTGGGGAAGCACCTGAGCAGTCCTTCCAAGCTCCGCCGCCAAGTCCGAACTGGATCTTGAGTGAAACGACATCACCGGTGGACCACAAGCCGCAGATCGCCGCCCGGACCACCGCACGAGCCGGCGCGAAGGATGGGCCCTCGTCGCTCGCCATTCATTGTCGCGCCAATCGGACCGAGGTGTTGCTTTCCGCGGCGAGTTCCTGGACCAAAACTCCAGGCACCGACGTGAGGGTCGTATTCCAGATCAATGATCAACCGCCTGTCGATCAGCGCTGGAGGGTTGTTGATGGCGGACGAAGTCTCGCCTTTCCGGGCGACGCCGCCCGCTTCATGAGCTCCATGCCAGGGGTGGGCCGGCTTCTGACCAAAGTGTATGCTGGAACGGCTGCGCCCTACGAGGAAACATTTGAACTGACGGGTCTGGACGCCGTTCGCCGGCGATTTGCAAAGGTCTGCACCTGGCCGCCCAGCTGAATAGCCGCAAGTCGGACTGCACGGCTGACAGGGAAGACGTCACGCGAGAGGTGTGAATGCGATGAGCGAGACGCTCAATGTAACCGAGGCTTACGAGCGAGGACGTACCCAATTCATGGGAATCGAACTGCAGGTTGCTCCCGGCGCGCTAGTGCCCCGGCCGGAGACGGAGTTGCTTGGCAGGACCGCGGTTGAAGCACTGCGCCGAGCACACCTCCCCTCGCCGCGGATCGTCGACATGTGCTGCGGCGCCGGCAATCTTGCATGTGCGATCGCGCTCAATATTCCCGACGCTCGCGTCTGGGCGAGCGATCTGACTGACGGATGTGTCGAGCTCGCGCGACGCAATGCCGCGAGCCAGGGCGCCGAGACCCGCATCACCGTGCTCCAGGGCGATCTGTTCGAAGCTCTCGCAGGCCTGCAACTCGAGCAAACCATCGATATGATCGTCTGCAACCCACCCTATATCTCGGAATCCCGGCTCAAAGGCGATCGCGCCTCTCTACTCATGAACGAGCCGCGCGAGGCATTCGCCGCCGGGCCCTACGGACTGAGCATCCATATGCGCGTTACAAAAGACGCACCTCGCTACTTGCGGCCGGGAGGACTCCTGTTGTTCGAGGTGGGCCGCGACCAGGATCGACAGGTGGCAACCCTGCTCGAACGCAACGATGCTTACGAGAATGTCAGCGTGGTCTTGGACGACGCGGGCGCAGGTCGCGTCGTCATGGCGTACGCGAAGAGATAGCCGGGTTCGAGCACTTCCTCCACAATGATCGTTGGCATTGCAGCGTAGCACCCTGAACCCAGCGGCCCTCGCACGGGCCGGCCAGCGACAGCCTACACGTTCTCAGCTCTCCCGCATCCCGCGCCGGATCGCGTCCGTGATCGGCTGGGTCAGATAAGCAAGAATTGTGCGTTCTCCGGTTGCGATCAGGACGTCGGCCATCATGCCCGGCTTGAGCTTCTCGCGGACTTTGTCGGGGAATTGCGTCACCTGGACCGAGACTTTCACCTCGTAATAGGGCTGATGGGTGACATCGTCGCGCGTGGCGTCGGCCGAGATCGAAAGAACCTCGCCGACAGCGATCGGGGTGGAGCGCGCCTTGAACGAGGGAAGCCGCACCTCCGTCGGAAGGCCGAGCTGGACGTGGTTGATATCAAGCGCCGACACCCTTGCGGCCACCACGAGAACATCGTTGTCCGGCACGATCTCCATCAGCACGTCGCCCGCCTTGATCACGGCACCGATCGTGTGAACCTTGAGGTTCACGAGCCGCCCCGATCGCGGTGCGCGCACTTCCATCCGGGCCAGGACATCGACCGCGACGCGCAGCTTCTCTCGCGCATCGGCAAGCTGGGCGCGCGTATCGGCGAGCTTGCCGGTCGCTTCCTCCAGCACCTTCTGCCCGACCTGATCGATCTGGAGCCGCGACTCGTCGATGATGCGGCCATAGCGAGCGATATCCGCTTCAAATGCGCCGATCTTGCCCTCGAGTTCGGCTCTGGAGCGCTCCAGCGTGGCGACGCGTGCGAACGCAACGATGCCCTGATCAACGAGCGGCTTGAGCTTGGTGTATTCCTGACTGACACTGTCGAACTGCGCGCGCGCCCCCTTGTTTTGCGCGGTATTCCCCTGGATCTGCCGCTGCGCCTGCGCGATACGTTCCTCGAGGATCGAGATCTCGATCTTTCGCGCAGCGCGACGTTCATCGAAGCGCCGCTTCTGGTCGCCCATTGCGCGTATCGCGTTCGGATCGGACGTCTTCTGGAGCAGCTCGGTCGGAAACGTGATGCTGTCCTTGCCTTCGGCTTCCGCCTGCAGGCGCGCCTCCTCGGCAACCGCCGAGTACACCGCCGAGCGAGCGATCTCTTCCTTGGCCCGCTCCTGGGTCGGATCGAGCCGCAACAGGACCTGACCTTCCGCGACATGAGAATCGCCTGTGACCAACAGGTTCTGGACGATGCCACCCTCGAGATGCTGCACCACCTTACGGTCGCTCTCGACAACGACGGAGCCGGGGGCCACCACGGCACCGTCGATCGATGCGAGGGCGGTCCAGCCGCCAAATACGCCGAAGGTCAGGAAGACGACCAGGAAGCCTCGCCGCGCGGGGGTCTGCCAATCGCCCGACGGATCCTCATCGTTGCCCATTGCCCCCCGGGGCCACAAGGTCGGCAGTTTCGCCTTGGCAAGATCGACCAGCTTGGCAAGATCTACCAGCTTGGCAAGATCGACCAGCGACCTTGTCATGGTCTCCGTCTTCGCAAGGAGTTTGCTCGGAGGTAGCGGCTCCTGCGCCACTTTATCTGCTTTGTTGAACTGCTTCAAAAGCTCCGCCAGTTCGTCGTGAAGAGCGTCCGGTCCCCGCCGCAATAGATTATCCATTATTGCCTCGTCGCGTGCGCCTGACGCACTTGATTTGAAAGCTGTGCCGGACGGTGAGCGCCATCGGTTCGATGGTTGCCGTCAGCATGGTGATGACGATCGGCGCGATGATGTTCGGCGGGCTCGCGCACGTCGCGCCGCATCGGCGCAACCGTCTTGCCGAGCAGTGCAGGCAGCATTTCATCGCGTGTGCCGATTTGCCCGAGCCGTCCCTCGTGCATGAACACGATCTTGTCGACCGCGGCGAGCAGGTTCGGGCGGTGATTGATGATGATGATCGTCACCTTGCTCTGCCTCAGTCGCTGGATCGCATCGGCCAGGGCGCGATCGCCGTCGCCGTCGAGATTTGCATTCGGCTCGTCGAGCACCACCAGCACCGGCTTGCCGAACAGTGCGCGCGCGAGCCCGATGCGCTGCCGCTGACCGCCCGAAAGACCTGCGCCGTTATCCCCGATCACGGTGTCATAGCCCTTGGGAAGACGCTGGATCATCATGTGCGCCGACGCCAGCTGCGCTGCCTCGACGACCGCCTCGTCGGAGGCGTCGTCGCGGAAACGTGCAATGTTGTCACGCACGGTACCGGCGAACAGTTCGACGTCCTGCGGAAGGTAGCCGAGGTTCTGTCCAAGGAAATTGGGATCGAAATGCCTGACGTCGTTGCCGTCGATGCGCACGCAGCCGTGCACCAGCGGCCAGGCGCCGACCAGGGCCCGCGCCAACGACGATTTTCCGGAGCCGGACTGGCCGACCACGGCGACGACTTCGCCAGGAGCCAGCCGGAACGAGACGTCGGCGATGGCCGGCAGTTGCGATCCGGGGACGAGTACCGTCGCCGCCTCGACGGAGATTTCGCCGACCAGGGCCGGCAGCCGTGTCGGCTGTCGCTCAGTCGCGCGGTTCGCAAGCGCGCGATCCAGCCGGGCATATGATGTGCGCGCGGCAACCAGCGCCTTCCATTGCGACACTGCCGCCTCGACGGGCGCGAGCGCGCGCCCCATGATCAGCGAAGCGGCGAACAGAACGCCACCCGAAATCTCTTGCTGGATCGCGAGATAAGCGCCCACTCCCATGATGGCCACCTGAATTGCCATGCGCAGGAATTTGGAGATGGCGAGCAAGGTCCCGCCCCGTTCTCCGGCCGTCGCGCTTTCCAGCAACGCCTGACCATGAGTTACAGCCCAGGCGGCGCGGATCGCGGGTCCCATTCCAAGCGCGCGGATCGCTTCTGCGTTGCGCAGCGAGGACGTCAACCGGTCCAGTGCGTGAAGGTTCTTCGATGCGGCTGCATTCAACGGCGCCTTCGTGACACGCTCGTTGAGGAAGGCGAGCGTCAGGATGATGATCGCGCCGATCAGGGCGACCAGGCCGATCAGCGGATGAAGCAGGAAACACATCGCGAGGAAGATCGGCGTCCACGGCACGTCCATCAGCGACGTGATGACGCCGCCCGACAGCACCTCACGCAAGGTGTCGACATCGCGCAGCAGCTGAACATGATGCGAGCTGCTCGTGCTCAGCGCCTGTCCGAGCGCGGTCTCGAACGTCTCGCCCGAGACGAACCGATCGAAGCGCAATCCAGTCTGCACGAGAACCCGGCTGCGAAAATGCTCGAGCGTCGCGTAGCTGATGAAGAGAACGAGCGCGATGAGCGAGAGCAGCAGCAGCGTCATCCCGTTTCGGCTCGTGAGCACCCGATCGTAGATCTGCATGGTGTAGATCGGCGACACGAACACCAGCAGATTGATGAAGATGGATAGTCCACCCGCCGCGAGCAGGCCGGGACGTATCCGACGGAAGACATCCGCGAGCGCAGACTGTTTTTCCGAAGCGTGCATGTGCATATCCGGGCCGCCCTTCGCCGGGCGACGGTAAACGGTTGAAAAATTGCATGCGATCGAGCGTCAAGACGCCCGCATTTCAACATTCCGCCGTGCGCGGAATGGTGCCCCGCCTCTCGACCGCCCCGGTGATCGCGAGGAACTCCCCAGAGTGGACATGCGCGCAGCGCACCGCGCGCATGTCCTTGTCGATGTAGACGACCTACGAGCTTACGAGTGCCACCCGTGATGATCGTTGTTGTGGTGAGACATCCAATCAGCCAGATGCGCTACGAACGAGCCTGTGTCCGGCGTATCCGTCTGCCCAGAATCGGCATCCGCAGTCGTGTTCGACGTCGCAGTGTGACCCCGCCACCAGGAATGATCTCCGGATGCGGACGACGTGCTGGCATTATTGAGCCACTGCGAGAAATCGAGCCCACCACCGTTGTGGTTGTGCCCGCCACCGCCGTTGCCCGCCTGCCAGGACGAACCGCCCGACCAGCCGCCGCCGTGGTGATGACCACCCCAGCCGCCAGTATCCGTCGAACCGCCGGTTGACGGATCAGTCGTTCCGTCCGAGCCCGACACGGGAGGGGTGCCTCCGGTGCTACCGCCAGCATCGGCAACCGGCGGCGTGGAGCCGTCCGTGCCGGTGCTACCACCACCGTCCGCAACCGGCGGCGTGTTGCCGCCCGTGCCGGTGCTACCACCAGCGTTGTCAACCGGCGGCGTGCTGCCGTCCGTGCCGGTGCTACCGCCAGCGTCCACCGGCGGCGGCGTGTCGGTCACCGGATCGGTAACGGGATCGGTAACAGGCGGAGCGGTCGCGCCCCCCGTGCCATGGCTCGTATTGTGCGCAAGGAACACCTGCTGCAGTGCCGGCAAATTCTCGAGCGCAGTGTCGCCATTCTGCGATCCCCACGCGTAAGCATAGTCAAAGGCCGGATTGGGAACGAGGTCCGCCCAATGATCGATCATTGCCTGCTCTTGCGCGGCAGTCGGCACAGCGACCTTGCTGCCGGTTTCGGTGGACCAGCCGCCGCCGCCGAACGCCTGATAAACCGGAACGATGGAGTCGAGCGGGATTCCGGCTTGCTCAGCGGCAGAGACGTACTTGTCGATCGTGCTGAGGTCGACGTTCGGACGGTCCGTCCACACCGGATACCAATCGAGACCGAAGTAGTCGATGTGGGTGTTCGCCTGGTTGTAGCTGTTCATGTAGTTCGGATCGTCCGATGATCCAGTGTTCATCAGGACGGTGAACGTCTTGGCCCCGGGATCGTGCTGATGAATCCAGTCGGATTCAGCCTTCAGATCCGCGGGGTCGGCTTGCGGTCCCCACTGACCGGTCAGATCAGGCTCATCCACAAGGTAGAAGCCGAACACTTTCGGATTGTTGAGGAACGGCGTCACCTGGTCGATAAAGTCCTGAGTCACGCCGTGGTACTGATCGAGCCAGACCAGACCCTGCACACCGTCGGGCAGTGCATTCACCTGGTCGACATACTGGACATCTGCGAGATTAAAGCCAGCTTCAGCTGGTGCGAAGTTACCTTGCGAGTCCAGACCCCCGCCCGCAGCGTAGTGTAATGTTGCCAATGATATTCCCCTGTCAGTGTTGAAAGCCCCCAGTGACCTGTAGGTCTGAGCGCCCGACAACCGATCGTGCGTCCCACCGAGGTGAACGTATGTTTACGTTTGAGGCAGGAATCTCCGTTCCATTGGGCGTAACCAAGGGATTATTGTGCTGAAAGTTTGCACAACAACGCGCCAACGCTGATCGCCGGATCTGCGGGAAAACTTGTTTTGAAAGACGATTCAACGATATGCGGCCAATCGAGGCCGAGAAGATCAATGTTGAATCTGGCACAACGCCGACGAAATTGTTCAATGCCGGTAGCAGGCCGCAAACCGGATTGATGTCCGTGGATTACCTCCGATGACGGATGTTCTCATCGAAGCGTTTCCGTTGTTCAGTAAAGGGCGTGGCGCAAATAGAGAGAAAATCCAAGCGGATCAGCGCTCCTGTGAGCCGGTATTTTAGCACCAAAGGCGAGCTCGTTTGCGGGGGCAATTGCGAATCGCGGAAGTATTAGGCGCTGGGTTGCCTTGCCGCTCTTTAGCACCGTGGCTGGAGAGCTCTTTTTGATAGCGCACGCGAAGCGAATTTGTCGCACCCGTTCGCTGTGCCGCGCGCTGGCGATTTTTCGAGTGGAATCAGCTCATTTGCTGCCGAGGACGTCATGTCAGGGTCGGCCCAAACGAACGTCAAGTTTCCGCCGGGTTCACGAATTCAGGTAAAGCCGGCAGCCGGTCCTCGCTTATCTGGAAAGACCGGGACCGTGGTTGGGGCTGGATACTATCCGAAGAGCCTCCGCGTCATTCTGGACGGATCGAAGGGACCAATTACTCTTCACGTGGACTACGTGGCCATGATCGACACGTGAAGCGGGCGCAGCGTTCACGGCCCCACTTGCGGCAGAAGGCGCTCTTCAACGACGCGTTTTGAGTTACTCCAGAAGTATAGCCGGCCCCTGATCCCGCATTGGGCCGCTCTTTTGACCCATTTCAGCCAATCTTTGTTAGTTGCTCGTTGCTGGGGGCAGGATCCATCAATCCCGGAGCCTGCGATGTTCAAGCAAGTTATTTCTGCGTGCTGCCTCGTTGTGATCACCTCGCTCAATTCCGATGCACGACCCTATCGCATGCAGCACGCCTCTGAATGCAACGTCACCATGCCATGCGACTTCTCGAACTACGCGCAAATCCCGAACCAGCGAAGAGAGGTGCGAGACTCATTGCAGATACACCGAACCAAACAACTCTCCGTCGTCGCCAATACAAATATTGCGGCGTCTGATAGTCCCGTCAGCACTCGGATCGTTGGCGGCCGCCCCGCGGGCTGCCCCTCCTCATTCTGCGGTTGTGCCGCAGCCCTGCGCCTGTTTGGTCGCATCGTTCCGGAATTGAATCTCGCGGCAAACTGGCTGAGATTTCCGCGTACGTCGCCAGCACCAGGAATGGTCGCGGCAAGACGCGGGCACGTTTTCGTCCTCGAGCAGCACATCGGGGGCGACGTCTGGATGGCGTACGACGGCAACTCAGGTGGACGCGCAACGAGAATACACGCGCGTTCTTTGAGGGGGTACACGGTTGTGAATCCGCGCGCGACGCTGACTTGAATTTAGCCCTTTATCGAATCGGCAACACGGTTGCCAAGCACCGGCATGCTTTCGCCGGGACAGCGGCAATCTCTCGTCGCTGAGGCGCCGTTATTCTCTCCGGTCGAAACACGATCTAATGGCTCAACGCAATCATATTGGTTGGTCGGGGAGCTGGAGGCAAATGTGCTGGCGGCACCGATCGGCGGCCGTCAGCCCGACACCGTCAGGCGACGACAGATCTCGCGCGCTCCCGCTCTCGCATCGCTCCCTGGATAGCCTTCTCAAGGGCAGCCTGATCGAACGGCTTCGACAGGCGGTGCAGATTGGAACGCGCGTCAATGGGAAGCTCCGCATACCCGGTGCTCAGGAGGATGACCGTACCGGGACGCTCCACGACCACGGCTTCAGCAAGCTGCAGGCCGGTCATGACCGGCATCGCATAGTCGGTGACGACCAGTTCGATGGTCTGCGTGCGGCGGAGGAGATCCAATGCCTCTTCGCCCGAGCGTGCCTCGACCACTGCATGCCCGAGATCCTCCAGCATTGCCGCCGTATTCTCCAGCACGAGAGGGTCGTCGTCGACCAGAAGCACGGAAAGCCGGTGGTCGGCCCGAAGCATGGGTGCCGGGGACTCCGCTCGCGGCGCTGGCACCGCGGCCTCCTCCTCAGCCACCGGCAGCCAGATCTCGGCCGTCGTGCCCACTCCAAGGCGGCTCTTCAGGACGAGCCTGCCGCCGGACTGCTCGGCGAGGCCGTGAACCATCGATAGTCCGAGCCCGGTGCCTTTGCCGATACCCTTCGTCGTAAAGAATGGCTCCTGAGCGCGCTTGAGCGTTTCCTCGTCCATGCCGCAGCCCGTGTCGCTCACCGAGAGCGCCACGTAGCGGGGAGCGCCAGCTTCGTGCTGCTCGTCTCTGGCGGAGATGGTTATCAGGCCACCGGCCGGCATCGCATCACGCGCGTTTACCGCGAGATTGAGGATGGCTAGTTCGAGCTGGTTGGCGTCAATCTTTACGTTGGGCAGATCCAGCGGAAAGAGTGTGTCGATACGGACGCCTGCCTCGAATTTCAGCAGTGACGCCATGCCCCGCACCAGTGCGGCGATATCGACGACAGCCGGCTTGAGATCCTGTTTGCGAGCGAAGGCAAGCAAGCGCTGGGTTAGCAGAGCGCCCCGCTGCGCGCCTTGCATCGCGTTGTCCACGAGACGCTGTATCTTCGGATCGTCTGTTTGCAGGCGTTTTTTCAGGAGCTCGAGGCTGCCGAGAACAGCGGCGAGCAGGTTGTTAAAATCGTGGGCCACGCCGCCGGTAAGCTGACCGATGGTCTCCATTTTCTGCGACAGCGTCAGCGCTTCGCGTGCCCGATCCAGCGCTTCCTGTGCCCGCCTCCTCTCGCTGATGTCGCGCACGATCTTGGCAAACCCGGTGATCAAGCCGCTTTCGTTCCGTACCGCGACCAGGGTTGCCTCTGCCCAGAAACGGCTGCCGTCCCGGCGCACGCGCCAGGCTTCCACTGCTGACTTGCCGTACCGCTCCGCCTCAAGGAGAGCACGTGCTGGCGCCCCGGACGCGCGGTCTTCGTCGGTATGAAGGATCGCGTAGCTGGTCCCTACGATGTCGTCGCCATATCCCATCAACCGGCGCGCCCCGAGATTCCAGTTTCCCACGGCCCCATTCGGCTCGATCATGAACATGGCGTGATCGGCGATGCCCTCCACCAGGAGCCGAAAGCGTTCTTCACTTCGCCTCAGCGCGCTGGCCTCGCGTTGGGCGCGCTCCGCCGAGGCCCGATCATAGACGGCAGCGGCAATCCCAATGCTCAGGATCAAGATGGTGGCGCCGGCGAGCAGAAATGCCAGCGGCGCCCGACCCACGAAATGTCCAGCGTGTCCCGCCATGGTGTTCGCAGGCTCGAACGAGGCACCTTCCATAGCCGCGTAATGCATGCCGGAGATCGCGAGACCCATGACAAGTCCTGCAAACAGCCGCTGCGTCGCATTTGTCTTGCGAAAGGCAAGCCAGAGCGCCACGACCGAAGCGCACATCGCGATCACGACCGAGAGCACGACCCACCGAGGATCGTACGCGACGGATGCCGCCATTCTCATCGCGCCCATGCCCGTATAGTGCATGCCGGATATGGCGAGCCCCATCGCCAGGCCGGACACCAGGAGCGCCTGCGGGCGTCTTCCGACCACGGCAAAGGCCGCGGCCGCGACAACAATGGGGACGACAAGCGATAGAAAGGTGAGGAATGGATCGTAGGAGATCTCGACCCCCGGCAGCCTGAAAGCCAGCATGCCGACAAAATGCATGGACCAAATGCCGCCCCCCATAGCGGTGGCCGCGGCTGCAAGCCAAGCCGGACGAGCCCGCCCAGACGCGGCACGCATCCGGGTCGCGAGGTCGAGCGCTGTGTAGGAGGCGAGCGCGGCGATCAGGATCGACAGCGCCACAAGTACGGGATCGTGAGAGGCCGTATGGTGATTCATTTCCACCAGATGGTAATGGAAATCCGGGGCAAATTCACCCTAGGTTGAATAGCGGCGCCGGGATCGAGGCCCGGCCGGCCGCGATCCGTGGCACCCTGTCGGCAAATTCAAGCTGGATCCAGCCGTCGGGGGGCTGTTTCCACCCTACCTTCCCTTGGGGATTTTGAACCGGACCAGGCCTGTGCTGGATCAGGCTCCGTGCACGGATCAACCGGAGGGGATCGTGCCGCTCACGCACCGCCCTGCAAATTGGGCAAGCCGGCCGCCTATTGCACCGCGAAGCCAATTGCGCCGCAACATTCAAAATGAGACTGCCCGTCAAGCCGCACGATGCGCCCATACGTGCACTGCATCCGACTTCGGTTAGCCTTCGTTCAACAGCCGGGCGCCTTTCGGGAGCCACGGCGCCGCGCCAATTCAGCGAAAAATTTGGCCATAGAGGGAGGAATGAAATGTTGAAATGCAGTGTGGGACTGATCGCGCTAAGCACCCTTTTCCTTTCAGGCGCGGCAATCGCCCAGGAAAAGATCAAGGTCGGCGTCACGGCAACGCTGGAAGGCACCTACACGGTGCTAGGCGAGGACGGCATGCGCGGCCACCAGACGGCGCTCAATGTGCTTGGCAAGAAGGTCGGCGACAAAGAGCTTGAATTCATCGTTGCTTCGACCGACGCGACGCCGGATTCCGCGGTGCGCGCCGTACGCAAGCTGATCGAGCAGGACAAGGTGCAGATCCTGCTGTCGCCGCTCTCCGGTGACGAGGGCATTGCGGTCAAGAACTTCGCCAAGACCCATCCCGAGTTGACCTTCATCAATGCGGCATCCGGCGCGCAAGAAACCACCTATGTCGATCCCGCCCCGAACTTCTTCCGCTACAACATGGACGGCGCGCAGTGGCAGGTCGGCCTCGGCAAATACGCCTATGAAACCAAGAAATATCGCAAGATCGCGACCGTCGGCGAAGACTATTCCTTCATCTATACGCAGGTGTTCGGCCTTGTGCTCGAATTCTGCGGCGCCGGCGGCCAGGTCACCAACCGGCAATGGGTGCCGCTCGGCACCAAGGATTTTGCCTCCGTCATCGCGGCGCTGCCCGACGATGTCGATGCGATCTATCTCGGCCTCGGTGGTGCGGATGCCGTCAACTTCCTGAACCAGTACCAGCAGGCGGGCGGCAAGGCGCATCTGATGGGTGGCTCCATCATGATCGACCAGACCATCCTGTCCTCGAAAGGCAACGCCAAGAATGCGCTGGTCGGCACCATCGCGGCGAGCGGCCAAGCCGACACTTGGGAGGATCCGGGCTGGCAGAAGTTCGTGAAGGCGTATCAGGACGCGTTTCCACCCAACAAGCGCTTCCCGAGCCCGTCGCTTCTTGCGACCAACTACTACGGCTCGACTATGGCGCTGATCCTCGCGCTCCGTGAGGTCAATGGCGATCTTTCCAACAACCAGGCCAAGTACAAGGAGGCGCTGGCCAAGATCGAGATCGACGCACCGAACGGCAAGATCAAGCTTGACGCCAACCGCCAGGCGATCGGCACCAACTTCGTCACCGAGGTCGTCGATGACGGCAAGGGTGCGCTGTTCAGTAAAGTCGTGAAGGTGATCCCGAACGTGAACCAGACGCTCGGTTACGATCCGGCGGTGTTCGCCAAGATCGGACTGCCGAGCCGTACGGTCCCGGAATGTAAGAAGTACTGACGCATTCACCGTCGCTCGTTTCGCATGCTCTCCGGCAACCGGGAGCGATTTGCAGGCGCGATATCTTGCGCTCTTGCAATCTCGCCCCGGTTGTTGAACGCTGACTGAAAAGACAAGAACATTCAGGAGGGAAGGCATGAGCCGGGCGCTTGCCGTCTTTCACGGCCGGTTCGGTCGGGCGACGGTCTATCAGTTGAACCGCCCCTTCAACGTGCACGCACATCGCGAAGGTCATCTGATCTTCCATGTTGGCGGCCTGTCCGCATGCATCGACGTCTCTAACGGGCACTACGACCTTACGGAAAGCTCCATCGTTGCGGTCAATCCCTGGGAGCCTCACAATTTCCTGCCGTCCGATCTCGACGGTGGCGCGATCTTCTTCGTGCTCTACGTCAATCCGGAATGGTTCGCGCCCGACGCGCCCGGAGCCGACCGCCTGCGTTTCGGCCGCACCCAGTTCAAGCGCACGGTCGCACTCGACAAGCACATCAGACGAACCGCAGCACTTGTGTGCGGCGCACCGTCACTCTCCAGCCTCGATGCCGAGCTGCGGCGGCTGATCGACATCTGCTACGACGAAAGTTGGCAGCAGGCCGAGATCGCCCGTGACGCACGCACGGCCGGCGCCGTCACCGACTTCCGCGTGCGCAAATGCATCAAGCTGATGTCTGAAAGTCCGGGCGCCGAAATGGAGCTCGACACGATCGCGCGCGAATCCGGCCTGTCGCGACCGCATTTCTACCGGCTGTTCCGCACCCAGACCGGCGTCACGCCGCATCTCTACCTCAACACCCTGATCATGGAACAGGCGCTGGAAGCCCTTGTCGCCGGCGAAGCACCGATCGCCGACATCGGCTTCGACCTCGGCTTTTCCTCGCAAAGCGGCTTCACACGCTTCTTCACCGCCAATGTCGGGATGGCGCCGACCGATTACCGCCGCGCCGCCAAGGTTTTGCGGGCCTGACAGCGCGCGAAAAGATACTGACGATCAAACGCTCCCCTTGTGCCCTCGCTAAGATGGTCGGAACGCGATCCCGAAAAGAGGATCGCAAGTCCGGGAGGACGCACGTCCATGGCGAGGTACGCAGCCTACGCAAGGCTGTTCGACCAGCGTTCAAAACATGAGACAGGGCGAGGTCGAAGTGGCCTGATCGCTCCCGCTTTCCGCTTGCGGGGGTGCGAGGCGGCGATGAGGCAGTTGACATGACGCGCTTCGTCGAACGTCATCCGGCCTGGGCCCTGATCGTGATCGTCGCGATCGCGCTTGCATTGTGGCTGACCTTGGCGGTGTGGCCGCCCGGACTTGAAGAGGCGATCGGCCGCAAGCGGGTCTTCCTGAACGCCGTGTTCAACGGCATCACGCTCGGCGGCCTCTACTTCCTTGTCGCCAGCGGTTTCACCCTGATCTTCGGCCTGATGCGCAACGTCAACCTCGCGCACGGCTCGCTGTATTTGTTCGGCGGCTATGTCGGCTACGCCATCAGCGCCTCGACCGGCTCCTGGCTCCTCAGCTTCATCGTCGCCTTCATCCTGACGGCGCTGGTCGGCGTCCTGCTTCAGCTCATCGTCTTCCGCCGCATGGAGGGCCAGGACTTGCGGCAGACCATGGTGACGATCGGTCTCTCGATCGTCTTCGCCGATCTCATGCTGTGGGCTTGCGGCGGCGACTTCTATCAGATCCAGACACCGAACTGGCTGATCGGCCCGATCGAGCTGCCGCTGGTCACTGCGGTGAAATCCTCGGGCGAACCGGTCTATCTCCGCTATCCGCTGGTCCGGCTGGTGATCTTCGCCGCCTCCGTCGTGATCGGCCTGGCGATGTGGCTCGCGCTCAACCGCACACGCATCGGCATGATCATCCGCGCCGGCGTCGACGATCGCGACATCCTGGCCGCGACCGGAGTGCGGATCCAGCTCGTCTTCGTGCTGGTCTTTGCGCTCGGCGCCGGGCTTGCCGGCATCGCCGGCGTCGTCGGCGGCACCTTCCAGTCACTCTCGCCCGGCGAAGACATCCGCTTCCTGCTTGCCTCGCTCGTCGTCGTCATCGTCGGCGGCATGGGCTCGATCCCCGGTGCCGCGCTCGGCGCGCTGATCATCGGCCTCGCCGAACAGCTCGGTTCGGTCTACATCCCGACCTACGCCATCGTCGTGACCTTCCTGATCATGGTGCTGGTACTGGCAGTCCGGCCGCAAGGCCTGTTGGCGAGGCGCTGAGATGTCGCTCGCCCACGACGCCCGCGTCACCGTTCGTCCCGCCGTAGCCGCGCAGCGCCCCACCTTGCGCGGATGGCCGGAGATCAACAATCCTGCAGCCTGGATCGTCGCGGCCATTCTCCTGATCATGCCGCTGATCGCCAACGGCTTCTTCCTGATCGAGATCTTTGCGACCACGCTGATCCTCGGCATCATGGCGCTGAGCCTGATGTTCCTCGCCGGCTACGGCGGCATGGTCAGCCTGATGCAGCTCACCATCGCAGGCTTCTCCGCCTATATGGTCGCGGTGTTCGGCGTCAGCGGCAATGCCAATATCAGCCTGGGTTGGCCGTGGTGGCTCGCAGTCCCGATGGCGCTCGCGCTCGCGACCCTGTTCGGCACGCTTGGCGGCGCGCTGGCGGTGCGCACCGAGGGCATCTACACCATCATGATCACGCTCGCGATCGGCGCGGCGTTCTATTACTTCACCAATCAGAACTGGGCGATCTTCAACGGCCATACCGGCATCAACACCGTCGCCACGCCGCATTTCTGGGGCGTCAACTGGCGCGCCGACATTCCTTTCTATTATATCGTGCTCGCGGTTGCTGCGCTGTGCTACTTCGCCGTTGAATACATCTCCCGCGCACCGTTCGGCCTGGCACTGCAAGGTGTGCGCGACAATCCCCGCCGCATGGCGGCGCTCGGCTTTAACGTCAATGCGCACCGCGTCGCCGCCTACGCGTTCGCGTCCTTTGTCGCGGCGCTGGCCGGCGTGCTTCAGGTCTGGAACTACCGGCAGATCTCGCCCGGATCCGTGAGCGTCGGCGCCTGCATCGATATCCTCATCATCGCCGTGGTCGGCGGCATCACGCGTCCCATCGGTCCGTTCATCGGCGCGCTGATCTTCGTGCTGTTACGCACCTTCGCGCTCGACTTCCTGGTCAAGCTCGGGCTCGACGGCAACCGCTTCCGGCTGCTGATCGGCCTCGGTTTCCTCGCCATCGTCTTCTGGTCCTCGGACGGCGTGATCGGGCTCTGGCAGAGCTGGCGACAGCGCCAGCGATCCGGCGCGGCCCGTTCAAGCGAACGTCACGGCCGAGGATCTGGTCAAGGATCCGGTCATGGATAGCGTCGCGCAACGCCTCTCAGCCGTCGGCGCCGGCGCGGCGCTGGAGCTTCGCGGCGTGACGCGCCTGTTCGGCGCGCTGGCTGCGCTCACCGACGTCACCATTACCGTGCGCCCCGGCGAGCGGCGCGCCGTGCTCGGCTCGAATGGTGCCGGAAAAACCACCCTGTTCAACTGCATCACCGGCGATTTCCCGCCCTCCTCCGGCACAATCCGGTTCTTCGGCGAGGACGTCACCCACTTCCCGCCCTACGAGCGCATCCGCCGCGGCCTGCGCCGGACCTACCAGATCTCAGCGCTCTTTCCTGGTCTCACCGTCCAGGACAACGTCTACCTCGCCTGCCGCGGCGTCTCGCGCGGCCGCTTCTCGTTCCTGCGCCCCGGACAGAACGACGCGCTGATGAGCGCGGCCGACAATCTCGTGCAGGCTGTCCATCTCACAGGCGTGAAGGACCAGCGCGTCGCAGAGCTTGCGCATGGCCAGCAGCGCCAGCTCGAGATCGCACTGGCGCTCGCCGGCGCGCCGCGCTTCGTGTTGTTCGACGAGCCGGCCGCGGGGCTGTCGCCGACCGAGCGTGCCGAGCTGGTCGAGATCCTGACCTCGCTGCCGGCGCATATCGGCTACATCATCATCGAGCACGACATGGACGTGGCGCTACGCGTCGTCGAGAGCGTCACGATGATGCACAACGGGCGCATCTTCAAGGAAGGCCTGCCGCAGGAGATCGAGTCCGATCCCGAGGTGCAGGAGCTTTACCTCGGAGGCGGCCATGAATGAGGTCCGCCGCTCCGCCGCCCTCGAAGTCCGCGGCCTCGACGTCTACTACGGGCATTCGCATGCGCTGCAGGGCGTGGACCTGACGCTCGAAGCCGGCGTATTCTCGGTGGTCGGTCGCAACGGCATGGGCAAGACCACGCTGTGCAAGGCGATCATGGGGCTGGTGCCGGTCAGCGGCGGCTCGATCCGCGTCCGCGGCGACGACATCACCCGGCGGCCGCCCGCCCACATAGCCCGGCTCGGCGTCGGCTACGTGCCGCAGGGCCGGCGGCTATGGCGCTCGCTCAGCGTCGACGAGCATCTGCAGCTTGCCGCGGGCCTGCGGCGCGGGGCTTGGACGGTCGAGCGCATCTACGAGACCTTTCCGCGATTGGCCGAGCGCAAGGACCATGGCGGCGGCCAGCTCTCCGGCGGCGAGCAGCAGATGCTGGCGATCTCCCGCGCGCTGCTCACCAATCCGCAGCTCCTGATCATGGACGAGCCGACCGAGGGGCTTGCGCCCGTCATCGTCGCCCAGGTCGAGGAGATGCTGGTACGGCTTGGCGAGGACGGCGACATGTCCGTGCTCGTGATCGAGCAGAACATCGGTGTGGCCACGGCCGTCTCGCGCAACGTCGCGATCATGGTCAACGGCCGCATCAACCGCATCATCGATTCCGCGCGCCTTGCCGCGGACCGGGGGTTGCAGCAGCGCCTGCTCGGCGTCGGCCTCCACGCCGAGCTCGAGCCCGCCGTCGACATGCCGGCGGCAGGCACCGGGGCGAAGGCCGCACCGCAGCCGTCCCGTCCAGGCGGCCCGATCCGTGTCTACATCTCCAACCCGACACCGCCCACCCGCTGGTCGCAGCCGGTCCCGATCGCCCGCATCGAGGCCGCCGCCCGCACGCTCTCGACACAGGTGGCGCGTCTCGACGAGACCGCCCGGCGCCGGCGCGAGCCGGTCGCGGCGCAAACGCAGGGACCCCCGGTCGTGCTCGTCGTCGGCACGCTCGACACCAAGGGCACGGAGCTTCGCTTCATCCGCGACATCATCGCCGGGAGCGGCCTGCGCACGCGACTGGTCGATGTCTCCACCAGCGGCCGGCACGCAACCAGCGACGTCTCGGCCCAGGAGATCGCCTTGAACCATGGGCGCGGCGGATCGGCGGTGTTCGGACCCGACCGCGGCGCCGCCGTCACCGCGATGGCCGAGGCCTTCGCCAGCTGGCTGCGACGCCAGAGCAATATTGCCGGCGTGATTTCGGCGGGCGGCTCGGGCGCGGCGTCACTGGTCGCGCCGGGGATGCGGACCCTCCCCGTCGGGGTGCCCAAGCTGATCATCTCCTCCGTCGCCTCCGGCGACGTCGGACCCTATGTCGGCCCCGCCGACATCACCATGATGCATTCGGTCACCGACGTGCAGGGCCTCAACTCGATCTCGCGTGCCGTGCTCGCCAATGGCGCCAATGCGCTGGCCGGCATGGTCAGGGCGCGCCTCGATCAGCACGCGCGGAAGGATCTCGGCGATGGCGGATTGCCGTCGGTCGGCATCACCATGTTCGGCGTCACCACGCCGGCGGTCCAGAAGATCGCGGCCGACCTGCGCGAGGATTTTGAGTGCCTCGTGTTCCACGCCACCGGCGTTGGCGGCCGCTCAATGGAGAAGCTCGTCGATTCCGGGCAGATCGCCGGCGTCATCGATCTCACCACCACGGAAATCTGCGATCTCCTGATGGGTGGCGTGTTCCCCGCAACCGACGACCGCTTGGGTGCGATCATCCGCAGCCGCCTGCCCTATGTCGGCTCGGTGGGCGCGCTCGACATGGTGAATTTCGGCGCCCCGGACACCATTCCGGAGCGCTACCGCGGCCGCAAATTCCACGTCCACAACCCCCAGGTCACCCTGATGCGGACCACGGCCGAGGAAAACGAACGCATGGGCCGCTGGATCGCCGATCGGCTCAACCAGATGGACGGCCCGGTGCGCTTCTTCCTGCCCGAGGGCGGCGTCTCCGCGCTCGACGCGCGAGGACAGCCATTCTGGGATCCCGATGCCGATGCGGCCCTGTTCCGTGCGCTGGAGCGGAACGTGCGGCAGACCGCCAACCGTCAACTCATCCGCGTCCCCAAGAACATCAACGATCCCGAGTTCGCCTCCACCATTGTCAGCGCGTTCCGGACCTTGTTCGGCCGCACCGGGGCGCGCCGGAGACTAGCGAGGTGACCGATGGCCCGGTTTGAACGCGCAGAACTGTTGAAACGCTTCCGCGACATGGCAAAGCGCGGCGAGCCCATCATCGGCGGCGGCGCCGGCACCGGCCTGTCGGCCAAGTGCGAGGAAGCCGGCGGCGTCGATCTCATCGTCATCTACAATTCCGGCCGCTATCGCATGGCCGGCCGCGGCTCGCTTGCGGGATTGATGGCTTATGGCGACGCCAACGCCATCGTGCTGGAGATGGCCGGCGAAGTGCTGCCCGTCGTGACCAGAACGCCAGTGCTCGCTGGCGTCAATGGCACGGATCCGTTCCGCGACATGGACGTTTTCCTGGACCAGTTGAAGGCGCTCGGTTTCGCCGGCGTGCAGAACTTTCCGACCGTCGGCCTGATCGACGGCGTGTTCCGCGCCAATCTCGAAGAGACCGGCATGTCCTACGCGCTCGAGATCGACATGATCGCCAAGGCGCGCGAGAAGGACCTGCTGACGACGCCCTACGTCTTTACCGAGAAGGAAGCCGCCGCGATGGCGATCGCGGGCGCGGATATCATCGTCTGTCACCTCGGCCTCACGACCGGGGGCACCATCGGCGCGCAGACCGCGCCCAAGCTCAAGGATTGCCCGGCGCGCATCGACACCTGGGCCTCCGCGGCGCTCAGCGTCAATCCGGACATTCTGGTGCTCGCCCACGGCGGACCGATCGCCGATCCGGACGACGCCGATTTCATCATGAAGAACACCCGCTACTGCCACGGCTTTTACGGCGCCTCCTCGATGGAGCGGCTGCCGGTCGAGCGGGCGCTGACGGATCAGGTACGCAAATTCAAGGCGATCGGCGCGCGATAACGCCGGAAGGTCGAGGGAGGGAAATTTGTCAGGGACTCTGGTCGGTGAATTGATCCTCTGGCTGATCGTCGCCATCGTGGTGATCGTGGTCGGCGTCTACATCGTGAACTGGCTCTACCATCGCTCGTCCAAGGAGACCTCATTCGTCCGGACCGGCCTGCTCGGCGAGCGCGTCGTGATCAACGGCGGCGCGTTCGTGCTGCCCTTCATCCACGACTACACGCCGGTCAACATGAACGTGCAGCCGATGGGCATCGTGCGCTCCCGGCAGGACGCCGTGATCACCCGGGACCGCATGCGCGTCGACATCGAGGCCGACTTCTATGTCCGCGTTCAGGCGACCCGTGAAGCCGTGTCCATCGCCGCCGCGACGCTCGGCCGCCGCACCATGGAGCCCGAGAAGCTCCACGCCCTCCTCGCCGGCAAATTCATCTCCGCGATCCGTTCGATTGCCTCGGAGATGACCCTGGAGCAGATGCACGAGCAGCGCGGCGAGTATGTGGCTCGCGTCAAGGCGAACGCGGCTGAGGCCCTCGCTCAGAACGGACTCGAGCTGGAATCCGTCGCGATCACCGATCTCGACCAGACCGATCTCGAATTCTTCAATCCCTCGAACCGCTTCGACGCCGAAGGTCTGACACGCCTGATGGAGGACATCGAGGCCAAGCGCAAGCTGCGCAACGACATCGAGCAGGATTCGATGATCAAGATCCGCTCCCGCAATCTGGAGGCCGAGCGACAGGCCCTTGAGATCGAGCGCGAAAGCGAGACGGCGCGCCTTGAGCAGGAACGCGACATCGAGATGCGCCGCGCCCTGCAACGCACCGAGGTCGCGCGTGAGCGGGCCCTGCGCGAGACCGAGGCCGAGCAGGCGCAGATTTCCGCGCGGGAGACCATCGAGAAGGCACGCATCGCCAACGACCAGGCGATCGCGGAAGCCCGTATCGCCTCGGAGCGCGAGACACGCCAGCGGGAGATCGAACGCACCCGCACCATCGAGGAGAAGGAACTGCTCGCCCGCGAGGAGGTCGAGAAGACCCGGATCGCCAACCAGCGCTCGATCGACACCAGCCGCATCGCCTCTGAGCGCGAGGTGCGCC
Organism: Bradyrhizobium barranii subsp. apii; assembly: GCF_011516635.5. GTDB lineage: Bacteria > Pseudomonadota > Alphaproteobacteria > Rhizobiales > Xanthobacteraceae > Bradyrhizobium > Bradyrhizobium barranii. Next base: position 4,238,171 of record NZ_CP096255.1, on the reverse strand, counting down.
AGCGCGAAATCGAGCGGATGCGTACCATCGAGGAAGCCGAGATCGCCGCCCGCGAGGCGATTGAGAAGGCGCGTATCCAGCAGGACCGGGTGGTGACCGACGCCCGTATTGCCAATGAAGAAGAGACACGGCGCCGCGAGATCGAGCGGACCCGCGCCGTCGACGAAGCCGAGATCGCCGCCCGCGAAGCGACCGAAAAGGCCCGCATCGCCCAGACCATGATTGTCAATGTCGAGCGCATCGCGTCAGACGAGCGCACCCGCGCGCTTGAGATCCAGCAGGTGCGCACGATCCAGGAAGCCGAGATCGAGGCCCAGCGCGCGGTCGAGGCTGCGCGCATCGCCCGTGAGCGGACGCTTGCCGCAGAGCGCATCGCCGCTGAGCAGAATACGCGGCAATTGGAGATCGAGCGGAACCAGGCACTCGACGTCGCGGGAATCACGGCACGCGAGGCGACGGAAGCCACCCGTATCGCCCAGGAGGAACGAGTTCGTTCACTCGAGATCGCCCGCAACCGCGCCGTCGAGGAAGCCGATATCGCCTCCCGCGAAGCGATCGAGGCCGCGCGCATCGCGCAGGAGAAGGCCATCGCGGCCGAGCGGATCCAGGCCGACAGGGAGACCAAGGCGCTGGAGATCGAGCGGACCGCCGCAGTCGAGGCGGCTGACCTCAAACGGCGCGACGTGATCGAGCGCCAGCGCATCGGCGTCGATCTCGCGCTGGAGTCCGAGCGGATCAATTCGTCCAAGAAGCGCGAAGTGCTCAATATCGAGCAGAAGAAGGCAATCGAGATCGCGGACGAAGACCGCGTCATCGCGCTCTCCACCAAGCGCTCCGAACGCATCGACGCCGACCGCCAGGTCAAGCAGGCCGAAATCGTCGCACGCAAGGACGTCGAGACCACTGACGTCTCGCGCGAGCAGGCGCTGGAGGCGGCACGGATCGAACGCCGCCGCTCGATCGAGCAACTCGAGGTCGCCCGCGTCCAGTCGCTCCAGGAAGCCGAGATTGCCGCGCGCGAGGAGGTCGAGCGCGCCCGCATTGCCTCCGATCGCGGCTTGGATGAAGCCCGCATCGGCCGCGAGCGCGAGCTGCGCAAGCTCGAAGTCAATCGCGAGAAGGAGGTCGAGACCGTTCTGATGGAGAAGGCGATTGCGATCCACCTGAAGTCGCTGGAAGAATCCGCCGCCAGGGCCTCGGCCGAGGAAGCGCGGATACATGCGACGGAGGCCACCGAGCGCGTCATCACCGCACGTGAAAACGAGATCGCCCGGCGTCGCAAGAGCGTCGAAATCGTGATCGCCGAGAAGCAGGCCGAGGAGACCCGAATTGCAGCCGAAGCCGAGCGCGTGCGCGCGGCGGCCGTCGAGGCCGAGGCGCAGCGGCTGCTCAACGAGGCCGAGAACGTGCTGACCGACCAGGCTCGCTACTCGCTGTTCCGCAGAAAGCTGCTCGACCGCATCGAAGGCATCGTGCGCGAGAGCGTCAAGCCGATGGAGAAGATCGAGGGCATCCGCATCCTCCAGGTCGACGGCCTCAACGGCAACGGCCATGGCGGCAATGGCGGCCGCAGCGCCACCGACGAGGTGATCGACTCGGCGCTACGCTACCGCGTCCAGGCGCCGCTGATCGATTCCCTTCTGGCGGATATCGGCGTCGAGGGGGGCAGCCTCGCCAAGATGCCGGGCCTGATCCGCGAGGCCCGCGACATGCAAGGCATCAAGGAGTCCGCCCGCAAGGGCGGTGGTGGAGGCGGAGGCGGCGAGAAGCCGGCTGCGGCGCCCACGCCTTCCACCGAGGGCGAACCGCCCGCGGAGCGCAGCCCCCGGAAGAAGAGCTGAGGTCACATCATGGCCCGCGTCTATGTCTCAACCGTCGTCAATGCGCGCAACGATCGCGTCTGGGCGCGGGTGCGCGACTTCAACGGCATGCCGAACTGGCATCCCGCGATCGCGGAAAGCCGTATCGAGGGCGGCGAGCCCTCGGACAAGATCGGCTGTGTCAGGGATTTCCGCCTGCGCAACGGCGACCGCATCCGCGAGAAGCTGCTCGGCCTTTCCGACTATGACATGTTCTGCACCTATTCGATCCTGGAATCCCCCATGGGCGTCGAGAACTACGTCGCGACGTTGCGGCTGACGCCGGTCACCGACGGCGACCAGACCTTCATGGAATGGACCGCCGAGTTCGACTGCGCCCCCGAACGGGAAGCGGAGCTCGTCGGCAATATCGGCGGCGGCGTGTTCCAGGGCGGCTTCGACGCCCTCAAGCGCCAGTTCGGAGGGTGAGCTCCGTGCCGCATATCGTCAAGAGCACGATCCTGGATGCGCCCACCGATGCGGTGTGGGACGTGCTGCGCGATTTCAACGGACACGATCGCTGGCATCCGGCGGTCGCGAGCTCCACGATCGAGCGCGCGCACTCCCCTGATAAAATTGGCTGTGTCAGGCGCTTCAAGCTGCAGGACGGATCGGAGCTGCGCGAGCAATTGCTGGCGCTCTCCGATCTCGAGCAGACCTTCAGCTACTGCCTGCTCGATACGCCGGTGCCGATGTTCAACTACGTGGCGCACGTCCGCCTGCTGCCGGTGACCGACGGCGACCGCACCTTCTGGCACTGGGAGTCGCGCTTCAGCACCAGGCCGGAGGACCGCGATCGCATCGTCCACATGGTCGCGGAAGACATCTATCAAGCCGGCTTCGAGGCGATCCGCCGGCACCTGAAGGAGGCGGCATAGCAATGGCCGTGACAGTGAAGACTTTTGCCAGCACCAGCGAAGCGGCCGGCGCGCTGTCGGCAGATCGCGGCGCACGCTATCTCGGCGGCGGCACGCTGGTGATGCGGGCGCTGAACGAGGGTGACGTCTCTGTCTCGACCGTCATCCGCGCCAGCGACCAAGCCCTGACCCGGATCGACGCATCGGGCCCGCGCGTGACGCTCGGGGCCGGCATCACCTTCGCAAAAATCCTCGCAGAGCGCGACCTCGGCTTCCTGCACGCCCCTGCCCGCTCGATCGGCGGACCTGCGGTGCGCAACATGGGCACGGTCGGGGGCAACCTGTTCGCGCCAAGTCCCTATGGCGACTTCACGGTGGCGCTGCTTGCGCTCGATGCCACCGTCGCCGTGCAGGGCGGCTTTGGCACGCGCGACATCGCCATCGAAGAGTTCTTGCAGTCGCGCGAGCGGCAGGCCGGCACGCTGGTGCTCTCGGTGTCCTGCGCACGGCCGACGAGCGCGGACGCCTTCCGCTACCACAAGGTCGCCCGTATCAAGCCAAAGGGCGGCTCCGTCATTACGCTCGCAGCCCATCTGCCGATCAGCGGTGGACGGATCGCCGGGGCACGGATCGCGCTGGGCTCGATGGCGCCGACCCAGATTCGGGCACGCGCCGCCGAGCGTGTGCTCGAGGGACGTTCGCTGGATGCCGCGACCATCGCTGCCGCGGCGTCCGCCGTCACCGAGGGCACCTCCCCCTTCGACAACGCGCTCGGCAGCGCCTGGTATCGCCGCGAGATCGCCGGCGTCCACCTGCGCCGTCTCCTCTCGGGTCAGGAATAGCTCGTCATGGCCAAGACCGCCCTGCAATTTCGTCATAACGGCCGCGACGTCGCGATCTTCGTCGATGGCGGCACCAACCTGCTGGTCGCTCTGCGCGAACTGATCGGCGATATGACGCCGAAATTCGGCTGCGGCCAGGGCGGCTGCGGCACCTGCAGTGTGCTGATCGACGGCGAGCTGCACCTGTCATGCCTGACGCTGGCGGAAACCGTCGCCGGCCGATCGGTGGAGACGCTCGACGGCCTCAAGCAGGGCCCGAACCTGCATCCGCTCCAGCGCGCCTTCGCCGACAGTTTTGCCGCCCAATGCGGCTATTGCACGCCGGGCATGCTGATGGCCGCAAAGGCGCTGCTCGATCGCAATCCGCAGCCTAGCCGCGCTGAGGTCGTCGAGGCGATCTCCGGCAACATCTGCCGCTGCGCCGGCTACGAACCCATCATCGATGCCATCCTCGCCGCTTCGGGCGGCCGGGCCAGTGCCTAAAGGATCTTGTCATGCTGGAACTGCGCAAGGACATTTTCGCCGACGAGCGCGACGACAATCTCAATGAGATCGGCAAGGGCACGCAGCGCCAGGACATGCTCGGCCATGTCACGGGCACGTCGAGCTATTTCAACGATCACAAGCTTCAGGGCATGCTGCATTTGAAGGTGGTCCGCTCGACGCAGGCGCACGCGCGGTTGCGCCATATCGACACCACGGAAGCCGAACGCTCGTCCGGCGTACGCCGGATCATCCGCGGCGCCGACGTGCCGCGCAATCTCAACACGCTTCTCAGCCTCATCAACTTCGGCAAGGACGACGAGCCCACGCTGGCGGCGGACAAGGTCCGCTACAAGGGCGAACCGGTCGTCGCCATCGTCGCGGACAGCGAGCGCGAGGCGTTCGAGGCGATCGCAAAGGTGCGGATCGACTACGAGCCGCTGCCGGTCGTGCTCGACGTCGAGGACGCGCTCAAGGCCGGGGCGCCCGTCGTCAACGAGACCTATCCGAAGAACGCCTTCATCTATCACGACGTCCATGATCACCAGAAGCTGCGCTTCGGCGATGCCGACGCTGCGCTCGCGACCGCCGACCACGTGCTCGAACAGCGCTACCAGATGTCTCCGATCGAGCACGCGCCGACCGAAACCAATGGCGCGATCGCCGCGCCCGACACCAACGGCCGCTACGTCGTCTACACCTCGACGCAGGCACTGTTCTTCTCGGTCGACACCTGCGCCAAGATCCTGGATCTGCCTTCCAACACCTTTCACTTCATCGGCGGCACGGTCGGCGGCGGCTTTGGCGGCAAGGTGGATACGTTGACCGAGCCGCTCGCAATCCTGGGCGCGATGCTGACCGGGCGGCCCGTCCGCTATGTGTTCGGGCGCGAGGAGGAGATGCAATACGGCCCGCCCCGCGGGGCCGAGCGCATCTACATCAAGGACGGCGTGATGCGGGATGGCCGTGTCATCGCGCGAAAAATCCGCGCCTATTTCGACAGCGGCGCCTATACGAGGCTCTCCAGCTACGCCGCCGTGAAATGCGCCGCGCATCTGCCGGGGCCCTATACCATCCCGAACGTCTTTGGCGACGTCTATTGCGTCTTCACCAACCGGACGCCCGCTACGGCGATGCGCGGCTTCGGCGTCACCGCGATGGATTTTGCGATCGAGTGCCAGATGGACAAGCTGGCAAACCTCGTCGGCATGGACCCGATGGAGTTCCGGATCCTCAACGCCTATCGCGACGGCGACATGAAGGCGCATCGGCGCGAAGCCAAGAACACCGCGCTGATCGAATGCGTCCAGGTCGCCGCCGAGAAGGCGAAATGGCCGATCCGCGAGGAGTTCAAGCGAGCGTCGTCGCGCAAGGACGGCGGCGGCAGCCGCGCCGTGATCCCGCCGACACCGACGGATTCGCTCAGCCGGCCGGCCGCGCCAGTCCAGCAGCGCACCAGCTATGACCGGCTCCCGTCCACCGTCACCCGCGAACCTCCGCGTGAGCCGCCGCCCCCTGCGCCGTCGCCACCTCCACCGCGGCCGGCCGCGCCCTCGCATGGCGCGCCCCGCTTCTCCTCCGTGTTCGGCACCAGGAGGCGCTGATGACCCGGCATCGCGGACGCGGCATGGCGTCGATCAACTATCCCATCGGCATGAATCTCGGCGGCGATCCCAGCCAGGCGTTGGTTCATTCCAACCCGAGCGGCAAGTTCACGGTGGCGCTGTCGTCGATCGACCTCGGCCAGGGCATGAAGTCGGTGACGCGGCAGATCTGCGCGGAGACGCTGGGTGTTCCCGTCGAGGACGTCTATGTCGACACCGCGGATTCCGACACCGGTCCGCATTGCATGGGCTCCTTCGCCTCGCGCGGCACCCATCGCGTCGGCAATGCGGTGATGGCCGCGGCGCGCGAGGCGCGCGGCGTGATGATGGAGGCGGCAGCCGAGGAGCTCGAGGTCAACGCCGCCGATCTCGAAACCGACGGACGCGGCAACATCCACGTCAAGGGTGCGCCGCATCGCTCGATCTCGACCAAGGACGTCGCCATCGCCGCCCAGTTCAAGCAGGGCAAGACCATCTCCGGCCGCGGCATATTCCTCGTGCCTCTGTCCAACGTCGACCCCGAAACCGGCGAGATGTCGCCGGCGACCTGCTACGCCCATGCCTGTCTCGTGGCGGAGGTCGAGGTCGACGACGAGACTGGTGAAGTCGCGATGGTCCGCATGGACTCCGCCTATGAGCTCGGCCGCGCGCTCAATCCGCGCCTGGTCGAGCAGCAGCTCGTGGGCGGCGCCTGGATGGGCATCAGCCACGCGCTGTACGAGACCACGGAGCCTCACTATCCCGACCCTGTTCACGGCCCCCGCGACTTCGTCGAATATCTGATGCCCGGCCCGGGTGACATTTGCCCGCACGATATCGCCGTGTTGGAGCGCCCCGCGCCCGATGGCCCGTTCGGCGCCAAAGGACCGGGCGAAATGTGCGCCAATCCCGTGCTGCCAGCTGTCGCGAATGCGATTTTCAACGCCGTCGGCGTACGCATCGACGATCTGCCGATTACGCCGGAAAAGGTGCTGCGCGCGATCAAGACCCAGGGCGGCGCGCGGCCACAGGCGCGACGCTGAGACCGGCCATGGCAGTTCGCAGCAACATCGTTGGCATCGACAGCCCCGAGGCGTTGGAGAAGGCGCTTCGGGCAGCCTATTACCTCGCCGATGAAGGGCTCGCGACCGCAGCCTATCTTGGCCTTGCCCTCGGCAAACCGCTCCTGCTTGAGGGCGCCCCTGGTGTCGGCAAGACCGAGGCCGCGAAAGCCATCGCCGCCGTCCTCGGCCGTCGCCTCATCCGCCTGCAATGCTACGAGGGCATCGACGCCTCGGCCGCGCTCTACGAGTGGAACTATCCACGCCAGATGCTCGCGATCCGCCAGGCTGGCGACGAGAGCATCGACATCTATGGCGAAACGTTTCTGATTGAGCGGCCGATGCTGGCGACGCTTCGCGCACCCGACTCCACCGTGCTGCTGATCGATGAGATCGACCGCGCCGACCAGGAGTTTGAGGCGTTCCTGCTCGAGTTTCTCTCGGACTTCCAGATCTCGATCCCGGAACGCGGCACGGTGCGCGCGGCCGAACGTCCTGTCGTCGTGCTGACATCGAACCGGACGCGCGACCTGCACGAAGCTCTGCGCCGCCGCTGTGTCTACCACTGGATCGACTATCCCACCGAAGAGCGGGAGGCGCGTATCGTGATGCTGCGGGCCTCCAGCGTCGCCGAGGCGACCGCGCGGGCCGTCGTCGCGGCCGTCGGCAAATTGCGCCGCGAGCCGCTCAGCAAGGCACCAGGCATCGCGGAAGCCGTCGACTGGGCTGAAGCGGCGACGCTCCTTCACAAGGGCGGTGCGCGCTGGCCCGACGCCTTCAGGCGCTCGATCGGCGTGGCGCTGAAAGACGAGGAAGACCTGCACTTCATCTCGCCACGGCTCGACGTCATGCTCGCGGAGGCAACCGCATGAGCACCGAGCCGGAGCTTCCGCGCGCTGCCCGCATCTTCGTCTCCTTCGTCGCGCTGCTGCGCGCCAACGGCTTTGCCGTCGCGCCCGAGCAGACCACCTCCTATCTCGCCGCGATCGAGCTGCTCGGGCCGCGCGACCTCAACGACATCAGGCAATCGGCGCTGGCCACGCTCGCCCCGCCACCCGAGCGCCGCACGACCTTCGACCGGCTGTTCGACCTGCACTTCCGCGGCAGCGAAGCCATCGAACATGTCGATGACGGCGACGACGACGAGACTGTCCGGCTCCAGGAAGAGGGCCGCGGCGAACAGGAACCCCTGTTCTCCGACGACGCCAACGAATCCGGCCTCGCCGCGACGCGCGCCGAGGCGCTGGTGGAGCGCCGCTTCGCCCAGCTCTCCACCACCGACGCGCTCCGGCGCCTGGCGCCCGAGGCCCCGCGACGCTTGCCGCAGCGTCGCGGCCACCGGCGCATGCGCGCCCGCCGCGGGCCGTTTGCCGACCTTCGCCGGACCTTGCGCGAGTGTGTCCGGAGCGACGGCGAGATCCTGCGGCTCGGGCACCTGAAGCGGCGCCCGCGCCGACGAAAACTCCTGCTGCTGATCGACGTCTCCGGCTCGATGAAGACTCGCACCGAAGAGAACATGAAGCTCGCGCATACGCTGGTGCAGGCCGCGCCCAATGTCGAGGTCTTCACCTTCGGCACGCGGCTGACCCGCGTCACCCGGTCGTTGCGTCTGAAGCGTCGCGAGCAGGCGCTGAACGCGGCGGCGCACCTCGTCAGCGACTGGGATGGCGGCACCCGCATCGGCGACGCGCTGCAAGCCTTCCTCGCGGTACCGCGGTTCGGCGGTTACGCGCGAGGCGCGGCCGTCGTCGTCGTGTCGGACGGGCTGGAGCGCGGCGAAGTCGATGCGTTACGCGACGCGGTCGCAAAGCTGTCGCGGCGCGCCTGGCGCGTGAGCTGGCTGACACCGCTCGCGACGGGCCCGGACTTCCGCCCGAAGACCGAGGCGCTGTTGGCCATCCAGCGCTTCGTCGATGATCTCGTGGATGGCGGTTCAAGCGCGTCGATTGTCGCGCACATTCTGACGTTGGGACGGAGGAGAGCGGCGTGAGCGACATTGTCGACGGCCATCATCACATCTGGCGGCAGGCCGACCTGCCCTGGCTGACCGGCCCGATGCAGCCGCGCATCTTTGGACCCTACGAGCCGATCCGTCGCGATTATCCGATCCGGGAATATCTCGACGACCTCAAGGGCACCGGCGTCACCCGTTCGGTCTTTGTCCAGACCAACTGGGCCAACGACCGTTTCGAGGACGAGGCAGCCTGGGTCCAACAGACTGCCGACGAGCACGGCTGGCCGCATGCCATCGTCGCCCACGCCGATTTCGCCGTCGACGACGTGCGCCCGCAACTCGATCGCCTGAAGCGCTACCCGCTCGTGCGCGGCGTGCGCATGCAGCTGCACTGGCACGACAATCCGCTCTATCGCTTCGCGACCAAGCCCGATCTCTGCGTCGATCCCATGGTCCGCCGCAACATCGCACGCCTGGCCGACTACGGCTGGAGCTTTGACCTCCAGGTCTTCACGCCGCAGATGCCGGACGCGGCGCAACTCGCCGAGTCCTGCCCCAGGGTGACCTTCATCCTCCAGCATGCCGGCATGCTGGAAGACCTCTCGCCGGCGGGCCGGGCCGCCTGGCGCGCCGGGATGGCCCGGCTCGCGGTCTGTCCGAACGTGGTCTCAAAACTCTCCGGGCTCGGCACCTTCATCCATCGCAACGATCCCGCGCACATCGCGGCCGTCCTTACCGATACCGTCGCGATTTTCGGCGCGGAGCGCTGCCTGTTTGGCTCCAATTTTCCGATCGAGAAATTGTGGACCAGCTATCGGGAGCTCGTCGACGCCTTTCGTGCGGCGGCCGCGAAGCTGACGCCCCAGCAGCAGGACGCAATTTTCAGGACGACGGCGACGCGCGTCTACCGGCTTTGACAGACAAGAACAGAACAGGGAGGGAAACGAATGGCGCTGGAGATCAAGATCCTGGACTATGGCGATATCGAGCTGGAATCGAGCTTTCTGGTCCTCGGCCGCGACTGCGGCCGCACTCGCCGCGTCCTCACCCTCGGCTTTCTGATCCTCGGCGGCAAATATCCGGTCGTGGTCGATACCGGTTACCGCTCCAACCAGATCATGGAAACGCTCGGGATGCGCGGCCTGCAATACCACGAGCACATGATCGAGAACCAGCTCGCCCGCCACGGCGTACGCATGGGCGACGTCCGCTTCGTCTGCCACACCCATCTGCACATCGACCACGCCGGCAAGGACGATCTGTTTCCGATGAACACGACCGTCGTCCTCAACCGGAAAGAACTCGAATATTCCGTCTCCGGCTTGATGCATCCGCAATATCCGGCGCCCGACATCAAGCATCTCATCGACCGACTGCACACCAAGAGTGCGCTGCGCTTCCTCGACCTCGAGATCACGGGTCCTATCGAGCTGATGCCCGGCGTCTATTGCGATGCGGCCAATGCACATACCGAGGGATCGATGAACGTCATCGTCGAGACTGCCGACGGGATCGCGACGATCTGCGGCGACGTGATCTACGACTTCAACGACCAGATCGTCACGCCCTTCAACGAGATCCACGACTGGGAGCCGCGGACGACGGGAAACCACGGCACCAGCAAGCGGGCCGAGAAGGCCTCGATCAAGAAGCTGCTCAGCAATTCGCGCTATCTGCTGCCGGTGCACGACAGGCCGGCCAAGATCGAGGGCGGCATAGTTGTTGGACGGCTGCACGACCAGGTCCCCGGCCCGATCGTGCAGTCGCTGCCCGCGCGCAACTGGTTCCCTGCCTGACGTGAGCTGAGGATATCGACCGATGACGCACGTTACCTTGCGCTCCGAATTCGAGAGCCTGATCGACCCCTATGCGCCGGTCGCGCAGGTCGGAACGGGTTTTGACTTCACGGAAGGGCCGATCTGGCATCCGGTCGATCATTATCTCCTGTTCTCGGACATGCCGGGCGACGTACGCCGGCGCTGGGATGCGCGGCGCGGCGTCGCGGAGGTCAAGCGCCCGTCGAACAAGTGCAATGGCATGACCTATGATGCCGAGCTCAATCTGATCGTCTGCGAGCATGCGACCTCGTCGCTGATCCGTGAGCGGCCGGACGGGCGGCGCGAGGTGCTGGCCTCGCACTTCCAGGGACAGGAGCTCAACAGCCCCAACGACGTCTGCGTGCACTCCTCCGGTGCCATCTATTTCTCCGATCCCTGGTATGGCCGCATGCCGGTCTATGGTGTCGAGCGGCCGCGCCAGCTCGGCTTCCAGGGCGTCTATCGCGTCATGCCCGGCGGCGAGCCGAAGCTCGTGGTGGACCGCAATTTGTTCGACCAGCCGAACGGGCTGTGCTTCTCGCCGGACGAAAAGCTGCTCTATGTCAACGACACCGTGCAGGCGCTGATCCGCGTATTCGACGTCAACGGCGACGGCTCGCTGTCGAACGCGCGCGTGTTCGCTAGCGCCATCCGCTCCGAGCTGGAGCCGGGCCTGCCCGACGGCATGAAGTGCGGCCAGCATGGCAATGTCTGGGTCACCGCCCCCGGCGGCGTCTGGGTCTATTCGCCGCGCGGCGAGTTGCTGGGGAAGGTCCGCGTGCCTGAGCTCGTCGCCAACCTTGCCTGGGGTGGCCCGGATTTCCGCACGCTCTATCTGACGTCGACGCATTCGGTCTATGCGATCCCGACCAAGGCCGGGCCGCGCCACGAGCCCTATATGAGCGGCAAACGCAGCAGCGGCGGCGCAAGTGCCGGCCCCGCGGCTGCCACACCCATCCTCGCCGACGGCGAGATGCGGCTCGATCCAAGCCGCTGCGCCATGATCATTCAGGATCTTCAGAACGACGTCATCATGGATGGCGGCGCGTTCGCCGAGTCAGGCGCACCGGGGCATGCGAAGCAACAGCATGTGGTCGAGAACGTCAGGCGCTTGGCGGAGACAGCTCGCGCGCGCGGCGTCGCCATCATCCACGTCTGGTTCGTGGTCGAGCCCGGCGCCCCCGGCGTGACGCTGAACGCACCGCTGTTCGAGGGTCTCGTCGACAGCAAGGCGATGGTGCGCGGCAGCTGGGGCGCCGCCCCGGTCTCGGGCCTCGAACCGCGGCCCGGCGATTTCGTCGTCGAGAAGATGCGGATGAGCGCCTGGGAGGGCACCCGGCTGGAGACGATCCTCAAAGCCACCGGGCGCGACATGATCATCAATACCGGCGCATGGACCAACATGTCGGTCGAGCACACCGCGCGCACCGGCGCCGACAAGGGTTATTTCATGATCGTGCCGGAAGATTGCTGCTCGACTATGAATGCCGACTGGCACTCCGCCTCGATCAATTTTGCCATGCAGAACGTCGCCGTCGTCACCCGGGCGGACGCCGTCATCAGAGCGCTGGGATGAGTGGTGGCAAAGCTTTTGCACCTCTCCTGCTCGCCCCGTGCCGACTCCGAGTCGAGCGCCGGCGCGCGCGTGTTTCTTGACGGGTTTCGGCAGGCCCGTCCGGACTGGGACATCGACGTCGTGGATCTCTGGCGCGAGCGGCTGCCGGAATTCGCAGGTCCCATCGTCGAGGCCAAATATGCGCGCATGAAGGCGCAGCCCTTCAACGACGCGCAACGGGACAGCTTTGCGGAGCCCGAGCGGATGGCGCTGCGCTTTTCACTGGCCGATCGGGTTCTGATCTCGACGCCAATGTGGAACTTCAGCATTCCCTACAAGCTCAAGCAATGGTTCGATATCATCGTCCAGCCCGGGCTCACCTTTCGGTTCGATCCCTCCCTGGGATATCTCCCGCTGCTGAAGGACCGGCCGACCACGGTGATCCTCGCTAGAGCGTTTTCCGATCACGTTGCGTCGCAACCAGCCGCGACGAGATAATTTTGACATTCCTCGGGTGAGAAGCGTTTGAGAGCGTTGGCGATTGCTTGCCAGAGATCGGGCATGGTGCGGGCTGCGGCGGCCCGCAACAGCGCTTTCAGTTTGGAGAAGGCCATTTCAATCGGGTTGAAGTCTGGACTGTAGGGCGGAAGATAGAGCAGGCTAGCTCCGACCGCCTGGATGGCCTCTCGAACGCCATGGACCTTGTGAGCGGGCAAGTTGTCCATGATAACGGTATCGCCCGGCCGCAGCGATGGGGCGAGCAATTGCTCGACGTAGGCCAGGAAAGCGTCGCCATCCATTGGACCGTCCAGAACAAGCGGCGCGATCAGACCGTCGGAGCGCAATCCAGCGGTGAACGTCGTCGTCTTCCAATGTCCGTGTGGGATAGCTGCACGACATCGCTCGCCGCGTGGCGAGCGCCCGTAACGCCGCGCCATTTTGGTGTTGGCGCTGGTTTCGTCGATGAAGACGAGACGCTCAGGGTCAAGGTCGATTTGCCCTTCGAACCACTCCTCACGTGCGGCATTTATATCGCCGCGCCGTTGCTCGGCGGCGTGCGCTGTCTTTTTTTAAGTGTGATCTTTCTGCGCTGGAAAAAACGCCAGAGCGACGCGATGCCAGTCGATATTCCACGACGTTTCAACAGTTCTCGCAACTCGGCAAGCGTGATATCCGGCCTCGCTGTCACCGCCTCCAGAATCAATTGCGAATGCGCTTCGATGCGCTGCGATTTGCGGTCACCGCCCTGGCGTTTAGGAACGATGTCGCCAACTTTCTTGAGGCGACCGCGCCAGCGGATTGCACTGGCCGCGCTGACACCAAAGCGCTCAGCAGCCTGTCGACAGGACATGCCACCGTCAATCGCGGCTACCACCCTTTGGCGAAGATCAACCGAAAGCGCCCTGGCCATACATGCTGGCCTCCCTCGCCAGCATGCAGCTTGAATCTGACTCGCGCCGTTTTGGGAATCCCCACCCGATTCTTTCCGGTCGGAAAATGCTCTAGTGGCAGCGATTTCGCCACCGGAATGAACCGCGGGCGCATCGACATGGCAACGCCTTACCTGCGGGAAATTTTGCGCTTTATCGGTATCAGCAATGTCCGTTTCGTACCGATCGGGCCAACCACCGGACCGCAACAGCCCATCGAGGCTGCCCGCGAAAGAGCCCATCAGCACCTCGCCGCAATGGCAGCGAACTTCTGAGCATTGTTGAGGACGCTCCGGCGCTTCGCGACACCTATCGAAGCAAGCTGCGCATCACCCGCGTACGCGAATCACGGCAGGTTGTCCCGCAGAAAAATATCGATGCGGATGCGCTCCTGGTCGGGGCTGATCGGCTCACCCGAACAATGCGCGAGCAGAACTCGCGCCGCAGACCGCGCCTCGTGACCGGGATCCTGGTTGATGATGGCATCGAGCGTGCCGCGGACCAGGAAACGCCGCGTGTACTGGGTCAGCTCGTGCGTGATCCAGACCACTTCGCGCGCGCGGCCCGAGGCCTCCAGCGCATTGGCGATGCCGCGGTTCCCGGCGCCGCAGCAGTAGATGCCGCGGAGATCGGCGTGGCGCGCCAGCAGCGCGGCCGTGAGCTCCCGCGTGCGCTCGCTGTCGTCGCGACCTTCGATCACCGGCAGCGCGAGCAGGTTCGGATACTCGCTGGACAGGATCTGGTGGAAGCCGAACTGCCGCTCGGTGTGATCGCGCAGCGATAACGATCCCGCGATCACGGCAACCTTCCCCTCGCGGCCGGCGAGGAAACGTCCCATCAGCGTTGCCGCAGTTCGCCCCGCGGCCGGGTTGTCGATACCGACATAATGCAGCCGCCGCGAACTCGGCGCGTCCGACACAAGGGTCACCACGGCGACCCCGCGCGCGGCGAGCTCGTCGATCGCGGCGCGCACCCTGGGATGGTCCAGCGCGATGACGGCGACGCCCTGATAGGCCGGCGACAGGTTTTCCAGCGCACCGGCGAGCACATCCGGATCGAACACGTCGACATGGAGGATATCGATGAAGCCGCGGTGGCCGGCGAGCCAGTCCGCGGTGCGCTGGACCTGCTCGGCCAGGTTGGTCATGAAGCTGTTGCTGCCGCTCGGCAGCACGAAGGCAAAGCGGAACGTCTGCCCGCGGGCGAGGCGCGCGGCCGCGACGTCGCCCCGATAGCCGAGTTTTGCCACCGCGGCCTCGACACGCGCAACGGTCTTGGCGCGCACGCCCTCGCGCCGGTTGACGACGCGGTCGACGGTTGCGAGCGAAACGCCCGCCGCACGCGCGACGTCCTCCAGCGTGGCGCGAACCGCCGGCTGCGTCGCACCGGCTGTCATTCCCGCGCCGCCCACAGCATGCCGCGGGTTATCAACGTTCGGATCTCCGGTACGTCGAGCTCATAAACGCGGTGGCCGAGCGAGGAGTAGAACACCCTGCCCGCGCCGTATCGCTTCTTCCAGACCACAGGCATCACCACGCCGTCGATCCAGGGCGCGTGCTCACCGGTGAAGGTCGTTGTCGCCAGCACCTCGTTGGCGGGGTCGACATGCATGTAGTACTGCTCGGAACGATGCTCGAAACTCTTCAGCCCCTTCATGATGGGGTCATCCGGCTTCGTCAAGTCGACCTTGTAGTCGATGATGTTGCCGGGATGCGCGACCCACTGCCCGCCGCACAGGAACTGGTAGTCGACGGACTCGCGGAACGCATCGCACATGCCGCCATGATGGCCGGCCAGCCCGACGCCGCCACGCACGGCCGCGCAGAGATTGAGCGCTTCCGCCTTCTCGATCTTCGACATGGTGTAGATCGGGATGATCAGCGACAGATCGTGGATCGCGGGATCGGCGAACGCGGCCGTCGTGGTCTCGACCCGAACCTCGAATCCTTCCGCCTTCAGCCAGCCGCGGATCATCGAGGCGCAGAGATCGGGATCGTGTCCCGGCCAGCCGCCCCATACAATCATTGCCTTGCGCATGGTCATTCCCTCAGTCGATCTGTCCGGTTTCACGTCCGGCCGGCAGCATTGCCGGCCGCTCGACGCAGCTGCCGATCTTGACGCGGCGTCCTTCGTTGGCGGAGGTCTGGAACGCCTCCATCACCTCGAGCACATGGAAAGCGAGCGCGCCGCTGGCGCGATGCGGACGGTTGTTCAGGATCGCGGAGGCCATGTCGGCGACACCGATGGAACGAAACTCGCCATCGACATGACCGTGGGTCAGCGGCACCGGCTCCCATTCACCGCCCGTTTTCGCGACCTGCACCTCGCCGCCGAACCGGTTGGGGTCCGGCACTAGCATGCTGCCCTTGTCGCCATAGATCTCGATCGGCGCGTGCCGATGCTTCGGTACGTCGAAGCTCATCGCGATCGAGACGACCGCCCCGCTCTCGAATTCGAGCGTGCCGGCGACATGGGTCGAAACCTCGACCGGAATCAGGGTGCCGTTCATCGGCTGGCTGGTGACCAACCGTTCGGATTTCGGGCGCGCCGTCGAGCCCATCACGCTCGCGACCGGACCAAGCAGCTGCACGAGATCCGTGATGTAGTACGGCCCCATGTCAAGCATCGGCCCTCCGCCGCGAAGGTAATAGAAGCCCGGCGACGGGTGCCAGCGCTCATGGCCAGGGCAGCCGAAGAAGACGCTGCCCGCGACCGGCGTGCCTATCGCGCCATCGTCGATCAGCTTGCGCGCGGTCTGGTGCCCACCGCCAAGAAACGTATCGGGCGCGCAGCCGACGCGAAGGTCCTTCTGCGCGGCGAGATCCATCACCTTGCGGGCTTCCTCAACGTTGATGCCGCGGATTCTCGGAATGAACGTGCTTGCCCGCGTTCAGCACCGCGAGGCTGACGTCGGTGTGGGCGAGCGGCACCGTGAGATTGATGACGATCTCGACATCCTCTCGCTTGAGCAGTTGATCGACCCGCATCGCCGGCAGCCCGAAGGCGGCGCCCTGCCGCTCTGCCGCATCGCTGCGCATATCCGCAAGCGCCTTGATTTCCATGACCGGAAAGCGCTGGGCCGCCTTCAGATAGGCGGTGCTGATATTGCCGCAGCCGATGATTCCGATGCCGACTTTTCTCATTGTGATCTCCGTAAGGTATCGTTCATCCCTTGACCGCGCCTGCGGTGAGGCCAGCGACGATGTGCTTCTGCGCCAGAAGAAAGAGAATGATGGTGGGCAGGATGGTCAGCGTGATGAAGGCCAGGATCAGGTGCCACTCGGACGAATACTCGCCCTGATAAACCATGATGCCGAGCGGCCAGGGATAGAGCGCATCGGTGTTGAGCATCACCAGCGGCAACAGATAGGCGTTCCAGCTGTTGACGAAAGTGATAGTCCCGACGGTCGCCAGGATCGGCCGCGACAACGGCAGCGTCACATAGCGGAAGAACTTGATGTAGCTGCAGCCGTCGACCAGCGCGGCCTCGAGCAGTTCATAGGGAATGTCCTTGAAGAAACGCCGCAGCAGCAGCACGCTCATCGCGAGGCTGAAGGCCACCTGCGGCAGTGCCACGCCAAAATAGGTATCGAGCAGCCCGAGATCGCGTACCTTGATGAAGAGCGGCAGCACCGCGGTCGCGGCCGGAAACAGCAGGCCGAGCGTCAGGTAGCTCAGCAGCATAGATGAGCCGTAGAACCTGACATGGGCGAAGGTGAACGCCGCCATTGAGGCGACGATCAGGGTCAGGGTCACCGTGAGCGTCGAGATGATCAGCGAGTTGCGCAAGAGCTGCCAGTAGCGCGCGGAGAACAGGATGTCGGCATAGTTCTGCCACTCCCAGTGACGCGGCAGGCCGAACGGATTGACGCGCAATTCGCCGAGCGATTTGAAGCCGCCGAGCAAGGTCGCGAGCAGCGGCACCAGCACGAAGACGGCAACGACGGCAAGGAACACCGCCTTGAACAGCACGGCAGGATCGAACGGCGTACGATTGGTCTCGGTGCTACTCATCACGCATGAACCATCGCTTGTAGGTGAAGGCAAAGGTCACGCAGATCGTGAACAGAATGACACCGATGGCGCTGCCATATCCGACCCGCATGCGGGAGATGCCGTTGTTATAGAGGAAGCTCACCAGCGTGTTCGAGGAGTCCGCAGGCCCCCCGCGCGTCAGCGGCATGACGAGGTCGAACAGCTGCAGTGAGCCGACGATGGCGAAGAACACCGAGAGGCGAATCGTCGGATAGAGCAAGGGGATGACCACGTGTCGCAGGGCTTGCGAACGCGTCGCGCCGTCGATGCGCGCGGCTTCGATCAGGCTCTTGTCGAGGCCCTGGAGCGCCGCGATGAACAGCATCATGTGGAAACCGAAGTACTTCCAGACGACGACGATCAGCACGGCCAGCATTGCCGTATCGGTCGAGGCCAGCAGATGCGGGGGCTCGGCGCCGAAGGTACGCCAGATCGAGGCGACAAGGCCGTAATCGCCGTCATAGACGAAGCTGAAGATCAGCCCGGTCGCGATCTCGGCCAGGATATAAGGCATGAAGAACAGCATGCGCAGCGCCACCGCCCCGCGAAAGCGTTCGGCGAGCATCAAGGCCAGCGTGAGCGCAAGCGGCAGCTGGATGGCGAGCGAAACGGCGATGATCAGCCCGTTGTTGCGCAGCGCAAGCCAGAAGGCGCGTGTCTCCAGCACGAAACGGTAGTTGTCGAAGCCGATCCAGTTGGTCGGCCTGCCGAACCCGTTCCAGTTGAAGGCCGAGTACCAGGCCGCCTCGCCGATCGGCAGCACCACGAACAGCGTGAACAACAGCAGCGCCGGCGGCAGGAACAGGATCAGGACCGTCAGCCTGCCGTCCCAGCTCGGGCCGCGCTCGGCGACCTGCGGGAGCTCACCGGCAACGTCCATCGCCGATACGCTCGCGGCCCGGCGTGCCACCGTCAGTTACCCTGCTTCCACGCCGCCTCGATCGCCTTGGCCGCGTCTTGCGGGCTCATGCTGCCGCCGGCGATCTCCGCGGTGACGTCGTTGACGACGCGGCCAACCGAGGGGCCGAGGCTCTGGTCATAGAAGTTCTGGTGGTAGTTCGACTTCGCCAGATTGGCTGCGATCAGCTTCATGAAGGCGTTGTTGAGACCGGCATCCGCGCCCTGCACCACCGGGATGATGAAGTTGCCACCAGCAAGCCGCGTCTGCACGTCCCTGGAGACGAAGTATTTCAGGAAATCGACGGCCTCCTTCGGCGAGCCCTTGGTGATCAGCCAGCCGGTGATACCGCCGAGCGTATCGGTTGGCGCGCCCTTGCCGCCGGCCACGACCGGGAAGTCGAACCAGCAGATCTTGTCTTCGCTCAATCCGACCTTGTCGGCGGCAAGCGCGCGCTGCAAATGATAGACCGTGCTGATGGCAAGCGTCATCGCCGCCTTGCCATCGCCGAAATAGCCGACTGCCTGCGGATTCTTGAAGCCGAGGAAGCCATTCTGGAACGGCTGGAGATCGACGAGTTGCTTGAACAGCTCGCCGGATTTCCGGAAGGTCTCCCCGGCGAAGCCGCCGTCCTCGCTGCGCAATGCAGCGTCGAAGGCCGGCTTGCCGCCGATGCGCACTGCAAGATGCGTCCAATAGAAGTGCAGCGGCCATTTGTCGGCGCCACCGACCACGATCGGGGTCACGCCGGCGGCTTTCAACGTCTTCACCGCGGCAAGCAGATCGTCCCAGCTCTTGATCCGCGCAGGATCGACCTTTGCCTTCGCCATCAGCTCCTTGTTGCAGAGGAAGCCGACCTGCGACAGCGCGGTCGGAAGACCATAGACGCGGCCGTTGGCCGTGAAGGCGGCGAGCGCTGCCGGCGTGAGGCTGTCGCTGTAACCCTTCACCTGATCGGTGATGTCGTCGAGGACGCCAGCCTCGATCTGCGTCTTCAGGACGCCGCCGGCCCAGCTGTAGATGATGTTCGGTCGGTCCTTGGATTGCAGGATGGTCGGCAGCTTGGCCTTGTAGGCCTCGTTCTCGAGGAACTGCATCTCGACCTTGATGCCGGGATGCGACGCCTCATAGGCCCGCGCAACCTCCTCCCAGATCTTCACCTGGGCCGGATTGGCCTCGATATGCAACCACTTGACCGTCGTGTCGGCCGCGGCGGAGTTGGCCCAAAGCAGGCATGCGGCGGCGGCGGCGAGTCCCAGCTTCCCGAGCAGTCTCATCACATTCCTCCCAACCGGCTCTTATTCTTTGGCTGCAATCCTGCCTTCGATTTTTGAGGTACGCAACTAAAATTCTGATCTATGCACCTCACGTCGGGAATGGCTAAGGTTGGCGGGACAACTGGGCGGCGGCGCCTCGCACCGCCCGCAACGCAACTTGAGAGGTGCCCATGGCCGCCGTTTATTCCGACCTTGCCGGCAAGGTCGTTCTCGTCACCGGTGGCGCATCGGGGATTGGGGCTGCGATCGTACGGCGCTTCGCGCAGCAGAAATCCAATGTCGTGTTCTTCGATATCAAGGCCGACGAGGGCGAACGCCTCGCACGCGAGCTGTCGGATCAGGGTCTGGCTGCGCATTTCCAGCGCGTCGACCTGACTGACATCGCCGCGTTGCGCGCCGGCGTCGCCGAGGCGCGCAAGGCACACGGCGCGATCAATATCCTCGTCAACAATGCCGCACATGACGAACGGCACAACACCGAGGAGATGACGCCGGAATACTGGGACGACCGCATCGCGGTGAACCTGAAGCACCAGTTCTTCGCCGCGCAAGCCGTGCTGCCGGACATGAAGGCGGCGAATGCCGGCGCCATCATCAATTTCGGCTCGGTGTCGTGGATGGCCGGACAAGGCGGCATGGCCGCGTACACGGCCAGCAAGTCGGGCGTGGTCGGTCTGACGCGCTCCCTCGCGCGCGATTACGGTCCCTACAACATCCGCGTGAACGCGATCGCGCCGGGCTGGATCATGACCGAGCGCCAGCTCGAGAAATGGATGACGCCGGCGGGCGAGATCGAACTGCAGCAGCGACAGTGCCTGAAGCGCCGGCTGGTACCGGACGAGGTCGCGAAATTCACTCTGTTCCTCGCGTCCGACGAGGCCTCCGCCTGCACCGCTCAGCACTACGTCGTGGATGGCGGCTGGGTGTAAGATGCTTTGAGGGTCGTGGGCGAGACCAGAGCTCGAACCTGGGCCCCGCTGACTAACAGTCAGCGGGTGGCTCCGTCCAGTTGTTTGCACAAGCCGAGGTCACGAAGCCTATTGGAAAGATGCCAATGGCACTTTCAATCAGCTCACACCGCGACAGTTCAGCCGTGTTGCTGCGTGACGCTCGGACGTGATTTGGTGACAGCCTCGCGTATCATTCCGGCGACCAGCTTCGGCGCGGTGATCGGCGATGCATGATCGACTTTCTCGGAGCGAACCTGCGCACCCATTCGTCGTGCCAGAAATAGCTGTGTCGCCGGATTGATCATTCGATCCTCCTCGGCGACCAGGTACCACGACGGCTTTGCCTTCCATGCGGCTTTCGGAGCCTTTTCCTGGATTGCCGCGACGGCAATGGGACGCTGGACCGCAGCAAGGAGCGCAGCCTGCTCAGGTCGGGCATGCTGGCACCAGGCCGCGCCAAACCGGTCGTTCGGCATCCAGAGGAAACCATGACTGTCGGGGGTGAGTTTCGGCGCCTCCGGCGACGGCTTGTCGCGATAGAATATCTGCGCGACTGTTTCGCCTTCGTCGGGAGAGAGAGCCGAAATGAAGACCAGCGACCGCACTCTGTCCTGAGTGACCGCACCAATCACGGCACCGGCATAGGCATGCGCGACAAGGACAACCGGCCCGTCGGTCCGCTCCAGCGCGCGTTCAAGCGCCGCAACATCATCCGATAGCGATGTGAGCGGGATCGGCGCCGCCATCGTCTTCAGTCCCTCGGACTGCAGTAGCGTAATGACGTGCGCCCAGCTTGAACCGTCGGCCCAGGCGCCATGGACGAGAACGACGGTGGCGTCCGTCCCCGCCGCTTCCGATCTTCTGCTGACGTCGCGGGCGACCTTCTTGCTCGCTCGGGGATCTGCAACCGCCGGCGCGATTACGCCGAATTGTGCTGCAGCTACTGTCGTTGCCGCAGCACCAACGAAACGCCGGCGATCGTGGTTGATTTCGTCGGACATGGATCCTCCATTGCTCTGGCGGCTTGCGTTGACGCACCTCCGCTTACCCTGACCTCCCGCTATTCGGCGACGCGACCACATTGGTTACAGGCGGAGGATCATTCCAACGATCACTTCTCGACTGCTCCCGCCTCTGCCCCATCGCGCCAGCGGGATGACCGAAATCATCAGCACGAACGGTTCAGTGACGCTAATCCTGCGAAAGCGCGCTTCCACGGAGGTGCTAACATGTCTCACCGCGTCGTCATTGAGGGGGGCGTTTGCCAGGGGCGTCGCGCGAACCTCGAAGGACCTCAGGGATGACAGAAAAGACAAAGATCGAGCGCCGCACCTTCGTCCAGGTGATGACCGCTGCATCGAGCGCCGCTCTATCACTGGCGCTTCTACCGCGACGCGCGGCCGGCCAATCCCCAGACAATTCCACCTCGAACGCTTCCGATCTCTTCGAGACAAGGGAGATCGAGACCGACGACAACACCATTTTCATCAGGCGCTACGGGAGCGGATCGCCACTGCTCATGGTCCATGGATTTCCGCGAACCAGCCTGATGTGGCGTCATGTGGCGCCGCATCTCGCCGGCGATCGCACGGTCATCTGCGTCGATCTTCGTGGATATGGCCGCAGCGGCGTTCCCGCCTCTGCGGAGGATCACTATCCCTATACAAAGCGGGCGATGGCGAATGAGCTCGTCACCGTGATGGATAAGCTTGGCTTTTCCAAATTCGATCTGGTTGGACACGATCGCGGCGGTCGCGTTTCCTACCGCCTTGCGCTCGATCACCCGGAGAAGGTGCAGCGTCTCGCAGTGTTTGACGTGCTTCCGATCTCGGAAGCCTGGGGCCACGCCGACGCAAAATTCGCCTTGACCTACTGGCCATGGAGCCTACTCTCGCAGAAGGCACCGCTTCCCGAAAAATACCTGATCGGTGCGCCAGACGCGGTATTCGACAATCCCTTCGGCCAGGGCTCATTCGGCCCCGAAGTGAAAGCGGAATACATCGAAACCTACCGCGATCCGGCCCGGGTGCATGCGATCTGCGAAGAGTACCGCGCGGCCGCAACCCTGGATATCGAGCATGACAAGGCGGACCAGAAGGAAGGCCGGCGCATTAAGTGCCCTATGCTGCACCTGTGGGCCTCCGGCGGGCCACTCGATACATTCTACGAGCAGAATGGCGGCGCATTGGGAATTTGGAAGAAGTGGGCCGACAACGTACAAGGTCGGGCCGTCAAGGGCGGCCACTTCTTTCCTGAGGAAAACCCCACCGACACAACGGAGCTTCTAACCAAATTCCTCTCGGCTTGAATGGCGGCTGCACCTCCGCGGCGATGTCGTCCTCGCCAATGACGACGAATGTTCAACGTTGTGAAACTGGTCTTTGAGCCAACGCCCGCGCAGATTTCGACCAAGCTGGCCACAGCCAGGCGATGGCCGGCGAACGAACCATCCTCGCCGGCCCAGCTTTGTTCAGTCGATCTCCCGCCGGACTATGGCCGCCGCATCGCACATCGCCTTCAGTTTTCCGAACGCGGTTGCACGCGGCATGTACTTCATGCCGCAATCGGGCGCGGGGACCAGGCGGTCCGGCGAGACGTATTTCAAGCCGTTGCGGATACGGGCGGCCACAGTGTCGACGCTCTCGATCGCGGGATCCGCGAGGTCGAGCACGCCGAGCATGATCTTCTTCGACGACAGGTCCTTGAGCACGCCGAGGTCGAGCTTCGGCTGCGCGGCCTCGATCGAGATCTGGTCGGCAATGGTGTCGTCAAGCTCGGCTAGGAAGGAATAGCCGGCCGGCTTGTTCGAGCCCGGCACGACCGCGGCATAGCCGAAGCAGAGATGCACGACCGTCGGCACCGTGATGCCCTGCAATGCACGGTTGATCGCCTTGACGGCGTAGCGCTTGGCAAGATCCGGATTGTTGCGCACCCAGGGCTCGTCGAGCTGGATCACATCCGCG
The DNA here is from genome assembly GCF_011516635.5 of Bradyrhizobium barranii subsp. apii. Taxonomy (GTDB): domain Bacteria; phylum Pseudomonadota; class Alphaproteobacteria; order Rhizobiales; family Xanthobacteraceae; genus Bradyrhizobium; species Bradyrhizobium barranii. The sequence goes on along the minus strand of NZ_CP096255.1, from coordinate 4,214,607 downwards.
CCTGCCTTCTGCAGATCGAGCGCCTCGGCATTGACGGCCTCGGCGAGCGCCATCGCCAACTCTTCCTCGTCCTTGTAGAACTCGTTCTTGGCCTGCTGGCTCATCGTGAACGGGCCCGGCAAAGTGATCTTGGCGGCCCGATCCGTGTTCTTGCGCAGGAACTGCATGTCGTGCAGCTCGACCGGGCCCTTGCGCTTGACGGGACCGACGACACGCGGCACCGGGGTCTGCGTGTTGCCGGTGCGCGCCACGATCATCGCGGGATTGTCCCCGTCGATGCCGTCGAGCGCGGTGGCGAAGCGGTTGGAGTAGCTCTCGCGGCGGATTTCGCCATCGGTCACGATGTCGATGCCGGCGCGTTCCATGTCGCGGATCGCGACGATGGTCGCATCGTCTTGCGCCTCCTCCAGATGCTCCGCCGGCAACCGCCACATGTCGTGCAACCGCGTGCGCGGCACCACCTTCGACAGCATGGCGCGATTCACCAGCCATTCCGGCTGCGGGTAGCTGCCGACCACCGTGGTCGGCAGGATATGCGTTGGCATGGGCATGGGATTCTCCTTCTTATTGTTGTTGAGTGCAGCCGATCAGGCCGCGCGTCCCTCGTCCTCGACGGGGTTGCGCAGGATGCCGATGCCGGAGATCTCGATCTCCACGACGTCGCCGCCCTTCATCCACAGCGGCGGCGTGCGATAGGCGCCGACGCCGCCGGTCGTGCCTGTGACGATGACATCGCCGGGCGCAAGCTCGGTGAACGTCGAGCAGTAAGCAATCAAGGCCTGCACGTCGAAAACGAGATCGGAGATCGGGGCCTTCTGCACCTCGACACCGTTGAGCCGGGTGATCAGCGTCTGCTTGGTCACGTCGGTCAATTCGTCGGCCGTGACCATCCAGGGCCCGAAGCCGCCGGTGCCGGCAAAATTCTTGCCCGGCGCGAATTGCGAGGTGTGGCGCTGCCAGTCACGGATGCTGCCGTCATTGTAGCAGGCATAGCCGGCGACATGGTTCAGCGCAGCCTCGCGCGAGATGCGGCGGCCAGCCTTGCCGATGATGACGGCCATCTCGCCTTCGTAATCGAAACGCTCGGACTCCAGCGGCCGGATCATCGGCTGGCCATGGCCGACTTGGCTGTTGGCGAAGCGGGTGAAGATCATTGGATGCGCCGGCGTCGGATGGCCGCTCTCGGCCAGATGCGTGGCGTAGTTGACGCCGATGCAGAAGATCTTGTCGGGATCGGGCACGGTCGGCAGCATCGCGACATCCTGCAGCGCGTAATCGGGCTTCTCGCCGGCGAGTTTCTTGAGCTCGTCGAGCGATCCCTTCGCAAGCAGCGCCTTCAGCGTCGGATAGGCCTTCAGGCGCTTGCCGGCATCGATGGCGCCCTTGTCGGTGACGATGCCATAGCTCGCGGTGCCGGCGATCGTGAAGCTTGCAACTTTCATCAGTCAAACACTCTCTTCGATGGAGGAAACATAGTCGTTGATCGGAAGCGCGATCTCGCCGTTGCGGATCGGAACCCATTGCGGCGGGAAGTCCTGGCGGAAGCGGGCGCCGGCCGCCTCGGCAGCGTCGAGGAAACGCTCGAGATGGTCCATCGCGCCGGTCGGGAGATCGTGCAGCACCATCAACGTCCAGGGCTGCCGGCTGCACTGGTCGAGTGCGCGCTCGGTCCAGCCCTCGGGGTCGTCCCAGTCGCGCGGAATCGCATTCCAGAGCACGCAGCTGTGCTTGTTGCGGGCGAGATAGTCTACGACGGAGGGTTTCAACAACCGCGCATCCAGATTGCCGCCGCCACCGAACGGCCGGAACCAGCGCTGGGGATGCGCGAGATCGGAGATCGCAGACTGCGTGCGGCCGATTTCGTTCTCTGCCGTCTCGCGATCCGCCTGCTCACCGAGCGGAATGGTGTGCGTAAACGTGTGATTGCCGATCCAGTGCCCATCCCCGTGCGCGCGCACCGCAAGGCCGCGCCGCGCGGGGTCAGCGATCTTCTCGCCGATGACGAAGAAGGTGGTCTTGATGCCGCGCTCGGCGAGAATGTCGAGCACACGCGGCGTCACACCCGGATCGGGGCCGTTGTCGAATGTCAGGGTCAGATCGTACACGCCAGTACCTCAGGTCGCCGGCTGCATCGCGCGCGACGCGATCTCGTCATTGGCCTGACCGGCGCGCGTGCCGGTCTGCCAGATCGCCGCCTTGCGCTCGATCCAGCGGATCGCGGCGTTGAAGGCGATGGCGAGGAACAGCACGAGCAGCACGCCCGCGAACACGTGCGGACTGTCGAGAATTGTGCGGTAGCGCGAGATCAGATAGCCGATGCCGGCCGATGAGATCAGCATCTCCGAGACGACGACACCGACGATGACCAGCGCACCGCCAACACGCAGGCCCGACAGCACCGTTGGAATCGCCGCCGGGATGATGACGCGGATCAACCGCTGGCTGAGCGTGGCGCCCATGCTGCGCGCGGCGAGCAGGAGCTGCGGGTCGATGGTCTGGATTCCGGCGGCGGTGGCAAGCATCGTCGGCAGGAAGCCATAGATCGAGGCAAACGCGATCTTGGACTCCGAGCCGATGCCGAGCCATACCGTGAAGACGGGATAGAGGATCACGAGCGGCACCGCATACAGGCTCGACACCATCGGCATGATCAGGACGCGCGGACGCGGCAGGCTGCCGACGATCGCGCCGAGCAGGATGCCGCCGCCGCAAGCGAATGCCATGGAGACCACGACCTCGTAGAGCGTCACCGCGAGCGCATGACCGTATTCGGCGGCATCGGTCCATCCAGCAATCAGCGTCGACGACAGCGACGGCAGGAACAGCTCGGGAATGAGCCCGGTGCGCGGCAGCAGCTCCCACAGCGCAATCAGGCCGATCACGATCAGATATCGCAGCGTTTTGGCGCTCATCTCCGCCTCACGCCGATTTGCGGATGTGCCGCCAGATGCGGTCGCGCAGCGCGCCGAAGGCGCCGCCGCTCAGCATCTCGTAGGTGCGGGGCCGTGGCAGCTGGACCTGGAGATGGTCGACGATGCGGCCGGGCCGCGCCGACATCACGATCACCTCGTCGGCGAGATAGACGGCTTCGGTGAGGCTGTGCGTGACGAAAACGACCGTCTTGCCCGTCGCAGCCCAGATCCGCAGCAGCTCGTCGCCCATGGTCATGCGCGTCTGCTCGTCGAGGGCGGCGAACGGCTCGTCCATCAGCAGCACCGGCGGATCCTGCACCAGCCCGCGCGCGATCGAGACGCGCTGCTTCATGCCGCCGGACAGTTCGTGGGGATGACGCCTGCCGAAGCCGTCGAGGCCGACCAGCTTGAGCGCATCCTGCGCCTTGGCGCGGCGCTCGGCCTTGGGCACGCCCCGCAGCGCCAGCGGAAACTCGACATTGTCCTCCGCGGTCAGCCACGGGAACAAGCTCGCTTCCTGGAACACCACGCCGACCCTGTCGGGGTCGGGCTGCAGGATCGGCGCGCCGCTGATGGCGATCGTGCCGGAGGTCTGCTGGCGCAGTCCCGCCATCATCATCAAAAGGGTCGACTTGCCGCAGCCACTCGGGCCGACCAGCACGACGAAACGGCCGGGCTTGACCTCGAGCGAGACGTCCTCCAGCGCGACGACGTCCTGCGATCTCGTCTTGAAGACCTGACCGACATTCTTCACCTCGATCGCGCCGGCCCGCGCGGCGGGTTTCAACGGGGTCACGTTCGCCAATGGCTGCATCGCGTTTCCACCCATCTGACAAGTTCGTTGAAGGTCATGGCGATCGCGGCGACCATTACGACGCCGGCGAGGAGCTGCTTCATCTGGAAGTTCTCGCCCCAAGTCGCGATCTGGTGGCCTATGCCGTCGCGCGAGGCGTACATCTCCGCCAAAATCACGCCGGTGAGGTTGAAGATCATGGAGATCCGCAACGCCTCCAGCAGCACCGGCAGCATGCTCGGCAGATAAACCCGGAACGCCGTCTGCCATGGCGTTGCGCCATAGGAGCGCGCCACCGTCAAATGCTCGACCTTGACCGATTCCACCGCCGTCGTGGTCGACATGATCACGATGAAGATCGTCGAGAAGAAGCCGAATCCCACCTTCTGGGCAAAGCCGACGCCGAACACCAGGATGAACATCGGCAGGAAGATCGACTTCGGGATGCTGAAGGCGAAGAACAGCAGTGGCTTCGCCACATCCGCGAAGTAGCGGTTCTCCGCGACCAGAAAGCCGATCACTGCGCCGAACGGCACGGCAAGCGCGAACGCGGCCAGCACCTCGGTCGCGGTCACCATCAGATCCTTCCGCACCGCCGCGCGCTGCAGCAGATCGCCGAGCGTCACGAAGGTATCGGACGCCGATGGCAGCAGTCGCGGATTGACGATGCCGGTGCGCGACAGCACCTCCCACAGCGCCAGGACCGCGATGATGATCGCGATCCGCGCAAGGTTGATGACGAACGTGCTTTGCATCGTGACTACTTGGTCGGAACCGGCTTGAACTTGGCCGAGATCACATCCTCGACCGGCACGATGTCCTTGAGCCCGCCGAGCTTGGCGAGATCGAGCGACAGCTGCACGGCCGCATTGACGTTGGCCGCGCCCATGTCGCCGCTGGTCTCGAGCTTCATGATGGTGTTGTCGTACTCCAGGCCCGCGATCTCCGGCGGCATTTCATAGAGCTCGGCAATCAGCTTGACCGTGACGTCGCGGTTGGCCCGCATGAACGCGACCGCGCCGTAGAGGGCGTTCACCGCCTTCTGCACCATCTGGGGCTTGGCCTCGGCGAATTTGTCGAGCACGATCCAGCCCGCAGTGAGGTTCGGCGGGACCGCGGTCGCGTAATCGAGGATGGGCTTCGCCTCGCCGGACTTCGATATCTGGAAACTCAGTGGCGAATAGACCACGGCCGCCTCGACATTTCCGGCCAGCAGGTTCGGCACCAAGCCACCGCCGCCGACGGGAACGCGCGTAAAATCGATCTTCTTGTCCTGGATGGTCCACAGCGCGAGCAGGTCGGAGCCGGAGCCGGCCGCGGTGATCGCCACCTTCTTGCCGTTGAGGTCCTTGACGTCGAGCGTCGACTTGGTCGGGACCATCAATTGCCAGCCGAAATTGCCCATCGCGGCATTGGCGACGATCCGCGACATCACGCCCTTCTTGCGTCCGGCGGACACCAGCGACGGCGGATCGAGAATGATGTCGGCCGCGCCCGCACATGCCTTCGAACGTCTCGGCACCGCTGCGGTAGATCGTCAACTCGGCCTGGATGCCTTCCTTCTCGAACAGTTTCTGCCGCACCGCCGTCTCGGCGATCGTGGTCGGCCAATAGGTTTTCGTCGGCAGGCCGACGCGGATGGTGTCGGCGGCGCTCGCAGGCCCCGCCAGAATTGCGGCGGCGATCAGCGACATCAGCGCGTGATTGATCTTCATTATTGGCTTCCTCCCGGTCTCTGTTTTTTGTGTGCCGGATTTTTCCGGATCGTCAGGTCGTACGGCTCACCTCCGCAATGCGAGAGGCGGCGAGCTCGACGAATTCTTTGGTGGTGCCGAAGTGCTTTGACAAGGCGCGAACTGCCGCATCCGCGTCGCGCCTGATCACGGCGGCGACGATCGCCTTGTGTTCGGCTTCGACGTTGCGCGGCTTGCCACCAACCTCGCGGCGGATCGAGAGGCGGCGATATCGTTCGCTCTGCTCATGCAGCACGTCGCGGAAGCCGAGCAGCCATGGCGAGCCGCACGCGTTGACCAGCGCACGATGGAAGATGCGGTGACGGATCACCCACTCCTCGTAGTGCACGGTCGGATCGTCGGGATAACGATGGGGAACGGCCTTCAAATCCGCCCAGGCGGATTTCACCGATGCGAGCCAGGCCTCATCGCCCCGCTCGATCGAGCGACGGAGCGCAAGCCCCTCGATGTCGATCCGGGTCTGCGTCACGTCGGCAAGATCGGCGAGCGACACCGGGCTCACGCGAAAGCCACGCTGGTCCGACGCCTGCACGAGCCCGTCCGCGACAAGTCGCGACAGCGCCTCGCGCACGGCGGCGAGGCTCACGGAAAACTGTTTGGCGAGCCCCGCGATATGCAGCTTCTGGCCCGGAGGCAGCCGCGTCGCCAGGATGACGAGCGGATCATGGCCGGGAACGATGTGGTCCGCGTCCGGCGCTGCGGCTCGCAGCTTGTCAAAGCCCACCAGCATGTCACCGACATGAAATGCCGTCGTGAACGGACGCTCGCTCGTCATGTTCTCGTAGAAATGACTGACGTCGGAGGCGAGCACGACCGGCCCGCGGCGCGTGTTGACGCGGACGAACTGAAGACCGGCGGAATGCCCACCGGCCGCATGAACCGTCAGTCCGGGCGCGATCTCGGCGTCGCCGTCGTAGAACAGCACCCGGCGCGCATAGTTCAGCCGCACGATCCCGCAGACGTCCTCGACCTCGAAGGAATGCGACAGCCTCGGATACTGCATATAGCGCCCGGTGGCGTAGGCGAGCTCGCGCTCCTGAAGATGAAACCGCGCATTCGGAAACCGGTCGAAATTGCCAGCGTGATCGTAGTGCAGATGCGTGAGGATCACATCCTTGACGTCGGCCACGTCGATATCGAACGCGGCAAGCGTCTCCACTGGGCAGCGCAGGAATGTTCGCCTGCGCTGCCTTGCGATTTCGGCGTTGAACCCGGTGTCGATGACGAAGGTGCGACCGCCTCCCCTCGCCAGCCACATGAAATAGTCCATCGGCATCGGCCCGTCATGCGGATCGCCGCCGATGAAGTGCTCGCTCCGCTGGGCATCTCGCGTTGCATAGCGGATGGCGAAGAGCTCGTATTCCGGGTCAGCCATGAGAGCTTCCATCAAACGGGCTCAGGACCCCGCATCGACCTCGTTGAAGGCCTCGCGCGCGTTGCGGAAGGCGTCGATGCCGGCGGGCACGCCGCAATAGACCGCGACCTGGAGCAGGATCTCCTTGATCTCCTCCTTGGTCAGCCCGTTCTTCAGGGCGCCCTTGACGTGCAGCTTCAGTTCGTGGGGGCGGTTCAGCGCGCCCAGCATCGCCAGATTGACGATCGAGCGCGTGCGCCGATCGACGCCGGGCCGCGTCCACAGCGCGCCCCAGCAGAACTCGGTCGACCACTCCGCCATCGTACGCGTGAACTCGTCGGCACCGGCGATCGACTTGTTGACGTAGTCCTCGCCGAGCACCTCTTTACGAACTTTGAGGCCCTTTTCGAACAGTTCGGTCTTGCTCATGATCGTCCCTTTCCGGTCTTGAGAGATTCTAGTTGGAAATTGTTTGGCGCGACGCCGATGGCGGCCGCAATGATTGCAGCAGCGCGCCGACGTCATCCGCCGCGTCGAGCCGCCAGACTGCATCGATAACTCGGTCCGCGTCCCAGTCACTTCGACCCGTCCGCACGCCTTCGCGCAGCTTGGCCTCGAGATCGCCGTCTGTAAGCGGCGCAGCCTGGCTGCCGCGCGGCGAAGTCACGGTCTCTGTGAGAATTTCACCAGACGACAGGCGCAAGGTGACGCGCGCAGCGCCATCGGGCATCTGCGCATCAAGCTCCGCCCTCACCTTCTGCCGCAGTCGCGCGATATCGGGCCGGACCACGGTCTCCTGCGCGAACTCGGCCACACCGGCCGCGCCGAGCAGCAGTCCGCAAGCCACGCAATGATGGATGCTGACGCGCGCATCGCGTTCGTTGCTCACAGGGCGATCACCGCGCGCGAGCAGCAGTGCCGAACCCTGCACTGTCACCGACTCGATCTGGTCAACGCGTCGGCCAATTCGTTCGCGCAACAGCAGGCAGGCGTCGATGACCGAATGGAACACGATGCCGGCGGGATAGGGCTTGTAGGTGTTCTTCGCGATCTCCCAGGTCTTGCCGAGGCCGGCGAGCATGCGGGCGAGATCCGGCTCGTCCCCCATGGTACGCGCCCAGCCGAGCGGACCTTCGATAGCGCGGGGCGCAGCCTCATAGCCCTGCTGCGCCAGCAGCGCGGCGAACAACCCGTTACGCGCGGCATTGCCGACGCTGACATTCTTGGCGGCGCTTGGCAGATTCTCGACATTGCCGGCCGACTGGCTCGCCGCAAGTCCGATCGCGTTCGCAATCCCTTCCGCTGGCAGCCCCAACAGCTTCGCGCACGCCGCCGCAACGCCAAAAATCCCGCAGGTCGAGGTGATGTGCCAGCCGCGCGCATAATGCCGCGGCGAGACTGCGTTGCCGATGCGGCACTCCACATCCACGCCAAGGATGAACGCGGTCAGCACCGCGCGCCCCGTCAGCTTGCGCGTCTCTGCCAGCGCCAATATCGGCGCGGCGACCGGCGCGGCCGGATGGATGATCGTTTCAGGGTGCGTGTCGTCGAAGTCGAGCAGATTCGCCGAGATGGCATTGAGAAACGACGCGCACAGCGCGTCCATGGACTCCGAATGACCGATGATTGTCGATGTCGCGGCGCCGCTGAACGGCGACAGCGTGCGCATCGCGGCCGTGACCACCGGATCGCGTGCGGAGCCGAGCGCGGTCGCAAAGAAATTGAGAATCGATCGCTTCGCCTCAGGGCTCTGCGCCTCCACGTCCGCCCACGACGAGGACGCGACGAAATCGGCGAGCGTCTTGCTCACACTCGGAATTGAAGCTTGCGGCACGCGGGGCGTCTTCCTCGTTTTCCCGGACCATATGACGATCCGCGGCAAACTGTCGACCCCAAATGTTATGCTTGACAGCTTGTCTGACAAGCATAACACTCCGGTCCGTTGGCGCGGGATCCCGCTGCCACGACGACGGCGGCCGAGAAGGCCGGCCGGCGAAAGCGTTTGACCAACGAGATCAAGAAGGCGCGCCCGTCACGGGATCGCGCGACAGGGAGTAGACGATGGCGGGAGAGATTCTCGGCGTAATCGGCACGGGCCGCATGGGCGGCCCCATGGCGGGGCGATTGATCGACGCGGGCTATTCGCTCGTCATATACGACACGCAGACTGAAGCTACCCAGCCGCTGGTTAGTCGCGGCGCCCAGCTTGGCAAATCGCCGGCCGATGTCGCCTCCCGCGCCGATATCGTGCTCGCCAGCCTGCCGACGCCCGACATCGTCAAGGCGGTCGCGCTCGGACAAGACGGCATCAGCAGCGGCAACCGCGCCAAGATCGTCATCGATCTCTCGACCTCGGGGCCTGGTGCTGCGAAGATCGTTGCGGAAGGCCTGAAGGCCAAGGGCATGACGCTGGTCGATGCGCCCGTGAGCGGCGGCATCAAGGGTGCCGTCAACGGCACGCTGGCCGTGATGGTGTCCTGCCCGCAGGCGACCTACGAGACCGTGCAGCCGATCCTGAAGAATTTCGGCAAGCTGTTCTACACCGGCGACAAGCCCGGCGTGGCACAGACGGCCAAGCTGGCCAACAATCTGATGGCGGCCGCGGCGCTGGTGATCACGTCGGAGGCCGTCGCGATGGGCGTCAAGGGCGGCGTCAACGCAAAAGTGCTGATCGACATCATCAACGCCAGCAGCGGCCGCAACAGCGCGTCCGAAGACAAATTCCCCCGCGCGGTGCTGCCCGGCACCTTCGATTTCGGCTTCGCCACCGGCCTCTCCTACAAGGACGTCCGGCTCTGCGTCGACGAGGCCGAGGCGATGGGCGTGCCGATGGTCTGCGGCGCAGTGGTGCGGCAGATGCTCGCGATCACCAACGCCAAGTATGGCGCGTCGTCCGACTTCACCTCGATCGCCAAGGTGCTCGAGGAATGGGCCGGGGTCGAGATGCGCGGCTGATCACGCAGGCCTTCAGGGAGAGCGATTGCGATGACGATCGGCCCGACCGGATCAGGCAAGGTCTCGCTCGCGCGCCAGATGGCGCGGAGCGTGCTTGCGCTTGATCTTGGAGATTTCGGGCCGGAGGTCGTCGCGAAGGCAAAGCTCTGTCTGCTCGACTTCTTGTCCTGCGCCTTCGAGGCCGGCCATCATCCCTGGAGCCGTCAGGCGGTTGCGATCGCGCAGGCCGGCGGCAACGCAACGATCATCGGGACGTCACAACTCTCCTCGTCGGCCGATGCCGCCTTTGCCAATGCCGTCATGGGGCACGGCCTCGTCCGCGAGGACATGCATGCGGCCAGCATCGCGCACCACGGCGTGGTGATCTGGCCGACGTTGCTCGCGCTGTCGGAGCAGACGCCGCTGCACGGAGCCAGGCTGCTCGCTGCCGCTATCATCGGCTATGAGACCGGCGCGCGGATCGGCCGCGCGCTCCTGACCTCCGACCTCGCGCGGCTCTACCGCCCGACGGGCCTCGTGGCCCCACCGGGCGCGGCGCTGGCGGGCAGCTTCGCGCTTGGTCTCTCCGAGGATGCCGCGACCAGTGCCGTCGCGATCGCGGCCAATACGTCCAGCGGGCTGAACGAGTGGCCGCATGCCGGAGGCTCCGACATGTATTTCCATCCGGGCTTTGCGGCCAGCAACGCGATCAAGGCGATCGGTCTTGCGGCAGCCGGCGCCTTCGGCTCGGAAACGATCCTCGAAGGTGAGGCCGGCCTGTTCGCCGCCTATCGCCGCCAGGCCGCGCCCGACAGCATCACGCTCTTCCCCGATGGCGAGAGCGAGATCATGGCCGTCTACAACAAGCCGGTCCCGGCCTGCAATTTCGCGCAGACCGCGGCCCAAGCAGCGCTTCGCGTCTCGCACGAGCTCGCCAGCACTGAGGAGATCGACCGCGTCATCATTCGCGCACCCGACGCCGCGGTTCGCTATCCCGGCTGCGACTCCATGGGGCCCTATCGCAACGCGCTCCAGGCCAAGATGAGCATTCCCTTCAGCGTTGCTGCCACGCTCGCGCGGGGCGAGATCGAGGAAGAGAACTATTCCGAACTTGATGATGCCGACATCATCCGCCTGGTCGCGGTCACCGATCTCGGGGCAGATCCCGGCTTCACCGCCGCCTTCCCGGGCAAGCAGGGCGCGGAGGTGACCGTGCATCTGCGCAGCGGCCGGACCATCCGGCACGCTTTGCCCGACGTCATCGCCGCAACGCCTTCAGATATTCGTGCGCGCTTCCGCGCCGCCGCAACCAGAGTCCTTGGCGACGATCGCGCGCACCGGCTCGAACAACTCATCGACGGCTGCGAGCAGCTCGGCAATGCCGGCGACATCGCAGCACAGTGTCGTCTGAACACGCCAGAACAGGCTTTACGATCGGCATCATAAGAAATGCCAAACAATACGGGGGAAATATGGTCGACCGGGAGACCAGCCTAGCAGTGCCGACGGCGCACAATCGCCAGCAAGCCGGCGCTCACGCCGCGCGGAGGCGGGGCTGATGGAAGGCTTCTTTCAAGCGCTCGCTGCGGGCCTTTTGATCGGCGCCGTCTACGGCCTGATGTGCGTCGGGCTCGGCCTGATCTTCGGCGTCATGCGCGTCATCAACTTCGCCCATGGCGATTTCATGATGCTCGGCATGTATGCCGCCTTCTATCTCTTCACCGCCGCCGGCATCCAGGCGCTGTTCGGCAATACGGTCGGTCCGTTCGTGGCCATCCTGCTGGCTGGCCCGGTACTCGCCGTGTTCGGCTATTTCGTCCATCTGGCCCTGATCTCGCGCGTCTCGGGCACGCGCACCGCCTCGCTGGAAGCCGAAGGCCATTACGCCCAGCTGATCCTGACGCTCGGCATCGCGCTGATCCTGCAGAATGGCGGCCTCATCGTTTTCGGATCGGTGCTGGCCTCGATCCGTACGCCGCTGTCGAGCTCGGCCTGGGAGTTCGTTCCCTTCTTCGACATCAGAATCTTCCTCAACAAGGCGCGCAGCATCGACGCGATCGTTTCGCTCGCGATCATGATTCTGCTCTCGCTGTTGATCACGCGGACCCGGATCGGCAAGTCGCTGCGCGCCGCGGCCGACAATCCGACCGCCGCGACCTACATGGGCATCGACGTCGACCGCGCGCACCGCACGGCCTTCGCGCTCGGCTGCGGCATCACCGCGATTGCCGGCGGCCTGCTCGCGACCAACTATCCGTTCCACCCCTTCGTCGGCCTCGAATACGTGATCGTCATGTATGCCGGCGTCGTGCTCGGCGGCATGGGCAGCATCATCGGCGCCTTCTGGGGCGGCATGACGATCGGCCTCGTGCAGCAGATGTCCACGCTGATCCTGCCGACGCAATTGCAGAACGCCGCGATCTTCGCCGTGTTCCTCCTCATCATCTTCTTCCGTCCGCAAGGTTTCTTCGGGCGCATGGTCGAGAGGACGTGACCATGCTCCGGATGCGTTCACTGCTGCCTCCCCTGCTCTTCACGCTCGCTTACGCCGGGATATCACTCGGCGTCACCAACTCCTACTACCAGCTCATCCTGACGCTGGTGCCGGTGTGGGCGGTGTTCGGCCTGTCCTGGAATCTGCTCAGCGGCTACACCGGGCTGATCTCGTTCGGCCACGCCGCCTTCTTTGGGATCGGCGCCTATGCGACCGCGCTGGGGCAGATCTATTTCGACATCTCCCCCTGGCTGCTGATCCCGGTCGCCGCCATGCTCGGCGGCATCGCCGGGCTGCTGATCGGATTTCCGACCTTCCGCCTCCAGGGTCACTACTTTGCGCTCGCGATGCTCGCCTACCCGCTCGCCATTCTCTACGTGTTCGAGTGGCTCGGCTTCCAGGAGGTCACGCTTCCGATCAAACGCGACGCGCCGATCGCCTATATGCAGTTCTCCGATCCCCACATCTACACGCTGCTGGGGCTGGCCATCATGCTTGCCACCATCGTGCTGACGCAGGTGATCGAGCGATCCCGTTTCGGCATGGCGCTGCTCGCGATCAAGCAGAACGAGGCTGCGGCAGAAGCGGCCGGAATCAACACGCTGGCCTGGAAGCTGCGCGCGATCACGTTGAGCGGCGCGATCGCCGCCGCCATCGGCGGGTTCTATGTGCAGGTGCTGCTGGTCGTAACCCCGCAATCGGTGTTCGGCATGCTGGTGTCGGCACAGGCGCTCACGGTCGCGATGTTCGGCGGCGTCGGCACGGTGTGGGGACCGGTCATCGGCTCCGTGATCCTGATCCCACTCGCCGAGATCCTGCACGCCGAGGCCGGTGCGCGCATCCCCGGCATTCAGGGCGTCATCTTCGGCCTGGCGATCGTCTGTGTCATCTTGCTCGCGCCGGAAGGCCTGTTCTGGAAACTGCGCGATCTCCTGCGCAAGCGAAATGCGTCCAAGGGCACGGCTAGCGTCACTTCGGAAACGGCCATCGCCAACGTCACGGCGCTGAAGCCCGCCGCGCGGCAGCGTGCGGCCACCGGCGAAGTGGTGCTCGAGGTTCGCAACCTCTCGCGCTCCTTCGGCGGCCTCAAAGCCGTTCAGGACGTCAGCTTCAAGCTGCACAAGAACGAGATCCTCGGCATCATCGGCCCGAACGGCGCCGGCAAGACCACGCTGTTCAACCTCCTCAACGGCTTCCTGAAACCGAGTGAGGGCGAGGTGCTGATCGACGGCCGCGACATGTCCGGCCAACGGCCGCACGTGATCTGCGAGGCCGGCATCGGGCGAACTTTCCAGGTCATGCGCCCATTCCTGCGCATGTCGATCCTCGACAATGTCGTGGTGGGAGCCTATGTGCGCGCCGGCTCCGACGCGGAGGCACGCAAGCTTGCCGCCGACGCGGTCGCCCGCGTCGGGCTCTCCGCCGTGGCCGACCGTGTCGCCGGCGAACTCTCGACCAAGGAGCTGCGGCTGATGGAGCTCGCCCGCGCGATCGCCGGCCAGCCCCGCATCCTGCTGCTCGATGAGACGCTTGCGGGCCTCGGCCACGGCGAGGCGGACGAGGTCGTCGCCGTGATCCAACAGCTCGCACGCGACGGCACGACCATTGCCATCATCGAGCACACCATGCAGGCGATGGTCCGCCTGGTCGACAGATTCCTCGTGCTCGACCACGGTGCCGTCATCACCGAGGGCCTGCCGGAAGTGGTGACGCGGGACAACCGGGTAATCGAGGCCTATCTCGGCAAGAAGTGGGTGGGCCATGCTGCGAATTGACGGATTGAGCGCGGGCTATTCGGCCAAGCCCGTCCTGAACGACGTGTCGATCAATGTCGGCGCGGGCCAGTTCGTTGCGATCGTCGGGCCTAACGGTGCCGGCAAGACGACGCTATTCAAGACGATCTCCGGCATCGTGAAGCCGAGCGGCGGAGGAATTACGTTTGACGGCGTCGACCTTCTTGCCGTGCCGCCGCCGCAGCGCGCCCATCTCGGCATCGCCCATGTCCCCGAGGGCCGCCAGGTGTTCCCATCGCTGACGGTGATGGAGAACCTCGAAATGGGCGCGATGACCGAAAGCGGCCGGCGCGACTGGCAAACCAACATCGAGCGCATCTTCGAATGGCTGCCGGTGCTGAAGGAACGCCGCAACCAATTCGCCGGCACGATGTCCGGCGGCCAGCAGCAGATGCTCGCGATCGGCCGCGGCCTCGCCTCCTCGCCGAAGCTGCTGATGCTGGACGAGCCCTCGATGGGGCTCGCGCCGTCGACCGCGGACTTCATCTTCGAGCGGCTGATCGATATCCGGCGTCAGTCCGGGCTGACCATGCTGCTGGTCGAGCAGCGCGTGGCGGAAGCACTGGAGTCCGCCGACCACGGCTACGTCCTCGAAGCCGGACACGTCGTGCTCGAAGGCAACAACGACACGCTGCGCGCCGATGATCGCGTGCGCAAAGCCGATCTCGGCATGTGACGAACAAAAAACAAAGAGCAGGGAGACAACAAAATGAACAAGACATCGAAGGGCAGGATATCAAAAGGACTGACGCGCCGGACCGTGCTGTCGGGCGCTGCCGCCGTCGGCCTCGCCGGCGTGGCACGCGCGCAGGCGCCGGCGGAGGTCAAGGTCGGACTGATCGTGCCGCTGTCCGGCATCTACACCCGCCCCGGCCAGGTGATGAAAATGGGCGCCGAGATGGGCATCGAGCACATCAACGCGCAAGGAGGCATCAAGCCACTCGGCGGCGCCAAGCTGAAGCTGGTGGTGATCGACTGCGGCGACACCACCGAGAAGGCCAAGAACGCGGCGCAACGCATGGTGGCGCAGGAACCCGATCTGGTCGCCGCCACCGGCTCTTATCTCTCCTCCTTCACCCTCGCCGTCACCGAGGTCACCGAGCGCGCCGAACTACCGGTGCTGACACTGTCCTATTCGGACCTGCTGACCGACCGCGGCTTCAAATATATCTTCCAGACCGCCGCGACCGCGAGCCGTCAGTCCGAGCTGGGCCTGCCGACGCTGATGAAGCTCGCCGAGAACGCGTCGGGCAAGAAGCCCAAGACCGTGGCGATGCTGATGGACAACACCGCGACATCCGTCGCCACCGCCAAGGCGCTCAAGGAAAAACTGCTCGCACAGGAAGGCCTCCAGCTCGTCGTCGAGGAAGTCTGGACCCCGCCGCTGTCGGATGCCACCCCGCTGATCCAGAAGGTCCGCTCGGCCAAGCCCGATCTGCTCCTGTTCATGCCGAATGCGGTGTCGGATGCCAAGCTGGGGCTGGAGAAGATCAGCGAGTTCGGCCTCGGCCAGGGCAAGATCCCGACGGTGTCGTTCAGCATCACCATCGCCGAACCCGACATGCTCCAGAGCGTGAGCCCGGAGACCGTGCAGGGCATCATGACCATCGTCGCCAACTGGGGCTCGAAGGGTCACGAGGCGCTGATCGCCGAGCTCAAGGCCAAATACAAGGAGCCCTGGATGACGCAGAACGTCATCTCGACCTACGGCGACATGTGGCTGATGAAGGAAGCGCTGGAGAAGGCCGGCAAGGCCGACCGCAACTCGGTCGCGCAGGCGTTCCGCACCATGGATGCCGGCCCGTCGAAATACTATCCGGGCGGCCAGCTCAAATTCGACGAGAAGGGCCGCCGCGTCGGCGCCGGCGTCGTCATCGTGCAATGGCAATCGGGCGTGCCTGTCACCGTCTATCCGCCCGAACTCGCGCAGGCGCAGCCGTTCTGGCCGAAGAAATCATAAGGCGTCGCGATCTTTTTCAGGGAGGAGAATTGTCATGACTGCAAAGAGCAAAATCACGATCTCGCGGCGAACATTGCTTGCCAGTGCCTCCGGCACGCTGATCGCATCCCGCGCCTGGGCGCAGCAACCTTCCGAGGTGAAGGTCGGCCTGCTGGTGCCGATCTCCGGCCTCTACGCCCGCCCGGGAACGGTGATGCGTGAGGGCGCCGAGATGGCGGTCGACCACATCAACGCGCAAGGCGGCATCAAGGCGCTCGGCGGCGCCAAGCTGAAGCTGGTCGTGCTCGATTCCGGCGACACCACGGAAAAGGCCAAGAACGCCGCCCAGCGCATGGTCGCGCAGGAGACCGATCTGGTTGCGGCCAGCGGCGCATACCTGTCCTCGTTCACGCTCGCGGTGACCGAAGTGACCGAGCGCGCCAGCCTGCCCGTCCTCACCCTCTCCTATTCCGACCTCATCACCGACCGCGGCTTCAAATACGTGTTCCAGACCGCGGCCACCGCAGGCTCGCAGGCACGGCAGGCGTTGCCCCAGATCATCAAGCTGGCGGAGACGGCCTCAGGCAAGCGGCCGAAGACGGTCGCGATCCTGACCGACAACACGGGGGCCTCGATCGCTTCCGCAAAGGCGATGCGCGAGGGCCTGCTGGCGGAGAACCAGTTGCAGCTGATCGTCGACGAGACGTTCACGCCGCCGCTGGCCGATGCGACGTCGCTGGTGCAGAAAATCCGTTCGGCGAAACCCGATCTGCTGTTCTTCCTGCCGACGGTGATCTCGGACGCAAAACTGCTGCTCGAGAAAATGAACGAGTTCGGCCTCGGCCAGGGCAAGATTCCGACCATCTCGTTCGGCATCGCGATCGCCGAGCCCGACATGCTGCAAACCGTCAGTCCCGAACTCCTCCAGGGCGTGCTGACCTGCGTCGCAAGCTGGGGCGCCAAGGGCCACGAGGCGCTGATCGCCGAGTTGAAGACCCGCTACAAGGAGCCGTGGATGACGCAGAACGCGATCTCCACCTATGGCGACATGTGGGTGATCAAGGACGCGCTCGAGAAGGCCGGCAAGGCCGACCGCGTCGCCGTCGGCGAGGCGCTGCGCACCATGGATGCCGGCCCCTCGAAATACTATCCGCTGGGCGAGATCAAGTTCGACGAGAAGGGCCGCCGCGTCGGCGCCGGCATGACCATCGTGCAGTGGCAGTCCGGCGTGCCGTTGACGGTGTTCCCGCCCCAGCTCGCGTTGGCGCAGCCATTCTGGCCCAAGAACTGACCTAGACAACGCCCAAAAGAGAAACGGAGAACAACATGGACAAGGCGACCTACGACCGCGGGCTCGAAATCCGCAAGAGCGTGCTCGGCAACGAGTTCGTCGACAAGGCGATCGCATCCGCGGACGAGTTCAACCGTCCGATGCAGGACCTCACCACGGAGTATTGCTGGGGCTACGTCTGGGGCCGCGACGGCCTGACGCGCAAGACGCGCAGCTTCCTCAATCTGGCGATGCTCTGCGCGCTCAACCGCCCGCATGAGCTGAAGACGCATGTCCGCGGCGCGCTCGCCAACGGCGCCACCAAGGAGGAGATCCGCGAGGTCTTCATGCAGGTCGCGATCTATTGCGGCGTGCCGGCCGGCGTGGATGCGTTCCGGAACGCGAAGGAAGTCTTCGCCGAGCTCGACAAGAAATAACGGAGCGTGACGACGATGAAGGGCAAATGGGCACTCGTGACCGGTGCGACCGCGGGCCTTGGCCTCGCCGTCGCGGAAGGCCTTGCCGGCGCGGGCGCCAATATCGTCCTTCATGATCTCGTCGCGCCGAAGCAGGCGGCGGATGACCTCCGCGCCCGCTTCGGCGTCGAGGTTGTCGCTGCGGGCGTCGATCTGTCCCGGCGCGAGGCGATCGAGGCCATGATGGCCGATCTGCTCGACCGCTGCGGCGCCATCGACATCCTCGTCAACAACGCCGTGGTCAGGCATTTCTCCGCCATCGAGCAGTTTCCGCCCGATCGCTGGGAGCAGGCGCTGGCCGTCAACCTGTCGGCGCCGTTCCATTTGATCCGCCTGGCGCTGCCGGCCATGAAGCAGCGCGGCTGGGGCCGGATCATCAACATGGGCTCGATCTATTCGAGCCGCGCGGTCGAGGACCGCATCGACTACGTCACCACCAAGACTGCGATCCTCGGCATGACCCGCGCGGTGGCGATCGAGACGGCGCGGAGCGGCATCACCTGCAACACGCTCTGCCCCGGCACCCTGCCGACGCCCGCGATCCTGAACAAGATCGCAACGATCGCGTCGAACAGCGGCCGTCCGGTCGACGAAGTGACCAAGGAATATCTCGGTGAGCGCCAGCCGACGCAACGTTTCATCGAAATGAATGCGGTCGCCGCCATGGTCGTCTTTCTCTGTGGGCCCGCAGCAAACGATATCACCGGCGCCAGCCTGCCGATCGACGGCGGCTGGTCGGTTGCATGAGAACACCGGAATGGGAGCGTTGTGATGACTGAACAATCGGGCCAGAGTGTCGTGCTGACGGGTGCCGCCGGCGGCATGGGACGCGCCATCACCAAGGCCTTGCTGGAAAGCGGCCGCCGCGTCGTGCTGGTCGATCGCGACGCCAAGGCGCTTCAGGAACTCGCGTCCACGGCGGGCAACGCGGTGTTTCCGATCCAGCTCGACATTAGCGATGGGCAGGCCGTGGATCGCCTGCCGGACGCCATTCCCGCGCAGTTCAAGCCGGTCGACGTCCTCATCAACAACGCCGGGCACGATATCGGCGGGCGGACGCGGTTCGATGCCGGCTCCGCCGACGACTGGTCCAACATCATCCAGACCAATCTGATCGGCCTGATGCGCGTCACCCGCGCGATTCTGCCCGACATGGTCAGGCGCAACGCCGGCCATGTCGTCAACATCAGCTCCATCAACGCCGTCCGGATCGTCCCTGACATGGCCGCCTACAGCACCAGCAAGGCGGGCGTGCACATGTTCACCGAGACGCTGCGGGGCGAGCTGGCGGAAACCGCGATCCGGGTCACCGAACTCCAGCCAGGCCTGACCCGGACCAACATCATCCTGACCCGCTACCGCGGCGACAGGCAGAAGGAAAAGGACTATTTCGACCAGTTCAGGATGGCGCTCGAGCCTGCCGATATTGCCCGCTCGATCGTCTTCGCCCTGGACCAGCCCGCGCACGTTCAAATTGCCGAAATGATGATTCTGCCTGTAAACCGGTACTGACTTTTCCCAACCAGGGTCCGGACATGGAAAGACGTAGCGAATTGCAGTCGACACTCCGCATCGAGGACGTCCCGACCGTCCGGGCGATGGTCGCGCAAAAGCTGCGCGAGGCGATCATGTCCGGAACACTCAAACCGGGCCAGCGCCTGGTCGAGCGCGAGCTTTGCGAGATGATGGGCGTCAGCCGGCCCTCGATCCGTGAAGCGCTGCGTGCCCTCGAAGCCGACGGCCTCGTCAACATCGTCCCGCACCGCGGCCCCGTGGTTTCCACGATCAGCCTCGAGGAAGCCCGGCAGCTCTACGCGGCGCGCGCGGTGCTCGAAGGTTTCGCCGGCCGCGAATGCGCCAGGCTCCACGATCCGGAAGTGGCTCGACGGATCGGGGAAGCCCTGGCACGGCTGAAGGCGGCCGCAGCCAAGCAGGACCTCGTCGGGAGCCTCGAAGCCAAGACCGACTTCTACGCCGCGCTGATCGGCGGCTGCCGCAACGCCTTCATCGAGCGCATGCTCAAGCCGCTGCACGACCGGATCCAACTGTTGCGGATCACGTCGATGTCGCAGCCGAAACGGATCAACAAGAGCCTGCGCGAGGTCACCGCGATCTGGCGCGCGATCCAGAACGGCGATCCGGATCTCGCCGAGCGCTGCTGCGTCGATCACATCAATGCGGCTGCGGTGGCCGCGCTCGACATGATTGAACGAAACGCCGCCAAGGAGGCGACGTCCTCCGACGACTAGAAAAACAAGAATTCAGGGAGTGTTCGATGTTGTCTCTGGTACGATCGCTGATCCTGTGTCTCCTGCTCTCGCCCTGCGGCGCGGCAATCGCAGACGACTACCCCACCCGCCCGGTCACGATGATCGTGCCGTTCTCCGCCGGCGGCCCCGGCGACGTCATCGCGCGAATTCTCGGCAACGCCATGAGCGCGACGCTGAAGCAGTCCATCGTCATCGAGAATGTCGTCGGCGCCGGCGGCACACTCGGCACCAACCGCGTCGCCAAGGCCGCGCCTGATGGCTACACGCTGCTCCTGATGCATGTCGGCCAGGCCACTGCGCCCGCGCTTTACGCAAAACTGCCGTTCGATCCCGTCGGCGACTTCGCCATGATCGGGCTCGTCACGGATGTCCCGATGATCCTGGTGGCCCGGCCGAATTTCCCGGCCAAGGACCTCGGCGAGATGATCGCGCGCATCCGCAGCGAAGGCGACAAGATGACTTTCGGCAATGTCGGCCTCGGCTCAGCCTCGCAGCTCTGCGGCCTGATGTTCATGAGCACCACCGACACGAAACTCTCGCAAATCTACTACAAGGGCGGTGGGCCCGCACTGAACGACGTCATCGCCGGCCATATCGACGTCTATTGCGATCCCGCGACGGGACCGACGCCCTATATCCAGTCGAACACGATCAAGGGCTACGCGATCACCAGCAAGACGCGCGTCGCGACACTCCCCGGCGTGCCGACCTCGGCCGAGGCCGGCGTTCCCGAATTCGATGTGACGACCTGGTATGGCCTCTACGCGCCGCGCGGCACGCCGAAGCCCGTGGTCGACCAGCTCGTCGGTGCGCTGCAGACGGCGCTCAAAGACCCTGCTTTGATCAGCCGCTTTGCCGAGCTCAGCATGGCTCCGGTTGAGGCCGAGCGCGCGACGCCGGCTGCGCTCGAAGCCTTCCTGAAGGCGGAGATCGCCAAATGGGGCCGGATCATCAAGGCAGCCGGAATCGAGCCGCAGTAGGCCTGCCTCACTCGTCCAGAAGCTCCAGGAATTCCTCTATCCGGCCGAACGGATCCGCATGCCCGCGGGCGGCGCAGACGACGCGATCGCCGTCGCGCTGGAGCGATCGCGCTCTCGATTTCCGCAGCCGCCCGGGGAGGAAAGTGGCAGCAACGGCCTCGGGCCCGACATCGAGCCTGACGATGCCACGCCGCTTGCAATCGATCCGGAGCCTGGCGGCCGCAAAAAAATCGCGCGCCTCCGGCGGGAGCCTGCCGAAACGGCGCGAGGTCTCCTCCTCCAGGTCTTCCAGATCGTCGTCGCTCCGGCATCTGGCGGCGCGACCATAGATCTCGAGCCGCATTGCTTCCGATTGCACATAGCCTTCAGGCAACATGTCGCCGACAGGCAGATTCAGATCCGGCACCCACAGAAAGGCGCCCGAGTCGTTCACTCTTTCCGAGGCGAGCTTCAGGAGATGACTGTAGAGCACCGGTCCGAACACCTGCACGTGCCCGGACTGCTGTTCGGAAAACAGGTCGCCGGCGCCCCTGAGGTCCAGGTCGCGCTCGCTGATGGCAAAGCCGGCGCCGGGCTTGCTGAACTCCTCGAGAACGGCCAAACGCTTCTCGGACTGTTCCGAGGTCGACTCCGTCAGCAGATAGGCGAAGGCGCGCGTTCCGCCGCGTCCCACCCGCCCCCTGAGCTGATGGAGCTGTGCGAGGCCGAACTTTTCGGGCCAACACACCACGATGGTATTCGCGCGCGGGATATCGAGACCGCTTTCCACGATGTTGGTCGCCAGGAGGACGTCCGCTTCGCCATCGACGAAACTCATCATGCGGTCGTCGAGATCGTCGACGGGCATCTTGCCATGAAGGCAGACGATGCGGAGGTCGGGCGCCAATGATTGCACGCGCGCCAGCATCGGCTCCAGATCCTGGATGCGCGGGCAGATCAGAAAACTCTGTCCATGCCGCCGCCGCTCGCGAAGCAATGCTCCGGCAATGGCCGCATCCGAAAGCGGAGCGATCTTGGTCACGATCGGAAGCCGGTGAACCGGCGGCGTTGCGATCACGCTGAGATCCCGGAAGCCCGCAAGACCAGCAGCGAGCGTGCGCGGGATGGGCGTCGCGCTCATCCAGAGCGTATGGGCATTCTTTGCCAGCCCAGAAAGCTTCGCCTTCTCCGCCGCTCCGAAGTGCTGCTCTTCGTCGATGATGACGAGGCCAAGATCGGCGAACTTCACATCCTGTGCAGAGAGCGCCTGCGTGCCGACAACGACTTTCAGCCTGCCGCTTCGCAAGCCCTCCTTGATCCCTCGCGTCTCCGGGCCGGAGGTCGCTCGCGACAGGCTTCCGACGTCAATACCGAGAGGACCGAAGCGCTTGCGGAAGGTTTCGACATGCTGCCGCGCCAGGACCGTGGTCGGCACCGCGATCGCCACCTGTTTCCCGGACAGCGCCACGGCGGCTGCCGCGCGCAACGCGACCTCGGTCTTTCCAAATCCGACGTCGCCGCACACCACCCGGTCCATGGGATGACCTGCCGCGAGATCATCGAGCACGTCCTGAATGGCCTTCGCTTGATCGACGGTCGGGAAATACGGAAAACGCGCAACGAACCTTTCATAGAGCGGCCCGGGTGCGGCCAGTTTCGGCGCGCGGCGGCGGTGGCGCTGGCTGATGTGCTTTGCGAGCGCCTTGGCGGCGACCTGAATCTCCGCCTCGGCCTCGGTCCGCCGCGCCCACCATGTGCTCCCGTCCGCCTTGTCCCGTGCCAGCTTGCCGGGCTCGGCCGCATACGGCCAGATCAAGGCAAGATCGGCCGGCGGCACGAGAACGGCGTTGTCTCCCGCGAACGCAAGCCTGACCATCTCGCGCCGCGATCCCGTCCCCATCGCGAGGGTCTGCAAGCCGTCGAGCAGAGCGAGCCCACGCTGCAAATGGACCACCGCCGCGCCGCGCTCCGGGACGTCGGGATGATCGAACGCGGCCGTCCAGGCTCTCGCCATCGGCTGCGGATGATGGGCTCTGCTGCCGAGCACGTCCGACGCGGTGACGATGACGAGAGGCTTGCGGCCGGCCCCGACGAAGCCGGCATCGAAGTCGGCCAGGAACGCCGTTTCGCGATCCCGTCCCTCTGTCGCCTCGCTCCAATCGGCACAGCGCTCCGCCTTGATGCCACTCATCCGCTCCATCGCGCGAAGGTCATCCTCGACGGCCGCGACGAACAGCACCCGCGACCCGGCGCGTTGCATGTCGTCAATAAATGCGCGGAGGATCTTTCTTGGCGATGAGGCTTTCGAGAAATCGGGCGTCGGTGTGAAGGCCGATTTTTGCGGAAGCACGCTGATGCGCTTCTTCATCCGCTTCCAATCCGCCCGTCCGAGATACTCGCGCTCCGCATCCCTGCGGCCAGCGGCCTCCTCGATGGTGCCCAGCCAGATATCGGCATGGCCCGGTACGCCGGCATCCACGATCCACCGTGCGCGAGCGCAATAATCCGGCAACGTCGCCCGCTGCCCGCGCTTGCCTCCGAGCGCAATCTGTTCGGACATCGGATCGATCAGCAATTCCCTGGTCTCGTAGACGACCTCATGCTCGACCGGATCGACGGCAACGATCTTACGGATAACACCGTCGGAATGTTCGATCCTGAAAGGACCAAGTCCGCCCGCGGGGAACACCTCGAACGTCTTGCCGTGGAACAGGACGCCGCCCGGATATTCCGCCTCTTCGTCGAGGTCGTAGCCGAGAGCTTCCAGGCGGCGCTCCAGCTCGGCTTCCGAATAAGCCGCGCCCACTTTCAGGCTGAGGCTGGTCTTTGACCAGCTCGCCGGCAGCGGCAGCCGCTCCATGATGGCTTCTGCGGTCGATACGAGGAAGACCGGCTTCCTCGCCTTGGCAAGGCGCCGCAACACCGAGCTCCGCCTGCCCGCGATCTCGCGCGACGGCTCCAGACCATCGAATGGCAGATTGTTCAGTCGCGGGAACACCAGCACGTCGACCGAAGGGTCGAGCGCGTGGATCACGCCACCCAGCCGCTCCGCCCTGTTCTCATTGTCACAGAGGAAGACGAGGCCGTCGCGTCCGGACTTCTCCCACTGCTCGCGCAGATGCAGCGCCAGCATGCCGAGCGGCGATGTGGACGAAACCGTAGAACGCGACGAGCTCTTGCCTTTCGAGCCTTTGCTCTTTGAGCTCCGGCTTTTCGGGCTCTGGCTTTTAGAGCTCTTGCTCTTAGAGCTGGCCTTTGTCTTTTTCGCGCCGGTCGCAGCCCGGGCTTTCCTGGTGGGCGCCAATTTGTATCCAACTTTGTTTCGCAAATAGAGGCGTGCGCCGACGAGCCCTCCCGTGAGCTCGGTCGATAACGCACATCGGGCCTAGGCGCCCAATGACGTCATTACAATTTCGCGATTGCGTTGAAAAGCAGAGACGCAAGCCCGGACGACCGGCCTGCACGCCAAAATAAGGCCTATTGCAGGACCTTCGGCAGCACCACGACCACGTCGACGCTCTGCCCGAGGACTTGAGTCGCAACCACCGCGAGGTGATGCGAGAACTCGTCCTCGATCTCGCTCGCGCAGTCTTCGTCCCTGGCAATGGCGAACAGCAGATTGCCGTCGATCTCGTCGAATCGGATACCGGCAAAAAGACGATCAAACGTCTCGGCGCCCGCGATGCCCGCGATTCGCGCCTGGATGGCTTGGTCTTCGATGAGGGACAGTTTCATCATAATCGGGAACATGGGGGCGCACCTCCCAAATGCAAGAGCAGAAGCGTGCTGGCGCGACCCGCCGGGCGAACTATATTAATCGTGTTGTCCCGCCTGCCCCCGTCTGCCCTTGAGGAAACTCTTGATTCTCTTCCTGCTGCTGGTCTCCGTGCCGATAGGACTGTCGGCCGGACGCTATTATCTGTTCGGCGATGGCCGGGGCAATTGGCAGACGGCGGATCGCTCGAGCGCCGGCCTGTTGCCGCCGGCATCGGCCAATCCGGACGCGCTGATCCGGGTCTTTGCCGCGCGCACGGTGCGGTGGCGCAGCATTTTCGCCGTCCACAGCTGGATCGTCGTCAAGGAGAAAGGTGCCAGCACCTACAGCCGATACGACTACACGGCGTGGGGCGACCCGATCCGGAGCAACGGATTTGCACCCGACGGCCGCTGGTTCGGCGCCATGCCCGAAACCGTCGTGGCGGTCGACGGCGCGCGGGCCGAAGCGCTGATCCCCAAGATCCGCCACGTCGTCGAGACCTACAAGTTCCGCGCCTACGGCGATTACAGCGCCTGGCCCGGACCGAATTCCAACACCTTCGTGCAGGCGGCGCTGGACGCCGTTCCCGAGCTTCGTGCCGTCCTTCCACCCACCGCGGTCGGCAAGGACTATCCGTACAGCGGACGCTGGGCCGGCATCACCCCTTCCCGCACCGGCGCCTACGCCTCGCTGTCGGGTTACCTCGGCATGACGGTCGGCTGGGTCGAAGGGTTCGAGATCAATTTCTTCGGCGCGGTGCTGGGGATCGACATCCGGCGGCCGGCGCTCAAGCTCCCCGGCATCGGCCGCCTGGGCGTCGCGGCCGGCCTGTAGAGCGCCTGCCGGCGCATCGCCAAACAAAAAACTGAAAAACAACCCCATGCACAGTAGAACCGCCCCTGGCCGGTTGGTCGCGGTGGCGCGGCTTAAGTCGAGAAGAGGCTTGGGTGAATTGCCTTGCGCGCGCAGAACGAGAGGCATCTCTCCTGCAACGCACGGTGGGCTGCTCGACGAGCCCGATGTCTTCAGACGCCGGTCATTTGACTCGTCGGGCAAAACACTGGCAAAATTGTATCGTGGCAATCAGGCCAAGGATGCGCTCGACCAGGCCGACCATGGGTCCAGCAAGCCTCCTTGAATCCTAGCCCCCAAGCGCCGGAATATTTTCGCGAAAGATGATCTCGCTGCGCGGCGCCTCGATGCCGTGCATGGCGCTGCGGCCGGCGCGCAAATTGTCGAAGATGCCGACACAGCTCATCATCGTGTTGAGCTGATTTTGAGTGATGACGGCATCCATCGTCCCATCGAGCAGAAAGCTGCGCGTATCCGAGGTCAGACCATGGCCAATGAAGACCACGTCACGCGCCCGGTTCATTTCGTTCAGGGCGCGAGCGACACCATCGGCGGCGCCGCCGATGTTGTAGATTCCGGCAAGATCCGGATGCTGGCCCAGCAGCATGCGCGTCTGGCGATAGTTGCGGTCGGCGTCATCATGGCCTTCGCGCAGGCCCACGACCTTGATGGCCGGGAATAGTTCTTCGAAGACGTGCAGAAAGCCCATTTCGCGTTCTTCGTGCGCGCGGTAGCTGCGGCTGCCCGCGATCATCGCGACCTTGGCCGGACGCTCGCCCAGAAAGCGCGCGATCAGATAGCCGGCGGTGCGCCCAATCGAGCGATTGTCCAGTCCGATATAGGCCGCGCGGCGCGCATTCAGGATATCCGAGATCAGCGTCACCGTCGGCACGCCGTGCTCCGCTAATCGGTCGACCGCTTCCCTCACGACGGGATGCTCGAGCGCCATGAAAGCGATGCCGTCAGCCTTGTCGCGGGCCCGCCAGAGCTGACGTGCCAGCAGGTCGGGATTGAAGCCCTTGATGGTGTCGACCTGACAATGGACGTTGAAGGGCGCGAGCCGGCCGTCGGAATGGGCGATCAGCTGCCCGAGCGTGGACAGGAAGCGGTTGGTGCCGGCCGGCAGCAGGAACAGGAGCCGCATCGGCTTCGGCCGCATCGCCGCCAGGATGTTCTCGGCCGGCATGTAGTCGAGCTCGGACGCAGCGGCGAGCACCCGCTGCTGCGTAATCGCCCGCACACCGGGCCGACGATTCAGCACGCGGTCGACCGTCGCCGTGGAGACGCCGGCCCGGCGCGCCACGTCAACGATGCGGCTCAGCGAAGGAACCACTGGTTTATTCATTCCGGGGCCCAATCGTCGAATACCTCAAAAACCATCATCTTTATCGTTTGACATGCTAGCTTAAAGTCGCAATTTTCGCATCAACATTGTCGCAGAGACATCAAATAACATCAAATCGCTGTTGGAGGAGAAGCCCATGTCCCTGACCCGTCGGCGCGCCCTGCAAGCCCTGTCCGCCCTCCCCGCCGCGGGCTTGATGGGCGGTCTCTCGCGCCCGGCCCGGGCGGCCGAGTTCTCGCTGAAATACGGCAACAACCTGCCGCTGACGCATCCCCTCAACATCCGCGCCCAGGAAGCCGCCGACCGCGTCGCCAAGGAGAGCAATGGCCGGGTCGAGATCGCCATCTTCCCGAACAACCAGCTCGGCGGCGACACCGACATGCTCGCCCAGGTGCGTAACGGCGCGCTGAACTTCTTCACGCCCTCCGCGCTCGTGGTCGCGACCCTGGTGCCGATCGCCGCGATCAATGCGGTCGGCTTTGCCTTTGCCGATTACGATCAGGTCTGGAAAGCAATGGACGGCGGGCTCGGCGCGCATATCCGTGCCGCCATGGCCAAGGTCGGCCTCCATACGTTCGAGAAGATGTGGGACAACGGCTTCCGCCAGATCACCAGCGGCGCCAAGCCGATCGAGAGCGCCAAGGACATGGACGGCCTCAAGATCCGCGTGCCCGTGTCTCCGCTCAGCATCTCCATGTTCAAGGCGCTCTCGTCCTCGCCGACCAGCCTGCAATTCAGCGAGGTCTATTCGTCGCTGCAGACACGCATTGTCGACGCGCAGGAAAATCCGCTGCCGATCATCCAGGTGGCGAAGCTCTACGAGGTGCAGAAGTACTGCGCGATCAGCAACCACATCTGGGACGGCTTCTGGTTCATCGCCAACGCCCGCGCCTTCAACGCCCTTCCCGCCGATCTCAGGACCATCGTCAGCAACGCCATCAACGATGCCGGCTTGAAGCAGCGCGAGGACATCAAGACGTTCAATGCGACCGTGCAGGCCGATCTCCAGAGCAATGGAATGAAATTCACCACGCCTTCACCGGACTCGTTCCGCGCAAAACTGCGCGACTCCGGCTTCTACGGCGAATGGAAGGGCCGCTTCGGCGACGAAGCCTGGGCGCTGCTCGAAGGCGCAGTCGGCAAGCTGGCCTGAGCGCGATGACGATCGCAGAGCATCAGATGACGGACTATCTGGCGGCGGCCGCGCACCCTGCTTCCGCTGCGGGGACGCGCAAGCTTGCGAGCGCCTTGGGCACCGTCGACCGCTGGCTCGGTGCGGTGGTCGAGACCGCCGCGGCCGCTGTCGTGCTGGTCGAGATCGGCATCATGCTCGCCGGCGTCATCATGCGATACGTCTTCCACAGCCCGCTGATCTGGTCGGACGAGCTGGCCTCGATCCTGTTTCTCTGGCTCTCGATGCTGGGCGCGGTGATCGCGCTGCGCCGGGGCGAGCACATGCGCATGACAGGGCTCGTCAGCCATGTCGGCCCGGGCGCGCGCGCCTTTCTCGACACGATCGCGGCGGTGGCGCCGCTAGCCCTGCTGGCGCTGATCCTGCATCCCGCCTTCGATTATGCGAGCGAGGAACAGGTCATCGTGACCCCGGCGCTGGAGATCAGCAACGCCTGGCGCGCAGCCGCAATTCCCGTCGGGATGACCCTGATGGCCGTCGTCGCCGCAATCCGGCTCGCGACACATCACCGCCCCGCGTTGGTCGTCGCGGCCCTCGTCACCACCGCCCTCCTGATTGCCGCATTCTGGCTTGCCGGACCGCTGCTCGCCCCGCTCGGACGCTACAACCTCATCATTTTCTTCGTCGGCGTGGTCGCGGCCAACGTGTTCGCCGGCGTACCGATCGCCTTCTCCTTTGCGCTCGCGACCTTCGGCTATCTGGCGCTGACAACCAGCGTACCGATGATGGTGATGGTCGGCCGTCTCGATGAAGGCATGTCGCACCTGATCCTGCTCGCGGTGCCGCTGTTCATTTTCCTCGGCGCGTTGATCGAAATGACCGGCATGGCGCGGGCCATGATCCAGTTTCTGGCCAGCCTGCTCGGGCATGTCAGGGGCGGCCTGTCCTACGTGCTGATCGGGGCCATGTATCTGGTCTCCGGCATCTCCGGCTCGAAGATCGCCGACATGGCCGCGATCGCGCCGGTGCTGCTGCCGGAAATGCAGCGGCGCGGCGCCAAGCCCGGCGACCTCGTCGCGCTGCTGTCGGCCACCGGCGCGCAGACCGAGACCATTCCGCCGAGCATCGTGCTGATCACCATCGGCTCGGTGACCGGTGTCTCGATCGCGGCGCTGTTCACGGGCGGGCTGCTGCCGGCCCTGGTCGTGGGCACCGCGCTTTGCGTCGTGGTGTGGCGGCGCTACCGGAACGAGGACCTGAGCCATGTGCGGCGGGCCTCGAAGCGCGAGATCACAAAGCTCACAATGATCGCCCTGCCCGCCATCCTGCTGCCCTTCGTGATCCGCACTGCCGTGGTCGAAGGTGTTGCCACTGCCACGGAGGTCTCGACCATCGGCATCGCCTACGCCGTGCTGATGGGCCTTGTGGTCTACCGCCAGTTTCCCTGGCGGCGGCTGAGATCCATGCTGGTCGAGACGGCCTCGCTGACGGGCGCGATCATCTTCATCATCGGCTGCGCCACGGCGATGGCCTGGGGACTGACGCAATCGGGCTTCTCGCAACAGCTGGCGAAGGCGATGGCGGCGATCCCCGGCGGCGCCTACGGCTTCCTCGCGATCTCGATCGTGGCCTTCGTCGTGCTCGGCAGCGTGCTCGAAGGCATTCCGGCCATCGTGCTGTTCGGCCCATTGCTGTTTCCGATCGCCAAGCAGGCCGGCGTGCATGAAGTGCACTATGCGATGGTCGTGATCCTCGCGATGGGCATCGGCCTGTTCGCGCCGCCGTTCGGCGTCGGCTATTACGGCGCCTGCGCGATCAGCAAGATATCGCCGGAGGAAGGCCTCAAGCACATCTGGGGCTATGTCGCGGCGCTCTTCGTCGGCCTCGCCATCGTCGCGGCCGTGCCGTGGCTGTCGACCGGCTTCCTCAAATTCTGAAGATCATGGGAATCATGCAATGAGCCGTTTTTTTGGTGAGATCCGGCAAGCCGGCTACGTCGTTGACGACATCGAGAAGGCCATGGATTATTGGAGCCGCGAGCTCGGCATCGGGCCGTGGTTCTATAATCCGCGGGTTCCAATCGTGAACTACCACTATCGCGGCAAGGCCTATGAGCCGCACAATTCGGTGGCGCTGGCCAATTCCGGTCCGCTGCAGATGGAGCTGATCCAGATCCGCAACGATGCGCCGTCGATGTATGCCGACTTCCTGAAAGCCGGACATAAGGGCCTGCAGCACGTCGCCTACTGGACCGAAGACTACGACGCCGATCTCTCCCGTCTCGAAGCCGAGGGTTTCAAGCCGGTCATGAGCGGCGAAGTCGGCGCGCGCGGTCGTTTCGTCTATTTCGACACGGAGTATCATCCGGGAACGGTGATCGAACTGTCTGAGGTCTCGGGACCCAAGGGCAAGATGTTCGATCTCATCCGCGCAGCCGCCAAAGGCTGGGACGGACGCGACCCCGTGCGGCCGTTCCCCGATCTTACCAAGCTCTAGATTGTCTGCGCTCCCGTGACGCAAAACCCCGTTCGCATCGAAGCCGACTATCTGATCGAAACGCCTGAAGATCCGCGTCTTGCCGCGGAAACCATGGCGGGCGAGCAGTCGAGCGGCACGTTCGTCGCGGTGCCCGGCGAAACGCCGGAGCTGAAAGCGCGTGCGGCCGCGCGAGTCGAGAGCATCGCGTTGCTTGATGCAATCTCCGCGCCGTCGCTCCCGGTTGCCCGCCCGATCAACCCCGATGGCCCCTGGAATCGCGCGCGCGTGACGTTGTCATGGCCGCTCGACAATACCGGCGCGTCACTGCCCAATCTCGTCACGGCGATCGCCGGCAATCTCTGGGAGTTGCGCCAGCTGACCGGCCTGCGGCTGCTCGACCTGCGCCTGCCGCTCGCGTTTGCCGCCGCGTATCCCGGACCGAAGTTCGGCGTCGCCGGCACGCGCGAGCTGACCGGTGTCAGCGGTCGCCCGCTGATCGGCACCATCATCAAGCCGAGCATCGGGCTCAGCCCGGCCGAGACGGCCAATCTGGTCGCCACGCTGTGCGAGGCCGGCATCGACTTCATCAAGGACGACGAGCTGCAATCGGACGGCGCCTATTGTCCGTTCGACGCGCGCGTGCGCGCCGTGATGCGCGTCGTCAACGACCACGCTGATCGAACCGGCAAGAAGGTCATGATCGCCTTCAACCTCACCGGCGAGATCGACCAGATGCGCCGCCGGCATGATCTGGTGCTCAGCGAGGGTGGCACCTGCGTGATGGCGAGCATCAACTCGGTCGGGCTCACAGGCATGGTCGAGCTCGGCCGCCACACGCGGCTTCCCGTTCATGCGCATCGCAACGGCTGGGGCGCGCTGAACCGTCATCCGGCACTCGGCTGGGACTATACGGCGTGGCACAAGATCTGGCGGCTGGCCGGCGCCGACCACATGCACGTCAACGGCATCGGCAACAAGTTCAGCGAGACCGATGACAGCGTGGTCACATCCGCAAAGGCGGCGCTGACGCCGATGTTCGCACACAAGCCGTGCATCGCGATGCCCGTGTTCTCCTCGGGCCAGACGCCGGCCCAGGCCGCGCCGACCTGGCGCGCGCTCGGCTCGACAGATCTGATCTTCGCAGCAGGCGGCGGCATTCTCGCCCATCCCGACGGACCGGCCGCCGGCGTTGCCGATTTGCGCGCAGCATGGGACGCCGCGATGGCGAGTCCACAGCCGTGAGCGGCGCGTCCGCCCTGCCCGACGGTCCACTCGT
The DNA here is from genome assembly GCF_011516635.5 of Bradyrhizobium barranii subsp. apii. Lineage (GTDB taxonomy): Bacteria > Pseudomonadota > Alphaproteobacteria > Rhizobiales > Xanthobacteraceae > Bradyrhizobium > Bradyrhizobium barranii. The sequence continues at coordinate 4,182,819 of NZ_CP096255.1, read as the reverse complement.
TGCTTTCTACGGCGACGATTACACCGGCTCGTCCGCGGCGATGGAGGCCCTCACCTTCGCGGGCCTGCCGACCATCCTGTTCCTCGAACCTCCAACGCCCGAACGTCTCGCGTCCGCGAGCCAGTTCCGCGGCATCGGCATCGCCGGCACGGCGCGCGCGAAGGATCCGGCCTGGATGGAGCAAAACCTTCCACCGGCTTTCGCGGTGCTCGCAGGTATCGGCGCGCCGATCGCACACTACAAGGTGTGCTCGACCTTCGACTCCTCGCCGCAGATCGGCTCGATCGGGCGGGCGATCGACCTCGCGGTGCCGCAGCTCGGCGGCGCCTGGCATCCGCTCCTCGTGGGATCGCCGGCGATGGGCCGCTATCAGATGTTCGGCCATCTGTTCGCGGCCCTGAATGGCGTCGGCCATCGACTCGACCGGCACCCGACCATGTCGCGTCATCCGGTGACGCCGATGGACGAGTCCGATCTCGGCCGACATCTTGCAAAACAGACGGCGCGATCGATCGGACTGATCGACTTCGTCACCATGGCCAATGGCGGCGCGGATCTGGCGCTGATGCGCGCGAGGGGCGCCGGCACCGAGATCATCTCGCTCGACGTGCTCGATCAGCCATCCCTGATCGAAGCCGGCCGCCTGATCTGGGAATATCGCGGCGAACGCCTCTTTGTCGCCGGCTCGCAAGGTGTCGAGCAGGCCCTGGTCGCCTATTGGCGGTCGGCGGGCCTGATTGCCGACAGCAAGCCCGATCTGCCCCTTGCCGGCGTCGAGCGCATCGCCTGCGTCTCAGGCTCCTGCTCGCCCGTCACCGCCGCGCAGATCGCGCATGCCGCGGACAATGGCTTCGATATCGAACGGCTCGATGCGACCCGCGCCGTCGACGCGGTTGAATGGACCAGGGAGATCGGCCGCGCTGCCGAACGTGCGCTCGCCGCACTCGCGTCGGGGCGCGATGCGCTCCTGATCACCGCAAGTGGGCCCGACGATCCCGCCATCGGTGCGCTCAACGCGGCCATCGAGGCGAGCGGCGCAACAGCGAGTGGGGTGAACGAGCGCATCGGCGCGGGGCTCGGCCAGGCACTGGACTCCATTCTGGAAACCGCGCGGCTCCCTCGCGCCGTGGTCGCCGGCGGCGACACGTCCGGACATGCGCTGCAGGCGATGGGCATCTATGCGCTGACCGCGATCGCCCCTCTCGCGGAAGGCGCGCCACTCAACCGCGCATCATCGGATCGCGCGCATGCGAACATCGAGATCGCGCTCAAGGGCGGACAGGTCGGCGGGATCGATCTGTTCTGCCGCGCCAGAGACGGCGGTTAGCCGTCACCGCTAGGCGATCGTGATCTGGCCGATACTGGCCGTGAACCGCGGCCTCAACGGGCCGGCGGGATCAGGGCGCGCAGGATGTCGGGCTTCCAGGCCTGACGGGCGCTGTCAAAGGCCGCGAAATCATGGTCGAACTGCCAATAGGCCCATGCCCAGCCACGTCTGTCGGCGCTTCGCGCCACGAACGACAGGTATCTCTGGCGACTCTCGGATGGAGCTCGTTCGTAGACCCCGAACTCGCCGAGATAAATCGGGCGCTTCTCTCGCTCCGACCACCGGCTGACCTTCTCGAAATCAGCGGCCGCCTTGGCTTCGTCGTCCGGACTGCCCCAATCCAGCGGCCCGATGCGCGCGAACGTCTCGGACCATGGCGCCCCCTGATGCGTGAAGCGTATCGGCGCGTAATAATGAAAGGTGACGATGAGGTTCCTGTCGTCGGCGGGGAGAGCCAGATCGTCGATGGGAATCTCGTCCGTGTTGAGAACCGCAGCAATGACCCGCCGCTCAGGGTTGGTGCGGCGGATGATGCCGATACAGTCGTTGAGGAGCGAATTCCAGCTGGCGGACGTCATCTGTCCCCCCGGCTCGTTCAAGACCTCGAAGACGAGCCTGGGATATCTTCCGGCATAGCGCTCCGCGATCTGCCGCCAGAATGCCCTGAGCTTCTCGCCGCATTCGGATACATCACGCTGACAGACATGCGTGTCGTGCTCGTCGACGATGGGAACGAGGTTCCTGGCGAGGATTTCCTCGATGACGGCATCAAGCCTTCTCAGCACGGCCTCATCCAGCACATTCCCGCGATCCATGAACTTGAAGCCGAAGAAATTGATCCTGACGTGCGCGAATCCGGCCTTTCTGATCGCCGTCAAATTGTCCAGACGGAACGGCGCGTTCTGACCGCCCTCCCAGATTCCGTCGTAACCGAGAATGTTGATCCCGCGTCCCAACCTTGCCGCATCGCGAGGCACGACCTGCCCGGCGCCATGGGCGTCGGAGCAGAGCGATGCGAAGACGAAAGCCGCTGCGGCAAGATTGAAGCTTCTCGACCAGCGAGCGCGGTGGGCGGTCATCCTGCTTCCATTCCGTAAGGGTTAGAAATCGGTCTCCGGCACCGGCCTGCACGTTGCAAGGAGGAACGCCACCAGCAGCACCGACGTGAACATGGTCGAGCGAAGGAACGTCGTCTCGGTGAAGTTGGTCTGAAAGCTGAGGGCGACAAATCCGATGATGAGGGCACAGTGCGCTCGGTGGATCGATCGTGCCGAAATCAAATAGAGAACCTTGTTCGAGAACAGAAGAACGCTCGCGGCGAAAAGCAGGTAGCCCAGAAACCCTGTTTCCATCAGAATCGCGATATAGCCGCTATGATAGTTGTCGAGCACCCAACCGTGGTTCTGCTCGAAATAATCGTAGATCGACGGGATCGTCCAGAAGCCGTTGATTCCGAAGCCGAGCAGCGGCGCATCGTCGAAATGGCTTATCGCGTAGTGCCAGATGAAGGTCCGCTCGGTGAAATTGACGGTCGCATCGCCAATGTGGATGGCGTCGTATCCCGTCGCGTAAAAATAGACGATCAGGAGGCCGGCCATAACGCACATGACGAACGGCAGGATCGCATAGATCCTCATGCAGCCGACCGACCACATCGACGTCACGAGCAGCGCACAAGCCGCCAGGGCGACAGCACCAGCGCCGCGCGATTCCGACGCGAGGACACAGGTCGACGCCAGCAGGAACGCGACGAGGAACGCCAGCCACCCCTGCCCCGTCATCTTCCGGTAGCAGGAGAAGAACATCAGATACGCACCGACAAAGCCGAGCGTCTGCTTCGATTCATAGACGCCCTGCCATTGACCATTGTGCATCCAGCTATGATCTATCCCGATATCGGGCACGGCGAGTGCGCAAAGCGCCGATGCGGCGACCAATATGAAGAGCCCGGAGGATGTCGCCTTCACGACATCGTCGATATCGATCCGCGTGATCATACAGAACGCGCCAAACGTCGTCATTGCAAGAGCGGCGCTCTTCATGATGGCTGCGGCATTCAGAGTGGTCCACAACACCGAGACGACCGCCAACGTGTAGAATGCGAGGAGCGCGATCAGATCGGGGTTGAACGCCAGTTGCAGGCGCGGGCGCACGAATGCGCTTGCGTAGATCAGGACGCTCCACATCAGCAGAGCGACCGCCTGTTGCAGATAAGTCAGTCCCGCCGGCAGTATCGCCGTATTGAATGTCCCCATCGACGCGACGACATTGACGGTGATCGATACGCAGATGACGAGCCTGGCGATCTTCTCGACGCCGGCACTGCGCGTCTTCCAGATCGCGCTCGTGAGTGCCTCGGAGTCTCTCTCGGTCTGCAGGATGGCCATGCGGTGACTTTCCCTTAAGCTTGGTTAATTATCTACTACTGCGGGTTGATCTCCCGGGCCTCGAAATCTCGAAACTTCGGGGATTGATAACGATACGGCGCCTGCTCGATGCGTTAATGCAAATCGCACCCCGCTGGTGCCTCGGCCGTCACGACCCTGCTATACAAGCGCAGGATCCGGCTCGATCGACTTCTCCGGGTTATCTGGTTTCCGTGGTCACGCATGAATAAGCCCAGCAATACATTCGATATCGCCATCGAGCAGGCGTTCGACTTCCTGTCTCCGGAATACGCGGCGCTGTTCGACAGCTCCGCCGCGACCGCGTTTCAGCATCCGCTCTGGCTGGACAGCCTCTACGCCAGGCTCGCATCCCATGCAGGCGCGACGCCGCTGGTCGTCGTGGTCCGCCGCCGTACGACGGGGGCACTGGCGATGGTGCTGCCCCTGCTCCGAATCCGCCGCGGCCCGGTCCGCACCATCGAATTCGCCGATCTGCGCGTATCCGACTATCTGGCGCCGGTCTGCAGTCCCGAGGTGTTTTCCAGCCTGCTGGAGGACGAAGCGGCCTGCGCGGAGATCAGGCGCCTCGTCCGCCCGTTCGACCTGCTCCGCATGACCAAGCTGCCCGACGGACGGCTTCCGATCGAGAGCCTCCTCGGCGCGCCACGCCGGGTCTCGATGGAGACGAACGCCTACGCGACCGTTCTCGTCGCCCCGTTCGAGCAATGGCGTGCCAGCGCGCTGGATCGCTCCTATCAGAAGGAGCTCGCCAAGAAATATCGCCAGCTCCAGAAGAAGGGAGCATTGAGCTTCTCATGCTGCGACGACAGCGCCTCGATCTCCGAGGCGATGGACGCGATGAAGCAATATCGCGGCCCGCGCTTTCACGCCCAGGGCGACGGCGACCTGCTCCAGCGCCCCGAATATTACAGCTTCTATTCTGACGTGGCGGCCCGCGGTCTCGGCTCGTTCGTCCGACTCTACGCCATGAAGATGGACGGCGGCGTGATCGCCGCCGTGCTCGGACTGCGCCATCGCGGCAGCTTCCTCGTCATCATGAGCGCCTTCGATATCGACGGCTACAAGAGCCAATCCCTGGGCTCTCTGATGTTCGAGCAAGTGGCTCGGGATTGCATCGAGCGCGGCGATCAGATGCTCGACTTCACGATCGGCGACGAGCCGTACAAGAAATTGTTCGGCGGCCAGCCTTCGCCGATGTGGATGGTCACGCAGGCCGGCAGCACCGCGGGCGCCATCAGCCTGTTCGCGCTGAAGCAGGCTCCCTGGCTCAAGCTGGCGGCCAAGCGGCTGTCGGATTTCAGGCTCCTGCCGGCCCGTACCCCGACGCCTACGCGCTAACCGAAGCGCAAGCGAGGGAGCGCAGAGCTCAGGCGCGGAGCGCGCCGCGGACGCGTCCGAGCCAGCCCGGATGCATCTGATCGACACGATGCGTGAGACTGCGCCGCAGGAAGTGCAACCGGCGCCGCACATCCCATTCGATATCGTTGCGGGACGTCAGGGCCTGACGGAAGCGCGCCATTTTCAGCGACCGCTGGTCTGCCGCGAGCTTGTCGGGATCGGAATAGAACTGCGAGATCTTCTCCGTGCCCATGCCGGCGCTTGCGAGCCAGCGCGGCGCGTACTCCGTGCAAAGGCGATCGACGTCCACCAGGAGGCGGGCGACGCCCGTGCCGGCGGCGGGACAATTGGTCTGGAACGCATCGCCGATGAGGACGATTCCGGGCTGAAGGTGTCCCTCCACCACGGTCAGATCCATCACCCAGTTCTGCACCTTGTCGGTCACGTGGAAATCGCCGAGGTAAGGCCGCAGTCCCGGCAGCAGACGCAGGACGGTCGCTTCCGGTTCGCGGCGCAGCTCGCGCATGATCGGATCGGTCGGGTCGCGGAACATGAACAGATTGGCCCGCATGCCTGATGGCACCGGGAACAGGCTGAGATAGTCGATGCCGTCAGCGGTGCGCTCGCCGTAACAGGTCAGCGCCTCGAAATCGAATGGCGTGCCATCGCGGCGGGCGATCGTAAAGCCGAACGACACCGAATGGCGCTCGGCCAGCACGCGCCGCTTGATGCCGAGCTTGTAGCCGAGGGCTCCCGCCATGCCTGTGGCGAGCACGACGAGCCGCGCCTCAAGGCGTCGTCCGGACGCAAGCTCGATATGCTGGACATCATTGCTGGGGTTGATTGCGGTGACTTCGTCGATGATCAGATTGGACGGATCAGGCAGCTGGCTGCGCGCCATGGCAACGAGGCCGGCATAGGAAAACCCGTAAGCCTGGCCGACGCTGACATCGACGACCTTGCCTTCCCGGATATTGAGCACCCGGTCATACCGGCAGGCGACGTTCTCGAGCGCGTGGAGGAAACCCAGCTTGCGGAACATCTCGAGCTGCTGGCCACCGAGCTTCTCGACCCGGAATTCGTCCGGATGCACCGCGCGCTTGTCGACGAGTGCGACGCGATGCCCCGCCCGCGCAAGCACGGACGCGGCGAGCGATCCCGCAAGGCCGCCACCGACGATCGCGATGTCTGCGACGATGGCCGCAGGCGCAGCTGCAGCGCTCGGCTCGGTCACGGGTCTATCCGTCGTCATGGTTTAGGGCTCCACGGTTAACGGTGGTTCCATGTGCAATTCCCTCGCCTGATGTCGTATCGCAGAGCCAAACGCGATCATTTCCGGCGATTGAGGTTAACGGGTCGCCGGACCCATCCGTCCCGGCACGCGCCTTGCTCAGAACGACCTCGAAATGCCGCGGTCTCGTCAGACCAAGCGTCCGAATTCGTTCCAGAGAGGCCATTCCAATGCTCGAACAGCCGCAGGCCGGCCGGCTTCGCTCCGCATCTTGCAGCGGCGCGACATCACGCCGCTTTTCGATCGAGCCGGTTCCCGCTCAATCTGGCACATCAGGAACGTGGCTGTTCCGCAGTGAGGCAGCGGCGTACGACCTTCGTCGACGACAGACGACGGGACCTGAAGACCGCGCATTAACACTCGCATTTTTCCGGCATGCTAGGCTCTCGCCGTACTTGCAACGCCCATCCTCGGGGAACGCTCCGCATCTTCGATGATCGATTCCATTGTTCAATTTCTGCGGCGTGACGTCACGCGCGGTGTCGTCGGGACCATCCTCCTGAAGGTTGGCAGCGGCGCGCTCGCGTTTGCATTGTTCTCGTTGGCCGCGCGAACGATGACACCCGACGGATTCGGTATCTTTGCGACCTGGCTTTCGGTTGCGCAGATCGCCGCAGTCGTAGGACTGGTCGGTCAGGAAGCATTGCTGGTGCGCTTCCTGAACGAGTATGAGGTCGGCGACAGGCCCGACCTCACCAAGGGCCTCCTGCTCTCCAGCTTCAGGATTTCCGCCATCGCGATGCTGATCGCGATCGCCGCAGTTGCGTTGGTTGCGCACTTCAGAGGGGATTTGTGGCTGCTGATCCTCGCCGTCTCGGCCTACACCGCCGTGAGTGCCGGATTGATGCTCGGCAGCCAGATCGCGCGCTCGCTGGTCAGCATTATCATGGGCGAAGGCAACCGCGAGTTCTTCTGGCGGGTTTTCGTCGTCCTGTTTCTGCTCGCCATGCTGTTCGGGCATCGGCAGCTCGATCCCGCCGAGCTGATCGCCGCAATGACGATTGCGATGTCGGTAGGCCTCGTCGCGCAGATCATTGCGATCGTACGGGCGCTGCCGGATTTGCGCGCGACCGCAGCGAATTCCGAAGTATCGCGCTGGCGATCGAGCGCGCTGCATTTCTGGCTTGCGTCCATCCTTGAAGTCGCGAACCAGTATTTCGACGTCATTCTGGTCTACTGGATGCTGGATCCGGCGACCGCCGGCATCTACTTCGCGGCGTCACGCCTCGCCAACATCTTCGCCATGCTCTCCGCCGCGCTGTACTCGTTCGGCGCGCGCCGGCTTCCTTCGCTCTACTTCAGCAAAAATCACCAGGAATTCGAGCGGACGCTGCAGCTCATGGCGGAAGTGACCGCGCTTTGCGTGGTCGCAGGCCTTGCGATGATCTGGATCGGCGGCCCCTATCTCCTCAACCTGTTCGGGCCTCATTTCACCGAGCAGCACTCGGTGCTGATCGTGCTGGCGATCGGAACGGCCATCCAGGCCGCGGGCGGTCCGTCGGCGGCGATCCTGCAGTTGACCGGCCATGAACGCATCTACGTCCCCGTCGTCGCCGCAAATGTCGCATTGAGACTGGCCGGATTCCTCGTCCTGATCCCCTGGCTCGGCGTGCTTGGCGCGGCGATTGCGGCCACCGTGTCGCTGGCGCTCACGACCATCGCGCTCAATATCTTGTGTCGCCGGCGAACCGGGGTCGATCCCTCGGTTCTCGTGCTGTTGCGCTTCTCGGCGTGGCGACGCGGCCGCTATGCGGTGCGCGGCGCCGACTCCGCCGAATAGGCGTCAACCGTACGATCGGCCTGGTTGATCCGCGACGGCGCGCGCTCGTCCCGTTGGTTAACGCGCTCGCCGCGCACGATCCGGGAACCAGCAGAATTCCCGCGAGAACGCGGCAATAGGCGGCTCGCGCATTAACTCCGTTTGTTGCTAGTCGGTGTCTGCCCGATGCCTGCATGATAGGTACGGGGTTAAGAAGGTGAAGATTTCGTTTCTTTAGCGGTCGGGATCCGTGCTCCACTACCAGCCGAACAAGGAATTGGGCGAGACGACCGCGACAGAACTGGCGCGGCTGAACGGCAGCGAACGAAAGCTGCACGTCCTTCTCGTACAGACCCAGGCCGAGAACGCGGGCGCGCAGGAGATCTCCAGGCTTCTCGGCGCCGGGCTCTCCGCGCGCGGCCATCGCGTCTCCAACCTGTTTTTCTTCCGCAAATCGGATTCGTTCGACGAGCCGCCCGAGACGTTCTATTGCGCATCGAGCCGGCCAGGCAATCCGGTTGCGCTGCTGCGGATGCTGTGGACGCTTGGCGGTCAGATCAGAGCCACGCGCCCCGACGCCGTCCTGACCTTCCAGCATTTCGGCAACGTCATCGGCGCGGGCGTGACGCGCCTCGTCAGCCGCGCCCCTGTCGTCGCCAACCAGGTTTCATCCGCGCTGTCGATGAGCTGGCCGATCCGCACGGCCGACATCGTCATGGGCAGCGTCGGCTTCTTCGACCGCATCACGCTGAACTCGAAGGACATGGAGCGCGAGTATTCGCGCTACCCGCAGGCCTACCGGTCGCGCATGGTGCATGTCCCGCACGGCTTCGAGGACAAGGCCCTCATCCTACCGAAGGGCGCCGCACGACAGAAATTCAACCTGCCGCCGGACCGCGTCCTGCTCGGCTGTGCGGCGAGGCTGCATCCGCACAAGCGGCTCGATGCAGCGATACGCCTGCTGCCGGACGAGCCGTCGTGGCACCTTGCACTCGCCGGCCAGGGCGCCGACGAAGCGCGACTACGGCAGCTTGCGGACGATTTGAAGGTCTCGGACCGCTTGCATCTGCTAGGCGAAATCGCGCCACGCCAGATCGCGGATTTCCTCGCCTGTCTCGACATATTCGTGTTTCCGACGCAGGCCGAGACCTTCGGCCTTGCCGCCGTCGAAGCCGCCAACGCCGGCGTTCCCTCGGTCGTCACCGATCTCCCCGTGCTGCGCGAGGTGCTGTCCTTCGAAGGAAAGCCCACTGCCCTCTTTGTCGATGCTTCAGATCAAGCGAAGCTGTCGGCTGCCGTCTCCAGACTTCTGACCGACCAAGCACTGAGCGACGAACTGCAAGAGAACGCCAAAGGCCTGAGGTTGCGCTATTCGGTCGATGCGATGGTTGAGGAATACGTTCAAATCCTCAACCGGGTCGTCTGAGCCGATGCGTTGGAATAGGTTGGCTCGACATGATCATCGAGTTTCGCTGCGAACGTGACCATGCGCGGCGGTGGATGCACCGCCAGACGCTGTCGATCGACGGCCGGGACGTTCCGGTTCAAATCGCGTTGACTGCAACGGCGGAGCCACGGCCCGCGGGGCTCGACGCCCTGTTCGAGCTCGAGCGCGTGGTGCTGCGTAAAGGCAGGCACAGCGGCGCCGACGGGCTGAAGATCGATCCGGAACGGACGCAGGCTCGCACCGGCACGGCCGACGTGGTCGTCGATTTCACGAGCGCCGCGCGCGATCCGAACTGCTCGGCCCGGCTGTATCTCCGCCCGTTGTTCAACGGAACTGCAGGTGAAAACGCGGCACTCGCGGCGATTCTCGCCGGCGACCTGCCCGTCATCGAGATCGTCAACGAGGTCGACGGCGCGGTGCTCGATCGCGGCCATCCCTCCGCAGAAATCGCGGCCGGTTTGAGCGGTGGGCTCGAAACGATCATGGCGCGAACCCTGACCATGGTGGCGGCCATCCTGTCGGGACGGCCGCGTATCGTGCCGCAGCTGGCACGCCAGGCCCGAGCCGGCAACGGCCGGCGGCCTGCGGCCTATGTCGTGCGCGGCCTCGCCGTGTCGATCGCCAAGGAGATCTACCGCCTCTGCTGCTATGCCCCGCATTGGCATGTCGGATGGCGCTTCAATGATGGCGCGGGTGTCTGGCAGACGGGAGATCTCTCCGGGCCTGGCTGGAACGTCCTCGCCGATCCCGGAAATCATTTCTACGCCGATCCCTTCCCGATCACATGGCAGGGACGAACATTCGTCTACTTCGAAGATCTCGATCATCGGGTTGGAAAAGGCATCATTTCGGCAGTCGAGTTCGGCGACGCCGGCCCGGTCGGCGAGGTCGTACCCGTGCTGGAGGAGCCCTGGCACCTGTCCTATCCGTTCCTGATCGAGGACAATGGCGAGTTGTGGATGATCCCGGAGAGCTCGCTCCACGGGGACGTCGCGCTCTACAAATGCATTCGGTTTCCGGACAAATGGGAGCGACACGCCACGCTGCTCTCAGGCCTCGAACTCGCCGATGTGACCATCACGCAGCACAACGGTCTGAACTACCTGTTCGGAGCCTGGCGAGACGGAACCGGCGGCTATTCGGATTCGCTTGCGATCTATTACGCCGAGCACCTGCTCGGCCCCTGGTTGCCCCATGCCAGCAACCCGGTCCTGATCGATCGCGCAAGTGCGCGACCCGCGGGGAATTTCGTCACCATCGATGGCAAATTGTGGCGGCCGGTGCAGGATTGCGCCGACGGATATGGCGCCGCGCTCGGCCTCGCGGAAGTGATTGAACTGTCTCCGACGACATTCAAGCAGGTCGTCCGCCACTCCCTCAGGCCCGGACCGGCATGGCCCGGCAGAAAGCTGCACACGCTGAACCGCTGCGGCCGGCTCGAGGTGATCGACGGATCGCGTGTTCAACCCAAGACCCGGGCCTTCGCAAGCAAATTTCCATCGGTCGTCTTGTCCCCGCGAACCAGTCCCCACACCGCCTGCTAGCGCGTGGCACGACGGACGGCGTGGATCACAACGCCGCCCGTCATCTCGTGCTTCGACCGCTCCCGCGGGAGGCGGCCTTCTACTGAGAACGATCCGAGGTCCAGCCCTTGTACTCGGCGACGTTGTCCCTGGTCACGAGCTTCGAGGGCAGGAGCTCGACGGTCGAGGCCGGCTTCTGGCCATTGAGAATGCCGACGCCCACCTCCACCGCGCGCCGCGCCATGAAGAACGGGTCCTGCGAAGCGGAAGCCTGGACCTGCGGCGCTGCCGGATCCTTCAGTGCCGCCTCGATGTCGGGCGCGCCATCGACCGCGGTGATGACAATGCCGCTGCGGCCTTGCTGGCGCGCCGCGAGATCGGTGCCGATCGCCTGCGGATCGTTGATGGCGAAGATGGCGTCGATCTTGGAAAAGCGCGTCAGATAGCCCTGCGCGATGGTGAGACCGCCTTCACGCGAGCCTTTGCCGTCCTGGTCGCTGGACAACACCTTGATCCCGGGATTCTTCGAGAGAACGTTCTTGCAGCCGACGACGCGATCGATCACGGCCGAGACCTGCGGCCCGTTCTCGATGATGACGTCGCCCTTGCCCCCCAGCTTGTCGACGATGTACTGGCATGAGATCTCGCCGGCCTGCACGTTGTTCGTGGTTATGGTGGCGTCGGCGCTTTCGGCCGCGGTGTCGACCGCGACGACCACGATGCCCGCCGCCTGCGCCTTCTTGATCGCCGGCCCGATCGCCTTGGGATCGCCGGGGTTCAACAGGATCAGGTCGACGCCGGCGGCAATGAAATTGTCGATCTGGGTGACCTGCTTGCCGAGGTCGTATTCGAAGCCGACCGTCGTGATCTTCACATTGGGATTGGTCTTCCTGGCCTCGAACTCGGCGCCCTTCGACAGCGCGACGAAGAACGGATTACCCATCGAACCCAGCGAGACGCCGATCGACTTGAGTTCCTTGGCGAAGGATGGCGCGGTGCTTAGGGCAAGCGCCATCGCGGCGCCGGCGAGCGTGATCGTCTTCAACATTGGCTTCCTCCCTGGTCTGTATTCTTATCCGGCACGGCAGACCAGTTGCCGCAACGGAACCTCGCATCACACCATGTGCACTCAGGTGCGCGCCGAACCCTTTCAGGTTCTGGCGGAGCCCTGCAGCCGGTAGCGGTCCAGCGCCACGGCGCCGATGATCACCAGGCCCTTGATCACATATTGCCAGATGTCCGAGACGCCGACGAGGATCAGGCCGTTCGACAGAACGGCGATGATCAGCGCGCCGACCAGCGTGCCCCAGATCGAGCCGATGCCGCCGACGAACGACGTGCCGCCGAGGATCACGGCGGTGATCGCATCGAGCTCGTAGGACTGACCGAGCTGGAGACCGTTGGCCGCATAGAGCCGCGCCGCCTGCATGGCGCCGCCGAGCCCGGCGAAGAGTCCCGAGATGCCGTAGACGAAGATCAGCACGGCCCAGACCTTGATGCCGGCAAGCCGCGCCGCGCTTTCATTGCCGCCCACCGCATAGATGTGCACGCCGAGCACGGTCCGGCGCAGCACCAGCCACGAGACGAGGATGACGAGCAAGGCGATCACCGAGAGCCACGGGATCGACGCGACGCCGGGAACGAGCGTCAGCGAGCCGTTGCCGATGAAGGCATAGGGAATGGAAGGATTGAAGACGGTGGTATCGGCCCCGAGCAGTCGCGCCAGGCCGCGTACGGCGGTGAGAGAGCCGAGCGTGACGATGAAAGGCGGCAGGCGGAGGAGCGCAATCAGCGCGCCGTTGATGACGCCGAAGCCGAGGCCGGTGAGCAGCGCGGCCGGCAGCCACAGCATCCCGAGTTCCGGCAGCTTGGAGAGTGTCAACCCGGCCATCGCGGACGCCGCCAGGATCGAGCCAACCGAGAGGTCGATGCCGCCGGTGAGGATGACGAAGGTCATGCCTGCGGCGAGCACGGTGTTCACTGCGGCCTGCTGCAACACGATGCCGAGATTTTGTCCGGTGAAGAAGCGGCCCTCCGACAGAAAATGGAAGCCGCCGCACAAGATCAACAACACCGGCAGCATGCCGGCGGCGCGGATCAGAAGCCTTACGCGCTGACGCTTCGTCTCTTGCGCGGCCGCGAGGCCCGCGGCGGCGGCGGTGTCCGTCTTTGGAGAGCCGTCATGCATCGAGTTGCTCCATCCCCGTGGCGAGCGCCATGATGTCTTCCTGGTTCAGGGGCGAGGTCGCGCCACGCTCGATTTCACCGGCGATATGCCCCGCCCGCATGACGACGACGCGGTCGCAGATGCCGATGATCTCGGGCAGATCGGACGAGATGACGAGGATCGCGGTGCCGGATTTGGCAAGATTGTCGATGATCGAATAGATCTCGGACTTGGCGCCAACATCCACGCCGCGCGTCGGCTCATCGAGGATCAGGACCTTTGGCGTGGTCGCAAGCAGGCGCGACAGCAGCACCTTCTGCTGGTTGCCGCCGGACAATGCGCCGACGGTAACGTTGATATCGGCGGCACGAATGCCGAGCGCCGCGAACGCCCTGTTGGCGCGGTCGCGGGCCTTGTCACGATCGAGGATGTAACCGATCCGGGCATCCCGGCCGAGCACCGCGAGGTTGATGTTGTCCAGGCACGACATGTCCAGGAACAGGCCGAGCGCCTTGCGGTCCTCGGTCAGATAGGCGACGCCGATGTCGAGCGCCTCACCCGGCGTGCGGATATCGACCGGGCGTCCTTCCAGCTCGACACGGCCGGAGGTCCTGGCGCCGCGCCAATGATGAGATGCGCAAGCTCAGTGCGACCCGCGCCGATCAGGCCGGCGAGGCCGACCACCTCGCCCGCATGCACGGTCAGCGAGCAGCCCTTGACGCGCCGGCCATCGGCCATGTCGATCGCTGCGAGCACGGGATGCCCCCGCCCCGCCTCCGGATCATGATCCTTCTTGTAGAACGAGGAGACGTCACGCCCGACCATCAGCCGAACGATGGTGTCGGCGCGGATGTCCTGCCTGTCGAGCGCCCCGACCAGCCGGCCGTCGCGCAGCACGGTGACGCGGTCGCCGAGCGCGTAGACCTCGTCCATGCGATGCGAGATGTAGATGATGGCAAGCCCCTCGGCGCGAAGCTGGCGGATCAGCGCGAACAGCCGCGCGCTCTCGCCGGCCGACAACGCCGTGGTCGGCTCATCCATGATCAGGATTTTTGATCTGACGTGCAGCGCACGCGCGATCTCGACCAGTTGCCGCTGGCCCATGGAGAGGTGCGCCACCAGCGTCGACGGCAGGAAGTCCGCGCCCAGCCGTTTCAGGATGGGGCCGACGCCCTCGCGCATGGCGCCGCGTGCCAGCAAGCCTGCTCGCGATAGCTCCCGGCCGAGATAGATATTCTCGGCAACACTGAGATTGGGAGCCAGCGACAGCTCCTGGTAGATGATGGAGATGCCCGCCGCGCGGCCGCCGAGCGGACCTTCGATCCGTACCGGGCTTCCTTCGATGCGGATCTCGCCGCCGGGATCGGGCCTGTAGGCGCCGGACAAGATCTTCATCAAGGTCGACTTTCCGGCACCGTTCTCACCCATCAGGGCATGAATTTCGCCGGCATAGACGGTGAGATCGACGGAACGCAGCGCCTTGATGCCAAAGAAGGATTTTGAGACCCCACGCATCTCCAGGATCGGATCGTTCATCGTGCCTCCCGACGCACAATGCGTTTCCTACCCGCGTCTCGATGATCTTGTCAGCGCGGCTCACGCATTAAACAAAAGGCCGCGGCGCAGAGCAATACCGAACACACGGGAATGCAACGTCAAGGCGATGCTAGTGGCGCGGCCGATACAGTTCACGCCACGCGGGAAGCCGCTCGGCATAGGCATCGACCAGTCTTGCGTCGGGTTCGAACGTCTCGATGCGCTGCGGCCGCGTGCATACGGCGGCGATCGCCTCACCGGTGACAGCAAGCCGCCCCAATCTCGCCGCACCGAACGCCGCGCCGGTCTCGCCTCCGGCAAAACGATGGACCGGAACATTCAGCACGTTTGCCAGCACCGAGAGCCAGAACCGGGACCGTGAACCACCGCCAATGGCGTCGGCTTCCGTCATCGCAATGCCGGCATCCGCGAGCGCGTCGCGGCAATCGGCAAGCGCGAAGGCAACGCCCTCGAGCACCGCCTGCACGATCGACCCGCGATCGGTGCCGTGGCTCAAACCATCCAGCATGCCGCGCACGGCGGGATCGTCGTGCGGTGTCCGCTCACCCGCCAGATAAGGCAGGAAGCTCACAGGCGACGGCGCCTGCGGACGCAATCCAAGCGGCGCCAGCAACTCGGCCTCGGTGGCGCCGAAGAGGCGCGCGATCCAGGCCAGGCAGGAGGCGGCCGAGAGGATCGCGCCGGCCTGAATCCACATGTCGGGAATGGCGTGGCAGAACGTATGCACCGCGCGGTCCGGGTTGGCGGCGATTCTGCTGGTCGGTGCCAGCAAGGCCCCCGAGGTTCCCAGCGACACGAACGCGGTTCCCGGCCTGATCGCGCCGATGCCGACAGCGCCTGCCGGATTGTCGCCGGCACCGCCTGCGATCACCGGCTGTCCGGTCATGCCCCAACGCCGCGCCAGCTCGCCGCGCAGCGTGGTCGCGGGCGCGCATCCCTCGACCAGACGCGGCATGTGATCGCGCGACAGGCCGGTCGCTGCCAGTGCTGCGTCCGACCAGTCCCGGCGCGCGGCGTCGAGCCACAGTGATCCCGGCATCCGAGACGTCCTCGATGGCCTCGCCGCTCAGCACCAGGCGCAGATAGGCCTTTGGCAGCAGAACGAGTTTCGTCGCCGCAAAGATTTCGGGCTCGTGCGTCGCGATCCAGAGCAGCTTCGGCGCGGTGAATCCCGGCATCGCCTTGTTGCCCGACGTCGCACGCAAGGCGGGCCAGCGTCGTTCCAGGACACGACACTCGGCGGCGGAGCGTCCGTCGTTCCAGAGGATGCAGGGCCGCAACGGTCTCGAGCTCGCATCGAGCAGCGTGGCGCCATGCATCTGCCCGGACAGTCCAATGCCTTCGACGGCCGCCAACGCGCCGGCATGCGTCGCCTTCAAGGCATCCAGCGTGGCGAAGGTTGCATCGATCCACTGCGCGGGATCCTGCTCGAAATAGCCTGATAGCGGCGAGGCGGTCGTCAACGGCCGGCTCTCGCTCGCAATCACGCGCTGGGCACCGTCGACGAGAACGGTCTTGACCGCCGAAGTGCCGAGATCGATGCCGAGATACATGGCTGCTACCCGCTCACTTCGCCGCGTCCATCCAGATGCCCGGCTCCGAATGCTCGCGGATGTGGGTGACGAGGAAGTCGGAAAAAGCCCTGATCTTGGCGGGCAGCCCGGCGCGGTTCTGGTAGGCGATGTTCATGGTGAGCAGTGGCGGCTCCCAATCCACCAGCACCGGGACGAGACGGCCCGCCGCGATATCGCTTTGAACGATGTAGAGCGGCTGGATGAGGATGCCGAGCCCTGCCAGCGCCGCGCCGCGAATGACCTGGCCGTCATTGCTGTCGAGCGTCGGCGTGATGCGGACGGTCTGCGCGCCATGGCTTTTGCGCAGGCGCAACGAATAGGGATCGTTCGCGAGATTGTAGACCAGCATGTTGTGGCGCGCGAGATCGGCGGGCTGCTCCGGCTCGCCGGCGCTTGCGAGATAGGAGGGCGCGGCGGCGAGCACGCGCCGCATCTGGCCGATGCGGCGGACGATGATGTTCGAATCCGGCTCCTGCTCGCGCGTCCGGATCGCGACGTCGATGCCGGCCTCGATGAAATCGGGATAGCGGTTGGCGGTCGTGATCTGCATGTTGAGCTTCGGATAGCGCGCGCGGAAGGAAGGCAGCATCGGCGCCAGATAGATCACCGCAAAAGACAGCGAGCTCGTGACCCGCAGCGTGCCCTGCGGCGACAGCGCGCGATCGCTGACGATGTCCTCGGCCTCCGCCAGTTCGCTCAGCACCCGGCTGGAGCGCTCCAGCAGCTCCTGCCCCGCCTCCGTCAACCACAGCCTGCGTGTGTTGCGCTCGATCAGCCTGACCGCAAGGCGCTCCTCGAGCGCGCTGAGATGGCGGCTCGCCGCCGCATTCGACATGCGCAAGGCCTCGGCGGCTTTTGACAGGCTGCCGAGCTCGGCCGTCTTGGAGAACACCTCCAATTGCAGCAGGCGATCCATTTTTCCACTTTTAGAAAAAGAGACTTACAAATATTGACCTTTATTTCCACATCCCGCAAGTCAAAATGGCCAGAACACGAGCAAGATAGCAGGCGAGGAAACTGGGAAATGTCGGGCCCGATCAGGCACATCGTGATGTGGCGGCTACGCGGGGAGACCCCCGCGGAGCGTTCCGCGGCCCGTTCCAAGGTCAAGACCCTGTTCGAGGGACTGCGGGGCCGGATCGACGGCCTCACCCACATCGAGGTGGGCGTCGACGTCAGCGATGTCGACTACGCCTGCGACGTGGTGCTGTTCTCCGAATTCACCAACCAGGCCGCACTCGGCCACCCACCCCGAACATTTGCGCGTCCGCGAGGCGCTGGGCGACTTGCGGATCGGACGCTTCCAGGTCGATTATCCCATCAAAGAGACCGGCGCATGATCGGTTCGTTCACCTTTGAAAACCTGCCCTGCCGCGTCGTGTTCGGCAGCGGAACGCTGGCCTCGGCCAAGGCCGAGATCGAGCGGCTCGGCGGCAAGCGCGCGCTGGTGCTGACGACGCCGCAGCAGGAGGCGCAAGGCAAGAGCTTGGGGGCCGCCCTCGGCCCGCTCAACGCCGGCATCTTTCCCGGCGCGACCATGCATACGCCGGTCGAGGTCACGGAGCGCGCGCTCGCGGCGATGAAGGCATGCGAGGCCGATTGCGTTGTCTCGCTCGGCGGCGGCTCGACCACCGGCCTTGGCAAGGCGCTGGCCTTGCGCACCGGCGTCAACCAGCTCTGCATTCCCACCACCTATGCCGGCTCGGAGATGACGCCGATTGTCGGCCAGACCGAGAACGGCCTGAAGACCACGGTGCGCGACGCCGCCGTGCTGCCGGAGACCGTGATCTACGATGTCGACCTCACCCTGACGCTGCCGGCGAGCTTAGCTGCGACATCCGGCATCAACGCGATCGCGCATGCGGTGGAAGCGCTCTATGCGCGCGACACCAATCCCGTGACATCGCTGATGGCGGAAGAGGGCATCCGCGCGCTGGCCCGCGCCCTGCCCGCCATCGCCGCCAAAAGCGATGACCGCGAGGCTCGCACCGAGGCACTCTACGGCGCCTGGCTGTGCGGCGTCTGCCTCGGCACCGTCGGCATGGCGCTGCATCACAAGCTCTGCCACACGCTGGGGGGCACCTTCGATCTGCCGCACGCCGAAACCCACACCATCGTGCTGCCGCATGCGCTGGCTTACAACGCACCGGCGGTGCCCGATGCCACGGCGCGGATCTCGCGCGCGATCGGCGCGGCCGATGCGTCCCAGGGGCTCTACGACCTCGCGAAGCGGCTGGGCGCGAAGCTGGCGTTGCGCGACATCGGCATGCCCGAGAGCGGCATCGACAAGGCCGCCGATCTCGCCGTCACCAACGCCTACTGGAACCCGCGCCCGCTCGAGCGCGATGCCATCCGCGAGCTGATCGCCCGCGCCTGGGCCGGCGAGCCGCCTGTTACCATCAAAGCGGCGGCCTGAAGCGATGCGGCGCACGCTGATCAAATCAGCTGTCATCATCAGCATGGATGAGGCGATTGGCGACCTCAGCACCGGCGATGTGCTGGTCGAGGGCAGCCGCATCGTCGACGTGCGCCCATCGATCGACCTCGGCAGCGGCGCTTCCGAGACCGAGATCGTGGACGGCACCGGGCGCATCGTCATCCCCGGCCTGATCAACGCGCACATGCACACCTGGCAGACCGCGTTGCGCGGCTATGCCACCAATTGGACGCTGCTGGAATATTTCCGCCGCATGCATGCCGGGCTCGCGACCGTGTTCCGGCCCGACGACATCCACATTGCGACCCTCGTCGGAGCGCTGAACCAGATCAATTGCGGCACCACCACGCTGGTCGATTGGTGCCACAACAATCCGACGCCTGACCATACCGACGCTGCCGTGCGCGGGCTGATCGAAAGCGGCATCCGCGCCGCCTTCTTCCATGGCTCGCCGAAGCCCGAGCCGAAACCGGGCGAGCCGCATTTCTCCGAGATTCCGCATCCGCGCAGCGAAGTCGAGCGGCTGCTGGCAGGTCCCCTCGCCGATCGCGACGGCCTCGTCACGCTCGGGCTTGCCATTCTGGGTCCGCATTATTCGACGCTCGACGTCGTCATGCACGATTTCCGCCTGGCGCGCGAGCTCAAGCTGATCGCCTCGATGCATCAGGGCGGCGGTCCGGCCAAGACGCCCGGCGGCTGGGAGAAGCTGATCGAGGCCGGCCTCGTCGGCGCCGGCATCAACATCGTCCATGGCAACGACCTGCCCGACGATCTCCTCGACAAGATGGTCGATCTCGGCGTCTCCTTCTCGGTGACGCCCGAGAACGAGATGATCCAGGGCCACGGTTTTCCGATCACCGGACGGCTGCTCAAGCGCGGCGTGCGCCCGACCATCGGGATCGACCTGGAATCCGTGCTGGCCGGCGATCTCTTCTCCGTCGCCCGCGTCGCGCTGTCGATGCAGCGGGCGCTCGACAATGCGGAGTCGCGTCAAGTGAGCGGCACCATTCCGGCGACCACCACGATCCCCGTCCGCGAGGCGCTGCGCTGGATCACGACCGAAGGCGCCCGCATGCTCGGCCGCGAGGGCCAGATCGGCTCGCTGACGCCGGGCAAGCTCGCTGACCTCGTCATCATCAACGCATCCGATCTCAACCTTGTCCCGGTGCACGATCCCGTCGCAACCATCGTGATGCAGACGAGCCTTGCCAATATCGAGGCCGTCATGATCGGCGGTACCTGGAAGAAGCGGGACGGCCGGCTGCTGGTCGAGGGGCTGGCGACGAAGAAGGACCTGCTGGCCCAATCCGGCCGGCGGCTGGTGCAGGATATCGAACGACAGGGACGCGCCGCCTGAAGGCGCCAATGGATGAGATCAATGACCGACGCTTCAAGGAATGTCGCTTTCATCGGTATCGGCAAGATGGGCCTGCCGATGTCGGCGCTCGTCGCCAAGGCCGGCTACGCCGTGACCGCATTCGATCAGAGCGCAGCCCGGATCAACGAGGCGCGTGCGCAAGGCATTTCGATTGCCGCTTCGCCGGTCGACGCCGCGAGCGGCAAGGCCGCGATCATCACGTCCCTGCCCGATGACGCCGCCTTGCGCGGCGCGTTGCTCGGCCCCGCCGGCCTGATCGCCGCGATGGCTGCTGGATCGGTTCTGATCGAGACCAGCACCGTGAGCGTCGAGGCCTCAACTGAAGTTGCGACCGCCGCACAAGCGCGCGGCATTGCCTATCTGCGTTCGCCGGTTTCCGGCAATGCCAGCATCGTTCATACGGGTGCGCTGACCTGCTTCGTCTCCGGGCCGAAGGATGCCTTCGACAACGCCAAGCCTCTGTTCGCCGCCTTCACCCGCGCCCAGACATATCTCGGGCCGGCCGAGGAAGCGCGCTACGCAAAGCTCTCGGTCAATCTGATGATTGCTGTCTCGGCCGCGATGATGGCCGAGAGCCTTGCGCTGGCGCGCAAGGGCGGCATCGCCTGGCAAGACATTTTGAAGGTGCTCGACGATAGCGCGGTGGCCTCGCCGATGGTGAAGTACAAGACCGCGCCGCTGCGGACGCGCGATTTCGAGTCCACCTTCTCCTGCAAGCAGATGGCCAAGGATCTCGATCTCATCCTCGGCGCCGGCCACGCCGTAGGCGTGCCGCTGCAGCTCGCCGCGCAGGTGCGCGAAACCTATGGCTCACTGGTCGCGCAAGGCGACGGCGACACCGACTTCATCGCGACCGTCAAGCACCTGGAACGTCTGTCCGGGCTTGGCGAACCCAAACTCTGATCGCGGAGACACCTATGCGTAACTTCAACGAGACCACGATCACGGACGCGGTGCTGGAGCGGATCAAGGACGCAACCGATCCGCGCATCAAGGAAGTCAGCGAGGCGCTGGTGCGCCACCTGCATGCCTTCGTCCGCGAGGTCCGGCCGACCCAGAAGGAATGGGAATACGGCATCGATTTCCTGACCCGCACCGGGCACATGTGCGACGACAAGCGCCAGGAGTTCATCCTGCTGTCCGACACGCTCGGCGTCTCCATGCTGGTCGACGCGATCAACCATCCCGTGCCGGAAGGCGCGACCGAGACGACGGTGCTCGGCCCGTTCTTCGTCCAGGCCGCGCCGGAGAAGGACAGCGGCGCCCATATCTCCGGCCCGATGGAAGGCGATCCGATGCTGGTCACAGGCTCGGTCTCGACCGTCGACGGACAACCGCTTGCGGGCGCCATCGTCGATGTCTGGCATTCCGACGACGACGGCTATTACGATGTGCAGCAGCTCGACGACATCGGCGATCTCGCGATGCGCGCGCGCTTTCATACCGACGCCAATGGCCGTTTCCATTTCTGGTCGATCAAGCCGGCCGCCTATCCGATCCCGCATGACGGCCCTGTCGGCGAGATGCTGGAGGTGCAGGGCCGCCATCCCTGGCGTCCGGCGCATGTGCATTTCATGATCTCGGCGCCCGGTTTCGAGCAGCTGGTGACCCATGTGTTCGTCGCCGGTGACAAATATCTCGACTCTGACGTGGTGTTCGGCGTCAAGGACAGCCTGATCCGCGAATTCACTGGCCACCCTGCCGGCCGTGCGCCGGATGGTCGCATGGTGGAGCGCGACTATTTCCACCTCAATTACGATTTCGGCCTGAAGCAGGTCGCGAGCAACGCGAGAGCCGCCTAGGCTAAACGAAGGACCAACAAGAGTCCGACAAGGGAGCAGACGGGAGCTAAGGATGGGACCGCGGGTCAGCACGAGCATATTGGCCGATCGCCTCACCGGCATGATCGGCCCGCGCGCGAGCGTTGCGCGCGGCGTGCTCGATCAGCACGGACAGAGCGAATCGCATTATCGCAATTTGCCGCCCGACATCGTGGTCTTCCCTGAAACCACGCAGGAGGTCGCGGAAATCGTGAAGCTCTGCGCCAGCGCAGGCATGCCGATCGTTCCGTTCGGCGCGGGCACCTCGCTCGAAGGCAATGCGGCCGCGGTCGCCGGCGGCGTCTGCTTCGACTTCGCCCGGATGAACAAGGTGCTGACGGTGCATGACAGCGACATGGATGTCGTCGTGCAGCCCGGCATCACGCGCAAACAGCTCAATGCCGAGCTGCGCGGCACCGGACTTTTCTTTCCGATCGACCCCGGCGCCGACGCTTCGATCGGCGGCATGACGTCCACGCGTGCCTCCGGCACCATGGCGGTGCGCTACGGCACCATGAAGGACAACGTCATGGCGCTGGAGGTGGTGCTGGCCGACGGCCGCGTGATCCGGACCGCAAGGCGCGCACGCAAATCGGCCGCCGGCTATGACCTGACGCGGATGTTCGTCGGCGCGGAAGGCACGCTTGGCGTCATCACCGAAGTCACTTTGAAGGTGCATCCCGTTCCGCAGGCGATCTCGGCCGCCGTCTGCAGCTTCGACACCCTGCACGATGCCGTGGACACTGCGATCTCCGTGATCCAGTCCGCGATCCCCGTGGCACGCATCGAGCTGCTCGACGACGTCATGATGCGCGGCATCAACGCCTACGCCAAGCTCGGCTACCGCGAAGCTCCCACCCTGTTCTTCGAATTCCACGGCTCCGAGAGTTCCGTTGCCGAGCAGGCCGAAGCCGCGCAGGCGATCGCGGCCGACCATGGCGGCCATGGTTTTGCCTGGGCGAAGGCGCAGGAGGACCGCAGCCGGCTCTGGCACGCCCGCGACAACACGCTTTATGCGGGCCTGGGCTTGCGGCCCGGCGCACGCGCCGTGATCACCGATGTCTGCGTGCCGATCTCTCGGCTGGCCGAATGCCTGACCGAGACCAGGCGCGACGCGGACGAGCACGGTTTTACCGCCCCGATCGTCGGCCATGTCGGCGACGGCAATTTCCACATGCTGATCCTGATCGACCCGGCCAAGCCGGATGAGGCCGAGGGCGCCAAGGCGCTTCAGGCCCGCATGGTCGCCCGGGCCATCGCGATGGACGGCACCTGCACCGGCGAGCATGGTATCGGGCTCGGCAAGATCGATTATCTCACCGACGAGCTCGGCGAAGCCGTCGATGTGATGCGGTCGATCAAGACCGCGCTCGATCCTGATGGACTGATGAATCCCGGAAAGATCTTCGCGAGCGGAGTGCACGCATGAGCAGCGCCGCATTGGCTATCGAGCCCGCCTCACCCGCGCCTCTGCTGGAGCTGCGCGGCATCAGCAAGGAGTTTCCCGGCGTCAAGGCGCTGGATGATGTTTCCTTTGCCGTCTTCCCCGGCGAAGTCCATATGCTGTTGGGGGAGAACGGCGCCGGCAAGTCGAGCCTGATGAAGGTGCTGTGCGGCGCCTACCGCGCCGATGCCGGCGAGTTCTACTACAAGGGCGACAAGGTCGCGATCTCCTCGACCGCGGATGCGCAGAAGCTCGGCATCGCCGTGATCTTCCAGGAATTCTCGCTGGTCCCCCATCTCGATATCGCCCAGAACATCTTCCTCGGCCGCGAGCCGAAGGGCCGCATTCCCGGCACCATCGACCGCCGCAAGATCCTGGCCGACGCCAGGCGCGTGCTCGGCACGATCGGGTTCGACATCGATCCCTCCACCACCGTCGACAAGTTAGGGGTGGCGCAGCAGCAGATGGTCGAGATCGCGAAGGCGATCAGCCAGAACGCGCGCATCCTGGTGATGGACGAGCCGACGGCGGCGCTGTCCGACCGTGAGACCGAGCTGCTGTTCGCCCTGATCGCGCGGCTGAAGGCCGACGGCGTGTCGATCGTCTATATCTCCCACCGCATGGCTGAGGTGTTCGCGCTCGGCGATCGCATCACGGTGCTGCGCGACGGCCGCCGCATCGACGGCGTTCGTCCCGCCGACGTCACGCCGGACCAGCTCGTCCGCATGATGGTCGGCCGCAACGTCGACATGACCTACCCGCGCAACTTCGCGGACAAGCCCGGCGAGCTGCTGCTCGAGGTCAAGGGCCTGAGCGCATCGAGCGGCATCTCCGATATCAACATCGAGGTGCGCCGGGGCGAGATCGTCGGCCTGTGCGGCCTGGTCGGTTCCGGCCGCAGCGAGGTCGCCCGTGCCATCTTCGGCGCCGATGCCGTGACGTCAGGCGAGATCATTTTCGACGGCAAGGCCATCTCCGGCGAGCCTGACCTTGCCGCCCGCCGCGGCATCGCGCTGATCCCGGAGAGCCGCAAGAGCGAGGGCCTCGCCTTGCTGCGGTCCGTGAGCGACAATCTGGTGGTATCGGCGCTGCGAAAGCTGTTTCCGAGCGGCCTGTTCGACCAGCGCAGCGCGCAGCGCACCTCCGACGGTCTGATCCGGCAGCTGCGCATCGCAACGCCAAGCGCGCGCCAGATTGTCGGCCTGCTCTCGGGCGGCAACCAGCAGAAGGTCGTGATCGGCAAGTGGCTGGCGGCCGGCTCAAAGCTCTTCATCTTCGACGAGCCGACGCGCGGCATCGACATCGGCGCCAAGTCCGAGATCTTTGCGCTGATCGACCGGCTGGTCGCCGAAGGCGCGGCGGCCTTGATGATCTCGTCCGAACAGGTCGAGATCTGCCATGTCTGCGACCGCGCCTATGTGATGCGCGAGGGTCGCATCGCCGGACACCTGACCCGCAACGAACTGACCGAGGAGAACATCGTGCGACTGGGGATGCATCATGCGTGAAGCCGCGGTCGTCTCACAACCCAATCCGCTGCAACGCATTCCCGGCGTTGCCATCGTGCTGGTGCTGCTGATCGCCCTGTTCAGCGCCATCGCGCCCGGCTTCCTGTCGGTCGCCAACCTCTCCAACGTGCTGGTGCAGTCGACCATCCTGACCATGCTGGCGCTGCCGATGACCTTGATCATCATGACCGAGGGACTGGATTTGTCGATGGGCGCGGTGCTGACGCTGACCTCGCTCTGCGTCGCGATCGTGTCGCTCGCGACCAAGTCGATGTTGCTGGGCCTCGGCGCCGGGCTTCTGGTCGGCGCAGCCTTCGGCTTCGCCAACGGCTGGCTGGTCGCCATCGTCGGAATTCCGCCCTTCGTCGCGACGCTGGGCACGCTCGGCATGGCGCAGGGCCTGTCGCTGATCGTCAGCGACGGCCAGAGCGTGGTCGGCATCCCCCACAGCGTGCGCGACATCTATTCGGCAACGCTTCTCCGCGTGCCTGTGCCCATCGTGATGGCACTGGTGACCTATGCGGCCTTCCACGGACTGCTCTACCACACCCGCTTCGGCACCTACATCTTCGCGCTTGGCGGCAACCGCGAAGCGCTGCGCTATGCCGGCCTCTCGCCGAACAAGCTGCTGATCGCGGTCTACGCGATCGGCGGCGCCATGGCCGGCATTGCCGGCCTGCTGATGACCGCGCGCATGAATTCCGGCCACCCGACCGCGGGCCTTGGTCTCGAATTCGACGCCATCGCCGCGGTCGCGGTCGGCGGCACCTCGTTCGAGCGCGGCAATGGCTGGCTGCTCGGCACGTTGCTCGGCGTGATCGCGGTCGGCGTGCTTCGCAATGGGCTCAACCTGATCTCGATGCCCTCTTCGGTGCAGGTCGCAAGCGTCGGCGTCCTCGTCATCGTTGCCCTGTTCCTCGACGGCCTCCGGAGCCGCGCATGACCGACATCTCCAAAGAGGCCCTCTCGCCGCCCCGCTCGTTCCTGTCGCAGGACGCGATCCAGGTGTTCTATCGCCTGCTCGCAGCTCTGCTGATCTGCGCGGTGCTCGCCGTGCTCAGCGACTCCTTCCTGAGCCTCGGAAATATCCTCAACGTGCTGAGACAAGCGAGCCTGACCTTCTTCATCGCGTCGGGCCTGACGCTGGTGGTGCTCACCGCCGGGCTCGATCTCTCCGTCGGCGCCAATGTCGCGCTGTCCGCCTGTATCGCCGGCACCGTGATCCACAAGACCGGTTCGCCGGCGCTCGGCATTCTCACCGGGCTCGCCTGCGGCGGCATCGTTGGCCTGCTCAACGGCATCATGGTCACCGCGCTGCGCATCCCCTCCTTCATCGCCACCTATGGCATGCTCTGGGTGCTGAACGGCCTCACCTACTGGTACATGGCGGGCGAAACCCTGCACGGCTTCCCGGCGGGCTTCCGCCAGATCGGCAGCGGCTATCTGTTCGGCCTGCCGATCCCGGTCTACCTGCTGCTGGTGTTCCTCGGGATCGGAACGCTGTTTGCGCAGCGCACGATCTGGGGCCAGGAGATCTATGCGATCGGCGCCAATCCGGTCGCCGCCCGCCTCTCCGGCATCCCGGTCGCGCGCCGCCTGCTGCTGGTCTATGCGGTATCCGGCACCATGGCGGGACTGGCCTCGATCATCTTCCTGTCGCGACTCAATTCCGCCGAAGCCGACATCGGCGAAAGCCTGACGCTGCCCGCGATCGCGGCCGTGCTGATCGGCGGCACCTCGCTGTTCGGCGGTGTCGGCACCGTGTTCGGCACCTTCATCGGCGCGCTGATCCTGACGCTGGTGCTGAACGGCATGAACCTGTTGTCGGTCAGCGCCAACTGGCAGCCGCTCGTCACCGGCATCATCGTCATTCTCGCGGTCTGGCTCGACATGAAGACCCGCCGCCGCGCGCAATGAGCTCTTAGAAATCCAACAAGCAAAATGAGGGATGGAGGCTACATGAAACAGACACTGGGTTATCTGGCGCTGCCGCTGCTGATGGCGGCCGCGTTCAATACGCAAGCGCGCGCCGACGGCGAGACCATCGCCGTGTTTACCAAGAACCAGACCAATCCGTTCTTCCAGACGGTGCGGGTTGGTGCCGACAACATGGCGAAAGCGCTGAACGCGAAGACGCTGCAGTACATCCCGACCAAGCCGGACTCGATCCCCGAGCAGCTCAGCCAGATCGAGGACGTCGTGGTGAAGAAGCCGAGCGCGATCGTCTTCACGCCGGTCGACTACAAGGCGATGGTGCCGGGCGTCGAGAAGATCAACGAGGCAAAAATCCCCGTCGTCAACATCACCGACCGCTCCGCCGGCGGCAAGTTCCTCTCCTTCGTCGGTGCCGACGATTACAGCCTTGGCCTCGAAACCGCGCGCTTCCTGCTCAAGACGCTGGGTGGCAAGGGCAACATCGTCATCATCGAGGGCGTCAAGGGCTCGCTGACCAATGTCGATCGCGTCCGCGGCTTCAACGACGCGCTGAAGGAGAATTCGGGCGCCAAGCTGCTGGCCTCGCAGCCCGGCAACTACCAGCGGCTCCAGGCGCTCCAGGTCATGGAGAATTTGATGCAGTCGAACCCGCAGATCGACGGCGTGCTGGCGGCCAACGACGCCATGGCGGTCGGCGCGATCGAGGCGCTCGACGGCGCCAACCGCAAGGCCCAGGTGATCGGCATCAACGGCACCAAGGAGGCGATCGACGCGATCAAGTCCGGCAAGCTGCTTGCCAGCGGCGACTACAACGGATTTGCGCAAGGGTGCCTCGGCACCATGATGGCGATCCGCAGCTTGCGCAACCAGCCGGTCATTGCCGAGATCGTGCTGAAGCCGACCGTCATCACCAAGGACAATTACCAGCCGTTCGACGTGCCGCTGGAGCAGCGGACCTGCCCGACCTTCGAGGACGCCGGCAAGCTCGGCGCCAAGTAGCCCAACCGCTCATCACAAGCACGGACGGCCGCCTTCGCGGCCGTCCCAAGAAACGTCCCAAGAAAACCGACACGTCAGCGGAGACATCATGCTGTTCGCCATTCACGCCCTCGACCGCACCGGCGCGTTGCCGACCCGGCTCGCCAATTACGACGCCCACAAGGCCTTCCTGAGCGACACCTCGCGCTTCGGCGTCAAGATCGTGATGTCGGGGCCGCTCGTCTCCGACGACGGCGCCAACATGATCGGCAGCCTGTTCCTGATCGAGGCGCCCGGCCGCGCCGAGGTCGAAGCCTTCAACCGCGCCGATCCGTTTGCGGCAGCCGGCATCTGGGAGAAAGTCACGATCACAGTTTTCCTGCGCCGCCAGGGCTGAAGGGCCTACGGCGCCTCTTCGAGGTGACAGGCCACCCATTGCTCGGGTCCGGTCGAACGCAGCGTCGGCTCTTCCGTCCGGCAGCGATCGAAGACGTAGGGGCAACGGGTGTGGAAGCGGCACCCGCTCGGCGGGTTGATCGGGCTCGGCACGTCCCCCTTGAGGATGATCGGATTGCGCTGGGCGCCGGGCTCGGGCAGCGGGACTGCGGAGAGCAGCGCCTTGGTATAGGGATGCCTTGGCGCGGCAAAGATCTCGCGGCGCGGCGCCACCTCGACGATCTTGCCGAGATACATCACCGCGACACGATGGGTCATGTGCTCGACGATTGCGAGGTCATGGCTGATGAACAGCAGCGCCAGGCCGAACTCGCGCTGAAGATCCTGCAGGAGATTGACGATCTGCGCCTTGACCGAGACGTCGAGCGCCGAGACCGCCTCGTCGCAGACGATCAGCTCGGGCTCGGCTGCGAGCGCCCGCGCAATGCCGATGCGCTGACGCTGGCCGCCGGAGAATTCGTGCGGCCTGCGATTGAGCGCCTCGCGCGGCAGCCGCACGGTGTCCATCAGCGCCGTCACGCGGGTTTCGAGATCGATGGCGGATTTGGCGAGGCCGAAATTGCGGATCGGCTCCGCCAGGATATCGCGCACGCGCATGCGCGGATTGAGACTCGAGAACGGATCCTGGAACACCACCTGCACGCGGCGGCGCATCTGGCGCATCGTGCTCGGATGCGCGTCGTCGATGCGCTGGCCGTCGAGGATCACCTGGCCCGCGGTGATGTCGAACAGCCGCAGGATGGCGCGGCCGACCGTCGACTTGCCGCAACCGGACTCGCCGACCAGCGACAGCGTCTCGCCCTTCGCGATTTCGAACGAGACACCGTCGACGGCATAGACATATTCGGACTTGCGGCCGAACAGGCCCTTTTTGACCGGAAAATGCTTCTTGAGGTCGTTGACCTGGAGCAGCGGAGGACTCATGCCGCGATGGCCCCCTTGGCGGAATAGTGGCAGGCGGCAACGTGGCGAGGCGCCTTCTCTTCGAGCCCCGGCGCATATTGGCGGCAAAGATCGGTCGCGAGCGCGCAGCGGCCGGCGAAGACGCAGCCGATGATGGGCTTGCGCAGATCAGGCACCTGCCCCGGGATTTCGGCCAGCCGCCGCGCGGTGCCTGTTAGTGACGAGCCGAGCCGCGGCACCGCGCCGAGCAGGCCCTGCGTATAGGGATGACGGGGCGAGCGGAACAACTCGGCCACGGGCGCCTCCTCGACCTTGCGGCCGGCATACATCACCATGACGCGCTCGGCGATCTCGGCGACCACACCGAGGTCGTGGGTGATCAGGATGATCGCCGCGCCCACCCGGCGCTTGAGATCAAGCATCAGCTTCAGAATCTGCGCCTGGATGGTCACGTCGAGCGCGGTGGTCGGTTCGTCCGCGATCAGGAGCTTTGGATTGCAGGCCAGCGCGATCGCGATCATCACGCGCTGGCGCATGCCGCCGGAGAGCTGGTGCGGATATTCGCGCACGCGCCGCTTCGGCTCGGGAATGCCGACCAGCGTCAGCATCTCGATCGCATGCGCCTCGGCTGCCTGCTTGTCGAGGCCCTGATGGATCATCAGCGTCTCGCGGATCTGGCGGCCGACCGTCAGAACCGGGTTGAGGCTCGTCATCGGCTCCTGAAAGATCATCGAGATGTCGTTGCCGCGGATGGCGCGCATCTCGCGATCCGACAGTTGCAGCAGGTCCCTGCCCGCAAAGCGGACAGCGCCTGCGATCCTGCCCGGCGGCTCCGGAATCAGCCGCATCAGCGACATCGAGGTCACCGACTTGCCGCAGCCGGATTCGCCGACGATGGCGAGCGTCTCGCCTTCGTTGACATGAAAGGACACGCCGTCGACCGCACGGTTGATGCCGCCGGGCGTGCGAAAGTGGGTCTGGAGGTTCTCGACTTCGAGCAAGGCCATCGCGATCAACCCCTCGACATCACAGGCTCTTGGCCATGCGCGGATCGAGCGCATCGCGAAGGCCGTCGCCGAGCAGGTTCACGGCGAGCACGGTGACAGAGAGGAACGCCGCCGGGAAGAACACGATGTAGGGCTTGACCTGCCACAGCGCACGGCCCTCGGCCATGATGTTGCCCCAGGACGGAATGGTGGGCGGCGTGCCCGCCCCGATGAAGGACAGGATCGCCTCCGTGATCATGGCGCTGGCGCAGATGTAGGTCGCCTGAACCAGCATCGGCGCCAGCGTGTTGGGCAGAATGTGGCGCAGGATGATCATCGGCGTGCGCGTGCCGCAGGCGACCGCGGCGTCCACATAGGGCTGCTCGCGCAGCGACAGCACCACGCTACGGACAAGACGGGAAACCCGCGGGATCTCGGCGATGGTGATGGCCAGGATGACGTTGCCGACACTGCCGCGCGTCAGCGCCATCAGCGCGATTGCGAGCAGGATCGGCGGAATCGACATCAATCCGTCCATGAAGCGCATCAAGATGCCGTCCGCCCAGCGGATGAAGCCGGAGACGATGCCGATGGCGAGGCCCGCCGCGGATGCGAGGATCGCAACCGACAGGCCGACCGTGAGCGAAACCCGCGCGCCAAACAGCACGCGCGAATAGATATCGCGGCCGAGCACATCGGAGCCGAACCAGAAGGCTGCCGACGGCGCACGCGTGCGTTTGGCCGGCGCGAGCGCGGTCGGATCGACCGTCCCGAGATAGGGTGCGAAGATCGCGATCAGAACCAGCGTCAGCAGCAGCGCACCGCCGATCGCAACGGTGGGATGGCCGCGCAAGAGGCCGATGAAGCCGCGCCGGATCCTAACCGGCCGCAGGATTTCAGGCAGTTGCGGCGCGAGAACGAAGCCGGCCGGCAGCGCTTGCGGATTGACGGTCGTATCGGTCAATAGCGGATCCTCGGGTCAACGAGCGTATAGATGACGTCGATCATCAGATTGACGAGGACGTAGACGAAGCTGAACAGAAGCACGATGCCCTGGATGACGGGATAGTCGCGGCGCAGGATGGCATCGATCGTGAGCCGGCCGAGGCCGGGGATCGCGAACACGCTTTCCGTGACGACAGCGCCGCCGATCAGGAGTGCGATGCCGATCCCGATCACCGTGACGATCGGCACCGCGGCGTTCTTCAGCGCATGAACGAAGAGGATGCCGCCTTGCCCGAGGCCCTTGGCCCGCGCGGTGCGGATATAGTCCTGCTGCAAGACTTCAAGCATGGTGGCACGCGTGATGCGCGCGATCAGCGCGATGTAGACGCAGCCGAGCGCGATCGATGGCAGGATCAGGTTTTGCAGCCACGGCCAGAAGCCTTCCGTGAGCGGCGTATAGCCCTGCACCGGAAGCCATTCGAGCTCGAGTGCGAAGACATAGGCGAGGATATAGCCGACGACGAAGACGGGCAGCGAGAAGCCGAACACGGCGAATGCCATGATGACGCGGTCGATCAGGCTCCCCGCCTTCCACGCGGCCACGACGCCAAGCGGCACCGCGACCACGATGGTGAGTAGCAGCGTGACCATCATCAGCGACAGTGTCGGCCCGAGACGCTGTCCGATCATCGTCGAGACCGGAAGGTTGGTGAAGATCGAGGTGCCGAGATCGCCGTGCAGAATGCGCCAGACCCAGCTTCCGAACTGGATCAGGAAAGGACGGTCGAGACCCAGACTCTGTCGAATGCGCTCCACATCCTCCGGGCTCGCCTGGTCGCCC
Organism: Bradyrhizobium barranii subsp. apii; assembly: GCF_011516635.5. GTDB lineage: Bacteria > Pseudomonadota > Alphaproteobacteria > Rhizobiales > Xanthobacteraceae > Bradyrhizobium > Bradyrhizobium barranii. The sequence continues at coordinate 4,150,797 of NZ_CP096255.1, read as the reverse complement.
GCGATCACCACGGCGGGGTCACCCGGCGCGATGTAGAGCAGGCTGAACACGAACAGCGCGACGATTGCCATCACCGGCAAGGTCGAGACGATGCGACGGAGGATGTAAGAGAGCATCTGGCTTCAGCGTACCATCATGCGGATTTCGACACGTTCCAGAAGAACGGCAGCGGCCCCTTGGTGATGCCGGAGACGTTCTTGCGCCATGCCGTGTAGGTCAGGAAGAAGCCGGTCGGCGCGTAGACGACATCCTCGAGCGCCGCCTTGTTGACCAGCCCGATCGCGGCCTTCTCCTCCTCGAGATTCTTGGCGTCGAACCAGGCCGTGATCTCCTTCTCGGTGTTCGGGCTGTTGGGCCAGCCGAACCAGGCCTTGTCGCCATTGGCGCGGATGGCGGTGTAGGCGGCCGGATTGATGCAATCGGCGCCGGCGTGCCAGCTGTGGAACATATTCCAGCCGCCCTGCCCCGGCGGTGTCTTCATCGCGCGGCGCGCGCCCACCGTGCCCCAATCGGTCGCGACGAAATCGACATTCATGCCGAGCTTCTTGAGCAGATCCGCGGTGACGTCGCCCTGCGCCTTCGTGATCGACTGGTCCTGCGCGACCACGCATGTGACCGGCTGGCCGGAATAGCCGCTCTCGGCGAGCAGCTTCTTGGCCGCATCGAAATCGCGCTTTCCTTTCAGGATCTCGCCGCCCAACTCGGTGTAGAGCGGTGTGTCCGGCGTAAAAAAGCCGGGCAGCGGCTTCCACAACGTATCGTCGTCGCCGACCAGCGCACGCATATAGTCTTCCTGGCTCAACGCCATCAGCACCGCGCGCCTCGCCTTCACATTGTTGAACGGCGGGTGCAGATGGTTCATGCGGAAGGAGCCGATATTGCCGAGGGGATCGCCGATATCGACGCTGATGTTCTTGTTCTTCTTCAGCACGGGTACGAGATCGGAGATCGGGTTCTCCCACCAGTCGACCTCCCCGTTCTGTAAGGCGGCCGCAGCGGTGGCCGGATCCGGCATCACCAGCCACTCGACGCGATCGACCAGGATGTTCTTGCCGCCGGCAAGCCACGACGCCTTCTCCTGTCGCGGCACGTAATCGGTGAACTTCTCGAACACCGACTTGGCGCCGGGCACCCATTCGCTCTTGGCGAACTTCATCGGACCCGAGCCGACATATTCGGTGATCTGCTTAAACGGATCCGTCTTCGCGATGCGCTCGGGCATGATGAAGGAGCACGGCGCGTTGTTCTTGGCCAGCGCGTACAGCATTTTCGGGAAAGGCTGCTTCAGGACCCATTTGAAGGTGCGGTCGTCGACCGGAGTCAATTCCTGCTGGATAGCGAGGATCATCAGACCCATTGGATCGCGCGCGGCCCAGCGCGACAGGCTCGCGACGACATCCTTGCTCAGCACCGGCTCGCCGTCATGGAACTTGAGACCCGGGCGCAGCTTGAAGGTCCAGGTCTTGCCGTCGTCGGTGGTCTCCTCGGACTCGACCATCTGACGCTGCGGTTGGAGCTTGGCATCGACGCCGTAGAGCGTGTCCCAGACCAGCGCCGCCGCGTTGCGCACGACATATTGCGTGCCCCAGATCGGATCGAAATTGGCGAGGTTGGCTTGCGGCACGAAGCGCAGGGTGCGCGCAGAGGCGCCTTGTGCGATCGCCGGGGCCGAGAGGCCGGTCAATGCCAGACCGCCCGCGCCGGCCAGTCCCTTCAAAACGGTCCTGCGATCCATAAAATCCTCCCAGTAGTGCCGTGATGCCGGCCATCGTTGGCCAAGAGCAGGTGAAACCAGAACCCATTGGCGTGCAAATGGTATGCCACTAACCGGGCCTTCGCCAGCGGGATCTCATCGGGATTACGACCGGTTCAGGCATCAAAGCGCGGCCGCCAGCACCGGTCCGGTCTCGATATGCGGAATCGCCTCGACCAGCTTGCGCGTGTAGTCGGTCTTGGGATTATCGAACAGCGCCCGGCTCTCCCCCTGCTCCACGATGCCGCCGTTGCGCAGCACGATGGTGCGGTCGCAGAGCATGCGCACGACATTGAGGTCGTGGCTGACGAACAGCAGCGCGATGTCGTTCTCGCGCCTGAGACGGTCGAGCAGTTGCAGCACCACCGCCTGCACCGAGACGTCGAGCGCGGCGGTCGGCTCGTCCAGCACCAGCAGCCGCGGCCGGCAGGCGATGGCGCGGGCAATGCCGACGCGCGCCTTCTGGCCGCCGGAGAGCTGGTGCGGAAAACGCGGCAGCAGATCGAGCGGCAAGCCCACCCGCTCGGCGCACTCTTCCACCCGCTTGCGCAGTGTATCACCCGCACGCATGCCGTCGAGCCGCATCAGGGGATGCGCAATGCAGTCGAACGCCGTGAAGCGTGGGTTGAGGCTCTCGTTCGGGTCCTGGAAGACCATCTGGATGTCTTTGCGCAGCGGCGAGCGATGGAAGTCACGCGAGGCGACATGGCCGATCGACTGGCCGTCGAACACGATATCGCCCTCGCTCGGATCGATAAGACGGCAGATCATCCGCGACGTCGTGCTCTTGCCGGAGCCGGACTCGCCAACGAGCCCGACGCTCTCGCCGCCGGCCATCGTCATCGAGAAATCCGCGACCGCCGCGGAGCCCTGGTCAAAACGCTTGGCGAGCTTTCGCACCTCAAGGAGCGGCGGCGTCCCGTGCGGGAGCTGTTGCCTCGGCTTGCTGACGATCGTCGCGTGCCGCTCCCGCTCCTCCTCCGTCACGAGATCCTCGATCCGCGACGTCGCGGTCGGCGATGCCGCAACGAGGCGGCGGGTATAGGCGTGTTGCGGTGCGCTGAAGAGCCTTTTAGGGCTCGCCTCCTCGACGATGCGTCCGCGCTCCATCACGGCGATGCGGCGGCAATAGCGTGCGGCGAGACCGAGATCGTGCGTGATCAGGATCGTCGTCATGCCACGCGCGGCGGCAATGTCTGCGAGCAGATCCATCACCACCTTCTGGGTCGTGACGTCGAGGCCGGTGGTCGGCTCGTCGGCGATCAGCAGTGCAGGATTGCAGGAAATCGCGATCGCGATCATCACGCGCTGGCACATGCCGCCGGAGAGCTCGTGCGGATAGGCGTTCATCCGCGTCTCGGGGTCGCGGATCTGGACCGCGCGCAGCAGCTCCAGCGCCTCGGCGCGCGCGGCGTCCTTCGATATCTTCTTATGCGTGAGGATCGCATCCGCGATCTGCAGGCCGATAGCGCGGATCGGGTTGAGCGCGGCCCGCGGATTCTGGAAGATCATCGACATCGCGGCGCCCTGGAGCTGACGGAGGTCATCGCCCCTGAGTTTTGTGACGTCCTGCCCGCGAAACAGGATCTTGCCGCCGGTGACGCGCCCGGCCGCATCGAGCAGCCGCGTGGTCGCAAAGCCGGTGACCGATTTGCCCGAGCCGCTCTCGCCGACGAGGCCGAGCATCTCGCCTTTCTCGACCGAGAGCGTCACGCCGCGCACGGCCTCGACCATGCCACGCCGCGTCGAGAACGAGACGTGGAGGTCGTTGATCCCTAGCAGCTCCTCGCTCATGTGCGCATCCGCGGGTCGAGAATGTCCCGCATCCCGTCACCGAGGAGATTGAAGCACAGCACGGCCATCATCAGCGCAAGCCCCGGAAAGGCCACCAGCCACCATCGCCCGGTTGAGATGAAGCGCGCCCCTTCCGCGACCATGATGCCCCATTCCGGCGTCGGCGGCTTGACGCCGAGGCCGATGAAGGACAGGCCGGCCGCGTTGAGAATGGCCCAGCCGAGATTGAGCGAGATCTGCACCGCCATCGCTGGCAGGATATTCGGCAGCAGGAAGCGCAGCACCACCGAGAAATGGCTCTCCCCGCAGGAACGCGCGGCCTCCACCCAGCCGACATTGCGGCGGACGTTGACCTCGGCGCGTGCGAAGCGGATGTAGAACGGAAGATTGATGATCGCAGTCGCGATCACGATGTTCTCAATCCGGTTGCCCAGGGCGGCAACCATCGCCATCGCCAGCACGAACAGCGGAAAGGCCATCATCACATCGACGAAACGGCCGACACCGCGATCGAGCTTGCCGCCGGCATAGCCGCAGAACGCGCCGACGACGGCGCCGATCACGAAGGAGATGCCGACCGCGGAAACCGCAATGGCAAGATCGAGGCGCGCGGCGATGATGAGGCGGCTGAACACATCGCGTCCGAGCTGGTCGGTGCCGGCCAAATGGGCCGCGCTCGGCGGCAAAAGAGCCTCCGAGACATTGGAGACCACGGGATCATAGGGCACGATCCACGGCCCGAAGATCGCAATCAGGACGAACAGCGCAACGCCGGCCGCGGCAACGGCGGTGAGCGGATTGCCGCGCAGGATCCAGACCGAATGGCGGAGAGTTGCGCTGGTCATTCGATCGACACCCTGGGATCGGCGATGCCGTAGCAGATGTCGACCACGAGATTGACCAGCACGAACAGGCTGGCCATCAGCAGCACGAAACCCTGCACCGGCGCATAGTCGGAGGATAGGAGCGCATCGAGCGCGTAGGAAGCGACGCCCGGCCAGGAGAACACCTTCTCCACCAGGACATTGGCGCCCAGCATGGTCGAGAACACGATGCCGGCAATGGTGATGACGGGCAGGATCGCGTTCCGCAGCGCATAAGTGACGACCACCTTGTGCCAGGACAATCCGACCGAGCGCGCAGTGCGCACGAAATCGCTGCCGAGCGAAACCAGCATCGAGGCCCGCGTGATCCGCGCCAGCGGCGCGATCACGAACAGGGCCATGCTCACCGCCGGCAGGATCAACTGCTTGCAGGCCGCCCACCAGCCCTCGATATCTCCCGCAAGCAGGAAATCGATCGACAGGAACCCGGTCCGTTGCGGCGGCAGCGAAGTGAACACATCGATCCGCCCGGTCGGATCAGGCGCCAGCCCGAGCAGATAGTAGAAGACATAGATCAGCAGCAGGCCCGAGACGAAAGTCGGCACGCAGACGCCGAGCGCGCAGAACAGCCGCACGCCGTGATCGACGACCGAGCCAGGCTTCAAGGCTGCGACAACGCCAAGCGGTACCGCCGCGATCATCGCGATCAGGAGCGCCGTGAAGGTGAGCTCCAGCGAAGCCGGCAGCCGCTCGCGCAGGTCCTTAAGCACCGGCTGCCCCGTCATCATGGAGCGGCCGAGATTGCCGTGGCCGATGTCGGACAAATAGAACACGAGCTGCTCCGGCACCGACCTGTCGAGCCCCATCTGCTTGCGGATCTGCTCGATCTCCTCCTTGCCGGCATTGGGCCCCGAGGCGAAGAACACCGCGGGGTCGCCGGGCAGCACGCGCATCAGCAGAAAGGTGAACACCAGCACACCGAACAGCGCCGGCAGCGACGACAGAAGCCGCCTGCCCGCCCGCACCATGGTTGCACCAAGACCGGTCGTCACCTCTGAGAGCTCCTCTCGTTGTCCGATGTCACTTGCGGCTGACGTCGCGATAGTCGACCTGGCGGTGGAACTCGTAAGTGTAGCCTTCGACCGACGACGCCATCACCGCATCCTGGTTCGGCTGCCACAGCATGATCTGCGGCATCAGATCGACATGCATCGCGTTGAGCTTGCGGCCGGCTTCCCCATACTTCGCCTTGTCCGGCTCGAAACGCGCCTCCTGCGCGATTGCGGCAAGATCCGGGTTGTTGATCGAGCTGTAATTCCAGCGCTGATTGCCGGTGTAGAAGTTGCGGTAGAAGTAATCGGTCGACGGCAACCACGCTACGATGCCCTCGGTGTAGAAGGGAAGCTTCTTCTCGTTGATCTGCGTGGACATCTGCGCATCCGGCAGCTTCTGGATGTCGACCTTGATCCCGATCTTGCCGAGCGATTCCTTCACCAGCGCCGCCATCGGCTCCGCGGTCGAGGACTGGCCGACGTTGAAGCTGAAGGTGGTTGAGAAGCCCTCCGGGAGCCCGGCAGCCTTGAGATATTCCCTGGCCTTGTCGAGGTCGAGCTTCACGGGCTGCTGGAACGGATAGATGCCGTTCAGCGGCTTGCCGTCCGGCCAGGTCGCGCCGAACAGCGGCGCGCCGCGGCCGAACAGGGCGGCCTTGAACATGTCGTCATAGGGCAACGCGTAAGCGATGGCGCGGCGGACATTGACGTTGTCGAACGGCGGCATCTGGTTGTTCATCGAGACATAGGTGATCGCATTGTACTGCGGGGTCGAGACCACCTTGAGCTTGCCCTTGGCCTCGAGCGACTGCACGTCGCTGGCCTGGAGATCGACGACGAGGTCGGCATCGCCGCGCTCGACCAGGTTGGCGCGGGTCGCCGGCTCCGGCACGGACTGAATAATCACGCGCTTGAAGAATGCGGGCTTGTTGGCCGAACCGCGGTTCCAGGTCTCGTCGCGCTTGAGGATGACCTGCTCGCCCGGCTTGAAGGTCTCGACCACGTAAGCACCGCTGCCGGCGGTGTGCTCCTTCAGCCATGCGGTGGCCCAGGGATCATCCGGCGTCGCGTGCTCCTTTGCCACCTTCGAGTTGATGATCAGGGGATAGACGGTGGCGAGATTGGGCAGCGCGAGCTTGTCGGGCTTCGGCAGCGTCACCTCGATGGTGAGGGGATCGATCACCTTGAACTGGTCGGCCGACGTCAACGATCCCGTCAGCAGCTGGGCCTTGCCGAGGATCGGCGCCGTGACGCAGCGATCGAGCGACCATTTCACGTCCTCGGCCGTGACAGGCGAACCATCCTGGAACTTGGCGTCCTTGCGCAGGCGGAAGGTCAGCTTCAGGCCATCGGGGCTGACGTCGTAGGATTCGGCGAGCTCGCCGGTGATCGTGTCGAGGTCGAACACCCATTTGCCGTTGAGCTGCTTGCGGCCGAACGCCACCAGCCGATCGTATGTGCTCATGCTCAGCGCGAAGGATTCGCGCGTCGATCCGGGGATGTTGGGATCGAGCGTGTTGACGGCCGAGCCGGTGACATAGCGCAACGTCTCCGCCCTGGTCTGTGCCTGCGAAGGCGCGGCGGCAATGAGCAACAGCGCAGTGGTGGCGAGGACTGAGGCCGCGGGCCTGAAAGACACAAAACGCATTCGTTTTCCCCAAAATTTCGGCAAGAACGCCAGCAAGGCAGGTCAAGAAAGAAGCAAGTTGCGCGCCAATCCCGCAGAGGCGCTTCGTCGCGGCGGTGCATGGATGATCATCGCGATTCCTCCATTGTTCGCGCGGTCCGCGCAACCACGGCCTGCGGCACGTCATAGGCGCTGAGCGAAGCCCAGTGGCGTTCAACATCGGCGCGAAACAGGCCGCGCGTCAGGCCATTCACCAGCTTCGGAACGGCCGTCGTCATCGCATTGATCGACGATCCTGACGGACCAAAGCTCATGGTGGAGGCGATGGCGAAGAGATGGACGTCCGAGATCCACGGCGTCTCGCCCGGCACGCGCTCGGTGAAGGCGTAATCGTCGGCGAGATAGGGAAAGCGACCGAGCCGCGCGTTGCGCTCGCTCGAAGGCGGCTGGTAGCGATCGGCCCAGGTCGCGATATTGCCGGCAATTTTGGCGAGCTCGCCGCGGCCGGCGAAGTTCATGTCGATGCCGGTGCCGCAAATGACGAAATCCGCGGTGATGGCGCCGCGTGGCGTGTGCAATTCGACACCGCCATCGGTTTGCCTGGTGCCCTCGACCGGCGCGCCTTCGTGCAGTGTGAAATTGGCGTGACGCGCGCAGCGGTCGTAAGTCGGCTGCGGAAATCCCTCGCGCATTTCGAGGATTTTGCGCATGAAGCGCCAGCGCCAGGCATCGTCGAGATCGCTGAGATGGCGCAGAAAGCCGCGGAAGGTCAGCCAGCGGTAGGGCTGGATCACCTGGATCTGAGCGCGGCGGCAAAGCAGATGCACTTCGGCGGCCCCGCCTCCAATGCAGTTGCCGCATTGTCGAAGGCGGAGGCGCCGGCGCCGATCACCGCGACGCGCTTGCCGCGCAGGCTTTCGAAATCGATGTCGTCGGCGACGGTTGCGACCGAACCTGCCGGCAGATCGCGCAGGGGCTCGGGGATCATCCAGTCGCCCATGCCCTCCTGCCCCGTCGCCAGCACGATCTTGCGTGCGTAGAGCGTCTCGATGGCATCGGCCCGTTTCACACGCGCGGCGAGCAGACCGTCTGACGCAGGCGCAATCTCCAGAAGCTCGCAGCCGTTGCGCACGGGCAGACCGATCGTGCGTCGCAGCCAGAGCAGATAGTCCGCCCAATGCTCTCTCAGGATCAGATTCAGCTCCTGCCAGCTCTCCTTGCCGAAACGGGCTTCGTGCCAGGACTGATAGGTCAGGCTCGGGATATCGAGGTCAGGTCCCGTATAGTCCTTCGGGCTGCGCAGCGTCGGCATGCGGGCATAGGTGAGCCACGGGCCCTCCTTCCCCTCCTCCGCTTTGTCGAGCAGCAGGATGTTGCTGACGCGCGAGCGCATCAGGCCGAAGCCGATCGCGATGCCCGACTGGCCGGCGCCGACAATGAGGACATCGAGCGCCGGCTTGCCATCCGGTCCCGTCTTCGGCTCGAGCCACGCGGCGCCGGGATGCGCGATCATCGCGAGATCGGCGCGCACGGTCGCTTTAAGCTTTGCCAGCGCGTCGCTCATGCCGCGAGCCAGCCTCCGTCGACGACCATCACGGTGCCGGTCGTGAACGAAGACGCATCACTGGCGAGATGCAGCGCGGTCTGAGCGATTTCTTCCGCCTGACCGAAGCGCTTCATGGCGTGGCGGTTGCGGGAGGCTTCGCGCACCTCGTCCGAATTGGCGTGGCGGGCAAAGCTGCGGCGCAGCATCGGCGTGTCGATTGCGCCGGGCGCAATCGCGTTGACACGAATGCCGTCGGTCGCGAAATCGACCGCCATGGTGCGCGTCAGGCTGACGATCGCGCCCTTGGCGGCGATATAGGCACTGTTGCCCTTGCCGCCGGCGATCGCAAGCTGCGACGCCAGTGTGATGATCGAGCCGCTCTTCTGCTGCTGCATCTGCGGTACCGCCGCGCGCGCCCACAACCAGGTGCCGCCGACATTGGCGCGGAACACCGCGTCCCAGTCGTCCGGGCTCGTCGTCAGCACCGTACCGCCGCAGGAGAAGCCGGCCGCGGTCATAAGGATATCGAGGCGGCCGAGCCGCGCCACGACATCGCTGACAACGGTCTCCGCGAAACCGGCATCGCCGACGTCGCCGACATGCGTCGTGGCTTCGCCGACCAGACTCAGCGTCTCCTGGAGGCCGGCGGCATCGCGATCGACCAAAGCAAGCTGGGCGCCTTCCTCCGCGAACAACTTTGCGCTGGCGCGGCCGATGCCCGAAGCTGCTCCCGTGATGATGGCCGTACGTCCCTGGAGCCGCATGTCAGATCGCCTCCTTGTGCTGCATCCACCAGGCGCTCATCGCGGCGGCGGACTCGTTGCAGCCGAACCGTGCACGCCAGCCAAATTCATCAGCCATCCGCGCGACCGAAAGCGGGGCGCGATCCGGCCCATGCAATTCGATGAAAGTCTTCTCTCCGGGTGCCGCGAGCCGGCATTGCAGGCCGGGATGCAACGCCGCAAAGGCCTCACCCCATTGCAGCGCCGACCAGGGCGCGCCAGTGGAGATGTTGTAGAGCCGATGGCGCGGCCGCTCAGCTTCGATCAGCACCGCCACTGCCTCGGCGGCGTCTGGCGCGTAGATCCAATCCTTGATGCCCGTCTCGGGCATAAGGGCCGGTTCACCGCGGGCGAACTCGGCGAGTATCTGGAACTGCAGGCTTGGCGTATCGCGCACTTTTCCGATCCGCTCCCATGGACCGAACACCGCGCTCAAACGCACACTGAGAAAGTCGCCGCCCCACAGCTCGGCCAGCCGTGCCACCGATCGTTCGGAGGTGAACTTGCTGATCGCGTAGAAGGACACAGGATCGCAAGGCGTCTCCTCGTCCAATACCGGATAGCGCTGCCCCGCAGCACCATAGGCGGAAGCGGACGAGAGATTAATCACGCGCCGAACACCACGGCGGATCGCCGCGCTCAGAATAGGAATCTGAGCCATCACGTTGATTTCGAGGATGCTCGAGGTGACGGACCGTTCGAGCTGGTCGCCGGCAGTTATGGCGGCGCCAAGGACGATCGCATCAAGGCCCTGCTTGACAAGCGCGTCGATCCTCTCGACGTCCGTCATCTCGCCCTGAACAACCGTGAGCCGATCCCGGTAGTCGGCAAAGAATCGCTCCGCGCCCGCCGGCAGTTGCTTACGGTCATACAGCGTGACGTCATGCCCGCGCGCGAGCAGCACCTCGGCGAGGTTGAGGCCGACAAAGCCGGTGCCGCCGAAGATGACGATCTTCATCGCGCGCGATCCACCATCACAGCAGCTTCGCCCCGAAATTCCGCTCGGGATCCATGTCGGCAACGAGCCGCCCCGTCGGCTTTGCCGCCTCGCCGCCGCCGCGCGCCAGGAATTTTCCGCTGCCGGCGTCCGCAAGACACTTGTTGCCGTCGATGATGACGCGGCCGCGCGAGAGCACCGACACCGGCCAGCCCTTCAGCTTGCGGCCCGCGAACGGCGTGTAGCCGGCGAGATCGTGCATCATCTCGTCGACGATCACGGTCTCGCGATTGGGATCCCAGATCGCGATATCGGCATCGGCGCCGACCGCGATCGAGCCCTTGCGCGGATGCAGATTGTAGATCTTGGCCGGCGCCGTCGCGGTCAATTCCACGAACTTTTCAAGACCGAGCCGGCCCTTCGACACCATCGCGTCGAACAGCAGCGGCAGCCGCAGCTCCAGGCCCGGCAGGCCGTTGGCCACCTGCTTGAAGTTTGGATTGGGGCCGGCGCGCAGCTTGCCGGTCTCGTCGTAGCGATACGGCGCATGATCGGACGAGATGGTCTGGAGATCGCCGAGCGACAGCGCCTGCCACAGCGCCTCCTGATCCGCATGCGCACGCGGCGGCGGGCTGCACATCCACTTGGCGCCCTCGGCGCCCGGCTTGTCGAGATCGTTTGCCGTGAGGAACAGATATTGCGGACAGGTCTCGGCAAAAACCTTCAACCCCTGCCCGCGCGAATCGCGGATGACCTTCGCGCCTTCGGCCGTGGACACATGGAAGATCATGATGGGCTGGTCGATCAGCGCCGCCATGCCGATCAGTCGCGTAAAGGCTTCCGCTTCCGAGACGCGGGCATGGCTGACGGCGTGGTATTTCGGCATGGTGTAGCCGCGCGCAAGCAGGCGCTTCACCATCCAGGCGATGATGCCGTGATTTTCGGCATGGGCGCACAACATCGCGCCGGACTGGCGCGCGGCCAAGAGGATATCGAGCAACGGCTCGTCGTCGACCTTGAGCCGGTCATAGGTCATGAAGATCTTGATCGAGCCATGGCCCTGCTTCACCAGCGCCGGAATGTGCTCCTCGACCGTCTCCTTGGTCGCATCCGCGATGATCATGTGAAAGGCGTAGTCGATCACGGCGCCCTTCTTCGCCAGCGCGTGATAATCCTCGACCACCTGCGGCAGCTTCATGCCGACATGCTGGGCAGCGAACGGGATCACCGTGGTGGTGCCGCCGAACGCGGCAGAGACGGTCGCGCTCTCGAAGGTGTCGGCATTCATGATGCCGGCCGCGGACAACTGCTCGATATGCGCGTGGCTGTCGACGCCGCCCGGCAGCACCAGCTTGCCGCGCGCATCGATCTCCCGTTTCGCCGCCGGAAGCCCGCGGCCGATCGCCGCGATGGTCTCACCGGAGATCGCGACATCGGCCTCGAACACGTCGGTCGTGGTGGCGACGCGTCCGCCGCGGATGATCAGGTCGTATGTGGGTTCAGTCATGAGGCACTCCATGATATGCCTGAGCTGCGTGATCGCCATTTCAAGGGAAGACCAACATGCCCCGGCCGCGCATTCTCGTCATCAATCCGAACTCCAACCCTGCGGTCACGCGAGGGCTGGAGGATGCGTTGAAGCCGCTCGGTTTCGAGGGTGGGCCGGAACTGGTCTGCCAGTCGCTGGCTGAGGGTCCGTTCGGCATTGAAAGCCAGGCCGATGTCGACGGCGTTGCGATGCCGCTGCGCCGGCTGGTCGAAGGCGACAACAGCTCGGCTGCGTTTGTCATCGCCTGCTACAGCGATCCCGGGCTTCAGGTCTGCCGCGAAGGCACCGACCGGCCGGTGTTCGGCATCGCCGAGTGCGGCGTGCTGACGGCGCTGGCCCGCGCCGAAACCTTCGGCGTCATCGCCATTGCCCAGCGCTCGATCCCGCGCCACATGCGCTATCTCAGGCAGATGGGCCTGACCGACCGCCTTGCAGGCGAACGGCCGCTCAACATGAGCGTTGCCGAAACCGCGTCGGGTGAAGGCACGCTGGCGAAGATGATCGATGTCGGCCGCGCGCTGCGCGACGAGGACGGCGCCCGCGCCATCGTGATGGGCTGCGCCGGCATGGCGCGCCACCGCCGCCCGCTGGAAGACGCGCTCGGCATTGCCGTGATCGACCCGACACAGGCGGCCGTCACCATGGCGCTCGGTACGGTGCAGTTCTCGCGTCACTAGGCGTCCTTCAGCTCTTTGGCGTCCTGCCGCGCGAGCCATTGCGCATGGCTCTCGCGCGTCAGGGAAAACGTATCCCGCTGCGTCGTATAGAGATTGCCGAACATGCGGCCGATCGGCCGGTAGGCGTCGAGATCGACATACATGTTGGCCTCGTCGACGAGGCCCTCCCGGGCATGAACCCTGAGCACCTCACCGACCAGCAGTTCGCGATCGGGCGAGAAATTCAGCACGACATGACGCCGGCATTCCAGCGCAAAGGGTGCAGCGGCCACGCGCGGAACTTTCACGTCAACTGAGGGAAGCGTCGCAAGCCCGGTCGCCGCGACCTCGCTGTCGCCAGAGGGAAAATCGACCGCGCAATCATTCATCGCGGCAGACAGTGCCTCATCCACCATGTGAACCACGAACTCGCCGTCACGATGGATGTTGCGTGTCGTATCCTTCGGACTGTGATCCGGCTTGTGCTGGAGCCCGAGCACGATCAGCGCGGGGCTTTCGGAGAAGACATTGAAGAAGCTGAAGGGCGCGGCATTCACCGCTCCGTTCGCGTCCAGCGTCGTTACCAGCGCGATCGGCCGCGGCACGACCACGCCGCAAAGCAGCTTGTAGCGGTCGCGCGGATCGAGCTCGCGCAAGGAAATGCCGGATGTGCCCTTGTCCGCCATCGGCGTCACTTCTCCGGCGGCGGCACCGCGCCGGTCTGGCTGGTGATCAGGCCGTAATGCTCGATGCGGCGATGCTGGGCAAAATTGAAGATCGTGGTCTTGCCGAACGTCGTGGCGTCGAGATCGCAGGCGTGAACCAGGACTTCGTCGCCCTCCGTCTTGGCCTCGGCGACGATCTCGCCATCGGGATCGACGATCAGGCTGCCGCCGAACAGCGGATGGCCGTCCTCGACACCCGCCTTGGCCACCGCGACGACCCAGGTCGCGTTCTGATAGGCGCCGGCCTGCACGGAGAGACGGTTGTGAAACAGCCGCTTCTCGACACCCTCCTCGCTTTTCTCGGCATTCACCGACGGCGTGTTGTAGCCGATCAGCACCATCTCGACGCCCTGCAAGCCCATGACGCGATAGGTCTCGGGCCAGCGCCGGTCGTTGCAGATGGCCATGCCGATGATGCCGCCCAGCTCGCGCCAGACATTGAAGCCGAGATCGCCGGGCTCGAAATAGCGCTTCTCCAGATGCTGGTGCGACCGCTTAGTGTCGTAGTCCACATGCCCTGGCAGATGGACCTTGCGATATTTGCCGACGATCTTGCCGGACTTGTCGGTCAGGATTGCGGTGTTGAAGTGATGCCCGTCCGGCGTCAGCTCGGCATAGCCGAAGTTCATCGCCATCTGATGCTGCGCCGCACGCTCGAACAGCGGCTTGGTCGCCGCATTCGGCATCTCGCGCTCGAACCAGATGTCGGCCTCCGCCCGGTCCTCCGAATACCAGCGCGGGAAGAACGTCGTCAGCGCCCGTTCCGGATAGACGATCAGATCGGCGCCTTTTGCTTTCGCTTCGTCCATCAGCGCGATCATGCGCTTGACCACGGCCTCGCGGCTGTCGGCCTTCTGGATCGGGCCCATCTGGGCGGCGGCAACGGTGACGATACGCATCAGCGAGTTCCTGATTTCTTGGTGAGGCTGGGGATCGTAGCTTGAGGGGCGTGTCCGCGCGCGTAGCATAACGCGGTCTTGCGCCATTTTTCCAGCCAAGCAGCTTTCATGCCGTCCGCCCCCATTCGGCATCCTGCAAAAGCCGCCAGTTGATCTTGTTGCTGGCGGTGCGCGGCAGCTCATCGACGAAGACGACGGCGCGTGGCGCCTTGTAGCTGGCCATCGCGCCGCGAGCCCAACCGACGATGTCGTCCGCCGAAATCGTCGCGCGCGCGGCTTCGTCCAGCACCACCAGCGCCTTGACGGTCTCACCGCGGTAGTCGTCGGGGGTCGAGACGATGCAGCATTCCCGGATGGCGCGGTTCTGGTACATCGCGGCCTCGACCTCGGCCGGCCACACCCTGAAGCCGCTGACATTGATCATCCGCTTCAGGCGGTCAACAGCGAAGAAATAGCCTTGGGCATCGCGATAGCCGAGATCGCCCGTGCGCAGGAACCGCTTGCCGGACAGTTCTATGAAGGACTCGGCATCGGCCTGCGGCCTGTTCCAGTAGCCTTGCAGCACTTGTGGCCCGTGCACGACAATCTCGCCGACGACATTGTCGTCGAGCTCGATCAGGCTTTCGGGATCGACGACGCGCGCATCAGTCTCGTGCACGGCAATGCCGAGACACTGGCGCTTCGGCGCAGCGATCGGATTGAGATGGGTCGGCGACATCGTCTCGGTCATGCCGTAGCCCTCGACGAAATCGAGGCCGAAGCGGCCTTTGAGCCGTTCGGCCACCGCGGTCGGCATTGCCGCACCACCTCCGGTCAGTACCTTGAGTTTTGCAAAGCACCGATCGCGGAACCGGACGCTTGCGAGCACGTCCACGATCATGGTCGGCGCGGCGTTCCAGAACGTGACGCCGTAGGTCTCGAACAGATCCGGTAGCAGATCCTTGTCCCAGCGCGCCATCAACAGCAGCGTGGCGCCTGTCACCACCGCGGCATTCATCGAGCCCTGCATGCCCGCGACATGGAACAGCGGCATGAAGCCGGTCATCACGTCGCTGCCGTCGAGTCCGTACCAGCGTGCCTGCAGGACGGCGGTGAACAGCGCGCTGCGATGGGTATGCAGGCAGGCCTTGGGCTTGCCTGTCGTCCCCGACGTATAGGGCAGGATCATGAGATCATCCGGCCCCGCGGTCATTGCGCCTGGCTGCAAACCTTGCGCGATCGCAGATGACCAGGAATGCCAGCCTGGCGACGGCGGTATCTTCGACGGCGCCTCGGTGATGCATGAAGGCAGCGTATATGGCGTGGCGGCCGGCACTTCGTCGCGATATTGTGCGACGATCGTATGGGAGATGGCTTCGCCCACCAGCGGCGCGAATATTTCGCTCAGTTCGCTTCCGATGATCGCGACCTTGGCGCCGCTGTCTTCGGCGAGATAATCGATCTCGGCCGTCTTGTTCATCGGATTGACGGGCACGATCACGGCGTCCGCCCGCATCACCGCGTAGTAGGCGATGACATATTGCGGCGAGTTCTGCAGCGCGATCATGACGCGGTCGCCGCGCTTCACGCCGCAAGCGTTCCGCAGGAAGCCAGCTAAGGCATCGACCTGCTCGCGTAGCTCGGCATAGCTCAGGCTCGCACCATAAAACACCGTCGCCGGGTGCGACGGCCGATCCTTCGCCGCGCGTGCCAGCGCGTCGTAAAGCGTCCCCTTCGGCATCGCGAGATGCCAGGGCTCGCCCGCCGGCCAGGCCGGCGAGCGATGAGGTGTTGCGGGGTCTGCGCTCACCCGTGCTCCTCGTCTGCGATATCGAGGCCGTGGTCGAGCGCATCCAGAAGCAATTCGGCCTCATGCTCGGAGATGACCAGCGGCGGCGCCAGGAACAGCGAGGTCTGCTCGCCGCTGGTGCCGATCACCGCGCCGGCCTCCAGCGCCCGCTCCGCCACGCGCGAGGCGATCGGGACCACGGTGGTGTCGGCATGCCAGGAGCGCCAATCCGGGCCGTGCAGCTCCACCGTCCAGTGCAGCCCCTGCCCCGCCACCCGCTGCACGCTCGGATGTTTCTGGGCGATCGCGAGCAGGCGCCGGATGAACAGCTTTTCGAGCTTCTGGACGTGCTCCAGAATCTTGTCGTCGCTGACGACTTTCAGGTACGCGCTGACGGCGGCCATGCTGATGGGATGGCCGCGCAGCGTGCCGTAGTTCTGCCAGCTCGTGCCCTTGAGCCGCTCGACGATGTCTTTCGACACCACGACCGCCGCGACTGCCGCCGCACCGCCGCCGAGCGATTTTCCGAGCGTCACGATATCGGGGCGGCTTTCCGCGCCCTGGAAGGCGAACCAGCGGCCTGCGCGGCCAGCGCCGGTGACGACCTCATCCGCGATCCAGTAGGAACCTGCCTGCCGCGCGCAGCGGGCCACCTCGTCCTGATAAGCACCGTCGTAGTAGATCCCGCCCTGGGTGTAGTCGATGATGGTCGCCGCCGTGTCCGAGAGCAGGCGCGTGGCATCAGCCAGATATTCGCTGGGCGGCGTGTTGTTGGCCGGCGCGCCATAGATCGCGCCATCCGGCGCCGGGAGAATCCGCACCGGTGCCATCGGCGCCGGCAGCTTCGAGCCGCCTGAATGCACCGCGAGGCCGCCGTGCCATTGCGGCTGCACTGTCATGCTGCGCGACAGGCCGGTGATGCCGTGGTAGGCGCGCTCGCGCGTCGCCAGCGCCGACCGCTGCGTCAGCGCCTGGCAGAGCGACAGCGCCATGTCGTTGGCCTCGCTGCCACTGATGCAGAAGCGCACCGCGCCGACCCAGTCCTCTTCGCCCTTGAACGCCGTAGCCATCAGATCGTCGGCTGCCTGCTCGCGGCCGACCCAGGTCCAGCCTTCGTTCACGACGGGCGTATCGGCCGCGCGGCGGATCGCCTCCACCATCGCCGGGTGACGATGGCCGAGTCCGCCGCCGGTGTTGCTGCCGTCGATCAGCTTGCGGCCATCGGACAAGTGAAAATAGACGCCCTCGCCGCCGACGACGGCCATCGGCGCGGCTTCGCCTGCATTCAACCCGGTTCGCAACAATTTGCTCATCGCAATCCCCTCACTCCGCGGCCACGGCGCCATAGCCGCCGCCGCCGCACATCTCGATCGTGACGAGATCGTCTTGCTGCAACACCAGGTTCGATTTTCCGTCGATCGCGACGTTCGCGCCCTGCCTGACCAGCGAGATACGGCAAGCCTTGCCGGATTCGCCGCCCTGCATGCCGAACGGTGCAATCACCATGCGCTCGATGCAGGTGGTCAAGTGCATCGAGGGTGCGAGGATGCGATAGGTGCGGACGGAGCCGTCACCGCCGCGATGCGCGCCCGCGCCGCCGGACTGCCGGCGAATGGCCTGCTGCTCCAGGCGGATCGCGTAGCTCGCCTCGATCACCTCGACCGGCGTGTTCGACGTGTTGGACAGATGCACGCGCGTCGCCGACATGCCGGCCCGATCATGCCGCGCGCCCTCACCACCGCCGTGAACCTCGTAGAGCATTTTCCACGAACCGTTCTGCCGCGGCTCGGCGAAGAACAGCACGCCCGCAGTGGTTGCGCCACCGGCCGACAGTCGTTCGGGGATGGTGTCCTGCATCGCGCGAAAAATCGCATCGACGATGCGCATGGACGTCTCGTGGTTGCCGGCGGCAACGGACGCCATCCAGCCCGGCTCCAGGATCGAGCCCGGGCGCGTGATGATGGTCAAGGGCCGGAGCGCACCCGCATTCTGGTGCATGTCGCGCCAGCTCATGATGCGTTCCGCATAGGCGACCGCCGAGCGCGCCATGAACGGCGTCGTGTTGCAGAAGTTCGAGACGCGGTCGCAACTGCCGGAGAGGTCAAAGGTCGCCTCGTCGCCGCGAATGGTGATTTTCACATGGATGCGCGCAGGCGCGTTGTTGACGCCGCCGTCGTCGAGATAGTCTTCACCCTCGTAGACGCCATCAGGCAGATCGCGGAGCGCCTCGCGCATCTCAATTTCGGAGAGGTCGTGCAGGCGCGACTGCGTCGCCGTGAACACGGCCTTGCCGTGCTCGCGGCAAAGCTCGACGATGCGCTTCTCGCCAGCTTTCGTTGCCGCGATCTGCGCGAGCAGATCGCCCTCGCAGGACTCGGGATCGCGGACGTTGGCCTTGAGCAGCTGCACGATCGGCGTGTTGACGCCGGCTGACGTGGCGATCAGCACCGGCGGAATCCGCATCGCCTCCTGGAAAGTGTCGATCGCCTTGGCAAAATAGCTGCCGGGCCAGGTTCCGCCGATGTCGGGCCAGTGCGCGAGGCTCACCGCGAACGCCACGATCTCGCCGTCAACGAAGACGGGACGCACCACCTTGACGTCGTTGAGGTGATTGCCGCCGAGCGCGCCGACATTGTAGATCAGCACGTCGCCGTCATTCAGGGTCTCGACCGGCACGACCTTCAAGAGTTCCGGGATCGTGTAGGCCATCGCGCCGAGATGGATCGGGATGTCGCGGCCCTGCCCGACCAGGCCGCCGCGGCCATCCGTGATCGCCGACGACAGGTCGCCGGCCTCGCGCAGCAGCGGCGAGCGCGCCGAGCGCGTCATCACCAGGCTCATTTCCTCGGCCGCGGCCGAGAGCCCGTGCCTGATAACCTCGACGACGAACGGATCGAGCTTCATGCCGCCCTCCGCGTCAGGAACAGGTTGCCGGCGGCGTCGGGTTTTGCTTGCCAGCCGGGCGGGACCAACACCGTTGACCATGCGTCCTCGATGATCGCGGGGCCGCTGACGACATCGGTCAATTTGGCGCGATCGATGATCGCGGTCGGGATATCGTGGAGGCCATCGAATGAGCAGGCCCGCTTGCCTGATGACACCGCCCTCACCGCAGTCGCCGGCCGGCTCACCACCGTCGTCGACGGGCGCCGCGCCTGCACACGCACGGATTCGATGACGCAGGGCTCGCTGGTCGCATAGCCGAACAGCTCGTGATGCCGCGCCAGAAAGTCCTTCTTCAGCTTGGTCACGTCGAGCGGCAACGTGAACGGCACCGGAATGGCATCATTCTGCGCCACGTAGCGCATCAGCGCCACTAGCTCGACCTGGATCTCCGCCTGCGCAACGCCGTTGGCGATCTGAGGAGCCGAAGCATCGTCCATCAGCGTCCCGATCCGTTCCGACACCCGGGCGAGATCGATACCGTCGAGGGCGGCGCGAAGGGTCTGCTGCTGGAGGAAGCTGAAATCGGCGGTGAGACAGCCCAGCGCCGAGAATGCGCTCGAAGCGCTCGGCACGACAACCTCTGCAATCCCGTAGAGATCGGCAAGGCCTGCGGCATGCATCGGGCCGCCGCCGCCGAAGGCAAGCAGCGTGCAGTCGCGTCCGTCGATACCGCGCTCGACCGTGACGCGGCGGAGCGCACGGGCCATCGTCGCGTTCGCGACCTTGATGATGCCGAGCGCGGTTTCGGTCAGGCTCAGCCCCAGGGCGCGCGCGATCGGGTCGATGACGCGTTCCGCGGCCTTGATGTCGATGCCGATGCGGTCACCAAGCTTGGTCTCGGGATTGAGATAGCCGAGCACGGCATTGGCGTCGGTGATGGTCGGCTCAAGGCCGCCGCGGCCATAGCAGGCCGGCCCCGGCTCGGAGCCGGCGCTCTCCGGCCCGACCGTCAGGCCGCCGGGACCGTTTCGCACGATCGATCCGCCGCCGGCCCCGATGGAATGGACCGCAAGCATCGGCTGACGCAGCGGCTTGTCGCCCAGCATGCGGCCGTCGGTCATCTCGGCCTGGCCGTCGACGATCAGGCAGACGTCCGTCGTGGTGCCACCCATGTCGAAGGTGAGCATGCGCGATGTACCGAGCTGGCGCGCGATGCTGACCGATGCGGAGACGCCCGCCGCCGGCCCCGACATCGCCATCACCAGCGGCCGCCGCTTCACGGCCGAGATCGGGACCATGGCTCCGGCCGAATGAAACACCTGCAAGCCGGCGCCGATCGGCAGCCGCTGCTCCAACTCGCTGAGATATTCCACCGCGATCGGCATCGCGGCTGCGTTGAACACGGTCGCCGATGTCCGTTCGTATTCACGCGCCTCGGGATTGACCTCGTGCGACAGCGAGATGTGCGCGACGACGCCCTTGAGCCGTTCGCCCAGCATTTTTTCGTGGACGGGATTGGCATAGGCGTGAAGCAGCGCCACGGCGACGCTCTGCACGCCGGTCTGCTTCAGCCAGGCCACCAGGCGCTCGATCTCGGTTTCATCCAGCGCCTTCAACACCCGGCCCTCGTGATCGAGGCGCTCGGCGAGCCCAAAACATCGTTCGGGCGGCACCAGCGGCGGCGATTTCGGCGGAATGTCGAGACGATAGAGATCGCGGCGGCGATAGCGCGCGATCTCCAGCACATCGGCGAACCCTTCGGTCGCGACCAGCGCGACCTTCGGCAGCCGGTTCTCGACGATGGCATTGGTGACGCGCGTGGTGCCGTGCACGAAGCGCTTGACCTCGCTCTTGCGCAGGCCCACCGCCTCGATCGCCTCCAGCATCGCCTGAACCGGCGCGTCGGGGCGCGACGGCACTTTTGCGATCCGCGCCTCCGCGGAGTCGCGCCTGATGGCGATGATGTCGGTGAAGGTGCCGCCAATATCGGTGCCGACTTCCCAGTGATTTTCGGAGGAACTCATGTGCGGGGTCGGTTACGGATGACGTCCGAACCGGACGCCGGGTGCTTGCCGTCCATCGCAACGTCCAATGCCAAACCGAGAGCGCTCATCATCATCCCCTGTCATGCCACTGCCTGCGAGCGTGCGACAGAGCGATGGGCTCGGGATAGGGCCAGAGTTGTCGCAAACCACTAGACCAGCGCAGGACCGACATCACGCGGTGCAACACCGGCTGCACGTTTTGGTGCAGCACTGCACGCGCAGAGAGCACACGAACGCGAACCGTTCCACGCGACAAACGTGCATCGCACCACGGATTTCTCCGCGCAAATCGTGACGCCCGCTGCACTGCAATCGGAGTGCTCAAAAGCGGCTGTCTAATTTGCAGGCGATTGAACGGCGATGCGGGATAGCCGCATGCCTACGAGCTATGCACGACGGTCGGCTCAGCTTCTCTTTATTGTACGAACAGTAAGGGAGGATATTGCCGGGTCGGATGGTGCGTTGCGGCGACCGCTGCCGATGCAAGCCGCGATTCTCGCAAGCAGCGGCGCGGCATCCTCGACCCGCAGCCGTCCGTAGCCGAACACCAGGCCCTGCCGCGTCGGCTGCTCCAGAAAGTTTTGCGAGAGCGGCTGGACGTGGATGCCCGCCTGCTTCAGGACCGCGGCCGCCTGGCGGTCGCTCATCCGTGCCTGCATCGCGTCAGTGAACAGAGCCACCAGGTGCAATCCGGTGACGGCGGAGGATACGGTGAGATCGTCAGGCATCAGCGCTGCGATCGCATCGATCAGCGCCTTCCGGCGCGCGGCGTAGATCCGCCGCATCCCGCGCAGATGCCGCAGCAGGTGCCCTTCCCGCATGAACTCGGCCAGCGCGAGCTGACCGATGCCGGAGGTGTGCACATCGATGCGCGCGCGGCCCTTGGAAAAGCCCTCGATGAAATGCCTGTTGGCGACGATGTAGCCGAGCCGCAAATTCGGCATCATGATCTTCGAGAAGGTGCCGAAATAGATCACCCGCCCCTCGCGATCGAGCGAGCGCAGCGAGGCGATCATGCTGTCCTGGTGCCTGAACTCCGAATTGTAATCGTCCTCGATCACCCAGACGTCGTTCTTGTTGGCCCAATCGAGCAGCTCGAGCCGCCGCTCCAGCCCCATGCTGACGCCGAGCGGATATTGATGCGACGGCGTCACCACGATCAGTTTTGCGCCCGGTGCGCGCCGGATTCCTTCGGAGACGACGAGGCCCTTGTCATCGACCGGAATTGGAACGAGCTTCGCGCCCGCAGCCGTGAGCGCCCAGCGCGCCTCGACGAAGCCGGGCTCCTCGACCCAGACCTCGTCGCCGGGATCGAGGATCATCCGGCTGCAGAAAACTAGCGCCCCCGATGTGCCGGAGGTGACCACAACTTCCTCCGGCGAGCAGACGAGCCCGCGCACCGAGCCGAGGAAGTTCGCGATCTCGCTCCGCAAGCGCGGGTGGCCTTCCGGGGGAAGATCGAGACACTCCTGCTCCCTTGGATTTTGCCAGGACTGGCGCAGCAGGCGCGACCATTCCTTGAATGGGAAGGTCGAGATGTCAGGCGCGCCCGGGCTGAATTCCGACGGCCAGTTGGTCTCGTAGTCGAAGGCAAGCAGCGAGCGCCAGCGCTCCGACATGTGGGCGGGCTTGGCCGCAGGCGACGTCGCGGACGAAGGCGCGGCATGTGGGGTCGCCACTGACGCCACCATGACACTGCCGCGCGGCGTCGATTCAAGATAGCCCTCGGCGTAGAGCAGATCCCAGGCGGTCAACACCACCGTGCGCGAGCAGCCCAATTCGCGCGCGATCTCCCGGGATCCCAGAAATTGCGTTCCAGCCGAAAAGACGCCGCGCAAAATGCCGTCGCGGATGTGCGCCGCGATCTGCAGATGCAGCGGCACGGCCGACGTCCGGTCGATATGCATCCCGGCAAGGGACACGCGCTTGCTTGGGTGACGGCTGTTGTCCATGTCTCGCCCGTCAGGCAACGCAGGTCCTATCCACCGTCATTCCGGGGCGCGCCACTTGGCGCGAGCCCGGAATCCATTTGTCTGCATCACGTGTTGCGCGATGGATTCCGGGTTCGCGCTTCGCGCGCCCCGGAATGACAACGCGACTCTTCCTTAAGCGCTCGCCTGGGTCACGAACTTCGTATTCAGATAACCCTCGATCGCCTCGAGGCCGCCTTCGGAGCCGTAACCGGAATCCTTGATGCCGCCGAACGGCACTTCCGGCAGCGCGAGGCCGTGGTGGTTGATCGACACCATACCGCTCTCGATGTCGGAGCCGATCGCCTGCATCGTCTTGGTCGAGGTCGTGTAGGCATAGGCCGCAAGGCCGTAAGGCAGACGGTTCGCCTCGGCCACCACCTCGTCATAGCTGCGGAAGGAGGTGATCGGCGCAAGCGGTCCGAACGGCTCCTCGTTCATGATGCGGGCATCGCGCGGCACGTCGGTGATCACAGTCGGCTCGAAGAAGAAGCCTTCGTTGCCGATGCGCTTGCCGCCAGCCTGCACCTTGGCCCCGCGCTGCACAGCGTCGGAGACCAGACCCTCCATCGCGTCGACGCGTCGCGGGTTCGCCAGCGGACCCATGCGGGTGTCCTTGTCGAGGCCGTTGCCGACCTTCAGGCTCTTGGCCGCGGCGACGAACTTGTCGACGAAGGGCTGATACACGCTCTCATGCACCAGGAAGCGCGTCGGCGAGACGCAGACCTGGCCGGCATTGCGGAACTTGTTGGCCGAGAGAATCTTGGCGGCGTTGTCGAGATCAGCGTCCGCGAACACGATTGCCGGCGCGTGGCCGCCGAGCTCCATGGTGACGCGCTTCATATGCAGGCCCGCGAGTGCGGCCAGATGCTTGCCGACCGCGGTCGAGCCCGTAAAACTGATCTTGCGGATGATCGGGTGCGGAATGAGATATTCCGACACTTCCGACGGCACGCCGAACACCAGCTGGACGACGCCGGCCGGAATGCCCGCGTCGGCATAGGCGCGCACCAGCTCCATGCAGCTTGCAGGCGTCTCTTCCGGGCCCTTGACGATGATCGAGCAGCCGGCGGCGAGCGCGGCCGAGATCTTGCGGACCGCCTGGTTGATCGGGAAATTCCAGGGCGTGAATGCGGCGACCGGGCCGACCGGCTCCTTGGTCACGAGCTGGGAGACGTTGCCCATCCGCGGCGGCACGATGCGGCCATAGGCGCGGCGGGCTTCCTCGGAGAACCAGTCGATCAGGTCGCCGGCGAGCATGGTCTCGCCCTGGGCTTCCACGACCGGCTTGCCCTGCTCCATGGTCATGACAGGCGCGATCTCGGCGGCGCGCGAGCGGATGATGTCGGCGGCCTTGCGCATCAACTTGTAGCGGTCGAACGGCGAGGTCTTCCGCCAGATCTCGAAGCCGGCCTTGGCGGCCTCCAGCGCGCGGTCGAGGTCCTGGCGCGAGGCGTGCGGGGTCTTGCCGATCGGCTGGCCGGTGGCGGGGTTGAGGATGTCCTCCGACTTGCCGGAGGTGCCGTCGGTCCACTCGCCGGCGATGAACATCTGAACTTTCGGGTACATCCCTGGTGTCTCCTGCATGATTTCGGCGGCGATCAGCATTGGCGCCCACCGCCTAACAAGTGGGCGCAGAGCTACACCGAAAGGCGGCCGGCGAAAAGGGATCAATGATGCCGCAGCAGCGCGAGGATGGTATGCGCAACGGACGACATGGCGTCGTCCCGATGCGATGATTTTTCCGTCACACCAGGCTTGACTTGCCGCGGCTGAGCACCTCGCCCACGCCCTTGTCGCCGACGATCCTGCCCTTCTCGTACACCACGCGGCCCCGCGCGATGGTGGTGACGGGCCAGCCGGTGACGTCGAAGCCTTCCCACGGCGTATAGTCCGCGCCGTGGTGCAGGTCGGCCTGCCGGATCGGCTTCTTCAATTCGGGATCCCATAGGACGATGTCGGCGTCGAAGCCGACGCCGATCGAGCCCTTGCGCGGATAGAGCCCGTAGATCCGCGCATGATTTGTCGCAGTCAGCTCGACGAATTTCTGCAAGCTGATCCGCCCCTTCGACACGCCCTCGGAGAACAGGATCGGCAACCGGGTCTCGACGCCGGGGATGCCGTTCGGCACCCAGCGGAACGAGGTGCGGGAATTCGGCGTCAGCTTGCCCTTGGGATCGTCGTAGCGGAACGGGCAGTGATCGGACGAGAAGGTCTGGAACACACCCGTGGTGATCCCTTCCCAGATCGCCTGCTGGCTTTCGGCATCGCGCGGCGGCGGCGAGCAGACATACTTTGCGCCTGACATGTCCATGTTCAGGCCTTTCATGTCGTCGGCCGTCAGCGTGATGTATTGCGGACAGGTCTCGGCATGCACCGGCAGTCCGCGCTGCTGGGCCCAGCGCACCTGCTCCATCGCCTCGCGCCCGGAGACGTGGACGATCATGATGGGAACGCCGATCACCTCGGCATGGCTGATGGCGCGATGCGTCGCCTCGCGCTCGACGGCCTGCGGCCGCGACACGCCGTGATAATAGGGCGCGATGTGGCCCTCGCGTTCGAGCTTGGCGGTGAGGAAACGGATCGCGTCGTAGCCCTCGCAATGGACCATGACCAGCGCCTCCTCGCGGCGCGCGACGTCGAACACTTCCAGCAGCTGCATGTCGCTGAGCACGAGGTCGTCATAGGTCATGAACACCTTGAACGAGGTGTAGCCGTCCTTGACGAGAGCCGGCAGCTCCTGCCCGAGCACGACCGCGGTGGGGTCGGAGATGATGAGGTGGAAAGCGGTGTCGATGTAGCACTCGCCCTCGGCGAGCTTACGGTAGTTCTCGACGCAGGTGCGCAGCGACGTCCCCTTCTCCTGGAGCGCGAAGGGCAGCACCATGGTGTTGCCGCCGGCCGCCGCCGCGCGCGTTGCCGAAGCAAAATCGTCGGCCATCACGACGTCGGGTCCGGAGGCCTGGGAGATGTGGACGTGGCTGTCGATCCCGCCCGGCAGCGCCAGCAGACCCGTTGCGTCGATCTCGCGCGCCGCGCCTTCAATGCGGTCGGCGATGTTGACGATGCGTCCGTCGCGAATGCCGATATCGGCGCGAAACTCGTCGCTGGCCGTCACGATGGTGCCGCCGCGAATGGCGAGATCGAGCTGCGTCACAGGCGTCTCCGTCACTTGATGATCGCTGATGTCTGGAAGATCCGGCCCCACGCCGCAAGGGCCGCGATGTCGCCACCGGCGAGTTCGAGCGTCCGCCACAACGTGACCGCGACCGAGTCCAGCACGGCGATGCCCAACTCCTGTTCGAGCGAGGCCGCCAGCGCGGCGCCGTCGAGATTGGTGCAGAGAATGACGACGGCATCGGCGCCGTCCGCCGCGACCGCGCGGATCATGTCGGCGATCGTCGCGGGCGTGACCTCACCGAAGGAAAAGTTATCGCGCAGGCCGAGATGCCGCTCGGCGTGAGGGGCGATCCCCTCCTCGACCCAGACATCGCCGATCCGCCGTTGCACGTCGTCCGTATAGGGTGAAACCAGGCCGACGCGTCCGGCGCCGAGCGCGCGGACGGCGTCGATGCAGGCGAGCGTGGAGGTCGTCGCCGGGATATCGGTCCGCGCCGCGATCGCTTCGCACAGGCTCCTGTCGCGGCCGATACCAAGCCAGCTTGCCGACGTGCCGTTCCAGGCAATGGCATCGACCTTGGCGTCCGCCAGCAGATCCGCCGCCGGCAGCATCACCGAGGCATCGAACTGGTTCAGCGCCGCGGCATCGAGCGCGATCTCGGTAACGCGGAAGCGCGAGAAATGAGCGGTGACGCCGGCCACGCCATGCAGCATGGAACTGGTGATGGGCTCCAGCACCGAGTTGGACGACGGGGTCATCATGCCGAGGCGCTTGCGCTGAATTGACATCGATCACGATCGCCCCATTGAGAGAGCGCACCGCTGCGCCCCCTCGGACGATCATCCGCGCCTGCCATCGCCCGCGCAACCCGCAATCTGCATGGCGCATATGATTTGTTCGATACGCAGCTCAAGCCGCGAAGGTCGACCGCAAGCGCCGCCAGCCGATGACGATGCCGGTGACGGAAAATACCAGCCCCAGCAAGCAGGACCCGACGACCAGGATATCGCGCAGACGCGGATGCGCCATGAGAACGGGAAAATCGAGCGTGTGAAGCGCGCTATAGAACCAGCGATAGGCGCGCCGCGAGGCATCCAGTCTTTGCAGCACACGGCCGTCGGCACCGTCGATGTCGAACCAGAGGTCGCCGCATCGGGAGCGATAGACGGGCGCTCCGGGGACAGCCGAGTGCGCGGGATAGTCGTCATTGTCGGCTAGAACGGACGGGGCGCCGCAACCCGGCGCAAGGCGCGTCGTCAGGTCATGGACATCCTTCTCGCCGAGGAATGCCACCTGCCGGCTGCGGCTCGCCTCCTCCGTTTTGGTTAAGGTCTGACTGGCGAGGCCGGTCCGGTCGCGCCGGTAGACAACACCGTTGACGGCGAACCATTCGATGTCGCGAGCCGACGGCTGACCGACCGGTGGGGCCGTCGTCCAGTCAGGCGCGGCATACGCCACGCCCGCTTCGGTCGGGGTCAGCTCCCCGCGCGAGAACAGCCGGCCGTGATCCATCGAGAGCCAGCCACTGAAACTCCAGGTCAGCACGAAAACGGTCGCGACGAGACCAATGATGTGATGCAGTGCGTGCCAGCCGCGATAAGGCGACGAGACCCGACGCCCTCGAATCCTGATCCTGATAATTCCGAGCACCGCGCCGAGCGTCGCGGCGATAAAAGCCACCAGCGACAATGTCGAGACCACCTGATCCCAAAGGGACCAGTTGCTCCTCAGGACCGTCGGATAGATCCAGTGCAGGACGCTGCCGGCCCAATTCCACCCGCGCTCGCTGCGGGTCGTATCCAGCACGACTTCGCCGGTGCGCGAGGAGACATAGACCTCGGTTCCGGCTGCATCGCCAAGAGCGACGCGCAACAGAGGCCGGTATCGATCAAAGCCGTTGGGTACGCTCCATTGATCATAATCCGCGCCCGAAATCATCGCCGCCCGCGCGGCATCGAGCCCGCGTTGCCGGGCATGATCCCGCGCGATACCGACCGCGACGTCGGCGGACGTCACCGATGCATCCCGTCCGTCGGAGGCATGGACCGCGCGCACACGCGACGGGTCCGACACGACATAGACCGGCCCGTCGCTCCGCTGGACCAGGCGAACGCGCGTGGCGTCCGTGACCCCGCTCGCGGCGACGGCATCCGCGACCGCAATCCTCACCTCTCCGCCAGCCACCGGCGCGAGCCCGGAAAAACGTTCCGCCTCCGTCAACAACGGAAACGGGACGAAGTGCATCACGATTCCGCTCGCGAACCACATCGCGAACAGCAGGCAGAACGCGATCCCGAGCCAGCGATGCAGCAGCACGATCGCGTTCATCATGTGGTCAGCGCCCTACCATTTGAACGCGGCCGAGAGCTCATAGGTCCTGGGCGCACCGAGCAGGATCTGGTCGGGATAGAACGGATCGCCCCAGATCGCGTAGCGCTTGTCGGTGATGTTGCGCACGCGGAAGCCCAGACGGGCCTGGTCGACCGCGTTGAACACCGCCTTCGGGATGTCGACGAAGGCGTAGACGTCGGCGACGGTGTAGGCCTTCATCGTCACGACGTTGGCATCGGTGTTGTAGCGGTCGCCGACATAGCGGCCGATGATGCCGAGTTCCACCGGCCAGGGCGTGAAGAACCGGTACGACGCACCGGCATTGGCCACGACACGCGGCACGTTCGGCGGCGTGTTGCCGGAGAACGAACCACCGGCAAAATTGTAGTCGGCATAGCGTGCATCGACATAGGCGATGTTGCCCCAGAGCCGCAGGGGATCGATCGGGCGTACTGCCGCGGCGAGTTCGACGCCCTTCGACTCCTGCCGGCCTGCGATGTTGAGCTGCATGCCGCCGGCCGCTGCATAGACGTTCTTGCGCAGGATGTCGTAGGCCGAGAACGACCACTCCGCCCGGTTGTCCCAGAACAGACGCTTGATGCCCGTCTCATAGGTGCGCGCCGTCGTCAGGTCGAGCGGCTGCGTCGGCAGAAGCAGGAAAATGTTATTGGCCGAGACGTCCGCGCCGGTCGCGTACTGGCTGAAGAAGGTCAGGCCGGGCACGGCCTCCCACGTGTAGCCGATACGACCCGTCACCGGCGCCCAGTCTTTCGTGTACGGAAAGCCCGCCTTTTCCAGCCCGTTCTTGTCGGTCCAGTTGCGGTCAAGCCCGATATGCTCGACGCGGAGGCCGCCGATCAGCGCAAAGCTGCGCGTCAGTTTCAGCCGGTCCTCGAACGACAGCGCCTCGTTGTCGATACGCGCGGTCTGCTGCTGCGTCGTGAGCAGGCCGTAAAGGCCACGGTCGGGATTGACGAGCGAGACGTAATCGTCCGGGAAGTTGGCCGCGCCTGGCCTGACGAAATCGAGATAGCTGGACGAAAGTGTCGTGACCAGGCGGTTGTCGAAGCCTGCGATATTAGCGTCCCAAATCAGGTCGGTAATGTTGCCGACAAGGCGTTGGCTATGTGCAACATAGAAGCGCTCGCGATCGACCATGTTCGAGTTGGGCAGGCCCGTACTGGCATTGAAAGCCTCGATCTCGTTGTTGAACCAGGTACGCTCCGCGCCATAGGCATAGGCTTGGCTCTTCAGCGTCAGGTCAGGCGCCAGCTTCAGTTCGAAGCCGCCGCGCAGCCACACCTCTTGTGCCACGTTGCGGTTGTCGAGAACGTTGTAATTGGTGTTGAAGGTACGATCGTCGATCGTGATCGCACCGAGATTCGTTTTGTTGAAGTTCGAGACGTAATTGCCCGAAACAATGCCGCTCGTCGCATGCGAGCCGCTGAAGGCGATCGGTACCAGCGGTGCGCCCCAATAGGCCTTCGAGCGATCTTCCCGGTACTCGATCGCGCCCCAGATCTTGAGGCTGTCGGAGATGCGGTAATTGAGCTGGCCAGACACATCCAACGTCTTGGTATTGGTGTCGTCGGCAAAGCCATTGAGCGAGGCGCGGCTGATGTCGAAGCGGTAGTCGAGCCCCTGGACGTTGGTGCTGCCGCCCGAGCCGTAATGGACGCCGAACGAGTTGAGCGAATCCCAGGAAAAGTCAGCTTCATTCCGGATCGGCCCGGTGTGTGGCTGCTTCGTGATCAAGTTGATTGCGCCACCGGCGGCACCTTCGCCCGACATCAGCGAGGCCGGACCTTTCAAAAATTCCACGGCTGCGAGATTGGCCGTATCCGTGATCCGCGAGGTCATGTTCTGCGGACCGATCTTGATGCCGTTGTAGAGCATGTTGATCTGGCTGTTGGTGAAGCCACGCATGGAGAAAGCTGCGGGCTCGGCCGGATTGTCGCCGGAGGTGACACCGACCGCGCCCTGCGCCACCTCCGACACGGTGCGATAGCCCTGCTCCCGCATGGTCTCGGCCGAGATGACTTCGACGGTCGCGGGTGTCTCCTGCACGGTCAGGCCGAGGCGCGAGGCGCTCTCGGCAACCACATTGGTGTTGAGCGGCGTCTGCGCCGCCGCGGTCGGCACGACGGGCTTGGCCGCGGCCGATGCGGCCGCTGGCCTGCGCGATGCTGCGCGGCGTGGGCTCTGCGCGTCCCGGGCCGCCGGCTTTGCCGGTTTGCGGGATTGGGCGGGCGACACCTCGACCGGCGGCAGCGGCTCGCGGGCCTGCTGCGCCAGCGCTGCGGGCAGATCGGCGACTGCAAATGAAGTAAGCGCGGCGGAAGCGAGCAGGAAGCAACGCGGTCGGACAAGACGAATGGAAGACACAGTTCGGGACCTCGGTATGACGTCAGTGGCACGTCACAGCGAACCAGGTCCCACCTCCGGCCTTTGAGCCTTCCGATGAAGCCGAATGTCTGTACTCCCCGACCGACATCTTCGCGTGTGACCACGGCTGACGGCAGGTCTCCTGGCTCGCGGGTCAGTACCTTGCATCGCCTTCCCGGGACCGAGATACCCAGTGGCTCGTGACGCAAGATTCGCCGCTTACAGTTGCGGGGGCAGCCGCGGCATTGGGGACAAAATCCCCGCACCGCATTCCCTTTTCATCCCCACTCGGGGAAACCGTCAAAGCCATCTAGGATTACCAACAAGACAGAGTCAATGTGCCGATACGACGTTATTACCACAGCGACCAACTTCCTTGGAGATAGGCATGGAAGGCGAGACCTTCCTCTGGCTGATACGGCATGCGCCCGTCGACGGCGTCAAAGGGACGATCCACGCGGCCGACGCGCCCGCCGATCTCGGCGACCGCGTGCAACTGGAGGCCTTGCGGCAGAGGCTCCCGCCAGATGCTGCGAGCTTTGCGAGCCCGGCGCGACGCACGGTTGAGACGGCGCGCGCGCTGGGACTCGAACCCGCGTTGGTGCCCGAATTCAGTGAGCAGGATTTTGGCGACTGGACCGGCCGGCGGCATGACGAACTCGCCGCGAGCGGCGGGGAGGCCTATGCGCAGTTCTGGAGCAATCCGGCGCACGGGCGGCCGCCGGGCGGCGAAAGTTTTGAGGATCAGGTCGCGCGCGTCCGGCTGGGTCTCGCGCAAATCGGCGCCGGCTCAGCAACGCTCGTCGTGCATTCCGGCACCATCCGCGCCGCACTCTGCATTGCGCTGGATCTGACACCACAAGCGGCCTTGCGCTTCGTGATCGATCCGTTGTCACTGACCCGGATCGACCGCCTCGCCACCGGCTGGCGCGTCGTCGCGGTCAATCAGCGCGCGGCTTGAGCCGGATCAGGCCGGGCGATCCGGCACATTGGCCTGCGCGAAGGTCGCCATGCCGTTGTGAAGGCTGCACGCGAGCCGCACCAGCGGCAGCGCGATGGCGGCACCCGATCCTTCGCCGAGCCTGAGATCGAGGCTGATCAACGGCAGCACGTTCAGCGCGCGCAGCACCAGCCGATGCCCCTGCTCCGCCGATTGATGCGACGGCAGCAGGAATGGCTGGCACGACGGGTTCAGCCGCACCGCCGCCAGCGCTGCCACGGATACGATGAAGCCATCGATCAACACGGGAATGCGGGCTTGCGCAGCCGCAATGATGGCGCCGC
The DNA here is from genome assembly GCF_011516635.5 of Bradyrhizobium barranii subsp. apii. GTDB lineage: Bacteria > Pseudomonadota > Alphaproteobacteria > Rhizobiales > Xanthobacteraceae > Bradyrhizobium > Bradyrhizobium barranii. The sequence continues at coordinate 4,118,863 of NZ_CP096255.1, read as the reverse complement.
AGATCGCCGCGATTTCGAGGCCGCCGACGGCGCACAGAATCTTTTCCGGCGAAGCACCTGCAACGCTATGATGCGCGATCGCAGCGTCGATCACGCGCGCCTTGTGCACGCGGCCGGCCGCGTCGACGCCGGTACCGCTGCCCGCGATCTCCTCGGCACTGATGCCGAGCAGGCTCGCCGCAATCGCCGCCGACGTCGTGGTATTGCCGATGCCCATCTCGCCGAAGATCAGGAGATCGGGCCTGCCGGCGTCTGCGCGCGCGACTGCGCGCTGACCGGCCTCGAAGGCGAATGCCAGCTCCGTGGGGGTGAGCGCGGCTTCCACGCTGAAGTCGCGCGTGCCGCTGCGCGGCTTGTCGGTAACGACGCCCGCGATCTCCTCCTGCGCCAGCGTGCCGGCATCGACGACCTCAAGGTTTGAGCCAAGCTCACGCGCCAGCACCGAGATTGCGGCACCGCCCGAGGCAAAATTCGCCATCATCGCGATGGTCACTCCTTGCGGATAGGCCGACACGCCCTGCGCGACGATGCCGTGATCGCCGGCGAAGACGATGATCGGCACCCGCGCGGCGCGCGGCTGCTCGGTCGCTTGCAGGCCCGCAAGCTCGACCGCAAGCTGCTCCAGCCGGCCGAGCGCGCCGGCCGGTTTTGTGAGTTGCGCCTGCCGCGCGAGCGCCGCCTCGCGATGGACAGCGGAGACATCTGGGCATTTCCGGGTGACCCAATCGGGGAGCATGCTGCCTCGCTTACGGCCTGCGCTTGAGAATGTAGCTGTCCATGATCCAGCCGTGCCGCTCGCGCGCATCCTGTCGCGCGGCGACGATGCTCGGGCCGATCTCGGCCAGAACGCCCGACATGACGATTTGATCGGGCATGCCGAGATAGGCGCCCCACCAGATGTGCAACCCGGCTGGATCGAGCGACTGGAACGCCGTGCTGCCGTCGAGCATCACCACCACGGTATCGACGCCCTGCGGCCAGCCGCCTTCGCGCAAGCGGCGTCCCGTCGTGACCAGGAAAGGCTCGCCGATGTCGTTGAGCGGCAGCGCATGCGCCGCGCATAGCGCCTGGATCGAAGTGATGCCGGGCACGACGTCGATATCAGGCAAGGGATCGAGCCGCCGCGCAATGCGCAGCGAGGAATCGTAGAGCGAGGGATCGCCCCAGATCAGCAGCGCGACCTTGCCATCATCACCGAGCTGGCTCGCGATCGTCCGCGACCACGCCGCGGCCACGGCATCGTGCCAATCGTCCACGCCCTTGTGATAGTCCGCTTCACCGGCTTCGCGCACGGGAAGATCGAACTCGGCAATGCGCGTCGCTTGATTGGTGAGTACATCCGCGCAAATCGTCCGCCTGAGATCTGCGAGATCGGACTTCGCCATCCCCTTGCGCGGGATCAGGATCAGATCGGCCGCGTTGATGGCTTGAACGGCAGCGCGCGTGAGCTGCCCGGGATCACCGCAACCGATGCCTATCAGGAAGAGCGTGAGCATCGCGCGTGCAGGGGCGGCCATGACGGCCGCCCCCTTTGTCTCTTAAGCCGCGTTGTGCAGGCGCGGCGTGACGAGACCGGGCGCGGTGACGCCGCGCAGCGATTTTGCCAGCGCCAGCACGCCGAGGTCGGCCAGCGGCTCGATCACGATAACGAGCGCGTAGGAGGCCGCGAAGGTCGCGATGTTGACGAGGTTGGTCGCACCGAAGCCGGAGCCATAGAGCGCCCAGAACGCGACCCAGGCGATGACGCCGGCCTGATACGTGGTCGACAGCGCCAGCGCCTGGCGATACCTGAGATCGACATAGGCGGTGTTGCGGGCAATGATCCGCGCGGCGATCGCCTGGATCCCGAACAGCGGCACCAGCAGCGTGGTGACGTTCATGCCGAATTGCGGCAGATCGGGCGGCTCGAAGAAGATGCCCTGGAACAACAGTCCGAACGCAAGGCCGAAGGCCGCGGGCGCTGCCCCAAACAGCAGGAACAGGGTCGAGCCGAGGATGAAGTGCACCTCGGAGACGCCGACCGGGAAGTGCGGCAGGATCTCGAAGAAGACGAACACGAGGCCCGTGGTGGCGAGCGTCCGCGCCGCGAACGACGTGATGCCCTGCTCGCGCACGGTCTCGACCGCGAGCTTCAGCGCAACGCCGCCGACGGCGATGCCGGTTGCGTAACTCAACACGAGCTTGGCGCCCGATACGACTCCGGGTTCGATATGCATGGTTCAGTTCCTTCCTGCCGTCACACCCGACGGCCTTGGCCACAAAACATGCACGGCCGGTCTCCTGGCTCGCGGTTCACTGGGGTTCTCCGGCCTTCCCGGGCCTTGCGGCCCAGTGGCTGATCGGAGTCCCTCACCGCTTACAGTCGCAAGGGCGGCTGGGGTTTTGGGCGGCGCAACTGTCCGCCCACCCCCATTCCCGATTATGCTCCGGCGGTTTCCGCCGCCTCGAGCACCATGCGTCTCCTGTGTGCCCCTTTCGCCAGCCGGGCGTCAAGGGGCGAAGGGCGGCCGGGACGGTCATGACGGATAATCGCCCGCCAGCGCGCCAAACAGGATCACCGCCGCCGTCGAGGCCGCGCCGCCCCGCGCAAGCTGTTCGGCCAGCTCGGCAATGGTGGTGCGGACCAGCCGCTCGTCGGGACGACCGAGGGATTCGGCGAACAGCGCCGGGGTATCCGGCGCGAGGCCGTGCTCGATCAATTTTGCGACAAGCGCCGGAAAGGTGCGCCGGCCCATATAGACCACGGTGGTCGCTTCGGGATCCGCCAGCGCCGCCCAGTTCAAATTCTGCGGCAGCTCGCCGGTGACATCGGCCCCGGTCACGAACTGCACCCGGCGCGAGGTGTGGCGCCGGGTCAGGGGAATGCCGGCTTGCGCGGCGGCGACACAGGCCGAGGTGATTCCGGGAATGATCTCGTAGCCGATGCCGGCTTCGCGCAGCGCCTCCAGTTCCTCCTCGAGCCGGCCAAAGATACCGGCATCGCCCGATTTCAACCGCACCACACGGACGCCGGCCGCGGCGTAGTCGATCAGCAGGCGGTTGACGTGGTGCTGCTTGGTCGAGGGCCGCCCTGCCCGCTTCCCGACCGCGACGAGATTGGCGCCGGGCCGGGCCAGATCGAGGATCGCGCCGGAGGCGAGGTCGTCATAGAGCACGACGTCGGCATCGCGCAGCCGCGCGGCGCCTTTGAGCGTGAGGAGCTCGGGGTCGCCGGGGCCGGCCGAGATGAAAGTGACAAAACCGCTCACCGATCCTCCGCGATCAGGTGGAAGAACGTGCCGGTGGCAAGGCCGCGGCGCGAGCCGGTCTCGGCGATGACCGCGCCTGTTGCATCGTGCACGACCGCCAGCGGCGTATCCGGCTGCGCGATAATCGTCGAATAGTGGAACTCATGACCGCGCAGGCGCGCGCCGACCTGATGGCCCGGCATCGGCGCGGCGAGCGCAGCGAGACGATAGCCCAGATGCATGCGGCGCTTGGCAAAGCTTGTCTCCAGTCCGAGCAGGCCCGTCATCTCATGACGGATGCCGTCGGCGTCGGTCAGAGCGGTTCCCAGCACCATATAGCCTCCGCATTCGCCGTGCACCGGCCGTGTATCAGCGAACGCGCGCAAGCCGCTGCGAAAGCGGGCACTGGCCGCGATCGTGCCGGCATGCAGTTCGGGATAGCCGCCGGGCAGCCAGCAGACATCGGCGCTCGCGTCAGGCGCTTCATCGGCAAGCGGCGAGAATGTCGAGATCTCGGCGCCAGCCGCGCGCCACGCTTCCAGCATGTGCGGATAGATGAAGGAGAACGCGGCATCGCGGGCCAACGCAATGTGCTGCCCGGGCGGCGTCACATTCATGCCGCTTGCCGCCGGCTGGGGCGACCAGCTTGCTGCCGATCGCAGCACCGCATCGAGATCGACATGCTCGGCGACGAACCGCGCGGCTTCGTCGATCAGCTTGCCGATCTCGGCCTGCTCTTCGGCCTGCACCAGGCCGAGATGCCGTTTCGGCAGGCTGATTTCGGCATGGCGCGGCAGCGCGCCGAACACGGCGATGCCGGCGTCGTTCAGCGCACGCCGGACGACATCTTCATGCCGCGGGCTGGCGACGCGATTGAGCACGACGCCGGCAAGGCGCACACCCGCGCGATAGTCACGAAGGCCTGCGGCGATCGCCGCCGCGGTCTGCGCCTGTCGGGAGGGATCGATCACCAGCAGCACCGGCCAGCCCAGCATCTCCGCAATGTCGGCGGTGGCGCCGGTGCCGGAGACGCCGCGCGCGGCGACGCCGTCGAACAGGCCCATCGAGCCCTCCGCGAGCACGACATCGGCATCAGTGCCGCGACCGACGAGATGAGCAATCGTCCCGCGATCCATCGCCCAACTATCGACGTTGACGGAAGCGCGCCCCGTCGCAGCGGCATGGAAGGCGGGATCGATATAATCGGGCCCGCTCTTGAAGCACTGCACGTTCAATCCGCGATTGCGCCAGGCGCGCGCCAGCGCCAGCGTCAGCGTGGTCTTGCCGACGCCGGAGGCCGGCGCGGAGATGACGAGGCCTGCCGGCATCACGATGCCTCCGGAAAGCGCGGATCGGCGCCGACCGGCCGATAGCGGCGGTCGTAGTCGACGGCATAGAGGCGGCTCTCGTCAAAGTCCGCAGCGCCAAGCGTCTTGCCAACCAAAATGAGTGCCGTGCGCTCCATCTCGGTGCCGACGGCGGCATCGAGCGTCGCCAGCGTGGCGCGAACGATGCGCTGGTCCGGCCAGCTCGCGCGCCAGACGATCGCGACGGGGCAATCCGCGCCGTAATGCGGCGTCAGCTCGGCGACGACCTTGTCGAGCAGATGGATCGACAGATGGATCGCGAGCACCGCACCGGTGGCGGCAAACGCTGCGAGCTTTTCGCCCTCAGGCATTGCGCTGGCGCGGCCCGGCGTGCGCGTCAGCACGACTGACTGGGCAAGACCGGGCAGCGTCAGCTCGGTCTCCAGCGCGGCGGCGGCGGCCGAGAAGGACGGCACGCCCGGCGTGACCGTGTAGGGAATACCGAGCGCGCGCAGGCGGCGGAGCTGCTCGCCCATCGCCGACCAGATCGCGAGATCGCCGGAATGCAAGCGGGCAACATCCTTGCCGGCGGCATGCGCGGCGGCGATCTCCGCAATGATCTCGTCGAGCGACAGCGGCGCGGTGTTGACGATGCGCGCGCCGGGCGGGCAATGCGCCAGCACGCCCTCGGGCACCAGCGAGCCCGCATAGAGGCAGACCGGACAGGCCGCGATCAAGTCGCGTCCGCGCAACGTCAGCAAATCCGGAGCGCCCGGCCCGGCACCGATGAAGTGCACCGTCATGCGCCGTCTCCCTCTGCGATCGCGGCGGTCGCGGTGCGATCCCGCGAGACCGCCCGCGTCGCAATCAATCGCGCGCGAGGGCCAGCCGCAACGAGCGCAGCGGCTTCAGCGACCGAGCCCGTGCCGAACTTTTCCGCGACGAGTTTTGACTGCGTCGGCGTATGGATGTTGGCCAACGCTTCAGCCGAGACCGCCTTGATCGGCACACCGCATTCGCGCGCGAGCTGCTTTAGCGCTTCCGCGTCGGCCTTGTCGCTGACAGTCGCGACCGCCGCAAGGCCTTCGAAACCACCGGCAGCCAGCAGCGCCTCGCGCAACGAAGCCAACGTCACATCCTTCTTGAATCCGAGTCCGGCGACTTTCATCGAACCGCACTCCACTGCACCACGGGTCGCGACGCTTCCCAGGACCTGTAGCGGCCGAGCGGGCCGGCATGTGCGATCTCGACCCGCATCAGCTCGCCGCCGTGACGCTGGTGCAGCTCGCCGAGCAGCGCTTCCGTTTCCAGCGTTACCGCATGCGCGACGAGCCGCGCACCCGGCGCAAGCCGCGACCAGATGGCATCGAACATCGCGATATCGAGACCGCCACCGATGAAGACGGCATCCGGCGCTTCCAACGCAGCAAAAGCTTTCGGCGCGCTCCCCGTGATGACGGTGATCCGATGCGCCAATCCGAACGCTGTTGCATTGCTGCGGATATTCGCGGCGCGATCGTCGCGCGCCTCGATGGCGGTCGCCGTCCCGCCGCACAGCGCCCATTCCACTGAGATCGAGCCAGAACCCGCGCCGATATCCCACAGCCGCTCGCCGGGACGCGGCGCCAGCGCCGAGAGCGCCAGCGCGCGCACCGGCCGCTTGGTGATCTGGCCGTCGTGAGCAAAGAGATCGTCTGACAGGCCGGAGCTGCTGGGAATGCCTTGCCCTCCCCTCGCCTCGACCGCTACTGCGACCAGGTTTTCGCCCAGATCGCCCGCAAAGCTGTCGGCACGATGCTCAGCGATGCTTTCGCGCGGCCCGCCGAGCGCGGCGAGAGCCCAGAACGCCGAGGCGCCCCACCCGCGCTCGCTCAGCCATTTGGCGAGATCACCGGCCGCCTTGCCGTCGCGCACGAGGCAAATGATGCGCGCACCGGGCGCCAGATGCGGCACGAGACGCTCGAACGGCGCGGCATGAAGCCCGAGACAGGCGATGGCTTCGAGGCGCCAGCCGAGCCGCGCGGCGGCGAGTGAGAAGGTCGATGGCGCCGAATGCGCGATCCACTCGTTGGCATCGAGCTTCTCGGCAAGACCTGCACCCGCGCCGTGCCAGAACGGATCGCCGGAGGCCAGCACCGCCGTCGGCCGGCCGCGACAGCTCAGCACGATGTCTGCGTCGAACGGCACCGGCCAAGGCCGACCGCGCCTGGTCACTCCCGCGAGCGCGAGATGCCGTTCACCACCGAAGACGGTTTCGGCATCGTCGAGCGCCTTTCGGCTTGCTTCGGACAGCCCGGCAAGGCCATCTTCGCCGATACCGATGATGGTCAGCCAGGGATCAGCCATGACGCGCGCCCTCATTCTGGGCGGAACCGCCGATGCGAGCTTGCTCGCCGCGGAAGTCGCACGCGCGCACATCGACGCCGTGTATTCCTATGGCGGCCGAACCCGCGCGCCCGCCGATCAGCCGCTGCCGACCCGCATCGGCGGCTTCGGCGGCGTGAGCGGGCTCGCCGACTATATTCGCCGTGAGCGCATCACGCATGTGATCGACGCCACGCATCCCTTCGCTGCCGAGATGAGCCGCCACGCGGTCCAGGCGTGCGCGCAAACGGGAACGCCGCTGATCGCGCTCGAACGCGCGCCTTGGACGAAGGCCCCCGGCGACAACTGGATCGAAGTCGCCGACGTCACCGCCGCAGCCGCCGCGTTGCCCGAGTCGCCCGCAAACGTGTTTCTCGCCATCGGCCGCCAGCACATCGCACCGTTCGCGACGAAGCCGCAGCACGTCTACACGCTGCGGTTCGTCGATCCGCCCGAAGCACCGCTGCCCTTCGCTGCGGACGTGATCGTGTCGCGCGGGCCGTTCACGTTCGACGGCGAGCTCGAAATGATGCGCGCGCGCGGCATCGCATGGATCGTCGCCCGCAATTCCGGCGGCGACGGTGCACGTGCCAAGATCGACGCGACCCGCATGCTCGGCCTGCCCGTGATCATGATCGCGCGGCCAAAACTGCCCGAACGGCTGCGGGTTGAGAGCGTGGCAGAGATCATGCAGTGGCTCGGTCATCGCGCCTGCCTCGGGGCATAGACCCAGCGGCCGACGCGACGCGTCTGCGAGTTGCCGACGATCACAAGCGTGCGCATGTCGGCCATCTCGGGCGTCGCTTCGTTCAGCGTGACGGTCTCGATCCTTTCATCAGCGGCGCTGATCGCGCGCGCGAAGATCACGAGGCGCTCGCCGCAGCCGGCGTCCTTCAACACCGCAAGCGCGCGGCCAAAACCCTCCGGCCGGCTCGCAGAACGGGGATTGTACATCGCAATGGCAAAATCGGCTTCCGCGGCCAGCCGCAGGCGCTTCTCGATCACCGCCCGCGGCTTGAGATTGTCGGAGAGATTGATCGCGCAGAAATCATGGCCGAGCGGCGCACCAGCGCGCGCGGCTGCCGCCAGCATCGCTGTGATGCCGGGCAAAACGCGAATGGGAAGCTCGCGCAACTGCGGCGCCTGTTCGAGCGCCTCGAACACGGCCGACGCCATCGCGAAGACGCCGGGATCGCCGGAGGAGACGACGACGACCTGCCCGCCTTCGGCCGCAAGCCGCAGGGCCTCACCCGCGCGCTGCAGCTCTTCGCGATTGTCGGAGGGGTGCAAGGTGAGCCCTGCCCGCGGCGGCACGCGCGCAACATAAGGCGCATAGCCCAGAATGTCGGTGGCGGCGACAAGGGCGGCGGAGACCTCGGGCGTCACCAGCGCATCGCTGCCCGGCCCGAGGCCCGCGATGGTCAGCCTGCCCGTCATTCGGCGGCGTCCAGATGCCGGCCCTTGCCGTGCACGAGCACGATCGCGAAGTAAGGACACTCAGCGGCATCGATGTCGGCGAGCCGCACCACGCGCTCGCCCGGCATGGTGCCGCGCTCGACCAGCCAGGCATCGTCCAGCCGGCCGGCGGACGCCAGCGCGCGACGCACCTTTGAAAGATTGCGGCCGGTCTTCATGATGACCAGCGCATCGGAATCGCGCATGCGCCGTTCGAGCTCGTCTTCCGCGAGCGTGCCCATCAGCACCGTCGTCACGTCGTCACCAAGCGCGATCGGCCGGCCGACGCCGTTCCAGCAGCCGACCATGCCGGGAATGCCCGCGATCACCTCGATCTCGACACGGCCTTGCAGGCGCGTGTGCAGATGCATGAAGGAGCCGTAAAAGTAAGGATCGCCCTCGCAGAGCACGACGACGTCCACCGCACGCGAAAGCCGCGCCAGCCGTTCCGCCCATTCGTCGTAGAAGCCGGCGAGCAGCTGCACATATTCCGGGCTATCGAAGGCGAGCTCCGTCGTAACAGGATATTCCATTGCGTACTCGGTAACGTCGGAGGCCAACATGCCTTCGACGATCCGCCGCGCCTGGCCGGGCCGGCCCTTCTTGCGAAAATAGGCGACATGCTTCGCACCGCGCACCGTCCGGTCGGCGCGCACGCTCATCATATCAGGATCACCTGGGCCGAGACCGCAGCAGATGATGCGTCCCATGGCTATTCGCTCCGGCTCGCCAGTGCATTCACGGCGGCGACCGTGATCGCGGAGCCGCCGAGGCGGCCCTCGACTGTCAGCGCCGGCACCGGCGGATCGGCCATCAACGCAGCCTTGGATTCGGCCGCGCCGACGAAGCCGACCGGGCAGCCGATGATCGCTGCGGGCCGCGGGCAGCCCGGGTCCTCGAGCATGTTGAGGAGATGAAACAGCGCGGTCGGCGCGTTGCCGATCGCAACGATTGCGCCGTCGAGATGCGGTCGCCACAACTCCAGCGCCGCTGCGGACCGCGTATTGCGCATGGACTGCGCGAGCGCGGGAACGGCCTCGTCGCCGAGCGTGCAGATCACGGCGTTGGCCGCCGGCAGTCTCGCGCGCGTAATTCCTTCCGAGACCATGCGCGCGTCGCACAGGATCGGCGCGCCTCTCTGCAAGGCTGCGCGCGCAGCAGTCGCCATGCCTGATGTGAAGCGGATATGCGCCTCGAGGCCCACCATGCCGGCGGCGTGGATCATCCGCACCACCACCTGCTCCTCGTCCGGCGTAAAGCGGGCAAGATCGGCCTCTGCCCGGATGGTCGCGAAGGATTGCCGGTAGATCGCCGCGCCGTCGGTCTCGTAGGTGTGCGGCATCAGTGGCCTCCGACCAGGATGGAGGGATCACTGACGATGTCGGCACCGTTGAGGCCGCGTAAAACCGGCTCATCGCGGGTCGAGCCGTCGCGGACGAGATCGAATCCGGCGCTGGTCGCAACCAGCGTCACCGCGGACGCGCCGGAACGCGCGCAGCCCTTGGCGCAGCCGGAGACGTGAAGGCGCGTATCGAGGGCAATACGCGGCGCAAGGGCGGAAGCGAGTGCGCGGGTATCGGCATGCGCCTCGCGGCAACGCGGCGCGCCGCTACAAGCAATCACGCGCAACGCCGGATCGTAAGGCTCGGTGATGAGGCCTGCCCCGCTCGGCATCTCGCGCTTGCCCTCGCTCAGCACCATCCGCCATGGCGTCATGCGCAGCGCATGTCCGCAGCCGGAAAATTGATGGAGCGTCGTGTGCAGCATCTGCCCGAACGCGACGCCGACCAGGGCGCCATGCGGATAATGCCCGGGTCGTGACGCGGCCATGACCGGAGCAGGCTCGGTTTCGCCGCTCAACGACTGAGGCAATTCCGCGCTGGCCGCGATATGGGCTGCCATGCGCCCTCGCCCGCCCTTCGCACCGCCGGACGAGATGAACCAGTTCGCGAGCGCGAGCGCCGTGCTCACGGCCTCACCGCGTGCGACCGAGCGGCCGAGCCTTGCGCCATCGGCCCGCACCACGAGCCGGCCGTCGCGATCGCGTTCGATGCGCACGTCGGCGGAATCGCCGGCGAGTACGCGCGACTTTCCATCATCGATGGCGAAGCCGAACTTTGTGGGAAGATCGAGCGCGCTGTCGGCGAGCGCTTCCTCAAGCTCCGCGGCGAGCGCCTGTGTCTCATCACCGCTGTTCCAGAACGGCGTCACCAAAATGTTGCGTCGGGCTTCGATGTCGGAATCGGGGTCGAGCAGCCGCAGCAACGCGAGTCCATCGAGCAGCCGGCGATGGCCCTGCTCGCTGACGCCCCTGATCTGGAGGTTGGCCCGGCTCGTCACATCGATGAGGCCGTTGCCGTAGCGTTCGGCGAGCTCGGCAAGGCCGGCGACTTGCGCGGCTTCAAGCCTTCCGCCGAACGGGCGCACGCGAACCACGAGCCCATCGCCCGATTGCATCGGGCGCAACGCGCCGGGACACCAGCCCTTGATCGCGGCCGCACTCATGAAGCCTCCTTCAGCGCAGCCGCGATCGAATTGCGGCGCGTTCGCCAGAGCGAGGCTTCGTGCAGGCGTGTGAAGCAGGTCTCCATCGCGGCGAGCGCCGCCGGATTCTCGCGGGCCATGAAGCTGCGGACATCGGCGTCGCCGAGCGTCGCATCGTAGTAGAGATCGAACAGATGCGGCGGTACGGCGCCGGCCAGATGCGCGAAGGCGGCCATGTGCTCCAGCGTCGCGGTAATCTCGGCGGCGCCGCGAAAACCATGCCGCATCATGCCGGCGATCCAGGCCGGATTGGCCGCGCGTGCGCGAACGACACGGGAGATTTCCTCGGTCAGCGTCCGCGCGTGCGGCTGCTCGGGCCGCGTCGTATCGAGGTGATAGAGCGATGGTCCTGCCGCACCGAGATGCGCTGCGGCCGCCGCGATGCCTGCTTCATGCGCGGCGTAATCCGCGGCGAGCAGAAGATCGGTCTCCGGCAAGTCCTGGACGTGCACGAAAGCATCGGCGGCTGCGAGCCGCGTCTCGATGCCGGCACGATCCGGCTGCATCGCACCGTCCGCCGAGAACGCCCAGGACGATGCCGAAAGCCAGGCTTCGCCGGCGGCATCACGCGTCTCGGCCGTGAAGGCATCGGGGATCGCGGACAGGCCGACGCCATATTGTCCGGGACGCGGCGCGAACACGCGCGAGGCGCGGTGGCGATAGGGATTCTCGTCGCCCTCATCCTCGCGCGACGCGAGCGTCTCGGCGGCGGCCTCGAACAATTGCGCAAGGCCGGAGAAGACATCGCGGAACAGGCCCGACACGCGGAGCGTGACGTCGATACGGGGGCGCCCGAGCTCGGCCGGCGCGATGATGTCGTAGCCGGTGACGCGGCCGGAGGCGTGATCCCAGCGCGGCGCAAGGCCGGCGAGATGCAGCGCCATAGCGAACTCCTCGCCGGCGGTCCGCATCGTCGCCGAGCCCCAGAGATCGACCACGAGGCCTTTCGGCCAGTCGCCGTGATCCTGCAAATGGCGACGCAGCAGCTCTTCCGCGAGCCTGATGCCTTGCGCATGCGCCGACGGCGTCGGCACCGCTCGCGGATCGACGGCAAAGAGATTGCGCCCCGTGGGCAGAACGTCCTGGCGTCCGCGATACGGCGAGCCCGACGGCCCCGGCGCAACGCGCTGCCCCGCGAGGGCGGAACGCAACGCATCGCGCTCCGCGTCGGCGCAAGTGCCGCGGCCGAACACGTGCAACCCGTCGCCGAACTGGCTCTCCTTGAGATCGCAGACGAAGCGATCGATCCGCGGGATCGCTTCCGCCGGTGCAGCCGATGCATCGAGACCGAGATCGTCCTCGAGGCCCGCCGCACTCGCTTCGTCGCGAATCGCGGCGATCAGACGCTGACGTCTGGCGGGGTCGAGGCCATCGGCGGTCGAATATTCGTCCAGCAGACGTTCGAGCCGGCGCAGGCCGTCCGGCACCGCGGATTGTTCCAGCGGCGGCGGCAGATGGCCGATGGTGACGGCACCCAAGCGCCGCTTGGCCTGCGCGGCCTCGCCGGGATCGTTGACGATGAAGGGATAGATGACCGGCAGATCGCCGATCAGGGCTTCCGGCCAGCAATGTGAGGACAGCGCCACGGATTTTCCGGGCAGCCATTCCAGCGTGCCATGGGCGCCCATGTGCACAACGGCATCGATGGCCTGCCCGCGGAGCCAGAGATAGAACGCGACATAGGCAAGGCGCGGTGTGCGGGCAAGATCGTGATAGTCGGCATCGCGCGTGGTCGCATCGCCGCGCTCGGGCTGAACCGCGATGATCGATCGGCCACTTGCGACGGCTGCGAATTGAAATGCACCGTCGCGACAGCTCGGGTCATCCTCCGGCGCGCCCCAGGCCTGCGCGAGATCATCCTGCAAGGCTTGCGGCAGGCGCGAGAGCGCCGCGCGGTAGTCGGCGACGCTCCAGGTCAGTTGCTGCTTCAGCAACGTTTCGCCAAGTGCGGAGACCGGCACAACATCGAAGCCGGCCTCTGTCAGGTCAGACAGCAATGCCTCCACCGACGCCAGCACATCGAGCCCGACGGCATGCGCGATCTGATGCGGACGGCCCGGGTAGTTCGAGAGCACGAGCGCCACCCGCTTCTCGGCGGCTGGCGTCGCCGCGAGGCGCCGCCAGGCCGCAACGCGCGCGGCGACGGCCTTGACGCGCTCCTCGTCGGGCCGGTGCGCCAGATGCGAAAATTGCAGATCGGGATCACGCTCCGCGGCCGATTTGAAGCTCACCACGCCCGCGAACAGGCGGCCGTCGACCTCCGGCAGCACCACATGCATCGCGAGATCGCCGGGCGACAGGCCGCGCAGCGACTCCGCCCAGTCCTCGCGCCGTGCCGATGAGAGCGCGACCTGGAAGACGGGACACGATGCAGCATCAAACGGTGTCGTGCCGTCGTCGCCCATCGCCGAGAAAGCCGTCGCGTTGACGATCGCGGCCGGAGGATTCGTCGCGAAATACGTCCGCAGCCAATCCGCAACGCCCGGAGCCTTCAGCGAGGTGACGAACACGCCGTACGCGTCAAAGCCGCGCTCGCGCAGCGCCGCGATCAGGGCGTCGACCGGCCCGGTATCCGCGGCGGTGAGATAGGAACGATAGAAGGTCACGAGCGCGAGCGGCTTTCCCTCGCCTGCCATCGGCGCAGCAATGACGCCACGCGCGGGATCGTAAAAGCCCATCTCAGGCAGGTTCATCTCGCCGACGACCGGGCCTGCGTAAAGGCCCGAGGCCAGCGCGAGCTGCGCGATCGCGGCCTGGGCTGCAACAGGACCGCCGGTGTCACAGAGCACCTTGAGCCGGCGCAGCGTCGAAACCGGCAGGGTCGAGTAGGCATCGAGCCGCGTGTCGTCGCGGCCGTCGGCCGGCAGCACGGCCAGCACGATATTGAGGTCCTTCGCCAGCTGCTGCAGGGCCGCGAGCCCGTACGGCCAATAGGATTCACCGCCGATCAGGCGCACCAGGATGCCGCGCGCCTGCGACAGCGTGCGCTCGATATAGGTGTCGACCGACAACGGATGCCGCAGCTCCGCGAGATTGGCGAGCCGCAGCGACGGCAGGCTGTTACGGCCGCGCCGCCAGCCGGCCGCGAACGCGGCAAGGTCGGAATCCGAGTACGAGAGCACCACGAGATCGGCCGGGTCCTGGCCGATGTCCCTTGGCGTCGCGGTCTCCTCGAGACCGCGGCTCTCGCGGAAGACGACGTGCATCAGATACCAGATCCTGAAAGCCCAAGTCCGACCTTGATCGCGGCCTCGTCGATATCGCCGTGCTCGCCGATCACGACAAGCTTCGACTGCCTGAGAGCTCCGCCCCAGGGCTTGTCGAACTGGTGGCGCACGCGCTCGCCGACCGCTTGCAGCAACAGGCGCATCGGCTTGCCCGCGACCGCGATATAGCCCTTGACGCGCAGCACGTTCTGCTCGCGCGAAAGACGCTGCACCGACGCGACCAGTGCGTCGATGTCGCTGATTTCAGGAAGATCGATCACGACGGAGGCGAAATCGTCGTGCTCGTGATCCTCCTCGCCGTCGTGATGCGAGGGGCGCGCGGCGAGATCGTTCTCTGCGGCGGCGCCGAGCCCGAGGATCACGCGCGCATCGATCGCGCCATCGGTGACGGATAGCATCGGCACGCGGCGCGGCATCTCCGCGGTGATGGCGGCCTTCGCGGCTTCGATCCCTGCAGCGCCCGCAAGATCGGCCTTGGTCAGCAGCACGATGTCGGCGCAGGCGATCTGGTCCTCGAACACTTCCGACAGCGGCGTCTCGTGATCGAGATTTCCATCCGCCGCGCGCTGCGCTTCCACCGCAGCCGGGTCCGGCGCAAAACGGCCGGCGGCGACAGCCTCGGCATCGGCCAGTGCAATCACGCCGTCGACCGTGATCCGCGAGCGGATCTCCGGCCAGTCGAACGCCTTCAGCAGCGGCTTCGGCAGCGCCAGGCCCGAGGTCTCGATCAGGATGTGATCGGGCCGCACCGGCCGCGCCAGCAGCTTTTCCATGGTTGGAATGAAATCGTCCGCAACGGTGCAGCAGATGCAGCCATTGGCGAGCTCGACGATGTTCTCCTCGGGGCAGTTCGCGTCGGCGCAGGATTTCAGGATCTCGCCGTCGACACCCTCGCTGCCGAACTCGTTGACGAGCACGGCGAGCTTCTTGCCGCCAGGGTTTGCGAGCAGATGCTGGATCAGCGTGGTCTTGCCGGAGCCAAGAAAACCCGTGACCACCGTCACAGGAACTTTTGCGAGCGAGTTCATTCGGCGGCCTCCGGCAACACGGCAATGGGGGGAATGCGGGCAAGCGATTGCTTGCGGAAGATTTCGGGACGGCTGCGCCAGGGCACGAGGCCGTCGGGCGCGGCGGCATAGGCCGCAGCACCCGCGACCACGTCGCTCGCATGGGCCTCTGACAGACGACCATAGACATAGGACCAGCGGCCGGGCGCGCTGAGCGCAACCGAGCAACCCTGGCTGCATGCCGACAGGCATTCAACGGGAACCACATTGACGCCCTCGGGCACGCCGGCGTCGAGGATCGCACCATGCAGGCGCTTGCCGGGCGTCGTCTCACCCTCGTCGAGCGTCTGGCCGGCACGGCAGGTAATACAGACGTGAAGTGTGACGGTCATCGCCTCTTCCAGGATAAACAGCGGGAGGCGAAGAGGCACACGGACCATTCCCCCGAAGGTCCGTTTCCCCGTCGCGGAACACCCCGTCCGCCGGTCCAAAACTCGTCCGCGCTGGCAGGTCTCCCGGCTTGCGGAGCAGGGTTTTTGGCCCTTCGATCCCCGCCTTCCCGACCCCCTGGGGGATTAGTGGCTTCGGGCATCTCTCCGGTCACGGTCGCGGGGGCGGCTGCAGTTTGGAGCCGAATCTTGTCGATTCGGACCCTATCGCATTCCCTCTTCGCCTGTCATAGGACAGGAACCAACGCCGGGCCACCATTTGCCCCCGGCCGCCTCTTGTCAAGCCGAAGGACCCTGTCAGATGACGCCTGAACCGGATACCCAAACGGCCGAGGAAACCGACGCCCGCCACGCCGCGAAAATGGCGAAAATCAAGGTCGCCCGCGACAAGATCATGGCGACCAAGAGCGGCGAGAAGGGCCTCATCATCGTCCACACCGGCGCCGGCAAGGGCAAGTCCTCCTCCGCCTTCGGCATGATCGTCCGCTGTGTCGCCCATGGCTTCCCCTGCGCGGTCGTGCAGTTCATCAAGGGCGCCTGGGACACCGGCGAGCGGCGCCTGCTCACCGGCCATTTCGGCGAGCTCTGCCAGTTCCATGCGATGGGCGAAGGTTTCACCTGGGAGACGCAGGACCGTGCCCGCGACATCGCCGCAGCACAGGCCGGCTGGGCGAAGGCCAAGGAACTGATAACAGATTCCAATCTGCGCATGGTCGTGCTCGACGAGATCAACATCGCGCTACGCTACGACTATCTCGACATCGCCGAGGTCGTCGAATTCCTGAAGACGCACAAGCCGCCGATGACGCATGTCGTGCTCACCGGGCGCAATGCCAAGGACGAGCTGATCGAGATCGCCGATCTCGTTACCGAGATGACGCTGGTGAAGCATCCCTTCCGCTCCGGCATCAAGGCGCAAGCCGGCGTCGAGTTCTGAGCACGGCCCCAGGTTCTGAAAACACCATGGCGCGCGCATTGATGATCCAGGGTGCCGGCTCGGACGTGGGCAAGTCGCTCATCGTCGCCGGCCTCGCCCGCGCCTTCACGCGGCGCGGCCTGCGCGTGCTGCCCTTCAAGCCGCAGAACATGTCGAACAACGCGGCCGTCACTGTCGACGGCGGCGAGATCGGTCGCGCGCAGGCGCTGCAGGCGCTGGCCGCCGGCGTCGAGCCGCACACCGACATGAACCCGGTGCTGCTGAAGCCCGAGAGCGATGTCGGCGCACAAATCATCGTCCAGGGAAAGCGCATCGCGACCGCGCGGGCGCGCGAATATGCGGCGATGAAACCGTCGCTGATGGGCGCGGTGCTGGAAAGTTTCGAGCGGCTGAAAGCGCGCGCCGATCTGGTGCTGGTCGAAGGCGCCGGCAGCCCGGCCGAGGTCAACCTGCGCAGGGCCGACATCGCCAATATGGGCTTTGCGCGCAAGGCCGACGTGCCCGTCGTGCTGGTCGGCGACATCGACCGCGGCGGCGTCATCGCCCAGCTCGTCGGCATCAAGACGGTGATCGACCCCGACGATGCCGCGATGATCCAGGGTTTCGTCATCAACAAGTTCCGCGGCGACCCCTCGCTGTTCGACGACGGCTACAAGCTGATCGAAGCCAAGACCGCGTGGCGCGGCCTTGGCGTGCTGCCCTGGTTCGCGCGCGCCCGCGAGCTGCCGGCCGAGGATGCGCTGGGGCTGAGCGACGCGCGAAAGCCCGGCCAATGCAAGATCGCCTGCCTCGCACTGTCGCGGATCGCCAATTTCGATGATCTCGATCCGTTGAAGCTCGAGCCTGGCGTCGATCTCGTGATGGTGCGGCCGGGCGAAGCTATCCCCGGCGACGTCCGCCTCGTCATCATCCCCGGCTCGAAGTCCACCCGCGGCGATCTCGCCTTCCTGCGCGCGCAGGGCTGGGACATCGATCTCCTGGCGCATCATCGCCGCGGCGGCCATGTGCTTGGCCTCTGCGGCGGCTATCAGATGCTCGGGCGCAGCGTCGCAGACCCCGATGGCATCGAAGGCCCTGCCGGCGACACGCCGGGCCTCGGACTTCTGGACGTCGCGACAATGATGAGCCCGCAGAAGACGCTGACGCGCGTCGCGGCCGTGCATGCCGCCACGGACCAGCCTATCGAGGCCTACGAAATCCACATCGGCCGCACCGACGGACCGGATCGCGCCCGCCCGTTTGCGAAACTGAACGGCGAGCCCGAAGGCGCGATCTCGCGCGATGGCCGCGTGCAAGGCAGCTATTTGCACGGCCTGTTCACGTCGGACGATTTCCGCAAGGCGTATCTCACAAAGCTCGACATTCCGGCAGGCGACGAGCCTTATCACAGCAGGGTCGAGAGCGCGCTCGACGCCCTCGCCGATCACATCGAACAACATCTCGACGTCGGCGGCCTGCTGGCGCTAGCGCGCTAGCGCCTCGGCAAGGCGCGTCCATTCGGCTTCGCTGCCGGGAAGCCCGAGGCGCAGCCATGCCGGCTGTTTCGCGAATACGCGCGACCAGATTTGGCTACGCGCCAGTTTCTCCTGCGCAGCAAGCGCATCAGGCGTCTCGTAGAGACGAAACAGCGGTGCACCACCAACGAGCCGCCAGCCTTGCGACTGCACGATGTCGTCGAGGCGGGCACAGTCGCGTGCGAGCCGCGCGGACGTGGCCTCGGCCCAGGCGTCGTCGCGCAAGGCGCGGCAGCCGATCGCGATCGCCGCTCCCGAGACCGGCCATGGCCCCGACATCGCCGCGAGCTTGGCGATGTCGGCCGCATGGCCGAGCGCAAACCCAAGCCGCAGGCCGGCAAGACCATAGAACTTGCCGAAGGAGCGCAGGATCAGCAGCCCAGGCCGATCCGCCTGGGTTGCGAGCGACAGCTGCGAGGCAGCATCGGCAAAGCTCTCGTCGATGACGAGACGGCCGACGCGCGGCAGCAGCGCCAGCAAATCCTGTGACGCAAAGCGCCGGCCATCGGGATTGTTGGGATTGACGACGACGGCGAGATCCGCACCTGCCAGCGCGTCGAGCTCGCCGACCTCCTGGACATCCCAACCCGCAAGCGACAAGACCCCGGCATATTCATTGTAGGTCGGCGCGAGGATGCGCGCGCGGCCGGCTGGCGCGAGTTGCGGAAGCAATTGAATGGCGGCCTGCGCACCGCCCATTGCGACGATCGGCGCGCTTGTGCCGTAAGCGTGCTGCGCGGCCTGATGCAGGCTCGCGATCTCCGCGCGCGACGGCAGCGCGTTCCATGCACGCGCGCTCACCTCGCCCACGGGATAAGGCAGGCGGTTGATCCCGGTCGACAGATCGATCCAGTCCTCCGCGCGCCCGCCAAAACGTTGCTGGGCCAGATCGAGATTTCCACCGTGCTCGCGCATGCCCCGTTCTTTCACGCGAAGGCCAGGATCGCAAGGATGCCGGCGAGCAGCAGCATGGCGCGGCGGTAGATCGTCAATCCCTGGCTGATGTCCGCGGCAAGCGGATCGCGCGCGCCTTCGTTGAGCCAGGGCTCATCGGTCGCGCTGCCGTGATAGATGCGGGGGCCGCTGAGCCGCACGCCAAGCGCCCCGGCCATGGCCGCCTCCGGCCAGCCGGCGTTGGGCGAGCGGTGACGGCGAGCATCGCGCGTCATGCACGACAGCGCCTCCGATCGCCGCGTCGCCAGCAGCACGAACAGAAAGCCCGTCAGGCGCGCCGGAATGAAGTTTGCGACGTCGTCGATGCGCGCGGCGGCCCAGCCAAAAGCTTCGTGGCGTTCGCTGCGATGACCGATCATGGAGTCCAGCGTGTTGATCGCCTTGTAGCCCAAAATGCCGGGCAGTCCGAACAGCGCACCCCAGAACACCGGCGCCACGATGCCGTCGGAGGCGTTCTCGGCGAGGCTCTCGATCGCCGCGCGCGCGATGCCGGCTTCGTCGAGGGTCGCGGGATCGCGTCCGACGATGCGCGAAACCGCTTCGCGCGCAGCGGTGATGTCGCCGGCCTGCAACGGCTTCGCGACGGCAGCGACATGATCATGGAGCGAGCGCAAGGCGACCAGCGGCCAGGCCAGCACACCCACGAGTATGATCTCCATCCATCCCCAGGGGAGCAAGGACTGAAGTACCCAGCCGATTGCGACCGAGATCGCAATCACCAGAAGCGCTCCGGCAACGCCCGCAGCACGGCGAAATGCCGGCGGATCGGAATCGCGATTCCAGGCGGCGTCGATGGCAGAGATCAGCCGGCCCAGCCAGGTCACGGGATGGCCGATCCGCGCGAACAGCCACGACGGCCAGCCCAGCAGGGCATCCACCGCCATCGCCACCGCCATCGCCACCGCCATCGCCACCGCCATCGCCATCGCCATCGCCATCGCCCCCGCAAAACCCACGCCCACCTCCTGTCCCGCCCCTGTTGCGCAAAGCACGGCCCGAGCGCAAGCCCCCGGCCGCCTGATTTCGGCTTTGTCTTTGGCCGCGATTGGTGATTAGTCAGGCCCACAGGAGACCTTTATGGCCGTCATCTTGATCACGGGCGGAGCACGATCGGGCAAGAGCACCCACGCGGAAAAGCGCGCGCGCAGTTTTCCGGGCCAGCCCATCTACATCGCGACGGCCGAGGCGCTCGATGCCGAAATGGAGGTGCGCATCGCCAAGCATCGAGCCAAGCGCGCGGCCGTCGACTGGATCGAGCGAGAGGTACCACTCGATCTCCTGCAGGCTCTGATCGAGACCGATGGCGCCGGACCAAGGCTGGTGGATTGCCTGACCTTGTGGCTCTCCAACATCATGCATGCGGGGCGTGACTGGGAACACGAACTCATGAAGCTCGCCGCTTTCATGGGCGGCCAGAAGAGCCCCGTCATTTTCGTCACCAACGAGGTCGGCCTCGGTATCGTGCCCGACAACGCGCTGGCGCGCAGCTATCGCGACGCCGCCGGAATCATGAACCAGGTCATCGCGGCGGTTTCCGACGAAGTCGAGTTCGTCGTCGCCGGCCTGCCGATGAAACTGAAATGATGCCGCGCGCCGAGCTTTTCAAAGAGATTATCGCCGATCTCAGGATGGCGGCATCGTTCGTGACGATCCTCCCCGTCGCATCGTCGAAGTCCGCGGCTGACGGCGCCATCGCGCGATCGACCTGGGCACTCCCCGTCGCGGGACTGATGGTCGGCCTCGCGGGCGCCTTGGTCTACAAGGTCTCCAGCCGGTTCGGACTGACACCGAACCTCGCCGCCCTGCTCACGCTGGCCGCGACCGCGCTCATCACCGGTGCGCTGCATGAGGATGGCCTTGCCGATACCGCCGACGGGCTCGGCGGCGGCCGGACGCGCGAGCGCAAGCTCGAGATCATGCGCGACAGCCGGATCGGAACCTATGGCGTCTGCGCGCTGATCCTGTCGTTCGGTCTGCGCTGGAGCGCGCTCGCGGCGATCGCCAATCCCTGGGCCGTCGCGCTCGCGCTGTGCGCCGCGCACACTGCTGCCCGCGCGGGCGTGCCGGCTTTCATGTCGCTGGTCCCGCCGGCACGATCTGATGGACTGTCGGCAAGCGCGGGATCGCCGCCGGGCCGCAGCGTCGCCATCGCTTTCGCTGTCGGAACGCTCGCCCTCGCCATCGCGCTCGGGCCTGGCAAGGCGCTGGTCAGCCTGATCCTGCTGTCCCTCGCCGGCTTGGTGCTGGCGCGGCTTGCCATCCGCCAGATCGGCGGGCAGACCGGCGACATCCTCGGCGCATTCGAGCAGACCGGCGAGATTCTCATTCTGCTGGTGGCGGCATCCTTCCGGATGGGAGGCTGATCCCATGGTCGAGTTCGACGACACCTTCCGTCAACATTTGCGCGAGCTGTTCGTGTGGCGCCGCGATGTGCGCCGCTTCCGCGCCGATCCGCTGCCGGCCGGCGCCATCGATCGCCTGATCGAGACCGCCTGTCTCTCACCCTCGGTCGGCCTGAGCCAGCCCTGGCGCTTCGTTGTCGTTGAAGATGCCGCACGACGCCGCGACGTGATCGACGACTTCAGGGCATGCAACGCCGATGCGCTGAACTGTTACTCCGGCGAACGCGCCGCGCGCTATGCCACACTAAAACTGTCCGGTCTCGAACAGGCGCCCGGTCACCTCGCCGTGTTCGCGGACAAGGCGAGCGACATCGGCCACGGCCTCGGCCGCGCGACCATGCCGGAGACGACGGAATATTCCGTGGTCGCCGCGATCACCGCGATGTGGCTCGCCGCGCGCGCCGATGGCATCGGCATCGGCTGGGTGTCGATCCTCAATCCGGAGCGCGTTCACACCACTCTCGACGTGCCTGAGACCTGGAAATTCATCGCCTATCTCTGCATCGGCTATCCGGAAGTCGAATGCGACCAGCCGGAGCTCGAGCAGGCGAAATGGGAACACCGGCGCGGCGCGGAGGAATTCACGCTGCGGCGTTGAGGCCGCGAGTTCGTCATGCCCGGGCTTGTCCCGGGCATCCACGTCCTGGTTTCTCTGTCGAAAAACGTGGATGGCCGGGACAAGCCCGGCCATGACGGAGAGAGAAGCAATCGCGCTACGACCTGCTCTTGCCGGCGGCAGCCGCCACCGGCGCGGGGCTCTCCTGCTTCTGGAACATCAACAACGGCCGGAAGATGACGCGGCCATAGGCCTCGTAATGGTTCTGGGTCGAGACGGCCATCTTCAGCGGCGTCGCGTAATTCGCCTCGAACGTCATGAACGACGCATAGGTCCATGAGAAGCCGACGCCGACCGAAGCGAGCTCGGTAACCCCCGGGAATGTCGAATAGACCGCACCCCAGTCGGTGAAGATGTAGGTGTCGAACCCCTTGAGCCACGACGACCAATTGTAGTGCAGCTCGGCGTTGAAATAATAGCCGCTGTCGCCGGATGCGGAGTTGGAGGGATAGCCGCGCACGGTGGTGGGACCGCCGATCGAGAAGATCTGGTCGCCCGGCAGCAGCTTCTCCTGCGTGTACTGCCAGCTGGCCAGCACGTTGGCGCTGAAATTCTGAGGCCCCGCCGCGCTGGTCGCGATCAGCGAGCCGGTATAGGTGTTGAACGCGCGGTTGTTGCCGAGCACATAATCATGCCAGGTGATGTAGTTCACCGCCGGCGAGACCGTGATCGAATAGGTGTTGCCGGAATTGGTCACCGAGAGCCCGGCGGTGGCCTTGTCGTAATGGTCGTCGGTCACGGAGACCGTGGCGAAGCGGCTGACCGTCTTGCCCTCGGTCTCGGCGGCGTTGAGCAATATCAGCCAGTTCTGCGTCACCCAGACCGGCTGGCTGAAATTGACCGCGGCCTGGCTCGAGCGTCCGGTGACGTCGAGCGCGACGAACGGTCCCTGGATGATCTTGATCTTGCCTTCGGTATAGCTGACGCCGACGCGGCCACCCCAGGGATTGACCGGAATGCTGTAGGCGGCGTTGCCGTTGAGATTGCCGTCGGCGCGGACGCCGTAGAAGGTCAGGCGGTCGTCGACGCCGAACAGGCCGTGGCGCTTGTAGAAGGCTCCGCCCTCCCAGCGCCCGGTGTTCTCCGCGCCCTGGTTGTCGGTGAAGAGTTGCAAGGTGTCGACCGGCGGCTCGATCACGGCGAACTGGAGATCGGTCAGGCCAAAACTCGTGCCAGGCTGGAGCAGCGCCTTGATCTGCACGTCGTTGGTCCGGTTGAACCAGATCACGTCGCGATTGAGCTTTGGAACGTCGAGGACCTCGCCTTCGGGCTCCTTCACACGCTGAAGGATGTAATCCGTGCGGGTCTGCTTGTTGCCCTCGATGGTCGTCTTCTGCAGCCGGCCTTCGGTCAGCTTGACGCGGACGATGCCGCCCTTGGCGTCCTGGTCCGGCAGCGTCGCGATGCCCGTGACGATGCCGCGCTCGGTGTAGATAGCGTTGATGTCGGCAACGAGCTGCAATAGCGCGGCGATGTCGACGTTCTTGCCGACATATTTCTTCGCGATCTCGTCCAGCTCTGCCGGCGTGATGAACTTGGACGCGTCGAACTCGACCTTGCGCAGGCGGAATTTCGGCCCACCCGGCTTCAGCAGCCCAGACTTCTCCCGCTCGCCGCCGATCACCGCGGGACCGGTGAGCTTGGGCGGCGCGCTCTGCTGTTCGAGCTGGCGGCGCTGCCGGTCGACGTCGTTCTGGATCACGCCGGGATTGATCGAGGGCACTTGCGCGCGCGAAGGGGCGATGCAGCAAGCTGCAAGCCCCACCCCCAACGCTGCCCCCCAAATCCGCATCCCGAATCTCGTTACCATGCCTGTGCGAGACGGCCAACGGACGGCTTCGCCGTCTCGACCGCCGCATCCTTCCAGCCCGGGCGACCCACGCGCTGCCCCTGACGGCGCAGCTTGCGCAGGTCGCTCAGTCCCTCGATGTTGACGGCAGGACCGGAGCCGATGGTCTCGACCGGACGCGGCGTCAGCAGCGCATCGAGCCGCGCCTGGCCGGAGAGCCCGAGCAGATAGAACGTCCCGCCATCCTTCTTCGCGAGCCAGGTCTCGATGCTCTCCTTACCCTCGCCGTCGACCGGGATGTTGCGCACCATGCTGGCGCCGGTGAAGTCGTAGCAGCAGGTGTGCGTCGGCCCGTAATTGGTGACGCTCGCCGAGACGTCGCCGGTGTAGAACACCACATAGGCGTTGCTGACATTGGCGTTGCCGATCTGGCTCATCGTGAACACGCCGCCCGGCTGGTAGAGCTGGAGCGTCGGCCCGTTGATCGGCGCCAGCGTGCGGTTGTTCAGGAGCACCTGCTGGGTCGCCGTGGTGAGCATGAGCTGGCCCGGCACATAGCCGTTCAGGATCGTGACCGCGTGCGCATCGGTCCAGAAGTTCGCGTCTACCACCCTGAACTGGTTGACGATGATGCTGTCCGGATCGATCGAGATGTTGGCGGACTTCGCAACGCCGCCGTTATAGCCGGTGATGTTCATGATCAGCGGGACCGCCGGATTCGAACGGATCTGCTCGCCCCTGACGTTGATCGTGTCTGCCGCAAGGTCGAGCTCCCGGACGACGCTGACCCAGTTGATCGTCAGGTCACCCGACGACGTCATCTTGACGATGTCGCCACTGATCCGGTCGAACGAGACCGATCCGGCCACATCGAAACGCGTCTCGCCGTTGGCGGTGATCGATCCGCCGCGGAGCGAGCCCGTGTCGGACTTGACGTAGAGGTCGCCGGCATCGCCCGGGATACCGGTCGTGGTGAGCTGGCTGAAGACGATATCGTTGACGGCATGCAGGGTCTGCGTGCCGCCGCTGATGGCGGTGCCAACGGTGATCCCTCCGGCCGTCGCGGTGACGTCGAGCGTGCCGCCCGCGCTAAGATTATCCCAACGAACGACGGTGCCGCTCAGGACTGCGTTGCCGGTCGTGGCCGTGAGGTTATGACCGGTGTTGGTCCCCGCCGCGATCAGCCTCGCCGAGTCATTGGCGGAGACCGAGCCCAGCGTTGGCACGCCGCCCGACATCACTGTTTGCGCCAGGATGAAACCGTTATCCGCATTGACGTTGATGCTGCCGGCGTCGCCGTTGATGCCCGTCGCCGTCAGCGCGTTGAAGGTGACGTTGTCGTGGGCGTGAATGGTCTGCGTGCCGCCGCTCTGCGCCGTCTGGAACGTGATGCTGCCCTGGCTTGAAGTCACGCCCAGCGTCGTGCCGACATTGAGGACATTCCAGTTGACCGGACCGCTCGCGGTCAGCAGGCCCCAGCCGGTCGTGGCGGCGAGCGTGTTGCCGGTGATGGTCGTGGCGGCAAGCAGCGTCGCCGAGCCGTTGGCCGAGACCGAGCCCTGGCTCGTCACGCCGCCGGACGTCACCGTCTGCGCCAGGATGAAGCCGTTGTCGGCGGTGACGTTGATGCTGCCGGCATCGCCGGTGATGCCGGTCGTCGTCAGCGCATTGAACTTCACATTGTCATGGGCGCGGATGGTCTGCGTGCCGCCGCTCTGCGCGGTCTGGAAGGTGATGCTGCCCTGGCTTGCCGTAGCGCCCAGCGTCGTCCCGACGTTGAGCGTGTTCCAGTCGATCGGGCCGGTCGCGGTCAGCACGGCCAAGCCGGTCGTGGTGGCGAGCGTGTTGCCGGTGATGGTCGTGGCCGCAAGCAGCGTCGCCGAGCCGTGGGCCGAGACCGAGCCCAGCGTGGTCACGCCGCCCGACGTCACCGTCTGCGCCAGGATGAAGCCGTTGTCGGCGGTGACGTCAATGTTGCCGGCGTCGCCGGCATTTCCGATCGTCGTCAGCGACTTGAACGTCACGTTCTGGGTCGCGTGGACCGTCTGCGAGCCGCTGCTGTCGGCGGTCCCGATGACGATGCTGCCGTTGTTCGCGACGGCACTGAAGCTGCCGCTCGCGCCGGTCGCCGTGCCCGCCAGCACCTGGTCGAGCGTCAGCGCGCCGGTGCCGATGATGTCCACGTTGCCCCTCACCGCGGAGAGCAGGCTCGCCTCGGTGTCGGTCAGCGCCTTCAGGTAGATGCCCCCGGCGCTCGCGCTCGCCGACAATTGTACGGCGTTGAGGGCGAGCCGGCTCGTGGCACTTCCGATACCGTTCGATGCACTCAGCGACAGCTCGGCGCCCGCGCCGGATGCGACGAACTTGGTCTGGCCGTCGCCATTGTCGATGATCGCGCCCAGCGAGGCGACGCCGCCGGCGGTGACGATGATCGAGGGTGCGTTCGAGGCCGCCGCATAGGACAGCGACGAATTCAGCTGGCCGATCGTCGCATCGCCCGTGGTGGTCACCGAGATCAGGCCGGCCGCGTTGATGGCCGAATAGGCGCCCATCGTCAGCGTCGCGGCAACCAGGGTGACGCCGTCCGAGCTGCTGGTCGCAACCACCGGCGCAGCGCTGGTGCCGGCCGCGAAGGTCATGCCGCGGTTGGCGAGCAGCTGCATCAGGCCGCCGCTGGTGATGTCGGCATTGACGGTGAGCCCGCCGCGCGCTGCGTTGAGGGTCAGCGCGCCGCCGGCCGTCAGCGTCCCATAGGTGCCGTTCGTGCCGACCATGAGATCGCCGGTGACGGCGAGGATGCTGAGGTCGCCGACCGCTGAGCCGGTCACCGCGCCGGAGATATTCACCTGCAGCGGCTGGAAGGTCGAGCCGTTGAAGCCGATATTGCCGCCGGCGCGCAGATCGAGGTCGGCGCCCAGGATGTGGATCGCCGTACGGTCCGTGAAGCCGGCTTCGGCATAGATGCTGCCGGTCGCGGCGAGCTGGATCGCATTGCCGGCGGCGATGTTGCCGAGAATGAGATCGCCGGTGGTCTGCTTCAGGTAGATGCCCTGCGCCGACGAGACCTGGTCGAGCTGATCGTTGGACGGATCCGCGAATGCGATCTGAAGCGCGTTCGTATTGTTCGCGGGGTTGCTTCCAGCGCTCCCCGAGGGGGCACCGACATTGCCGTGCTCGGCGATCAGGGTCAGGTTGCCGATATCACCTGATATCACGGCCCCGCTTGCGTTGGCGGAGATGCTGTTCACGGCGTCGAGCTTGACGTCGCCGCGGCCGGTCACCTCGATGCCGTTAGCCTGCGCCCCTCCGATCGGGCCGTAATTGGCGGTGACGCCGCCGAGCGCGAGGCTGTTCTTGCTGCCGAGATAGATATTCGTCAGTGCCTTGGCCGAGATCGCGATCGGGTTGTCGACGACGACGAGGTTCTGCTGCGACAGGCTGACCGTATAGGTCGTGACATGGGTCGTCGGGTCCGTGACCGCGCCGACGGTGAGCTGGCCGGGACCGGCGGTGGCGAGCAATCCCCTCTGCTCCGGCGTCAGCGACGAGGAATCGACGCTGGTGAAGGTGAACGTCTGGGGCGCTGCCGAATTGCCGACCGAGCCGCGCGGCGCGTAGAGCATGATCTGGTTGGCGCTGACATTGGCGACGACGTTCTCGTCGATCGGCGGCGGCGCCGCGCCGACGGCCGACGACGACACCGTGTAGGCGAGCGGGCTCTGCGTCCACTGCGAGCCCGCGGTGATGATGCTGTAGACCCGCTCGGTCGATGCGAGCGTGTAGCTGTAATTCACATTATAGGCGCCAAGCGCCGTCTGCAGCGCCGTATTGCTCGGCATGCGCTGATTGGCTGTCGCCACGCCGTCGAACAACTTGGTGAACAGGGTCGACGACAGCGAGCTGCCGAACACGGTCCCCAGCGGATCTGTGGGCGCGCTGCCCAGCAACGTCGTCAGCGAGGTCTTGAGCTCGTCGGTGGTGATCTTGCCGAGCAGGAACTGGTCCCTCAGGAACCGCGTCGTGGCCTCGGTCTTCATCTGCGTCGTCGTGACGTTCGCGGGATCGATGCCGAGCTTGGCAGCCACCTGCGCCCGCAGCACCGTCTGCCCCACCGAGGTCGGGTTGTAGGTGCTGCCGTTCGGGAAGGCGATGTTCTTGAGCTGGAAGTAGTCGTTGTAGGCCGACGTCACCATCGACTGGTAGCTGTTGACGGCGTTGGTGGCGGCATTGCCGCTGAGCAGGTCGAGGCTCGCCTGAACGTCCTGAAGATGCTGGCTCTGCGCCTGGGTCAGACCAACCGCCGCCCGGCCGTTCAGGATGTTGGCCGGGTTGTTGTCGGAGCCCGCCGCCTCAAGGAAGACCGGGCCACCGGCCGACTGGACCGTGCCGAGGCGCAAATCGCCCTTGGACTGGATGATGTAGGTGCCGGTGGCCGAGGCGCTGTCGAGAACACCGCCGTCGACGCTGCCGTTGGCCTGAACCGTCCCCGTCGCCTGGATCACCAGCGGATTGATGTTGGTCAGGGTGGACGCGCCGTTGACGACGGCGCTCGTCGCACCGATCGCACCGGAGGTGGAGTTGATCTCGATGTTCTTGCCGATCACGACGGGATTGGCGACGTTGTAGGCGGACGCCGAGTTGATGTCGCCGGTCGCCGAGAGGAAGACGCTGCCCTGCGGCGTCGCGCCTGCCGAGTTCACCTTCACCTGGTTGATCGACAGCGCGCCGATGGCCGAGATCGCGATGTCGCGGTCGATCGAGCTCGCGGTCAGGCTGCCGCCATAGAGCTGCACCTGGACGGGCGCCTTGGTGGTGCCGAGCGTGCCGATACCGCCGTCCCCCCGAAGCGTCACGCTCGTCCCCGAGATCACCGGGTTGTTGGCATTGGCGGCGACCGTGATGGACGAGTTGGCGCCGGTGGCGGCAAGCGTCGTCGTGCCCTGCTGGTTGTTGATCGACCCGTTGATGACGATGCCCGAGGTCGAATTGACCACGACGTCGCTGCTACTGCCGCCGATGAACTTGATGTTGATCGGGTTCGACGCCTTGACCGTGTTGGTCAGCGTGAGCGTCAGGTGATCATAGATCGCCTGGTACCAGTTGTACTGGGCGTCCGCGCCGCAGCACGCGTTGGAATGGGTGTTGAGTCCAACGGGGCTCCCATCCGGGTTCACGCCTCCCGCCCAGTGATAGCTGCCTGTGGCGGTGGTGACTTTCTGATAGTTGCTGCTCTGCGTGCCTGAAACCAGGTTGGTCGAGCGGGTCCAGTTCTCGCCGGTGACCTGATTGGGCGTGAAGCTCCAGCCGTAGTCGAACTGCGTGCTGGTGGGTAGACGATCCAGCGTCGCGGTGTCGACCCATTGATAGAGCATGTTCTCCTGCGTCCGGTACTGGACGCCCGCCGTACCGGTCCTGGCCGTAAGCATCGACGGGTCGATCGCGGCCGCAGTGACACTGTTGGTCTCGTACCGCGACACCTGCTGACTGCTTGCAGCCTTGGGATCGTAAACCCACCACGTCGTCTTCCCCTTGAGCTGGTCGACGATCTCGACCACGCTCTGGGCAGTGACGCTGGTATTGATGGTGTTGGTGACCAGCTGGAGCCCGCTGGTGTTGTTGACGGTGACCGTGCCGGCGCCGCCTTTGATCTCGATGTTACCCTGGGTCTGGGTGCTGTCGGTCGAGGTCGAGATGATCTTGCCGTTGAGGTAGACGTAGCCGCCGGCGCCCTGCGCCACGCCATTCAGGATGAGCTGGTCGGTGAGAGCGTTGTACCTGACCCCGATCTTGGCGTCGCCGCTGGCCGACGCCGTCACGGAGCCCGAGATGTCGTAATAGACGCCGTTCCGCGCATTGGCCTGGGCCGCGGCAAAATCCGCGCCGCCGTTGCGGTTCTTGAGGCCGTTGCTGCCGTAGATGGCATCGTACGCCGCGGCGCCGATGTCGACCGAGTAATTGCTGCTCGAGCCGGCCTGGATGGTGCCGTTGATGTTGATCACCGACGCCGAGATGATGACCGCCTGGCCGCTGATGGTCCGGGTGGCAGTCGCGGTGGCCGGCGCGTCCGCGGTCTTCGGCGTGATCGCATCCGGCTGGATGTTGATCACCTGGAAGAAGCCCGAGCTGTCGCAGGCTGACGCACAGTTGAACGGCGTCTTGTACGGACCGCTATCGGTGTAGACGTTGCGGCCGTCATAAGTCGTTTTCTTCCACTGCGCGAGCACGACATTGGACGAGTCCTGCGACTGCCCCTCGATGATCTTGAGGGTCGCGATGTCAGGCACGCTGCCGGCATCGGGAGTGCTGGTGTTCCCAGGCGTACCCCTGCCCACCGGCAGGAAGATCGATGAATAGAGCGAGGTGCCGTCGTAATACGTCATCAGCATGCGCGCGGTGAAGATCGTGCTGGCGTCGGCGTTGCCGACGGGTTGATACACGCCGTGGCTGCCGTCGGTGCAGCAGTAATAGAAATAGGGGTGATCGGTTCCCGAAGCGATATGCGGAGCGGTATAGTAGTCGCCGTAGGCGCCGAGATAGGTCGCCGCCGTCATCACCGCGGTCAGCGTGTCTTCCGGCCTGTTTTCAGTGGTGGCCCATTGCGAGGTGACCGCGCTGCCGCTGTCGTAGAAGCTCCCGATACCGCCGAGGAAGGTGAAGGTGCCTTTGGGCACCACGATCTGGACGGTCGCGGCACTGAGCGACTGCGATGCGACGACGCTGCCGAGATTGTTGATGATCTTGAGCAGGCCGTTCGCGTTGTTGACGGCGCCGTTGAAATAGATGTCGGGCGTGCGGGTCAGCACGTTGCCGTTCTGGTCGATACCCTGGCCGGAGTCCGGATCCAGGCGGTTGTAGGTGGCGGAGACGTCGATGACCGGCGAGGCGCTCGGCATCGCGGTGAAAGTCACGTTGGAGTGCGAATCCGGGTCGACATGGTCGATCTGGCGGTAAGTGATGTTTCCTCCGGTCACATCGGCGACCGTGAGATTGCCCAGGCTCATGAAGTCGAGACCCTTGTTCTCGATCTTGATCAAGGGCGAGCTGCGCGCGATGACCGCGGGCGCGGCAGGATTCGTGCCGCTGTTGCCGGTGAGCTTCTGCGCCAGGATCGAGACGTTGCCGGCGGACACCAGGATGTCGCCGAACGCGAAGGCGTTGCCGGGCGCGTCGGAGGTGAACGGCGCCTGCTTGATCAGCGTGTCGATCTGGCGCTGGATGTCGCCGGTCGGATCGGTGCCGGACGGCGACATGCTCGCGGGCGACGTGGGCGTCGCCGCCGCGAGCTGCGAGCGGACCTGCGCCGCGGTCAGGCCGGTCAGCGTCGCCAGCTGGTTGACCACCAGCTGGTAGGGATTGAAGTTGCCGACGACGGCATACTGGACCGTCTGGTGGTTCCAGCTCATCACCGGGCTGAAATGATTGACGTCGGGGACGAGCTCGAGGACCGACGAAGAGCCGTTTGTCAGCAGGGTATACGGACTGGTCGTGCTCAGTGTCGGCGCGGCCGCACCGAGCTCGATCGTGATCGTCACATCGTTGTTGACGCCGGCCACCACCGTGCCATTGAGCGCGACATCGCCGGTTCCGCTGGTGTGGCTGTGATTGTCGCTGTTCTTGGCGCTGAAGATGTCCAGATACGGATTGTAGTTGCTGCCGTTGCCGGCCGCCGTGACCTGCCCTTGCGTTGCGCCCAGATAGATGTCGCGCGCGCCGAGGATGCTCGACGTGGGGGCCAGCGTCAGGCTCGTGGTGTCGTCGGCATTGGCCGTGCCGCGATAAAGCGTGGAGATCGGAACGGCGGTGTTGTTGTAGACCACCGTCGTCGCCGTCGCCTGCACGCTGCTGAAGACGGTGCCGTCGCCGGCGAGGCCCGCGTAGATGGTGATGTCGCGCCAGGCCGCGATCTTTGCGTTGTCGCCGACATTGACGGACTGGTTGGCGTGGACCCAGCTGTTGGTGCTGGCGCCGACGCCCGCGATCGCGCCGTAGAGGCTGGCATTGGCGTTGTTCGCCGCCGCCATCTTCGCGGCCGTGCCGATATAGATCTTGCCCACGCTGAACAGCTCGCGGGCATTGATGTTGACCGCGAGCGTGGCGTTCGCCGTCATGTTGGATTCGGCGCCGCCGCCGGCGAAGAAGCTGGCCGTGGCGAGGCTCGCCGTATCGTTGGTGTTCAGCGTGTTGTAGGCCTCGATATTGATGAACGCCGCCGACGTCCGCGGATCGCCGTTGAGGCTCAGGACCGTGCCAGCCCCGATATTGGTGTTGACGTGCTGGGTGACGGTCGAGGTGCTGAGTGCAGCGGCACCCGAGAACGAGCCGCCGGAGCCCGACCGCGCGCCGCCGCCGCCCTGGTTGACGATGTCGTTGGCGATGACGACCATGTTGCCGCCCGCCGAATTGATGATCAGGTGCGTTCCGATCTCGGCAGTGGTGGTCGAGTCGACGTCGTTCTGCGCCTTGCCGGCGGAGACACCGGCCGTCGAGGCCTGGTAGGCGTCGCCGCTGGCGGCGTAATTCGTGGTGTGCTTGGCATTGATCCGGAGGCCACCGAAATAGAGCGTGTCGTCCGTCGTGCCGCCGTCGAACCGTGCGTTGGTCACGGCGGTCGAGCTGGTCGTCGCGACCGCCGCCGCGCCGGCATAGGTGCCGCCCGCGCCAACCGTCGCGTTGGAGACGTTGGTATCCGTACCGGTGGCCGTGATCCGGAGGATGCCCGTGTAATTGCCGTGATTGAGATTATCCATATCGGCGGGCGCACCCAGATAGGCATAGGTGTGCGCGTTCGACGACGTTTGCGCGACCGTCGCACCGAGCGCCAGGAAGCCGCTCGAAAGGCCCGTCCCCTCGGCGTATTGGGCGCTGTCGTTCTCGGCCGCGATGGTGACGTCGGCGTTGGGAAGCCGGATCCCCGTCCCGCCATAGGCGCTCACCGTCGCGTTCTCGGACGCCACGGCAAGGCTGCCCTGTGCGCCGATCAGCGAGCCGCCGCCGCCGGCGAGCGCCTTGGCCCACGTCGTGGTGCCGACGGTCGGAACCAGCGCCATGGCGGTTACCGCGAGCGCACCGCCCGAGAAGCTGACGTTGTCGCCGACATCGGCCGTCACCGTGGCGCCGACCGTGGACTTGGCGATGGCGACGCCGACGGCACCGCCACCGACCGAGACGCCGATTGCCTCGCTCGACAGGTTGGGCGCGATCGACGCCGACACCAGCGTGCGGACGCCGGCCGCCGACGTCGTGATCGAGGCACTGCTACCGATCTCCGCCAACACGGACGAGTTCTCGTGGGCCTCCGCATCCGCACCGACGCCCGCGACGATGCCGCCGCCAAGTGCTGTGGACGTCGTGGTCAAGGTGCCGGCGCCGCTTGCTCCAACTGCCAGAGTCGTGACGTTGACGGTGGAGCCGTTCAGAACCCTCGCAGCGACCGAGCTCGTTCGGCTTGCCGACGCGACCGAAGCGCCGACGGCCACGGCGCCGCCGGTGACGCCGCCGGTGAAGACCACCTGGGTCGTCGAATCCTGCGCCATGACCGCGGCGCCAGTGCCGGTGCCGCCCGTGCCGGTGATCTGGCCGCCAAGCATCGCCACCACGGAGTTGCTGACATTGCCGACCGCGACAGCCGCATCGGCGCCGAAGTAAAGCGCCGCACCGCCGGCGATCGCCTCGGTGTCGATGGTCTTGCCGGCATAAGGTCCGGTGGTCGCGTCCTTGACCACCGCCGCAACGGTGACAATCGGTGCCGAGACGGCCAAAGGCGTATCTGCGGCCACCAGCACGCCGGAGCCGTTGCGTCCGTAGTCACTCAGTGTCTGTTCCAAAACATGTTGAGTCGAATGAATCGGTTGTGATTCAAGGTGAGCGGCCTGATTCGATGGGGACGCGCCGCCAATGTGGACTACCGAGAACCGTGCACGCTACGACCGCAGCCGCCTGCGCTATCCGAGCGACTTGACCGACGAGGAGTGGGCGCTGATCGCGCCTCGCATCCCGCCGGCCAAGCGCGGCGGCAACAAGCGTACGGTGGACCTGCGCGAGATTGCCAACGGGCTGATGTACATCCTGAGCACAGGTTGCCAGTGGCGCGCGATCCCCAAGGACCTGCCGCCGCGCTCGACGCTGTATGGCTACTTCGATCTGTGGAGCTGGAACGGCACGCTCGATAAAATTCATCACGCCCTCTATGTCGAATGTCGCGAAAGGGCCGAGCGCGAGGCTTCTCCCACCGCCGCCATCATCGATAGCCAGAGCGTGAAAAGCGCTGAAAAAGGGGGCCTCATGATCTCCATGGCTACGACGCGGGCAAGAAGATCAAGGGCAAGAAGCGGCACATTCTCGTCGACACGCAAGGCCTCTTGATGCACGCCATCGTGCATGCGGCGGACATCCAGGATCGCGACGGCGGCGTGCTCCTGATGGCAACGTTGTTCGGCCTCTATCCCTTTCTTCTGAAGCTCTACGCCGACGGCGGATATCAAGGGCCACATTTCCAGAAGGGGCTGCGTAGCGCTCTGAAGCGCGTGAACCTCGAAATCGTCAAACGCTCCGATCAGGCTCACCGTTTCGTCGTCTTGCCCAAACGCTGGATCGTCGAGCGTACCTTTGCCTGGCTCGGGCGATGCCGAAGACTGTCCAAAGATTGGGAATGCTTCAATCACAGGGCGCTCGCCTTTCTCAAGCTGGCCTCCATCCGACTCATGCTGCGAAAGCTATGCAATCCAAGGTAATCTTTCCGGACAGACTCTAAGGGCCAGGACCGGAAGTGGGCCGACGTGCGCTTGCGATAGTGCTTAGCCACTCGTTTCGGTTGCCCGCCCCTTCTTCAGTGCAATAATTCAGGGCGTCCAGCACGAGGCAGGAACCGCAGTCAGTCGCCGCCCCCGCTCCAATTGACAGTCAATCCGACCGCTGAGTTTTCCTCCGGGCTCGCGAGCCAATACCCGTTTGCCTGGACGAGCTTGAGGAAGCGTCGCGCTTGCTCTTCCGGCAAAGAGCCGGCAGCTGAACTCGATATCTCCTGCAGAAACCGCGCCATCTTTGTTGTTGTCACGCATATGATCGAAGCAGCCAGTTGCGACGAGTTTCTCCAAGCGTGCTTGGCACCGTCTCGCACATCGAAGACATCGCCCGGTCCAAGCTCCTCCCAGCGGTCTCCCTGAAGAGCATTTATGCTCCCGGACACCACGTAAAACGTCTCTCGATCGGCGTGACTATGCATCGGCACCACCGCGCCCGCGGGCAGGGTACATCGGATGAGACAGTAGTCTCCTGCATTATCGGAAACCTCAGTGAGATACTCGTTCATCGGACGCAAGTGTTGCTGCGGGGAAAACACTTCTTGAGCATTGATTGCGCCCGTCGAGCGACGATCATTCGGATTGAGATTGTCAGGCATCGCCAGAGACCTCTTACATGATGCTGCAGGCAAGACACTTGCAGATGACGCTCGGCTTGTTGACCGCAGCAGTTTGACACCATCGCCACCAGAGCGCCGTCAGATCGGCACAAGGATTGCTGTGCTGGTCCAATCACTCTCTCGAGCGGTTGACATCTAGAACAATGAGGAATGAACGTGGAGTGGCTGGCGCTCCCTTTCCGATGCGGTGACGCGCACTCCTTCAACGAACAGGAGCGCGTCATTTCCCAGCAACGGCTGGGAACACATTTTTGTGTGCCGCTGTTGCGGCATTCAGACTTGTGCGCACTTGCGGTAAAGAGGTCGCCTCATTCCTTGGTTGCGAAAGGGAAAGCGAGATGCCCTACGCGCATTTCTCCCGAATGTTCCGCCTTCGATTTGGGTGCAGCCCAAGCGTAGCCTCGGCCGCGCATGTCCGAGCTGGTTCAAATTGAGAAGACATCGGTGCGAGCAAGTGTTTTCCGGCTAGCCCTCGAACGCAGAGATTTCAACTGACGGTCGGCATGTCTCAGAAGAACCCAGGAACGGTCACCAGCTTGAGCGGGCATTCAGTCAAAGCGATGTTGGCGCCAGTCCGGGTTGAGCGCAGGTTGGCGGCGATAGTGGCAGCTGACGTGGCTGGCTATTCGCGGCTGATGCACGAGAATGAAGAGGCGACCTACGCCAAGGTGACGGCGCTCCTAGCGGACGCTGTCGCACCGGCAATCGCCGAACACGGCGGCCGTATCGTGAAGAACATCGGCGACGGCTTCTTGGCGGAGTTTCCGAGCGCTGTCGAAGCCGTCCGAACTGCGGTGCAGTTTCAGACCCGCATCGGGGAACTTACAATCGACGACGCGGAAGACAGGCGCATTGCTTTCCGTGTGGGTGTCAACATCGGTGACGTCATCGTTGAGCCTCATGACATCTTTGGAGACGGCGTTAACATCGCTGCGCGGCTTGAGAGCATCGCTGAGCCCGGCGGTATCTGCATCTCGTCCGCCGCCTACGATCAAATCCGAGACAAGATCGAGGTTGAGTTTGCCGATCTTGGCGAGCAGAACCTCAAAAACATCGACCGCCCAGTGCGAGCCTACGCTGTGCTCCAGGAAGGACCTAACCCGCCGGTACAAGCCGACCGCGCGAGACCGGCCGTGCTTCCAGCGCCACGACTTTCGATCGTCGTCCTGCCTTTCATGAACCTTGGGGGCGATACCGAGCAGGATTATTTTGTCGATGGCGTGACTGAGAACCTCACGACGGACCTGTCACGCATCAGTGGCGCATTCGTAATCGGCCGACACACCGCATTCACCTATAAGAACAAAGTGATTGATCTCAAACAGATCGGTCGCGAGTTGAATGTTCGCTACTTGCTCGAGGGCTCCGTGCAACGTGGCGGCAATCGGCTTCGAGTAAATGTGCAGCTGATTGACGCCGAAACCGGGTCGCATCTATGGGCCGAACGCTTCGACAAGCCTGTCACCGACCTTTTCGATACGCAGGACGAAATCGTAGCAAGGCTCGCCAATGCGCTGGACGCCCAGCTTATCGCGGTTGAGGCGCGCCGAGCGGAACGTTCGCGGCATCCCGATGCGATGGACTTCTATTTCCGAGGCGTGGCCTTGTGGAACAAGGGGATCACGTCCGAATCGATGGCACAAGCCCGCAGCTTTTTTGAACGAGCCTTGGCGCTCGATCCCGGAAATATCGGAGCGATGGTCGGTGTGGGGTTGGTGGATGCGTCCATCGGAGCGATCTTCCTGGCCGACGACCGGGCCGCGCATCTCGCGGCAGCCGAGACGACGTTGACAAAGGCGCTGTCTCTCGCGCCGAACCACGCCTTGGCCCACATGATATTAGGGGTAGTCCAGATTTTTACGAATCGTGCGATTCAAGGCATCGCCGAATGCGAGCGAGCGTTGGCGTTGGATCGAAATCTGGCTAACGCGCACGCGGCCATCGGTTTCGCCATGAATTCTCTCGGTCGCGGCGCAGAGACTGAGGCCCATGTCAACGAAGCGTTCCGCCTCTCTCCTCGCGACATCTCCGCCTTCCGGTGGCTGCAGATGGTCGGCTTCGCCAAAGTGCAGCTCAATGCCGACGCCGAAGCAGTAACTTGGTTCCGTCGAAGTCTCGAGGCCAACCGAAATTATCCGATCACGCATTTTGGAATCGCCGCCGTCCTGGCGCTGCTCGGCTCGCTGGATGAGGCGCGGGCCGCTGCGAAGGCAGGACTTGCGCTTGATCCAAGCTTTACCATCCGCCGGTTCCGCCTCGGCGCAGCGAGTGATAATCCCACCCACCTCGCCGGACGCGAACGCGTCTATGAAGGTATGCGTTTGGCCGAGGTACCGGAGGGATGATGTCTGGTATGGGTCCAAGCCGAAATCAGCATCGAGCAACGCCACGTCTGCGAAGGGCCAAGAGCGGCCATTGCATACTGCGCCGTTGATGGGAATTGGAATGAGACCGGTCTTTCCCGACAACCGCACGCACTCATGGGGGCAGACCCATGATGGAGCAAGCTCGCATGACCCTTTCGAGGTATTCCGGCCCGTAAAATCGAGCGAGCTTTGGAACGAGTGTGGAGACGCGGAGAGCCGGCCTCGCTTCCACCAGGCGTGCACCGATCGTCCGGGCTTCCTCGACCCTTCCAGACATCGCGTGGCATGCCGCCAGAATGAATTGTGCGTTGAGATAGTTGGGCCGGTGCAGCACAGCCGACTTGGCCCATGATGCCCCGTCCTCGTATCGATCCGTCAGGAAATGCGCAAACGCTATGCCGGTCTGCGTCAGAAAAAGAAACGGATCCATGGGGCTTAGACGCCCCCCGGCGTGGAACTGCTTAAGCGCCCCCTCTATGTCACCGCGCCGTATGTGTTCCCAGCCGATGGTATACCGTGCGACAGCCAGGTTCGGGTTAAGCTCATGCGCTCGGGAGACGAGGGCCACGCCATCGTCGATCTCATATAATACGGCGCCAATTGCCTGCCCGGCTCTCACGAGTACGGTTGGATCATCCTTATCGAGCTCGATCGCACGCCTCGCCAACCGTCGGGTGTCGTTCAGTTCCTGAGCCGCGTCGATCGTCCAGCCGAAGATCTTTCGTTGCAGATAGCAATAAGCACCAAGCGCGTATGCTGAGGCCAATCCGGGATCGATCTCGACAGCAAGACGGATCAGTCTGAGGGCTTCAATGTTTTGTTCGCGGGTGAATTCATAGAAGCTCGAGAGTGCACGCAGATAGTAGTCGTAGGCCTGAAGATTTTCGGTAGGCTTGCGTTTTGCGCGCTCGATCTCCGCGCGCTCCAATTGAGGAAAGAGCGCGCTAATCACGCTACTCGTCACTTGGTCCTGCAGATCGAAGATATCTTTGAGCTGGCTGTCGAACCGGTCCGCCCAAAGATGAGCACCCGTCGTCGCCTCGATCAACTGCCCGGCAATGCGAACTCGATCGCCGGATTTGCGCACACTGCCTTCGAGCACATACCGAACGCCCAGCTCGCGCCCGACCTGCCTGATGTCGATAGCCTTGCCTTTGTAGGTAAAAGTGGACTGTCGCGCGATGACGAACAGCGATTTGGACCGTGAAAGGCCGGTGATGATGTCCTCGACCATGCCGTCGGCAAAATACTCCTGCTCTGGATCGGAGCTCAGGTTGGTGAATGGCAGAACGGCCAGCGACGGTTTGTCGGGAAGTGTGAGGGCGGGTTTAGCCGTCTCCCTCTGGATTTCTGTTACCGCCACAGTGGGGGCGCCGTCAGCCTCCTGCACCATACCGATAAAGCGATAGCCCTTCCTTGGCAGCGTCTTGATCAGCCGCTGTTTCTCCCCGGAATCGCCAATTGCGGACCGAGCGGCATTCAGGCGGGTCGTCAGCGCGGCATCCGACACGCACCGCCCCTGCCAAATGGCTGTGATGAGCTCGTCCTTGCAAACCACGCGCTCGCGGTTGCGGATGAGGTAGTCCAGAAAGTCAAAGGTCTGTGGCGCCAGGGCGACGACGTTTGTGTCGCGGTACAGCTCGCGGCGGCCGGAATCCAG
Organism: Bradyrhizobium barranii subsp. apii; assembly: GCF_011516635.5. Lineage (GTDB taxonomy): Bacteria > Pseudomonadota > Alphaproteobacteria > Rhizobiales > Xanthobacteraceae > Bradyrhizobium > Bradyrhizobium barranii. The sequence continues at coordinate 4,079,626 of NZ_CP096255.1, read as the reverse complement.
TTCGTAGTCTTCGAAGAGATAGCGCAAGACGCGAAATCCCTTGGACGGTCTCCGGTCAGGCCCGGCAACCACTTGGAAAATAAAGAATAAGCTGTCCGTAAGGAAAATGTAAGCAGCAGATCAAGCGCGCTGGGTCGGATTTTGGCGGCATGCCAGGGTGGAAACAAGGTGCCCGAGGATGCTGCGATGAGCATGATTTATCAGACAACGGGCTTGGTCCAGACGACGGACTCCCAGCGACGCAATGTCAGCGTTTTCAGGAATTGCTGGAACGCTTTTCAAGAGTGGCGGAAATGGGAGCGGCTGAGGCGCGATCTTTGCAACCTGAGTGATCAGGAGCTGAAGGATATCGGGATTACGTATGGCGAGATCGACTACGTGGCCTCGAACCGACATACTGACCCGCGAGGCATCCGATCGGTCGGATGATGACGGCCTCCGGCAGCGGTGGACGGACCATCGGAAATTGGTCGACGCGAGCCGCTTAGCGGCAGGGATACCGGCTTGCGCTTAGGGTCAAAGGCCGACACCGCGCCAACGCCCCAACACGCCAGCTTGGGGTCACAAGCCGAAATCAGCATCGAGCAACGCCACGTCTGCGAAGGGCCACAAGCGGAAGTAGTCAGCTACCCAACAGCCGTGTACGCTGGCTGCTTTTCGCCTTGGAGAATTGCCATGACCGCCAATACTCCTGAACAGCTGCCGCCGCACATCCAATTGATCCAAATGGGAGCGGCAATTACCTCAAGAACCGTTTGCGTCGCTGCAAAGTTGGGACTAGCCGATCAGCTCGCATCTGGGCCGAAGAGCGCTTTGGAACTAGCTGGTCCGATGCAGGTGCATGCACCATCACTGCATCGATTGATGCGCACTCTGGCGAGCCTGGGCATCTTGACAGAGCAATCGGCGCAGCGATTTGCGTTGACTAGCCTAGGCGAGGCTCTGAAGACCGGTGCGCCGGGCTCGGCAAGATCGTCCCTGCTTGTTTTCGGGAGTGCCTGGCAGCGCGGTGCTTGGGATTATATGGAATACTCTGTTCAAACGGGCAAGCCAGGCTTTGACAAAGCGCATGGTGTGCCATTCTTCGAATATCTCGCACATCATCCAGAACAAGCATCGCTGTTCAGCGAGACAATGATCGGCCTCCACAATCAGGAACCTCCTGCCGTCGCAGCTGCATATGGATTTGCGGATTTCAAGACCATCGTTGACGTTGGCGGTGCGACCGGCAACATGTTGGCCACTGTGCTTTCCCGTCATGAGGGACCGCGCGGCATCCTGTTCGATCGTCCGCATGTCGTGACTGACGCGCCGGCATTGCTAACTGCCGGGGGTGTAAGCGACCGGGTGACAATAGTGCCTGGTGATTTCTTCCAGAGCGTCCCTGCTGGGGCGGACGCTTACATTCTTTCGCACATCATTCATGACTGGGACGAGGACCAGTGTCTCACGATCCTTGGCCACGTCCGCAAGGCAATGAACCCCGCCGGACGGCTGCTTGTCGTCGAAATGGTTCTTCCGTCCGGCGATGCAGCGCATCAGGGAAAGATGCTCGATATGGCGATGCTAGTGCTATTGGGCGGGCAGGAAAGAACGGAGTCCGAGTATGCGTCACTTCTTGGCAAAGCCCGTTTTCGCCTTGCGCGGGTCGTGCCCACCAATTCAGCTGCAAGCATCCTCGAAGCGGTGGTGGCTTGAGCGAGAGAAGCTTGACCGACGTCCGCTGTGGGTCAAAAGCCGACACCGCGCCAATGCCCCAACACGCCAGCTTGGGGTCACAAGCCGAAATCAGCATCGAGCAACGCCACGTCTGCGAAGGGCCAAGAGCGGCCGTCGCACGCCAGCCCATGAACAAGAGAGGTCGCCTCGCGAACGACCTCTCCTTCGTGTCCGGCAATGCATGCTTGTTGCGATCAGCTTTTTTGAACGGCGGCCGCGGCTTTGCGTATCACGTCGATCACCACATTTGGCTGGGAAAGCATCGGCACGTGGCTGCTCACCACCTCGGTGACGGTCGCTCCCATGCGCTTCGACACCCAGCGTTGCAGATCCGGATGCACAGTATGGTCTTGCGTGGCCAGAATGTACCAGCTCGGCTTCGACCTCCACGCGATCTTGTCGGCGCTGAGCTTCTGTTGCTGGAACAGATTGTAGACGGGCGCATAATGGGTGGCCCAAACCAGCTTCTGGTCTTCCGCGGAGAGGTCTCCTGCGAAGAACTCGGTGCCGCTCGGAAGCATCCAGGCACGCCCATCGGCGACCTCGACGCGAGAGAAAATATCCGACGGATACTTGTCGAGCTGGTCCTGCACGGTCTCGCCGGCATCCAGAGCGACCGCTGCAATGTAGACGAGACCAACCACGCGTTCATCGGTGCCCGCGCCTGTGATGGTGGCGCCGCCATACGAATGGCCGACGAGAAGGACCGGGCTGCCAACACGATTGAGTGTGCGCTTCACCGTCGCCAGGTCCTCCTCGTAGGAGTCCAGGCCATATTGAACGGCGATCACTTCGTACCCGTCGGCCTGCAATGCTGGAATGACTTTGCTGAAACAGGAGCCATCGGCCCAAATGCCGTGACAGAAAACGATCGTTGGCTTGATTTGCGCAGACATACTGCTTTTCCTTTTTTGCACGAACTTCAGCGATGGAGGGCATTGGAAGACCAACTCGGTTGCCGGGGCCCCCATTGCGAAAGTCAGACTATTCGTTCATAAATGGCCGATTAGCCGTCCTTCGTTCGGTTCTTTCACGATCAAAAGTCCTGAATGACAACGATTCTAGAAAGAACGGCCGGTCTGCTGGCCTTCGTGCGGACGGTTGACGCGGGTTCTTTCGCCGGCGCCGCGAGATCGATCGGCGCCAGCCCCTCAGCGGTATCGAAAAGCGTTTCGCGCCTCGAACAACGTCTCGGTGTGCGCTTGCTGCAGCGCTCAACGCGCACACTCAGCCCAACGTCCGAAGGCGCCGCCTACTACGAGCACGTCGCTCCCCATCTGCGCGCGATAGAGGAGGCCGACGACATCGTGCAGGTTCCAGGAAACGTCCGTGGCCTGCTTCGGGTCACTGTGCCGAGTACATTTGGGCGCCCGTTGATTTCCGCATGGGCGGGCTCGTTCCTGGAGGGCTATCCGGACATCAAGCTGGATCTCAGCGTTACGGACCGCCGTGTCGATCTCATCCGCGAGGGTTTCGACCTCGCTGTCAGAATTGGCGAACTGGAAGACACAAACCTGATCGGCCGCTCGTTAGGTGTCCTGCAATATGTTCTGGGCGCATCGCCGGAATACCTTCAGCGGCGAGGAATCCCGCAGTCGATCGACGATCTCACGCAGCATGCCTGTCTTCGCCATCTGCTTGGCGGCCGGCCGCAAGCATTTACTTTTGCGGACGGCACGCGGGTCATCCCCAATGGCCCCTTCGACAGCGACGATGCGCAGTCGTTGATTGAGGCGGTCATAAAAGGCGTTGGCATCACGCAGTTCATGCGCATCGCAATCGAGGACGAGCTCGCCGCTGGGCGATTGAATGTCGTGCTGCCGGGCATACCGATGTTCACCACACCGGTCTACGTCCTGCACGCATTCGGACGACAACTCCCCCTGCGAGCCCGCCTGTTCATCGATTTTCTTGTCGACGCCTTGGGAGTGTCGCGCAATTTGTCACTCTGAACTTTCGGAACTAGCCGGAGACGCGGTCCGACGCGAGCAGGGCTCTCCGCCTGATCCTCTCGGCCAGTGAAATCTAAAGCGCGGGCAAGCCCGGCGGCGGCTTGCGCATGTTGGTCGCCTGCTCATAGGCGTAGGCCAGACGCAGCAGCTTGTGCTCGCTCCAGGCACGGCCTGCGAAGGTTACGCCGAGCGGATAGTCAGGCGTGTCCTTGTCGTCTGCTCCCGAAATGAAACCGCCCGGCACCATGACGCTGGGATAGCCCGCCTTCGCTGATATCACGCAGCCGGCGGCGCCGGGAAACAGCACCGCGTCGAGCTTGTGCTGGTTCATGTAGGCGTCCATGCCGCGCGTCTTGGCGGAGAGCAGGTCCATGGCCCGCGCCGACTTGTACTCGCGCTCGCTGAGATCGCCTCTGGTCAGGTTGGCGGCGAGGAACAGGTCCTGGCCGAACCGCAGCGCCGTCTCCGCGTTCGCCTCGTTGAAGGCCACGATGTCGGCCATGGCCTTCATCTCTGTGTTCGTCGCCCAATCCCTGAGGTAAAGGTTGAGATCGCGCTTCAGCTCGTAGAGGAAGACGATCGGCGGCGTCGCCAGATTACCCCTATTGCGACTCAGGGGATTACGGTTGAGCACGTTCATGCTCGTACCCGGCCCGCCGATCCAGCCAGATGTTGGCATGTTGGCACGCACGATGACGGCGCCCAGATCCTCGAGCACCTTGATCGCGTCGACCATCACCTTGGCCGATCTGGGCGGCAACTTGCCGTAGTAGCGATCGTTCAGCGGGTCGGCCGGGTCGCTCGGCACACCGATGCGCGCGCCCTTCATCGCGTCGGTCGCGAGGTCGGCGGTGTAGTCGACCGGCCGCCGCTGCCGCTCGGTCGCGGGGTCGAGTGGGTCTTCGGCCGCGAGCACGTTCAACAGCATCGCCGCGTCGCGCACCGTGCGCGTCATCGGCCCTGCAGTGTCCTGGCTGTGCGAGATCGGCAGGATGCCGGCGCAGCTGACCAGCCCAACGGTCGGCTTCACGGTGACGAGGCCGTTTTGGCTCGCGGGATACAGCAGCGAGCCGGAGGTCTCGGTACCGATCGAGGCCGCGCACAGACCGGCCGCCACCGCGACCGCCGAACCCGCGCTCGATCCGCCTGGCTGCACGACCGGGATGCCGTGATCGCCCATCAGCGTCGGCGCGTAAGGGTTCTTCACCTGGCCGCCGAGCGACGAATAGCCCGAGGGCATGTCGGTCGCGAGAATGTTGGCGAACTCCGTCAGGTTCGCCTTGCCCAGGATCACCGCACCGGCCTTTCGCAGCAGCTTGACGATTGTCGCGTCTCTCCTGGCGCGCGCGCCCTCCAGCGCCAGCGAGCCCGCCGTCGTCGGCTGCTTGTCGCCGGTCGCGATGTTGTCCTTCACCAGGATCGGGATGCCCGCCAACGGCCGCTTGGCCGACGGTTTTGTGTCGTCGAGCTTGCCCGCGATCCCAAGCGCGTCGGGATTGAGCGCGCGCACGGAGTTGAGCGCGGGCCCGTTGCAGTCATAGGCTTCGATGCGCGCGAGGTAAGCTTTGGTCAGCGCCGTGGCAGTGACCTGCCCGCTGGCCAGCGCATGAGCGATATCGCTCATCGGCGCATTGTCGAGCTTCAGGGTGATCGGCGCTTCAGCGCTGACGGCAGCCGCGGCGATGCCGGCATCGCGGCGGGATGGCTTCTTCATGGCGTGCCTCGCCTGACGGCGCGTCCCGAACCATGACGCCGCGATGGTCGTATATTGCCGGTGTTTTGCCCGACGGGTCAACCGCATCGCGTGGCTCAGCAAGCCATCGAGCGGACCGCGCAAGCCATTGAAATATCTAACCCCGGCTACTGTGCATGGGGTTGTTTTTCAGGTTTTTGTTTTGGGGTGCCCAAAAAGATTGACCTCTCCCCCGATGGGGAGAGGCCAACGTTGCAGCAGGTTCGACTTGATCGAACGGCCCCTACTCCCAGGACCAGGTCGAGAAATCGTTCTCGTATTGCGGGACGTCCTTCCAGACGCCCTTCAGCTTCTTGTTGGTGATGGTGATGAGCTGCGGCTGGTACAGGAAGCCTGCGACCGCGTCGGTGGCCAGCATGCGCTGGGCATCGCCGAGCAGCTTTGCGCGGCCGGCCTCGTCAGGCGTCGACACGATCTGCTTGTAGAGCGCGTTGAAGGCCTCGTTGTTGTAGCCGAGGTAGTAGTCCGGCTCGGTGATCTTGACGAGGTCGAACGGCTCGACATGGCTGACGATGGTGAGGTCGAAATTGTGCGGACCATTGCCGGCGAACACCTGCGACAGCCACTGCGCCCATTCGACATTCTCGATCTTGGCGATGATGCCGACCTTGGCGAGCTGCGCCGCCAGGATCTCGCCGCCCTGCCGCGCATAGGACGGCGGCGGCAGCTTCAGCGACAGTTCGAGCGGCGTGGTGACGCCGGCTTCCGCCAGCAGCTTCTTGGCCTTCTCGGGATCGTAGGGGTTGATGCCGGTGGTGTCGACGAAGCCGAGCGCGCCGGGCACGTAGAAGCTACCGATCGGCGTGCCGAAACCATCAGCCGCGCCGTCGACCATCGCCTTGCGGTCGATCGCGGCGAGGATGGCACGGCGCACGCGGACGTCGTCGAGCGGCTTCTTGCGCTCGTTGATGCCGACGATGGTCTTGGCACGGGAGCCGCCGACCATGACGTTGAAGCGCGGATCGGCCTTGAACTGTCCGATGGCGCGCGCTGCCGCAACGCGCGGGAACGCATCGACGTCGCCCGAGAGCAGCGCCGCGGTCTGTGCCGCCGGATCGGAGATGAAGCGGATCGTCACCTTCGACAGCTTGATCGCGGCGGCGTTGCGATAGTCGGCCCATTTGGTCAGGATGATCGAGGAGCCCTTGGCCCAGGCCCCGAGCTGATAAGGCCCGGTCCCGACCGGCTGCGTGCCGTTGGTCGGCGCGCTCTTCGGCTCGACGATCGAGCCGCTCGCCTGCCCGAGCAGGAACGGCAGGTTCGGCTCGGAATATTTCACCGTGATCACGACCGTGTCGGCGTCGGGCGCGTCGACCTTCTCGAAGGCCTGGAACAGGCTCTTGTCCTTGTTGGTGCTGGTCGCGATCGCGTTGCGCTCGAACGAGAACTTCACCGCCGCGGAATCGAAGGCCTCGCCGTTCTGGAATTTGACGCCCTTGCGCAGCTTGAACGTGTAGGTCTTCAGGTCGGGCGAGGCGGTCCAGCTCTCGGCCAGCAGGGGCGAGACCGAGCCGTCCTCGTTGATCTTGGTCAGCGTCTCATAGATGTTGTAGAGCGTGACTTCGGCGATCGCGGCCGCGGCGGCGATGGTGGGATCGAGCCCCGGCGGCTCCAGCGCCATCGCCATGACGACGCTATCCTTCTTGCTCTGCGCCAGCACCGGCAGCGGTGCTGCGACAAGCGCGGCGGCAAATGCGACGATCGATAATTTCTTGAGCATGCGTAACTCCCCGGCCTTCTCTTGTCTCAGCCTACGCCAATTCCATGGGGGACACTAACCTTCCATGACCGCGTGCGGCAATGCCATCACGGCCTCCGCCTTGTGGCAGGCGGCGAGGTGCCCTTCGCCCACCTTGCGTAGCTCAGGCAGGGCCTCGCGGCAATGCTGGTCGGCGAGCGAACAGCGCGCGACATAGGGGCATCCGGCAGCAGTCGCCGATTGCGAGGCGATCGCCTGGGCCCCGCGCCGCCGCCGGCTGCCGCCGGCGCGCGCCCGCGGCACGGCATCCAATAGCGCCCGCGTATAGGGATGGGCACAGCGCTCGAACAGGTCCTCCGGCCTGCCCTGCTCGACGATCCGGCCGAGATACATCACCGCGACCTCGTCGCAGAGATAGTCGACCACGGCGAGGTCGTGGCTGATCAGGATGTAGCTCAGGCCGAACTGCTCCTGGAGGTCCTGCATCAAATTGAGCACCTGCGCCTGCACGGAGACGTCGAGCCCGGAAACCGGCTCGTCGGCGACGATGAGCTTGGGCTGGGTGATCAGCGCGCGCGCGATCGCGATGCGCTGGCGCTGGCGCTGGCCGCCGGAAAATTCGTGCGGATATTTGTCCATGTCGGCATCGCGCAGGCCGACCTGCCGGAGTACGGCTGAGACACAGGCACGGAACGTGCTGCGGTCGGCATCTTCCAGCACGGTGAGCGGCTCGGCGACGATGCGCGCGATGGTCTGGCGCGGATCGAGCGACCCGTAAGGATCCTGGAACACCATCTGGAAATCGCGGCGCGCGCGGCGCAGCTCATCGGGCGAGATGCGGTTAAGATCGCGCCCGAGCAGCGCGACCTGCCCCGACGTCGGCCGCTCCAGCGCCATCACCACCCGCGCGAAGGTCGACTTCCCCGAACCGGACTCGCCGACGACGCCGAGACTCATGCCGGCATCGACCCGCACGCTGACGCCGTTGAGCGCGCGCACCTGGCCCGGCGGACGGAACAGGCTTTCGCGCGGCAGCGTGTAGCGCTGCTCGAGATTTTTGACGTCGAGAAGCGGCGCTGCGGTCATGCGGGCAGCGCTCCGACATTCGCGGCCATGGAGACATCGGTGCGCACACAGCGCACGCCGTGACCGGGACCGACTTCGACCATCGGCGGCAGCGCCAAGCGGCACTTGTCCTCGACCAGCGGACAGCGGTCGCCGAACGTGCAGCCGGCCGGCAAATCCGCAAGTTCGGGCACCGTCCCCGAAATCGTCGTCAGCCGCGTCCCCTTGCGCGCGCCGAGTTTCGGCCGGGCACGGAACAGGCCTTGCGTATAGGGATGGCCCATCCGGCGGAATACCTCGTCGGTCGGCCCGCTCTCGACGACCGTGCCGCCATACATCACCATCATGCGCTGCACGTTCTCGGCGATGACGCCGAGATCGTGCGAGATCAGAATCATCGACATGCCGCGCTCCTCGACGAGATCGGCGATGAGGTCGAGGATCTGGCCCTGGATGGTGACGTCGAGCGCCGTGGTCGGCTCGTCCGCGATCAGGAGGTCGGGCTCGCAGGCCAGCGCCATGGCGATGGTGACGCGCTGGCGCTGACCGCCGGAGAACTGATGCGGATAGGCGTCGATCCGCCTTGCGGGATCGGGCAGTCCGACGCGGTCGAGCAAGGCGACCGCTTCTTTGCGCGCCTGCGCCGCCGAGTATTTCTTGTGACGCCGCAGCGGCTCGGCAACCTGATGGCCGATCGTGTGCATCGGGTTGAGCGCCGTCATCGGCTCCTGGAAGATCATGCTGATGCGGTTGCCGCGCAGCTTGCAATAATCCGCATCCGACAGCCCGGCGAGCTCGCTGCCATCGAGCTTGATACTGCCGGTCACGAGAGCACTGTCCGGCAAGAGGCCCATCAGCGACAGCGCCGTCACCGACTTTCCGCAGCCGGATTCGCCGACGAGACCCAGCGTCTCGCCGCGCTTGAGGGTGAAGCTGACACCGCGCACGGCCTGTGCCGGTCCGCGGCTGGTGTTGAGGCGAACGCCGAGATTGGCGACCTCGATCAGCGGCAGGGTTGAGCGCTCCCCCATCGTCATCGCTCCCGCGCCAGTCGCGGATCGAGCAGATCGCGCAATCCGTCGCCGAGCAGATTGAGCCCGAGCACCGCGATGGCGATCGCCGCACCCGGATAGACCGCGAGCATCGGCGACTGGAACAGCAGCGTCTGTGCGTCGTTCAGCATCCGTCCCCAGGACGGCTGCGGCGGCTGCGTGCCGAGACCGAGATAGGACAGCGCGGCTTCGGCAAGGATCGCAAGCGCGAACTGGATGGTGACCTGCACGATCAAGATCGACAGGATGTTGGGCAGCACATGCTCGATGGTGATGCGGAATTTGCCCTTCCCCGAGGCGCGCGCGGCCAACACGAATTCGCGCGCCCAGATCGCGTTGGCCGAGCCGCGCGTCAGCCGGGTCAGCGTCGGGATCTGGAAGATTCCGATCGCGATGATCGAGGTCACCATGCCCGGCCCGACGACGGCGGCGAGCATGATCGCGGAGAGCACCGCCGGAAAGGCGAAGGTGAAATCGGAGAAGCGCATGATGATCTCTTCGGTCCAGCCGCGCTTGGCCGAAGCGATCAGGCCGAGGCAAACGCCGAAGGTAAGACCGATGCTCACGGCGATGATGCCGACCAGAATGGTCGAGCGCGCGCCCGCGAGCAGCAGCGAGACGATGTCGCGGCCGAAGGAATCGGTGCCGAGCCAGTGCGCCGCCGACGGCGGCCGGAGCTTCGAGGCGATGTCGATCTCGTAGGGCGACCACGGCGTCCACACCAGCGACAGCAGCGCCGAGGCGAGCACCAGCAGGCTCAGCGCGCCGCCCAGCACAAAGCTGCGGTGACGCAGCGCGCGGGCCCAGAAGGTGCGGGCCGGCAGCGGACGCGTTGCGATCGGGGCGTCGACCGAAGTGGTCAGTGGCGCGCTCACAAATCGTGGACCTTGATGCGGGGATCGATGAAGGCGTAGAGCACGTCGACCACGAAATTCACGATGACGACCATGGCCGCAAGCAGCATCACGCAATTGCGCACCACGATCAGGTCGCGGTTGGCGATCGACTGGAAGATCAGGCGGCCCAGGCCCGGCAGGTAGAACACGTTCTCGATCACGATGGTGCCGGCGAGCAGATTGGCGAATTGCAGCCCCATTACCGTCATCACGGGGATCATGGCGTTGCGCAGCACGTGGCTCCACAGCACCTCGCGCTTGCCGAGACCCTTCGCGCGCGCCGTGCGGACGAAATCTTCGCGTAGCACTTCGAGCACGGCCGAACGCGTGACGCGCGCGAGGATCGCGGCCTGCACCACCGCGAGCGAGATCGCCGGCAACAGCAGCGACTTGATGCCGAGCCAGATGCCATCCTCCCAGCCGGGAAAGCCGCCCGCCGAGAGCCATTGCAGCCGCACCGAGAACAGCAGGACCAGCAGGATCGCGAACCAGAAGTTCGGCAGCGCGATGCCCACTTGCGTCAACGACATCACGCCGACGTCGCCGAGCTTGTTGTGGTTGGCCGCGGTGTAGATGCCGGCCGAGAGCGCCAGCGTCACCGTGATCAGCATCGACATGATCGCGAGCGGAACGGTCAGCACCAGCCGCTCCGCGATCAGGCTCGCGACCGGCGTGCCATAGACATAGCTGTTGCCGAGATCGCCGACGAGGAGGCCCTTGATCCATTGCAGATAGCGAACCGCCAGCGGCTGGTCGAGCCCGAGCTTGACGGTGAGCGCGCGCACCGCGTCGACCGAGGCATCGGCGCCCATCAGCATCTGCGCCGCGTTGCCCGGCAGCGCATCCAGCACCAGGAAAATGATCACGGATGCGCCGACCAGCGTCGCCAGCAAGGTCAACAGACGTCGAAGAAAGAATACGCTCATGCGCGCTCGGCTTCAGGGCTCATCCGCCGCACGATCAACATGTCCGGGCGCCGGAGGCAAGTCCTTTGCGGCATGCGCCTCACCTCAGCCGGGCCGGCGGGACAGAAGATCGTGCGAGGCCTCGAACAGCGCGCTCACCCGCAGCAATTCGGCATCGGCACGGAAGCGTCCGACGAGCTGAAGCCCGATCGGCAGGCCGTCGCGGCCGAAGCCGCAGGGAAGACTGATCGCGGGGTGCCCGGTCATGTTGAACGGCATGGTCCAGGGGAACCAGTGCGGCCGGACGCTGTCGAAGTGCTTGCCGTCGATCTCGATGGTGCCGAACAGGTCCTGGTCGATCGGCAGTGCGGTGCGGGTAAGGGTCGGCATCACCAAAAGATGCCCGCGCGCAAGCAGGGATTGCACGCGGCGGAACAGCACGGTGCGCGCGAACATCGCCTCCTGATAGGCGACGCCGCTGACATTGGTCGCGAGCGCGACCTGCTTGACGAAGGCTTCGCTGAGGACGTCGCCATGCTCGGCCACCAGCTTGGCGAAACGCGTACGCCAGACGGTGTGGTTGATGGCGCGCCAGATCGGCTCGATGTCAAACCCCTCGCCGGAGAACTCCTCGAGCTCGGCACCGAGACCGGCCAGCCGGTCGAGGCTCGCCTTGAAGCTGGCCGCGACATCTGACGACACCGGGCGGCCGGGAGGCGACTCGCAGAACAGGATCCTTTGCCCGCGCAGATCGCCGCGCGGCGCGGCGGTGCCGATGAAATCGGGCACGGGCACGCCGATCGACCAGGGATCGCAGGAGTCCTCGCCGGCCATCGCCTGCATCATCAGCGCGGTGTCGGCGACCGTGCGCGTGGTCGGCGTGACATAGGTCTGGTTGCCGAAGGCGTCGAGCGCCTGGCTGTGCGCGATCACGCCGTTGCTCTGCTTCAGCCCCACCACGCCGTTGCAAGCGGCGGGAATTCGCGTCGATCCGCCGCCATCGGTCGCAATCGCAAGCGGCGCGATGCCGCTCGCCACCGCCACGGCCGCGCCGCCACTGGAGCCACCGGAGGACCGCTCGGCACTCCACGCATTGCGGGTGCGGCCGAACAAGGGCGAGTCGGTCAGGCATTTGCTGCCGAATTCGGGCGTCGTGGTCTTGCCGATCAGGATCGCGCCTTCCGCACGGAGCTTTGCCACCGCAACAGCATCCTCGGCCGGCACGTTGTCTTTGTAGGGAACGGCGCCGAACGTGGTCTTCACGCCGCCAGTGTTGACGATGTCCTTGACGGTGACGGGAAGGCCATGCAGCAGGCCGAGCGGCTCGCCCGCCATCACCTTGCGCTCGGCCGCGCGCGCCTGCGCCATCGCCTCGTCGCCGCAGAGCGTGATGAAACAGTTCAGCTCGGGCTGAAGCGCCTCGGCGCGCGCGAGCACGGCGCGGGTGACCTCGACGGGCGAAATCTTCTTCGTGGCAATGAGGCAGCGCAGTTCGGTTGCGGACAGCAGGCAGGGATCGCCGTTCATCGTCAAATCATCGCTCCGAAGCCGGCCCTCGTTGGCCCAAGCATTGACAAGGCATTGACAGCGAGAATGACACTTCTGTTAACTCAGCGTCCAATACCATTTTGATGGTCAACCCATACGTTTTCGGTATGCCAATGGATCTTCACCGGCTTCGCTACTTCGTCGCCGTGGCCGAGGCGCGCAGCGTCGGCAAGGCCGCCGAACGGCTGCGGATGGCGCAGCCGCCGCTGTCGGTCCAGATCCGCAAGTTAGAGGCCGAGGTTGGCGCGCCGCTGTTCCGCCGCGGCACGCGCGGCATGGACCTGACGGAAGCGGGCCAGGCCCTGCTGGTGCGCGCCGGCGAGGCGCTGGCGCTTGCGGCAGACGGGGTCGAAGCCGCGCGTGCGGTCGCGGCCGGGAGCCGCGGGCGGATTTCCGTCGGATACATGTTCGTGCTGGCGAACGCGATGCTGCCGCGCCTGATCCCCGAGCTGCGGCGATCCATTCCCGGCGTCGACCTCGACTTCGCCGAGCTCAGCGCCTCGACGCGCGAGGCGCGGCTGCTCGACCGCAGCGTCACCGTCGCGCTGTGCATGCCGGCGATCCACCATCCCGAGATCCAGGTGGCGCGGATTGGCGCACAACCGTTCATGCTGGCGATGCCGAAGCGTTCGCCGCTTGCGCGCCTGAGCGCAGTGCCGATGGCGCGACTCCAGGGCCGCCCGCTGATCGCGCTGCCGCCGCCGGAGCAAGACGCCGCCTCCTCCGCGGTCGCAGCCCTGCTGCGGCGGCATCAGATCGTGATGCCGATCGCGAGCCGGGTGGAGACGGTGCATTCGGCGATGAGCCTCGTTCTCGCCGGCGAGGGGCTTGCGATCCTGCCGGCCTGCGCGAAGCTCGGCGCGCCGCAGGGCATCGTGTTCAGGCCGCTGCGGGATGCCGCCGACTCCATCGATATCGCCGTGTGCTGGCGGCGGGATTCGCAGAGCCCGCTGATCCGCACCTTCCTCAAATGCGCCGAGAAGGTCGTGGCACGGCTGTGATGCGCAGCCGCTAGACGCCCCACGTGACTTCATGGCTCCACGGCGGATCGGCGCCCGGGCGGGTACAGGTCATGCCGGCACATTTGGCGGCAAAGGACAGCGCGCGGCGAAGCTCGTCCGCGCCGATGTCTTTCAGCTGCTGCCGGCTGATGCGGCCCTGCTTGTGCAGGGCGAACAGGAGCGCAGCCTGAAAACTGTCGCCGGCGCCGATGGTGTCGGCGATCTCGACCTTCGGCGCCTGAACTTCGACCTGCCCTGCGCTCGCGTGCCAGGCAATGGCCCCGTTGTTGCCGCGGGTGATGACGACGAGGCTCGTGCCCTGCCCCAGCAACGCGTTCGCGCGTTGCTGATATGGCTCGTCGCCGAAGAGATACGCGAAATCGACATCCGACATCTTGATGAGATCGGCGTGGCCTGCGAACTCGGCCATGCGCGCGAGATAGCCCGGCTTGTCGCTGACCAGATTGGGCCTGCAGTTCGGATCGAAGGAGATCGTCGACGAGGCCCGTGCGTCCACGATGAGCGCCCTGGTCTCGGCCGCGCCCTGGTCGTTCACGAGCGTGGTCGAGCCGACATGAACGGCCTCGATATTCGCGAACGGAATTGTGCCGCGCCGGTAGGTCCAGTTTCGTGTCGCGGTCTCCGCGTCATAGAACGCATAATGCGACTCGCCCGCGACGATGCGCACGAAGGCGAGCGTGGTCTGGTGATCGCTGCGGGTGGCTAGCCCCAATTCGACGTTCGACGCGGTGGCGTGGTCGGCGATCATGCGCCCGAACATGTCGGTCGAGACGCCGCCGACGAATCCTGTCGGCGCGCCCAGCCGCGCCATGCCGATCGCGACGTTGAGGCAGGAGCCGCCGACCGCAGGCATCACCGCCTCGCGCCCCTCGGTGTTTCGCGTCGGGACGAAATCGATCAACGCATCGCCGCAGGCAATCAACATCCGTTTCAACCTCCGGCACCCTCGCGCATCGCTTCACGGCTGCTGCGATCGACCTCGCGCAGCAGCTTGTAGACCTCGCGCTTGCGAGCATGAAACGCGGCCATACCGGGCGCAGTCGGCTCGCTCTTCCGTCCCAGCGCCGACATCTTCGCCATGGTCTCGCCGATCGAGGCATAGGCACCGCCGGCCACCGCGCCAAGCATCGCGGCGCCCAGCAGCACGGGTTCTTTCGCTTGCGGCAGCGCGACGGTGAGACCGGTGGTGTCAGCCATGATCTGCCGCACCAGCGGGCTGCGGCTCGCGCCGACGCCCATGATCATGATGCTGGAATGGACGCCATGCGCGGCAAAGGCCTCGATCACCTCGGCGAGGCCATAGGCCAGACCGCAGAGGCCGGCGACGAACAGCCGCTCCATCGCGCCAACGTCGCTGTCGAGATCGAGGCCCGCGATCACCGCGCGGGTGTCGGGGTCGGCGTGCGTAGGGCGAGCGGTTGCCGATGAATTCGGGAAGGACATGGACGTCGCGGGCGAGCAGCGCGGCGCGGCTGGCGTCACCGGCGCGCGCGATGATGCGCCGCTCGAGGTACTCGATGAGGTCGACACCCTCGTTGCGCGCCGCCGCGCTCGCCTCGGCATGGCCGGGATGCGACTTGAGGAGATGGTCGATCGCCGCGCCCGCAGCCGACTGGCCGCCTTCGTTGAGCCAGAAGTCCGGCACCATGCCGGAATAATAAGGTCCCCACACGCCCGGCACGAAGCACGGCTCCTTCGTCGTCGCCATGATGCAGGCCGACGTCCCCATGATGTAGGCGAGACGGTCGCTGACATCGCTCGTTCCGCCCGATCCGTCGCGTCCGCCGATCGCGCCGATGCCGCCGGCATGGGCATCGATCAGCGAGGCGCCGACCGGCGTGCCCGGTGACAGGCCGAGCTCCGCAGCCGCAGCTCGGGTGAGGCCTTCGCCGAGCCGCGTGCCGGGCGCGACGATCTCGGTGCCGATGCGGGCGTATTTCTCGCTGACGAAATCGGAGAGGCCGATGCGCTCGAAGAACGGCGCGCTCCAGCCCCCGCCGTCGTGTGCGAGGTAGTTCCATTTGCAGGTGACCGTGCAGGTCGAGCGCTGCAGCGAGCCGGTCGCGCGCCAGGTCAGATAATCTGCCAGATCGAAGAAATGACCGGCGGTATCGAAGCTCTCGCGCATGTGCCGCTTCAGCCACAGCAGCTTCGGCATCTCCATCTCGGGCGAGATCGAGCCGCCGACATAGCGCAGCACCGCGTCCCCGGTCTCGTTGATCATCCGTGCCTCGGCCGTCCCGCGATGGTCCATCCAGACGATGACATTGCGCTGGTGGTCGCCTGAGGCACTGACGGTGACCGGCTCGCCTTGCCGGTCGAGGACGACCAGCGAACAGGTGGCGTCGAAACCGATGCCGCCGACGCTGTCGGGCGCGATGGCAGCTTCCGCCATCGCCGCTCGCACCGACTTGGCGCAGGCCTCCCAGATGTCGGACGACGATTGCTCGACGATGTCGCCGGCCTCGTGCCAGATCCGGATCGGATGCTTGGCGGTGGCAAGGAGGGTGCCCGCCTCGTCAAACACCCCTGCCCGCGTGCTCGTGGTCCCCACGTCGACGCCGATATACGCTCGCGGCATTGTCGCTCCCGGTCGCTCTCGTCAGTTTTGACGCAAGCCTACCAGCAAGTGTAGCCGCCATCCACCAGCACGATGCTGCCGGTCATCAGGCTCGCGGCCTCCGAGGCCAGGAACAGCACGACGGAGGCGATCTCCTCGACCTGCCCCATCCGCGCCATCGGGGTTCCGCCGATCCAGGCGTCATACATTTTCGGGGTGCTTTTCACGAAAGCATTGAGCGGCGTGTCGATATAGGTCGGCGCCACCGCGTTGACGCGGACGCCGCGCGCGCCCCATTCGGCGGCCAGCGACTTGGTCAAATGGTGCACGCCGGCCTTGGAGGCGTTGTAGAAGCACTGCTCCTGCGGCTTGTTGACGATGAAGCCCGACATCGAGCCGACATTGACGATGGCGCCGCTCCTGGCCTTCAGCATGTGCTTGCCGAATTCGCGGCAGCACCAGAAGGTGCCGTTGAGATTGACGTCGATGACGTTGAGCCAGTGCTCGTCGGTGACGGTCTCGGCCGGCGTCTCGCTGCGGGCGATGCCGGCATTGTTGACGAGGATGTCGATCTTGCCGTGGCGGGCGACGAGGTCGGCCGCGACCTCCGCCACGCGCCTGGTGTCGGTGACATCCATGATCGCCGTCTCGATGTCAAAACCCTTCGCCTTCAGGCTGGCCTTCGCGCTGTCGGCAACCTTGCTGTCGCGGTCGCCGATGATGACCTTCGCGCCGGCTTCGGCCAGCGCTTCCGCGCAGGCGAGGCCAATGCCTTGCCCGCCGCCGGTGATGAATGCGGTCTTGCCGCTCAGCTTGAATTTTTCGAGGTACATGGTGGTCTTTCCGTCTCTTGCCGTTTCTTGCCGTTTCTTGTCAGCCCCGAAGCGCGTTGCCGCTCTCGTCGAAGCGATGGATGCGCGCGGGATCCGGCACCAGCGACACGTGGTCGCCGGCATGCAGGCTCAATTCGCCGATGTAGCGCGCCGTCAGCATGCCGAGCGGTCCGGCATCGACATACAGGAAGGTGTCGCTGCCCAGATGCTCGGCGACCGCGATCGTTCCCTGCCAGCCGCCGGCGCCATCGCGCTCGATCTTGAGATGCTCCGGCCGCACGCCGATCGTCGCCGCGCCCTTCTGCAAGGCGTGCTCGCCAGTGACGAAGTTCATCTTCGGCGAGCCGATGAAGCCGGCGACGAAGAGATTGGCGGGCCGCTCATAGAGCTCCAGCGGCGAGCCGTATTGCTCGATCTTGCCGCCGTTGAGCACGACGATCTTGTCTGCCATGGTCATGGCCTCGACCTGATCATGGGTGACGTAGATCGCGGTGGTGCCGAGCTGCTTCTGGAGCCGCGTGACTTCTATCCGCATCTGCACGCGCAAGGCCGCATCCAAATTGGACAGCGGCTCGTCGAACAGGAACGCCTTCGGCTCGCGGACGATGGCGCGGCCGATCGCGACGCGCTGGCGCTGGCCGCCGGAGAGCTCGCGCGGCTTGCGGTCGAGATAAGGCGTCAGGTTCAGCGTCGCCGCCGCCGCCTCGACCTTGCGGTTGGTCTCGTCCTTGGAAAGACCCGCCATCTTCAGGCCGAAGCCGATATTGCCGCGCACGCTCATATGCGGATAGAGCGCGTAGGACTGGAACACCATCGACAGCCCGCGCTTGGCGGGCGGCGTGTCGACGACGTTCTTGCCGTCGATCAGGATCTTGCCGCCAGAGACGTCTTCGAGCCCGGCGATCAGCCGCAGCAGCGTGGTCTTGCCGCAGCCTGAGGGACCGACGAACACCACGAAGGAGCCGTCGGCGATGTCGAGGTCGGCGCCCTTGATGATGTGCACGGGGCCGAACGATTTCTGCACGTCCTGAAGTGTGATCTGACCCATGATCCGCCGGCCCCTTTACTTCACCGCGCCGAAGGTGAGCCCGCGTACGAGCTGCTTCTGGCTGAACCAACCGAGGACGAGAATGGGCGCGATCGCCAGCGTCGAGGCCGCCGACAGTTTTGCCCAGAACAGCCCTTCCGGGCTCGAATAGGAGGCGATGAACGTGGTGAGCGGCGCGGCGTTCGAGGTCGTCAGGTTGAGCGTCCAGAACGCCTCGTTCCAGGCCAGGATCAGGTTGAGCAACATGGTCGAGGCGAGGCCCGGGATCGCCATCGGCGTCAGGACGTAGACGAGCTCGCGGCCGATGGTGGCGCCGTCCATGCGCGCGGCTTCGAGGATGTCGCGCGGGATCTCCTTGAAGTAGGTAAAGAGCATCCAGATCACGATCGGTAAGTTACCGAGGCAGAGGATGAAGATCAGTCCAGCGCGGGAATCGAGCAGGCCGAAGGTCTTGAAGATCAGATAGATCGGCACCAGCACGCCTACCGGCGGCATCATCTTGGTCGAGAGCATCCAGAGCAGGATGTCCTTGGTGCGTTTGGTCGGGGAGAACGCCATCGACCAGGCCGCGGGGATCGCGATCAGCAGCGCGATCAGCGTCGAGCCGCCGGCGATGATGATCGAGTTCAGCGCGTGATGCAGATAGTCGCTGCGCTCCTGTACGGTGGCGTAGTTTTCCGTGGTCCAGTGGAAGAACAGGAAGGACGGCGGAATCGCGAAAGCCTCGAGCTCAGTCTTGAAGCTCGCCAGCACCATCCACAGGATCGGGAAGAAGATCAGGAAGCCGAAGAACCACGCCCCGATCGTCGATACCACCACCCGCTGCGTCGTCGCCATCCGCGCCATGCTCTCATGCCTCCAGGTTGCGGCCGACGATGCGGACGAGGAAGAAGGCGACGATGTTGGCGATCACGACCGCAACGAGGCCGCCGGCGGAGGCACTGCCGACATCGAACTGGATCAGCGCCTGCGAATAGATCAGGAAGGCGATGTTGGTGGTCGACAGTCCGGGACCACCGCCCGTGGTGACGTAGATCTCGGCGAACACCGTGAGCAGGAAGATGGTCTCGATCAAGATCACCACTGTGATGGGACGCGCCAGATGCGGCAGCGTGATGTAGATGAAGGCCGAGAGCGCGCTGGCGCCGTCCATCTCGGCCGCCTCCTTCTGCTCCTCGTCGAGCGATTGCAGCGCGGTGAGCAGGATCAGCGTCGCGAACGGCAACCATTGCCAGGCCACGATCAGGATCACCGCGAGCAGCGGCGCGTCGGTAAACCAGTCGATCGGTGTCAATCCGACCAGCTTGGCGAGCCAGGCGAACAGGCCGGACACCGGGTGCATCAGCAGGTTCTTCCAGACCAGCGCGCTCACCGTCGGCATCACGAAGAACGGCGCGATCACCATCAGCCGCACGATGTTGCGGCCGATCACGGGCTGATCCATCAGCAGCGCCAGGGGGATGCCGAGCAGGATCGTCAGCGCCAGCACCGAGCCGACCAGCACCAGCGTGTTCTGGAGCGAGGCGAGGAAGGCGGGATCGGTGAGGAAGTAGCGGAAATTCTCCAGGCCGACGAACGCCTCGGAGCCGGGATCGAGCAGGCTGTAATGCAGGGTCGAGAAATAGATCGTCAGCGCCAGCGGAACGATCATCCAGATGAAGAGCAGCCCGACCGCAGGCGTCAGGAGCGAGCGCGCAAGAAACTGCGTCTGCCGGGTTGCCATCCTTGGCGTCTCCGCTGGGAGGAAGAAGGCGGCCATCCATTCGGGGCTGGCTGGTGGATGGCCGCCAGTTTGAGCTCAGGAGGGAGAGCTCGGGTTCACTTGATGTAGCCGGCGCGCTTCATCTCGCGCTCGGTGGCGGACTGCGCCGCGGTAAGCGCGGCATCGACCGTCATCGATCCCGCGAGCGCGGCGGAGAATTGCTGGCCCACCTGCGTGCCGATGCCCTGGAATTCGGGGATCGCCGCGTATTGCACGCCGACGTAAGGCACCGGCTTCACGGTGGGCTTGTTCGGGTCGGCAGCATCGATCGAGGCCAGCGTCAGCTTCGCGAACGGAGCGACTTTCAGATAGTCCTCGTTCTGATAGAGCGAGGTCCGCGTGCCCGGCGGCACGTTGGCCCAGCCTTCCTTCGACGCCACGAGCTTGGTGTAGTCCTTGCTGGTGGCCCAGGCGATGAACTTTTCGGCGGCTTCCGTCTTCTTGGAGCCGGCGGGGATCGCGAGGCTCCAGGCCCACAGCCAGTTGGCGTTCTTGCCGAGCCCAGTGTTCGGCGCCAGCGCAAAGCCGACCTTGTCGGCGACCTTGGACTCCTTCGGATTGGTGACGAAGGACGCCGCCACTGTCGCGTCGATCCACATACCGCACTTGCCAGCGTTGAACAGCGCCAGATTCTCGTTGAAGCCGTTCGAGCTCGCGCCGGGAGGGCCGGCCTCCTTCATCAGATTGACGTAGGTCGTGAGCGTCGTCTTCCATTCCGGCGTGTTGAACTGCGGCTCCCACTTCTCGTCGAACCAGCGCGCGCCGTAGGAATTGGCCATGGCCGACAGGAACGCCATGTTCTCGCCCCACCCGGCCTTGCCGCGAAGACAGATGCCGTAGGTGCC
Organism: Bradyrhizobium barranii subsp. apii; assembly: GCF_011516635.5. Lineage (GTDB taxonomy): Bacteria > Pseudomonadota > Alphaproteobacteria > Rhizobiales > Xanthobacteraceae > Bradyrhizobium > Bradyrhizobium barranii. Next base: position 4,058,967 of record NZ_CP096255.1, on the reverse strand, counting down.
GGCGCTCTTGTCGGTGAGCTTCTTGGCGGCGTCGATGACGAAATCCCAGGTCGGCTTTTCCGGCATCTTCAGGCCGGCCTTCTCGAACAGGTCGGTGCGATACATCACCATCGAGCTCTCGCCATAAAACGGCGCGGCGTAGAGCTTGCCGTCGACGGAGACCGCGTCCCTGATCTTCGGCAGCAGGTCGGCGACGTCGTAATCGGCGCCGAGATTGGCAAGCGGCACCAGCCAGCCCTTCTTGGCCCAGATCGGCACCTCGTAAGTGCCGATGGTGAGGACGTCGAACTGGCCGCCCTTGGTGGCGATGTCCGTGGTGACGCGCTGGCGCAGCACGTTCTCCTCCAGCGTCACCCATTTGACGGTGATGTCCGGATTTTTCTTGGTGAATTCGCTGGTCAGCCCCTGCATGCGGATCATGTCGCCATTGTTGACGGTGGCGATGGTCAGGGTCGTTTCGGCCATCACAGGGACGGCCAGCAACAGGCAAGACGCGCCGCAGACGGCGCCGAGGACGTGTTTCACGGTGACCTCCCTAGGATCGCGCTTCTGAGCATATGCCCACGCGTTGAGCGTATGTTCGGACGAGGTGCGGCGCTTGTCAAGCAGGCGCGCGGACGTTCCCGCAACTTATGAGTGCTGCGGTGCGGGATGTTGCTGACCAAGACCGATTGATTGCAGGCGCATAGCCGTGAGAGGTCGTCATGCCCGGGCTTGTCCCGGGCATCCACGTTCTTTGTGCCGCACGGAAGACGTGGATGGCCGGGTCGAGCCCGGCCATGACGATGTGGAAGCACTCGGTCCACAAGCTGTGGCATCTCGAGCGGCGGAAGGCCTACCGCTCCAAGATCGCCCTTGCCGTCGCCTCGTCCGTGATCAGGCCGTTGATCAGGCGCCCGTTCAGGGCGGCCGCGATCGCCGGCACCTTGGCCGCACCGACCGCGGCACCGATCGTGGTGGTCTTCGCCGGCACCTCCGGCGGAATGCTGGTGAGGCGCTTGTTGGTGCCGGTCTTGAGCAGGCGCCCCTTGGAATCATAGGCCCAGCCGGTGATTTCGCCGATCGCCCCCTGCCGCATCATCTCGAACAATTCGTCGCGGGTGACGAAGCCGTCGACGTGGATTTGCGCCTTCTGGTCCATCTGACCGATGCCGACGAGGCGCAAGTCAGCCTTGGCCGCGACCGCCTTGACCTTCGCGATCGGCTCGATCCGCACCATCTTGTTGCGCTCGTCTTCCGACGACATCAGGAACGGCAGCGGCATCGGATAGTGCCGTGCGCCGGTGCGGTCGGCGAGCCGGCCGACGGTGTCGTAGAAGCTCGCCGAACCGTCGGCGGAGATGTTGCCGACCAGCGAGACGATCTGGTGGTTGGGCCGGTCGATCGGCGTCACGCGCTCGACCGCGGCGCGCACCGCCCGCCCCGTGCCGAGCGCGACGATGACGGGCGTTTCCGAACGCAACGTCGAATCCAGCAGATTGGCGCAGCGCTCGGCGATGCCCGCCGTGGCCTGCGGCGCGGCAGGATCGGCCGGCACCACCTCGCAATGGCTGAGGTCGAAGCGCGCCTTCAGGCGCGCGGCCAACTCCATGCAAGCGGCGATGGGATGTTCGAGACGGAAGGTGATGAGACGCTCGGCCAGGCACAGCGAGACCAGCCGCTGCGCGGAGGCCCGCGAGACCTGGAGCATCTTTGCGATCTCGTCCTGGGTGTGACCGGCAATGAAATAGAGCCAGCCGGCACGCGCGGCATCGTCGAGCCTGGACCTTTCGTTCTCGACGGCCATGGCGGCCTATGCCTCCCAGAATTCGCTCATGTGCGCGAAGACCCGATCGGCCCCGGCGCCGGACAATATAGCCTGGCCGTCGCGTCCGCGATAATGGCTGCCGCCGACAAATCCCCAGACGGTCATGCCGGCAGCCTTCGCGGCCAGCACGCCACTGACGCTGTCCTCAATCACCAGTGTGCGCGCAGGGAGCGCGCCCAATTTCTCCGCCGCGTGGAGAAAGAGATCCGGCGCGGGCTTGCCGTGCGTGACCATCTGCGCCGTGTAGATCCGGTCGCCGAAATGGGGCGCGAGAGAGGTCACCCTCAGCGACAGCGCGACGCGGTCGAGATCACTCGACGAGGCCACGCAACTCGGCACGCGCAGTCCGGACAGGACGGTATCCGCATCGGGAATCGGATGGAGCGCTTTCTCGAAGGCGGTCAGTACGCGCGACTTCAGCCGGACGGGAAAATCGGCCGGCACCGCCTGGCCGAGTTCGCGATAATGCTGCGTGACCGCGCTCGTGCTTCGTCCGAGAAACAGCTCGAGCGCCTGCGCAAGTGTCAGCGATATCCCAAATCCGGACAGCTCGTCCACAAGGCACTGGCAGCTCACGAGCTCGCTGTCGACGAGCACGCCGTCGCAGTCGAAGATGACGAGATCGGGCCTTTGCCGGCTTCGGTCCATCCGGCCATTCGATCATATACCCACACTTTGAGCAATAGTTCACCCGGTGGAGGACATATGCGGGTTCTCCGGGGTCAATGGGCGACCTGTCGATAGATCGCCGGCAGCGCCGCAGGCAGTCGACGGATGTTGCCGACGATGGCGTAGCCGCTGCGGCCGAACAACGTCGGGACGTAGGATTGCGCCGTCGCATCGACCGTCACGCCGAAGACCGCGATGCCGAGCCGCCGCGCCTCCTGCACGGATTTGCGGGTGTCCTCGACCGCAAAGCGCCCCTCATAATGATCGACGTCGTTCGGCTTGCCGTCGGTGAGAACGAGCAGCAGCTTCTTGCGCTGCGGCTGGCGCGCCAGCTCGGCCGACGCGTGACGTACGGCCGCACCGATCCGTGTGTAATAGCCCGGCTTCAGCGCGCCGATCCGGCGCTCGATCGCACCACTCATCGGCTCGCCGAAGGCCTTGACCGTTTCGAGCCGCACCCAGGAACGCCGGCGCGAGGTGAAGGTGAGGATACTGTGGTGATCGCCGCAGGCCGACAGGCCGTGCGCAAGCACCAGCAGCGCCTCCTTCTCGACGTCGAGCACCCGATAACCATCGACCCAGGCATCGGTCGAGAGCGAGACATCCACAAGCAGCGTGACGGCAAGATCGTCCCCTCGCGGTCGCATCGCCACATGGACACGATCGAGACCGCCCCCGCCACTTCCGGCGCGGAGATCGCACCGCGCGCGCACGAGTGCGTCGAGATCGAGGTCGTGCCCATCGGCTTGGGCGCGCATCAATTCATGACGCGGCCGCAACACCTCGAAGCGGCGGCGCACCTGGCGGATGTGCCGACGCATGGCGTCATCAGGCCTCCAGCCCTCACCCAGCTCGGAGGCCGCACCCGCGAGCACGCGGCAATGATCGGGCAGATAGGAGCCGCTGCGATAATCCCATTCGGGATAGCTTAGGTCCGCGTTCAATGGCGAGGCATCGAGGGCTTCCGGCGGCAGGTCGAGATCGAATTTGAGCCGGCTCGCCGGCTTGCCGCTGCGGCGGCTGAGCGTGATCTCCTCGAGGTCGTCGGCTGCCTTCTGCGCATCCTCGTCCTCACTGTCGTCAGCCGGGCGGTCGACATTGATCATCTCGGCCATCGCGAGGATCTTTTCAAAGCGATTGAGCACGAAAGGATCGCGGCGATTGGTACCATCTTCGCGCTCACGGACGGCAAAACGCTTGCGATCGTCCGATGGCGCTGGCGCGGCGGTCGGCACGCACGCGTCATCGCCCGCAGGTGCGGGCGACAGCTCGCGCGTCCGGCAATCGCCCCAGAGCGGGCATGGCAGGATCGAACGGTAACCCGGCGGCGCCATGTCCGGCAGTAGCCCCGTCCCCATCATCGCCGGCCACAGCTTTCCCACCGGCGGCGTATCGGCGCCGAGCAGAGCAAGCACGATCTGCTCCATGTCCTGCTCGACGCGCGGCAATGGCCGGTGCGGCCGCGCCATGGCCGTGGCCGCGGCCAGCCGGGCGTAGTCCTCGGCAAGGCCGGGACATTCCGTCAGCACAAGCACCGCGATCTCGCTGGCCCGCCGCAGCGTCAATAGATCGCGCCGCAGCGGATCGGCCTCCGCGATCACTTCGACCGGTGCAAAAGCAAACCACGCGGCCAGCCACCGGTACAGCGCAGCATTCAGCCCGCGATCAGCGAAGATCGCGATGTTGTCGGGCAGGAAGATCGTCGCGGCGTCACGCCCTGGTTGCGCGAGCCGCTCGTCGCCGAGCCCGATGCGCTGCCTCCATCCAAGCCGATGCCCAGTCCGGCGGGCACTCGCGCTCGCGATCTGCACGCCCGTCTCCCCACCAAACGCGCGGAACATGATCGCGATCCGGCTGCGCACCTCCGCGAGCGACACCGCGTGTTCGGCATAGGCCGGATAGCTCGCGGTGCCGCCGACCAGGCGATGCCAGGCGCGGCCGACGGTTTCTTCAAGCTCGAGGAAATCGAGCATCGCATCACCCTCAGGAGATCACGGCGCGTGCGACGTCGAGCAGAGCCGCCTTGACGTCTGCATCATCGGTGAGCGGTTCGATCATGCCGGCCAGCACCGCATCCGTAATTGAGGCTCCGGCCGCAATCAGGGTGGCGCAATAGACCACGAGACGGGTCGAAACGCCCTCCTCCAGGTCGTGCCCCTTCAGCGCGCGCAGCCGGCCGGCCAGCAGGACCAGCGGCCGCACATAGTCGGGTGCGAGCCCGCTCTCGGCCGCGACCACCGCGATCTCCTGCTCCGGGGCTAAGAAGCCGAACTCGATGGCGACGAAGCGCTGACGCGTCGACGGCTTCAACGCCTTCAGCAGCGTCTGGTAACCGGGATTGTAGGAGACCACGAGCATGAAGCTCTTCGGCGCGACCAGCTCCTCGGCGGTCCGCTCCAGCGGCAGGATGCGGCGGTCGTCGGTGAGCGGATGCAGCACCACCGTGACGTCCTTGCGCGCCTCCACGACTTCGTCGAGATAGCAGACGCCGCCTTCCCGCACCGCCCGTGTCAGCGGACCGTCGGTCCATACGGTGTCGCCGCCCCTCAGCAGGTAGCGGCCGGTAAGATCGGCGGCGGTGAGATCGTCGTGGCAGGCGACGGTGTGAAGCGGCAATCCCAGCCGCGCCGCCATGTGGGCCACGAAGCGCGTCTTGCCGCAGCCCGTCGGTCCCTTCAACAAGACCGGGAGCTGATGCCGCCAGGCGTGCTCGAACAGCGCGCATTCGTTGCCGCTCGGAACGTAAGCCGGGAGCACGAGCGCGGGTGCCGACAAGGCGTGAAGTGCTGCTGTCATGGTTCTTCTCCGGAAATCATTCTGGAACGGCGGCCGCGACTTGCGCGGCCGCCTTGTGTTTATTCGGCCGGTTGCAGGGCGCCTGGGACAGTCGCCTGCTTCTCGCGGCCGGGCACCAGCACCGCCCAGACGAACATCAATGCCGAGATCGCGACGAACACGCCGGAGCCGAGCCGCACCCAGTAGAAGAAGGCAAGCTGGTCCTGCACGTCCATGTAACTCTGGCCAAGCACGCGCTGGAGATGGACCTGAATCACGCCGGCGAAGGTCAACGCGAAAGTCATGGTCATCATCGCCGTGCACATGATCCAGAAGCTGGTCATGCTGAGCCACTGGTTATAGGGCGCACGTCCCTTGATCTGCGGGATCGCATAAGCCATCACCGACAGGTTCAGCATCACATAGGCGCCGAAGAAGGCGAGATGGCCATGTGCGGCGGTGACCTGCGTGCCGTGGGTGTAGTAGTTCACCGAGGACAGCGTGTGCAGGAAGCCCCAGACACCGGCGCCGAGGAACGCCATCACCGAGCAGCCGACCGACCACAGCAGCGCGGCTCGGTTCGGATGCTTGCGGCCGGCCTTCCAGGTCATCTGCACCGTGAAGATCACCATGGTGAAGAAGGGCGCGACCTCCAGCGTGGAGAACAGCGAGCCGATCCACTGCCAGTAGCCTGGCGCGCCGATCCAGTAGAAGTGGTGGCCGGTGCCGAGAATCCCTGAGAACAGCGCAAGACCGATGATGACGTAGAGCCACTTCTCGACCACCTCGCGGTCGATGCCGTTGAGCTTGATCATCAGATAGGCGAGCACGGACGCCATGATCAGCTCCCAGACGCCCTCGACCCAGAGATGAACGACGTACCACCAGTACATCTTGTCGACCGCGAGATTGGCCGGATTGTAGAAGGCGAACAGGAAGAAGATCGCAACACCCCACAGGCCGAACAACAGAATGTTGGTGACCGTCGTCTTGCGACCCCTAAGCGCCGTCATCGTCACGTTGAACAGGAACATTAGGCAGACGACCACGATGCCGACCTTGATGATGAAGGGCTGCTCGAGGAATTCGCGGCCTTCGTGGTAGTGGAAGAGATAGCCGACCACGGCCACACCGGCTGCGCCGAAGAACATCCAGAACTGGATCTTTGCGAGCAGCGGGCTGTAAAGCTCGGTCTCGGTTTCCTCAGGCAGCAGAAAGTAGGTCGCGCCCATGAAGCCGATCAGCGACCACACGATCAGCGCGTTGGTATGAATCATCCTGACGATGTTGAACGGCAGCAGCACCGACAGCGTGTTGGGCAGGACGTAGATGGTCCCGGCGAGGAGGCCGAACAGGACCTGCGCCAGGAACAGGGTCAGCGCGCCGTAGAAATACAGCATCGCGACTTTCTGGGTCTGATATTTCATTTCGGGTTCTCTCTGTCTTGAAAGAGGCAAGGCCTTGAAGGAGGCAAGGCCCTGAAAGAGGAAGGCGTCAGCCGGCCTTGTTCGGCGGCCACTCCTGGCGCTTGATCTTGCTGGTCCATTGCAGGAAGTCGGCGAGATCGTTGAGCTCCTGGTCGGTGAGATTGAACTGCGGCATCTGGCGCCGGCCCTCCGCGCCCGAGGGCTGTGACTGCATCCAGGCCTTCAGTGTCTCGCGCGCCGCGGCCGGATCCTCATTGCCGCCCCAGCGATCCCAGACATTGCCGACTTCAGGGGCGAAATACGCGCCCTCGCCCAGCAAGGTGTGGCAATTGATGCAGGAGTTCTTCTCCCAGACATGCTTGCCGCGCGCGACCGACGATGTCAGCGTCGTCGCGTCCGTCGAGGTCGTCGCCATATAGTAGTGGCTGTGCGCCGTCAGCCCGATGAAGATGGCGAAGAAGAAAGCCGAGCCGCCGTAGAAGACGTTTCGCGCCGCCGACTTGGTCAGGCGTTCAGCCATTGCCAGTCCTTTCCGTTGTGAGTCCAGTAATGAGGAGCAGTGATGCTGTATCTTGCCGATCGGTGCCGACGGGTCTTTGTTCGGGCGCAATGAGCGCTGCGTTGGCGGCGTCAGATCAATACGACGACGTCGGAGGCGAGCCAGGCGAACAGCACGACGATGAAGATCCATGCGCTGACGAGGCCGCGCCAGAGCGCCGGCACCGCCCGAAGGTCCATGAAATCGAGCGCGATTCGGCGGCCCTTGATGGCCGCAAGGACCAGGAGAAGTGCGTTGGCGAGCAGCGGACGCGGCATCAGCGGCGGAAGCAGGATCGTCGCGAGCGCGAGGCCGATCAGCACGAGCCAGGTGATGTCGAGACGGCCGGGCATGATCAGCGCACCAGATAGAGGATCGGGAACATGACGATCCAGACCAGATCGACCATGTGCCAGAAGGCGGCCCCCGTCTCGACGCCCGAGATCTCGGCGCGGCGGCAGACAACGGCAAGGATGATGATGCCGAGGCAGACGTGCAGGAGATGGAAGCCGGTCAGGAGGAAGTAGAGCGTGAAGAACGGGCTGGTCTCGAGGCCAACGCCGCGACCGATCTCCTCGGCATATTCGGTCAGCTTGATCGCGATGAAGAGGCCGCCGAGCGCCATGGCAATCAGTAGCCAGCGGCGCGATGCCCGCTTTTCACTGGCGCGCGCAGATCTGGTCGCCCTCGCCGCGGCCCAGCCGCTGGTCACCAGCACGATTGTGTTGAGGCCGGCGAGATTCGCGTTGAGCGCCGCCTGCCCCGCCGCGAACACAACGGGATGGATCGCCCGGGCAACGACGAAGGCGCCGAGGAACAGGCCGAAGGCGACGAGCTCGCTGAAGATCAGCACCCAGATCATGGGATCGCCGGGGAGATCTTCCAAGATTCCCCAGCCAGTTCCCTGTTGTTCGCAATCGGCCGCAGACATCGTCTTTCCGGATCAGGACACCGGCCAGACTTAGCTCAACCGTCCAGTTCGGAATTTGTCGCAGGACAAACTGGGAGGCCACCGGCGGAGATGTTTGCGCCGACGCAACGTCCCGCTCGCCGGAGCGCGGTACGAACAGACTCAGGGTTCGCAAAGAGCGGTGAGCAATGACATGAGCGATGCACAGATCGGGCTAATGACCGCGACACCCATCATCATCGCCTTCGCCATCGCGCTCCGGCGCATGGGCGTGCTGTCGACGGTGGCGACGGTATCGGCGGTGAGCCTCTCCGTCGCGATCGCGACGGTGCTGTTCACGACGCAGTAGCCGGGCACTACCGATGAGGAAACGATCAGCTATCGCCGGTCGGGCGCCGTTCTCGGCAGGATGAGCTGAAACCGCGTCCCCGCGCCGGGCAGGCTCTCGAGCCGGAGCTGCCCACCCAGCCGGTCGACGACGATGCTGTGCACGATATGCAGACCGAGGCCGCTTGCGCCGTCGTGCCGGCGCGTGGTGAAGAACGGGTCGAAGGCCCGCCGTTCCACATCGGGAGCCATGCCGCAGCCGTCATCAGCAAACAGCAGCTCAACGTGGTCATCATTGACCGCACGGAGCGAGACGTTGATCGTCCCGGTCTCACCATCGGAGAACGCGTGCGTCATCGCATTGACTGCGAGGTTGGCGAGCACTTGGCCGAAAGGCCCGGGATAGCTGTCCATGGCGAGATTCGTTTCGCAGTGGAGGCTGAACGCGATGTCGCGCACCCGCAGCTGCCGCTCGAACTGCGACAGAACCTGGCCGGTCAGCTCGCCTGCGTCGAAGCTGCGCCGAAGTGACTCGGTCTGGTCAGCCGCCACCTGCTTGAAGGATTGCCCCCGCTCGGCGGCGCGACCGAGATTCGTGACCAGCTGCGCCGACGCATCGCTGACCAGTTCCAGAAACCCTGTCAGTGTCGAGCGCTTGAGATTACCCCGCGCGACCTCCGCCGCGAACTGCTCCGCCTTGCGCTGGAGCGTCGATGCCACCGTCAGACTACTGCCGAGCGGCGTGTTGATCTCGTGCGCGACACCGGCAACCATGCGCCCGAGCGCCGCAAGCTTTTCCGCCTCGATCAGGGTGTCCTGGATATCGCGCAGATGGCGAAGCGCGGTCTCGGCGGCGTCCCTGGCGCTGCGAATCTCCCGCTCGGCGCGCTTGCGTTCGGTGATCTCCTCCGCCGCCACGTTGACCGCGACAATCTCGCCGTCCGGCATTCGCAGCGGGTGCCAATAAGTAACCCAGGAACGCTCCTCGACCTGATCAGCCCGTTGCCCCGCCACCTCGATACCGATCACGGGCTCGCCCGTCGCGACGATCGAGCGCACAATCTGCTCGACGGAACCCGCCAGGGCCGGCACGCAGTCCCTGACCGTATGTCCAAGATGGCCTTCGATGGATATGCCGCAGATCTCGGTCAGACGCTGGTTGATCAGCAAATAGCGGCAGTCCGGCGACAGACAGGCCAACCCGATCGGGGCGGTGTCGTAGATCAGCTGCAACGCCGGCAAAGTCGAGACCAGCATCACTTCCGAAGCCGGCGATGACCTCACTGTACTCGTCACTCAGGTTCCCCGTGGTCCCTTGCGTCGACCACATGAGATTAGCACGGAATTGGCGATCGGTTGATCTAGATCAAGAAGACGCGCCGGCGCCTCTCGCTCCGAGGCTCTGGAGTGAATCGCCTCGTTCAAAACAGAACAAAGGCGCCGATCAATAAACCTGCAGCAAAGGAGCCTAGCCCGAGGGTGCAGGCGGAAACGATGCGCAAGAGGATGCGAAGCCGGCCCTCAAATTCATCGTCTGTCATCTCGTGGATATGAGCCGCCACTGGTGCTGCCCTGCCCGTGCCCTGCTCGGCACCCCCGGATCTAGCCCCCAAATCATGGTCATCGCGAGGCATCGGTTCCGGTCGCGATGCCATGATCGAAATTGACGAAAATTGTAGTCACCTGGCGGGGCGGCGCCAGAGCCTCCCCCGCGACGTGATTTTGCGCTTACCGCCGCTGATTGTACACGTCGATGCACACCGCGCCCAACAGCACCAGGCCCTTGATGACCTGCTGATAGTCGATGCCGATGCCGAGGATGGACATGCCGTTGTTCATCACGCCCATGATCATCGCGCCGACCACCGCGCCGCCGACGCGGCCGACGCCGCCATAGGCCGAGGCGCCACCGATGAAGCAGGCAGCGATGACGTCGAGCTCGAAGCCGAGGCCCGCTTTCGGCGCCGCGGTGTTGAGGCGCGCGGCAAAGACGAGGCCGGCGAGAGCCGCGAGCACGCCCATGTTGACGAAGGTGAGGAAGGTCAACCGTTCGGTCTTGATGCCCGACAGGCTTGCCGCCTTGGCGTTGCCGCCGACCGCATAGATCTGCCGGCCGATCACGGTGCGGCGGGTGACGAAGCCGTAGAGCGCGATCAAGGCGCTCATGATCACCAGCACGTTCGGCAGGCCGCGATAGGTCGCGATCAGGTAGGTGAAGTAGAGCACGGCGCAGGCCAGCACCACGCTCTTGCCAAGGAAGAACGCGTAAGGCTCGACCTCGATGCCGTGCGACTGCTCGCGCGCGCGGCTCTTGGCGCTGGCATAGACCAGCCCCAGCGCCAGCACCGCCCCGATCAGCATCGAGGTCGGATGCAGCGTGCCCGCTTCGGGCAGGAACTCCGGAATGAAGCCCGACGACAATTTCTGGAAGGTCGGCGGAAACGGCCCGAGCGACTGCCCCTGCAACACCGCGAGCGCAAGTCCCTTGAACACGAGCATGCCGGCCAATGTCACGATAAAGGACGGTATCTTGAAATAGGCGACCCAATAGCCCTGCGCCGCGCCGATCGCAGCGCCGACCACGAGGCAGGCGATGAAGGCGAGCGTATAGTCGACCTTGTACGTCACCATCAGCAGGGCGGCGACCGCACCGACGAATCCCGCGACCGACCCCACCGAGAGGTCGATGTGGCCGGTGACGATCACGAGCAGCATGCCGAGCGCCATGATGACGATGTAGCTGTTCTGGAGTACCAGATTGGTCAGGTTGAGCGGCTGGAGCAACGTGCCGCCGGTCATGACCTGAAAGAACAGCATGATCGCTATCAGCGACATCAGCATGCCGTAATTGCGCAAATTGTTCTTGATGAAGCTGCCGTGCCGGCGCTCCTCGGGCAGCGACACCGTCTTGTCGGTCATGGCTGCAATCCTCCCATCTCCGCGGCCTCAGGCACGCCGTTTCCGTTGCTTCGTTCGTTGCGCATGATGGCGCGCATGATCTTCTCCTGCGTCGCCTCTGCGCCCTTGAACTCCCCGACGAAGGCGCCGTCGTTCATGACGCAGATGCGATCGCAGATACCGAGCAGCTCGGGCATCTCCGAGGAGATCACCACGACGCCGCGCCCGGCCTCCGCAAGCTCGTTGATGATACAGTAAATCTCGTATTTGGCACCGACATCAATGCCCCGTGTCGGCTCGTCCAGGATCAGGACCTTGGGATCGGTCATCAGCCATTTCGACAGGACCACTTTCTGCTGGTTGCCGCCGGAGAGCTGGCCGGTCTCCTGGTACACGTCGGAGCAGCGGATGCGCATGCGGCTCCTGTAGTCGCTGGCGACCTTCAGCTCGGCGATGTCGTCGATCACCCGGCCGGGTGCGACCTGGTCGAGGCTGGCGAGCGTGATGTTCTTGCGGACGTCGTCGGCGAGGATCAGTCCGAGCTGCTTGCGGTCCTCGGTGACATAGGCAAGGCCGGCGTCGATCGCGGCCGCGACGCTCGGCAGCACGATCTCCCTCCCCTCCAACCGGATCCGGCCGCTGATAGTGGTGCCCCAGGAGCGGCCGAACAGGCTCATGGCAAACTCGGTGCGGCCGGCGCCCATCAGCCCGGCGATGCCGACGACCTCGCCGCGCTTCACGCCGAAATTGACGTTCTTGATCACCTGCCGCTCGGGATGAATGGGGTGATAGACCGACCAGTTCTCGACGGTCAGGACAGGCTCGCCGATCTTCGCGCTGCGCTCGGGAAAGCGATGGGCGAGATCGCGGTTGACCATGCTGCGGATGATGCGGTCTTCCTGGATCGGCTCGCTGCGGCAGTCGATGCTGTCGACGGTCCGGCCGTCGCGCAGCACGGTGATGTGGTCGGCGACCTTGGCCACCTCGTTAAGCTTGTGCGAGATCAGGATCGAGCCGATGCCCTGCTCGCGGAAAGCCATCAGGCGTTCGAGCAGCGCGGCACTGTCGGCCTCGTTGAGGCTCGCGGTCGGCTCGTCCAGGATCAGCATCCGCACCCGCTTGGACAGAGCCTTCGCGATCTCGACCAGCTGCTGCTTGCCGACGCCGAGGTCGGTGATCAGCGTATCCGGCGATTCCTTCAGGCCGACTTGCGCCAGTAGCTCGCGGGTGCGCCGGTAGACCTCGTCGCGATCGATGACGCCGAATTTTGACGGCGGATGCGACAGGAAAATGTTCTCCGCGATCGACATCAGCGGGACCAGCGCCAGCTCCTGGTGGATGATGATGATGCCGAGCGCCTCGGAATCGTTGATGTCGCGGAAGCGGCGCTCCTCGCCCTCGAAGACGATGGTGCCCTCGTAGCTGCCGGCCGGGTAGACGCCGCTGAGCACTTTCATCAGTGTGGATTTGCCGGCACCGTTCTCGCCGACAAGCGCGTGGATCTGCCCGGCCTCGACCGAGAAGTTCACGTCACGCAGAGCCTGCACGCCTGAAAAGCTCTTGCTGACGTCGCGCATCTCCAGCATGGCGGTCATGATTTCACATCCCTCGATCGCTGCTAGTTCACCTCTCCCCGCTTGCGGGGAGAGGGAGAAGAGGCTCTCCCCGCAAGCGGGGAGAGGGGAAAGAAAGAAGCTTACTGGAACTGCGACTTCTTGTAGTAGCCGCTGTCGACCAGAGTCTTCTCCCAATTGTCCTTGTAGACCACGACCGGCTTCAAGAGATAGGACGGCACCGTCTTGGCGCCGTTCTCGTAGGTCTTGGTGTCGTTGACGGTGACCTGCTTGCCGGCGAGTGCGGCGTCGACCATATCGGCGGTCACCTTGGCGAGATCGCGGGTGTCCTTGAAGATGGTCGAATACTGGTCGCCGCGCAGCATCGCCTTGATCGAGGGCACCTCGGCATCCTGGCCGCTGATGATCGGCATCGGCTGACCGGCGCTGCCATAGCCGACGCCCTTCAGCGATGAGATGATGCCGATCGAGAGGCCGTCATAGGGCGACAGCACAGCGTTGACCTTCTTGTTGCCGTAGTAGGCGCTGAGCAGATTGTCCATGCGGGCCTGCGCGGTGGCGCCGTCCCAGCGGAGCGTCGCGACCTTGTCCATGCCCATCTGGCCGGAGACGACGACGAGCTTGCCGCTGTCGATGTACGGCTTCAGCACGCTCATCGCGCCGTTGTAGAAGAAGTAGGCGTTGTTGTCGTCGGGCGAGCCGCCGAACAGCTCGATGTTGAACGGGCCCTTGCCGTCCTTGAGGCCGAGCCCCTGCACGAGCGACTCCGCCTGGAGCACGCCGACCTGGAAATTGTCGAAGGTCGCGTAATAGTCGACGTTCGGCGTGCCGCGGATCAGGCGGTCATAGGCGATCACGGTGATGCCTTTTGCTTTCGCCTGCTTGAGCACGTCGGACAGCGTGGTGCCGTCGATCGCGGCGATCACCAGCGCTTTCGCACCCTTGGTCACCATGTTCTCGACCTGCGAGAGCTGGTTCGGGATGTCGTCCTCGGCATATTGCAGGTCGGTGTTGTAGCCGCGCTCCTTCAGCACCTTGACCATGTTGTTGCCATCGTCGATCCAGCGCGCCGACGATTTCGTCGGCATGGCGATGCCGACCGTTGCCTTGTCCTGGGCGGAGGCGGTGACGCCTGAGGCCATCGTCGCTGCGCCGGCCAGCGCCAGCGCGAGGAATGTCGTCTTCAGTTTCAGCATGTTTTACTCCCTTGGGTGTCAGACTGTTTCTTCGTTTCGTCGAGAACGTTGGTCGTGTGCGGCTTCGAGCCTCCTATGCGAGCTTGACGTCAGGCTCCGCGCGGCCACGCGCGGATGCCTGCAACAGGAAAGTGCAGCCGGCTTGCGGATCGGCGGCGCGCGCCGCCGCGTCCATATCCTGCCAGGCCGACGTGACGAGGAGGCGCGACAGATCAGGGCCGACGAAAGCCGGGCAGCTCGACTGCTTTGCTGGCACGCGCAGCGAGCGCAGGCGCTCGCCTTGCGGAGAGTAGACATCGATCCGGCCCGCACCCCAGCAGGCGTTCCAGATCTGCCCGTCGGCGTCGCACACGGAGCCGTCGAGACCACCGATACCGGTGTGGCGCAGCAGAACGCCCGGCTCGCTTCGCGGCAAGCCGGTCTCCGGATCAAGCGGAACGGCATAGAGCACGGCGCGCGCGGTGTCGGCGAAGTAGCCGGTCGCACCGTCCGGTGAAAAGCAGATTGAATTGGGAATGGTGATGCGGGGAAACAGCATCGAGATCTTGCCGCGATGGAACGCGTAGATCGCGCCTGCTCCCGCCTCCGCATTGCGGCCCATGGTGCCGATCCAGAACGTGCCGGACTGATGCACACGGGCATCGTTGGACCGCGTCGCGGGGTTGTCGGCTTCAAGCGGACAGACCAGCGTCAACGCGCCGTCGGCGAGCTTGCGGATGTAGAGGCCGTCTTCGGCGACGATCAACTGGCGCTCGGCGTCGACGCGCCCGAGACCGCTCGCCATCCGGCCGAGCGCGTGGACGCGAATGCTGCCGCTGCCGAGATGAGCCTCGAACAGCCGCCCCTCGCGGATATCGAACCACCAGGCCGTGTCGGTGCTCAAATCATAGGTCGGCCCCTCGCCGAGGTGGCACGGATCGTCCGAGAGAACCGAGGTCGGCACCTCTTCCATCATGGCGTCCTCACTCCAAAGCGATAGACCGTGTGATGACGGTAGACCTCGCCGGGATTGAGGCGCGGGCTCGGGAAATCCGGCCGGTTCGGCGCATCCGGCCAGATGTGCGGCTCGAGACACATGGCATCCGACTGCCGGATGAGCTTGCCGCCGTTGCCCGAAATCGTGCCGTCGAGATAGTTGCCGGAATAGACCTGAAGGCCGGGCTGATTGGTCAGGAGCTCCATGATGCGCCCTGAACGCGGAGCCTCCAGCCGGGCCGCGAAAGCAAGCTTGCCATCGCGCCCGAGACAGTAGGTATGGTCGTAGCCCTTGCCGTTCCGCAATTGCTGATCGCTCTCGCGGATGCGCGCGCCGACGGCTTCGCCGTCGCGGAAGTCGAACGGCGTTCCGGCCACCGCGCGCGGCGGCTCAGCCAACGGAATGGCGGTGGGATCGATGGCAAGGAAATGCTCGGCGGCGACCGTCAGCTTGTGGTCGAGAATGGGCGTGCCTGAGGTCGCGCCTTCCAGATTGAAGAAGCTGTGATTGGTCAGGTTGACGATGGTCGGACGGTCGGTTCGCGCCTCCATCGTCAACGACAGCTCGGCCGGGCCGGTAACGCGATAGGTCAGGCGCACGTCGAGCCGGCCGGGATAATTTTCTTCGCCATGCGGACTCGAATAGGTGAGCGTGACGCCCGGCTCCGCGCCGTCGTCGATGGCGGCAATCTCCCAGAGCTTGCGATCGAACCCGTCGAGGCCGCCATGCAGCGCATTCGGACCGTTGTTGACCGGAAGCTGCACTGTTTCGCCGTCCAGCGAAAATCGCCCGTTGGCAATGCGGTTGGCGTAGCGGCCGACGGTGGCACCGAAGAACTTTCGTTCGGCGAGATAACCGGCGAACGCGTCATGGCCGAGCACGACGTCGTCGTAACCGCCTTTGGCGTCCGGCGCGATGAGCGCCTGGATCACTGCGCCATGGGTGATGATGCGGGCTTCGAACCCGCCCTCCCCGCGCAGCACGATGCGCTCGACGTTGCGGCCGTCCGCTAGCGTTCCGAAGATGTCTTTTGTTATTTTTGAGCCAGCCATGTTCAGTCCACAAACGGTTCGACGATGTTACGCTTGCCGAGCAGGAAGGCATCGGCAACGAGACGCAGCGGCGCCAGGTCGACGTCGCGCGCGCCGGTCGCGGTGAGCTTGACGAAGCGCCCGTACAGCTCGCGATATTCCTGATCGGGCGCCTCGGCAACGGTCTCGCCGTCGATCGCCATGCGCCGGCCGCCGCCCGACAACGTCATTTGGCCCTGGTCCGTTTCGACGAGGATATCCCAACTCTGCGGTCCGGTCTGGCGAAAATCGAACTCGGCGGTCACAGGCAGGCCGCCAATGTCGGTCAGCGTCAGGTTCGCGGCGATCGGGGCCTGGCAATTGGCTGGAAAGGCCAGCTCGGCCGCGGTGACGAACACCGGCCGGGGCAGAATACGGGTCAGGATCGAGAGCGCGTTGATGCCGGGATCGAACACGCCGAGCCCGCCCGGCTCCCAGATCCAGCCCTGCCCGGGATGCCAGACGCGAACGTCTTCCTTCCAGTTGATGTGCACAGACTTGATCCGCCGCGTGAGAAGCCAAGCGCGCGCCGGCTCGACCGCGGGCGCATAGCGTGAATGCCAGGTCGCAAACAGCGTTCGCTTGGCCTCCTCCGCCATCGCGATCAGCGGGTCGAGCTCGGCGACGCCGGTGCCGGGCGGCTTCTCCAGCATCACGTGCTTGCCCGCAGCGAGCGCGGCGGCGGCCTGAGCGCGCCGTACCTGCGGCGGCGTGCAGAGCGAGACGGCATCGATCGGCGGTCCCTTTTCCAGCAATTCCTCGATGGTCGCAAAATTCGGCACGCCAGGCAGCGATGCGTTGCGGCTCGCGACGGCCGCGAGCGTCGCGCCCGCCGTCGCGGCAATCGCACCGACATGCTGGTCGCGCGCGATCTTGCCGTAGCCGACGATGGCAATGCGAAGTTCGGTCACGCTTTTTCTCCAATATCCGCGGGCGGCAGCGCCTCGGCCTCGTGGCGGCGCATACCGTTGTGAATGACATAAACCATCGCTTCCGAGGCGGTCTGGGCGTCGCCGGCGGCGATCCCATCGACGATCTTCTGGTGCCAGAGCAGCACGGTGTCACGGTCCTCCGGCTCGACCGGTGCGCTGAGCAGGAAGGAGGCGCGCAGGGCGGCCTCGATGACGTGGCCGATCGAGCGCATGAACAGATTGCCCGAAGCGCGCGCCACCGCAACATGGAGTGCGAGGTCGGCGTCGGCAAAGCCGACGGAATCGGAAGCCTCAAACCGCATGCGGTCCATGCAACGACGGAGCTCGGCGAGGTCGTCTTCGGACCTCTGCGCCGCCGCCAGCATGGCCGCGCGCGGCTCGACCGCGAGGCGAATCTCGGCGAGGTCGTTGAGGAAGCGCTTGTCGATGCCGGCGTCCAGATGCCAGGCCAGCACGTCGGCGTCGAACATGTTCCAGGCGGCGCGCTCGCGTACGACGGTGCCGACGCGGGCCTTGGTGGTGAGCAGACCCTTGGCGACCAGGGTCTTCACGCTCTCGCGCAGCACCGGCCGCGACACGCCGAACATCGCAATCATCTCGGCATCACCAGGCAGGCGCGTTCCCTCGGCGTAGCGGCCGGCGATGATGTCGACGCCGATCGAGCGGGCCACTTCCGCATGGTTGGAGTGAGCCCGGCGCGTCGGGATGACGACGATGCGCGACGTCATGTGGCTGCTCCTGCGCGCTTCGCCGCCGGCCGCCGCGCGAGCGCGACCAGCCCCTGCTGCAAGGCGATGAAGGCGAACAGTAGCACGCCGGTCGCGATCTTGGTCCACCAGCTCGACAGCGTTCCGTCGAAATTGATGTAGGTCTGGATCAGGCCCTGGATCAGCACGCCAAGGAAGGTGCCGATCACCGAGCCCTGCCCGCCCGTGAGCAGCGTACCGCCGATCACGACGGCCGCGATGGTGTCGAGCTCGACGCCGACCGCGGAGAGCGAGTAGCCGGCGCTGGTGTAGAAGGAGAATACGATGCCGGCGATGCCCGCGAGGAGGCTCGACAGCATGTAGATCCTCACCGTCATCTTGCCGACGGCAACGCCCATCAGGCTCGCGGTCGCCCGGCTGCCGCCGAGCGCGTAGACATTGGCGCCGAACCTGGTGAGATGCAGCAGCAAGGCGCCGCCGATCACGATCGCGAGCATGATGATCGCAATCGCCGTCAATCGCCCTCCGCCGGGCATCCGCAGCGCGAAGTCCGACACGGTGGAATAGACCGGCGCGGTGATCGGCACCGATTCAGTCGAGAGCAGGAAGCTCGCGCCGCGGGCCAGGAACATCCCCGCCAGCGTTACGATGAACGGCGGCAGGTCGAAGACATGGATCACCGCGCCCATCGCCGCTCCGAAGGCCGCCGAGAGCGCGAGGATCGCGACGAAGGCAAGCAGCGGCGGCACGCCCCAGCGCTCGATCGCAAGCGCCACGAACACCGTGGTGAAACCGATCACCGAGCCGACCGAGAGGTCGATGCCGCCGGAGATGATGACGAAGGTCATGCCGGTCGCGACGATGCCGAGAAAGGCGTTGTCGGTGAGGAGATTGCCGACCACGCGGGTCGAGGCGATGTTGGGGAATTGCACGGCGCAGAGCGCAAAGCCGGCAACCAGCACGATAGCGGTGATGAGGACGGGCGGCAGGCCTTTCATGCTTTGGACCTCCGCAGCCGCGCGGCGATCCCGGCAATCCCCGAAAATTTCGGCGATTGCAGCAGCAGCACCGTCATCACCACCACCGCTTTGACCAGCAAATTGAACTCCGGTGGATAGCCCGACAGCAGAATGCCGGTGTTCATGGTCTGGATGATCAACGCACCGAGCACGGCCAGCACGAGGCTGAAACGGCCGCCGAACAGGGAGGTGCCGCCGATCACCACCGCGAGGATGGCGTCGAGCTCGAGCCAGAGGCCGGCATTGTTGGCATCCGCGCCCATGATGTCGGCCGCCGCGATCACGCCGGCGAGCGCGGCGCAGATGCCGCACCAGACGTAGACAGCCAGGATCATCGCACGCGTGCCGACGCCGGCAAGCTCGCTCGCCCGCGCGTTGCCGCCGGTCGCCTCGATCAGCAGTCCGAGCGCCGAGCCGCGCACCACCGCGCCGGTGAGAATCAGCATGCCCAGGGCGATCACGACCGGCATCGGCACGCCGAGCACCGCGCCATTGCCAAGCCAGACCAGATCCGGCGAGGAGAAGGTCACGATGCGCCCCTCGGTAATGAGCTGCGCGATGCCGCGTCCCGCCACCATCAGGATCAGCGTCGCCACGATCGGCTGCATGCCGAGCACCGCGACGAGAAATCCGTTCCACAATCCGCAGATCAGGCCAGCGCCGAGCGCGGCCGCAAGGACCACGGCCAGACTGTGCGTGTCGGCAAGGCTCGCCGCGATCGCGCCCGAGATGGCCATGACCGCACCGACCGACAGATCGATGCCGCGCGTCGCGATCACCAGCACCATGCCGAGCGAGAGCAGCGCCACCGGCGTGCCGTGGTTGAGCACGTCGATCAGGCTGCCGAACAGCCGGCCGTCCTGGAGACGCAGATCGAAGAATTGCGGCGACACGATGCGATCAACCGCCAGGATGACGATCAACGCGAGGATCTGGGCAAGGCCGCGGCGCGGCAACAGCGCTGTCATGCCCGGCCCTCATGCGCGACAGCGGCGCCATCGGCGGCAATGGCCGCGAGAACGTTGCCGACGTCGATCGCCTCGCCCGCGAGCTCCTCGACATGGGCGCGGTCGCGCAGCACGACGACGCGGTCGGAATAGGTCACGATCTCATCCAGCTCGGAGGAGATCACGAGCAGCGCCAGCCCGTCGTCGCAGAGCTCGCGGATCAGGCGGATGATCTCGGCATGCGCGCCGACGTCTATGCCGCGGGTCGGCTCGTCCAGCACCAGGAGGCGCGGCGAGGTCGCGAGCCAGCGCGCCAGCAGCACCTTCTGCTGATTGCCGCCGGACAGCAGCCCCACGGCGCGCTCCGGATCGGGCGGGCGGATGTCGAGCATCTTGACGTAACGGCCTGCGATCTCGTCCTGTTCGCGGCGCGACAGCGGCCGGTGCAGGCCACGCTTGGCCTGGAGCGCGAGCACGATGTTCTCGCGCACGGTGAGCTCGGCGACGATGCCGTCGGTCTTGCGCTCCTCCGGGCAATAGCCAAAGCCGTGGCGCACACCGTCGCGCGGCGATTGCAGCCGCACGGGCGCCCCCTCCACCCTCGCCTGCCCGCCATCGGCGCGCTCGGCGCCGAACACCAGCCGCGCCGTTTCTGTCCGGCCCGAGCCGAGCAGGCCGGCAAGACCCACGACCTCGCCATGGCGCAGCTCGAGATTGAACGGCGCGACATAGCCGGCCTTGCCGTAGTTCTCGAAACTCGCGCAGACCTCGCGCGCCTGATGCTCTCCCGCCGACGCGCGGGCGCTGGTGGTCTCGGCCAGCTCGCGGCCGAGCATCATTCGGATCAGCTCGAGCCGCGGCAGCGAGGCAGTCTCGCGCTCACCGACCAGGCGGCCGTTGCGCAACACCGTGATGCGGTCGGAGATCTCGTAGACCTGATCGAGGAAGTGGCTGACGAACACGATGCCAATGCCGCGCTTGGCAAGCTGGCGCATGATGCCGAACAGGATATCGACCTCGTGGCGGTCGAGGCTCGCCGTGGGCTCGTCCAGGATCAGCACGCGCGCGGAGAGATCGACGGCCCGCGCAATCGCGGTGACGTGCTGAACGGCGACGGAATAGCTGCCGAGCGGCGCGGCGACGTCGATATCGAGGCCGAAGTCCGTGAGAAGCGCCTTGGCGCGACGCCGCATCTCGCCTTCACGCACGATGCCGAAGCGCATCGGCTGCCGGTCGAGGAACAGGTTCTGCGCGACCGAGAGATTCGGCAGCAGATTGACCTCCTGGTAGACGGTGGCGAAACCGGCCTGGAGCGCGGCCTTGGCCGAGCGCGGCGCGACCTCCTCGCCGCCGAGCCGGACGATGCCGGCATCGCGCGGGAATACGCCGGTGATCACCTTGATCATCGTGGATTTGCCGGCGCCGTTCTCACCGAGCAACGCATGAATCTCGCCGGCACGAAGCGTGAAGTCGACCTCCTGCAACGCACGCACAGCACCGAAGCTTTTGCTAATCCCGCGCACCTCCAGCAGGGAAGGAGCAGGATCGGGGCTGTTCTCCATAACGACGTCACTCCCACCGGCGTCCGCTTATGCCGCGGACACCCAGCCTATTCGTTCGCGCAGCGGTTTCGAAGGGGGCTGCCGGACCACAACGCGCGGTCCGGCGCGGCACCCCGCCTCAGTAACCGAGGCCCTTCTTGCTGTCGTAGATCTTCTGCGGATCATCAGCCGCTGTATAGAGCTTGGAGTCGGTCTGGATCCACTTGGGCGGCACCGTGCCCTTGTCCTTGAAGGCCGCGATGGCATCGAGCGCGGGACCCGCCATGTTCGGCGTCAGCTCGACGGTGGCATTGGCCTCGCCGGCGGCCATGGCCTTGAAGATGTCGGGGACCGCGTCGATCGAGACGGTGAGGATCTCCTTGCCCGGCTTGAGGCCGGCTTCCTTCATCGCCTGGATCGCGCCGACCATCATGTCGTCATTGTGCGCGTAGACGGCGCAGATCGACTTGCCGCCGCCTTCGGCCTTGATGAAGCTTTCCATGACTTCCTTGCCCTTGGCGCGGGTGAAGTCGCCGGTCTGGCTGCGCACCACCTTGAGGTTCGCATGCTTGGCGATGGCGGTGTCAAAGCCCTTCTTGCGGTTGGCGGCGACGCTGGCGCCGACCGTGCCCTGCAATTCGACGACGTTGCAGGCCTTGCCGCCGACGGTCTTGGCCAGCCAGTCGCCGGCAACCTCGCCTTCATGCACGCTGTCGGAGGTCACGGCGGTGAGATAGAGCTCCTTGCCGGAGGGATCGATGTCGCGGTCGAGCAGCACGACCGGGATCTTGGCCTCCTTGGCTTCCTTCAGCACCGAGTCCCAACCGGTCGAGACCACGGGTGCAAGGAAGATCGCATCGACGTTCTGCGCGATGAAGGAGCGGATCGCCTTGATCTGGTTCTCCTGCTTCTGCTGCGCGTCGGCGATCTTGAGATTGACCTTTCGCTTGGTAGCCTCCTGCTTGGAGACCGACGTCTCGGCCGCGCGCCAGCCGGATTCCGATCCGATCTGCGAGAAGCCGATGGTGAGCTCGGCGGCACTGGCCGGCAGCGCGAGCAGCAACGCGGCCGTGGCGCTGGCCGCAAAGAGGGCTTTGAGGGTCATCAAGCGTATCTCCCAAGAAGTCATCTTGTGTTATCTCGAGCGCCGATCGGTAGCATGGCACCCGCACGCCGGCCTTTGAGGCGGCGGGAGGGACTATTTCACGGAAGATGAGTTCCGACTAGTCATATTATTTGACTATTCGCGCGAAACTTCGATTTGGCGGGATGGACGGTTCAATGACACGCCCAGCGCGATTTTGTTCCGTGGATGCAACGGGGAGATGAAGGAGATGTGCGGCTCGCAACCTCTCCTCCGCGTCATTGCGAGCGCAGCGAAGCAATCCAGCATCTGTCCACGGAGGGACTCTGGATTGCTTCGCTGCGCTCGCAATGACGGTGTGGATAGAGTTCGGCGTAGGTCGACCAGATCGACCCGCGGAGAGTCCGCATCACCCGGACTGCATCTTCGATGCAATCCGGCCTCTCCCCGCGTGCGGGGAGAGGCGAAGGGTAGCGGAGCTAGATCAGCTTCCGTTGCGCGAGGTTCTTCATCAGCGCGCCGATTCCAAACGTCCAGGGCTCGCACTCGTCGCTGGTGCGCATGCGGTTGACGAGCTTGCCGAGCTGGGGCGCTGCGATCGTGACGATGTCGTCGCGCTTGTGGGTGAACCCCTGCCCCGGCGCATCGCGATCCTTGACGGGGGCGAACATCGTGCCGAGGAACAGCACAAAGCCGTCGGGGTATTGATGGACCTTGCCGATCGTCTGCTCGACGAGGTCCGTGGGATCGCGACTGATCATGCTGATTGAGGAATGGCCGTCGAGAACGAAACCGTCCGCGCCCTTTACGTTCAGGCTGATGTCGAGCTTGCGGGCGTCGTCGAGTGTGAAGCTGTCGTCGAACAGACGCAGCAACGGGCCGATCGCGCAGGAGGCGTTGTTGTCCTTGGCCTTCGACAACAGCAGCGCCGAACGCCCCTCGAAGTCGCGCAGATTGACGTCGTTGCCGAGCGCGCCGCCGACGATCTTGCCGCGGCTCGAGACGAACAGCACGAGCTCGGGCTCAGGATTGTTCCAGGTCGACTTCGGATGCAGGCCGGCATCCATGCCGGTGCCGACCGACGACAGCGTCGGCGCCTTGGTGAAGACCTCGGCATCCGGACCGATACCCACTTCGAGATATTGGCTCCAGGCGTTCTGATCGATCAGCACCTGCTTCAAATGCATCGCCTGGTCGGAGCCCGGCTTGAGCTTCGACAAATCGTCGCCGATCAGCCGCGTCACTTCTTTCCGGATCGCTTCGGCCGAAGCCGGATTGCCCTTGGCGCGCTCTTCGATGACGCGCTCCAGCATCGAGATGGCGAAGGTGACGCCGGCGGCCTTCAGGGTCTGAAGATCGAGGGGCGCAAGCAGCCACGGCTTTTTCGGATCGCGCCCATCTGGCGCCGTGTTGGCCACGATCGCTTCGAGATCGCCGATGCGCTCGCCCTTGACCGCGGCGAGCGCCTTGGCCGGATTGTCTTCCTCGCAGAGCGCGCTGACGGTCGGAAACCTGGCGGTGACGTCGAAGACGCCGTCTCCACGGACGGCGACAACGGCCGGGCCGTTCGCCTGCGGCAGCCAGACGCGGCCGACCAGCGTCCCCTTCGTTCCATCCTCGGGGAGAAGATCTTTTACAGACAGTGTCGTCATGGCCGCGTCCTCGCTCTTTCTCGGATCGGCCACGCTGAAATAGCAGCCGATCCCATTGGCGAAGACCAATAAACGTCTGGCAGGGGAAGTCCAGACCGGCAGCGAAGAGCCGCTATGCCCCTGCCCGGGCCTTTATGCGCCTGCTCGCGCTTTGCGCGCCGCGATCTGCTGGAGCGCCCAGCGCGCGTTCTTGCGGACGTCAGGGTCGGCATCGTCGGCGATGACGGCCAGAAACGCCTCGCCGTCGGGATGGGCGATCTCGCCGAGCGCGGCGGCCGCCTCCTTCCGCAAATTGGCCTGGTCGTGTTTGATGCAATTGCCGATCGGGCGTACCGCGCGCTCGATCTTCATCTTGCCGAGGCTGCGGATCGCCTTCAGCCGCACCTGCCAGAACTCGTCGGCGAGCGCGCCGACAAGCTGATCGGCCGCGAGCGAACCGTTGACGTTGAGGCCCAGCGTTTCCGCGGCCATCTCGCGCACCATCCAGTCCGAGTCCTTCAGCCCGCGTGTGATCGTCTCGGCCGCGGGCTTCAGCTGCGAGAAGGCCAGCGCGCTCACCGCGGCGCGGCGCACATGGGCGTCGGGATCGTTGATCAGCGCGGTCAGCGCGGGGATGGATTCCTCCAGCTTGAGGAAGCCGATCACGCCGATCGCCTGCACGCGAACGGCCGCATCCTGATCCAGGAGCGCTTCCAGCGCCGGCTTCAGCGTATCCTTGCAGCGCAATTCCTTCAGCGCACGCAGCGCGCCCATGCGGACGAAGGCATGGGCGTGCTTGACCAGCGGCAGGATGATCTCGGCGCAGGCCGGATCCTTGAACTCGGCCATGCTGTCGGCCGCGGCCGCCGCCACGATTCTTTCGGGATCGACCAGCAGCTTGACCAGCCCACGCGCGGCCTCCGGCCCGTCGAACTCGCCGAGCGCCATCGCGACCTGCTGGCGCACGCCCGCATCGGGATCGGACACCATGTTGGCGAGATGCGCGACGGCTGCGGGATCACCGGAGTGACCGAGCGCGATGATGGCGACACGGCGCTCGGCGGGATCGGCGGCCTGAAGGCGCTCATCGGCGTCTTCGAGATCGTCGTAGGATTCGAACGGGCTCGACATGATCACCTCAACAGATAGGGAATGTTGACGGTGACGGCGCCGGTCGGGCAGTCGGCCTCGCAGGGCATGCAATACCAACACTCGTCATAGGCCATGTAGGCCTTGCCGGTCATGTCGCTGATGCGGAGCACGTCGAGCGGGCAGACGTCGACGCAGACGGTGCAGCCCTTGTCGGCGATGCATTTGGCGTCGTCGACGACCACCGGAACCGATGTCTGATAGGACGCGAGAGGCATTTTATGTCTCCTGTTGCGATGTTGCGGTGGATCAGGCGGAAGCGCGGATGCGCTGCTTGTCGTAGAGGTCCTTCTCGTCGTCGGCGATCGGGACGACATAGGGCTCCACGGCGCGCTTCTCGCTGGTCATCTTGCCGTTCTGCTTGGAGAGCAACGTGTGGCAGAACCAGTTCTCGTTGTCCTTCTCCGGGAAATCCGTGCGCCAGTGATAGAGGCCCCAGCGGCTCTCCTCGCGGTACAACGAGGCGTGCACCGCCATGTCGGCGCAGTCCATGATCGACTGCACTTCGAGCGCACGAAGCAGCTCGTGCGCATTGCGCGCGATCATGTGCTCCTGCATGTCCTGCCGCGTCTCGGCGAGGCGGCGCATGCCGAGCTCGTATTTGCGGGTGACCTTCGGCGGCTGGAGGTAGTCGTTGACGAGGCGGCGGGTCTTGTACTCGACCTGGTTCGGCGGAATGCCGTCCTCGCGTTTAGTCGGCGCCAGCACGCGGTCGCGCTCCAGCGCGACATCGGCGGCATCGAACTCCGCAAAGTCGTGGTTGTCGGCGAACTCCATGGCATCGATACCGGCGACCGAACCGTTGGTGAAGGCGCCCAGCATGTAATTGTGCGGCACGCTCGCCATATCGCCGGCGGCGTAGAGGCCGGGCACCGTCGTGCGCGCATTGTCGTCGACGAACACACCGGAGGCGCTGTGGCCGGAGCAGAAGCCGATCTCGGAGATGTGCATCTCGATCGACTCGCTGCGGTAATCGACGCCTCGCCCCTGCTGGAACAAGCCGCGCGTGGGACGCTCGACCTTGTGCAGCGTGGATTCGATCTCGGAGATGGTGTCGGGATGGAGATGCTTGAGCTGGAGGAACACCGGGCCCTTGCCTGACAGCAGCTCGTTGTAGAATTCCAGCATCATCTGGCCCGACCAGTAGTCGCATTCGATGAAGCGCGATCCCTCGTTGTTGGCGGTGAAGGCACCGAACGGACCGGCGACATAGGCGCAGGCCGGGCCGTTATAATCCTTGATCAGCGGATTGATCTGGTAACATTCGAGGTTCGCCAGCGCGGCACCGGCGTGATAGGCCATGGCATAGCCGTCGCCGGAATTGGCGGCGTTCTCGTAGGTGCCGAACATGTAGCCGGAGGTCGGCAGACCAAGCCTGCCGGCGGCGCCCATGCAGAGGATCACGGCCTTGGCCTTGATCACCAGGATCTCGGCGGTGCGGGTGTTGACGCTTATCGCGCCGGCGATGCGGCCGTCGGACGATTTGAGCAGCCGCGTCGCCATGTAACGGTTGGAGATCAGGATGCGGGCGCGGCGGAGCTGGCGATAGAGCGCCTTCTTGACCGTCTCGCCGTTCGGCATCGGCAGCACATAGGTGCCGATGTGGTGCACCTTCTTGACGGCGTAGTCGCCGTTCTCGTTCTTCAGGAAGCGGATGCCGAAACTGTCGAGCTCCTCGATGATCTTGTAGCAGTTTTGCGCATATTTATAGACCGCCTTCTGATCGACGATCCCGTCATTGGCGATGGTGATTTCCTTGGTGTACTGCTCCGGCGTCGCGTAGCCGGGGATGACGGCGTTGTTGAGCCCGTCCATGCCCATCGAGATCGCGCCGGAGCGCTTGACGTTGGCCTTCTCGAGCAGGACGACATTGGCCTTCGGGTTCTTCAGTTTTGCTTTCAGCGCTGCCATCGGGCCGGCCGTGCCGCCGCCGATGACGAGCACGTCGCAGGAAACCTCCGAAAGTCCGTCGACGATCTCATCTAGTGCCATCACTTGCTCCTGGTTCGCCGGTCCGGCGCCTTTGCATCAGATTTGTTCAGGGGGCGTTCCGGCGATAGCAATTAGTTGTCGCCGGGACGCGATTTGCGCCTCAGCGCTCGACGAAGGCCTTTTCAATGACGAAATGGCCGGGCTGGCTGTGGTTGCCCTCGACAAAGCCGCGCACGGCAAACATCGCGGGGAGTTCCTCGAGCATCGCCGGGCTGCCGCACAGCATGATGCGGTCGGTCTCGATATCGAGACCGGATTGGCCGATGTCGTCGAACAGCTGATTGGAGGCGATCAGATCGGTGATGCGGCCGCGGTTTTTGAACGGCTCGCGGGTGACGGTCGGGTAGTAGACGAGCTTGTCGCGGATCAGGGGGCCGAAGAACTCGTGATTGCGCAGGCCGTCGACGAGGTGCTCGCCATAGGCGAGTTCCGAAACCTGGCGGCAGCCATGGGCGAGCACGATGGTCTCGTAATTTTCGTAGACGTCGGGGTCCTTGATCAGGCTGGCGAAGGGCGCGAGGCCCGTGCCGGTCGAGAGCAGCAGCAGGCGCTTTCCCGGGATGAGGTTGCCGGTGATCAGCGTGCCCGTCGCCTTGCGGCCGACCAGGATGATGTCGCCTTCCCTGATCTTCTGGAGGCGCGAGGTCAGCGGGCCGTCCTGCACCTTGATCGAGAAGAACTCGAGCGCCTCCTCGTGATTGGCGCTCGCCATGCTGTAGGCCCGCATCAACGCCTTGCCCTCGACTTCCAGCCCGATCATGGCGAACTGGCCGTTCTGGAAACGGAAGCCCGGATCGCGCGTCGCCGTGAAGCTGAACAGGCTATCGGTCCAGTGCCGGACCGACAAAACCGTTTCCTTCTGAAATGCGCTCATGGTCTCTCCTCAGCCATCGTTGGCGCACAAGGTTTCGGAGAGAGCAGAGTCCGGCAATTCGGAAGTGAAATTCCCGGTCGATTAGTTTCACATTTGGTGGGCGGTGACTGAAGAGGAGGCAGACGGCCACGCGTCCGCGCTGGCAATTAGTTGCTATTCGTGCGCGCCCGCGCCGACATAGAAGGAAGCTGGAGGTTCGTCATGACCATGACCTTGGTGGCACCGACGGTGGCCGACTACGAAGCCAGCGCCGATCTCGCGACGCTCGTCGTCCGCACCACGCAGGACGACGTGGTCGGGATCACTGCCGAGCAGCTCCGTCTCTCCTGTAAATGCGCTCACTGCACCCGCGCCCGCTTCGACGATCGTTTCCCTGAACGCTTTCCCGGCATCGCCATCACCGAGATCGGCGATCTCGGCTACGGGCTGAACATCTCGTTTTCGGATGGGCATAACAGGGGGATTTATCCGAAGCCGTATCTGCTGAGCTTGGCGGGGCGGTAGGGCCTCGACCGTTCCCCTTGCTCCGCTGTCATTCCCCGCGAAAGCGGGGAATCCAGTACGCCGCGGCCTCTCCATAACCCATTGCTGCCTCTGGAATACTGGGTCGCCCGGTCAGGCCGGGCGACGACAGCGGAGTAAAGCTGGCACGGACATTGCTCCTCTTTAGAACGATTTGAACGTTCCGGAGGCAGACGATGTTGCAGGCGGCCAATGTGGTTCGCGGGACGGTTCCCGCAACGGTCCGGCCTGCCGGAGGCTCCTCGCTGCTGCTGACCGAGAACCAGCAATGGATCGGCGGACCGCCGCCGCTGATGGACAAGCTGTCGCCGCGCGAGCGGGAGCTGGTGCTGAAGCAGGGCCGGCGAAAGGTGCTCAACCGCGGCCAGACGCTGTTCAGCCAGGGCGGCAAGCATGACGGCATCTGGCTGATCGAGAGCGGCCGCATCCGCGTGTTCTACACTTCGCCGCTCGGACGCGAGATCACGCTGGCCTATTGGCATGTCGGCAATTTCGTCGGCGGACCCGAAGTGTTCGAGGGCACCGTGCATCAATGGTCCGGCGTCGCATCCAGCAATTGCAGCGTCGTGCACCTGCCCGGAAAGGAGCTGCGGTCCCTTGCCGTGGAGATCCCGAACCTCGCCATCGGCCTCATTGAAGGCCTCACCTTCAAGGGCAAATGCTATTCGGCGCTGGCGCAGATGCTGGGAACACGCTCGATCACCCAGCGCCTCGCGCACCTGCTGCTGCACCTCGTCGAGCTCTACGGTGTCGAGGATGCCGACGGCCGGGTGATCGCGGCGGCCTTCACCCATGCCGACATCGCCCACATGGTCGGCGCGACCAGGCAATGGGTCACGATCAGCCTGAAACGGATGCAGGAGAAGGGAATCATCGTCACCAAGCGCTCGCAGATCGTGGTGTGCCGGGCCGACGCTCTCGAGGAGATGCGCGGCCAGAACGGCGACTAGGGTCGATGCACAGGCAAGCGGCTTTATAGTGCAGGACTGCTCAAGGAGTATGCAATCAGCTTTTCCCGGCAACTAATCGACTGCGACGGTCACTCCGGATTTGCCCTGCCCGCGGCCTCACCCAATCATGGCAACCACAGCACATCCAACCGAATGAGGATGAGAATGGTCCGCCATCTTCCCACGCTCTCGATCGCGATGTCGGTCACCTCGCTGGCGCTACTCCTTGCGCAGCCGGCCTTGGCGGAAACCGTCACCCTTGGCATTGGAACGCAGGACACCACGACCAACACGGTGACCGCCGGCGTCGTCATCCGGCAGCTGCATCTCCTCGAGAAATATCTGCCGAAGGACGGCAAATACGCCAATATCAAGTTCGAGCTGGAGTGGCAGAATTTCACCTCCGGCCCGCCCGTCACCAACGCGATGATGGCGAACAAGCTCCAGATCGGCATGATGGGCGACTATCCGCTGATCGTGAACGGCTTCACCTTCGAGAGCAATCCGGAGAGCAAGAGCCGCCTCATCGGCGTGGCCGCTTACAGCCTGTCCGGCTCCGGCAACGGGCTCGTCGTCCACAAGGACTCGCCCTACTACGATCTCGCCGATCTCAAGGGCAAGCTCGTCAGCGTGCCGTTCGGCTCGGCCGCGCACGGCATGGTGCTGAAGGCGATGCAGGACCGCGGTTACGCCTCCGACTTCTTCCAGCTCGTCAGCCAGAGCCCGGAGGTCGGCTCGACCAATCTGCAGGAGAAGAAGATCGACGCGCACGCCGACTTCGTCCCCTTCGCCGAGCTGCTGCCGTTCCGCGGCTTCGCGCGAAAAATCTTTGACGGCGTTGAGACCAACCTGCCGACCTTCCACGGCATCGTGGTCCGCACCGATTTCGCCGAGAAATACCCTGAGGTCGTCGTTGCCTACTTCAAGGCGCTGATCGCCGCCAACCAGTGGCTGCGCGACGATCCGAAGCTCGCGGCCGAAAAGATCCAGGAGTGGACCGGCATCAACAAGGAAGTCGTCTACATCTTCCTCGGTCCCAGCGGTAACATGACCACCGATCCCACGGTGAAGCCGGCGCTGATCGATGCAGCCGCGACCGACGTCAAGGTGCTGCAGAATCTCGGCCGCATGAAGGAGTTCGATCCGAAGAAGTGGGTCGATGATTCCTACATCCGCAAGGCCTATGCCGAGATGAAGCTCGACTATGACGCCCAGCTTGCGAGCACCAGGAATTACGAGATCACGGGCGAAGACTCGTTCTGCAAGAAGCCGATCACCGACCCGCGCAAGGCCGGCGAGGTCTGGGTCGACGAAGCCGGCATCCTGCCGTTTGCGTCCGCAGCGTGCACGTTAGGGGCCTATGCCGACTACAAGGCCAAGGGCAAGAAGATCAACGTCGCCTACGTCTTCGACACCACGCGCGGCATCAAGCTGTTCGCCGACCAGGCCTTCTTCGCGGTCGGCAACGGCGAGGTCGCGCCGTTCCTGCTGAAGAAGGACGCGGAAGGCTATGCCGCCAAGATCAATGGCAAGGTGCTCGGCTTCGACGACGCGGTGAAGGCGGCGGTCGGCGGAGGCAAGACGTGAGCAGTCCAGCCCTCGCCAGACATCCCGAGGACAGCATGCCGGCAGCAACCGCAATCGCCGAGGCGGGCCCCGTGCCGGCCCCTTCCCCGCCCGCGACACCGCCTTCCTTCGGCACGCTCGCGCTGCGCTGGTACCGGCTCAATCGGGCGGGGCTACGCGCGACGGCGATCGGCATCATATCGCTGCTCGCCTTCCTGCTGGTCTGGCACCTGCTCACGACCTATCGCGTGGTATTCTTCGTGCGCTTCACCAACGTGCCCTCGCCGTTGGCGGTCTATGCGAGCTTCACCAAGGCGATCCACGATCCCAAATTCCTGCTGCACATCCTCTTGAGCTGCCGGCGCATCTTGTTCGGCTTCTCGCTCGCAGCGGTGGTCGGCGTGCCGCTCGGCCTGATCATGGGCCGCTTCAAGCTGGTGCACGAGATCATCTTCCCGGTCGCCGAGGTGCTGCGGCCGATCCCGGCAATCGCCTGGGTGCCGATGGCGATCATGCTTTGGCCGACCAACGAGCAGAGCATCGTCTTCATCACCTTCCTCGGGGCGTTCTTCCCGATCCTGGTCAACACGCTGCATGGCATGTCGCTCGTCGATCCCGTGCTGGTGCGCGCCGCGCAATGTCTCGGCGCGCGAGAACGGTCGATCTTCCGCGAGGTTTATTTTCCGGCTTCGATGCCGCACATCTTCACCGGCCTCACCGTCGGCATGGGCGTGGCCTGGGTATCGCTGATCGCCGCCGAGATGATCTCGGGTCAATACGGCATCGGCTACTTCACCTGGGAGGCCTATTCCCTTGTCCAGTATGCCGACATCGCGCTCGGCATGATTGCGATCGGCGTGCTTGGCCTTGGATCGAGCCTGCTTATCAGGGGCGCCGGGCAGTTGGTGATGCCGTGGAGGCTGAAATGAACGAAATTCTGACCAAAGCACCGCAGGGCCATATCGAGGTCAGGAATTTCTCCCTCAGCTATGAAAGCATCGAGGGGCCGGTTCAGGCCGTCACCGACACGCAAATTCATGTGAAACCCGGCGAGTTCGTCTCGATCGTCGGGCCCTCCGGCTGTGGAAAGTCGACGCTGCTCAATGCGGTCGCCGGCTTCCTCAAGCCGACCACCGGTGTAGTCACGGTCGACGGCGAGCGTGTGAATGGCCCCAGCGCCGAGCGCGGCATGGTGTTTCAGCAATATTCGCTGTTTCCGTGGAAGACGGTGCGGGAGAACGTCGAGTTCGGCCTGAAGATGCGCGGCATGGCGCGCTCCCAGCGCGAGCGCGCGGCGCGCACGCTGCTCGGGCTCGCGGGGCTCGAGGCCTTCGAGAAGCACTATCCGGAGAAGCTGTCCGGCGGCATGAAGCAGCGCGTCGGCATCGTCCGCGCGCTCGCGACGGGACCGAAGGTGCTGCTGCTCGACGAGCCGTTTGGCGCGCTCGACGCGCAGACGCGCGTCATCATGCAGCAGATCCTCACCAACATGTGGCAACGGCTGAAGATCTCGGTGCTGTTCGTCACCCACGACATCGACGAGGCCATCTTCCTCTCCGACCGCGTCTATTGCATGACCGCCCGCCCCGGCTCGATCAAGGCGGAAATCCCGATCCCGCTGGAACGGCCGCGGCAGCAATCGATGATGATGTCCTCGGAATTCCTGGCGCTGCGTCGCGGATTGATGTCACTGATCCGCGAGGAGAGCCTGAAGGCGATGGGCGGCGAGATCAGCGACATGGGCATGCAAGGGCTCAACATCGAGCTGCATGGGCATTCGCTGGCGGATGTGATCTAGCGCCCCATCTCGACGATTGCGCTCTTACTTCCCTTCTCCCCCTGTGGGAGAAGGTGCCTTGCCGAAGGCAAGGCGGATGAGGGGTCTGCTTCGGCAAACTCCCCTCTCAGTTCGGACTCGCGGATAGAACCCCTCATCCGGCGCTTCGCGCCACCTTCTCCCACAAGGGGAGAAGGAAGAGGAGTTCGCAGCCGCTGTGCGCCCCTTACTTGAACCAGTGCACCAGCGCGATGCTGATGCCGAGCAGCAGCATCAGCGACAGTGTCACGGCGGCCGTCACCCGGCCCCCGACATTCGCCAGCACCTTCACGTCGACGCCGAGGCCGAGCGCCGCCATCGAGACCACGGTCAGGAAGCTCGTGATCTTCGTCACCGGCCCGACCACCGTGCCCGGCACGATCTCCAGGGAGCGCAGGGTCGCCAGCGCAAGGAAGCCGAGGATGAACCAGGGGACCAGGCGGAAGAAGCCGACATTGGATTTCTTGGCGCCGGTCTGCCAGCGCGAGGCGACCAGGGAGAGACCGACGACGACGGGCCCGAGCATCAGCACGCGCATCAGCTTCACCAGCGTGCCGATCTGCGTCGAAACGAGCCCGGCCGGCACCGTTGCCGCAAGCACCTGCGGCACCGCGTAGACGGTGAGGCCTGCGAGGATGCCATATTGCGTGGCCGACAATTGCAGCAGCGGAATCAGCAGCGGCAGGCCCAGCACCATCATCACGCCGAGGATCGCCGTAAAGGAAATCGAGGACGCGATCTCGTCGTTGTTAGCGCCGATGATCGGCGCCACGGCGGCGATCGCGGAATTGCCGCAGATGGAATTGCCGCACGCGATCAGGATCGAGAGCCGCGTCGACAGGCCCAGCATGCGACTGAGGCCGAAGGAGACGCAGAGCGCGATCACGACGACCGCGGCGATCGATGCCAGCAGCGCCACGCCGGAAGCCGCGATGGCGGCGAAGCTGATCGAGGCACCCAGCAGCATGACCGCGACTTCGAGCAGCTGTTTGGCGCTGAAGGCGATGCCGGCCTGCCAGCGCGGCGCCGGCTTCCAGAAGCTGCGCAGCGCCATCCCGAGCAGGATCGCCATCACCAGCGCTTCGACATAGGGGTGCTCGAAGACACCCAGCTCGGCCCGTTCGAGCAAGGCCGAGATACCGGCCACGGCGATGCACAGGAGGATTCCCGGAATCAGCGCCGCGATACGGCTCACGACAGTGGTTGGCTTGGCGTCGGCCGGGTTGGATGCTTGATTCTGCGACACAAATCTCTCCCAGAGGAGAAATATTTATACGCAGTGCTGGCCGATTGGGGAATAAGTTTTCAGCATATCAGGGCCGAGGGAAGTTCTATCCTCAGCCCGGAATAATCGGCTCAGAAGATCAGGCTTTTGGCGAGCGAGGCGACGCGGCTGAAGCTGTCATAGACGCCCGGCTCGAAGAAGGCCGCACGCGCGAGCACGATGCCCGCGACCAGCGACCAGAACACCGTGGTGCCGGCCCGCAGCAGGAGCTTTGAGGCGCGCGATCGCGGCTGGGTGTCCGTTGCGGACACCAGCTGCTCGCCGAAGGGCTCAAATCCAGTGCGTTCCATGACCGTCAATCCATCAAACTCTGAATGGAATGTCGTCGTTTCGGCCCCAAACGGCAATGGAAGCGATTGGCGTTTTTGGCCCTCGACGGGGAAACTCCTTCCGTCTGACGAACCCGAGACAACAGTTTTCTTCTTTGGGCCGGTTTGGCGGTCCGGAACCCGGTTAAAGCGCCAGATAGCGGCGACGGATCGCGTCGTTGGCCTTCAGCTCGTCGATCCCGGCGGCATAGACGATCTGGCCCTTGTCGATGACCGTGGCGTGGCTCGCAAGCCCCAGGCAGAAATGCATGTTCTGCTCGGCGATCAGCACGGTCGATCCGAGCTGTCGGAGCTGCCGCAACAGCTCGCCGATCCGCTGCACGATGATCGGCGCGAGGCCCTCGCTCGGCTCATCGAGCAGCAACAGCGCCGGGTTGCCCATCAGCGTGCGCGCGATGGCGAGCATCTGTTGCTCCCCGCCCGAGAGACGTCCGGCGATGCGATGGCGCAGCGGCTCCAGCAGCGGGAAGACGTCGTAGATGCGCTTGATCGGCCACTCGTCCTAGCCTTCCGGCCCCTTCTTGCGACCGATGACGAGATTGTCCTCGACCGTGTGCTCCGGAAAGATCTGGCGATCCTCCGGCACGAAGCCGAGACCGGCGCGCGCGATATGGTGCGGCTTCTGGCCCGAGATCACCGCGCCGCGCAGGCTGATCCTGCCCCGCCGCGGCGGCGCCAGCCCCATGATCGCCTTCATGGTCGTCGATTTGCCCGCGCCATTGCGGCCCAAAAGCGCCATGGTCTCGCCCTGCCGCACCGAGAGGCCGACGCCGAACAGGATCTGGCTGGTGCCGTAGTAGACGTCGAGATCGGCGACTTCGATAATGGTCGCGCTCATGCGGCGGCCCCCGCATGTTCAGTGCCGAGATAGGCCTCGATCACGGCGCTGTTGCTTCGGATTTCGTCGGGCGTGCCGGTCGCGAGGATGCGGCCGTAGCAGAGCACGACGATCTTTGGGGCGATCTTGAACACGATGTCCATGTCGTGCTCGATGAAGACGACGGTGATTTTCTGCGTCTCCCAGAGCTCGCGCACCTTGTCGATCATGCGCCAGCGCTCCTCCGGGCCCATGCCGGCAGTCGGCTCGTCCAGCAGCAGCACCTTTGGCTCGAGCACCAGAGCGAGCGCAATGTCGAGCAGCTTCTGGTCGCCATGCGACAGCGTCGCGGCGGTGCGGTTGCGCTTGCTCGCCAAGCCCAGCAGCTCCATCACGTGCTCGGCGCGGTCGCGCGTCTCGGGCAAGGGAAAGCGCTTGTGCAGCACCGCGGAGGAGCGCTGGTCGGCGCTGACGGCGGCATGCATGGTCTCGCGCACCGTCAACGATTTGAAGATACTGGCCACCTGGAAGGCGCGGCCGATGCCGTGGCGCACGATCTCCGGCGGCGAACGGCCGGCGAGATCGACGCCATCGAGCAGCACCTGGCCGGAATCCGGCCTCAAGGCGCCCGTAATCAGGTTGAAGAACGTGCTCTTGCCCGCGCCGTTCGGTCCGATCACCGCCGTGAGCGAACCGTCGGGGAAATCGAGCGTGACGTCGTTGGTCGCCTTCACGCCGCCGAAGGATTTTGCGAGGTTGCGGATCTCGAGCATCGCTAGCGCCCCTCGCCTGCGTCACGCCGGTGCGCGAACCAGTCGGCAACGAAATCCAGCAGGCCTTTGCGCAGGCCCAGTGCGAAGAACAGGATGACCACGCCGAGCACGATGCCGTGGTACTCGGTGAAGCGCGTGACGGTGTCATTGAGCAGAAGCAGCAGCACGGTCCCGACCATCGGCCCCAGGAAGGTCGAGACGCCGCCGAGCATGTTGATGAAGATGCCCTCGCCCGAGATCGTCCAATAGGCGAACTCCGGATAGGCGCCAGAGACGAACAGCGCCATCACCATGCCGCCCATCGCGGCAAACAGCGCCGCCAGCACGAAGACAGTCAGCTTGGCCCGCCAGACGTCGATGCCGAGGAAGCTTGCGCGCGCGGCATTGTCGCGGATCATGCGCAACGTGTAACCGAACGGCGATTGCGCGATCTGGCGCATCGCGAGCAGGCCGAGGATGAGAAGCGCGCAGCTCGCGACATAGAGATGGATGTGGTTCGCAAGATTGATGCCGAGGAATGTGGGGCGCGGAATGCCGCCACGCAGGCCCTGGTCGCCGCCGGTGAAGGAGGCCCAGGACAGGATGGTCGAGTGGATCAGCATCTGAAACGCGAGCGTGACGAAGGAGAAATAGATATCCTTCAGCCGCACGCAGATCGCGCCGATGATTGCGGCAATTACCGCCGTGATCGCCAGCGTCGCGACGAAGGCCACGGGAATCGGCACGCCCAACTTCTGCATGATCAGGCCAAAACTGTAGGCGCCGAGGCCGAAGAACATGCCGTGGCCGAACGAAGTCAGGCCGGTGTAGCCGACCAGCAGGTTCAGCGAGGTCGCGAACAGGCCGTAAGCCGAGCAGCGGATGACGAAATCGAGCAGCGCCTTGCTGCCGGTGAACAGCGGCAGGCTCGCCAGCACGGCGAACGCGATCACGGCAATCAGGACGTCCTGGAACGCCGCGGGCATGCCCATCGACTTGAATTCCGGCCCCAGATGATGCGCACGACATCGTCGAAGATGATTACAATCATTTCGAGAACCGCCAGGAGCTGCTCGACCAGCTCCTGCCGAAGATCGGCCTCGACATGGTCGAGTTCATCCGCGCGCGCACCGGCACCGCCGATGCCGCGCGGCAGGAGATCGCCCGATGGGCGCGAAGAATTCGGCCTCATTGAGGATGCGCAGGAACTCCGGCACCTCACGGATAAAGTCGAAGAAGGCGGAGAAGCGGCTACCAGAAACATCTCGACAACATCTCGGTTGCCTATGTCCGCATTTTGCGCCGCGCGCGAGCGGCAGGCGCGATCGAGGATTACAGCGACGAGGAATTCGAGGCCATCGTCCACATGCTCATGGGCGCGCGCGGCTATCTCAGCCGCCGCTACTCCTATTCGGCTGACGGCGTCACCGCCGTGCCCGACCACGTCATCTCCGCCTATCGCAAGCTGATGACGCGCGGCCTCTTCAATGCATCCGGAGATCAGGACACGCCATGAACATCGCATCTCCACAAAAGCCGCTCGATCTCGTCTCCGCGATCGCCGAAGGCGATATCCGCTGCCTGCTGATGGTGCTGGTGCACATGACCGGCGATGAGCGCTGGCTCGAGCCGCCGTACTTGCCCAAGCGCGACATCCGTCTCATTCCCGATCCGGAGGCCGGCGTGCCCCGGGAGGTCCAGGACGAAATTCGTGCCGCAGTGGTCAAGCTGTTTGCCGACGGCGCGCCAAAACCCGTCATCACTGATCCCGGCGAAGCGCTGCTGCTCAAGATGATGCGCGCCTGCCTCGGCGAGAACGTCGCGCCGGAATATGCACCGCTGATGCGCGAGGAGATGGGATTTGTAGCGCGCGAGCCGCAATGGACGAAGCGCCCCTCCGCCGAGAAGCTTGCCGGCCAGCACGTCCTGATCGTCGGCGCCGGCGTCTGCGCCATCGCGCTCGGCGTCGCACTCGGCCATCTCGGCATCCCCTACACCATCGTCGAGAAGAACGCCGAGCTCGGCGGCACCTGGTGGATCAACCGCTATCCCGGCTGCGGCGTCGATACGCCGAACCATTCCTATTCCTACTCGTTCGGCTCGGGCAATGCATGGACGCGCTATTTCTGCCAGCGCGAGGAGCTGCTCGGATATCTGCTGAAGGTCGCCGAGGAATACGGAATCCGCAAGCATCTGCGCGTCAATACCGAGCTGACAGCGTCGCGCTGGGACGAGGGCAAGCGGCGCTGGATCTCGACGTTGAAGACCCAGAACGGCGAAGAGACCTTTGAATCCACCGCACTAGTCTCCGCCATCGGCCAGCTCAACGATCCCTCTCGCGCCCGCTTCAAGGGCGAGGGAGACTTCAAGGGCACGATCCTGCATTCGGCTCTATGGTCGGACGACATCAATCTCGACGGCAAGCATGTTGCCGTGATCGGCACCGGCGCGACATCGATGCAGCTGGTGCCGTCAATCGCCGGCCGCGTCGCCTCCGTCACGGTCTATCAACGCAGCGCGCAATGGGCGCGGCCCGTTAAGGGCTATTCCGATCCGATCAGCGAGGGCGCGCGCTGGCTGCTCGCGCATCTGCCGTTCTATGTGCAGTGGTATCGTTTCAACATGTTCTGGCGCTATGGCGACGGTCTGCTGCCGTTCCTGCGCAAGGACCCGGCCTGGCCGCATCCCGAGCGCGCCGTCAACAAGGGCAATGACCGGCATCGCCAGGAGCTGACCGATTTCATCCTCACCGAGCTGAAGGACCGCCCCGACCTGATCGCCAAATGCGTGCCGACCTATCCGCCCTATGGCAAGCGCATCCTGCTTGACAACAACTGGTTCAGGACGCTGACGCGGGACAATGTCGAGCTCGTCACCGACACGATCGATCATTTCGATCGCGACGGCATCGTCACCGCTGACGGCGAGCACCGCCCCGCGGACATCATCGTCGTCGCCACCGGTTTCAAGGTGACGGAGATGGCGGCACGCCTCAACATCAGCGGCCGCGGCGGCAAGGATCTGCGCGAGGCCTGGGCGAACGACAATCCGACGGCGTTCCTCGGCCTCACCGTGCCGGACTTTCCGAACTTCTTCTGCATGCTCGGCCCCAACTCCGGCCCCGCCCATGGCGGCAGCGTCATCTTCCAGTCGGAATGCCAGAGCCGCTATATTTCCGCCTGCCTCGCCGACATGATCGAGCAAGACGTCGCCGCCATCGACGTCCGCAAGGAGGTGCTGGACGACTACGTCCAGAAGGTCGATGCCGAGCACGAGACGATGATCTGGACCCATCCCGGCATGAGCACCTATTATCGCAATTCGAGCGGCCGCGTGTTTTCCGCGATGCCCTGGCGGTTCGTGGACTACTGGCGCATGACGCATGATCCGGATCTGGGGCAGTACAGGTTGACGAAGGCGTAAACCTCACCTCGTCGTCATTGCGAGCGCAGCGAAGCAATCCAGAATCCTTCCGCGGAGATACTCTGGATTGCTTCGCTGCGCTCGCAATGACGGAATTCGCGGGTTAATCTCCCGCACAACCAGGAGCGCCGTACGCCGAGGGAAGCCGCCAATGCCCAAGCCGCTTGTCCGCGTCTTCACCGACTACAAGAGCCCCTACGCGTTCGTCGCCAACAAGCGGCTGTTCTCGCTCGAGGAGACGCACGGCGTCGAGCTCGAATGGCTGCCCTATACGCTGCGCGTCGCCGAATTCATGGGGACGGTCGAGGAGCGCACGCCGCATTTCTGGCGCAAGGTGCGTTACGCTTATATGGACGCGCGGCGCTATGCCAATGCGCAAGGGCTCGTTATGAAGGGGCCGCGTCGGATCTACGACGCCTTCTATTCCAGCGTCGGCATGCTGTTCGCACAGCGGCACGGCTTCTTCCGCCCTTATCACGACACGGTGTTCCGCGAATTCTGGAGCCATGAGCTCGAGATCGACGATCTCGCCGCAATCACGGACGTCATCACCGCGTGCGGCGGCTCGGCGAGCGAGTTCGAAGCCTACGTCAACGGCCCTGCCCGCGCCGAGCACGACCGCATCATCGACGAGGCCGAAGCACTCGGCGTGTTCGGTGTACCGACCATGGTCTTCAACGGCGAACTGTTCTGGGGCGGTGATCGCATCGACATGCTGATCGAACGGATCGAGCGTCCGGAAACGATCGAGGCCGCGCTCGGCAGCCGCCACCGCAAATCAGTGTAGCCGTTACGCGGCGAGGCCGCTCTCGACCGGGGCAAATTCCAGCCCGAGGCTCTCGGCAACCGCCTTGTTGGTTATGCGGCCACGATGCACGTTCAGTCCGTTGCGCAAATGCGGATTTTCCAGAACCGCGGCAAAGCCCTTGTTCGCGAGCATCAGGCCGAACGGCAGCGTTGCGTTGTTCAGCGCCTGGCTCGACGTCACCGGCACCGCGCCCGGCATGTTGGCGACGCAATAATGCACGACGCCGTCGACCTGATAGGTCGGATCGGCGTGCGTTGTCGGATGCGAGGTCTCGAAGCAGCCGCCCTGGTCGATCGCGACGTCGACCAGCACGGCGCCCGGCCGCATCGACTTGAGCATCGCGCGCGTGACGAGCTTTGGAGCGCTGGCGCCCGGCACCAGCACCGCTCCGATCACGACGTCGGCGGCGAACACCTCGTCCTCGACCGCTTCGATGGTCGAGAAGCGGGTGCGCACCCGCCCGAGAAAGACATCGTCCAGCTCGCGTAGACGGGGAATCGAGCGGTCGATCACAGTGACTTCCGCACCGAGGCCCGCCGCCATGCGCGCGGCCTGCGTTCCCACCACGCCGCCGCCGAGCACGACGACGCGCGCCGGCTGCACGCCGGGCACACCGCCGAGCAGCACCCCGCGGCCGCCGGCCGATCGCTTGAGCGCGGCGCCGGCGGCTTCGACGGCGAGACGGCCGGCGACTTCGCTCATCGGCGCAAGCAGGGGGAGGTGACCGGCCGCGTCGGTGACGGTCTCATAAGCGACCGCAGTGCAACCGGAAGCGAGCAGCCCCTTGGCCTGTTCGGGATCCGGCGCAAGATGGAGATAAGTAAACAGGATCTGGCCTTCGCGGAGCTGGGCCCATTCGCTTCTCTGCGGCTCCTTTACCTTCACGATCATGTCGGAGCTGGCGAAGATGTCACGGGCGTTCTCCGCGATCGCGGCCCCTGCCCGCTGGTACACCTCGTCGGAAGCGCCGATGCCGCTGCCGGCACCGGTCTCGACCGTCACCTGGTGCCCGGCCGCGACATATTCGCGGACCGCGCCCGGGGTGAGCCCGACGCGATATTCCTGCACCTTGATCTCCTTGGGCACACCGACGCGCATTTTGGGCTCCTTCCAACGTCCTGATTCACCCCGTCATCGTAGCGATCGGGCCAGTTTGGTTTCGTGCAAATATCCGCTAGCTTCGACCTCCCCGCGCCGGTTTCCGGCGTGCAAACGCCCTTTCACGCTGGAAACGAAACCTTGGCCCTCGACCGGAAAGATCTCGCCATCCTCGCGGAACTCACCACCAATGCGCGGGCCAGCCACACCGAGCTCGCCGCGAAGGTCGGGCTATCAAGCACGGCGCTGGCGCGGCGGCAGAAGGCGCTGGAGGACGACGGCTACATCCAGGCCTACCAGGCTGCGCTCGATCTCGCGCAATTCGGCCTCACCACGACGGTGCTGGTCCGCATTGCGCTGGAGAGCCAGAGCGACGAGGCACTGAAGGCGTTCGAGGCCGAGGTGGTGAAATGCCCGTCCGTCGTGCGCTGCTTTCTGATGTCCGGCACCGACGACTACATCCTGATCGTGCTCGCCCGCGACATCCAGGATTTCGAGCGCATCCACCGTACCGAGTTGTCGCGCCTGCCGCGCGTGGCGCGGGTCCAATCGAGCTTCGCGCTGCGCGAGATCGTCAACCGCGCGGTGCCGACGGTGG
The DNA here is from genome assembly GCF_011516635.5 of Bradyrhizobium barranii subsp. apii. GTDB lineage: Bacteria > Pseudomonadota > Alphaproteobacteria > Rhizobiales > Xanthobacteraceae > Bradyrhizobium > Bradyrhizobium barranii. The sequence goes on along the minus strand of NZ_CP096255.1, from coordinate 4,016,960 downwards.
TCTTCGGCGAAGCCAAGCGCTGACACTGTGTCGCGGGCGCCATAATTCCCGGCAGGGAACCAAGCGGCCGGTTGTAAGTTGGAGGCCATTGGCAAGCGGAGGCAACGGTGCCTCCGCGTCAGCTCGGCTGACGTCTCGGCTCAGTCGCCGTCGCAGGGAGCAGGACATGAGCGATGTCACGCACGAGATTCCCGAACGCATTCCAGTTCATATCGTCGTCAATGGCGTCGGCCACACGCTCGATCTCGTGCCCTGGACCACGCTTCTGGATGCCCTGCGTGACCATCTTGCGCTGACCGGCACCAAGAAAGGCTGCGATCACGGCCAATGCGGCGCCTGCACCGTGCTGATCGACGGTCGGCGCGTCAATTCCTGCCTGACGCTCGCCGTCATGAAGGACGGCGCCGAGATCACGACGATCGAAGGCCTTGCCAAGGACGGAACGCTTCATCCTGTGCAGCAGGCGTTCATCGACCACGACGCCTTTCAGTGCGGCTATTGCACGCCGGGACAGATTTGCTCGGCCGCGGGCCTTCTGGCCGAAGGCCGCGCCCGGGATGCCGACGAGATCAGAGAGCTGATGAGCGGAAATCTCTGCCGTTGCGGCGCCTATCCGAACATCGTCGCTGCGATCCAGCAGGCAATGGGCCAGCCATGAACAACTTCCAATATTCCCGCGCCACCGACATCGCCGATGCGATCCACTTGCTGGCCGCCGATCCCGGCGCCAAGCTGATTGCCGGCGGCACCAATCTGATCGACCTGATGAAAGAAAATGTCGAGCGGCCCTCCCGGCTGATCGACATCTCCCGCCTGCCGCTCCGCGACATCGAGGAGACGGCCGACGGAGGCCTGCGCATCGGCGCCTTGGTACCGAATTCAGACCTCGCTTACCATCCGCTTGTCGAGCAGCGCTACCCCCTGCTCGCCGGCGCCATCCTCGCCGGCGCTTCCGCGCAATTGCGCAATATGGCCTCCGTTGGCGGCAACCTGATGCAGCGCACGCGCTGCGCCTACTTTTATGACACGGCGACGCCCTGCAACAAGCGAGATCCCGGCAGCGGCTGCTCGGCAATCGACGGCCTCAACCGCAACCACGCAATCCTCGGTACGAGCGCGTCCTGCATCGCGACCAACCCGTCCGACATGAGCGTCGCACTTGCTGCGCTCGGTGCGCTCGTGCACATCGCAGGTCCCTCCGGCCAGCGCACTGTCGCATTGACCGATTTCCATCGACTCCCGGAGGACAAACCTCATGTCGATACAAATCTCGGCACCGGCGAGATCATCGTGGCCGTCGAACTTCCCAAGCACGGCTTTGCCCGCAACTACAGCTATCTGAAAATCCGCGACCGGCTGTCCTATGCTTTTGCTTTGGTCTCGGTCGCGGCCGCGCTCGAACTGGATGGCAACGCGATCAGCGAAGCCCGACTGGCGCTCGGCGGCGTGGCTCACAAGCCCTGGCGCAGCCTTGAGGCCGAAGCGGCCTTGCGCGGCCGGGCGGCGACGCCGGACCACTTCTCGCGCGCGGCCGATCTGCTGCTGCACGGGGCAACGGCCCGCGCACATAACCGCTTCAAGATCGAGCTCGCACGCCGCGCCATCGTGCGTACGCTGATACAGGCCGCGAGCGCCACGCCACAATCACAGGCTCACAAGAAAATCGCGTGAGGGACCGATGAACGCCTATGTCGGAACGCCAACGTCCCGCGTCGATGGCCGCGCCAAGGTCACCGGAGCCGCCAAATATGCAGGCGAATTCCCGGCAGACGGCCTCCTCCATGGCTTCGTCGTCGAGGCCACGATTCCGCGCGGACGTATCGCTCGCCTCGACGCCAGCGACGCGCTGCAAGTGAAGGGCGTGGTCGACGTGCTTACGCATGCGCATCGTCCGCCCCTCGCCGACAATGACGATGCCTGGAAGGACGAGGTGGCGCCGGAGAAGGGCTCGCCCTTCCGCCCGCTCTATGACGACAGGATCTGGTTCAACGGCCAGCCCATCGCGCTCGTCGTGGCGGATGACTGGGAAACCGCTAAATTCGCTGCGACCCGCGTGCGCGTTGAATACGACCGGGAGGCATTTGCAACCGATCTCGAATCCGAACATGGCAAAGCCGGCAAAGTGGATCGGCCGCACAAGCCGCGCGGCGACGCCGCCGCGGCGCTGGCTGGGGCCGCTGTGCGGCACCAGGCGGATTACGTCCTCCCGACCGAGCACCACAACCCGATGGAGCTCTATGCGACCACGGTGGTCCGAGACGGCAGCGGCAGGCTTACCGTCTATGACAAGACGCAAGGCGTCCAGAACGTCCACAAATATCTATGCAGTGTGTTCAACAAGAAGCCCGATGACCTCCGCGTGATCTCGCCCTATGTCGGCGGTGCCTTCGGCTCCGGATTGCGGCCGCAATACCAGGTGGTGCTGGCGACGCTTGCCGCGCTCGAACTCAAGCGATCCGTTCGTGTCGTCCTGACACGGCAGCAGATGTACGGGCTCGGCTACCGGCCGATGACCATCGAGCGCGTCGCGCTCGGCGCAAGGCCCGACGGCACGCTCGATGCCGTCACGCACGAGGCCACCGCCGTGACTTCGCGCTACGAGGATTTTTCGCGCAATGACAGCGGCTGGGCGGAACAGCTGTACAAGAGCCCGAACAGCCTCTTCTCCCATACGCTCGTCGATCTCGACGTCTCCACACCCTGCGACATGCGCGCGCCTGGCGCCGCCTCCGGCGTCTGCGCGCTCGAATGCGCCATGGACGAATTGGCCGTCGCGCTCAAGCTCGACCCGATCGAGCTGCGATTGAGGTGCTATTCGGACCGCGACCAGAGTGAAGACCTGCCCTACACCAGCAAGCAGCTGCGCGAATGCTACGCCCGCGGCGCGGAAGCGTTCGGCTGGGGCCGGCGCAATCCTGCGCCGCGCTCCACGCGCGACGGCAAGGACCTGGTCGGCTGGGGCATGGCGACGGGGGTGTGGGAGGCGCTTCAGATGCCGGCCGCCGTCCGCATCGTGTTGACGTCGAACGGCCATGCCGAGGTATCCTGCGCCGCGTCCGATATCGGCACCGGCACCTACACCATCGTGGCCCAGGTGGCCGCCGACGCCCTCGGGCTGCCGATCGAGAATATCGACGTGAGGCTTGCCGATTCGACCTTGCCGCAGGCCCCCGTCGAAGGCGGTTCCTGGATGGCGGCGTCGGCCGCGCACGCCGTGCTGGGCGCGGCCGAAGACATTCGCCAGGAGCTCGCACGGCTCGCCAAGGCGATGCCCGCCTCGCCCCTCGGCGGCGTCGATGCGCCCGACGTGATCCTTGTCGACGGCACGATCGCCAAGGCCGGCGACAAGGCTCGTGCCGTCTCGATCGCCGATGCGATGCGCCACGGCAAGCTCGAGCGGATCGAGAAGCAGAAGCTCAATCATTTCGCGCAGGACAAGTCGCACGCGCGCAACACCCATTCGGCGGTCTTCGCCGAGGTCAAGGTCGACGAAGACCTGGGCGTCATCCGCGTCACGCGCGTCGTGAGCGCGGTCGCAGCCGGACGGATCCTCAATACCAAGACCGGCCGCAGCCAGATCATGGGCGGCGTGGTCTGGGGCATCGGAAATGGCGCTGCACGAGGAGACGGTGATGGATCACCGCTTCGGCAGGATCATGAACGCGAACATCGCCGAGTACCACATTCCCGTGAATGCCGACGTTCACGACATCGACGTCATCTTCGTCGACGAACCCGACGACCGGATCAACAAGCTGGGCGTCAAGGGCATTGGCGAAATCGGCATCGTCGGCGTACCTGCGGCGATCGCGAACGCAGTCTATCACGCCACCGGCAAGCGCATCCGGCGCTTCCCGATCACGCTGGACAAGTTGCTGGACTAATCGCCCGTCACACGATCCCCGCTGGATCGGGCGATTGTCATAGAACTGTCATCGAAAGTGCAGAGACCTGCCAGTCTCTGTAGATTCGGGACACACCATGGATTATTTCAAGCGCTTCAACTTCCTGTTCGCCGCACCTGTGTTCGACGCCGACGATCTGGAAGGCATCCGCTTCAACCAGATTATCGAGGAGATCCAGCGCTCCGGCTTCGAGGTCGTGAGGGCCCGCAGGTTGGAGGACGCCGAGATCGCGGTGCAGACCGACGCCGCGATCGGCTGCATGGTGGTGGACTGGGGAAAGAAGGGCCTCGAGGGGAAGACCTCGGCGCTGATCAACCTGATGCGGCGCCGCGGCCTCGACTTCCCAATCATCCTCCTGATCCGGCGCAAGCGCTTCGAGGATTTGCCGGTCGAGGTGCTCGACTTCATCGACGGCTATGTCTTCCTGTCCGAGGAGACGCCGACCTTCATCGCCAAGAATTTGATCAGCCGGCTCAAGCAATATGCCGAGACGCTGAAGACGCCGTTCTTCGGCGCACTGGTCGATTATGCCGAGGAAGGCAACCAGCTCTGGACCTGTCCGGGTCACAATGGCGGCGTGTTCTACAACCGCAGTCCGATCGGCCGGGTCTTCGTCGAGCATCTCGGCGAATCCGTGTTCCGCGACGACCTCGACAATTCCGTGCTCGACCTCGGCGACCTCCTCACCCACGAGGGTCCCGCGCTGAGGGCGCAGAAGGAAGCCGCGCAGATCTTCGGCGCGGAGAAGACCTATTTCGTGCTCAACGGCACCTCGACCTCGAACAAGGTCGCGCTCGGCGCCCTCGTCACCGACGGCGACCTCGTTCTGTTCGACCGCAACAACCACAAGGCCGCCCATCACGGCGCGCTGATGATCAATGGCGGCGTCCCGGTCTACGTCCCGACCATCCGCAACGCCTGGGGCCTGATCGGCCCGATGCGCTGGGACATGCTCGACGAAAAGGCCCTGCGCGAGGCGATCCGGAACCATCCGCTGGTGACGGACAAGGACGCCTGGCGCAAGGAGCGGCCGTTCCGCGTTGCCGTGGTCGAGCAGTGCACCTATGACGGCTCGATCCACAGCGCCGAGATGATCCTGAAGCGCATCGGCCATCTCTGCGAATACATCCTGTTCGACGAGGCCTGGGCCGGCTTCATGAAGTTCCACCCGCTCTATGCCGGCCGCTTTGCCATGGGGCTGGCGAACCTTCCTCCCGAAGCGCCCGGCATCATCGCGACGCAATCCACCCACAAGCAGCTCGCGAGCTTCTCGCAGGACTCCCAGATCCACATCAAGGACCGCCATATCCGCGGCCAGAAGCGGCGCGTCGAACACCGCCGCTTCAACGAGAGCTTCATGCAGCACGCCTCGACCTCGCCGTTCTACCCGCTGTTCGCCTCCCTTGACGTCGGCGCGCAGATGATGAAGGGCCGCTCGGGCGAGGTCCTTTGGGACGACACGATCCGGCTCGGCATCGAGCTGCGCAAGAAGATCCGCGCGATGCGCCGGGAGTTCGAGGAGAAGGAGCAAAATCCGGATCGCCGCTGGTTCTTCGAGCCCTTCGTTCCCGATCGCGTCGCGATTCCCGACGTCAGCCGCCCGGGCGCCGCGCACAACGTCGCCTGGGAGACCCTCTCCACCGACGAGCTCGCCACCAATCCGGCGCTGTGGCAGCTCTCGCCAGATACCAACTGGCACGGCTTTCCCGATCTCGCGGAGGGCTTTGCCATGACCGACCCGAACAAGCTGACGCTGCTGACGCCCGGCTTCGATCGCACCACCGGCGCCTATGCCGAGCACGGCATTCCCGCGCCTGTGGTCGCGCAGTATTTGCGCGAAGACCGCATCGTCCCTGAGAAGAACGACCTCAACTCCCTGCTCTTCCTGCTGACCCCCGGCGTCGAGGCGAGCAAGGCCGGCACGCTGATCTCCGGGCTTGTCGCATTCAAAAGGTTGCATGACGACAACGCGTTGCTGGCCGACGTCATCCCTGAATTCTACCAGCGGCGTCAGGCGCGCTATGCCGGCGTGCGGCTGCGCGATCTCTGCGGCGACATGCACCGCTTCTTCCGCGCCGCCGATGTCAGCGCCCTCCAGTCCCGTCAGTTCATGCCCGAGCACATGCCCGAGATCGCGATGTCGCCCCGCGATGCCGCGCGCTATCTGTTCAAGAACGACGTCGACTATTTGCCGATCGAGGCGATCGCGGGCCGCATCGCCACCACGCCCTTCGTGGTCTACCCGCCTGGCATCGCCACCATCGTGCCTGGCGAGCGGCTGACGGAGCGGGCCAAGCCCATGGTGGATTATCTCAAAATGTTCGAAACCTGCTTCAACACGTTCCCGGGGTTCGATGTGGAAATCCAGGGCGTCTACAAGGAGATCGATGCACAGGGCCGCATCGGCCTCTATACTTACGTCGTTGCCGAGTAGGTGCCGATGAACGAAACAGCGATTGCGCGTACAGATGACGAGCCGGTTCAGGTCCGCCCCTCACGGGAGAGCGATGTCGAGGCGATGCTGGCGATCTACCGCCATCACGTCCGCAATGGCGTGCCGCGCGATGTCGAGGGAACCGGCGCGCCCGAACCGGACGATCTGCGCGACCGCCGCAAGAACCTGAAGCAGACCCGCCTGCCGCATCTGGTCGCGACCTATCGCGGCGAGGTGGTCGGCTATGCCTATGCGGTGCTGTTCCGCAAGCGTCCGGCCTACCGCTACACCGCCAAGCATTCGATCTACGTCCATCACGAGCATCTCGGTCGCGGCGTCGGACGGCTGCTGCTCCAGGGAATGATCGATGCGTGTGCGGCGGCTGGCTTCCGCCAGATGATCGGCTATATCGATGCCGACAACGCGCCCTCGCTGGCGCTGCACGAAACATTCGGCTTCGCGCGCGCCGGCCTGCTCTGCGGCGTCGCCTATCGCCACGGCCGCTGGTCGGACACCGTCATGGTGCAGCGATCGCTCGGCGCGGGCGTCACCGCTCCGCCGACGCTACCGGCACCGGGCCGTTAAACCTTACGAGGGAAAGTCAGCCGGCTTGACCTGGATCCGGTCGGCATGCAGCGACCAGTGATGCAGCGCCTGGTCCTTGCAAAACCTCGCCTTCGCCCGCTCCCTTGCTTCGTCCTCGTCGGTGGCGTCGATTTCGAGCGTGCCCTGGCATACCTCGATCTGCCGGCCGTACTGGCCGAGCACGTCCTTCATGAACCTGACGACATAAGTTGACATGGGACCTCCTGCCTGCGCCAGCGTGCCCCGGCGGCACTCTAATCCCATTTAGCCTGAACCGGGAAAGGAGATTTTGACGCGGATCAAGATCGGTGACGGTTCCCGCCGCCAATGCAGGCGTCGATACAATCCGTCAGCGATTACGTCTTGATATCGAGGAGGGTCTGTTCTGTCTCGGCGTAGGCTTGAATGACCTTCGCATTGGCAATGAAGCTGTACTTGGCGGCCGCCATTTGAACGAACTCGCTGGCGAGATCGACGTTCGGCGCGGCGACCAGGCCGTCCTCGTTTGCGAAGGCAGCGCTGGGGTCGGATTGTGCGGTATAGCTCGGCGAAACCGCCGACACGGTCGCGACAGTACCACCTGGCGTCGAGCCGCTCGATTGGGAGACCTGATCGACACGCAACGGCACATAGGCCGCTGGAAATGTCGGGCCAATGCTCGAGCTGCCCGTACCGGCCGATGTGCTCGATCCGCTTGAGGCGGGTAGCGGGCCGGTCGTGCGGACATTGGCGATGTTGCTCGCGGCCACGTTCACACGCAAACTCGCCGCGGAAAGTCCGGATGTCGCAATCGAAAATATGCTCATGGACTTCAACTACAGGACAAGTGATACGCGTTCATTCACGCCATCAGTAAAATCCGCCGCTTTCTGTTTTCATCCGCGTAACCAACGATCGGAGCGCGATCAGGCTTCGCACGCCCCTACCCCGGCGTCACGCCGAACGCCTGCTTGAAGCGCTCGGCGTAGCGCGGCCAGACCTCGGGATTGATGATGCGCGGCGGGCGTCTGCCGTCGAGCGTGTCCAGCACCTGCTCGGCGGCGATGCGGACCATGTTCTGGCGCGCCTCGATCGTCACGCCTGCGGTGTGCGGGCTCGCCAGCACGTTGTCGAACTGGAGCAGCGGATGCTCGGGCGGCGGCGGCTCCTTCGACCAGACGTCGAGGCCGGCGCCGGCGATGCGCTTGTCACGCAACGCCTGGAGCAGCGCGTCCTCGTCGTGGATGAAGCCGCGCGCCGTGGTGATGAAGTACGCATGCGGCTGCATCAGCGCGAATTCGCGCGTGCTGATCATGTTGCGGCTGCCCTTGTTCAGCGGGCAGGAGATCGAGACGAAATCGGCGCGGCGCAGCAGCTCGTCGAGCTCGACCTTCTCCCCGCCCCGCTCGGCCATCACCTCGGCCGACAAATACGGGTCATAGGCCAGCACCGTCATGCCGAGCAGGCCCTTGCACAGCGCGGCAATGCGGCGGCCGACATTGCCGAGGCCGATGATGCCGACGGTCTTGTGCTCGACCTCGTTGCCGACGAGCTCGTTGCGGTTGACGTCGCGCTCGCGGCGCAGGCGGCGGTCGGACTGGATGATGCGCTTGGACAGCGTCAGCATCATCGCCAGCGCATGCTCGGCGACGGAATGGGCATTGCCGCCGGACTGGTTGACGACCAGCACGCCCGCATCGGTGCAGGCCTCGACGTCGACAGGGTCGAAGCCCGCGCCATTGCTGGAGACCAGCAACAGATTTGGCGTGCGCTTCAGGAAGGCGGCATCGACATGGAAATGCGGGGCAAGTTCGTCGCGGGCGGCGCCGATCTGGTAAACATGCGCCGCGTTCAGGATCGGGGCGTAGAAATCTTCGGGGCTCTCGTTCTCGATGCGATCGAGCCGGACGTCGGACCGCGCCTTCAGGATGTCGATATAGATCGGATTGGCCAGGTATTTGACGTAGAAGACGCGCTTGCTATTGACGGACATCAGGACCCTTCCGGCTCTCTCAAGGAGACCCGCAAGGCCAGCGCACCCCGCGCTCCGTCCATGCGTTCCTCCCGTTTTTGCATTATCGCCGCTTATGACATGGCGGTGCCGGCCACGGCAGGCCGTCTGGCGCAGATCACGGTGCTGGCCCGGACATGTTGACAATCCCGCCCGCCGCGTCAAGTTCGGCAGACCGCCGCGACGGCCAGAACCAAGAAGCATGCGCGGCTCAAGGGAGAACGTAATGGCGCTTGCGGAACAGCAGACCTCGCCCCAGGCGGCACAAGGCGCCAGCGACAGGAGCTGGCACGGCATCGTCCTGCAGACCCTGAAGCGGAACGAGATCAGCCTGATCCCTTACGTGCCCGACCGCGTGCTGACGCCGCTGATCAAGAACCTGCACGCCGACCCCTTCTTCACCACCTTTGCCACCGCTCGCGAGGAAGAGGCCGTCGGCATCGTCTCCGGCGCCTGGATGGGCGGACGTCGCGGCGCGGTGCTGATGCAGACCTCCGGCTTCGCCACGCTCGCCAACGTGCTGGCCTCGCTCGCGGTGCCCTACCAGATCCCGCTGATCATGTTCGTCTCCGAGCGCGGCACGCTTGGCGAGTTCAATTACGGGCAATCGCTGGTCTGCCGAACCATGCGCCCGGTGCTGGACTCACTCGCGCTGGAGCACCACACCATCACCCGGCTCGACGAGCTCGAGTTCATCGCCGACCGCTCGATCAAGCAGGCCGTCACCACGCAGGCGCCGGTGGCGCTGATCCTCAACCCGCTGCTCACCGGCGGCAAGGTTTTCGACAAATGAGGCCGGCCAGAATGAGCACAGATTTGGACAACCGCAACACCAAGGTCATGAACCGCTTCGATGTCACCTCGCGCCTGATCGCCAGGCTCAAGCACGAGGAAGCGGTGATCGGCGGCATCGGCAACACCAATTTCGATCTCTGGGCCGCCGGCCATCGCCCGCAGAATTTCTACATGCTTGGCAGCATGGGGCTGGCTTTCCCGATTGCATTGGGCGTCGCGCTGGCCCAGCCCGATCGCCGCGTCTTCGCGCTCGAAGGCGACGGCTCGCTGCTGATGCAACTCGGCGCGCTCGCGACGATTGCGGCGTTGAAGCCGAAGAACCTCATCATGATCGTGATGGACAACGGCATCTACCAGATCACCGGTGCGCAGCCGACACCGGCCGCTGGCGTCGCCGACATCGTCGCCATAGCCACAGGCTCGGGACTTGCCAACAGCGTCTGGGCCGCGGACGAGGAGGATTTCGAGCGGCTGGTCGACGAGGCCATGTCCGCCTCCGAGCCGAGCCTGATCGCGGTCCGCATCGACGACAAGCCGGGCGTGGGTACTACCCGCAGGGATCCCGTTCAGATCCGGGAACGCTTCATGCACGGCCTCGGCGTGCGCGAGCCACTTTAACGTTTCGTCATTAACTACACGGCGATCTGATCCCTGCCCCGTAACAGGCCGTTGCAAATCCGTGCTATCGGCACCGGATGCCCATTTTTATTCGTTTTTTTGCCTGGCTGCTCGCGGCCGCCGTCACTTTCGCAACCCTGGGCCCGCCCGGCCTGCGGCCCCATTCCGATCTCGGCCAGGACGGCGAGCACGCCCTCGCCTTCATCCTGGTGGGACTGGCCTTCGGCCTCGCCTACCGGAATCGCCGCTGGGCCGTCGCAGCCTTCGCGGTGGTCCTGATCGGCGTGCTCGAGCTGATGCAGTTCTGGGCACCGGGACGGCATGCACGGCTGGACGATTTTTTGGTCGATGCCGGCACCGCCTGCATCGGCTTTGCACTCGCCGCCGTCACCGATTGGATCATGGCGCGCTTCCGCGCCAGTTCGGCCGTGACGAACTAGGGCCCCGCGGAGCGATGCTCCGCGAGGCCCGGCTCTTCAAAGCCTTCACGCTCTGACCGATCAGTCGATGATCTTGACGACGCGGCGCGTGCGCGGTTCGACGATTACGCGGCGATCGTTCACGACCGCGTAGCGATACTCGGTGTAGTTCGGCACGGGGCGCAGCACCACGGTCGGGGGCAGCGGCTCGCCGACGACGACGCGCTCGTGGATCACGACGGAATCGTCGCGCGGGATTCCGCCGAGCACGGCATTCGGAATTTCGAGGCCCGCACCGACGGCCGCACCGACGGTGCCGCCGACCATCGCGCCGATCGGTCCGCCGATGTCGCCACCCGCACGTGCGCCGTCCCTGGCGCCCTGTTCGGTCGTCGACTGGGCAAAGGCTGCACTCGACGCCAGCAGCGACACGGCAGCCAGCGAAATCGCAAGACGGGTCTTCATGTCCACACTCTCCAGTGATTGTTCTGCGCCTTCAACCGCGGGGGCGGACCATTGTTCCGGTTCCCGCACGACGAAAGACAGGCCAAATCTGGAGAGTGTTACTGCGTAACACTTACGCTGCGGCGATCTCGTGTCCCGCCATCAGTTCCAGTGCCCGCACCATCGCGGAATGATCCCAGGCCTTGCCGCCATGCGCGGCGCAGGACGAGAACAATTGCTGCGCCAATGCTGTGCTCGGCAGCGACAGGCCGAGCGCGCGCGCACCTTCGAGCGCGAGGTTGAGGTCCTTCTGGTGCAGCTCGATGCGGAAACCCGGCTCGAAATTGCGCTTCACCATGCGCTCGCCATGCACTTCGAGTATCCGCGACGATGCAAAACCGCCCATCAGCGCCTTGCGTACGAGAGCCGGATTGGCCCCCGCCTTGGATGCGAACAGCAGCGCTTCGCTCACCGCCTCGATCGTCAGCGCGACGATGATCTGGTTGGCGACCTTCGTCGTCTGGCCATCGCCATTGGCGCCGACATGCGTGACGTTCTTGCCCATCTTGTCGAAGATCGGCTTCATCGTGCCAAAGGCCCGCTCCGGGCCGCCGACCATGATGGTGAGGGTCGCGGCCTTGGCCCCGACCTCGCCGCCCGACACCGGCGCGTCGAGATAGTCCGCCCCCTGCGCCTCGATCTTCTTCGCAAACTCCTTGGTCGCCAGCGGCGAGATCGAGCTCATGTCGACGACGATCTTGCCCTTGGAGATGCCGCTCGCGACGCCGTCCTTGCCGAACAGCACCGCCTCCACATGCGGGGTGTCAGGCACCATGATGATGACCGCATCCGCCTCCTCCGCGACCTCCTTGGCTGACTTGCAGGCGATGCCGCCCGCGGAAATCAGCTCAGGCGCGACCGGCGCGACGTCATGCAGGAGCACGCGATGGCCTGCGGCCAGAAGGTGGCCGGCCATCGGCCGTCCCATGGTGCCAAGTCCGATGAAGCCGATATCGATCATGTCTACGTTTCCTCAGGTCTCAAATGTCTGCGCGGCGTGCCAGGACAGGCCTTCCAGCGTCGTGGTGCGCGGCTTGTATTCGCAGCCGATCCAGCCGCGATAGCCGATCGCGTCGAGGTGGCGGAACAGGAAGGGGTAGTTGATCTCGCCGGTGCCGGGCTCGTGGCGACCGGGATTGTCGGCGAGCTGGATATGGGCGATCTGGGGAAGATATTCCTGCATGGTCCGGGCGAGATCGCCCTCCATGATCTGCATGTGGTAGATGTCGTACTGGATGAACAGATTGTTCGACCGCACCTCGGAGATCAGCTGCACCGCCTGCTCGGTGCCGTTGAGGTAGAAGCCGGGAATGTCGAGCGTGTTGATCGGCTCGACCAGGAGCTTGATGTTCTCGCGCGCCAGCGTCGAGGCAGCAAAGCGAAGGTTGCCAACCAGCGTTTCGTTGAGCTCGCGCGGGTCGGCATCGGCAGGCGCGATGCCGACGAGGCAATTGAGCTGCTCGCAATCGAGCGCCTTGGCGTAGTCGATGGCCCGGAACACGCCGTCGCGAAATTCACTGACGCGATCGGGCAGGATCGCGATGCCACGCTCACCCGCTGCCCAGTTGCCCGCCGGAAGATTGTGCAGCACCTGCGTCAGCCCGTGAGCCTCGAGCTGCTCGCGCAGCAACGCCTTGTCGAAATCATACGGGAAGAGATACTCGACCCCGGAGAAGCCCGCCGCTTTCGCCGCGGCGAAACGGTCGATGAACGGCATCTCGTTGAAGAGCATGGTGAGGTTGGCGGCAAATTTCGGCATGATGCTCTCCCCTATTCCGCCGGCTGCAGCACGCCGGGCCGCTTGGCCTCGACCTCGTCCAGCGGCAGGTCCAGCACCTCCTCGAACTCGACGATGTTGTCGATCTCCGTGCCCATCGCGATGTTGGTGACGCGTTCGAGAATGAACTCGACCACGACGGGCACGCGGTGCTTCGCCATCAATTCACGGGCGGTCGCAAACGCCGCCTGCGTATCCTTGGGATCGGTGACGCGGATCGCCTTGCAGCCCAGGCCTTCGGCGACCGCGACATGGTCGACGCCGTAGCCACCGAGCTCCGGTGCGTTGACGTTCTCGAAGGAGAGCTGGACGTGGTAATCCATGTCGAAGCCGCGCTGGGCCTGGCGGATCAGGCCGAGATAGGAATTGTTCACGACGACGTGGATGTAGGGCAGATTGAACTGCGCGCCGACCGCGAGCTCCTCGATCAGGAACTGGAAGTCGTAATCGCCTGATAGCGCGACGATCTCGCGATCCGGGCATGCCGCACGCACTCCGAGCGCAGCAGGCAGCGTCCAGCCGAGCGGGCCGGCTTGCCCGGCATTGATCCAGTTGCGCGGCTTGTAGACGCCCAAGAACTGCGCGCCGGCGATCTGCGACAAGCCGATCACGGTGACATAGGTGGTGTCGCGGCCGAAGGCCTTGTTCATCTCCTCATAGACCCGCTGCGGCTTGATCGGGACGTTGTCGAAATGGCTCTTGCGCAGCATCGTCTTCTTGCGATCGCGGCAGGCCGCGGGCCACGCCTGGCGCTCGCGCAACCTGCCTGACCGGCGCCACTCCCTGGCGACGGTGACGAAGAGCTCGAGCGCGGCCTTGGCGTCCGAGACGATGCCGAGATCCGGATTGAACACGCGCCCGATCTGGGTCGGCTCGATGTCGACATGCACGAAGGTGCGGCCCTTGGTGTAGGTCTCGACCGAGCCGGTGTGACGGTTGGCCCAGCGGTTGCCGATGCCGAGCACGAAGTCGGATTCCAGCATCGTCGCATTGCCATAGCGGTGGCTGGTCTGAAGGCCGACCATGCCGGCCATCAGCACGTGGTCGTCGGGGATCGCACCCCACGCCATCAGCGTCGGCACGACCGGCACGTTGGTGATCTCGGCGAATTCCACCAGCAGGTCCGAGGCGTCGGCGTTGATGATGCCGCCACCGGCGACGATCAGCGGCCGCTCGGCGGCATTGAGCATCTCCAGCGCCTTCTCGACCTGCTTGCGCGTCGCGGTGGGCTTGTAGACCGACAGCGGCTCATAGGTCTCGTCGTCGAACTCGATCTCGGCGAGTTGCACGTCGAGCGGCATGTCGATCAGCACCGGACCCGGCCGGCCGGAGCGCATGATGTGAAAGGCCTGGCTGAACACACGCGGCACCAGCGCCGGCTCGCGCACGGTCACAGCCCATTTGGTCACGGGCTTTGCGATCGACTCGATGTCGACGGCCTGGAAGTCCTCCTTGTAGAGCCGTGCGCGCGGCGCCTGGCCGGTGATGCAGAGGATCGGAATGGAATCGGCGATCGCCGAATAGAGCCCGGTGATCATGTCGGTGCCGGCCGGCCCCGACGTGCCGATGCAGACGCCGATATTGCCGGCCTTCGCCCGCGTATAGCCCTCGGCCATATGCGAGGCGCCCTCGACATGGCGCGCGAGAATGTGGCGGATCGACCCGCGCTTCTTCAGCGCCGAGTACAGCGGATTGATCGCGGCCCCGGGAACGCCGAAGGCAGTCGAGATGCCTTCCTTTTCCAGAATTCGCACGGCAGCATCGACGGCTCGCATCTTCGCCATATCGGACCTCGCTTGAGTTGCGTCAGCGAGCGCGATCATCGGGCGTGCAAGATGCGATCTCAACGAGATCGATTTTATTTTCCACGATGCGGCAGCCGCGGAAAAACCGTGGCGGTCTCAAACGGTTAGATCGACATCGGCGTGAAAGCCGCTCACTCGAACAGCGGCGCGAGCTCCATCTGCGGCACCAGCACGAGGCCCTTGTCGGTGATGCGAATTTCCGGAATGACCGATAGCGGAATCAAATTGAAGCCCATGTAAGGGATGGTGCAGCCGGCTTCGGCCCATTCCTTCTTCAGTACCTTGACCGCTTCGGCGACCTCGGTGACCCGTTTGTCGGAGAGCAGGCCTGCGATCGGCAGCGGAACCAGCGCCCTCACCTTGCCGTCGGCGACGACACAAACGCCGCCCTGCTCCGCCTTGATGACCGAGATCGCCGCCTGCATGTCGCCCTCGTTGGTGCCGGCGACGATGATGTTATGGCTGTCGTGCCCAACGCTGGAGGCGACCGCCCCGCGCTTCAGGCCGAAATCCTTCAGCAGGCCGTAGGCAACATTGCCGGCCGACTTGCCGTGGCGCTCGACCACCGTGACGAAGCACAGGCCGTAGCGCTCAAACAGCGACGGCCAATCCTTGGCCGGCTCGATCGCGACCTTCTCATGGATCAGGGTAATGCCCGGCAGCGCGGTTTTGATGGCGTTGACGGTGCAGGCCTTGGCCGGCAGCTCCGGCGTCAGCTTGACCTTCTGCGGGAGCTTCACCGTCGCATAGGCCGCCTTCGGATATTAATAGCGTTGCGACAGCGCCTGATCGAGCCGCGGCGTAATCTTGCCGTGCTCGACCACCAGCTCGCCGCCATACCAGGTGCATTGCGGCCTGAGCTGATCGTCCATCAGCACGAGATCGGCGCGGCGGCCGCCGCCGAGCCCGCCGATATCGCCCTCCATGCCGAAGCGTGTGGCGCCATGCAGCGAGCCCATCGACCAGGCCTGTTCGGGCGACATGCCGGCCTTTACGGCCTCGCGCACCACCCAGTCGAGACCGAACAGCAGAAGATCGTCGGCATCACGGTCGTCGGTGCACACCGCCGTACGTTTGTGCGACGCCCCAAGTTCGGTGATGGTGCGGATCGCCTGCGGCAGCGAATGCCAGGGCGTGGTCGGCGGACCGCCGCGCAGGAACACCCAGACGCCGGCGTCGAGCAGATCGTCGGCGATGTCGCGATCGATCGCCTCATGGGTGTCGGTGACGCCGCTCGCCGCATAGGCCGCGACGAATTCACGGCCATAGACATGGCCTGACACTGGCCGTCCCCGCTTCAAGGCAGCGGCAAGGATGGCATGACTGCGCTCGTCGCCCATCGTGACAGGCACAAAATCCATCTTCTCGCCGAGGGCGACCGCTTCGGGCCAGCGGTCGAACAGGCCCGCGATCTTGTCCGGCGTGAGGTCGCCGCCCGCGGTCTCCAGTTCCGCCGACGTGGCCGGCACCGTGCTCGGCACCGTCAAAAAGATCGAGAGCGGCGCCTCGCGCGCGTCCTCCAGCATCGCCTCGACACCGGCGACATCCATGACGTTGCCGATCTCGTGGCTGTCGCAGAAGATCGTGGTGGTGCCGTTGAGGAGCGCAGCCTCGGCATAGGCGCAGGCCGTCACCATCGAGGATTCGATGTGGATGTGCGGATCGACCAGCCCCGGCGCGATGATGCCGCCGGCGGCGTCGTAAAGCGGCACCCCGCCCCAGACCTTCTTTGCCGCCCCGGCCGGTTTCACCGCTGCGACGCGGCCACCGGTGATCCAGACCTCCCGACCGGGATGGATGCGCTCCGAATAAGTCGAAAGCACCCGGGCCCCCGTGACCACGAGATCCGGTGCGACGCGCGCGGAGGCGACATCGGCCAGACGCCGGGTCATCGAATGCAGCGGTGCGACGGCGAAGCGGGTAAGTCTGGTCATCGGGACCCTCGCGTGGCGTTACGGCCCAGCGATGGTTACGCCCTGCGCTATAGCGGGCAAGCGCAAATATAACGGCAGGCCCTGCTTACGCCTTAGGCGCCGAACTGCCCGTCGCCCCCGCCCTTGCGGGCCTGCGCGGGTTCCGCCTTCTCGGCGGTGCTGCGGCAGCGGGCTTGACCCGAATTCGCATCGACCGGCCCTTTGGCTCATCGATCTCGAACGAATTCGTCTTCCGCACGAGGTCACTCAGCTTGCGGAAACCGAACGTTCTCGGATCGAAATCCGAGGCCAGATTGGCGAGCTGCCGGCCGACTTCGCCGAGCGCGACCCAGCCGTCCTCACTCTCCATCTGGGTGATGACCTTCTTGATGATGGGCGTGGCGGCATCGGGCGGCTGAAGCGACGTCGATCTTGAGGCGGAATCCTGGGTGGTCGCCGGGACTGAGAGCAGGTTCTCGGTGTAGACGAACCTTCGGCAGGCCTGCCTGAAGCTTTCCGGCGTCTTCTGCTCGCCGAACCCGAACACGTCGACGCCCTGCTCACGGATGCGGGCGGCCAGACGGGTAAAGTCGCTGTCGGACGAGACCAGGCAGAAGCCGTCGAACCGGCCGCTGTGAAGCAGGTCCATGGCGTCGATGACCAGGGTTATGTCGGAGGCATTCTTTCCAGTCGTATAGGCGAACTGCTGCTGCGGGATGATGGCGTGTTTGGACAGGATGTCGGCCCAGCCCCTCGATCGCGCATTGGAGAAGTCGCCGTAGATGCGGCGGACGCTGGCCTCGCCGATCTTGGCAATCTCCTCGAACAGCCCATCCGCGATCTTCGCGGAGGCATTGTCGGCATCGATCAGGACGGCGAGACGGGGCGAGCGAAGTTCCGACGGCATGGCGTTTCCTCAACGAGCTGGACGCAGCATTAGAGGACGCGCGCGCCGGGACGGCTAGTCCTCGTTCGCCTTGAAGCGCCCCATCCCCTTCAGCACGAACGGGGCCAGCAGCGCAACCAGCGCAATGCCGAGCAGCGTCGCCGAGATCGGGCTCTGGAGCAGCGTCATGGGATCGCCGAGGCTGATCGCGAGCGCGCGGCGCAGCTGGCTCTCGGCGATCGGACCGAGGATCAGGCCGACGACGACGGGCGCGATTGGAAAGTCGAACCGGCGCATCAGGAAACCGAGCACGCCGAAGCCGGCCAGCATCGACAATTCGACCACCGAGGGCTTTGCGGCGATGGTGCCCATGGTCGCGAACACGAGAATGCCGGCATAGAGCCAGGGCTGCGGGATCGCGAGCAGCCGCACCCACAGGCCGACCAGCGGCAGATTGAGCACCAGCAACATGCAATTGGCGATGAAGAGACTGGCGATCAGGCCCCACACGAGGTCAGGCCGCTCGGCAAACAGCAGCGGCCCCGGGTTGAGGCCGTACTGCTGGAACCCCGCCAGCATCATCGCGGCCGTTGCCGAGGTCGGCAATCCCAGCGTCAGCAGCGGCACCAGCGTGCCGGCGGCGGAGGCGTTGTTGGCGGCCTCCGGTCCCGCGACGCCTTCGATCGCGCCCTTGCCGAATTCTTCCGGATGTTTTGTGAGCCGCTTCTCAGTGGAATACGACAGGAAGGTCGGAATCTCCGCGCCGCCTGCGGGCAGCGCGCCGATCGGAAAGCCGAACATGGTGCCGCGCAGCCACGGCTTCCACGAGCGCTTCCAGTCTTCTTTCGTCATCCACAGCGAGCCGCGCACCGGCTCGAGCTTCTCCTCGGTGTGGTGCCGCCGCGATGCGACGTAGAGCGCCTCGCCCACCGCGAACAGACCGACCGCAAGCGTGGTCACCTCGACGCCGTCGAGCAATTCAGGGACGCCGAAGGCAAGCCGCGCCTGCCCCGTCAGCTTGTCGATGCCGACGAGGCCGAGCGTCAGGCCGATGAACAAGCTGGTCAGACCGCGGATCGGAGAATCGCCGAAGGTCGCCGACACCGTGACGAAGGCGACGCACATCAGCGCGAAATAGTCCTCGGGGCCGAAGCGCACCGCGAAATCGACCAGCCACGGCGCGAGGAACGCGAGACCAATGGTGGCGATGGTGCCGGCGACGAAGGAACCGATGGCGGATGTCGCAAGCGCCGGCCCGCCGCGGCCGGCCTTGGCCATCTTGTTGCCTTCGAGCGCGGTCGCCATCGAGGCACTCTCGCCGGGCGTGTTGATCAGGATCGCGGTGGTCGATCCGCCATACATGCCGCCGTAGTAGATGCCGGCGAACATGATCAGCGAGCCGCCGGGATCGAGCTTGTAGGTCACCGGCAGCAGCAGCGCGACCGTCAGGGCCGGGCCGATGCCGGGCAGCACGCCCACGGCCGTGCCGAGGAACACGCCGATCAGCGCATAGAGGAGGTTCATCGGCTGGACGGCGACCGCCATGCCGTGGGCCAGCGCGGCAAAGGTGTCCATCACAGCAGTCGCTCCAGCGGACCGGTCGGAAGGCTCAGCGTCAACAGCCGGTCGAACGCGAGATAAATGAGGGTGGACATCACGAGGGCGATGATGCTGTCGACGAGGATGGCACGGCGCCCGAAAGCTGCCGACGTCGTCACGAACAGCGCCGACGTCGCCAGGATGAAGCCGCCGCCGAAGCCGATGATGGCAATGAGGAGTGCAAGGCCAATCAGGATCAGAACCACAGGCACGGGATCGGCGCTCTCGCGCACCGGCAGATTGCCGCGCAGCGCGTCGATGAAATTACCGATCGCGAGCAGCCCAAGGCCGGTGGCGACCACGACCGGCATCGCCTCCGGTCCCATCCCGTACATCGCAGTGGATTGCAGCCCGCGCGCGTCCCAGACCAGCACCGCGGCGAGACCTGCGAGCAATACAGCGATGACGATGCCGGCGCGATCGACGCGCCGTGGCTGGGCGGGATCGCCTGAGGTCATGACTTGACCAGGCCGACCGATTTCAGCACGTCGGTGACGCGCACGGTTTCCTTCTTCAGGAAGTCGACGAAGGCGTCGCCGCCGAGATAGGCATCCTCCCAGCCCTTCTGCTTGAGGATCTCCTTCCAGGCGTCCGACTTCACCATCTTCTCGACCGCATTGCTCAGCGTCTTGCGCTGCTCCGGCGTGATGCCGGGAGGCGCGACCACCGAACGCCAGTTGGCGATCACGAGGTCGATGCCTTGCTCCCTAAAGGTCGGGATGTCGCTGCCGGCGATGCGCTTCTCCGAGGTCACGCCGATCGCGCGCAGCTTGCCGGATTTGATCTGCCCTTCATATTCGCTCAGCCCCGAAATGCCCGCGGTGACCTTGCCGCCGAGGATTGCCGCCAGCGATTCGCCACCGCCGGAGAACGGGATGTAGTTGATCTTCTTCGCATCGGCGCCGACTGCGCCCGCGAATAACGCGGCCATGACATGGTCGACGCCGCCGGCCGAGCCGCCGGCGAAGGTCACCTTGGCGATGTCGGCTTTCACCGCGGCGGCGAGATCCTGCGCGGTCTTGATAGGCGAATTCGCCGGCACAACGATCACCTGGATTTCCTCGGTGAGGCGCGCGATCGGCGTCACCTGCTCGAGCGTGACAGGCGATTTGTTCATGGCGAGCGCGCCCACCATGACGAAGCCGTTGACCATCAACTGGTTGCCGTCGCCCTTGGCGCCGTTGACGAACTGCGCGATGCCGACGCTGCCGCCGGCGCCGGGGACGTTGACGACCTGCACGCTGCGCGCGACACCCGAAGCGACCAGCGCCTGCTGCATCGAGCGCGCGGTTTGGTCCCAGCCACCGCCCGGAGCCGCCGGCGCCATCAGCTTGAGCTCCAGCGGCTGGGCGAAGGCCGGCGTGGCTGCCGCAAGGGTCAACGCGACGGCTGCGCCGACAAGGCGCGCGGGAAATTGCAACATGAGGGTATTCTCCGGGCTCGTGCGGACGTCGTTGATCGGTTGCCGCATTGTGTCGTTTGGTCGCATATCAGCCAAAACGGCCGATGCTGTCCAGCGACAGGCCCGGTTCCTGTTAGCCAGACTTCGGCATCACCCCGCCGAGAGCGACGGTCAGCTCGCCGGCGACTTCGCGCACGATTTGGCCGATTTCCGTCAATCTGTCGTCGGTCAGGCGGCTGGTCATGCCCGAGACGGAAATCGCCGCGAGCGGCTCGGCGCAGTCGTTGTAGACCACTGCGGCAATACAGCGCAGGCCCATACAGGCTTCTTCATCGTCGAGCGCAAAACCCTGCTTGCGGATCTTCTCGAGCTCCTTGAACAGATCGCCCGGCCGCACGATCGACTTCTCGGTCAGGCGGGGCATGCCGTGATGGCGGATGACCGCGCCGACGTCCTCGTCCGAATAAGTCGCGAGCACTGCCTTGCCGACGCCTGACGTCACCATGGCGACGCGACCGCCGACCTGGGTCAGCGAGCGCATGATCTCGCGGCTCTCCATGCGGGTCAGCACGATGATGAACTCGTCGTCGACGACGGCGAGGTTGGCGGTCTCGCGGGTGAGATCGCGCAGCTTGCGCAAGTAAGGAATCGCCTGCGTGGAGAAATTACGCCGCCGGGCAAAGCTCGCGCCGACCGTGAAGCTGCGCACGCCGACATGCCATTTGGACTGGGCGCGGTCGAACTGCACGAAGCGGCGGCTCTCCAGCGTCGCCAGCAGGCGGTGCACGGTCGAGGCCGACAGGCCGGTGCGCACGGCGAGGTCGCTGAGGCGATAGCCTTCGTCGTCTTCGGCCAGCGTTTCGAGGATCGACAGCGCGCGGTCGACGGACTGCACGCCGCCATCGCGCGCGTCGTGGTCGGCCTCCGATGGCGATCGAGGCTCGAGCGATTTGCGCCGGATCACGTTCTTGCTCATCGCGACCTGACCGTTCTCCCTCGCCCTATTCTTATTTCCCTCTCCCCGCTTGCGGGGAGAGGGCCAGGGTGAGGGGGAGTCTCCGCAAGGACGGTGACAGTTAGACTCGTGGAGAGTCCCCCTCACCCGAATTGCTTCGCAATTCGACCTCTCCCCGCGCGCGGGGAGAGGTGAATAACCACCCGCTCCGGATCATACCGAAGCGTCTTCGTCGTCTCAGAGCAGCCCTGCCCCGCGCGCCCACTTGTACTTGGCGCCGAGCACCTCGACCGGCAGCTCAGTGGAATAGGCGTAGGCCGGGATGCCGTTCTGATAGAGATATTCGGCGGCTTCCTCGACCTCGACGTCGCCGGCGAGCGAGGCGACGATCGGCTTCACGAAGCCCTTGGCCTCCATCTCCTTCTTCACCTCGACCATGTTGCGGGCGAACACCATCGGGGGTGTGACGATGGTGTGCCAGTAGCCGAGGATCAGCGAATGGATCCGCTCGTCCGACAGGCCGAGCTTCACCGTGTTGACGTAGGTGATCGGCGGCTCGCCGCCGGTGATATCCACAGGATTTCCGGCCGCACCGAACGGCGGGATGAACTTGCGGAAGGCCGCATCCAGATCCGGCGGCATCGACATCAGCGACAGGCCGTTGTCGACGCAGGAGTCCGACAGCAGCACGCCCGAGCCGCCCGCACCGGTGATGATCAGCACGTTCTCGCCCTTCGGCGTCGGCAGCACCGGCACGCCACGGGCGAATTCGAGCAGCTGCCGCAGCGAGCGGGCCCGGATCACGCCGGACTGCGCCAGAACGTCCTCGTAGATCTTGTCGTTACCGGCGAGCGCGCCGGTATGCGACGAGGCCGCCTTTGCGCCGGCCGAGGTGCGGCCGGCCTTGAGCACGATGACCGGCTTCTTCTTGGAGACACGCTTGGCGGCTTCCGCGAAGGCGCGGCCGTCCTTGAGGTCTTCGCAGTGCTGCGCGATCAGGTTGGTGTTCGGGTCCTGCTCGAAGAAGGCGAGCAGATCGTCCTCGTCGATATCGGACTTGTTGCCGAGGCCGACGATCGCCGAGACGCCCATCTTGGCCGAGCGCGAGAAGCCGATGATGGCCATGCCGATGCCGCCCGACTGCGACGACAGCGCGGCGTGGCCCTTGACGTCATAGGCCGTACAGAAGGTCGCGCAGAGATTGGCCGGCGTGTAGTAGAAGCCGTAGATGTTCGGCCCCATCAGGCGGATGTCGTACTTCTTGCCGACCTCGACGATCTCGGCCTGAAGCTCCGGCGCGCCGGCTTCAGCGAAGCCCGACGGAATCAGCACCGCACCCGGGATTTTCTTCTCGCCGCATTCGGTGAGCGCCGCCGCCACGAACTTCGCGGGGATCGCGAACACGGCCGTGTCGATCACGCCCGGCACGTCCTTCACGCTCTTGTAGGCCTTGTAGCCGAGGATCTCGGCGGCCTTGGGATGGATCGGATAGATGTCGCCCTTGTAGCCGCCGTTGATGAGGTTCTTCATCACGGAGTTGCCGATCTTGCCGTCCTCGGCGGAGGCGCCGACCACGGCGACCGCCTTCGGCTGCATGATGCGGCTCATGGCCGCGACGATCTCTTCGGTCGGGCGCGGCTTCGGCTTGGGCACATAGGCGAAGTCGACGACGATACGCACGTCGGCGGCGATCGCGTCCTTGGCCGTCGCGAACACCGGGTTGAGATCGAGCTCGACGATCTCGGGGAAATCGGTGACGAGCTGCGAAACCTTGACGATGACGTCGGCGAGCGCCGTACGGTTCACCGGCTCGCCGCCGCGAACGCCCTTCAAAATCTCATGCGCCTGGATGCCGTCGAGCATCGAGAGCGCGTCTTCCTTAGTCGCGGGTGCGAGGCGGAAGGTGATGTCCTTCAAGACTTCGACCAGCACGCCGCCGAGGCCGAAGGCGACCAGCTTGCCGAACGAGCCGTCGGTGATCGAGCCGACGATGACTTCGGTGCCGCCGGCCAGCATCTGCTGCACCTGGACGCCCTCGATCTTGGCATCGGACTTGTACTTCTTGGCGTTGGAGAGAATGGTCTCGTAGGCCTTCTCGGCATCCTCGGCCGTCTTGAGGCCGACGATGACGCCGCCAGCTTCGGTCTTGTGGAGAATGTCCGGCGAGACGATCTTCATCACCACCGGGAAGCCCATCGAGGAGGCCATTTTGCCGGCCTCACCCGCCGACCTGGCCACGCCCTCCTTCGGCACCGGAATGCCGTAGGCGTCGCAGACCAGCTTGCCTTCCGGCGCGGTCAGGCTGGTGCGGTTGTCCGCCTTGACCTGGTCGAGCACTTTGCGGACGGCATCTTTGGAATTGGACATATGGCTTCTCCCTTGACCTCAGTTCGTTCTTTCAAAGCGCGCGCGTGTAGCGGCTGCCCGTGATGCTTGCCATTCGCCGCGCTCTGTTCCATGTCGCGGAACGGAGTGGCATAAAGCCCACATTACTCCGCCGCTTTGGATCAAAAATGGCTAGCGATGGCATTTGGTATGCCAGAAGCCAACTTGTCAAGCTGCTGCATGACTTGGAACGCCGCAAAAATAGCCAGCTTGACATTCTGGCATGTGGTATGCCAAAAACTTTCCCGTTAATAATCCTGTAAAAGACGACTCCCACTGGAGGAGATTCGTCGTGTCACTGCGGAAACCAACCAAGGCGTTGCCGAACATGACCGAGGCAGATATCGCAATCGTTCGTATTGCCCCGGAGAGCAGCTTCAAGAACAAGGCGTATGACGCCTTGAAGGAAGCCATCCTCAAGATGGACATCTACTCGACGCCCGAGCCGGTGATGCTCGACGAGCGCGCGCTGTCCGAACGCCTGGGTGTCAGCCGCACCCCGATCCGCGAAGCCATCGCGATGCTCGAGCAGGACGGCTTCGTGAAGACCGTTCCGCGCCGCGGCATCATGGTGGTGCGCAGAACCAAGAGCGAGATCGTCGACATGATCCGCGCCTGGGCGGCGCTGGAGAGCATGGCGGCCCGCCTGATCACCACCACCGCACGCAAGAAAGACATCACGGCGCTGCGCGACTACTTCAAGGACTTCGGCAAGGACCGCCTGCCCGAGGATCACGTCGAGGAATATTCGCGCGCCAACATCGCCTTTCATCAGGCGCTGATCTCGCTGTCGGAATCGCCGGTGCTGGTCGATCTCACCAACGACCTGCTGCTGCACGTGCGCGGCTACCGCCAGCTCACCATCGGACGCAAGGATCGCACCGCCACTTCGCTGCCCGAGCATCTCAGCATGATCGAAGCACTGGAAGCGCGCGACACCGAGCTCGCCGAGAAGCGCGCCCGCGACCACACCCTTGGCCTTGCCGCTTACGTCGAAGCGCACGGTCAAGAACTGTTCACCTAGCAACGTTCACCAGAAGGGCGAGCCATTCGCCCACAAAGCCTAAAACGGCATATGAGACCAGGGAGACAAGGCCCATGCTGAATACCGCGACCAAGTCCGAAGCACCGGGCACCGAGCAGGAATTGACGGATGGCTTTCATCTCGTCATCGACGCGCTCAAGCTGAACGGCATCAACACCATCTATAATGTGCCGGGCATCCCGATCACGGATTTGGGCCGCATGGCGCAGGCCGAAGGCATTCGTATGATCTCCTTCCGCCACGAGCAGAACGCCGGTTACGCCGCAGGCATCGCCGGTTACCTCACCAAGAAGCCGGGCATCTGCCTCACGGTATCGGCGCCCGGCTTCCTCAACGGTCTCACCGCGCTCGCGCACGCCACCACCAACTGCTACCCGATGATCCTGATCTCGGGCTCCTCCGAGCGCGAGATCGTCGACCTCCAGCAGGGCGACTACGAAGAGATGGACCAGCTCGCGATCGCCAAGCCGCTGTGCAAGGCGGCCTATCGCGTGCTGCACGCCCAGGACATCGGCATCGGTCTCGCCCGCGCCATCCGCGCTGCGGTCTCGGGCCGTCCGGGCGGCGTCTATCTTGACCTGCCGGCAAAGCTGTTCGGCCAGGTGATGAACGCCGATGCCGGCCAGAAGTCGCTGGTCAAGGTGATCGACGCCGCGCCCGCGCAGATCCCCTCGCCCGCTTCGATCAAGCGCGCGCTCGACGTGCTCAAGGCGGCGAAGCGTCCGCTCATCATCCTCGGCAAGGGCGCGGCCTACGCGCAGGCCGATGAAGAGATCAAGTCGTTCGTCGAGAAGAGCGGCGTGCCGTTCCTGCCGATGAGCATGGCCAAGGGCCTCCTCCCCGACACGCATCCGCAATGCGCTGGCGCCGCGCGCTCCACGGCGCTGAAAGAATCCGACGTCGTGCTGCTGATCGGCGCCCGGCTGAACTGGCTGCTCTCGCACGGCAAGGGCAAGAGCTGGGGCGAGACCCCGAAGAAGTTCATCCAGGTTGACATCGAGCCGCGCGAGATGGACTCCAACGTCGAGATCGTCGCGCCCGTGGTCGGCGACATCGGCTCGGTCGTATCGGCCTTCAATCAGGCGATCAGCACGGGCTGGACCGCGCCGCCGGCCGAATGGACCAAGGCCATCGTGTCCAAGCGTGACGAGAACGTCGCCAAGATGGCGCCGAAGCTCATGAACAACAAGTCGCCGATGGACTATCACGGCGCGCTCGGCGTGCTGAAGAACGTGATCAAGGACCATCCCGAGGCGATCCTCGTCAACGAGGGCGCCAACACGCTCGACCTCGCCCGCGGCGTCATCGACATGTACAGGCCGCGCAAGCGCCTCGACGTCGGCACCTGGGGCGTGATGGGCATCGGCATGGGCCAGGCGATCGCAGCTGCGCTCGAGACCGGTCACCCCGTGCTGGCGGTGGAAGGCGACTCGGCCTTCGGCTTCTCCGGCATGGAGGTCGAGACCATCTGCCGCTACAACCTTCCGATCTGCATCGTCATCTTCAACAATGACGGCATCTATCGCGGCACCGACGTCAACAGCGTCAGCGCCGATCCGGCGACCACGGTGTTCGTCAAGGGCGCGCGCTACGACAAGATGATGGAAGCCTTCGGCGGCGTCGGCGTGAATGCCACCTCGCCCGACGAACTCAAGCGCGCCGTCAACGAGGCGATGGCCTCGGGCAAGCCGACGCTCATCAACGCGGTGATCGATCCGGCGGCGGGCTCGGAGAGCGGCCGCATCGGCAACCTCAATCCGCAGAGCGTTCTGCAGAAGAAAAAGTAAGTCCTCCCCTTCAACCCTTAATTCCCTGCGGTTTGCGGGGGCAGACAGAATATACGGAGCAACACGATGACCAAAGCGCTCAAGGGCGTTCGCATTCTTGACTTCACCCACGTCCAGTCCGGACCGACCTGCACGCAGCTGCTGGCATGGTTCGGCGCCGACGTGATCAAGGTGGAACGTCCGGGCGTGGGCGACATTACCCGCGGCCAGCTGCAGGACATCCCGAACGTGGACAGCCTGTATTTCACCATGCTCAACCACAACAAGCGCTCGATCACGCTCGACACCAAGAACCCCAAGGGCAAGGAAGTCCTCACCGAGCTGATCAAGAAGTGCGACGTGCTGGTCGAGAACTTCGGCCCCGGCGTGCTCGACCGCATGGGCTTCCCCTGGGAGAAGATCCAGGCGATCAACCCGAAGATGATCGTCGCCTCGATCAAGGGCTTTGGCCCTGGCCCCTACGAAGACTGCAAGGTCTATGAGAACGTCGCGCAGTGCACCGGCGGCGCCGCCTCGACCACCGGCTTCCGCGACGGCCTGCCGCTCGTCACCGGCGCGCAGATCGGCGACAGCGGCACCGGCCTGCACCTGGCGCTCGGCATCGTCACCGCGCTCTATCAGCGCACACATTCGGGCAAGGGCCAGAAGGTCACCGCCGCGATGCAGGACGGCGTGCTCAACCTCGCCCGCGTCAAGCTGCGCGACCAGCAGCGCCTCGCGCATGGTCCGCTCAAGGAATACAGCCAGTTCGGCGAAGGCATTCCGTTCGGCGACGCCGTGCCGCGCGCCGGCAACGATTCCGGCGGCGGCCAGCCCGGCCGCATCCTGAAGTGCAAGGGCTGGGAGACCGATCCCAACGCCTACATCTACTTCATCACCCAGGCCCCGGTCTGGGAGAAGATCTGCGACGTGATCGGCGAGCCCACCTGGAAGACCGATCCGAACTACGCCAAGCCGGCCGTCCGCCTGCCGCGCCTCAACGAGATCTTCGCCCGCATCGAACAGTGGACGATGACCAAGACCAAGTTCGAGGCGATGGAGATCCTCAACAAGGACGACATCCCCTGCGGCCCGATCCTGTCGATGAAGGAGATCGCCGAGGACCAGTCGCTGCGCGCGACCGGCACCGTGGTCGAGGTCGATCACCCGACCCGTGGCAAGTACATCTCGGTCGGCAATCCGATCAAGCTGTCGGATAGCCCGAGCGAGGTGGAGCGCTCCCCGCTGCTCGGCGAGCACACCGACGAGATCCTGCGCAGCGTGCTCGGCTTCAGCGATCACCAGGTCGCCGACATCCACAAGTCCGGCGCGCTCGAGCCGCCGCAGAAGCAGGCCGCTGAGTAAGCCGCACCACGTTGAACGAGACGAAAGGGCCGCCCGAAGGGGCGGCCCTTTTTGCTTCAGAAGACCGTGCGGTCGCGGCTGTGACTAAAAAATGGAAAAACAACCCCATGCACAGTAGCTAACCTGTTGGTCATAAATGATTTCGTATTTCACGAAATGCCTTTTGACACGTCGGGCAAAACAGAGGCATTATGCCATGATCCGACAAAGCCAATATCCTGCCCGGCGAAGAGCGGCCGAGGGGTTGTTCGTCGGACAAACGACCTAACGGCCAGGGCATGATCGGGAAAGAGGCTCAGCGGCTTGCAAAAAGGTCAGAGCGCTTCCAGTCCGAGCCGGCGGAACAACTTTCGATCGGCTTCGTCCTGCGGATTGCCCGCCGTCAGCAGCGTGTCGCCGACAAAGATCGAGTTTGCGCCGGCAAAGAAGCACAGCGCCTGCATCTCGTCGCTCATCGCCGACCGCCCCGCCGAGAGTCGCACGAAAGAGGCCGGCATCATGATACGCGCCAGCGCGACAATGCGCACGAACTCGACCGGACCTATCGGCGTCGCCTTCGCCATCGGCGTTCCCGGAATCGGGATCAGCATGTTGATCGGCACGCTCTCCGGCGCTTCCGGAAGGTTGGCGAGCGTGACCAGCATGTCGACGCGGTCCTGTTCGCTCTCACCCATGCCGAGAATTCCGCCGCAGCACACTTTCATGCCGGCATCGCGGACATGCTCCAGCGTATCGAGACGATCGGCGAATGTGCGGGTGGAGGTAACACTCGGATAGAAGCGCTCCGAGGTATCGATATTGTGATTGTAGTAATCAAGCCCGGCAGCACTCAGCCGGTCGGCCTGATCCCGGTCGAGCATGCCGAGCGTCATGCAGGTCTCGAGCCCGAGCTCCTTCACGGCTCCGACGACCTCGACAATGGCATCCATGTCGCGCGGCTTCGGATTGCGCCAGGCCGCCCCCATGCAATAACGCGTCGCGCCGCTGTCTTTTGCCTTGCGTGCCTCGGCAACGATCTTCCCGACCTCCATCAACTTGGAGGCTGCAAGAGCGGTCGCATGATGCGACGACTGGCTGCAGTAACCGCAGTCTTCCGGACAACCACCTGTCTTGATGTTCAGCAGCCGGCTCAACTGCACGCGATTTGGGTCAAAATGCTCCCGATGTACGGATTGTGAACGGAAGAGCAGATCGTTGAAGGGAAGCTGGTAAGCCGCCCATGCATCTTCACCGGTCCATCTTTGAGGCCTTTGCGGCCTTTCCTTCGCGGGGATTGTCTCCCCGTCGTTCACACCGAGCATTACACATCTCCTGACATTGCGGCGGGGCAATCGCACTATCGCAAACCTGGCGCCAGTCCGCAGGGTCCTTGGAACAAAAGCGGCGGCGTGCCATTGTTGTCTAAGCCGGCGTGCTATCCCGACGTACGAGCAACGCAGCCGCCAAGGCGAGTGACTGAAACACATCGCAAAAGCATCTGCGCAACGCTGCAGAATTGGCCTTCTTCTCGCCCCGAAAGGTAGCAAGCCTACGCACAGCGTTTGCGGGTGGGAGGCGTCGGCCAGCACCTGTCCTGTCACAGCTTGTTGATCAAAACGAGGTCGAAATGTTGAGAGATCAATCCTCGGATCGGGCCAAGCGTGAAGCCAACAAGGCGTTCAAGCCTGTCAAAACGCAGAAGCCGATCAATGACTATGCGAAGGACCAGCACTCCTTCAACGAGAATCGCGAGCGGCTGAAAGCGGAGCGACTGGCCCGCGAGGCCGAGCCGAAGGACCGCTCTGAATAGGACGCGTTCCCTGCCGGGTCACGATGTTGCATCCGCGCGATGGAGGCTGGCGCTGAGCGCGTCGCGTCGAAATCGACGCCTGACCGAAAGCGCGATGAGATCGGAATGAATCGTCAACGCGCTTTAGGTTATTGTTTGAGCATGATCTTTTCGGAAAACCGCTTCGCACTTTGCGCTAACGCGGCCCTTCGGGTCCGGATCATGCTTTAGAGCATCGAAAGCACGACGATCCCGTCTTCGAGCTCCCCGGAGGCCAATCGGCTCCGCGCGATGCGCTCGAATTCCGTCCGGTATTTCTGAAGATAGCTGAAGGCCTGCTTCTGCGTCTGAAACGTGGTCGCAAGGCGGCACATCTGCCGGCCTGCGCCAAGCGCGAGAAAGAAGGTGATTGTACCACCGCTGTCCGACTTGATCCTAGTACGACTGAGTCACAAAACCGCAGGCTTTATCCGGCCGGAATCAGCGATGGTTGAAGCATGGACCATCAGCCGAGGAGGCTACATGAGCGGGCGTGGCACCAAGACCAGTGAGATGCGATTTGCGACGTATTTGGAAGGGCTTGCCAGCGTCATCGGTCATGCTGATCGGAAGGCACCGCTGCGCGACTATTGCGTCGGCCTCATGGCCTGTGGCGGTCGTAAGAGCGTGGAGCCAATGGCGGCGATGACGGCTCCGGAACGGACGGCCGCCCAACATCAATCGCTGCTGCATTTCGTCGGCAGCGGCGCCTGGTCGGATGAGAAGGTGCTGGGCAAGGTACGAGAGATGGTCCTGCCGGCGATCGAACGCCAGGGCCCGATCGAAGCTTGGATCATCGATGACACCGGATTTCCCAAGCAGGGGCGACATTCGGTTGGAGTTGCACGGCAATATTGCGGGCAGCTCGGCAAGCAGGATAATTGCCAGGTGGCGGTGTCATTATCGATTGCCAATCACCACGCCAGCCTGCCTGTTGCCTACCGCCTTTATCTTCCGAAGGAATGGACTGAGGATTGCGATCGGCGGCGCAAGGTGGGCATTCCTGCCGAAGTCGGCTTCCGGACCAAGCCGGAGATCGCGCTGGAGCAGTTGCGGTGGGCCTGTGCGACCGGCCTTCCGCGTGGTGTCGTGCTGATGGACGCGGGCTATGGCAACAACAGCGATCTGCGCACGGAGATCACGGCGCTGGGATTGACCTATGTGGCGGGTCTTCTGTCGAGCACAACGGTATGGGCGCCCGGCACCGGTCCCTTGCCGCCGAAGCCATGGTCGGGCCGCGGCCGTCCCCCGAAACTGATGCGCCGCAACCGTCAGCGTCGGCCGGCCGCCGTTAAAGCGCTCGCGATCGGCCTGCCGGCCAAAGCTTGGCGCACCATCACGTGGCGGCAAGGAACGAACGAAAAGCTGAGCTCGCGCTTTGCCCGCGTGCGGGTCCGTGCCGCGCACCGTGATTATTGGCAAACCACCCAGCGGTTGGAGGAATGGTTGCTGATCGAATGGCCGAAAGGCGAGGACCAGCCTACCAAATACTGGCTCTCGACATTGCCGGAGGATGTGGCATTCCGGACTCTCGTAGAGACGGCTAAATTGCGCTGGCGCATCGAACGCGACTATCAGGAACTCAAGCAGGAGGTCGGGCTTGGCCACTTCGAGGGACGCGGCTGGCGCGGCTTTCATCATCACGCAACGATGTGCATTGCAGCCTTCGGATTCCTGATCTCCGAGCGGGAGGCGTTTCCCCCCTCAGGCGCTCGGCGCGCCCGGCCGATCCCGCTCGCTCGCGTTTCCGCGGATTACAGACCCCGCGGTTCTGCCGCTACGGACCCAACGTCACATTCCAAATTCGATCACGACGATGCGACGGCGACTCGAACAAGGGCTGGTCCGAACGTTGTCGAGATGTCCTTGTTGTGCAATCAAGTTCGCCCATTTCACAGACCACCGTTTGTGACGCAGTAAGACTAGGCACGATCCGCACTCTTTGGCATGTGACCGGCCCTCTCCAGATTTTCGTCGACGCAGTTGAATTCGACTATCGCGTCAGCTTTCTCTTGCGCTTCGTCAGGGTTGGTGCCGGCAGCGATGCTTGAAGAGTTGCGTCAGCCGCTTCCTTGGCTTCGCGCAGTTCGCGAAGCCGCGCCATGTTCTTGCGAACATCGACGGCCTGTCTCTCGACGTCCGCCATTGCCCGCGTTCCCTCCTCGGCAGCCAAACGCTGACGGTTGGTACGCGCAATACTTTGGGGTGACGGTTCAGCCGACTTCTGCCGCTCATGCTTCACCCACTCCCGCAACGGACAAAACCCGCTCAATCCCTGGGATCGAGCGGGCAGCGTGGCCGTTTCAGTACATCCGTGAAACGGCGCAGGATCTTAGGCCAGCGATAGATTCTCTGCGCTGACCTTGCCTCGCATCTTGTCGGTCTTGGCCTCGAAGTTGACCTTCTGGCCCTCGGCGAGACCTGAGAGACCAGCCCGCTCGACTGCGCTGATGTGAACGAACACATCGTTGCCGCCGTCGTCGGGCTGAATGAATCCAAAGCCCTTTTGGCCGTTGAACCACTTCACGGTACCTGTCGTCATTATTCTTCTCCAAAGCGCATACGCGCACATTCCGCGTGACACTCACGCAGAACCAGATTCAATTCGTCGATGTCTCTGGAAAAGGAGCCCGCGGGCGCATTCAACAAGGCACAGCGGCTGAACGAACAGCACCAACGTATACCTCGTCGGCGCCAGTTGCAAGGCTTGGCGGGATTTAATGCCTCATGGGCTCCGGCGGAACAATTCGGACTTTACGAATTCAGGCCCGAAAGGCGCCTGAGGCAAGGTGAGTTGCGCGTTCGCAGCCGCGATTTGGTGTCGGCTAACTGTGCTGGCCCGAGAGCGTCGATGCGATGCCGCGCTATCGAGCGCACACCGTACGCCACCGGCAAGTTGCTCGCGGAAGACCCGCACCACTCTCCCTCCAGCCAATCGACTGTGTGCACCGAAAGACTGCCAAGCTCCACACGTGCCGGCTCCGCCGCGAAGGGATAGCAGATCACACCTGACAGTACGGGGTCGGATTGGAAGCGTGAACGACTTGCTTCCTCCGTTGGCGTCAAGGCAAAGTGCTGGAAAACAGGGAGGTCAGCATGTCACTGCTTGGCAAGGCCGCCGTCGCGATGTGGTGGAGCGTCCGCCACGAGCAGCGCGCGGAGTTCGGCGACTGGCATTCCCACGAACATTTTCCCGAGCGGATGAGCATTCCCGGCTTCCGCGCGGATCGCGCTGGACCAGCACGACGGACACCGACGGCTTCTTCGTGCTGTACGAGCTGGAGCGGTACGAGGTGCTCACGTCGAAGGGATATCTCGACCGGCTCAACGCGCCGACGCCGTGGTCGACCAAGATGATGCCGCACCATCTCGGCATGGTCCGCAGCCAGTGCCGCGTCGCCGCCAGCTTTGGCGGCGGCGTCGCGACCTCGCTCGCCACCATCCGGCTTTCGCCGGAGGCCGGGCGCGAGGCGGAGTTGCAAGCACATCTCTCGGAGACGCTCGGCACGTTGGCGCACATGCCGGGACTGACGGGCGCGCACCTCCTCCTGACCGACACGCCCCGCACCAGCTCGCCCACCACCGAGCAGCAGATCCGCGGCAAGGACGGCGCCGCCGACTGGATCATGCTGCTGTCGGGTTACGATGCCGAGGCGATCGAGCAGGTGGCCGCCGACCGACTTTCGCCGGCGGCGCTTGGCACTCTGGGCGCGCAGGACAATCCGACGATCGGCCGCTACCGGCTCGCCTTCACGATGACGCCGCAGGATATGGCAACGATCTGACGGATCGGTCGTCCGGCCGGCCGCGAGGTAGATCTCGCACCAGGCGAGCTCGATTCAATTGAGCGCGCAAACGGCCAACCGTTGCACATGGGGGATGTGTTTCAGGTTCTCGCGTGCAGCACGAAGGCGGACAAGGCTCGCCAGGTGTGAGCTCAGCTCCCCTCGCCTGCATCCTCATCGCTGCCCTCCTCGCCTGCGACATATTCGAGGATGTCTCCGGGCTGACAATCGAGCTCGCGGCAGATCGCGGCCAGGGTCGAGAAGCGCATCGCCCTCGCCTTGCCCGTTTTCAGGACCGACAGGTTCTGGATGGAAATGCCGATTGCGTCGGCGAGGTCCCCGAGGCGGCGCTTCCGCTTCGCAAGCATGACATCGAGGTTCACGACGATCGGCACAAGCATTCACCTCAGATCGTCAGCTCGTTTTCGGACTGCAGCAGGATGGCGTGCTCGATGACGAATTTCAGCGCCATCAGGAACATCCCGCCCGCGATCGTGCCGATGTCGACGTTGTAGGACGGCAGGAAGAACTTGACGTCGCCGATCTCGTGCAAGGCATAAGCCACCGCGTTGCTGGTGATCAGGTCGATGAACGGCCAGATCACCAGAATGATCCCCATCCACCACACGCCCTGAAGCGTCTCGGACGCGAAGATCCGGCCGCGTGCGAATCGGTGCACCATACGGTGCAGGATGCCGATCAACACGGCGAAGAACGAGAGCTGAAGCGCAAATAGCGTCCAGAACAACAGCTGTCCCGGGCGCGACATCTCGAGCGGATTGGCGACAAGGCCTGCGCATTTCACCTGGCCGGGCCCAAGGCTCGCCGCGATCGAGGCGGAGGCGGTCGTGCTCCGGAGATAGGCGAGCCACACCACCACCGGCAGTGCCGCCCAGATCGCCCAGAACGCAAGATCGAGACGCCGGAACCAGCTCTGCCGGGCCTCACGTACCGATATCTCCACCACACCCATCTACAAGCACTCCGCAATTTCCAGGCAACCACCCACCCCCAATATGCATGTTCCGCGCGATTGACTCAACCTTAAGCGCGATATATTGATCGTTTATCATGAAATATTTCATGACAATTGATCCAATATGGAGCCCCCATGCGTTCCACCCTCGTCCGGCACCTGCTCGCAGCGCTGTTGTCCATCTCCCCGCTTGGAAACGCCGAAGCCGCAACGGCCAGCGGTCCCGCCGGCGTCTGGCTGACACAGTCGGGCGACGCGAGGATCAAGGTGAGCCGTTGCGGCAATGCGCTATGCGGTCGGGTCGTCTGGCTGAAGGAGCCGATCGATAAGAAGACGGGCAAGGCGCAGCTCGACGACCATAACGCCGATCCTGCATTGCGCGCCCGGAAGATCGTCGGCATCTCCCTGTTCATCGATATGCAGGCGGCCGGCGCCAATCAATGGTCGGGCAGGATCTACAACGCCGACGACGGAAAGACCTATGCGAGCACCGTCACCTTGCTGCCATCCGGCAGTCTCAACGACCGGGGCTGCATGGGAACGTTGTGCGCGGGTGAAGACTGGACGCGGTGAGCGGCAACCCGATCCAAAACAACTTCCAACAACTTCAAAGGCAACATCAAAGGCCGCCGGTTTCGGCGGCCCCCGTTTATCTGCAACGCCATGTCGGATCGGCGGCATCCCGGTCGTCCTTGAGACATGAATGGGCCGTAGACGCCAAGGTCGGGCCCATCGATGCAAGAGGATGAAAGAACATGCCCAGCACTGTACGTCTGCACCGCGTTCTCTCGACCAGTCCGGAGAAAGTCTATCGCGCCTTCCTCGAGGCGGATGCGCTGGCGAAATGGCTTCCGCCGAACGGCTTTACCTGCACCGTCCATCACCTCGAGCCCAAGGTCGGGGGCACGTTCAAGATGTCGTTCCGGAATTTCACGACGGGCAACAGCCACGCCTTCGGCGGCGAATATCTCGAGCTCGTCCCCGGCGAACGTCTCCGCTACACCGACAAGTTCGACGACCCCAATCTACCCGGCGAAATCCAGGTGACCGTGACGCTGAAGAAGGTCTCGGTCGGCACCGAGGTCGACATCACCCAGGCCGGCATCCCTGACGTCATCCCGCCGGAGGCCTGCTATCTCGGCTGGCAGGAATCGCTGCGAAGCCTCGCAAGGCTCGTGGAGCCGGAGATCAATCAGTAGCGGCGAAATCAGTATCGTAGGGTGGGCAAAGCGCAGCGTGCCCACCGATGCTCTCTCAACCTCGGAAAGATGGTGGGCACGGCGCTCCGCGCCATTGCCCACCCTACGGCACTGATGACAGCTCTCCGTCGTCATTGCGAGCAGCCAAGCAATGGCGGCTGTTGCTGGGCTACGCGCCCGCCTTCGGCGTAATCCCACCGCTTGCGGTCCATCGATCGGGGTCGAGGCTGTGTCCGATCAGCGCAAGGCCGTAGGCGATCGACTCGAACTGGTCGCCCGACATCAGCCGTTCGTTACCGAACCGCTCGGCGAACAGCTTTCTGACGGCCGGAACGAAGGAAGTCCCGCCGGTCAAGAACACCTTCTCCACCTCGCGCGCGGTGATGCCCGCTTCGCTTAGCACCTTGTCGACGGTGGCACCCAGCCGGGCGATGTCGTCGGCAATCCAGGATTCAAAATTCTTCCGTGTGATGGTCGCACCGATGTCGACGCCGCCCCCCTTGAAGCGGAAGTCCACCTCGTCCCGCGCCGACAGCGCGACCTTGGCGTCGGATACCGCGCGGTAGAGCGAAAAGCCGAGGTCGAGATCGACGATGGTGATGAAATCTTCAAGGAGCTTCGGCTTCAGCGCGCTGCGCGCAAGCTCCCGAAGCTCGCGCAGATCGCCATTGCTCTTCATCATCGCGAGCTGATGCCAGCGCGCGAGGTTGGTGTAGTGGCCGGTGGGGACCGGCAGCACCTTGTCGAACGAGCGGAAGCTGGAGCCTTTTCCCAGCCGCGGCGAGACGACGTGGTCGACGATGCGGTAATCGAAGGTGTCGCCGGCAATGCCGATGCCGGCGTGTCCAAGCGGCTCGGCGCGCAAGGCTCCTCCCGCGCGCGAAAAGCGCATCACCGAGAAATCGCTGGTGCCGCCGCCGAAATCCGCAACCAGCACGGTGGCATCACGCTCCAGCCGTCGGGCGAAGGAGAACGCCGCGCCCACGGGCTCGTAGACATAGCGCGCGTGGCCGGCGCCGAGGCGTTCGAACGCGGCCCGATAGCGCTGCATCGCCAGCGCTTCGTCGGGATTGCCGCCGGCGAACCGCACCGGGCGGCCGACCGTGATGTTGGACGTCTCGAAGCCGAACTTTTCGCCGCCATGGCGCGCCAGCGTGCGCAGGAACGCCGCCAGAATGTCCTCGAACTTGAAGCGCTGCCGAAACACTTGCGTGGTGTTGAAGCTGGAGCTCGCCGCAAACGTCTTGAACGACTGCAGGAAGCGGTAGACGTGGCGGCCTTCGAGGAACGTCTCGATGGCCCATGGACCGCCTTCGGCCTGGGCGCCGGCGCCCGGCCGATCCTCCCAGAAGCACAGCGCCGAGACGTAGACGCTGTGGCGCTGGCCGCCGTGATCGAAGCGGATGGCCTCGACCCGGCGATCGTCCGCCGCGATCGCGACGACCGTGTTGCTGGTCCCAAAATCGATGCCGATCGAGACGGCGGGCGAGGCGCTCGACATGAACCACTCTGACAGTTGATTGGAAAAGGGGGCAGACCACTAACGGCTTTGGCTGGGCCTGCCAAGACCTTGAATGTTGCGGTGCGGTTGGATTTGGAACCCGCGCGCCGCTCTGTCCGCGCTCTTTTGCCTCCGCAATGGGGGCCTTTTGGGGCCGATCTCGCAGCTCCAGCAGCCCGGCTGGCAATTTTGAGCTCGGTTCGGTCCCTTTAACGGATCATTATGCTGCAATGCGGGAGCATGCATGCTGCTATGCAATGGCATGCATGGACACTGGCATCTGGTATACGTAGATTGCCCTTCGAAATGAGACAGCATCACTGACCGTCTCGAGAAAGGGAATTCAGATGTCCAAGACCGCTTCCGTCGCGCTCGCCCCCTCCGCCTCGCTGTTCACCCGCTTCCTGGCCGCGGTCGATCGCTTCCTGATGGCGAGCGCCGAGATTTCGAATCACAACGGCGACCTGCCCCGCTTCGGCCTGTAAGCAGCGCCTCCCGCGCGGCAAGCGCGACGCGCCGGTTTCAGAACCGTCCACATACTACTTTTGATGAATGGCCCCGCAGGACGGGGCCATTTCTATTTGCGTTGTCCCGAGTCACAGCCGCAACCGATGAAGGTCCTGCGGCATTTGCGCACGGTGATCGGACCAGCGCTTGAACCTTGGCATAATGAATACAAGAATGCCCCTCCAGCGCTCGCAGAAAAATTAGAGGCGCCACGGGAGGCTTTATGACGGACATGGTGCAGGCAACGGTTCCAACCGCCGCGCGGGTTAGCGACACGTATCGCTGGACGCAATTGGCGGTCGGTGTAGCGGCGATGGTGATGATCGCCAATTATCAATACGGCTGGACGTTCTTCGTCCCCGACATCCAGAAAAAGTTCGGCTGGGATCGCGCCTCGATCCAATGGGCCTTTACGCTCTTCGTGCTGTTCGAGACATGGCTGGTGCCGGTCGAAGGATGGTTCGTCGACAAATACGGCCCGCGCATAGTCGTGCTCGTCGGCGGCGTGCTCTGCGCCATCGGTTGGGCGATCAACGCGCAAGCCACCACGCTCAACGGCTTCTATCTCGGCATGATCATCGCGGGCATCGGCGCCGGCGGCGTCTACGGCACCTGCGTCGGCAATGCGCTGAAATGGTTTCCCGACAAGCGCGGTCTTGCTGCCGGCATCACGGCGGCCGGTTTCGGCGCGGGCTCCGCGCTCACGGTTGCGCCGATTCAGGCCATGATCAAGGACAGCGGATTCCAGACCACCTTCCTGTATTTCGGGCTCGGCCAGGGCATCATCATCTGCATCCTCGCCTTCTTCCTCTACGCGCCGAAGGCCGGACAGGTGCCTCCCGTTGTGCAGAACGCTGCGTTGCAACAGACCCGCCGCAACTATCAGCCAACCGAAGTGCTGCGCCAGCCGATCTTCTGGCTGATGTACTTCATGTTCGTGATCGTCGGCGCCGGCGGCCTGATGGTGACGGCGAACCTGAAGCCGATCGCAGTCGACTGGAAGGTCGACAGCGTTCCGGTGACGTTGATGGCGGTGACGATGACCGCGGTGACGTTCGCAGCCACGATTGACCGCGTGCTCAACGGCCTGACGCGTCCGTTCTTCGGCTGGATCTCCGACATGATCGGCCGCGAGAACACGATGTTCATCGCCTTCGGCATGGAAGGGTTCGGCATCTGGATGCTCTACCTCTGGGGACACGACCCGCTCTGGTTCGTGTTGCTGTCGGGCTTCGTGTTCTTCGCCTGGGGTGAGATCTACTCGCTGTTCCCCTCGACCTGCACCGACACGTTCGGCGCCAAGTTCGCGACCACCAATGCGGGCCTGCTCTACACCGCAAAGGGCACCGCCGCGCTGCTTGTCCCGATCGCCAACTACATGCAGCAATCGTCGGGCACCTGGGACAGCGTGTTCATCATCGCGGCCGGCGCCAACATCCTGGCTTCGCTGCTGGCGATCATGGTGCTCAAGCCCTGGCGCAAGGTCGTGGTCGCGAAATCGACCGCCGCCGCCTGACGCGCTTCACCACAACTGCTTCAAGTACGACGCCCGGCCTCACGGCCGGGCGTTTTCGTTTTTGCAGAACCCGCATTGGCTACCGCTGACCTGAAGGGAACCGCGCGCTTTTCTTGCGCTGCGTCACAAGATTCGGCTTGCCTTCTGGAATATGGTATACCAATGTCCCCGCCGCGCTTGCGACGATAAGCCACAATATTTGCGACACTGGGTCATCTTGCAATCCCAGGTCGCATTCAATCAGGCGCGTTGGGAGGTTATTGATGATTTCCAGCACGGACGGCGCCGTCACAGCTGCGCCTCTTCGCACCGGTTTCCGTTGGTTCCAGCTCGCCATGGGCATCGTCTGCATGGCGATGATCGCCAATCTGCAATACGGCTGGACGTTGTTCGTCGATCCGATTGACGCCAAGTATCATTGGGGCCGCGCGGCGATCCAGCTCGCTTTCACCATCTTCGTCGTCACCGAGACCTGGCTGGTGCCGATCGAGGCCTGGTTCGTCGACAAATACGGTCCGCGCATCGTCATCATGTTCGGCGGCGTCATGATCGCTCTGTCCTGGGTGCTCAACTCCTACGCTGACTCGCTCACCCTGCTCTACGCCGCCGCGGTCGTCGGCGGCATGGGCGCCGGCGCGGTGTACGGCACCTGCGTCGGCAACGCGCTGAAATGGTTCCCCGATCGCCGCGGTCTCGCCGCCGGTGCGACCGCTGCCGGCTTCGGCGCGGGCGCCGCGCTCACCATTGTGCCGATCGCGACCATGATCGTAACGAGCGGCTACCAGCACGCGTTCCTCACCTTCGGCATCGGCCAGGGCCTGATCGTGTTCGTGCTCGCCTTCTTCATCCAGCCGCCGCGGATCTCGATC
Source organism: Bradyrhizobium barranii subsp. apii (assembly GCF_011516635.5). Lineage (GTDB taxonomy): Bacteria > Pseudomonadota > Alphaproteobacteria > Rhizobiales > Xanthobacteraceae > Bradyrhizobium > Bradyrhizobium barranii. The sequence continues at coordinate 3,976,652 of NZ_CP096255.1, read as the reverse complement.
CCGCCGAAGAAGAAGCAGCTCAATCTGCCGCAGACCAAGATCGACTTCACCCCGCCGCAGGTGCTGCGCACCCCTATTTTCTGGGTGATGTATCTCGTTTTCGTCATGGTCGCCTCCGGCGGCCTGATGACCGCGGCGCAGATCGGCCCGATCGCGCACGACTTCAAGATCGCCGACACGCCGGTGACGCTCGCGGGCTTCCAGATGGCGGCATTGACGTTCGCGATCTCGCTCGACCGCATCTTCGACGGTTTCGGACGTCCCTTCTTCGGCTGGGTCTCCGACACGATCGGCCGCGAGCACACCATGTTCATCGCGTTCGGCACCGCGGCGGTAATGCTGCTGACGCTGTCGGCCTATGGAAACATACCGATCGTGTTCGTGCTCGCGACCGCGGTTTACTTCGGCGTGTTCGGCGAGATCTACTCGCTGTTCCCTGCGACCTGCGGCGACACCTTCGGTTCGAAATACGCAACCACCAACAACGGCATGCTCTACACCGCGAAAGGCACGGCATCCCTGCTCGTCCCGCTCGCCAGCGTGATCTCGGCAACGTACGGCTGGAAGGCCGTGTTCGTGGTCGCCGTGGCGCTGAACGCGACGGCGGCGCTCACGGCGCTGTTCGTGATCAAGCCGCTGCGCCGCTCCTTCATCCTCGGCAAGGAAGCCGAGAGCGCCAACGCCGCGACCGACACCGCCAAGACCGGCAACGCCAAGACCGAGACAGCGTAGCGACCACACGCCTTTCAATCGGTCGAAAGGGGCGCAGCGATGCGCCCCTTTTCTTTTTGGCACGATGACAAACGTCAGTATTGCTGCCGCAAGAATTTTCGGATCAGCCAAATCGAATGCTTGACGGTTGGCATTATGTATACCACATTTCCCCTGTCATTCACCTAGGGAGGTTGCAATGCTGGTCGGAGACATTCTGCGCAAGAAGACACCGCGCGTTGTCACGGTGCGAATGAACGAAACGGTGGGTATCGCCGCCAAGCTGATGCGCGCCAACAATATCAGCGCGCTGGTGGTCAAGGACGTGGTCCGCTCCGAAGGCAACACCGCGGTCGGCATGTTCACCGAGCGCGACGTGGTGCGCGCCGTCGCCGAGCATGGTGCCAACGCCATCAACGTCAAGGTCTCGCAGCTCGTGTCGGTGCAGCAGCTGGTGTCCTGCAGCTCCTCGGACACGATCGAGCACGTCCGGCATCTGATGAACCGCAATCACATCCGTCACCTGCCGGTCATCGACGATTACAGCCTCGTCTCCGTCATCAGCATGCGCGACATTGCTGCTGCCGTTGACGAAGCGATCAACGGCTCGCCGCAAGCAGCAGCTTAAAGCGTCACACTTCCCCTGCGACTACCGGCCCCGGCTCGGACCTCTCCGAGCCGGACCGGATCTTTCGTCCCAAAATTCCGGACACCCGCGAGGATTTCATGAAGATCTGCATCTACGGCGCCGGCGCGATCGGCGGATATCTCGGGGTTCAGCTCGCACGCGCTGGCGCCGACGTCAGCCTGGTCGCGCGCGGCGCCCACCTTGCCGCGATGCGCGAGCGCGGGCTGACCCTGCTCGCGGGCGAGGAGAAGCACACCGTGCATCCGCGCTGCACCGACGATCCCGCCGAACTCGGCGTGCAGGACTACATCATCATCACGCTGAAGGCGCATTCGATCACCGGCGTGATCGAGAAGATGCAGCCGCTGCTCGGGCCGCACACCCGCATCGTCACCGCCGTCAACGGCATTCCCTATTGGTATTTCTACAAGCACGGCGGCCAATACGAGAATTCGACGCTGGAGAGCATCGACCCCGACGGACGGCAGTGGCGCGAGATCGGCGCCGAGCGCGCCATCGGCTGCATCGTCTATCCCGCCACCGAGATCGAAGCGCCCGGCGTGATCCGCCACGTCTACGGCAACAATTTTCCGCTCGGCGAGCCCTCCGGCGAAATCACCTCGGACGTGCAGCGCCTCGCCGATCTCTTCGTCGCCGCGGGGCTGAAAGCGCCGGTGCTCGACCGCATCCGCGACGAGATCTGGCTGAAACTCTGGGGCAATGTCTGCTTCAACCCGATCAGCGCGCTGACCCATGCAACGCTCGACGTGATCTGCACCGATCCCTCCACGCGTGCGCTGTCGCGCGCGATCATGGTGGAGACGCAAGGCATCGCCGAGACGTTTGGCGTCAAATTCCGCGTCGACGTCGAGCGCCGCATCGAGGGCGCCCGCAAGGTCGGCGCGCACAAGACCTCGATGCTCCAGGATCTCGAGCGCGGCCGTCCGATGGAGATCGACCCGCTCGTCACCGTGGTGCAGGAGATGGGCCGCCTCACCGGCATCGCCACGCCCGCGCTCGACTCGGTGCTGGCGATGGTGACCCAGCGCGCGCGCATCGCCGGCCTCTATGACGGCGTCTCAGCGCCTACCGATCCCCGTGCACTGGCGGTGGCGTGATGGCGGGCGAGATGAAACAGTGGATGCGCTTCCGCCATGCCGGTGCGACCGGCTTCGGCACCCTGACGCAATCAGGCATCAGCGTGCATGAGGGCGAGATGTTCGGCCGCCATGCAGCCACCGGCAAGATGCTGGCGCTGTCGGAGGTCGAGTTGCTCGCGCCCTGCGCGCCCAGCAAGATCGTCGCGCTCTGGAATAATTTCCACGCGCTCGCCGCCAAGCTGAACCAGCCCGAGCCGCCGGAGCCGCTCTATCTATTGAAGGCGACCACCACGATCACGACGCCGGGCGCCGTGATCCGCCGCCCCTCTTATTACGACGGCAAGACCACCTATGAGGGCGAGCTCGGCATCGTCATCGGCAAGACCTGCGCCCGCGTTTCGCCGGCGGAAGCCGACAGCTTCATCTTCGGCTACACCTGCGTCAACGACATCACCGCCAACGACATCCTGACCAGCGATCCCACTTTCCCGCAATGGGCCCGCGCCAAGGGCATCGATGATTACGGCCCGTTCGGCCCCGTCATCGCAACCGGCCTCGATCCGGCCAAGCTCACCGTGCGCACCATCCTCAACGGCGCGGAGCGACAGAACTATCCGATCTCGGACATGATCTTCACCGCGCAGGAGCTGGTCAGCAAAATCTCCCACGACATGACCCTGCTTCCCGGCGACCTCATCGCCGTCGGCACCTCGGTCGGCGTCGGGGTGATGAAGGAGCCGGTGAATACGGTCACCGTTGCGATCGAGGGTATCGGCGAGCTGACGAACGAGTTTCGGCTGTAACTCGCTGCGTCATTCCCAGGCCGCAAATCCATCGTGGGCCCGGAATGAAGGCTCGCCGGCCATTTGCGCCGCAGCCCGGCAAAAATTGATCCTGCGCAAATCGGCGGTCCGCGGCTGCCGCTATCCTTCCCGGCAACAGATCGATTTCTGATGCAAGGGAGGATGTCATGTCGAATGCCAGTAATGCACTTCTCTGGGCGGCTCTGTACTTCGCTCTCTCGTTCGCGGCGATCTTCGTGGTCTGGTTCGCCGACAAGATGCGCACGAACTTCCTCGGGAAATGATAGCCCGAGGCTCGCCGGCTCGCGCCGACGCCTGCTGCTAGCCTCCCCGAAAGGGGCCCACGCAGTGCCGTAGCCCGGATGGAGCGAAGCCTAATCCGGGACGGGCGTTTCTGCGCGCGCAGACCCCGGATTGCGCTTTGCTCCATCCGGGCTTACAGGCCTTGCCCCGCTCCCCGGGAAAACCTGGCACCCTGCTCTCCGCCAATCGACTGACACAACCAGCAGTGGATCGCGCGACCGGAAACATCTGGCAACCCCGCCCGCCCCTTGATCTCGGTTCCGCTCTCCAATAGCAACTATGGCGAGAATGTGTCCCGGGTGGGGAAGTCACGATGTGGCTGTTTTTCGTGGTTGCCTGGTTTGTCCTGCTAGCCGCCATCGCGATCCTCGCCCAGCAGGCGTTTGGTTATGACGTCGCGCACTTGCCCGCCCTGTTTGCGGGCCTGCCGATGCCGCAGCGCATCGCAACCGGCGCGATCGTGACGCTCGGGCTGGCGCTGATCGGCGCCCCCGCCTGGCGGCTCTCGCGTCAGGATCGCCGCCTCAATACTCTGCGCGACCGCCTCAAGAAGACCCGCGAGGATGTCGTCGTCGCCCACGCCCTGCAAAACCACCTCGACGCCACCGTCCAGCACCTGATCGAAAGCGATCCCCGCGAGGCCGTCTCCGCCCTCCATGACAAGCTGGGCGAGACTGAGCAGCGCGCCCTGCTCCAGCAGGGCCGCAACGAATCCACCGACATGCACGACCAGCTCGCCGAGATCCGCCGACGCCAGCAGGGGGTGCGAGAGATGGTGGGCAAGGTCGCCGATCAGCGGCGCGCGGTCGAGCCTGTTTTCACCGAGATCCGCGACCGCCAGAACCAGCTCGAACGCTCCCTGCTCGACCTCGAGACCGACGACCGCAAGAACAACCTCGCCGACCGCCTGAAAGATGTTGCCCGCGACGTATCGGCGCTGCTGTCACGGGTGAACGCGGTCCAGGACACTTTCGTGACCCTCAGCCAGTACAAGGAAGATCTGGCGAAATCCCATGCCGAGCTGATCCCGCTGCGCTCGTCGGACGCCGGCATCAATGCCCTGATCGGCGAGCTCGGCCTCAGCCATGACCGCCTGGCCAAGAGTATCGACGAGCTCGAGACCGGCGGCGAGGCGCCGCTCGACACTCGCGTCGAGACGCTATCGAAGAACAAGATCGAGATCGCGCAGCGCCTCGCCCGCATCGACGACAGCTTCAACATCCTGAAAGCGATCCGGCTCGATTTCGAGGAGCTCGGCCAGCGCCAGGCCCAGCTCGAACGCGCGCTCGCCGACGTCGAAACCGACCCCGACGGCAAGACCCTCGTCGACCGCCAGAACGCGCTGAATGATTTCGTCCTCCAGTCGCGCCAGCGCCTCGGCGTGTTGCAGGAGACGCTGGCGACGCTGAACACCTTCAAGATGGAGCTGTCGAAGTCGCAGGCCGACCTCGTTCCGCTGAAGGCGCCGGTGTTCGGCATCGAGGCCCTGATCGCGGAGGTCGGCACCACCCGCGATCTTCTCGCGAAAACCGTCGGCGAGATCGAGGCGAACGGCGACGTCACCCTCGCCTCGCGCGTCGATGCCCTCGCCAGGAGCAAGCGCGAGGTCGAAGACCGCCTCGCCCGCATCTTTGACAATTTCAACGCGCTCGATGCCTTGCGCAAGGACATCGGCGGCATCTTCTCGACGATCCGCAACAGCCTGAACCGGATCGGGTGAAGGGTGTGTAGGATGGGTAGAGCGCAGCGAAACCCATCATATCGCCCCCGCGCAGATGGCCGATGGGTTTCGCTGCGCTCTACCCATCCTACAGACCCCCGCACTCCGAAACATCCAGACACATCACATCCCTGTACACCCGATCAATGCCGCCAACATGTCCCGCGGGTGCCGCAACTTGGACGCATTCGGCCGCCTTCTATGAGGCGTGTCTGGGGGCACGGCCGTGCCGTGTTTGGACCAAACCTTCTAGGGGTATGACTGTGAAGAAAATTGTAATTGCTCTGGGTGCGACGCTTGCTCTGGTGACGGCTGCGAACGCTGCGGATCTGCCGCGTCGCCAGCCCGTTCCCGTCTATCCTGCGGAGCAGGCGCCGATCGGCAAGATGCCGATTGGCAAGAGCCCGATTGGAAAGGCCCCGATCGGCAAGGCGCCCGGCCCGGTCGCTGCGCGCTACTGACGCGCAACGGAAATACGCGCAAGAAATCTGCGTAAGCGGCCGGTAGTCGAGGGGCACAACGTGACGAACACATCTGATCGATCGGGATCCTGCATCCTCGCGGGATTCGCTCTCGCGGCGATGCTCGCCTGCACCACCCCCTCGGCCTCGGCCCACGAAGCGAACAAGCGCGTTGCCGACGCCAATGCGCTTGCTACGACCGACACCGCATCACGACCGGCGCCGCAATCGACGCGGCGCTCCGTCGCGCGCGCGGAGAAGGGTCCCTACTACGTCGACTTCCGCGCGCGGACGGCGGCGAGCTGGGGCCATGCGTTCGTCTGGTACGGCAAGACCAGCGAGCGCGCCGTCGAAGTCGCGGGCCTCACGCCCGCCGGCGACACTTGGGCCTATGTGCTCGGTCACCTCACCTGGGTGCCAGCCGAAACCGGCGCGAGCTACGGCGACCTCGATCCGGACTATCTGACCGCGAACTATCGCGTCTATCTGAGCGAAGCCGACGCCAAGCGTGTCTTCGCCTATATCAAGAAATTGCAGGCGAGCTCGCCGGTCTGGAACGCTGAGACCACCAACTGCACCGGCTTCATCGGCGACATCGCCGAGTTCATGGGCCTGCAGGTCCCCTACCGCTGGCAGCGCCCGGAAAAATTCGTCAACAGCCTCAAGGAAATGAACGGCGGCCGCCAGATGGTGCGGCTGTCGGCGGAGTAGCCGTTATTCGCCTTTGACATGATTGGCGAGCATTCCTCGACAGTGCTATTGTAGGTGGTGAGCAGGCGCTGCGGGAAAGCGTCTGGCGTAGCGCAATCAAAACTCAATCGAGGCAAGACCGAGGACTATAAGCAACGCGCCCAGGTGCCGCTCATCCGTTCCACAAACCTTCACGGAGGTCGAGATGGCTAACAATCAGACGGGCTCAAGTGCTGACCGGTTGAAGCATCCATTTCTCGAAAAGCTCGGCGCGATACCGGCCGCAGCCGAGGGCCTCTTCGCATACAGCGCGAAGATCGTATGCGGCAAGCAATCCGAGGCAAGCTGCTGTTGTGTCGCCGGCGCCCGGCCGGGCGTGTATGCGACCGAGGTCAACATTCAAAATCTCAACCTGGTGACGGCACCGGTTCTGAAGTTCGTCGTGCCCTTGATCAACTCGGGCGCTGTTGTTGCGCGTGAACCCGACGTCGCCGACCCGACCACGTTCGCTGCACGTCAGGTAGAGGTCATCAAGCTTCCTCCGTTGGGGGCGACGATGGATGATTGCTGCCGTATCGCAGAGATGCTGCTGGGCGCGGCCCCGAGCGGAGACACCGCGCTCACCATCGCTATCTTGACGATTGTCAGCCAATTCGAACTGTCTGTCTCCGTCGTCTACACCGCGAACCCTCTGAGCGGAGACGGCATCAGCATCGACGTCGAGTATATTCCATCGCGACTCCTGCGGCTTCGTGGCCAAGGTTGACGCGGGATCCAGTTGGCGCTCGGCCTTCCGGGCACCCTTGGAGCAGCACCTTTGCTACCTCTCCGCCGTCGCCCCTTTTCGCCAGGACGACGGCAGGAGAATACGCCAAGCGCCCCGCACCAAAATTATCCGCCCCACGGAATCCCCTCACGCCTCGCATGATCGCCCCGCCCCCACCGCACGGCGGCGCAATAGACATTTCCCGACCCCGGCGGCATCCTGCCGCCATCAACCGATAACAGAGCGCCACGCGAGGCGGGGGAAACAGATCATGCTGCAGACACGGTTCACAAAGCTCGTCGGCGTCGAGCACCCGATCGTCCAGGGCGGCATGCAATGGGTCGGACGCGCCGAGCTGGTCGCCGCGGTCGCGAACGCCGGCGCGCTCGGCTTCATCACGGCGCTGACCCAGCCGACCCCGGAAGACCTGACCAAGGAGATCGCGCGCTGCCGCGACCTCACCGACAAGCCCTTTGGCGTCAACCTCACCATCCTGCCCGCGATCAAGCCGCCGCCCTACGCCAAATACCGCGCCGCCATCATCGAGGCCGGCATCACCGTGGTCGAGACCGCCGGCAACAAGCCGCAGGAGCATGTCGACGAGTTCAGGAGGCATGGCGTCAAGATCGTGCACAAATGCACCAGCGTCCGCCACGCGCTTTCGGCCGAGCGCATGGGCGTCGACGCCATCTCGATCGACGGGTTCGAATGCGCCGGCCACCCCGGCGAGGACGACACCCCCGGCCTGATCCTGATCCCGGCCGCCGCCAACAAGATCAAGATCCCGATGATCGCCTCGGGCGGCTTTGCCGATGCCCGCGGCCTCGTCGCCGCCCTGGCGCTCGGCGCCGAGGGCATCAACATGGGCACCCGCTTCATGGCCACCAAGGAAAGCCCGATCCACCAGCTCATCAAGGAGAAGATCGTCGCCAATGACGAGCGCGAGACCGAGCTGATCTTCCGCACCATGCGCAACACCTCGCGCGTTGCCAAAAACGACATCTCGACCAAGGTCGTCGCCATGGAGAAGGAAGGCGCGAAGTTCGAGGACATCCGCGAGCTGGTTGCGGGCGCCCGTGGTAAGATGGTCTATGCGACCGGCAATTCGGACGAAGGCATCTGGTCGGCGGGCCAGGTGCAGGGCCTGATCCAGGACATCCCGAGCTGCGCCGAGCTGATCTCCCGCATCGTGCGCGAGGCCGAAGCCATCATTCGCAGCCGGCTCGAAGGCATGATCGCTCATCCGAGCGCACAAGCCGCTGAATAATCACTGCAAGAAGCGAGAGTAATTCATGAAGGCTTATGTCTACGGCCCTGACGGCGCTCAGATTTCCGACGTCGCTCAACCAAAGCCTAAGGGCACGCAGGTGCTGGTCCGCGTCCGCGCCTGCGGGCTGAACCGCGCCGACACCGGCATGCGCAAGGGCCACGCCCATGGCGCCGCCGGCGGTGCCGGCACCGTGCTCGGCATGGAATGGGCCGGCGAGGTCGCCGAGCTCGGACCGGATGCCAAGGGCGTGAAGGTCGGCGACCGCATCATGGGCTCGGGCGGCGCGGCGTTCGCCGAATACACCCTGGCCGATCACGGCCGGCTGTTCCGCGCGCCATCGAACATGAACTTCGAGGAAGCCGCCACCCTGCCCGTCGCGCTCGCGACCATGCACAATGCGGTCGTCACCGTTGGCGGCGTTCAGCCCGGGCAAGCCGTGCTGATCCAGGGGGCGAGCTCCGGCGTCGGCCTGATGGCGATGCAGATTGCGCGGCTCAAGGGCGCCAAGCTCGTGATCGGCTCGTCGACCGATGCCTATCGCCGCGGCCGGCTTAGGGAGTATGGCGCCGACCTCGCCGTCGACTCCTCCGACCCCAAATGGGTGGACGAGGTGCTGAAGGCGACGAACGGCGAAGGCGTCGACCTCATCGTCGACCAGGTCTCGGGCAAGGTCGCGAGCCAGAACCTCGCCGCCACCAAGGTCAAGGGCCGCATCGTCAATGTCGGCCGGCTCGGCGGCACCCATGCCGATTTCAACTTCGACCTGCATGCCGCGCGCCGGATCGACTATGTCGGCGTCACCTTCCGCACCCGCACCATCGAGGAGGTCCGCGAGATCTTCGACGAGGTTCGCAAGGACATCTGGGGCGCGGTCGAGTCACGCAAGCTGCAGCTGCCGATCGACAAGGTCTACGCGTTCGACGACATCGACAAGGCGTTCGAGCACATGGAGGCGAACAAGCATCTGGGGAAGATCGTCGTGACGCTGTGATCCCTGGCCGGGCGACGAGCGCCCGGTCTCGTAGGGTGGGCAAAGCGGAGCGTGCCCACCACAGCGGTTGATCAGGAGACACTTGTTGGTGGGCACGGCCCTACGCGCCTTTGCCCATCCTACGAGACTGAGCCGGTGGCATAAGCGAGCATTCAATTCGGAAGCATTCGCAATAGTTTCGCTCCTGCAACTCACTCGCGACTACAGCTGTGGATCGTCGCTTGATGTTCAGCCCTAGGCTGCTAAATCCCGGGCCATGAGCGCACAGCACAACAAGACCTCGGTCGCCGCAATCTCGATCTTCGCCAGCGGCGGCATGGCAGCGGCCAAGTTTGCGGTCGGGATCGCGATCGGCTCGCTGGCGCTGATTTCGGAGGCCCTGCATTCCTCGATCGACCTGGTCGCGACCATCATCACCTGGGCGGTGGTGCGAGTGTCCGACAAGCCGGCCGACGAAGAGCACCATTACGGCCACGGCAAGCTGGAGAGCATCTCCGCGCTCGGCGTCACCGCCCTGCTCTACGTGCTGGCCGGGGGCATCCTGGTCGAATCCTACAGCCGCCTGCGCGAGGGAACCCCGCCGCCGACCATCTCGGCCGTACCGTTCGTGGTGCTGGTGATCGACATCGTCGTGAACCTGTGGCGTGCCCGCGCCCTGCATCGTGCCGCGCGGGAGACGCGCAGCCAGGCGCTCGCTGCGGACGCGCTGCATTTCGCCTCCGACGTACTCGGCTCGTTCGCCGTGATCATCGGCCTGATCCTGGCCGCCCTCGGCTTCTGGTGGGGCGACGCCGCGGCGGCCGCCGCCGTCGCCGTGATGATCGCCCTGCTCGGCCTGCGCATGGCCGGCTCGACCGTGCAGACGCTGGTCGATCGCGCCCCCGAGGGCGCGCAGGAGAAGGCCACGGCCGCGATCCTTGGCGTGCCCGGCGTGATCGACGTCGAGCGGCTGCGGCTGCGCATGGTGGGCGCGACCATGTTCATCGACACCATCGCGAAGGTGCCGCGAACCTATCCGATCGACCGCGTCGAGGAGATCAAGCGCAAGGCGCAGGCGGCGGTCGACAAGGCATTCGGCGACGCCGACCTTACCTTCACCGCCGTCCCCGTCGCGCGCGACAACGAGACCGTGCGCGACCGGATCATGGTCATCGCCCACAATTCCGGCCTCGCCATCCACCACGTCACGGTGCACGACCTAGGCGCCAAGCTCATCGTCGGCATCGACCTCGAGGTCGACGCCGGGATGCAGCTCGACGCCGCCCATGACATCGCCAACACGCTGGAGCGCAGCATCCAGGAGGAGTTCGGCGCGGACGTCGAGGTCGACGTCCATATCGAGCCATTGGAACCGGAACTGCCGTTCGGGGTCGATGCCGTGCCGGAACGAGTGCGGGCCATCGCCTCCGCTCTGACCGAATATGCCGCCGGCGGCGAGATCTACGACATCCACAATGTGCGTGTCCGCAACACCGACGCCGGCGAGATCGTCAATTTCCACTGCCGCGCCACGCCCTCGATGAGCGTGATCAAGGTGCACGAGCATGTCGACGCGATCGAGCGCGCGCTCCGCCGCGCGTTCCCGGGCGTGAAGCGCGTGATCAGCCACGCCGAGCCGCCGCGGGCGTGACGCGAAATGTGCGGGGAGTCACACGTTCTCGTTTCGGACTCACCACGCACGTAAGTTTGCGGACGCAAAATGCGCAAACTGCGCGTTGGATAAGAATAAATTCGCGTTAACGATTCGTTGACTCTCGACAGCCCGCGAAAACTGGATTCAAATCAGGCTTGATTCGGAAGCGATGTGGGGCTGCTTCCGAACTCAAGTTGCAAGCAGGTTTTCCAGGGGGCAGAAGGCATGTCGCGTGCAGACGCCGCGAACGTGCGCGTCCAATCCGATTCGATCAAGGGATTGGCGCAATCGATCGCGAAACCTGCCTATCATCGGCTCCTGATCGCGGAGCCGGCGCTGCGCCGCGCCGTGCCGACGCTGATCATCGCGTTCCTGGTCACGATCTGTCTCGGCGCGTTCGTGCAGGTCGTCGATCAGACGCGCCAGAAGCGGCAGGTGCTCCGCCACGACATCTCGGCGCTGGCCGACCTGCTCGCAGAGCGGATCGATCGCCTGACCTCGTCGCGGCAGGAGCGGCTCAAGAACATCGAGAACCTGCCGACGCTGCTGCCCGATCTCATCCCGTCCTGGGGCACGGCCTCCGGCCGCCACGTCGTCGTCACCTCGGCCGGCGTCGACCGCCGCATCCTCGCCCGTATTCCGATCGACCGTGACCCCTCAGGCAATGACCGCCTGCTCGATGCCATCACCACGGCGCAACTGCTCGCGGCGCCGCCGCGCGACAGCAACGTCTCCGACATGACGCTGCCGAACGGCAACGCCGCGATGGTGACCTCGCGGCAGATCAAGTCGCTGCCGGGCCTCGTCACCGTGATCCAGGAGCGCAACGAGCCGATCTGGGGCTCGGACGCCGCGCTCTCGGTGACGCTCTCGGCTACCACCGGCTTCGTGGTCCTGATCCTCGGCTTCGCCTTCCACTGGCAGTCGACCCGCGCCCGCGAGGGCGACCTCATCAACGACGCCGTGCGCGGCCGCATCGACACCGCGCTCAACCGCGGCCGCTGCGGCCTGTGGGACTGGGATCTGTCGCGCGGCCGGATCTTCTGGTCGCAGTCGATGTTTTCGATGCTCGGCCTCGACGGTCGTAACGAGCTCCTCACCTTCGGCGAGGTCAACGCGCTGGTGAAGTCCGACGACATCGACCTGTTCGAGATCGCCGACCAGCTCATCTCCGGGAAGATCGACCATATCGACCAGACCTTCCGCATGCAGCACGTCGACGGTCACTGGATCTGGCTCCGCGTCCGCTGCGAGAAGACCCACGGGGCGACCGATTCCAGCGTGCACCTGATCGGGATCGCCGTCGACATCACCGAGCAGAAGAGCCTCGCCGAACGCACCGTCGAAGCCGACCTCCGCCTGCGCGACGCCATCGAGACCATTCCGGAGGCCTTCGTGCTATGGGACGCGAGTGACCGCCTCGTGCTCTGCAACTCGCACTTCCAGCGCCTGCACAAGCTGCCCGACAGCGCCGTCATCCCCGGCACCTCCTACGAGACCGTGCTCGAAGTCGGCCGCATGCCGGAGGTGCGCACCCGCCACAACGAGACGGCCAGCCAGGGTCCGGGCGCGCGCACCTTCGAGGCGCAACTCGACGACGGCAGCTGGCTGCATATCAGCGAGCGCCGCACCAAGGACGGCGGCTACGTCTCGGTCGGCACCGACATCACCCGCATCAAGGAGCACGAGCAGAAGCTGGTCGACAACGATCTGCGCCTGCGCGCCACCGTCATCGACCTGAAGCGCTCCCAGGCGGCGCTGGAGCGCCAGACCAACGAGTTCGCCGACCTCGCCGAGAAGTATCAGCGCGAGAAGACCCGCGCCGAGGAAGCCAACCAGACCAAGTCGAAATTCCTCGCCAATATGAGCCACGAGCTGCGCACGCCGCTCAACGCCATCATCTGCTTCTCCGAGATCATGGGCTCGGGCATGTTCGGCGAGCTCGGCTCGGAGAAGTACCAGGAATACTGCCAGGACATCCTGACCAGCGGCCATTACCTGCTCGAAGTCATCAACGACATCCTCGACATGTCCAAGATCGAAGCCGGCCGCATGAAGCTCGACATGGAAGAGCTCGACCTCGGACAGACGCTCGCGGAGTCCCTCCGTGTCGTCTCCGGCCGCGCACAAGACAAGCATCTGACGCTCGACGCCGGGATCGAGAAATCGATCTCGGTCGTTGCCGACCGCCGCGCGACCAAGCAGATCATCGTCAACCTGCTCTCCAATGCGGTGAAGTTCACGCCCGACGGCGGACGCATCGTGGTGCGCAGCCGGCAGCTCGACGACAAGATCGTGCTGTTGATCGCCGACACCGGCATCGGGATCGCGCCGCATTCGCTGGCACGGCTCGGCCGCCCCTTCGAGCAGGTCGAAAGCCAGCTCACCAAGACCTATCATGGTTCCGGACTTGGACTTGCGATCGCGCGCTCGCTGGCGCAGCTCCACGGCGGCTCGATGCGGCTGCGCTCGAAGATCGAGGTGGGCACCGTCGTCCGCGTGACCCTGCCGCGCGATGCGATCAAGGCGGCGTCCGGGATGTCGGCTGCGGCCTAGAGCATTATCGGTTCTGATTGAATCAGAACCGAAGCTCTAGATTCTTGTTCTGACGCGTTTTCTTCACGCGAACCGGTATCCACTTCGCTCGAAAACGCTGTAGACCCTACAATTGCAGTGACGGCGCCACTTCGCGCGCGACGTTGACCAGCGCCGCGATCAGTGGCGTCATCGGATCGCGCTGCGGGATCACCATGCCGATGCTGTAATTGACATCAGGATCGGTGATCGGGATCGAGCGCACCGTATCGGACAGGCCGAGCGTCTCGGCGAGCTTGGCCGGCATCACGCTCGCCCAGCGCCCCGTCTTCACATGCGTGAACAGCACGAGCAGCGAGTTCGAGGTCAGGGTCGGCGTCGCCTCCGCGCCGACCGAGCGGAGCGCGCGGTCGATGATGCGGCGGTTCTGCATGTCGGGCGTCAGCAGGCACAGCGGCACCTGCCCGACCTCCTTCCACGTCACCGTCTCGCGATCGCCGAACATTCCATCCGGCGCGGTCAGCAGGCGATAGCTCTCGTTGTAGAGCGGAATGGTGCGCACCTTGCCGATCGGCTCGTTCTCGATATAGGTCAGCCCTGCATCGACCTCGAGATTTTCGAGCAGCCCCAGCACCTCGGATGAGGTCGTGGACTGGATGCGGAAGCGCACCTCGGGATGCTTGGCACGGAACGGCGTCGTCAGCTGGGCGACCATGCCGAGCACGGTCGGGATCGCCGCGATGCGGATTTCGCCGGAGAGCTGATGCTTCAGCCCGTTGATCTCGTCACGCATGGCGCGGGCATCGCCCACGATCCGCCGCGCCCAATCCAGTGCCCGCTCGCCCTCGGGGGTAAAACCCTGGAAGCGGGAGCCGCGCTGGACCAGCATCACGCCGAGGATCTCCTCGAGCTGCTTGAGCCCGGTCGACATCGTCGGTTGCGTCACGCCGCAGACTTCTGCCGCGCGTCCAAAGTGCCGCTCCTTCGCCAGCGCCAGCAGCAGTTCAAGCTTGTCGATCAACCGGTCGTCCCCTCGGATGCCATCGAGGCATGCAAGCTAGCACGGCAGGTCATTACCAACACGGAAAAACCGGCAAGCGGAACGCGATTAATTGCATTTCCGTATCGTCCGATTGCACTTCCAGATCGATCTGAATTCGCAATCGCAGCATGAGACAGCTTTATTGATCTTCGAACGATTCCAAATAGTTTGCGATCAAGGGACGCTCAATCTGAGAACTTTGCGATCAAGGGACGCTCAATCTGAGAACAAAGAATGACAGCGGTTTACGAGCCTTGGGACGAGACGCGCGGCGCCGAGATCATCGCCGAACATGCGAAGCAAGAGGGCGCGACGCTGGTCATCCTGCACGCCCTTCAGGAGGCGTTCGGCTACGTGCCGGAGGCGGCGATCCCCATGGTGGCGCAGGCGCTGAATCTGTCGCGCGCCGAGGTGCATGGCGTGTTCACCTTCTACCATGATTTCCGCCACAAGCCGGCCGGGCGTCATGTCCTGAAGCTTTGTCGCGCGGAAGCGTGTCAGGCTGCGGGGGGCGATGCTCTCGCTGCACGCGCCGAGGCGAAGCTTGGCGTGCCCCTCGGCAACACGACCGCCGATGATCGCGTCACGCTGGAGCCGATCTACTGCCTCGGGCTGTGCGCGACCGCACCGTCCGCAATGCTCGACGGCCGCCTCATTGGGCGGCTCGATGAGAAGCGCCTCGATGCACTCGTTGCGGAGGCCCAGCGATGAGCATGCGTCTATTCGTCTCACGCGACGCGGGTGCGATTGCGGTTGGCGCCGACGAGGTTGCGCTGGCGCTGGAGCAGGATGCGGCCAAGCGCGGCGTTGCAGTCGAGATCGTCAGGACTGGCTCGCGCGGCATGTACTGGCTGGAGCCGCTGGTCGAGGTTGCGACGCCGCAGGGCCGGATCGCCTTCGGCCCGGTGACCGAGGCCGATGTGCCCTCCCTGCTCGACGCCCTCGCCAGCAACACGCCGCATCTGCTGCGGCTGGGGGCGACCGACGAGATCCCCTGGCTGAAGCGCCAGACCCGCCTCACCTTCGCCCGCTGCGGCGTGATCGATCCGCGCTCGCTCGACGACTACCGCGCGCATGGCGGCTATAAGGGCCTCGAGCGCGCGCTGTCGCTCGGCTCGGATGCGATCCTCGCCGAGGTCACCGCATCCGGCCTGCGTGGCCGCGGCGGTGCGGGCTTCCCGACCGGCATCAAGTGGAAGACCGTTGCGCAGGCGAAGGCCGACCGCAAATTCATCGTCTGCAACGCCGACGAAGGCGACAGCGGCACCTTTGCCGACCGCATGATCATGGAAGGTGACCCCTTCCTGGTGATCGAGGGCATGACGACCGCCGGCATCACCGTCGGCGCGACCAAGGGCTACATCTACATCCGCAGCGAATACCCGCACGCAGTCGAAGCGATGAACGCGGCCATCAAGGCAGCAAAGCGCGGCGGCTATCTCGGCGACAAGATCGGCGGCTCCACCTACAGCTTCGATCTCGAAGTGCGGGTCGGCGCCGGCGCTTACGTTTGCGGCGAAGAGACCTCGCTGCTGGAGAGTCTCGAAGGCCGCCGTGGCCTGGTCCGCGCCAAGCCGCCGCTGCCCGCGCATCACGGCCTGTTCGGCAAGCCGACCGTCATCAACAACGTGCTGTCGTTCGCCGCCATCCCCTTCATCCTCGCCGAGGGCGCCAAGGCCTATGCTGATTTCGGCATGGGCCGCTCGCGCGGCACGATGCCGATCCAGCTCGCCGGCAACATCCGCCATGGCGGGCTGTTCGAAACGGCGTTCGGCGTCACGCTCGGCGAGCTCGTCGACGACATCGGCGGTGGCACGTTCACGGGCCGCCCGGTCCGCGCGGTGCAGGTCGGCGGCCCGCTCGGCGCCTATTTCCCGCGCGCGCTGTTCGACACCCCGTTCGACTACGAAGCCTTCGCCGCACGCGACGGCCTTATCGGCCATGGCGGCATCGTCGTGTTCGACGACAGCGTCGACATGCGCAACCAAGCGCGCTTCGCCATGGAATTCTGCGCCATCGAATCCTGCGGCAAGTGCACGCCCTGCCGGATCGGCTCGACCCGTGGCGTCGAGACCATCGAAAAGATCATCCGCGGCGAGCGCGTGAGCGAAAATCTCGCACTCGTCGAAGACCTCTGCAACACCATGAAATTCGGCTCGCTCTGCGCACTCGGGGGCTTCACGCCCTACCCCGTGCTCAGCGCTTTGAAGCATTTCCGGGAGGATTTCATCCCGGCCCCGACCACGCTTCAGGCCGCGGAATAGGAGAACGACGATGTCTCTGATCGAAGAAATCGACTACGGCACACCGCGCTCCAAATCGACGACTATGGTGACGCTGACCATCGACGGCAACCAGGTCACGGTGCCCGAGGGCACCTCGATCATGCGGGCCGCGATGGATGCAGGCCACCAGATCCCGAAACTCTGCGCGACCGACATGGTCGACGCGTTCGGCTCCTGCCGTCTCTGCGTCGTCGAGATCGAGGGTCGCGCCGGCACGCCGGCTTCCTGCACCACGCCGGTCATGAGCGGCCTCGTCGTGCACACCCAGAGCGAACGGCTGAAGAAGCTGCGCAAGGGCGTGATGGAGCTCTACATCTCCGACCATCCGCTTGACTGTCTCACCTGCGGCGCCAACGGCGATTGCGAATTGCAGGACATGGCAGGCGCCGTAGGCCTCCGCGACGTGCGTTACGGCTATGAGGGCGAGAACCACGTCTTCGCCAAGACACCTGGCAAATCCAACGGCGAGGTCAACGCCGCATGGATGCCGAAGGATGAGTCCAACCCCTATTTCACCTACGATCCGTCGAAGTGCATCGTCTGCTCGCGCTGCGTCCGCGCCTGCGAGGAAGTGCAAGGCACCTTCGCACTGACCATCTCGGGCCGCGGCTTCGACAGCCGCGTTTCGCCCGGCATGAGCGAGAGCTTCCTCGGTTCCGAATGCGTCTCCTGCGGCGCCTGCGTGCAGGCTTGCCCGACCGCGACGCTGACGGAAAAGTCGGTGATCGAGATCGGCCAGCCCGAGCACTCCGTCGTCACCACCTGCGCCTATTGCGGCGTCGGCTGCGCCTTCAAGGCCGAGATGCGCGGCGAGGAAGTCGTGCGCATGGTGCCGTACAAGGACGGCAAGGCCAATCGCGGCCATTCCTGCGTCAAGGGCCGCTTCGCCTGGGGCTACACCAACCACAAGGAGCGTATCCTCAACCCGATGATCCGCGAGCGGATCGAGGATCCCTGGCGCGAAGTCTCCTGGGATGAGGCGTTCTCGTTTGCCGCTGCCAAGATGCGCGGCATCCAGAAGAAATACGGCCGTGACGCCATCGGCGGCATCACCTCGTCCCGCTGCACCAATGAAGAAACCTATCTGGTGCAGAAGCTGATCCGCGGCGGCTTCGGCAACAACAATGTCGACACCTGCGCCCGCGTCTGCCATTCGCCGACCGGCTACGGCCTGTCGCAGACCTTCGGCACGTCGGCCGGCACGCAGGACTTCGACTCGGTGGAAGATACCGACGTCGCGGTCATCATTGGTGCAAATCCCGCCTCCGCTCACCCGGTGTTCGCGTCGCGCCTGAAGAAGCGGCTGCGCCAGGGCGCAAAGCTGATCGTGATCGATCCGCGCCGCACCGAGATGGTGGAATCACCGCATGTAAAGGCGCTGCACCTGCCGCTGATGCCCGGTACCAACGTTGCCGTCGTGACCGCGCTGGCGCATGTCATCGTCACCGAGGGCCTCGCCAACGAGGCCTTCGTGCGCGAGCGCTGCGACTGGGCCGAGTTCGAGGAATGGGCCGCCTTCGTCGCCCAGCCGAAACACAGCCCGGAAGCCACCGCGATCCTCACCGGCGTCGATCCGCAGGTGCTGCGTGAAGCCGCGCGCATCTACGCCACCGGCGGCAATGGCGCGATCTATTACGGCCTCGGCGTCACCGAGCACAGCCAGGGCTCGACCACGGTGATCGCGATCGCCAACCTCGCGATGGCGACCGGCAATATCGGCCGTCCCGGCGTCGGCGTGAACCCGCTGCGCGGCCAGAACAACGTGCAGGGTTCCTGCGACATGGGCTCGTTCCCGCACGAGCTGCCGGGCTATCGCCACATCTCGGGCGACGCCGTGCGCGACCAGTTCGAAGCGTTGTGGAACGTCAAGCTCAACCCGGAGCCGGGCCTGCGCATTCCCAACATGTTCGATGCCGCGATCGAAGGCACGTTCATGGGCATCTACGTGCAGGGCGAGGACATCCTCCAGTCCGATCCCAACACCAAGCACGTGGTGGCGGCGCTGTCGTCGATGGAATGCGTCATCGTTCACGACCTCTTCCTGAACGAGACCGCAAACTACGCCCATGTCTTCCTGCCCGGCTCGAGCTTCCTCGAGAAGGACGGCACCTTCACCAACGCCGAGCGCCGCATCCAGCGCGTCCGCAAGGTGATGTCACCGAAGAACGGCATGGCCGACTGGGAGGTCACCATCGCCCTCGCCAAGGCCATGGGCTTCGAGATGAACTACAGCCATCCGTCCGAGATCATGGACGAGATCGCGGCACTGACGCCGACGTTTACCGGCGTCTCCTACGCCAAGCTCGACGAACTCGGCTCGGTGCAGTGGCCCTGCAACGAGAAGGCGCCGGAGGGCACCCCGGTGATGCATATCGGCGGCTTCGTCCGCGGCAAGGGCAAGTTCATCGTCACGGAATACGTCGCGACCGACGAGCGCACCGGCCCCCGCTTCCCGCTGCTGCTCACCACGGGCCGCATCCTCAGCCAGTACAATGTCGGCGCGCAGACAAGGCGCACCGAGAACGTGGTCTGGCATGCCGAGGACCGGCTCGAGATTCATCCGCACGACGCCGAGCAGCGCGGTGTGCGCGACGGCGACTGGGTGCGGCTCACGAGCCGTGCGGGCGAAACCACGCTGCGCGCGGAGATCACCGACCGCGTCTCACCGGGCGTCGTCTACACCACCTTCCATCACCCGGACACGCAGGCCAACGTCATCACCACCGACTATTCGGATTGGGCCACCAACTGCCCCGAATACAAGGTCACGGCGGTGCAGATCTCGCCGTCGAACGGCCCGTCCGACTGGCAGAAGGCCTACGACGCGCAGGCGCAGCACTCCCGCCGCATCGCGCCGGCCGAGGCCGCGGAGTAACGGCATGCACGTGCCGGTCCAGGCCATCGACCGCGAGATCTGGCGCGACGGAGTCGCGTCCGAAGGGGCGCGACTGATCCCGGAGGAGACGCCGCTGGCGCTGACCTATAACGGCGGCAGCTATGCCGTCATGATGGGGACGCCGCAGAACCTCGAGGATTTTGCGGTCGGCTTCAGCCTGGACGAAGGCATCATCAGGTCGGTCGACGACATCAAGTCGCTCGAAGTGGTCCGCCTCGACGACGGCATCGAGCTGCGCATGTGGCTGGCGTCGGAAGATGCCGCGCGCATCAGCGAGCGGCGGCGGCACATTGCCGGCCCGACCGGCTGCGGCATTTGCGGCATCGATTCAATCGCCGAGGCCGTGCGGCCTGCGGCCGTCGTCCCACCAGGGTCCAGCTTCACGCCGCAACAGATCATGGCGGCGATGCAGGCGATCGCGCCCCTGCAATCGATCAACATGCAGACGCGCGCAGTCCACGCCGCGGCCTTCTGGTCGCCATCGAATGGCATTGTCGCCCTGCGCGAGGACGTCGGCCGCCATAACGCGCTAGACAAGCTCGCAGGTTCGCTGGCGCGCAGCCGGACGGACGCTAGCGTGGGCATGGTGCTGCTGACGAGCCGTGTCTCGGTCGAGATGGTGCAGAAGACGGCCGCAATCGGCGCCCCGGTGCTGGTCGCCGTCTCGGCGCCCACCGCGCTCGCGGTTCGCACCGCGGAGGCCGCCGGCATCACGTTGATCGCGATTGCCCGCAGCGATGGGTTTGAAGTATTCACGCACCAGAGTCGCGTTACGGCTCATCGTGCTCAGGAGATTATCGATGTCGTCGCCTGACCGCCTCGTCTACATGGCCAACCAGATCGGTACCTTCTTCAAGAGCCAAGGTCACGACAAGGCCGTGCCGGGAATCGCCGACCACATCAAGAAGTTCTGGGATCCCCGGATGAAGCGCGCGATCTTCGCCCATCTCGACGCGGGCGGCGCAGGCCTGGAGCCGAACGTGCGCGAGGCTCTTACCTCGCTGAAGCAGACGACGTCCCTTCCAGCAGCGCCGTAAATACGCGCCTCACCTCGCTCTGCGTTTCCTTCACGCGCGCCTCCAGTGACGAGAAGTCGGGCGCATCGCCGGCGCGCGCCATCACGCGCTGAAGGTCGGTGCCGGCAGTCTCGGGCTTGAAGCCGTCGCTGACGCAGAGCCGCAGGATCTGCGTCAGGTCGTGATAGAGCCGCGCCGCCGCGCGCAGGATCTCCGCCTCCGATTGCGGGAGCACGCCGAGCTTGGCGGCGTTGTCCAGAACCTGAAGGGTGCTGACGTCGAGAATTTCAGGCTTGTCATGGGCGTGAACGAGCTGGAGATATTGCGCGATGAAGTCGATATCGACCATGCCGCCGGCAGCGTATTTGATATCCCAATGGTCGCTTTCGCCCTTCTCCTGCGCGATGGCGCGCCGCATGTCGGCGACGTCGTTGGCAATGGTCGCCCGATCGCGGCGGCGGGTCAGGACATCGCGGATGATACGCTCGATCCGCTCACGGAATTCATCCGAGGCCGATACCACGCGGGCGCGGGTCAGGGCCATGTGCTCCCAGGTCCAGGCCTCGTTGGCCTGGTAGTCCGCGAATGAGACGAGGCTCGACGCCACCGGACCGGCGCGTCCCGACGGGCGCAGCCGCATGTCGATCTCGTACAGCACACCGTAATTGGTGCGTGTGGTGAAGGCACTGATCAGGCGCTGGGTGAAGCGCGCGAAGTAGTGGGCGCCCTGAAGCGATTTGGCCCCGTCGGAGTCCGGATTGTCGCTGTCGAAATCGTACAGCAGGATCAGGTCGAGATCGGACGATGCCGTCATCTCGCGGCTGCCGAGCCGGCCCATCGCGATGATCGCGGTCTCCTGATCCTTGATACGTCCGTGTTGGGCGGCGAAGCGTTCGGCGACAAGATCGTGCACGGTGTGGACGATGCCTTCGGCGACATCGGCGAAAGCCGTGCTGGCCTGCTGCGCCGAGACCGTACCGGAGAGAATGCGCGTGCCGATCAGGAACAGGCTCTCCTGCCCGAACAGGCGGAGACGGTCGAGAAACTCCTCATAGGAGTCGGCGTCGCGCACCGTCGCGGCCAATCGCGCCGACAATTCCTGCTTGTCCGGCATCGCGCCGAAGAATCTGGGATCGATCAGGCCATCCATGAGCTGCGGCTTCCGCGCCAGCATCTCGCCGAGCCGCGGTGCCGCGCCGAGCACCAGCGCCACGAGCGCGACGAGATCGCGGTTCTGGCCGAGTAGCGTGATCAGCCGCCCGCCAAGCTGGAGTGCCTGGAGGAACTGATCGAACGCCACGACGGCGCGATCCGGCTCCTCGGCCCGCGCGAGGCCGTCGATCAGGGCCGGCACGAACTCGACGAAAGCGCTTCGCGTCTGGTCGTTGCGGAACACGCGGTAGTCGCCTGTGATCCAGTCACGTATGGTCTGCGCGAGTGCGGCCGGCTTCTTGAAGCCGAGCGTCGTCAAATATTGCAGCAGGCGCGGATCGTCAGGACCTGCACTGTAGTCGAGCGCCGGCAGCTTTGCCGTGCCGGTCGGGTCATCGCCCTCGAACAGTTTTTCGTAGTGTCCCTGCACGATCTGGAGCTGCCGCAACAGGTCGCGCGCAAAGGCTTCGCGATCCGGATAGCCGAAGAAGCGTGCAAAGCGCTCGACCGCCTCCTTGTCGTCGGGCAACGCATGGGTCTGCTCGTCGGCGATCATCTGGAGGCGGTGCTCGACACGGCGCAGGAATTCATACGCAATCGTCAGCTCGTCACGCGCGGCAAAGGTGATCCAGTTGCTGGTGGCGAGAATATCGAGCGCGGCGAGCGTCGGCCGCACCCGCAACTCCGGATGGCGACCGCCGGCGATCAGCTGCTGCGTTTGCGCGAAAAATTCGATCTCGCGAATGCCGCCACGCCCGACCTTGACGTTGTGCCCCTCGACTGCGATCTCGCTCTGGCCGCGATAGGTCTGCATCTGACGCTTCATGTCGTGGACGTCGGCAAGCGCGGCGAAGTCGAGATGCTTGCGCCAGACGAAGGGCGCGATTTCGGCGAGCAGCGCCTCGCCCGCTTTGGCATCGCCGGCGCAGGCACGCGCCTTGATCATCGCAGCACGCTCCCAGGTGCGCCCTTCCCGCTCGTAATAGTTCAGCGCGGCGTCTCGCGAAATCGCCACTTGCGTCGAGGACGGATCGGGACGCAGGCGCAGGTCGACGCGGAAGACGTAGCCGTCATAGGTACGCTGCTGGAGAATGCGCGCCACGCCCTGCGTCACCCGCACGAAGAACGGCTGCGGCTCGATGTCGGGCGCGAGCGTCGTGGCATCGGGATCGAAGAACACAATGAGGTCGATGTCGCTGGAATAGTTCAGCTCGCCCGCCCCCATCTTGCCCATCGCGAGCACGATCAGGCCGCAGCCCTCTTCCGGAGCTTCGGGATTGGGCGGCAGGATCTTCCCACGTGCGGCTTCCTGCCGCAGCTGGTACTGGAGCGCCGCCTGCACCGAGGATACCGCGACATCGGTCAGCGCCGCCGTCACCCGCATCACCGGCCAGACGCCGCCGATATCGCACAGCGCAGTGAGAAGCGCCGCTTCGGCCTTCATCCTGCGAAGCCGCCGCATCACCTCGGCTTCGTCGCCTGCCGCGAGCACCGCGTCCCTCGCCTCCGCGATCAGCAGCGCGAGATGCGCATCCGGATCGCATTCCAGCAACCGGATCAGCCGCAGCGGGTCAGTGCGCACCAGATCGAACAAATAGGGCGAGAATTCTGCGATGCCGGCCAGAATATCCCGCGCGAATGGATGAGCCAGCAACACGCCAAGACGGGCCGATTGCGCCGGCTCGAGCTCGGCCAGCCAGCTTTCAAGACGTCGTTCGTCGGTGGTGGAAGCGGCAATATGGGGAGCCTCCGCAAAGCGCGCGGCGAGGCTCTCACCAGTCTTGTCCGCGTTTCCCGGCGCGGAGTGGTTCATGCCACCTTCTGTGGCACATCCTGCATTGGCGGAGCAACCCTGTCGCCGGCGCGCGCCGGGAGCACCAGCGTGGCGACGAGGCCGGGCTGGGCATCACCCAGCCGCAATTCTCCGCCATGCAATGTCGCAACCGCGGCGGCAAGGCTGAGACCGAGGCCGGAGCCCGGCAGCGTGCGGCTGGCTTCAAGCCGCACGAATCGCTCGACGACATGCTTGCGGTCGGCTTCGGGGATACCAGGGCCGCGATCGGTGACGCTGAGCAGCACCTGGTCGCCCTCGCGCTTCGCCTCGATGATGATCTGCCTGGAGTCCATGCTGACCACGGTTCCACCGGTCTGCGCGACCGGCTTGCCGTACTTGATCGCGTTCTCGACCAGGTTGGCGAGCGCCTGGCTGATCAATTCGCGGTTGGCGTGAACCGGCGTCGGCTCGGCCTTGACCTTCAAGGTCATGCCATCGTCCTCGGCCAGCGGCTCGTAGAGCTCGTGGATGCCGCCCGCGACTTCGGCGGCGTCGAAATCATCCATGTTGCCGCGCGCCTGGCCGGACTCGGCGCGCGCGATCATCAACAGCGCATTGAAGGTGCGGATCAAGCCGTCGGATTCCTCGATGGTCCGCTCCAGCGCCGCTCGGTAATCGGTCTCGCTGCCCGATTTCGCCAGCGCCTCCTCGGCGCGGTTGCGCAGACGCGTCAGTGGCGTCTTGAGGTCGTGGGCGATGTTGTCGGAGACTTCCTTCAGCCCCGCCATCAGCGCCTCGATCCGCTCCAGCATCGCATTGAGGTTTTCCGCAAGACGATCGAGCTCGTCGCCGCTGCGCCCCACCGGCAGGCGCCCGCTGAGATCGCCGGTCATGATGCGCTGCGCGGTGCCGGTCATCGCATCGATGCGCGTGAGCACGCGGCGCGCGACGAAGATGCCGCCGCCGAGGCCCAGCACGACCACGATCAGGATCGACCATTGCGCGGCCTTGGCGACGATCCCGAACAGGCGCCGCCGCTCGTCGAGGTCGCGGCCGATCAGGAGGCGGAAACCGTTTTCGAGCTCGGTGACGCGCACCAGCGCGCGATGGTCGCGCTCGTCGGCGTCCTCGATCCGCTTGTAGGCCGTCTCCGACCAGCCGCGCGTCGCCATTACGCCCGGCGCCAGCGAGCCGACATTGCCGGCGATCGCCTGCCCGGTCGGCGTGGTCACGAGATAGAGGTTGGCGCCCGGCCGCAGCGCCCGGTACTCGATCGCGAGCACGAGGCCGCGCAGGCCGCGACGGCCGTAGATCTCGTTGATCTCCGAGGTCTCGGCATTGACCGTCTGCGTGATTTCCTCGGTGATCAGCCGCCGCGTATTCCAGGCGAAATAGCCGAGCAGCGAGGCCGCGAAAATCGCAAACAGGAACAGGTAGACCAGCGTCAGCCGGAATGCCGTGGTGCGGACGAGTTTACCGAATCCCGTCACGGATCATGTATCCGGCGCCGCGGATCGTGTGCAGCAGCGGCCGCTCAAAACCCTTGTCGATCTTGGAGCGCAGCCGCGAAATGTGCACGTCGATCACGTTGGTCTGCGGATCGAAATGGTAGTCCCAGACGTTCTCCAGCAGCATGGTGCGCGTCACCACCTGGCCGGCATGCTTCATGAGGTATTCGAGCAGGCGGAATTCGCGCGGCTGGAGCGTCAGTTCGTCCTTGCCGCGGGCGACGCGATGGGACAGCCGGTCGAGTTCGAGATCGCCGACGCGGTAGAGCGTGTCCTCGGCCGGACCGTCGCGGCGCCGCGACAGCACTTCGACCCGGGCCAGCAACTCGGCAAAGGAATAAGGCTTCGGCAGATAGTCGTCGCCGCCGGCGCGCAGACCCTTAATGCGATCGTCGACCTGCCCGAGCGCGGAGAGAATCAGCACCGGCGACGAGTCGCCCTTGTCGCGCAACGCGCCGATCAGGGACAGGCCGTCACGCTTGGGCAGCATGCGGTCGACCACCAGCACGTCGTAATCGCCGCTCTCGGCCATGGCGAGGCCTTCCTCGCCGTCGGCGGCGTGGTCGGCAATGTGTCCGACTTCACGAAACGCCTTCACGAGATAGTCGGCGGATTCGCGGTCGTCTTCGATGATGAGGAGGCGCATCGTGCGTTCGGCGGCGGTCAAGGGGGTCAACCTTTCCTGAACATGGCGCGAGCGGCAATCGCATGCAAGCCAAGCAAACGGGACTTGGGTAGGCAAAAAGGCGGGCGGTGAAGCTGGGGGGACCTCACCGCCCTAGGCCTTCCGACGGAGGGGGGCGTAATTCCACCGGAAGGTAGGCTGGGGGAGCGGGCCTTATGCTGCTCCCCCGAAGGGCGTCGGCGGCGGGGGCGACTGATGCCGGCGACACCCCTCATCTCGTAGACCTCCTGACGGCTTAGCCCTTGGCGATGGGCACGGCGACGAAGCGCGACTGGCCGCCGCTCTTCACGCGCATCAGGACGCTGTTCTTGTTGTCGGTCCGCGCCGTGTTGATGGCGTCGCGGACTTCGCCGGCGGTGCTCACGCTCTTGCCGCCGACTTCGAGAATAACGTCGCCTTCCTTGAAGCCGCGTTCGGCCGCGGCGCTCTTCGGATCGACTTCGGTGACCACGACACCTTCCTTGCCGGCGCCAGCCACGGAGTCGGCGGGCGCGACGGTCATGCCGAGCTTGGGCACGTCGGTGCCACGGCTCGCACCCTTGCCGCTATCCTTGTCGGTGTCGGCCTTGGCCTCGATCGTGTTCGGCAGCTGGCCGAGGGTGAGGTTCACGACCTTGTCCTGGCCCTTGTGCAACACGTTGAGCTTCACGGTCGCGCCGGGCGCCATGCCGCCGATGGTGCGTGCAAGCTCGCGGGCATCCTTGACGGATTCACCGTTGACCGAGGTGATCACGTCGCCGGACTCGATGCCGGCCTTCGCCGCCGGACCGTTCGCCTGCGGCTCCGCCACCAGCGCACCTTCAGCCTTCTTCATGCCGAGGCTGTCGGCGATATCGGACGTCACCGGCTGGATCTGGACGCCGATCCAGCCGCGGCTGACCGAGCCCTTGTCCTTGAGCTGGGCCACCACGCTCTTCACGGTGCTCGCGGGAATCGAGAACGCGATGCCGACGCTGCCGCCGGAGGGCGAGTAGATCGCGGTATTGACGCCCATCACCTCGCCGTTGGTGTCGAAAGCGGGACCACCGGAATTGCCCTTGTTCACGGGCGCATCGATCTGGATGAAATCGTCATAGGGACCGTTGCCGATGTCGCGGCCGCTGGCCGAGACGATGCCCGCAGTCACGGTGCCGCCGAGGCCGAAGGGATTGCCGACCGCGAGCACCCAGTCGCCGATCCGCGGCTTGCTGTCGGCGAGCTTGGCGAACGGGAAGTTCGAGCTGCCCTCGACCTTGATGAGGGCGAGGTCAGTGCGCTGGTCGGTGCCGATCACCTTGGCGGTATAGGTCTTGCCGTCGTCGGTCGTGACCTCGACCTTGTCGGCGCCGTCGACCACGTGGTTGTTGGTCACGGCAAAACCGTCGGCGGAGATGAAGAAGCCGGAGCCCTGGCCCTGCACGACGCGGCCGCGGCCACCCTTCTGGCCCGGGAAACCATCCGGACCGCCGAAGCGGCGGAAGAAGCGCTCCATCGGCGAGCCGGGCTGGAACGGCGAGGAGGAATCGTCGCCATCGTCGTTGCTTGCGGTCTTCTCCTTGATGTTGACCTTCACCGAGATCACCGACGGTTTCACGCGCTCGACGATGTCGGCGAACCCGACCGGACGCTCAACCTTCCGGACCTCGTTGTTGACCTGCGCATGCGCCGGGCTGGAGAACAGCTCGCTCGGCGAGGTCGACGGGCTGAAGCCGTGGACGGCAATCCCGAGGCCAGCGACGACCGAAGCCATCAGCGCGATCCTGCGCGCGGAGAAAACCGACCGGCGGGGCGGCCGGTAGGACGGAAGGTTCGTGAGGTCGGGACGGTCGGTCATGCAGGAATCTCCAAGGCCTTGAATTCTTTCGGTGCCGGATGGCAGCACGTTACGGACATGAAGATGGGGGCTCCCGCCTTACCGTGCGCTGGCGGCGGGGTTAAACTTTTGTAATGAAGGGTCGCGCCGTTGCGGCAGTTTATCGCACGCCGAAAGTCGTGGCCTTACAGGAACTTAATCGAGTTCCCCTGACGAGCGCAGAACACGCCTTTGGCGAGATCAGCTCGCCCTCACGCTGACGATGAATTCGTCGACTTCACGCTTCAGGGTTTCGGCCTGCTGCGACAGATCGACGGCGGAATCGCGCGCTTCGGCCGCCATGCGGCCGGTCTCCGCCGACGTCGAGGTGATCTGGACGATGTGGTTGGAGACGTCCAGCGTTCCATGCGCGGCATCCTGCGCGCTGCGGGTGATGTCCTGCGTGGCGTTGCGCTGCTGGGCGGTGTCGACCTCGATGCCCGACATGATCGACGAGATCTCCGACAGCGTCTTCGAGATGCCGTCGATCGCGCCGCGCGTCTCCGCGGTGATGCCCTGGATGCTGGCGACGTGCGAGGTGATCTCCTCCGTCGCCTTGCTGGTCTGGTGCGCGAGGCTCTTCACTTCGGAGGCAACCACGGCAAAACCCTTGCCGGCGTCCCCTGCCCGCGCCGCCTCGATGGTGGCGTTGAGCGCCAGCAGGTTGGTCTGCGAGGCGATCGCCTGCACGAGCTGCACGACCTCGCCGATCTTGTCGGCGGCATCCGACAGCGTGTGGATGGTGTCGCGGCTCTTCTCGGCCTGCGTCGCCGCGCCTTCGGCACGCTGCGTCGCGTCGGTGACGCGGCGGCTGATCGTGCCGATCGAGTTCGTCATCTCCTCGGCCGAGCCCGCGACGATCTGCACGCTGGCGCTGGCGTGGTTCGCCGCGCTCGCGACTGCATTGGCCTTGGAGCTGGTGTCGTTGGCCGTCCGTGACAGCGTTTCGGCATTGCTCTTCAGGTGCGCGGCCGAGGACGCCACGCTGTCGACCACGCTGGCAACGAGATCGTTGAAGCGCTTGATCCGGGCGTCCAGGAATTTCGACCGCTCGGCCTGATGCTGCGCTTCGTGTAATTGCTGCTCGGTGAGGCGCCGCCGCTCCAGGCCGTTTGTCTTGAACACTTCCAGTGCACCGGCGAGCAGGCCGATCTCGTTGGTAACGCCGAGGCCCGGAACAGGCGTCTCGAATTTCTGATCGGCGACCTCACGCATGGCGTGCACAATCGCCGCCAGCGGATTGAGGATGCCGTTGCGCACAGCGAACCAGGTAGTGAGGCAGATCGCGACAGCGACCACCGTGATCACGCCGCAGGCGATCAGGAAATAGGAGAATGCCGCCTGCGCCTGCTGGTAGATCAGCATTGCATGCTCGCGCGCGGGGCCGCTCAGCGCGGCGAAATCCGACGACAGGCTGGTGATCTCGTTGTTGAGGTAGAGCACCGCGACGAAGCCGGTGCCGCCGCCGATGCCCAGCAGGAACAATAATGCAGCGACGACGGCGCCGATCAGGAAGCGGATCGTCAGATTGCTGTTCGTGAACATCGCTGAGGACTCAAAAATCTGGAATTGAATTTCGCGACAAGCTTCCAGACAAAGGTCAACAGAGCATGAAACACGCTGTGGCAGACGGCCTACGTATCATTACGTAGCCTAGGACGACTTCGTCTCGTCCGACATCAAGGCGGCGAGCTGCGACTCTTCATCCGCAGTGAGCGGCGGAGCTGGTAGGTCTGCACCGCTTCGCGCGCGCCGGCGGATTTGCAGCCAGAGCGCCAGGCCGCCGCTGATCAGCAGCAGCGGCGCGAGCAGCCACAACAGCATGGTCTGCCGCTCGAAGCGCGGCTTGAGCAGCACGAACTCGCCATAGCGCGCGACCAGGAAGTCGAGCACCTGCGAATTGCTGTCGCCGGCAGCGATCCGCTCGCGCACCAGCAGCCGCAAATCGCGCGCCAGCGGCGCGTCGGAATCGTCGATCGACTGGTTCTGGCAGACCATGCAGCGCAGCTCGCGCGACAAGTCGCGGGCGCGTGCCTCCTTCACGGGATCCGACATGATCTCGTCGGGCTGCACGGCGTGGGCGGCGGGCAAAGCCAGCAGCATGAGCGCAACGATCGTGACCATCATCCGCCGCATCGGATCACTCCGCCGGCTGAAGGCGCTGCTTGGCCCGCGCCGGCTTCGGTGCGCCGACCCGCAGGCGCCGGTCGGACAGCGACAGCATGCCGCCAAAGGCCATGAGCACCGGCCCCCACCAGATCAGCAGCACCAGCGGCTTGTGATAGATGCGCACCGCAATGGCGCCATCGGCAGTCGCGTCGCCGAGGGAAACGTAGAGCTGGCTCGCGCCGCGCGTCAGCAATGCGGCCTCGGTGGTCGAGGACCCGCGCGTCGTGAAGTTGCGCTTGGACGGCGTCATGACGCTGATCTTCTCACCGTCGCGGCTGACGTTGAACTCGGCGATCATCTCGCGGAAGTTCGGCCCCTGACGCTGGGACAGGCCGTCGAGCTTGAGATCATAGCCGGCGACGTGTGCAACGTCGTTCTGCTTCATGGTCGCGATATACTCGCTGTTCCAGGTGGTCTCGCAGACGATCCCGATCAGCGCGACGCCGAGGCCCGCATGGGCAAACACAGAACCCCAGGCCGAACGCGGCAGGCCGCGGGCCCGGTGCAGCGTCGTTGCGAACGGCAGGCGGAACAAACCGGTCCGTTCGGACAGATCGGTCACGGCACCGGCGATGACGAAGACTCCAAGCCCAATTGCCAATGGTGCCAGCGCACTGCCACCACGGGTCCAGGCCCAGACGATGGCGATCACAACGAGCGCGGCAACGCCCGCCGCAAGCAGCCGCTGGGTGACGCCGAGCAGATCGCCGCGCTTCCACGCCAGCATCGGCCCGAACGGCACCACGAGCAGCAGCAGCGCGAACAGCGGGACGAAGGTGAGATTGTAGAAGGGCGCGCCGACCGACATCTTGAAGTCGAGCGCTTCCATCGCCAGCGGATAGAGCGTGCCGAACAGCACGACCGCGCAGGCTACGCTGAGCAGCAGATTGTTCAAGACCAGCGCGCCCTCGCGCGAGATCGGCGCGAACAGGCCGCCCTGCTTCAACGAGGTCGCGCGCCCTGCGAACAGCGACAGGCTGCCGCCGATGAACAGGCAGAGGATCAGCAGGATGAACACGCCGCGCGTCGGATCGGTGGCGAAAGCGTGCACGGAGGTGATGACGCCCGAACGCACCAGGAAGGTGCCGAGCAGCGACAGCGAGAAGGTCAGGATCGACAGCAGGATGGTCCAGACCTTCAGCGCGTTGCGCTTCTCCATCACCAGCGCCGAGTGCAGCAGCGCCGTGCCGGCGAGCCACGGCATCAGCGAGGCGTTTTCGACCGGATCCCAGAACCACCAGCCGCCCCAGCCGAGCTCGTAATACGCCCAGTACGAGCCCATCGCGATGCCGAGCGTCAGGAAGATCCAGGCCACCAGCGTCCACGGCCGCACCCAGCGCGCCCAGGCCGCGTCGATCCGCCCCTCCATCAGCGCCGCGATGGCGAAGGAGAACGAGATCGAGAAGCCGACATAACCGAGATAGAGCATCGGCGGATGCACGGCGAGGCCGATGTCCTGGAGCACCGGATTGAGATCGCGTCCCTCGATCGGCGGATTGGCGATGCGCAGGAACGGGTTCGATGTCACCAGGATGAAGAGATAGAAGGCGCTGGCGATCCACGCCTGCACGGCCAGCACATGCGCGCGCAGCGACAGCGGCAGATTGTTGCCGAAGGCGGCGACCATTCCGCCGAACAGCGCCAGGATCGACACCCACAGCAGCATCGAGCCTTCATGGTTCCCCCACACGCCGGTGATCTTGTAGATCAGCGGCTTCATCGAATGGGAGTTCTCGTAGACGTTGGCGACGGAGAAATCCGAGTTCACGTGAAGCATCACGAGCGCGATGAACGACGCACCGACGAACAGCAGCTGCGCCAGCGCGGCGGAGCGCGCCACGTTCATCAGCGCGTCATCGCGCAAGCGCGCACCGATCAGCGGCACGATGGACTGGATCAGCGCCAGGCCGAGGGCCAGCACCAGCGCGTAGTGTCCGGATTCCGCGATCAACGCACTGCTCCCTGCGGGTTGCCCTGCGCGGTCGTCGCCGCGGGCTTGACGCTATCAGAAGCCTTGGCGCCGTAATCGTCCTTCCAGTGCCCCTGCTTCTTCAGGGCATCGGCGACTTCCTTGGGCATGTAGGTCTCATCGTGCTTGGCGAGCACGGTGTCGGCCTTGAACACGCCATTGGCGTCGAGCGCGCCTTCGGCGACCACGCCCTGCCCTTCCCGGAACAGGTCGGGCAGGATGCCCTTGTAGGCGACCGGCAGCTTGGCGCCACCGTCGGCAACCTCGAAGGTCACGGCGAGATTATCGCCGCGCTGGAGCGAGCCGGGCTGCACCAGGCCGCCGAGACGGAACCGCTTGCCGGGCTCGACGTGCTTTTCGGCGACCATCGTCGGCGTCGAGAAGAACACGATGGAGTCGCGCAGAGCGTTGAGCACGAGCGCGGCCGCAAGCGCGAGCACCGCGAGGGAGCCGCCGATGATGGTCATACGTCGCTGCTTGCGCGTCATCGCGTATCCGTTCTCCGCTCGCCTCGTCCCGACATCGTCATCCGTCGAGCCCGAGAGTCTTGAGGCCTTCGTTGAGCTGGCGCAGCCGCGCTACGTCGTTGGCGACGGCCTGTCGCGCGTCGGTCGAAGCGCCCATTGCCTTGTCACGATCGCCCATCACGAGATAGGCGCGCACCAGGCGCAGCCAACCCTCGACATCATCGCCGTTCTGCCTCAGCCGGGTGGCCAGGCGTTCGACCATGCCGCGCACCATTGCGTTGCGATCGCCCTCGTTCATGTCCTTGGAGGCTGCGATCGTCTCGTCCGACAGCGCCGGCATCGTAGCACCACCGCCGCCGACCCGCGCCAGCGAGGTCTGCACCAGAGGACGCCACGGCGCATCCGCCGGCGCTTTCGCCAGCAGTGAGCGCCAGATGTTGGCGGCGTCGTCCTTGCGGCCATCCTGCTCGGCGGCAAGCCCGAGGAAATAGTTCGCCTTGGGATCGTCCGCGTTCAGGCCACGCGCGCGCTCGAATTCGGTCTTGGCCTCGGCGGTCACCACACCGCCGGCAGCAGCCGCGATCGCCTCGCCGAGATCGGCCCGGCGCTCCGAACTCTCGCCATTGTAGGTGAGCGAGTTGCGATAGGCGCGCACCGCATCGTCGAAGCGGCCAAGCCGCACCAGCACCGGCGCGAGCACGTTCCAGCCGCGCCCGTCGGTCGGATTCTTTTCCAGATGCTGCTCGACCTGCACGACGAGATTCTCGAGCGCCATGCCGGACCCTGCCCCGCGCTCCCGCTGCGCCAGGGGAAAGTCCTGGAGCCTGGGCGAGCCGAGCGGCATGTAGACGCCGATCGCAATGAGCGGCAGGCCGGCAAGCGCCAGCACAGCCGCCGCGCGGCGCCATTTGAGGCTCGATGTCGGTTCCGATACCGGCTCGCTCCCGGCCGCGGCAAGCAGCCTGCGGCTGATCTCGACACGTGCGGCCTCGGCTTCCGGCGCGGCGATCAGTCCTGCGGCGAGATCACGCTCGATCTCGGCCAACTGGTCCTTGTAGACCGCGACCTCGCTCCCCTGATTTTGCGCGCGTCCGCCGCGGCCGAGCGGCAGAAGCACGGCGAAAATCGCCGCGACCGTCATCAGCGCGAACACGAACCATAGCGTCATCTGGCAAGCTTCCGGCGGCGCGCGAACCGCGCCCATAGGTGGCTTTACACCACGGCCGGACGATGCGGCAATTGACAATTGTCAATTCGGCGCGACCGCACACAGTCCCGAAACTGTGAAAATCCAACGGCTTAACCGATCTCGAAGTCCGCGCTTTGAGCGGCGTCCTCGCCGTGCCCGTTGAAGGCCCTCAGGAAGTATGTTCCCGGCTCGATTGCTTCAGGCAATTTGATGCGCAACGCCCCGACGGGAACGGGCGATGCAACCCTGGTGACGGTCTCAGGCAGTTGGCGGCCGCTTGCCTTCTCGATCAGCACCACCTTCGCGCCAACCATCAGCCTCTGATACTTGGCAACGATGACGCGGTTTTCAATTTCGATGGAGCTGATAAGGGGTTTCATGCGCCCACAGATAGAAATTCCAAAAATTTGCACGGCGACCGTAGGGCCCGCCACCGGCACCGTCAACCACAAATTGTGATCACAAAAAAATGCGCTTGATCAGCTTGCCCGCGACGATTTGCGCTCGCCCGTGGCCGCGTTCTCCGCGGCGCGGCTCATCAGCGACGCATAATCATCGCCGAACAGCACCTGGCAGAACCGGATCGCGGCCTGGACCTGCTGCTGCCGATAGGTGCGGACCTTGTGATCGGCCGCACGCAGCGACTGCACCAACTGCTCGGTCGAGCGTTCGACATATTGCTGGAGATCGGAATAGGTGCGCAGCGTCACTTCGTTGATCGCAAGCTCGCTCGCATAGTTGCGGCAGGTCGCGACGAAATCGATCAGCGCCGCGGTTTCCTCGACCTCGGTGCTATCGATCCGCGCGCCCGGCGGAATGTCCTTCTCGGCGCGCTGGCGCAGGATGCGGCGAACCCGGCCGGGAACGCTGTCGATCTCCGATTGCAGCGCATTGGAGATGTCGGCCCGGATCGAGGTCAGCTGCTTGCCCCAGACGGAATCGTTGCGCAGATCGAGCTCCGTGCGAAGACCGCGCACGCCGTCATGCAGCGCCTTGAGATTGTCGGCGACGTTCTCGAAATGGCCGCGCTTGATATCCATGCGCAGGATCGCGGCAACGCAGGACAAATCATGCAGGGCGATCGTGACGGCCACGCCGTAGGGCGTCGCCGCGACGCGGATCTCGTCGTCGGACGCGGCAATCTTGATGGCGAGGCGGATGATCTGCCACGGCGCGGTCATCCGCTGCACGACCATCGACAGCGCGAAGGCCAGCATCTGCGGCGTCTGGAGCGCGGGGATGTTGAGTGTGGACGTCACAGATGCGATCTGGGCCTCGCCGAAGGTACGCAGGAAGCGCGGCAGCTTCTCGTTCAGCGTGGCGATGGCCTCCCGGACCTGAAGCACCGCTCCGATCGAATAGAGGTCCTCGATCACGTTGGGCGGGCCGACGCGGGCGAGCGCGCGCGACTTGTCGCCGCCGCTGGGACCCGTCAACCCGAAGATGGCATCCGCGGCCACGGCCTGGAGCTTCGCGGCGAGGGCTTCGACCTGCCCTGCACTGTCTGAGGCCGGCATGCGCGCCAGCGCCGCCTCGAATTCGTTGACCTTGTCGGGGGCGCCATCGCGGCCGAGCCATTGCCAGATCGGATGCAGCGAGGAGCGGCGGATCTGGCCGACCCTGACAGGGGCGCCCGTCTCGACCAGGAATGGTTCCAGCACCTGGAACAACAGCCGCGACAGATCGTCCGTGCGCGGCGGCGCAGCCTCGTCAACTTCGGTCTTGCGGACGATCTTGCGCAGCTGCTCGAGCACGAGGGTCGCCACCGCCGTGTCCTGGCCGCGCTCGAGCGCGCGTTCGAACTCCCGCATCAGCAGCGCCTGCGACTGCGGCGGGAGCTGCGCGAGATATTCCCTCAGCCGCTCGATCGATGTCTGGCTCATGCGCCCGGGTGATGCACGATAAAATGGCAGACGTGGGATGCGTCCTGCGCGATCATAGATGGGGCCCACTTAAGAAGCCGTTTAGGAAGTCGCTCCGAAATAGCTCCGGTTTGGTCCGGATGGTACCGGACCAGCCAAATAGTCGTGCCGGAACAAAGGATTATATTCCGGGGAGGACCAGCTCCGCCCGCAGGCCACCGGTCGGGGCGCCCGCGAGCGAGAGGCTGCCGCCATAGAGCGCGGCGAGGTCGGTCACGATGGACAGGCCGAGCCCCGAGCCGGGCTTGGACTCGTCGAGCCGCTGGCCGCGCCGGGAGACCTGGGCGCGCTCGGCCTCCGACAGGCCGCGGCCATCGTCGTCGACGATGATCCGCAGGCGCGGGCCGGCGCCCGTCTGGTGCGGCGCTTCCACCAGAACCTCGATGAAGACCTGCGAGGCCGCCCATTTGCAGGCATTGTCGACGAGATTGCCGACCATCTCCTCCAGATCTTGCCGCTCGCCGCGAAACTTTGCGGACGGATCGGCCTTGGCCTCGACCAGTATCCCGCGATCGCGATGGATCTTCTCCATGGTCCGCCGCAGCGCCTCGATGACGGGTGCGACCTCCGTCACGGTCGCGACCACCGAGACGCGTGCCGCGATGCGCGCGCGCTCCAGATGATGGGCGAGCTGGTCGCGCATCACGTCCGCCTGCTCCATCACCTTGGCTGCGAACGGCTCGGTGGCGTGCGTGCCGGCCTCATTCACGATCACCGAGAGCGGCGTCTTGATCGCATGGGCGAGATTGCCGACATGGGTGCGCGCGCGCTCGACGATCTCGCGATTGGCATCGATCAGCGCGTTGGTCTCGCGCGCCAACGGCGCGATCTCGACCGGGAATTCACCTTCGAGCCGCTCCGCCCGCCCGGAGCGGATGTCGGCGATAGATTCCGAGATGCGCTTGAGGGGCGCGAGACCGAACCTCACCTGGAACACCGTGGTCAGCAGCAGCACGATGCCGAGCGCGGTGAAGGTGCCGCCGAGATAGTAGTCGAAGCTCCGCGTCTCGTCGAAAATCTCGGTGTCGTCGCCGGCGACGCTGACCAGATATTTGCCGTCCGCGCCGAGATCGACCGGCCGCTCCACCATGCGCAGGTTCTGTCCCTCGGGGCCGTCGACATAGGCGAGGCGGATGCCGGCAGCGGTGAGCTCGGTGCCCTGCTCCTCCAGCTTCGGCAGCTTCTTGTCCCAGAGCGAGCGCGAGGAGCGCACCTCCGGCTTTTCGGTGTCGGTCCGCGTGATCTGCCAGTACCAGCCTGACAGCGGCAGCTCGAACAGGGGCTCGCCGAGCGACTGGAACTGACGGTCCGGCGGCTCGTCGGGCGTCGCGACCTCGGCGATGAGGGTGCGCAGATAGAGATTGAGCCGGCGGTCGAAGGCGCGCTCGGTGGCGCTCTTGTAGACCGACGACAGCACCACCCCGGTGATGGCCAGGATCACCACGAGCCACGCCGTCGCCGACAGGAACAGGCGATTGGCAAGCGAGCTAGCGGCCATCGGAAGGATCCCGGCAGGCGCAGGGGGGCGGGGCGTCGGACATCATGACCGGACCAAGGCCCCTGTTCGGCCGGCCGTCAAGTCCTGACGCCTCAAGCGCCGGGAGCAGGCGGCGGGGTCAGGAGATAGCCGAGGCCGCGAACGGTCTGGATGATGTCGACGTCGAGCTTCTTGCGGATGCGGCCGACGAAGACCTCGATGGTGTTGGAGTCGCGGTCGAAGTCCTGGTCGTACAGGTGTTCGACCAGCTCGGTGCGGGACACGACGCGCCCCGAATGGTGCATCAGGTAGGCCAGAAGCCGATATTCGTGCGAGGTCATCTTGACCGGATTGCCGGAGACGCTGACCCGCCCGGTCCTGGTGTCGAGCGTGACGGGGCCGCAACTCAATTCGCTCTGGGCATGGCCGGTGGAGCGGCGCAGCAGCGCGCGGATGCGCGCCAGCACCTCCTCGAGATGGAACGGCTTCGGCACGTAATCGTCGGCGCCGGCATCGAACCCCTGGACCTTGTCGCTCCAGCGGTCGCGCGCGGTGAGGATCAGGACCGGCATGGTACGGCCGTTGCGGCGCCAGGCTTCCAGCACCGAGATGCCGTCCTTCTTCGGCAGGCCGATGTCGAGCACAACGGCATCGTAGGGCTCATTATCGCCGAGATAATGCCCCTCCTCGCCGTCGAAGGCACGATCGACGACGTAGCCGGCGTCGGTCAGCGCCTTGGTGAGCTGCCGATTGAGATCGGGGTCGTCCTCAACAACAAGCAGGCGCACGCTTCTCCAGAAATAGACTGCACAATCGATCGCCAGAGATGAGCAATTCCGGCGTGAACTGAATATGAACACGGGGAACCGGCCGCGTTACTTTTTGGTCATATAGAGCTTCTCAAGCGCCGACGCGACGGCGCCCGCCAAGCAGCCACCGGACGAGCCGGCGGGCGTGGCGGGCGCAATGTGCCGCGTTACGCGGCGAGTCGGAAGGTCCGAACCGTCCCGTCGATCGGCCGTCAGGTCCGGAAGAACACGAACCAGATGACGGCAAGGATCAGGATCGCGAGCCCGATCGAGATGGTAAGCAGGGCCGCCACTGACGGCCCCGGTTCGCCCTGACGCGCCTCGGTGGCGGTTTCGACGATCTGATCGTGCTCTCGCGTGGTTGCCATAACGCCCTCAATCTCTGGATGTCGGCTGCGGTGCTCGCAACCCCCTCGCGGCCTGATGTCTTAAGCCAACGCGTGATTGGATATGATGTTCCGGTTTTTGCCGCTGCATCAGGCTGCAACCGCGCGCCGGGCGGCCGGTTAACGCAGTTGCAAGATTCCGCAATCCGCCTTGCTATGATTCGTTGTTCCCCGATGGTATCCTCGTCCTCTGTCCCCGTTGCGTTTGGAGTAGCCCATGCCCCCCCCCCCGCGCCAATTGGAAGGGTTTTCTGCGTCTGTCGCTCGTGACCTGCCCGGTCGCGCTGTATCCGGCCACTTCGGATACCGAGAAGGTCTCGTTCAACCAGATCAACCGCAAGACCGGCCACCGGATCAAGTACCTCAAGGTCGACGCCGAGACCGGCGACGAGGTGACCTCCGAGGACATCGTCAAGGGCTACAAGGTCGACACCGACACCTATATCGAGGTCACCAAGGACGAGCTCGACGACATCGCGCTTGACTCCACGCACACGATCGAGATCGACGAGTTCGTGCCGAAGACCGATATCGACAGCCGCTATCTGATCCGCCCCTATTATCTCGTGCCTGACGGCAAGGTCGGCCACGACGCCTTCGCGGTGATCCGCGAGACCATCCGCAGCATGGACAAGGTCGCGATCGGCCGCGTCGTGCTGGCCAACCGCGAGCACATCATCGCGCTGGAGCCGCTCGAGAGCGGCCTGATGGGCACGCTGCTGCGCTATCCCTACGAGGTCCGCAGCGAGAAGGAATATTTCGACGACATCCAGGACGTGAAGCTGACCAGGGACATGCTCGACCTTGCCAAGCACATCGTCGAGAAGAAGTCCGGCGCATTCGAGCCCGAGCTGTTCGAAGACCACTACGAGACGGCGTTGATCGACCTCATCAACAAGAAGCGCAGCGGTGCACCGATCGCGGCGAAGGCCGCGCCGAAGACCGGCGGCAACGTCATCAACCTGATGGACGCGCTGAAGAAGAGCATCGCCAGCGAGAAGGACATGGCGCCCGCGGCCAAGGCCGCCAAGGAGCCCGTCAGGGAGACCGTCAAGGGCAAGAAGCCGAAGAAGCGCGTCGAGGGCCAGCGCGAGATGCTGCTGCCGATCACCGGCAAGGGTGACAAGACTGCAGCAGCCAAGGAAGCGCCGCCCAAGAAGGCCGACAAGCCGGTCCGCGCGCCGGCGCGGGCGAAGAAGGCCGGTTAGACGCAATCCGCGTCTGCAATCGCGCCGTGATGTCTCCCCTCGCCGATCGGCCGGCCTGACATGCCCTGGTCGACCGCGTTCGACGATCCCGTTCGCGTAAGTCACAAGCGCAAGCTGCTGACGCTGCAAGACGCGGCGGACTACATCATGCAGCTGCCTGAGGACGCACAGCACGAGGTGCACTGGCAGACCGCCATCGAGACCTTGATCAACGCAGCCGAGACGGGCGGCGGCTGGGTGATGTTCGCCCGCATCGCGATGTTGCGGGCGCTGAATGCGGACGGCCGCGGCCGATGAGCGCCTTGGTTGTCATCCCTGGCAGGCATCCGTGCCGACCGTGACGAACAGGCTCAACAAACCGTTAATCGGCGCCCTCGTGTCCAGCACGACAGGGTATTCCTACGGGCGACAAAATTAACCGTTGGTTCCCCTTATGCGCAGCATGGTTCCGGCTCCGATCGAGCCAAGGTTTGCGTGCCCCCGTGCAGCAGGACGTCAGAAAGAACTACATCAGCATCGTGAACGACGCGCCTGATCGCGAGCAGGCGGCGAGCACGACGCCGCGGCCGCAGCCGGGCACGATGAAGAACTTCGTCGGCCGTCTCGCGACCGTGCTGAAGCGCCGCCTCCCCGCCGCACCGGGCCCGACCATCACGCCCTGACAGGCCCACCGGCTTCCGCGTGTCCTTGCGGGAGGCTGTCGATTTGAATCCATTTGGATGGATCGATGGAACCTTAATTTAATGGATGCCATCGTATGTGACGGAGGCGCGGCCGCCCGGGCTTCATTCTTCCGTCGCGCAGAAAAATCTATTCGATCTATTTACCAGTCCGAAAACGACGCTGCCACACATTGGATCGGATGAAGAGGAGTTGGCAATGACTTTGCTTAGGTCTTTCCTTGCCGATGAGACTGGCGCAACCGCCATCGAATACGGCCTGATTGCCGCCGGCATTGCACTGGCGATCGTGACCGTCGTGAACAACACGGGCAGCCAGCTCCTCAACAACAAGTTCAACTCGATCAGCTCGTCGCTGAAGTGACGGCCGCCTCGTAACGGCCGCCCTGGCCTGAGGCGACGTCCTGCACGCGCCGACCCCGGCGCGGCCGTCGGCGCATGCTCCCTCCCCGATCTCGTCATTGCGAGCGATAGCGAAGCAATCCAGAGTCCTTCCGCGGAGGAATTCTGGATTACCTCGCTGCGATCGCAATAGTGGTGCGTGGCCCGTAACGCACTCAAAATCATGTCCCGGACGCTACACAACGTCTTTCAAGCAACCACATCCTCGCCGCTCCCGCGCTTTGACGGCCTTTTGAGTCCTGATAGTCTTCGGCCCGGCGTGGTTCGACGGGCCATGCTCAATCATTGGACCAGAGCGATTTGAAGGATGCGGATGAGAAGCGCGACGATCTTGGCTCTCAGCCTCATGTTTGTCGGCGCCTGGTCGCACGACAGCGCGAGAGGACAGACTTCGGTCGCGCCTCCGGTTTCGCTTGCTCCGCCCAATGCATCGCCGCCGCGCGCGAGCGCCAAAACTTCCAGAATTCCGCCGGCGACATCCGGCAGGGAGGCTTCGCCCCCTGTGATCGGCGGGCCTCCGCCGATGCCTAATCCGGCCGCCGACTACGATGGCTTCAGTGTAGGCACCGTCGACGACAATGACGCCTCAAGCCAGGTGACGCCGCCTGTGAGGTCACGCGCAGCAAAGGGCTCCAAGTCCAATTCCACGTCCAATCCCGATACAAATGGCCTCGGCGGCCAGTCATCGGTCGATCAGGAAGACGAGGCGCTGAAACGAAAGCTGACGATCTGCAAAAACTGCAAGTAGGACGTTTGTAGCCCGGATTGCTCTTCCGCCTTCGCTCTTTGAGCTACAGCGGACAAGTCGCCCTATCCGGGCTACGGCAGCTCGCTGCATGGCTGACCTACCGCGACCGTCGCCCACCCGTGCTTTACCGTCCCGGCGTTTCCTGATCCTCTCTCTCCAATCGGCCGGAGCAACCGGCCAAGCCTGAGGAGAGAGACGCCATGAAGCTCGGCACCGCCATTGCGGAAATCATGAAGCGCGAGGGGATCGAGATCCTCTGCGGCTATCCGGTCAACCATCTGATCGAGCACGCGGCCAAGGCCGAGATCCGGCCGGTGATGGTGCGGCAGGAGCGCGTCGGGGTGCACATGGCGGATGCGATCTCGCGCGTGACGTCGGGGCGTTCGATCGGCGCGTTCTGCATGCAGCACGGGCCCAGCGCCGAGAACGCGATGGGCGGCGTTGCGCAATGCTATGGCGAATCCGTGCCCGTGCTCGTGCTGCCGATGGGCTATCAGCGCCGGCTCGCGCATATCGAGCCGAACTTCAATTCCAGCGAGGCAATGAAGGCGTTTTCCAAATCGTCCGAGCCGATCATCCTGGCTGCGGAGGTCACCAACATCTTCCGCCGCGCCTTCACCAAGCTCAAGAACGGCCGCGGTGGGCCCGTCATTGTCGAGATCCCCGCCGACATGTGGAACGAGGAGGTGCCGGAGCCGCTGAACTACACGCCGGTGCTGCGCACGCGCTACGGCGCCGATCCTGTTCATGTGAAGGAGGCGGCAGCCCTGCTCGTCAACGCGAAGCGCCCCGTGATCTATGCCGGCCAGGGCGTGCACTACGCGCAGGCCTGGCCGCAACTGAAGCGGCTCGCCGAGCGGCTCGCCATTCCCGTCACCACCAGCTTAGGGGGCAAATCATCGTTCCCGGAAACGCATCCGCTGTCGCTCGGCTCGGGCGGCCTCGCGGTACCGCGCGCTGTTCCAAAATTCCTCGCTGAGGCCGATGTCATTTTCGGCATCGGCTGTTCCTTCACAGAGACCAGTTTCGGCGTCGCGATGCCGAAGGGCAAGACCATCATCCACTCCACGCTCGATCCGAACCATCTCAACAAGGATGTGGAAGCCAAGGTCGGCCTCGTCGGCGATGCTGGCCTCGTGCTCGATGCGCTGCTGGAGGAGATCGGCAAGACCGTCACGGCGGATCGCGACGCATCAGCGGTCGCGGCCGAGATCGCCGCTTCGCACAAGGAGTGGCTGGCGAAATGGATGCCGAAACTCACCAGCAATGACGCGCCGCTCAGCCCCTATCGCGTGCTCTGGGACCTCCAGCACACCGTCGACATCAAGAACACCATCATCACCCATGATGCCGGCAGTCCGCGCGACCAGCTCTCGCCGTTCTGGAAGGCGGTCGAGCCCCTCACCTATCTCGGCTGGGGCAAGACGACGCAGCTCGGCTACGGCCTTGGGCTCGCGATGGGCGCAAAACTCGCAAAGCCCGACAAGCTCTGCATCAATGTCTGGGGCGACGCCGCCATCGGTTTCACCGGCATGGATTTCGAGACCGCGGTGCGCGAGCGCATCCCGATCATGTCGATCCTGCTGAACAATTTCTCGATGGCGATCGAGTTGAAGGTGATGCCGATCTCGACCGAGAAATACCGCTCGACCGACATCTCCGGCGACTATGCCGCAATGGCGCGCGCCTTTGGCGGCCATGGCGAACGGGTGACGAGGCCGGAGGACATCATCCCCGCGATCAAGCGCGGCATCCAGAAGACGAAGGAAGGCGTGCCGGTGCTGCTGGAGTTCATCACCAGCAAGGAGACCGAGGTGTCGCGGCCAGGGACTTGAGGCGGCCACAAGGCTGTGGGCGCTGGCTCCGGCCGCAGGAGATGTGATAATCGGGCTTGGTACCGCGTACGTCGCGGCGCTTAGCCGGATTATCAATGACCGCGCCTCCCCAGGACAAGGCCGCCGAGCTCGAACGGCAATTGCGATCCCAAGCGGCCGAGAATGCCCGCCTGCAAGCCGAGCTTGCCATTGCGCGCGACCGCCAGAACGCCAGCATGGAGATCCTGCGCACCATCGCTAACTCCTCGGGCGATGCGGAGGGCTCGCTGCAACAGATCGCGGAAGCGACCATGCATCTGTTCGGCGCGCCGAGCGCCACCATTCACATTGCGGAAGGCGACGGGTGGTCCAGGGTGATCCGGGTCGGCGACAGTTCCATGCGCGTCGGCGCCGGCGTGCCGCTCGCCCAGCTCAAGATCGGCGGCCGCAACATGCCCGGCACCATCGTGGCCGAGAACCGGCAGGTTCATGTCCCCGATCTCGACAATGTCGATCCGGCCATCGCCGACTGGCCCGGCATGCCTCACGCTCGCGCCGCCGGCACGCGTTCGATGTCCGGCTCGCCGCTGCGGCTTGAAGGCAAGGCGATCGGCGCGTTGATCGTCTACCGCGACCGCCTCGCGCCCTTCACCGATGACGAGATGGCGCTGCAACAGAGCTTTGCCGACCAGGCCGCGATCGCGATCGAGAACGCGCGCCTGTTCAACGAGACGCGGGAATCACTGGAACGGCAGACCGCGACCGCCGACATTCTGAAAGTGCTGGCGAGTTCGCCTTCCGACGTGCAGCCGGTGTTCGACGCCGTCGCCGCCAACGCCAACCGGCTGATCGGCGGCTTCTCCACCGCGGTGCTGCGCTATGTCGACGGCGCCGCGCACCTCGTGGCATTCACGCCGGGCGATCCGGCCGGCGACCGCGTGCTCCAGGCCTCGTTTCCGGTGCCGTTCGCGCAGTTCCCGGCGTACCAGCTCACGGCCCATGGTGAATCGGCGCAGCTGCCGGATACCGAGCTCGAGCCGGCGGCACGCGACATCGCGCGCGCCCGCGGCTTTCGCAGCATGCTGTTCACGCCGCTGATGAGCGAGGGCGAGGCCAAAGGCGTCATCATCGCCACACGGCGGACGACCGGCGCATTCGCCGAGCATCATGTGCGGCTGCTGCAGACCTTCGCCGACCAGGCGGTGATCGCGGTCAAGAATGTCAGCCTGTTCAACGCCACCAGGGAAGCGCTGGAACGGCAGACCGCGACCGCCGACATCCTCAAGGTGATCGCGGCCTCGCCGGCCGACGTCACGCCGGTGTTCCAGGCCATCTCCGACAGTGCCAAGGCGCTGGTCGGCGGACATTCCTCCACCGTCACCCGCGTCATCAACGGCATGCTGCATCTGGCTGCCTTCACCACCGACAACGAGGCCGGCAACGCGGAGCTGCGCAGCTC
Source organism: Bradyrhizobium barranii subsp. apii (assembly GCF_011516635.5). Lineage (GTDB taxonomy): Bacteria > Pseudomonadota > Alphaproteobacteria > Rhizobiales > Xanthobacteraceae > Bradyrhizobium > Bradyrhizobium barranii. Next base: position 3,932,153 of record NZ_CP096255.1, on the reverse strand, counting down.
GTTCCCGGCGCCGCTTGCGGCATCGGGCATTCACAGCCGGGTGGCGACAGGTGGTGAATACGCATTCCGCAGCGACATGCAGAACGAGCCCGACCTCACGGAGGCGATGCGGGAGCTGGCGCGGACGCGAGGCTATCGCAGCATTCTCGTGATTCCGATGCTGCGCGATGGGATTGCAATCGGAACCATCGGCGTAACACGCCCCGAGGCCGGCCCTTTCCCGGACAAGGCGATCAGCCTGCTCAAGACCTTTGCCGACCAGGCCGTGATCGCGGTCGAGAACACCCGCCTGTTCAACGAGGTGCAGGACCGCACGCGGGAGCTCGCCAGATCGCTCGACGATTTGCGCGCGGCGCAAGACCGTCTGGTCCAGACCGAAAAGCTGGCCTCGCTCGGCCAGCTCACCGCCGGCATCGCGCACGAGATCAAGAACCCGCTCAACTTCGTCAACAATTTTGCCTCGCTCTCGGCCGAGCTGACCGACGAGCTGAACGAGGTGCTTGCGCCCGTCCCGCTCGCCGACGATCTGCGCGCGGAGGTCGACGAGCTGACGGGGCTGCTGAGAGACAATCTTGGAAAGATCGTGCAGCACGGAAGGCGCGCCGATTCCATCGTCAAGAACATGCTGCTGCATTCGCGCGAGGGCGGCGGCGAGCACCGGCTGAGCGACATCAACGCCCTGGTCGAGGAGAGCCTCAACCTCGCCTATCACGGCGCGCGTGCCGAGAAGCCGCTCTTCGACGTGACGATGAAGAGCGAGCTCGACCCGGCGGCAGGTTCGGCGGAGGTGTTTCCGCAGGAGATTTCCCGGGTGCTTTTGAACCTGATCTCGAACGGGTTCTATGCGGTGACCAGGCGCCAGATGGGCAGCGGCGCCGCCGGTTACGAGCCGGTGGTGATCGCCGCGACCCGCGACCGCGGCGACAGCATCGAGATCCGCATCCGCGACAACGGCACCGGCATTCCGGAAGACGTGAAGGCGAAGATGTTTAATCCGTTCTTCACCACCAAGCCGGCCGGCGAAGGTACCGGTCTCGGGCTGTCGATGAGCCACGACATCATCGTGAAGCAGCACGGCGGCACGATCGACGTCACGACAGAGCCCGGCGCGTTCACCGAGTTCACGATCCTGTTGCCGCGAAAGAGCAGCTTTCCGGACACGACCGGAGGATAGCGTGGCTCGGGAGGTGCTTTCATGAATCCAGCTCGGTTCATTCGGCGACAATTGCTGTCGCTGTCCGGCGTCGGCCTCATGCTGGGTGCGCTGTTCTTCGCTGCCGCGCTGACGCCGACGCTGATCCCGCGCAGCTATCTCACGCAAGGTGCCCTCGCCGGCGGCTGCTTTGCGATCGGCTATTTCACCGGCGTCCTGTGGCGCCGGCTGTGGCACTATCTCGAACTGCCCGAGCCTTCGGCGCGCGCAAGATCAATTGCGAATGCGCTTGTCGCAGTCGGCTGCCTGCTCGTCGTCATCCTCGCCCTCGCGCGCACCGCCGAATGGCAGAACTCGATCCGTACCGTGATGAAGATGGCGCCGGTGGAGACCGCCCATCCGCTCAAGGTCTGCGCCATCGCCCTGATCACGTTCGTCGTGCTGCTGGCGCTGGGGCGGCTGTTCACGTTTGTCGCCCGCTTTCTCGCCGCGCGCACACGACGCCTCGTTCCGCGGAAGGTCGCGAACGTGATCGGCGTGCTCGTCGCAGCCCTGCTGTTCTGGTCGATCGCCAGCAATGTCCTGATCCGCACGGCGTTCAACGCACTCGATTCGTCCTTCCGCGAACTCGATGTTCTGTTCGAGCCGGAGCGGCCGCAGCCGACCGCAGCCGACCGGACGGGAGGCCCAGCATCGCTGGTGAAGTGGACGGAGCTCGGGCGCATGGGGCGCCGGTTCATCGCCTCAAGCCCGACCGCAGCCGAGATCAGCGCCGTCACGGAAAGGCCCGCGCAGAATCCCGTGCGCGTCTATGTGGGGCTCGGCAGCCGCAACACCGCGCAAGCGCGCGCCAGGCTCGCGCTCGAGGAGCTCAAGCGCCAGCACGGCTTCGACCGCAAAATCCTGATCGTCATCACGCCGACCGGCACTGGCTGGATCGATCCGGCCGCGATGGATACGGTCGAATATCTCCACCATGGCGATGTCGCGAGCGTCGCGATGCAGTACTCCTATCTCAACAGCCCGCTGTCGCTGCTGTTTCAGCCCGAATACGGCGCCGAGGCGTCGCGCGCGTTGTTCGCGGAGATCTACGGCTACTGGACGACGCTGCCGAAGGACAAGCGGCCGATGCTGTATTTGCACGGACTGAGCCTCGGCGCCATGAACTCGGAGAAATCCGCGGAGCTGTTCGAGACGATCGGGGATCCCATTGGCGGCGCGCTGTGGAGCGGGGCGCCATTTGAGAGCCGCATCTGGCGCTCGGTCACCGCGAACCGCAATCCGGGATCGCCGGCCTGGCTCCCGGAATTCCGCGACGGCCGCCTCGTCCGCTTCATGAACCAGAATGGACCGACGGTGCCGCCGGATACGCCCTGGGGGCCGATGCGCGTCGTCTATCTGCAATATGCCAGCGACGCGATCACCTTCTTCGCCTACCGCGACGCCTATCGGGCGCCGGACTGGATGAATGCGCCGCGCGGGCCGGACGTGTCGCCGCAGCTGCGATGGTATCCTGTCGTGACGATGCTGCAGCTCGCCCTCGACATGGCGGTCGCGACCGCGACGCCGATGGGCTTTGGCCATGTCTACGCGCCCGAGCATTATGTCGATGGCTGGGTCGCGGTGACAGATGTCAATGATTGGTCCGCCGAAGCACTCGCGCGGCTCAAGGAACAGCTTGCGGCGAAGGCGCGAAAGACGAGCGCAGGTGATGCCGACGACGATCCCGATCGCGGCGGCTAACCCCTACTCCGCCATCTCCACCTGCTGCGTGACGGAGGGGCCGGCGAGCGGCCGCTCCTCCATCATGATCAGGCAGAGCGAGGCGGTGGTCATCAGCGCGGTGGCGGCACCGAAGACGTAGCGGAACGCGTGCCTCATATCCTCGGCGGGAATCGCGGGGATGTTGCCCACGGCATGATGCTCACCGGCCAGCGGAACGTCGGCGCCGAGCGCGATCAGCAGGATCGCCGCGAACGCCGCGACCGTGAACGAGGACATCAGCGAGCGGAAGAAGTTCATCGCGCCGGTGATGGTGCCGACTTGCGGGCGCGCGACCGAATTCTGCAGCGAGACCACGCAGACCGGGAAGGTCGTGCCGAGGCCGAGCGCAAAGGCGGCCATCAGCATCAGCAAGCCCCACAGCGGCAAGGTGGTGACCGTGAGGGCGAGGCCGCACAGCGCGGCCCAGGACGTGCCGATGATGGCAACGCGCTTGTAGTGTTTTGCGCGCGCCATGGTGCGGCCGGCAATCGCCGCGCCGCAGGTCGAGACCGCCGCGAGCGGTATCAATGCGAGCCCCGCCTCGCTGGCGTTGAGATGGTAGACCGACTCGTAATAGAGCGGCAGCTGCACGGTGAGGCCCGTGATCGCACCAAGCCCGCAGCCACCGGCTGTCATGGCGAAAGGCGCCACCGAACCCGTCAATAGCTTCAACGGCAGGAACGGCTCGTCGGCCCGCCGCGCGTGCCACACGAAGGTGACCGCGAGCGCGACTGCGCCGCCCACCATCGCAAGCACGGTCGGCGAGAGCCACGGATAGCGCGTGCCGCCCCAGGTCAGCACCAGCATGAAGACGACCGCTGAGGCCATCAGCAGCACGCCGCCGAGCCAGTCGACCTTGCGCTTGCGGTGGAACACCGGGATCTTCTTCATCTTCGGCAGCAGCATCGCGATGGCGGCGGCCGCGAGCGGGAGATTGATCCAGAAGATCATCGACCAGTGCAGATGCTCGGCGAACACGCCGCCGATGACCCGGCCCAAAATGCCGCCGACCATCCAGACGCTGGAGAAATAGGCCTGGTACTGGCCGCGCTCGCGCGGGGAGACGATGTCGGAGATCACGGTCTGCACGACCGGCATGATGCCGCCGCCGCCGAGGCCCTGAAGACCGCGCGCCAGTATCAGCATCGGCATGTTCGGCGCGATCGCGCACAGCACGGAGCCGGCGACGAACAGGCTGAGCGAGATAATGATCATCACGCGCCGGCCGTAGATATCGCTCAGCGTCCCGAACACCGGTGCGACCGCGGTCGAGGCGAGCAGATAGGCGGTGATGACCCAGGAGAGATTGGAGACGTCGTGAAACTGGCGCCCGATGGTCGGCAGCGCGGTCGCGACGATGGTCTGGTCGAGCGCAGCCAGAAACATCGTCAGCATCAGGCTGATCACGATGGTCCGGACCTCGTCCTGCGATAACGGTGCCGGCGGCGCGAGCGAAGGCGCGTCGTCGACGCTCAAGACCTCGCTGGGAAGGCGGGACAGCTCTTCGGCAATGTCGTCAGGCAACGCCTGAATGTCGGCAGAACTGCTCTGCCGGTCGAACTTGTTCATCTCGATCGGAAGCCGTGAGGCGGCGCAACACCGCGAAGGATTCGTTCTATGCAGGCAATGTAGAGAGGAAAGTTCTTCTCAGGCAGGCACCGCGGCGCATGGGTGCATCCCGCCGCGAGGTCATCGCGATGACGTGATTCGACGTCGCAGGCGGGTCAGTCCTTCGGACGTCGCTTCAGGCGTGCCCGTTTCGGCAGCTGCGCCGGCCATTGCACGATGTGGTCCTCGAGCTCCTCGTCCGGGATCTCCTCCTCGCTGCCCTCGACCCGGCCGCGGACGGAGACGCCGGCTTCATGAACGGTGTTGGGATCGCCCGAGACCAGCGGATGCCACCAATAGAGGTCGCGGCCTTCCGCGACCAGCTTGTAGCCGCAGCTCGGCGGCAGCCAGTTCAGGGTGCGGACATTGGCCGGGGTCAGGCGGACGCAGTCGGGAACCTTGGCGGAGCGATTCGGATAGTCCTTGCAGCCGCAGGTCCCGGCATCGAGCAGCTTGCAGCCGACATGGGTGAAATAGATGTCGCCGGTATCCTCGTCCTCGAGCTTGTTCAGGCAGCAGCGGCCGCAACCGTCGCACAGGCTCTCCCATTCGGCCGTCGACAGCTCTTCCAACGTCTTGGTTTTCCAGAAGAATCCTTCCTGGCCTGAAGGTCGTTTGGGAGCTGCGGTCATGCGCCTCAACAAGTGTTCGAAAGAGCTACGGCTCGTTCATCTACGGCGTGCGGCCGGGACACTGCAAGCAACGCCCAATTGAGGCCCGTAATGAACCGGGGTCAATTAGGCCTGTTGTTCAAAATCGCGAGCCTGACCATTGGTTTATGGGCCCTGCTCGGCTAGAAGGAACAGCAAGTCCCCTCGGACGCGAAACCGGCGCCTTGGGTTTGCCGTAACATTCCCTCAAGACGTCTCGGTGCCGCCCCGGCCGGGTGCCTGAACGCTGTCGAACCGAGCCTCAAGGGTTCTAGGTGGTCCAGAACACACCATCCAATTGGAAGAGCCGCGTCCGGAATTTCTTTCTGGACCTCGACGCGCGCATCGATTCCTCGCTGTTCTCCTCCGCCAAGGGCATCCGCGAGCTCTACGAGCGCTACTCGACCTTCATGGACCGCTTCTATGTCGGCCGCTGGAAGCGCTGGGTGTTCATCGAGCCGCTGTCGGAGGCCGCGACGCTGGGCCTCGGGGGCCTGGTCGTGATGCTCACCCTCGCCATCCCCGCCTTCCGCGAGACCGCGGACGAGGACTGGCTGAAGAAGTCCGACCTGGCGGTGTCCTTCCTCGACCGCTACGGCAACCCGATCGGCAGCCGCGGCATCAAGCACAACGACTCGATCCCGCTGGAAGACTTTCCGGACGTGCTGATCAAGGCGACGCTCGCCACCGAAGACCGCCGCTTCTACGAGCATTTCGGCATCGACATCGCCGGCACCGCGCGTGCGCTCGTCACCAACGCCCAGGCCGGCGGCGTCCGCCAGGGCGGCTCCTCGATCACCCAGCAGCTCGCCAAGAACCTGTTCTTGAGCAACGAGCGCACCATCGAGCGCAAGGTCAACGAGGCCTTCCTGGCGGTCTGGCTGGAATGGCGCCTGACCAAGAACGAGATTCTCAAGCTGTACCTCGACCGCGCCTATATGGGCGGCGGCACTTTTGGCGTCGACGGCGCAGCCCATTTCTACTTCAACAAATCCGCGCGCGACGTGACGCTGGCGGAAGCCGCGATGCTCGCCGGCCTGTTCAAGGCGCCGACCAAATACGCACCCCACATCAACCTGCCCGCGGCGCGTGCCCGCGCCAACGTCGTGCTCGACAATCTCGTCGACGCCGGCTTCATGACCGAGGGCCAGGTGTTCGGCGCCCGCCGCAACCCGGCCTTCGCGGTCGATCGCCGCGACGAGGCCTCGCCGAACTACTATCTCGACTACGCCTTCGACGAGATGCGCAAGCTGGTCGACACCTTCCCGAAATCCTACACCGAGCGCGTCTTCGTGGTGCGCCTCGCGATCGACACCAACGTGCAGAAGGCCGCGGAAGACGCCATCGAGAACCAGCTGCGCCAGTTCGGCCGCGATTATCACGCGACCCAGGCCGCGACCGTCGTCTCCGATCTCGACGGCGGCATCCGCGCCATGGTCGGCGGCCGCGACTACGGCGCCAGCCAGTTCAACCGCGCCACCGACGCCTACCGCCAGCCCGGCTCGTCGTTCAAGCCTTACGTCTACACCACCGCGCTCCTCAACGGCTTCACGCCAAACTCGATCGTGGTCGACGGTCCGGTCTGCATCGGCAATTGGTGTCCGCAGAACTATGGCCATTCCTATTCCGGCTCGGTGACGCTGACGCAGGCGATCACGCGCTCGATCAACGTCGTGCCGGTCAAGCTGTCGATCGCGATCGGCCAGAAGGAACAGCCGAAGGCGCCGAACCCGGCCAAGCTCGGCCGCGCCAAGATCGTCGAGGTCGCCCGCCGCTTCGGCCTCAAGGCGCCGCTGCCCGACACGCCGTCGCTGCCGATCGGCTCGGACGAAGTCACCGTGATCGAGCACGCCGTCGCCTACGCCACCTTCCCCAACCGCGGCAAGGCGGTGACGCCGCATTCGGTGCTGGAAGTGCGCACCGGTGCCGGTGATCCGGTCTGGCGCTGGGACCGCGACGGTCCGAAGCCGCGGCAGGCGATCCCGGCCTCCGTTGCCGCCGACATGGCCGGCATGATGAGCCACGTCGTCAGCGAAGGCACCGCGCGCCGCGCCGCGCTCGACGGCATTCCGACCGCCGGCAAGACCGGCACGACCAATGCGTATCGCGACGCCTGGTTCGTCGGCTACACCGGCAATTTCACCTGCGCAGTGTGGTACGGCAATGACGACTATTCGCCGACCAACCGCATGACCGGCGGCTCGCTGCCGGCGCAGACCTGGCACGACATCATGGTCACCGCGCATCAGGGCGTCGAGGTCCGGGAAATCCCCGGCATCGGCATGGGCCAGAAGCTGCCGGCGCAGCCGATGGCAGCGCAGGCCAATGCGGCACCGAAGGTGCTGGAGACCAAGCCCGGCCCGCCGCCCGTGCTGACCAAGCGCGGCGCCGACGTGCTGGTGCGCGTCGAGAAGCTGCTCGATGACGCCGCCAGGACCGCGACCAAGGCGGCTGCCGACGACGACAAGCTGGCCAAGCCGGCCTCGTCGACGAGCGCGCTCGCCTTCCCGCAGAACTATGCGGAAGAGAATGTGAATGCATCCGTCCCGCGCAAGAACTGATCGAAACCCGTGCGGCTGATCCTGATCACATTGACGGCCCTTCTGCTCGCGAGCGTGGTCGGCGTCGGCGCGACCTGGATGACGACGACGCGCGGCACCGAGATCGGCGCGCTGACAATCGGCCCGTGGACCGCCCGCCCCCGCACCGGCACCGCCGACGTCGATCCCTATTCGCGCGCCACCATCGTGCGCAACGGCGAGCTGCCGATCGGCACCGGTGACGGCGTCGCCTTCACCGCGACCGCCGACGAGAAGAAGAAGGCGCTCGACGGCCGCTGCGACGTCGTCGTCTCCGGCGTGACGCCGCCGGCGCGGTTCTGGACGCTGACGCTGTACGACCGCAAGGGCCACCTCGTCGCCAATTCGCTGCAGCGCTACGGCTTCACCAGCCAGGAGATCGTGCGGCAGTCCGACGGAACGTTCGAGATCCGCATCGCCTCGCGCTCGCGCGCCGGCAACTGGCTGCCGACCGGCGGCATCGAGCGCTACGCGCTGATGCTGCGCCTCTACGACACGCCGGTCGGGGTCGCGACGCGCACCCAGCGCGACGCGCCGATGCCCACGATCAAGACGGTGGGCTGCTCATGATCCGCCTGATGTTCACCATCGTCGCGGGCGTGGTGCTGGGCCTCGTGGTCCATCTCGTCAGCGTGCTGGCGCTGCCGCGGATCGCGACACAGGACGCCTATTCGCGGCTGACGCCGATGACCAAGCTCAACGCCGTGACGCAGCTTCCCCTCGCCGATCCCAACAATTCGCCGATGCCGTTCATGGACCCGGCCTTCGCGATCGCGATCTGCCGCTACGACCTCACGGGCGGGCCGCTCAAGCTCACGGTGCCGGTGAGCCAGGCCTACACCTCGGTGTCGTTCTACACCCGCAACGAGATCGCCTATTACGCCATCAACGACCGCTCCGCCGGCAAGAAGGTGATCGAGCTCGACCTCATGACCGAGCCGCAGCACAACGAGCTGCCCGAGGACGAAGAGATCACCGCGGCCGACCGCCTGATCATCGATTCCCCTGCTACCACCGGCCTGATCGTGATGAAGGCGCTCGCCGCCGAGCCCGGCCTGATGCAGCAGGCGCAAAACTCGCTTCAGGCTGCGACCTGCGCGCCGCAGACAGAAGCGCCGGCCAAGGCGGAAGCGCCGCGCGGGCGGCGCTGAAACGCGGCCATTTCGGCGCCCTCAAAACAAGAACTGAAAAAACAACCCCATGCACAGTAGCGGGGGAGCTGTTAGCTAATCTGAACGACCGATCAGCAGCAGCGCGACCTCAGCGGCGAGACCATTTTGGCCGCCTTTGACACGTCGGGCAAAACACTGGCATGATGGCAACATCGAAAGTTCGTAACACCCGCGGCGGAGCAATCCGCCGCGTTTTTTTGTCGTAGCACAGGTTGCCGTGATCTAAGGATCACCGTCGTCCCCCGCCGCTCGAAAACGCAATCCACTGCGTCGGGTACCTGGCGGAAAGTCCCTGCCCCCCAGTGTCAGTCCAAGCCTAGCTCAATATCTCGGGCGGTGCGAGTGCGCCCACTCGCGGGCATGCGCAATGGGCGCGCGCGGCGGCAGGATCGCGCGCAGCTTCTGCGTCGTCGGCAGGCTCTCCATGCGCTCCCGCCATCGACAGAAGGCCGGATATTTCGGGTACATGGCCTTGCCTTCCTCCGTCAGGCTGAAGGCAAAGGTGCTTGGCAAAAGGTAGAAATCCGCGATCGAGAGTTCTGGACCGAGGAGGTAGTCCGGACCATCGGCGAGCTCGCGCTCGATGGCCACGAGTGCGTTCTCGACCTTGGGCAGTGCGTGCGCCACCACCTTCTCGTCGGATGCAATCCCGAGCTCGGGAAACACCAGCCGCTCGTGGGTCACATGGTGGATCATGTAGGGATAGACGTAGGAATCGACGACACCGATCCATTGATTCATGCGAGCCCGCGCGTGCGGGTTCTGCGGCGTCAGCCGTGCTCCCGCGAACACCTCGTCGATGTAGCCGACGATGGCGCGCGTCCCGTAGACGGTGAAGTCGCCGTGCCGGAAGATCGGAACGCGGTTGAACGGATGGAGCGCGAGATGCTCGCTCCTGCCCATCACGGGCTCGAGGTCCTCGAAGCGGTAGGCCACGTCCTTGTGGGTGAGGACGAGCCGCACGATGTTGACGAACGTGCTGCGGGGAAAGCCGTAAACGATGGTCTCGGACATCTTTTCTCCTCCCGGTTCGCTTGCTGTCGATCGGGCTCGATCAGCGCCAGAACGGCTTGTTCGCTTGCTCCAAGGCCTCTTCCCGGGTGAGCCCGAGATCGGCAAGGAGATGGGGATTGTCGGCAATCGCGCGAAGATCGTCGCGCTGATTTATCCGCTCGATGCGGGCAAGCCATCTGCCGATCAACGCCTGCCATGAATTTTGTTTATGATCCGCAGCCGTCACGCTGCGTCGAACTCGCGACGGAAAACCACGATCGGCAATAGGTATTGACATTTATTGCCTCCAACTCCCATGATTTCGTGTCGTGGCCGCCTGCATAGGGCCGGCAGGGCAAAGTCCGCAAAGCATCGTTTCTCGGGCCAGCCCCAATTTTCCTCATGAAGTCCCTCAGGAGGTGCGTCATGCGCCCGCGTTTGCCACCGCTGAACGCACTAAAGGCCTTCGAAGCCGCAGCCCGCCACGAGAGCTTCACGCGGGCCGCCGAAGAGCTGTGCGTCACGCAAGGTGCGGTGAGCCATCAGGTCAAGGCGTTGGAAACGGAGCTCGCCATCAAACTGTTCAGCCGCGAGCGCCAGCGCCTGATCATCACGGAAGCGGGCCGCGACTATCTCGCGGTGATACGTGATGCGCTGGACCGAATTGCCGCGGGTACGGAGCGGCTGTTGCAGCGACAAAACGCAGGCGTGCTCACGGTCAGCACGTCCCCGGATTTTGCCGCCAAATGGCTGGTGCATCGCCTCGGCCATTTCGCGGAAGCGCATTCGGGAATCGATCTCCGCGTCTCGGCAACGATGCATCACGTCGATTTTGCGCGTGAGGAGGTCGATCTTGCGGTCCGCCATGGCGATGGAAACTGGCCGGGCCTCGATGCCACAAGGCTCTGCACGGAACGGCTCTTCGCCGTATGCAGTCCCAAGCTGCTGTCGGGACGCCGCCGCATCGGCGGGGTCGCGGATATCCTGAGATTTCCCCTGATCCACCTCGACAGCAGATCCGACTGGGCAAATTGGCTACGTGGCGTCGGCATTGACGACGCCGATGTCACGCATGGTCCGGTGCTCAATCGCGCCAGCATGGTCATCGATGCCGCAATCAACGGCCAGGGCATCGCCCTGGCCCGCACGACATTAGGCGCCTGGGACCTGATCAATGGACGGCTGGCGCTGCCCTTCCCGGAGTCGGTGCCATTGTCGAAGAGCTATTGGATCGTCTGCCCCAAGGCGACCGCGTCACTTCCGAAGATTGCGACATTTCGTGACTGGCTGCTCGCGGAGGCGTCGAGCGACCTGCGCCTGCTTAAATCCGTCACCGGGACACCAAAGGCAGCGAGGCGGCGATAGGCCTCTTTCCGGCGATTTTCTCACCCGCGGAGAATAGTCCGAGGTGGTAAGCCGCCGGGGATTCGGCTGAGATCAACGCAGTCCGAACGACAGCACCGATGCGATCAGCGACAATCCCGCGAGCAGCAGAAGCGCCAGCACGGTCCTGCGAAAGGTCTCATCGTTGATCTTGCCGAACAATTTGAAACCGGACCAAAGGCCGGCGACCATGAAGGGAACGCCGAGCGCATAGAGCACCAGCGTCTCCCTGGTGATGGTACCGGCTACGGCCTGAGAGCTCGAGATGGCAACGAACGCCACGAACAACACCGGCTGAAACACCGCGCGCTGCACGTCCTTGGGCCAGCCGCGCCATTGGCAGGAAATCGTCGAGACCACGCCGCCGAGCCCAGTCAGGCCGCCAAGCAAGCCGTTGGAGACGCCAATGGCGATATCGGCTCCGACTCCGATCTTCACCGGAGCGAATACAGGCTTCGTCAGGCCGTAGGGGGTTCAGATAGGCGAGAATGCTGACGCCGATCGGGATGCCGATGACAGCTCCGAGCGCGAGCGGCCAAGCCTTCCGAAGGTCGAGGAGATGTCGCAGCTTGAAGATGCCGTAGCCCTGCGTGAGCAAGCCGTAGCCTGCGATCAAGGTAGCGGTCTGCATCGGCGTGATGATGTGCAGCCATACGCCCGACACCACGAGGCCCATGGCGAATCCGGAAAAGCCGCTGACGAAGCCGCCAGCGAGCGCGGCAAATGCGAAGAGAGCGAAGACAGATCCTTCCATAGGTCGTCTCCCCAAGAACAATGCAGGCGAGCACTTGGATGGATATCCATCTGATGGGGAGGTCGCGGGTCCCCGCAATCGATCACTCGATTACCTCAGCGTCCGATCCCCCATCGCCTCGAAATGTGGGCCCGCGCCTCTTTCAGGATTCCCCGGCGTATCGATCGTACAATTTGGCGGCGTTCTCCCAGCGAATGGCCTCCATGTAGACGTCGACATAGCGGGCGGCGGCAGCGCCGAAATCCATGTGATAGGCGTGCTCATACATGTCGAGCACCAGCACCGGCCGACCGCCGGCGAGCGTTGTCGTATGATCTGCGGCCCATTGATTGATGAGCCGCTCGTCACGGGGTGAATAGGCAAGGATCACCCACCCCGAGCCGCCGCCTTCCGCTTTGCCCATGGCCGCGAATTCCGTCCGCCAGCGCTCGATGCTGCCAAAGTCGCGCGCGATCGCATCGGCGAGAGCGCCGCTCGGCCTCTCGGCTCCACCAAGACCGTCGAAGTAGATCTCGTGCAGGATCATCGAGTTCGCTGCGATCAATTCCTCACGCTTTAGGCCGTTGATGAGAAAGTTCGGCGCCTTGGCGAAATCGAGCTCTGCGAGCTGCGCGCCAATCGCGTTGAGCCGCTTCACGGCCCCGCCGTAGTTGTTCTCGTAGTGGCTGACGAGCACCTTTTCGGAGATGCCGCTGATCGACTTTGGATCGAACGGCATCGGTTTGGCTTCGTAACGCATCGGGCGTCTCCTTCTCTCGATCTTTGGCTCAACTCTTCGTGCTGGCAGTCTTGTCCAAGGCCGCGCGCAAGCCTTCGGCGAGCTTGACGGCGTCGTCGTTCGCCCAGAAGTGCATGAAGAAAAGTCGCGGCTGCTCATCCAGCATGTGGCTATGCAGCGCGGTCACCTCGATTCCGTGCGTGCGCAGCGCCAGAATGACAGGGTTGACCTCGTTGCCAGTCAGTACGAAGTCGCCCGTGATGGCCGCCTTCCCGCCCCCGGTCGGCTGGAAGTTGATACCGATCGCAACGCCCATTGGAGCGACGGGGGTCAATGGCATGCCGTCTTGCGTGATCGGATCACGTCGCTTCACATTGAATTGGTAGACGCCTCCGTTGGCCTGTCCCTTGCTGCCGATAATCTGGTCGAGCTTCGCGGTGTCGAGGTCCACGGCCGGCGGCGGGCTCGCCGGCGCTGCGACAGTCAATGGAGTCTTGCTTTCGGCAAGTGCATCGTGGATCGCAGCGGCGAGCTTGACCGGGTCCCCGTGCCCGGCAACATGCATGTAGAACGTCGCCGGACTCGCGCGCAGCAGATGATTGTGGATGGCGGTGATCTCAAGGCCGTTCGCGATCATCTTCGCCATCACGGGATTGATCTCGGTTTCGAGCAGCACGAGGTCGCCCATGACCATGGCGCCGCCGTGCCCAGGCTTGAACGCGACCCAGCCGCCGAGCGCCAGCGCCGGCTTGATCGTCACCCCGTCCAACGTCACGGAGAGATCGCTGCGGGGAAAGCCGTAGCGGTGGACGTCGTCCGAGACGGCGGGCTTGCGGCCCAGCGTCTCGTCAACCTTCTGCCAGTCGATGTTCTGCGCTTGAGCCGACGAGATCGAGCCAAGGACGCAGGCGCCGAGACCGATGAACGCGAAGAGTGTGTATCTCATTGATGTGCTCCTAAGTCTTGAAGCAGCTGCGGCTAATCACGCCCCGAGATCGATCGCATCGGCCCATCAAGCGGGAGGCCCAATCCTGGACGTCGCGCGAGCGTCGCCCGGCGCCGGGTATCAGGCGGGGGTCGGCTGAGACGTCCCCGTCAATGCGTGCATCGATAAGCGCCGGCGCATTCGCCGTGCCGATCAGTCCAGATAATCTGCCGGAAGAAATGGGGATGTATGATGCTGACATGCTGCGCCCTTGGTGATTAAGGACGCGATACTTGGGCATGTCGCCTCACGGGGAGATCGCACATCCCCGTAGCGGCGAATTAAAACCCGGATGGCCGAACTGTCAACCTGCTTAAGTCGGGGAATTCAGAAGTCATCGGAGGCACGTCACGAGGATAGCGCCGACGGTTTGGAACCTTTGGCACGTCGAGCAAAAGACCCGCATACAGGCAGCATCTAAAGTTCGTAACACCCGCGCGGAGCAATCCGTCGCGGTTTTCTTCATGTCGGAGAAAAGCGAGCCATGATCGAAGGATCGTCATCGTCTCCCGCCGCTCGAAGCCGAGTGGACGTAAGTTTGCAACGCCCGAGGTTCTAGACTAGCCTGTCCCTCAGCCCCACGCCCTGCCGTAAGCAGGTGTGAAGCTCCCCGCCACGACGGACTACGGGCAGGTCTAGTTTTGCGCACCAGCGCATTTTTTCCGTCGTGACCATGCGAAACAATTCCGCCGCGTTCGGCTCGGGCGCAATCATCGGTACCTTGGGCGGCCTCATCGGCCTCGGGGGCGCCGAATTTCGTCTGCCGCTACTCATCAGCTTGTTCAGGTTTCGCGGTCTTGAAGCCGTGGTCCTCAACAAGGCGACGAGCCTGATCGTGGTGGCCAGCGCGCTGCCATTTCGTGCCCGCGCCGTTCCCTTTGCCGAAATATATGCGCATTGGCCGGTCATCCTGAACCTGCTGGCTGGCAGCCTTGTTGGCGCCTATGCCGGAGCATCCTGGGCGACGCGCCTCAAGTCCGAAACGCTCTACAAGATCATAGCGGTCTTGTTGCTGCTGATCGCAGGTGTGCTTCTGTTCGCACACAACACTGCGGCAGCAACCGCCCCGGCGCTGACTGGCATGTACCTGATTGATGTGGTGGAACGGCCCGCTCCGACAGCATCATCGTGCTAAAACGTGGTCGTTGTTCGAACGCCACAAGGAGGGACCGTTCCATGAAGCAGGTTAGCACCATCGGGTTGGATTTGGCGAAGCACATTTTTCAAGTTCACGGCGCGGGTGCCGATGGCTCGCCGGTGTTCAACCGGAGACTACGGCGCAGCGAGGTCCTGCATTTCTTCTCGAAGCAGCCGGCCTGCCTTGTCGGAATAGAAGCCTGTGGCAGCGCTCACTATTGGGCACGCGAGATTGCAACTCTCGGCCATGAAGTGCGGCTGATCCCACCAGCTTACGTCAAGCCGTTTGTGAAGCGTGGAAAAACGGATGCGGCGGATGCCGAGGCCATCAGCGAAGCCGTGACTCGCAAGACCATGCGCTTCGTTCCGATCAAAACGGCCGAGCAACAAGCCGGAATGATGGTCCTGAAGAGTCGCGCACTTCTGGTGAAACAGCAAACGCAGACGATCAACGCCCTGCGCTCGCATCTGGCTGAGTTGGGCATCATTGCCGCCGCCGGCCGGACAAAGGTCGAGGCGTTGGTTGCAATCGTACGGGATGTAGCAGATATCCGCTTGCCTGCGGCAGCGCGCTTCGCGCTGACGGCAATTGCCGATCAGATCGAGGCTCAGGCGGACCAGATTGACAAGCTCGAGCGAGCCATTGTTGCCGCGGCAAGGACCGACAAGGACATGCGCCGACTGACTACCATCCCCGGCATTGGAGCCATTACAGCGGCGACCATCAAGGCGCTGGTGCCAGATCCCGGCGGCTTCAAATCCGCTCGTCACTTTGCTGCCTGGCTGGGACTGACGCCGCGACAGCATTCGAGTGGGGGCAAGGAGCGGATGGGGCGAATCTCGAAGATGGGAAACCCCGAACTTCGGAGCCTCCTCGTTCTTGGGGCGACATCCGTCCTGCGAATTGCCCGGAAGGCTGATCGGGCGCCGCCATGGTTGAAGTCGTTGCTCGCCAGACGTCCGTACAAGGTGGCAGCGGTCGCACTGGCCAACAAGACAGCGCGAATTGCCTGGGCGCTCTTGAACAGGGGCGGGATTTATCGGCATCCGGAGACGCTAGCGACGACTACGGCTGCCGCTTGATGAATACAGCAGTTGTCAAAGATATCTGACCGGCGCGGGCCGGCAGAGGGCAAGGAGCAATAACAGGCGATGAACCCACGGGACGAAATCCCGACACGAGTGAGGCTGGCGCGACAATGCGCTTCAAGCGCGTCTGATTGATTTAGCCCCTTGTGTCGCGGACTTCATCGAGGCCAGCGGTCATGCGCCGCGCTTTACAGGCCGTATACATGACCGCACCGCTCCCATGTGTGAAGTCGACTGAGAAAGCTCTTGCGCCCGCGGGCCGTTCCATACATGTCGCGGGTGTAGCGGCAGGCTTCGTGATTGGCATCGTGGCGTCGTTGCTCGGCGTTGCCGGTGGAGAATTCCTGATCCCCACCCTGATCCTGCTGTTCGGCGCGGACGTGAAGCTGGCAGGCAGCCTCTCACTCGCGGTAAGCCTTCCGACGATGCTGGTGGGCTTCGCGCGCTATAGCCGCGATCAAAGCTTTTCAGTGCTCCGCGCCAACTGGCAGTTCATGCTTGCAATGGCGATCGGATCGATCGTCGGTACATTCATCGGCGGCTTGCTGCTCGGTATTGTCCCGAATTCGATTCTTTTGCCGGCATTGGCTGTGATCCTGGTCATCTCAGCCGTGGAGATATGGCGGCACGAGTAGAGCTGGCTCAGGCGTGATGCGTTCGATCCATCTGCGCCCAGAGCAGCGCGAACGGACCGAGCGCAATTCCCGCCGCAAGAACGATGAACGCCAGCAGCCAGCCGGTCGCGCTCTGCGGACCGCCGGCCGCGTCGAGCGCGGCGCCGGTTCCCCAGGCTCCAACTGCCGACAGACCGAAGCCGACCGTCGAATGCAAGGCCAGGGTCGCGCCGCGATGTTCGGAAGTCGCCGCGGCAGACATGCCGGCAGTCAACGCACCTGAATCGGCGGGCACGGTCAGGCCATAGGCGAGGAGCAGCAGTGCGAGCACCCATGCCGGCGCCGTCGCGTTGAGCCCGATGATAAGTGCGACGCAGGCCGACGCGATCATGACGACCGTGATCGCCCGATGGCGGCCGAATTTCAGCGCGGCCTCGTTGCCGAGGATGCTTGCGGGCATCGAGATCACCGCAAAGCAGAAGCTCAGCACGACGGGGCTCAACCAAGACGGCGCGCCCTGGTGCGCAACGACGAAGGTCCAGAACCCAACCAGCCAGGTGCGGATGCCGTAAAGCTCGAAGCAGTGCGCGCCGTAGCCGAGGATGTAGCCGAGCGCCTCGCGGTTGGCGAAGACGGGTGCGAAGTTGAGCAGACGCCCCGCCTTCGGCGCGGGCCGCTGCTCCCGCATCAGAAGGCACGCGACGACCATGGCGACGGGACCGAGGCCGGTGACGAGGAAGGCGGTGCGCCCCCCCCCAGCGGTCGGCGATCAGTTGGGCGACCAGGAACGAGAGGCCGACGCCGACCGAGAAGCTCGAGGTGTACAGCGTAACGGCGCGCGAGGTGTCACCGGCGGGAAGCCGGTCCGTCAGCGCCTTCAGGCCCGGCATGTAGGCGCCGGCAAAACCAAGTCCTGCAAGGGACCAGATCGCGGTCGCCGACCAGAACCCTTGCGCGAAGATTCCGAACGCTGCGGTCGCGAGCCCGCTGACGATCGAGCCCCAGAGCAGGACAATCCGCGCGTCGATCCGGTCGGTCAACGTCGTCAGCACGGGCACCGCGAGCATGTAGCCGAATGCATAACCGCTTGCCATCAAGCCGCCTTCGGCCGCCGACAGTCCCCACTCCGGCATCAAATGCTGCGCCAGATTTGCGGACAAGGTCACATGCGGCAGCAGGTTGCCGACCTGCCCTATGCACATCACCGCAATCAGAGACCGACCGCCGAGCTTACGAATTTTGTTCTCCTACCTGGAGAGGCGTTGAGTTTGCCCGCTCCGTACGAAGCAGCAAGAGCGCGAAGAAGGCCGAGACCGAGACGAGCGCACTGATCCACAGCGCACTGCTGCCGATGTGCTCCACCATCAGCCCCAGTGCGAGCGGCGCGGCGGCACCCGTCAGTCTAGAAGGCAGCGAGATCATGCCGACCCGCCTGCCGAATCCGGCCGGCCCAAACAGCGCCAATGGAAGCGTACCACGGGCAATGGTGATGATGCCGTTGCCCGCTCCGTACAACACCGTGAAGGTCGACGCCAACAAGGGTCCGCCCATCACCAGCGCAACGACGCCGATCGGATTCATCAGCATGGCCAGCCTCGCCGAGAGCAGCGGATGAAACCGGGCGAGCCATCCTGCTTCCAACAGACGCGCGCCGACTTGTGCAGGCCCGACTAGCGCGCCCGCGAGCAGGGCCTGAGCCGGTGTCGCGCCGAACGCAACCAGCATGGTCGGCAGAATGGCCGAGATGCCCGAACTGACGAAGCTCGCTGCCGCGAACATGTAAGCCAGCAGCACCATCGCGAAGGTCTCGCTCTGGCGTCCGGATTGCTGGATTGCACCCGGCCCCGGTCGAGCCTGCTGGTCCAATGGGACGGCGCGCGGCAGCGAGAGATTGAGCGGCAACGCAACAGCGATATGGATCGCCGCCCATAGCTGACAGGCGACGCGCCAGCCGTACTCCGACGCGAGCCAGGTCGTGAGGGGCCAGCCGAGCGTGCTGGCGAAACCGGCGATCAGCGTGATGCCGGTGATGGTTCGTCGTGCATTGGTACCGTAGATGCGCGCAAGCGTCGCAAAGGCCGCCTCATAGAGGCCCATGCCCATGCCGATCCCGAGCAACGCCCAGGCCGCAATCAACACCGTCACGCCATGGGCCACGGACAGCAGGGGCAGGCCTGCCACAAACACGAGGTTCGAAATGGCAAGCAGGCTGCGCCCGCCAAACGTATCGATGGCATGCCCCACGCGCGGGCCGAGCAGGCCAGAGATGACGAGCGCTCCCGACAGCGCTCCGAACACGTAAGTCGGCGCGAGACCGAGATCGCGCGCAATCGGCGCAGCCAGGATGGCCGGGAGATAATAGCTCGACGCCCATGCAACCGTTTGCGCGGTGCCGAGCGCGGCGACGACGCCGAGCGGGCCTCGGGCTTGGCCCGCGAGAACTTGCTTCATGAACAACCACACCCCGAAGCGCCGGCCTTCTT
Source organism: Bradyrhizobium barranii subsp. apii (assembly GCF_011516635.5). Lineage (GTDB taxonomy): Bacteria > Pseudomonadota > Alphaproteobacteria > Rhizobiales > Xanthobacteraceae > Bradyrhizobium > Bradyrhizobium barranii. The sequence continues at coordinate 3,913,071 of NZ_CP096255.1, read as the reverse complement.
GGCGGTTTCGTCGGCAGCACAGCAGACGGACAAATCCTGCTTCGCCGGCCCGCCGCAACATCCCGATGCGGTCCCGGCGGCCTCGACACCGCCACGTGTGCAGACGCCGGTCTCCGGCAGCACAAGCTCCACCCTCGCCGCCGCCTCCTTGTCGCCAGCGAGATCGGCCGCAATCGAGCGAACCTGCTCATAACCCGTCATCATCAGGAAGGTCGGAGCGCGGCCGTACGACTTCATGCCAGCCATGTAGAAGCCCGCTTCATCATGCGCGAGCTCGCGCGCGCCGTGGGGACGCACCGTCCCGCAGCTATGCTCGTTGGGGTCGATCAGCGGTGCCAGGGCGACCGGTGCCTCGATGGCGGGATCGAGCCGCAAACGCAACTCAGACAGGAACGAGAAGTCAGGACGGAAGCCCGTCGATACGATCAGCTCGTCCACGACCACGCTTCGCCCACCGCAACAGGACCCTGCCATGATCTTGAGGCGACCTTCGGAATCCGAGAGGTGCGTGACGCCGAATTCGGTTTCGACCTTGATCTTCCCGGAGGCAACAAGCGCGGCGAAGGCACTGCCAAGTTCGCCGCGCGCCGCGAGTTTATCGTTACGGCCGCCGCCAAAAGCCTTCGCGGGATCGGCGCCACGCAGGAGCCAGACAGGTTGCGTGCCCGGTACCTCGTCGGCGAGATGTACGAGATCGATGAGAGTACCAACCGCGGAGTGGCCCGCGCCCAAGACAGCAACGGTCTTGCCTGCATATCTAGAGCATTTTCCGACCGGAAAGAATCGGGTGGGGATTCCCAAAACGGCGCGAGTCAGATTCAAGCTGCATGCTGGCGAGGGAGGCCAGCATGTATGGCCAGGGCGCTTTCGGTTGATCTTCGCCAAAGGGTGGTAGCCGCGATTGACGGTGGCATGTCCTGTCGACAGGCTGCTGAGCGCTTTGGTGTCAGCGCGGCCAGTGCAATCCGCTGGCGCGGTCGCCTCAAGAAAGTTGGCGACATCGTTCCTAAACGCCAGGGCGGTGACCGCAAATCGCAGCGCATCGAAGCGCATTCGCAATTGATTCTGGAGGCGGTGACAGCGAGGCCGGATATCACGCTTGCCGAGTTGCGAGAACTGTTGAAACGTCATGGAATATCGACTGGCATCGCGTCGCTCTGGCGTTTTTTCCAGCGCAGAAAGATCACACTTAAAAAAAGACAGCGCACGCCGCCGAGCAACGGCGCGGCGATATAAATGCCGCACGTGAGGAGTGGTTCGAAGGGCAAATCGACCTTGACCCTGAGCGTCTCGTCTTCATCGACGAAACCAGCGCCAACACCAAAATGGCGCGGCGTTACGGGCGCTCGCCACGCGGCGAGCGATGTCGTGCAGCTATCCCACACGGACATTGGAAGACGACGACGTTCACCGCTGGATTGCGCTCCGACGGTCTGATCGCGCCGCTTGTTCTGGACGGTCCAATGGATGGCGACGCTTTCCTGGCCTACGTCGAGCAATTGCTCGCCCCATCGCTGCGGCCGGGCGATACCGTTATCATGGACAACTTGCCCGCTCACAAGGTCCATGGCGTTCGAGAGGCCATCCAGGCGGTCGGAGCTAGCCTGCTCTATCTTCCGCCCTACAGTCCAGACTTCAACCCGATTGAAATGGCCTTCTCCAAACTGAAAGCGCTGTTGCGGGCCGCCGCAGCCCGCACCATGCCCGATCTCTGGCAAGCAATCGCCAACGCTCTCAAACGCTTCTCACCCGAGGAATGTCAAAATTATCTCGTCGCGGCTGGTTACGACGCAACGTGATCGGAAAACGCTCTAGAACGAGCGACACCCCGGACATCCGGCATGCCATAGGCGACACGGTCGCCGTATTCGGGCTCGCCGATCGCCGGCAAGCCATTGCGGCCGGCCGGATTGGGGAAGAACCAAGTGCCTGAGGTATCGATCACGGCATCTGCACGCAGAACCTCGGGCCCCTTGCCGTTCTGATAGCGGATTTCGAAAGGCGCCTGCTCGCGCCCCCTGGTCTTCGCCTTGTCGAAGCCGACGCGGGTGATGGCCGAGACGCGGCTGGAGGTCCGGATCACATCGCGTAGCGACGTTCGCGTCGCGAGCGGCGTCAGGTATCGGTCAAGCAGTTCGCCGCCGGTCGGATAGGATTGCGGGTCCGGCGAATTCCATCCCGTCGGTGCAAGCAAGCGCGCGGCGGCCTTGTCGACATTGTATTCCCAAGGCGAGAACAGCTGGACCTGCTGCCACTGGCGGACGGCGTGTCCGGCTTCGGGTCCGGCCTCGAGCACAACAGGGGACATGCCGCGTTCCAGCACGTGTGCGGCCGCAGCCAGGCCGACCGGCCCTGCCCCGACAATGGCAACTGTCTTTCCGCCGCTCATTTCGCTACTCTCATCTTTCTAGAATTATCGAATAACTCGGCCAAAAAAATCAGGCCGCCGTTTTGGTATCCTTGCATTCGATTTCGTCGGCACAGCACTCCGACACCAGGAAATCCACCAGGCCCCGCATCCCGTCGTAGTTCGCATGGCAGACCAGGGTCGTGGATTCGCGGACCTGACTAATGAGCCCGACCGCAACCAGAGACTTGATGTGATGAGATAGCGTCGATGCCGGGATCTTCAATTTGTCCTGCAAGCGACCGACGGGCATGCCCGGCTGTCCAGCCCGGACCAGGGCCCGATAGATCTGAAGCCGGGTCCGGTTGCCCAGGGCTTCCAAGCGTGCTGCTGCGTCGTCGATCTTCATGACCACAAGATGCGCCGATCCACCCTCGCCGTCAACCGTATTTCCAGAATATTGGAAATATGGGAGAGACCACCCCCGGCGGAGCGGCTTCAGCAGCACTTTCCGTTCTGCTGGATCGGCGGACAAGGGACCGATCCGTACGAACAGAAGACGCAGCAATCGCCGCTCGTCGGCTTGCGCCGGGTCCCGCATCCCTTGCAATCGTAGAAGAACTGACAGGCGTCAGTCGGCATGGTTTCGGCTGACGCGTGATGACAGACCGGACACGTAATGACCGATTGGGTTTGCATTGCCGGCTTTCCTCGATCGCGAGACAAAGCCCATTCTAGTCGTTCAGCGTAACCGCGGCCAGTTCGGAAATTGGATTGCGATTAAAACTATAAAACTAGTATTATAGTTGTAATTCTCTGGAGTTTGCGGTATGCGGGAACCCATGAACCGCAAAATCGCTGCACGTTGCCTGGCCGAATTAGGCAATCTGACGCGCCTGGACATTTATCGGCTGCTGGTTCGGGCCGGGCCGCCCGGCCTTAACATCACCGATATCCAGACCCGTCTCGATGTACCGGCCTCAACGCTCGCCTTTCATCTGCGCGGGTTGGTCACCGCAGGCCTCGTCGCCCAGGAAAAAAATGGACGCACGGTGATCTGCCGCGCTCAATATGATCGCATGGATGGAGTCATCGCGTTCTTGCGCGAGCATTGCTGCGAGGGATTTGCGAGTGATGTGCCGGCGGCGGTGACGCGCCGGGCGAGTTGATCCCGTGCGGATGGTGAGCCCCCGAACGTCGGCTCTCCATTATGGCTGGATCGTCCTGGGCGCGGGCACCTTCGGCTCGTTCATGACCCTGCCCGGCCAAACGGCAGGCGTTTCAGTTTTCTTCGATCCCATCACTGCCGATCTTGGCATCTCGCGGACATCGGCCTCGATCGCTTATGCAGTGGGAACGCTTGCGGGAATTCTGCCCGCACCTGCGATCGGTCGCTGGATCGACCGGCGTGGACCCCGCCTGACGGCGACCATCATCGCCGGTGGCCTCGCCTTGGCCTGCGCCCTCATGGCGACAGTTCAATCCGCAATAATGCTGCTCGTCGGATTCGCACTGTTGCGTGGCGCGGCGATCGGCGGCCTTAGCCTCGTCAGTCAGCAGGTCGTCAATCTGTGGTTTGTGCGTCGGCGCGGGATTGCCGCTGCGGCGGCCAGCCTCGGGCTCGCGACTGGTTCCATGATCTTTCCGAAACTCATCGATGCTCTCATCTCGCTCTACGGTTGGCGAGGCGCCTATCTCGCGCTTGCCGGACTTGTCGCCCTCACCATTCTGCCGGTTGCTGCCGCGCTGTTTCGCGATCGGCCGGAAAAATTCGGCCTCAGCACGGACGCCGGGCTGCTAACGGCCGCAGAATATCCTCGGAAGGAGCCCTCGTTCACGCGCGAACAGGCGCTCCGTACCGGCGTATTTTGGCTGCTGTGTGCGGCAGGCTTTCTGACCAATGCCATCGGCACCGCGCTCTTGCTCAATCATTTCTCCATCATGCAGACGGCCGGGATCGCACACAGCGACGCACTGCTACTGTTGTCGCTTCTTGCCGGCGTTCAGGCTGTTGCGACACTCGGCACCGGATTTCTGGTGGATCGCTATGAACCCCGGCACCTGGTTCCGCTTGCGATGTTCATGCTTGCGCTGGCGACGGCTCTTCCGGCGTTTGGCAACGGCGTCGCCATCAGTGTGCTGTATGCGTTGAGCCTGGGAGGGGCGTACGGTTCGCAGCAAGCTATCAACGCCGCTGGCTATGCGCAGTATTTCGGCCGCGACCATCTCGGCGCAATCAGGGGCGCGTCGTTCGTGTTCGGCATTGCCGGCGCGGCGTTCGGTCCTCTGCCTTTCGCGGCAAGTGTCGATTGGACGGGAAGCTATGCCGCCGTCCTGATCGGTTGCTGCATGCTCTGCATTGTCTGTGGCGCCGGAGCATTCGCCGTCAGACGACCGTCCTCGTCGGCCGAGTCGATGATGAATGAAAAGCTAGGAGTAGCGCCATGACGGTCGGAGAAACGACGATCGTGGCGGGTATCGAAATTCCTTCGACCGACCCCTTCTTTCTGGCGGTAGTCCTGGGGGTGCATATCCCCCTGGGCCTTGCGTGCGTTGCGATCGGCGCAATCGCGATGTTGAGTCAGAAGCGTCGCGGGCGTCATTCGAGGCTTGGAACGACCTATTTCTGGTCCTGCTGGCGCTCTTCGCGTCCGCGACGCTACTGTCGCTCATGCGCTGGGCCGAAAACTATCACTTGTTCGTTCTCGGTGCGTTGTCATTCACTTGCGCCTGGATCGGGCGCACCGCGCTCCGGCGCCGCTGGTGGTATTGGGTCAGGCTCCATATCGCGGGGATGGGCCTGTCGTACATACTGATGCTGGTTGCTTTCTACGTGGACAATGGAAAGCAGCTTCCGCTTTGGAAGGACCTGCCTCATTTCATGTACTGGCTGATACCTTTTGCGGTTGGTATTCCGCTCATCGTTCGCGCGCTTCTGTGGCCGCCGTTGGCGCCAGCCCGCCATAATTTTCACTCGATGCGGTAACTTGCGATGCGCGCCAATTGATGTGCTCAAGCCAATGTTGCCGAATAACTCCTTCCGACGCGAGACGGGCTCTCCGGATTTCGGATTGACGAACATCTTATAATTCCATAAATCTGGATATATGGAAACTGAAGAAGCCGTCCTCGCGCTCGCCGCCCTGTCACAATCGACCCGTCTGGAGGCCTTCCGGACGCTGGTCCGACACGAGCCCGATGGCCTTGCGGCCGGCGACCTCGCACGTCTGCTGGAAGTCCCCCCGAATACCCTTTCGGCTCATCTCTCGATCCTGACGCGTGCCCGCCTCGTCACCTCCGAGCGACACAGCCGTTCGATCGTCTATCGCGCCAACCTTGCGGAGTTCAGGGACGTTGCGGTTTTCCTGCTTCGGGATTGCTGCGGCGGCCGGCCGGAGGTTTGCGAGCCGGTCGTCGAAAGTCTCCAAGCCTGCTGCTCGCCAAAGCGAAAGGAGCGAAGCCGTGCCTGACCAGATGTACAATGTTTTGTTCCTGTGCACCGGCAATTCGGCGCGCTCGGTCCTCGCCGAGTCGATCCTTCGCAAGGACGGAGCCGGCCGCTTTCAGTCCGAGATCGGACGCTCCGAGGGCGCAACACATTCAACGCCGAAGGCCGGCTGATGGACAATTTCGATCTTCCACGGCGCCTCGCGGCCGAGGCGCTCGGCACCGGGCTTCTCGTCGCCACCGTCGTTGGCTCCGGCATCATGGCCGAGACGCTGACCAAGGACGTGGCGCTTGCGCTTCTGTGCAATACCCTGCCGACCGGAGCCATTCTGGTTGTCCTGATCACCGTGCTCGGTCCGATCTCCGGCGCGCATTTCAATCCCGCGGTGACCCTCGTCTTCACCGGCAAGCGCGAGCTTCCGGTCAACGAAGCCGTGCTCTACGTGATCGCGCAGATCGCCGGCGGCATCGCGGGAACGATGGCCGCGCATCTGATGTTCGGACTTCCCCTGCTCGATTTCTCGACGAAGGTTCGAACGGGAGGGCCGCAATGGTTCGCCGAAGCGGTCGCCGCCTTCGGTCTGGTCGCGACGATCCTCGCCGGCATCCGATTTCAGCGGACGGCGGTTCCCTGGCTGGTGGGCCTTTACATCACGGCAGCCTATTGGTTCACGGCCTCCACGTCGTTTGCAAATCCGGCGGTGGCCATCGCGCGGTCGCTGACAAACACGTTCTCGGGCATTCGTCCGACCGACCTGCCCGGATTCATTCTTGCGGAGCTCTGCGGAGCATTCGCCGGCATGCTGTTGATGAACTGGCTGCTCGGGCACTCCGGGGCCCGCGGCCCCGTACAAATTGCGGAGACGACCCGATGAGCGTGACGATCTACCACAACCCCGATTGCGGCACCTCGCGGAACACGCTGGCGATGATCCGGCAGAGCGGCGCGGAGCCCACTGTCATCGAATATCTCAAGACCCCGCCGTCGCGCGAGACGCTCAAGCAGCTGATTGCAGCGATTGGCATTCCGGTTCGCGAATTGCTGCGCGAGAAGGGCACGCCGTACAAGGAGCTCGGCCTCGCCGACCCCAAATGGACCGACGACCAGTTGATCGATCAGATGCTCGCGCATCCCATTCTCATCAACCGCCCGATCGTCGTGACCTCGAAGGGCACGCGCTTGTGCCGCCCTTCCGAAGCCGTCGTCGATCTCCTCGACAATCCGGTCGGCCGGTTCACGAAGGAAGATGGCGAGGTGGTCGAAGCGCGCCAGGCAACTCACCGCCCCTAACGCTCCTCGGTCGGAATCCGCGGCGGTTTTTTTCAGGTCGGAGCGGAGGTCGCCGTGAAGACCTCCGCTGCCCAGCCTATTCGGCGGCTTGCGACGTGCGCTCGGTCCATTCTTCGGCAGGAGCCGATCGTTCGCCCGGCGGAAGCCTCCGCCCCTTCACCAAGCCGAAAATTGCGGGGATCACGACGAGCGTCAGCAGTGTCGATGACGTCATGCCGCCGATCATCGGCACCGCAATGCGCTGCATGATCTCCGATCCGGCCCCGGTGCTCCACATGATCGGCAGCAGACCGGCCATGATGGCAACCACCGTCATCATCTTGGGCCGCACGCGCTCGACCGCGCCCACCATGATGGCGTCGTGGAGATCCCGGCGCGTCAGTGGCCTTCCCTCGGCGCTGCACCTAGCCTTGACCTCGGCCAGTGCGTGGTCAAGGTAGATCAGCATGACGACACCCGTCTCGGCGGCGACGCCTGCGAGCGCGATGAAGCCGACCGCGACGGCAACGGACAGGTTGAAGCCGAGCCACCACATCATCCAGATGCCGCCGACCAGCGCAAACGGCAGCGACAGCATCACGATCAGGGTCTCGGTCATCGCCCGGAAGTTCAGGTACAGCAGCAGGAAGATGATCGTGAGCGTCACGGGCACGACGATCTTCAGACGGGCCGCGGCGCGCTGCAGATATTCGTACTGGCCGCTCCACACGACGTAGGTGCCGGCGGGAAACCGGATGCTCTCCGTCACGGCGCGTTGCGCGTCGGCGACGTAGCTTCCGATGTCGCGATCCCGGATGTCGACATAGATGTAGGTCGCAAGCTGGCCGTTCTCCGTCCGGATCGACGTCGGCCCGCGCGCGGGTTCGACCTTCGCCACCTCGCCGAGCGGCACGGCGCCGCCCGACGGCATCGGCACCAGGATATCGCTGGCGATGGCCTTGGGGTTGTCACGAAGGTCGCGCGGATAGCGCATGTTCACCGTGAACCGCTGCCGTCCCTCCACGGTCGTCGTGACCGTCTGACCGCCGAGCGCGGCCGCGATGGTGTCCTGGACGTCCTGGATCAGGATGCCGTAACGGGCGAGCGCCTCACGGTCGGGAACGATCTCGAGATAATAGCCGCCGATGCCGCGCTCGGCGTAGGCCGACGAGGTGCCGGGTACGGTCTTGATGACGCGTTCGATCTGCTTCGCGAGCCGGTCGATCTCGGCGAGGTCATTGCCCATGACCTTGACGCCGACCGGCGTGCGGATTCCGGTCGAGAGCATGTCGATACGTGCCTTGATCGGCATGGTCCAGGCATTGGAGACACCCGGAAACTGCAACGCCTTGTCCATCTCGGCGATGAGACTGTCGACGGTAACGCCGGAACGCCACTGCTCCTTCGGCTTCAGGTTGACGATCGTCTCAAACATCTCGGTCGGGGCGGGATCGGTCGCAGTGGCTGCTCGCCCCGCCTTGCCGTAGACCGAAGCGACCTCCGGGAACGACTTGATGATGCGGTCCTGCATCTGCATCAGCTCGGCCGCCTTGGTGACCGAAATGCCGGGCAGCGTCGTTGGCATGTAGAGCAGCGTTCCCTCGTTCAGCGCCGGCATGAACTCGGTGCCGAGCTGGCGCGCCGGCCAGATCGTCACCGCAAGCACGACGAGCGAAGCCAGGATGACCAGCGTCTTGGCGCGCAGAACCCCCTTGATCACGGGACGGTAGACCCAGATCAAGACGCGATTGATGGCGTTCCTGCTCTCCGGGACGATCCTGCCGCGGACGAAGATCACCATCAGCGCCGGCACCAGGGTGACCGACAGCAAGGCCGCGGCAGCCATCGAGAAGGTCTTCGTGAACGCCAGCGGGCTGAACAATCGGCCCTCCTGCGATTCCAGCGTGAAGATCGGCATGAACGACACGGTGATGATCAACAGGCTGAAGAAGAGCGCGGGGCCGACCTCGGATGCTGCGTCGATCAGAACCTGCACGCGCGACTGATCGGGCCCCGCCCGTTCGAGGTGCTTGTGTGCGTTCTCGATCATGACGATGGCAGCGTCCACCATGGCGCCGATCGCGATCGCGATGCCGCCGAGGCTCATGATGTTCGATCCCAGCCCGAGCAGCTTCATGGCGCCAAACGCCATCAACACGCCGACCGGCAACATCAGGATCGCGACGAGTGCGCTGCGGACATGCAGTAGGAACACGATGCAGACGAGCCCGACGACGATGCTCTCCTCGAACAGGGTATGCTTGAGGGTATCGATGGCCGCGTAGATCAGGTTCGAGCGGTCGTAGACCGGCACGATCTCGACCGATTTCGGCAGGCTGCTCGCGATCTCCTGAACCGCTTCTTGACGTTTTCGATGACGTCGAGGGCGTTGACGCCGAACCGCTGCAGCACGATGCCGCTTGCGACCTCGCCCTCGCCGTTCAATTCGGCGATGCCGCGCCGCTCGTCCGGCCCGAGCTCGACGCTGGCGACGTCCCGCAGCAGCACCGGCGTGCCGTTGCTCGTCTTCAGCACGATGTTACCGAGATCGTTGATGCTCTTGATGTAGCCCTTGCCGCGAATGACGTATTCGAACTCGGAGAGCTCGACGGTGCGGCCGCCGACGTCGGCGTTGCTGGCGCGGATTGCCTCACGTATTTTCTGCATGCTGATGCCGCGGTCGCGCATCCGCTGCGGGTCGAGGACCACGTTGTACTGCTTGACGAAGCCACCGACGCTGGCGACCTCGGCGACGCCTTCGGCCTTGGCCAGCGCGAACTTCAGATTCCAGTCCTGGATCGTACGCGTGTCCGCCAGGTTCAATTCCTTCGATACGACGGCGTATTGGTAGACCCAGCCGACGCCGGTCGCGTCGGGCCCGATGGTCGGGGTGACGCCGGCGGGAAGCCTGGACGCCGCGCCGTTCAGGAATTCCATGACGCGCGACCGCGCCCAATAGATGTCGGTGCCGTCCTCGAAGATCACATAGACGAAGGAGACGCCGAAGAACGAGAAGCCGCGTACGACCTTCGATTTCGGTACGGTGAGCATCGCCGTCGTCAGCGGATAGGTGACCTGATCCTCGATCACTTGCGGCGCCTGGCCGGGATACTCGGTGTAGACGATGACCTGCGTATCCGAGAGATCCGGGATCGCATCCAGCGGAAGGTGAACCAGGGCGTAGAGGCCGGCGGCGGCCGCGAAGCCGGTCCCGAACAGCACGAGCAGCAGATTGCGCGCCGACCAGGCGATGATGCGGGCGATCATTTGTGATCTCCCGTTGCATTGCCAGGGCCGGCGTCGGTGGCCTGGGACGCCGCCTCGCCAAACCCCTTCAGCGCCGCCTTCAGGTTGCTTTCCGCATCGATCAGGAAGTTGGCGGAGGTCACCACCGCCTCGCCGTCCGCGAGACCATGGCGCACCTCGACATAGCCGCCGCCGCGACGGCCGAGCTTGACTTCCCGCGGTTCGAAACGCCCTTCCCCCTTGTCGACGAGGACGGACTGCCGGCTGCCGGTGTCGAGCACCGCGCTGTCCTGTATCGCCAGGACGGGCGCGGCATCGGCCGTGTCGATGTCGGCATCGACGTACATGTCGGGCAGCAGCACCGCGTCCGGATTGGCAAGCTCGATCCTGACGCGAACGGTTCGCGTGTCGCGGTTCACCTGCGGATAGACGACAGCGATTGTCCCGGTGAAGGTTCGGCCGGGGAAACTGCGCGCGCGCACCGCGACTGACTGCCCCTCCGCGATGTTGCCGAGATCGCGCTCGGCCACGTCGACCAGCGCCCAGACGACCGAGGTGTCCGCGATCCGGAACAGGACGTCGCCGGGATTGGCCCGCATACCTTCGATCGCGTTGCGTTCGAGCACGACCCCGTCGCGCGGTGCAGACCAGCGTATGGCGACGGGCGCGGTGTGCGTCTTGTCCATCTCCGCAATGACGGACTCGGGAACGTCGAGATTGGCCAGCCGCTGTCGCGAGCCGCGGCCGTACATCTCGACACCGCCGACCGTCTTGGAGGTGATCGTCGCGAGATATTCCGCGGCTGCGGACGCCACCGCCGAACTGTAGATCTCCATCAGCGGCTGGCCGGCCTTCACGCGCGTGCCGGTGGTCACGTCGGCGACCTTCTGTACGAAGCTTTCGGCGCGCATCGCGATCACCGACACGCGACGTTCATCGAGCTGGATCGTGCCGGGCGCCTTCACCGAGACCCGGATCGAGCGCCGCGCGACGGGCTCGGACTTCACGCCCGCGCGCTGGATCTTGCCGGGCGACAGCTTCACCGTGCCGTCGTCGGTGTCGTCGCCTTCGTAAACGGCGACATAGTCCATCCCCATCGGATCCTTCTTTGGGACGGTCGACGTATCGGGCAGCCCCATGGGATTGCGGTAGTAGAGGATTTTTCGCGGCGAAGCCGCCTGCGCCTTCGGTAGCGCCGGCGCGCCGGCCGTTCCATCTTCGTCGTAGACCGGCAGATAGTCCCGCCCGCGGTCGTCGTTCTTCGGACCAGCGGACCAGAGCGGCGCACCGCTTGGATCGCGGTAGTAGAGCGGCGTTGGCTCCGCGGCAGCCGCAGCCGATGATATGTCGGCCTCAGCGAGCCAGCCCGCACCGTTCGAATGCCAGTAGTAGCCGGCCAGGACCAGGCCACCGCCCAGCGCAAGTGCCGTCAGGAGACGCAGCGTTTTCATGTCGTGTATCCGCGCGCCCGGGAGCGCGCGTCCGTGTGAATGAAAAAGGGGAATGTCGGGCGCCGCCGGGCAGCGCCCGAACGCTCACTTGACCGCCGTGACGATCACCTTGCCGGTGACGGTCTCCGGTTCGCCCTGCACCTTCACGGACAGCGTCATCTGGTAGCGGCCGGCCATCGGCAGGTCCGTCTTGAAGGCGTACACACCCGGCTCCCTGGACGGCAGCGGCGCGACCGCCGATTCCATCTCGGCCATCCCGTCCGGGGCCATGTCGAGGCGGGTCTTGAAGATGACCGCGTCCGGTATCGGCTTGCCGGTCTGCTTGTTCGTCAGGCGAACGGCGAGCGTGACGTCTTCGCCGTTCTTCATCTGCGGAGTGACGGGCTCGAAGGCGTAGTCGCCCGCGCCCGCCATCGCGGCGGAAGCGGCAAGCGAAAGGGTGGCGGCGAGAGCCGCGGTGCTGATCTTGGAAAGCATTGTCCTGTCCTCATGAATTGATCTTTCGCCGTGGCGCGTGAAGCGCGCACGTCAGTCGTCGTCGCGAGCAGGCCTGCCGCTCGCGTCTCGGGCTTTGCGAGATCAGATTCGAGGAGGTCGGAAAGGAGGACTGCCGCCGCGGACGGAAACGACCTGATCCGGGGGGATAGCCATCGTGCTGGCCATGACGGCGAGACGTTCGAACGCCACGGGCCGGACATCACCGAGCGCGATGATTCCGCCAACGCAGCAGAAGCCCATCCCGCACTTGTAGCCGCCGCTATGGGAGCCCGTTCCCTTCATGTCGGGACAACAATCGTCCATCGACATCTCGGCGTCGCCGCTCACGTGCATGGCCGTCTGCATGCCATCCGGCGACATTGCGAGGTTCGCCGCGGACGCGCCAACCGGCAGCATCGCCAAGGATATGGCGATGGCGACTGCCAGGATGGTACGGACGAACTGCATCAATATCGACTTGCCTTGTCGGGCCGGAACTCGGCCTCAGTAGCATATTCGGACACCAAAGGCAGTCATTGATCGTGGTCAAGCGTTCGTTACCCAGGCTCGCAAGGAGGCCGGGTTGGACGTTTCGACGCAGCCCCTCGGACTATCGTGCAAAACAGCAACACAAGGCCACCATCGACCGACCGGCCCGTCGAACAGCCCGCGCGGATGTTGACGCGCTCATCCCCTGATGCCAGTTTCGTGATCGGTAGTGTCCGCAAGGACTCTTCAAGGGAATGCGGTGCGTCCACCTCAGTGGGCAATTCCGCGGCTGCCCCCGCAACTGTAGGCGGATAGTCGACGACCAAACAAGCCACTGGAGCCCCGCTTGGGCCTCTGGGAAGGTGGTCGAAGGCGATGACCCGCGAGCCAGGAAACCTGCTGCCAGCCATGGTCACGCGCGAACGCATTGGGCGGGGTGCCCTGATGTCGGACAAGTAGCCGGTGCATCCGCCGCCTGGGGCGAAGGTGGATGACTAAGGCAACCGCGGTGACGGTTTGTTTGCGTCGCCGCAGAGCGTTGTCGTGCAAAATCTTCATTTCCGTGCTGGCGCGAGGCCGGCGTTATCGCCTGCTTTCCTGATTACTCTGCTCTCGTCGGTGTCCTTGTCGTCCGCGGCGCTCGCGCAAAGCGCGGCGCAGGACAACCGCTCCCGGGAGGTCGGTCCGGTGATCGTGTCGCCGCCTGCGCCGCGACAGGCTCCTGCCGTCAGCCCGGGCACTCAGAAGCAGCGCGCGGCCCGGCGCGCCGCGGGACGCAATCGTGGCGCCCCTGCTGTCGCCGTTCCGGCCACGCAAGCTCCGAGCGGCCCGGTGCAGACGCCGCTCAACACGGCAGCCGTCACCGACGTCGGCTCCCGGCTCGGCATCACGGCGCGCGAGATGCCGGCGACCGTCGAGGTCATCAGTCAGCGGACGATGCAGGACCTGGGCATCCGGACCACGACCGACGTCGCCAAGGCTGCAGTCGGCGTCACCGGCGGCGATGCGCCCGGCGCGCCCGCCATCTTCTCGATGCGTGGCTTTTCCGGCGACCAGATCTCCACGCTCTACAACGGCATCCCGATCGGGCCGTCGACCATGACCGGCCGTCCCATGGACGTGGCTGGCCTCCAGCAGGTCGAGATCATCAAGGGACCGGACTCGCTGGTGGCGGGCCTCGGTGCGACCGGCGGCGCCATCAACTACGTGAACAAGGCGCCGCACACCGGACCAATCGTCAACGACGCCTTCACCTCCTACGATTCCTTCAACGGCTATCGCGCCGGTTACGGATCGGGCGGCAGCACGCTGATCAACGGCCTCGACTACCGCTTCGACATCAGCCATTTCAACAACAAGGGCTTTATCGACGACACCTATTCGAAGCTCAGCAACGTCTCGGGCCAGCTGAACTATCGCGTCAACGAGAACCTGAGGATCTGGGGCGCGACCGAATACAGGCAGGACAACGACCGCTTCTACTGGGGGACGCCGCTGGTGCCGGCGAACGCGCCGGGCATCGTGCCGACGTATGGCGTCGTCTCCGGCCTCTGGAGCAACTATTACCTTGGCGGCGGCACGCCGGTCCCGGTCACCATCGACGCGCGCACGCTGACCACGAACTACAACGTGCTCGACAATCACAGCGGCGCCAACGAGCTCTGGCTGCGCAGCGGCTTTCAATGGGACATCACCAACAACATCTCGCTGAAGAGCCAGGTCTATGGCTATGACGCCCACCGGCACTGGTTCAACAACGAGATCTCGTCGTTTGACCAGACCGTAGGCAATTTCGCAGGCGCGCAGAGCATCTACCGCGAGCGCCTGGCGCTCGATCACGCACAGCGACTCTACGGCAACATCACCGACCTCACCGTCAATTCCAATCTCGGCGGAATGGACAATCGCTTCGTCGCCACCGTGGCGGCGAGCAGCAACCAGTTCAACGTCTCGCAGGACACGCTGTTCTTCAATGACTACGTCGACCTCCTCAATCCGGACCGCGGCCTCTACGGCCCGCGCAGCGACGAGAAGATCTACACCCATCTCGACACCGCCTCGCTGTCGTTCGAGGACCGGCTCAAGCTGACCTCGACCTTCGCGCTGATCGGCGGCATCCGTTTTGAGAATATCGAGCTGTCGCGGACCCGCTTCGACGAGAATGGCCTCCTGAAAGCCAGCTATCCTTTCTCGAAGACGTTCAATCCGGTCACCGGACGCATCGGCTACACCTGGGACATCGCGCCCGGCGTGATGCTTTACAGCCAGTACGCGACGGCAGCCGACCCGACGGTGGCGAACATCTTCATCCTCAGGCCCACGACGCCGCTGCTGCTCACGACGTCGCGAACCTACGAGACCGGCGTGAAGCTGCTGTCGGCCGACAAGCGCGCGGAGGCCACGTTCTCGGCCTTCGACATCGAGCGCAAGAACGTCTACGTCCCCGAAAGCGGCATCCTCTTCAACGTCGCCGGCAAGATGGCCTCCAAGGGCATCGAGATCGCCGCCGCGGTCAATCCGGTCGGCGGCCTGAAGCTGTGGGGCAACGTCGCCTTCGTGCAGTCGCGCTTCATCGACTTCACCTATGTCGACGGCAATGGCGACTTCCAGTCCTATTCGGGCAAGACGCCGCCCAACGTTCCCAACTTCATCGCCAACGCCGGAGCGTCCTACCGCTTCGATACGAAGCTGCCGGTCGAGATCGGCGGCCTCGTGCGTCACGTCGGCGACCGCTTCAACTTCCAGGACAATCTGGTCACGATGGACGCCTACACGATCTTCGACGCATACGCGTTCGTCGACATCCCCAAAGCCTATTTCCCGGGCGTCGACCAGACCCGGATCAGCTTTCGCGTGAGGAACCTGACGAACAAGCTTTATGCAGCCTGGGGCGATCCGGGTTACACCGACCAGATCATCCTCGGCGCGCCGCGCAGCTACGAGATCGCGGCTTCGTTCAAATGGTAGTCGCGGATCCCCTCGCCCGCGCCGTGGCAGGAGTTGTCACGCGACAGTAGGACGCAATCGCAAATCGATTGCGCCGTTGAAGCCGCAGGTCTCGAGAGCTATCGATCAACGAGACCTGTCTTCCATCGGGAGGAACGCATGAGCACCATCACCGGCGGTTG
The DNA here is from genome assembly GCF_011516635.5 of Bradyrhizobium barranii subsp. apii. Classification (GTDB taxonomy): domain Bacteria; phylum Pseudomonadota; class Alphaproteobacteria; order Rhizobiales; family Xanthobacteraceae; genus Bradyrhizobium; species Bradyrhizobium barranii. Next base: position 3,897,216 of record NZ_CP096255.1, on the reverse strand, counting down.
TCACTGCGGCGCGATCCGCTATCAGGTCGAGGGCGAAGCGATCGTGCATGCGCTGTGTCACTGCCGCGATTGCAGGCTTCACGCGGGCGCTCCCGTCGTCGGCTGGACGATGTACGCGGACGATGCCGTCAAGGTGACCAAGGGCGAGCCCAAGGTGTATCACTCCTCGGAACATGCCCGGCGGCACTTTTGCGGCGACTGCGGAACCGGCCTGTTTTATGTCAATGCCGACATGTTACCCGGGGTCATCGACGTCCAGAGCGCGACCTACGACGATCCCGATGCCGTACCGGCGACGATGCACATCCAGGTCGCAGAGCGCCTTCGATGGATGGAGCGCGCGCACGAACTGCCGACATTCGACCGCTATCCTCCGCCACCGTAGCGGCGCGCGCGAAGCGTTCGCCATCTGGATGGAACCGCACAAACACCATCTTGCAACGGCCGCACGATCTCACGTAGATTGATCGGCGTGGGGACGAAGCAGACTCCCCGTGAGACCTCGGTCCAAGCTCTGCGCAGCACGCCATTCGTGGAGCTTGCGCATGGATACCGAACGCCACCCTCCTCTCCGCCATACCGTTGCCATCCTCTCCCGCGGCGACGCTGCCGCGCGCCGGGACACGACGGCGCAAAACAGCCGCTTCGTCCGCGTTTTCGAAGCACTCGCCGCGGTCGGCATCGAAGCCCGGCCGGTGATCTACGACGAGATCTTCGCCGACGCCGTCCGCGATCAACTGCTCGCCGTCGATGGCGTGCTCGTCTGGGTCGATCCGATCCATCAGGGCAAGACGCGCGAGGCCCTCGACCCGCTGCTTCGCGACGTTGCGGCGCAAGGGCCATGGGTGAGCGCACATCCCGACGTGATCCTGAAGATGGGCGTCAAGGACGTGCTCTACCGAACGCGTCATCTCGGCTGGGGAGCCGACACGCATCGCTATGACACCGCCGCAAGCTTCCGCGCCGAATTTCCTTCGCGCCTTCAGGCGAACGGTCCGCGCGTGCTCAAGCAAAATCGCGGCAATGGTGGCCGAGGGGTGTGGAAGGTGGAGGCCCTGCCCAACGCGGACGCCATGGTTCGCGTACTGCATGCCCAACGCGGCAGTCTACCCGAAGACGTACCGCTCGATGCCCTCCTCGCCCGCTGCGAACCGTATTTCGGATGGGGCGGCTGCATCATCGACCAGGCGTTCCAACCCCGTCTGCCCGACGGCATGATCCGCTGCTACATGAGCGGCGCCAAGGTCGCGGGCTTCGGGCATCAATTGATCAAGGCCCTGATCCCGCCGCCGCCGGAAGGCCCCGACGCACCTGAGGCGCAGCCGGGCCCACGGATCATGCACGGACCCGATGCTTCGCAATTCCAGGCGCTCCGAAGATCGATGGAGAACGAATGGACGCCGCAGCTGATGGACATGCTCGGCATCGACGAGCCGTCGCTGCCAGTGATCTGGGACGCGGACTTCCTGTACGGGCCCCGCGACGCCGCCGGCACCGACAACTACGTCCTGTGCGAAATCAACGCGAGCTCATGCTTCGCGATTCCCGACGACGCACCGGCGGCAATCGCCCGAACGGTGAAGTACCGCTTGCTCCGGACTCGAGCAGTGCGTTCGGGCGCATAGCGCGGAACAGTAGGCCGGCAGCCGTGCTGTGACGTCGTCCGATATTTCCGTGCACAACGGGCGGCGTTGTCGAGGCCCGTGGTGGCGCGATCAACGCGCCCCGCACCGGGCAGCGCTGACGGGCCCGCGCCACCTCACGTCACAGGAAGCCGGTCGATATCCACGGTATCGCGGCAACCACGAGCGTGCCGATCAGCAAGGCCACGATATAGCCGATGATCGGCTTGATGCCTTCGTCGGGACTGATGCGGCTGATGGCACAGGCCGCATAGTAGCCGACGCCGAACGGCGGGGCGAACAGACCGATGCTCATGGCGAGAACGACGACCATCGCGTAATGCACCTCGTGCACCCCGACCTGACGCGCGATCGGAAACAGCAGCGGCCCGAACAGAACGATGGCCGGGATGCCCTCGAGCACGCTGCCCAGAATGACAAACGCCACGATGGTAACGCCGAGGAAGACCGGTGTTCCGCCCGGCAGCGCGGTCATGAATTTGGCGAGCGATGCCGAGAAACCCGACTGGGTCAGGGCCCACGCCATCCCGGTCGCGGCACCGATGATCAGCAGAATCGCGCCGGACAGCGACGCGGTCTCCACCAGCATCGGATAAAGGCGGCGCCAGGAGAACTGGCGATAGATCAGAAGTCCGGTGAGAACCGAGTAGACGATGCCGATGGTCGACACCTCGGTAGCCGTCGCAACGCCCTCGACCACCGCGGCCCGGATGACGAAGGGCAGAGCCATCGCCGGAATCGCGATGACGAAGGCGCGGCCGATCTCGCGCCCGCTCGCGCGCTTCACATGCGACAGGTCTTCGCCGCGGTATCGCCACCAGACCACGGAGCAGAGCCCGATCGCCAGCACAATGCCGGGCAGCAGACCGCCGGTGAACAGCGCCGCGATCGACACGCCCGTCACCGAGCCGATCGTGATCAGCACGAGCGAGGGCGGGATGGTCTCGGTCTGGGCGCCGGTTGCAGCAAGCAGCGCGACGAGATCGCCGGGTTTGGCGCCCCGCTTGGTCATCTCGGGAAACAGCACGGGCGCTACCGCTGCCATATCGGCCGCCTTGGAACCCGAGATTCCCGACACCAGGTACATCGCGCCGACCAGCACATAGTGCAAACCGCCACGCACATGTCCAAGCAGGCTGGCGAGAAATCCCACCATGGCACGCGCCATGCCGGTCATTTCGATCAGCAGGCCGAGGAACACGAACAGAGGCACCGCCAGCAGGATCAGATGGCTCATGCCTTCGTCCATGCGCCCGATGATGACCACATCGGGCGTGCCCGTCGTCAGCGCCAGATAGCCGACGGTTGCAAGGCCAAAGGCAAACGCGATCGGCACCGCCGCAAGGACCACGGCGCCGACGATGACAACGAAGAAGATGAGCAGGTTAAGATTGCCGAGAGGCTTGAGCAGCGGCCCCGCCAGTACAAGCGCGGCGATGATCCCGGCGACGAGCGCTACGGCGGCCAGCAGGCTCCGCAAGCCGGCGATGCGAGCCAGCCGCAGAACTGCGGCGACCAGCATCAATCCGATGCCGACGGGTAACGCCGCAGCGCGCCAGCTGTTGACGATTTCGAGCGCCGGCGTCGTGACGAACACCTCGTCGGCCGCGAACTCGTAAGCCGGGTGGATCACCAGCAGGAGAAACGCCAACGACGCCGCGGCGGCAACGACATCCAGGAACGCGCGGGCGTCGGGCCGAAGCATGCCGATGATAGCCGTCATCCGCATGTGCTCGCCACGCTGGAAGGCAATTACCGATCCCAGCATAGCGAGCCACAGGAACAGAATGCCGGCGAGCTCGTCGGCCCAGATGATCGGAGCGTGAAAAACATATCTTCCGACGATGCCGGCCGACAACACGACGATCTCGGCCAGCACCAGCAGTGCCGCCGGGATCGCAACCACATGACCAAGCACCTTGTTGGCGCTGGCGGCCCACAGGTGCACACCTGACTGAGGTGCCGCCATTGCGGCACCCTGATCGATATTCGGCATATGGTTGATCGCGGTCATGACAGCTTGCCCGCCGCTTTCTCGAGCTGCGCCCAGGCCTCTTCACCGAACTTGGCCTTCCAGTCGGCATAGAAGCTCGTCTTCGCCAGCGCCTGCCTGAACGCGCCGCGGTCGACCTCGATGAACTGCATGCCCTTGGCGGTCAGATCCGAGCGCAGTGTGTCGCTCAACTTCGCGATGTCGGCGCGCTCGTCCTTGGCCGAGCGGTCGAACTCGCGTGTCACGATCTGCTGCACGTCCTTTGGCAGTTTTTCGAAAGCCCGCTTGTTGCCGAGGATCCAGTAATTGTCCCACACATGCCCGGTCAGGGAGCAGGTCTTCTGCACCTCGTAGAGCCGGGCCGTCGCGATGATCGGCAACGGGTTCTCCTGGCCGTCGACCACCTTGGTCTGCAGCGCCGAATAGACCTCGTTGAAATTGATCGGCGCGGGTCCAGCGCCGAGTGCCTGGAACAGCGACGTCAGATTGGGCGCCGCCGGCACGCGCAGCTTGAAATTCTTGAGGTCCTCCGGCGTCCTGATCTCGCGGCCCGAGGACGTCACGTGGCGGAAGCCGTTGTCCCAGGCGCTCGACACCGTCATGATCGGCGTTTTGGCGATCTGCGCGCGAATGTAGGTGCCAAGCTCACCGTCCATCGCCTTCCAGACGGCATCATAGCTCGTGAACAGAAAGCCGAGGTTGACGATACCCGCCGCCGGAACCAGCGTCGCGAGGATCAGCGAGGAAAGATTGAAGAACTCGACGCCGCCGTTGCGCACCTGCGTCAGCAGGTCGGTATCGGAGCCGAGCTGGTTGGCCGGAAAGAGATTGATTTCGAGCCGCCCGCTCGTCGCCTCGCGAATGCGGTCGGTCGCCTCTTTCGCGCGAACGTTGACGGGATGGGGCGGATCCTGGCCGGTCGCGAGCTTGTAGGTGAATTCCGCGGCCGAAGCGGGACGCGTGAGAATGCCGCATAGCGGCACGGCTGCGCCGGCCATGAGCAGCTTGCGACGGCTGAGGGTGATTGGCTTCCGCGGGGGCATCGTCTCCTCCTGTTGAGCATGGATTGATCTGTAGCGACGGCTCTCGCCGCCAGCTGTTGCTGCAGGCCGGCTCTCGATGCGCCGGCATTGGACAGCAGCTCTCGTTCTCCGCAGCAGCGCTGCGAAACATTTTGGCCCGATCGATCGTGAATGGTGGCTACGTGCGCCGCTAGCGCAGCCACTCCTTGATCTGCCGCTTCACTTCCGCGGTCGAGATGCCGTAGCGGTCGTGCAGCGTCGGCAGCGCGCCGGCGGCGAGAAACTCGTCGGGAAGCCCGATCTGCCGGAACGCCGGATGGACGCCCGAGCGCATCAGGAGCGCCGCGACGGCTTCGCCGAGGCCGCCGATCACGGTGTGGTTTTCGGCGACGACGACCAGGCGGCCCGGCTTGCCCGCCTCGCGCAGGATCGCCTCGGTATCGAGCGGCTTGATCGTCGGCACGTGCAGGACGCCGACGTTGATGCGGTCATCGGACAGGGCCTGGGCAGCCTCTAGCGCGCGCATGGTCATGATACCCGAGGAGATGATCAAGACGTCGGCGCCGTCGCGCAGAAGCGCGGCCTTGCCGAGCTCAAAACGGTAATTGTACTCGTCGAGCACCAGCGGCACCTGGCCGCGCAACAGCCGCATATAGACCGGTCCGCGATGCGCGGCGATGGCCGGCACGATCTGCTCGATCTCGTGCGCATCGCAGGGGTCGATCACCGTCATGTTGGGCATCGCGCGGAACAGCGCGAGGTCCTCCGCGGCCTGATGGCTCGGTCCATAGCCCGACGTCAGGCCAGGCAACGCGCAGGCGATCTTCACGTTGCGGTCTTCTTCCGCGATGGTCTGGTGGATGAAGTCATAGGCCCGCCGCGAGGCGAACACCGCGTAGGTCGTCGCGAACGGCATGAAGCCTTCCGCCGCGAGGCCCGAGGCGGCGCCGAACAGCAGCTGCTCGGCCATGCCCATCTGGTAATAGCGATCGGGAAAGGCCTGCGCGAAGATGTGCAGATCGGTGTATTTGCCGAGATCGGCGGTCATGCCGACGACGTCTTCACGGCTGCGAGCGAGTTCGACGAGCGCGTGACCGAAGGGCGCCGGTTTGGTGCGCTGCCCTTCCGCCGCAATCGAAGCGATCATGGCGGACGTGGTCAGCCGCGGCTTTGCGGACGGTGTCGATCCGGCGGACTTCATGACTGGTCTCCCGCGTTCAGTGCAGACAGCGCGAGCTGCCATTCGTGCGGCTCGACGCGAATGAAGTGGTTCTTTTCGCGCTGCTCCAGGAAGGGAACGCCCTTGCCCATCAACGTGTCGGCGACGATCATGCGGGGCTTCGCTTCCGGATGCGCCATCGCGGCATCGAAGGCACCCACCACCGCGTCAAGATCGTTGCCGTCCACCCGCTGCACGAACCAGCCGAACGCCTTGAGCTTGTCGACCAGCGGCTCGAACCCCAGCATCTGCCCGGAGGGACCATCGGCCTGCTGATTGTTGACGTCGACGACCCCGATCAGATTGTCGAGCTTGTGATGAGCGGCCGACATGATGGCTTCCCATTTGGAGCCCTCGTCCAGCTCGCCGTCCGAAAACAGCGTGAAGATGCGCGCTGCCGATTTCTTGCGCTTCAGCCCGAGCGCCATGCCGACGGCGATGCCAAGGCCAAGGCCCAGCGAGCCGCCGGACATCTCCATGCCCGGCGTATAGGAGGCCATGCCCGACATCGGGAGCCGGCTCTCGTCGAAGCCGTAGGTTTGCAGCTCGGCCTCGGGAATGATCCCGGCCTCGATCAGGGCCGCATAGAGCGCGATCGCATAATGTCCGTTGGACAACAGAAAGCGGTCACGGCCTTCCCAGGCGGGATCTTCGGCGCGAAAACGCATCGCGTGAAAATAGGCCACCGCCAGCACATCGGCGATGTCGAGCGCCTGTGCGATGTAGCCCTGGCCCTGGACTTCGCCCATCAGCAAGGCGTTGCGGCGGATGTTGCGGGCGCGCTGTGCGAGCGTCGGCGCGTTTGCGAGTGTCGGTGTTGTCATGATCGTTTCTCCTCTCCTCCGCTCAGTGGATCAGCATGCCGCCGTTCACGTCGATGACCGCACCGGTCACGTAGGCCGAGAGGTCGGAGGCGAGGAAGGTATAGATCCCGGCGACGTCAGCGGCCTCACCGAGCCGGCCGAGCGGAATGCCCTCGAGGATCTTCGCCCGCATCTCGTCGGTGAGCTTGCCGGCGGTGATGTCGGTCCCGATCAGGCCCGGCGTCACGCAGTTGACGCGGATGCCATCGGGACCGAACTCGCGCGCCATCGCCTTGGCGAGCCCGAGCACGCCGGCCTTTGCCGCCGAATAGTGTGGTCCGCCGAAGATGCCGCCGCCGCGCTGGGCGGAGACCGACGACATGCATGCGATCGAACCGCTCTTGCGTTTCTGCATGTGCGGGATCACGGCCTGCGACAGGAACAGGATGCCCTTGAGATTGACATCCTGGATGCGGTCCCAATCCTCGGCCTTGATGTCGAGGAGCTTCACGGGCTGGGTCACGCCCGCGTTGTTGATGAGGATGTCGATCTGGCCGAATTTCGCGATGACCGCCTCGACGGCCCTGATGCAGGTTTCCTTGTCGGCCACGTTGCAGGCGAGTCCGAGATGCGGCTCGCCGGCGCTGGATTCGATGCTGCGCGCGGCTGCTTCCGCCGCAGGGCCGTCGATATCGAGAATGGCGACCCGGGCCCCTTCGGCCGCAAAGCGGCGGGCGGTTGCAAGTCCAATGCCCCGCGGAGAGGCCGCTCCGGTAATGATTGCAGTCTTGCCGCGTAGCAGCATCTACTCCTCCCTGAATGGCTGTTGCCGGGCACCCCAAAAGGCGCCGCTGTTCTTGACTCGGTTGATTATGCCCCGCCTGATTTCCCACAAACGCGCTGTTGTCTTGCATGGGTGAATTTGGTTCACTTGTCGGATGCTGCTGTCCAGTATCCCGATATCGTCCATCCGCGCCTTCGAGGCGGCCGCACGCACTGGCTCGTTCCGGGATGCGGCGAACGAGCTTCATCTCACCCCGAGCGCGGTGAGCCACGCCATTCGCAAGCTCGAAAGCGCGATGAGCACCACCTTGTTCGAGCGCAGCGCCCGCGCGGTCCGCCTGACACCGGCGGGCGAGAACCTGATGCGTCACGCCGGCGCCGCGTTCGACAATCTGCGCCGGGGCATCGAAGAGGTCGCGGGCCGCGGACCGCAATTGCTGAGGGTGCACTGCGCCCCGAGCTTTGCCGCCCAGTGGCTCGCCCCGCGCCTCGCCCGCTTCATGGCCGCCGAGCCGAAGCTCGAGGTCCGACTCGCCGCCAACACGGAATATGCCCGGTTCAGCAACGACGATTTCGACATCGACATCGTGTACGGCCAGCCGAGGGCGGAGGGCGTCGAGGTCATTCCGTTGGGCGAAGAGACCGTAACGCCCTTATGCACGCCGGAACTCGCGAAAAAAATTCGCAAACCGAAGGACCTGCTCGACCAGGTGTTGATCCGCTCGGACGTGAAGCAGGTGCAGTGGCACCAATGGTTCACCGCAAACGGGCTCGAAGCGCCGGCCATTCACGGCATGCGCTTCGATCGCAGCTTCCTGGCGATCGCGATGGCGTCGAGCGGCCTCGGCGTGACGCTGGAATCAACACGGCTGGCCGAACGGGAAATCGCGACAAAGCGGCTGGTTGCGCCCCTTGCGGGACGCTCGGTCGACATCCGTTATGTCGGCCACCATCTCGTTTTTCCACGCGCAAGCCGGCAGCGTCGGCCGATCCGGGTTTTTGCCGACTGGATCACGCGTGAGCTTGCGGCCGGCGGCCTGGCTTCGACACCCTAATGCGCACCGCAGCGGCAGCTTTCATAGGCGACGGGATCGTGGCTGTTGACGATGCTCACGCGGTCGCCGTGGTTGAGCTTCAGCGTGCGCAGCCGCGCCTGGTTGGCGATCCGCATCTTGCGATCCATGTCGCCGCGGCGCTGGAAATAACCCAGCATCAACGGCACCCGCGGCGACGGGTCGAGTTGGGCGTGGTGGAAATAGCTGTCGCCGGCATGCAGCAGCCATTTGTCACCTGATCGCACCGCGATGCCGCAATGGCCGAGCGTGTGACCGGCGAGCGGGATCATCAGGATGTCGGCTTCCTTGTCGCCGAGCGCGCGCACGCCCTTGAAGCCGAACCAGTCCTCGCCGGCCTCGCCATAGAATGTCCAGCCCGGCCCATGGCTCCACTGCCCCGTGACATACCGCCCTTCGGGCGGCGCGGGCTTGCGTAGCACCGCCATGTCGTATTCGGCGCGGTGGACGTGGATCGCGGCATGGGGAAAGTCCGGCACGCCGCCGGCGTGGTCGCGGTCGAGATGCGTCAGCAGCACGTGACGGACATCACTGGGTGAATAGCCGAGCGCCTTCACCTGCTCGACCGCTGTCTCCGCCGGATCGAGCCTTGGCGCGGTCTGCCGCAGCCATCGCCGGCCAAGCCGACCGGGCGCAGCGATATCGCCGAGACCGATGCCGGTGTCGACCAGAGCGAGGCCGTCCCCGGTCTCGACCAGCAGGCAATGGCAGACCAGGCGCGCGCGCTGGAACAGGCCGCCGGTGCCGTTCACCAGGCGGCGGCCCATCGGGCACATCGTGCCGGTGTTGAGGTGGTGGATCTTCATGGCGCGTTCCTGCTGTTGTGAGCAGGGCGTTCTTGCCATCGGGCAATCTATAGGTAAAATATTGAATATTAATACTATCTCTAGGCTATTCCTATGGACATCCGCGAGCTTCGATACTTCGCCGCCGTGTACCGCGAGCGCAATCTGACCGCGGCGGCGCGCGCCTGCTTCGTGTCGCAGCCGTCGATCTCGACCGCGATCACCCATCTGGAGGCCGAGCTCGGCACCACGCTGTTCATCCGGCACAAGAAGGGCGTCGCGCCGACCGCCTCAGCCGAGCAGTTTCATGCGCTGGCCCGCCGCATCATCGACGAGGCGGACGCCGCACGCAGCCTGTTCAGGAAGCCGAATACGAAGACCACCGTCACGCTGGGACTGATGCGCACGCTCGACGTGCCCCGCACGATCGCGCTGCTGAAGCCGCTGACGGCGCGCACCGACATCGCGCTCCGCCTCGTCGGCAGCGACGAGCGCGCCGATGCGCGCATCATCTCGAAGAGCATGCTCCGCGCCGACGAGCATTTCGTCGCGCTGTGGAGCGAGCGCTATGTCGCCGCACTTCCGCCCTCGCATCCGCTGACGCTGAAGGAGAAGCTGCGGGCTGCCGATCTCGCCGGCGTCCCTCTGATCGACCGCTGCCATTGCGAGCAAAGCGAATTCTTCGGCCGGAGTTCACAACGAAGGCAGACCGCGGCGATCGCGCAATCGGAGGATTGGGCGATGGCGCTGGTCGCGGCCGGCGTCGGCATTGCGATCGTCCCGGAAGGCGTGGCGCGCGGCAATCCCGACGTCGCGGTGCGCGAGATCGAGGTCAGGGTCAAACGCGAGGTCGGGCTTGCCTATCGCGCATCAGTGCCGCTGGCGGATGCGCTGAAGGATTTTGTCGGGAAACTTCAGAAGCAGCGGCGCAAGCCGGATCCGACCAGCCCACGGCGCAACAAACGCAGGAAGTCCTAGCCCTTCGAGATGACTGCGCGGCCATAGGGCGGCTGGGCCGCAACCGGCGGATTGGCGGTCTGGGCCGCGAGTTCGCCGATCAGGCGGTCGGCATCGGCGGCCATGCCGTCGGGCGCCTGGATCACCAGACGTTCCAGCGCCCAGCGGTAGGACGAGACGCGCTGCTCGAGGCACAGCTGCACCCACTGGATGATCAGCGAGTTCTCCCGCATGCGCGCGACCGCATCATCCCTCTCCCTTGGCGAGAGCTCGGAGACGCGCGCCATGCTCGCATCGCGCTTCCTGTCGAGATCGATGACGCGGATCGCGGAGCCGAAGAACGGCTCGAAACGGGTGATGTCGTTGCGCACGTCCTCGATCAGCTGCGCATAGCGCGATGAATGCGAGCGATGCGGCTCGTCGATCAGCGTGCGCCCATACATGGTGCGGTCGAACACGACCTTCTGCTGCCAGGGCGACGGCAGCGCCCTGTAGTCGCCGAATACGCTCTTCCAGGCGGGCCGCGACAGCGGCGGCTCGATCATGGGATAAGCGAGATCGCGAAGCTGGCGCTCCGCGTCGGTGAGCTGGAATTGGGACGACTTCAGGCCGACGCTGCCGGTGGCCTCGGCCCCGAGCCAGCGATGCATGTCGTCGCTGCGCATGTCAGCGCGGGTGCGGCCGAAATCGCCGCCGCTGCACGCGCCGAGCGTCGCACCGACGAGTGCGAGCAGGACGGCCGTTACGACAGGCCGGATCTGGCGGATGGCATCCGGCATTGCAAAAGCCGAATGCTAGCGGCGACGACGACGGCGCCCCGGCGCTGTGCCCTGCTCCGGCCCGCGATCGCCGCTGGTTTCTTCCGTCTGGCGCTCGATGCGGATCACGGGGAGGATCAGAATCGTTCCCGTTTCCGTACGCGGCGTGGCATCCCCCGACGAGCCTGCCCGGCGACCGGCCGGAAATTCGATAATGGTCCCCATATCAGCTCTCTATCAATTGCCGCGCGACCGAGCGCGCTGGTGCAACGTGCGTTCATTAAGATCAGTTCATGGTTAACGGGGTGTAAACGCGCCTTCCGGACCGTAACTTCACGGACCGGCCTCCCGCGTCCCGTTGCGGGACGACAACACCTGAAATGATGGGGTCGACTTCACGCCTCGTTTTCCTTAACGAGCCTTTAAAGGAACCTGCGTTAGGCTCGCGGACGAGTATCTTTTCCAGGTCGCGTATCTCTCCATGACCAAGTCGCTGTTTCCCGGATTCGACGGGCTGATGAGCCTCTCCCGTCGCGAAGGCGTCGATGTTCGCCCGACGCTGCTGCGCGTGCTGACGGACCTCTATGTCCAGGCGCCCACCCACAGCGACGACGAGCAGCGCCAGTTCATCGAGCTTGCGACGCGGCTGATCGACCAGGTCGACGATGCGACGCGCGCGGCCGTCAAGGCGAAGCTTGCGATCTATCCGCAGACGCCCGTCCCGGTCCTGCAGAAACTCGGGCTGGTTGCGACCCAGGAAGGCCGCAGGGTTCCGCTGGCGCGCGAAATTCGCAGCTCCCCGCAGGCGGCTTCGCCTGCTCGCACGCCGACCGACGCCGAGTTGCGCATGGCCGCCAACATGGCGATGCAGCCGAAGGAAGCGGCCGAGATCCACGACATGTTCTTCCGCGCCGATGCGACCCAGCGCGCGCTGGTCCTGCACAATCTGGGGCAGACCCCGCTGAAGGCCGCGCCGCGGATTCCGACCGTGCGCGCCAAGCGTGCGATCCAGATCCTGGAGATGGCGGCAATCGCCAACGATGTCGAGAATTTCACCTACGAGCTCGGCGACAGCCTGATCCTGCCCTCGCGCGTCGCAGCCCAGATCGTCGACGATGCCGGTGGCGAAGCGCTCGCAATCGCCGCGCGCGCGCTCGACATGCCGAGCCCGAACTTCCAGCGCATCCTCCTGTTCTTCAAGCCGGAGATCGGCACGTCGGTCGATGCGGTGTACCGGTTGTCGCGGCTCTACGACCGGCTCAGCGACCGCTCTGCGCTCGTGATGCTGGCGGCCTGGCGCGGCTCGACGCTCGCGGTCACGCGCGCAAAATACCAGTCGTCGCTGCACGAGAGCGAACGCCAGCGCGCGCGTGCGGGCGCCAATCAGACCCGGCCGGGCGTGCAGCCGGGCTCCGCGCCCGCGGTGCGGACGGGCACCGACGGATCGGACCGCTAGGTCTTCGCCAATTCGAGGAAGTGACGGCCATTGCGGTCCTCGGTCTCGACGATCCAGGCGTCCGGATCGAAGCGGATTTCCTTGGTGAGGCGCTCCTCGACCGCTGGCTCAGGCATCGGCTGCGCGGCAAGTGGCACGAAGAAGCGATCGACCGGCCGGCCGTCGTCATAGACGGTCTGCGGCGCCGGTACGTACAGCATCGCGTTGCCGTCGAGCAGCGACACCTTCACGAATACCGCGCCCGCCTCCTCGGCACCGCGACGACGCACCGCCCCGAACACGCCTTCGGTCTGGCACCGGCGCAGGTAGGCGGAAACCCAAATGTTTGATTTCAAACGCATGAAGAGCACGATAGGCCAGTGCTGCAATCAGCACCAGCCTTCGCACAACAATGACGCTTATTCGACGGGGTGGCCGATCGCGGCTCCGAGCTCGCGCAGCAGGCGGTCGGAGACCTGACCCGTCACCTGCATCTTGTGCTCGCGCTCGAATTTCTGGATCGCCGACTGCGTCTCTGCGCCCATCGTGCCCGTGATCTTCAAATTGCCATAGCCGTATTCGGACAGCGCGCGCTGCACGCCGGCGATACGCCGCGCGGCCGGACTCTGCTGCACGGGAATCGGCGCCGGCGAACGCGCGATGGCGACGGATTGCGGCGGCGCCGACGTCGTTTGCTTGACCAGATTGGTCATCGGATCGCCCGCGCGCGGCGTCGATGCCGTCGCCTCGACCGGCTTCTCGGGGGCCTTCTCGGCGGCGCGCTCGACAGGCTTGGGCTCGGCGCGGAATTCCGTCGCTCTCGGCTCCAGCGGCGAGGTATCCGCGCCGACGGGGCGCGGACGCGGCAAGGGGTTCGACAGCGGCACGGACGACGGCGCGGGAAGATTGATCACGGTGCCGAACATCGGCGCCGGATGCCGGCCAGTCTGAAGGAACAGCGCGTTGGCAACGATCGCGCTGACTGCGGCGACGGCGACGAGACCGGCCAGCGTGTCCTTGGGACTGTGCAGCAGGATGCGCATCGCAAGATTGCGCTCGGTCTCGACATCGATGACCGCGGCCTTGGCGCCACGGCGGCGCGGAGCGGCTTCGTCCTTGGCAGACTTCTTAGGCACTTTTCTTCACCAGAGCTGGTTGGTCGTGAGATTGGTCCTGAAGCTCCTGGCGCGGCACCGGCGTCAGCGTCGCGATCTTGCTCTCGGCCGCCATTCTATCGGACGTCTTGGCCTGCGGCGGCGTGTAGACGAGCGGCAATCTGACGGTGACGGAGGTGCCCTCGCCGAGCCTGCTTTGTACAGTCAATTCGCCTAGATGCAACGCCACCAGACTCTTCACGATCGAAAGCCCGAGACCCGTGCCTTCGTGACGGCGCTGATAGGTCTTTCCGGCCTGGAAGAACGGCGCACCGATGCGCTTGAGATCATCGGCCGCAATGCCGACACCGGTGTCGCTGATGCGCAGCGCGAGCTGCGATCCGGACACCGCGGCCGATACGGTGACCTGACCGCCGCGCTCGGTGAACTTGATGGCGTTGGCGACGAGATTGAGCACGATCTGCTTGAAGGCGCGCGGATCGCCGGTCATGACAGGCAGGTCCTGCGGCGCATCGGTGATGAGGTCGATGCCGTTCTCCCGCGCCTTCAGCGCCAGCAGATTGCAGCAATGCATCAGAGAGGCGCGCGGCGCGAACGGTTCCGACGCAATCTCGAAATTGCCCGATTCCATCTTCGACATGTCGAGGATGCCGTTGACGACCGACAGCAGATGCTGGCCGGAATCGTTGATGAGCTGGGCGTATTCCTTGCGCTGGGCCGCACCCAGCATCAGGGTCTGTTCCTGCGCGATCATCTCGGAGAAACCGATGATGGCGTTGAGCGGCGTGCGCAACTCGTGGCTCATGGTGGCGAGGAATCGCGTCTTGGCGGCATCGGCCGCTTCCGCGGCGCTGCGCGCCTGATCGAGCGCCTGCTCCGCGAGCTTGCGATCGGTGACGTCGCGCATCACGCCGACGACTTCCGCCTCGCGCGTGGCGTCACCGTCAATATCCTGGCGGCCGATATCCTGGTCGAGCGGCCGGCAGCGCATCTCGACCCAGATGAAATCGACCTGGCCACGCTCCGATCCGGCCGGCTCCCGCCGCAGTCGGAACTCGACGCTGCGCACGTCGCCGCGCGCGGCATCGGAGAGCGCGGTGAGATAGGCCGGACGATCGGCGACATGGACGCGGTCGAACAGGCCGTGGCCGAGCAGCTGCGCGACAGGCATGCCGAGCATGGCTTCCACCGCCGGCGAGATGAACTGCACCGCGCCGTTGCGCCGATGCCGCGAGATGACGTCGCTCATGTTGCGCGCCAGCAGGCGATAGCGCTCTTCCTCGCGCAACAGCAGCGCAACGCTGGTGCGCGCGAGCGATTCCGCGCCGAAGGCGAGGCCCGCGGCATAGAGCGTCGCCGAGGCGACGCCGAACGCCATCAGCACGCCGCGTTGTGCGGAGCTGGCGTCTCCGGCCGGCAGCCAGCCGAGCTGGCCGGCAAGGATCAGGACGCCGGCGCAGGACAGCGCAAGCAGGGAGGCGAAGGCCGCGACGCGGCGCGAGGCCGACAACGCGGCTTCCAGGGGAACCACGACCAGCCAGATCGCGGCGAATGATTCGATGCCGCCGGTGGTGCCGGCAACCGCCATGATCAGGCCGGCGAGCGCCAGCGACGACAGCACATGGGCGCCTTCATAGCGGCCGGTGCGCGACAGGAACCATGACAGGAGAATGGGGGCGATCAGCCACGCGAAGGCGGCGACCTCGATCGCGCTCGGCGCACCGCGCGTGGCGAGATAGACCGGGAATGCGGCAAACGCGGCCAGGCTGCCGAGCAGCCGCGGCGCCATGAAGGCACGATGGCGCGCTCGCGTCAGCGCGTCGTAACGCGCGGAGGGATGCAGCAGTGCATCGAGACAATCGCGGATGATACTCAAAACTGTCACGGGTCTCGCGCTTCGGCCCACTCGTCGAGAAGACGTGCCGGAACGCCTCCTTATCGTTGAGCCACCGTGTCAGAGCGACCTTAAACGAGTGCTAAGGCAATGCGGCCCGCCGCCGGACACTGTGTCATCGCGGAGATTTTTAAGCGATTTGACCACGTCATCATCGGGGATGGTGAACACAGGGTTTCACCAGTCCCCGCATGGTTTCGAATTGGTGGACAAGCGGCGCCGGCGGAATCACGGGGCTCCGGCGTCAATCGAAAATTTACGACGTGGCGGTTCGGGAAGATTCTTGCGCAGATTTTCCGCGAATTAAGCGGAAGGCAATCACTTGCGATTTATCGAGAGTTGCTAGGTCCGGCGCCTCGCGGGCATCGCCGCGGCGGGATCTAACATACAGGTCGATAAGATGCGCTTTCTGCTCCGCATCACATTCTGGCTCGGGCTGGTGCTGGTGCTCCTGCCGCGGGACAAGACGCCCGAATCGGAGAAGCTGCCGCAGATCGGCGCCGCCGATGCGGTGCAGGCTGCGACCGCGGCCGTCTCCGACGTGACCCAGTTCTGCAAGCGCCAGCCGGCGGCCTGCGAGGTCGGCGGCCAGGCCGCGACCATCATCGGCCAGCGCGCCCAGGACGGCGCGAAGAAGATCTACCAGATCATCAACGACAAGAAAGAGCAGCTCGAGAAGACCGACAAGAAGGCGCCCGATCATACCGGCTCGATCGCGCTGGCCGGCGAAGGCGATGCCGCCTCGGGCGAGGCGCCGCGCGACACCCTGAGCCAGGACGACCTCGCGCTGGAATGGCGCGGCCCTGTGGCGGCGCCGGCGAATTAGCGCCCAAACCCTATCGATTTCGCCTCCTCGCATCCTTATATTGGCCTGAACGGAAACATTGGGCCAGCATGACGACGATCGACGAAATCAGGGACAATTTCGAGCTTCTGGACGAGTGGGACGACCGCTACCGGTACGTCATCGAGCTCGGCCGCACCCTGGAACCGATGCCCGAATCCGAGCATTCGGCCGAGAACAAGGTGAATGGCTGCGTCAGCCAGGTCTGGCTCCAGAAGCTGGTCGATCGCGATGGCGGCGCCCCGATCCTGAAATATCGCGGCGACAGTGACGCCCACATCGTGCGCGGGCTGGTCGCGATCGTGCTCTCGCTTTACTCCGGCCGCACGCCGCAGCAGATCCTTGCGACCGACGCGATCGCGGTGTTCAACGAGTTCGGCTTTCGCGATCATCTGACGCCGCAGCGTTCCAACGGCCTGCGCTCGATGGTCGAGCGCATCAAGACCGACGCGAAAGAGGCGCTCGCGGAAGCGTCGTGAAGAAGCTTCGTAGCGTGGGCAAAGCGACTTGTCCGCCGTAGCTCGAAGAGCGAAGGCGGAAGCGTGCCCACCATTTCCAGCGCGATTGAAGAAAGATGGTGGGCACGGTGCTTCGCGCCTTTGCCCACCCTACGGGATCCAGCGCGTAGCTTTACTTCCGCTTCCGCTGCTGCTGCCCCAGTCCCATCTGCTTTGCCAGTTGCGAGCGCGCCACCGCGTAGTTCGGCGCGACCATGGGATAGTCGGCCGGCAGGCCCCATTTCTCGCGATATTGCTCGGGCGTCATGTTGTACTGGGTGCGCAGATGGCGCTTCAGCGACTTGAAGCGCTTGCCGTCTTCCAGACAGACCAGGTAGTCCGGCGCGATCGACTTCTTCAGCGACACCGCCGGCTTGGCCGGCTCGAGCGGCGCGGTCTCGGTGCGGCCTGACGAGACGCGCACCAAGGCGCCATGCACCTGGCTGATCAGGTTCGGGATATCGGCCGCCGGCGTCGGATTGTTGCCGACATAGGCGGACACGATGCTCGCCGTCAGCTCGATGAAATTCTTAGCCCCGTTATCCGACATGGGCCCGACCTCTCCCTGACCTTGCGTCTCGCCGGATTGACGACGCCTAAGTGTCTGTTCCAAAACATGTTGAGTCGAATGAATCGGTTGTGATTCAAGGTGAGCGGCCTGATTCGATGGGGACGCGCCGCCAATGTGGACTACCGAGAACCGTGCACGCTACGACCGCAGCCGCCTGCGCTATCCGAGCGACTTGACCGACGAGGAGTGGGCGCTGATCGCGCCTCGCATCCCGCCGGCCAAGCGCGGCGGCAACAAGCGTACGGTGGACCTGCGCGAGATTGCCAACGGGCTGATGTACATCCTGAGCACAGGTTGCCAGTGGCGCGCGATCCCCAAGGACCTGCCGCCGCGCTCGACGCTGTATGGCTACTTCGATCTGTGGAGCTGGAACGGCACGCTCGATAAAATTCATCACGCCCTCTATGTCGAATGTCGCGAAAGGGCCGAGCGCGAGGCTTCTCCCACCGCCGCCATCATCGATAGCCAGAGCGTGAAAAGCGCTGAAAAAGGGGGCCTCATGATCTCCATGGCTACGACGCGGGCAAGAAGATCAAGGGCAAGAAGCGGCACATTCTCGTCGACACGCAAGGCCTCTTGATGCACGCCATCGTGCATGCGGCGGACATCCAGGATCGCGACGGCGGCGTGCTCCTGATGGCAACGTTGTTCGGCCTCTATCCCTTTCTTCTGAAGCTCTACGCCGACGGCGGATATCAAGGGCCACATTTCCAGAAGGGGCTGCGTAGCGCTCTGAAGCGCGTGAACCTCGAAATCGTCAAACGCTCCGATCAGGCTCACCGTTTCGTCGTCTTGCCCAAACGCTGGATCGTCGAGCGTACCTTTGCCTGGCTCGGGCGATGCCGAAGACTGTCCAAAGATTGGGAATGCTTCAATCACAGGGCGCTCGCCTTTCTCAAGCTGGCCTCCATCCGACTCATGCTGCGAAAGCTATGCAATCCAAGGTAATCTTTCCGGACAGACTCTAAGTATTCCATGTCAACAATACATTCGGCCGAAATAAGACGACTGACGAATATGAGCTGATTACTGACGAAGTGACAAGAACGATGGCGCTCTACTTGGACGCGGCGGTCTCACGACCGCTGGTCGAGATGGGCGCGCAATTCGTCGATCGAGGCGAAGCGCATCATGCCTTCCGGCATCTGCGCTTCGATCGAGCCGTCGGAATAGAGCGAATAGGCCATGCCGTCGACGATACCCGATTTGAGCACGGTCACGGGCGCCTGCTCGACCGCCGGCGCCGGTTCGGGCGGAGGCGGCGGCGGGCCAGGCTCGGTAAAGATCGACGGCGAGCGCGGCGGCGGGCGACGCCCGGCGGCCGGCGGTTCCGGTGGCCGCATACGGTCCGGCCTCGGCCAGGCATCGTCGAAGCTCGCCGGCTGACTCTCCGGGCCGGCCGGTTCCGTGGGCTCGTCATGAGGCTGCGGCGGCAAGCTCTCTGTCGCCTTCGCCTCCGCGCGCTCGCGCTCCTTGCGGGAGGACGATGCGAACAACAGGTTGCGGCGGCGCGGCGCTTCCGGAGCCGCAGGCGGTGTCGGAGCTTCCGGCTCCGGCGGCGGTTCGGCGCGCGGACGCTCGCGCGCGGCGGCCTCGCTCTGCCACGGCGGCAGACCCGCGGCCGGTGGTGGCTCGGTTTTCGTCGCCGATGCCGGGAACGGCTCGGACACTGGCACGCCAGGCACCGCGAGGCCTGGCAGCACGGGCCTGACCCGAACCTCGCCCGGCGCGGCCGATCCGGCCAACCGGCGGGCGATGCCCTTCAGTTCCACGACCACGACGTAGAGGCCGGCCAGTAACATTCCGGAGCAGACGCCAATGGTGCCGGAGATTATGAGAGTGCTGCCGAGGCTGGCCTCCCTAACGCTGAAGCCGAACAGGATCGTAAGGAGGCCCGCCAGGACGGCGAAAATCCCCACAATCAACAATGCCAAGCTCATCGAACTCACCCCTGGTCGCCAGCCGTGCGCGACACCCGTTGCGCCACGATACCGTCATACGGTGTTCCACGCCAACGGCGAATTAGAGCCTGCGTTCCTAAAGGGAAGGATATCAGGGACTTATTCACATTCCCTTCAGCTACGGCCCGCTACTTCTAAGTGTCTGTTCCAAAACATGTTGAGTCGAATGAATCGGTTGTGATTCAAGGTGAGCGGCCTGATTCGATGGGGACGCGCCGCCAATGTGGACTACCGAGAACCGTGCACGCTACGACCGCAGCCGCCTGCGCTATCCGAGCGACTTGACCGACGAGGAGTGGGCGCTGATCGCGCCTCGCATCCCGCCGGCCAAGCGCGGCGGCAACAAGCGTACGGTGGACCTGCGCGAGATTGCCAACGGGCTGATGTACATCCTGAGCACAGGTTGCCAGTGGCGCGCGATCCCCAAGGACCTGCCGCCGCGCTCGACGCTGTATGGCTACTTCGATCTGTGGAGCTGGAACGGCACGCTCGATAAAATTCATCACGCCCTCTATGTCGAATGTCGCGAAAGGGCCGAGCGCGAGGCTTCTCCCACCGCCGCCATCATCGATAGCCAGAGCGTGAAAAGCGCTGAAAAAGGGGGCCTCATGATCTCCATGGCTACGACGCGGGCAAGAAGATCAAGGGCAAGAAGCGGCACATTCTCGTCGACACGCAAGGCCTCTTGATGCACGCCATCGTGCATGCGGCGGACATCCAGGATCGCGACGGCGGCGTGCTCCTGATGGCAACGTTGTTCGGCCTCTATCCCTTTCTTCTGAAGCTCTACGCCGACGGCGGATATCAAGGGCCACATTTCCAGAAGGGGCTGCGTAGCGCTCTGAAGCGCGTGAACCTCGAAATCGTCAAACGCTCCGATCAGGCTCACCGTTTCGTCGTCTTGCCCAAACGCTGGATCGTCGAGCGTACCTTTGCCTGGCTCGGGCGATGCCGAAGACTGTCCAAAGATTGGGAATGCTTCAATCACAGGGCGCTCGCCTTTCTCAAGCTGGCCTCCATCCGACTCATGCTGCGAAAGCTATGCAATCCAAGGTAATCTTTCCGGACAGACTCTAAGCTGCTCTCAACTGTCTGGATTTGCTGCGTCGCATCAGGATTTTAGCCATAATGCCCAATTACTTGGTAATGGAACTGCGCTATAGGGATTCCGGGGAAGTGGCCCGCGGGCACCAGCAGGGCCAAGAGGGGATTCCGGGTCACCAATAGCCATGACATCCATCACGACTTCGGCGATCGACACGCCTCTGCGGCGCTCGGTTGAACGGACTTGCGACGATCTCGCCATGCTGGTGCTCGCTGCGGTCGCCGTCATTGCAGGCTTGACCTTCCGCGACTACGGGCTCGGCTGGGACGATTACACCCACGCTGAATATGCCGACCTGCTGCTGCGCATGTTCGGTTCCGGCTTCAGGGACACCGCGGCGCTCTCCTTCGCGAATCTCTACATGTATGGCGGCGGCTTCGACATGGTCGCGGCTCTCCTGCACAAGGTCATTCCGCTCGAGCTGTTCGAGACGCGACGCCTGCTCGGCGCCACGGTCGGCGTGATCGGGCTTGCGGTGACGTGGCGGCTCGGCCGCCGCATCGGCGGGCCCCTTGCCGGTCTTGCCGCGCTGTTGCTGCTCGCGCTCTGCCCGATCTTCTACGGCCACATGTTTATGAATCCGAAGGATGCGCCCTTCGCGGTGGCCATGATCATCCTGATGCTGGGCCTCGTCCGTCTCGCCGAGGAATATCCGCAGCCGTCGCCGCGCACGATCCTGATCGTCGGCCTGGGTGCCGGCCTCTCGCTCGGCTGCCGCGTCCTCGGCGGCCTCGCGCTGGTCTACGCCATGATCGGCTTCATGCCGTTGTTCCTGGAGGAACTGCGCACCGAAGGCGCCCGCGAAGCAGCCCGCCGCTTCGCCCATGTCGTCTACGTGCTGCTGCCCGGCCTCGTGTTCGGCTATCTCGTGATGGGCCTGATCTGGCCGTGGTCGATCATGGAGCCCGGCAATCCCTTCGAGGCCCTGACCTATTTCTCGCACTTCTTCGAGAAGCCCTGGAAGGAGATGTTCGACGGCGCGATCGTGTCCGTGCCCGACATGCCCTGGTCCTATCTGCCGACGCTGTTCGCGCTGCAGCTTCCCGAGGTGATGCTGGTGCTGATGGGCGGCGCCGTGGTCAGCACCTTCGCGATGCTGCCGCGCCGCGAGGTTCCGGCCCGCCGCAAGACCATCCTCTTGATGCTGACGCTGGCGGCGACCCTGCCGCTCGCGATCGCGATGGTGAAGCGGCCGGCGCTGTACAACGGCATTCGCCACTTCGTCTTCGTGATCCCGCCGATGGCGGTGCTTGGCGGCGTCGCCTTTGCCTGGGCCATGGAGCGCCTGCGCACCAACCACCGCACCTGGCAGCCCGTCGTGCTCGCGACCTTCTGCTTCGGCCTCGCGCTGTCGCTGGCCGAGATGATCCGGCTGCATCCCTATCAATACACGCACTTCAACCACATCGCCGGCACCGTGCGCGGCGCCGACGACCGCTTCATGCTGGACTATTGGGGCCTTGCGCTGAAGCAGGCCTCGGACGAACTGCGCGAGCAGATCGTCGAGCGGCAGGAAGTGGCGCCGGGCAACCGTAAATGGAAGGTCGCGGTGTGCGGTCCGCAGCGCCCGGCCCAGGTCGCGCTCGGGCCCGACTTCACCATCGGCTGGGATTCCAACGCGGCCGATTTCGCGATGACGCTCGGCGAGTTCTACTGCAAGGGCCTCACCGCGCCCGTGATGGTCGAGATCAAGCGCGACGACGTGGTGTTCGCCCGCGTCTACGACATCCGCGGCCGCAGCATTTCCAGCCTGCTGTCGATCCCGGCGCCGTAATAGTTTTCTCCGGGACCTTTCGGAAGGCCACCCGCATTTCGCGGAGCCTGTCATCGGGCGGCGCTTCGCGCCGACCCGTTGGCTCCATGCGGGCTACGCGTGGCTGCTGCGATTTGACCGCCTTGCCGCCAGCCTCACCCGCGACTACGCTCCCTCCCCGCAACAACGATGTTCGGAGAGATAAGCCATGTCGCCAGCGGAAGCGCGCCTGAAGGAAGTGCCGTCGAACATGACGGAGGCGGAGTGGCAGCAACGGGTCAATCTCGCCGCCTGCTACCGCCTCGTCTCGCTGTACGGCTGGGACGATCTGGTCGACACCCACATTTCGGCGCGCGTGCCCGGCCCCGACCATCACTTCCTCATCAACCCCTACGGACTGATGTTCGACGAGATCACGGCATCGAGCCTCGTCAAGGTCGACCTGCACGGCAACCAGCTCTCCGAGAGCGAGTACAGCATCAACCCGGCCGGCTTCACCATCCATTCGGCGATCCACGAGGTGCGCGAGGACGCAATCTGCGTGCTGCATCTCCACACGCTCGACGGCACCGCGGTGTCGAGCAGCGCGGAAGGGCTGCTGCCGCTGAACCAGACCGCCCAGCTCGTCACCCACGACCTCGCCTATCACGACTATGAGGGCATCGCACTCGACCACGACGAGCGGCCGCGGCTGCAGAAAGACCTCGGCGACCATAACCACATGCTGCTGCGTAACCACGGCACGCTGACGGTCGGCCGGTCGGTCGCCTCCGCGTTCGAGCGCATGTACCATCTCGAGCGCGCCTGCTCGATGCAGGTGCGCACGCGCGCGCTGGGCACGCCGGTCTACCCGGTTGAGGAGATTGCGATCGAGAAGAACACCGAGCTGCTCGCCAACCGCGACCGCGCCGAGCTGCGCGCCACCAACCTGGTCTGGCCGCCGCTGCTGCGCAAGCTCGACCGCGAGCTTCCGGGCTACCGGTCTTGAGATTTTCCGGATTTGGTGTAGGGTAGCGTTCAACGAACCTCTACGCCTTTTGGAATGAAACGCCGCCCAATTCCGGGCGGCGTTTTTATTTGCGCCGTCATTTCGAGGAGCGAAGCGACGAAGCAATCCAGACTGTGCCCGTGGAGGGATTCTGGATTGCTTCGCTACGCTCGCAATGACGAGGAGAGGGTCTTCGTAGGGTGGGCAAAGCGACTTGTCCGCCGTAGCTCGAAGACCGAAGGCGGAAGCGTGCCCACCTCTTCTATCGCGATCGCGGAGAGATGGTGGGCACGGCGCAAGAGCGCCTTTGCCCACCCTACGGCACCGCGCCTATTTCACGTCCGCCAGCGCCGCGAGGATCCGCGCCCAGGAGCGGATGCCCTTCTGGAAACTGCGGAGGTCGTATTTCTCGTTCGGCGAATGGATGTTGTCGTCGTCCAATCCGAAGCCGACCAGCAGCGAGTCGAGTCCAAGCGTCCGCTTGAAATCGGCGACGATCGGGATCGAGGCGCCCGAGCCCATCAGCACGGTCTCCTTGCCCCACTCCTCGGTCAGCGCCTTGCTGGCGGCCGCGAGCGGTTTCATGTTCCAGTCGAGCGCCACCGCGGGCGCGGCGGAATGATCGCCGAACTCGACCTTGCAGTCGCCGGGGATACGCGCCGTCACGTAGTCGCGAAAAGCCTTGCGGATTTTTTGGGGATCCTGCCCCTCGACCAGGCGGAACGAGACCTTGGCCGAGGCGTGCGACGGGATCACTGTCTTGGAGCCTTCGCCGATATAGCCGCCCCAGATGCCGTTGACGTCGCAGGTCGGACGCGAGGAGGCCTGCTCGATCAGCAGCCGGCCCTTCTCGCCGGCGGGGATCGACAGGCCGATCGGCTTGAGGAACATCTCCGGCGTGAGATTGAGCTTCTTCCACTGCTCCAGGATATCGGGTGGTAGATCCTTCACGCCGTCATAGAAGCCGGGGATGGTGATGCGGTTGTCGTCGTCGAACAGGCCGCCCAGGATTTTCGTCAGCACCCGGATCGGGTTCATCGCGCTGCCGCCGAACACGCCGGAATGCAAATCACGATTGGCGGCGGTGATCTTCAGCTCCTCATAGAGCAGACCGCGCAGCGACGTCGTGATCGCGGGCGTGTTGCGATCCCACATGCCGGTGTCGCAGACCAGCACGTAGTCCGCTTTGAATTCGTCCTTGTTGGCCTCGATGAACGGCACGAAATTCTTGGAGCCGACCTCCTCCTCGCCTTCGATCAGGAAGGTGATGTCGATCGGCAGCGAGCCCGTCACTATCTTCCAGGCGCGGCAGGCCTCGACGAAGGTCATGACCTGGCCCTTGTCGTCCTCGGCACCGCGCGCGACGATGATCTTGCGGCCGTCGGCATGGTCGGTAACGGCAGGCTCGAACGGCGGACGGTGCCAGAGATCGAGCGGATCGACCGGCTGCACGTCGTAATGTCCGTAGAAAATCACATGCGGCCGTCCGCCGGCCCCGGTCTTGCCGACGATGGCGGGATGGCCGGCGGTCGGGCGCACTTCAGTGGCGACACCGAGGCTCGCGATGTCCTTGGCGAGATGCTCGGCCGCGGCCTTGCAGTCGGCGGCAAAAGCCGGATCCGCAGAGATCGACTTGATCCGCAATAGCGAGAACAGACGCTCCAGGCTGTTGTCGAAATCCTTGTCGATGTGATCGAGCACCGATTGAAGCTGCGCATTGGCCATGGTCGTATTCCTGACTTTTGAGTCTCAAGAGGTACCGGGTTTTAGCGCTGCCGCCGCCTCGGAGCCAGCCGCAACCGGCGGATGCCGGATGTGCCATGCGAGGCTACCCGCAAGAATGGCGGTCGCGACAAGGTTATTGCCCTAGGCCTGGATGACATTGGGAAACCACGGCAGCGACAGCAGCATGAGGATGCCGGCGGCGCCCAGCGCGAGCCAGGTTCCCAGCCGCACGTTCGGTCGCGCGTCGAAGGCGGCGCGATGCATCAGCACCGTCATCGGGAAGAACAGCCACATGAAGTAGTATTGCCGTGCCAGCGGCGATGCCACCGTCATCAGGCAGAACAGGATGCCGAGCTCCTCGGCATCCGAGCGCGCCGTTCGCCGCGCTTGCGGCGGCATCACCGCGAGGAAGCCGAGCCCGAGCAACGCCGACAACGCCATCACGATCAAGTTCGCCGTCTTGTAGTCGACGTCGATGACATTCATCGTGCGCGGTGGCTTGCTGGGATCTTCCTGATTGTAGTTGATCGGCCGGACCAGACGGTGCGTGACGGCAATGAGGGACTGGTTGACCCACGACCAGTTCTGCTCATCGCGCTGGCCAAAGCCCTTTTCCGAGCTCGTGCCGACCATGCCCTGATACCAGGTCTTGAGCTCGGCCGCGTTGCGCTCGAAGCCGCGGATCGGTGCAGGCACGACATAGAGAAGGATGCCGGTGAAAGCGACCGTCGCGACGGTGGCCGCCCACTTCCTGCGCCAGATCAGATAGGGCAGCACCGCGATCGGAAACACCTTGATGGCGGTGGCGAGCGCGAACAGGAAGCCCGCGAGCCAGGACCGTTGACGCTGCAACAACCAGAAGCCCCAGAGCATCATCGCCAGCAGCACGAGGTTCGGCTGGCCGAGGTCGAACATGTCGAACACGAAGGTCACGGTGACGATGGCCGGCAGCGCTTCGAGCCACGGGCCGGGCCTGCGGCCCGATCCCGTCATGGCATTGGAGAAGTTGCCCGTGTACCACCATGCCGCCACGTTCAGGATCGACAGCACGACATAGAGCGGGATCTTGCCGAACCAGCTCGGGATCGCCAGCAGGATCGCCGGCAGCGGTGGATAGATGAATTCGAAATACTCGCCGATCTCGTCGGGATAGAGCGATCCACCGTGCAGCACCTGCTGTCCGGCCCAGTACCACAGCCCATAATCCTTGGTCTTGCCGTGGCCGAATATCTCGGGAACGAGCACGTCGGCGGTCAGGAGGACGCAGCAGATCAGGAAGAGCAGATCGAGCGGCGCACGTAGCGACAAGGCTCTGTGCGGGCCAAGTTTGTCTGTTAGATTCGGTGATGTCACATTATGTCCCGTCGGCAACAAATAGCACGTAGCAGACCGACGGACGCTTGGAGAACCCCCCTCACCTGAATTTATGGTGTTCGGCCTCGCCCGGCGTGCGGGGCAATCGCATCCAAATACTCGCGAGATTTCGTCATGCCCGGGCTTGTCCCGCCTGCGCGGCCGAAGCCGCTTCGGCGAGGCGAAGGCCCGGGCATCCACGTTCTTCGAGCTGCAACTAATCTTACTGCGTCACAAACGGTGGTCTGTGAAATGGGCGAACTTGATTGCACAACAAGGACATCTCGACAACGTTCGGACCAGCCCTTGTTCGAGTCGCCGTCGCATCGTCGTGATCGAATTTGGAATGTGACGTTGGGTCCGTAGCGGCAGAACCGCGGGGTCTGTAATCCGCGGAAACGCGAGCGAGCGGGATCGGCCGGGCGCGCCGAGCGCCTGAGGGGGGAAACGCCTCCCGCTCGGAGATCAGGAATCCGAAGGCTGCAATGCACATCGTTGCGTGATGATGAAAGCCGCGCCAGCCGCGTCCCTCGAAGTGGCCAAGCCCGACCTCCTGCTTGAGTTCCTGATAGTCGCGTTCGATGCGCCAGCGCAATTTAGCCGTCTCTACGAGAGTCCGGAATGCCACATCCTCCGGCAATGTCGAGAGCCAGTATTTGGTAGGCTGGTCCTCGCCTTTCGGCCATTCGATCAGCAACCATTCCTCCAACCGCTGGGTGGTTTGCCAATAATCACGGTGCGCGGCACGGACCCGCACGCGGGCAAAGCGCGAGCTCAGCTTTTCGTTCGTTCCTTGCCGCCACGTGATGGTGCGCCAAGCTTTGGCCGGCAGGCCGATCGCGAGCGCTTTAACGGCGGCCGGCCGACGCTGACGGTTGCGGCGCATCAGTTTCGGGGGACGGCCGCGGCCCGACCATGGCTTCGGCGGCAAGGGACCGGTGCCGGGCGCCCATACCGTTGTGCTCGACAGAAGACCCGCCACATAGGTCAATCCCAGCGCCGTGATCTCCGTGCGCAGATCGCTGTTGTTGCATAGCCCGCGTCCATCAGCACGACACCACGCGGAAGGCCGGTCGCACAGGCCCACCGCAACTGCTCCAGCGCGATCTCCGGCTTGGTCCGGAAGCCGACTTCGGCAGGAATGCCCACCTTGCGCCGCCGATCGCAATCCTCAGTCCATTCCTTCGGAAGATAAAGGCGGTAGGCAACAGGCAGGCTGGCGTGGTGATTGGCAATCGATAATGACACCGCCACCTGGCAATTATCCTGCTTGCCGAGCTGCCCGCAATATTGCCGTGCAACTCCAACCGAATGTCGCCCCTGCTTGGGAAATCCGGTGTCATCGATGATCCAAGCTTCGATCGGGCCCTGGCGTTCGATCGCCGGCAGGACCATCTCTCGTACCTTGCCCAGCACCTTCTCATCCGACCAGGCGCCGCTGCCGACGAAATGCAGCAGCGATTGATGTTGGGCGGCCGTCCGTTCCGGAGCCGTCATCGCCGCCATTGGCTCCACGCTCTTACGACCGCCACAGGCCATGAGGCCGACGCAATAGTCGCGCAGCGGTGCCTTCCGATCAGCATGACCGATGACGCTGGCAAGCCCTTCCAAATACGTCGCAAATCGCATCTCACTGGTCTTGGTGCCACGCCCGCTCATGTAGCCTCCTCGGCTGATGGTCCATGCTTCAACCATCGCTGATTCCGGCCGGATAAAGCCTGCGGTTTTGTGACTCAGTCGTACTAGGCGGTGCATTCACCAGCGAAGTCGAGGTCTATGCCAGTCTGATCCGCTACGGCAATTGCGCCGATGTCGTCAGGGCCACTCGGCAGGCCATTGAGCGCGGATATCCAAACGCAGCGGCTTGGGGCGATATCAAAGCGCGGGAATCGACGACTTCGGAGGTTGCTGATCGTCGGTGCGACCTTGATCATCAAGTTGCTTGACGAGGCTTGAATGCCCCGCTCTGGATTCCTGCCGGGACGCGATGACCCCACCAGAGCTGGCGCGAGAAGGTCCATGGCCGCATCCAGTCGAGGCAGGTTTTTTCCCGCTGCTTGACGGCGGGACAAGCAGGCGTGCTCCGCGAAGCCGTGGCCGCCCGCAGGAACATCCTGGTGGCCGGCGGCGCCTCGACCGGCAAGACCACCCTGACGAACGCATTGCTGGCCGAGATCGCCGGCACCGCCGATCGCGTGGTCCTAATCGAGGATACGTGTGAGCTGCAATGCCGCGCGCGGAACCCGGTCGCGCTGCGCACCAAGGACGGCGTTGCGTCGCGTCCCTGTCTGATCTGGTCCGCTCGTCCCTGCGCCTCAACCGAATTCAAATTGGCGAAGTCCGCAGCAGCGAAGCCTTGGAGCTGCTCAAAGCCTGGGGCACGGGGCATCCCGGCGGGACCGGAATGATTCACGCCGGCACGGCGCTGGGCGTGCTTCGCCGCCTCGAGCAGCTCATCCAGGAAGCCCTCCTCACCGTTCTCAAAGCGCTGATCGCCGAGACCATCGATCTCGTCGCGGTGCTGCGCGGCCGCGCCTCACTGACTATTTTCTCGAACCGGAGCGGGCATCAATCCACGTGATAGCCGAGCTGCGGGGCGACCAGTTCAGAATGCCCGCCATGGAGCCGCTAGATCGAAGGAAGATATTTTCGGCTGCCGAAACTTCGCAACGGTTGATCGGCGCGACCTACAACATCCGCTGAAACAGGAGCTGGGAATGGACAAGGTCGTGCATTACGTAGTCAGCCGACTTCCGGTGATCGGCGCCGACCCGGCGGTGATCAACTACAATCGGATTGATCGCCTTCGTTTCGCCCCTCAGGCGGGCGCATGACGCATCCTGAGGATATTCGCGACCTGCTCTTACGGTTCACAGGCCCCGACGCTAACGCAGACGCTTGCGCGAATCGAGAGCGCGATGCGCGGGGTGGAGGCGAAGGATTGCGAAAGCTTTTTCGAAGGCGTGGGAGGAAGCCTTGGCCGCGGCCGAGATGAAGCGCCTGGCCGGGTAGATCAATGGACCATCCATGGCTCGGCATCCTGCTTTGCCTTCCGCACATCCTCGAACCGGGCGACTGGGTCGAATATCGCTCGGCGCCGGCAATACTGGGCGCGATTTCGACCTGGAGACCAACCTGCCGGTCGCCGAGCTCAAAAATTCATTCGATGGCAGGGCGGCGCGGAGTCGATCCGTGAGATCCCGTGTTCAAGGATTAGCTGCTGACGTTGCTGCCGCCAGGGTAATCCACGAGCGCTTAACTGAATCCGGTCTGCGCCCGCCACAAGCGAGCGTAAGCGCCTTCAGCCGTCAGCAGATCAGCATGCCTTCCCTCCGCAACAACACGTCCCTTATCCAACACGACGATCTTATCGGCTCCGCAAATCGTGTTGAGTCGATGAGAGATAACCACGATGATCTTGCCGGCCAGACGCAGTTCCTCAATCGCCCGTATGACAAATGCCTCGGCGACGGAGTCGAGAGAGGCGGTCGCCTCGTCGAGGATTAAGACCTCTGGATCGCGGTACAAAGCTCGAGCCAACGCTAGGCGCTGCTTCTCTCCGCCCGAAGGGCGTACGCCGTTCTCGCCCAGATAGGCCTGGTAGCCACCTGGCCAGCGCTCGATCACGTCACGCAGACCGATTTGTTCGCAGATGTGCACTATCTTCCCGGTGTTCGGTTCGAACTCGCCAAGCGCGATGTTCTCGATGACTGAGGCCGAGAACACGTCCACGGATTGCGGTACCGCGGCAACAATCTTGCGCAGGGATTCAGCCGAGAGGTCTTGGAGGTTATAGGAGCCGATGCGGATGCGTCCACCCTCAAGCGGGTACACATTTTGCAGCAAGGCAGCAAGCGAACTCTTGCCCGAGCCGCTTTCTCCGACCACAGCCGTGATCTCCCCTCGCCGGAAGCTGACGCTGAAATCCTTGAAAAGCTCCGGCTGGGCGCCATGGCGGAACGTGACGTTCTCCAGATGAATATCGCCAACGTCCGACGTGGTGGCATTAATGCCGCCGCTGCCTGCTGGATCAAGGTCGAATATCTCGAACAGGCGATCCGCCGCGATAATGGCATCCTGAACAATCCTGTTGGCGTGAATTAGGCTTGTAACCGGGCCGGTGATATGGCCGAGCAGCGCATAGCAGGACAGTAACTCGCCGGGTGTAATGGTCTGATCGAGGGCGAGCGTTGCACCGAACCACATCAGCACGATGGTAAAAAGGGTCGAGAGGAAGATCGATGCATTGTCTCCGACGATTGAGATGAGGCCGGACCTGTAGATGGAGTGCAGGGTCTTAACAAAGCGAGTCTCAAACTTCAGGCCGGCATAGCTCTCTATTCCGAAAGCTTTGATCGTGGAGATGGCTCCGAGTGATTCTACCACCTGCGCCTCCAGATCTGCCGCATTCTCCATAATTGCGCGCTCGCGCTTGCTATTCAGCCGGTTCATGGTCCAATAAACTAAGAGGTATACTGGGACGGAGCCCGCCACTACCAAAGCGATTTTCCATGAGTAGACGAACATCAGCCCAAAGGAGAACAGGATCACCAGCACATCAACAAATAAGGTGATCGAGACGTCGTTCAGAAAGCTTCGGATCTTGACCGCGTCGTTCATGCGGGAGATGATTTCTCCTGTACGCATGCCATCAAAAAACTTCTGGGGCAGGCTTAGGACGTGATTGTAGTAGCCTAGGATCAAGTGGAGATCGATCTTTTGCCCCGTTTGCAGGACGAGCCGGTTTCGCAGGAAATTGATCAGGGTCTGCGGCACAAGGATCAGCAGCATCACGACGCTCATGAGATTGAGCAAATTGCGGTTTCCTGCTGTGATAACATGATCGACAATCTTTTGGATGTAGATGGTCGTCGAGAGGCCGAGGAGGGTCGTTATCAGTGCGCCGACGAGGGCCTGCGTTAGTGCGGCTTGGTGGGGCGCAACCAGTCGGGCAAAGCGGAGAAGGGGGGAGGTGGTCTCGTCGCGGCGCTTGAAGTTGTCTGCCGGGACCATGAGCAACAGGACACCAGTCCATTGCGTCTTGAATTCCTCGTGAGACAGCTTGCGGATCTCTCCATACGCTGGGTCCATGATGGTGACCCACCTCCGGTCGATCGCTTGAACGACTACGAAGTGGTGCAGGACCTCCTTTACCACCACATGCGCGATGGCGGGCTTGGGAATCTTGTGCAAGCTGTCGAAGCCACCTTTGACGCCCTTCGCAATGAAACCGAGCTTTTGAGCCGCTTGGAGGAGACCCGACACGCTGGTCCCGGAGCGGTCGGCCGAGGCAAACTGACGGATCAGCGACAGTGGCAACTTGCAGCCATAGAAGGCGCCCACGGAAGCAAGACTAGCAACCCCGCAATCCGTGATGTCGCGCTGCTTGAACTTGGGGATTCGACTCGACATGGCGGCCCACTGGCCCCTTAGAAAATTTAACTAACGAGGTGACAGGAGCGGGTTAAGCCAATCATCGATCTCGTTGTAGAGTAGTTGCAGGAGTGTGCGCTTCGCCACGAGAAAGCGGCCGCGCACGGTCATGCCCTTCTTCAAATGACCGATTATCCCGTTTGTGAGCTCAAGATAATTTCGGGAGAGCGCGCAGCGGACCTTGAACACAGGGTTCTTGTCACGCAGGGTGAAGTCCTGCGCCACGTCTAGCACTGTCGCGTCGATCATACCCCATTGATTGTAGTTGAAAGCATCGACCTGGAGCCGCACCGGCTGGCCCGGCCTTACGAAACCGATGTCTTTGGACGAAACGTAGATTTCTGCCACCAGTTCGCGGTCGGGCGAGATCCAGCCGACAGTTTGCCCCGCCTGGACGTAGCTTCCGGGCATAAGGCCGGCGAATTGCTCGATAGCCCCTGACACGGGGGCACGGATGATAGTCAGATCACGTTCGTTCTCAAGCTGATGCAAGTTGGCTGTTAGTTCTCTCAGGCGCAGATTAGTGTCGAAGAGCTGCTGGTTCCATTCGGCGGATTTGCTCCGGGCGAGGATCTCGCCTCTCGCCTCAAGGCTCTGGAGAGCGAAAGCCTTTTCCTCAATTGACTTCGCGGGCGCGGCAGCAACCGAGACGAGACGCTGAGCACGCTCGAGTTCTGCGGCGGCATTCCTGCGGGCATATCGGTTCTCCCGCAACAAGTTGAGAAAATGCAGCCACTCGGCCCTGGCGGACTCGGTCCGCAGGGGGATGGGCGCGTCCGCCTGCGCACCGAAAGAGATCATGGTCTGAAGATCAGTGGTGCGATCGTTCTTCGCACGAATTTCGCCAGAGAGCACACTGATCTTCTCTTGAATGCCCTTATCGTCAAGGGCGAGGATTTCTCCGCCTTCTGCAACAATATCGTTCTCAACTGCGAGTACACGTGAGATGCGCCCGGAGGTGGGCGCGATCACAGGAGTCTTCTCGACGGTAGGACGAATCGCACCAGCACTTTGAACTGACAGCGTGACGGTTATGACTGGCAGCGACAGCAACGCCGCAGCGACCGAAGACACGATGATCTTATAGATCGCCAAAGATCGTCCTGTTTCTCGCGACAGGATGCTCTCTGCAGTGAAGTTGATCATTTCAGGAGGGAGCAGGATATTGGTCATTGCAGACGTATATTCCTATCGACGATTGGCTGCCTCCATTGAAACTCTGATCGAGTGGGGCTGGTCGCTGCTTAAGTGGTGCACCGACCAGCGCCGCGCTCTGATTGCGGTTATAAGGCTTTGGCCATCTCATTAAGGATGGCGACCACCGCGCCCGCGAATGATTCCAACTCCAATTATTGCACCGAGCGCCAGTGTCGCAACGTTAACCACTGTTTGAACGACCCTATCGAAGATCTTCCAGAACGAGCCTCCCAAAGTTGCCGCTGCTTCTTCTGGGGATAATTCGGTTACGCCGTAGGCTAGCAGGTCGATTTTCATCGTTGCTCGTTTTTCCATGATTGCTCCTTTCTGTTGTCGATAAACGATGCGCGTCAGCGCCGCCGACTCGCAAGCAGATGGACATCAAGAATCGTGCCAACTGCTCTGAGAAAGCGGAAATCTTTTCCATGCTGCTCGAAGGAGCATCGCCATGTCTGACGCGCGACAATGTAGGTTGTTCGCCGCTGAAGGAGTTCGTGGCCGACTTCACCCTGGAGAACCGGTTCCTAAATAGCTTCTAGGATGATGGAGGAGTACGAGACATGAGATATCCTGCATCCGAGATAGCGTGACCGTCGGCTTTGAACGCCGTACTAGCTAGATGTGTCCTCGATGCGCCGCCGGAACTTGGTAGGCAGTCGATCTAAATCAACAGTGTTGTTGAGTTGACGCTCTCGATCTCTCGCCGAAGCCCGCGTGAAAAGCACGGCCCCGGTTCAGCAGTTGCTACTTCCGGGCGCAGGGCCACTTCGGTCGTCATTGCCTCCCGCGCCGTCTCCAGCGCGATCTTTGCGTTCAGTGTAGGGTCGATCTGCGTCTCGTCTTGGTCGTCATCATACCCCGTCTACCATTCGAATGAGGGCGTCGGCCGTTGTAAAACTCGAGTGCTTGGCTGATACTATGTCGCGCCTCGTCAACACTTCGTAGGCTGAAGGACAATGCCGCCAAGGGCGGGTCGCGAGTTGGATCACCCAGCAACGACCGCCCTTGACCAAGCGCACGGTTCGCGCACGCGAACGGATGCCGGCGGCCAGGGCCGTGGACATGATAGACAACGCCGACGCGCTGATCATGCCTACGGCAATTTAGCAAACACTGTGCCGGCGTCTGAAGTCGTCACTTTCCAACTAAGTGTTCCGCTCTGCTCGTCCACTTCACCGTTTTGGTTTTAGAATCGAATCCCGGGCGAAAGTGGCTTCCACCAAGGGGGGATGCTGGCCACGCAAAAGCAGTTTCTCAGCCTGTTCGCGAGAGAACGAACCTCCCGACGTTGCGGCTGCTTCTTGAGGAGCTAAGCTGCTTACACCGTACGCGGACATGTCAGTCATTATTGTCTCCATCGAAGTGACAAGTCGGTGGTGCTGGTCGTCAGCTGTCGGCCAGCAAGGACCAACAGTCAAGGACCGTGCCAACTCACCCGTAATGAGCCCCCATGCTTGAGGGTCGGCGCCGGACCATCTGGCACAACCCGCTTGCCGTGGGCGGGCCCGTCACCTCAGCGGCGAACATGGGTCACCGTCACCGCGGATCACGGCCTAGTGGGCGCTACCGCATGCGTCCATCTCCACCAGCAGAACTTCGCTGCGCCGCTCGTCTGCTTGAACACTGGCGGTCCTTCGGCATCCGGCCCCGTGAACCTGGAAAGCATGCTTTCTCCGCGTCCTTGTAGGATTGGCAGCACCGAGCGTGGTGCCTATCTCTTGATGTTCTCACTCGATGACGAAAATCCTTGTGAGGCATTCTGACCAGCAAGGGTGATCCTCAAGCAATTAGCCCGCCCTATTCGTGAGAGCGCGGTATTTTGGTCCGACTGGTGCATCCGCACACCTCCGCTGACGAGGCGCACAGGATTGCCTTCGGCTTTTCACCGCCTGACGACCGGTACTTTGCAACGCGCTTGAGGGATGGGTTGGGTGAACGCGGGCGGACGCCCCACCGGTCAAGGACCGAGCGGCAGCAGCGCGCCGGGCAAGCTGCGGATCAGGTCGGCTTCGGGACATGCCGCGGCGAACGCAAGGCGAATGCGGCTCTTGGTCTCGACAACCCGGGCGGCGATTTTCAAGAGCCGAAGACGCAGCGTCGCGAACTCGGCAGTGGCCAATTCCCGGACTTTGGGAATGGCGTCGCGCACGGTCAGCATCAGCCAATAAGCGGCGGTATGGAGAACGAGGCGGACTTGATTGGCGAGCGCCGAACGGCAACTGGTGCGATCGGAGGCGAGCTGCGTCTTATGCAGCTTGATCAGATTCTCGGCTTGGCCGCGCGCGCAATACAGGCTGTCGTAGATCCACTCGGCCGAGCCGACATCGAGGCTGGTGACGACGAAGCGGATGTCGAGGCCGAGCATCGTCGCCTCAATACGGGCGACGGTGCGCCGTTCGCGATCCCAGGACTTTGCCTTGTGGCGCGTCTCGGTATAGCCGCGCAGAACAGCTAGGTTCTCGATGGCGCGTCGGGTGCGGATATCGTCGGCGACCTCGTCGACTTTTCTGGCGAGCGGCCTGGTACCGGACAGACCGAAGATGTAGTCGATGCCGTTGTTCTCGCACCACGTCATCGCCTCCGGCCGAGCATAGTGCCCGTCGCCACGGAACGTAATTCGCGTCTTGTGCCATCGCGTGCGGATGTGCCGCACCAGGCGGCGCAGATGGGCACGCACCTCGACCCCGCCAGGCGTCTTGCCGGGCCGCAGCACGACCGCCACGGGCCGGCTCTTCTCCGTGTCGTAGACGTGGATCGGCAGGAAGCAGCGTTCGTCATAATGAGCGTTGAACAGCGAGAGTTGCTGATGGCCGTGGACGACATCGCAGGTGTCGTCAATGTCGAGCGTGACGGATGCAGGCTCGCACGGATAGCTATCCATCCATGCATCGACCAGGGTGTAGGTCAGGCGGATCACGTCGCGCAGGCGGGGAGCATTCTCCAGCCGCGACAGCGTCGGTTGGGAACACAGATCGCGACCGCTGTCTGGTAGCCGTCCACAGGCCAGCTTGAATGCGGGATCGGACCGCAGATGATCGAGGTCATCGGCGTCCTCGTAGCCGCAGCAGATCGCGAACATGCGAGCGCGAAACATATCGACAAGGCTGTGCACGACCCGCGTCGGATCGCGCCGATCCGGGAACACCCGGGCCAAATTGTTGGCCAAACCGAGACGTCGCTCGGCCATCGCAAGAAGCATCACGCCCCCGTTCGAGGTCAGCCGACCGCCATCGAAGGCAGCTGTGACTTTCTTGGCGTGAACGGCTGGAAACGAGAAGGGTAGACTCGTATCATCGGTCATGGCGGGCGTGGCGCTCGCGGTGGAAGGTGATGGGGTTGGCTTCGCAACCGAATCCTACGCTTCATCAGCGCTTTACACCACGCTCGCCAGCCTCTCAGGCGCCCTCTGACGAATAAGACGGGTTAGTCTTCTCGGCGATCCTCGCCATTGACGGTGCGTGCTTTGTGTTGGGCCGTGTCTGGTCCAAGACGTCGCTGTCCCAGGCCCGACAGTAAGTGTCTGTTCCAAAACATGTTGAGTCGAATGAATCGGTTGTGATTCAAGGTGAGCGGCCTGATTCGATGGGGACGCGCCGCCAATGTGGACTACCGAGAACCGTGCACGCTACGACCGCAGCCGCCTGCGCTATCCGAGCGACTTGACCGACGAGGAGTGGGCGCTGATCGCGCCTCGCATCCCGCCGGCCAAGCGCGGCGGCAACAAGCGTACGGTGGACCTGCGCGAGATTGCCAACGGGCTGATGTACATCCTGAGCACAGGTTGCCAGTGGCGCGCGATCCCCAAGGACCTGCCGCCGCGCTCGACGCTGTATGGCTACTTCGATCTGTGGAGCTGGAACGGCACGCTCGATAAAATTCATCACGCCCTCTATGTCGAATGTCGCGAAAGGGCCGAGCGCGAGGCTTCTCCCACCGCCGCCATCATCGATAGCCAGAGCGTGAAAAGCGCTGAAAAAGGGGGCCTCATGATCTCCATGGCTACGACGCGGGCAAGAAGATCAAGGGCAAGAAGCGGCACATTCTCGTCGACACGCAAGGCCTCTTGATGCACGCCATCGTGCATGCGGCGGACATCCAGGATCGCGACGGCGGCGTGCTCCTGATGGCAACGTTGTTCGGCCTCTATCCCTTTCTTCTGAAGCTCTACGCCGACGGCGGATATCAAGGGCCACATTTCCAGAAGGGGCTGCGTAGCGCTCTGAAGCGCGTGAACCTCGAAATCGTCAAACGCTCCGATCAGGCTCACCGTTTCGTCGTCTTGCCCAAACGCTGGATCGTCGAGCGTACCTTTGCCTGGCTCGGGCGATGCCGAAGACTGTCCAAAGATTGGGAATGCTTCAATCACAGGGCGCTCGCCTTTCTCAAGCTGGCCTCCATCCGACTCATGCTGCGAAAGCTATGCAATCCAAGATAATCTTTCCGGACAGACTCTAAGGCGTGGATGGCCGGGACAAGGCCCGGCCATGACGCAGTGGAGGCTTTAGTGCCTCAAATCCGGCTTCTCTGCCTACCTTCGCAGCAACCCGCCGAGCGCGCCTCGCACCAGGGTGCGGCCGATCGAGCCACCGAGCTGGCCGGCGACCGATTTGCCGAGATTGGCCGCCATCCCCCCGATCACCTGGTTGGTGACCGATCGCGTCACGTCGCGCGCAATGACCTGGCCCGCGGACAGGCGGCCGCGCTTGACGTTGGTGCCGAAGATGGTGCCGACCATCGAGCCGATCTGGCCGAGGATGCCGCCACCTCCGTCGGCCGCACCGGCATCGGCAGTCGCGGCCGTGCCGGCAATCCGCTTCTGGATCATCTCGTAGGCGGATTCGGCATCGACAGCGGTGTCGTATTTGCCCTTCACCGGGCTCGCATCCATGATCGCCTTGCGCTCTTCCGGCGTGATCGATCCGATGCGGGCCGATGGCGGCCGAATCATGACACGCTCGACCATCGTCGGCGTGCCGTTGCCTTCGAGGAAAGACACCAGCGCCTCGCCCTTGCCGAGCTCCATGATCACCTTGGCGGTGTCGAGCTTCGGGTTGGGCCGGAAGGTCTGGGCCGCAGCGG
The DNA here is from genome assembly GCF_011516635.5 of Bradyrhizobium barranii subsp. apii. GTDB lineage: Bacteria > Pseudomonadota > Alphaproteobacteria > Rhizobiales > Xanthobacteraceae > Bradyrhizobium > Bradyrhizobium barranii. The sequence goes on along the minus strand of NZ_CP096255.1, from coordinate 3,859,230 downwards.
CGACCGCCTTCTGGTCGCGCGGGGTGAAGGCACGCAGCGCATGCTGCACACGGTTGCCCAATTGCCCGAGCACGCGGTCGGGCACGTCGACGGGGTTTTGCGTCACGAAATAGACGCCGACGCCCTTGGACCGGATCAAACGCACCACCTGCTCGATCTTGTCCATCAACGCCTTCGGCGCGTCGTTGAACAACAGATGTGCCTCGTCGAAGAAGAACACCAGCTTCGGCTTCGGCAGGTCGCCGGCCTCGGGCAACTCCTCGAACAATTCTGACAGCATCCACAGCAGGAATGTCGCGTAAAGCCGTGGACTCTGCAGCAGCTTGTCGGCAACAAGGATGTTGACCATGCCGCGGCCGTCGCGGTCGGTCTTCATGAAGTCTTTCAGCGTCAGCGCCGGCTCGCCGAAGAATTTGGTGCCGCCCTGGTTCTCGAGCACCAGCAGCTGGCGCTGGATGGTGCCGACGGTGGCCTTGGTGACGTTGCCAAAACCCTGGGCCTCCTTCTTGATGTCGGCAAGCGGGCTTTCCTCGGCGTCCGCCCCCTTCTTGCCGGCATCCGGCACGATGGCATCGAGCAGCGCGCGCAGATCCTTCATGTCGATGAGGGTCAGCCCGTTGTCGTCCGCGACGCGGAAGGCGACGTTGAGCACGCCTTCCTGCACGTCGTTCAGGTCGAGCATGCGCGCGAGCAGAAGCGGCCCCATCTCCGTGACGGTCGCCCGCACCGGATGGCCCTGTTCGCCGAACACGTCCCAGAACACCGTCGAGAACTGGTCGGGCTGGAACGTCAGCCCCATCTCGGTGGCACGCTTGACAATGAAATCCTTGGCCTCGCCGACCTCGGAGATGCCGGAGAGGTCGCCCTTGATGTCGGATGCGAAGACCGGAACGCCGGCGCGCGCAAATCCTTCCGCCATGACTTGCAGCGATACCGTCTTACCGGTCCCGGTTGCACCCGTGACGAGGCCGTGGCGATTGGCAAGCGCCAGCGTCAGCCATGCCTGCTCGTCTCCCTTGCCGACGAAGATCTTGTCGTCGGTGTCGCCGAGCTTGCTGTCCTGTGCGGTCATGCTTCTCTCTGATCTCTCTGCCGTGTTTCGCCTATTGAAACTCGAATGCACCTGCTCCGTAGTTTAACGCATGTCGCGTGCGGATTAAAACCGTTCAACGCGCCCCGAGCATGCGACATTGTCGGAAACATACCGCCGACATCAGCCGAAAGTAGGAATGACGCGTTCGCACCGCGGCAATTTTTCGCTGAATCCATCTCCGCTCTTGCATCGTTGCAACACTTTTCGCGCCTTCGAGAGTGAATCGGAACCTTGCGTACGTTCATCGCTTGTATTTCACATCGCTCCGGATCAAGATCATTTCGGAAGCAATACTCGGGCATGCAAACCGGCTGAGGGGCGGGCCTTATGGACGAGCTGATCGGGCGGCTGGCGTCGAACGCCAGCATAGATGGTGCTGTGGCTGAAAAGACCGTCGGCATTATCCTGGGCTTCCTCCGCAGCGAAGGTCCTTCCGAGAACGTCGAAGCGCTGATCGATCAGATTCCCGGTGCAGAAGCGGCGATAGAAGCGTCCAGGAGCGGCGGCGGACTGTCGCGGCTGATGGGCGGCGGCCTGATGGCCGTCGGCACGCGCCTGATGGGCCTGGGACTTGGCATGTCCGAGATTCAGAACGTTGCCCGTGAACTTTTCCGCTACGGCCGAGACAAAATCGGAGCGGATCAGATGGGCAAGATCATCGCGGGGACGCCGGGCCTCAGCCAGTTCGCCTGAGCGACGCTTTTCATATCGAGCATCATGACATATCCGATCTCCGAGATTGAGGGCCTGCCAGCCTTTGCCGCCAACAAATTGAAGGCGCAAGGAATCCGCACGACCGACGCGCTGCTCGAGGCGGCCTCGACCGTGAAGGGTCGCAAGGCGCTCGCCGCCAAGACCGGCATCAGCGAGCAGCAGTTGCTGGAATGGGCCAACGTCTCCGACTACATGCGCATTCCCGGGATGGGCCGGGCCAAGGTCGGCCTCGTCCGCGCCGCCGGCGTCACCACCGTGCGCGAGCTCGCTTATCGGAATCCGGCACGGCTCGCCCAGAGCATGCGGGAAGCCAACGTGAAGAAGAAGCTCGTCCGCATCCTGCCCTCGGAAAAATCGGTCGGCGACATCATCGCCAAGGCGAAGAAGCTGCCGCCGAAGATTACGTATTAGGGCATCTCCCTCGGCATACGACCTGCCGCGTGAGCTCTCGGTGTCATACCCCGCGAAGGCGGGGTATCCAGTACGCTGCGGCTCCTCCGTATCACCGCACGGCCTCGGAATACTGGATTGCCCGCTTTCGCGGGCAATCACAGTGGAGGCGATCGATGCTCCGCGAACACATCGACATTCGCCACCTCCCACCTTGAATCCCCCCTCCCCGACCGCTAAAGCGGGCCGCATGAATGCCTCGCCCTCCCCATCCGTCCCGCCGGCCGGCTCGGCCGGGCCCGACGTGCTGCGGACGCTGCTGGAGCGGCCGATTCCGGCAGTGATGGGCGTGCTCAACGTCACCCCGGATTCCTTCTCCGACGGCGGCGAGTTTATCGCGCCCGAGCTGGCGCTTGCGCGGGCGCGGGCGATGATCGAGGCCGGCGTCGACATCATCGACATCGGTGCCGAGTCCACCCGGCCCTACACAGGCGCCCGGCCGGTGACGGCGGCGGACGAGCTGGCGCGGCTGAAGCCGGTGTTGTCAGGCGTGGTGGCGCTGGGCGTGCCCGTGTCGATCGACAGCATGAAGGCTGAAGTCGTGGCCTTTGCGCTCGACCAGGGCGCTGCGATCGCCAACGACGTCTGGGGCCTGCAGCGCGACACCGGCATGGCACAGCTCATCGCCGCGCGCGGCGTCCCCGTCATCGTCATGCACAACCGCGAGACCGTCGATTCCGCCATCGACATCGTCGCAGACATGAAGGCGTTCTTCCTGCGCTCGCTCGATATCGCCGCCAAGGCCGGCATTGCGCGCGAAAAAATCGTGCTCGATCCCGGCATCGGCTTCGGCAAGACGGCCGAGCAGAGCATGATTGCGCTGGCGCGGCTGCGCGAATTCGACATGTTCGGCCTGCCGGTCCTGGTCGGCGCTTCGCGCAAGCGCTTCATCGCCTCGGCGTCGCCCTCGGAGCCGAAAGAACGGCTCGCCGGCTCGATCGCCGCGCATCTGATCGCCGCACAGCGCGGCGCCAAGATCATCCGCACGCATGACGTCGCCGAGACCTTGCAGGCCCTGCGGGTCGCGAATGCAATCGAGAGCAAGCAATGACCGATACGATCTTTGTCACCGGCCTGTCGATCCACGCCCGCCACGGCGTGATGGATCACGAGACCGAAGTCGGCCAGCGCTTCGTCATCGACCTCGAGCTCTATACCGACCTGTCGGAGCCCTCGCGCTCTGACAAGCTCGCCGATACCGTGTCCTACGCCGAAGTCGTGGCAACCACGACGGCGGCGTTCAAGAATACAAATTACAAGCTGCTGGAGCGGGCGGCCGGCGCGGTCGCCGATGCCATCCTGTCGCACTTCCCGCGCATCCGCGCCGTGAAGATCACCGTGCACAAGCCGCATGCGCCGATCGCCGCAATCTTCGACGACGTCGGCATCATGCTGACGCGCTCGCGGCATCCCTGACATGGCAAGCGTGCTGATCGCACTCGGCGGCAATGTCGGCGATGTCCGCGCGACGTTCCGGAAGGCGATTTCGCACATCTGCGGCATGGCGCAAGCCGCGCTGATCGCGCGCTCCTCGGACTATGCGACGCCGCCCTGGGGCGACGAGGACCAGGATCCCTTCATCAATGCCTGCGTCGAGATCGAGACCAGCCTCGATCCGCATGCCCTCCTGTTCGTGATGCAGAAGGTCGAGCAGAAATTCGGCCGCACGCGGAACAAGGAGCGGCAATGGGGCCCGCGCACGATCGATCTCGACATGATCGCCTATGACGATGTCAGCTTGCAGAAGCCCGACCTGACCTTGCCGCATCCACGCCTGTTCGAGCGCGCCTTCGTGCTGGTGCCGCTGGCCGAAATCGCGCCCGACCGCGTGATCTCAGGCATACGTGTGCGTGACGGGCTTGCCAGCGTCTCGACGCAAGGCATTGAGCGGCTTCCGGATACCGGTTAACCAAAAACAACCGTTTGCAGCGACGGCCGGCCGTGGCAATTTCGCCTGCGAACAACAAGATTTTTGGGAGCCCTTCGCCGTATGACCTCCGTGACTGACGACCTGCCGCTCGCGGCCGATTTTCCCAAGGCCACGGTCGACGACTGGCGCAAGCTGGTCGACGGCGTGTTGAAGGGCGCGCCGTTCGAGAAGCTGGTCGGCAAGACTTATGACGGCCTCAAGATCGACCCGCTCTATCCGCGCGCCCGGGGCGTTGCGCCCGTGGTGGGACGGCCTGCCGCCGCGCCGTGGCAGATCATGCAGCGGATCGACCATCCCGATGCGGTGGCCGCGAATGCACAGGCGCTGACCGATCTCGAAAATGGCGCGACGGGTCTCGCGCTGGTGTTCGCCGGCGGCAGTGGCGCTCACGGGTTCGGGCTGGAACCTTCGGCCGATGCGGTCGCAAAGGTCTTCAAGGATATTCATCTCGATGCCGGCATCGGCATCGAGCTCCAGATCGGTCCGCAATCGCGGATGGCGGCGATCCATGTCGCGGAATATGTGAAGAGCAACGGCCTCGATCCCGCCGCCGCAACATCCGCTTCGGGCTCGATCCGCTTGCGGCCGGCGCGGTGTGGGGGCACAGCCCCTACACATGGGACGAGATCGTTCCGGCCGTCACCGGCGCCATCAAGGGGCTCGCCGCGCTCGGCTTCAAGGGACCGTTCGCGTCCGCCGACGGGCGCGTGATCCACGATGCCGGCGGCTCCGAGGTGCAGGAGCTCGCGTTCGTACTCGCCTGCGGCGTCGCCTATCTGCGCGCGATCGAGGGCGCCGGCGTTCCGCTGGAGCAGGCGCAGGACATGATCTATGCGCGGCTCTCTGCGGATGCCGACCAGTTTTTGACCATGGCAAAATTCCGCGCGCTGCGGCTGCTGTGGGCGCGCATCGAGACGGCGTGCGGGCTGACGCCGAAGCCGCTGTTCATTGCCGCCGATACGGCTTGGCGCATGCTGACCCAGCGTGACCCTTACGTGAACATGCTGCGCGCGACCATCGCGACATTCGCGGCCGGGCTCGCCGGTGCCAATGCAATCACCGTGCTGCCGCATACGCTGGCGCTCGGGCTGCCTGATCCATTCGCGCGACGCGTGGCGCGCAATACGCAAGCCCTGCTGCTGGAAGAAAGCAACCTCGCCAAGGTCAGCGATCCCGCCGCCGGCGCGGGCGGCATCGAGACATTGACCGCGCAGCTTTGCGACGCCGCCTGGGCGCTGTTCCAGGAGAGCGAGAAAGCCGGCGGCGCCTTCGCCGCGCTTCAGCAAGGCCTGTTCCAGAGCAAGGTCGCGGCCGCGCGAAAGGCGCGCGACGCCAACATCGCAAAGCGCCGCGACGTGCTGACAGGCGCCAGCGAGTTTCCCAACCTGCATGAGCGCGAGACGGCCGTGCTGACGGCAACGCCGGTCGCGCTCGCGCCTTACGGCGAGCAGAAATACAAGTTCGATGCGCTGCCGCCGATCCGGCTTGTGGAACCGTTCGAGGCGCTGCGCGACAAATCCGATGCGGCGCTTCAGGCGCGCGGTGCGCGGCCAAAGGTGTTTCTGGCCAATCTCGGCACGCCCGCCGATTTCACGGCGCGGGCGACCTTTGCCAAGAGCTTGTTCGAGGCCGGCGGCATCCAGGCCGTCGACAGCGATGGCTTTGCCGATCCGGCCAAATTGGCCGCCGCATTCAAGGCCTCCGGTGCCGAGCTTGCCTGTCTTTGTTCCAGCGACAAGGTCTATCCGGAACACGCCGAAGCCGCGGCGAAGGCCCTGCAAACGGCAGGCGCGCGACATATCTATCTGGCAGGCCGTCCGACCGATGCCGAGGCGGCACTCCGTGCGGCCGGCGTCACGGGTTTTGTCTTCGCCGGAGGCGATGCGCTTGCGACACTGCAAGACGCCTACCGACGGATGGAGCAGGCATGAGCGAAGCGGGCAAACCAGTTTTCACCGGCGGCTGCCAATGCGGCGCGGTGCGCTTCGCGATTTCGGCAACCCCCAACAGGGTTTCGATCTGCCATTGCCGGATGTGCCAGAAGGCGAGCGGCGCGCCGTTCGCGTCCTTCGCCGACATCAACCGGACGGACTTCGCCTGGAGCAAGGGGCAGCCGGCGTTCTTCCGCTCCTCCTCGATCGCTGATCGCGGCTATTGCGCCGCCTGCGGCACGCCGCTGAGCTTTGGCCGCATCGACGGCGACCGGATCGAGATCATGACCGGCGCCTTCGACCGGCCCGACCAGCTGGTGCCGACGCGCCAATACGGAACTGAATCCCGCCTCGGCTGGGTGGTCGGAATCTCGAACCTTCCGAGCCAGACCACGCAACAGAATTACGGGCCGGAGAAGATGGCGACCATCGTCAGCCATCAGCATCCGGATCATGATTGAGCGCCTAATGATATGGTTGAAACCATGAGCCGCATTCCCAATTTCGCCGATGTCGCCTTCGAGCGAGCCGCGACCGCCGCGCCGTCAGGCAGCGCCGAGCCGTGGCTAACGCCCGAGGGCATTCTGGTGAAGCCCGCTTACGGCGAGGCCGATCTCGCCGGGCTCGATTTCCTCGAGACCTATCCCGGCATCGCGCCCTACCTCCGCGGCCCCTACCCGACCATGTATGTCAACCAGCCCTGGACCGTCCGGCAATATGCCGGCTTCTCCACGGCGGAGGATTCCAACGCATTCTACCGCCGCAACCTCGCGGCCGGACAGAAGGGCCTCTCGGTCGCCTTCGATCTCGCCACCCATCGCGGTTATGACTCTGATCATCCGCGCGTCGGCGGCGACGTCGGCATGGCCGGTGTTGCAATCGATTCCATCTACGACATGCGCACGCTGTTCGCAGGCATTCCGCTCGACCAGATGAGCGTGTCCATGACCATGAACGGCGCGGTGCTGCCGATCCTCGCGCTCTATGTGGCCGCCGCCGGCGAACAGGGCGTGCCGCCGGAAAAGCTCTCAGGCACCATTCAGAACGACATTCTGAAAGAGTTCATGGTGCGCAACACCTATATCTATCCGCCCGCGCCCTCGATGCGGATCATCTCGGACATCTTCGCCTATACCTCCACGAAGATGCCGAAATACAATTCGATCTCGATCTCCGGCTATCACATGCAGGAGGCCGGCGCGACGCAGGACCTCGAGCTCGCCTACACGCTCGCCGACGGCGTCGAATATCTGCGCGCAGGACTTGCCGCGGGCCTGGATGTCGACCGCTTCGCGCCGCGCCTGTCGTTCTTCTGGGCGATCGGCATGAACTTCTTCATGGAAGTCGCCAAGATGCGCGCCGCGCGCCTGCTCTGGGCGAAGCTGCTGAAGCCGTTCAACCCGAAAGACCCGCGCTCGCTGTCGCTGCGCACGCATTGCCAGACCTCGGGCTGGTCCCTGACCGCGCAGGACGTCTTCAACAACGTGATGCGCACGACGGTGGAGGCGATGGCGGCCACCCAAGGCCACACCCAGTCGCTGCACACCAACGCGCTCGACGAGGCGCTGGCGCTGCCGACCGACTTCTCGGCGCGCATCGCCCGCAACACCCAGCTGTTCCTGCAGCAAGAGAGCGGCACCACCCGCATCATCGATCCCTGGGGCGGCTCGTATTACGTCGAGCGGCTGACGCGCGATCTCGCGGCGAAGGCGTGGGGCCACATCCAGGAGGTCGAGGAGCTTGGCGGCATGGCCAAGGCCATCGAGGCCGGCGTGCCAAAACTGCGCATCGAGGAGGCCTCGGCCAAGACGCAAGCCCGGATCGATGCCGGCAAGCAGGCGGTGATCGGCGTCAACAAGTACAAGCCGACGGATGAGGCTCCCATCGACATCCTCAAGGTCGACAACACCAATGTCCGCCGCCTCCAGATAGACAAGCTGACGCGGCTCAAATCCGAGCGCAACCAGACCGACGTCGACGCGGCGCTTGCCGCGCTGACGCGCTCGGCCGGCGAAGGCAACGGCAATCTGCTCGCGCTCGCGATCGACGCGGCACGGGCGAAAGCCACCGTCGGCGAAATCTCGGACGCGATGGAAAAGGTGTTCGGCCGGCACCGCGCCGAGATCAAGTCCATCACCGGCGTCTACAAGCGGGAGGCGTCCAGCATGGGTAACCAGGTCGAGAAGGTTCAGGCGCTGATCGACGCCTTCGAGGAGGCGGAAGGCCGCCGGCCGCGCATCCTGGTCGCCAAGATCGGCCAGGACGGCCACGACCGCGGCCAGAAGGTGATTGCCTCGGCCTTCGCCGACATCGGCTTCGACGTCGATATCGGGCCGCTGTTTGCAACGGCGGATGAAGCTGCGCGGCAGGCGGTCGAGAACGACGTGCACATCCTCGGCGTCTCCTCGCTCGCCGCCGCCCATCTCACCGCAGTGCCTGAACTCAAGGCCGCGCTGAAGAAACAGGGCCGCGACGACATCATGATCATCATCGGCGGCGTGGTGCCGCCGCAGGATTACGACGCGCTCTATGCGGCCGGCGCCGAAGCGATCTTCCCGCCGGGCACGGTGATCGCGGAAGCCGCCGAGGAGCTGATCCGCAAGCTGAATGCCCGGCTCGGGCATAGCGAGGCGGCGGAGTAGATGGTACGCTGGCCGCATCACCGGCCGGATTGTCTCCATGACACGTGATGAGGTCATCGCTGCGATACGCCAGAACGCTGATGCCATCAAAGCCAAGGGCGTCTCGAAGCTCGCCATCCTCGGCACGCGGGACGGCGACGATTATCACCCGCACAGCGACATCGATGTCCTGGTCGAGGTCGAACCGGAGGCCTCTTTCTCGCTGCTCAACCTGATTGACGTCGAGCAGATCATCGAGGACGCGACCGGCTTGCAGGCGCAGGCGACTGTCCGGCGCTCCGCCTCCCCCCACTCTGCGCAGCAGATCGCAGACCACATCCTCGAAATATTCTGACGCTCACGTAAGGAGCACTCCCCTTGAAGTTCATGATCGGTTTGAGCGTCGCCATGGCGCTTAGCGCAACGTGCGTCATCTCCGCCCTCGCCGCGGACCCCAAGCCCGACGCCGTCGTCAAGACCAAGAGCATCGACGCCCGCGTCTTCCTCGATGACAGGGTCAAGGCGGATGCGGCGCTGGCGGCGGATTGCCTTACGGAAGGCAGGAAGTGGCTCGACAAGAACGCGGCCGAGGCCGCCGCCGCGCACAAGGAAGATCCGCAGTTCTTCAAGGACGGCGGCTGGGATTTCGAACGCAAATATGCGATCCGCTCCGTCGTTGCCGATCGCTATGTCAGCGTCCTGCGCAACGACTACATGGACACCCATGGCGCCCATCCCAATTCGGACGTGAACACGATCCTGTGGGACAAGAGCGAGCACAAGCGCATCTCGATCCGCGCGTTCTTCACCGAGACCGCCGACAACGGGGCGACCATGAAGGCGATGGTGAAGGCCGTGATCGCTTCGCTGAGAGTCGAGAAGAAGAAGCGCGACACCAGCGAGACCGCGACCGACGATTGGTTCAAGAGCGTCGAGCCGAGCCTGCTCAAGATCGGCGCGGTGACGCTCGCGCCTTCAACCGAGGCGGGCAAAAGTTCCGGGCTCACCTTCCACTATCCGCCTTACGCGGTCGGCCCCTACGCCGAGGGCGAATATGTCGCCTTCGTGCCGTGGGAAACGCTGAAGACCTATCTCACGGCGGAAGGCATGCGCATCTTCGGTGGCGCGCGGCCGAAGGGCGACGCGGAAGAGCCGCAGTGATGATGTTTTGAGCAGCGACACATTGCTCACAACGCTGTGGTAGCGCTACCTTGCAGCGGCGCCGCAAAGCCGACTAGAATGCCTTCATTGAGAAGAGCGCCCGGTGTCACGGGCGCCGCTGGGAGGCATTGATGTCCAAGATTTCGCGCCGCACTTTTGCGGCCTCTTCCGCCGCGATTGCCGCATCCGCCGCATTCGGTCTCACACCCGCGCGCGCACAGGCGTATCCGGCGCGCCCGGTCACCGTGATCGTGCCCTGGGGCGCCGGTGGCGGCACCGACGCGACTGCGCGCATTGTCGCAGCCCTTCTGGAAAAGGATCTCGGCCAGCCCTTCAACGTCGTCAACCGCACCGGCGGTTCAGGCGTGGTCGGCCATAGCGCGATCGCGACCGCGCAGCCGGACGGCTACACGATCGGCATGCTCACCGTCGAGATCTCGATGATGCACTGGCAGGGCCTCACCGAGCTGACGCCGAAGAGCTACACGCCGCTCGCGCTGATGAACGAGGACCCGCCGGGCATCCAGGTCTCCTCCTCCTCGCCCTACAAGACCGTCAAGGAGCTCGCCGAAGCCATCAAGGCGGCGCCCCCCGGCAAGTTCAAGGCGTCGGGCACCGGCCAAGGCGGCATCAGGCATCTCGCGCTGGTCGGCTGGATGCAGGCGATGGGCCTGCCCGCCAACCAGGTCGCCTGGGTACCGTCGAACGGCGCTGCGCCTGCGATGCAGGATCTCGCCGCCGGCGGCCTCGACCTCACGACGTGCTCGGTGCCGGAGGCCCGCGCCATCATCGAGGCGGGCAAGGCAAGGAGCCTCGCCATCATGGCGCCGGCGCGCAACCCGATCTTCAAGGACGTGCCGACGCTGAAGGAGGCGATGGGGATCGATTACGCGACCGGCGCCTGGCGCGGCATCGGCGCGCCGAAGAACCTGCCGCCGGAGATCGCAACGAAGCTCACCGCGGCGCTGAAGAAGGTCTACGACTCCGCCGAGTTCAAGGACTTCATGAGCAACCGCGGCTTCGGCACGGTGTGGGGCGATGCCGGTCAGTTCGCAAGCTTCATGGACAAGGGCGACGCCCAGATGGGCGAGGCGATGAAGGCCGCCGGCCTGAGCAAGGCGTGATCCGCACCTGCGATGCTCTGATCGCCTCTCCCCGCTTGCGGGGAGAGGCCGGAATTCGCGCGAAGCGCGGGTTCCGGGTGAGGGGGACTCTCCACGAGTCCAATTCTCACCTCCCCCGTGGAGAGCCCCCCTCACCCCAACCCTCTCCCCGCGCGTGGGGAGAGGGAGAATACCTCGCATAGGATTCTCACATGCGTCTTCCCGACTCCGTCACGGGATCGTTTCTCGTCGTGCTCGGCGCGGCGGCTGCCTATGGCGGCTGGATCCTGCCGCCGGTGCCGGGGCAGCCGGTCGGCCCCAACGTATTTCCGCTCGTGATCGGTATCGGGCTCGCGCTGTGCGGGCTCGCGATCGTGTTCGGCATCGGCCATTCCTTCGAGGAGGAGGAAGAGCTGGTACCGCTCGAGGACGGCCAGGTGGCGGCTGCGCCGCCGCCGCAGGGCAAGCTCTATGGTCTGCGCGCTCTGCTGCCGCCGGCGCTGCTGCTGTTCTACGTCGCCGCCGCCGACCGGCTCGGCTTCATCATCACCGCGGCGATCATGGTCTACGTCACCTCGACCGCGCTCGGGGCGAAGTGGAAGCTGGCGCTGCCGCTCGCGGCGCTGTCGCCGTTCGGCATCCACCTCATCTTCGGCAAGCTGCTGCGCGTGCCGCTCCCCGCTGGCCTGCTGCCGACGCCCTGGTGATCCCATGCTGAAAACCCTGATTGAAGCATTCGCGCTGATCTCCACCTGGGAGGTCATCATCGCGATGTTCGCAGCCTCCGTGTACGGCCTCGTGATCGGCTCGCTGCCGGGCCTTTCGGCGACGATGGCGACCGCCCTGCTCGTCCCCGTCACCTTCTACCTCTCGCCGATCGCGGCAATCGCGACCATCGTCGCGGCCTCCTCGATGGCGATCTTCTCGGGCGACATCCCCGGCGCGCTGCTGCGCATTCCCGGCACCCCCGCCTCGGCCGCCTATGCCGACGAGGCCTACGCGATGACGCGCAAGGGCCAAGCTGAGCTGGCGCTGGGGGCCGGCGTCTGGTTCTCCGCCGTCGGCGGCATCGCCGGCGTGCTGTCGCTGATGATCCTGGCGCCGCCGCTCGCCGAGATCGCGCTGTCGTTCTCGACCTTCGAATATTTCTGGCTGGCGCTGCTCGGCCTGATGTGCGCCACGTTGGTCGCGCGCTCCTCGCCGGTGAAGGCGATCGCGGGCATGTTCCTCGGCCTGCTGGTCTCGTGCATCGGCATCGAGAATCCCGGCGGGGTGCCGCGCTTCACCTTCGGCATCACCGATTTGTTCGGCGGCATCGAGCCGATCCCGGCGCTGGTCGGCGTGTTCGCGGTGGCGCAGGTGATGCGCGCGATGCTGACGCCCGAGCCGCCGCCGCTGCCACGACGAAAATTCGGAAGCATCATGGCCGGCCAGTGGAAGCTGACCAAGAAGTATCACTGGCAGATGACGCGTGGAAACATCATCGGCATCATCATCGGCGTGCTGCCCGGCGCCGGCGCCGACATGGCCGCCTGGATCTCCTATGCGATGTCGAAGCGCTTCTCGAAGGAGCCGGAGAAATTCGGCACCGGCCACGTCGAGGGCCTGGTCGAGGCCGGCGCCAGCAACAATGCCAGCATCGCCTCGGGCTGGGTGCCCTCGCTGCTGTTCGGCATTCCCGGCGACACCATCGCGGCGATCGCGATCGGCGTGCTCTACATGAAGGGCCTCAATCCCGGCCCGACGCTGTTCACCGAGAAGGCGTCGAGCATGTACGCGATCTATCTGATGTTCATCATCGCGAACATCCTGATGATCCCGCTCGGCATCGCCATGATCCGGATCGCGGCCTACATCCTGCTGGCGCCGCGCTCCGCCATCATGCCGATCATCATGCTGTGCTGCGCGGTCGGCTCGTTCGCGATCGGCAACAACATGTTCGGCGTCGTCACCGTCGCCGCCTTCGGCATGATCGGCTACGTGATGGAGGCGAACGGCTATCCGGTGGCCGCGATGGTGCTCGGCATCGTCATGGGCACCATGGTCGAGCAGGCTTTCGTGACCTCGCTGATCAAGTCGGACGGCAGCATCCTGCCGTTCTTCGAGCGGCCGGTCGCGGCGATCCTCGCCGCCATGGCGATCGGCGCGCTGCTCTGGCCGGTGCTGGTGTGGGTCTGGCGCAAGGTGAAGCCGGTGCAGACAGCGGCGGCAACGACTCGGTGATATCGGGCGAGCGGCCCTCGCCTGCCCCGCCGGGGCGTTGTAAAGCAGGGCATGACTGAGAAGAAGGCCTCGCTGGACATCAAAACCCTCGCCCGCGACTTGCGCGCCGGCAGTCGCGCAGCCCTCGCCCGCGCCATCACGCTGGTGGAAAGCCGGCGCAGCGACCATCAGGCGCTGGCGCGCGAACTGGTGCAGAAGTTGCTGCCCGACACCGGCAAGGCGGTTCGGGTCGGCATCACCGGCTCGCCCGGCGTCGGTAAGTCCACCACCATCGATGTGCTCGGGACGTATCTGATCGAGCAGGGCAACAAGGTCGCGGTGCTCGCGGTCGATCCGTCCTCGGCACGCAGCGGCGGATCGATCCTTGGCGACAAGACGCGGATGGCGCGGCTGTCGGCCTCCGACGACGCCTTCATCCGTCCCTCGCCATCGTCAGGCACGCTCGGCGGCGTCGCCGCCAAGACGCGCGAGGCCATGCTGTTGTGCGAGGCCGCCGGCTTCGACGTCGTGCTGGTCGAGACCGTCGGCATTGGCCAGTCCGAGACCGCAGTCTGTGACATGACCGATTTTTTCCTCGCACTGATGCTGCCGGGCGGCGGCGACGAGCTGCAAGGCATCAAGAAGGGCCTGGTCGAGCTCGCCGACATGATCGCGATCAACAAGGCCGACGGCGACAACCTCAAGCGCGCCAACATCACCGCCGCCGACTATCGCGGCGCGCTGCATATTTTGGCGCCGCGGTCCGAGCATTGGCACCCGCCGGTCGAGACCTATTCGGCGCTGACCGGCGACGGCATCGCAAAAATTTGGCAGAAGGTTCTGGATCACCGCAAGGCGATGAACGCATCCGGCGATTTCGCTGCACGGCGGCGCGAGCAGCAGGTGAAATGGATGTGGTCGATGCTGGAGCAGCGCATGCTGGCGCGGCTGCGCAGCGAGGCGTCGGTGCGGACCAAGGTCAGGAAGATCGAGGCTGAGGTGGCCGAAGGCCATCTCACGCCGGCACTCGCCGCCGAGCAGATTCTGGAGTTGCTGCAATGAGCGAAAAGCTCCGCATTCTCCTCACCGGCTTCGGACCGTTTCCCGGCGCACCCTATAACCCGACCCAGCCGCTCGTCGCGCGGCTGGCGCAATTGCGCCGTCCGGCGCTCGACGATGTCACGATCACGAGCCACATCTTCCCGGTCACCTATGCTGCGGTCGACCGGCAATTGCCTGATGTGCTCGCGAAGCAGAAGCCCGACGCGCTGCTGATGTTCGGCCTCGCCGCGCGCACGCCTTACCTCCGCATCGAGACCCGCGCGCGCAACGCGGTCACCATGCTCTGGCCCGATGCCGCCAACACCCGCTCCAGCAAGCGCGGCATCGCCGGCCATGCGGACGCGATGACGTTCGGTCCGCACACGGCAAGGCTGCTGCGCGCCGCGCGCCTCACCGGCATCGACGCGCGCGCCTCGCGCGATGCCGGCGCCTATCTCTGCAATTATCTGAGCTGGCGCGCGATCGAGAATGTTAGGGCGGGCGGACCGCAGCTTGCGGCGTTCATCCACATTCCCCTGCTCGCGCGCAGCGGCGCGGTGCGGCGCAAGGGGGCAGCCCGGATCACGCTAGAGGAGCTGGTGGACGCCGGCGAGGCCATGCTGATGGAGATGGTGGGATTGGCAAGGAAGCAGCGGAACACTCAGATTTCGTAGGGTGGGCAAAGGCGCGTAGCGCCGTGCCCACCATACATCCGCATTCGTGTAACAATGGTGGGCACGCTACGCTTTGCCCACCCTACGGCACCTTGGTCTGCGTAAACATTTAACCCTACCGCGAACAATCCTCACCGCCCCAGCCACCCTGCGCTACCTAGTCGGTCGCGGACCTCCCGCGTCCGCCGAAGGATGCGTCATGGACCTCAATCGCCGTCATCTCATCGGAGCTTCGACCGCAGGCATCGCGGGCGCCCTCGCCATGCCGGCCGACGCCGCGCGCGCGGCGCCGCTGACATCCCTGCTCGGCCGCGATGCCACGCAATACGGCGTACGGCCCGGCAGCAGCGAGGACCAGACCCGCGTGCTCCAGCGCGCCATCGACGAAGCTGCGCGGGCACAGGCGCCGCTCGCGCTGCCACCCGGCATCTATCGCAGCGGATTGCTACGGTTGCCGAATGGCGCCCAGCTGATCGGCGTGCGCGGCGCGACAAAAATCATCTTCACCGGCGGGGCCGCAGCGATCCAGAGCGACGGGTCGGACTCGATCGGCCTGACCGGCCTCGGCTTCGACGGCGGCGGCATTCCGCTGCCGACGCGGCGCGGACTGATCCATGTCCTCGGCGGGCGTGACGTCCGCATCACCGATTGCGAGATCACCGGCTCCGGCGGCAGCGGCATCTGGCTCGAGCAGGTGTCCGGCGACATCTCGGGCAACATCTTCACCAACATTGCGGTGACGGCAGTCGTCTCGTTCGATGCCAGGGGCCTCAGCGTCTCGCGCAACACCATCATCGGCACCAACGACAACGGCATCGAGATCCTGCGCACCGCAATCGGCGACGACGGCACGCTGGTCACCGATAACCGCATCGAGGACATCAAGGCCGGTCCCGGCGGCTCCGGCCAGTACGGCAACGCCATCAACGCCTTTCGCGCCGGCAACGTGATCGTGCGCGGCAACCGCATCAGGAACTGCGACTACTCGGCGGTGCGCGGTAATTCGGCGTCGAACATCCACATATCAGGCAACAGCGTCAGCGACGTGCGCGAGGTCGCGCTCTATTCGGAGTTCGCGTTCGAGGCCGCGATTATCGCCAACAACACGGTCGATGGTGCCGCCGTCGGCGTCTCGGTCTGCAATTTCAACGAAGGCGGCCGCATCGCGGTGGTCCAGGGCAACATCATCCGCAATCTGATCCCGAAGCGGCCGATCGGCACCGCCCCCGACGACGATGCCGGTGTCGGCATCTACGTCGAGGCTGACAGCTCCGTGACCGGCAATGTGATCGAGAACGCACCGTCCTATGGCATCGTCGCCGGCTGGGGCAAATATCTGCGCGACGTCGCGATCACGGGCAATGTGATCCGCAAGGCGCTGGCCGGCGTCGGCGTCTCGGTGGTGTCCGGCGCAGGCACCGCGCTCGTCAACAACAACATGATCTCGGAAACCCCGCGCGGCGCCGTGGTTGGGCTCGATCACGCCCGTGCAGTGACGTCGGATCTGTCGGCCGACGGCGCACAGCGCTTCGCACAGCTGATGGTCGGCGGCAATGCGGTGCGGCGGTAGTTGCGCCGTTGGCAGACGGGCCGCGCATCCTTCGAGGCTCCCCACGCGGCGCATTGCGCCACGTGGCTCGCGCCTCAGGATGACGGCGCAAGAAGTCGCGGCTACCGTTTTGAATATACGCCTTAAAACGCGTTCCTCAGCAGCGGGTACTTCGCTTGCAGGCCGTCAAGGCTGAAGGTGAATTCGACGACGCGCTCGGGAGCGGCGACGATTTCGGCGGCGGGCGGGGCGAACTGCGGCAGGAGCGTTGCCATTGCAGCAGGCGTGGCGGGGGGCGCCTTCACGGCAGGTGCGGTGAACGCCGCCATTGCGGCAGGCGCGGCGACCGGCGACCTCACAGAGGGTGCGGTGAGCGGCGCCCGCGCAGCGGGAGCCTTGAGCGGAGCGACAGCGGCGGGCGCAGTGAACAATGCCACCGCAGCAGGCGTCGCTCGCGGCGCGAGCGGGGCTTCGGTGATTTCGGCAAGGACCTCCGGCTTGGGCACGAGCTTGACCGGGACGGCGGTCTTCGCGGCGATGTGGACGGCCCTCGGCTGCACGGTCTGCGCCTGTTGGTCGCGCGGAAACACGCGGGGCATGGTCGCCGGCGACCAGCCGAATACGGGCGAGACACTCGCGGCCGCCGCGGCCACGTCGGCACCGGTCGCGAGCGCGCGCCAGGTCTGGACGGCGCGCTTGGCTTCCTGGATGTTTTCGAGGAATGCGATCTCGGAGTGATAGCGGCGCCAGCGTCCGGTCTCGAACATTTCGGAGAGATGTTCCAGCCGCTGCTCGGCGAGAGCGCACCAGCGTGCCGCAATGTCGCGGCCACGCGCCACGTCGCGAACAGCCTCTTGGCGATGTGTCATAAACCAGCCCGTTGGGAGAAAAATACGGACGCGACGCAACGCACACGAATCAATTTAGACGCGACATGAATATTTTGTGGAAAAGTTTTGACTTGTCCAGCAACGACACGCCGGTCGTCGTCAATCACCGTAGTCGTGCGGATAATTGCTGTGTTTTCGAGTCAAGCTTCGCGCAAGCATAACCGGCCTGCGGGGCGACTCCCGGACGCTGACAAGGGGCACCGCCGCGCTCGTTCAACCGGAAGCTGATCGCGCCGAGCGGTTCAAGAAATCAGACGCCTAAAAAGAAAAGACCCGTCCGGGGGGACAACCGGACGGGTCGAGCCATATGGGCGCTTGGGGTGGATGGGCGCTCGCGCCTGATATGACTTATGGGGAGGGATGACCGCTCCCACATAATTTGGTCGTGGCAGCCGGCTGAACGTTCAATGCGGCGTTCGATTTCTTGGCCCTCGCACGGCGCGCAAAGTTGTCGCAGCCGCTATCGCGTCGCCGGCCTATCCACCTGAGAAATCGTGGATTTATCGTCTACACTCGACAGCGAGGGTTGTTCGATCGCGCGGATGCCAGGCTCGTCGCGACACTTCTCGGCATCTTCACGTTTTGTTGTACCGGACGCAGCCGCAACAGGCGTCGCGCTGTCGGCGGGAACGGCCATCACCGCGGCAAACGCGTCGGCCTCACCGTCGCCGAAGAGATCATCACGGCCGGGTGAGCCGAGGTCGCGCGCGGTCTTCGCCAGCGTCATGCGCAGCGCCTCCGGCTTGAGCGTGTAATTGCGCTCGAGCAGCAGCGCGGCGACGCCGGAGATATAGGCGGCCGAGAACGAGGTCCCCGAGGTCATCTGGTACTTGCCGTCGGGCGCCGGCAGGAAGATGTCGACGCCGGGCGCGGCCAGCGCGATGTAATTGCCGCGGTTGGACGCCGAGAACAGCTTGTCCTGCTGGTCGGTCGCGCTGACCGCGATCACGTTGGGATTGGCGGCCGGATAGAGCGGCGGCGATTTGGCGCCGGCATTGCCGGCGGCCGCGATCAGCACCAGCCCGCGGGCGGCGGTCGCCGCGATGGCGCGCTCGATCACGGCGTCCCTCGGACCGGCAAAGCTCATATTGACGATCTGCGCGCCGTGCTCGGCGGCGTAATTCAGTGAGCGCAGGACGATGTAGGACGAGCTCTGGGCTCCACCCGTCGAGCCGCCAAAGGCGCGGATGGCGATGATGCGCGCCTCGGGCGCGCTGCCCATCAGCTTGGCATGCGCCACGATCGCGCCGGCAATGCCGGTGCCATGGACATGCGGGCCCTCGGCGCTCCCGAGCGCATCAAAGTTGTCGGCGATGGAATGGGCGAGCTCGGGATGTTGGGCGTCGATGCCGGAGTCGATCACGGCAACCGTCACGTTGGCGCCGTGCGCCAGCGTATGCGCTTGCGGCAGGCGAAGCCTGGCCAGCGCATATTGCGCGGGATCGCCCTCGGTCGGCACCGACGATTTCTGATCCTGGAGCACGTAGCGGAAGTTCGGCTGGATCGAGCGCACGCTGCCGTCAGCGGCGAACTCACGCCGCACCGTCTCGGAAGGCCGGCCGTCCGTGATGCGGAACAGGCCGAACGTCGCCCCGATCAGCGGGAAATTCTCGGATGACACACGCGTCAGGCCGTGGCGACGCGCAAGCTCGTCGGCTTCGGTCGCCGACAGCGCGCCGTCGATCTCGGCCACGAATTCGTTGGCGAAGGTGCGCAAGTCGACGGCGGCCGGCGTGCTGTTGCCCCGCCCCTTGCCGGCGCTCTTCTTGCCCGATTTGCCCGCGCCATCGCCGCCTGCGCCCGGCTGCGCCAGGCATTCGCCGTCGGCGTCGCGATAGGGGGCCGTGCAGGCGGGGTATAGGTTCGGCGAATAGCGCGCATAGGGCAGCACTGGGACCGGTCGCATCCGCGCCGTGGTGGTGGTACGCGGGATAGCAGGGATAGAACGCGGGCCGGGGCCGACGCCGACAGCCCGCGCACCGACACCGGGGCTGACGCGCGCGGCGATGCTGGGAGAGATGGTCGGGGTGCGCGTGGGGACGCTGATCGTCGGCGTGCGCATGATCGCCTGCGCCTGCGCAACCTCGATGCCGAGACCGGCGGCGAGCAGGAGTGCAGCTCCGACCGATGAAGCATAGGCCCCGGCTCGCGACTTACTCTCGGACTTGCGCGTCATCGGTGCAGCGGCGCCTTACGGCGCCGCGACGGCGAGGTTGACGAACTTCTCGCGCGACATCCTGCCGAGCAGCGAGGCGAGTTCGTCCCGGCCCATCGCCTTGTCGAACTGGAGACGGAACATGCCGCCCTTGGCATCGCCGATGATCGAAGCCTGGTAGCTGTCGAGCAGCGCGGTGATGTCGGCGACGCGCGCCTCGGGCGTGAAGCGCACCAGCGCGCGCGCAGGTGGAGCTCCAAGCTCACGCGTGATCGGCGCGCCGACCGACAGCGAAGCGGTCTCGAAGGTCGCGGGCTGGGTCTTCATCAGCACGGCGCCGATGATGCCGGCCTGGAGCAGCAGCGCGATGGCACCCAGGCTCGCCGACCAGGCCAGCGTACGCGGCGACAGGCTCGAGAAGAAGGTCGCGATACGCGCCGAGAGCGGCAGCGAACCGACCGGCCGCGCCGGCTCGGCATCGATCGCGGCGAACAGCTTCTGCATCGCCCGCGCCGACGGAGCCCCCAAGCTCTCGTTCAGATGGATGGTTTCTTCGTACTCGCCGCGGATCGCGGCATATTGCTTTGCAAGCGCCGGATCACGCGCCAGCGCTTCCTCGACGCGGCGAGCGTCACGCGCGTTCAGCGTACCGGCGGCGTGCCAGGGCAGTAGCAGTTCAATTTCACTGGGCTCTTGCTCCAGCATCTTTTTGCTCAATGCCATCATGGCCAGCCTCGCTCAACGCCGGCTGCCTTCAGCAGTTCGGCCAGTTTCTTGCGCGCATAGAACAAGCGCGTCTTCACAGTGTTCTCCGGAATACCGACGATTTCGGCCACTTCTTCCACGGATTTCTCGTGGTAGTAGACGAGATCGACGATTTCCCGGTGGTCCGGCGAGAGGCCCGTCAGACACTCCCGCAACGCTTCACTGGTATCCTTTTTCTGCACCGCGATTTCCGGATCGTCAGACGAATCCTCGATCGCGTTGGCAGCTTCGTCGTCCAACCCAACGTCCTTCCTGCGCCGGAGCGCAGACAGGGCCTTGAATCGGGTGATTGCCAGCAGCCAGGTGGAAACGGCGGATCGACCCTCGAACTTGCCGGCTTGACGCCAGACGTCGAGAAACACCTCGCTGATGAGGTCTTCCGCCGCCTGCTCGTCCCGCACGAGCCTTAGCCCGAACCTGTAGACCCTGACATGGTGCCGCCCGTACAGCACCTGCATGGCGAGCCGGTCACCTTGAGCGATCCTGGCGATGAGGACCTCGTCCGAAGCCGCCTGTGTCACGCTCAATGCCCGTCTCGCAAAGTTGGTCGGGTCGGCGCGGCGGACGGTTCGACGGGCGGGACGAAATTCTTCAGCCTACCGCAGTCACACGGGGGTCTGTGTGATCTACCCCACATACGCGAATTTTCCTTTTGCCACCCGCGGCGGTTGGCCGGCTCACTCGATAACGGTAACATAGTAATGAAGCATTCCCTGCGCAATGCCGTCCGGCGCGGACGGCCCGACATGATGGAACCATAGCAGCCCTGCACGACGTATGTCTCACCAAGCCCTGCTTTGGCTCGACCCCGTCGCCAACGATACCTAATCGCCGGCAAATTTCCCCGCCGGCCGCTGTCACCCTGTTGCGCGCTGCACCGTTTGGATTCGATTTCGAAGGATACCAAACCTAAAGGCTTGCCGCGTAGATTTTTGGGCGACATTCACCCTTGGCGGGACAATGAGCACGGCCGCGACGACCTTATCGGAGAGGAATGCCGCTGAGGTCGCGGATCTCGTTCTCATGCCCGACGCGGCTGCGCCCGAGGTACGAGCACGCCGGGTCCGGCAACGCCGGCAGATGTATGTCGGCCAGGTCGCAAGCTACTCGCTCGGCGCCTTCGTGCTGCTGATCTATGCCCATGACGGCGTCGTCCCGATGAACGTTCCGTCGCTGTTCTGGGTCGGCGGCCTGATGATCATCGGCATCTTCGTCGTGATGTCGGAAGCCGGCGTCGGCGACAGACACAGCGACCATTATCTCACCGTCTTCCAGATCTCGGCGCACATGGCGCTGCAGTTCATCTTCCTGGTGTCGGTGCCGACCCTCGGCATCGCCTTCATCAGCGTGCTGTTCCTGATCTTCGCCTTCGGCACGCTGCGCATGACCTCGGCGCAGGCGATGTTCACCTGGGCGATCGCGACGACCTGCCTCGCGGCCGTCTTCCTCGCCTCCGACCTGCCGATCGGCATGCCAGTCGCCACGAAGCTCCAGCGGGCCGCCTCGATGCTGTGCTTCGTCCTGGTGATCGGCCAGTGCGCCTTCCTCGGCCTGTTCGGCGCCACACTGCGAAAGGTCCTGTACCGGCGCAGCATCGAGCTGAAGGCCGCCTATCAGCGCATCGAGGAGCTCGCCGAGCTCGACGAGCTCACCGGCTCCTACAACCGCCGCTGCATCATGCGGCTGCTCGATGCAGAGGTCGAAAAGTCGCAGCAGGCGTCCGCACCTTGCGCCATCGCGCTGATCGACCTCGACTGGTTCAAGCGCATCAACGACGCCCACGGCCACCCCGTCGGCGACGAGGTGCTGCGCACCTTCGCCATCACCATTTTTGCAAATATCCGCCCGGCCGACTTTTTCGGCCGCTATGGCGGCGAGGAATTTCTGCTGCTGCTGCCGGGCACCGACGGCGGCGCGGCGGGGCGCATGCTCGAGCGGCTGCGCGGCATCGTCGCCGATCTCGACTGGAGCGCATTTTCCCCCGGCATGCGGGTGACGATTTCCGCGGGCGTCGTGACGCTGCGCGACAACGATACTGCCGACACGTTTCTCGCACGCGCCGACAGCGCGCTTTATTCCGCCAAGGCGCAAGGGCGCAACCGTATTGCAACGAGCTGACTAATCCATTTTTTTCCTGGCTGCACAGAAGCCGCAGCCGGACCGAACGCTCCAGGACAGGGCCATGAGATCGAAATCCGAAAAACCATCCGAGAACCTGCTTGAGGAATTGCAGACCGCGCGCTCGCACGGCACCGTCGCGCGCCGGGTCGAGGCCCTGCGCCGCGTCACTGATCTCTTCATTAACAATGCGGTGGATTATTCCGGCGAGCACATCAGGGTGTTCGACGACGTGTTCCAGTGCCTGATCGAGCAGATCGAGGCCTCGGCGAGAACGCTGCTCGCCAACCGTCTCGCGCCGATCGCGGCTGCGCCGCCCAAGATCATCCGCACCCTCGCGCTCGACGAGGTGATCGAGGTCTCCGGACCCGTGCTCTCGAAATCGGAACGGCTGGACGAGGCGACCCTGATCGAGATCGCGCGCACCAGGAGCCAGGCGCATCTCAAGGCGATCTCGCTGCGGCGGGTGCTGTCGGAAGCACTGACCGACGTGCTGGTGGCGCGCGGCAACGAAGACGTCGTGCAATCGACCGTCAGCAATCCGGGCGCGCAGCTCTCCGAGGGAAGTTTCACCGACCTCGTCACGCGCGCCGAACGCGACGATGACCTCGCCACCTGCATCGGCCTGCGGCCCGACCTGCCGCGCCATCACTACCTGAAGCTGATCGCCAAGGCGTCCCTGAGCGTGCGCAGGAAGCTCGAGACCGCGCATCCGGAGCTCGCGGACGAAGTGTCCAGCGTGGTCCAGGAAGCGACCCAGCGGGTCCGCGCCGCCGCCATGACCAGGCAGACCGAAATGGCGCGCGCGCTGGTGAGATCGCTGCACGAGGATGGTCGTCTCAACGAGTTCCAGGTCACCAGCTTCGCCGAGCAGGGCAAGTTCGACGAGACCAATGCGGGGCTCGCGGCGCTCGCGGGCGTCGCGGTCGAGACCGCCGAGAACATGATGATCGAGAGCCGCAACGAGGGCGTGATGGTCCTCGCCAAGGTCGCAGGCATGCAATGGTCAAGCGTCCGCGCGATCATCGCCATGCGCGAAAAGCTCTCGGGCGGCTCGAAGACCGACATGCTGACGCTGCGCGATGCCTACGAGGCCCTGCGCTCATCGACCGCGCAGCAGGTGCTGCGCTTCCACCGCATGCAGCAGGGCACGACGCCGGTGGCGTGAGGCCGCCACCGCTAGTAGCGCAAAACCTTCGAACCCGCGTAGGCGCCGATCGCGGTCACGAGTGCCGTCGCGATCGTGTACCAGGTCGCAACGAACAGCGGCGAGTCGTCGGTGCAGTGCGAGGCGTAGAGCGTTGCGGCAAGGCCGGCCGACAGCAGGCCGGCGAGCGCGCCGGCGAGTGCAGGATGCGACGGCGCGCCGTGGCGCAGGCCGAACAGCGCGCCCGCAAGCAGCGGCAGCGACATCGCGGGGATCGCGAGCATGCACACCCGGGAGTTCTTGCCCACCAGCCGCATCGTCATCGGCATCGCCGGGGCCATCATGGTCTCGCTGCCGATCGCAACCGCAAGCAGGCCGACGGGAAGCAGCAGCAGCCAGCCCCAGCCGCGCATCAAGGCTTCGGGCCGCGACAGATGCAGGCTGACGATGATCGCGGGGATCGCAAGCGACAGCGTGACCGCGAACTTCGTATCGAAGAACGGATTATGCATCGCGGTCATCACGTCGGGCCGCACGCCAAGGAAGCTGGCGAAGATCAGGATCGAGAACGGTGCCGCCACCAGCAGCGCCATCGTCAGCACGGCGCCGACGCGCGGCGCGCGATGGGCGTTGTCGGCCGCGAGCGAGCGAATGAGTTGATCGGTATCCATGACTAGTGGTCCCGCAGTTTGGCAGTCAGCGCCGCAAGTCCGCGATGCAGCGCGACCCGCACCGCACCTTCGCTCATCGAAAACTTTGACGCCGTGTCCTTGATCGAAGCGCTGTCGACGGCAATCGACTGCAGCACGTCGCGCTGGCGCTGCGGCAGCGTGTCGAGCTGCGTCGCGACCTCGGCCGCCGAGGCCGTCTCCTGCGGTGCCTCGCCCGGCAGCGTCTCGGCGAAATCGTCGATGTTGACGAAGACCCGCCGGCCCCGCCGCCGGAGCGCATCGATCAGCTTGTTGCGCCCGATCGCAAACAGCCACGGGGCGAAGGGGGCTTCGCTGTCCCAGGTGTGCCGCTTCAGATGCACCGCCAACAAAATCTCCTGCACGATATCCTCGGCCTGGTCGGGAGGCTGCCCGGCGCGCGCCAGACCCCGCCTCGCGGCAGCGCGCAGCACAGGCGTGACCGCCTTCAACAGGCGATGATACGCCGCATCATCGCCTGCCATGGCCGACCGCATCAGGCCGGTCCACTCGTCCTCACGTCCGCGCACGCGCCCTCACCATGCAATTCGGCAGCTCTTTCAGTTTGTTACGCCGGCACCAGAACAATCACGACTTCGTGATCTGTGCCATGCCTCGCCACGCGATGCGGCCGTCGAAACCCGCGACGGCTCATAACACCGATCGGTCCCGTCCGCATCCGGCGACCGGTTGCGAGGCGGCGGCTTGCCCCGCTTTTGCCCGGGATAGCCCGAAGATTCCCATTTTTTGCCCCGCTGTGGTCACGCCCCAGGGTCTCTGTTCGTCCCCGGGACAGGCGGAATTGGGGAGATCGTCAACATGATGAAAGCCAGCGGGCGCGCCGCACTGATTCTTCTTGCCGGCCTTTTCGTGCTGGTCGGAGCCGCTGCACAGGCGGCACCGAGTTCAGCCGCAAGCAGCAAATCGGACAGCGCGGGCAACCAGGCCGACGCAGTCAAGCCGAGCACGCAGCGGCGCCATGCATCGCGCCACCGCGACAGCGGCAAGACGGCGCAGAAATCCGACGACAAGGCCGACAAGAAGGACGGCGCGGCGAAGGCCGAAAACGACGTGCCGGCCTTGAGCCAGATGCCGCCGGCAGTCGCCAACGCCAACGCGCAGATCGCCGCAGCCGATACGCCCACGGCTGCCGCGGCCTCCGCGTTGACCGGCCGCGCCAACGACAACGTTCAGGCTGCAGCCGATAATACCACCGCGCCGAATGACGAGGCTCAGGTGGTGGCGCCCGATCAGCTCAACGACATCGACCGCGCCCTCCAACAGGACCCGCCGGCACAGAAGGCGGTGATCGCCGCAACCGACGCGCGGCCGGCGCCGGTGATGGCGAGCAGCCACAGCTCGGCCTGGGACCAGAGCTCGCTGATCGGCAAGATCTTCATCGGCGTCGGCACGCTGCTGACGCTGGCGTCTGCCGCACGCATGTTCTTCGCTTGATGCTTGGCCTGATTTTTGGCCTGATTTTGGGGTGAGGGACCTCGTCCGGAACGCGTGTCTCGCCGCGCGTTCCGGACGGCCTCGTTCCGACAGCTTTTCGGCCCTTGAAGCCCACCGCGCCAGCGGGCACATTGCCCGCCCAATCAAACGCGTGGGTGGAGCATGAGCACGTTCGAACACATCATCGTCGAGAGCAAAGGCGCGGTCGGCATCATCAAGCTGAACCGGCCGAAGATGCTCAATGCGCTCTCCTTCGGCGTGTTCCGCGAGATCGCCGCGGCCGTCGACGATCTCGAGGCCGATGACGCCATCGGCTGCATCGTCGTGACCGGCAGCGAGAAGGCCTTTGCCGCCGGCGCCGACATCAAGGAGATGCAGCCGAAAGGCTTCATCGACATGTTCTCCGAGGATTTCGCCGCGATCGGCGGCGACCGCGTCGCGCGCTGCCGCAAGCCGACCATCGCCGCGGTCGCGGGCTATGCGCTCGGCGGCGGCTGCGAGCTCGCCATGATGTGCGACTTCATCATCGCCGCCGACACCGCCAGGTTCGGCCAACCCGAAATCACGCTCGGCACCATTCCCGGCATCGGCGGCACCCAGCGCCTGACCCGCGCGATCGGCAAGTCGAAGGCGATGGACCTCTGCCTCACCGGCCGCATGATGGATGCGGCGGAAGCGGAGCGCTCAGGCCTCGTCAGCCGCATCGTGCCCGCTGACAAGCTCATGGACGAGGTCATGGAAGCCGCCGAGAAGATCGCATCGATGTCGCGGCCCGCCGTCGCCATGGCCAAGGAAGCGGTCAACCGCGCCTTCGAGACCACGCTCGCCGAAGGCATGAGCGTCGAGCGCAACCTGTTTCACGCGACCTTCGCGCTAGAGGACCGCTCCGAGGGCATGGCGGCGTTCATCGAGAAGCGCAAGCCTGTCAACAAGAACCGGTAATGCCCGCGAGCGGTCAGGCCGGTGTAAGGCTTCGCCGCCCTGGTGCAGAAGCCCTGTGACGCACCTGCAACAAGCACGGAATAGATGGGGGTTTTCCCCGCGGCAGTTTGCCTGCGGGACCCCGGCTGGTTAAACAGTTAAGAGGCCACCGTCGGCGGGGGCGGACAGCCGGGGTTTAGCAGGATTACATGATTGGGCGTGCCGCCAGAGTTGGTCGCGTGATGACGCGGCATCGATCGGGCGTGGGTCCTGTGCTTGCGACATGGACCACGCTGGCGCTCTGTTGCGCCCTGCCCTCCGCCGCATGGGCGGAAGCCCTGCCTGAGGCGCTCGCCAAGGCCTACCAGACCAACCCGCAGCTCAATGCCGAGCGCGCGCGGCAACGCGCCACAGATGAAAACGTGCCGCAGGCGCTCGCCGGCTACCGGCCGCAGATCGTGGCAAGCCTCAGCGCCGGCCTGCAATCGGTGCGCAATTTGCTCCCCGACAACACGATCCAGACCGCCAATCTGAAGCCGTGGCTCATCGGCGTCACCGTGACGCAGACCCTGTTCAACGGGTTCCGCACCGCCAACAGCGTCCGCGCTGCGGAACTTCAGGTGCAGTCCGGCCGCGAGGCTCTGCGCAATGTCGGCCAAGGCGTGCTGCTCGACGCGGTCACCGCCTACACCAACGTGCTGGCCAACCAGTCACTGGTCGAGGCGCAACGCTCCAACGTCGCGTTCCTGCGCGAGACGCTCGCCGTCACTCAGCGCCGCCTCAACGCCGGCGACGTCACGCCGACCGACAGCGCCCAGGCCGAGGCGCGGCTCAGCCGGGGGCTCGCCGATCTCAACGCCGCGGAAGTCGCGCTGGCGGTGAGCCAGGCGGTCTACGCGCAGGTGATCGGCAATGCGCCATCGCAGCTTCGGCCCGCCGAAGTCGTCGACCGCTATCTGCCGAAGAGCCGCGAGGATGCTCTGACGACGGCGATCCGCCAGCATCCAGCGGTGATGGCGGCAGGCTTCGACGTCGATGTCGCCTCGACCAACATCCGCGTCGCCGAGGGCGCGCTGCTGCCGAGCGCCAGTCTTCAGGGCAGCGCCAGCCGCAGCCGCAGCAACGACCCGACGCTGAGCACCATCGCCGAAGACCAGGCCTCGATCGTCGCCAACGTCACCGCGCCGATCTACGACGGCGGCCAGGCCGCCGCACAGACCCGACAGGCCAAGGAGATCACGGCGCAGAGCCGGCTCGTGCTCGACCAGGTCCGCAACCAGGCGCGCACGGCGGCGACCAGCGCCTGGGTCGCCAATGAGGGCGCCAAGATCACGGTCTCCGCTTCCGAATCAGAGGTGAAGGCGGCGACCGTCGCGCTCCAGGGCGTGCAGCGCGAGGCCGCCGGCGGGCAGCGCACAACGGTGGACGTGCTGAACTCGCAGGCCGATTTGATCCAGGCCAAGGCCCGCCTGATCGGCGCACTGCGCGACCGCGTCATCGCTTCCTACACGCTGCTCAGCGCCGTCGGCCATCTCGACGTCAAGACGCTCAGCCTCAACACGCCGGACTATCTGCCCGAGGTGCATTACCAGCAGGTCCGCGACGCCTGGCACGGCCTGCGCACGCCGTCGGGGCAGTAGTTTCAAATCGTCTGGCCTGATGCCGATGAAGAGCCGCCGCATCCATCTGATGGGAGCTTCGGGCTCCGGCGTGACGACGCTCGGTCGCGCGCTCGCCGACAGGCTTGCGCTGCCGCATCACGACAGCGACGACTATTTCTGGCTGCCGACCGTGCCACCCTACCAGACGACGCGCCCTGCCGCGGAGCGCCTGCGCCTGATGCGCGAGATGTTTCTGCCGCGCCGCGACTGGGTGCTGAGCGGAACCGTCACCGGCTGGGGCGACGAGCTCGTCCCGTTCTTCGATCTTGTCGTCTTTGTGACGACCGCGCGAGCTTCGCTTGCAGCGCCTGCGTGGCCGCGAGGCTACGCATTTCGGAGCTGATGCCGTCGCACAGGGCGGCTGGCGTCATGAGGAGACGGAGTCGTTCGTCGAATGGGCCTCGCGCTACGAAGCCGGCGATCGCGAGGGCCGCAGTCTCACAAAAGATGAGGCCTGGCTCGCGGGCCTGCCCTGCCCGGTCGTGCGCATCGACGGCTCACGCCCGCTTGCGGATCTTGTCGAGCAGCTATGCAGCGAAGCGGAGCGGGTTACCGGGCTGATGTGATATTGTTCCGGTCCCACCTCAAAAATAACGAAGCAGGGAGAGAACCATGCTCAACCGACGCAGCGTCCTGCTTGCCTCCCTTGCCGCCGGAGTAGTCATGACCAACAAAGCTCACGCCCGTGCGGCGCAGCCCGCGACGCCGGTCGATTTCGACGTTCCGGCCCTTGCCTGCGACTGCCACACGCACATCCATGGTGATGTCGAAAAGTTTCCGTTCTTCGCGGGGCGCGTCTATACGCCGGAACCGGCAAGCCCCGAGGAAATGGCGGCGCTGCACAAGGCGCTGCATATCGAGCGCGTGGTGATCGTGACGCCGAGCGTCTACGGCACCGACAATTCCTCCACCTTGTTCGGCATGAAGGCGCGCGGCGCGACAGCGCGCGGAGTGGCCGTGATCGACGACAAGACGACCGAAGCACAGCTCGACGCGATGCAGGCGGACGGTTTTCGCGGCAGCCGCATCAATCTCGCCACCGGCGGCGTCAGCGATCCGAATGTCGGCCGCGCGCGCTTCACCGCCGCCGTCGAGCGCATGAAGGCGCGCGGCTGGCACGTGCAGCTCTACACCACGCTGCCGATGATCTCGGCGATCAAGGAGCTCGTGCTGGCTTCGCCCGTGCCGGCCGTGTTCGACCATTTCGGCGGCCTCGAGGCGTCGCTCGGACTGGAGCAGCCGGGATTCTCCGACCTGATCGCGCTCGTCAAATCCGGCAAGGCCTATGTGAAGATCTCGGGAGCCTATCGCTCGTCGAACCTCGCGCCCGACTATCAGGACATGGTGCCCTATGCCCGGGCGCTGATCGCGGCGAACCCGGACCGCATCGTCTGGGGCACCGACTGGCCGCATCCGGATTCCAGCCCCGTCGAGGGACGCAAGCCCACCGACATCGCGCCCTTCTATCAGATCGAAGACGGCCGGCTCCTCAACCAGCTTCCTGTGTGGGCGCCGGATGCGGAGGTGCGCAAGAAGATCCTGGTCGACAATCCCGCGCGTCTCTACGGATTCTGAGGCGCGGCGACGGCGCGCGATCAGCGCGCGCCGCGGGAGAAGAAGGAGATCAGGACCGGCAAGGTCACCAGGATCACGACCGGCGCGAGCATCATGCCGGTGACGACGACGACGGCGAGCGGCTTCTGCACCTGCGAGCCGATGCCTTCCGACAGCGCCGCCGGCAGCAGGCCGACGCCGGCAACGACGCAGGTCATCAGCACCGGCCGGAGCTGCAACTCGCCGGTGCGTATCACCGCGCTCACGCGGTCCATGCCCTCTTCGATGAGCTGGTTGAACTGCGACAGGATGATGATGCCGTCCATGACCGCGATGCCGAACAGCGCGATGAATCCGATCGCGGCGGAGACGCTGAACGCAGTGCCGGTGATCAACAGCCCGAGCACGCCGCCGAAGATCGCCATCGGGATCACGCTCATGGCAAGCAGCGTGTCGGTCATCGAGCCGAAATTGAACCAGAGCAGCACGCCGATCAACGTCAGCGAGATCGGCACCACGATCGACAGCCGGCGGATGGCGTCCTGGAGATTGCCGAACTCGCCGACCCAGTCCATGTGCGAGCCGGGCGGCAGCTGCACCTGCTCGGCGACCTTCTGTTGCGCCTCGCGGATCGCGCTGCCGAGGTCGCGCTCGCGCACCGAGAACTTGATCGGCAGATAGCGTTCCTGCTGCTCGCGATAGATGTAGGCGGCACCGGAGACGAGGCTGATGGTGGCGACCTCGCTCAAGGGAATCTGCGTGACGGTGCCGTTCGGCCCTGGCGCGCCGATGCGCAAATTCTGGATCGCCTCGGCGCTCCTGCGATATTCCGGCGCGAGACGGACGATGATCGGGAAGTGACGATCGGAGCCTGGCTCGTAGAGATCGCCCGCGGTATCGCCGCCGATCGCGACCTTGATGGTGGCGTTGATGTCGCCGGGCGCGAGCCCATAGCGCGCGGCCTTGGCACGGTCGATGTCAATCTGAATGGTCGGCTGCCCGAGTGAGGTGAACACCGCAAGGTCGGTGACGCCTTGCACGGTCGCCAGCACCGACTTGATCTTGTTGGCGGTGTCGGTGAGCGCCTGGAGATCGCTGCCGAACAGCTTGATCGAGTTCTCGCCTTTCACGCCCGAGACGGCTTCGGAGACGTTGTCCTGGAGATATTGCGAGAAGTTGAATTCGACGCCGGGGAAGCGATCGTCGAGCTGCTTCAACAGCTGCGCGGTCAACTCTTCCTTGTCGTGCGTTCCCGGCCATTGGCTTGCGGGCTTGAGGGGGGCGAAGAACTCGGCGTTGAAGAAGCCGGCAGCGTCGGTGCCGTCATCGGGGCGGCCATGCTGCGACACCACGGATTCCACCTCGGGCCGGGCACGGATCAGCTTGCGCATCTCGTTGACGTAGGTGTTGCCTTCCTGGAGCGAGATGGTCGGCGGCAGCGTGGCGCGGATCCAGAGATTGCCCTCTTCCA
This sequence comes from Bradyrhizobium barranii subsp. apii, assembly GCF_011516635.5. GTDB lineage: Bacteria > Pseudomonadota > Alphaproteobacteria > Rhizobiales > Xanthobacteraceae > Bradyrhizobium > Bradyrhizobium barranii. The sequence continues at coordinate 3,827,935 of NZ_CP096255.1, read as the reverse complement.
GCTTGGGCAGGAATTCGAGGCCGAGCAGGCGGCTGAGCGCCACCGTCATCAGCACGAGACCGACCGCGCCGCCGAGCATGATGCCGCGGTTGGCGACGGCCCAATTCAGCACCGGCATGTAGATCCGGTGCAGGATCCGCATGACCCTCGTCTCGGTCTCCTCGAGATGCGCAGGCAGAATGATCGCGGACAGCGCCGGGGTCACCGTAAAGGTCGCGAGCAGCCCGCCGGCGAGCGCATAGGCATAGGTGCGCGCCATCGGCCCGAAGATGTTGCCCTCGACGCCGGACAGCGTGAACAACGGCAGGAACGCCGCGATGATGATGGCGGCGGCAAAGAAGATCGAGCGCGACACGTCGGCGGCGGCGCTGAGGATGGCGTGGCTCTTCATGCCGAACAGCGTCTCGGGCGACATCTGCTCGGATTCCGACACCGGCGTGGTCTGCGTCAGGCGGCGGAAGATCGCTTCCACCATGATGACGGTGGCGTCCACGATGAGGCCGAAATCGATGGCGCCGACCGACAGCAAATTCGCGGATTCCCCGCGCAGCACCAGGATGATCACGGCGAAGAACAGCGCGAACGGAATGGTGGCGCCGACGATCAGCGCGCTGCGGAGATCGCCGAGGAAGATCCACTGCAACAGCACGATGAGCAGGATGCCGACCACCATGTTGTGCAGCACGGTGTGGGTGGTGAGGTCGATCAGGTCCCCGCGATCGTAGATGCGCTCGATGCGCACGCCGGGCGGCAGGATGCTGGAGTCGTTGATGGTTTGAACGAGCTGGTGGACGCGCTTGATGGTTGGCGAGCTCTGCTCACCGCGGCGCATCAGGACGATGCCCTGCACGATGTCGTCGGAATCGTCGAGGCCGGCAATGCCGAGACGGGGTTTTTGACCGACGGTGACGGTGGCGACGTCCTTGACCAGCACCGGATTGCCGTTGGTCTGCGAGACCATGGTGTTGGCGAGGTCGTCGATGGAACGGATCAGGCCGACGCCGCGTACCACGGCCGATTGCTGGCCGATATTGACGGTGTTGCCGCCGACATTGACGTTGGAATTGCTGACCGCCTGGAGCAATTGCGGCAGCGTCAGGCCGTTGGCGACGAGCTTGTTGAAGTCGACCTGGAGCTCGTAGGTCTTGCTCTTGCCGCCCCAGCCGGTGACGTCGATGACGCCGGGCACGGCGCGGAAGCGGCGCTGCAGGATCCAGTCCTGGATGGTCTTGAGGTCGAGCACGCTGTAGTTCGGCGGACCGACGAGGCGGTAGCGGAAGATTTCGCCGATCGGGCTGAGCGGCGAGATCTGCGGCTGCACATTGCCCGGCAGCGGCGCGAGCTGCGCCAGGCGGTTCAAGACCTGCTGCTGCGCCTCGTCATACGTATAGGCGAAGGAGAACTGCAGTTTGATGTCGGAGAGGCCGTAGAGCGAGATGGTACGGATCGTCGTGAGGTTCTTCAGACCCGCGACCTGGGTCTCGATCGGAATCGTGATGTAGCGCTCGATCTCCTCCGCCGACAGGCCCGGACTCTGCGTCACGATGTCGACCATCGGCGGCGTCGGGTCGGGATAGGCCTCGATGTTGAGCTGGTTGAACGCGATCACGCCGCCGATCAGCACGGCGACGAACATCCCGACCATCAGGAAGCGCCGGTTGACGGCAAGGGCGACGAGACGATCCATTCAGGTCTTCAATTTTCTTGGGTCGTCGATCAGCTACCGGACGCCGCGCGGTCGATGAACAGGCTGCCCTTCGTGACGACCTGCTCGCCTGGCTTCAGATTGCTGGTGACCTCGACGAAATTGCCATTGATGAGGCCGGTCTTGATCTGGCGCAGCTCGACCGACTTGTCCTCGCGCGCGACCCAGATGCGGACCTTGTCGGCCTCATAGATCAGCGCCTGCTTCGGCACCGCCGGCGCGGCACGGTCGCCGGCCGAATAGATCGTGACGTTGGCGAACATTTCCGGCTTGAGCAGGCCGTCCTTGTTGTCGATGGTCGCGCGAACCAGCAGGCGGCGGGTGTTGGGATCGATGGCGGCGGCGACGTAGTTGATCTTGGCGGTCAGGGGGTGGCCCGGCAGCGCCATCACGTTGACGCTGATGTCCTGGCCGATGCACACCGCGGCCGCATCGCTCTCGCGCACGAAGGCGGTGAGCCAGACCGTGGAGAGGTCGCCGATCACGAAGACCGGATCGCTAGCGCCGGAATTGACGTATTGGCCCGGACCGATCTTGCGCTGCACGACGGTGCCGGAGATCGGCGAATAGATCGTGATCTCCCGATCGATGACGCCCTTGTCCTGGAATGCCTTGATGGTCTCGTCGGTGAAGCCGAGGATGCGCAGCTTGTTGCGCGCGGCTTCCAGCGCCGTCCCCGAGGAGCGCACGTCGTTCTGCGCCTGGACCTGGGTCGTTTCGGCCTGCTGATAGTCCTTCAGCGGAATGGCGCGGCCCTCATAGAGGTCCTTGGCGCGCCTGAACTGGATGTCGGCAAGATCGATCGCAGACTTCGCCTTGTTCTGCGAGGTCATCGCAGCGATGAAATCGTTCTGGGCCTGCACGGTGTCGGCGGCCTCGATCGTGAACAGCGGTTGACCTTGCTTCAGCATCTCGCCCGGCTTGGCGAGCAGCTTGGTCACCCGGCCCGCATAGGGCGAGAACACCGGCGTCGAGCGATCCTCATCGACCGCGACCTTGCCCTCGGTGACATATTCGGCCCGGAAGGTCTTGGCCTTGACCGGCTCGATCGTCAGCGTCGCCCACTCGGACGGCGTCGGCGTGAAATTCTGCGCATTCCTGCGCGACTGGCTGGAGACCTCGGAGTGGCTCTTTTCCTTGGCCCCCGCACGCAGGAAGCCATAGGCACCGGCGCAGGCGAGTGCCAGTAAAACTACGGATGTGATCACCCGTTGTTTTGTAAACACCTGCAATCGCTTGGTATTTTCAACTACCATGGGGCCCGGTCAAGTCTGCGACGATCTCGGCAGACGCCTGCCTTATCGGTCGCGCTAATAGTGCTGAATTGGGATTTCAAACAACCTAAAAAACGCCAGCCACCTTTCCGTTTGCGTTAAAATATTGCATCGCGTCAGCTTCACGTCAGTTTCAAGCCGGCCATTGTGACGGATGACTGCCGAGCGGCATCGCCGGGCGGCTCCATCGCGCCGGCGTGGTCGACAGCAGCGCGGAATGGCGCACCGCCTTCAACGTGCCGAAGCCAGATGGCACGGACTCGATGAATGCAGCATGTACGGCCTCGCCCGTAAGATCCGGGGTATCCAGGCCGCCATCGAGCCGGCCGAGATTCCACAGCCAGCGTCCGGTCTGCGCCAGCGACACGCGCACCTGCCAGCTCCCGCCCTCGCGGGCCTGGCGTGCCTTGGCCATCATCGCGCCGAACGCCATCAGATAGCCGGTGGCATGGTCGAGCATCTGCGCCGGCAATTCCTTGGGACCGTCGATGCCGGCGGCCTGCCCTTCGGCGTGGTTGAAGCCCGTTGTGGTCTGCACCAGTGAATCGAAACCGCGCCGCTCCGCCCAGGGGCCGGCATGGCCATAGGCCGACAGCGTGACGTAGACGATGCCGGGATTGATGTTCGCTGCATCCTCCGGCGCGAACCCGAGGGCTGCAAGCGCGCGCGGACGATAGCCTTGCGAGAAGATGTCGGCGCCCTTCAACAGCTCGCGCAGCTGCGCCCTGCCCGCCTCGCTCTTCAGCTCGACCAACGTGGTGAGCTTGCCGCGGCCGGTATCGATGGTGAGCCAGGGAATGGCCGGCAGCTCCGGCCCCGAGACGAGCAGCACATCCGCGCCGTGCGCGGCGAGCGTGCGACCGGCAACGGGGCCCGCGATGACGCGCGAGAGATCGAGCACGCGCAGCCCGGAAAGCGGACGATCACCGTTCGACAATCCCTGCGGCCACGGCTTTGGCGGGGCCTCGCCGATCTTCTCGATCGAAACCAGCGGCAGTTCGGCGAGCGCGCGCGCCTCCGGCAGCGCGGACCATTCGTCGTAGGAACGCATCAGGGCGACGACGCCGCCCGCGGCATAGGCCGCAGTTTCAAAATCCTCGCCCTTCCATTGCATCAACGCGGCCTGAACCTTGTCGCGCTCGGGCTCGCAACCGAGCACGTTGCAGACGGCGTCGCGGTGATGCGGGAAATTGGTGTGGCAGCGGACGAAGCGGTTGTCTCCAGTTTTGTAGACGCCGGCGATGGCGTCCCAGGCTGGCGGCGGCGGCTTGTCGTCGAGGCGCAAATAACGCTCCGAACGGCATTCGGCGACGGCGTGGCGCATGTCGACGGAGACGTCCTGCGTCTCACCGTTGCGCAGTCTCCAGATTTCGGCGGCGGCAAGACCGGCGGCGGCAATCGTCGTCTGCCCGGCGACGGCGACGCGAAACGAGGACGGAATTTGCGGCTCCTCGCCGGTCAGCCGCACGCGTTCGAGCGCGGCCTTGTCGCCGCCGATGGAGGTCCAGAGATCCCTAAGAATATCGGCGGGGCTTTGCATGACCGCTTCTCTCCCTTTCAGATTTAAGCATGATCTTTTCGGAAATCCGCTGCGCATTTTCCGGATCATGCTGTAGTTTTCGCGACCATGTCATGATCGCAGAAAGGAATGCAATGGCCGCCGTAGATCCCCTCACCGCAGGCGCCGTGTTTATCGCAACGGCGGCCACCGACGCAGTCTATGTCATGTTCACCTCGGCCGTGATCGCGCGCAAGCGCGTGCCGGCGGCGAACTGGAGCGCGGTCTGGTACCTGCTCTCCTCCTACGCCGTGATCAGCTACACCGAAAACCCGTTCTATGTCGCTTTCGCGGCGATCGGCTCCTGGGCCGGCGCCTACGTGTCGCTGACCTTCCTGCACCGCCCGCCCGGCGGCCCGCCGGTGGGGGCGGCACCGGAGTGAAGCAGAATTCGTAGGGTGGGCAAAGCGAAGCGTGCCCACCGCTTGCGTGCAAACTGAGGAATGGTGGGCACGGCGCTTATGCGCCTTTGCCCATCCTACGACCTCGTCATTGCGAGGAGCCTTTGCGACGAAGCAATCCAGACTGTTTCCGCGGATTCATTTCTGGATTGCTTCGCTACGCTCGCAATGACGATGTTGAGGCTTCTGCGTATCTCCTGAAACGGTTACACTCCCTGCGATCAACAAAAAGGAAAACCAAACAATGGATCTCGGTCTCAAAGGCAAGAACGCCATCGTCCTCGGCGGCACGCGCGGCATCGGGCGGGCGATCGCGGCGACGCTGGCCGGTGAAGGCGCCAATGTCGCGGTGTGCGCGCGCAACGCCGATCAGGTTGCGGCGACCGTCACTGAACTCAGGGCAAGCGGTATCCGCGCCAGCGGCGGACCGGTCGACGTCACTGACGGCGCGGCGCTGAAATCCTGGATCGAGACCGCTGCAAAGGAGCTTGGCGGCGTCGACTTGCTGTTCGCCAATGCCGGCGCGATGGCGCAGGGCCATGATGCAGCATCCTGGGAGCAGAACTTCCGGCTCGACGTGCTCGGCGCCGTGCATGCGTTCGACGCCGCGCGGCCGTTCCTCGAGGCCAGCGGCGAAAAGAGCGGCGATGCCGCCTTCGTCATCATCTCCTCGATCTCGGCGGCGCAGGCCGATCTCGCCAGCTCCTACGGCCCGATCAAGGCGGCGCTGATCCACATGGCCAAGGGATTGGCGCGGCAATACGCAAAGAAGAAGATCCGCGTCAACGTGGTGTCGCCCGGCACGGTCTATTTCAAGGGCGGCGTCTGGAACATGATCGAGCAGAAGATGCCGGAGCGCTACAATGACGCGATGAAGCGCAACCCGACGGGCCGCATGGCAACGCCGCAGGAGATTGCAAGCGCGGCGGTGTTTCTGGCAAGCCCGGTGTCGGGGTTCACCACGGGCTCCAATCTCGTCGTGGACGGCGCGATCTCGAACCGGGTGAATTTTTAGAGCGGGCACTCTGTCATCGCCCGACTTGACCGGGCGATCCAGTATTCCAGAGACAGCGCGGCTAGAACCGAGAAGCCGCAGCGTACTGGATACCCCGCTTGCCGCCTACGCTAAAGCTTCGGCGGCCCTGGACCTCAGCCCCGGCGAAGCCTTGGCGTAGCCGGGTCGCGGGATATGACACCGAGAGTGTGACACGGCCCGGCTCAACAAGTTCGTCATTGCGAGCGCAGCGAAGCAATCCAGAGTCTTTCCACGGGCGGCAGTCTGGATTGCTTCGCTGCGCTCGCAATGACGGTGTGGCGGCATTCTGCGTCACATCTTCAATGAAAATCCCGCGATGGCGGCAGGATGCGGACGTTGCGGGGGTGGCGGATTTTTTGCGCCGGCATATCCGCGTGGGCGCGGGGATCGTCGTTGAGGGGCTCGATCAGGTCGGCGCCTGCCGGCACCGGATGCTTGCGGCTCAGCGCGTCGTTGGCGAGGCCGACCAGATCGTGCGAGCGGTCGACCATGCGCTGGGCGATGAGATGCGTCACCTTTTCGGGGCTGCTCTGGATATAGCCCTCGACCAGGATGAGGCGCGCGCCCATCACCTCCTTGCGGTACTGCTCCATGATCTTGGGCCACACCACGACATTGGCGATGCCGGTCTCGTCCTCCAGCGTCATGAACACGACGCCGCTGGCGCTGCCCGGCCGCTGCCTCACCAGCACCACGCCGGCGCAGCGGACGCGGCGCCGCTCGTTCTCATGGCTGATGTCCCTGCAGGCCACCACACGCTCGCGCGAGAACATCTCGCGCAAAAATTCCATCGGATGGCCCTTCAGCGATAGCCGGATGGTCTGGTAGTCCGCGACCACCTGCTCGGCCCGCGGCATCTCCGGCAATGGTTTTGCGTGCTCGTCCGGCTGCTCGCGCGCGGTCGCGGCCTCGAACAGCGGCAGCGGCACGTCGTCGGGCAGCCGCCGCACCTGCCACAGCGCCTCGCGGCGGTCGAGGCCGAGCGAGCGGAAGGCGTCGGCATCCGCGAGCAGGATCAGCGCACGCTTGGGCAGACCGGTGTCGCGGGCGAAGTCTTCGAGCGAGGTGAAGGGACCGCTATTGCGGGCGTCGATGATCAGGTCGGCCCAGTCTTTCTGAGTGACATATACCTTGCCTTGCCGTTTCGCCTGCGCCTCTTTGAGCAACTCCTCATCGGGATCGAGCCAGTGAAAGCCGTCGATCTGACGGAAGCCCAGGCGCACGGCGCAGTATTTGCCGTCGGTGTTCTCCAGCGTGTTTTGCGCAAAGCTGTGGGATACGTCGATGTCGCGCACCTCGACGCCGTTCTTGCGGGCGTCGCCGACGATCTGCGCCGGCGCGTAAAAGCCCATGGGCTGCGAGTTCAACAGGCCGCAACAGAACGCATCGGGGTGATGATATTTTAGCCATGACGAGATGTAGACGAGCTGAGCAAAGCTCGCGGCATGGCTCTCTGGAAAACCGTAGGAGCCAAAGCCCTTGATCTGGTCAAAGCAGCTTCTGGCGAAGTTGGGATCGTAGCCGCGCGCGACCATGTTGCCGATCAGCTTCTCCTCGTACTGGCCGATGGTGCCGACATTGCGGAAGGTCGCCATCGAGCGACGCAGGCCGTTAGCCTCCTCGGAGGTGAATTTTGCCGCCTCGATCGCGATGCGCATGGCTTGCTCCTGGAACAAGGGCACGCCTTTCGTCTTGTGCAGCACCTTGTAGAGTTCGTCCGCGGGACCGTGTTCGGGTGATGGCGAGGGATAACTCACCTTTTCCTGGCCGTTCCGCCGTCGCAGATACGGATGCACCATGTCGCCCTGGATCGGTCCGGGCCGCACGATCGCGACTTCGATGACAAGGTCGTAGAAGGTCCGCGGCTTCAACCGCGGCAACATGTTCATCTGGGCGCGGCTCTCGACCTGGAACACGCCGAGGGATTCCCCAGCACACAGCATGTCGTAAACCTTGGGATCGTCCTGAGGGACACTCGCCAGCACCCAGCGCTTGCCCTTGTGGTGGTCGATCAAATCAAAACACTTCCTGATGCAGGTCAGCATGCCCAGCGCGAGCACGTCGACCTTCATCATGTTGAGCGCGTCGACGTCGTCCTTGTCCCATTCGATGAAGGTGCGGTCGTCCATCGCGGCGTTGCCGATCGGCACATAGGTGTCGAGCCGGTCCTGCGTCAGCACATAGCCCCCGACATGCTGGGAGAGATGGCGCGGGAATTCGATCAGCTCGGTCGCAAGCTCGACCGCGAGGTTGATCATGGGATTGTTGGGATCGAGCCCGGCCTGCCTGACCTGCATGTCGTTGAGGCCCTTGCCCCAGCTTCCCCAGACGGTGTCGGCGAGCGCGGCGGTGACGTCCTCGGTCAGTCCCAGCGCCTTGCCGACGTCGCGAATGGCGCTGCGCGGGCGGTAATGGATGATGGTGGCGATGATCGCGGCGCGGTGGCGGCCGTAGCGGCGATAGACATATTGCATCACCTCCTCGCGCCGCGAATGCTCGAAATCGACGTCGATGTCAGGCGGCTCCAGCCGCTCCTTGGAGATGAAGCGCTCGAACAGCAGATCGACCTTGGTCGGATCGACCGAGGTGATGCCGAGCACGTAGCAGACCGCTGAGTTCGCCGCCGATCCCCGCCCTTGGCACAGGATGTTCTGGCTGCGCGCGTAGTGCACGATGTCGTGCACGGTGAGGAAGTAGTGCGCGTATTTCAGCTCGGCGATCAGCGCGAGCTCTTTCTTCAGGGTCGCGCGCAGCTTGTCATCGATCTTGCCGCCGAAATATTTGTCGACGCCGGCCCAGGTCAGATCCTCCAGATGCCCTTGCGCGGTCTTGCCTCGCGGCACCGGCTCGTCCGGATACTGGTATTTGAGCTGGTCGAGCGTGAAATCGATCTTGCCCGCAAAGCGCATGGTCTCCGCGATCGCCTCGGGAAAATCTCGGAACAGCCGCGACATTTCGCGTGGCGTCTTCAGGAAGCGCTCGGCATTGGCTTCGAGCTTCCGTCCGACCGCCTCGATCGTGGTCTTTTCCCGGATGCAGGTGAGCACGTCCTGAAGCGGACGGCGGCCGGGATCGTGATAGAGCACCTCGTTGGTCGCGAGCAGCGGCACGTTTGCTTTGGCGGCGAGATCATCGAGCCGCGCCAGGCGGCGGCGGTCGTCGCCGCGATAGACCAGGCTCGCCGCCAGCCACACGCCCTCGGCGCGGCTGTCCTTAAGCTTGGCGAGAACATCCAGCGCCTGCGCGGGCTCGAAGCGATGCGGCAGCGTCAGGACCAGGAGCTGGCCCTCGGAAAACTCGAGAAGGTCGGCAAAAGTGAGATGGCATTCGCCCTTCTCGATCCGCGTGATGTCGTCGCCGCGCTTGCCCCTGGTGAGGAGCTGGCACAGCCGGCCATAGGCGGCGCGGTCACGCGGATAGACCAAAATGTCGGGCGTGCCGTCGATGAAGACGATGCGCGCGCCGATCAGCAATTTCGGCTTGTGCAGCACCTTGTCATTGTCGAGCTCCTTGTAGGCGCGCACCACGCCGGCGAGCGTGTTGTGGTCGGCAATGCCGATCACGGGAATGCCGAGGATGCTCGCCTGATGCACATAGGCGCGCGGATCCGAGCCGCCGCGCAGGAAGGAGAAGTTGGTGGTGATGCCGATCTCGGCATAAGCGGGCGTGGTCATGCGAAGAGACCGTGCACATACCAGTTGGGGGGAATGGGTTTGCCTTCGTCGTCGAACACCTCTCCTTCGTAAAGACCGTCGCGAAATATCCAGAAGCGCAGGCCTTCGGCATCCTCGATGCGGAAATAATCCCGCGTCAATTGCTTGCCGTCCTGCCGCCACCATTCCATCGCGATACGCTCGGGCCCTTCCACCCGCACCACCGCATGCAGCGCGCGGCGCCAGGTGAACTGATGCGGCGGGCCGTCGGGCACGGTCGCGAACGGCACCTTGATCGGCTCCGGTCTGTCGAACAGCCGCAGGGGGCGCAGCGGCGGCTCGCTCTCGGCGCGCGCCGGCCATTCGGCCTGCATGGCCACGGCGAGATGGTGCTGGGCAGGCGCGGCCAGCACCGCACATTCGGGGATATGGGTATCCTCAGGCAAATGCACGACGACGCGCTTTCCGCCGATGCGCGCGGCGATGCGGTCGATCAGCGCGGCGAGCTCGTCATTGTCGTGGACATGGGCGTCGAGATCGCGCTGCTCCTGCACCACGATCTCGGTGCGGCTCGCCGACAGCCGCACCATGTCGAAACCGAAGCCGGGATCCAGCGGATCGGCGAGCGCATCGAGACGTTCGCGAAACAGCCGGTCGATGACTTTGCTTTGCGTCACCGGCCGGCCGGTCTCGACCATGATCGCGCGCACCACGCCGTCGGTGCGGAAAAACGCAGCTTCCAGCCGGCGCGCACCTTTGCCCTGTTTGTCCATCGACGCGATCAGCGTATCGGCGAGCCGCGACAGCGTCATCGCGATCATGGTGTCGGTGGCGATCGGTTCGGCAAAGCGCTTCTCCACGATGTAATCCGGCAGCGGTTTGCGCGGATTGATCGGGGCATCGCCATGCCCCTGCGCATGCGCGAGCAGCGTGGAGAACCGCGCGCCGAACCGCGCCGTGATCTCATGCGGCTCGCGCGAGGCGACATCGTCGATGGTTTTCAGGCCGGCGCGGCGCAGACCAGTGGTGATGGCCTCGCCCGCACCGAGCGCGGACACCGGCAGCCGGCTGATCGCCGCCGCCTCCCCGCCATCGGCGACGATGGTGCCGGAGGCCTGCCGCGTCAGCGTGCGCGCGCAGACTGAGGTGCCGGCGATCGCCGCGCTGACGGCAAAACCCTGACGGGCGAGCGCGCGGACGAAGGTCTGCAACAACGCAGCCTCGCCGCCGAACAGATGCGCGCAGCCGGTGATGTCCAGAAACAGCCCGTGCGGCGGATCGAGCGCCACCAGCGGCGTGAAGCGGTCGCACCAGTCGGCGACGTCGCTGAGCGTCTTCGCATCGGCCACGACATCGGCGTCGAACACTTTCAAGTCCGGACACATCGCCCGTGCATTGGCCAGGGGCTGGCCGATGTGCAAGCCGAGGCGCTCGGCGGCTTCATTGAGCGCATGGATCACCAGCGCATTGTTGTCCTTGATGACAACGATGCTCGGATCATTGGCCTTACCCAGCGCGCCGAAGAACCGCTGAATCCGATCGATGGGCAGGCGTGGCAGCCACAGGCTGAGGATACGCCGACGGTTCACTGAACTGGCACTCATCACATTTCCATTCCATGATCCACCGGCCGCAGGGGCCATGACGATTGCGCAACAGCTCGGCATCGAAGCGCGGCGAGCCCCAGGCACTCCATGCCGGGCCCGGCAGCGAATGCGCCGCGCGCAGCATCCATCGCGTCTCCGCGGTCGAGGGCAGCGGCTGCGCGGCCATCCGCAACATCAGGCCGGTGACACCGGACGATTGCGCGGCCAGCGTCAGCTTGCGGCTCGCCACGAGATCGAACTGCCGCGTCTCACCCCAGAGCTCGAGCACGACGGCGCCGAGTGCGTCGCAGGCGAGCGCATCGGCCGAGGTCCGCAGCGCGCTCTCGACATCGGCGGCGCGCACCATCACCACGCGGCGCGGATCGAGACCGATCTCGGTAAGCCCGCTCATCGACAGCGCGCCGGTCTCGAGTTCCGAAAAATCCTGCCGCACCCACAGCAGCGGCCGGCGCCGCGAGACACGCCCCGCAAGCCCCATGACAAAACCCGTCGCGGCGGTTCCCTGCCGGCCCTCGCAAAACACCTCGTGGATCACCGCGCGCGCGAGCCCGCCCTTCAGCGCGCTGTCGACCTCGCCGTGGCCGAGCGCGACGCGATCGTGCTGATGCACGACCTCCGCCGTCTCGATGCGCTCGATCTGGCCGCGCAAGGTCGCAAGCGCGTTCATCCGTGCGCCGCTCATATACGCCGCTCCTTCAGAGGTGATTGCCGAGGTTCTCAAAAATAAGAACCTGCGGCTGGCTCATTTGTTCATGATATGTTCTAATATAAAGCTAACAGCGGCCGGGGAGTCAATCGAATTGGTGCTCATCCGGATTCGTAAGCTGAATCAAAGGGATTCGACGATGGACGTACAACGCAAGCTGGAGATTCTGGCTGATGCCGCCAAATACGACGCGTCGTGCGCCTTCAGCGGCACTGAGAAGCGGGATTCCAGCGATGGCAAGGGCGTGGGCTCGACCGCACCGGGCATGGGCATCTGCCATTCCTACGCGCCGGACGGACGCTGCATCTCGCTGCTCAAAGTGCTCCTGACCAACGCCTGCAATTACGACTGCCTTTATTGCGTCAACCGCGCCTCTTCCAACGTGCCGCGTGCCCGCTTCACCATCGACGAAGTGGTCAAGCTCACGCTCGACTTCTACCGGCGCAATTACATCGAGGGCTTGTTTCTCTCCTCCGGCATCATCCGCAGCCCCGACTACACCATGGAGCAGGTGGTCAGCGTCGCGCGCAAACTGCGCGAGGAGCATCACTTCCGCGGCTACATCCATCTCAAGACCATTCCCGAGGCCGACGACGCGCTGATCGCGGAAGCCGGCAAATATGCCGACCGTCTCTCCATCAACATCGAGATGCCTGAGGAGACGAGCCTGCAGCAATACGCGCCGGAGAAGGACGTCCGCGCGATCCGCCGCACCATGGGCCGGCTGCGGCTGAAGCTCGACGAGGCCGAGGAAAACCGCAGCACAAAGACGAAGGCGAGGCCGCAGCGCTTCGCGCCCGCCGGACAGAGCACGCAGATGATCGTCGGCGCCGACACGGCCTCTGATCACACCATTCTCCACACCAGCGCCAATCTCTACGGCTCATACCGGCTGCGGCGCGTCTATTACTCCGCCTTCAGCCCGATCCCCGATGCCAGCCGCGCTTTGCCTCTGGTACAGCCGCCGCTGCTGCGCGAGCACCGGCTTTACCAGGCCGACTGGCTGATGCGGTGCTACGGTTTCGACGTTGCGGAGATCGTCGACGACAGCGCGATGCTGCCGCTCGACATCGATCCGAAGCTCGCCTGGGCGCTGCGCCATCGCGACCGCTTCCCGCTCGACGTCAACCGCGCCAGCCGCGAGGAGCTGTTGCGCGTGCCCGGCTTCGGCACCAAGGCGGTCGAACGCATCATCGCGACGCGGCGCACCACCACGATCCGCCTCTCCGATCTCGCGCGGCTGCATGTGCCCCGCAACAAGGCGCTGCCTTTCATCGTCCTCAGCGATCACCGCCCCGCGCCGCATCGCCTCGACGAGGCGCGGCTGATCGAGCGGTTCAAGCCGAAGGCAACACAATTGGGGTTTGGCTTCTGATGCAGTACATCACCCTCGACACCGAAACCGATTTCGACGGCTGGCGCAAAGCCGCGCGGTCGCTCGTGCTGCATCATGTGCAGCCAACCGATGTCACCTGGACCGTACAAGGCGGCGAAGCCGAGTTGTTTGCACCGCCCTCGCCGTCTCCGATATTTGAGGTGAACGACGGCACCTTCAACGTCTCGGCAAAATTCGTCGAGCTCGCGAAGGCCGCGATCCTGCATCGTGATCCCGAGCGCTTTGCGATCCTCTATCGCCTGCTCTGGCGCTTGAAAGACAATCACGATCTCATCGAGGTCGCGACCGATCCCGATGTCGCGCAAGTCACGGCGATGGCACGAGCGGTTCATCGCGACGAGCACAAGATGCATGCCTTCGTGCGCTTCCGCGAGATCGGCCGCGAACGCGCGGCGCATTACGTCGCCTGGTTCGAGCCGGAGCATTACATCGTCGAGCTCGCCGCACCGTTCTTCGCCAAGCGCTTCGCCGACATGCCCTGGTCGATCCTGACACCCGATCTGTGTGCGCATTGGGATGGCCACGCGCTCTCGTTCACGTCGGGCGTGAGCAAGAACGAAGCACCCGGCGAAGACCGGCTCGAGGAAACCTGGCGGCGCTACTACGCCAGCATCTTCAATCCGGCGCGGCTGAAGGTGAAGGCAATGCAGACGGAGATGCCGAAGAAATATTGGAGGAACCTGCCCGAGGCGTCGATCATTAAGCCCTTGATCGAGGATGCCGAGCGCATGACCGGCGCCATGATCGCCAATGCTGCAACCGATCCGCACAAGCCCCAGAGGCGGCCGGAGGCTCCGATGCCACGCAAGCTGGCTGCCGACGATCTCGAAGCGCTCCGCGAGGAGGCCGCCCATTGCCGCGCCTGCCCGCTCTACAAGGACGCGACGCAGACCGTGTTCGGCGAGGGCCCGAAAGACGCGACCATCATGCTGGTCGGCGAGCAGCCCGGCGACAAGGAAGACCTCGCCGGCCACCCCTTCGTCGGCCCGGCCGGCCAGATGCTCGACCGTGCGCTTCAGGAAGCCGGCGTCGACCGCAACAAGGTCTACGTCACCAACGCGGTCAAGCACTTCAAATTCGTGCCGCGCGGAAAGATCCGTCTGCACCAGAAGCCGGCGACGCCGGAGATCCGGGCGTGCCGGCAATGGTACGAGCGGGAAGTTTCGGCAATCCAGCCCGAGCTCATCGTGGCGATGGGCGCCACCGCCGCGCAAAGCGTGTTCGGCAAGATCATCCCGATCGGCAAGACCCGTGGGCGGCTCATAGACCTGCCCGACGGCCGCAAGGCGCTCGTGACGGTGCACCCGTCCTATCTGCTGCGACTGCCCGATCCGGAAGCCAAAGTGCTGGAATATCAGCGCTTTGTCGAAGACCTGAAGATTGCCGCCGGCTTGCAGAAGAAAGCCCCGCGCGCCGCCTAAATACTGGCAAATACTGGAGGGAAAGCGACTTTACGACGCAGTTGTCATCCAGCCTTCAAATCCATCGCGGACAATAGCCCTTCAAATTAGTTAAGGGGCGTCCAAAAATGACAGATGTTGCATTCGACCGTGCGGTAGGCGATCCGACGCCTGTCCAGCCGGCTTCCAGGCCCAATCTCGACAAGGGTTTTAACCCGCTCACGATGATCCTGTTCTTCGGCATCCTTGCCGCAGGCCTGCTCTTCGTTGCCTACAGCATCTATGTCGACGTCAACGCGACCGGCACGAAGGTGACGACCTTCCTGCCCTACATCCTCCTGTTCGTCGCGCTGCTGATCGCGCTCGGCTTCGAATTCGTCAACGGCTTCCACGACACCGCCAACGCGGTGGCGACCGTGATCTACACCCATTCGCTGCCGGCTGAATTCGCGGTGATGTGGTCGGGCTTCTTCAACTTCCTCGGCGTGCTGCTGTCCTCCGGCGCGGTCGCGTTCGGCATCGTCTCGCTGCTGCCGGTCGAGCTGATCCTCCAGGTCGGCTCCAGCGCCGGCTTCGCCATGGTGTTCGCACTCTTGATCGCCGCGATCATCTGGAACCTCGGTACCTGGTATTTCGGCCTGCCCGCCTCCTCCTCCCACACGCTGATCGGCTCGATCATCGGCGTCGGCATCGCCAATGCCGTCATGCGCGGCCGCGACGGCACCTCGGGCGTCGACTGGAGCAAGGCCACCGAGATCGGCTACGCGCTCCTGCTGTCGCCGCTGTTCGGCTTCATCTGCGCCGCCGTGCTGCTGCTGTTGCTCAAGTTCATCGTGCGCAACCCGGCGCTCTATGCCGCGCCCGAAGGCAACAAGGCGCCGCCGCTGTGGATCCGCGGCCTGCTGATCGCGACCTGCACCGGCGTCAGCTTCGCCCACGGCTCGAACGACGGCCAGAAGGGCATGGGCCTGATCATGCTGATCCTGATCGGCACCGTGCCGACGGCTTACGCGCTCAACCGCGCGCTGCCGGAGAGCCAGGTCGCCCAGTTCCAGAAGGTCTCGGACGCAGCCTCCAAGGTGATCGCGGCCAAGGGCGCCGGTCACTTGATCATCGGCGATCCCCGTCCTGCGGTGACGCAGTACATCACCTCGCACCACATCAGCGAAGGCACCTACCCCTCGCTGTCGGTGTTGGTGAAGGATGTCGGCGACCAGGTCGCGAAGTACGGCTCGCTCAACAAGGTGCCGGCGGAAGTGGTCGGCAACACCCGTAACGACATGTACCTGACCTCGGAAGCGATCCGCTTCCTGATGAAGGACAAGGAAAACGACCTCAACAAGGAAGAGGTCGCGACCTTGAACGCCTACAAGGGCGGCCTCGATAGCGCCACGAAGTTCATCCCGACCTGGGTGAAGGTCGCCGTCGCCGTCGCCATCGCGCTCGGCCTCGGCACCATGGTCGGCTGGAAGCGCATCGTCGTCACCGTCGGTGAGAAGATCGGCAAGACCCATCTCACCTACGCACAGGGCGCCTCCGCCGAGCTGGTCGCCGCCGCCACGATCGGCGCCGCCGACGTGTTCGGCCTGCCGGTCTCGACCACCCACGTGCTGTCGTCCGGCGTCGCCGGCACCATGGCCGCGAACGGCTCGGGCCTGCAGATGGCGACCATCCGCAACCTGCTGATGGCCTGGGTGCTGACGCTGCCCTGCGCGATCGCGCTGTCGGCCACGCTGTATGTGATCTTCTCGCGGATTTTCTGAGCCGATCATTCCGCAAAGACAAAGGGCCCGTGCGATGCACGGGCCCTCTTCGTTTGTGCTTCGGTTCGGCGTTAAGACGCCGCGAGCGACTCCTCGACCAGCTTGACCCAATAGGACGTGCCGAACACGATCGCCTCGTCGTTGAAATTGTAGGCGGGGTGATGCAGGCCGGCGCTGTCGCCGTTGCCGCAGAAGATGAAGGCGCCGGGCCGCGCTTCCAGCATGTAGGCGAAATCCTCGCCACCCATCAGCGGCGGCATCTCGTGCACATTGGCCTCGCCGGCAACGTTCCTGGCGATACGCCGCGCCACCTCGGTCTCCGCGGCGTGGTTGTTCACAACGGGATAATTGCGCTTGTAGTGCAGGTCGATCTTGGCGCCGGTGATCTGCGCCACGCCCGCCACCACCTCGTGCACGCGCTTCTCGACCAGCTTGCGCACCTCCGGCGACAACGTGCGGATGGTGCCCCTCAGCGTTGCGGTCTGCGGAATGACGTTGCGGGCGTTGCCGGCGTGAAATTCGCAGATCGAGATCACGGCCGATTCCAGGGGATCGACGCTGCGGGCGACGATCGACTGCAGCGCGGTGATCACCTGCGCGCCGACCAGCACGGAATCGACGCATTTGTGCGGACGCGCGGCGTGGCCGCCGAGGCCCTCGATCATGATGTCGACCTCGTCGGTCGCCGCCATGATCGGGCCCGGCCGGATCGCGAACGAGCCGATCGGAATGCCCGGGCCGTTGTGCATACCGTAGACCTGCTCGATGCCGAACCGCTCCATCAGGCCGTCCTTGACCATGGCCGCGCCGCCGGCGCCGCCCTCCTCGGCAGGCTGAAAGATCACCACAGCATCGCCGGCGAAGTTACGGGTCTCGGCGAGGTAGCGCGCCGCACCGAGCAGCATCGCGGTGTGGCCGTCATGGCCACAGGCGTGCATCTTGCCCGGAGTCTTGGAGGCGTAAGGCAGGTTGGTCTGCTCGTCGACGGGCAGCGCGTCCATGTCGGCGCGCATGCCGATCACCTTGAGCCCATCGCCGGCCGGCTTGCTGCCCTTGATCACGCCAACCACGCCGGTCTGCCCGAGGCCGGTCACGACCTCGTCGCAGCCGAACTCGCGCAGCCGGTCCGCAACGAATGCTGCGGTGCGGTGGACGTCGTACAGCAGCTCCGGATGCTGGTGGATGTCCCGGCGCCAGGCCTGAATATCGGGTTGGAGGTCGGCGACGCGGTTCACGATGGGCATGGAGGGTCTCAAGCCTTGTTGGGAATACAGGACTGTCTACCATGCAAGCACCAGTCCACCTAACTCCCGCGGATCGAGGGTCCCCTGTGCTCTCGTCATGGCCGGGCTTGCCACCAGCTTGTCTTGGCCATCCACGTCTGACTATTAGGACGGAAAGCGCGTGGATGCCCCGGACAAGCCCGGGCATGACGCCTGTTTGGGTGGAAGCAGAATGCCGAGGCGCCTCGAAGGTGAGTTTGACTACATTGTCGTCGGAGCCGGCACCGCCGGCTGTATCATCGCCAACCGCCTCTCGGCCGTATCGGGGAATCGCGTCCTCATTCTCGAAGCCGGCGGCGACGACAACTGGATCTGGTTCCACATTCCGGTCGGCTATCTCTTCGCGATCGGCAATCCGCGCTCGGACTGGATGTTCAAGACCGAGGCGGAGCCGGGCCTGAACGGCCGCTCGCTGGCCTATCCCCGCGGCAAGGTGATCGGCGGCTCTTCGGCGATCAACGCCATGATCTCGATGCGCGGACAGGCCGCCGATTACGACCACTGGCGCCAGCTCGGCATGACCGGCTGGGGCTATGACGACGTGCTGCCGCTGTTTAAGCGGCTCGAGGATCATTTCCTCGGCGCGAGCGAGCATCATGGCACCGGCGGCGGCTGGCGCATCGAGGCGCCACGGCTGTCATGGGCCGTTCTCGACGCCGTCGGCGACGCCGCCGAGGAGATGGGCATCAAGCGCATTCCGGATTTCAACACCGGCGACAACGAAGGCACCAGCTATTTCCACGTCAACCAGAAGCGTGGTCGGCGCTGGTCGTCCGCACGGGGCTTCCTCAAGCCGGCGCTGAACCGTCCCAACCTGCGGCTCGAGAAGAACGTGCTGGTCGACCGTCTCATCATCGAGCAGGGCCGCGCCGTCGGCGTGCGCTTCATCCAGAATGGCGAGGTTATCGAGGCGCGTGCCAAGCGCGAAGTGATCCTCTCGGCAGGCTCCATCGGCTCGGTGCAGGTGCTGCATCGTTCCGGCATTGGCCCCGCCGACTGGCTGTCGCCGCTCGGCATCGACATCGTGATGGACAAGCCCGGCGTCGGCCGCAACCTCCAGGACCATCTCCAGCAGCGCGCGATCTACAAGGTCGAGGGCGTGCGCACGCTGAACGAGACCTACTACAATCTGTTCCGCCGTGGCCTGATGGGGCTCGACTACGCCTTCCGCCGCCGCGGGCCGCTGACCATGGCGCCGTCGCAGCTCGGCATCTTCACGCGCTCCGACGCGACGCGCGCCCGCGCCAACATCCAGTTCCACGTGCAGCCGCTGTCGCTCGACAAGTTCGGCGATCCCCTGCACCGCTTCCCCGCAATCACGGTGAGCGCCTGCAATCTGCAGCCGACCTCGCGCGGCACGGTGCGGCTGCGCTCGGCGAGCCCGGACGAGAAGCCGATCATCGCGCCGAACTATCTGTCGACCGACGACGATCGCCAGGTCGGCGCCGACGCCATCCGCACCACGCGCCGCCTGATGCAGCAGAAGGCGCTGGCCAAATATCGCCCGAGCGAATATCTGCCCGGTCCCACCGTCGGCGACGACGATGCCTCGCTCGCCAAGGCCGCCGGCGACATCGGCACCACCATCTTCCATCCCGTCGGCGCCGCGAAGATGGGCGCGGCGAATGATCCGATGGCGGTGGTGGACGAGCGCTTGCGCTTCTACGGCCTGAGCGGCCTGCGCATCATCGACGCGTCGATCATGCCGACGATAACGTCAGGCAATACCAACACGCCGACCGCGATGATCGCCGAGAAGGGCGCGACGATGATTTTGGAGGATGCGAAGTAGCATCCTGTCCCCATGATCAATCCACATCGCTTCTCCATCGGCCCCACTGACGCGCAGATCGCGATGCTGCAATGGGGCGAGAGCGGGAGGCCGCCCGCGCTGCTCGTGCACGGCACCGGTTTCGTCGCCGACGTCTGGGACGAGGTCGCGCGCGAGCTTGCATCGAGCTACACCGTCTATGCGCTCGACCGCCGCGGCCACGGCGCGAGCCACAAGCCCGATGCCTATCATTTCCTTGATTATGCCGAGGATGTCTGCCGGTTGATCGATGCGCTCGATCTGCGCGACGTCTATGGCATCGGCCACAGCGCCGGCGCGACCGATCTTCTGCTCGCGACGAAACTTCGGCCCGGACGCTTCACACGCCTGTTCGTGATGGAGCCGACCGTGATGGACCCGCGCGCGGCGCGGCCCGGGGGATTGAACGAAGAGTCCCTCGCCCGCGTCCAGGGCACGCTGCGCCGGCGGGCCGAGTTCGACAGTGCCGACACCGTGTTCGAGCGCTACCGCGCTGCGCCGGCGTTTGCCGATTGGACCGAGACCTCGCTCCGGGCCTATGTCCAACACGGCTTCGTACCGCTGGAGAATGGCCGGGTTCGGCTTTGCTGCACGCCCGAGATCGAATTCGCAATCCTGCGTCCGATCTACGAGGCGATGGAGCAGGTCTATGTCGGCGATGCCCGCGGCAATCCGTTTGTCTCGCTCACCGAGATCGACTGCCCGGTGCGCGTCACCACTTCCGAGAAGTCGGGACCGATCTACAAGGAGATGGCGCGACGCGCCGTGTCGCTGATTCCGCGTGTCAGCACGATGGTCTTTGAGGACGCCGGGCACTGCGTGGCGCAGGAAGTGCCGGAACGCGTGGTAGCCGCCGTGCGCGATTTTTCAAAGTAAGTCTCGCGCCCCGGACGCGCTGCAGCGTGCAACGCTGCTGCGCAGAGCCGGGGCCCAGACAACCCGAGCCGCGTGGGTCCCGGCTCTGCGGCGCACCGCCATAACGCGTCGAAGACGCGCGTGAACGCGCTTTTGGGCGCTGCACTGCGTCCGGGACACGAGATCCGCCACCTCACGAAAACGTCATCGCATCCGGGAATAAGTCTCCCCCTCCCCCAATCACCTCCCCGAAGCCCAATTCCGGGCGAAGTGGAGACGTGCGATGAGCGGACACGATCACGGGGACGGCGTCAGCCGCCGCAAGGTGCTGGAATGCATGACCTGGGCCGGCACCGGGGTGCTCTGGACCATCACGGGCGGCGTGCCGCGCTCGCTCGGCATCATCGATTCCGCGCAGGCCGCCACGGCAGCCGCGCCCGGCATGACCTTCCTCCAGATCAGCGACAGCCATGTCGGCTTCGACAAGCCGGCGAACCCCAACGCGCTCGGCACGCTGGAGGAGGCCATCAACAAGATCAACGCAATGCCGGCAAAACCCTCCTTCATGATCCACACCGGCGACATCACGCACCTGTCGAAAGCCGCCGAGTTCGACAATGCCGACCGCATCATCTCGCAGAGCAAGCTCGACGTGCACTACGTGCCTGGCGAGCATGACTTTCTCGACGAGGAGGTGAAATTCTATCGCGAGCGTTACGGCCGCGGCACCAAGGGTGCAGGCTGGTATTCGTTCGACGCCGGCGGCGTACACTTCATCGGCCTCGTCAACGTTGTCGACCTCAAGGGCGGCGGTCTCGGCAATCTCGGCGCCGAGCAACTCGCCTGGCTCGAGGACGATCTGCGCGGCAAGTCGAAATCGACACCGATTGTGCTGTTCGCGCATATCCCGCTCTGGACGGTCTATCCCGAATGGGGCTGGGGCACCGAGGACGGCGGCCGCGCGCTGGAACACGTGAAAGGCTTCGGCTCCGTCACCGTGCTGAACGGCCATATCCATCAGGTGATGCAGAAGGTCGAGGGTAACGTCACCTTCCACACCGCGCGCTCGACTGCGTTCCCGCAGCCGGCGCCGGGGTCCGCGCCCTCGCCCGGACCGATGAAGGTCGAGGACGCAAAGCTGCGCGGCATGCTCGGCGTCACCAGCATCAACTTCAAGCAGAACGAGCAGCGGCTCGCGATCATCGACACGCCACTGCAGGGTTGATCCAAGATTGAACGGAAAAAGGCTGAACGGAAGCTGACAATGAAAACACTCAATCGCCGCGACTTCGGTGTCGCCGTGGTCGCGGCCATCCTGTTGCCCGCAACGACGGCCCGTGCCGACGACATGGAAGTGCATATCGACAATTTCGTTTTCCAGCCGGCCGAGTTGAAGATCAAGCTCGGCACCACCGTGACCTGGACCAACCGGGACGACATCCCCCACACCGTGGTGTCGGCCGGCAAGTTCAGGTCCAAGGCCCTGGACACCGACGACAAGTTCTCGTTCACCTTCACCAATGCGGGCGACTACAAATATTTTTGTTCGTTGCACCCGCACATGACGGGGATGATCAAGGTTGAGTAACGTCTCAAACCAAGGCATCAACGTCTTGCCCGGCCGGTGGTCCCACGCCGGCCGGGCTCGTGTGCCTTCCGTCACACACGGGGACGAAACAAACAGGGACGAAACAACGCGACGCGCAGAACAAGAGGCAAAGCGAGGAGCGATGCCCGCCAACGACGATTTGCAGAAGGCGCAGCGCTTCCGCGAAGCCGCGCTGCCCTATCTCGACGACGTCTATACGCTCGCGCGCTATCTGCTACGCGATGCCTCCGATGCCGAGGACGCGGTGCAGGAGTGCTATCTGCGCGCGCTGAAGCACTTTGACAGCTATCGCGGGCCGGCGATGAAGCCCTGGCTGTTCGCGATCCTGCGCAACGTCTGCAACGCAGAGTATGCTCGGCGCGCGCACAGGCCCAGCGCGATCGAGGACACGCCCGGCGCCGCCGAGCAGACGCCGATCTGGCAGGAGAGCGAGGCGAGCCCCGAGACCGAAGTGCTGCGCAGCCGCGATGCCGGCGCCATCCGCAAGCTGATCGACACGCTCGCCGAACCGCTCAAGGAAACATTCGTGCTGCGGGAGATCAACAACCTGTCCTATCGTGAAATCGCCGAGGCCGTCGGCGCCCCCGTCGGCACCGTGATGTCCCGCCTCGCCCGCGCCCGCGCCATGCTGCGCGCGGCCTGGACGACGGAAGAGGAGCACTCGAGATGACCTGCGACGAAGCAAGAATCCTGCTTCACGCGCTGCTCGACAACGAGCTCGATCCTGGCCACGCGCGCGAGGTCGAAGCCCACATTGCCAGCTGCCCGGACTGCGCCGCGGAGTTTGCCGCACAACGCGAGATGCAGCGCGTGCTCGCCGACACCGATTTGCGCTATGCCGCGCCGGCTAGCCTGCGCGCCCGGATCGAAGCGTCGCTGCCACAGCCGCAGCGCCGGCAACCGACCCGCCGCTCGGTGCTGCGCGGCTTTGCGATGGGCTCGGCCGTCTCCGCGCTCGCCGCCTCCGGCGTCGTCGCCGTGGTGCTGCGCCAGGACGACCAGCAGCGCATCCTGTCGGAGGTCGTCTCCGCGCATCTGCGCTCGCTTCAGGCCGGCCATCTCATCGACGTGGTCTCCACCGACCAGCACACCGTGAAGCCGTGGTTCAACGGCAAGCTCGACGTCGCCCCGCCCGTGATCGATCTCACCGCGCAAGGCTTCACGCTGGTCGGCGGCCGGCTCGACTATATCGACGCCCGCGCCATCGGCGCCGTCGTCTACAAGCGCCGGCAGCACGTGATCAATCTGTTCGTATCGCAGACATCGAACGCGGAATATCGCGCGCCGAAGACCGAGACCATGCAGGGCTTCAACTGCCGCCGCTGGGGCAATCGCGGCCTGAACTTCTGGGCCGTCAGCGATATCGGCGCCGACGAGCTCGCCGAGTTCGTCGACAAGTTCGAGGCGGCGATGAAGGCGAATGTGGAGTGGTAGCTGTCGGAGCGAAGCAATCCAGCCCGCATCCGCAGAGGGATACTGGATTGCTTCGCTTCGCTCGCAATGACGACCGCTGAGATAGATCGGCGAATTTACGCCGACCGCCGCACCGCGTTGTCCACCAGCGTCTTGCCGAGCGACCAGATCGCGCCGGGGACCTTGTGGCTGCCGGCGATGACGTCGTCGAAGGCGCGCTCGATCCAGCCGCAATCTTCCTCGGTGATGGTGAGCGGCGGCAGCAGCTTGATGGTGTGGCTGCCGTGACCGGCGACTTGGGTGAGGATCTTGTGGTCCTTGAACAGCGGCACGGTGATGAGCTGGCAGAACAGGCCCTTGTTGGCGGCTTCCAGCACGTTCCAGGACGCCCGCAGCCGCAGCGACTTCGGCGGGCCGAACTCGACGCCGATCATCAGGCCCTTGCCGCGCACTTCCTTCATCAGCTCGTAGCCGGGCACCATGCGCGTGAGCGCGAGGCGCAGCTCGGCGCCGCGCTTGGCGGCGGACTCGATCAGCTTCTCGGACTCCATGACGTCGAGCGTCGCGATGCCCGCGGCCATCGCCAGATCGTTCTTGGAGAAGGTGGAGCCGTGCACCACCGCGCGGTCCATCTGGTTGAAGATCTTGTCGAAGATGCTCTTGCGCGTCAGCACGGCGCCGACCGGCACATGGCCGCCGGACAGCGACTTCGACAGCAGCACCATGTCGGGCTCGACGTTCCAGTGCTCGACCGCCAGGAAGCGGCCGGTGCGGCCCATACCGGTCTGGATCTCGTCGGCGACGAACAGCGTGCCGTATTTCTTGCAGAGCGCGGCAGCGCCCGGCAGGAACTCGTCGGTGGGCATGTTGACGCCCTTGCCCTGGATCGGCTCGACGACGAAGGCCGCGACCTCGCGCGAGGCCAGCGCCTTTTCGAGCGCGGCAAGGTCATTGAACGGAATCGAGGTGCAGCCGGGCAGCAGCGGCTCGAAGCCGGTGCGGAAGTTCGAATCACCCGTCAGCGACAGCGCGCCGTAGGTCAGGCCATGATAGCCGTGGGCGCAGTAGACGATGCCGGGACGGCCGGTGGCGCCGCGCGCGAATTTGATCGCGGCTTCGACGCATTCGGCGCCGGAATTGGCGAAGAACGCCTTGTCGAGATAGGGGACGTATTTCAGCAGCCGCTCGGCGAGCACGCCGGCAAGCACCGAGACGTCGAACTGGACCAGATTGGGCAGGTCGGCATCGAGCACGCTCTTGAGCGCCTCGCGCATGACAGGGTGATTGCGCCCGATCGCGAACACGCCAAAGCCGGACAGCAGGTCGAGATAGCGCGCTCCCTCGCGATCGTAGAGGTACTGCCCCTGCCCCCTCTGGAAGCCGACATCGTAGCCGATGGTCTTGAGAACCCGAACGAACTGCTCGTTCAGATACCGATTATGCAGGGTGCTGCGCTGGGCCTGACGGTCCGCGAATAGCTGAGACATGTCTGGATTTGGGCTGTGCATCCGCTACATACTTCGCTTGAGGGTCGGCTCGTCAACTGAAAAGGGACCGTTACCGAAAACGGTCTGTGCGGCCTTTTGCCCTTTTTCGGACCATCTTCGCAAGCACAGCTTTAAACCATGTTGCACTGCCAAGGAACTATCATGCGTTTAGCCCTTTACACCGGACTAATACTGGCTGGTGGTTACACCTGCCTGACACCCGCGCTCGCCGCCGATCCCACCGGCGACTGGCGGGTCGCCGACGCCGTCGCCAACATTCGTGTCGCCCAATGCAATGGCAGCATGTGGGGCGCGGTTTCCTGGGAAAAACAGCCCGGCGGCCGCGATGAATACAATCCGGATGCGTCGAAAAAGACCAGGCCGACGCTGGGCATGGCGACCCTGATCGACATGAAGAAGAAGCCCGGCGTCGATCAGTGGGAAGGGCAGGTCTACAACGCCAAGGACGGCCAGCTCTACAGCGCAACCATCACGACCGTCGGCACCGACCAGCTCGAAATCAAGGGCTGCGTGATGGGCTTCCTCTGCGGCGGCGAGACCTGGACCCGCGTCGCCCCGCCGATTCCTTTGAGCACCGCCAACGCCATGGCCAAGGGCGCGCCGAAGCCCACCGGCGCGGCGCCGAAAGCCCAAGGCAACAACGGCGGCACCACGGGCGGCCCGACAACAGGCGGCACGACCGGCGCCAGCGCCCCAGCGCCGGCCCCTGCCCCCGCAGCCCAGAAGACCGCTACCACCGCCAAGCCCGGTCAGAAGAACGCCGCCGACCCGGTCGGCGACATCTGCCTACTCCCTGAGATTGCGGGGTTTGCCCATTAGGGCCGGCTGGAACAGCAGCACTGCGGCAAGCGTCGTCACCAGCGAGAGTGCGAGCAGCTTGCCCATGCTGGACGTTCCGGGGTGGCTCGACAGCCACAGGCTGCCGAACGCGGTCGCCGTCGTCAGCGCACTGAAAAAGATCGCGCGCGTCAGGCTGGTCTGGAGCAGGTTTGTCCTGCCCGAGCGCCAGGCCACGACATAATAGATCTTGAAGGCGACGCCGACGCCGAGCAGCAGCGGGAACGCGACGATGTTGGCGAAGTTGAGCGGCAGGCCGATCAACACGCAGATTTCGAGCGTGACCGCGCCGGCGACCAGCAGCGGCACGAGCGTCATCAGCACGTCGACGAACCGCCGCAGCGTGATCCAAAGCAACAGGCCGATCACCAGCAGCGCGTAGATGCCGGCGTGGATGAACGCCTTCACCACGGTGTCACCGGATTTCAGGATCGAGACCGGCCCGCCGATCGCGGTCGGCTCGGCAGCGAGCACGGCGGCTGCAAACTTGCGCAGCGTGTCGTTGTCGTTGGGATCGCCCTTCGGCTGCGCCTCGACGCGGATGATCCCGTCCTTGCTCTTCCAGGCGCTGACGAGCTCGGGGGGCAGTGAGGCCAGGGTGACCGGCCCGGCCTGCATCGCGTTCCTGAGCTGGCCGAACGCGATCTTCAGCGGCGTGACGAACACGTCCTGCGCCTTGTTCCGCGTGGCCTCGTCGCCATTGGCGAGCTTTTCGAGCGCGTCCGCCAGCCGGCGCGAGGCGACGGCGCCCGGGCCCTTCGTGTCACCGGCGGTCCGGCGCAGATTGTCGACCGAGGATTTCAACGCCTCGACGTTTTCCTTGTCCGTTGGCGCAGCGTCGACCTGGTCAGGATTGAGCGCGGGGTTGAGCACCTTGGCGCCCTGAGCGAGCAGCTTCAGCTTTGGCGCCTGGTCGGTCGGCAGGAAGCTGTCGAGCGACATCACGCGCAGCACCTCCGGCACCTTCTCCAGCTTCGCCTCGACCTGCCTCGCCTGCTCCTCGGACGTGGTCATCACGTTGATGGCATTGGCGCCGGTGTTCGGATCCTTGCGCAAATCGAGGAAGGTCGCGATCGACTCGGCCTTCGGGTTGCGCAGGTTCATCGGGTTGAAGTCGAACTTCAGGAAGTAGAGCAGCGGCAGGCCGGCGAGCGCCAGCAGCAACGTGCCGCCCACGACCAGCACACGGTGCTTCTCCAGAAAGTAATCGAGCGGCGCCAGGAAGGCATAACCGACGGGCTCCTGCTCACCGGGCGGGTTCAACAGCTTCAGCATTGCGGGCAGTACGGTGATGCTGGAGAGGAACGCCACCAGCATGCCGACGCCGGCGATCTGGCCGAGCTCGGAGATACCCTTGTAATCGGTGGGCAGGAAACAGAGGAAGCCGGCGGCGGTCGCCATTGCCGCCAGCGACAGCGGCACCGCGGAGCGCTTGGCGGCAAGCACCAGCGCGCCGGAGAGATCGTTGTGCTTGTAGCGCTCCGAGCGGTAGCGGACGCTGTACTGGATACCAAAATCGACGCCCAGTCCCACGAACAGCACGGCGAACGCGATCGACAGCAAATTGAACGAGCCGACCATCATCAGGCCGGCAGCGGTCGTCAGCGCAAGGCCGACGAAGAGATTGACGAACACCGCGAAAATGATCTTCGACGAGTGCAGCGCCATCCACAGGATGAGCAGCACGACCAGCACAGTCCCGACGCCGTTGACGACGGCGCCTTCCTGGACGGTGGCGTATTCCTCGTTGGCGATCGGGACCGGACCGGTCAGTCGCACTCGTGCCTGGTACTTGTTCGCAAAATCCAGATCAACTGCCGCCTTGCGGATCGCGTCGGTGGCGCCCTTGCCGGGCTCCAGCGCGTTGTAATCCAGGATCGGCTTGAACTCGATGAAGGCGCGCTTATCGGAATCCGTCAGCGGCTCGTCGCTGACGAGCTCACGCCAGGAGAAGCTCGCTTTGCCCTTGTTGAGCACGGTCTCGACCGTTTGCGCGATCTGATTGAAGGGCCGCGCGGTATTGTCGAGCTTGACCTGGCCGCGCTTGACGCCGGCAAGTCCCGTCTCCAGCGCGCCGGTCAGGCCGCGGATCGAGGGATCACCGGCCATGATCTCGACCAGGGGCGCTGCGGATTCGAACTGGCTGGTGATCTTGCCGACCTCTTCGGTCGGCAGGAACAGCAAGCCGTTCTTCTCAAAGAACTCGCCGGTGCCGAGCTGCTGCATCGACTGGAAGTCGGTCTTGTTGTCCTTCAGCTTGGCGAAGAGCGCATCCGCTGCCGCGGTCGCCATCTCCGGCGTCCTGGCCTCGACGACCGCGAGAATCGTCGCGTCGCGGTCGAAGGCACGGTCGAATTGCTGGTCGCGCTGGCGCCAGTCCAAATTCTGGGCAATCAGCGAATTGATGTCGGTGTTGATGGCGAAATGCTTAGACGTGTAATAGCCCGCCCCGACCGAAAGCAGGAGCCCGAGAACGACGACGAGGGAGGCAAACCGGGTGCAGGCCCTGACGATGGCAACGACTACGCTTTGCAGCATCTTTTCTTTCTGCGGTTAACAGCTTGCCGGAAACGCCCGCTGTTTATCGGAGTTCCCCGGCGAAACCTATTGCTGTTTTGAGTGGTTCTCGCCGCACGAAGGTTCGAGGTAAACGGCGACAGACCTAGGCAAAATCATGCGGGGCGGTCGGTATAGCCGGTGACTTGAGGCGGGAAAGTGGCGAAGCGGTGAGCACAAATGTCGCCATCTTGCTCAGAGCGCATGCCCTATTATAATACCGCGGATGCGCACGGTAACGGAACCAGGGTTTCATCCGGTCTTTCCTTTTTGCCGATTTTTTGACACAAAGTGCTGTGCCTCCATGCGCCGGGGCCCAGGTAGGGTGGGCGGTTACCGCGTGCGCGAAACCAATGGTGCGGTTATTGCAACTCATTGGACAGTATCGAAGTGCCGCCGGGGACTTGAGAAGCGGATTGGTGCAAATTGCGTGATGGGCGTCCGATGGAAGTTTATCTAGCGCAGCCGCGCGGCTTTTGCGCGGGCGTGGTGCGTGCGATCGAGATCGTGGAACGGGCGCTGGAGAAGTACGGCCCGCCCGTCTACGTGCGCCACGAGATCGTGCACAACAAGTACGTGGTCGAGAGCCTGAAGAACAAGGGCGCGATCTTCGTCGAGGAACTGTCCGAGGTTCCGCCGAAGGCCGTGACCGTTTTCAGTGCCCATGGCGTCGCCCGCAGCGTCGAGGAAGAGGCTGCCGCGCGCGACCTTCCGATGCTCAATGCCACCTGCCCCCTGGTCACGAAAGTTCACAATCAGGGGAAACGCTACATCTCCAGGGACCGCACCCTGATCCTGATCGGCCATGCCGGCCACCCCGAGGTCGAGGGCACGATGGGCCAGGTTCCCGCCCCGGTGCTGCTTGTCCAAAGCGTTGAAGAGGTTAAGGCCTTGACGCTGCAGGCGGATACGCCAGTGGCCTACATCACCCAGACCACCCTGTCGGTCGACGACACCAAGGACATTATTGCGGCCCTCCAGGCCCGCTTTACAGATATTCAAGGCCCGGATATCCGGGATATCTGCTATGCGACACAGAACCGCCAATCTGCGGTAAGGGACTTGAGCAAGCTGGTCGACGTGATCTTGGTGGTGGGCGCTGCCAATAGCTCGAACTCGAACCGCCTCCGCGAAATCGGCACTGAGGCCGGCGTCGCGAGTTATTTGATTGCCGACGGCAGCGCGCTCAATCCGGAGTGGTTGAAAGATGCCAAGACCGTCGGCGTCACGGCCGGCGCTTCGGCGCCTGAGGTACTCGTGGATGACGTGATCGAAGCGATGCGGCGGATCGGACCAGTCAAGGTCTCGGTGCTGCCGGGCCGCGAGGAAAACATCGAATTCCGGCTTCCGGCCGAACTGGCTGCGAGCTGACCCACCCGAATTCCTAGCCCAGAAAGAAACTTGTAATGGCTATCCCCTTCTTCAAGGAAATGCGTATCGGCGGCTATTTGCTCAAGCAGAAACTGCTTGGCCGCAAGCGCTATCCGCTCGTGCTGATGCTGGAGCCGCTGTTCCGCTGCAACCTCGCCTGCGTCGGCTGCGGCAAGATCGATTATCCGGATGCGATCCTCAACCGCCGCATGACCGCCCAGGAGTGCTGGGACGCGGCCGACGAGTGCGGCGCGCCGATGGTCGCCATTCCCGGCGGCGAGCCGCTGATCCACAAGGAGATCGGCGAGATCGTGCGCGGCCTGGTCGAACGCAAGAAGTTCGTCTCGCTCTGCACCAACGCGCTGCTGCTCGAGAAGAAGCTCGACCTGTTCACGCCCTCCCCGTACCTGTTCTTCTCCGTGCATCTCGACGGCCTGAAGGACCATCACGACAAGGCCGTGTCGCAGAAGGGCGTGTTCGACCGCGCCGTCTCCGCGATCAAGGCGGCCAAGGCGCGCGGCTTCACCGTCAACGTCAACGCCACCATCTTCGACGGCCATCCGGCCGAGGAGATCGCGAAATTCCTCGACCTCACCGTCGAGCTCGGTGTCGGCGTCTCGATGTCGCCGGGCTATGCGTATGAGCGTGCGCCGGACCAGGAGCACTTCCTCAACCGCACCAAGACCAAGAAGCTGTTCCGCGACGTCTTCGCGATGGGCAAGGGCAAGAAGTGGAACTTCATGCATTCCGGCCTGTTCCTGGACTTCCTCGCCGGCAACCAGGAATACGAGTGCACGCCGTGGGGCATGCCCGCGCGCAACATCTTCGGCTGGCAGAAGCCCTGCTATCTGCTCGGTGAAGGCTATGCCAAGACCTTCAAGGAGCTGATGGACACCACCGATTGGGAAACCTACGGCACCGGCAAGTACGAGAAGTGCGCCGACTGTATGGCCCATTGCGGCTACGAGCCGACGGCTGCGACCGCTGCCATCAGCCACCCGCTGAAGGCGATGTGGGTGTCGCTGCGCGGCATCAGGACCACGGGCCCGATGGCGCCCGAGATCGACATGACCAAGCAGCGTCCGGCGCAGTACATCTTCTCGGCGGAAGTGCAGAAGCGCCTGTCGGAGATCCGCAAGGACGAGGCGGCCGCCGCGCAGGAGAAGGCCGCTCGGAAGGCTTCGACTGCCGCGTAGTCACAACGCAGTCCTGTAGCCCGGATGGAGCGAAGCGAAATCCGGGACGGTCCTCCGTATTGCAAAACCCCGGATTGCGCTCCGCTCCATCCGGGCTACGGACACAAAAACAAAAGGCCCGGTCGCGCGACCGGGCCTTTGTCTTTTACTGAATCGAGGAAGTCGCTCAGGCCGCCTTGGAGACCAGGACCTCGCTGTCGACGAGCTCGGTGCCGATCAAATAGTCGCGGCAGCCGCGCAAGCTACGCAGCGCGCGGTTGAAGTCGATGCCGGTCGAGACCAGCGCATGCAGCGTGGTCGGATTGCGCACGATGCCGCGCAGAACGGCGGCGAGATCGATCTGGCCGTTCGGCTTGATGGCGGCGCGGGCGAGCGCCGGCAGCGCGCGATGGGCGGGATCGCTGATGACGCGGACCGCGGCAAAGGGCAGCCCCGCCTCGGCGGCGTAGGCGGCCGCGATGTGGCTTTCCATGTCGACGGCAGAGGCGCCGGTTTCCGAATGCAGCGCCGCCTTGCAGGACCGCTTCGTGACCACCTCCTCGGCGCCGGCAAGGCTGCCGCGCACCACGCGGCGGCGGCCCGACGTCAGGCGGTCGATCAGGTCGTCGCCGAGCGACAGGCCCGCGGCCCAGCGGGTATCGCCGGAGAGCACCTCGGTCGCCAGCACGACGTCGCCGGAGCGCAGCGTCGGGTCGAGCCCGCCGGCCACGCCGAACGAGATCACGCCGCGAATCGTCTCGGGATCCACCACCGTCAGCAGCGCCCGCAACTGGGTCGGGCTGCTCGACGAGCAAATCACCGCCATTCCGGGCCCAGCCGCGATCCGGGCCTCCTGAACCAGTCCAGTCACGATCAATATCGGCCGCGGGTCGATGGCATTACCCACGGTCAGATAGTCCCCCGTCCCCAAAGTCACATCCCGACCCCTACCACCCTGCTGTTGGTGTTCCGCAAGTTCCGATACCGCGCCAACGCCCACAGCGGGAAGAACTTCGGGTAACCGTGATAACGCAGATAGAATACACGAGGAAAGCCTGTGGCGGTGTACCGCTGCTCGTCCCACAGTCCTTTTTTGTTCTGTGTTGCAATCAGGTACTCCACCCCGCGGGCGACGGCCGGGTGATCAACCTCGCCAGCAGCCATCAGGGCAAGCAAGGCCCATGCCGTTTGCGAGGCGGTCGAGGGAGCGGCCTCCCAGCCCTTGTAGTCGAGACGGTAGCTGACGGCGTCCTCGCCCCAGCCGCCGTCCTTGTTCTGGATCGAGGCCAGCCAGTCGGCGGCCTTCCGAATCATCGGGTCGTCATGGCGGACGCCGGCCATGTTGAGGGCACAGAGCACCGACCAGGTTCCGTAGATGAAGTTCATGCCCCAGCGGCCGTACCAGGACCCCTCCGGGTGCTGGGTCTTCCTGAGGTAGGCGACCCCGTCGGCCACATGCTTGCTGGACTTCTCGGTCTCGCCGAGCTGGGCCAGCATGGAGATGCAGCGCGCGGTGACGTCCTCGGTCGGCGGATCGAGCAGCGCGCCATGATCCGAGAACGGGATGTTGTTCAGATAGTATTCGAGGTTGTTAACGTCGAAGGCGGCCCAGCCGCCGTCGTCGCTCTGCATGCCCTCGATCCACTCCCGGCCGCGATCGATCGCGGCGTCATAGCCGGTCGCACCGTGCTCGCGTCGCATGCGGTCCATCGACATCACCACCACCGCGGTGTCGTCGAGATCGGGATAATAGGCATTGTTGTACTGGAAGGCCCAGCCGCCCGGGCGCACGTCGGGCCGCTTCACCGCCCAGTCGCCCTTCACCTCGAGCTCCTGCTTCGGGATCAGCCAGTCGAGGCCCTGCTTGGCCGCAGGCTCGGCTATGTCACCGCCGGCTTCCAGCAGCGCGTGGGCGGTCAGCGTCGTGTCCCACACCGGGGAGACGCAGGGCTGGCAATAGGCCTCGTCGCCCTTGATCACGAGCAGCTTGTCGATGCCCCGGCGCGTGACCGCGCGCGGCGGATAATTCTCGTCCTTGCCGAGCGCGTCATACATCATGACGATGTTGGCCATGGGCGGATAGATCGCGCCCATGCCGTCCTCGCCGTTGAGGCGCTCCTCGGTGAAGGCGAGCGCTGCATCGATCGCGCGCTGGCGCAGGCTCTTCGGAAACATCGGTTCGATCACGCGCAGAATGCCGTCGAGTGCACGAAACAGCACGAACCAGGCCATGCTCTGGTGCGGCGCCTTCGCGGTCATGCCGATCGAGCGCGGATCCTGGAGAAACAGCTCGTCGATCCCGACGCCCTTGGGATTCTTCGCCAGCGGCTTCAGCGCGGCAAGAACCATCAGCGGCACCATGGTGGTGCGGGCCCAGTAGGAAATCTTGTTGATGTGGAACGGCGACCAGAACGGCAGCAGCACGATCTCGATCGGCAGCACCGGCACCGCGCGCCAGGTCACCACGCCGAACATCGCAAGCAAGAAGCGCGTGAAGACGTTGCTGTTGATCGCGCCGCCGCGGGCATGGATCGCCTCGCGCGCACGCACCATGTGCGGGGCGTCGACGGAATCGCCGATCATCTTGAGCGCGAAGTAGGACTTCACGCTCGCGCTCATGTCGAACTCGCCGTCATGCACCAGCGGCCAGCCACCATGGGCGCCCTGAACGCGGCGGAGATAATTGCCGATCTTGGCCTCGAGCACGGCGTCCACGGGCTCTGCGAGATAATGGCGCAGCAGGACGTATTCAGCCGGAATCGTGCAGTCGGCCTCGAGCTCGAACACCCAATGGCCGTCGGATTGCTGGAAGCCGAGAACGCCTTGCGTCGCCGACGCAATGCTCGATTCCAGGACGCCCGATTCCAAGATCCTCGATTCCAAGGCCCTGGATTCTTGGGCTTCGCGGCTGGTCGCGTTCACGGAATCCATGTCGCTCGATTGCTCCGATAGTCGATTGAAATTGACCGGGACTTTGCCCGTCAGGGCCGCTTTGCGGCCAAAACCAGATCGGCGGCGCGATCACCGGACCGCACCGATCCCTCGATGGTTGCAGGCAATCCCGTAGCAGTCCAGTCGCCGGCAAGAAACAGGTTTTTCAGCGCAGTGGCCGGCCCCGGACGCAGGGCATTCTGGGCCGGCGTCGCCGCAAATGTGGCACGGCGCTCGCGCACGATCTGCCAGGGGGGCAGCTCGCCGGACACCCCGCCCGCCTTGCAGACGTCGTTCCAGATCGCCTGCGCGAGTTCCTCGCGCGGCATGTCGACCAGGCGGTCGCCATTGCTGATGGTCACGGACAGCCGGTTCGGGAACGCGAACAGCCATTCCACGACGCCGCCGATCACGCCGAGGATCGGCGCCGAACCGGGCGGCGGTTCAAAGCGGAAATGCGCGTTCACGATGGCGCGGAATTCGGTCGGCGTCTTCAGCCCGGGCAGCAGGCTCGCGGCGGCGCGCGGCGGCACTGCCATCACGACGACATCGCCCTCACCGAGCTGGATCACATCCTCGCCGCCGAAATTCAGCGCGCTGGCCTTGCCGTCACCGGTCGTAAACGAACGCAGCTCATGGCCGAGCTGAACGATGTGGCCGCGCTCCTGCAAGAACTTCACGGCAGGCTCGATCAGCACGGCGCTCAAGCCGTCGCGCGCGATCAGCGGCCGGCACGCCTGTCCGCCGGCAAGCAGCGTCTCGCGCACGATCGCGCCGGCAAGCCCGGCCGAGCCCTCGGGCGGATCGACGTTGAGTGCCGCAAGCAGCAGCGGCTGCACCAGCCGCTGATACAGGATGCCTTCGCAGGGAATGGACTTGCCGACCAGCGTCTCCTCCGACGCCCAGATCAGCGGCGCCAGCTTGAGATAATCGCTGAGCCCGGTGTCGGGAACGCGGCGGCTCTCGTCGAGCACCCAGGTCGGCAGCCGGCCATCGCCGAGATCGATCTGCCAGCGCTGCCCGGTCTTGATGTCGACGAACGGAAACTGCGCGCGCTCGGG
Source organism: Bradyrhizobium barranii subsp. apii (assembly GCF_011516635.5). Lineage (GTDB taxonomy): Bacteria > Pseudomonadota > Alphaproteobacteria > Rhizobiales > Xanthobacteraceae > Bradyrhizobium > Bradyrhizobium barranii. Next base: position 3,793,027 of record NZ_CP096255.1, on the reverse strand, counting down.
GCCGACGAGGCCCGCCTCGGTGCCGATCGAGCGGGCATAGGCGCGCGCATGGCTGTTGCCCGACAGCAGCAGATGATTGCCGTTGTCGATGGTGAGATTGGTGGCGGCGTCGAAATAGGAACGGCAGCGGCCGCCGGCCTGGTGCGTCGCCTCGTGCACGGCGACCTTGAAGCCGGCATTGGCGAGCCGCACGGCGGCGGAGAGGCCGGAAATTCCAGCACCGATGATGTGAGCTGTCTTTTGCATCAGATGAAAGCGTAACGGAGCAGGATCAGGATGCGTGCGACCTTCGACACACGCACCGGCTCGCGCGGCGCGTTGAAGCCGCGCGCGATCAGGAGGTCCAGGATGGAATGGTAGTATTTCGACATGATCCGCGGCGCGCGCACGGCGCGGCGCTTGTTACGGTTCATGATCTCGTCCGACTTCTCGAAATGCGCCTTCGCACGCTGCGTCAGCGGCTGGCAGACCTTCGGCAGCGCGCGCTCGGTGATCACGCGGTTCGGGTCGTTGGAGGTGATGCCGGCATGCAGCAGCGCCTCGCGCGGCAGATAGAGCCGGCCGAGGCCAGCGTCCTCGTCGATGTCGCGCAGGATGTTGGTGAGCTGGAGCGCGCGGCCGAGATGGTAGGCGAGCTGGATGCCGTCTTCCTCGGGCAGGCCGAACACTCGTACCGACAGCCGCCCCACGGCGCTGGCGACGCGATCGCAGTAGAGATCTAGCGTCGTCATGTCGGGCGCGCGGATGTCCTGCGGCACATCCATCTCCATGCCGTCGACGATCGCAAGGAAATCCTCGCGCTTGAGGCCGAAGGTCTTCACCGAGGCGACGTAGTCCTTCAGCCGCGGCGGCGGATGGCCCTGATAGAGCGCGTCGATGTCGTTGCGCCACTCCTGAAGCGCGGCGAGCCGCTCGTCGCGCGGGCCGTCGGAATCGGCGATGTCGTCGACCTGGCGGCAGAAGCTGTAGATCTGGAACATCGCTTCGCGCTGGTCATGCGGCAGGATGCGCATCGCAGCGTAGAAGGAGCTGTTCGATGCGGTCGAGCCGTAATTGGCGCTGGGCGAGGTCGCCTCAAGCGTCATGTGCAGTCCCCGGTCTGGAAATGGCCTTGCGCCCGATCGCGCGGCGGCCGACTTCGCCGATCATGCCGGCGAGGCTGAAAGTGAGAAGCTCGAACTTGTTCAGATGCACGCGCTCGCGCAGGGGATCGCGCACCTTCAACAGGCGCACGATGCGATCGGCATAGGCCTGGATCACCGCGACGTCGACGCCGAGGCGGAAATCGCGGATCTCCGCGCTCAGCGACCTGCCCTCGTCGAGCAGGGCTGCGTTGCGCACGGCGAGCGCCTGAAGGCAGGCCAGCATCGCCGGCGGCGACTGCGTCAGCCCCAACTGCTCGACCGAGGCGCCACTCGCGGCCAGCGCGTCGCGCGGCAGATAGACGCGATTGAGCTCGCGAAAATCCTTGCCGCAATCCTGGAGGTGGTTGTTGATCTGGAGCGCCGCACAGAGCGCGTCCGAGGCCGCCCAGGTCGACGTGCTCTCGCCGTGGACGTCGAGCATGAAACGGCCGACCGGCATCGCCGAGTAGCGGCAATAGTGGATGACCTCGTCCCAGTTCTCGTAGCGCAGCTTGGTGACGTCCATGCGGAACGCGATGAGCACGTCGAGCGCGTGGCGCGGCGCCATGCCTCGCTCGGCCAACGCCCGCCGCAGAATGACAGCTTCGGCCTGGGTCTCGCCCTCGCCGAGCAGTTCCGCCTCGAGCAGGTCGAGATAAGCGAGTTTCTGGTCGGGCGGCAGCGTCGCGTGATCCGCGATGTCGTCGGCGGTGCGGACGAAATTGTAGTACGCCAGGATCAGCGCACGATGGCGCGGCTGAATGATCCAGGACGCGACGGGAAAATTCTCGTCGCGGTCACCCTTGCCGGATCGCAATTCGCTCGCAGAGGTCATCGAGGGCTGGTTTACAATCGTTTGGACAGGAAGGGCTTTTTCGCTCGCGCGGGCTCATGCCGACGATGCCGCCGCGGCCCCCATATAGGGGAATACGGCCGCAAAACCAATCCTGTCTCTCGATGGCTGCCCTTCCGGATCCGGCCCGAAAAGGCGGCCCCGGGGCCGCCCTTGGTGGGCCAGTGGCCGAGCTTACTGGTTGTGGGTCTTCAGGACCTGGTCGCAGGCCTGCGAGATCTTGGCCCGGTTCTCCTTGAGGCAGGCCAGGATGGTGAAATCGCCCTGGTCGATGACTGGGCGGCAGAACTTCTGCACATCGCGCGTGCAGGCCTTCTGTTCGGCGTCCGTGCCGCGTCCTGCCTGGGCGAATGCCGCCGTCGAAAGGGATGCCGACAGCAGGGTGAGAGCGACGAGAAGCTTACGCATTGTATTCCTTCATTCTGACGGCAGAACCGCACCGATCCCGGACAGGGCGAACGACCGGAACGGATTGTTCTGATGGCAAGTCGCCGCGGAACGTGCGGCCTCGGAGAAGGCACAAGCACTGGCAAATGCGGCCAAATTGGCGCCACAGCCACCAAATCAGGTCTTCCCTCACTCTTCATTGGCAGATGTAAGAGTTTGATACTACGTCATAATTTTGGCACACCGCGTTTTGATGCGTACCTGTTGCAGAGCTGCATCTCTCCGCCCTGTTTTTGCCGCCAGAAACACACCGAAACAGAGAGAATCACGCAGCCTGACCTGGCGCGACGGCGTCGTGAACCGCCGTCCCTGGCTGTCAGGCTTTGAACCAGACACAGGCTCGGAACACTAAACTTTCGATGTGGCGAGACGTTCATCCTAAGCGAACGTCGCTCGAAAACGGGATATTCAAAATGCAATTCTTTGGGCGATCTGGACAGGCAATCAAGGCGGCCGGCATCGGGGCTGCGCTGCTCTTCTCAGTCTCGGCAAGCCATGCTCAGTCGTCCGGACCGTTTGCAGGTTTCGACGGTGCGTGGAGCGGCACCGGCACGGTGTCGCTGTCCGATGGCAGCACCGAGCGCATCCGCTGCAAGGCCGACTACAAGGTCGCCGGCACCGGTCTCAGCCTCAAGCAGGCCCTTCACTGCGCGTCCGACAGCTACAAGTTCGACCTCACCAGCGACGTGACGAGCCAGGGCGAGCGAATCTCCGGCAACTGGAGCGAGACCAACCGCAACATCTTCGGCAATCTCCAGGGCACCGCCGGCGGCGGCCAGATCGAGGTGTTCGTCGAGGCCAACGGCTTCGCCGCCAACCTGTCGCTGCGCACCAACGGCACCAAGCAGACGGTGCAGATCAGTTCGAAGGGCGAGATCCGCGGCGTCAATATCACGATGACGAAGGGCTGAAGCCCTTCCCAGCGGATAAGGAACACGCCCCCGGTTCTCGCGAGCCGGGGGCTTTTTGCTGACATTGTTGCGGACATGGACCCAATTCGCAGACATCTGCTCAAGGCCGCCGGGCTCTTCGTCGCCAGTCGCGCCTTCGCCAATGACCAGCAGGGTACGAGCATGCAGCCTTCGTCGGTGAAACCACATCACGTGCTCTGCTTCCTCGGCAAGGACGAGAGCCTGCTGCACCCGCCGAAGGCGGTGGCCAAGACGATCGCGGATTTCAACTTCGAGATCGACCGCACCTATTCGCAAGCCAAGCCCGATCCGCACATGGAGCGGTCGTTCGGCGTATGCTGGGACCGCGTCTTCCCGAAAGCCTGGTCTGCCGCGGACGAAGCGGCCGTGGCCAGCCACAAAGCGGTGCTCTATTTGCTGAGCCCGCCGCTGGAGCAGCAGAAGGCAGTCGCCTTTTCGGCCGCGGCCTTGCGCATCGTCGAGGAGATGATCGAAGCCGGTGCCACCGCCGCGAAGGGCGAAAGCGCCGGCGTTGCCCACGGCCTCGAGCGGTGGCGCAGTCTCGGCGATCAGGCACGCAAGGGCGCAAAGACCAGTCAGGGCCTTGGCATGACCCTCGCCGTCGCCAAGGCGTGTCGTCTTGCTTTCGCCAAGCGTCCGCTCGGCGGCGATCGCTATTACGAGACCGTCGGCTATCACCTCGTCGGCTTGCCGGAGATCTATGTCGCGAAATCGCGCGGCAACGAATGGTCTGCGGTGATGCTGATGGAGGAGATCGCCAACGCCATGGCCGAGCGTGGCATCGAAGCGACGCTACGCGACCGCAAGCTTACGCTCTCGCGGGAGCAGGACTACGCCGAGGACGATTTCAAGTTCAATCCGTACGGGATCGTCCGCGCCGAGGCGTGAGCAAGGGGCGGCGTATGCCGCCGCCCGCTCAGATCGCCGGCTTGTCGGGGCCCTGAAGCTTGGCGTGCAGGTTGATCAGCCACATCGCCGTCGGCCGCAGGATGAAGAGGTCGGCGACGAGCGCCATCACCATTGAGAAGGCGCTGAGCCAGCCGAACAGCCGCAGCGACGGCAGATCGGAGAACACGGTGACGACGAGACCGCAGGCCAGCACCAGCGTGGTCAGGATCAACGCCGGGCCGACCAGCACCGTCGCGCGCTCCACCGCGAGCGCCGAACCGACGCCCGGCTTGCTCTCCAGCCTGAGGCGATTGAGGAAGTGGATGGTCGCGCTCAAGCCCAGGCCGAACGAAACGGTCAGCGCCACGACACTGGCGAATTGCAGCCCCTCGCCCATCGCCCACAGCACCGTTCCCGACATCACCACCGGGAAGATGCCCGGCAGGATACAGGCGAACATCACGACCCAGGAGCGGAAGGCAAGGCCGATGAAGATCGCGACGAGCGCGAATTCGACAGTGAGCCCGCGGTTGAGCTTCTCGATCATGCCGGCCGAGTTGCGCGCGGCAATCGCGGCAAGACCCGTTACCGCGATCTCGTAGCCGGGATGCTTCTTGCGGACGGCGTCAAGTTCGGAATCGAGCTTATCGACGATCGGTAGCAGCTGACTGGAATCCTTGTCCGGCACGCGGCCTGCGATTACGACGGCATCCTGCTCGGCGTCGATGAAGCGTCGGACCAGATGCTCGGGGATGACGTTGACATATTCCTTCAGCGTCGCGACGTCGGCGCTGCCGGCCTTGTCCGCGAGCCAGCGGCGCAGGGTCTCGAGCGACCAGACGTTGCCGACACCGGCGGCTTTCTCGACGGTCGCATGCACGTCCGCGATGGTCTGGAGCGTCTCCGGCGAGTAGAGCGTCTCACCCTTGGGGAACTGGACCAGCACGTTGACCGGATTGGCACCGGTGAGCTTGGCATCGAGCCGGTCGCTGGCGGCGACGGCCTGGCGCTTGTCCGGCACCTGATCGGCGAGCCGGTAGCGCGGCTCCAGATTGGCGTAGATGACGCCGAGGCCCGCGACGAACAACACTGCAATCAGGCTGAACAGGCCGGGACGACCCACCATGCGGACCGCGATCCAGTAGCAGAAATTGCGCAGCGCCTGGACGCCGGCATCCGCGCTCTGGAACTTGGAAGCAAAGACTTTCTCGTTGCGCACCAACAGCACGCCGAACACCGGCACCAGCGACAGCACCGCGACCAGCGCGATTATGGTGGCGGCCAAGCCCGCCTCGCCGAACTTGCGGATCAGGTCGGAGTCGGAGAACTGGAGTGCGATGAAGGAAATGCCGGCGGTGCCGTGCGTCAGCACGCAGGCCGGGCCCACCACCAGCACGGCGTTCTTGAACGCGGTGAACTTGTCCTGGCCTGCGATCAGCCGGTCGCGCGCAGCGAACGTCAACTGCATCGAGTCCGAGAAGCTGATCACCATGATGAGCGGCGTCATCACGTTTAGGAACATGTTGAGATTGAAATTGGCCCAGCCGAGCGCACCGAGCGCCAGCAGGATCGCAATCATCGGCGGGAACGCCGCCGCGACCATGAACGAGATCTTGCGGAAGAAGATGATGGCGATAACGCAGCCGGCGAGGATGCCGAGGATGTTGTAGGTCAGCCCGTCACGCTCGACCGCGTTGCGGATCTCGAGCTGCATCACCGGCACGCCGGAGAGCTGCACGTTGAGGCCGGTATTGCCGAGGTCTTCCTTCATCAGCGCCCGGATGTCGCCGACGGTCTTGGTCAGCTTGCTGGAGGCGACCACCTCCGGATCGAGCGACAGCACGATCAGCGCCAGCGTGCCGTCGTCCGACAACAGCTTGCCGCGGATGATCTCGTTGTTCTTGACGGTCTCGATGAACTTGTCATAGGCCGCGCCCTCGGGCAGTTCGGGCGGGAACAGCGCCGCCGGCAGCCTGCCCGGCGCCGGCGCCTGGCGCGCCGAGAACAGCGAGACCAGGCCACGCGTGCCTTCGACCAGCTGCATGTCGGTGACGAAGTCGCGCAGCTTCTCGAGGTTATTCCGTGCCAGGAGGGTCTTGCCCTCGACCACGACGAGGACGTCGAATTCCTCAGCCGGGAACTTCTTTGTCACCGCTTCATACTGGCGGAATTCCGGCGTGTTGGACCGGAACAGCTGCGACAGCGAATCGTCGATCTTGATCCGGTGAATGCCGAACACGGCACCGACGATCAGGGCGAGCAGAACGATGCAGGAGACGATCGGCGCCCGGACGGCGATCAGCCCGATGCGCTCGAGCCCGAAGGCGATCGAGGACGTCGGTCCCTGCTCGACCTTGTCGACATGAACCTCATTCTCGCGGTGCTTTTCGAGCATGCCTTGTCCAGTTCCTAATCGGCTCGGGTCTGTGAGCTTATTGCGTCCCGCGAACGGCTTGAAAATGCCATACAGATGGGAGGCTTGCCCTTTGAAAATGCGCGGAAAATCGCCGCGAGGGGTTTAGCAGGTCCAAACGCCCTCTCGCAAGCGCGCGCAAGCGCACAAATTGGATCAACATGCGGCGATTTCGACCCTTGATACCGGTCATTCCGGCCGGATCGTCCCGATTCGAGCGGGAGGATCGCCGCTCTCATCTTTCAGCGCCACGCCGGTGGCCTCCCGCGCCAGCCCCTCGCGAACAAGCCAGGCGATTTTGAAGGCGGCCTCGTCATGGCTCAACCCGGCCTTGTGGACGTTCGAGACGCAATTGCGCTCGGCATCGGTGCGGCCCGGCTTCGGTGCGAAGGTCAGATAGGCGCCGAGGCTGTCGGGCGCGGACAGGCCCGGCCGCTCGCCGATCAGCGTCACCACCATGCGCGCACCGAGAATGGCGCCGATCTCATCGCCGAGCGCGACGCGCGCGCCTGAGGCGACAACGACATGTCCAATCGCGACGTCGTTCCCTTCCGCAAGCAGCGGCAGCAGGTGAGACACCAGCGCCACCGCATGGGCGTGGACCGCCGCGGCCGACAGGCCGTCGCCGATCACGACCGCGAGCTGGCACGGCTCCGAGGCATGTCGTGCCAACAATTCGACCGAGCCGGCATCGAGCTGTCGTCCCAGATCCGGCCGCCGCAAATAATCCCTGCGGTCGACCGCTTGGCTCCGCGCCTCGGTGACGATAAGGCCAAGCGCGCGGAGATCTGCGACCAGACGCGGCGCGTCGAACACTGCATGCACGGCATCGCGGGCGCGGGCATGGTCCAGCGTGAAATCCAGCAAGGCCCTCGTCGGCACGCTCGCACCGCTGCGCCCGAGCGCGACGCGCGCGGGCGTCAGCGACCGCAGATCGAGGGTCGGGCGGCGCGGGACGGCCGGATCAGACATGTCGCGTCATTCGGCGGGAACGGAGGCCTCGCGCAGGCGGATCGAATAGTTCGAGGCGTTTTGCCTGCCGCTGGACGCCGCGCGCGCAAACGTAATCAGATGGTGCGCGATCAAGGTGCAGCCGATCAGCCCTTCGAGGTCGCCGCACTTGATGCGCCCGAGCGCAAACTTCCAGAACACGCGCCTGTAGTCGCCGAGCACACCGACCTTCCAGAAGATGTTGCGCAGCATCACGAGACCGCGCCGGATGTTGGGCCAGGTCTTCATCTCGTCCGGCGTCGGTATCTTCAGGCGGTGCACATAGACGTTGTCGCATTGATACTGGAAGCGCGCGTAGACCTTCTCGGGCTCGTAGGCGACGCCCATGGCGTGCTTCCAAGATGCGACGACCTCGTCATAGGGCAACAGGAAGTCGACGTTGGAATCGCGGCCGTCATCCTCGATCAGGCGTCCCTCGCGCTCCAGACGGTCCCACAGCGGCGTCTTCGGCAGCGCCTGGAGCAGGTTGATGGTGAGCAGCGGAATCCGGGACTCCTCGACGAAGGCCAGCAGCGCCTCCGAAGTGTTCGGCTTGTCGGTGTCGAGCCCCATGATGATGCCGGACACGACCTCCATGCCGTAGGAGTTGATCGTTTGCACGCCCTCGAGGATCGGGACCATCATGTTGTGGTCCTTGTGCATCGCCTTCAGCGCGTCGGGATCGGGCGTCTCGATGCCGCAGAAGATGGTGATGAAATAGGCCTCGCGCATCTTCTCGAGGATCTCGGGCCGCTTGGCGATGTTGAGCGTCGCCTCGCAGGCGAGCCGCACCACATAGCCGGTCCGCTTCTGCCATTCGATCAGATGCGGCAGCAGGTCCATTGCCGCCTTGCGGTTGCCGATGAAATTGTCGTCGACGAAATAGACCGTGTCGGTCATCCCGCATTCGCGCAGGCGGTCGAGCTCGGCGATGATCTGCTCGGGCGATTTGAGGCGCGGATTGCGGCCGTAGAGGCCGGGGATGTCGCAGAACTCGCACTGATAGGGGCAGCCGCTGGAATACTGGATGCTGCCGAGGAAGTATTTCTTCACGTCGGCGAGTTCGTAGGCCGGGATCGGAAACTCCGTCATCGGCACGCGGTCCTTGGTGGTGAGCACCACCTGCTCCCCGGGACGCGACGTGTCGCGCGCCAAAATCTCGATCAGCCGATTGGTGGCGTCGCCGAGTTCGCCGACATGGAGATAGTCGAAGGACGGATAATAGTCCGGGCAGGCGCTGACGGAGGGACCGCCGAGCGCGACCGGCAGATCGAACTCATGGGCGCGGCGGCAGATGTCGTTCATCTGCTGGCGCTGGATGTGCATGCCACTGACGAAGACCGCCTCCGCCCACGCGAACTCTTCGTTGGTCGCGCGACGGAGATTCTCGTCGACGAATTTGACCTCCCACTCCTCGGGCAGATAGGCCGCGAGCAGCAAGAGCCCCTGCGGGGGCATGAAGGCGCAGACGCCGTCGGTCAATGGATAGGAATGCTCGAACGTCCCGAACGACGACGTGTACCGGGGAAACACGCACAGAATCCGCCGGGCCGTACCGTTACTTTCAGCTCGCATCAAAGCTCCCCCGCCACGGTCGACATAGCTGCGGAAATTGCCAGCCAGACACATAGCGTAATGCTGTCGCCGGAATTTCTCAATATTGTGGCAGGACCATAATTCCGAGAGGGACCAATGGTTTCCTCAAGCCGCCGGGCGCTCCCGCCGCGTCACGCGATCAGCCGTGAGGCAAAATCGGGCAGCAGGCCTGCGTCGCCGGCAAGACGGAAATCGGCGCCCGCGATCCCCGACTGCACCAGCCAGTCGTCGAATTCCGGCGCACGGCGTAGGCCGAAGACGTCGCGGACATAGAGCGCGTCGTGAAAAGACGTCGATTGGTAGTTCAGCATGACGTCGTCGGCCCCGGGGACACCCATGATGAAGGTGACGCCGGCGGCCGCCAGCAGCGTCAGCAGATTGTCCATGTCGTCCTGGTCCGCCTCGGCATGGTTGGTGTAGCAGATGTCGATCCCGAGCGGCAGGCCGAGCAGCTTGCCGCAAAAATGGTCCTCCAGCCCGGCGCGGATGATTTCCTTGCCGTCGTAGAGATATTCCGGGCCGATGAAGCCGACCACGCTGTTGACCAGCAACGGCGCAAAGGCGCGGGCGACCGCATAGGCCCGCGCCTCGCAGGTCTGCTGGTCGACGCCGTGATGGGCGCCCGCCGACAGCGCCGAGCCCTGGCCGGTCTCGAAATACATCACGTTCTCACCGACCGTGCCGCGCTTCTGCGACAGGCCGGCCTGCTGCGCCTCCTTCAGGAGCGCGAGGTCGACGCCAAAGCTGCGATTGGCGGCCTCGGTGCCGGCGACCGACTGGAAGACGAGGTCGACCGGCACGCCCTGCCCGATCAGCGACAGCGTCGTCGTGACATGGGTCAGCACGCAAGCTTGCGTCGGGATCTTCAGCCGCGCGATGATCTCGTCGAGCAGCCGCAGCAATTGGCCGATCACGGCCGGATCGTCGCTCGCTGGATTGATGCCGATGCAGGCATCGCCGGCCCCTAACAGGATGCCGTCGAGGATCGAGGCGGTGATGCCCCTGGCGTCGTCGAAGGGATGGTTGGGCTGGAGCCGCGTGCTCATCCGCCCCTTCAGGCCGATGGTGTTGCGAAAGGCGGTGGTGACCTCGCATTTCCGCGCCGCCAGGATCAGGTCCTGGTTGCGCATCAGCTTTGAAACCGCGGCCGCCATCTCCGGGGTGATGCCGCTTGCCAGCCTGCGCAAAACCTCGGATGTCGCCGCGTCCGACAGCAGCCAGTCGCGAAAGGCGCCGACCGTCAGCGAAGCCACCGGCGCGAATGCGCCGGCATCGTGGCTGTCGATGACGAGGCGGGTGACCTCGTCGGCTTCGTACGGGATCACAGCTTCCTGCAAGAACTGCCCGAGCGGGACGTCGGCGAGCGCCATCCGCGCGGCGATCATCTGCTCGGCGCTTGCCGCGGCAATTCCGGCCAGCCGGTCGCCGGAGCGCGGCGGCGTCGCCTTGGCGAGCAGGTCGCGCAGGTCCGGAAATGTGTAGGTCGTGGCGTCGATGGTGTGGCGGTAGACCAAAGGCCCCTCCGGGGTTCATCGGCCAGTGGCCGACATCAGCGCGATCCCAAACTATATCCAGATCAAGACACTGAAATATCTTACCTTTCTTTTGACTAAGGACGAAGGGGCCGGGCCAGGGCGTTAAGACGGCGTCCATCTTCATTCTGCATAGTTTTGCATCAATTTTATACGACCGCGCTCTCCGGCCGCTTCCGGCCATTGGGGCCTCTGAAAAGCATGACAACCGACCGTTCTGGGAATGCCACGGGGGTGGCAGGCCGTTTCACGCTTGCGATCAAGCTCTACGCGATCTTCGCGCTGTTCGCGCTGCTCACGGCGGCGATCGCGATACTGTCCGACTACAACAGCCGCCGCAGCGCCGAGTTGACGAGCGCGATCGAGACGGCGAACGCCGCCGCGCTCAATGTCGAGCGAGTCAACTCGCTGGTCTACGCGGTCGTGATGGAATCGCGCGGCGTCTACATGTCGACCGAACCGGCCGTCGTGAAGAAATACGGCGAAGGCCTGCTCAAGTTCAACGCCCAGATCCTCGATGTCGTGAAGCGCTGGGAGACCATCGTCAAAGCCGACGATGCCGAGCAGTTCGCCACCTTCAAGAAGCGCATCGAGCAGTTCGTCGAGTTCCGCAAGGAGCTGGTGCGCCGCGGCGTCGAGATCAATGCGGCCGCGGGCCGCGAATGGGGCGACAACGACGCCAATCGCGCCGTGCGCTCGGCGCTGAACAAGGATCTCGAGGCGCTGTCCAAGGTTTATGCCGAACGCGCCAGGCAGATCGCGCACGAGACCGAGACCAATCGCACCCTCTCCTTCGTGCTGACCTGCCTCGGCGGCGTGGCGCTGGCCCTCGTCGTGATCGGCATCGTCATCATCGCCCGCTCGATCGCCCGCCCCCTCTCCGCCATCACCGCGACCATCGAGCAGGTCGCGGACGGCGCCGAGAATGTCGTGGTGCCGCACTCCGACCGCGCCGACGAGATCGGCGCGCTGGCACGCGCCATCCAGATCTTCCAGGACGCGATGGGCCGCAACCGCAATCTCGCCTCGCAGGTCTCGCAGGACTCCGCCGCGCGCGAGCAGCGCGCCCGCCACATCGAGCAATCCGTCGACGCGTTTCGCGAGGCGATCGGCGCGATCATGCGCGGCCTCAGCGACAACGCCTCCGTCATGCGCGAGACGGCACAGACCATCACCCGCGTCACAGCGGATGCCAACAGCCGCGCCGGCACCGCGGCGAACGCCACCGAGCAGGCCTCGCACAACGTCACGGCGGTGGCAGGCGCGGCCGAGGAGCTGTCCGCGTCGGTGGTGGAGATCGGCCGCCAGGTCCGGCAGTCCGCAGGCGCGGTCGAGCAGACCGGCCAGCGCACCGAAAAATCGATCTCCGAGATCGAAAGCCTCGCGGCCGCCACCCAGCGCATCGACGGCGTGCTCAACCTGATCCAGGCCATCGCCGAGCAGACCAATTTGCTCGCGCTCAACGCCACCATCGAGGCCGCGCGCGCAGGCGACGCCGGCCGCGGCTTTGCCGTCGTTGCCCATGAAGTGAAGGCGCTGGCGGGTCAGACCGCCAAGGCGACCGCCGAGATCGGCGAGAACGTCTCGATGATCCAGGCGTCCACCCGCAACGCGGTCGATTGCGCGAGATCGGCGGCGCCGTGCGCGAGATCAACGACGTCACCTCGGCAATCGCCGGCGCCATCGGCCAGCAGGACGCCGCCACGCGCGAGATCTCGTCCAACGCCCAATCGGCCGCGCAGGGCAACGAGACCCTGGTTGCCAACATCACCTCGCTGCGCGACGCCATCGGCGAGACGGACACGGCGGCAGCCTCCGTGCTGACGGCGGCGAGCAGCCTGACGGAGACGGCGGACACGCTGTCGCGCGAGGTGGAAAAGTTCTTCCAGAACCTGCGTTCGGGAGCGGCCGACAGCCGTATCGCCAAAGCGGGATGATGAAGGCGAAATGATCAGGCGCACCCCGGCGCCATGAGGCCGGCGGCAGGCCTGCCAGAATCAAAAACTGAAAAACAACCCCAAGCACAGTAGCCGGGGCCAGCGATATCAATGGCTTGGCTTCGCGCTCGGATGATTGCTGATTTTACGAAATCGCTTTGACTCGTCGGGCAAAACACTGGCATGATGTCATCGTGGCGGCGTCAGGCGTCATGGAAGCCGGACGCCTGGGTTACCTGCGCGGCTTCAATTGCGCACGCTAAAGTCGATCGTCAATTTGGATGGCCCGGAGCCGGCGAAACCCAACATGCGGAAGGCCCAAATTGTCGTTCTGATCATCCTGTTCTCGTGTTTTGCCTACCTAGGGATCACAGGAGAGGGACGAGCCAGGATCATCGCTGTTGTGACCGCAATCGTATTTGTGGCAGTGGCTTACGGCTCCTTCTTGCAGGAGCAAATGTACCGAAAGGCTCTCAGGCCCGGAGCGTCAATTTTCTCCCTGGAGACGATGTTTCGCGCGACGCTCACGCGAGAGTTTCTCTATTCCATTGTGTTGTTTCTGGGATTGCTTGCATTCGTTGGCTTCATCATCGCCATGGATGAGCTGGGTCAGCTTCAGTAGACTTGTGTTTGCGGAAGGAGGCGCCAGAAGCGGCTACCGACGGTCAAGCAGGCCGAGCGCTTCTTCCACGCACTCCTCGAGACTGCGCCGTGCTGTGTCGACCGTAAAATGATCGCGCTCCCACGGAGCGTAGGCTCGGCCGACGACCGCATTCCAGCCGGGCAACGACAGCCCGGCAATGTCGGTCGATCTCGTCTCAATCCTGCGTCGGTGCTCGTCGGCATCGCTGCACGCCACCTCGATCCAGACGATCTCGGCGCCAGCCTTTCGCGCGGCGATTTGCCAGCCTTCCCGCGCCTCCTCGCAATCATTGACGCAGTCGGCAATCACGTCCAGGCCGAGGGCGAGGTTGTCTGTCGCGACGGCCTGAGCGGCGCGATAGGTCCAGTCCAGCAGATCAGCCGGTGCAGTACCGGATGCCCAGATCGCTTGATCCATCGAATCGATCCGCAGCCAGGCGGCTCCGGTACGCCGCGCCAGAACCCGGGCAATGCTTGACTTGCCGACCCCCGGCAAACCAGCAAGCGTGATGAGTCTCGCCATTGCACACCCGAATTGCGTTGGACCGGCCCCTTAGGGACGTGACGTCGGCCACCACGAATAAGCGGCAAAGCAAACGAAAGCAGCTATTAGCCACTGCAGCCCCGGCAAGCACTGCCATCGACAGCTCACATCGAACGAGACGGGATCATCATTCCGAACCGGAAGGATCGACCAATATGCGAACGCGGCCGTCGGCATCCTCGACTTCACGATAACGGCTCAACTCCGCCTTGAGGTCGGGATCCGAATTGGCCCAGGCCAGCCAATCGAACGGCATTGAGCTCAGCAGATAGGTATCCACGAGAATCACATTCGGACGACCGGCTCGCAGGTCCGCCAACAGCAGCCGCCGCTCGAAATTGATGATGCCGTCCAGTTTCGCTCGCTCCCCCTCAGGCAGTTGCGAGCTCTTCTGTTGGAGCATCGAGCCGGCCGCCAACGCCTGCCCGCACGTGTTGCCCGCCCAGCTCGCATTGATCTGGCGGACGAGCGGATGCCCGAGAGCGACGTGATCGCCAATCGTGATCAGCCGCGGATGCTTTGCGAGGGCCAGGATACGCCCCTCCAGTGGCGGGAACGGCCGCACCTGAAGCGACAAGCGGGAGCCGATGCACACAATCGCAGCAAGGGCGCAGATCATGACAGGCAGCCGCAACGTCTTCGTGCGAGCCTGCAGCAATGGCGCGGCACTCGCAAACATGCAAAGCGCAAATGCCGTGTAGGTCCAGCCCTTGCCCTGGATGATGAAACTCGCCGCTCCGCCAAACGCTGCGGCCAGCCACGGCGTTGCGCCGCCTTCCCATTTGAAGTCCTGCGGAGCCAACAGGCGCACGGGGCCGACGGAAGCGACCAGCATAACGGCCGGGAAAAAGAGCAGATCGCCGAAATCCATCCTCAATGGCACATAAGCGGCAGTGACCATCGGGGCAAAGGTCAACAGATAAGCCGGAAAGAAGATGGCGAGCACCGCTGCGTAGCCGATGACGACAGCAGCGGCCGCACACGCTTCGGGGGTGAACAAGGGTCTGATCGAGCGTTGACGGAGGACGCAGAGGATGATCGGCAGGCCGACCACGAGGGTAAGGTAGGGCTTCAGGCTCATGCCCAACCCGGCACCCAGTCCCGCCAGGATCGCAACCGGTCCGGGCGCAAGCCCGCGCCAGCGGATCGCAGCCATGGCGACGAAAGGCGTCATCGCAATGACGGCGATATGTTCACGCTGTCCGAATACGGCGCTGGGAAAAATTGCGAACAGGAATGCGAGCACGCACGCCGTAATGCTCCTCTCGTCGGCTTCCAGCTTTGCCGCCGCAGCGGCGCGATCGATGATGACGAGCGCGGCAACGATCTCGATCATCACCAGGATGATCACGATGATCTCGGGGGCAATGCCGGTGATGCGCGCAAGCTGCAACGCCGGCATATACAAATAGACCGACAGCGGCGGATTCAGCTCGAAGACGTCGACGCCGAGCTTTCCGCCATCGAGAACTTTCTCGCCTTCGGTCAGCAGGCAGCTCAAATCCGCGTTGAGAACGACAGGCATTTGAACGAGCAGGGCCATCAACAGGATCGCCGACACGATGATCCAGCGGTAGCTCATGCTAAACTTGCTTCCTGACATGGCCAGGGACGTGACCGCCTCTTTTGACGCCGGCAAAGGCCCTCTCCTCGAACGGAAGCGGTCTATTCTCTCTCACCCGTGCGCGAACCTGCCGCAGCGCGCACTCAGCGCCACTTTCAATCGAGAGTCGTTACTATTGTGCTACAATGATCTGAAACAATGCCGCAACGGCCTGAAACAGTGCCGTTTCATGGTTAAATGTCAGGTCGAAAGGCGAGACGCCGGGGGGGCGCACGGCATCCTGCGCGCCGTTATGAGCGTTCATCCCACATCAAGATGCACGCGCCCCTGGAGAGGGTCAGGCGCTACCCCATCACTCCGCCGCGCTTGATCAGCTCCTTGCCGACTGCGGCAAGGTGCACCTGGTCGGGGCCGTCGCCGATGCGGATGAAGCGGGCGTAGACGTAGGCGCGGGCGAGGAAGGTGTCCTGCGAGACGCCGGCGGCGCCGTGGATCTGGATGGCGCGGTCGATGACGCGGGCGGCCATGCTGGGCACCACGATCTTGGCGGCGGCGATCAGATCGCGCGCTGACTTGTTGCCTTCGCGGTCCATCTTGTCGGCAGCTTGCAAGGTGAGCAGCCGCGCCTGCGCGATTTCGCAGAAGGAGTGCGCAATGTCCTCGCGCACCGAGCCCTGGTCTGCGAGCGGCTTGCCGAAGGCCGTGCGCGACACCGATCGCTGGCACATCAATTCCAGCGCGCGCTGGGCGCAGCCGATCAAGCGCATGCAATGGTGGATGCGGCCGGGGCCGAGCCGGCCCTGCGCGATCTCGAAGCCGCGGCCCTCGCCGAGCAGGATGTTCTCGGCCGGTACACGGACATTCTCGTAGACGATTTCGGGATGGCCGACCGGCGCGTCGTCGTAGCCGTAGGTCAGCATGTCGCGGACGATGCGCACGCCGGGCGCCGCCTTCGGCACCAGGATCATGGATTGCTGGCGATGGCGATCGGGATCATCGGGCGCGGTCTTGCCCATCACGATCAGGATCTCGCAATCCTCGTTCATCGCGCCTGACGTGAACCATTTGCGGCCGTTGATGACGTAGTCGCTGCCGTCGCGCCTGATCTCGCACTGGATGTTGGTGGCGTCGCTGGAGGCGACCTGCGGCTCCGTCATCGAGAAGCCGGAGCGGATGCGCCCGTCCAACAGCGGCTTCAGCCAGCGCTCCTGCTGCGCCGGCGTGCCGTAATTTGCCAGCACCTCCATGTTGCCGACATCAGGCGCCGAGCAGTTGAAGACCTCCGGCGCCCAGAGGATGCGGCCCATGATCTCTTTCACGGGGCGTATTCGAGATTGGTCAGGCCTGGACCGTGCTCGCCGGAGAGGAACAGGTTCCAAAGCCCCTGCTCGCGCGCCAACCGCTTCAAGTCCTGCAGCACCTGCGGCGTCTTGTAACGCGCGGCTTCCGGCTTCACCTGCTCGTAATAGAGCTCCTCGACCGGCTCGACTTGCGTCCGCATGAACTGGCGAACGCGCTCCTGCAGCTCCAGCGAACGGGCAGAGTGTTGAAAGTCCATGGTGGTCTCCTCTTCCCTTCCCCCCTTGTGGGAGAAGGTGGCGCGAAGCGCCGGATGAGGGGTTGCATCCGCGAGTTCAAATGTAGAGACGACTCGCGGAGAGAGACCCCTCACCCGGCTTCGCTTTCGCGAAGCCACCCTCTCCCACAAGGGGAGAGGGTGCACTGTCTCTGCGGCCGCTCGCGCAGTCCCCTCACGTCCCGCGCAAGAGCTCGCTCGCCACGATCCAGTCGTTGCCGTCGAACTGGAGCATGTAGCCGTCCTTGATCGGGCGGAAATCCTGCGGTGTGGTGTTTAGCGTGATGCCGGGCAACAGAAGTGACAGCGGCACGTTCTTGAGGTTCGCCGCCTGCGCCATGATGTTCTCGCGCGTCAGGTTGTCCTTGCACTGCTTGAGCAGGACAACCAATGCCTCGGCGACGGTGTAGCCGTAGAGGCCGGCGACGTTGTTGATGTCGGCATTGGGCAGGCGCTTCTTCATGAAGTCAATATAGGCCGTCATCGACGGGTCGTCCTTCGGCTGCTCGACAAACGGCTTGAGCGAGCCGAGCGACAGCACGCCCTTGCCGGCATCGAGACCCGCAGGGACCATGACGGTCGCCTTGTTGGCGCAGCCGGAGGCGAGGAAGCGCGTCGGCTGCCAGCCGACCTCATGGGCCTTGCGGATCGCCTGCGCGCAGGCGCGCGGCGTCACCGAATAGATCATGAAGACGTCGGCCTTGGTGTTGGCCAGCGTCAGCACCTGGGAATCGACGGTAGGATCGGTGACCTCGAAGCTCGAGGCCATCGCGAGCGCCTTGTCGGCGTCGGCACCAAGCGCTTCCTTGACACCGCGAAAATATTCCTTGCCGGCGTCATCGTTCTGATAGAGCACCGCGAAACGCGCGTTCGGGTTCTTGGCGCGGGCGTAAGCGACGTCGATCGCGGCCTCGCTGGTGTAGTTCGGCGCCCAGGGCAGCGCCATCGACCACGGCATGTTGGCGGGATCGTTCCACTTCGAGGCCGAGCTGATCAGGAACAGCTGCGGCACCTTGTTGCTGTTGAGGTATTTTGCGATCGCCGAGCTCGGCGCCGTGCCCATGGTCGCGAAGATGAAGGCGACGCCGTCGCCCTCGACCAAGCGTCGCGCGGCTTCCATGGTCTTCGGCGGCGAGAAGGCGTCGTCGAGCGACAACAGATTGAGCTTGCGGCCGTTGACGCCGCCCTTCTCGTTGACCTCATCGAAATAGGCGGAGATCACCCTGCCGGTGATGCCCAGCGGCGATGCGGGGCCGCTATAGGGCATGGTGTTGCCGATCTTGATCTCGGTGTCACTGACACCAGGACCGTAGGACTTTTGCGCGGAGACGGGCGTGGACAGGCAGGCGGCAGCCAGCGCTGCGGCCAGGACCAAAGCGGCTCTCATGGTTTCTCCCCGGTGATGATCGTCCACGCGAGGCGACCGCGCGGCGTGCTGCTTTTTGCCAGCACGTCAGATCAGCGGAGTTCCGCAACACGGTCTTGCGTCGAGTTGCTGGTTCATTCGACGTCTCGTTTCGAACCTGCGTATGAACGCCGCAGCAGGGCGAACAGGCTGCCGCCGGTCGCGGCTCCAACGAGATAGACAACGAGGGTTTGGAGCGCGAGCGGCAGACTGAGATTCATCTTGAAGAAGGAGATCGTGACCGTGTCGAGATTCTGCACGGCGAAGACGATGGTCGCTACGGCGAAAAACACGATCACGGCGAGATGAAACCAGCGCATGACAATCCCTCAGCGTCGCCCGACGCGCGATGAAATCTGGATGAACCGTCATCGCGCTCTTGGGCGACCACGGTCCTTGTCCGGATCAAACCTTAATGGCGCCGCCGCAGGCTAAAGCCCAGACTGACCCAGCCGGCGCCGGCCATGATCAGGTCGATGCCGAGGAACAGGCCGAGGATATAGACGCTGTTGACCGGCCAGCGCGCCAGGATCAAGAGCCCGAGCAGCAGGGTGATGACCGCAGACAGCGCCACCCACACCCACGGGCTTTCCCTTTTCATGCTGAAGGCGAGAAACAGCCTGACGGCGCCCGAGGCCAGCAGCGACGCGCCGAGGAACAAGGTGAGCAGCACCGCGGCGAACAACGGGTTCTCGAAGGTCAGGAAGCCCGCGACGATATAGAGCACGCCGAGCAAGGCCCAGATCAGGAACTTGCCCCAGCTCTTCATCTGGAACGCGCCGATCACCTCGGTGACCCCGGCGATGATCATCATCACACCAACCACGAGCACGCTCGCCACCGTCGCCATCATCATGCTGCCGAGCGCGATGAAGCCGGTGATGAGATAGACGACGCCGAGGGCGACGATCCAGCCCCACTTGGCGTGCAGCGCAGCAATGCCGGACCCAAGACCCAAGTTTGGAGACGTATCCGAAGCACTTGTCATGACGGCTACTCCTGCATGCGAAGTCCCAAGGCACATCTCAGGATAGCACGAGCCGCGCCGGGACAACAGCCAGTAGAGCAGCCCCCGCGAGAGCCCCCATTGACTTAAGTCAAGAGCGGACGGGGCGCCTCACGCGCGCGAGCGCTCCATGTCGAGCTCGGCCTTGAGACTATCGAGATCGCGATAGATCGAAGCAACCGCCAGCACGCGCCCGCCCTTGCGATACTTCAGCAGGCAGTCCCTGCCGTCGATGCTGCCGTCGATCGCGATGTCGTCGAAGCTCTCGGCATGGCCGACATAGTTGATCGGAACATCGTAGTGCTGCGACCAGAAGAACGGCACGGCGTCGAAACGTTCGCGCCTGCCGAGCATGTTGCGCGCCGCGGCCTGGCCCTGCCGCTCCGCCACCACCCAGTGCTCGACGCGGATGTTCTGGCCCGAATGCGGATCGGGCCAGCGCGCGATGTCGCCGGCGGCGAAGATGCCTGATGCGCTGGTCTCGAGATACTCGTTCACGCTGACGCCACGATCGATGGCGAGCCCCGCCTGCTCGGCGAGCACAAGGCGCGGCTTGACGCCGATCCCGACCACGACCAGATCGGCCTCGATCACGCCGCCGCTTTTCAGCGTGGCGCGTTTGCCGTCGAGCTTTTCGACGGTGTCCTCGAGGTGAAAGTGGACGCCGTTGTCTTCATGCAGCGAGCGGACGAAATCGCCCATCTCGGGGCCGAGCACGCGCTGCATCGGCCGCTGCTCGGGCGCAACCACATGCACCTCCAGCTTGCGCGCCCGCAAGGAGGCCGCGACTTCGAGGCCAATGAAGCTGGCGCCGATCACCAGCGCGCGCTTCGCGCTGCCCGTCGCCTTGATGATGGCGCGGCTGTCGGCGACGGTGCGCAAGGTGTGCACGTGCGGCTGGTCCGCGCCCGGAATCTGCAATTTGACCGGTTCGGCGCCGGTCGCGAGCAGCAGCCTGTCGAACGGCAGCTTGTCGCCATTGCCGAGCGTGATGATGCGCGCCTTCGGATCGATCGCTGCAACGTTGATGTTGAGCCTGAGATCGATGCCTGCGTCCTGATAATAGTCCTCGCCCCGCAGCGGCAGCCAATCCTCGGGTGCACTGCCGGTGAGGTAATCCTTGGAGAGGTTCGGCCGGTCGACCGGCATCGCGCCGTCGTCGCTGAGCATGGTGATGGCGCCGGCAAAGCCCTCGCGCCGAAGCGTCTCGGCGGCCGCAAAGCCGGCCGCACCACCGCCGACGATGACGAATTTTTCCGGCGTCGGCGCGCTGCGATGTGACGCTGCAGGCTGCGGCATCTCGCGCTTGCGCTGAACGGAGATCCTGTCCTGGTCGCGCGTGACCTCCCAGACCGCCAGCGCGTTCAGCGCGGGCGGGCGGGTGGCCTCGCCGGTGCGCAAGGAGAAGCAGGCGTGATGCCAGGGGCAGCGGATCGTGTCGCCGACGACCAGCCCTTCGGCGAGCGGGCCGTGGTAGTGGCTGCAGGACGGCTCGATCGCGAAGACCTCGCTGCCGGCTTGCACCAGCAAGACGTCTTCCTCGCCGACATGGCCGAGCAGCTTGCCGTCCTCGAACGCGGTCAGCAACACGCCCTTGGTGAGGTCCGGCCCGCTCGGCGTCTTGTGCTCGGTCATGGTGTCGTCTCCTTCAGCTCGGCCCGCGCGGATCACGCGTCCGAATTGGCCAGCCCCAACAGCTCCTGACGTGTCAGCGCGTTGTCACGGAACACACCCAGCATGCGGCTGGTGACGAGATCGGTTCCAGGTTTGTGCGCGCCACGCGTGGTCATGCAATGATGCGTCGCCTTGATGATGACGCCGACGCCTTCCGGCTTCAACACATCGTTGATCGTATTGGCGATCTGCGCGGTCATCTTCTCCTGGATCTGGAGGCGTTTCGCGTAGATGTCCACCACACGCGCGAGCTTGCTGATGCCGACGACGCGGCCCCGCGGGATATAGGCCACCCAGGCGCGGCCCACGATCGGCGCCATATGGTGCTCGCAATGGCTTTCGAAGCGAACGCCGCGCAGGACGATCATCTCGTCATAGCCTTCGATCTCCTCAAAGGTCTTTTGCAGGATTTCGGTCGGATCCTGCGCATAGCCGGAAAAATACTCTGCGAAGGCGCGCGCAACCCGGTCCGGCGTGTCGTGCAGACCGTCGCGCGCGGGATCGTCGCCCGCCCAGCGGATCATGGTCCGGACCGCCTGCTCGACCTCGGCCCTGCCAGGCCGTTCGCCCGGCAGCTGCGCAACCGCGACGCCCTCCAACCTGCGCGCATGTGAATTCATCAATAGCCTCCCTGCAATGAGCCGCGCACATCTGGCGGTCCCTCAGCTTGGACGGCTGCAATCGGAAAAGGTTCCCGAAGTCGCGAAAAATCGGGCGCCCCGGGCGGCAGGGCGGGAAAGCCGGGCTTTACGAGGCTGCTTTCCGCACGTCGAGCACGGCTTGCGCCCATTCGGCGGGCCGCTCCTGCGGCAGGTTGTGGCCGGCTCCAGTGAAGACACGCCGTTCGAAGAAGGCTTCGAACCTGGGCGCATGATGGGCGGTGCCGGGATTGACGCCATCGCTGTCGCCGTCGACCGCGATCGTCGGGACACGGATCGGCGGCTGCGCGGCGAGCTTGGCCTCGATCGCGGCATAGGCGGGATCGCCTTCGACCAGCCCATAGCGGTGACGGTAGGAATGGATCACGACATCGACGAAATCAGGATTGTCGAACGACATCGCACTTGTCTCGAACGTCGCATCGTCGAAGGCCCATTTCGGCGACCACATCGCCCAGAGCTGGCGCGCAAAGCCGCGCCGGTTGCGCTCCAGCGCGCGACGGCCGCGCTCGTTGTGGAAGAGATATTGATACCAGAGCGCCGCCTCCTCCGCTGGCGAAGCCGGCTCCATCGCACGCGCGATGTTCTGGATGTTGTAGGAATTGCCGGAGACGAGGGCGATCACGCGCTCGGGATGCAGCACCGAGACCACGCAGGCCGCGCGCCCGCCCCAATCGTAACCGCCGACGACCGCGCGTTCGATGCGAAGCGCATCCATGAAAGCCAGCAGATCGGCGCCGAGCGCCGCCTGCTCGCCGGAGCGCAGCGTCGCGGCGGACCGGAACCGCGTCGGCCCGTAGCCGCGCAGCCACGGCACAAGCACCCGCGCACCCGCTTCCGCGATCAGAGGCGCGGTCTCGGCATAGGCGTTCACATCGTAGGGAAAGCCGTGGCCCATGATGCAGGGCCAGCCATCCGGCGCGCCGTATTCGAGATAGGCGATGTCGAGGATATCCGTGGTGATGGTTTTTTGTTGCATGATTTGCTCACGGAGTTGAGAGGGGTAGCCTGGATGGAGCGCAGCGCAATCCGGGATCGCGGATGCAGGCGTCCCCGCATTCCGCTTCGCTCCATGCGGGCTACGGGGGCTATTTCTGCGGGCCTGACAGCGAGATCTCGCGTTCGGCGCGGAACACGTTGCTGTAGAGGTTGGCAATCCACTGCCGGCCGATCTCGGTCTTGTTGAGGTAGCTGATCTCGGTCTGGATGTGCGGTGCGACGCTGTTCCAGTAGAATTGTGGATAGCGGTTCACGATGTCGGCGGGCGAGTCGTAGCCGAGCTGGCGATTGATGCCGACCTCTTCGAATTCGTAATAGAGCGCGTTGGCCTTGCGCAGATAGTTGGGATCGCCGAGCTGGCCGATGAAATCGGCGGCACGCAGGATCGAGGCTTCATCGTCGTACTCCTGGCCTTCGCGGGCCGGGAAGCGGGTGCCCTCGATGGCGCTGGCGATGCGTTCCGGGTCCAGCCCCGGGATATGCTGCAGCCGCCGCATGACATAGAGCTTCGACCGGTCGACATGATACATCATCAGGCTGGCATCCGAGGCGCCGCGCGGCAATGAAACCTTGGTGCCCGCCGCGTCGATCACGAAGCCGTCATTGTCATCCTCCTCGAACAGGCCCCGGACATAGCCGATGTCGTGGGCGAGGCACGCGATCAGGATGTGGACGTAATCCGCGGCCTCGAGGTGGGTATGGAGATATCGGCCGCTGAGGATGGAATGGCCCGCCAGCGTCACCAGCATCGTGTGCTCGACATTGTGGTAGAGCGCGTCGCTGTTGCCAATGCACTCCATCGCGGTGCGCGTCGCGCTCTCGACGATGTTCGCGGGAGACTCGCCGTACCTGCGACGCATGAACGAGCCCAGCACTTTCTCCAGGGATTCAGCCGCCAGTCTCGGTAACGTCATCATGGATGCAGCCCCGCTCGTCGGTGGTGTCCCACGCCAGCTCCCGACGTCTCATTTCGTGTCTTCGACGCAACGGCCAGCATAGCCCATCTTGGGCCAAGTGACCAAACGCCGGGACGAATTTACGGAAATATGTTGCTGTTGTGCCCTGCGACATCACGGTTGCAGTCGGGGCGCGACACAGCCTGGCCGGGCCCGGCGAGACCGCTTTTATTCCACCATCAGCACGTCCACGGCGACGCCGAGCTTCTGCTTCGGCGAGCCGACGATGATGCCGTCGACCGGCGAGACGTCGGAAAAGTCGCGGCCGACCGCGAGCACGATGTGATCGTTGGCGACCAGCAAATCATTGGTCGGATCGAAATCGACCCAGCCAAGCTCAGCCCCACACCACAGCGACACCCAGGCATGGGTGGCATCGGCGCCCTGCAAACGCGGCTGGCCCGGCGGCGGAATGGTACGGAGATAGCCGCTGACATAGGCTGCCGGAAGGCCGAGCCCGCGCAGCCCTGCGATCATCACATGGGCAAAGTCCTGACAAACGCCGTGGCGCTTGTCGAAGACCTCGCCAAGCGGCGTCGAGATCACCGTCGCCTTCGGATCGTAGCGGAATTCGGTGCGGATGCGATGCATGAGATCGGTCGCGCCGGCGAGGATCCCTGCGCCGGGCGCAAAGCTCGTGGCCGCATAGGCGCTGACGGGGTGCAGCACCGGCACCAGCGGGCTCGCAAAGACATAGCCGACCGGCGAGGACGGCCCGAGGCTCGTTGCTTCAAACGCGATGTCGCGGATGCTCTCCCAAGGCGGGCTGACGGCATCGCGCGCCGGCGATTTGCGCGAGACGGACACGCGCGAGCGCGAGTCGATGCGCAAGTTTCGGTGCGCGGTTTCGATCACGACGCTCTCGGTGAGCGTGCCGAAGAAGTCGCGGCGGACGTGGCGCTCGGACGGGCGTGGCCGGATCTCGACCCTGTGCGAGATCAGTTCCTGACCGTCGCCGCTCTTCGGCTCCAGCCGCAGCGTGCAGCGGGCGAAGCTGACCGGACTCTCGTATTCGTAAGTCGTGACGTGACGGATGTCGTAGATCACGCCAGCCCCGTCAGCTTTTCCGGCCGGCTCGCATTGGGGCCGTGCGGGAAGTAGTGCAGCCCGATCGCCTCGGCGAGGCTGAGCAGGTCCTGCTCCAGCGAGAACAGGGTCTTGACCTCGAGCTTCTCGGCTTCCGCGGTGGCCAGCATGGACTGCACCGCCACCGCGAGCCGCTGCGGCTGCTCGATCAGGCCGTGCTCCTTCAGACTCGGGAGCGAAGCGATGTGCTCGTTCAGCGTCGTCACCTGGAATGCGACCGAACGCGGATTGTAGCTGTCGAGCACGGCGAGATCGCGCACCGGCGCCAGGATCGGCGCCAGCAGATAGCGCGAGCGGTAGGTGATCTGGGAATCCACCAGCGTCAGCAGGATATCGAGGTCCTCGTCGCAGGCCTCGTCATAGGCGAACTGGCGCGCGAAGCGCGTGGTGTTGATGGCGCGCTCGGTGCGGCGGCCGATATCGAGGAAGCGCCAGCCGGCGGCGCGGTTCATGTTCTCCTGCGCCAGTCCCGCAAGGCTCGCAAGCTCCTGCAAGGTCAGCTCGGCCGCGCTCAGCACATCGTCGTCGTCCTCGACCTCGTAGGCGAGGCGATCGGCCATCTCGGTGATGACCTGCCAGGCGTCGGGCGACAGCCGCTCGCGCAAGGATGTCGCCGTGCGCTGCGCCGCGCGCACCAGCGACAGCGCCGAGCCGAAACGCTCCGGGCTCTGCAGCGCTTCGGCGACGATGCGCCCAGGCGCAGTGCGCGAGGCCTGCGAGATCGCGCCCCAGGCCACCAGCAGGCGCTGGATGCGGTCGGCCGATTGCAGCGAGGCCGCGGTGCCCTTGTTGGGCCCGCTCGGCGAGCCCAGCGCGCGCACCAGCCGCAGCGTTGCCTCGGCGCGTTCGAGATAGCGGCCGAGCCAGAACAGATTGTCCGCGGCGCGGCTCGGCAGCACGCCGGCGATGCGGCGAATCCGCACCTTGTCGGTCGCGGGCAGCAGCGTCGCGATCGAGACCTTCTTGTCCGAGACCACCCAGACGTCGGCGGCGCGCGCGCCGTCGCCCATCGACACCGCGCGCGCGTCCGCCTGCTCGGCGATCCGGCAGAAGCCGCCGGGCATGATGGCCCAGCCGTCGGGCGTCGCGGCCGCAAACACGCGCAGCACGAAGGGACGCGGCGTGAGCTGGCCCTGCTCCCACACCGGCATGGTCGAAAGCCGCACCACTTCCTGGCCGACATAGTCCATGCCGCGCGCGCTGATGGCGTCGATGAGGCGCTGGCGCCCGGCGGCGTCGAGCTCGCTCGCGAGCACCGGGCCATTGCTGTCGAAGCCGGGAACGCCGCGCCGATAGGCGCCCTCGATCGCGACCTCGTCGAGCCGTGACAACACCTCGTCGCGCGCGATGCGCTGGCCGCACCACCAGGTCGCGATATGCGGCATCTTGAGTTCTTGCCCGAGCAGGCGGCGGCTCAGGGCCGGCAGGAAGCCGAGCAGCGCGCGCGCCTCCAGCACGCCCGAGCCCGGCATGTTGGCGACGACGACGCCGTCCTTGCGCAGCACGTCGATCAGGCCGGCCACGCCGAGATGCGAGGACGCATCGAGCTCGAGCGGATCGAGCGAGTTGGAATCGACGCGGCGCAAGAGCACGTCGAGCCGCTTGAGGCCGGCGACGGTGCGGATGTGGATGCGGTTGTCGCTGACGGCGAGATCGTCACCCTCGACCAGCAGGAAACCGAGATAGCGCGCCAGGGTCGCGTGCTCGAAATAGGTCTCGCTGAAGCTGCCCGGCGTGAGCACGCCGATGCGCGGCTCGTCGCGATCGGCGCGCGCGCGCAGGCTGTCGCGAAACGCCTCGAAGAACGGCGCGACGCGCGGCACGTTCATCGACTTGTAGAGGTCGGAGAAGGCACGCGAGAGCACCAGGCGGTTCTCCAGCGCATAGCCCGCCCCCGACGGCGCCTGCGTGCGGTCGCCCAGCACCCACCAACGCCCGTCGGGCCCGCGGCCGACATCGGCCGCATAGAGCGAGAGATAGCGCCCGCCCGGCGGCGGCACGCCGCAGACGGGGCGGAGATATTCGGGACTACCGGCGATCGCGGCCGCCGGCAGCGCGCCTTCCGCGACCAGCCGCCCCTCGCCATAGATGTCGCGCAGCACGAGCTCGAGCAGTTCGGCGCGCTGGGTGATGCCGGCGGACAGCTGCTTCCAGTCGGCCTCGTCGATCAGCAGCGGCAGATGGCTGATCGACCACGGCCGGTCGGCGCTGTCGCCGGGCGCGCGGTAGGTGACGCCGGCCTCGCGCAAATGGCGGTCGGCCATGCCAAACCGCCGTTCGATCTCGTCCGGCGCGAGCGCGCCGAAGGCGTCGAAGAAGCGGCTCCAGACCGCGCGGGGGGCGCCGTCGGGCCCCAGGAACTCGTCGGGGATGCCGGGCAGACGGCTATAGTCGCGGACCCATTGCGCGAGGCGGCGCTGACCTTCGCGCTGACCTCGCGCCTTACCCGTCTTGTCGTCCTGCTCGGCTGCGCCCTCGCCCATGCGCCTCTCCCTGCCCCACCATCATTCTCATTGCAGGAGCGGGGTCCGCAAGTCGAGGGTCAGCGGAAACTCATTTGTGCGTTCCTCGGGCGGGGGCTGCATCGGACCCGGCGTATGGCCGTGGTCCTGGAAGCGCGCCAGCCGCCGCGCCTCGGCCTCGTAGGTGTTGACGGGCTTGGTGTCGTAGCTGCGGCCGCCGGGATGGGCGACGTGATAGACACAGCCGCCCAGCGAGCGGCCGTTCCAGGTGTCGATCAGGTCGAAGGTCAGTGGCGCATGAACGGGGATGGTCGGGTGCAGGCCGGAGGCCGGCTGCCAAGCCTTGAAGCGGACGCCGGCCACGGCCTCGCCCGAGCGGCCGGTCGAGGTCATCGGCAGGCGGCGGCCGTTGCAGGTCACGATGTGGCGGCCCTCGACAAACCCCTCAGCTTTCACCTGAAGCCGTTCGACCGAGCTGTCAACATAACGCACCGTGCCGCCGGCCGAGCCCTCCTCGCCGAGCACATGCCAAGGCTCCAGCGCCTGCCGCAGCTCCAGCGTCACGCCGCCATGATGGATGCGGCCGAAGGCGGGGAAGCGGAATTCGAGCTGGGCCAGATACCATTCCGGCTCAAAGGGATAACCGGACTGCTTCAACTCAGAAAGCACATCAAGAAAATCCTCCCAGATGAAGTGAGGCAGCATGTAGCGGTCGTGCAGCGCGGTGCCCCAGCGCACGAATTTGCCGGTCTGCGGCTCGCGCCAGAATTTTGCGATCAGCGCGCGGATCAGGAGTTGCTGCGCCAGTGACATGCGCGGGTCGGGCGGCATTTCGAGCGCGCGGAATTCGACGAGGCCGAGCCGGCCCGTGGTGCCATCGGGCGAATAGAGCTTGTCGATGCAGATCTCGGCGCGATGGGTGTTGCCGGTGATGTCGACGAGCAGATGCCGGAACAGCCGGTCCACCAGCCACAGCGGCGTCTGGTAGCCCGGCGGCGGCACGTGCGAGAGCGCAATCTCGAGCTCGTAGATGCTGTCATGACGCGCCTCGTCGATACGCGGCGCCTGGCTGGTCGGGCCGATGAACAGGCCCGAGAAGAAATAGGACAGCGACGGATGCCGCTGCCAGTGCAGCACGAGGCTCTTCAACAGATCGGGACGGCGCAGGAACGGCGAGTCCTGTGGCGAGGAGCCGCCGACGACGACGTGGTTGCCGCCGCCGGTGCCGGTGTGGCGGCCGTCGACCAGGAAGCGGTTGGCCCCGAGGCGCACCTTGCCGGCGTCCTCATAGAGACCGGAGGTGATGTCGACCGCATCGCGCCAGCTCCTGGCCGGCTGGATGTTGATCTCGATGACGCCGGGATCCGGCGTCACCTTGATGACCTCGACGCGCGGATCGAACGGCGGCGGGTAGCCCTCGACATGGACCTGGAGCTGCATCTCCTCGGCGGTGGCTTCGAGGGCCGCGACCAGCTCGAGATAATCCTCGATGCGCTCGACCGGCGGCATGAAGGCGCAGAGCACGCCGTCGCGAACTTCGACCGACATTGCGGTGCGGACCGGGACCGACATGTTGAGTTTCTCGGGCGCGGCCCGCGGCGGCGCTTCCGGACGCGCCGGAAGGCTGAACACCGGCAGCTTGCCGCGCGGCTCCATCGGGTCGCGTTCGACGATGTAGGGATATTGATCGGGTGGAACGTAGCCGAGCGAACCGATCGGCAGGCGCAGACCGAGCGGGGAATCGCCCGGCATCAGGAACAGATGATTGCGCCGGAGTTGCCAACGCTCGCTGCGCCAGCGCGGCGGCGCGTTCCAGCGCTGCACCGGCAGCACGAATCCGCGCGGGGTGTTGAGGCCCTGCTCGAACACTCGCGCGATCCGCACACGTGCCTCCGGATCGGACAATTTGGAGTCGGACGGATCGACATTGACGGGAAGCTCAGCTTCCTTCTGAAGCCAGAGCGCGGTGTCCTCGTAGGCCGGCATGATGTAGCCAGGATCGAGCCCGAGCCGCAGCGCCGTACCTTCCATGAAGGTCTCGGCGTCCTTCACCTGCGCGGGCCGCGGATTTTCGATTTTGGCGATGAGGTCGGCGTTCTTCCAGATCGGTACGCCGTCCTTGCGCCAATAGAGCCCAAAGGCCCAGCGCGGCAGGCTCTCGCCCGGATACCATTTGCCCTGGCCGTAATGCAGCAAGCCGCCCGTCCCGAAACGCGTGCGAAGGCGGCGGATCAGATCGTCGGCCAATGCGCGCTTGGTCGGGCCGACGGCCTCGGTGTTCCACTCCGCCGCTTCGAGATCATCGACGGAGACGAAGGTCGGCTCGCCGCCCATGGTGAGACGCACGTCCTGGCTTGCGAGATCGCCATCGACCTGCTCGCCGAGATCGTTGAGCCGCGTCCAGGATTCGTCGGAAAACGGCTTTGTGATGCGCGGCGCCTCGCGGATGCGCTTCACGCTCATGTCGAAGGCGAACTCGACTTCGGCAAAGCCGGCGCCGCCGGAGATCGGCGCCGCCGAGCGATAATGCGGCGTGGCCGCAACCGGGATGTGCCCCTCGCCCGCGAGCATGCCGGACGTCGCGTCAAATCCGATCCAGCCCGCGCCCGGCAGATAGACCTCGGCCCAGGCGTGCAGATCGGTGAAATCGTTTTCCACCTCGGGCGGTCCCTCGATCGGATCGATGTCGGGACGGATCTGGATCAGGTAGCCGGAGACGAAGCGCGCCGCGAGGCCGAGATGACGCAGGGTCTGGATCAGGAGCCAGGCAGAGTCGCGGCACGAGCCGGCCCCGGAGGAGAGCGTTTCCTCTGGCGTCTGCACGCCGGGCTCCATGCGGATGATGTAACGGACGTGCTTCTGAAGCTCGCGATTGAGATCGACCAGGAAGTTGACGGTGTTCGGGGCTTCCTGCGGGATCGAGTCGAGATACTTCGCGAAATGGCGATCGGGCTTGATGGTCTCGAGATAAGGCGCGAGTTCCGTCTTGAGATCCTTGGTGTATTCGAACGGAAAGCTGTCGGCATAGGGCTCGACGAAGAAGTCGAACGGGTTGACCACGGTCATCTGCGCCGTGAAATCGACCTCGAATTTCAGCTCGGTCGCCTTCTCCGGAAAGACGTAGCGCGCCAGCCAGTTGCCTTGCGGATCCTGCTGCCAGTTCACGAAATGATTGGCGGGAGTGACCTTGAGCGAATAGCTCAGGACCGGCGTGCGCGTATGCGGCGCCGGCCGCAGCCGGATGGTCTGCGGGCCAAGATCGATCGGGCGGTCGTATTTGTAGTGCGTGACGTGGTGTAATGCGACGTAGATCGACACGGGGTGCGGTGCTCCAGCAGCTTTTTTGAGCAGAACACCGGTTCCGGGTGGGATCAAGCACTAACAACGGGCACGGGTTGCCTACGCCGCGGGCTGATCTGCGAGTTACACTTGCCGAAGTGATCTACCTATGATCGAATGAACCATTGCCTGCACAAGCCGCGCCCGACGCGCCGCTTTGCGCATGATGGACTCTCCCGTTCGTAATGGTTGCCGCGCAACGTCTCGACGCGTGGCGCGGCCTGAAAGAGGAGATGTGTCCGATGAGCTTTCTGGTCAGATTCCCGCGGGCTTCCTATCGCGCCGACGCGCTCGATGGTTTCACTGTCACTCCAGGTTTCACACCGGGAAACGCGCAAGCCATGATGTGGTTGTCGCAGCTCGCCTACGAGACCGACGACCGCGACAAGGTAGACAATATCCTGACGGCACTGGGGCTAGAGATGCGCGGCTTCGGTGCCGACACTCCCGCTACAGGTTTGGTACCGCCAAAAGCCCGCTTCATTGTCGCCGTCGGACGCGGCGCGACTTTCGTCACACTCTCCGGCACCGATCCGCTCAGTATCAAGGATTGGATCACCGACTTCACCCTCGCACCAAGTCAAAATGTTCTTCACAAGGGATTTGCCGAAGCCGTCGATGCAGTCCGATCAGACATCGAAGTCGCGATCAGGAGTGGCGGCGCCGGACAGCCGCTCTTCTTTACTGGACACAGCATGGGCGGCGCCTTGGCAAATATCTCAGCACTGCGGGCGTTGGATGCTGGCCTGCGGGCAACCGCCATTTACACGTTTGGCGGGCCGCGAACCGGCGGTCAGGATTTCTTTGAAGCCTACGAGCCTCTCAGCGAAAGCACGTTCCGGCTCGTCAACGGTAACGACATCGTCCCGGCCGTTCCACCCAGCCTGCGAGGCAACTTCCGCCACGTCGGCCGAATGCTGCGTTGCGCGTCTGGCTCGACCTTCGCAGGTCAGGTGCCGGCGTCGAAAGAGGGAAACGACCCCAACTTCAACCTAGTCGGGCTTGGTACCCTTCTTACCGGAGGCAATTTCCACCTGAAGATCCCAAGCATCGAGGAACTCCGCAACATCGACCCGCGGACGCTCGACCAATCCGACGTACTGCCCGGCTTCGTGCGCGACCATGTTCCGGCAAGCTACTTCCGGGCGTTGTCGGTCACCATTCCGTAACTGCCGCGTAGCCTCACATCGTCGCCCCTAGCACCCAGGGCGCGAATTCGGCACCGCCGAAATCGAAGCTTTCGCTCTTGGTCGGCTGTCCGGACGCCGTCTTCAGGATGAGCTCGAAGATGCGCTGGCCGCATTGCTCGACGCTCTCCTCGCCTTCGAGGATGGTGCCGCAATTGACGTCCATGTCCTCCTCCATGCGCTTGTACATGGGCGTGTTGGTGGCAAGCTTGATCGAGGGCGCCGGCTTGCAGCCGAACACGCTGCCGCGGCCGGTGGTGAAGCAGACCAGATTGGCACCGCCGGCGACCTGGCCGGTCGCCGCGACCGGATCGTAGCCGGGCGTGTCCATGAAGATGAAACCCTTCTTGGTGATGGGCTCGGCATAGCGCAGCACGTCGACGAGATTGGTGGTGCCGGCCTTGGCCATCGCGCCGAGCGATTTCTCCAAAATGGTGGTGAGGCCGCCGGCCTTGTTGCCGGGGCTCGGATTGGCGTTCATCTCGGCGCCCTCGCGCTCGGTATACGCGTCCCACCAGCGCATGAGATCGACCAGCTTCTCGCCGACCTCGCGGCTGACGGCGCGGCGCGTGAGCAGGTGCTCGGCGCCGTAGGTCTCCGGCGTCTCCGACAGGATCACGGTGCCGCCGTGACGGACGATGAGATCGCTGGCAGCCCCAAGCGCCGGATTGGCGGATACGCCGGAATAGCCGTCCGAGCCGCCGCATTGCAGGGCCACGGTGAGTTCGCTGACGGGCACGGATTCGCGCTTGACCTTGTTGGAGTCCGCGAGAGCTTCACGCACGAAGGCAATACCCGCTTCGACAGTCTTGCGGGTGCCGCCGACCTCCTGGATGTCCATCGCGCGCAGGCGGCCGGCGAGCTTCTGCTCCTCCATCAGGCCGCCGATCTGGTTCACCTCGCAGCCCAGCCCAAGCACGATGACGTGGGAGAAATTGACGTGACGCGCATAGCCGCCGAGCGTGCGGCGGAGCAGCGCCAAGGGCTCGTTCTGCGTCATGCCGCAGCCGGTCTTGTGGGTCAGCGCGACCACGCCGTCGACATTGGGGAAGTCGGCGAGCGGATTGTCGCCGGTGAACGGATTCTTCTTGAAGACGTCGGCGACGAGGCTTGCGACATGCGCGCTGCAATTCACCGAGGTGAGGATGCCGATATAGTTGCGCGTGGCGACGCGGCCATCCGGGCGGCGGATGCCCTCGAAGGTTGCCGGCAGATCGAAGTTCGGCGTCGGCTTGACGTCGGCGCAATAGGCATAGTCCTTGGAAAAATCGCCCATGCCGCAGTTCTGCGTATGCACGTGCTGGCCCGGCGCGATCGGCACCGTCGCAAAGCCGATGATCTGTCCGTAGCGCCTGACCGGCTCGCCCACTGCGATCGGCTTGATCGCGACCTTGTGGCCGGAGGGAATGCGCTCGACCGTGGTCACGCCGTCGGCAACCAATGTTCCCGGCGGCAGGCTCGCGCGCGCGATCAGCACGCCATCATCGGGATGGAGGCGAATGACGGGGCTGATGGTCATGGCAGGTCTCCTTCGGAGGCGAATAGCGAGTGGTGAGTGGCGAATGGAAAAAGGGGAGCAGCACTATTCGCTACTCCCCATTCGCCATTCACGATTTTCTTAGTGTCTGTTCCAAAACATGTTGAGTCGAATGAATCGGTTGTGATTCAAGGTGAGCGGCCTGATTCGATGGGGACGCGCCGCCAATGTGGACTACCGAGAACCGTGCACGCTACGACCGCAGCCGCCTGCGCTATCCGAGCGACTTGACCGACGAGGAGTGGGCGCTGATCGCGCCTCGCATCCCGCCGGCCAAGCGCGGCGGCAACAAGCGTACGGTGGACCTGCGCGAGATTGCCAACGGGCTGATGTACATCCTGAGCACAGGTTGCCAGTGGCGCGCGATCCCCAAGGACCTGCCGCCGCGCTCGACGCTGTATGGCTACTTCGATCTGTGGAGCTGGAACGGCACGCTCGATAAAATTCATCACGCCCTCTATGTCGAATGTCGCGAAAGGGCCGAGCGCGAGGCTTCTCCCACCGCCGCCATCATCGATAGCCAGAGCGTGAAAAGCGCTGAAAAAGGGGGCCTCATGATCTCCATGGCTACGACGCGGGCAAGAAGATCAAGGGCAAGAAGCGGCACATTCTCGTCGACACGCAAGGCCTCTTGATGCACGCCATCGTGCATGCGGCGGACATCCAGGATCGCGACGGCGGCGTGCTCCTGATGGCAACGTTGTTCGGCCTCTATCCCTTTCTTCTGAAGCTCTACGCCGACGGCGGATATCAAGGGCCACATTTCCAGAAGGGGCTGCGTAGCGCTCTGAAGCGCGTGAACCTCGAAATCGTCAAACGCTCCGATCAGGCTCACCGTTTCGTCGTCTTGCCCAAACGCTGGATCGTCGAGCGTACCTTTGCCTGGCTCGGGCGATGCCGAAGACTGTCCAAAGATTGGGAATGCTTCAATCACAGGGCGCTCGCCTTTCTCAAGCTGGCCTCCATCCGACTCATGCTGCGAAAGCTATGCAATCCAAGGTAATCTTTCCGGACAGACTCTTAGGCCTTCCCGGCCGAATCCTTGCGGGTCGCGTTGACCTGCATCTTGGCGTAGGTCGTCATCAGGCCGACTTCGTTGGACAACGTCACCAGCTTGAAGCCCATGTTGATCGCACGCGCCGCGCCTTCCGCGCCGCTGCAATGGATGCCCGGGTTGAGGCCGCGCTTGGCGCATTCCCTGATGATCTTGTCGTAGATCGCGAGGATCTCGGGCTCGCTGCGGTCGAGCTTCGGCTCGAGGCCGTAGGAGAAGCCGAGGTCGGACGGGCCGATATAGACGCCGTCGATGCCCTCGACGTCGAGGATCGCTTCCATGTTCTCGACCGCGGTCCTGGTCTCCATCATCGGCAGCAGGATGGTGTCGGCATTCGCGGTCTTCTGGTAGGAGCCCGCGGTGCCGTACATGCCGGCGCGGATCGGGCCGTTGGAGCGGACGCCCTGCGGCGGATACTTGGAATAGGAAACGAGGTTCTTGGCCTCCTGCGCCGTGTTGACCATCGGGCAGATCACGCCATAGGCGGCGCCGTCGAGCACCTTGCCGATGATGCCGGGCTCGTTCCAGGGCACGCGGACCATCGGGGTCACGGGATGCTTGTCCATTGCCTGGAAGCACTGCACCATCGAGAGATAGTCCTGCACGCCGTGCTGCATGTCGACGGTGACGCTGTCGAAGCCGCATTGCGCGATCATCTCGGCCGAGAAGCCGGAGGGAATCGCGAGCCACGCGTTGACCACGGCCTTGCCCGACTTCCAGATTTCCTTGACCTTGTTCGCCACGTTGCCTTCCTTCTTTTGTTGCTTGGACCGTTGTTTGGACCTTCGTCACCATGACGAGCGCCGCGACAGCACGGCTCTGCTGTTACCGCGAACCGGGGCTCCGCGCTACGCTCGCAATGACGCAAGACCTATGCGGTCGCCCGCTGGATGCTGACTTCGCTGACGCCGACCTCGCGGGCGGTGTTCACTATTGCCGCCCAGGTGTCATCCGGCAAGGGGATGCCGTTCTTGGTGCGCTCGGCCCGGGTTTTCCACTCGGGATCGCCGGGAATCAGCACCTGATCGACCCCCGCCATCGGCTTGGTGGCGCGGATGAAGTCCGTATAGCGCGATACCTCTGCGTCGAACACATGGGAGGTATCGACGACCTTCGGATCGATATAGAACGCCAGCATGCCGTTGGCGAAGCGCCGCCCGCCCGAGGTGGATCCGGTTCCGGTCAGCGCGCCGCCGAGCAGCTCGCACATGAACGCAAGGCCCGAGCCCTTGTGATCACCGAAGGCGCGGATCGCGCCGGTGCCCATGGTGTGATCGCGCGGCCCTTCCGGCGTGAAGGGCCCGTAGAGCACGGTCGGGTCCTCGCTCAGGGTCCCGTCGGCATCGACCAGTGCGCCCTTCGGCAGCTTCTTGCCGCCGCGGCTCGCGACCAGCACCTTGCCTTCGGCGACGACCGAGGTGGCGAAATCCAGCACGATCGGATCCTGCCCCTCGCGGGGGATGCCGACGCAGTAAGGCGCGGTGGAGAGCCGCTTCTCGACGCCGCCGAACGGCGCCACCAGCAGCGAGCCGGCGGCATTGACGAAATGCACGGAGACCAACCCTTCGGCGGCGGCCATCTCGGCCCAGTCGCCGACGCCGCCGATATGGCCGGCATTGCGCAGCGCAACAGCGGCAAGGCCCACCTTCTTGCACTTCTCGATGCCGATCCTGACCGCTTGCGGCGTCACGGTCTGGCCGTAGCCGAACTTGCCGTCGACCACCGCGAGCGAGGGCGTGTCGACAACCACCTCTGCGGTCTGGTTCGGGACCACGAAGCCGGTCTTCAGCCAGCGGATGTAGACGGGCACGCGGATCACGCCATGGCTGTCATGGCCAGTGAGATTGGCC
Organism: Bradyrhizobium barranii subsp. apii; assembly: GCF_011516635.5. Taxonomy (GTDB): domain Bacteria; phylum Pseudomonadota; class Alphaproteobacteria; order Rhizobiales; family Xanthobacteraceae; genus Bradyrhizobium; species Bradyrhizobium barranii. The sequence goes on along the minus strand of NZ_CP096255.1, from coordinate 3,756,775 downwards.
GTGGTGAGATAAGTCGCGATCCGCTTGGCCTCCTCCGGCGAGGATTTTGCGTGACCAAATACCTCGCCGACGAAGTCGATGAGGTTCTGGACCTGGATCGTGACCATGGACAAACTCCCCGGTTATTGTTTGGGCATGATCTTCTCGGAAAACCGCTGCACACTTTGCGCTAACGCGGCCCTCCGGGTCCGGATCATGCCCTAAGCATTCACCTTGGCATGGCCGCCGAGATAGGCGGCGCGGATCGCTTCGTTGCCCCAGAGCGCGTCGGGCTTGCCGCCGAGCACGATGCGGCCGGTTTCGAGCACATAGCCGTAATCGGCCACCGACAGGCCCATGCGCGCGTTCTGCTCGACGAGCAGCACCGTCGTGTTGCGCCGGATCTCCGAGATGATCTTGAACACCGCCTGCACGATGACGGGCGCAAGACCAAGCGAGGGCTCGTCGAGCAACAACAGCCGCGGCTTGGCCATCAAGCCGCGCGCAACCGCCACCATCTGCAACTGGCCGCCGGACAGCGTCCAGCCGAGCGCGTTGGTGAACTTCCGGATGTCAGGGAACAGGTCGAACATCGCGTCCGCCTCCCGCGAGATCTCCGAGGTCGGCGCCCGGCGATTGGACGCGCCGAGCATGATGTTCTCTTTCACGGTGAGACCCGGGAATACCCTGCGGCCTTCCGGCACGTGCGAGATGCCCATGCGGACGATCGCTTCCGGACCAAGACCTGCGATCGACTTGCCGTCGAACAGGATGTCGCCGGAGGTCGGCTTGGCGAGGCCGGAGATGGCACGCAAGGTCGTGGACTTGCCGGCGCCGTTGGCCCCGAGCAGCGTCACCACCTGCCCCTGCTCCACCGCGCAGGTCACCCCGCGCAGCGCTTCGATCTCGCCGTAGCGCACCACCAGATTGCGGATTTCGAGCAACGGCATCATTCGCTCCCGAGATAGGCGGAGACGACGTCGGGATGACGCAGCACGGCCAGGGATTCGCCGTCCGCGATACGGCGTCCGAAGTTGAGCACGGTGATGTGCTGGGCCGCTTCCGAGACCAGCGTCATGTCGTGATCGATGATCAGGATGGTCAGGCCCTGCGCCGCGATGCGCTTGAGCAGCTCGTGCAGTTCCAGCTTCTCGGTCGAGTTGAGGCCGGCCGCGGGCTCGTCGAGCAGCAGCAGCGTCGGGTTCGAGGCCAGCGCACGGGCAATCTCGATCAGCCGCTGATGGCCGTAGGAGAAGCTCGAGATCAGCTCGTTGGCGCGGCTGCCGAGCCCGACGAAGGTCAGCGCCTCCATCGCCCGCTCGGTCAGGGCGTCGTCGCCCTTCCCGACCATGGTGTTGCCGGGCCGCTCGGCGCCGATCTCGACATTCTCCAGCGCCGTCATCGAACGGAACAGACGAATGTTCTGGAACGTGCGGCCGAGACCAGAAGCCGTGCGCTGATGCGGCGGCATGTGGGTGATGTCGGTGCCGTCGAGCACGATCCTGCCGGCTGTCGCTTCATAGAGACCCGAGAGCACGTTGAGCGTCGTGGTCTTGCCCGAGCCGTTCGGACCGATCAGCGCATGCACGCCGCCGCGCTTCACGGCGATGTCGACGCCGTCGACGGCCTTGAGGCCACCGAAATGCTTCGACAGGCCGGTGACTTCCAGCACCGTGTCGCCGCCGATCGTCGCCGGCTTCAATTGCAGGGCAGCCGCTGCCGGCGGCGCCTTGATCTTGGCGCGCCAGCGCGTGAAGGCGTCCGCAACAAAGCCCCAGATGCCGTCGGGCATGAAGCGGATGATCAGGATCACGAACAGGCCGTAGATTGCGAGATACAGGCCCGGCACGCTCTTGAGGAAGCGCAGCCATTCCGGGATCAGGATCAAGAGACCCGTGCCGATGGCAGAACCGATCGGCGAGGCCACGCCGCCGAGCAGCGACATGGTCAGGAACACGATCGATTCCGCAAAGGAGAACTGATCGGGGCTGACATAGGCGAAGCCGCCGGCGAACAATCCGCCCGCGAGCCCGCCGAGCAGCGCACAGAGCGCGAAGGCGTAGATCTTGGTGCGGAAGACGTCGATGCCGTTGACGCCGGCCGCAAGCTCGTTGTCGCGCACGGCGCGCATGGCGCGGCCGAGTTTGGTGTCGGAGAGATGCCAGACCAGGTAGCCGACGATCGCCAGCATCGCGACGCAGAAGGCGAGATAGCTTTGCGACGACTGGAACAGCTCGGGACGCTTGATGTTGGGGACGCCGTCGGGACCGCGCGTGAGCCAGATCGCGTTGATCATCACCAGCGTGACGATCTGCTGGAACGAGATCGTCACCATCGCAAGATAATGACCGCCGAGCCGCAGCGTGGACATGCCGAGGAACGCGCCCGCGAGCAGCGAGATCACGCAGCCGCCGACGAGACACAGCCAGAAGCTGAGCTGCAGATCCGTCGTGCCCATGCCGACCGCATAGGCGCCGAGCCCGAAGAACGCGGCCTGCGCCAGATTGATCTGGCCGCACAGGCCGAGCACCACCGAGAGGCCGAACACCGCGATCGAGAACGTGGTGGCCTGCAGCAGGATGTTATGGACGTATCCGTCGAAGCGCATGTTGGCCGCGAGCGCGACCAGGATCGCCGCGCCGATGAAGTACGGCAGGTGCCGGATCACGAGCGGTTTCGAACGGATGGCGGGCGCCGGAATCGGCATGTTGTCGCTGGGTGCGCTCATGCCTTTTCCGCCACGCGTTCGCCGAAGATGCCTTGCGGCCGGAAGATCAGGAAGGCGACCAGCACCAGGAAGGCGAAGCCGTCCTTGTAGGGCACCGAGATATAGGCCGCACCAAAGGTCTCGATCACGCCGAGCGCGAGACCGCCGATGATGGCGCCGGCAACGTCGCCGAAGCCGCCGATGATGGTGGCCGCGAACGCCTTCAGCGCGATCGTCGAGCCCATCTGGATCGAGACGAACAGCACGGGCGCGACGAGGATGCCGGCAAGGCCGCCAAGCACCGCCGAATAGATGAAGGTGATCATGATCATGGTGGAGACGGAAATGCCGAGCAGCGAGGCCATTTCCTTGTCCTGCGAGGTCGCCTGCAGCTTCTTGCCGAGCAGCGTCTTCTCGAAGAACGAGAAATTGAAGATCACGAGACAGATGGTGACGCCGATGATCAGCAGATACTGGCTGTCGAGATAGACCGGGCCGACCTGAATGCCGGGCGTCTCAAACCAGCCTTCCAGCACCTGCGGCTGCGGGCCGTAGATCGCGAGCACGGAATTGGCGAGCAGGATCGAGGCGCCGATGGTGGCGATGATGACAGGCAGATAGGTGCGGTGGCGCAGCGGATAATAGACGCCGAGATTGAAGATGACGCCGAGCAGCGCCATGCCGAGCAGCGCGACGATGAAGGCCGCCCAATAGGGCAGACCGGCTTCGACCGCGACGACCATCAGATAGGCCGCGACCATGGAGAATTCGCCCTGGGCAAAATTCACCACATTGGTGGCACGGAAGATCAGCACGAAGCCGAGCGCGACGAGCGCGTAGACGGCGCCGATACCGATGCCGGTAAAAAGGAGTTGTAGGGCGAGATCCATGACAAGCTTCTGTTGGAGGTCGGATGCGTTCGCCGAAAGACGGTTCGACCTCCCCGATTCCATCGGGGAGGTCGAATGAACGTCAGTCGTTGAACTCGATGTGCTTGTCGAAGACGATGTTGCCCTTCTCGTTCTTCACGATGTTGTAGCCGTGGAGACCATCGCCGTTCTGGTCGAAATTGTATTCGCCCTCGGCACCCGGGAACTTCTTGATCGCGAGGATGGCTTCGCGGACCTTGGCCGGATCGGTCGTGCCGGCCTTGTTGATGGCCGCCGACAAGACGCTGATGGCGTCGAAGGTCCAGGAGCTCTGGTTGTCGGGCGCGACCTTGACCGCATCACGGTAGATCTTGCCGAACGCCTTCGAGCCTTCGCTGGAATTCTCGGCATAATCGGCAACGCCATATGTATTGTACAGCGCGGGACCTGCGAGCTTCAGCGCGGTGATGTTGACGATCGAAGGCGAGCCGACCCACGGGATGTTCACGCCGAGCTGACGGAGCTGCCGGGCGAAGATGCCGAGATCGTTCTCGAAGGTGAAGTATAGCCGAGAATGTCGGCACCCGACTGCTTGATCGCGAGCACGACCGGGGTGAAGTCCTGGCTCTGGTTGGCGTAGCCTTGGTCGAGCACCGAGGGGGCACCGAGCTTTTCGAGCGCGGCGGTCAACGCCTTGCCGCCGGCGGTGCCAAAAGCGTCGGTCGAGTGCAGCACGGCCCACTTTTTCTTGCCGAGCGTATTGACGCCGTATTCGGCGATGACGCGACCGGAATAGCTGTCATTGGGGCGGCAGCGGAACAGCCACTGATTGCCCATGTGGGTGAGGTTAGGATCGGTGCCGCCGATCATCACGGGCTTGCCAAGCTTGATCACGTCGGGCGCCATCGCGTGCACCTGGGTCGAACGGATCGAGCCGAGGAACCCGACGATGTCGGACTGCGCGGCGAGCTTGGAGAAAGCGAGCACGATGCCGGGATTGGTGGTCTGGTCGTCCTCGACGATCAGCTCGCCCTGCTTTCCCAGGATACCGCCGGCTTTGTTCACAGCTTCGAGCGCGAGCTTGGCGCCCTTGATGGCGTAACCGCCGGATTCAGCGGCGGGACCAGTGACGGGCGCGCACATGCCGATCTTGATGGTAGCGCCTTGCGCATTCGCGCTCTTGATGAGGTAGGGCGCGGCAATGCCGGCAGCAATTCCGGCCGCGAAGTCGCGTCTCGTCAGTCTCATTCATTCCTCCCTGGGGCCGGGCATCCTTGTCGGCCCTTCTTGGTCTTGGCTCTATCGCTGAATACAGAACCGGATGCTACTTAGAGTCTGTCCGGAAAGATTACCTTGGATTGCATAGCTTTCGCAGCATGAGTCGGATGGAGGCCAGCTTGAGAAAGGCGAGCGCCCTGTGATTGAAGCATTCCCAATCTTTGGACAGTCTTCGGCATCGCCCGAGCCAGGCAAAGGTACGCTCGACGATCCAGCGTTTGGGCAAGACGACGAAACGGTGAGCCTGATCGGAGCGTTTGACGATTTCGAGGTTCACGCGCTTCAGAGCGCTACGCAGCCCCTTCTGGAAATGTGGCCCTTGATATCCGCCGTCGGCGTAGAGCTTCAGAAGAAAGGGATAGAGGCCGAACAACGTTGCCATCAGGAGCACGCCGCCGTCGCGATCCTGGATGTCCGCCGCATGCACGATGGCGTGCATCAAGAGGCCTTGCGTGTCGACGAGAATGTGCCGCTTCTTGCCCTTGATCTTCTTGCCCGCGTCGTAGCCATGGAGATCATGAGGCCCCCTTTTTCAGCGCTTTTCACGCTCTGGCTATCGATGATGGCGGCGGTGGGAGAAGCCTCGCGCTCGGCCCTTTCGCGACATTCGACATAGAGGGCGTGATGAATTTTATCGAGCGTGCCGTTCCAGCTCCACAGATCGAAGTAGCCATACAGCGTCGAGCGCGGCGGCAGGTCCTTGGGGATCGCGCGCCACTGGCAACCTGTGCTCAGGATGTACATCAGCCCGTTGGCAATCTCGCGCAGGTCCACCGTACGCTTGTTGCCGCCGCGCTTGGCCGGCGGGATGCGAGGCGCGATCAGCGCCCACTCCTCGTCGGTCAAGTCGCTCGGATAGCGCAGGCGGCTGCGGTCGTAGCGTGCACGGTTCTCGGTAGTCCACATTGGCGGCGCGTCCCCATCGAATCAGGCCGCTCACCTTGAATCACAACCGATTCATTCGACTCAACATGTTTTGGAACAGACACTTACGAATTCTGCCGATACGAGTAAATTGATATTGCGCCAACATCGACTAACTGCGCAGAGCGCGCACCCAATAGTGATCAACACCTGCGACGGCTGTCTATTCTCGGCGATTTCTCACGGCTTTTTTCACGCATTTCGCGGCGATCGCGCTGCCCACGCATTATGCAATGATGACAGTCATGCGTAGTTGGAAAGTGATCATGCAAATTTGCCGTTACGTTTCATCCGTGACGTCACTCGCGTCCGTGGAAGCGAGACACGATTCCAACTGACCGAGCATCTCCTGCAGTTCGGCGAGCTTGCGCGCGCCGAAGCGTTGCGTGATCTCGGCGTAGATCGCTTCCGAGGATGGGGCGACCGCGGCCATCAGCTTCACGCCCTCTTTCGAGATCGAGACCATGCTGCGGCGCTGGTCCGCCTTCGCGGTCTTGCGCTCGATCAGATTGCGCGCCTCGAGATCGCGCAGGATGCGCGACAGGCTCGGGCCGAGGAGAAATGCCGTGCGCGCGAGCTCGGTCACCTCCGCGGCCTCGATGGCTGCCAATGCGCGGAGGATGCGCCATTGCTGCTCGGTCAGGCCGTGCTCGCGCAGCTTGGGACGAAATTGCCGCATCACCGCTTCACGCGCCCTGAGCAGCGACATCGGCAGCGAGCGCGAGAAGTCGCGCATCGGCACCTGCCGTGCGGCGGGCTCACTTCCGTTCGCGGGATCAGCCGGTCTCTTCGCCATGTCGTCCTTTCAAGCCGCAAAATGTTTGCAGTGCAGCAAACCCAAATTGTGTTTGACGCATTCACTTAACATGTTAAGTCTCTCCGGCACCACGATTTGTAAGATCACAGATGGCGCTTTCCAACGACGATATCCAAGCTTGTGCGAACCGTCTGCACCAGGCGGAGAAGACCCGCACCCAGATCCGGCAGCTCTCGCAGGATTTTCCAGGCATTACCATCGCTGACGCCTACGCGATTCAGAAGGCCTGGGTCGACCTCAAGCTCGCGGAAGGCCGCACCGTCAAGGGCCACAAGATCGGCTTGACCTCGAAGGCGATGCAGAGCGCGCTCAATATCGACGAGCCGGATTCCGGCGTGCTGCTCGACGACATGTTCTTTGCCGATGGCGGCCTTGTCCCGACCGAGCGCTTCATCGCCACGCGCGTCGAGGCCGAGCTCGCCTTCGTCATGAGCAGGCGCCTCGCGGGGCCGGACTGCACGATGTTCGACGTGCTCAACGCCACCGATTTCGTCGTGCCGGCGCTTGTGATCCTGGACACGCGCATCGAGCGCGTCGATCCCAAGACCAAGGCGACGCGAAAGATTTTTGACACCATCGCCGACAACGCGGCGAATGCCGGCATCGTGCTCGGCGGACGGCCGATCCGCCCGCTGGACGCCGACCTGCGCTGGATCGGCGCGCTCTGCTTCAAAAACGGCCAGCTCGAGGAGACGGGCCTTGCCGCCGGCGTGCTCAATCATCCCGCGACTGCGGTTGCCTGGCTCGCCAACAAGATCGCGCCGCTTGGGCTAGCGCTGGAGCCCGGACAGATCGTGCTTGCCGGCTCCTTCATCCGTCCGATCGAGACCCGCAAGGGCGACACAATTCAGGCCGATTATGGCGCCTACGGCTCGGTGAGCTGCTACTTCGCTTAGACGAACAAAAAACAGGGAGTGAAACCGCGATGCCGCATTTCACCATCGAATATTCGGCCAATCTCGACGGCCGCCTCGACATCGGCGCGGTGTGCGAGGTGGTGCGGAAGGCGGCGGTCGAGACCGGCATCTTCCCGCTCGGCGGCATCCGCGTCCACGCCATTAGATGCGAGCATTATGCGATCGCGGACGCGCGACAGGACTACGGTTTCCTCGACATGGTCCTGCGCATCGGCGAAGGCCGCGACCTTCCCACGCGCCAGAAAGCCGGCGAGCACGTCTTCCAGGCGCTTTCAAAACATCTCGATCCCATCTTCGCCGCGAGCAAGTTCGCTTTGTCGTTCGACATGCAGATCAACGACAAGGACACCAGCTGGAAGCGCAACAACATCCACGACGCCCTGAAAGTGGAGGCTGCCCATGGATAAGCCCACGCCGAAAGCCGATGTGTTCCAGGCCAACCGCGACCGCGCCGCACCGCTGCTGAAGAAGCTGCGGGCCGACGGCATCGGCCACATGATCGACGGCAAGATCGTCGCCTCGATCTCCGGTAAGACATTCGAGACCAAGTCGCCGGTCGACGGCGCTACGCTTGCGAGCGTCGCGCGCGGCAACGCCGAGGACATCGACGCCGCGGCCACCGCCGCTGCGCTGGCCTTCAAGTCCTGGCGCGACATGGGGCCGGCGATGCGGAAGAAGCTGCTGCACCGCGTCGCCGACGCGATCGAGGACAATGCCGACGACATCGCCGTGCTCGAATGCATCGACACCGGCCAAGCCTATCGCTTCATGGCCAAGGCCGCGATCCGCGCCGCCGAGAATTTTCGCTTCTTCGCCGACAAATGCGCCGAGGCGCGCGATGGCCAGAACACGCCGAGCGACGAGCACTGGAACGTCTCGACCCGCGTGCCGATCGGTCCGGTCGGCGTGATCACGCCGTGGAACACGCCGTTCATGCTCTCGACCTGGAAGATCGCCCCGGCGCTGGCCGCGGGCTGCACCGTCGTGCACAAACCGGCCGAGTGGTCACCGGTGACGGCCGCCATTCTGGCAAGGCTCGTCAAGGAAGCCGGTGTTCCCGACGGCGTGCTCAACACCGTGCACGGCTTTGGCGAGGAGGCCGGCAAGGCCCTGACCGAGCATCCCGCCATCAAGGCGATCGGTTTCGTCGGCGAGAGCGCGACGGGATCGGCGATCATGGTCCAGGGCGCGCCGACCTTGAAGCGCGTGCATTTCGAGCTCGGCGGCAAGAACCCGGTGATCGTGTTCGACGACGCCGATCTCGACCGCGCGCTCGATGCCGTCGTGTTCATGATCTACTCCCTCAACGGCGAGCGCTGCACGTCGTCGAGCCGCCTGCTGATCCAGCAAAGCATCGCCGAGACATTCATCGAGAAGCTGACCGCGCGCGTGAAAGCGCTGAGGGTCGGCCATCCGCTCGATCCCGCCACCGAGATCGGACCGCTGATCCACGAGCGGCACCTCGCAAAGGTGTGCTCGTATTTCGACGTCGCGCGGCAGGATGGTGCTGTGATCGCCGTCGGCGGCAAGGCCTATGACGGCCCCGGCGGCGGACATTACGTCGAGCCGACACTGGTGACCGGCGCCAACGGCAAGATGCGCGTGGCGCAGGAGGAAGTGTTCGGCCCCTTCCTCACCGTGCTGCCCTTCAAGGACGAGGCCGACGCCATCGAGATCGCCAACGACACCCGCTACGGCCTGACCGGCTATGTCTGGACCAACGACGTCGGCCGCGCACTGCGCGTCGCCGACGCGCTGGAGGCTGGCATGATCTGGCTGAACTCGGAAAACGTCCGCCATCTGCCTACGCCGTTCGGCGGCATGAAGGCCTCAGGTATCGGCCGCGATGGCGGCGACTACTCGTTCGACTTCTACATGGAAACCAAGCACGTCTCGCTGGCGCGGGGCACGCACAAGATTCAGAAATTGGGAATCTGACGCTCGTCGAGCCGAGGGGAAACGCCGATGCCCGTACCGCAACACATCTTCGAACCGCCGTTCAACATCATCCGCTCCAGCCACGTCGTGCTCGACGTGACTGACCTGAAGCTCAGCCGTGCGTTCTACGAGACCACCGTCGGGCTGCATGTCGAGGATGCCGACGACAAGGTCGTTTACCTGAGCGCAGCCGAGGAGCACCAGCATCACTCGCTGGTGTTGCGCAAGGCGCCGGTACCCGCCTGCGCCCGGCTCGGCTTCAAGGTCGGCAACGACAAAGACCTCGACAAGGCCGCCTCCTTCCTTTCGGAGAACGGTCTCTCTTACGCCTTCGTCGACCAGCCCTTCCAGGGCCGCACACTGCAATTCACCGACCCCTTCGGCTTCCAGATCGAGCTCTACGCGTCGATGGACCGCCGCCCGCATCTGCTTCGCCGCTACGATCTCTACAGGGGATGCCACCCGCAGCGGCTCGATCATTTCAACGTCTTCGCCGCCGAAGTGCAGGACACCGTCGAGTTCTACGCCCGGCTCGGCTTCCGCCTCACCGAATATGCCGAGGAGGACGGACCGAACGGGCGCATTGCGGCTGCCTGGATGCATCGCAAGGGCAATGTCCACGACTTCGCCATCACCAACGGCAAGGGCCCTCGCCTGCACCACTTCGCCTATTGGACGCCGACGGCGATGAACATCATCCATCTCTGCGACGTCATGGCCTCACAAGGCTTCGTCAAGAACATCGAGCGCGGACCGGGACGCCACGGCATCTCGAATGCGTTCTTCCTCTACGTGCGCGACCCCGACGGGCACCGTCTCGAACTCTACACCAGCGACTACTTCACCGGCGATCACGACCACGAGCCGCTGCGCTGGTCGCTGCGCGATCCGCGCCGCCAGACGCTGTGGGGCGCGCCGGCGCCGCGGTCCTGGTTCGAGCAGGGCTCGCCGTTCAGCGGGCAGGCCGTGCGTGAGCCGAAGTTCGTCGCCGACGTGCTGGTGGCGGATTAATGCCGGTGACAAGCAAAATAACTCTCCCCGTCGTCCCTGCGAAAGCAGGGACCCATAACCACGGGGAGGAGTTTGGCGAAGGTTGGTCGTTCGGGATTGTCATCGCACGCTATCGATAGATCACGCGGTATGGGTCCCTGCTCCCGTGCGCAATTGCGCACTAGGCAGGGACGACAAGAGAGATAGATTGCCAATGAAGCTCCCTCGCCTCGCTACCTATTCCGTCAAGGGTGCAACCCGCTACGGCGCCGTCCTGGAGGGAGGCATCGTCGACCTCTCGACGCGTCACGCCAAGGACTATCCGACGCTGCGCGAGGTGATCGCGGCCGGAAAGCTCGTGAGCCTTGCCGAGGAGGCCGCCAGCCGCGCGCCGGACCATGCGCTCGGCGACATCACCTGGCTGCCGCCAGTGCCCGCGCCGGAAAAGATCATCTGCATCGGCGTCAACTATCCCGACCGCAATGCCGAGTACAAGGACGGCCAGGAGGCGCCGAAATATCCGAGCATGTTCATGCGCTCGCCCCGCTCCTTCGTGGGCCACGACACGCCGCTGGTGCGCCCGCGCGCGTCAGCGCAGCTCGACTACGAAGGCGAGATCGTGCTTGTGATCGGCAAGGCCGGCCGACACATCGCGGAAAGTGCCGCGCTCGACCACATCGCGGCGCTCACGCTCTGCAACGAAGGCTCGGTGCGCGACTGGCTGCGCCACGCCAAGTTCAACGTCACGCAGGGCAAGAACTTTGATTCCAGCGGCAGCCTCGGCCCGTGGCTGGTGCCCTACACGCGGGAATCGCAGATCGCCGACATTCGTCTGACCACGCATGTCAACGGCGAGCTCAGGCAGGACGACCGGACCAGCCGGCTGATGTTCCCGTTCCGCTATCTCATCAGCTATATCTCGACCTTCGCGACGCTGGTCCCCGGTGACATCATTGTGACGGGCACGCCGACCGGTGCCGGTGCGCGGTTCGATCCGCCGCGCTATCTGACGCCCGGCGATGTCATCGAGGTCGAAGCCGAAGGCATCGGCATGCTACGGAATGGCGTCGTCGACGAAGCCTGACAACAATCGAAATGGAATAGTGCAATGACCACCCTCACCGGCGGCGAAGCGATCGTAAGCGGCCTTGTCGCCCACGGCGTCGACACCGTGTTCGGCCTGCCCGGCGCGCAGGTCTACGGCCTGTTCGACGCCTTCCACCAGGCCCAGCTCAACGTGATCGGCGCGCGGCACGAGCAGGCCTGCGGCTACATGGCGTTCGGCTATGCGCGCTCCAGCGGCAAGCCCGGCGTGTTCAGCGTGGTGCCCGGCCCCGGCGTGCTCAACGCCAGCGCGGCGCTGCTGACCGCCTACGGCTGCAACGAGCCGGTGCTGTGCGTGACCGGCCAGGTGCCGACGCAGTTTCTGGGCAAGGGCCGCGGCCATCTGCACGAGATGCCGGACCAGCTCGCCACCTTGCGCACCTATGTCAAATGGGCCGACCGCATCGAGACGCCCGGCAACGCGCCGACCACCGTGTCGCGCGCCTTCCAGGAGATGACGTCCGGCCGTCGCGGCCCCGCCTCGGTCGAGATGCCCTGGGATATCTTCACCCAACGCGCGGACACCTGTGCCGCAAAGGTGCTCGAGCCGCTGCCCGCACCATTGCCCGATCCTGATCTGATCAGGCAGGCGGCCGCGGTGATCAGGAGCAGCAAGGCGCCGATGATCTTTGTCGGCAGCGGCGCGATCGAGGCGCGCGACGAAATCCTCGAGCTCGCCGAGATGATCGATGCACCCGTCGTCGCCTTCCGCAGCGGGCGCGGCATCGTCTCCAACGCGCATGAGCTGGGGCTCACGATGGCTGCCGCCTACAAGCTATGGCCGAAGACCGATCTCATGATCGGTATCGGCTCGCGGCTGGAACTGCCGACCATGTCGCGCTGGCCGTATCGACCTGACGGCTTGAAGAGCATCCGCATCGACATCGATCCCGTCGAGATGCGGCGCTTCATCTCCGACACCGCCATCGTCGCCGATGCCAAAACCGCGACCGCCGATCTGATCCAAGCGGTCAGCAAGGCCGGCTACAGCAAGTCCGCCGGCCGCCGCGCCGCGATCCGCGAGGCCACCGCGACCGCGCTGGCAGAGATCCAGAGCATCCAGCCGCAGATGGCGTATCTCAACATCCTGCGCGAGGTGCTGCCGGCCAACGCGATCGTCACCGATGAATTGTCGCAGTTCGGCTTCGCGTCCTGGTACGGCTTTCCGATCTACGAGCCGCGCACCTTCATCACGTCAGGGTATCAGGGCACGCTCGGCTCGGGCTTCCCGACCGCGCTCGGCGCCAAGGTGGCCAACCCCGACAAGCCGGTGGTGGCGATCACCGGCGACGGCGGCTTCATGTTCGGCGTGCAGGAGCTTGCCACCGCCGTGCAGTTCAACATCGGCGTGGTGACGCTGGTGTTCAACAACAACGCCTACGGCAATGTCCGCCGCGACCAGCGCGAGCGCTTTAACGGCCGCGTGGTGGCGTCCGATCTGGTCAATCCGGATTTCGTCAAGCTCGCGGAGTCCTTTGGTGTGGCTGCCGCGCGTGTCACCGCGCCGGACCAGTTCAAGGCGGCGATGGAAAAGGCGCTGGCCCATGGCGGGCCGTATCTGATTTCGGTGGAAGTGACGCGGGATTCGGAAGTCAGCCCCTGGGCGTTCATTCACCCGCCGAAGCCGTAAACGAAGCATCGTCGTTCCGGGACTCTTCCCTTCTCCCCTTGTGGGAGAAGGTGGATCGCTGACGCGAAGCGGCAGCGAGACGGATGAGGGGTCTGTCTCCGCGGATAGAGACCCCTCATCCGCCTCCCCTTCGGGAAGGCACCTTCTCCCTCAAGGGGAGAAGGAAGATCACCGCGTCCGGCGAAACGTCAAATTGATCCGCTTCCTTCCCAGCAGCGCGTGCTCGCCATCGGCGAGCGGCGCGACGCCGTGATAGGCGAGCCTGCTGGGCCCGCCCCAGACGACGACGTCGCCATGGACGAGCCGGAAGCGGCGCGGCTTGTCGCTGCGCGCCAGGCCGCCGAACAGGAAGGTCGCGGGCAGGCCGAGCGAGACCGAGACGATCGGCGCCGAATAGTCCAGCTCGTCCTTGTCCTGATGCAGCGACAGCCGCGTGCCGGGCTCGTAGCGATTGACGAGGCAGGCGTCGGGCGCAAAGCCGCCAAAGCCGCCCTGCTCCGCCGCGCCTCGAGCCAGGTCGCGAAGCACCGTCGGCATCGCGGGCCATGGCGCGCCGGTTCGCGGATCGATCGGATCATAGCGATAGCCGGTGTGATCGGTGATCCAGCCGCGCTCGCCGCAATTGGTCATCGCCACGGACATCAGGTGGCCGCCGGGCGTGGTCATGCGGCGGAACGGCGACTGCGCCACGATCGCGCGCACGGCTTCGATCAGCTCGCTCTCGATCGGCCTGACGAATCCGCGCAGCAACACGGCGCCGTCGGCGATCTCCTCACGCGACGGCTGTGCCTCGGCGGCCGTGTCGAACAGATCACCCGTCAATCGCAGCGCTCATTTGGCATCATGGAAGATCACACCCAGCGTATGGCGCTGGCCGGACCTGATCCGGCTGACGCCATGGCGGAGATTAACGCGGTAGGTGCCGCGTGTCCCCTGCACCGGACGGTGATGCACGGCGAAAGCGACCGCATCGCCCTGCGCCAGCGGCACGACCTCGGCGCGCGATTGCATGCGCGGGCGCTGCTCGGTCAGCACGAACTCGCCACCGGTGAAATCGCGTCCCGGCTCGGACAAGAGGATCGCGACCTGGAGCGGAAACACGTGCTCGCCATAGAGGTCCTGGTGCAGGCAGTTGAAATCGCCCGTCTCGTATTGCAGCAGCAGCGGCGTCGGCCGCGCCTGGCCTGCCTCGTGGCAGCGCTTGAGGAACGCGGCATGCGCGGCCGGGTAACGGATGTCGATCCCCATCGCCTCGTTCCAGCGATTGGCGACGCCCTGAAGATGCGCATACAGCGTCGGGCGAAGCTGCGCGATCAGATCGGGCAGCGGGTAGGAGAAATATTTGTACTCGCCGCGGCCAAAGCCGTGGCGGCCCATGACGATGCGGCTGCGGAAGCCTGCATCATCAGGATAGAGCGCGGCGATGGCGCGGCATTGGTCGGGCGTCAGCAGATTCTTCAGGACGGCGCTGCCCTGGGCATCGAGCTCGGCGGTGATTTGAGGCCAGCCGAGGGCGTCGACGTGGGTGGCGAGGTCGACTGAGGGCTTAGGGGGTGATTTACGTGCCGTTGCTGTCATGACTGCCACCTTCGCAAGACCGGCCCGCCCTTTGCCACCCGATTCCCGACTATCTCCTCGTCATTGCGAGCGCAGCGAAGCAATCCAGAGTCTTTCCGCAGAGGGATCCTGGATTGCTTCGTCGCAAGGGCTCCTCGCAATGACGGCGGAGGGGTATCAGCCCCGCACCGGCAGCGTCGTCACGTCATAGCCGTGCTTGATCGTGCGCTTCAGCACGGGGTCCTCGAGTTCGAACTCGAAGCGATCGGCGGGGCGGATGCCGCCCTTGGCCGCAAAGGTGCCGCCGAACATGGCGCAGCCGTCGGGGAACTTGCCACCCTCAAAGCCGCGCGCGATGAGGTCGGCGACCGGCAGCATCGCGTCCAGCGTGCCCTCCTGGTAGAGCACGCGCTCGCCCTTGATGGTGGCGTAGGAGCGCAGGATCATCCTGTCCCAATGGCCGATGACGTCCTCGAGCTCCCAGAGCGTGGATGCGACCGGCTTGTCGCACATCTGCTTGGAGACCGTGACGTTGTAGGCCTCGACCTTGCGGTCGGTATGGTCGGAGCCGCAGCCGACGAAGATGCGGCCCTGCCAGCCGATCAGCACGAATTCGACCTCGCCGGAGGAATCGCCGCCGCAGCATTCGATGCGGTCTTCCTGGGTTAGCCGCCGCGCCGAGGCGCGGTAGTAGATCGGCGTCGAGGCCGGCGGGGCGATGCCCATCTCTTGCAGCTCGGCGATGTGCTTGTCGCGCGCGACGGGATCGCGGCCGGTCCAGCCCGCAATGACCATCTGGTCGATCGCTAATGTCAGCGGCGTGGTGGTGTCCTGGGCGTCAACGGTGAAAGTCAGGTCAAACACGAATTACGGCCTCCATGCCGGCAGCAAGCTCGAAAATACGACGGTCAGATCCGCCCGCGCCCGCCAGCATCAGGCCGACGGGAACGTCACCCTCGCGATGCGCGGGCAGCGAGATGGCGCAGCCGTCGATCATGTTGATGAGAGTGCAATTGCGGAGCGCGCGCAGGTTTTCCCTGGTGAACGCCTTGTCATCGGCAAGATCGGAAATCTTCGGCGGCGTGTTGGCGGTGGTGGGCAGCACCAGCGCGTCATAGGGCGCGACGCGCGCATTGACGCGCGCGATCAGCGAGCGGCGCTCGTTGAGGAGATCGATGTAATCGGCCGCGCTCTGCGCCTCGCCGCGCATGATGCGCACGGAGACCCTGGGGTCGTAGATGTCGCCCTTGGCCGTGATGAGGTAGCGATGCCAGGCGTAGCTTTCGGACGCCGCAAAGCCGCCCTTGGCGTTCATCGGGCCGATGTCGTGAAATTCGGCCATCTCGATGCGCTCGACGATCGCACCGTGATCGGCAAGGCTCTTGAGCGCGCGCTCGAACGTCGAGGCCACGTCCGCGTCGAGATCGTCGAGCGCAATCGTGGTTGGCACTGCGAGCCGCATGCCCTTTACCGGCCGCGGCTTCAGCGGGACGATCGGCTCGTTCGCGAGTACGGCATCGAGAATGGCACAGCAGCTGACCGACCGCGCCAGCGGCCCGATGCTGTCGAGCGAGAAGGACAGCGGCACGGAGCCGTCCAGCGGCACGCGGCGCTGCGTCGGCTTGTAGCCGACGATGCCGTTGAAGGCGGCCGGAATCCGGCAGGAGCCGCCGGTGTCGGTGCCGAGCGCGCCATGCGCCATGCCGTCGAGCACGGACACCGCGGCGCCCGAGGACGAGCCGCCGGGCACGTGTCCCTCGGCCCGGTTCCAGGCGCCCTTCGGCGTGCCGTAGTGCGGATTGATGCCGATGCCGGAATAGGCGAACTCAGTCATGTTGGTCCGCCCGATCACGACGAAGCCGGCCTTACGCAGCCGCGCCACCGTCGCGGCGTCCTGATCGGCCGGCGCAGAATCGTCGAGCGCGCGGGAGCCGGCGCGTGTGACCTGGCCCTTAATGTCGAAGAGATCCTTGATCGAGACCGGGATACCGGCATAGCGCGACGGCGCCGCCTTGACCTTGCGCAAGCCGTCCATCGCATCCGCGGTTGCGAGCGCGGCGTCCTTGTCGACGTGGATGAATGTGCGTTGGCCCTCGCCGGCCGGGTCGGCGATCCTGGCGAGGCATGCCTCGACCAGCTTGCGGGAGGTCGTGCGGCCGCTTTCGAGGTCGTCGGCGAGTTTCGCCAGTGTCGGAAAATCGGGCATGTCTGTCTCACGGAATATTGCGCGCGCAATCTATAGCGCCGCCTCGGTTCGACACAAGCATTGTGCGCATGATGGCATGCATGCGCATTGCTGGACCGTTGACGCGCGATGGTCGATTGTCGCATCAAGATCGAAACAGCCAGGCGTGAAGCCCAGGCCTTATCAAGAATTGCCTTTGGGAGGGTTTTCCGACATGGCCGAACCGCAGCGCGCGCGCCCGAAACCGACGCCGGAGACCCAGCATTTCTGGGACGGCACGAAAGCGGGCGAATTGCGTTTGCAGCGCTGCGACGCCTGCGCGCATGTCTATTTCCCGCCGCGTCCGTTCTGCCCATCCTGCGCCTCGCGCAAGGTCAGCATCTTCAAGGCGAGCGGCAAGGGTTTCCTCTACAGCTACGTGATCAATCATCGTCCCGCCGCTCCCGGCTTCACGCCGCCTTATGCGATCGCGGTGGTCGAGCTTGCCGAAGGACCGCGGATGATGAGCAACATCATCGATTGTCCGCAGACGCCGGAGGCGCTTGATCTCGACATGAAGCTCGAAGTCGCCTTCCAGGCGCTCGACGACAAGATCACCCTCCCCGTGTTCCGTCCGGCGAAGGGATAGGCCATGCGCAGCAACCAGGTTGCCGTCGTCGGCGCGGCCGAGACCACCGAACTCGGCGTCATCCCCAATATGTCGCAGCTCCAGCTCCACGCGGATGCGGCGCTCAACGCCATCGCGGATGCCGGGCTGAAACTCTCCGACATCGACGGCTTTGCCACCGCGGTCGAAACGCCGCAGCAGGTCTGCCATTACCTCGGAATCAAGCCGACCTGGGTGGACGGCACCTCGGTCGGCGGCTGCTCCTTCATGCTGCACGTTCGCCATGCGGCGGCGGCGATCGAGGCAGGTCTCTGCAAGACCGTGCTGATCACGCATGCCGAGAGCGGCAAGTCGATGATCGGCAAGGCGCCGCGTTCGATCCCCGCCGACAGCCTGCAAGGGCAGTTCGAGGCGCCCTACGGCGTCTACGGCCCGCCCAGCATGTTCCCGATCCCCGTGCTGCGCTTCATGAAGACCTACGGCATCACGCATGAGCAGCTCGCCTCGGTGGCGGTGGTGCAGCGGGAATGGGCGGCCAAAAATCCCCGCGCGATGATGAAGGACCCGATCACGGTCGCTGATGTCCTCAACTCGCGCATGATCGCCTATCCATTCCGGCTGCTGCAGTGCTGCCTCGTCACCGACGGCGGCGGCGCGCTGATCCTGACCTCGGCCGACCGCGCCAAGGATTTTCCGAGGAAGCCCGTCTACATCATGGGCACCGGCGAGAGCGTGGAGACGCCGATGGTCAGCCAGATGGAGACTTTCAACTCCTCGCGCGCATTCAAGACCGCCGGCCCCCTCGCCTTTAAGGAAGCCGGCATCGCGCACCGGGATGTCGACCATCTCATGATCTACGATGCGTTTGCGCATCTGCCGCTGTTCGGCCTTGGCGACCTCGGCTTCATGCCGCACGAGGAAACCGGCCAATTCATCGCGGATGGCAACACGCGCCCCGGTGGCAAGCTGCCGCTCAACACCAATGGTGGCGGCCTGTCCTACATGCATTCGGGCATGTACGGCATGTACGCACTCCAGGAGAGCGTACGCCAGATGCGCGGGATTGCCCCGGCACAGGTGCCGAATGCGAAGATTTCGGTGTGCCACGGCGTCGGCGGCATGTTCGCCGCGAGTGGCACGATCGTGTTTACGAACGAGAGGTAACGACTGTCATTCCGGGGCGTCGCGTCAGCGACGAGCCCGGAATCCGTAACCACGATCGGGAGTATGGATTCCGGGCCTGCGCCTTGCGGCGCATCCCGGAATGACGGCGGAAATTGGAACGGCTAGCGGAGAACTCACATGACAAAATCACTGCAAGACAAGGTCATCATCGTCACCGGCGCGGGCCGCGGCATCGGGCGCGAGATCGCGCTGCTCTGCGCGGCGGAGGGCGCCAAGGTCGTCGTCAATGACCCCGGTGTTGCCGCCGACGGCGCCGGTTCCAGCGCTTCGCCCGCCGAGGAGGTGGTCGATGAGATCAAGAAGCGCGGCGGCATCGCGGTGCCCAATTTCGAGTCGGTGGCGGAAGCCGTCCCCGCCAGCAAGATCGTGAAGACCGCGACCGATCATTTCGGCAAGCTCGACGGCGTCGTCAACAATGCCGGCATCCTGCGCGACATGATCTTCCACAAGATGAGCGTGGAAGCGTTCGAGGCCGTCATCAAGGTTCACCTGATGGGCTCGTTCTACGTCAGCCACGCTGCGGCGCGGATCTTTCGCGAGCAGGAGAGCGGCTCCTTCGTGCACTTCACCTCGACCTCCGGCCTGATCGGCAATTTTGGCCAGGCCAACTACGCCGCGGCCAAGCTCGGCATCATCGGGCTGTCGAAGTCGATCGCGCTCGACATGGGCCGCTTCAACGTCCGCTCCAACTGCGTTTCGCCGTTTGCCTGGACCCGCATGATCGGCACCATCCCGACCGAGACCGAAGCCGAGAAGGCGCGCGTCGAGAAGATCAAGCAGATGGGCCCGGAGAAGATCGCGCCGATCTGCGCCTATCTGCTCTCCGATGCCGCCAAGGACGTCTCCGGGCAGATCTTCGGCGCACGCATGAACGAGCTGTTCCTGTTCAGCCAGAACCGCCCGCTGCGCTCGGTTCATCGCAGCGAGGGCTGGACGCCGCAAACGATCGCGGAACACGGCATGCCGGCACTGAAGGGCTCGTTCTACAAGCTCGACCGTTCCGCCGACATCTTCCCCTGGGATCCCGTCTAGCCGTTTTCCCAGCAATTGTTGCATTGCGATCTCCGGTTGTCCGACCGGAGATCGCCCGCATTACGCCCGATTGCGGGCGAATGGTTTCCTTCCAACAAAAAATGGGAGGCGACTATGACAAAATCACTGACCAATTCTGCCGATACTGACGAGCCTTGCCTCGGGCGCCGCACCCTCCTGAAGGGCGCGGCGGCTGCAGTAGCCGCGACCGGCGTTACCATGAACGCAACCCTGGCAGCCTCCGTCGCGCCATTGGGCCAGACCGGCACTCCGACGATATCGACGGCCCCGTTGCCCTTGGGACCGCTTCCCGGCAGCCGCTACCCGGACTCCCGTCTGGAATCCGCGAAGAAGGGGCCGCCAACGTTCGGGCCTGCCGACTTCCCGGCCTTCGCCGGCACCATGGCGGTCGAGCGTGTTGCAACCGGCTTCCGATGGGCCGAAGGTCCCGTGTATTTTGCAGCCGGACGATATCTGCTGTTCAGCGACATCCCCAACAATCGCATCATGCGCTTCTCGGAGGATGACGGTCATACCAGCGTCTACCGTCAACCCTCGATGAACTCGAACGGCAACACGATCGATCGCGAAGGACGCCTGATCACGTGCGAGCATAGCGGGCGGCGTGTGACGCGCACCGAACTCGACGGCTCGATCACCATCATTGCCGACAAATTCAATGGCAAGCGACTGAACTCGCCGAACGATGCGGTCGTCACCGCCGATGGCGCGATCTGGTTCACCGATCCGGCCTACGGCATCGGCGGCTTCTACGAGGGCGTCAAGGCCGACCCCGAGCAGGAGAAAAAGAACGTCTACCGCGTCGACCCGAAGACCGGCGACATCAAGGTCGTCGTCGACGACTTCGTGGAGCCCAATGGACTCGCTATCTCACCCGACGAAAAGAAGCTCTATATCTGCGACACCGGATTCACGGACGGACCGGACAACCCATCCCATATCCGCGTGTTCGACCTCGATGTGGCGGCGGGGAAGGTGTCGAACAGCAAAGTCTTCGCAGAGATGCCAAAGCCGAGCATTACCGACGGCGTCCGCTGTGACACCGAGGGACGGGTCTGGTGTTCGGTGGGCTGGGGCGATCCGAACGAAGACGGCGTGCGCTGCTATACGGCCAACGGCCAACTGCTTGGCAAAATTCACATCCCGGAAACCGTCGCCAACCTGAGCTTCGGCGGGCAGCAGCGAAACAGACTTTATATCTGTGGCTCGTCGTCGCTCTATGCCGTTTACACCAGTGTACAAGGCGCAATGAAGCCCTGATAGCTGCGGCGTCACGGCCGGGCTTGCCCCGGCCATCCACGTTAGCAACGAGGCGAGAAGACGCCGCGTTGCTAACCCGTGTTCCGCAACCCCGCGGAGATGCCATTGATCGTGAGCTGAATCCCGCGCAGCACCTGCTCGTCCGGGTTCTGCGCGCGATGTTCCTTGAGCAGCTCGACCTGCACGTGGTTGAGCGGATCGAGATAGGGGAAGCGGTGGCGCACCGAGCGCTCCAGCAGCGGATTGCCCTGGAGCAGCCGGTCCTGGCCCATGATGTCGAGCAGCGTCTCGATGCAGGAATGCCATTCGCGGCGGATGCGGCCGAAGATTTTTTCGCGCAGGGCTTCATCGGGAACAAGCTCGGCATAGCGCGAGGCGATCGCGATCGAGCTTTTCGCCAGCACCATGTCCATGTTCGACAGCAGCATGCGGAAGAACGGCCATTCCCTGTAGAGCTCCTTCAGGAACGGCATGCCCTTGTCGGGATGCTCCGCGATCCACTGCTCGACCGCACTGCCAAAGCCATACCAGCCCGGCAGCATCAGGCGGCACTGCGCCCAGGAGAACACCCACGGAATGGCGCGCAGATCTTCGATCGCGCGGGTCTTCTTGCGCGAGGCCGGACGGCTGCCGATGTTCAGCGTCGCGATCTCGTTGATGACCGTGGACGCCCAGAAATAATCGACGAAACCGTCGGTCTCGTAGACGAGGCCGCGATAGGCCTTGAAAGCCAAATTTGAAAGCTCGTCCATCGCGGTGAGATATTCGCGGCGCGGCGCGCTCTGGCGCGGATGCAGCAGGCTCGCCTCCAGCGTCGCGGCGGCGAGGATCTCCAGATTGTTGCGGCCGACTTCGGCGTTGGAATATTTCGACGAGATGATCTCGCCCTGCTCGGTGATGCGGATCTGCCCGTTCACCGCGCCGCCGGGCTGGGCGATGATGGCGTCATAGCTCGGACCGCCGCCGCGGCCGACCGAGCCGCCGCGGCCGTGGAACAGGCGCAAGCGCACGCCGTGGCGCTCGAACACGTCGACGAGGCCGATCTCGGCCTTGTAGAGTTCCCAGCCCGAGGTGACGAAGCCGCCATCCTTGTTCGAGTCGGAATAGCCGAGCATGACCTCCTGCACGCTGCCGCGGCTGTCGACGAGGCGGCGGTAATCGTGCAGCGACAGCATGCGATCCATGATGCTGCTGGAGGCCTGCAAATCCTCGATGGTCTCGAACAGCGGCACGATGTTGATGGCGCTGCGCCCGGAGGGATGGACGAGGCCGACCTCCTTGAGCAGCACGGCCACTTCGAGCATGTCGGACATGCCCTTGCACATCGAGATGATGCATTGGGGAATGGCGTCCGAGCCGAACTTCGCATGCGCCTCCGCGGCGGAATGGAAGACGTTGAGCTCGCCCATGGTCTCGTCGCTGTATTTGACGAATGGCGAGACCAGCGAGCGCGTGCTGCGCAGCTCGTTGGTGAGCAGCGAGATGCGCGCGTCCTCGCCGAGCGCGAGATAGGACATGCCGGGGTTCGCGGCATCCATCAGCTCGGCAATGGTACGTTCGTGCACGGCCGAGTTCTGACGGATGTCGAGCCGCGCCAGATGGAAGCCGAAGCAATCCACCGCGCGCCGCAGCAGCCGCAGCCGGCCGCGGGCGATCACGCGGGCATTGTTGGAGATCAGCGAACGGTGCAGCACGTCGAGATCGGCCTGCAACTCCTTGACGGTCTCGTAAGGCCTGCCCTTGCCGACCGGCCGGCGCGTGATCTCGACCTCGAGCTTTTCGGCCGTCGCCGTCAGGCGCGCATAGATGCCGGAGACCGCGAGACGATAAGGCTCGCCGCTCCGGTGCGGCGAGGTGTCGGGCGAGCGTTCCGCCAGCGTCCGCAGCTCCTCGGAGACGTCGGCGAGGTGCGCCGCGATCGACAGCTCCGAGCCGAGCACGTGCAGCTCGTTGAGATAGAATTGCATCACCCGGCTCGACTGCAGCCGCAGCGTCCCGCGCATCACATCGGCGGTGACGAAGGGATTGCCGTCGCGGTCGCCGCCGATCCAGCTGCCCATGCGCAGGAACGAGGCGAGCTCGCTTGCAGCCGCCTCGCCAGCCTCCTCCAGCCTGTCTTCGAGCACGTTGACCAGCCGCGGTACCTCGCGCAGGAAGGTGTAGTCGTAGAACGACAGGCCATTGGCGACCTCGTCGAGCACCGTGAGCGTGGTCCGGCGCAAGAGATTGGTCTGCCACAGCGTCAGCACCTCGCGGCGAAGCTGCTCGTCGCTGGCGGCGGCCTCGTCTTCAGTCAGCGCCACACGCTCGCGGCGGTCCAGCAGGCTAGCGACCTCCATCTCGCGGTCCATGGTGCTCTTGCGGCGGACCTCGGTCGGGTGCGCGGTCAGGACCGGGCTGACCAGCGCGGTCTTGAAGAAATTGCGCAGCATATCGGAGCTGATCCCGGCGTCCCTGGCGTGGGCCAGCGTCTCTGCCAGCACGCCGGAACCGGTGCTCTGGGCGGCACTGCGGGCGCGCATCTGGCGAATGTTGTTCTGGTCCTCGGCGATGTTGGCGAGGTGGGAGAAATAGCTGAAGGCGCGGACGATCCGCACCGTCTCCGAGGTCGACATGCTGTCGAGGATCTGCTCGAGCTCGCGGCGGGCGAGCCGGTCCTCGTCGCGGTGGAACCGGATCGAGGTCTGGCGGATGCGCTCGACCAGGTCGAACAATTCCGCGCCTTCCTGGTCGCGCACCGTGTCGCCCAGGATGCGTCCGAGCAGGCGGATGTCGTCACGCAGCCGCGCATCTGCCTCCAGCGCCTGGGCGTCCTCAGCGCGGTTCGCGCGGTTGTCAATGGCGTCGGGTGGCACGGTCTGGAGGGACATGGCTCGCTTCCTTGTTCGAGCTCGCTTCGCTGCCCGGCTCAGCCGAGTGTGCAAGTTTTTTGCCGCAGCGCAAGATGAAGTTGGGGGCGGCGCACACTGAAAGGGGCGATCACTCCTTGCGGCTAGGCCGGCACGATCACCTTGCCGATCGGCCAGAGCGCGATCCCCGCGAGCTTCAGATGGGCCCAGGCAAAGGGAATGCCGATGATGGTGACGGCGAAGATCACGGCTGTCAGCACGTGGCCGAGTGCCAGCCACCAGCCGGCCAGCACGAACCAGATAATGTTCCCGATCACCCCGAGCGGGCCGGTGCCGATATCGCCCATACCGGTGACCTCGTCGCGGTTGACCGCGCGCGAGCCGAACGGCAGCAGGGCGTAGACCGCGATGTTGAACGCCGCCCGCGCCCAGGGAAGGCCGATGATGGTAATGGCCATGATGACGGAAGCCACCAGCCAGCCGAATGCCATCCAGGCACCGCCGATGAGAATCCAGATCACGTTGAGCAGAATGGAAACGGGGGCCATTAGATTTAGGAACCTTGGGATGATCCGGGGTCAATGAGCCCTCTTATAGCACGACCTCCGCGGTCATAGTCCATGACGCCGGCTGCGTTCGGCACGCAGCGATGTGCCGACAAATCCGACATCCTCGATCCCGCGCGAAATTTCCCTTGCACAGAGCCACAGCGTCACCGCGGCGGCACCGATCGCGGCCAGCCCCGAGATCAGAACAGGATTGGGACAGAATATGACGAGAAGATTATCGAGTGGAACGGACCCGGTTGGCCAGCGCGGACTGCAAGAAGATGCCAGAGCCAAACCGCACAGCAGGATGGTGACAGCATTCGCTCCAGCCAGGGCGACCACGACGATCGCAAGACCCTTCTTCATGGAGAGGACGAGATCAACCACCTTCACGACCGCACAGCATGCGACCACGACAACGATGGCCAGGCCCCATCCGGAAATCCCGGCGGCGATGGCCTGACCGCTCCAAGCCCACGCAGCAGCAACACAGGCCAACAGAGTGAGATTGACCTTCACGGCTTCGGGAAATTTGCAACGAAGCGCGTAAGGATTCGCCTTCTCGATGAGGTCCAGCAATGCGCAGGCGATCAATCCGGCCGCAAAGCCGCCGAGATGGACGCCCCAGTCGATCCGCGAATTGCCGAGCGCAAACGCAATGTTCAATCCGATGTTGATGGCGAAGAAGTCGAACCTGACGTCGAGCTTGCCGAGGATCCACAGGCAGAGCAGCGCACCCAAAACGCCCGACGTGGCGCCGGACGCGCCGACGGTCAAATAGGGCGTGGAATGGATGCCATTGCCGATGACGGCGCCGAACACCATCGCGCAGAGATAGATGATGAGGAAATAGGCCGGTCCCACTCGCCGCTCGAGATGTCCGCCCCACAGCACGAGGCACAACATGTTCATGGTGAGGTGGACGAAGTTGACATGCAGGAAGCCATAGGCGAGCAGGCGCCAGTACTCATGCCGCGCGATTGCGCCCGAATACATGCCGCCATAGCGATACAGCAACTCTGCCGGCGCCGCCGGACTGCCTGCCTGGATGAAGCAGAATCCCGACGCCAGGACGGTCACCGTCATCAGCGCGTAAAGGGCCGCATGAGGAACTTCGAAGAAGCTGGCGCGGTTTGAGGGCATCGGCGATCGCAAGCGGTTGGCGTGGGAACGTCAACCTAGCCGAGCCGATTACTGATTGCTACTCCAGCGTGCGCGATCAGGCGGCGCCTACCGCCCCTCGAACTTCGGCTCACGCTTCTCCATGAACGCCTTCATGCCCTCGGCCATGTCCTGTGTCTTGAACAGCGGCAGAAGCTGGAGGTAGACGTGGTGAACGTGATCGGAGAAGTTCTCGTTGAGGCCCATCCGCATCATGCGCTTGGAGGCCTGCACCGCGAGCGGCGCGTTGGCTGCGATTTCGCGGGCGATGGCGCGGGCGCGGCCCATCAAGTCGGCATCCGGCACGACCTCGTTGGCGAGGCCCCATTCCAGACACTCGCGGGCGCTGAGCGTCCGGCCGGTGAAGGTCAGCTCGGAAGCCTTGGCCCAGCCGAGCATCCGAGGCAGCAGCCAGGTGCCGCCGGATTCCGGCACGACGCCGCGCTTGACGAAGGCCGCCGCAAGCTTCGAGGACTCCGCCATGATGCGGATATCGCAGCCGAGCGCGGTGTCCATGCCGTAACCGGCGGCGCCGCCGTTGACGGCGCAGATGGTCGGCTTGTCCATCGCCTGAAGCACGGTCGGCGGCGTGTTGCGCAGATTGATCGTGGTCGGCGACGACGCGGCACTGAGGCCATTGCCGTCGCGCTCCTGACGCAAATCGAGGCCGGCGCAGAATGCCCGCCCCTTGCCGGTGAAGATCACGACCCGGACGTTGCGGTCCTCATTGGCCTCGGTCAGCAGCCGCGCCAGATCGTTCAGCATCGGGCCGGAGATCGTGTTCATGCGCTCCGGCGCATTCAGCGTGATCACCGCGATGTGGTCGGCGACTTCGTACAGCACTTCCTTGGCAGCGTCGCTCATAATGAATGTTTCCCAGCGTGTCCCTCGTCGGGTGGGCAAAGGCGCGTTTGCGCCGTGCCTACCCTACGGGTTCTTTCTCAAATCTTCCGCCCCGCCTGCTCCCAATAGGGATCGCGGAGCCGGCGTTTGAAGATCTTTCCGGAGTCTTCGCGCGGCAGCCCAGCGCGGATATCGATATGCTTCGGCACCTTGTAGTCGGCGAGCGACGTCTTCAGCCTTGCACGGACATCGGACGCATCGAGCGTGACACCCGGTTGCGGTTCGACCACGGCCATCAGCGCCTCGCCGAACTCGGCATCGGGGATGCCGAACACGGCGCAATCATGCACGCCGGGCACAGCGTGGAGCACGGATTCGATCTCGGCCGGATAGATGTTGACCCCGCCTGAGATCACCATGTCGCGCTTGCGGTCGCAGATGAAGACGTAGCCGTCTTCGTCGATATAGCCGACGTCGCCGGAGGTGATGAAGCCGTCGCGGTCGATCTCGGCGCGCTTCTCCGGCTTGTTGTGGTAAGTGAAGTCAGCCATTTCGGCCATGCGGGAATAGATCTCGCCGATCTCGCCCACGCCCAGCACGCGGCCGTCATCGCCGATAAAGCGCAGCTCGGCGCCGGGCGAAATCCTGCCGACGGTGCCGGGCCTTTTGAGTGCATCCTCAGAGGTCGCGAAGGTGACGGCGCTGGATTCGGTCGAGCCGTAGAATTCGTAGATCACCGGCCCCCACCATTCGATCATCGCGCGCTTGACGTCGGCCGGACATGGCGCGGCGGCATGGATGATGTGGCGCAGCGACGAGACATCGTATTTCTTGCGGACCACCTCCGGCAGCTTCATCAGGCGAATGAACATGGTCGGGACCATGAAGATGGTGTCGATCTTGTATCGTTCGATCAGGTCCAGGAACTCCTCGGCCTCGAAGCGCGGCATCAGCACCAGCGCGCCGTCGAGCTTGCCGGCGCGGATGCCGAACGAGTTCGGCGCGGAGTGATAGAGCGGGCCCGGCAGGATCGCGCGGGCGCCGGGCTTGAGCCCATAGATCATCGCACGCATGCGCTCGCCGGCCGCCGCCTGTTCCGGCGTGGGCGCATTGCGCCGCACGCCCTTGGGATGGCCTGTCGTCCCCGAGGTGTAGATCATGTTCATGGGCTGCGGCACGACCGGGCGTCATAGGGCTGGTGTTGCGCAAGCCAGGACTCGAAATCGATCGCGAAGTCCGGCTTCACCAGATGATCGGGATCGATCTTGTAGTTGGACAGGATCTCCGGCGGGGTCGGCACGCTGAGCACGGTGACGCCTTTCGGGATCACATCGCGCAGGACGTGCAGCATGTCGGCATGCCCGATCAGCACGGACGTGCCGGTGTCGTTGAGGATGTAGTTGATCTCCTCCGGCTTGAAGTGCCAGTTGATCGGCACGCCATAGGCCCCGAGCCGCATCGCGGCGTAGGCGGCTTCGAGGAAGGCGATGTCGTTGCGCATCAGCATGCAGACGCAATCGCCCTGCTTGACGCCGATTTTGCTGAGGCCGCTCGCGATGCGATCCGCGCGGTTGGCGACTTCGGCGTGGGTACGGCGGCGGGCGCCGGAGACGATGCCGAGGAATGGGGACGTTTCGCTCATTTTTGTTTTTCTTTGTTGTTTAGCGACGTTGCCAGTTAGTCGTCATCACCGGGCTTGTCCCGGTGATCCACGTTCTTGCTTGCCGCTTCTGACCAAGAACGTGGATGGCCGGGACATCTAGCGCGAAGACGCGCTTCGCGCTTCTGCCCGGCCATGACGGAGAGCCTGTCAGTCTACATACCTCGCCTCGCGCTTCTCCAGATTGGAGCGCACCGCTTCGGTCTGGTTCGCACTGCCGATCAGCTTCTGCTGCTCGACCGACTCGGCGAGCAGCGCCGGGCCCGGATCGACCGAGAGATTGTTGAGCAGGCGCTTTGCGGCGCGGATCGCATCGGGGCTCTTGCCGGCGATTTCGCGCGCGACTTCGAGAGCCGTGGCGCGGGGGTCGTCGCAGATGCGCGTCGCGAGGCCGTAGCTCATCGCCTCCTGTGCGGAGAAGATGCGGCCGGTGTAGGTGAGATCGCGCAAAATGTCGTCGCGCACGAGCGAGGCCAGGATCGGCGTGCCGGCCATGTCGGGCACGAGGCCCCATTTGATCTCCATCACCGACATCCGCGCATCGGCCGAGAGAAAGCGCATGTCGGCACCGAGCGAGAGCTGGAACCCACCGCCGAAAGCGACTCCGTGCACGGCCGCGATCACGGGAACCGGCAACTGGCGCCATCCCCACACCGCCTGTTGCGGAAAGTTCGCATGGCCATGCGTGCGCTTGGTGAGATCGCGATTTTCGCCACCCGGAATTCCGTTCCCGCCTGTCTCCTTCATGGCGGCAAAACGCCCCATGTCGAGACCGGCGCAGAAGGCGCGGCCTTCGCCCGAGAGCACGACGACACGCACGCGCTTTTCCTTCGAAAGCCGGTCGGTTGCGGCAACAAGGGCCTCGAACATCGCCTGATCGAGCGCATTCATCTTGTCGGCGCGCACCAGCCGCACGTCGGCGACGCCTTCCGAGATCGAGACGCGCTCTTCCATGGATGAATTCTCCCCTGTTCTTGTTCAGTGCCGCTTTACAGGAAGCCAGCGGCCGGATTTAGTCAATCGACCAATTAACTGACAATCCGTACGGGAGAAACAGCCATGTTCAAGGAAAATCTTCTGGCCGGCAGGAACATCCTTGTCACCGGTGGTGGCACCGGACTCGGCAAGTCGATGGCGGCGCGCTTCCTCCAGCTTGGAGCAGAGGTGCACATCTGCGGCCGGCGCAAGATCGTGTGCGACGAGACCGCGACCGAGCTGATGGACCTGCATGGTGGCCGCGTCACCAGCCACGGCGTCGACATCCGCAACGCCCTCGCGGTCGAAGAGATGATCGAGACCATCTTTCGTGACGCTCCCCTCACCGATCTCATCAACAACGCGGCCGGCAATTTCATCTCGCGCAGCGAGGAACTCTCGCCGCGCGGCTTCGATGCCGTCGCCAACATCGTGATGCACGGCACGTTCTATGTGACCCATGCCGTCGGCAAGCGCTGGATCGCCTTGAAGCAGCCCGGCAATGTCGTTTCCATCACCACGACCTGGGTGCGCAACGGCTCGCCTTACGTGGTGCCGTCGGCGATGAGCAAGTCGGCGATCCACGCCATGACGATGTCGCTCGCGACCGAATGGGGCCGCTACGGCATCCGCCTCAACACCATCGCGCCGGGCGAGATCCCGACCGAGGGCATGAGCAAGCGCATCAAGCCCGGCGACGAAGCCGGCGCGCGCACCAAGGCGATGAACCCGATGAGCCGCGTCGGCACCATGGAGGAATTGCAGAACCTCGCGGTGTTCCTGATCTCCGGCGGCTGCGACTGGATCAGCGGCGAGACCATCGCGATGGACGGCGCGCAGGCGCTGGCGATGGGCGGCAATTTCTACCAGCTCCGCGACTGGAGCGACGACGACTGGAAAACCGCGCGCGAGAGCATCATGGCGCAGAACGAGAAGGACCGGGCGAAGCGGGGGTGATGCACCCACCGCTGTCGTCCCGGGGCGCGCATAGCGCGAGCCCGGGACCCATAACCCCAGGATGAGGTTTGGCGAAGACTCATAACCCCGATCTCGCGCCACAACTCCTCCCTGTGGCTATAGGTCCCGGATCTCCGCTCCGCTCCGCTGCGCTTGTCCGGGACGACAGCGGGGGGCCCCTCCCATCTTGTCTTCACCCGCGGATGACGCCACACTCCCAGGCATAAAAACAAGACGCCACGGGAGAGACATGTCCACCACACAGCCATTGGCGAATCTCGCCGACATGGTGCGCGAGCGCGCGACCAGCCGCGGCAACGCGACCGCCTACGAGTTCGAGGGCCGCGTCACCAGCTTTGCCGAGTTTAACGTCAAGACCAACAAGGTCGCCAACGCGTTGATCGCGATGGGCGTGGAGAAGGGCGACCGCATCGCCTATCTCGGCAAGAACAGCGATCTCTATTTCGAGCTGCTGATGGGCGCGATGAAGGCCGGCGTGGTGATGGCGCCGGTGAACTGGCGTCTCGCCGGGCCCGAGGTCGCGTTCATCGTTGCGGATTGCAACGCGCCGGTGCTGTTCGTCGGGCCGGAGTTCATCGCGCAGGTCCGCCAGATCAAGGACCAGCTGCCTGGCGTGCGCACTGTCATCACCACCGAAGGCGGCGCGCCGGAATGGCAGGATTTTACGGCCTGGCGCGATGCGCAGAGCGGCGATGATCCCAGGGTGCCGATCGACACCAGGGACATCGCAATCCAGCTTTATACGTCGGGCACCACAGGCAAGCCCAAGGGCGCGATGCTGTCGCATGCGAACTTCCTCAACCTCGTGCAAACCGGCAATGCCGCGGACAAGCCGGAGTGGAACCGGTGGTCCACCGACGACGTGTCGCTGGTGGCGATGCCAATCTTCCATATCGGCGGCTCCGGCTGGGGCGTGATGGGCCTTTATCACGGCGCCCGCGGCGTGATCGCGCGCGAGTTCGATCCGACCAAGGTGCTGGATTTCTTCGAGCAGTCGGGCATCACCAAGCTGTTCATGGTGCCGGCGGCGATGCAGTTCGTGGTACGGCAGCCGCGCGCGAAGACGGTCGATTTCTCGCGCCTGAAATACATGCTGTATGGCGCCTCGCCCATTCCGGCGGCGCTGCTGAAGGAATGCATCGAGATCTTCAAATGCGGCTTCGTGCAGATGTACGGCATGACCGAGACGACAGGCAC
The DNA here is from genome assembly GCF_011516635.5 of Bradyrhizobium barranii subsp. apii. Lineage (GTDB taxonomy): Bacteria > Pseudomonadota > Alphaproteobacteria > Rhizobiales > Xanthobacteraceae > Bradyrhizobium > Bradyrhizobium barranii. Next base: position 3,725,564 of record NZ_CP096255.1, on the reverse strand, counting down.
CATCGTCGCGCTGCCGCCGGAGGACCACGTCGAGGGCCTCGAGCGGATGCGCTCGGCCGGCAAGGCGCTGCCGGGCGTCGAGATCGCGACGCGCTCGGGCTCCAACATGGCCGGCTATTGGAATTTACCGGAGGCGACCGCCTCGACCCTGCGCGGCGATGGCTGGCTGCGCACGGGCGACGCCGGCTACATGGACGAGGACGGCTATCTCTACATCCACGACCGCATCAAGGACATGATCATCTCCGGCGGCGAGAACATCTACCCGGCCGAGGTCGAGAGCGCGCTGTGCGATCATCCTGACGTCGCCGAGGCCGCCGTGATCGGCGTGCCCGACGACAAATGGGGCGAAGCCGTGAAGGCCGTCGTGGTGATGAAGCCCGGCAAGCAGGCGACCGCCACCGACATCATCAACTTCACCCGCGAACGTATCGCTGGATTCAAGACACCGAAGAGCGTGGAGTTCTTGCCGGCGCTGCCGCGGAATCCGTCAGGCAAGATCTTGCGGCGGCAGCTGAGGGAGCCGTATTGGGTAGGGAAGGACCGACGGGTGAATTAGCCCCGCTCTATCCGCGTCGTCGTCCCGGGGCGCGCGCAGCGCGAGCCCGGGACCCATAACCACAGGGTGGAGTTTGGCGAAGACACGGAGTTGCCGTCTCGCCTCAAACTACTCCCTGGGGTTATGGGTCCTCCCCGCATTCGCGGGGACGACTCGGGGAGAGATCGCAGCGTCTCTCTAATGCTTCCCCGGCCCCATATACCCGAATAAGAACCCCGCCACCTTCCGCATCTGGATCTCCTCACTCCCCTCCGTGATGCGATAGCGGCGGTGGTGGCGGTAGATGTGCTCGAACGGCTTGTGGCGTGAATAGCCCATGCCGCCGTGGACCTGCATGGCACGGTCGGCGGATTCGCAGCAGAGGCGGTTTGCCCAGTAGTTGCACATGGAGACGCGGTCGGAGAGCGTGCGCTCGATCTGCTCCTCATTGAGCTGGTCCATCTCCCAGGCTGTCTTGCGGATCAACAGGCGCAGCATCTCGGCTTGGGTCGCGAGCTCGACCAGCGGAAACTGGATCGCCTGGTTCTCGGCGAGCGCCTTGCCGAACGGCTTTCGCTCGCGCGCGTACTTCACACTCTCGTTGATGCAGTAGACGGCGGCGCCGAGCGAGCTTGCCGCCTGGCGGATGCGGTTCTGGTGGACAAAGCACTGCGCCAGCGACAGGCCGCGGCCGACTTCGCCGAACAGCGCGTCCTCCGGCACGAACACGTCCGTAAAACTGACGCGGGGATGGTCGGTCGGCATGTTGAAGGTCCACATGTACTCCTCGACCTTCACGCCATGGCTCTTGGCCGGCACCAGGAAGCAGGTGATGCCGCGCGCATCGCCGTCATTGCCCGAGGTGCGCGCGAACAGCGCGCAATGCGTGGCGACGTGCATGCCGGTCGTCCACATCTTCTCGCCGTTGATGATCCAGCCCTTGACGTTGTCGCGGGTCGCGGGCACCGCGCGCGTCTCCATGTGCGTCGCGTCCGAGCCGTGATGCGGCTCCGTCAATCCAAAGGTGATGCGGTACTTGCCCCTGATCGAGCCGTCGATCATCGCCTTCTGGTCGTCGCGGCCATAGCGATCGAGCATGGTGACAACAGGGAAATTGCCGACGATGGAGTGCTCGTTCTGGAGATCGTTGTGCAGGCCGAGACCCCTGGCGGCAAAGTGCTCGCGGATCACGGCCATCCAGAGGTTGGAGCCGTCCTTGCCGCCATATTGCTTTGGCACCGGAAAGCGCAGATGGCCGGCGGCGTCCGCGAGATCCTTGGCCTTGCGCAGCAGCGCTTCCCACTCATGTCGTGGCAGGCCGCCATTGTCGAAATCGGTGCGCGCCCATTCGCGGCGATGGTCGAAGAAGCGGATGTTGTCGTCGGCCTGTTCGAGCGGCTTGATCTCGCGTTCGATGAATCGATCGAGCTCTCCGAGATAGGCGACGAGATCGGCAGGCAATGAGAAATCCACGGCTCTCTCCCGGAGTAGTTTTGTCGTTTTGCGTTAAGGCGCTAACCGCGCTTTTTGCTTCGCACGATTAAGGTGAGAAGTGCGCGCGCAAGTCAAGCAAGGCAAGGCGTGTGACAGGCGCAAGGCGCGCCCGCGCAATTCGATGGTGTCGCGGCGCCGACGCGCGCTAGTATGTCCGCAATATTCCTTCACGAGAAAATGCGGGAGCACGCGATGGATCTGAAATTCTCAAAGGTGGAACGCAAGGGGCCGATCACGATCATCACGCTGTCGCGGCCCGAGGTCTACAACGCGCTGCACATCGATGCGCATTTCGAGCTCAACAAGGTGTTCGACGATTTCTCCGCCGATCCCGAGCAGTGGGTCGCGGTCGTCACCGGCGCCGGCGACAAGGCGTTCTGCGCCGGCAACGATCTGAAGTGGCAGGCGGCGGGCGGCAAGCGCGGCTGGGACAAGGGCGGCTTTGCCGGCCTCACCTCGCGCTTCGACTGCGACAAGCCGATCATCGCCGCGGTCAACGGCGTCGCCATGGGCGGCGGCTTCGAGATCGCGCTCGCCTGCGACCTGATCATCGCGTCCGAGAACGCGACCTTCGCCCTGCCCGAGCCACGTGTCGGCCTTGCTGCGCTTGCCGGCGGCCTGCACCGGCTGCCGCGCCAGATCGGGCTCAAGCGCGCCATGGGCATGATCCTCACCGCGCGCCATGTCAGCGCCAAGGAGGGCCACGAGCTCGGCTTCGTCAACGAGGTGGTGCCGCAAGGCGAGGCCCTGTTGGGCGCGCTGCGCTGGGCGGAGATGATCACCAAGAACTCGCCGATGTCGATCCGGGCGTCGAAGCAGACCATCCAGAAGGGGCTCGCCGTGTCACTGAAACAGGCGATCGAGGAGCAGCGCGAATATCCGGCGGTGAAGGCGATGGTGGCTTCGCAGGATTACATCGAGGGCCCGAAGGCGTTCTCGGAGAAGCGGCCGCCGAAATGGGTGGGGAAGTAGAGTGCCGCTCTCTTCGTCACTACGACGGATGCCCCAACACCACAGGTGTCATGCCCCGGCTTGACCGGGGCATCCAGTACGCCGCGGCTTCAACGTATCTCACTGCCGTCTCTGGAATACTGGATCGCCCGCCCCTGTGCGCAATTGCGCACTAGGCGGGCGATGACAGCGGAGAATATCGCACCGCCTACCCGCCTCGTCCCAATTCCCGCTTGTAAGACGCGTAGTTCGGCTGATCGACCGCGAGCTTGTCCATCGTGGTCGCCCAAAGATGCTCAGCGAGGCCAGGCGTTGCCAGATCAACCTCACCCTTGGCGATGCGATCGGCGAGCGCGCGGTTGAGATCGGTGACCGAGCCGTCCATGCCCAGCAGCGCGCGCAGCCGCTCCACCTCCTTCGCGTCGCTCCTCTCCTCCTGCGTCAGCTGCCGCGTGACGAGGTCGAGGATGTTGACGGCGACGCGCAGCATGAAGGCCTGATGACCGGAAATCAGCGGCGTGATGTCGTTGCGGAGGAAATCGGCGACCGCCTTGGTCAGCTCGGTCGGTGTCGGTTCGTCCTGCATGTGTCAGCTCCCGCGCGGCGCCAACAGCCGCAACAGATCGATCTCGGTCTCGCTGGCGCGGCGGCCGATCATGGCGCGTTCCATCGAATGGTCAGGCCCCTCGCGGAACCGCTGCATCATGCCGCCGCACATGATGCCCCAGCGCAGTGTGCCCATCACTTCCCAGAATTTGACGCGCACCGGATCGCATTTGCGGCCCGCGGCCTCATAGCCGGCGAACAACTCCTCGCGTGTGCCAAAACCGCCCACCGGCTTGTCGATCTCACCAAAACGCCAGGAATTGACGCAGACCCAGCCGAGATCCTCCATGGGATCGCCGAGATGGGCGAGCTCCCAGTCGAGCACGGCGCGGACGCCGTCGGCGCCGATGATGAGATTGCCGTTGCGGAAATCGCCGTGCACCAGCGTGGTCTCGGCCGAGGGGCCGGGATCATGGTCGCGCAGCCAGCGCAGCGCCAGCTCGAACACGGGCTTGGGCCAGTTCAGGCTGCGATAGTCGCGCTCGAACTCGCCGATCTCCTGAGTCGCGGACCGGCTGCGCAGCTCGGGCAGCTTGTCCTGCGGCAGCCTGTGCAGGCCGGCGAGCACGCCGCCGATCTGCCGCGCGAGACGCGGCCGCGCCGCCGCATACTCATCATCGCGAAGAATCTTGCGGGCGATGGTTTCGCCCTCGACCCGCTGCATGATGAAGCCGGTGCCGAGATTTTCGTCCGGCGTCAGCACATGCATGACGCGCGGCGACGGCACGCCCGCCTCATAGGCAAGCTGCATCAACTGCGCTTCGGCGCCGAGACCGGCCGCCCGCGTCGGCGCGGCGCCATAGCCCTTCGGCGAGCGGCGCAGGATCGCCCCGATCGGCCCATCGGGATGCTCGATGTCGAAGCGCCAGGTTTCCTGGCTGGCGCCGCCGGACAGTTTTGCCGCGCCGGTGACGCCGGTCGCCCCTTCGCACCAGCGCGCGACGCTGCGGGAGAGCTCGGCCTCGATCATTTGCCTTTGAACTGCGCCGGGCGCTTCTCCAGGAACGCGCCAACGCCTTCACGGAAATCGTCCGTGTCGCCGGCACGCAGCTGGCACTGGAATTCGAGATTGAGCTGATCCTCGAACGAATTTTCGGGGCTGTCCCAGTAGAGCTTGCGGATCAGCGACAGCGCGACCGTCGGGCCGCTCGCGAGATCGCGCGCGAGCTTCATCGCCTCCTCCATCAGCACGCCGTCGTCATAGACGCGGTTGACGAGGCCCCATTCCAGCGCCTTCTCGGCCGGCAGGCGCTCGCCCATCAGCGACAATTCGACCGAACGCGCCCGGCCGATCAGGCGCGGCAGCAGCCAGGTCGAGCCGCAATCCGGCACCAGGCCGATGCGACGAAACGCTTGAAGAAAATAAGAGGACCGCGCGCACAAAATCATGTCGCCGAGCAGCGCGAAGCTCATGCCGGCACCGGCGGCCGGGCCGTTGACGGCAGTGACGATCGGGCAATGCAGATTGCGGATGCGGCGCAGGAAGGGATGAAAGCCGGTCTCGAGCGTCAGGCCGGCCTTGGTCTTCTTCGACTGGTTGTTGCGCCCTTGCAGATTCGCACCGGTGCAGAACGCCCGCCCCGCGCCGGTCAGTACCACGCAGCGGACCTCGCCCTTCTTCTCCTCGATCGCGTCGAGGGCATCGGAGAGGCCGCCCAGCATGTCCATGGAGACCGCATTCATCACCTCCTGATGGTCGAGCCGGAGGATCGCGACCGAACCATCGAAATCGAGCGTGACGTGTTTGAACTGCATGGTTTCCTCGTCAGTTGGTACTAGCGATGTTTCGCAGACCGGAATTAGTTTTGCCGGGGCGCATATTTGATTTTTGTCGCGGCCTTGTCCATGGTGGTCCGAACATACCTTGTCGTCGTATCGCACAATCTTGCGCGCACAGGCTGGCGCGCGCCCGTGCCAAAAACAGGAAACGCGCCATGAACCTTTTCGACCTCAGCGGCCGCGTCGCCGTGATCACCGGCGGCAATGGCGGTATCGGGCTCGGCATCGCGCAGGCGCTCGCCGGCCAGGGCTGCAACGTCTCGATCTGGGGCCGCAATCCTGACAAGAACAAGGCTGCTGCCGCGAGCATGACGGGGCTATCCGGCAAGGTCGACACCCGCGTCTGCGACGTCACCGATCCCGCTTCGGTCAATGCCGCGATGAAGGCGACGCTCGACATTTTCGGGCGGGTCGACGGCTGCTTTGCCAATGCCGGCATCGGTGGCGGCGGCCGGCGCTCCTTCATCGAGCGCACCGAGGAAGAGTGGCGCACGATGTTTGCGACCAATCTGGACGGCGTGTTCCACGCGTTCCAGGCCGCCGCAAAACACATGACCGAGCGCGCCAATGCCGGCGATCCCTTCGGCCGGCTGGTCGCGACATCGAGCCTCGCCTCGATCTTCGGCACGGCGCGCAACGAGCATTATGCCGCGACCAAGGCCGCGATCAACGCGCTGGTGCGCGCGCTCGGCGTCGAACTGGCGCGTCACGGCGTCACCGCGAATGCGATCCTGCCCGGCTGGATCAAGAGCGACATGACCGCGGGCATCATGGCCAACGAGAAGTTCGTCGCCAATGTGATGCCGCGCATTCCGATGCGGCGCTTCGGCGAGGCCAGCGATTTCGGCGGCATCGCGGTATATCTGATGAGCAAGGCATCGTCGTATCACACCGCGGATACGTTCGTGATCGACGGCGGCTATACGGCGTTTTGATTTCTTGTAGGGTGGGCAAAGCCGCACTTGCGGCGTGCCCACCATAAGCGTTTTAGATTGTCGTGGTGGGCACGCTGCGCTTTGCCCACCCTACGATGCTAGTTTTTGTAAGCGCAGAAGGGGAATGGGCAAATGTTCTCACACATCATGATCGGCACCAACGACCTCGACAAGGCTAAGGCGTTCTACGACCAGCTGCTCGGCACGCTCGAGGTGCGCCCGGCCAGGGTCGACGGCCATCGCATCTTCTACATCACCAAGACCGGCGTGTTCTCGGTGACGAAGCCGATCAACGGCGAGGCCGCCACGTGTGCGAATGGCAGCACCATCGGCTTTGCCGCCAACTCGCCTGAGCAGGTCGACAAGTGGCACGCCACCGGTGTCGCCGCCGGCGGAACGCCGATCGAGAATCCGCCCGGCATCCGCGAGGGCGCAGGGAACAAGCTCTACATCGCTTATTTGCGCGACCTCGACGGCAACAAGATCTGCGCGATGCATCGGATGGCGAACTAGGCCAGCCACATCCACCGCTGTCATTCCTCGCCTTGTGCGCAATTGCGCACTGGAGCGGGGAATCCAGTACGCTGCGGCTTCTCGGTGAACCACAGACGTCACGGAGTACTGGATCGCCCGATTGAATCGGGCGATGACAGCGGAGATTGGCGCGCGGACACACCGAAACTGCGACCCCGTTCAAACAACATTTCAAACGCGCTCGCGATATTCCATCGCATGGCATGGGTCGCCTGAAAAAATGCGCGCTCGCGCTTTGGCCGCGCTGCGACTATTCTGCGGCCCAACGCGATCTCAGTGACCCCGGGAGGAACAATGACAAAGCACGCCTACATACCCCGCACCACCAACTACACCCTCAATCCCGGCGACGAGCTCAACGATCTGCGCATGTCGGACCAGGTCCGGCCGCTCTACGATCACGTCAGGAAATTCATCCGCGACACCGTCGAGCCGATGTCGATCGAATTCGCCAAGGCCGGCGAAGGCAAGCAGGATCGCTGGAGCTTCACCCCGAAGCAGCTCGAGGTGCTCGAGGTCGCCAAGAACAAGGCCAAGAAGGAAGGTCTCTGGAACTTCTTCCTGCCCGACGACGAGACCGGACAGGGCCTGAAGAATCTCGACTACGCCTATATCGCCTCCGAGCTCGGCAAGAGTCCGCTGGCCTCCGAGACCATGAACTGTTCGGCGCCGGACACCGGCAACATGGAAGTGCTGGAGCGCGTCGGCACCAAGGAGCAGAAGGAGAAGTGGCTGAAGCCGCTGATGAACGGCGAGATCCGTTCGGCCTATGTCATGACCGAGCCGAACGTCGCCTCCTCCGACGCCAAGAACATTTCGACGACCGCAAAGCTCGTCGGCGACGAATGGGTCATCAACGGCGAGAAATATTACATCTCCGGCGTCGGCGATCCCCGCTGCAAAATCCTCATCGTGATGGTGAAGACCAATCCGGATGCGGCGCCGAGCAAGCAGCAGTCGCAGATCCTGGTGCCGCGCGACACGCCCGGCGTCGAGGTGCTCGGGCCCATGTACGTGTTCGGCCAGGACCACGCCCCGCGCGGCCACATGCACATGCGCTTCAACAACGTCCGTGTGCCCAAGGAGAACATGCTGCTCGGCGAAGGCCGCGGCTTCGAGATCTCGCAGCTCCGCCTCGGCCCGGGCCGCATCCATCACTGCATGCGCACCATCGGCAAGGCCGAGAAGGCGCTGGATCTGATGGTGCAGCGTGGCCTCACCCGTGAGGCCTTCGGCAAGAAGATCGCCCATCTCGGCGGCAACATGCAGATCATCGCGCAGGCCCGCTGCGAGATCGAGGCGATGCGGCTGATGGTGCTGAAGGCCGCCAAGGCCATGGACGTGCTCGGCAACAAGGAGGCCCGCGTCTGGGTCTCCATGGTCAAGGCCATGGTGCCGGAGCGCGCCTGCAAGATCATCGACCAGTCGATCCAGATGCACGGCGCCACCGGTATCTCGCACTGGACCCCGCTCGCCGAGATGTACCAGGACGTCCGCCATCTGCGCTTCGCCGACGGTCCGGACGAGGTGCACTGGATGGTGGTGGGACGCCACGAGCTGAGCATGGCGTAAAAGTCTCTGGCCTCTCCCCGCTCGGGAAGAGCGGTAGGGTGGGCAAAGGCGCGCTCTTCGCGCGCCGTGCCCACCATCGCGGCTTCGCAAGAAAGTGGTGGGCACGCTTCGCTTTGCCCACCCTACGAGAGTTTCACCCCCACGGAGCCACCATGGAATACGCCGCCAGCGACCTGACGCCACGCGAGCGCTACAAGGTGCTGACGTCCTTCATCCTGCCACGGCCGATCGCGTGGGTGACCTCGGTCGGGCCGACCGGCGTCGTCAACGCCGCGCCGTTCAGCTTCTTCAACGCCTTCTGCGAAGATCCGCCGCTGTGCATGTTCGCGGCGAACCGCAAGCCCAACGGCCAGGACAAGGACACGTTTCTCAACATCCAGCGCACCGGCGAGTTCGTGGTCAACCTCGCCGACGAGCCGCTGGCGAAGGCCATGCACGAGAGCAGCGGCGACTTTCCCCCTGAAGTGGGCGAGCCTGACTATCTCGGGCTGAAGCTCGCACCGTCGGCGAAGATCGCCGTGCCGCGGCTCGCCGACACGCCCTGGGCGATGGAGTGCAAGCTCTGGAAGATGATCGACGTCAACGACGATCGCCGGCTGATCATGGGCGAAGGCATCCACTTCCATATCCGCGACGAGCTGTGGGACGACAAGGCGATGCGGGTGCACATGGACCGCTATCACCCGATCGGCCGCATGTTCGCCGACCGCTACTGCCGCACGGATGATCGCGTGGTGTTTCCGGCCGCGGAAGGGGCGAAGAGGAAGTAGGCCGCGCCATCGCGCTCCCTCGCCCCGTTCTTACGGGGAGAGGGCTGGGGTGAGGGGCTGCTTCCGAGAAAACAGTGTGAGTTGGACTCGCGGAAAGTCCCCCTCACCCGAATTCGATCTTTGATCGAATTCGACCTCTCCCCGCAAGCGGGGAGAGGTGAAGCGAGCACCGTTTACGTCGCGGCCGGCTCGCCGATCTTGTCCTGCGTCTTGGTGTCGAAATCGCCGGCGTCGTGCCGCTCGTGGAGCTGGCTGGCGGGATCGCCGGAGACGCGGTTGACCATGCGGCCGCGCTTGACGGCCGGACGCTTGGCGATCTGGTCGGTCCAGCGCTGCACGTGTTTGTAGTCCTGCACCGACAGGAATTCGCCGGCGCCATAGACCAGCCCCTTGGCGAGCGCGCCGTACCAGGGCCACACCGCGATGTCGGCGATCGTGTACTCCTTGCCCGCGAGGTACTCGTTGTCGGCGAGGCGCCGGTCGAGCACGTCGAGTTGGCGCTTGACCTCCATCGCAAAGCGGTCGATGGCGTATTCGATCTTGGTCGGCGCGTAGGCATAGAAGTGACCGAAACCGCCGCCGAGATAGGGCGCGCTGCCCATCTGCCAGAACAGCCAGGACATCGCTTCGGTGCGGCTCTTGATGTCCTTCGGCAGGAAGGCGCCGAACTTCTCGGCGAGGTAGACCAGGATCGAGCCGGATTCGAACACCCGGACAGGCTCGGGACCGGAGCGGTCCACCAGCGCGGGAATTTTCGAGTTCGGGTTGATGTCGACAAAGCCGCTGCCGAACTGGTCGCCATTGCCGATCCTGATCAGCCAGGCATCGTATTCGGCGCCCTTGTGGCCGAGCGCCAGCAGCTCCTCCAGCATTACCGTGACCTTCACGCCATTCGGCGTCGCCAGCGAATAGAGCTGGAAGGGATGCTTGCCGACCGGCAGCTCCTTGTCGTGGGTCGCGCCGGCAATGGGGCGGTTGATGCTGGCGAACTGCCCGCCGTTCTCCTTGTTCCAGGTCCAGACTTTGGGCGGCACGTAGGCGGGGGCGTCGGTCATGCGGGGGCTCCGGCGAAAAGATGCGCCTGCATTAATTAGCCCGCGAATGGCCGATGGCAAGGGCGCAGAAATGCATTGCCGGGCGGGGCAACTCGACGTTTCGTCATGGCAGGCCACTTCCCCGCCGTCGTTCCGGGCCCAACGCTCCGCGCCGCCCGGGAATTACGATCGCAAAGAGCCAGGTTCAGGACGCGGCCGCCGTCAGCCCCCGCTCGGCCCGCCCCAGCAAAAACCCCTCATATCCCTTCGCCGCGACCTCGTCGCAGATCCGGCGGTAGACGCCGACGCCGCCGATATAGGGCATGAAGATGCGCGGCTTGCCGGGAATGTTGGCGCCCATGTACCAGGAATTGGCCTGCGGATAGAGCGTTCCGTGGGCGACCTCGTTGACATGGGCGACCCACTTGTCCTCGGCCTCCCCGCTTGCCTCCATGGTGGCAACATCCTGCCTGCGCATGTGAACGAGGCAATCGGCGATCCAGTCGACATGCTGCTCGATCGAGACGATCATGTTCGAGAGCACCGACGGACTGCCGGGGCCGGTGATGATGAAGAGGTTCGGAAAGCCCGCGCTCATCAGCCCGAGATAGGTCTTCGGGCCTTCCGCCCACTTTTCGTTCAGCGTCCGTCCGCCCGGGCCACTGATGTCGATCTTCGCGACCGAGCCGGTCATGGCATCGAAGCCCGTCGCCATCACCAGCGCGCCGACCTCGTGGTCCTTGCCTGCGACACGCACGGCATTCGCGGTGATCTCCTTGATCGGATTGGTCTTGATGTCGACCAGCGAGACGTTCGGCCGGTTGAAGGTCGCGAAATAATCCGTATCGATGCAGATGCGCTTGGTGCCGATCGGATGGCTGTTCGGCTGCAACAGCTTCGCGGTTTCGGGGTCCTTCACGATCTCGGCGATCTTGCCGCGCACGAAGTTCGCCGCGGTATCGTTCGCGGATCGCTCCAGGCCGAGATTGTTGTAGACATACATGAAGGTGAGCCCGCCGCGCTCCCAGCGCGCCGAATATTTGCCATTCCTGGTCTCATCGCTGTCGTCGAGTGCGCCGCGATCGGGTTGCTCGGCGAAAATGCCGTTGCGTGCGACTTCGCGGGCGAAACGGCGGATCTCCGGATAGGTCTTGCGGAAGTTGTCGCGTTCTTCGTCGGTCAGCGCGGCGTTGCGCGCAGGAATCGAAAAATTCGCCGTGCGCTGAAACACGGTGAGATGTCTTGCTTGTTCGGCGATGACGGGCGTCGATTGGATGCCAGACGATCCCGTCCCGATCAGGCCGACGCGCAAGCCCGTGAAGTCGACGTCTTCATGCGGCCAGTTGCCGGTGTGGTAGACCGGTCCCTTGAAGCTCTCAAGGCCCTTGATGTCAGGCTTGCGCGCGTTCGAGAGGCAGCCGGTCGCGAGCACGATGAACTGCGCCTCGACCGTCTGGCCGTCCGACGTCGTCACCGACCAGCACTTCGTGCGCGCGTCGAACGCCGCGCGCGCGACGCGGGTGTCGAACTGGATGTCACGGCGAAGATCAAAACGATCGGCAACGTGGTTGGCGTAGTTCAGGATCTCCGGCTGCGGCGCGTAGCGCTCGCTCCAGTCCCACTCCTGCTGAAGCTCTTCCGAGAACGAGTAGGAATACTGCATGCTCTCGACATCGCAGCGCGCGCCGGGATAGCGATTCCAGTACCAGGTGCCGCCGACGCCACCGCCCTGCTCATAGACGCGCGCCGAGAAGCCAAGACCGCGCAGGCGGTGCAGCATGTACATGCCGGCAAAGCCCGCGCCGACGACGACCACGTCGTAAGCTTTCAAGGCTTGGGCCTTCACGGTTCGGGCCGGACTCGCTTGCGCTGACGACATCGGTTGGCGCTCCCTCGCTGTTTTCTCTTTGTTTGCGCCAGCATTCTCACAGACTCACAAAAGCGCAAGAGACAAATCGGCGGGCTCTGGCCTGTTTATTTTGTGCAGCGGAATGGCTCATCCGCCGCGTGGCGTCTGCACGCAAGATGCGCGGCCAAATCCGGATTGGCATCGCTGGCGACGATGAGCTAGCTTCGAAGCGCCTTCGCTCAAGCAAAGCAACAACAGCAACGCGACGGCTGCCGGGAGAGAGCCATGAAATCGCCGATCTGCGACATGCTGGGCATCGAGTTCCCGCTGCTCGCATTCAGCCATTGCCGCGACGTCGTTGCCGCCGTCAGCCGCGCCGGCGGCTTTGGCGTGTTGGGCGCCACCGTGCACACGCCCGACACGCTCGAACGCGAGCTGAAATGGATCGACGAGCACGTCGACGGCAAGCCCTACGGCATCGACGTGCTGATCCCCGAAAACATCTCGACCGCAGGCGAGAAGGACGTCACCTGGAAGAGCCTGGAGGCGCGCGTGCCGCAGGAGCACCGCGCCTACACGCGCGACCTCCTGATGAAGTACGACATCGAGTTGACGACAAGTGATGTGGCCGACAACCAGCCGCAACCGTTCGACGCGAAGACCGCACTTCAGCTGCTCGAAGTCTCCTTCAACCATCCGATCCGATTGATCGCCAACGCGCTGGGCGTGCCGCCGAAGGCGATGATCGAGATGGGCAGGAAGCACGGCGTGCCGGTTGCCGCCCTCGTCGGCGCCAAGGAGCATGCGTTGCGCCAGGTCGCGGCCGGCGTCGACATTCTCGTGGTGCAGGGCACCGAGGCCGGCGGCATCATGACGGGACGGCAGATGGCCGCCTGCATGGCGATGGGCGCGGCTGGCGCCTGGACCGGTTCGGTGTGGCTCGCCACCGTCGAGGCCGAGACCACGGAGATCTTCCGCGAGAAGATGATCGCGGCGTCCTCGCGCGACGCGATCCGTTCGAAGGGGCGCACCGGCAAGCCGGCACGCCAGCTCCGCTCGGTCTGGACCGATGCCTGGGACCGCGCGCCGGAAAGCCCCGGCGCGCTGCCGATGCCGCTGCAAAGCGTCATCAGCCGCGACGCCTTCAACGCGATCGACCGCGCGGCGGCGAGCGGCAACGCCAAGGCGCGCGACCTCGTCAGCTATTTCGTCGGCCAGGGTGTCGGCCTGATCGACAGCGTGAAGTCGGCGGGCGCGGTGGTGCAGGAGTTCAAGGAAGAATTTGCCGAGGCCGTCGAGCACATGAATGCGCTGGTGGCGGAGTAGCATCCACATCGTCATTGCGAGCGAAGCGAAGCAATCCAGACTTCTTCCGCGGATACATTTCTGGATTGATTCGTCGCTACAGCGCAAAATTGCTTCGCAATTTTGTCGCGAGCTCCTCGCAATGACGAGACAACTAACATCGTGAATCGAGATTATGACTGACAACATCCCGGAAGACCGCATCCCCGTCATCGTCGGCATCGGCGAGATCATCGACCGACCCAAGGAGATTACCGACGGCCTCGAGCCGCTGGATCTGCTCGAACAGGCGCTACGGCGGGCCGAACAGGACGCCGACGCAAAGCTGCTTGGCGAGGTGCAGTCGCTCGACGTCGTCAACTTCCTGAGCTGGCGCTATCGCGATCCGGAGAAGCTTTTGGCGCAGCGGCTCGGCATTGCGCCTGCGCATTGCTATTACGGCCCGGTCGGCGGCGAGAGCCCGATCCGCTACCTCCACGAGGCGGCAAAGCGCATCGCGCGCGGCGAATGCACGGTGGCGGCAGTCTGCGGCGCGGAGGCGCAGTCGACCGCGACCAAGGCGGAGCGCGCCGGGGTCAAGCTACCCTGGACGCCGTTCGCCCATGACGTCGAGGAGCCCAAGCGTGGAGCGGCATTCCAGAAGCCGCTGGCGGTGAAGCTCGGCGTGTTCCGTCCCGTCACCGTTTATCCATTCTATGAGTCCGCCTCCTCCGCCCATTGGGGCCAGACGCCGCGCGAAGCCATGGCAGAGTCCGGCACGCTGTGGTCGCGCTACTCCGAGGCCGCCGCCGAAAATCCCAACGCCTGGCTGAAGCGGCGCCATGCGCCGGACGAGATCACGACGCCGACGGCCGACAACCGGCTGATCGCCTGGCCCTACAACAAGCTCATGGTCGCCAACCCCAGCGTCAACATGGGCGGCGCGCTGCTGCTCACCAGCCTCGCCAAGGCGCGCGCGGCCGGCATCGCGGAGGACAAGCTGGTCTACCCGCTTGGCGGCGCCTCGGCCGAAGAGCCGCGCGATTACCTCCTGCGCGATCAGTTCCATGAAAGCCATCCGCAGAATGCGGTGCTGAAGGCGGCGATGGATCTCGCCGGCGGCGACGGCAAGAAATTCGACGCGATCGAGCTCTATAGCTGCTTCCCCTGCGTGCCCAAGATGGCGCGGCGGACGCTGGGCCTCGGGGCCGACGTGCAGCCGACCGTGACCGGTGGCCTCACCTTCTTCGGCGCGCCGCTCAACACCTACATGACGCACGCGGCCTGCGCGATGGTGCGGCGTGTGCGCGATGGTGCCAAGCTCGGGCTGCTCTACGGCCAGGGCGGCTTCGTCACCAAGCACCACGCATTGGTGGTGTCGAAGACGCCGCGTGAGGCGCTGGCGCAGGAGACGAGCGTGCAAGGCGAGGCCGACCGCAACAAGCGCGCGGTGCCCGAGTTCGTCACGGAGGTCTCAGGCAAGGGCAAGGTCGAGAGTTTCACGGTGCTCTATGGCCGCGGCGGCGATGTCGAGCACGGCGTGGTGATGCTGCGGACGGAAGATGATCGACGCACCCTGGCGCGGATTCCGGCGAGCGACGCGGCGACGCTGGCGCATCTGCTCAACATGGATAGCACGCCGGTGGGTTCGCTCGGCGAGATCGCGATGGCCGCGGATGACGTGCCGGAGTGGCGGGTGGCGTAGCTTTCGTAGGGTGGGCAAAGGCGCTCTTGCGCCGTGCCCACCATTCTTCTTCCAATCACATGAAGACGGTGGGCACGCTTCGCTTTGCCCACCCTACGAGATCAACCTAGCCCTTCGGCGCCTGCTTCTCCGACGCCGTCGCCGGCTTGCCCTTGGCACCGGCACCGCCGGCGACGCGAACCTGGTCGCCGTCGGAAATACCATCCGGCGGGGCAGTGATGACGCGGTCGTCGGGTGCGATGCCCGAGGCGAGTTCAATCTCCTTGCCGAGATCGCGTGCGATGGTCACGGTCTTAAACTGCACCTTGTCGTCGGGACCGACGGTCGCAACACGCAGACCGCTGCCGTTGAAAATCAGGGCGCTGGCGGGAATGCTCAGCGGCGCGGTGTCGCGCTGAAGGTTGAGCTTCACGCTGGCATAGCCGCCGGGCATCAACTCGCCGTTGGAATTGTCGAGCCGAAGCTGCATGCGGGTGGTTCCTGAGGCGACGTCGACGGCCTGCGAAGACGCCTCAACCGTCGCCTGGAATGTCCGGTTCGGGTATTCCGGCATGACCATGGTGGCCTTGGCGCCGATCTTGATCGCAGGCACGTAGTTCTGGGGAACGTTGACGTAAACGCGCAGCTTGGTGATGTCGGAGACCACGAACATCGCCGGGCCGGAGCCGCCGCCTGCATTGATCAACGCGCCGACGTCGGTATCGCGCGCCGTGACCACGCCATCGAACGGCACCGTGATCTTCTTGTAGCCGGCCAGCGCTTCAAGCCGCTCGACATTTGCCTGGCCTGAGTGGACGGCCGCGTTCTTGTTGGAGAGATCGGCGGTGCGCTCGTCGATCTCCTGCGCGGAGACGAAGTTGGAGGCGACCAGCGTCTTGCGCCGGTTGAGCGTTGCTTCCGAGAGCCTGGCACTGGCCTGCTGGCTGGCGAGGTCGGCGCGGGCCTGAAGCAATTGCTGGTCGAGGTCGGGCGCCTCGATCTCGGCGATCACCTGCCCCGCCTTGACGCGCGCGCCCATGTCGACGCTCCAGCTCTTCAGATAGCCGGAGACGCGTGCGAAGATAGGCGCGCGGTAATAGGCTTCGAGCCGACCCGGCAGGTCGATGGTGCCGTTGAGGGATTTTGCGTTCGGCAGGGTCACCGCAACGCTGGGAACGGCCTGATCGTCGGTCCATTCCTTCAGCTTGGAGCCCTGCTCCTCGCGGGCACGAATGCCGGTACCCACGACGAGGCCTGCCGCGATCAGCGCCACCACGCCGAAGATGCCCAGTTTCCGGTGCGACACCGGGGAGCGGGGTTCAGTGGGCGACATGCGGAGTCTCCAATGGGGCGGCGGCTTTGGCGCCTTGTTTCTTGTGTACCATACTGAACACCACGGGAACAAACATCAGGGTGGCGAAAGTTGCAAAGATCAGGCCGCCGATCACGGCGCGGCCAAGCGGCGCATTCTGCTCGCCGCCCTCCCCGAGCCCCAGGGCCATCGGTGCCATGCCGATGATCATGGCGAGCGCGGTCATCAGCACCGGGCGGAACCGGACGAACCCGGCCTCGAGTGCAGCGGCGATGGGGTCACCGAGCTCCTCGTAGCGCTCAC
This sequence comes from Bradyrhizobium barranii subsp. apii, assembly GCF_011516635.5. Lineage (GTDB taxonomy): Bacteria > Pseudomonadota > Alphaproteobacteria > Rhizobiales > Xanthobacteraceae > Bradyrhizobium > Bradyrhizobium barranii. Next base: position 3,708,919 of record NZ_CP096255.1, on the reverse strand, counting down.
GGGCGAAGGAGATCACCAGCACGCTGTTGGCGGTGGCAACGCCCATGCACATGATCGCGCCGGTGAGCGCCGGCACCGACAGCGTCGTCTCGGTCATAAACAGCATCCAGACGATACCGGCGAGCGCGGCCGGCAGCGCCGTGATGATCACGAACGGATCGGACCAGGACTGGAAGTTCACGACGATCAGGAAGTAGATCAGCACGACGGCACCGAGCAGGCCGAACAGAAGACCGGTGAAGGCGCTGTTCATGGTCTGCACCTGGCCGAGCAGCACCACGGAGGAGCCCTTCGGCACGTCCTTGGCGGTGTCGGCGATCACCTGGCGGATGTCGGCGGCGACCGCGCCGAGATCGCGGCCCGAGGTCGTGGCAAAGATCTGCACCAGCGACTGGATGTCGTATTGCGACACCACCGCGCTCGAGGTCGAGCGCTTGATGTCGGCGATGCCGCCGAGGATCGGCGATTGCGAATTGCCGGTCGCCGTAATCGGCAGCGTTTGGAGCGCGCTGAGCGAGTCGATCTGGTATTGCGGCGTCTGCATCACGATCGAGTAGGACACGCCGTTGTCCGGATTGAGGTAGTAGGTCGGCGCCACCTGCGAGGAGCCGGCGAGATTGACCACGAGGCTGTTGGTGACGTCGCGCTCGGTCAGGCCGACATATTGCGCGCGGGTGCGGTCGACGTCGATGTTGAAGGTTGGGTTGTTCGGCGACTGCTGGATGCGCGCATCGGCAACGCCCGGAATCTTGCGGACCTTCGCCAGCAGATTGTTGGCGTAGGCAAAGTTGGCGTTGATGTTGGCGCCGCGGATCTGCAGGTCGATCGGCGCCGGCGCGCCGAAGTTCAGGATCTGGCTGACGATGTCGGCGGGGAGGAACGCGAAGCTGACGCCGGGGAACAGGCGCGGCAGCTGCTCGCGCAGCACGCGCACGTGCTCTTCCGTCGGCTTGTGGCCCTCTTTCAGCTTGATCTGGATGTCGCCGTCCTGCGGGCCGATCACGCCCGTGTTGTTGTAGGTCATGTTGATGCCGGAGATCGGCATGCCGATGTTGTCGGTCAGCGTCTCGATTTCACCGGGGATCAGCTTGCGGATCGCCTTCTGGACGTCGGCGAGCTGGTTCGCCGTCTCCTCCACGCGGGTGCCGACCTGGGTGCGGACATGCATCAGGATATTGCCGGCATCGACCGCCGGGAAGAAGTTGCGCCCGAGGAACGGCACCAGCGCGAAGGACGCGCCGACCACGCAGAGGAAGCCGATCACGAACACCGCGCGGTGCACCAGCGCCAGTCCCAGCAGATTATGGTAGCCGCCGCGGATGCGCTCGAACCGCTTCTCGAAGCCGCGCTGGAACCAAACCAGCGGATTGCGCGACTTCGGCGGCGCGCCCTCGTGATGGACGTGTGCCTGCAGCAGATAGTTCGCCATGGTCGGCACCAGCGTGCGCGACAGGATGAACGACCAGATCATCGCGAACATCACGGCTTCGGCCATCGGCACGAACAGGAAGCGCGCGACGCCGGAGAGGAAGAACATCGGCACGAACACGATGCAGATGCACAGCAACGAGACGAAAGCCGGCGTCACGATCTGGTTGGCGCCGTCGAGGATCGACTGCTCGACCGGCTTGCCCTGCTCCAGATGGTAGTTGATGTTCTCGATGGTGACGGTGGCGTCGTCGACGAGGATGCCGACCGCGAGCGCAAGGCCGCCGAGCGTCATGATGTTGAGCGTCTCGCCGATCGCCGACAGCATGATGATGGCGCCGAGCACCGAGAGCGGGATCGAGACCGCGATGATGACCGTGGAGCGCCAGCTGCCGAGGAACAGCAGGATCATGACGCTGGTCAGCAGCGCCGCGATCACGCCTTCGATCGCGACGCCTTGAATCGCACCGCGGACGAACACCGACTGGTCGCCGATGAAGCCGATCTTCAGCGCGTCCGGCAGCTGGTCCTTGACGTCGATAACCTTCTGCTTGATGCCGGCGATGATATCGAGCGTCGAGGTCGCGCCCGCCTTCAGCACCATCATCAGCACCGAGCGGTTGCCGTCGACGTGGACGATGTTGGTCTGCGGCGGATTGCCGTCACGCACGGTCGCGACGTCGCGCACATAGACCATCGCGCCGTTGACGGTCCTGATCGGCAGATTGCCGAGCTCGTCGATCTTCAGCGGCGAGTTGTTGAGCTGGATGTTGTATTCGAACTGGCCGATCTTCTGGGTGCCGACCGGCGTGATCAGGTTTTGGGCTGCGAGCGCGTTGGCGACGTCCTGGCCCGACAGGCCACGGGCCTGGAGCGCGGTAGGATCGAGGTCGATCTGGATTTGGCGCTGCTTGCCACCGAACGGATACGGGATCGCCGCGCCGGGCACCGTGACCAGCGGGGTGCGCAGATTATTGATGCCGATATCGGCGAGGTTCTGCTCGGTCAGGCCATCGCCCGACAGCGCCACCTGGATGATCGGCACGGTCGAGGCGGAGTAGTTCAGGATCAGGGGCGGCGTTGCGCCCGGCGGCATCTGCTTCAGCAGCGTCTGCGAGATCGCGGTGACCTGCGCGTTGGCGGTGCGGATGTCGACGTTCGGCTGGAAGAAGATCTTGATGATGCCAAAGCCGTTATAGGAGTTAGCTGTAATATGCTCGATGTCGTTGACGGTCGTCGTCAGCGCGCGCTGGAACGGCGTGGTGATGCGGCCGGACATCTGGTCCGGCGGCAGGCCGGTGTACTGCCAGACCACGCCGATCACGGGGATGCGGATGTCCGGGAAGATGTCGGTCGGCGTCCGCAGGGCCGCGAGCGGCCCGATGATCAGGAGCAGAAGCGCGAGCACGACAAACGTGTAGGGTCGGCTCAGGGCAATACGGACCAGAGCAATCATTGGTCAGGCAATTCCAAATCGGGGACAGGGAACACGCCCCACGGGTTCCTAGAGCGTTTTCCGATCACGTTGCGTCGTAACCAGCCGCGACGAGATAATTTTGACATTCCTCGGGTGAGAAGCGTTTGAGAGCGTTGGCGATTGCTTGCCAGAGATCGGGCATGGTGCGGGCTGCGGCGGTCCGCAACAGCGCTTTCAGTTTGGAGAAGGCCATTTCAATCGGGTTGAAGTCTGGACTGTAGGGCGGAAGATAGAGCAGGCTAGCTCCGACCGCCTGGATGGCCTCTCGAACGCCATGGACCTTGTGAGCGGGCAAGTTGTCCATGATAACGGTATCGCCCGGCCGCAGCGATGGGGCGAGCAATTGCTCGACGTAGGCCAGGAAAGCGTCGCCATCCATTGGACCGTCCAGAACAAGCGGCGCGATCAGACCGTCGGAGCGCAATCCAGCGGTGAACGTCGTCGTCTTCCAATGTCCGTGTGGGATAGCTGCACGACATCGCTCGCCGCGTGGCGAGCGCCCGTAACGCCGCGCCATTTTGGTGTTGGCGCTGGTTTCGTCGATGAAGACGAGACGCTCAGGGTCAAGGTCGATTTGCCCTTCGAACCACTCCTCACGTGCGGCATTTATATCGCCGCGCCGTTGCTCGGCGGCGTGCGCTGTCTTTTTTTAAGTGTGATCTTTCTGCGCTGGAAAAAACGCCAGAGCGACGCGATGCCAGTCGATATTCCACGACGTTTCAACAGTTCTCGCAACTCGGCAAGCGTGATATCCGGCCTCGCTGTCACCGCCTCCAGAATCAATTGCGAATGCGCTTCGATGCGCTGCGATTTGCGGTCACCGCCCTGGCGTTTAGGAACGATGTCGCCAACTTTCTTGAGGCGACCGCGCCAGCGGATTGCACTGGCCGCGCTGACACCAAAGCGCTCAGCAGCCTGTCGACAGGACATGCCACCGTCAATCGCGGCTACCACCCTTTGGCGAAGATCAACCGAAAGCGCCCTGGCCATACATGCTGGCCTCCCTCGCCAGCATGCAGCTTGAATCTGACTCGCGCCGTTTTGGGAATCCCCACCCGATTCTTTCCGGTCGGAAAATGCTCTAGGGCTGATTTACCCGAACACCGTGGAAATGGCCAACGACAGCGCCGCCCCGTCCGGTCACTTCCCTGCTATCGCACTGCGAAATCGCATTCCAGATATGCAGCCTGCGGCCGGAACATTACGAAAGCGGCTCACCCCCACGTAAAAAAGCGGCGCCCGCAGGCGCCGCCTTCAGAACTGCGAGCGTGTCCCGGCTTAGGCCGCGCGGACGTTGGTCAGGAACTTGCTGACCTCGGTCTTGAGGCGGCTCGAGTCGTTGGACAGCATCTGCGCTGCCGACAGCACCTGCGAGGAGGCCGTGCCGGTCTCGGTCGCGCCGCGCTGCACGTCGGTGATGTTGGAGGAGACCTGCTGGGTGCCCTGCGCCGCCTGCTGCACGTTGCGGGCGATCTCCTGGGTCGCTGCGCCCTGCTCTTCCACCGCAGCCGCAATCGCCGAGGAGATTTCGGAGAGACGCTCGATGGTCGAGGAGATCTCCTTGATGGCGCCGACCGAGTCGTTGGTCGCCGCCTGGATGCCGGAGATCTGCTGGCCGATCTCGCCGGTCGCCTTGGCGGTCTGCTCGGCGAGCGCCTTCACCTCGGAGGCGACCACCGCGAAGCCGCGGCCGGCTTCACCGGCACGCGCCGCCTCGATGGTGGCGTTCAGCGCCAAGAGGTTGGTCTGGCCCGCGATGGTGTTGATCAGCTCGACGACGTCGCCGATGCGAGAAGCCGCCTTGGACAGCTCGCTGACGCGCTCGGTGGTGGCACGGGCCTGGCCGACGGCGTCGCCCGCCATCCGCGCTGATTCCTGCACCTGACGGCTGATCTCGCCGACCGACGAGGCCATCTCCTCGGTGGCCGAGGCCACCGATTGCACGTTGGTCGAGGCTTCCTCCGAGGCCGCGGCGACCGTAGTCGCCATCCGCTGGGAGCGGTCGGCAGTCGAAGTCAGCGTCGAGGCGGAGGCCTCGAGCTGGGTCGAGGCCGACGACACGGTCTGGACGATCTCGCCGATCATCGTTTCGAAATCGCGGGTGATGCCGTCGACGCGGCGGCCGCGCTCGATCTTGGCTTCGGCATCGGCGGCGGCGGCCTCATCGGCGGCTTTCTTGGCGATTAAGGCTTCCTTGAAGATCTGGAGCACATCGGCCATGGCGCCGATCTCGGTCTTCTCGCCGCGATGCGGGACTTCGGCGGAGAGGTCGCCCTTGCCGAGCGCCTGCATCGGCTGGATGATCGAGTTGATGCCGGCGGAGACGTCCTGGACCAGGTAGAAGCTGACGCCGATGCCGATGATCACGGCGGCGCCGAGGATGATCGAGACCAGCATGAAGGCATAGAAATAGCTGTCGGCGGCATCCTGGGCAGCCTGGTCGCCGCCCTTGGTGTTGAGATCGATGTCCTTCATCAGGACCTCATCCGACGCAAGGCCGATCTTGTTGACCGTCTTGGTGTTCAGCTCCTGGGCGTCATGCGGGACCTTGCCGGCCTCCTTGCGCGACAGCGCCATGACGTCTTCGGTGCCCTTCTTGTAATCGTCCCAGAGCTTGGCCCATTCGTTGTACAGCCGGCGTTCCTCGGGCGAAGTGATCATCGGCTCGTAGGCCTTGCGGGACTTGGCGAGCGCCTCGATGACGGTGCCGGCCGTCTTTTCGTTGGCGAGCTTCTCCTCGAGAGTCTCGGACAGCATGTGCTGGCGAACGACGTTGCGGTAGGTGATGACGCTGGCGCGGAGTTCGCCGAGCACCCGGACGCTGGGCAGCCAGCTCGTGGTGATGTCGGTGGTGTTGGCGTTCATCGACCGCATCTTCGTGACGGCGAGCAGGCCCATGCCGGTCATCGCGACCAGCAGGAACGCCACGACACTGATGATCTTGGCGCGAATGGAAATGGTGGCGAACATAATCGGGTCTCGTTGTGCTGGCGCGGGCGCGCGTCCGGGAGGTCTTAACAATCAACCAAAAGGAGCGACGCCGACATCAGACAACAGAGCGACTGAGCAGATGTTAACTACGACTCCATACGAGTACGGAGCCTGAAAGAAATGAACAGGCAGCTAAGAACGCCCTGCGCTCAGCGCATGAGCCCAAGCGCGTCCGCGAAGAATTCCGGTCCGCCGAAATTTCCGGACTTCAGCGCAAGCAGCATATCGCCTGCTTCAGCGCCGACGGCGCGCAGCACCGGGACGCCCGCAGCGATCTCCGCGCCGACCAGGAAGCCGGGAATCCCGAGGCGATCGACGACGGCGCCGGAGGTCTCGCCGCCAGCCACGACCAGCCGCCGGACGCCTGATTTGACTAGGTTTTCCGCAATGTCGGCCATCGCCTGCTCGATGGCGTGACCGGCTGCATCGCGGCCGTGGCGCGCCTGCAAGGCGGCGACCTGATCCGGTGTCGCGCTCGACGCGATCAGGACCGGACCGTCGGCGAGTCGCGGCTTGGCCCAGGCGATCGCGCGCTGCACTTCGTCCGCTCCCGTAAGAATACGGTCCTGATCGAGATGGAGCACCGCCATGACGCGTTCGGCGTTGGCGATCTGCTGAAGCGTCGCCTGCGAGCAACTTCCGGCGAGGCAGGCCGCCGGTCCGCCGACGGCGGCGTCCGCCCCGCCGCTGCCAGCGGCCGACTTGACCTTGCCCGTCGAGACCAGAGCCCGCGCCAGTCCGAGGCCGATGCCGGAGGCGCCGACCGACAGCCGATGCTGGGCAGCGACGAGGCCGATGGTCTCGAGGTCGCGGTCGAACACGGCATCGATGATCGCGGCACCGATACCCTTGCCTGACAATTCGGCAAGCCGAGCCCGCACGGCCTCCGCGCCCCGGGCGACGGTCGCGAGGTCGACGAGACCCACCTGCGTCTTGCTCTGGCGCGCCAGCACGCGCACCAGGTTGGAATCACGCATCGGGTTGAGCGGATGGTCCTTGAGCGGGCTCTCGTTCAGCGGCACGGCGCCGACGAACAGATTGCCCTGGTAGACCGTGCGACCGGTCTCCGGGAAGGCCGGCGTCACCAGCACGACGGCCTCGCCGCTATCGGCGCGCAGCGCGTCCATCACCGGGCCGATATTGCCCGCATCGGTGGAATCGAAGGTCGAGCAGATCTTGAACAGCACATGGCGCGCCCCGCGACCACGCAACCATTTCTCCGCCGCGCGCGAACGCGACACGGCAAGGCCTGCCTCGATCGAGCGGCTCTTCAGCGACACCACGACGGCGTCGACCTCGGGCAGCGCGAGATCGTCCGCGGGCACGCCGATGGTCTGCACGGTACGCAGGCCCGCGCGCGTCAGCGTATTGGCGAGATCGGAGGCGCCGGTGTAGTCGTCGGCGATGCAACCCAGTGCGAGCGTCACGGCTTCACTCCCGCATAAGGCTTGAACCAGGCGAGGCCATCGGTGGTCTTGCCGCGCGGATTGTATTCGCAGCCGACGAAGCCGGTATAGCCGAGCCGGTCGAGTTCAGTGAACAGGAACGGATAGTTCAGCTCCTCGCCGTCGGGCTCGTTGCGCGAGGGAACGCTGGCGATCTGGATGTGCCCGATGATCGGCATCATCTCACGCAGGCGCATCGTGACGTCGCCGTGGATGATCTGGCAGTGATAGATGTCGAACTGGAGCTTCAGGTTCGCCAGTCTCAGCTCCTGGATCAGGTCGCGCGCGAAACCGAAATCGTTGAGGAAGTAGCCGGGCACATTGCGCGCATTGATCGGCTCGAGCACGATGTCGATGCCGTGCGGAGCGAAGAACTCCGCAGCCCACGCCACCGACTTGTAGAAGGCCTCGATCGCGACGCGCTCGCCGCGGTTGGCAATGCCGGCCATCAAGTGCAGCCGCTTGACACCGGTCGCCTTGGCGTAAGGCAACGCGGTCTCCAGGCTCGCCTTGAGATCGGAGAACCGCGCCGGCAGCGCCGCAAAGCCCTTCTCGCCGGCGTTCCTGTCGCCCGGCGGCAGGTTGAACAGCGCCTGCGTCAAACCGTTGCGCTTGAGCCGCTCGCCAACCACCTCGGCCGGATGCTCGTAGGGAAAGAGGAATTCGACCGCGGTGAAGCCCGCTTGCGCGGCGGCGTCGAAACGGTCGAGGAACGGCACCTCGGTGAACATCATCGAGAGATTGGCGGCGAAACGGGGCATTGGAATCCTCTTGGCTCTACTTGTCGCCGGGAAGTTTTACGCCGGTGACCTGCGCATACATGCGCGCCACCGAGGCGTCGTCATCGCGGCCCATGCCGGCTGCTGACGTCATCAGGAACATCTGGAGAGCGGCGGCCGAGACCGGCACCGGGAAGCGGGCGCTGCGCGCCATGTCCTGGATGATGCCGAGGTCCTTGACGAAGATCTCCACCGCGCTGCGCGGCGTGTAATCGCCGTCGAGCACGTGCGGCATGCGGTTCTCGAACATCCAGGAATTGCCGGCGGAGGCCGTGATCACCTCATAGACCTTGCGGATGTCGAGGCCCTGCTTGGCGGCGAACGCCATCGCTTCGCTGGCGGCGGCGATGTGCACGCCGGCGAGCAGCTGGTTGATCATCTTGAAGGCCGCGCCCTGCCCTGCGGCATCGCCGAGCTCGTAGAGTTTTGCCGCCATGGCATCGAGCGCCGGCCGTGCCTTTGCAAAGGCGGCGGGACTGCCGGAGGCAAGGATCGTCAGCTCACCTTGGGCCGCGCGCTGCGCGCCGCCGGAGATCGGCGCATCCAGATAGTGACGGCCGGTCGCCTCCAACTGCTTTGCGAGGCGACGGGCCACATCCGGGTCCATGGTGGCGGAGGACAGGAAGACGCTGTCCTTCGGCAGGGTCTCGGCGGCGCCATCCTTGCCGAACAGGATGGTCTCGGTCTGCGCGGCATTGACGACGACGCTGACGACGATGTCGGCGCCCTTGGCCGCTTCCGCCGGCGTGCTGACGCCTGTGCCGCCGTCCTTCACGAAACGCGCCACGGCGTCAGCCGAGACGTCGCAGCCGGTCACCGCATGACCGGCGCGCTTCAGCGAGGTCGCCATGCCGAACCCCATCGAGCCGAGCCCGATGACCACGATACGCTGATTTTGTGACGTGGAGGCGGACATGCAACTGACCCTTGCGAACGTTTCCTGGACGGCCGCCCTTTGCGGCGGCTCACTGATCCGAATAACACGGCTTGGCCGCGCTGCCAAAGCGTGAGACAAGCGGGCATGACGGCCATGAGCAACGAGACCCGGCTGCGCGAGGATATCTGCCGCTTCGGACGGTCCTTGTTCGAGCGCGGGCTGACGCCGGGCTCTTCCGGCAATATCAGCGTCAAGATGCACGACGGGGGTTGGCTCGTCACCCCCACCAACGCCTCGCTCGGCTTCCTCGACCCGGCGCGACTGTCGCGGCTGGACGCACGGGGCCGCCTCCTCTCGGGCGATGCGCCGACCAAGGAAGTTCCGCTGCACACCGCGCTCTACGACACGCGCGAAAGCGCGCGGGCGATCGTGCATCTGCACTCCACCCATTCGGTCGCGCTTTCGATGCTACCCGAGATCGACCCACGCGCCGCGCTGCCGCCGATGACGGCTTATTATCTGATGAAATGCGGCGCCACTGCGCTTGTGCCCTATTACCGCCCCGGCGATCCCGCGGTTGCGGATGCGATCAAGGGACTGGCGGGCAAATATTCATCCGTGCTGCTCGCCAATCACGGCCCGGTGGTCGCTGGCGACACGCTGGAGGCCGCGGTATTCGCGACGGAGGAGCTGGAGGAGACGGCGAAGCTGTACCTGCTGCTGCGCGGGATGAACCCGCGGTATTTGTCGCCGGAGCAGGTGAAGGATCTGGTGAAGGTGTTCGGGGTGACGCTGCCCGGGCACGAGCATTAGCGCCACCGTCTCGTGACGAGCGCGATGGCGCGGCCTCACTCACCGCTGTCATTCCCCGCGAAGGCGGGGAATCCAGTACGCCGCGGCTTCTCCGTAGCCAACTAATGTCTCTGGAATACTGGATCGCCCGCCTTCGCGGGCGATGACACCGATCGTGTAGTAACTAAAGCCCCAGATACGCCTTCCGTACGTCCGGGTTCCCCCTGATCTCCTCTGCCGGGCCCTGCATCAGCACGCGGCCGGTTTGCAGGATGTAGGCGCGGTCGGCGATCTCCAGGCACTCGGCCATGCGCTGCTCGACGATCAGCACGGTCATGCCGGCGTCGCGGATGCGCAGCACCGCCTGGAAGATTTCGTCGACCAGCTTCGGCATGATGCCCTGCGAGGGCTCGTCCAGCATCAGCAGCCGCGGGCGCGTCATCAACGCGCGGCCGATGGCAAGCATCTGCTGCTCGCCGCCGGACAGCGTCTCGGCGCGTTGCTCCAAACGTTCCTGGAGACGCGGGAACAGCGTGAACACGAGATTGAGCGGCCCCTCGCGGTCGGCGTCACCGCGGTACAGATAGCTGCCGAGGCGCAGATTGTCGCGCACCGACAGGCGCGGGAACAGGCGGCGGTTCTCCGGCACATAGGCGATGCCGGTGGCGGTGATGTGATGCTGCGCCATGCCGTCGAGGCGCTTGCCGTCGAACGTCACCGTGCCCGAGCGCGGGCGCTCGGCGCCGGTGATGGATTTGAGCAGCGTCGACTTGCCCGCGCCATTGGCGCCGGCGACGCAGACGATCTCACCCTTCTGGACCTCGATCGAGACCGCAGAGATCGCGACCAGGCCCTGATAGGCGGTCGTGACTTCATGCACCGACAGCATGACGATCTCCCAGATATGCGCTGATCACCTTGGGATCGCGGACGACGTCGGAAGGCTTACCCTCGACCAGCACCTTGCCGAGGTCGAGCACGATGGCGCGGTCGACCAGCGGCATCACGATCTCCATGACATGCTCGACCATCAAAACGGTGATGCCGGCATCGCGGACCTTGCGCACCAGCGCGACGCCGGTCTGCGCCTCGGTCGGCGTCAGGCCGGTGAGGACTTCGTCCAGCAGCAGCAGCTTTGGTTCGGTCGCCAGCGCACGGGCGACTTCGAGGCGGCGTTTCTCGGCCGGCACGAGGTCGCTCGCGAGCACGTCGGCGCGCGCGGCAAGGCCGGTGAATTCGAGCACCTCATGCGCCTTGCGGCGTGCCTCGCGCATCACGGTGTTGCGGACGAGAGCACCGACGATGACGTTGTCGATAACAGTCATGGTCTCAAAGCTCTTGACCACCTGGAAGGTGCGCCCGACGCCACGCTGGCAGCGCTCGGCCGCCGGCATGTTGGTGACATCCTCGCCGTCGAACCAGATCGACCCTTGCGTCGGCGGCAGGACGCCGGCGATGAGATTGAACAGCGTCGACTTGCCGGCACCGTTCGGCCCGATCAGACCGACGATCTCGCCGCGGCCGACCGAGATCGAGACATCGCTGTTGGCGACCAGGCCGCCGAACCGCTGCCAGACGCCGCGGGTCTCAAGGAGCGCAGTCATCGCGTGGCTCCTCTTGCTTTCGAACGGGAGAACAGGCTCACCAAGCCGCGCGGCAGGGCCAGCGAGATCGCGACGATCAGGGCGCCGTAGACGATGAGGTCAACGCCACGGCCTGAGCCGCCGATATAAGAGCGCGTCAGCTCCGTCATCGGGATCAGGATGGCAGCCCCAAGCACAGGCCCCCAGAGGGTGCCGATGCCGCCGAGCACGGCCGGCAGCGCCATCAGCAGCGAGAACTGGAAGCCCATCACGCTTTCAGGGTCGATATAGGCGAGAAACTGCGCATAGAAGGCACCGCCGATGGCGACGAGGAAGGCGGAGACCGCGGCCGCGCCCATCTTGGAGTTGAACACGACGACGCCGAGGCTCTCGGCCGCTTCCGGATTGTCCTTCACCGCGCGCCACCAGAAGCCCCATTTGGAGTCCTCCAGCCACCAGGTGACGAACCAGGCGAGGCCGCACAGCACCAGCGCGAAATAGAAGTACGGCAGCTTGCTGCGCATGAACTGGAATTTCAGCCAGCTGTCGCCGCGCACGGGAACGGTGATTCCCATCGCAGCCCCCGCCCATTCCCAGTTCTGGAACAAGAGCAGTCCGATCTCGGCGATGACGATGGTCGCGATCACGAAGTAATGGCCGCGCAGGCGGAAGAAGGGATAGCCGAGCCCCATTGCGATGATCGCCGCAATCACGCCGCCGGCGAGCATGCCGAACCAGGGCAGCACGCCGAACTTGGTGAACAGCAGCTCGGTGGTGTAGGCGCCGATGCCGAAATAGAGCGCGTGCCCCAGCGAGATCTGCCCGCAATAGCCGGACAGGATGTTCCAGCTCTGCGACAGCGCCGCATACATCAGGGTCAGGATCAGGATGTTCTGGACGTAAACATCCTTGATCAACAGCGGAGCCAGCGCTGCGAGCCCGGCCAGCACTGCGGCGATGATGAGGTCGCGGCGGCGCCGCGCTGCAAAAGCCTTGTCCATCACATCGACCCGAACAGGCCGCGCGGCCGGATGAAGACGACGAGGAGATAGACGGCATAGATGCCGACGGACTTCAGCGATGGCGGCAACACCAGCGCGGTCACCGCTTCGACCAGGCCGACAATGATGCCGCCGGCGAAGGCGCCGAACACGCTGCCGAAGCCGCCGAGCGCCACGGTGACGTAGGCGATCAGCGCGAACGACGCGCCGACATCGGGATAGATGTAGAAGAACACCGCCATGATCGCACCGGCGAGACCGACCAGCGCGGCGCCGAGGCCCCAGCCGAACGCGAACACGCGGTTCTTGTCGATGCCGACGAGCGCGACGGCGCCGGGATCCTCGCGGGTGGCTTCCAGCGCGCGGCCGAAGTCGGTGCGGTGGATGAAGAGGTAGAGCCCGGCGAAGGCCGCGATCGAGACCAGCGCACCGATGAGCTGCGGCTCGGGCAGGAAGATGCCGGCGACCGAGATGGTTTTACCGCCGAGCCAGGACTGTGGAATGCTGCGATAGTCCGGCGTGAAGAAGTACTGCGCGAGGCCGCGCATCACGATCGCAAGGCCGAAAGTCGTGAAGATCTGCACCATGCCGGCATTGGCCTTGGCCCGCATGGCGAAGCGTACAAGGAGTAGATAGACCACCGCTCCGAACACGAACATCGCCGCTGCGACCAATGGGGCCGACAGCAGGGGATCGATCGCGAAGAACGCGAACAGAAAGAAGGACAGGTACATCGCGAGCATCAGGAATTCGCCATGGGCGAAGTTCGTGACGTCCATCAGGCCGAAGATCAGCGCGAGGCCGACCGCGATCAGTCCGTAGAGCAGGCCCATCAGAAGGCCGCTCGCGAGACTCTGGATAATGGCTTGAGCTGTCAAAAGTCGTCCCCCGAAATAGATCCTCATCCTGAGGAGCGCGCACCAGCGCGCGTCTCGAAGGATGGCCCAGCCCTCGTCCTTCGAGACGCGGGCTACGCCCGCTCCTCAGGATGAGGGCGGGAGCTACGTCCGAGCTCCCGCTTCCCAATCCTACTTCATCGGCCAGATCGCTTCCGCGATCGCGGCCTGCGGCGGGAAGATGGTGACGAACTTGCCGCCGACATATTGCAGCAGCACCGGGTCGGCGTCGTTGTTCTGGCCGGCCTCGTCGAACTTGACGCGCTTCCAGGGCATGATGGTCTGCTCGCCCGGGATGTCGGTCGCGGCCAGCGCATCGCGGATCTTCTCGCCGTCGGCCGACTTGGCGCGGTTGATGGCGTCGGCCAGGATGATCAGGCCCATGAACTGGCGTGAGGTGAGGTCGTTGAAGTCCTTGCCCGAGCGCGCCTTGAACATCTCGTTGATCTTGCCGACCATGGGACGCTTCTGCGCGAGATCGAGCGAGAAGGTGCCGCGCGAGATCACGCCTTCGAGCTTGTCGCCGACGGCGTCATAGAGCGCCTTCTCCGAGAAGCCGGCGTCCTGCGCCACGATCGCGTTCGGCTTGTAGCCCAGCTCGGCCATGGTCTTGACCAGCAGGATGCCGTCCGTGGTGTAGCTCGACGGCATCAGCACGTCGGCATTGGCGGTCTTGAGCTGCTGCACCTCGGCCGAGAGCGAGGGCGAGTTGGCGCGATACTTGATGTCGGTGACGATCTTGTAGCCGCGCTCGCCGGCGATCTTGGCCTGGGCGTTGCCGGAGTCGGTGCCGAAGATGGTGTCCTCGTGGAACAGCGACAGCGTCTCGATCTTGGTGCCCTTCTTCTTCAAGGCATCGAAGAAGTCGAACATCGCAGCCGAGTACATCTCGTCATGCGGGGCGGCGCGGAAGTAGTATTTGAGGCCGCGACGATGCAGGCTCGGCGAGGAGTTGTCGGCGGAGACGAACGGGATCTGGTAGCGCTCGCAGATCTGGCTGACGGTGACGGCGACCGCGCTTTGATAGGTGCCGATGATCGCGGAGACCTTCTCCTGCGTGATCAGGCGCTCGGCCTCGGCGCGGCCCTTTTGCGGATCGGCCTGGTGGTCGGCGAACACGAGGCGGACTTTTGCGCCGCCGAGGCCCGGCAGACCCTCGCCCTTGGCCAGCGGCAGATCGAAATCGGTGTCCTTGTTGATGACCTCGAGCGCGGTCTCATAGGCCTTCTGCGCGTCGACGCCCTGCTGCGCGCTGCCGCCGGAGAACGGATAGATCACGCCGATCACGACCTCGGAGGTCTGGGCGCGTGCAGCGAGCGGCACCAGCGCGGCAGTGGCTGTGGCACCAAGCAGCACGTCACGGCGAGAGATCGTCATGGCAAAGTCCCCTGTTACTAAATTTCGACTGATCGAATGGAGCGATTGATGGATGCGGTAAAGCCCGAAGAAGCAGCAAACGCTGCCTACTAAATCACGGCCATGTTCCGGTTCTTCAGATCCGTCACCAGCATCAGGCCGGGCGAATGCGTGATCGCGAACGGCAGCCTGGCGGCGTTGATCACCGATTGCGGCGTCACGCCGCAGGCCCAGAACACCGGGATCTCGTCGTCGGCGACGGGCACGGGATCGCCGTAATCCGGCTTGGCGAGATCCTTGATGCCGATCAGGTGCGGATGGCCGAGATGCACGGGTGCACCGTGCACGGCGGGATAACGCGAGGTGATCTGCACCGCGCGGATCGCATCGGCCGGCTTGAACGGACGCATCGACACCACCATGGGACCGGCGAACGGACCGGCCTCGCCGCAGGCGATGTTGGTGCGGTACATCGGCACGCGCACGTTCTGCTCGATGTGGCGGATCGGCATGCCCTCGTCGAGCAACGCCTCTTCGAACGAGAACGAGCAGCCGAGCACGAAGGTCACGAGATCGTCGCGCCAATGCTTGGTCACGTCGGTCGGCTCGTCGACCACCTCGCCGTCGCGCCAGATGCGATAGCGCGGCACGTCGGTGCGGATGTCGAGATCGGCGCCGAGCGCGGGGATGTGCGGGCTGCCGACATCGGACATGCCGATGATCGGGCACGGTTTCGGATTGAGCTGGCAGAAGCGGTGAAAGGCGCTGGCATATTCGGCCGGCAGGATCGCCAGATTGCCCTGGACGAAGCCGGGAGCGACGCCGGCGGTAGATCCGACCTGGCCGCCGCGATAGGCGAGCCGTGCCAGGCGGCTTGGGAGCGTGTCGGGCGTTTCAGTTTGCTGCGCTGCCACCAAAATAGTCATTTGATCGACCTGCCTATAAACTCGACAAAGACAGCCAACACCAAGCATGCTATAAAGTCTAATCTTCCTTTCTAATCGATCTTGATAAATTAGATTTATCGATCGGGAAAATCCTTCTCATGCTGGACTTCAGGTCGATCGAAACCTTCCTTTGGGTTGTGAAGCTCGGCAGCTTTCGCGGCGCCGCAGCACGGCTCAATACGACCCAGCCGGCGATCTCCCAGCGCATCGCCCAGCTCGAGCGCGAGATGGGCGTAAAGCTCCTCAACCGCGATCATCGCGTTGCTTCGCCGACGCCGAGCGGCCGGCAGATGATGGTCTATGCGGAGAAATTGATCGGCCTGAGGGCGGCGATGATCGCCGAGATCGGCGACCGCTCGGCGATGCGCGGCGTGATGCGCCTCGGCGTCGCCGAGACCATCGTGCACACCTGGCTGCCGCGGCTCGTCAAGAGCATGAACGAAGTCTATCCGAACCTGTCACTGGAGATCGAGGTCGACATCACGCCGAACCTCACTGCGCGCCTGCTCGCGCAGGAGATCGAGCTCGCCTTCGTGGTGGGGCCGCTGTCGGCCTCGGGCGTCCACAATCGCGTGCTCGCGGATTATCCGATCGGCTTTCTCGCAAGCCCCTCGCTCGGGCTCGGCGACGGCCCGGTGACGCGCGCCGACCTCGCGCGGTTTCCGATCATCACCTTCCCGCGCAAGACCAGGCCTTACGAGGTCGTGCGCGAAGTCTTCGACCGGCCGGAGCTGCCGCCGATCCGGCTGCATGCCTCCGCATCGCTGGCGACGGTCATCCATATGGCGGTCGAAGGGCTCGGCATCGCCGTGATCCCCGATGCCATCGTCGAGAACGAGCTCGCCGACGGGCGGTTGCAACTGCTCGAAACCGATCTCGCCATAGCGCCGCTGACATTCACGGCGAGCTGGCTGGCCTCGCCTGACGTCGTCGCGGTGGAGCGCGTCGCCGAGCTCGCACGGCAGATTGCGCAGAGCAGCCTCGCGGTTGACGAGTCCGCGCCGGCGCGTCATTGAAAAAGGCGCCGGACAACCGAGAGACCGACCGCATGAGCCGAGCCGCCACCAATCTGCAAATCGATTCTGCCCGCCTCTGGGGCTCCATCCACGAGACCGCCCAGTTTGGCGGGACGGCCAAGGGCGGCGTACGGCGGCTGACGCTGAGCAGCGAAGACAAGCAGGTGCGCGACTGGTTCCGCAAGGCTTGCGAGGATGCCGGCCTCGAGGTGCACACCGATGCGCTCGGCTCACAGTTCGGCCTGCGCAAGGGCCGCGACATGTCGAAGCTGCCCGTCGGCATCGGCTCGCATCTCGACACCCAGCCGACCGGCGGCAAGTATGACGGCATTCTGGGGACGCTCGGCGCGCTGGAAGTGATCCGCACGCTGAACGACGCCGGCATCGAAACCGAAGCACCGATCTGCGTCGTCAACTGGACCAACGAGGAAGGCTCGCGCTTCGCACCGGCGATGATGGCGTCCGCCGCTTACGTCGGCGACTTCACCACCGACGACATTCTCTCGCGCAAGGATATCGACGGCACGACCGTCAGCCAGGCGCTCGACAGCATCGGCTATCGCGGCGACAAGCCGGTCGGCTTTCAGAAGCTCGGCTGTTTCGTCGAATTGCACATCGAGCAGGGTCCGATCCTCGAGGCCGAGGGCAAGACCATCGGCGTGGTCGATTCCGGCCAGGGCGTGCTCTGGTACGACGGCAAGATTTCCGGCTTCGAGAGCCATGCCGGATCGACGCCGATGCCGCTGCGGCGCGATGCGCTTGCGACGCTCTCCGAAATCGTGCTCGCGATGGAGGCCATTGCCAAGAAGCATGGGCCCAAGGCCGTCGGCACAATCGGCGAGGCCGTGATCGCAAATCCCTCGCGCAACGTCATTCCCGGCGAGATCGCCTTCACCATGGATTGCCGCAGCGCGGATGGCGCCATCATGGACGCGCTCGATCGCGATCTGCGCGCCGCCATTGCCGAGATCGCCGCGCGCCGCAAGGTCGAGGTCAAGATCGACCTGGTCTGGCGCAAGCCGCCGACGCATTTCGATTCCAAGCTGATCGCGGCGGTCGAGAACGCGGCGAAGACGCTCGGCTATTCCTCCCGTCGCATCACCTCCGGCGCCGGCCACGATGCCTGCAACCTCAACACCGTCATGCCGGCGGCGATGGTGTTCGTGCCCTGCAAGGACGGCATCAGCCACAACGAGCTGGAAGACGCCACGCAGCCCGACTGCGCCGCGGGCACCAACGTGCTGATGCATACCGTGCTGGCGATCGCCGGCGTCGCGTCCTGATCGGAGAGAGCCATGCGCGGAGTTTTCGTCGACGCCAACGAAGCCCTCGCCGTGATCATGGAGCGGCTGGGGAAGCCCGGCGACCCCGAGGTGCGGATCCACAGGGATCCCGACATCAAGCCCGAGCAATATCCTGAGATCCTCGATGGTGCGGAGATCGCCATCGTCGACCACACCGCGCTGCCGACCGAGGTCGCGAAGAGGTGCACAGGCCTCAAGCACGTCGTGTTCCTCGGCACCGGTGCGCGCAGCTATATGAACCCGGAAGAACTCGCCGAGCTCGGCATCTCCGTGCACCTGATCAAGGGCTATGGCGACACCGCCGTCGCCGAATCCGCGATCGCGCTGATGTGGGCCTCCGCCCGCGTCATCGCGATGATGGATCGCGAGATGCGCGGCGGCAATTGGCTGCGCGAGGATGGCATGCAGCTCACCGGCAAGACGCTCGGCCTGATCGGCTTCGGCGGCATCGCCGCGGAAGTCGCACGCATTGCGGTCGGCTCAGGCATGAAGGTGATCGCCTGGAACCGGTCGCCCAAGAGCCATCCGGGCGTCGAGTTCACCGATCTCGACACGCTGCTGGCCAGAAGCGACGTCGTGTCGCTGCATCTGCTGCTCAACGACGAGACCCGCGGCATGATCACGCGCGAGAAGATTTCTGCGATGAAGCCCGGTGTCATCCTGATCAACACCGCGCGTGCCGCGGTCGTCGACGAGCAGGCGATGATCGACGCGCTGAAGTGCGGCCACATCCGCCATGCCGGCCTCGACGTCTTCAACATCGAGCCCCTGCCCGGCGACCATCCGCTGACAAAACTGCCAAACGTGACGCTGTCGGCGCATTCGGCCTTCCGCACGCCGGAAGCGAGCGAGAACCTGATTGAAGCGGCATGGGTCCATTGCCGCCGGATCGTGAAGGGATAAAAGCAACAACAATGGCCGACTATCGCACCATCAAGGCACAGCCGCTCACCAACGTCGTCCGCGCCATCGTCAAGGCGGGCGGATCTACGGACCGCGAAGCCGAGCTCGTGTCCACCAACCTTGTCGAGGCCAATCTTAGAGGACATGACTCGCACGGCGTCGGCATGATCCCGCGCTATGTCCAGAGCGTCACCACGGGCGGCCTCGCCGTGAACGCGCACGTCAAGATCGTGCTCGACACCGGTCCGCTTCTCACCCTGGACGGCCTCACCGGCTATGGCCAGGTGATCGGCCATGAAGCGATGGAGCTGGCGGCAGAGCGCGCCAAGCGCAACGGCGTGTGTCTCGTCGGCCTCTCCAACTCGCACCACATCGGCCGCATCGGCCATTGGGCCGAGCAGTGCATCGACCACGGACTGGTCTCGATCCACTTCGTCAACGTGATCTCGCGCCCGATCGTGGCGCCGTGGGGCGGCAGCGATGCGCGCCACGGCACCAACCCGTTCTGCGTCGGCATCCCACGCAGGGGCAAGGACCCGATCGTGCTCGACTTCGCCACCAGCAGGATCGCGCAGGGCAAGACCCGCGTCGCCCACAACAAGGGCGTCGAGCTCGAGCCCGGCACCATCATCGACAACGAAGGCAAGCCGACCACCAACCCGCGCTACACCGTGATCCCGCCGCACGGCGCCATCCTGCCGTTCGGCGAGCACAAGGGCTCCGGCCTCGCACTGGTGTGCGAAATCCTCGGCGGCGCGCTCTCCGGCGGGCAGGTGGTCAAGGGCCCGTCCGACGGCAAGTACAACGTCCTCAACGGCATGCTCTCGATCGTCATCGACCCGAACAAGCTCGGCACCGGCGACAACCTTGCGAGCGAGGTCGAGAGTTTTGTTGCCTGGCACACCGGCTCGCCGCCCGCTCCCGGCGTCGACAAGGTGAAGATCGCCGGCGATCCCGAGCGCGAGACGAGGAAGAAGCGTCTGGCCGAAGGCATTCCGGTCGACCCGACCACGTGGCAGGAAATCCTGGAGGCCGGGACGAAGTTCGGACTGGATCAGGCGGCGATCGAGAAGATCGCGGGGTAGTCGGGAACGAAGCGCATCGCTGAGAATAGCCCGGCCAAGTGCACGATCGCGCAACGAGGTCTGGACTAAAGCGAAGCATCACCGCACTCGTGGAGCGGATTTGAACCGGCCCGCGTCGTCTCACGACAACGCGGATATCCCGGTCCACATCCGCCCCCGAGGTTCACATGTTCTCCCGTCTTGCAAAGCTCATGTCCGGCTCAAGCGAGCCGTTACCCGAAACCGACTTCTACCGGCACCGGCTCGCGATCTATGAAAGCGAGCTTGGCGAGCCCGAGCACAGCTTCACCGACAGCGCGGAGCGCCGCATCGACATCCACGCCTTTGGCCGCGATTTCGTGCCGGTGTGCCAGGAGGGATCTGACGAAGGTTATGTGCTTCTGACCAACGGCATGAGCGAACAGCGAATGCCGGGGGTGCATGGGGACGCCAAGCCACGTGCCGAGCTGATGTGGTATGTCCGGGAGCCGACAGAGGAGGTTTGCGCCAATCTGCGCTGGCTGGCCAATCTGCCGTTCATCGACACGACGTGGTTCGGTTTTGGTCATCGCGTCGCGCTGCCGTGTCCGCCGGTTGCAGGAACGGACTTCGAGACGCTCCTGTTTCTCACACCGATCATCGGCCCCGATAAGCAGATCGCCGAGGCGCTGGAGATCGCGAGCGATCCCGTGGAGATCCTGACCGTGAACCTGATCTCGCATCAGGAGCTCGGCCTCATCAAGTCCAGGGGACTCGACCCGTTTCTCGATCTGCTCGACGAGAACAATTATCCGCCGATCTTCGATCCGACGCGGAAATCTTACGTGTAGAGTGCGCCCAAAACACCGCTGCCCCTTCCCTTCTCCACTTGTGGGAGAAGGTGGCGCGAAGCGCCGGATGAGGGGTTCTCTCCGCGAAGAAAAAATTCTCGGACGAGAGGCCCGTCTCTGCGGAGACAGACCCCTCACCCGTCTCGCCGCTACGCGGCGAGCCACCCTCTCCCACAAGGGGGGAGGGGAAGATCTGCCGCCTCAATCCACCATATCCGAGACCGCCTTGCCGCAGGCGGTGGTGTCGGCGTTGCCGCCGAGGTCCTTCGTTCGCAGCGTCCGTTCGGCGAGCGTGCGCTCGATCGCATCGACGATCGACTTACCGGCCTCCTTCTCGCCGAGGTGCTCGAGCATCATCGCGCCGGACCAGATCGCGCCGATCGGGTTGGCGATGCCCTGCCCCGCAATATCGGGCGCCGAGCCGTGCACCGGCTCGAACACCGAGGGGAAATCGCCCTCGGGATTGATGTTGCCTGATGGCGCGATGCCGATGGTGCCAGTGCAGGCCGGGCCGAGATCGGAGAGGATGTCGCCGAACAGATTCGAGCCGACCACGACGTCGAACCAGTCCGGATGCAGCACGAAGTTCGCGGTCAGAATGTCAATGTGGTACTTGTCCCACTTCACGCCCGGAAACTTCTTGGCCATCGCCTCCACGCGCTCGTCCCAATAGGGCATGGTGATGGAGATGCCGTTGGACTTGGTCGCCGAGGTCAGGTGCTTCTTCGGGCGCGACTGCGCGAGCTCGAAAGCGAATTTCAGGATGCGGTCGACGCCGGTGCGGGTCATCACCGTCTGCTGCGTCACGAACTCCCGGTCGGTGTCCGGGAACATGCGGCCGCCGACGGAGGAATATTCACCTTCGGTGTTCTCGCGCACCACCCAGAAATCGATGTCACCGGGCTTGCGGTTGGCCAGCGGCGACGGCACGCCGGGCATCAGCCGCACCGGGCGCAAATTCACATACTGGTCGAACTCGCGGCGAAACTTGATCAGCGACCCCCACAGCGAGACGTGATCCGGAATCTTGGCCGGCCAGCCGACGGCGCCGAAATAGATCGCGTCATGCTTGCCGATCTTTTCCTTCCAGTCGTCGGGCATCATCTGGCCGTGCTTCTCGTAATAGTCCCAGGACGAGAAGTCGAAATGGTCGAAATGCAGGGACACCCCGTGCTTCTTCGCCGCTGCCTCGAGAACGCGCATGCCCTCGGGCATCACTTCCTTGCCGATGCCATCGCCGGGAATGACTGCAATCCGGTATTGTTTCTTGCTCATCGAGAACGTCCTTGGTTGGTCCGGCAGCCGCCGCCTTTTTGACCGCACTGCAATGGACCAAACTCGGCAGCAGTGCAACGCTGCACTGCAATGTTGACCGTGGCGCGGCCGAGCGCCTACTGGTTTGATCCTGATGTTCCCACCGAGCGAGTACCCTTCATGGATCTGCATCTGCGTTGCAAGCGCGTCCTGATCACAGGCGCGTCCAAAGGCATTGGCGCAGCCGCCGCCGAGGCGTTTGCCGAGGAAGGCGCGAACCTCCTGCTCGCCGCCCGCAGCGGCGACCAGCTCAAGGCGCTGGCGGACCGCCTGCGCTCCGCGCACCAGATCGATGCCGCGACGAGCATCGTGGACCTGCGCAAGGCCGAGGACATCGCGCGGCTCGCGAGGGAAGCCGCCGACATCGACGTGCTCGTCAACAATGCAGGCGACATCCCCGGCGGCTCGATCGACAAGATCGACGAGGCGACCTGGCGGCACGCCTGGGAATTGAAAGTGTTCGGCTACATCAATCTGACGCGGCAGATCTACGCGCAGATGAAGGCGAAGGGCGGCGGCGTCATCGTCAATGACATCGGCGCGGCCGGCGAAAAATTCGACGCCAATTACATCTGCGGCAGCGCCGGCAACGCCGCATTGATGGCCTTCACCCGCGCGCTCGGCGGCAAGAGCCTTGCCGACAACATCCGCGTGGTCGGCATCAATCCCGGCCCGGTCGGCACTGATCGCCACGTCACCCTGCTCAAGACGCGGGCAAAGCACCAGTTCGGCGATGAGAGCCGTTACAAGGAATTCCAGAAGAGCCTGCCGCTCGGCCGGCCCGCGCATGCGCGCGAGATCGGCGATCTCATGGCGTTCCTGGCGTCCGATCGCGCCGGATATACGTCGGGGGTCATCTATACCGTGGATGGCGGCATCAGCGCGGGCTGGGGTTAGTTTTTCCCGTCATTGCGAGCGCAGCGAAGCAATCCAGGAATGCATCCGCTGTGGCAGTTCGGATTGCTTCGCTGCGCTCGCAATGACGACACAATAAGCACAGGAGTAAAATAGTTGTCTCAAGACCTGATCCGCGAAACCGCACGCGCCGTCGTCGACAAGCTGCGATCCGGCGACGTCTCGCCGCTCGAGCTTCTGGATGCGCTGGAGAAGCGCATCGGTGAGGTCGACGGCAAGGTCAACGCGCTGCCGACGCTATGCTTCGATCGCGCGCGGGACAACGCCAAGGCGCTGATGCAGAAGCCGGCCGGCGCGCGCGGCCTGCTCGCGGGCCTGCCGGTACCGATCAAGGACCTGACCGATGTCGCGGGCGTGCTGAACACGCAGGGTTCGCCGATCTTCAAGGACAATGTGCCCAAGCAGTCCGATCTCATGGTCGAGAACCTCGAAGGCAATGGCGCGGTCGTCTACGCCAAGTCGAACACACCGGAATTCGGCGCCGGCGCCAACACCTTCAACGAAGTGTTCGGCGCGACGCTCAATCCCTGGGATACGACGAAGTCTGCGGCCGGCTCCTCCGGCGGCGCGGCGGTGGCGCTGGCCACCGGCATGGCCTGGCTTGCGCAGGGCTCCGACATGGGCGGCAGCCTGCGCAGCCCCGCGGCCTTCTGCGGCGTGGTCGGCATGCGGCCGAGCATCGGGCGCGTCGCACACACCCCCAAATCGGCGATCGACCGCAATCTCGGCGTGGTTGGGCCGATGGCGCGCAACGTCGAGGATCTTGCGCTGTTGTTGGATGCCATGAGCGGCGACTATGCGGACGACCCGCTGTCGCTGCCGGCGCCTGCGACCTCGTTCCTGTCGGCGGCGCAGTCGGGCAAGAAGCCGAAGCGCATCGCCTATTCGTCCGATCTCGGCATCACGCCGGTCGATCCCGAGGTCAAGGCGATCACGCGCAAGGCCGCGGAACGCTTTGCGGAGGCCGGCGCGATCGTGGAGGAAGCGCATCCGGACTGGCGCGAGGCGCATGAATGCTTCCACGTCCTGCGCGCCTTCGATTTCGCGATCACCAAGGCCAATCTGCTGCGTACCAAGCGCGACCTTCTGAAGCCCGAGGTGATCTGGAACATCGAGGAAGGCCTCAAGCTCACCGTCGAGCAGCTCGCGCGCGCCGAGGCGCAGCGCGTCGGCATGACTGCGCGCGCGATCGAGTTCTTCAAAAACTACGACCTTCTGTTGACGCCAACCACGATCGTACCGCCCTTCCCGATCGAGCACCGCTATGTCGCCGAATGCGCCGGCAAGAAGTTCGAGAACTATGTCGAATGGCTCGGCATCGTCTACGCCATCACGCTCGCCTGCTGCCCGTCGCTGTCGCTGCCCTGCGGCTTTACGGCGTCGGGCCTACCGATCGGTGTGCAGGTCGTCGGCGCCCCGCGCGCGGATGCGCAGGTGATCGCCGGCGCGAAGGTGTTGGAGGATATTCTGGGTCTGCGCGGCTCCACGCCGATCGATCCCAAGGTGAAGGCATAACGCGAGCCGCACCGGCGGGGACTTGGCCGTCCCCGCCGTGCGCCGGTCAGACCCTAGTCGTTCGCTTTCGGCCCGCCGTGATACCGATGCGCGTCGTATCCGGCCTCATCCGTTGGAGCGGCGAAGGCGAAGGAGTTCGGATGCGTTTGCGACATCTGGACGGTGGCCGCCGAAGCCATGTGCGAGTGATTCATTGCCTCGTGGGCAGAGGCGGCGGAGCAAAGCGCGACCAGCATGGCCGACGCTGCGAGAACTGATTTCATCATGATGTGACGTGCCTCTTGTGAGTGCCACCAGCAAATTGCAGATGGATCTCGCCGCGTAGGATTGCCAGTTTGAATCCAGGCACGCGATATAGGCGCGGCATAATCATTTCGCGCTCCAGTATAGGCTTCCAGCGCTTCTGGCCCGCTCCCGCGGCGGGGAAAGCCGCTCACCTCGACGCGGTATTCGCCTCCAGGCCGCGACTGTACCGCGACATCGCAAAGCAAAAGACAAAGTAGATCGCGGCGACGAAGATGTAGACCTCGACCGAGAATTGCTGCCAGGCCGGATCGATGATTGCGGTCTTGGCCGTCGTCAGCAGGTCGAAGATGCCGATGATCAGGACCAGGCTGGTGTCCTTGAAGAAGGCGATGAAGGTGTTGACCAGCGGCGGGATGACATGGCGGATCGCCTGCGGCAGGACGATCAGGCGATGCTTGCGCCAGTAGGACAGCCCCAGCGCCTCGGCGGCCTCATATTGCCCGCGCGGCACGGCCTGGAGGCCGCCACGGATGACTTCGGCAAGGTAAGCGCCCGCGAACAGGATGATGGCGATCTGCGCACGCAACAGCTTGTCGATGTTGAATCCGCTCGGCATGAACAGCGGAAACATCACGCTCGCCATGAAGAGCAGGCTCACCAGCGGCACGCCGCGGATCAGCTCGACATAGAGGACGCTGAGCGAGCGGATCGCCGGCAGCTTTGAGCGCCGGCCGAGTGCAACGAGGATTCCGAGCGGGAAACCAAAGGCCAATCCAAACGTCGCCAGGATCAGTGTCACCGGCAATCCGCCCCAACGGTCCTGCGAGACGAAGGAGAGGCCGAATACGCCGCCCCACATCAGTACGCTGATCAGCGCCAGCGCGCCGATCCAGATATAGGCCAGCTCGCGCCGCCACAGGGCGCGGCGGGTGGAGAGATAGAACAGCGCGATGAACAGCACGACCGACAGCGCCGGCCGCCACTGCTCGTCAAACGGATAGGTGCCGAACAGGATGAAGCGATATTTTTCGGGGATGATCGCCCAGCAGGCACCGAGGCCGCGCGCGGCGCGGCAGGCGCTCGAGTCGTTTGCCGGCGTGAGCCACACGGCATTCGCGATGCCCCACTGCACGAAGCTGAAGATGCCCTTGGCGAGGATCGCCAGCAACACGACCGAAAGGATGGCATTGGGGATCGACGAGAACAAATTGGTGCGCAGCCAGCGCAGCACCGGATTGCCCATCTGCGGGCGGCGGGCAGCACGCGGGGCGTCCGGAATGTCGGTGATCGCCCTCATGATCAGCGCTCCACCAGCGCGATGCGCGAATTGTACCAGTTCATGAAGAAGCTGATGCCGAGGCTGATGGTCAAGAACACCGCCATGATCAGCGCGATGGCCTCGATCGCCTGCCCGGTCTGGTTCAGCGTGGTATTGGCGACTGACACGACGTCCTGGTAGCCGATCGCGACCGCGAGCGAGGAGTTCTTGGTCAGGTTGAGGTACTGGCTCGTCATCGGCGGCACGATGACGCGCAGCGCCTGGGGCAGGATGATCTGCCGCAGCATGAAGCTGCGGCGCAAGCCGAGCGCATTGGCGGCATCCCATTGTCCGCGCGGCACGGACTGGATGCCGCTGCGCACGATCTCGGCAATGAAGGCCGAGGTGTAGGTCACGAGCGCGATCAGCAGCGCGAAATACTCCGGCGCGAGCGTCAGCCCGCCGACGAAGTTGAAGCCGCGCAGCTCCGGCCATTCGATCTTCCAGGACACACCAAGCGCCACCGACATTGCCGCCGGCAGCGCGACGATGAGGCCAACCGCAAAGGGCCACGCTGGCCGCGGCTTGCCGTCGCGCATCTGCTGCGCGATCAGCCATCGCCTGATGAGATAGAACACGGCAAGCCCGAGCACGGCTGTACCGAGCACCCAGAGCTGCGGCGAGCCGACCGGAATCGCCGGCAGGATCAGGCCGCGATTGGACAGAAATACGCCCTCGACCGGCCGCCAGGCCGCGCGCGCGGCCGGCAGCGCCTGCATCAACACGTACCAGAACAAGAGCTGAAGCAGCAGCGGGATGTCGCGGAGCGTTTCGACATAGACGGCGGCGAGCCGCGACAACAGCCAGTTGGCGGAGAGACGCGAAATGCCGATCAGCGTGCCCAGGATCGTCGCGAGCACGATGCCGATCACGGCGACGCGCAAGGTGTTGGCGATGCCGACGACGAAGGCCCACAGGTACGTGTCTCTCGGATTATAAGAGAGCAGGCTGTCGGCGATCGGCATGCCGGCTTCCCGGCCGAGGAAAGCGAAGCCGGTGGTGATGCGGCGGGCCGAGAGATTGGTGACGGTGTTGGACCAGAGGAAGGCGACAACCCCAAGCACGATTCCGACGACGAGCACCTGCCAGAACAGGCCTTGCAGCTCTCGGCGGCCAAATCCGCCGAAGAAGCGACGGCGGGGCGGCGGTCTTGGACTGTCTGAAGTCACAGCACAAAAATCCTTCTGGCGAGCAACGATTTCCGGCGGCGCACGTCAACTGTTGCACCAATCTTAAAAGCGTGCAACAAATGTTTCATGGCCGAGCCCGCGAAATCCTCGCCCTTGAGCGAACTGCGCATTGCGTTGCCATCGCTCCCCCTGCGCCTGCAGGAGGTCGGCCGCTTCGTTGCCGCCAATGACTACGACGCCACCACCCGTTCGATGCGCGATCTCGCCGCCGAGGCCGGCGCCGACCCGGCTGCATTCACGCGGCTTGCCAAGGCCATCGGCTATTCCGGCTGGGACCAGTTGCGCGCGGCACTCACCGAAGCGCGGCGGCCTTCGCAGATCTCACCTTTCTCGGGCCGCGCCAAGAGCCGCCGTCACGGCCCGAACGCCGATGTCGCGCTCGTCACCGACAAGCTCGAGGCCGAGGGCGCCGGCCTTCTGCGCATTCCGGCCCAGCCGATTGCGGATGCAGCCCGCGCGCTGCACGACGCCAAGCGGATCTGGATTGCCGGTTACCGAAGCTGCCGGAGCGTCGCGGAGCTCTTGAACTACGAGCTCCGGCTGTTCCGTCCCGAACAGGTGCAACTCGTCGGCGCATCCGGCCCCGACGATCTCGATCTCGGCGCCTTTCGTACCGGCGAAGCCGTCATCGTCATCGGCTTCCTGCCCTACACGCATGCGAGCGTCCGCGTTGCGCAGGCCGCCCATCGTGCCGGCGCAGCGCTGATCGCGATCGCGGACAGCCTCTCGGCGCCGATGGCAGAAGGCGCCGACCACGTGCTGCTGTTCGAGGCGGCCTCGTCCCCCGGCTTCTTCCCGAGTCTCACGGGTGCCATCGCGATTGCGCAATCGCTCGCGGCGGTCACATTCTCGCTCGGCGGCACGGCCGCGAAGAAGCGCCTGGAAACCACCGAGGCGCGGCTCGCCGCGGCCTCTACATACGTTTCAGAGAAAGGTTGACCCATGGCCGCTCGCACCAGCCGCGTGCTGCACCGTTCGTTGCGCGAAACGCCGCCCAAGGCGATCGGCGGCGAAGGCGTCTATCTCTTCGCCGAGGACGGGCGGCGCGTGATCGACGCCTCCGGCGGCGCAGCCGTCTCCTGCCTCGGCCATCAGCATCCGCGCGTGATCGCGGCGATCGCAAAACAAGCCTCGACGCTGGCCTATGCGCACACCGCCTTCTTCTCCTCCGAGCCGGCCGAGGTGCTGGCCGAGACGCTGGTCGGGCATGAACCCGGCGGTCTCGCCTACGCCTATTTCGTCAGCGGCGGATCGGAGGCGATCGAAGCCAGCATCAAGCTGGCGCGGCAGTATTTCATCGAGCGCGGCGAGCCGCAGCGGCAGCACTTCATTGCGCGGCGGCAGAGCTATCACGGCAACACGCTCGGCGCGCTCGCCGCCGGTGGCAATGCCTGGCGGCGCGCGCCCTATGCGCCCCTGCTGTCCGGTGCCTTCAGCCATGTGACGCCGGCCTTCGCCTATCACGAGAAGCACGAGGGCGAATCCGATGCGCAGTTCGTGGCGCGACTGGCCGCGGAGCTCGAAGCCGAATTTCAGCGGCTTGGCCCCGACACCGTCGCCGCGTTCCTCGCCGAGCCCGTCGTCGGTGCCACTGCCGGTGCGGTGACGGCACCGGACGGCTACTTTAAGGCGGTGCGCGAGATCTGCGACCGGCATGGCGCTCTCCTCATCCTCGACGAAGTCATGAGCGGCATGGGCCGCACCGGCACGACGCACGCCTGGGAGCAGGAGGGCGTTGCTCCTGATATCCAGGCGATCGCAAAGGGCCTCGGCGGCGGCTACCAGCCGATCGGCGCGATGCTCGCGAGCGGCAAGATCATCGACACCATCCGCTCGGGCTCCGGCGCGTTCCAGCATGGCCACACTTATCTGGCGCATCCCCTCGCCTGCGCGGCCGCGCTCGCGGTGCAGGACGTGATCCGCGAGGACCGCCTGCTCGACCGCGTCAAGGAGCGCGGCAAGCAGCTCGAGCAACGCCTGACCGAGCGCTTCGGCAATCACCGCCATGTCGGCGACATCAGGGGCCGCGGCCTGTTCTGGGCGATCGAGCTCGTCGCCGATCGCGCCGGCCGCGCCTCGTTCGATCCCGCGCTCAAGCTGAACCAGAAGATCAAGGCGGAAGCCTTCGCCAACGGGCTCGGCTGCTATCCCGGTGGCGGTACCGTGGACGGCGTCCGTGGCGACCATGTGCTGCTGGCGCCGCCCTATATCGCTTCGGCTGCCGAGATCGATCTGATCGTCGACAAGCTCGGCACCGCCGTCGACAACGTGTTGCGTAGTGTCAATCACTGAGGGGAGAGTCATATGATGAGGAAAGTGGTTATCGTAGCCAGCATGCTCGCGGCATCGACGGTTGCCGGGTCGGCGGCGACGCTCGACACGGTGAAGAGCCGCGGCACGCTGATCTGCGGCGTCAGCGCCGGCTTTGCCGGTTTCTCCGCGCCGGACTCGCAGGGCAATTACAAGGGTCTCGACGTCGATTATTGCCGCGCGCTCGCGGCCGGCGTGCTCGGCGACGCCAGCAAGGTGCGCTACGTCTCGCTGACCGCGCAGAATCGCTTCACCGCGCTGCAATCGGGCGAGATCGACGTACTCTACCGCAACTCGACGCAGACCTATCTGCGCGGCGTGACGCTGGGCCTCCGCCAGGGGCCGGTCAACTTCTATGACGGCCAGGGCTTTGTCGTGAAGAAGGACCTCGGCGTGAAGGAGATCAAGGATCTGAAGGGTGCGACTGTCTGCGTCGCGCAGGGCACCACGCATGAAGTCACGCTCGGCGATTACGGCCGCGCCAACGGCATCGACTGGAAGCCGCTGGTGTTCGACCGCGTCGACACCATGTACCAGACCTTCTTCGGCGGCCGCTGCGATGCCATGACCCAGGACGCCTCCGCGCTCGCCGGCGCGGTCACGACCGCGGCGCCGAATCCGGCCGACTACGTCGTGCTGCCGCAGACCATCAGCAAGGAGCCGCTCGGGCCGTTCACCCGCAATGGTGACGAGGTCTGGAGCGACATCATCACCTGGTTGCATTACGGCCTGATCGAGGCCGAGGAGCTCGGTGTCACGCAAGGCAATGTCGATGAGATGGCGAAGTCACAGACGCCGGCGGTCCAGCGCCTGCTGGGTGCCTCCGGCGATCTCGGCTCGCGGCTCGGTCTCGACAACAAATGGCTGGTGACGGTGATCAAGGCCACCGGCAATTACGGCGAGATCTACGAGCGCAATGTCGGCAAGGCGAGCCCGCTCAAGCTCGACCGCGGCCTCAACGGCCTCTGGAGCAAGGGCGGCTTGATGTACGCGGTGCCGTTCAAGTAAACGGTGCTTCACCTCTCCCCGCCTGCGGGGAGAGGTCGACCGCGCAGCGGTCGGGTGAGGGGGAGCCTCCGCGAATTCATCCCTCACTTTAAACGTGGATAGAGCCCCTCACCCCGACCCTCTCCCCGTAAGAACGGGGAGAGGGAGAAGAGACACCGATGCGCATCGCCCTCATCCACGCCCTCAAGCATTCCATCGCGCCGATCGAGGCTGCGTTCGCGAAGGCGTGGCCAGAGGCGCGGCTGATGAACCTGCTCGACGACAGCCTGTCGGCGGATCTGGCCCGCGACGGCGTGCTCAACGATGCCATGACCGAGCGCTTCCTCGCGCTCGGCGACTATGCGGCAGCTACGGGAGCGAACGGAATCCTGTTCACCTGCTCGGCCTTCGGCCCCTGCATCGAGGCCGTAGCGCGCGCACATGCGCCGATGCCCGTGCTGAAGCCGAACGAGGCGATGATCGAGCAGGCCGTGACCATGGGCAAGCGCATTGGCCTGCTCTCGACCTTCCCGCCGACACTGGCCTCGATGCCACCGGAGTTTCCGGCCTCCGCCCAGGTCGTGCCGAAACTCGCCGAGGGCGCGCTGGCCGCGCTCGATCGCGGCGACCGCGCCACGCACGACAGGCTGATTGTCGAGGCTTCAAAGGACTTGCGCGACTGCGACGTCATTGCGCTTGCGCAATTCAGCATCGCGGCAACCGCGCCGCTGGTCGCCGAAGCCACCGGCCGCCCGGTCGTGACGACCCCGGACAGCGCGGTCGACAAGCTGATGAGGCTGCTGAAAGCGAAGGCCTAGGCGCCGGCCTTTTTCCGACGACGCGCATCCTTGATCGCAGCAGCAAGCGCGGCCTTCGTTTCGTTCACAAAGTCCTCGACCAGTTCCTCGCGCGTGGCATGCGCGGCCTCGCCGGTGAACAGGCCCTGCTCGGCCAGCATCACGACGCCATGCAACGCCGCCCAGATCTTGAGGGCTTGCCGTTCGCGCAAGAAGCCGACCGCCGGTGCCTCGAGGGCTTCGATCACCAGCGCAAAAGTCTCGCGCGTGGCGTCGTGCAGCTCGCTGCCCTTCGCCGCGCATGACACGGTGCGGGAAGCGAACATCAGGCGATAGATGCCGTTGCGGCGCAGACCGAAATCGAGCGTCGCCTGCGCCAGCCGCGACAGTTTCGATTGCTTCGACGGCTTCGCCATCGCCTCGCGCAGAAGTGCACTGAGCTGCCGGAACGCCTCCGCCGTCACCGCCGTTAGCAGCCCATCACGGTCGGCAAAATGCCGATACGGCGCCGGCTGCGAGACGCCGAGCTGTTTGGCAAGCGCCTTGATGCTGATCGCCTCGGCGCCGCCCTGCTCCGCCTCGCGCAGCGCAGCCTTGATCAAGGCGTCACGGAGATCGCCATGGTGGTAGGTATTCTCCGGCTTACGGACGAGTTGTGAACGCATGTTGCGTCAAGCCTATAAGTTTGCCCTTGACAGGGGAAGCCCGCCGCGAATGTAATAGG
The DNA here is from genome assembly GCF_011516635.5 of Bradyrhizobium barranii subsp. apii. Lineage (GTDB taxonomy): Bacteria > Pseudomonadota > Alphaproteobacteria > Rhizobiales > Xanthobacteraceae > Bradyrhizobium > Bradyrhizobium barranii. Next base: position 3,676,914 of record NZ_CP096255.1, on the reverse strand, counting down.
ATATAACTTAAAGCGGCGGCAAATGCCGCCGATAAAATTGACATGAGGAACGCGCGGCCTTCGGGTCCCGCGCACACGACCGAGGAAGCCGCCATGACAGAGCGACTGAGGGTTCACGTCGATCCCGACAAATGCCAGGGCCACGCGCGCTGCAAGGCGCTCGCGCCGGAGCTGTTCGAGCTCGACGAATACGGCAACGCCCATGAGGCCGGGGACGGCACCGTGCCGCCCGGCCTCGAAGACAAGGCTTGGCTTGCCAAATCCAATTGCCCGGAAATCGCAATCGATGTGATCGAGGAGTAGCGCGGGTCCCGGCCCGCTTGCGTGCTTTTAGCGAACACGAGCCCCAAGGGATTTCCCGTATGTCCGACGTCAGCCAGCCTGTCGCCCACCCGCCCGTCACCGACTGGGTCCATGATTTCGACCACACCGATCCGCAATGGACGGACGATCCCTTCCCGATCTGGGAGGAGCTGCGGGCCGCGAGCCCGGTCGTGCACACCGAGCGCTTCCTCGGCTGCTACATGCCGACGACCTATGAGGCCGTGCGCGAGATCGCCAACGACTCCGAACATTTCTCCTCGCGCCGCATCATCGTCCGTGACGTTCGGCCCGAAGTCGCCAGGAACGCCGCTCCGCCGATCACCTCCGACCCGCCCGTGCACAAGCCGGCCAAGCAATTGCTGTTGCCGCCGTTCACGCCGGACGCGATGAAGAAGCTGGAACCGCGGATGCGCGCGATCTGCAACGAGCTGATCGACGGGTTCATCGCCGATGGCAAGGTCGATGCCGCAGCGCGCTACAGCAAATATATTCCGGTTCAGGCCATCGCCCACATGCTCGGCATTCCCGAGAGCGACAGCGATCTGTTCATCGACTGGATCCACATGATCCTCGAGCTCGGCATCAAGGACGAGAACAAGCTGCTCCAGGCCGTGCAGGAGATGAGCGCCTATTTCAGGACGCATATCGAGGAGCGCAGATCGAAGCCGACCGGCGACCTGATTTCCTATTTGATGAACGCCAAGGACAAGGAAGGCCAGCCGCTGGAAGAGTCCCATGTGCTGGGTTCGCTGCGGCTGCTCCTGATCGCCGGCATCGACACCACCTGGAGTGCGATCGGCTCCTCGCTCTGGCATCTCGCGAAAACGCCGGCCGACCGCGAACGGCTGATCGCCGAGCCCGGGCTGATCCCGATCGCCGTGGAGGAGCTGCTGCGGGCCTATTCGCCGGTGACCATGGCCCGTGAGGTGGTCAAGGAGACCACGATCTCGGGCTGCCCGGTCAAGGCGGGCAATATGGTGCTGCTGTCCTTCCCGGCCGCGAACCGTGATCCCAAGATGTTTCCGGACGCTGACAAAGTCGTGATCGACCGCCGCGAAAACCGCCACGCCGCCTTTGGCCTCGGCATCCACCGCTGCGTCGGTTCCAACCTTGCACGCATGGAGATGCAGGTTGCGCTGGAGGAATGGCTGAAGCGGATCCCGGACTTCACCCTCGATCCGGCAGGCACGGTGACCTGGTCACAGGGCACGGTGAGAGGCCCCCGCCAGTTGCCATTTCTGTTCGGAAAGGCGATGTAGACCTTTCCAAGACCAACGGAGAGAGGCCGGACGTGACAGAGCAAGCAACCCTACCGGCCTCTGATCACATCGACATCGACATCGACATCGCCGACGCCAAACGGCGGATCAAGCCGATCTTCATCGGCTCGATCGGCAATCTCGTCGAGTGGTACGACTTTTACGCCTATACGGCGTTCGCGCTCTATTTCGCTCCGGCCTTCTTCCCCGGCAACGACCCCGTCGTCCAGCAACTGAACGTCGCCGTGGTGTTCGCGGCGACCTTCCTGATGCGCCCCCTGGGCGGCTGGCTGTTCGGCTACATCGCGGATCATTTCGGCCGGCGCATCTCGCTGACCTTGTCGGTCGTCTTCATGTGCTTCGGCTCGCTGATCATCGCGCTGACGCCGACCTATGCGACCATCGGTTTCGCCGCGCCGGTGATCCTGGCGCTCGCCCGCGTCATCGAAGGCCTGAGCCTCGGCGGCGAATATGGTGCCAGCGCGACCTATCTCAGCGAGGTTGCCGATCCCAAGCATCGCGGCTTCTATTCGAGCTTTCAATACGTCACGTTGATCGGCGGCCAGCTCACCGCGATCATCGTGCTGCTGCTCCTGCAAAAGGTCTTCCTCACGCCGGAGGAGCTCAGAGCCTGGGGCTGGCGCATCCCGTTTGCGATCGGCGCGGCGCTGGCGATCTTTGCCGCAGTGATGCGGCGCAATTTGCACGAGACTGAGGCCTTCGAGGAAGCCAGGAAGGTGGTGAAGCCGACCGGCTCGCTGGCCAATCTGCTACGCTACCCGCGCGAGTTGCTGCTGGTAGTCGGCCTCACGGCCGGCGGCACCGCGGCGTTCTACACCTTCACCACCTACATGCAGACGTTCGTCAAGCTCTCGGTCGGCCTGACCGAGGACCAGACCACCTTCGTGATCTTCGGCACGCTGATCTTCGCGACCATCCTGCAGCCGATCTACGGCGCGATCTCCGACAAGATCGGCCGCAAACCACTGCTGATCTTCTTCGGTGTCGCCGGCACGCTCGCGACCGTGCCTCTCCTGATGACGCTGAAGGAGACCAAGTCGCCTTTCATGGCCTTCATTCTGATCTGCTGCGCCTGGCTGTTCGTCGCCGGATACACCTCGATCAACGCTGTGGTGAAGGCCGAGTTGTTCCCGACCAATGTCCGCGCCCTCGGCGTCGGCCTGCCCTACGCCATCACGGTCTCGATCTTCGGCGGCACGGCGCCGGCGATCGCGCTCTATTTCAAGAGCATCGGGCATGAGGAGTGGTTCTACTACTATCTCGCCGGCGTCATCTGCATGTCGCTAATCATCTATTCCACCATGCGTGACACCAAGCACGCCTCCGCGATGCATCGCCACGAGTAGCTCATGGCCGACGACAACGAGCCGCCCGACAGCAAGCTGACGCGCACCAAGGAGAAGTGGGCGCGCGAAGGCCGCTTCCTCACGGGCCGCGTTACGCGACCGGAGGATCAGCGGCTGCCGCCGGGCCAGCATCTCACCAAGGACTGGCCGGTGCTCGATCTCGGAGTCGTGCCGCCGGTTTCGCGCGAACGCTGGCGGCTCGACGTTTACGGGGCGATCGAGACCCCCGTGTTCTGGACCTTTGCCGAATTTACGGCGCAGAAGCAGGCGCAGATCACCTCCGACATCCATTGCGTGACGACCTGGTCGCGCTACGACAATCAATGGGAAGGGCTCGCGACGCGCGAGCTGCTAGCAGCTTGCCAGCCGCGCGAGGACGCGCGCTTCGTGGTCCTGCATTCCCATGACGGCTACACCACCAACCTCACGCTGGAAGACTTTGCCGCCGAGGAAGCCCTGCTCGCCCACAGCTGGTCGGGTCAGCCGCTGACCGAAGAGCACGGCGGCCCGGTACGGCTCGTCGTGCCGCATCTGTATTTCTGGAAGAGCGCCAAATGGCTTCAGGCCATCGAATTCCTGACCGAGGACGCGCCGGGCTTTTGGGAAGTTCGCGGCTATCATAACCGCGGCGATCCCTGGGCCGAGCAGCGTTATTCAGCCGACTAGATTCAAGCAAGGACGGGGGAAGCCCATGCCGACCGAACGCTTTCAATTCACCGGCGAAGGTGGCCATCAACTGGCCGCCGCGCTGGAGCTGCCGGATGGCGAGCCCAGGGCCTACGCGCTGTTCGCGCACTGCTTCACCTGCGGCAAGGACACGCTGGCGGCAAAACGCATCTCGGTCGCGCTCGCCGCCAAGGGCATTGCGGTGCTGCGCTTCGACTTCACCGGGCTCGGCTCCAGCGAAGGCGATTTCGCCAATTCGACGTTCTCCTCCAACGTCGCCGACCTCATGCGCGCCGCCGATCATCTGCGCCAGGTCAGCACGGCGCCGTCGATCCTGATCGGCCACAGCCTCGGTGGTGCCGCGATCCTCGCCGCCGCCGGAAGGATTCCGGAAGCCAAGGCTGTCGTGACCATCGCGGCGCCGTCCGATCCCGCTCACGTCACCGGTCTGTTCAGCGAGCAGCTCGACAGCATCCGCGCGCAGGGCGAAGTCGAGGTCTCGCTCGCGGGGCGCCCGTTCCGCATCAAGCGCGAATTCCTCGACGACATCGCCGAGCAAGAACTGATGAAGGACATCACCGGCCTGCACAAGGCCCTGCTGGTGATGCAGTCCCCTGTCGACGACACCGTCGGCATCGACAATGCGACCAAGATTTTCGTTGCGGCAAGACACCCCAAGAGCTTCGTCTCGCTCGACCACGCCGATCATCTCCTGACCAAGCCGGCCGACGCCCTCTACGCGGCCGACGTGATCGCGGCCTGGGCCAGCCGCTACATCGACACCGCGAAGCCCGCGAAAGCGACGGATATCGCGGAAGAGCCGCGCAAAGTGGTGGTGCAGGAAACCCGCAAGAGCAAATTCAACCAGGCCATCACCGTCGGCCCGCACCATCTGGTGGCTGACGAGCCGGTCGCCGCTGGCGGCGAGGATGCCGGCCCCGGCCCTTACGACTTCCTGCTCGCCGGGCTGGGTGCCTGCACCTCCATGACCATGCGCCTCTATGCTGATCGCAAATCGCTGCCGCTCGATCGCGTCACGGTCACGCTGAAGCATTCGAAAATCTACGCCAAGGACTGCGCGGAGTGCGAGACGCGCGATGGCATGCTCGACCAGATCGAGCGCGACATCGCGATCGACGGCGCGCTCGATGCGGAGCAACGCAAGAAGCTGATGGAGATCGCCGACAAATGTCCGGTGCACCGGACGCTGACCTCGGAGATCCGCATCGTGACGAAGGCCGTGGACTAGCGCGCTATTGTTTAAGCATGATCTTTTCGGAAAACCGCTTCACACTTTTCCGGATCACGCTCTAGAAGCACGACGCCATCGTCCGCACCGCCGCGCTGATCTCATTCTCGCGCCAGGCCGCGAAGCCGAGCAGCAGGCCATGGTCGCGTGGACGGCCGAGCGCCAGGCTGGACAGGGCCCGCGTTTCGACGCCTGCCTCGACCAGCCGTTGCACCGCCGCCTGATCGGCGCGACTGCGCTTGAGGCGGGCGACCAACTGGATACCGCCCGAGGGCACTTCAGCGGAGAGAACTTCGCCCAGATGGCGCTCCAGTCCCTCGACGAGGTGATCGCGGCGCGCGTGATAGAGCCGTCGCATCCGGCGCAGATGCGCGAGAAAATGCCCGTCTGCGATGAACTCCGCCAGCGCTTCCTGGATGTGGCTGGAGGCGATCAGCCCGATGTGCCGCTGTGCGATCTCCAGGGTGCCGACCAGCCCTGGTGGCGCGACGACATAGCCGAGCCGGATATCCGACGTCATCGCCTTCGAAAACGTTCCGACATAGAACACGCGGCCATGGGCGTCTAACCCCTGCAGGGCCGGCACCGGCCGGCTGTCATAGTGGAATTCGCCGTCGTAATCGTCTTCGACAATCCAGGTCTCGCCTGGCCTGCTCATGCCCAGGAATTCGGTGCGGCGCGCGAGCGACATCAGCCGCCCGGTCGGATGTTGATGCGAGGGCGTCATGAAGATGAGCTTTGGCGCAGTCATGCCCGGCATCCGCTGCATGCCCTGCTCATCCAGCTTCATCCCCATCACGCGCGCGCCGGAGGCGCGGAAGGCCGCCGCAGCGCCGGGATAGCCGGGGTCCTCGACCCAGACATCGTCGCCGGGCGTGATGAGCGCAGCCGCAATCAGGGTCAGAGCGGCCTGCGCGCTCGGCAGGATCAGGATCTGGTCTGCGGCGGCGCGGACGCCCCTGGCGCAGTCGCGTCCGGTTGACCGGTCCAAGCTCGCGCTTGGCTGCGCGCACCGCGCTGCGGCGCAGGCAGCGGGCCCACACTTCGTTCGGAAACTCCCGCGCATCTCCATGCCCCGGACGCAGGGGTTTTAGCGGCGCCTGATAGGACATCGGCCAGTCGGTCTGCTTGAGCTTCGACGCCCAGGGCGAGAGCCGCGGTTTGCCAGAGCGGACGCTCGGTGTGACGGCGCCTGTCCCTTCGTTACGGCCGCCGTCTACCGTGACCATGGGACGACGACCGTGCGACGCCTCGAGATATCCCTCGGCGGCGAGTTGCTCGAAGGCATAAGTGACGGTGTTGCGCGAGACGCCGAGATCGCTCGCAAGCCGACGGCTCGACGGCAGCGCGCGGCCTTTGCCGAGTCGACCGGTCGCGATCAGGCCGCGAAGCTGGCTCGTCAGTTGCGCCGTCAACCCCTCGTCGTCGGTCCGCTTCAGCTCGATCAGGGCGGAGATCACACCTTCCGAAACTGGCACCTTATTCCTTTCCGATCTGGCACTTTTTCAGGTGCCAATCCGGATGCTATCGGCCGGACTGGACTGCTTCAAGGATTTTGCGATGAACTCCCTCTCCTCCCGCGCAGCCGTCGGCCTGTTCCTCATCGTCGTGCTGGCCTGGGTAGTGAACTGGTCGGTGACGAAGCAACTCGTCCAGTTCCTTCCGCCACTATGGACTTCGGCGATCAGGAGCTGGATCGCGCTGGCCGGATTGCTCGTGATCCTCGGGCTGAGCAACAACCTGATGATCCCGGAGCGGCGCGACATTCCGGTGATCCTGAGCGTCGCGCTGCTGCACATGACGGTGTTCTCGGTTCTGGTTGCGGCCGGTGTGCGCTTCCTGCCCGCGAGCAAAGCGATCGTGCTCGGCTACACCACGCCGCTCTGGGTCGCGATCGCCGCGCCCTTGCTGGGGAAGGATACGCTGACGGCGCCCAAGCTCGCCGGCGCCTTGCTCGGGCTGATCGGCCTTGCCGTGATCCTGAACCCCACGTCGATCGATTGGACCAATACCAACGTCCTGCTCGGGGCCGGCATGGTCGTCCTGGCCGCGATGTCCTGGGCCGCGAACATCATCTATATGAGCGCGCATCGCTGGATTGCATCGCCGCTCCAGCTCCTGCTCTGGCAGGTGCTCGTGGCGACGATCGTACTGACGGGATCGGCTGTTATCATGGAGGGCCCGCCGCACGCGGAATGGTCGTGGAAGCTCGTGCTGCTTTTCCTGTATTCCGGCCTGATCGGAACGGCGCTGGCCTATTGGGCGATGTCGATGGTCAACAAGAGCATCTCGGCCCTGACGACGTCGCTCGGCACCACCGGGACGCCGCTCGTCGGTATCGCCAGTGCTGCGATCCTGCTGGGCGAGCCAATCAACATGAGTCTTGCCGTCGCGGCCGGACTGATCGTCACCGGCATCGGTCTCGCGACGCTGGGCGACCGGCTGCTGCGCGGTCAAGCCACCGCGAGCGGCTGAACCCGCAGTGCACCGCGCAGGCCGGCCGACGTGCCGAGCAGGATGCCGGCGACCGCGACGAACGAGCCCAGAGCAAGCGTCGATACGCCGGTGAGCCCCTGACCGATCGAGCAGCCGAACGCCATCACGCCGCCTATCCCCATCAGCGCTGCACCGCCGGCCGAGCGCAGCATGTGGCGCGGCGACGAATAACCTTCGAGGTGGAAACGGCCCGTGGCGAGCGCGGTGACGAGGCTGCCGGCGAGAACGCCGGCAACGGTGGCGATGCCGAAGTTGAGCGTCAGACCGGTCGAAAGCATGGCGTATTGCAGCGCGTCCGCGATCGGCGCGACGAAGGTCAGCGACGTCACCGGGACCGGATTGAAATCGTCGGCGCCGAGATAGCCGGTGACGAACCAGCCGCTGGCGACCAGGAGGCCGACGACGACACCGGCTGCAATCTGGCCGGGCGAACGCCGGAACGCCGGGTGCGCGAACGCAAACAGGATCAGCGCAACGACGATTGCAGCAGCGGTCAGCGCGCGCGAGACCGCTTCACCGGGACCGAGCGTCGCCAAGAGTGACGGCAGCGAATTGGCGTTGACGGTCGTTTGCGAGGCCTGAACCAGCGCAATGCGCGCCGGCGCGATCAGGCCCTTGAGCGTCATCTGCGCGGCGATGGCGAGCACGATCACGACGACGAAGGAGCGGAGATTGCCGCGGCCGAGCAGCACCAGCGCCCGCGAGCCGCAACCGTTCGACAGCACCATGCCGTAGCCGAACAACAGGCCGCCGAGGAACAGCACCGGCACTGAAAAGGATTGTTGCAGATAGATCGACTTGCCGAGATCGACCATGCCGCTACCGGCAAGGAATTGGCTCGCAGCAACCGCAACAGCAATCGCCATCGCAAAGGTCCGCACCAGCCGCCCGTCTCCTTCGGCCAGCCAGCCGCGCATGCTGCTCATCAGGCAGAACCCGCTGAGCAGGCCCACGGCGCCATAGATGAGCCCGATGACGAGGCCGGCAAGGATGACGAGTTGGGTGGACGAGTCCATGGTTAGGGCTTCAGGATCACGCGATCCCGCGACGAACCGGCGACCGCGACATAGGCCTCCTTGGCGCGCTCCAGCGGATAGACGGCATTCGGCTTGATCGGGAACGGCTTCAGGTGACCGCTCGCAAAGCCGGGGCCGAGGTCGCGCAGCACCGCGCCGGTCGCGGCCGAGGACAGCCCGAGCGTGTCGATGCCGACATAGGTGTGTTGCCCGCGGTAGAATTCGAGGATGTTGAACTGCACGATGCGGTCGATCGCGGCGATCAGGATCTGGCGGCCGCGCAATCCGAGCGACTTGTGCGCGGCCTGGAAATAGGGATCGCCGACCGTGTTGAAGACGATGTCGGCCCCCTTGCCGCCGGTCAGTTCGCGCACGCGCGTGGCGGCATCGGTCGCCGAGGCGTCAATCGTCTCGATGGCTGCGTTGGCATGGCCCTCATAGGCTTCCGCCTTGCGCACCACGCCGATGACGCGCGCGCCCTGCCAGGTCGCGATCTGGACCGCGGCCTGACCGACCTTGCCGTTGACGCCGAACACCAGCACGGTTTCGCCGGGCTTCGGAATGCCGGCGCGGCGAAAGCCTTCCATTGCGGTGACGAAGGGCACGCCGATGCCGGCGGCCTCCTCCCAGGACACCGTCTTCGGCTTCTCCACCACGGCGTCAGCTTCGACGACGAGATGGCTGGCATGGGTGCCGTCACGGCGGATGCCGAGATCGCCGGAGGAGCCGAACACCTCGCAGCCGATCGTATCGGCCGGCCCGTCAATCACCACGCCAGCATAATCGCGGCCGGGCGTGCGGGGGAAGACTGCATAGGGCATCAGCCCGGTCGCGGCCTTCACATCGGACGGGTTGACGGCGGCGGCCTTGATCTCGATCAGGAGATCCTTCGGACCGCGCGTGAGCATATGACGCTCGATCAGCGGCGCGATCGCCGCAGCATTGTCGGCCTTGGCATTGAGGCGGACGCAGCGCGCTTCGACGGTTTTGCGATCGGCTGATGACATCGAAAGACCCACGATTTCTCGCGGGCCTTGTCGCCTTTGGGACCGGTCAAGTCAACCGCTTCCCCTCGTCCTGAGGAGCCGCACGAGCGGCGTCTCGAAGGATGCAGGCCCGCGCCGCAGCATCCGGGCCTTCATGGTTCGAGACGCGCCTTTGGCGCTCCTCACCATGACGAGAGACGGCTAATCCTTCGGCCGCTTGTCGTAGAGACGTTTGGCCTTGCCCAGCGAGCGCTCCAGCGTGGCGGGGGCGACCACCCGCACGTTGGAGCTGATTCCGATGGTGTTCTTGATGTGGGTCGAAATGCGGTCGGCGTGATCGACGAGCCCCCGGCCGTCCCAGCTCTCCGGGCGCGCCTCGGCAATGATGGTCAGCTCGTCCATGCGGCCTTCGCGGGTGAGTTCAAGAATGAAATGCCCGCCGCACCAGTCGGTCGCAAGCAACACCTCCTCGATCTGGGTCGGGAACAGGTTGACGCCGCGCAGGATGATCATGTCGTCGGAGCGGCCCGTCACCTTCTCCATCCGCCGCATGCCCGGCCGCGCCGTGCCCGGCAGCAGCCGCGTCAGGTCGCGGGTCCGATAGCGGATCACCGGGAAGGCTTCCTTGGTCAGCGAGGTGAAGACCAGCTCGCCCTTCGCGCCGTCCGGCAGCACCGCGCCGGTTTCGGGATCGATCACCTCGGGATAGAAATGGTCCTCCCAGATGTGCAGGCCGTCCTTGGTCTCGATGCATTCTTGCGCAACGCCTGGACCGATCACCTCCGAGAGGCCATAGATGTCGGTCGCATCCATGTCGAAGGCATCCTCAATCTCCCCGCGCATCGCATTGGTCCAGGGCTCGGCGCCAAAGATGCCGACCTTGAGCGAGCATTGGCGCGGGTCGAGCTTCTGGCGCTTGAACTCGTCGAGGATCGCCAGCATGTAGCTCGGCGTCACCGTGATGATGTCGGGTCGGAAGTCGTTGATGAGTTGCACCTGCCGCTCGGTCATGCCGCCGAAGATCGGCACCACGGTGCAACCAAGTTTTTCGGCGCCGTAGTGCACGCCCAATCCGCCGGTAAACAGGCCGTAGCCATAGGCGTTGTGGATGATCATGCCCGTGCGGCCGCCGGCGGCGCGAATCGAGCGCGCCATCACCTCGGACCAGGTGTCGATGTCGCGCTGCGTATAGCCCACCACGATCGGCTTTCCCGTGGTGCCGGAGGAGGCATGCACGCGCACCAGCTTTTCGCGGGGCACGGCGAACATGTTGAACGGATAATTGTCGCGCAGATCCGTCTTCACGGTGAACGGGAATTTCGCGAGATCGGAGAGTTCGCGAAAGTCGGACGGATGCACGCCGGCCTTGTCGAAGGCCTGGCGGTAATGCGCGACGTTGTCGTAGGCGTGCTTCAGCGACCAGGCCAGCCGCTGCTTTTGCAGCGCCATGATCTCGTCACGCGACGCGCGCTCATGCGCGTCCATCTCGGCACTATAGGTGTTGCCACCTTCCTTGAGCCTCGTCAGAGCCATCCTCGTTTCCCCACATTGGTTGGTTCTTTTTATTGGCCACGTGCCGGGAATGACACGCGAATGCCCCCGGAATTCCGCGATGACGGTGTCGCCAGCTGTCACGCGCACATCGTAGATGCCTGAGCGTCCGCCACGGCTGACCTCGCGCGCTCTTGCAACGAGGCGGTCACCAAGCTTGCCCGGCTTGATGAAGGTGATCTGGCCCTGTGCCGCCACGACACGTTCATTGTGCGAATTGCAGGCAAAGGCGAAGGCGGAATCGGCCAGCGTGAAGATGAAGCCGCCATGGGCGATGCGCTGGCCGTTGACCATGTCCGGCCGCACATTCATCGCCAGCGTCGCGAAGCCTGGACCGATCTCGACGATCTCCATGCCGAGACCCTTGGAGGCATCGTCCTCCGCCCACATCGCGTCGGCGCAGGCGCGGGCAACATCCTCCGGCGACAGGTTGGCTTTGACGTTCACGCGCTTCTCCCGGCCAAATGTTTGGCCACAATGCTCTGCTGCCCGGCCATAACTGTCAAACGTGATCGTAATCGACGACGACCCGCTCCGATGATGGCTTTGCCTGGCAGGTCAGGACGAAGCCGGCCTTTAATTCCCACGGCTCCAGCGAATAGTTGATGTCCATCGGCGCCTCGCCCTCGACCAGCTTGGCGCGGCAGGTCGAGCACATGCCGCCCTTGCAGGCGAAGGGAAGATCGACGCCGGCGCGCAGCGCGGCATCGAGGATCGCCTCATCTTCGGCGACCGGCACGTCGCGGCGCTTGCCGTCGATGATCAGCGAGGCGATCGCCTTCGGCGGCGCGTCGGGTGCAACGATCTTCTTCGGTCGCGGCTTGCCGCCGAATTCGGAGACGAAGCGCTCCACGTGGATGCGCTCTTCCGCGATACCGAGATCGCGACAGGTCACCTCGATCTCCTCGCTCATGCCAAGGGGGCCACAGATGAAGACATGGTCGACACTGGCGGCCGGCACCAGCGAGCGCAGCAACACCCTCACCTTGTCGCCGTCGAGCCGGCCATGCAGGATCGGGATGTCCTGCTCCTCGCCGGAGATGACGTGGAAGATCGAGAGGCGATCGATGAAGCGGTCCTTCAGCTCCTCAAGTGCCTCCAGGAACATGATGTTGTCGGTGGCGCGGTTGCCGTAGAACAGGAAGAAGCGGCTGTGCGGCTCGCGCGCGAGCACGCCCTTGACGATCGACAGGATCGGTGTGATGCCGGAGCCCGCGGCAAAGCCGACATGGATGCGTCCGCTATCTGCCGGCGGGATCACGCCGAAGCGCCCGGTCGGCGTCATGACGTCGAGCTCGTCGCCGCATTTGAGTTCATCCGCCGCCCAGTTCGAAAATGCTCCGCCGTCAATCTTCTTCACGGCAATGCGGATCTCGCCATCGTCAGGACCCGAGCAGATCGAATAGGAGCGCCGGACTTCCTCGCCATCCAGCATGGTGCGGAGCGTGAGGTACTGGCCGGGCGCGAAAGCGTAGTCGCCCGCGAGTTCGCCGGGGACCGCGAAGGTCATGGACACGGCATCGGCCGCCTCGCGGCGGAGGTCGTTGACGGTCAGGCGATGAAAGCGCGGTGCGGCTGCGGACATGATCAATGACACTTGAAATAATCGAAGGGTTCGCGGCAGGCCTTGCAGCGCCACAGCGCCTTGCAGGAGGTCGAGCCGAATTCGGACAGCAGCTCGGTCTTGTCAGAGCCGCATTGCGGGCACGCGATGGCCTGCTCGCCGAACAGCGCGCGACGTGAGCTGGAGGCCTGCGGCGGCGCGATGCCGTAGGCGTGCAGCATGCGGCGGCCCTCTTCGCTCATCCAGTCGGTGGTCCAGGCCGGCGACAGCACGGTGCGCACTTTCGGCTGGCGAAAACCGGCGCGTTCCAACGCGAGCTCGATTTCGAACGCGATCATGTTCATGGCCGGGCAGCCCGAGTAAGTCGGGGTGATCGCGACCTCGACATGATCGCCGTCGAGCACGACATCGCGCAGCACGCCGAGATCGGCGATGGTCAGCACCGGGATTTCGGGGTCAACGACGCCCGCCGCGGCGTCCCAGGCGCGCCGGCGCAGCTCACTGTCGCGGTCCAGCACCGTCACCATGTCTGCCCTGGAAAAGTACGCTGCATCGACTGAAGATCGGACAGGAGATGACCGAGATGCTCGCTGTGGCGGCCCACGCGGCCGCCCTGCTGCATCCAGTCATTCTGCGGCAGCGTGAGTGTTGCTTCGCTGACGACATCGGAGAGCGTCGTCAGCCAGCGACCGCGCAAGCTGCCGGGATCAATCGCGATACCGGCATGGATCAGGGCGCGCTCTCCGTCATCGACGGCGAACATCTCACCGGTGAAGGCCCAGAGGTGATCGATCGCGGCCTGCGCCCTGGCGTGACTCTCACTGGTGCCGTCGCCGAGCCGAATGATCCATTCCGAGGCGTGGCGCAGATGATAGGCGCTCTCCTTCTCGGACTTGGCGGCAATGGCCGCAAGCGTCGGATCACGCGAGGCCATCATCGCCCGCCAATAGAGGTCGGCGAAGGCGGAATAGAAGAACTGCCGCACCAGGGTCTGGGCAAAGTCGCCATTCGGCTGCTCGACCAGCAGCAGGTTGCGGTACTGCCTGACGTCGCGCAGGTAAGCGAGCTTGTCCTCGTTGTTATCCTTGCCTTCGGCTTTGGCTGCGTAGGTGTAGAGCTCACGCGCCTGGCCGATGAGATCGAGCGCGATATTGGAGAGCGCCATGTCCTCTTCCAGCATCGGCGCATGTCCGCACCATTCCGACAGACGATGACCGAGAATCAGCGCATCGTCGGCGCGGCGTAGCGCGTAGAGTACCAGCGGCGTTTCCGCGACCTGGATGTTGGCCACAAGCATCACATGTGCCCCACTTCCTCTGGCACCTCATAGAAGGTCGGATGCCGGTAGATTTTCGATTCCGCCGGCTCGAACATCATGCCCTTCTCGGCGGGATCGCTCGCGGTGATCGCGATCGACGGAACGACCCAGATCGACAGGCCCTCGCCGCGGCGGGTGTAGATGTCGCGCGCGGCCTGCAGCGCCATGGTGGCGTCGTTCGCATGCAGCGAGCCGACATGCTTGTGCGCGAGCCCGTTGCGGCTGCGAATGAAGACTTCCCACAGCGGCGTGTCGGCGTGGCCATCGTGATCTCCTTATTCCGCGGCTTGTGCGGTCTGACGCTGCGCGCGCTTTGCGGCATAGCTAGCTGCCGCCTCACGCACCCAGGCGCCCTCATCGTGCGCCTTGCGACGCGCGGCAAGCCGATCGCGGTTGCACGGGCCGTTGCCGGCGAGCACCTGCTTGAATTCGGTCCAGTCGATCTCGCTGTAGCGCCAGTGCCCTTCGGCGTCCTGCGTCATGCCGGGATCGGGAATGGTGAGGCCGAGATATTGCGCCTGCGGCACGGTGGCATCGACGAACTTCTGGCGCAGCTCGTCATTGGAGAAGCGCTTGATCCTCCACTTCGTCGATGTGTCGCTGTGCTGGCTCGTCGCATCGGGCGGACCGAACATCATCAGCACCGGCCACCACCACCTGTTCAGCGCATCCTGTGCCATCGCCTTCTGCTCATCCGAGCCGCGGCACAGCGTCAGCATGATCTCGTAACCCTGGCGCTGGTGGAACGATTCCTCCTTGCAGACGCGGATCATCGCGCGTGCATAAGGGCCATAGGAGCAGCGGCACAGCGGGATCTGGTTCATGATCGCGGCGCCGTCGACCAGCCAGCCGATGGTGCCGATATCGGCCCAGGTCAGCGTCGGATAGTTGAAGATCGAGGAATATTTGGCCTTGCCGGCAAGCATGGCATCGACCAGCTCTTCGCGCGAGGTGCCGAGCGTTTCGGCGGCGGCGTAGAGATAGAGTCCGTGGCCGCACTCGTCCTGCACCTTGGCCAGCAGCGCCGCCTTGCGGCGCAAGGTCGGCGCGCGCGTGATCCAGTTGCCCTCAGGCAGCATGCCGACGATTTCGGAATGGGCGTGCTGGGAGATCTGGCGGGTGAGCGTCTTGCGATAGGCCGCCGGCATCCAGTCGTTCGGCTCGATGCGCTCCTCGGCATCAATGCGGGCCTGGAACTGCGCAGCCTTGGCCGCGTCCTCAAGACCGCGATCGTCGGTCTCGGCCGTGTTCAGCGCCTGGGTATACATGCGCATCCTCCCGTTTATTGGGAGGCAATATATAACAGAAATTACTTCATGCAAGATATTTCTGTAACATATACATCAGGCCCCGAACCTCCGCTCCAGGAGCTTTCGAGCCGGCGGCAGTGGCCCCTTTTCATTGGTTCCATGGCTATCAAGCCATTGTTCAGACGGCGCAAGCAGCGCGCGATAGACCTCGCCGCAGAGTTCACGTGCTGCCCTGCCAGGCCAGTCGCCGGGCAGCAGGCTCTCGGGCAGCAGCGGATCGCGCAACACGACGCGGCGGTAGTAGTGGATCAGCAGGATGCGCGCGGTGAAGGCGTCCGCCTCGGACAGATCCGCACCGCGCGCGATAGCGGCACGGAGCGGCTCGAACGTCTTCATGAATTTCAGATAGGCGTCGGCGGTGCGGTCCAGCGGCCAGCTCGCGCTGAGCAGACGGCGCCCGCTGTCATCCTCAGCCGAGACTTCAAGACGGATCGCTCCGGCAGCCTCGTCCGGCACCGGCACACCTGATGGCGCGACCCACACGCCGGGCAGCGGACTGCCGAAGCCCGCGTTGCGCAGCGCTTCGCGCGAGACGTCGCGATCCTCGCCGTTGCCGATCAGGAGCAGCTCGAAGCGCCCGGTCCAGTCCGACGATGGCGGATCGTAGATGTGGCGCGTGGCGGCCTCGAAGGTCTGACTTCCTTTATCGGCCAGGCGATAAAAACTGTTCCGGCCAACCTTTTCGCGTGTCAGCCAGCCATCGGCAGCAAGGCGTGACATCGCGGTGCGCACCACGCCGCTATCGATGTCCACACTCTCGAAGAACTCCAACAGCGTGCCGAGCCACACCGAGCCGCCGCGCGGCACGATGGCGTCGCCGAACACGGTGATGACGATGGAGCCCGTGCGTGACGGCTCACGCTTGAGCTGGTCGATGATGCGGGAGAGCGGATGCGCCATGCCCGAGGCATAGCGCGTTTGGTGCGGGCGCGACAATGGACGGGGGCGACAATCAAAGCGAGAACCGGGCTCGATCCTTCGAGACGGCGCTTCGCGCCTCCTCAGGATGAGGTCTGATCACTTTCGCGCGGCATCACTAGCTCTCAGTCCTCATGGTGAGGAGCGCGGCAAAGCCGCGCGTCTCGAACCATGCAGGCCCCGCTTACCGATGCGGATCGGGATAGACCATGCTGCGCCAGCCGCTGCGGTCGAACGGCCGCCACTGGCCTTCCTTCTGCGCGAGGCGGTCGGCGACCGCATAGACGGCGGCGGGATGATGGCCCATACCGCAATGGCTGCTCTCGACCTCGATGCTCTCGGTCTGCGCTCCCGTCTTCTCCATACAGCCCTGCCAGGCGCAGACGCCGTCGGTACGGCTGAAGATGGCGGTGGTCGGCACCGGCGGCGGGACGGCGAGCTCGCCGCCGAACTGCGGATCGACCTCGTCGGACTTCCGCCCGCTCGCCCACTCATAGACGCGCCAGGCATTGGTCGAACGGGGGTCGCCCGCGAAGGGGCTGCCGAGCGTGATCACCTGGCGCACGCGCGCCGGCATCATCTTGGCGAGCTGGCGCGCATAGAGGCCGCCGAGGCTCCAGCCGACCAGGCTGATCTTGCGGCCATGCTTGTCACTGAGCTCCTGCACGAGATCGACCATCGCATGCTGCACGCCCTCGCGCAGACCGTAGTTGCGGCCCTGGCGCCAGCCGCTTGCCGCGTAGCCCTTACTGGTCAGAAACGAGCGCAGTGCGCGTGTCGACGCGTCGGAGGCCACGAGGCCCGGGAACACCAGCACCGGATGCCCATCGCCGCGGGGCGCGAGGCTCAGCAGCGGCAGCGCGCCGAGGAATGCACCGAACTCGTGGATC
Organism: Bradyrhizobium barranii subsp. apii; assembly: GCF_011516635.5. GTDB lineage: Bacteria > Pseudomonadota > Alphaproteobacteria > Rhizobiales > Xanthobacteraceae > Bradyrhizobium > Bradyrhizobium barranii. Next base: position 3,660,000 of record NZ_CP096255.1, on the reverse strand, counting down.
GCGCGCCCTTCCAGGAACATCAAGGTACGGGACGGCGGACGCAGCGTCTGGGCAGTAGCGGTCATCAATGGTCCCCTGGGCAGAATTGCTGAAAAGGCTACCGGTTGCGATGCCGGCAAATGGGTACGAATTCCAACAGTCCGGCTTCTCGAACGTTCCGCAACGCAGCATGAATCAGCTAGGCGGCCGGTTCCGGACATTCAAGCGGGTGAAGCCCAAGGCGACAATAGGCCCGCAGGTGAATGCCAGCGTCCGTGACGCAAAAGTCACAACCATCGAAGCAGGAATTCTACGGAGTAGAGCGCAAGACCTGCGAGCCCGCCGATCAGCGAGCCGTTGAAGCGGATGTATTGCAGATCGCGGCCGATGTTGATTTCAATCAGCGAAATCAGCTGCGCCATATCCCACGCCTTGACCTGGTCGGAAATGAAGGTCGAGACACCGCTCTTCTGATCCGCAACGAAGCTGCGCAGCACCGCCACCAGACCCTTGTTGATCTCGCCGCGGAGCTCGGCATCGCCGGCGAGCGCCTCGCCCGCTGCCACGAACATCCCGGCGAGATGATGCTGCAGCACCTGCGTCTCGCCGCTCGCGCTGCGCTCGATGAACGAGCGCATGTTGGCCCAGACGGTGCGGGCGAGATCGGCAAGCTCCGGCCGGGCGAGCAGATCGCGCTTCAATCCGTCGATACGATCGATATAGGCCTGATCGGTGCCGAGCCGGTCGACGAAGCCCAGCACCATGCGATCGAACTCGCCGCGAAACGGATGTTTGGGATCGCTGCGCACCTCGTTGAAAAAAGCCGTGGCGGACGCCACGATCTTGTTCACCAGAAACTTGTCGGCGCGATAGAGCCTGAGCAGGGTCGGCAACTCCGCGCGCACCTTCTCGCGGATCATCGCCATCGTCTCAGTCTGGTTCAGCGTCTCGTGCATCACGCGCAGGAGATCGTCGAACAGGATCTGATGCCGCCCTTCCGCGACGAAGCCGCGCAGCGTGCCGGCCGCGAGCGGCGCAAGGTCGATCGCCTGGAGCTGCGAGGACATGCGGCGAATGATGAAGGTCATCAGACCCGAGCTTTCCGTCGCGGAAACGGCCTCCGGCAGCAGGCGCAGTGCGAAGCGCGCGAGATCATCGCTGCGCTTGCGGTCACGCAGCCAGTCGGCGACGAAGGAGCCGAAATCGATCTCCCTCAGCTTGGCCTCGACCGGGCCGGCCTCGAGGAAATGCACCTGGATGAACTCGCCGAGCTTATCGGCGATGCGGGCCTGATTGCTCTGGATGATCGCGGTGTGCGGGATCGGCAGGCCGAGCGGCCGCTTGAACAGCGCGACCACCGCGTACCAGTCGGCGAGCCCTCCGATGGTCGCAGCTTCCGCGAAGGCCGCGATGAAGCCGAACACGGGATGCACTGGCAGAAGCCATTTCGCGACGACGAACAGGGCAAGCGTCGAGGCCAGCACCAGCGTCGCCAGTGCCTTGATGCGGCGAAGCTCCGCCGCGCGTTCGGCGTCACCGGGGCTGTTGAAGGAGAAGGTGGCGGGTGGGGTCATCACTGGATCACAGTACCCGTCATTGCGAGCGAAGCGAAGCAATCCAGTCTGCCTCCGTGGAAAGACACTGGATTGCTTCGCTGCGCTCGCAATGACGGCAGCACAAAAAACAAAGGCCCGCCGAAGCGGGCCTCAAATTTCAGTTTGTACTCAGGGTGCCGTATCAAGCGGTCTTGGTGTAGACCTTGGCAAAGTTGTCCTGAGCGGACTTCGCACCGTTGGCAGCGAGCTTGCCGACATAGTCGGCGGTCGCCTTGGCGCGCGAGACGAAAACTTCGCCGCGGGCGCGGAGCAGGCTCGACTGGATCTCGACGGCTTCGCTGATCGACTTGGCGGACGCGAGCTTGTCGATGCCCGAGAAGAACGCCTCGGCGTCCTCGTAGATCGCCTGCTGGATGTTGCGGCTGATCTTGCCGGCCTCGGTGACGGACTCGGTCACCGCGTTCTCGACGGCGGCGGTCACGCGCTCGGAGCCAGCGAACACCTCGGCAGCACGGTCCTTGGCGGTGTTGGCGGACTTCTTGACGAACTCGCGAGCGGCCTCGGGAACTTCCAGGTTCTGGATGTTCTTGAAAGCGTCCTTGAAGCCCTCGAAGGCAGTGTTGGTTTCGGTGGTCATGGGGTTCTCTCCATCCTCATTGGGTTGAGCTATGGGCTCACCCCGTCCTCATTGGCCCGGGGCACGGCTTATATGACATAATTAATGGTGCGATGCAATATTCATATTGCACTGCGATATCACGAAATCGTGAACAGCCTTAATGTCAGGCAATCTGGCGCCCCTGTAGCCAATCGTTTCCCGGAAGACGGCGCCTTACTGGACGGCACCCGGCAGCCCATAGGCTTCCATCTGGGCCTGCACCTGCGCAATATTGTGCCCGAGCACGACGATGTCGTGGGTCTTGCCGTCGACGTCCCGGACATGGTCCCGCAGCAGCGCCTCGGCCTTGAAGCCGAGGCTCTCGAACAGGGCGATCGCCGCCTGCTGGTCGACCGTCATCTGGACCGAAAGCTTTTCCAGGCCGGCGCCGAGCGCGAGCGCAAAGGTCTCCTGCGAGAGCGCCCGCCCGACCCCCTTCCCGCGCACGTCGAGGGAAACAACCATCCGGATCTCGCCGACATGGGGCGACCAGGAATGCGGATCGCGCACCAGCGTGCCGCAGCCGACAACCTTGGCGTCCCTGACCGCGAGCAGGCTGGTAATCGCGCCGCGCTCGATCTCCTTGACCCAGGCCGAGAGCACCTTCAGCTCGCTGATGTTGCGCGGCAGGAACAACAGATCATGGGTCGGCAGGCCCTTGCCGAAGGCCAGCACCGCGGCCTCGTCCGCAGGCGACATCAGGCGGATCTCGATATCGCCAGCGTCGGTCTTGACCTGACGCGGATAGGAACGCTGCTCACTCATGTCGATCTCTTCCCCAGCCAGGAATCCAGTTTCGGCCACAGCCGTTTCACAGCGTTGGCGCCGGCAACAAGCGAGACGTGACCACCCTTCAGCATCACCTCTTCCTTGTCATCGGATCCGATCTTCGCGATCAGGTGTTTTGCGGCGTCATACGGCACGATGTGATCGTGCTCGGCGACCGCATGCAGGAACGGCACCTTGATGTCTTCGAGCTTCGCCGCGCGGCCGCCGACCGACATGGTGTCGTTGAACAGTTTGTTGTCCCACATCAGATCCTTGGTGATCGTGCGGAAATACTCGCCCGCAAGCGGCAGCGTGTCGGTCGCCCAGCGGTCGAACATGCGGTACGATTTCACGAACTCATCGTTCCAGATGTTTTCCCAAAGCTGGATCTGGCTCACCGTGCGCGAGGCCGGGCGCAGCATCTCGAACGAGGACAGGATCATCTCCGGCGGCACGTTGCCGACGCTGTCGACGAGGCGGTCGACGTCGAAATAGCGGCGGTCGGAGAAATTGGAGAACAGCTTCATTTCGCGGAAATCGATCGGGGTGGTGAAGCAGATCAAATTCTTCATCGGCCCGTCCTTGTGGATCGAGCCGTAGAGCAGCGACAGCACGCCGCCGAAGCAATAGCCGATCACCGAGACGTCCTGCTCGCCGGAATCGGCCTGCACGCGGCGGACGCAATCCGGGATGAAGTCGAGGACGTAGTCCTCCATGCGCAGGCTCTTCTCCTCCGGCCGCGGCGCGCTCCAGTCCAGCATGTAGACGTCGTAGCCGCGCTTGAGCAGGAACTCGATGAAGCTCTGACCAGGCACGAGATCGAGGATGTAGCCGCGATTGGTGGTCGCCATCACGATCAAGACCGGCACGCGGTAGATCTCGTCGGACATCGGCCGGTAGTGATAGAGGCTCATGGTGCCGCGCGAATGCAGCACGTCCTTCGGACGTCGAGCCGAGCGAAGGGCCCGAAGTCGAGAAATATTCGACGCCCTTGATGCTGCGCTGGATGGCGCGCTGCACCTCGGACTGGATGCGATCCGGGATCGATGCGAGATCTAGTCCGGTGGCTGCATTCATGTCTGCTCTCCGCCCTCGGACGGCGGGCGCCTGGTGCGCGGCGGTCGCAATGCCGTATCGGAGCCCTGAGATACGCCGGAACGTGCCGCCATCTGGCTCAGCATCCACTTGATCTCACCGATCTGGCCTTCGATGGCTTGCAACCTTTCGGCAAGGCCAGTGACCTGATCGCGGCTGGGCAGGTTCATGGAGACCAGATATTTGTCCATGAGCTCGCCGAGTTGCTTCTGAGCACCTGCAGCAACCCCTCCCGCGCGGTTCATCGCCTGTGAAAACTCGGGCGACGACATGGCCTGGTTGGCGAAGGAGTTGAACCCCTTCTCCATCTCACCAACCATCTTCTGCCACATGGCGACGGGGTCATTGGTCTTGTCGGTCATCGGCGTCCTCCTGATATCGAGAGCTGCGATGCCCTTCTTTTTTCGCCATACCACACCGTTGCGAGGGAGCGGTCAACCGGCAGGTCGCGCGGTGCGGCGCACACGGCTTCTTTGCGGCGGCAAACCGTGCGATACAGCATCGATCAGCAGGAGGGAACGCGCCCGTGACCACCCATCAGCCGCCCCAGACCATCCGCGCCAACGGCATCGACATCTGCTACGAGATCTTCGGCAACGACAACGCCGAGCCGCTGCTGCTGATCATGGGGCTCGGGGCGCAGATGATCCACTGGGACGATGCGTTCTGCGAGCAGCTCGCCGTGCATGGCTTTCGCGTGATCCGCTTCGACAATCGCGACATCGGCAAGTCGAGCCATCTGACGGGCGGCAAACGCCTGACGCCGCTCGAGCTGTTGAAGCTGCGCTTTCTGAGGATTCCCGTCGCCGCGACCTACAAGCTGATCGACATGGCGAAGGACACGGTCGGCCTGATGGACGCGCTCGGCATCAAGTCCGCGCATCTGGTTGGTGCCTCGATGGGCGGTATGATTGCGCAGGAGGTGACGCTGTCGTTTCCAGAGCGCGTGCGCTCGCTGACCTCGATCATGTCGACGACAGGCAATCCGCGTGTGCCGCCGCCGACACGCGAGGCCTCCGCGATGCTGATGGCACCGCCGCCACGCAGCAAGGAGGAGTTCATCGTCCGCTTCGGCGAGACCTGGAAGGTGCTGCGCGCCGGGTCCTTTCCGGAAGAGGAAGCGCTCGACCCCGATCGTGCCGAGCGCGTCTTCGCACGCGGGCTCAATCCGGCCGGCGTCGGCCGGCAGCTCCGTGCGGTGCCCGCTTCCGGCAGCCGCAAGGAGCGGCTTCATGGCGTGAAAACACCGACGCTGGTCATTCACGGCACTGTCGATCCGCTGGTGCGTCCCGAAGGCGGCAAGGACACCGCAGAGTCGATTCCCGGCGCAAAGCTGTTGATGATCGACGGCATGGGCCACGCGCTGCCGATGCGCTTCTGGCCCGAGATCATCCGCGCCATCGACAAGCACGCTCATGGGGCGGCGGCGCAGGCGGCGTAGACGCGACCGGTCTCCTCGCTGTGACCATGTGAGCTTCCGGTTACTCTCTTAACGCGAGCTGGCGCGAAAGCTATACAGGCCTCCCTCAATCGCAAGACAGAGGCTGCGGCCTCTCGGAGCTCACATGCATCTCATCGTCCGGTCCGTCACAATGATTGCGGCTTCCATTCTCATGCTGTCTGTCGGCAACGGCGCTGCGCTGGCCGCCAGCGCGCAGGAAGAAGCCAACCGCGCCGCCGTGCTGGCCTTCTACGAGAAGGGCCTCAATCAGAAGGACGCCGATGCGGCCCTCGCCTATGTCGGCGACCGCTATGTCCAGCACAATCCGAATGCGCCCGATGGTCCGGACGGTTTTCGCAAGTTCATCGGCTTCCTGCGCGAAAAGTTTCCGAACTCGCACAGCGAGATCAAGCGCTCATTCGTCGATGGCGACTTTGTCATCCTGCACGTTCACTCCGTTCGGGAGCCCGGCAGCAGGGGCCGCGCGATCGTGGATATCTTCAAGCTGGAGAACGGCAAGATCGTCGAACACTGGGACGTCGTTCAGGACATCCCGGAAAATCCGGCGAACAACAATACGATGTTCTAGAGCCGTAGCCCGGATGAAGCGCAGCGTAATCCGGGACCACTCTTTGCGGATCGACCGCCCCGGATTTCGCTTCGCTCCATCCGGGCTACAAATCGCCGCCTAGCTCTTCCGCGCTATCCAGATCACGTGGCGCGCGCCGCCGCCTCTGCCGGTGGCGCGAACATTGACTTCGTTCACATCGAAGCCGGCGCTACCGAGGCGCTTGGTGAAGGCCGGGTTGGGTCCCGACGACCAGACGGCGAGCACGCCGCCCGGCCGCAGCGCCACCTTCGCCGCTTTCAACCCGCTCGCATTGTAGAGTGCGTTATTGCCCTTCCGGGTCAGCCCCTCCGGCCCATTGTCGACGTCGAGCAGAATGGCGTCGAAGGCCGACCGCTGTGCACGGATGATCTCGCCAACGTCGGTCTCCCGGATCTTCACCCTGACATCATCGAGACTGTCGCCAAAGACCTCGGCCATCGGGCCGCGCGCCCAGGCGACCACCGCCGGCACGAGCTCGGAGACCACGATCTTCGCCTTGCTCCCGAGCACAGTCAGCGCCGCGCGCAGCGTAAAGCCCATCCCGAGGCCTCCGATGAGGACAACGGGTTTTGCGACCGTCTCGATCTGCTTTGCCGCGAGAGTTGCGAGCGCGGCCTCAGAGCCTGACAGGCGGTTGTTCATCAGCTCGTTGGTGCCGAGCTTGATAGAGAACTCCTTGCCGCGCCGCATCAGGCGGAGCTCTTCGTCGGAGCCGGGGATTTTTGCGGTGTCGATCTTTTCCCAGGGAATCATGCGAGAGCTTTAGCACGATCGGACGAACAATCACCCTCCCGCCCAGACATCCAGCACATACCGGTTCTTCGCACCCATCTCCTCGATCCAGCGCGCAGCCGCGGCGGCATCGCTGCCGCTCTTCTCGCGATGGATCGAGACGAGCGCGGCCTTCACATCGGGCTCCATCTTGCCGCCATCGCCGCAGACATAGATGATCGCGCCCTGCTCGATCAGCGGCCAGACCCTGTCCTTCTGCGCGGCAAGCATGTGCTGCACATAGGTCTTCGGTCCATCTGCACGCGAGAATGCCGTGAAGAGCTCGGTGATGCCGCTTGCCGCCACCCCTTCAGCTCCTCCGCGTAAAGAAAATCCTGGTCGGGATGGCGGCAGCCGAAGAACAGCATGGCCGGACCGAGGGCGGCGCCTTTCGCCTTGCGCGCGGCGCGCTCTTGGAGGAAGCCGCGGAACGGCGCCAGTCCGGTGCCCGGGCCGATCATGATGATCGGCACCGATGACTCATCCGGGAGCCGGAAGCCGGCCTTGGTCTCGCGCACGGTGGCATAGATCGCATCGCCCGCACGCCGGTTGGAGAGATAATTCGAGCAGATGCCTTTGTAGACACCGCGCCCGGAGGCGGCCGGCCCTTCGACCACGCCGACCGTGACGCTGCATCGCGCCGGGTCCACCGACGGCGAGGACGAAATCGAATAGTAGCGCGGCGCCAGCAGCGAGAGCATTTCCAGGTAAGCGTGGAACGGCAACTCGCAGGCCGGATATTCGAGCAGCATGTCGAACACCGATTTGCGCCTGGCCAGAATCTCGGTGCGATAACGCTCGAGCGGCTCGGCCTCCTCGCCAACGAAGGCCAGCAGCTTCGGCTTGGTGACCGGGCAGCGGGTATGCTCGGCCATGATCTGGATCTGCTTCCGTGTCGCCACCTGCTGCAACTCGACGAACTCGCTGAGCAGGCGTCCGACCGAGACGGCATTGCCGACCGGCAGCTGCGCGCGCCGGCCTTCGGCGACCTGAAGCCTGATCTGGTCCGCCGGCAGGAAGCCGAAGCGACGGGCAACCGAATCCACCAGCGTCGGATCGTTGCGCGGAACGACGCTTAAGTGATCGCCGACGCGATAGATGATGTTGGACGGCAGCTGCACCTCGATATGGCGCGTCGAACGCTCGGACGGATTGGCGCCGGACTTGTTCTGAAGTTCGTCATTGACCAGCACCTTCATCGCGACAGCACCGCCCTGCGCGACGATGGTGTTGACGGCGGTTACTGCGACAGGCTCAATCGCATAGAGCGGATCGTCCTCCGCGGCGCGGGTGAAATTCCAGTCGATGCCGAATTCCTTGGTGGCAACCTGCGCGGCCGCAGGGAACCATTTCTGGAACTGGCCGTCGAGATCGCTGCGCGCATCGCCTTCGCCGCGCGGATAGACCGCGCGCGCACCATGCTTCGACAATTGCTCGTCGATGAAGCGCGGCACCGATTGATAGGTTGCCGCCCAAACGCTGTTGCCGCAGCCGAACACGGCGTAGCGCACATTGGCAAAGGCATCCTTCGGCAGATCGTCGCCGAGCCATTTGACGAATTGCGTCGCATTGTCAGGCGGCGCGCCGTTATAGGAGGCGCAGATGATCAGCACGCCGCCCTCGTGCGGCAGCTTGCCGACGTAATCGTCGAGCGGCCCGAGATGCACGGCAAAGCCGTTGATCTCGGCAAGGTCGGCCATGCGCGTTGCGAGCTCCTCGGCCGTGCCGAGGTTGGAGCCGTACAGCACCAGCATCGGCGTATTGTGGCCGGGCCGCGTCGTCGGCTGACGCGGTGCTCTCGGCGCTGAAACTGCAGCTGCGATCGGCCCGCCATAAGCGCCGCGCTCGCGATCGGCGCGCGGACGTACCTTGATCTTGAAGCCCTCGGGCTTCATGGTCAGCGTTTCTTTCAGATGCATCTGATAGCGCTGATGGTCGATCAGCTTGAAGCGCTGGAGGATCATGCCGAGCGCGAGTGCCGCCTCGTGCATCGCAAAACCGCGGCCGATGCAGGCGCGCTGGCCGTTGCCGAACGGCTTCCAGGCGTTGATCGGCCGCTTGGCCTCCGCCTCGCGGCTGAAATTCTCGGGATCGAACGCGTCGGGATTTGGACCCCAGACCGAGGGATCGCGATGCAGCGCCGTCACCAGGATGGTGATGAAGGTGCCCTTCCTGAGCCTGTAATTGCCGCCGCCGATGGTCTCGTCGTTCAGCGGTGAGATGCCATAGGCCGGCGCCGGCGGCCACAGCCGCAGAGCTTCCTTGAGGATCTGCGTGATGTAAGTGAGCTGCGTCACCTGCAGGTAGGTCGGCTTGGCATTGACGTCGGGGCCGAAAACGCGGTCGACCTCGTCATAGGCCTTCTTGAGAATGTCCGGGTGCTTGAGCAAGGCATAGAGCGTGTAGGACAGCAGGCCGCTGGTGGTCTCGTGGCCCGCGATCAAGAACGTGTTGATCTGGTAGCGGATGTTGATGTCGTCAAGCTGCTCGCCGGTCGAACGGTCGACGCCGGTCATCATCGCGGCGAGCATGTCCTTCTTGTCGTCGATCCCTTCGGCGCTCTTGCGGCGCTCGGCGATGATCTCGTCGACCATCTTGTTCATGAAGGCGACGTCTTCGGCGAGCGTCTTCCGGCGCTTCTGCATCCAGAGCTGCTCGAACGGCAGGCCGCGCGTCATCATGATGGTTTCGAGCGAGCGCACCAGCGACTCGACGAAGGGATGGTAGTCGCGTCGATAGAAGGAATTGAAGCGGTACTCGAAGCCGCACAGGCCGATCGTGTCCAGCGTCAGCGCGGTCATGTCATGGACGACGTCGATCTCGTCGTCGGCGTTGAGCCGTTCCCATTTGTTGACGAGCTGCTCGGCGATATCGACCATGCTCGGGTGATAGGACTGCATGGCGCGATTGCCGAACGGCTGCAGCAGGATGTTGTGGGCCTTGCTCCAGTTCGGCTCGCGGGTGTCGGCCGTGAAAAGGCCGTCACCGCCGACCGCGCGCACACGGCGCAGCGCACCGCGCACCGTCTTGTCGAAGCGCTTCTCGTCGGAGAGCTCGTCGACGAGATCGTGGCCGGAGACGACGACGATCGGCGAGCCCATCATGTCGAGCCAGAAGATCGGCCCAAGCTCCTTGGCGAGCCGGGTCAGGTGCTGCACCGGCGCGGCCGAATCCAGCGACAGCATGTTGCCGACCACCGGCTTGGTCGGCGGCTGCGGAATCGGGTCCAGACGGTTCTTGGATGACATTGAAATGTAGTCCCCCTGCCTCAATGTTCGTCATTGCGAGCGAAGCGAAGCAATCCAGAATATATCCGCGGAGGCAGTCTGGATTGCTTCGTCGCTTTGCTCCTCGCGATGGCGAGTTCGCAACGACGAGCGCTAGCCAAACCGCCTTCTACGCCATTCGATCAACTTGGCGCTGACCTCTTCCGGCTTCTCCTGCTGCGTCCAATGGCCGCTGTCGCGGACCAGATATTTTTCGAGATCGGGAATCAGCTTGTCCATGCCGTCGGCGGAAATCGGCGGCAACACCGCGTCGTTCTCGGCCATGATCATCAACGACGGCACGCGCACCGTATGATCGAGCCCTTCGGCGCGCGTCCAGTTGCGCGACATGTTGCGGTACCAGTTGATGCCGCCGGTGAAGCCCGTTCTGGTGAAATTGTCGACGAACACCTTTTTCTCTTCCGGCGACAGGATCGGCGTGCGCGGATCGTGCTTCGCGTCATAAGCCGCAATCATCTGCGGAAACGCCAGATTGACCCGCGGCGAAGCGCCCACGCCGGCAATCACTTCCTCCGCCGGCGCATCGGGCGGGCGCGGCGCCGGCCTGCGCATGAACGCATCGAATGTCTGCTCGACGCGACTGCCGAAGATCCTGTCGGGTTCGCGCGCCGGATCCTGGAATTGCACGATGTACATCTTGTCGCCGAAGCGAGCGCGCAGAAGCTCGATCGGATCGGCCCAGGCACGGTTGGTATGAGGCGTGTTGATGCCGACCACCCCCGCAACTCGGTCGATGTGCCGCAGCGGCATCTGCCAGACGATGAAGCCGCCCCAGTCGTGACCGACGAAGATGGCCTTGTCGATCTGGAGATGATCGAGGAGCCCGACGAGGTCGCCGGTCAGATGTTCGATGTCGTAGGCCTCGACCGGCTCGGGCCGGTCGGTCGCGCCATAGCCGCGCTGGTCCGGCGCGATCACCCGGATGCCGGCCTCGCTCAACGCCTTGATCTGGTGACGCCAGGAGAAGGCGAGTTCCGGCCAGCCGTGGCACAGCACCATCGGCGGCTTGTCGCTGACAGGGCCCGCCTCGTAGTAGCCCATGCGGATTCCGTTCGTCTGCACGAACTTGAGCGGTGGCATTTCAATCATCGCAATATTCCTACTCTGCGGCGCCCTTGACGTCGGCCGCCGGCGGCGCGTAGGCCGCCTCCAGCGCGGCGAACTCCTCCGGCAGCATGTCGCACATCACCTGCACGTGCGGAATGATGTTGGCGCCGACGATGAAGCCGAAGTCGAGCTGGTCGCGATAGCTCTGCACGGTGATGTTGAGCGCCTGGCCATGCGTCGAGATCGACACCGGGAAGATGTGCAACAGCTCCGCGCCGGCGGCATAGAGCGTCTGCCGCGGCCCCGGCACGTTGGACACCGTGATGTTGGCCGCCGGCGGCAGCACATCCGACAGGTTCGAGCGGCTGTAGAGCAGCGCCAGAACCTGCACCATCATCGGCGCACCCAGCATCGAGATGTTGGAAATCTGCGGCATCAGGGCCCGCAACGGATGCGACATCTCCTTGGACTTGGTCGACTGCGCGATGATCGCCTCCAGCCGCGCCTTGGGATCGTCGATATTGGTCGCGATCGAGCAGATCATGCCGAACACCTGGTTGTTGGCTTCGGTGTTGCCTTCCTCACGCAGCGAGATCGGCACGGCGGCGGTCAGCGATTTCGCCGGCAGCGTGCCATATTGCTGGAGGTAGCGCCGGACCACGCCGGAGGCGAGCGCCAGCACCACGTCGTTGAGCTTGCCGCCGGCCTGCTTGGCGAGCGCCTTTGAACGCGACAGCGAGATCGAGACGCCGGCAAAGCTGCGTTCCGAGGAAATCGTCTTGTTCAGCATGGTCGGCGGCGACACCATGCTGGCGAGGCTTTCCCGGGATTTCGGATCGGAGATTTTGCCGAGCACGTCGGAGACGCTCTTCACCATGGTCGGGATGTTGCCGGCGAAGCGCACCGCGCTCTCGATCTGGTACATCGCATTGTCGAACAGGATCGAGCCGATGTCGCTTTTGCCCGTGCGCGGCAATTGCAGGTTCTTCGCGGCGGCCGAGGCATCGAGCGGCTGGGTGAAGAGCTGCTGATAGGAATCGAGCAGGTTGGCGGCGATGTCGCGCGGCTCCTGTCCGGGCTTGCTGCCCGCCGTCGGCGGATCGACCTTCCGGGGGGTGGGCGAGATATCGTAGATCATGTTGGTCAGCGCCGCCCCGGCGCCGCCGTCGATGGCGGCATGGTGCATCTTGGAATAGAGCCCGACCTCGTTGTCCTTCATGCCCTCGAACACGTAGAACTCCCAGAGCGGCCGGGCGCGGTTCAAGAGCTTGGCGTGCATCCAGCCGACGATGCGTTCGAGCGTGGCGCGGTCGCGCGGCTGCGGCAGGCTGGCGCGGAAGATGTGGCGGTCGATGTCGAACTGGTCGTCCTCGACCCAGGAGGGATGATCGATATCGAGCGGCGCCTTCTCCAGCCGCGCCTTCAGGATCGGCGCGATGTGCAAGCGCGAGACGATCATCGCCTTGAAGTCTTCGAAGAAGTCGCCCTTGTAGTCGTCAGGCAGGCGAAAGATCGCCATGCTGCCGACATGCATCGGCATCTCCGGCGTTTCCAGATAGAGAAATGATGCGTCCAGCGACGACAGCTTCTTACCGTCAGCCATAGTTCCCTCCGCTAATTTTGACGGGCGCCTTTGCCGGCGCTTCTCGTCAGGCCGATACTGCCCGTTCCGGCGGGGCATATGCAATGGCAAACGGCCCTGCCCGGTCAAACGGCCAGAATTCCCCCTCCGGTTGCGCCAGGCGGTCCGCCACGGCCCACAGCGCCGCGGGGTTCACGCCAAGCCCGATATGGCTCGCCAGGTGCACCTCGATGTTCTCGGCGCGGTCGGAGGGACGCAACAAGCAGGTTCGCCAGTTCACGACACCGTCGGCGCGCGAATAGATCGACGTCGCCGGCACCGGCAGATCGCCGGCGATCGCCTCGCGCAGTTCGGCAAAATCCTCGACACGATCGCCGGACAACGCTTCGTAGAGCCGCGTGGCGTTGGTCGCCCGCACGTCGTTGGCAAACGGGCTGCCGAGCGTGACGACGTAACGGACTATCTCGGGCGCCTGGAGTGCGAGATCGCGGGCATAGACGCCGCCGAGACTCCAACCGACCAGGCTGACCTTGCGTCCGCTCGTGGCGTGGATTTCGGCGAGGCGCGTGCGCAAGGCTTCCCTCGTCCGCCCCAGCCCACCGAGATTGCGCCCCATCCGCCAGGCGTGCGCCTCATAGCCGAGCTCGCTAAGATAGCGCCGCATCGGTGCCATCGAGAGATCGCTGGCAAGAAAGCCCGGCAGTGCCAGCACCGGATGGCCGTCGCCCCTGGGCGCGCGCATCAGGAGCGGCGACAGCATCAGGCTGGCGTTGAATTCGAAAAGTCCACGCGCTTCGGCCAGCAGCATGCCGAGGCTCGGCGGACGAAGCCGGCCCGACGCCTGCGGCTCGTCCGGCCCGGGCGACATTTATTTCTTCTTGTCGCCGCTGCGCGGGCTGCCGAGGCCGGCCATGGTGACGAACATGTCCTGAAACCGCTCGGCGATCTTCGGATCGAAGGTGAACCAGCTCTGGATCAGCGACTCCGGCGAGACCTTTTCGATGTTGGACATCATCTGCTGTTGCAACTTGTCCATCACGGCGGTCTGCATCGGCATCACGTCGGGTAGTCCGAAGAACTGGCGGGCTTCAAGGGGGGTGCAGTCAATTTCGATGTTAACTTTCATGTCCCCTCCAGATGAGATTCGAGCGGCCTGTCGCAGTATCGCCGCGAGACGGTGTGCAACGCAAGCGACCTGAGGCTGGCGGCCGGCCTTGCTTCCGCGATCGGCGGATATGGTCAATGAAATCGCGCCCGCCATGAGCCCGCTTCCTCGGCGCCCGGCGGGGCACGAGGGCCCCGCGGCCGGGGACTTCACCGATCGAAAGTCGAATATCGCCCGCGAACCCCTCGCCGCCAGATTGTCGGCCAGCATTGCTGCACAGCGGCGCAACTTGGCGCGTTCCTTGCTGGAATGGCGCTTGCACGGGTCGTGAACTCTGGGCAACATGGATTGGGACGCCCGCCGAACAATCAAAAATCACGGCGCGGCAGAGTGGAGAGGGTCAAGAATGTCAGTCGGTCGAACTCTGTTTGCGGCGACGCTCGCCGGTACGCTTGCGTTGACGGTCTCGTCGGCGTCGAGCCAGACGCTACGTTATGCCAACCAGGGTGACCTGAAGTCGCTCGATCCCTATACCCTCAACGAGAGCACCACTCACGCCCATCTCGGTCACGTCTATCAAGGCCTCACCGCGCGCGACAAAGACCTCAAGATCATCCCGGCGCTGGCGGAAAGCTGGGAAACCCCGGAGCCGACCCGCTGGCGCTTCCATTTGCGCAAAGGCGTGAAATTCCACAACGGCGATCCCTTCACCGCCGACGACGTGCTGTTCTCGGCCGATCGCGTCCGCAAGAAGGGGTCCAACATGCAGACCCGCCTTGCTCCGGACGTCAAGGTGATCAAGGTCGACGACTACACCGTCGATTTCGTCCTGCCCTCGCCCAATCCCATCCTGCATAACGCGTGGGATGTCTGGTACATCATGGACAAGAAATGGGCCGAGGAGAACAACGTCGTCGACCCGACGCCGGTGGCGGCGACCACGCCGAGCTACGCCTCGCTCCACGAGAACGGCACCGGTCCCTTCGTCATCGAAAGCCACCAGCCCGGCGTGAAGACCGTGTTCAAGGCCAACCCCAATTACTGGGGCAAGGTCGAAGGTAACCTGAAGGAGATCATCTTCACCCCGATCGCCTCCGACGCCACCCGCGTCGCCGCGCTGCTGTCGGGCGAAGTCGACGTCATTGAGCCGGTGCCGATCCAGGACATCTCCCGCGTCGATTCGAGCCCGAACGCCCAGGTGCTGAAGGGGGCGGAGCTGCGCACCATCTTCATCGGCTTCGATCAAGTCCGCGACGAGTTGCTCTACTCCAGCATCAAGGGCAAGAACCCATTCAAGGACATCCGGGTCCGCGAGGCCTTTTACAAGGCGATCGACATCGAGCTGATCAAGACGCGCGTGATGCGCGGGCTGTCGACGCCGTCGGCCCTGATGATCGCTCCGGAATTGTTCCTGCTGTCCAAGGAGTTCACCCGGCCGAAATTCGACCCTGATGGCGCCAAGAAGCTCCTGACCGAGGCCGGCTACCCCGACGGCTTCGAGGTCACCATGGATTGCCCGAACGATCGCTACGTCAACGACGCAGCGATCTGCCAGGCCGTCGTCGGCATGCTCGCCCGCATCGGCGTCAAGATCAATCTGCTGGCGCAGCCCAAGGCGCAATACTTCGCCAAGGTGTTGAAGCAAGGAGGCTACCAGACCTCGTTCTACATGCTGGGCTGGACGCCGAGCACAATGGACTCCCACAACGTGCTCTTTGACATCATGGGCTGCCGCGACGATGCCAAATCCTCGCGCGGCGAAGCCAATCTCGGCGGTTACTGCAACAAGGAGTTCGACGCCATCACCGACAAGGTGCTGGTCGAAACCGACACCGCCAAGCGCAACCAGCTGATCAAGCAGGCCTACGAAATCGGCAACAAGGACTGGTCCTACATCCCGCTGCACCAGCAGGCGCTGGCCTGGGGCGTATCAAAGAAGGTCAACCTGCCGCAGCGCGCCGACAATCTGGTCATGTTCCACTGGGCGACCAAGAAGGAATAGCGACAGTTGAACACGAGGTCCCGGCAGCGTCAGGCTTCCGGGACCTTTCCTTTTCCGGCTGACAAAGACGTCAGCCAAACGCACACCCAAGGATAGTGGAAGGCATGCTCGCTTTCACTCTTCGCCGCGCCCTTCAGGCCATCGGCGTCATGTTCGCCGTCGGCATCATCGCGTTCTCGATGTTCCGCTTCGCCGGCGACCCGGTCAACCAGATCGTCTCGATCGATACGTCGGCGGCCGAACGCGAAGCCGTGCGCAAATCGCTCGGCCTCGATGATCCCGTGCCGGTGCAGTTCGTCCGCTATTTCGGCAACGCCGCGCAGTTCAAATTCGGCGTCTCCTATCAGTTCCGCCAGCCGGTCTCTACGCTGTTGATGGAGCGCATGCCCGCGACGCTGGAACTGGCGATCTGCGCGACCGTATTCGCAATGGTGTTCGGCATCCTGATGGGCGTCTATTCGGCGCTCAAACGCGACACCGTGCTCGCCAAATTATTCCAGGCGGTTTCGCTGATCGGCATCTCGTTGCCGACTTTCCTGATCGGCATTCTCCTGATCTATCTGTTCGCGGTGACATTGGGCTGGTTGCCCTCGTTCGGTCGCGGCGAGGTGGTCAAGCTCGGCTGGTGGACGACGGGGCTGCTCACGCTGTCGGGCCTGAAGGCGCTGATCATGCCCTCGATCACGCTCGGCCTGTTCCAGATGACCCTGATCATGCGGCTGGTGCGCGCGGAAATGCTGGAAGTGCTTCGGACCGACTATATTCGCTTCGCTCGGGCCCGCGGGCTGACCACCCGTGCCATCCATTTCGGCCACGCACTGAAGAACACGCTCATTCCCGTCATCACGGTGGCCGGACTGCAGTTTGGCTCGGTTATTGCATTTTCGATCATCACCGAAACCGTATTCCAATGGCCCGGCATGGGACTTCTGTTCGTGCAGGCCGTGCAAAACGTCGATATCCCGATTATGGCCGCCTACCTGCTGATGGTCTCTCTGATTTTCGTCACCATCAATCTGGTGGTCGACATCCTCTACACCGTGGTCGATCCGCGCCTGCGCTCGACCATCGGCCGCGCGGCATAAGGCAGCCTCCATGTCCGACGTAGTCGCCTCAAATTCCGACAAGCCGAGCACGCTGCCGACGCATGCCGCCCGCAGCTGGCTCAGCCGCGCGCTCGACAGCGACATCTTCTATTCGTTCCGCCGCTCCAAGCTGACCATGGTGGCGGCGGCCATTACCATGCTGTTCTTCCTGCTCGCGATCTTTGCATCAGCACTCGCGGTGCAGAACCCGTTCGATCCGGCGCAGCTGCAATTGATGAACTCGCGGATCTCACCGCTCTGGACCGCCGACGGCCAGAGCCCGTTCCTGCTCGGCACCGACGAGCAGGGCCGCGACGTGTTCTCCGCCATCCTGTATGGTTTGCGCATCTCGCTCGCCGTCGGTGTCGCCGGCGTGGTCTTCGCCGGCGCGCTCGGAATCGCACTCGGCCTGATCGCCGGCTATTTCGGGGGGGCGGTCGACGGCGTGATCATGCGGATCGCCGACGTGCAGCTCACTTTCCCCGCCATTCTGATCGCGCTGCTGGTCAACGGCATCGCGAAATCGATCCTCGGCAACCGGCTGGATGCCAACAGCATGCTGGTGGTGCTGGTGATCTCGATCGGCCTGAGTTTCTGGGTGGGATATGCCCGGACGGTGCGCGGCTCGGTCATGGTCGAGAAGAACAAGGACTACGTGGCCGCGGCGCAGCTGATTGGCCTGCCCGCGCCGAAGATCATGTTCCGCCACGTGCTGCCGAACACGATGGGTCCGATCCTGGTCATCGCCACCATCAACCTCGCACTCGCCATCATCACCGAGGCGACCCTGTCCTTCCTCGGCGTCGGCCTGCCCGACACCATGCCGTCGCTGGGTACGCTGATCCGCATCGGCAACAATTATCTGTTCGCGGGCGAATGGTGGATCGTCGCCTTCCCCGGGCTTGCGCTCGCCGCGCTGATCCTGTCGATCAACCTGCTCGGCGACTGGCTGCGCGACGCGCTCAACCCGAAACTTCGATGAGCAAGACTTCGATGAGCAAAGCTTCGATGAAATCGCCTCGCCCATGACCGAACCCGTACTCTCCGTGCGCAATCTTCAGGTCGAGTTCGCCTCCCGCCGCGGCACGCTGCGCGCGATCGACGGCGTCTCGTTCGACATCGCCAAGGGCGAGGTGCTCGGCGTGGTCGGAGAATCCGGCGCCGGCAAGTCCGTCACCGGCCTGGCGGTGATCGGCCTGATCGATCCGCCCGGCCGCATCGCCGGCGGCGAGATTCGTCTCGCCGGCCAGCGCATCGACAATCTGCCGGCCGAGCAGATACGCCGCATCCGGGGAAAACGGATCGGCATGATCTTCCAGGATCCCCTCACCTCGCTCAATCCGCTTTACCGCGTCGGCGACCAGATCATCGAGACGATCAAAACCCACCTGAGCCTGTCCGAGACGACCGCCCGCAGCCGCGCCATCGACCTGCTCGCCGAGGTCGGCATTCCCGCACCGGAAAAGCGCATCGACGGCTATCCCCACGAATTCTCCGGCGGCATGCGCCAGCGCGTGGTGATTGCGCTGGCGATCTGCGCCGAGCCCGAGCTGATCATCGCGGACGAGCCGACCACCGCGCTCGACGTCTCCGTGCAGGCGCAGATCATCTCGCTGATCAAGCGGCTCGGCCGCGACCACGGCACCGCCGTGATGCTGGTGACCCACGACATGGGCGTGATCGCGGAGACCTCCGACCGCGTCGCGGTGATGTACGCCGGCCGCGTCGCCGAGATCGGCCCGGTACAGGACGTCGTCAAGAATCCGCTGCACCCTTACGCCAAGGGCCTGATGGGCGCGATTCCGACGCTTGCCGGGGACGACAAGCGCCTGGTGCAGATCCCCGGCTCCATGCCGCGCCTGTCGGCGATCCCGCGCGGCTGCTCGTTCAATCCGCGCTGCGCCTTCGCCTTCGATCGCTGCCGGGTTGAACGGCCGGAGCCACTATCACGCGGCACACAATCCGTTGCCTGCCATCTCTACGACACCGTGCCGGCGGAGAGCGCGGCATGAGCACGCCTTTCGTCCAGGCCACAAATCTGCGCCGCGTCTTCGACGTCTCAAAACCCTGGCTCAACCGCGTGCTCGAAGGCGGGCATCTCGAATATCTCAAGGCTGTCGATCACGTTAGCTTCGACATCAGGAAGGGCGAGACCTTTGCGCTGGTCGGCGAGTCCGGCTCGGGCAAGACCACGGTGGCGCGGATGGTCGTCGGCCTGTTGCCGCCAAGCTCCGGCAACGTGCTGATCGACGGCATCTCGATGACCGATCCACGGCAGGCGCAGGCGCGGCGAAAACTGCGCCGCCGCATCCAGATGATCTTTCAAGACCCCTATGCGAGCCTGAACCCGCGCTTCCGGGTCGATGCCATCATCTCCGAGCCGATCCGCGCCTTCGACCTGATCCAGGGCGAGCGCGACATCCAGGCGCGCGTCAGCGAACTGCTCAGCCTCGTCGGCCTGCATCCCGACGACCGTCTGAAATTTCCGCACGAGTTCTCCGGCGGCCAGCGCCAGCGTATCGCGATCGCGCGAGCGCTCGCCTCCGATGCGGAGTTCATCGTCTGCGACGAGCCGACCTCGGCGCTCGACGTCTCCGTGCAGGCGCAGATCCTGAACCTGATGCGCGACTTCCAGGACAAGTTCGGCCTGACCTACATGTTCATCAGCCACAACCTCGCCGTGGTCCGCCACATGGCGAGCCGAGTCGGCGTGATGTATCTCGGCCGCATCGTCGAGATCGCGGAGGGACGCGAGCTGTTCGCCCGACCGCGCATGCCCTACACCAAGATGCTGCTGGGCGCCGTGCCCGATCTCGCAATGTCGGGCCGCCAACGTATTCCGGTGAAGGGCGAGATCCCGAATCCGATCAATCCGCCGCCCGGCTGCGCCTTCAATCCGCGCTGCCCGCTGGCGTTCGATCTCTGCCGCAAGGAAGCCCCGGAACTGATCGCCGGCGTCGCCTGCCATGCGGTGAACACTGCGCCGGTCCCGGCGTGACGCGCGCGTGCCATGCGGTCCACGCATTGGCGGCACGGCATCGCCTGTGATCAATTGCGCGCGCGACAAATAAGGTAGCGAAATCCCATGGCCAGCAACGTCAATCCCGATCCCTTCACGACGCGCCCCGAGATCGAGGGCACATTCGGGGTCGTCGCCACCACACACTGGATCGCGACCGCTGTCGGCATGGCCATCCTGGAAAAGGGCGGCAACGCCTTCGATGCCGGCGTCGCCACGGCGTTCACGCTCCAGGTTGTCGAACCGCATTTGAACGGCCCCGGCGGAGACGTGCCCATCATCGTGCATGACGTCAAACGCGCACGCACCGAGGTGATCTGCGGCCAGGGCCCGGCGCCGGCGCGCGCCACCATCGCGCATTACAAGAGCGAAGGCCTCGACATGGTGCCGGGCACCGGCCTGCTCGCGGCCTGCGTACCCGGCACGTTCGAATCCTGGATGATGCTGCTGCGCGACTACGGCACGATGCGCGTGCGCGACGTGCTGGAGCCGGCGATCTCCTATGCGCGTGACGGCTATCCGCTGGTCGAGCGCGCCTGCGCCACGATCCAGACCGTCGAGCAGCTGTTCCGCAAGCATTGGTCGACGTCGGCCGCGGTCTATCTGCCCAATGGCGAAGTGCCGAGGCCCGGCACGCTCTTCACCAACAAGACGCTGGCTGCGACCTACGCCCGCATTCTCAGCGAAGCCGAGAGCGGCGGCAGTGACCGCGACGCCGAGATCGAGCGCGCGCGAAAGGCCTGGTCGCAAGGTTTCGTTGCGGAAGCCATCGACAAATTCTGCCGCACCCAGGAAGTGATGGATGTCAGCGGCTCGCCGCATCGCGGCGTGCTCTCGGCCGACGACATGGCGCGTTGGCAGCCGACGATCGAGGCACCGCTGACCTACGACTATGGCCGCTACACCGTCTGCAAGGCAGGCGTCTGGAGCCAGGGTCCGGTGACGCTCCAGCAGCTCGCGCTGCTCAAGGGCTTTGCGCTCGACGGGCTCGATCCGACCGGGCCGGAATTCATTCACCTCCAGATCGAGTGCGCAAAACTCGCCTTCGCAGACCGCGAAAAGTTCTACGGCGATCCCAAGTTCAGCGAGATCCCGATCGCGACGCTGCTGTCGGATGCCTATAACGACGAACGCCGCAAACTGATCTCAGAGAAGGCATCGCTCGACTTCCTCCCCGGTTCGGTCGAAGGTTTTGGCGGCGTGGTCAAGCTGCGCCGCGCCGAGGGGCAGCGCGAGGCGGTCGGCGCGCTTGGCGCGGGCGAGCCGACAGTCGGGCGTTTCGGCGAAGTGCGCGGCGACACCGTGCATTTCGACATCATCGACAAGGCCGGCAACATGGTGTCCTCGACGCCATCGGGCGGCTGGCTGCAATCCTCGCCGATCATTCCGGAGCTCGGCTTCTGCCTCGGCAGCCGCGCGCAGATGTTCTGGCAGGAGGAAGACCATCCTGCAGCGCTTGCGCCGGGCAAGCGGCCGCGCACGACGCCGTCGCCGACCATGGCGCTACGCGACGGCGAGCCGTACCTCGCCTGGGGCTCGCCCGGCGGCGACCAGCAGGATCAGTGGATCACGCAGTTCTTCCTGCGGCACGTCCATTGCAACCTCAATCTCCAGGAATCGATCGACGCGCCAGCCTGGCACTCCGAGCATTTCCCGATCTCGTTCTGGCCGCGCACCGCGCGCCCCGGCGTGCTCGTGGTCGAGAACCGCGTGCCGAAGGCGACGATCGAGAACCTTCGCGAGCGCGGACACATTGTCGAGGTCGGCCCCGACTGGTCGGAAGGTCGCCTCACCGCGGCCTCGCGCGTCGGGGTGCGCCGCCGCGCCGCCGCCAACCCGCGTGGCATGCAGGGCTACGCCGCAGGGCGCTGAAGGCAGCACATGACCTGGTCGATTATCGCGCGAGACCCTGCCACCGGCCAGTTCGGCATCGCTGTAGCTACCCGCTTCTTCGCCGTCGGCGCGCGCGTGCCCTACATCGCGGCCGGTCTCGGCGCCATCGCGACCCAGGCCTTCGTCAATCCCTATTACGGCATCGACGGCGTCAAGCTGCTGCGCGAGGGCCTGAATGCGCATGACGTTCTCGCCACCCAGCTCGCGACCGACGACGGCCGCGAGAGCCGCCAGATCCACATCATGGACGCCAGCGGCGCGATCGCCGCGCATACCGGGCGCGACTGCGTCGACTGGTGCCGGCACATCGCCGGCAGCGGCTTCTCGATCGCCGGTAACATGCTTGCCGGCGCCGACGTGCTCGACGAGACCGCGAAGACCTATATCGCCAATGACAGCCTGCCCTTCCCGCGCCGCCTGCTTGCCGCCATGCGCGCGGGCGAGGCCGCCGGCGGCGACAAGCGCGGCAAGCAATCCGCCGCGCTCCTGATCCACGGCGAGGAGGAATGGCCAGCGCTGGACATTCGCGCCGACGACCATCCCGACCCGCTGGGCGAGCTCGAACGGCTGGAGCGCGTCAGTCAGGAACTCTGGGTGCATTTCCGCTCTTCCATGCCGACGCGGCAGAACCCGGCAGGCAACACCGATCGCAGCGTCATCGACGCCAGCATCGCTGCGAGCCGAGCAAGGCAATCATGAGCGCAAGTCCTCTCATCGAAACCAAGGATCTGCGCATCCGCTTCCACGGCGACGACGGCCGCGTGACCCACGCCGTCGACAGCGTCGATCTCAGCGTCGCCAATGGCGCGACGCTCGGCCTCGTCGGCGAATCCGGTTGCGGCAAGAGCGTGACGTCGCTGGCGATCATGGGATTGCTGCCGAAGCAAAGCGCGGAGATCTCGGGCGCGATCCGCTTCGACGGCTTCGACTTGCTGAAGACTCCTGACCAGACGCTGCGCGATCTCCGCGGCAACCGGCTCGCGATGATCTTTCAGGAGCCGATGACGTCGCTCAATCCGAGCTTCACCATCGGCGACCAGATCATCGAGACCATTCTGCGCCACCGCGGCGGCCCACGGCGCAGTGCGCGCGAGCGGGCCATCGAGCTCTTGCGCCGCGTCCACATCCCCTCGCCGGAGCGGCGGATCGACGAATATCCGCACAAGCTCTCCGGCGGCATGCGCCAGCGCGTGATGATCGCGATGGCGCTGGCCTGCGACCCGCGACTCCTGATCGCAGACGAGCCGACTACCGCGCTCGACGTCACCCTGCAGGCGCAGATCTTGGAGCTGATGCGCGAACTGAAGGCGGCGAGCGGCGCCGCCATCATCCTCATCACCCACGATCTCGGTGTCGTCGCCGAAGTCTGCGACGAGGTCGCGGTGATGTATGCCGGCGAGATCGTCGAGCGCGCGCCGGTCGACGAGCTGTTCGCGATGCCGCAGCATCCCTACACCGTCGGCCTGCTGGGCTCGATCCCGCGGCTCGACCACCGCGCCGAGCAGCTGGCCACGATCGAGGGCATGGTGCCGAACATGGCGCAGCCACCCGCCGGCTGCCGTTTCGCCGCGCGCTGCCCCTTCGTGCTGGACGCCTGCACCGAGGTGCCGCCACCGCTGGTCGAGGTCAGCCCCGGCCACCTCTCGCGCTGCATCCGCGCGCCGCTCGAACTTCTGGTGTCGTGATGGCGCTTCTCGAGGTCGAAGGCCTGGTCAAGCATTTTGTCGCCGGGCGCTCGCTGTTCGGCCGGGCACTGGGGCATGTCAAAGCGGTCGATGGCGTCAGCTTCTCTCTCGACGCCGGCAAGACGCTGGCCCTGGTCGGCGAATCCGGTTGCGGCAAATCCACCGTCAGTCGCCTGGTGCTGCGGCTGATCGAGCCGGATGCAGGCACGGTGCGTTTCGCCGGCCGTGACCTGCTCTCGCTGGACGCCTGGGCGCTCCGCGCCTTCCGCCGCGAGGCGCAGATCATCTTCCAGGACCCCTACGCCTCGCTCAATCCGCGCATGACGGTCGGCCAGATTCTCACCGAGCCGCTGGCGCTGCACGATCTGGTACCGCCGGCGCAACGCCGCGAGCGCGTCGCGGAAATCCTGCGGCTGGTCGGCCTCGAGCCGCGGCTCGAACGGCGCTATCCGCACGAATTCTCCGGCGGCCAGCGCCAGCGCATCGCCCGCGCGCTCGCGGTCGAACCGAAACTGATCATCTGCGACGAGCCGGTCTCGGCGCTGGACGTCTCGATCCGCTCGCAGATCCTCAACCTCCTGCGCGAGCTGCAGGACCGGCTTGGGCTGGCCTACATCTTCGTCTCGCACGATCTGGCTGTGGTCAAGCACATCGCCGATCATGTCGCCGTGATGAATCTCGGCCAGATCGTCGAGACCGCCGAGGCGGACGCCCTGTTCGCGGCACCCCGCCATCCCTATAGCCGTGCGCTGCTGTCTGCGATCCCCATGCCTAAACCGCGGGCAAAGCGCAGCCGGATTGTGCTGCAGGGAGAGATCCCGAGCGCGCTCAATCCGCCGCCGGGATGCCGCTTCCACACCCGCTGCCCCTACGTGATCGACCGCTGCCGCAGTGAAATGCCGCAGCTCATACCGGATGGCATCGGACATGCAACGGCCTGTCACCGAACGTCGGAACTGCCGTCCTCCGCGGCGATCGTCCCGTCCGACGGCGGCTTCTCGCCGGTCCTTGAAAAATTGGTCGCCGCCTTCAGCGGCGGCCCGGAAGCAGTCCGCGGCAGCGGGGTTAGTTCATTGGGAACGGACCCGGCATAGCCGCAAAACAGAGGTTGAGAGCGATGAGTTTCATGCGTTTGACAATCCTGGCGTCGGCTGTGCTGACGTCGCTCGCGGGCGCAGCCCAGGCTCAGACCACGCTTCGCATCGGCATCGCCGAAGACCCCGACATCCTCGATCCCAGCATCGGCCGCACCTATGTCGGCCGCATCGTCTTCTCCGCCTTCTGCGACAAGCTGTTCGACATCGACGAGAAGCTCAACATCGTGCCGCAGCTCGCGCTCTCCTACGAGACTTCGGCCGACGGCAAGGAGATGACGATCAAGCTCCGGCCCAACGTCAAATTCCATGACGGCGAGCCGCTGGACGCCGAAGCCGCAAAGTTCTCGATCGAGCGTCACATGACGCTGCCGACCTCGTTCCGGAAGTCGGAGCTTGCCAGCGTCGACCATGTCGAGGTGGTCGATCCCCTGACCATCAAGCTGGTGCTCAAGACGCCCTATTCGCCCTTGATCGCCCAGCTCACCGACCGCTCCGGCATGATGGTCTCGCCGAAGGCAGCGAAGGTGGCGGGCGACAAGTTCGGCCTGCATCCGGTCTGCGCCGGCCCCTACAAATTCGTCGAGCGCGCCCAGCAGGACCGCATGGTGTTCGAGAGGTTTGCCGACTATTGGAACAAGGACAACATCCATATCGACCGCGTCGTGTTCCTGCCGATTGTCGACGCCACTGTGCGCCTTGCCAACCTCAAGTCCGGTGGGCTCGATTTGATCGAGCGCGTGCTGGCCACCGACATCAAGGACGTGCGCGCCGATCCCAAGCTGGTGCTGTCGACGGCCCCCGAGCTCGGTTATCAGGGCCTGACGATCAACATCGGCAACGACAAGACCAAGGGGCCACTCAGCCAATCCGCGAAGGTACGCCAAGCACTCAGCCTGTCGATCGATCGCGAGGCCATCAACCAGGTCGTATTCAACGGCGAGTTCACGCCGGGCAATCAATGGGTCAGCCCGACGCATCCATACTATCAGAAGGCTTTCCCCATTCCGGGTCGCGACATCGCCAAGGCCAAGGCGCTGTTGAAGGAAGCCGGTGTCAGCCTGCCCGTCACCGTCGACTACATGGTACCAAAGGGCACCGAGTACGAGGCCGTCGCCCAGGTCGTGCAGTCCATGGCCGCCGAAGCAGGCTTCGACATCAAGGTCCGCGTCGTCGAATTCGCGACCACCTTCAAGCAGGCGCAGGCCGGCGAGTTCCAGGTGTTCCAAATCAACTGGAGCGGACGCATCGACCCGGACGGCAATTCCTACATCTTCATGCGCAGCAAGGCGCCGCAGAACGACGGCGTGTATTCGAACCCCGAAGCCGACAAGCTGATGGAAGACGGACGGGCGACGTCCAATGTCGAGGAGCGCAGGGCGATCTACGGGAAGCTGACCAAGATCCTGCTCGACGACCTGCCGATCATCTACATCTATCATCGTACGCTCCTGATCGCGCATACGAAGAAGCTCGAGGGCTACCGGCAGATGCCTGATGGCCTCGTGCGCGTGGTCGGGCTGAAGTTCAAGTGATCGCGGCATCACTCGGGAAACGCGTGGAGCCATGCTGAACTTCCTCGCCCGCCGCATCGCGCAGATCGTGCCGACACTGTTCTTCGTGTCGGTGCTGATCTTCTCGCTCCAGCAATTGCTGCCGGGCGATCCCGCGCTGGTGATGGCCGGCGAGGAGCGCGATCCCGCCGCGATCGAGCAGATCCGGCAGCAGTACAAGCTCGATCAGCCGATCCCCGTGCAATATGTCTACTGGCTCAAGGGAGTCCTCACCGGCAATTTCGGCGAGTCGCTGCGCAACAAGATGCCGGTGCGCGAGCTGATCGCACAGAAACTGCCGGTGACGCTCCAGCTCGGCTCGATGGCGATCCTGATCGCATTCCTCATCGGCATTCCCGCCGGCATCATCTCCGCGGTGAAGAAGGGCACGGTTTGGGACTATGGCGCCAATCTGTTCGCGCTGTGGGGAATCTCGACGCCGAATTTCTGGCTCGGAATCCTCATGATCTTCCTGTTCTCGATTCACCTCGGCTGGCTGCCGGCCTCAGGCTATGTGCCGCTGACCGAGGACTGGCGCGCGAGCCTGGCAGCCACCATCATGCCGGCCTTCGTGCTCGGCAACGCAATTTCGGCGGTCCTGATGCGGCACACGCGGAGCGCCATGCTCCAGGTTCTGGAGAGCGACTATGTCCGCACCGCGCGCGCGAAAGGTCTCTCCGAGCGCTCGGTCATCCTCAAGCATGCGATGCGCAACGCGCTGACGCCGATCATCACCCTCGGAGCGCTCGAGCTCGGCACGCTATTGTCGGGCGCGGTGCTGACCGAGCAGATCCTTTCCATTCCCGGCTTCGGCAAGCTGATCGTGGATGCCGTCTTCAACCGTGACTACGCGGTGGTGCAGGGCGTGGTGCTGGTGACGGCCACAGTCTACATCACGCTCAATCTCGTTGCCGACGTCGCCTATGTCCTCGTCAATCCGCGGCTGCGAGGTTAGACGATGACCGACGCCGCACTCCCAGCCGGTCCCGCCACCCAGGCCTACGAGCTGGACAGCCCGGCCCGCCGTGCGCGGCGGCGCCTGTTCAAGCGCAAGGCTGCGGTCTTCGGACTTGTCGTGATCACGGCTTTCATTCTGCTTGCGGCCCTTGCGCCGTTGGTCGTGCCCTATGATCCGATTGCGACGAGTTGGAGCCTGGTGCGCAAGCCGCCCACCGCCGCCCACTGGTTCGGCACCGACGATCTCGGCCGCGACATCCTCAGCCGCGTCATCTACGGTGCGCGGGCCTCCCTGATGGCGGGTCTGATCTCGGTCGCGATCGCGCTCGGGATCGGTGTTCCTCTTGGTCTCCTCGCCGGCTATCGCGGCGGATTTGTCGACGCGCTGATCAGCCGGATCACCGATGCAATGTTGGCCTGCCCGTTCCTGATCCTGGCGATTGCGCTGGCCGCGTTCCTCGGTCCCAGCCTCGGCAACGCCATGATCGCGATCGGCATCTCGGCAACGCCGATCTTCATCCGTCTGACGCGCGGGCAGGTCCTGAGCGTCAAGGCCGAAGACTATGTCGAGGCGGCGCGCGCGCTCGGCAATCCGCCCTGGCGGATCGCGTTCTCGCACATCCTGCCGAACATCCTGCCGGCTCTGCTGGTGCAGGCGACGCTGTCGATTGCCGCCGCCATCATCGCCGAGGCCGCCTTATCGTTTCTCGGTCTCGGCCAGCAGCCGCCCGCACCGTCCTGGGGCAGCATGCTCAACGCGGCGCAGCGCTTCCTGACCCAGGCTCCGTGGATGGCGATCTGGCCAGGCCTTGCGATCTTCCTGGTGGTGCTGTCGCTGAACCTGCTCGGCGACGGCCTGCGCGACGCGCTCGACCCGCGTCAGCGCTAGATCACCGTCTCGCGCAGCACCCGTCGGCAATCCATCTCGTACTCGAGGTCGACCACCGGCGGACGGGCGAAATGCCAAGTCAGGCCGGAGCGCAGCGCACCGCGGCGGACCAGTTCGTCGACCAGCGCGTGGTGGAAATCGTGCACGGAATAGGCCTGCACGCCGGTGGTGTCCTTCCAGCCGAAGCCGAAGGCCGTCATCCGGTTCTCCATCTGCGATGTCGTGGTGAACCGCACCTTCTCGCGAAGACCCTCCGGACTGAGGTCGCGATAGCGCACGGTGCGCTCGACATAGGTCCCGCCGCCCTCGCGCGCCTCAGCGCCACCGGCGATCACGAAGCTAGGACTCTTCGAGGTTGTCGGACGCGTGAAGGAGAAGGCATAGAACGACGGTTCGGATGGCGGATCGAACTCCGGACAGACATTGCTGCGCGCCACCGGATTGGTGGTGCCGTCGAAGATGCTCCATTCGGACAGCGTCTTCACATAATGCAGGTTGAATGCGCGAAAGCCTTCCTCGCTGAAGGCCGCCGGTGAGCGCAGCTCGCAGGCACAGAACGCCATCAGCGGCCGGCCTGCTTCCCGGATATACTTCGCCGCGAGCGCAAATCCCTCGGCCAGCGGCACCAGGCGATCGAACCGAACCCGCTCGATCTCGTAGCCGTCGTCAGCGGCAGCACCCGCCGAATACTGGAACACGGACGGAATGAAACGATAGTTGCCGGCGGAGAAATCACCAATCATGTCGAACTCCTATTCCAGTTTCATGCGGACACCCTTGGCGCCGTTGAGCAGGCGCTTCAGGTGAAAGCCGGCCAGGGAATCGTCGGCGTGCATCCCGACCAGCGCGGCAAAGGCCGGCATCGCCGCGACGTCGCCGGCTTCCATCTTGGCAAAAGCCTCGAAATATTGCGCCGTCCTTGGCGCTTCGAATTTTTCCTGCGGCAACGGTTCGAACGCACGCAGCGGTTCGCTGCGTCCGCGCAGCATCAGATCACCCACGGGACGGCCTTGAAAATGCTCGGCCGCCTTGGCGACGCTGGCACTGGCGCAGATGCGTGTTCCCAGATGCTTGTTGGCGGCCTCCAGTCGCGCCGCGATGTTGATGGTGTCTCCATAGGCGGTGTAGTCGAAGAAGCGGTTGCCTCCGAAATTGCCGACCAGTGCCGGCCCGGCGTGAATGCCGATGCGGGTGGTGCCGAAATTCACGCCCACGGCCCTCTGGCGCGCGCAGAAATCCTGCGCCCAGGCATCGAGGTCATGGGCGCAGGCGACCGCACGCGTCGCATAGTCCGGCTGATCGCCGGGCGCATTGAAGAGCACCTGGATCGCATCGCCGATGATTTTTGCGACCGTCCCCTCATGCGCGAAGATGGTTTCGGTCATCCCGCCAACATATTCGTTGAGGAGCGCGCCCAGCGTCTCGGGCGGCGCGCTCTCGACCAGGGAGGTGAACCCGGTGATATCCGTGAAGATGGTCGCGACATCGCGCCACTGCACCTCGATCCCCTCACCCTCGCCGCCGGCCACCAGACGCTTGGCGAGCTCGGGCGAGAAATGGCGCGATAGCGCGGCATGGGCCCGCTCCGCCTCCATCTGACGGCGCCGCACCTCGCGCAGCATCTCGATATGGCGAATGGTCTTCTCGATCGTGGCTTCCAGGTCGGCGAAGTCGATCGGTTTGGTGAGGAAGTCGAACGCGCCGCGGTTCATGGCGGTGCGGATGTTGCTCATGTCGCCATAGGCCGAGACGATGATGGTCGATTTCTTGTCCTCGGCCTCCTGGAGCTTCGCCAGCAGCGACAGCCCATCCATCCGCGGCATGTTGATGTCGGAGACCACCATGTCGACATGCGGGTTCTGCTCGAGGGACTCCAGCGCCTCGACGCCGTCGCGTGCAAACATGATGTCGACGAGCCCGTCGCGGATCTGCCTGCGAAACTTTTGCAGGATCAGCGCCTCGAGGTCTGGCTCGTCATCGACAAAGAGGATGGTCGAAGTCATGCGGCTTGCTCGAGCCTCGTGTCGATCTCCTGCCGCAGCAGCGCAAAATCGATCGGCTTGGTGAGGAGCCCGATGGCGCCACGCTCGATCGCCTTCCGGCGCGTCTC
Source organism: Bradyrhizobium barranii subsp. apii (assembly GCF_011516635.5). Classification (GTDB taxonomy): domain Bacteria; phylum Pseudomonadota; class Alphaproteobacteria; order Rhizobiales; family Xanthobacteraceae; genus Bradyrhizobium; species Bradyrhizobium barranii. Next base: position 3,629,814 of record NZ_CP096255.1, on the reverse strand, counting down.
GGCGTCACCATAGGCCGTGATCATGATGACGGGAACGTCCGGATGCTCGGCGCGCACCTTGGGCAGCATGTCGAGCCCGCTCATGCCGGGCACGTTGATGTCGGACAGGATCAGGATCAACGAGGGGTCGCGCACCTCGGAGGCGAGCCTGAGCGCATCGGACGCGGACGGCGCGAATTCCATCTGGAAGCGTCCGGCGCGCAGGTCACGCCGGAACTGCTGCCGGAACAGCGCCTCGACGTCGGGCTCGTCATCGACGACCAGGATGTAAACGTTCAATTCTTGCCTCCGGGAGTATCGTCCGCCGCCATCTGGCGCGGCAGCGTGATGATGAATTCGGTGAATACACCGGGTGTGGTGTTCACGTCGATCGTGCCGCCGTGCTGTTTCACGACGATGTCATGACTCATGGACAGGCCAAGCCCGGTGCCCTCGCCGGCCGGCTTGGTGGTGAAGAACGGATTGAACAGTTTCGCCTTCACCTCGGGCGGAATCCCTGTGCCGTTGTCGCGGATCCGGATCTCGACCTTGTCGCCGAGGTTTTTGGTGGCCGCGTTCAAGGTGGGCTCGAAGCCGTCCGTCGCGCTCTCCTTGCGCTTGGCCGCAGCATAGAAGCCGTTCGAGATCAAATTGAGCAAGACGCGCGCGATCTCCTGCGGATAGACATCGACCATCCCGGCCCCGGGATCGAACTCGCGCTCGAGCGTGACGTTGAAGGCGGGCCGTTCCGCGCGCGCGCCGTGATAGGCGAGATTGAGGCTTTCCTCGACGATGGCATTGATATCGCTGGGACGATGCTCGCCGGAACCCGCGCGCGAATGCAGCAGCATGTTCCTGACGATGGAATCGGCGCGCTTGCCGTGCTGCACCACCTTTTCCAGATTGCTCCTGAGCATGCCGGTCAGCTCGTCGACCTCCTCCTTCGTCTTGCCGTCGAGCGAAGCCGATTGCAGGGCCTGGTTGAGTTCATCGATCAGCTCGGTCGAGACCGAGGAGAAATTGTTGACGAAATTGAGCGGGTTCTTGATCTCGTGGGCGATCCCCGCCGTGAGCTGGCCGAGGGAGGCGAGCTTCTCGGTCTGGATCAGGCGATCCTGCGCGGTACGCAGATTGTCGAGCGACTGCGACAGCTCCGTGGTACGCTCACGAAGCTGCTTGAGTAGTCGAGCGTTCTCGATCGCAATCACAGCCTGTTTGGTGAAATTCTCAACCAGTGCGATCTGCTTGTCGGCGAACGGACGGACCTCCTTGCGATAGACCGCGATCGTGCCAATCAGCTCGTTCTCCTTCAGCATCGGCACGACGATCGTACGGGCGCCGGCGACGTCTGAGATCGCGCGAACGGCAGGCCCACCAGCAAGATAGGCAGGTGTGTTTCGCACATCGTGAACGTGGACGACCTCACGTGTCCTGACGACCTCGGCGAGCGCGCTGTTCGGACGAGGTCGGATTTCCACATCTTTTCGCGAAGCAGCGAACGCAGCCGGCACATTGTAATCCGCCGCAATCGTGAAGCTTTCACCGTCCCAGAGATTCATGACGCCGAAACTTGCGCCACAGACCCGCGTCGCATTTTCGAGCATTTTGTAGAACACGGGAGCGAGTTCGCCCGGAGAGGAACTGATGACCTCCAGCACCTCAGAAGTCGCCGTCTGTTGCTCGAGCGTTTCGGACAATTCAGCCGTTCGCAGCTCGACTCTTTTTTCCAGATCCGCGTAGGATTCCTGTAGGCGCGCGCCCATGTCGTTGAACTGGTCGGCGAGTCCCTCGAGTTCGTCGCCGGTCTTGATCGAGATGCGCTGCGAGAAATCGCCGCCGCCGATCCGCTCGGCGCCGCTGCGCAGGGCCTGGATCGGTCCGACCATGCGGCGTGCGAGAAAAATCCCGGCGAGCACCGCGAAGATCGACGCTGCGAGCAACACGATCGCCAGCCGCTGCAGCGAGGCATAGAGCGCCGCATAGGCCTCCTCGACCGGCAGCTCGACGAGCATGGTCCAATGCAGCGGCTCGATCGGGGCCGATGTGGTCAGCACCTTCTGCCCCTGGATATTGCGCGCTTCGGGGAGCGCGTCGGACAGGGTGCCGCCTCCAGCCTGCGCGGCGCGCACCTGCGCGAGGCCCGACATGTCGGTGTTGCGCAGCACCAGGCTGATGTCGGGATGCGCGATCAGGCGTCCCTCCGGGCCGACCACATAGGCGTGCCCGTGCTCGCCGACCTTGATCTGGGACACGACGTCCCAGATCAGCTTGAGATTGACCTCCGCGATGCTGACGCCGGCATCCTTGCGCGCGCCGGCCAGCGCGAGCGTCATGTAGGGCTCGGACTCCCTGCGGAAATAGACCGGGCCGTAATAGACCTTGTGCGCGACCGCCTCGGTGAACTTCGGGTCGGCCGACAGGTCGATCCCGCTGTCGATCGCGTCCATGGCCAGCCGCGAGACCCGCAAGCGCTCCTTGCCGGTCGCATCCACCTGGGCGAGCTCTGTGACCGCGGGCACCTGGCGCAGCAGCCGTTGCGCGTCGAACCGGCGCTGCTCGATCGAGCCCGCCGACCAGGGCAGCTGCGTGGTCCAGCCGAGCTGGCTCTCGATCTCCTTGACGAACTGGCCGATCTTGGCCGCCGCTGCCTCGGCCTGCTCATGCTGGACCCGGATCAGCGCGGCCTTGTGCTCGCGATAATAGAAGAAGACTTCGAACAGCCCGTTGGCCAGCAGCGCAATGGCGACGACGGCCACGAACAGCGCGACATATTTGGTGAAAAGCCGGGTCCTGATCCCGCGCCCCGCCGCCTCGCCGGGCACGACGCCAGCCGCGGCCGCGCTCGGCGCTGTCCTGGCTTGCGGGGTGTCGGGGTGGAGGGAGATGCTCATCCCGGCGAATCTAGCAAGAAGGCCGGAACTTGTCTCTCGCCAACGCGGAAAGGGCTCCCCCCTAGCCTGACGGCGTCCGCAGGCTGCGGGGCAAATGAAAAGGGCGGCAACGGATGCCGCTGCCGCCCTTCTGGTTCGCTGACCTGCGGCTCAGGTCGGTCGCAGCGCCTTGGAATTGAGGCCGAGATCGTTGACCTCCTTGTTCCGCTCGGAATCGGCCGCCGCCCGGTGGTCGGTTGCCAGCACGACGTAGACTGCGGGCAGCACGAACAGCGTGAACAGCGTACCGATCGACATGCCGGCGACCACCACGAGGCCGATCGAGAAGCGGCTGGCCGCGCCCGCGCCGGACGCAGTCAGGAGCGGGATCAGGCCGGTCACCATCGCGGCCGTGGTCATCAGGATCGGCCGCAGACGAATGCGGGCCGACATCTCGATGGCCGAGCGGCGGTCGAGCCGCTCGTTGACCTGGAGCTCGTTGGCGAACTCCACCATCAGGATGCCGTGCTTGGTGATCAGCCCGACCAGGGTCAGCAGACCGACCTGGGTGTAGATGTTCATGGTCGCCATGCCGAAGAACAGCGGGATCAGCGCACCCACGATCGCCATCGGCACCGAGATCATGATCACGAACGGGTCACGCAGGCTCTCGAACTGCGCCGCCAGCACCAGGAAGATGATGATCAACGCAAAACCGAAGGTGATCGCAAGCTGGTTGCCCTCCTGCACGTATTGCCTGGAGTCCGCGAGATAATCGTGGCTGAAGCCGGCCGGCAGCTTCTTGGCCTCGCCTTCGAGGAAGTCGACCGCCGATCCGACCGTCACGCCGGGCATCGGCACAGCCGAGAACGTCGCCGAATTGAGCTGATTGTAGTGCGTCAGCGAATTCGGATCAGTCTTGGTCTTGACCGAGACCACGGTCGACAGCGGGAGCTGCTGGCCCGTGTTGGTCGTCACATAATAGCCGCCGAGCGATTCCGGCGAGAGCCGGCTGCTGCGCGGCACCTGTGGGATCACCTGGTAGGACCGGCCCTCCAGATTGAAGCGGTTGATGTAGTTGCCACCGAGCAGCACCGCGAGCGTAGAGCCGAGGTTCTGCATGTTAACGCCGAGATCCTGCGCCTTGGTGCGGTCGATCGTGACCTCCACGTTCGGCTGGTTGTAGGCGAGGTCGCTGTCGGAGACGATGAACATGCCGCTCTTGCGCGCGGCGTCCTTCAGCTTCTCCATCTGCTCATAGACCGTCTGGAAGCCCGCGGTGGAATTGATCACCATCTGAACCGGCAGACCGCCGGGGCCACCCGGCAACGGCGGCAGGTTGAACGCGAAAGCCTGCACGCCCTCGATCTTGGAAAGCTCGGCCTGCACCAGCGGCTTCAACTGGATCGACGAGCGCTTGCGCTCGTCCCACGACTTCAGCAGCATGCCGGCGATGCCGCCCTGCGGGCCGTTGATGCCGTTCAGCACGAAGCGCAGATCGGTTTCGGGGAACTTCTGGAATTTCTCGTCGAGCTTCTCGCCGTAGAAATCGACATAGTCGATGTTGGCGTATTTCGGCGCCTTGGTCACCGCGAACACGATGCCCTGGTCCTCCTCAGGCGCCAGCTCCTTCGAGGTGTGCATGTAGAGGAAGCCGACCAGCCCGAGGATCGTCACCGCGAACAGACCGGTGATCGCCTTGTAATCGAGCGAGCGGTCGAGCCTGCGCCCATACCAGCGCGTCAAAGCGCCGAACACCTTGTTGACCAGCTTGGCGAAGCGGCCCTCTTCGGTATTCTTGAGCAGAATAGAGCACATCATCGGCGACAGCGTCAGCGCGATCACACCTGACACGATCACCGAGCCCGCGAGCGTGAAGGCGAATTCGCGGAACAGCGAACCGGTCAGGCCGCCGAGGAAGCCGATCGGCGCGTACACCGCCGCGAGCGTGATGGTCATGGAGATGACCGGCCCAACGATTTCGCGCGCGCCTTCCAGCGCCGACTGAACCGGCGTCTTCCCCTCCTCCAGATGGCGATGGATGTTCTCCACCACGACAATGGCGTCGTCGACCACGAGGCCGATCGCGAGCACCATCGCGAGCAGGGTCAGAAGGTTGAAGCTGAAACCCAACGCCAGCATCAAGGTGCAGACGCCGATCATCGACAGCGGAATGGTGACGACGGGAATGATGACCGAACGGAGCGAGGCCAGGAACAGGAAGATGACCACGATCACGATGATCACGGCTTCACCCAGCGTCTTCTCCACCTCGTCGATCGAAGACTGGATGAACTTGGTCGAGTCGTAGGCGACCTTCATCTTCATCGACGGCGGAAGATTGCGCTCGAGTTCGGGGAACAGCGCGCGCACGCCCTTGACCAGCGTCAGCGGGTTGCCCTGCGGCGTCGCGTTCACGCCAATGAAGATCGCATGCTCGCCATTGAAGGCGACGCTGGCATCCGTGCTTTGGGCGGCGAGTTCGACTGTGGCGATGTCCTCCATCCGCACAAAGCCGCCGTCCTTGGCCTTGACGATCATCTTCCTGAACTGGTTGACGTCAGTCAGGCTGGTGTTCGTCGAGATGTTGGAAACGATCAGATAGCCCTTGGTCTGCCCCGCTGCGGACTGGAAGTTGTTGGCGGCGATCGCGGCGGCGACATCGGCCGGCGACACGTTGCGGCCGGCCATCTTCATGGGATCGAGCCACAGCCGCATCGCAAAGGTCTGGCCGCCCAGAATGTCGGCCGAGGCCACGCCGTCGACCGTCGACAGCACCGGCTGCACCACACGCGTCAGATAGTCTGATATCGCCGAGCCCGACAGCTCTTCGGAGGAGAAGCCGAGATACATCACGGCCGTGGTCTGGCCGGTGGTCTTGGTGACGATCGGGTCGTTGGATTCCTTTGGAATCAGGTACTTGACCGAGTTGGTCTTGGCGAGCACCTCGGTGAGCGCCTGGTTCGGATCGAAGTTCAGCTTGATGTAGACCTGGATCGTCGAGGTGCCGAGCACCGAGGACGAGGTCATGTAGTCGACGCCTTCGGCCGAGGCGACCGCCTGCTCGATCGGCGTCGTGATGAAGCCCTGGATCAGGTCTGCGGACGCGCCGGGATAGACGGTCGTGATGTTGATGACCGTGTTCGACAGCTTCGGATATTGCCGGATCGGCAGCACCATCGCCGCGCGCAGGCCGATCAGCAGGATCAGCAGACTGACGACGACCGACAGGACCGGTCGCTTGATGAAAATATCGGTAAAGCGCATCGCGGCGATCTCGATTTCTTTGTCTCAAGAGCGGCGATCTCGATTTCTTTGTCTCAAGAAAAGTGACCCGGCGAGGCCGGATCACCTGGATGTATTGGATCAGTAGCGCGGCGGCTGCGCCGGGATCTGCGGCGCCGGATCGGTCGAGATCGCAACTGGGGCGCCCGATTGCAGCTTGAGCTGGCCGACAGCGACGACCTTGTCGCCCACCTTCACGCCCTTGATGATTTCGACGCGACCGTCGACCCGGCTGCCGGTCTGCACGAACGTGCGCACCGCGGAGAGGCTGGTCTTGCCGTCCTCTTCCTTCTTCTCGGTGATCACGAACACGGAGTCGCCGTACAGCGTGTAATCGACCGCCGTTTCCGGCACGGTGATCACGGCCGGCTTCGCCGGCAGCACCACCGTCGTGGTCACGAACATGCCCGGCTTCAGGATCTTCTCCGGATTGGCGACCGTTGCCTGCACGCGGATGTTGCGGGTGTCGGCCGCGACCTGCGGCTCGATCGTGGTGATCTTGGCATCGAAGGTGCGGCCGGGGTAGGCGTCGACCTTGAGCCGGACCGGCTGGCCGACCTTGAGGTTGCCCGAGTCCTTTTCGGTCACCGTGAAGTTGGCCCACAGCTCCGACAGATCGGTCAGCGAGACGATCGCCGTGCCGGCCGTCAGGTACTGGCCGACTTCGACCTTGCGGACGCCGAGATCGCCGGAGAACGGCGCACGCACCAGCTTCTGCGAGATCACCGCCTCGGTCTTGGCGATGCCGGCCAGCGCCTGATCGTAGGCGGCCTGCGCGTTATCGACGGTCGCCTGCGGGCCGAACTGGCGCGATGCCAGCTGCTTGGCGCGGTCGAGCGAGAGCTGTGCGACGGTTGCCTGCGCCTTGTAGTTGGCGAGGTCGCCCTGCTCCGGCATGTCGAAGAACTGCACCAGCGGCGTGCCGGCATCGACATGCGTACCCGGCTCGAACTTGATCTCGGTGACGCGGCCGTTGACGTCGGCGCTGACGTCGACCTGGTGCACGGCGGCAAGGCCGCCGACTGCGGTGAGCAGGTTCGGCACCACCTCGGACTTCGCCTCGGCCGCGCTGACCGCGGTCGGCGGCGGCTTGTTGTTGGCGAAGAACTGCTTGATCATCTGGCCGCGGAAGTAATTGAACCAGACGAGGCCGCCAACGAGCACGCCCAGGAGCGTGCCGACGATGATGAACCACAGCACCGGCCTAACCGGACGCCGGCGAGCCTTGGTGTCGATCGGTTCGCCCGAAATCTTGTGTTCGGTTACGATGTTCATGTCATGCGCTTTCTGCAATCGCCGTCTTGCCCGCATCCGCGGCCTGATCGCGGCCCAAATGCGAAGCAATTGCGGCGTCGTTAAGTCCGATACCCCTCAGGAGAAACTCACAGAGCTGCCGCTCCAGATCGTTCGCCTTGCCGTAGACGAGGCAGGGCGTGGCCGGCAGCCTGGTCAGCGCAGCCATCATCACCGAATGATGCGCGAACCAGAACAGGTTGAGCGGATCGCCGCTGAATGGCCGTGCGTCCCCGGCGGCAACCGTACGCTCGAGCGAGGCGAGGAAGACCGCCCCGATCAGCTTCTCGATCTTGGCATATAGCAGACGGGCGAATTCGCCGTCATCCAGATGGCTGGTGGCCATCAGTCGCAGGCGCTGCGCCTCCTCCTGATCGGGCCCGTCGGCGATGTGGAGGAAATGCTGGACCATGCCGCGGATCAACTCGACCAGCGTGGCCGTCGAGGGCTCCCGCTCGAGCAGGTCCGTCAGTGCCGGATCGGCTTCGCATTCGTCGCTGAGGATTTCGGCGTAGAGCGCCGCCTTGGACGGAAAATGCTTGAACAGCAGCGCCTCGGAAATGGCAGCGGCGGCCGCCACGCTCTTGGTCGTGGTGCCGGTATAGCCGTGTCGGGCAAAGCAACGCTTTGCGGCGCCGAGGATCAATTGACGCCTCAGGTCGCTCGTCATTCGCAATGAGCTCATGTTAGTGAGTAAGCACTCACCCACGCAAAAGTCAAGCAGAATGCTGCGGCGCAACCTATGTGGGTACAAACTTGTTGGAAAATGGCCACACTTCCCCGACCGGAGGGCCCGGGACGTAGCTCAGGACGGAGCAAGCGGGGCTAGATCGGCTGGAAGCCGAGATCGCCACGGATCCGGTTGACGATGTAAGTCCCGTCCCGGACCGGGAGAATCCGTTCCAGGCTGGCGCTGTCGATCTTCACATTGGCAAATCGCGGCCCCGCCGAAACGTCGTGGACGGCTTTGGCGAAGGCCTCGACCTCGGCCATGGTCGAGATCGCGCGGGAGTCCCCGATGCCGCAGGCCCTGGCGACGCCGACGAGGTCGGCAGCTGCGGAGGTGTGGCTGGTCTGACCGCCGGTCTCGCCATAGGCCTCGTTGTCGAGCACCACGATCGAGAGATTGGACGGCTTCTGCAGGCCGATGGTGGCAAGGCTCCCCATCCCCATCAGCATCTCGCCGTCGCCGGTGATGACCAGCACCGGCAGTTTTGGTTGCGCCAGCGCCAGACCAAGCCCGATCATCGCCGCGCCGCCCATGCCGCCCCAGAGGTAGAAGTTGCGCGCGTGGTCGCCGGCGGCACACATGTCGTTGGTGGAGGCCCCGAGGCCGCCGATCGCAACCACGTCCTTGCGGTTCGCAAGCAGGGTGGACACCACCTGGCGGCGGTCGAGGAGATTGGCCTTGCTCATTTGGTGAAAACCTTGGCGCCGATCAGGCGCTGCGACAGCAGAACGGCGGTGGGCGTGAGTGCGTTGTAGGCCTGCGCTGCGGCCGCCTCCAGCACCGCCGGCACCTCGGCCGCATTGGACGCGCGCAGCACCTGGACGCCCGAGAGCTCGAACACGCCCTGCGTGGTCGATCCCATCGGCACCTGCCACGGATTGAACTCGCCCCACTCGCCGCGCATGGTCACCAGCGTGAGGAACGGAAAGCGCAGGATCGGGATCAGCGACAGCATGTTGATGCAATTGCCGACCCCGCTCGACTGCATCAGAAGCACGCCGCGCTGTCCGCCGGTCCAGGCCCCGGCCAGGAGCGCGACACCCTCCTCCTCCGTCGTCAGCGGAGTGCCGCGCATCGAGGATGAGGCCAGCACGCGCTGGATCAGCTTCGAATGACCGGCATCGGGCACGTAAGGCACCTGCCGGACGTCGAAGCGTTGCAATGTCGCGAAAATATCGTCGGGCCAATTCGGGGCCGTGTCAGCAGCGTCAGCGCGGGCGTGCATTTTCCTGTCCGGTCGGCTTGCAAATCACGACACGACTGTAGACGGTGAGCCGAGCCGCTCGAAAGAGCGAAAACAGCATATCGGTCTCAACCGGCGAGTATGGCGGCGATGAACGCAAGTGCGAAAGAACTGGCGGCCAATTTCGATCTGGAGAAGCTGACACCCGAATTCTACGACGATCCCTACCCGACTTATCGTGCACTGCGGGAAAACGAGCCGGTCAAGCGCCTCCCCAACGGCACTGTGTTCCTGACCCGCTATGACGATCTCGTCACCACCTACAAGAACACAAAGTCGTTCAGTTCGGACAAGAAGCGCGAGTTCGCGCCGAAATACGGCGACACCCCGCTCTACGAGCACCACACCACGAGCCTCGTCTTCGACGACCCGCCTGCCCACACCCGCGTGCGCCGCCTGATCATGGGCGCGCTGTCGCCGCGCGCGATCGCGGGGATGGAGCCTGATATCGTCAAGCTGGTCGACGGCCTGCTCGATGCCATCGCCGCCAAGGGGGCTTGCGAGCTGATCGACGACTTCGCCGCGTCGATCCCCATCGAAGTGATCGGCAATCTGCTCGACGTTCCCCACGACGAACGCGAGCCGCTGCGCGACTGGTCGCTGGCGATCCTCGGTGCACTCGAGCCGGTGGTGTCGCCCGAAGTGGCTGCGCGCGGCAACAAGGCGGTAAAGGACTTCCTCGCCTATCTCGAAACCCTGGTCGCGCGCAGGCGCCAAAAGCCGGGCAATCCCGAGCGTGACGTGCTGACGCGCCTGATCCAGGGAGAAGGCAACGGCGAGGAGGACGGCGAGCGGCTGACCGAGAAGGAGCTGCTGCACAACTGCATCTTCCTGCTCAATGCCGGGCACGAGACCACCACCAATCTGATCGGCAACGGCCTCGTCGCGCTGCACCGGAATCCGGACCAGAAGCAGCGGCTGATCGAAAACTCCGACATGATCAAGACTGCGGTCGAAGAGATGCTGCGCTACGAGAGCTCGAACCAGCTCGGCAACCGCATGACGACAGAGAAGATCGAGCTCGGCGGCATCATGCTCGACGCCGGCACGTCGGTGACGCTGTGCATCGGAGCGGCCAACCGCGATCCCGCCCAGTTCCCGGAGCCCGAACGCTTCGACATCGCGCGCACGCCGAACCGGCATCTCGCCTTCGCCACCGGCGCGCATCAATGCGCCGGCATGGCGCTGGCGCGGCTCGAAGGCGCGATTGCGATCTCGCGTTTCCTGGCGCGCTTCCCGAACTATGCCGTGAGCGGCCATCCGGTGCGGGGCGGACGGGTGCGGTTCCGCGGCTTCCTGAGCGTGCCCTGCTCCATAGGTTGAGGCCCCGCGCGCATCATTTCGAACGAGCCACGCATTAGATCTGTTAGAATGCGTGAGACACGTGAGCTGGAGTGACGAATGAGTAGTCCGCCAGTCGCTGATTTCATCTCGAGGGAGGCGCGCTTCGGCGCCCGCAATTACGAGCCGCTTGGCGTTGTCCTGTCGCGCGGCGAAGGCGTTTTCGTTTGGGACACCCAGGGCAACCGATATCTGGATTGCCTCTCCGCCTATTCGGCGGTCGACCAGGGCCATTGCCACCCGAAAATCCTGGCCGCCATGGTCGAGCAGGCCGGCCGATTGACCCTGACCTCGCGCGCATTCCACAACGACCAGCTCGCTCCCTTCTACGAGGAGATCGCGGAACTCACCGGCTCTCACAAGGTGCTGCCGATGAATAGCGGAGCCGAAGCCGTTGAGAGCGCGATCAAGTCCGTGCGCAAATGGGGCTATGAGGTGAAGGGGGTGCCCGACGGGCAAGCCGAGATCATCGTCTGCGCCAACAATTTCCATGGACGCACCCTCGGTATCGTCGGCTTCTCGACCGACGCGGCCACGCGCGAACATTTCGGCCCCTTCGCGCCGGGCTTCAAAATCATTCCCTTCGGCGATCTTGCCGCGCTGGAAGACGCCATCACGCCGAACACCGTCGCCTTCCTGGTCGAACCCATCCAGGGCGAAGCCGGCGTCATCATTCCACCGGCAGGCTATTTCACGGGGGTGCGCGAGCTCTGCACTGCGCACGACGTGATGCTGATCCTCGACGAGATCCAGACTGGACTCGGCCGCACCGGCAAGCTGCTTGCGGAACAGCACGAGGGCATCGAGGCGGATGTGACGCTGCTCGGCAAAGCTTTGTCCGGCGGTTTCTATCCCGTCTCGGCCGTGCTTTCCAACAACGAGGTCCTCGGCACGCTGAAACCAGGTCAGCATGGCTCAACATTCGGTGGCAATCCGCTCGCCTGCGCGGTGGCGCGGGCCGCGCTCCGCGTTCTCGTCGAGGAAGGAATGATCGAGAACGCTGCGGTGCAAGGTGAACGCTTCCTGAAAGGCCTCAGAAGCATCCGCGCCAACACCGTGCGCGACGTGCGCGGACGAGGACTGATGCTGGCGGTCGAGCTCAACACTGAAGCCGGCCGTGCGCGCCGCTACTGTGAGGCTCTGCAGACCGAAGGTATCCTCGCCAAGGATACCCACGAGCACACGATCCACTTCGCCCCGCCGCTGGTGATTACCAGTGACCAGGTTGATTGGGCCTTGGAGAGAATCGCTGCCACCCTGACGCAGGATTTCGCGTGAGGTCTGCCTGCGTCGGAAGACCGCAAGGCCGCTGACAGTCAACAACGAACGATTTCGCCGCCTGCGCGTTGAACGGTTCCGGGCGACTGGGACGAGCGTGGAGTTGCGATCATGCTTCCGCGTGCCGTGTGCCTTTCGGCGTTTTTGGTCGGTGTCTCGATGCTCGCGGCGAGCGTCGGCGCGTCCGCCCAGGACCATCGGGGTGGACCACCGGGAGCGGCTGCCCGACCGGCAGCGCCGCCCGCGATGGCCCGACCGGCGGCGCCACCTGCGATAGCGCGTCCTGCCGCGCCGGCATTTCATCCCCCGGCCATGCCGCAGCGGCCGGCCATGGCGCCGAATCCGGCGCCTCGCATGGCCTCCCCGCCGCCGCGCCCGGCCCCGCACTTCGCGGCACCGCCGCAGCGAGCTGCCCCGCACGTGGCGGCACCGCGACCTGAATTCCACCGCGCTCCGGCAGCACCGCAACGTCCGGCGATGGCACCGCCGCCGACGCCGCATATTGCCGCCCCCTCACACCCCAGCGCGCCGCCGACCGTGAGCGAGCGGCGGGAACAGCCGCGCGAGACGCTGTCGCGCCAAGCCTCGGAACGCCAGGGCCACATCGACCGCTTGCAGCAGCGTGTGCAGACATTGCAGTCGCAAAAGCCGGAAGGCGCAAGAGCGCAACGCGAGCAGCAGCGGTTGCTGCAGTCGCAGAATAGGCTGCCGGAGCGCGAGCAGCGCGTTCAACAGCGTGAGCAGCACGTCGAGCAGCGACAGCGCGAGATGCTGTCGCGCCAGACCACGGAGCGCCGGACCCGCATCGATCGCCTCCAGCAACGTGTGCAGACCTTGCAGTCGCAAAAACCTGAAGGCGCACGCGCACAACGCGCACAAGAACGCGCACTGCAGGCGCAGAACCGTCTGCTGCAGCACGAGCAACGGGCGCAGCAAATCGATCTGGCGCGCCAGCAGAGGCTGGGACTGCAGGCCCCCGCTGCAACAGCCGCAGCGGCTGCCGCCGCGCGCGGGCGGTTTGCCGCGCACTTCCGCGAGCGGGCGAATGCGCAAACCCAGGCGGCTCTCGTCGCCCGCCACAGCGGCTGGGCTCCCCGGCAGGCCTGGCGACACCGCCATCCCGCGGTGTTCGTGGCATGGCTTGGGCCCGTGTTCTGGCCTTACGCCTATTCCGACATTTTTGACTACACGTTCTGGTCCTATGCCTACGAGCCCGGCTATTGGGCGTACGCGTATGACGACTTCGTCGACACCGTGTTCTGGGGCGATGACAGCCCCTATTCCGCCTATGCCAGCACCAACCCGAATGACTATCCGCAAGCCGGCGGCGGCACCCGCGCGCGCCAGCGCGCCAGCGTGAGCCCGCAAACGCTGCAGCAATTATGCGGCACACCGGACAAAGGCGTCACCGCTTGGCCGCTTGACGATATCACGCGGGCGGTGCGGCCGACGGCGGAGCAACGCGCGCTGCTCGACGCGTTGAAGACCGCGGCGGCCAACGCCGCCGGTGTGTTCAAGGACCCCTGTGCGGAGACTTATGCACTGACGCCGCCTGGCCGCTTGCGGGCGATGATGAACCGCGTCAGCGCGACACTGGATGCGGTCAAGATCGTGCGACCGGCACTGGAGACTTTCTACAACTCGCTCAGTGACGAGCAGCAGGCCCGCTTCAACGCGCTCGGCCCCAACATCGGCGACCGCTCGCCTCGGCAGCAGGAAGCCAATGCCCGGGAAGCCAGTGCCGAAGGCTGCGGCGATCCGAAGTCCGGCCTGACCCAGTTGCCGATCCAGAGGATCGAGGCTGTGCTCCACCCCGCGGGTAAGCAGAAGGAAGCGCTCGACCGCCTCGGCGAAGCGACGGCGAAGGGCGTTGAGGGCCTACAGGCGGCCTGTCCGAACGATGTGCCGGTGACGCCGGTCGGACGACTGGAGGCGATGCAGCACCGGCTCGAGGCCATGCTTCAGGCCGCCAAGCTGGTCGAGCCCGCCCTTGACGAGTTCTATGCCACGCTGAGCAGCGAGCAGAAGGCGCGCTTCAACACGCTGCAACAGCTCGCAGGCCCGTGACGGCAGCGTCGCATTCTCTCGTTTCAATTCGAGCAACGGCCGAGCGACGCGGGGTGCCATCATCGCCCTGCTCCACAGTTCGACCAGAACATGCTGTCCGGGCCGCTTCTCTCTGCGAGAAGTGCGGTGGTACGGAATGCAAACAACGGCCTCGTCTTGACCTCACGCGACGGAAATCGTCTTCGGTCCAGCTTCATTCGCGGTTGGGATCGCTTGAGGCCGCTCTTTCTCATCCGAGCTGATGGCGCTGCATTGCTGGGAGTGAGCAGACAACTCAAGATCGGCCAGGTGGTCCCAGTATTCTGCTTCTGCGAGCAGCTTCCATTTGTTCATGCTGTTGTACGCGGCCTGTTGGCGGCACAGCGAACCCATCGCACGCAAGCGCTGCACTCTCTCCACTGCCTCCACTGCGAACCTCCCTTCGCGCCAGCTTGTTTACAAGCGCATTTATGCTGTCACAATTTCGCAGATTGAATTGCCAAGTGATAGTCCGGTGTTTGACGGTCAATCAATGATAGCGCAATCGTCTGACTTTTCACCGACGTGAGCAGCTCCAGCCTGAGAGCTAGTCGAAGTTCTCAGCGCCGTAGCCCCTTCGGCCAGCGCTGTACGCAGGCACGCAACAAGACTCGCGTCGGACGACGGGTTCCCACGTCGCGGGTGCATTCCATTTCAGGACTGAAATCTTAATTGTCAGCGGCCTTCCCGCGATAGTGGTTAGCTGGCGATCAGACCGGGCCGGACAAGGTTTGATCCCGAAACTATTTTGGCCCGGCACATTGGACTGCAAGACCGCCTTCGGGCGGTCTTTCCTTATCCCTTATCGCCGCATTAGAACGGGCCTGGGGGTGGAACACGCCGGGGCCTCCGGCAAAAGTCGCTCGCGTTGCCCCGCCGATCACAACAATGGCCCCGACGATTGCACGTCGGGGCCATCCAAGATCATCAGGCGTGGGTACATCCGCCGTGCCTGCCGATCGTTGATGCCACTCATTACCGCATCCGATCTGGCGCAGACCGTGGCGAGGCTGCGGCATCGGGATGATATCATTCTGCCTGAAAGCTGACGGCTGTCCACCTCTCGTTGGTGGTACTCCAACCGGCTCGCTGAGCGAGCCCGCCGCTTCGGTACCGTGAAGCGGAAGGCGTGCTTCAACACGCGGCAACAAGTCGCAAGCCCGTGAGGACAGCGCGCGTGGGAGCTAGACCACCGTCCTGTGCCGCGTAATGCACGTGCGCAACACCTCGTCCATCGGCTTGCTCCACCAATCGTTGGAGAAGATCTCGATCTCCGAATAGCCGGCAAAACCCTGCGCCTCGACCGCGGCGCGCGCCGATTTGATGTCGATGACGCCGTCGCCCATCATGCCGCGGTCGTTGAGGATGTCCCTGGTCGGCACCAGCCAGTCGCAGACATGGAACGCAAGTAACCGGTCCTTGCCGGCGCGCGCGATCTGGGCCACCAGCTCCGGATCCCACCAGATGTGATAGACGTCGAGCGCGACGCCGAGCATGCCGCTGCGAGCGGGGTCGAGCCGATCGCAGATGTCGAGCGCCTGTTTCGTCGTGTTCACGCAGGCGCGGTCGGCAGCGTAGGCCGGATGCAGCGGCTCGATCGCCAGCGGCAGCTTTGCCTGTCTGGCGTAGTCGAGCATGTCGGCCAGCGCCTCCTCGACCTGACCGCGCGCTGCGACGATGTCCTTGGACGCCTCGCTGCCCGGCCGCGAATATTGCGGCAGACCGCCGACGACGAGAACGATGCAGGGCGCGCCCAGTGCCTTGGCTTCGTCGACGCAGCGGCGGTTGTCGTCGCGCACTTCGCCGCGACGCGATGCGTCCGAGGTGAACATGCCGCCGCGGCAATAGCCCGACAGCTCGAGGCCGGCGTCGCGCACCGCGCGTGCGGCGCGGTCGAGACCGACCGCAGCGACCTGATCGCGCCAGGGGTCGATGGCGCGGATGCCATGCTTCGCACAGGCGTCGATGATCTCGACGAGGTCACCCTGCTTGCGGACCGTCGCCGTGTTGAGCGACAGCCAGCGATGGTCGGACGAAAAATCGCGCATCAGGAGTCCAGCCCGTGAGAGGCCAGCACTGTTTTCATGCGACGGGTCGCCAGTTCGGGGTTGGCCAGCAGCCCGGCCTGATCGGCGAGGCGGAACAGCTCGGCCAGATGCAGCATCGAGCGCGCGCTCTCCTGTCCCCCGACCATGGTGAAATGATCCTGGTGGCCGTTGAGATAGGCCATGAACACCACGCCGGTCTTGTAGAAGCGCGTCGGCGCCTTGAAGATATGACGCGACAGCGGCACGGTCGGCCCCAGCACGTCGTGGAAGCCGGCCTCGTCGCCTGCCGCGAGGCGTGACAACGCATAAGAGGCAGCCGGCGCAATCGCGTCGAAGATGCCGAGCAGTGCGTGCGAAAAGCCCTGGTCGTCGCCGGCGATCAGCTCCGCGTAGTTGAAATCGTCGCCGGTGTACATCTTGATGCGCTTGTCCAGGCGCCTGCGCATGTCGATCTCGCGCTGCTTGTCGAGCAGCGAGACCTTGACGCCATCAACCTTGGCAGCGTTGTTGTTGATGATGGCCACCGCAACGTCCATCGCCTTGTCGAGGTCCTTGGTGCCCCAATATCCGGTCAGAGCGGGATCGAACATATCGCCGAGCCAGTGGATGATCACGGGCTCGCGGACCTGCGACAGCACGCGGTTATAGACCTTGGCGTAATCGTCGGCGCTGCGGCCGAGTTTTGCGAGAGCACGCGACGCCATCAGGATGATGCGGCCGCCGACCTTCTCGACCGCCGAGAGCTGCTCCTCATAGGCGCGGATCACATCGTCAAGGCTCTTGGCGTCCTCGACCGCAAGATGATCCGTGCCCGCGCCGGAGAACACCAGCGCGTTTCGCCGCTTGGCGGCGCCGACCGAGCGGGTGATCAGCTCCAGCGAAGTCGGCCAGTCCAACCCCATCCCGCGTTGCGCGGTGTCCATGGCTTCGGCGACGCCGAGGCCGAGGTCCCAGACGTGCTCGCGGAAGGCGATGGTCTTGTCCCAGTCGACGGCAGCCGAGAGCCAGGGATCGTTGTCCGCAAAGGGATCGACAACCGTGTGCACGGCCGAGAACGCGATGCGGTTCAGCGGTCCCTCGAGCTTTGCGGGAAACGTGCGCGAGGCCGCAAGCCGGTAGGTCTCGATCGAGCGATCGGCCTTCGGCAGCTTGAGCGACAATGACGACATCGGCAGGACGGGCTTGTTCATGATTTCAGACCTCTTCCCATCATTGCGAGGAGCGAAGCGACGAAGCAATCCAGGCTCTCGCCGCGGAGGCATTCTGGATTGCTTCGCTTCGCTCGCAATGACGGCTCAACAGACATCGAGACTTATCCAACAGACCTCAGGCCTTGATCGGGGCGACGTCGATCCAGCGCCGCTCCTTCCAGCTCTTCAGCGCGCATTCAGCGAGCTGCACGCCCTTGACGCCTTCGAGCAGCGTGAACTTGTAGGGCGCGTCCTCGTAGACGTGGCGGATGAACATCTCCCACTGCTCCTTGAAGCCGTTGTCGTAGGTGACGTTGTCAGGCAGCTTCTGCCAATCGCCGTAGAAGTCGTGCAGCCGCTTCTCGTCGGGATTCCACACCGGCCGGGGCGTTGCCTGCCGCGCCTGGATCATGCAATCCGACAGGCCCGCGACCGCCGAGCCGTGCGTGCCGTCGACCTGGAAGGTGACGAGGTCGTCGCGATAGACGCGTGTGACCCAGGACATGTTGATGTGGGCGATGACGCCGCCCTCGAGCTGGAAGGTCGCGTAGGCGGAATCATCCGCGGTCGCCTTGTACTTCTTGCCCTGCTCGTCAAAACGCTCGGGGATGTCGGTGTTGCCGATGCAGACCACGCTCTGGACGTTGCCGAAGAGGTTGTCCAGCACGTAGCGCCAGTGGCAGACCATGTCGAGGATGATGCCGCCGCCGTCCTCGTCGCGATAGTTCCAGGACGGCCGCTGCGCCTCCTGCCAGCCGCCTTCGAAGACCCAATAGCCGAATTCGCCGCGCACCGAGAGGATGCGGCCGAAGAAGCCGGAGTCGCGCAGGAAGGCGATCTTCTTCAGGCCGGGCAGAAACAGCTTGTCTTGCACCGTGCCATGCTTGACGCCCTTTGCGTTGGCGAGCTTGACGACCTCGAGCGCCTCTTCGAAATTCGTCGCAATCGGCTTCTCGCAATAGACGTGCTTGCCGGCATTGATCGCCTGGGTCAGCAGGCCGGGGCGGGCCTGCGTGGTCGCTGCGTCGAAGAACATGGTGTCCTTCTTGTCGGCGAGCGCCGCATCGAGGTCGGTGGTCCAGCGCGTGATGTTGTAGCGCTTGGCGAGGGCTTCGACCTTGTCGGCGCTGCGGCCGACCAGGATCGGATCGGGCATGATGCGGTCGCCGTTCTTCAAGCGAACGCCGCCCTGCTCGCGAATCGCGACGATCGAGCGGATCAGATGCTGGTTGAGACCCATGCGGCCGGTAACGCCGTTCATGATGAGGCCGAGGCGTTGGGTGGTCATGCCAATTACTCCCAAGGTGATGTTGGCTGTTCGAGCGGGCGGAGCGCCGACCAGTCCGGATGGACCGACGTCGCAAAGCCCGTTGCATGAAGCGATCCCGTCAGGAGATCGCCGTCGTGAATGGAGAGGCGGATGCCCTGCCCGGCATCGGCATAGAGATCCGGATGCGCGAGCGCGAAAGCCTGCGCTTCAGCGGTCGGCGTCTCACCAAATCCGTCGACATAGTGATGACCGTTGCGCTCCGCATGGGTGACGCCGATGAAGGCGCCGAGCGCGAGATCCTGCTGCACGGCAAGGCCGGCCTGGCAGGTCAGGTCCTCACCCGTCACGAAGAACCGCGCGCCGCCCGCGCTCCATTTCGCCGCGCGCGTCGCGTTGACGATGGATTTGTAGAGGCCCTTGCAGGATTTCGAGGAAATGCCGCAATAGCCGAGCGCACGCGCCGCCGGGAAGGCGTCGTAGGAATCGTCGGCCTCGTCGATGATGAAGCCGTGCGCGGCCAGCGAGCCGAGCGGCGATTGCCGGGTGATGTCTCGCGGCATCGGCTGTTCGACATAGAGCAAGCGCGAGGCGATCGGGCGCAGCGCGGAATCACGATCAAGCCGGTCCATCAGCGCCTGTAGTGCGGCAAGATCGGCGTACTGCTCGTTCGCGTCGAGCGTCACCTTGTAGTCGCGCCCGAGCGTGTCGAGTTCCTTGCCGATCCGCGCCAGCCGTCCTGCATCGGCTGCGGTATCGCCCGACAGCTTCAGCTTGAAATAATTCGCACCGGCGTTCTCGCGTGTGTCGGCCACGCCGCCATCGCCTTCGACGGTATCGTCGAGGCCGACGGTATGCCTGATGGCAACGCGCGGCAGCGGCTTCCGGCCGGCGAGAAACGACGTGAGATCCGCTTCCTTGAGGTCCGGCGAAAGCCGCGCATCGATGCCGGCAATGTTGCCAGCCATGCCGTCGAAAAAGTTGGTTTCAACGCCGCGCAGCAGTGCGTCGAGGATCGCCTTGTCGATCTCCGCCGGGCCATAGGCCGCAGCAAGCGCCGGAATGTTCTTTTTCGCACAAGTCGCGACCTGGGCTCCGATGCACGAGGCATGCAGATCGAACGCCGTCAAAAACCCAGTCCGCGCAAGATAAAGGCCCCGCGCAATCTCCAGCGAACGCCGCAGGCCGTCGACCGTTTGCGCCGGCGATAGCTCCGGCCGCTTGTCGAACCATTTTGGCACCAGCAGCTCGGCACTGGCGCCGACCGCAGCTCCCCTGCCCTCGACCTCGATCTCGACCCGCACGAACAGCTGCGGCGTCGCGTTGATCGTGATCGCCCCGAAGCGGAACGGCCGCGCGAAATGCACGGGACGTTCAAAGAACGCGATATCTCGCAGCTTCAGGCGCGGCGCCATGACTTTAATCCAGCGAACCTTGCGAGAAAAAATGCTTGCGGATGCGTTGCACGAGCTCGGTGAAGACAGGATCAGCCATTACATCGAGCGAGCGCGGGCGCGGCAGCGGCACGTCGTAGATCGCCGCGATCGCGCCGGGCCGCTCGGTCATGACCAGCACGCGGTCGGCGAGGAACACGGCCTCGGGAATCGAATGCGTGATCAGGAGCACCGTCTTCCTGGTCTCGCGCTGGATCCGCATCAGCTCGACATTCATGCGCTCGCGCGTCAACGCGTCGAGTGCGCCGAACGGCTCGTCCATCAGCATGATCTTGGGATCGTGCACCAGCGCACGGCAGATCGAGGCGCGCTGCTGCATGCCGCCCGAGAGCTGCCAGGGCAGCTTCTTCTCGAAACCTTCGAGGCCGACCAGCTTCAGCAGCGCCTTGGCGCGATCGAGATAGTGTTGTCGCGGCAGCCGCTTCATGTCGATCGGCAGCATCACGTTCGCGAGGATGTTGCGCCAGGGCAGCAGCAGCGCGTTCTGGAAGACGATGCCGACATTGCCGTGCGGCTTCGTGACCTTCTCACCCTCGACCAGGACCTCGCCTGATGTCGGCGGCAGCAACCCCGAGATCAGCTTGAGCAGCGTGGACTTGCCGCAGCCGCTTGGGCCGACCACGACGAAGAATTCGCCGTCGTTGATGTGGAAATCGAGCGGACGCAGCGACGGCACGTCGCCGTCGCGCGTCCGGTAGGTCTTCGACACGCCGGACAGTTTGATGCCCGACGCATCGCCGGCAGCCCGGTCGCTCACCAGTCTCAGATGCGCGGCCTGCTGCACGGTTTCGCTCACGGCTGCGGCTTGCTTCACGATCCGCTCTTCGGCAGATAATCGTTGGTGTAGAAGGCCTTCGGGTTCTCCTTGGCCTTGGCATCCAGTCCGCCATATTCGACCATCAGATTGACGGAGTCCGTCATGTTCTGGTCGGTGACCTGGAATGGCCGCTTGCTCTTGGTCTCCGCGGTCCGGTAGAGCGGGATGGTCAGCTCAAAGCCCTGCGTCAGCGTGTCGATCTTGCCGCCCTTGGGGTTGGCATCGAGAATCGATTGCGCCGCGGCCTTCGGCTCCTTCTCGGCAGCTTCGACCGCCTTGGTCGTCGCTGACATGAAGCGGCGAACGAGATCGGCATTGGCCTTCACATAATCGGAGTTGGCGATGATGCCCGAGGAGACCATGTTGATGCCGTAGTCGGCGAACTTGATCGGATAGACGTCCTTGCCGGTGGCATCCTTGATCTTCATCGACTGGTCCATGACGTAGCCGAGCAGCAGATCCGCCTGGCCGTTGATGACGGCGTTGAGCTTGGTCTGGCCGTCGCCGGCGACCGTCTGGAAATCGCTCTCCTTCAGGCCGGTCTTCTTCAGGAACAGCGGCCAAATCTGGGTCATGGAATCGGCCGGCGTGATCGCCACCGTCTTGCCCTTGATGTCCTCCGGCTTCCTGATGTTCTTGTCGGCAAAGCCCATGGCGGACATCGGGCTGGTCTGGAGCAGCACGCCGGTCGCGACGACAGGCGCGCCCTTGATCGCGGCGCGCATCATGGTGGGGACGTCGACATAGCCGAAGTCGGCGGTCTTGGCGGCCACGGCCTGCGTGGTCGCAGCCGAGCCGCGGCCTTCCTGGATCTCGAGGTCGATGCCCTCGGCGGCATAGATGCCCTTGGCTTTGCCGTAATAGAACGGCGCGTGCTCGCCATAGACGTACCAGTTCAGCATCAGCACGACCTTGTCGGCGGCCTGCGCGGGCATCGCCGCAAACACCATCAGCGCAGCCGAGACAGCTCCTATCCACCGCTTCATCGTTTCTCTCCCTTGCCCTTGTTGCGTCGGCCGTTGATGGCCGTTCGTTGCCTTAGTTTTGTTACGAGGCGAAAATCACGTCCTCACGCTGGCTGACATGCCAGGGAATGACCAGCTTCTCGATCCGGTCCACGATCCAGAACAGGATCACACCGAGCAGCGCCAGGATCACCAGCGCTGCGAACATCGTCGGCAGGTCGAACGTGCCGATTGA
This sequence comes from Bradyrhizobium barranii subsp. apii, assembly GCF_011516635.5. Taxonomy (GTDB): domain Bacteria; phylum Pseudomonadota; class Alphaproteobacteria; order Rhizobiales; family Xanthobacteraceae; genus Bradyrhizobium; species Bradyrhizobium barranii. The sequence continues at coordinate 3,607,734 of NZ_CP096255.1, read as the reverse complement.
GCGCTGCATCACGTAGCCGATGCCGGAATTAGAGCCGACGAACTCGCCGACGACGGCGCCGACCACGGCCAGCGTCACCGACACTTTGAGGCCTGAGAAGATCGCCGGCAGCGCATGCGGCAAATTCACCGCGAGGAAAACCCGGAACCGGCTGCCCTGCATGGCGCGCGCGAGATCGACCATGTCGGGGTCGACCGATTTGAAGCCCTGCACGGCGGAAACGACCACGGGGAAGAAGCCGAGCAGGAAGGCGGAAATCACTTTGGGAATAATGCCGAAGCCAAACCAGACCACGAACAGCGGCGCGATCGCGATCTTCGGCACGGATTGCGAGAACACCAGCAGCGGATAGACATAGCTCTCCACCGTCTTCGAGCCCGCGATCAGCATGGCGACGGGGATGCCGAACAGTGCCGACAGCAGGAAGCCGCAGACGGTCGCATAGGTGGTCGGCCAAGACTGGCGCAGCAGTTCCGGCCATTCGGTGCGCAGCACGGCGAGAACATCGCCCGGCGCCGGGATCTGATAGGCGGGGATCTTGAACAGGCGGATCGCAAGATCCCAGGCGACGACGATGAAGACCAGGAACAGGAACGGCCGGACCCAGGCCGCATTCAGCATCTTGGATACCGCACCTTGCGGCTTCAACTCAGCCACGTCTCACTCCCGGCATTCTTCTTCGTTCGGGGGAGAAATTAACTCGTTGGATAAATACTGTCCAGAGCTTTCCCTGTGACGTTTTGTGCCGGGTTCCTCACCTCCGCTCGTGTCCCGGACGCGCTGCTGCGCTACGTCCGGGGCACGAGACCGCCTCACCCTGGTGTCATTCCCCGCGAAGGCGGGGAATCCAGTACGCCGCGGCTTCTCGGTTCAATCTCAACCGTCTCTGGAATACTGGATTGCCCGCCTTCGCGGGCAATGACGGCGGAGATTGAGGAAACGACGGACGATTAGTCCACCAACGCGCGGACTAGGCCGCTACACCGTCTGCGCCACGGCGCTGCGCGACTTCGGCGCCTTGGCGATCTCGAACAGCGCGGTCGATCGCCCCGTCAGCGCGGCCAGCACGAGGCCGACCATGTGCGAAAGCCGCTCGTCCTTGGCGTCCTTGGCCAGCAGATCGCGGCCGAAGATCACGCTCAACGTGGCCGAATTGGAGAGATAGAAGAAGCAGAGCCCCGCGATCGAGATGTAGAGTTGCACCGGATCGACCGCGACCTGGAAATCGCCGCTGTCGACGCCGCGCCGCACCACGGTGCGGATCATCTCGACGAAGGGCGAGTGCATCGACTTGACCTTGGTCGAGCGCTTGAGGTGCTTTGCGCGCGCGAGATTCTCGGTCTGGAGCAGCGACAGGAATTCCGGGTTGCGCAGGAAGTAGTTCCAGGTGAACTCGATCAGGCGCCGGATCGCTTCGGGCGGATCGAGATGCTCGAGATCCAGCCCCCGCTCCTCGCTGCGGATCTTGTCATAGGCGCCTTCGAGCACCGCGAGATAGAGCTCGTCCTTGTTGCCGACGTGATAATAGAGCATGCGCTTGTTGGCGCCGGCCTTCGCCGCGATGCGGTCGACACGCGCGCCCGCGAGCCCGTGGGTGGAGAATTCCTGCTTGGCGGCTTCGAGAATGCGCAGCCGCATCCCCTCGGGGTCGCGCTGCCATTTCAGAGTTCGCTTTGCCGTTGCTTTCGCCAAACCGGGTGCCCGCTGGGTGATCGTCCAGATCGCATTTATCATGCGCGAGGCCCGCCGCATAGTTTCGTCATTGCGAGCGCAGCGAAGCAATCCAGACTGCCACCGCGGAGACAGACTGGATTGCTTCGTCGCAAGAGCTCCTCGCAATGACGAACGGGGAGGCCGCCCCTTCAATCCACCGGCTTCGGCGAGCGCTCCAGCAGCACCGTCTGGATCCCGCAGGTCCCATTCCGCACCGTCATGATCCGCGTGCCCGGCTTGCGGCCGTTGCGCACCTCGGTGACGTCGAGGCCGGCGGCGAGCAGGCGGGCGCGGGTGGCGTCGATGTCGGCGACCCGCCAGCTCAGGCCCCAGAGACGATCATGCAGGGAATCCCCGCCCGCCACGGGGCGGCGCACCACTTCGACGATGAGGCCGCCGCAGCGGAAGAACATCAGCTGGCCCCAATCCTGGTGCGAGCGGTCCAGTGCGAGATCAAGGCCGAGCCGCGCGCCATAGAGCGCAGCGGCGCGGTCGGAATCCTCGGTGGTGATCACGACGTGGTCGAGCCCATCGATCGGCGCGATGTCGGTCGCAGCCGACAGCGGCCGCTCCTCGGCGAGCTCGAGGAAGAACATGCGCACGCCGCGCGTCAATTCGGTGGCGGCACGCGTGCGTTTCCAGTGCAGGATTGCGCCGCTCGCGACGTCGCTGCTTTCGACCTCGGCGACCGGATCAGGCCTCAAGGCCACCCGCTCCAGCCGCCGGTGCATCTTGCTCATGTCTGCGACACGAAAGCACAGGCTGGCGAGCACGCCCTCGCGATCGTCGAGCAGCGCGCGGATCCGGTCCGCCGCAACGTTAAAGCCGCTCGGCGCCATCAGCTCGATCGTCATGTTCGCAAGCGTGAACAGCACGCGGTCGGCGCCCTCGCCGGAATTCTGCCAGGCCGGCGCGCGCCCGAGCAGCGTCTGATACGCCGCCTTGGCCGCACCGATATCCCTCACCAGGGCGACGACGTGATCGAGGCCGGTGATCATCATTCCCCCCTTGATCGACCTGGAACCATTCCGAAGGACGGCGTTTGTCCGGGCTTGGCATGGACCGGTGATGGTCGTATTCCGGCCCCATGCCGACCTCAAGCGCTCGGGCGGCAGATTTGCGAATAATTTCAGCGTCCCCAGAGCGGAACCGGTGTTAGAGTAAGCTCGCCGGCCGGGACCACCCAGCGCATCACGGACAACCAATGCAGGCTCTCTTTATCGGTCAGACCTATATCGACGTCGTCTTCATCACCGACCACATGCCGACCGGCGACGAAAAGCACGTGGCAACGGACTACGCGGTCTCCTTCGGCGGCAACGCGGTGACGGCGGCGTTCTGCTGCGCCAAGCTCGGCATCGTGCCCGACCTCATCGCCACGGCGGCCAATGACTGGCTGGGGCGGATGTTCCAGGACATGTGCGCGAAATACGCGATCTCGCTGCACGGGCGGAAGGTGAACCAGTCCTCGCTGTCCTTCATCATGCCCAAGGACGGTAAGCGCGCCATCGTCCGCTGCCGCGACGACGAGCACATCCATCCGTTCCCGATGCTCAATCTCGGTGGCTGTCGCGCCCTGCACATCGACGGCCATCAGCCCGATGCCGCGATCCACTATGCAAAGGTCTGCCGCGAGGCCGGAATCCTGACCTCGCTCGACGGCGGCGGCCTGCGCACCAACACGCATGAGCTGCTCGCATTCATCGACGTCGCCATCGTCGCCGAACGCCTGTGTGAGCAGATGGACCTGACGCCCGAGAAGATGCTCGACTACCTCAAGAGCCGCGGCTGCAAGATCGGCGGCGTCACCATGGGTGAGAAGGGCCTGCTCTGGTACAATGAAACGGGTGCGGTCGAGGTCATGCCGGCGATGCCGATCCCGCGCGAGCGCGTGATCGACACCAACGGCGCCGGCGACGTCTTCCACGGCGCCTATGTCTATTCCTACCTCGCCCACCCCGGCAAAAGCTGGCGCGAGCATTTTGATTTTGCCCGCGCCGCCTCGACCTTCAAGATCCAGCGCCTCGGCAACGAGGCCGGGCTGCCGACCCTTGTGGACATCGCCAAAGTCAGGCACGAGTTCGAAGTCAGGGTCTAGGGTTTTGTAAGGGCATATCATGGGGCGCGTCTTTATCGCCGGCAGCATCAACATGGATGTGGCGGCGACCGCCGATCGCCATCCAAAGGTCGGTGAGACCGTCGCCGGCCGGCAGGTGCTGTATTTTCCTGGCGGCAAGGGCGCGAACCAGGCAGTCGCGGCGTCACGGCTCGGCGTGAAGACCACGCTGATCGGGCGGCTCGGAAAGGATTCGTTCGGGGCCGAGCTCCGGACATTCCTCGGCGCCCAGGGCATCGATCTCGGCTCCGTCCGCGACGCCGACACGCATAGCGGCACCGCCATCATCACCGTCGCAGAATCTGACAATACCATTGTCGTCATCCCCGGCAGCAATGCGCTGGTCAGTGCGGATGACGTCGCGGATGCGCCGCTGGCGAAGGGCGATGTGGCCGTCAGCCAGTTCGAGATTCCGCTGCCGACGATTGCCGCCTTCTTCCAGCGCGCCCGTAGCGCCGGCGCCACGACGCTGCTCAACCCCGCACCGGCGCAAACGATGTCCGCCGAGCTGCTGGCGCTCGTCGACACCCTCGTGCTGAACGAGACCGAGCTCGGCTTCCTCGCGGGCGTGGAGCTCTCCGACGGCGACGAGGCAGCAACAATCATCGACGTCGCGCGGCAACTTCAGGCGCGCGAAGACCAGACCATCTGCGTGACGCTCGGCAAGCGGGGCGTGCTCGCGCTCGCCGGCCGCGAGGAATTCGCGGTGTCCGGCCGCGCGGTGAAGGCGGTCGACACCACCGGCGCCGGCGATTGCTTCGTCGGCGCGCTTGCGGCGCAGCTGGCGGAGGGCGTGTCCCTGCGTACCGCGCTCGCTTTCGCCAACGCGGCCGCCTCGATCAGCGTGCAGCGGATGGGCGCCGGGCCGTCGATGCCGACGGCCGCGGAAGTCGCCGCGGTCTTGTAGAGCGCGGCGCTTTCTTCATCTCGCCCCGCAAACCGGGCGATCAGGCCAGCGCGCTCTTCAGGTCGAAGCGTTCATCCGCGGCCTGCTCCGGCGTGATCGAGCGCTCCAGGCCGAACAGGCGGCGGCCGAACATGTGGTCGCCGGCACGGTTGACCGACTCGATGCCGAGCAGCCTGTCGCCCTTGTAGCAGAACGCCGAGAACGCTTTCTTCGCGGGATCGCCGCGCAGCACGACGCGGTCGTAGCCGGTGGTCAGCCCCGCCATCTGGAGCTGGTCGTCGCCCTGGTCGCTCCAGAACCAGGGATGGCTGTCGTAGGCCTTGCGGTCGCCGGTCAGCCGTGCCGCGAGGCAGCGGGCGTGATCGGTGGCGTTCTGCACCGATTCCAGCCGCTGCGATCCGCCGAAGCGCGGACTGGCGAACAGCGCGCAGTCGCCGATCGCGGAGATGTCAGGATCGGACGTCGAGAGATATTCGTCGACGATGATGCCGGCGGCGACGGCAAGCCCTGCCTCCGCCGCGAGCTCGATGTTCGGCAGCACGCCGACACCGACCACGACGAGGTCGGCCGGCAGATGCCTTCCGTCGCTCAAGGAAACGCCGGTGACCTTGCCGCCCTCAGCCTCGATCGAGGTTGCCTGCACACCGAGGTGAATGCGGATGCCGGCCTCGCGATGCCGCGCCTGAAAATACTCCGAGACCTCCGCCGTCACCGCGCGCGCCATCACGCGTGGGGCGAGCTCGAGCATGTCGACCTCGAGGCCCTTGATCCGCGCGGTGGCCGCGAATTCGAGGCCGATGAAGCCGGCGCCGATCACCACGACACGCGACTTCGACGGCATGATCTGTCGCAGCGCCTCGCTGTCGTCGAGGATGCGTAAGTATTTCACGTCGGGCAAATTCGCATTGGGCAAATCAAGCAGCCGGTTGCGCGCGCCCGTGGCCAGCATGAGGTGGCCGTAAGGCAGCGTCTCGCCGGATGCGAGATGCACCTTGTGGCCGGCGCGATCGATCGACACTGCGCGGCCTGCGATCAGCTCGATCTTCTGATCCTGGTAGAATTTCTCCGGCCGGAACATCAGGCTCTCCGGCCCGGCCGAGCCCTTGATATAGGCCTTGGACAGCGGCGGCCGCTGATAGGGAAGATGCGCCTCGTCGTTGATCAGGCAGACGCGGTCGGAAAAGCCCGCCTGACGCAGGGATGCCGCGACCTGGTAGCCGCCATGGCCGGCTCCGACAATGATCACCGGACCACCCGTCATTGGAACAGCCCATTTCCGGAGACACGAGCGTCACCCATGTCGTCTCCTCTCTCGCTGATATTGGCTTGGCTTGCCCAGGAGGAGCCGGCGCTCGTGTCCGTTCCTAAACGAAGGCGGCCTATTTGAGCCCATCATTCCGTCCTGCGCAAGAGCGGCATGCGGGGATTGTCACCCCCGACCTTCTGCGATTTAGTTGCAGCAACGACCTCATGCCGGGGATATTCCAGATGCCAGCTCCCGTCTCCAAACCCGATGATCCCGCCCTGCTGCGGATCGACGGCCCGATCGCAACCATCACGCTCAACCGCCCCGCCGCGTTCAACTCGGTCAACCTTGCAATCGCGCAGAAGCTCGAACAGCTTGCGGCCTATCTCGAAGGCGCCGACGACATCAGGGTCGTCGTGCTCGAAGGAGAAGGCCGCGCCTTCTCGGCTGGCGGCGATCTGCAGACGATCGGCGCTGCGGCCGAAACCGGCACGGTCACGCCGGTCGTCGGCGAGCTGCTGAAGCACTATCACGCCTTCATCGAGATGATCCGGCGCATGCCGAAGATCTCACTGTCCAGCGTGCACGGCTCGGCGGCCGGCGCCGGCATGGGCCTCGCCTTCGTCACCGATCTCTGCATCGCCGCGGAGGATGCCAAGTTCACGCCGGCCTATGCCAAGATCGGGGTGTCGCCGGACGGCGGCTCGACGGTCGGGATCGTCGGTACGGTCGGATCGCGACGTGCGCTCCAGATCTTCCTGTCGGAGGACAATTTTACCGCGCAGCAGGCCTATGAATGGGGCCTGGTTGCGAAGGTCGTCCCCGCCGCGGAGTTGAAGGCGGCCACGCGAAAACTCGCCGAGCGCCTGGCGCAGAATCCGCCGGCGGCGATCGCCGGCACCAAGTCGCTGGTCTACCAGGCCGCGACCACGCCGGTGAAGCAGCAGCTCGATGCCGAGGAGCACAAGATCATCATGGCGATGAATACGGAAGATTTCCGCGCCGCCGTGAAGAAATTCACGAGCAAGGGCAAGTGAGCGTGCCGGCACCGGCGCGCTCGTTCTGCGGCCTGCGCCACGGCGCGACCGACTGGAATAGGCAGGGGCTATTTCAGGGACGAACCGACAACCCGCTGAACGCGGACGGCCTTGCGCAGGCGCACGAGGCCGCGGACATGTTGCGCGGTACCGGCATCAGCCGAATTGTCGCGAGCCCGCTCGTGCGCGCAGCCCGAACGGCCGAGATCATCGCAGACGCCATCTCAGTGCCGCTCTCGATCGATGACGGCATCATCGAGTTCGATTTCGGAAGCTTTGAGGGCCTCCCTGTCCGCGACCTCATGATCAAGCACGGCGTCAACTCAGCGACGGGCCTCGTCTCGATCCTGCCCGCCGACGGCGAAAACTGGGACGCCATGACCGAACGGTCGCTGGCTTGCGTCTCCGCATGGCACGACCGTCATCCTGACGACGACTTCCTGTTCGTCTGCCACGACGCGGTGATGCAGGGAATGGCGAAATCGCTCGCCGGCAGCTATTTCAAGAACAGCCACGGCACGCCGTTTCGCTACCTCCGTGAAGGCGAGCAATGGCGCGTCGAGCAGCTCGTCACTTAGGACAGATGTAGCCTGTCCCCGCCGGCGACTTGAAGCAGCCGACCGATTCCGGCAGCACTTTCTGCGGCAGCCACAGCACCACGCTCGGGAAATAGATCGCGAACGCGATCGTGGCCAGGAACACAACATAGATCGGCAAGGCGGCGCGTAAGGCCTTGGCAAAACTGATGCCGACGAATTTCGAGGCCATTAGCAGCACCAGGCCGTATGGCGGCGTGATCAGGCCAAAGGCGAGCGTGGCGATCAGCACCACGCCCATATGCACGGCGTTGATGTCGCCGGCCTCGGTCAGCGCGTTGACCAGCGGCATGAAGATGATGATGGTCGGCACCGGCTCGATGAAGTCACCGACCACGGTGAAGAGCAGCACCATCAGCAGCATGATCAGATGCGGATCGTTGCCGGCAATCGAGGTGATCATGTCGGCGATGTAACTCGCACCGCGTAAGTAAGCGAGCATCCAGCCGAAGGCATTGGCGGCGCCGATCGTGATCAGCGGCAGCGAGAAGATCAGGCCTGCAAGGCAGAAATCATATGGGATCTTTTTGATATGCCCGCGGTTCAGCGCGGGGATCACGACGACGACAATCCAGACCACCGCAACGACGCCGGCTTCCGTTGGCGTGAACCAGCCGGTGAGGATGCCGCCGAGCAAAATGACAGGGATCATCAGCGGCAGGGCGGCATCACCCGCGGCGAACACCACCTGCCGCAGCGGCGCGCGCGGCTTGCGCAGGCCGGAAGGGCCGAAGAAGTAGCAATAGATCATCAACCCGAAGCCGATCATCAGCCCAGGCACCACGCCCGCCATGAACAGGCCGGCGATCGAGACGTTGCCGACGGCGCCATAGACCACCGCCGTGATGCTCGGCGGCACCAGCGCCGCGATGGTCGAGGCAGACGCGATGATCGCGGCGATGAAGGCGGGCTCGTAGCCCTCGCGCTTCATCGGGCCGCCCAGCGCACGGCTCATCACGGCGACGTCGGCAGTGGTCGAGCCCGACATTTCCGAGAAGAACATGCTGAAGACAACGACGACCTGCGACAGCCCGCCCCTGATGTGCCCGACCAGCGATACTGACAGGTTGGCTATTCGTACCACCACGTTGGCCGAGCTCATGAGCTCGCCGACCAGCAGGAAGAACGGGATTGCCAGCAACGCCTCGGAGTCCACGCCGTCAAATATCTTCTGGATGATCGCGGCCAGCGAGACATCGGAGAGGAGCGCACCAATGAACACGCCGGCCATCAGCGAGAACGGCACGGGCACGCCGAGATAGCCGAACGACAGGAAGCAGATCGACATCAACGCCAGGACAACAGGTGCGCTCACGGCTGCGCCCTCATCTGCACGTCCGTGATGACGGGCGCTCCGTCCTCTTCGGGCGGCTCGCGATGGTCAAAGCCGTTGCGCAAGCCGTTGACGAGCTGCTCGATGGTGAACAGTCCGATCAACACGCCGGACAGCGGGATGATCGCATAGAGCGAGGCGATCGGCGTGCCCGACGGCAGGCGAAAGCTGCCGAAGCCGCGAAGATAGTTCTGATAGCCGTACCAGATCAGGCAGAAGGCGACGCCGAGCACGACGAGACGAATGATCACTTCGACGATCAGCCGCGCCGTGCCGTGCATCGCTTCGGAGATCGCGGTGAGATAGAGGTGATCGTTGCGTCGGGTCGCGACCGCGGTCCCGACGAAGATCGCATAGATGAACAGCGTCGAGGTGACTTCCTGAAGCCACAGCCAGGGGTGGCCGATGGTGCGTGTGACGATGTCGGCGGTGACCGACAGCGAGAAGCCGAAGCAGAGCACGCCGCACAGAACCATCAGCGCAAGCTCGAGCCAGTCGAGCCAGCGCCATTTCAGGTGGCGTTGCCGTTGCACCAGCAGTTTGTCGGCGATGGGCATTGTTGCTCCCGGCTGCAGCTTTCCGTCATGGCCGGGCTTGTCCCGGCCATCCACGCACTTGGTGCGGGCTCGAAGGAAGAACGTGGATGCCCGGGACATCTGGCACGAAGGCGCGCTTCGCGCTTCTGCCCGGGCATGACGACTTTGCTGTAACTAGTTCACCGACCGGATCAAATTCTTGATCTTCTCGGCATGCGGGCCGAGCTCCTTGGCGAGCTTGTCGAGATAGGGATCGGCGATCACCGTGAAGCTCTTCTTGTCGACGTTGTCGACGATCTTCACGCCCATCTTCTTCAGCTTGTCGGCCGCGGTGCGCTCGAGGTCGAACGCCTTCTGCGGCTCTTTCGTGCTGACCTCGTTGGCCGCGGTCTGCACCCACTGCTTCTGCTCGGCCGACAGGCTCTGCCAGAGCTTGTCGGAGACGAACACCAGCGCGTTATTGGCCTCGTGCTCGGTGATGTTGAGGACCGGGGCGACCTCGTAGTGCTTGTTGACGAGGTAGACGTTGATGCTGTTCTCGGCGACGTCGACGACGCCGGTTTGCAAGCTCGTATAGACGCTGCCGAACGGCATATGCACGGTCTGGGCGCCGTAGGCCGGGAACATCATGTCCTCTGTCGCGGTCGCCTGGACGCGGATCTTCAGCCCCTTGATGTCGCCGACATTGTGGATCTCCTTCTTGGAGTACATGTGGCGTACACCCTGCGAGCCCGTCGCGATCACGTGCAGGCCCTGCGTGGTCTCGTCGATCATGGTCTTGAGGGCTTCGAACACGCGGGGATCGGCCAGCCCCTTGACCACGTGGTTCTCGTCGCGGAACAGGAAGTGCAGCGACATCACGCCGGCCTGCGGCGAGATCGTCGCGGTGTTGGCCGAGGAGATGATGGCGAATTCGATGTCGCCGGCCTTCACGAGCTGGAGCACCTGCGGCTCCTGCCCGAGCTGCGCACCCGGATATTGATCGATGATCATGGTGCCCTTGCTCAATTCCTTGAGCTTGTCGGCAAAGAGGTCGCCCGCGATGGAATAGCCGGTGTTGCGCGGCTGATCGTAGGCAAAGCGATAATGCTTCACCTCCTGTGCCCCGGCCCCGGTGACGAAAAGTACGGCGGCCATGGCCACCAACCCACGCATGGATCGTGCAATCATCGTTTCCCCCTGTTTTATCGCCCGCCGCTTGTGCGGTCTGAGCGCTCGTTCGGGTGGTTCGTCACCCCTTCCCAGTCTGCTTCCCAGTCCTCTGCATGAAATCGAGGTCGCAGCCCTCGTCGGCCTGCATGATGGTCTCGTTGAACAGCCAGGCGTAGCCGCGCCGCGCCTCATCGGGTGCTGCCGCCGGCTTCAATGCGGTGCGCCGACGCTCCAGCTCGGCGGCATCGACCAGCAGCTCGATGCTGCGCTTGGCAACATCCAGCCGGATCATGTCGCCGTTCTTCACCAGCGCGAGCGGTCCGCCGACGGCGGATTCCGGCGTGATGTGAAGCACGATGGTGCCGAACGCGGTGCCGCTCATGCGCGCATCCGAAATGCGCACCATATCCTTGGTGCCGCCGCGCGCGAGCTTCTTCGGGATCGGCAGATAACCCGCCTCCGGCATGCCGGGCGCCCCCTTGGGGCCGGCATTGCGCAGCACCAGCACGTCGTCGGAGTTCACGTCGAGATCGGGATGGTCGACCCGCAAGGTCATGTCCTCGACGGACTCGAACACCACCGCACGCCCGGTGTGCTGCAACAGCTTGGGGCTTGCGGCCGACTGCTTGATGACGGCACCGCGCGGGGCGAGATTGCCGTGCAGGACGGCAAGGCCGCCTTCCTTCTTGATCGGATTGTCGCGCGGACGGATCGCATCCTGGCCCGGCACGTCCTCCGCATTCGCGACGACATCGCGCAGCGTCTGGCCGCTGATGGTCTTCGCGTCGAGATCGACGAGATCGCCGAGCTGCGCCAGCAATTTCGGCACGCCACCGGCGTGGTGGAAATGCTCCATGTAATGTTCGCCCGACGGCTTGAGGTCGACCAGCACCGGCACTTCGCGGCCGATCTGGTCGAACACCTCGAGATCGAGGCGGTGGGGCGAGCGATGCGCCATTGCCGTCAAATGGATCAGGCCGTTGGTCGAGCCGCCGATCGCCTGGAGCACGACCTGCGCATTCCTGAACGAGGCCGGCGTCAGCAATTCGCTCGGCTTCGGCCCCTTGGTTTTGGCCATCTCGGCGGCAACTCTGCCGCTCGCTTCGGCCAGGCGAAAGCGTTCGGCATGCGGCGCGGGAATCGTCGCGCTCATCGGCAGCGACAGGCCCATGGCTTCGATCATGCAGGCCATGGTCGACGCCGTGCCCATCACCATGCAGGTGCCGACGGACGGCGCGAGGCGGCCATTGACCGCTTCGATCTCGGCATCATCCATTTCGCCGGCGCGATATTTGCCCCAGAGACGGCGGCAATCGGTGCAGGCGCCGAGCACCTCGCCCTTGTGATGGCCGACCACCATGGGACCGACGGGAATGACCACGGTCGGCAAATCGGCGCTGATCGCGGCCATGACCTGCGCAGGAAGGGTCTTGTCGCAGCCGCCGATCACGATCACCGAATCCATCGGCTGGGCCCGGATCATCTCCTCGGTGTCCATCGCCATCAGATTGCGCAGATACATCGAGGTCGGATGCGCAAAGCTCTCGGCGATCGAGATGGTCGGAAACACGAACGGCATCGCGCCCGACAGCATCACGCCGCGCTTGGCGGCCTCGATGATCTGCGGGACGTTGCCGTGGCAGGGATTGTAGTCGCTATAGGTGTTGGTGATGCCGACGATCGGGCGCTCCAGCGCGTCGTCGGAATAGCCCATGGCCTTGATAAACGCCTTGCGCAGGAACAGCGAGAAGCCGGCATCGCCATAGCTCGTCAGACCCTTGCGCAAACCACTCGTCATCATGCCGCTCCTTCTCGCTTGCCATTGTGCTACAGCCTGCCCCCTGATTGTCAATAAGATTGGGCCGGATCGCCGCGCTTTCCGGCTCCAGACGCTGCCTGCGGACACAAATTATTGACAATCCGGCCTCGCCCTGCTCCACAAGACGAACCGGCAGATGCCGGAGGCTGAGGGCATGTCCGACATTCGCACCGCAGACGCCATGCCGGTCCGGCGCGACGATCCGGACGACGTCGTCGCGCGGCTGGAAGAGGACTTCATCTTCGGCCGCCTGCCGCCGGGTGCGCGCCTCACCGAGGACGCGCTGATGTCGCGCTACGGCACCTCCCGGCACTTCGTGCGCCAGGCGCTGGTGGATGCGGAGCGCCGCGGCATCGTCCGCCGCGAGAAGAACGTCGGCGCCACCGTGCGGTTCTACTCGGCCGAGGAAGTCCGGCAGATCTACGAGGTCCGCGAGATGCTGACGCGACAGGCCGCGCTGATGATCCCCCTGCCTGCACCGCAAGCCCTGATCGACGAGCTGACTGGGCTGCAACGGCAATATTGCGCGAAGGCAGACGTGCAGGATTTGCGCGGCATTCACGAGGCCAACGACGCCTTTCACCTCGCGCTGTTCTCGGCCTGCGGCAATCCCTATCTCGTCCGCTCGCTCCAGGACTACATGAGCCTGACGCTGCCGATGCGCGCCAAGAACCTCGCCGACCGCGAGGGACTTGCGCAATCGCGGCGCCAGCACGAGCTGATGATCGAGCTGTTGAAGGGCCGCGACAGCTGGGCGCTGGCGCAGCTGTGTGTGGATCACATGCAGTTCAGCAAGTCGGATTATCTGGCGAGGATTGCGGGTGAGGAGAGCTGACGCTAGACCAAGGCAACGCTACAGGTCTTACAATGCCGCATGATGTGAGCACGCCACCCCTGCTTGTTGACGTCGCCATCGAAGCGAAGTCCAGGGCCGATCATGAGAAGCTCGTTGCTGCGCTCTTGAAGCTCACCGCCAAGGACGGAGCGCTCGCCGTGTCGGTCGATCAAGACTCTGCTCAGATCATCCTGAAGGGAACGAGCGAAACCCACATTGAGAGCGCGATGGACGCCCTCAACCGGACCTCTGGAATAGCCGTCAATATTGGTGCCCTGCAGGTGGCATTTCTCGAGCATCCGACCAAACGTGCGGAGGCGGAATACACTCACAAAAAGATCTACGGGCCCAAGGGGGAGTTTGCCGCCGTCAAGCTTGCCATCGAGCCGAATGAGCCTGGCACGGGATACCAGCTTGAACGCAAGACTGGTGTGGATGCGCTACCGAACAAATATATGCCCGGGATCGAGAAAGGGCTCGAAAGCGTACTGGCCTGCGGCGTGATTGCGGGCTTTCCGGTGGTGAACGTCAGGGTCCAGCTGATCGACGGCAAGTATCACGACGTCGATTCTTCACCGCTCGCCTTCGAGATCGCGGCTAATGCCGCGTTCCGCAGGGCGCTGCAAACGGCAGAATCGGTCTTGCTTGAGCCGATCATGAAGGTCGAAGTGGTGACACCGACGCCGTTCGCACAATCGATCGTTGACGACCTGACATCACGGCGTGGGACCGCCCACTCCAGGGTCGTCGACGATGACACGGTCGCGATCGATGCGACGGTACCGCTCATAGCGATGTTCGGCTATGCGAACAGCCTGCGCGTGTTGAGCCAGGGGCTCGCCAGCCACACAATGCGCTTCGACCGCTATGCCGCCGCACCGCAGCCCTGGGACGGCCCGCCATTTCGTCCGGCGATCGGGATGCGTGCCTGACACTCATCGCGATAGAAGAGGCCGCCAACGCAGGCGGCCTCCCAAAATTCTGAACTGACCCGCGCTCTTATTTGAGGTCGAGAGCCCGGCAGTAGTAGCCGCTCTCAACGCCCGTCCAGCCTCGCTCCATGCGGTTACTGCGGCACTCGTAGTAGGACTTGAAGTTGAGGACGTTCTTGCAATTCGCAACCGCGCCGCCGGAGAGCGAGCATCCCGGACCTTGGTTTGGGTTCAGGTGAGCCGCGGGACCGATCGGTGCGGCGCTCACCGGCGCGATCGACAAGGTAGCAAGGATCAACGCTGACATCGCTAACGTCTTCATAGCCATCCTCCCTGTTCTTGTTGCCTGGGACGGCAATGCACGTCCCGGAACAGACGATCGCATGACGCGAGTGACAGGTCCTTCTCAATCAGAGCTTGTTCGCGTTCAGTACCGCCTCAGCAAACCGCGGTCCACGCTGGCATCGCCGTAGTCAGCGCAGCCCCTTGTCGGGTTCTTGATCAAGTCCGTCCGGACGCGCCTGAACGTTTTGCCGGCCGCCTCACGCACCTCGGGGCGGAATTTACCGGGATCGTAGGTCTCGCCGTCGCGGGCCTTGATGGCTGCAGCATAGGCGTCGATCATGGCCATCGCCGCCTCAGGGCTGCCGAGAAGCCGGGCGCCGAGTTGAACGCCGCCGGCGCCGTCGACCTCGTAACCGTCGCATCGCTGCTCCAGCACCACCGATGCGGTGACGAGCTGGTCAAGGAACGTCGCCTCGGCATCGCTGAGGGCTGCGGCTCGCGCCGATCCTGACATGACTCCCGGTACGATCGTCGCGAGCATCGCGACGACTGACAATTTGATTTTCATGCGCAGCAAGATCATTCGGGTCGATCAGGCGCGGCCCTGACGACCCATAACAAGCCCGTACAGGAAGAGGAGAATGATGGCGCCGACCACGCTGCCGATGAAGCCGGCGCCCTCCCCGAACTTATACCATCCCACGGCCTGACCGAGCCACGTCGCGACGAACGCACCGACGATCCCCAAAACCGTCGTCAGGATGAACCCCGTGGGCTCGGATTTGTCGCCGGGCATGATGAATTTCGCGACCACGCCGACGATAAATCCAATGATGATCGTCCAAAGGATACCCATGTCCATCGCTCCATTCGGTCGGTTTGCACATCAACGTCTGAAGGAATGCGTGATCGCTTGATGGGCCAGACGATCCCGGGAACGACGTTGATCTAGATCAATGGGCAGCAGCGGCCGAGCCGAAAGCTGGTCCCTGCTCTTTCTTGTGCGGAAGGTGCTCAACGAGCCCCGCAATGCGAAGCGGATCGATGCATGGCGATCATAGGCGAGATCACGCACACCACGACCTACCGCTATGCAAAGCCGGTGAGGTTCGGCACGCACCGGGCGATGTTCCTGCCGCGGCGCGGCGCCTCGACCCGGCTGCTTCGCTGGTCCGCTGCTACCAGCCTGCCGTCAAAGGTGCATTGGGTCACCGACTCCCGCTCCAATGCCGTCACGGTGATGGACTTCAGCGAACCCGGCAGCGAGCTGACATTCACGTTCAGGGTTCGTGGCGTCTATTTCGGCGTCAAAGGCCTGGAGACATTTCCGCTGGAGCCCCGGGCCGAGGAGGTCCCGGTGCAGTACACCCCGGACGAATGGACCGACCTTGCCGGTTACCTGCGCCCGCACGCCGACGATGCAGACGGCAGCCATGCGGCGTGGACCAAGAGCTTCGTTGCCGGCGATCAGGATCGGACCGCCGACGTGCTGCGCCGAATGCTAGGCAAGTTTCGCAGCGACTTCAGCTATCGCGGCAGAGATGCCGAAGGCACACAGCCACCCGGCGAAACGCTGCGCACGAAATCGGGCACCTGCCGGGATTTCGCCTGGCTGATGATCGAGACCTTGCGCCGGCTCGGCTTTGCCGCGCGCTTCGTCAGCGGTTATCTCTATGATGCGGCGCTCGATGGCGGCGCCGTGGGCATGACCGGCTCCGGCGCGACCCACGCATGGGTGCAGGTATTCCTGCCCGGCGCCGGCTGGCTGGATTACGATCCCACCAACAGTTTGAGCGCCGGCTTCGACCTCATTCCGGTGGCCATTGCGCGGCATCCGGGCCAGGCCGTGCCGTTGGCTGGCTCGTGGTTCGGCGATCCCGGCGACTATTTGGGCATGTCGATCAATGTCGCCGTCAACAAGATCGGCGAAATGCTCGATCCTTCGGAAGCGTAGGCTACCGGGATAGGCGCGGCGGTCGCGGACCATGGCATTTTATCGCAACAGTACGAAGTCGTCCGTGAACAATGCTCTAAGCGATTGAGCGAGAGTCTGTTTTTCGGATTTGAGACGGTTTGAGATTGCAGGGATTGGGAGGTAAAGACCGCCAAAGCCTGCAAATTCGATTGTGGATTGAACGAAGCCGCTGCCGCGGCGTAGGGGGCAAGGTGGCATAGATCGCCTCCTGGCTGAGAGGATGTGGGTGTTGGAGCCCACCCCCTCAGACAGGAGTATCGAGATGGCCGATTTGAGCCCTCTTCGCCGCCGCATGATCGAAGACATGACCGTCCGCAATCTGTCGCCGGCGACGCAAAGATCCTACATCAGCGCGGTTTCGAAGTTCAGCCGCTATTTTGGCCGATCGCCTGACCGGTTAGAGCTGGAAGACGTCCGCGCCTTCCAGGTGCATTTGGTCTCGACCGGCATCTCATGGCCGGCGCTGAACCAGATCGTCTGTGCGCTACGGTTTTTCTACGGCGTCACGCTCGGCGAGGCGCTCATCCCAGAGCGCATTCCCTATGCGCGAGAACCGCGCAAGCTGCCGGTCGTTCTCAGCGCCGACGAAGTGGTTCAGTTTCTTGAAGCGGTATCGAGCCTGAAGAGCCGCGCCGCGCTCACCACCGCCTATGCGGCCGGGCTCAGGGCCTCGGAGGTTGCGGGACTGCGGATCGAAGACATCGACAGCGCCCGCGGCGTCATCCAGGTGCGCCACGGCAAGGGCGCGAAGGATCGCAACGTGATGCTGTCGCCCCAGCTGCTGGGCATCCTGCGCACCTACTGGCGGCTCGCCCGGCCGCGGCTTTATCTGTTCCCTGGTCGTGACGAAGATCATCCGATCGATCAGACCGTGCTGCATGCCGCCTGCCGGTCGGCGGTGAAGGCTGCGGGCCTGACCAAGCGCGTCACGCTGCACACGCTGCGCCACAGCTTCGCGACACATCTTCTCGAGAACGGAACCGATATCCGGATCATCCAGGTCTTGCTCGGGCACAATAATTTGTCGTCGACAGCGCGCTACACGCAGGTCGCCACCGATACGATCCGAGCGACGCAGAGCCCGCTCGATCGCCTGTCGCTGGAGGTGACGCCACCTGGATGACCCGCAGCGGGATGCGGGTCATGACCCGCTCCGACATCCGCTCCAACAGGCCCGCCATCGAGATTGCCGATATTCTGCGCCGGCATGGCGACGCCTATCGCCGTGTACATGCCGGTCATCTGGGGCGGGTCGAGCGGCGCGTGATGAGCGCGATCGTTGCGTGCCGGACCGAGGCGCTCGGCGGCCACATGCAGGCTTGCGACGACTGCGGCACGACACGCGTTGCCTATAATTCCTGCCGCAATCGGCACTGTCCGAAGTGTCAGGGGAGAGCCCGAGCCGCGTGGCTCGCCGCGCGTCAAGCCGACCTGCTTCCGGTTCCCTATTTCCACGTCGTCTTTACACTTCCCGCACCGATCGCCGCGATCGCTTTCCAGAACAAGGCCGTCGTCTATGCCATCCTGTTCAAGGCTGCCGCCGAGGCGATGACGACGCTCGCCGCCAATCCACGCCGGCTCGGCGGTGCGATCGGCGGCGTCGCCGTCCTCCACACCTGGGGACAGACGCTGATGCATCATCCCCACGTCCATTGCGTCGTTCCGGGTGGCGGCCTCTCGCCCGATGGCGCGCGCTGGACCGCTTGCCGACCGAACTTCTTCCTGGCCGTCAAACCGTTGTCCAGACTATTTCGCACACTTTTTCTCAAACGTCTGTCGGCAGCCTTCAACTCCGGTGCCTTGCGTTTCTTCGGCGATCTCGGAGCTCTGGCCGAGCCGGCTGCCTTTGCGGCCCACCTCGACGCCATGCGACGCATCAACTGGGTTGCTTACGCCAAGCGGCCCTTCGGCGGACCCGCACAGGTCCTGGCCTATCTCGGCCGCTACACCCATCGCGTCGCGATCGCCAACAGCCGGCTCGTCGCACTCGACGACGATCATGTCGCCTTCTCATGGAAGGACTATCGCCAAAACAGCGCGACAAAGATCATGAATCTCAAGCCCGATGAGTTCATTCGCCGTTTCCTGCTTCATACGCCGCCTGACGGCTTCCACCGCATCCGCCACTTCGGCTTCATGGCCAACCGCCATCGCGCTGCCAAGCTCGCCCTTTGCCGCGAACTTCTCGATCATGAGCGAACAGCCCCAAACGATGGCCAGCCGTCGCCTGTGGATTCGGAGGCTCAAACCTGGGCCGAGGTTCCTGCCTGTCCCGATTGTGGTGGCGTCATGCGCATCATTGAGCGCTTTCGACATAGCTTCAGACGCCCCAGCCCTCGAACATCACCGTTCCGATGCGACACATCGTGAGCCAAGTCATGTCGTGCACGACGATCATCATTCGTCATTTCGCTCCCAGCGTCTCGATCATCGCGGACGATGTCGAATCCGTGCTGTCACACTGCGCGACAACAACCGTCCGATGCAGCAAAAGGCCTATCGCGATCTCAGGCGAAGCGCGTCTGATCTCAACTCTTCCAGGATGCGCACTCCTGTGTCTCTGCCTCACGCGCCGAGCCAGCAGATCGGGCATGGCGATCTCGAACAATCCCCATAGCTGCAAAACCGCGAATAGCCTCCCGCGCCTTCGTTCAATCCGGCTTCAATGAGGTCGCGTCATAAGCGCCTGCCGCGCCCTCGCGTGAGCGCGACCTCACAGAACCCTCCAGATTCCCTTTCGCAGCGGACCATGATTCTGTGTTGCATCGGAGGGGACGATGCGACCGAAGAAGCACAAGACGACGGGATCGAACGACCTGTTCCGGGCGCGGCTGGACCAGATCATCAATCTGAAGCACGAGCTGGTTCTGTTGGCCGGCAAGATCGATTGGGACTGGATCGACGGCGAGATCGCGCCGCTCTACAGCGAGAACGGCCGGCCGGGGATCGAGACCCGCTTCATGATCGGGCTGCTGTTGCTCAAGCAGATTTACGGGCTGTCCGATGAGGGGATTTGCGAGCGCTGGGTCCACGACCCGTATTTCCAGTACTTCACCGGCGAAGAGTTCTTCCAGCACGCCTTCCCGCACGAGCGATCGGACCTGAGCCATTGGCGCAAGCGGCTCGGCGACAAGCTGGAACTGCTGCTGGCCGAGAGCCTGCGGGTGGCGCACGAGGCCGGCGCGTTACGCGGCCAGGACCTCAAGCGGGTCACGGTCGATACCACGGTGCAGCCAAAGGCCATCACCTTTCCGACCGACGCCAAGCTGCTGCATGCGGCCATCAAGGGGCTCAATCGCCTGGCGAGAAGGCACGGCGTCAGGCTGCGGCAGTCCTATTCTCGGATCGCCAAGGCCGCCGCGATGATGGCGGGCCGCTACGCCCATGCCAAACAATTCAGGCGGCATCAGCGGCAGTTGCGTATCCTGCGCTCAAGGCTCGGCCGGATCATCCGCGATATCCGCCGCAAGATCGACGGCCAGCCAGCCCTGGAGGAGGCGTTCGCCCTTCCGCTTGGCCGGGCCAGCCAGATCCGCTCGCAGCAGCAGCGCCAACGCGGCTGGAAGCTTTATTCTTTCCATGCCCCGGAGGTGGAGTGCATCGGCAAGGGCAAGGCCTCCGCGCCGTACGAGTTCGGCGTCAAGGCTTCCATCGTCACCAACAACCGCCGAGCTCCCGGCGGTCTGTTCGTGCTACACGTCAGGGCGCTGCCCGATAATCCGTATGACGGTCACACCCTGCGCGACGTCATCGACCGCACCGAGGCACTCACCGGCTGTCCGATCGAGCGGGCCTATGTCGACAAGGGGTATCGCGGCCACGACGCTCAAAATCCACGTCGCGTCTTCATCTCCGGCCAGAAGCGCGGCGTCTTCGGGATCATCAAGCGCGAGTTGCGCCGCCGATCCGCCATCGAGCCCATCATCGGACACCTGAAGGCCGAAGGTCACCTCGGGCGCTGCTACCTCAAAGGCCGCGCAGGAGACGCCGCCAACGTCGTCCTCTCCGCCGTAGGCCACAACTTCCGCCGCATCCTCGCCTGGCTGAGAGATTTCTTGGACCTGTTCCTGATCCGGATATGGCGCACGTTCACATGTCCCATCCCGCTCAATTCGGATTCTTAACGGACGACCATTTAGCTGACATCGGTCCGAACCGCGGCCGAGCCCGTTAGCGGCCATGAGCACTCGCTTGCTATCGTTGCAGGATGTCTCCCAAAATTCCGACAGCTACTGACGCGCGGCCGACAGCGGTGACGAATGGTGGTGCGCGATCATCCATCGACCGTCGCGCTTCACAAGCACGAAAGTAAAGCGTGATGGCCGGGGTGTATCGTTCTCTGCAGCTCGAGCAAAATTGTAAAATCCGATTCCCAAGACGGATGTCTCGCTGAGGACGAGCGTTCGTATCTCGACAATCGAGTTCTTGCGACCGCTTCCCGGCAATTCCTGAAAATATTTCCGTATCCCCTCTGTTCCTTCGGAAATTGCCGGGCTTGTCGTTCCAAGCAAAACCGCGTCGGGGGCGTATAGACCTACGAGCGCGTCGCGGTCGTTTGCACTATACGTCGCTGACCATTGATCGATCGCAGCGTTGGCCTCTTCTGCAGGCCCCGCAAACGCAACCGTTCCAGAAGCGCCAAACAAGAAACAAAACGCCAGCGCCAGAAATTTCATCATAGCCTCCAGGTTTCATCGAGTTCTGTAACATACTTGAACAACGTTCGCCTTGCACCACAGGTATGGAAGGTCAGTAGCGGTCGTAAACCGTTGCCCTGTCCGACGACAGCTTTGGGTCGTCAGATTCGGAAGTGCGTTGGCGTTTGAAATTGGTCAGCCTGTTCTCCAATAGCGGACATGAATACGGCACTCGGCGGCTGCGGCCTAATGGGGCGATATTTATCGCCTTAGGAATACACGCCCTAGCTGGCTTCCTTGCGTTTCGGCCGCGGCGGCCCGTCCACCGGCGGCAGCGATTTGATGTAATCCGCCATCGCCGCGAGATCCTCGTCCGGCAATTGCGAGGTGTTCTTGATCACGCGCGTCATCGCGCCGCCGACACTGTCGCCGTCGGGCAATTCGCCGGTCTTCAGGAAATAGGCAATATCCTTCGCGCTCCACTCGCCGAGGCGCTTCTGTGTGATGTTGGGCACCCAGCCCTCGCCTTCCGGATTGGGTCCACCGGCAAAGCGTTCTCCGGAGATGATGCCGCCAAGCGCGTTGCGCGGGCTGTGGCATTCGGCGCAATGGCCGAAACTGTTGACGAGATAGGCGCCGCGATTCCATTGCGGCGACTTCGTGCCGTCGGCGACGAAGGGCTTTCCGTCCATAAACAGGAATTTCCAGATGCCGATGTTGCGCCGGATGTCGAACGGAAAGCGCACGTCGTGGTCACGCACCTTGCCTGCAACGGGCGGCAACGTTTTCAGATAGGCGAAGAGGTCGAGCACGTCCTCGCGCCTGGCGTGCTGATAGGACGTGTAGGGAAACGCCGGGAAATAATGCTGTCCGTCCGGCGAGACCCCGTGCATGACCGCGTTGACGAAATCGGCGTCGGTCCATTTGCCGATGCCGTAGGTCGGATCGGAGGAGATGTTCGGCGCGTAGAACGTTCCGAACGGCGACTTGATCGCGACGCCGCCGCCGAGCCTGGTGCGATCGGGCTGGTCGGGGACGGCATGGCAGGACGCGCATCCGCCGGCGTTGAACATCACCTCGCCATTGGCGAGATTGGGGACATGGGCAGGCGCGGCGGCACCGGCCGCCACCACCGGCGCGCTGAGCCACCAATAGACGCCCGCAGCAGTGACCGCGGCAAGCAGCGCCACGACAATTGTTCGTTGCAACATGCAGATCCATTCATTGCTTGCCGCGAACCTATGACCGATGTCCACGCGGCTCCAGCCACGAAGAATTTAGCCCGCCCCGGCCGGAAACGGGAATAAACTGAAACGGCCAATGTTGGAAGTTTGGCAGGCCAACGAGGCCTCAGGGAGAATGTCATGAACAAGACCGTCATCGCCATGGTCGCGCTGGGCGCCGCAGCTTTTGCAGCCCCCGCCGGCGCCGAAAAGCTGAAAGCAACGCTCGACGGCAAATCCGAGGTGCCAGCAACCACCACCAGCGGCGCCGGAACCGCCGATCTGGACTATGATGCCGCCAGCAAGAAGCTGTCCTGGAAGGTCACCTATTCCGGTCTGTCCGGCCCGGCAACGGCCGCTCACTTCCACGGGCCGGCCGAGGCCGGCAAGAACGCCGGCGTCGCGGTCGCGATTCCGAATGCGACCTCCAGCCCGGTCGAGGGCTCGGCGACGCTGACCGATGCGCAGGCCGCTGATCTGCTCGCCGGCAAGCTCTACGTCAACATCCACACCGCGGCCAATCCGGGCGGCGAGATCCGCGGCCAGGTGACGAAGTAACCTCAAGGCTGCTTCGTACGCGAAGGCCGGACGCCGGAGGGAGCGTCCGGCCTTTTCGATTCCGCACGCCGCGAGGTGGCCGCGCACGCTCATTCCGGCATGCCGGCAACCCGGAGCGCTTGCGTCAGCTTTTCGACATCTTCCCGTCGGCGGTATCGCCGTGTGTACGCATCGATACGCTTATTGGGACATAGTTGCATCGCACGGTCGCAAATCCGCCGGGCTTCCCCAACCCGGTCTGACGCCGCATGGCATGCCGCCATAATGAATTGCGCAGGCGGAAAGATCGGTATCAGCCTGATGGCGGCTGCCGCGCAAGCCAAGGCGTCATCATGACGGTCAGCAAGAAAATGAGCGTAAGCCAAGCCCGTCTGGGCGTTGGCGCCCCCATGCGGATGAAGCGGGTTCAAACGCAATGCGGTGTTGAATTGCTCGATTGCGGCGTCACCACGACCAAGCCAGAGTTGGCTCCAACCGTTCCAATGTCGTGCGATGACGAGGTTTGGGTCCAGCTTTATCGCGCGCACGAGAAGAGCATCGCCTTCCTCGACCTCGCCTGCCACCTGGGAGAGCGCGTGTCCGGCCATAGCAAGCACCGACGGATCGTTCGGGTCAAGCTCGACCGCCCGCCTCGCCAGCCGCGCGGCTTCACTGTGTTCATGGGCTTCATCAGTGATCCAGTCGAAAACATTCCTCAGGACATAGCAACGGGCGCCGAGCGCATATGCGCGCGCAAATTCCGGATCGATACAGCGGGCCGTCTTTGCGAGCTCCATAGCTTCGATGCTTGCCTCCTCCGTGAATCTGAAGAAGGCGGCGAACGCCCGGAGATAGTAGTCGTAGGCCTGTAGGTTGTCGGTGGGTTTGCGTTGGGCGCGCTCGATTTCGGCGCGCTCCAGTCGCGGGGAGATTGCGCCGATGACGCTGCTCGTCAGCCGATCCTGCAGGTCGAAAAGATCTTCGATCTCACTGTCAAACCGGTCCGTCCAGAGATTCAGGCCGGTCGCCGCGTCGATCAACTGACCGGCGATTCGGACTCGATTGCCGGCCTTGCGCACACTGCCTTCGAGCACGTAGCGAACGCCCAGCTCCTGACCGATCTGTTTGACGTCGATCGCCCTGCCCTTGTAGGCCAGAGTCGAATGTCGCGCGATGACGAAAAGAGACTTCGAACGCGACAGTCCCGAAATGATGTCCTCGACCATACCGTCGGCAAAATAGTCCTGCTCCGGATCCGGGCAGAGGTTAGCGAATGGAAGGACCGCGATCGAGGGTTTGTCGGGGAGCGAGAGCGCAGGTTTCGGCGTCTCGGCTCCGCCGTCGGCGGCCGCTGCGCCCTCGGCGGCAAGCGTTTCCCGGACCTGACCCACGAAGCGGAAGCCTCTGCGTGGCAGTGTTCTTATCAGCCGCTGCTCTTCGCCAGAATCCCCGATCGCGCATCGCGCACTGTTGAGGCGGGTCGTCAGCGCAGCATCGGACACGCAGCGTCCCTGCCAAATGGCATCGATGAGTTCATCCTTGCCTACGACGCGCTCCCGATTGCGGATCAGGTAATCGAGGAGATCGAACACCAGTGGCGTAACTGAGATCCGATCCGCTCCGCGATGCAGCTCTCGCCGACCGGCGTCGAATGCATACTCCTCAAAGAGATAGCGCACGGTGCGAATCCCTTGGGTGAGCCCTCCGGGGCGACCGGGGTGGGCTTTTGGGCCCGCTGGACGTCGCAAGAATAAGCTGCCGGTAGGAAAAATGTAAGCTGTCGGTCAAGCACGCGCGTCGGTCTTCGGGCACCTTCTCGGGGTGTAAAACCCCCTCCGAAGACACTGCAATGACCCTGATCCAAGGTACAATGTGGCCGGAACGGGCGTCCATATCGTCCCGGCATGTCCGCAGCCTGATCCGGAAGTACTGGGATGTCTTTCAGGCAAGTCGCGATCGCCAGAGATTGCGCGGCACGTTGTCCGGCTTGAGTGACCGGGAGTTGATGGACATCGGCACGACGCGCGGCGAGATCGACTACGTTGCCTCCAGCCGCGATATCGACCCTCGAGACATCGTGAGCCATTCGCGCGGAGCGTAAGTCCGGAGCCATTCGACCTGCCAGGGGATACCAGCCTGACCAACGGCTTGGCACCTTGGCTCGCGCGAGCGGCGGCATGGCCGACCTCATTGCGTTGCTTGGGTTCGGCAATGTCCGGGCTACGCCTTCAAGCCGCGTTCAGCGCCTGCGCGAGATCGGCGATCAGGTCCGTCGGGTTTTCGATGCCGATCGACAGCCGGATCGTGGAATCGAGCACACCGATTTTCCGGCGGATGTCGGCGGGAACGCCGGAATGAGTCATGGTTGCGGGCAGGCTCGCAAGCGACTCCGTTCCACCGAGACTCACCGCCAGCTTGAGGATTTGCAGCGCGTTGAGGAATTTCACCGCCGCGTCCTTGCCGCCGACGATGTCGAACGAGAAGGTGGAGCCCGCCCCCAGGCATTGCCGCGCAAACACCATTCCGGCCGGCGAAGCCTTCTCGAGATGGCCGAGGTAGTGAACCTTGGCCACCTTGGGGTGATCGCGCAAATAGTCCGCGACGAGGCGCGCGTTGCTGTCGGCCTTTTCCATGCGCAGGCTCAGCGTCTCGAGCGAGCGGTTGATCATCCAGCAGGAATGCGGATCGAGCTGGGTGCCGATCGCGCCCCGGAGCGCCTTGATGCCCTTCACGATCGCCTTCGCGCCGAGCGCGGCACCCGCGATCAGGTCCGAATGACCGCCGACATATTTCGTGAGCGAGTACAGGGAAATGTCCGCACCATGCTCGATCGGCCGCTGAAACACCGGACCGAGCAGCGTATTGTCGCAGGCGATGATCGGAATGTGTCCCTGGGTCTTGCCGATGGCGTCGGCGACACGGCGCATCATCGCGACGTCGACCAGCCCGTTGGTCGGGTTGGCCGGAGTTTCGATCAGAATCATCGAGACCCGGCCCTTGCGCATGGCCTCCTCCGAGGCCTGGCTGACCGCCGCTTCATCAACGCCATCGGCGAAGCCGACGGCGCCGATCGACAGGCGCGCAAGCGTGTTCGTCAGCAGGGTTTCCGTCCCGCCATAGAGCGGCTGGGAGTGCAGAATGACGTCGCCGGGGCGGACGAACGCCAGGATCGTGGTTGCAATCGCCGCCATGCCGGATGAGAACAGCGCGCAGCTCTCGGTGCGCTCGTAGATCGCGAGCCTGTCCTCGACGATTTCGCTGTTGGGGTGATTGAAGCGCGAATAGACCAGCCCCGCGCCCATCCCTTCCGGCGGCTCACGCCGGCCGGCGACGAAATCGAAGAAGTCCTGCCCGTCGTCGGCCGTCTTGAACACGAAGGTGGAGGTCAGGAACACCGGCGGCTTGATCGCGCCTTCCGACAATTGCGGATCGTAGCCATAGGTCAGCATCAGCGTTTCAGGATGCAGCATATGGTTGCCGATGTGCGTCTTCGACGGGAACGGTTTGACCATGGCCTGCCTCGCTGTTTTGATTCAGATTCTCGCCGCGAATTGGAACTCTGCGATCGAAGCACACGACTCGGATGCGCCTGCATCCGACAACTCTCGTCAACGTCGCAGCGGCTGCGGTTGAAGATAAGCTCATACGTGGCGCCCCGACAGCGATCAGCCAGGCCTCGCAAACAAATTTTGCCCTTGGTGTGGTTCGACGAATCGATGCCTCGGTAACCGAGGCACCTCAACGCAATGGTCCAAGCCTCCCCCGCTGCTGCCCTACCTTTGACGGGCCGCCCGCAAACATCCCCGATTCCGTCCATCCATTTTCGTGTTGCCGCCACAAACTGCACTCACGAAGGCGTGACCGCGTATGGGGAGAAAAAAGTGCGCGCAATGAGACCATGGAAAGTCGTGGGGGCCAAACATCACCACTCAAGTGTCGAGCAACTTCAGCTCGATCTGGCGGCGATCAACCGGTGCATACACGTGCTGGAAAAGGCGGACGTCAATCCTCAGGACATTGAGGTACTGACCGTTCATGCGCTGACGCTCGCCGAACAGATCGATGAGGTGCGCTGGTTGAACCCAGCGAAGGCTTTGGGGTGGTTACTCGAAAAAGAGACTCGCAAGCCTGCCGCTCGAAAAGCTTCGGGAGCCGGCTGAGCAATTGCGCTCGCCTTCGATCCGCCCAGATGCGCGTCCGACCGAAAACGCGTACGAGTCAACCGAGGCGCCCGCACACAACGCAAAAAGGGCGGATGCCGTGCGCATCCGCCCTCACTTTTTGCCGACTCCGCGTCAGCTGTTCTTCACACGAAAGGTCTCGTGGCAGCCGCCGCATTCCTTGCCGACCGCGGGAAAAGTCGCCTTGAGCGAATCCAGGTCCTTGATCTTGCCCTTGGCCTCGCCGACGACCTTGGCGAAGCTTGCGATCTTGGCGTCGAAGCCGGCCTTGTCCTCCCAGATCTTCGGCGAGGCGCTGTAGTCGCCCTCGGGCTTCTGGCCCTTTGCGCTCGCCGGGAACAGGTTCGGCAGCTTCTTGGCAGTATCCGCGAACTGCGCCAGCGCGCTATCCACCGTGGCCTGGTCGTAAGGCTTCTCGCCCTTGACGATCGCCGCAACCGCGCCGGCGTTCTTGCCGTTGCCCTTCATGAGGGTCTGGACCTCCTTGACGGAGTCCTGCTGCGCCCAAACCGCGCCCATGCCGAGCAGCAGCGCGCCCCCAACAACCAACACTCGCTTCATTCGCAAAATCCCTTTCCCTGAGACAGGATCGTGCTGACCCCACATTGGGCCAACACCGATTGGCAGAGTTCATTCCATCCAAAGCGCGGCGATAGATCGTCGCACTATGGATTATTTGGTCGAGCTCGAGATTAAAGGCTGTGACGGCGGTGGTGCTCGTTGACGGCGATCCACACCCGCTCCGGGGTGGCCGGCATGTCGATGTGGTCGATCTTGTATTCGCGCCAGAGCCCGTCGACGATGGCGTTGACGACGGCCGGACAGGAGCCGATCGCGCCGGCCTCGCCCGCCCCCTTCACGCCCAGCGGATTGGTCGTGCAGGGAACGTTGCTGGTCTCGAACACGAAGTCCGGACCATCCGCCGCGCGCGGCAGCGCGTAGTCCATGAAGGTCGCGGTGATCAGTTGCCCGTCAGTGGCGCCGTAGACCACCTGCTCCATCAGCGCCTGGCCGATACCCTGCATGGCGCCGCCATGCACCTGGCCCGCCAAAAGCAGCGGATTGAGCGTCTTGCCGAAATCGTCGACGATCACGTAGTTGACGATCTTGATGATGCCGGTGGCCGGATCGATCTCGACTTCCGCCAGATGCGTGCCGTTCGGATAGGTGCCGTCGGCGCTGGCAAAGGTCGCGCTGCCGTTAAGCTTCGATGGATCGGCGCTCCCGCGCTTGGCGAGATCGGCGAACGACATCGAACGGTCGGTGCCGGCGATCCGCACCACGCCGTCGGAGAGCTCGAGGTCGCCGGCACTGGCTTCCAGCGCCTGCGCCGCGATCTCCTTCAGCTTCTGCCCAAGCTCGCGCGTGGCGCGCTCGACGCTGACGCCGCCTGACGGGATCGAGGCCGAGCCGCCGGTGCCGAGCCCCGTGGCGATCTCGTCGGTGTCGCCCTGGCGCACGTGCACGCGCTCCGGGGGCAGGCCGAACTGCTCGGCGACGATCTGCGCATAAGCCGTCTGGTGGCCCTGCCCGCTCGACTGTGTGCCGATCAGGACGGTGACGTCGCCGTTGGGATCGAGCCGCACATTGGCGGTCTCCTCGCCCATCACGCCGCAGATCTCGACATAGCTCGCAAGGCCGATGCCGCGGATCAGGCCATTTTTCTTGGCCGCCTTGGCGCGCTTGGGAAACTCCTTCCACTCGCCGATCTCCATCGCGCGCTTGAGATGCGCGGCGAAATCGCCGGAATCATAGACCTTGCCCGTTGCGGTCTTGTACGGCAGCGCCTTCGGCTGAATGAAATTCTTGCGGCGGATGGCGTCCGGCGTCATGTCGAGTTTTCGCGCGCACGCGTCCACCAGACGCTCGATCACATAGGCCGCCTCGGGACGGCCCGCGCCCCGATAGGCATCGACCGGCACGCTGTTGGTGAAGATGGTGCGCACCCGGCAGTGGAAGGCCTGGATGTCGTAGAGGCCCGGCAGCATGCCGGCACCGCCATGGGGAATGTAGGGGCCGAAGGTCGACAGATACGCGCCCATGTCGCCCATCAGGTCGCAATCCATCGCGAGGAATTTGCCGTCCTCGGCCAGCGCCATCTTGGCAGTGGTGACGTTGTCGCGGCCCTGCGCGTCGCCCATGAAGTGCTCGGTGCGGTCGGCCGCCCATTTCACCGCTTTCTTGAGCTGCCGCGCAGCGACCGCCATCAAGGCGTATTCGCGGTACGGAAACAGCTTGGTGCCGAACCCGCCGCCGACGTCGGGGCAGATCACCCGCATCTTCTCGGTCGGGATGTTGAGCACGTTCTGGCAGAGGATGTCGCGAAGGCGGTGGCTGCCCTGGCTGCCGACGGTTAGCGTCAGATGATCGCGCTTGGCGTCGTATTCGCAAACCGCCGCGCGCGCCTCCATGAAGCTCGCGACGACGCGCGGATTGACGATGTTGATTTCGGCCACCGCATGCGCCTTCGCAAAGGCAGCCTCGGTCGCCGCCTTGTCGCCGATCGAGACGTCGAACAGCACGTTGCCGGCCTTGTCCGGCCAGACCTGCGGCGCGCCCTTCTTGACGGCGTTGACGACGCCTGTCACCGCCGGCAGCGGGCTCCATTTGACCTCGATCGCCTCGATCGCGTCGCGGGCCTGGTCGATGGTCTCGGCGACCACGAAGGCGATGGAATCGCCGACATGGCGCACCTCGTCCTTGGCGAGGATCGGGTAAGGCGGGCCGGTGAAGGGATCGGTCTCGAGATTGAACAGGCAGGGCAGATTGCCGAGATCCTTGACATCATCGGCGGTCAGGATCAGCGCAACGCCCGGCAGCGTACGGGCCCGGCTCGCATCGATGGTGTACTTGGCATGCGCGTGCGGCGAGCGCAGCATCAGGCAGCGAAGCGCGGCCTGCGGCGCATAATCATCGGTATAGCGGCCCTTGCCGCGGATGAGCGCGTCATCCTCCTTGCGCAGCACGCTTTGGCCAACGCCGAACTTGATGGGAGCCGCCATTTTCTTATCCCGTCCTCATGGTTGTTTTGCGGGCATATTGCCGTGGAAAAAGTGGCAAGGCAAACGGCTTTAGGCGGGCACAGGCCGCGAAGACTCGCCCGGCGCCTCGCCTGTCAGAGCGGGATGCGACGAAAACGCCGCAGCCCGGTCATTTCCCTGTGAGGAACGGTCCGGTTGATGGCACGATAGTTGCCGAACTCGTCCCGCGGTGCACTCCTACAAAGTAGTCGCGCTGACTGCCGCTTGTTCGCAAAGCGTATCTCCGCTTCTGACGGTTGATCACCTATATCACGCCCCGCCTCCAAAGATCCGTGGCGCGATCTCTCAGCGTATCGATAGCGCGTTCAGGCGAGATGTAGTCGATCTCGCTACGCGTCAAGCCGATATCCATCAGCTCCCTGTCACTCAGGTCCTGCAATGCGATCCCTGGGCGCTGCCACCGCTCCTGAAACGCATACCAGTATCGCTTGATCAGTCTCAAGACGATGGAGAGGTCGAGGCGAAGCCTCGCGGCATCGCGCTCAATCTCGGATGAGATGTTCGTCTGTTGGGGTGGCATCGGATGCTCCTGCTGTTGTGCCGGCAGGGAGCGAGGCCAAACAAAAGGCCCCGTCCGATGCCGGCGGGGCCTGGTGGAAAAGATGTCGTCGTCGAATTCCTAGCGCGCGACTCCTTCCACGGCCCAGCCGAAGCGGGTCATGTGGTTGCGGTTGAAATGGCGCGACGATTTGATCATGCGGCGCCAATACCACGGCAATCGTGCAAAATCAAGGGATGTGCGGAGGTCGGTTGCACCTTGGAGGCGAGTCCCTCGCTCCGACGAATTCGCTCATTCGACGCGACGATTCATGCCCCCTACGCGAGGGGCATTCCAAAGCGCACGTTTACGACCGCTCCGAGAGGGCGGCCATTGCCCCCTGGGACATTCTCAACAGCCGGCCGACCTGGACGAGCCGACCGGCTGCGCGCATCAACGGACGTGCGTCGCTCAGGGACGAACGCGGATAATCGTATTTCCCTTACGTCGCTCGGTCGAATTTAAGGCGGCGACGGCATCGTCGAGGGTCGAGACGTTGCCGATGTTAGTCCGCAGTCGTCCGTCCCGCACCCGCTGGACGATCTCACTCAGTTGGGCACGATCAGCCTCGACGACGAAGTCGATCGCCAGCCCGTTGGAAGGCTGCGCCTCCGCCGGCCCGACGATGGACACCAGTGTTCCCCCGGCTCGAATGAGTCCTGTAGACCGCTTCTGGATCTCACCACCGATGACATCGAACACCAGATCGACTTCGCCGATGTCCTCCAGTGCGTCGTTGTCGAGGTCGACGAACTCCTTCGCGCCGAGGTCGAGCACTGTCTGACGATCGGCGGCACGTCCGGAGCCGATGACGTAAGCTCCGGCCGCTCGTGCGAGTTGCGTCACCATAGACCCGACTGCGCCTGCCGCCCCGTGTGCCAGCACGCTCTGCCCCGCCTGAAGGCGACCGTGCTGGAACAGCCCTTGCCACGCGGTGAGGCCCGAGATCGGCAGGCTCGCGCCCACGGTAAAGTCGACGTCGCCCGGCAGCGGCGCAAGGTTGCGCGCCTCGATTGCCACGTACTCGGCCAGCGTGCCATCGCGATACCAGTCCGCGAGGCCGAACACCCGTTGTCCCACCGACAGCCCCGTCGTTCCATATCCAAGGGCAGAGACCACTCCGGCCAGCTCGTGTCCAGGGATCGACGGCGTCCGGTCGCGATCAAGGCGATCGGCCCAGCTCGAGGGCCACGCAAGCTCAGTCGGGATGAATCTCGACGCATGAACCTGGACGACGACATCGTTTATCGCTGCCTGCGGCTCGGGCCGGCGCACCAGCTTCATACCGGCCGTTCCCGCGGCTTGCTCCGTTACAACGATCGCCTTCATGAGATCTGCTCCTTGGTCATTTATCTCTTCGGTGGAAATGTGAGGGAGCGCGCACGCGCCGGCTTTCCACAAAATGCCAGGCAGTGTGGAACTCCTGTCTCCGTGTCGGCGATTGAGTTATCTGCACCGATCGGAACTCCCGCCGAGCCCGATGGATCGGGCTCGCTCCGATCCATGGTCGTAGCGAGTAGATGCGTTGCGCCTGGCTATATAAAAGGGCCAAGATTGACGATTCTGGCTGTACCAACCGATGCCGTGATGTCGGCCTTGAGACTGTAAGCCGACGAGAATCGCAAAACTGGGCTTGGCAAGTTGCTGCAGACACCAACCGACTGGACTTATTCAGTCAGCGGGGCATTGCGCGAGAACGTCGCAATCATAAGTTCGGGATCAATCAAAACGTAGCAAGCGGCGACGGTGTCGCCGCCTGCTCTTTCAAGGCTGGATCAAGGTGCGAGATGTGCCTTGATCTCCGCCGACATCTGCCGAATCGCGGCCTGGGGCTCGGGGTCGCTCTGGATGCCGTTCAGCAGGACGAAGTCGTGGATCATCCCGTTGTAGCGGGTCGCGATCACGGACACGCCGGCCTCCTTGAGCTTGCGCGCGTAAGCCTCGCCTTCGTCGCGCAGCGGATCGTTCTCTGCGGTGATGACAAGAGCCGGAGGAAGCCCCTTCAATTGCTGCAGGCTGGCGCGCAGCGGCGAGACGTAGGGGTTGTTGCGCGTCGCTGCGTCCGGCGCGTACAGATCCCAGCCGTATTTCATGAAGGCGCGGGCGAGAAATCGTCCCGTGCCATATTCGTGGTAGGATGCGGTGTCGACGCTGGCGTCGGTCGCCGGGATCATCATGACCTGATAGCTGAACTTGGGTCCGCTGCGGTCTTTGGCCATCAGCGACAATGCCGCGGTCATGTTGCCGCCAACCGAATTGCCGGCCACCGCGATCCGGCTACCGTCCGCGCCGAACTCTTCGGCGTGGCTCGCCACCCATTTCAGCACCGCATAGGACTGGTCGAGCTGCGTGGGGAAGCGCGCCTTCGGCAGGGACGTATACTCAACGAAAACACCGATCTGGCCGGAGCCGACCACCAGGTCGCGCAACAGACGCTGATGGTTCTGGAAATTTCCGACGATCCAGACACCGCCGTGAATGAACAGCAGTACGCCGGGCTTTCCGGTCACGTGCTCGGGCTTCATGATGTAGATTTTCACGGACTGACCGTCCTGGGTGATGGTCTGCTCGGTCGTGTTCACCCCCGACATGTCGACTGGCGTCTTGTTCTGAAGCTCCGTCAGGATGTCCTGCGGCTTGGGCTGGGGCAGCTCCCAGAACGGGCTCGGATCCTTGTTGATCTCGCGCAGGAAGGCGCGAACCTGGGGATCGATCCGGGGGTCGGTCCCGGCGTCTGGGGCCGCGTCGGCGGCTTGGGTCATGAGGATTGCTCCGAGGCTGAGGATTGCGAGTGAAGAGAACAGTTTCATGGTCAACTTTTGCTTGGGGGTAGACGCACTCGCGCAGCTAGCCCGCGCGGAGGGGCTGCCGCTTCTGTCAAATGACCAGTCCGATGACGGGACGGCGATCAGTCCGCGGGGCGGCTGATGCTTGCGAGAACGGGGCGTAGCCCGGACCGCGAGGTGATTCCGGCCTTCGAAAATATCCGGTGCAGGTGGTACCCGACAGTTCTGTGGGACAGATACAGTCTGGCGCCGATCTCCTTGTTCGAGAGACCTTCGGCGGCGAGTTGCGCGATGTGAAGCTCCTGCGGGGTCAGCGTGTCCCACACCTGTTCGGTTCGCCGGCGGCTGGTTTCGCCCGACGCTCGCAGTTCCTCGCGGGCCCGATCGCTCCAGGGCGAAGCGCCGAGCGCATCGAACATGTCGCGTGCCTCGCGCAACGGAGCCCTCGCATTGGCGGATCTGCGCTGGCGGCGCAGCCATCCGCCATAGGCCAGGAGAAAACGGGCTCGCAGGAACGGCCATTTCTTCGCGGCCGGCCCAGGACCTTGCAGTCCAAGACCTTGCAGGAAGAACGGCTCGGCGTCTTCCGGCGCAGCGAGGAACGCCTTGCCATATTGCAGCATCGTCCCGACCCACGGCACCGGCGTCGGAGCCGAGGCGCGCTCGATCTCATCGAGCACGCGGCTCGCCTCGTCCGCATTGCCGGACGACACGGCGGCCTCCACGAAATCCGCGAGGCCAAAGAACTGAAGGCCGAAATTGAAAGCGGGATCGGCCGGCGTGAACAGGCGTCGCAGATGCTCAAAGGCCTCCCAATGACGGCCCGCGCCGATTGCGGATACGCCTCGTGCGATCTGCAACATAGCCAGCAGGAAACTCGCGCCGATGGACAGGGCCAGGGCTTCCGCCTGCGCCGCATACGCTTCGGATTGCTCCAGATTGCCTTGCATTCCTGCGAGCCTGGCTTTCAGGATCGTGGCTGCGGCAATCCACGGAAGCCCGCCGGTCTCTTCGGCAAGCCGGGCGGATTCCTCGGCCTCCCTCATGGCGCCCCGCCAGTCACCGACTTCCATTTCCGCCCACCCTTGGGCGAAAAGCACCCGGGCGAGATCGCTGAGCCGTCCCTGCATGCGCAGCACGGCACTGGACTCGGCGAGAAAGTTCACGCCGATGTCGAAGGTCCCGATGACATTGGCGGTGCTGCCGAGGATGCTCGCAACGGTGGGGTCGCTGTGCGCCGTTCCCGCAAGCCCCTGAAGCTTGAGGTACAAGTCCGCCCCCCGCCGCAGCGGCTCGACGTAAGCGGATATCGCGATCAGGCGGGGGTCCCCGTCAGGCAATTCCAGCCGCGCAGCCGCATCGTGAACCCTTGCGCAGAGTTCATCGCTTGCGCTGCTCCACCAGCAACGTTGCGCGGCTCGCCAAAGAAGATTGGCGGCCAGATCGATCGCGCCGGCGGCGTGGGCTTTCGCGGCGAACCCAATCAATGCGAGAATCTTCGCGGGATCGTTGACCGCCGGGGGCTGGCTGATCTCACGGCACCAGGCGATCCGGACCAGCGCAACTGGTTCGTCTCGTCGATGTCGGCCTGCCGCAGCAGGCGCTCCATGAGCTCCGGCTGCCCCAGATCGGCGGCGAGTTCGGCTGCCCGCAACATCCGGTCGCCTCTCGCCTTCGCCGTGCTGCTCAGCCGTGCCGCGCTTTCCAGAACCTCGATCGCCATCGCCACGGCGCCGCGCCGTAACGCGCGCGCCGCCATCAGGTCGTATTCGCCGGCGAGCTCGTCGTCAGGTCCGATCGTTGCTGCGGCACGATGCCACAATTGGCGGTCGAGCTGATCGTGAATCACGGCAGCAAGCGCGGCGTGGATCCTTTGGCGGGTCGCCGGGTCGGCGGCCTGGTGCATGGCGGAGCGAACGAGCGGATGCCGAAACCTCACCTCCGTCCCGTTGATCTCGATGAGCTTCGCGGCGACCGCGGGCGCGATGGCAGCGATACCCACGCGCTCGCCCAACACGGCTTCGGCGGCGGAAAGGATTTCGTGGAGCGATGTCCCGTCGTTCTCCGCCGTCACGAACAACAACAATAGCGCGATGTGCGGGAGGTCGGACGAGCGACTGGAGAAGGCGCGCTCGAGCCGGTCGGTCAGCGGAAGCCACGGCGCATCTCCAGCGGCTCGTTCTCCGCGGGGCAGCTCCACAAGGGCCAGCGGATTGCCCGAGGCCTCCCGAAGGAAGCGGCTGCGCAGCTCCGCCGGAAGGCCCGGCGCATTGGCGTCCAGCAAGCGCTCGGCGTCGGCTTGATCGAGCCCTGAAAGGCGCAGCCTCAGGGTGGAGGCGTCGCCAAGCGAACTCTTGAAGTCGTCGCGCATGGCGACCACGAGAACGATCGGGTCCGAGCTCAGTCTGCGCGAGACGAAGGCCAGCACCTCAAAGGTCGCCTGATCCAGCCATTGGGCATCGTCGGCAACAAGCAGCAGAGGCTCGCGCGTCGCCCTTTCGCTCAGAAGAGACAGCGTCGCGAGCGCAACCAGGAAGATATCGGGCGGCCCCGCGTCGTCATGCATGCCAAAAGCGGCCAGCAAGGCCGATCGCTGGCGAGGGACAAGGCCCTCGGCCCCTTTCATCAGCGGACGCAAGGCCTGTTCAAGTGCTGCAAACGGCAAATGGACTTCGGCGAGGACGCCGGTCATGCTCAAGACGGAGAAGCCGCGTTCACTGGCTCTGTGCCTGGCAACATCGAGGAGCGCAGATTTTCCGATGCCGGGCTCACCGCTGATAACAAGCGTGGATCCACCTTGGTCGATCCGTTCGATCAGGTGATCGATCAGCGCAATGTCCTGCGCGCGACCCTGCAAACTGGGGGACGCAAGGGTAGCACCAACCCGCCCTTTCCGCGGCGAGGTCGCCTTTTTCGCCCGTCTGGTCATCGCATAACCGTTGGTGAGACCGCACCCTTTCGAACTCGACCGAGGTTAAACGTTACCATGTACCGGGAACCAGAGGAGAGCCATATACGTGATGGCTGCTTCCGGCGTGTCTCGCCTGCTGCAGCAGGCTTTGGCCCGTCGGATTGATACAGGCCTAGCCACGCACCAGCGAGACCAACCAGCTGCGGCCGAACAGGATGAGGATCGCGAGCGCGTAGACGATGGTGCCTCCGACGGCCAGCAGCACCAGCATCAGCTCATCGCGGAAGTGCATCGAACCCAGCATAGAACCGCTGAAGCGCGCGATCAGCCAGAACGTGGCGGCGAGGATCAGTCCGGTCAGCAGGAATTTGGCGAGCGACATCAGCCACGCGCGGTCCAGCACGAGAAAGCCTCGCCGCACGGCGAAGAACAGCACCAGCAGCAGATTGGTCCAGACACCGACAGCTGTCGCCAGCGCAAGGCCGATCTGGGCGAGCGAACCCATCAAGGCCACCTTCAGGGCGACATTGACCGCGATGCCCGTCAGCGAGGCGCGGACCGGTGTCGCCGTATCCTTGCGCGCATAGAAGGTCGCGACCGCGCTGCGGATCAGCACGAAGGGGATCAGGCCGATGGCATAGGCCGCGAGCGTGGCGCCGGCGGCGGCGGCATCGGCCTTCGAGAACGCCCCGCGGGCGAACAGCGCACGCATGATCGCGTCGGGCACGGTGATGAAGGCCGCCACGAACGGCACCGAGAACAGCAGCGTGAAATCGAAGGCGCGGCGCTGCGCCTTCATCGCGCCGTCATGATCGTTGGCGGTGATCCGCCGCGACATCTCGGGCAGCAACACCGTGCCGATCGCGATGCCGATCACACCGATCGGCAGCTGATTGAGGCGGTCGGCATAATAGAGCGCCGACAGCGCGCCTGCGGGCAGGAAGGTCGCGATGATGGTGTCGGCGAACAGCGCGACCTGCGTGCCCATCGATCCCAGCGTCGCCGGCCCAAGCGCCTTGAAGAAGCTGCGGACGTCCTCGTCGAGCTTGAGCGGCGCAAAGCGCGGCAGGCCGCCATGGCGCGCGAGATCGCCCGCGAGCAGGAAATATTGCAGGAAGCCGGAAATCAGGACGCCCCAGGCCGCGGCGTGGCCCGCGCTGGGAAACCATGCGGCGAGCGCCAGCGTCATCATCATGGAGATGTTGAGGAAGATCGATGCCGCCGCGGCGCTGGCAAAGCGCTGCATCACGTTGAGCATGCCGCCATAGAGCGTCACGAGCGTGATCAGCAGCAGATAGGGAAAGGTGATCCGGGTCAGCTCGATCGCGAGCTTGCGCTGCTCGGCATCCTCGGAAAAGCCCGGCGCCAGAATGCTCATGGCCTGCGGCATGAACAGCCAGGCGACGATCAGCAGCACCACCTGCGAGGCCAGCAGCAGCGTGAAGATGCGGTCGGCGAACAATTTTGCCGCCCCCTCCCCGCGCTCGCCATGGACGTGGGCATAGGCGGGCACCCAGGCGGCGTTGAAGGCACCCTCGGCGAAGATCGCGCGGAAATGATTGGGCAGCCGCAGCGCCACGAAAAAGGCGTCGGCCACGGGGCCGGCGCCCAGGATCGCCGCGAGCATGATGTCGCGGGCAAATCCCGTCAGCCGCGAGAGCAGCGTGTAACCACCAACCGTGAAGATGCGTCCGAGCATGCGTCTGTTTTAGAGACTTATCAGCCCAACGAGAAGGCTTTGAAGTTTGACGTGATCAAAAAAGACGGGCGCTCGGCTTGCGATGCGCATTGCCGTGCCCTCTCCCCTTGTGGGAGAGGGCCGCGCCGCAGGTAGATACAAACTCAATCGGGTGAGGGGTCTCTCTCCCAGCTTTCCGTGCGGAGAGAGACCCCTCACCCGTCTCGCCGCTATCGCCATAGCCGATGCAAAGCATCGGCGTTCTTAAGGGACGGCGGCCGAAGGCCGCCTATGCCACCCTCTCCCACAGGGGGAGAGGGAAAAGAGGGCAAAACAGCGAATTCAGCCCGCGATCGCGCCGCGGACTGCGGCGATGATTCGCTCCTGGTCGGCTTCGGTCAGGTAGGCGTGCATCGGCAGGCTGATGACGTCCTGCGACAGGTTCTCGCAGCCCGGCAGGCCACCGTCGGCGACCGGATACTGCTTGTAGGCGGTCTGCTGGTGCATCGACTTGCCGTAATAGATCGCGGTCGGCACGCCCTGGGCCTTCAGCGCGGCAGCAAAGCCGTCGCGGTCGGTGCCCTCAGGGAGACGGATCGTGTACTGCGCCCAGACCGAGGTATTGCCCGGCGCAAGCCGCGGCACGGTGACAACGTTGGACAGGCCACGCGCGTAACGCTCCGCAACCTTGTTGCGGGCGGCGATCTCGTCGTCAAAAATCTTCAGCTTCTCGATCAGGATCGCGGCCTGCATGGTGTCGAGCCGGCCGGTCAGGCCGAGGCGGACGTTGTCGTATTTGTCGACGCCCTGCCCGTGCACGCGGATGCTGCGCAGCGTCGCGGCGAGCTCGTCGTCATCGGTGAAGATCGCGCCGCCGTCGCCGAAGCAGCCGAGCGGTTTGGCCGGGAAGAAGCTGGTCGCGGTGGCGAGCCCGAAGGTGCCGAGCTTGCGGCCCTTGTAGCTCGCACCAAACCCCTGTGCGGCGTCGTCGAGCACGAACAGGCCTTCCGCCCTGGCGATCTCGGCGATGGAATCGTGGTCGGCGGGCTGGCCGAACAAGTCGACCGGAATCACCGCGACCGGCTTCAGGCCGGCCTTGCGGGCGGTCGCGATGCCGCGCTTCAGCGACTCCGGGCTCATGTTGAAGGTGGCTTCATCGACATCGACGTAAACAGGCGTCGCGCCGGTGCGCGCCACCGGCGACGCGGTTGCGATGAAGGTGAAGGACGGGCACAGCACGGCATCGCCGGGGCCGACATTTTTCGCCATCATGACCATCAGGATCGCATCGGTGCCGCTGGCGCAGCCGATCACGTGCTTGGCGCCGCTATAGGCCGCAAGCTGCTTCTCGAGCTCGGCGACTTCAGGACCATTGACGAACTGGCAATGGTCGAGGACGCGCTTGACGGCGGCATCGAGCGAGGCGCCGAGCCGGCGGCGCTGCGAGGCGACGTCGACGAAGGGAATGGGTTCGGAACGCAGATGCTGGTTCATGGCGCCTTGCGGGTTTTGAGCGGTCGACATGGAGAAGAGATCAGCCCGCGACGCGGCGCGGACCCTTGCGGGCGGACGACGTGGCTGCGGGCCGGGACGGTGTTTCCAGGCACTGCGTGGCGATCTCGAGGCTGGCGACGCCCTCGTCGCCAGTGACCGCCGGCGTCTCGCCGTTGCGGACGGCCTTCAGGAACGCGATCAACTCGGCGCGGAGCGGCTCGTCGTGGCCGACCGGCAGATGCCGCATCGAATAGCTGCCGTCCGGCTTGAAGCCGAAGCACTCGGTGACCTGGCGCGTCAACAGATCGCCCATCACGTATTTGCCGCGGGTCGCGACCGTGACGCTGCGCGCCTTGAACGGCGTCAGCCAGTTGGTGTTGATGTGCGCGAGCACGCCGTTGGCGGTGCGGAACTGCAGGAGCGCGATGTCCTCGCGCTCGGCGACCGCGCTCGACAATTGCGGCTGCACCTCGACGATGTCGGATTCGGTGAACCAGCGGATCAGATCGATGTCGTGCACGGCGAGATCGATGACGACGCCGACATTGGACATGCGCGGCGGGAACGGACCGACACGGGTGATCGCGATGGAGAGAATATCCTCGCCAGCGATCGCCTGCTTGACGGCGGCGACCGCCGGATTGAAGCGCTCGACATGGCCGATCATCAGCGTCACGCCGGCCTTTTGCGCGGCGGCGACGATCTCGCGACCTTCCGCGACCGTGGAGGCGATCGGCTTCTCCACCAGCACATGAACGTTCCTGGCGATGCAGGCGAGCGCGACCTCGTGATGCAGATGGGTCGGCGCGGCGATGGTGACGGCGTCGACACCTTCGGCGAGGAGTTGGTCGAGCGTCTCGAAACCCTGGCAGCTGGCAAGCTCGGTGGTGCGCGTCAGATGCGCCGGCGACGGATCGACCACACCGACGAGGCTGACGCCTGGAAGACCCGCGAGCACGCGCGCATGGTTGCTGCCCATCACGCCCGCGCCAACGACGCCAACGCGCAAGCCGGCCTTTGCCGGTGCAAACCCTTTGGAACTCATCTGAGTAAACCCCGATTCAACGCAAATCCCCGGGCCGCTTCTAGCACGGGCGCCACATTTGTGGCGAATGTCAGCCGAATTGACCGGACACGATTTGATTCAAAAAGTTACACGTTCCCCGGGCCTTAGCGCCAAAAGCTTGCGCCTTCCGGCCCGGGTCGCGTGATTCGGAGCTTGCTGGTTACGACCTTTGATAGTCGTCTTCAATCCGGATGATGTCGTCTTCCCCGAGATAGCTTCCGGTCTGGACCTCGATGAGTTCCAGCATGATCTTGCCGGGGTTCTCCATCCGGTGCACCGCGCCCATCGGGATGTAGATGGACTCGTTCTCGTGCACGGTCTTGACGGTCTCGTTGACGGTCACCCGGGCGGCGCCGCGGACAACGATCCAGTGCTCGGCGCGATGATGGTGCTTCTGCAGCGACAGCCGCCCGCCCGGCTTGACGACAATGCGCTTGACCTGATGGCGCTCGCCGTTGTCGACGGACTGGTAGCTGCCCCAGGGCCGGTGCACCTTGAGATGCTCCTCGGTGACCTTCGGTGCGACCGCCTTCAGCTTCGTCACGAGGCGCTTCAGGCCGTTGGCATCCTTCTGGCGCGAGACCAGCACCGCATCCGCGGTGGCGACCACGACGAGATCGTCGACGCCTTCGAGCGCGACCAGCGCTGCATCAGTGGTGACGTTGCAGTTGCGGGAGTCTTCGAACACCGCACTGCCATGCGAAGCATTGCCTTGCGCGTCCTTCTCCGACAATTCCCACACGGCGTGCCAGGAGCCGACGTCGGACCAGCCGCAGGACACCGGCACGACCGCTGCGCGCGAGGTCTTCTCCATCACCGCATAGTCGATCGAGATCGCCTTCGCCGCGCCGAACGCCTCGGGCTCCAGCGTCACGAAGCCGAGATCGCGGCCCGCATTGCTCACCGCATTGGAGATCGCCTCCACGCTCGCCGCGTCGACCCTGCGGTATTCGTCGAGCAGGACAGTGGCCGGAAACATGAAGTTGCCGCTGTTCCAGAGATAGCCCGAACTGACGTAGTCGGCCGCCTTCACGGCATCAGGCTTTTCGACGAAACGCGCGACGGCGTGCACCTCGCCGGAGATCACCTCGCCCGGGCTGATATAGCCGTATTCAGTCGCCGGCCGCTCCGGCTTGACGCCGAAGGTGACGATGCGCCCGGCGCTCGCGGCGGTGAGGCCTTCACGGCAGGCCGCGACAAAGGCCGCATTGTCCTGCACTACGTGGTCGGCGGCGAGCGCGAGCACGATCGCGTCACTGGCGCGGTTCTGCGCGAACACCGCACCCGCGGCGATCGCGGGGCCGGAATCGCGCCGCATCGGCTCGAGGATCACGTCGGCCTCGATGCCGATCTCGGCGAGCTGCTCCAGCACCATGAAGCGATAGGACGCATTGGTGATGACGATCGGACGATCGAACAGCGAGGCATCCGACACGCGCAGCAGCGTGTCCTGGAAGGTCGAGCGCGTGCCGAACAGCGGCAGGAACTGTTTTGGGCGCACCTCGCGCGAAGCCGGCCACAGCCGCGTGCCGGCGCCGCCGCACATGATCAGGGGGATAATGCGTTTGTCCATCGTCATTTCAAACCTTGAAGTAGTCCCGATACCAGGTGACAAAATTACGGACCCCGAGCGCGATCGGCGTTGACGGTGCAAAGCCGGTGTCGCGCGTCAGATCCTCGACATCCGCGAACGTTTCCAAGACGTCTCCCGGCTGCATCGGCAGCAATTCTTTGATTGCCGTCCGACCCAGCGCCTGCTCCAGAAGCCCGACGACATGCATCAGCTCTTCCGGATGGTGGTTGCCGACATTGTAGACCTTAGACGGCGCATTTGCGGCAGCCGGGTCATCCGCGGGCACCCGGTCGATGAGCTTGGATACTACACGGGCGACGTCGTCAATATAGGTGAAGTCGCGACGCATTTTGCCATGGTTAAAGAGCCGGATCGGACGCTCCGCCATGATGGCGTTCACGAACAGAAACAGGGCCATGTCGGGCCGGCCCCACGGGCCGTAGATGGTGAAGAAGCGCAGGCCCGTGACCGGCAGCCGGTAGAGATGGCTGTAGGACTGCGCCATCAATTCGTTCGCCTTCTTGGTCGCGGCATAGAAGCTCACGGGATGGTCGGTCCGGTCCTGCACGGCAAATGGCAGTTTAGTGT
Organism: Bradyrhizobium barranii subsp. apii; assembly: GCF_011516635.5. Taxonomy (GTDB): domain Bacteria; phylum Pseudomonadota; class Alphaproteobacteria; order Rhizobiales; family Xanthobacteraceae; genus Bradyrhizobium; species Bradyrhizobium barranii. The sequence continues at coordinate 3,564,999 of NZ_CP096255.1, read as the reverse complement.
TGGCGCCATAAACGGAGGATGACGAGGCGTAGACGAGATGACGACAAGAGTTGTTGCGGCAGCCCTCCAGCACGTTGAGAAAGCCCTGGAGATTGGAATCGGCGTAAGTGTGCGGATGGTCGATCGAGTAGCGCACGCCCGCCTGCGCCGCGAGATGCACGACTTTGTCAAATCGATGTCGCGCAAACAGCGCCGCGATGGTGTCGCGGTCGGCGAGATCGGCCTCGACGAAGGCGAAGCGGGATTCGTTCCGAAGCAGCGCCAGGCGCGCCTGTTTCAGCGCCGGATCGTAATAGCTGTTGAGATTGTCGAGCCCGACCACGGGCCGGCCCTCGGCCAGAAGCTGCCGGGCGACGTGAAAGCCGATGAACCCGGCGGCTCCCGTGACCAAAATCGCCTGATCCGTCATCCTGTTCCCAAGCGATCTGTTGCCACGCGATCCCCAAGCCGGCCCCGCGGCGCCTCTTTAGCCGCGGTATCGAGGCCGTCGCAATAGCCTCGCCGCTATTCGTCACCGCTCCAGATAAGCGCTATTGCAAGATCGGCGCCAAGACCATACCAAAGCGGTCGAATTCGACGCCTCGCGTCGGGTTGCCTCAAATCTTCGCAAACCCTGTTCATGCGGGCGAGATGCGCCGAATCCTGCTGTCGACGGCCAAAATCCTGATTTCCGGAGCGCTGCTCTACCTGGCGCTGCGCAAGGTCGATCTGTCCGAACTGTTTTCACGCCTGACCGCGACCAGCCTGCTCTGGATCGCCATGGCGATCGCGGTCACGTTCCTGCAAATCTTCGTCGGCGTGGTCCGCTGGCGCGAGGTCAGCGCCGAATGCGGCGCGCCGCTCGAGCTCGGCCGCGCGATGCGCTACAACGTGATCGGTGCGTTCTTCAACCAGACGCTGCCCTCCGCGATCGGTGGCGATGCGGTCCGGCTATGGTTGGTTGCGCGCGCCGGCGCCGGATGGCGTGCGGCCACCTACTCGATCTTCGTCGACCGCGCGATCGGCCTTGTCGCGCTGGCGATCGTCGTCGTCGCGAGCCTGCCCTGGAGCTACGAGCTCATCACCGATCCGCACGGACGCTCGGCGCTGCTGCTCGTCGATTTCGCCGCGCTCGCGGGCGGCGTCGGTTTCCTGATCTTCGGCGCGCTGAAATGGTCGTGGCTGAAGACCTGGTGGGCCACCCATCACATCCACGCCTGCGCCGTGATTGCTAACCGCGTGATCTTCAACGCCAAGCGCGGACCGATCGTCGCAATTCTGTCGCTTCTCGTTCACGTGCTCGCCGTCGTCATTGCGTGGTGCGTGGTGAAGTCGATTGCCGCCCCCGTCAGCTTCGGCCAAACATTCCTCCTCATTCCGCCGATCATGCTGATCACCCTGATGCCGATCTCGATCGCCGGCTGGGGCGTGCGCGAGGCGACGATGGGCCTGGCCTTCGGTTTCGCCGGGCTTTCCGCCAATGAAGGCGTTAACGTCTCGCTGCTATTCGGCGCCGTGCTCTTCATCGTCGGCGCGATCGGCGGCCTGGTCTGGATCCTCAGCGCGGAGAAGGCCGCGAAAGGGTCGGCGCCGCTCGGGGTGCCGCAGTGAGCCCAACCGTCGACGCTGTTGCCGTCATGTCGTCGCTGCTTGCCGTCGCGGTCGCCGCGCTGATGTCGGCGATCATCACCTGGACCAGCCGTCCCCTGCTCCAGCGCTATGCCCTGGCGCGACCGAATGCCCGTTCCTCGCATCGCATTCCGACCCCGCAGGGCGCCGGCATCGCGGTGATCACCGCCACGCTGCTGGTCGCATCGGCCTGGGCCGCCTGGGCGAACGTTGCGATCCCGCCGGCGCTAGTCATTGCAACGATCGTGATCGCCCTGGTCGGATTCGCCGACGACATCGTGTCGCTGCCGGTGTTGGCGCGGCTGGCGCTGCAAGCAGCCTGCGTCGGCGCGGTCGTGTTCACCGCGTCCGAGACTGCGCGCATCGTGCCGGCACTGCCCCTTCCGCTCGAGCGTGGCCTCATCCTGCTCGCCGGCGTCTGGTTCGTGAACCTCGTCAACTTCATGGACGGGCTGGACCTGATGACGGTCGCGGAAGTCGTGCCCGTCACCGCGGCGCTGCTGCTGCTGGGACTGCTCGGTGATCTCTCGTGGCCGGCGGCGCTGATCGCCACGGCAATGTGCGGCGCCATGCTCGGCTTTGCGCCGTTCAACCGTCCGGTCGCAAAAGTGTTTTTGGGCGATGTTGGCAGCCTGCCGATCGGCCTTTTGCTCGGCTGGTGCCTGCTGGAGCTCGCCTGGCATGGGCAGCCGGCTGCGGCACTGCTGCTGCCGGCCTATTACCTCGTCGATTCCACCATCACGCTGTTTCGGCGCATCGCGCGCCGCGAACAATTCTGGTCGGCGCACCGCTCGCACTTCTACCAGCGCGCTACCGACAACGGCTTCACGGTCCGCGGCGTGATCGGCGATGTGTTCGCGCTCAATCTATTGCTGGCTGTGCTTGCCATCATCACGGTTCGCGCAAGCTCGACCTCGGTCACATGGCTCGCGCTTGTCGCGGGCGCGATCGCAATCGGATTCGTCCTGCACCGCTTCTCCCGACCTCAGGCGTCCTGAGCCGACAGCGCGAGCCGCAGGCCCTCGTCGAGGGAGACCTGCGGCTGCCAGCCGGTCGCGATCGCCTTGGCGAGGTTGAGCTCGAGCGAGCCGATCAGGCTGTCATGAGTATCTTGCCGGCCCATCACGCTGAGCAGCGTTGAGAGCAGGTCCGGCGGCATGCCGAACAGCCGCGAGGTCTTGCCGGCAGCCTTCGCCAGCCGCTCGATGAATTCGGGCGTCGAGACCTGTTCCGTGTCCGCGACCAGGAAGATCTCGAAATTGCTCGTGGGATCGGGGTGAGCCAGCCGGCGCAGGATGAACGACGACAGATTTTGCACGGCCAGGAACGCACGCTGATTGCGAATTGCGCCAAAGGGCAGCGGCAGTCCCAGATTCACGGCGCGCGTCAGCAGCGCGAAATTGCCCTTAGCGCCAGCGCCATAGACCAGCGGCGGCCTAATCACCGAGATATTCATGTCGCTGTCGCGCGCCAGCGTCCTCAAGCCCGCCTCGGCGGCGGCCTTGGACATGCCGTAGAGGCCGCGCGGCGTGAGGATGTCCTCTTCGCTGAACGGCGCGCGGCCATCATTGCTGCGGCCATGCACGAGAACGGTGCTGACGAAGATGAACTGGCGAACGCCCGCCGTTGCCGCGGAGCGCGCCAGGTGCAGCGTGCCGGCGATGTTGACGTTGCGGTAGAGCTGGACCGCGTGCTCCTCGTGCTTGTGATGCACGCGCGCGGCGAGATGGACCACGGCGTCGACGCCTTCGAGCGCCGCCTCCCAATCGGTATCGGGCCCGATCGATCCGATCGCGACCTCGTCCTCGATTCCCTCCGGCCTGCGCGCCGCGCGGCGGACCGACCATCCCTCGCGCGCGAGCTCAGGCGCGACGTGGCGGCCGACGAAGCCGCTCGCCCCTGTCACCAGCACGACCGGTTTCCGCTCGCTCATCGTTGCTCCGTCAGATCGGGGTTGCGCAACAATTCGTCGATCAACCCGGCATAGGCGTTCATCGCGGTCGTCTGGTCGAATCTCGCTGCCGCCTTCACCGCGCGTTCGGCCATGGCGGCGGCGTCGCAACGTGATGCCGCGCGGATTGCGTCGGCGAGCTGATCGGCGCGGCCCGGCGTCACGACCCAGCCGAGCCCGTTCTCCGCCACCGTCAACGCGGCCTCGGCCTCCGGCTCGGAGACCAGCGCCACCGGACGGCCGACCGCCAGCAGATTGTAGAACCGGCTCGGCACCGACACCCCCGCCACGTTCTTCCGGTACGGAATGATCCAGAGATTGGCAGCCGCCAGGAACGCCTCGAGCTCGGCATCCGCCACCCGCGCCACGAACGACACATTGGGCAAGTTCGCCTCGGCCTGCAACTGCTTCAGCCGCTTGAAGCCGATGCCCCAGCCGGACAGCAGGAAGTGGATGTCCGGTTCGTCCTTCAAAAGGCGTGCCGCCTCGAACACGATCTCCGGATCATGGGTGAAGCCAAGATTGCCCGACAGGCCGACAATGAATCGCGCGGAAAGCGCCTTGCGGAACGGATTGTCCGGCGCCAGGGGACGTGCCGCCGGTACGAGCGTCGCCCAGTTCGGGATGAAGCGGATCTTGTTCCGCGTCATGCCGGAATAGCTCAAGAGCGGCCGCTCCGCATCGCGGCCGATGGTGATGACGGCATTGAGCGCGCGGAACATCAGGCTGTTGGCCGCGCGCATCGTTCGCGTCACGAACGAGCCGGGCTTCAGGATTTCCGCCATCACGAGAACATCGGGGAAGAGGTCGTGCATGATCAGCGCCGAGCGCGCGCCCTTGCATCTTGCCGCGGCCGCGACCGCGTAAGGCAGCATGAACGGCGCGGTCACGGTGACCACGACGTCACCAGCCCTAAGCTCCCGGATCAACGCGAAGAAGGTGCGCGCCGCGAACAGCAGCTCGGAGGCGCCACGTCGCACCAGCGCGGCCTTTCCCGCCATCCGGTTCTTGATGGCGATCACGCGCGGCTTGCCCGGGCCGGTTTGCGAGGCCGGCAATTCGCCGGGCGAGCCCGACAGCACGATGACCTCGTGGTTGACGGCGACGCGGCATGCGATCTCTGCCATGATCGCGGCGGTCGTGCTCGGATCAGGCGGATAGTGCTGGCTCGCGACGACGATCTTGCCTTGAGACTGCATGGTCAGGCCGCGGTCGACCCGAATTCAGGAACCGCATCCTTCAGGATGGTCTTGATCGTGGCCCGATCGTCCCGCGCGATCGCCTGCTCCAGCGCCGCGATCCATTTGCGCAGCGTCTGCATCGGCGGCTCGTTCGGCTGCGCGGCCATGATGCCGGCGACACCGATCTCACGGGTCGGCTCCTCGGAGGCGAACAGGATTTCGTGCAGGCGCTCGCCCGGCCGCATGCCGGTGAACACGATCTCGATGTCGTAGCCGGGCTGGAGGCCCGAGAGGCGGATCATGCGCTCGGCGAGATCGACGATCTTCACCGGCTGGCCCATGTTGAGCACGTAGACCGAGACGTCGGGACGCTGCGTTCCGAGCGCATGCGTTGCCGCCGTGATGACGAGATCGCAGGCCTCGCGGATGGTCATGAAGTAGCGGACCATGTCGGGATGCGTCACCGTCACGGGGCCGCCGGCCTCGATCTGGGCCTTGAACTTCGGCACCACCGAGCCGTTCGATGCCAGCACGTTGCCGAGCCGGACCGAGATCAACCGCATCGGCGGCCTGGCACTGCCGCTAGCTGCGGCAAGATCGTGGTCGAGCGCCTGGCAGTACATCTCGGCGAAGCGCTTGGTGAGGCCGAGCATCGACACCGGCTCGATCGCCTTGTCGGTCGAGATCATCACCATGGCTTCGGCGCCGGCGCCGTGCGCCGCATCGGCAACGTTGATCGAGCCGAAGATATTGGTCTTGACGCCCTCGCTCCAGTCGCGCTCCAGGATCGGCACGTGCTTGAGCGCGGCGGCATGGAACACGATGTCCGGCTTGAACTCCGCCATCAGGCGGATGATGCGCTCCCGGTCGCGGATGTCGGCGATCCGCCCCTCGATCGCGGCCGCAGCGCCCTGCGCAGCCAGCGTCTCCGTGACCGCGTAGAGCGCCGGCTCGGAATTTTCCACGATCAGCAAACGTGCGGCGCCGAAGGCAACGACACGCTCGCAGATCTCGGACCCGATCGATCCGCCGCCGCCGGTGACGATGACAGCCTTGCCCTTGATCAGCGCTTCGAGCCGCGCATAGTCGATCTTTTCGCTCGGCCGCAGCAGGAGATCCTCGACCGCGACGGCCGTGAGGCGCGGCGCGTCGCCGCTCTCCAGCGAGGGCATGCGGTTGACGATCACGCCCAGCTTGCGCGCCCGCATCAGGATCGATTCCGGATGGGCGTCCGGCTCGAACGCGGACGGCGTCATCACCAGGCGTGCGATCGGCTTGTCGCGTTTGGCGAAGTCGCCGATGACGTCCTCGATGTCGTCGATGTCGCCCAGCACCGGCACGTTGCGGATGAACTGGCCGCGATCGGATCTCGACGGCGACAGCACGCCCACCGGCCAGATGTGCTTGATCGCCCCGCTCTCGATGCCGCGCAGCAGCACCTCGGCATCCGCGGCGCGGCCGATCAGCAGCGTCGGCGCGGCATCCTCGCCCCTCGCATGCCGCCGCACCCGCGTATAGCGGAAATAGCGATAGGCCATGCGCAGCGCGCTGAGGGAGGCGATTTCGAGGAACCAGTAGAGGACGATCGTCACCTTGCCGAGGAAGAAGGCGCCGCGGACGTTGGGGGCGACGAAGATGTAGTCGAGCGCCAGGAGGGCAACCGTCAGCACGGTCGCGACGCGGATGATGTTCAGCGCGTCAGGCAGCGAGATGAAGCGCCATTTCGTCGTGGTCAGATTGAAGAGGAAGAACACGACCACGCTGAAGGCGAGGAAGTAGGGCAGGATCCGGAACAGCAGCGGCAGCCGATCGAAGAAGCCGTCGCCGCCCTCGAAACGCACGTAGAAGGCTGCGAACAGCGCCGCCGTGGTTGCCAGCAGGTCGTGGAGCGCGATCAGGAAATTGCGCAAGGTGAGATGCGAAAGACGCGTCATCCGCCGACCGATGAAATCCCAGTTAGGTGCAACCTGACCGCGCTGATAGCCCATCTCGACAAGACTTGCCAGTACAAGACTTGCCAGCCGCGCGGCCGTTCAGGAACCAGCTTCCCCCACCTTCGCATCGACGCGTCTGGCCCGGATCACCATGCCGCCGGCAACGCCGACGCCGATGACATACATCCAGCCCTCGTGGAAGTCGAACAGATGGGAGTTGAACAGCGAGGTGAAGACGTTCTGCACCACGACCAGTAGGCCAACCCAATAGGCCAGCCCATCGCCGCGGAACAACAGGAGATGCAGGATCCAGGTCGCGTAGAGAACGGCGATGCCGATAACGCCCCATTGCACGGCGACATTGAGCGTCTGGTTATGCGGATTGCCGATCACCTCGGCGGAGGCCTGGTAGCCGCTGCCGGTCTTGACCTGCTCGAACAATCCACGCGTCGAACCGGTGCCGTGCCCCTTGATCGGCGCCTCCGCGAAGAAGCCGAGCGATTTCCGCCAGAATTCGAGCCGCAGGCCCAGCGAGGTCGGCTCGCCCTTTTCGACATAGCGCGTGTAGTCGCTGGCGAAGGTGTCCGCGGTCTTGCGCAATTGCGGCGAGGCCTGCCAGGCGAGAGCGGCGCCGGCGAGCAGAGCGGCCGAGATGATCGCGATGCTGCGCCAGCGCAGGTGCAGCAGTGCGAACACGCCGAACATGATCGGAACGGTGACCAGCGCGGTGCGCGACACCACCACGAAGGCCATGTTGACGAAGAAGCTCAGAGCCAGCGCGATCAATAGCCCCGCGAACCAATAGCGCTTCTCGCGCAGCAGCATCACGATGGGATAGGCGAGCGCGACCGCGCACAGCGCGAATTCCTGGCTCTGGTCGATGTAGTTCTTGACGAAGATGCCGCGCTCAAGCTGATCGGGCTTGAGCGTCAGGTTGGGATAGAAGGCCACCAGCCACGACATCACCGAGAGCAGCGCGCAGGACACCAGGAACGCGATGAACATCCAGTGCCCGCGCGGCGAGCGCTCGAAATGATAGAGGAAGACCGGCAGCACGAGCAGCTTGACGGTCGGATTGACCGCATAGAGACGCGCGCCCCAGGCCGCATCCGACCACAGCGTGCCCACCAGCGCGAGCAGGACGAGCGCGATCGGCGCGGCTGCGATCGGGCGCTTCAGCGATTGCAGGAATGCGCGGACGTCGAGAAACGGCACCATGCAGAGTAGGAACACAGCGTTGAAGATCGCCGTGAGCGAGGTCGACCAGGGCAGCGACGCCACGGTCAGGATTGCGAACAGGTCGGCCGTCTCGTACCACGCCGCCGGGCTGCGAAAGCGCCGCCACAGCGTCTGGCCGGTCGTCTCCCGGGCGAGCGTCGTCGCTTGGTCCGTCACTTGCCCCCTCCCCGCGCGCGATGGACCAGCGCGGTCGTGCTGAAGCCCTGGAGGATGTCGACCAGCACGACGGCCCCGCCGGCGGCTTCGACGACCTCGTGGCCGACCACCTGCTCGCGGGTGTAGTCGCCGCCCTTCACCAGCGCGCTCGGCTTGATCCGGGTGATCAAATCGATCGGCGTATCCTCCTCGAAGATGACGACGAGATCGACGGCTTCGAGCGCCGCGAGCACTTCCGCACGCGCCCGCTCGTCCTGAACCGGGCGATCGGCGCCCTTCAGCCGCCGCACCGAGGCATCGCTGTTGAGGCCGACGATCAGGCGATCGCAGGCTCCGCGCGCCGCGGTCAACACCTTGACGTGGCCGGGATGCAGGATGTCGAAGCAGCCATTGGTGAAGCCGACGCGCAGGTCCTGCCGGCGCCATTCCGCGAGCTGTGCGTCGAGCGCATCAGGCTCGAGCACGATCTTCTCCTCGGCCGCGAGATAGGCATGCGGCAGGATCTTCCGCCGCAGCTCGGCCGCGCTCACGCTGGCCGTGCCTTGCTTGCCGACGGCGACGGCAGCGGCCGCATTGGCCATCCGCAACGCCGTGTCCCAGTCCGCACCCGCCGCGAGCGACACCGCAAGCGCGGCGGCGACGGTGTCACCGGCGCCGGAGACGTCGCGCACCTGCACGGGGGCAGCCGGAACATGAACGGCTTCGCCATTGCGCGGCACCAGCGTCATGCCGTGCTCGCCTTGCGTGACCAGGATCGCCTCGCAATCGGCGAGCCGCATCACGTCCTCGCTGGCATCGACGATGCTCTGCGGCGTGTCGGCGCGGCTGCGGGTCGCCTCCGAAAATTCCTTGCGATTGGGCGTGAGCAGCGTGGCGCCGCGATAGATCGCCCAGTTCAGGCTCTTGGGATCGACGATCACGGGCTTGCCGAGCGTTCGCGCGGCGTCGATGGTGTGGCGGATCACCCGCGCGGTCAGTACGCCCTTGGCGTAGTCGGAGAGCAGCACGATGTCGGCGCGCGCGATCTGCGGCAGGATTGCGTCGATCAGCCTGGTCTCGATGTCGTCGGAGGCAGGCACCGCCTGCTCCCAATCCGCGCGCAGCATATGCGTGGAAAAATGCTCGGAGACGAAGCGGACTTTTCGCGTGGTCGGCCGCGACGGATCGCACACCAGCGCGCTTTCGATGCTGTCCTGCTCATCGAGCGCGGCCTTGAGCCGTGCACCGGCATCGTCCTCGCCGACGAGGCCGACGAAGATGCAGCGCGCGCCGAGGGACGCGATATTGCGCGCGACGTTTCCGGCGCCGCCGATATGGATCTCGCTGCGCTGGGCGGCGATCACAGGCGCCGGTGCTTCCGGCGAGATCCGCGACACCTCGCCATAGACGAACTCGTCCAGCATGATGTCGCCGATGCACAGCACCGTACGGCCTGAGATGGCTTGCGCGAGGGCGTCGAAATCGAGAATGGGCGTCGGCATGGTCCTTGAAGCCTCAGCGGAAGCGGTCTGGCCGGTCGAGATAATCGCCGACATAGGCTTTCACCGCATCCTCGAGCGTCGTGAAGCCGCCGTTATAGCCGGCGCGGTGCAGGCGATCGACCTCGCTCTGGGTGAAGTATTGATAGCTGCTGCGGATCTGCTCGGGCATGTTGACATATTCGATGTTGGGCCTGGTGCCGAGCGCGGCATAGGCAGCGAGCATCAGATCCCTGAAGCTGCGCGCCTTGCCAGTACCGACGTTGAAGAGACCGGACACCGACGGCGTCGCCAGCAGCCACATGACGACGCGGACGACGTCGTCGACATAGATGAAGTCGCGGCGCTGATCGCCGTCGGCAATGCCCTCGCGGTGCGACTTGAACAATTGCACGACACGGCCGGCCCTCACGTCGTCGAAGCGGCGCGCCAGCACGCTCATCATCGAGCCCTTGTGGTATTCGTTGGGGCCGAACACGTTGAAGAATTTCAGTCCGGCCCATTGCGGCGGCAGCTTGTCGCCGCGCGCGACGCGCTCGGCGACGGCGAGATCGAACAGGTGCTTGCTCCAGCCGTAGAGATTCATCGGCCGCAGTTTCTTCAGCGCGGGCAGCGAGGCGTCGTCGTCAAAGCCTGCATCGCCGTCGCCATAGGTCGCCGCCGAGGACGCGTAGATGAGCGGCACCGCATTCGCCGTGCTCCAGTCGAGCAGGCGCATCGACAGGCGGAAATTGGTCTCGATCACGAGGTCGCCGTCGGTCGCGGTGGTCTCGGAAATCGCCCCGAGATGGATCACGGCATCGAGCTTGCGGCCCTCTAGCCAGTCGAGCAACTCCGCCGGCGGGACGATATCCACAAGCTGGCGCTTGGCGAGGTTCCGCCATTTGCCGTCGCTGCCGAGCAGGTCGCAGACCACGACGTCGCTGCGGCCGGCCTCATTCAGCGCAGCCACGACATTCGATCCGATAAAACCGGCCCCGCCGGTCACCAGCAACATTCCACCTACCCTGCCCAGGTTTTGCCCTGCCCGATTTCACGGCCCAGTCCTGCCCTAGCGCATGATCCACCAAAGTGTAAGCGGTTTTGGATCGGGCGCTGTCCCGGCTTTACCTGCCGCCCCGGAGCGGGTAACCGAACCGCCACATCAGCACGTTCCGGTCCTATTAACGAATGAACCAAGATTCGCAATTTGATCGAGATGCAGATCGGAGCGACACACGCCCGATCCTGATCATCCCCTATATGTGGATCGGCGATTTCGTCCGGAATCACACCGTTGTCCGGGTCCTGAACGAACGCTGGCCCAACCGGCCGGTCGATCTCCTGACCACCTCCCTCTGCGCCCCCCTGGTCGATTACATGCCCGGCGTGCGCGATGGCATCATGTGGGACCTGCCGCGCAGCCAGCTCGCCGTAGGCCGCCAGCTCGGCCTGGCGAAGCTCCTGCGCGAGCGGAATTACGGGACAGCTCTGGTGCTGCCCCGGACCTGGAAGGCGGCCATCGCGCCCGCGCTGGCCGGGATTCCGGAAAGGGTCGGCTTCGTAGGCGAGTTCCGGTTCGGCCTACTCAACCGCTGGCGCTGGGGCGAGAAGAAGCTGCCCCGCTTCATCGACAAGAACGCCGCCCTGGCCCAACCCGATGGCGCCCCCCTGCCCGCGGAATGGCCGGTGCCGCAATTGCGGGTCCCGGCCGAGGACGTCGTCCGCTGGCGGCAGGCAAATGGCCTCAGCGCCGAGGCGGCGGTCGCGCTGGCTCCCGGCTCAGTCGGCGTCTCAAAGCGCTGGACCTATTATCCGGAGGCTGCCCGCTTGCTGGCCGAGCGCGGGCTGGAGGTCTGGGTGGTTGGCGGCCCCGCCGAAAAGGGCCTCGCCCAGGAGATCGTCGCCGCCGGCGGTCCGGGCGTGCGGGACCTCACCGGCACCGATCTGCGCAAGGGCGTCCTTGCCATGGCCGCGGCCGGCGTCGCCATCTCCAATGATTCCGGCCTGATGCATATCGCAGCCGCGCTCGGCACACCCACCATGGGCATCTTCGGCCCGACCAGCCCCTATCTCTGGGCCCCCCTCAACGGCCTCGCCGCGACCGTGGTCCAGGACAAGAGCGTGCTCTCATGCCAGCCCTGCCAGAGCACGATCTGCAAGATGAACGACCACCGCTGCATGCGGGATATCGCGGCTTCCGAGGTCGTGGCGATCGCGCAGCGGGTGCTCGGAGTGTGAACTCATTGACGCCATGCGTTGGTCGGGCAACTGGCAGCGAATCCAACAGCAGGTCTTTCCGTCCGCCAGCTTTAGTCAGTGACGTTGTCAGTTCATTCGCGGGATAAGGCTGCGTCGCTGCCGCTTGTGAGGGCTGAACCAAGATCACGTCGACAAGACGAATCTTCATCGAGATTCGAACAAGAGGTTCGCTCCTCAAACGTCGCTCGATTCATGCCTCTTGGACATTTTACACAGTTATGGAGGTAGCCCCATGCCGATCGTTCAATTCACTCGCTTCAAGACCGACAAGCCCGAGGAAATGATCAAGATCGTCAGGCAGGCGAAGAAAATCTTTGAGAAACACGGCGCCGAATTTCTTCGGCTCTCCCGCTTCCACACTGGCCAGTGGGCAGGAGAGTTGCTGGTTGCGACGCGCTATTCCAATTGGGAAGTTTACGGCAAAGTGCAGGAAGCCGTGGCAAACGACCCGGAGTTCGCGCAAGTGCAGGCTGACGGAATGAAGATTTCCCAACTACAGGGCCGCAACATCGCCGATAGCATCGATCTCTAGCTGGGGCGCCGCCCCGCAAGCCACTCAAGCGCGGAGGCCGCCGGACAAATGCGGCGGCCTTTCCAGCTCTGACAGATCGCACTCGTCATCGCGCTACGCTGCGCTTTGCCTCAAGCAGACGAGCGCTCTGCAGAGCCTATTGACTTAGATCAACAACAGCTTCGCCAGTTCGCCGCACCCAAATACTGCTCAAGACCGATACGAAGGGGCGCGTCTTGCTGCGCCCCCATCGGCGCCGAAGAGGCTGATTTGGCAGTATTGACCATTTAGTCGGAGAGTTTCATGAGGACCTTCAATCCTTTGCTGACGTTGGTACTTCTCGTGACGCAATCGGCCTCGATTCAGGCTGCGGATTTGAACGGAGCTTGGACAATCGACGCCTCGGCCTGTGGCCAAATATTTACGAAAGAGAACAACAGGCTTGCCTTCAAGAAAGATGCTGATCTCCACGCGGGCGGTTTAATCGTCCAGGGAAGGCAAGTAACCGGCACATTTGAAAAATGCACGGTCAAATCGTTGCGCGATGACGGGCCGAATATGCGAATAATCGCGTCGTGCTCGGACGGCGTCGCGATTTCAGACGTCGCATTCGACCTGACATTCTCCGGAGAGAATAATATCACACTCAGCTCCAAGGAGCCGGTGCCAGTGCAAATGCCGTATGTGCGCTGCCCAATGTGAAGTCGACCGCGACGGTCTGAAGGAACCTGGATGGATGATCCGGGTATCGCAACTGCGGCCGATGATGACATCGTGCCGCTGTTTTGCCCGACGTGTCAAACGGCCTCGTAAAATCCGCAACGCATTGCACCGGCCGTCAACCCGTTGATTCCGCTGGCACCGGCTACTTTGCATGGGGTTGTTTTCGAGATTTTTGTTTGCTGTCGCGAAAACGGCAGTTCAGAGCAGCGGACGATAAACGTCACCGATCCGCGCCGCTTCGGCATCGAGGCTGAACTTCGCCAGCACCCGTGCCCGCCCCCGCGCGCCCATGGCGAGCGCGGCGTCCGGGTCGCGCATCAGCGGTTCGAGCGCGGCGGCCAACGCATCAGCGTCACCAGTCGGGATCAGCACACCTGTCGAGCCGTCCTCGACCACGAGCGCGGCCGCACCGGCGCGCGCGGCGACGAGCGCGCTGCCGGCCGCCATCGCCTCGATCAGCGTCAAACCAAAACCTTCGTTGCGCGAGGTGAAGGCGTAGATCGTCAGCCGCTGATACCAGCGCTGCACCGCTTCGATCGGCAGTTCACCGGTGATGACGATGCGCGACTGCAGGCCGACGGCCTCGATCCGCTTCCTCAGATCGTTCGCAAAGGGAGTCTGCTCCGGCGTGACTTGGCCGACGATGATTGCAGTGAAATCCGGATAGCGCGGCAGCAGGCGACACATCGCATCGACGAACACATCGGTGCCCTTCTGCGCGCGCACCCGGCCGAAACAGCCGATCGCGTAGCGGCCCGGCAGCGCGGCTTCCGCAAAGGCCGCGGCGCGATCGTTCGGCGGTGCATAAACGTCGGTGTCGACGCCGTGTGGGATCACCGTCGCCTTCACCTTCAGGAACGAGGCCGAGATGTCTGATGTCGCGATGATCGCGTCCATGCGCCGGATCAGCCAGCGCGTGATCCAGCTGTGATGCCGCTGCGCGGCCGACGTGAACACGAGTTTCAATGGCCAGCCGAGCGCGCGCAGGAGCACGCCCGCGATCATCTCGTTGTTGCGCCGCGCATGCCAGATCAATGGCGTCTTGCGGCCCCATAGTTTGAGGAAATCGGCAGCGCTTAGTCGCGAAATCCCCTCCGGCGCATCCGAGCCGAACCACGCCGCGCGATGGAGCTTTGCCAGCCGTGGCGCCACCATCCGGTTGGTCGCGGTGACCCCGGAATAGCGCCTGTGCAGATTTGGCACGATCACTTCCAGATCGCCGGGGGAATTCGCCACGTCATGCTCCGTTACGGAAGCCCCCTATACGCAACATTAAGCATAGTGACCAGTTCAGGGCTGCCGAAACCCCCTCTTCACCGCGCAAACGTTAACGTGGCGCGTTGATCGAAGACGGGTGAGATCATGACTGTGCTAGTCACCGGCGGCGCCGGCTATATCGGAAGTCACACGGTCCTGGCGCTGGCGGAAGCCGGCGAGGACGTCGTCGTGATCGACGATCTCTCCACCGGTTTTTCCGCCTATCTGCCCGAGGGCGTGCCGCTGTTCATTGGCGACGCCGGCGACGAGAACCTGGTCGAAGGCGTGATCGCCCAGCACAACATCGAGAGCATCATCCATTTCGCGGGCTCCGTCGTCGTGCCGGAGTCGATGCGCGATCCGCTCGGCTACTACCGCAACAACTTCATGACCGCGCGCAACCTGCTCAACGTCGCCGTCAAGCGCGGCATCAGCCGTTTCATCTTCTCCTCGACCGCGGCCGTCTACGGCAATCCGGACCTGGTACCGGTGCCCGAGCACGCGCCGACGCGGCCGCTGTCGCCCTACGGCTCGTCGAAGCTGATGACCGAGATCATGCTGCACGACGTCGCCGCCGCCTATGGCATGCAATACGTGACCTTGCGCTATTTCAACGTCGCCGGTGCCGATCCGCAGGCGCGCATCGGGCTGGCCACCGTCGGCGCCACGCATCTGCTCAAGATCGCCGTCGAGGCCGCGACCGGCCAGCGCGCCAAGATCGACGTGTTCGGCACCGACTATCCGACCCAGGACGGCAGCTGCATCCGGGACTTCATCCACGTCTCGGACCTCTCGCAGGCCCATCGCTCGGCACTCGCTTACCTGCGCAATGGCGGCGCCTCGACGACGCTCAATTGCGGCTATGGCCGCGGCTATTCGGTGCTGGAGACCATCGACGCCGTGCGCCGGGTTTCGGGGCGCAGCTTCGCCGTGCAATACGCCCCGCGCCGGCCCGGCGACATCATGACCATGGTCGCCGACACCAGCCGCATCCGCGGCCTGCTCGACTGGAAGCCGCAATACGACGACCTCGAGACCATCGCGGCCCACGCGCTGGCCTGGGAGGACAAGCTGTTCCGCGAGCGCCATGGCGAGCTCCGCCACGCCGTCTCGGCCTAGATTCCATCCCAGCGCAAGCCCTTAATTGGGCTTGAAAAGCGCGGCTTTAGCGGGCACAGAGGCCCTTCGATCCCTGACGCGCGGGCAGGCTTTTCCTTGCCCCGTCAATGGACACCGGATGGCCCAGTTTCCAAAGAAAATCACCGACGATCCCTATACGGCGGCAATCCTGATTCGCCGCCTGGTCACGGAACAGGGGATCATCTACTGGCGGCGTTACCTCGTCGCCTTCGCGCTGATGGCGCTTGCCGCCGGATCGACCGCGGGCGCGACCTACGTGCTCGGCCAGGTCATCAACCAGGCCTATGTCGACAAGAACATCCCGGGCATCGCGATGTTCTCGGGCATCACGGTGATCCTGCTGTTCATCAAGGGCGTAGCGACCTACGGCCACATGGTGATCCTGACCAAGATCTCCAACGCCATCCTCGCCACCAACCAGCGCCAGCTGTTCGCCAAGCTGATGCGCGAGAGCGTCGGCTTCTTCTCCGAACGGCATTCGTCTGAATTCCTGGCGCGGCTGACGGCCGGCGCCAAATCCATCACCGACGTGCTCAACATGCTGGTCAACGCCGTCGGGCGCGACCTCATGATGCTGCTCGCCATGATCGGCGTGATGGTGTGGCAGGACCCGGTGATGTCGTTCATCGGCCTCGTCGTGGTGCCGCCGGCGATGCTGGTGCTGCGCAAGCTGGTCAAGCGCATCAAGGGCCTCGCCTTCAACCAGTTCACCGGCACCGCCGACATCTTGGAGACGATGCAGGAATCGCTCCAGGGCATCCGCACGGTGAAGGCATTCACGCTCGAAGACACCATGCAGAAGCGCATCGACGAGAACATCGCGATCGTCGAGCGCAACGCCAACAAGATGGCCCGCGTCGCCAACCGCTCCAACCCGCTGATGGAGATGCTCGGCGGCTTCGCGGTCGCCGGCTGCCTGCTCTACGGCGGCTACAGCGTGGTTGCGCTCAACGCCACGCCCGGCGCGTTCTTCTCCTTCATGACCGCGTTCCTGATGGCGACCGAGCCGGCCAAGCGGCTGGCGCGGCTCAACATCGATCTGAACAGCCAGCTCGTCGGCGCGCGCATGTTGCTCGAGGTCGTCGACAGCCCGGCGAGCGAACATTCCGACGACGACAAGCCGGCGCTGAAGCTGTCCGAAGCGAAGATCGAGCTGCGCGATGTCAGCTTCTCTTACCGGACCGGCGAGACCGTCCTCAACCGCATGTCCTTCGTTGCCGAGCCCGGAAAAGTCACCGCGCTGGTCGGCCCCTCCGGCGGCGGCAAATCGACCGTGCTGGGGCTGCTGCTGCGCTTCTACGAGGTGACGCAAGGCGACATCGTGATCGACGGTCAGTCGATCGGCGCGATCTCGCGCAAATCGCTGCGCGCGCAGACCGCCTATGTCGGCCAGGACGTCTATCTCTTCCGCGACACCATCCGCAACAACATCGCCTTCGGCAAACCCGGCGCGACCGAAGAGCAAATCATTGATGCCGCGAAAGCCGCCTGCGCGCATGATTTCATTATGAGCTTCCCGCTCGGCTACGACACGCCGGTCGGCGAGCACGGCACGCAGCTTTCGGGTGGCCAGCGCCAGCGCATCGCGGTGGCACGCGCGCTGATCAAGAACGCGCCGATCATCCTGCTGGACGAGGCCACCGCCGCGCTCGATTCCGAGTCCGAGCGGCAGGTGCAGGAGGCGATCGAGCATCTCTGCCAGAACCGCACCACGATCGTGATCGCGCACCGCCTGCACACCATCATGCACGCGGATGCGATCCTGGTGGTCGAGGGCGGCGAGATCGTCGAGCAGGGCCGCCACGACGAATTGCTCCGCCGCTCGGGTCGCTACGCCTCGTTCTTCCGCCTGCAACATCACGACGCCGGCGCTCTGGCGCCGATCAGCGCAACCGCATAGAGTTCCTCATCAACCTCAAGAGCAGCGAGACAGCTCCATGAACGCCGCCTCCTACGTCATTCCGCTTCCACCCCAGGCTTCGCTTCCCGTCGTCGGAGAGAGCGGCCGTTACCCGGTGCGCCGCATCTGGTGCGTTGGCCGCAACTACCTCGAGCACATCCGCGAGATGGGCAACGACGAGCGCGCCCCGCCGTTCTTCTTCGCCAAGCACGCCGACATGCTGGTGCCCGACGGCGCCACCATTCCCTATCCGCCGCTGACCAAGGATCTACATCACGAGGTCGAGCTGATCGTCGCGATGAAGAGCGGCGGCCTCAACATCCCCGCCGACAAGGCGCTGGACCATGTCTACGGCTATGCCGTCGGCATCGACCTCACCCGCCGCGACCTCCAGATCGCCTCGCGCAAGAAGGAGCGCCCGTGGGAGATCGGCAAGTCGTTCGACGGCTCGGCCCCCTGCTCCGCAGTGCAGCCGGCCTCGAAGATCGGCCATCCCGCCAAGGGCAAGATCTGGCTGACGGTCAACGGCAAGGAAGCCCAGAAGGGCGATCTCACCGAGCTGATCTGGAACGTGCCCGAGATCATCTGGCAGCTCTCCCAGCAGGTGAAGCTCGCCGCCGGCGACATCATCATGACGGGCACGCCGGCCGGCGTGTCGCAGCTCCAGCCCGGCGACAAGCTCGAATGCGGCGTCGACGGCGTCGGCACGATGAAGGTCTCGATCGGCCAGCCGGAATAGGCTGAACGATATCTGGAAATCGAAAGGCCCCGGACATGTCCGGGGCCTTTTGCATTTCTACCAGGCCTTCACCGGCCGATTGGCGTGGCTCGCCTGCGGCACACCGCGATTGAGCGACATGTGCGAATGCACGCACAGCCAACCATCAGCACTTCTGGAAAACACCATCGTCGCCCGACCCGGCCGCGGAAACGAACTGCCATCGGGATGATAGCCCGTGCTCGCCCACGGCGCGATCACCGTCGCCATCGTGCCGTCGGGAGATGCCAGGATCGAGACCTGGTCGAGGACGAAGCGGAAGTCAGTCGTCCTCGGCCAGACGTTGTTCCATTGGGACGAAACCCATTGGTCGAGGCCCGGGATGACATCGTTATGCGTGCCGAAGGCGAGCACGTCCGGATGGAAGAGCGGCCGCGCCGAAGCGTAGTCGACCTCACGGACATAGCCTGAGAAGGTATCCAACCACTCGCGGAAGAATTGCACGATCTCGGTGTTCGCAAGTGGCAACGGGGCCATTGCCTGCTCCATGTTTGGCCGCTAAATCGCGGCCACCTTGTTGCCATGGACTGAAGTGTGCGGCAAGATTCGCGGTCGAGGCTGAAGGGTCCGCCGCAGAGACTGCATCAGAAAACGAGAGGATGTCTCGGATGTCGAACACGATCACGGAGCTCGAGGGGCTGCTGATGCAGCGCTCGCTCACCGACCCACAGCTTGTGGCCGCAGCGGAAAAGGCAGCGGACTTCCGCATCCTGCCGGAAGCCACGGTCATCAAGATCGGCGGTCAGAGCATGATCGATCGTGGCAGTGCCGCGGTCTATCCGGTCGTCGAGGAGATCGTCGCCGCCCGCAAGGCGCACAAGCTGTTGATCGGCACCGGTGCCGGTACCCGTGCGCGGCATCTGTATTCGATCGCTGCCGGGCTCCGCCTGCCCGCCGGCGTGCTGTCGCAGCTCGGGGCTTCCGTCGCCGACCAGAACGCCGCGATGCTCGGGCAGCTGCTGGCCAAGCACGGCATCTCCGCCGTCTCCAGTGCCGGGCTGTCGTCCGTGCCGCTGTTCCTCGCCGAAGTGAATGCGGTGATCTTCAGCGGCATGCCGCCCTATAGCCTGTGGATGCGGCCTGCGGCCGAGGGCGTGATTCCGCCCTACCGACCGACGCCGGATGCTTCCTCGTCGCCGAGCAGTTCGGCTGCAAGGCGATGATCTATGTGAAAGACGAGAACGGCCTCTACACCGCGAACCCCAAGACGTCGAAAAACGCCACCTTCATCCCGAAGATCTCGGTGGCGGAGATGAAGGCCAAGGGCCTGCAGGATTCGATCCTGGAATTCCCGGTGCTCGATCTGCTCAACGCCTCGCGCCATGTCCGGCAGGTGCAGATCATCAACGGCCTCGTCCCCGGCAATCTCACCCGCGCGCTCGCGGGCGAGCACGTCGGCACCATCATCACCGCGAGCTGAAGAGAGCACCGTCATGGCTGATACCAACCAGATCAAGCACGTCGCCTCGCCGCTCGCGCGCCAGACTCTGCTCGACAGCGATCTCACCCGCCCCGTTGCCGGCAACCGCCCGATCAAGCTGCTGCCCTGGCTGCAGGTCATCAAGATCGGCGGCCGCATCATGGACCGCGGTCACGAAGCGATCCTCCCGCTCGTCGACGAGCTGCGGTCGCTCTTGCCGGAGCATCGCCTGCTCATCCTGACCGGCGCCGGCATCCGCGCCCGCCATCTCTACAGCGTCGGCCTCGACCTCGGCCTTCCCGTGGGTTCGCTCGCACCACTCGCCGCCAGCGAGGCCGGCCAGAACGGCCACATCCTGGCAAGCCTGCTCGCGCCGGAGGGTGTCTCCTACATCGAGCATCCCACCATCGCGAGCCAGCTCGCCATCCACCTCCAGGCGGCGCGCGCTGTCGTCGGCAGCGCGTTCCCGCCCTACCACCATCATGAATTCCCGACCGCGCGCATCCCGCTGCATCGGGCCGATACCGGCGCCTTCCTGCTCGCCGACGCGCTTGGCGCTGCCGGGCTCACGATCGTGGAGGACGTTGACGGCGTCTACACGACCGATCCCAATGGCGCGGATGGCAAGAAGGCCGAGCTGCTGAAAGAGATGAGCTTTGCCGAGCTTGCGAAGCTGAAGGGTACGCTGCCGTTCGATCCGGCGCTGCTCGAGGTGATGGCCAACGCGCGGCACATCACGCGCGTGCAGGTCGTCAACGGTCTCGTTCCCGGCCGGATCGCGGCGGCGCTGCGCGGGCAGCATGTGGGGTCGATCATCAACACTGGCGCGAAGCCGGTGTGAGGCCGCAGCAACGTCCGCAAAAACAAACCCCGGAGCGTTGCTCCGGGGTTTTTCGTAGGGCGGTCTAGCGCAGCGTCGACATCACGATGAGACCGAGGATCAGCGCCGTCAGCGAATATTTCAGCGTGTAGTAGACGTTGCGGTTCCACTCCTTGACCTTGCGGCTGCCGAGATGGATCTCATAGAGCTTGCCGAACACCTTGTTGAGCACGCCAACGCTCTCGCCGTCCACGTTCTGGGTCGCCGAGGCCTTGACGATGTGATGGCTGACCCAGCGGTTGATCGCGGTCATGAAGCCGTACTTCATCGGGCGCTCGACGTCGCAGAACAGGATGATGCGGTTGACGTCGGTCGCATTCTCCGCGCTGTGGATGAAGGTCTCGTCGAACATGAAGGCCTCGCCGTCGCGCCAGACGCATTCGACGCCGTCGACGAGGATGCGGCACTTGTTCGAGTTCGGTGTGACGAGCCCCAGGTGATAGCGCAGCGAGCCGGCGAAGGGATCGCGGTGCGCGCCGAGCTTGCCGCCCGGCGGTAGCATCGCGAACATCGCGCCGTGCACGCTCGGGATCGCGTTGAGCAGCTCCACCGTCTTCGGGCACAGCGTGCGCGCCGAGGGCAGGAAGTCGTCGTACCATTTCAAGTAAAAGCGCTTCCAGCCGCTCTTGAAGAACGAGTAGAAGCCCCAGTCGTTGTTCTTCGCGGCGGCCCGAATGAAGCCTTCGTCGAACAGGCGCACGGCCTCGTCGCGAATGGTCTCCCAATTCTCGCTGAGCGGCTTCAGCTCCGGAAACTGCTCGACCGGGATCACCGGGCTGTTCGGTACGGCCGAGCCCGCATACATCAGCACGTTGTAGGGCGCGAGATAGGTCGAGTGATCGCCGAGCTGGCGCGCAAAGCGCAGCCGCTGCTTGCCGCGGAAGTGAACGTAAATGGTCGAAGCCGCGAGCACATAGAGAATGACAAGTTGCGGCGCAAAAAGCTGTTTCAGCATTTCCCCAAATCCCGAGTGACCCAGCCGGGGACGTGATCTACTCCGACCCGGCCCGAGCTGCAAGATATTGGCGTGCATCCTGAGGCTGTTCCGCAGGTTGTGATTGGGCCGTCCCGAGCCGCGCCGCGCACAATTTGAAATCGTAGCTGACCCGCCGCCAATCCCCGCGTTGCGGTCGGTTTGCGGCGTGCTATCCTGGTTCCAGGGTTGGAAAATCGGGGTGCGCTGGGGATGTGGCGGTCGTTGGCGGGCTCCGCGCTCGCGCTGGTTCTGCTTGGAATATTCGCACCCGTGAACGGCCAAGGCACTTCGCCGTCACCCCAAGGCGGCAAGCCTCCGGATCCGGAGCTGCGCGGCCAGTGGCTACGGGTCGGGCAGACATTCGCCTGCAAGGTCGAAGCCGGTAAGCGCATCACCCCGCCCGATCCCGACGTGCTTAGCTTTGCCTGCCAGCGCATGGGCGCGCTCGGCGTCGGCATCTCGGAGACCTCGCTCAAGGCCGTGCTCGGCGAGCCGCACCGCAGGCTGCCGCAACCGAACAACGCGACGGCCTATGTCTACTTCCTCGGCAAGACCGGCGAGTTTCCCTATCTTGCCGCCATCGTGAAAGCGAACCGCACCGTCGCGCTCCAGATCAGCGGCGAGGCACCGGTCGCCGCCTACAGCTTCAACCGGGTCAATCTCGGCGACAGCACCGACAAACTGATGGCGCAGTTCGGCGGCCCATTCCACGTCGGGCCTAGCGGGCTGGAGAAGACGGAGCTCTGGACGTACGAGCCATGGCCCTTCTCATTCGAGGTGCGGCAGGACCGCGTCACCTCGATCCGGATCAGCGATCCGACCATCAAGTAGATTCGATTGTGTTCGATCAAGCCCGCGACAGCGCCTGGAGACCCTTGAAGGTCAGGCGCTTCGGGTCGGTGACGCCGGCGAGATAGAGCCGACGGATGAAGGCGATGACGGCGTCGCGGTCGCAATCGGTCAGCGCGACGACGGCGTCGACCGCAATCTTCTGGGCTTCCATTGGGCTCACCTCGGCCTTGCGAGTAACCCCGGCCCAGACAGGCTAGGGCTCATCCGTTAAATCGGCGTTAACCGTTCTGGAACCATCGCCGATTCAGCCCGGCGGCCGTATACGCAAAACAACGCATTGGCAGTCGCTGTGCGGCCGCAATGTCTAGCGTGCACCGAGGCTCTTCTTGAGCTGCGCAAAGTGCTTCTTCAGCCGGGGCACGGCGAAGTCGGTGAAGGCCCGTACCTTCGGCACCGCGAGCCGGCCCTGCGGGCAGATCAGATGCGCGGGCATCTCCGGATCCTCATCGTCGGCCAGCACGATCTCGAGCTCGCCGCGCGCGACCTGCTCGGCCACCTGGTACGAATACATCCGCGCCACGCCGCGCCCGGCGACCGCGGACGCCACCGCCGCATAGGTGCTGTTGACGACGAGCCGCGGCGTGAACTGGACTGTCCTGGCTGCCGATGAGCCGGCCGGTGGCGCAAAGGTCCAGGAATTGGGAAGGTGCGCCATCGCCACGATCTGGTGCTTGGCGAGATCGCCGGGTTCAGCGATGCGCGGGTGCTGCTTCAGGTAGCGCGGCGCAGCCACCACGACGCGGCTGATCTCGCCGACCCGCATCGCCACCATCGCCGAATCCGCGAGAGGCCCGATGCGAAGCGCGATGTCGACGCCCTCCTCGATCAGATTGACCGAACGGTCGAACAGCAGGAGCTTCGCCGACACCGTCGGATAGGCATCGAGAAATGCATCGAGGATCGGCCGCAGCACCATCTCGCCCGAGACCACCGGCGCCGTGATCGCGAGCAGGCCGCGGGGCGCCGTGCGCGGTCCGGCCACGATGTCGTCGGCCTCCTCCAGCTCGGTGAGCACGCGACGGCAGATCGCAACATAGCGCTCGCCCTCCTCGCTCAGCTTGATCGATCGCGTCGTCCGGTGCAGCAGCTCGGCGCCGACCCGCTCCTCCAGGAAGGCGATGGCGCGGCTGACCGCCGCCGGCGAGCGGCCGAGCTTGCGTCCTGCGGCGGCCAAGCTGCCCTCGTCCACCGCAAGGACGAACACCTTCATCGCATCCAGACGATCCATGCCGACCCGTCGCCCCATCAAATTCCAGTGACAAGCTAGGCGCTCGCCCCCGCCGCGACAACCGCCGCCAAAGGCCGGTCCGGCATTCGTTCGCACCACGTAACAGTGTCTGCCGGACAACGTGTATTCGCAGCCGGGCCGCCGCGGCGTACCTCAGTACGCGAGCCAGCCGCTGCTGGCGCAGGTTCTGAAAGCCAACAACAGGAGTCAGCCATGGGTATCGAGCAGAAGGTCGCCATCATCACCGGTGCATCGCAGGGCATCGGCGCCGCCCTGGTCCAGGGTTTTCGCGATCGCAACTATCGCGTCGTCGCAACGGCGCGGTCCATCAAGCCGTCGGGCGACGATGACATCCTCGCCGTTCCCGGCGATATCGCCGACCGGGCCACCGCGGAACGCGTGGTCTCGCAGGCCGTCGCGCGCTTCGGCCGCGTCGACACGCTGGTCAACAATGCCGGCATCTTCGTCGCAAAGCCGTTCACGCAGTACACGGCCGAGGACTATGCGGCGGTGATGGGCACCAACGTTGCGGGCTTTTTCCACATCACGCAGCTCGCCATTGCGGAGATGGAGAAGCAGGGTTCGGGTCACGTCGTCCAGATCACGACCACCCTGGCCGATCAGGCCAATTCGAACGTGCCGTCGGTGCTGGCCTCGCTGAGCAAGGGCGGGCTGAACGCCGCGACCAAGTCGCTCGCGGTCGAATACGCCAGGCGCGGCATCCGCGTGAACGCGGTGGCGCCCGGCATCATCAAGTCGCCGATGCATCCCGTTGCGACGCATGCCCAGCTCGGCGCGCTGCATCCGGTCGGCCACATGGGCGAGATGTCCGACATCGTTGGCGCCGTGCTCTATCTCGAGCAGGCAAGCTTCGTAACCGGCGAGATCCTTCACGTCGACGGCGGCCAGAGCGCCGGCCACTGAGCGCGGAGAAACACCATGCCGATCGTCACCATTCAAGTGACCCGCGAAGGAACGACGCCGGGAGCGGCGTCGCTCACGGCGGAGGAGAAGGCCGCGCTGATCAAGGGATCGAGCCAGTTGCTGCTCGATGTGC
The DNA here is from genome assembly GCF_011516635.5 of Bradyrhizobium barranii subsp. apii. Lineage (GTDB taxonomy): Bacteria > Pseudomonadota > Alphaproteobacteria > Rhizobiales > Xanthobacteraceae > Bradyrhizobium > Bradyrhizobium barranii. Next base: position 3,540,489 of record NZ_CP096255.1, on the reverse strand, counting down.
TCGGCAAGCCGCTCGAGTCCACCTTCGTCGTGATCGAGGAAGTCGACACCGACAATTGGGGTTGGGGCGGCCTGCCCGTGCAGGACTTCCGGCGCCGGCGCGCCGCAAAGACGGGATGATCCGCGCGCCATTGTGTGCGCAGGAGGATGACATGACCGAACTCAATGCAAACACTGGGCACCACGCCCGGCCGCATCAGCGGCCGGGATCGGAATCGCAATCGACTTCGTGGCAGGCTTGGCGATACGCCGTGGCGGGATTGTCCGCATCACTGGTCGGGCTTGGCCTCGCCCGCTTTTCCTACACGCCGCTGATCCCGGCGCTGATCGCCGCAAAGTGGTTCAGCGCATCCGACGTCGTTTATCTCGGCGCTGCCAACCTCGCCGGTTATCTCGCCGGCGCGCTCGCGGCACGCGCCCTGGCCAATCGCATCGGCGCAGTCCGCGCGCTGCGGGCGATGATGCTGCTTGCCACCCTCTCCTTCTTCGCGAGCTCTAGTCCGGTGTCGTTCACCTGGTTTTTCGCCTGGCGCTTTCTGTCGGGCCTCACCGGCGGAATCATCATGGTGCTGGCGGCCTCCGTCATTCTGCCGCACGTATCGGCCGCGAGGCGCGGCATCGTCGGCGGCGTGATCTTTGCCGGCGTCGGCCTTGGCGTCGCGGCATCGGGCACGCTGGTGCCGTTGCTCCTTCAACAGGGCTTGCAGCAGAGCTGGTATGGCCTCGGCGTGCTCTCCGCCGTGCTCACACTCGCGAGCTGGTGGAACTGGCCTGCGGAGGCCAAGAGCGATGCCGCGCCTTCGCATCACGCGAAGTCCCATCAGGCCTCGCCCGCCGTCCGCGCGCTTCTGGTCCAGTATGGCCTCAACGCGGTGGCGCTGGTGCCGCACATGGTCTTCATCGTCGACTTCGTGGCGCGTGGCCTCGGCCAGGGCATTGCCGCGGGCTCGCGCTACTGGGTGCTGTACGGTCTCGGCGCCATCGTCGGCCCGCTCGTTACCGGCCATCTCGGTGACCGCTCGGGATTCGGACCGGCCTTGCGCGCCGCGTTCCTGATCGAGGCGGCCGCCGTGCTGCTACCTACCGTCAGCACCGCGCCGGTTTCGCTGATCGTATCGAGCGTGGTGGTCGGCGGCTTCACCCCTGGTATCGTGCCACTCGTGCTCGGGCGTATCCACGAGCTCGTGCCGCACTCGACCGAGCAGCAGCGCGCGACATGGAGCCACGCCACCACGAGCTTCGCGCTGTTCCAGGCAGCGGCCGCTTACGGCTTCTCCTGGATCTACGCGCAGACCGGTGGCGACTATCTGGTCCTGTTCGGACTTGGCGGCGCCGCCGTGGTGCTCGCGCTTGCGATCGATCTTGGGCTCGCGCTCACCACGCGCAAGGCATAAAGCAGGTGGCCGCGTGATCAGGAATACTGCATCACGCCGTCGTCGATCCGGCCGAATCGCAACGTGACGATGTCGAGCGCGTAGTTCTGGTACAGCCGCCATGGCTGCTTCGAGCCCTGCTTCGGCATCTTCGCGACCGAGCGCTGCACATAGCCCGAAGTGAAATCGAGCGAAGGCTGCGCGGTGATTTCAGGGTCGTCATTGTGCGGCATGCACTGGCGGAAATTGTGCCGGTCCATGTAGTTGATGAGCCGGCAGACATATTCGCAGGTGAGATCGCATTTCAGCGTCCAGGACGCGTTGGTATAGCCGAAGGCCGACGCCATGTTCGGCACGTCGGCATACATCATGCCCTTGTAGGTCAGCGTGTTGGCGAAATCGACCGCGCGGCCGTCGACGCTGACTTCGAGACCGCCAACGACCTGGAGCACCAGCCCCGTCGCGGTGACGATGATGTCGGCCGCAAGCTCGCTGCCATCCTTCAGGCGAATGCCGTCGCGCGTAAAGGTGTCGATCTCGTTGGTGACGATAGCCGCGCGCTGCTCGCGGATCGCCTTGAACAGGTCGCCGTCCGGCACGAGGCACAGCCGCTGGTCCCAGGGATTGTAGCGCGGCGTGAAATGGGTCGCGACGTCGTAGTCGGGGCCGAGCGCCATCTGCACGCCCTTGAGCACCAGCTCCTTCACCTTGGCAGGCCGGCGCCGGCTGAGCTGGAAGAAGAACATCCCCCACATCACGTTGCGCCAGCGGATGACATGATAGGCAAGCCGCGTCGGCAGATTGCGGCGCAATTTGTTGGCGACGGGGTCCTGCGCAGGGCGCGACACCACGTAGGTCGGCGAGCGCTGGAGCATGGTGACCTGCGCCGCCTTCTTGGCAAGCTCAGGCACCAGCGTCACTGCGGTTGCGCCCGAGCCGATCACGACGACGCGGTTTCCCGCGTAGTCGATGTCCTCGGTCCATTTCTGGGGATGCACGATGCGGCCGGCGAAATCCGCCACGCCCGCAAACTCCGGCGTATAGCCCGCCTCGTATTTGTAATAGCCCGAGCACATGAACAGGAAATTGCAGGTGAAGCGCACGAGCTCGGTTGCGCCCTCGCCCGTGATGCGCTCGGCCTCGACGGTCCAGCGCGCATCCGGCGTGGACCAGGACGCGCGCTTGACGCGATGGCGGAAGCGGATGTGCGTCTCGATGCCGTTCTCGGCTGCTGTCTCGCGCACGTAATTCAGGATCTGCGGCCCGTCGGCGATCGCCTTCGGATCGGTCCACGGCTTGAACGAATAGCCGAGCGTGAACATGTCGCTGTCGGAGCGGATGCCGGGATAGCGAAACAGGTCCCAGGTCCCGCCGATGCAGTCGCGGCCCTCGAGAATGACGTAGCTCTTGCCCGGGCACTTGCTCTGCAGATGATAGCCCGCGCCGATGCCGGACAGGCCGGCACCGACGATCAGCACGTCGAAATGTTCTTTGGCTTCGGTCATCACGTTCTTCCCCCGGCGCAGGATGGGCGGCGCCGCGCCGAATTGCAACCGTCAGGCGGTGGCGGCGTCATAGACAAGGGCTGTGTCGAAGTACTCGTAAAATTCGATCGCCTTGCCATCCTTGAAGCGCCAGAAATCGACCTTCGGGGTCTCAAAGACCTTCCCGGTCCTCTTGTTGGTCCAGGCAGTTGAGCCGCGCGCGAAAACAGCATCGCCCTGGGCGACGTATTCATTCATGGTGTAGTGCTGCATGCTCCAGTCAGCCAACAGACCGTCGAAATAGCCACGCAGCTGGGCGCGGTCATCATAACACTTTGCAAAGGGCACCGCCGGAGCCCCCTGCGGAAGCGATTCGAATTTGATCTGCGGGCCGATGACGCTGTCGAACCAATAGTCGACGCTGCCACCCTTGCTGTCGTTCCACCGACGATAGGCTTCCTTGAGCAACTGAACGTTGGCTTCGCTGGACATCGCATTCCCTCCATATGCATTTGACAATGAACGTGGGAAACGCGGCCACCCGCTTCAGAAGTGGCGGGCTTGTTCTGGCTCTACCTCCGAGCGTAGCACAACGAGGCCACAAAAAAAGGCCCCGGATCGCTCCGGGGCCTTCGTGTCGCAGCTGGATGCGATCTCAGTAGCGGTAGTGGTCCGACTTGTAAGGACCTTCCTGCTTCACGCCGATGTAGTCGGCCTGGTCCTTGCGCAGCTCGGTGAGCTTGACGCCGATCTTGGCGAGGTGGAGGCGCGCGACCTTCTCGTCCAGCGACTTGGGCAGCACGTAGACTTCCTTCTTGTACTTGCCGTCCTTGTTGTTGGCGAACAGCTCGATCTGCGCCAGCGTCTGGTTGGTGAAGGAGGCCGACATCACGAAGGACGGATGGCCCATCGCGTTGCCGAGGTTCACGAGGCGGCCTTCCGACAGCATGATGATGCGGTGCTTGTCGGGGAATTCGATCTCGTCGACCTGCGGCTTGATGTTGGTCCACTTCAGGTTACGCAGACCCGCGATCTGGATCTCGTTGTCGAAGTGGCCGATGTTGCAGACGATGGCGCGATCCTTCATCGCACGCATGTGCTCGATCGTGATGATGTCCTTGTTGCCGGTCGCGGTGACGAAGATGTCGGCGCGGGGCGCGGCGTCTTCCATGGTCACGACCTCGTAGCCTTCCATCGCGGCCTGCAGCGCGCAGATCGGATCGACTTCCGAGACCATCACGCGGCAGCCGGCCTGACGCAGCGACGCGGCCGAGCCCTTGCCGACGTCGCCGAAGCCCGCGACCATCGCAACCTTGCCCGACATCATCACGTCGGTGCCGCGACGGATGCCGTCGACCAGCGATTCACGGCAGCCATAGAGGTTGTCGAACTTCGACTTGGTGACGCTGTCGTTGACGTTGATCGCCGGCCACAGCAGCGTGCCGGCCTTCTGCATGTCATAGAGACGATGCACGCCCGTGGTGGTCTCTTCGGAAACGCCCTTGATGCTCTTGGCGATCTCGGCGAAGTAGCCCTTCGGCTTCTCCTTGAGCTGCTTCTTCAGGAGCGCGAAGAAGACTTCCTCTTCCTCGGAGCCGGGCTTGTCGAGGAAGGCGGTGTCGCCGTTCTCGGCGCGCAGACCGAGATGGACGTACATGGTGGCGTCGCCGCCGTCATCGAGGATCATGTTCGGGTGACCGCCGCCGTGCCAGTCGAACAGTTTTGCGGTGTAGTCCCAGTATTCGGCCAGCGTCTCGCCCTTGACGGCGAAGACGGGAATGCCGGCGGCGGCGATCGCCGCGGCGGCGTGGTCCTGCGTCGAATAGATGTTGCAGGAGACCCAGCGAATGTCCGCACCGAGGGCCGCCAGCGTCTCGATCAGCACGCCGGTCTGGATCGTCATGTGCAGCGAGCCGGCGATGCGCGCGCCCTTCAGCGGCTGCTTCGGGCCGAACTCCTCGCGGGTGGCCATCAGGCCGGGCATCTCGGTCTCGGCCAGCGAGAGTTCCTTGCGGCCGAAATCGGCGAGCGAAATGTCCTTGACGATGTAGTCGGTGAAGCCGGGCTTCGCATTCATAGCGGAGGTCCTGTTGTTGAATTGGTCGTTCCGGGTCGCCTTAGAAAGGCGGACCCAGAATCTCGACATTATGGATAAGGATCCCGGGTTCGCCGCTGTCGCGGCGCCCCGGAACGACGTTGGTGATCAGAGCGCGCGCTTGAGCGCTTCGACCAGGTCGGTCTTCTCCCAGGAGAAGCCGCCCTCGTTGTCGGGCGTGCGGCCGAAATGGCCGTAGGCCGAGGTGCGCGCGTAGATCGGGCGGTTGAGGTCGAGATGGCTGCGGATGCCGCGCGGGGTGAGATCCATCGCCTTGGCGGCGGCCATCTCGAGCTGGTCCTCCGACACCTTACCGGTGCCGTGGGTGTCGATGTAGATCGACAGCGGACGCGCGACGCCGATGGCGTAGGCGAGCTGGAGGGTGCAGCGATCGGCGAGACCGGCCGCGACGATGTTCTTGGCGACGTAGCGCGCCGCGTAAGCCGCCGAACGGTCGACCTTGGTCGGATCCTTGCCGGAGAACGCACCGCCGCCATGCGGGGCCGCGCCACCATAGGTGTCGACGATGATCTTGCGGCCCGTCAGGCCGGAATCGCCGTCCGGACCGCCGATGTAGAACTTGCCGGTCGGATTGATGTGCCAGATGGTCTTCGGCGTGATCCAGTCCTTCGGCAGCGCCTCGCGGACATAGGGCTCGACGATGTCGCGGATCTGCTTCGACGAGATGTCCTCGACCAGATGCTGGTGCGACACGACGATCTCGCGCACGCCGACCGGCTTGCCGTTCTCGTACTGCACGGTGACCTGGCTCTTGGAGTCCGGACCCAGCACCTTCTCGCGGCCAGAGTGACGCGCTTCCGAGATGAGGCGCAGGATCTTGTGGGCATAGAAGATCGGCGCCGGCATCAGATCAGGCGTCTCGTTGGTGGCGTAACCGAACATGATGCCCTGGTCGCCTGCGCCCTCTTCCTTGACCTCGCCCGGCTGCAGCGCATCGACGCCCTGCGCGATGTCGGCCGACTGCGGATGCAGCAGGATTTCGATGTCGGCCTTCTCCCAGTGGAAGCCGTCCTGCTCGTAGCCGATGTCCTTGATCGCGGCGCGCACGACGCCTTCGATCTGCTCGTTGGTAACGGATGCGGGACCTCGGGTCTCGCCGGCGATCACCACCTTGTTGGTGGTCGCGAGCGTCTCGCAGGCCGCACGGATCTGCCACGGATCGATGCCGGCTTTCGGCCCTTCGCGGTAGAACAGATCGACGATTTCGTCGGAGATCCGGTCACAGACCTTGTCGGGATGACCCTCGGACACGGATTCGCTGGTGAAGAGATAGGACGCGCGCATCAGTAACCCCTTGTTCCGCCGTTAACCTGGCGGGCGTTTGCGATGTTTAACCTTGGATTATGTCAATCACGCCGTCGCGAGATGACGTAGGACTCGTCGAGAAACCAGAGCCCGTTGTACTTCCGCAGCACGTCCCGGGCGGCATCCAGAGTGCGGCCGTTTTGAGTCATTTCTGTCAATCGGTCGTCCTCGATCTGCGCCACATACACCGCCGCATTCCACGCTGCAAAGGCCGTCGAGGTTCCGATGGTACCCGTCACCTCGTTGGGCAGCGCTTCCATATCATACCTGAAGATCGAACGGTTGTCCGCATAAGCATTAAAATTTAGGTCCCGGCCCAACGACCCAAGCTCGTACTTCACGGCGCGCAATAGCTCATGACGGCTGACCGCGAAAGGATTTTCTCCAGGCCAGATCGCCTGGATCATTTCCATGCCGGGATCGTGACCATGGGAGTGGATTCCGATCAGCCGCCCGCCCGGCCGAAGCGCCCGCGCCAGCGGTGCAATGATCCGCTTTGCCCGGAAATTGACCGAGGACAGGGCGCGGTAGGGCTGGGATGCAATGACCAGGTCGAAATTGGCCTCGGCCTGGCCCGGCCGCGGAATGGTCGAATCCAGCAGGAACCTGTGGTCCTCGCGGTAGAGCACCAGGACGACGGGCCGCTCGTAGAGCGGCATGGCCGTGCGTGGGCTGATCGCGGCGCGCCAGTTCTGCTCCAGGAACGGCCTCAACTCGGCGATCTGCTGCTCGAACTCGCCTGACGAGGCGCCACGTAACGGAACCTCGTGCCAGACGGTGGCCGCCGCCGCCGCAGGCGATGCCGGCGTGAGCCAGGGCGCCTCGGAGTAGAACATGTTGGTGAACACGAACACCGACGCCGGATGCTCGAAAATGCGGTCCGGGACCCTCTCCAGCGTCAGCCGCAGGTCCTCGAGACTGAGCTCCTTGCCGGCCACGTAGAACGGCATGTGCGGGTAGCGCTGGTGCGTTGCGCGCAGCACCCGGGCCAGCACCGTGCCGTCGCCGACGCCTGCGTCGAAGATGCGCAGCGCCGGCGGGCGCGGATGGATGCTGGCGAGTTCCAGCGCGACGCGCTCGGCGACCACCCTCTTCTCGCTGCAGGTATGGACGAACAGCAGGTATTTTTGCCGGTTCTCGAAGAAACGGAAATTACCGCGCGGATCGCGTTTTTCCGGGGGTACCTGGAGTCCCCGCGGCGGCGGCAGGCCGCCCGTCGTCGATGCGGCGATATAGGCCTGGATCCGCTCCAGCGTGTCGATCGTGATGCGCTTTCCCTCGCGCAGGCGATGGACCAGCTTCCCATCGTTCACCGCGCGCCGGCCAAACGTCGATTCCGCCATGTCCGCCTTGCGGCAGAACTCGGTGATTTGGCTAAGGATTTCGTCGTTCTTCATGAGTGGGAAAGCGGTGGGCAGAACTGTTGGGACCAGCGTCGTAGCAAAATCTGCCCACTGAGGGAATACCCTCTCTTGGCTTTACCCCACGTCCAATGACGAGCGCGTGAACCCCGGCGCACCGCCGAGCAACAAACAAGCGCTTCTCCTTCAAGGGACCATCGCCATGCGCCGCCTGCTCGTCGCGCTCTGCCTGCTCACAGCAACCCTGTGGGCCGCACCCGCCTTCGCGCAGGCGCGGAGCCAGCTCGGGCCGCTCTGCACCACCGACACCACGCCGCCAGACCAGATGATCGACGCCTGCAACAAGATCGTCGCGCTGAAGGTGTTTCGCGGCGAGCAGCTCGCGACGATCTATTTCTGGCGCGCGGTGGGCTGGAACAAGAAGGGCGACTATTCGAAGGTCATCGCCGACACCACCGAGGCGATCCGGCTCCAGCCGAGCCAAGCGGTCTACAATCTCAGGGGATCGGCCTATTACGACAAGGGCGACTACGACATCGCGATCGCCGATTTCGACGATGCGCTGAAGCTCGGCCCGCCTGATGGCACGATCTTCCACAATCGCGGCAACGCCTGGCGCGGCAAGGGCGACTACGCCAAGGCGATCGCCGACTACGATGCCACGATCAAGCTGCAGCCCAAATCGACGTTCTCGTTCCAGAATCGCGGCATTGCGAAGGAGGCGCTCGGCGATCTCGACGGCGCGCTTGCCGACATCAACCAGGCGATCCGGCTCGACCCGACACTGCCGCAGCCGCTGATCAATCGCACCGCGATCTGGCGCGTGCGGGGCGATTTCGATCGCGCCATTGCCGATGGCAGCGAGGCGATCCGGCTTGCGAAAGAGAAACCGCCCGTCAACATCATGACGCCGCCGAACAGCGTGCTGATATCAGGCTATATCCACCGCGCGCTGGCCTATGAGGCGAAGGGCGACTACGCCCATGCGCGCGACGACTACAAGGCGACGCTGGCGATCGTGGCTTCCGATGCCGGCAGCAAGGCCAACCAGGCCACCGCCAAGGTGCGGCTGTCGCTGGTGACGGATGCGCTCACACCCATCCCGCGCGATCCGCCGTCACCGGCGACGCAGCCGGCCCCGCATCAAACGGGCGCGGCGCCTGCGCCCTCGCCTGCCCCGGTGACGCTCGGCAAGCGCCTGGCACTGGTGATCGGCAACGGCGCCTATGCGCATGTCAAGGCGCTGCCCAATCCGGCCAACGATGCGCGTGCCGTCGCCAGGAGCCTGCGCGACATCGGCTTCACGGTGTCGAAGGGCATCGATCTCGACCGCGCAGCGATGCAGAAAGTGACGCGCGACTTCCTGCGCGAGGCGGCGCGGGCGCAGGTCGCGTTGGTCTACTATGCCGGCCACGGCGTGCAGGTCGACGGCCGCAACTATCTCATTCCCGTCGACGTCGACCTCAAGCCGGGCGCGGGCATGACGGAGGCGATGATTGACATGGACACGATCATGGCCGGCCTCGACGATCAGGTCCGCACCAACATTTTGATCTTCGATGCCTGCCGCAACAATCCGATGGCGCAGCAGGTCGCAGCCGCCGGCACCAACCGAGGCATCGAGGGCGCTTCGGGCCTCGCAGCGCCAACAAGCCTGGGCGCCGGTGCAACGCTGGGCGCGGGCACGCTGATCGCGTTCGCCACCGCGCCGGGCCAGGTCGCACTCGATGGCGAAGGCGCCAACTCGCCGTTCTCCGCCGCCCTCTCCCGCCATCTCGGCACGCCGGGGCTGGAGGTTCAGCAGATGCTGACGCGCGTGCGGGCGGAAGTGGTCTCGAGCACGAAGAACAAGCAGGTGCCGTGGTCGAACTCGTCGCTGCTGGGCGAGGTTTATCTGGCGGAGAAGTGAGGGCGGGTAAGCGCACTGGTTTTCGAGGGTGTGACGCTGCCCGCCACTCACTCGGTGTCATCGCCCGACTTGATCGGGCGATCCAGTAATCCGAGACGCCAGTGATTCACCGAGAAGACGCGGCGTACTGGATTCCCCGCTTTCGCGGGGAATGACAGCAGCCATGTGGCAAACTTAGTTGCCCCACACTTCCTTGGCGATCTCGACCGCAAGGCCGAGCTTGGCCCACTGCTCTTCCTCGGAGAGGATGTTGCCTTCCTCGGTCGAGGCAAAGCCGCATTGCGGGGACAGCGCGAGCTGCTCCAGCGGTGCAAACTTGGCGGCCTCTTCGAGACGACGCTTGATGTCATCCTTTTTCTCGAGCTCGCCGAACTTCGAGGTGATGACGCCGACCACGACGACCTTGTTGCCCTTGGGCAGGAAGCGCAGCGGCTCGAAGCCGCCGGCGCGGTCAGAGTCGTATTCGAGGAAGTAGCCATCGTAATTGGTGCCGGCCAGCATGGTCTCGGCCACGGGCTCGTAGCCGCCCGAGGAGATCCAGGTCGAGCGGAAATTGCCGCGGCAGACATGCGTCGTCACCACCATGTCGGCCGGCTTCTCGGCCAGCGCGTAATTGATGACGCGCGCATAGATCTGCTGGAGACCCTCGGGATTGTCGCCACGCTCACGCGCCTTCTGCAACTCGTCCTGCGAGCAGAGATACGCCCACACGGTGTCGTCGAACTGAAGATAGCGGCAGCCGGCATCGTAAAACGCCTTCACGGCCTTGCGGTAGGTCTTGCCGAGGTCTTCGTAGAACGCGTCGAGATCGGGATAGACGTCCTTGGAGATCGCCTTGCGGCCGCCGCGGAAGTGCAGCACGGCCGGCGAGGGGATCGTCATCTTGGCGGTGACGTGGGCCTGGTCGGCGGACTTCTTCAGGAAGCGGAAGTGATCCAGCATCGGATGGTCGTCGGGGAAATCGAGCTTGCCGATCACGCGGACCGCGTCATGCCGCGTCTCGACGCCCGCGAACTGGATGCCCGTGTCCGGGTGAAACATTTCGCAGCCGGTGAGCTTGGCCAGGAAATCGAAATGCCACCAGGAGCGGCGGAATTCGCCGTCGGTCGCGAGCTTCAAGCCGATCGAGGCCTGCTTGTGCACGACCTTCTCGATCTCCATGTCCTCGATCTTGCGCAGATCGTCGACCGAGATCTCGCCCTTCTCGAGCCTGGCGCGGGCTTCCTTGATCTTCGCGGGACGCAAGAGGCTGCCGACCTCGTCGGCGCGGAAGGGGGCTTTGGTTCGCTGCATTTTCTACTCCCGGGATATTTTAGTGGGCCGCCGCCCCTGCGACGCCGAGGTGGCGTTCGAGGACCGACGGGTCGGCCTTCAGCGCGGCACTCGGGGCGTCGTGGACGATCGTTCCGCGCTCCAATATCACAACACGGTCGGCGAGCCCCAGAATCTTTTGCGCGTTCTGCTCGACGATGATCGAGCAGATGCCGCCCGCCCGGGTGATGCTGCCGATCGCCTTCAGAAGCTCCTCGACGATGATGGGGGCGAGGCCCTCGGTCGGCTCGTCCAGCAGCAGAACCTTCGGGTTGAGGGTCAGCGCCCGGCCGATCGCCAGCATCTGCTGCTCGCCGCCGGAGAGCTGGTTGCCGAAATTGCTCCGCCGCTCCTTCAGCCGCGGGAACATCTCGTAGACCCTCTCGACCGTCCAGGGGCCGGGCTGCGCCACCGCGGTCATGTTCTCTTCCACCGTCAGCGAGCGGAAGATGTTGCGCTCCTGCGGCACCCAGCCGATGCCGGCCCGCGCCCGCTGATCGGGCCGCAAGCTCGTGACATCGGTGCCGGCCAGCGCGACCGAACCGGAGAAACGGCGGGTCACGCCGACGATGGAGTTGATCAGCGTGGTCTTGCCGGTGCCGTTGCGGCCCAGCAGCGCAAGCACCTGCCCCTCGGCGAGGCGCAGGGACATGTTGGGCAGCACCACCGCCTCACCATAGCCAGCGCGAAGGGCGTCGATCGCGAGCAGGTCAGACATTGACCGCCTCCTCGCCGAGATAGACGGCCTTGACCTGCGGGTCGCGCGCGACCACGTCGGGCGGACCTTCGGTGAGCAGCGCGCCCGAGACCAATACCGAGATGCGGTCGGCGAAGGAAAAGACGAGGTCCATGTCGTGCTCGATCAGGAGCACGGTGACGTCGCGCGGCAGGCTGCCTACGACGGCGAGAATGTCGTGGCGTTCGCTCTCGGGCACGCCGGCGGCGGGCTCGTCGAGCAGCAGCACGCGGGGCTTGGCGGCGATCGCGACCGCGATCTCGAGCAGGCGTTGCTTGCCGTAAGGCAGCGTCACGGTCTCTTCGTTCATGACGTCGAGCAGATGGAAGCGCCTCAGAAGATCGGCGATCTCGCCATTGACGTCGCTCCGCGTGCCCATCCGCCGCCACCAGTCGCCGCCATGGCCGAGGCGTTCGGAGACGGCAAGGCCGATGGTCTCGAGCGGGGTCAGGTCGGGATAGAGCTGGTTGATCTGGAAGGTGCGCGACAGACCGCGCAGCACGCGTTTGTGCACCGGCAGATCGGTAATGTCCTGGCCTTCGAGCAGGATACGGCCCGAGTTCGGCTTGAGCACGCCGGTGAGCTGGTTGATGACCGTGGTCTTGCCGGCGCCGTTCGGGCCGATCAGCGCGTGGCGGGCGCCCTGCTCGATCTTGAGCGACAGGTCCCGCGTCACGCGCAGACCGCCGAACTGCTTTTCGAGATTTTGGGTTTCGAGCGCGATGGTCATGCGTCGCTCTCCGGCACGGCAACGACGGCCTTGCGTCCGGCAACCTGCTTGATGACCAGGTTCGGCACGTACAGCATCCAGCGATGCAGGCGCTGGCGGCCGACGAGCACGATCACGACCAGCACGAGACCGATCCAGAACTGCCAATATTGCGGGGTGATGGTGGAGAACAATTCCTGGAGCATACGGAACACCACCGCACCGACCAGCCCGCCATAGAGATATCCGGTTCCGCCAATCACGAGCACCAGCATCAAATCGGCCGAACGCTCGAAGGCGAACACGTCGAGGGAGGCGATCGCCGTGGTCTGGGTGAACAGCGCGCCCGCGATGCCGGCATAGAACGCCGCGAGCGTGTAGATCGCGATCAGGCGGCGGTTGACGGGGATGCCGATGGCGGCGGCGCGCAGCGGATTGTTCTTGATCGCGCGCAGCGACAGGCCGAACGGCGAATGCACGACGCGGCGGGCGAACAGGAACAACAGGAACAGCACCGCCAGCGAGTAGAAAAAGCCGGTCTTGCCGAACATGTCGAACGCAATCTCGCCGAAGATCGGCTGCATCTCGATGCCCTGAAGGCCGTCGGTGCCGCCGGTGATGTTAGAGAAGCGCTCGGCGAGCGCTTCAAGCAGCAGCGCGATGCCGAGCGTGACCATCAGCCGGGTCAGATCGACGCCGCGGATCACCAGGAAGCTGGTGGCGAAACCCAGCACCATCGCGGCAAGGCCGGCGACGATCAGCGCGAGCACGGGCTCGTTGATGATGCCATGCAAGGCGAGAAGCCCCGCGGCGTAGGCGCCGACGCCGAAGAAGGCGGCGTGGCCGAGCGAGACGATGCCGGCATAACCGAGGATGAGATCCAGCGACATCGCAAACAGCGCCAGCCGCAGGATGTCGGTCATGATCAGATAGCGCGTGGGAAATGCGAAGCCGCAGGCCAGCACGACCAGCCAGAAGGCGACTTCGCCATAGTGCCAGCGTGCCTGGCGCTGGGCGTGATAACCGACGTCGGAGGAAGCGCTCATCGGCGGCCTCAACGCGCGGCCGTGCGGCCGAACAGGCCGTTCGGGCGCCAGATCAGGATCACGATCATCATGGTGTAGATCACGAAGGGGCCCATCTTCGGCACGTAATATTTGCCGGCGACGTCGCCGATGCCGAGCAGGAGCGAGGCCAGGAACGGCCCGGTGATCGAGGACGAGCCGCCGACGGTGACGACGATCAGGAAGTAGATCATGAACTTCAGCGGGAAATACGGATCGAGGCCGAGGATCTCGGCGCTCAGCGCGCCGCCGAGGCCGGCGAGCCCGCAACCGAAAGCGAAGGTGAAGGCGAACACCTGCGGCACGTTGATGCCAAGGCCGCTCGCGGCACGGGGATCATCGACCGCGGCGCGCAGCCGGCTGCCGAACCGGGTCTTGGCCAGCACCATCTGGAGACCAATGGTGAGCAGGCCGCAGATCACGATGATCATCAACCGGTAGCGGCCGATGCCGACGCCGAACACGTCGAACTGGCCCTGGAGCGCAGCCGGCAAATTGATGAACACCCGCGACGAGCCCTGGATGTAGTCGACGGCCGCGACCGACATGAACGTGAGACCGATCGTGAACAGCACCTGGTCGAGATGGCTGCGCGCATAGAGATGGCGGTAGAGCGTTCGCTCCAGCACGATGCCGATCGCAGCCGACGAGACGAAGGCGAGCGGCAGCGCGGCGAAGAACGGCCAGCCCATCCGATTGACCAGGACCATGCAGACATAGCCGCCGGCCATGGCGAAGGCGCCGTGGGCGAGGTTGACGAAGTTCATCAGGCCGAGCGTGACCGCAAGCCCGCAAGCGAGCACGAACAGCAGCATGCCGTAGGCAACGCCATCGAACAGGTTGGTGAGGATAGAGGTCATCGTCTCAGCTTGGAGTTATCGTCATGGCCGGGCTTGTCCCGGCCATCCACGTTCTTGTCCGGGCTTTGCGTGGATGCCCGGGACAAGCCCGGGCATGACGCAGAGTGTAGCTCACGAGATCCCGGGGTCGCGCTAATGCGCGCCCCGGGATGCCCCGCTTTCGCGGGTCACTTCTTGGTCTTGCCGAGATCCTTGACGGCTTCGAAGGTCGCGAACTCGACATTGTAGAGCTCGCCGTCGACCTTCTCGACTTTGCGGATGTAGATGTTCTGCACGATGTCGCGGGTCTCGGGGTCGATCGAGATCGGGCCGCGCGGGCTTTCCCACTTCTGGCCCTTCATGGCTTCGACCAGCTTGGTGCCATCGGTGTCGCCGTTGGTCTTCTTCAGCGCCTCGTAGATGAGGTGGATGCCGTCATAGCCGCTCACGGCCATGAAGCCCGGGCGGTTGCCGAAGGCCTTCTTGTAGGCCGCGACGAAATCCTTGTTCATCTGCGAGGGATGCGCCGCGGAATACAGATGCGCGGTGACCGTGCCGAGCACGGCGTCGCCCATGTTGTTGAGCAGGTCGTCGTCGGTGACGTCGCCCGGTCCGATCACCTTGATGCCGGCCTTGTCGAGGCCACGCTCGGCATACTGCTTCATGAAGTTGCCGCCCTGGCCGGCCGGCACGAACACGAAGATCGCGTCGGGCTTGGCGTCCTTCATGCGCTGGAGGAACGGCGCGAAATCCGGATTTGCGAGCGGCGTCTTCACCTCTTCGACCACCTCACCGCCGCCGGCCGTGAAATTCTGCTTGAAGAAGTTCAGCGCGTCGTTGCCCGGCGCGTAGTCGGAGGTGAGCGTCGCCACCTTCTTGATGCCGTTCTTCACCGCCCAGTCGGCGATGATGGTCGACGACTGCGCCAGCGTGAAGCTGGTGCGCACGATGTAGGGCGAGCGCTCGGTGATGATGGAGGTGCCGGCCGCCATCACGACTTCCGGGATCTTGGCCTGGGTTGCGAGCGGCGCGGCCGCGAGCGCGGCCGGCGTCACGCCGAAGCCGGCGATGAAATTGACCTTGTCGTTGACGATCAGCTCCTGCGCGGCCGTCTTGGTCTTGTCCGGAATCGCGGCGTCGTCCTTGAGGATGATCTCGATCTTCTTGCCGGCGACGGTGTCGCCCTTCTGCTGCATGTAGAGCTTGATCGCGTTCTCGATCTGCTTGCCGGTCGAGGCCTGGCCGCCGGTCATCGGCAGGATCAGGCCGACCTTGACGGTGTCCTCGGCCTTGGCCGGCACGATGGCCGCGAGGCCGGCGATGGCGGCCGCTGCTGCGGTCCAAGAGACCTTGTAAGAAAACGTCTTCCGTTCGAACATCAGATGTCCCTCCCCTTCATTCCTGACCTCTTGTGCGCCGGACCGAGTGCCCGGTCCTTGGCTCAACCTTAGCTCACGCACGCGCGATGTCGCGCCACATGGCGTCTTTCGCGCCCTTATTGTCAATCGGACGTTTGGCGACCATTCGGCGCAAGCCGCGCGTCCCGATTGCCGACGACGGGAGCGATGCCGTGGTTACGTCGGGGTAACCCGAGCCCCCGATCCTGGCCGCTCCTATTTGTACGATTGTACAAATAAAATGGACCTGTCAACGAAAAAGCCCCGCCGCCGACCAAGCCAGTTTGTCGCGTGCCCCTTGCCACAGTCTAGAAAGCGACCAGACGCGTGGATGGAGGATTTCGTCTTTCTTTTGCAGAATTCGGACACCGGCGAGTCTTCGGTTCAGCGCAAATCGGTAGCTAATTACCTACCTCGAATAAGTCTATTTTACCTTGTTGAAGACTACTCTTCCCGCGCCAGCCTAACCCGGCGTCCAACCTGACTGAATTCGCGCGCGCACAATGCTCAAGCCCTTCCGCTCCGTCCTCACCCTCTTTGCGCTCGCCGCGGGGCTGTCCGGCTGCGGCACCGTCAACGAAAAGCTCACCGCCGGCATGGGCGACTACGTCCCGCAATGGGCCGGCGGCCTGCCGGCCGACGCACCGCCGCGGCCCGGCACGCCGCAATACGACGCCTACATGAAAGAGCGCGAACGCAAGCGGCTGCTGCCGGCGGCGGATCGCGAGAAGGAAGAGCAGGCGCAGAAGGGTGCGACGGGGTCCACGTCGGGCGGCGCGGTGCGCTGAGGCACAACAACGATCTCGCTGTCATTCCGGGACGCCTCGCAGAGGCGAACTATGGTGCGCAATTGCGCACCCGAGAATCTCGAGGTTCCGGATTCGCGCGTCGCGCGCTCCGGAACGACGGGCAATCAATCCATGAACACCACGGTCTTGCGGCCGTTGAGGATGACGCGGTCGTCGAGGTGGTAGCGGATCGCGCGGGCCAGCACGCGCCGCTCGATATCGCGGCCCTTGCGGACGAGATCCTCCGGCGTGTCGCGGTGGCTGATGCGCTCGACGTCCTGATCGACGATCGGGCCTTCGTCGAGGTCGCGCGTGACGTAATGGGCGGTAGCGCCGATCAGCTTGACGCCGCGCTCATGGGCCTGGTGATAGGGCTTTGCGCCCTTGAAGCCCGGCAGGAACGAGTGGTGGATGTTGATGCAGCGGCCGGAAAGCTTGGCAGAAAGATCATCCGACAGGATCTGCATGTAGCGCGCGAGCACGACGAGATCGGTTCGGGTCTCGGCGACGAGATCGAGGATCTGCGCCTCCTGCTCGCGCTTGGTCTCCTTGGTGACGGGCAGATGGTGGAACGGGATTCCGCCGAAGTCGAGCCCGGCATAGACCTCGCGCGGATGGTTGGAGACGATTGCGGTCGGGACCATCGGTAGCTCGCCGGTGCGCCAGCGATAGAGGATGTCGACCAGGCAGTGGTCGGACTTCGACACCAGCAGCATCACCTTGCGATGCGCGGCACGGTCGCGCATCTGCCACTCCATGCCGAAACGCTCCGCGATCGCGGCAAAGCCGGTCTGGAGCGCCGACAGCTCCACGGCGAGATCGGCCGCGGTGAACACCACGCGCATGAAGAACTTCTTGGTCTCGATGTCGTCGAACTGCTGGGCATCGAGAATGTTCTGTCCGTTATGGGCCAGGAAGGTCGACACCGCTGAGACGATGCCGGGACGATCCGGACAGGACAGGGTCAGGACATATTGATGATCGGGCATGGCTCTTGATGAAGGTTTGGGCAGCGACTGCGGAACGACCCGCGATTTGCGCCCTGCTCTATCACCGACCCCGCCCTCGCGCCAATCCCAAGACTTGATCCCAAAGACTTGCGTCAGCATAAAGCGCGGAGTCAGGATGAACGGACCATTTACCACCGGAGCACACCCATGGCCGACCGCTTGAACGGCTACCGCATCCTGATCCTGGAGACGCGCGAGGAGGCGCAGTTTTCAAAGCTTCTGGCGGAGCAAGGTGCCGATGTCGTGCAGTGCCCGATGTTCACTATTCACGACGCGCCCGATCCCGCCCCGGTCGAGGCCTGGATCCGCCGCGCCATCGACCAGCCCTTTGACGATCTCGTGCTGATGACGGGCGAAGGCCTGCGGCGGATCATGAAGCTCGCGCGGAGCCGTGGTCTCGACCAGGCTCTGGTCGCAGCCCTCGCCAAATCGCGAAAATTCACTCGCGGCCCGAAGCCCGGCAAGGCGTTGCGCGAGATCTCCCTCGATGCGCAGCAGACCACGGAGAAGCCGACCACCGAGGGCGTGATCGAAATACTGGGCAGGCTCGACTTGAACGGGCGACGCGTCGGCCTTCAGCTTTATCCGGACAAGGACCACAGCGCACTGACCGGCGCACTTGCCGCGCAAGGCGCCGATGTCGATACCGTGCTGCCTTATGCCTACGACTCAAAGGCGGCGGACGCCAACATCGTCGCCGCCATCGACGACATGGCCGAGGGGCGGATCGATTCCATCGCGCTGACCAATCTTGGCCAGGTCCGCCGCCTCGTGGAAGCCGCGAAGGCACATGGCAGTGAGGCGAAGTTGCGCGCAGGGTTGGAGCGGACGCTGATTGCGTCGGTGGGTCCCGCGGTGTCGGGAGAGCTCGCCGCCCATGGCCTGCGCACGGACATCGCACCGGCGGAAGACCACTATTTCATGCGCCCGCTGATCTCGGCGATGGCGGCAGCGCTCGCCGAGAAACGGCCGAAGGTGGCGGGTTAGTCACCAGCCGACGATGCTTAGCTCGCCACATGCGAGGCGGCCGACATCAACTCCTGAGGGCTCGGAGCCCCGAACATGCGGTGGCCGCCTTCAGGAACCTCGGTAAAGGTCCAGCGCACGATCCCCTCGCGATCGAGCAGGAACTGGCCGAACAGCTGGCCCTGGCCGGTTGCCGCCATGCGCTGATCGGCCTCCATCATCTCGTAGCCGTCCTTGTTGTTGAGGTACTCGGCAGCCGCCAACCGATTCATCGACCCCGACGTTTCGCCGGGCACCTCCACCTGCATGCTCTTGACGACGTCCATACCCACCTTGCGCGGCCACTCGGTTTCGTTCTCCGTAAACTCGATAGTGGGCAGGCCGAACGCGCGGTGCGAGACCCGCTCGGGGTCGGACGCGGCGAGCAGATTGGGCAAGGGATGATAGCGGAAGTAGAGCCGCGCGCGCTCGATGGGCGTGTTCACGACCGTGAGACTTTCGACGCCCTTGTCGCGCAGGGCTGCGTCAAGTTGCGCCTGTGCCGCGATGTGGCGCCGACAGAACGGGCAGTGCAGCCCGCGAAACAAGCCGATCAATATCGGGCTATGCCCGCGAAAATCCTGGAGCGCGATCGTTCCATCGCGTGTGATCGCGTCCAGCACGATGTTCGGTGCGCGATCGCCCGGTTGAAGCGGTCCGTCGACATGAAGTTCTGACATGGTTGAACTCCTTCATATGACCTAGTCAAGAAATGGCAGTACGATCAGCCCGGCGGGATCAAGCCCGTGGCGGGCGCAGACATCATGCGCCAGCGCGAAATATCGGTCGGCCTCGGGCATGTCGCCTCGATCAAGGCTCAGCGTGGCGAGACCATCATAGCATGGAAAGAGCTGCTGCGGTTCGCCGGTTTCGTTCGCCACCTCGATTGCCTCATTGTAGCAAAGGGCGGCCAGATCGGGGCGGAAGTGGCATTGATGGATTTGCCCGAGAACGATCAGGGGCACAGAGAGATGTTCGCGCTGATCGAGTGCCCGGTCGATTTCGATCGCCTTCTCGGCAGCCGGCACGCCTTCCTCGGTACATCTGTCCGTGAAGGTGCAACACGCAACGGCAAAATTGGCAAGGAGGCGTGCCTGGAAGCCGAGATCCCCGATCCGACGCGCGACATCGAGTCCACGCCGGCAGACCTCCACGGCTTTCGCCGGGTCGACAATCGTGTAGAGCACACCGAGATTGGTGTAGCCGCGGCAGGCTACGTTAAGGAAGCCGGCTGTTTCGGCGGCCGCAACACTTTGCTCCACCTCGCGCACTGCCTCCTCGTGTCGTCCAAGCCGCGCCAGCGCAACGCCCTTGGTGTTGAGGGCCTCCGCAATCGCACGTGCGGCCTCGGGCCCACTCTGCTCGTCCGCGTCCGCCGGTACGGACCGTGCATAGCCGAGCGCCTCGTCCGCCCATCTTGCGGCGGCGACGTGATCGCCGGTCCGAAACGCGAGACGGCCGCGCTCCTGCAGGAGATGCGCCCACTCGATGGGCGCGTCGGTCCCTCCAAGCAGGTTGGCCGCCTCGGCGTAATGCGTCTCTGCCTTGATCCGCTTGCCGGCGTCCCACAGCAATCGGCCAAGCTTGCGAAGAATTCGTGCTTCGCCGATACCGTCCTGTAAGGCGCGGTGCCCCTCCAACGCGCTCTGATAGTGCTCCTCGGCTGTGTTCCGGCGGCCAGCCGCGCCACAAAGGTCCGCAATCCGCTCGTACAGGACCAGACGTTCCGGCTCCCGTTCGCCGCCGGTCAACAGTACGGCGAGGGCCTGTTGGTAGAGACGGATGGCATCGTCGTTCGCATAGCTCGCGCGTGCCCGATCGCCGGCCGCGCGCAGATAGCGTGCGCCTTTCGGCTTGCTCGCGCTCAGACTGAAGTGATGTCCGAGCAGTATGAGATCTTCGAGGCGCTCGGGCTCATGGCCATAGAGCCTCTCCAGCGCCCCGCCGATCCGTCCATGAAGCTCGATCCGGCGCTGCAGAAGCAGGTTTTGATAGATCACGTCCTGAAGCATGGTTTGCGTGAAGCGGTAGGTTCGCAGTGAAATCGAGTTCGCGCCCGCGATCTCCTCGATGATCTCCGCGTCGCACAGAAGCTCGAGCCCTGCTTCAACCCTTGCTGGCTCGGTTGCCGCCGCACCGAGTGCAACCGCATCAAAACGCGGGCCGATCACGGCGGCCTCCTGTGCCAGGCGGCGCACCTGATGCGGCAACCGGTCGAGACGCGCCAGCAACAACGCCTGAATGCTTGCCGGAATATCGGCGGCCGCTTCATCCGACTTGATCCGCCACTGCGCGCCGTCGCGCTCGAGGGTGCCGACTTCGATGAGGCCGCGTATGATCTCCTCGAGGAAAAGCGGATTGCCGCCGGCGCGATCGAGGATTCGACCGAACAGACCTCCCGGCGGTTCACGCCAACCGTGACTGAAATAGGCCGCGAGCAGCCCTTGTCCGTCGGCGTCGCCAAGCGGGGGCAGCCGAAGGGTTGTGTGACTGATCCTGCTCGAACCGAACTGGTCCAGTTCCAGCATCGGCCGATGCGTAAACAGCAGCATCAGCCGCGTCCGCTCCAGTCGGTCCATCAGGAACCGCAACGCTTCAAGCGAGACCGCATCGGCCCAATGCAGATCCTCGACGATGATCAGCAGTGGCGACAGTGCCAGGCGGCGTTCGAAGACGGTGCGAATCGCGAAGAATATCTGCCGGCGGAGCTGTTCGGGCTCGACATGCCTGAGGGCGGCGTTGGGGTCGCCGAGGACGTGCAGATAGAGGGGCATCAGGCGGTCGGCCTCGTCGGTCGCGAGGCCAAGCTCCGACAGCGCTTCGGCGACCTTCGCCTCCGCCTCTACGGCTCCCGCCTTCTGCGCGATGCCATAGGCGCTACGCAGCACGGCGGCGAGAGTGCCGTAGGATTGTTCGCCGAGCGGCGAGCACGCCGCGTGCCGGATCGCCACGCCGGCGAATCGATCCTGGTCGCGGATGCGCGCGACGAACTCGCTGACCAGGCGCGTTTTCCCGATGCCGGCTTCGCCGACCAGCCGCACCAGTTGAGCCGCGCCGCCGCACGCGCGATCAAGGCTGCCGATCAGGCGCGCAAGCTCGGCGTCGCGCCCGATCAACGGCGCATTGAGGCCCAGCGTGTCGAGACCGCGCGCCGCACGGGGCGTGTCGAGCGGCTCCTTCAGACGGTGGACCAGCACGCTGCCCATCTTGCCCTTGAGCGAGACCTCGCCAAGCGAGTCATAGGAGAACGCATGCCGCGTCAGACGGTGGGTCAACGGCCCGACCAGCACCTCGCCCGGAGCCGCCATCGACTGTAGTCGCTGGGCGGTATTCACCGTGTCGCCGGTCACCGAATAGGATTTGGAAACACCCGCCCCGAGCCCGCCCGCGACGACGTGCCCTGTGTTGATGCCGACATGGAGCAGCAGCGGTGAACCGGCATACGCCTCCGCGCGTTCGCTGAGGCGCGCCGTCCGGCCGATCATGTCGAGGGCAGCGCGCATCGCCCGCTCCGGGTCGTCCTCGTGCGCCGCCGGCGCACCAAACAGAGCCAGCAGCGCATCGCCGATGAATTTGTCCACGAAGCCGCCAAAGCTTTGCACCGCGGCCGTCAACTCCTCGAACAATTCGTTTTGAAGCGTCTGCAGGACCTCGGGGTCGAGCCGCTCGCTCATCGCAGTGAAGCCGCTGAGATCAGCAAACAGCACGGTGATGGTGCGGCGGTTCGCCTCGCTGTCGATCTTGTCCGACGGAGCTCGAAATGCGGCTTGAGCCTCCTCCGCCGGCACGAGCGGCGGAGAGGAGGACTGGATCGGGAGCGTCGTCTGGCTCGTCCGCGCCGATGTCTGCCCGCCTGTGGGGACCTCAGCGACGAAGGCACCGCATTTCGGGCAATAGGCGAAATCCGGCGCGCATGGAAAGCCGCAGCCAGGGCACGCGTTCGGCTGCTTCGTGCCGCACTTCGGGCAGAAGGCAAAGCCGCTCTGGACCTCTAAACCACAGCAAGAGCAGTTCATGGGTCAAGACCTCGCGGAAGCCGCGATGGCGCGAGTTCCTGGACCTGCCGAATGGCCCCAGGAACCAGGCAAGCATGGGCTCGTCACACGGGAAGAGCAAGCGGTGGTTGATCACCCGCTCCGTATCGGCTAGGCGACGAAGCGATGCTGCGGGCGCACTGGCGCACCGCAAATCGTCGGCAAGCATGGCGGCATGCGGTAGCGCCAATTGACAGAGGCATGGCCGGGGCTACCCTGCCAACAGAAGAACAAAAATAAGGGGGAATCGCCGTGAAACCCGTCATCGCATCTTGAGCACATCCGCACTCGCGCCATTCCGCATCCGCAATTATCGCTTCCAGTGGCCGTCCGATCTGCTCACCTCGTGGGCGTTCGAAGTGGAGACGCTGGTGCTCGGCTGGTACATCATGGTCGAGACGGGCTCCGTGCTGCTGCTCACCGTGCTTGCGTCGCTGCAGTTCGTCGGGACCCTGGTCGCGCCGGTGCTCGGCATGATCGGCGACCGGATGGGTCATCGCGACCTCCTGGTCGTGATGCGCCTTGCCTATACCGCGCTCTCGTCGACCATCATGGTCCTGGCGCTGACCGGTCATTTGTCGCCGCTGAGCGTGATGATCATCGTCGCGCTCATGGGCCTGATCCGCCCCTCCGATCTCGGCGTTCGCGGCGCGCTGCTTGCCGAGATCATGCCGCCCGAGCAACTGGTGGGCGCCATCAGCGTTGCGCGCACGACCCAGGACAGCGCCCGCATCGCCGGAGCGCTGACGGGCGCAGGTCTGTTCGCCGTCCTCGGCATCGGCCTCGTTTATGTGGCGATCGCCTGTCTGTATCTCGCGGCCGCACTTCTCATGCTCTGCCTGACCCGGCCGAAAAGGACCGTCACGACGAGCGATCTTCCGGCGAACAGCCACGCGGTCTCGCGATTGCTGGGCGACCTCAAGGAAGGGATCGTCTATGCCTGGAACGGCCCGGGAATGCGCGCGGCGCTGTGCGTCGCCTTCCTGGCCAATCTCACCGCATTTCCCTTCACCGGCGGACTATTGCCCTACATCGCGCGGGACATCTTTCATACCGACCAGACCGGCCTCGGCTATCTCTCGGCGAGCTTCGCCGTGGGCTCGCTGATCGGCTCCATCACGCTCAGCCTGGTCAGCGGACTGCGCATTGCCCGGCTTCTCATCGGCGCAACGCTGGCCTGGTACGCCATGCTGCTGGTGTTCGTCGAGATCAGGACCATGCCGGTGGCGATGGCCTGCCTCGTTCTCGCCGGCATCGCCCAGAGCATGTCGATGATCTCAGCTGCCGTGATCCTGATGCGGACGGCGAGCGCACACCTGCGCGGCCGCGTCATGGGCGTCCGCATGATGGTGATCTACGGCCTGCCGCTCGGATTGCTCGCGGCCGGTAGCCTGATCGACATCATCGGCTATTCCGCGACGGGCTCGCTCTACGCCGCCGCAGGCTTCATCGCGATGCTGGCGATCGCGATCCGCTGGCGCGCCGACCTCTGGCCGGTCCACGCGCCGGCAAATGCGCGCTAGTCCCCGTAGCCGCGCAGCCGCTCGACATCCAAAATGGTGACGCCGCCATATTCGAGCCGCAGCAGCCCCACCTTCTCCAGCCGGTTCAGCGCGCGGTTGGCGTTCTGCCGTGACATGCCCGAGAGCGCCCCGATCTCCTCCTGGGTGATTTCCAGATGCGCGGTCGACTCGGGATAGAGGATCGGATTGAACAGCGAGGCGATGCTGCGCGCGAGGCGTGCGGTGGCATCCAGCGTGCGGTTGACCTCGAGCATGCCGATGAACTGGCCGAGCCGCTCGTTGAGCTGACGCACCAGGAAGCGGTTGAAGCCGACGCTGTTCTCGAACAGCCACATGAAGCCGCTGCGTTCCATCAGCGCGACGCGGCTGTCGCGCAGCGCGACCACGTCGTAGCGGCGCGGCTCGTTCTTAAGCACGCTGCCCTCGCCGAACCAGGCCCCGGCCGTCAGCCCCGCAAGGCTCGTCTCCTTGCCGTCGCGCGAGACCCCGCCCATCCGTGCCAGGCCGCTCACCATGCCCGCCCAATAGCTGAACGTATCGCCGCGCATGAACACGGTCTCACCGGTGCGGTAGGACCGTTCCGTGATCCCGGTGCGGGCGACCTCGATCTCCGCGTCCGTGAGCTCGCGCGACAAGGCGGCGACCCGCTTCAGTTGATCCTCTGAAATCATGATGCCGAAGCCAGCCGCACCGTTCGCCACCCAATCTCTCTGCTGCACTGCAACACGACCACTTCGACCACCATCCGACGAAAGAAAGGCCACTCCCGCCTGAAAAAACTTTGTCGCAGAATTGTCAGGCGGGAGACATTTCAAAATAGCGCTTTCCCCTATTGAGGACCACCTTGGGCGATGCGGCTTTTGATCCCGATCGGGAGCAAGAGTGGTGCGGCGCCGGTCGAGACCAATAGCTGCATGGCCTCACCGGCACGGCCGTACTAGGATCGCCCGACAGGAACGGACGAAGAGCGCCGCTGAATGCGCCATCACCGGGAGGGATTTGTTTGGTGGCTACCAGTCTCGAAGTGCGCGGCGTGTCCTTGCGATTCGGCGGCGTCCGTGCGCTGACCGATGTCAGCTTTGCCATCAATGACGGCGAGCTGTTCTCGATCATCGGCCCCAACGGCGCCGGCAAGACCTCGATCGTGAATTGTATTTCCGGCCGCTACAAGCCGACCGAAGGCCAGCTGTTCTACCGGGGCCGCGACATCACAGGGCTGACGCCGAACGCGCGTCCCACGCTCGGCATCGGCCGCACCTTCCAGAATCTGGCCCTGTTCCACCACATGAGCGTGCTCGACAACATCATGGTCGGGCGCCATCACCTCCTGAACAACAATTTCCTTACGGGATCGCTGTATTGGCTCACCGGCGCGCGCAAGGAAGAGCTGGAGCACCGCCGCAAGGTCGAGGAGATCATCGACTTCCTCGATCTCCAGTCGGTGCGAAAGGCTCAAGCCGGCACCCTCTCCTACGGCCTGCGCAAACGCGTCGAGCTCGCCCGTGCCATGGCGCTTGAGCCGCGCCTCATTCTCCTCGACGAGCCGATGGCCGGCATGAACTTCGAGGAGAAGGAGGACATGGCCCGCTACATCGTCGACCTCAACGAGGAGTTCGGGATGACGGTGGTGATGATCGAGCACGACATGGGCGTGGTGATGGACATCTCCCACCGCGTCATGGTGCTCGATTTCGGCCGCAAGATCGCCGAGGGCGATCCAGCCGCCGTGCTCGCCGATCCGCACGTCAGGCGCGCCTATCTCGGCGAGGAGGACGAGGTGCTGGTCGATCCGGACGATGCTCCTCCAGCGCAGGAGAGCGCGGCATGATGGATTACGCGGGCCGCGTCGCGCAGGCCGACACTTATCCGAAGATGCTGCGCTCAATGCCAGGGAGCACGGCAACGAGATCGCGTTGCGCGAAAAGGATCTCGGGCTCTGGCGCGTCTTCACCTGGAATGACTACCACACCCGCGTACGCGACTTTGCGCTCGGCCTGATCGAATTGGGCTTGGGGCGCGAGGACGTCATCGGCATCATCGGCGACAACCGGCCGGACTGGGTCGCGGCGGAAGTGGCGACCCACGCCATCGGCGGCTTGAGCCTTGGGCTCTATCGCGACGTGCTGGACGAGGAAGCCTCCTACCTCCTCAACTATGGCGAGGCGCAGGTCGTTTTCGCCGAGGACGAAGAGCAGGTCGACAAGCTGCTCGCGCTTGCCGAGCGTGTGCCGCGGCTGAAGCACATCATCTATTCCGATCCGCGCGGCATGCGGAAATACGACGATCCCCGACTGATGTCGGCGGAAGCGTTCGCCGAACTCGGCCGCGGCCGCGCCACGCGTGAGCCGGAGCTCTACGATCGCCTCGTCGATGCCACCAAGGGCGAGGATGTCGCGATTCTCTGCACAACGTCGGGCACCACCTCGCACCCGAAGCTCGCCATGCTCGCCGCCGGCCGCGTGCTCGGCCATTGCGCGACCTATCTCGCCTTCGATCCGAAGGGGCCGGACGACGAATACGTCTCCGTGCTGCCGCTACCGTGGATCATGGAGCAGGTCTACGTGCTCGGCAAAGGCCTCTTGTGCCGGATGAAGATCAACTTCGTCGAAGAGCCTGATACGATGATGAACGATCTGCGCGAAATCGCGCCGACGTTCGTGCTGTTTGCGCCGCGCGTCTGGGAATCCATCGCCGCCGACGTCCGCGCCAAGGTGATGGACGCGACGCCGTTCAAGCAGCGCCTGTTCGACATCGGCATGAAAAGCGGACTCGCCGCGCTCGCAGACGGCAAACGTTCGAGCTTTGCCGACGCAATCCTGTTCCGCGCGCTGCGCGACCGCCTCGGCTTCACCCGCCTGCGTTCGGCCGCGACCGGCGGCGCGGCACTCGGGCCTGATACCTTCAAGTTCTTCCAGGCCATGGGCGTGCCGCTGCGCACGCTCTACGGCCAGACCGAACTGCTAGGGGCCTACACGCTGCATCCCGAGGGCAAGGTCGACCCTGACACGACAGGCGTACCGATGGCCGACAGCGTCGAGATCCGCATCGACAATGCCGACGTCCACGGCGTCGGCGAGATCGTGGTGCGGCACCCCAACATGTTTCTCGGCTACTACAAGAGCCCCGAAGCAAGCGTTGCCGACATCAGGGACGGCTGGATGCTGTCGGGCGATGCCGGCTATTTCAACGCGAACCACCAGCTCGTCGTCATCGACCGCATCAAGGACCTCGCCGAGACCTCGCGCGGCGAGCGCTTCTCGCCGCAGTTCATCGAGAACAAGCTGAAGTTCTCGCCCTATATCGCGGAGGCCGTGGTGCTAGGGGCCGGCCGCGACGCGCTCGCGGCGATGATCTGCATCCGTTACTCCATCATCTCGAAATGGGCGGAGAAGAGCCGGCTCTCGTTCACGACCTACAGCGACCTCGCCTCGCGCCCCGAGGTCTACGCGCTGCTCAAGAAGGAAGTCGAGACCGTCAACGCCACGCTGCCGCCGGCCCAACGCATCTCGCGCTTCCTGCTGCTCTACAAGGAGCTCGACGCCGACGACGGCGAGCTCACCCGCACCCGAAAGGTGCGTCGCAGCGTCATCAACGAGAAATACGAAGGCATCATCAACGCAATCTACCGCGGCGATGCCGACATCCCCGTCGACACCGTGATCCGCTTCCAGGACGGCACCACGCAACGCGTGCGAACGACGCTGCGCGTGGTGGATCTCGGCGGGCATGGGCATATGGCGGAGGCCGCGGAGTGAACCTGCTTCGAACCGAGACCGCGCTGCCAGCCGATGCGCCCTCTCCCCCTGTGGGAGAGGGCATCTCCGCCGCTGGCCACACCCTCGCCCGGGTGAGGGGTCCTCTCTCCGCACCGTCGCGGCCAAGAGAACCCCTCACCCGGCTTCGCTTCGCGAAGCCACCCTCTCCCACAAGGGGAGAGGGTGCACCGTCATCGCTTCTGCATTTTGCGCGGACATCGACATGAACACCGCCTTCCTCATCCAGCTCCTGGTCAACGGCCTCGTGGTCGGCACGCTCTATGGCGTGGTCGCGATGTCGTTCGTGCTGATCTACAAGGCGACGCAGGTCGTCAACTTCGCGCAAGGCGAACTGCTGCTGGTCGGCGCCTGGGTGTGCTGGGCGCTGCTTGCGAAGTACCAGGTGCCGTTCTGGATCGGCATGCCGATGACGCTGGTGTTCATGTTCGTATTCGGCATCGCGATCCAGGTCCTGATCCTGAGACCGATGATCGGCGAACCCATCATCTCGGTGATCATGGTGACGATCGGCCTCTCGACCGTGCTCCAGGCCACGCTGAAATGGATGTTCGGCGTCAATCCGCAACCGTTCCCGCGCGTGTTCGAGAGCCAGTCGGTCAGCCTGCTCGGGCTTCAGATCCAGACCGTCTATGTCATGAGCCTCGTGGTCTCGGTCGCGATGATGATCGGCATGGCCTGGTTCTTCCGCGCCTCCAAATACGGCCTCGCGATGCGCGCCACCGCGTTCAACCAGCAGGTCGCGCAGTCGCTCGGCATCTCCGTCAAGAGCGTGTTCGCGATGGCGTGGGCGATCTCCGCGACAGTGTCGGCGGTCGCGGGCGTGGTGGTCGCCGTCGTCAACGGCGTGTCCTCGGGACTTGCGGCCTACGGCATCAAGGTGTTCCCGGCGGCGATCCTCGGCGGGCTCGATTCCGTCGGCGGCGCCGTGCTCGGCGGCATCATCATCGGCTTGCTCGAGAACATCGCGCAATATGTCGACAGCGAGTATCTGCACTGGGGCAATCTCTACGAGATCGCACCGTTCTACGTCCTCATCATCGTGCTGATGATCAAGCCCTACGGCCTGTTCGGCACCCACGACATCGAGCGGGTCTGATCCATGGCCGGCCCTGCCCTCATCCCTGCTGGTGATTTCCGCACCTCTTACGCGGCGGACACCACGATCTTCCCGACCACGACCAGCCGCAACTTTGCGATCATCGGCGTGCTGTTGCTCTGCCTCGTGCCGCAATTCCTTGGCGGGTACTGGCTCAGCATCCTGATCCAGATCGGCATCTTCTCGATCGCGGCGCTCGGCCTCAACATCCTGGTCGGCTTTACCGGCCAGATCTCGATCGGCCATGCCGCCTTTTTCCTGCTCGGCGCCTTCACCTCGGCCTACATCTCCAACAACGCGCCGATCCCGGTGTTCTTCGCGATCCCGCTTGCGGGCGTCGTCACCGCGCTGGTCGGGCTGATCTTCGGCATTCCGGCGGCGCGACTGAAGGGGCTCTACCTCGTCATCGCAACGCTGGCGGCGCAATATATCCTGCTCGACTTCTTCTCCCGCGCGGAGTGGTTCACCGGCGGCTCGGTGCCGGCCAGCGCCAATCCGTTCTCGATCTTCGGCTTCACGCTGCGCGGCGACCGGCAATATTTCTATGTCGTGCTGGCCTATGTGGTCGCGAGCTACGTTCTCGTCACCAATCTGATGCGCACACGCGACGGCCGTGCGCTGGTGGCGATCCGCGACCATTATCTCTCCGCCGAGATCATGGGCATCAACCTCACCAAATACCGCACGCTGTCGTTTGGGCTGGCCGCCTTCTTCGCCGGCATCGCCGGCGCGCTTTATGCCCACTACCAGCTCGTGGTCTCGCAGGAGGGTTTCGGCATCGAGCGCTCGATCCTGTTCCTCGCCATGATCATCATCGGCGGCACCGGTTCGATCATGGGCACGCTGATGGGCACCGCCTTCGTGGTGCTGCTGCCTGAGACGATGGAATTCATCAGCCTCTACCTGAAGGGTGGCGCGATCGACAAGGCGCTGTCCCTCAACACCAACATCACCTTCCTGCGCGAGATCGCGATCGGAGTGATCATCATCGCGTTCTTGATGTTCGAGCCGGACGGGCTCGCCCATCGCTGGCGACAGATCAAGGCGTACTGGAAACTCTACCCGTTCTCGCATTGAGCACGGGCAACTCGCTAACCAACTAATAAACAGGAGGAGGCAACCAATGAAGACAAAATCCCTTTTGAGCACTGCATCGCTCGCGCTGGCGATCGCCGCATTCTCGGCCGGCGCGCAGGCGCAGATCGCGATCGGCCATCTCGCCGATTATTCCGGCGGCACCTCCGACGTCGGCACGCCCTACGGCCAGGCCGTCGCCGACACCTTCGCCTGGGTCAACAAGAACGGCGGCGTCGGCGGCAAGCAGCTCAGCGTCGATACCAACGATTACGGCTACCAGGTGCCGCGCGCGATCGCGCTCTACAAGAAATGGTCGGCGCCGGACTCGAAGGTCGCCGCGATCATGGGCTGGGGCACCGCAGACACCGAAGCGCTGACCGGCTTCCTCGCCCAGGACAAGATCCCCGACCTCTCCGGCTCCTATGCCGCAGCCCTCACCGATCCCGAGGGCGTCAGCGGCAAGGCCAAGCCTGCGCCTTATAATTTCTTCTACGGCCCGAGCTATTCGGACTCGCTGCGCGCGATGCTGATGTGGGCGGCCGAGGACTGGAAGGCCAAGGGCAAGCCCGGCAAGCCGAAGTTCGTGCACATGGGCGCCAACCACCCCTATCCGAACGCGCCGAAGGCCGCAGGCGAAGCCATGGCGCAGGAGCTCGGCTTCGAGGTGCTGCCGCCGCTGGTGTTCGCGCTCACACCGGGTGACTACAGCGCGCAGTGCCTGAGCCTGAAATCCTCGGGCGCCAACTACGCCTATCTCGGCAACACCGCCGCTTCCAACATCTCGGTGATGAAGGCCTGCAAGACCGCCGGCGTCGAGATCCAGTTCCTCGGCAATGTCTGGGGCATGGACGAGAACGCCGCCAAGACCGCCGGCGATGCCGCCAACGGCGTGATCTTCCCGCTACGCACCGCGGTGAGCTGGGGCGGCGATGCGCCCGGCATGAAGACGGTGATGGAGATCTCGAAGATGTCCGACCCCAGCGGCAAAGTCTACCGGCCGGTGCACTACATCGCCGCTGTCTGCTCGGCGCTCTACATGAAGGAGGCGCTCGACTGGGCCGCCAAGAACGGCGGCGCCACCGGCGACAACGTCGTGAAGGGCTTCTACCAGAAGAAGGACTGGGTGCCGTCGGGCATGGAAGGCGTCTGCAATGCCTCGACCTGGACCGACAAGGACCACCGCGGCACGCTGAAGGTCGACCTCTATCGCACTAAGATCGCGGGCGCGACCGACGGCGACCTCAATGACCTCATGGCCAAGGGCACGATCAAGCTCGAGAAGGTCAAGACCATCGAGCTGCCGCGCAAGCCGGAACTGCTGGGGTGGTGAGCCCGGCTTTCACCACGCACACAACTGTCATCCCCCGCCTTGTGCGCAGTGCGCACTGGAGCGGGGGATCCAGTACGCCGCGGCCTCTCGAGTGAGGCTTCGACATCTCTGGAATACTGGGTCGCCCGGTCAAGCCGGGCGACGACACCGAGAGAGTAACTGACCATGAGTGAAACGGCTCACATCGAGCGTCCCTCCCCAACCGCCGTGCCCGCACCGCCCCTCCTCGCCGTCCGCAACATCGAGGTCGTCTATGACGACGTCATCCTGGTGCTGCGCGGCCTCAGCCTCGACGTGCCCAAGGGCGCGATCGTGGCGTTGTTGGGGGCCAACGGCGCCGGCAAGTCGACGACGCTGAAGGCGATCTCGGGGCTGCTCAAGACCGAGGACGGCGAGGTCACGCGTGGCGAGATCCTGTTCGAGGGCTCCGCCATCGCCGGCATCGATCCCGACAAGATCGTGCGTCGCGGCATCTTCCAGGTGATGGAGGGCCGGCGCATCGTCGCCGACATGACGTCGCTCGAAAACCTCAAGCTCGGCGCCTTCACCCGCAGGGACCGCGAGGTCGATGCCGATCTCGACATGGTCTTCAACTATTTCCCGCGCCTGAAGGAGCGCACCGGCCTTGCCGGCTATCTCTCCGGCGGCGAGCAGCAGATGCTCGCGATCGGCCGCGCGCTGATGGCGCGGCCGAAGATGATCTTGATGGACGAGCCGTCGATGGGCCTGTCGCCGCTGCTGGTGAAAGAGGTGTTCTCGATCATCCAGAAGATCAACCGCGACCTCGGCGTCACTATCCTGCTGGTCGAGCAGAACGCCCGCGCCGCGCTGTCGGTAGCGAGCCACGGCTACATCATGGAACAGGGCAAGGTCGTGCTCGACGGCACCGCGGACGAGCTGCGCGACAACGAGGACGTCAAGGAGTTCTACCTCGGCGGCGCCGGCGATCAGCGCAAGAGCTTCAAGAACCTCAAGAGCTTCAAGCGGCGCAAACGGTGGCTGTGAAACTCAGCTCAGCACCTGCTCCGCTTCCGTGACTGCGCAGAGAACATGATAGAACGACGACGCAGGAATGGTGTCGACCAGCGATTTGCCGTCGCGATCGAACTGGTCGTACCAGCCGCCCTTCACGGGATGGCTGAGATAATGCCGTTCGAGCCGCACCAGCGCGGCGCGCGCCTCGTCCGCAGCGCCCGCCTCGCCGGACTCGGCCTGCGCGATCCACGCCTTGGCCATCTCTGTCTGCGGCCACAGCCGGCGCGTGCTGCGACGGATGTTGCCGTTGGCATCGCCCTCGTCGACCAGGCACCCCGTGGCCTCATCGCGATAGCGCAGCGCGGTGGCGAGCAGTTCGGCGCGACGCTGTCCGGTCGGGCAACCCGTGATGCGTTCAAACCCTTTCAGCAGCCAGACCCACTCGGCCTGATGGCCGGGCTCGACGCTGACGGGCTCGATCTTGGACCAGTCCTCCTCGAAATACTCCGTCAGGATCCGATTCTGCTTGTCGTAGAGATTGGCGAGGAACAGCGCGAAGAACTCGCCGGCGCGGTTCTGGAACGACAGATCGTGGGTCGCATCGAAGCACGCGATCATCGCCTCGAACAGATGCATGTGCGGGTTCTGCCGGCGCGGCAGCGAGACCGGCAGGCCTTCATGCACGCCGCCATGCGGCGAGCGCAGATGGCCGTCGAGGAAGGCGAGCAGCGCATCGATCTCGGCGCGAATTTGCGCATCCTGGTCGAGCCCGTAGGCGGCCGCGAGCGCAAACAGGATGAAGGCGTGGTCGTAAGCATCGCGTCGGCCGTCCAGCACGGCGCCGTCCGGCGTCAGCCGGTGCACGTAGCCAGGCCGGCCGTCGGGCGCCTTCGCTTTGCTGAGCAGATGCTCCAGCCCCTTCAGCGCGATGTCGCGCCCCCCAGGGTACCAGCCCATCTGCGCCGCCTTGGCGTAACAATAGATCTGGCGCGCCTGCACGAGCACGCGCCGCGGTGCGGCCGTGTCGGCCGTGCCGTCACGGTGCAGCCGGTCGACGAAACCGCCTGCCGCATCGTCCCAGCCGACGGACGACCACAGCGGCAGCGCCTCTTCGATCATGCGGCGCTTCAGGCGCGCGACGACGTCCGCCGCCTCGTCCGCCACAATGATGCCTTCGTCCGCCATCGCGTCCTCTCCACGCCTCGATACTGGCCGTCTGATACCCATGCCGGCGGCGGCGTGCAACGGATGCCAACCCGGAAAGACCAGCCATGACCGCCCATTACGACGCCCGCGAGACGCGCGAACCAGCCGTGCGCGAGGCGGAGCTGTTCTCCCGCCTGCCGGACGTGCTGCGCGGCGCAATGGCCGCACCCGCCTACGCCGAGCGGCTGAAGGGCATAGATCCGGCCGCCGTGACCTCCAGGGCGGCGCTGGCGGGCCTGCCGGTGCTGCGCAAGTCGGAGCTGCCGGCCCTGCACAAGGCCTCAGCGCCCTTCGGCGGCTTCGTGCCGGCATCCCCGGGATCGTTCGCTCGCCTCTTCACCTCTCCCGGTCCGATCTTCGAGCCTGAAGGGCGGCAGGCCGATCCCTGGCGCGGTGCGCGGGCGCTGTTCGCGGCCGGGTTCCGCCCCGATGACATCGTGCTCAACACCTTCAGCTACCACCTCACCCCCGGCGGCTTCATCTTCGATGCCTCGGCGCGTGCGCTCGGCTGCGCGGTGATCCCGGCCGGTCCCGGCAATACCGAGCAGCAATTCGAGCTGATCGAGGCCTACCGTCCGGTCGGCTACAGCGGCACGCCGGACTTTCTGAAGATTCTGCTCGATGCCGCAGCAGGCTCGGGGCGCGACGTCTCATCGATCAAGCGCGCGCTGGTCTCGGGTGCGGCCTTCCCTCCCTCGCTCCAAGCCGAGATCAAGGCGCGCGGCATCGACGCATACCAGGCCTTCGGCACCGCCGACCTCGGCCTCATCGCCTTCGAGACCGACGCGCGCGAGGGCATGGTCGTGAACGAGGATCTCATCATGGAGATCGTCAAACCCGGCACCGGCGATCCCGTCGCGCCGGGCGACGTCGGCGAGATCGTGGTGACCTCGCTCGATCCGCACCATCCCTGGATCCGTCTCGCGCTCGGCGACCTCACCGCGGTGATGCCGGGCCCGAGCAAATGCGGCCGTACCAACATGCGCATCAAGGGCTGGATGGGCCGCGCCGACCAGACCACCAAGATCAAGGGCATGTTCGTCCGTCCCGAGCAGATCGCCGAAATCGGCAAGCGCCATCCCGCGCTCGGGCGGCTGCGCCTCCTCGTCACGCGCCAGGGCGAGACCGACGCGATGACGCTGAGAGCGGAAACGGCGGCCGCAAGCAATGCGCTACGGGAGGACATCGCGGCCAGCTTGCGCACGGTGACGAAGCTCGGCGGCAATGTCGAACTGGTCAGCCCGGGCGCACTGCCGAACGACGGCAAGGTGATCGCGGACGAGCGGTGAGCAACCGATCATCCAATGTCCGCCACAGCGAAATAACAGGGAATTTCTCAAAAAAGACGGTCTAAGAACAGGTTCTCACCGAGTCCACGAATATTGGCTAGCCTGCTTTGGGTAATGTTTTCCGCGGCTTCGGCATCGCTGCCGGCACTTTCCTGTTAATGCCAATAACAGGCCGCGAACAGGAGGCGATCTGGATAAAATCTCGCGCCCGCCTTCTCTCCCAACCTTGAGGCATTTGCGCGGACGAGATGAAAATCGAATGCTCGTCTCGAATATCTCGCGATTGCGCAACAGCTTTCCTGTCCTGACGGAGCACGGCCGATCCGGTTAGAGCAAGCCCGAACTCGGCGGACGGAATATGTTGCCGCCATTGAATGGCGTCCGCGCCTCTGGACGCGATCAAACTGGTGGCGCCGCTGCAACACCGCGTTCAAAGCTACGATACTGTCATAGGCAGACTCTTGGCAGGGCCGGAATGTTCAAACTCACTGTCGCAGGACCATAAGACGAATGCACAGTGGTGCCACGGCGGGCGTTGGGGACCTCTGGGACGCGCAAGAGGAAGTCGAGGATAGAGTTTCACATTTGGTAACTTGAGGCGCGCACGTGATCTCATGAATATTTCCTCTCGGTTGCTGCACCATCGCAGCTCTCCATTATCTATCGTCCCGCCAACGATGTTGTCCCTCATCCGCGCAAAGCGGCGACGCTCTCATAGCCGAGCGCTTGCTCAGGTGCTGCTGCAGCGGCGATGTGAAGTCGAGGGGATGCACAGACCCATTGTGCATTTGGTAACGGAGGATCCTTCATCGTGAGTTTCATGAACACATCAGTCTTACCCGCGGCATCTTCGCAGCTCTCCATCGTCTATCGCCCAGCTAACAATCTCGTTCCTGATCCGCGCAATGCGAGGACACATCCGAAGCGGCAGATTGAACAGCTCAAGGCCTCCATTAAGGAGTTCGGATTTACCAATCCGATACTGGTCGATCCCGATAGCAACATCATCGCCGGTCATGGCCGGCTTCAAGCGGCAAAAGCTTTGGGCCTTGCCCAGGTGCCGACCATCACCCTCTCCGGCCTCTCGGAGACCCAGAAACGCACGCTGCGATTGGCCGACAACAAGATCGCGCTCAATGCCGGCTGGGACATCGAAATCCTGCAAGCAGAGCTGGGCGAACTCGCCTCGATTGATCTCGACATCGACGCAACCCTCACCGGCTTTTCGACCGGCGAAATTGACGTCATCGTCTCGAGATCGGCGGCCGATCCCGATGATGAGGTCATTCCGGCCGCGCCCAGAACTCCGAAAGCAAGACCTGGCGACATCTGGATTCTCGGAGAGCATCGAATCGGATGCGGGGATAGCCGCGATGCCGCTTTCCTTGAGCGTGTTGTCGGCAAGGACGCCCGGATCGATGCGGCGTTCCTAGATCCACCTTACAACGTCCGGATCGAAGGCAATGCGAACCCAACGGGCCGTCACGGTGAATTCGCCATGGCCTCAGGCGAGATGAGCGAAGACCAATTCCGCGCGTTCCTCAAAGACACGCTTGGCGCCGCGGCAAGCTTTTCCCGCGATGGTGCGGTCCATTTTATCTGCATGGACTGGCGGCACATGGACGACGTTACGGCGGTGGGCTCAACCATCTATGGCGATCTCCTCAATCTCTGCATCTGGAACAAGTCCAATGCCGGAATGGGATCGCTGTACCGGTCCAAGCACGAGCTGGTCTTCGTCTACCGGGTGGGCTCGGCCTCTCATCTCAATATGGTCGAGCTTGGCAAGCACGGTCGCAATCGCACCAATGTCTGGGACTATGCATCTGCCAATTCCATGCGGGGCGGCCGACGAGAAGACCTTGCCCTGCATCCAACCGTGAAGCCGGTTGGGCTCGTTGCGGACGCCATCAAGGATGTCACCAAACATGGCGATCTGGTGCTCGATCTCTTTCTCGGCTCGGGCACAACATTGCTCGCGGCCGAGCGCGCTGGCCGACGTTTTCGCGGGATCGAGATCGATCCGAAATATGTCGATGTGGCGCTTGAGCGCTGGTCGGCGCAAACCGGCCTTGAGCCACGCCTGGAAGGAGCAGGGTCATGAACGCCAAGCCCGAGACCGCTCCTCAGCCTGCTGTTGATCCCGATCGAACAGCCCCGGATTCGCCGAATGCGGGCAGGTTTCACAAGGGCCGCAGCGGCAACCCTAAGGGACGACCACGCGGTTCCAGCAAGCGCGCGAAAGAGGGCTCCGCCTTGGAAGTGCTGCTCGACAAGACCGTGATCACCACTCACGGGGGAAGAGCGCGCGAGATCTCGATGGAAGAAGCACTGTGGCACCGAACCCTAAGGGACGCGTTCGCGGGCAAACGCATGGCCATGCGGCAGGTCGAGAAGTGGATCATCACGCGCGAAGCGTGGCTGAAAAAACATGCTCCCACGCAGCCGTCGCACGCAAAAATCACGCAGCATTTCTCCCCCGATCCGGACAATGCCGATGCGGCACTCGTGATCCTCGGGATCGCAGCACCGAACCCGACTAGGTCGGATTTGGGTTTGGAGCGTGCCCAGCTTCTTCTTGAGCCTTCAGCGGCTCAACTTGGGCTCGACCGAACTCGTCGTGGCGCAAGTCTTACCGAAAGCGAATGCAACGAGGTCCGGCGATGCACGCGCGATTCTCACATGCTAATTTTTGGGGGCGACAGCTCCAAGCGACTCACAGGAGACGCCGATGGGTTGGATTAATAACGCCAACGAAGTCGGTTATGGACGGCCGCCCAAGGGTTCGCGCTTCGTGAAAGGCCAGAGCGGCAATCCCGCCGGCCGCCCCCGCGGTCGTCACCGGCTTGCACCTTATGAGGCGGTGCTCGGTCAAATGGTTACGATCCGTGAACGCGGCACTGAACGCCTTGTCACGGCGACTGAAGCATATCTCCTTCATCTGGCAAAGCGCGGCCTCGATGGTGATGGCGCAGCGGCACGGGCTTCGCTGGCACTGATCGAGCAGGCACGAGGTGAAAAGAGCCAAAGCGAGCCAATGACAATCGTCCACGTAGGTGTAGACCCAGGTAGCGTCACCCTCGCACTTGAACCATTGCGTATGGCGAGAAAGCTCGATCCGTATCGCGAGACCGCTCGCATGGCGATCGAACCGTGGCTTGTCGAAGCCACTTTAGAGCGCCTGCCGCGGCGGCTCTCGCCGGCCGAACAGCGCATCGTAGTGGACGCTACGCGCACGCCAAAGAAGGTGCGATGGCCCAAATGGTGGAGCGAGCATCCTTGAGCACCTTCCGGTCAGAAGTCGCGCAAAAGAGCAAGAATCTTGCTCCGAAAAGGACTGGCATTCAAAGCCGATCGGAGCGCTACTGATTCTGCCGGGCGCAAGCGGCCTCGGCATCTCACCTCGCGACTGCGGGGCTTAAGGCAGTGCGGCGGAGAAGCCGCGCAAGCTTTAAGCAGGAGATCCCGTTGAGTACCCTTCAAACTGATGCGTCCCGCGCGACAGAGCCGCATAACCCAACATTCAAATTTAATCCGCACGACCGGCGGCACTTCATCGGCGGTTCGGACGCCCGCATCATCATGGGCGACGATCAGGGCGCTCTTACCCAGCTTTGGTATGAGAAACGCGGCGAGGCGGAACCCGAAGACCTCTCCGACAATTTAATCGTTCAGCTCGGCACTGTAACCGAACTACTGAATCGCGCCTGGTACCAGCGCATCTCAGGCCAAACCATCAAGGACATCCAAAAACGCGTACGTCACCCCATTCACAAATGGATGGCGGCGACGCTCGACGGGATGGTCGAGCAGACCGGCGCGGTATTCGAAGCCAAGTTCATGCTTCCATGGGCCTTCACAGAGGAGGCTGCAGCCGACAAGCACATGGCACAGCTCCAGCACAACATGTGGGTTACCGCCGCGCGCAGCTCCGTTCTCTCCATCATCACCGGTGGCGGCAAGTGGGTCGAGATCAAGATCTACGCCGATCCGCTTTATCAGCACCTCCTGCTCACCGCCGAAAAGAAGTTCTGGCGCTGCGTGCAACGCGGCGAGCCGCCGATCCTCTTCAACATCGAGACGCCGCGTCCACGGCTGGAGGCGGTCAAGGTCATGGACATGTCCACGTCCAATCAGTGGGCGGAACTTGCCGCGACCTATCTTCGCACCCGGACGGCGCATGGCGAGCACGAGACAGCCAAATCGGATCTGAAGAAGCTGATGCCGGAGGATGCCAAAGAGGCAAAAGGCCACGGCATCAAGGCCAAGCGCTCCAAATCGGGGGCCGTCAGCTTCGAGGCCCAGTCTGAGGAGGGGTCGCATGCATCGGTCTAGTGAGCATATCGGAGCCATCGCAGCCGCGCTCGCCCGAGCCCAGGCCGAATTGATGAACCCCGAGAAGACCCTGACCGCGGTCATCCGGTCACCCTTCCCGCGGGAGGGGGACCGGACCTTCCGCTATGCCTCGCTCGCCTCTGGCCTGGACATCGTCCGCAAGACTCTGAGCCAGCAGGAGATCGCAACTATCCAGACCACCCGAACCGAGCAAATGAGCGGCCAGATTCATCTTACGACCCTGCTCGCCCATGCTTCGGGGGAATGGATTTCCTCCGATCTTCCGGTCTGCTCCGGCAAGGACGTCGAGGCGCCGCATCGGATGGGTGCGGCGCTAACCTATACACGCCGATACGCACTGTTCGCGCTCGTCGGTATCGCAGGTGAAGACGACCTCGATGCACCCGATGCCATCGCTGGAGTACCGCCCGCTCCTGAGCAACGCCCTGCCTCAGAAGTGAAAAAAAGGACGCCCAAACCTCTTTTGAACAGACCGCCGGTTCTTGGAGGGCCAGATTCAGCGGCACTGCGTCAGCGGTTGCTGACTGAGCTCGCAGGCACCGAAGATCTCCTGGCTTGGGCCAAAGCCAGCCTACCCCTCAAAAACACCCTCCAAGAGATTGATGCTCGATCAATCGAGGCTGCTTATCAGGCGAGATTGGAGTCGCCACCAGATCCCATGCAACCAATAGCTGGCGCCCCTCAAAACCCAGTGGATATCACCGAGGTCTACGAGGCCGAGCGCACCTCGACGGCCTTTCAAACCGGCCTCGCTATCCCCAAGGAACCGCCCCGCAAGAGGAACAAATTACATCTCGCCTTCGTCCGCGAACATCCCTGCCTCGTATGCAAACAATCCCCGGCGGATGCGCATCACCTGAAGTTCGCTCAACCTAGAACACTGAGCCGCAAGGTCAGCGACGAGTTTACCGTGCCTCTCTGCCGCTTGCATCACGAAGCCTTGCACCGGTACGGCAACGAAAAGGCGTGGTGGGCAAACGTGCAGATATCGCCCTTGCCTGTCGCAAGGGAGCTCTGGGCGGCAAGCACGGCTACCACCGCTAGCCCCGAAGTCGCGGCATTGGATCGCAAACCGCACCAAACTTTGCAGACGGAAGCGCAGCAGCAATGATCGACCCTTCAAAACCAAAAGAAACGGCACGGTCCGATCAACCGCTATTCATCAAGCCAAACAGACGGCCTGAAATCACTCAACTGCAAGAGGATCACCGGTCCAATGGCAAAGGGCCACGCGAGCCGATTTTCGGCACGGGCGCCGCACCTTTTCTCGCTGAGCTCATTGTCACTGTCGGAGCTGTTGGCCTTGTGCTCGTTGCCCTGATGTTGGCCAGCGTCGCAAAACAGAAGGCATCTGGATTGCTATTTGGCACCTCTCAGCAAGCACACCCCCTGGAACCGGACAAAGCGAAAGTGATCGAACGGTACGAGTTCAAGCGTATCAACTAACCAATCACGTTCCAGTCTGCTCTTTGCGGCTTGGATGCTCTCATTTTGCCCATAACCAGGCTCCTCATCGATCGTAAGCGCGAATTTCTCCGCACCTTTTGCTTTTGAGAGTCCTGATGCATGAGGTGTCCACCAAAATAGGTGGACACCTTGTGATGAGCGACGATGATCAGAAACTGCGGGTCAGGCTTGTCGGCCGGAACGGTCGCCGGCGCTACGAGGCGGCATCGAAAGAGCGTCTTGTCGCGGCCTGCCTTGAGCCTGGGGTTTCGGTATCGAGGCTTGCACTCGAACATGGGGTCAACGCGAACCTCCTTCGGAAGTGGATCAAGAAGCACAGCGCGACCAGGTCGCTGCCGCCGTCCTCACGCCCGGCGTTCATCCCGGTTCAGCTTGAGGGGAAGTCCGAGCGGGACCTGTCGCGAAAAGACAGCGTGGCGACGGTTGATTTGCCGGCTTACGATGAAGTGCGTGGTTCGGAACCCAAAGGGACTCCAGCTTTTTGTTCTCCGGCCAAAGTGAGCGTGTCGCTGCCGAATGGCGTGAAGCTCGCGCTGGAATGCGGCGATGTGGATGCATTGACGGCGATCATCGGAGCGCTGGGCGATGTTTAGACTGGGCGATGACCTGCAGGTCTATCTGCACCGTGAGCCGATCGACTTCCGGGCTGGCATCAACAGCCTTGCGGTCCTGGTCCAGGAGACGATGGCGCTCGATCCATTCACTCCGGCGGTTTTTGCGTTCTGCAATCGCCGTTGCGACCGGATGAAGCTTCTGTTCTTCGATCGGTCCGGCTTTGTACTGGTCCTGAAGCGGCTGACCGAAGACAGGTTCCGATGGCCGCGCCGCCAGGAGGCGATCGTCACGCTGACGACGGAGCAATTGCACTGGATCCTTGACGGCATCGATATCGATGCGATGGTCCGCCATCCGGTGCGGCAATATCAGGTTGCCGGCTGAGCTCTCGAGTTGAGCGGTTGACGCGTCGGTACGGTTCAGATTCAAGAATTCGATGAATCGAACCGGCGATCCGAGTGTTGAAGTGCTGTTGGCACGCATTGCTGCGCTGCAGGCGGAGAACCATCAACTCGCCGACCGCGTCGCCAAGCTCGAGGAAGAACTGGCGCTGGCACGCCTGCATCGTTTTGCGCCGCGCAGCGAAAAGCATGTTGATCGTCTCTTCAATGAAGCCGAGCAGGCCTCCGATGAGGAGGACGCCGGCAGTGAAACGAACAATATCGCCGAACTTCCGGACACGGGCTTGCCACCCGTCGAAAACACAATGGGAAAGAAGCGCGGCCGCAAGCCGCTGCCGGGGAACCTACCTCGTGAGCGCGTCGAGTATGACCTGTCCGACGATCAGAAGGCGTGTCCTTGCTGCCGTGGCCAGATGCATCGCATGGGCGAGGCTGTCACCGAGCAACTTCATATCGAGGTGAAGGCGAAGGTTTTACAGAATGTGCGCTTCAAATATGCGTGCCGCCATAGCGATCGCACCGGGATCCACGCCCCTGTCGTGACCGCGCCGATGCCGCCGCAACCATTGCCGGGCAGCGTTGCCACGCCCTCGACGCTGGCGTTCGCGCTGGTTCACAAATATGTCGATGGCACGCCGCTCTACCGCCTGGCGCAGGCCTTCGAACGTGCAGGTGTTCCTGTCAGCCGCGGCGCTTTGGGCCACTGGGTGATTGGCTCGAGCGAGAAGCATCTGCATCGCATCTACGACGCCCTGAAGCTGCGGCTCAGATCACAACCTCTCATCCATGACGACGAGACAACGGTTCAGGTCCTCAAGGAGAAGGACAAACGGGCCACCAGCACATCGTACATGTGGGCTTATCGCAGCGGCAAGGGCAGCCACGAGCCGATCGTTCTTCTGGATTATCAGCCGGGCCGCGGCCAAATCCACCCGCAAGCCTTCCTCGGCGATTACCGTGGCATTGTAATGAGTGACGGCTATACCGCATGGCGCACGCTGGAAGGGGCCACCCACATTGGATGCATGGCCCACTCCCGGCGGCGCTTTGTCGATGCCCTCAAAGCCAGGAAGAAGGGCGGCGGTCCGCCCGAGCAAGCGCTGCGGTTCTTTGAACAGCTCTACCGGGTTGAAAGGCGGGCGTGGGACGGAATACCGAAGAAGGGTGAAACACAGGCCTACTGCATTCGCCGCTTCCGCCAGCAACATAGTGTCCCCATCCTCAATGCTCTCAAAGTATGGCTCGATGACATGGCCCCGAAGGTCTTGCCTGACAGCAAGCTCGGCGACGCCGTATCCTACACCCGAAACCAATGGGAATATCTGACGCGCTACACCGGGGACGGCAGCATGCCGATTGACAACAATCTTCTGGAGCGCGACATCAGGGTTTTTGCAACTGGCAGGAAGAGTTGGTTGTTCAGCGATACCGTGGACGGAGCCAAGGCCAGTGCCGTCGTCTATAGCCTGATGCTGACCTGCCGCGCCTCACGTGTCGAGCCGTTAGCGTGGTTGCGCCACGTCCTCACCGAATTGCCTCAGAGCCTGACTCAAAATTGCATTGCTGTTTTTATCGCTGCGATGCGCCTTGTCATGAGTTGGACAGAGGCGAGGAAGAGCCAGGCAGTTGCGCTTTCGATGGTTCGCTCGAAGTCCTTGGCCAATCTGCGGTTGCGGCCGAGCCAGGCGAAGGTTCGTTCGACCACCCAGCGGCGCGGAAGCACCTCGAAGCCCTGTGCGGCATCGGAGCGCTTGATGATCTCGACAGTCCACCGGCCGATCTTTTCCAGCACCGCCTTGAGCTTTTCGCCGGCATAGCCGCCATCGGCGAAGATATGGCGCAGCCAGGGGAAGCGGTAGCGAATGCTGCACAGGACATCTGGCGTGCCGTCACGATCCTGGACGTCGGCAGCGTGAACGATCGCTCCGACCAGGAGCCCTTGGGTGTCGGTGACGATGTGGCGCTTTCGACCCTTGATCTTCTTTCCCGCGTCGTAGCCGCGAGGGCCGCCACTTTCCGTGGTCTTGACCGATTGGCTGTCGATCACGCCGGCCGTCGGCGAGGCCTCCCGGCCGATCGCCTCGCGCGCCAGCATCAGGAGTGCGTGGTTGATCGATTGCCACAATCCGCTGTCGCGCCATTGGTAGAAATAGTACTGCACCGTGGTCATTGGTGGAAACAGAGTGGGCGGCAGCATGCGCCACGGCAATCCGCCGCGCAGCAGATAGAGTACTGCCTCGACGATGTCGCGATAGCTCCATTTCGGGCGCCGCCCGCGATT
This sequence comes from Bradyrhizobium barranii subsp. apii, assembly GCF_011516635.5. Classification (GTDB taxonomy): domain Bacteria; phylum Pseudomonadota; class Alphaproteobacteria; order Rhizobiales; family Xanthobacteraceae; genus Bradyrhizobium; species Bradyrhizobium barranii. Next base: position 3,496,717 of record NZ_CP096255.1, on the reverse strand, counting down.
GGCCCGCACAGGAAGCAACCTCTCCAGCACGCCCCATTCCGCATCCGTCAAGTCGCTTGGCAAACGCAGCTCCTCTCGGGCAAACTGTGCCCGGGTGATATCAGTCCACATTCTCGATCCCTTTGATGCTTCGCAACACCGATGGAATCAGAACTCGCTGATATCACTCAACTTATTTTTCGGTCGGACACTCAGCGCGCCGGCGACGCCGATATTACAGACCTGCTGCCCTTCAACTTCCACAAAGCCGCCACTGCCTGAACGGCTCGGTATCGCCCGATACCAGGGCAATCCATCAAAACCGCCGGCGTGCGAAGAAAATCGCGCTTACCATCGATCTAAAAAACCGACTTATAGGCGGTGAGACGAAAATCGAGAGTGCTGTTGCTGACTCGCAACCACGTCGAAGACGCGCTCCTAATGTCAGATCGAGTGACGTCTGAACTGAGCAGGCGGAGCGGATACGCTCCGCCTTCCTTAGGCGCCGGCCAAGCGACCGGGAGCGGTGCTGATGATGAATTTCTACTTCCGGAAAGTCGAATTTTTGCTTGATCTGTCGGGCAAAACAGTGGTTCATAAGATGCTGGACCTAAATTTGGTGAGAGGAGCCAGCACAATGGCGGGTGTAGTTGAGACCTCTTCCGAGTTGTCAAAAATTGCGAAGCTCAACGGGGATTTTCGGAAGAACTACGGGACGCTACTCGGCGCATTTCTCTATCTGCGCTCGATCAGTGCCGCGCGAGGCCGCCCTTGGTTTTGCGCCGGCTTGCTTTCGCTCGCATGCTCGGCGGTGCTGGCGTGGCTCGGGAAACACGGCTTTTCTTGGCTAGTCTCTGGGTGATCGCGCGCACAAGAGCGTCAACCGTTTTAAAGCACGCCACCAAGCGACGTTGCGGGCTTCTGAAATCTTATGGTTCGCTTCACTTTGCGGTCAGTGGGCATCAGAACATAATCCAATATGCCCTGCTTATGCTTAGAAAGCCTGCAGCGAGCCAAGGTTTTAGGCGCATTGAGAGCCGCGGATTGGCCGGGAGATGGCAGTGTGTCCACTCAAAACCGTGCAGTTCGGATTTACCTAATCACTGCGAGGCTATAGGGCTGTTGGTTCTATCCGGCCGTGTCGGTGCGATGAGGACGAGGGGACTGATTTTTCAACAATGGAGCAATGAATGCATGGAGGTTTGCCCCATCAAACAGATAAGCTGCGATGCCCGCCGCTTGCGCCGCGGCAAGATCGCTCTTCTTATCGCCGATCATGAAACTAGCGCCTATATCTACCGGATACCGCTCAAGCAGAGCTCTAATCATCCCCGGCCGCGGCTTACGGCAGTTGCAGAGGACGCGGTAGCGCTCAATCAGGCCCTCGGGGTGATGTGGGCAAAATTCGAACGCATCGATATGCGCACCTACAATAGCAAGTTCACGCGACATCCATGCGTGCAAACTGCGAACATGTCGCTCCTCGTAAAACCCCCTCGCGATCCCTGATTGGTTTGTCACGACAAACGCGAAATATCCGGCGTCATTGACTGCTTTGACGGCCTGGCGGGCGCCTTCCACCCACCGGACCTTGTTCGGGTCAAAAGTATAGCCGTCATCCTCATTGAGGACACCGTCGCGATCAAAAAACACTGCACTACGCATACGATCTGACTGGTTCAACATGTACCACGCATCCGACATCTTCCGACAATCACCGCTTGATTTCAATACATCGCGCGCTCGGGCAGGATCTGGCTTTGCCAAGCGCTCGCGCTGCGTCCTGGTCTTGCTCCTTATTTGTCCGATTTGGCTTCGTTTTGTAGCTTTGATGCCGCCCGAAAACCTTCCATCCTTACGTTGAAGCGGCCGCGAACAAGAGCCATTTCCACCGCCAAAACGAGCAACATTCTTGCTGAAGAAAGGACTGGCATTCCGGTGCGATTGGAGCGTTACTGATTCGACCGGGCCCCCAACGCTGATCCAGCGCCGGTATCTCGCGGATGCGGGGCTTCGGGCAGTGCGGCAAATGAACGCCGCTTGTTCTTGCCTAGAAGATACCGGTAACGATTGTCCAAACAGATGGCGCCAATACGCCGACCCGTATCATTCGATTCAATCCGAACGACCGACGCCATTTTATCGGCGGCTCGATGCCCGCATCTTCATCGGCGATGACCGGATGCGCTCACTCGTCTTTGGCGGGAGAAGCGGGGCGACGTCGAGCCGGAATATCTCTCAAACAACCTCATTGTTCAGCTTGGCACGGTGACTGAGGTCCTCAATCGCGCCTGGTACCAGAAATCGTCCGGCCACACCGTCACCGACATTCAGAAGCGCATCCGCCACGCCGTTCACAAATGGATGGCGGCGACCTTGGACGGGATCGTTGAACAGGGCGGCGCGGTGTTTGAAGCCAAGTTCATGTTGCAGGTTTCACCGAAGAGGCGGCGGCCGACAAACACATGGCTCAGTTACAGCACAACATGTGGGTCATAGCCGCCCGAACTTCAGTGCTGTCCATCATCACTGGCGGCGGCGAATGGGTTGAGATCAAGATCCACGCCAATCCCCTCTGCCAGCACCTTTTGCTCACGGCCGAAAAGAAGTTCTGGCGTTGCATCCTGCGGGGAGGCCCCTGCTCTGTTCAATCTGGAGACACCCCGCTCGCGCTTAAGGCGGTCAAGATCGTCGACAACGACCTCAAATCAATGGTCAGAACTGGCGACAACCTACCTTCGAACGCGAGCGGCCTATGGCGAACATGAAACTGCCAAGGCCGGCCTCAAGAAGCTCATGCCGGAGGATGCCAAGGAGGTAGCCGGTCGCGGCGTCAAGGCCAAGCGTTTCAAATTCGGCGCTATCAGCTCCGAGGTCCTGGTGGCGGAGGGCTCCCATGCACCGATCCAGTGAGCAAATCGGGACCATCGCGGCGGCGTTGGCGCGAGCCAGGCCGAGCTGATGGATCCGGAGAAGACTCTCACCGCTGTCGCCCGGTCACCCTTCCCGCGGGAGGGGGATCGAATCTTTCGCTACGCCTCCCTCGCGAGTGGCCTGGACATCGTCCGCAAGGCGCTAAGCCAGCAGGAGATCGCCACCATCCAGAGCACCCGGATCGAACAGGGTCAGATCCACCTCACTACCCTGCTCGCCCGCGCCTCCGGGAAATGGATCTCCTCGGACTGGCCAGTCTGTGCCTAAGTACGTCGAAGTGCACCGGATGGGAGGAGCGGCGCTACCTTATGTTCGTCGCTATGCCCTCGTCGCCCGCGTCGGTATCGCCGGTGAGGACGATCTGGATGCGCTGGATTCTGGTCTCGGGCCTCAACCGCTCACGAGCTAAAAGTCGCGCCAAGTCCCGGCGCAAAGCCGCCTCGCGGTGTTGCGAACAAAACACCAACGAGGTGGCTACGAGCCGCATAAGATCGAAATTCCGGGACGCTGGTTCATTTGGTTCATTGCAGCCGCCTATCGAACGTCCCCCGAATCAAATGAAAGCATGGAATCAAAACCAGACAATCGTTGGCCACCCGCGCCAACCCGCTTAGATGCGCCCTATTTCCGGTTCAGTGGTCCGGAAAACGAGGAAATGTGACATACAAAAATTCACCCCGAACGCGGCGATAATTGAGGCAAGCTTGGCAATGGGAACATTGGAATACTGCGACAGCACGACCAGTACCATTGTTGCGACTGTCATGCCGAGGATGCCGGACGCGGTAAAGCGAAGATACTTTCCAAGATTCAAAACGCCCCCGGTTTCACGGCCGAAGGTGATCTTGCTATTCATGGCATAAGAGCCAGTGACGGCAATTAGCCATGCAACAATATTCGACAGGATCAACGGCAGATGGAGAACATGAAAGGCTGCCGTAAAGGCGCCGATGTCAACCGCGACGTTCACAACCCCAATCGAGGCAAAGCTGAAAAGCTTGGCCAGCACGGTGCGGCGATACCAAGTGTCGGCGATCTTGAGCAGAATGGACTGCATTTGTGGACTGTTATCAATTTTCTTCTACTCCGTCCCGCATTCCAGGGCCGCGCCGGGCACAATCCGTGGAGGTGAGGATTTCTCGCAACAGCTCGGTCTGGCTCAAGCCAAGGAGGAAGCGCTGATCGTGAAGGGAAGCGTCCACATGGAGGCAGCCTGCCACCAAGACCAGGCCGCCATAGGCGACAAAGTAGATGAACGCGCGTTGGCCGAGCTGCCAGTTCTGCCAGAAATACCAGACAGCAAATGCCAGAGTTGGAACGCCTATCGCTATAGCTATCCACATTCCCGGATATTGCGGCCCTTTGGCCCAGCTATAGAAGACGCTTGTTGCGGCAAAAGCCCGCTCAAATATGCTGCCGTCCGCAGCGTTGTGCGACTGGCGGACAATGATCCCCTGGAGCTGAATGACCGCGGTAGCGACCGTGATCGCGCACAAGGCGAAGGAACAGCTGGCCCGCTCTTTGAATGCCTTCCACGCGACAAACGCGCGGCGATGATCACGAACGGCGCCGAAAGGCCGACCACCGCGAAGTAGGTGAGCAGGACCGCTGTTCTTCCTCGCGTGGTCGGGCTCTCGTACAGCGCCAGCGCCACAACCGGAGCCATGATCCACTGCGTATATGGCATTCCGAAAAACACTTCGGAGTTGTTAGGCGAGCAAACTAGCGCGAGGGCGGCGAGGACCTTGCCCCATCCTGTGAACACAGGAGAAGTGTAGATCACCGCGGCCGTCGAAGATCGTTGCTACGAAGAACGCCGAGTATAGGGCGGCGGCATAACGACGGGGGCAAAGCCGGCAATGAAGGCGATGATCCTGCAGCAGAGCTGAAGGTAACCAGAATAAGGCTCTACCACTATGGACTCGCCAAACAGACGATCCTCGTTGAAATAAACGAAGATACCTCCCACATTGGGCTCCGAAGGTTTCGCGGCTGATGCGCCAGGCGGTTTTCGCTGAACGGGCGCCGCGGTTTGGCATCGAATGTCAATCGGCATTGGACTGGGACCCCCGATCGGCGTCCCACGCCGAAACACATCGAATGGACCTTTCAGCGCCGAAACGCTCACATTTGGCGAGTTGACCCAGAGGCAGCATGCGAAATCGAGGTGCGCCTCGCTGCCACGGCTTTGACCATCACGCCCCCAATGCGGAGGTCTAGTTGCAAGCTCGTGATATCGTACTGTTCTTCGAGAGCGGGCTTAACACGGCCCGATCTCGCAGAGCGTCTCTGCTACGCGAAATCAACTGCCAGCGGGCGGTGTCTCCCTGAACACCGCATGGCGATTGATCGCGGCATGCGGAAAGAAGAAGTAGGTGAACACCATGGAAGGCGCGCAGAGCGCAAAATCGTCGAGCTCCGTATGAAGACCAAAGCTGCTTTGGTGGGACGATCGTTCTGTGCAGCGGGTGGCTTTCAAGTTGGCTGGGTCTTCAGCGATCCCGTAGTCGCCACCGCGATCCTTAATGGTCTGCTGCACCACAGCCACGTGATCACAATACGCGGCGACAGCCACCTCTCGAAGGAGAAGCGTCGCAGCGGGCTCCTGCAGAAGCCCGCCTCACCATCGGAGAAGCAGCTGTGAAGCAAGCCGCCCGCTCGCTACGGCGCTATGGAGGGCGCGCTTCGCGAGCGGCTTGCTTTAATTTAATTCACAAACAACAAGGGGGCACTTCCTCATATCGCCACGGGGTTAAGTCCGGACGTCGCTTGACACTCTCGCAACCATAAGAACAGATCGGTTCAACGCGTTACGTTAGAAATTCAGTTTTTTGAAAATTAGCCAGGGTAGCCAGGAAATCGCGAGGGCAATTCCCGCCCAAAACCTCGGAAAAAAACGCGCTCCGATATCGTTGTCAGCGTTCGCCATTACATAATCTGCAACTCGCGCAGGCGATACGATGGGGAAGAGCAGACGCTTGCCAAACGACTGCTGGGTTTCGACGTAGCCAAGTCGAAAGAACTGAACCAGCACGCTGCTGCCCACGGTGAGATGGCGCAGACTTTCAAAGTAGCTCTCCAATCCCCGTTTTGCAGCGGAATATACCACGTTGGCTCTCCTGCCGCGAACGGCGGCGATCGAACCGAAACCGACAATGCGCGCTCGCTTTTGTTGCAGAAGCTGCGGCAGTAAGTGCGCCGTGACTGCCATCACGACGGTGAGGTTGGAATTCACTATCCGAAGCGTGTCCTGCGCGTTCAACAGCCCAAGGTCATCCGGCTGCGATGCCCCAATCGGAAAATAAAGCCCATCGATCTGGCCGAACTGCGAAGCGGCCGCTGCGATCTGCTCCACACAGACCGAGGGGACACTGGCATCGGTGGCGACCCTTCGCACCTCGACGCCGTGGACCAATCGAAGATGGGCGGCGAGCGCATCAAGGTCCTGTGCATCGCGTGCCGCCAGAAGCAGCGCCGTACCACGCGCCGCAAGTGCTTCGCATAGCGCGCGTCCCACGCCCGCCGATGCTCCAATCACCAGCGCTCTCAAAGGCCGAGCCTTTCGGACAGATCGGAACGAAACAGGCGTTTCGAATCGAAGGCGTGGAGCGCGTCCCGGAAACGATCCGCTTCGCCATAGCAGAAGTCGACCACAGCGCGGGGCAAGCGCGAATCCTTAATGATGTTGGGCAGGCCGCCAAGGGCCATCACCCGTTCGTCGAGAAAAGCCATGAACCGATCAGCGGCTGCACCAGCCGGCACATCGAAGGCGAGACAAATGCCTGCCCCGGTGAATCGCAGCAACTCCCGCCTCCCGGCAAATGCCTTTGCGGATGACAGTGTGATCGGCAGAGGCTGGGCACGGACATAGGCGCGGACCGTTTCGACATAGTCCTCAATCGTCGCGTCAGGCAGAATCGCCTGATACTCGCGAAAACCTGCGGCGCCGAACAGCTGAAAGTACAACTGCGTCTTGTGAGCCGGAAACAGCGCATCCTGCAAGGAGACGACCTGTCCCCGCAGCGTTCTTTTTTGTCGGCGCCGAAACTCCAGATTGAGGGCACGCGATGAGATCGCGTTCATCAGGGAAACCGGCCAGCGGCCGCGGCTCTCGGAGGATAGCACTGGCGGTTCCGCATCCGACGCCGTCGATGCGCCTTCGTCGACGAACCTGCCCTGAAATAGATAGCCGCTTCCGAACCCGGGCCTCGATGATGCCATGTCGTGCCACGTATAGGCGAAATCGGTGCCGCCGGTGGCGAGCCGTAGGCGCTCGAATCCTTCTGCGGCATCGGCGAACGGCACGCCGCGCATCTGGACCCAGGCCGTCGGCGCTGGTGAGGCGCGCAGCCGTGCGCGGATGATGTGTCCGGTCAGACCGTAACCGCCACAGGTCAATCGAAACAGGTCCGGATTTTTCTGTGGCGACAGCTCTAATATCCCGTGAGACGGATGCAATAACTCAATCGACTCGACCTGGTTGATAAACGTACCATCGCGACTTTGGTTCTTGCCATGAACATCGGCGGCGATACATCCTCCTACCGAAATTCGGCCATGCCCCGGCTGGATGGGCAGATAAAGCCCGCGCGAAGACAAGAAGCGGTGCAGCGCGAACAGCGAGATGCCCGTCTCGACCTCAACGACATGGCGAGCGGAATCGAAATCCGTGACGCGATCGAACGATCGGTGCGAGACCGATAAACCATCCTGCAGGAAGCTTGCTGCCGCGTAAGAAAGCCCGGAGCCTCGCGAAATGCGCGGTGTTTCTGTCAAGTCGGTTCGCCAATAGCGATACCGATCGGGCTGCTGCAGTTGCCCTCGGGCACGGATGCGGCCGTCGAAATTGACGAAATCTGAGTCCGCCCCCGGAGCGGCGGATGGCTTGGACGAGACCTGACCGCCCACGATAGTCACTGCGACGACAGCTTCAGCGCGTTGAGCTTGGAGGGCACGCCCCAGAAGGCCATCGGCTCGTAGTCGGGATAAGGGAAGTGACCGCGGCGGAGTTCAATCCCACTTGATCGTGAGCGTCGGCGTTGCGACACAAGATCCAATACTGATATCGGCGCGCCGCTGCAGCAGTTGATGACCCCATTGCAGGCTAGTGGATTCTCAAGAGCCAATGCGAAATTCGCGGCAACATCGTTGATTGGCAGATAGTCGCGCAGCTGATCGCCCGCCGACATGTTGAAAAATGGAGCGTCTTCGTCAATTGCGCGATCGAGCTGCGCCAACAGACTCTTTGGGTTTTGCCCCTCGCCATACATATAGAACAGCCGCATCCACTGCAGAGTGAACGGCTTTTGCTGCTGCAAGAACTCCAGGGATTTCCGCAAGGCGTCCTTGGCAAGACCATAGGCCGTGATCGGCGCCGTAGCGCCTTGTTCGGTCAGCGGCCCATACTCCATGCCATATTCAAGGCAGGTCCCCGCCACCATGATTTGCGAGACACCCGCATCCACGGCTGCTTCCAGAAACGACAGGTCAGCAGGAAGATTGCGGCCGAGGTGAAAGAAGTCGCGATAGTTCGGCAGACCGGGCCAAGCCAGATGGATCAGCGCATCCGGGTGAGATCCACCCGAAAGCGCCGGCCGGAAGTCCTGGTGAAGGTCGCAGGAGATAAATTCGAGCTGCGTGAACCACGGCAGCGATCGGGCCTTCTCACCGTTGCGGGCGACAGCGACAACAGAATGACCTCGGCCAAGCAGCGTGCTAACAACGTGCCGCCCGACAAACCCCGTCGCGCCTGTCACCAGGACCTTCACGGAACAACCTTGAGTTCCGGAACGGCTATGACGAATTTGCTTCCCGATGCCAAAAGCTGCTGCTGCTGCTGCTGCTGCACCACCTCTTCGGCGATGTTCCAGGGGAAGATGACCACCCAATCGGGCTTGACCTTCGCAAGCTCGGACGGCGGCAGAATCGCGAGGTGATTTCCCGGCATGTAGCTCCCTTGCTTGGAGACCGCGGCATCGCACACGAAACTCACGAGATCATGTTTGACCCCAGCATAGTTCATCAGCGTATTGCCCTTCGCCGCGGCACCATACGCAGCCACCGATTTGCCTGCGCGCTTTTGGGTAATCAGGAATTCAAGGAAGTCATCCTTGACCTTGTCCGCCTTGCGCTGAAATCCCTTGTAGATGGACAGGTCACGCAAGCCATAGGCCTTCTCTTTTTCCAGCATATCCATCACAACAGGCTGGTTTTTTCGCGGATCACTTTCGTGGCATCCGTAAATGCGCAGGCTTCCGCCGTGCGTCGGCAGTTCCTCCAGGTCGAAAATGCGCAGTCCTGACCTTGCAAATATGCGGACGACGGCGGTCAGCGAGAGATAAGAAAAATGCTCATGATAGACCGTATCGAATTGATTGAGCTTGATCAGGTTCATCAGATGCGGGAACTCGAGGTTGATGGTGCCCCCCTGCTTCAGCGCGATCCGAAGGCCGTCCGTGAAGTCATTGATGTCAGGCACGTGCGCGTAGACGTTATTACCGCAGATCAGGTCGGCGCGCCCGCCCCCTTCCGCCAGCTCCGTCGCGGTCGCCTCTCCGAAGAACTTGCGCAGCACCGGCACGCCGATTTTTTCTGCAGCGTCGGCGGTACTGCTGGTCGGCTCAACCCCTAGGCATGGGATGTCCGCCGCAACGAAGTTCTTCAGCAGGTACCCGTCATTGGAAGCGACCTCGATCACGAAACTGTCGCGGTTCAGCTTCAGGATTTGAGTGATCTTCTCCACATAACGCTCCGCGTGCTGTAGCCAGCTGCGGGAGGTCGAAGAAAAATACGCATAATCGCGCGAAAACAATTCGTCGGCCGCCGCATAGTCCTCGGTCTGGACCAACCAACATTTGTCGCAAACATAGAGCCGCAGCGGAAACGTCGTCTCCGGCGCGCGCAGCTGGCTGGCCGTCAGATAGGCGTTCGATGGGGGCGCGTGACCGAGATCAAGAAAGACGTGTTCGAGCTCATGATGGCAATGACGGCATTTCATACAACGATACCTTCGAAATTCCTGTCGAGAAGCGGATGATGGAGGTCCCTGTCGGACAGGTCGGTCGGCGCCAGTGGCCAATCCACGCCAATGATCGGATCGTCAAAACGGACGGCGCCTTCTGCTTTGGAGGCGTAGAACGCGGTATGCAGATAGAGCAGTTCGGAATCCGGCTCTAGCACCTGGAAGCCATGCGCACATCCTTCGGGGATGACCAAGGCGCGGCGATTGTCCTGCGAGAGTTCCAGCGACGTCCATTTCCGGAACGTCGCCGATCCCTTGCGCAAATCGACGGCCACGTCGAACACGCGACCGCGGAGACAGCGGACGATCTTCATTTCCGCATGTGGCGCGTTTTGATAGTGCAGTCCCCGGAGCGCGCCGACGCGACGAGTGATCGAATGATTGATCTGAACGATCGATCGTGATCCGATGATGTCCTGTTGCTCGCGCGAGCAGAAGAGCCGGGAAAATGCCCCACGCGAGTCTTGGTGGGTCACGCTCTCCGCAACCCAGACACCCTCTATGCCGGTCTGCTCGAGCTTCATGAAGCCGAACCCTCGGCCCACGCCAGCTCCCGGGCACTGGCGCGCGCGACATAGCGATCGAGCTGCTCACCGCTGATGACGTCGCTTCGTTCGAGCCAGGCCTGATACCACTCGGCGGTGGCTGTTACACCTTCGTCGAAAGTCCATACCGGCTGCCAGCGCATCCGCTGACGAGCCTTGTCGCTATCGACCTGAAGCAGATGCGCTTCGTGGGCCCGGACTTGACTAGCGTCGCACCATTCCGCAGCCGGCCATTGCAGCTTGATCGCGTCGAGGACCTGCCGAACCTGGCGGTTGCCTTCCCGATCGGGCCCGAAATTCCAGGCCTCGGCAAAGGTGGAATCGCGTTCGATCAATTTCTGTCCGAGCATGAGATAACCCGAGAGGCATTCGAGAACATGCTGCCAGGGTCGCGTCGCCGTCGGCGATCTGATCTCCACCGGCCTGCCGTGCCGGATCGAGCGCACCAGATCCGGAATCAGACGATCTTCGGACCAGTCGCCGCCGCCAATCACATTACCGGCGCGCGCCGTGGCCAGCAGTGGCGCGTCCGGCGAGTTAAAGAATGATTTCCGGTAGCTGGCTGCAACCAGTTCGCACCCGGCCTTGGACGCACTGTAGGGATCGTGCCCTCCTAGACGATCGGTCTCGCGATAGCCCCAGACCCACTCTTTGTTTTCGTAGCACTTGTCGGTGGTCACGACGACAATCGCAGCAAGGCGCTCCGCCTCGCGGCATGCGTCGAGCACATTGGCCGTGCCCATCACGTTGACGGCCCAAGTCTCTAGTGGACTGCGATAGGAACGCCGCACCAGTGGTTGGGCGGCCATGTGGAACACAACATCCGGATCTGCCTTGCGGATCCGATCGCGCAGCAATTTTTCGTCGCGAATATCAATGAAGTGGGACTCGATGTCTAGATTCAGCAGGCCGAAATGGTGGGGATCGGTCTCCGGCGGAAGCGCTATTCCCGTCACCTTCGCGCCCAGCGCCTTGAGCCATAGGGCCAGCCAGCTTCCCTTGAAGCCGGTGTGTCCGGTCACTAGCACATGTCGGCCCTTGTAAATATCGCCGAACATCATCACCAACTCTTCCAGGGGGCCTTCCCTGACGACCACAATTCCTCGAGATGATTCTTGTCACGAAGCGTGTCCATCGCCTGCCAGAAACCGCTGTGGCGATAGGCTGATAATTGGCCCTCGGCAGCCAGCCGCTGCAATGGCTGCTGTTCCCATACCGTCTCGTCGCCGTCGAGATAGGACAGCACGCCGGGCTCGAGCACGAAAAACCCGCCATTGATCCAGGCGCCGTCGCCCGCCGGCTTTTCCTGGAAATGGTGGACCGCTTCCTTCTCAATGTGCAGTGCGCCGTAGCGACCGGGGGGCTGGATCGCGGTCACGGTCGCCAGCCGTCCAGCGTCGCGATGCTTGGCGATGAGAGCCGAAATATCAAGGTCCGCGACACCATCGCCATAGGTGAAGCAAAACGATTCATTGCCGATATACGCCGCGACCCGCCTCAGGCGACCGCCGGTCATGGTGAGTTCGCCGGTATCAACCAGCGTCACGCGCCAGGGCTCGGCGAACTTCTCATGGATCTCCATGCTATTCTCACGCATGCTAAACGTGACATTGGACATGTGCAGGAAGTAATTGGAGAAGTACTCTTTGATGACGTAGCCTTTGTAGCCAAGACAAACCACGAAATCATTGATCCCGTGATGCGAGTACATTTTCATGATGTGCCAAAGAATCGGCTTCCCGCCGATTTCAATCATCGGTTTCGGCTTAAGGTGCGACTCTTCGCTGATACGGGTGCCCAAACCACCGGCGAGAATGATCGCTTTCATCTTGTCTCTCACTCAATTCGAGAACGGAATTGCCGTTTCGGCTCGGCAGCTCGAGAGCGACGCGCGCCCGGACGCATGGACCAGAAAAGCCCCCGCTTTTATCAGGAAAATGCTCAGAACCCCATACCGACAGGCTTGACGAAAATCAAGGAAATCTGGGCGCCGGTTTCGCTCACGACGCCACGATGGAACGCTGGGCGTGCGTGTAGCGGCGGTTCACCACATAGTTTGGTCGCCCAAGGCCATTCTTGTAGGAGCGGGCCACGTAGAGCGCTGTGAACGCCGCCGTAAATCCGAAATACGTGCAGCCGCACAGAAGGTTCAGCAGCAACAGCCACGGGCTTTCGGCCAATATGTACGCGGCTCCCAATACAGCCGTGAGCAGCAGCCACAAAGGCAGCGCGTAGATCGGCAGGCGCAAGGGCAGAGTGGTCGACGACAGGATGCCGGCGATGGCAAAGATCGTCATTCCAACGAGATTGTAATTTGTCTTCCCAGCGATGCGGCGCTGCCGCTTGTAAGGCAGGCCGATCCGCCTGAAGCCGACCCGCGAGATCGACGCACGGATGAACGGGAAGGAGTTGTGGTCGTTTACAATGGCATCGCGCACTTCGGAAGTAAGCAGCGAGAACTCGGCCATGTACAGGATGATGTCCTCGTCCGCCAGCAATCGGACGATATGGTAGAACAACTTGCGCAGCATCTTGACTGGCCGCGCTTCCTCGCGATCCACGCGCGCACCATAAACGATATCGAAGCCCTTCTCGTAGTAGCTGACGAAATCCAGCAGCATCTCGGGCGGGTCTTCGCAATCGACGTCGATGAAGACGATGACGTCGCCTTGCGCATTACGCAGTCCACATTCCAGCGAGCGCTGATAGCCGACATTGGCGCTTAGCGTGATCACATAGACGAAATCATATTGCGCGCGCAGCTTACTGATTTCGGCATAGGTTCCGTCCGTAGAGGCGTTATTGAGGAACAGCAACTCCGCGCGGTAACGCGCGGAAAGCAGCTCTATCACCGGCAGCGCCCGCTCCAAGAACAGCGGAACGACCTTTTCCTCGTTATAAACAGGACAGACAATGGTAATGCGCGGCAACCGCTGATCGTCATTCAAAGTCGTGCCGAACCCGCGTCACGCAATTTTGGTATACGCATTCGTTACCTGATCTGTCGAAAAGTGTAAAGTGGCTGGCTTAGTTCTGATGTCGCCGATTGGCCCCAATAACTTTGTATCTGGCCTCGGGAATTGTTGCCAGGATGGCTTAGAGCCGGCGGTCTCTCGTCAATTCATCAACTGCGTGGGAACGTTGCCTCATTGAAATACAAGCGCTATGACGGCATTCACGCCTAAGTCGCGCAGCCCCCATACTCCAGCATTTTTTATGCCTAACGATGCAGCCGTCGTCACGCTTTCTCTGGCGATGAAGATCCAGTTTGGGGACGCAAGAGACGACCCGTGGCCGCAGGCTTGGTTGGGTAGGTCCGCGACCTTCCACATCTCGGCCGCCTCGGTGTCCGTGCGGGCCAATCCAAGCCGAAAGTTACGATGTCCTCTTGATGAGCTGCCCTAGGGGAGTCTACCGGTCCAAGCTCCTCTTCTGGATCGGGACCATATTTCTTCAGGCCTACAGGGGGCGCCGGACTGGATTGCTCATTCCCTCATTCTTGAACCTCGGTGCTTCGACCGGAGCAAAATTTAGAACCGACATTGACTTGCGCCCGCAAGATTTCGAGCGCGCGAGCAAAACCGCCAGACTACGCCAATTTCTCCAGTGATCTTAAGGATTTGAGAATGCCGACGCGTTCGCCGCGGTCAGGCCGTTCAAAGTCGGTCATCATTCTTCCGGGGTTGTGCGGGTTGCACACTAGTGATACGCAACTTTGCTCTATGGTCGTGGGTTAAGGGATCAGGGCTTTGGTCGGATTGGACGTGCTGGTCGCGAGACCGGGAACTTTTGATTTCAACCGCATCAACTTGTTGAGGGTTGCGCAGGTAGCGTTGGCTACGACAGCGCTTCTGGTTTTTATCTTTATTCGCAACGACAGATTGGTGCTCTCGCCCGAGCTTTGGGCTGAGGATTTCAACATTTACCTCGTTGAGGATCGTCTGTTTGGCTATAGAGCGCTCCTCTTACCATACAATGGCTTCGTGCAGCTCTGCTGCCGTATCGTGGCGTTCATCAGCGGGTTCGCCTCACTTGAAATAATCCCGCGCCTATATGCTTCCTTCTTTATGATATCGATCATCTGGACCGCAGCTCTGGCGTTCGTTTCGACGGCCTTCCAAGGTTGGGGCAAAACGGCCGCCGTGCTCGCCTTGGTCGCATCTCCCGTAGGATCAGAGGTGTTCTACGGTATGTGTTACATGCAGTGGGTGATGGGCCCCGCTGTTGCTCTAGCGCTTTACGAGCGCAACCCAACGAGAGATCACGGTATCGCCCTAGCCTCGACCTTCGCGCTTGTGGGCCTGTCATCTCCTTTTACGATCATTGCCGCGCCACTCGTGGCTTTCAAAGTCTTTACAGAGAGAACGCTGTATTCAAAGGCGCTCGCGGTCATAACGGCGCTAGCCGGCCTCGTGCAGATTTCGCACGTCGTCAAGCGCGCGTCTGGCACTGCAGCGGCGGGGACTCTTTCGGAGAAGACCGACTATTTCACCTCCATCTTCTTTAGGTGGATCACCGGGTACGAAGACATTTCGACAAGAGCGGCTACGTCCATCTCAATAGCAGTTGCACTCGCCGGCATCTGGTTTCTCTGGCAGAATAAAAAAGTCGCGGCCCGGCCTACAATTTACTTTCTTGCCTTCGGCCTGACCTTGCTCGCGGTGAGCTGCTTCACGGCCCCGCCCCTAGATCATGTGAACCAGTACCAGAACTACGGCCGGTACTTCTATATTCCTCTCGTTCTTGTCATCTGGACCATCATCTCCGTTCTCAGGTCCGCGAATTTGCGCCATTTTACGCTGATGGCTGCATTGCTCTGGCTATTCTCAGTCAACGTCACCCACGGGATCGGAGACCATATCGTTGACGTCAAATGGGCCGCATCGACCCACTGCCTTCGCACCCAGCAATATTGCGAGATGGAGATAAATCCAACTGTTCTTGGCCCACGCTCCGCGCCAACCGATTACCAGTTGCTGACTTTAGCAAAGGAAGAACGGCAAAAATTCAAAGCGATGCTCCGTTGAGTGGCCATGAGGGTGCCGTGTGGGAATCGTATTTTTCTCCTAAAGCCGAGATGCGGTTGGTCTCTCTGATCGAGAGAAAAAACAGGGCGCTCCACCGGGCGAACCAAATGCTCAATCCATCCATAAATGCGATTCAGTTCCGCCAAGGCAATGCGAGGCATTCAAATTCCGTGTACTGCGTACTTGCCGTATATCAACCAGAGACGTTTCCGCCGGACATTGTCGCGCTCGTAGAAGAGCTGAATCGTCAGAAGATTAACGTGATTTTCGCGGTGAATGCGACGCCACGGGACATAGAGGAAAAGCTACCCAATGAGTGCCACACTTTTATCCGGCGGAACAACCATGGCTACGATTTCGGGGCCTACAAGACAGGAGTTGAGTTCGCACTCACGCTCTCGCCAAAGAGACTGATAGTTCTCAATGACAGCGTGCATTTTTTTGAAGGCGAAAATCTCTCCAAATACATTTCGCGGCTCTCTAAAGACGGTCATCCTTTTATTGGGGCGACAGAGTCTCACGAAATTCGTTACCACATACAGTCCTATTGCTACTCGTTCAATGAGGACGTCCTCACATCCGCAGCATTCAAAAACTTCTGGTCTAGCTATGTTCCAATGAATGAAAGGCGGTATACCGTCCTAAATGGCGAGGTTGCACTGACGAGTGCTATCTCTATGGCCGGCTTTCATCCAAGGGCTCTGTTCCGCGTCGGAGACCTGCGTGATCATCTGTTGTCGGTGGATGCGCCGGAGTTGATCGCCGCATCAGATCTTCTCCCCTCAAGCACGCGGGAAACTCGTAAAAACCGCATTGTCGGATGGCTAGCGAACGAACACGACAAGTACAATTTTATGAGAGGCATCAGGAAGCAACAGGCAGTAGAGGAAATCTGTCGAACAGTGTACGATGGAAACCAGGTCGGTTTGGGCGCACTCGTGTTCGCAAAATATCTCGGGATGCCTTTCATAAAAAAGAACTTAGCGAAGTATCGCTATTTTAGTCCGCCAGACATATTCGCCGGCATGAATGCTGCCTGTCTTGTTGAGGGCAACCCTGATGAGCATCTTATTAACTTGTTCAAGCAGCAAGAGTCTCACAGCCCGACGAAGTGGGAGAAATTTAATCAGCGCCATATGTTTCGCTGAAGTTGCGCTCTACTAACCGCTTAGACCTCCGCGTGCCAATGGATTGGAGCCGGACCAGGTCACTGTAGCACTGCTGGAGGTGCGCAACCGCCATCTCGAAGTGGCGAACACGACGGCCGGCGAGCGGATCGCGGCGCTGACGGCGATCGTGAGGATGCTGGAGCGGTCGCGCTACGGCACTCGCTCGGAGCGCCTGCGCGGCGAGACGTTGAGCGAGGAGCAGCATGGCTTCGTGTTCGACGAAATCGAGACTGGCATGGCGGCGATCAAAGCCGCACTCGAAAGCACGGTTCAGGACAAGCCGAAACGTGCGCCGCGTCCCCGGAAAGGCTTCGCGGCTAATCTGGAGCGGGTTGAGATTGTCATCGAGCTGAGATCCCCGCTGGGTGCGAGGGGTTGAAGAGTCGTCCGTGAAGAATGCGGATTGATCTGAGAAATAAGCAGAATTTGTCTTGATGTAGTATTCGATTTTGCAGGAAAGCGGGGTGTTGGACCTCGCTTTCTTGCGTTTTAGGATTTTGCTTTTGGGCGATTCGTGATTCCCTGACGGCGTCGTCGACATTGGGGAATGCGATGAGCAAGCCGAGGGATGATCGCCAGAAAGACCTGTTGCTTCCGGCGCTTGATCAGATCATCGACATGGGTCATCCGCTGGTGCGGTTGGCAGCGCTGATCGACTGGAACATCCTGAATGAGCGCTTCAGTTCAGTGTGCCAAGCAGGGTCGGGCCAGCCGGGCTTGCCGACGCGGCTAGTCGCCGGCCTGTTCATTTTGAAGCACATGCACAACCTGTCAGATGAGGTGCTGTGCGCTCGCTGGATCGAGAACCCCTATTACCAATACTTCTGCGGCGAATTGAGCTTCTGCCACCGTCTGCCGTTCGATCGATCGTCGATGACACGCTGGCGGCAGCGGCTCGGCGAGGAACAGCTCGTCGCCCTGATCCAGGAAAGTCTTTCAGTGGCGCACAAGACCGGCGCCATCGGTCCCAAGGACCTGGAACGGGTGGTCGTCGATACCACAGTGCAGCCCAAGGCGGTTGCACATCCGACCGACGCGCGGCTGCTGCATCGAGCAATCACCAAGCTGGTCGGGCTCGCCAAGCGCAACCGTGTGCCGCTACGCCAGAGCTATCTGCGCCTGGCCAAGCGCGCCGCCATCATGACCGGCCGCTATACCCACGCCCACCAGTTCAAACGCGCCCGGCGGCAGCTCAAGTTCCTGCGGACACGGCTTGGCCGGATCATCCGCGACATCCGCCGCAAGATTGATGGCGATACGGTGCTGGAAGCTCGCTTCGGCCCGTTGCTCGGTTTAGCGCAGCAGGTGCGCAGCCAGGATCAGCATCAGCGCGGTCCGAAGGTCTATGCGTTACATGCTCCGGAGGTTGAGTGCATCGGCAAAGGTAAAGCCCGCGCGCCCTACGAGTTCGGCTGCAAGGTCAGCATCGCCACCCCTGTGACGTCTCCGAAGGGCGGCCAGTTCGTGCTCCATGCCAAGGCCCTGCATGGCAATCCCTTCGATGGGCACACGCTCGGTCCCGTAATCGCCGACATGGAGAAGCTCACCGGGGTGGAGACTCGCCGTATCCACGTCGACAAAGGATATCGCGGTCACAACCACCCGCATCGGTTCAGGGTCTGGATCTCGGGTCAGGTCCGCCGCGTCACAGCTTCCATCCGTCGCGAGATGAAGCGTCGTGCGGCTGTCGAGCCTGTCATCGGCCACGTCAAGGCCGAGCACCGCATGGACAGAAATTATCTCAAGGGACGCCTCGGCGACCGCATCAACACTGTTCTCGCCGCCGCCGGCTATAACTTCGGTCTGCTGCTGCGATGGCTCGCAGAGCTCTTGCGTGTCATCATCCGAGCCTTCTTCGAGACCGTCCCGGCTCGAAACACCGCTTGAGCCGGGCGCCGCCGCCAGTTCTTCACGAACGACTGAAGAAGGTTCTGATCGGCGAGGACGTGTCGGCGCGTCTGGACGTGATGCCGGCGAAGTTCCGGATGATCGGACGCGCCGCCCGAAATACGCCTACAGGAATCGCGACGGCGTGACCCAGGCGCCGGCGCCACCCCATATCATCGAGAGCGGCATCCCACCGAGGCTCTGCCATTTTCCTTCGTTCATCGGGTCCTTATAGTCTCGATTCTTTAAAAAGCACGCTTTCAATTGCGGATTCCGATTTATTCCGGCCGGGTATTCCGACTTGAAGCCGGCCATCGTTCCGATTTGAAGCCGGCCACGATTCCGAAATGAAACCGGCCGGCATTCCGATTTGAAGCCGGCCGGGTTTTGGAAGTCGGCGTTTTCGTTTGGGTCAGTCCTTCAGGCATCAAGTCCCTCGTTGATCCACGAGGGGAAGCGGATGCCGGCCAAGAGAGAACTGACCATGCGACAGATACGACAGATGCTGCGGCTTGCCCGTGATGGTGTGCATGTTTCGCGGGATCGTGAGCACGGATTTCAGGGGATCGTGAGCAGAGATTTCAGACGATCGTGAGCACGGATTTCGCGGGATCGTGAGCAGCTTTTCAGCAACTCAGCCCGCTTCGGCCGACAACTCAACCGGCTTAGGAACTGCCTCGTCAGTGAACGAGGAAGGCCGATGCCCACCCAGAGATTGTCGATGCGCCGGATCAAAGAGGTTCTCCGCTTAAAACATGTTCAAGGCTTGCCGGAGCGAGCCATCGCGCGCACCTTGGGCATCAGCAACGGCGCCGTGCACAGCTATCTACGCCGAGCCGGGGCTGCCGGGCTGAACTGGCCGTTGCCGGCCGGAATGAGCGACGAGGACCTGGAGCTGCTGCTTTTCCCGGCGCCGAGGCCTGCGTCGCAGAGCCCCCAGCGGGCCGTTCCCGACTGGGGCTATGTCGACAAGGAGCTGCGCCGACGCAACGTGACCCGTCGGCTGCTGTGGGACGAGTATCGCGCCACCCATCCCGATGGCTTCGGCTACACCTGGTTCTGCACGACGTACGAGGCCTGGAAGGGGCGAGCCCGGCCTTCGATGCGGCAGACGCATCTGGGCGGCGAGAAGGTTTTCGTGGATTTCGCCGGCGACACCATCGACGTCATCGATCCCTCAAACGGGGAAGTGCAGTCGATGAAGCTGTTCGTCGCGGCGATGGGCGCCTCCAACTATACCTATGCCGAGGCCTGTCCAAGCGAGGGGCTCGCCGACTGGATCCGGGTCCACATCAATCTTTTCGCCTTCCTCGGCGGCGTGCCGACATTCGTAGTCTGCGACAATCTCAAGGCCGCCGTCACCAATCCCGACCGCCACGATCCCGGCCTCAACCGAACCTATGCCGAGATGGCGAGCCATTACGGCACGGCCATTCTCGCAGCCCGGCCGCGGCGCCCAAAAGATAAGGCAAAGGTCGAAGTTGCGGTGCAAGTCGCCCAGCGATGGATTCTGGCGCGGCTGCGCAACCAACGCTTCTTTTCGTTGGCGGAGCTGAACGCAGCCATCAAAACACTCGTCGTCGAACTCAATGCAAGGCAGATGCGCGACTTTGGCGCCAGTCGCGCCGAACTGTTCGCCGAGCTCGACAAGCCCAAGCTTACAAAGCTGCCGGACCAGGCTTACGCTTTCGCACGCTGGAAGCGATGCCGGATCGGCCCCGACTATCATATCGAGATCGATGGACACTGGTATTCCGCGCCGTATCGGCTCATCCGTGAGCTTGTCGACGCACGCATCGATGACAGAACGGTCGAGATCTTCCACAACGGCCGCAGGATCGCCAGCCACGCCCGCGCGCCCAACCGGCGGGGCCACACCACCATCGCCGACCATATGCCCAGCGCCCATCGGCGCTACGGTCAATGGACGCCCGCCGGAGTGATCGTCGCCGGCGAGCGGATCGGTCCGTCGACCGCCGCCTTCTTCCAGGCCGTGATCGCGGCCCGGCCGCATCCCGAGCAAGGCTTTCGCACCTGCCTCGGCATTCTGTCACTGGTCAAAAGCTACAGCGCGGAGCGCGTCGAAGCGGCCTGCCGGCGCGGCATTCTGATCAAGGCGCGATCCGTCGCCTCGATCCGCTCCATCCTCCAGAACGGTCTGGATCGTACCTTTCTCGACGAGCCCTCCGAACACCAACCCCTGCGCCACGGCAACATCCGCGGCCGCGATTATTTTCACTGAAGCCAAGGAGACCTGTATGCTCAACCATCCCACCCACGAACGCCTGATCGAGCTCGGCTTGAGCGGCATGGCCAAGGCCTTCGAGGAGCAGCGACGATCGCCTGATCTCGAAGCCTTGCCGTTCGAAGATCGCATCGGCCTGCTGGTCGACCGGGAAGCGGCGGAACGCGACACCAGGCGGCTCACCACGCGCCTCAAGCTGGCCTCGCTCCGCCAGAATGCCTGCGTGGAGGACGTCGATTTGCGCACGCCGCGGGGTATCGACCGGGCCGTCTTCGCCAAGCTCGCCAGCGGCGACTGGATCGATCGCCACGAGAATTTGCTCATAACCGGGGCGACCGGATTGGGCAAAAGTTGGTTAGCCTGTGCCCTCGGCCACAAGGCCTGCCGAGATAATCGCTCGGTCCTCTATCACCGCGTCCCAAGATTGTTCGAAGCGTTGGGGCTCGCGCGGGGCGATGGACGTTATGCCCGCTTGCTCAAAACCCTTGGCCGCGCCCAGGTTCTGATTTTGGATGATTGGGGATTGTCGGTGCTCACCGCTGCCGAGCGGCGCGATCTACTGGAAATCCTTGACGATCGCCATGGCCGCTCCTCCACCATCGTAACCAGCCAACTCCCTGTGGACACATGGCACGAAGTTATCGGAGATCCCACGCTAGGCGACGCGATTCTGGATCGCCTCGTCCACAACGCTCACCGCCTCCAGCTTGCTGGCGAAAGCATGCGAAAACGCAACGCCAAAACCATCACCCTTGACGAGCAGCCAGAACGCTGACCCTATCACCGCCTCGGCCGGAGCGAGGCTGCTCACGATCGTCTGAATTCGGCGCTCATGATCGCGCGAAATCGCTGCTCACGATCACTGAAATATGCAGATGGGGTGAGCGCCCGGGAGATCGGGCGCACGCTCGGGGTGGCGCGCAGCACGATCCAGGACAATCTCAAGCGTGCCTCGACTGCCGGGCTGGCGTGGCCTTTGGCGGGCGATCTGACCGACGCCGTTCTTGAACAACGTCTGTTTGCCCATGCCGGCGTCAGGCGCGGCTTCCGCCGGCGCCGGGAGCCGGATTGGGCCTCGCTGGCCTGTGAGCTGAAGGTAAGCGTAGCTCTGCGGCCCTTTTGAATGGCGCTTGACGCCTATTTTGTTCGCGTGGCGCGTCGCCGCGGCTTCCTTGTGTCGGACAACGCGTTGACGGCGGCTTCGAGTGCCTTCCGGTCGACGACGTTGGGATCGAACCGCTCCGGGCCCCAGAGGCGCATGTGTCCGTGCTCGGGATGGGCGGGGTCGCTGATGGCGGCGAGGTATTCGGCATAGCCTGGCGCACCGCCGACGTCTTCCGGAGGACAACGACCGGCGGCCTCGAGCAGGAAGGGAAGCCCCTCCGTCGTGGTGTTCTCGAACCATTTTTCGAGCTTGATCACATGGTCCCAGCTGTCGCCGAAGTCATAGAGATAGTGGATCGTCTTGGCGCCGGTCTCGCGAACGATATCGCACAGCCGCGCTTTGCGGGCATCCATGGGCTGGTGACCGTAATCATTGTCGGGGTCGGGAATCCCCCAATGTGCCTCACCAGCAAAGAACTCGAAGAGGTGACTGTTCGTCCAGCCGAATGCCTCCTGAAGCGTCAGATGCAGCCGATCAAGGCGCAGGGTGACGGGTACGACAAGGCGACGCATCACCTCCGGCTTCACATCCTTGAGGGTCACCTTGATCCGGACCGCGGTCGTGTTCAGGCTCATGCCGCCAGCCTCGGATCGCGTGTATGCATCGTATAGGTCGACGCCCAGGGAAGCAGTTCGTCCAGTCGCGCTGCAGGCCAACCATTGACGAGCTTGGCGAGAACGTCAGCGAGCCAGTGCTCGGCACTGAAGCCATTGAGCTTACAGGTCTCAATGAGCGAAGCCAGCAATGCCCAATTCCCGGCGCCTTCGTCGCAACCGGCAAAAAGAGAGTTCTTGGCGTTGAGCTTGATCGGTCGCATCGCACGCTCGACAGCATTCGTGTCCATTTCGATGCGCCCATCATCAAGATAGAGCGTCAGGCCGTCCCAATGACGTAGTGCATAGCGCAAAGCCTTCGCCGTGTCGCTCTTCTGCGCAAGGTGATCGAGCTTGGCCTCAAACCACTGCTTCAAGGCTGCAACCAGAGGCCGGGTATGCGCTTGTCGGCCAGCACGGCGCTCGTCCGCAGATCGGCCGCGGAGGGCCTTCTCGACCGCGTAAAGCTGGGCGATGCGCTCAAGAGCCTCGCGGGCAACCGGAGCTGGCGCAGGCGCAGCCTCCCGCTCGATCTTCACAAACTGGCGCCGCAGATGCGACCAGCAGAAGGCGAGCGTCCCGGACAGGGCGTCCGCACGCGTCTCTCGGGTCATGGTCTTGTAAGCCTGATAGCCGTCGCAGTGGATGATGCCGCGATAGCCCTCCAGCAGCCGCAAGCCATGAACGGCGCCGCGGCCCGGTGCATAGGCATAGACTACCCCAGGCGGATCAGGTCCGGCCCAAGGCCTGTCATCGCGTGACAGCGCCCAGAAGTAGCCGGTTTTTGTTCTGCCGCGCCCCGGATCCAGCACCGGCGCCGGGGTCTCATCGACACAGAGCTTCGAGGAGGCGAGCAGAAGCTGGCGCAGACGATGCCACACGGGCTTCAATTCCTGGGCGGCATAGCCGACCCAGAAGGCGAGCGTGGAACGATCCAGCGCTATTCCGTGCGTCGCCAGCATCTGCGCCTGGCGGTAAAGCGGCAAATGCCAGTGATACTTGGCATCGATCACATGCGCGACCAGCCGCTCGGTGGGCAATCCTCCCCTGATCAATCGCTCGGGAGCCGCGTGCTGCAGGACGACGCCATGACAGGCGCGGCAGGCCAGCTTGGGACGGCGGGTGATGATGACGCGATACTGCGCCGGAACGACGTCGAGCCTCTGGCTCTCATCCTGACCAATCTCGAAGAGGTTGCCCTTACAAGACGGGCAGCAGCTCTCGGCCGGCATCATAGTCTCGATGACGCGCGGCAAATGCTCCGGCAGCTGACCACGGTTGGCTCTGCGCGCGGCAGCTCTCTTCTCGCCTGTTTTGGGATTGGCACGATTCTCGGCGGCTTCGAGAGCCGCAACGGCCTGATCGATATCCTCCAGAACAAGCTGCAGCTGATCAGCGTCCAGCTTTTCCGAGGACCGACCGAACTGCGCATCTTTCGCAAGCTTGAGCAACCGCTCGAGCCGGGCGCAGCGATCCAGCAGAGCCGCGGCAAAGGCACGCAACTCGGCTGGATCGCTCGGTAGCTCATCAGGCAAATCACTCATTGGCCCGAGCTTGCCATGCTTCGCGTCACGATGCAGCGATGATTTGCATTTTTACGCAAGCGCTTTCGGCTGCGGGATCCGAGGCGCGTGCATGCGCGTCCAATCCATGCCGGCCAGCAGTGCTGACAGCTGGGCCCCATTCATCCGCATCACACCGGCCACGATGGGTGGCCATTTGAAGCCGCTGCCATCGAGCCGCTTCCAGTACATCACAAGGCCGCTGCCATCCCAGACGACGATCTTCACCCGATCGGCGCGCTTCGCACGGAACACCACCGCCACGCCCTTCATCGGGTCATGGCCCAGCGTATCCTTCGCCAGCAGCGCCAAGCCCTCTGCACCCTTCCTGAAGTCCACAGGTTGCGTCGCCACGTAGATCATGAGGCTCGCCGGCATCGTCAGCATGAACGTGTCCGTCGCAGCGCAATGAACACATCGCTCAACGCAGCAAGGCCAGGCGCCCCGCGCACCTCCACGCGCGCGCCCTGGAACTCAACCGTAACAATGGCTGCTTCCGGCGAACCGGAGGGCTCTGCGGCCGCAGGCAACGCTAATTCCGACACCACCGGCACGAACGACAGCGTGTCCGCCGACGCCGGCAATACCAACTGGCCCAAACGCGCCCGGCGCCGCCAATCATGCACCTGCTGGGGCCGGCAGCCATGGCGACGAGCGACGTCTGTTACAACCGCCCCCGGTTCGAGGCTTTCCGCCGCAATCTGCGCCTTCAAATCATCCGGCCAGCGCTTTCGACCTGCGCCAGCGAACACTTCAATACGCGGTGACAACGGTCGTCTTATGTCGTCAGAATGGTCGTCCATTGTGAGCACCCTTCCAGAAGATGACTCTTCTAACGGTGCTCTCAAGACTCCGCACAAACAATCAGACGGGCCTCGGCGCTACGCTTACAGCTGAAGCGGCCTGGCGTCAATCTGATGGTGCTGTGGGAGGAGTACCGGGCGGTCCATCCGGAAGGTTATGGCTACAGCCGGTTCTGCGATTTATTCCGGGAATTCGAGCGGCGGCTGTCTCCGACGATGCGGCAGGACCATCCGGCCGGCGACAAGGTCTTTGTCGATTACTCCGGCAAGAAGATCATGATCGTTGATCGCGCAACCGGGGTTGTGCGCGACGCGGAGATCTTCGTCGCCGTGCTTGGCGCCTCGAATTACACCTACGCCGAGGCGACCTGGACGCAGACACTTCCGGACTGGATCGAGGCTCATGTCCGAATGTTCCGGTTCTTTGGCGGGGTGCCACGCCTCGTCGTCCCTGACAATCTGAAGTCCGGCGTGCACCGGGCGTCGTTCTACGACCCCGAAATCAATCGCAGCTACGGGATGATGGCGTCCCATTACGGCGTTGGCATCCTTCCGGCACGGCCAAGAAAGCCCCGGGATAAGGCAAAAGTGGAAGCCGGAGTGCGTTTTGCCCAGACCTATATCCTCGGGCGGCTTCGCCGGCAGACCTTCTTCTCGCTGGCTGAGGCGAATGCGGCAATCGCCGCCGCGCTGGAGCGCATCAACGCCCACGTCATGCGCCGGATCGGCGTCAGCCGCCGACAATTGTTCGAGACCGTCGAGATGCCTGTCCTGGCGCCGTTGCCGGATGCCGACTATCAGTTCGCGGAATGGCTCCTGGCCCGCGTCTCGCTCGATTATCACGTCGAGGTCGACGGCTTCTTCTACTCAGTTCCACACGGCCTGATCCGGGAGCAGGTCGACGTTCGCGCCACCACCCGGACCATCGAGTTGTTCCATCGGGGTTTGCGTGTTGCTGCTCACCAGCGCCGTTATGGCGGCCGCCGGCACGGCACTGATCCCGATCACATGCCCAGTGCGCATCGGCGTTACGCCGAGTGGACTCCCGATCGATTCCGGCGCTGGGGGCGGTCGATCGGGCCCAACACCGAGGGGCTCGTTCTCGCCATCCTGGCCAATCGGCCTCATCCCGAACAGGGATTCCGGACCTGTCTCGGCGTGCTTCGGCTGTTCAAGGATATTGATCCCGAACGCGCCGAGCTGATCGCGGCCCGCGCGGTCGCGGTCAGCGCACTGACCTACAAGAGCATCGCCTCCATCATCGCCAACAAGCTCGAACGCAGTTCTCGCGATACCGAGGACGCGATCATCGAACATCCCAATCTGCGCGGCCCCGGTTACTTCCATTGAAAGGATTATCCAGCATGCTCACCCATCCCACCCTCGACCTGCTGCATAGCCTTGGTCTCCACGGTATGGCCAAAGGCTTCAAGGACCTCGATGCCCAGTCCGAAGCGCGCAGCCTCGAACACGCCGAATGGCTGGCGTTGCTCCTGGAACACGAGAAAACGCTGCGCCAGCAAAAGCGGTTCGAAAGCAGAGCTCGAGCCGCCAAGCTGCGTCATGCCGCCTGCGTCGAGGATGTCGATTACCGCGCTATCCGCGGCCTCGACCGCACGCTCTTTCTAAAACTCGCCGCTGGCGACTGGATCCGGGCACGACATAATCTCCTTGTTACCGGGCCGTGCGGCGTCGGCAAGAGCTGGCTCGCTTGTGCCCTCGGCAACAAGGCTTGCCGAGACGACTTCTCAGTTGCCTACCATCGTGTGCCGCGTCTCTTCGCCGCTCTCGCACTCGGCCGCGCCGATGGCCGCTATACCAAGATGCTGCGGGCGATCGCACGACTTGATCTGCTGATCCTGGACGACTGGGGACCAGAACCTCTCGACGCCGACCAGCGCCGTGATTTGCTCGAAATCGT
The DNA here is from genome assembly GCF_011516635.5 of Bradyrhizobium barranii subsp. apii. GTDB lineage: Bacteria > Pseudomonadota > Alphaproteobacteria > Rhizobiales > Xanthobacteraceae > Bradyrhizobium > Bradyrhizobium barranii. The sequence goes on along the minus strand of NZ_CP096255.1, from coordinate 3,469,866 downwards.
CGAGGATCGATACGAAGCCCGCTCGATTATCGTCACCAGCCAGCTGCCCGTCGATCGCTGGTACGAAATCATCGGCAACCCCACCATCGCCGACGCGATTCTCGATCGCCTCGTCCACAATGCCTACCGCATCGAACTCAAAGGAGAGAGCCTCAGGAAGCAGAAGCAACCCGCTCAAGATCAACCGGTCTCTTGACCTTCCCAGCCCTCGACGACATCATGAAATTGACCCATGCGAACGACGCCACGGGTGGCCGGCTTCAGATCGGAATACCCGGCCGGCTTCGAATTGGAATGCATGGCCGGCTTCGTCGGAATCCGCACTTTCAATCACAGCTTGCCTTGGGCTCGATCACGGAATTGCCGGTCCGTGCCACGTCCAATGCTCGTACAGTTTCTTCGACTCTGGCGACATCGCCTCGAAAGCGCGGGTTTGGTTATCTGATACGAGGATGTTCTCTTGCGCGCCAGATCGGAAAGTCTTGCTGCTCGACCATTCAGAGGAATGGTATGCCTTACCATCATTACCAACGACAACAGCGCACAGACCCTGCCGCACAACCCTGTTCGTCACGCTCGCATGACCGCTTTCGAACTCAAAGCAGTCTTCTTTCGTAGCAAGCCTCGGCGGGAGCGCATCCAGAAACACCGGCCGCCGCATCATGAAGGCGTTGCTGCGAATGTGATGATTGGGAAATGGAGGCAATTTAGCATAGATAGCGCCTTGCTTCGCCCATACGGTCTCGAAGAGATCTTCCATCTCTTGGCGGCTCGGCGGTTTCAATGCACCCCATTTTAGCGCCAGGGCCCGTCGGGCAAACCGCCGCGCGCGCCAGTAGAGCGACGGCGGCCGCCGCGCCAACCAGTTCGGAGCGTGCTTTACGATCTCGTGGCCCCACTGTTCGGCGATCAGCGGATCATAGGGGATGCCCTGGACACAAAGCCATACGGCCCTTGACATGCTCTTCATGCTGTCGCGGACGCTTTCCAGCGATGCGGTTGCGCCGGCGATGCCGATATTGGCCCGTGATGCGTGATCGTAGAGCTTGCGCAGCCAGTCGTCGGATTCGATCTCGGAAAAAGTGTTCAAGAAGCAAACGTGGTTGTGCGACAGTGTTTCGCTGGCCAGCTTGTAAGCTGTAATATCGAAGCCCTTATCGGTCATCGCGATCGATCGATGCTCAACCTGATCGCAAATCGCTTTCTGCGGGGAGCCGGCGGGATCGTTATTGGGAAAGCCCTTCCAAACGATCACCAGGTCATGGGTGACGCCTACCGGGCGGCGCTTGTAGGAATCAATGAACTTGCGAACCGGCGCGACGCCTTCCGCGAGCCTCGCAAGGTAAACGACGGCGATTTGTGGCTGGACCGCGGCGGCAACACCCGACGACATGAGCAGTCTCCACTTTCACCCGCAATTCAGTGCCGCAACCTCACCGCGTACCTGCAACTCAACCACGCCCGGGTTACCCGTAAGTCGCTGTAACCGAGAGCCGTTCCATATCTGACCAGCGCCTGGCTTTCGCGCCGTACATCAGGCAGTGGTCGAGCGCTGGCTGGGTCGCTTTGACCTGCGATGCTGCGCCGCGCCCGCACAAGCGGTGAGAACGCGGTGCTCCAACCGTCCTTCGCGAGAAGAAGGCATATGTCGCGGACGGAGCTCGGCGAACGCTCGTTTATTTCCAGCGGCCAGAGATCCGCCTGCTTCAACGCCGCGACCCTGAAGAACGCGAGCGAATTACCAGTCGTCGTCACGGTCTGTGGCTTCAGTGCCAGGGCATAGGGGCCAGACCACGCCGCGCTCCGGCCCAGCCACGGCGATTCCAGCAAGCCGGCCCGATTGACCATGCAGCATCCATCCGTCACGAAATCGGCTGGACCGACAACGACGCCTCCGATAGCGCCGACCTTAGGATGCAACTCAAGCAGACGGGCCACCTCGCCAGCGACGTCTTGGGACTGAATTATCACGCCGCTGGCGGCGAACACCAGGATCGCATCGGAATCGACAGACTCGACCCGCGCCGCGTCGCCCGCCCAGATCAATTGAGGTAAGTGATCGGTCTTGCGCGCAATATATAGCTCGCGCGCGCCGCGATAATCGGGCCATTCCGCAACGCAGAACCGATCGGGGACTGCCAGTTGGGCGATCTGACGCTCGAGTACATGCCTCACCGATGTCATTGAGCGCTCATCTCCTTCGGGCTTGTGGGTAGTGGAAGCGGCATGTTGCCTCCAGTGATAAAGCACTTCGGGAACATGCTCGATGCGGCCGCCCCCTTTTGCAATACGCGTCGCGCAGTCCCAATCGTGACACCATGTAGCGCCGGGATCAGTGTAGAGGCCGAGCGATAACGCGCGCTGCCGGTTAATTGCGCATAGGTGCCAGATATACGAACTCTCGAGATTGAGCACTGGATCAAACGCAGCACGAAGATAGGGCGACACCGGCTTGCCTTCTACAAGCGCGTCTTCGTCGGAATAGATCATGTCCGGCTGGTCCAATCGCGCGATCGAACTCGCCAAGATCTGAACGGCATCCACGGTGAGCAGGTCATCCGCATCCACCGGCACGATGTAGTCGCCCTGAGCGTTATCTAGTCCGCGACGCATGGCACCCATGATGCCGAGCGACGCCGGCTCAACGATCACCGTTGCGCGCCAATGATCGGCGCCCTCGCGTACGATGTGGGCAAGCGCGTCGGGCGCAATCGGTCCGTGCGCGACAATGACCCACTCCACCGGCTTTAAAGTTTGCGCCACAACCGACGCCGCCAACGCGTCGAGTAGGTCGATCTTCGTGCCTTCATAGACCGTCGTAATGAGCGAAACCGAGACCGCCTCAGCGGGGAGCCGATAGCGCGAACGCCGCCCAGCAATATGCATTTCGAGCCAGTCGGAGTAGCTGAGAAGCCCGGCGTGCAGCTGCGCCAGATGCTGGCGATTAGCCTCGGGGTGGACTTCCCGGTAGGCAAGTTCTGCAGCCAGGCCCAGCCTCGGCGAATACACTCGCTGGTCAGGGATCAGTGACCAGAAGCGTGACAACCAACGCGCCGTCCCGCTCCCGGAAACAACCGCCGCGTCGGCCCTCTCCACACGCGCGCGCATGAACGGCGAATAGACCACCCTCTTACCTGCCTCCGCCGCCATTGCCCCGAGCCAGGGGCCGAGCATTTCAATCGCGACGGCCTCGCGCTGCAGTTCACCCAGACACTGCTTCAGAAAGGATGTCCTGGCTACGCAATGCGCCGTCGAAACCGCCGAAACCGTATGCGCCTTCCACATCCGCGCGCCGTAGCCAGGATCGGTCAGCGCGCGCCCCTGATCCGGACAACCACAGCCATCGCCGTAGCCAAATACGCGCGGACCATCCACGATTGCGGAGCCGTCATCCAGCATGCCGCCAACCATCACCGCATCGGCGAACAATTCAAGCAGCGCCATGGCGTCCCAGCGCCACTCGTCGTCGAGCGGCAAAACGCCGTGCCATTGCAGATGGACGAGGTCGGTGCCGATTCTGTCGACTGCATCGGCGAGAGCGGCAACGTTTTCCCGCCCCACCACGATGGCTGTTGTGTCCGGCAGCGCGTCAGCGGCGTCATCCGTCGCGACAATCACGATCGTCCGAATCGATTGCGCATGCGATCGCTTTCGCCGGAACCACCAGTTCACATTGTACTGGAACAGCGGGCTGTTCACGAGCTCGATATTTGTGGCACCGGAGCGATCAAGAAATCTCTGCAGGGTCCGCCGTTGGGACTCGGTGATGTAGGACTTCGATTCGATGTTTCCGGACGTCGATGCGGTATGCATGCGCCAACTGTAAAGCACTTCCGGAACGTGCGTCGGCTTTTTGCCGGCGAGCATGAAACGGATAAAACTGTCCCAGTCGTGGCACCCCTCAGACGAGCTGTCGCTGTACGAACCAAGCTCCAGCGCGAGTTCGCGATCTATGGCGCAGAGGTGTGCGATGTAACACGAGTGCAGAAACAGCACAGGGTCCCAGTCCGCCTTGAAATAGGGTGTATGAAACCTTCCTGCGTCCAGCCTGTCTTCGTCGGTGAAGAGCAGGGCAGGATAATCGTTCTCCTCGATGAAGCGGGTCAGGACGTGGACGCAATCGGGCTCGATCAGATCGTCGGAATCCAGCGGCAGAATATAACGTCCGGACGCCCGTTCGAGGCAGTAGCGCATTCCGCCGACGACACCGAGATTGCTCTCGACGCGCTCGAGCCGCACGCTGGGATGGCGTGCGAGCCTTGTAAGGGCGCGCCGGGTGCCCTCCTCCGTGGAACCGTTGTCGAGGATTAGCCATTCGAAATGCATCCCCCCGTCCTGAAGAAATACGCTGTTGCCAAGCTCTTCGAGGAACCGGGGATCGGTGTTGTAGGCGCTGGTTACGAATGAAAGCAGGCCGGGTGTCTGGCTATACTTTCCGTCGCGTCGACGACGGGCGAGTCTCGTCTTGCGGTAGGCCTCGTAGTCGCTCTTCGCCACCGACGGCAAGCCCGGCGCTACCGATTGCGCTGTTTCCAGCGCAGGCTCGCGCATCCCTTCCAGCCTCGCAAGCAATTCCGTGACAATTCCGTTGAGGCTCTGATCCCAGTCCGTCGGCAATGCGATCGCGCCGGAGGAATCGTAACTCGGCAGCCCGCAATTGATCCGCCCCGCTGCGTTCTCGATAGCCTGCCCGAGGCTTTCGGCATTCGGCTCCGCAACGATAATGTTCGGCGAGAACGCCCGCATGCGATCCGCCGTCTTTACGGAGAAGCTGTTGGTGACGACCAGCTTGCCCGACGCAGCCATTTCCAACGGCGGATAGCTTGGATGCGGCGACAGCATCAATGACAGCATGAGATCGGCGGTGCGCACGCGTCCGGCATAGTCGTCGAAGCTCATCCACGGCAGCGGATTGAGCATAACGCCTTCGCCGAGTGCAATTGGCGGAATCTTTTCGCCCATCGCCCAGACTTCCCAATTATCCTTGTCGACAGCGCCGGAGGCGACGGCGCGACGCAACGCGACCAGTCCAAGTTCGAACAGGTTGCGGCGGGCGATGTTGGGGCGAGCGTAGAACAGCAGCACCCTCTTCTTGCCGGATTGAGCGGCGACGGGAAAATAGTGGGTACGATCCAGGGCGGGATTGAACCATAGCGCCTCGGCCGCAAATGCCTGATCTGAGAAGCGCCCCGCATCTTCCCGGATCAAATGGTCGAGCAGGAGCCGGGTGTTGATCACTGGGATATGCGGCAGTCCATAGGTTTCGAGCGCACGGGCTTGAAAGGTGGAGCCCTCGTGTAGGATCGGCTCAAAATCCTGAATCAGGTAAATGAAAGTCTTATTAGATGTGTTGGCAACCGCGTATTTCGCAATCTGGGCGGTCCACCAGGCAGTCGCGAAAAATACATCGCGGATGCCGATCGGTATCGGCCTGGTGCGGTCGAATCCATCGACGATCTCAATGCGGTCGCGGGCGACCAGCCGGTTCAATAGCCGCTCCATGTAAGGGAGTAACGCGGCGTCTTCACCCTCCAACGGCGCATCGCAGGCGATTAATCGGATACGCTCGCCGCGCTCCGCCAGCATGCACGCGAGCAGTAGCGCGGTATTGGGTCCGCCGGACATGCTCTTGAGGCGGAGACTCGGCAACAGCACATTGACGCAGGGGCGAACGGCGAGGTCGTCCGCCACCTCGAAATTTAGCGGAAGGCTCAGGTGATAGCCGGGTACCTGCGAATGGACTTCGGCGTCCGAGGCGTGCGCAGGTCCGGACGCGACGATCTCCGGGCTGCCTTGCGGGAGCGAGCTCGAATGGAGGTCGAAGGAACTGATAAGCCCGCGATCGCGCACATATTGCGCGATGGCGCGGCCCAACTGGGTGTGCCTCATGCGCTTTTGATAAAAACCCAAACCGTGTCGCAGGACGAACTTATGAAGACGCTCGGCGGTCGTCGAATTACTCCTCGAAAAGGAGCGCCGGTGAGACTTCACCCCTGCGCTGAGTATCGGAAGCAGGCTGCCCGTACCGGGCGCATCGGATGCCAGGCTTCGCATGCGCGTTGCCAAAAGCCGCGGGACCGATGTCATTTGCCAACTGGTCGATCTGCGAATTTCATCGAGCTCACGACTTAGCTGCTCGTTTCTGTCCTTCAGATGCAAAATTTCATCGAGCTTGCGACTCAATTCCTGCTTCAGATCCTCAATGAGTTCGACCGACGCACCAAGGTCGCGCACTGTCTCAATATACATCTCTTCAGGCGCGGATGAGCGATCGGTCCAGACATTGTTGGTTTCGTCGAAGATCGGATCCAGTTTGTACGGAGTACCGCTCCATTCCTTGTTGGCCGGAACCACCAACTCCAAGGTCCCGGAAATAATGCGGTGACCCAGGCCGTTCTTTGCGGCGGGCGATTTCCTCACCACGCACATCGAATTAGTGAATTCAACCGAATGAACCAACGCGAGACTTTCTTCGGGTAGCTCGCAACCGTATTTGCCGAAAATGCCGCGCAGAATTTCGGCGCGGGCCTTGGGCACCCCCCAATGCTCATGATTGATGACATCTGCAAGGCGCTTGAAAAACGTCATCGAAGAATAGGGATAGTAGAGGCCGCCTTCGAACTTGTCCCAATAGCTGCAATGCAGATCCTCGGCGATGAAGATTCCGCCCTCTGCAAGATGCGGAAAATACAGCGCAAAAGTCTTGACGATGTCGCTGGACAAATGAGACCCGTCGTCGATCACGATGTCGAATTGTCCGGACCTCTGCAGTATCAGCCCCTGGGTCTGCGGATCATTTGCATTGCCGACAATGACGCCGATGCGCGGATCATCATATGCCAGGCGCTCGCAATCCGGATTGATGTCACAGCCGATGATCGCTTGCGCCTTCGGAAAGAATTGCGACCAGATCTCGAGCGAACCACCGTTCTGGACTCCGATCTCGAGCAGCCGGACCGGACGATCCCTCATCGACGAGAACAAACGATCATATTCATCGAGATAGAGCGACCACTTGTCGGACATCTTTCCTGAGTGGCTGGCGTAGAGTTCGTGAAGCGTTCGTTTAATCATTCGTAACCTGCAACTCTACCCGCTCGAACGGGATGCCGACGAGCCCGTAACGAATCTTGCTTGAAGCGACGTTGACGATCAGCGCGTCATGCATCCAATGATGCTGAATGTTGTCATAACCATCGCCGTCTGCGACCGACGCCATGACGGCGTACTGCCCGTTCGGAAGCATCGGAAGACGGAACTCGAACACGCCCTCGAATGTCACGCCCGGCTCGATGCGAACCGGCATGCGATCGGTAAATGAGAGCGTATTCTCTCCAAACAGATCCTGCCCCAACCGATCACGAATCAGAAATCCCAGGATCGGCTTGCCGAGTGGACCATGTGCCTTGGCGCGGACGGTCATGCGAACGCGCTCGCCACCTTCGTAAATCCCCTCCGGACCGGCTGACAATTTCGTCATGGAAACGGATTGGATTTCGGCATGGCCGGTCTTCCAGCCGGTGGCGAAAGCGGTATTGTCGCGTACGCTGGCCACGGCGCCGTAATCCACAGCCGGCGCCGCATGCGAATCCATTGGCGATGTTTCAGACGCCAGCCCAGCCGCCCGGTCCGACGCGACCGAGATCAGCTTGGCTTCTTCGCCGTAGACTTCCTGAAGCGTGAACTGGAGGTAGCTTTCAGAAACCTCTCTGGAAGTGCCGGTCATCCGGATCTGGCCCTGGGACAGCCAGATCGCGGATTCGCACAGATTCTGCACGGCAGCGGTATCGTGGCTGACAAACAGCAAGGTGCCGTGCTTTTGAAACTCTCGGATGAAGCGCATGCATTTTTGGGTGAACACCGCATCCCCGACCGCGAGCGCTTCGTCGACCACCAGAACATCGGCGTCGACATGCGCAATCACCGCAAATGCCAGCCGGACATACATGCCGCTCGAATAGGTCTTCACCGGCTGCTCGATGAAATCGCCAATATCGGCAAAGGCTGCGATCCGCTCGAAACGGCCGTCTATCTGCGCCTGGGTCAACCCATAGAGCGTAGCGGCCATATAGACATTTTCGCGACCAGTGAACTCCGGATTGAAGCCCGCCCCGAGTTCAAGTAGCGCGGCCACACGACCGTTGATCTTAATCGTACCGCCGGTCGGATTGAGGGTTCCGCAGATCATCTGCAACAGGGTCGATTTTCCGCTGCCGTTGCGCCCGATAATACCAACGGTTTCGCCTTTCTTGACTTCAAGGGAAACGTCTCTGAGCGCCCAGAACTCCCGAAAATACTGCTGCGGCGTCTTGCCGATCAGCGCTCCGAGTCGCGGAAACAAGGACTGCTTTAAACGATCGTGCGGCTTGTTGTAGATCTGGTAGCACTTGCTGAGGCTTTGTACCTTAATTGCAGTTTCCCTAGAGGACATCGGCGAACCCCCGGCGGGTCTTCTGAAACCAGGCAAAGCCACACCATGCGACCAAGGCGCCGCCCAAAAGATAGATCAGGTACATCGTCGAGTCCGGCACCTTCCCCCAGAACAACACATCCCGCGCCTGCTCGATCGCGGGCGTGATCGGATTGAGGAACAGCAGGCTGCGATATTTCTCCGGAAATGCATTCACCGGGTAGAAGATCGGCGATAGGAACATCAGGATCGTGGTGATCATGCCCATGAACTGAGCGACGTCGCGCAAATAGACGCCGAGTGAGGCCAGGAACCAGCTCACCCCCAGAATGAAAAGCACCAGCGGCAGCAAAACCAGGGGGATCAGCACGACGGTCAGGTGCGGGATTCCAAACAAGAACAGATACGCAATAAACCACACGCACATGCTCACCGCGCCATGAAAGATCGCCGAACCCAGCGCAACGGAAGGAAGTATCTCTAGCGGAAAAACCACCTTCTTGACGTAGTTCACGTTGCTCAGGATCAGGCTGGGCGCGCGGTTCAAGCATTCCGAGAAAAGCGTGAATACGATCAGGCCGGGAAACAGCACCATCGCAAACTCAGTCTTCGAGTCACTCCCGACATTCCAGCGCATCTTGAAAACCACGCTGAAGACTAGTGTGTAGATGATTAGCATCAGAATCGGATTGAAGAATGACCAGAACAGTCCGAGGACGGATCCGCGATAGCGTCCGACCACTTCCCGGTGCACCAGAGCGCGTATCAGGCCGCGCTTGCGCCACAAGTCCACCAGCATTTTCAGCGGAGAAATCGAGAACTCCTGCATCAACCAAGAACCGCTGCAGCTTCAGATCGTAGAGCCCCTACTTCTTCGGTAAACAAATCTGACCAGCAGCCAGAGAGCCGCGATGCCCTTTCAGGCCACCCGTATCCTGGGATGCCACCCACGCACGCCGATGCTACCGAAGTGCCATCCTGGACGGTAAAACCGGTGGGATCCGACCGCAATCGGACACGGCAAATTTTCTCGACAACGCGCATACTTCTTCACCAGGAACTGTGAATCTCGGTTCAACCGTTGGAAGTGCCCGTTCTCGTCCCCGCGCGAGGGCCCACCCTTCGCTGGCCTATGTACCAACCTATGCCACGCAGCACAATCTAACCGCGCTCCGCAGTTGGCAATTCTCCCCCGTCACCCTCCCGCGGCGATCGGATTCCGGCGCATTTGCCCTGCTCATAACGTACCGGAGATGGTACCCTGGTCGTCGCCCCAGGTCATCCTCGTGAAAGTGCGCTGCCCGGCCGCATTCATGTTTTGGAACGCCCGAGTCTGGTTGTCCTTGACGAGAAGATTGCGCTGGCCTCCAAGGCGAAATGTGCCGCTTTCGGCCCATTCTTCCATCCCGTAAACGCGTCCGTCCGCACCCACCACCACGATTTTCAGGCCGCGCTGAAGGATTCGCTGCGTCAGCCCGCCCGGCCCGCTTTCGAAAAGGTATGAATCGTTCTTGGTTTCGATCGATTCGGGCAGTACATCGAGAAAGACCTGTCGTTCGATCATGAAAGCATTTGTTCTGATGTGCGGATTCGGAAAAGGCGCCATGTCGTTCAGGCGCGCCAGCGCGCCGCCGGGCCCGATCTCGTTGGCCCAATACGCTTCAAACTTATCGTCCAGCGTGCGGTCGTGGCGTGACGAGCGCACAGCGAAATAGGAAATCGCGGTTGCCACCACCCTAGTCGCCAGCTGCTTCGGCAACCGCGTCCTGATTGCTCGGAACAACCGTCGGAGGCCGGCCGGTTTTGGAATCCCCTCATTCTGAAACAGCCACCATCCCTTTTGGACGTGCTTCATGCTGCTGAGAAGGCTTTCATAGGAACCGGTGGCCCCAGCGATTCCGACCGCCGGATCGGCAAACGCCGAACGCAGTTTGCGAAGCCAGTTGTCAGACGTGATTTCCGAGAACGTGTTGAGGAAGACCACACGCGTGTGGGGAAGCTGCGCAGCAGCCTTGGCATAGGCGTTGATGTCGAAGCCGTCATCCGACACTGAAATGAAATGAGGGAATGCACGCTTCAGGACTTTGTCGAGCGTGGATTCCCCCGGCGGGAAGCCTTTTCGAACCACCACGCAATCATGCGCAATCCCGGGTGGATGACGCTCGAAGGATTCAATGAAATTCGTGACCGGTCCTTTTCCTTCGGCATGGCGCGCCAGATAAACAACAGCGAGATCGCTGGTGAAGGTTGAAGCCTGGCCTGACACGACGTTGTTGTCCTTGTTGCTGGATCACCGAAGCGAAGACCTGCGGCGATGATCGGAAAGACAGGCTCACAGGGCTTCAGCGAGGTCGCTGATGTAGCGCGCATAGGCGCTCTTTCCCAGCGCCGCGCCCAGGCGTGCCAACTGATCGCGATCGATGTATCCTTGGCCGAAAGCCACCTCTTCGGGACAGGCGATCCGAAATCCCTGTCGCCGCTCGAGCGTGGCGACAAAGTCGGCGGCTTCCAACAGGCTGTCTGGCGTACCGGTGTCCAGCCAGGCAAAGCCGCGCCCCATCAGCTCAACCGCAAGCTGTCCGCGCTCAAGATAGGCCCGGTTCACATCGGTGATTTCGAGTTCGCCGCGTGCTGACGGCTTGATATTGGCCGCAATATCGACAACTCGGTTATCATAGAAATAGAGTCCGGTAACGGCGAAGTTCGACTTCGGCTGTAGTGGCTTTTCCTCGATCGAGGTCGCATTGCCCTGCTTGTCGAACGCGACCACGCCATATCGTTCCGGATCGGCGACGTGATAGGCAAACACCGTGGCGCCGGTCGTCCGCGACGTGGCGCTGGCGAGCAAATTCGGCAGGCCATGGCCAAAGAAGATGTTGTCGCCGAGAATGAGCGCCGGAGCGTCGCCGCCAATGAAATCGGCGCCGATCACGAACGCCTGCGCCAGACCTTCAGGTTTAGGCTGCACCGCGTAAGACAGCGACAGCCCCCACTGATTGCCGTCTCCCAACAACGCCTCAAACAACGGCAAGTCTTGCGGCGTCGAAATGATCAGGATGTCGCGGATGCCGGCCAACATCAGCGTGGTCAGCGGATAATAGACCATCGGCTTGTCGTAGACGGGCAGCAACTGCTTGGAGGTCACAAGCGTCATGGGGTAGAGGCGAGTACCGCTCCCGCCAGCAAGAATAATGCCCTTCAAAGCAGATCTCCCGTTCAAATCCCAAGAAGACGATCAAGGCAATCCGTCAGAGACTGCTTCAGCGGAGGCAGCCCCACATCGAACACCGCCGCCAGTTTTGCGCTCGAAAGCTGCGAATTTGCTGGTCGGACGGCAGCTGTCGGATAATCGGAAGTCGAGATCGGGTCAAGCAATATGGACCGCCCGCCGCGGGACGCGGCGAGATCGGTGATCTGTTTCGCGAAGGCGTACCAAGTCATCGGGTCGGGCCCGGCAAGATGCGTGACACCCGCATAATGTGGCTGCCAGCCCCCCGCCACCCGGCCGGCGATGCCGCGGATCGCGTCGGCGATATCCGGCGCATATGTGGGGCAACCTACCTGATCGTTCACTACCCGCAGCCGGTCGCGTTCCGATGCAAGGCGAAGAATCGTGCGCACGAAATTACCTCCAAACGGCGCGTAGACCCATGACGTACGCAAAATAACGTGCCTTGGGTTCGCCGCGGCGACAGCTAGCTCGCCCGCCAACTTGGAGCGGCCATAGACGCTTTGCGGGTTGACCGGATCGCTCTCGACATAGGCGCCGGTCTTCATCCCGTCAAAGACGTAGTCGGTCGACAGATGGATGACCGGAATGCCTTGATCCGCGGCCGCCGCCGCTACAACGCCTGCACCATCGCGATTGAGCGCAAATGCGAGATCGGGTTCCGACTCAGCCTTATCCACCGCCGTGTAGGCCGCGGGATTGACCACCACGTCGGGACGGAATGCGGCAATGGCTCGCTCGATCGAGACCGCGTTCAGCAGATCAACGTCTGGTCGTCGGCCAAAGCCGAACTCAATCTCCTTGTCGGCGGCCGCAGCCTCCCGGAGGGACCGCGCGACCTGGCCCTCGGCGCCAATCACATAGATTCGCACTTGTGGATTCACGCCCCCACCAGACCGAGACGTTCGCCGCCATAGACCCTGTTCCGCAGCGGTCGCCACCAATCTTCGCGCGCGAGATACCACTGCACTGTTTTTTCGATCCCGGTTTCGAACGTTTCCCGCGCTCGCCATCCCAGATCGGTTTCGAGCTTGCTGGCATCGATCGCGTAACGCTGATCGTGCCCCGGGCGATCGGCAACGAACGAAATCAGCTCGTGATGCGAGGCGTCGTTCGGGCGCAGGCGATCCATCCACGAACAGATCTGCCGGACCACTTCGATGTTGGTCCGCTCATTGCGTCCGCCGATATTGTAGGTTTCGCCGGGTCTGCCTGTTGCGAGAATGATGCCAAGCGCCCGGGCGTGGTCGTCGACAAACAGCCAATCGCGGACGTTGGAGCCGTCGCCATAAACCGGAAGCGACTTACGATCCAGTGCGTTGAGGATAACCAGCGGAATCAGCTTTTCGGGAAAATGATAGGGCCCGTAATTGTTGGAACAATTGGAGACGATGACAGGCACGTCATAGGTTCGGTGCCAAGCTTTCGCCAGATGGTCGGAAGCAGCTTTAGTGGCCGAATAGGGAGAACTGGGATCGTAGGCCGTGGTTTCTGTGAACAGCCCGTCCTCTCCGAGCGACCCGTAGACCTCGTCCGTCGAGACGTGCACGAAACGGAAATCATCCGCATTTTTCTTGGCCGACGCGATGTAGCGGCGAGCCGTCTCGAGCAGCGTGAAGGTACCAACCACATTGGTTTTTAAGAACAGGTCGGAGCCGGATATCGAACGATCGACGTGGCTCTCAGCGGCGAGATGAACCATTGCGTCCGGCTGGTATTTCTCGAAGATCGCAGCCATCGCGGCGCCGTCGCAGATATCGTGCTTTTCGAACGCAAACTGCGGACTGGACGCAACCAGCGCCAGTGACGCCATGTTGCCGGCATACGTCAATTTATCGACCACGACGACGTCATGGCCGAGATCGGCGATGAAATGACGACATACCGCCGATCCGATAAAACCGGCTCCTCCAGTCACGATCACCCGCATTGCGCGACCTCCTCACCCGCCGAATTGAAAACCCGGAGGGACATCTTTCAAACGCGGCTGCTTCCGGTCCTTGTCCGATAAGACCACGTCACCCGGCGAAATCCGCCAATCGATGGCCAGGTCAGGATCGTCCCATGCGATACCACGATCGCAGTCCGGCGCGTAGTAATCGGTAACCTTATAGATGACTTCGCAATCGTCGGTCATTGTGACGTAGCCATGAGCAAAGCCAGGCGGCACCCACAATTGACACCAGTTCGCCGCCGACAGTTCGACGGCAACGTGCCGGCCGAAGGTCGGCGAGCCTGCCCTGATGTCAACGCCGACATCGAGAATTGCTCCGCGCGAGCACCGCACCAACTTACCCTGCACGTGGGGCGGAAGCTGGTAATGCAATCCGCGCAGCACGCCTTTCTGCGTCGATAAAACGTGATTGTCCTGCACGAACGCCGCTTCGACGCCACTCGAAAGAAGCGCGTCCGCACGAAATGTCTCCGAAAAAAATCCCCGGGTGTCGCCATGCCTCGCGGCGGTCACCAGCAGAATGTCCGGAATCTCGAGCCGTTCAATTTTCATATCCACTTTCGGATGTTGGTCTTTTGTATCCGCTTGCGTCTGATGCCTCAATTGGACGAACATGATCAACAGAATTCTGGTTCGCGCCAGGTTCCTCTGGTGCATGCCTTGTTGGCGCTCGCTCCCAAACCGGCCGCAATCTATAATTATTCAAGCATCTGCGCGCTAGACGCGACTGATGTTGTATGGCCTAAGACATTGTCTGGAACTTGCATCATGTCTGACCGCATCGTGTACTTTGGTCGCATGACATTGAAAACATTGCGATTTTCCGGATCGAAATCCGAACTTTGCCTACAGCCACCACAAAGTTGAAATCGATCGATGTTAGCGACTGTCGAAACACGAACCGGCGAAGGACGTCCGCCGGCGACCGCTACTTGGGGTGCCGGACAAAAGTCCTCCGAAATGGCCATTGCCGACATTCGGGACGGTTTCGCCGCCTGGCGTCTGTGGGGCCGGATGGGATGGAACGACATCCTTCAGCGCTATCGCCGCTCTGTGTTGGGACCGTTCTGGCTGACCGCCAGCATGGCAGTCATGGTGGTGGCGCTGGGATTCCTCTACGCTGAACTGTTCAACACCCCAATTCGCGATTTCGTGCCCTTTTTCTGCACCGGTCTGCTGGTCTGGAATCTGCTCGCGACCTTCCTCAGCGAAGGGGGCATGATCTTCACGGCGGCCGAGTCCTATATCAAGCAGGTCCGGCTGCCCTACTCGATCTATGTTTATCGGTCGAGCTGGAGCAAGATCATCATCTTCGCCCATAACTTCGTGATCTATTTTGGGGTCCTTGTCTATTTTGGGATTTGGCCCGGCGCCACGGCCTTACTGGCGATTCCCGGACTGATCCTCCTTGTGTTGAACGGCACGCTGGCAACGGTCTATATCGGCATTTTGTCCGCCCGATTCCGCGACATCCCACCACTCATCAACTCCGTCGTGCAGCTAATATTTTTTGTTACGCCCATCATGTGGAAGCCCGAATTGCTCCATCGCCGGGCCTATATCGCCGACATCAATCCGTTTTTCCATCTGATCGAGATCGCGCGGACGCCGTTGTTAGGAAATGTTCCCACCCTCAAGAACTACCTTGCCGTGCTGTTGATCACGGCCGTCAATCTTGGGCTTGCCGGTTTGGTCTTCACGCGCTTTCGCCCGCGTATCGCCTACTGGATCTGACGATGATGAATACCGACAATATTCAGTCAGAACTGACGATGGAAAATGTCAGCGTGTCGTTTCCCATCTATCATGGCGGGTCGCGGTCGTTGAAGAAGAGCCTGCTATTCCGTAGCTCCGGTGGCCATTTGGCAACCGACGCTAACCAGCGCATCGTCGTCGAAGCGCTGCGAAACGTCTCGACGCATATCGCCGCCGGCGATAGGGTCGCGCTGATCGGATCAAACGGCGCCGGCAAAACTACCTTGCTGCGCGTGATGGCTGGCATTTATGAGCCGGTCGTCGGCACGGTCCGTACTCGCGGGACGATCTCTCCGATGCTTGACATCGGTCTTGGCATTGATCCGGACATCAGCGGCTATGAGAATGTCCGCATGCGCGGCCTAATCCTCGGCATGACGTCCGACGAGATCGCCAGCAAAATGCAGGACATTTCCGACTTCACGGAGCTAGGCGAATATCTGGACATCCCGGTGCGCACCTATTCCTCGGGTATGATGACGCGATTGACCTTTGCGGTGGCGACCAGCTTTGCCCCCGAAATCCTATTGATGGACGAGTGGATCATGGCTGGCGACGACAGATTCATCACCAAAGCCAGGCATCGCATCGACAATTTCGTCGCGAAGGCGAGCATCCTGGTGCTCGCTTCCCACAGCGCCGAGACCTGCCGCCAGTTCTGCAACAAGGCGCTCTGGATGGATCGGGGCATTATCAAAGCGGCAGGTTCCCTCGAGGAGATCCTCGAAATGTACGCGGAGACGCAAAGAGACCGCGTCGAACTGGCGTGAGCGTCCGTTACAGGCGGCTGAACAATACCCCCACGAGAAGCCCCAGATTGTCGATGAAGCTTTGCCGCAAGACACCGGACTTCCAGATCAGCCACAGCGACCATGCGGCCTGCCTGATCCTGCCGTAACAGTCGAGGACAGATGAGCATTGCCCGATCACGAGCAATGGAGTGTCGCTATACAGATGGCAGACATTTCTCGGTCGCTGGCTCACAAGATATGGGAGAACGGGCGAAAACGGCCTTTCTAAAACTTTTGAGCAAAAGCGCGACGTATGCGATGCCACGCTCGTGCCTGGGTGAAAGTCTTTACGCACTCGGGTTGCGCCACTAGGCTCCGGCACCATGCAAAAATTCCAATCCATCCAAGTGCTGCGCGCTTTAGCCGCCAACATGGTGGTCGTATTCCATTTCGTAGGTCTTAACGCGAGGATCGACCCGTCGTACCGAGCAATTGAGTCCGCCATTGCAAATCTGGGCATCGGGGGCGTGCATTGCTTCTTCGTTATCAGCGGGTTCGTGATTACGACTGTCGCGCAGCGTGAGCATTGGCGGCAATTTCTTTTCTCGAGAATTGTTAGGATTTACCCGATTTATTGGGTTTATTTGGCGCTGATGGTGGCGTTTTATTTGGCAAGAGGCTGGCCCGATCCCGCCCCCGCCTTTCTTAATTCGGTTTTTCTTCTGCCTGCGACGACCCCGCTTTTACCGGTGGGATGGTCGCTGGTCCATGAGGTCTATTTCTACGCAGTGGTGGCGCTCGCACTCGCGCTGGGACTCTCTATGGTGCGGCTTCTCACAGGCTGGGCCGTACTGATCGTCGTCGCTCAGCTATTTACGACATCCACAAATCCTGTATTGCAGATCGTGACGCACCCCTACACGATTGAATTCATTGCTGGCGGATTCATCGCGTTAGCGAATGTACGACGTCATGGATTGGCAATACTCGTAACCGGCGCAGCCCTTGTCGCGGTTGGACAACCCTTGTGTGGATTACTTGATCCCAGTCAGCAATGGTTGCGGATGTTGCTGATCGGCTCACCCTACATGTTGGTGGTATATGGAGCGATTTCGCTTGAAAGCACTGGCTGGGGGGCGCCCCCTCGGTGGGCGATCAAACTGGGCGATGCTTCGTACTCCACTTACCTCAGCCACTTTCTGTTGCTTGCACTTTTGACCCGCCTTTTCTCGACCCAACAGCACGGCTTGGTCGATCAGATTTTATTCGCAGGTTTGTGCATAATTGCAGCGAACATTTGGGGCGTGTTGAGCTTCAATTATCTGGAGCTACCGATGCTTCGGATTGTACGAAATAAAAGGGCAGGAGGAATCGTCGCACAACATACGGCGACAAACATAGGTTGATCGCGATCAGTCCTGCTTGAGCTGACCCAGAGGCGCAAAGAGGCAACGTCGAGATGGCGTGAAGCGGCCTCACAGGCGACCAAACAGCGCTCCTACGAAAAGCGCGAGATTCTCGAGGAAGCTTTGCCGGTAAACACCGGATTTCCAAAGGAGCCATAGCCGCTTGGGCGATGCTGCCAAACGCGCTTGGGTGTAGAGGGCGAGGACGAGTGCGTTGTGCGGCGTCAGCAGGCTTCGCATGCTGCCTAGCACGTTCAGGTTTACCTCATTCCACATTGCGAAGCGGCCACCCAAGAATGCGAACGATCGAACAAGCCGAGCCCGCAGACCGATGTTAGCTCCGACAAGATTTTCCACATGTTGTCTGTATCTTAGGCTGGGCCAGGGATCGTAATGCGCAACGCCGCCGATCCCCGTCACGACCTGGTACGTCCACCAATCGTGCGATACCAGAGCAACCTCAGCCGGCGTGGCCAGAAGCGCCAGCCGCGCAGCGCGATTGAACACCATCGTGTTGCCGCCGCCGATGTTCTGCACCAGGGCATTCTGAAAAGTTGGCTCGCGTAAGAAGAGAGGTGAGAAGCCAATCGGCGCGCCGCTCTCTTCGATCAACTCGGTTCGCGTAAAATACAGAGCCGGACGATCGCTCGGACGCGCTTCGAACCAGCTCACCGCCTTCGCAAGTTTCTCCGGAAACCAGACGTCGTCTTGGTCGCTGTAGGCGAACAGGTCGCCGTCGATATCGTCAGATCGGACCAGCGACGCGAAATTCTGCCAGAAACCCATCTGCGGCCCTCGCCGCACCACCACCCGCTGGGGAACCTGCTTGGCAAACTCCTCGATGATCTGAATCGTATCATCCGTGGAGCCGTCGTCGGACACCAGCAAATCCCAGTTGCGATAGGTCTGCGCCTTATAGGAGTCGATTTGCTCCTGAATAAATGGGGCGCCGTTTCTGGTCGCGAGCAGAATGACGACTTTAGGGCTTGCTAATGGCAACTGGGATGATTCCTGATTGAGCCTCTCGCAGCCGTCGCTGCGACGACGCTGGAAATAGACTCGATCATCTCTTAGACTATCCATTTTATTTTTCAAATCGCGGATGAAAACCCCGCGGATTCCAGCCAAAATCGCGGACTGCAAGCGCGGGATCGAACACCATGTCCTTCGCCATCCGGGCGCCCATCGCGGCATTTGCATTCGGAAGCAACGGCTTTGCTAGGGCAAATGCCAGCCGCCAGACAAATGGTGGTACGGATATGATCCGACGCGGCTCGCCGAGTGCGTCGAAAATCCGACCGACCATCTCACGATAGCTAATCGTCTCACCACCCGGCAGCGCATAGGTTTTGCCGATTGCCGCGTCGCTTGCTGCCGCGGCAATGGCCCCGATCGCCAGGTCTTCCGCATGCACGGGCTGCCGCAGCCCGGCGCCGTCACCCATCAAAGGTAGCATACCGAACCGCCGAATGAGCCGCGCCAGCCGCGAGACGTTGCCGTCGCGGCCCTCTGCATAGATGATAGTCGGGCGCAGGATGGTCCAATTGACGTTGTAGCGCTCGCAGGTGGCGATCAGTCGCCTCTCCCCCTCCGCTAGCCGCTGCAGCAGCTCGCGCTCTGCTGCGACTTCGGATTCTATCTTTGTGACGATGCTGGTGGAGGTAAAGGCGACAACACGTCTCAGCGTCGGCGTATAAATATACGGCAGCGCATCCGCCAACAGACCAACCTCCGCGGTGCAATACAAGGTCTCGAACGAAGGCGGTTTCAAGGTCTCGGGCGTGGCGAGATCACCCTGGAGCCACACTACTCCGCAACTGCGATGGTTTACCCGGGACAACGCCAAAGGCGTTTCGCCGGACTTGACCAGATGCTCGACGATATAGCCTCCGACGATCCCGGTGGCGCCTACAACGAAACTCTGCATCCCCATCCACTCACTGCGGCGGCGCGGCCTTCATCGAACAACGCGATCAGGACGTCCTATATCGGTCTACCGCCTGACGTCGCCCCCGGTCGTTAATCCTGATCGGGTGGCGCCGGGAGTTGGCAAGTTAGCAGCCTGGCGCTCTATTGGAGCCCCTCTGCCGATCACTTCAAGATATCACCAGGTCCCGCCCCCGCCGCAAGGTCGGAAAGAGGCGCTGTTAGATCGCGATGGTTGGTGCCAGCCGAAATGGCCCACTCTCCGGAAGTAATCGCCCGGCCTGAATTGCGCCGCATGCGATAAAATACGGACAGAAACCGCCGTTCTGATTTTGCGATTGCTCGGAATGCGGGCCACACACTGTCTAGCCATGTCACCAGCCCGATCCGCTTTCGTATCCTGAGCATTGGCTGCTCGACCAGCAGTGCCGAAAGCGTACCTGCCCCGAGCGTAATAGCGAAAGCGAGGAGACCCTTGCTCCAGAAGCTGACAGGCAGGCCTGAAGTCAGATGTTGAATTGGGAGCGCATACAGATAGACGCCAAAGGAAATATCGAGCTTGGGCGCGGTCCAGCGGGGCAGCGGGAGATCATTCAGGACGACACAGACCGGCGCGATCACCACGAGAACGAACGTCTCTTTATGCCCGCACAACAGCAGCAACAATGCGATCGACAGAAAGCAGGCGATCGCAATCGCCTTTGTCAGCCACCGCTCCAACGCGGCAACGCCGACCCCGCTGGCAAAAAGAATTGCGCATGTCAGACCCCGCTCCCCGAGCCAGATCGGGCCCAATTCCCGCCAGAAACCGAAGACCGCGAAGCCACCGAGCACGACAACAATGGCGCTCGCCATCGCGCGTGCATCGAACCGGCAGACCAATGCGATGATGGCCAAGTAAATGTAAAGCTTCGCCTCCTGTGGAAGCGTCCAGAGCGGAGTGAGGACCTCGGTCGTGCCTAGGCTCGACTCGAAGACCCCTGGCAGATGGTAATCCAGCCCGAAGAAAAGCGTCGAGTCGCGCCAAAAGAACGAAAATGGCGTGTTTCGACCATTGATTCCTAAACCTGGCGGAACAAAATAGTCGCTTAGCGACGAGGTTGTGACCAAAGCGCCCATCACGACGCACAAAGCTATACAAACGATCAAGGCCGGATAAATCCGAAATGCCCGGCTGATGAGGAATTGCGCCGGCGAGCGCGACCGCACCACGCTTTGCGAATTCAGGTACCCGCTGATTGCAAAGAAGACATAGACGGCAAGGCCACCCAACGACCCAACCCATGGAATGAGGGGTTCGTTGAAGCCCGAGATCGAATATTGATGCGACCAAAACACCAACGAGGCGGCTACGAACCGCATAAGATCGAAGTTTCCGGGACGATGGTCCATTACTGCCGAAACAACCTCAATCGCGGACGCCTGTCGTTCAAAAAAATCCCCGGCGACGTTGCGGCCTGGTCCCTCCTGAATGCAGGCCCAACTCCTCGTTTGGCACCCCAATTATCTTATAAGGAATTCTCTAAAGACATTCTCAGCACGCTGACCCATATATTGGCTGCCCGCTCTAGTAAAGTGCAATTCGTCCAGGTAAAGCCACAACCCGTTTCGAACTACCGGGCACTCCTCGTCGCAGAAGTAGTCTACGGGCTTAATAAGGGTAACTCGGTCCGCCCACCTCGCTGCGACTCGTTCGAGCACCGCGTTCACTCGCTCACCAGAGTGGGCAATTTGATCCCGATTGATACTTGGGCAAGGCGCTTGAGGTGCATGCCAGAGGGGACCAGGCAAGAGTCGATCCTTATCGATTTTACAATTCGTCCTTACTTGATCGCCGACAAGCAATATCTTACGTCGGCCCACCGCCAAAACCTCAATTGTTTTTTCAAGGCTAGTCTCCAGCTGGGCTAAGGATCGCTCCTCGCCAGAGGAAAGATCGAGGCGTCCAAAATCAGAGATCGTCGTGTCATCATTGTAGCCGCCCCATGCCTGGGTCAGCACGACATTGCCATCACTCGATCGGAGGCGTGTAAGGATCGATTTTTTCCTTGATTCACAGGCTTCTCGTTGCGATCCCTTCAACGCCATACCAATCAATATCGGGCAACCTCCCACCGTCAGAGTTTCGCCACGAAGGCCAAGCTGTTTCAACAATGGGTCAAGTGCTGCGACATACTGCTGAGCTACCGAGTCACCCACGATTTCCACGCTTAGTGGGGCATCAAACTTTCCAAACGCGCAGATGCTACTGGACGATTTGGCCTCACAGGAAACCACACCGAAGCGTTGCAGCTCCGTCAGCTGTTGTTTTTCCCAGGAAAGGCGCCATGCCCACCCGTCTTGTAAAAATGCCGTGTGAGTGATCGCAACAAGCACCAGGACTGTACCGCCATAGCCGAGTATGGATGTTCGTGATCGCGGCGAGAGCGATCGTGACCTCTCATGAACAAACGGTTTTTCGATGAAGAAATACATTGCAGTGGCTGTTATACCCATGATCGCTATTAAAATAGCGTCGGTGGTCGCTGTCATAACTTCCGCGCCAAAGATAAATCGGGTGAAGAAAATAAGCGGCCAGTGACACAAATAGAGCGAATACGAGATAGCCCCGATTGCCTGAGCCAAAGGGTTAGCCAACCAACATGTCGTCCGGGCATTCGATCCGACGAAAATAACTGCTGCCGCACCAACGCACGGTAACAAGACTGCGAAACCTGGAAATGGCATTGTTGAGGTGAACGTTAAGTAGGACGTGCCGATCGCGAGCATCCCGCCAATTGCGATACTCTCAGCAACAAGATTCGAAACTCGAATTCTTTCTTCGATAAAAATGATTTGCGCGCCGATTGAAAATTCAAAAATACGGAAGGGAGTCAAAAAAAACGCAGCCTGCGGGTCCCTACTGAGCTCCAGTATCGAGAGAGTAAACGATACGCTTGCCATCACCAAGATAATGGTCGCGATCCGGCCTAGCCTGAAGGCCCAGAATAGGAGGGCGGGCCAAAACAAATAGAATTGTTCTTCAAGCGAGAGTGACCAGCAATGCAGCAATGCGAGCTGGTCGGACGCCGTTGCGAAATACTGCTTCGACTCCCGCCAATATTGAATATTCGATATTGAAAGCAAGGCATGAGTTGATTCTTTCGCCAATTGGCGAAAAGCGTCAGGTGGTAGCCAAAGCGCTCCAACCACAAATGTCACGACAACCGTGAAGATGAGGGCGGGCAAGATCCGGCGGCTACGACGGATATAGAAATTCGTGAATGAAAAACGGTTTTGCCGAAGATCGAGTAATGTATTTCGAGAGATAAGATAGCCTGATATTACGAAAAAGATGTCAACGCCTACAAACCCTCCGTCAAATGCACTTATCTTGAGATGACAGAGAACGACTCCTAGAACCGCCACGGCTCGCAGCGCAGCAATCTCCGGGCGAAACCGCGCAGCTTCGGCATTTGCTGTTAGCGGGATCGCGGGGGCGAGCTTAGGCTCGAGAGCAACACGCCGTGATGCCAATACTCCGTTTGAACTCATCCACGCTTGCCTATTTCTCTCTCGGGTGACGACGCTCAAGCGACTGTTTTGGACAATTCTATTGAGATATTGGCTTCCACGCAGATGCGTGAGCTGTCGCCAATTTCAGGCGGCGGCCGATTGACGGTCGGTCGGCTTGGCTATGAGCTCGATCCCGCCGTTGAATGTCCCACCGAGAACGAGTTTTGGCAACTGGTTGTGTCCGTCGAGCCGTCGCCAGCTTTTCTATGCACCCTCGAGCAATTTGAAGTCATTGCGAGCGCGATACGCTACAACAAGACCGCAACTTCCTTGCTGGACGGCATCTGGTCGACGCACTCGCTTGCCTGAAATGATGCCAGGCCCGGCTATTTCGATCCAGAGCATTTAGTCCGGGCAGTCATGTACGCCTGCCTCGTTGGCACACGAAATAGATCTCGTTATTTAAAACGCTTCGGAGAGCTAGGAAAGGCAAGTGGAGGGTCTTTGAGATATAAAAGCCTTTGTGTTTGAGGATTTCGCGCAATCTTATGTGGCTGAAACCTGTATGCGCACCGTACCATTCGACATCGGTAAGCTCTCGTTCGACCTTCATACTGAAGAGGGAACGAAATGCCTGAGCGATGCTGGCTGATTGGCGGCCGCCATGAGCAGTGCGGTAGATGGACTTTAAGAATCCGCTCAGTCCTGTCTCGATTGGCACGCCGATAATGATCCGGGCATGGGAAGACGCAAACGAAGTGATGTTTTGTAGGAGTTCGTCCAGCGACCTATCAGTCAAGTGCTCGCAGACCTCCATGCAATAGATCAGCGTGAAACTGGACGGCTGAGTTTCTAGAAGACTGTCGATGTCTGTAGTCAGCTGCGCTCCTGCGAGAACGCTAGGTTCTGCTTCGGACAGCAATTTAGGACTGGGATCATAGCCAACGAGGTTCCGTCGCTCGAACTTGTCGACTAAAAATGAAAACAAGTGTCCGTCCGCACAACCATAATCGAGCACGCGGTCTGTGGGCAACGGTGACGTAACAAGATCGAGGACTTGGCGATATCGCCTTTTGTGCGCGATTTGCTTCAGCAGCTCGCGCGTATTTCTGGTGTATGAGGCGTACGAAGTCATTTCCTCATTTCCGGAGGGGATGTCCCGATCGCTGTTGAACTACGTCGGGTCGACGTTGCCGGAATGAATATTACGCAGCCCTCGTGACGTGGGCAACGGACTTGATTGTCATGCGATCGTGGTGAGCTTGAAGGGCCGCACGCAGAACCGACAATTGCTTATGCGCCTTCAATCGTCGGAAGCCCTTGTTGGCCTCGATCATACCGGCCGCGACCCATCGCAAGGCCATACCGGCATCCCGCCAGCGTTTAACGTTGCGCGTGACGCGGCGAATGGTGCCCATCATGTTCTCGGCGATATTGGTACAGGCGAGCGATCGGCGAAGCTCCTTCGGCAACTTCAACCGGACGACAGTCAGGATTTCGTCGAGGCCTTCGAGGATACTGGCCGCAACGCCGGGCCATTGCTGGTCGAGTCGACGCGCGAGATTGCGGATCAATTTTTCAGCCTTGTCGGCGTCATCGAGCTCCCAGGCCTGGCGCAGCACCCGGCGGGTGGCCGCATGATGCTCTTTCGGCAGGCGTTCCATGATGTTGCGCGCCTTGTGGATCTGGCAGCGCTGGATCGCAGCGGCCGAACCGAAGGTGCGGCGGATCGCCTTCGACAACGCCTTCGCGCCGTCGGCGATGAACAGTCTTGGCACCGTCGGGTCGAGCCCGCGCGAGACCAGGTTGTCCAGCAGGGCCTGAACCGTTGCTGCATTCTCGGTCGCCCCTTCCACCAGCGCCAGCGGATGCTTGTTGCCTTCGCCGTCAACCCCGATCGCGGCCACCAGCACGAGATCGTCGTCGAGATGCAGCCCGTCGATTTGGACCACCAGAAGGTCGAGCGCGGACAGATCGGCAGCCATGAAGTCGGCCAGCCGCGCCGCCGACAGAGCCACGAACCTCCGCGAGGCCGCCGACTTCGAAATCCCCGATCCGGGCGGTGCCGGCACGTCACCCTCGGGCAGCCGGACGGCGCGGCCGAACCGGCGCGTCGACACATTGATCAGCATCAGGTTCATCGCCCAGCGACCGAGCCAGTCCTCCTGCGCCGCCGTTTCCCAGCTCGGGATCGTGACCTCGCGGCCGTCCATGCCCCGGACCCGCGGGCGATCGACCTCGATCTTGCCGCCGTGGAAACCGATCCGCCCCCGCGTTCGGCCCCAACGGTGCGCCCGCCGCGCCGCATCACGACCGTGGCGCGGCCCGCAGGCCGCTGTCACATCCGCCTCCATCATCGTGCCGAGCGCCTCGATTCCTGCCGCAAGGCAGAACCGATCGAAGCTCGCTCGCACTTCCGCAAATGATTTCTCCACAGCCCCGGTCGCCGGCCAACCAGCCGGTGTGATATCTCTCGTCATGGCGTTGCTCTCCTTTGTGGAATCAGCACCCCGAGCCTACCGGCTCAAGGTGGGCAACGCCGACCTCTTCAGAAATTCAACAGAACCCGGGACATCCCCCCTTTCGGTGGCATGGGCTATTGGTAACCGGGGGCGGTGTGACGGAACGAGGATGGCGTCGGCCGTTCGAGGATCCCATCAGGATCGGCGATCGCGTACTGGTGACGCTGCTCGACGCCGGCGAGCACATCGCCACGCTGCCGAAAGAGCACGCCGCGCCGGAATGGCAAGCCGCGAGCAGCACTGATCCTGGTGGCGGAAGGCGGCAGCCGGACAATGTTTGCCCGCATCGGAGTCATGCGAGCATTGAACCGCCAAAAACCGAAATGAACAGAGGCGGCCTTACCGTTGGCGCCTGCGCTCAGCTCTAACATCGAAATAGGTGATCACCACGAACGTGGCGCCAACAGCCAAAATGGCCACAACGCCGACAATTAGCAACAGGGGATCCATAGCCGGGTCAGTATTTCTGCAGCCTCCGGTATGGGCAACTCACGAATGATTAGCGCTTGCAACAAGCTCTCGCATCGCCTCCAAGACCCGCCAGCGTGAACCGGCGCCCACCCGTGAATTTCCCAAGGTCAAGAGAAAAACCCGCCGACCTTGTGAGCCGGCGGGAGTGTATTTGGACTGTAGATTGCGACCAAGGATACCGGCCGCCGCACGGATCCAATTCGAGCTTAGATGGACGCGCGAGGCATTTAAGCGGCCAATTGTGTGCTACAAAATCTAGGTCTAGAAATTTTGGCGGTCGACGGTCCGGCCATCGGCAGTCCGACCATCGGCAGTCCCACCCCAGACGCGCGACCAGCTCGGTTACTTCGAGGGGCGAGAAGTTCCCTATCATTCTTCAGTCATCGCGGTTCGGTTTTTGGCCGCACGAAGTTTCGCCTTCGCCGAGGAACCTGGATTTGGGTATCGTGCCACGGAGCTAGCCCGTCTTATTCGTCAGAGGGCGCCTGAGAGGCTGGCGAGCGTGGTGTAAAGCGCTGATGCGGCGTAGGATTCGGTTGCAAAGCCAACCCCATCACCTTCAGCCGCGAACACCACGCCCGCCATGACCGACGATACGATTCTGCCCTTCTCGTTTCCAGCCGTTCACGCCAAGAAAGTCACAGCTGCCTTCGATGGCGGTCGGCTGACCTCGAACGGGGGCGTGATGCTTCTGGCGATGGCCGAGCGGCGTCTCGGCTTGGCCGACAATTTGGCCCGGGTGTTCCCGGATCGGCGCGATCCGACGCGGGTCGTGCACAGCCTGGTCGATATGTTCCGCGCGCGCATGTTCGCGATCTGCTGCGGCTACGAGGACGCCGACGACCTCGATCATCTGCGGTCCGATCCCGCATTCAAGCTGGCCTGCGGACGGCTGCCGGACACGGGTCGCGATCTGTGTTCCCAACCGACGCTGTCGCGCCTGGAGAATGCTCCGCGCCTGCGCGACGTGATCCGACTGACCTACACTTTGGTCGACGCATGGATGGATAGCTACCCGCGCGAGCCGGCATCCGTCACGCTCGACATCGATGATACCTGCGATGTCGTCCACGGCCATCAGCAGCTCTCGCTGTTCAACGCTCATTATGACGAACGCTGCTTCCTGCCGATCCACGTCTACGACACGGAGAAGAGCCGGCCCGTGGCGGTCGTGCTGCGGCCCGGCAAGACGCCGGGCGGCGTCGAGGTGCGTGCCCATCTGCGCCGCCTGGTACGGCATATCCGGACGCGGTGGCACAACACGCGAATTACGTTCCGTGGCGACGGGCACTATGCCCGGCCGGAGGCAATGGCGTGGTGCGAGACCAACGGCATCGACTACATCTTCGGTCTGTCCGGCACCAAGCCGCTCGCCAGAAAAGTCGACGCGGTCGCCGACGACATCCGCACGCGACGCGCCATCGAGAACCTGCCGGTTCTGCGCGGCTATACCGAGACGCGCCACAAGGCAAAGTCCTGGGATCGCGAACGACGCACCGTCGCCCGTATTGAGGCGACGATGCTCGGCCTCGACATCCGCTTCGTCGTCACCAGCCTCGATGTCGGCTCGGCCGAGTGGATCTACGACAGCCTGTATTGCGCGCGCGGCCAAGCCGAGAATCTGATCAAGCTGCATAAGACGCAGCTCGCCTCCGATCGCACCAGTTGCCGTTCGGCGCTCGCCAATCAAGTCCGCCTCGTTCTCCATACCGCCGCTTATTGGCTGATGCTGACCGTGCGCGACGCCATTCCCAAAGTCCGGGAATTGGCCACTGCCGAGTTCGCGACGCTGCGTCTTCGGCTCTTGAAAATCGCCGCCCGGGTTGTCGAGACCAAGAGCCGCATTCGCCTTGCGTTCGCCGCGGCATGTCCCGAAGCCGACCTGATCCGCAGCTTGCCCGGCGCGCTGCTGCCGCTCGGTCCTTGACCGGTGGGGCGTCCGCCCGCGTTCACCCAACCCATCCCTCAAGCGCGTTGCAAAGTACCGGTCGTCAGGCGGTGAAAAGCCGAAGGCAATCCTGTGCGCCTCGTCAGCGGAGGTGTGCGGATGCACCAGTCGGACCAAAATACCGCGCTCTCACGAATAGGGCGGGCTAGGTTCTGTTCGCGCTTCCTTATCGCCGGTCTGCCCACTCGGAAAGCAAGTTGAAGTAGCTATAAGCGCGATTTATTCTGTATGAGCCTGATTCGGAGCGATCAGATGGACAGAACGTTTCGCTCGCTCGCCAGGAGTGGGTTTCTGGCTCTTGGCAGCCTTATTTCGGCGTGCACGACCTCCGACCCACCTGCCTCGACCTTTCGGTCGGGGGCCCCTTGGGCTCGGGACCTCAATGAGCTGCCGCCGAAACGAGAGCCGGCTGCTGAATCGGCAGCACGATTGCGTTCCGACCTGAATGCGATGCGCGAGAAGACAGGGCGTTAGCTGGGTAACACCTCTGCAATCGCAGCGGTATATATCCTGAAACATTTCCAGCAATCGCTGTTTGACAACAAGCGCTTTTAAGCGCCGAAACATCTTCGATCAACAGGATGCGCCACGCTCCGCTTCAGTTTCAGCCAACACTCGCGGCAGTGGACAGTCACGGAAAAGCTGCTGCGTGGCTATCTTCGCGCCAGTTTCTTTTTGGAAATACCTTCGTGTACTAGCCGTGCTTGCAACGGTAGCCAGCGAGGGCCGCCAAAGGGTCAGGTGATGCATCCCCTGGCCTTTGCCGTACTCAGGGATTCCATTTGGGAAGTCGACTGCCGTGTGCTGAGAACCTGCGTGCCGGACATTCATTCCGAGTTCATTTTCACCGGCAGCTTTCAAAGTCGTCTTCGAAGTGGAGATGGAAGGAGCTCAACAGCCTTCGAAAGGTCCTCGTCCTTGAGGCGGACAAAGATCAAGCGGTCCTTGAAACCGGTGATCACGGCATCGCGCGGCACAGCGCCAAACCACGCCGCGTAAACGGCCTTGCATCCAATATCACGTTTGGTCAGCCTCTCGATATCAGCGGCTTCCAAGTCGTGGCCCTAAGGCGGGGCGGTACGTCGTTCGTCGCGGCGGACAAAGGCGACGCCAAGATCGGCGCCGGATCGCCAAACGATCCGGCAGTAATGTTCGATTAGAACCGTTGAACGACAGAACGAGGCGGTCTGCTTCCGCCGGCAGCCGATCCGACCGCAGACGTGCATCCCGGCCGAGCACGTCGCTTACGACGCAAGGTGCGGCCCAGGAAAACTCTTAACCCAATGAAGCGCCAAACGATTGATCGCAATTCACATGAAGCCACGACGCTCAATCACGGCGACACTCCCAAATTGCTGAAGTATCTATCGATGCGACGTGCAGCCGCGATGCCGCAAGCCCCAGACTGAGCGCGTTCAGAAAGTGCAGCTTTCGCTTGCCAACAGGGCTCCCGTCCACCACTTTTAGAGCCAATTCCTCATCCCAGGAGGTGACTATGCCAAGCACGAGCAATTGGCAGCTGCGGGACAGCGAACGAAGCGTTGTTTGCAATGCGAGCTTGCTGGGTCAGAAACATTTTCTAGTTGGGATCACCCGCGTTCGCAATGAAGCACTCGTTCTTAGTGTCTGTTCCAAAACATGTTGAGTCGAATGAATCGGTTGTGATTCAAGGTGAGCGGCCTGATTCGATGGGGACGCGCCGCCAATGTGGACTACCGAGAACCGTGCACGCTACGACCGCAGCCGCCTGCGCTATCCGAGCGACTTGACCGACGAGGAGTGGGCGCTGATCGCGCCTCGCATCCCGCCGGCCAAGCGCGGCGGCAACAAGCGTACGGTGGACCTGCGCGAGATTGCCAACGGGCTGATGTACATCCTGAGCACAGGTTGCCAGTGGCGCGCGATCCCCAAGGACCTGCCGCCGCGCTCGACGCTGTATGGCTACTTCGATCTGTGGAGCTGGAACGGCACGCTCGATAAAATTCATCACGCCCTCTATGTCGAATGTCGCGAAAGGGCCGAGCGCGAGGCTTCTCCCACCGCCGCCATCATCGATAGCCAGAGCGTGAAAAGCGCTGAAAAAGGGGGCCTCATGATCTCCATGGCTACGACGCGGGCAAGAAGATCAAGGGCAAGAAGCGGCACATTCTCGTCGACACGCAAGGCCTCTTGATGCACGCCATCGTGCATGCGGCGGACATCCAGGATCGCGACGGCGGCGTGCTCCTGATGGCAACGTTGTTCGGCCTCTATCCCTTTCTTCTGAAGCTCTACGCCGACGGCGGATATCAAGGGCCACATTTCCAGAAGGGGCTGCGTAGCGCTCTGAAGCGCGTGAACCTCGAAATCGTCAAACGCTCCGATCAGGCTCACCGTTTCGTCGTCTTGCCCAAACGCTGGATCGTCGAGCGTACCTTTGCCTGGCTCGGGCGATGCCGAAGACTGTCCAAAGATTGGGAATGCTTCAATCACAGGGCGCTCGCCTTTCTCAAGCTGGCCTCCATCCGACTCATGCTGCGAAAGCTATGCAATCCAAGGTAATCTTTCCGGACAGACTCTTAGTACGACTGAGTCACAAAACCGCAGGCTTTATCCGGCCGGAATCAGCGATGGTTGAAGCATGGACCATCAGCCGAGGAGGCTACATGAGCGGGCGTGGCACCAAGACCAGTGAGATGCGATTTGCGACGTATTTGGAAGGGCTTGCCAGCGTCATCGGTCATGCTGATCGGAAGGCACCGCTGCGCGACTATTGCGTCGGCCTCATGGCCTGTGGCGGTCGTAAGAGCGTGGAGCCAATGGCGGCGATGACGGCTCCGGAACGGACGGCCGCCCAACATCAATCGCTGCTGCATTTCGTCGGCAGCGGCGCCTGGTCGGATGAGAAGGTGCTGGGCAAGGTACGAGAGATGGTCCTGCCGGCGATCGAACGCCAGGGCCCGATCGAAGCTTGGATCATCGATGACACCGGATTTCCCAAGCAGGGGCGACATTCGGTTGGAGTTGCACGGCAATATTGCGGGCAGCTCGGCAAGCAGGATAATTGCCAGGTGGCGGTGTCATTATCGATTGCCAATCACCACGCCAGCCTGCCTGTTGCCTACCGCCTTTATCTTCCGAAGGAATGGACTGAGGATTGCGATCGGCGGCGCAAGGTGGGCATTCCTGCCGAAGTCGGCTTCCGGACCAAGCCGGAGATCGCGCTGGAGCAGTTGCGGTGGGCCTGTGCGACCGGCCTTCCGCGTGGTGTCGTGCTGATGGACGCGGGCTATGGCAACAACAGCGATCTGCGCACGGAGATCACGGCGCTGGGATTGACCTATGTGGCGGGTCTTCTGTCGAGCACAACGGTATGGGCGCCCGGCACCGGTCCCTTGCCGCCGAAGCCATGGTCGGGCCGCGGCCGTCCCCCGAAACTGATGCGCCGCAACCGTCAGCGTCGGCCGGCCGCCGTTAAAGCGCTCGCGATCGGCCTGCCGGCCAAAGCTTGGCGCACCATCACGTGGCGGCAAGGAACGAACGAAAAGCTGAGCTCGCGCTTTGCCCGCGTGCGGGTCCGTGCCGCGCACCGTGATTATTGGCAAACCACCCAGCGGTTGGAGGAATGGTTGCTGATCGAATGGCCGAAAGGCGAGGACCAGCCTACCAAATACTGGCTCTCGACATTGCCGGAGGATGTGGCATTCCGGACTCTCGTAGAGACGGCTAAATTGCGCTGGCGCATCGAACGCGACTATCAGGAACTCAAGCAGGAGGTCGGGCTTGGCCACTTCGAGGGACGCGGCTGGCGCGGCTTTCATCATCACGCAACGATGTGCATTGCAGCCTTCGGATTCCTGATCTCCGAGCGGGAGGCGTTTCCCCCCTCAGGCGCTCGGCGCGCCCGGCCGATCCCGCTCGCTCGCGTTTCCGCGGATTACAGACCCCGCGGTTCTGCCGCTACGGACCCAACGTCACATTCCAAATTCGATCACGACGATGCGACGGCGACTCGAACAAGGGCTGGTCCGAACGTTGTCGAGATGTCCTTGTTGTGCAATCAAGTTCGCCCATTTCACAGACCACCGTTTGTGACGCAGTAAGATTAGTGTCTGTTCCAAAACATGTTGAGTCGAATGAATCGGTTGTGATTCAAGGTGAGCGGCCTGATTCGATGGGGACGCGCCGCCAATGTGGACTACCGAGAACCGTGCACGCTACGACCGCAGCCGCCTGCGCTATCCGAGCGACTTGACCGACGAGGAGTGGGCGCTGATCGCGCCTCGCATCCCGCCGGCCAAGCGCGGCGGCAACAAGCGTACGGTGGACCTGCGCGAGATTGCCAACGGGCTGATGTACATCCTGAGCACAGGTTGCCAGTGGCGCGCGATCCCCAAGGACCTGCCGCCGCGCTCGACGCTGTATGGCTACTTCGATCTGTGGAGCTGGAACGGCACGCTCGATAAAATTCATCACGCCCTCTATGTCGAATGTCGCGAAAGGGCCGAGCGCGAGGCTTCTCCCACCGCCGCCATCATCGATAGCCAGAGCGTGAAAAGCGCTGAAAAAGGGGGCCTCATGATCTCCATGGCTACGACGCGGGCAAGAAGATCAAGGGCAAGAAGCGGCACATTCTCGTCGACACGCAAGGCCTCTTGATGCACGCCATCGTGCATGCGGCGGACATCCAGGATCGCGACGGCGGCGTGCTCCTGATGGCAACGTTGTTCGGCCTCTATCCCTTTCTTCTGAAGCTCTACGCCGACGGCGGATATCAAGGGCCACATTTCCAGAAGGGGCTGCGTAGCGCTCTGAAGCGCGTGAACCTCGAAATCGTCAAACGCTCCGATCAGGCTCACCGTTTCGTCGTCTTGCCCAAACGCTGGATCGTCGAGCGTACCTTTGCCTGGCTCGGGCGATGCCGAAGACTGTCCAAAGATTGGGAATGCTTCAATCACAGGGCGCTCGCCTTTCTCAAGCTGGCCTCCATCCGACTCATGCTGCGAAAGCTATGCAATCCAAGGTAATCTTTCCGGACAGACTCTTAGCAAATCAGGCGTGGGAAGATGACATCGAGGCACGCCGAATTGCCGAGGGTCGGCATCGCGCGCTCTTGCTGCAGACAACGCGCGAACAATTGCCATTCGACTGGATATTCTGTTTCGACGCGGATGAGCGCGTTACTGGAAATTTACGGGAGTTTATAGAAACAGCGCACTCCAGTGAGTGTGACGGCGTGCGGGTTCAGCTATTCGACTCCTATATGACCCCTGATGATCATGAGCCCTATCAAACCGATCGGGAGCTGCTGGGCTTTCGTCGTTTCTTCGGCCCGGAGAGACGAGACATCCTGATGTTGTGGCGAAATCGGCCAGAGGTCATCTTCGCGGAGCGGCAGGGACGCGAGCCGGGCGGCGTAGATCGCGTGAAGACTGCTCTGTATTGCCAACACTATGGCAAGTCGTTGTCAGTCGACCATTGGGAAGAGACCTGTGAATACTACCTACGACACTTTCCGTTTGATACCTACGGTCGAAAATGGCGCGAGCGCAAAGGCCGGGCAATTCACACCCGATCCGATTTCATGCGCCCCTTGTATGAGTGGGGTGAGGCGCTATTCACAAATGCAGTAAAGATCTAACTTGTACGACATGGGAAAGATGTCGCGGCAGAGGCCCGAGTGGCGAAACTGAGGGCGAACTGCCGCGCCCTCTACGACGCCCGTGCCACGACCGCAGCGGCAGATAAGATCAGGACGCAGTATCTTCCTTTCAGCACGGATGGACGCCGGCGAAAGCAGGCGCAGAACGGCGAGGTTCACAACGGAGGATACCCCTCAAGCGCTTCGTCCTTGTCGTTGCAATATCATTCCTGCTGCGAGACTAACGCTTATCACGTAGATCCACCCTGGCACAAAATCGAATAGATGCGAGTTGAACAACGAGCTTACGATGTTCTGGACTACAGCGATGAAGCCAAGCCATGAGTTGAAACCTGTCCCGCGAAAGAGCAGCAGGTGAGCTATCCACATAGCGAAGAGAATTATGCATCCGACGGCGCCCAACTGCACCGCTATACTGAGGGTCTGATTATGAGGGTTGCTGATCGTCTCTGTGGCCAAACCAGTTTGGCCCTGCGCGGCTCGATCGAACAGCATCTGAACTGATCCTGTGCCATGTCCTAAGATGGGCGCTTCTAGAAAGAAGCCGAACGATTTGCGCCAATACTCCAGCCGTAACCCGGCAGACGTTTTTTCATTGCTGGTGCCGTACTTCGAGTATTCGAGCATGATGCTGCTCGTGCGAGTTTGGAGATTGCTTGAAAAAAACCAAGCGGTCGCTGCCAAAACGATGGAACAAGCGATAGCGCCGTATGAAAATGAGCGCGGTAGGTGCAGCACAACAAAAAGAAAAAGCATTATTGGAACGTAAACGAGCGCCGTTCGCGCGAGAATTACAAACGACAAATTGGCCAGGAAGCCAATCGCAAGCACGAAAAGGGAGAATGCATGTTTCGCGGGATCGTGAGCACGGATTTCGCGGGATCGTGAGCAGCTTTTCAGCAACTCAGCCCGCTTCGGCCGACAACTCAACCGGCTTAGGAACTGCCTCGTCAGTGAACGAGGAAGGCCGATGCCCACCCAGAGATTGTCGATGCGCCGGATCAAAGAGGTTCTCCGCTTAAAACATGTTCAAGGCTTGCCGGAGCGAGCCATCGCGCGCACCTTGGGCATCAGCAACGGCGCCGTGCACAGCTATCTACGCCGAGCCGGGGCTGCCGGGCTGAAGTGGCCGTTGCCGGCCGGAATGAGCGACGAGGACCTGGAGCTGCTGCTTTTCCCGGCGCCGAGGCCTGCGTCGCAGAGCCCCCAGCGGGCCGTTCCCGACTGGGGCTATGTCGACAAGGAGCTGCGCCGACGCAACGTGACCCGTCGGCTGCTGTGGGACGAGTATCGCGCCACCCATCCCGATGGCTTCGGCTACACCTGGTTCTGCACGACGTACGAGGCCTGGAAGGGGCGAGCCCGGCCTTCGATGCGGCAGACGCATCTGGGCGGCGAGAAGGTTTTCGTGGATTTCGCCGGCGACACCATCGACGTCATCGATCCCTCAAACGGGGAAGTGCAGTCGATGAAGCTGTTCGTCGCGGCGATGGGCGCCTCCAACTATACCTATGCCGAGGCCTGTCCAAGCGAGGGGCTCGCCGACTGGATCCGGGTCCACATCAATCTTTTCGCCTTCCTCGGCGGCGTGCCGACATTCGTAGTCTGCGACAATCTCAAGGCCGCCGTCACCAATCCCGACCGCCACGATCCCGGCCTCAACCGAACCTATGCCGAGATGGCGAGCCATTACGGCACGGCCATTCTCGCAGCCCGGCCGCGGCGCCCAAAAGATAAGGCAAAGGTCGAAGTTGCGGTGCAAGTCGCCCAGCGATGGATTCTGGCGCGGCTGCGCAACCAACGCTTCTTTTCGTTGGCGGAGCTGAACGCAGCCATCAAAACACTCGTCGTCGAACTCAATGCAAGGCAGATGCGCGACTTTGGCGCCAGTCGCGCCGAACTGTTCGCCGAGCTCGACAAGCCCAAGCTTACAAAGCTGCCGGACCAGGCTTACGCTTTCGCACGCTGGAAGCGATGCCGGATCGGCCCCGACTATCATATCGAGATCGATGGACACTGGTATTCCGCGCCGTATCGGCTCATCCGTGAGCTTGTCGACGCACGCATCGATGACAGAACGGTCGAGATCTTCCACAACGGCCGCAGGATCGCCAGCCACGCCCGCGCGCCCAACCGGCGGGGCCACACCACCATCGCCGACCATATGCCCAGCGCCCATCGGCGCTACGGTCAATGGACGCCCGCCGGAGTGATCGTCGCCGGCGAGCGGATCGGTCCGTCGACCGCCGCCTTCTTCCAGGCCGTGATCGCGGCCCGGCCGCATCCCGAGCAAGGCTTTCGCACCTGCCTCGGCATTCTGTCACTGGTCAAAAGCTACAGCGCGGAGCGCGTCGAAGCGGCCTGCCGGCGCGGCATTCTGATCAAGGCGCGATCCGTCGCCTCGATCCGCTCCATCCTCCAGAACGGTCTGGATCGTACCTTTCTCGACGAGCCCTCCGAACACCAACCCCTGCGCCACGGCAACATCCGCGGCCGCGATTATTTTCACTGAAGCCAAGGAGACCTGTATGCTCAACCATCCCACCCACGAACGCCTGATCGAGCTCGGCTTGAGCGGCATGGCCAAGGCCTTCGAGGAGCAGCGACGATCGCCTGATCTCGAAGCCTTGCCGTTCGAAGATCGCATCGGCCTGCTGGTCGACCGGGAAGCGGCGGAACGCGACACCAGGCGGCTCACCACGCGCCTCAAGCTGGCCTCGCTCCGCCAGAATGCCTGCGTGGAGGACGTCGATTTGCGCACGCCGCGGGGTATCGACCGGGCCGTCTTCGCCAAGCTCGCCAGCGGCGACTGGATCGATCGCCACGAGAATTTGCTCATAACCGGGGCGACCGGATTGGGCAAAAGTTGGTTAGCCTGTGCCCTCGGCCACAAGGCCTGCCGAGATAATCGCTCGGTCCTCTATCACCGCGTCCCAAGATTGTTCGAAGCGTTGGGGCTCGCGCGGGGCGATGGACGTTATGCCCGCTTGCTCAAAACCCTTGGCCGCGCCCAGGTTCTGATTTTGGATGATTGGGGATTGTCGGTGCTCACCGCTGCCGAGCGGCGCGATCTACTGGAAATCCTTGACGATCGCCATGGCCGCTCCTCCACCATCGTAACCAGCCAACTCCCTGTGGACACATGGCACGAAGTTATCGGAGATCCCACGCTAGGCGACGCGATTCTGGATCGCCTCGTCCACAACGCTCACCGCCTCCAGCTTGCTGGCGAAAGCATGCGAAAACGCAACGCCAAAACCATCACCCTTGACGAGCAGCCAGAACGCTGACCCTATCACCGCCTCGGCCGGAGCGAGGCTGCTCACGATCGTCTGAATTCGGCGCTCATGATCGCGCGAAATCGCTGCTCACGATCACTGAAATATGCAGAGAACGCAAAAAAGTATCGGCGAGATTGGGATAGCTTGAGAATTGGCCAGGCCAGGACGATGGCACACAAGGCGAAGGACTGGCTTTGATCGATGTAGTTCTTGACGGGAACGCCGGGTACGGATGCCGGGTTGCGAATAAGATTCGGATCCAGTGCGGTGGCCCAGGACAGAGCCATTAGGACCGTGCAAGAGAGGAGAAATGCGAACAACGTCCAGATTGCGTGCGGCGACCTCCGATAGTGGTAGACCAAAAATGGGATCGCGAGGAGTTTGAGCGCGGGATTCACTCCGCGCAGGCGAGCTGGCCAGGAAACTCCGGTTGCCCAGACGGTTCCGATCAGAACCAACAAAAACAGCAATATGGGAAAGATGCTCCTCGATCTCGTGATCGAATCGCGGAATGCCTCAAGACGCAATGTTCGGGATATGTTGAGGATCAAGAGGGCGCTGAAGATCGAGACAAGAGTTGTGGACCATGGGAGTGACGCCGCCGTCAAAACAGCAAGGACGTCGCTCGTTAGGATTGGGTCGGAGCGAAATGAAAGCAACCAGTCGCGCTTCCAATTTGACGGCTCTTCAACCGCTTGGGAGTTCTGCAGGAGGGGCATTCGGTCCGGGCACCTTGGGCGAGCGCGAAAGTGACGCCGCCCGACTATCATGAGGCAAGTGAGCTGCGAGCGGAAATTAGCCCGCCCTATTCGTGAGAGCGCGGTATTTTGGTCCGACTGGTGCATCCGCACACCTCCGCTGACGAGGCGCACAGGATTGCCTTCGGCTTTTCACCGCCTGACGACCGGTACTTTGCAACGCGCTTGAGGGATGGGTTGGGTGAACGCGGGCGGACGCCCCACCGGTCAAGGACCGAGCGGCAGCAGCGCGCCGGGCAAGCTGCGGATCAGGTCGGCTTCGGGACATGCCGCGGCGAACGCAAGGCGAATGCGGCTCTTGGTCTCGACAACCCGGGCGGCGATTTTCAAGAGCCGAAGACGCAGCGTCGCGAACTCGGCAGTGGCCAATTCCCGGACTTTGGGAATGGCGTCGCGCACGGTCAGCATCAGCCAATAAGCGGCGGTATGGAGAACGAGGCGGACTTGATTGGCGAGCGCCGAACGGCAACTGGTGCGATCGGAGGCGAGCTGCGTCTTATGCAGCTTGATCAGATTCTCGGCTTGGCCGCGCGCGCAATACAGGCTGTCGTAGATCCACTCGGCCGAGCCGACATCGAGGCTGGTGACGACGAAGCGGATGTCGAGGCCGAGCATCGTCGCCTCAATACGGGCGACGGTGCGTCGTTCGCGATCCCAGGACTTTGCCTTGTGGCGCGTCTCGGTATAGCCGCGCAGAACCGGCAGGTTCTCGATGGCGCGTCGCGTGCGGATGTCGTCGGCGACCGCGTCGACTTTTCTGGCGAGCGGCTTGGTGCCGGACAGACCGAAGATGTAGTCGATGCCGTTGGTCTCGCACCACGCCATTGCCTCCGGCCGGGCATAGTGCCCGTCGCCACGGAACGTAATTCGCGTGTTGTGCCACCGCGTCCGGATATGCCGTACCAGGCGGCGCAGATGGGCACGCACCTCGACGCCGCCCGGCGTCTTGCCGGGCCGCAGCACGACCGCCACGGGCCGGCTCTTCTCCGTGTCGTAGACGTGGATCGGCAGGAAGCAGCGTTCGTCATAATGAGCGTTGAACAGCGAGAGCTGCTGATGGCCGTGGACGACATCGCAGGTATCATCGATGTCGAGCGTGACGGATGCCGGCTCGCGCGGGTAGCTATCCATCCATGCGTCGACCAAAGTGTAGGTCAGTCGGATCACGTCGCGCAGGCGCGGAGCATTCTCCAGGCGCGACAGCGTCGGTTGGGAACACAGATCGCGACCCGTGTCCGGCAGCCGTCCGCAGGCCAGCTTGAATGCGGGATCGGACCGCAGATGATCGAGGTCGTCGGCGTCCTCGTAGCCGCAGCAGATCGCGAACATGCGCGCGCGGAACATATCGACCAGGCTGTGCACGACCCGCGTCGGATCGCGCCGATCCGGGAACACCCGGGCCAAATTGTCGGCCAAGCCGAGACGCCGCTCGGCCATCGCCAGAAGCATCACGCCCCCGTTCGAGGTCAGCCGACCGCCATCGAAGGCAGCTGTGACTTTCTTGGCGTGAACGGCTGGAAACGAGAAGGGCAGAATCGTATCGTCGGTCATGGCGGGCGTGGTGTTCGCGGCTGAAGGTGATGGGGTTGGCTTTGCAACCGAATCCTACGCCGCATCAGCGCTTTACACCACGCTCGCCAGCCTCTCAGGCGCCCTCTGACGAATAAGACGGGTTAGATAATTTTGGCTTGCCTCAAAGCTGCAATCTCACGCGAGGTGAAGCCAAATTCCTCCAAGACCTCTTCGGTCTGCTCGCCAAACTCCGGCGGCCGCGCCACCATTTCGCTTGGCGTGCGCGACAGGGTGACGGGCTGGCCAACCAGCCGGATGTGCCGATCTTCCTCATTGGGCACATCCTGCGCGATGCCGAGATGCTTCACCTGGGCGTCCTCAAACATCTGGTCGATCGCATAAATCGGCCCGCAGGGTACGCCGGCTTCGTTGAGCTCGCGGACCCAGGTTTCGGTCGATTGGGTCACGGTGCGCTCCTCGATCTTGGCGTTGAGCGCGTCCCGGTTCTTGGAGCGGGCCGGCGCGGTCGCATAGTCGGGATGG
This sequence comes from Bradyrhizobium barranii subsp. apii, assembly GCF_011516635.5. GTDB lineage: Bacteria > Pseudomonadota > Alphaproteobacteria > Rhizobiales > Xanthobacteraceae > Bradyrhizobium > Bradyrhizobium barranii. The sequence continues at coordinate 3,430,284 of NZ_CP096255.1, read as the reverse complement.
CTGTAGAGCTCAGGGGCGCCGATCGCCTGCGCGCAACGCTCCCAGATCCGCCCGCCGGTCGTGGCGATGTTGATATAGCCGTCCGAGGTCTTGAACACGCCGGTCGGGATGCTGGTCGGGTGATTGTTGCCGGCCTGCTTGGCGACCTCCTTCTCCATCAGCCAGCGTGCGGCCTGGAAGTCGAGCATGAAGATCTGGGCCTGGAGCAGCGAGGTCTGCACCCACTGGCCCTTGCCCGAGACCTCGCGCTCGAGCAGCGCGGTGAGGATGCCCATGGCGCAGAACAGGCCGGCCGTGAGGTCGGCGACGGGAATACCGACCCGCATCGGCCCTTCGCCCGGCGCGCCGGTGATCGACATCAGGCCGCCCATGCCCTGCGCGATCTGATCGAAACCCGGCCGCTTGTGGTAGGGCCCGTCCTGGCCGAAGCCGGAGATGCTGCCATAGACGATGCGCGGGTTGATCTCGCGCAGACTCTCATAGTCGATGCCGAGCTTCTTCTTCACGTCGGGACGGAAATTCTCGACCACGACGTCGGCCTTGGCGGCGAGACGCTTGAACACGGCGAGCCCGCGCTCGTCCTTCAGATTCAGCGTCATCGCCCGCTTGTTGCGGTGCAAATTCTGAAAGTCGGCCCCCCGTCGCGGCCCGCCCGGCTGTTCGCCGCCAGAATCCTCGGTGAGCGCGTCGATCTTGATGACATTGGCCCCCCAGTCCGCGAGCTGCCGCACGCAGGTAGGCCCGGACCGGACCCGTGTCAGATCGAGCACGGTGAAACGTGATAGGGCTTCCGAGGCATGCGGGAAGGGCATCTTGCTGGGCTCCAGGACGGGTTAACGGGGCTACCATAGTGTGGAAGCCTCCGACGGCAAGTCAGTCCTGGCGCCGATGCCGGTCAAACAGGATGCGTCTTGACGCGGTTCTCGGCAGTGGAACCGCTTCGCACGCCACTCGGCTACAAACCAGCCGTTATTGACCTGCTGCGTGCATGCCGAGTATCGCTTAGCAAGTCTTGCCAATACTAAAGAATCCGAGGTCTTGATGCTGTTGGTGTTCTTAGGGGTAGCCCTTACGGTCTTGTTGGTGGCGACTCTCCTTCTGGTTGCAATGAATGTGAAGGTAATAAAATACCGCGATGGGGGCGTGGATTAGTGCGTTTTGAGGCTTCCTGGTAGAAATCAAGAAGGAGATCCGATGGTCTATTTGCTTTTGGCAGTTTGGTCGGTCGCTCTTGCTGTCTATTCTTATCGCATCGGCTTCAGGAATGGGGAGTTTAGCGGGATGACTCAAATGGCTGAAGTCTGGCCCATTGACCTCAGCGGCAAAGCATCGTCGGATTCCCTGCGGAGTAGTTAGCTGACTAGCTTGGCGAGTCGGTACCGGTTCTCTGGTTCATCGCCAAGCCGCGCGTTGTAGTTGGGAGACAACCAATCAGCAAACCGGCAGCCTTCTTGCACTCGATTGGTGCGGCAACAGGTTAGATCAGCACTGAAGAGCTTCACCGGGCCTGAAGCCGAGTCAGCACGCTCGAACGGGTCTTCGATGCGATCGCGCTTCAGCAGGTGTCTAGCCCGGCGAAATACCCACACCAGGCATCAGTGATCTCAAAGCTTGCAAACCCGGCTCCTGTTGAGACAAGTGGCAAACCCCTGCCATTCGGGTTAGAAGCGGAAAGAGCCTGGCGAGGTTCTATCGCACTCTGGGGCCATAATCCAATGACGCGTTTGTCGAGTCTCACGTATCGTAATTTTTTGATCGCGGTGCATGATGCTCTTGCTACCGTTGCGGCAGTGCTCGCCAGTTTCTATTTGCGGTTCGAAAGCGATCTGTTCATTGAACGGCTGCCGCTACTTGTTCGCGTGCTGCCGTTCTTCGTCGCTTTGAGCGTCATCGTTTGTTATGCGTTCAATTTGACCACGACGAAGTGGCGGTTCTTTTCTTTACCTGACGTACTGAATTTATTTCGCGCAGCGACGGTTCTAACCGTCGCGCTCGTTGCCCTGGACTATGTTTTCCTAGCCCCGAACATCTATGGGACATATTTCCTGGGGAAGGTGACCATTATTCTCTATTGGTTCTTTCAAGTGTTCTTTCTGGGCGCCTCCCGTTTTGCATATCGCTATTTCCGCTATACGCGCACCCTGCATCATGCACGCGAACTGAGTGCTACCCCCACACTGATGATCGGCAGGGCCGCCGATCTGGAAGTCCTGCTGCGCGCCATTGAAAATGGCTCGGTGAAGGCGATTTGGCCGGCTGGCCTACTGTCGCCCTCGCGCGCGGACTGGGGACAGTTGTTGCGCAACATTCCAGTGTTGGGCGGAGTAGATGACCTGGAGGACGTCGTTCGCGACTTGGCAAGTCGCAAGCGGCCGATTGCTCGGCTCGTGATGGGGCCATCGGCTTTTGAGCTCGATGCGCACCCGGAAAAGATCCTTATTCAAGCACGGAAACTCGGCCTCGTTGTGAGCCGTTTGCCCTCTTTGGATGGAGGTGAAACTCCCAGACTGAAGCCGATCGCCGTTGAGGATCTGTTGCTTCGGCCGACCCAGCCGATTGATCATGGGCGGATTGAGCAATTGGTAAGAGACAAAGCGATCGCTGTTACGGGAGGAGCGGGATCGATCGGCTCAGAGATATGTGAGCGACTGCTCCGCCATGGAACCAGCCGACTGCTCATCATCGATAACTCGGAGCCCGCGCTGTATGCCGTGATGGAGGCACTCTCGGCGCGCCATCCCGAAGCAACGGTCGAGGGACGAATCGCCGACGTCCGCGATCGAAATCGCATTTTCCAGCTGTTGCGCGGCTTTGGCCCGGAGATGGTTTTCCACACCGCGGCGCTCAAACATGTTCCGATCTTGGAGCGTGATTGGAGCGAGGGCGTCAAAACCAACGTATTTGGGTCGATCAATGTTGCCGATGCGGCTGTGGCTTCTGGGGCCAGGGCCATGGTGCTGATATCGACCGACAAAGCGATCGAACCCGTTTCTATGCTGGGTCTCACAAAAAGATTCGCTGAAATGTACTGCCAGGCGCTTGATCACGATATTCAGGAGGGAGAGCAGCAACCTACGCGGCTCATTTCTGTGCGCTTCGGGAACGTATTGGCCTCCAAAGGATCCGTCGTTCCAAAGTTTAAGGCACAGATCGAGGCGGGGGGGCCCGTGACGGTCACGCACCCGGATATGGTGCGCTATTTTATGACCATTCGAGAGGCATGTGACCTCGTCATAACGGCGGCGTCTCATGCCGTCGTGTCCCGTCCCGATGATGCCTCTGTCTATGTGCTCAACATGGGACAACCGGTCAGGATAGTCGAATTGGCCGAACGCATGATACGGCTGTCAGGCCTCGAGCCGGGGCGTGACATTGAGATATCGTTTAGCGGGATGAGGCCCGGTGAACGACTAAATGAAAAGCTCTTTGCGCGCGAGGAGCCGCCAGCTGAAATTGGTATCCAGGGCGTCATGGCGGCAAAGACCAACGAGCCATCCATTCTTCAGATGAAGCGATGGTTGGATGCACTGGAACGAGCAACCGCAAAGGTCGATCGGAATATTATCCTCGCCGTGTTGCATGAAGCGATTCCGGAATGCGGCTCGGATGCAGCATAAAAACAACTCATGCTAGTCTAAGTGTCTATTCCAAAACATGTTGAGTCGAATGAATCGGTTGTGATTCAAGGTGAGCGGCCTGATTCGATGGGGACGCGCCGCCAATGTGGACTACCGAGAACCGTGCACGCTACGACCGCAGCCGCCTGCGCTATCCGAGCGACTTGACCGACGAGGAGTGGGCGCTGATCGCGCCTCGCATCCCGCCGGCCAAGCGCGGCGGCAACAAGCGTACGGTGGACCTGCGCGAGATTGCCAACGGGCTGATGTACATCCTGAGCACAGGTTGCCAGTGGCGCGCGATCCCCAAGGACCTGCCGCCGCGCTCGACGCTGTATGGCTACTTCGATCTGTGGAGCTGGAACGGCACGCTCGATAAAATTCATCACGCCCTCTATGTCGAATGTCGCGAAAGGGCCGAGCGCGAGGCTTCTCCCACCGCCGCCATCATCGATAGCCAGAGCGTGAAAAGCGCTGAAAAAGGGGGCCTCATGATCTCCATGGCTACGACGCGGGCAAGAAGATCAAGGGCAAGAAGCGGCACATTCTCGTCGACACGCAAGGCCTCTTGATGCACGCCATCGTGCATGCGGCGGACATCCAGGATCGCGACGGCGGCGTGCTCCTGATGGCAACGTTGTTCGGCCTCTATCCCTTTCTTCTGAAGCTCTACGCCGACGGCGGATATCAAGGGCCACATTTCCAGAAGGGGCTGCGTAGCGCTCTGAAGCGCGTGAACCTCGAAATCGTCAAACGCTCCGATCAGGCTCACCGTTTCGTCGTCTTGCCCAAACGCTGGATCGTCGAGCGTACCTTTGCCTGGCTCGGGCGATGCCGAAGACTGTCCAAAGATTGGGAATGCTTCAATCACAGGGCGCTCGCCTTTCTCAAGCTGGCCTCCATCCGACTCATGCTGCGAAAGCTATGCAATCCAAGGTAATCTTTCCGGACAGACTCTAAGGCCCGGTTCGGGCGAAGATTGGGCACATGGATTGTCGGCTTTGCAGCAATCTACTCGGGTGCTGTGATCCGCGCCGTGCACGTCGCCGCTGCCTTCAGCGCGTAGCCTCCCCGCCAACCCTGTGTCCGTCGATGACACGGTCGAGTTCGCGCACGACACGCATGCTGGTGAGCGATGTATCGGCGAGCAGGGTCAGGCACTCCCCGGGTGAAGTCGTCGACCAGGGTCAAGATACGGAAGCGCCGGCCGCTGGAGAGCGTGTCCATCACGAAGTCGGCGCGCCTCTGCCCGGCTGCCGCGATCTGATCCGGCAGGCTTTACATGCGGACGGTATAATTATTCTCCGTCGCCCGTGGCAACTTTGCAACTATCCCAGACAAAAACTTCGACCGCTTGTTCTCGACTCGGATTCGGGGGCGGTGATTGCTACGGGTGCGGCGCGTCATTTTTTTGCCGCTCTAGTACACATTGCTTTGACTTGGCGTGCACGAACTTCGCTGCTGGCGGGCTTTGTTCAACCGCGAAAACTGTTGCCGCAAAACATGCGATCTGCAGGCTGGGGCAAATAATCAGCGTCCCCAATCTTGGTGCGACGACGCGCGCAGCAAAAAAAACACCGTAGAGCTACTGAGAACTGGGACGAGGAACCATGGCGGAACTGTCAATTAACAAGCAGGGCATCTCGCAATATGGCGTGCGCTCGCTGGACGCTCCGGTGCTTGCTGCTAGTCCAATGATTCTTGAGCAGACTATAGAGCACTACCGTCCAGACATCGACGTTCTCAGATCTATAGCTGTTCTCGGAGTTGTATTCTTCCACGCCGGTTTTCATACAGCACTCGGTGGCTACGTCGGCGTCGATGTATTCTTCGTAATCAGCGGATATTTGATCACAAGAAAAATCCAAGAGGAGATTGCGTTAGGGGTCTTCTCCTTTCGAGATTTCTACATAAACCGTGCGAGAAGGCTTTTCCCCGCTCTGTTTGTGACAGTTCTGGTCACGTTCTTTCTTTCATCACTGTTGCTCGCCGCTGACCACTTCAAGCAATTTGCTCAATCAGCTGTGTGGGCAGCTCTATCTGCTTCAAACATCTTCTTTTGGATTGATTCGGGGTATTGGGCACCGGACAACCAGGGGATGTCCCGGGTTCTGTTGAATTTCTGAAGAGGTCGGCGTTGCCCACCTTGAGCCGGTAGGCTCGGGGTGCTGATTCCACAAAGGAGAGCAACGCCATGACGAGAGATATCACACCGGCTGGTTGGCCGGCGACCGGGGCTGTGGAGAAATCATTTGCGGAAGTGCGAGCGAGCTTCGATCGGTTCTGCCTTGCGGCAGGAATCGAGGCGCTCGGCACGATGATGGAGGCGGATGTGACAGCGGCCTGCGGGCCGCGCCACGGTCGTGATGCGGCGCGGCGGGCGCACCGTTGGGGCCGAACGCGGGGGCGGATCGGTTTCCACGGCGGCAAGATCGAGGTCGATCGCCCGCGGGTCCGGGGCATGGACGGCCGCGAGGTCACGATCCCGAGCTGGGAAACGGCGGCGCAGGAGGACTGGCTCGGTCGCTGGGCGATGAACCTGATGCTGATCAATGTGTCGACGCGCCGGTTCGGCCGCGCCGTCCGGCTGCCCGAGGGTGACGTGCCGGCACCGCCCGGATCGGGGATTTCGAAGTCGGCGGCCTCGCGGAGGTTCGTGGCTCTGTCGGCGGCGCGGCTGGCCGACTTCATGGCTGCCGATCTGTCCGCGCTCGACCTTCTGGTGGTCCAAATCGACGGGCTGCATCTCGACGACGATCTCGTGCTGGTGGCCGCGATCGGGGTTGACGGCGAAGGCAACAAGCATCCGCTGGCGCTGGTGGAAGGGGCGACCGAGAATGCAGCAACGGTTCAGGCCCTGCTGGACAACCTGGTCTCGCGCGGGCTCGACCCGACGGTGCCAAGACTGTTCATCGCCGACGGCGCGAAGGCGTTGTCGAAGGCGATCCGCCGCACCTTCGGTTCGGCCGCTGCGATCCAGCGCTGCCAGATCCACAAGGCGCGCAACATCATGGAACGCCTGCCGAAAGAGCATCATGCGGCCACCCGCCGGGTGCTGCGCCAGGCCTGGGAGCTCGATGACGCCGACAAGGCTGAAAAATTGATCCGCAATCTCGCGCGTCGACTCGACCAGCAATGGCCCGGCGTTGCGGCCAGTATCCTCGAAGGCCTCGACGAAATCCTGACTGTCGTCCGGTTGAAGTTGCCGAAGGAGCTTCGCCGATCGCTCGCCTGTACCAATATCGCCGAGAACATGATGGGCACCATTCGCCGCGTCACGCGCAACGTTAAACGCTGGCGGGATGCCGGTATGGCCTTGCGATGGGTCGCGGCCGGTATGATCGAGGCCAACAAGGGCTTCCGACGATTGAAGGCGCATAAGCAATTGTCGGTTCTGCGTGCGGCCCTTCAAGCTCACCACGATCGCATGACAATCAAGTCCGTTGCCCACGTCACGAGGGCTGCGTAATATTCATTCCGGCAACGTCGACCCGACGTAGTTCAACAGCGATCGGGACATCCCCGACAACCACCTTAGACCGCTCTTACATACATGGTCATTGTCGGTCGAAGAGCAATTTTACCTCTTTTGGCCCCTTGCTCTCTACTTTCTTTCGAAGTTTGCGAACAAATTTGTCCCGACAGCACTGGCTTTGACTGGCGCTCTGAGCTTTGTCGCTGCAGTCGCCTACTTCAGGATTGACCAAGATGCCGTTTTTTTCCTGACACCGTTCCGTATATTCGAGTTCGTAGTAGGGGCCCTGCTGGTCTGGCTAGAGCGCAAACCAAAACGTCAAATATTAAGCAATGCGCTTTCATCCATCGGCCTTTGTTTGGTGATCACGGCCATAATCACGTTCCGACCGCACACGCCAACCGCACTCGTAATTATTCCCTGTGTAGGCGCAGCTTTTATGATCTATGGGGGGGTGGTTCCTTCCCTTGAGAAAATTTGGAACAATCCAGTCGCCGTGTACACAGGCCGGATTTCCTACTCTATCTACCTAGTCCACTGGCCCATCATAGTTTTTTACCAATACTGGCGTTTCAATGAGATACAGCAATCTGAACGAATCGGATTGGTTATTACATCCATCCTGGCGGCTATCCCTCTCCATCACCTCGTTGAGCAAAGATACCGACGTGGGCTTGCTGGTACGCGTCTGCGCTTTGCGTTAGCCTGGGGTTCTCTATCTGCGCTTCTTGTCGTGGCAGGCGCGGTCGCATCGACAGTGATCAGACCACAAATTCCACCGCTTTCGGATCCATGGATCATGGAGCGAGTATCGCGGCCCGCTTGCGAAGGAGGATTTGGACTTTGCGTTGCTGGTCATCCGGATGTCGTCCTTGTCGGCGACAGCCACGCCGTTCACTATGCCCCGGCAATTGCAGAGACCTTGAAAGAGACGCACCTGCGTGGAAGCCAGTATCCAATGGTGCCGGGTTGCCCGTTTGTAGTAGACATTAGTCCCGCCGATGCTTCGGCTAAGAGCGCTGTTTGCATCGGGGGAAAGTACGACTGGCTCTTGCGTGTGGCGCAGGACAATCCTCGCGTCGTGATACTCGCCGGCCTCTGGGAAGTCGGAATGGGGGAAGGTTTTGGTAGACGGTATAAACTTGATGGAGATCCGCGCGAGTTGAACCAAAAGGAGGCGCAACTCCTGTGGTCCACGAAAATGAAAAAGACGGTCGACCTCCTTTTGACGAATGATCGCAAAGTCATTTTGATGGGCAATGGACCCTTGGTCGCCAATCCGCCCTCGGCGTGTTTTGATCGACCCGCCTTCTTCGGCCGCTTTGATTGCTCCAAGATGAACGTCATCGTTGACCCTGACACCCATGCGTTTACTAGAGAAGTCCTCAGGCAGATCGAAGCCAGCCATCCAACCCAAGTGTTTTTCTTTGATGCATGGCCATACCTTTGCAATGGCAATTTTTGTCCGCTAAGCGACGGCGCGCAAACCTTCTACAAAGATCAGCATCATCTGACCGCCTACGGGGCTTTGTGGCTACAGCATCAGGCTTTTGCGGGCCTCTCGCGTTTTCTTTTGGGGGCCGTGCAAACGCCAGTTCTGCCGCATGTCGAGTATCAAGAAGGTCAAGCCAGTGGGCAGATCCCCCTTAATGCTGATGCTGGACATAACTAATCGTCCAATTATGCCAAAAACAAAAAAAGCCCGGTGCTGCCGGGGAGCTAGTGCCCCTCAAGAGAACATCGATAACCGCTAGAGCGTTTTCCGACCGGAATGAATCGGGTGGGGATTCCCAAAACGGCGCGAGTCAGATTCAAGCTACATGCTGGCGAGGGAGGCCAGCATGTATGGCCAGGGCGCTTTCGGTTGATCTTCGTCAAAGGGTGATAGCCGCGATTGACGGTGGCATGTCCTGTCGACAGGCTGCTGAGCGCTTTGGTGTCAGCGCGGCCAGTGCGATCCGCTGGCGCGGTCGCCTCAAGGAAGTTGGCGACATCGTTCCTAAACGCCAGGGCGGTGACCGCAAATCGCAGCGCATCGAAGCGCATTCGCAATTGATTCTGGAGGCAGTGACAGCGAAGCCGGATATCACGCTCGCCGAGTTGCGAGAACTGTTGAAACGTCGTGGAATATCGACTGGCATCGCGTCGCTCTGGCGTTTTTTCCAGCGCAGAAAGATCACACTTAAAAAAAGACAGCGCACGCCGCCGAGCAACGGCGCGGCGATATAAATGCCGCGCGTGAGGAGTGGTTCGAAGGGCAAATCGATCTTGACCCTGAGCGTCTCGTCTTCATCGACGAAACCAGCGCCAACACCAAAATGGCGCGGCTTTACGGCCGCTCGCCACGCGGCGAGCGATGTCGTGCAGCTATCCCACACGGACATTGGAAGACGACGACATTCACCGCTGGATTGCGCTCCGACGGTCTGATCGCGCCGCTTGTTCTGGACGGTCCAATGGATGGCGACGCTTTCCTGGCCTACGTCGAGCAATTGCTCGCCCCATCGCTGCGGCCGGGCGATACCGTTATCATGGACAACTTGCCCGCTCACAAGGTCCATGGCGTTCGAGAGGCCATCCAGGCGGTCGGAGCAAGCCTGCTCTATCTTCCGCCCTACAGTCCAGACTTCAACCCGATCGAAATGGCCTTCTCCAAACTGAAAGCGCTGTTGCGGGCCGCCGCAGCCCGCACCATGCCCGATCTCTGGCAAGCAATCGCCAACGCTCTCAAACGCTTCTCACCCGAGGAATGTCAAAATTATCTCGTCGCGGCTGGTTACGACGCAACGTGATCGGAAAATGCTCTAGAGCGTCCGGAAAGGGGATGTCCCGGGTTCTGTTGAATTTCTGAAGAGGTCGGCGTTGCCCACCTTGAGCCGGTAGGCTCGGGGTGCTGATTCCACAAAGGAGAGCAACGCCATGACGAGAGATATCACACCGGCTGGTTGGCCGGCGACCGGGGCTGTGGAGAAATCATTTGCGGAAGTGCGAGCGAGCTTCGATCGGTTCTGCCTTGCGGCAGGAATCGAGGCGCTCGGCACGATGATGGAGGCGGATGTGACAGCGGCCTGCGGGCCGCGCCACGGTCGTGATGCGGCGCGGCGGGCGCACCGTTGGGGCCGAACGCGGGGGCGGATCGGTTTCCACGGCGGCAAGATCGAGGTCGATCGCCCGCGGGTCCGGGGCATGGACGGCCGCGAGGTCACGATCCCGAGCTGGGAAACGGCGGCGCAGGAGGACTGGCTCGGTCGCTGGGCGATGAACCTGATGCTGATCAATGTGTCGACGCGCCGGTTCGGCCGCGCCGTCCGGCTGCCCGAGGGTGACGTGCCGGCACCGCCCGGATCGGGGATTTCGAAGTCGGCGGCCTCGCGGAGGTTCGTGGCTCTGTCGGCGGCGCGGCTGGCCGACTTCATGGCTGCCGATCTGTCCGCGCTCGACCTTCTGGTGGTCCAAATCGACGGGCTGCATCTCGACGACGATCTCGTGCTGGTGGCCGCGATCGGGGTTGACGGCGAAGGCAACAAGCATCCGCTGGCGCTGGTGGAAGGGGCGACCGAGAATGCAGCAACGGTTCAGGCCCTGCTGGACAACCTGGTCTCGCGCGGGCTCGACCCGACGGTGCCAAGACTGTTCATCGCCGACGGCGCGAAGGCGTTGTCGAAGGCGATCCGCCGCACCTTCGGTTCGGCCGCTGCGATCCAGCGCTGCCAGATCCACAAGGCGCGCAACATCATGGAACGCCTGCCGAAAGAGCATCATGCGGCCACCCGCCGGGTGCTGCGCCAGGCCTGGGAGCTCGATGACGCCGACAAGGCTGAAAAATTGATCCGCAATCTCGCGCGTCGACTCGACCAGCAATGGCCCGGCGTTGCGGCCAGTATCCTCGAAGGCCTCGACGAAATCCTGACTGTCGTCCGGTTGAAGTTGCCGAAGGAGCTTCGCCGATCGCTCGCCTGTACCAATATCGCCGAGAACATGATGGGCACCATTCGCCGCGTCACGCGCAACGTTAAACGCTGGCGGGATGCCGGTATGGCCTTGCGATGGGTCGCGGCCGGTATGATCGAGGCCAACAAGGGCTTCCGACGATTGAAGGCGCATAAGCAATTGTCGGTTCTGCGTGCGGCCCTTCAAGCTCACCACGATCGCATGACAATCAAGTCCGTTGCCCACGTCACGAGGGCTGCGTAATATTCATTCCGGCAACGTCGACCCGACGTAGTTCAACAGCGATCGGGACATCCCCCCGAAAGGCTCTTTGGCGTTCCAGTTGAAGTCCGGTCGTACGTCTGCGCCACGCCAACTCCGGCTGGCGAGTTTTTATCGCTGACGCGGAACCCGCCGAAGGCCCGTCAGTTTTATTAAACGGGCGATTCCTTTGCTGAGAGGCGGTGCGTCATGGACTGTCTCAGCCTTGTCATACCGGCCACTATTGGCATCCTGGCGGGTTTGTTCTTCCTTGGCCACAGTAAGATTGATCGGCGGAGACGGTGACGCAATTACTCCGGGTCCCTCCGCCGCCCTGCCCTGCTGCGCCATCGATAGCCGTCGAACGTGGTCGCAACCGACCAGGCCTCGCCCGGGAAGTTGAACAGGATCGAGGTGATGGCGCCGCCGAACAGCGCGCCCCAGTAGATGCAGGACAGCATCACGATCGCCGAGGTCGGATCCATCGTGAAGGTGAGCGGCAGCAGGATCGCCACGCCGTTGGGGCCGCCGAGCCCGGGCAGCACGCCGACGAAGATGCCGAGCACCAGCCCGACCATCATCAGCACGAGCGTCTTCCACGTCAGCAGGACGGCGAAGCCATGAAGCAAGAGACCGAAAGCTTCCATCGTGAGCGCCTAGTAGCCGAAGGCCGCTTCGAGCGGCCCTTTCGGCATGATGACGTCGAAGGCGATGTCGAAGGTGACGAACATGATCGTCTTGAACAGGAGGGCAGTGAGCAGCGACTTCCACAGCGCGATCTTGCCGACGAGCCGCATGAAGCCCACGATCAGGAGGAAGCTCGCGACGTAGAGGCCGAGGAACTGCATCACCAGGCAGAACAGCAGCGTCGGCACGAACATCTGGAGTCTGATACGCAGGAGATTTTGTGGGCTGCTTGCTACGACCCAGGTTCGGCCGCCTCGATGAGCCTCGCTTAGAAAAGCGGCAGACTGCCAGCCTCATGGTCGAGCCGACCAAACCGTTGACCAGGACTCCCAGAATCTGCACCGCAACAAGCGGGTGATGACGCTGAATCCGAAGGACGAACGCAGGCTCGCCGTGTACAAGCGCCTCGCGGCCAAGGCGGACGTGGTGGTCAAGAATTTCCGGCCCGACGTCTAGAAGAAGCTCGGCATACGATCAATCCGGGCATCGTCTATGGCAGCATCTCCGGCTTCGGCCAGGACGGGCCCTACCACAAGCGCCCCGGCTTCGATCAGATCGCCCAGGGCATGGGTGGGCTGATGTCGATCACGGGCGCGCCGGGCGAAGGGCCGATGAGGGTCGGCATTCCCGTCGCCGACCTCACGGCCGGCCTGTTCTGCGCCATGGGCATCCTCACCGCGCTGCTCGAGCGCGAGGTGTCCGGCAAGGGCCAGTGGGTGCAGACCTCGCTGCTGCAAGCGCAGATTTTCATGCTCGACTTCCAGGCCGCGCGCTGGCTGATGGAGAAGGAAGTCGCCAAGCAGGCCGGCAACAACCATCCGACCAGCATCCCGACCGGCGTGTTCAAGACCTCGGACGGTTACATCAACATCGCCACCACGGGCGGACGGATCTGGGAGCGTTGCGCGCAGGCGATCGGCGCGCCGGAGCTCTACAGTGATCCCGACTATGCGACCGCGCCGGCCCGCTCCAAGAATCGCGACGCGCTCAACGCCAAGATCGAGGAGCGCACGGTCACGAAGTCGACCGAGACCTGGGTCCGCGAGTTCAACGATGCCGGCGTGCCCTGCGGACCAATCTACGCCATCGACCAGATGTTCGAGGACGCGCAGGTCAAACATCTCGGCATCGCGCAGGACGTGCCGAACGACGAGGACCGCCACATCCGCCTGGTCGGCCAACCCGTCACGCTGTCGCGCACGCCGAGCAAGATGGTGGCGCGGCCGCCGGAATTCGGCGAGCACACCGACGAGGTCTTGAAGGAGTTCGGCCTCAGTGCAGACGAGATCGCGACGCTCCGGAACGCCAAGGTGGTGTGAAGAACGGCTGCGTCTCAACAGCCGGCGTTTCGCATCCGGATCGCCGCGGTGATCACCATCGACCGCGCATTGACGGCTTACGCAACCATCTAGATCTCGCGCAAACGCTCGAAGCGCGTGCCGACATAGCGGCCGGCAGCATCGACGACACGACAAGCTCTCCGCCGTCATGGTAGAGCAGCACGACCTTTGGCTCCGCCTCGAACTGTCCGGTCGGTGGGTCGCCCGGCGCGCCCTGCGAGGCATAGAAGGGCTGCGATCTCGCCACCTCGTGGGTGAACTGGTTGGGCGGCGGCGAGATCAGGCAGTCCGACGGGATCAGTGACGAATCTGGAAGCACGATCGCTTTCGGTCGTTTCATGCCCTCCATGATCCTGTATCGCTGAATTCCCGAGGAGCCTTGCTTGGCAAAGCGTTGGCCTTAGGTGCCAATGCTCTCCTCGGGCAACGTGATCGGAATCCGCGGGAGCACGATGCCTCTTGACTTTTTAGCATGCGCGGCAACGAGCCCCGCCTCAGCCATCTGGAGATGATCAGGCAGCTGATACGGCTGGGCAGCGTCCATGTTCACCTCATAGCCGAGATCCTGCAAGCTTCGTCACCCGGCTCATCGGATTGCCGCCCTGATTGACGAAGCCGGTCATCAGCTCTGCGCCGAACACGGTGTCGCACCAATGCGAGTCCACCGTCCCCTCCCCGCCCGTGTTTTCAACGGGAACAGGCAGCGACCCCGCGGAACCACGGAGCTTGCCGTATTCGCGCATGGCGTAGGGCCGTTGAATGTCGGATTGTTGGCGTGCTTACCCTTCAGCAATTTCTTGTTCGTCCAGAATCGTCCCGATGCCGATCACATGCCCCATCTCGTGCATGATGACGTCGTTCAGGGTGCCGTCCGCCTCCATCGCCGAGAGGTCGGCCGTATCGAATTGCATGTCGCCAGTCGCCCGGCAGGAACGCAGCCGCTCCGGCATTCTGCGGGCGCAAGCGGTTCGGTCCCGCCTGACCGAGAATCCTCCCCGGGCCGTAAATGTCGGTGCCTTGCGCCGTGATACGCCGATTGTTGAACCTCTCGCCGCCGACAATGACATCAGGCAGATCGCCAACGATCGCGTGTGTCCAGCGGTCTGCAGCAAGCTTGAAGGCGGCCTTCTGCTTAGGCGTCAGCCCGCCCAGGAATCGAACTTCGTCGTGTAGCCTCCGGCAACTACAGCGGCGGCCGCGTGTGAAATCTCCTTGCCCTTCCGGGCCCGATAATGCTCAACAGCCATGACGTCCTCCAAAAAAGAACAGATCAACAAAATCTCAGATTGTATTTTGGTGCTGATTAGCGTCGCTGACAAGCGCGGGAAGCGTCACGGGCTCTGACCGTTTCACGATGAAATACCGAAAGTGCGGCGTCAGCGCCGGGCTTTCGACTCATCGTCACCGCGATCAGGAGGACCACCGCAGATGCTGAGCTCCAGATCAGGGATGCGCTCAGCGAATTTTCGCCAACTTCGCTCTCACGATGTCGAACGAGGTCGGTTGCTGCTAACCGCGTGAGCTTCGCTCAGGGGCCTAATCGAGTCGGATCAATGCAACGACGACCTGCATCGTGCCAGCGTGAAGGAAATCGCAAGCACCAAAAGCCCCGGCGAGCCGGGCTTTGGCATCTCACGTCATCGCTGAGCCGCTGCGATCATCGTTCTTACTGCAACCCAGACGGATTGGTTGTGCTGCCGATTGGCGTGATCGTTCCGCCTGCACCGTTATCCGAGAAGCGATTGTTCGAATACGAGTTGACCGTGCCCGACACGCCAGCGGTATTGAACGAACGGTCATTGTTGGACGGGTTGACCGTTCTTGCTTGATGCCGATCGCGTTGAAGGAAATCCTCATGGCGTCAATGTTAATGCCGCCGCCCGAGATGGCAATACCGGCAACCGAGTTGCTCGACACGACCGAATTGCTGAGAACGGCGGCGCCGCCACCGACGCCGACACCGTTGGCTGCATTGATCAACCTGACATTGCTGAGCGTCGCCCTGATCAAGCCCGCCGCCGCGCTTGCAATCGTAGACCGCTGCCTCCCATATCGCGAATCGTAATGTTCACGACATCCCTGTGCCGGGCTAGGCGAAATTGCCGTTGATCAGGCAGTCCTCGACGTAGACGATGCTCCCCTCGCGAGCGGTGATAGTCATGTAATGCACTATTCCCAACATCGCGATCGATTCAAGGGCGAAACTGCACCCAGCGACATGGGCTTCGAACTTTATCGGACTTACGCGACACCTATACTGATGGCGTTTCCAATCCGCTTGGCTCACACGGCAGGCTTCGCCTGCCGCGGCCACCCGACGCAGCGCAGCAAGCGGTCGATCACAGGCCAAAACAACAGCACAATCGCCAAGGTTGTGATCGAGCCAACCAGGCCGTTCGACCAGAACACCTTGAGGTTGCCGCCGGCCCCGATCATCGACAGGCGGAAGGCATCCTCGGCGCGGTTGCCGAGCACGAGCGCGCGGGTGAACGGCGCGAGCGGGATGCCGATCTTCTTGAAAACGTAGCCGACGACGCCGAAGCCCAGCATCAGCCAGATGTCGAACATCGCGTTCTGGATCGCAAAGGCGCCGATCGCGCAGGACACCACGATCATCGGCGCCACCGCGGCGAATGGCACCCGCAGGATCGAGGCGAAGATCGGCACCGTCGTCAGCACCAGCACGAGGCCGACGACATTGCCGAGATACATCGAGGCGATTAGACCCCAGACGAAATCCTTGTGCTCCACGAACAGCAGCGGACCCGGATTGAGTCCCCACACCATCAACCCGCCGAGCAGGATCGCGGCCGTGCCGGAACCGGGAATGCCGAGCGCCAGCATCGGCAGCAGCGCCGAGGTGCCGGAGGCATGCGCCGCGGTCTCCGGCGCGAACACGCCCTCGATGCGGCCCTTGCCAAAGCTCTCGGGATCCTTGGCAAAGCGCTTTGCGAGGTTGTAACCCATGAAGGAGGCCGCGATCGCGCCGCCCGGGGTGATGCCGAGCCAGCACCCGATGAAGGAGGAACGCAGCAGCGTCACCCAGTATTTCGGCAGGTCCTTCCAGACGCTGAGCACGACGCGGAGCGAAATGCTCGCGGCGTGTCCACGCAGCGCCAGCCGCTCCTCCATCGTCAGCAGGATCTCGCTGATGCCGAACAGGCCGATGACTGCAACGAGGAAGTTGATGCCGCGCAAGAGCTCGGCCGAGCCGAAGGTCATGCGCAGATTGCCCGACACCGTGTCCATGCCGACGCCCGCGAGCAGAAGACCGAGCGACATTGAGATGACCGTCTTGTGCTTGGCCTCGCGCCCCAATCCGACGAAGGAGCAGAAGGTCAGCAGATAGACAGCGAAGAACTCGGGCGGGCCGAACTTCAACGCAAAGGAGGAGATCATCGGCGCGAGGAAGGTGATCAGCAGCACCGCGACCAGCGAGCCGATGAAGGAGGACGTGAACGCCGCGGTCAGCGCCTCCGCCGCCCTGCCCTGCTGCGCCATCGGATAGCCGTCGAACGTGGTCGCGACCGACCACGCCTCGCCGGGGATGTTGAACAGGATAGAGGTGATGGCGCCGCCGAACAGCGCGCCCCAGTAGATGCAGGACAGCATCACGATCGCCGAGGTCGGATCCATCGTGAAGGTGAGCGGCAACAGGATCGCAACGCCGTTGGGACCGCCGAGCCCGGGCAGCACGCCGACGAAGATGCCGAGCACCAGCCCGAACATCATCAGCACGAGCGTCTTCCACGTCAGCAGGACGGCAAAGCCATGAAGCAAGAGACCGAAAGCTTCCATCGTGAGCGCCTAGTAGCCGAAGGCCGCTTCTAGCGGCCCTTTCGGCATGATGACGTCGAAGGCGATGTCAAAGGTGACGAACATGATCGCCGTGAACAGGAAGGCAGTGAGCAGCGACTTCCACAGCGCGATCTTGCCGACGAGTCGCATGAAGCCCGCGATCAGGAGGAAGCTCGCGACGTAGAGGCCGAGGAACTGCATCACCAGGCAGAACAGCAGCGTCGGCACGAACACCGCCATCACACGGCGCGCTTGCGCACGCGTGACGAAGCTTTCGGATGCCGCGCGATGCGCCACGAAGGCCGCAATCAGGCCATAGAGGCTGCCGCCACCGAGGATGACGGAGAGATAGAACGGGAAATAGCCGGGCTCCGGCCCGGTCGAATCCCAGGACGCGCCGGTGCGCCAATTGTCATAGCCAAGCGTTGCGGCCAACGCGAGCAACAGCAGGCAGACGAATATCTCGATCGTGCCGGAGGAGACGACGGAGGGTGAGCCGTCTTCAGGCGCGGTCGGATCGTCGACGATGATTTCAAGATCGGTTTGGGACATGAGCTGATTTGCAAAAGCCGGGAGTGATGTCACCTCGCCCCGCTTGCGGGGAGAGGCAGAGGCCGCGTCCGCGACCGTTTTCTAGAACGCCGAAGCGCCGGGTGAGGGGGACCCTCCGCGAGTCTGTCTGCCATTCTCTTCCGGGAGGGAAGCCCCTCACCCATGCCCTCTCCCCGTAAGAACGGGGGGAGGGCAAAGAGAGACGGCTACTTCGCGACGAATCCGGCTTCCGTCATCAGCGACTTGTTGGTGGCGTCGTCTTCCTCGAGGAATTGCACCATGTCCTTGCCGGTGAGGAAGATCGGCTTCAGCGCCTGCTTTTCCATGTAGTCCTTGTATTCCGCGGTCTGCGTCACCTTGTGGAACAGATCGACATAGAACGCCTGCTGCTCCGGCGTGACCTTGCCGGGCAGGAACATCGCGCGTAGCATCAGATACTGGACGTCAACGCCCTCCTCCTTACAGGTCGGGATGTCGGCCCAGGATTGCGTGTCCGTCACCTTGCTAGTGTAGGAGATGCGCTCCTTGTCGAACACGCAGAGCGGGCGCACCTGGCCGGCACGCCAGACTTCGAGATTTTCGCTCGGGTTGTTGACGTTGGATTCGGTGTGGTTGCCGACGAGCTGGGTCGCGGCCTCGCCGCCGGATTTGTAGGGCAGATAGGAGAATTTCGCGCCGGTTTTCTGCTCGAGGAAGACGGTCAGCACGTGATCCTCGCGCTTGGAGCCGGTGCCGCCCATCTTGAACGGCGAACTCGCCGCCTTCGCCGCCGCGACGAATTCCTTCACCGTCTTCGGACCTGCGCTGTTGTCCCACAGCACGAACTGGTCGAGCGCGATCACCGAGACCGGCGTCAGCTCGCGCCAGTTGAACGGGATCTTCGCCGACAGCGGCAGCATGTAGATCAGCGAATAGGCGATCAGCACCTTGTTCGGGTCGCCTTCGCTGGACTTCATGTACATCAGCGCTTCCGCGCCCGAGGCGCCGCCCTTGAGCGAGACGACGATCGGCTGCTTCATCAGATTGTTCTTCTGAATGGCGGCCTGCATCATCCGCGCCATCTGGTCGGAGGCGCCGCCCGCGCCGGCGGCCACCACGATCTCGACGGGCTTGGTCGGCTCCCAGCCGGCAAAAGCCGGCGCGCCACAAAGCGCAGCGGCCAGCACGACCGCGGCCTTCATTCCATGTCCCACGTGCGTCTCCCCAAGTTTTCGCCTATGTTATTGTTCGGATTGGCAATTCGCGAAGCAATGCGAATTGCATTGTGCGGGCGAATGCCGGCCAGTTCAAGCCGGCCCGGCGCCGCTCGGCTTATGACTTTGGAATGAGATCGATTGCAAGCTCGACCGCCAAAATCTGGGGACTGGAATAGAAGGCGAGCCCCCAAATCAACGTTGCAGTTCGGGTTGCCCCCTACGATCGTTCGGGAATGACCTGCTGTTTGGCGGTGAGAGATAATGTGTCACAGCTTTGTGCCACAAAGCCCACGAGATCATCGGGCGGATGGGCCAGCACGCCGGATGCAACCGATATGATCACTGGTCTCCAGTCGCTTCAGTGAACAACGGGCGCGTTTCCTCATTTCGCAGATGCCGAGAGCCTATGGTCTATTTCAATCGAAATTCCACCGGAGGAAAATCAGAGGTAGGTCTAAGTGTCTGTTCCAAAACATGTTGAGTCGAATGAATCGGTTGTGATTCAAGGTGAGCGGCCTGATTCGATGGGGACGCGCCGCCAATGTGGACTACCGAGAACCGTGCACGCTACGACCGCAGCCGCCTGCGCTATCCGAGCGACTTGACCGACGAGGAGTGGGCGCTGATCGCGCCTCGCATCCCGCCGGCCAAGCGCGGCGGCAACAAGCGTACGGTGGACCTGCGCGAGATTGCCAACGGGCTGATGTACATCCTGAGCACAGGTTGCCAGTGGCGCGCGATCCCCAAGGACCTGCCGCCGCGCTCGACGCTGTATGGCTACTTCGATCTGTGGAGCTGGAACGGCACGCTCGATAAAATTCATCACGCCCTCTATGTCGAATGTCGCGAAAGGGCCGAGCGCGAGGCTTCTCCCACCGCCGCCATCATCGATAGCCAGAGCGTGAAAAGCGCTGAAAAAGGGGGCCTCATGATCTCCATGGCTACGACGCGGGCAAGAAGATCAAGGGCAAGAAGCGGCACATTCTCGTCGACACGCAAGGCCTCTTGATGCACGCCATCGTGCATGCGGCGGACATCCAGGATCGCGACGGCGGCGTGCTCCTGATGGCAACGTTGTTCGGCCTCTATCCCTTTCTTCTGAAGCTCTACGCCGACGGCGGATATCAAGGGCCACATTTCCAGAAGGGGCTGCGTAGCGCTCTGAAGCGCGTGAACCTCGAAATCGTCAAACGCTCCGATCAGGCTCACCGTTTCGTCGTCTTGCCCAAACGCTGGATCGTCGAGCGTACCTTTGCCTGGCTCGGGCGATGCCGAAGACTGTCCAAAGATTGGGAATGCTTCAATCACAGGGCGCTCGCCTTTCTCAAGCTGGCCTCCATCCGACTCATGCTGCGAAAGCTATGCAATCCAAGGTAATCTTTCCGGACAGACTCTAAGCACTTTGGTATTCGCTGTTGTCGTATTCGCGTTCGTTGTCACAAGCCTCATGATCGCGCCGGGCGCGGATGGGCTGTTAGGTGCATACCTCGCCGCCCTAATGCTCGCCATCGCCTGCAACGACGCCCGCCACTACCTCATTCCAAACGAGCTGACCGCCGCGGCTTTCGGAATTGCTTTGTTACGCGGATCAATCTTATTCAATGCGAGTGCATCATCCATGCTGTGGCTGGTCTTTCGCGCCTCAGCGGTAAGTCTGCCGTTGCTTCTTCTCTTGTTGTTCTACCGCCACTGGCGCGGCCGGAACGGATTGGGACTTGGGGACGTAAAGCTTGCCGCAGTTGCCGGTGCCTGGCTCGAACTCCCAACGGCGGCCGCGGTGATCGAATTGGCGGCACTTTCGGCGATTGCCGTCTACACCGCCAATGCTGTCGTGCGACGGCGGTCGCTGCGAGGTACGGCATTCCTGCCGTTCGGACTTTTTATGGCGCCCGCTATTTGGATCGGCTGGCTGAGCGAACAATTTCTTTTGCGCTGGGGCTATTTCTGGCCGGGTTGACCTCGTCGCTTGCAAGGTCGGTGCCTCGGCGGTCCCGTGGCCGCGAGTTGAGCGATCGAGACGCGGAGACGTAGTGTTGCGCGCTACTTGCCCTTCCAGCTCGGTGTACGCTTGTTGAGGAAGGCATCCATGCCCTCGCGGAAATCTTCGCTCATATAGGCCTTAAGGATCAGGTCCTCGCCCTCTTCGCGCGACAGCGTCCGGCGGATGCGGCGCACGGCCTCCTTGGTCGCTTCAAGCGTGAGCGGCGCATGGCTTGCGACGAGCTTGGCGGTCTCGTCGGCACGGCGCTGCAGCGTCTCGACGTCGGGCACAACCTCGTTGAGCAGGCCGAGCGACAGCGCTTCCTGCG
The DNA here is from genome assembly GCF_011516635.5 of Bradyrhizobium barranii subsp. apii. Classification (GTDB taxonomy): domain Bacteria; phylum Pseudomonadota; class Alphaproteobacteria; order Rhizobiales; family Xanthobacteraceae; genus Bradyrhizobium; species Bradyrhizobium barranii. Next base: position 3,409,119 of record NZ_CP096255.1, on the reverse strand, counting down.
CCTCGACGAGGCGCGCCTTGAAGATCAGATCCTTGGTGCGCGCAGGTCCCACCAGCGAGACGACGCGGCTGATGTTCGACATCGACAGGCAGTTGCCGAGCGTGCGTGCGATCGGAAAGCCGATGCGCGTGGTTTCGGTGCCGATGCGGAGGTCGCAGCAGGCCGCGATGCCGGCGCCGCCGCCGGTGCAGGCTCCCGCGATCGCCGCGATCACGGGCACGCGGCACTGCTCGAGCGTGCCGAGCACGCGGTCGATCCGGGCCTCGTAGTCGAGCGCGTCCTGCGCGGTCTTAAACGCACGGAACTGAGAAATGTCGGTGCCGGAGGCGAACGCCTTGTCGCCGGCGCCGGTCAGGATCAGCGCCTTGATCGAGCGATCGGCGTTGATCTCCTGGCAGATCTCCGCCATGCGGTCATACATGGCGAAGGTCATTGCGTTGCGCGCCTGGGGGCGGTTGAAGGTGATCCGCGCGATGCCGTCCGTGACGGAGTAGAGCAGGTCTTCGTTGGTCGTCGTCGGTGCGTTCATCGCGCGCTCACTTTCTGGGTTAGTTCAGGCCACCTGAGCCTTTAGGCCACCTGAGCCTTGGCCATCGGCACCGCGTCGCGTCCCTTCAGGACGTCCATGGCCGCCAATACGCCGCCGCTCCGGTGCGGAATCTTTGCGAGATCCAGGCCCATCTCGACGCCGGCGAGTGTGCCCATCAGCATCAGGTCGTTGAAATGGCCGATATGGCCGATGCGGAACACCTTGCCCTTGACCTTGTTCAGGCCCGTGCCGAGCGACATGTCGAAGTTCTCGAGCACCACCTTGCGGAAGGCGTCGGCGTCGTGTCCATCGGGCACGCGCACGCCGGTCAGCGCCGGCGAGTGTGCGGCGGGATCGGCGCACTGTGTCTCCAGGCCCCAGACCTTGACCGCGGCGCGCGTCGCGGCGCTGTGGCGCTTGTGGCGGGTCCAGACATTCTCCAGCCCCTCCTCTTCCAGCATCTTGACCGCTTCACGCAGGCCGTAGAGCAGATTGGTCGCGGGCGTATAGGGGAAGGTGCCGAGCTTGTTGAAGGAGATGACCTCCTGCCAGTCCCAGTAGGAGCGCATGCCGGGGTTGGCCTTCGCCACCGCGAGCGCATTTTCCGAGACGGCATTGAAGCCGAGGCCCGGAGGCAGCATCAGGCCTTTCTGCGAGCCGGCGACCGAGACGTCGATGCCCCAGGCATCGTGCTCGTATTCCATCGAGCCGAGGCCGGAGATGGTGTCGACCATCAGGAGGGCCGGATGCTTGACGCGGTCGAGCAGCTTGCGCACCTCGAGCGGCGGCGTCACGCAGCCGGTCGAGGTCTCGTTGTGAACGACGCAGACCGCCTTGATCGTGCGCTGCTTGTCGGCGCTAAGGCGCTTCTCGATCTCGGCGAGGTCGGCGCCATGACGCCAGTCGCTCGGGATGAAGTCGACGTCGAGCTTGAACTTGTCGGCGATGCCGCGCCACAGCACGGCGAATTGGCCGGTCTCGCACATCAAAACCTTGTCGCCCGGGGCGAACACGTTGACCATCGCCGCTTCCCAGGCACCGGTGCCGGACGAGGGGAAGATGATCACGGGCTGCTGGGTGCGGAACACCCGCTGCATCGAGGCGAGGACCGCAAAACCGAGCTCGGCGAACTCCGGACCGCGATGGTCCAGCGTCGGCATGTCCATCGCCCGCAGCACCCGGTCGGGCACGTTGGTCGGTCCTGGAATCTGTAAGAAATGCCTTCCAGTGTGCACGGTCATCGGCGTCCTTCCCGGTCTAGCCTTGGTTTTGATGGGCGCCGAATAGCACCATTTGACCGGCTTGTCCCCTCTCCTTAAGACGCCTCCCATGCATAAGCGGCGGGCCTCCGCCGCCCCTACTCCGCGGCCACCACCTTTCCGACCGGCAGGCGCCCCTCGGCCTCCGTAAACGGGCGCTCCGGATGCATCAGGAAGGCGGAGAAGCCACCGAGCAGCAGCAGCCCCATCGACATCAGGAACGGCAGGTACCAGTTACCGGTCGCATCGATCACGAAGCCGGCAACGAGCGGGGAGACGATGGCGGCGAAGGCCGAGCCGGTATTCATGAGTCCCGAGGCGGTGCCGGAATATTTCGGGGCGATGTCCATCGGGATCGACCACATCGGGCCGATCACCAGCTCGGCGCAGAAGAAGCCGGCCGACAGGCACAGCGCGACGATCGTGATGTCGTGGACGAACAGGATCGGAAACAGCGAAAGCAGCGCCCCGGTAAATCCCGCAACGGTGACGCTCAGCCGCGCCAGGCGGACATTGCCGGTGCGGTCGAGGATCTTGTCCGAGAGCACGCCGCTGACGCTGTCGCCGACCACGCCGGCGAAGAACACGCCGGAGGCGAACAGCGCCGAGTTCTTGATATCGAGATTGTAGTTGTTCTTGAAGAACAGCGGCAGCCAGTTGAGATAGAGCCACAGGCACCAGCCGTAGCAGAAATAGGTCAGCGTCACTGGCCACATGCGGCCGAGCAACGGCCCCCACGGCACGCGCGGCCGCTCGCCGGTCGGGCGCGGCGGCAGTGCGGCGAGCTCGGCCTCGGTGATGGAGGCGTGCTCCTTCGGCTCGTTGCGGAAGTACCAGACCCAGACGACGCCCCAGACCAGGCTGACGAGACCGAGCACGACGAACGCGCCGCGCCAGGTCAGCCAGAGGATCAGCAACGCCACCACCGGTGGCGTCACGGCATTGCCGAGCCGGGCGAAGGAATGGGTCAGTCCCTGCGCAAAACCGCGGCGGTTCGCGGGCGTCCAGTATTGCATCGCGCGCGTTGCCGTCGGAAAGGTCGCGCCCTCGCCGAAGCCGAGCGCGAAACGCGCGACGAACAGTGCGGCAAGGCCGTTGACGAAGCCGGTCGAGATGGTCGCCGCCGCCCAGATCATGCCGCACCAGAACAACGTCTTGCGCGGCCCGAAGCGATCGCCGACCCAGCCGCCGATCACCTGAAACAGCAGATAGGGATAGGCGAAGGCGGAGAAGACGAGGCCAAGCTGGGTGTTCGACAGACCCAGCTCCTTCTGGATCTCGCTCGCGGCGGTGCCGATGTTCACCCGGTCGACATAGGTGATGAAATACATCGCGCAGAGCATCGCCAAGACGACATGCGTGGCCTTGAACCGAATTCCCATCTCCACCCTCCCTGACTGTTTTTTATGATTGGCCTTGCGTGTCCCGCGCGACCTAGGTGCCGACCACTTTCAGATGCGGCGAGGCATTGCCCTGCGGGCGCTGCTCCAGCAGCTTCATCGCGGCGTCGACACCGCCGGAGCGATGCGGCACGCCCGCAACCGACAGGCCCATCTCCACGCCGGTCAGCGCGCCGAGCAGCGTCAGCGCGTTGCATTCGCCGAGATGGCCAATGCGGAAGACTTTTCCGGCTACCTTCGAGAGCCCGGAGCCGAGCGACATGTTGTAATTGTCGAGCACGATCTGGCGGAACTGATCGGCATCATGGCCGGGCGGCATCAGCACCGCGATCAGCACCGGCGAGAACTCCGAGGGCTCCTGGCAGAGGATCTCGAGGCCCCAGTGACTGACGGCGGCACGCGTCGCGGCAGCCAGCCGCTGATGGCGCGCGAACACGTTGTCGAGCCCCTCTTCGAGCAGCATCGCGATCGCCTCGCGCAGGCCGTAGAGCAGATTGGTCGCCGGCGTGTAGGGGAAGAAGCCGTTGGCGTTGGGCTTGAGCATCTCCTCCCAGTCGAAATAGGAGCGCGGCATCTTGTTGGTCTTCGCAGCAGCGCGGGCCTTCTCCGAGATCGCATTGAAGCCGAGACCGAGCGGCAGCATGAAACCCTTCTGCGAGCAGCTCACGCTGACATCGACCTTCCACTCGTCGTGGCGGTAGTCGACCGAGCCGAGCGAGGAGATGGTGTCGACCATCAGCAGCGCCGGATGCGAGGTGCGGTCGATCGCGGCGCGGATCTCGGCGATGCGGCTGGTCGCGCCGGTCGAGGTCTCGTTGTGCACGACCATGACGGCCTTGATCGCGCGCGCCTTGTCCTCGGTGAGCTTCGCCTCGATCAATGCGGGATCGGCGCCGCGGCGCCAGTCGCCGGGCACGAAGTCGACGTCGATGCCGAACCGCCCCGCCATCTGCTGCCACAGGGTGGCGAAATGGCCGGTCTCGACCATCAGCACCTTATCGCCTGGCGACAGCGTGTTGACGATCGCGGCCTCCCAGGCGCCCGTCCCCGACGAGGGGAAGATCACGACCGGACCCGCCGTTTGGAAAATCTTCTGGCTGCCTTCGAGCACGGCGCGGCCGAGCTCGCCGAATTCCGCGCTCCGGTGGTCGATGACCGGCATGTCCATGGCGCGCAGGACGCGCTCGGGGACCGGGCTCGGGCCGGGAATCTGAAGGAAATGGCGTCCCTGGTGCATGAAAACCTCCCTGTCGGCGGGCTCTCGCCGGCTTCGGAACTATTTTGCATTCATTTTTTGTCTTTTCAATCGAAGTTTGGTATTCGATTGTGAACATCGACGCGATCAAACAGGCAAACTATTGTGCTGCAATGAAATCCACGATTCCCGACACCGGGGTTCCGATCGCCCCACCAGCCGCGAACGGCGGCGACCGCCAGGAGGCCTCGCTTCACGGCGAGATCCTGCTGCGGCTGCGCGACTACGTGGTCGAGGGCAATATTCCCGACGGCGCGCGCGTCCCCGAGCGGCAGCTCTGCGCGATGCTCGGGATCTCCCGCACGCCACTGCGCGAGGCCCTGAAAGTGCTCGCCTCCGAGGGCCTGATCGAGCTTCTGCCCAACCGCGGCGCGCGCGTCCGCCAACTCAGCCAGCGCGACCTCGAGGAGCTGTTCGACGTGATGGCGGGGCTGGAGAGCCTTGCCGGGCGCCTCGCCTGCGAGGCCATTACGGATGAAGAAATCACCGCGATCGAGCAGCTGCATTACGAGATGTACGGGCACTATCTGCATCGCGACATGCACGGCTATTTCCAGACCAACCAGCGCATCCACGAAAGCATCGTCGCGGCCGCGCGCAACGAGACCCTGAAGACCGCCTACGCCAACTTCGCAGGCCGCATCCGCCGGGTCCGTTACTCCGCCAATTTCGCCCGCAAGCGGCAGCGCTGGGCGGAAGCAATGCACGAGCACGAGACCATCCTCGACGCGCTGCGCCGCCGCGCCGCCAGCGAGCTCAGCGACATCCTGTTCCAGCACCTGCGCAACAAGCGGGCGGCCGCGATCGAGCACCTGACCGAGCCCCAAGAGGACGCACCGGCCTCGCCCTGAGGGGCGACCGACTTGCTCATTTTGAATTCATAATATAATCGGTCGTGAGAAATAATGAATAACTCAGCAAGGCTGGGCCTCGCTGGGTCAATCCGGGACCAGGGATGACAAACGCCTCCTCGCTCGAACGGCGCCTGCGCGCGGAAATGACCGGCGACGTCCTGTTCGACGGCTTCAGCCGCGGCCGCTATGCCACCGACGCCTCGTTCTACCAGATCGTGCCGGCCGGCGTGGTCGTGCCCAGGACCATGGACGAGGCCCTCAAAGCGCTGGCGATTGCCCGCGACGAGGGCATCAAGGTCACCCCGCGCGGCGGCGGCACCTCGCAATGCGGCCAGACCGTCAATGACGGCCTCGTGGTCGATCTCTCGAAGCACCTCAACCGCATCCTCTCGCTCGACGTCGCGGGCCGCACCTGCGTGGTCGAGCCCGGCATCGTGCTCGACGACCTCAACCGTCAGCTCAAGAAGCACGGCCTGTGGTTTCCAGTCGACGTCTCCACGGCCTCGCGCGCCACGATCGGCGGCATGGCCGGCAACAATTCCTGCGGTGGCCGCTCGCTTCGCTACGGCACCATGCGCGACAACACGCTGTCGATGGAGGCGGCGCTCGCCGACGGCACGCTGGGCCGGTACGGCGAGGTGTCGCGCGATCTCTCCGATCTCGATGCGAACGACGGCGCGCGCGCCCTGTTCCGCGACATGCTCGATCTCGGCGCCCGCGAGGCCGACGAGATCGCCGCGCGCTTTCCCAAGGTGCAGCGCCGTGTCGGCGGCTACAATCTCGATGCGCTGACGCCGCGCAATGCGCGCAACAACATGGCGCATCTCCTGGTCGGCTCCGAAGGCACCCTCGCCTTCACCACCAAGGTCGAGCTGAAGTTGTGGCCTGTGATCCGCAACAAGGCGCTCGGCATCTGCCATTTCGGCAGTTTCTACGAGGCGATGGACGCCGCCCAGCACCTGGTCAAGCTCAAGCCAATCGCGGTCGAGCTGGTCGACCGCACCATGCTCGCGCTCGGCCGCGACATCGCGATGTTCAGGCCGATCATCTCCGCCGCCATCAAGGGCGATCCGGATGCCGTTCTGGTGGTCGAATTCGCCGAAGAGGACCAGGCCGACAATCTGGTGCGCCTCAAGCAACTCGGCGAATTGATGGGCGATCTCGGCTTCGGCTGGAATAACGACAAGCGTAAATGGGGCGGCGTGGTCGAGATCACCGAGCCCGCGCCGCAAAGTGGCATCGCCGATTTCCGCGCCGCCGGCCTCAACGTCATGATGTCGATGAAGCAGGAGGGCAAGCCGGTCTCGTTCGTCGAGGACTGCGCCGTGCCGCTGCCGCACCTGGCCGACTACACCGCGCGCTTGAGCGAGGTTTTCGCAAAGCACGGCACCAGCGGCACGATGTATGCGCATGCCTCCGAGGGCTGCCTGCACGTACGGCCCGTGCTGAACCTGAAACTGGAGAAGGACGTCAAGGCGATGCGCGCGATCGCCGAGGAAGCCTTCGCGCTGGTGCGCGAGTACAAGGGCTCGCATTCCGGCGAGCATGGCGATGGCCTGGTGCGCTCCGAATTCCACGAAACCATGTTCGGCGAGCGTCTCGTCGCCGACTTCAGGGAGGTGAAGAGCCGCTTCGATCCCGAGGGCGTCCTCAATCCCGGCAAGATCGTCGATGCGCCCCGGATGGACGATCGCTCGCTGTTCCGCTTCAAACCCGACTACCGCGTCAACGAGTTGAAGACGATGCTGGATTGGTCCGCCTATCCCGGCGCCGGCGGCGGATTCCAGGGCGCGGTAGAGATGTGCAACAACAACGGCGCCTGCCGCAAGCTCGAGGGCGGCGTGATGTGCCCATCCTATCGCGCGACGCGCAACGAGAAGGACGTCACCCGCGGGCGCGCCAACAGCTTGCGGCTCGCCATCTCAGGTCAGCTTGGTCCCGATGCGTTGACCTCCGACGAGATGATGGAGACCCTAAAGCTCTGCGTCTCCTGCAAGGCCTGCCGCCACGAATGCCCGACCGGCATCGACATGGCCAAGATGAAGATCGAGGTGCTCGCCGCCCGCGCAGCGTCCCATGGCCTGACCCTGCGTGACCGCCTGGTCGGCTACCTCCCGCGCTATGCCGGTCTCGCGTCGCGCTTCGCGCCACTCGCCAATTTGCGCAACCGCAGCCCGTTGCTGCGAAAGCTGTTCGAGCGCTTTGCCGGCATCAGCGCGCGCCGTGCCCTGCCCGCCTTCCGCAGCGACGTGTTTGTGCCGCCCGCGGAAGCGGTCGGGCCGGAGACCGGCCGTGAAGTCGTGTTGTTCACGGACACTTTCAATCGCATCTACGAGCGCGAAAATTTCGACGCCGCGCTCCGCGTGCTCGCCGCGGGCGGTTATCGCGTGCATCTGCCCAAGCCGGCGAGCGGCAGCCGCCCGCTCTGCTGCGGCCGTACATTCCTCTCAGCCGGTCTCGTCGACGAAGCCAGGGCCGAGCTCGACCGCCTCGTGGCGGCGTTCGCGCCCTTTGCCGCCCGCGGCGTGCCGATCGTCGGCCTCGAGCCGAGCTGTCTGCTGACGCTGCGCGACGAGCTCACCTCACTGCGCAAGGACAACGATGCCAGGGCGGTCGGCGCCCACGCGCTGACTTTCGAGGAATTTTTGGTGCGCGAAGCGGAGGCCGGAAGGCTGCAACTGCCGCTCGGCACCGTCGCCGACAAAGCCGTCGTGCACGGCCATTGCCACCAAAAATCCTTCGGCGCCTTCAAGCCGGTCGAGCAGGTGCTGCGCCTCATTCCAGGCCTGAAGGTCGAGACCATCGAATCGAGCTGCTGCGGCATGGCCGGCGCGTTCGGTTACGGCGCTGACACCTATGATGCCTCGATCGAGATGGCTGAGCTGTCGCTGTTGCCCGCGGTGCGGCGCGCCGACCAAGCTACACTCGTCGTTGCCGACGGCACCTCCTGCCGGCATCAGATCCACGACGGCGCCCAGCGCGAAGCGCTTCACGTCGCGCGCGTGCTGGCGATGAGCCTCGACCGCGCCGGAGCAAATTCCACTTCTCACCCTAAAAAGGAAACCAGCCATGGCTGACCTCTCGCTCGACACCGCCCGCAAGATCCTCGACGCCGCCTTCGCAAAATCCACCGAGCTGAAGCTCAAGCCGCTGGTCGTCACCATCCTAGACGCACGCGGCGTGCTCAAGATCGCCGCGGCGCAGGACGGCACCAGCCTGATGCGCGCCGAGATCGCTCACGGCAAGGCCTATGGTGCGCTCGCCATGGGCATGGGCTCGCGCGCCTTGTTCCAGCGTGCGCAGGAGCAGGCCTATTTCATCGATTCCGTGAACACCATCGCCAAGGGCGCGCTCGTGCCGGTCCCCGGCGGCGTGCTGATCATGGATGGCGCGACGCTGCTCGGTGCCGTCGGCGTGTCTGGCGACACCTCCGACAATGATGAGGCTTGTGCGGTCGCGGGAATCCAGGCGGCGGGGTTGAAGGCAAACGCTGGATAGCGCTCGTCCGCGGCGAGGCAAAGCAAAAACGTGCGTCGATGCTGAAAGTTCGCCGGCGGCTGATGTCATCCTGTTTGAAGCATGAAACGGGAATTAACAACTTACCGCCAAGCTGCAGGCGGCCCGACCGCCTTCTAGGCGTGCCAGTAAAGGCCGGCCTCTCTCAGAGTCTGTCCGGAAAGATTACCTTGGATTGCATAGCTTTCGCAGCATGAGTCGGATGGAGGCCAGCTTGAGAAAGGCGAGCGCCCTGTGATTGAAGCATTCCCAATCTTTGGACAGTCTTCGGCATCGCCCGAGCCAGGCAAAGGTACGCTCGACGATCCAGCGTTTGGGCAAGACGACGAAACGGTGAGCCTGATCGGAGCGTTTGACGATTTCGAGGTTCACGCGCTTCAGAGCGCTACGCAGCCCCTTCTGGAAATGTGGCCCTTGATATCCGCCGTCGGCGTAGAGCTTCAGAAGAAAGGGATAGAGGCCGAACAACGTTGCCATCAGGAGCACGCCGCCGTCGCGATCCTGGATGTCCGCCGCATGCACGATGGCGTGCATCAAGAGGCCTTGCGTGTCGACGAGAATGTGCCGCTTCTTGCCCTTGATCTTCTTGCCCGCGTCGTAGCCATGGAGATCATGAGGCCCCCTTTTTCAGCGCTTTTCACGCTCTGGCTATCGATGATGGCGGCGGTGGGAGAAGCCTCGCGCTCGGCCCTTTCGCGACATTCGACATAGAGGGCGTGATGAATTTTATCGAGCGTGCCGTTCCAGCTCCACAGATCGAAGTAGCCATACAGCGTCGAGCGCGGCGGCAGGTCCTTGGGGATCGCGCGCCACTGGCAACCTGTGCTCAGGATGTACATCAGCCCGTTGGCAATCTCGCGCAGGTCCACCGTACGCTTGTTGCCGCCGCGCTTGGCCGGCGGGATGCGAGGCGCGATCAGCGCCCACTCCTCGTCGGTCAAGTCGCTCGGATAGCGCAGGCGGCTGCGGTCGTAGCGTGCACGGTTCTCGGTAGTCCACATTGGCGGCGCGTCCCCATCGAATCAGGCCGCTCACCTTGAATCACAACCGATTCATTCGACTCAACATGTTTTGGAACAGACACTCAGAAATTCCGCTCCTCGCTCGAGCCCACAATGTTATTGTGGAGGTTTAGCCGCGCAACGTGGTTCTCGCCGCCATCTATGCGGGATTTTGTGACCACTAATCATTGCTAGAGCAGTAAATATCGAGCCAGACGACGCGCGGCAATCTGCTCATCTGTTGAATGGTCATCAGCCGGCCGGCAGATAAGGCAGCGGCATGCACAGAACTAAAAGAGCGCATTCAAAGCCGCGGATTAAGACGTAAATCGCCGCCGCGATCTGAACGATCAGGTTCACCGCATGGCCGGCCCGTAAGCTCACTATTCCAGTCGAGATTTTTCACCCACCTTTTGTCGTTTCGTCCGTTGTCTCGCAGTCTTGTCCCACGCCACGACTGCCTCTTCGATAGCGTCCATTCGTATGAGAACCATTTCGATGAAATCACCTTGGGGCTCAACGTAGAGTGCGCGCTGGTAGATCTCGCTGCGCAAACTTGGCACTATCTCTGAAGCAACCCGATTGCCGTGCGCCGCCATTTTTACGGATCCATCAACTGATCTATATAATCCGCAACCGACAGTTCCGCCGGTGGCTGCAATTTCACGAGATCCTCGGGCTTAAGACGAGTGTACCGTCTTAGCGTTTCCCAATCCTTGTGACCTGTGACAAGCGCAACCCTTTCGATCGGCAATCCAGCTTCGAAGAGTCGTGTTGCCGCTTCGCGGCGCAGATCGTGAAATCGTAGGTCCTCGATGTGAAGAACCTGGCACGCCCTGGCAAAGGCGGCGCCTGCGCTGGCTGCTCGATAAGGAAAAACCCGCCCTTTGCCTCGGGTCACAATCCTCTGCTCGAGAACTAGCTGCCAAGCGTCAAAGCCTGTCGCGTTCAGCATCGGTATAACTTGGTCATTGTCGTCTTGATCCTGGGGGGCCTTGCGGGCTCTGATCTTGATCAAGCGCTTTCTCATATCAACATCAGCCCATTCGATTCGGAAGATTTCGCCTTCGCGCATCGCCGTAGCAATTGCGAACGGAATAATGCGATCCATGGGGATGTACTGGGGATGTCCCGATCGCTGTTGAACTACGTCGGGTCGACGTTGCCGGAATGAATATTACGCAGCCCTCGTGACGTGGGCAACGGACTTGATTGTCATGCGATCGTGGTGAGCTTGAAGGGCCGCACGCAGAACCGACAATTGCTTATGCGCCTTCAATCGTCGGAAGCCCTTGTTGGCCTCGATCATACCGGCCGCGACCCATCGCAAGGCCATACCGGCATCCCGCCAGCGTTTAACGTTGCGCGTGACGCGGCGAATGGTGCCCATCATGTTCTCGGCGATATTGGTACAGGCGAGCGATCGGCGAAGCTCCTTCGGCAACTTCAACCGGACGACAGTCAGGATTTCGTCGAGGCCTTCGAGGATACTGGCCGCAACGCCGGGCCATTGCTGGTCGAGTCGACGCGCGAGATTGCGGATCAATTTTTCAGCCTTGTCGGCGTCATCGAGCTCCCAGGCCTGGCGCAGCACCCGGCGGGTGGCCGCATGATGCTCTTTCGGCAGGCGTTCCATGATGTTGCGCGCCTTGTGGATCTGGCAGCGCTGGATCGCAGCGGCCGAACCGAAGGTGCGGCGGATCGCCTTCGACAACGCCTTCGCGCCGTCGGCGATGAACAGTCTTGGCACCGTCGGGTCGAGCCCGCGCGAGACCAGGTTGTCCAGCAGGGCCTGAACCGTTGCTGCATTCTCGGTCGCCCCTTCCACCAGCGCCAGCGGATGCTTGTTGCCTTCGCCGTCAACCCCGATCGCGGCCACCAGCACGAGATCGTCGTCGAGATGCAGCCCGTCGATTTGGACCACCAGAAGGTCGAGCGCGGACAGATCGGCAGCCATGAAGTCGGCCAGCCGCGCCGCCGACAGAGCCACGAACCTCCGCGAGGCCGCCGACTTCGAAATCCCCGATCCGGGCGGTGCCGGCACGTCACCCTCGGGCAGCCGGACGGCGCGGCCGAACCGGCGCGTCGACACATTGATCAGCATCAGGTTCATCGCCCAGCGACCGAGCCAGTCCTCCTGCGCCGCCGTTTCCCAGCTCGGGATCGTGACCTCGCGGCCGTCCATGCCCCGGACCCGCGGGCGATCGACCTCGATCTTGCCGCCGTGGAAACCGATCCGCCCCCGCGTTCGGCCCCAACGGTGCGCCCGCCGCGCCGCATCACGACCGTGGCGCGGCCCGCAGGCCGCTGTCACATCCGCCTCCATCATCGTGCCGAGCGCCTCGATTCCTGCCGCAAGGCAGAACCGATCGAAGCTCGCTCGCACTTCCGCAAATGATTTCTCCACAGCCCCGGTCGCCGGCCAACCAGCCGGTGTGATATCTCTCGTCATGGCGTTGCTCTCCTTTGTGGAATCAGCACCCCGAGCCTACCGGCTCAAGGTGGGCAACGCCGACCTCTTCAGAAATTCAACAGAACCCGGGACATCCCCGATGTACTGGCGTGGACTGGCTGCGAAGAATTCGATCAAACGCTGAATCTCTTCAACGGTGGGACGCCGCGTTCTTGCTCGACTTTTTCTCATCAGACCGAGCTTCTTTAGGGCTACGCGAGCTAAGTCAAACTCGTCGTGACGCAGCGGCGCGCCGTGCACGGCCTCAGCATAGGTCAGGATTGCGCTTATATCGGAGAAGTTGAACTGAACCGTACTTGCCGAAGCTCCCCCCTTTGCTCGCGAACGACCATATTCAACGAAGTTTGCTCGCGTGAGTTCTGAAAGCTTCAGTTTACCCAAAGTGGGCCGAATGCTTTCGAGGAAGAGCTGTCTGGTTCTCCCAACCTTCTTCCCAACTTCCAGCATGTCCTGAAGGTAGAGATCAATAAGCTCTTCCAACGTTCGCTTGTCCCAATCGGATGGTGCCTTTGCGGTAAGATCGATTTCACGTTCCAGGGCTAAACCCCAGGTCTCCGCGTCTTCCTTTTTGCGAAAGGTTCTCGTGGCGTACTGTCCCTTTCGACGGACTTGAATGCGCCAGTTGCTCGAAGGGAGCCTAACCCGCCCTATTCGTGAGAGCGCGGTATTTTGGTCCGACTGGTGCATCCGCACACCTCCGCTGACGAGGCGCACAGGATTGCCTTCGGCTTTTCACCGCCTGACGACCGGTACTTTGCAACGCGCTTGAGGGATGGGTTGGGTGAACGCGGGCGGACGCCCCACCGGTCAAGGACCGAGCGGCAGCAGCGCGCCGGGCAAGCTGCGGATCAGGTCGGCTTCGGGACATGCCGCGGCGAACGCAAGGCGAATGCGGCTCTTGGTCTCGACAACCCGGGCGGCGATTTTCAAGAGCCGAAGACGCAGCGTCGCGAACTCGGCAGTGGCCAATTCCCGGACTTTGGGAATGGCGTCGCGCACGGTCAGCATCAGCCAATAAGCGGCGGTATGGAGAACGAGGCGGACTTGATTGGCGAGCGCCGAACGGCAACTGGTGCGATCGGAGGCGAGCTGCGTCTTATGCAGCTTGATCAGATTCTCGGCTTGGCCGCGCGCGCAATACAGGCTGTCGTAGATCCACTCGGCCGAGCCGACATCGAGGCTGGTGACGACGAAGCGGATGTCGAGGCCGAGCATCGTCGCCTCAATACGGGCGACGGTGCGTCGTTCGCGATCCCAGGACTTTGCCTTGTGGCGCGTCTCGGTATAGCCGCGCAGAACCGGCAGGTTCTCGATGGCGCGTCGCGTGCGGATGTCGTCGGCGACCGCGTCGACTTTTCTGGCGAGCGGCTTGGTGCCGGACAGACCGAAGATGTAGTCGATGCCGTTGGTCTCGCACCACGCCATTGCCTCCGGCCGGGCATAGTGCCCGTCGCCACGGAACGTAATTCGCGTGTTGTGCCACCGCGTCCGGATATGCCGTACCAGGCGGCGCAGATGGGCACGCACCTCGACGCCGCCCGGCGTCTTGCCGGGCCGCAGCACGACCGCCACGGGCCGGCTCTTCTCCGTGTCGTAGACGTGGATCGGCAGGAAGCAGCGTTCGTCATAATGAGCGTTGAACAGCGAGAGCTGCTGATGGCCGTGGACGACATCGCAGGTATCATCGATGTCGAGCGTGACGGATGCCGGCTCGCGCGGGTAGCTATCCATCCATGCGTCGACCAAAGTGTAGGTCAGTCGGATCACGTCGCGCAGGCGCGGAGCATTCTCCAGGCGCGACAGCGTCGGTTGGGAACACAGATCGCGACCCGTGTCCGGCAGCCGTCCGCAGGCCAGCTTGAATGCGGGATCGGACCGCAGATGATCGAGGTCGTCGGCGTCCTCGTAGCCGCAGCAGATCGCGAACATGCGCGCGCGGAACATATCGACCAGGCTGTGCACGACCCGCGTCGGATCGCGCCGATCCGGGAACACCCGGGCCAAATTGTCGGCCAAGCCGAGACGCCGCTCGGCCATCGCCAGAAGCATCACGCCCCCGTTCGAGGTCAGCCGACCGCCATCGAAGGCAGCTGTGACTTTCTTGGCGTGAACGGCTGGAAACGAGAAGGGCAGAATCGTATCGTCGGTCATGGCGGGCGTGGTGTTCGCGGCTGAAGGTGATGGGGTTGGCTTTGCAACCGAATCCTACGCCGCATCAGCGCTTTACACCACGCTCGCCAGCCTCTCAGGCGCCCTCTGACGAATAAGACGGGCTAATAAGTGTCGCCATGATCGTCCCCGCAGCTGCCGTTACAAAAATCGCGTCCTCCGCACATCAATTCGCAACCCTTTGTCCGCACTAGAGATGTCCGCACGGGCCGCTCGCGTGAGCGAGCTGGGTTGTAATTCCGCAGGCCCCGGGTTATCTCCAACGAGATCACGAAGCGTTCTTTCATCCTTGTTGGGCCATAAGTTGCAATCCGCTCCCTATCGCTTTTCTGTGGCTCCGATGATGGATTGGACCGACCGGCATTGCCGGGTGTTCCATCGTCACCTGACCCGGCGGGCGCTGCTTTATACGGAGATGCTGACCACCGGCGCCATCATTCACGGCAATCGAGAGCGGCTGCTCGGGTTCGACGCGATCGAGCATCCAGTGGCGCTTCAACTCGGTGGCTCGGATCCGCGCGACCTCGCGCAGGCCGCCCGGATTGGCGAGGATTTTGGGTATGACGAAATCAATCTCAATGTGGGCTGTCCCTCCGATCGCGTAAAGGACGGCCGCTTCGGCGCCTGCCTGATGGCGCAGCCAGAGCTTGTGGCGGTTTGCGTCGAGGCGATGAAACGCGTGGTCAAAGTGCCCGTCACGGTGAAATGCCGCATAGGCATCGATGACCAGGATCCGGAAGTCGCGCTGGATAAATTGGCGCGCGCCGTCGTCGCTTCCGGCTGCGATACCCTGACCGTGCATGCCAGAAAGGCCTGGCTCGACGGCCTGTCGCCCAAAGAAAACCGCGACATCCCGCCGCTCGACTATGATCGCGTCTACCGCCTCAAGCGCACGATGTCGGATGTGCCGGTCATCATCAATGGCGGCATCCCAGGCATTGACGAAGCGAAAGCGCATCTTGCGCATGTCGACGGCGTGATGCTCGGCCGTGCCGCGTATCAAGAGCCGTGGCGGCTTCTCTCCGTCGATCAAGACATTTTCGGCGAGGTGGCGCCGCATGCGACCATGCAAGACGCGCTCGAGGCGATGATGCCCTATATCGAGCGACAACTCGCGCGGGGCACACGGCTGCATGCTATCACGCGACATTTCGTCGGGGCATTTCACGCTGTGCCCGGCGCACGCGCCTTCCGCCGACATTTAGCGGAAAACGGGACGCGGCCCGGAGCTGACGTCCGGGTATTAGAAGACGCGATCGCCAAGATTTCCCAGCGACAGGCAGCCTAAGTTGGCCTTTCATTCGCCCAAGCAATAGCAGTGCGCCGGTTATACTGAAATCGCAGAGACAGTATAACCGTGGTGAAAGCCCGATGTGCTTGCGGGTTGACGCTGTCAAATTATTCCCCTTTGGATCTCGACTACGAAATTTGGATCAAAAGTCGGATTTTCCCATGCGCGCTGCGTCTGCAGCTATGGACCGCGGCCCTTGGCGTTAGAGACGACCCTCGTCATGCCAAAGTTTTTTCGAAGCATTCGTGGGTATGGCCGAAGATCCAAGCATCTGCCAGCCGCAGCGTTTTCTTTCCTCTCAATCGACTGGGGCCCCATGAGCGCCGTCAAGTCACTACGGTACGCTGCAGCTAAAATCTCTTCGTCCGTTAGTTGCGCGTAGTCGCGAGAGTGTTGGGCATCCGGCACCGGCGCGTGATGGGTGACAATCACCAACTTGCGGTCGCCCCTCGACTTACCCATTTCAGCCTCTAGAAACGCTCGCGATTGCCGGTGACGGAACAGCGCATTTGCCGGACGAAAAGGTCGCTTGTGGCGGTCGGTCCGGATCTTCTTGAAGTCGTTCATTCGCTTGTCCGCGATCGCCATTGCGCGTACATGTCGCCCCGCAGCATGAAGTCGGTCCACAACGTCGCTCCTGCGAACGTTACGGCCAAAAGGGATCGCGCAATTTTGAAGCACGTAGATCTTTGTGCCTCGGGCGGCGTCCATAGCCTTCTCTACTGTCCGAGCCTCGTCCGCCCCGTAAGCCTCATGGTTGCCCAGCACGTAAATGGCCGGCTTATCCGGCACGCGCTCCTCAAGCCAACGGACGCCACGCTCGGCACGCGGGATCAGTTCGCCTGCCATAATCAACACGTGGAACTCTGGCCGCTCCGCCGGCGGCGCAAGATCCCAACCACGGGTCAATATAACATGGAGATCACTCATGACCCACAAACGCATGGTTCATGCCCCAATCCTAGAGAGCAGCCGTTACAGCCGACACGAGCTGGATAGAAGTTTCTAGGCTCCTCTGGAGCGCTTGTAGGTCCGAGAGGCGGACCTCCTCCATCACCAAAGCGCGCGGCTCCAGGAGCTCTTTGACGAGCTGGATCAACGGCGTCTCTTGGATGCCTCTTTCATTCAAATGAAGGTTGGTTCTGATTGCGCCACTCGGCGTTAATCTCGTAGTCACCTCGATTGGGATCGACTGCAGCACGATGCTCAATGGGATCTCGATAGTTGCAAGAACTGCGTCAGTCCCTGCGATACGATGCCCGAATCTGTGCATACGGCTTGTGGGGCCAAAGCCATTTTGAGCGGAAGCCTCGCCGAAAGGCTCAATTTCTAGCCATTCTCTGAAAGCCATAGCAAGGCTCCTTTTTGGGTAACCGGAGCGTTCAACAGCGTTGGTCCCGACGCGCCTGTAACGCCATACCCGATCTCGGGAGGAATGCCCCCTGTCGAATCGTACAGGTGCGTCCAAATCTGAGCTGACCTACCTCGGAGGTGCCGGCTTCATTATCGACAAGGGGGTCGTATTGGATGTGCAGCCTTTCGGCCAAGTCCGACCGCCACCTCTCGGGACAGGCGATCGAGCTCAAGCACCTTCGATTCGCGGCACTCGCATATGAATGCGGCAGCTTCCGGAAGGCCGCCGAGCTCCTTCCTGTTCAGCATTCTGCATTGAGCCGTGCGGTGGCTCAACTCGAGGCCCAGGTTGGAGCGGCTTTATTCGAACGTTCGACAACAGGCGTACGACCTACCCTCGCTGGCCTGCATTTCTTGAAACACGCAATCTCAATTTTGGAGCAACTTGACGCACTTCTCGAATCGACAAGCGGCTTGGCACGTGGCCAGTCTGATCAACTTCGGGTAGGCTTATGCGCGTCGGTCGCCCCTGGCCGCCTCGGAGAACTCCTTGCCGGCTTTCGGCAACGTTGCGCTCCTACTAACCTAGTCGCCACAGAGCGATCTACGACAGGGTTACGTAGATCTCTTCAGAGCAGCGATTCAGATATTATAATTGGATCAGGACTGCCCGACTCGTCAACCGTCCACGCGCACGCGCTGTGGCGCGAGCGGGTTTTCGTTTTGCTCCCGACAGATCACGCGCTTGCTTCCCACGAAGCTGTCTTCTGGACGGACCTTCGCGATCAAACCATTTTGCTCGTAACGCCCGATCGTGCCGGCAGCGTGGAGGAAATGTTAGAATCCAGAATCCAGATGCGTGGGATCATCCAAAACGTGCAACGGCATCACGTCAGTCGGCACCTCATTCACAAGTTCACAAGACTGGGATTCGGCGTGAGCTTTATCCTAGACTCCGACGTCGCCACTGTTGGAGACGACGTTGTTTATCGAGAATTGCACGACGAGCAGGGTCAAGTGGACGTCTGCTTTTATGCGCACTGGATGCCCAGCAATAGGAAATTCGCATTACGTCCATTTCTGACGTTTTTAGCCGAGCGCTACCCGTCGCCAACCGAGCGATAGACGCGCTTTGACTTCGCAAAGCCTCTGTCTGCGGCCATAAATCGCGCCAGCATTGGCGCGACCAGTTTGATTGGATCAATCGCCTGGCCTGTTTCGCGCGCCAAGGCTTCAGCGTACGCAACCAAATCCCGGTGCACCGAAGCAGGTAGTTCCGTCATGACTTTGACTGGCTTATCGTCCGACAACGCCGTGATCTTAAGCTTCGACACCAGACACCTACCCTCTATACAGCTCAAGAACGAGATCTCGATTGACGATGACACGCACCGGGAAACCGGACCGGATGGTCACCGTTGGTTGAATACCGAGGCTGCGACGGACGATCTGTTGGCCTGTTTGATTGAGGGAGTCGCCTGCACCGCGCCGCATCGCCTGGAGGATCGCGCTGTCATTGCTGTTCGTATTTGAGCCCGCGCCGGGCTCGGTGCCGACGGCTAGTAGGGTCGAAAGAGCCGCGGCTTTGAACAATTCGCCCCAGTGATTATTGACCTCGTCTTCAAGCCCCGAATAGCCCGCGGTATCAGCCCCCTGTTCACGCTCCAACACCATCGAACGGCCATTCGGCATGATCAGCCGGGTCCAGACCAGCAACACGCGCGACTGACCGAAGGCAACCTGGCTGTCATAAACGCCAATCAGGCGCGCTCCCTGCGGGATAAGCAGAAAGCGCCCGGTGGGCGAATCGAACACATTTTCGGTCACCTGTGCGGTGATCTGGCCCGGAAGGTCCGACCGTATCCCTGTGATCAAGGCACCTGGAATGACAGTTCCCGCCTGCACGACATAGGGTGATGCCGGCTTGGTGACGCGATCGGGGCTTACTGTACGGCGATCAACGAATGCATTGACGAATGCGAGCTTCCTGTCCTGACCACCCTGCGAAACTCCCTCGTCGCCATTGGTGGCCGAAATTGATGAAGCATTCCGGTCGCCACCCTGGGCCGCGGCAGCAGGCGGGCGCGCATCTCTTGCATTGACCGAAGCGAACAAATGGCTTACGCGGGCCGCTTCGGTTTCTTGATCCCGGCGCTGCTATTCCGCATCGAGAGCCGTAGCTCCAATCGTCGGCGACTGACCTTGGGCGGCCAGAATAGGACGCCCAAGGTCTCCAGGAAGAGGTGGACCAAGCTGGGGAATACCTTGACGCGTCAACCCCATGTAGTCCTTCGGCAGCGTCGCAATGCCATCGGCAATATCGTGATGCTCAGTGGCGTAGAGCTCATCCGCCGGCTGATTTCGGGAACGATTGTTTTGCAACGACCACAATACAGCGCCGCCAATGACTACCAGCGCGACCGCAATTCCTCCTGCGAGAACCTTGCGCGATAGCCGTGTTACGCGCGGATGCTCCGCTCTTAGGCGGAAGCTTCTCGACGGGTCGTCCTGTGTTTGCCTCGAAATCGATCGATCCTGATCGCCTTCAATCTGCGAATTCATGACGACGACCTCCCGTCAGTCCTGACAATTCGGACCTTCTGCTGGTGTTCGCCCCCGAGCCGCAGTTCTGCCGCTGCAAACAGCCGATCCACAATCAGTAAATTGCCGTATGCGCGGTAGTTGACCAGCTCGGTCTTTCCGTCAGGGCCAATGACGAACAGCGGCGGCATCTCGCCTTGGACAATCCCTTGCGGGAATTCGACATAGACCTTGCGGCCATCGTCATACGCACAGAGCGGCCGCCAGGGTGGACTGTCCCCCTCGATCGCGTAGCGAAGCACGCGCTGCGCTGGATCTGGAAGAACCGGTGTGAGGGAAGCCTCGCGCGATTTTTCGCGCGCTGTTTCTGGATAATACCAGGCGACGGAGGGCATGTAGGGCCGCTCGCGGGAGCGAAGCTCGATCAAATACGTGCGCCGGTCGGTATTAATGACAAGGTTGGTCTCGATTGCCGCCCGCGTCGGCTTCGCGAGGATGTGGACACGACGGGTGTCGCCGCTTCCGCTTTCGGTATCGCCTACAACCCATCGCACCGTGTCTCCTGCCGCGATAGGCCCCGATCCTGTCAGTTGCTCCCCTTCTTCGAGCGCAATATCCGTGATTTGTCCGGGAGAGGCGTGCACCTGATAAAGCGCTCCCGGGCTGTAAGCGTAGATCTGAGCCGCGTTGAAATATCCCCGCTTGCGCGGCTCGACTCGCGCCGCATTGTTTGCTGTTTCAACACGGCTCACCGGTTCAGCCTCCTCCTTCCCTCCTGACTTCCCGCCGAGAGCTGGCTTCCAGGCAGGCGGGACGTGAAGCGGGTGCGGTCTGTTGTCGACCGGTGCTGGAGGCGCAGGCAACGCCGGCAGCTCAGCGTCATAGTTGATTTTCGGCGGAATATAGGTCGCGCAACCTCCAAGGGCCGACGAGCAAACCAGCAGGGCCGACACGATCGCGCGCTTCGAGATCAAGGCGCTAGCGGTGGTTGGGTTGTTAGGCTTCGAGGAAATGTTTGACGTCGTCTTGGTCACTGACCCAGCTCCTTCGACCAATTGATGGCGCGTACATACACGCCGAGCGGATTCTTGCGCAGCCGTTCGGCGTTGCGCGGCGTCTCAATCACAACGGTGAGAATCGCGGTCCAGCGCTCGGTCGAACTCAACGAGCCGTAGTCGTAGGTGCGTTGGACCCAAGCGACTCGAAAGCTGTCCGGTGAGGCACGGATGACGCTGGAGACATCAACCGAGATTTGCGCCTTGCCCAACTTAACGAACGGATCGTTGTTGCGCGCGAAGTCATTGAGCGCGGCCGCGCCCCGATCGGTCGTAAAATCATAGGCGCGCAACCAATTCTGGCGGAGCACGATGCCGTCGGCGGGTAGGCCTCGGACATCTTCAACAAAACGCGCCAAATGGTAGGCGATCTGAGCGTCGGTGGGTTGATAGTCAATGTTGGCCGGGGCAACCCTTTGCGCCTGACCGAGCCGATCGACCTCGACCACCCAGGGCGTGATCGATCCTTGACTCGATTGCCAAACGAGACCACCCGCAAGACCACTTGCTAGCGTGAGGCAGCCAAAGGCCATCAACCGCCAGTTCTTGGCCTGGACGCGCGCAGATCCAATGCGCTGATCCCAGACCTGAGCAGCTTTTTGATAAGGCGTGACGGGTTCGGGCATGCGCCCGTAGTGAACGGACGGTCGTTTGAACATGAAATTTCCTCCTGAGATCAAGAGTTTCGTCTTAGCGTTGTAATAAGTTGGCTGAGTTGTCAGTGCCAGTAGTTGGTGGATCGACGACGCATCAGTGCTCTCCTTCGGAGAGATCGACTGAAGTGCCGGCTCCGCCGGGATCGCTGGAGCGAAGGGCATGCCCGGCCGCGGATGCGCCATGCCGAATTGTCTGGGCCTGCTTCGCGCGCCGTGCGAAATCTGGTTGCCGATCCGCTGAACTAGCTGCGGCCCGCTCGCCTGCTTGCCCATCGCTGGCGAATGTGCTCGCCATCCGGCGCAACGGATTTGTCACGGCTGACACACCGGTCTCGGCGGCGCCTGCAGCGTTGCCGCTTCGATAAGCAGCGGAGACCCCGCTTAGAGCGGCGCTTCCTCCGCGCGCAGCACCTGCGATCGCACCACCGGCGAGGCCTACACCGCCAGCGGCAAGGCCAGCGCCCGCGGCAACAGCACCGCCAACAGCAAGACCCGTCCCAATCGCCGCGCCGGCGCCAAGCTGCGGTCCGCCTGAGACCAAGCCGTTTGCGATTCCTGGCCCGAAGATACCAAGCCCCAACAAGGTGAGCGCCGCGAGAACAAGAGTCATCGCCTCTTCGATCGTCGGCTGCCCGCCACTGAATCCGGACGTGAACTGCGAGAACAAGGTCGAGCCGATACCGACGATGACGGCCAGGACTAGTACTTTGATTCCGGAAGACATCACGTTGCCCAGGACCCGCTCTGCTGCGAAGGCGGTTTTGCCGAAGAGGCCAAAAGGAATGAGCACGAAGCCGGCAAGTGTCGTCAGCTTGAACTCAATCAGAGTGACGAAAAGCTGGATCGCCAGAATGAAAAAGGCGATGAGAACCACGGCCCATGCAAACAGCAGAACGACGATCTGGACGAAATTCTCGAAGAAGCTGATGTAGCCCATCAGGTTCGAGATCGAGTCGAGCAGCGGCCGGCCGGCGTCCAGGCCGACCTGAGCAATGCGACCCGGTCGTAGGAAATCTGATGCCAATAGGCCGGTCCCGGATGCTTTCAGTCCAAGCCCAGCAAAGCTTTCAAAAACAATGCGTGCGAGGTTGTTCCAATTGCCAATCAGGTAGGCGAAGACGCCGACGAATAGTGTCTTCTTCACCAGGCGGGCAATAATATCCTCGTCTGGCCCCCAGCTCCAGAACAGGGCAGCAAGAGTGACGTCAATCGCAGCAAGCGTTGTTGCGAGATATCCGACGTCGCCCCCCAATATGCCGAAGCCGCTATCGATATAGCGTGTGAACGTCTCCAGAAATTGATCGATAACACCAGTGCCAGTCATCGCCTGCTCGCGTCTGGAATTGTAACTGAGGGATAACCTTGGGATAGGCGGCTCTGGTCCTTTGGTGCGGCCCCTGAGCTGCCAGGGTCGAAATCTAAGGGACCATTTTTGTCACCGAAGAAGCGGCGCCGGTTCTCCGCCCAAATGCGCAGGCAATGTTGGTAACCCATCGTGTCGTTCGTCGTGACGCTGCGGCAGCTAGCAACGTCAGAACCATCCAAGCTGGTCGTCTCTTCAGCCGTTGCCGGCGAGGAAGAGCCTTCGCCACCACGAAGCTGGATCGCGCAGGCTGCGGCGAGCAACACTCCAACTGCTGCAACCAAGACGGCTCCAGAGGGTCTTGCGTCACTCATTGGTGGAACATCCGCACTTCCTGGGGTTGGTAGCCCTGACCCGGCGTCAGGAACCGTCGGAGTTGTTCACGTCCCTGGTCTTGAGCTGCGGCGCGCTGCGCCCCTTCGAGGCTCTGCGCCCTGCCCTGGGCTGCCACAGTGGCGGTGAGGTCAGCAAGTTGCTGTGCCTGGAGCGCGAGAATCTGATTGCCGGCCTGAGTTGCCTGCAGCGCGCCGCTGGCCCCCTGGCTTGACGTTACAAGCGCAGCGGTCTGGACGCGGTTGGTGTCGAGGTTGCCGACTACACCTGCCTGCACCCGGAGTGCGTCCTGCAGGCCAGCCACAGAATTTTGCCAGCGCGATTCAGCGTTGGTGAACAACGCCTGGCTGGACTGGTTGCTGGATGCCGGCCTATAGCTTGTCGAGAAGGCCTGATCAATCTGTTGTACGTCGTATGCAATGCGTTGGGCTTGGGCCAGCAGCTGCTGGGTCCGCTGGATCGATGACTGCAGCTGTTGCAACGACGAGTACGGCAGGTTGGCCAGATTCCTGGCCTGATTGGTCAGCATCTGCGCCTCGTTCTGCAACGAGGTGATCTGATTGTTGATCTGCTCGATCTCACGCGCCGCGGTTAGGACGTTCTGAAGGTAGTTGTCAGGATCGAAGACAATCCACTGCGCCCGCACCGGCGCCGTGATACCGAGCGTGAGGGTAATCATGCTGGCGGCGAGCAATGAGCTAAGTCTTCTCATAGCGGTCTCTCCAAATTGCCGAGTTCGGGGATCAGGTCGATGGCCCAGGCGAGACCACGGTGCTGGAGCCAGGCGGGCACGAAGCCATCCCGTCCATGTTCCGCGAGCACTCGCTCCATGGCGGCTTGGTCAGTCTTGGAAGAGGCCGCCGCGAAGGCGAGCGCCACTTTACCAAGGCCCAATTCGAACATCCGGTTGCCGCGGCGAGACTGGCAGTAATAGTCGCGCTTCGGCGGGGCCCGGCTTAAAAGTTCGATCTGCCGGTCATTGAGGCCGAAGCGCCGGTAGATTGCTGATATCTGCGGCTCGATTGCCCGTTCATTGGGGAGTAACAAGCGCGTTGGACAGCTTTCAATGATCGCCGGCGCGATTGCGGAGCCATCGATATCGGAAAGGGATTGGGTGGCGAAGATGACGGACGCATTCTTCTTTCGAAGCGTCTTCAGCCACTCGCGAAGCTTGCCGGCGAACCCCTCGTCGTCGAGGGCAAGCCAGCCTTCGTCGATAATGAGAAGGGTCGGCCGGCCGTCAAGACGGTCCCCGATGCGATGAAAAAGGTAAGACAGCACGGCCGGAGCCGCGCTCGTTCCGATCAACCCCTCGGTCTCAAACGCTTGGACCGAGGCCTCGCCAAGGCGCTCGAATTCGGCGTCGAGCAAGCGGCCGGACGGACCACCCAAGCAATAAGGTTGTAAAGCTCGTTTGAGGGGGGAAGATTGCAGAAGGACTGACAAGCCCGTCAGGGTGCGTTCTTGCGCCGGTGCTGACGCGAGGGAGCTCAGTGCCGACCACAGGTGATCCTTGACCTCCGGCGTGATCTCGATCTTTTCCCGGGCCAGGATCGCACTGATCCATTCGGTGGCCCATCCTCGCTCCGAACGATCATCGATCCAGGCGAGAGGTTGTAGGGCGACTGAGTTTTCGCTCTCGTTGGACAGCGCACCACCCAGATCATGCCAATCGCCACCTATCGCGAGCGCTGCCGCCCGGATTGAACCACCGAAATCGAACGCAAAGATCTGGGAGTTCGGATAGCGGCGGAACTGCAACGCCATCAGGGCCAGCAGCACCGACTTGCCCGCGCCTGTCGGTCCCACTACGAGAGTATGGCCGACATCGCCGACGTGGAGGGAAAATCGGAACGGAGTCGATCCTTCGGTCCGACCGTACAGCAACGGCGGACCCCTGAAATGCAGATCTCTCGCCTCGCCCGCCCATACCGCCGACATCGGAATCAAATGCGCAAGGTTGAGGGTCGAGACCGGCGGCCGCCTCACGTTGGCATAGGCATGTCCCGGTAGGCTGCCGAGCCAGGCCTCGACGGCATTCACCGTCTCGACCATGCAGGTGAAATCCCGCCCCTGGATGATTTTCTCGACCAGCCGCAACTTCTCGTCGGCTCTCTCAGGGCACGATCCCAGACCGTGATAGTTGCCGTGACGAAAGCTTGTCCGATCTGATCTGACCCCAGTTCCTGCAGCGCGGCGTCGGCGTCCATCGCCTTGTTATGGGCATCGGTATCAAGCAGCGCCGACGCCTCGTTGGTCATCACCTCCTTGAGAATGGCGCCTATCGATTTTCTCTTGGCGAACCACTGGCGTCGAATTTTTGTCAGCAGCTTGGTGGCATCGGTCTTGTCGAGCATGATCGCCCGGGTCGACCACCGATACGAGAACGCCAGGCGATTGAGTTCGTCCAAAATTCCGGGCGTGGTTGCGCCAGGAAAGCCAACAATCGTGAGGATCCGGACGTTGGCTGATCCCAGCATCGGCCCCAGCCCGCAAGTCAGCGGCTGATCAGCCAACAGGGCGTCGATGTACATTGGAATTTCTGGCACGCGAACGCGATGACGCTTGGTCGAGACCGTCGAGTGCAGGAAAGTCAGCGTGTCCTGATCGTCGAGCCAGCCGCACTCGGGCATGAACCCTTCGATGAGCTGCAGCACGCGATTGGTTTGGTCAATGAATCCGTGTACGACCTCGCGCGCGTCAGTTCCAAGGGCACGATCGCGGCCCTCGTAGAGCAGACGTTCCGCCTTGGCGGCTCCCTCCTCCGGAGGCAGGTACAAAAACGTCAAGAAGTAGCTGGACTCGTAGTGCGCACCGGCTTCTTCGAACTGTGCTTTACGTTCGGCATCGACCAACGCCGATGCCACATCCGGAAACATGTCGTAGGGATAAGTGCCCGCAGAATGACGCTGCGCCTCAAAAAACACGGCCCAGCCTGAGCCGAGGCGCCGCAAAGCGTTGTTCACACGGCCGGCGATGGCAACAAGTTCGGACGGCACGGCGCTATCGAGGTCGGGTCCTCGAAATTTCGCCGTCCGTTGGAACGAACCGTCCTTGTTCAGGATGATTCCTTCGTCGACCAGAGCGGCCCACGGCAAGAAGTGTAAGCGCGATTTTCTTCGCACGCCGGCGGTTTTGATGGATTGCCCTGGTATCGGGCGATACCGAGCCGTTCAGGCAGTGGCGGCTTTGTGGAAGTTGAAGGGCAGCAGGTCTGTAATATCGGCGTCGCCGGCGCGCTGAGGCAATTCGGTGAGGACGTGGCGCAACCACGCTAACGGCTCGACACGTGAGGCGCGGCAGGTCAGCATCAGGCTATAGACGACGGCACTGGCCTTGGCTCCGTCCACGGTATCGCTGAACAACCAACTCTTCCTGCCAGTTGCAAAAACCCTGATGTCGCGCTCCAGAAGATTGTTGTCAATCGGCATGCTGCCGTCCCCGGTGTAGCGCGTCAGATATTCCCATTGGTTTCGGGTGTAGGATACGGCGTCGCCGAGCTTGCTGTCAGGCAAGACCTTCGGGGCCATGTCATCGAGCCATACTTTGAGAGCATTGAGGATGGGGACACTATGTTGCTGGCGGAAGCGGCGAATGCAGTAGGCCTGTGTTTCACCCTTCTCCGGTATTCCGTCCCACGCCCGCCTTTCAACCCGGTAGAGCTGTTCAAAGAACCGCAGCGCTTGCTCGGGCGGACCGCCGCCCTTCTTCCTGGCTTTGAGGGCATCGACAAAGCGCCGCCGGGAGTGGGCCATGCATCCAATGTGGGTGGCCCCTTCCAGCGTGCGCCATGCGGTATAGCCGTCACTCATTACAATGCCACGGTAATCGCCGAGGAAGGCTTGCGGGTGGATTTGGCCGCGGCCCGGCTGATAATCCAGAAGAACGATCGGCTCGTGGCTGCCCTTGCCGCTGCGATAAGCCCACATGTACGATGTGCTGGTGGCCCGTTTGTCCTTCTCCTTGAGGACCTGAACCGTTGTCTCGTCGCCATGGATGAGAGGTTGTGATCTGAGCCGCAGCTTCAGGGCGTCGTAGATGCGATGCAGATGCTTCTCGCTCGAGCCAATCACCCAGTGGCCCAAAGCGCCGCGGCTGACAGGAACACCTGCACGTTCGAAGGCCTGCGCCAGGCGGTAGAGCGGCGTGCCATCGACATATTTGTGAACCAGCGCGAACGCCAGCGTCGAGGGCGTGGCAACGCTGCCCGGCAATGGTTGCGGCGGCATCGGCGCGGTCACGACAGGGGCGTGGATCCCGGTGCGATCGCTATGGCGGCACGCATATTTGAAGCGCACATTCTGTAAAACCTTCGCCTTCACCTCGATATGAAGTTGCTCGGTGACAGCCTCGCCCATGCGATGCATCTGGCCACGGCAGCAAGGACACGCCTTCTGATCGTCGGACAGGTCATACTCGACGCGCTCACGAGGTAGGTTCCCCGGCAGCGGCTTGCGGCCGCGCTTCTTTCCCATTGTGTTTTCGACGGGTGGCAAGCCCGTGTCCGGAAGTTCGGCGATATTGTTCGTTTCACTGCCGGCGTCCTCCTCATCGGAGGCCTGCTCGGCTTCATTGAAGAGACGATCAACATGCTTTTCGCTGCGCGGCGCAAAACGATGCAGGCGTGCCAGCGCCAGTTCTTCCTCGAGCTTGGCGACGCGGTCGGCGAGTTGATGGTTCTCCGCCTGCAGCGCAGCAATGCGTGCCAACAGCACTTCAACACTCGGATCGCCGGTTCGATTCATCGAATTCTTGAATCTGAACCGTACCGACGCGTCAACCGCTCAACTCGAGAGCTCAGCCGGCAACCTGATATTGCCGCACCGGATGGCGGACCATCGCATCGATATCGATGCCGTCAAGGATCCAGTGCAATTGCTCCGTCGTCAGCGTGACGATCGCCTCCTGGCGGCGCGGCCATCGGAACCTGTCTTCGGTCAGCCGCTTCAGGACCAGTACAAAGCCGGACCGATCGAAGAACAGAAGCTTCATCCGGTCGCAACGGCGATTGCAGAACGCAAAAACCGCCGGAGTGAATGGATCGAGCGCCATCGTCTCCTGGACCAGGACCGCAAGGCTGTTGATGCCAGCCCGGAAGTCGATCGGCTCACGGTGCAGATAGACCTGCAGGTCATCGCCCAGTCTAAACATCGCCCAGCGCTCCGATGATCGCCGTCAATGCATCCACATCGCCGCATTCCAGCGCGAGCTTCACGCCATTCGGCAGCGACACGCTCACTTTGGCCGGAGAACAAAAAGCTGGAGTCCCTTTGGGTTCCGAACCACGCACTTCATCGTAAGCCGGCAAATCAACCGTCGCCACGCTGTCTTTTCGCGACAGGTCCCGCTCGGACTTCCCCTCAAGCTGAACCGGGATGAACGCCGGGCGTGAGGACGGCGGCAGCGACCTGGTCGCGCTGTGCTTCTTGATCCACTTCCGAAGGAGGTTCGCGTTGACCCCATGTTCGAGTGCAAGCCTCGATACCGAAACCCCAGGCTCAAGGCAGGCCGCGACAAGACGCTCTTTCGATGCCGCCTCGTAGCGCCGGCGACCGTTCCGGCCGACAAGCCTGACCCGCAGTTTCTGATCATCGTCGCTCATCACAAGGTGTCCACCTATTTTGGTGGACACCTCATGCATCAGGACTCTCAAAAGCAAAAGGTGCGGAGAAATTCGCGCTTACCAAGAAGTCGGCAAGCCGGACGTTGGAATGGCGGTATTCGGCGAGATGCATCATGACCGACGGCTCAGACGTTGAGATTACTGGGGATACGCAGATGGCGGCGCACGACATCAACAAAGGCAGGGTCGCGCTTGGCCGCCCAGACAGCGGCCATGTGACCGATGAACCAGAGGACGAGACCCGCGATCCAAAGCCGCAGTCCCAAGCCAAGGGCTGCGGCCAGCGTGCCGTTGATAATCGCGACCGACCGTGGCGCGCCGCCCATTAGGATCGGCTCAGTCAATGCACGGTGAAGGGGCGCGACAAAACCCACGACCGGTTCATCCATCAGATCACCACGCCGCCGCCGAAGGAGAAGAACGACAGGAAGAAGCTCGAGGCCGCGAAAGCGATCGACAGACCAAACACGATCTGGATTAGTCTACGGAACCCGCCGGAAGAATCGCCAAACGCAAGGGTCAATCCGGTTACGATGATAACGATCACCGCAATGATCTTGGCGACCGGTCCCTCCACCGATTGCAGGATCTGATTGAGCGGCTGCTCCCACGGCATATTCGAGCCGGCGGCCCATGCCGGTGCCGTTGTCATGAGAATCGCACTAGAGGCGGCAAAGGATACGACTTGAAGAGAACGAAGTGGTAGACGCATGTCAGTCTCCTGCTGATGAAACGCTGTAGTCGCCAGCGGCCCCAAGTCCCGTGACGAGGGCTAGCTCCACGAGGCGGCGATCAGCACCGCGTCCTGCGAGCACAGCGACCACATTGATTGTTTCGGCTATAAGAGCGCGCGGAACCGCGATGACGGCTTCCTGAATGAGTTGCTCGAGCCGCCGTAACGCTCCAATCGCGGTACCAGAATGGATCGTACCGATGCCGCCGGGATGACCAGTGCCCCAAGCCTTGAGCAGGTCGAGTGCTTCGGCACCGCGGACCTCGCCGATTGGGATGCGGTCAGGCCGCAGTCGGAGTGAGGAACGAACGAGATCAGAAAGCGTGGCTACGCCATCCTTGGTCCGAAGGGCTACGAGATTGGGAGCTCGACACTGAAGTTCTCGGGTGTCTTCGATCAGCACAACGCGATCGGAAGTCTTTGCCACTTCGGCCAAGAGCGCGTTCGTCAATGTTGTCTTTCCGGTCGACGTGCCACCGGCAACGAGTATATTTTTCCGAGACGCGACTGCGATCCTGAGTGTCTTGGCTTGCGCGGAGGTCATGACGCCCGCGACGACGTAGTCGTCGAGCGTGAAGACCGCGACCGCCTTCTTGCGAATGGCGAACGCCGGAGCCGCAACGATCGGAGGCAAGAGACCTTCGAACCGCTCGCCCGTGCTCGGAAGTTCAGCCGAAACACGTGGCGATCCAGCGTGCACCTCTGAGCCAACATGGTGCGCTACCAAGCGAACAATACGTTCGCCGTCTGCCGCCGATAGTGTTTCCCCGGTATCAGCAAGCCCGCTCGACAGCCGGTCGACCCACAACCGCCCATCGGGATTGAGCATCACCTCGATGATCGCGTCATCTTCCAAGTAGCGAGCGACGGCGGCGCCCAGCGCGCTACGAAGCATTCGCGCACCCCGCGAAGTCGCTTCCGAATGATAAGAATGGACTCCCACCGCCGCCCCCACCGAGCGAGGACCTCTAAAGAGCGCCCTCAGATGGGGTGATTAAAAGAGCCACCAATCGAATTAGCGCAACAAGCGCTCCTTGGTCGTCGTAGGTTGGCGTAGGAAAAGAAAGACCCGCGGGAGAACTGGACGTCTGTTCGCGTGAGCAAGGCGGACGCGCCTACCCTAGACGTTCAGGTCCGAATCTGACCCTTAGCAAACCTTGAGACCGGCCACGACAATCGCTTAGCGTACTCGCTGGGCCGAGCCATCGCAGCTTTATATCGCATAGTCGCCAGAAGCTACGGTTCGATGCCATCATGACGAAGGCAGAGAACCGAGCGGCCGCCGGGCCTGGCACCAAGAGCGCATGCGTCAGCGCGCGAAAGAAGCGTGGGCCGAGGCGACCTAGCCGAGCTTGGCCGGCTTCGCCACTACCTCATCTTCGGTAGAAAGGACAACCGCGCGCATCGCGAGAAGCTGATGAAGGCCATCGACGACTACGTCGAAGAGATGACCGGCGATTGGACCTGGCTGCACGCCCAGAACCACAAGTGTGGTTGAAGAATCGCTGGCAAATCGGCCCCCGTGCCTTGGGGGCCGCACCCAAATCAATTAGCTAGGGACGCTTTAAGGCGCCCTGCTTGGCGATGGCTGCTTCACCCATCTTGTCTATCGTGTCGGCTATGTTGACCCTACGTTGCGCCTCAAGCTTTTGCGCACATTCTTCATCGCCGTGGCACTCCTGCCTGAACAGTTCAAGCATTGTCGTAAACTGAAATCCCGGCCGCGTCGCAATGTAGGCGATACAACCCAGACTGATCGCGAAGCCAATGCAAATGAACAGCCGTGACGGAATTTGTTCCCGCGCTCGTTTGATGGCACTGACGCGCGTCGGTCCTTGTCGGTCGCGGGGACGCTACGAAATGTAAAATCCGAGCCGCAATGCACGCTTTTCAGTTAGGCCGATTGGCGAGTCCTGATAAGCCCTGACGAAACTCCTGTACAATCTCTTTTCTATCACATCGTCGAACAGGCCGAAAACGACGAGTATCGTGAGCGCCACTACGCCCGCCATCCCGACCGAATAGATTGCTGCGTGCCGCATGCACGGTGTTCCACTGTCGCGAAGAATGCATAGAACTTAAAACACTACTCGTGCCCCAAGTAATACAGCGCTTTATAGCGCCATTCTTCCCAGAATTCCGCAATGGGAAGGAGATGGGAAGCGGCTTTGAAGGCAACTGACCTCGGCTCGGTAGCGGTTGGCCATGAACTCCAGCCCTGCCCGCTCCTCAAGGATCCGGCTGGTCCGGCGCAGCTCCAGGCAGATGCGCTCCAAGCGCGAGCTCGTCAACGTCGTGCTGATGCCACCCCATGGAGCAGATCAGACTCCGGCGCGCTTTAACGCTGGGCGAAATATCGGCCATACTCGCGCTATGGCTGCTCTCGATGAGATCGAACGAAACGCGGCACAGGCGCACTTGAAGCGCCTGGAAGGGCTCGTTGAGGATGTACGGAAGGCGCTAGCTGGCTCGAGGAATGCCAGCGAGAAGGTGGCGTGGCTCAAGGAAATGCTCGCCGCTCAAGGCTATCGCGTCGATGGCCATTAGGCCCGCCGGCGTGAACATCGGCCCCTCCATCATTCTGATTTCCTCTTTTCCACACCCACGACACCAGTAGTGGATCTGGTGCGCGCATCGTCCGATCATCGTCTTACCCAACTCACGCTCGTGCTGCATTGCTATCGCAATCGGCGATGTTATGTTCGGCGCAGAACCGGGCTTTTTCGATGCGCAAAATCGCCGTCGCCGTCTTGCTTGCCCTGATCGCCGCCCCCGCGCTGGCGCAGGACCATGTTCAACAGTATGGCGAACAGCCCAAGGAGAAGACGGCGTCGGAAAAGGCGGACGACGATCGGGCTGAGGGCACCTATTAACTCTCTCTCAACAATGTTCCGGACCAGAAGTCGGTCGATCCGTGGGGAACTGCCCGCGGCGATGATGCGTCGAAGAAGTCGGCCGCGCCGGCCAGGCCGGCTGTGAGCGGTCGTCCAAGGCCAAGAGCCGCAGCACCGCCAATTAGCAAAGATGTGTGAAACGGCGGGCTCGCTTCGTCCGCACCACGACGCGCAGTAACTCGAGCGTGCTCCAGGGGCCCAAGGAATTGATAGCCTGCGATTCGCTTCCGGCGCCGCTTGTCAGGTCGAGGTCAGAGGTTCAATCCGATGATAAACCGGATGGCAAAGAAGGAGCCGGCGGCGACAATAGCCGTCGCGCTAAGCGCGAACACAACTCTCCAAGTCTCATCCATTCGGCGCCTCGTATAAGACGACCCCGTGGCGGCCCCATCGGGCCGGGGGGCGTGATGATGCTGAGGCCTCCGGACAGGCTCTTGCCTCGTGGGACCGAGACCGTCGCCGCAGAACGAAAGTCGGCCGCAGCCGGTATGTTCCCAGCCAAATTCTCATTTCTGCTGCTTGTGGCCCAATCCCCACAGTGCTTCAACTAAGGGCCGCAGGCTCCGTCTGGTCCGGCTCCTGCGACCCTTGCCGCGGCGTTCCGCACGATCGACGCAGCGAATTGCGACGAATCATGTTGCTTGCCATCCGGACACCTCTGTCAGAGTGAGCCCCGGTGGCTCGGCCATCTGAGGCGGCTTAGAAAGCGAGTATGAGCATCGCCACCAGCACGACGTTAAATGCTCCCAGCGCAATCATGGCGGCATCAAAGACGCGGGTTAAGTCGATCATGGTGCCCCTCCATCCACGCTTGCTCGGTAGAAGATGCTCCTGTTCGCAACCGGGGTCACTTGGAGGGCAGACATGCACGGCAGGTCATTTCCAGCCTCGATGCTCCCGGCTGCCGATCCAATTGCGGATTAGAGCGCCGGGAGTGCTAGGCCCGCCAGCTATGGCCGAGGAAGAACAAACAGGCCAGCACGCCAATAGCGCCCGATATTACCAGGTTAAGTCCATAAAGCACCGCCTGTCAGCAAAGGAATCGCCTGTCCGATAAACTGACGGGCCTTCGGCTGCGTTAAGCGTCAGCGACAAAAACCCGCCAGCGTGAACCGGCGGGCCTTTGTGATGGACTCGCGATCGGCTTACCAAGGAAGATAGAGCGCGACGAACAGCGCCAAGCCGATCAGACCGCACGCCCACGTGACCGGGCCAATTGGTGTCTGCGTATCCAGGATACCCCCAAGATACCCCCAAAAAACTGCGAGCTCGACTCTGAAGGGCGGCCCGTGCCTCGATCTCGTCCGCCGAGCGCCTACAATCCTCGGCGACCTTCAGTAGTCCGATCCGCTCGATATGCATCGTGGCAGGCGCAGCCTCAGCTAGGCAGATCTGCTCTAGCCGCCAGAGCTCTTCCAGGCCTCGCTTCATTCGACCACGCACGCCCATTGGTACATGCTGATCCTTCTGTAGTGCAAAACCGTGGCAATAACACTTGTGCGAGTAGCGTGCATATAGTTCCAAGATTTGCCGCAAGGTCCCGATCTCGGTCGTGGGGGCGCTCCTTGTCACAGCCGGGTCGGCAGCCCGGACGACCTTTTCCCACACCCACGACGCACAGCAGATCGCGCAGGTTTCGAGCCACTATAAACGACAATTTGACTCTCACTGGCGCCGCGTTTCGATGGCGTCATGACCAAGGCAGAGAACCGCGCGGCCGCGAAGGCCCACCACAAAGGACGGATGCGCAAGATCGATGAGGAAGCAGAAGTCGAACGCGTGAAGGCAGACCTCGCTGAGCTCGATCGGCTTCGCCGCTACCTCATCTTCGGCACGCAAGCCCGCCGCTTCGGCAACCGCGAGAAGCATTTAGCCACCATTGACGACTACGTGGAGGAAATGACTGGAGAGCGGACCGCGCCGCACGTCAAGAACCACCAGCGCGGATGACGAATAGAGGATACCGCCAACAGTGCTGCAGCCCCGTAGCTCCCCGTAGATTTCCCCAAGGGTTGCCGCTTCGCCTTTCGAAGGCCTTCTTTACCCTCAAGGGTCGCGATACCGTTTCAGAACAACCGGGCCAAATTCGAGGAATAAGCGCGGCGTTTAGCGCGCGCCCACAGACTATGCGGGAAGAGCTGTGAAGCGCACTTACCTAGCAATCTCTATTGCAGTGGGCGCCTATATCCTTACGACGGGAGTCGGCGCGGCGATCTTCCCTTTCTCATTCGGCCGCGACCAGCTCATGGCGTACGTGGGCCATGAACCCAATATCATTTCGGGGCCCACCCTCGGCTCTCTGACGTATTGGATGCTGCTGCTAGTCTTTGTGATCGCGCTACCGACAGCCGCGTTGCTGGCAGGAGGCTTGATCGATCGCCCCATCTTCTCTGAAGAATCAAAGGTACCCATTTGGCTTCCAATCGCCACCGCGTTGGCGATGACTGCCTACTGCCTCTATCGGCTTTCGCTGTCTGGCGGCCTCAACCTTCTGACAGCTCCCTGGGACCTGACCTCGTGTTACGAAGCCAAGATCCTGCGTCGGGCCGAATTGCAGAGCGCGCTTGGAAACTTCTACTTTGCCTTCGCCTTTGCGAGCCTCCCGATGCTCAGTTGCTATCTGCTTGCACGCGGCGTGATAGGTAAAAACAAACCGGCGTTGCTGTCCTTCGCCGTTCTAAGCGTCGTCATCCTTAGTCTTGACCTTGCGACAATGCAGAAGGCGCCCGCATTCATCTACCTCTTGATGGTGGGGCTGACGCTCGCACTCTCAGAATTCGGAATTTTACGCAGCGGCATTCTCGTGCTGCCGATTGCTGCCGCTCTCTTCCTCGTGCTTAGCATCACTCAGTTTTGCGCTGCTGAACACGTTGTATCGCCCGCGCCCTTTGCGGAGGGATCGCGACCAGAGGGATCGCGACCAGATCGCCTGTCAACGTTTCGGATCATCGCGATCCGGATGGTTCGCTCCAACTTATTGAGGATGGCCGTCGGCTTTCCCTTCTATGTAGAAACCTTCTCAGACCCAGAACGCCGATGTGGCATCGATCCATCGTGGCTACGTCGGGTCTTTGGCGAGCAACGATGCTTCCCGCCAACACTAATATTTCCTAAGGTATTTCCAAATGTCACGTCCACGACAGGCTATCAGCCTGCACCTGTGAACGTCTCCGGCTATGCAGAGGCAGGTCCCTGGTACGCATTGTTCGCGACCTTTGTTGCCGGATCACTGCTTGGCCTCATTTCCAGTCTGGGACGCGGCAGAGACCCTGCGGCGATCGCGACCACAGTCGCAGCATGCGTCTTCGCCTACTATATTGCGCAATCGTCTCTAACCGGAGCTCTGTTTGACGCATACGGACTGCTATGGCTAACGCTGCCCCTTTTCATTTTAAAGCTGTCAAATATTTCGCGTGGCACGTGACCGCCTGCGCTCGAAAGAAGATAAACGGTGAAAGAATTTTTATCTGTCGCCGCGAAGGTGATCGCGTTGATGATGCTGGGAATGGCCGCTGCGCTTTCCACGATGATGTGGCCATTTGGTCACAGGGCCTCGCGCGCAGCCCTGCTATTTTGGCGGTTCACTGGAGATCGGACCATGTCAATCGATCGGACACGGACTATCGAGTGGGACGGCAAGGTCTTGAGCGGCTCGGTTGCCGCAAATGGAACACCAACGAAGGTTACTTTTGCGGCCGTACAAACGGGCGGGACTGAGTCCGCAGATGTTCCTACCAATCGTTACTTGCCTGGTAGATGGAACTGGGGCCCGGCGAAATCCTCGATCGATTGGTATTGATACAACTGGCGTTCGTCGTGAACCGACGGGCGGCAAAAGAAAACCCGCCGACCTCGTGAGCCGGCGGGAGTTTGGACTTTAGATTACGCCCGGGGTCTCCCGGTCGTGGACGGGTTATAGCACGAACGCCTGCGCTAAGTGTCGGCGCGCATCATCTCGGAATGCTCTACCGCAAGCGCACGATAGTGCGCGGCCATCTCTCGATAGTGCGCCCGGGAAATTGCATCCTTTGCCTCGTCCGCACGCTTTTCAAACATGGCCGCGCGGTCTCGAAGGTCTACGGGGTTGGCCATCAGCTATCTCCACAGGTCCAACTGCCCACCCAGCCACTGCTATATGGATGCTAGCGGCGTTGGAGCCAGTCGAAATTCCGTGAAATCACGGGAATGGGTTTGCTCGAACCGTGAATGAAAGAGGCCGCCTAAGTCGGCGGCGAGCCCGACTGGATGAGCTGACCCCGCCTTTGGGGATGTCCCGATCGCTGTTGAACTACGTCGGGTCGACGTTGCCGGAATGAATATTACGCAGCCCTCGTGACGTGGGCAACGGACTTGATTGTCATGCGATCGTGGTGAGCTTGAAGGGCCGCACGCAGAACCGACAATTGCTTATGCGCCTTCAATCGTCGGAAGCCCTTGTTGGCCTCGATCATACCGGCCGCGACCCATCGCAAGGCCATACCGGCATCCCGCCAGCGTTTAACGTTGCGCGTGACGCGGCGAATGGTGCCCATCATGTTCTCGGCGATATTGGTACAGGCGAGCGATCGGCGAAGCTCCTTCGGCAACTTCAACCGGACGACAGTCAGGATTTCGTCGAGGCCTTCGAGGATACTGGCCGCAACGCCGGGCCATTGCTGGTCGAGTCGACGCGCGAGATTGCGGATCAATTTTTCAGCCTTGTCGGCGTCATCGAGCTCCCAGGCCTGGCGCAGCACCCGGCGGGTGGCCGCATGATGCTCTTTCGGCAGGCGTTCCATGATGTTGCGCGCCTTGTGGATCTGGCAGCGCTGGATCGCAGCGGCCGAACCGAAGGTGCGGCGGATCGCCTTCGACAACGCCTTCGCGCCGTCGGCGATGAACAGTCTTGGCACCGTCGGGTCGAGCCCGCGCGAGACCAGGTTGTCCAGCAGGGCCTGAACCGTTGCTGCATTCTCGGTCGCCCCTTCCACCAGCGCCAGCGGATGCTTGTTGCCTTCGCCGTCAACCCCGATCGCGGCCACCAGCACGAGATCGTCGTCGAGATGCAGCCCGTCGATTTGGACCACCAGAAGGTCGAGCGCGGACAGATCGGCAGCCATGAAGTCGGCCAGCCGCGCCGCCGACAGAGCCACGAACCTCCGCGAGGCCGCCGACTTCGAAATCCCCGATCCGGGCGGTGCCGGCACGTCACCCTCGGGCAGCCGGACGGCGCGGCCGAACCGGCGCGTCGACACATTGATCAGCATCAGGTTCATCGCCCAGCGACCGAGCCAGTCCTCCTGCGCCGCCGTTTCCCAGCTCGGGATCGTGACCTCGCGGCCGTCCATGCCCCGGACCCGCGGGCGATCGACCTCGATCTTGCCGCCGTGGAAACCGATCCGCCCCCGCGTTCGGCCCCAACGGTGCGCCCGCCGCGCCGCATCACGACCGTGGCGCGGCCCGCAGGCCGCTGTCACATCCGCCTCCATCATCGTGCCGAGCGCCTCGATTCCTGCCGCAAGGCAGAACCGATCGAAGCTCGCTCGCACTTCCGCAAATGATTTCTCCACAGCCCCGGTCGCCGGCCAACCAGCCGGTGTGATATCTCTCGTCATGGCGTTGCTCTCCTTTGTGGAATCAGCACCCCGAGCCTACCGGCTCAAGGTGGGCAACGCCGACCTCTTCAGAAATTCAACAGAACCCGGGACATCCCCCCGCCTTTGGTCTCATATAGTTTGGTGCGTTACGGCTTGTATTCGCGCTCCAGTTGCGGCTCAATAACGCTTTCGGTCTTGGGAGACCAACATGCATTTTTGATCGGCTGCATGACCTCCGAACCATCAGATTGAAGTGAGGGGCATACTATGCGTGCACTCATGCTAGCCTGCCTGTTGGCGTTCTCACTCGTCTCCCACGCAAAAGCCAATGAACCCCCACCGGACTGGCTTGCGGCTCGCCTCTGGCTGGACAGTGCAGATTGCGCACTCAAGACCGGCAAGTTCCTCGTTCTGTGTCGCGACAGCAGAGTGATTCCTATCGGCGATGACAGCCTCGGCGACGACCCCGGGCACGCGCTCGCGCTGGGACTCTACTCCGCGCTGACAGGACGGGCGGCAAAGCCGTCCGATATTGCCCGGATCAACCTTGGCATCAACGTTATCGGCCTGATCCTGCTCGCCCTCCTGCTGTTCACGCTGCAGCTGCGGATCAGCGCAGCGCTCGTGCTGCTGTCGATCGCCCTCGCTCGGCAATACCCCATCCTCACTCCCCACCCGGCAGGACTTGGCGATGCCTGCCTTTCCGCCATCCTGCCGCTGGCCCTGCTGGGCCTACCGCTGATCAAGGCATCGCAAGGAACGTTCATCGGCTGGCTGGTGGCGGGTATTCTGAGTCTTGCGACAGCAAGTCTGTTTCGCCAGTCAACGGCCATGATGGGAGTTGCCGCCTCCGCGGCAGCGATCGCCGTCAGCGTGGCCGTGTCAGGCCGCCGCACCATTCTGCCGCACATCGCGCAGCTTCTCGCCGTCTTCGTTGCCTACAAGGCCCCCCACCTGGTGCACCGCGCCCGCGACATTGCATACAACCTGCAGCCCGCGAGATTTACCGAGGAGCACGGCCCGTGGCACAGCCTCTACATCGGGCTCGGGGTGAACAAGAACCCGTTCGGCATTCGCTGGGATGACGCCAGCGGCATCGAAGCCGTCGAACGCTTAGACTCTCGCATCCTGTTCGGCACTCCCGCCTATTTCGATGCGCTCAAGCACGAATATTTCCGGATCGTCACGACGTCGCCAAGACAGGTTCTCCAAGTCTACGCGACCAAGCTCGCTAGCACCCTTCACCAATCATTGCCCGCACCGCTCCACGTCCCCATCATGTGGCCGCTCCTGCTCGTTGGGCTGGCTGCCATGGTCGTCCGCTTCTGGATTGCATGTTTCGCGGGATCGTGAGCAGCTTTTCAGCAACTCAGCCCGCTTCGGCCGACAACTCAACCGGCTTAGGAACTGCCTCGTCAGTGAACGAGGAAGGCCGATGCCCACCCAGAGATTGTCGATGCGCCGGATCAAAGAGGTTCTCCGCTTAAAACATGTTCAAGGCTTGCCGGAGCGAGCCATCGCGCGCACCTTGGGCATCAGCAACGGCGCCGTGCACAGCTATCTACGCCGAGCCGGGGCTGCCGGGCTGAACTGGCCGTTGCCGGCCGGAATGAGCGACGAGGACCTGGAGCTGCTGCTTTTCCCGGCGCCGAGGCCTGCGTCGCAGAGCCCCCAGCGGGCCGTTCCCGACTGGGGCTATGTCGACAAGGAGCTGCGCCGACGCAACGTGACCCGTCGGCTGCTGTGGGACGAGTATCGCGCCACCCATCCCGATGGCTTCGGCTACACCTGGTTCTGCACGACGTACGAGGCCTGGAAGGGGCGAGCCCGGCCTTCGATGCGGCAGACGCATCTGGGCGGCGAGAAGGTTTTCGTGGATTTCGCCGGCGACACCATCGACGTCATCGATCCCTCAAACGGGGAAGTGCAGTCGATGAAGCTGTTCGTCGCGGCGATGGGCGCCTCCAACTATACCTATGCCGAGGCCTGTCCAAGCGAGGGGCTCGCCGACTGGATCCGGGTCCACATCAATCTTTTCGCCTTCCTCGGCGGCGTGCCGACATTCGTAGTCTGCGACAATCTCAAGGCCGCCGTCACCAATCCCGACCGCCACGATCCCGGCCTCAACCGAACCTATGCCGAGATGGCGAGCCATTACGGCACGGCCATTCTCGCAGCCCGGCCGCGGCGCCCAAAAGATAAGGCAAAGGTCGAAGTTGCGGTGCAAGTCGCCCAGCGATGGATTCTGGCGCGGCTGCGCAACCAACGCTTCTTTTCGTTGGCGGAGCTGAACGCAGCCATCAAAACACTCGTCGTCGAACTCAATGCAAGGCAGATGCGCGACTTTGGCGCCAGTCGCGCCGAACTGTTCGCCGAGCTCGACAAGCCCAAGCTTACAAAGCTGCCGGACCAGGCTTACGCTTTCGCACGCTGGAAGCGATGCCGGATCGGCCCCGACTATCATATCGAGATCGATGGACACTGGTATTCCGCGCCGTATCGGCTCATCCGTGAGCTTGTCGACGCACGCATCGATGACAGAACGGTCGAGATCTTCCACAACGGCCGCAGGATCGCCAGCCACGCCCGCGCGCCCAACCGGCGGGGCCACACCACCATCGCCGACCATATGCCCAGCGCCCATCGGCGCTACGGTCAATGGACGCCCGCCGGAGTGATCGTCGCCGGCGAGCGGATCGGTCCGTCGACCGCCGCCTTCTTCCAGGCCGTGATCGCGGCCCGGCCGCATCCCGAGCAAGGCTTTCGCACCTGCCTCG
Source organism: Bradyrhizobium barranii subsp. apii (assembly GCF_011516635.5). GTDB lineage: Bacteria > Pseudomonadota > Alphaproteobacteria > Rhizobiales > Xanthobacteraceae > Bradyrhizobium > Bradyrhizobium barranii. The sequence goes on along the minus strand of NZ_CP096255.1, from coordinate 3,368,468 downwards.
GCATTCTGTCACTGGTCAAAAGCTACAGCGCGGAGCGCGTCGAAGCGGCCTGCCGGCGCGGCATTCTGATCAAGGCGCGATCCGTCGCCTCGATCCGCTCCATCCTCCAGAACGGTCTGGATCGTACCTTTCTCGACGAGCCCTCCGAACACCAACCCCTGCGCCACGGCAACATCCGCGGCCGCGATTATTTTCACTGAAGCCAAGGAGACCTGTATGCTCAACCATCCCACCCACGAACGCCTGATCGAGCTCGGCTTGAGCGGCATGGCCAAGGCCTTCGAGGAGCAGCGACGATCGCCTGATCTCGAAGCCTTGCCGTTCGAAGATCGCATCGGCCTGCTGGTCGACCGGGAAGCGGCGGAACGCGACACCAGGCGGCTCACCACGCGCCTCAAGCTGGCCTCGCTCCGCCAGAATGCCTGCGTGGAGGACGTCGATTTGCGCACGCCGCGGGGTATCGACCGGGCCGTCTTCGCCAAGCTCGCCAGCGGCGACTGGATCGATCGCCACGAGAATTTGCTCATAACCGGGGCGACCGGATTGGGCAAAAGTTGGTTAGCCTGTGCCCTCGGCCACAAGGCCTGCCGAGATAATCGCTCGGTCCTCTATCACCGCGTCCCAAGATTGTTCGAAGCGTTGGGGCTCGCGCGGGGCGATGGACGTTATGCCCGCTTGCTCAAAACCCTTGGCCGCGCCCAGGTTCTGATTTTGGATGATTGGGGATTGTCGGTGCTCACCGCTGCCGAGCGGCGCGATCTACTGGAAATCCTTGACGATCGCCATGGCCGCTCCTCCACCATCGTAACCAGCCAACTCCCTGTGGACACATGGCACGAAGTTATCGGAGATCCCACGCTAGGCGACGCGATTCTGGATCGCCTCGTCCACAACGCTCACCGCCTCCAGCTTGCTGGCGAAAGCATGCGAAAACGCAACGCCAAAACCATCACCCTTGACGAGCAGCCAGAACGCTGACCCTATCACCGCCTCGGCCGGAGCGAGGCTGCTCACGATCGTCTGAATTCGGCGCTCATGATCGCGCGAAATCGCTGCTCACGATCACTGAAATATGCATCTGGATCGCACGTCACCTTCCACCTAATGCCGCGGACGCAGCACTGTTCGTCGCGTCGCTCTACACCTGCTTTTTCATCGGGCAGGCCGTCCTAATCAACTATGCGATGATCTACATGTTTCCGATCGGGATGTTCCTGCTGCTTGCCATCGGGGCGTGCCTCGATCTCACCCGCCGGACCATCTCAACTTGACGTCAGGAACCGTGCCGGCCCATCGGCAAAAACCGAGGTGGAACACTCACCTCACAGCTTGTCGTGCCAGCCACACCCAAGTAGGGGCTTGCTTCGACTAGAGCGCGTACTCATAAGTCCACGATGTCCGCATATTCGCCAACAGCGGCGCAGAAGCCGACATTTCACGAAGGCCCGCTAGGGCCAGAAGCGGAAGTCATTCGATCCTCGTTGCCACGGGCGAAATCCCTGGCTGCAATCGTCATTCCGGCAGCCCGGCTTGCCGCAATCCTTCTTGCCATCGCATTGCTTGGAGCGGCGATCCGTAATCCAGGTTGATAGTCCGGATTGTCCTGCAATGCCATTGACACCCACGATGCCGCTTCGGCATAGCGGCCCGGCATGAACCGGAAAAGTGTGCCGCGGATCGTCGGAAAGATCACGGTCAAATCAATCACCGAAGGCGCGATGTGGAGCGGCGGGCGAACAGTCAACCACGCGGCAACGGGCGGTCCGCTGGCAACTGACCGCGTCCCAAAACGCCGCCATCTTAAATGGTGGTGGGCTCAAAATGCCCTGTGCACGTTAACAGGCACTAAGTTCCAACTATCTAACAAATATTAGGAATCCACCGTCCACCTTTGGCAACAAGTGTTGTAGGGCGGTTACAGCAATCCCCAGCGAGCCGCATACACTTGGCCAAGTCAGGTGGCGAAGCGCACCGAATTCATTGAACTTGTAATTCATTCTGGGGAGACACGCGCATGAAAGTGCTTTTTGTGGCTGCGGCCGGAACGTTGGCTCTAGCTCTGGCGGCACCAGCCAGTGCGGCGGACTTGGCCGCCCGGCCGTACACCAAGGCTCCGCCGCCGATGGTCGCCACCATCTACGACTGGAGCGGCTTTTACATTGGCGTCAACGGTGGTTACGGCTCGGCGCACACTTGCGCGGATATCGTCGCGATCGGCGCGTTCCCGATTGTTCCGGCTGCTGCCGACGGGTGCCACAACGCAACTGGAGGCACGGTTGGTGGTCAGATCGGGTACCGGTGGCAGTCGGCTAACTGGGTCTTCGGCGTCGAGGGCCAGGGCAACTGGGCCGATTTCACCGGCAGCAACATCGGTCTCTTCTCAGGTACCGATAATCGCAGCCGCATCGACGCCTTTGGTTTGATCACGGGCCAAGTGGGCTATGCCTGGAATAATGTTCTCCTCTACGTAAAGGGCGGTGCAGCGGTAGTTGGAGATCGCTTCGACGCCTACGTTCCGCCTGGATTCGTCGGCGCCGGTACGCTCCTGGCTACCACACGCGACACCGCTCGTTGGGGCGGTACGGTCGGCGCCGGGGTAGAGTTCGGCTTCGCGCCGAATTGGTCGGTGGGCTTCGAATACGACCATATCTTCCTGGGCCATCACGACACCGTTTTCACCGATCCGGCGGGAGTTTCTTTCGCCACGGCTCGCATCGGTCAGGATGTCGACATGGGTCTGGTTCGCGTGAACTACCGTTTTGGTGGTCCGCTCATCCCAAGGTATTGAGTAGCTTCATTCAAACAACAAAGGCCGGCTCAAAGAGCCGGCCTTCTGCTTTGGGAGGCTCAAGTGACGAAGACTTACCGGCCAGTCATCCCCTCGAAACTCGCCGATGAGCTGAACCAAGCATTCGCATCAGCTGAACCTCACAGAATCTGCGGGGCGATCGGAGAGGCGCTCAAAGATTTCAACATTTCGGAGATCTCAAGGGAGGCCGGGCTGCAGCGTACCAGCATTTATCGTGCTTTCGGCAATGAACAGCTTCCGAATTTTTCAACCGTTTTGGCGGTGCTCACCGCAATGGGCTTGCAGCTCAAAGTAACGCCGAAGCGGGGCGCCCATAAGCGAGCTCTCATCCAGCCGGACCCCCTTGGATAGATCAACAGTACTGCAAATCGAGCGCCACCGCGCCAAGCGCACAAAAATTCATAACGTTACAAGGCGCCTTACGCCGCGCGCCACCTGCAGAATGAAGGAGGCCAACTGAGGCGGCCTTACTGTCGGTGCCTGCGCTCGGCCCGAGCATCGATATAGATGATCACCGCGAATGTGGCACTCACAGCCAAGACGCCGACCGAGGCAGTAATGAACAGCACCGTCATCATCGCCGGGTCAGTATCCCTGCGTGGGCAGTGTGCCGGCAATTCACGATTGATTAGCGTCTGGTACAAACTAGGACACGGGCTAAATCAACTCAGGACCAGTGCCCGCCAACGGAGGCGGCGTCAAATCGTCAGGATCAGCCAATAGTGGCGGGTATGACAAGGCTGAGACAGTCCATGACGCACCGCCTCTCAGCAGAGGAATCGCTCGCGTCAGTGACAAAAACCGGCCAGCGCGGGAACCGGTGGGTCAGCGCTTCGCTGCGTTGCCAGCTAACCCGTCTTATTCGTCAGAGGGCGCCTGAGAGGCTGGCGAGCGTGGTGTAAAGCGCTGATGCGGCGTAGGATTCGGTTGCAAAGCCAACCCCATCACCTTCAGCCGCGAACACCAGGCCCGCCATGACCGATGATACGATTCTGCCCTTCTCGTTTCCAGCCGTTCACGCCAAGAAAGTCACAGCTGCCTTCGATGGCGGTCGGCTGACCTCGAACGGGGGCGTGATGCTTCTGGCGATGGCCGAGCGGCGTCTCGGCTTGGCCGACAATTTGGCCCGGGTGTTCCCGGATCGGCGCGATCCGACGCGGGTCGTGCACAGCCTTGTCGATATGTTCCGCGCGCGCATGTTCGCGATCTGCTGCGGCTACGAGGACGCCGACGACCTCGATCATCTGCGGTCCGATCCGGCATTCAAGCTGGCCTGCGGACGGCTGCCGGACACGGGTCGCGATCTGTGTTCCCAACCGACGCTGTCGCGTCTGGAGAATGCTCCGCGCCTGCGCGACGTGATCCGACTGACCTACACTTTGGTCGACGCATGGATGGATAGCTACCCGCGCGAGCCGGCATCCGTCACGCTCGACATCGATGATACCTGCGATGTCGTCCACGGCCATCAGCAGCTCTCGCTGTTCAACGCTCATTATGACGAACGCTGCTTCCTGCCGATCCACGTCTACGACACGGAGAAGAGCCGGCCCGTGGCGGTCGTGCTGCGGCCCGGCAAGACGCCGGGCGGCGTCGAGGTGCGTGCCCATCTGCGCCGCCTGGTACGGCATATCCGGACGCGGTGGCACAACACGCGAATTACGTTCCGTGGCGACGGGCACTATGCCCGGCCGGAGGCAATGGCGTGGTGCGAGACCAACGGCATCGACTACATCTTCGGTCTGTCCGGCACCAAGCCGCTCGCCAGAAAAGTCGACGCGGTCGCCGACGACATCCGCACGCGACGCGCCATCGAGAACCTGCCGGTTCTGCGCGGCTATACCGAGACGCGCCACAAGGCAAAGTCCTGGGATCGCGAACGACGCACCGTCGCCCGTATTGAGGCGACGATGCTCGGCCTCGACATCCGCTTCGTCGTCACCAGCCTCGATGTCGGCTCGGCCGAGTGGATCTACGACAGCCTGTATTGCGCGCGCGGCCAAGCCGAGAATCTGATCAAGCTGCATAAGACGCAGCTCGCCTCCGATCGCACCAGTTGCCGTTCGGCGCTCGCCAATCAAGTCCGCCTCGTTCTCCATACCGCCGCTTATTGGCTGATGCTGACCGTGCGCGACGCCATTCCCAAAGTCCGGGAATTGGCCACTGCCGAGTTCGCGACGCTGCGTCTTCGGCTCTTGAAAATCGCCGCCCGGGTTGTCGAGACCAAGAGCCGCATTCGCCTTGCGTTCGCCGCGGCATGTCCCGAAGCCGACCTGATCCGCAGCTTGCCCGGCGCGCTGCTGCCGCTCGGTCCTTGACCGGTGGGGCGTCCGCCCGCGTTCACCCAACCCATCCCTCAAGCGCGTTGCAAAGTACCGGTCGTCAGGCGGTGAAAAGCCGAAGGCAATCCTGTGCGCCTCGTCAGCGGAGGTGTGCGGATGCACCAGTCGGACCAAAATACCGCGCTCTCACGAATAGGGCGGGCTAATTCCATCGCGAGATCTAGGGCTGCGATTCCAATTTGGTCGGTCGGACGAGATCTACAGCGCTGGTCCATCCAAGCAATTATCGCTGTAAAGTCACCGCCTCCGACAATTTCTCTATCGCCGCTAACATTCAGACCACTGATGAAGCCTACAGCCCAGGATTCGAAGGCGCCCTTTACTACCGCATTCTTGGTTCTGTTCGTCCACGTCGAGCACGACTGCGAACCTGCGCCGACGATGGTCGCCCCGGCGCGGAGGGGATTGGTTGGCAGTAGTAGCAAGGCGACGACCGCCAATACCCTCATCATCAGAACCGGTAAGCTGGATGTAGAAGACCAGCCCACCGATCTAGCCCGCCTTATTCGCGAGAGGGCGCCTGAGAGGCTGGCGAGCGTGGTGTAAAGCGCTGATGCGGCGTAGGATTCGGTTGCGAAGCCAACCCCATCACCTCAACCGCGAACGCCACGCCCGCCATGACCGATGATACGATTCTGCCCTTCTCGTTTCCAGCCGTTCACGCCAAGAAAGTCACAGCTGCCTTCGATGGTGGACGCCTAACCTCGAATGGGGGCGTGATGCTTCTGGCGATGGCCGAGCGGCGTCTCGGTTTGGCCGACAATTTGGCCCGGGTGTTCCCGGATCGGCGCGATCCGACGCGGGTCGTGCACAGCCTTGTCGATATGTTCCGCGCGCGCATGTTCGCGATCTGCTGCGGCTACGAGGACGCCGACGACCTCGATCATCTGCGGTCCGATCCCGCATTCAAGCTGGCCTGCGGACGGCTGCCGGACAGCGGTCGCGATCTGTGTTCCCAACCGACGCTGTCGCGTCTGGAGAATGCTCCGCGCCTGCGCGACGTGATCCGACTGACCTACACTTTGGTCGACGCATGGATGGATAGCTACCCGCGCGAGCCGGCATCCGTCACGCTCGACATCGATGATACCTGCGATGTCGTCCACGGCCATCAGCAGCTCTCGCTGTTCAACGCTCATTATGACTGCGGATTCCGATTTATTCCGGCCGGGTATTCCGACTTGAAGCCGGCCATCGTTCCGATTTGAAGCCGGCCGGGTTTTGGAAGTCGGCGTTTTCGTTTGGGTCAGTCCTTCAGGCATCAAGTCCCTCGTTGATCCACGAGGGGAAGCGGATGCCGGCCAAGAGAGAACTGACCATGCGACAGATACGACAGATGCTGCGGCTTGCCCGTGATGGGGTGAGCGCCCGGGAGATCGGGCGCACGCTCGGGGTGGCGCGCAGCACGATCCAGGACAATCTCAAGCGTGCCTCGACTGCCGGGCTGGCGTGGCCTTTGGCGGGCGATCTGACCGACGCCGTTCTTGAACAACGTCTGTTTGCCCATGCCGGCGTCAGGCGCGGCTTCCGCCGGCGCCGGGAGCCGGATTGGGCCTCGCTGGCCTGTGAGCTGAAGCGGCCTGGCGTCAATCTGATGGTGCTGTGGGAGGAGTACCGGGCGGTCCATCCGGAAGGTTATGGCTACAGCCGGTTCTGCGATTTATTCCGGGAATTCGAGCGGCGGCTGTCTCCGACGATGCGGCAGGACCATCCGGCCGGCGACAAGGTCTTTGTCGATTACTCCGGCAAGAAGATCATGATCGTTGATCGCGCAACCGGGGTTGTGCGCGACGCGGAGATCTTCGTCGCCGTGCTTGGCGCCTCGAATTACACCTACGCCGAGGCGACCTGGACGCAGACACTTCCGGACTGGATCGAGGCTCATGTCCGAATGTTCCGGTTCTTTGGCGGGGTGCCACGCCTCGTCGTCCCTGACAATCTGAAGTCCGGCGTGCACCGGGCGTCGTTCTACGACCCCGAAATCAATCGCAGCTACGGGATGATGGCGTCCCATTACGGCGTTGGCATCCTTCCGGCACGGCCAAGAAAGCCCCGGGATAAGGCAAAAGTGGAAGCCGGAGTGCGTTTTGCCCAGACCTATATCCTCGGGCGGCTTCGCCGGCAGACCTTCTTCTCGCTGGCTGAGGCGAATGCGGCAATCGCCGCCGCGCTGGAGCGCATCAACGCCCACGTCATGCGCCGGATCGGCGTCAGCCGCCGACAATTGTTCGAGACCGTCGAGATGCCTGTCCTGGCGCCGTTGCCGGATGCCGACTATCAGTTCGCGGAATGGCTCCTGGCCCGCGTCTCGCTCGATTATCACGTCGAGGTCGACGGCTTCTTCTACTCAGTTCCACACGGCCTGATCCGGGAGCAGGTCGACGTTCGCGCCACCACCCGGACCATCGAGTTGTTCCATCGGGGTTTGCGTGTTGCTGCTCACCAGCGCCGTTATGGCGGCCGCCGGCACGGCACTGATCCCGATCACATGCCCAGTGCGCATCGGCGTTACGCCGAGTGGACTCCCGATCGATTCCGGCGCTGGGGGCGGTCGATCGGGCCCAACACCGAGGGGCTCGTTCTCGCCATCCTGGCCAATCGGCCTCATCCCGAACAGGGATTCCGGACCTGTCTCGGCGTGCTTCGGCTGTTCAAGGATATTGATCCCGAACGCGCCGAGCTGATCGCGGCCCGCGCGGTCGCGGTCAGCGCACTGACCTACAAGAGCATCGCCTCCATCATCGCCAACAAGCTCGAACGCAGTTCTCGCGATACCGAGGACGCGATCATCGAACATCCCAATCTGCGCGGCCCCGGTTACTTCCATTGAAAGGATTATCCAGCATGCTCACCCATCCCACCCTCGACCTGCTGCATAGCCTTGGTCTCCACGGTATGGCCAAAGGCTTCAAGGACCTCGATGCCCAGTCCGAAGCGCGCAGCCTCGAACACGCCGAATGGCTGGCGTTGCTCCTGGAACACGAGAAAACGCTGCGCCAGCAAAAGCGGTTCGAAAGCAGAGCTCGAGCCGCCAAGCTGCGTCATGCCGCCTGCGTCGAGGATGTCGATTACCGCGCTATCCGCGGCCTCGACCGCACGCTCTTTCTAAAACTCGCCGCTGGCGACTGGATCCGGGCACGACATAATCTCCTTGTTACCGGGCCGTGCGGCGTCGGCAAGAGCTGGCTCGCTTGTGCCCTCGGCAACAAGGCTTGCCGAGACGACTTCTCAGTTGCCTACCATCGTGTGCCGCGTCTCTTCGCCGCTCTCGCACTCGGCCGCGCCGATGGCCGCTATACCAAGATGCTGCGGGCGATCGCACGACTTGATCTGCTGATCCTGGACGACTGGGGACCAGAACCTCTCGACGCCGACCAGCGCCGTGATTTGCTCGAAATCGTCGAGGATCGATACGAAGCCCGCTCGATTATCGTCACCAGCCAGCTGCCCGTCGATCGCTGGTACGAAATCATCGGCAACCCCACCATCGCCGACGCGATTCTCGATCGCCTCGTCCACAATGCCTACCGCATCGAACTCAAAGGAGAGAGCCTCAGGAAGCAGAAGCAACCCGCTCAAGATCAACCGGTCTCTTGACCTTCCCAGCCCTCGACGACATCATGAAATTGACCCATGCGAACGACGCCACGGGTGGCCGGCTTCAGATCGGAATACCCGGCCGGCTTCGAATTGGAATGCATGGCCGGCTTCGTCGGAATCCGCATTATGACGAACGCTGCTTCCTGCCGATCCACGTCTACGACACGGAGAAGAGCCGGCCCGTGGCGGTCGTGCTGCGGCCCGGCAAGACGCCGGGCGGCGTCGAGGTGCGTGCCCATCTGCGCCGCCTGATACGGCATATCCGGACGCGGTGGCACAAGACGCGAATTACGTTCCGTGGCGACGGGCACTATGCTCGGCCGGAGGCCATGACGTGGTGCGAGAACAACGGCATCGACTACATCTTCGGTCTGTCCGGTACCAAGCCTCTCGCCAGAAAAGTCGACGAGGTCGCCGACGACATTCGCACGCGACGCGCCATCGAGAACCTGCCTGTTCTGCGCGGCTATACCGAGACGCGCCACAAGGCAAAGTCCTGGGATCACGAACGGCGCACTGTCGCCCGTATTGAGGCGACGATGCTCGGCCTCGACATCCGCTTCGTCGTCACCAGCCTCGATGTCGGCTCGGCCGAGTGGATCTACGACAGCCTGTATTGCGCGCGCGGCCAAGCCGAAAATCTGATCAAGCTGCATAAGACGCAGCTCGCCTCCGATCGCACCAGTTGCCGTTCGGCGCTCGCCAACCAGGTCCGTCTCGTTCTCCACACCGCCGCTTATTGGTTGATGCTTACCGTGCGCGGCGCCATTCCCAAAGTCCGGGAATTGGCCGCCGCCGAGTTCGCGACGCTGCGTCTTCGTCTCTTGAAAATCGCAGCCCGGGTCGTCGAAACCGCGAGCCGCATTCGCCTTGCGTTCGCCGCGGCATGCCCCGAAGCCGACCTCTTCCGCAGCTTGCCCGGCGCGCTGCTCCCGCTCGGCCCGTAACCGACCGGGCCTGCGCCCGCTCACCCGCCCCACTCCTCCAACGCGTACAAAACAGCTTGATGTAGAACCCGGTGACAAAAGGCCGGACGGTCACCCACGCCAGCCGCCAGCCCCAGTCAGACGTCAAGAACGACCGTGCTCTCGTGAATAGATCGGGCTAGGTCGCTCTTGTCAGCCGCAGTAAGACCGTGACAGCGTGCAGTGGGTCAACCACCGAGAGCAAGCAAAACCGGCTAGAGGCTTGCAAGGAGCCAGAGTATTCCTAGCGAGGATTTGCGTCCTTCGCGGCCGGCCGACTTGGTGGGGGCTCATTAAGATCACGAGCCCAAGGGGCAGCCGAGTGGGCCGCCGGCTTAGACGTGGCCTGACCAGTGCTCAGACAACCCGAGGTAAGCGATCCGAGAACGACCACACACGCCGCTGATATCATCGCCTGAGAACTCACGCTCGACGCCCAATCAAAAATCGCGCCGACCTTGTGAGCCGGCTGGAATTTGGACTGCAGATTGCGCCGGGTGACCGGCCGCTGACCGTTATAGCATGAAGATCCACCAGCGGGAACCCGAGCTGCGAAAGCACCACGGAGCGACCCGCCACACCTCCTCAACCCCTGTCCCGACAAAAACGAGCGCGAGCGCGATCGATAGTCGGCCGTGGCCGCGGCTTCGCGCAAGCTTCTCAGCCGCAGCCTCGTTGCCGCCGACCTCGGCCAGCAGGGCACGTGCGGCGGCACAGAACATCGGCAGATCCGCGCGCCGGAAGCCCGCGCCCATGGCGACGTAACGCGCGCCACCGAAACCGGCGTAGGGATCGGGATCGGCGGCATGCGCCGGCGCGGCCGACAAAGCGACCCCGGCGGCGGCCACCAGCGCGATCCGCCCGCGCGAAATGCTCTGGAACCTGCGAATAGCCCGCGGCACGTAGCTTTGCCTCAATCTCCCCCTGCGTCAGAGCGAACGCGGGAGAAAAAGCGCATATCGTTACAACAATGGCAATGATTGATCGCATCGTTCGCCTCCTTGCTCCGCCGAGGATGCGATGCCTCCTATGTGCGACGCCAATCGTTGTGCCTGAAGCAGATGAATATGAGTCAGAAATTCTTGGAGGCCGCATCGTCTTCGCACGCCTCGGCGCGCCTAGCGTTCAGGACAAACGAAAAAGCCCCGGACGATGCCGGGGCTTTGACGTTTGGCCGTGAGACCAGATCAGTACTTCGCGACGACCGGACCGGTCCAGTTGAAGCGGTAGACCAGCGAGGTCGAGATCGTCTGGTTCCAGCTGTTGGCGCGGATGCTGTTGCCGACCGGAACGTTGCCGGCGTCGAACAGCTCGTCCTGGGTCTTGGCGTTGTAGAAGGCCGAACGATATTCGGTCTTCATGAACCAGCCGGGCGAGCTGATGCCGAAGAAGTTCAGGCTATTCTCGACGCCGCCACCGATGAACCAACCGTTGCGGTTGTAGCTGTTGAGGTGGGCACCGACGGGAACGCCGGCGAGGTCCGTGAAGTTGGTCTGGCCGAAGTGGGCGCCCGAGTAACCGCCGTTGACGTAGGTGAGAACGTTCGGGGCGGCCAGCCAGCCGAGGCGCACACCAGCGGCCCACGACGTCTCGAGCTTCTGGGAGCCCGTGATCTGATTGAGCGGATCCTGGATGGTGGCGCGGATGCTGCCGAACTGACCGTCAGCGAACACGCCAGCGACCCAGGTGCCGCTGAACTGCCAGTCGTAACCGGCGCCCACGGTGCCGAACCAGCCCGAGCCGCCCTGGCGCTGGGTGATCGTCAGCGGCGTACCGGAAACCGTATCCACAACGCTCTGGTCAGCATTAGAGAGGCCGCCACCGCCACCGCCGAAAATGTAGAAGCCGGTCCAGTTGGCGACCGGCGCCGGCATCGGAGCCTTCACGTAGGGACGGGCAGCCAGGTCAGCGGCCGAGGCCGAACCGGTCATCGCCACAACCGCGGCGAGAGCGAGCAAAGTCTTTTTCATTGTCGAAAATTCCCCAAGTGGAAGCGTCGTCGATGTCTGCGAGGTAATCTAGACGTATCGGCCGATAATGCTGTAGCTGGAAGGCCACAGTGACGGACAAACGCTCTGGAAATGCTGGCTGGCAACGAAGAAAACTTAGCCGATTTATTCCGCGACAATCCAGCGGCTATCGCCACTTATCTATCTGATAACTTTGAAGAAAATGATATACTAAAGGCTAAGACGGCGCTCAGCCTCGTCACGCGAGCTCATAACGTACAGCTCCTGGCACGGGACGCGGGCCTGCGACGCGACACCCTCTACAGGACGTTTGGCGGTCGAATCGACCCGAAGCTCGGCCGGGTTCTTAGGCTGCTCGAAGCGCTGAACGTAAAGGCCCGAATTACGCCTGCGTCCGGGATCGCCAGCCCGAGCGCGATCGCTACACGAATCAGTCAAGCCTTCGCTTTCGACGATCCGACTGACACCATCCGGGAGCTGAGCACCGTCGTCAAATCGCAGAACGTCACCTCGCTCGCGCGCGAACTCGGCATTATGCGGACGACGGTCTACAAGACGTTCGGAGGAACCGTGGATCCGCAGCTAAGCCGGGTCCTAAGTCTCTTTGAGACTTTCCGGGTCAGGCTGGAGGTCGTGCCGTCGACTGAGTCCAAGGTCAGACCACCCCGTCCGAAGCTTGGTCGACCGCGAAAGACCCTGGTCGAGCGGCCTTAGCATTTCTCAAGTTGGGCCCGTTCCCAGCACCTATCTGCGACCGGGCTGGTGGACTCGTAGGGGAAATTATTTCAAGCCAGAAAACGGCAAAGAAAACCCGCGGACCTCGCATGATGTGCAGGACCGCGTACCACGTCCCGCGACCAGTGCGGCGGCGGCGAGTACCTCACGGTAGTGATCCGCGAGCTTAGCCCGCCCTATTCGTGAGAGCGCGGTATTTTGGTCCGACTGGTGCATCCGCACACCTCCGCTGACGAGGCGCACAGGATTGCCTTCGGCTTTTCACCGCCTGACGACCGGTACTTTGCAACGCGCTTGAGGGATGGGTTGGGTGAACGCGGGCGGACGCCCCACCGGTCAAGGACCGAGCGGCAGCAGCGCGCCGGGCAAGCTGCGGATCAGGTCGGCTTCGGGACATGCCGCGGCGAACGCAAGGCGAATGCGGCTCTTGGTCTCGACAACCCGGGCGGCGATTTTCAAGAGCCGAAGACGCAGCGTCGCGAACTCGGCAGTGGCCAATTCCCGGACTTTGGGAATGGCGTCGCGCACGGTCAGCATCAGTCAATAAGCGGCGGTATGGAGAACGAGGCGGACTTGATTGGCGAGCGCCGAACGGCAACTGGTGCGATCGGAGGCGAGCTGCGTCTTATGCAGCTTGATCAGATTCTCGGCTTGGCCGCGCGCGCAATACAGGCTGTCGTAGATCCACTCGGCCGAGCCGACATCGAGGCTGGTGACGACGAAGCGGATGTCGAGGCCGAGCATCGTCGCCTCAATACGGGCGACGGTGCGTCGTTCGCGATCCCAGGACTTTGCCTTGTGGCGCGTCTCGGTATAGCCGCGCAGAACCGGCAGGTTCTCGATGGCGCGTCGCGTGCGGATGTCGTCGGCGACCGCGTCGACTTTTCTGGCGAGCGGCTTGGTGCCGGACAGACCGAAGATGTAGTCGATGCCGTTGGTCTCGCACCACGCCATTGCCTCCGGCCGGGCATAGTGCCCGTCGCCACGGAACGTAATTCGCGTGTTGTGCCACCGCGTCCGGATATGCCGTACCAGGCGGCGCAGATGGGCACGCACCTCGACGCCGCCCGGCGTCTTGCCGGGCCGCAGCACGACCGCCACGGGCCGGCTCTTCTCCGTGTCGTAGACGTGGATCGGCAGGAAGCAGCGTTCGTCATAATGAGCGTTGAACAGCGAGAGCTGCTGATGGCCGTGGACGACATCGCAGGTATCATCGATGTCGAGCGTGACGGATGCCGGCTCGCGCGGGTAGCTATCCATCCATGCGTCGACCAAAGTGTAGGTCAGTCGGATCACGTCGCGCAGGCGCGGAGCATTCTCCAGGCGCGACAGCGTCGGTTGGGAACACAGATCGCGACCCGTGTCCGGCAGCCGTCCGCAGGCCAGCTTGAATGCGGGATCGGACCGCAGATGATCGAGGTCGTCGGCGTCCTCGTAGCCGCAGCAGATCGCGAACATGCGCGCGCGGAACATATCGACCAGGCTGTGCACGACCCGCGTCGGATCGCGCCGATCCGGGAACACCCGGGCCAAATTGTCGGCCAAGCCGAGACGCCGCTCGGCCATCGCCAGAAGCATCACGCCCCCGTTCGAGGTCAGCCGACCGCCATCGAAGGCAGCTGTGACTTTCTTGGCGTGAACGGCTGGAAACGAGAAGGGCAGAATCGTATCGTCGGTCATGGCGGGCGTGGTGTTCGCGGCTGAAGGTGATGGGGTTGGCTTCGCAACCGAATCCTACGCCGCATCAGCGCTTTACACCACGCTCGCCAGCCTCTCAGGCGCCCTCTGACGAATAAGACGGGTTAGCAATGCCGAGCCAGTCTGGGCGGCACCCTTCGACACCTCGCCAGCCTCGAAAGCGAAGCCCCTGAGATCGACTTCGCTCAGCCACCTCAGCTTATTGTCAATGCTCGTGACCGGGCCCTAAATTTCCCGCACCGCTTCCTTCGCCTCGTAGGTCACCCTTGGGGGTTTAGGCGCAGCCCCTTTCGCCCGCTCGACGCGAGGCTCATCAGCACGCTTGCGCCAGAGATCGTCCGCAATAGCGTCCAGATCTTCTTTAGTCGGAGTCCACCGGTTCTCACGTTCTCACTTATCTCGGTTACGGCTCGCCGCACGCCCTCGTACCAAGGCGCGTGCGTTGCTGTTCGGCGCCGCTTGTCGCATGGGTCTGGAAGGCTTGGTGTCGAAACGGCGCGACTGGCGCTATGGCTCCGGCCGGTCGAAAGACTGGATCAAGGTGAAGAACCGTGCACACCAGCGATGTCTCGAGAGTTTCGATGACTGATAGCGAGTTCGTCCGCATTATCCGCACTCGATCGTCGCCGACTGCGACACTTCGAGGCGCGATTCAGCGACGGCACCGAAGCAGGTTCAGGATCTAGCTCGAGCTGAGCGCGACAAGATCTGATGTCCTGGTTCCGCGCATTCGACGGCCCTATCCCGGCATGAAGAACACCTTCCAGCTATTCACGAATTTACGCGGATAAGGCGGCTGTGCTATTCAACTTTCATGAATAAAGTTCCCGAAGCGCTCGCTCCAGACGGCGAGCCGTTCGTCGTTGAGGGCTACTATGACGGCGTGCCCTACAGGTTCGTTGACGGTACGGCGATCGACGCGGTCGTGCGCGGAGAGGTCGTTAGGTTCGAGTCCTTTGAAGAGTTCGTGCAGCCCTCGGCTAAACCGGGCGCCAGATATCGGGGCAGCCTCGTCTTTGCAGCTCAAATATGTGTCTGTTGGGTCTCGGCTTTCTTCGTTCGAATCTATTATTCCTACATCCTCGATGTGCACCCCCCGGCGTTCGGTCAGGCCGCTAACCTGATCCAGATCTTGCCCTTTGTTTGTCTGGGCTTCGTGTTCCTGTTCGCCCGAATCAGTTTCGGGTATTTCGCTTGCTATTATTTTTTCAGTGTTCTTTTGACCTATGTGACGCTCACGGAGGCAACTTCAAGCTGGGAGATGCTGGCCGCTGCCGCAGCGTTATTTCTGCCGGCGATGTTCCTGCCGCTACGCCGGCCTCCGGTCCCTGAGCTTTCAGTTGGTTTGCTGCGAAAGCTGTTGATTGGCGCTCTCGCGCTTAGCGCAGTGGTTCTTATCGCGGCAGCGCAATATCATTTCAAATTCGTCAGTTATGAGAACATCTACTTGCACCGGTCGGGGATCGTGCTGCCGACGCCACTCGCGTATCTCATGGGCATCGTGACTGGCGCTCTGCTCCCGTTTACCTTCGCGTGCTTCGCGTTCTCAAGGCGGTGGTTAGGAGCCGGCGCCGCTCTTGCGCTCCTTTTCCTAGGCTATCCAATAATGCTCACAAAGATGAATCTTCTCGCCCCGGCCTGGATGTTGTTCCTGTTGCTGCTGTCTATGTGGAACGGGCCGCGCGCAACCGTGATGCTCTCGCTGCTCATCCCAATGGTGGTTGGGCTGCTGTCGATTTCCCTAGTCCTGGTCCCCGGGCTACCCGATGACTATCTCCCTATCTTTGGGCTCTTCAATTTCAGGCTGATCGCGGTTCCGGCTATTTCCATAGACCTCTACGACCGCTTCTTTGCTACCCATCCTCTTACGTATTTTTGCCAGATATCATTTTTGAAGCCCCTCCTTCATTGCCCCTACAGCGAGCAACTGGGCGTCGTGTTGGAGCGCGAATATCGGTTTGGTACACTAAACGCCTCTCTGTTTGCCACGGAGGGGATCGCGTCGGTGGGGCCGCGGTTAGCGCCGCTCAGCGTCTTCGGTTGTGGCTTGGTACTCGCCTTCGGCAATGCCTGCTCATCTCGACTCCCCGCTCGCTTCGTAATCGTCTCTGGTGGGATGGCTGTGTTAGCGCTGCTCAACGTTCCCCTGTCTACCGCACTACTGACGAGCGGACTTGGAACTCTCTTCTTGCTCTGGCTGGTGATGCCGCGAGCCTATTTCGATCGGCCTGCCTCGGGGCCATGTTGATAAGCTAGCGCCCTACCCATCCGGCATAACGCGCGTGTGGAAGCGCCCAAATGGTTCACACACGCCACGCGAAGCCGCCATGCAGGTGCTGATCCTGGTGGCGGAAGGTGGTGGCCCGACGATGTTTGCCCGCATCGGAGTCATGCGAGCGTTGAACCGCCACTATGTCCCGGAGCTCAACCCGAAGGGCAAAGAGCCCCATTGGGGCCGTCGCAAGCTGAAGAGGGATCAATGATTGTGAGGTCTGCCGGTATATGAGCCGGCAGACCTAATAGTTCGCTTCGAATCATTGGCAGCTGCAACTGCCACTCATCTGTAAGCTGCTTGATTTACAGCTTTTCCCAGCATCGTTTCCAACGCAGGTTCCGGAGCACGTCGTCCGTGAACAAGGCTCTAAGCGATTGAGCGAGAGTCTGTTTTTCGGATTTGAGACGGTTTGAGATTGCAGGGATTGGGAGGTAAAGACCGCCAAAGCCTGCAAATTCGATTGTGGATTGAACGAAGCCGCTGCCGCGGCGTAGGGGGCAAGGTGGCATAGATCGCCTCCTGGCTGAGAGGATGTGGGTGTTGGTGGAGCCCACCCCCTCAGACAGGAGTATCGAGATGGCCGATTTGAGCCCTCTTCGCCGCCGCATGATCGAAGACATGACCGTCCGCAATCTGTCGCCGGCGACGCAAAGATCCTACATCAGCGCGGTTTCGAAGTTCAGCCGCTATTTTGGCCGATCGCCTGACCGGTTAGAGCTGGAAGACGTCCGCGCCTTCCAGGTGCATTTGGTCTCGACCGGCATCTCATGGCCGGCGCTGAACCAGATCGTCTGTGCGCTACGGTTTTTCTACGGCGTCACGCTCGGCGAGGCGCTCATCCCAGAGCGCATTCCCTATGCGCGAGAACCGCGCAAGCTGCCGGTCGTTCTCAGCGCCGACGAAGTGGTTCAGTTTCTTGAAGGTAAGCGTAGCTCTGCGGCCCTTTTGAATGGCGCTTGACGCCTATTTTGTTCGCGTGGCGCGTCGCCGCGGCTTCCTTGTGTCGGACAACGCGTTGACGGCGGCTTCGAGTGCCTTCCGGTCGACGACGTTGGGATCGAACCGCTCCGGGCCCCAGAGGCGCATGTGTCCGTGCTCGGGATGGGCGGGGTCGCTGATGGCGGCGAGGTATTCGGCATAGCCTGGCGCACCGCCGACGTCTTCCGGAGGACAACGACCGGCGGCCTCGAGCAGGAAGGGAAGCCCCTCCGTCGTGGTGTTCTCGAACCATTTTTCGAGCTTGATCACATGGTCCCAGCTGTCGCCGAAGTCATAGAGATAGTGGATCGTCTTGGCGCCGGTCTCGCGAACGATATCGCACAGCCGCGCTTTGCGGGCATCCATGGGCTGGTGACCGTAATCATTGTCGGGGTCGGGAATCCCCCAATGTGCCTCACCAGCAAAGAACTCGAAGAGGTGACTGTTCGTCCAGCCGAATGCCTCCTGAAGCGTCAGATGCAGCCGATCAAGGCGCAGGGTGACGGGTACGACAAGGCGACGCATCACCTCCGGCTTCACATCCTTGAGGGTCACCTTGATCCGGACCGCGGTCGTGTTCAGGCTCATGCCGCCAGCCTCGGATCGCGTGTATGCATCGTATAGGTCGACGCCCAGGGAAGCAGTTCGTCCAGTCGCGCTGCAGGCCAACCATTGACGAGCTTGGCGAGAACGTCAGCGAGCCAGTGCTCGGCACTGACGCCATTGAGCTTACAGGTCTCAATGAGCGAAGCCAGCAATGCCCAATTCCCGGCGCCTTCGTCGCAACCGGCAAAAAGAGAGTTCTTGGCGTTGAGCTTGATCGGTCGCATCGCACGCTCGACAGCATTCGTGTCCATTTCGATGCGCCCATCATCAAGATAGAGCGTCAGGCCGTCCCAATGACGTAGTGCATAGCGCAAAGCCTTCGCCGTGTCGCTCTTCTGCGCAAGGTGATCGAGCTTGGCCTCAAACCACTGCTTCAAGGCTGCAACCAGAGGCCGGGTATGCGCTTGTCGGCCAGCACGGCGCTCGTCCGCAGATCGGCCGCGGAGGGCCTTCTCGACCGCGTAAAGCTGGGCGATGCGCTCAAGAGCCTCGCGGGCAACCGGAGCTGGCGCAGGCGCAGCCTCCCGCTCGATCTTCACAAACTGGCGCCGCAGATGCGACCAGCAGAAGGCGAGCGTCCCGGACAGGGCGTCCGCACGCGTCTCTCGGGTCATGGTCTTGTAAGCCTGATAGCCGTCGCAGTGGATGATGCCGCGATAGCCCTCCAGCAGCCGCAAGCCATGAACGGCGCCGCGGCCCGGTGCATAGGCATAGACTACCCCAGGCGGATCAGGTCCGGCCCAAGGCCTGTCATCGCGTGACAGCGCCCAGAAGTAGCCGGTTTTTGTTCTGCCGCGCCCCGGATCCAGCACCGGCGCCGGGGTCTCATCGACACAGAGCTTCGAGGAGGCGAGCAGAAGCTGGCGCAGACGATGCCACACGGGCTTCAATTCCTGGGCGGCATAGCCGACCCAGAAGGCGAGCGTGGAACGATCCAGCGCTATTCCGTGCGTCGCCAGCATCTGCACCTGGCGGTAAAGCGGCAAATGCCAGTGATACTTGGCATCGATCACATGCGCGACCAGCCGCTCGGTGGGCAATCCTCCCCTGATCAATCGCTCGGGAGCCGCGTGCTGCAGGACGACGCCATGACAGGCGCGGCAGGCCAGCTTGGGACGGCGGGTGATGATGACGCGATACTGCGCCGGAACGACGTCGAGCCTCTGGCTCTCATCCTGACCAATCTCGAAGAGGTTGCCCTTACAAGACGGGCAGCAGCTCTCGGCCGGCATCATAGTCTCGATGACGCGCGGCAAATGCTCCGGCAGCTGACCACGGTTGGCTCTGCGCGCGGCAGCTCTCTTCTCGCCTGTTTTGGGATTGGCACGATTCTCGGCGGCTTCGAGAGCCGCAACGGCCTGATCGATATCCTCCAGAACAAGCTGCAGCTGATCAGCGTCCAGCTTTTCCGAGGACCGACCGAACTGCGCATCTTTCGCAAGCTTGAGCAACCGCTCGAGCCGGGCGCAGCGATCCAGCAGAGCCGCGGCAAAGGCACGCAACTCGGCTGGATCGCTCGGTAGCTCATCAGGCAAATCACTCATTGGCCCGAGCTTGCCATGCTTCGCGTCACGATGCAGCGATGATTTGCATTTTTACGCAAGCGCTTTCGGCTGCGGGATCCGAGGCGCGTGCATGCGCGTCCAATCCATGCCGGCCAGCAGTGCTGACAGCTGGGCCCCATTCATCCGCATCACACCGGCCACGATGGGTGGCCATTTGAAGCCGCTGCCATCGAGCCGCTTCCAGTACATCACAAGGCCGCTGCCATCCCAGACGACGATCTTCACCCGATCGGCGCGCTTCGCACGGAACACCACCGCCACGCCCTTCATCGGGTCATGGCCCAGCGTATCCTTCGCCAGCAGCGCCAAGCCCTCTGCACCCTTCCTGAAGTCCACAGGTTGCGTCGCCACGTAGATCATGAGGCTCGCCGGCATCGTCAGCATGAACGTGTCCGTCGCAGCGCAATGAACACATCGCTCAACGCAGCAAGGCCAGGCGCCCCGCGCACCTCCACGCGCGCGCCCTGGAACTCAACCGTAACAATGGCTGCTTCCGGCGAACCGGAGGGCTCTGCGGCCGCAGGCAACGCTAATTCCGACACCACCGGCACGAACGACAGCGTGTCCGCCGACGCCGGCAATACCAACTGGCCCAAACGCGCCCGGCGCCGCCAATCATGCACCTGCTGGGGCCGGCAGCCATGGCGACGAGCGACGTCTGTTACAACCGCCCCCGGTTCGAGGCTTTCCGCCGCAATCTGCGCCTTCAAATCATCCGGCCAGCGCTTTCGACCTGCGCCAGCGAACACTTCAATACGCGGTGACAACGGTCGTCTTATGTCGTCAGAATGGTCGTCCATTGTGAGCACCCTTCCAGAAGATGACTCTTCTAACGGTGCTCTCAAGACTCCGCACAAACAATCAGACGGGCCTCGGCGCTACGCTTACTCTTGAAGCGGTATCGAGCCTGAAGAGCCGCGCCGCGCTCACCACCGCCTATGCGGCCGGGCTCAGGGCCTCGGAGGTTGCGGGACTGCGGATCGAAGACATCGACAGCGCCCGCGGCGTCATCCAGGTGCGCCACGGCAAGGGCGCGAAGGATCGCAACGTGATGCTGTCGCCCCAGCTGCTGGGCATCCTGCGCACCTACTGGCGGCTCGCCCGGCCGCGGCTTTATCTGTTCCCTGGTCGTGACGAAGATCATCCGATCGATCAGACCGTGCTGCATGCCGCCTGCCGGTCGGCGGTGAAGGCTGCGGGCCTGACCAAGCGCGTCACGCTGCACACGCTGCGCCACAGCTTCGCGACACATCTTCTCGAGAACGGAACCGATATCCGGATCATCCAGGTCTTGCTCGGGCACAATAATTTGTCGTCGACAGCGCGCTACACGCAGGTCGCCACCGATACGATCCGAGCGACGCAGAGCCCGCTCGATCGCCTGTCGCTGGAGGTGACGCCACCTGGATGACCCGCAGCGGGATGCGGGTCATGACCCGCTCCGACATCCGCTCCAACAGGCCCGCCATCGAGATTGCCGATATTCTGCGCCGGCATGGCGACGCCTATCGCCGTGTACATGCCGGTCATCTGGGGCGGGTCGAGCGGCGCGTGATGAGCGCGATCGTTGCGTGCCGGACCGAGGCGCTCGGCGGCCACATGCAGGCTTGCGACGACTGCGGCACGACACGCGTTGCCTATAATTCCTGCCGCAATCGGCACTGTCCGAAGTGTCAGGGGAGAGCCCGAGCCGCGTGGCTCGCCGCGCGTCAAGCCGACCTGCTTCCGGTTCCCTATTTCCACGTCGTCTTTACACTTCCCGCACCGATCGCCGCGATCGCTTTCCAGAACAAGGCCGTCGTCTATGCCATCCTGTTCAAGGCTGCCGCCGAGGCGATGACGACGCTCGCCGCCAATCCACGCCGGCTCGGCGGTGCGATCGGCGGTGCGATCGGCGGCGTCGCCGTCCTCCACACCTGGGGACAGACGCTGATGCATCATCCCCACGTCCATTGCGTCGTTCCGGGTGGCGGCCTCTCGCCCGATGGCGCGCGCTGGACCGCTTGCCGACCGAACTTCTTCCTGGCCGTCAAACCGTTGTCCAGACTATTTCGCACACTTTTTCTCAAACGTCTGTCGGCAGCCTTCAACTCCGGTGCCTTGCGTTTCTTCGGCGATCTCGGAGCTCTGGCCGAGCCGGCTGCCTTTGCGGCCCACCTCGACGCCATGCGACGCATCAACTGGGTTGCTTACGCCAAGCGGCCCTTCGGCGGACCCGCACAGGTCCTGGCCTATCTCGGCCGCTACACCCATCGCGTCGCGATCGCCAACAGCCGGCTCGTCGCACTCGACGACGATCATGTCGCCTTCTCATGGAAGGACTATCGCCAAAACAGCGCGACAAAGATCATGAATCTCAAGCCCGATGAGTTCATTCGCCGTTTCCTGCTTCATACGCCGCCTGACGGCTTCCACCGCATCCGCCACTTCGGCTTCATGGCCAACCGCCATCGCGCTGCCAAGCTCGCCCTTTGCCGCGAACTTCTCGATCATGAGCGAACAGCCCCAAACGATGGCCAGCCGTCGCCTGTGGATTCGGAGGCTCAAACCTGGGCCGAGGTTCCTGCCTGTCCCGATTGTGGTGGCGTCATGCGCATCATTGAGCGCTTTCGACATAGCTTCAGACGCCCCAGCCCTCGAACATCACCGTTCCGATGCGACACATCGTGAGCCAAGTCATGTCGTGCACGACGATCATCATTCGTCATTTCGCTCCCAGCGTCTCGATCATCGCGGACGATGTCGAATCCGTGCTGTCACACTGCGCGACAACAACCGTCCGATGCAGCAAAAGGCCTATCGCGATCTCAGGCGAAGCGCGTCTGATCTCAACTCTTCCAGGATGCGCACTCCTGTGTCTCTGCCTCACGCGCCGAGCCAGCAGATCGGGCATGGCGATCTCGAACAATCCCCATAGCTGCAAAACCGCGAATAGCCTCCCGCGCCTTCGTTCAATCCGGCTTCAATGAGGTCGCGTCATAAGCGCCTGCCGCGCCCTCGCGTGAGCGCGACCTCACAGAACCCTCCAGATTCCCTTTCGCAGCGGACCATGATTCTGTGTTGCATCGGAGGGGACGATGCGACCGAAGAAGCACAAGACGACGGGATCGAACGACCTGTTCCGGGCGCGGCTGGACCAGATCATCAATCTGAAGCACGAGCTGGTTCTGTTGGCCGGCAAGATCGATTGGGACTGGATCGACGGCGAGATCGCGCCGCTCTACAGCGAGAACGGCCGGCCGGGGATCGAGACCCGCTTCATGATCGGGCTGCTGTTGCTCAAGCAGATTTACGGGCTGTCCGATGAGGGGATTTGCGAGCGCTGGGTCCACGACCCGTATTTCCAGTACTTCACCGGCGAAGAGTTCTTCCAGCACGCCTTCCCGCACGAGCGATCGGACCTGAGCCATTGGCGCAAGCGGCTCGGCGACAAGCTGGAACTGCTGCTGGCCGAGAGCCTGCGGGTGGCGCACGAGGCCGGCGCGTTACGCGGCCAGGACCTCAAGCGGGTCACGGTCGATACCACGGTGCAGCCAAAGGCCATCACCTTTCCGACCGACGCCAAGCTGCTGCATGCGGCCATCAAGGGGCTCAATCGCCTGGCGAGAAGGCACGGCGTCAGGCTGCGGCAGTCCTATTCTCGGATCGCCAAGGCCGCCGCGATGATGGCGGGCCGCTACGCCCATGCCAAACAATTCAGGCGGCATCAGCGGCAGTTGCGTATCCTGCGCTCAAGGCTCGGCCGGATCATCCGCGATATCCGCCGCAAGATCGACGGCCAGCCAGCCCTGGAGGAGGCGTTCGCCCTTCCGCTTGGCCGGGCCAGCCAGATCCGCTCGCAGCAGCAGCGCCAACGCGGCTGGAAGCTTTATTCTTTCCATGCCCCGGAGGTGGAGTGCATCGGCAAGGGCAAGGCCTCCGCGCCGTACGAGTTCGGCGTCAAGGCTTCCATCGTCACCAACAACCGCCGAGCTCCCGGCGGTCTGTTCGTGCTACACGTCAGGGCGCTGCCCGATAATCCGTATGACGGTCACACCCTGCGCGACGTCATCGACCGCACCGAGGCACTCACCGGCTGTCCGATCGAGCGGGCCTATGTCGACAAGGGGTATCGCGGCCACGACGCTCAAAATCCACGTCGCGTCTTCATCTCCGGCCAGAAGCGCGGCGTCTTCGGGATCATCAAGCGCGAGTTGCGCCGCCGATCCGCCATCGAGCCCATCATCGGACACCTGAAGGCCGAAGGTCACCTCGGGCGCTGCTACCTCAAAGGCCGCGCAGGAGACGCCGCCAACGTCGTCCTCTCCGCCGTAGGCCACAACTTCCGCCGCATCCTCGCCTGGCTGAGAGATTTCTTGGACCTGTTCCTGATCCGGATATGGCGCACGTTCACATGTCCCATCCCGCTCAATTCGGATTCTTAACGGACGACGAGCACGCATTGTTGCGTTTGGCACAAGTCGAACTCCGCTTTAGGGCGTCCTGCTTGGCGATGGCTGCTTCGCCCATTTTGTCTATCGTGTCAGCTATGTTGATTCTACGTTGCGCCTCGAGCTTTTGCGCACATTCTTCATCGCCGTGGCACTCCTGCCTGAGCAGTTCAAGCGTCGTCGTGAACTGAAATCCCGGCCGCGTCGCAATGTAGGCGACACAACCCAGACTGATCGCGAGGCAGATGCAAATGAACGTAAGCGTAGCGCCGAGGCCCGTCTGATTGTTTGTGCGGAGTCTTGAGAGCACCGTTAGAAGAGTCATCTTCTGGAAGGGTGCTCACAATGGACGACCATTCTGACGACATAAGACGACCGTTGTCACCGCGTATTGAAGTGTTCGCTGGCGCAGGTCGAAAGCGCTGGCCGGATGATTTGAAGGCGCAGATTGCGGCGGAAAGCCTCGAACCGGGGGCGGTTGTAACAGACGTCGCTCGTCGCCATGGCTGCCGGCCCCAGCAGGTGCATGATTGGCGGCGCCGGGCGCGTTTGGGCCAGTTGGTATTGCCGGCGTCGGCGGACACGCTGTCGTTCGTGCCGGTGGTGTCGGAATTAGCGTTGCCTGCGGCCGCAGAGCCCTCCGGTTCGCCGGAAGCAGCCATTGTTACGGTTGAGTTCCAGGGCGCGCGCGTGGAGGTGCGCGGGGCGCCTGGCCTTGCTGCGTTGAGCGATGTGTTCATTGCGCTGCGACGGACACGTTCATGCTGACGATGCCGGCGAGCCTCATGATCTACGTGGCGACGCAACCTGTGGACTTCAGGAAGGGTGCAGAGGGCTTGGCGCTGCTGGCGAAGGATACGCTGGGCCATGACCCGATGAAGGGCGTGGCGGTGGTGTTCCGTGCGAAGCGCGCCGATCGGGTGAAGATCGTCGTCTGGGATGGCAGCGGCCTTGTGATGTACTGGAAGCGGCTCGATGGCAGCGGCTTCAAATGGCCACCCATCGTGGCCGGTGTGATGCGGATGAATGGGGCCCAGCTGTCAGCACTGCTGGCCGGCATGGATTGGACGCGCATGCACGCGCCTCGGATCCCGCAGCCGAAAGCGCTTGCGTAAAAATGCAAATCATCGCTGCATCGTGACGCGAAGCATGGCAAGCTCGGGCCAATGAGTGATTTGCCTGATGAGCTACCGAGCGATCCAGCCGAGTTGCGTGCCTTTGCCGCGGCTCTGCTGGATCGCTGCGCCCGGCTCGAGCGGTTGCTCAAGCTTGCGAAAGATGCGCAGTTCGGTCGGTCCTCGGAAAAGCTGGACGCTGATCAGCTGCAGCTTGTTCTGGAGGATATCGATCAGGCCGTTGCGGCTCTCGAAGCCGCCGAGAATCGTGCCAATCCCAAAACAGGCGAGAAGAGAGCTGCCGCGCGCAGAGCCAACCGTGGTCAGCTGCCGGAGCATTTGCCGCGCGTCATCGAGACTATGATGCCGGCCGAGAGCTGCTGCCCGTCTTGTAAGGGCAACCTCTTCGAGATTGGTCAGGATGAGAGCCAGAGGCTCGACGTCGTTCCGGCGCAGTATCGCGTCATCATCACCCGCCGTCCCAAGCTGGCCTGCCGCGCCTGTCATGGCGTCGTCCTGCAGCACGCGGCTCCCGAGCGATTGATCAGGGGAGGATTGCCCACCGAGCGGCTGGTCGCGCATGTGATCGATGCCAAGTATCACTGGCATTTGCCGCTTTACCGCCAGGTGCAGATGCTGGCGACGCACGGAATAGCGCTGGATCGTTCCACGCTCGCCTTCTGGGTCGGCTATGCCGCCCAGGAATTGAAGCCCGTGTGGCATCGTCTGCGCCAGCTTCTGCTCGCCTCCTCGAAGCTCTGTGTCGATGAGACCCCGGCGCCGGTGCTGGATCCGGGGCGCGGCAGAACAAAAACCGGCTACTTCTGGGCGCTGTCACGCGATGACAGGCCTTGGGCCGGACCTGATCCGCCTGGGGTAGTCTATGCCTATGCACCGGGCCGCGGCGCCGTTCATGGCTTGCGGCTGCTGGAGGGCTATCGCGGCATCATCCACTGCGACGGCTATCAGGCTTACAAGACCATGACCCGAGAGACGCGTGCGGACGCCCTGTCCGGGACGCTCGCCTTCTGCTGGTCGCATCTGCGGCGCCAGTTTGTGAAGATCGAGCGGGAGGCTGCGCCTGCGCCAGCTCCGGTTGCCCGCGAGGCTCTTGAGCGCATCGCCCAGCTTTACGCGGTCGAGAAGGCCCTCCGCGGCCGATCTGCGGACGAGCGCCGTGCTGGCCGACAAGCGCATACCCGGCCTCTGGTTGCAGCCTTGAAGCAGTGGTTTGAGGCCAAGCTCGATCACCTTGCGCAGAAGAGCGACACGGCGAAGGCTTTGCGCTATGCACTACGTCATTGGGACGGCCTGACGCTCTATCTTGATGATGGGCGCATCGAAATGGACACGAATGCTGTCGAGCGTGCGATGCGACCGATCAAGCTCAACGCCAAGAACTCTCTTTTTGCCGGTTGCGACGAAGGCGCCGGGAATTGGGCATTGCTGGCTTCGCTCATTGAGACCTGTAAGCTCAATGGCGTCAGTGCCGAGCACTGGCTCGCTGACGTTCTCGCCAAGCTCGTCAATGGTTGGCCTGCAGCGCGACTGGACGAACTGCTTCCCTGGGCGTCGACCTATACGATGCATACACGCGATCCGAGGCTGGCGGCATGAGCCTGAACACGACCGCGGTCCGGATCAAGGTGACCCTCAAGGATGTGAAGCCGGAGGTGATGCGTCGCCTTGTCGTACCCGTCACCCTGCGCCTTGATCGGCTGCATCTGACGCTTCAGGAGGCATTCGGCTGGACGAACAGTCACCTCTTCGAGTTCTTTGCTGGTGAGGCACATTGGGGGATTCCCGACCCCGACAATGATTACGGTCACCAGCCCATGGATGCCCGCAAAGCGCGGCTGTGCGATATCGTTCGCGAGACCGGCGCCAAGACGATCCACTATCTCTATGACTTCGGCGACAGCTGGGACCATGTGATCAAGCTCGAAAAATGGTTCGAGAACACCACGACGGAGGGGCTTCCCTTCCTGCTCGAGGCCGCCGGTCGTTGTCCTCCGGAAGACGTCGGCGGTGCGCCAGGCTATGCCGAATACCTCGCCGCCATCAGCGACCCCGCCCATCCCGAGCACGGACACATGCGCCTCTGGGGCCCGGAGCGGTTCGATCCCAACGTCGTCGACCGGAAGGCACTCGAAGCCGCCGTCAACGCGTTGTCCGACACAAGGAAGCCGCGGCGACGCGCCACGCGAACAAAATAGGCGTCAAGCGCCATTCAAAAGGGCCGCAGAGCTACGCTTACAAATGAACAGCCGCGACGGCATTTGTTCCCGCGCTCCTTTGATGGCAGGGACGCGTGTCGGTCGTTGTTGGTCGCCGAAACACTACGGCGTGTAAAATCCCAGCCGTAAGGCCCGCTCCTCAGTTAGGCAGGCCATTGGCAGGTCCCGGTGAGCCCTTAGAGCCTGACTCAAAATTGCATTGCTGTTTTTATCGCTGCGATGCGCCTTGTCATGAGTTGGACAGAGGCGAGGAAGAGCCAGGCAGTTGCGCTTTCGATGGTTCGCTCGAAGTCCTTGGCCAATCTGCGGTTGCGGCCGAACCAGGCGAAGGTTCGTTCGACCACCCAGCGGCGCGGAAGCACCTCGAAGCCCTGTGCGGCATCGGAGCGCTTGATGATCTCGACAGTCCACCGGCCGATCTTTTCCAGCACCGCCTTGAGCTTTTCGCCGGCATAGCCGCCATCGGCGAAGATATGGCGCAGCCAGGGGAAGCGGTGGGGATGTCCCGGGTTCTGTTGAATTTCTGAAGAGGTCGGCGTTGCCCACCTTGAGCCGGTAGGCTCGGGGTGCTGATTCCACAAAGGAGAGCAACGCCATGACGAGAGATATCACACCGGCTGGTTGGCCGGCGACCGGGGCTGTGGAGAAATCATTTGCGGAAGTGCGAGCGAGCTTCGATCGGTTCTGCCTTGCGGCAGGAATCGAGGCGCTCGGCACGATGATGGAGGCGGATGTGACAGCGGCCTGCGGGCCGCGCCACGGTCGTGATGCGGCGCGGCGGGCGCACCGTTGGGGCCGAACGCGGGGGCGGATCGGTTTCCACGGCGGCAAGATCGAGGTCGGTCGCCCGCGGGTCCGGGGCATGGACGGCCGCGAGGTCACGATCCCGAGCTGGGAAACGGCGGCGCAGGAGGACTGGCTCGGTCGCTGGGCGATGAACCTGATGCTGATCAATGTGTCGACGCGCCGGTTCGGCCGCGCCGTCCGGCTGCCCGAGGGTGACGTGCCGGCACCGCCCGGATCGGGGATTTCGAAGTCGGCGGCCTCGCGGAGGTTCGTGGCTCTGTCGGCGGCGCGGCTGGCCGACTTCATGGCTGCCGATCTGTCCGCGCTCGACCTTCTGGTGGTCCAAATCGACGGGCTGCATCTCGACGACGATCTCGTGCTGGTGGCCGCGATCGGGGTTGACGGCGAAGGCAACAAGCATCCGCTGGCGCTGGTGGAAGGGGCGACCGAGAATGCAGCAACGGTTCAGGCCCTGCTGGACAACCTGGTCTCGCGCGGGCTCGACCCGACGGTGCCAAGACTGTTCATCGCCGACGGCGCGAAGGCGTTGTCGAAGGCGATCCGCCGCACCTTCGGTTCGGCCGCTGCGATCCAGCGCTGCCAGATCCACAAGGCGCGCAACATCATGGAACGCCTGCCGAAAGAGCATCATGCGGCCACCCGCCGGGTGCTGCGCCAGGCCTGGGAGCTCGATGACGCCGACAAGGCTGAAAAATTGATCCGCAATCTCGCGCGTCGACTCGACCAGCAATGGCCCGGCGTTGCGGCCAGTATCCTCGAAGGCCTCGA
Organism: Bradyrhizobium barranii subsp. apii; assembly: GCF_011516635.5. Classification (GTDB taxonomy): domain Bacteria; phylum Pseudomonadota; class Alphaproteobacteria; order Rhizobiales; family Xanthobacteraceae; genus Bradyrhizobium; species Bradyrhizobium barranii. The sequence continues at coordinate 3,339,568 of NZ_CP096255.1, read as the reverse complement.
CGAAATCCTGACTGTCGTCCGGTTGAAGTTGCCGAAGGAGCTTCGCCGATCGCTCGCCTGTACCAATATCGCCGAGAACATGATGGGCACCATTCGCCGCGTCACGCGCAACGTTAAACGCTGGCGGGATGCCGGTATGGCCTTGCGATGGGTCGCGGCCGGTATGATCGAGGCCAACAAGGGCTTCCGACGATTGAAGGCGCATAAGCAATTGTCGGTTCTGCGTGCGGCCCTTCAAGCTCACCACGATCGCATGACAATCAAGTCCGTTGCCCACGTCACGAGGGCTGCGTAATATTCATTCCGGCAACGTCGACCCGACGTAGTTCAACAGCGATCGGGACATCCCCGGAAGCGGTAGCGAATGCTGCACAGGACATCTGGCGTGCCGTCACGATCCTGGACGTCGGCAGCGTGAACGATCGCTCCGACCAGGAGCCCTTGGGTGTCGGTGACGATGTGGCGCTTTCGACCCTTGATCTTCTTTCCCGCGTCGTAGCCGCGAGGGCCGCCACTTTCCGTGGTCTTGACCGATTGGCTGTCGATCACGCCGGCCGTCGGCGAGGCCTCCCGGCCGATCGCCTCGCGCGCCAGCATCAGGAGTGCGTGGTTGATCGATTGCCACAATCCGCTGTCGCGCCATTGGTAGAAATAGTACTGCACCGTGGTCATTGGTGGAAACAGAGTGGGCGGCAGCATGCGCCACGGCAATCCGCCGCGCAGCAGATAGAGTACTGCCTCGACGATGTCGCGATAGCTCCATTTCGGGCGCCGCCCGCGCTTGGCCCGCACAGGAAGCAACCTCTCCAGCACGCCCCATTCCGCATCCGTCAAGTCGCTTGGCAAACGCAGCTCCTCTCGGGCAAACTGTGCCCGGGTGATATCAGTCCACATTCTCGATCCCTTTGATGCTTCGCAACACCGATGGAATCAGAACTCGCTGATATCACTCAACTTATTTTTCGGTCGGACACTTAGGCAATTTTTGTACAATCGCATCTCGATCGCATCGTCGAGCAGGCCGAACATAACGAGCAGCGCGAGCGCCACTCCGCCCGCCATCCCAACCGAATAAATTGCCGCGCGCCGCACCTGCGACGCACGGGAAAATTCTTTGCCCACGGAAATTGACTGCTACCAACGACTGCACGAGCGTAAAATACTACTTCTGCCCAACGTCACGGTTCGGGTCAATCGCCGATCTGGAGGAGCGGGCATAAAAAACCCGCCGACCGCGTGAGCCGGCGGGAGTTTGGACTGTAGATTACGCCCGGGTGTCCCGGTCGTGGACGGGTTATATCACGAACGCCTTTGCGCTAAGCGTCAGCGCGCATGATTTCGGAATGCTCTACCGCAAGCGTACGATAGTGCGCGGCCATCTCCCGATAGTGCGCTCGGGAAATTGCATCCTTTGCCTCGTCCGCACGCTTTTCAAACATGGCCGCGCGGTCTCGAAGGTCTACGGGGTTGGCCATCAACGATCTCCTGAGGTCCAACTGCCCACCCAACCATAACTATATGGACGCTAGCGGCGTTGGAGCCAGTCGAAATCTCGTGACATCACGGGAATGGGTTTGGTCGAACCGCGGATGAAGCAGACCGCCGGCGGGTCAGCGCTTCGCTGCGTTGCCAGCCAATTCCATCGCGAGATCTAGCCCGTCTTATTCGTCAGAGGGCGCCTGAGAGGCTGGCGAGCGTGGTGTAAAGCGCTGATGCGGCGTAGGATTCGGTTGCAAAGCCAACCCCATCACCTTCAGCCGCGAACACCAGGCCCGCCATGACCGATGATACGATTCTGCCCTTCTCGTTTCCAGCCGTTCACGCCAAGAAAGTCACAGCTGCCTTCGATGGCGGTCGGCTGACCTCGAACGGGGGCGTGATGCTTCTGGCGATGGCCGAGCGGCGTCTCGGCTTGGCCGACAATTTGGCCCGGGTGTTCCCGGATCGGCGCGATCCGACGCGGGTCGTGCACAGCCTTGTCGATATGTTCCGCGCGCGCATGTTCGCGATCTGCTGCGGCTACGAGGACGCCGACGACCTCGATCATCTGCGGTCCGATCCGGCATTCAAGCTGGCCTGCGGACGGCTGCCGGACACGGGTCGCGATCTGTGTTCCCAACCGACGCTGTCGCGTCTGGAGAATGCTCCGCGCCTGCGCGACGTGATCCGACTGACCTACACTTTGGTCGACGCATGGATGGATAGCTACCCGCGCGAGCCGGCATCCGTCACGCTCGACATCGATGATACCTGCGATGTCGTCCACGGCCATCAGCAGCTCTCGCTGTTCAACGCTCATTATGACGAACGCTGCTTCCTGCCGATCCACGTCTACGACACGGAGAAGAGCCGGCCCGTGGCGGTCGTGCTGCGGCCCGGCAAGACGCCGGGCGGCGTCGAGGTGCGTGCCCATCTGCGCCGCCTGGTACGGCATATCCGGACGCGGTGGCACAACACGCGAATTACGTTCCGTGGCGACGGGCACTATGCCCGGCCGGAGGCAATGGCGTGGTGCGAGACCAACGGCATCGACTACATCTTCGGTCTGTCCGGCACCAAGCCGCTCGCCAGAAAAGTCGACGCGGTCGCCGACGACATCCGCACGCGACGCGCCATCGAGAACCTGCCGGTTCTGCGCGGCTATACCGAGACGCGCCACAAGGCAAAGTCCTGGGATCGCGAACGACGCACCGTCGCCCGTATTGAGGCGACGATGCTCGGCCTCGACATCCGCTTCGTCGTCACCAGCCTCGATGTCGGCTCGGCCGAGTGGATCTACGACAGCCTGTATTGCGCGCGCGGCCAAGCCGAGAATCTGATCAAGCTGCATAAGACGCAGCTCGCCTCCGATCGCACCAGTTGCCGTTCGGCGCTCGCCAATCAAGTCCGCCTCGTTCTCCATACCGCCGCTTATTGGCTGATGCTGACCGTGCGCGACGCCATTCCCAAAGTCCGGGAATTGGCCACTGCCGAGTTCGCGACGCTGCGTCTTCGGCTCTTGAAAATCGCCGCCCGGGTTGTCGAGACCAAGAGCCGCATTCGCCTTGCGTTCGCCGCGGCATGTCCCGAAGCCGACCTGATCCGCAGCTTGCCCGGCGCGCTGCTGCCGCTCGGTCCTTGACCGGTGGGGCGTCCGCCCGCGTTCACCCAACCCATCCCTCAAGCGCGTTGCAAAGTACCGGTCGTCAGGCGGTGAAAAGCCGAAGGCAATCCTGTGCGCCTCGTCAGCGGAGGTGTGCGGATGCACCAGTCGGACCAAAATACCGCGCTCTCACGAATAGGGCGGGCTAGAGCTGCGACTCCAATTTGGTCGGTCGGACGCGATCGACAGCGCTGGTCCATCCACGCAACTATCGCTGTAAAGTCACCGCCTCCGACAATTTCTCTATCGCCGCTAACATTCAGACCACTGATGAAGCCAACAACCCAGGATTCGAAAGCGCCTTTTACTACCGCGTTCTTGGTTCTGTTCGTCCAAGCCGAGCACGACTGCGAGCCGGCACCCACGATCGTGGCGCCGGCGCGGAGCGGATTGGTTGGCAGTAGTAGCAAGGCGACGACCGCCAAAACCCTCATCATCAGAACCGGTAAGCTGGGTGTAGAAGACCAGCCTACCGATCTAGGTCGCTCTTGTCAGCCGCAGTAAGACAACCCGAATGCTGGCCACTGCCGGGCACGCTTCCGGTGCAGTCGACGGCGGCGCTTCATTGGTCCCGCTCCGCCAGGATGCGGCGGATCTCGGCCTTCCTGACCAAGGAATGCGGCTCAGCTCTGGTCCGGGTTGCTAAACTAACGGACAGTCCACCGCTGATTTGGTAAAAATCCCATCCCCTTCCGGGCGAAGCTTGCGCCCGGTTCATGTCGTGGGGGTGCTTCCGGAGACCTGAGCGGCTTTTGCTGCTTCTGCGCTTAGGATCGCGTCAATCGTACTTCTTGCCACGACGCTGGACACATGGACTGACGGGTTGCTGTGTAGATCGCCTGGAGGCACATCTTGCCGATGTTATTCCGAAATCCTCCCTGATGTCACCGATGGTAGCGGTCACCCGTTCTTCGAACGACCCATAATCCGAGTTGGCCGGTAGAATAATGAAAGTGGATAGAGACTTCATGCGAAGCGTCGACACGATCGTTTGTCGATGTGCGAAATCGACGCTCCTGTAATTAAAGTATCCGATGCCCTCCTTACGACTGCCATCGCAGTAGCTCTCATCAGTATCGAAGCCCTCCAAGCAGAGTGCGTACAATTCGGTTGAAACTGGCTTCAGTTTGATCAAACTATCGAAGATGCCAATATAGTTGTCGTATTCGTCCTTGGTCCGCGGCCGAATGGCAACTAGGTGATTGGACCCAGTTCGGCCGCGGATAAGGACGAAGGCGTTGGTCAATAGACGTGATCGCCCCGTCCGCACAAAAATACTAGGCTGCGCCTCGCCACGGAGTTGGACAGGTTGGCTGAGGAAGCCATAAAACGAAGCGGTAGCTTCGCTCGAGAAGCGGTAGCTTCGCTCGATACGAGTGATGCTCTTTTCTCAGGGCTTCCCCACTACAGAGGGTCCTGATGAACGATGTCTTCCGGAATCTCACGCAGAAAGCTCTGCCCTTTTTGTAGACGGCGTCCGAGTGTCTCGACAAAACCTTCAAAGCGTTCCCGGCCTTTCAATTGCGCGGTTGCCTGCGCGTCGTTGGGCAATGGCGGCGTGATCGTCAACCAAAAGCGAATGAATAAAGCTAGTGTCTCGGCGGTCAAACCGACGTCGCGCTCGAGCCTCTGCATCTGGCGTGAAAGATGATCAAGGCGGCGTGTAAATGCTGCCTCCCTCCTGTCGGCGCCGTCTGGCGACAGAAACGAGGCCACTGCGGCTTCCACGATCGCCGACCTAGAGAGTTTCTTGCGATCGGCAAGATCCGAGATCTGCTTGAGCAGCTCAGGAGGGAAATAGACGTTCATACGGTTGCGCATTGAACCTCACAGCTCCATACCGTCATTTGGGTCCATGGTCACCTGGCGGGCTAGGCCGCGCATTTGCTGGCGTAGTAGACGAGACTGGCGGATCGCATCATCGTCATCGTCAAGAACTGCCGCAAATTCCTCCGCCGGGGTCGGTTCAGTCACCTCCTTGGCGATTGCAACGTGATCGGGAAGTTCTGGTTCAAGACGGAGCCCGCTGTTGGCCGTGTCCTCCGTGGCACCGCCGGCAAGGGTGGCCGACCCCGCCGCTGTCGTAGGAAGCTGACTCGTGGACCATCCGTCTATTCGCAATGACCGGCCGGCGGTGCTTGGGTCGGGCGGTGGCATTACCCGCTCGGTGAACCGCCGGATCTTCGTAGTAGCGCACCTTCTTCGCCCGGATTGGCGCTATGCCTGCGACCATGACGATCTCATCTCCTGGCGGAAGCTGCATCACCTCGCCAGGGGTCAGTAGCGGCCTCGCGGACTCCTGCCGTGAGACCATGAGGTGCCCAAGCCAGGGGTTCAGCCTATGCCCGGCGTAGTTCTTCGTCGCCCGCATTTCGGTCGCGGTACCCAACGCATCGGACACACGTTTGGCGGTGCGCTCGTCATTCGTGGCAAAGCTGACGCGGACGTGGCAGTTGTCGAGAATGGCATTGTTGGGTCCATAGGCCTTCTCGATCTGATTGAGCGATTGCGCGATCAGGAAGCCCTTGATGCCGTAGCCCGCCATAAAGGCGAGAGCGGACTCGAAGAAATCGAGACGCCCAAGCGCCGGGAACTCGTCAAGCATCATCAGGACTCGATGCCGCCGATCACTGACGTGCAAATCCTCGGTCAGGCGGCGGCCGATCTGGTTCAGAACCAAACGGATCAATGGCTTGGTTCGCGAGATATCGGAGGGCGGCACCACGAGGTAGAGCGAGGCGGGACGGGCATCGGCAGTCAGATCAGCGATGCGCCAGTCGCATCGGCGCGTCACCTCGGCCACCACGGGATCGCGATAGAGACCCAGGAAGGACATCGCGGTGGACAGGACGCCCGAGCGTTCGTTCTCCGATTTGTTTAAGAGCTCACGCGCGGTCGAGGCGACTACGGGATGAACGCCCTGGTCGCCGAGGTGCGGCGTCGTCATCATCGCCTTCAAGGTCGCCTCGATCGGCCGCTTCGGGTCGGACAGGAAGCCAACCACGCCGGCTAACGTCTTATCCGCCTCGGCATAGAGGACATGAAGGATGGCGCCAACCAGAAGCGAGTGACTGGTCTTCTCCCAGTGGTTCCGCTTATCGAGCGAGCCTTCGGGGTCGACCAGTACGTCCGCGACGTTCTGGACATCGCGAACCTCCCATGCCCCGCGTCGAACCTCCAGGAGCGGATTGTAGGCTGCAGATTTTGGGTTGGTTGGGTCAAACAGAAGGACCCGGCCCTGCCGCGCGCGGAAGCCGGCGGTCAGCTGCCAGTTCTCACCCTTGATGTCGTGCACGATGGCCGAGCCGGGCCATGCAAGCAGCGAGGGGACGACCAGGCCAACACCTTTGCCAGACCGCGTAGGCGCGAAGCACAGCACGTGCTCTGGACCGTCATGGCGGAGGTAGTCACGGTCAAGTTTGCCAAGCACCACACCGTCCGCCCCGAGCAGGCCGGCCGCCCTCACCTCCTGCGCCTCCGCCCAGCGAGCCGAGCCATAGGTCTCGACAATCTTGGCTTCACGTGCCCGCCGGACCGACATAAAGATCGCCACTGCAATCGAAGCCAAACTCCCCGAGGCCGCGACAAAGGCTCCCTCAACAAACACCCCGGGCGCATAGGCGTCATAGACAAACCACCACCAGAAGAAGACCGGGGGGTAATAGACTTTGAAGCCCGAAAGCTCGAGCCAGGGCCGACCAAGCTCTGGCTGATAGCCCAACCGCCAAGCGGTCCACTCGGTCGCGCCCCAGATGGCCAGCAGAACGATCGAGCCGACCACGAAAATCTGCCCCCAGAGGATTTTGGTCCCGGACATTTTGCGCAACCTTCACAAGCCAATTTGAGAGTTAGCTAGAGGCCCAAGCCGCGTTTGCGGCCAAAACCCCATTCGATGCCGCCGCTGTCCTTCACGACCCCGGAGACATGCTGGCCGAGCCGGCTTTCGAGTTCGCGGGACCAGGGCACCAGTTGAAACCCGAGCCCATTGTCGATCATGGCGAACCGTCCCGAGGTCAGCGTCAGCCGCTGGCGATACGTGCCGGCCACATGCTCACCGGAAGCGGCCTTCACCTGAGGCAGGCCAGTGTCGGCCGAAACCCTTGCGCCCACTCCGTCCAGTTCGCGCCTGCGCAGCGTGTCCAGGAGGTCGCGCTGCAGGATGACGCGCCGGCCCTGCCGCCGCGCCAGACCTTCCTGAACCAGATGCTCAATCCGAGCCTCCATGGCATCGCGGGTCTCGCGGCCAAAGCCGCCCATGGCTAGCGGCAAATGCTCGCGCTCGACCAATCGGTGATCCAGCCATGTCGCGCCTTTCGCGTCGACCTGCGCGCCGAGATCGAAATCGGAACGGGTCGCGAGCACCAAAGTGGGACTGGGATCGTCGGCTTGACCGAAGCGCCGTACCTCGACAATTCCGCCGATTGGCGGAGCATTTTCGAAGGCTTCGATCCCGCGAAGGCGGAAGTGGTGCGCGCGACCGTCTGTTCCGTCGATCACGGCGTAAGCCTCGCCGGTGAACTCGTCATGCAATCCCCGATCGACCAGCCGCCCGATGATCGGGTTCGCTGGCCGTCCGCCTTCGATGACGAAGTCCGAAACACCTCGTGCTTCCCGACGCTCTGTGAAGGCACGGTGCATGGTCTTGATGATGTCGCCGCGCATGCCGAGGTCGCGCAGGCTGCGCTCGGCCTCGAGCCCCACCATCCATTCTCCGAGCGCAGCTGGCGCGGCAAGGCCCATCTTCTTCAGATGCTGTAGGCGGCCCACCATCAGGCGCCGGATTTCGGGGTCCGAGCTGCCAGGGGGGTCAGGGCGAAGATCGACATAGCCGGCTTCGTCGGCGGCCAGCCAGATCTCCTGATCGAGCCGGGTCCATCGCTCTGCAATCACTTCCCTCTCCAGTGAATCGCGGATTTCGTGCTCGGGCTTCGGACCTAGTTCGATCGCAACCAGTTCCTCGGCCTGCGAACGAAGGCCACGGCTGATGTAGTCGCGGGAGATCACGAGGTCGGCCCCCTCCTCATCGACTCCCCGAACGAGAAGATGGATGTGAGGGTTGTCTGTGTTCCAATGATCGAGGGCCGCCCAATCGAGCCGCGTACCGAGATCAATCTCCATCTGCTTGGCCAGGTCGCGGGTGAACGCTCTGAGGTCGGTCATACCGCCGGCATCTTCGGGCGAGATGATGAACCGGAAATGGTGGCGGTCGTCCTGACACCGCTCGGCAAAGGCCGCGCCATCCGCACGGTCGCCGGAAGCATCGAACATACTGGCGGGCTCACCACTTCGGGTGACGCCGTCGCGCTTCAGGTACGAAAGATGGGCCGTCAATGGCGCTGAGCGGAAGGATCGCCCCTTGTGGCGAACAACACGCGCCTTCACGACAACACGTCGGGTCGGGCTGGACAACCGGCTTCGGCTGAAGGCTAGCCTGCCGCGGCCAAAGGTCGAGCGCCCATAGGCTGCTGACCGTCTGCCGGAGGCAGCCTGACCGGAGATGTGTCCAGCCTTCTTGGCGGCACGTAACACCTGGCTGATGAATGTTTTGAGCTTGGGCGCGCGCGTGCTGCGGATACGCCCAGGCCGGACACGCAAGTCGCTATCGCGAACGGTCATATCCGGCCCTCAAATGGCGCAAAAGCACCCACAGTGCCGAAGATGTCTTTGATTGCATTGCCCAAAACGCAGAGCGCGGCACGCGTACCGACCGACCGGCACGCCAGAACCCAAGCCATGCCAATGGCTTGCGGTTCGACCGGTGAGCCCCTTTTATCTCGCCATCGCCCGTCGTATCGTAAGCGTCCGAATCCTGCACGACTTTCCGAGAGTGCGTTGTCGTTCCATATCGGGTTCCTTGCTGCATTGGAGGATCTCCGGTGGGTACGGAATATTTCAAGAACGAAGCGCGTCGCTCTTTTTGGTCGGTACACGTTGAGGCGTGGCGGCGAAGCGGTCTCAGCAAGCGCAAATACTGTCGTCAGCATCGTCTCAGTGACGGCACATTCGATCGCTGGCTGCGGCATCTGATTGACGCCGAAACGCTGAAAGTACGTGCGGAATTGCGTCGCGAGGAACGTCGGGAGCGGCTTCGCAAGAAGCGGAGTCCAGTGTCGAAGGACCAGCGCTGCAGAGCCGTCCAAGCGTTCTGGACAATGCACGTTGAAGCGATGAGGTGGTGTGGACTGAGCATGCAAGCCTATGCCCGGGCACATGGCATATCGCAGCACAGCCTGAAACGGTGGCGCGATCTGATCGACGCCAATGAGGTGGAAATCGACTGGCGGACGCAACTTCATCCGAGTGCCCGCCCACTAATAAGCACTAGTGTTAGCAGCGCTGCTAAGGGGTCTCGCGCAAGAAGCCGCTTGACAGATGCACCAGCCGTCGATCCGCCGAGCGACGAACGCGCCAACCGGCGTCGCTTCAGTGAGGAGGAAAAGCTCGCGATTGTGACCCAGTCCGAGTTCCCCGGTGCCACCGCTGCCGAGGTTTGCCGGCGCCACGGCATCGTCACGAGCATGTTGTTCCGGTGGCGGGTACAGTTCGGGTTCAGCAAGCGAGTGCCGGCGAAATTGGCGGCTGTGAGGGTCGCCGGCGCACAATCCGCAACGCTCGTCCTGAACGATCTGTTGCAGCCGCCTAACGGCATGACGGTTGTCGAATTGGACGATGGGCGTCGCGTCTTCGCACCGATCGGCAGTGATCCGGATGCAGTCCGTCGCCACGTCATTGAGCAGGAGACTGCCCGATGATGATCGTGCCGGCCGGCGTGAAAGTGCATTTGGCTTTGGGATATACCGACATGCGGAAGGGCCTGGATGGCCTCGCCGCTCTCGTTCAGGAACACCTCAAGAAGGACCCATTCTCCGGCCACCTGTTTGCCTTCCGAGGCAAGAAGGCAAGCACGCTTAAGATCCTGTTCTGGGACGGCAACGGCCTTTGTCTGTTCAGCAAAAGGCTCGACCAAGGCGGCTTCATCTGGCCGAGAATGAGCGATCCGGGCGGCACGGTGACGCTGTCCCCGGCGCAGCTTGCCATGCTGATCGAAGGCATCGATTGGCGCACACCCGAGCGTCGTTGGCGCCCGGTCATCGCGGGTTGAATCGCAAAAACACGCATAGAATATAGCGAAGTTGCTTCGTCGAATCAGCGTGTCCGAGTAGAATCGGTCATGCAGCTCGATCTCGACAATCTGCCGTCGGATACTGCGCTTCTGCATCGCCTGGTGCGCGACATTGCTTCGGTCATCACGCATCGGAACAGCGAGATCCAGCGTCTCCAGGCAATCATCAAACAGCTTCAGCGTGCACAATTTGGACGACGTTCCGAGCGTCTCGACGCCGATCAACTCGCCCTTGGACTGGAAGACCTGGACGTCGATCTGTCGGCTGTCGAGGCAGATCAAGCCTCGGTGGAGGCGTCTGCGCCGACGCAGAAACTGCGGCCGAAGCGCAAGCCACTGCCGGATCATCTGCCCCGCGAAGAGGTCGTGCTCAACGTCGATAGCGAGAAATGTGCGTGCTGCGGCGGCGCGCTGCATGCGATCGGTGAGAGTGTCAGCGAGATGCTGGACTGGGTACCAGCGCAGTTGCGCGTGGTGCGCGTCTGCCGCCCGAAATATGCCTGCCGCAGCTGCGGAACGATCACCCAGGCACCGGCGCCCGAACGACCGATCGCCGGCGGTTTGGCCACGCCAGCCATGCTCGCGCAGGTGCTGGTCAGCAAATACTGCGACCACACACCGCTCTATCGACAGGCGCAGATTTTTGCCCGCCATGGCGTCGAACTGGAGCGCTCGACATTGGCCGGATGGGTCGGCGGCGCGTGCTGGTGGTTTGCGGCTCTGCACGATCGGCTGTGCGAGCACATGTTCGCGTCGGATCACCTGTTTGCCGACGACACTCCAATCCCGGTGCTCGATCCTGGCCGCGGGCGCACCAAAACCGGACGGCTGTGGGTGTATGCCCGCGATCAACGGAGCTGGGCTGGGCCTGAGCCGCCAGCTGCGGTTTATGTGTTCGCGCCCGACCGGAAAGCGGAGCGCCCGGCAGCGCATCTGACGCACTTTAGGGGCGTTCTGCACGTCGACGGTTACGCTGGATTCGAGCGGCTGACTGGCGCCGGAAACATCACTCTCGCCGCATGTTGGGCGCACACCAGGCGCAGGTTCTACGAGGTTGCGCAAGCCGAGGACACGCCCATCGCGCACGAGGCCCTGCGCCGCATCGCCAGCCTCTATGCCGTCGAAGCGCAGGTGCGTGGTCAATCGCCAGCGCATCGGCTGGCCACGCGGCGCGCACTCGCCAAGCCGATCATTGACAGCCTTCGCCTTTGGCTCGAGGTTCAGCTCCCGCAACTGCCCGGCCGCGGCAATCTCGCCGAAGCGATCCGGTACGCGCTGTCGCGCTGGGATGGATTGACCCGCTTCCTCCATGACGGCCGCATCGAACTCGACACGAACCCCGTCGAGCGGGCGATCCGACCTGTGGCGCTCGGCCGCAAGAACCATCTCTTTGCCGGTAGCGACGGCGGCGGGGAACGATGGGCAATCCTCTGTTCGCTGATCGAGACGTGCAAACTCAATGACGTCGAGCCTTACGCATACCTGCGTGACGTGCTGCAGCGAATGGTCGACGGACATCCGATCAACCGTCTGGACGAACTGCTGCCGTGGGCTTGGAACGCTCAGCATCCTGTCAAGGCCTGAGCTCATGTGCAGGATCCGGACGCATACGTCGTATCTCCTACCGATCTCCAAGTCTCCGCAGACTTCTTCGAGCAGCACATGACTATTCGCAAGATTGCGTAACGGGTCATCGCCCCTCTCCCGCATCAAGCCTTGCGACAAACATTCCGGTTGGCTTCGGAACGATCACCGACGGCGTGTGCAGTCTTGACGCGGTCGGTTGCTGCCGGCCGGCGGCGCCCATTCGGTCAGATTGTGCAGGAAAGATCGGCGAAGCCAACCATAGACGTGCATCGGCAGGCGACGTCGAAGCGGATGCGGCGTCCAACTCAGCAACAATCCTGCTCACATAGCCTCGCGTCTCAACCGGCAAAGTGTCGCCCGCAAGATGCTGTTCGTAATGCACCGGCCCGGCGTTGTAGGCTGCGAACGCACCCGGAAAGCCGTAGTGGTCAAAGAGCTCTCTTAGATATGCCGAACCAGCCAGTATGTTGTCGTGCGGGTCGTACGGATCATTTCCCAGAGCATAGCGCAGGCGAAGTCCGGTCCACGTCGCTGGCATGATCTGCATCAGCCCTATTGCGCCCTTGTCCGATTTGGCGCGCGCATCTCCAGCGCTCTCGATCCGCAGGATTAATTGAATCCACTGCACGGGAATGGCGAACCGCTGCGCGGCTTCGCCGACGAAATGCTCGAACCGGCCGGTGGTCTGGCCCCTCGTCGGATGCGCGACCTCTTGTTCGTCGGCGCGTGCAAAACGACAGTCTATCGACAGTGCGAACAGCAGTGGCACGACGGCCCAAGTGCTCACCCACCATAACCCCAAGCATGCCACCGTGCTCGCGACCGCCCAGGGTAAAGCTGCTTCGCACCGGCCGTTCGGCCGCCCTGGACTGCCGCTGCGCGCGACGGCATTACAATTTTCGGTCGGGACGGAGGAATGGTGCCGCAACTGATCGAACAGACGAATGACAGATCGAAAGTATGGAAGGACCAAGATCATTCCTCCCAGGTCCACACGGGGCGCGCACGGCCGATCACAGCCGATGCGGGTAGAACGCCGAAGTAGCGGCCATCCAGCGAGTCGTCAGACTGCCAATTCATGAGGAAGAGTTCGCCCTCGCCGACGGCTCGACAACCCTGCCAGTTCGGCAGAGGTCGGCCTCGCCCGTCGCGTTCTCGTGCCTCACCCATGACGATGGCGTCGACCGAGATTGAGACACCGTGCCTGCAAACCGTTTGTCCGGGCAGCGCCAGTACCCGCTTGAGCATGGGGACGCCGATTGGCAGATAGCCGTTCAGATCAAGAATGGTCGCAAGCGGCTCGGGTGGCCGAACCGCCACCAACTCTGTGACGTAAAACTCTTCGACGGATCGCAAGCGGTAGAGCCCAATCGCGACACTCGGCGATGCGTTCCAGATGTAGAGCGGGCTTATGTCTGCGATCACCGTTATGGCAAGCGCAGCCACTCCCGCAGATGTCATGGTCAGTGTCTTCAGGCCCCCCATCATCGCATGATCCTCTGCCGATGGAGCCAAGCCTGATGACGAGCCTTCGTATACGCGCGCGGGTTTTCGTTGACCGAGAGCCGGTTGTGAACGTGCTGCCAATGATCAGGGGCGACATCCGCCGGATTGATGCTAAGAGCCTCAATGGCGTCGATCGCCTGCAGCACCCGTTCGACTTTTTGCCAGCCGACCAGCCGCAGCAAACTCTCCGCCCCGGGCTTCACATAGGGCACGGTCGAGCAGCGCTGTCCCGGCGCGACCGCTCGCAAGACATCGACGCGCGAAATGAGTGTTCCAAAGTCGTTGGACGTCCAGCGGACGAAGGCAAAGATGCTGCCCGGCGCGAAAGACAGGATGCGCCGCGATTGATCGATCCTCTGCTCCTCAGCGATGCGACCGAAGCGAACACGATTCTCGATACGCTTCTCGAGCCACAGCACCTCTACTTGCGTGAGATCGCTCATGCAGCGGCTCCCTCGGTTTGGAGGCCACACTGTCGTTGACGAACGAGCCCATCACGGGCTTTGGAGCGGTCCGTTAGAAGAAATCCGAAGTATTTCCAGTTAGTAGAGTTAGAGCGCCAGGAAAGCGCGGAGAAACAAGCCCCTGGGCCCGATTCCGGTCCCTGATAGCACGAGGATCCGGTCCCCGATGGCACGAGGGTCGTGGTCCCCGATAGCACGAGCTGATTCACAGATTGTCCTCCGAGTTTGGAATGAGACCGCGCTTGCGAAGTCTCGCAAATAGCGCCGCCACGGCGATGGGCTTGAAGTTCGACAGTTCAGCCCCGTTCTGATCGCGCGTGGGGACTAGCTCGTAGCCGGGCATCTGCTGGCTGACCACTTCGCGCACATCGTATGCAAAGTGCTTGAGCGGAGAGAGGCCGCCGGACCTGGCATGGAGATGCACAAGGTCAAAGCTCCAGCCACTGCCTGATGACCGCCGTGCTGGCGGACGAGACGATAGAGCCATCGGTCAACTCCGCCCGTCAGATCGAAATAAGCGCGATCAACCGCCAGCACGAACGCATCATCGATGACGCCGGCATAGAACCAATCCGGCAGGATCAGTTCGAGCCCGAGTGGACGGCCGTTTGCATCGGCTGTCCCCCGCCACTCGTTGATCCACGAGAAACGATGACGCCGCCGCTCAGTCGGCTGACGGATCGACGTCATCACCGTCGTCGACTGCAGCCTGTCGAGACCGGCCTTCAGCCAGGCATAATCTCGCGCACTCGTCCCACGGCCCACAAACGTCAGAATCTCGTAAGGCGTTGCAGCCATCAACCGAGAGGTCCTTAAGCCGGCATCACCAGCTTCGACAATCTGGGACGCGGCCCAGATCAGTGCGTCAGCATCCCAAATAGTGGCCATGCCGTGCTCGGGCACGGTTTCGACGCGAATGGAGATTGACCCGGCACGAAAATCGATCGGCACAATCCGCTGCGTCTTTGCGAGCGAGAAGAACGGATATGCCTTCAGATCCTGCGCATCGCGGCGCGCCAGATCGCCGGGCAATGCCCGAAAGAGTTCGAGCTGATCGCGCTCGGAACGGTGTTTGTGCCGCATGATCTTTGCTTCCGACGTGAATCAGCGGCGTTCCTGGCCCGCATACGGGCGTAAGCCTGACTGCTTCTTGGCCGGCAACACCGTCCCCTTGCCGGGATCGGACGTCGACGTCTTGGCGCCGCGATCGGCCCAGGCTTTCAGATCGTCCAAAGCGTAGACGACACGTCCACCGATCTTCCGATAAGTCGGCCCAGTCCCGTACGTCCGATGCTTCTCTAGCGTGCGACCGGAGAGCCCGAGATAGCGCGCGGCCTCCGGGGTTCGCAGGAAGCGCGGTGGTAGACCAGCCATCAGATCGGGCATTTGAGAACTCCAGGGTGACACTCGCAGCGCGCGGCGGTGCCGGCTTGTGTGCGGTCATCATGGAGAAGGGCGATGTCGGAGGGGGATGCCGGAGATTGATCGGGCCGTTTTCGATCCCCCTAGAGAGAGGCGCTAGAAGTCTTTGCGCACCGGTCGCAATAGTTTGCGATAGCCGCCGCGCATTAACGCGGCGCCGCTCTGCACCAGACGGATAGTTCGATTGCGAAGATCGTGCGTTTTCCACGCACGATCGGGGACCCGCTTTTGGCCAAAGAGTGTTGCTGCGACGACGCGATAGGTGCCGCCGGCACCATGAACGTCGAGCGCACGCAGGGCGGCGCTCAAGCGCTCGCGCTTCTGCTGGGATAGCTCATGAAAGGCCTGGCCGGCCGGCCGTCCATTCATGGCGCGCCACAACCGTCGCGCTGCGTAGGCCCGCGCCTCGAAGTCGCGATCGAACGGCAACTCGGTCACGTAGTGGGCGCCGATACTCGGCGGTTCCCTCGACCAGACGCGATGGTCGACCGCGCCAATGCGCAGCACCGCGTGCCAACCATCATTCTCGCGGCGCAGCGGCCCGGCCGCAAGTTCAAGGGGTCGCGGAGATACGGCCATTTGATCGAGAGATGGCGGCGCTACTGCGATTGGAACGACTGTCGGAAGAACCTCGGGCGCCCAATAGATGGTCTCTTCCCCGAATGACCGCCGAGGGTCATGGGCGAAAGCAGATACCCCACTTCCTCCTGAATTCGGGCGTCACTTGACCGTCCTGGCTCCTCGCAATCATCGCGTCGTAATCGCGTTGATAATCCGTATTGCGACGCAGGCATTCCCAGGCGATGTCGGTAATTTCTGCATCTTGAAGGCTTCGGTAGGACTCCGGCGAGCGCCAGTCAAACTCAGGCATGACTTCATTCCATTGCACGCAACCAACAGAGATTGCGGCGCAATAATTGTGATCGATTCGGTTGTGGGAAGTCCCTATTTGAGCACCATGTGGTGCTCCAGGTGCACCACGGCTCAACGGGAGAAAGGGATTTTTAGCCAAGTCTTCGCGGGGATGGATTTCTTCTAATTTGTGCCCTTGCCACGAAATAGACGCCCCTGTTCGGACATCCACTTAGCGCGAGAAAGATGACTTCGGTAAGCGTTGAGGGCGCGGTCCGGCTCACTGTCTGGATCAATATGTAAGACTATTCGGGCTACTTCCCGCCAGTCAGCCCCCTCACCTTCCGCCTGCAGAAGCCGAACGTAAGTTATTGCGTGCTGCTCATCGTACGATGTCAGCGCGGGTTCGGTGGGAGCCAAGTCAGCCACGTTGGGATCGAGCGGCGGAGTCTGCATGATCTCACGGTTAGAAGACTAAGCCGAGTTTACTGGTGTAACGGCTCATGAAATCGCGCTTTGTTAAGTATATCGAGGTGCAATATACTGAGCAAGCGGCATCCTTTCTCGCATGGATCTGCGGGAGACATTCGCCACAAACTTGCGTCGTCTACGCAATGGCAAGGGATGGTCTCAAGACGAACTTGCGTTGGAAGCCAAGATAAGCCGGAGTTATTTGAGTCAGCTTGAAAAGGGCGTGTACCACGTCAGCATCAAGGTCATTGGTCGTCTCGCCGATAAGCTGGATGTCGAACCTGATGAGTTTTTAAAGCGAACCACTAAAAGAGCTCGCGCCAAATAGGCGCCGCTTGATTCGCGAGCCGGGCCGGAGGCCCGGCGGGCGCCCGGACGCAAGTATGCGTCCGCGCCGCCGATCTGGCTTGCCGGTCGGCGGCGACGCACCCCCTTAGGAGGAAAGCCGCGCAGCCCTACCGACTGCGCGACTTATCCCATTAGATGGCACGCTCCATCAAACGCTTTGCCTTGCCTTCGAGTTCAAGACGCGCGTCCTGATGAACCTTGCCGCGCGCGAACGCAGTAATCCCCTGCACGAAGTCGAAGATGCTTTCGGGCTTGCGGCGTTCCTCGCACAAGACTGTCTCGATGATCTTCGTGGCGTCGGACTTAGAGAACCC
This sequence comes from Bradyrhizobium barranii subsp. apii, assembly GCF_011516635.5. Taxonomy (GTDB): domain Bacteria; phylum Pseudomonadota; class Alphaproteobacteria; order Rhizobiales; family Xanthobacteraceae; genus Bradyrhizobium; species Bradyrhizobium barranii. The sequence goes on along the minus strand of NZ_CP096255.1, from coordinate 3,322,339 downwards.
ACCCTTACGCAGGAAAGTCTCGCGATCCTCGTCGGTCCGGGCAATGATCCGCTCCCGTGCGGCCTTGATTCCCGCCACGAACGGCCCTGGCGAGGAATTGGCAAAGCGGGTCAGTGCTGGCGCAGCTTCATGGGCAAACCGCTGCGCCGCGAATTTCGAATGCCGGATCGTGATTTCCTCGAAATTCTCCACGCCCCACAGGTTACGGTTCATGCAAACCGCTCGGAGATAGAAGCTCGCGATTCCCAGTGTTTTGCTGCCGACCTCGCTACTCCAGCAGTAAAATCCCCGGAAATACAAATCCGGTGACCCATCCGCCAAACGTCCTGCTTCGATTGGATTCATATCGTCGACCAGAAACAGAAAGACGTCCCGATCGCTGGCGTAAAGCGTCGTCGTCTCCTCGGTGAGGTCGATCAGGGGATTGTAGGTCATGCTTGACCAATCTAGCACACCCGGGACCTTCCAGCGCGTATCACTCGTGCCAACGCCCGCGATCTTCATGACGGCAGCCACAAGCTCATGGTCCCAGATGCGGCCGTAGTCAGGTCCGGTGACTGCGCGAAGCTCGATCCATCCGTTTTCGGCCTCCAAGGTTTTCACGAGCTCGGCGCGATGGGACAGCAGGCCGTGTTGCAGGTTGATGGCCGATAGCGCGGCATGAAGTTGCCGCATGTAAGAGGTCGGTGCGCCGACGAGCGTGCACAATTGACCAAAGCTCCAATGTGTCGGCGCCACGGACTCGTCACGTCCCGGCACAACCAGAGCCAACCGCTCGGGATTGTCCCGACTCGCTTCCACCTTGATGGCCCGGCTTTCCACGGTTCGCGCTTGCGCACGCTCTGCGCGACCGCGTACCACGTCATAGAGGTCCGGGAGGTTCAGATAGCGTTCGTCATCTGGCCGAGCAAACCACTCGGACGATACGCGGCCGATCCGCTGGCCACGCGATACATCCACCCGGAAGCCCGCGGTGGCAGGCGGCTCGTTCTGAGACACAGACATCATGTTCACGGTCTTATTCCTTTGGGCCGAGGTTGAAGCGCAGCGCTACGCTGCACCCCTGCCCGTCGGCGAGACCTGGGGTAGCAAGGGCCAGGGCGGCAGGACCGGAGGGATCACCCGCCCAAAAGGGGCGCGCTAATCGAGCGCGCGTCTGCACGCGCCCTGACGACCTTGGTCGTCAAGAGATCATGGCGCGGAAGTCCGGGGATACCGGTCCTGTCGGCACGCGTCAGCGTGCTTCACCCTTGCCCGCGCGAGGGCCGAGCCCTTAGCAATTCTCTTCAAGAGAAATGCTCTCCCCTGCTTCTTGTCGACCAACTTTGTAGCCTACGCCTAAATGTTCATGTCGCGCGCCAAGGACGGCGGCAATTCAAATTTCGTCGAGCGATCGCGGGCGCGGTGACGAATGCCACGTTCGGCAGCCTGAACTCTTGCATCGACCCGATGGCGAACAGGGCCGCATTGCATGAAGATGATGGGATGATGCCCGTCCTTTCGGGCAACGGTCGCGGACAGGCCGACGACGTATCGCGCCTTTGACCGCCGAGCGACAAGCTCAAAGCTTGCAGCGGACAGATGATGGCATTCGTCGACAATCAGATGACCGTAATCAGCAACGATATCAGCGACCTCTCCATTGCGGACGAGGCTCTGGATGAGCGCCACATCGATGACGCCGGTCGGCTTTCTTTTTCCACCCCCGATAACGCCGATCTGTTTCGGATCGATGTTCAAAAAGGAACTCAGGCGCTCCACCCATTGAGTGAGTAGTTCCCGGCGATGAACGAGAACCAGTGCGTTGCGGGCGCGATGTGCGATGAGTGCGGCTGCGACAACCGTCTTGCCGAATGCCGTCGTGGCGGCGAGCAGCATGTTCGTCATCGACCGGCATCCGGACGCCCAACACCCGTCCTGACAGTTCCGCCTCGTTGGCGATCCCGAAGGCCGCATCAGCGGCCAGTGCCGGCCAGCTCTCCTCCGCATAATGCCGCTCTACGCATAATCGGTCACGCCGGCGAAGATGCGGTAGTCGGGCGCCTTGTCGTTGTCCTTCTCGAAGGCGGCGAACCTGGCCTTGATGTTCAGTGTCAGCGTCTTGATCGAGCCGATGTAGCCGTTGTCCGCAGCGGTGAAGGTGCCGATGATAGCCATGGTAGTCTCCGTTGGTTGTTCGGGCCGCGTCCATCGCGGCCTCGATGGCGATCTTTGGCCCGGGGAGCGATCGGCCCGCAGCCGTCAGGCCCGCAGCACAGCGGAGGACGGCGATAAGCCTGCTTTTTTGTCTTCCGCGAGGAATGCCGCCTCTTCGCGGCAGGGAAAAAAGCAGGCGCAGCCGTTGCGGGAAGGCGATCGAGGCTCTTGCCGGTCCTCGGGCCTGATCAGCCCATTCGAGGTTGCGTTGGCCGCGCCCTTGAACGATCTGTCGGAAACAACATGACGGCCGGTGCTGGTGCTGCACAAGGACACCGCGGGATCAGTCGAACACTTGCTGACGATTGCGTATCAACGGCGGGAAAGACGTACCCGGCGCGAACATTGGCGCTCCCAAAAACATTCACTGCTGCTGGATCAAAGACACGTCGGGGGTCACGGCTCGATAGCAATCTCGACACCGTCGTCACTCCATAATTAAGTCGTCCGACCTCATCCACATCATCGCGGAAAAAGGTCGAGCGACACTGCACAGTTCTGGATGACGCAAGGCGACGGATACCAGGATCATGCCCCCTCATCCAAGTCGGAGGCTCTCCGAGCAGCCGCCGCTTTACATCTATCGAAAATGGCCGCGCGCCGATCAGGCGCGCCGCCGAAATTTTGGAATGAGCCGGGCGGCACTCGCGGTCCCAATCCAAAATGTTACTCGGCTGCTTGCGAGAAGCCGTCACTCACGCTGGTTGATGTGTCTGTCCGCTCTTGCGGCTTCGCTGCCCTCAAGAACGTAGGCAGCCAATCGGTCGCCGCCAGCAGCTGCTCAGCAGCTTCGCCATATCAACTTTCTTCATATCAGCTACCCATGTGTTGACGTGGCATCAGGTTGTCCGCGCCACCACGGATCCTCATAACTGCCGCACTTTCCGCAGGCCCGCGGTTGAACCGAGGTCGGCCGAGCACGCGGTAAGTCCTGTATCAATCAAAGCCGGTCCGTCGCAGTGCGCATTCCCAATTCCAACACTCGAAATCGATCCGATACCTCAATGCACGGCCGCCAGCGAATCTGTCGGATGGGCCATTGATGATGCATCCAAAGCAGTTGACTGCCTGCTAGCGGGCCCAACCGACAACCGTGCGCCGAGACTTTTAACTATTTCCACCTTTTGGATTTCATCGATCAAAATTGCCTTTCCTCGAGCCTGCGCTCCAAGCCCTCCTTTTCGCGCGCTAATCTGGCCTATCACCGCTAGGCCGCGCCGCGCACTAGAGAGACAACATCTCCCACTGTAGAAGTCCCTGTGTGATCGGCGTCCACTCTCACTCCACGGACGAAATCGGACGTAGTTCTTCTGAGATCGGCTCTTATTGCACCAAGCGGCACCCAGCAGTGAGATCAGACCTCCCACTTTCACCCCGCTCTCCGCTGCCTGCCCGCTATCCACCCGCTGGAACCTGGCCCGCGATGATGAGAGCAGACATGGCCGCAGCCTATCTGGACTTTGGAAACACAGGCGAGCTCGCGCGCGCAATCGGTCGAGGGCATGCACCGCCACCCGTCAGCTGGCGCGGAACAGGACGGCTGCGGCAGCCAGTTTGGTCGAAGGCGATCATGGACCAGTTTGCAGCGCCGATCGGGACAAGACATCTTCGAGAAGCGGAGGACCTATTATGCCTCGTATGATGTCATTTGATACAGCACCAACACTTCCTCGATATTGTCGACGAAAAATACTAGCGAACAATAGGATAGCCTATTATTTCGAGCCGCCAGCCTGGGCTCGTCGACAGGGCTGCGGTTTAGGCCTGAAGCGTTAGGAAGCGATTACGCCAGTGCCGTCGAGCGGGTGGATAAAGTTCTCTTGCCCGCGTTCGAAAGTTGGCGCTCGCGGGGCTTAAGTGACATGATCGCCGCCTCTCCCGAACCGGGCACGTTCGATTGGCTAGTCAGCATCTTCCAGGCTCACCAGAAGTGGGACGAAATCGACAGCAACACTCAGCGTCAGTACAGGAAAAGCCTCGCACTCTTCGCCAATCACGAGTTAAAAGATGGAAGTCGTGTTGGGTCGAAGCAATTGTCCGATTTCACAAAGGCCTTCGTCGACGCAGTCTATGGAAAGCTGCTAGTAGTAACAAAAGTAGGTAGCAATGGAGAGGTAATCGTCCGCGAACGTCGACGTTATGCAAATGTGGCCATGGCGAGCTGCCGGCGCGCCTGGTTCGTTGGCCAGCGCGCCCAGGAAAAGATGGTACCGGCGAGCAATCCATTTTCACGGATGGGACTAAAATCAAGTGCACCCGGACGGCCAATACGGCCCACGCCGACCGCAACGTGGGATGAACTTGTCGCTTTCAGAGCCGCCGCGACAAAGCTTGACTACCGCTCGATCGGAACTGCTGCTTTGTTGGCATGGGAGTGGTTACAGCGGGAGCAGCACGTCTTCGGCGCCTTCGACATTTCGCACTATCGCCCAAGCGAGCGGCCAAATAGCGTCAGGATCGTGCATCCAAAGAATGGAGAGGAAGCCTGGTGGCCGCTGCTAGACGAAACGGGCGCCCCTCTCTTTCCCGAACTTATGGAAGAGCTCGACGAGATTAAAAAGACCTCGCTCTCGGGCCTGGTATTCCGACGCGACCATGCGCATCGTCGGTCAAAAACCCCGCTTCCATGGATTACCCCACGCAAAGACCTGCGCTATCTGCGCAGCGTGGTAAAGAAGATAATCGCGGAGGCTGGCCTTCGTCAGGAACTTTCCTTTACTTCCTTCCGGCACGGAGGATTCACCGAAGGCGCCGACAGCGATCTCACGGATGCAGAGTTGCGCGCCGCTGGCCGTCATAGGTCGAGCCGCCAACTGCCAACCTACGCCAAGCGCACCGGAAAGCAATTGATCAGAGCCACCAAGAAACGTCGCGAGGAGCGGGCAAGATCGCTCTTTGTTCGACTAAACGCCAATCATCCCTTGGAATGAAGGTGTATTGGGCGACCGCGGCATCTAACGAATGTAAATGAAATGATCGCCTATTTTCCCGTCCAGACCGGCTTCCTCTTCTCGCCGAAGGCCTTCAGGCCTTCCTTCGCGTCCTCGGTCATCGCGAGCAATGCGATCTGGCTCTCCGTGTAGGCGATGCTCTCGTCGAACGACATCGAGGCGATGGCGCGCATGGCATATTTGCCGCGACGGATCGCGGTGGGGGATTTGTCGACGATGCGGCCGATCAGCCAGTCGACCTTGGCATCGAGTTCGCCGGTGGGCACAACGTAGTTGAGCAGGCCCGCAGCTTGCGCGGCTTTCGCGTCGAACGGCTCGCCGGTGAGCGCCCATTCGTTGACGAGTCGTGGCGGCGCGATGCTCTGCAACAGGCTCAGCACCTGCATCGGGAATACGCCGACCTTGACCTCCGGCAGACCGAAGATGACGTGATCGGCCGCAATCGCCATGTCGGTCATGCACAACAGGCCCATGCCGCCGGCCATGCAGACGCCGCCGACTCGCGCAATCGCCGGCTTCGTCGCATTCTGCGACAACCGCAGCAGATCGGCATAGTCGACGTTCGGCTTGGAATGATCCATCGCGAACGCCGCGCCGGAATTCTGCAAGTCGGCGCCGGCGCAGAACGCCTTGTCGCCTGCCCCCGTCAACACGATGACGCGGACGTCCTTGTCGTCATGCGCGTCGCGATAGCCTTTGGTGATGCTGGCGATAACCTCGCCGTTCAATGCGTTACGTTTCTCCGGCCGGTTGATGGTGATCCAGAACGCCTGCCCACGCTTTTCGGTGATGATTGCTGTGGTGTCGGTCATGGTACGCTCGCTTCCTTGCTCCCGTTTGCAGCCATTTGCGGCAGCTCGGGCGGCAGGCGCAAGGGCAATCTGCGACGAGGCCTTGCTTTAGCGCCTCGACACAAATTGGCGGGCGAGCGAAGCGCGCGCTCAGGGCGAGACCGTTTTCCTGATCCAGACCTTGTTGTCGTGGAATGCAGCTCCCCCGATCGGCGCGATCGTATCGGCTCCAGTCAGCACGTTGATGCCACGGCCACCGATATGATTCTTGTTCGGGTGAACGGATTCCGCGATCAGCACGCCGCGCCGCACGCCGTCGAACAGCGTTGCGAGCAGCGTGGTCTCGCCGCGGGTGTTGCCGAGCGTCACGGCGTCGCCGTCGGCGATGTCGAGCGCGGCCGCATCCAGCGGATGGATCATCACGCTCGCTCTGCCTTCGCGCGCCTGCGAGGACGGCGTCTCGTTGAAGGTGGTGTTGAGGAAGCTGCGCGAGGGACTGGTCGCGAGCCGGAACGGATGGGCTTGATCGGTATGCTCGATCACCGCCCAATGATCCGGCAGCGACGGCATCTTGTCGAAATCGCCCATCGTCTGGCCGAACGGCGGATGCGCCCAATCGGCCTTGAAATGGAATTTCTTGTCGGCATGGGCAAAGCCGTCGAGATAATGCGAGGTCCGGAAGTCCGGTTGCAGGTCGCGCCAGATGTCGGCTTCGAGACCAGCGATGTCGCCGTGGTTGCTGAGCTTCAGCGTCGCGTCGATCAATTCGCGCGGCGTCATTTCGAAGCCCGGATGCTTCGCGCCAAGCCGCGGCGCCAGCGCCTGCATGACCTGATGGTTGGAGCGGCATTCGCCGGGCGGGTCGATCAGCTTCGGCCCGACCGAGATGTGCTGGTGGCCGCCGCCGTAATAGAGATCGTCATGCTCCATGAACATGGTCGCCGGCAGCACGATGTCGGCCATCTCGGCCGTCTCGGTCATGAACTGCTCGTGCACCGCCACGAACAGATCCTCGCGCGCAAACCCCTGACGCACCAGCGCCTGCTCCGGTGCCACCGTCATCGGATTGGTGTTCTGGATCAGCATCGCCTTAATCGGCCCCTTGCCGAGCAAGGCTTCGGCGTCGCCGGTAAGAATGCGGCCGACCTGCGACTGATCGAGCGCCCGCGTGGTCTTATCGATCGCGTCGTGGCCCTCGATGAGGGATTCATTGAAGTGCCACAGCGCGTAATTGTTGAAGAAGGCGCCACCGCCTTCATACTGCCAGGCGCCGGTCACCGCGGGAACACAGAGCGCCGCATGCATTTGGGTGGCGCCGTTGCGCGAGCGGGTGAAGCCGTAGCCGAGCCGGAAGAAGGTCCGTTTGGTCTCGCCGACCAGTTTCGCAAAGGCCTCGATCTCGGATACCGGCACGCCGCAGATCGCGGACGCCCACTCCGGCGTGCGCGTCTTCAGATGCGCCTCGAGCTCATCGGGGCAGTCCGTGTACTTGTCCATATAGGCGCGGTCGGCGTAGCCATCGCGGAACAGGACATGCATCACGCCGCACGCGAAGGCGCCATCGGTGCCGGGCCGCAGGATGATCTTGATGTCAGCCTGCTTCATGGTCTCGTTGTCGTAGATGTCGACGGCGGCAATCTTGGCGCCGCGCTCCTTCCGCGCACGCGCGGCATGCGTCATCACGTTGACCTGCGTGTTGACCGGGTTGGTGCCCCAGATCACCACGAGATCGGAGAGCGCCATCTCGCGCGGATCGACGCCGGCAATCTTGCCGGTGCCGATCGCGAACCCGATGCGCCCGACATTGGCACAGATGGTCTGATAGAAGCGCGAATATTTCTTCACATGCGTGAGGCGATTGAGGCCGTCGCGCATCACCAGCCCCATCGTGCCGGCGTAGTAATAAGGCCAGATCGATTCCGCGCCATACTCGCGCTCGGCCTGATTGAAGCGATCCGCGATCGCGTCCAGCGCCTCGTCCCAGGAGATCCGCGCGAACTGCCCGGAGCCCTTCGGCCCGGTGCGGCGCATCGGATAAATCAGCCGTTCGGGGTGATGGATGCGCTCGGCGTAACGGGCGACCTTGGCGCAGACGACGCCAGCCGTGTAGGTCTGCTTTTTCGAACCTCGGACGCGGCCAATGCTGCGGCCTTCGACCACCTCGATATCGAGCGCGCAGGCCGAAGGGCAGTCGTGCGGACAGGTCGAATGGCGGATTTCGATCTTGGCGTGCTGGTTCATGTCCAGTTCGTAACATCAAAATAGCAGCCAGCCGAGGGCATTTATCCGGCAATGCCCATGCGATTTGCTCAGATCACGTGCCCTGCCGGTTCCTGCCGCGACCGCGAAGAGCGGCGCGGCCACACCGAAAACGGCCCGATATTCCCGGCGCGATCGGCTTTGTGAGCCGTCGACAGTCCGTATCTCCTGCCGCTACATTGCCAGGCAACAAGAACGACAACAGGGAGGTGGGCATGACGGCCCGAAGATTGATGCTGGCGCTCGCCGGTCTGCTCGGTGCATTCGCTGCGGCCCCCTCATTCGCACAGGATTACCCGACCCACGCCGTCCGGATCGTAGTGCCCTTTGGCGCCGGCGGGCCGGCGGACGTCGCGGCCCGGCTGATCGGCAATGTGCTCCAGGAGAGCTTTGGCCAGCCCTTCGTGGTCGAGAACCGCACCGGCGCGGGCGGCGTCATCGGCACGGTCGAAGCGGCAAAGTCTCCGGCCGACGGCTACACGCTTTTGATGATGTCCAACACCCAGACCGCGAATGAATCGCTCCTGACGCCGGACAAGCGCAAATACGAGCTGATGCGCGACCTCGCGCCGATCGCGCCGGTGAACTACTCCGACCTCGTCATCGTGGTGAACCCGCAGGTTCCGGCGAAGACTCTGCAGGAGTTCATCGCGCTCGCCAAATCGCAGCCGGGCAAGCTGAACTACGCCTCCTCCGGTCAGGGCACGCCCTATCACATGGCCGGCGAGCTGTTCAAAGCCATGGCCGGCATCGATGTGGTCCACGTGCCCTACCGCAACAGCGGCGAGGCGCGCAGCGGCGTGATCGGTGGACAGGTGCAGATGATGATCGACGCCGTGCCGGCGATGGCGCCGAATATCGGCGAGAACCAGGTCCGCGCGCTCGCGACCACCGGCAAGGAGCGCTCGGCCGTGCTGCCGAACGTGCCGAGCGCGGGCGAAGCCGGCGTCGCAGGCTATGAGGCGACGATCTGGCTTGGCCTGATGGCCCCGGCCGGCACGCCGAAGCCTGTCATCGACAAGCTCAATGCCGCCGTAAACGCAATGGTGAAGCGACCGGACATCGTAAAACTCTGGACCGAGCAGGGTGCCGTACCCATGTCCATGACGCCGGAGGAATTCGAGAAATTCCTTCGCGGCGATATCGAGAAATGGGCCGATGTCGTCAAGAAGTTCGACAAGTCCTGAGGCCGTAGAGCGATCATGCCGACCATTCAATTTCAGCTCAACGGCGCGGCGATGACCGTGGATGCCGATCTCGACCAGACGCTGCTCGATGTGCTGCGCGGCCGGCTCGGCGTCACCGGTCCGCATTTCGGCTGCGGGGCCGGTGAGTGCGGCGCCTGTTACGTCATGGTCGGCGACCGCGCGATGGCCTCCTGCGACATGCCGATGTGGTCGGTGGCGGACAAGGACGTCGTCACGGTGGAGGGCCTCGGCACGGCCGAGGAGCCGCATCCGCTGCAACGCGCCTTCGTCTCCGAGCAGGCGATGCAATGCGGCTACTGCGTCTCGGGGATCCTGATCAGCGCGGCGGCGCTGCTGAAGCGCAATCCGTCGCCGACGGAGACCGAGGTCAGAGCCGCGCTCGATCGCAATCTGTGCCGCTGCGGATCGCACAATCGCATGGTCCGCGCCGTGCTGCGCGCGGCAGCGGAGACGGCGACGTCATGAGTCTGCCCTCCCCCGTCCCGAAACTGCCGGTTAGCCTCGCGGCCAATCCAAAGCTGTCGTCCTGGGTGCGGTTCAGCGGCGAAGGCGGTGTCGCAATCTCGCCCGGCAAGGTCGAGATCGGCCAGGGCATCGTCACGGCGCTGGCGCAGATCGCCGCGGACGAGCTCGACGTCGATATCGGCAGGATCGAGCTGATCCGCGCCTCGACGGCGACCAGCCCGAACGAGGGCGTCACCTCGGGCAGCCTCTCGGTCCAGCAATCCGGCCGCGCGCTGCGACACGTCTGCGCCGAGGTCCGCCAGCGCTTCCTCGCTGCCGCATCGGAGCGTCTCGGCGTCGATGCGGCGCTGCTCGATGTCGATGACGGCACGATCTCGGGTCCCGGCAATGTCAGGACCAGCTATTGGGAGCTGGCTGGCGACGTCTCGCTCGACCGCGACGCCACCGCGGGCGCCGTGGCGAAGCCCGCTGCCACACGTGGTGTCGCCGGACATTCGGTCCAGCGGGTCGACATTCCCGACAAGGTGTTCGCGCGACCGCGCTTCATTCACGATTGTGCATTGCCGGACCTGGTACACGGCCGCGCGCTGCGGCCTGACATCTCCGGTGCCAGACTGATTGCGCTCGACGAGACGGCGGCGCGCGCCGTTCCCGGCCTCGTCGCGATCGTCCGCGACGGCGGCTTTGCCGGCGTGGTTGCCGATAGCGAGGCTGCGGCGGAAGCCGCACTGAAAGCCTTGCGCAAGGGCGCAACCTGGTCGGCCGGCGAGCCGTTGCCCGACGAAGACGATCTCGCGGGCTTTCTGAAGAGCCAGCCGGTCGAAACCACCGTCATCGACGCCAGAGCAGCGGCAACGACGAAGAGAGCTGCGCGCACCCTTCGCCGGCAATACACCCGTCCCTACATCGCACATGCCTCGATCGCGCCATCTTGCGCCATGGCGCAATGGGACGGCGATCGTCTCCATGTCTGGACCCACAGCCAGGGCGTCTATCTGCTGCGCGCCGATCTTGCGATCGTGCTCGAGCTGCCGGCCGAAAACATCGTCGTCGAGCATATGGAGGGGGCCGGCTGCTACGGACACAATGCGGCCGACGACGTCGCGCTCGATGCCGTGTTGCTGGCGAAAGGCGCCGGCGGCCGCCCGGTGCGGGTGCAATGGTCGCGCCATGACGAGATGTCTCATGCGCCGTTTGGCGCGGCGATGGCCATCGAGATCGAGGCCGACCTCGATGCAGACAGCGAGATCGTCGGCTGGCGCCATGCAATCTGGAGCAACGGCCACGCCGCCCGGCCGGGACGCGCGGCACAGCCAGCGCTGCTTGCGGCGACCGAGATCGCGAACCCGTACCCGCGCACGATCTCGACGAATCCACCGGCCGCCAATGGTGGGGGCGGCGACCGCAACTCCGTTCCACTCTACGACCTCCCGGCCTGGACCATCACGAGCCACCGGCTGCTGACGATGCCGGTGCGCACGTCGGCGCTGCGGACCCTGGGCGGGCAAGGCAATGTGTTCGCGATCGAATCCATACTCGACGAGATCGCGGTCCTGCGCGGCGACGACCCGATCGCGTTCCGCCTGCGTCATCTCCGCGACGAGCGCGCCAGCGACGTCATTCGCGCCGCGGCGCGCCGCGCGCAGTGGAAACCGCAAAAACAGTCTGGCATCGGCCATGGCGTCGGCTTCGCCCGCTACAAGAACACGGGCGCCTATTGCGCCGCGATCGCCGAGATCGAGGGCACCGACGACATCCGCGTCCGGCGGTTGACGCTTGCGGTCGACGTCGGCGAGGCCATCAATCCGGACGGCGTCATCAACCGATCGAGGGCGGTGCGATCCAGGCCACGAGCTGGGTGCTGAAGGAACGCGTCCGCTTCGACCGAACGCGCATCACGTCGACATCCTGGACGGACTATCCGATCCTGAGCTTCAGCGAGGTGCCGGCGGTGGATGTCGAAATCATCCAGCGGCCGGAGATCGAGCCGGTCGGCGCCGGCGAGGCCGCGCACGGCCCCGTGACGGCGGCGATCGCCAATGCGGTCTACGATTGCCTCGGCGTGCGCGTACGCGACCTGCCGATCACGCGCGACAGGATCATTGCAGCCATGGAGCTTGCATCGTGACGACAGTGACCATTCTGAGCGGCGGTGCGGCGCAAGGCCTGGTGCGCGGCCTCGGCGAGCCCTTCAAGACGCAGACCGGATTAAGTATCGACGGCGAGTTCGGCGCGGTCGGCATCATGGCCGACAAGCTGCGCGCGGGAACGCCGGCCGATCTCGTGATCCTGACGCAGGCCCTCCTTGCGAAGCAAGCCGCGGAGCAGTTCGTCGTCCCCTCCTCGATCGCAGATATCGGCCGGGTCGAGACCGCGCTGGCGGTCCGTAACCGCGATCCGAAAGTCACGGTGAAGACTGAGGCCGATCTCCGCGAGGTGCTGCGATCCGCGGATGCCATCTACGTTCCAGACACCAAAGCCTCGACCGCGGGACAGCATGTCGCAAAAGTGCTGGATCAGCTCGGCATCGCCTATGAGGTCGCATCGCGTCTCAAGATCTTTCCGAACGGAGCGACCGCGATGCGGGAGCTTGCGTCGTCCACCGCAACTCGGCCGATCGGATGCACGCAGGCGACCGAGATCATCGCGACCGACGGCATCGCGCTATCAGGATCGCTGCCGCCGGGCTGCGAACTGGTGACGATGTACACGGCCGGCGTCACGGCGCGGGCCGCACACCCGAAGGAGGCGGCCGCGCTGATCGCACTGCTGACCGGCGCAGACCGGAAGGAGCTGCGCCGGAGCATGGGCTTTACCGGCTAGGTGCCGACGGCCGCCTTATTTGTGCAACTGGGTGAGACCGGTCGGCGGCCCATCGACCGCGGTCCAGCCGCCGTCGACGAACAGCGTGCTGCCGCTGACATAGCTCGCGGCATCCGAAGCGAGGTAGGCCACGGCGGTCGCGACCTCGTCGGCGCTGCTCCAGCGGTTGAATACGGTATGGCCGGCATAGAGATTGTAGATATCGGGCCGCTGCTTGAACGGGCCGGTCAGCGCGGTCTCGGCAATGCTCGGCGCGATCGCGTTGACGCGGACGCCGGCGTGGCCGACCTCTGAAGCAAAACCCTTCACCAGGAGGCCGATCGCCGCCTTGGTCGAGCCGTAGACGCCAAGGCCCGGCTCGATGGTCACCGCGCGCACCGAGGAGCAGGCGATGATGCTGCCGCCCTTCTGCTCGACCATGATGCGGCCGAAGGCCTGGAAGAACCAGACGGTGCCCTTGACGTTGAGGTTGAGGACGCGGTCGAGATCCTCCTCGGTGTAGTCGAGGATGGTCTTGCGGATGTTGAGCCCGGGCGTCGTCACGGCGATGTCGAGCCGCGAGAATTTCTGCATCACGATCTTGGCGAGCGCATGGACGTCCGCAGCGCTCGCGGCGTCGCAGCTGGCTGCTTCCGCCCAGCCGCCCTTGTCGCGGATGCCGGCGGCGGTCGCTTCCGCGGCGTCAAGCGCGCGATCTGCACAAACGACGCGGGCGCCGAGCCCGGCCAGCGCTTCAGCCGACGATTTGCCGATGCCCGAGGCGGCGCCGAGCACCACGGCGGTCTTGCCGGTGAGATCGAAGAGCTTGCGATAGTCAGTCACGAACGGATTCTCCCTGTTGCTGCTATCCCTTGTAGCCCATCAGCAGGCGGGGCAGCCACAGCGAGAATGCGGGGACGTAGGTCACGAACATCAGAGCTGCGATCAGGGCGGCATAGAACGGGAGGATGGTGCGCATCACCGCACCCACCGAGATGCCGCCGATGGCGCAGCCGACGAATTGCGTCGTTCCGACCGGCGGGGTGTTCAGCCCCAGTGCGCAGTTGATCAGCATCAGCATGCCGAATTGCACCGGATCCATGCCCGCCTTCATCGCGATCGGCAGGAAGATCGGGGTGCAGATCAGGATGGTCGCCGCCATGTCCATGAACGTGCCGAGCACAAACAGGATGACGTTGATGAGCAGGAAGATGACCCAGGGCTGCGAGGACACCTTGCTCATTAAGTCGCCGGCGAAGTCGGCGACTTCGTAGAGTCCCATCAGGTACTGGAACATGGTGGAGACGCCGATCAGCAACAGCACCACACCCGTCGTCTTCACGGCCTTGGCGGCAGCCCGCAGAAAGTTCGGCAGGGTCATGGTGCGGTAGATGAAGAACGTCAGCAGGATCGTGTAGGTGACCGCGACGGCAGCGGACTCAGTTGCGGTGAAGACACCGGACAGGATGCCCGCCAGGATGATGCCGACGATCAGAAGTCCGGGCAGCGCGGCTGCGAACGAGCGGAAAACCTCGGCCCAGCCCGGGAACTTGCCGGCCGGATAGCCGCGCTTCACCGCGACCGCGTAGGCGGCGACCAGCATGCACACCATCAGCACGATCGCCGGCAGAAGTCCGGCGGCGATCAGCGCGCCGATCGAGACCTTGCCGCCCGCGGCGAGCGCATAGATGATCATGTTGTGGCTGGTCGGCATGAGCGCGCCCACCAGAGAGGCATGGGTGGTGACGTTGACGGCGTAGTCGGTATCGAACCCTTCCTTCTTCATCATCGGGATCATCACCGCGCCCATCGCCGACACGTCGGCCACGGGCGAGCCGGAGACGCCGCCGAACAGCGTGCAGGCGACCACGTTCGACATGCCGAGCCCGCCGCGGATGTGTCCGACGAGATTCTTGGCGAGCTGCACGATCTTGTCGGCGACCCCGCCATGCAGCATCAGCTCACCGCTGAAGACGAAGAACGGGATGGCGAGGAAGGAGAAGATGTTCATCCCCGACATCATCTGCTGAAAGATGACGGCGACCGGCAGGCCTTCGTAGAGGATGGTGCAAATCGCCGAGAGGCCGATCGCGAAGGCGACGGGTACGCCGAGGATCAGGAAGCCGAAGAAGGTTGCGCCGAGAATGATCAGTTCCATGAGGGGACGACCTCTTCGCCGCGCAGGAGCGCAATGATGTGCTCGATTGAAAAGGAGACGATGAGGACGCCGGAGGCGATCAGCGGGACGTAGCGGATGACCTCGGGGAGCCCGAGATTGGGGATCTTCACGGTTCCGACCGACGCTCCGAGGATCCAGCCGTTATAGGCCATCGCAAGGCCGAACACGGCCACCAGAACGTGGATCACGAGCTCGATCTTCTCTCGCAGATGATCCGGAAGCATCACCAGCAAACTGTCCATGCCGATGTGTCCGGCGTCGCGAACGCCGACGGCGGCGCCGATCAGCGTGACATACAGGATCAGGACCAGCGCAAGGTTCTCCGTCCAGGTCGGGCTGGAATTGAGCACGTAACGTCCGAACACCTGGTAGAACACGATGGTGACGATGACGAGCAGGCCGGTCACGGACAGATACATGCCGAGGCGAGCAACGACGGCATTGATCCGCGACAGCAAGCCGGTCGACGGTCGGCCGGTTACCTCCTGCTCGTGGCTTGCGACATGTGGGTCTGTCATCGGCGTCTCCTTGCGCGTCCCCTTCGCGAGGGTCCGGTGCCGCCTCGCGGCGACGCCGGACCCGACGCTGTGGCCCTACTTCGTGTCCTGGATCCGCTTGACGAGGCCCTTCAGCTTCTCGTCGCCGGCGAACTTGTCGTACACCGGCTTCATCGCATCGACGAATTCCGCCTTGTTGGCGATCGTGACGACCTGCACGCCGGCCGCCTCGACGGTCTTGCGGGAGGCCTGCTCACGCTCATCCCAGAGCTTGCGCATGACGGGCACCGATTCCTTGGCCGCCTTGCGGACCATCGCCTGATCCTCCTTGCTCAACGTGTCCCAGACCGTCTTAGACATCACGAGAACTTCCGGCGCGAGCGAGTGCTCGGTGACGTTGTAGAACTTGGCGGCCTCGA
Source organism: Bradyrhizobium barranii subsp. apii (assembly GCF_011516635.5). Taxonomy (GTDB): domain Bacteria; phylum Pseudomonadota; class Alphaproteobacteria; order Rhizobiales; family Xanthobacteraceae; genus Bradyrhizobium; species Bradyrhizobium barranii. Next base: position 3,306,572 of record NZ_CP096255.1, on the reverse strand, counting down.
AGTGACGCGAGGATTCGTAGGACGGCCAGTTGTTCTCGGCGGCGTCCACGAGGCCGGTCTTGAGCGCGGTATAGACCTCGCCATACGGCATCGGTGTCGGGTTGGCGCCGAGGCTCTGGATCATGCCGACCCAGAGGTCGGACTGCTGGACGCGGATCTTCAGGCCCTTGAGGTCGGCGAGCGATTTGACCGGCGCCTTGACGGTGTAAATGGAGCGGGCGCCGCTGTCGTAATAGGCAAGGCCGATCAGGCCCGCGGGCGCCATGGACGCCAGGATTTCGTCGCCGATCGGACCATCGAGAACCGTGCGCATGTGCTGCGTGTCCCGGAACACGAAGGGCAGGCACAACGCGATCGTCTCGGGCACGAAGTTGTTCAGCGGCGATGCGTTGATCCGCATCATGTCGAGGGCGCCGATCTTCAGCTGCTCGATGGTGTCCTTCTCGGAGCCCAGGGCTCCATTGGGAAACACCTTCACGCCGAGCTTGCCGCCGCTCGCCGTCGCGAGCTGCTTGCCCATGAACTTGACGGCTTCGACGGTCGGATAATCGGCGGGGTGGATGTCGGCCGAACGGAAATCGCGTGCGGTCGCCAGCGGCGCTGAGACCGCCAGAACGGCGGCTGCGATGATACCGGTAAGTGTCTTCATCTGGGCTTCCTCCTGAGTTGATTATGTCGTCGTTGGGCCGATGCTGCAGGCCGCCTTGGGTCGCTCCACTTCAGGTGTAAAGTCAAGCGTTACAAACGCACCACCTTGGTAGGATTGCGCGGCGGAGTCGAGCGGATTTGACTGGTGGATGATCACGGCGAGGAAAGGTGCGAGCGTCATCGCACCCTCTCCGGCGGGGACTGGCGCGGCAGGTGCCGGCTTCCCTTTAATCCCGCCTCGCCGTCGGCCAATGCCGGACGCGAGGTGACGATGCTCGTCATATCCATGGACGTTCCTCTGGTTTTAGAATCGACCGCTATTGGTTGCGGCTTGGAGGTGCAGACGTGACGGTCGCCCCATCCTTGTGCGATGCGCGCTGATCAGCGCGATGTCGCCAACGTCGTCCCTAGGGCGGGCGGCATTCTGAGTCCAAGCCAAATCCGGCATCGATCAATGCTGGAGTTGCATCGATCGATCATGCATCACTTCGAGAGCGCGACCGGCGAATGGCTCCGTTTTTCCGAAATCGCCTGCACCGGGGCGTTACTTGACGCCACGGGTGGAGCCCGCCCAATATGCACCGAAACGGAACATCGCGAGGAAATGCCCATGCCGCGGAAGCTGATCGATATTTCCGTGCCGCTCAGAAACGACGTGACGGCCGATCCGCCGGGCAATCACCCGACGATCCAGTATATTGATCACCAGCAGGGCTTGCCCCGCATGCTGCAGTTCTTCGACGGCCTCAAGGCGGAGGATTTGCCGGATGGCCAGGGCTGGGCGGTCGAGCAGGTCTCGCTGTCCACCCACAACGGCACGCATCTCGACGCGCCCTGGCACTTCCACCCGACCATGAATCGCGGCGAGCGGTCATGGACGATCGACGAGGTGCCGCTCGAATGGTGCCTGCAGCCCGGCGTGAAGCTCGACTTCCGCCACCTGCCCGATGGGTACGTAGTGACTGCCGACGATGTCGAGAAGGAGCTGAAACGGATCGGGCACACGCTGTCGCCGCTGGAGATCGTGGTCGTCAATACCAGCGCCGGCGCCAAATTCGGCCAGGCCGATTACGTCAACTCCGGCTGCGGCATGGGCTATGAGGCCACCATGTACCTGCTCGAACGCGGCGTGCGGCTGACCGGCACCGACGGCTGGAGCTGGGACGCGCCGTTCGTCTACACCGCGAAGAAATATGCCGAAACAAAAGATGCCGGCCTGATCTGGGAAGGTCACAAGGCGGGACGACACATCGGCTATTGCCATCTCGAGAAGCTGCACAATCTCGACAAGCTGCCGTCGACCGGATTCACGGTCTCATGCTTCCCGGTGAAGATCGAGCGAGCGTCCGCAGGGTGGACCCGAGCGGTCGCCATCGTCGACAATCAGGTCTGAGGCCTCACTCGCCGTCGAGGCCGCTCTCGGCGAGGTCGTGCAGCGCATCGGTATCCAGCACGACGATGGCGCCGTGCTCGAGACGAACCCAGTTGCGGCCGGCCCAGGCGCGCAATTGCTTGTTGATGCTCTCGCGCGTCATCCCCACCATCTCGCTGATCTCCTGCTGCGTGATGGCGAGCGTGCCGCTGCCGGAGTCGAACTTGCGCTCTTCGGTGAGACCGAGCAGCGCGCTCGCAAGCCGGCCCGGCAGATTTTGCAGGATCACCTGCTCGACCTGCTGGCTGGTCCAGCGCAGGCGCGCGCAAAGCAGCTCGATGAACTTCATCGCCAGCGCCGGCTGGCTCTTCACGAATGGCAGGAAGTCGCGACGGTCGATGATGTAGAGTTCGCAATTGGTGTTGGCAGTCGCGTCGGCCGAGCGCGGCGCGCCGTCGAGAACCGCGATCTCGCCAAAGATTTCTCCAGGACCGATCAGATTGAGAATAGCGTTCCTTCCATCCGGCGAAGAAGAGGAAATCTTCACTGTTCCCGTGATCACCGCGAACAGGTTGTTGCCGGGATCGCCCTTGGCGGCGATCGTCGCACCGCGCTTCACCGTGGTGTGCTTGGCGTAGCGGCAGAGCTGATCGAGCGCATCTGGCTCCAGATCCGCGAAGATCGGGTGCTTGCGCAGGACCGATAATTTGTTGCCCGCCGCTTGTCGGGGGTCGCCGGTCTTGTCCTGAGGCACGCCGCTCGGCTCCTAAGACTGCGAGGCACTGGAGTTCCTGCGTAGTCAACGTTAGCAGGCTTTTCAACCGGAAAGCATGTGCACGGTTTGAGTCAAATACGGCGAAAATGCCGCGGTCGGGCGCCAAGGCGGCATCCGGGGGATGAGCCAATGTGTCCCGGTCGATGCAGAGTTGCAGCTATCGCGCGCACCATTGCGTTGAGGCGCTGCCGAACGGCCGCGAGCTTGCCGTGGAAGCCTCCGCGGCAAGCACGGTAAAACGCGATTGTGATCTCGGGACCGTCAGTGCTTGGCGTCCGAATCGGGCCGACCTGCGCTGGTTTGCCGGTCTGCCCATGCCAAAGCCCCCGCGAATGTGACAAAAACGACCACGACAGCGATCGTCACCAGCAGTGCGTCAGTCGGCATGATGCCCTCCCCTGTTATTTTGGGCATTATTGGCGGCGCACGACCGCCGTCATTGATTGGGATCAAAATTGGCGAGCGCCGGATCAGGCCGCAGCCAAGGCCTCGACCTTCGCCGGATCGAGCAAGCTGATGCCGCCTTGAACGATCTCGATCACCCCATGTCGTTCCAGCTTGGTGAAGGTGCGACTGACGGTTTCGATGGTCAGGCCGAGGTAGTCGGCGATGTCCTGACGACTCATCGGCAGCTGAACCGTGTCCGACGCGCCCTTCAGCAAGAATAGCCGCTCGCGCCAGGCGAGCAGAAACGTCGCGACTTTCTCGTCCGCCGATCGGCGGCCGAGCAGGACCATGTGGTCGCGCGCCTGGCTCAACTCGCGAATCGCCAGCTCGTTGATCCGCCTGAGGAGATGCGGCCGGCTCTCGACGAAGCGGCCGAAGGGCGCCTTCGCGAACTGGCACACTGTGACGCCACCGATCGCATCGGCCGAAAAATTGTGACGGCCGGAAATATTCATCCCCAGGAAATCGCCTGGTAACGCGAATCCCACGATCTGCCGCCGACCGTCGGGCAATAGCTTGTAGAGCCGCATGACGTCGTCGAGGAGATTGTAGAACGAGGTCGTGCTGTCCTCCTCGGAGAAGACGGTCTCGCCCCCGTCAAAGAGGACGCGGCGCCCCAGATGCTCGAATTCCCTGAGCTCGGCCGGGTCCAGCGACGAGCACACCGCGAAGTCGCGGACCGCACAATCGCTACAGAAATGCCCGTTCGGCTCGATCGTCACCACGGAAGCCTTCATCTACCGCTCCAAGCACCGGCTGCCCCGCATCAGGCCGAGCCCACCGCGCGGGCTGCATTTTACTGCACTGCGCCAAAGCCGATTGACCCAGATCAATTTTGGCGGGCATGGCCGTCTTGTGCTGTTGCTAGACCGCCTGCACCGTCCAGCCGATCAGCTCCTTTGCAATGCGGGCGAAAGCTGTGTCGAACGCTGCGACCGCTGCGGCCGGCTCGACCTTGTCAAGCTTCTCACTGGTCTCGACGAGGCGCGACGCCACCACTTTGCCGTTCTTGTCGACGATGCGCGCCGACAGTCCGATCTCGACCCGAGCCTCGCCTTCCGTGGCGATCCGGAAGCGCCTGATGTCGATCAGGAGCTGGTACTCCGCCTGCCCGAGATCGCTCGTGCGCAACGGCGCGTGGGCGATGTCGTAATTCTCAAAACTGTCGATCAGCCGCGCCTGCACCAGCTTCGGAATGCTGTCGGCCCAGAGGAATTCGGCAAAGCCCGGATTATCCCCGCTGGGTGCAAACAACATGCGCTGGGTCTGGAGCATCGCGACCGCGGTCGGCTCGGGAATCGCCAGCGACGCCGAAAGCGTCTTGCCGGCCGGCGCAAGATTCTGCGGCGTGCGCAGGTCATAGGTGATCTTCTGAGCCGGCGTCCCGCCGCCGGTCATCTTTTCGAGGCCTGCCAGAATACCGTCGATTTTGCCGGTGTTGCGCGCGAGCCCGTCGGAGAATGTCTTGAGGTTCGCGATGGTGTCCTTCAGCGGACCGGAATTGTCCTCCAGCACGGTATCGACTCGTCGCAGCGCATCGCGCGCAGCCTGCGTCATGCTCTGGCCTGCACCGGCCTCGGCGATCAGGGTCACGGGCTCGCCGGCCTTGGCAACGATCATGCCGCCCTCCAGCGTCACCACCGGCACGCCGGTCAGCCCCTGGAAATCCAGCCCGACCTTGGTGTCGGTACGCACGGGTGTCGTCGAGGCAACCGAGATCGTCGCATTGACGAAGCGCGGATTGTCCGGCGCGAGGCCGATCTGCGTCACCTCGCCGACCCGGATGCCGTTGAACAGCACGCCGGCACCGACCAGCAGGCCCGGCACCGGACCCTGGAATTGCACATGATAGTTCGCGCGCGGTCCGATGCCGCCCGTGTTGTTCAGCCAATAGACGAAGCCGAACACCGCAAGGATAGCGGCCAGCACGAAGCCGCCGATCAGCACGTAGGGAGCCCGGGTTTCCATGTCTCATCTCATCTCGTGTTGCAGCATCTGCGAGCGCTTGCCGTGGAAATAGGCGCGCACCCAGGGATGCTCGGATTGCAGCAAATCGCGCATCGGACCGATCGCCACGATCTTGCCGTCGGCGAGCGCGGCGACGCGGTCGCAGACCGTGGTGAGGCTCGCAAGATCATGGGTGACCATGAACACGGTGAGGCCGAGGGTCTTCTGCAGCGTCCCGATCAGCGCGTCAAAATCGCCGGCGGCGATCGGGTCGAGACCGGAGGTCGGCTCGTCCAGGAACAGGATCGGCGGATCGAGCGCGAGTGCGCGGGCCAGCGCCACGCGTTTGGTCATGCCGCCCGAGAGCTCGGACGGATATTTGTCGGCGTCCTGAGCTCGCAACCCGACCATCTCGAGCTTGGCGATGGCGATCTCGTCCATCAGCTCCTGCGACAGCGCGAGATTTTCGCGGAGCGGAAACTGCACGTTTTGACGAACCGTCAGCGAGGAGAACAGCGCACCCTGCTGAAACAGGATGCCCCACGTCGTGGCCGCGCCTTCGGTGCGGCCACCGATCGGCCGTCCCATGACTTCGATGCTCCCACCCTGGCGCGGGATGAGGCCAATGATAGTGCGCATCAAGACCGACTTGCCGCCGCCGGACGCGCCGACGAGCCCGAGGATCTCGCCACGGCGGACGTCGAGCGACAGATGGTCGAGCACAGTCTGGCGGCCGAAGCCGACCACGAGGTCGCGAACGCGGATCGCCAATACCTCTTGCGATTCGTCCATTGTTACATTCCGATCGAAGCGAAGAAGATCGCGAACAGGCCGTCGAGCACGATCACGAGGAAGATCGACTTCACCACCGACGTGGTCGTCTGCCGCCCGAGCGATTCCGCGCTGCCCTTCACGCGCAATCCTTCGCTGCAGGCGACGATCCCGATCACCAGAGCCATGAAGGGCGCCTTCAGGATGCCGACCTCGAAATGGGTGACGGAGATGGCCTCATGCAGCCGCGCGACGTAGATCGCCGGTGCCATGCCGCCGTAGAACTGCGCGACCAGTCCTCCGCCGTAGAGCGCCGCAACCGCCCCAATGAACGCGAGGATCGGCAGCGCGATGACGAGGGCTGCTACGCGCGGCAATATCAGAACATGGACGGGATCGAGGCCCATGGTCGAGAGCGCGTCGATCTCCTCGCGCATCTTCATCGAGCCGAGCTCGGCGGTGTAGGCGCTCCCTGAACGTCCCGCGACCATGATCGCGACGATCAGCACACCCAGCTCGCGCAGCACCAGGATGCCGACCATGTCGACGGTGTAGGAGTCCGCACCGAACCTGCGGAAATGAAAGAACCCCTGCTGGGCGATGATGGCACCGATCAGGAAGGTAATGAGAACGACAATCGGAATGGCCTGCCAGCCGATCCGGTAGAGCTGATAGACAAGCGATGTCAGCCGCAGCGAGCGTGGCCGGCGCAGCACGCCGATCACGGCGATCAACAATGCACCCAGCATTTGAAGAAAGATCGTGACGTCTTCGCGCGCGCCAACCGTGGATTTGCCGAGATCGCCGAGCCTGAGCAGGACCGGGTTTGGCGCGGCCGCAACCGCCGGGGTGTGGCGGTTGACCTGGCGCACCTCGTCCATCAGGCCGCTGAAATGATCGGCAACGCCGACGAATTCGGCCGATCTGCCGGATGATGCGGCCCGTCGCGACAGCTTCTCCAACACCCAGGCGCCGAGCGTGTCGAGCGCACTGACGCCGGACATGTCCAGCGTCACGGCACTGGATCGATCGACATCCGCTCCGACCGATCGGGACAGCGTTTCGAGCGCCGACACATTGGCTGCCGTCCACGGCCCTTCCGGGCGCAATTTCAGCACATCGCCGGAGGGCGTTGCCAGCAACAGCGGTTCGGAGTTCACGCTTCCACCTCATCGGACAATTGGTCCCCATTCAGCCGCCACTTCTAGGCCAGCATGTGGCGGCCGGGTTGACCTGTCTCAACACCAGGGCCACGCGCCATCCCTTGACGCAAATCAAGGGCGCCGGGTCGCCGGGCCCTAGGGTTGTTTCCATTCAAGGGAGTTCTCAAATCCATGTTCAACAGCGACAGGATGAGCGAAGAACTGCGAGCGCTGAAGGTTGACGTCACGCGTCTGCTGAGCACCGCAGGCGAAGAGATGTTCGACAGCTCGAAAGACCGGGCCGAGGCTCTGGCCGATCAGATCAAGGCTGCGCTTGCCGAGCTCGGCGAGACCGTCAGTGACGAGCAGGAACAGCTTCAGGATCTCATTGCGGATCGCCCGATCACGTCGCTCGCCTCGGCCTTCGCGCTCGGCGTGGTCGTCGGCTTCATGCTGAGGAGACACTAGGTGAATACGGAAAATATCGTTAGACATCTGCGCGTGCTGTGGCGCACCGACAGGATCATCGCGGACATCAGGCTGCGCCATCTGCTGATGGGTCTCGGCCTGCGTGCCTTTGCGGCTCTGATCGCAGCATTCGGGCTCCTGATGCTGGAGCTGTCGGCCTATTTCGCGCTGGTCCAAATCTGGAGCGCAATTGCGGCGGCTGCCATCCTCGGCGCCGTCAATTTCGCCATCGCGGCGGTTCTCTTCGTCGTTGCCGGCCGTCCTCCATCCGGCCGCGACATCGAGCTCGCCAATGAAATTCACGGCGCATCCATCGAAGCCTTGCAGCTCGAGGCGCGGGCGCTCCAGGCCCAGGTGTCAGGCGCGGTCCATCATCCGCTCAGCACAATTGTGCCGGTGCTGGTGCCGCTGATCGCGATCATCGTCAAGAGTCTGCGGAAAACGGCCACGGAATCCGCCGCATCGCGCGAAGCGCACTCGTGATCGGAATGCTCAGAGCTTGAGCCTGACGTCACAGAGGTCGGGCTCGGTCGAGTCCGGCTTCACGTCGAAGCCGAGCTGGCGACACATCTCAAGCATTGTGGTGTTCTCCCTGAGAACATCACCCGAGATGGTCTTCAGCCCCTCCGACCTCGCATAGTCGATGATCAGCTGCATCAACGCCCATCCGAGCCCTCTGCCCTTGAGGTCCGACCGCAGCAGGATCGCATATTCGCCGCTCTCATAGACCGAGTCCGAATGGAGCCGGACCACGCCGACCATCTCGCCGGTCGCTTCGTCGAATGCGATGAAGGCCATTGCGCGCGCATAATCGAGCTGGGTCAGGCGCGCGATGAACTCGTGGGTGAACTCCTTCATCGGCGCGAAGAAGCGCAGGCGGAGGTCGCGCGCCGTGACGTGACGCAGGAATTCGTGGATAGTCGGCTCGTCCTCCGGACGCAGGGGCCTTACGAAGATGCGCCAGTCGTCCTTGAGCGCCAGGCGGCGCTCCCACTGCGACGGATAGGCCCGGACGGCGAAGTTGGCCGGGCCGGAGCCGCCGAATTTGCGCTGCGGCTGCCCCACCGCGACGCGGGCGTCGACCGCAGTCACGCCGGTCTCGTCTGCAAGCAGTGGGTTGATGTCGAATTCACGGATCTCGGGAATGTCAGCGGCCATCTGGGCGAGCTTGACCAACACCAGCGCGACGGCGTCCGGCTCGACCGCGGGTACGTCGCGATAGGCCTTCAGCAGCCGTGATACGCGCGTGCGGCCGATCAGGTCGCGGGCGAGTTGCAGATCGAGCGGCGGAAGCGCCAGTGCCTTGTCGTTGATGATCTCGACCGCCGTCCCGCCCCGGCCGAAGACGACGACGGTGCCAAAGGTGGGATCGTCGGCAAGACCCAGGATCAGCTCGCGCGCCTTCGCCTTGACGACCATCGCCTGCACGATGACGCCCTCGATGCGGGCTTCGGGACGGAGCTTCCTCGCCCGCGCGAGAATGTCGGTGGCAACCGCGCGCACGGCCTCCGGCGTGGTCAGATTGAGGACGACGCCGCCGACGTCCGACTTGTGGACGATGTCGCGCGACATGATCTTCAGCACGACTGTGACGCCCTGCGCGAACATCTCGCTGGCGTAGGCGACGGCCTGCTCGACATCGGTTGCAGCACGGGTCGGTACCATCGCGATGTCATAGGCTCCGAGCAGGTGCTTGATCTCGATGGGCTCGAGCCATTTGCGGCCGTCCGCGATCGCAGCGGCGACGATCTGCCTGGCAGCTCGGGCGTCAGGCACGAACGTGTCGGGCATCGCGGGAGGAACCTGGCTCAGCTCCTCTACGACCTCGCGATGCCTCACGAGATGCATGAAGCCGCGCACCGCATCATCTTCGGTCGGATAATTCGGAATGCCCGCGCCGGAGAGCGCCTGAATGATGTTCTGATCGGCTCCGACCCAAGCCGCCAGCACGGGCTTCGCCCATCGGCGCTGCTGCTCGCGATATTTGCCGACGAGCTCCGTCACGGTCGCGGCGATGTCGGCCGCCGGGGCGATCGCGGTCTGCACGTTGAGGACGAGGACGGCATCATTATCAGGGTCTGCGAGCAGCACCTCCAGCGCCGCCGCGTAGCGCGATGCATCGGCATCACCGACGATATCGACGGGATTTGCACCGGACCAGGTCGGCGGCAGCACTGCATCGAGGCTCTTGCGCGTCTCAGCCGAGATGGACGCCGGGATTCCACCAAGGTCCACCAACCGATCCACGGCCAAGACGCCGATGCCGCCGCCATTGGTGAGGATAGCGAGACGCTTTCCCGCCGGCGGTTCGACGCGACCGAGCGTCTCGGCGCAATCGAACAGCTCGCGCAGATCGGAGACCCGCAGGACGCCCGCACGGCGGAACGCGGCATCATAGACGGCGTCGGCGCCGGCGAGCGCGCCCGTATGGGTTGCGGCGGCTTTGGCACCCTGCGCCATGCGGCCGGACTTCACCACGACGACCGGCTTCACGCGCGCCGCGGCCCGTGCCGCCGACATGAACTTGCGCGCGTCCTTGATGGCTTCGATATAAAGCAGGATCGCGCGGGTCTTGGGGTCCATCGCGAAATGGTCGAGCAGGTCGGCAATATCGACGTCGATCTGATCGCCGATCGTCACAATGCCGGAGAACCCGACGCCGCGCTGCGCAGCCCAATCCACCATTCCGGCCGCGATCGCGCCGGATTGCGAGATCAGCGCGAGGTTGCCCGCCCCCGGCATGTGCGCGGCAAAGCTTGCATTGAGGCTGACGCCCGGCATCATGATGCCGAGGCAGTTCGGCCCAATCAGCCGCATGCCGTATTTGCGTGCCGCAGCGATCGCGGCCTCGTGCAGGGATCCCGGTCCGTGACCGAGGCCCGCCGAGACGATCAGCGCGCCGGCCGAGCCGCGACGTCCGGCCTGGTCAATGATGCCGGGAACCTCTCGCGCCGGCGCGGTGATGACCACGAGCTCGGGCACGAAGTCCAGCCTGTCCAGACTGCCCACCGCAGCGATGCCGCCGATCTCGGCATGGCGCGGATTGACGAGGCCGAACCGACCCTTGAACTCGGCTTTGTGAATGTTCTCGAGAACGGCGCGTCCGACCGAGACCGGGCGAGCGCTCGCGCCGACGAGCGCAACCGAACGCGGCGACAGCAGATTCTTCAAGCGATAGGTTGACATGGAAGCAAATGCGCCCGGTCGGTGGCGGTTCCGATGGTTGACGATCGGCCGATAAACTGGCGATGCGCCTAGTGCGAGATCATAACCCAGCACGGCGGCTGGCCAATGACAGTCTTTGTCACACCACCCCAGACGATCTCGTTCAGGCGTGAATGATGGTAGGCGCCCATCACGATCGCATCCATGGCATGGGAATTCGCCCAGCTTCCGAGCACCTTGCCGATCGAGCTGCCGCCGCCCTTCGTCGTTTCGAACGAGGCGTAGACCCCGTGTTCCCTCAGATGGTCGACGAGCGCGGTTCCGGATTGCACGATCGCATCGGTCTTGTCGTCCGCCACCGTGACCACCCGGACGGATGCCGCAGCCTGAAGAATGGGCAGCGCGTCGCCGACGGCCCGCGCGGCACGGGCGGAGTGATCCCAGGCGATCATGACGTTCTCGAACTCCGGTCGCAGCTCGTCCACATGCTGTTCCGGGCAGAGCAGCAGCGGCCGGCCGGATTCGAACAGGAGCGTTTCGATGATGCGTTCCGTTTGACTGTCATGCGGCCTCACGGGGACCAACGTCAGATCGCTGAAGCGCGCATGCTCGGCCAGGATCGACGCCATCTGGTCCGCCGGCACCTTACCCGATCGGCTTTGGGCACGAATGTTGGCGCGGGAGGCTGCATTGGTGAAGGCGTTGAGGAGTTGCTGCACGTCGCTTAGCTCACGCGAACCGCTCGCCTCCGGGGGATCCAAATCGCCAGGGATGATGACCTTCGGCCGCACGAAAACATCTTCCTCGAGCGCGAGCGCGGTGATCCTGGCGCCGAGGTCGGCGGCGACAGCCACGCATGTCGCGATCGCGGCGAGGGCCGGTCCGCGCGGTTGGCCGACAAGCGGCAGAAAGACATCCTTGATGGGCATCGGGATTCTCCTTGCCGGTTAGGATAAGCCACCTTTCGCCGGGAAGCTTGATCCTCCTCAAGGCGGGAACACCGCGCAGCCAGCCGACGACAGGCTTTGACCGATGTCAAGGACTGGCCCCGATCCGCCTCTAAGGATTAGCCTGCTGCCTCACCGCTGACGCATCTGGAAATGCCTGCTGAGATGACAGATGATTCTGCAATCCAGGAACGGGTCTTCGAAGCTCTAAACGCGCGTCCTGGCGTAAAGCGGATCGACACCCACGCAGCGTCGGTGTTTCTCGACGGAACGCGCGCCCTGAAGATCAAACGGGCTGTCAAGTTTCCGTTCCTCGACTATTCGACGCTCGAAAAGCGCAAGGCAGCCTGCGAAGAGGAGATCAGGATCAACCGGCCGCTAGCGCCGCAAATCTATCACCGCGTCGTGGCGATCACGGAGGAGCCGGATGGATCGATCAGGATCGACGGTCGCGGCCGGCCGGTCGAGTATGCGGTCGACATGTCCCGCTTCGACGAAAACCGTACGCTGGACCATGTGGCCAAAACCGGCCCGCTGGATGCAGAGCTCGCCCCGGCCATCGCGGATGCGATCGCAGCATCGCATGCGAGAGCGCCCGTCGCGGATGGCGCCGCATGGATTGCCTCCATTCCTGCGCTGATCGATGGCAACAGCACCGGGCTGCGCAGCGGTGGCCATTTCGAAGCAGCAGAGGTTGATCAGCTTGACAAAGCCTCACATCAGGCATTCCTGCGCGTCCGCGCTACACTGGAAGAACGCGCGCGCCACGGTTTCGTGCGCCGCTGTCACGGCGACTTGCATCTTGCCAATATCGTGCTGATCGATCGGCAGCCTGTCCTGTTCGACGCGATCGAATTCGACGCGCAGATGGCGACTGTGGACGTGCTCTACGATCTTGCGTTCACGCTGATGGACCTGCTGCGCCATGACCAGCCGGTCGCGGCCAATGCCGTCCTGAACCAGTATCTGATGACGGCGCCCGGCGAAACGCTCGACGCCTTGGCTGCTCTGCCACTGTTCATGTCCATTCGCGCGGCGATCCGTGCGCAGGTGGCGCTGGCGCGGCTGAGGCGGCCTGATGCGGACGGCTCCGGCACTCTCGACGAGGCGCGCCGCTATTTCGAGCTCGCCCAGGCTTTGATTCATCCCCCCGCCCCTCGCCTCATCGCGGTTGGCGGACTGTCGGGCACCGGCAAATCCGTGCTCTCCCGCGCGCTGGCGCCCGCCGTGGCGCCACATCCGGGCGCCGTCGTGCTGCGCAGCGACGTCATTCGCAAGCAGCTATTTCAGGTGGGACACACCGAACGGCTACCGCCGTCCACGTACCGGCCTGACGTGACGGCGCAAGTCTACGAGGTGCTGATACAGCGCGCCCGGCAGGTTCTGGCGCAAGGCCATTCGGCAATCGTCGACGCCGTCTTTGCGCGCGAGACCGAGCGAGACGAGATGGCCGCCCTGGCACGCGAGTGCGGCGTACCGCTCAATGGACTATTCCTCGTCGCCGACCTCGCCACCCGCAAGGCGCGAATCGGCGGTCGCCGGGGCGACGCGTCCGACGCCACGCAAGAGGTTGCCGCGCAGCAAGAGCACTATAATATCGGCCACGTCGGTTGGGCGACCATCGATGCATCCGGGACACAAGCGCAGACGCTCCAGAATTGCCGGGACGTAATCGCTGAGGGCAAATAAGGCAATCTGATTGGCGCGGGCTAGGATGGCGCGACCCACCACGAGTTCGATGGCGACCGCGCGCGCCAAGCCTGCGGCGCGGCGCAATGTTCTGCCCGGCCGCCTCAGCCCCGGCATGGCCTGCGACACCGCGTTCCGGATCATCGCCCGCCGTCACCTCGATGCCGTCCTCGCCCAGCACGATGGCACCTGCCACGGCGATCCGGAGGCGCTGCATCAGATCCGGATCGCACTGACGCATCTGCGCACCGCCATCCGCTTCTTCTCGCCCATGGTCGACGATGCCCTGCGGCCGAATGTCTGGGCCGAACTGAAATGGCTGAACAGCCAGCTCGGCATGGTGCGCGACCTCGACGTGGCGATCGAGCGGGTTATCGCCGAGAGCGGAGGCGAGCTTGACGTGATAGCCGAGCTTCAGCATTGGGACGAGAAGCGCGCCGAGAGCCACCGCCTGCTGGCGCGCGCGCTGCAATCGGCGCGGTATCGCCGTCTTGTCGAGCAGACCTCGGCCTGGATCGAGAGCGGTCCTTGGTCGACCCGGCGCAGCAAGGAGGCCATCCGATTGCGCCGCTGCCCGCTTGCCGACCACGCGACGGCGCAGCTCACGGAATGGGAAACGACGCTGCTCAGGAAGGCGCGGAAACTGCGCAAGCTCGACGCCGGAAAACGGCACAAGCTGCGGCTCCTCAACAAGCGGCTGACCTATTCGATCGAATCGCTAGAGGATTTGTTTGCAGACGAATCGCTGACCAAACAGAAGTCGATCCTCAAGCAATTGCGCAAGGCGCAGAAGTCCCTCGGGCAATTGAACGACGATGCGCGAGGGCAAACGCTGGCAGCGTCACTGAACGAGGCCGTCCCCGAGGCGGGCATTCGCTTCCTCAACCGGAAGCGCCAAAAGAAGCTGTTGCGGACCGCCTCGAACGCCTACCGGAAACTGGACAAGGCCAAGCCGTTCCGCTCCTCCGACCTCGCCCCGAATGCGGAGCCCGATGATTAGGTGCGGACCAGCTTGACTTGGGTCAAATCAGCTTCCTGCCGGTGACCTAAGCTCCACACATCGATATTCGTGTGAACTTGCGGAGCTTCCCCATGCGCGCCCACCAGATCATGACCCGCTCGGTCATCTCGGTTGCCCCCCACACCAGCATCGTCGAGGCGGCAAACATCATGCTGAAGCGGCACGTCAGCGGCCTCACCGTGGTCGACGATGCCGGCAAGCTGGTCGGCGTGGTCTCCGAGGGGGATTTCGTCCGCCGCAGCGAAATCGGCACCGGGCGCAAGCGAGGCCGCTGGCTGCGGTTCATCCTCGGCCCCGGCAAATCCGCCAGCAATTTCGTCCACGAACATGGCCGCAAGGTCTCGGAGGTGATGACCGACTCGGTCGTGACCATCACCGAGGATACGGCGCTCGCGGAGATCGTTGATCTCATGGAACGGAATAACGTCAAGCGGCTGCCGGTGGTGCGCGGCGACAAGGTCGTCGGCATCGTCTCGCGCGCCAATCTATTGCAGGCGGTGGCGGGGCTCGCCCGCGAGGTACCGGATCCGACGGCCGACGACGATCACATTCGCGGCCGTATCATCGACACCATGGAGAAAAACGACTGGTGCCCGTTCGGACTGAACGTCATCGTCCGGGACGGCATCGTTCATCTCAGCGGCGTCATCACCGAGGAACGCGCGCGTCAGGCCGCCGTCGTTGCGGCGGAGAATGTCGAGGGCGTCGAGAAGGTGCACGACCATCTGTGCTGGGTCGACACCGTATCGGGCGTCTATCTGAATTCGCCCGAGGACGACGGTCTCGCCAGGGCAAGTTAGGCGCGAACCGAAGGCGGCTTAGCGGGGAATGACGGCCGTGGCTTCGATCTCGACGCGCGCCGCCTTCTCGACGAGGCGGACGACCTGCACCAGCGCCATCGCAGGATAGTGTGCACCGAAGGTGGCACGGTAGCTCTTGCCGAGCTCCCTCAGGTTCGCCAGGTATTCGTCCATGTCGACGACGTACCAGGTCAGGCGCACGAGGTGCTCGGGCCGCGCACCCGCCTCGGCTAATATCTCGGCGATGTTGCTCAGGGCTTGGCGCACCTGTGCGACAAAGCCGTCCGCGAGACGCTCCTCGGCGTCCCAGCCGATCACGCCGCCGGTGACGACGATGCGTCCCTCGGCGGCCATGCCGTTGGCATAGCCTTTCGGTAGCGGCCAGCCGGACGGTTGGAGCACCTGCGCCCTGGAGCCGGTTTCGCTCTCGGCTGCTGTCGGCAGCACCGCGAGGTGCGGGCCTTTCGGCGTCGTCACGGACAATTCTTCATCCTTCTCTTATTCCGCCGCAACGCCAGAGGACGTCGCTGCAGCCTGCGCCAACTGCCGCAGGGCAAATCGCTTCAACTTGCCGGTCTCGGTCTTCGGCAGTTGCACCACGAACTCGATCGCGCGCGGATATTTGTAAGGCGCAATCTCACGTTTGACATGCTCCTGCAACTCCGCTGCGAGTTGAGCGTCCGGCGTCACACCTGGGGCGGCGATGACATAGGCCTTCACGATCATGCAACGCGCCTCGTCCGGCGCACCGACGACGCCGCACTCGGCTACGGATGGATGCGTCAGCAGCGCCGCCTCCACATCCGTGCCCGCGATGTTGTACCCGGCTGACACGATCATGTCGTCGGAGCGCGACTGGTACCAGAAGTAGCCGTCGCTATCCATCAGATAGGTATCGCCGGTGATGTTCCAGCCGTTCTGGACGTATTTGCGCTGCCGCTCGTCGGCGAGATAGCGGCAGCCGGTCGGGCCGCGCACCGCGAGCCGCCCCATCGTGCCCGGCGGCAGGTCATTGCCGTCGTCATCGACGATTTTTGCTTCGTAACCCGGCACGGGTTTGCCGGTTGCGCCGGGACGGATCTCGTCCACGGTCGCGCTGATGAAGATGTGCAGCAGCTCGGTCGAACCGATGCCGTCCATCAGCTTGATGCCGGTGGCCTTGAGCCAGGCATCGAATGTCGGCTTGGGGAGGGTCTCGCCCGCAGAGACGCACTTTCGCAGCGAAGAAATGTCGCGACCCGCGAGCTTGCCGATCATGGCGCGATAGGCGGTTGGCGCGGTGAAGCAGACCGAGGTCTTGTATTGCTCGATCGCCGTCAGCATGTCGTCCGGTGTCGTCTTCTCCAGCACGACGAAGGAAGCGCCGATATGCATCGGAAACAACACGCCGCCGAAGCCGAAGGTAAAGGCGAGCGGGGCTGAACCGACGAAGCGATCCTTCTGCTCCGCCCTCAAGATGTTGTGCGCATAACCGTCGCAGACCGCCAGCATATCCCGATGGAAATGCATGGTGCCCTTGGGATCGCCCGTCGTGCCCGACGTGAAGGCAATCAGGCAGATGTCATCGGCGGCGGTATCGACCGCCTTGAACTCCGGGCTCGCATCAGCAATCAGCGCCTCGAGCGAGTCCGACGCGCCGTTGCCCCAATAGACCACGTGCTTGAGGCCGGGCGCCGCCGCTTTCGCCTTCTCCATCTCCTCCGAGAGTTTTCCATCGCAGAGCGCGAGTGTAATCTCCGCCTTCTGGATCGGATAAGATAGTTCCTTGGCGCGCAGCAGAGGCATGGTCGCCACGACGATGCCGCCAGCCTTGATCACCGCGAGAAAGGTCGCAACCATCATCGGATTGTTGGCGGAGCGCAGCAGCACGCGTCCGCCGGTTACGAGACCAAGCTTGCGAACCAGCACGTCGGCGATGCGGTTCACGAGCGCTTGCAGCTCGCGATAGGTGTAGCTGACGGCCGGACTGATGACGCACGGCGCGTCGCCGTGGCCCTGCTCGACCCAGCGGTCGAGAAAATAGCTGACGCAGTTCAATCGCTGCGGATAGTGCAGCTCCGGCCGCGTGAATATGAATTCGGGCCAGAACTCGCGCGGCGGCAGATGCTGCCGTGCGAATGTATCGACGTGGGCTGTCGCGGCGTTGCCGTCATACGAGCCCGACTCTTGAGCCTTAGCGGCGTTGGCCATCGCACGCTCCTTTCAGCATGGAAAGCACCCGGCAGCATCATCTGGAAAACATTTTAGGCTTAAAACAATTCGGCGCAATAGCGGATTTTGGGCATCCCATGCATTTTCCGGCGGCAAGGTGGGACTGGCGGGGCGCCCCGCTGGCGGACTACGGCCGGCGGCGACCGGCCGATTTCTGCGCCGACGCCTTTGTCTTGGCCAGGAGCCGCATCAATTCGCGGACATCCTTCGGAGTCAGGTCGGCGAACAGATCGGCGATCCAGGTCTCGTGCTCCGCAGCCATCCTGCGAAACTCGGCGCGACCCAGCTTTGTGAGGCGGATCACCTGGACGCGGCGGTCCGTCTCCGAGGTGCGCCGGTCGAGATGGCCCGATTCCACCAGCCGTTCGACGAGGCCGGTGACGTTGCCGTTGGACACCATCATGCGCTTGGAGACGTCGGACAGCGTCATGCCATCGGGCGCCTTGTCGAGCTGCGCCATCAGGTCGAACCGGGGCAGCGTGACGTCGAAGCGCTGTCGCAGGCGGCCACGGACTTCGCCTTCGATCAGGGTGGTGCAGGTGAGCAGACGCAGCCACAGCCGAAGCTCTTCGGCGTGGTCCTCCGGCGTCTCGACGGCCTTGGTCTCGGAATCGAGCATCTCGATGCAGTCACTCATGGCCGGCCCTGGCGCCAGCACGGATTCCCCAACGTTTTGAGCTTCAAATAAATCGGCCCCGGCCGCAAGCCTAAAGCTGCAACAATCGACCGCATCGAATTTCTTTAGGCTTCAAATAACTGGCGCGCCGCTTGCATGCGCACTGCCCGCAGGATGGCCACGCCTTGAGCTTGCTTGCCGCGGCCGCCATCATCGGCATAAGCTTGGATTGGAGTACGCGGCTTGCTGCGCAAGCCCGATCGTCACGGGGACACATCATGAAGACGCAAACGACCTTGGCCGCTGCCGCCCTGCTGCTCGGCACCGCGGTGAGCCCTTCCCTCGCCCAGGAGAAGATCAAGCTGGGCGTGCTCGTGACCCTGTCGGGCCCCGCCGCCGCGCTTGGCCAGCAGGTCCGCGACGGCTTTGCGCTCGCCGTGAAGGATCTCGGCGGGAAGATGGGGGGCCGAGATGTCGAGGTGATCGTCGCCGATGACGAGTTGAAGCCCGACGCAGCGGTCACGAAGGTCAAGGGCCTTCTGGAGCGCGACAAGGTCGACTTCGTGGTGGGCCCGATCTTCTCCAACATCCTCCAGGCGATCCACCGCCCCATTACGGAGTCCAAGACGTTCCTGATCAGCCCCAACGCCGGCCCATCGACTTTCGCCGGTAAGGACTGCAACCCGTTCTTCTATGTGACGTCGTACCAGAACGATCAGGTCCACGAGATCCTCGGCAAGGTGGCGCAGGATCGCGGCTACAAGCGCATGTATCTGATGGTGCCGAACTATCAGGCCGGCAAGGATTCGGTGGCGGGCTTCAAGCTCGACTACAAGGCCGAGATCGTCGAAGAATCCTACATGCCGCTGAACACGCTGGACTTCCAGCCGGAACTTTCCAAGATCTCGTCGCAGAAGCCCGATGCGCTGTTCACGTTCATGCCGGGCGGCCTCGGCGTCAATCTCGTCAAGCAATACCGGCAGGCCGGCCTTGCCGACAGCATTCCGGTGCTCTCGGCTTTCACGGTGGATGAATCGACCTTGCCGGCGCAGCAGGATGCGGCCGTCGGCATGTTTGGCGGCGCGAACTGGGCGCCCAATCTCGACAATCCCCAGAACAAGAAGTTCGTCGCGGCCTATGAAGCCGCCTACAACGTCGTGCCCGGCACCTACGCTTTTCAGGCCTATGACGCCGCGATGCTGATCGACAGCGCGGTCAAGGCCGTGAAAGGCGATCTCTCGAACAAGGATGCGGTTGGGGCTGCGCTGAAGAAGGCCGACTTCACCTCTCTGCGCGGCGCCTTCAAGTTCAACACCAACGGCTATCCGATCCAGGATTTCTATCTGACCAAGGTCGCCAAGCGTGCGGACGGCAAGTTCCAGACCGAGATCGTTCAGAAAGTCTTTGAGAACTATGGCGACCGCTATGCCAAGGACTGCAAGGCGGCAAACTAAGCCGCACCGCATTACGGGAGGACTACAATGAAGAGCGAAATCATCGGCATCACGCGGGCTAATGAAGGGATCCAGGGCATTTCCTGGAACATCCTCGGCCAGACCTATGTGCCGAAGAGCAATACCGAGCACAGCTTCTCCTGGCACGCGACATTGCCGCCGGGCACATTCGTGCCGCCGCACATCCATCCCGACCAGGATGAGTATCTCTACATGCTCGAGGGCAAGCTTGACTTCGTGCTCGGCAATTCGGAGTCGCAGGCGACCCCGGGCGATCTGATCCGCCTCGGCATGGGCGTGCCGCACGGCATCTTCAACAAGTCGGAGCAGACGGCAAAGGTGCTGTTCTGGGTGTCGCCGACCCGCAAGCTGTTCGACCTGT
Organism: Bradyrhizobium barranii subsp. apii; assembly: GCF_011516635.5. Classification (GTDB taxonomy): domain Bacteria; phylum Pseudomonadota; class Alphaproteobacteria; order Rhizobiales; family Xanthobacteraceae; genus Bradyrhizobium; species Bradyrhizobium barranii. Next base: position 3,286,717 of record NZ_CP096255.1, on the reverse strand, counting down.
TCTGGGGCCTTCACAACATGAAGGAACAGAAGCCGGAGGACGTGGTGGCGATGGCCGCCGAGTTCAACATCCACTTCCTGCCGCCGCCGCCCGGCGGCTAGGAGCTAGTCTTAAGCGCGCACCGCCGCCAGACCCGGCACGGCGGCGAAGCCGGCCGTGGTGGCGTAGCCGCGGACGATCGCCTCGCGCTGGGAATAGCTCAGCACGTTGTCGACATTGTCGAAGCCATCGGGCGCAAGCTGCTCGACGGCGTCGATGACGCCCTCGGGGCCGCCGCGCCGGTTGGATCGGACGATGTCAGCGGTCATCGGCAGACGCTTCTTCTCATATTCAAGCAAAGCCTGGCGCGGATGCTCGGCGCGCACCAGCGCATCGGCAAGGCAGCGCGCGTCGAGGATCGCCTGAGATGCGCCGTTCGAGCCGACCGGATACATGGGATGCGCCGCGTCGCCGAGCAGTGTAACGCGCCCGGACGACCAGTAGGGCAAGGGATCGCGGTCGCAGGTCGGATATTCGTAGAATTCCGGCGTTGCCGAGATCAGGCTCTTGACGTCGATATAGGGCACCGAGAAGCGCGCGACATGCGGCATCAACTCCTCGCGCCGGCCGGGCCGCGACCAGTCTTCCTTCCGGGGCGGCGGGGCATTGCCCTCGCCGACCTTCACCAGCACCGCCCAGTTGGTGAGACGGCTCGCCGGACTCGATCCCTCTGCGATCGGATAGATCACCACCTTGGCGTTGAGGCCGCCGGCCACGATCATCGACTTGCCGGTGAGGAACAGCGGCCAATCGCGCGCACCGCGCCATAGCATCAGGCCGTTCCAGCACGGCGGTCCCTCGTTCGGGAACAGCGTATCGCGAACGCGTGAATGGATGCCGTCAGCGCCGATCAGGATATCGCCGCGCGCAGTATGAATGTGCGCGCCCGAGCGGTCGAAGAAATAAGCGGTGACGCCGCCCTCGTCCTGCGTGAAGGCGCCGAGGCGGCAGCCGGTGTGAATTGCCTCCGGCCCGAGCCGCTCCTCGACGGCGCGATGGATGACGCCCTGAAGGCGGCCGCGGTGAATCGAGAATTGCGGCACGTCATGGCCGGCGTCGATGCCGCGGGCCTCGCGCCATACCTCCTGGCCGTGGCGATTGAGGTAATAGAGCTGGTCGGTGCGGATCGCGACGTCGTCGAGCTGCTGGAGGAGACCGAGGCCGGCAAGCTCCCGCATCGCATGCGGCAGCGTGTTGATGCCGACACCGAGCTCGCGGATGGTGTCGGCCTGTTCGAAAATCTCGCATCCGATGCCGCGCGAGCGCAGCATCAATGCCGTGGTGAGACCACCGATACCGCCACCGACGATAATCGCCTTCATCGCCCTTACTCCACTCGAAAATACGCCAGGCAATGGGGCTAAAGTCGCACGGGCGGTCACTCCGCCGCAAGCGGCTTTGTCGCCTCCGCCTTGAGCTCGGCCCGGGTCTTGGGCTTAGCCTTAATTCTCAGCTCCCCGAGATACTGCCGATCGCGCACGCCGTTGCGGAAAATCTGATCTTTCCGGGCAGGTATTGCGGCGCAAGTCACCGTTGCTGGCTTCCCGCAGCAAGTCCGGGGCTCAGTCGCCCCTGAAGACCGGCTTGACCTTGTTGGCGAATGCTTCAAAGGCGCGCTCGAAATCCGCCGTGGTCATGCACAGCGCCTGAGCAACCGCTTCCGCTTCGATCGCCTCTTCAATCGACATCGCCCATTCCATCGCCAGCATCCGCTTGGTCATGGTGTTGCCGAAGGTCGGGCCTTCCGCAACCTGCTTGGCCAGCAACTGCGCCTGGGGCAGCACCTGCTCGGGCGTGACGATGCGGCTGAAGAAGCCCCAGCGCTCGCCCTCCTCCGCCGTCATGAACCGGCCGGTGTAGAGCAGCTCGGAGGCGCGGGACTGTCCGATGATCCGCGGCAGGATCGCACAGGCGCCCATGTCGCAGCCGCCAAGGCCGACCTTGTTGAAGAGGAACGCGACCTTCGCGCCGCTCGCCGCAAGCCGCATATCCGATGCCATCGCGATGATCGCGCCGGCGCCGGCGCAGATGCCTTCGACCGCGGCCACAATGGGTTGAGGGCAGGCCCGCATCGCTTTGACGAGGTCGCCGGTCATCCGCGTGAAAGCGGTCAGCCCCTTGGTGTCCATCTTCACGAGCGGGCCGATGATCTCGAACACATCGCCGCCGGACGAGAAGTTACCGCCGGCGCCGGTGACGATGATGGCCTTGACTGCATCATCGAAAGCGCAGGCACGGAAGAAATCCGTCAGTTCCCGATAGCTCTCGAAGGTCAGTGGATTCTTCCGCTCGGGACGATTGAGCGTCACCGTGGCAACGCTGTCGACCACCGCCAGCAGGAAGTGCTGCGGCGAATAATCCGCGAGCGGCACGGTCACAGGATTAGCTGGTCTGCTCATGCGATCTCCTAACTATGTTTGTTCCGCGCTACTAGATTTCGCCGCCTGCGACTGCAATCGCCTGCCCGGTGATCGCACCAGCGCCTTCGCCGCACAACCAAAGCACTGCGTCAGCCACCTCTTGAGGCGTGATCAGCCGCCCCTGCGGATTGTGCTTCGCGAGCTCGGCGATCGCCTGCTCGCGGCTCCTGCCGGTCTTCTTCATGATGTTTTCAATGCTGCCGGCGACCAGATCGGTGTCGGTGAAGCCCGGACACACCGCATTCACAGTCACATTGCTTCCGGCCGTCTCGAGGGCAAGAGAGCGCACGAGACCGACGACGGCGTGCTTCGCCGCCGTATACGCGCTGACGTAGGCGTAGCCCTTGAGCCCCGCCGTCGAGGCAATCGCGACGATGCGGCCATAGGGACGATCCTTCATGCCCGGCAGAACGCCCTGGATGGCATGGACAACGCCCATGAAATTGACGTCCATCATGCGCGCAAACAGGGCAGCGTCCGATTTCGCGAACGGCGCGGATTCTGCACTTCCCGCGTTGGCGATCAGGATGTCGATCGGCTTTCGCGCGCTCGCTTCAGCGATAGCGGCTTTCAGTGATAATTCGTTCGAGACGTCGGCGATCGCAGCAAAATGCGCGGCACCTGCGCCGACCGCCTCTTCTAGAACAGCGACGTTCCGGCCGAGCACCGTCACGGTTGCGCCTGCTCCGACAAGAGAGGCTGCGATGGCGCGGCCGATGCCGCGACCGCCACCGGTCACGAGCGCGTGCGGCGAGTGCGGCAATCCGGACATGCGCTGGCTCCTTGGCTCTGCTGATCGTTCCTCGATATATTTTAACCTTCAAGTTTTTGCAACGAAGCTGCCGTAGCGCCGCGAAGCCTTCGCGCGAGAGACCGGCCCGAAAATTGCTTTAAGTATAAAATTATCGCTTCCCATCCCCTACAGGCCTGTTAGCATCGACCGGCTGAGCAAAAGGATGTCGCGTGTCGCAGCCTGCGCCAATGATAACAAAAGACGGCCGCTTCGCCTATGAAGCCGCGGGCGATCCGGACGCGACACCCCTGATCTTCCTGCATGGCATTGGCGGCGCGGCACGGGCCTGGCGGCAGCAGCTCGCGAGATTCAGCACCCAGTTCCGCGCGATTGCGTGGGACATGCCGGGCTACGGCGGATCGGCGCCGCTCGCCAGCGTCAGCATCGCGGCCCTTGCCGATGCGCTCCAGCAATTCATTGAGCAGCTTGGTGCGACCGCGCCAATTCTGGTCGGCCATTCGATCGGTGGCATGATCGTCCAGAAATGGCTGGCGCAATCTCCGAAGCTGGCCCGCGCAGTCGTCCTCGCGCAGACCAGCCCGGCCTTCGGCAAGGCCGATGGCGATTGGCAAAAATCGTTCATCGCGGCGCGGCTTGGGCCGCTCGATCGCGGCGAGACCATGAAGTCGCTGGCCCCTTCCCTGGTGAAGGAGCTTGTCGGCGACGATCCTGATCCGAAGGGAATGGAGCTTGCGCGCGAGTGCATGGCAAGCGTGCCCGAGGCGAGCTATCGCGCCATGATGCTGGCTTTGATGGGCTTCGATCAGCGCAGCACGCTCAAGGACATTTCCGTCCCGACGCTGTTGCTGTCCGGCTCCAAGGACAACAACGCGCCTGCTACCATGATGGCAAAGACGGCAACATTCATTCCCTCTGCCGAATATGTCGAGCTGGCTGGTGTCGGCCATCTCGCCAACCTTGAACGCGCTGACGCGTTCGACGAAGCCCTCGGCCGGTTCCTGAATTCCGTCGCGACCAAAACGTAGGGTGGCTGCGCAATGACCATGCAAGTCAGAAAGAACATCGGCGCAACCGACAAGGTCGCGCTGGATACGCCGATCTTCGATCCCGTCGCATTCCGCCTGAACGACGAGCAGGCCGGCATCATCGCGCGCGCCCGCGAGATCGGCCAGAGCGTGTTCGCTGGTCGCGCGGCGACTTACGATCGCGAGGCGATCTTCCCGACAGAGAATTATCGCGACCTGCATCGCGTCGGCCTGCTCGGCATCGCGGTGCCCAAGAAGCATGGCGGGCTCGGCGCGAACTATCAAACTTACGCACTGGCGGCAGCGGAAATCGGCCGCTATTGCGGCGCGACCGCCCTCACCTGGAACATGCACGTCTGCTCGACCCTGTGGTCAGGTCCGCTCGCCGACGATCTCGACATGGACGCGGAGACCCGCGCCGAGCACGAGCGGCGGCGCGCGGTTCATTACAAGCGTATCGTCGAGGATGGCGCGATCTACTCGCAGCCCTTTTCCGAGGGCGGAGCGGCCGCGGCCGGTGGCGTCGCGTTCGGCACGGAAGCAAAGCCCGTAAAGGGCGGTTGGATCGTCAACGGCAAGAAGATCTTTGCATCGCTGTCCGGTCATGCCGACTACTACGGCGTGCTCTGCACCGAGATGGAGGAGGGCGAAAAAGCCTCGCGCCGCAACACCCTTTACCTCGCGATCTCCGCGAAATCGGACGGTGTCTCGGTAGTCGGCGACTGGGATCCGCTCGGCATGCGCGGCACAGTCTCTCGCACGCTGCTGTTCAAGGATGTGTTCGTCCCTGAGGATTCCGCGCTGATGCCGCGCGGCGTCTATTTCCAGGCGGCGATGCGCTGGCCTCACATGTTCCTGACGCTGTCGCCGACCTATATGGGCCTGGCGCAAGCCACCTATGATTTCACCGTGCGCTATCTTCGCGGCGAGGTACCGGGCATGCCGCCGGTCAAGCGCCGGATGTACCCGACCAAGCAGATCGCGGTCGCGCAGATGCAGATCAAGCTCGAGCAGATCAAGGCGATCTGGTTCCAGGCCGTCACCGAGGCCCACGCCAATCCAAGCAAGGAGCAGGTGCTGCGCGCCTATGCCGCGCAATATTCGGTGATGGAGGGCGCCAATGAGCTCGCCGCGCTCGCGATCCGCACCTGCGGCGGTCAGGCCATGCTCCGCTCGCTGCCGCTGGAGCGCATCTATCGCGACAGCCGCTGCGGCTCGCTGATGCTGCCCTGGACCGCCGAGCTCTGCCTCGACCGGATCGGGCGCGAGGCGCTGTACGAGGCCGGTGAAACGGACGACTGACCGTGGACCTCTGTAGTCTGATCGATCGCAACGCGGCGTTCGCGCCAGACAAGACGGCGATCGCCTTCGAGGGTGAGCGGCTGAGCTACGCCGCACTCGCCGCGCGCATCGAACGGACCGCCACGGCGTTGAAGCAGGAGCTCGGCGTCGGCCGAGGCGACCGCGTCGCAATCCTGAGCCTGAACCGGCCGGACTATCTGGTTCTGCTCTACGCATGCGCGCGACTTGGTGCGATGCTGGTGCCGCTGAACTGGCGGCTGGCGGTTGCCGAGCAGCGCTTCATTCTCACCGATGCGGGCGCAAAGGTCCTGGTACTCGAGCAGGCATTTGCCGGAGTTCTCCCGGAGCTTGCGCCGGGGACGACCGTCATCGGCCTCGATTTCGCGCCGTCGCGGGGCGTGACATTCGAAGACCTGCTGGCTCGCAGCGAAGGCGGCGGCCGCAATCCGCACACTGATCTCTCCTGCCCGCTGCTCGTCGTCTACACGTCTGGAACGACGGGACGGCCGAAGGGCGCTGTTCTGCGGCAAGAAGCCTTGTTCTGGAATGGCGTCATGAGCCAGCATATGCACAACATGACGTCAGATGATCGCGTGCTGACGGTGCTGCCATTCTTCCATGTCGGCGGCCTCAACATCCAGACCACGCCGGCGCTGCAGCTTGGTGCGACCGTCACAATCCACGCCCGCTTCACGCCAGATACTGCGCTCGCGGCCATTGAACGGGAACGACCGACCCTGACAGTGATGGTGCCTGCAATCCTTCAGGCCGTGAGCGAGCATCCCGCCTGGACAACGACCGATCTCTCGTCGCTCAAAGCCGTCTCGACCGGCTCGACCATCGTGCCACCGCACCTGATCGATCGCTTCGTGGCGCGCGATGTTCCGGTGCTTCAGGTTTATGGATCGACGGAAACTTGCCCCATCGCAGTCTACACCCGGCTTGGCGGCGATCTTTCGCGCGCGGGATCGACTGGACTTGCCGGCCTGTGCTGCGAAGCGAAGGTGATCGATCAGGCCGGCAATGAGGTCCCTGCGGGTACGCCGGGCGAAATCGCCGTGCGCGGGCCCAACGTGTTTTTCGAATATTGGGGCAATGCGGATGCCACGCACGATGCGCTGCACGACGGTTGGTATCGCACCGGCGATATCGGCCTGTGCGATGCCGACGGGTATTTCTGGGTCCGCGACCGCAAGAAGAATGTGATCATTTCCGGCGGCGAGAACGTCTATCCGGCCGAGGTCGAGCGCGTCCTGCTCGAACATCCCGATGTCAGCGAATGCGCCGTGATCGGCCGGCCGGACCCGCGCTGGGACGAGGTGCCGATCGCCTATGTCATCGGGCGGTCCGGCTCCCGGCTCGAAGTGGACGAGCTGAGGGCGCATCTTCAGACGCAGCTCGCCCGTTACAAGGTTCCGCGCGACATCGTCTTCGTCGACGACCTGCCGCGCACGGCACTGGGCAAGGTCCAGCATTTCCTGCTGAAGCAGCTTGATGCGCAGTCGCGCGCGCAAGGAGAAGCATCTTGAAGATTGCAGTTCTGGGTGGGGGAAACGGCTCTTTCGCGGCCGCGGGCGATTTTGCGCTGTCGGGGCATGAGGTCCGGCTCTGGCGCCGCGACACCGATCAGGTGACGGCGCATCGCGCTGCCGGCTCGCGCATCCTGGTGAAGGATCATAATGGCCGGCACGATGTGAAGCTCGCGCTGGTGACGACCGACATCGCCGAAGCAATTGATGGCACCGAGCTGATTCTGTGTCCCGCCCCTGCCTTCGCGCAGCCGGACATTGCTCGCTTGCTCGCTCCGCATCTGCGGGACGGCCAGGTCGTGTTCTTGCCGCCCGCCACATTCGGCTCGATGATCTTCGCCCAAGCCGCGCGGGATGCCGGAAACCACGCCAAGGCAAGTTTTGCCGAGACCGGCACGCTGCCTTGGCTGACCCGCAAGCACGGGCCGTTCGAGGTCGCGATTACCATCCGCGCCAAGCGGTTGCCGGTCGGCGTGTTTCCGCTCGATCGGGCCGCGCATGCAATCGAAGTGATCGGACGCGCTTTCCCTGATGCGATCGAGCCCTGCGGCGATGCGCTCTCCGGCGCGCTGATGAATGCTGGGCCCATTATTCACCCGCCGCTGATCGTGATGAACGCGGGCCCGATCGAGCATTTCGAACGATGGGACATCCACAAGGAAGGAACGCAGGCCGCGATCCGCCGGGTGACCGACGCGCTCGACGCAGAACGGATCGCGGTGCGCGAAGCGCTTGGCTATGGCGCACCGCATTTCCCGCTGGCCCACCACTACGCCAAGGAGGGCGAGATCTGGATGTATGGCCGTGGCTCGCACGACCGGCTGACCGATTCCGGCGACTGGCGCGAGCGGATCGTGCTGACCGAGCACCGCTATATGCGTGAGGATCTGCGGCTTGGGCTGTCGCTGCTGGTCTCCGCCGCCGCCCTGGCGGGCACGCCCACACCGTTGGCCAAGGCCTTTCTGGCCATCGGCGGTGCGATTTGCGGCGAGGATTTTGCGCAGCGCGGCCGAACGCTCGAGACGCTGGGGCTTGGCAATCTCGGCAAAGCCGAGCTCCAGGCGCTTCTTCGCAGGGGATTTTGACCGATGACCAGCCGCGCCAACATTGCCTGCCTCGGGGCCGGCCGCATGGGGCGCGGCATCGCCGTCGCGTTCGCCTACGCAGGGCATATGGTCACGATGATCGACATCAAGGGCCGTTCCGCGGAAGATTTCGCCAAGCTGGAGGCGGACGCGCTCGACGAAGTCAGGAAGACCTTTGCCAGCCTGTCGAAGCTGGGACTGCTGAACGAGGCAGATGTCGATCCGCTTATCGCACGGGTCTCGGTGGTGCCAGCCAGCCGAAGCGGCGTAGCGCTGTCCGGCGCCGGAATGGTTTTCGAGGGCGTTCCTGAGGTCGTCGAGCTCAAGCGCGAGGTGCTGGGGGCGGCTTCAAAACAAGTCGGCCCGGATACGATCATCGCTTCGACCACGTCGACCATCCTCGTCGACGATCTCGCTGGGGCGATCGTGAACCCTCGGCGCTTCCTCAATGTGCACTGGCTCAATCCGGCCTATCTGATCCCGCTGGTCGAGATTTCGCCCGGCAAAGCCACCGATCCCGCCATCATCGATGAGGTCAAAGCGCTGCTCGAAGCCATCGGAAAGGTCCCCGTGGTCTGCGCGGCGACGCCCGGCTTCATCGTCCCGCGCATCCAGGCGCTGGCGATGAACGAGGCCGCACGCATGGTCGAGGAAGGCGTCGCCAGCGCCGAGGAGATCGACAAAGCGATCCGTTACGGCTTTGGCTTCCGCTATGCCGTGCTCGGACTGCTCGAGTTCATCGACTGGGGCGGCGGCGACATCTTGTACTACGCCAGCCGGTACCTCGAAGGCGCGCTCGGAAGCGACCGCTATCGCGCGCCGGACGTCATTTCCCGCAATATGCAAGAAGGCCGGATCGGCTTGCGAACGGGTGCCGGCTTCCTCGATTATTCAGGCATGGACGTCGATGCCTATCGCGTGAAGCGGCTTCAGGCCATGGTCGACCTGCTCCGGCATTTCGGCCTGGCGCGCCCACCGGTCCTCGACCGCAGCTAGCCGAAGACGTCCTGCAGCACGCCTTCACGAACGACCGCGACGCCGTCGAGTTCGATCGTCGTTCCCATCATCGGCAAATCAAAGTGGCCCGCCGTGTAGCGGCCGGCAAATTCGTTCGCGCCGGTCGAGAACAGGAAATTGCCGGAGACGGCACGAATTTCAGTGCCGTTGGTGTCGCGCTGGTCATACATCGAGAGGGCTTCGTAGCGGGCCCCCGGGTTCATGCCGAAGCCGACATGCGAGACCGCATAGGCCTCGCGATCGCCCCACGCTGCGAGATAGGCACGCATCATCGCCGCATCCGTGCCCTCGCCCTCCAGCTCGACGACGTAATCGTCCTTCAGCGTCATTTTCACCGGGGACGCCAGGTAGCGCTTGAAGGTCAAATTGATGTCACCGGGCGCCATCACCAACGTCCCGTTGATCGTTCCGCTCTTGGGAAAGCTAACCACAATGCCACCGGGCCAGTGCGCCAACGTGCCCGGCTTGTCGGTCCAGCCCCACACGCCGACCGTGGACGCACCGACCATGTCAACGTCGAGCGCCGTGCCGGCTTTCGATGTCACGCGCATCCGCTTCGTCCCACGCAACAACTTCGCCGCCGCGCGAACGCGTTTCTCGAGTGCGGGATCCGGCACCATCCGCTCCAGCGCTTCCGGGTGTTCGTTGGAGATCACCAATATCCGCGCTCCGGCCTTGAGGATATCCGGCGTCTCCACCGCGTGCATCAGACCCTCGATGGTGCAATCCACCACAAAGCCGGCCTGCTGGAGTGCGGTGATGACCGGACCAAGCCGCTGGATTGCCTCGCTTGCGCCGGTCGAGCGAACCGGCACGATATTCCGGTTACGCGGCGTCGGCATCACCACATGAAACGGCCGCGCGCCCATCCGCAGCAGGGCGAGCTCCGCCAAATGAACGTTCAGCGCACGCGATTGGGTTTCCGAGAGGATCGCCGCGGTATCGCCGGCCTTGACGGCGCAGCGCTCAAAGATCTCGCAAAACGCGTCGATCCATTTTGCCTCGATGCGATCCGCCAGCATGGTTCACTCCCGGTCTTCTGGTTTCTTCTGTTCAGTCAGATCACGCTTCGGGGAAGCCCCGCAAGAGATACGATCGCAGGGCGCCCAGCAAGCCGTTCAGGATCAACCCCAGCAGCGAAATCGTGATCAGCGGTACGAACATATCGACGGCCTGAAAGGTTCGGGCCGCCGTCACCAGCACATGCCCCAACCCGTCCGTCGACGTGATCATCTCGGCCAGAAACACCACGATGCAGGAAATGACAAGGCCGATCCGGCAGCCAGTCAGGATCGACGGCATCGCTGCCGGTAAGACCACCTTGAACAAGATTTCATAGCGCGGCGTTCCCGCTGCCATCGCCGACCAGATCAGCTTCTGCTCGACGGCTGACGCGCCGTAATAGGTGGACAGCAAAATGGGAAAAAGCGCATCCGCAGCCACCAGCGTAATCTTCGATCCGTGACCGAAGCCGAGCAGAAGCAGCAGCGCCGGATAGAGTGCGACTTTAGGCAACGGCGCCAATACGCGCACGATTGGCCGAACCACGGCATTGATCGCTGGATTGGCGGCCGCGGCGATGCCGATACTTACACCGAGCACGACCGCAATGGCAAAGCCGGCAAACAGCCGAATCAGGGTCGCCGCGATCTCCTGCTGAAACGTCCACGTCACGAGTTGCTGGAGCAACCTGCTGAAGACGTATCCCGGGGGCGGCAGCAAGACCGCAGGCGCAAAGCCGAACGATACGAGGCCTTGCCAAACCGCGATCACCAGCACAATCGGCGCGAGCCCGAGAACGACGTTTGCTGAGGGAAGACGCGATGTCATGAGAAGCTCAGCGGCATGTCGAACTGAGGCTCGGACCAGCGCACCAGCCGTGCGCGGACCCGCTCGAAAATCGCATCGAGGCAAATTCCCATCGCCCCCACGATGATGATCATCGCGAAGCCGGTGTCGTATTGGCCCATGTCCAGTGCATTGAACAGAATGTTGCCGGCGCCGGACTGGCGGGCGATCATCTCGCTGGTGATCATCGTGATCAACGCCAGCACGAGACCTGTGCGACATCCGGTCAGGATCTCCGGCAGCGCCGCGGGCAGCACGATCCGCACCAGCCGTTGCAGCGGCGAAAGTCCCATCGCGGCGCCCGACCACAGCATCTTCTCTTCGACGGCCTGGGCGCCCTCAAAGCTGTGATAGATCACGGGAAGGCTGACGCCGAGGAAGATCACCAGCGTCTTCGTGATGTCGCCGACGCCCAGCCAAAGCATGATGATCGGCATCAGCGCCGCTTTCGGCACCGGATAGATCACCATCAGAAGCGGGTTGAAGAAGGCCGCGACGGCGCGGCTACGCCCCATCAACAGACCCAGCGGGATCGAAACGAGCACGGCTACACTGAACCCGATCGCCATGCGGCGAAGCGAGGCCAGGATATTGATCAGCGACTCCTTGTCGCCAAGGATGTCCGGGATCGCGCGGATCGCCTGGATCGCCGTCGGAAAGCTGTCGTTCTTCAGCGCGAGCGACGCGACCTGCCACACTGCCAGCAGCCCGATACAAGCGAACACCGGGGCGGCGCGTCTGGAGGCTGCAGCCAGCGATGTCATGACGGCGATCCAGTCTCGTCGACCTCGTCGAACATGCGCTCGATGTCGACGACGTATTTCTGGTAGCGCGGATCGAGCAACAGCTCGTTGCGGCGACGCGGCCGGGGCAGATTGATGTCGATCACCTGCCGAATGCGGCCGGGAGATTTCGACATCATCACGACCTTGTCCGACAGGAAGACGGCCTCGTCGACCGAATGGGTCACGAACAGCACCGTCTTGCGGTCACGCTCCCAGATGTTCAGGAGATCATTCTGGAGGCGTGTACGGGTGTGCGCGTCGAGCGCGCCGAACGGCTCGTCCATCAGCAGAACTTCAGGGTGGTAAGCCAATGTCCGGGCCAGCGCGACGCGCTGCTTCATGCCACCCGAGAGCTCCTTGGGATAAAAGTTCTCATAGCCTTTGAGGCCGACCATCTCGATCAAGGCCCGGCTCTGTGCTCCGGCCTCGGTGGCAGGCACACCTTGCTGGCGCGGGCCATACATCACATTGCCCAACACGGTCTTCCAGGGAAACAGAGCGAACTCTTGAAACACTGGTCCGCGATCCGGACCCGGCCCCGTGATCGTCTGTCCCTTTATCCTCGCCACGCCGCTGGTCGGGTTGACGAAGCCGCCGACGATATAAAGAAGTGTCGACTTGCCGCAGCCGGACGGACCAAGGACGGAGACGAAGGCTCCTTCCTCGATCGTCAGCGAGATGTCCGATAGCGCCAAATGATCCTTGCGCGCCGAGGTCTGGAAAACCTGGGAGACGCGGTCGATCTCGATGATCGCAGAAGCCGGCCTTTGTGACGTCACCGGATTCACCCATTCGCTCGATCTCGAAGGCACTACCCTCATTCCGTCTCTCGCTTGACTCACGCGCGAACGTCACGCAACCGATCCGCTGATGTCCTCCATCAGCTGATCGAGCTTAGCAAGAAACTTGCCAGACAGGCGGTCATTCTCGCACGGAAGCGGCGCGTCATTCGAACCAAGGCCATTCTGCAGGGCCCTCATGTGTGACGGCCCCGCCCGGCGCCTGTCCGACCAGCCGCGCATACTTTGCGAGCGCACCTGCACGGTGACGGGGCGGCCTCGGCTTCCAATCGCGTCGGCGCGCCGTGAGTTCCTGGTCGTCGACCAGCATATCCATCCGCCGGTTTGCGGCATCGATCCGGATCCTGTCGCCGTCGCGAACAAGCGCCAACGGACCGCCGACGAACGCTTCGGGGGACACGTAGCCGATGCACATGCCGCGAGTAGCGCCGGAGAACCGCCCATCGGTGATCAGGGCCACCTTCTCGCCCATACCCTGGCCGTAGATCAGCGCGGTAACGCCAAGCATCTCGCGCATGCCCGGGCCGCCGACTGGCCCTTCATTGCGGATCACCAGCACCTCGCCCGCCGTGTAGGCGCGGTCACGGACCGCTTTGACACATGCCTCCTCATCTTCGAAGACGCGCGCAACGCCCTCGAAGTGCTGACTCTTCAAACCTGCGACCTTGATCACCGCACCGTCTGGACAGAGATTGCCCTTCAGAACCGCCACGCCACCATCAGGCATGATCGGCGCACGAGACGCGTAAACGACTTCACCATCGGGAGCATTGGCCGCGCCATATTCTTCGGCGAGCGTGCGCCCGGTGACGGACAAGCAACTCCCATCGATGTGCCCGCTCTGGATCAACTCGCGGATCACGACGGCCGCGCCGCCGATGTCGTAGACATCCTTCGCAGTGTACTTGCCGCCCGGCCGCAAGTTTCCAATCAGCGGCGTCCTGGCAAAGACCTTGCCGACGTCATCGATCGTGAATGCGATCCCGGCCTCATTCGCGATCGCCGGCAGATGCAGCGCAGCGTTGGTCGAGCCGCCCGTGGCGGCAACAATCGCCGCACCGTTCTCGAGGGATTTGCGAGTCACGAGGTCGCGCGGCAGCGGGCCACCACGTTCCAGCATCTCCATCACCAGCCGCCCGGCGCGGCGCGAGATCTGTGCACGTTCGGCATAGACACCGGGCACCATCGAGACGTTGGGAATGGTCAGCCCCATCGCCTCCGACACCATCCCCATCGTGTTCGCGGTAAATTGGCCAGCGCACGCGCCAATGGTCGGCAGGCAGGCGCGCTCGATCCGTTCGAGCGTGGCGCCGTCGATCTCTCCGGTCATGAAGCTGCCGACAGCTTCATAGGAGTCGAGCACCGTGAGAGTCCGCCCGTCCACCCGGCCCGGCAACGAGCTGCCGCCATAGATGAAAATGGACGGTACGTTGCAACGAACCATGCCCATCATCACGCCGGGAAGCGTCTTGTCGCATCCGCCGTACCCGATCAGCGCGTCATAGGCGAGACCATGAACGACGGCTTCGATCGAATCGGCAATCAGCTCGCGTGAAAAGAGAGAAAACTTCATTCCCTCGTGATTCATGCTGATGCCGTCGGAGACCGACACGGTGGAGAATTCGCGCGGCGTGCCGCCCGCCTCCTCGATTCCCGTCTTGGCCGCGGCCACCTGGAAGTCGTGGGTCATATTGCAGGGCGTCTGCTCGCCCTTCATGCTGACGACGCCCACCATCGGCTTGGCGATCGCGGCGTCGTCGAGCCCCATTGCGCGCATGAAAGCGCGGTGCGGAGCCCGGTCGAGGCCGTCAGTCGTGACCCGTGATCGCAACTTCTTCATGCGCGCATCTTCTTCATGCAACGTCCGGGATGATCCGGGACGCCGCGCCCCCTCGTTCGGACAATTCGCCCGTCGCCTATTCCAGCGGCGCGACGATCGTCGCGTGCTTGAACTGCATGGCATCCAGCTTCGGCAGCATTCCGGTCTCCGCGTAGATGTCCAGCATCTTCTGGATCGCGGGGAAGTTCGGCGCCGCACCCGGATCGCGGCCGAAATCGTTGTCCTTGAGCAGATAGGTCTCGAGGACCGGAATAGGCGCCTTCAGAACCTCATTCACGACCTTTAGCGTCTCTTCGCGGTTGGCCAGCGCTTTCTTCATACCTGAGGTAATGTCACGCACGTAGGCCTTCACCAAGTCGGGGTTCTTGTCGACGAAATCAGCGCGGCAGGCTTCCAGGATGTGCACGATGTTCGGCATCGCCTGCGACAATGAGAACAGCTTTCTTGTGCCACCCTTCGCCTCCGCACGTGCGGCAAAGGGCTGGTTCATGTTGACCGCGTCGACACGGCCCTGGCGCAGCGCATCTTCGGAGACGGCAAAGCCGACCTCAACCAGCTTGATGTCCTTGGCCGGATCGACGCCATTCTGCTTGAGCAACAGGTTGAAGGGGCCTTGCGTGCCGCCGCCGATCACGGAAATGCCGACCGTCTTGCCCTTGAGATCGACGATCGTCTTGATCGGCGAGTCATCCATTACCGCCCAATAGACCGAAAAACCGCCGGGCTTCTCGAAGACGTGCTGCGCCACGATGTAGGCCTTGAGATTGCCGCCGACCACACCGTTGGCCAGCGAGAGCGGCGCTTGCGTCGCGCAATCCAGCGCGCCGGCCGCCAATGCCTGCGTCATCGGCGCGGTGCCCTGAAATTGGGTCCATTCGATGTTGTAGGCCTTGCCGATATTGGGAAACTCGGCCGGCCTGCGCATCATCCAGTACTTGGATTCCTCGGCCGGGATGGTCCAGCCGACGCGAATGGTCTGCTCTGCCCATGACGGGCCTGCCCCCGCGCTCGCAGCCGCGGCCGCTCCCAAAGCCAGGATCCACTTCGAAACGGTTCGCATCGTGCCCACTCCGCTGCTCCGGCGCCGACCGGCGCCGCCCAACCCGACCACTCAAATGTTTCATGGTTCAAACAATCAGGCAAGCCATGCGAGCCGGACGGTTTCGCTGTCCGACCTGCAATGTATGGTAAGGCGGCGTTTGCGTTGCGACAGAAGGAGGCAACCTATGGCTGATGCGAGCAATACAAACCCGCAGGGCGTCGAGAGGCTCGGCTATCTCGGCCTTGGACTGATGGGAACGCCGATGACCCGGCGCCTGCTCAAAGCCGGCCATCAAGTCGCTGTCTGGAATCGTTCGGAGCGCAAGGTCGCTCCGCTCGTCGCGGCCGGCGCCAGGCGCGCAGCCACGTCCCGCGACATGTTGGCGAACGCGGATATCGTTTTTGTGTGCGTAACCGATGCCGCCGCCGTCGAAGACGTGATTTTCGGCCCCGACGGTCTTGCAGCGGCTTCCGGCGCAGGCAAGCTCGTCGTTGACTTCTCGTCAATCCATCCCGACGCCGCGCGCGATCTTGCAGCGCGGCTGAAAGACGCGAATGGCGCAGGCTGGATAGATGCGCCGGTGTCCGGCGGCACCAAGGGCGCAGAGGAAGGCACGCTCGCCATCATGGCCGGCGGAGAAGCTGCTGACATCGAGCGGGCACGGCCCTACGTGCTGCACATGGCACGCAGGTTCACCCACATGGGCCCGATCGGGGCTGGCCAAACCACAAAACTCTGCAACCAGGTGATCGTCGGATGCGCGATGGCCGTTCTGGCGGAAGCAACGCGCCTTGCCTCGAACGCAGGAATTGACGCAAGCCGGCTGCCCGAGGCGCTCGCCGGCGGCTTTGCGGATTCCATCCCGCTTCAGCTCTTCGTGCCGCGCATGGTCCAGGGCATCCACTCGCCGCCGCTTGGCCATATCGCGACAATGCTCAAGGATCTCGACACGGTCGCCGATGTCGCCCAGGCGACGTCAACGCCGGTGCCGATGGCGACCCTCGCGGGACAGATATTCAGGCTGGCCAAGGCTGCACGCGGCGCCGACGCGGACGCTTTGGAAATCTACAAGCTCTCGGCCACAGACCGCTGAGCCGACGCGCGTCCTTGAATCGCCTTATGGCAACTTCTTGCGTTCATCATCAGCTAGGAACCGGCCATACCGCCCGCGCGCAAACAGCAGGGGCTCCTTGGCACTGTAGGCATAGGCCTCGACCGCGCCGAGAAAGATCACGTGGTCACCGCCATAATAGCGATTGACCGATCGGCATTGAAAGTTGGCGACACTCTCGGCAAGGACCGGCGCGTTCCCGAGGCCCGGGGTCCAGTCGACCCCGGCGAACTTGTCCTCGGACGATTTTGCAAATTTGTTTGCAAGCGCCTGCTGCGACGTGCCGAGTATGTGAACGGCGAAATGGCTGGCGTTCTGAAACACGGGGAGGCTTGAGGAATAGAATCCGAGGCTCCACAGGACCAGAGGGGGATTCAGCGAGACTGACGCGAACGAATTGCAGGTGATGCCATAGGGCTTTCCATCAGCGGCCATGGCCGTGATGATCGTTACGCCCGTTCCGTATGTGCCAAGTGCGTTGCGAAAATCGCGAGGATCGATCGGCGAACTGTCGCTGGCGAGTTCATTGGCTGGATCGGAAATGGCCGGCTGCTTCGGCAGATCATTCATCGGCCGGCCTCACAGCGTGAGATTCTCGGACGGCAGGCCCAGAGCCACCCGTCCGTAATTGGTTCCGGCCGCATCGAAGTTGAACGCAAGATGCGAGTTGATCGCGTGCGCATCGCGGAACTGCCGCTGCAACACGCCCGTCGTGAACAGACCGCGCGCTCCGCTCGCGGCAAACAGCATCGAGACCGCGTCGGTGCATAGATTCACCGAAAATGCTCCATCGCGACGATACCTGGTCTTGGTCGCCATATCAGGAGTACGATCGCGCCTCGCATCTTCCATTGCATTGACGCAGGCCGAACGCATGATCAGGCGCGCAGCGTCGATCTTGGCCGAGGCTTCCGCGATCTTGATCTGCGTGCTTTGAAAGTCGCTGAGCTTGGCACGGTTGTAGGTCGAGATGCGATGACGCGCGACCTCCGCATAATCGTCGAGACATACTTGAGCGTTCCCCAGCGCGACGCCAGAGAGGACGTAAGGAAAAAGCGAGAACACAGGTAGCGAATACAGCGGATTGGGATTGACGTTGCTTCCCGGCGTCGGGCCGCCGGCAAGATCACCAACCGCGACCGTCATATAGTCGGCCACGAAAGTGTCCCTGACTTCGACGTCGCAGGAGCCGGTACCGCGCAGTCCCGTAACATTCCAGGTGTCGAGCACCTTGTAGTCGACTTTCGGCAACAGGAAGATTCGGTACTCGATCCCGTCCGCTTCGTCGTCAGAATAGACAACGCTTGCAAGCATGTTCCATTCGCAGGAGGCAACGCCCGAGGAGAACGGCCAGCTCCCGTGCAACCTGTAACCGCCCTCGACCCTCGTGGCACGACCAGCTGGAAAAATGAACGAGGACGCAATCAGCGCGTCGGGATCACGGCGCCAGACCAGATCCTGCGCCTTCTGCTCGAACATGCCGAGCATCCAATGGTGGCTCGCCAGGTTAGCGAGATTCCACGCCACTGACGCATCCGCCATTCCCAGCAGTTCGGCGCAGTCGACAAGGGCGACATAGTCAAGCTCGGCACCGCCGATGCGCTTCGGCTGCAGCATGCGGAACAGGCCAGCGTCGTGGAGATCCTTCTCGGTTTCCGTCGGAAGATGCCGCAGCTCCTCCGTGCGGGCAGCCCGCTCTCGCAGCCGCGGCACGAGCGCCCGGGTCCTCGCGATCATTGCCGCATAGGCGCGTTCGCCGGCTTCCTGCCCCGTCGGCTGGCCCATGCTCGGCCCTTGACCAGGCGCCATTCGAGTCCCTCGCTTTCACATAGTTATGCGGCGGGAACTTCGCCAAATCAAGCTGGGCAGGATTAACGTTGCGTGGTCGCCCTGCATCCCGGCTGTCCGCAGGAATGCGATGTCACGTACACCGTCTTCTCAAAGCAGCTTTCCGCAAACTTTGCGGTGCCTGGCTCCGCGGACCTGTCCGCTCAGGCTTGGCCTGAGGTCGATGGCTTGCCTGATCCAAAGACGCCCTTCTGAGTGAAATCCGAACTCCGGCGCTCGTCGTAACCGAGCGTATCACGCAGGATGTCTTCGGTATGCTCGCCTAATAGGGGCGCAGCGACGGGATCAATCGCTCCCGTCAGGCTCATATTGATCGGAGGTTCGATATTGGGGACCCACCCTGCCGTACGGTGCGGAATCCTGTTCAGGCGATGGCGCTCGCGGGCCTCGGGCGCATTGAACCCCTCCTCGACCGTTCGGAGATAGCCGACCGGGATATTGGCCAGCTTCATCTTTGCCATCCAATTCTCGAGGGTATCGCTCGCGAAGACTTCTGCAATGGCCGCCCGCAGGAGCTCCTTGTTCTCAGAGCGCGCTTTGCGCGACGCGAACTGCGGATCAGTGATCAAATCGGGCCGGTTCAGCACCTCGACCACCAGCCGACGATAGAGCCGGTCGTTGGCGCAGGCCATGTAAAGCGGCCCATCGGAAGCTTCATAGACACCGACAGTGGGGGACCCGTTCGGTGAATTGCCGAACCGGCCAGGGTTTTCGCCGTTGATCAGATAGGCCATGCCGTAGAAGCCGGTCATGCCCATGGCGACGTCGAACAGGGCGACCTCGACATGCTGCCCGCGGCCGAGCCGATCGCGTGCCAAAAGCGCCAGCAAGATGGCGTTGCAGGCGGACATCCCCGTCGCCATGTCCACGATCGGCGGCCCGGTACGAACCGCAGGTCCATCGGCAAACCCATTGAGCGACATGAAGCCACTCTCCGCCTGCGTGATGGGATCGAAGCCGGGCCGCGCGGCAAATGGTCCTGTGCGTCCGTAAGCCGAGATCGAGCAATAGACCAGCCGCGGGTTGAGCGGCGCGACCGCCTCGTAGTCGAGGCCGAATTTCTTCATGACTCCACTTGAAAAATTCTCCACGACCACATCCGCCTTCCGGATCAGGTCCAGTGCGATCTCGCGAGCCTGAGGCACGGTCAGGTCGAGCGCGATGCCGCGCTTGTTGCGGTTCAGGCTCAGATAAGCGGCGCTTTCGCCGCCGATTTCGGCGTGTTCGTAGGCGCGCGTATCGTCGCCACCATCCGGATTCTCGATCTTGATGACGCGTGCACCGAAATCGGCAAGCGTCTGCGTGCAGGCCGGCCCCGCCACGACCCGCGTAAAATCGACGACCAAGAGACCGTCGAGCGCGGTGGGCGCGCCCGTCGCCCGCGACGAACGTTCCGGTAATTGAGGCTTGGTGGGCATCGACGGCGCTCCCTTACATCGGCTTACAGTTGCCGAATTTCCTGCAAGAGCAAACTTAAAGCCCGGCACCACCAACTTCGCAAGTGCTTCACCCGCATCGCTTCAATACGCAAAAAGGGCCCGACAGCCATCGAGCTGCCGGGCCCCCGAACATTTTGGGAGTGCGAGCTATGCTGTGTCTCGCATTGGCCATCCTGCACCGAGAAAAACTCGTTCCGCATTACGGGAAACCCCGCTCAGCGAAGCCACTTCCGCCAATAGAGCGTGTGCGCCGAGGCCTCGGATACCTCTGGCTCGAAGAGCCGATAGCCCGCCTGGATGAAGTTGTCCGTCGTATTCAAGACAATGGCATCCCTTTCGATACGCAGCCCCCTGAAGTCCCTGCCCCCAATGCCGTCGCAGCACGCCGACCCTCGAGAAGTATCGCCGTTTCGAATGTGCGTCGACGGTATGACGCCGGCAAATGCGACCGCCTCATCGCCATGTTAGGCAAGCCACCACGCTCCCAACCCGAATTGCGGCATGGCCGCCGCGTCGAAGAACGTCGACCGATGCAGATCAGCCAACGTATCGACGAGGTCGTCATCGGATGCATCAACGATGCGAATTTTGTACGGCCCGTTTGCGGGAAATAGCGTGCGTGCAAGTGCAGAGATGTCGGCACCGTGGGAGCTCACTTGCCCAGCACGACCCTAACGCCTAGCAAAACGGCCCCCATCAGTCCGGTCGCGATCACCGTGATAACGGCCTTGAAGGTGTAGCTCTGCGCCTGCTCCACGCTCTTTCGCCACCTCCGCACGTGTTGGAGATCAGCCCTTAGCTCCTTCCGGTCGTCGTGTTCGATTCCGAAGGAAGTTAGCACCGATGCGACGGCCTTCAGTACGAAGGCATCGATGCTCTCCTGTTGCAGCCTGTGTTGCTCGGCAAGTGTCTCAGCCACGATCGCCCTGATTTCATCATCTGGTTGATGATCCTTGCAACGTTCTCGAAACCACACTTGGCGAAGTAGAAGGATACAATCAGTCTCGGTCAGCATCCGCGCCTTAGACGTCTTCCGTCGCGCGGGCGGGCGGGCCGGCTCGCTCGCGAGCTCGCCTTCGATCTCATCGTTCAAGAAAACGTCTCCCACAACACGATTGCAACCAAGCCCGCGAGTGCGAGCGATATCAGTTAGGCGGTCATCGTCTCTCCACGAAAATGAAAAAAAGCGACAGATCGCGTGACCAAGCGCGATCGTTTCGGGCGCGAACCCAATGTCCGTGAGCCCCGAGACCGCAGCGGCGCGAGCAACGGACCCGGCGCCGCGCCGGTCGGCGTTCCTTGAACGTGGTCTAGCGAGTGCGTGGCCGGATGCGCGGCCACCGTCCGATCTCAAAATCGAGACGAAAAACCCGCGGCGGGTGCTTCCAGCGCGGGTGACCAAACTCGTCTCGATGATGTCATTTGCCAGTGTTTCGACATGTCAAACATCCCTCGTTCGACCACACCGTGCCGGAACTTTGCCGAAGAGCGGCGCGTTTATTCGTTCAGTCAAATGACCGTGCGCGCGATGAGCCATACTGTACTGGTTGTTGACGACGATCCCGGCGTCCTCGACGTCATCGTGGGCATGCTGGAAGATCTCGGCTGCGAGGTGACAAGCCGCCCAAAGCGGCCCGGATGCGCTTGATCGGCTCAGGCAGAACGAGAACATCTCCATCCTCATCACGGACGTCAATATGCCGGGTTTGGACGGTCACGAACTGGCCGAACTGGCGAAGCAGCTACGCCCGGAATTGAAGATCCAGCAATTATCGGGGCGCGAACCGCGGCGCGGGGCCTGCCAATGATCAGGAAGCCGTTTTCGTTCGAGGAGCTCGCCGACACCATGCGGCGAACCACCGGCGTTCGCTGAACGCCAGAGCCCAAAAGAAAACCCGCGGCGGGAGCTCCCGCGCGGGTCGAACCAAACTCATGTCGATGATGCCATTCTGCCGGTCTTTTGCCCGACGTGTCAACGCGGCGAACGCGGAAGAAGGTGTCATTCTTCCCAGCTTGATATGTGGTGCGCAAGGGGCTTGCTTCAAGTCCCCCGCCCTGCCGTAGAACCCCCGACCCAATGAGCATCCAAAGCAGCAACGCGAGGGGGTCCACATGCCTGTATTGCTTCCGTCGTCCCGGCCGCGCGGCCGTACCGAGCGGGCCGGCGCCAGCCGCGCGAGTCACCATGCCGTGCTGATCGCCGGCGGCGGCCCGACCGGTTTGATGCTCGCCGCCGAGCTCGCGCTCGCGGATGTCGACGTCGCGGTGGTCGAGCGGCGCCCGGATCAGGAGCTCGTCGGTACGCGGGCCGGCGGATTGCACGCGCGGACCATCGAGATCCTCGATCAGCGCGGCGTCGCGGAGCGCTTCCCGCGCGAGGGGCAAGTCACCCAGCTCGCGGGCTTCGCCTGGACCAAGCTCGACATCGGCGATCTCCCCACCCGGCACGCTTATGGCCTCGCGCTGCGGCAGAGCCACATCGAGCGCATCCTGGCCGACTGGGTCGAGGAGCTCGCGGTGCCTATCTATCGAAACTCCGAGGTGATCGGCTTCGTTCAGGATGCGACCGGCATCGACGTTGCGCTCGCCGGCGGCAAGACATTGCGCGCAAGCTACCTCGTCGGCTGCGACGGCGGTCGCAGCCTGGTACGCAAGAAGGTCGGCATCGATTTCGTCGGCTCCGATCCGACGCTCAGCAATCTCATGGCCGAAGTCGAGATGCGCGACGAGCCGGTATGGGGTCTCCGCCACGACGCCATCGGCTTTCATGGCCTCAGCAAGGCGGAGAGCGGTCGCGTGCTGGTCGTCGTGACGGAAGCGACGCTCGACCGCACCGGCGAACCCGGCCGGCGCGATCTCAGCGATGCGCTCGTCGCCGTGTACGGCACCGACTTCGGGCTCCAAAATCCCGCCTGGATCTCCCGCTTCACCGATGCGGCGCGGCAGGCCGTGTCCTATCGCCGGGAGCGCGTGCTGCTCGCCGGCGATGCCGCGCATATCCATCACTCCGTCGGCGGGCAAGGCCTCAACACCGGCGTGCAGGACGCGGTCAATCTCGGCTGGAAGCTGGCGCAGGTGGTCAGGGGCATTTCGCCCGACGGCCTGCTCGATACCTACCACGCCGAACGTCATCCCGTTGCTGCGCGCGTCTTGCGCAACACCCTGGCGCAAATCGCCATGCTCCGCCGCGGCGAGGCTGGCCTCAAGGCCGCGCGCGACGTGGTGTCCGACCTGCTCGCCATGGACGAGCCGCGCCAACGTTTTGGCGCGATGATGAGCGGACTCGACATCCGCTATGATCTCGGCGAAGGACACGAACTGCTCGGGCGCCGGATGCCCGATCTCGACCTGATCGTCGAGGGCCATCCGCAGAGATTGTTCACGCTGCTGCACGGAGCGCAGGCCCTGCTGATCAATTTCGGCAAGTCCGGCGGGTTCGACATCCCACCCTGGGCAGATCGCATCAGGATCGTCAACGCCAGCCACGACGGCGCGTGGGAGCTCCCCGCCATCGGGCAGGTCGCCGCGCCCGAAGCCGTGCTGGTTCGGCCAGACGGGCACGTGGCGTGGGTCGGCGATGAAAGCCAACGAGGACTCGAGGACGCGCTGACCACCTGGTTTGGACCGGCTGCTGCGGTGTAGCGCGCGAACGTCAGAGGCGCCATACAAACAAAGCCCGCGGGATTCCGCGGGCTCGATTGGCATCAGGTTTTCGAAACACGGCTCAATATCCGAACGTTACGCCGCTCGCTGCTCTCCGAAGGCAAAGGTCACACGTTCGAATCGTGTCGGGTGCGCCAGTGTTTCTCTCGATCTACCAACCTCTTAGAGTGTTGGTGGTAGCTCCTCAAAAGCTCCTCAGACCGGCCGGTCACAAGCTGGTCACACGAGAGGAGCTTTTTGAATGGCAAGCCTACGGTTCAGGAACGGGAAGTGGCAGGTCCAAGTCAGACGCCACGGACACACACAACAAGCCAAGTCGTTTCAATCAAAACCTGATGCACAACGTTGGGCACGGCAGATCGAAGCCGAGTTGGATCGGACTTTGATCCCCAACGACATACGATCTCTCAATACAATCACTGTTGCGCAGCCTCTCACGCGCTATCGCGACAACGTCACCAATGAGAAGCGTGGGCTTATCCCAGAGCGTAAGCGGATCGAAGTATTCCTTCGTCAACGGTGGGGTGCCCTACCATTAGCAAAGACCGATGCTGCGCTTTTCAGAGGTACCGCGACACGCGTTTGAAACAGGTGCAGGCCGGTACAGTGATCAGAGAGTTGCGGCTGTTACGAACCATCTTCGAGATGGCACGCAGGGACTGGGGCTACACTGCGTTGCAGAACCCAATAGCAGGACTTAGGAAGCCCAAGGCACCGGAGGGACGCGAACGCAGGCTGAAGCCGGGCGAGCTACAGGCGTTGACCAAGGCGTGCAGCACAGTGGCCGGCTCATGGCTGTTGCATGGCTTTCAACTCGCTATTGAAACGGGCCTGAGACGCGGCGAACTGCCCGGTATCCGATGGCAGCACGTTCGCCTCGATACAGCCGTCCTGCATGTGCCGGTCACCAAGACTGATAAGGCCCGCACAATTCCGCTCACTGATCGAGCTAAGGCCATTCTTAGAGTCTGTCCGGAAAGATTACCTTGGATTGCATAGCTTTCGCAGCATGAGTCGGATGGAGGCCAGCTTGAGAAAGGCGAGCGCCCTGTGATTGAAGCATTCCCAATCTTTGGACAGTCTTCGGCATCGCCCGAGCCAGGCAAAGGTACGCTCGACGATCCAGCGTTTGGGCAAGACGACGAAACGGTGAGCCTGATCGGAGCGTTTGACGATTTCGAGGTTCACGCGCTTCAGAGCGCTACGCAGCCCCTTCTGGAAATGTGGCCCTTGATATCCGCCGTCGGCGTAGAGCTTCAGAAGAAAGGGATAGAGGCCGAACAACGTTGCCATCAGGAGCACGCCGCCGTCGCGATCCTGGATGTCCGCCGCATGCACGATGGCGTGCATCAAGAGGCCTTGCGTGTCGACGAGAATGTGCCGCTTCTTGCCCTTGATCTTCTTGCCCGCGTCGTAGCCATGGAGATCATGAGGCCCCCTTTTTCAGCGCTTTTCACGCTCTGGCTATCGATGATGGCGGCGGTGGGAGAAGCCTCGCGCTCGGCCCTTTCGCGACATTCGACATAGAGGGCGTGATGAATTTTATCGAGCGTGCCGTTCCAGCTCCACAGATCGAAGTAGCCATACAGCGTCGAGCGCGGCGGCAGGTCCTTGGGGATCGCGCGCCACTGGCAACCTGTGCTCAGGATGTACATCAGCCCGTTGGCAATCTCGCGCAGGTCCACCGTACGCTTGTTGCCGCCGCGCTTGGCCGGCGGGATGCGAGGCGCGATCAGCGCCCACTCCTCGTCGGTCAAGTCGCTCGGATAGCGCAGGCGGCTGCGGTCGTAGCGTGCACGGTTCTCGGTAGTCCACATTGGCGGCGCGTCCCCATCGAATCAGGCCGCTCACCTTGAATCACAACCGATTCATTCGACTCAACATGTTTTGGAACAGACACTTACAGAGCGGAGAGCAGAATGTAGCACAGATGCCGAGTACGCATTCCCCGTCAGCGCCAATTCATTCCGACTTGCATGGGAACGCTGCAAGCGGCGTGCAGAGCGTAACGGATGCGTCGGCATGCCACTTCAGCAACCTCCAACCGCTGTGGCGAAGCGAGAACCTAAGAAAGGGCGGGGCCTAGCGCCCCGTCCACTCCCTCGTGCATCTGTCTTTTGCCTTTTTCCCCTAGAGTTAGACCCCAATAGCGGGATTGGCCCTAGCTGTTCGTCTAGCCCGCCCTATTCGTGAGAGCGCGGTATTTTGGTCCGACTGGTGCATCCGCACACCTCCGCTGACGAGGCGCACAGGATTGCCTTCGGCTTTTCACCGCCTGACGACCGGTACTTTGCAACGCGCTTGAGGGATGGGTTGGGTGAACGCGGGCGGACGCCCCACCGGTCAAGGACCGAGCGGCAGCAGCGCGCCGGGCAAGCTGCGGATCAGGTCGGCTTCGGGACATGCCGCGGCGAACGCAAGGCGAATGCGGCTCTTGGTCTCGACAACCCGGGCGGCGATTTTCAAGAGCCGAAGACGCAGCGTCGCGAACTCGGCAGTGGCCAATTCCCGGACTTTGGGAATGGCGTCGCGCACGGTCAGCATCAGCCAATAAGCGGCGGTATGGAGAACGAGGCGGACTTGATTGGCGAGCGCCGAACGGCAACTGGTGCGATCGGAGGCGAGCTGCGTCTTATGCAGCTTGATCAGATTCTCGGCTTGGCCGCGCGCGCAATACAGGCTGTCGTAGATCCACTCGGCCGAGCCGACATCGAGGCTGGTGACGACGAAGCGGATGTCGAGGCCGAGCATCGTCGCCTCAATACGGGCGACGGTGCGTCGTTCGCGATCCCAGGACTTTGCCTTGTGGCGCGTCTCGGTATAGCCGCGCAGAACCGGCAGGTTCTCGATGGCGCGTCGCGTGCGGATGTCGTCGGCGACCGCGTCGACTTTTCTGGCGAGCGGCTTGGTGCCGGACAGACCGAAGATGTAGTCGATGCCGTTGGTCTCGCACCACGCCATTGCCTCCGGCCGGGCATAGTGCCCGTCGCCACGGAACGTAATTCGCGTGTTGTGCCACCGCGTCCGGATATGCCGTACCAGGCGGCGCAGATGGGCACGCACCTCGACGCCGCCCGGCGTCTTGCCGGGCCGCAGCACGACCGCCACGGGCCGGCTCTTCTCCGTGTCGTAGACGTGGATCGGCAGGAAGCAGCGTTCGTCATAATGAGCGTTGAACAGCGAGAGCTGCTGATGGCCGTGGACGACATCGCAGGTATCATCGATGTCGAGCGTGACGGATGCCGGCTCGCGCGGGTAGCTATCCATCCATGCGTCGACCAAAGTGTAGGTCAGTCGGATCACGTCGCGCAGGCGCGGAGCATTCTCCAGGCGCGACAGCGTCGGTTGGGAACACAGATCGCGACCCGTGTCCGGCAGCCGTCCGCAGGCCAGCTTGAATGCGGGATCGGACCGCAGATGATCGAGGTCGTCGGCGTCCTCGTAGCCGCAGCAGATCGCGAACATGCGCGCGCGGAACATATCGACCAGGCTGTGCACGACCCGCGTCGGATCGCGCCGATCCGGGAACACCCGGGCCAAATTGTCGGCCA
Organism: Bradyrhizobium barranii subsp. apii; assembly: GCF_011516635.5. GTDB lineage: Bacteria > Pseudomonadota > Alphaproteobacteria > Rhizobiales > Xanthobacteraceae > Bradyrhizobium > Bradyrhizobium barranii. The sequence continues at coordinate 3,259,619 of NZ_CP096255.1, read as the reverse complement.
AGCCGAGACGCCGCTCGGCCATCGCCAGAAGCATCACGCCCCCGTTCGAGGTCAGCCGACCGCCATCGAAGGCAGCTGTGACTTTCTTGGCGTGAACGGCTGGAAACGAGAAGGGCAGAATCGTATCGTCGGTCATGGCGGGCGTGGTGTTCGCGGCTGAAGGTGATGGGGTTGGCTTTGCAACCGAATCCTACGCCGCATCAGCGCTTTACACCACGCTCGCCAGCCTCTCAGGCGCCCTCTGACGAATAAGACGGGCTAGATCGCTGTTCGGAGGGTAGGACGGCTACCTTTATTAGAAACCAAAATTGAGGTTTACACCCTGAAATCCTCTCAGAGTCTGTCCGGAAAGATTACCTTGGATTGCATAGCTTTCGCAGCATGAGTCGGATGGAGGCCAGCTTGAGAAAGGCGAGCGCCCTGTGATTGAAGCATTCCCAATCTTTGGACAGTCTTCGGCATCGCCCGAGCCAGGCAAAGGTACGCTCGACGATCCAGCGTTTGGGCAAGACGACGAAACGGTGAGCCTGATCGGAGCGTTTGACGATTTCGAGGTTCACGCGCTTCAGAGCGCTACGCAGCCCCTTCTGGAAATGTGGCCCTTGATATCCGCCGTCGGCGTAGAGCTTCAGAAGAAAGGGATAGAGGCCGAACAACGTTGCCATCAGGAGCACGCCGCCGTCGCGATCCTGGATGTCCGCCGCATGCACGATGGCGTGCATCAAGAGGCCTTGCGTGTCGACGAGAATGTGCCGCTTCTTGCCCTTGATCTTCTTGCCCGCGTCGTAGCCATGGAGATCATGAGGCCCCCTTTTTCAGCGCTTTTCACGCTCTGGCTATCGATGATGGCGGCGGTGGGAGAAGCCTCGCGCTCGGCCCTTTCGCGACATTCGACATAGAGGGCGTGATGAATTTTATCGAGCGTGCCGTTCCAGCTCCACAGATCGAAGTAGCCATACAGCGTCGAGCGCGGCGGCAGGTCCTTGGGGATCGCGCGCCACTGGCAACCTGTGCTCAGGATGTACATCAGCCCGTTGGCAATCTCGCGCAGGTCCACCGTACGCTTGTTGCCGCCGCGCTTGGCCGGCGGGATGCGAGGCGCGATCAGCGCCCACTCCTCGTCGGTCAAGTCGCTCGGATAGCGCAGGCGGCTGCGGTCGTAGCGTGCACGGTTCTCGGTAGTCCACATTGGCGGCGCGTCCCCATCGAATCAGGCCGCTCACCTTGAATCACAACCGATTCATTCGACTCAACATGTTTTGGAACAGACACTCAGGTAATAGACTGCAATCCAGTAGAAATATTTGGAAACGTTGCAGCTTCTGGTGGCCTCATTGGAGATGATAGGTTCGGAGGGGACGAGCTTTCGCGGGGAAATCGTTCAACTTCGAGCGATTGCTGTCCTGAGCGTTCTGCTGTTTCACCTGAAAGTACCGGGCTTTCAGGGCGGCTTCGTCGGAGTCGACGTCTTTTTCGTCATCTCCGGCTACTTGATCACTCGCAATATCCTCATGGACGACGCTGGCGGTCGCTTTTCCTTTAGCGCGTTCTACTTGCGACGAACGAGGCGCATTTATCCAGCCCTGATCTTCACGGTGCTTATGACGTACCTGTCGGGCGCGTTGTGGACGGCGCCTCTACTGTTTCTCGATATTGCGAAGGAGTGCACGCATGCGCTGCTGTCGATCGCAAACATCCAATATTGGAGAGAAGCAAGCCATTACTTCGCAGCGAAGTCGGACGAACTCGCTCTGCTTCACTGTTGGTCGCTGTCGCTTGAAGAGCAGTTCTATCTTATTTGGCCCGCACTCCTGATCGCCGCGGCGCGCGTTGGATGCATAAGATCGGCAATCGTCCTGTTGTCGCTTGCATCCTTCTTGGCCACGATATGGGTTGGCCCCATCGACAGCTCTGCCGTTTTCTTCTTGATGCCGTTTCGCATGTTCGAGTTCGGTTGTGGCGCCTTGGTGCTTTTCGCCGGTCAAACGCCACGCCGCCAATCGGTCCGTGAATTGCTTTCGGCGGCTGGCTTCGCTGTGATCTTGTCCAGTGCCCTTTTGTTGCAGCCAGACACGTCACGGCAAGAATTGCTCGTTATGATCCCATGCCTTGGCGCTGCTGCTGTGATTTGGACCGGAGATACAACCTTCGTTTCTCGCGCTCTACGCTCTCAGGCGCTAACCGCCATCGGAACAATCTCGTATTCACTCTATCTTTGCCACTGGCCGATCATTTTCTACTCGCGCTTCATCTTTGGTGAGGCGGCCGACACTGCTGGAGGCAATATAGTCATGCTTGTGACGATGCTTTTCGTCGCTACCAGCATGTACTATTTCGTGGAACGTCGCTTCATCGTTGCTGGAGGCGCAGCCTCTGGAGCACCGTTGAAGACATTGATGAAATTCAGCGCGGCTATTCTGGCATTTGCGATTCTGACTCACGCAACATTCATTCTGAAAGGTTTTGCATGGCGGGTGCCTGAGTCGGTTTTGGCGGATGGAAGGCTCGACAGTTCTCCCACTACTGATCAAGTCGTTTGGCCGCCGGGCCTACCGATTGTTGACTTGGCTGGAGACTCCCATGCTGAAATGTACGTGGCGGCAATGTTGCCGTTAGTCGAGAGCCTAGGTGGAAACCTTCAGTACGTTGGCACTGCCGGATGCCCGATTGTCAAAGGAGCAGCCATCAGATCGCGACGACGCGTGGATTGTCTTCGGGGTCGCGATGAGCAAATCGCTCAACTTGAGACCCAAACGCGACCGCTGATATTCATCCAGCGGTGGGAAACCTATGACGATGCGGGCATCGATTACGACCAACCAGGCATGTGGCCGAACGATGCTGGATCGTTCGCCAAGCTCGAAGCGGCCCTTTCTGAGACGCTACGCGTGTTAACGCCTGTTCGGCGTGTAATGATTGTGGGCGCCCAAGTTCCTGCCGGCTGCGAGATCAATCGGCCGCGGTTACTTCAAGGGCCGCTGCCTCATGTGCCACCTCCTCCATGTGCGCCCATGTCAAAGGTGAACGCGGTAGCGGCGGGCGCAGCCATCAATGCAATGCTTGCCCGTGTGCAGTCTAAGTATCCCGGAAGGGTCGACTTGCTCAAACCGGTCGATTATCTCTGCGACCAAACGTGCCCAACGTATCACGCAGGCCATTGGCTTTATTGGGACGCTACGCATTTTACCTTGGCCGGATCGACTTTCATGACCGATAGGGCTGCCTCAACATTTCGCACGTTCATCCTGGGTGGATCGAACGCGATGTCTTCAGGCGCACCAACTGAGAACTGATCTATTTCGCCTTCGCGCTCGACGAGGTCCGTCCTCTCGCATACTTCGTCGTGCGCGTGGTGCACGTTGTCGATCACGTATGAAGTAACAGGAGTAAGATTCGGGTTCATGCACGAGCTCTCCTGTGTCCGACACAGTACACGCTGGGATGTGCGCCAACTTAAACTTGCGAAAAATGACGGATTTTTTTGTGGGGGCATCAGATAGGTTGACGCTTGCAAGTTTCCCCCATGCCGCGCGTGCGTCGGCAAATTGTGGTCACAGCACTGTCACAACGGTCACATCAATTCGGCTTGCCTCGACTTGACCTTTGGGGGGTACGCCCCCTAACATATTGTAGTGATTGCCAGTGTTTTCAGGGACTTTTGAGACTTGCACTAGAGAGACGCCAAGCCCACCGAACCGGTCGCGTTGCCCTCCAATGCAGCCGTTTCACCCGGCGAGCCGACGTCTAGAGCCGGGCTCTGTGGTCTGTATGCAAGCGCGTCGTCCATCCAGCGCGGCCAACCGGTCAATTCCGCAATGCCTTGAGCTGGGGGATCTGGCTCAATGAGACGTCGAAATCGCCCGTCGCGCCGATGCTTCCAAGAACGCTTAGCGGTTCGCGGAGCACGGATTCCTCAACATGGGCGTCGAACGTTTGACCGTCGCCGGGATGTACAATGACCCGCTCGATGCGATGAATGAACTCAAGGGGCTTACCGTCTTCATTCGCGATGGGCTGCAACGGCTTGCCCCATCCGCGATCGAGAATGGCGTTGGCGGCCGAGACACGTGCATGCGCTGGAGCATTCTTGTCGAGCATGATCTTCACGGGAGTATTCACGGCGTGTACCGTGTGCGTCCGCGCCAAGGATTTGATCTCAGTCATCGTTCGCTGCTTCAAAGTTCTGCGAGCCGCCTCCCTCGCCAACGCCACTTCAGAACGCTTGTTCACCAATTCGGTCATCTGAAAAACCCCGTTGCAATCAGGTCCGGTCCTGGTTCGAGAATAAAAAAACCCGCGGCGGATGAATCTCCGGCGCGGGTACGAACGAAATCGTCTCAATGATAGTATTATGCCAGTGTGTTGCCCGACGTGTCAAAGACGCCAAAGCGGCTCCGGGTGCGGGTCGCGCCGGCGCCGTCATTCCAACCGGCAAATCGGCGACGTCGGTTTTTGGGATTTGAGCAGAAATTCTCTGCTCAACCGTAAGCGCGATTTTCCCCGCACGTTGACGCGGCGTTTTTGATGGATTGCCCTCGTATCGGGCGATACCGGGCCGTTCAGGCAGTGGCGGTTTTGTGGAAGTTGAAGGGCAGCAGGTCGGTAATATCGGCGTTGCCGGCGCGCTGAGGCAATTCGGTGAGGACGTGGCGCAACCATGCTAACGGCTCGACACGTGAGGCGCGGCAGGTCAGCATCAGGCTGTAGACGACGGCACTGGCCTTGGCTCCGTCCACGGTATCGCTGAACAACCAACTCTTCCTGCCAGTTGCAAAAACCCTGATGTCGCGCTCCAGAAGATTGTTGTCGACCGGCATGCTGCCGTCCCCGGTGTAGCGCGTCAAATATTCCCATTGGTTTCGGGTGTAGGATACGGCGTCGCCGAGCTTGCTGTCAGGCAAGACCTTCGGGGCCATGTCATCGAGCCATACCTTGAGAGCATTGAGGATGGGGACACTATGTTGCTGGCGGAAGCGGCGAATGCAGTCGGCCTGTGTTTTACCCTTCTCCGGTATTCCGTCCCGCGCCTGCCTTTCAACCCGGTAGAGCTGGTCGAAGAACCGCAGCGCCTGCTCAGGCGGACCGCCGCCCTTCTTCCTCGCCCTGAGGGCATCGACAAAGCGCCGCCGGGAGTGGGCCATGCATCCAATGTGGGTGGCCCCTTCCAGCGTGCGCCATGCGGTATAGCCGTCACTCATCACGATGCCGCGGTAATCGCCAAGGAAGGTCTGCGGGTGGATTTGACCGCGGCCCTGCTGATAATCCAGAAGAACGATCGGCTCGCGACTGTCCCTGCCGCTGCGATAAGCCCACATGTATGATGTGCTGGTGGCCTCTTTGTCCTTCTCCTTGAGGACCTGAACCGTCGTCTCGTCGCCATGGATGAGAGGTTGTGATCTGAGCCGCAGCTTCAGGGCGTCGTAGATGCGATGCAGATGCTTCTCGCTCGAGCCGATCACCCAGTGGCCCAAAGCGCCACGGCTGACAGGAACTCCAGCGCGTCCGAAGGCCTGCGCCAGGCGGTAGAGCGGCGTCCCATCGACATATTTATGAACCAGCGCAAACGCCAGCGTTGAGGCCGTGGCAACGCTGCCCGGCAAGGGCTGCGTCGGCATCGGCGCGGTCACGACAGGTGCGTTGATCCCGGTGCGATCGCAATGGCGACACGCATATTTGAAGCGCACATTCTGTAAAACCTTCGCCTTCACCTCGATATGGAGTTGCTCGGTGACAGCCTCGCCCATGCGATGCATCTGGCCACGGCAGCAAGGACACGCCTTCTGATCGTCGAGCAGGTCATACTCGACGCGCTCGCGCGGCAGGTTCGCCGGCAGCGGCCTGCGGCCGCGCTTCTTTCCCGGCGCGCTTTCGACGGATGGCAAGCCCGTGTCCGGAAGTTCCGCGATATCGTTCGTTTCACTGCCGGCGTCATCCTCATCGGCGGCCTGCTCGGCTTCATTGAAGAGACGATCGACGTGCTTTTCGCTGCGCGGCGCAAAACGATGCAGGCGTGCCAGCGCCAGTTCTTCCTCGAGCTTGACGACGCGCTCCGTGAGCTGACAGTTCTCCGCCTGCAGCGCAGCAATGCGCGCCAACAGCACCTCAACACTCGGATCGCCGGTTCGATTCATCGGATTCTTGAATCTGAACCGTACCGACGCGTCAACCGCTCAACTCGAGAGCTCAGCCGGCAACCTGATATTGCCGCACCGGATGGCGGACCATCGCATCGATATCGATGCCGTCAAGAATCCAATGCAATTGCTCGGTCGTCAGCGTGACAACCGCCTCTTGGCGGCGCGGCCATCGGAACTTGTCCTCGGTCAGCCGCTTCAGGACCAGCACAAAGCCGGACCGATCGAAGAACAGCAGCTTCATCCGGTCGCAACGGCGATTGCAAAACGCAAAAACCGCCGGAGCGAACGGATCGAGTGCCATCGTCTCCTGGACCAGAACCGCAAGGCTGTTGATGCCAGCCCGGAAGTCGATCGGCTCACGGTGCAGATAGACCTGCAGGTCACCGCCCAGTCTGAACATGGCCAAGGGCTCCGATGATCGCCGTCAAGGCATCCACATCGCCGCATTCCAGTGCGAGTTTCACGCCGTTCGGCAAGGACACGCTCACTTTGGCGGGAGAACAAAAAGCTGGCGCTCCCTTGGGTTCCGACCCTCGCACTTCATCGCAAGTCGACGGCAACTCCACCGCCGCCACGCTGCCTTGCCGCGACAAGGCCCGATCGGCGGACCCCTCAAGCTGAACCGGGATGAACGCCGGGCGTGAGGACGGCGGCAGCGACCTGGTCGCGGTGTGCTTCTTGATCCATTTCCGAAGGAGGTTCGCGTTGACCCCATATTCGAGTGCAAGCCTCGATACCGAAACCCCAGGCTCAAGACAGGCCGTGACAAGACGCTCTTTCGATGCTGCCTCGTAGCGCCGCCGACCGTTCCGGCCAACAAGCCTGACCCGCAGTTTCTGATCATCGTCGCTCATCACAAGGTGTCCACTTATTTTGGTGGACACCTCATGCATCAGGGCACTCAAAAGCAAAAGGTGCGGAGAAATTCGCGCTTACGCTCAACCAGAGTATTGCCGGTTTTGACCCAACTCGGACCTCGACAGCTACGGCCGCGCGACCAGTGCTGCCAGACGATTTTTTATGGCTCTCAACTACTTCTTGTAGCCGACGTAATAGATGCCGATTTCGGCGCCCGTACTGTCCTTGATCGGTTCATATCCGGTTATGTAGGGCGTACCCAGTATAGGCACCTCGCCGTAATAGCTCTTCCCCGCCTTGATCGCTTCAAGCGCTGGCCCGGCCAGGACGGTGCCAACTGCTCGGCCGCTTCCATCGGGTTTTGGCACACTTGTGGACACTCGGACGTATTCGCCTCCGTCTTTTGCAAACAGCGTGGCCGTCATCCCTTTGCCGTCCTCGCTTCCAACCGCGTCGACGATGTCAAAGTTGTTATTGATCTTAGTCGTGCCGAAATACAGAGCGGGTGCGTCTTTACCCCCAACAGCTTCCCTTCCTTCGAGCTTGGGGGCTCCTAATTTCGCCGTCATGGCTTTTAAGGTTTCCATCGATTTCGTTACTCTCGGATCCGCTTGGGCGTGCCCGGTGCCCGGCGTTAGTGTAGAGGTTGCAACAAGGCATGCGGCGGCGATAATGCCGACCAGAAAGGTTTTCCGATCCATTGTAAGCTCCTGATGTGAAATGCGGCATTTTCCTTCACGCGCACATCACGCGGTGTGCACGTCATTCGCGCCTCGGTTTTGACTGCGATTGAACAGACCAAAGATTACAGGTCTAGGAATTTGCCCGCCGACGGCATCAACGCTGCCGCTAAGATAATTGGCGAGTACAGGACTGTCGGCACGTCCTCATGGCAGCTCGCAAGAGAAGTTACATCACTTCTGCCTTGCCGCAAAGCGCGGTCGCGGCCCGCGCGTTGGCACACGGTTCACTCTGCTTCATGGTCCTGCGTTAGATTTGTAGTCGGGGTACCCGAAACTGACGAGCCCGTCGGCACTCGAGCAGTCACAGAAGTGCGCTGTGTTGGGCAGACCGGACATAGGCGACACGGTCGCTGATCGATGCGATTGACCGAGGCGGTCCTGCACGCGGATGGCGCGTTGTCGCATGCAACATCCGCACCCACAATCGATCTCTTGCGAAGAAACGAGCGTTAAGCCTTCAAGTCGGTGATCCGCATAATCGCGACCATATTCCCATCGTTGAACGCCTGTTCTTTTGTTTCCTTGTTGCAGGTCCAGACAAAATTCTTCTTGCCCGTAAAGGTCTTTCCCTCCTGCTCAAGCCGAAGCTCCCCTTCGGTGATATGGCAGACCATGGCATTCATCATCGGGGGCCCCATGGTCTTTGACCCCGGCTGCATAATGATATCGCGCATTGAGACGGTCTTAAAACCTGGGATCAAGGATGGTGTCTCGCCTTCATATTCACGCACCACGACACCTGGCCAAGGCGTCGTATCCTTGTAGCTTGTGGTTTGAGCGGCGGCTGGCTTGACCATGGCAGCCGAAACTGCAGCCAACGCGATTCCCAGTGCGGACCTTCGATCGATCTTGCTCATCGCTTTCTCCCGACGTTACCGAACGAGCCGCCGCATAAGCAGCGCGCAAAGTTCGTGGTGAACGGTGGTACGAAACCGAAAAAAGAACGGTCTCTAAGAGAGCGTGCTTGCCGACGGCACAAGTGCTGCTCGTTTGCCCGGACGGTGATTTCGGCACGTCCCGCTTCAAGGGGCAGTGGCATTCTACGTCACCTGACGCATCCGGGAAACAGGTGGCGTCACACGAAGACACTGTGGCCCCTAAGCAATGTCCGGAATTGGCCCTTAATGCACAGGCCAACCTGACGTCTGTTTGCCCATTGATGTGAATACAGACATCATTACGACTAGCGACCCCCCTCACTCGAAATTACCTTTGGCCGGGCGAGCGGTAAGGAATAATCGTCTCCATCTGCAATCTGTATTCGATCACCACCAATCAGGCCGCCATCGCCGGGCTCTTCCGTGTGGTCCGTCGCTACGAGGGCAACTTGCCACCAATGCCAGGCGTATTTCCGGATTACCCGGCACCGGTCATTCGCGACGCAGGCGGGGGCGAACGGGAGATTGTGATGATGCGTTGGGGCATGCCGCCACCACCGACCAAGCCCGGCCCGCCCGTCACCAACATCCGCAACACCTCGTCGCCGCACTGGCGCGCATGGCTCAAGCCGGAGCATCGCGGTCTCGTGCCCGTCAACAGTTTTGCTGAGTATGCGCCTGAGCCGAATCCGGAAACAAAGAAGAAAGACGTCGTGTGGTTTGCGATAGACGAGACGCGGCCGCTGTTCGCGTTCGCCGGTATCTGGACAACTTTCAAGGGCGATCGCGGTACGAAGTCAAAGCCCGTGCCTGGACCTCATCAGGTCTATGGTTTTCTCACGACGGCGCCGAATGCCGTTGTCGAGCCCATTCATCCAAAGGCAATGCCGGCGATCCTGACGACGGCCGAAGAACGAGATGTTTGGCTGCGGGCGCCATGGGACGAGGCTAAGGCGCTCCAACGGCCTTTGTCAGATCAAGCGCTGAAAATCGTGGCGCGGGGCGCAGACAAGGAGGATAGACCTTCAATCGCCGACGCCACTTCCGTTCAATAGTGAACTTAGGAACTACCTGCACGCGATAGGAATAAAACTGCTCAAACCGAGCTGCGATGACGCCCGAGAGATTCTTCGAACCAATTAACAAATGATACAGACTCTCCTCGGCCCGAGGCGTAGAGTTGAAATATCACCGCACGGCACTTGGCATCGGTCGGTGATGAGAACGCCAGTTGCGCTCCCGCCCCACTCGAACGAGGGAGCAATGCCATGCTGAAGCGACGTCGTTACAAACAGTCCAAAACTCTCAAGGAGCGGCTCGCTGACGAGGCCGCTCGCCTTCGCGAGGAGGCTCAGACGCTTGCGCCGGGACGGCGCCGTGAGATCCTGCTGCGCCGGGCGCGACAGGACGAGACGGCCATGCAGATCGAGTCCTGGCTGCATTCGCCGGGCCTGAGGGCGCCGACATGAGCCGGCAATACCGCGCCTATCTGGTTGGCGAGAACGGCGTGTTTCGCTCGGCCGAAGCGTTCGAGGCTGACTCCGATGCATCCGCGCTTCGCGTCGCACAACAGTTCACGCGCCGGGGCAACGTCGAGGTCTGGCAGCTCGACCGGAAGATCGGGCTGTTGCTGGCGCAAGCCACGCCGCCCGTCGCAGCCTGACCGGCAGCCGCGCGCCTGAACCGCCGCACTGGAAGGTGTCACTCCTCCGCAAGCTTGCGCTCGATATAGGCGTCCACCGTCTCCGCGAAGGAGCGCTGCACCCCGACCGCGGCACCGTGCTGGTCGAGCGCGTCGCGCTGGAGCACGCGCAAGCCGCGCCCCCGGAGGCTGGCCGGCGCGGTATTCAAATATTGATCGATGGCGCCTTTGGCGAGCGGAATGGCCCTCGGATCGCCCCTTGCGATCAAGAGACGCAAGAGGCTCTGGCAATCGGCCAAACCGGGCATGGCTCAGCCTTCAGCGTTGCTGCGATTTCGGCTTTGGCCGCTTGACCGGCTGGGTGTGCGTGCCGAACAGCGCCAGCAGAAACGCGACTTCTTCCTTCGAACCGACCTGGATCATGACTTGTCTCCTTCTCGCTCCGTTGGTCGGGGCCAACGGGCGCGGCGTTCAGGACAATCTGGTTTCAGCAATGTTTCAGGCGTGTTTCGTCGAGACCCAAAACGATCTCCAGAAAACGATCTACAGGTGCCTGCTGAACGTCTGGCGGCGATGCCGCCGGTGTTTTTGTCCCAGCCCTAACTCGTGAAAACGGCCCCGGCGCGGGACGGGGGGCTGGGGGCGCCGGAGCCGCCATTCCAGGCCGGCCATCGGCGGTGGGCCGACCACAAAACTAATTCCAGTTTGGAGCAAGAAGTTCCAAAGGGGACCTGGCAAAGCGAACAGCTCAATACTGAGGACGCTTCAACAGCTCCGGCAATCGCGAGATTGCCGTTGCGATCCGTCGCGCCTCGTCGCGCGATAGATACTGGTGGGCATATTGGTAGCCCCACGAGTGCAGATCATCGCGATGAAGAACGCAGCAGATCGTGAAGCCGTTCGCGTCCTTGACTCGGAAGCACTCCTCTTCCGCGATCATGACCCACGGCGCCGGAAACCGCCTGAGATTGTCCATCCATGATCACGGGCGTGCGTGGCCCCGTTGCTGCTCAATTCCGTGCGGTACGAGGCGGCGCTTGGCAAGACCAGTCCGCGGCGTTGTCGGCGGCCGGCGCGGAACGAAGAGGCTGCGCACGAGAATAGGCTCGCTGTCGCCGAGCCGCGTCCGCTCCTGAACCAGGCCGCTCATCACGACGCGCATCTTCATGATCTCTTCCGCCACGAAGGTGCAGTCCTCGTCGCGATTGATCTGCTCGTGCATGATGGCCTCGGCCTCTCGCATGCTGACGCGTAACGCTCTGACGATGTTGCGGATTTCATTGATGCGGTTGTCCACGGCCCATCTCCATCTGACGATGGCACGATAAGAACAAATCATGAACCAATAGTCAATGCGGGAGATCTTGAGTTCATGCGGATTGCTGGCAGATCAGGACACTGGGAAATTTACCGATCTGGTTCACATTTGTTATGGCAAGGATTTGTTAACCGGGAAAACATGGCAACCCGGGGAGCTGGTTAGAGCATTTTCATTTCATTGAAACCCGGAAGCATGAGGGGCCGCTGCCAAAACAGCGGCCCTTTGCTTTGACACCAGCGAAGGCGGATCAGGACACTGAACGGCGGGCGGATAACTCCAGAGCTAACCGCCCTCTCGCGTGCACCGCAAAGGAGACGGAAGTCGCCGCAAAAGGCCGCCAACTGAGGCGGCCTTACTATTACGTGGCTTCTTGCCTCGCTTTCATTATTGCGAGATGGCCGATAACGGCTGCCTCAGTCCTACCAATCTTTCTGGCCACTGCGGCCAACCGTAGGCCTGAAGCGCGAAGCTCCAATAACTGCCGCTCCTCCTCGCGAGTCCACCTGCGCAGGCCTGTCACTTCGGCGGCTGCAAGCCGGGTGAATTTAGCCACTCGCTCATGTGCGAGCCAGTCTCGCACTGGCGTATCCTCTGCAGTAGATGCTCTCGCTCGATACCTGGGAGAGTAGTCTTAGCCTGCTCGCGCAGGCGACCGGCTTCCGCAGCAAGACGTTCGTCGAGGGATTCGATCTGCTTGAAACGACGCCGCTCAGCCATGGCGCGCTCCTTTCCATGAGAGGAAGGCGGGAGCGCAAGTGGCGTTCTCATCACAGATAAAAGCCACGGGCCGTTTTGCGATGAATGGACAATAGCATTGCGGTGTTGGAGTTCCTTGCCAAATGTTAACTTTCAGGTCGGCGCCCGAGTGTTCATTTGGCGGAACGCTAACGTTCCCAATCCGTTCCGGAAATCCAAAATAGCCGAGCGGAGATCTTCACGTCGAGTTCATCCGGCCAGTCCTAAACCCCGAGCCCATAACGGTACGTAGGTAGGAAACATGTCCTTTGACCCGCCGCTGCGGTTGACTGGCTTGATGCCTACCGCGCCGGCGACATCGAAACGATTTTGGGAATGTATGCCGATGACGCGATCGTCCATTGCGCCTGCGACGGCCTGAAGACGATTTCAACCCGGCAAGGCCTGCGCGCCTATTGGGTCGACCGTCTCAGGGATTATCCCGCTTCGCATCTGGACGATCTCCGTCCGTCCGAGGGCGGAGCAGCCATTTCCTATAAAGCGCGCGATGGCGTCGTGAGCGCAGTCCTCACCTTCAATGCGCCCGGCAAGATTGCTTCGCTGACGTGCGGGCCTTTGAACCAGGGGATGTCCCGATCGCTGTTGAACTACGTCGGGTCGACGTTGCCGGAATGAATATTACGCAGCCCTCGTGACGTGGGCAACGGACTTGATTGTCATGCGATCGTGGTGAGCTTGAAGGGCCGCACGCAGAACCGACAATTGCTTATGCGCCTTCAATCGTCGGAAGCCCTTGTTGGCCTCGATCATACCGGCCGCGACCCATCGCAAGGCCATACCGGCATCCCGCCAGCGTTTAACGTTGCGCGTGACGCGGCGAATGGTGCCCATCATGTTCTCGGCGATATTGGTACAGGCGAGCGATCGGCGAAGCTCCTTCGGCAACTTCAACCGGACGACAGTCAGGATTTCGTCGAGGCCTTCGAGGATACTGGCCGCAACGCCGGGCCATTGCTGGTCGAGTCGACGCGCGAGATTGCGGATCAATTTTTCAGCCTTGTCGGCGTCATCGAGCTCCCAGGCCTGGCGCAGCACCCGGCGGGTGGCCGCATGATGCTCTTTCGGCAGGCGTTCCATGATGTTGCGCGCCTTGTGGATCTGGCAGCGCTGGATCGCAGCGGCCGAACCGAAGGTGCGGCGGATCGCCTTCGACAACGCCTTCGCGCCGTCGGCGATGAACAGTCTTGGCACCGTCGGGTCGAGCCCGCGCGAGACCAGGTTGTCCAGCAGGGCCTGAACCGTTGCTGCATTCTCGGTCGCCCCTTCCACCAGCGCCAGCGGATGCTTGTTGCCTTCGCCGTCAACCCCGATCGCGGCCACCAGCACGAGATCGTCGTCGAGATGCAGCCCGTCGATTTGGACCACCAGAAGGTCGAGCGCGGACAGATCGGCAGCCATGAAGTCGGCCAGCCGCGCCGCCGACAGAGCCACGAACCTCCGCGAGGCCGCCGACTTCGAAATCCCCGATCCGGGCGGTGCCGGCACGTCACCCTCGGGCAGCCGGACGGCGCGGCCGAACCGGCGCGTCGACACATTGATCAGCATCAGGTTCATCGCCCAGCGACCGAGCCAGTCCTCCTGCGCCGCCGTTTCCCAGCTCGGGATCGTGACCTCGCGGCCGTCCATGCCCCGGACCCGCGGGCGATCGACCTCGATCTTGCCGCCGTGGAAACCGATCCGCCCCCGCGTTCGGCCCCAACGGTGCGCCCGCCGCGCCGCATCACGACCGTGGCGCGGCCCGCAGGCCGCTGTCACATCCGCCTCCATCATCGTGCCGAGCGCCTCGATTCCTGCCGCAAGGCAGAACCGATCGAAGCTCGCTCGCACTTCCGCAAATGATTTCTCCACAGCCCCGGTCGCCGGCCAACCAGCCGGTGTGATATCTCTCGTCATGGCGTTGCTCTCCTTTGTGGAATCAGCACCCCGAGCCTACCGGCTCAAGGTGGGCAACGCCGACCTCTTCAGAAATTCAACAGAACCCGGGACATCCCCTTGAACCAGGGCGGGTACTCATAAAGGAGCAGACGTCGGCTTTTGGGGTCTAAGTGTCTGTTCCAAAACATGTTGAGTCGAATGAATCGGTTGTGATTCAAGGTGAGCGGCCTGATTCGATGGGGACGCGCCGCCAATGTGGACTACCGAGAACCGTGCACGCTACGACCGCAGCCGCCTGCGCTATCCGAGCGACTTGACCGACGAGGAGTGGGCGCTGATCGCGCCTCGCATCCCGCCGGCCAAGCGCGGCGGCAACAAGCGTACGGTGGACCTGCGCGAGATTGCCAACGGGCTGATGTACATCCTGAGCACAGGTTGCCAGTGGCGCGCGATCCCCAAGGACCTGCCGCCGCGCTCGACGCTGTATGGCTACTTCGATCTGTGGAGCTGGAACGGCACGCTCGATAAAATTCATCACGCCCTCTATGTCGAATGTCGCGAAAGGGCCGAGCGCGAGGCTTCTCCCACCGCCGCCATCATCGATAGCCAGAGCGTGAAAAGCGCTGAAAAAGGGGGCCTCATGATCTCCATGGCTACGACGCGGGCAAGAAGATCAAGGGCAAGAAGCGGCACATTCTCGTCGACACGCAAGGCCTCTTGATGCACGCCATCGTGCATGCGGCGGACATCCAGGATCGCGACGGCGGCGTGCTCCTGATGGCAACGTTGTTCGGCCTCTATCCCTTTCTTCTGAAGCTCTACGCCGACGGCGGATATCAAGGGCCACATTTCCAGAAGGGGCTGCGTAGCGCTCTGAAGCGCGTGAACCTCGAAATCGTCAAACGCTCCGATCAGGCTCACCGTTTCGTCGTCTTGCCCAAACGCTGGATCGTCGAGCGTACCTTTGCCTGGCTCGGGCGATGCCGAAGACTGTCCAAAGATTGGGAATGCTTCAATCACAGGGCGCTCGCCTTTCTCAAGCTGGCCTCCATCCGACTCATGCTGCGAAAGCTATGCAATCCAAGGTAATCTTTCCGGACAGACTCTAAGCAGAAATTCTTTGCTCAATCAGAGTATGGCCGGCCGCATCATAGCGGAACTGAAAAATAGGCCGCCAGGACCGCAGCGTGATCTTCTCGAACTCAAACTGCGCCAGCTCGAAACCGTTTCTCATATAGACGGATGGCTAACGTCGCCGGGCCTACAACCCCCGGAGGAATAAGGCCGTCTCAGGCCAACCGAGGAATAGATCAATGAATTCGACTCATCGAACGATTTGCGAACGCGAGTGTATGTAAACACGCAGTAACTCAAAATACGGGCTTCAAGCATTGGACGGGCAGCAGAAGCAAGAGTACCGCGCATATATTATGGGCCTCGACGGATATATCGAGGTTCGCATCGATCTAATGTGTGAGGACGAAACCGAAGCCAAGAAACGCGCCAGATCCTTAGAGTCTGTCCGGAAAGATTACCTTGGATTGCATAGCTTTCGCAGCATGAGTCGGATGGAGGCCAGCTTGAGAAAGGCGAGCGCCCTGTGATTGAAGCATTCCCAATCTTTGGACAGTCTTCGGCATCGCCCGAGCCAGGCAAAGGTACGCTCGACGATCCAGCGTTTGGGCAAGACGACGAAACGGTGAGCCTGATCGGAGCGTTTGACGATTTCGAGGTTCACGCGCTTCAGAGCGCTACGCAGCCCCTTCTGGAAATGTGGCCCTTGATATCCGCCGTCGGCGTAGAGCTTCAGAAGAAAGGGATAGAGGCCGAACAACGTTGCCATCAGGAGCACGCCGCCGTCGCGATCCTGGATGTCCGCCGCATGCACGATGGCGTGCATCAAGAGGCCTTGCGTGTCGACGAGAATGTGCCGCTTCTTGCCCTTGATCTTCTTGCCCGCGTCGTAGCCATGGAGATCATGAGGCCCCCTTTTTCAGCGCTTTTCACGCTCTGGCTATCGATGATGGCGGCGGTGGGAGAAGCCTCGCGCTCGGCCCTTTCGCGACATTCGACATAGAGGGCGTGATGAATTTTATCGAGCGTGCCGTTCCAGCTCCACAGATCGAAGTAGCCATACAGCGTCGAGCGCGGCGGCAGGTCCTTGGGGATCGCGCGCCACTGGCAACCTGTGCTCAGGATGTACATCAGCCCGTTGGCAATCTCGCGCAGGTCCACCGTACGCTTGTTGCCGCCGCGCTTGGCCGGCGGGATGCGAGGCGCGATCAGCGCCCACTCCTCGTCGGTCAAGTCGCTCGGATAGCGCAGGCGGCTGCGGTCGTAGCGTGCACGGTTCTCGGTAGTCCACATTGGCGGCGCGTCCCCATCGAATCAGGCCGCTCACCTTGAATCACAACCGATTCATTCGACTCAACATGTTTTGGAACAGACACTTAGCTGACGGGTGCGACGTAGAGCTATGGTGTCAAGATCGAACGATTGCGGAATTTAAGAGTGAGTAAGGCCGCCTCAGTTGGCGGCCTCTTTCGTGCTCACCATCCTGCTACGTCACCTTATGGCCCTTCCCGGACCTCATGGAACGTCCGCTTCTGCGCCGCTCTTGGGGGCGAAGCGGACATCGCGGATTTATGAGTAACAGGCTCGAGCCGCGTTCATTTTCTGCATCACGGCATCGTTTGCCCAACAGGTCAAACTTTATCCAAATGCGGCGAAGCGGATTCGGCGGAATGAAATCTCTCCGCGCCATGCTGGGACATGTCCCTTGCGAGGGCGCATGGGCAAGCTGGAGATTCCGTCGATGTATTACGTCGCCGCCGCATTGCTGGTGCTGTCGGGACTGTTCTACTCCGCGAGCCATCACGAGCTCGGCCAGTTCGGTGCGAACGTGTGCAGCTATGGCAGCACGTTCTGCGACAACCCGGTGGTCGTCTTCACCGGCGGCGCCCTCGCCGCCGCCTGGGGCATGTTCGTCAGCGTCAAGTAGCAGCACGCGCCTCCGCGCGCTTGCGTCGGATGCGTTACGTCGCCAATTCCTTGCGGACCGCGGCGGCCGAATTGCCGACCTTGTCGACCGCCTTTTGCAGCTCCTCCTTCGATATGCCGAGCGCGTGCGTCCAGTACTTGACCTCGTGGGCCTCGTGCATGTTGATCTTGCTGCGGTCCGGTTGCCCGCGCTTCGTCAGATTGTCCATCGCGTTTCCTCCCTCATGGAAGAGCAAAACGCCACCATGGACCGGCCGTTCCTAACGGCAGGACGAGACTCATACGTCGGAGCTCACGCGTCGAGGCTTGCACGTCGAGGCTCAGACATTCAGCCAAAGCATGGAAGCGAGCACCGCTGAAAACAGAAACAGCCCGACAATTGCAATTCTGAAAACCAGATCGGCGGCCAAATGTGCCCCCTCTTGTCGTTGCAAATTCTTTGCTCGTACGGCGCGCGGCCCGGCCTTGGACAAGGCAGGACCGCACCGTGACTTTGCTGCCGGAGCGGGTTGGAACGGCCCGTCAAGCGGCACCGCAACGCGCGCATCCAGCTTTGGTTCCAAATTTTCGGAAGGCGCGAATCAGAGCAACAACGTTAACCCCGCCGGGCGGCGGGCGCCACTGGCATCAGAACCAGACCGTGCCGCGCGACGGCGCACAGTCGAGCAAGTGCTGCCTGATCGCCGACGGCTTCTGTGTGCAGGGATCGGCCGATCGTCGGCGACAAGCTCTCGCGCGAGGTGCCGGCGACCGTTTTGAACGGGAGGCAAAGGAAGAGCCCGCAACCGGTGACGGTGCGGGCTCGACGATCTCTGTGATGGTATCACGCTACAAGTGTTTTGCCCGACGTGTCAAAGGATGACGGGGCGTTGGCATCAGCAGACGACGCGGCGCCGGCAGAGGCAGGAACTTTGCGGCCATGACGCGCTTGAAGCACACTTCGCAATTCCGGAAGCCGGAAGGTCAGCCCCTGTCAAACCGATCGACGCCGCACGCCGCCAAGCACGCCAGCGCCGAAGGATCGGCGAAGTCCGGGCCGAGGCTGCTGCAACGGCTGGGGCCCGGGCTCATCACCGGCGCAGCCGACGACGATCCGTCGGGCATCGCCACCTATTCGCAGGCGGGTGCGCAATTCGGCTACGGGCTGCTCTGGACGGTGTTTCTGACGCTGCCGTTCATGATCGCGATTCAGCTCGTCAGCGCTCGGATCGGCCGGGTCACCGGCAAAGGGCTCGCCGCCAACGTCCTGCAACTCGCGCCGCGCTGGATCGTGCTGGGGCTCGTCTCGCTGCTCGTCATCGCCAACACCTTCAACATCGCCGCCGACATCGCAGCGATGGCGGAGGCGCTCTCGCTGGTCATCGGCGGGCTCAATCACGAGCACGCCCTGATATTCGCGGCGGGTTCGACCCTGCTCCAGGTGTTCGTGCCCTATCGCCGCTATTCACCGGTGCTGAAATTCCTGACGTTGACGCTGTTCGCCTATGTCGCCACCGCCTTCACCGTGAAGATCCCGTGGGGCACCGCGTTGCTCGCCGCGGTATGGCCGAAGGCGACGATCAGCGCCGACTATTTCCTGATGGTCGTCGCCGTGCTCGGCACCACCATCAGCCCCTATCTCTTCTTCTGGCAGGCCTCGCAAGAGGTCGAGGAGATGAACCAGGGCAAGCGCGACAAGCCGCTGCGCGACCTTCCAACCGGGGGCGCCCCCGAGATCGCGCGCATCAAGGCCGACACCATCGTCGGCATGCTGCTCTCCAACAGCATCGCCTTCTTCATCATCCTGACCACGGCGACCGTGCTGAACGGCAATGGCATCACCAGGATCAACTCGGCGACGGAAGCGGCCGAAGCGCTGCGTCCGCTCGCCGGCGACTTCACCTTCGCGCTGTTCGCGCTCGGCATCATCGGCACCGGCCTTCTGGCGATCCCGGTGCTGGCGGGCTCGGCGGCTTACGCCGTTGCGGAGACTTTCGGCTGGCACGCCACCCTGGAGGCGAAGCCGGAGAAAGCGGTCGGCTTCTACACCATCATCGCGGCCGCAACCATCATCGGCTTCGGCCTCGGCTTCACCGGCATCGACTCGATACACATGCTGGTATGGAGCGCGGTGCTCAACGGCATCGTTGCCGTGCCGGTCATGGCCATGATGATGCTGATCGTCTCGAGCCGTGCGATCATGGGCCGCTTCAAGGCCCGCTCACGGCTGGTCGCGCTGGGCTGGCTCGGCACCGCGATCATGGCGCTGGCCGTCCTCGCTCTGCTCGGCTCGTCCGCGATCGGCTGACCGAACCGGCGACAGCGACGCCGAGAACTGCGACGCCAAGATCTGCGACGCCAAAATCTGCGACGCGACAACGATGATGATGAAGGCCGCGACTACGGCCGGCACGCTGATGAACCGTATTACGGCGTCACGGGATTGACGGTCGGAGATGTCTTCGGCCCCGGCCGCTCCGGCTCGACCGGCGACTTCGGTGCGGTGGGAAGCACCTTGGCGCCGGCGGCATGTGCGGCCTCGCCCGTCGTCGCATACATCGCAACATGCGCCGGCTGAGTCTTGGCGCGGTTCCACGGCCCGTGATCGACGATCACCATCGCAGCAATCGTCAAGCCGGCCACGATCAGCGCGATCACGCCGGGATGGCGAAGCGCCGAGGACATGGAGTTTGCGAAGCGATGTGTTGTCATCGAAGGACCCGTGCTGTTTCCTCTCGCGGGTTAACTCAAACGCATCCTGCGAGTTCCGCGCTTCGCTTAAGCAAGTTCCGAGCCACTGCGCGGAACTGATCGTCCCGATACGATCACTTTTTCACGTCAGGGCGCGCGTCGCCGACGAAGCTGTCGCGGTTCGGCATCTTGACT
This sequence comes from Bradyrhizobium barranii subsp. apii, assembly GCF_011516635.5. Taxonomy (GTDB): domain Bacteria; phylum Pseudomonadota; class Alphaproteobacteria; order Rhizobiales; family Xanthobacteraceae; genus Bradyrhizobium; species Bradyrhizobium barranii. The sequence continues at coordinate 3,239,544 of NZ_CP096255.1, read as the reverse complement.
GCCGAAAGCGATTTGGCATCGAGTGTCGCATCGGCTCCCACCAGCCCGTTCAGGTTCAGGATATAGGCGGACACCGCATAGACATCCTCGTCACTCAGCGACTGCGGCGCGTTCTGCGGCATGGCGCGGCGGATATAATCGAACAGCGTCGGCGCATAAGGCCAATAGCTGCCGACGGTGCGGATCGGCCTGGGCGTCCCGATCGTGCCCTGCCCACCGACGAGCCGGTCACCCAGGCCACCCTCGCCTTTATCGCCATGGCAGGAAGCACATTGCTGGGCGAACACCTCGCGCCCATGGCTGACCGAACCGCCTCCCTTCGGCAGATTGCTGCCGTCACGTCCGACATCGATATTCCAGCCCGCGATCTCTGCAGCCGTCGCAGGGCGACCGATGCCATAAGGGCTTTGCGCCTGCGCTTCGCTCGCGAAGGCACCCAGCGCGATTGCGACGGCAACGCCGCAGGTCTCACGCCAGCGCATTGGTCACCTCGCCGTCGGCCGCGATGCGCCAGGGCCAGATCGCGTTGTTGTGGTAGAAATAGTTCTCCCCGCGCACCGCGAGCAGTTCGGCCAGCGTCGGCTGCACATAGCCGGTCTCGTCGACGGCACGGCTCTGGATCACGGCTGGCTTGCCGTCCCATTGCCAAGGCAGGCGGAAGCGCGTGAGGGCGCGCGTCAACACCGGCTCCTGCAATCGCGCGTCCTGCCAGCTCTTGCCGTCATCGACCGAAACCTCGACACGCTTGATCTTGCCATGACCGCTCCAGGCGATGCCGGTGATCTCGTGGAAGCCGGGCGCGCTCAGGCGATGACCGCCCGAGGGGCGCGTAATGATGGACTTCGCTTCCATGTAGAAGGAAAATTCGCGCGCCGTGCCGTCGGGCAAGAGATCGGTGTATTTCGAGGTCTCTTCGCGCGAATAAGTGGGCTCCGCGGTCACGTGCAGGCGGCGCAGCCACTTCACGCTCATATTGCCTTCGAAGCCCGGCAGGAACAGCCGCAAGGGATAGCCCTGCTGCGGACGCAACCGCTCGCCGTTCTGGCTGTAGACCAGAAGGGCGTCCTCGAGGCATTTCTCGATCGGAATGCTGCGCGTCAGCGCGACGGCGTCAGCGCCTTCGGCGACGACCCATTTGGCGTCCGGTTTCAATCCGGCCTCCTCGAGCACCAGCTTCAGGCTCACGCCGGTCCATTCGGCGCAACTCACCAGACCCACGAGGTCCGATGCCGTCTTGCCATAGGGCTTGGCGTAACCGGGATTGCCGGAGCATTCGAGGAAGTGGATGCGCGACTCCGACGGGAAGCGCCTGAGATCGTCCATCGTGAAGATCAGGGGCCGTTCGACGAGGCCGTGCAGCATCAACCGATGCTGCGCCGGATCGATGGTCGGAACACCGCCATGATGCCGCTCGTAGAACAATCCATTCGGCGTGATGATGCCGTCGAGCTCCTGCAGTGGCGTCCGGCTGGAGGCCGATATGTACTGCTTGAGCGTCTTCGAGATGTTCTTGACGACGCCCTTCTCGAACGGTGACGGCGCGCCATAGGGCTGGGCTCCCATCGGCTCGCCCGGCGCCTTCATCCATTCGGGAATGTTGGGCGGAAGGTTGTCCGTCTCCGCCGCGGCCGACGTACCAGCGCCCAGAACGGCGCCGCCCGCCACCGCGGTGCCGACCTGCAGGAAGCGACGGCGTGATGTTCTCGCGGATTTTCCGGCGGCGTCGATCGTGCTGCTCATTGCGGATTCTCCCGAAGCGCGACCCGCATCAAACCCTCCGCGAAGGGCGTTTGCAATCCGCACATATTTCAAAAACAGGCGATTTCGACCAGGACTGGTCTAGATCAGCCAGCCGCAACAGCCATTCCGTTCTTCGCGATGCAAAACAGCTCTCGGCGTCACTCGCCCGGTGCGATCGCGTTACTCGGCGTCGGGCGGTCGGTGATCTGTTGTCCGAACAGGCTGCCGATCAGCTCGACCGCAGTGCGCGCGGTGCGACCGCGCTCGTCCAGGAACGGGTTGAGCTCGACGATGTCGACCGATCCGACCACGCCGGAATCATGAAGCAGCTCCATGATCAGATGCGCCTCGCGATAGGTCGCTCCGCCCGGCACCGTGGTGCCGACTCCCGGCGCCACACACGGATCAAGGAAATCGACATCGAAGCTGACATGGAGCACGCCATCGCACGCCTTGACGCGCTCGATGACGCGCCGGATCAGCACAGCGACGCCGAACTCGTCAATCTGGCGCATGTCGACAACCCTGATCCGGCGTGTGCGCATCAATTCCCTTTCGAGCTTATCGATCGAACGCGCGCCGAACAGGTCCAGCCTGTCGGGATCAATCGAGGCGCGCGGATCATCGCCGAGCAATCCGTCGAGGCCGGGCTCGCCACACAAGAACGCCGCCGACATGCCGTGCATGTTGGCGGTGATCGTCGTCTCGGGCGTGTTGTAATCGGCATGGGCGTCGAGCCAGAGCACGAACAGCTCGCGTCCGCGCTCCTGCCAGTGGCGCGCCATGGCATTCACCGAGCCCATCGACAATGTGTGATCGCCGCCGAGGAAGATCGGCAACGCCCCGGTCTGTGCGATCTCATGGCCTCTGCGGCTCAGCAGACGCGTCCAGCGCTGGATTTCGCGATAGTGATTGGCTTTTTCGGGCGGCCTGTCAGCGAGGTCCCTGACCTCCGCCACGGAGAGATCGCCGTAATCGACGACTTCGAAATCAAGGCTTTCGAGCAATGGCGCAAGACCGGCGGTGCGCAGCGCTGCGGGGCCCATCAAGGTGCCACGCTGCGAAGCTCCCATGTCGATGGGCGCGCCGAGCAAGGCGATGCGCCGGGCTCGATCCGGCATGGTCTGATCGGTCACGGCAGTCTCCTGAGATCAGCAAGCCTCCGCCAGCCTAACAGAGATTCGCATCCGTCGTTTCCCGGGATTACGGGACGAAAGGGCTCGCGCGCCCGGAACAAATTCCCGGACGCCGCATTTTGTTTACAGGGCCGGCATCCGCCGTTCAAAACGGCGCCTGTCGCGGATAGCCAAAGGTCTCTCGACCCGCTGTTCAAAACGAGCGCACGCGCGGATAGCCAAAGGTGCCGGCCTCCATCTCTTCGCCAATTCCGGAGGTCGCGATCTTGAGCACGGACATACCGCAGCCCAATCCCCCGCCCGGCATGGCCGAGCGTGCCATCGACGCAGCAACCGACGTGTCCCGCACCATTGGCGAGGTGGCAGGCGGCCTGCACGCCGCGGTCGATCGCCTCACGGCCGCAATCGACGAAGCACGAAAACCCGGCCGGCCGCTCGCGACCGTCGCGGCAATCACGCGCGAAGCGCCCTTGGCCAGTCTGTTCGTCGCCTTCCTCTTTGGCGTGGCAGTTGCACGCCGGCGGTAGCGATCGGAGTTGAAGCGGTTCAGGCCGCGCTGACGGCTTCGAGTTCAGCCGGCAGGAATTGCCTCTCGAACGCCCCGGCAGGCATCGGGCGGCCGAAGAAATATCCCTGCCCTTCCTCGCATCCCATGCTGACCAGGAAGTCGGCCGTGGCACGGTTCTCGATGCCTTCCGCCACGACAGTGAGCCCGAGCTGCTTGCTGAGACCGATGGTCGAGCCGACGATCGCGGCGTCGTCGGAATCGGCGAGCAGGTCAAGCACGAACGACCGGTCGATCTTGAGCCCGTCGAGCGGAAACTTCTTCAGATAGCTCAGGCTCGCATAGCCCGTGCCGAAATCGTCGAACAGAACGCGGACGCCGAGCTGCTGGATCCGCTCGAACATGTCGAGCACGCGGCTTTCGTCATGCAGCAGGATATCCTCGGTGACTTCGAGCTCGAGCAGCGACGGCGTGAGCCCCGTCTCCGCGAGCAGCGCCGCAACGGAATGCGCGAGGTCGCCGGACTCGAGCTGCGACGGCGAGAGGTTGATCGCGACGCGCACGCTGTTTCCGGACAATTCCCAGGCTCGCGCCTGCCGGCAGGCGGTCTCCATCACCCAGTTCGCGATCCGCTCGGACAGGGGCGAGGTGTTGACCACCGGCATGAATTCCCCGGGCGAGACATAGCCGCGCGCGGGATGCCGCCAACGGATGAGCGCTTCGGCCCCGAGCAAGCTGCCGTCGACCAGCCGAACCTGTGGCTGGTAGAATAGTTCGAACTCGCCGCGATCCGCGGCAAGCGCCAGCTCGCTCTCCAGCGTCAGCCGGTTCTCCAGCTCCTGCCTGATCGCACTCTCGAAGATCACGTGGCTGCCGCGCCGCGTCATCTTTGCCTTGCTCAGCGCCAGATGACCATTGCCGAGAAGATCGTCGGCGTTGTGCCCGCCTTCCGGATAGACGGCGACGCCGATGCTGATCCTGACGCGATGTTGGCGCGCGCCCGTTGCGAGCGGCACTTCGAACGCGCGCGCGATCCGCTCGGCAAACTCCACAATCGGCTCGCCAGCCTCCGTACAATCAAGCGCGATGGCGAACTCGTCGCCGCTGAGCCGGGCTACGACCGCCTTGCTATCGACTTTGGTCCGGAGGCGCTCCGCGACGGCCCGCAGCACGAGGTCGCCGGCCGAATGTCCAAGCATGTCGTTGATCTGCTGGAAGCCGTCGAGCCCTAGCACGAGCAGCGCGACGTCGGACGATCGCCGCTCCGCCGCGGCGATCAGATTGGCGAGGCTCGCATGCAGCATGTTGCGGTTGGCAAGGCCGGTCAACGCGTCATGTTCGGCGAGATACCTGACGCGTTCGGCTTCGCGCTTGCGGACCGAGATGTCGCGCAGGATCGCTCCGTACTGGAAGCCGTCCGTGCCCTGCCAGCCCGAAAAGCTCGCTTCGACCGGGAACGTCTCGCCGTTCTTCCGCCGCCCCTGGAACTCGACGACGACGACGGCACCGCCGGGCACCAACAGCGCCTGGCGCGCAGCATCGCGCATGGCAAATGCCTTTGCGCCACCGCCGGCGGGCTCCGCACAGAGCGTTTCGAACGGACGCCCGATCATTTCGGTCGGCATGTAACCGAAGATCGCGCTGGCGCCCGGATTCCACACCGTGATCCGGTGATCCTCGTCGGTGCAGATCAGACCGTCGCCGAGCGACATCGCGATACGATGAAAGCGGCTCTCGGCAATGCGTCCCAGGAGACTACGGAAATCGATCTCGTCGAGTGCAATCGCCGTCAGATAGGCAATGATCGCAATGTGAAACAGCGACGTGTCGATGATGAGCGGCCAGCTTGCCTGCACGAGCGCAGCGGCAAGTTCCACGCCCGCTCCTGCGGCGACGAGGATGGTGACACGGACGCCCGGTGCGGAACGGCGCCACGAATACATCATCGCCAGGCAGATCAAGCCCAAGCCAATGATCATGCCGGCATCGGACGTCCAGCGCAGCATCCGGTTCTGGAGGATCGATTCTGCCGCCAGGGCCTGGAGGACGGGTCCAGAGACGATCTTGCCGTTGGGAACGCTGAACCGGTCGCCCAGTTCGAGCGCGGTAGCACCGACGATGATCTTCTTGTCTCTCAGCTTGTCCAAGGTCGCGGCATCGCCGCGCAGCACGTCAAAATAGGAGACACTTGGGATGGAGGCCGCACGAATGCCGAAATCGATCAGGAAGAGTGGCCGCCGATTGGCGTCCTGTCCGGCCAGCACGACGGCCATCGACGGCATCACGGCATCGCCGAGCTTCTCTCCGACCGGATAGCGGCGCACGAGCCCGTCGGATTCGATCGCAACATTGACGACGGCCGGCCACGACTGGTTGCTGAACGGCTTCAGTGGACGATTGATGTGAACCGCGCCACCATTCGGCGTCGGTTGCTTGAAGGAGGGCAGGATCGTCGAACCGCCAACCTCCCGAAGCGCGGTGACGAGGGCTTCGTCAGAGGCCGGATCCGATGGTGTGCTGAAATCGACGTCGAAGGCGACGTCCTGTGCCCCCGCCGCCTCGAGCCTGCGCAACAGCTCCGCGTGGAGCCGGCGCGGCCAGGGCCATATCCCGATCTGGTCGATCGAGGGGGCGTCGATGGCCACCACGACGACATTGCCGCTGGCCGTACGCGATTGCCAGGCGAAGCGCAGATCGGTGAGCGCGTTGCGAAGCGCGCCGTGCCACCCCGTGGACAGCACGACCGCAAGCGCGATCATGACGAGAATATGCGGCCGATGGCGTTTCACTTTGCTCCCCTGCACCGGCGGTCCCTGCCGCCAGGCGCTCCCCTATGCCGACGACACGGTCCTAGCGATGGCCTTTGCCCCAATACCAACCGTAGTGGTGGCCATGATTGCCGTTACCGTTGCTGCCGTTATTCCCGTTTCCGCTGTTCCCGTTGCCGTTGTTGCCATTATTGCCGGTGCCACCGCTTCCGTTGCTGGTCGCGCCAGTCCCGTTGCTTCCGCTCCCAGAGCTTCCGCCGGACACATCGCTGGTCGAACCAGCGGTGGTCGCAACGGTCGTCGTCGTATTTGACGACGTCGACGTGGCACTGGCCGTGGGTGCACTACTGCTCACCGTAACCGCCGTGACGTTGGAGCCGTTGGCGGCCGTGGTCGTCGCGCTCGCCTTCGTATCGCTCCACACCGTCTCGGTCCCGGTGCTGGCGTTCGCGTTGCGCACGTGGCCCGTTGTCACGGCGCCGTGGGCGAGCCCGTTCGTGACCTTGTGGACGTTCAGCTTGACCTCGCCGAGCGAACTGGAGATGCGCACGACGCCGCCTTTGGGCGCCTGACCGCCGGCCGCTTGATGCGATTGCGCCGGCGCGCCGGCCGCCTTGGTCCCGTTGTCGATCGGACCGAGCGCATGGATCGCATGGCCGTTCGCCGCATTGCGCGGTGCCGACAGGCCCGATTTCGGCACCGGGACACGCTCGATCGTCGAGGCGCGCGGCTTGCCGTGCTCGATCGGATTGAAGGTCCCGGCACCACTCAGGCTGAGGCCGGGCTTGCCGTGCTCAAAGGAGGTGGCGGCCTGTCCCGGCATGACCTGTGCGATCTGTCCGGACTTGAAGTCGGAGACTTCAACCTGGCCGCGGAGCACGCCGACCTTGGTGCTGCCAGCATTCACGGTGACGCTGAATTGCGTTCCCTTGACCACGGCGGCGAGATACGGCGTCTCGACCTCGAAATGCTTGACGTTGCGCTTCTCGACCTCGAGCAGGATCGAACCCGCCTGCTGGATGATAGTGGTCGAGAGCCCTTCCTTCTTCTCGGCCGGCAAACCGACCACCGAGTTCGGGGAGATCAAAATCGATTCCTCGCCGCGGACGAGCAGCACGCGTCCGTTGCGTCCGGTGCGAATGGTATCACCGGCCCTCAGCGTCCCTTCTTGGGTCAATGACACAGGCTGCGCGCCGTTGGCGGCAAGCCAGACCTCACCCGAGGACTTGCTGACTGACCAGACGCCATCGTCCGCGGCAGATGCGAACGAGGCCGTACCCAGGATCAGCGCGGCCACGAAGGCGCACCGCATTCCAACTCTGCCCAGCATCACGATCCTCAGTCCCGCATTACAGCCAGTCCTCAGGCGTATCCGAAATCACTCAAGAGAGAATTAGCGGGAACCGGCAAGTCCAACGGCTGCATTAACCAATCATTGACCATAAAAAACTAAGAAAAATCATACAGCTAACGAACTCTTACCGGCTCCTGGGCACCGCTCCGTTAAACTACGGTGAGCAGCTCGCTGCGCGCATTGAGAAGCGGCATCTCCTCGTTGCACTGGTGCTGGCGGCACCGATTTTCACGGGAATTTCGCAGGCGTTCGCTCAACAGGCGAACCAGCCCGGCTTCGATCCGCGGCAGCCCGAGAAATACTTTGAAAACCAAACCGAGCAGGAATCGCTGAGCCGTCCTCCGGTCACGCTGCCGGCGGTCGGCCGGCCCAACACAGGCGGGGATACGAAACCGCAATTCGTGTTGCGCGGGATCGATGTCAGCGGCGCCCAAGCCATTCCCCGCGATCGCATCGCCGCAGCCTATCAGCCCTATCTCGGCAAGAAGGTCTCGCAAGCCGACCTCGCCGCGATCGCCGGCGCGATCAGCGATCTCTACCGCGCAGACGGCTTTCATCTGAGCCGGGCGATCGTGCCGCCGCAGGACATCGCCGACGGCCGCGTCCGGATCCAGGTGATTGAAGGCGCCATCGTGCAGGCCGAGCTGAAAGGCGACGGCGCCGAGCAGTTTGGCGTGAGGCCGATGCTGGGCCGGTTCTCGCCGAGCAGCCGTCGCGCCTGGCAACGCTCGAGCGTCAGCTCTTCCTCATCAACAGCGGGCCGGGCATCCGGACCACCGACACCGCGCTCGAGGAGATCGGCGGTGCCACCGGCCGCTTTCGCCTCATCGTCCATTTGAAGACCTGGCACGTCTTCTCGTCGTTCGGCGTGGATAATTTGGGCTCATCGTCGGTCGGCCCGTGGCAGACCTACGCGACCGGCGCTTTCAACTCCTACCTCACGCCCGGCGATACGCTGGCGGTCAACCTGTCGACAATTGCCAACGACCCGCGTGAGCTTGGCTTTGCGCGATTATCCTATGACGCGCCCGTCGGCGTCGACGGCGTGCGCCTCGGCGCTTCCGTCCTGTACAGCGCGGTCCGGCCGGGTGACGCCCGCCGCCTCGACAGCGACATCACCACGACAGAGGCGTTCGAGCTGCGGGCAAGCACCGTGCCCTTCATGTCGCAATCATCGGCGTTGACGCTGACCTTGGCCGGCACCTTCAGCAACGTGTCCGAGCACGATCTTTACGGCCCCTGGTACAACGACCACATCAGGACCGCGAGCCTGACCGCCGATTACCGGCTCCAGGATCGCTTCGGCGGCACCAATTTCGCGACGCTGACCTACCGCCAGGGTCTCGACATCTTCGGTGCCTCGCATTTCGACGACGATCTGCTGTCGCGCGACGGCGCCGCGTCGAACTTCTCGGTGCTGAACCTCTGGTTCACGCGCTACCAGACCCTCAACGACGCCTGGTCGCTCAAGCTGTCCGCGGCCAGCCAGACGGCATCGCGGCCGCTGTTCATTTCGCAGCAATTCTATCTCGGCGGCGCGGCTTTCGGCCGGGGCTATGGCGCGGCCGAGATCAGCGGCGACAACGGTCTTGCCGGCTCGCTCGAGCTGCGCTTCGACCAGAAGCTCAATTTCCGCTACTGGACCGGCTATCAGCTCTACGCCTTTGGCGACGCCGGCGCAGTCTGGAACGACAGTTACCGCTTGAGCGACGGCCTGTCGCTGACATCGGCCGGAGCCGGCGTGCGGTTCTTTCTGCCGGATGATCTTCAAGCCGATCTCGGCGTAGCCGTCCCCTTGAGCTACCGGGCGCCAGACAACGAGCGCCGCAGCCCACGCTTCCTGTTCACCCTCTCGAGCGCATTCCGGCTCTGCCCCGAACGCGGTAGGGGCGGCTGCCTCTAGCTGCCGCGCTTTGAGCACACCCGGCATGCGGCCCTTTTGCGGCCTTGCTCACAGACTTGCCTAAATTTAATCCCGTAACCTGCTCACGATCGCTCGATCCGGGGGCTTGCAATGACCATTTTCAGTCGAAAGTGATTGGGGCGGAACCATGAAGAGGGTGTTTGCAATCCTGGCCTTTCTCTGCGTGCTCGGCGTCGGCCAGTATTTCGTGGTCAGCCGGTTCGCGATCCGACATGAGATTTTGACCCTGTTCGATGCCTCGCGCCAACGGCCGATCTCGGTCGAGATCGCGGTGCGGCGCGACTACGAGACCAAGGCCAATCTCGGGCTCTGGAAGCTCCCGCTCGCCATCATCAGCAACGGCAACACCGTCAAGGCGACCGAGTATTCCTTCCTCGCCAACGTGCTCGCGGCGCGCGGTTATCTCGTTGCCAGCATCCAGCAGGACCTGCCGAGCGATCCGCCGTTGATGACCCATGTCGGTCAGCAATATGTCGGGCGGCGCGAGGTCTATATCCGCTGCGAGGCCAACATCCTTTTCGCCCTGGCCGAACTGAAGCGACGGCTGGAAAACACCGACTACGACCACATCACCCTCGTCGGCCATTCCAACGGTGGCGACGTCTCGATGTATGTCGCCCATCAGCACCCGGAGATCGTGTCGAAGGTGATCACGCTCGACAATCTGCGGGTGCCCTTCGTGCTCAGCGACAACCTGAAGATCCTGTCGTTCCGCTCCAAGGATCCGCATTTCCAGACCGACCCGGGCGTGCTGCCGACGCCTGAAGAGGCCAAAGCGCGCGGCATCGACATCGTCCATACCGGTGCTCAGCACACCGAGATGAGCGATCGCGGTCCCGATGCGGTCAAGGAGAAGATCCAGGCGACACTCGACCGCTTCTTGCGTGACAGTGCCAGCAGCTCGCTCGCGCCGGCTGACACCAGAAGCCCGATGATCATGAACCCCGGCGACTACTAGCCGGGCCCCTTTGCGGCAGATCAAGGCAGCTCTAGACTGGCGACGATAGGAAGGGCCTCACCATCCCGGAGAGGCACGTGTCGCACTCCATCGAAAGCCTCGATACGAAACGTCTCGAGACGGCAAGCCTTGGCCTGCCGGCTGCGAGGACACCGGCATTCGCGCGGTATCTCTATCGTGCGACCCGCAAGCTGCTGCGGTCGATCATCGCCCGCATCGATCTCTCGCAATTTCCGGGATCGTGCTGCGGCTGAGCGCGGCGTCACGCAGGATCAATTTGCGGGCACGCGGCGCACACCGGAACTCAGGACTTTCCCTTGCCGGGCTGCATGAAACTCCCGGTCATCTGGCGCATGTGGTCGCCGGCGCTGGTGAACTGGCTGCGCAGGAAGTCGGACTGGATTCGCATCGCTTCCTGAAGGTCGGTGGCATGCACGAGCTTGCGCGCGTGCTCGAACGCCGACTTCATGTTCTGCTCAGTGAACGCGAGCGCCTGCTTGGACACTTCGGTACCCGCTCCGGGAACCGACGTCATCGACTTGGTGGCAGCTTCGAAAAACATGCCGAACGCCTGTTCCGCCTGGTCGATCGTCTTTTCGGCCAGGTCGCGCAGTTCGGCCGGGACTTCGAGCTTCGGTTCGATCATGGTCATACTCCTCCCCGTTTTTCCCAACTGAATACCACACTTGCCGGACCGCATTCCAGCGGCAGACTGGGGGACAAACGTCGCCCGGCGGTCCGCTCCGGCAGAAAAACGAGGGACGAGGCGTAAGGCCGGCGCGCGGCCGGGGGTCAGGACAGGGGGTGCTCGGGAAGGGTTTCTTCGGTGCCGAGGTCTTCGACCAGCTTGATGACCTCGAAACGCTGTCGAGGCCCGAGCTTCAGGAACGCGCGAAGCAGGCGCAGACTTTCAACGGTGCTGCTTGCAGGCGCGCCGAGCTTAAGGTGCAGTTCAGCCGCGAAATTGAGGTTTTTCATCTCGCACCTATGACAAGCATCGGCCCTCGTGATCAGACGCCGAGGTCTCGCTCGAGAACCGAACACCATGACCGGACGCCATGGTGACCCTGAGATCTCGGCCGGGGCCCCCGGTGGGTTAACACGCTGAACCATATACTGGCTCAACCGAACAGGTTGCAATTATGTCAAGAAACAACCCTTCCGGCAAGCCCAACCGTCGCCGTAGCGATGCTTCGTCCGCATCGCAGCACGGCAATTCCGGATAACAGGAATATGGACCGTCGTCACCCACCTGCGTCAAGAAGCGGCATCACTCACGCACACGGCCTCGGTCGCTGTCAATCGGTGCGGCGTTTCGCCGTGTTTCCGGTGTGAACGAGGCCAGATTAAAGTTTCCTCGGCGTATACACGTAATTGTTGAGTCCGACCTCGGCGGTTGTATCGTCGGCGAAATGAACGTCGAGCCGCGCAGCCGGCCTGCAGCGTCTTGATCCGTTTGCCAGTGAAGCCCCCCTTGAGCTGCTCGGCTTGGACGCGGTTCCCCGCACCAGGGTTCATCGGTTCGAAGATATCTCCGCCAATGAACCGTCGCTCAAGGTTGAACGACCAAGCGGTTGCGATGCGGCCACGCGGACCACGGGCGCCATGGCTGACGGACTTCTCGATTCGGGCGCGCCTCAGCACCAAAGGACGACAGCATGCTTTCCCGCTGCGATCTCATCAAGGGCGGCGCCGTCGCGCTTCTCACTTTCTCGATACCAGGCGCATGGGCGCAGGAGACCAGGATGAATCTGTTCAAGATCGTCACCATCAAGGACGAAATCGTCGTCGGATTGTCGGCGGAGGAGCTCCAGGCGCTCGGCGGCAATGATGCGAGCGCGGTTGCGCACGCGCTGGCGCAGAAGGGCGATCTCACGGTCTGGCAGTACAACGTGCATCGCGGCCCGAACGGTGAATTGCAACAGGCGCCGACCGCGAAGATCGGGCTCTTGGCCAACGCGTCTCTCCGTGTCGAGCCCTACACGACGCCTTACCAGATCGTGCCGCATCCGTAACAAGCGGCCCGGGCGCGCCTGCGGCGAGACCCGCAGGCGCACCACTACTCTCAACGCTGCTTGGCGCGCCGAGCCCGGCCTTCCGTCGCAAAGCCGTAGATCAGCGCCAGTCGGTCCAGGCATTCGCGAAAGCGCCGCGCGAAATAGTCGTTCCAGCGCTGGGTACGAACAGCGCGCCGCTCCCCGATCTGATCCATGGTCAGCCCCAGCACCAGGACGTCGTGCACCAGCGCGGCGCCGTCGGTACCGAGTTCGCGCTCGACCCGGTTGAGGCGCAGCACAGCCTGGCGCTGGTCCTCGGTGACGGGCTCGCGCGAGCGCGTGCCATCGACATATTCGCGCGTCGGGTCCACCGCCTGGGGCCCGCGCTCCGCCCTCTCCCAGTCGTTCTGGAAGGCGTGCCCGCCGCGATACTGCGCCTCGTCGATCTGATGATGCGCGTGCAACCGGCCGAGCGGATCGCCGCGGATCGAGCGGACGGCGACGATCTTCTCGCCGGCATCGAGCGCCAGCGGATTGTCGACCTCGACCTCCGCCACCTCTGCATTGAACGGCACCTCGCGCGAGCGCCGATCGTAGATTCCAGTCAATCTGTAGGACTTGTTGCGTCGTGCACCTGCCACTCGGATACTCCTCGCAAAATTGGATGGATAGTGGTCCCGTCAGGCGGCTGAGATCAGCCTCAAGACGACGGGACCGGCGGCGCGAGCGGACGCGGCGTCAGACCTTCGCGTCAGGCGAGCATGCGGCGTGCAATAGCTGAAGCCCGGCTGGCGCGGATGGCCGCAGAAGGCGATCCCCTCCCCGTCCTTGTCGCCACCATAGGGATAGCGGCAGTCGTCGCGCCCGAGTTCGCCTAGCGCGACCAAGCGGGGCTGGACGCCGACACAGCGCAACTTGACACGCGCGGGCTTCATTGCGGATTTCGGTGGCAAGTTCAGGTTCGGCACCGCCGCACGGGGCGGCCCGATGAGACAGGCTCCTGACGGCAAGGACGGCACGATCGATGGACTCGTCATCCGCGCCGGTGCCGCGAGTCCAAGCCGCTTGGCGCGGCCGGCCACCGCGTTGCGTGCGTAAGCCGTTCCAAACCTTCCGTTTATCTGTCTTCCGATCTCCGCATAAGACATTCCCTTGAGAAAATAGTCGCGAAGCGCGTCGGAGTGCTCCGACGGCCAATGACCCGGTTCCATGCTGCTGTCCTGTGATGCGCCTCCTCCGATCGTTCGATCGCGAGGCGGCGCCTACATTCCGTTATTCCGAAGCAACTGTCAAGGCGACAATTCTGATATTCATAATTGCATCAATTCCGAATTTCGGATTACAAGAGGCGGGACGATGGGCAATCGAGGGAATCACCATGTTGGACGTTGCAATGATCGAGCGGGGCCTGGAGAAGACGGGCAAAAGCAAGGGCGGCCTGGCGGCGGCCATGGGCGTGCGGCCCGGCGCGGTGTCGGAGATCCTGGGCGGCGAGCGCCTGGTGAAGGCGTCCGAAATCATTCCGATCATGGAATATCTCGAGCTCAATCTCGCGCCGATCATGGGCCGCGTCGGGGCCGGCGCGGTGATCGAGCCCGATTATGAACAGGTTCCCCCGGAAGGCCTCGGCGATATCGCGCTGCCGTTCCCGATCATGGAAGAGACCGTCGCCTTCGAGATTGTTGGCGATTCGATGCTGCCCAAATACGAGAGCGGCGACGTGATCGTCGTCTACAAGGACCAGCGCCATCCGCTGTCGAGCTTCTACGGTGAAGAGGCCGTGGTCCGGCTCAAGACCGGTGAACGCTATTTGAAGACCATCGAACGCGGGAAAACTCCCTCCGTCGTCAATCTCAACAGCTTCAACGCCAAGCCGATCGTCGGCGTCAAGCTCGAGTGGGTCGGCGAGATCTGCCTGTCCATGCCCAAGGGTCAACTCGAGCGGCTGCGCGCCAAGTCGGCACGCCCTCGCAAGAAGAGCAAATAAAGGTCGATTTCCGATTTTTGGAAATCATCCTTGACTTAATTCTGTTTTTCGGAAACACTCTGTCGCGCTCCCGGCTACGGGGCGCGGCAGGATCGTTTCATGCAGTATTTCGTCGTGATGATCGACTATGGGCGGCGCGGACGCGAGGCGCGTCGTCGATCCCGAAATCACAAGGCGCGAGGTCATCTCCCGCGTCGCTTCGGGTGAATATCGAAACATCTCGTTCATCCACGAAATCGCGGAGAATGCGGTCGAGGACGTGACCGAGGCCATCCTGACCGAGGCCGCCCTCCCCCAGGTTCCGCCTGAAGAAGTCGACCTCCAGGCGATCCGTCTCGATCACGCCCACGACCTGCGCAAGCACGAGAAGACGTGACGCAGGCCCAAACGGCCTGCGTCACTGCCCGGCTGGCGATCACACCGTGAGGACGGTCGAGCCCGTGGTCTTGCGCGCGGCGAGATCGGCATGCGCCTTGGCGGCGTCCTTCAACGGATAGGTCTGGTGCACCTCGATCTTGACCGCGCCGGACTTCACGACGTCGAACAGCTCGTTCGCCATCGCGACCAGGGCCTCGCGCTTGGCAGCGTAGGTGAACAGCGTCGGACGGGTGACGTAGAGCGAGCCCTTCTGCGCGAGCAGACCAAGGTTGAGCGGCTCGACAGCGCCGGAGGACGCACCGAACAGCGCGGCAACACCGAGCGGCGCAAGACAATCCAGCGACTTCAGGAACGTATCCTTGCCGACGGAATCATAGACCACCGGCACCTTCTTGCCGCCCGTGATCTCGTCCACGCGCTTCACGAAATCCTCGCGCGAATAGATGATCACATGATCGCAGCCATGTGCCTTGGCGAGCTTTGCCTTCTCGTCGCTGCTGACGGTGCCGATCACTGTCGCGCCGAGATGTTTTGCCCACTGGCTCAGGATCAGACCGACGCCGCCGGCCGCGGCATGGAGCAGGATGGTGTCGCCGGCCTTCACGCGATAGGTCTGCCGGATCAGGTATTGGGTGGTGAGCCCCTTCAGCATCATGGCCGCCGCGGTCTTGTCATCGACACCATCAGGCAGCTTCAACAACCGGTCGGCCGGGATCAGCCGCGCCTCGGAATAGGCACCGAGCGGCGAGGCACCATAGGCAACGCGATCGCCCGGCTGCAGATCGGTGACACCCGAGCCGACTTCCTCGACGATTCCGGCCGCCTCGCTGCCAAGACCGCTCGGCAATTGTGCCGGATACACGCCGGAGCGATTGTAGATGTCGACGAAATTGAGACCGACGGCAGTGTGGCGGATGCGCGCCTCGCCAGGCCCGGGCTTGCCGACACTGACCTCCTCCCAGACCAGGACTTCAGGACCGCCGGTCTTGTGAAAGCGAATGGCATGCGTCATGGGCGTTGCTCCCTTATTGTTGCAGTGAAGGTCCGCGGAAAACGGATCGGCCTGTGAAATAGGAATTCGGTCGGCCCGTTACAGTACAGAGACGTAACAAGAATGTCACAGCGAACGACAAACGCCTGCCGTTCCGCCTCTGTTCGAAAGAGTTGATGACGGCACCGGCGCGTTCCGGCAGTAGCCTTTTCGCGGGGTTTGGTGGTCGCCTGCGAAGGAGAGCCGAGATGCCAGCTTATGTACAGCATCATCAGGACATCGAGATCGCGCCTGTAATTTGTCCCGCCTGCATGGGGTTCCTGCCGATGTACGTCCGCGAGGTCGAACCGCATTGGGGCCTTGCCAGGATCGACTTCGTCTATGAATGCGCGGACTGCGGCGCGGAAGTCCGGCAGACCATCCGCAAGCCGGAGCTGCGGCACTGACCGAAAGATCAGCCATCGCTTAAGTATTTGCGCTGAACGGAAAAAGCGACCTTCAGCGCGGGTCAGGCCGTCCCAAACGAGGCTTGTTCTTTGCCGGGAACGCAGGCAGAACAAGCCTCAAGCAAGACCTTTGGGAGCGCCCTTTCGTGGCTGAACAGAAGGCCTCGACCTCGATCGAGGCAGTGGAGAGCGGCCTCGCCGCGCAGGGCTATATCGCGAGCCGGCAGATCGCGACCGCCGTCTATTTGTCGCAGCAGATCGAGAAACCGATCCTGGTCGAAGGCCCCGCGGGCGTCGGCAAGACCGAGCTTGCCAAGGCCATTGCCGCCTGGCGCGGCATGAAGATGATCCGCCTGCAGTGTTACGAGGGCCTCGACGAGGCCAAGGCGCTCTACGAGTGGAAATACGCAAAACAGCTTCTCTACACCCAGATCCTCAAGGACAAGCTCGGCGAAGTCCTCGGCGGCGCGCAGACGCTGCATGCCGCGCTCGAGCAGCTCCACGATTTTGGCGACGTGTTCTTCTCCAAGGAGTTCGTCGAGCCGCGGCCACTGCTCCAGGCGCTGGAGCAGCCGGGCGGCTGCGTGCTGCTGATCGACGAGATCGACAAGTCCGACGCTGAATTCGAATCGCTGCTGCTGGAAATCCTCTCCGATTTCCAGGTCACGATCCCGGAGCTCGGCACGGTCGCGGCGATCACGCCGCCGACGGTGATCCTCACCTCGAACAGCGAGCGTGACCTCGGCGACGCCCTGAAGCGGCGCTGCCTGCATCTGCATATCGGCTTCCCCGAGCAGCGGCTCGAAGAACGCATCGTCGAGAGCCGCGTCTCCGGCATCTCGCAGGCGCTGCGCCGGCAGATGGTCGGTTTCATCCACGAGATCCGCTCGCTCGACCTGAAGAAGCTGCCCTCGGTCAGTGAGACCATCGACTGGGCGCGCGTCCTGGTTCTACTTCAAGCCACGGAGCTCGATACGGACATCGTCAAGGACACGCTCAATGTGCTCCTGAAGTACGAGGCCGACATCGAGGCAGCAACGCCGCAAGTTACGACCTTCATTGCCAAGGCGGCACGGTCCAACGTCTTCGGTTGACGCCGATGCGCGAGAACCTTCATCGTTTCTTTCGAGCGGCGCGCGGTGCCGGCGTGCATGTCTCGCCCGCCGAAAGCATCGATGCGATGCGCGCGGTCAAGGAGGTCGGCTTTTCCGACCGGGCCATCCTGCGCGATGCGCTGCTCCTGACGCTCGCCAAGTCGCAGGACGAGAAGCTCGCCCTCGGCGACTGCTTTGATCTCTTCTTCAGCCAACCAGAGCCGCGGCAGGATCAACCCGAGGCCGACGACAACGACGACGCATCGCAGGACGCGGATCAGCCCCCCTCACCCGGCTCGGCCAGTGAAGCAGGCGAAGGCCGGCCTTCCGAAGGATTAGGCCCGCTTGCGCAGATGCTGCTGTCGCAGGATCGCAACGCGATCGCAGCCGCGATCGCCAGCGCTTCCGGCGCGGCTTCGCTGTCCGACATCCGCTATTCGACTCAGCGCGGCATCTTTTCCAGCCGCATCCTCGACGCCATGGGCCTTCAGCGCCTGCGCGACGATCTCGACGCGCTCACCGCGACCAATCCGTCGCTGGCCGAGCGTCTGCGCGGCGCGCTGGACGCGTTGCGCGGAGCAGTCCGCGACACGGTCTCGCAAGGCCTTGCGCTTTATGCCCGCGAAGAGGCCGAAAACCTCCGCAACGAGATCCTGCGCAACGCGCCTCTCGCCCGCATCGAGCGGCGCCAAGTCGCGGAGATGCGCGCGCTCATCCGCCAGATCGCGCGGCGCCTGCGCGAGCGCTACTCGAAGCCGCGCAAGCGCCAGCGCCGCGGCCATCTCGACGTCCGCCGCACACTGCGCCGCAACGCGGCCTGGGGCGGCGTGCCCTTCCTCACCGCGTGGAAGCGCAAGCACCGCGACCGGCCCAAGATCGTCGCAATCTGCGACGTCTCAGGCTCGGTCGCGCAGGTCTCCGATTTCTTCCTGCTCCTGATCCACTCGCTGCACGAGGTGGTCGACGACGTCCACTCCTTCGCCTTCTCCTCGCATCTGATCGAGGTCAGCGAGATCCTGGAGAAGAAGTCGCCCGAAGAGGCGATGGCCGAGATCATGTCCAAGGTCGGCTTCGGCTCATCCGACTACGGCTCCTCTCTCGTCGATTTCGAGAAGGAGTTTATGAGCACGCTGACGCCGCAGACCACGGTGATCGTGCTCGGTGACGCCCGCAGCAACAATCTCGACCCGCGCGCCGACATCCTGCGCCGCATCTCCGAACGCTCGAAGCGCGTGGTCTGGCTCAATCCCGAAGGACGGCTCGCCTGGGGCTTCGGTGATTCCGAGATGCCGCGCTACGCGACCTTCTGCACTGTCGTGCGCCAATGCGCCACCGCACAGCAGCTCGAACGCGCCGTGTCCGACATCGTGGCGACTTATCAGTAGACGGCAATCACGTCCGCTGCTGGCGTCAGGCGGCAGTCAGCTCGGCCTGGACGAGGTTGCACTCCCGAAAGTGATGCGCAATTTCGTCGAGCGCGCGCTGCTCCCATTCCTGGGCCTGCGCGAGCCAGAACGCCCGTCGCTCCGAATCCAGCGCCGCCCGCTCTCGGCAGAGGAACTCCTGACTGCGAATTGCCATCAGCCTGTTCATGCACTCACACTCCTGTCGTGTGAAGCCAATCCCCTGCGAATCAACGTAGCAGAGTCCAGTCAGAGTCCAATCGCCCTCGCTTCACGATTTCTGTGCATATCGCGACGCGCAATGGGACAGTGATGCTTCCCGTGCACTGCGGTAACTCTCGCAGCACGATCAAGCGCACATCATCAATTAGTGATCGGAGACCGGGACGATTTTCGTGCGCGAACGATCTTAACTGTTGTGGCGCAATGAAGTGCGGCAATTCGTGAAGAGAGGTTCTAAACAGCTTACCGAATTCCCGACTCATTGTCGTCGCACGGTGTTCATGCGGCGCCGCTAACAGGGGCTCGCGAACTTGGACTATCGCTTGAGGCAACATGAGCAACGACATCGACTTCGATCTTTCGCCGGACCAATGGGAAGCGCTGAAAGCGCTTCGCAACCCCGTGTCGAATGGTCGCCTCTCGAAGGCCTATCTCGTCGAAGGTCTCGTCAAGCTCGGTCTCGTTGTTGTCAATGACGGCGTACCTTCGATGACGCCGACGGGACGCACGGTGCTGGTGCGCGGATCGTGCCGGCTACTGGATCTCGTGGCGTGACGAGACTGTCCGCGCGCAACAGCTCTGCATGATCGCCTGAAAATTGTCTTTTGCGTTCCCGCTGACGGCGTGTCGCGGGGATGACCTCAACCCGCCAACGTAACGATCAAAGGTCCATTTCGGGTTGCGATAACCGTGTGCTCGTACTGAACGGTTGGCGCCTCGGGGTTGCTGTAGAGCGTCCATGGATCGTCATCACCGTTCTCGGCCCACTCCGCGCCAAGCGACAGGAACGGCTCGACGGTGAACACCAGGCCATCGCTCATGATGCGGCGCTCGGAGCGATCGGGCCATGTCGCGATCTCCGTCGGCTCCTCGTGGAGCGACAAGCCGACACCGTGACTGGCTAGGTTCTTGACGAGCATGTAGCCGTTTTTCCGCGCAAACGTCCCGATGGCCTGGCCGATGCCGGCAATCGGTTTGCCAGCACCGACCTGCCGCAGGCCCGTCCACATCGCCCGCCGACCATCCCTGCAAAGACGTTCGATCGAACGGGTCACGGGCGGAACGGCGAACGAGGCTCCCGTATCGGCAAAGAAGCCGCTCTTCTCGGCCGAGACGTCGATGTTGACGAGGTCGCCACGCTCGATCCGCCGGGCACCCGGGACGCCATGAGCGATCTCTTCGTTCACGCTGATGCAGGTTGCGCCAGGAAAGGCATAGGCCAGTTCCGGCGCCGAACGCGCTCCGGCGGCCTCAAGGAGCTCTCGTCCGATCCGGTCGAATTCCGCGGTGGTCATGCCGGGCTCGAGGGCCTTCCCCATCGCCTCAAGGGCATTGGCGACGATACGCCCGACCTCTTTCAGGCAGATCAGATCGTTCTCATTCGAGATTGTCATATCGAGCTCTTGCGAAAGCCGGGGCATAGCTGTTGCGATGCCGACTTGCAAACGGAAGAGCGCGCACAAGAATCCCCGATTATGCGGCGCCCTGGATGACCTCAAGACCAGGCCGCGACAATCTGGCACGGTTGTTGCTCCTTTTTGACGTCCAAGACGCGTCAAACCGGGGGAGTCCACCATGTCGACCATCACCGCGGCACCTACCGCCGAGCCGAAGCCGCTCTACACCTCGCTGTTCGTCCAGGTCCTCGCCGCGCTGGTGCTTGGCGTCATCCTGGGGATGGCCGTTCCGGACTTCGCCATCGGGCTCAAGATCCTCAGCGACGCCTTCCTGAAGCTGATCTCGATGATCGTGGCCCCGATCGTGTTCTGCGTCGTCGTGCACGGCATTGCCGGCGCCGGCGACCTCAAGAAGGTCGGCCGGGTCGGCGGCAAGGCGCTGGTCTATTTCGAGGTGATGACGACGGTCGCCCTCGTGGTCGGTCTGCTGCTCGCCTATCTCTTCGGTCCCGGCCACGGCATGAACATCGATCCCTCGACGCTCGACGCCAAGGCGCTCAACACCTATGCCGACAACGCGCACAAGCTGTCCGGCGGCGGCATCGGCGCCTTCCTGATGAACGTGATCCCCAGCACCTCCTTCGATGCGCTGTCGCGCAACGACGTGCTCCAGGTGCTGTTCTTCGCGGTCCTGTTCGGTGTTGGCCTTGCGCTCGTCGGCGGCGAGAAGGGCGCGCTGGTCACATCGATCATCGACGCGGCCTCCACCGTGCTGTTTCGGGTCATGGGGCTGATCGTGCGGGTCGCGCCGCTCGGCGTGCTCGGCGCGGTCGCCTATACCGTCGGCAAATACGGCGTCGGCTCGCTGAAGCAGCTCGTCTCGCTGGTGATGCTGTTCTACGTCTCGGTCGGCATCTTCGTGCTGGGCGTGCTCGGCGGCGTGATGGCGCTCGCCGGAATCAACATCCTCAAATTCCTCGCTTACCTGCGCGAAGAGCTGACCATCGTGCTCGCGACCGCATCCTCCGATGCCGTGCTGCCGCAGATCATGAAGAAACTGGAGCGGATGGGCGTGAAGGATTCCGTGGTCGGCCTCGTCATCCCAACCGGCTATTCCTTCAACCTCGACGCTTTCTCGATCTACCTGACGCTCGCCGTCGTCTTCATCGCGCAGGCGACCAACACGCCGCTGTCCTTCGGCGACCTCCTGCTGGTGCTCGGCGTCTCGCTGATCACGTCGAAGGGCGCGCACGGCGTGCCGGGCTCGGCGATCGTGATCCTGGCCGCGACGCTCAACGCGGTGCCGAGCATTCCTGCGATCGGCCTCGTGCTGGTGTTGTCGGTCGATTGGTTCATCGGCATGGCCCGCGCGGTCGGCAACCTCGTCGGCAATTGCGTGGCGACGGTGGTGGTGGCCGCCTGGGAAGGCGATCTCGACCGCGCCAAGGCGGCCAAGGTGCTGGAGGGCGGCGAACTGGTGGACGTGACCGCGGGATAGGCCGCGGATCAATCATTCCACTGGAGGAGCGGCGTTCCATACGCCCTCCTCCAGACCGACAGGAAGCGCGGAAACCAGGAATGCGCCACGGCGCCCTTATAGGCCCAGGTGCGATACTTGAGCCCCTGCTCCGAGATCAGCTCCTGATAGCCGCCATGGACCTCGGTCGCGGTCCGAATGTCCTTCAATATCCCCTGCGCGCAAGCCCGATAGGTATCGCTCCCTGAGGCTTCATCAAAATCCAGCATCCGATCCGCGAATTCGACATTGAATGTCGGCCACGACGAACGCCCCTGATAGGCCGGCGCCGCGATCTTGTGGATCATCTTGTTCCGTGGATTATCCGCGGACACCAGGAAGTGGAACGTGCTGGGGATGCGAAAGCGCGGCTCGGCGATGATCAGATCCGTCGTAGCCGCAAACAGCGCCCGCTCGCTGGCATCGTTCATGTCCCAGAAGCCGCGATGCACGCTGACGAAATCCAGGGCCACCAAGGACACCGGTGCGCCCGCCGGGCCGTCAAGCGAATGCCTGATATAGCCGTCCTTGCCGAACAAACGGAGCAGATCCCTCTTGTACTGCGCAAGGTCGCGACCGAGCAGCCGCTTCAGTTCGTTCTCGTCGACGATCCCGAGCTGCACGCCCCACACGAACGTCGTGTAGACGCAGGCGTTGGTGACGAAGCGCCTGCGCTCGGCCCGCGTATCCGTTGCCGCAGAGCGAGGTCCGCCGGCATCGCACAGCAAATACCTGGTACCGTCAGCGTCAAACGGCTCAAGCTCACTCGCGAGCTGAAGGATCGCGCGCTTCAGGTCGACGCCATATTCGGCCAGCAGCAGGCGGCCGGCATGTGCGCATTGCGACATCGCCAGATAGGATGACGCTCTCTCGTCGGCACCTATCATCTGCTGGAGACCGGCGAGAATGCCGAGCAGCGTGTCCGAGGGCCGCGAGAAATAATTCACGCCGAGATACCGCCCGCGTCCCGCAGGAACGATGGTCGTCGTGACCACGTCGGCGCGAACCGCCTCCAGCAGGAGGCGAACGCTCTTTTCGAGCAGGCGCGCCCGGCGCACTGCGTCCTGCGCATCCATGATGGTTTCGGGATCGAGAACGTCGGGATAAAACCAGGCGAAGTCGCGCGGGTAATAGGCGGAGGCGTGCGGCGCTCCCGTGACGAGGAAGGCCTCGGTCACCGAAAAGGCACTGTCCATCGAGTGCCGGTAGAGGTCCTCGATGTCCGACAACGCATGATGCGATTGTCTCAGGAAGCGATCACCGAGAAAATTGACCGCCTGAAGCGCGTTGGCGACGAAGGTCGCAGCCATCCCCTGGTAGAACCGGTTCTCACGATGTGATGGAAGAGAGATGTCGCTGTTCATATGCGTCAATCGGCTGATGTCTCGTGACCCCGTGATGGCGGCCACCATTTTAAACATGACTGATTCGTATCTCTACCCGGTGACTTGCGGGCTTCGGGCTATCAGGTCGCGCCGGCACGGCCCTCCTGCGGCCTGAAATTCTCGATCACCCGCAGCAGCACGCGCGCGCCGGCATCGGCATCGGCGAGCTCGACGTGCTCGTCCGGGTGGTGGCTGATGCCGCCGCGGCAGCGGACGAAGATCATGCCGACATCGGCGATATCGATCATCGCCATGCCGTCGTGCCCTGCCCCGCTCGGCAGCTCGAACACCGACGCGCCTTCGGCAGCGATCGCCTGCGCGATCTGATCCTTCAGCCAGGGTGCGCAAGGCGCGGTGCGGTTCTCGTGCGTGACGTCGAGCTGAAGCGCCAATTGCCGGCGCTTGGCGACGGCCTCGATCTGCCGGACGACGTCGGCGACCGCGCGCTTGCGATGCATGTCCGTCGGTGCCCGCATGTCGATGGTGAACGACACTTCGCCCGGGATGACATTGGTCGCGCCGGGCCTCGCCTGGATATAGCCGACGGTGCCGACCAGCCCGTCCGCGTCGGTACGGCAAAACTGCTCGATCGCGCCGATGCATTCGGCCGCGCCGGCGAGCGCATCACGGCGCAGCGCCATCGGCACGGTGCCGGCGTGACCGGCCATGCCGGTCAGCCGCGCAGCGAGCCGTGTCGCGCCCGCAATCGCAGTGACGACACCGACGGGCAGGTTCTGGGCTTCCAGCACCGGGCCCTGCTCGATGTGCAATTCGAGATAGGCGAGCAGTTCGCGCCGGGCCCGCGCAGCCGCGCCGATTAGATCGGGATCGAGGCCGAACGCGACGAGCGCATCGCGCATCGACACGCCGTCGCGGTCGCGCGTGTTCAGGACGCTCTCGTCGAAGGTGCCAGCCACCGCCCGGCTTCCGAGCAGCGTCGAAGCGAAACGTACCCCCTCTTCATCGGCAAAGCCGATCACCTCGATCGCGAACGGCAGGCGCTTGCCGCGGCGATTGAGATCGGCGACGCAGGCGACCGCCGTGATCACCCCCAGCGGCCCGTCCCATTTGCCGGCATCGCGCACCGTGTCGTAGTGCGAGCCGAGCATCAGGCAGGGCGCCCCCAACTGCTCGCCTTCGTAGCGTCCGCAGACATTCCCGATCGCATCGAGATGCGCGCTCATGCCGGCTTCGCGCATCCAGCCCAGGATGAGGTCAGCGGCCTTGCGCAGTTCGTTGGTGAGGTAGATGCGGGTGAGCTTGTCGCCGTCTTCCGAGATCGCGGCGAGCTCGTCGATCCGTCGCACGATCTCCTCGCCGAGCGATGCATTCTGAACGGCGTTACCAGCAACCATCTCGACGAGCTTCCCGTCTCTTGGGACCGCGGCGGCGGTCCTGGCGGCGATCGATACAAGTTCGGTGCCAGCAAAAAATCACGACCGCGGTCCCGATCCGCGCGTGGGTAGCATGAATGCGGGTTGCCGGCAGTTCGTAGCTCCCGCCATGCACACACGCGACCTGGCCTGGCTGCTTAACTCAATTGCATACAATTGATATATTTTGCTCAACAATTAATCTGCCGGCGTACTCGGCAGGATTCTGAGAATTTATAAATACGATACTTTTCAATAACTTCAGATCAATTGACCACTCCGTGGCCTCTGGCACGAAGCTTGCGACATCTTATCCCCAGGCTCCGCCAGACCGGCGCGGCCGCGAGATTAAGGCGGGACATCCGCCAAGGGGAGCGAGCAATGGATTTCGGCAAGATTTCACGACGTCATTTGTTGCAGGGCGGCGCGGCCCTGACCCTCGGTGCGGCAGCGGGCGTCCGTCCCGCCTTCGCGGCCGATACCACCATCGGCTTCATCTATGTCGGCTCGCGCGACGACTACGGCTACAACCAGGCGCATGCGCAGGGCGCGGCGGCACTGAAGAAAATTCCGGGGCTGAAGGTCGTCGAGGAAGAGAAGGTGCCGGAGACCGACGCGGTCGAGAAGACGATCGAGTCCATGATCAACCTCGACGGCGCCACCCTGCTCTCCCCGACCTCGTTCGGCTACTACAACCCGCACATGATCAAGATGGCCACCAAGTTCCCGAAGCTGCGCTTCGAGCACTGCGGCGGCCTGTGGAGCGACAAGGATCCAAAGAACGCCGGCAGCTATTTTGGCTATATCGACGAGGCCCAGTACATTTCGGGCATCGTCGCCGGCTACACCTCCAAGAGCGGCAAGCTCGGCATCGTTGCCGCCAAGCCGATCCCGCAAGTGCTGCGCAACATCAACGCCTTCGCGCTCGGCGCCAGGCTCGCCAATCCCAAGGCCACCACCCAGGTTATTTTCACCGGCGATTGGTCGATGCCGGTCAAGGAGGCCGAAGCCACCAACAGCCTGATCGATCAGGGTGTCGACGTGCTCACCTGCCACGTCGACGGTCCGAAGACCATGGTCGAGAACGCGGCACGCCGCGGCGCCTTCGTCTGCGGCTATCACACCAACCAGTCGCCGCTGGCGCCGAAGGCGTATCTCACCGGCGCCGAGTGGAATTGGGAAGCGCTCTATCCGAAGTTCGTCAAGATGATCGCCGCCGGCGAAAACATCCCGAACTTCTATCGCGGCGGACTCAAGGAAGAGATCGTCAAGACCTCGCCCTACGGTGAGGCAGTCTCCGCCGAAGCGCGCAAGCATGCCGACGAGGTCAAGGCCAAATTCCTGTCGGCGGAGGGCTATGCCATCTTCAAGGGCGGGCTGGTCGACAAGGGCAAGACGGTGATCGCGGCCGGCACCGATCGCGGCCAGAAGGATCCCGAGCTGGAGAAGATGGACTACTTGGTCGAAGGCGTGATCGGAGCGACTTCGTGACAACGGAAGCCGCGGATTCCACTGAAGCGGCCGGGACAATTGCCCCGGCCGCCGGTCCCGGCTTCCTTCAGCGCCACGGCGCGACAATCGAATACGTCCTGATCCCAGGCGCGGCGCTGGCCGGCGCGCTCGTGGTCTTCGGCATCTTCGTCGCGATGTTCGGCAAGAACCCGCTCGACCTCTATTTCTACATGTACTACGGCGCTTTCGGCACCTGGTTCTCCTGGCAAAACACGCTGACGCGTGCCGCGCCGCTGATCCTCACAGCGCTCTGCACCGCACTGCCGGCACAGCTCGGCATGGTCATCATCGGCGGCGAAGGCGCGCTCCTGATCGGCGCGCTGTCGGCGACCAGCGCCGCGCTGGCGCTTCAGGGCATGCCGCCGCTCGTCGTGCAAATTGCCATGGTCATCGGCGGCGTGATCGGCGGCGGTCTGTGGATCATGCTGTCGGGCGGCTTGCGGCAGTATCGCGGCGTCAACGAGACCATCTCGAGCCTGCTGCTCGTCTACATCGCGCTTGCGATCCTCAACCATCTTGTTGAGGGGCTGATGCGCGATCCCGCCAGCCTCAACAAGCCGTCCACGCGCGAGATCGGCGCCGCCAACATGATCGGCAGCATTCCCGGCACCGACGTGCATTGGGGCCTCGTCTTCGGCCTGATCGCCACGATCGCCGCCTACATCCTGATCTATCACACCGTGTTCGGCTTCGCCGCGCGGGTCGCCGGCGGCAACATCCGCGCCGCAAAGATCGTCGGTCTCGGCGTCAGCAAGCTGATCCTGACCGTCTGCTTCCTCGCCGGCGGCGCCGCGGGCCTTGCCGGCATGGTCGAGGTTGCCGCCGTGCAGGGGCGCACCAACGCCAACCTTGCGGCGGGCTACGGCTTCACCGGCATTCTCGTCGCCTTCCTCGCCCGGCAGAATCCGCTCGCGATCATTCCCGTCGCGATCCTGCTCGGCGGCATCAGCGCCAGCGGCGGCCTGCTGCAGCGCCGTCTCGGATTGCCCGACGCATCCGTTCTGGTGCTTCAAGGCATCATCTTCGTCTTCGTGCTGGCCAGCGATGCGCTCTACGGCCGCATTGGATTTTTGAAGGGAAAATCCTGAGATGGCAGACGGATCGATCGGCCTCTGGACTGTTCCCCTCGCCGTGCTCGGCGGCGCCATCCGCGTCTCCACGCCATTCCTGTTCGTGAGCCTGGGCGAATGCATCACCGAGCGCTCCGGCCGCATCAATCTCGGCCTTGAGGGCACGCTGGTGATGGGCGCGATGAGCGCCTACGGCATCTCCTATCTCACGGGATCGCCCTGGCTTGGCGTGCTCGCCGCCGGCATCACTGGTGCGTTGCTGGGCGCATTGCACGCCGGCATCTGCTCGCTGCCCCGCGTCAACGATATCGCGGTCGGCATCGCGCTGATGCTGTTCGGCACCGGCCTTGCCTTCTATCTCGGCAAGCCGCTGATCGAGCCCACTGCGCCGCGCCTGCCCGCGATCGATTTTGGCTGGTGGAGCGACATCCCACAGGTCCGCGCCGCGCTACGCGTCAACGTCCTGTTCCTGATCGGCGTCGCGCTCGCGCCGATCCTCTATTGGGCCTTCCGCACCACGCGCTGGGGCCTTTTGATCCGCACCGCCGGCGAGAGTTCTGACGCCGCGCGTGCGATGGGCCATTCCGCGCTGCTGATCCGCCTGCGCGCCACCATGGTCGGAGGCTTCCTCGCCGGCATCGGCGGCTCCTTCCTGTCGCTGTTTTATCCCGGAAGTTGGAACGAGGGCCTCTCCTCCGGCCAGGGCATCACGGCCGTGGCCCTCGTGATCTTCGCGCGCTGGGATCCTCTGCTCTGCCTGTGGGCCTCGCTCGCCTTCGGCGGTGCCGCGGCCCTGGGCCCTGCACTGCAATCGGTCGGCGTCACCTCCGGCTACCACCTCTTCAACGCCGCCCCCTACATCCTGACGCTGGCGATCATGATCATCACCTGCTCGCCGAAACGCACGCTGACCGGAGCCCCGGCCGAATTGTCGATCACCCGCTAGAGAGCGAAATCATGCCCGAGCGCTATCTCAAGTCCGAGCCCTACGCCTGGCCCTACAATGGCGATCTCCGTCCCGAAAACACCGCGCTCATCATCATCGACATGCAGACCGATTTCTGCGGTGTCGGCGGCTATGTCGACAAGATGGGCTATGACCTCTCGCTGACGCGGGCGCCGATCGAGCCGATCAAGAAGCTGCTCGCGGCCATGCGCGCCCAAGGCTTCCACATCATCCATACTCGCGAGGGCCATCGCCCCGATCTCTCCGACCTTCCCGCCAACAAGCGCTGGCGCTCGCGCCAGATCGGCGCCGGCATCGGCGACCCCGGCCCTTGCGGACGTATTCTCGTTCGCGGCGAGCCCGGCTGGGACATCATCCCGGAGCTGGCGCCGCTGTCAGGCGAGCCCATCATCGACAAGCCCGGCAAGGGCTCGTTCTGCGCCACCGACCTGGAGCTGATCCTGCGCGTGCGCGGCATCGAGAATATCGTGCTGACCGGCATCACGACCGACGTCTGCGTTCACACCACCATGCGCGAGGCCAACGACCGCGGCTTCGAATGCGTCCTGCTGCACGATTGCTGCGGCGCGACCGACAAGAGCAACCACGACCATGCACTGAAGATGATCAAGATGCAGGGCGGCGTGTTCGGCGCTGTCTCGACGTCGGACGCCTTCATCGGAGCTATTTCGTGATCATCGGCGAAACGCCGCCGCCAGCGGGCGCCTTCGGCGTCGACGCCATCGCCATGACCATGCGCTTCGGTGACTTCCTCGCGCTCGACAATGTCGAGCTGAAGGTACGGCCGGGCTCGTTCCACGCGCTCCTTGGCGAGAACGGCGCCGGCAAGTCGACGCTCGTCAAATGCATCATCGGCTATTACCACGCGACCGAAGGCGACATCCTCGTCGGCGGCCGCGAGCAGGCGATCGCAAATCCAAAGGATGCCCACGCGCTCGGCCTCGGCATGGTCTACCAGCATTTCACCCTGGTGCCGGCCATGACGGTCGCCGAAAACCTCGTGCTGGCCCGCGACGATGTGCCGGCCGTGGTGAACTGGTCGAAGGAGATGAAGGAGCTCGAGGCTTTTCTGGCGCGGATGCCGTTCAAGGTGCCGCTCGGCGCCAAGGTCTCCGACATCTCCGCCGGGGAGCGGCAGAAATGCGAGATCCTCAAGCAGCTCTATCTGAAGCGCCGCTTCCTGATCCTGGACGAGCCGACCTCGGTGCTGACGCCGGCGGAGGCCGACGAAGTTCTTGGCATGCTCCGCGACATGGTCGTCAAGGGCGAGCTGACCATCCTGATGATCACGCACAAATTCCGCGAGGTCATGGCCTTCGCCGACGACGTCACGATCCTGCGCCGCGGCAAGCTCGCAGGTGCCGGCAAGGTTTCCGAACTCACACCGGATGCGATGGCGCGAACCATGATCGGCGCCGAAGAACTGACCGTGCAGCCGCCGCGCACCGGCGAAGCCGGCAAGGCGCGTTTGGAGCTGGAAAAGCTCCGCGCGCTCGACGATGCCGGCGCCATGGCCGTCCATGACGTCTCGCTCACCGTGCGCGCCGGCGAGATCGTCGGCATCGCTGGCGTCTCCGGCAACGGCCAGCGTCAGCTTGTCGAGGTGCTGGCCGGCCAGCGCGAAGCCGAGAGCGGCGAGATCCGCGTCGCAGGCGATCCCTATCACGCCAGCCGCGAAGAGATGCGCCGCCACAAGATGTCGCTGCTGCCCGAGGAGCCGCTGAAGAACGCCTGCGTCGGCGGCATGAGCGTCGCCGACAACATCGCCTTCCGCGAATTCGACCGCGCGCCCTTCGCAAGCCTCGGCTGGTGGCTCAACCGCGGCGCCTTCCGGGACGATGCGAAGAAGAAGATCGCCCAGTACAAGATCAAGACCCGCACGCCCGATACGCCGATCGCGGCGCTGTCGGGCGGCAACGTCCAGCGCGCCGTGCTGGCGCGCGAGCTTGGCGGCAACGTCGAGGTGCTGATCGCGGCCAATCCCTGCTTCGGCCTCGACTTCGCGGCGGTGGCGCAGATCCACGCCGAGATCATGGCCGCCCGCAACCGTGGCGCCGCCGTGCTGCTCGTCAGCGAAGACCTCGACGAATTGCTCGAACTCTCCGATCGGCTGGTGGTGATGTTCCACGGCGAATTCGTGTATGAAGCACGAACCAGCGAAGCCGATCTGACCGTGGTCGGTCGGCATATGGCGGGGCATTGACCAAGG
Organism: Bradyrhizobium barranii subsp. apii; assembly: GCF_011516635.5. Classification (GTDB taxonomy): domain Bacteria; phylum Pseudomonadota; class Alphaproteobacteria; order Rhizobiales; family Xanthobacteraceae; genus Bradyrhizobium; species Bradyrhizobium barranii. The sequence continues at coordinate 3,209,212 of NZ_CP096255.1, read as the reverse complement.
AAGAGCGATGAGCGGCGGATCCGAGCGCGACGAGCACTTCCTCCGCCTGTCCTTCACGGTCGCGCGCCGCTCCCTCACCCATGGCAACCATCCGTTCGGCTGCGTCGTCGTTGATGCCGATGGCAAGGTGCTGATCGAGACCGAGAACGGCTACATGCCCGACCACGACGGCACTGCGCATGCCGAGCGCCTGGCGGCCACGCAGGCCTGCCGTACGCTCAGCCGCGAGGTGCTGGCGACATCCACGCTCTATTCCTCCGCAGAACCCTGCGCGATGTGCGCCGGTGCGATCTACTGGGTCGGCATCGGCCGCGTGGTTTACGGCCCAGCGAGCACCGCCTGCGCGGCGTCACCGGCAACCATCCGGAGAACCCGACGCTCGACCTGCCCTGTCGCGAGGTCTTTGCCAGCGGCCAGCGATCGACGGAAGTCGTCGGGCCGCTGCTTGAGGACGAGGCCGAGGCGCTGCACGACGGCGTGTGGACCAAGTAGCGAGCTCAACAACTCGACTTCGTAGGGTGGGCAAAGCGAAGCGTGCCCACCGATAACTAACTATCTGGGAAGATGGTGGCCACGGCGCATTGCGCCTTTGCCCACCCTACGCTCGGAAACGCTAATAACGCCGCGCATTCCTGCGCGGCGTTATTCAAACCTGGAGACATTCAGTCGATCAGAACTTCACAGTGACGCCACCGTACACCGTGGACTCGGTGCAGCTGTTGGTGCTCTGGCCGGTCGCGGCGACCGTGCAGACGCCGGGCATGGCGTTGTGGTCGAGGCCGAACTTGTTCTGCCAGTAGCGATAGGCAACCCAGAGATCGACGAAGTGCGAGTACTTGTCACCCCAGGCGGCCTTCGAAGCGTCGAAGGTCAGACGGATCGGTTCGCTGTTCAACTCGACCTTGGAAGCAGTAGAGAACCGGCCAGGGCCGGAGAGCGCGGGAAGGCCGTTCGAGTCGCCCTTCGCTCCGTACCAGCCGGCGCGGCCGCTGATCGACCAGAACTGCATGTTCGGCGGCAGGAAGCCGAGGTCCATGTAGTAGTTGATTTCGACGGCCCAGGTCGGGTTGTAGCTGACATTGCCATCGGAGTTACAGCTCACACCCGGGAGGGGGCCAGCAAAACCGCTGCCGCACTGAGTGAAGGCGTTGTGGTTGGAGAACTCCCAGTACATCAAGGGCGCGACGTTGATGTAGCCCTTGTAAGGAAGGTCGAAGGCGAACTGGAGACCGGCAACGACGTCCCGCTTCGCGGGCGCCAAGAAGGTGTTCTCGGAATTGCCATCCATACCGACTTCAAACGAAATGTTCTGCAGCGGCCCCATGGTGAAGGCCTTGGTGTTGAAGAGCTGGTTCCAGCCGAAGGTCGAGCGGAACAGGGCGTAGATCTCGGTCGCGCCGGCGCAGTCGGCTGCACCGAAGGAGGAAGACAGACCAGGTGCGATACAGGGCGAAGCAGGGTCGTTATGACCCGACTTGAACATCGAGATGGTGAAGAAGTTGGTGCCGTAGGCCCAGAGGTCGAAGTGCGTGAACGAATAGACCTGCTTGGCGGTCGTACCGTTGATGCTGCCGTTCGGATTGACGCTCCACATGCCGGGGTCAGTGCCCTTGGGCATCCAGGAGAACGTGACGCGGTTGTCGATCACCAGGAAGAACGGGACGTCCGACGCTTTCTTGGCAGCCTTGACCGGCAGGTCCGCTGCCTCAGCCAGCCCACCGGTAGCGAGTGTAGCAATCGACAGCGCCGCGGCTGCGATTGCCTTGAAACCAAACGACATCCTGAATACCCCCAAGTTTGGACACGTAAAAATGAACGCCCCTTGGGTGCGACACTTGCGCCGATCTCCCGGAGTGAGAAGCCTCAACTTTTTTCAAGGCATGCCGCTTGTTTCGGCAGGAGGCGGCCTTTCAACCCAGGAATTCGAGGATTTTTTCCGTTTCGCTGCTGCGTGCGTGCGGTGACGCGATGCCGAAGATTCCCGTTTGATTTCATTTGTCTTTTGTGGCGGCGCAAGAATGCAGACACAATTGACGATAGCGACCGTTGGCCTGGTCGGGAATTGCATACGCGTGCCGGCGCGACTTTGCTCAACTTCACGTCAGGCCTGCACAGCGGGTTCCGATTTGGTTTGAGCCGTCACAAATTTGCAACAGGCGTCTCTCGCAGGAGGCCGCCGCAATGGCTCTCCCTGATGTCGGCTGGAGACGATCATCGACTGACAAGGGCCGCGACTCGCGACACAGACCGCCTGCCGAAGCGTTGAGCAAGGGATGACGCTTTTTCACATCTTACGCGACGGTTCAAACTAGCCCACAATTGAGGCACTTCACCCCGTGCCAGCGCATCAGCGAATGTTAGATCTGACGTCCAACGACCTGCATTCCGGCGAGCCCCCTCTGCTTCAGACGATCGGGCTCACCAAGCGCTATGGTGATTTCCTCGCCAACGATTCCATCGACATTGGTATCTGGCCCAAGGAAATCCACGCTCTGCTCGGCGAGAACGGCGCCGGCAAGTCGACGCTGGTCAAGGCGATCTACGGGCTGATCCAGCCCAGCGCCGGCGAGATTCGCTGGCAGGGCGAACGAATCGTGCTGTCGGGTCCGTCGGAAGCGCGCAGCCGCGGCATCGGCATGGTGTTCCAGCATTTCTCGCTGTTCGACAATCTCACGGTTGCCGAGAACGTCGCGCTCGGCCTCGACGGCAGGGAATCCTTCAAGGACATGTCGGCGCGGCTGGAGCAGGTCTCGAAGACCTACGGCCTTCCGCTCGATCCCCGGCGCGAGGTCTGGCAACTCTCGGTCGGCGAGCGCCAGCGCATCGAGATCGTCCGCGCGCTGATGCAGGATCCGAAATTCCTGATCCTGGACGAGCCCACCGCGGTGCTGACGCCGCAGGAGGCCGACCAGCTCTTCATCGTGCTGGAACGCCTCAAGGCCGAAGGCCGCGCCATCCTCTACATCAGCCACAAGCTGGAGGAGGTGAAGCGGCTCTGCGACACGGCCACGATCCTGCGCGGCGGCAAGAAGGTCGAGACCTGCAATCCCCGGCTCGAGACCGCGGCCTCGCTCGCGCGGATGATGGTCGGCGGCGAGATCAGGGAAGTGAGAGCACCGGCAGGCCGGAAGACCACCGTGCCGCGGCTCGTCGTCAACGACCTTTCACTCGCGCCGAGCGAGGCGCATGGCGTGCGGCTCGAGCACATCTCGTTCGAGCTGAAGGGCGGCGAGATCCTCGGCATCGCCGGCGTCGCCGGCAATGGCCAGGACGAGTTGTTCGCCGCGCTCTCCGGCGAACGCCTGTCGAACGACCCCGGCACCGTCGTGATCGAAGGCATCGCCGCCGGCCACCTCTCGATCACGCAGCGCCGCAAGCTGGGCGCGGCCTTCGTCCCGGAGGAACGGCTCGGCCACGGCACCGCGCCGCGCATGAAGCTGTCGGAGAACGCGCTGCTGACCGGGCACGCCGCCAGCGGCATGGTCCATCACGGCTTCATCGACACCGCGGCGACACTAAAGACCGTGGACCGTGCGACCGAAACGTTCGACGTCCGCAAGGCCAAGCGGGATCCGGAAGCGGCGAGCCTGTCCGGCGGCAATTTGCAAAAGTTCATCGTCGGCCGCGAGATCCTGCGCAACCCCGCGGTGCTGGTGGTGAGCCAGCCGACCTGGGGCGTCGATGCCGGCGCCGCCGCCGTGCTCGTCACCAGCCAGGATCTCGACGAGCTCGCGGAGATCGCCGATCGGATCGCCGTGATGTTCCACGGCCGGCTGTCGGCGCCGCTTGCAACAAGCGAAGCCACGCGCGAAAAACTCGGCCTGTTGATGGGGGGCAGCAGCCTGGAGCCGAAGGAGGCCGCGCATGCAGTTGGTGCTTGAGAAGCGCGTCGAGCGTTCCAACACGATCGCGCTGGTCTCGCCGCTGATCGCGATCGGCCTCACGATCGTGACCATGATCATCCTGTTCGCGATCCTCGGCAAGAATCCGCTGCTCGCGCTGCACGCCTACTTCATCGCGCCGTTGACCGACGGCTATTCGCTGCAGGAGATCGCGGTTAAGGCGACGCCGCTGGTGATGATCGCGATCGGGTTGTCGCTCTGCTATCTCGCCAATGCCTGGAACATCGGCGCCGAAGGGCAATTCCTGATCGGCGCGGTGGCCGGAAGCTGGATCGCGGTGAAGACGCAGGGCACCGATGCCGGGGCCTGGGTGCTGCCGGCGATGCTCGTGCTCGCCGCCGCCGCAGGTGCGCTCTATGCGCTGATCCCGGCGATCTGCAAGGTGAAGTTCGGCGCCAGCGAAATCCTGACCAGCCTGATGCTGGTCTATGTCGCCGACCTCTTCCTCGACTATCTCGTGCGCGGGCCCTGGCGCGATCCGCACGGCTTCAACTTCCCGACCACAGCGGAATTTGATCCGGTGGCAACGGTGCCGCTGCTGATCGAAGGCGGCCGGCTGCATCTCGGCTCGATCATTGCCCTGCTCGTCGTCGCGGCCGCCGCGATCCTGCTCGGCCGCACCATCAAGGGCTTTGAGATTCGCGTGGTCGGCGCGGCGCCACGCGCCGCACGGTTCGGCGGCTTCAACGCCAACCAGTTGGTCATCCTGACTTTCGCTGTGTCGGGCGCGCTCGCCGGACTCGCCGGCATCATCGAGGTCGCGGGTCCGGTCGGGCATCTCCAGCCCGGCATCTCGCCCGGCTACGGCTTCACCGCGATCATCGTCGCCTTCCTCGGCCGGCTGAACCCGCTTGGAATACTAATTGCAGGCCTTTTTCTCGCATTGACCTTTATCGGCGGCGAGCAGGCGCAGATCGCGATGAAGATCCCGTTGGACGTCACCAAGGTTTTCCAGGGCATCCTGCTATTCTACGTCCTCGGCTGCGATTCGCTTATTCTCTATCGCTTCAAGCTGGTTTTCCCGAACCGACAGGTGGCCCGTGGAACTGGTTGAAGCCATCATCCTCGCGGTGCTCGCCGCCTCGACGCCGCTGCTGATCGCGGCGACCGGCGAGCTCGTGACCGAGCGCTCGGGCGTGCTCAATCTCGGCGTCGAGGGCATGATGATCGTCGGCGCGGCTTGCGGCTTTGCCGGCGCGTGGCTGACCGGATCGATCTTCATCGGCGCGCTGTTCGGCATCGTCGCGGGCACGCTGATGTCGCTGGTGTTCGCGCTGATGACGCTCGGGCTCGCCGTCAACCAGGTTGCAACGGGTCTCGCGCTGACCATCCTCGGCGTCGGCCTGTCCGGCCTGATCGGCGCCGGCTTCGTCGGCGAGCGCATCACGCCCGCGATGCACCTCTATATTCCCGGCCTCACGGACATGCCGCTGATTGGCCGGGTGCTGTTCGGCGAGGACGCCTTCGTCTATTTCTCCATCGCGCTCGTCGTCGGCGTCTGGAGGTTCCTGTACCGCACGCGGGCGGGGTTGATCTTGCGCGCCTGCGGCGACAACCATGTCTCCGCGCATGCGCTCGGCTATCCCGTGCTGCGCATCCGCACCTTCGCCGTGATGTTCGGCGGCGCCTGCGCAGGCCTTGCCGGCGCCTATCTGCCGCTCGCCTACACGCCGTTCTTCATTCCCGGCATGACCGCGGGCCGCGGCTGGATCGCGCTGGCACTGGTCGTGTTTTCGTCCTGGCGGCCGGGCCGGCTCGTGGTCGGCGCCCACCTGTTCGGCGCGGTGACGATCCTGCAACTGCACGCGCAGGGCTGGGGCGTCGGCATTCCCTCGCAGTTCATGTCGGCGCTGCCTTACCTCGCAACCGTCATCGTTCTGGTCCTGCTCTCACGCGCGCGCACCGGCGGCTCGACCGCGCCGGCCGCGCTCGGCACCGTGTTCGTGCCGGACCGCTAGCGTTTCATTTCCGCGGCGGGCGCGATGGGGCGCGCACGTTGCGGATCGTGGCTGTCCCCTGATGTTTGGAGATTGATGATGAGGAAATCACTTCTTGCGCTGGCTGCCGGGCTTTTGCTTGCCGGAAGCGTCAGCGCAGCCTCCGCCGCCGACAAGCTGAAAGTCGGCTTCATCTATCTGGGTCCGATCGGAGACTTGGGCTGGACATACCAGCACGACCTCGCGCGCCAAGCCCTGGTGAAGGAGCTGGGGGACAAGATCGAGACCACCTATCTCGAGAACGTGCCGGAAGGTCCCGACGCCGAGCGCTCCATCGAGCAGCTCGTCCGCGCCGGCAACAAACTGATCTTCACGACCTCGTTCGGCTACATGGACCCGACGCTGAAAGTCGCCAAGAAATATCCGAACGTGCATTTCGAGCACGCCACTGGCTACAAGCGCAACCCGAACATGTCGACCTACTCGGCCAAATGGTGGCAGGGCCGCTACATCCAGGGCCTGATCGCGGCCAAGATGTCGAAGTCCGGCGTGCTCGGCTATATCGGCTCGTTCCCGATTCCGGAGGTCGTCTCCGGCATCAACGCGACGATCCTCGCGGCGCAGACCATCAATCCGAACATCAAGGTCAAGATCATCTGGGCCAACACCTGGTTCGACCCGGGCAAGGAGGCCGACGCCGCCAAGGCGCTGATCGACCAGGGCGCCGACGTGATCATGCAGCACACGGATTCGCCGGCGGCGATGCAGATTGCCAGCGAACGCGGCAAGCTCGCTTTCGGCCAGGATTCCGAGATGATCAAGTTCGGGCCGAAGACCCAGCTCACCTCGATCCTGGACACCTGGGGCCCTTACTACATCGAGCGCGTCAAGGCCGAGCTCGCCGGCACCTGGAAGTCCGAGGACAGCTGGGGTGGCCTCGACAGCCATATGTTCGCGATGGCGCCCTACACCAACATGCCTGACGACGTGAAGAAGCTCGCCGAGGATGCCCAGGCCGCGATCACAGCGGGCAAGCTGCATCCATTCAAGTGCCCGGTCGTTGGGCAGGACGGCAAGCCGGTCGAGTGCAAAGGTGGCGATCACCTCGATGACGGCCAGATCCTCGGCATGAATTTCTACGTCAAGGGCATCGACGACAAGCTTCCGGGCAAGTAGCACGCTTCTTGCATTGCCTAGATCACCTGCTCCTCCCGGAGGAGGTTCGGAGGGGGGGCCAGAAGCACCCGGCACTTGTGGTCGCCCCCTCTTTCTTTTTTGCCCGGATTATCCCGCCTGCATCGCCCGCGCCGCGGAACTGTGGCGGCGAATGAGATCGGGAACATCCAGTCCCGGGATCGCGCCGTCGATCACGGCCCATTGTCCCGCCACCATCACCCTGTCGGCCCGATGCGCCCCGCATAGCACCAGCGCGGCCAGCGGATCGCCATGGCCGGAGAAGCGCAGCTCGTCGAGCTTGAACAGGGCGAGATCGGCAGCCTTGCCGACAGCGATCTCGCCCAGTTCCGGCCGGCCGACGCACGCCGCCGAGCCCTTGGTCGCCCAGCGCAGCGCATCCTTGTGGCTGACTTTGGCCACTCCGTAGCGGGCCCGCTGCAGCAGGAACGCGGCCCGCACCTCCTGCATCAAATTCGATCCGTCGTTCGAGGCCGAACCGTCGACGCCGATGCCGATGCCGACACCGGCCTCCTCCATCTCGCACACCGGGCAGCAGCCCGACGCCAGAATTTGATTGCTGCACGCGCAATGGCTGATGGTGGTCTTGGCCTTGCCGAGCCGCTTCATCTCCTCCGCATTGAAGAAGATGCCGTGGGCGAGCCAGGTCCGCGCATTGAGCCAGCCGCATTGCTCGAGATAGTCGAGCGGGCGGCAGCCATACATCTGCTGGCAGAACTTGTTCTCGTCCTCGGTCTCGGCGAGATGGGTGTGCAGGCGGACGTCGAGCTTGGCGGCGAGATCGGCGGTGGCGCGCATCAGCGACGTCGTCACCGAGAAAGGTGAACATGGCGCCAGCGCGATCTGCACCATCGCATCCGCGCCGCGCTGGTGATGCTTTGCAACCACCCGCGCGCTGTCGGCGAGGATCGTATCCTCATCCTGCACGACGCTGTCAGGCGGCAGGCCGCCGTCGCGCTGCGACAGGTTCATCGAGCCGCGCGTGACCAGCACCCGGACACCGAGCTGTTTTGCGACTGCGACCTCGATATCGACGGACTCCTCGAGCCCCGCGGGGAACGCATAGTGGTGATCCGTTGTGGTGGTGCAGCCCGAGAGCAGGAGCTCGGACATCGCCACGGTGACGCCGAGCTCGAGCGATTCCGGCGTCATCCTCGCCCACACCGGATAGAGCGCCTGGAGCCAGGGAAACAGCTCGCGGTCCATCGCCGCCGGCAGCGCCCGCGTCAGCGTCTGATAGAAGTGATGATGTGTGTTGATCAGGCCTGGCAGCACGACATGCTCGCCCGCGTCGAACACCGCGACATCCGCCGTCGCAGGCCCGCCGCCGGCCGGCACGAACTCGACAATCCGGCCATCCCTCACCACGATCCCGCGCTCGGCGCCGTCAGCGAGGATGGCGAGGGGATCCCTGATCCAGATCGGCTTTGCGTCGCTCATGATCGTGGTCTCCTCACATCCGCTGATGACAAGGCCGGCAAGGCGGCCGCCGGCCCGATCACCTTCATGCTACGACTTGCTTGTTGCGACTTGGCTCCGGTCTTGCAAGACTCATCTGCACGATTCACCGGGCGGAAGCTTTGGCGCAGCCATGGATTTGAATACCATCACGACGGTGGCCCATCCGCAAACGCGCGCGCAGCTGCCCGCCTGGACGGAAGGTGATGCTTGGCTCGCGGGTGGCACCTGGCTGTTCTCGGAGCCCCAGGTCCACCTGAAGCGGCTGATCGATCTCACTGACCTGAAATGGCCGGCGCTCACGATCATCGACACCCATCTCACCATCTCCGCCACCTGCACCATCACGCAGCTCGACGGTTTCGCCTGCCCGCCCGATTGGCTCGCAGCCCCGCTGATCGGCCAGTGCTGCCGGGCTTTCCTTGCTTCATTCAAGATCTGGAAGACCGCGACCGTCGGCGGCAATCTCTGCATGTCGCTGCCGGCGGGACCGATGATCTCGCTCACATCAGCGCTGGACGGCGTCTGCATCATCTGGAAGGCCGACGGCGGTGAAGAGAAGATACCCGTCGTCGACTTCGTCACCGGCAACCAGCGCAACCGCCTGACGCCAGGCGACCTGATCCGGCAGATCGATATCCCGGTTGCCGCGCTGAAGCGCCGCACGGCCTTTCGCCAGATCTCGCTGGCGCCGGTCGGCCGCTCTGCGGCGCTTCTGATCGGCAGCCTGGATAGCGATGGCACGCTGACGCTGTCGGTGACCGCATCGACGGTGCGACCGATCCAGCTGTCCTTTCGCAAGGCTCCGGACGCGGGCGCGCTTCGCGACGCGATCGCAGAGCAGATCCCGGATGATCTGTACCACACTGACATCCACGGCAAGCCGATCTGGCGCAAGCATATGACGCTAAGGCTCGCCGAGGAGATTCGCGGCGAACTCGTGGGGGCGACGCCATCATGAGTTTCGAGGTCAACGGCAAGACCTTCCCGCAAGAGCCGCGCGCCGGCCAGTGCCTGCGCACGTTCTTGCGCGAGCTCGGCCATTTCGGCGTGAAGAAGGGCTGCGATGCCGGCGATTGCGGTGCCTGCACCGTGCTGCTCGACGGCGAGCCGGTGCACAGCTGCCTGATCCCGGCGTTCCGCGCCGAGGGGCGCGCCGTCACCACGATCGAAGGGCTCGGTGGCGACCATGGCGCGCATCCGATGCAGCAGGCCTTCCTCGAGGCGCAAGGCTTTCAATGCGGCTTCTGCACCGCCGGCATGATCCTGACCTGCGCCTCGCTGAACCAGGCGCAGCGCACTGATCTCGGATCGGCGCTGAAGGGCAATATCTGTCGCTGCACCGGCTATCGCTCGATCGAGGACGCGCTGCTCGGCAAGACCAATGTCGAGGAGAGCGTCGAGGCCGGCGCTGCCTTCGGCCGCAGCCTTCCGGCCCCAGCAGGCCCCGACGTCGTGCGCGGCAAGGCGCGCTACACCTTCGACACCCAGATCGACGGCCTGCTGCATATCAAGCTGCTCCGCTCGCCGCACGCCCACGCGAAGATCGTCGCGATCGACAAGTCGGACGCGCTACGCGTGCCCGGCGTGCACGCGGTCATGACGCATGAGGATGCACCGTCGGTTCTGATCTCGACCGCGCGGCATGAGAAGGACTGGATGGATCCGGAGGATACCCGCATCCTCGATGACGTCGTCCGCTTCATCGGCCAGAAGGTCGCCGCCGTCGTCGCCGAGAGCGAGGCCGCCGCCGAGGAGGCGTGCCGGCGGCTGAAGGTCGATTACGAAATCCTGCCTGCGCTGATCGATCCGGAGCAGGCGATGGCGCCGGGTGCACCTGTCATTCATCCTGACCGCACCACCGCGAACCGCATCGCCGATCCCCAGCGTAACCTCGCAGCCGAGACCCATGGCGAATACGGCGACGTGGCGGCGGCACTCGCGACGTCTGCCGTCACCTATGGGGCGACCTTCCACAGTCACCGCGTGCAGCACGCCGCGCTGGAGACCCATGGCGGCCTCGCCTGGCTCGACGCTTCAGGCGTGCTCAATGTCCGCACCTCGACGCAGGTGCCGTTCCTGACCCGCCGCGCGCTGTCGGACATCTTTGGGCTCCCCTTGGACAAGGTCCGCGTGTTCTGCGAGCGCATCGGCGGCGGCTTTGGCGGCAAGCAGGAGATGTTCGTCGAGGACATTCTGGCGCTGGCTACGCTCAAGACCGGACGACCGGTCAAGCTGGAGCTGACCCGCGAGGAGCAGTTCATCGCGACCTCGACGCGGCATCCCATGCGGGTTCACATCAAGGCTGGCGCCGATGCTGACGGCCGGCTCACCGCGCTCCAGCTCGAGGTGCTCTCCAACACCGGCGCCTACGGCAATCATGCCGGCCCCGTGATGTTCCACTCGCTGTCCGAGTCCATCGCGGTCTACAACTGTCCTAACAAGAAGGTCGACGGCTTCGCCGTCTACACCAACACGGTGCCGTCGGGCGCGTTTCGCGGCTACGGCCTGCCCCAAACGCAGATCGCGATCGAAGCCGCGATTGACGAGCTGGCACGGCAGCTCGGCATCAGCCCCTACGACATGCGCCGGCGCAACGTCGTCAAACCAGGCGATCCCATGCTGTCGCCGCCGCCGTCCGAATTTCACGACGTGCTCTTTGGCTCCTACGGGCTCGACCAATGCCTCGACCTCGTCGAACGCGCCATGCAGGCCGACGGCCCGCAGCCGGACCTGACGCCGGAGTGGCTGATCGGCGACGGCGTCGCGCTGACCATGATCGACACGGTGCCGCCGGCCGGCCATCTCGCGGATGCGATGATCGCGCTCAATGATGACGGCGGCTTCGACCTCACCGTCGGCACCGCCGAGTTCGGTAACGGCACCAGCACCGTGCACCGGCAGATCGCGGCGACGACGCTCGCAACCACCGTCGACCGCATCCGCCTGCGCCAGTCCGACACCGCCCATGGTGGCCACGACACCGGCGCCTATGGCAGTGCGGGCACCTTCGTTGCGGGCAAGGCAACGCATGCGGCCGCGATGCAGCTCGCGACCGAACTGATCGCTGTGGCCGCCAGCGCCTGGCTGTGCGACGCCGCGAGCTGCACGCTCGACGACGAAGCAGTCGTCAGCGGCGTGCGGCGCATGTCCTTTGCCGAGCTGGCGAAGCTCGCGCGCGAACGCGGGCAGCCGTTCGCAGGCACCGGCAATTCCGAGGGGACGCCGCGCTCAGTCGGCTTCAACGTCCAGGGCTTTCGCGTTGCCGTGAACAAGGGCACCGGCGAGATCAAGATTCTCCGGAGCGTGCAGGCGGCGGACGCCGGCGTCGTCGCCAATCCCATGCAGTGCCGCGGCCAGGTCGAGGGCGGCGTCGCGCAGGCGATCGGGGCGGCGCTCTACGAGGAGATGGTGATCGACGCTACCGGCCGCGTCACCAACCCGAAATTCCGCGACTACCACCTGCCCTCCTTCGCAGACGTTCCGCGCACGGAGGTCTTCTTTGCCGAGACCTCCGACACGATCGGGCCGCTCGGCGCCAAGTCGATGAGCGAGAGCCCCTACAATCCGGTCACCGCTGCGCTCGGCAATGCGATCGCGGATGCCACCGGCATCCGCTTCACCGCGCCGCCGTTCAAGCCGGACCGGCTGTTTCCGGCACTGCAGGAGAAGTTTGGGAATTAACTGCCGCGATAGGTCGAGTAGCTCCACGGCGTGACCAGCAGCGGCACGTGGTAGTGGCTTTCCGGCTCGCTGATGGCAAAGCGCAGCGGGATCTCGTCGAGGAACGGCGGGTCTGACAACGGCACGTTGCGCTCGGCGTAATATTTGGCAACGCTGAATTTGAGCTCGTAGCGGCCGATCGGCAGCGGACGGCCGCCGATCAGCGGCTGGTCGGTGCGACCATCGGCATTGGTCACGGCGCGCGCGATCACGCGGCTCTCGCCGAGATTCGCAAGCTCGACGAGCTCCACCGGGATGCCGGCTGCAGGCTTTCCGGCGTGATTGTCGAGCACATGCGTCGAGAGCCGGCCGTGCACTTTCAGCTTGTCGTCGGCGACGACGAGCTGATCGAGCCGCAGCGCGGAGATGCGGCCGATCTCCTCGATCGCACGCCGCGTCTCGGTCTTGGCGATATTGCGCAGCCGCGTTTCGAAGTCGCGCAGCACGGAATCCCTGGTGTGACGGCGCACGCAGACGATATAGGGGAAGCCGAACTTGTCGCGATAGGCGTTGTTGACGCGCTCGAACGCGGCGTATTCTGCATCCGAGAGACGGTCGAGGCCGGCGCTGTTCTGCTCGTCTGTCGATTCTGCAGTGAGCCCCGCTGCACGCTGGGTCTTGTTGGCGAGATCGGGATGCGCCCGGATCAGCGCGAGCTGCACGTCGGGCTCGGCAGCCAGGATCGCCGCCATCAGCGCTGAGTGCAACTGGTTGATACCGGCGAACGGCCGCTGCCCGGCAAGTTTCTCCGCAATCCACGGTGAATATTCGACGACGTTGGCGAGGACCGCGACAAAGCTGGCCTTATCAGCAGCATTGAGATCGGCGAGCGAGATTTGCGCCATGGTCCTCACCCGATCTCGAAGGCGTCGGCGGCAAGATGGGCATGCTTGTCGTGCCAGTGCTGCGCGATCTGGAGCCGCGTCGGCACCCAGACGCGATCGTGCTTGCCGATATAGTCGAGGAAGCGGATCAGTCCCGCGGCACGGCCGGGCCGGCCGGCAAGACGGCAGTGCAGCCCCACCGACATCATCTTCGGCGCGGTCTCGCCCTCGGCATAGAGCACGTCGAAGGCGTCCTTCAGATAGGTGAAGAACTGCTCGCCTTCGGCAAACCCCTGCGGGTTGATGAAGCGCATGTCGTTGGCGTCTAACGTATAGGGAATGATGAGCTGCTTGCCCTTCGCGCCCCCGACCCAGTAGGGCAGATCGTCGGCATAGGAGTCGCAGAGATAGAGGAAGCCGCCCTCCTCCATCAGGAGGCGGTTGGTGTTGACCGAGGAGCGCCCGGTGTACCAGCCGAGCGGCCGCGAGCCCGTCGCCTCGGTGTGGACGCGAATCGACTCGGCGATCTCGGCGCGCTCCTGCGCCTCGGTCATGTCCTTGTGCTCGATCCATTTCAGGCTGTGGCTTGCGATGTCCCAGCCTGACTCCTTCATCGCCGCGACAATCTCCGGATTCCGCTTCAGCGCGGTGGCAACGCCGAACACGGTGGTCGGCCACTTCCGCGCGTTGAACACCCGCCACAGCCGCCAGAAGCCGGCGCGCGAGCCATATTCGAACATCGACTCGATATTGGCGTGACGCTTGCCCGGCCAGGGCTGCGCGCCGAGGACGTCGGACAAAAGCGCTTCCGAGGTGCGATCGCCGTGCAAGATGTTGTTCTCGCCGCCCTCCTCGAAATTGACGACGAACTGCACCGCGACCCGCGCATTGTCGGGCCATTGCGGATGCGGCGGGTTGCGGCCGTAACCGCGGAGATCGCGCGGGTAGCGAGTATCCGTCACTCAGACTTCCTCGAAGCGGATCGGCAGGGCGCCCTTCCACAGCACGCTCTTGCCGAGGGTCGCGAGATTCTCGAGGCCCGAGGTCAGCGTGATGAAATGGTTGCCGGCGAGCTGGCCCATTTTGCTGGCGAAGTGCACGCCGCCATAGGCGAGCAGGATCTCGGTCTCGCTGATGCCGCCGGGATAGAGGATGATCTGACCCGGCGCGGGATAGCTGGTGTGGTTCTCGTAGCCGACGCCGAAATCGAGATCGCCGAGCGGCATCCAGACGCCCTCGCCGCTCCAGCGCACATGGATGATGTGGCTTTCGAACGGCAGCGCCTTGCGGAACGCAGCGACGGTCTTGGGTGCCAGTTGCTCCTCGAAGCGGGCATCGAAGGTGAAGTCGCCGGCGCGGATAACGAGTTTGCTCATCTCATCTCTCTGGATCGGGGGCCAAGGGCCCACGGGGAATTTTCAAGCAAAGAGCATTCCATCGGGCTTCGCGCAAGTGGCGCGGCCCGTCATCTGCGGTCGTAGGACCAGCCGAAAATACCACTCCGCCGCACCTCCGGCTCGGGGTCGGCGGCGGGCGCGGCCGAAGGGGGCGCCTCCTTCAGTTCCGCCTGTGGCGGAGGTGGAGGCGGCGCCGGCAGATTCTCGCATTTCATGGAGTAGACCAGCTTGCCGTCCGCGGTCCGCCCGATCGGGGCGCAGGGGTCTGGATGCGCTGCCGAGGTCTTTGGCGTGAGCTTAACCTGCGCGGCCGCCGGCGAGGCGATCAGGAGAAGGACCAGCAGATATTTCGACATCGTTGTCGCCTGAGAACTCAATTTACCTCATTGAACCGGATTGCCGGGGGCAAGTCCACCGGCGCTGCGGGCGCGATTGCCGAATATTTGGCCGGCGCTAGAAAATTTGCTCGCCCCAACGTGATGGCCACGCTTCGGATCGTCAAACCGGCCTGGCTGATATCCGGCAGGACACATCGCCATGTCAGCCACGAGCGCGAACACAGGAGACATTTTTCTCACAGCCTGAATCGCCGTCACGGGAGAAACAATCATGCGAAAGACCTTTGCCATTCTCGGCGCCACCCTGATCGCCGCCGCCACCATCCAGACCGCCGCCGCGAGCGACCGCCACCACAGAAGCAAGGCACCACCCGCCCCGATCACCCAGTCGGTCCGCGACTCCAACGCGTTCTGGCCGTCGCAGCCGACCACACCCGACTGGCAGCGCTACGCCAACGGCGCGCTGTCGGCACCGGCGGGACGGTGATACGGGCGTAGAACGCGGTTGCTGCGACGTCTCTCGTGTCCCGGACGCGCTGCAACGCGCAAGCGTTGCTGCGCAGAGCCGGGACCCAGAAAGCGACACGGTACAATGCGGAGAGTAGAACGCGGAGACATGGGCCCCGGCTCTGCAGCGCACCGCAAGAGCGCTGCGCTCGCAATGACGGAAGTGAGGCATCGGCGTCGTCCGCCAATTGTCACTGTCATTCCCCGCGAAAGCGGGGAATCCAGTACGCCGCGGCCTCTCGGCTCAATCACAGCCGTCTCTGGAATGCTAGATCGCCCGGTCAAGCCGGGCGATGACAGCGAGTGCTGCAGACGCACCAATGGCCGACGCGCTGACAGTCGCAGAACCTTTGGCGATGGGCGGGCCGTCGCTCTCGGCCATCGTGTTCATTCCTGTTGCGTCGCGACAGGATAACTCGCTTCCGCTTTTTTGGCGGCATAGCGAACCTTGCCCGGACTTGCCGGTAGGTCAACCGAATGACCCCAGCCGGACTTTGGCTGCGGGCCTCGCATGCGCTACGCGGTTCGGGATGAACCCTGCATGACACGCTTGACCACCATGGCCGCGATCCCCGCGAGCACGGCCTTTGCCTGCGGGGACGCAAGTATGTCGATGATCGGGTTCGACGGTTGGGCTTGCTCGTGAGGCTGGGCATCGCCACTGGCGAGGATATCCCGGAGCTGACCGGGCCTCCCATGCAGATCGGTGAGCACCTCGCCCAGTTCCTTCGGTTCGGGGGCCACTTGTCCCGGTAGCGCCACGCCGCGCGCGGCGGCTCGCTCCTGCAGCATCTTCACGAACGCCGCCCGTTCTTCCGGCGAAAGCTTGCCCAACGCATCTATCGCTGCCTGCGCGTACTGGTCAGACGGCACGGCGTGTGACACATCACCATACCGTTTGAGAACCTCTTGATCGGAATAACCCTCCGACGGATTTCCTTGTTCGTATCGATCAACGAAATCCCGATACTCTTTCTGGCGTTGCCCGCCGCCCAGTAACTCGTCCAGGATACCCATGTACAGCTCCTCCTTGCGTGATTAGCTCAGGCTGCTTGCCACAGACAACCACACGTTTCCCTTGCGTGACATACGAGCGATATCGGCGTTACGCAGAAGATACAGGCGAAGAGTGCAGTCGCTCCGATAGTTGCTATTTCCAAGGTAAACCCACGTTGAGAGTATTGACCTAGGTCAAAGGGTCATGGCGGCCGTGCAAACTGAATGTTTTGCTTGTGAGGCGTGAGTGGACATTCCACGCGCGTGTCGCAATGATCGCTATTGTCCCTGCTGAAGCTTTTGGGTCCGGCCAAATGTGCGGTGCGCGATGGCAAATATTCGCAAGGGTCACCGTCGCGCGGTCCCCGCCCATCCTTTTGCTCTCCACAGGACCCGGTGACCGATGCGGATGGTCGCTCTGCGACGCCCGGCAATCCAGAGGAGCAAAAGATTCGTTTTTACGCCGGAGCAGCTGCCTTCGCCTGATCCGACGCATCAGGTTGCGCGGAGGTCACGTGAACGACTGCTTCCAAGGCTGCACCGAACGACCCGCTTGCTACCAACGCGTTGGAAGCGTTTCCCACCGTTTCTGCGGCTCCCGTTCCCAGCAAAGCGAACAGGATACGGGTTGCGCCAATCCTTTTACTGAGCCCTCGAACGACGTGCTGAATCTTGGCGGTGGACGGCTGACTCAGATAGCAGACACATACAAGCGCGGTGTTCGCCAATTCGAGCGAAAGCAATTTCGACATTGATGAAGCATCAGCCTTTTCCGCAATTGCCTGAATCCCGCGGTACCGCAGAAGCTGCGCCAGCACAAGCGCCGTCGCCTCATCGAGTCGCCCGGCACCAGGGATGCAAACGACCGAAATAGACGAGGTCGGCGGCTCCGGAATCAAAGCGTGCTCGGAGCCTGCTCGCTCGAATGTAATGGCAGCTCCGGGGCTTGAGCTTAGATCCGGGGAACTGGGTCCTGTTGCTTCCACGTCATGGTGTGCCCCCAGCTCAGCGACCAATTCTTCCACCGTTGAGACTACCCGATTTAATCGGTCCTGATCGAGGTGACCCAATTGACGGTCGGCCTCTGCGAGTCTCAGGCCTTTCAAGAGGATGTCGTCATAATAATTCTCAAGCGACGAGTCATTCAGGTATTCATGTGCCTGTTCCACCGCTTCAATGGGATCTCCCGCCAGCATTCGTTGATAAGCCAGTTGCGGCGGCGTCAGCGGTGGTCGGTCGCCAAGCATAACGTCAAGAAATTTGAGGCGATCGACATGCCGCCCAAGGACGACGAGACAAATTGTTAAGGGCGTGGCCAACACCAGTCCGACCGGCCCCCAAAGCCACGTCCAGAATGACGCTGACAGGATAATTGCAATCGGGGAAAGACCCGAGCTATGCCCAAAAATCAAGGGTTCGAGAACCTGTCCTGCGAGCAACTCAAGCACGACGAACAATGCCGCCGTAAGTATCAGCATCTGCCAGCCCGTGCCCACCGCCGCCGCGAGAATGAGAGGGAATACCGCAGATATCAATGCACCGATATACGGTACAAATCGCATAATCATCGCGATCAGACCCCATAGCGGAGCCGAGGGCACACCGATGAATTCAAGACCTAAGCCTATTGCAAGACCGAACACGCCATTGAACGCGATCTGGGTAAGAAAGAGCTTGCTCAGACGCTTACCGGCGTCGTCCAGGGCCGCAGTCGTGCGTTGAATATCCGCGGATCCGGCCAGTCGGACAAGCCGATTCCTCAGATCTTCCCGTTGCAGCAGGACAAAGACAACAAAGATCACGACGATCCCTGTCGTCGTTAAAGGTGAAATCAGTGGCTGGATGATTGCGCCAAACGTCGACAGAGCACCAGGATCGGGTTGCCTTACCTCAACGGGTATGGGTATCGGCTTGTCTGAGGGCTGTCTGGTGAGTTCGCCGTCAATAGGTCGACCGGCCCCATCTCGATTCTGCAACTCTGTCTTCAATTCTTTCAGAACTGTCGACGCCTGCTCCAATGTTCCAGAGCCGCCGCCCATTAAGCCGCGCAGGCTTTCGATCTTGTCACTCAATGTTTGTTGATAGCCTGGCAGCTTGGTGGCGAGCCGGGTCGCCTGCGAAACCATAAGACCGCCTAGACTAAATATGATCGAGAATCCGATGAAGACGACCACCAGCACAGAAATCGTGCGCGGAACTCGCCAGGAACGTAAGCGCATCACGAAGGGCGCCATAACGAAACTCAGGAGAACTGCTAACGCGAAGGGAACAAAAATTTCACGACCGAAATAGAGCGCAGCAATTATCAACGCTGCGACGGCCATATTCGTCAGCACAGTCCCCCGCGGCTGTGCCAATCTCATTTGAGGAGATTTCTCTTCCATGGCGCGTCTTCCATGGCGCGGCTCATTCATCCCATACGTGGGTGAATTCTCCTTCGCGACACCATCCTACACCGAACTAACTTGTCCGACAGCCCGAGCATGCCGTTCAATGTCGCTAGCTCGTCTCATAGCGCGCGGGTTGACGCCCTCTCGGGTGTTTTGCCCGTCGGGCAACACAGAGACGCATAGCCCGGACGGAGCCAACGAGTCGGCGCGAAGCGCCGCAGGATGACACGCTCCGTGCAATCCGGGCTACGGCGAGAACAGGTGCCTAATAAGGCTGATAGTAGCCACGCGGACCGTAATAGGGACCGCCGCCATAATATCCCTGACCGCCATAGTAAGGACCCGGGCCGTCATAATAGCGATTCTCGTAGTACTCCTGGCGCCGGCTCTCTGCGATCGCACCTCCGATGAGACCTGCCGCCACGCCCATGAAGGCAAGCCCTGCCGCATTTGGACCCCGGCGATAGTAGCGGTGGCGGCGGGCGGCGCTGAAATCGGTCGCTACGGATCTGCTCGACGTCGCAGAGTCCGCGCTGACCGACGGCGAACCGGCCGGCGCCGCAGACGAGGGCGAGACGGAAGCTGTCGCCAGAGCCAGACTCGCAAACGCAGCCAATGCGGTGTTGCGGCCAAACCTGGAATTTACGGGCCTATCGCTCATCTCACCGTCCTTTGCTCTCGCTCAAAGTCAAAATATGAAACGATCCACAACGTGCAAACCATTGAAAAGTTTCGTGATCGCGGCAATCTGCCACGCTTCGAACGATTGTAAACCGAACGACCAGATCCAGCTTGAACCACTCAACCTGAGCGGATAATGAACAGCCGCGCCGTTTTTCGGTCGCCGTAAGCGTTTCACGTGAACCAACGCATCAACCGACGCCGTCGGGATCGATGCATTTTCGCAGGTTCAACGTGACTGACGCGTCCTTTTCCTCAAGAGAAATCAGATGATTGCGGTTCGCAAACTGCCGGCGCGCTATGCGCCGATCGTGATGCCATTTGTGCTGTCCATCCTCATGACGGCCGTGGTGTCGGTCATTTCGACGCTCCGAAGCCTCGGCGCGACGCCGGCGTTCCTCGCGACCTGGCCTGGCGCCTGGGCGCTGTCATGGCTCGTCGCCTTTCCCACACTGTTGATGGTGCTGCCACTGGTCCGACGGATCGTGGCGTGCGTCGTCGCTTCCCCATCTCAACCAGGCTGATAGCCGGCGCTGACGGCGGCGCACGAAGCACGCCGTCCCGCTCTCATGATCGCTCCTGCGGGAGACCGATCGGTCCGAGTGACCCTACGACAGCGCCCCGAGCACGCCGCGCGTTGCCTTGTCGATCTCCTCGACATAGCGGCGGCGGGCAAACGTCTCGGTGAGGAAGCCGACCACCTTGCGGCTGTCGGTGGAATCGACCACCGCCAGCATCTCGGCTTCCGCCTCGTCGAACACGGCCATCGCCGACTTCACGTTCATTTCCGGGATCAGCACGATCTCGGTCAGGCGGGCGAGCTCGATCACCTGGATGTCGTCGGCGATGCTGTCGAGATCGCTGGAGAACAGGTCGGGCAGCAGGACGAGGCCGACATATTCGTCGGCATTGTTGACGATGACGATGCCGGGCCGCGAGCCCAGCGCGAATTCACCGCGCACGGCGGCGATCGTCGTGGTCGATGGCACCTTGCCGACGTCGGAGCGCATCAGCCGCTCGACCGTGAGGTTGCGCAGCCAGCCGACGTCGTTGGCGCTGCGGATGGTCTCGCCGCGCAGATGCAGGCGCCATGTCGAGAAGGAATGACCGAACATGAAGCGGACGCAGATCGAGGTGACGATGCAGCCGGCCAGCACCACGGCGGTAACGTCGACATTGCGGGTCATTTCCAGCACGAGGAACGACATGGTTAAGGGGCCGCCAACGATGGCGACGCCGAGCGTCGCCATACCCGTCAGCATCGCGACCAGCGGGTCGATCACGAATTCCGGGCTGATGAGCAAAAGAACCGCGGCGAAGAACTTTCCGATCAGGCTGCCGACGAACAACGAGGCAAAGAACAGACCGCCACGGAAACCCGAGGCGAGCGAGATCAGGCAGGCCGTCACCTTCAAGGCGATGATGATCGCGATCAGGCCGATCGTCATGTCGTGAAACAGATCGAGCACCATGGCGCCGTGGCCGGCCGCGAGCACCTGCGGCGTGACGATGGCAAAGCTGCCGACGATAAGGCCGCCGATCACCGGGCGCAGCCAGACCGGCAGCCAGACAAACAGGCGCTCGAACATCGAAGACGACCGCATCACGGCGATGCCGACGCCGCTGGTAATGAGCGCAAGCCCGATCAATGCCAGATATTGCTCGACGCCGACCGCGCTGACCTTCGGTATCTCGATAGAGTACGGCGCGCCGCCGAGCCATTGCGCGGTCAGCGCGCCAGCAAGCGAGGCCGCCAGGATCGGCGCGGCGCTGCCGACCGAATAGACGCCGACGATCAGCTCGCAGGCATAGAACGCGCCGGTGATCGGCGCGCCAAACGCCGCTGCGATCGCAGCGGCGGCGCCGCAACCGACGATCAGGCGCAAATCGTTGCGGCGCAGATTGAAGAACTTGCCGAGCAGTGAGGCGATGCCCGAGCCGATCTGGGTGTAGCCGGCCTCGAGGCCGACCGAGGCGCCGCAGCCGTTCGAGATCAGCGTCTGGCTCGACACCACCATGCTGTCGCGCATCGACAGATTGCCGCCGCGCAGCGCGTTCGCCTCGATCGGGTCGACCGCGTTGGAGATCTTCAGCCGCCGCCGCCACCACTCCATGATACCGAGCGCCAATCCGCCGAGCGCGGGCGCGATCAGGGCCGCCCAGGGGCTGACCCGGGCGTGCGCGGATAGGCGAACGTCGACGGGAATGCCGTAGATCATCATATGGGCAATCTGCGCGATCTCGGCCATCAGCGTCACGATGGCACCGGTAAACGTGCCGATCACGAGCGCCAGCGGGATCAGGTAGAACTCGTTGCTGCGCAAGAGCGCGCGCAGGCGAACCATGACGCGGTTCGATCCCTTGCGATCGGCGATGTGTCTGATCCGCGCGAACACCTTTTTGCCCGCCCTAACCTTCCGACATGCCGTAGCCGGCCATGCGCTGGCTGACACGTTCGATCTCGGCACTCGACAGCAGCGGCGGTTTTCCGATCTGGAGGCAGCCGTGATACTGCCGCGCCAGCGTCTCGACCTCGACGGCGAGCCACATCGCCTTGTCCAGCGTCTTGCCGACCGCAATCATGCCGTGATGGTCGAGCAGGCAGGCGAGCCGGCCCTCCAGTGCCCGCAGCGCATGCTCGGACAGCTCCGCCGTTCCGAAGGTGGCATAGGGTGCGCAACGGATACTGTCACCGCCGGCGGCCGCGATCATGTAGTGCACGGGCGGAATCTCCATGCCCATGATCGCCAGGATGGTGCAATAGGTGGGATGAGCGTGGACGACGGCGTTGACGTCGGGCCGCGATTTCAGGATGTCGCGGTGGAAGCGCCATTCACTGGAGGGCTTCTGACCGGGGGCATGGGAGCCGTCCATCGCCATGAACACGATCTGGTCGGGCGTCATGGCGTTATACGGCACGCTGGTCGGCGTGACCAGAAGCCCGTCCACATGCCGGACGCTGATATTGCCCGAGGTGCCCTGGTTGATGCCGAGCGCGTTCATGCGGCGGCACGCGTCGATGATGGCCTGTCTCTTTGCGAGCTCGTCCGCTGTCATCGATATCTCGACTTCTTGGCGATGGGCGTTTGTTAGACCGGGAGTACGTCAAAGCAATATGGCAGTGCAAGCGAAAGCGACCCGGATCAGGTACCGTCTTGCCGGCAGCCCCGCCAAGCCACAAAATATCACTTAAAATCAATAAATTAGCAGATTGCCGCAGGTCCAGGGCAACGCTAAGGCACGCTCGCCCGAACGGCCGCGATCCCATTGATCACGAACTGCACCGAATAGGCTGCGAGCAGCATGCCAAGCACGCGTGAGAGCACGGCATTTCCGGTGCGCCCGAGGGTGCGCGCGATCAGGCTCGCGGAGACGAAGCACAGCATGCAGAGCAGGCAGACGGAGACGACGACCGCGATGATGATCGCGAGCTTGGCCCCATAGCCGGCATTGCCCGTCAGCAGCAGCGTGGTCGCGATCGCGCCGGGACCAGCCATCATCGGGATGGCCAGCGGAAACACCGCGACGTCGGAGGCATGCTCCGAGGTCGCCTTGTCGGCCTCGCGCGCCTCGCGATGCGGACGGTCGCCGAAGATCATCTGGTAGGAGACGCCGAACAGCAGCAGTCCGCCGGCGATCTGGAAGGCGGGGATGCCGATCCCGAGTTGGCGCAGCAGCCAGTTTCCGGCCAGCGAGATCACCACCAGGATCGAGGCCGCGATCAGCGGCGCGCGCAGCGCGATCGTGCGCTTGACCTTGTCGGGCATGCCTCCGGTCGCGGCCAGGAAGGCCGGCGCAAGGCCGACGGGATCGACCACCAGCAGCAGCGTCACGAAGGCGGACAGGGCAAAGTCGAGCATGCGGGTGGGTCTCACGCGAGGTGCAGCCGCAATCCATAACCGCTGGAGGAGGCCTTCGCGAGGAACATTTGCCCTCGCAGAGTCTTGGTCGCGCGAGGATTGAGGAGGGCATCGCCCTTCCCGTGTCGCCTCAAGAGGAGGATTTATGGCTAAACGAGCGAAGAAACGTGCGAACGCGAAAAAGACCGCGGCGCGCCGTCCGCGTCAGGCACCGAAGATGTTGAGCGACCTGTTCCTGGAGACGCTGAAGGACATCTATTACGCCGAGAACAAGATCATCAAGACGCTACCCAAGATGGCCAAGGCCGCGCATTCCAAGGACCTTGCCGCCGCCTTCAACAAGCATCTGCGCGAGACGCAGGGCCAGGTCAAACGGCTCGATCAGATCTTCAAGATGCTGGGCAAGCCGGCCCGCGGCAAGCCCTGCGAAGCGATCAACGGCATCACCGACGAGGGCGCCGAGATCATGAAGGATTTCAAGAACGCCCCTGCCCTCGACGCCGGCCTGCTCGCGGCCGCTCAGGCCGTCGAGCACTACGAGATCTCCCGCTACGGCACGCTGCGCACCTGGGCCGAGGAGCTCGGCATGCCGGACGCGGCAAGGCTGCTCCAGGAGACGCTGGACGAGGAAGAGGCGACCGATCACACGCTGACCGAGCTCGCGACCTCGGTCATCAACCTCGAAGCGGAAGAGGAGTACCGCGCCGCGGCCTGATCGGCGCGACGCGCCCTACTGTTGCCTTCGATGCCGCGGAATATCCCCGCGGCGTCGAAGCGTGCGACCACAAGGGCCTTTTCCGGTTGGAGAGGCCAGGCATGCTCCAAACGCGCGATGCTGGAATTTTGGGGAACCGTCCCCATATGCTCGTTTTCCAACCGCAGCGCCTTCCCCGAGTTTTGCCATGCAACCCAAAAATCCCCTCGACTGGATGCTGTCCGAAGCCCTGGACTCGCTGACCCGCGCCGAACGGCTGCGGCAGCAGTTCGGCCGCCAGGAAGCCTGCTGGGAGCCGCCGATCGACGTGCTCGAAACCGAGCATGAGCTTCTCATCCTGGTCGCGCTTCCCGGCGTCAACCCTGATAATGTCGAGACGGTGATCCTCGACGGCGTGCTCGTCATCTCCGGCCAGCGCACGCTGCCGCCGGAGCTTCGCAACGCCCGCATCCACCGACTCGAGCTGCCGCAGGGCCGCTTCGAGCGGCGCATCGCGCTTCCCGTTGGCCGCTACGCCATCAGCCGCTTCGTGATGGACGGCTGCGTCGCGCTGCGCCTCGCCAAATCCTGAGGTCGATCATGGCCACCGAACAGATGAATAACGCACAGACCAATTCCACCGAGTCCGACGTGAAGATTCCCGAAGACGCGCTGATCGTCATCCCGGTGCGCGAGATGGTGCTGTTCCCCGGCGCCATCGCGCCGATCGCGATCGGCCGGGCGAAGTCCATCGCCGCCGCACAGCAGGCGCTGCGCGAGCAGCGGCCGGTCGGCATCGTCCTGCAGCGCAGCCCCGAGATCGAGGAGCCCGGGCCTGATGATCTCTACCGGGTCGCGACCATCGCCAACATCGTGCGCTACATCACTGCGCCCGACGGCACGCATCACATCGTCTGCCAGGGCGTGCAGCGCGCCCGCATCCTCGACTTCCTGCCGGGAACACCGTTCCTGGCCGCGCGTTTCCAGCAGATCCCCGAGCCGACCACGAGCTCGCCCGAGATCGAGGCGCGCGCGCTGAATCTGCAGCGCCAGGCCATCGAGGCGGTCGAGCTGCTGCCGCAGGCGCCGCCCGAGCTGGTCGCGATGTTCCAGAGCACCACCGCGCCCGGCGCGCTGGCGGACCTGGCGACCTCGTTCATGGACATCAAGCCGCAGGACAAGCAGGAGGTGCTGGAGACCATCGACCTCGCCTTGCGCGTCGAGAAGGTGTCGAAGCATCTGGCCGAGCGGCTGGAAGTGCTGCGCATCTCCAACGAGATCGGCCAGAAGACCAAGGCCTCTTTCGACGAGCGGCAGCGCGAGGCGATCCTGCGCGAGCAGATGGCCACCATTCAGCGCCAGCTGGGCGAAGGCGACGGCAAGGCGGCCGAGGTCGCCGAGCTGACGGCTGCCGTCGCCAAGGCCAACATGCCGCCGGAAGCGGAAGCGCACGCCAAGAAGGAGCTGCGCCGCTACGAGCGCATGCCGGAAGCTGCCGGTGAGTCCGGCATGGTCCGCACCTATCTCGACTGGCTGATCGAGCTGCCCTGGGCGCTGCCCGCGGAGAAGCCGATCGACATCAAGGAGGCACGCCGCATCCTCGATGCCGACCATTTCGGCCTGGAGAAGATCAAGGGCCGGATCATCGAATATCTGGCGGTGCGCAAGCTCGCTCCGCAGGGCAAGGCGCCGATCCTGTGCTTCGTCGGCCCGCCCGGCGTCGGCAAGACCTCGCTCGGCCAGTCCATCGCGCGCGCGATGGATCGCCCGTTCGTGCGCGTCAGCCTCGGCGGCGTGCATGACGAGGCCGAGATCCGCGGTCACCGGCGCACCTATATCGGCGCGCTGCCCGGCAACATCATCCAGGGCATCAAGAAGGCCGGCACGCGGAACTGCGTCATGATGCTGGACGAGATCGACAAGATGGGCCGTGGCGTGCAGGGCGATCCCTCGGCTGCCATGCTGGAGGTGCTCGACCCCGAGCAGAACGGGACGTTCCGGGACAACTATCTGGCCGTGCCGTTCGACCTGTCGCGCGTGGTGTTCATCGCGACCGCCAACATGCTGGACCAGATTCCCGGTCCGCTGCTGGATCGCATGGAGCTGATCAGCCTCGCCGGCTACACCGAGGAGGAGAAGCTGGAGATCGCGCGCCGCTACCTGGTGCGGCGTCAGCTCGAGGCCAACGGTCTGACGGCCGAGCAGGCCGAGATCGAGCCGGAGGCGCTGAAGCTGGTCGTCAAGGGCTACACCCGCGAAGCCGGCGTGCGCAACCTCGAGCGCGAGATCGGCAAGGTGTTCCGCCATGCCGCGGTGCAAATCGCCGAGGGCACGGCTGCCAAGGTCGTGGTGAGCCCGAAGGACATCGCCACCGTGCTCGGCCAGCCGCGCTTCGAGGGCGAGATCGCGCAGCGCACCAGCATTCCGGGCGTCGCCACCGGGCTCGCCTGGACGCCGGTCGGCGGTGACATCCTGTTCATCGAGGCCTCGCGCGTGCCCGGCCGGGGCGGCATGATCCTGACCGGCCAGCTCGGCGACGTCATGCGCGAGAGCGTGCAGGCTGCGATGACGCTGGTGAAGAGCAAGGCCACGCAGCTCGGCATCGATCCGTCGGTGTTCGAGAAGAGCGACATCCACGTTCACGTGCCGGCGGGCGCAACCCCGAAGGACGGACCGAGCGCGGGCGTTGCGATGTTCACGGCGTTGACGTCCCTGCTCACCAATCGCACGGTGCGCAGCGACACCGCGATGACCGGCGAGATCTCGCTGCGCGGCCTGGTGCTGCCTGTCGGCGGCATCAAGGAGAAGGTGGTGGCTGCGGCCGCCGCCGGATTGAAGCGGGTGATGCTGCCGGCGCGCAACAAGCGGGACTACGACGACATCCCGAAGAGCGCGCGGGACAACCTCGAATTCATCTGGCTGGAGCGCGTCGACGAGGCCATCGCCGCAGCGCTCGAGCCGGCTGATGCCAAGGTCGAAGCGGCGGAGTGAAGGCGATGAAGAAACTGCTGGAAAAAGCGAGGCGATCGCGGAAGACGCAGCGGCTGCGTCAGCTGCTCGGCCGTGCGATCGACCGGGTTCGCGATGCGCTGGCGGCACCAGGGCCGCGGCTTCAGCCCGTTCCGGTCCGGGTGAAGCGCCGCAAGGGTTGAGCCCTCCGTCTCAAGCCCTCGCGGCAGCCCCGAACAAAAGGCCCCCTCCTAGCTGAGGGGGCCTTTGCGTTGTTAGCCCACCGCGTCCTTGGCGGCCTTGACCGGGCGGGCGCGGACGATCTTCCGGGCCGGCTTGGCCTTGAACATCATCTCTTCACCCGTGAACGGGTTGGTACCCTTGCGCGCCTTGGTCGCGGGCTTCTTGATGACCACGAACTTGGCGAAGCCCGGCACCAGGAACAGGCCGTTCTTCTTGAGCTCCTTGTGACCGACGTCGGTCAGCGTCTCCATGACGCTCTTGACGTCGCGCTTGGAAAGCTCGGTGGCGGTCGCAATCTTTTCGATCAGCTGCGATTTGGACATTTGGGTTGGCATCGTGTCTCCTCTGATTCGTTGCCGGTTGCATATTAGACCAACCGTTGAAGGCCCAGAGC
The DNA here is from genome assembly GCF_011516635.5 of Bradyrhizobium barranii subsp. apii. Classification (GTDB taxonomy): domain Bacteria; phylum Pseudomonadota; class Alphaproteobacteria; order Rhizobiales; family Xanthobacteraceae; genus Bradyrhizobium; species Bradyrhizobium barranii. The sequence continues at coordinate 3,181,725 of NZ_CP096255.1, read as the reverse complement.
CTTCTGCACAGTTTTGTCGCGATTTTACGGGCTTTTTTGGCCCTCTGAGGCAAAAAACCCTGCTTTTCAGCGGCTTCCAGAGCGGAAGGAGCCTCCGGCAGCGGTTTTTGCCTTGTTTCAAAGGCCCGCACGCCGCCTTGCTAAAGCTGATTCGCTGCTTTCGACAAGCGACGACCGGCCTCTTTGTGAAAGGCCGGTCGCGATTCACCCTGAAAAATAAGGCTAGACGCGCTCGATGATGACCGCGGGAGCCATGCCGCCGGCGGCGCACATGGTGACGAGACCGCGCTTCAGGTCGCGCCGTTCGAGCTCGTCGAGCACGGTGCCGATCAGGATCGAGCCGGTGGCGCCGATGGGATGGCCGAGTGCGATCGAGCCGCCATTGACGTTGACCTTGGCGCGGTCGAGCTTGAGATCGCGGATGTACTTTTCCGCCACCACCGCAAAGGCCTCGTTGATCTCGAACAGGTCGATGTCGTCGATGGAGAGCCTCGCCTTCGCCAGCACCTTGCGCGTCGCCGGCACCGGCGCGTTCAGCATCAGGGTCGGCGAGTCCCCCATGTTGGCCATCGCGACGACGCGAGCGCGCGGCTTCAGGCCGTGCGCGCTGGCATAAGCGGCCGATGCGAGCAATATCGCGGCGGCACCGTCGACGACGCCGGACGAATTGCCGGCATGATGCATGAAGTCGATGTTCAGGTCCGGATATTTCTGCAGGATCAGGCCGCGATAGGTCGTGCCCTTGTCGTCGAGCGCATAGTCGGCGATCGCAGGGAATGCGGGCTTCAATGCGCTCAGCCCTTCCATCGTGGTCTGCGGCCGCGGATACTCTTCGTGATCCAGCGCGAGGCTACCGCCCTCGCGATGAACAGGCACGAGGCTCTTCTTGAAGTGACCGTTCGCAATCGCTTGCGCTGCGCGCTTCTGGCTTTCGAGACCGAGCGCGTCGACGTCGCTTCGCGTGATGCCTTCCAGCGTCGCGATCGCGTCGGCGCAAACGCCCTGATGCGACTGCGGATGCCGCGCACGCAGGCGCAGATTGCCGGAGTCCATCATCATCGGACCGCCGCCGCGGCGTCCTTCCATCGACATCATCTCGCAGCCGCCGGCGATGACGAGGTCTTCGGTGCCCGACATGATCGAGGCCGCCGCCATGTTGACGCTGGTGATGCCGCTTCCGCAGAAGCGGTCCAGCGTCACCGCGCTGGCGCGCACGTCGTAGCCGGCATCGAGCGCCGACATGCGGCCGAGGTCGCCGCTTTGGGTCGCGACCTGCGCGCTGCAGCCCCAGACGATGTCGTCGACGTCGGCGGTGTCGATGCCGGTGCGATCGGCGAGCGCGCGCAGCACGGTCGCGCCGAGCTGCTGCGGATGAATGCCCGAGAGTGCTCCCTTGCCGGCCTTGCCGACGCCCCGCGGGGTCCGGCAGGCATCGATGATCAGCGCGTCAGCCATTGGCGTTGTCCTCTTGTTTATGGGTGTTGATGTCGTTTCTGAATAAGGGGAAGAGTGGAGTCAACGTGCGGTGCCGCGCGGCCTCCGCGCAAAAACGGAAAAACAACCCCATGCACAGTAGAAACGCGGGTTCCGCATGGGGCGCGGTGATACCGGCGAAGCGATTGGCCTGTCAGGCTAAACGGCCGTGGCCGCGCGATCTTGCGTCACCTCGCCCCGCCTGCGGGAAGAGGTCGGATTTTACGCGCGGCGGAAAATCCGGGAAAGGGAGAGAACGCTACGCCCCCGCCGCGTTCTTCGCGATCACGTTGCGGTAGAAGGTCGCGCTGAGCTTCGGCGTACGCACCTGCGTGTCGAAATTGACGTGATAGAGCCCGAAACGCTTGTTGAGCCCGAACACCCATTCAAAGTTGTCCAGCAGGCTCCAGAGGAAGTAGCCGCGCACCGGCACGCCCTCGGCGGTGGCGCGCTGGAGCTGGGCGAGATAGTTGCGCAGGTACATGATGCGGTCGGTGTCGTAGATCTTGCCGTCGGGCGTCACCACGTCGTCGCCGGAGGTGCCGTTCTCGCTGATATAGATCGCATCCGTCTTCCAGATCTTTGCGGCCAGCTTCGGCACCCAGTAGATCGTCTCCGGCGCGACGCGCAGCCAGTTCGAGTTCATGTGCGGGAACGATTTCGGGATCGGCAGCGGCATGAAGCCCGCGCCCTGGTCGGAGGGCACCACGTAGTTCTGCGGCGCGTAGATATTGAGACCGAGGAAGTCGACCGGCGAGGAGATGATCTTCAGCTCGGCGTCGGTGAATTTCGGCGCATCGGCGCCGGCGTATTTCAGGAAGGCGTCGGTATACCGGCCCGTCATGATGACGTTGAGATAGCCGGCGTTCATCTCGCGCAGCGCGATCTCGGCCGCGCGGACATGCTCGGGCGTGTCGATTGCGGGAACGCAGACGTCGATATTCTCGGCCGGCCCGACCCTGGTGCCGGCGGCCGTGCGCCCGCACCGCCTGCACCGCGAGCCCGTGCGCGAGCGCGCTGTTATGCCTGACCTGGTTGACCTCAGCTTGCGGCAGCGTCACGCCGGGCGCGTCGATGCCGAGGCCATAGCCGAACTGGACGAAACGTCCGCTCTCGTTCAGCGTGAACACGTTCTTGACGCGATCGGTCAGGCGCTCGGCGACATAGCCCGCATAGTCGCCAAAGATCTTGCACGTCTCGGTCGAGCGCCAGCCGCCGTAGCGATCCTGGAGCGATTGCGGCAGGTCCCAGTGATATAGCGTCAGCCACGGCTCGATGCCGTCCCTGAGGAGCTCGTCGACGAGACGATTGTAGAAGTCGAGCCCCTTCGGGTTCGGCTTGCCGTCGCCGTCCGGAAACACCCGCGGCCATGCCACCGAGAAGCGGTAGGCCTTGCAACCGAGCTCCTTGATGAGCGCGATGTCTTCCTTGTAGCGGTGATAATGCTCGACGGCGCGATCGCCGGTGGTGCCGTCCTCGATCTTGCCGGGGATGCGCACGAACTTGTCCCAGATCGAAGCCCCCCGCCCGTCGACGTCGACCGCACCCTCGACCTGATAGGACGAGGTCGCCGTGCCCCAGACAAAGCCCGCCGGAAAGCCGTCCACGCCCCGCGGCGCCGGCGCCGGCTTAACCTCGGCGGCCTCCAGCGGATTTGCGATTCCGGCTGCGGACAATCCCGCCAGCTTGGCAAACTGGCGACGCGAAACCTTGTCCGACATTGATACTGCCCCTTGAGACGATTGTTGCGGCGGCACAATGGCGTGTCGGAAGCTGCTTGAAAAGCGGGAGTTCCGGGACTTTCGGATGCAAAAATGCAGAAGAACGCCCGGATTTACCCCCTGCCCTGCTTTTTGCCCTTCACGCCCTGAGCCGCGTCGAAGCACGCCAACAGCGAATTGATCACGGCTCGCGAGCCCAGACCATCCACCACGAAGTCGCGGTCCTTGCCGTTGGGCGGTATGATCTTCAGCTTCGCGCTGCGAATGCAGGAGCGATCGTCCGAAACCATCGATAGAACGATCCGACGCTCCACCATCGATGGCAAGAACGCATACGTCCGTTCACAAACGCGGTCCCGAGTGATTGCGAGTCCTGCTGCGGCCGTCGCGCCAGCCTGGTCAGTTGGCGACGCGCGAGCCCGCCGGCTCGCTCGATCAGCGCGAGCGCTTGGGCAATTTCGGAAGCTTGTCGGGATTGAACGCCGATGCCTGCTCGGTTCGTTCACGTGCGGGCAACTGCTGTTCCGAGAGGATGAGCGTACCCTGAAGGATCATTCCCGGCATCTGCGCTGCCTTCGCCGTGTAAGTCGCGACCTTGCCGGGGCAGTTTCCCTCGATGTCCAGCGTGAGCTCGTCGTCGATGCCGAAGACCGTTGCACGTCCGTCGGTATGACGCTTCGTCGACACGGTGGCGGTGAAGCGATCTCCGTCGACCTTGCAGGAGCCGTGATAGGTCATCAGGCTGTCGCAGCCCCAGATTTGTCCGTCTGCGACATGGACGATCCCGGTACCCTGGTCCAGTGGCGTCTTGTACCACGCCGCGTAGGTGCCGTCCTTCAGCATGGGAGCAGTCTCCCTTGACATTCCCTCGCGAATAATCCGCATGATCAGCGCTAAGAAACGGTTAATCGCGCGGCCCGTGCGAATCCGGTCTGTCCCTTCGCAACTCGGCTTCCAGATCCTCGATGATGCTGTGAAGCAGGCACGCGGCAAGCGGATCGGTGACTTCGCGCTCCAGAAGCCTGTAACGCGCGATCTGGAATTCCCGCTCTCGCAACTGGTGCTCTGTCATCGGACGGGCCCTCCGGCAAACCTACCCGGAAACAGCCAAGTCGTTTCGTTACAATTTTCAGATCATTTGCTATGGTTTCTGATCGGTAAAGGAACGCGGCGCCAAGCAGGTCGGTGTACGGGGTTTGCAATGTCGATCGTTCAAAGCTATCGCGCCTTCGCCTACAATAATGCCTGGGCGAACCACCGGTTGCTCCGCGCGTGCGCCGAGCTGAGCCAAGGCGAATTTGAGGTCGAGCGGACGGGCTTCTTCCCGAGCCTACAGCGGACGTTGAACCATATTTACGTCGTCGACCTCTTTTACGTCGATGCACTCGAGGACGGATGGCTTGGGCCGAAGGCCTGGGAGGATCCGATCCCATTTCCAGCTCTTGCAGGGCTCTCGGAAGCTCAAGCATCGATGGACCGGCGCTTCATCGGCGTCTGCGATGCTCTGACGCCCGCCTCCTTGAACGAAGACGTGCGGATCAATCGAGATCCCAGTGTCCAGATAGAGCGACGCGACCGGCTGCTGATGCATCTCATTCAGCATCAAATTCACCACCGTGGGCAGGCGCATACGATGTTATCGGGAACGCGCATCAAGCCGCCGCAGCTCGACGAGTTCTTTTCAACCGCCGAAGCGCCGTTGAGGGCATCCGAGTTTGCCGATCTGGGCTGGACGGAGGAAACCGTTTGGGGGCCGCCCAACTGAGCGAGCCCGCGCTACCGATTGCGGTTCCGACCTGCTCCGACCGAGGCGAAGACAACCTCCATCAGCCATGCAACACCGGCGTCCTTCATCGCAGCCTTGGTTGCGATGGCGCAGATCGTATCCGGTTTACGGGCGAAAGGCAGCTCGACGAACATCAATCCGAAATGCCCGGCGTGCTGCTGCACCAGACGCCGCGGCAATGCGGCGATCAGTTCGGACCCTGCAAGCTGGACCAGCGCCATCATAAAGTTCGGGACAGTCAAGGCAATGCGGCGCTTGAGACCGCGCTTTGCCAACATCTCATCGACGAAGCCGCGCGGCTCGCCGCTGAGAGACACCAGCAGATGCTGCGCTTGCGAGAATGCCGCGGGTGTCGGAGCTCTGGCGAAGGCGTGTCCCTTGCGCATGGCCAGCACGAATTCCTCGTCGTAGAGCCTGCGCGCCTCGAAACGCGGCGATACCGCCGGCAGCGGCAGCATCGCGACGTCCAGCTCTCGTCTTTCGAGCATCTCGAGGCACTCGTGCCAGGGTTCGCCGATCGCGCCGCCGCGGGGCGCGGGCATCACATGGATCAATCCGATGTCGATGTGGGGCGCCCTACTCGCGATCGAACCGAGTAGCTGCCCCGTTGTCGAGGCGAGAACAGCATCGGGTGCACCGATCGTAAACCGGCGATGGCTTTTTGCAGGGTCGAATGGTCTAGCCGAGCCAACCAGTTGTTCGACGCGCGCGATGATTTCAGCGATCGGGTGGTCGAGCTCCAGGGCCCGCTCCGTTGGAACGACGCCCTTCGGCGTTCGCAGGAACAGCGGGTCGTTCAAAACAAGGCGCAGCCGGCCAAGCGCGTGGCTGACAGCGGACGGCGTCAGGTTCAGTCGCGCGGCCGCGCGCGCGACATGGCGTTCTTCCAGGACCACGCGGAAGACCACAAGGAGATTCAGTTCGACCCTGGATAGATCAATTTGGTTCAGCATGTTGATGAAATCATATCGCTGGATTCATTGAGATCAAGGCCCCTATGGAATGCGTAGATCGTGCAATCAGGAGCCTCGAAATGATCAGAAGGTCGAAAGGGGTGAGCAAAGGCCATGGCTCGCCGGACAACCAGGACTCGCCGCACAGAATGTCGAGGCGCTCGATGATGATGATGGCGGCGGCGGCAATTCCTGCTTCCGGTCAGCTTCCATGCAATGCAACCGCCGGGGACGCCGCGCTAGCCAGCATCATCCAGCGCGCCGGGGAGAAGAATGCGGCCTTCATGCGTGGAGATATGGACCGTTGGTCCCAGCTTGTCCGCATTGCGCCGGATTTCACACTGATGCAACCTTTCGGAGGCCCTGCGAGTTTCGGATTCGACAGCAGTCCAAAGCGGCTGGCCGACCTGGCGCAATATTTCAGGAACGGTGAGACCGAGCTGGAGGTCTTGCAGATCTATGCGTCGAACGGGCTCATCGCTCTCGTCATGATCGAACGCCAGAGCGCGGAGGTCGGCGGCTTGCCTGCCCAGGACTGGTCGCTGCGCGTCACGGAAATCTATCGCAAGGACAGCACGGATTGGCAGCTGGTGCACCGCCATGCAGACCCGCTGGTCCGGCGCATTTCCTTGCAGCAAGCCGCGATCCTCGCCCGAGGCTGGGTGGAGTAAAGATGATAATGTCTTTCGCCCTCCAGAGGCGGCCGGGCTTGCGTGTCGAACTCAGAACGTCATCCGCATGCCCGCATAGAACGCACGGGGCCTTGCCGGGCTCAGCGATCGCGGGTCATTAAATTCCGCACCGCCATTGGTGAAGTTGGGCAAGGCTTCCCTATCGAAGAAGGTGCCAAGGGTCGAGTAGCGGTTGTCGAAGATGTTGGCGACGCGACCGTAAATCTGCAAGTTCTTGGTGATCTGGTAGGAGGTGTGGAGTTTGAACACCGCGTAGGACGGCAGCTTCGGAAACTGGTTGGACTCGTCGCCGACGAAATACTGGCTCGAGACAAAGAGCGCGTCACCCCCGACCTTCCAGACATCGGTAACCGCATATTCGATGCTTGCCTTAATAAGGTGGCTAGGGAGGCGCGGAATGTGATTGCCCGGCAAGACCTGGATGTTGCCGGCGTCGGCGAACGGGCTCTCTGATCCAAGCGTCAGCGCGTCGAGGAAGCGCGCGTCCAGGAACGCATAGCTCGCCTGGAACTGAAGGACATTCGACTTCAGGCTCACCTCGGCTTCGACACCCTGCCTGCGTGTCCGGCCGACGTTCTGGAAAAAGCCGAAGCCCGTCAGGCCGGGAATCGGGGTCGCGAGGATGTCGTCGTAGTTGGTGGCACGGTAGGCACCGATTTTCCAGCCTAGGGAGCCGATGTTCAATTCCTTGGTACCACGGAAGCCCGCTTCGAAGGTCTTGGATACGACTTGCTGCAGTGGGGGGTCAGCGATCAGGAACTGCCCGATGATGCATGGCCTCGCCGGATCGGCGCAGCCGAGTTCGAGTGGTGTCGGCACCCGGTTGGCTTCGGAATAGCCCGCATAGGCGGTCACTTCAGACGTGATCTTGTAGGTGCCACCGATGATCGGATTGAATCGATCATAGGTATGATCGCCATTGAGCGCGGTGCCGAGTTGGTCCATCAGCGTAACACGGGCCGCATTGAATCGACCGCCTGCCGTCACCGCAAAGCGATCGTCCACGTTGAACGTGTCGAGCGCATAGAGCCCGTGATATTGGTTGACGGTACGAAGCGACACGGGACCAACCGATGTCGGGTCACCGGAGGGACCCAGGAATATGCCGCTGCCCGTAACGACATAGTTCGTGCCTATGGTTCCCAATTCAGCGCTGCCGGTGAAGCGCGTGCTGCTGACATCATAGCTCGCGCCAACTACGAAGCGGTTCTCATGACCGAACAGCTGGTCGGTGTTGGTTGCCTGACCGGATACGCCAAATGTGGTCGATTTCGTGCTGGTGCGATCGATCTCGCTGAGGATGGCGTCTGGCGCAAAGGTATTGGCGAGCTGAACGCCATTCAGGCCAAAAGCCGGGACCGTATCATTGCCAAAGCACAGGAGCGTTGGATCGGCACATGCCTGGGCGTCGGTCGGGTTTCCGTCCACGGTGCTCTGTTTGAAGCTCCGCACATGCGCCGTGCCCTCAAAGGTCCAGGTCGGCGTCGCCTCCACCTTGCCGGTCAGGTTGAGATAGCCGACCTTGTTGGAGATGGTTTGCGGCGTTGTGTAGGTCGCCCCCCAATATTGCTGGAGCAATTCGGCCGGAACAGTGCTGGGTCCTGCCAGGGAATTGTTGGCGACGCCGCCATTGAGGTGAAACTCGTTGCCTTCGAAGCGATACCCGACATCGCCATAGAAGCGCCGGACATCCGATTGCGAGAAATTGCGGAAACCATTGTCGTGAACGCCTTCGAGCGCTCCGTAGACCGACCAATTATTGTCGACCTGCTTGCCCCATTGTGCGGAGCCCTGGATGCGGCCGAATGAGCCGCCCATAATATCGATCTCGGCCCCTTGATAGTTGAAGCCGTTCTTCATCTGCAGATCGATGGCGCCGCCGAGCGCGTTAAGGCCGTATGCCGGATTGTTAGTTACGACCAGCGCCGATCGGATCGCGGCCGTCGGGATCAGATCCCAATTAACAGTGTCGGAAAACGCCTCGTTGATGCGTACGCCGTTCTGGTAGACGGCGAGGCCCTGCGGCGTGCCGGCCAGAGGTGAAGCGACGAAGCCGCGAAACTGCACATCGGGCTGGAATGGATTGCCGGTCACTTCATTGATGCTGAGACCAGGCACGTACTGCTGCAGGGCAACGGCGATATCTGGCGAGGCGGTACGCCTGATCTGGCTGGCATCAACCGCATTGATCGCGGACGGCACCTTGTCGACATCGAGACCTCGGCCGGTGCCCGGTGAGGTCGGGTAGACGTAAAGGCGTGTCTTCGGAGCGGCGGACGCCGGCGCCCCTACCCGTGCGACCGGCCGCGTTGGCGCACTGCGCCTCACGGCCGACGGCGGTGGTGCCGTGATCTCGACCGCCGGCAGATTCTGGACGTTGGTTTCCTCATCCTGCGCGGCTGCGGCGGGGCCTGCAAGGACCAAGCCCGACACCAGCCCCGTCGACACCGAGGCTATCAACAAACGACGCTTGAACCAAAGAGGCTTGCCCATCCCTGCCTTCCCATCCGTGACCACCGGCTGTTTTGATTTTCGCCGTTTGGTTGAGATGAGTGTATTCGGCGGCAGTGAGTCCGCCAGCCACAAAAGGTCTGGCACTATCCGCACCCGTTTTCCCGACCAAATCGGGAATTTTTCCCGATACAATCAGGACGCCGCCGTCGGAACCAGCGCCTCCACGGTCAAGCCGCCGTCGCCAGAGACGACGTTGAGCGTGCCGCCCAGCGCCAGAATGCGCTCGCGCATGCCGACGAGGCCGAAGCCGAGCTTCTGGCCCGGCTCCATGCCACGGCCGTTGTCGCTGACCCGCACGCGCGCGTAGCCGCGGCCGCCGGCCTGCTCCACGGGCTCGATCACGACATTGACCGAAGTCGCGCCGGCGTGGCGGAACACGTTGGTGAGCGCCTCCTGCACGATGCGGTAGATGGTGAGGTCGGCCGTCTCGCCGGTGACCCCGAGCGTGGCGGAGATCACGGTTTCGATCGCGACGTCGGGATGCGCCTCCCGCCACAGCCGCGAGAGCGATTCCAGCGCCTGGCGCAGGCCGAGCTCGGCAAGGCCGACGGGCCGGAGCCGCTCCAGCACGCGGCGCGTGAACTGCTGGAGCTGGTTGATCTGTTCCAGCAACGCGCTGCCGTGCTTTCGGACCGAGTCGGCATTCGGCGCGCGCCCGTCCGCGAGCTTCGCCAGCGCGCTCGCATGCGCGCGCAGCGAGAACAGATACGGCCCGAATTCGTCATGCAGCTCGCGCGCGATCTCCTTGCGCTCGACGTCCTGGAGCGACACCGCGCGCTCGGCCAGGAGCCGCTTTTCCTCCACCGCCTCGCCGAGCGCCGCCGCGAGATGATTGAGCTTGCCGCAGATCGCGGCCAGCTCGGGCGCACCGCCCGGCGTGGCGCGCGCGTCATAATGCGCACCCTCGATCGCGGTCATCGTCTGCGCCAACGACTGCAGCGGCGCGAGCGCGCGGCCGACCACCGTCATCATCACCAGGAACAGCGCGAGCGCGATCACCGAGCCGACCTCGAGCTGGGTCACGATGGCGTCCCAGATCTCGGCGATCTCGTCGTCGGGATGCGCGGTGATCACCAGCGAGCCCGGCTTGCCATGGACCGAGACCGGCACGCTCACCGTGGTCTGCTCGGGATGAACCAGGCTGACGAACCAGGCCGGCGGTCCGCGCGCGTCGTCATCGGCAGGCCGGGGCGGCGTCAGCGGGTTACCGCCGGCGTCCTGAAGCGCGATGCTGACATGGCGCAGGCGGCTCAGATCGCGTGCGATCTGGTTCAGCCTGGCATCCGGATCGGGCGCCTCGTTCAGATCCGCAACGATCATCTCGATGAATTCGCGCGCAAGCCGGATCACGCTCTGGTCCTCGGCCTGCACGCGCGGCCCGGCTTCCGCCACCTGGCGGCCGATATTGACGGCGAGCCCCAGCGCCAGCAGCAGCGCCAGCAGAAGGTTGATGCGCGCGCGCAACGATAGATTTTGCCACATTGGTGCCGCCCGTGCCTCGCGAAGGTTGGCCCGCGCCTGTCCGATGACGTTGACAGAGGCGAAGCGCCCGATATCTAATCGAAAGCGTACAGCAATCCCGGCCGGGTTGCATGAGGCGACATGAGACGCGCGCAGCGTTCTTGTTCGGATCATGCGGCGGAAAAGCAGGCCGAGGCTGTCACGGGGAACGCCTATGCGCATTCTGATCGTCGACGATCATCCCATTGTCGCCTCCGGCTGCCGTGCCGTGCTGGCCGACGAGGGCGAGATCGAGATTTTGGAGGCCGCCGACGCCGAGGACGGCGAATGCGTCTTCATTGTCGAGCGCCCCGACCTCTGCATCATCGACATCAACCTGCCGACCGTCTCCGGCTTCGAGCTCGCGCGCCGCATCCTCGAACGCGCGCCCGAGGCCCGCATCATCATGTTCAGCATGAACGACGACCCTGCATTCGCCGCGCGCGCGATCGAGTGCGGGGCCAAGGGCTACGTCTCCAAGACCGGCGACCCCGACGACCTCGTCGAGGCGATCCGCGCCGTCGGGGGCGGCGGCACCTATCTGCCGACCGCGATCGCGCGCAGCATCGCGTTTGCAGGACCGACGCTGGCGCAAAGCCCGCTGTCGAAGCTGAACGCGCGCGAGATGGAAATCCTGCGGCTGCTCAGCGCCGGAAAGAGCCTGTCCGAGATCGCGTGGCTGGTGCAGTCGTCCTACAAGACTGTCGCCAACACCTCCTCGATCATGCGACAGAAGCTCGGCGTGAAGACCTCGGTCGAGCTGGTGCGGCTGGCGATCGACAGCGGCGTCGCCTGACGCATACACCGCCACGAATTCGGTCACACAAGCGTTGCAATCTTGATGTGGTTAGAAGCCACGGAGCATAACGGCATGACGATCCAGACTGTCTCGACCAACACATCCTATGGCGGCGTGCAGGGCGTGTACCGCCATGCCAGCCAGGCGACCGGAACCGACATGGTGTTCTCGGTCTATGTTCCCCCACATGCCGCCGGCGCAAAGCTTCCCGTGGTCTGGTATCTCTCCGGCCTCACCTGCACCCATGCCAATGTCACCGAAAAGGGCGAATTCCGCAAAGCCTGCGCCGAGCTCGGCCTGATCTTCGTCGCGCCGGACACCAGTCCGCGCGGGCCCGACGTGCCGGGCGATGCCAACAATGCCTATGATTTCGGCCTCGGCGCCGGCTTCTATGTCGACGCGACGCAACAGCCGTTTGCGCGCAACTATCGCATGTGGAGCTATGTCACCGACGAGCTGCCAAAGCTCGTGGCGGAGAATTTTCCGGTCGACGCCAAGCGGCAATCGGTGATGGGCCATTCGATGGGCGGCCACGGCGCGCTGACGGTCGCGCTGCGCAATCCGCACCGCTATCGCGCCGCCAGCGCATTCGCGCCGATCGTGGCGCCTTCGCTCGTGCCCTGGGGCATCAAGGCGCTGACCGGCTATCTCGGACCGAACAAGGAGACCTGGCGCAACCACGACACCGTGGCGCTGATCGAGGACGGCGCGAAATATTCCGGCTTCCTCGTCGACGTCGGCGAGGCCGACAATTTCCTGAAAGAACAGCTCAGGCCCGAGCTGCTCGAGGCCGCCTGCACCAAGGCGGGCATCCCGCTGACGCTGCGGCGGCAGGCGGGATATGACCACAGCTATTATTTCATCTCGACCTTCATGGGCGATCATCTGCACTGGCATGCGGAAAGATTGAAGGGGTGATGACTTCTTCCTTCTCCCCTTGTGGGAGAAGGTGGCATAGGCGGCCCACGGCCGCCGTTCTTAAGAACGCCGAAGCAAAGCTTCGGCTATGGCGCCGGATGAGGGGTTCTATCCGCGCTTCAAGTGAAAGTTAGACTCGCGGAGAGAGACCCCTCACCCGTCTTCGCTTCGCGAAGCCACCCTCTCCCACAAGGGGCGATGGTGCAGCAGAGCTAGCGGGGAAAGGCGAAGATCTACTCCGGCTTCCCGTAATTCGGCGCCAGCAATCGATTGCGGATCAGGTAGCTCATCGTGCGCGACCACGATTCGTCCGTGTTGCCGCGCATGTCGGCGCTGGCGACGGTGATCATGTTGCCGGTCTTCACGTCGCGCAAATAGATATTGAGGTTGATGATCAGGTTCGAGACCTTCTGCACCATGCCGGTGATCTCGAGGTCGGCGCCGAGCTGCCCGGCAAGCTTGAGGTCGCAGCCGCCGCAGGCCTGCAGATTGGCGTGACGGGCGGCATCCCTGACCGGCGCGATGTCGAGCAGCTGGAACCTTCCTGACAGCACCAGTTCCTTGCGCAGCTGGTCGCTGATGCGCTCGAGCCGCGCCTCTTCCGGCCTGGAGCCGTAGAACTCGCCGGGAAGGCTGGTGTCGATCAGCTCGAAATCGAACACAGCGAGCTTGGGCGGATCGGCCAACGCGACCGAACCCGTCAACAGCAAAGCTGCGAAACATATCAGCGCTCGCATGATCGTGATTCCCGGCCTCGCGCGCGCGGGGACGAAATGCGGGGTTGCAAGCCGGGCCAAATCGGTCATGCTTTAGCAGAGACAATTCTCCACCGGCGGTCAAGCCAGGGAGAACATCTGGAGGAAACATGATCCGATGGTTGGTCGGCCTGATCGGCCTGGGTCTTGCCGCGACGAGCGCGCTCGCGGCCGACCCGGTCCAGATCGGTGTCGGCTATCTCGGCGTCGCCGGCACCAGATCGACGCTGTCGCTGGTCGAGCAGCCCGCGGAGAATGACGGCGTCGCTGGCGCGCGCCTCGCCATCGAGGACAACAACACCACGGGAAAATTCCTCAACCAGCGTTTCGCGCTGGAGGAGCGCCGCATCAAGGAAGGCGAAGATCCGGTCCAGGCTGCGGCTGCGCTCGCCGAGAAGAACGGCTTCATCATCGCCGACCTGCCGGCCGACGCGCTGTTGAAGGTCTCGGATGCCCTGCGCGAGCGCGGCACACTGCTGTTCAACGCCGGCGCGATCGACGAGCGCCTGCGCGAGGCCGATTGCCGCGCCAATGTCATCCACACCGCACCGACGCGCGCGATGCTGGCCGATGCGCTCGGCCAATACCTGGTGTGGAAGCAGTGGAAGCGCTGGGTGCTCGTGGTCGGCTCGCATGACGAGGACATGCTGTTTGCAGACGCGCTCCGGCGTACCGCCACACGCTTCGGCGCCAAGATCGTGCAAGAGAAGACCTTCGAGGACAAGGGCGGCGCGCGCCGCACCGATAGCGGTGTCACGCTGATCCAGCGCCAGATGCCGGTGTTCACGCAACAGTTGCCGGCCTATGACGTGCTGGTCGCCGCCGACGAGAGCGAAGTGTTCGGCGCCTATCTGCCCTATCGCACCTGGGATCCGCGCCCCGTCGCGGGCTCGGCCGGCCTCGTGCCGCGCAGCTGGGACGCATCGCAGGACCAGTGGGGCGCGATCCAGATGCAGAATCGCTTCATCAAGCTGAACTCGCGGCGCATGACTCCGCTCGACATGCAGGCCTGGACGGCCGTGCGCATGATCGGCGAGGCCACCTCGCGCACCAATTCCGGCGACGTCAAGAAGGTCACCGACTTCATCAAGGGGCCGGACTTCTCGGTTGCCGCGTTCAAGGGCACAAAACTGACCCTGCGCGACTGGAACCTGCAGCTGCGCCAGCCGATCCTGCTGGTCGACGGCCGGATGGTGGTGTCGGTATCGCCGCAGGAGGGATTTCTGCACCAGGTCTCCGAGCTCGACACACTCGGCTATGACCGCCCGGAGAGCAAATGCAAGCTGAAATGAGGACGCGAATGTTGCGCATGTGGCGTGTGGGGTTGCTGTCCGGACTGGCGCTTGCGGCCGCGCCCGCGCATGCGTTCATCGCCTATGTCTCGAACGAGAAGAGCAACACGGTCTCGGTGATCGACACCGACAGCTGGACCGTGACCAAGACCATCAAGGTCGGCCAGCGCCCGCGCGGCATTGACTTCACGCGCGACGGCAAGTTCGTGATGGTCGCGGTCGGCGACGACGACACCATCCAGATGATCGATGCGAAGACGCAAGCGATCGTGGACAGCCTGCCCTCCGGGCCCGACCCGGAATTGTTCGCGCAGGATGCCGCCGGAAAAATCCTCTATGTCGCCAACGAGAACGACAACACGGTGACCGTGATCGATCTGGAGAAGCGTGCGCGGCTCGGCGACATCCAGGTCGGCGTCGAGCCCGAGGGCATGACCATCAGCCCCGACGGCAAGACGCTGATCAACACGTCCGAGACGACTAACATGGCGCATTTCATCGACACCTCGTCGCGCCAGATCGTCGCCAACGTGCTGGTCGACGCGCGGCCGCGCTTTGCCGAATTCAAGCACGACGCGTCCGAAGTCTGGGTGTCCTCGGAGATCGGCGGCACGGTCTCGATCATCGATCCCAAAAAGCACGAGGTGACCGGCAAGGTCACGTTCGAGATTCCGGGATTGCGGAAAGAGGCGATCCAGCCGGTCGGCATCGGCATGACCAAAGACGACAAGACCGCCTTCGTCGCGCTCGGCCCGGCCAACCGCGTCGCCGTGGTCGACGTCGCCTCGCGCAAGGTGACGAAATACCTGCTGGTGGGACAGCGTGTCTGGCACATGGCGTTCACGCCGGACGAGAAATATCTGCTCACCACCAACGGCGTGTCGAACGACGTCTCGGTCATCGACGTCGCCGCGCAAAAGGTGATCAAGACCATTCAGGTGGGCGAACTGCCCTGGGGCATTACTATCTCGCCATGACCAGCCCTGCTCCCATCGCCGAACCGCAGGAGATGCCGAGGCTGGAAGCGGCCGCGGTGCCGGCGCTGTCGATCGACGGCGTCAGCCATTCCTATGGGCCGCGCCGGGCGTTGATGGACGTCTCCTTCAATGTGCAGCCTGCGAGCTTCACTGCGCTGCTCGGGCTCAACGGCGCGGGCAAGAGTACGCTGTTCTCGCTGATCACGCGCCTGTTCGGCATCCAGAGCGGCCGCGTCGGCATTTTCGGCCACGACATCAGCAAGAGCCCCGGCGAGGCGCTGCGGCTGCTCGGCGTCGTGTTCCAGCCGCGCACGCTCGATCTCGACCTGTCGCTGACGCAGAACCTGCTCTATCACGCCGCACTCCACGGCATCAGCCGGCGCGAGGCGGCCGCGCGCAGCGGCGAGCTGCTCGGCCGCATCGGCCTCTCGGAGCGTGCCGGCAGCAAGGTGCGCGATCTCTCGGGCGGCCAGATGCGGCGGCTGGAGATCGCACGCGCCCTGCTGCACCGGCCGCGGCTCTTGCTGCTGGACGAGCCGACCGTCGGCCTCGACGTCAAGGCGCGCGCCGACATCATCAGCCATGTCCGCCAGCTCGTCACCGAGCAAGGCATCGGCGTGCTCTGGGCCACGCATCTGTTCGACGAGATCATGGCCGGCGACGACCTCGTGGTGCTGCACCAGGGCAAGGTGCTGGCGCAGGGGCCGATGAGCCGCGTCATCACGGATGCCGGCGCACAGGACGTCAACACCGCCTTCATGCGCCTGACCGGTGCGCAGACGATGCCGGGGGGCGGCGCATGAGCAGCATCACGACGCGGGATACACCGCGCGGTTTCTCGGCCGCGGAATACATGACCTGCCTCACCGGCATCGTCTGGCGCGAGGGCCTGCGCTTCCTGCATCAGCGCGAGCGCTTCGTCTCGGCGCTGGTGCGCCCCCTGGTATGGCTGTTCATCTTCGCCGCCGGCTTCCGCCAAGTGCTCGGCATCTCGATCATCCCGCCTTACGAGACCTACATCCTCTACGAGGTCTATATCGCGCCCGGGCTTATGGCGATGATCCAGCTCTTCAACGGCATGCAGTCCTCGCTCTCGATGGTCTATGACCGCGAGATGGGCAATATGCGGACGCTGCTGGTGAGCCCGCTGCCACGCGGGTTCCTCCTGTTCTGCAAGCTGCTGGCGGGCACCGCGGTGTCGCTGCTCCAGGTCTATGCGTTCCTGCTGATCGCCTGGTTCTGGGACATCACCCCGCCGCCGTTGGGCTATCTCACCGTGCTGCCGGCGCTGATCCTGTCCGGACTGATGCTGGGCTCGCTCGGCATGCTGATCTCCTCGGGCATCAAGCAGCTTGAAAGCTTCGCCGGCGTAATGAACTTCGTAATCTTTCCGATGTTCTTCGCCTCCTCCGCGCTCTACCCGCTCTGGCGGGTGCAGGAGGGGAGCCCCTATCTCTACTATCTCTGCCAGGTGAACCCGTTCACCCATGCGGTCGAGCTGATACGTTTTGCATTCTACGGGCAAATCAACTGGATCTCGCTGGCGGTGGTGGCGGCCTGCACAATCGTCTTCATGATCGGCGCGATTCTGGCCTATGATCCCTCGCGTGGGCTGGCGCGACGGGGCCCTGCGGGAGGCGAATGATGAAGGTTCTGGCCATGGCCGCTTTTGCGCTCGCCGTTGCGAGCACGGCTGCGTGCGCCGCCGATCCACGCTATCCCAACTGGCCTTGCACGCAGGCCAAGGTGCCGGACATCTCGCTCGCCACCGTCTGGGCCGGTCCCGCACTCGACGACGCCGAGACCAAATGGAAGGACGACGCAAAGGTCACCGCGCTGGTCTCAAAACTGTCAGCGCGGAAGACGCCGATGGACGAGGCCGAGAAGTCGGTGAAGGAGTTTTTGGCCGGCTCCGCCGCTGACAAGACGGCGAACGCCAAGCTGTTGTTCGCCGGCTTGTTCGACACGCTCAACGCCCAGCGCTCGCAGGTCATGAACGGGCTCGAACGCGTCAGCCGCAAACAGCGCGAGGCGGCCGACAAGATCCGCGAGGAGTCGATCCAGCTCCAGGCGCTCCAGAGCGCGACACCACGCGACGACGCAAAGGTCGATGCGCTCAGCAACCAGTTGATCTGGGAAACCCGCATTTTCGAAGATCGCCACAAGGTGGTGCGGTTCGTCTGCGAGGTTCCGACCGCGATTGACCAGCGCCTGTTCGCTCTCGGACGCGTGATCCAGCAGGAAATGGAATAGCGTCAGCCTCGCTGACGACGACTTTCGGAAAGTTCCCGCGATATCAATCGTTACCCTTTGCCGCGCTATAAGCCGGAACCAAATCGCTCTAGGATGGCTTGTCGACGTGAACTCCAAGACGTCGGGAGGCCTCGATGGGAACAACAAAATTCATCTTCGCATGTGCTGCAGCCATCAGCACGCTTGCGTCCCCTGCTTTTGCTGACGACATGACCGGGATGGTCACCAGAATCGACCGGCTCAACAGCACGATCTCGATCCAGCAGACACAGAAGGGCACGGTCGGCGGCAGCGCAGGCGGCGCCGGCACGCTTCAGGAGTACAAGGCCAAGGACGCCGCGATGCTGGATGCCGTCCATGCCGGCGACAGGGTGACGTACTCCGCGACCGACAACAACGGCACGGGCACGCTGACCAAGCTGCAGAAGCAGTAGGCGGGATCTTTGCCTCTCCCCGCGTGCGGGGAGAGGCCGGAATGCGCGCATAGCGCGGATTCCGGGTGAGGGGGAGCCTCCGCGAGTCCGTCCGGTCAACATTCGCGACGCTCCATCCCACCGTCATTGCGAGCGTAGCGAAGCAATCCCTCCGCGGAAAGACGCTGGATTGCTTCGCTCTGCTCGCAATGACGACGAGGAAGCAGCGCGTATCTTCAACACCGCGCCCGCGGAGAGTCCCCCCTCACCCCAACCCTCTCCCCGCAAGCGGGGCGAGGGAGCGCACCTGCGCTCGCTCAGCTACTGCTCTGGCCGCGGCTGCGGCCGCGTCTCCTCGGTCGGAAGGTTTGCGCGCTCCCAGCCGTCGGTGCCGTCGGGGTACCAGGCGACGTTGGCGTAACCGTCGGCCAAGGCGCGCTTGGCGGCGTTCCAGGACATCCAGCAATCCGCTAGACAATAGATCACGAGCAGCGCAGCCTTGTCGCCGCGCGCGGCGCGGGCGAGGCCGCGCTGGAAATAATCGTCCATGGCGGGCGGCAGCACGCCGTAGCCGGTGTCCGGCAGCCAGGTGCTGCCCGGAATGTTTTTCCGCGGCATATCGCGCCAGACGGTGCCTTCGGGGAGGTTCTTCGGCTTCGGCGCGCGTGGCAGCACGTCGATGAACGCGCCGCTCTTCGCACGCCAGATTGCTTCGGCCTCCGCAGTCGTCAGCACGCGCGCGCCAGTGAGCGTCGCCGGCACCGGCGCGCGGTAATTGTCGGAGCGATACCCCTCGGGCTCGAACGGCTCCTGCTGCTGCGCCAACGCCGGCGCCACCAGAATGGCGGCAACCAGCGCAGCGGCAACGCGCCGCCTCATGGCGTCTTCTTGGCCGTCTCCGCGCCGAGCGGCTTATCGCTCTCGTCGAGCAGCGGTACGCCGAAGTCGAGCAGGATCTTGTTGATCTCGCCCTGGTTCTCCTGGATCAGCTTGTTGAGCTGCCGCTTCCAGTTCTGGTCGGCGGGGCGCACGCCCATGCCGATGCGATAGATCAGCTTTGGCCCCGAGGTTTCCTTCACCAGCGGCGTGACATGAAGCGAGCCAGCCTTCTTCGCATAATACCCGGCCATCGGACCCCACAGCACGCCTGCGTCGATCTTGCCGGCGACGAGGTCGTCGACCATCGCCTGCGCGGAGTTATCGAAGCGCGTGTCGATCATCAGGGGATAGGGTTTTGCATCGCCCATCAGGCCGGCGATCGCCATGTTGGTGGCCGGCGGCGTGCCGGCGACGATGCCGACATGCTTGCCTTTCAATTTCGGGTCTTCGAGCGTATCGACTTCCTCGAGCCCGCTGCCTGTTTTCGCGACCAGCGCGTATGACGTGCGATAATAGGGATTGGTGCCCTGCACGAGATCGTCGCCTTGCGGAAATCCCATGATGACGTCGCAGCGATGCGCGCCCAGCGTCGTCCGCACGAAGCCGGTGGCCTGCGGAAAGAAGACGTAGTCGAGCTTCTTCTGGAGCTTGTCTGCGAGCAGCTCGGCGAGCTTGTTCTCGAACCCCTCGCCCTTCTCGTTCGAGAACGGCAGATTGCGCGGGTCTGCACAGACGCGCAGCACTTTTGGATCGACCAGCTCGAACGAGAGGTCGCCGGTCTCGCTGGTTTGCGCAATGGCGACGTCGCCGAATGCGCAGGATGCCACCAGGACCCACAGTGAAAACAACCAGCGACGATGTCGCCCGGCCTCCGTCATCGCGCTTCCTCCTCGGTTTGTTTGAATGCTAGCCATGCAACGCATGACGCGCCATTCTTTGCCAAACTTTGTGTTGGCTTTGGTTTGTTGCAGTGCAGTGCGGCAAGCCATCTGAACTGAGGCGGAAAAGTGTCTCGCATCGCTTCCTTGATCGCAGCCCTGTCCCTGCTGGGGACAGCAACGCTAGCACGCGCCGGGGCAGCCGAATTGCCTGTGAGCGAAGTCGCACCGGGAATCTTCGTTCACTCCGGGACCACCGCCCTCATGACCCGCGAGAACGAAGGGGACATCGCCAATGTCGGCTTCATCGTCGGCCAAGACGCAGTGGCGGTGATCGACACCGGCGGCAGCCTGCGTGAGGGCGAGGCGCTGCTGGCGGCGGTGCGGGCTCGCACATCCAAGCCGATCCGCTACGTCATCAACACCCATGGCCATCCCGACCATGTCTTCGGCAATGCGGCCTTTGCCGCAGAGGGAACCAGCTTCGTCGGCCACAGCAAGCTGCCGCAGGCGCTGGCGACGCGCGGGCCGTATTATCTCGACAATTTTAGACGCATCATGGGTAGCGAACTGATCGATCCCGTGAAGATCGTGCCGCCCACCCTGCTCGTCTTTGATACCCTCACGCTCGATCTCGGGTCGCGCCGCCTCACCTTGCGGGCCTGGCCGGCGGCGCACAGCGACAACGATCTGACCGTGTTCGACGAGACCAGCAAGACGCTGTTCGCGGGCGATCTCGTCTTCCTCCGCCATATTCCGGTGATGGACGGCAGCATCCGCGGCTGGCTCGGCACGCTCGGGGAACTCGATAAAATTCCGGCGCAGCGCGTCGTGCCGGGTCACGGGCCTGTGAGCGACTGGCCTGCCGCGCTCGGCGACGAGCGGCGTTATCTCACGACGCTGCTGGCGGACGTCCGGGCGTCGAACAAGAAGGGCGAGCCGATCCGGACTGCCGCCGACAAGGCGGCCGCATCGGAACGGCCGCATTGGCAATTGTTCGACGACTACAATGCTCGCAACGCAACCGCAGCATTTTCGGAAATTGAATGGGAGTAGTGGACGCGCTACGCTGGACGGGGGATCGGCTGCGCCGCCCCAGAGAAAACTGCTTCGTCCGCACGGAACCACGACCATGACGGGATGCACACGCCGCCTGCCCCTGATCGCCGCATTGCTTGGCATCGCCTTCGCTGTGCCGGCGAGCGCCGAGGAGGCTTACGATCCCTGGCCGGGCCTGGTGCAGGACATCTTCAGCAACCGTCCGATCAACGACGGCAACGACGTCATCGGCATCGAGATGCCCTATCGCGCCGAGGACGCGGCGATCGTGCCGGTCACCCTGCGCAGCAAGCTGTCGCCTGCGGATAGCCGTCGCATCCGTTCGATCACCCTGGTGATCGACCGCAACCCCGCGCCAATGGCGGCGAAGTTCGAGCTCGGCGCAGATGCCAACGTCACCGAGATCTCCACGCGCGTGCGCGTCAACAACTATACCGACGTCCACGCAGTCGCCGAGCTCAGCGACGGCCAGCTCTACGTCGCCAAGACCTATGTGAAGGCCTCAGGCGGCTGCTCGGCGCCGGCAGGAAAGAACATCGAGGAAGCCAGGAACCGGCTCGGCCAGATGCGCTACCGGCAATTCGCGCGCGAGGAGGCACCAGCGAGCCGCGTCCGCGAGGCGCAGATCATGATCGGCCATCCCAACAATTCCGGGCTGCAAATGGATCAGGTCACGCAGCTCTACGTCCCCGCCTTCTTCGTCAACCAGCTGAAGCTGACGCAGGACGACAGCCCCGTGCTGTCGATGGAGGGCGGCATCTCGATCTCGGAAGATCCCAATCTGCGCTTCACGTATGTGTCCAACGGCGCCAAGCGCTTCCGTGCGGAGGCGAAGGACACGGACGGGCATGTGTTCCGCAATGAATGGGATGTGGAGAAGCCGGGGACGTGAGGCGCTGCCTTCCCTCCCCCTTCAAAGTCAAACGCGGTGCGGATGACTGTGCCCTCGCCCCTTGTGGGAGAGGGCAGCACCGCTGGTAGACAGAAATTCGCTTGGGTGAGGGATTTGTCTCCGCGAGCTACTCTCTTGCGATAGTATTCGCGGAGGCATACCCCTCATCCGGCGCTTCGCGCCACCTTCTCCCGCAAGGGGAGAAGGGATCGCACCGTCTATGCGGCAGCTAGAAACACCTCACCTCGGCTTCCGCCTGCGCGCGCCTGAGATCATTCACCGCCGAATTCGCCTGCTCGGACGTACGAAACTGGACGCCGAGATTGCCGCGCACCTGGGACATGCTCAGCGCCGTCTCGGCGGTGACGTAACGGTCATAGGACACGATCGAGGCCACCACGTCGATCGAGCAGGAGCATTGCTCGATGGACTGCCGGCTCTCGCCATTGGCCTTCATGCAGCCATAGACGTATTCGGCACGCGCCGAGGTCGGATAATCATTGGCTTCCTCGGCACGCGCGGCGTAGACGGTCGCAGCCCACACCGCCAATGCGGCGACAATCGGTCGTAGCTGTCCCGCCAGATTCATAAGCGTCCTCCCACTCGTTGCGACGAAAGCTATGCTATGCGTATTGTCATGAAAAGCACTCCCTTCGAGGAAACGGCTCACAAGGTGATGAGAGCACTTGGTTTGAGAGCGCCTGGACGAACATTGGCGCTCGCGATGACGCTGGCGCTGTCGCTGGCCGACCCCGGCCGCGCCGCGGATACGATCCGCCTTGCAGTGCAGAAGACTGGAACATTCTCCTGGGAGCTGGCCGCGATCCGCGCCGGCGGGCTCGACAAGGAAGCCGATCTGTCGCTCGACGTCGCCGAGCTCGCGAGCCCCGAGGCCGGCAAGATCGCGCTGCGCGCCGGGAGTGCCGACATCATCCTGTCGGACTGGCTGTGGGTGTCGCGCGAGCGCGTGCTCGGCGCCAAGCTCACCTTCTATCCCTATTCCAGCGCGCTCGGCGCGGTGATGGTGCCTGCCTCGTCGCCGCTCAAGACGCTCGCCGACCTCAAGGGCCGCAAGCTCGGCGTCGGCGGAGGCGCGATCGACAAGAGCTGGCTGCTGCTGCAGGCGCGGATGAAGCAGGACGGCATCGATCTGAAGTCCGATGCGAGCATCGTCTATGGCGCGCCGCCTTTGATCGCCGCCAAGGCGCTCGATGGCGAGATG
Source organism: Bradyrhizobium barranii subsp. apii (assembly GCF_011516635.5). GTDB lineage: Bacteria > Pseudomonadota > Alphaproteobacteria > Rhizobiales > Xanthobacteraceae > Bradyrhizobium > Bradyrhizobium barranii. Next base: position 3,158,749 of record NZ_CP096255.1, on the reverse strand, counting down.
GATGCGAGCCTCAACTTCTGGAATTTCTGTGCGCAGCTCGAGGCCAAGGGCTTTCGCCGCCTCGCCGGCATCGAGGAGATTTTGCCGAAGCTGGGGGCCAAAGGCGCGGTATCCGCGGTCGGTTATGTCTTCGACGAGAGCTGGGCCGCAAGCCATCGCGATGCGGTGGCGCGCTTCATTGCGATGACCCGCAAGGCCAAGCAGCTGCTGGTCACCTCGGACGCCGCCTGGGACAAGATCGCGCCGCTCACCGGCGCGAGCGATCCGGCCATCCTCAAGACCTACCGCGACCGCTATCGCGACGGCATTCCGCGCCGGAGCATCGTGGACGAGGAGGCGGATGCGCGCGTGCTCTATCGCGTGCTTGCCGAGATCGGCGGACGCGACCTGGTCGGACCGGCGGCCGAGCTCGATCCCGGCACCTTCTATCACGCAGTCCCCGGAGACTGAGGTGCTGCGTCTTCTCTCGTTTTCCCTGTTCCTCGCGACCTGGTGGATTGCGGCGCTGTTCGTCGGCGGCGCAAAGCTGCCCTCCCCGCCTGCCGTGCTCAACGTCATCATCGCGGAAGCATCGAGCGGCGCCCTGTTCCTGCATCTCGGCGCCACGCTGGCGCGCGTCGCGCTTGCCTTCGTGCTGGCGATGTCGCTCGGCAGTGCCATCGGCTATTTGATGGGACGGGTGAAGCTCGCCGACCGGCTCGGCGATCCCTGGCTGATCCTGCTCTTGAACCTGCCGGCGCTGGTCGTGATCGTGCTGGCCTACATCTGGGCCGGCCTGACCGAAGCGGCCGCGATCGCGGCAATCGCCATCAACAAGCTGCCGACCGCCATCGTCACCTTGCGCGAGGGCACCCGCGCGCTCGACCGTTCGCTGGACGAGATGGCCACCGTGTTCGCGATGCCGCGCTGGCGCGCGTTCCGCCATGTCGTGCTGCCGCAGCTTGCGCCCTATATCGCAGCCTCGGCCCGCTCCGGATTGTCGCTGGTGTGGAAGATCGTGCTGGTGGCCGAGCTGCTGGGACGGCCGAACGGCGTCGGCTTCGAGATCGGCGTCGCCTTCCAGCTGTTCGACACGCCGCGACTGCTGGCCTATTCGCTCACCTTCGCGGCCGTCGTGCTCGTCATCGAAACCTTGCTGGTGCAGCCGTTCGAAGCCCGCGCAACACGGTGGCGGCCCCGTGCGGCTTGAAGTCGATATCTCCGGAAAGACATTCAGGAGTGCCGCGGGCGAAACGCACGAGGTGCTGGCCCCGGTCAGCTTCGCGCTTCAATCCGGTGAGGTCGGCGTTTTGATCGGCCCCTCCGGCTGCGGCAAGAGCACGATGCTGCGCATCATCCTCGGGCTCGACCGCGATTTCCACGGGACCATCGCGCGTCCACCGGAAGCGCGGATCGGGATGGTGTTCCAGGAGCCGCGGCTGCTGCCGTGGCGCTCGGTCGAGCAGAATGTGCGGCTTGCAGCTCCTGATATCTCCGAGGCGAAGCTGTCGGAGCTGTTCAGGATCCTGGAGCTGGAAGCGCATCGCAGCCACTTTCCCGGCGAATTGTCCCTGGGTCTGGCCCGGCGCGTCGCGCTGGCCCGCGCCTTCGCGGTCGAGCCCGATCTGCTCGTGCTCGACGAGCCCCTCGCCTCGCTCGACGACGCGCTCGCCGGCCGCCTGCGCGACGAGATCGCGACGCTGGTCGCAAGCCGCCCCATGATGACCCTGCTCGTCACCCACAGCCTCGACGATGCGATCCGCCTCGGCGACCGCTTGTTCTTCCTGTCGCCGCAGCCGGCGCGAATTCTGGCAGAAGTGCCCATCAGCATCCCGCGTGGCGCACGCGGCGACGCAGAGATCGCCGCGATCAGGGCGGACCTCGTGGCGAGAATCCAAGGCGAACATGGCGGCGAACACGCCGGGCGTGATGCCTCATAGGCAGCCACGCAAAGCGCGTGCTAAACAGGGCCCGTAGCGGAGCCCGATGATGAAGCGAATGGTCGCCCTCATGACGCTTGGTCTCGCTCTGGTCGCGACCATGGCGAGCGCGCAGGACATGATGCGTGACGTCGACCTCACGTCACCCGCGATGGTCTCCGCGGAAATGAGCCGGCAGGAGGTCGAGGCCATCCTGGCCAAAGCCAGCGCCGGGGCGCCGGCCGATTTCACCGGCAAGCGGTTGTCGGGGCTCGATCTCTCGGGTCTCGACCTTTCCACGGCGATTCTCCGTGCGGCACGACTCAACAAGACGAAACTCGCCGGTGCCCGTCTTGATCAGGCGATCCTCGATCAGGCGTGGCTGCTGGACGCTGATCTCGCGGGCGCGAGCCTGAAGGGCGCCAATCTGTTCGCCTCGCAGATGGCGCGCGCGCGTCTGGACGGCGCGGACCTGACCGGTGCTCGCATCGCGGCCGACCTCACCGGCGCAAGCCTGATCGGCGCCTCGATTGCGGACGCGCATCTTGGCGCCGATATGCGCAACCAGTCGATGGGGCTGATGCGCGCCGTGCTTCGATCCGCCAATCTGGGAGGGTTGAACGCGCGCAATGCCGACCTGTCGCGCGTCGATCTCGAATTTGCCTCCCTCAAGGGAGCCGACCTGACCGGCGCGTCGCTCAAAAATGCTCAGCTCGGCGGCGCCGACCTGACCGGAGCCACCGTCACTGACGCCGATTTCGAGGGCGCTGATCTTGCCTCGGCGAAGCTGATCGCGCCGATCGGCCTTGACCGCGCCAGGAATTTCGACAAGGCAAAGAACCGCGAGCGCCTGATCAGGGAATAACAGGGCGCCTTTGGGAGGATCGGCTGATGCGTTGGTTTCTGGCTTTGATCGCGTTGTTGACGTTGGCCGGCGAAGCCGCCGCCCAAAGCAAGGGCAAGGGCATCCGGCTCTGGAATTTGACGACGGAGACGATCTCCGGCTTCCAGCTCTCGCGCGCCGGCAAGACCGAGTGGGGACCGAACCAGTGCCTGAACGACAAGGACAAGGAGGTCGACCACGACGAGCGGCTGCGCATCACCGGTGTCGAACCCGGCCGCTATGACGCCAGGGTCAGCTATCCCAATGCGCGGCAGTGCATCGTCCGCGACATCGAGATCAAGGCGGACGCGGTGTTCTCGATCGCCGACAAAGACCTGAAGGACTGCACGAAATAACGAAGGCGGCTTACGCCTTGTCGTTCGGGTGCGGATATTCGCAGCGCCACCGCACCGCCTGCCACTTCGGATGGTCGCCGACCCATTGCGCGATATAGGGCGGCGCAGCCATCACACATTGCCTCGGCGACCCCGCAAAGTTGAACACCAGATGCTGCTCCTCGCAGGTCGCAGGCGAGAGCACCGCGCACACAGTCACCACCAGGTCAATCGGGTTCATGCCGGGATCCTGTCGCAAGGGGACAATGGAGATTAGCACGAAAGATTACGTTCCGAGGAGCGGGAAGTTTCAAACGAACGGGATGTTCCCTCTCCCAGCGCGCGGGCAGAGGCGGAACAAACACCTAGAAGTTTACCCCGAACACCAATCGCGCCTGATGACGCTCGAAATTGACGAGGTCGAGATTGCCGCCTGATCCGGCCGGGCGGCCCCAGGCCTGCATGCTCCAGCTCAGGGTGAGCCGCGACTTCTCCGATAGCTGGAAATAGGCGGTCGGACCGACAAACAGCGCCTGCCCCGAGAGCTCACCGAGGCCGATGCCCTCATACTGGCGGAAGTAGCGCATCTCCCCACCGAGCAGAAAATTGGGGCGCACGCGCACCAAGCCGCCAAACGCCGCCCCGATCGTCGAACTCTTCTCGGACAGACCTGCCACCTCGAAGCGCGCCCATTCCGGCTGATAGATCAGGTTGAGCGCGCCGATGACGAAGTTCGGGACCAGCTCGCGGTCGAAAGCGAGCGTGAATTCGGAGCCGTACATCCGTCCCTTCGCGCCGCTGGTCTCGTCGATGCGATCGCCATGGAGTTCGGCGGCGACAGTCAATCCGAATGGCGCGCGCCCGCGGTCGAGCAGGCGGTAACGCAGGTCGAGCGAGGCGCCCTGGAAATTGAACTGGCGGCGGTCGTCGATATCAGGGACGCCGGTGATGTCATGCAGCGTGGCGGTGCCGCCGACCTCGATACGGAAGTTCGGCAGCGGCACGACTTCGATCTCAACCTCCTGCTGGAGGGCGCGATAGGTGCCGCCCTTGCCGAAGCGTCCCGTGGTCTGAGTCTGGAATTCGCGCTCGCCGGGATTGCCGACGTCGGTGCCGATCATGAAGCCGAAGATGTGCTCGGTATCGAAGCTCTCTTCGGCACTGACACACGCCGGTGCAAGCGCAACACCGAACGCAATTGCCGTCCAGATCGTGTGGGCTCCAAGGCGCATTGCGAACACTACCACGGCTTCGACGGCGTTCGCCATCGAAGCCGCGGCAGGTCGTCAGTCTTACTTGCGCGCAGCGCAGGCGTACATGTTGATTTCCATGCCGACCGGCACTTCCACGATCTTCGGAGCTTTCCAAGCCATTCGGGTCTCCCAAGGGTATTGAGCGCGACATCGCGCGGGGCAAAACCTAGGGCTGCGTCAGGTGCAGCGCAAGCCTGGAATCGAAGCGCAAACACAGCGAACTGTCGCATTATGCTCGCGAATTTCCCTCTCGGGCAAATCGCCTTCGCTCCCAGTCAAGCGCCGCGTCTCTCACCGCAACAGGCGCAGCAGCGCGCGGCCGGCGCGCGAGTTCAGCTCCTTCGCATCCAGCGTTCCGTCATTGTCGGGATTCGCTGCGTTGAAGCGCTGCTCCACCACCGCGAGATATTCGTCGAGCGTGAGAGTCCCGTCGCGATCGGGATCGGCGGCGGCGAGTTCTTTCGCCGTTAACCGTCCGCGCAATTCGCGCGCGTCCAGCGTGCCGTCGTGATCGGGATCGAGCTTTGCGAACAGCGCGGCGGCCGCCTTCTTCACCTCGGCGAGATCGAGCGTGCCGTCATTGTCGGTGTCGAACATCTTTACGGCATTGCCGGAAGCAGCCCAAGCTGGACCGGACAGCACTGCAATCGTGAGCGCAAGCGCAACTGAGCGACGTGAAATCATCAAACCCTCCTGACCAGCCCCCTGATTCGTAGGGGATCGAAACGACATAAGTCTACAAGCGAGCCCCGGTTCAAGTCCGGAATTGCAACCTGCGCACCGCACAACTCGCGGAACCCGACGGCCCGGGCAGAGCGGCCGAAGCCGTCTCCGCTTCATGCCACGGAATTTTTTCAGCGTCTGCGCACAAGTGAAAGTCGGTTGTCAGGTTTCTGTCAGGTGACCGGCATCTGGCATCCAACATATCGGCAACGCACTTGCGACTTTCGTATTGACGTGTTTTGCGTTCGGGCGGAGTGTTGCTCCTGCAGCGTCAAAAGGCGCGCATATTGGGAGGAACGGATGAAACGCTTTGCGATGGCCGCGAGCCTCGTCATGCTTGCATCGACTTGTGCGAGCGCACAGACCACCGAGCAACTGGTCAAGGGCGCGACCGATACATCGAACGTTCTTAACTACGGGATGGGCTACAATCTCCAGCGCTTCTCGACGCTAAACCAGGTCAACAAGGACACCGTCAAGAATCTTGTCCCGGTCTGGAACTACAGTTTCAACGACGATCGCAGCGAGGAATCGCAGCCGCTGGTGTACCAGGGCGTGATCTACGTGACCTCGCACAACGCCACCATGGCGGTCGACGCCAAGACCGGCAAGCAGATCTGGAAATCCAAGGTCGAGTATCCCGCCGAGACGCCGCGCATCGTCTGCTGCGGCATCATCAATCGCGGCGCCGCGCTCTATGACGGCAAGGTCTTCCGCACCACGCTCGACGCCAACGTGATCGCGCTCGATGCCAAGGACGGCAAGGAGCTGTGGCGGCAGAAGGCCGCCGACATCAAGGAAGGCTATTCGATGACGGTGGCGCCGCTGGTCGCCGACGGTGTCGTCATCACCGGCATCTCCGGCGCCGAATTCGGCACCCGCGGCTTCATCGACGGCTGGGATCCGGCGACGGGCAAGCATCTCTGGCGTACCCATTCGATCCCCTCGCCCGACGAGCCCGGTGGCGACACCTGGAAGGGCGACACCTGGAAGCTCGGCGGCGGCTCGACCTGGATCACCGGCTCCTACGATCCCGAGCTCAACACGGTCTATTGGGGCATCGGCAATCCCGGACCGTTCAACTCGGCGGTGCGTCCCGGCGACAACCTCTACACCTGCTCCGTGCTGGCGATGGATCCCAAGACCGGCAAGATCAAGTGGCACTACCAGTTCTCGCCGAACAATCCGTTCGACTATGACTCGGTGGCCGAGATGGTCCTCGCCGACATGAATATCGAGGGTAAGCCGACCAAGGTGCTGATGGACGCCAACCGCAACGGCTTCTTCTATGTGCTCGACCGCACCAACGGAAAGCTGCTCGCGGCCAATCCTTACGTGAAGGTGAACTGGGCGACCGGCATCGACATGAAGACCGGCAAGCCGATCGAGACCGACGTCTCGAAGGACGCGCGCGACGGTAAGAAGGTCACCGTCTATCCGTCGATCCTCGGCGGCAAGAACTGGGAGCCGATGTCGTTCAATCCGCAGACCGGCCTCGCCTATGCCAACACGCTCGCCTTCGGCGGCAGGTACAAGACCGAGCCCGTCACCTTCAAGCAGGGCGAATGGTATCTCGGCATGGACCTCACCGACCTCTGGGAGTGGGGCGACGGCCCGCGCGGCCATCTGAAGGCGATCGATCCCATGACCGGCAAGGCCAAGTGGGAAGCACCAAGCGACATCCCGCGCTTCTCGGGCGTGCTGTCGACCGCAGGCGGTGTCGTGTTCTCGGGCGCACTGACCGGCGAGTTCGAGGCCTTCGACGCCGACACCGGCAAGAAGCTCTGGCAGTTCCAGACCGGTTCCGGCATCGAGGGACAACCGGTGACCTGGCAGCAGGATGGCGTGCAGTACGTTGCCGTCACCTCCGGCTATGGCGGCGTCTACTCGCTGTTCTCCGGCGACGAGCGGCTTGCCAAGGTGCCGCCCGGCGGCTCGCTGTGGGTTTTTGCGGTCAAGCAATAACCACGGCCCGATGCTGAAGGACATATCTCACAAGACGGTGGCGACGATCGCCACCGTCGCGGTGCTGACGGTCGCGCTTGCGGCGACCGTTCGTGCCGCGGACGATGCAACCGGCAATCCCGTGCAGGCACAGATCGACTATGGCAAGTCGACCTATACTTCGAAATGCTCGCACTGCCACGGCCCCAACATGATGAATTCCGGCACCATCACGCCGGACCTGCGCGCCTTTCCCGACGACAAGACGCGCTTCGTCACGACGGTGAAGAACGGCAAGAACAACAAGATGCCGCCCTGGGCCGACATTTTGAGCGACGACGAGATCGGCAATCTCTGGGCCTTCGTCTCGAGCAGGAGAAAGCCATGAGACCCTGGCTCGCCGCATGGAGCGTTGCCGCGATCCTCGCGGTGGCGACCACCGCCGCGCGCGCGGCCGAGGAGCCGCCGAAGGTCTGTCTCGACGAGGACCGGCCTCCACTCTCGGTACATCACAAGGGCAAACCGGATTCAGGCTTCGACGTGCTGCTGGCGCAGGCGATCGCGGACCGGATCGGCCGGCCGCTGAAAATCCAGTGGTTCGAGAGCAAGCTGGACGAGGATTCGAGCCCGCAGCTCGAGGCCAACGCTTTGCTCTCCGACGGGCGCTGCTCGCTGGTTGGCGGCTATGCGCTGACGACGGATTCCCTCGTCAAGCCCGGCATGAAGACGGCACGCTTGCCGGACTTCGCCGGGGCCACGCGCGACGACCGGCGCCGCCGCGTCGCGCTCGGCGTGCTTGTGCCCAGCCAGCCTTACGTCTATTCGCCGATGACGGTGGTACTCGGGCCGAAAGCGCAGGGCCGCAAGATCGGCGATATCGGCGATCTCGGCGGCCTTCGCCTTGCGATCGAGAGCGGCTCGCTGGGCGATGCCATCCTGATGACCTTCGACAAGGGCCGCCTGATCGACAGCATCACCCATCTCGTCCCCGGCCGCGACGATCTCCTCGGCGCGCTCCAGCGCGGCGACCATGACGCGACGCTGATCGACCTCGGCCGTTTCGACGCCCACCGCGCCGCGCATCCCGAGACGACGATCACCGCGTCGGGCTATTATTATCCGATCGGCGCCAATCGCGGCTATGTCGGGCTCGCCAGCGATGGCGCACTGATCGACGCGGTCAACAAGGCGCTGACCAGCCTTGCCGCCGAGGGCAAGATCGCCGAATTCGGCAAGCAGGCCGGCCTCACCTATCTGCCACCGCGCGAGCCTGCGATCCTCGGCGATGTCTGGACGAAGATCATTCAACGGTGAGGTAGCCACACGTGCCGTCACATCACCGGTGTCATGCCCCGCGAAGGCGGGGCATCCAGTACGCCGCGGCCTCTCGATTCAATCGCAAGCGCCTCTGGAATACTGGATCGCCCGGTCCAGCCGGGCGATGACAGCGAGGGTGTGGTGCGACCGTCGCTCCACACGCCAAAGTGCCGACCACATTTCCGTGGTATGCATAGTGTTTCGTTCGCCCCTTTGGTGCCCCGTGAATCCCCCACGACACGCTCCGCCACCAACCTGCGCGATCTCCTCTCCCGCGAAGTCAAGACCAGCGAGCTCCTGCGCGCGCTGATCGTCGTCGGCCCGATGGTCGCCGCCTATTTCATCTCGCGCGAGACGGCGCTGCTGAACCTGGGGCTGGTCGCGGTCTCGCTGCTCATTCCGGCGCTGAGGCAGCACTTTCCGCCAAAAGTCGTCGCGTGGCACTATCTCGCCATCCTCGTCACCTTTGCCGCGCTTTTCCTTGCAGCTCCGGTCAAGCCGCTATTCGTGGTGCTGACGGCGCTCGCCGGCTTCCTTGCGGTAGCGGGGACGCGCTACGGCGAACATTTTCGCACGCTCGGCAATTGGGTGTTCATCCCCGCCGTCTATCTCGCCTGCGAGGTGCGGGAGGGTGTGAGCGCCGAGGAAGCGATACGTCATGCCGGCGTGATCATCGCCTCCTCTCCGATCGCGCTGGCGCTCGTCTGCGCTATCCAGATTTACGACCAGCGGCTGCGCGGCAATGCCGCGACCTCGTTCGGACCGCCCGCGGCCGACTGGTTTCTGCCCGCAGCGGCAACCGCCATGGCGGTCTTTGCCGCAGCCGCCCTGGTCGAGATCTTCAACCTCGCGCAGGGGCAATGGGTGATGTGGTCGGCCGCAAGCGTCGTGGTCGGCGACCTCACAGCGTCCACCGGCAAGCTGAAGCAGCGGGCGATCGGCGCCTTCGTCGGCGCGCCGCTCGGCTTTCTCGCGGGCCTTGCCCTGCCGCAAAGCCGCGTCGGCTACGCCATCGCGATTCTCGCGGCCACCCTCACCCTGATCTCGTTCTCCCGCTACATCGTCGGCTTCGGCCTGCGCTGCTTCTTCATTGCGCTCGCCGCATCCTTTGCCGGCGGCATCGCCGAGGAGCGCATCGTCAACGTGCTGATCGGCGGTACGTTCGGCCTGATTGCGGTGGCCCTGACCGAGATCGTCTGGAAGACCCGATCGCCCGGATGACGCACAAAATGGGCACCGCGCGGCCTTGTCGAATGCGCCAATCTGTCTCGCCTACCACGCCAGCCTGATGCAGTAGGGTCGGCAAAAATCAGGAGGGAATCATGCCCGCAAAATTCGATCGCCGCCACTTCATCGCCGCCGGTACCAGTGCACTCGCGATGCCCTTCGTCGCGCGCGGCGCCTCGGCGCAAGGCGCATCGCAAGGCAATTGGCCGTCGCGGCAGATCCGCATGATTTGCAGCTATCCCGCCGGCGGACAGACCGATTTGCTCGCGCGCGCCTATGGCGAATTCATCTCCAAGCAGGTCGGCAAGACCGTCGTGGTCGAGAACAAGCCCGGCGCCTCCGGCGCGATCGGCACGGCAGAAGTCGCCCGCGCCGAGCCCGACGGCCACACCATCCTGTGCTCGATCTCGACCACCTACATCATGAACCGGGTCGTGATGAAGAATCCCGGCTACGACATGGACAAGGATCTGACGCTGGTCAGCGTCATTCCGGGCGCCGGCCTGTTGCTGGTCGCGAACCCCAAGACCGGGGTCAAGACGCTGGAGGATTTCGTCGCCTTCGCGCGCAAGAGCGGCAAGGTCAACTTCGGCACCTATAGCGCGGGCTCGGCCCCGCACATGACGATCAACGAGCTCAACAAGCAGTACGGCCTCAACATCGAGCCGGTCCATTACCGCGGCGAAGCGCCGATGTGGACGGGCATGCTGGAAGGCACGCTCGATGCCGCAATGGGCAGCTACACGGCGGCGCAGTCCGTCCTGCAAAGCGACCGTGGCACCGTGTTCGCCGTGCATTCGAAGAAGGTCGACGCGATCCCCGCCATCAAGACCCTCCCGGAGCAGGGCGCAACGTCGAAATTCTTCACCGTGAGCGGCTTCTCCGGCTGGGCCGTGCCGAAGGCGACGCCGCAGCCGGTGGTCGACCGCCTGGCGGCGCTCTGCGTCGCCGCCAACAGCGATCCGAAGGTGAAGGAGGTTCTCGCGACCTTCGTGCTCGGGCCGGCCATCGGCTTCAAGGAGACCAATGCCCTGTATCAGCACGAGTTGCCGATCTGGATCGAGAGCGCGCGGTCGCTCGGCCTCGAGCCGGCCTGAACCTTGCGCGGCGCACGGGGCTGTCCCATCGGAGCCGGGCATCCGACCAAAGCCTAGTGTCGGAAGCGCATTTTCCCGCTATGATTGTGCGCCGGTGCCGCCCCCCTCACCGGCGGACAAGAAAGGCCGATCGCATGACACCGGATGGCGTCGCCGTTGCCGTCATGATCATCCTGCTCTTTCCGATGGGCTACTTCACGCTGGCCTCTCCCGCCTTCCTGCTGGTGAAGCTCGATATCCAGCCCGTCGCCCAGCTATTGCGTGGGATGTTCAACGCCCATTTTCTGGTGATGCGCGTCGCCGGCGTGATCGGAGCGCTGGCTTTCCTGCTCGACGGTCGCCTGGTCGCCGCGATGGGCGTCGGCCTGCTCGCGGCCCTGGCGATCTGGGGACGCCGCTGGTTCATGCAACGGATCGACGACCAGCTCCGCGCGAGGGACGCAGGCGATGCTGAAGCCCCGCACCGGCTGCGCCGGCTGCATTGGAGCGGCATGCTTGGCAACGCGGTGCTGCTGGTCGCTCTCGTGACCAGCATTCCCTACGTCGCCATATCGGCCTGAGAGATATCGCCGCGCGGCCTGCGGCGGCTGCGGCGCTCGCCTAATGCTCACCCGAGGCCGCGGCGCCTTGCTGGGCCTTGTGGATCGAGGACGGCACCACGCCAAAATATTTCCGGAACACGCGGCTGAAATGCGATGAGCTGGAGAAGCCCCAGGAGAAGGCGACGTCGGTGATGGTCTTGCCGCCGTGCGCCTCGAGCTCCTGGCGGCAATTCTGCAAGCGCGCCTGCCAGATGTAGTCGCTCACCGTGGTGCCGCGCTCGGAGAACAGCATGTGCAGATAGCGCTTGGAGCAGCCGAGCTCGGCGGAGATCTGGTCGATGCACAGATCCGGATCGCGCAGGTGCTCGCGGATGAAGAATTGCGCGCGCACATACATCGCCTCGGGCCCGACGCGATCGAACATCGTGTCCGCTTCGCGCAACGGCAGCAGCAAGAGGTCGATCAGCGAATCGGCGACACCGACCGCGCTGTTCGCCGACAGCTTGGCCGCCTCGTCGAAGGTGGCGTGGACGAAATCATGGGCGATCCTCCCCGTCCCGGTCTTCGCCGACAATTTGCAGGCCGGCATCCGCTGCGACGGGAATCCACGGTCACGCAGCAAGGCCTTCGGCACGATCACCACGTCGTGGCGGGTGAAGGCAGGGCTGATGATGGAATGCGGACACGAGACGTCATAGGCGATGATGTCGCCCGGGTTCAGCTCGATGTGGCGGCCTTCCTGCTCGAAATAGGACACGCCGTAGGTCTGGAAGTGGATCTTGATGTACGGGTGTTCATTGGCTTTGGCGCGCGCCAGCGTGTGCGCGATGCGATGCTGGCTGACCTCGATCTGGCAGAGCTTCAGGCGCGAGACGCTCGTGTAGTCGATGCGGCCCTCGAGCGAGGACGCCTCGAGCGGATCGACGTCGAAATGCCCACACAGGCTTGTCAGCCCGTCGATCCAGCTCTGGATCTGCCGCTTCGGCGTCAGGCCGGTCGTCGAGAGCGTGTGAATGGTGTCGGACATTAATCCAGCCGCTGGTTTCATCTGCAGATTCGACGCGAATCGCAACCAGCGCTGCCGGAGCCCTCAGCCATGATTGCGTGACGTTTACCTCGAATTTGAGCGGTCTCTTGCAACGAGCGCGATCGTTCCATTGCCACCCTTGACGGTTAATCCTCCGCCTTAGTTGCAGCGCCGTCAAGGGGAACCTGAGCGTCGAAGGCGGTCGCGAAGGCGCGCGGAAGCCGCTGAATTCGCTACTGCAAAATCAAAAACTTTGCGTCCGTGCGCTGTCAAGCAAACCGGCTTCCCTCTTGGGCAAGTTTCCCGATGACGAAGTCGTTAGGGATTGCGGCAGGAACAACAAAAACGGGCCTCTCCTGCACGTGGACCCGTAGCTCTCATCCGGAGGAGGAAACAGCACAGCATCGTTTCTGGTCCCAAACGTGACCGCCCTGCACGAGCAGACGCCGGACGAGAAGCCCGGTGATTAAGCAATGCTTCGGAAACAATAAACGAGACCAACGGAGGAATGACTATGCGCAAGGTGCTAATGGCGACCTATCTTGGCTCCGCGGCGATGCTCGCCGTCGGCAGCGCGTCAGCCAATGACGAGCTGATCAAGATGTCGCAGAATCCCAAAGATTGGGTGATGCCGGCGGGCGACTACGCCAATACCCGCTATTCCAAGCTGAACCAGATCAACGCACAAAACGTAGGCAAGCTCCAGGTCGCCTGGACCTTCTCCACCGGCGTGCTGCGCGGCCACGAAGGCGGCCCGCTGATCATCGGCAACGTGATGTACGTCCATACACCGTTCCCGAACAAGGTCTATGCTCTTGACCTTTCCAACGAGAACAAGATCATCTGGAAGTACGAGCCGAAGCAGGATCCGAACGTCATCCCGGTGATGTGCTGCGACACGGTCAACCGCGGCCTGTCTTACGGCGACGGCAAGATCATCCTGCATCAGGCTGACACCACACTGGTTGCGCTCGACGCCAAGACCGGCCAGGTCGCCTGGTCTGTGAAGAACGGCGATCCCACTAAGGGCGAGACCGGAACCTCTGCGGCGCTCGTCGTCAAGGACAAGGTCCTGGTTGGCATTTCCGGTGGCGAGTTTGGCGTCCAGGCTCACATGACGGCTTACGATCTCAAAACGGGCAAGTTGGCTTGGCGCGGTTACTCGGGAGGGCCTGATGATCAAATCTTGGTCGATGCCGAGAAGACCACCGCTCTCGGCAAGCCGGTCGGCAAGGACTCCAGCCTCAAGACCTGGCAGGGCGATCAGTGGAAGATTGGCGGCGGCGCCACCTGGGGCTGGATCTCCTATGATCCTGAGCTGAACCTGATCTATTACGGATCAGGCAATCCCTCGACCTGGAACCCGAAGCAACGTCCAGGCGACAACAAATGGTCGATGACGATCTGGGCCCGCAATGCCGACACCGGCGTGGCCAAGTGGGTCTACCAGATGACGCCGCACGATGAGTGGGATTATGACGGCGTCAACGAAATGATCCTCTCGGATCAGTCGATCAACGGCCAACCGCGCAAGCTGCTGACCCATTTCGACCGCAACGGCCTCGCCTACACGATGGATCGTGTCACCGGCGAACTGCTGGTCGCCGAGAAATACGACCCGAAGGTGAACTGGACCTCCGGCGTCGACATGGACAAGAACTCGCCGACCTATGGCCGCCCGAAGGTTCTCGACGCGGCCTCGACTGAAAAGGGCGGCGAGGATCACAACACCAAGGGCATCTGCCCGGCCGCGCTCGGTACCAAGGACGAGCAGCCGGCAGCCTACTCGCCGGACACGCAGCTGTTCTACGTTCCGACCAACCACGTCTGCATGGACTACGAACCGTTCAAGGTGAGCTACACCGCGGGCCAGCCCTATGTGGGCGCGACGCTCTCGATGTATCCGCCGCAGGGCGAAACCCACATGGGTAACTTCATCGCCTGGGACGGCAAGACCGGCAAGATCGTCTGGTCGAACAAGGAGCAGTTCTCGGTCTGGTCGGGTGCGCTCGCAACCGCCGGCGGCGTGGTGTTCTACGGCACGCTCGAAGGCTACCTGAAGGCGGTCGATGCCAAGTCCGGCAAGGAGCTCTACAAGTTCAAGACTCCCTCCGGCATCATCGGCAACGTCACGACCTATGAGAACGGCGGCAAGCAGTACGTCGCAGTGCTCTCCGGCGTGGGCGGCTGGGCCGGCATCGGTCTGGCGGCAGGTTTGACCGATCCGACCGCCGGTCTCGGCGCAGTCGGTGGCTACGCGGCCCTCAGCAACTACACGGCACTCGGCGGTACGCTGACCGTGTTCTCGCTGCCCGCGGCGAACTAGCCCACCCTTCGTGTCGCTCCGGCGCGTGGATCTACTCCACGCGCCGGCTCGTCTCCACCGAACGCCTTCGAGGATCATCTCTTGCGTAAAATCTGCTTTGTCATCGCTGCGACCATCTTCGTGACCTCGGGAGGAATTGCCGTTGCGGAAGGTCCGGGCGACCCGACCGCTGTCAAGAAGGAAGACGACGGAAAGTGGCTCGATAAGGAAGGAAATCCGACCTACAAGATTTCGGCCGACGGCACCGTGGACTGGTTCACCTATTCCGGATATCGCCGCTATCACTCCGACTGCCACGTCTGCCATGGCCCCGACGGCATGGGATCCACCTACGCACCGGCGTTGAAGGATTCGGTCAAGACCATGAGCTATGGCGACTTCCTCGGCGTCGTCGCCTCCGGTCGCAAGAATATCTCGACCGCGCAGGAGAACGTCATGCCTGCCTTCGGCGACAACCCGAACGTCGCCTGCTACATGGACGATCTCTACGTCTATCTGCGCGCCCGCTCCGACGAGGCGTGGGGCCGTCAACGTCCCTCCAAGAAGGATGAGAAGAACGAGACCTACACCAAGGCGGAAGACGCCTGCATGGGCAAGAAATGAAGGTTACCAGGACCGATACCACCTCGTGGCGTCCTGCGAGAATTTGAGGAGTTTACGATGAAGACACGTGCCGCCGTTGCTTTCGAAGCCAAGAAACCACTCGAGATCGTCGAAGTCGATCTGGAAGGACCGAAGGCCGGCGAAGTCCTGGTCGAGATCAAGGCGACGGGCATCTGCCATACCGACGCCTACACGCTCGACGGCTTCGACAGCGAAGGAATCTTCCCGTCGATCCTGGGTCATGAGGGCGCCGGTATCATCCGCGAGATCGGACCGGGCGTGACCTCGGTGAAACCGGGCGACCATGTCATTCCGCTCTACACGCCGGAATGCCGGCAGTGCAAAAGCTGCCTGAGCCAGAAGACCAATCTCTGCACCGCGATCCGCGCGACGCAGGGCAAGGGCGTGATGCCCGACGGCACCAGCCGCTTCTCCTACAAGGGCAAGCCGGTCTACCACTACATGGGCTGCTCGACCTTCTCGAACTTCACCGTGCTGCCGGAGATCGCCGTCGCCAAGATCCGCGAGGACGCGCCGTTCGACAAGAGCTGCTACATCGGCTGCGGCGTCACCACCGGCGTCGGCGCCGTCGTCAACACAGCGAAGGTCACGCCGGGCTCCAACGTGGTCGTGTTCGGCCTCGGCGGCATCGGCCTCAACGTGATCCAGGGCGCCAAGATGGCCGGCGCCGACAAGATCATCGGCGTAGACATCAACGACTCCAAGGAGGATTGGGGCCGCCGGTTCGGCATGACCGAGTTCGTCAACCCCAAGAAGATCACCGGCGACATCGTCGCGCATCTGGTCAACCTGACCGACGGTGGCGCCGACTACACCTTCGATTGCACCGGCAACACCACCGTGATGCGCCAGGCGCTGGAAGCCTGCCATCGCGGCTGGGGCACCTCGATCATCATCGGCGTTGCCGAATCCGGCAAGGAGATCGCCACCCGCCCGTTCCAGCTCGTCACCGGGCGCAACTGGCGCGGCACGGCCTTCGGCGGCGCGCGCGGCCGCACCGACGTGCCCAAAATCGTCGACTGGTACATGAACGGAAAGATCCAGATCGATCCGATGATCACCCACGTGCTCAAGCTCGAGGAGATCAACAAGGGTTTTGACCTCATGCATGAGGGCAAATCCATCCGTTCAGTCGTCGTGTTCTAGCTCGAAAGCGTCACACCCAAGGAGGATCGACCCATGACTGTTGCACTCCATCCCTCGATCGATAACGGCGTCAAACAGGGCAGCGGCAACTTTGCCGGCGGCACGCTGGTCTGCAAATGCACGGACCACCCGGTCAAGGTCGCCGTGAAGGGCGACGTCGCCCACAACCACGCCTGCGGCTGCACCAAGTGCTGGAAGCCGCAAGGCGCGAACTTCTCGGTGGTCGCCGTGGTGCCGCGCCAGAACGTCAGCGTGACCGAGAACGGCGACAAGCTCCAGATCGTCGACCCGTCGGCGGTGATCCAGCGCCACGCCTGCAAGGCCTGCGGCACGCACATGTACGGCCGCATCGAGAACAAGGGCCATCCGTTCTACGGCCTCGACTTCATCCATCCCGAGCTGTTCCAGGAGCAGGGCTCGCAGGCGCCGCAATTCGCCGCCTTCGTCTCCTCCGTGATCGAATCCGGCGTGAAGCCGGAACAGATGGCAGGCATCCGCTCGCGGCTGAAGGAAATCGGGCTCGAGCCCTATGACTGCCTGTCGCCGGCGCTGATGGACGCGATCGCGACCCATGTCGCGAAAGCCAAGGCTGCCTGACAAGGCCGCCTGAACAGGCCCGCCAGACCTTCGCCGTGCCCGTCCGCTCGCTGGCCGACCATCGCCAGCGAGCCGGACGGTCCGGCCCCCGGCCAAATCGCTGCGATGCCTCCGCTTCGCACGACTCAAGATGCGAGGGCCATGAGCTCCTCAGATGAGCTCCTCAGTCCTGGTCTCTGAATGACTGCGCAGTGCCGCCCACTTCCCCCTCGAAGTCCGCGCCTCTGCGCTTCTCCCTCCCTCGACTGAGGCATCCTGCTTCGTCCGCGCAGTCTCTGCCGGACGAAGCTTTTTTCGTCGTGCACATTTCGCAGGCGCATGCGCGTGATGCCGCGCCCTGCTTTTGACAAACCTTCGTTGCAACTTTTCCCTTCAACAACACCCGGCTGTGAACGCCGGGCCGGCGCGGTCTCTGCTACGATCGCGTCGTCACGATGCCGCGCGAATTCAATCAATCAAGAATAAGACGGGAGGTATCGAGCACATCCGGACATCACGATTCGCATTCCTGCTTCCTTCCGGGATCTGCCCGCGCAGGAGAACAGGCCGGGATGCGGCGACACGACGAAACGGGCAGTGCGCCGACCTGTGTCGGCAATGTTGAAATCGACATGCTTATGAAGAGCGAGGGACCATCATGATCAAGGTGAAGATCAACGGCCAGGAACAGAGCTGGGACGGCGACCCGGATCTCCCGCTACTCTGGTTCCTGCGTGACGAGGCCGGGCTGACCGGCACCAAGTTCGGCTGCGGCCAGGCCCTGTGCGGCGCCTGCACCGTCATCGTCGACAAGGAGGCCATGCGCTCCTGCATCACGTCGATCAACGACGTCGCCGGGCGCGAGGTGACCACCATCGAAGGCCTGCATCCGAACGGCGACCACCCCGTCCAGAAGGCCTGGCGCCAGGTCAACGTGCCCCAATGCGGCTTCTGCCAGGCTGGCCAGATCATGCAGGCCGCCGCGCTGCTGATGGAGAACCCCAAGCCGTCACACGACCAGATCCGCGAAGCGATGGCCGGCAACATCTGCCGCTGCGGCTGCTACCAGCGCATCGAGAACGCAGTCCATCTCGCATCGACGGGAGTGTGACATGAACTTCATCGAGAACCCGACGAAGCTCCGTGGCTTCGAAAAGAACCTCAAGGTCGAGAAGGTATCCCGCCGCAGCATCCTGAAGGGGCTCGGCATCACCGGCGGCTTCGTGCTTGCCGCACCCGTGATGTCGCGCCAGGCGTTTGCCTATGAGACCGGCGCCGGCAAGATGCCGCACGGCGTCGTGGTCGATCCTCGCGTCTTCGTTGCCGTTGCGCCCGACGGCACCGTCACCATCCTCGCCCACCGCGCGGAAATGGGCACCGGTGTGCGCACCAGCCTGCCGCTGATCGTCGCCGAGGAGATGGAGGCCGACTGGTCCAGGGTGAAGGTGCAGCAGGCCCACGGCGACGAGGTCAAGTTCGGCAACCAGGACACCGACGGCTCCCGCAGCACGCGGCATTATCTGATCCCAATGCGCCAGATCGGCGCCTCCGCACGCACCATGCTGGAGCAGGCCGCGGCCAAGCGCTGGGGCGTGCCGGCGACCGAGGTCAAGGCCGTCAACCACGAGGTCGTCCATAGCGCCAGCGGCCGCAAGCTCGGCTTCGGCGAGCTCGCCGCGGACGCAGCCAAGCAATCGGTGCCGAGCATCGAAGGCCTCAAGCTGAAGGACCCCAAGGACTTCCGCTATCTCGGCAAGGGTCAGATCGGCATCATCGATCTCCACGACATCACCACCGGCAAGGCGCGCTACGGCGCCGACGTGCGATTACCAGGCATGAAATATGCCGTGATCGCACGCCCGCCGGTGACCGGCGGCAAGCTGGTCTCATTCGATCCGGACGCGGCGCTGAAGGTCCCCGGCGTCGAGAAGGTGATGCAGGTGCGCGGTTGGCCGTGGCCGTCGAAATTCCAGCCGCTCGGCGGCGTCGCGGTGATCGCGCGCAACACCGGCGCGGCGATCAAGGGCCGCGACGCGCTGAAGCTGACCTGGGACGACGGCGCCAACGGCAAATACGACTCCGTCGCCTATCGCAAGGAGCTCGAGGAAGCCTCGCGCAAACCGGGCCTCGTCGTGCGCCAGGAGGGTGACGCAGACGCTGCGCTGAAGAGCGCCGACAAGGTCGTCGTCGGCGAATACTATCTGCCGCACCTCGCCCATGTCAGCATGGAGCCGCCGGTGGCGGTCGCCGACGTCAAGGGTGACAAGGCGGAGATCTGGGCGCCGGTGCAGAGTCCCGGCGGCACCCGCGAGGACGTCGCCAAGACGCTCGGCATTCCCGAGGACAACGTCACGGTGAATGTCACGCTGCTCGGCGGCGGTTTCGGCCGCAAGTCGAAATGCGACTTCGCGCTCGAGGCCGCACTGCTGTCGAAGGAGCTCGGCGCGCCGGTGAAGGTGCAATGGACGCGCGAGGACGACGTCCGTCACGACTTCCTGCACACCGTCTCGGTCGAGCGGATCGAGGCGGGGCTCGACAAGAACGGCAAGGTGATCGCCTGGCGCCACCGCAGCGTGGCGCCGAGCATCGCCTCGACCTTCGCCGCGGGTGCAAACCACCAGGCGCCCTTCGAGCTCGGCATGGGCCTCGTCGACATGCCGTTCGAGATCGCCAACATCTCCTGCGAGAACCCGGAAGCCGCGGCGTTCACCCGCATCGGCTGGTTCCGTTCGGTCTCGAACATCCCGCGGGCCTTTGCGGTGCAGTCGATGGTCGGCGAGATCGCGCAGGCGACCGGGCGCGACCAGAAGGAGACGCTGCTCGCGCTGATCGGCAGTCCCCGCATCGTCAAGCCGGCGGTGAAGGACATGTGGAACTATGGCGAGCCCTATGACAGCTACCCGATCGACACCGCGCGCCTGCGCAAGGTGGTCGAGCTGGTCGCCGAGAAGGGCGAATGGGGCCGTCAGGTGCCGAAAGGCCACGGCCTCGGCATTGCCGTGCACCGCAGCTTCGTCAGCTACATCGCGACCATCGTCGAGGTGGCCGTCGACGAGAAGGGCAAGCTGACGGTGCCGCGGGTCGACACCGCGATCGACTGCGGCACCTATGTCAATCCCGAGCGCATCGCCTCGCAGATGGAGGGCGCGGCGATCATGGGGCTGAGCGTCGCCAAATACGGCGCGATCACCTTCAAGGACGGCAAGGTGGAGCAGAAGAACTTCGACGACTTCCAGGTCCTCAGGATGGATGAATCTCCTCTTGTAACCAACGTCTACATCGTCCCGCCCGGACCCGACACGCCGCCGAGCGGCGTCGGCGAGCCCGGTGTTCCGCCGTTCGCGCCGGCGCTGATGAACGCGATCTTCGCCGCGACCGGAAAGCGTATCCGCAGCCTTCCGCTCGGCAAGCAATTGGAGGCCTAAGGCGGAACATTGAACGGCCTCGCGCCGTTTCCATCGATCTGACAGGAGCAGATCGATGACCAACATCTCAAAGGCGCTCGCAGTCTCGTTGCTGTCGGGCGCCTTTTTCATGACGACCACGGCTGCGTTCGCCCAAAGCAACACCGCCCCGCCGACCACCGCCACGCGCCCCACCGCGCCGGAGCAGAACTCGCTTCCCAACGCCGGCGCCCCGCCGCCTTCGACCACGCAGACCACCGGGCAGACCAGCTCCGATCCGAAGGTTCAGGAAATGAACCAGAAGGAAAAGGACAAGGTTGATCGGCACGGGAAGTAGCGGTTCAACGCCTGCACCCACAAACCGCCGCTCGCCGTCATGGCCGGGCTTGTCCCGGCCATCCACGACCTCTGCCGCGGCACGAAGAACGTGGATGCCAGGGACAAGCCCGGGTATGACGAGTTCGTGGCGCGAGCACCGCACACGCAAAATGCGGCGGACGTTGCCGTCCGCCGCATTGCCCCCTCACCGCTCCGCTTCTTGCGATCCGCCCGCGGAGCTTATTTCTTCAGCGCGAACACCCAGATGACGCCGCCCTGCGGCACATTGGATTCGATGCCGATATTGTTGGTCGCGAGCGCATCCTGGATGCGCTGTGCGTCGACGCCCCATCCGGACTGGATCGCGATGTATTGCGTGCCGTCGATCTCATAGGATGACGGCATGCCCATGATGCCGGAATTGGTCTTCTGCTCCCACAGCAGCTCGCCGGTCTTGGCATTGAAGGCGCGGAAGTTGCGGTCGTTGGTGCCGCCGACGAAGACGAGATCGCCCGCGGTCGCCGTCACCGAGCCGAACAGCTGCGACTTCGGGAAATTGTGCTGCCACACCTTCTTGCCGGTGACGGGATCCCAGGCCTGGAGCTCGCCGAAATGATCCGCGCCGGGCTTGGTCTTCAGGCCGATGTCTTCCGGCTTGGTGCCGAGCCAGAGTTCGCCGGGCTTGAGCGGAAGCTTCTCGCCGGTAAAGCCGCCGCAGAAATTCTCGTTGGCGGGCACGTAGACGAGGCCTGTCTTCTGGCTGTAGGCCGCCGACGGCCAGTCCTTGCCGCCCCACAGCGACGGACAGAACTCGACGCGCTTACCGACGGCCGGCTTGTGATCGGGATCGACGATCGGCCGTCCGCTCTCGGCATCGATGCCCTTCCAGACATCGGTGGCAACGAACGGCCAGCCGGCGACATAGTTGATCTTGGTCGGCGTGCGCTCGAGCACCCAGAAGATCGCGTCGCGGCCGGGATGGACCAGGCTCTTGATGTTGCGCCCATTGCGTTGCAGGTCGATCAGCATCGGCGCTTCGACCTCGTCCCAGTCCCAGGAATCGTTCTGGTGATACTGGTGATAGGTCTTGATCTTGCCGTTGCTGGGATCGAGCGCGAGCACCGACGAGGTGTAGAGATTGTCGCCGGGGTGCATCTCACCGGGCCACGGCGCGGCATTGCCGACGCCCCAATAGATCGTCTTGGTCTCCTTGTCGTAATTGCCGGTCATCCAGGCCGAGCCGCCGCCGTTCTTCCAGTCGTCGCCCTGCCAGGTGTCGTGACCGGGCTCGCCTTCGCCCGGAATGGTGTAGGTCCGCCACAGCTCCTTGCCGTCCTTGGCATCGTAAGCGGCGACATAGCCGCGCACGCCGAACTCGCCGCCGGAGCCGCCGACGATGACCTTGCCGTCGATGATCAGCGGCATCAGGGTCATGTACTGGCCCTTCTTGTAATCCTGCACCTTGGTGTCCCACACCACCTTGCCGGTCTTGGCGTCGAGTGCCACGACATGGTCGTCGGTGGTGGCGAGATAGAGCTTGTCCTCCCAGAGGCCGACGCCGCGGCTGGTCGGATGCAGCTGGAACAGATCGTCGGGGAGCTGCCGCTTGTAGCGCCAGTACTCGTCGCCGGTCTTTGCGTTCAGCGCGATCACCTGCCCCATCGGGGTCGCCACGAACATCACGCCGTTGTTGACGATCGGCGGCGCCTCGTGGCCTTCGACCACGCCGGTGGCAAACGTCCAGACAGGCGTGAGATTCTTGACGTTCGAGGTGTTGATCTGGTCGAGCGGGCTATAACCCTGCCCGTCATAGGTGCGCCGATAGAGCATCCAGTTGCTGGGTTCCGGATTTTCCAGCCGCTGCGCGGTGACGGGAGAATAATTCTCGATCGGGCCGGCGGCGGCCGAGGCAAGACACGTGAAGGCGACGAAGCCGGACAGTAACCATTGCTTCCTGGTGATGGAAGTTTTCATGGACGTTCCCCTTTTTCATCCGTTTGAATTCTTGTTTTGAATTCTTGTCGTTCGTCCCGTCGTCCGCCTCTCGGCGGATGCGGCCTCTCGTGACGCGGGCATAACCCGCACCGTCCATCATCCTGGCTGCACGCCACCTACCTTTCCGATGAAGTTGCCGGCGACGCTGAGCGAACCGTCAGCGAGCGCGAGCGGCAGCGCGGCAAGCCGCCGCGGCGCCGGCCCGAACACGACCTGCGCGCCCGCGCGGGGATCGTATTCGGAGTTGTGACACATGCACTTGAACACGTCCTTGTCGCCGACATCGCTCTTGACCCAGGCGGTGACGGGACAGCCGGCATGCGAGCAGATCGCCGAATAGGCCAGGATGCCGTCGACGGCCCGCGCGCGGGTCTTCTCGTCGAGCTCGGCGGGATCGAGTCTGATGATCAGGATTTCGTTGAGGCGCGAGGCGCTGCGCACCACCGACGTGTTGGGATCCTTCGGCCACGCATGGACCGGCGGTCCACCGGCCGGGAGATCGGCCGCGGTGATGAGCTTTCCCTCCTGATCGCCTTCGGAGAAGACGAGGAGATCACCCTTCTGCGGACGTTCGTCGGAGCCTGGCGGATCCTCGCCCGCGCGCGCCTGCGTGGAACAACCAAGGCAGGCGGTCGTGGCGAGCGCGCCAAGCAGCAGCGTTCGCCGCGTCTGTTCTATGCCCGCGTCGACTTCAGGTTCCGCAGTGCTCTCGGACGATGAGGGAGTGATGTTGAATGATGCGCGCGACATGCACGTTAGCAGGCGCTGGAACTCTGCCGAAAAAAAGGCGGAGAGTTGGCGCCGCAGCGCATCAATATGTCTTTGCTCGCTTTGGTTGAACGCAAATGAATGCGTTCCAGCGCATATTTGCAATTGCAACGTCGCATCGCGCGATCGGCATGATGATTTTGCAGATCAGACCGATGATGCCGGAATTGGTGCAACGCGTTATTGGCCGCGCAGCGCAACCTCGGAGCGATACAACTGCACGTTTTGCAGGCAGATTTTCTGTCGTCAGGACCGGAGCACGTGACGCGGCGCAGCGATGCGGCCGGCGATGGTCGCCGACGCCATCTCAAAACTGTCAGCGATGCGACGCGCCTTGTCGATGAAGAGCGCGGCCGCCGGCGGCGGACAGACCTCGCGCGCGGTCTGCTCGAACAGATCGAGCCAGCGGTCGAAATGATCGCCGACCAGCCTGAGCGGCACATGCGCCCGCATCGGCGAACCATGATAGCGGCCGCTCATCAGCACGACCGACGACCAGAAATCCCTAAGAGTCTGTCCGGAAAGATTACCTTGGATTGCATAGCTTTCGCAGCATGAGTCGGATGGAGGCCAGCTTGAGAAAGGCGAGCGCCCTGTGATTGAAGCATTCCCAATCTTTGGACAGTCTTCGGCATCGCCCGAGCCAGGCAAAGGTACGCTCGACGATCCAGCGTTTGGGCAAGACGACGAAACGGTGAGCCTGATCGGAGCGTTTGACGATTTCGAGGTTCACGCGCTTCAGAGCGCTACGCAGCCCCTTCTGGAAATGTGGCCCTTGATATCCGCCGTCGGCGTAGAGCTTCAGAAGAAAGGGATAGAGGCCGAACAACGTTGCCATCAGGAGCACGCCGCCGTCGCGATCCTGGATGTCCGCCGCATGCACGATGGCGTGCATCAAGAGGCCTTGCGTGTCGACGAGAATGTGCCGCTTCTTGCCCTTGATCTTCTTGCCCGCGTCGTAGCCATGGAGATCATGAGGCCCCCTTTTTCAGCGCTTTTCACGCTCTGGCTATCGATGATGGCGGCGGTGGGAGAAGCCTCGCGCTCGGCCCTTTCGCGACATTCGACATAGAGGGCGTGATGAATTTTATCGAGCGTGCCGTTCCAGCTCCACAGATCGAAGTAGCCATACAGCGTCGAGCGCGGCGGCAGGTCCTTGGGGATCGCGCGCCACTGGCAACCTGTGCTCAGGATGTACATCAGCCCGTTGGCAATCTCGCGCAGGTCCACCGTACGCTTGTTGCCGCCGCGCTTGGCCGGCGGGATGCGAGGCGCGATCAGCGCCCACTCCTCGTCGGTCAAGTCGCTCGGATAGCGCAGGCGGCTGCGGTCGTAGCGTGCACGGTTCTCGGTAGTCCACATTGGCGGCGCGTCCCCATCGAATCAGGCCGCTCACCTTGAATCACAACCGATTCATTCGACTCAACATGTTTTGGAACAGACACTAAGTTTGGCGAGATGCTCGTCCCAATTCTGCACGATCGCAAAGACCGGCCCCAGCAGTGCATCCTCGCGCACGCGTCCGTAGAAGCGGGTGACGAGCTCCCCGATCATCTCCTCGGTGATCCCGGTGCGCTCGATCGCATCCTGGGTCAGCAGGTTCCGCCGCGCGGCCGCCGCCTCGCGCTCGGCCTTCAGTCGATCCGACATGTCTTTCGTTATCCGTTCATTTATTCCCGCAGGCCGCCCGTTCGACATTGTCGGGCCAATTGCGCGCGACGTCTTTGTCGCAGCGCAAATTGCGGGGATCGGACGGCGGATGCCGGGCACCCGCCGCCGGCGCCATCAGGCGCTATAGGTGTAGAAGCCCTGGCCGGTCTTGCGGCCGAGATGGCCGGCATCGACCATCTCCTTGAGCAAGGGGGCCGGACGGTATTTGGGGTCGTTGAAGCCCTTATAGAAAACCTCCATCACCGAGAGCATGGTGTCGAGCCCGACGAGATCGGCCAGCGCCAGCGGCCCGATCGGATGGTTGCAACCGAGCTTCATGCCGGCATCGATCTCCTCGGCGGTCGCGATCCCTTCCTGGAGCGCAAAGATCGCCTCGTTGATCATCGGGCACAGGATGCGATTGACGGCGAAGCCGGGGCTGTTCTTGGCCGTGATCGCCACCTTGCCGACCCGCTTGGCGAAATCCAGCGCCTTGGCGTGGGTGTCGTCGGAGGTCTGCAGGCCGCGGATGAGTTCCAGCAGCGCCATCACCGGCACCGGGTTGAAGAAGTGCATGCCGATGAAGCGATCGGGACGATCGGTTGCGGCGGCAAGCTTCGTGATCGAGATCGAGGAGGTGTTGGTCGCGAGCAGCGTGCGCGGCGATAGCGTGGCGCAGAGGTCCTTCAGGATCTTG
The DNA here is from genome assembly GCF_011516635.5 of Bradyrhizobium barranii subsp. apii. Taxonomy (GTDB): domain Bacteria; phylum Pseudomonadota; class Alphaproteobacteria; order Rhizobiales; family Xanthobacteraceae; genus Bradyrhizobium; species Bradyrhizobium barranii. Next base: position 3,132,999 of record NZ_CP096255.1, on the reverse strand, counting down.
ACCTTGAGCTCCTCGTTCTCGGTCGCGGCCTCGATGACGAGGTCGCAATCGGCGAGCTTCGCGCGGTCGGTGGTGCCGGTGATGCGCTTGAGAGCCGCCTCGCGATCGGCTGCCGACATCTTCTCCTTCTTGACCAGGCGCTCGAGGCTGCCGCCGACGGTCGACAGCCCGCGGTTCACCGCCGCATCGGAGATGTCGACCATCACGACCGAGAGCCCGGCCGCGGCACAAATCTGCGCGATGCCGTTCCCCATGGTCCCTGCCCCGATGATGCCAACCGTGTTGATCATTGCCTCGTATCCTTCATCCTTGCGGGCATGCCAGACGGCCCGGCTCCATTGTTCCTGCATCAGGGTCTAGCACCGCCGCCGGGCGGGTGCGACCTGATCGTGCCCCCCTCCTTAAAGCATTCCGGGCGGGAATAAAGCCGCTCTTCCGCCGCGGAGAGGTGCGATTCGATGCCCCGGCGGGCTGATTTGTGCGAATTCTGCCCGGCCTCGGGGGGCCGAGGGCGCGCCAGCGAGCACCGGGCCAAGGCGTATTTGTGACACAGGCCACATCTGCTTCGCGCCCAGCCTGCTAGCCTCGGTCGCATGATGAAGCACCTCACTCTCCCCGTACTCTTCACCGCTCTGCTCGTCGCCACGCAAAGCCTGGCGGCCGAGACCAAGGGAGCCGGCTCAACCTTCGTTTCGCCCGTGATGGCGAAATGGATCGACGCATACAAGACGAAGACCGGCAACACCGTCAGCTATCAAGCGGTCGGCTCGAGCATCGGCGTCGGCCTGATCAAGAAAGAGGCCGTCGACTTCGGCGCAAGCGACATGCCGCTTGATCCCAAGGAGCTGGACAGGCTCGGCATGATGCAATTCCCGATCGTGATCGGGGGCGTCGTGCCGGTCGTCAATATCGATGGAGTGAAGCCCGGCCAGATTCGCTTCACCGGCCAGATGCTCGCCGACATCTATCTCGGCAAGCTGAGATCATGGAACGATCCGGCCATTCGCGCGATCAACCCCGACATCAGGCTGCCGAACACGCCGATCACGGTGGTTCATCGCACCGACGGATCCGGCACGACGTTCAACTGGTCGAACTACCTCTCGAAGGTCAGCCCGCAGTGGAAGACGAGCGTGGGCGACGGCACCTCGGTCGAGTGGCCGCTGGGTCTCGGCGGCAAAGGCAATGACGGCGTCGCCTCGCTCGTCGGCCTCGTTCCCGGCTCGATCGGCTATCTCGAATACACTTACGCGCTGCAACGGCTCGACAGGATTTCCTTCGGCGTCGTGCAGAACAGTGCCGGCAATTTCGTCGTCCCCGACGCCGCATCGTTCCAGGCAGCGGCCTCGAGTGCAGACTGGAAGGCGGAGAAGGATTTCCATCTCGTGCTCACCAACGCGCCCGGCGAAGACGCCTACCCGATCACGGCCACGACGTTCGTGCTGATGCCGAAGGCGCCGAAATCCGAGGAACGATCGGCAGCGGCCATCGACTTCATGCGCTGGTCTCTGGAGAACGGAAAGGCCCAGGCCGAGGCGCTCAATTACGTGCCGCTGCCGGCCGCCCTGGTCGACCAGATCGAGCGCTACTGGGAGCAGAGCCTTGGCGCGCCCGCGATTTCGGCATCGGCTGCAGTCAAGCGCTGAGGCTCGAAGCAAGTCTGGCCAGGGATCAATCGCCGGCGGGCCATTCCCCGCTGGAACTTTGCGCGCGTCGAGCACGTTGAGCTGGCACCGGGCCTGAACTCGGCCGGTTGGAGGCCTTGCGATCTTTTCCGACGATGAAAACATCGACCACGGTGACCTCAGGAGCTCAGTAACCCCCTGGGTCACGCGCGGCGGACCAGGCGTTCGCCCCGTCATCGGAAGCTTCGCATGCGACGTCCTGGTTATCGGTGCCGGAATCACCGGCGCTATGGTCGCCGAAAGCTTCACCCGTCGCGGGCACGAGGTCGTCGTCATCGACCGGGAAACTCCCGGACACGGCAGTACCGGCGCCAGCACCGCGATGTTGCTCTGGGAAATCGATCGACCGTTGTCCGAGCTTACTCAGGCCTACGGATTCGAACGTGCGGCGCGTTGCTACACGGCGAGCCTCCGCGCCGTCCAGGGCTTGTTGTCGTTGACGCGCCACTATCGCATCCCATGCCACATCAGAGATCGGCTCTCACTCTACCTTGCAGTTGATGACAGCGGAAAATCCCTGCGAGAGGAGTCTGATCTGAGAGCGCGCGCCGACTTGCCCGGCGTATTTCTCGATCACGCGTCACTGCTCCGCCGGTTCGAGGTTGCCCGTGCGGGTGCGATCCTGTCGCCGGTTGCCGCAGATGCCGATCCTGTCGAGCTCACTCACGGACTTCTGAAGATTTCCATCGAACGCGGGGCCCTTGTCCGGCAAGCCAACGCGACGGCTTTCGAAAGCGCCGGCGCCAAGGTCATCGTTGGCCTCGACGGCGGCCACGAGATCGAGGCGAACCGCGTGGTGTTGTGTACGGGTTACGTGATGCCCAGCATCGTCCGTCCGACCATCCAGCGCCCGGCCTCGAGCTGGGCCATTGCCACGGAGCCCCAGCCCCAAAATCTGTGGCCCGAAGACGCGCTGATCTGGGAAGCGAGCCATGACTACCACTATGCCCGCAGCACATCGGACGGCCGGATCATCTTCGGCGGTGAGGATGATGATTCCGCGATAGAACCGCAGGCGCGCGAGGCGCTCACCCCTGCCAAGCGGGAACGCCTGAGGCAGAAGCTTGGGGCGCTTTGGCCTCGATCATCCCACAGGATCGACTATTGCTGGTCGGGGGCGTTCGACACGACGCAGGACGGATTGCCGCTCATCGGCGCGGTGCCCGGCCAGAAGAACATTTTCGCCGCCTATGGTTACGGCGGCAACGGCATTACGTCCAGTTATCTTGCGGCTGAACTACTCGCGACGTTTTGCTCCGGAGGCAATTCTCCGCTCCTCGACGACTTCGCGATCGATCGCACCGCCTGAGCAGACCGACCATCGAAGCACTCCATATGGGACATCTCGGGGCGGAGCCTCCGAAGACCGAAGCACGGCTCAGGTCACGTTCCAGAAGCCTGCATGACGCGGCACCGACGTTCTTTTTTGGATGAATCACGTTTTCAAATCGTTTCCGCCCGGTATTCTGTTGTTGAACAAGACTCGCAGGGACCAGCCCGTGAAGCGATTGCGCGGCCTCGACATCGATGAACCCGAGGCATTCTGCCCGACGCCGCAGCGTCCGGCCGGATGAACGATTTCGCGCGATCCATCGGCGCCGCGCTCACGCTGATCGGCGAGGCCGACGCCGAACTGCTCGGCATCGTCGCGCTGTCGGTTCGTGTCAGCCTGACCGCCGGCATCGTCGCGCTGCTGATCGGCGCGCCCTTCGGGGCTCTGCTCGCGATCACCAGATTCCGCGGGCGGCAGGTCGTCATCGTGCTGACCAATGCGCTGCTCGGCCTGCCGCCGGTCGTGGTCGGGCTTGCGCTCTATCTTCTGCTGTCGCGGTCCGGCCCGCTCGGGGCGGCCGGACTGTTGTTCACACCGACCGCCATGGTGATCGCGCAGACCCTGCTCGCGACCCCGATCGTGGTCGCGCTGGTGCACCGGCCGGCGAGCCTGCTCTGGGCCGAGTATGGCGACCTCGCGCGGATCGACGGACTATCGACGCTGCGCAGTATCGGCCTGCTGTTCGCGCTCGGCCGAACGTCGCTACTGACGGCCTTTCTCGCCGCGTTCGGGCGCGCGATCGCCGAGGTCGGCGCCATCATCATCGTCGGCGGCAACATCCGCGGCTTCACGCGCACGATGACGACGGCAATCGCGCTGGAGACCAGCAAGGGCGACCTGCCGCTGGCGCTCGGGCTCGGGCTGATCCTGCTCGCGCTCAGCGTGGCGGTGTCGACCGTCGCCTTCCTGCTAGTGGGACGCGTTGGGGAAAAATAGCTGCTCGCCGCCGACCTTGTAGCCGGCGATCGCATCCTGCCCCTTCGGCGAAACCAGCCAGTCGATGAAGGCCTGTCCGTCCTTCGCCTTCACATTCGCATGCGTCGCCGGATACACCAGCATGACGCCATACTGGTTGAACAGCCGCTTGTCGCCCTCGGTCAGGACGGCAAGCTCGCCCCGGTTCTTGAACGACAGCCAGGTGCCACGGTCCGACAGGAGATAGGCGTTCGACGACGAGGCCATGTTCAGCGCCGGACCCATGCCCTGCCCGATCTCGCGATACCAGCTGTCTTTGCCGGCGCCGATGTCGACGCCCGCCTCCTTCCACAATCTCAGCTCCGCCGCATGCGTGCCGGACTTGTCGCCGCGCGAGATGAAGGTTGCCTTTGTCGCTGCGATCTTGCGCAGCGCATCAGCGACGTCCTTGCCGCCGGCGATCTTTGCTGGATCGCTCTTCGGACCGACGATGATGAAGTCATTGTACATGACATCGAAGCGCTTCACGCCCTGCCCTTCGGACATGAACTTATCCTCGGCGGGCCGGTCATGGACGAACACCACGTCAGCATCGCCGCGCCGCCCGATGTCGAGGGCCTGGCCGGTGCCGACGGCAACGACCTTCACCTCGATGCCCTCCGCCTTCGAGAACAGCGGCAGCAGGTAACCGAACAGGCCCGACTGCTCCGTCGACGTCGTCGAGGCCACGGTGATGGTGCGATCCTGCGCGAATGCGCATGTCGACCAGAACAGAACCGCTGCGATGGCGGCAAGCTTCTTCATGCGTCGTCCCCACTTTCCAGACGTTTCAAATTACGCCAGGAAGGACGACGCTGGGAAGCCCCGACGTTCGGCTCAGGATCAGCGGTCGGGGCAGTACCGCATGACGGCGCGGATCGCCTGTGGCCCCGGCTCCTTCACCCAATCGTCTTCGTGCAGCCAAAGCTTGTCGTCATCGATGACATACGCGAGCGTCACGGTGTCGAAGCCTCTGGGATAGCGGACCCTGACCTCGCACCGATGTTCTGCAATTGGTCCCACCTACATTGACATCGATGTGACGGCCGGGGCATTTTTTTGCATTGCTGGCGAATCAGCGATTGCTTCACGCCGAGTACCGCTTGGACAACTCCCTGTGCTTTCGAGACTGATATCGTTGCTGCGCCGCATTCCTGCGGTGAAATGGGCGTTCACCCGGCTTAGGCCCTTGCCGCACGGCGGCAGCATCGACGTCGTGCCGATCGCGGCAAGCGATTCGCCGGCAATCGTCGCCGACATCGCAGAAGCTGTTCCGGCTCCCGACAGCATCAGCACCAACCCGCTGCGCATTAACACCGAGATCGCCGTTGCGCCCCCCGTCACCGAGGATGGCACCGCTATCTCTGTCATCCCAGAGAGCTCGTCCGCAGCGCCAAATGATATCAGCGTCGCCGACGATTCATCCTTGGAAGCGCCGACAGAGGTCGAGTCGGTCGTCGAAGAGGTTTCGGTCTCGTCAGTCGAGGTGGAGAGCGAGGCCGTCGATGCTCATGAGCTCGTCGGCACCGATCCGCCTGCGGAGCTCCAGACCAGCGTCGCACCCGTCGTCGTAGAAGAGACACCGGCCCCGGTTGTCGAGACGAGAGCGGCCCGGTCGATGCTCCCGAGCGCGCCGGCCGCGACCCACCTGTGGAACTTCCGGAGATCGCTGAACCCGTCATCGTTGAAGAGGCGCGGCTGTCGCCTGTCGAGGCCGAGAGCCGGCAGGCCAACGCTCCCGAGACCGTCATCCGCAGCGATCCATCTCCCGACATCTCGACCGAGGTGGAGCTTGTCGCCGCAGAGGAGACGCTGGTCTCGTCTATCGACATCGAGATCGCTCCGGTTGATGCCCCCGTTCTCGCCGTCAAGGACGATACCTCCTCTGACGTCGCTGATGTTGAGCCGACCGTCGTGGAGGACACGTGTGTCGCGCTTGCGGATAGCGACGTCTCGGCGGGGGAGGTCTCCGAGAGCAGCATCGACAGCGCTGCCATCCCTGTCGTCGCAATGGAGATCGAGCCGGTCCCGGCCAACGATCCCGCCGCGATCGCAACGATCGCCGCTGAGGGTCCCTCCGCCGACACAGCAAGCGCCGTCACGCATGTCGCGCCGGAGCCGGTCCTCAAGTCTCCCGCTCCGGTAATCCCCAGCGCGCCGAGGACGCGCGCAAAGGTCATGGAACCCGTCGACCGCGCCGCGTTGATCCGGCAGCGCTGGACGGAGACCGGGATCAGGATGTGGAATCCGCGGCTTCACGGCGCCGGCGACGCCACGCTGAACATCCAGGGCCGCGTCGAGCTGCTGCCGCCCGCGCCCGGCGAGACCATGCCACGTTACGACAAGCTCGAATTCAGGATGCTGGGCGGGCAGATCGTCTGCGAGGACGTCGTCGTCGAGGCGCCCGCGTCGGCGGGTCAGCGCAGCTTTACCCGGCTCGCCGAGCCGCGTAACGCCGACCGGCCCCGCGAACCGGTGCGGGAACGCCAGGCCGCTCTCGCCTGACCCTTGTCCTCTGCGACCATGCCCGCCATATGTTAGGCTGACACCCTAGACATGGGAGGCCGCATGCCAGCAAGATCATTGCGCCTGGTCGTGATCGCCGCCCTCTGCATCTCGCAAGGGGCCTTTGCGGCGTCCAGCAAACGCCCGCACCATGCGCCCGCCACCGATCCGGCCGCGCCCTACAAGGCCGACCGGCTCTCCACCTCGCGCGGCCAGACGATCCTCAACACGCCCGGCCAGACCACCGTGCTGACACGTCAGATCCTCGACGACATGAACGCGACGACCCTCCGGGACGCCATGCGCTCGACCGCCGGCGTGACGATTGGGATTGGCCGCTAGATTTCGCGCGACTTCGCGTTCAGGGGATCGGATAGCCCTTCCAGACCCACTCCAGCGCCGACGGCAGCGTTTGCGCGATCGTCGGCCGGTCGACGTGCTTGGCGTTGCGCACGAACAGGAACTGGTAGTGGTAGCCCTTCTCCGCCAGCACCTTCGCCATGAGCGCGTTCGACAAAGTCCAGTCGTGCATGCCGTCGGGAATGGTGGGGTTCGGATAGAACAGATCCTGATCGCCGCCGAAGAACCAGAAGCGGATCGGTTTCGCCGGCGCGGCGACGATCAGCGGCACGCCGGGCGGCTCGGCCGGCGTCAGCACGCCGGCCTTCGATATGAGGTTGGGACCGGCCGGCCCCGTCCATGCGCTGTGATATTCCCAGGCGCCGCCACGCAGCGACGGATCGTGCGGCCATTGCTGGTTGACCATCGTCGGCGAGAAGGCCAACACGCGATGATAGAGATCGGGATAGAACCACGCCATGGTGAAGGCCGCCACACCGCTCGAGCTCAGGCCCATCGTCGCGCGCCCGTCGGGGTTTTTGGTCAACTTGACGTCGGCGTTCTTCTCGACCAGCGGCAGCACCTCGCGCTCGACGAACTGCGCATAGTCGCCTGACACCGCGTCATATTCGCGGCCACGCTGGCTGCCCTGCGCGTCCTGGCCGCCGTTGCCGATCTGGATCGCGATCATCGGCGGCACGCGACGCTGTGCGATCAGATTATCGAGCGTCGTAGCGAGATCCTTGTAGGCGTTGGAGCCGCCGTCGCCGACCACGATGAACGGCGCCTCGGCGCCGCGCACATATTGCGCCGGCACGTAGACGTCGATTGTGCGCGACCAGATTCCAGGATGGCTGGTGGTGACGATCATGTGCGACTTGTCGTCGGGCGCGGTGACGGTCGTCATGATCGAGGAATTGGTGCAGCCGGCGACGTCGTCGCGGATCAGGCCGGGATTGTAGATCGTGCTCTCCTTCGACGTCAGCGTGAAGGATTTTGTCATGCCGCGTGGTACGCCTTCCTTCGCAATCGTCTCCGGCGCGGGATTGTGGGTGGGCCCGATGATGAAATTGCCCTCGGCGCCGGGCGGCGGCAGCGTTCCGTCGGGCAGCTCAGTCGCGCGCGAATAGTTGGGGTTCGAGGGATCGCGCGTCGGCGGCGCCGTCTTGAAATCGAGGCCCGTCGTGTCGATGAAGAACGGTGCCGCCTTGTCGGTGGTGTTGGCCCCGGGCGGCACAGCCATGTTCTGGGTGACGCAGGCCGGCTGCGACAGTGCAATTGAAGTGAAGGAGACGACGGAAATCAGCGTCCCCGCGAGGACGGAGAATGAATTGGTCATTTCAGCTCCCGATGCCGACAAGTCTCTGGCTCGCCTTGACGTAAAGTATGGCGGGCCGCCTGCGCGCGGTCAAACAGCAAGCGGCCGCATTCCAGCGATAGCCGCCATGCTCAAACCGAACGGCGACCGTTATTCCGTGCATGCCCATGAATTTTTCCGGATGCGAGGCCGTTGCTGCCGCAGCTCGTACGACGCAGCTTGCGCAAGCGCGCGCGTCGGCTGACCGCACAGCAATGCGCCGTCGCTGACGTGAAAAGCCAAGGTCTCGCATGGTTAGCAGATCGTACCTGCGGCTGGCTGCGGGCAAGGCGTGCCTGAGACACGCGCCTCGGCCGCCCGATATCCTTAACACGGTCTCACCAATGCACGCGGTTGGAAAATCCCGTGGCCACGCGCAACTTGCGCTGGTTTTTCGTGCAGCCCCACCTAACGCGACCTTTACCCCCGTCGTGCAAGATCGCCGCCGTTTTGAAGGGATCCGGGGCGCGTATTGCAATGCCTGTCGCCAGTTTGAAGTCTCACCTCACCGCCGCGATGCGGCTGTTTCGCGTGCCGGCCGACAACCCGGACCTGACGCGCGCGCAGTTCGACGCCTTCTCCAAGCAGATCCCGCTGCTCTACTTCATTCTCATGAGCAACACGATCGCGGTCGCCTACACCTATGTCAACGTGGCGCCGGACTGGCTGACGATGATCGTGCCGAGCGTGCTGACAGTGCTCGCCGCGCTGCGGACCTTCTGGTGGCTGCGCCAGCGTCATCTCGTGCGCAGCGATGCCGATATCCTGCGCAATCTGCGCGCCACCAACTGGATGACATTGCCGATCGGCGCCGGCTTCACCGCATGGTCCTTTGCGCTCTACCCTTACGGCGATGCCTTTGCCAAGAGCCAGGTCGCCTTCTACATGGCGGTGACCGTGATCGGCTGCATCTTTTCGCTGATGCATCTGCGTTCCGCGGCGTTGATCGTGACGCTCGTCGTCGACGTTCCCTATGTGCTGTTCTTCTGGGCGACCGGCGAACCGACGCTGAAGGCGATCGCGGTCAACAACCTGCTCGTGTCGGGCGCGATGGTGACGGTGCTCTTCATCTACTACCGCGACTTCGCCGACCTCGTCTCCAGCCGCAAATCGCTGCTGGCGCAGCAGGCGGCAACGCAAGCGCTCTCGGACGAGAACTTCCGCCTCGCCAATCTCGATTCCCTCACCGAGCTGCCGAACCGCCGCCGCTTCTTCGCCGAACTGTCGAGCGCCTTCACCGACGCCGAGCGCAGGCGCGTTCGCGTCGCGGTGGGGATCATCGACCTCGACGGCTTCAAGCCGATCAACGACAATTACGGCCACTCGGTCGGCGATCGCGTCCTGATCGAAGCCGGGCGCCGCATCCGCGAAGTTTGCGAGGGCTTCGGCCCGCAGCGGGTGGAATTTGCCCGGCTCGGCGGCGACGAGTTCGGCCTCGTGGTGTGCGGCGATCCCGAAGATGACGATTTGATGCGGCTCGGCCAGCGCATCGGCGAACAGGTCAAGCTGCCCTACCAGCTCGACACCGCCCATACCGGGCTGTCCTGCTCGATCGGCTTCGCGCTGTTCCCGAGCTCGGCAACCAGCGCCGAAGCGCTCTATGAATGCGCCGATTACTCGCTCTATCACGCCAAGCGCCATCTGCGCGGCCGCACCGTGATCTTCTCGAGCGAGCTCGAGGCCGAGATCCGCAGCCGCGGCGTCATCGAGAACTTGCTCCGCACCGCCGATTTCAGCACCGAGATGGACCTGGTGTTTCAGCCGATCGTGGACGCCATGAGCGAGCACACCGCCGGATTCGAAGTCCTGGCGCGCTGGCACAGCTCCCGCCTCGGCCTCGTCTCACCGGCCGACTTCATTCCGGCCGCGGAGCGCATCGGCTTGATCCGGCCGCTGACGCAGGCGCTGCTGGTCCGCGCGCTCGCGACGGCAAGGACCTGGCCCGACCACATCCGCCTGTCGTTCAACCTCTCCGCTCACGATGTCTGCGCCGCCGAGGGCATTTTGCCGCTGATCTCGATCATCGAGAAGAGCGGGTTGCCGCCGCACCAGATCGACTTCGAGATCACCGAGACCGCCGTCACCTTCGACTTTGTGCGCGCGCAGCAATCGATCGCGACGCTGAAGGCCATGGGCTGCGGCATTTCACTGGACGATTTCGGCACCGGTTATTCCTCGCTGAGCCACGTGCATCGGCTGCCGCTCGACAAGATCAAGATCGACCGCAGCTTCGTCGCCGACATCAACGAAAATCCGGTGAGTCACAAGATCATCAAATCTCTCGCCGGCCTGTGCGACGACATGGAGATCGCCTGCGTCGCCGAGGGCGTCGAAACGCGCGCCCAGCTCGACAGCCTGCGCCGCCTGGGATGCGACTTCATCCAGGGCTACTACTTCGCAAAGCCGATGTCTGGCAATGCGATCGGCGGCTATCTCGCAAAGGAACGCCAGCGTCTCGGCGACGCCGGCGCCAAGGTCGTGGCTTGAGAGGCCCGATCTCAATCCGCACGCGCAGCGCTGATAAATTAAATTGCCGCCTGTCAATCGTCCGCTTCACATGCGTCGAAACGCCCCCGACATGCGGGATGCCGTGTCGGTGCTTGTAAGCGACGTCAAAACGCGCGATTCTCAACTTCAAGGGGAAATACATTATACATACAACTTTTGCTCCTTGGATGACCTGCTGGCGTGCGGCCCTCCGGAGCCGTCACACCGCGCAATAGCGCTCCTGGATGTCCTTGTCCGCCAGCAGTGCCGCGGCGCTGCTTTGATGCACGACCTCGCCCTGGTCAATGATCACCGCCCGGTCGGCCAGCCGCAAGGCCCATTCGACATTCTGCTCGACCAGCAGCAGTGTCTTGCCCTCGTCGCGCAGGCGGCGGAACAGCACGCCCATCTCCTCGACCAGGACGGGCATGATGCCTTCCGAGGGTTCGTCGAGCAGGATCATCTTGGGCTTTGCGATCAGCGCGCGGGCGATCGCGAGCATCTGTTGCTCGCCGCCCGAAAGCGTGACGCCCTCCTGATCGAGGCGTTCCTTCAGACGCGGAAAGGTTTCGGCGATCTCGTCGATCGCGGCACGCTCCTCGATCTCGCTTCCGGCAGCGACCAGGCCGAGGCGGAGATTTTCGCGCACGGAGAGCCCGGGAACGATGCGGCGCTCCTCGGGCACATAGGCCAAACCGAGGTGAAAGCGCTGATGAGCGCGGAGCGGCAGCAGCTCCCTGCCCGCAAAGCGCACGCGGCCGGTCGCCTTCGGCATCAGACCCATCATCGAGCGCAAGGTCGTGGTCTTGCCGGCGCCGTTGCGGCCGACGAGAGCGACCACCTCGCCCTCCTTCACGTGCAGGGAGATGCCGTGCAGGATATGGCTTGCGCCATACCAGGCGTGGAGATCATCGATTTCGAGCAGCGCGGTCTCAGCCATAGCCTTCACTCTGTCCGAGGTAAACCCGCCGGACTTCCGGGTTGCTCCTGATCTCGTCGGGCGCGCCGTCCGCCAGCAGACGGCCGTGATGCAGCACCACGACACGCTTGGACAGGCCGAGCACCATCTTCATCTTGTGCTCGACCAGCAGCACCGTGCGCTTCTCCGCGAGCCGTTCGAGCAACGCGACCATGTCCTTGGTCTCTTCCGGCCCCATGCCGGCGGTGGGCTCGTCGAGCAGGAGCAACTCGGGCTCGGAGACCAGCGCGATCGCGATCTCCAGCGCGCGCTGCTGGCCGTGCGAGAGGAATTTTGCCAATTCAGCGCGCTTGCCGAGCAGTCCGACCGCCTCAAGCGCCGCGTCGGCGCGCGCGTTCAGCTCCGTCAGCCGGGCGCGGTTGCGCCAGATGTCGTAGCTCACGGTCAGCGCCTGCGCTGCCACGCGCACATTCTCGTGCACGGACAAGTCCGGAAAGATGTTCGTGATCTGGTAGGAGCGCGAGATGCCCTGATGCACGAAGCGGTGCTGCGGCAGGCCGTTCAGCTCGCGTCCCCTGAAGTGCAGCGTGCCCGACGTCGGGGCCAGCGCGCCGGAGAGGATATTGAAGAAGGTGCTCTTGCCAGCGCCGTTCGGCCCGATGATCGAGGTGAGCTGTCCCGCCGCAAAGGACACAGTAATGTCTTCGAGCGCGACGAAGCCGCCAAAACGCTTGCCGACCCCCTCGACGCGAAGCAGTTCGCCGCTCATGGCCGCGCCTTTCCGATGCCGAGCGTGTCGAGCAGCGTTCCCCAGATCCCCTTGGGCAGGAACAGCACGAACAGCACGAAGATCGCGCCGACAAAAATCTGCCAATGCGGCGTCCAGAGCGAGATGACATCCTCCAGGATCAGGAAGCTCGCAGCCCCGACGAAGGGCCCGAAGAAGCTGCGCGCGCCGCCGAGCAGCACCATCATCACGATCATGCCCGATGTCTGGAAGTGCAGAAGGTCCAGCGGTACGATCGACAGGTGCAGCGCCAGCATGCAGCCGCCAAGCGAGGAGATCGCACCCGACAGCATGAACACGATCAGCTTGCTGCGCTCGACGTCATAGCCGCATGCCCGCGCCCGCTGCTCGTTTTCGCGGATGGCCTCGATGACGGCGCCGAACGGCGAGTTCAGGATCCGCGACTGGAACCACATCGCGAGCGCCGCGAAGGCCATCAGCACGTAATATTTGTTGACGGGGTCGAGGAAATTGACAGGGAAGCCGAACAGGCTGATGCGGTCGACGGTGAAGCCGCGCAGGCCGTTCTCGCCGCCCGTGAAGGACGAGGCCTGCAGTGCGACGTAGTAGACCAGCTGGGCCAGCGCCAGCGTCACCATGGAAAAATAGATGCCGCGGGTGCGTGTCGAGACGATGCCGATTGCGGCGGCAAGGCCGGTGCTCAGGAGGACGGCGATCGGCACCGCGGCGAACCAGGGCACGCCGTAGCGGCCGATCGCAATACCGGTGAAGTAGGCGCCCGCGCCGAAGAACGCCGCCTGCCCGAACGACAGCAGCCCGGTGTAGCCGAACAGCAGATTGTAGCCCATCACCACGACGCCGTAGATCAGGACGTTGACGGCCAGCGCCTGCGACGGCAGCAGCCAGGGCAGCACGGCCAGCACCGCAATCGACAGCAGCACGCGCTGCTCGAGAAGCCAACTAAGCCCGCTGGACGAGGGCTTGGCGACCGCTTCGCCGCTCGATGGTGACGTCACGCGGTCCTCCCTCTCACGCCGAACAGGCCTTGCGGGCGGATCAGCAGCACAATCGCCATCAGCGCGAACATGACGATGGTCGCCATTTCAGGTGCGAACAGCGCCACCAGGCTGATGGAGATGCCGACCATGAGGCCGGCGACGACCGCGCCGACGATCGAGCCGAGCCCGCCGATCACGGTCACGACGAAGGCCTCCGCCAGTACCAGCGAGCCCATCTCCGGATTGACGCTACGCATGGGCCCCGCCAGCACGCCGCCAAGGGCGGCCAGCCCGACGCCGAGGCCGAAGATCGCAAGCCACACCCGCCCGATATCGACACCGAGCACCTGCATGATGGTAGGATCGCGCGCGCCCGCGCGCACAATGAGGCCGATGCGGGTCTTCTCCAGCGTCAGCCAGAGCACCAGCAGCACCGCCGCCACCAGCGCGATGACGAAAAGGCGGTAGCGCGGGAAGAAGCCGATGCCGAGATCGAGCACGCCGACGAGCTGCGGCGGGGTCGGAAACGGAATGCCGTCGCTGCCGAACACGATGCGCACACCCTCGACCAGGATGTAGCTGAGGCCGAAGGTGAGCAGCAGCGGATCGTCGATCGAGCGTCCATAGAGCCTGCGGATCAGGACGAGCTCGATCAGCATCCCGAAGGCGCCGATCAAGATGGGAGCGAGCAGCAATCCCCACCAGAAACTGCCGGTGAGCGATGCCAGATACAGCCCCGCATAGGCCCCGATCATGAACAGCGCGCCATGGGCGAAATTGACCACCCCGAGCATGCCGAACACGATGGTCAGTCCAAGCGCAGTGATCACCAGGACCGCCCCAAGGGCGATCCCGGAAAGAAGCTGCATGATGATCAGCGACAGGTCCATCTGCTATGGCTTAGGTCGCGTGGCCGAGCTCGCTGCAGCTGCGCAGCATATCGTCGGAGCCGGTGTCGTTGGCGAGAATGGCGAACAAATCGTTGTCGTTCGCCATCGCGGACTTCTTCTTGGACTCCAGCACCAGCACCGACTGCACCGACTGGTGGTCGCATTTGCGGTAGTGCTGCGGGCCCTTGGTCAGGTGGTATTGCAACTTCTCGAGGGCATCGATGATCTTGTCGATGTCGGTGCCTCCGGCGACCTGCATGGCTGCCAGCAGCGAACCGACGCCGGAATAGCCGTAGGCGCCGTAATCGGTCGGGATCGCACCGCCATTGGCAGCTTTGAACGCCGCGTTGAAAGCGGCCGCCGATTTGCTCTGCGACTCCAGGCCCCAATAATAGTTGGCCCCGCCGACCACGCCCTCAAACACGTCGGGGCCGACAGCGATGCGCTGGTTGTGCAGGATGACGGGTACGACGATCTTCATCTGCTGCTTGACACCGAAATCCACCGCCTGCTTGATCGCGTTGGCCTGGTCCCGGCCGAAATTGGAGATGCAGAGCACGTCCGGCCGCATCGACATCAGGCGCGGCATGAAGGTGGAATAGTCGGCCGCTCCGAATGGATGCAGGATCTCGCCGACATTGTCCGCGCCGATCGCTGCCTGCGCGCGCTTGAAGCCGCGCAGCATCTCATGGCCATAGGCATAGTCGGCCACGAGATAGGCGACCTTCATGCCCTTCTTCAGGGTCTGCCGCGCCACGGCGGCGGTCGTCATGTGCGGGTTCAGCGCTTCGTGGAAGGTGTACTTGCTGAAATCCTTGGCCTCGTTGATCGTGTCGGACTGGCTGATCGACACGTAGATCACGCCGCGGGCGCGGGTGACCTCGTTGACGGCGAGCTGCACCGCGCTGGAAAGCGCGCCCACCACGGCGTGGACCTTGTCCTTCTCGATCAGCTCCAGCGTCCGGGTCGCGGCCTCACCGGCATTGAGCTTGTCGTCACGCACCAGGAGCTCGACCTTGCGGCCGCCGATGCCGCCCTTGTCGTTGACGAGCTTGACGGCAAGCTCGGCGCATTTGACCTGATCGCGCGCCTCAGCGGCGAACGGGCCGGTCAGCGGCGTCGGGAAGCCAATGCGAATCGTCTCGTCCGCGGCGTGGCCGAGCCGCGGCATGGCGAGCAGGGCGGCGCCGGCGGAGAGGCCAGCGAGCGCAGTGCGGCGGGACATTGTCGAGGTCGAACCGGATTTGGGCATGATTTCCTCCAACTAACTTTTTTTAGAAGCGTTTCAGGGCTTTCAGGACTTTTATGGGCGTGATCGGGATCGAATTGATCGTCGCGCCGAACGGCGTGAGCGCGTCGTTGACGGCGTTGAGCACGCAGGCGGAGGCCGCCGCCGTGCCGGCCTCGCCAACCCCCTTGGCTCCGAGCACGGTGTCGGCGGTCGGCGTCTCGACGTGGCCTATGACGATGTCGGGCATCTCCATCGGCATCGGAACGAGGTAGTCGGCGAGCGAGCCGTTCATGAGCTGACCAGTCTCGCTGTAGCGGCATTCCTCGAACAGCGCGGCACCCAGCCCCTGCACGATGCCGCCGCGAAGCTGCTCGTCCACCAGCATCGGATTGATGACGCGGCCGCAATCCTCGACGATGAAGTGCTTCAGCACCTTGATGAAGCCGGTCTCGACATCGACCTCCAGCGAACAGCCCTGGATGCCGTTGGTGAAGGCGAACGGATAGCCCTGCGGCGCGAAATGATGGCTGACGGTGAGCTGCGCCTGCGTACCCGGCGGCAAGGTGTCGGAGCGGAAATAGGCGATCCGCGCGATCTCGGAGATAGGCAACCGCTGGTTCCGGGTCACGGCGTCGACGACCTCGCCATCGATGATGTCGAGTGCCGAGGGCTGCTCCTGAAGAATGAGCGCGGCAATCTCCAGAATATTGCGCTTGAGCACGCGCGTGGCCTGCAGCGCGGTCTCGCCGCCGATGCCGGCGCCACGGCAGGCCCAGGTGGCGCCGCCATGCGGCGTCACCTCGGTATCTCCCGTGATGACCTTGACGTGTTCCTGCGCAAGGCCGAGCTGATCGGCCACGATCTGGCTGATGATCGCCTCGGTACCCTGCCCCTGCTCGGTGACCGAGATCAGGCAGCGGACCTCGCCCGACGGCGTCAGGCTGAGGATCGCGCCGTCCTGCGACGAGATGCGCGCGCCGCCGACGCCGTAGAAGGCCGGGCTGGGATTGGTGATCTCGACGAAGGCCGCAATGCCGATGCCGCGATAGATGCCGCGCTTGCGCAAATCGGCCTGCTCGGCGCGCAACGCCTCATAACCCATCATCTCGTGCAGGCGCTTCAGGCAGGCCTGATGCGACAGCGCCTCGAAGCGATAGCCGGTCGGCGAGGTCTGCGGATAGGCATCGTCAGCGATAACGTTCTGCGCGCGGATGGCGAAGGGATCGAGGCCAACCTTGACCGCCGCCATGTCAACCAACCGCTCGGTGACGGCGCAGGCGATGGGATGGCCGACGGCGCGATACTGGCTGGTCTGCACCTTGTTCTGGAAGATCACCTCCAGCGTGGCGCGATAGTTCTTGAAACGATAGGGCGCGCCGATCAGGCGGATCACCTGGTTGCCCTCGACCACGCTGGTGCGCGGATAGGTCGAGAACGCCCCGATCGCGGTCAGGTCCAGCACGTCCATCGCCAGAATCTCGCCCTTGGCATCGAGCGCCATGCGAGCGCGGACGCGATGATCGCGGGCGTGGATGTCGGAGACGAACGACTCGATGCGGTCGGCGACGTATTTGACGGGACGGCCGAGCAGGATCGACAGGCCGACCACCGCCATGTCCTCGTGATAGACATGCAGCTTCATCCCGAAGGAGCCGCCGATGTCGGTCGCGATCACGCGGACGCGGGCCTCGGGGATGCCGTAGTGGCGCGAATAGAGATCCTGAAACTGGTAGGGCGTCTGCGTCGCGTGATGCACGGTGAGCGCGCCGGCGGCGGGATCGTAGTCCGCAACGATGGCGCGCGGCTCCAGCGTCACCGCGGTGTGGCGGCCGAAGGAGAACTCTTCTTCCACCACGTGCGCGGCATGTGCAAATGCGTCATCGACCGTGCCGTTGTCGAGCTGGCTGCGGAAGCAGGTGTTATTTGCGGTGCCCGGATTGATCAGAGGTCCACCGGCCTCTCGCGCGCTGTCGATATCGACCACGACGGGAAGATCCTCGTAGTCGATCTCGATCAGCTCCAGCGCATCTTCCGCGATCGCCCGGCTCTCGGCGACGACGGCAACCACAGCCTGCCCGGCCCAGACCACGCGGTCGAGCGGCAGTGGCAATTGCGGAGCCGACGTCATGCCCTTGAAGTGGTCGAGCGTGCCGGTCCAGGGCGTGCAGATCTTTGCGAGGTCCTCGCCGGTGGCAACGAGATGCACCCCTTCGAGCGCGCCCGCTTGCTCGGTATTGATGGCGACGATCTTCGCGTGCGCATGCGGACTGCGCAGGAACGCGGCATGGAGCATGCGCGGCAGGCGGAGGTCGCTGACATAGCGACCGCGGCCGGCGAGCAGCCGCTTGGCGTTCGGGCGCGGCACCGAGCGGCCGATATAGGAATTCGGGCGGTCGAGCGAGGTCAGCGGCGCGCTCATGTCGCGCCTCCATCTTCATTGCGCGCTTTGGCCACCGCGTCGATGGCGTCGACGATCGCCTCATAGCCGGTGCAGCGGCAGTAATTGCCCGACAGCGCGTCGCGGATTTCGTCGCGGCTCGGCCGCGCCACCTGCGAGAGCAGTTCATGGGCATTGACCAGCATGCCCGGCGTGCAGAAGCCGCATTGCAGCGCGTTTCGGCGATGGAATTCGGCCTGGAGATCGGCGATCACGCCGCTCTCGGTAAGACCTTCGATGGTATTGATCTTGGCGCCATCGGCCTGCACTGCAAAGATCAGGCAGGAGTGCACAGCGCGGCCGTCGAGCTGCACCAGGCAGGCGCCGCAGGCCCCCATCTCGCAGCCCGCATGCGTGCCGGTCAGTTCGAGCGCGTTGCGCAGGCAATCGACCAGCGTCTCGCGCGGCGCCACCTCGCAGGTGACCTTGCGGCCATTGACGACGAAGCGGACCCGCACGGTCTCGTCGGGGTCGTCCAAAAGGGTTTCGTCAAAACCGCTCATGCGCCCTCACCCAGACGTCCGAGCAGGCGGCCGAGCAGCACGCGGGCGAGATGCCGCCGCATCGCCGGCGGCACCTCGTCGCTGTCCGGCGGGGCGAGATCGCCTTCGAGCGCAGCTTGTGCGGCGGCGATACGCTCAGGATCCAGGTTCGAGCCGATCAGGGTTGCCTCAGCGCCCTTCACCCGCGTCGGTGTATTGCCGACCGAGAAGAAGGAAACGCGGATGTCGTCGATGCGTTCGGCTGTGAAAGTCGCAAGCATGCCGCACCCGACCAGAGCATAGTCCCCGCGCCGGCGCGCCAGCTCGTCGAACGCAAAACGCTGATCAGCTTTGAACAGCGGAACATAGATCGCGGTGATCAGCTCACCGGGCTGCAATGCGGTCTCGAACAGCTCGACGAAGAAGTCGTCGGCTTTCACACGCCGGCTGCCGGAAGGGCCGGCGATTTCGATCTCGGCATCGAGCGCCAGGGTCATCGCCGGGAATTCGGAGGCAGGATCGGCGAGCGCGACGCTGCCGCCAATGGTGCCGCGGTTGCGGATCGCGGGATGGGCGACAAAAGGCGCAGCAGCATGCAGCAGCGGCGCGAATTCGGCGATCAGCGGCTCACTCAGCATCTCGCAATGGCGCGTCAGCGCGCCGATGCGCAAGTAACCGCCTTCGCGCCGGACGCCGCGCAACTCGCCAATATGGGTGATGTCGATCAGCAGCCGCGGCGCTTGTAGCCGCAGCGATAACGCCGGCACGAGGCTCTGGCCCCCGGCAATGAAGCGCGCGTCATCGCCAGCGCGGGCATGAGCATCCAGCGCCTGGTCGATCGTCGCAGCACGAAAATAGCTGAAAGCCCTCGCCTTCACCGCCGTTTCCTCGAGATCCGTCGGCTCATCAGCCGGGATGCCAGATTTGTAACCATCTGGTCTCAAAATCCTGACACGCCGCCGGCAGGCGGTCAACAGGAAATGACCATTTGGTCACAAATGCACCTTTGGGCTAAGAAGGCAGCCGGAGATTGCTAAGCAGCGACGAAATGGCCCGAAAAGCGCAGAAACCAGCGAAGCGACCGGTCCGGAAGCGGACGGACACAGGCAGCAAGTCCGCGCCAAAGCGCCGCAACATGCGTGCGGCCGACCGCGAGCGCGCGATCGTGGACGAGGCGATCCGCTTCTTCGCCGAGCATGGCTTCGAGGGCCAGACCCGCGAACTCGCCAAACGCATGGGCATCACGCATTCGGCGATCTATCGCCACTTCCCGAGCAAGGAGGCGCTGATCGAGCGGGTCTACCAGGAGGTCTATCTCAGCCGCTGGTCGCCCGACTGGGGGCCGATGATCCGCGACCGAACCTTGCCGCTCGAGGCGCGGCTGACGCGCTTCTATCTCGACTATGTCGAACGCGTCTTCGAGTACAATTGGGTGCGGATCTTCGTCTTCTCCGGCATGAAGTCGTTCGGCATCACCGGCCGCTATCTCGACATTGTCCGCCGCGAGATCATCGAGCCCGCGGCGGCCGAGCTGCGCCACGATCTGAAGCTGCCCGACGCGAAGTCCCATCCGCTCAGCGAACGCGAGACCGAGCTGTTCTGGGGCCTGCACGGCCGCATCTTCTATCTCGCCATCCGCAAGTTCATCTACGAGACGCCGATCCCGCCCGATCTCGACGCGATCATCCGCGACGCCGTCCAGACCTTCATGGACGGCGCGAAGATGACGATGCCGAAGCTTTTGGCGCGCGACTGAAGCGTAACTACTTCGCCAGGCTCGGCAGATCGAGCCCCTTGTCGCGGGCGCAGTCAATCGCGGTCTCATAGCCCGCGTCTGCATGGCGCATCACACCGCTGGCGGGATCGTTCCAGAGCACGCGCTCGATCCGCTTGGCCGCTTCCGGCGTACCGTCGGCGACGATCACCATGCCGGCATGCTGCGAGTAGCCGATGCCGACGCCGCCGCCATGGTGCAGCGAGACCCAGGTCGCGCCGCTGGCGCAATTGAGCAGTGCGTTGAGCAGCGGCCAGTCGGACACAGCGTCCGATCCGTCCTTCATCGCCTCGGTCTCGCGGTTGGGACTCGCCACCGAGCCGCTGTCGAGATGATCGCGGCCGATCACGATCGGCGCCTTCAATTCGCCGCGCGCCACCATCTCGTTGAAGGCTAGGCCCAGGCGATCTCGGTCGCCGAGGCCGACCCAACAGATCCGCGCCGGGAGGCCCTGGAACTTGATGCGTTCCTTGGCCATGTCGAGCCAGTTGTGCAGATGCTTGTCGTCAGGCATCAGCTCCTTGACCTTCGCATCGGTCTTGAAGATGTCCTCGGGATCGCCCGACAGCGCAGCCCAGCGGAACGGCCCGACGCCGCGGCAGAACAGAGGGCGGATATAGGCGGGCACGAAGCCCGGGAAATCGAAGGCGTTCTTCAGGCCCATGTCCTGCGCCATCTGGCGGATGTTGTTGCCGTAGTCGAGCGTCGGAATGCCCTGCGCATGGAAATCCAGCATGGCCTGGACGTGCTCGACCATCGACGTCTTCGACGCACGCTCGACGGCTTTCGGATCGGAAGCGCGCTTGGTTTCCCAATCGGCGAGCGTCCAGCCCTTTGGCAAGTAGCCGTTGATCGGATCATGCGCGCTGGTCTGGTCGGTGACGATGTCGGGCTTGACGCCGCGGCGCACCAGCTCGGGGAAAATCTCCGCGGCATTGCCGAGCAAACCGACCGATATTGCCTTCCTGGTCCTCGCCGCCTCTTCCATGATCGCCAGCGCCTCGTCGAGCGTCGCGGCCTGCCGATCGAGATAGCCGGTGCGCAATCGCATCTCGATGCGGCTCGGCTGGCATTCGACCGCGAGCATCGAGGCGCCCGCCATGGTCGCGGCCAGCGGTTGCGCGCCGCCCATGCCGCCGAGGCCGGCGGTGAGAATCCATCTTCCCGCGAGGCTGCCGCCATAGTGGCGCCGGCCGACCTCGACGAAGGTCTCGTAGGTGCCCTGCACGATGCCCTGGCTGCCGATATAGATCCAGGAGCCTGCGGTCATCTGGCCGTACATCATCAGGCCCTTGCGATCGAGCTCGTTGAAATGATCGAGCGTCGCCCAATGCGGCACGATGTTGGAGTTCGCAATCAGGACGCGCGGGGCATCGGCATGGGTACGGAAGACGCCGACCGGCTTGCCGGACTGGACCAGCAGCGTCTCGTCATTCTCGAGCTTGCGCAAGGCCGCCGTGATGCGGTCAAAGCTCTCCCAGTCGCGCGCGGCGCGGCCAATGCCGCCATAGACGACGAGCTCGCTCGGACGCTCCGCGACATCAGGATCGAGATTGTTCATCAGCATGCGCAGCGGCGCTTCCGTCAGCCAGCTCTTGGCGCTGATGTCGCTGCCGCGGGGGGCGCGGATGGTGCGGTCATTGTCCAGTCGGCGGTTCATGCGGAGCACCTCTTTAGTCAAGTCTCGGGAACGGATCGGTTGGAAGCGCCGCGATCGCCACGGCCGGTAGCACATCGGCTTCGATCAGCGCAGCCGCCTTGGCGAGATCGCCGGCCATGTAGCGGTCGGCGCCGAGCGCGGGCACATGCTCGCGAAGCGCAGCGATGACGGCAACGAGTGGGGCGCTGGTCGCATGCGGCGCGCGCAGCGTGATGCCTTGTGCGGCGACCAGGAGCTCGATGCCGAGGATGGCGGCGAGATTGTCGGCCATATCGGAGAGGCGACGCGCGGCGTGCGCGGCCATCGAAACATGGTCTTCCTGGTTGGCGCTGGTCGGTGTCGAGTCGATCGAGCAGGCAGCCGCACGCTGCTTGTTCTCGGCGTAGAGTGCGGCAGCCGTGACCTCGGCGATCATGAAGCCGGAATTGATGCCGGGGTCCGGCGTCAGGAACGGCGGCAGACCGAAATTGAGCGCGGGATCGACCAGCGTCGCGATACGCCGCTCGCTGATCGCACCGATTTCCGACAGCCCCAGCGCGATCGTATCGGCGGCAAAGGCGACCGGCTCGGCGTGGAAATTGCCGCCGGAGACGATCTCGCCGGTCTCGACCAGGACGAGCGGATTGTCGGTGACGGCATTGGCTTCGACGATCAGCGTGCGCGCGGCCTGCGTGATCAGGTCGAGCGCAGCGCCCGCGACCTGCGGCTGGCACCGCAGGCAATAGGGATCCTGCACGCGCTCGTCACCCTCGAGATGCGACAACCTGATATCGCTGCCGTCGAGCAACGCGGTCAACGTCGCGGCGGCAGCGATCTGTCCGGCGTGACCGCGCAACGCCTGAATCTCGGGGCGGAACGGCGCCGTCGAGGCCATTGCGGCATCGACTGACAGCGCGCCGGTGACAAGCGCGGCGCGAGCCAGGCGAAACGCGCGCAGCACGCCGGAGATAGCGTAGGCGGTCGAGAACTGCGTGCCGTTGATCAGCGCGAGTCCCTCCTTGGGACCCAGCGTCAGCGGCGCGAGACCGGCGACGGCGAGTGCCTCACGGCCGGAGACAGTCTTGCCATCGACGATCGCCTGCCCCTCGCCGATCATCACCGCCGTCATGTGTGCGAGCGGCGCAAGATCGCCGGAGGCGCCGACCGAGCCTTGCTGCGGCACCAGCGGATAGACGTCCTGCGCCAGCATGGCCTGCAACTGCTCGATCACCTCGCGACGCACGCCGGAGGCACCGCGGCCGAGCGAGACGATCTTCAGCGCCATCATCAACCGTACGATCGGCTCCGGCGTGGCCGGGCCGACGCCGCAGCAATGCGAGACGATGAGATTGCGCTGGAGCAGCGCGGTCTGGTCGGGCGGAATGCGCTTCGAGGCCAGTTTTCCAAAACCGGTATTGATGCCGTAGACCGGCGCGGCGGCGTGTGCTGCCTTTGCGACGATCTCCGCCGCCGCCTCGACGCGCGGCCAGAATGACGGGTCGAGTACGACGGATTGTCCCTTGAGCACGCGCGCGAGATCGTCGAGGCTGACCGTTCCCGGCTTGACGACGATCGCTGCGCCCTGTTCCGTCACTGTCGCCTCCACACCCGGCGATGCAGCGGATTGAAGCCGATGCGGTAGACGAGCTCGGCGGGCCGCTCGATGTCCCAGATCGCGAGATCGCACCACTTCCCTGCTTCCAGCGTGCCGGTCTCATTGAGCACGCCGAGCGCACGCGCGCCTTCACGGGTGACACCAGCGAGGCATTCGGCCACCGTCATCCGGAACAGCGTCGCGCCCATGTTCATCGTGAGCAGGAGCGATGTCAGCGGCGAGCTGCCGGGATTGCAGTCGGTCGCGAGCGCCATGTGGACGCCGTGCCTGCGGAACGCCTCGACCGGAGGCTTTTGCGTCTCGCGAATGAAATAGAAGGCGCCGGGCAGCAGCACGGCGACTGTTCCGGCCTTCGCCATCGCGGCAGCGCCGGCCTCGTCGGTGTGCTCGAGATGATCGGCGGAGAGCGCCGAGAATTTTGCGGCAAGCGCAGCGCCGCCGAGGTTCGACAGCTGGTCGGCATGGAGCTTGACCGGCAGCCCAAGGCCCCTCGCCGTCTCGAACACCCGCGCGGCCTGCTCGGCCGAGAACGCGATACCTTCCATGAAGGCATCGACGGCATCGGCAAGACCGGCCTTTGCAACGGCCGGCAGCATCTCATGACACACGAGATCGATGTAGCGATCCTTGTCACCGCCGGCCTCCACAGGCAGCGCATGCGCCCCGAGAAAGGAGGTGCGGATCGCAACCGGCCGCTGACGGCCGAGGATGCGCGCCGCTGAGAGCTGCCGCATCTCGGTCTCGACATCGAGGCCGTAACCGGACTTGATCTCGATGGTGGTGACGCCCTCGCCGATCAGCGCATCGAGCCGCGGCAGCGCGCTGGCAACGAGCTCGGCCTCGCTCGCCTTGCGCGTCGCGGCGACTGTCGCGACAATGCCGCCACCGGCGCGCGCGATTTCCTCGTAGCTTGCGCCCTTCAGGCGCAGCTCGAATTCATGCGCGCGGTTGCCGCCATAGACGAGATGGGTATGGCAATCGACGAGGCCGGGCGTGATCCAGCGCCCCTCGCAATCGATCCGCTTGATCGCATCCGCATCACCAGGAAAATCCGCCGCCGCGCCCGCATAGACGATATGGCCGCCGCGCGTGGCGATCACGCCATGCTCGATCTCGCCGAGATCGGGACGGTCGGCCCGCATCGTGGCGAGCCGGGCGTCGTGCCAGATCCGGTCGAAGCGCTCTGCCATGCAATGGTCCCTTCGTGGGATGCTTGACTTATATGTCTAGACATATAATCGTGGGGCGGTTCTGTCCAGCCGGCGTGTAATCATGACCCGACTGCATTTCGCCTCCGCGCTCCTGCCTTCCGGCTGGGCCAATGACGTGCAGATGGTGATCACCGCCGGCGCGATCGCCGAGGTGACGCCGGGCGTGGCGCCGGCCGCCGGCGACGAGCGTCATGGAATTGCGCTTCCGGGGTTGGCGAGCCTGCACAGCCACGCATTCCAGCGCGGCATGGCGGGGCTGGCCGAACTGCGCGGCGATAGCACCGATACGTTCTGGACCTGGCGCGACACGATGTATCGTTTTGCGCTGGCGATGACGCCGCACGACGTCGCCGCCGTTGCGACGCTGCTGTATGTCGAGATGCTCGAACAGGGCTTTACCCGCGTCGGCGAATTCCACTACCTCCACCACAATCGTGACGGCTCTCCTTATGCCGACCTCGCGGAGATGGCTGCCCGCATTGCACAGGCCGCCGAAGCTTCCGGCATTGCGCTGACGCTGCTGCCGAGTTTTTATGCGCACGGCTCCTTCGGTGGCGCCGCACCGCATGCCGGACAACGCCGCTTCATCTGCTCGGTCGATCAGTTCGCCGCGCTGATGGCAGCGTCACGCAAGGCGATCAGCAGATTGCCGGGCGCCAATATCGGCATCGCACCGCACAGCCTGCGCGCGGTGACGCCGGACGAACTCGCGGCGATCATTCCGCTCGCGGATGGCGGGCCGGTGCATATCCATGCCGCCGAACAGGTGAAGGAAGTCGAGGATTGCCTCGCCTGGTCGGGACGACGGCCGGTGCAATGGCTGCTGGAGCACGCGCCGCTCGATCAACGCTGGTGCCTGATCCACGCGACCCATACGACGGATGCGGAAGTCACCGCGTTCGCGAAGACCGGTGCGGTGGCCGGTCTCTGCCCCATCACCGAGGCCAGTCTCGGCGACGGCATTTTTCCGGCGCGCGAGTTCGTCGATGCCGGCGGCGCGTTCGGTGTGGGCACCGACTCCAACGTGCTGGTCGGCGCAGCCGACGAGCTGCGTCAGCTCGAATATGGCCAGCGTCTGAAGCATCGCGAGCGCAACGTGCTCTCCGGTGGTGCAGGCCGCTCGACGGGACGTACGCTGTTCGATCATACGCTCGCCGGCGGTGCGCGCGCGCTGGCACAGGCGACGGTTGGCCTCGGGCCCGGCGCACGCGCCGACATCGTCACGCTCGACACGACACATCCGTCGCTCGCGGGACGTTTGCGCGACGCCGCCATCGACGGTTGGATCTTTGCCGGAGGGACCGGCGCGATCGATTGCGTCTGGGCCGGCGGCCACAAGGTCGTCGAAGGCGGACGACACAGACTGCGACAGACCGCGCGCGAGCGCTTCAACGCAGCGGTGCGGAGGCTCGTCGCATGAGCCTGGCCACCGATGCCGCCGACCAGCCGACGCTCTACAAGCGCATCCGCGCCGATATCGAGAAGCGCATCCTGACCGGCGAGTGGCCGCCCGGGCATCGCATCCCGTTCGAGCACGAATTGGTCGCGCGTTACGGCTGCTCGCGCATGACGGTGAACAAGGCGCTGTCGGAGCTCGCGCAAGCAGATCTGATCGAACGGCGGCGGCGCGCCGGCTCCTTCGTACGCCGGCCGCAGCATCAGTCGGCGGTGCTGAAAATCGCAGATATTCGCGCCGAGATCACCGCGCTTGGCCGCGGCTACGGCTACGAGCTGATCGCGCGCAAGCTGCGTGCGGCGACCGCCGCCGACCGCGAGCGTCTTGGTGTCACGAAGGCCGGCAAGGTCGTTGCGATCACCTGCCGGCACAGCGCCGACAAGGTGCCGTTTGCCGTCGAGGACCGACTGATCGATCTGTCCTCCGTACCGGATGCAGCGACCGCAGATTTCTCGCGCGAACCGCCCGGCTCGTGGCTGCTTCATCATGTCCCATGGACGGAAGCCGAGCATACGATCAGCGCCATCGTTGCGGACGATCGCACGGCGGAAGCGCTCGACATCGCCGTCGGCGCGCCTTGCCTCGTGATCGATCGCTATACCTGGCGCAGCGCGCGCACCATCACCGCGGTGCGCCTGCTCTATCCCGGTGACTCTCACCGCCTTGTCGCCCGATTCAAGGGAGGCTGAGAGAACGATGTCGGCACAAATCGTGCAACGCTTCGGGCAACGGTCCATCAGGACCGAATGATTAACAGGGACGTCAATCCATCGATCGGCAAGAGGACGACAATCATGCGTAGTTCGACAATTTTTGCGACAATCATTGCCCTCGCGGCCTCCACTCCGGTACTCGCCGACGACGTCAAGGTCGGCATTGGCATCTCCGGATGGACCGGCTTCGCGCCGCTGACGCTGGCGAAGGAGGCCGGTATCTTCAAGAAGAACGGTCTTGACGTGACGATCAAGAAGATCCCGCAGAAGGACCGCCACCTCGCGATCGCCTCCGGCGACGTCCAGTGCGCGGCCACGACCGTCGAGACCTGGATCTCGTGGAACGCCAATGGCGTTGCGACCAAGCAGATCTTCCAGCTCGACAAGAGCTACGGTGCCGACGGCATGGCCGTGCGCAACGATCTCGCATCGATCAAGGACCTCAAGGGCAAGACCGTCGCGGCCTCCGCGCCCGGCACCTCGCCCTATTTCGCGCTGGCCTGGATGCTGAAGAAGAACGGGCTCTCGGTGAAGGACGTCACCGTCGTGAACCTAGAACCCGCGGCCGCCGCGCAGGCCTTTGTCTCCGGCCAGAACGATGCCGCGATGACCTACGAGCCGTATCTGTCGACGGTTCGCGCCGCGCCCGACAAGGGCAAGATCATCGCGACCACGCTCGACTATCCGATGGTCATGGACACCTTTGGCTGCACGCCGAAGTTCCTCACCGAGAACCCGAAGGCTGCCAAGGCGCTCGCCGACAGCTATTTCGAGGCGCTCGACATGATCGCCAAGGATCAGGCCAAGGCCTATGAGATCATGGGTGCCGATGTGAAGCAGACCGGCGAGGCGTTCGGCAACTCGGCAAAATATCTGCGCTGGCAGGACAAGGCCGCGAACCAGAAGTTCTTTGCCGGCGATTTCCTGACCTTCAACAAGGAGGCCGCCGACCTCCTGCTCGAGATCGGCATCATCAAGGCCGCGCCGAAGGTCGAGGACCTCTTCGACGCGAGCTACATCAAGTAAACCCTTCAGGAGCTGCCGGCCCCGTCTCGCGGCGGGGCCGGAAAACTCGTTCACCGCCCGGATAGATCGTTGATGCGTCCCCTGGATCCCGTGACATCGAAGCAGCGCGTGGCTTACGGCCTCGCGTTCTTCGTGCTGTTCGTCGCCCTCTGGTCGTGGGCAACGCTCGGCGGCCATGTGTCGAAGACCTTTCTCGCCAACCCGCTGACCATGATGCAGGAAGGCTATGACCTGCTCGCCAAGCAGGCTTCCTGTTCGACATCGGCATGACGATCTGGCGCGTCGTCGGCGGCTTCGCGCTCGCTGCGATCATCGCGGTTCCGCTCGGCGTGCTGATGGGTGCCTACAAGCCGGTCGAAGCGTTCCTCGAACCGTTCGTCTCCTTTGCTCGCTATTTGCCTGCCTCGGCCTTTATCCCGCTGCTGATCCTGTGGGCCGGCATCGGCGAATTGCAGAAGCTGCTCGTCATCTTCATCGGCGCGGTGTTCCAGATCACCCTGATGATCGCCGTAACCGTGGGCACCACGCGGCGCGATCTGGTCGAGGCGGCCTATACGCTCGGGGCCAGCGACCGCGGCGTCATCCGCCGGGTGCTGCTGCCCTCCTCCGCACCCGAGATCGCGGAGATTCTGCGGCTGGTGCTGGGCTGGGCCTGGACCTATGTCATCGTCGCCGAGCTGATTGGCTCGTCATCGGGCATCGGCCACATGATCACCGACAGCCAGGCGCTGCTCAACACCGGCCAGATCATCTTCGGCATCATCGTGATCGGACTGATCGGTCTCCTCTCGGACTTCATGTTCAAGGCGTTCAACGCCTGGCTGTTTCCGTGGAGGCTCGCATGACCACGCTGAAGATCGAACAGGTCTCGCGAACCTTCCCCGCGCGCCACGGCAACGCACCGACCAGGGCGCTGGAGCCGACCGACCTCACCATCGGCAACAACGATTTCGTCACCATCCTCGGCCCCTCCGGCTGCGGCAAGTCCACGCTGCTTCGCATCGTCGCCGGTCTCGACCGGCCGACCAGCGGGCGCGTCACGCTCGACGGGCGCGAGGTGACCGGCCCCGGAGCCGATCGCGGCATGGTGTTCCAGTCCTACACACTGTTTCCCTGGTTGAGCGTGCGCGAGAACATCGCCTTCGGCCTGCGCGAGCGCGGCGTGCCCGAGGCGGAGCGCAACAAGATCGCCGATGCCTTCATCCGCCAGGTCGGGTTGTCCGGCTTCGAGAACCACTGGCCGAAGCAGCTCTCCGGCGGCATGCAGCAGCGCACCGCGATCGCCCGCGCGCTCGCCAACGATCCAAAGATCCTGCTGCTCGACGAGCCCTTCGGCGCGCTCGACAACCAGACCCGCGCCTTGATGCAGGAAATGCTGCTCGGAATCTGGGAGCGCGACCAGAAGACCGTGCTGTTCGTCACCCACGACATCGAGGAAGCCATCTTCCTCGGCAGCCGCGTCATCGTGATGAGCGCGCGCCCCGGCCGCATCAAGGCCGAGATCAATGTGGACCTGCCGCATCCGCGCTCCTACAAGATCAAGACCACGCCCGAATTCGTCCAGTTGAAGGAACGGCTGGTCGAGGAGATCCGCACCGAGGCGCTGAAGGTTGCCGAACATGCCTGACACCAAGCCGCGTGCCGATGGGCAACGCGTTCTCGCCGATCTCAATGCGCTCCGTGCCATCGGCGCCTACAAGACCGGCGTGCACAAGCCGACCTTCTCCGAGCCGCACAAGCAGTCGCTCGACTGGCTGGTGCAGAAGCTGCCCGACGCCGGCCTTACCGCCGCGATCGACGGCATCGGCAATGTGTTCGGCACCAGCACGAAGCCGGGGCCGAAGCTGCTGGCGGGATCGCATCTGGAAAGCCAGAACTACGCCGGCTGGCTGGATGGCCCGCTCGGCGTGGTCTATGCGCTCGAAGCGGCCCGCGTGCTCAATGCCGATCCGTCCGTGAAAGGCGCGGTCGAAGTCGCAGCGTGGTGCGACGAGGAAGGACACTTTGGGCACTTCCTCGGCTCGCGCTCCTATGTCGGACAGGTGACCGAGGCCGACATCGATGCCGCCCGCGACCGCACCAGCGGCCGCACCATGCGCGACGCACTCGCCGACATGGGGCTCTCGGGCCGCGCACGCGTCGCTGCCGAGCCTGGACGCCACGTCGGATATCTGGAGGCGCATATCGAGCAGGGCGACACACTCGAAAGCGGCAAGCTCGCGATCGGCGTGGTGACCTCCATCGTCGGCATCTGGCAATACCAGATCAATTTCGTCGGCGAGCAGAACCATGCCGGCACCACCCGCATGGCGGCGCGGAAGGATGCCGGCCTCGCGCTGGCCAAATTCTGCGTGGCGATCGACGAGCGGTTCCCAGGCGCCTGCGGCCCACGCACGGTCTGGACCAGCGGCCGCATCACGCTCGATCCCGGCGCGCCGAGCATCATCCCTGGCTAAGCCGAATTGCTGTTCCAGATCCGCGACGACGATCCGGCTGTGATCTCGCGGCTGGAGCAATTGCTGCGGACCATGGCTGACGAGGCCAGCGCGAAGGGCCCTTGCGCCGTCACCGTGGAGAAGCTGCGGACCGGTGCTCCCGCCATGATGAATCCCGGCATTCAGGACGCAATCGAGGCCGCGAGCAAAACCCTGGCCGGTGGACGGTCCGTCCGCATGCCCAGCGGCGCCGGCCACGACGCGCAGTTGCTTGCGACCGTCATGCCCGCAGGCATGCTGTTCGTGCCGTCGATCGGCGGCATCAGCCACCACTGGACCGAGAACACCGCCGACGCCGACATCGTCACGGGCGCGCAGGTCTTCGTCGACGCCTGCCGGCGGCTCCTGGGTGGTTAGAACGACGTGCCGCCGCCGCATCTGAACTCCTGGACGATGTCATACTGGCCCTTCATGATCGGCACGGCATAGTCGAAGCGCAGCGCTCAACCACACCCGCCTCTGGAATGCTGGGTCGCCCGGTCAAGCCGGGCGATGACAGCGAGTGCTGCAGACGCGCCTTCGCGCTCTCGCGGCACATCTCGCCCGAGCTTTGCTTTGACGTTCCACCCTCGAAGCCAAGAGGGCGCAGGGAAGGCCGGGTGCTGACCTCGCACCCGCGGTCCGCTGCGCGAAAGGTAGCGCAAGGAAACCGCACAGCAGCATACAGGTGGTGCCAATCACTCGGCCTTCCCTGCGCAGTGGTTGGACGGCTTATGCCGTGCTCTCCCGGGAGCCGAGTTCCTTCCGGTCTCCCTCACGCTTGCGAAAGTCACCGACACCGCGCCGGTTGACGCGACTGCCGCATTCGCAAAGCACTTGACCGTAGCAACGACGGCCAGGACCACACGGTTTTGCCGCACGCACGGCCCGCCATTTCGCCGCAGTTTTTCCAGCCCTGTCGACGGAGCCGGAAACTTACAGACGAGACGAACCTGACAGCGCCGCTCATCCAGCACGAAGTTTTGGGCTCACGGAGAGCAATCCGCCCTGCCCTTAACCTCTCTCGCCCGACGCTGCCGCATCCACCGCAAGCCCGGCTCGCGACAGTGACGACACACCCCTCTTGGTGAGCCGGGATGGACGACACATACGCCATTTCCGAATTTCGGTAAAGTGGAATATTATTGCAAGCGCGGCTTGACACCGGCGCAGCTCGGAATGACCCGGTGTTTTGCCCGACGGCCGGGCCCGGCGGCGCGCTCGCGAATCCGGCGGCGCGCTTACGAATATCGTCCCGAACGCAACACGCTTCGGAACCCAGGTTGACGTCGCGCCGTTCTTGAGCACTATCTGCGACAATTCGAGCACGCCTCGGACATAAAGGCGCGGCAATCTCAGGGCTTGTCGATCCGCCCCGCCCTGCTTCCCCGGAGTTCCCATGCATTCTGCCGACCGTCCGGCAACGCGCCTCGCGACGCGGCTCGCCTTTCTCGTCGCGGGCTTCGGCATCGCATGCTGGGCGCCGCTAGTGCCGTTCGCAAAGACGCGGCTCGGCGTCGATGACGGCGTTCTTGGACTGCTCCTGCTCAGCCTCGGCATCGGCTCGGTCGTCGCGATGCTTCTGACCGGAGTCATGAGCGCGCGCTACGGCAGCAAGCCGATCATCATTGCGGGCGGGCTCGGTCTGGCGCTGGTGCTGCCCCTGCTGGCGATCGCGAGCTCGCCGGCAACGCTGGCGCTGGCCCTGTTCGCCTTCGGCGCCGCGCTCGGCTCCATCGACGTCGCCATGAACATCCACGCGGTCGAGGTGGAGCGCGACGCGGGCCGCCCGCTGATGTCTGGCTTCCACGCGCTGTTCAGCATCGGCGGCTTCGCGGGATCCGCCTTGATGACTGCGCTGCTCTCGTTGCAACTCGGCGCGCTCGCCTGCACGCTGATCTGCTCCGTGCTGATGCTGGTCGCGATGCTGGCGGCCTGGCCGCGCTTGCTTCGTTCGGTGCAGGTGCAAGACGGACCGCTCTTCGTGCTGCCGCATGGCTCCGTGCTCCTGCTGGCGCTGCTCGCCGCCATCACTTTCCTCGTCGAGGGCGCGATGCTCGATTGGGGCGCGCTGCTCGTCATCGGCGCCGGCCTCGTCTCGGAAGTGCAAGGCGGGATCGGCTACATCGTGTTCTCGATCGCGATGACCGCGGGGCGGCTCGGCGGCGACGCCGTCGTCGCACGCATCGGGGATCGCGCGACATTGTTCTGGGGCAGCATCATTGCGATCGCGGGCTTCGTAGTCCTGCTCAGGGCGCCCGTAGCGGCGGTCGCCATCGGCGGCTTCCTGCTGATCGGCCTCGGTGCATCGAACCTTGTGCCGGTGCTGTTCCGCCGGGCGGCCAGGCAGACCGTGATGCCCACGGGGCTCGCCGTCGCCGCCATCACGACCGCAGGCTACGCGGGCATCCTCATCGGTCCCGCCGGCGTCGGCTTCGTCGCACGGCTTGGCGGATTGCCGACAGCGTTCTGGCTGCTGGCCGCGCTGATGTGTCTCGTCGCGCTGTCGGCGCGCATGGTCACGGCGGAGGGCCGGCAGACGTCGCGCGTGGAGGCCTGAGCGGCCTCACAAATTGCTCAGCCCGATCGACTTGATCACGGGCGCCAGGCTTGCCGTCGTCGCGTCGATGATGCGCTGGAATTTGTCGGGACTCGAATCGATGTCGGGCTCGATGCCCTGGGCACGGTAGTTTGCCTGCATCGCCGGATCGGCCATCGCGACCAGCGTCGCCTGCGCGATCCGGTCGATGATCGCATCGTCGGTGTGCCTCGGTGCGAAGATGCCGAACCAGCCCTCATAGCGGAGATCCGGCATGCCGGATTCGACCGCGGTTGGAATCTCCGGCGCGCCGCTCAACCGCTTTTCGCTGGTGACCGCCAGCAGCCTGACCTTCCCGGCCTCGCCCAGTTGCTTCAACTGGTCGGACATGACGCCGATGACGAGCGATATCTGGCCACCGGCGAGGTCGTTGGTCGCCTGCGAAATGCCCCGATACGGCACGTGGACGATGTCCAGCGCGCCGGCCTGCTGCTTGAAGGATTCGCCGACCAGATGGTTGCCAGTGCCGATGCCTGGTGTCCCGTAGGACAGTTTTCCCGGATTGTCCCTAGCGTAGACGATCAGCTCACGCAGATCCGCGGCAGGCACCGACGGGTGGACCGCGAAAACCAGCGCGGTGCTGATCAAGCGATAGATGGCGCGAAAATCGTCGACCGAATAGCCGGGATTTTTCGAGGTCAGGGGAATGATGACCTGCGTGCTGCCGTTGCCGAGCAGCAACGAATAGCCGTCGGGCTCCTCGCGCGCGACCGTCGCAGCCCCGATCGCGCCGCCCGCACCGCCGATATATTCCACGAAGGTCGGCCCAAGCAGCGATGACATCTTGTCCACCCAGGGACGCCCGATCTGGTCCCCCGCTCCGCCGGCTCCGTACGGAAGCACCAGACGAATGGGACGAGACGGATAATCAGCGGTTTGTCCGCTGCGCGGGATGGCCGCCAGCGCCGCTGCGCCCGATAGCGCATGGACGAATCGTCGCCGCGAGAAGGAAGCCATGTTCGAATTCCGGAAGTCGGTGGTCACTGTCGAGGCGGGACCGGCTCCCGAACCATCCAGTCTCAGCAATCTGCTACCGCCGTCAATTCGCCATCCGGGTGAGAGCACCGGTGTCATTGCCTTGTCATGTCAACGTAACCCTTTACTTCTTAAGGGTTATTTCGGCGGACCGACCGATCGAAGCCATGCGCGCAGGGCTACCAGCTCTGCCCACTGCTTTCGGCCAGTTTACTGTACGCCTCGTTCTGATAGACCAAAAAGTAATACATTCTGACTCCCGTTGCGGGGGCAATGGCGCGTGCCAGATCGTATCGAAGACTCGGCCATTTCTTTTGGGCCATTTCGACTATTTCCGAAGTCGCGGCTCTTGGAGAAGGAGGGCTCGCCGCTTCACGTCGGCGGCCACGCGCTCGATATTCTGATCTTCCTCGCCGAGCGCCCCGGCGAAGTCATCGACAAGAGAGAGCTGGTCAAGCGCATCTGGGCCGACGTCAATGTCGACGAGGGCAGCCTGCGCTTCCACGTCGCGGCACTGCGCAAGGCGCTGGGCGATACCGGGAAGTCGGCCCGTTATGTCGTCAATGTGCCCGGCCGCGGCTACTGCTTTGTCGCCTCGCTCGCTCACGCGGCCCCGCCGGCCGCTCAGCCCGCCGTGAATATCGCACCTCCCCGTTCCCTTCCCTCGCCGCTCTCGAAAATGCTCGGACGGGAGGAGATCGTCGAGAAGATATCGAACGGGCTTTCGCTGCATCGCTTCATGACGGTGGTCGGCCCCGGCGGCATCGGCAAGACCGCCGTCGCCGTCACCGTCGGGCATCGCAGATCGGCGGATTTCGGCGGGCGCGTATTCTTCGTCGACTTCGGTCCGCTGAGGGATGCCAGCCACATCGCGACCACCATCGCCTCCGCACTGGGACTGACCATCAGCGCGGAGGATCCAACGCCGGCCCTGCTGACATTTCTGAAGACCGGCCCAGCTCTGCTGATCTTCGACAGCTGCGAGCATGTGCTGGATGCGTTGGCACCGCTCGTCGAGCGCATCGTTCGCGACGCACCGCAGCTTCGCGTTCTCGCAACCAGCCGCGAGTCGTTCCGGAGCGATGGCGAAAGGATTTTCCGCCTGTTCCCGCTGGATTGCCCGCCGGAGCGCGAGGACCTGGGAGTCGCCGAGGTCCTCGCTTACCCCGCGGCCCAGCTCTTCGTCGAGCGCATTGCGCAGAGCTCGGCTCCGTTCCAGCTCAGTGCGGAAGAAGCGCCGCTCGTCGCGAGCATTTGCCGGCGCCTCGATGGCATTGCGCTCGCAATCGAGCTCGCGGCCGGCCGTGTCAATGCGTACGGCATTGCCGGCACGGCGTCGCTGCTCGACAGCCGCTTCTCGTTGCAGTGGCGGGGTCGGCGCACCGCCGTGCCACGACACCAGACGCTCGCCGCGGCGCTCGACTGGAGCTACGATCTGCTACCTCCCGCCGAGAGTGCCACGCTGCGACGCCTGTCGGTCTTTGCCGGGCCCTTCGCGCCGGAGGCGGCTGCCGCGGTGGCTGCCGGCGACGGCCTCGGCACGTCCGAAACGCTGGAGGCGATCGACAGTCTCGTCACCAAATCGCTGATCTCGCCATCCGGCTCGCGAACGCTGCGCTACCGCCTGCTCGACACCACGCGCACCTATGCGCATGGAAAGCTGAACGAGCTTGGCGAGACCAGTCAGTTCGCGCGCCGTCATGCAGAGCATTTTCGCGACTTCTTCGAGCGCGCGGAGGCCGATACATCGACGCCGCTGCCGGAATGGCTGAGCATCTATGGCGCGGAGCTGGACAATGTGCGCGCCGCATTGAACTGGGCCTTCGGGCCCGACGGCGACGCTGCACTCGGGATCGCGCTGACGGCGGCTGCCGTCACGCTGTGGGTCCGCCTGTCCCTGTTCGCCGAATGCCGCGAGCGCGCCAAGACGGCGCTCACCGCGCTCGGCGACAGCGGCGACGATCGCATTCGCATGCAACTCCTGTCGGCGCTCGGCTGGTCGCTGATGTATGGCGAGGGCCGCGCCCGCGAGGCGCGTCCGATCCTCGAGACGACCCTGGAGCTGGCTGACAGGCTCGACGACAAGGACTTCCGGCTGCGCGCGCTCTGGGGCCTGTGCATCGACCAGTTCAACAACGGACAGTTCGGCAAGGCCCGTGCGCTCGCCGACCGGTTTGCGAATGCAGCGGCGAACTCGTCGGACAGGACCGATCTCATGCTGGGCGACCGGCTAATGGCGGTGGCGCTGCACTATCTCGGCGATCAGAACGACGCACGGCTGCGCATCGAGCGCGTGAACGCGTCGCTGCACGTGCTGGCGGAGAAGCCGAAGATCTTCCCGCTCGACCTCAGGATATCGACGCAATATTTCCGGGCCCGCATCCTGTGGCTTCAGGGCCTCGCCGATCAGGCCCAGGCGCTCGCCGCCCGAAACATCGAGGAAGGTCGCGCCAACGGCCACGCGCTGACTTTCTGCAGCGTGCTGGGGCAAGCCGCCTGCCCAATCGCCTTCTGGTCCGGCGATTTCGAGGCCGCGGAGCGCCACGGCGCCGAGCTACTCGAACACACCGAGCGCCACGCCATCCGGCTGTGGGGCCTGTGGGCACGGGCCTTCAACGCGGCGGTCGTCGTAAGGCGTGGCGATGTCGCAACCGGCCTGCCGCTGCTGCGCGAAGAGCTCAATCGCGCCGGCGATGCGCGTTTCCTGCCGCGCTTTCTTCCGCTGCTCGGCGAACTCGCCGCGTGTTCAGGCGAGGCCCACCAGGTCGACCGTGGCCTCGACGTGATCGAGGACGTCCTGACCCGCTGCAACGACCGGCAGGAGCTGTGGTATCTGCCGGAACTGATGCGCATCAAGGGTGAATTGTTGCTCAAGAGCCCGCGGCATGCGGGGGACGCCGAGGCGCGCTTTCGCGAGGCCATGGAGATTGCCAACCAGCAGGGCGCGCGGTTCTGGGAGCTGCGCGGTGCGATCAGCCTCGCGCGATTCATGATCGGAGCCGGCCAGAATGCAGAGGCCCTGGCAATTCTCGAACGTGCATGCGGGGCGTTCAGCGAGGGCGCCGGCATCGCCGATATCCGCAGCGCGCGCGATTTGATCGCGCAACTCCGGACTTGACGAGGCCGGCCGAAGGCCTTCGGCTTTCGCACCGCGCCGCGCGCTTCATCCTGCCCGCGGAATAAATCCGGGCACGCCGGTCTCGACCACTGTGTTGAACCGGACATTCGTCGTGATGTGGTCCCGCATCTCCCGCATGGCGTCTGCAGGCAGCGTCGAAATCTCGAAGTTTTCCTCGATCCGCCGAGGATTGGTCGAGGTCGTCAGGAAAGCCGTGCCGCGCTGGACGGCCCAGGCCAGGGCGACCTGAGCCGGCGTCTTGTGCAGGCGCTCCGCGATGGCGGTGATCACGGGGTCAGCGAGGAG
The DNA here is from genome assembly GCF_011516635.5 of Bradyrhizobium barranii subsp. apii. GTDB lineage: Bacteria > Pseudomonadota > Alphaproteobacteria > Rhizobiales > Xanthobacteraceae > Bradyrhizobium > Bradyrhizobium barranii. Next base: position 3,095,728 of record NZ_CP096255.1, on the reverse strand, counting down.
GTTCGGCTTCATGGCGTGTCCCAGCGCGGCAAACGCCTGCAGGACAATTCCATGCTCCCGACAGAAGTCGAGCAGCTCCCATTCGGGCAGGTACGGATGCGATTCAACCTGCACCATGGCAGGCCTGATCCGCGCGACCTCGACGATCTCGCGCAGCTTCTCCAAGGTGATGTCCGACAGCCCGATCGACTTGCAATGCCCCTCGTCGACGAGCCGCTCCAGCGCCCCCCATGTCTCCGCCAACGTCACGCCTGAATCATAGATCACATGGCCGCTCGCATCCCTCGGGTCCTGCTCGTCGCCGGGTTGAAAGGCGAAGGGCGTATGGATGATGTGGCAGTCGATCTCGTCGAGTTGCAGCCGCCGGCGACTGGCGTCGAAGGCGGGCCTGACCCGCTCCGGCCGATGATTGGTGTTCCATAGCTTCGTCGTAACGAACAGGTCCTGGCGCCGAAGCGTGCCCGCCTTGAACGCGTCCTGTAGCGCGTCGCCGACGGCCGCTTCGTTGCGATAGCGCTCGGCACAATCGAGATGTCGAAATCCGGCCTCCAATGCAGCCCTGGTGGCCTGCCTGGTCACGAGCGGATCCGGAATGAGCGTGCCAAATCCGACTGCGGGAATCGTCACGGCCTCATGCGTGGGAATTCTCGTGTAACGAAGTGAATCGGAGGTCGTCATGGTGATACTCCTTATTGACTGCTAGCCGCGCGATGCGGACGAAGCGATCGAGGTTGCGGACACAACGTCATTTCACGACTCTCCGGCGCTAGCCGGCGGGGCGCGGCTTACGAAGAAAGAACACCAGCGGGATCACGACGAGCATGGCGAACATCAGGATCTCGAACTGATCGATGACCGCAACCGTGGCCGCCTGGCGCGTGACCATGCCGTTGAGGGCGGCGAGACCTGACTTCCCGATCGGGCCCGTGACATTCGCCGCGACACGATAAGGCGTGAGATGCTTGGCGAGCGCGATATGCACGGCCTGAGTGTTGGCATAGAAGAACAGCTGGACCACCGCGATGCCGATCGTGCTGCCGTAAAGGCGCGACAGGTTGATCAGCGCACTGCCTTCGGGGCGAAGCTTCGGATCGAGCGTTCCGAACGCGGCCCTCACCAGCGCCGGCAACAATATGCCGAGACCAGCGCCCTGGAGGAAACCTGCTTCGACGACCGGCCGCCAGTCCATCGCCGGCGAATAGCCGAGCATCAGCCAGTTGGCATAGACCACCAGCGCCATGCCCCCCATGAGGAACGGCCGGTAGTCGACCTGTCCCGGAACCAGGCTCGTCAGCACCAGCGCTCCCACCAGCGCCACGCCGCGTGGAATGCTCATGTAGCCGGTGGTGTCGACAGGGTAGTTGAGCAACTCCTCCAGCATCGGGGACGTCAACGCCAATGTCGGCAGCAGGACGAAGCCGAGCGCAAAGGAGATCACCGTCGAGAGGACGAGATTGCGATCCCTGAACAGCGCCGTGCGGAGAAAATGCTCCTTCTTCGTCAGAACGTGCACGATGAAGAGATAGAAGCCCAGGACCGAGGCGATCGCTTCGACCCAGATCTCCGTCGAGGCGAACCATTCGAGGCGCTCGCCGCGATCCAGCAGCATCTGCAGCCCGATCATGCCGGCGGAGAAGGTCGTCAGGCCGAAGACGTCGAAGGGCTGGCTCCGCTCTGCCCGCTTCTCGCCCAGCAACAGGGCCATCGTCAGGGCGATGAAGGCCGTCATGGGCAGGTGACATAGAAGATCGACGGCCAGCCGTAATATTCGCTGAGCCAGCCACCAAGAGCGGGGCCGGTGCTGATGCCGAGCAGCGAGCAGACCGTCAATGCCAGGCCCATGCGCGCTTGCCGCACCGCCGGCGTCGCCTCGAGCAGAATCGCCAATGAGAGCGGCGCAAGTGGTCCGCTCGCCGCGCCCTGGAGAATCCGCGCCAGCACGAACTGGATCGACGTCGTCGCCAGCGTGTCGAGGACAAGACCAAGCGTGAAGACGGCAAGGGCTGCTTGATAGACCGCCTTGCGGCCATAGCGTCCCGCGAGCCATTGGGTGATCGACATGGTCACGGCGCTTGCAGCGATATACGAGGAGAACACCCAGCCGACCTCGTCATTGGCCATCGAGAGCGTGGCCTGGATGTGCGGCAGCGCGGCGTTCGGGATCGAAATGTTGACGGCCTGCATGTAGGTCGCCATCAGGGCGGCCGCCGAGATTGCATGATGACCGCCGGTCGCGGTCGATGGGAGGGTCGTACTCATTTGACCTCCGTCGCAAGCGCAGGCTGGAGCAGATGCAGCCAGTTGCGACGATGGCCGGTGTCGACCCGCGCCGTCACGCTGATGCCGGAGAACAGCGGCCGGGTCGGATCGGAATCGTCGAGCTCGAGGCGCACCGGCAGCCGCTGGACGACCTTGACCCAATTCCCGGTCGCATTCTCCGGCGGCAGGATCGAGAAGTCCGACCCGGTGCCGGGACTCATGCTGACGATATGCGCCTTGAATTTTCCATCCGGATAGGCGTCGACGTCGATCCTCGCCTCCTGGCCCGGCCGCATGTGGGTCAGGCCCGTCTCACGAAAATTCGCCTCGATCCAGACGTCCCGGCTCGACATCAGTGAGAACGTGGGCGCGCCCGCGTTGACGAAACCGCCGATCTGCAGATCGTCGACCTTGGTCACGATACCGTCGTCGGGCGCCTTCACCGTGGCGTAGGAGAGGTCGAGCCGCGCGCGATCGAGCTGCGCCCTGGCCGCGCGGACCGTCGGGTGGCGGTCGACATCGATGTCGGGGTCACCGTTGAGCGCGACGACCGTATTGGCGATCTGCTGTTCGATCGATGCCATCCGATGGCGCGCGACCTTGAGATCGGTCTCGGCCCGCTCGTAGACCGCGCGCGGCGTGAAGTCGGAGGCGACCAGCATCCTCTTGCGGTCGAACTCGCGCTCGTCGAAAGAGGCCGAGTCCTTCGCCGATTGCAGCTCCGCCTGCTGTTGGCGGTAGGTCGCCTTGAGGGAGTCGATCTGGAGCCGCGCGCTGCCGAGCCGGGCTTCGGCTTGATCGACGGCGATCTGGTAGGGCTCCGGGTCAATTCGAAACAGCACCTGGCCCTGCCGGACGCGCTCGTTGTCGCGCACGGCGATCTCGACCGCCTGGCCGGACACCCGCGCGTTGATGGTGACTTTCGCGGCGCGCACGAACGCATCGTCGGTCGAGACAAATTGTTCCTGCGCCAGTACATGAAGGCGCCGAACACGGCAGCCGCGGCGGGCACCACGAGCATCAGGGGCCGGCGCAGCCGCCTGGCAAGATCCGCTCCGAACCACAGCGCGGCGGCCTCGCTCCCGCGGAAGCTGCGATCGCCCAGCCAGCCGGCGATTGGCGCAAAGTTCAAACCCATCGTCCTCGTCCCTATCTCATTTACTAACGTTCGTTACAAATATTGTACCCCGATGCAGCGATCAAGCCGCGCGGCCATTGATTTTTATAACGATCCATACAAATATACGTGTGGAACATGGCAACCAGGTTCGAACGACATGGCACGGAAAAAGAGCGAGACGGGCCCGGCGCGCCGGGGACGGCCACCCGCCTACGACACTGAGACGGCCCTCAAGCGGGCGACAGAAACGTTCTGGAGGACGGGCTATTCCGGCACGTCCCTGGACAAGGTCGCGGCCGCGACCGGCATGAGCCCACCGAGCCTCTACGCGGTGTTCGGCAACAAGCACGCGCTCTATCTCGAGGCGTTGGCGCGCTATTGGGAGATCAGCCTCGCCGCAACGCGCGAGGCTCTCGCAGGGGACCATCCCTTGGACGAAGCGCTGATGCTGGCCTATGACGCGGCGCTGTCGATCTACTTTTCCGGCAAGGGATCAGCGCGTGGCTGCTTCGTGGTCGGTACCGCGGTGACCGAAGTCGCCGAGGATGCGGCGATCCGGAGCAGCGTTGCGACGGGACTACGCGCGATCGATGCCGATTTCGAGGCCCGCTTCCGCCTGGCGCAGGACAAGGGCGAGCTGGATCGCGAGGCCGATCCGGCTGCACTCGCGATCCTTGCCGCCGCCACGATGCAGACGATCGCCATCCGCGCCCGCGCCGGCGCACGCCGCGCCGATCTGAGGGAGGTCGCCCGCAAGGCGGTGACAGTGATCTGCCGACGCCGGTCGGAGGCGCATTGAGCCCCGAGGAATTCTCGTGATCGTACGATGAGGGGAGTTCGCACATTTGCACTCCTCGTCAAAGGCCCTCGGCGCCCTTACGCGACAATCCGCTTAGCCTCCCACGGCGGCCGCGCGCCTTGGCAGCTTCCAGTCGGGCCGGATGAAGTGGCAGGTGTAGCCATCGGGATAGCGCTCGAGATAATCCTGATGCTCGGGCTCGGCTTCCCAGAACTCCGCTGCGGGCGCGACCTCGGTCACCACTTTGCCGGGCCAGAGGCCTGACGCCTCGACATCGGCGATGGTGTCTTCGGCGACTCTCTTCTGCTCGTCACTCGTATAGAGGATTGCCGAGCGGTAGCTCGTGCCCAGATCATTGCCCTGGCGGTTGAGCGTGGTGGGATCGTGGATCTGGAAGAAAAACTCCAGCATGGTCCGGAAGCTCGTCTTCGCGGGATTGAAGATGATCTCGATCCCCTCGGCGTGGCCCTCGTGATTGCGATAGGTGGCGTTCTTCACATGCCCGCCAGTGTAACCGACACGGGTGGAGATCACCCCCGGTTGCCTGCGGATCAGATCCTGCATGCCCCAGAAGCAGCCTCCGGCCAAAACTGCACGCTCTGTCGTCATCTGATGCTCCATTGGTTTCGTCGAGATAGTCAGCGCTTGTCCGCTGCCGGATGCAAGCGCGGGTCATCATGGTCATCGTGATATTCGAGGCCCAGCGGCCCGATGGCGGAGACCTGTGTGACGTATTCGCCGGACTTCGCCCAGTGAAAATGCCAGGTCTCGCCGGGCAGCACGATGACGCTGCCCGGCGGATAGGCTTTCACCTGGTCGCCATCAAAACGCTCGCCGAGGCCGATGTAGAACACACCCGACATGACCGTGTAGATGCGATCTTCCGGATGCTTGTGCGGCATCAGCTTCGTGCCCCCGGGCACCTTCACCCGGACCACGTAAGGTCCGGGTTCATTGGGATGGCCGACCATCACCGCCAGCCGCGCGCCCGGCGGGAACGCAGGGAACGGTTGCCAAGCGATGTCCTCGGGCAAAATCGCCCGGAACCTGTCTTCATCCGGCTGATGCTGGCGAGGCAGATCTTGACGAGGCGGATCTTGGCGAGAGAGATCTTGGCGAGGCATGGCACCGCTCCCTGTGTTGGATCAGGTCAATTTGGCGTCGAGCGTGATCGCGGCGTTGAGCACCTTCGACACCGGACAGTTCTTCTCGGCCTCGCCGGCGATCTTGGCGAAACCTGCGTCGTCAAGGTTCGGCACCTTGGCGCGAAGCGTCAGTGCCGACTTGCTGATCTTGAAGCCTTTGCCTTCCGGCTCGAGCGTGATGGCGGCTTCCGTCGACAGCTCGTCCGGCGTGAAGCCGGCGAGCTGAAGGCCGAAGGCCAGTGCCATGGTAAAGCAACCGGCATGGGCCGCGGCGATCAACTCCTCGGGATTGGTGCCCTTCTCGTTCTCGAAGCGGGTCTTGAACGAATAGGGTGTCCCGGCGAGCACGCCGGATTCGCTCGACAGATGGCCGGTGCCGTCGCGACCGGTGCCCTTCCAGACTGCTGTTGCCTTGCGGATCATCTCAATTCTCCTTGTTGGTTTTTAAGTTGGTCTTTGGCACCGGCGCTCGGTAGCGGAGGAAAGCGACATTGGCACGACCGCCTGTCACTCCTCCAACCGGCCGAACGCCACAGCGGTTCCGTTAGCCGCTGATTTGACCCACATGGAAGCCCAGCCGGTTCTCGACGTCGCCGGCGCGGTGGAAGCCGCGCGCCATCAGCGCCTTCATGCGGGTCTGGCTGGCAGGACGGCCGAGCGCGGCCAGGAACGCGTCCCACTCCGGCTTGATCTCGTCATCCGGCGGCAGGCTCGCAACATCGACGAGACGCTTGGTCTCGGCGATAGCCTCCTTGTCGAACGACGCAATGCGCATGGCGAGCGCCTCGACGAAGCCGTCGAGCTCCGCATCCGGCAGCGAACGGTTCACGTAGCCGTAACGCTCGGCGAGATCGCCGTGGATGTCATCGGCACCGAGCAACACTTCGAGCGCGCGGCCTCGGCCCATCAGCCGCGGCAACCGGGCCATCGGTCCGCCGCCGGGCACGAGTCCCGCGCCGACCTCCCATTGCGACAGGATCGCCTTCTCGCGGCTGGCAAAGCGCATGTCGCTCGCCAGCGCGAGCTCGCTGCCGACCCCGGTCGCACGGCCCCGGATCGAGGCAATGGAGACGACCGGCGCGCGGCTGAGGCGCACCAGCATGTCGGGCAGCGCCTGCAGGCCGGTCGGCCCGGGTGGAACGCGAAGCGAGTCCTCAAGCGGCGCCAGGAAGTCGTAATGCGTGATGAAGAAGCCTTCGACGGCGCTGTCGAATACGACCACCTTCACGTCCGGATCGGTCTCAATCGCGGTGATGATGTCGTTGAGCAGCGGAAGGTGCTTTGGACCGAAGATGTTCACCGGCGGCATGTCGAAGGTGACACGCCAGTATGTCGGCAGGCGGCGCTCCAGGCGAATGTCCTCGGTGGTGAAGATCTGTACGGGGCGGTTCATTGTTGGCACTCCTGACATGTATGTTCGAAAATGGAACGCACGGCAGCGCGCGTCCCCTGCTCGGTTCAGATCGACTGGCGCAGCGGGCGGAACGCGGTGCGCATTTCCACAGAGAACAGCGCGGGCTGCTCCCAGGCCGCGAAGTGGCCGCCCTTGTCGAGGCGGTTGTAGTGCATCAGCTTCGGATAGGCCTTCTCGGCCCAGCTGCGCGGCGCGGCATAGATCTCGTCAGGGAACACGCTGACGGCGACCGGGATATTGATGTGCTTGGGCGCGAAGAACACCAGCTTGTTCTCCCAGTAGAGCCGCGCCGACGACACCGCGGTGTTGGTGAGCCAGTAGAGCGTGATGTTGTCGATCACGTCGTCCCGCGACAGGCCTTCGGTCTTGCCGTCGAACACCCGCGCGATCATCGCAGCACTGCGTGCGTCGTGATCGAGCATCCAGGATGCAAGACCGGCCGGCGAGTCGACGAGGCCATAGAGCGTCTGCGGCCGGTTCGACATCTCGAAGGCGTAGCCGAGGCCGTGCTTGTAGAAATCGTCGAGCTGGTCGTAGGCAATGCGCTCGTCGGCCGAGAGGTTTGACGGCCGCGTCCCGCCGGGCTGAAGCGCCTTGGCGATGTCGTCGGGAACGGTGGCGGGCATGTTGGTGTGAATGCCGAGCAGCTCCGGCGGTGCGATCACCGCCATCTGCTCCGTGACGGCATTGCCCCAATCGCCGCCCTGCGCCACGTAGCGGTTGTAGCCGAGGCGCTTCATCAGCACGATCCAGGCGCGCGCGATGCGCTGGGGATCCCAGCCGAGCTCCGTCGGCTTGCCGGAGAAGCCGTGGCCGGGAAGCGAGGGGATCACCAGGTCGAATGCATCCGCAGCCTTCGCGCCATGCGCGGTGGGATCGGTGAGCGGGCCGACAATCTTCATCTGTTCGATGATCGAGCCCGGCCACCCATGCGTGACGACCATCGGCAGCGCGTTCTCGTGGCGGGAGCGGATGTGAATGAAGTGGATGTCGACGCCGTCGATCTCGGTGACGAATTGCGGCAAGGCGTTCAGCCGCGCCTCCATCTTGCGCCAGTCGTATTCGTTCTGCCAGTACCGCACGAGCTGCTGAAGCGTCGTGAGCTGCACGCCCTGCGATTCGTCGGCGACGATCTCGCGATCCGGCCAGCGTGTCGCTGTGAGGCGGCGGCGGAGGTCAAGCAGATCTTCCTCGGGTACGCTGACGCGGAACGGCCGGATGGCGCCGCTTGGAGCGGCCTTTGCCGGACGCAGCGGCAGCAGGCTCGCCACGCTGGCGGCAACCGCGGTCATTGCGGCCTGGCTCAGCAATTGACGGCGGTCGGGATTGAGTATGTCGGCTCGTGCTTGCGTTGTCATGTCGGATCTCCCTGGCTTTGGTCGGTGACGCCAACCGAATTCGAAATCGACGCGTCGGTTCGTCGTGAGGAGAGATTGGCGCAGGTCCTGGCAATTAGCTCGTTATCGGTTGTTAGGCCGCGTTAGCCGTTGCGAGTCCGGGGGATGCAGGAAAGCGAGCGACGATGACGATACGCGCGATGCAGAAGCAACTCGGCGCGCGACGAGTTCAATCGGCGCGCGCCCTGTCTGTGAATTCAGGCGATGTGTTCATTACAACTCAGGAGGGCAGCGGTTGACCGGCCTGCTCGCGGACGATATAGTCGGCGTACCAATCCGCCCAGTTCTCGTCGTGTCCGCCGATGCGCTTCTCGTGCTCACCATGCGCGACAGCGGCACGTCGCAGGGTTGCGGCCAGATCGGCCGTTGAGGCAAACGTCGTGCCGTCACCAGCGATGCGTCCAGGCAGTCGCGTCGTGACCTCCTGGAACAGCCAGCCATTACCGTCGGGATCGCTGAACGAGGCAAACGAGCTGTAGCTGCCGCGCTTCGGGTCAGCACCGCTGACCCGGACGCTGCCGAACAGATACGGCTCGTCCGGACCGGCGTGAACGTCGCCCGCACCATGGAATGGTGCGCTCACCGCGATGCCACGGTCGAGCAGATCCTGTCGCGCCGCCGCCAGATCGGAGACGATCAGGTACAGCCCGCGCGCCGAACCGGGCGCTGCCGGTGTGACGTTCTTGCCGAAGATCACCGAACAGGCCGAACCCGGCGGCGTGAACTGGATCACGCGCCATTCGTCACCTGAGGCAAAATCGGCGTCCAATCGCCAGCCGAGGCGCGTGTAGAACGCCTTGGCGCGGTCGACATCCGACACGGGGATGACGACGATCTCGAGCTTCAGATCAACGCCACGCGATGTCGAAGACGTGTTCGGAGACCTCGCCGCGGCGTCGCGGTCGATTTCGGTGCCGGCCATGTCGAACTCCCTGAGTTGAAATTGAAGCGAGCTTCAAGCGGCAGTGGGCATCACGATCGTCACGCGTGTGCCGCCCTGGTTCGCCTCGCCCTGCAACCGCGCGTCGATACTGCGTGCGAGCCCTTCAAGGATGCGGCTGCCGGTGCCCTGAAGCGGACCGGTCGCGCCGATGCCGTTGTCAGCCACCGTGCAGAGCCAGGCGCCGTCGCGGTTGGCCATTTCGATCCGGATCAGCGCATCGTTCCTGTTCGGGAAGGCATGTTTGGCGGCATTCGTGACCAGCTCCGTCAGCATCAACGCCAGCCGATGACACTGCGATGCCGGCAGCGCCCCGCTCTCGATCGCTGCCTCGCAGCGGATGCCGGCCGGTTCCAGCACTGCCTCGGAGAGCGCCTCGCACAGGTTTTCGAAGAAGGCCTCGACGGAGACGGCGGTCAGACTGTCGCTGTCGGACAAAAGCTGATAGAGCCTGCCGAACGCGACGATGCGCTGCTCGAACCGGTCCACCGCGCCCGACATATCCCTGGTACCCGGCCGCGAGAAGTCGCGGCGGACTGACGCACCCAGCAGCGTCAGCGTGTTCTTCATCCGATGGTGGGATTCCCGCAGCACCAGTTCCCAGTCACGCGACTGATCATCAAGGCTGGCAATGTGCTGAGAACGAACGAAATGGTCGCTCGTCTCCAAGCCGATAGCGGACATGATAGCCTCCCCGTTGGATCTAGGACCTAATTCGAAGCGTATACTGGATGCACCGCGCGCGTTTTGCTCGTTAGACGTTGCAAGATTTTGTTATGATCGGCGGCACAAGTTGGCGGCCAGACCGTCCTCTCGACGGTCAAGCACGCTGACGGGTCGTCCCGATCGCTTCCCAAGCCGCTCGCGTTTAAGCGAAATTTGTCACGCATCATCCCGGTGCGGCCGAATGACTTGCCGCGCGATTTCGCCACTTTCGACCAGTTTACTCATAACCTCGTTCTGCTAGATCAGGATGCGGACAACAGCCCCTTCACTGGATTCATTGGCGCGTGGTGGACACTAACGACCAGGATGCGGCGATTTCCTTCGGGCCATTCCGACTGTACGCAAGGTCGCGCCTGCTCGAGAAGGACGGCGCTCCGCTTCACCTCGGCGGCCGCGCACTCGACATCCTCATTTTTCTCGTCGAGCGCGCCGGCGAGGTCATCGACAAGCGTGAGTTGATCAAGCGCGTCTGGGCCGACGTGACGGTCGATCAAGGCAGCCTGCGCTTCCACATCACGACGCTACGCAAGGCCTTGGGGGATGCCGGTGAAGGCTCCCGCTATGTCGTCAATGTGCCCGGCCGTGGCTATTGCTTCGCGGGCCCGCTGGTCCGGTCCGAATCGCCGGAGACGCGGACAAGCCCGGCCGTCCCGTCGCCTCACATACTCCCGCCGCCGCTTGCCAGGATGATCGGACGAGACGACGCGGTCGAGCGGATTTCCACCGAGCTTGCGCAGCATCGCTTCGTGACAATTGTCGGCCCCGGCGGGATTGGCAAGACTTCCGTCGCGCTCGCCGTCGCGCATCGCGAACTCCAGGCCTTCGACGGTCAGGTCAACTTCGTTGATTTCGGCGCGCTGACGGATGCCAGGCTCGTTCCAAGCACCATCGCCGCCACGCTCGGCCTGACCGTCAATTCCGAGGACCCGATGCCGGGCCTGCTGACGGTGCTGCGCAACCGTCGGATGCTGCTGATCTTCGACAGCTGTGAGCACATCATCGACGAGCTCGCGCCCTTGGCCGAGCACATCGTCCAGGAGGCGCCCGAGCTGCACATTCTCGCCACCAGCCGCGAATCCTTTCGCACCGAAGGCGAACGCGTCCACCGGTTGTTTCCGCTGGACTGCCCGCCCCAGCGCGACGGGCTCGGCATCGCCGAGATCCTTGCCTATCCCGCAAGCCAGCTCTTCGTGGAACGCATTGCCGAGAGCCTGGGCGAATTCGAACTGAGCGAGGAGGATGCACCGCTTGTCGCCGAGATCTGCCGGCGACTGGACGGCATCGCGCTCGCGATCGAGCTCGCCGCCGGACGCGTGAACGCCTATGGCATTGCCGGAACCGCCTCGCTGCTCGACAGCCGCTTCGCGCTGCTGTGGCGGGGACGCCGTACCGCGATCCCGCGGCACCAGACCCTGAGCGCGGCGCTCGCCTGGAGCTATGATCTGTTGCCGGCGGCCGAAAGCGCGACGCTGCGCGGTTTGTCGGTGTTCGTCGGGCCATTCACGATGGAGGCCGCGCTCGCCGTTGCGTCCAGCCAGGGCATCAGCGAGCCCGAGGCGGTCGAGGCGATCTCGAACCTGCTCTCCAAATCGCTGATCGCAACCTCACCTGCGGAGCGGCGGCTGCGCTATCGTCTGCTCGACACCACCCGCGCCTTCGCCGGCGCGAAGCTCGTCGAGAACGGCGAAGCGCCCCGTGTCGCGCGCGCTCACGCCGAATATTTCCGCGACTTCCTGCGCGACATCGCGCTCAAATCCACGGGCATGCAGACCGCGGGCGGCTTCCTTCCCTATGCCGACCATTTGCCCAATGTCAGGGCCGCGCTGGCCTGGAGCTTTTCGGATAACGCCGACCGGACGATCGGCGTGGATCTGGCGGCTTCGGCGGCCCAGTTTTTCCTCGAACTGACATTGCTGACGGAGTGCTATCGCTGGACGAAGCAGGCGCTTGTCTCTCTCGATACGAATTCGATCGACCGCCGCCAGGAGATGACGTTGCAGGCCGCGCTCGGCGTCTCCGTGATGTTCACGCAGGGCAATACCGAAGCGGTCCGGTCGGCGTTCACACGAAGTCTTCAGCTTGCGCGGGATCTCGAGGATCTGCACTGGCAGCTCTGGCTGCTGCGCGGATTGCACATCTACCTGACCAGGGTCGGGGATTTTCACGGCGCGCTCGGCACCGGCGAGCAGGGCGAGAGCGTTGCGCGCAAGCTGAATGATCCGGCCGCCGCGCTGAACGTGGAATGGATGCTGGGCGTCGCGCACCATCTGATCGGCAATCAGGACAAGGCCGTGCAGTTCTGCGAGAGCGCGATGGTGCACAATCCCGGCTCGCAGCGGCTGAACATCGGGCACCTCGGTTATGACGACCGCATCGTCGCGCTGGTCGCGCTGGCGCGCGGGCTCTGGCTCACCGGCCGGCCCGATCGCGCGATCGAGGCGGCGAGATACACCGTTCGCGAGGCGGAACTGCTCGAACAACCCCTCACCCTCGGCATCTCCCTGATCTGGACGATCTACGTGTTCCTCTGGGTCGGCGACTGGGCCAATGCCGAAATCCTGATCGAGCGGCTGATCGACCATTCGGCGCGGCACTTCCTTGGTCCCTATCACGCCGTCGGCATCGGCCAGAAGGGCGAGCTCATGCTTCGCCGCGGCGACATCGCCGGCGGGATCGAGCATCTTCGCCGCAGCCAGGCCACGCTGTACGCGACGCGGCACCGGATCATGACGACGGTGTTTGCGACGGCGCTGGCGGAGGGCCTCGTCGCGGAGAACCAGCCGGACGAGGCCTTGCGCACGATCAATGAGGCCATTGCGCAGATTCCAGATCATGGCGAATCCTTCGACATGCCGGAGATGCTCCGGGTCAAGGGCGACATCCTCGTCCGGTCGGGAAACACCGCCGAGGCCGAGAGTTGCCTCCGGAAATCGCTCGATCTGTCGCGCCGGCAGTGCGCGCTCGGCTGGGAGCTGCGGGGGGCGATCAGCCTCGGCCGGGTCTGGCGCCAGGCCGGACAGGCGGGCGAAGCACGCGCTCTGCTCGCCCCGCTCGTCGCGCGATACCAGGAAGGCCTCCAGACCCGCGATCTCGTGGCCGCCAGGGAGCTCCTGAGCGCGCTGAATTGACAGTATCTTCAACGGGATACCGTCCAAGCACCTGCTCGCAAGTCCTAACAACTTCTAACACGCCAAGCCGCATCCGCCCCGCCATGGTGGTGGCACTTCACGGTGGATATGGCGGGATATGGCGCTTCTTGACGATGTAATTGATGCCAGCGGCGGTATGGCCCGCTGGAATAGCTTGACCCGATTCACGCTCCACCTTTCCGTCGGCGGCTCGTTGTTCTCCAGCGCCGGACATGCCAGCGAATTCAAGGACGTGACGGCGGAGGGCTCGACCCGCGCCCAGTCGGTCCGCTTCACCGGCATCACCGGGGGTGAACACTCCGGCTGCTTTCAGCCCGACGCAATCACGATCGAGAGCCTCGAGGGTGAGGTCCTGCGCACGTGGGATAACCCGAGCCCTGCATTTCCCGAGGCCGGCTCTCCTGGGCTCGCGGACGAACTGCACCTCGTCTTCTTCTGCGGCGTAGCGATCTGGAATTATCTGACCAACCCATTTCTGCTCGCCGATCCCGACGTCGTCACGGAGGAGCTTCCGCCGTGGCGCGAAAACGCTGACACGTGGCGGCGGCTGCGCGCGCAGTTCCCGCCGAACCTGATCACGCTCGCGCCCGAGCAGATCTTCTACTTCGACGAGAACGCCCTGCAACGGCGGACGGATCACGATCTGTTCGGAAACAAGGTCGCACATTATTCCTGGGCCCATGACAGCTTCGGCGGCATCGTCGTGCCGACATTGCGGCGTGTGCAGACGCTGCGGCCTGATGGAAGCGTGATCGCCAGGCCCGTGCTGATGGACGTCGAGATCTTCGACGCCGTGTTCGAATAGCGGTGGCGACGCGCGAGAGCGGGAACCGTTCACTGCTCTCAACGCCTAACAATACATAACGAGCTAACACGCGGCCTTGGGTGCAACATTGGGCTCACGAGCAACGAACAAGTGTTGTGCTCGAACGAGACCGAGGCCGGCGCACCTCCACCACGAGGGAATGCGTCATTGCAGCGAACGCACTCAAGGAGATCGTCATGAAGATTCTTATGGTTATCACCTCCCACGACCAGCTCGGCAACACCGGACGCAAGACCGGGTTCTGGCTCGAGGAGCTCGCCGCCCCCTACTACGTTTTCAAGGATTCCGGCGCGGAGATCACGCTGGCTTCGCCCAAGGGCGGTCGGCCGCCACTCGATCCCAAGAGCAACGAGCCCGAGTTCCGCACTGACCTGACGCTGCGCTTCGAGGCGGACGCTGCCGCTGAAGCCCAGCTCGACAAGACGGTGCGCCTCGACAGCGTCAAGCAGGAAGACTTCGACACGCTGTTCTATCCCGGCGGTCACGGCCCGATGTGGGACCTCGCCGAAGACAAGGACTCGGTCAAGCTGATCGAATCCTTCCTCGCCGCCGGCAAGACCATCGCGGTGGTGTGTCACTCGACCGGTGCGCTGCGCCACGTCAAGACCCCCGATGGCAAGCCTTTGGTCGAGGGCAAGGAAGGGACCAGCTTCACCAACGGCGAGGAAGAGGACGTGGGCCTGACCAATGTCGTGCCGTTCCTCGTGGAGGACGAGATGTTGAAGCTCGGCGCGGCCTTCTCGAAAACGGCGAACTGGGGCGTACACGTCGTCAGCGCGGGCCAGCTCATCACGGGACAGAATCCGCACTCCTCCGGCCCGGCCGCGCAGACGCTGCTCGCCGCCCTGGCCAAGAAGGCGAAGTCGGCCGCGTAAGTCAGGCTCGCATCGGAGCGGTGCTCATCAATGAGCACCGCCCCGGCACTGACCGGACACATCGAGGACGATGACGAAAGCTTTACGCCGGAGCTTACGAATGTGATCCGGCGATCGGAAGCTGCTGCGCACAACAGCGATCAAGGTGGGAGCGTGCCGCTCAATCCCGTCAGAGCGGTTGCCGGCGCATGACGCGCCGGCACGTCTCGACGCGACACGCCCACATCGGAGCGATGACATGAATATTCCAGCCACCCTCGCCCTCGCAGCCGCCCTCGCCTGCACCACCGTGCAGGCCTCGGCACAGGATCTGCGGTCGAGCCGACGCTCGATCAGCTATCACACGATCGATATCGGGGGTCTCAATATCTTCTACCGCGAGGCCGGGTCCGCCGACGCGCCGACCGTGCTGCTGCTCCATGGTTTCCCATCCTCGTCGCGGATGTGGGAGCCTCTGCTGCCGCTGCTCGCCGACAAATATCACCTGATCGCGCCTGATTATCCCGGCTTCGGCAACAGCAGCGCGCCGCCACCGTCCGACTTCACCTACACTTTTGACAACATCGCCGGCGTGATGGGCGAGCTGACGAACAAGCTCGGCCTGACCAACTACGTGCTGTTCATGCAGGACTATGGCGGTCCGGTCGGCTTCCGCATGGCGCTGGCGCATCCCGAGCGCGTTCGCGCCATCATGATCCAGAATGCCGTTTCGCATGAACAAGGACTGAGCCCGCTCTGGGAAGCGCGTCGCAAATACTGGGCTGATCCGGCGCATGAGCTCGAGGCGCTCAAGGCCAACTTCACATCCTTGGCCGCGACGCGCCAGCGGCACCTCGGCTCCAGCCCGCACCCCGAGCGCTACGACCCCGATAGCTGGACCGACGAATACGCGTTCCTGACGCGTCCCGGCGCGGCCGAGATCCAGACTACGCTGTTCCTGGATTACCGGACCAACGTCGCCTCCTATCCGAAATGGCAGGCGTGGCTGCGCAAGACGCGGCCGCCGACGCTGGTGGTCTGGGGCAAATACGATCCCTCCTTCACCGTCGCCGGCGCGTCGGCCTATCGCGACGATGTGCCGGATGCGGCGGTCCACATCCTCGAAGCCGGCCATTTCGCGCTCGACGAGGCGACCGACGAGATCGCCACGCTGATCCGCGACTTCCTTGCGCGTCTGGACGGGCACAAGGGCTGACGGCGACTTGCACAATGCACCGACCACAGGAGGCACACATGCCCGACAACATCAACCACGAACGACGTCGTTTCGTCGGCAGGGCTGCGATGGCGCTCGCCGCGACCCAGCTTGCGCTGAGCACGACGGCTACGGCGAAGCCGGCGAAGTCCGCCACCATCGTCAAGCCCGGCGCCAACACCGCGTTCGCGTCCCTGAAACAGATCGACGCCGGCCTCCTCAATGTCGGCTATGCCGAGGCGGGTCTCGCGGATGGCCCGCCCGTGATCCTGCTGCATGGCTGGCCCTATGACATCTACGCCTTCGTCGATGTCGCACCGCTGCTCGCCGCGGCCGGCCGCCGCGTGATCGTGCCTTACCTGCGCGGCTACGGCAGCACGCGTTTCCTCTCCGACTCGACGATGCGGAACGGGCAGCCGGCGGCGATCGCGGCCGACATCGTCGCCCTGATGGACGCGCTCGGAATCGACAAGGCGACGATTGCCGGCTTCGACTGGGGTGCGCGCACCGCCAACATCATCGCTGCGCTCTGGCCAGAGCGGGTCAAGGCGATGGTCTCGGTGAGCGGCTACCTGATCGGGAGCCAGCAGGCCGGCAAGATGCCGCTGCCGCCGAAGGCCGAGCTGCAATGGTGGTACCAGTTCTATTTCGCGACCGAGCGCGGCCGCGAGGGCTACGACAAGTACCGCCACGACTTCTCGAAGCTGATCTGGCAGCTCGCTTCGCCCGAATGGCATTTCGACGATTCCACTTTCGACCGTAGCGCGAAGGCGTTCGACAATCCGGACCATGTGGCGATCGTAATCCACAATTATCGCTGGCGACTGGGCCTCGCCGAAGGCGAAGCGAAATACGCCGACGACGAGGCGAAATTGGCGCAGGCGCCCGTGATCGCAGTGCCTACGATCACCTTGGAGGGTGACGCCAACGGCGCGCCGCATCCGGAGCCGTCCGCATACGCGAAGAAATTCTCCGGGCGCTATTCGCACCGGACCATCAAGGGCGGTATCGGCCATAATCTGCCGCAAGAAGCGCCGAAGGCCTTTGCCGACGCGGTGCTGGACGTCATGGCCGAAGCCTAGAGCATTTTCCGACCGGAAAGAATCGGGTGGGGATTCCCAAAACGGCGCGAGTCAGATTCAAGCTGCATGCTGGCGAGGGAGGCCAGCATGTATGGCCAGGGCGCTTTCGGTTGATCTTCGCCAAAGGGTGGTAGCCGCGATTGACGGTGGCATGTCCTGTCGACAGGCTGCTGAGCGCTTTGGTGTCAGCGCGGCCAGTGCGATCCGCTGGCGCGGTCGCCTCAAGAAAGTTGGCGACATCGTTCCTAAACGCCAGGGCGGTGACCGCAAATCGCAGCGCATCGAAGCGCATTCGCAATTGATTCTGGAGGCGGTGACAGCGAGGCCGGATATCACGCTTGCCGAGTTGCGAGAACTGTTGAAACGTCGTGGAATATCGACTGGCATCGCGTCGCTCTGGCGTTTTTTCCAGCGCAGAAAGATCACACTTAAAAAAAGACAGCGCACGCCGCCGAGCAACGGCGCGGCGATATAAATGCCGCACGTGAGGAGTGGTTCGAAGGGCAAATCGACCTTGACCCTGAGCGTCTCGTCTTCATCGACGAAACCAGCGCCAACACCAAAATGGCGCGGCGTTACGGGCGCTCGCCACGCGGCGAGCGATGTCGTGCAGCTATCCCACACGGACATTGGAAGACGACGACGTTCACCGCTGGATTGCGCTCCGACGGTCTGATCGCGCCGCTTGTTCTGGACGGTCCAATGGATGGCGACGCTTTCCTGGCCTACGTCGAGCAATTGCTCGCCCCATCGCTGCGGCCGGGCGATACCGTTATCATGGACAACTTGCCCGCTCACAAGGTCCATGGCGTTCGAGAGGCCATCCAGGCGGTCGGAGCTAGCCTGCTCTATCTTCCGCCCTACAGTCCAGACTTCAACCCGATTGAAATGGCCTTCTCCAAACTGAAAGCGCTGTTGCGGACCGCCGCAGCCCGCACCATGCCCGATCTCTGGCAAGCAATCGCCAACGCTCTCAAACGCTTCTCACCCGAGGAATGTCAAAATTATCTCGTCGCGGCTGGTTACGACGCAACGTGATCGGAAAACGCTCTAGGCGCCGGACCTGCCAACGGCACTTAACAACGCTTAACGGGCGATCGTCTGCGCACGGGGGTATCTCTATTGGGGCGACACCACCGATGCGAGAGGAAACGGCCGGATGATTCCGCTGCTGGCGAATGCGATCGAGGCCCATGGCGGGCTCGATCGATGGAATGCCCACGAGCGACTCACCGCCCCGATCGTGACGGGCGGCGACCTCTGGATATTGAAGGGCGTCGATCAGGACCAGGCGCCGCGCACGATGCGGATCGAGCTGCGTCGTGAGCGGGCTTCCATGGAGCCGTTCGGCAAGCCCGGCCAGCGCACCGACTTCAGCCCGGAGCGGATCGCCATCGTGGCTGCGGACGGCCGCATCGTCGCGGAGCGCAACAATCCGCGCGCCGCCTTCGCGCGGCACGATATGCGCACGCATTGGGATCCGCTGCATCGCGCCTATTTCAACGGCTATGCGCTCTGGACTTACATGACTGCGCCGTTCCTGCTGGCGGCGGACGGGTTCGAGGTCCGGGAGATCGCGCCGTGGCGCGAGGGCGCGGAGGTCTGGCGCGGATTGCGGGCGACCTTCCCGGCCGTGATCGCAAGCCACAGCGCCGAGCAGGATTTCTATTTTGGCCCCGACATGCTCATCCGCCGGCATGATTACCGGGTCGAGATCGCCGGCAATTTTCCGGCAGCTCAGTACGTGTCCGATCCCGTCACCGTCGACGGATTCAAGCTCCCGACCCGCCGGCGCATCTATCTGCGCGGCGACGATCTGATGCCGCTGCGTGATGAGCTGATGGTGTCGATCGATCTCGCGAATTTCCGGTTCGACTGAGCCTTGTCAGGCAGATGCCTCGTCCAGCACGAGCCGCGCTGCCTTCAAATCCGCCGTCTCGAATCCTTCCGAGAACCGCGCATAGGTCGCGGCGAGATCGTCGAGCGGATTCTTGACGCCCTGCCGAAGCCGAAGCGCCGCAAGCGACATCTCCGTCCGCAATCGCCAGGACAGCGCGCCCTGCTGCTCCGCCAGCGCGAGCGATGCGGCGAAGCCCGCTTCGGCGGCACCGAGATCACCGGTCCGCGCCTCGAGGTCGCCGCGCCGGCGCAGGAGCTCGGGCATGTCAAAGCCTCCGCCGCCCTGCTCGACGCGAGCGATCGTCTCCTGCAGGACCTGCAGCCCTTCCGTCAACCGTCCCAGCGCCGCCAGTCCTTGCGACAGATCCGCGGCGAACGCGGATGCGTAGAGCTCGTAGCGATCCGCATGCAGGCGCAGCAGCGCGCTCCGCAGCAGATCGACACCGCCGGCCAGCTCGCCGCGGGCGATCATGGTCTGCGCGCGAAAGCCGGTCGCGACGGCTTCGTACGGCGCGAGCCCGTGCAAATTCGCATGGGTCGCGAGGCGTCCCGTCATCGTCTCGACGGCGGCCCAGTCACCGACCCAGCCGAACACCGAGGATGACCAGCACAGCGCGATGCAATGCATCAGCACATCGCGCGGCGCGGCGGCGCCGACGAGCGGGCGGACGCAATCGAGTGCGCGGTCGGGAAAGCCGCGCAGCCACAGCACCCGCGCGAGCGGAATCTGCGGCGTGCGCGAATAGGCGAAATGCCCGGGCTCCGTCCCGCGCAGCGCGGCGTCGTCGCGCACGCCTTCGTCGAGATGGGCCTGCGCCTCGGCCTGGTCGCCGGCGAGATGATACGACACGCCGAGAAGCGCCTTGCTGCCTGCGATCCCCGCGGTATCGCCGATCTGGCGGGCGATGCGCTCGGCCTGGAGTGCGGTCGGCACGAGGTGCCTGTAGTCGCCCGTGCGGCGATAGAACATGTTCAGCCGCGACAGCAGCCTGAACGCATTGGCGTGATCGTCGAGCGCTTCCGCGATCTCCAGCCCGCGCACGAGTGCGGCCTCGGCCTGCTCGCTGTTGCGCTCCGTGAACATGAAGGCGTGGCCAAGCGTCGACTGCAGCTCGAGCTCCCATTTGCCGCCCTGGTTGGCATCGTCGAGCATCGCGAGCGCGCGGCCCGACCAGATGCGCGCCTCGTTCAGCAGGTTGAGCTCGACGAACAGCCTTGCGGCGCTGCCGGCGAGCGGCACGCGCAAGGCGGCACCGTCGTGGTTGGCAAAACTCCATTCCAACGCCGCACGGGCATCTGCGAGCAGGCTCGCGCGCGCCTGCAGGCGCGAAGCCGGGTCGCCGCCCTGCTCCGCCATGCCGGCTTCGAGCGTGCGCTGAACATAGGCCGTGTGACGGCGCGCGATCGCCGCCGCTTCGCCCGCGTCGACCAGCTTCTGCATGGCATAGGCGCGCGTGGCATCCAGCAGGCGATAGCGCCGCGATGCGCCATCGGGCTGCGCCGACACCAGCGACTTGGCCACGAGCTGCTCCAGCGCATCGACGACGCGATCGGCCGCGGCACCCTCATCCGCGGCGACTGCGATCGCCCCCTTGAGCGTGAAGGGGCCGGCGAAGATGGCGAGTCGCTGAAGCACTGTGCGTTCGCTCTCGCCGATCAGGCCAAAGCTCCAGTCGAGCGTCGCGCCGAGCGTCTGCTGCCGTGGCGGCGCCGTTCGCCGTCCGCGCCATTCGAGCTTGAGCCTGGAGTCGAGCAGCGCGGCCATCTCCCGCAATCCGTAGACGCCGACGCGCACGGCGGCGAGTTCGATCGCGAGCGCGATGCCGTCGAGCTTGCCGCAGATCTCGGCCAGGACCTCGGCATCCTCGTCCGTGATATCGCCGCGATGGCCTGCGGCCGCGGCACGATCGATGAACAGCTGCGCGGCCGGATAATCCAGCACTTCGCCGGCGCTGAGGCGCGCCCCTTGCGGCGGGCCGGCCAGCGGAACGAGCTCGAAGATCTGCTCGCCTTCCACCAGCAGCGACTCGCGGCTGGTGGCGAGAATGGCGATGCCCGGCGCCTCGCGATAGATGTTTTCGGCCAGACACGCGACCTCGTCGATGACGTGCTCGCAACTGTCGAGGATGAGAAGCTGCCGCCGTCCGCGCAGAAAATTGACGATGCTGCCTGAGGGATCATCGTGATGAACGACGAGACCCAGAGCGGCGGCAACCGTGCTCGCGACCAGCGTGGCGTCCTTCAGTGGGCCGAATTCGAGGAAATGAACGTGCCCCTCGAACGCCTGCCACATGTCATGCGCGAGCGCGGTCGCAACCGTGGTCTTGCCGATGCCGCCCGGTCCTCGCAGCGTGACGAAGCGGTCGCTCAGCAGACGCGCCGACAACTCGGGCAGCACGTCGTCCCGACCGATCATCCGGTCCAGCCGGTGTGGCAAGGCTGCAGGCGGCGCCGTTCTTTCAGGTGCACGCGGCGCGAGTGCCGGAGCGGCGTTGCGCTCGCCACGTTGCACGGGCGCGACGAAGCAATAGCCGCGGCTCGGGACGTTGGTGATGTAGCGGGCCCCGTCCTTGCCGTCGCCAAGCACCTTGCGCAGCTCCGCGACATGGACGCGCAGGCTGATTTCCTCGACCGCGAGGCCGGACCACGCGTAGCTCAGAATCTCGTTCTTCGGCACCACTTCGCCGGCACGGCTGAGGAGCAGACGCAGAATGTCCATCGCGCGGCTGCCGAGCTTGACCGGCGCTCCGTCCCTCTCGAGCAACCGCGACCGCAGCGAAAACGGTCCGAACGAGACTGCGTCGAAATCAAGGCTCGCCCCGGCGCCATTGCCGGGCGAGCCATGTCCTGCCGGGGGTTCGGTCACTTCTGACTCATCTTGACGGCCATTTCATTCAAATGCGCGGCGACTATACCCGCCGTCGATGCGCGGTCCAGCAAGGCGCCGAGCCGGCCTCATACCGGCACATCGATCGCAGCGCGATGTTCTGCAATGTCCTCACACCGCACCGATCTGCGCAAATAATTGAAAAGCTGGACAAAATCAAACGTCCTGCGGCGGGCTGTCACACTTCATGTGCTCGCACAAAATCTAACACCTCCTAATCATCACTAACGGGCTTCTTGCCTGGCTCACGCCTATCCTCTGATCGTGGAAAGCACTGAGAGTTGGCTGATCGCTGCAAGCGGCGACGAGGCCAGGAGAGGACGAGCGATGTTCAATGACTTGCAAGCAGCGCATGCCTGGATCGAATTTCCCGCCAGCCGGGGTGATCGCGAGGCTTCGCACGGGATGCGTGCAATCGCGCAGGAAAGCGGATGGCGCAAGATCGATCGCGGCCTGGACGCGGACATCACGATTTCGCGATGGGAAGACTCGCGGGCCATCTCGTCGCACGAAGCGACGACGCCGGCGGACCGCTATTTCGTCGCCATCGCGCTGAAGACCGCTCGGGTAAAGCTGACGCGGGACCGTCAGATCATCTTCGACGGCACCATGCCCGCGGGCACGCTGTACGTCAGTGCGCCATCGAAGCTTCTCGGCGTGCAATTCCATTCGCCCTGCGCTTTCCTGCACTTCCACATCTCCACCGATCATTTTTCGGCGGCGCGGCCGGCGACCGAGGGCCTCAACGACCTCGTCCTGCTGCGCGACCCGCTCGCAGCCGAGCTCGCCAAGGCACTGACCGAGCATGGCGATACCGCGGACCAGCAATTCGCGCGCTGCATCGGCGAGACCCTTGCGATGCATCTGACCCGGCTCGAGCTGCCACGCTCAAAAGTCAATGCCTTGCCGAAATGGCGGCTACGGCGCGTCGAGCAATATATCGCCGATCACTTTGATCGCTGCATCAGTCTGTCTGAGCTCGCCAATGTCGCGGGCCTCTCGAGGATGCATTTCGCGGCACAGTTCCGCGCCGCGACCGGCTACCGTCCGCGCGAATATCTGCTCAATCATCGCGTCGAGCATGCGAAGACCTTGCTCACGACGACCGAGCGGCCGCTGGCGGAGATCGCGCTTGCCGTCGGCTTCAGCACCCAGGCGCATTTTTCGACCGTGTTCAAGCGCATCAGCGGCGAGTCACCGGCACGCTGGCGTCTGGCCAGCAGGGCTGTGCTGCCTGCTACGGAGGCGCTTCCGCGGCGGCGCCCTGCCGCGGACATGGACTGGATGGTCGGCGCAGCCGCGTAGTTCGTGCGGCGGCAGGCGAATTGGAATCGAGGTATCTGAAATCAAGGGACTTGGAATCAAGCGACTTGAGATCAAGGCACTTGGCATCACGCCATCTGCAGTTCGACCGGTTTGCGATTTCTTTGGCGTGAGTGCCCTGCCACTCACGCCGGCTCGAGCCCTTTTCCTCCCGGGCCTGCGAGCCACTCGGGGCCGTCCCTCCGCCCACACAGGACGGCCCCTTTTCTTTCTGCCTCTCGTGTCCTGGACGCGCTACGGCACGGGCACGAGAGCGCAGTATGACTCACACTCCCTCCACGTCGTCGTTGCGAGCGCATTTCGCGTAGACCGGATAGAGCGCAGCGTAGTCCGGCGCCTTCGCACTACGGCCGCAGCAATCCCGGCGACGCGCCTATACCGGATCGAACGCGCGGATCGGCGGCAGATTGCCGGTGAACTTCTCCACCTCGACCGTCGTGAGCTGGCCGGTGCAGCCCTGCGCGAAGGACGAGGTACCGATGTCGCGGGTGAGCACGTTGGGATTGCCGTGAACGCAGAGCGGCGCTTCGTCCTCGGGGTCCATCGGGTCGTACCACGCGCCGGTCGGAAGCTGCACGACACCGGCCGCGATGCCGTCGGTGACGTGGGCGGCGGCGAGACAGGCGCCGCGCTCGTTGAACAGCCGGATGATGTCGCCGTCCTTGATTCCGCGTGCATCGGCATCGCGTGGATTCATGCGCGCCACCTCGCGGCCGCGATGCTTCGCGCCCAGCGAATGGCCGCCGAAGTCGAGCTGGCTGTGCAGGCGCGTCACCGGCTGGTTGGCGACGAGGAAGCACGGCGCGCCGGGTTTCGGCATGTCGGTCTTGTCGAGCCAGACCGGATGGCCGGGACAATCGGCATCGCCGTGCGCGGCGATCTTGGCTGAATAGATCTCGATGCGCCCGCTCGGCGTCAGCAGAGGATGTTTGGCCGGATCCTCGCGAAAGCTGCGCAGCCGGCCGCCGTCGTCGGGCTGTTGCCGCACGACCAGGCTGCCGCGCCGCCAGAATTCGTCGAAATCAGGCGCCTCGAGGCCACGAGCTTGAAGCGAGGCGCGAGTCGGCTCGTACAGATGTTCGAGCCACTGCCGCGACGTGCGCCCTTCGGTGAAAGGTTCGCGCGCACCCAGGCGCTCGGCGAGATCGGCAAAGATGTCGTAATCGTCACGCGCAAGGCCAAAGGGCTCGGCGATCTGGTGCATCGCGACCATCAGGGGATCGTTGGTCGAATAGCCGATGTCCTCGCGCTCCAGCGTCATGGTCGAGGGCAGCACGATGTCCGCGTGCCGCGCCGTCGCGGTCCAGGCGAGCTCGTGCACGACGAACGTATCGAGCTGCGCAAAAGCCTTGCGCAAGCGGTTGATGTCCTGATGGTGATGGAAGGGATTGCCGCCGGCCCAGTAGACGAGGCGGATGTCCGGATAGGTACGCGTCTCGCCATTGTAGCGATAGGTCGTGCCGGGACTGAGCAGCATGTCGGCGATGCGCGCGACCGGAATGAAATCGCGCACGCCGTTGCGGCCCTGCCCCAGCGTCGGTCCCGGCACGTCGTTGACGCGGCGGCCATAATAGCCGATCGCGCCGAGCGAATAAGCATAGCCGCCACCGGGCAGGCCGATCTGGCCGAGCGCTGCAGCGAGCACCATGCCCATCCACACCGGCTGCTCGCCATGCTCGGCGCGCTGGAGCGAATGCGAAACGGTGATCAGTGCACGCTTTCCGGCGGCGCGGCGCGCGAGCTCGCGTATCGCGTCCGCATCGACGCCGCAAATCGCGGCGGCCCATTCGGCATGCTTGGCCTGCCCGTCGCTCTCGCCATTGAGATAGCGCAGGAACACGGGCCAGCCTTCGGTGTAGCGATCGAGGAAGGCCTGGTCGTGCAGACCTTCGCTCACAAGTGTGTGGACGATGCCGAGCATCAGGGCGGTGTCGGTGCCGGGCAGGCACGTCATCCATTCGGCGCCGGCCTCGACGGGAAGATCGTCGCGCAGCGGGCTGACCAGGATGAACGCGCAGCCGCGCCGGCGCGCGGCTTCCATGGCGCCGCGCTCGACATGCTTGCTGATCGAGCCGCCGGCCACCATGGAGTTCTTCAGCGCCATGCCGCCGAACGCCAGCACGATATCGGTGTTCTCGGCAATCTGCTCCCAGGTGACGTTGCGCTTGGTGATGTCCTCGTAGCCGGCAAGGATCTGCGGCAGCAGCACCGAGGATGCGCCCGAAGAGTAAGTGTTCACCGAGCGCACATAGCCGCCCATTGCGATGTTGAGGAAGCGATGCACCTGGCTCTGGGCGTGATGGAAGCGGCCCGCGCTCGACCAGCCGTAGGAGCCGCCGAACACGGCGCCGGGGCCGCGCGTATCGCGGATGCGGCCGAGTTCGTCGCCGAGCAGATCGAGCGCCTTCTCCCAACTGACGGAGACGAACTCATCGCGGCCGCGGCGATCGTCCGGGCCAGGTCCGCGCTCGAGCCAGCCGCGGCGGATCGCCGGCTGGGCGATGCGCGCCTGATGCCGCAGCGCGCCGGGGAAATTGCCGATGATGCCGTTCGGATCGGGGTCGCCCGCATAGGCCCTGACCTCGAGCCCGGCTTCGCTCTGACGCGCGGAAAACACGCCCCAATGCGAGGTGTGAGGCTTGAAGCCGTCAGACAGGTCGAGGCCGGGGTCGGGAAAGCCAATCGTATCGTCCATCGTCTGATCCTTGTTCCGGTACGGCACGGACCCAGCCGCTGCCGCGTCGATTCCGGTGGCAGTATACCGATCCGCATCCTGATGTCGTCGGATCAGGGCCGTCGGAAACGCCGGGCTCCCGCGCGCAAGTGCAGCTGGGTGACCGTCCGACCGCACGACAAGCGGCGATTCTTCAGCCAATTTATTCTTTATTTTCAATATCTTGTTGGACGACCTTCGAGACGCCCCGGTCGCGAAATCTCTTCAAACGACATCGACATGGAAATGTGCGATATGCCGCCCATCCCCACAGCAGCATCGGTTCATCATGATCCAGCGCGTCTTGCCCTACGAAGGACTCCTCCACGAAGTGGTCGAGCATAATGGCGTGCTCTACATCGGCGGGATCGTCCCCGAGGACACCAGCCTCGATATGTCGGGCCAGGCCAACGACGTCCTCGGGCAGCTGGCGCGCCTGTTGACGACGCTCGGCTCCGATCTCGCCAACGTCTTGCAGGTGACCATCTTCATGACCAACCTGAAGGAGAAGGCGGAGTTCAATGCGGCCTGGAAGGCGCACTTTGCGGAAGCTCACCTGCCGGCGCGCGCTGCGATCGGCGTGGCCGATCTCGGTCCAGGCGTCAAACTCGAGATGACGGCCATCGCGGCCCGGTAACCCCAGGCTCGAGGCGCTCACTTCCAGGCGATCGTGATCGCGCTGATGTTGGAGGCGAGCTCAAGTCCGGCCTTCGGGCCTTGCAGCACGATCGTCACGCCCTTTTCGTTGCGCAGATGGGCGCCGTTGACGCCGCCGACGAGTGCGAAGCCGCCGCCGACGGAGCTATAGGTGCCGACGAAGTCGCCGACATCGCGGATGCCTGATGCCCGGCCATCAAATCTGCCGACGGTCGCACCGGCCGTGATGCCGACGCTCAAGCCGGAGACCTTGAAGGGATAATTCCGACCGCGGTAGTTCAGCACGCCACTGCCGGTGCCGCCTCCGACCAGCAGGCCAGCCTTGACGAACCTCACCTGGACATGGCCGCTCGCTTGCGCGAACGACGGCGTGGCCGGCATCGCGAGCAGGAGGAGCGCGAGCGCGGCAAGGCCGATTGCGGTCGCGCGCCGCATGCGTTCCGGTTTATGGCTTCGCGGCATCGACCTTCTTCCAGGTCTGGTCGGGATCGAACAGCGTGGTGCGCTCGGCGATGACCGCCGTGCGGTTGCCGAGATCCTTCTGGTAGACGGTGCCGGCATGATTGACGAGAAACGTCATCACGCCGGAATTGCCGTATTCGGCGGGCCAAGCGATCAGTCCGAAGCCCCCGATCATCTTGCCCTTGACGACGTAGTTGAGCGCGCCACCGGCCGCGTCGGAACCCTGGCCTTTCAGTATTCGGAAGTAGTAGCCGTGATAAGGCGCGGGTGCCTCGCCTGTGCCTTGCTTGTAGCCTTCGGCCGAGGCCTCCGCGACCAGCGCGCCGAGCGGGCTCGGATCACTGTCGTCACGCCAGAACAGGCCGTCCTTCTTGCCGGGCGTGGAAAGGAAGCGTTGCGCGTAGACACCAGCGCCCTCGCCGCGATCCGTGTCGGCGTATTCATTCTGGGCATCGACATAGGCAAGCGCGGTCTGGATCGCGTCGAGCTCGTTGCGGCCGATGCGGCGGCGAAGCACCTCGATCCGCCCCTCGTCGGTGTCGAACGCCCAGCCTGTCTTGGTGTTGAGCAGCGGAATCGGAAACGGGAAATCGTCCGGCCCCAGTATCAAGGTCGCGGTCTTGTTGCCCTCCGCCTTGATGCCGTGCTTGGCGTCGTACATCGACGTGAAGCGCTGACGGATGTCGTTGTCGGCGACCTCGTCACCGGACGAGACGATATCCTCGGCGGCCCTGCCGAGCACCTTCAAAATGTCGCCCGGCCCGCTTTTGACTGCGGCCGCGAGCGCGGCGGCCGCATCCTCCGGTGTCTTGTAGGATTGCTGCGCCTGTGCCGCCGAGCCAAGCATGGCGAGCGCCACCACGCCCGGCAGGATCGCGCGATGGAGCGATTTCAGGCCGATCATGGCGTCACCTCCGCAGGGATCTTCGCGCCGTCGGCGAGCCAATCGCGGTAGGTGCGGAATGTCAGGCCAAGCTTGTCATAATAGACGCGCAGATAACCATCGCTGCCGCGCGTCACGGCGTCAGGCATCACCTTCTCCACCTCCTGCGCCATCACGCCGACATAGGCCTTGTCGCTGCCGATGTAGCTGAAGCGATAATAGCCGAGGCCGTTAGAGAGATGGCCGAGCAGGACGATGTCATGCTTCAGCGCGATGTCGGAGCGCCGCCCACCGCCGCCACCGCCGCGGCCTCCTCCTCCGCCTCCACCACCACGGAAGCCACCACCACCACCATGCATGGCCATTCCGCCACCGCCGCCGCGCCCGGCAAAGCTTCCGCCGCCACCGCCGCGCGGCATGCTCGCCATGCTGGAGCGTCGCGCGCCGATGCTGCGGCCGCCGCCCGGCCCGACGAGACGTTCATCGCACCGCCGCGATTGCCGCCACCGCCTCGATTGGCGGCAGCGCCGCCGCCGGCTCGATTCGCAGCCTTTGCACGATCGCCGCCGCCCTTACCCACATTCTTGCCTGCATTCTTGGCGCGATCTCCACCACCCTTGGCACGATCTCCCGCGCCAGCACGATCGCCGCCGCCGGGCCGGTCGCCGCGATTGCCGGCACGATCACCGCGATCACCAGCACGATCTCCTGCACGGTCACCCGGACCGCCACGATCACCGGCACGGTCGCCGGCGCGATCTCCAGCCCGGTCTCCCGCACCTTGGCTCGGGCGCAGCACCTGGTTGCCGTCCCGGCCGCGGAAATCCATCCGGTCCGACGCGCCCGCCCTCACATTGTTGTTGCCGAAACGCTGCTGGACGTTGGTGTTGTTATAGCGCACGCCGCCGCGATGCGCCGGATTGTGCTGCCAGCCGTTGGCGATGTTGGTGGTGCGATGATTGACGTAGACGTTGCGGTTGCCCCAGTTGCAGCCGCCGCCCCAGTAACTGCCCCAGCGCCCGATCGCCCAGGCCGTGCCAAAGGCAATGCCGGCCGCAACCACGCCGGCGCCGATATAGGACGGATATCCCCAGTAATACGGCGGATACTCCGCATAGGGCCAGGTGCCGTAGACCGTCGCCGGATCGTAATAGGGCACGTACATCTCGGCGGGATCGGCCTGCTGGATGACGACAACCTGCTTGCCTTCCTGGCTCTGAACGCTGACCTTCTGCTGTTTGGTCGTGACCAGCTTCTTGTTGTCATAGGCCTTGTTGCGCAGGCGCTGGATCGCGTCCATCACGTCGGGCTGCTGGGCGAGAAAGGCATCGCCGAGTTTCTGGGTCCATTCGAGCTTGTCGCTCATCATCGACAACACATCGGGGGTGCTGGCGAGCGCCTTGACGCTGTCGTCCCAGGCCTGCTTGTCGACCTCGGCCTTCAGCGCCTCGCCCTTCAGCGTCTTGCGCTCCTTCAGCCAGCGATCGGCCTGCACCACTTCCAGCGGATAGGTCGATGCCGCCAGGACATTGGCCAGCAGCTCGTCGGGATAGAGCGCGATCGGCGCCACCAGCGCCTCGAGCTGCTCGGGTTTCGGGAGTTCGGCGCTCGGCGGAGGCGGACTTGCGGGCTGTGCCTGCGTGCTCGGCGCCGCCGGCTTGTCAGCCGTCTGCGCGGTTGCGGTGATCGGCATCGTCAGCATCAACGCAAGCGCCATCAGGATCTTGCCGCAGCGAAACATGCCATCCTCCATCGAACTTTCCGGCCACCAAGATCGGGCCGCGGCATGGGCGTTTATTGATCAAGATCAACGAAGGCCTGCTTGGCCGCCTTGTTGAGGCGCGAGAGCAATGCCGCGCCGCCGGATCGCTAAACGTCTGCGCTAGAGCATTTTCCGACCGGAAAGAATCGGGTGGGGATTCCCAAAACGGCGCGAGTCAGATTCAAGCTGCATGCTGGCGAGGGAGGCCAGCATGTATGGCCAGGGCGCTTTCGGTTGATCTTCGCCAAAGGGTGGTAGCCGCGATTGACGGTGGCATGTCCTGTCGACAGGCTGCTGAGCGCTTTGGTGTCAGCGCGGCCAGTGCGATCCGCTGGCGCGCTCGCCTCAAGAAAGTTGGCGACATCGTTCCTAAACGCCAGGGCGGTGACCGCAAATCGCAGCGCATCGAAGCGCATTCGCAATTGATTCTGGAGGCGGTGACAGCGAGGCCGGATATCACGCTTGCCGAGTTGCGAGAACTGTTGAAACGTCATGGAATATCGACTGGCATCGCGTCGCTCTGGCGTTTTTTCCAGCGCAGAAAGATCACACTTAAAAAAAGACAGCGCACGCCGCCGAGCAACGGCGCGGCGATATAAATGCCGCACGTGAGGAGTGGTTCGAAGGGCAAATCGACCTTGACCCTGAGCGTCTCGTCTTCATCGACGAAACCAGCGCCAACACCAAAATGGCGCGGCGTTACGGGCGCTCGCCACGCGGCGAGCGATGTCGTGCAGCTATCCCACACGGACATTGGAAGACGACGACGTTCACCGCTGGATTGCGCTCCGACGGTCTGATCGCGCCGCTTGTTCTGGACGGTCCAATGGATGGCGACGCTTTCCTGGCCTACGTCGAGCAATTGCTCGCCCCATCGCTGCGGCCGGGCGATACCGTTATCATGGACAACTTGCCCGCTCACAAGGTCCATGGCGTTCGAGAGGCCATCCAGGCGGTCGGAGCTAGCCTGCTCTATCTTCCGCCCTACAGTCCAGACTTCAACCCGATTGAAATGGCCTTCTCCAAACTGAAAGCGCTGTTGCGGGCCGCCGCAGCCCGCACCATGCCCGATCTCTGGCAAGCAATCGCCAACGCTCTCAAACGCTTCTCACCCGAGGAATGTCAAAATTATCTCGTCGCGGCTGGTTACGACGCAACGTGATCGGAAAACGCTCTAGTGGATGATCGGGAGCCTGATCGTGAACAGCGCGCCGCCCGACGGCTGGTTCTCGGCGGCTATGGTGCCGTGATGGGCCTCGACGATGGTCTTGACGATTGCGAGCCCCATACCCATGCCCTGAGGCTTGGTCGTGAAGAATGGATTGAAGATGTTCGCGAGGTCGCCGACCGCAATGCCCGAACCGGTGTCGGCGATCCGGATCTCGGCGTGGCCCCCGGCGCGCCCGGTCGATACGCCGACCTCGCGCTTCTTCATGTCCGCGTCGGAGACCGCATCCAACGCATTGATGATCAGGTTGAGAACGACCTGCTGCAGCTGCACGGGGTCGCCCTTGACGTGCAGCTCCGCAGCGGCTGGCGCGTAAGCCAGCGTGATCCGGCGCCCGTCGGCGAGCGCCGTCACCAGGCCGATTGCTTCCCGTACCGTGTCGTTCAGTTCGGTGTCCTTGATTTCAAACGGCCGCTTCCTCAGGACGCTTCGAAGCCTGCGGATGACCTCGGACGCCCGCTGATCGTCGCGCCTGATGTCGGCCAGAATCTGGCGGATCTCGTTGATGTCGGGTGAAGTGGCTTTGAGCATAAGCTCCGCCGTCTCGGCATTGGTCAGAATGGAGCCGAGCGGCTGGTTCAGCTCGTGGGCAATCGACGTCGTCAACTCGCCGACGGCCGAGTACCGATTGGCGTGGGCGAGTTCGGTCAGGCGTTGTCGCGACTCGATCTCGGCCAACTGGCGGCGATGGCGCTCGCTCAGAAGTCCGCCGATGAAGCCGGCCTGTATCAAAATCACGGCCGCGATCAGCAGCATCTGCCAATGATAGCGATCCCAGAGGGCCGGCTCACGAAACAGGATTTCGCTGCCCGGCGGCAGACTGCTCTCGCCGATCCCCCAGCGCTGCAACTCCCGCCAATCATATTTCGGCGGCCCGAATCCGATCGGCTCGTATTTGATGCGGGCCGGCTTCTCGCCGCCGAGGATCCGGATCGCGGCAGACGGTCTTCGAACTGGTTTCGGCGATGGAGTGCATGGGCCCGCCGACGCTGGCGTCGCCGAAGAAAGGTTCCTGATACGAGAAGATCGGCGCGTTCGCGACAGCATGCAGCCTGTGCAGGGCGATATCGCCCTCGTGGACAATGCCGCCGGCATCGACCAACATCAGCCCCCAGAACAGCGCGGAATGAGGCGGAAGCACCGATGCGCGCTTCAGGATCTCCTCAAACGGCAGGTCGGAGTACCAGACGAGGTCGAGCCGGCCTTCCAGCGGTTTCAACTCCCGCTTCACCTCGTCGATCCAGAATTTCTCGAGGGGCGAGGCACCGACCACAACGGCGACCGTTTTGATATCGGGCAAGAGCTTGAGAATGTTCTCGAAGGCCGCCACGAAATCATTGCGGACGGACACGACCACGTCATTGTCGGTGAGGTCCAGGCGGTTCACCAGCCGTTGTTCGACCACGGTCAGCACCGTCGGCGTTTCCGGGAAGAGCTTCGCACGGTATCTCTGCACGAACCGCGCCGCAGGTGCGCCGATGCTCAGCACGATATCGGGCGGCCTGCCCTGGTAGAGCGAACCGAGATAATCGACGAAAGGCGCTTCGGGGCCTGGACTGTTGAAACGGGCGGTGAGCAGCGTGTGCTCCTGGACGTCGAGCGGCCAGGGCGATTGCCGCTCGAGCTCGGCCTTGATGCTCCGCGCATATTCACTCCAGGGGCGAAACTCGCGGCCGAAGGAATGCAGGATCAGCACGCGCTTTGGCTCGCTGCGCGCAGCCGAGCCGGGCTCAGCGGCTCGCGCGGGCCCAGACAGCATGCACGCGGCGAGCAACAGGCCGAGACCCAACAGCGTGGTCGCAACCAGCCACTGCTTGACCGACGCCCTGATCATGCGCCCGCTCCCCTCCGCCTCGGCCGCGCTCCGGCGCCTCCGGACCACAATTCTAGCGAGAACTGGGCCGCTTCGACAGTGCCGAGGACGCAGTCAAGCTGCACGCAGGACGGTCCATTCGCGAAACAATCCGACCTGGGACCTCAGTGCCCGCTCAGCACCAGCGTCTTGATCGGCAGCAGCAGCGCCTGGATGCGCAGCAGCAGCGCATGCACCAGCCCGACGCCGTCGACGACATGCAAGACAATGGCCCGGCCGGTGCTGGTCTCCTTCGCCGAGATCTCCTCGTGATTGCTGGTGTAGGCGTTGACGATGCAGCTGCTGCCCGGCGTCACGCCGTCAAGGCCGCCTTTGTAGAGCGGCTCCATGAATGCCAGGATCGTACCGGGCCGCACGACATTCTGCGCCTCAACGAGTAGCTCTCCGCTGCGGAACTGTCCGGCCGCGATGTAGTCTTGCACATTGGTGATGACCATCGGAATGATAACCCACGGCCTCGATATGCAGGTTGCTTCCGCCACCATGCCGACCTGCAAGACCTGAGCCTCGATCTGGCCAAAGCCCGCCTGCAGACTCTGCCGGCCGGCGCCCGCCGGAACCAGCACACCCGCCGGCCGCAACAGCTGATTGACCACGTCGCCGGCGCGGACCAGGAATTGCTCCACACGCCCGTCAACGCCGGCGCGGACAAAAGTCTTGTCCAGATCCACCTGCGCCTCGGCTAGCGTCGCTTCGGCGCTGGCCTTTTCGGCCGGCAAGAGCGTTGAAACGCGCAAGGCTGCCGACTGCCTCGAAGCCGTGGCGGAGTCGACCCCAGCCTGCCGCTGATCGACGAGCACCTGCAGCTTTTCGATGTCGCGCTGCGGCACGATGCCGGGATTGCGACGCTGCAACTCGGATTTGACGTCCAGTTCATCCTTGGCCTGCTGAAGGTTGGCCTTGGCTTCCTGGATCTGCGCTTCGGCCTTGACCACGTCGGATTCCGCGCTCGTCAGCGACGCATCGACTTCAGCGATCTTGCGTTTGGCGGTTTCCAGAGCCGCGCGTTGCTTCGAACTATCCAGCGTGAACAGTACGTCGCCCTTCTTCACCGCCTGGCTGTAGCCGACATTGACTTCCGCGACCCGGCCGGAGCCCTCGGGCAGGATCGGCACCGTACGGTAATACAGCGTCGCCGAGGTCGTTGACGGGTGAAAGTAGAAGATCATGGTGATGAGCGACACCGTGAGCATCAGGCAGCCGGTGATGCCCCATCGCAGCTCGTACCAGATGGAAAAGAACGTGATCTCCTTGCCGAAGCGCTTGCCCTGCGCATAGCGGCGGTAGAGATAGTCGGGCAGGATGGTCAGAAGGGAGCAGAACATGAGCTCAAACATGGCTGCGCTCCTTCTCCTTGGGGACTGACTTCTCTGCCGGTGGGGGGCTCGGTTGCTCGGGTTCGCGCCCGTCGCCCGGAGCGGCGTCAGCGATCCTCTCGACGGAGCCGGCAATGCTGCGCAGCGGCGTGCCGAAATCGGGCAGGTCGATCATCGCGAGCAGCAGGCCGGCCACCCAGAAAATGTGCAAGTGCGTAAAGAGCGAGATGATGCCCAGCACCGCCACGATCTCGAATTGCAGCTTCTGCGACTTGTGCGCCATGCGCTCAGGCAGGCTGTGCAGCTTCCAATAGAGCGTGCCCACCCAGAGCACGGTGCCGATCAGGAAGATCCCCATCACCACCATCAGCGGGTCCACCCCGCTTCCCGGCGCGAGATAGAACGGCAGATGATGCGGGGCCATCGGATGAAGTTGCTCGCTCAACGTTCTCTCCTCGACAGGCGCGTTTCCACTTGAATGCGTCGAATGCAGTGTCGGTATCGGGTGGCGCAATTGCTTGATTTGGATCAACGGGCCTGGAACGGCCCCACCTAGCCTCGCCTGAAAGTTGACGTGCAACAACAGGAGCCGCCTGCCATGCCCGGCATCGATGATCTCATCCCCAGTGCCACGCAGATCCGCAAGGAAGCAGCCCTCAAGGAGGCAGCGAAGGCCGACGAATATGCGCGCCTTGCCGCCGCCGCCGAAGCCGAGAAACACGCCCTCATTGAACGCCTCAGCAAGCCTTCTGGCAAGACCGAGGACGAGAAGATCAAGCTCGCCTCGACGATCATCCAGCGTGCGGTGCGGAACGGCTTGACCGAGGTTCAGGTCTATCGCTTCCCCAACACGCTGTGCACCGACAAGGGCCGCGCTATCAATCAGATGGAAGCGGGCTGGGAGAACACCCTGACCGGAATTCCGAAGGAAATCTTCCAGCTCTGGAGCGATTACCTGAAACCGCGCGGCTATCGCATCGCGTATCAGATCATCGATTTTCCAGGCGGTGTTCCCGGCGACATCGGCGTGACCATTTCCTGGGGTGATTGAGCATGGCCAATGACGCGCCCGTGGAGCGGATGAAGCGGAAGGACTATGAGAAGGAGCTCGAAAAACTCCAGGTCGAGTTGTGTCACCTTCAGGAATGGGTCAGAGCCCAGAAACTGAAGGTGATCATCATCTTCGAGGGGCGCGACGCGGCCGGCAAGGGCGGGACCATCAAGGCGCTGACCGAAAAGGTGAGCCCGCGCGTGTTCCGTGTCTGCGCCCTGCCCGCGCCCTCCGACCGGCAGAAATCCCAGCTGTTCCTGCAGCGCTATATCGAGCAATTCCCGGCCGGCGGTGAGATCGTGATTTTCGACCGCAGCTGGTACAACCGCGCCGGCGTTGAATACGTCATGGGCTTCTGCTCGCCGACCGAACACAAGCGCTTCCTGGAATTGTGTCCGCTGGTCGAGAAATTCGCCGTGGACGCCGGCATCGTCCTGATCAAGCTCTGGCTCGAGGTCGGGATGGAGGAGCAGGAGCTCCGCTTCAAGGCGCGTATCGAGGATCCGCTGCGGCAGTGGAAGCTGAGCCCGATGGACACCGAGTCGTTCGGGCGCTGGTACGATTACTCGCGCGCGCGTGACATGATGTTCGAGGCGACCGACACGAAGCATGCACCGTGGCGACTGATCCGCTCCGACGACAAGCGGCGAGCGCGGCTCAACGTTATCTCGCACATCCTGAGAACTATCCCTTACAAGGAAGTCAAGCGGGAGAAGGTCAAGCTTCCGCCACGGTCCCACAAGGGACGTTACAACGACCAGGCAAGCCTGCGCGGCCTGAAGTTCGTCGAGGAACGCTACTGAAACGCTAAACGGGCTGCGATGACGCAGCCCGTTTAGCTTGAGCGCCCTCCCGGGCCTATTTCAGCCGGATCGTGACGCCGCCAACCGCAGCCGATACTTCCGCGCCGACCTTCGGCCCGCTGAGCTGGAGGATGACGCCATTGCCGTTCTGCAACTGAACGGCTCCGGCGCCCGCGGCAACCGCGCCGCCCGCGCCGCCCGCCGCGTAGGAGCCTTCGATCGACTCCGGCCCCCTCAGATTGAGTGCGCGCCCGACGAGCTTGGTGGTCGAGGCGCCGATCGTGAAGCCGACGCTCATGCCTGAGACGGTGAAGGGATATTTCTTGCCCCGGTACAGCAGAACGCCCTCGCCGCCACCGACGCCGACGATGAACCCGCCCTTGGTGAAGACCACGGCAACCTGGCCGGTGTCGGCACGCGATGACGTACTGAAACCGGCGACGCCCGCGAGCGAGACGGCCAAGGCGGCATAGATGGCGACTTTTCTCATGTCTCACGTTCTCCTCTTGTTATGACGTCGAGCTATTAGGCCAGGATCATCGCAAAGTAACCGAACACGGTGAGCAGGATGCCCGACACCGCGTAGCCGACCGGAAATCCGATCCAGGGCACGGAGCTCTGGATCTCCACCGCGGCCTCGCGGCACGGGCCGGAGTGCGACCGCGCACCGGCAACGCCGCCCATCAGCACGGCCGGGTTGATCTTGAAGACGTGATAGCCGATCGCCCAGACGATGAACGGCGGGATCGTGCAGGCGATGAAGCCGGCGACGAAGATCTTCAAGGCAACGGCACCGGTAAGCTGCGCCAGCAATCCGGCACCGGCATTGACACCGACGATGGCGACGAAGACCACGAGACCGAGGTCCTCCAGCACGTTGCGCGCCGCGTTCGGCGTATTGCCGAAGAAGCGCAGCCGCGAGACCAGCGACGACACGATCACGCCCGACAGCAACAGACCGCCGGCATTGCCGAGACCGATCTTGGCACCGAAGGCCGGAAATTCGATCATGCCAATCAAGAAACCGAGGATCATGCCCGCGGCCAGCGTCAGCAGGTCGGTCGACGTATTGGTCCGCGCGATGCGTCCCCACATCTCGCCGAGTTCGTTGACGGCCGACTTGAGGCCGACTACCGAGACGATGTCCATCCGCTGCAGCTCGGTCTTGAGACCGGCGGCAAGTGGTACACCACCACGCTCGACCTTGGTGACCTGCAACTGGCCGGCGATCGCCGTGTCGCGGAAGGATTCAAAGGTGCGTCCGACCATCTCCTTGTTGGTGACGAGGATGTCGGCCTGATCCATGGGAATGCCCAGCGCCGTGGTGTCGGCAACCTCGGGGCCGATCAGGCCCATCTTGTCGGTGAGATGCTCCGTTGAGCCGCCGAGCGCGACGACGTCGCCCTTCTGCAGCACGAACGCAGGATCGGCTCCCTGCGGCTCGCCGCCGCGCGCCACGTTGACGATCCGGTACTCCGGATGGATCGAGCGGAATTTGGCGATGCTCATGCCGACCTGCGTCGGATTTTCCAGCCGATAGGCACGCAGACCGAACTGCCGATAACCGGTCAGGCCGCCGCCCTCGAGATCCTTGACGCCAAACTCCTTCTCGTACTGCCTGGCCGCCGCCTTGGCATCGACGCCCCACCACCGCGGCAGGTACTTGCAGATCAGGATGATGCCGACGGTACCCCAGATGTAGGTGATGCCGTAGGACAGCGCGATCATGCCCGACGCATCCTCGGGCTTCATGCCTTCAGGAAGCTTGACGACGCCCGAGGTGATCGCCTGCTCGGCCGAGCCGATTGCGGCCGACATGGTCTGCGACCCCGCCAGCATGCCGCCAGCCGCGCCGATCGGAAGCGCGAAGAGTCT
This sequence comes from Bradyrhizobium barranii subsp. apii, assembly GCF_011516635.5. Classification (GTDB taxonomy): domain Bacteria; phylum Pseudomonadota; class Alphaproteobacteria; order Rhizobiales; family Xanthobacteraceae; genus Bradyrhizobium; species Bradyrhizobium barranii. Next base: position 3,058,069 of record NZ_CP096255.1, on the reverse strand, counting down.
TGAACAGATGACGACGAGCGCCAGACCAAGGACGCTGGACACCAGCGCCAAGATGCAGAACTTGAGGCCATCGCCCTTCAGGCTGTTGATGAAGGACGGCCCCACGCGCAGGCCGACGCCGTACATGAAGAGGTAATAGAACAAGCTCTTTGCAAAGTTGTTGAGCTCGAGCTTCACGCCGTAGGTCGAGGCCCACACCGCCAGCCCGGCGCCGACCACGATGGCGCCGGCGACCATGCCGAGGCCGTAGCCCTTGATGCTGGCCCGGCCGATCCAGACGGCAAGGCCAACGACGAAGAACAGCAGCAGAAACGGGTTCTGCTGCAAGAACGTGAAAAAGCCTTGCATGACCGTCCCCTGTTATGATGCGGCCTTCAGCTTCGGCGTGGCGCCCGGCTTGGGCCGGCCGATCTTCGCCAAGGCTTCGGTGCGTACGAGCTTCAAGCCTTCCTTGGCGTCGTAGCCGTGGATTTCCTTCACATCGAGCTTGCGCATGAAGTCGATGGTTTCCTGGGTGATGACCTGGCCCGGCACCATGATCGGGAAGCCCGGCGGATACGGGATCACGAAACTGGCCGAGACGAGATCGGGGCCGGCCTTCAGGCGGCGGTCGATCTCGGGATCGCCGAGCCGCATATATTCGCATCCGGCTGCGTCATAGGCCGAGTAGAAGCCGCTGCGGATATCGCCCTCGTTGGTCTTGGTGCCGGCATCGCCGCGGAAACTATCGTGGAAATGCGAGAAGTTCGGCAGGTCGGGCACGTCGGTCATCAGGCTCTTGACCCGCGCCTCGAATGTCTTCTTCGCATTGGCGCCACCCTGGACAAGTCCGCGGTCGACCTCGCCCGCGATCTCGGCCAGCACCCTCACCAGATGCGCGACGTCGCTGCGGGTGTTGTTGATGTTGGACTGGAACAACACCGAGTTGCGCGAGGTCTTGTTGATCTGGATGTTGTACTCGTTCGCCAGGATGCCCTTGAACTGCGTGCCGTCGTAACCGGCGGTGCCGCACACCAGCGTCATCCGGGTCGGATCGAGGCAGAACTCGTCGTCGTCCAGACTCTTCAGGATGTTCGCCCAGTTCGTGCCGGCCGCGAGATAGTCGGTGAAGCCGCTCTGGCGGTATTGCGCGGGTACCATCGCGTCCGCACCAAGGATGCGGAAATATTTCGAGATCAGGGGATTGTTGTTGACCGCATTACGGATAGCGAACGCGATCTCCATCGCATTGGCCACGAGACCATAGCCCTCGAGCTCCATCTGGCGCCGCGACACGTCGAGGCTCGCGATGAGCTGCTGGTTCGGGCTGGTCGATGCGTGCGTGAACACCGCCTCCTTGAACTGCTGCTCGACCGTATGGAATTCGACGTCCTTGACCGACAGCATCGAGCCCTGCCGGATCGCCGACATCGACTTGTGGGTCGAGTTGGTCTGGTAGACGCGCAGGCGGATCTGACGCGGATCGGGAATCAGCCGGGTCTTGAGCAGCACCTCGTTCGACGGGTTCTTGCCGAGCTCGGCCTGCTGCTTCTCGTAGGCCGTGACCGATTTCGGGTTGTGCATCCAGGCCTCGATCTCATTGGCGGCGCCCATCGCGGTGCGCCGCCGCAGGTAAGGCGAGAAGCGCGCAAAGCCGAACCAGGCTTCGTCCCAGAGGAAGATCAGGTCGGGCTTGATCGCGAGGCATTCCTCCATCACCCGGCGGGTGTTGTAGATGTGACCGTCGAAAGTGCAGTTGGTCAGGTCGAGCATCTTGACGCGGTCGAGCCGGCCATCCGCCTTCGCATTCAGCAGGGCCTGCTTGACGGTCTTCAGCGGCACCGCGCCATACATCGAATATGCCGTCATCGGGAACGCTTCGACATAGATCGGCTGGGCGCCGGCCAGCACCATGCCGTAGTGGTGCGACTTGTGGCAGTTGCGATCGACGATCGCGATGTCGCCGGGCGCGAGCAGCGCCTGCACCGCCATCTTGTTCGAGGTCGAGGTACCGTTGGTCACGAAGAACACGCGATCCGCGCCAAGCGCGCGCGCCGCCTTGTCCTGCGCTCTCTTGATGGTTCCGGTCGGCTCCAGCAGGCTGTCGAGGCCGCCGGTGGTCGCGCTGCTCTCGGCCAGGAACAGGTTCAAGCCGTAGAATTCGCCCATGTCGCGAATCCAGTCCGACTTGAAAACCGATTTGCCGCGCGCGATCGGCAGCGCATGGAACGTCCCGATCGGACGCTGCGCATATTTCTTGAGATTGTCGAAGAACGGCGTGTCGAAGCGGTCCTGGATGCCTTCGAGGATCGAGAGATGCAGCTCGAGCAGATCTTCGATGGAATAGAAGATGCGGCGAACGACGTTTGCTTCCGGATTTCCGGCCATCTCCTCCACGTCGCGGTTGGACATGAGATAAAGGTCGAGCTCGGGACGGACCCGCTTGACGATTTGGGCCAGCCGGAGCGCTGACGCGTCGGACTCGTCATTCAGTCCCGCCGATGCCGTCAACGTGCGGAGCACCGGGGCATCGTGCCGCGAGCGCAGGGTGAAGCCTTCGTTGATGACGACGGCTGCGATGTTGGGGTTCAGCATCGTGGCGCAGAAGGCGTCTTCGAGGCTGCCGACGATGACCGGCTCATAGACGAACTGATCGACCGGACGCCGCAGCTTGCGCCATTCGTTGGCGAGCGCGAGCCATTTGGCGGACGAGAGGCCGGTGACGATCAGGGTTTCGAAGTAGGGGCGACGCGCGGTGTGCTGCCCGAACATCTGCGGCACCAGATCGGAGGCGTCGCCATTGTCCTCATCATTCACATTCCAGTCGCCGGTATGCTGGCGGAAGGACCTCGTCGTCAGGGCCTGTGTCAGCCGCGTCGCGAGGGCGAGCGACGTTGCCGCATCGCCAGTGGCGGCTGCTTCCCGCAGGGCCCCCATCAGTTGCAGACCGGGATAGCCGTGAAACTCTTCCGTCACAGACAGATCGGCCAGCGCGGCATCGTATTTTGCACGATCGCCGCCGCGGGCCCACACCTTTGCCGCTTCCACCAGATCGCGCCAGTCGTCCGCCCGTCCACCGGGGCCAGACAGGAACTGATCGATGCGCTTCTGCGCGGGCTTGGCGTCTTTGGACATGTTTCACTCCCGATCCATATCAAGCCGTAGGGCATGAGTGATGCCGGATCGTGAGTGCAGCGCCGCTTGCTCTATTGATCCAAGTCAACGGTCGCGCGATATGCCGGGGCGGGGAGCACGGCCGTGACGCCTCTTCGCAACGCAATAGGCCGTCGCCGACCGATTGGAGGGCAGCGGAGAGATCAGACCGTTCCTCGGGCATCGTTGGGCTGGGCATCGCCAAGAACGCTGTCCAGCGACCGCAGCCAGTCGCCGCTGTCAGTCTTCTCCGCCAGTCCCTCCGCCCGCAACAGATCGCGCAGCTGCGCATGCGCACCGACGATGCAGAAGGCGACATGCCGGGAGGCGAGCTCATCGTAAAGGTCGCGCAACATGCCCGCGCCGGCCAGATCGATGTAAGGCGATGCGGAGAGGTCGCAAATCACCAGCCTGATATCGACCGATCTCAGCAAGGCATCCAGCACCGACTCCAGGATCGTTTCGGCGTTGATGTAAAGCAACGAAGCTTCGGGTCGAAAGGCGATGACGCCGACGAGCGGCTCGACACCCTCGTGCCTCGCGTTGTCGGAGTAGCGGCCGGTCCCGGGCAGCCGTCCCAGGAACGCGACATTCGGACGTGAGGCGCGTGCCAGCAGCAGGACGATCGACGCGATGGCCGCGAGCAGGACGCCTTGCAGGATCCCAAGGAGCAGCACGGACACGAGCGCAATCGCCGCCGCATAGAAATCGAACCGGCTGACGCGCCACATCCGCAACAGCGCGCGGATGTCCACCAGCCTGTAGACGGCCGCAACGACGATAGCCGCCAGCACGGCCTTGGGCAGATTCGTCAACAACCCCGTGAAGAACAGCAGGCACAGTGCGAGCGTCGCCGAGCAGATCACCAGCGCCAGGGGGGTGCGCGCGCCCGCATTGTCGTTGACGGCGGATTGCGACAGGCCGCCGGCGACGGGATAGCCGTGGCCGAATGCGGCGACGAGGTTCGCCGCCCCCAGGCCCAAAAACTCCTGCCGGACATCAAGGGCATAGCCATGCTTGGCGGCAAAGCTGCGGGCCGCAGACACACCTTCAATATAGGCCAGCAGCACGCATCCCGCGGCCAGCGGGAAGAGTTCGTCGGGCTCAAGCAGACCAAATCTCGGTATTCCGATCGCCGGCAACCCTTCGGGGATCGTCCCGGTGACCGGCACCCCGAGGGACGCAAGGCCAAGCAGCGTCGCAAACACGATCGACAGCGCCATGATCGTGAGTCCGACCGGCTTTCCCGGCAGACGCCGTTCTCCGAGCAGCAGGAGCACCAGCGCGATCGCCCCGATCGCCAGAACGAGCGGCTTCGTGTCGCCGAGCTGACCACTGAGCTTGATGGCGCGATCGAAGAAATTGTGACCGCCTCCGGCGACGCCGAACAGGCTCGGCAATTGGCTCATGATGATGGTGAGCCCGGCGCCGGCCTTGAAACCGACCAATATGCTGTCGCTGACCAGGCGAACGAGAATGCTGAGCTTGAACAGCCAGGAGATCAGGCACAACAGCGCCACCGCGCAGGCGGCAAGGCTCGCGATCTCGGCATATTTCGCCGCGTCTCCGCCGGCCAGCGCCCCGACTGTGGCCGCAATCATCAGCGAGATCGCGGAGGTCGGACCGACCGCAAGCTGGCGCGACGACCCGAGCAGCGCGTAGCCGATCCCACCAAGCATATAGCCATAGATGCCGATCTGCGGCGGCAATCCGGCCAGCGCCGCGTAGGCGAGCGACACCGGAATGGCGTAGGCCGCGAGCGTGATGCCGGCGATGGCATCCGGACGCAGCCAGGCGCTGCGATAGTCCGCAAGCCAGGTCGCGGGCGGAAAGAATCGCGATATCGGCCCGAACGTGTTCATGTGCGGGCCTCGGCGCGGTTGGCTTCGCAGCCCAGCAGCACGATCAGGAGAGCGATCACGGGGACACCAAGCGCCAGATTTGGAATCTGCTTGGTCGCGAAGGCGCCGACGGCGGCTCCAAAGCCGAAAGTGCCGCATAGTGCGGCAAAAATGCCGGGGCGCCGAAACGAACCGCCTCCTGAGACTGCGGCGAACACGCTCTCAATCGCGTGCCGCATGTTGCCGGTAATCATCACCGAGCTGTAGGCCACACCTTCGACCTTGGTGAAGACCGCGGTCTGCATGGCGGCGACGAACGAGATGCCCAGCGTGCCGGCGAGGTCCGGCAGGCGATTGTGCAAGATGCCGATGGCAATCAGCAGCAGTATTTCGATCAACGTGCTGATGGCGCTGGCACGGTCTCCGGTCGCCCGGCGAAGCCACGCTGCGACCACGATACCGACCGCGAATGCGAGGATCGGCGGGACAAAATGCAGCGCTTCCGGCCAGTTGCCGATCGAACCATAGACCCAAAGCAGAACCAGATTGGCCGTCTGCGCGTTGGCCATCACGCCGTGGATGATCCAGGTGTAGGCATCGAGATAGCCGCCGGCGAAGGCGAGCAACAACGCAATTTGCACCGTCTCGTCGCGGCGTATCGACGAAGCAGCGGCGATATCCATCGTGCTCATGTCCGAAACATCGGCTCTCCTAACTCCTGCATGGGTCCATAGGCGACAGCTTGCCTTGGGGAGGATTGATCTGGATCAAGCGTCGCCTGGTTCCACGAACCAGATTCGGCGGAAATTGCTGGAGGGCATGCGCCATGGGCACCGTTAGGTGGATCATCTCCACGGCTCCGGAGATCTTCCTGCTGCTCGCCATTGCGATTGGTACGGTGCTTGGTCGCGTCAAGATTCGCGGCTTCTCGATCGGAACGACGGCCTGTATCCTGGTCGTCGCCGTGCTCATCGGCCAGCTCGGGACCTTTACGTTCCCCTCGCTGCTGCGCGTGATTCTGTTCAGTCTGTTCGTGTTCACGATCGGCTACCGGTCCGGCCCAGAGTTCTTCGCGTCCCTCAGCATCCGCACTCTGGCGCAGGTCGTCATGGCGCTCGTGCTCGGCGGCACGGGTCTGATCCTCGTCCTGATATTCGCCTTCACGTTCAAGCTCGATCCGGGCACGGCCTCGGGACTTGCCGCCGGTGGGCTGACACAATCCTCCATCATCGGCACCGCCTCTGGCGCGCTGGCGCAACTCGGCCTGCCCAACGACGCCTTTAAGCAGCAGGAGGCGAACATCGCCGCCGGCTACGCCGTCACTTACGTCCTCGGCTACATCCTCACACTCCTGTACGTGCCGTTTGTCGCGCCGAAGCTGATGGGGGTCGATTTGAAGGAGGAGGCGGCGAAGCTGGAGGCGGAGCTTTCCGGCGGCAATCCGCCACAGAACGAAAATCTCCATTATCGGAAATTCCAAGCGCGCGCCTATCGGGTCTCGACCGCCGCGGGACGCACGGTCAAATATACCGAAGAGGAAATCGGCAGCCGCACTGTCGTCGAGCGAATAGTGCGGGATGGAGCCGACGTTGAGCCGCGCCTCGACACCATTCTCGAATCGGGCGACGACATCGTCATTGCCGGGCGAACGGCGTCCCTCGTCGCTGCAAAGCCGGTCATCGGCAAGGAGATCGATGCCGACGAGATTCTGAAGGCTATTCCGGGCAACGTGATCAACGTCCTCGTCGACAGCCGCGATCTCCATGGCCGGTCGATCAAGGAGATCGCCGAACGCGTCGGCAACGACGCACGCGGCGTCTATCTCCGCACGCTGACCCGGATGAGCCGCGAGGTCCCCCTGGGCCCGGATACCCGCGTCTATGTGGGCGACGTCATGACGCTCGTCGGCAGCACCCGCAACATCGAGCGCGCCGCCACGAAAGTCGGACAGATCTTGCGCTCCGGCGACCGCGCCGACATCGCTTTTCTCGCAACCGGTATCGCGGCGGGCCTGCTCGCAGGCCTCATCAGCTTCAAGGTCGGCGGTATTCCGCTGACCCTGGGCGGCGGCGGCGGCGCGCTGATCACGGGCCTCGTCTGCGGCTGGCTACGGTCGCGCCGGCCGACTATCGGCGCTTTGCCGCCCGCCGCGCAGCAGACGCTGAGCGATCTCGGGCTCGGCGGCTTCATCGCCGCCATCGGTCTCGGCAACGGAGCCGCGGCCTGGACTGCGATCCAGGCCCACGGGGTGTTGCTGGTCGGAATGGGCCTGGTCGTCACGCTGGTGCCGCTGATCGTCGCGACGCTGTTTGCGCGCTATGTGGTGCACATGAATCCGGTCATCACCTGCGGTGCGCTGGCGGGCGCCATGACCGTCGATGCTGCGGTGACCGGAGCCTGCGACGTCGCCGAGAGCCAGACGCCGGTGCTCGGCGTCGCCGTGCCCTACGCCGTCGGCAATGTCGTCCTGACCGTACTCGGCCCGATTATCGTGGCCCTCACCTACACCGGCTGACGGAGGCGACGATGCGCAGGCAATTGGCCGCAATCATCCGACCGTTCGTGATGGCTCTACTTACCCTCGCCGCCTTCGTCCTGCCGGTGCGCGCCGAGGACAATGTCCGCATCCAGGAGGAGATCTGGGCGCTGCCGCTGCCGCTTCCGATGTTCGCCTATGTGGTGCGGCCCGTCGGCGACGGCCCCTTCCCGCTCGCGATCATGAACCACGGCGTGTCACTCAAGCCGGTCGATCGCGGCTTCTTTCCGCTGGTGGAATTCCGCGATGCAGCGAAGTGGTTCGCCAAACGCGGCTATTTCGTCGTGGCGCCGGTCGGCACCGGATATGGCGCAGCCGCCATCGACATTCCCGAGCGCGGTCTCTACGGGCCGTTCTTCGCCAAGGTCGGCAAATGCACCAACCCGAACTTCCGTGACGCCGGACGAGCGTTGGCGCTGGCCGATCTCTGGATCATCGACTACATGATCGCCGAGAAACGCGTTCTGCCAAAGGACGTCGTCGTCATCGGACAGTCCGCCGGCGGCTGGGCTTCCATTGCGCTCTCGAGCGTGAACCCGCCGCAGGTCAAGGCGATCATCACCTTTGCGGCAGGTCGCGGCGGACGCGTCGACGGCAAGCCCAACAACAACTGCGCGCCGGACAGACTGGTCGAAGCGACCGCGGATTTTGGCCGGACCTCGCGGGTGCCGATGCTGTGGTTCTATATCGAAAACGATACGTTCTTCGGGCCGGCCCTGTCGAAGCGCATGCATGAGGCCTTCACCGCGGCCGGCGGCAGGGCCGAGTATCATCTGATGCCGCCCTTCGGCAACGAGGGCCATTTCTTCATCGGCTCTCCGGACGCGATCCCGCTGTGGTCGCCGCTGGTGGCGAAGTTCCTCGACCCGCAGAAATAGAGTTCAAGTTCGGAGGCACATCATGCCAAGTCCCCGCAATTGTTTCTCTGGCCTGTTGGTCGTCGCGGTCGCCGGAAGCTCGACATGTGCCGGCATCGCCGCGCCTAAATCCGCGCAGTCCGATAAACCCGCCGAGGTCGCGACGCGCGGCGAGCGCGAGGCAAAGGACATCGTCTACGGAGACTGGCAGAAGCTCTGCTTCAAGGCAGGCGGTGCGCCGACGCTGTGCCGGACCTCAATCACCGGCAAGTTTCCAACCGGCCAGACGGCCGTGCGCGTGGACCTGATCGAGCGCGAAGGCACTCCCTCGGCACGGCTGCAGCTCTTCGTGCCCGTCGGCATGTACCTGCAACAGCCGCCGAAGCTGACCGTCGACCAGGGCAGACCCCTCCGCATCCCCTACAGCTGGTGCCTGACCAACGCCTGCATTGCGGCCGACATCGCGCCTCCCGCGATCATCAAGGAAATGGAGTCAGGGAAGACACTTGCCCTTGAGGTCGTCGATTCAAACCTTCTGGCATTGACGACCTCGGTGCCGCTGGCGCAGTTCGCGTCCGTCCACAAGGGCGCACCGGCCAGGACGCTGGAGCAATATGTCGACGAATGAGTGGCCATGCTGCGTTACGCAGCCGACGCACGCGCCACCGACTCGATCAGGGACTGCGCCGTGAATGGCTTGACCAGATAGGCAATGCATCCGGACGCGACCGCCGCCGCGCGGTTCGCCGAGCTGTCATTTCCGGTGATGTAGATCACCGGTGCTGTGACACCCTCCTCGGCCAGTTGCCGGCGCAGGTCGATGCCGGACCTTCCGTTCAGGTCGATATCGAGAACGATGCAAATCGCCTTGTCGAAGCTGCCGTGATGGAGCAAGGCTCCAGCAGAGTCGAAGAGCGTCGCGGCAAAGCCATGCTCGCGGAGCAGCCTGTTCACGCTGGTCCGGATGGAGGGATCGTCATCGACGACAAAAACAGAGTCACGCTCTGGCAAGGAAGTGCCCCTTCGAGACGAATGACTGATCACGGCGGCGCCGGCGCCATATTCGCCTGGTCTAATTGCGTGTCGGGCAAACCGCCGCATTCGCCGCCCTACATGGCAGCACCACACCAACGAATTTCATATTGTCTCTTGGGGAAGTCACACCGCGGGAACTGTGCCGTGACGACAAATCAGCTAATCGTCGCTCGTATCGAGCATTCCAAGCCGTTCCGCGATCGAAACGAGCTCCGCCAGCGAACGAACCTGCATCTTCTCCATCACCTGGTGACGGTGCGCCTTCACGGTGCGCTCGGTGGTTCCAAGCTCATGCGCGATCTGCTTGTTGATCCTGCCGCGGACGATGAGATCGAACACCTGACGCTCGCGATGCGTCAATGCGGCGAGGTGAATGCGGAAGGTCTCGAGCCTTCCGCGATGCGCCTGCGCGGTGTGCTGGCGCACCAGCGCGCGCTCAATCGCAGCGATCAACTGCTCGGAGGATACCGGCTTGGTCAGGAAATCCTCCGCGCCGGCCTTGATGGCCTGCACCGTGGTTGGCGTGTCGGCGTGTCCGGTCAGGAATATGATTGGCAGCGTCGAGCCCGACGCGACCAAGCGGGTCTGCAAGTCGGGGCCGCTCAGCCCCGGTATCCACACGTCGAGCAGGATGCATCCCGGCTGCGCGTCATCAGGCGCCGCATCCAGTAAATCCTGCGCCGATGCGTAGGTCGCAACATCGTAGCCAGCGAGCTTCAACCGGCGCGCGATCGCCGTCCGGAAGGAATCGTCGTCGTCCACCACGTGAACAAGGCCGGGCACGCATCACCTCTTGCTGAATTCCGACAGCTTCTCAATCCGCGCAACAACCTCCCAACAGGCGTCCACGCTGTCCCTTGGTACAATGAACCTTGGGACAATGGATGAGAATGCCGCCTTAGTCGTAAATCAACTTCGACGGGAGTGGGACGGCGCGGCGCATTCCCAGCGGCGAGACTTTTCGTCTGACAGACCAATTCGGCGATGAGCTGAGGAGTTGGCCTATGTTCGTTCGCATTACAGCGGATTCGACGCCGCGTCCCAACTCCCTTCGTGACCTCGGCATGACCAGCGATTCAAATGCGCTCGTCAGTTTAAGCCAATTTACCTATAAAAAGGGCAGCGAAATCTACGGGGAGAGAGAGCCCGCCGAATATGTCTATCAGGTGACGTCCGGTGCGGTGCGAAGCTACAAGCTGCTGTCGGACGGCCGCAGGCAGATTGGCGCCTTTCACCTCGCCGGCGACATTTTTGGCCTGGAGAACGGCAACGAGCACCGCTTCACCACGGAAGCGATCGTCGACACAACGGTGCGCCTGGTCAGACGGCAAAGCCTCGAAATGGTGGCCGAAAGCGATGCGATGGTCGCCAGAAACCTCCTCAGCATGACCACGAACAACCTCCAGCATGCGGAGGACCACATGCTGCTGCTGGGACGCAAGACCTCGCTGGAGCGGGTCGCGGCGTTCCTGCTCGAGATGGACGGGCGGTTGACGGCGTCCGGCGTCATGGCGCTGCCGATGTCGCGGCGCGATATCGCCGATTACCTCGGCCTGACGCTGGAGACGGTATCCCGCGCGCTGTCACGGCTCCATGAGCTCGGCGCCCTCGGCTTCGTCGGCAACACCCAGCGTCAGATCGTGCTGCTGGATCGGCACCAGCTTGCAAGCCTCGACCTGCAGCCTTGAGCGGGCCGACACCCGCGAATGGCACAAACTGCACATCACACCGGTACCGTCCGATGCTAGCCTCTTCCGATGTGGAACGAGACCGCATTTCGGATCGTAGTCGTTTTGTTCGGGACGCTGCCGGTGGCGTTCACGGCCATGATCCTTTTCCTGGGGTGAGCCCGGCTCTGACCGAAGCCGCCATCGGTATCAGGATCATTTAAGGCCAGGCGCCTGGGTTACGCCGAGGTGCTCGAGAGTCTTGCGCAAGACCTCGAACAGGATGGCGGCCGACCAGCCGAACAGCAGGACACCGTTCATAGCCGTCAACGGGCCGATGAGGCGCCATTCGCGCACCGGCGTGATATCGCCGTAGCCGAGCGTGGTATAGTTGACGAAGGCGAAATAGAGCACATCACTGCCCGGTGCTGCGGCCTGAACGACTTCATACATCAGAGCCCACACCAGCACCTCCAGCGTATGTGCGACCTGCAACACCACGGCTGTCGCGACCATGACACCCATCAGGTGCACTCTTGGTCTCCTGGTTTGCCGCAAGCCCGCGCCGCGGGCGATCCCGACGGCGACGATGGTCACCAGCGCATGGATTCCGATATTGATCACGCTGACCAGCGTACCGACGAGGAATTGAAGAAGCATCGCGCGCCGCCAATCCTTTTCAGCTTTCCGGGAAGCTGCCTCAACGTGGCGACGGCCCGTTCAACAAGAGCGCCAACGTGTGCCGCGCGATGGTCAATTCATCGTCGGACGGGAGCACATAGAGAGGGATACGACTATCGCGGCGCGAGATCAGCCGTGCGTTATGGGCGTTGGCCTTCGCACCCAGTATAGCACCGAGCCAGCTCAACCTTTCGGCGATGCGCGCGCGGATCGCGGTCGAGCCTTGGCCGATCGCGCCGGTGAAAACAAAGGCGTCAAGCCCCTCCAGCGCGGCCGCGAGCAGGCCGGCGTTGAGGCCGGCGCAGTAGGCGAGGTGCTCGACGGCCTGTTCTGCTCGCAGAAAACGAGCCGCCGCACCGTCGTCACCCGGATTGGTGAACAGAAATGCGTCGCCGGGATCGATTTCACCTGCGGAATGGTCCGACGGCGATGCGCCAAAGGCATAGAATCCATTCGTGCTTTCGACGCTGCGGCCTTCCTTCAGCGCGCACATCGAGCTCGTGTCGTCGAGGCACGCAACGATCACGCGGCGCGCGGCAATCTCGGGGGCCTCAAGCGTCAGAGCTCGTGCGATCGACTCGTAGCAAAGACCGTGAGCCCCGTAACGCCTTACGTCACCTGCGCAGAGTTGATGCGCAATAGGATAGCTGCCGTTCTCCACGACCTTGCCAAGATGGAATGCAGTATCGAAGCAGGCGACTTGCGGTAGCGCCGGATGATTGGCCTGCATGATACGGATTGGCGCAAGATTATACGGTTGAAGCAGCGGCGCGAGTGCAATCAGCCGCTCCAGACGCGCCATCACGACATCATCGATCAGGGCCGGTCGGGCGTCATCCGGTCCTCCCTGAGCGACGCGATGTCCCACGGCCAGCGGCTGGATTCCCAATTCGTCCCGCAGCCAGCTATCGACAACCGCGCATGCCGCCGGGATGTCATCGACGTCGTCGTTCTGATAGGTGCGGTGCGCCAACGGATCGCCGTTCGCTCTGCTCGCCCTGAGGCGCGGATGGCGGCCGAGCCCATCAAGCCGTCCCTTGATTTGCCGTTCCAGCCTCCCCTCGCCTCGTACGGAGAAGAGCTGGAAGTTCACGCTTCCTGCATTCGCATCGATGGCAAGGATCGCATCCATGGCGGTCAGTCGACAGCCGTCATCGCCGGGGACGTTTGCCCGAATGCGCAATCCCGCTGCGACGTTTGATGGGCCATCGACATGCCTGAGGTCAGATCTGCCTACGCCCAATCAGGGCGCATCGGGAGTCGAGAGGATTGACTTAGGTCAAAGGTGATGCGTGCGGAGATTCAGGTCTCTTCCGGCCTTTTCGGCGCAGCGGCGCGGTCGTTCCGGATCCAGGCCGCCGCGAGTTCCCAGGCGACCGACAGGATGATCGGCCCGATGAAGAGGCCGATGATTCCGTGCGCGAGCGTTCCGCCGATCACCCCGATCAGGATCACGATCGTCGGCGTGGTCAGGCCGCGCCCCATGACGATGGGTTTCAGGATGTTGTCGAGGATGCCGACGGCGCCGAGGAAGACGGTCAGGAGCACCGCGGTGGTCACGTCCTTGTCCATCCAGATCCAGACGACCACGGGGAAGAGAACGAGGAAGGGGCCGATCTGCACGATCGACAGCAACAGGACGAGGAATGCCAGCAGGCCGGCACTCGGGGCGCCTGCGAGCTTGAAGCCGATGCCGGCCAACAGCGACTGCACGATTGCGACACCGATGATGCCCTGCGACACCGCGCGGATGGTCGCGCCGGCGAGCTCCAGAAAATGCTCGCTCTGCTCCGGTACGACCCGGAACAGGAAGCCGCGCACCGCGTCGACGAGCTGCGGACCGTAGGGAAAGAGGAAGCCGGCGACGAATACCGACAGCAGGAACTGGAGCGTGCCGACACCGGCATCACCGGCGAGCGACAGCATGATCCCGGCAAGCGGTTTCAGATACGGCATCACCTCGCTCAGCGCCGCGCGAATATTGCTGTTGGCCTGCGTCCAGAGATCGTAGAGCTGGGTGCCGATCAGCGGCCAGCTCTTGATCTGTTCGGGCGCCTCCGTAAGCGTGAGATCGCCGCTGCTGATCTGGCCCGCGAGATCCTTGATCCCGTCGACTGCGCTCATGCCGAGCCAGGCCGCAGGACCAATGACGATGCCCAGCGTAACCAGCGTGAGAATGGACGCGGCGGTGCGCGGGCGGCCCCCGAGGCGCTTGGCAAGCCAGCCGAAGACTGGATAGAACGCCACCGCGAGCACCGCACTCCAGGCCAGGATTGGCACGAAGGGGCGGATGATGAGGAAAGTCCACAGGATCAGCAGCGCCAGCAATCCGAGCCGGATCACGAGCTGGATGACTCCGTCGATAGACCGATGCTGGCGAAGAGTGTTCAAGGCCTGTGTCCGGGCAGCGCTCCTGCTGGAAGCCTAGCGGCCCCTATCCCACGGCGGGCTTGATACAGATCAATGGCGCGCCAAATGCTCGCGCCAATACACGCTAGTCTACGACGGGCACGTCATCGACCTGTGTCATCGGATCTGCGCGCTGCAGCGCTCGGACAAGACAGGCTTTGCTCTGCCGCCTGAAATCAAACAGCCCTAGGCCACGCCGCGGAGTCTTCAGCGGAACAGGCTCGTCTTCCATCTAGTGCCTGGGATTGAGGGCATCATTCAGGCCGTCACCCATCAGGTTGAAGCCGATGACGAGCGCAATGATCGCGAGCCCGGGCCAGAAGGCCATCCATGGCGCCTCGCCGAGAAATTGCCTGGCAACGTCAAGCATGGCGCCCCATGAGGGGGCCGGAGGAAGCTGGCCAAGCCCCAGAAAGGCCAGGCTCGCCTCGGCGAGAACTGCGATCGCCATGGTCAGCGTCGCCTGCACAATCGTCGGCGCAAGCACGTTCGGCAGCACCTGTCCGGTCAGGATGGCGAGATGGCCGAGGCCCTGGGACCGGGCCGCGGCGATGTAATCCTCGGTGCAGACAACCAGCGTCTCGGCACGCGCGACACGAACGAACACCGGCACGGCGGAAATGCCGATGGCAATCATCGCATTTTGCAGGCTGGGGCCCAGGAACGCGGCGAGCGCAATCGCCAGCACCAGAAAGGGGCAAGCGAGCAGCGCATCGGCGAAGCGCGAGATCACCATGTCGGTGAGGCCGCCGAAATAGCCGGCCATGAGACCAAACGGAAGGCCGATCAGCACCGCGACCGTCACGGAGACGATGCCGGCGGCAAGCGAGGCTTGCGTGCCGAAGATCACGCGCGACAGCACGTCCCGACCGAGATCGTCGGTGCCGAACCAATGTGCCGCACTGGGTGCCGCGCGAATCGCCATCCAGTCCGGCGAGTTTGGATCGTACGGCGCAATCCACGAGGCAAACACCGCCAGCACGACGAAGAACAGGATGATCGTGGCCCCGATGACGGCGGATGGTTCGCGCAACAGGCGACGAATCTCCGAAGGAGCGGCGGCGCGTGCCTGACTTGCGACCGGCACCGTCTCAATCGAGCTCATGATCTGAGCCTCGGATTGAGCAGCACATACGCCACGTCGGCAATCAGGCTCATCAGGAGGAATACGGCTGCTGTGCAGAGCACGACCGCCTGAACCACGGCATAATCGCGGCTGAACACGCCGTCGACGACCATCTTGCCGAACCCCGGGATGGAAAAGACCTGCTCCGTCAACACCGCGCCGGCCAGCAATTCGCCAAATTGCAGTGTGCCCAGCGTGACCACGGGGATCAGCGCGTTCGGCAGCGCATGACGCAGCACGATGGTGCTTTCGCGGACACCCTTCGCGCGGGCGGTGCGCACGTAATCCTGCTTCATCGCCTCGATCATCGCGCCGCGGACATGGCGCATCATGATCGCAGCGGTGCCGGTGCCGAGCACCAAAGCGGGCATCAGCATCGAAAGCAGGTTGCCTCCCACGCTCTCGGACGGCGGAACGAAACCTCCGGCCGGAAGCCAGCCGAGATTCACCGAGAACAGAAGGATCAGCATGATCCCCAGCCAGAAATGCGGGATCGACAGTCCGGCAAGCCCGAACAGACTGGCGCCGTAGTCGAAGGGCGTCCCGCGCCCCAGCGCCGCGAAGATCCCGATCGGCAACCCGACGAGCAGCGCGACCAGCATCGACAGCATCGCGAGCTCAGCGGTCACCGGCAATTTTTCCGCCAGCATGGTGCCGATCGGCAATCGGGTGCGTACCGACGTACCGAAGTCACCGTGCACCAGGGCTTTCAGCCAGACGGCGTATTGCACCGGGATCGGATCATTGAAGCGATACTTCTGCCGAAGATATTCAACGACTTCGGGATTACGCTCTTCTCCGGCGAGCGCCAGCGCAGGATCGCCGGGCAGCAGTTTCTGCAGACCGAACACCATCATCGACACCAGCAACAGGGTCGGCAGCAGGACGGCAAGCCGGCGCAGAAGCAAGCTCTTCATCGGGGCAGACTGGTCCTCACCAGGGCGAGCGCATCGGCGGGCGCGAAGCGTTGCGCATCAATTCACAGGCCTGACACCGACCAGACGCAACAGACCGTCCGGCACCATGACGATGCCGCCGACCGATTTGCGGGCCGCAAAGAACCAGTTCGGGTGATGGAGGGGAATCGACGAGAGCGCCGTCAGGTAAATGTCCGTCGCTTTGGCGTAGAGTGCCTTGCGCTTGGCTTCGTCGGCCTCGCCCCGGGCCTGGTTCAGGATCGCATCGAGATCCTTATTGCAGTACTTGTTGACGTTCTGGGAGCCCGCGCAACTGAAAAAGGCGACCAGCGTCGGGTCCGGGTCAGCGCGGCCGCTCCAGTTGCCGATATAGGCTTCGAAATTGCCGTTCATGTAGCGCTCGATGGCAGTGGTCGTTTCCATGGGCAGCAGCTTGACGTCGAAACCGGCCTCGCCCGCCATCGACTGTATGATCTGTGCGACCCGGGAATCGCCGGCCGTATTCTCGTACTGGATCTCGACCGGCACGCGAGTCATTCCGGCGGCGGCAATCATGGCCTTTGCCTTGGCAACATCGCGAGCCGGCGCCTTGCGCGCGCTATCGTAGAACGGAGATGACGGCGGGATCATCTGGTTATCCGCCAGGAACTCGCCGTTGAAGGCGACGCGGTTGATGACATTGCGATCGATCGCCAGCTCAAAGGCCTGACGCAGCGTCGCGTTCTTGCCGAGTGGCGTATCGGCCTTCGCGCCCGCGCCGACATTGAACATCAGATGCGAGACGGCAAGTCCCTGGCCGGAATGCAGGGCGAGGTTGGGATCGTCGCGTACGGTCTTGAGATCGGTCGGCGCGATACGCTCCGCGAGATCGAGATCGCCCGCCCGGACGCGTGACAATCGCACGGTCGAGTCGGGAACGTAGTAGTAGACGACCTCGTCATAGCCGACCCGTGCAGCGTCCCAGTAGCCGGGATATTTCTTGACCCGAATGAGGTCGCGCGACTTGCGCTCGGCAAATTGATACGGACCGGCACAGACCGGCGCGGCTGCAAATTCCCCGGCTTTCTCCGTGGCGGCCTTGGGCGAGACCATCATGCCGGCACGATCGCTGAGATTGGCAAGCAGCGGCACGAACGGCTCCGACAGGTTGAACTTCACCTTGTCCGCGGCAAGCGCTTCGACGCTCGCGACCGGCGCCAGCTCGGCCTTGCGCTTGGAATCCGGCATGGACTTCATGCGCTCGATATTGAACTTGACTGCCGCTGCATCGAACGCGGTGCCATCGTGGAACGTGACGTTCTGGCGTAGCGTAAAGGTGATCGACTTGCCGTCCGCGGACCACTCCCATGCCTCCGCCAGCTGCGGCACGATCTTGAGGTCGGGGGAGATATCGACAAGCTTGTCGCACAGCGCCGCAAACACGAAGCGACCGGAGTAAGTGCCGCTGAGTGCCGGGTCGAGCGCATCGGGATCGTCCTGAATGCCGACCCGCAATGTCGCGGCACTCGCCGAGACCAGGCCCGATGCGATCATCAGAATTGCCGCCAACGCCGTGCCCGTCCGCTTCATACGGAATTCCTTTCGTCGCACGCCTATCCCAAGCCTTCCAAGGCTCTGCTGTTGAAGGTCAAGACAAGCACGACTGAACCTATTTGTAAATGTCCCGAACAAATCATGGAACTAAATCACAATACATCGCTTTCGAGAGCGCAAAATCCTCGCACTGCACCCCTTGACGACAGATCAAGCGAAGTATTAGTTCGGTATGTTGACTAATTGGATTGAGGCCCATGCCAGACGCCCCCTCGTCGCCCGTTGCGCGACAGCAATCCGTGCGCCTTGTGGTTGAGCGCCTGCTGCGCGATCGCTCGGTATCGCGCGCCGAAATCGCCCGCAGCACGGGCCTGTCCAAGCAGACCATCTCCGAAGTGATGCGTGATCTCGAGCGCGACGGCTGGGTCCATGAGGACGGTCAAATTCAGGGCAGCGTGGGGAGAAGCGCCGTCACCTATGCGCTCCGGCCGGATGCCGCCTTCGTGCTGGGTATCGACCTTGGCGGCACGAAACTGCACGTCGCACTTGCCGATCTGCACGGTGAGATCGTCGCCGAGAGCATCGAACCGACATCCTGCGACGGCGGCGCTGCCGTGGTCGCACAGATCGATCGCATGAAGGATGCCCTGCTTCAGCGTGCGTCCGTATCGGCGCAACGTTTGCGCGGCGGCGTGATGGGAAGTCCGGGAATGGTCGACCCAGCGTCGGGCAGCATCGTCATCGCGCCCAATATCCCCGGACTGGATAGCCTGGACGTGAGGGCCGCGCTGCGCGAACGGCTCGGAATCGACGTCGCCATCGAAAATGACGTCAATCTCGCCGCAATCGGGGAGCATTGGCGCGGCAACAGCCGCAAGGCGCGCAGTTTCGCCTTCATCGCAGTCGGCACCGGCATTGGCATGGGCATCTTTTCTACCGGCTATCTCGTGCGCGGCGCACGCGGGGCGGCCGGCGAGATAGCCTACCTGCCGCTTGGGGGCGATCCCTACGATGCGCGCGGTCTTCGGTTCGGCACCCTGGAAACCGCGATCGGCAGCGCCGGCATTGTCGAACGCTACATCGGGCTCGGCGGCGCGCCCGGCAGTACCGTGCGCGATGTCTTCGATCGGCTCGCGGTCGAGGAGGCGGCACGAGTGACGATCGACGAAGTCAGCCGGATCCTCACGACCGCGATCCTGGCGGTGCACAGCATCCTCGATTCGGAAATCATCATCATGGGCGGCAGCATCGGCGCGCGGCCCGAGTTGAAGGTCCGGATCGATGAACATCTGGGACGCTGCATGCGCGAGCCTGTTCGTATCGAGCTCAGCGCGCTCGGCAATCGCGCCACGCTGATCGGCGCGATCGGCAGCGCGATCGACCTTGTGCATCGCTCGCTGTTTGGCATCGGCAAGGATGCGGGCCCGCTGGCTCTTCCTTTCACGGCAGCAGATGTCGCGGCATGAAGGAGCAGGCGCCGAGAATCGAAGTTGTCGGCAATGCCGCCGCCGTCGCGGAACGCGCAGCTACGCTCGTCATCGCGCGGCTGCACGATCGACGGCCGATTACCCTCGGTCTTGCGACCGGAGCGACAATGGCGCCGCTCTATGCCCGCCTTGTCGCCGCGACCCGCGCCGGCCTCATCTCATTCCGAACGGTGTCGAGTTTCAACCTCGATGAATATGTGGGCGTCGCCCCCCAATCGCCCGGAAGCTTCCATGCCTATATGCAGCAGCATTTGTTTGGGCATGTGGATATGGAAGCCGGTCGGGCAAGGATCCCCGATGGCACGGCCGACGACGTCGCCGCCGAGGCCGCGCGCTATGAGGCGCAGATTGCGGCTGCCGGGGGCATCGACCTGCTGCTCCTCGGCATCGGCGCCAACGGCCATATCGGCTTCAATGAGCCAGGTTCGGATTTCGCCTCACGTACCCGCGAGGTCAGACTCGATGAAGCAACCCGCATCGCGAATGCCATCAATTTTCCCGATCCGGCGTCGGTTCCCGAACGTGCGATCACAATGGGCATAGCAACAATCCTGGAGGCTCGGAGCATCCTCCTTATCGCCAAGGGGCCGGAGAAAGCAGCCGCAGTCGCATCCGCGATCGAGGGTCCGATCGCAGCAGCATGTCCTGCCTCGGCACTCCGCCTGCACGGCAACGTCGATATCCTTTGCGATGAACCGGCTGCCGCAGCCCTCGCCACGCGGCCTCACAACAACAATCGGAGAAGGGCATGAGCTGGGGACAGCGCGATTTCATGGTGCCGGGGCGCTCGCTGGCGGTGGGCGACCGGGGCATGGCCGCGACCTCTCATCCGGCTGTCACGCTCGCTGCGGTCGAGATCCTGCGCAGTGGCGGCAATGCAGTCGATGCCGCCATTGCCGCGATCGCCCTCCAGGGTGTCATTGATCCGCATATGACCGGCATCGGCGGCGACTGTTTTGCGATCTATGCTCCCGCCTCCGGCAAACCCGTCGCAGTCAACGGCTCGGGCCGAGCGCCGGCGACGGCTGAACTCGGCTGGTTTCGGCAACGCGGGCTGGCGTCGATCCCGGACGATTCACCCCATGCAGTGGCAGTTCCGGGGGCGGTCGATGCCTGGTGCCGCCTCTCTGGCGACTATGGTTCAAAAGGCCTGGACGAGGTTCTGGCGCCGGCGATCCGCGCGGCCGAGACCGGCTTTGTGGTGACGCCCCGCGCCGCGCTGGATTGGGCACGCTACGCCGATCGCATCGAACGACATCGGACCGGCGTACCGGTCTATCTGCCCGGTGGCGCTGCGCCCGCCGTCGGTAGCAAGCTCAATCATCCCGCACTCGGCGCGACGCTGCGCCGGATCGCACGCGAGGGGCGCGCCGCGTTTTACGAAGGTGCCGTCGCCGAAGAAATCGTCGCGACATTGAAGGCGCTGGGCGGAATGATGCAGCTTGAAGATCTCGCAAGTGCCCGATCGGAGTACGTCGAGCCGATCAGCGCCGACTACCGCGATCATCAAATCCTGCAATGTCCGCCCAACGGACAGGGCGTCGCGGCGCTGCTGATCGCCCGCATCCTTGCCGGCTTCGACATGGCCAATCCGGCGCTCGGCGAGGCGGATCGCATTCACCTCCTTGCCGAGGCAACCAAGGCGGCCTACCGGCAGCGCGACGCGCTGGTCGCCGATCCGGAATTCCGTCCGCTCGATGTCGGCTCGCTCCTCTCGGAGGCGTCAGTCGCAGCATTGCGCTCCTCCATCGACCGGAAGCGTGCCAGCGCATCAGCGGATTTTGACATGCCTGTTCATCGTGACACGGCTTACGTTGCAGTCGCCGACCGCGACGGCAACATGGTATCTTTCATCAATTCGCTTTTCTTCGCGTTCGGCAGCGGCATCTACGCCCCTCGCGCGGGCGTGCTATTGCAGAACCGAGGTTCGGGATTCTCCCTTCTCGAAGGACATCCCAATGCGATTGCGCCGCGAAAACGTCCTTTTCACACCATCATTCCGGGTTTGCTGGCGAAGCACGGCAAGCCGATCATGGCCTTTGGCGTGATGGGTGGACAATACCAGGCGGCGGGACATGTACAGATCCTGAGCGGCGTGCTCGACCGTGGGCTCGACATTCAGCAGTCCTCGGATGCGCCGCGCAGCTTTGCGTTTGATGGCACGCTGAGCCTCGAACCCACGATTCCCGGCTCCGTCGCCGACGAATTGATTGCGCGCAGTCATCGCGTGATCTGGGCGGACGAACCGCTCGGAGGTTGTCAGGCCGTGCACGTCGATCTTTCCAGGGGCGTCTTTCTCGGCGCGTCGGACCATCGCAAGGACGGCATTGCACTGGCGGCGTGACCAGGATGAGAAAGACGTGATGTCGGATCGGACAGCATGAGCGAGACAACAGAGGCGATCCTGTCGATCGAGCGGCTGACGCTGGCGCTGCCCGCCGGCGGAGATCGTGCCTCTGCCGTCGAGGACGTTTCGCTTGCTCTGCATCCACGACAAATTCTCTGCGTCGTCGGTGAATCCGGCTCCGGTAAATCGGTCTGCGCCTCTGCCGTAATGGGCCTGCTGCCCAGGGCCATTCGCCCGGTTGCAGGGGCCATACAGTTTGAGGGGCGCGATTTGCTGAACCTCCCCGCAGCAGAATGGCGGACGTTGCGCGGGCGACGCATCGCGATGATCTTCCAGGAACCGATGACAGCGCTCAATCCTGTGATCAGGATCGGCGACCAGATCATGGAAGCGTTCGAGGCGCACGGACAATTCACGCCAAGCGAGCGGCAGGCCCACTTGCGCGCCCTCCTCGAAGAGGTCGGCATGCGCGACCTCGAGCGGATCATCCGCAGCTACCCGCATCAGTTGTCGGGTGGCCAGCGTCAGCGTGCCATGATCGCAATGGCCCTTGCGCTCGAACCATCGATCCTGGTCGCGGACGAACCAACCACGGCACTCGACGTCACGACACAGGCACAGATCCTTCGATTGATCCGGGACATTCAGCAGCGGCGCGGCATGGCGGTGCTGTTCATCACCCATGATTTCGGCGTCGTCGCCGACATCGCGGACCGCGTCGCGGTCATGGAGAAGGGTCGCGTCGTCGAACAGGGGTCCGTGGAGGACGTGCTCGAACGCCCGCAGCATCCCTATACGCGCCGGCTGCTCGCCGCGGTGCCCGGCGGGACCCCGCCGGTCCGGGTCCGGGTCGAGGACGAACCGATCGCCTGCGCCGCGACCGGACTTGCGAAAATCTATCGTGGCAACGACTGGTTCAGTTCGCAGACCGAGGTCGCAGCCGTAAAGAATGTGACCTTCGAAATCCGGCGCGGCGAGACGCTCGGCCTCGTCGGAGAGTCCGGCTCGGGCAAGAGCACGATCGGTCGGCTGGTGATGCGTCTCACCGACGCCGACGCGGGCGTGGTCCGTATCGGCGAACTGGATTTCTCCGAGGCTCGCGGTGCCGGCCTGCGGGCCGCCCGTAAGCACGTCCAAATGGTGTTCCAGGATCCCTTCGCCTCACTCAATCCGCGTCGCCGCGTCGGGCGAATTATCGCCGACGGACCGATCGCGCACGGCGTCCCGCCGGCGCAGGCCTTCGCGCGTGCCGAGGAACTGCTGGCGCTTGTGGGTCTCGACCCAAGCGCCGCGCGGCGCTTTCCGCATGAATTCTCCGGAGGGCAACGCCAGCGGATCGGAATTGCGCGCGCGCTGGCGCTCGACCCGGAGGTGCTGGTGGCCGACGAACCGGTGTCGGCGCTCGACGTCTCTGTCCAGGCGCAGGTGCTTACCTTGCTCGAGACATTGAAGGTACGGCTGCGGCTGGCGGTGCTGTTCATCACCCACGATCTCAACGTCGCGGCCCAGGTCTGCGATCGGATTGCAGTGATGCGCCTCGGAGAAATCGTCGAGATCAGGCCGACGGCAGATCTGCTGACACGGCCGGAGCATCCCTACACGCAGGCCCTGCTGGCCGCGATCCCGGGCAGGCAACGCAGAACGCCCACGTCGGTCTGAACCACCACATTATCATTGAAGGAGGTCTCTGACATGCAGAAGCTCACGGAACTTCCACTGCTGCGCATCGGCCTTGTCGGCAGCGGCTTCATCGCCGCGTTCCATCTGCAGTCCATGCTCGGCGTGCGCAACGTCAGCGTCGGCGGCGTCTACAGCCGTTCCGCCGAACGGCGGACGCGCATCGCCGACAAGGCGCGCAATCTTGGCCTTGGGCCGGCGCATGTGTTTGACAGCATCGAGGCGATGGCAATGTCCGGCGAGGTCGATGCGCTTTGGCTGCTGACGCCGAACGACAGCCGTCTCGACATCATGCGCGAGATCCACCGCGTGACCAAGGCCGGGGCTCCCCTGCGCGCCATTGCTTGCGAAAAGCCGCTCGCCCGCACGCTTGCCGAAGCACGGGAAATGCGCAGGCTCGTCGAAGATGCAGGCCTGCTTCACGGTTATCTGGAGAACCAGCTTTTCTCGACCGCGGTGATGCGCGGCAAGGACATCATCTGGCGGCGGGCCGTACCCGGAAGTGGACGCCCCTATCTCGCGCGTGCCGCCGAGGAGCATTCGGGACCGCACGAGCCGTGGTTCTGGCAAGGCGACAAGCAAGGAGGGGGCGTGCTCTCCGACATGATGTGCCATTCAGTCGAGGTCGCACGCTTCATGCTGACCGCGCCAGGCGCAAAGCGTGACTCCCTACGGCTGCTCAGCGCCAGCGCCACGACGGCCAATCTCAAATGGACGCGCCCCCACTACGCTGCCGACCTCAAGAGGCGAATGGGGGTCGATTTCACCAAACGTCCGGTCGAAGATTTCGCGCGCGGGATACTTACGATGGAAGATACCGACGGGCATCAATTGATGATCGAGGCGACGACCTCATGGGCGTATGTCGGCGCGGGCTTGCGCATCCAGCTTGAATTGCTTGGTCCCGAATATTCGATGGAGTTCTCCTCGCTCTCGACTGGCCTCAAGGTCTTCCTCTCCCGCGCGATCAGCGGATCAGAGGGCGAGGATCTCGTCGAGAAGCAGAATTCCGAGCAAGGTCTGATGCCGGTAGTCGAGGACGAAGCCGGCATCTACGGCTACACCGACGAGAACCGCCATATGGTGGAGGCATTCAGGCGGGGCATGAGTCCGGCAGAAACCTTCGATGACGGGGTCGGCGTCATGGAAATGCTTATGGGACTCTATCGCTCCGCAGAACTTGGCCGGACCATCCACTTCCCTGATCCCGAACTCGAACACTATGTTCCTCTCGTAGCTCGCTGACGGCGTGAAGCCTTGTCCTCCAGGCTGAGGAGTCGAGATCACCGACGAGAAGCTCGGCTTCGACATCGTGTCTTCCCGAGGAAGGCGCGCTGCTATTTCGCCAAGCGGAACTTCCCGCCCTCGACCTTGATCAAAAAGGCTGAGCGTTCATCATAACCGTTGTGGTCGGTCTTCCTCATGTTCGACAGCCCGTTGTTGAGATAGACGTTCTCCCCGCGCTCGAGTTCGTCCCGCAGAGCTGCACGAAACTCGGGCGTGCCCGGCTTCGTCGTCTTCAGCGCGTTCGGAGCAGCTTTCCCGATCAGTGCGACGACATCCCAGAGGTGAGCCGCGAACATATTGGGTTTCTGACCGTTTACCGCCTCATAGGCGGTCACGAACTGCTCCGTCGCGTGACGGAACGGATCTCCCGCCGGAAGATCGGCCGCAATGGTAAAGGCCTCGCCTGCGAAAATAGCGCCTTCGACGGTCGCGCCTCCAAGCTTGATGAACTCCTCGCTGGCCACGCCATGCGTCTGAAAGATATTTCCGGTGTATCCGCGCTCACGGAGCGCCTGTTGCGGCAGGACCGCCGGGGTACCTGCGGAAGCAATGAAGACGGCGTCAGGATTCGTCGACATCACCTTCAACGCTTGGCCGGTGACGCTGGTGTCCGCACGCGCGTAGACTTCATGTGTCGTCACCGTCAGACCCAAGATCGGCGCAAGGCGGCTCACCTCCTTATAGTAACCTTCGCCATACCCATCCGAAACACCGATAAAGCCAAGCGTCTTCGCGCCGGATTTCGCGATGTATTTGAGAATGGCGCTCGCCATTAGGT
Source organism: Bradyrhizobium barranii subsp. apii (assembly GCF_011516635.5). Lineage (GTDB taxonomy): Bacteria > Pseudomonadota > Alphaproteobacteria > Rhizobiales > Xanthobacteraceae > Bradyrhizobium > Bradyrhizobium barranii. The sequence goes on along the minus strand of NZ_CP096255.1, from coordinate 3,032,759 downwards.
CATCGTTGGGAACGACCTTGAAGGCCCAGGCCCGTTTGTCGTCCAACGGCTGAACGATGGCGGTGGCGGCCGCAAGCGATAGCAGCGGCGTCTTCGACTCCAGCGCGACGTCGAGCATCGGCATGGTCACCGGCGTCAGAGAAGACCCGACCAGCACATCGACCTTGTCCTGGATCACGAGCCGGCGCGCGTTCTGTATCCCTTTGGTGGAATCAGACTCGTCGTCCAAGGTGATGTAGGTCACCTTCTCTCCGCCGATCTCTTTTGGCAGAGCCGCGACAGTCTTGAGCTGGGGTTGCCCCAGCGCAGATCCCGGGCCGGTGGCCGAAATCACAATTCCGACTTTGATTTCCGCGCGCGCCGCGTATCCATAAAGTGCGCAGGCCACAACAAGACAAACTCGCGTGAAACCGATCGTCATGCAGCTCCTCCCTGTCCGCCCCGGTGCTTCAGCCAGTTGCATCGGACCCGCGGGGCAGCATCAAGGACCCGGAGGAGATCGTCCGATGTTCGAGCCCTGTCCCGGGGTTACGAGCAACCAGGCGAGCGACCCTAAGCGGATCGCAGGGCTGTGTCTGTCCCTATGCCTAGGGACAAGGACCCGCGTATCAAGCCAGGCGCTGGCCCAAGCCGCAGGAGTACGGTTCATTGCGTATGTTTTGCTTCGGACTATTGGCCTAACAGCTTCCTGATACCTGCCAAACCGGCACGCAGGAACGGATCTGAGTGGATGTAGAAATCTTTGACGCCGCGCTCAAGCCAGCTCGGCGCGATGCGAGCGCGGCGCGCCTCGATCAGGCAGAATGGGGATGCGACCTTACCAATAGTCCATGCCTGCGGCCGCCGGATGCGGTCAAGCTATCGGCCCGATCGTGCGATCGAGCTACTCAGCTGAGGCGATCATCGATGTAGCGCCTGAGCGCGGACGCGGCATTCAGCATATGCGCACGCATTCGGCGGGCTGCGGTCTCTCCGTCACCTTCCGCGATCGCCTGCATGATGGCGTCATGCTCGTCGCGGGACTTGCGAATGCGATCGCCCTGCCGCAATTGGGTGCGGCGGAAGGCGCTGAGCCGCGAACGCACGTCCTGCGCCTGCTCGGCGAGAAACGAGTTGTGCGTTGCGCGGTAGATGCATTCGTGGAATTCGCGGTTGAACGCGTCATAGGCATCGACATCGTTGGCCTCGACCATCTTGAGCGAGGCGTCATGAAGCTCGATCAGATGGCTGCGCTCGAGCGGCGTCATGCGGTAGGTCGCGAGCCTGACGCACATGGCTTCCACCTCGGCGCTGGTCTCGAACATGTCCATGATGCGCTCCGGCGTCATGCGCGCAACGACGAGGCCGCGGCGGCCGCGCACCTCGACGAGGCCGCTGACCACGAGCTGGCGAAGCGCCTCCCGCACCGGCGTGCGGGAAGCTCCAAAACGATCGGCAAGCTGCTGCTCTTCCAGGGCCGAACCGGCGACGAGCGCACCTGAGGCAATCTCGTCCGTAAGCGCATTCCGGATGCGATCGGAGAGCAGCCCGCCATCGTCCTCCGCGTCGACCGCGACCTTCAATACTTCTGCCATTCAGCCTCCCGTGATCGCGCGCACCGCGAAGTAAAGGATCGAGGGCGCGACCAGGCATCCGAGCCCGGTGTGGAATGTCGCCGTCAGCGCACCGTAGGGCACCAGACGTCGGTCCGTCGCCGCCAACCCTCCAGACACGCCGCTGACCGTTCCCATCAAGCCGCCAAACACCATCGCGCTACGCGGATTGTTCAGGCCGATCATCTTCGCCACAAAGGGCGTGCCGATCATGACGATCACTGCCTTGAATACACCGGTCGCAATCGAGAGCGCAATAACCGGTGAGGATGCGCCGATCGCCGCACCCGTGACCGGGCCCACGATGTAGGTGACCGCACCGGCGCCGATCGTCGTCAACGATTCCGCGTCAGTGTAGCCAAACGCCGCGGCGACGAACACGCCGAGAATGAACGGCACCACCGTTCCCAGTCCGAGTGCGACCGCACCGATCACCCCGGCCTTGCGCGCATGGACGACATCGACCTCGAAGGCGGTGGCGACGATGGCGAAATCGCGCAGCATCGCTCCGCCCATCAGGCCGATCCCGGCCAGGGCCGGCAGGTCGGCCACGCCCTTCTCGCCGCCGGTGGAGATGCCTCCCCAAAAGGCCAGCGTAAGGCCCAGCATGATCGCGATCGCCGAGGCGTGAATGCGCCCGAAGGTGAGATATTTCGAGATCGCCCCGGAGATCCACATCAGGATTCCGACGACCGCGAACGCAGTGATCAGCGCATTGGCGGCGAGAATGTGAGACATCATGATCATCCGATCCTCCCGGACTTGAAGTGGAGCACAGGTGCAGCGAGCGCCTCGGCCTCTCGCGCCTCGATCTCGTCCATGGTCTCGACACGACCGCTGAACCGCCCGATCAGGGCCACCATCGCGAAACACACCGCGACCGCGCCGATCCCCGCAATGACGACGATCGGACCGCCTTTTGCCGCGGCGACCACGTTCTGCTGCGCGGCCATGGCGACCACGATCGGAATGTAGAAGCTGCCCCAGAACTCGACGCCGGTCTTGAGCCCGTGGCTGAGTATGCCGTGCCGCACCAGCCAGAGCCGGGCCGCGATCAAGAACATCATGGCGATGCCCACGCCGCCAACATTGGCCTTCACACCGAGGGCGACGCCGAGCAGGTCTCCCAGCAGGCCCCCTAAGAGGGTGCAGATCGCGAGCAACGCTACGCCGGAAATGGTCACGGGCGCCTCCCTTCGGCGAGCAAGGCACGATCCCCAGGACTTGGACTATCTGCATGCATTCGCATCCTAAATTCCCTCCTGTGTATGCGAATATCCATCGCTTATGAGTTGATGTATACACTAATTGACATCTGAGGGCAATACGCATACATTACGGCAATCGAAAGCCAACCCCGCATGCCAAGGAGCCGAAATGAGCGATTGGGGTATGCAAAAGGCCGCCCTGGCGGAGCGCCTGACGGCCGGCGGCCAGCACGCCGAGGGCAAAACGGTGCCCATCGCGAACCTGCCTGCATTCCTGAGGGCGGTGATCCGGTCAGGGGACCGGGTGTGCCTGGAGGGCGATAATCAGAAGCAGGCCGACATCCTCGCCTCGGCGCTCGCGAACCTCGACCCCCAGGATGTCCATGACCTGCACATGGTGCAGTCGGGGGTGGTCCTGCCCTCCCACCTCGACCTCTTCGACAAGGGAATCGCGCGGCGGCTCGACTTCTCCTATTCGGGCCCGCAATCGGCCCGCATCGCGCGCATGCTGTTCGGCCGCAAGATCGAGCTCGGGGCCGTGCACACATACCTCGAGCTGTTCGCCCGGTATTTCATCGATCTCACGCCGAACGTTGCACTCATCGCGGCGGTGAGCGCCGACAAGGACGGCAATCTCTATACGGGGCCGAACACCGAAGACACGCCGACGGTGGTCGAGGCGACGGGCTACAAGAACGGTCTCGTCGTGGCGCAGGTCACCGAAATCGTCGACAAGGTGCCGCGCGTCGATATTCCCGGCGACCTCGTGCATTTCGTGGTCGAGGCCGGCCGCCCCTTCTATGTCGAGCCGCTCTTCACCCGCGACCCGGCCGCGATCACCGAGACCCAGATCCTGACGGCAATGCTCGCGATCAAGGGCATCTACGCGCCCTACGGCGTGCGCCGGCTCAACCATGGCATCGGGTTCAACACCGCCGCGATCGAGCTGCTGTTGCCGACTTATGGCGAGAGGCTCGGCCTCAAGGGCAAGATCTGCACCCATTTCGCGCTCAACCCGCATCCCACGATCATTCCGGCGATCGAATCCGGCTGGGTCGACCAGATCCACTGTTTCGGCTCGGAAGTCGGCATGGAGGATTACGTCGCGGCGCGTTCCGACGTCTTCTTCACCGGGCCCGACGGCTCGCTGCGATCGAACCGCGCCTTCTGCCAGACAGCGGGCCTCTATGCCTGCGACATGTTCATCGGATCGACGCTCCAGATCGACCTCGAAGGCCACAGCTCGACGGTGACGACCAGCCGCATCGCCGGCTTCGGCGGCGCGCCCAACATGGGCTCCGATCCGCGCGGCCGGCGCCACCCGAGCGAACCCTGGCTCAAGGCCGGCGCCGAAGCTGATCCCGATTCCAACGCGGCGCTGCGACGCGGCCGCAAGCTGGTGGTGCAGGTCGGCGAAACCTTCGGCGAGCGCAATGCCCCGCTGTTCGTCGAGCGGCTCGATGCGCTCGATCTGGCGCGCGAGCTCAAGCTCGATCTCGCGCCGGTCATGGTCTACTCGGACGACGTCACCCACATCGTCACCGAGGAAGGCATTGCCAACCTCTTGATGTGCCGGAGCAAGGACGAGCGCGAGCAGGCGATCCGCGGCGTTGCCGGCTACACCGACATCGGACGCGCGCGTGATGCGAAGCTGGTCGAACAGCTCAGGCAGCGCGGCGTGATCCAGCGCCCCGAGGATCTCGGCATCGATCCGCTCGACGCCGACCGGCGCCTGCTGGCGGCCCGCTCGATCAAGGACCTCATGCTGGCCTCCGGCGGTCTCTACCGCCCGCCCAGCCGCTTCCGCAATTGGTGAGGAGTTTTGCATGGAAAAGCTCAGCTTCAGACTGACTGCCCCGAGATGCGCCGGCGGCACCCGCACCCAGGCGATCGTCGGCGTCGTCGCCTCCGGCAATCTCGAAGTCCTGCTGGAACGCGTCTCGCCGACAGATGTCTGCACCATCGACATCGCGACGGCCGCTCACGGCTTCGGCACGGTCTGGGACGCTGTGGTCCGCGACTTCGTCGCCCGCCGCTCTGCCGGGGGCTTGCGCATCTCCATCAATGACGGCGGCGCGAGGCCCGACACAGTGGCGCTGCGCCTCGCACAAGGGGTCCGCAAGATCGAGGAGCCGGAACGATGACAGCCGTCACAGCCGACGCCAATTTGCTGAGCTGGTACGAGGCCAGCGCCCGCCAGCGCATCGACGCGCTCGTCGACGCCGGCAGCTTTACCGAACTCATCGGCCCCGAGCTGCGCGAGATGAGCCCGCATCTGGCGATCTTCGACCTGCCGGAGCAGTTCGACGACGGCATCGTCGTCGGGCGCGGCCGCCTGGACGGCACGCCCGTGCTCGTCGCCGCACAGGAGGGACGCTTCATGGGCGGTGCCTTCGGCGAGGTCCATGGCGCCAAGCTCACGGGCCTCTTGCGCGCCGCGCGTGCGCTTCATCAGGACGTACTGATCCTGTTCGATACCGGCGGCGTGCGGCTTCAGGAAGCCAATGCGGGCGAGCTCGCCATCGCCGAGATCATGCGCGCGATCATCGAGGCACGGCGCGCCGGCATCCACATCGTCGGCCTGATCGGCGGCCGTGCCGGCTGTTATGGCGGCGGCAGCCTGATCGCCGGCACCTGCTCGCGTCTCATCGTATCCGAACAAGGCCGGCTCAGTGTCAGCGGCCCCGAGGTCATCGAAACCAACAAGGGCATCGAGGAATTCGACTCGCGCGATCGCGCGCTGGTGTGGCGCACCATGGGCGGCAAGCATCGCTACCTGATCGGCGGCGCTGATGCGTACGTCGACGACGAGGCGCAGGCGTTTCGCGGGGCGGCGATCGACGCGCTCAAAGCCAACAGGCGATGCGACGTGGCGGTGCTCGAAGCCGAGCAGACGCGCCTCGAGCGGCGATTGCAGCGTTTCGGCGAGGCCGAGGACGCCGTCGAGATCTGGCAGGCACTCGGCATCGACCAGCCGACGGAGATTCCCGCGCTTCCCACAGCCGCATTTCTTCGCGCGGCAGACAACAGGGAGAACGCCGATGACGCTCGATGACATTCTGGCCAGTCTCTTTCCGAACGGCAGCAAGATCGCAACCACGGGCGCGATGATCGCGGGACAGGCGATCCTTCCCGGTGGAGGTCCCGTCCACGTGCTGGGCATCACGCAGGGTCAGCCGCTCGGCGTCGACGAGGCGATCGTGCTAGCAGGGCGCGTGATCGAGATCGTCAAATCCGGCGATCGCGCGCCGATCCTGGTCCTGGTGGATTCCGCCAGCCAGCGCATGAGCAAGCGCGACGAGTTGCTCGGCCTCAGCGAGTATCTGTCGCATCTCGCCAAGACCCTGCTGCTGGCCGAAGCCGAAGGACATCGCACCGTCGGCCTGCTCTATGGCGGCAGCGCGGCCGGCGCGTTCATCGCCACCGCGCTCGCCACCGCTACGCTGGTGGCGCTGCCCGGTGCGCATCCCGCGGTGATGGATCTGCCGTCGATGGCGCGGGTCACCAAGCTGCCGATCGATGTGCTGAAGGCCAAGGCGGAAGCGACGCCGGTGTTCGCGCCTGGCCTCGACAACATGGTGCAGACCGGCGGCATTCACGCCGTCTGGGATGAAAATGCGCCTTTGGCGCCGCAGCTTGCGGCCGTGCTGCAACGGCCGCAGGGAGAGGACGATCGCGCCCGGCTCGGCGCCGAGCGTGGCGGCCGGCGGAAGGCGGCCGAGATCGCCGATCGGGTTGTCACGCTCGCGGCAGACGCGCATCAGGGGGCGCAACATGGCTGAAGCCCTCCAGCGCCATACGATGGTGACGGCCTCGGCCACCGGGTGGGCCGCCGCGATGAGCCGAAATCCCGCGCTCGCCAGCGAGCCGATTATCGAGGGCTGGGCGCGCACCGGCCGCCCGCTCGTGGTTCGCAGGCCGGCCTGCAACGATCTCGCAGGCATGATTCCACTTGGCCTGCCGCTGCCGCCGAGCCACGGCAAGCGGCGTATCGCCGTCGCGCTCGCCCCCGGCGAACTCATCACGCATGCTCCGCCGCCATTGCTGGCGGATGCGGCAACATCGGCGCCGGCGTCGTGGCGCCAGACCATCGACCTGCTCGTCCGCCTTCTGCCTGAGACGCGCACGTACGGCAGTCTGGCCTGGCAGCATCTCACCGGCCTGCCCTATCTGTCTGATGGATCGGACCTCGACCTGCTCTGGCCGCTGTCGTCGGCGGGGCACGCGAACACCCTGCCGTCAGACATCGCGCGGATCGCAGAGACGGCACCGATGCGGCTCGACGGCGAGATCGTCTATCGCGCCGGCGGCGTGCAATGGCGCGAGCTGACCGGCGCTGACGAGGACGAAGTCCTCGTCAAGGGCGCGGCCGGCGTTCATGTCACCACACGTGCGGCGTTTCTCGCGGGTGGCGCGTCATGAATGTCGCGCTGAGATGGCAAGCACCGCTGCAACGCGAGCTCCGCGCGGAGCAGCTCGGTCATCTCGCATCGCTGTGCCTGAAGCTCGAAGTCGAGACCTATCCGAAGCCGGGGCTCGTCAGCCACGTCGACAACGGCGCGCATCGCGATATGGACTCCGGGCTCCTGTGCCGAAGTGCCGACACGCTGGCTCCGTTCTTCCACGACCTCGCAGCCGCGGGCGCCGAGGGCGCCGGCATGGACCGGTTGCGCGCGATCGGGGTTGCGGCGGAGCGCGCGATGTTGGCGGCGACCTCAGGTGTGAACACGCATCGCGGCGCGATCTTCGGACTGGGTCTGCTCTGCGCCGCGGCCGGGTATCGCAGCGCTCTCGGCATTCGCAAGCCGCTCGGCGAATTGGCGTCGCAACGTTGGGGCGACGCCATCTACGCAGGCCCGATATCCCTGCGCAGCCACGGCGCCGTGGCGTCACGTCGCTACGGCGCTGGCGGCGCCAGGGCGGAAGCGGCTTGTGGCTTCCCCTCCGTCTATGACATCGCCCTTCCCGCGCTGCATGCGGCGCGGACGCTCGCGCCTCGGGATGAGGAGGCGGTCCGGGTTCAGACCTGCATGGCGCTGATCGCAGATGTTGCCGACACCAATCTGTTGCACAGGGGCGGAGTTGACGGATTGCGCTTCGCGCAGGCTAGCGCATCCGCATTCCTTGCCGCAGGCGGAATCGGTTGCCCAGGCTGGCGCAAGCACGCCGACGGCATTCACCAGGCGTTCGTCGCGCGCAATCTCAGTCCGGGCGGATCGGCAGATCTGCTCGCCATGGCTCTGTTTGTGGACGCTCTCTTCGTCGATCGGCTGGCCCCCTGATGCTTGCACTGCTCTGCGGCGGACAAGGCACCCTGTCGGACAATATCTTCGATCTCGTCGCCGATCGGCCTGCTGCGGAATCGGTCTTCGCCGCTGCGACCGCTTGTCTCGGCGAAGATCCGCGGAAGTTCATAAGGACGCGCCGCGCGGACGAGCTGTCCGCCAACCATGCCAGCCAGATCCTAACCGTCACATCGGCGCTCGCGATCCACGCCTGTATCGCGGACTTGCTGACTGAGGGCACCGCTGTCACGGGCTACAGCGTCGGCGAGATGGCGGCCTGGAGCGTTGCGGGAATATGGACCGCCGCCGAAGCGTTGCGACTGACCGATATCCGCGCCCGATTGATGGACGGCGTGGCGGGGCCGGATGGGCGGCTCGGCTATGTCCGCGGGCTCGAACGAGCCACGCTCGAACACCTGCTCGAGACGCACCGCTGCGAGATCGCAATCAGGAATCCCGGCCTTCTTGTCGTGGTTGGAGGCGCGGAGCGCGATGTCATCGCCCTCTGTCAGGAGGCGACGACACAGGGCGCCGCCCGCGCCGGTCTTCTCGCCGTCAAAATCGCCTCGCATACGACGCGTCTCGAACCGGCCTGCACGCCCTTGCAGCAAGCGCTTGCGACCAGCAGACGCGCTCCTGTCGCAGACCAACGAACCCTCCTCGCAGGGGATGGCGGCGAGCGCATCTTCTCCGTGACCGATGCGACAGCAAAGCTCGCATGCCAGATCGCGCGCCCGATCGACTGGGCGGCGACACTGGAGGCTCTCGTAGAGCTCGGGATCGATCAAGTCCTGGACCTCGGTCCAGGACACGCGCTTGCCGAGATGACGCAAGGCTTACATCCATCGATCCGCTGCTACGCCGCCGACGGATTTCGCACGATCGATGGTCTGCGAAACTGGGTTGTTTCCGAATAGGCAGGGCGCCCGGCGGCTCGCGATTGAGCGAACGCATGAAATTTCTCGAGAGAACTCGCCCTCGACAAGAGAAGCCTCCAGATACTCACCGCGATCGGTGCTGAAAGCTGTGGTGTTGAGCGACGCCAGGCATTGCCCCATAAGCCCTGTTGGGCCCAAACCAGGGAGCCGCGCCGCCAGGGAGCTCGAGGCCCATTCTGCCTGCTGGCGTCAACTCGCCGCTGGCAAGCGAATAATAGCTGGGGCAGCAGCGCGGCCCACGGAATGGTTAGACTCGCGCTCAAGACGGAGACAAGCCCCAAAGCCATCAGCAGCATGCCAAGCCAGGTCCAAACCCGTCCGTCATCGCCCGCCTCTCCGGCGGAAAAGGCGAGCGGCGCCGCCGAGGCGGCAACCACGTCACTGGCGGCTGGCGCCGCCGCAAGGAGTGCCTCCACGTCGACCTGGCGCGGCGTGATCTCGTCAGCCGTGAGCCGGTCGCGTTTGGAAAGGGGAGCCGGCGACGCGCGGGTTGCGATCCTGGTGGCGAGGACGGGACTGGCATCAACCACCTGCGCGGGCACGGACGGGCTCGGCCGGGACGTATCCGCAGGTGCGGAGCGCGGCAGCTCCGCGCGCGCATCCACCACCGTCTTCCGCTTGCGCGCCGCGGTCTGGTTCTCTTCGGCCGCGGCGACACGATGTTTGGTGGCGCGTTGCTGAACCAGCTTCTTCGCCCTCTCAGTTCCTTCGGCGATCTGGAACCAGCATCTGCGCTGGCCTTCCACCCGATAGACCCAGTGCTGGCCATCGGCGGTCGACTTGCCGGGCCGCGTCAAGCACTCTGCTTCCGCGGAAGCGGGCGCAGGGGCTGTGGCGGGACCGGCATTGAAGAGTTCGGAAAGAGGCGTCGAAAACGCGGATGATGTCGAGAGACCTGCAATAAGCGTAAAAGCGGCGCAATAAACTCGCAAATGACCGGACATGGAAAACCCCGGTGTTGCGCCCCTGCCCGGACGGGAGCGTTGGCCGTGACCTAGGTCGCAATGCGACTTAAATCCGGCAACGCCGTGGATTCATTTTGGCCGCAGGCGATCTGGCCGTCAGCTCGATTGTCCATTTTCGCCATCCCCTCAAGGTCGCACTTTCAAGCATCGGCCCACGCAAAGTTGCAAAGGCTGTTTACCCGAACGGATGTAGCCGATGTTACGGGTGCCAGACGAAGCGCTATATCCGAACTGACGACTGGGCATTCGACCTTCCCGGGATGACAGTCTGTCCGGAGTGCAGAACCCGTCCGATCGCGCGGAGCGATTGCGATGAGGGAGGCTACGATGGATTTTTCGCGGATGTCGGATGGAATCCGGCTGCATCACGCCTCCCATCGCCACGATGGGTACGATGGTGACGACGAAGCGGGTCCGGCACTGAGCGCACCGTTCCTGACTGACGCGGTTGGCGGTGGCGCCCTGGTCCATGGTCCCCGCCCGTTTGCAGGTCAATTTGCAGATTCTGGAGCGCACCCCGCGAGCGCGAACACCCAGCACAATGACTCCGACCCGATTCAATCCAAACATCCCACGTCGGTGGGCGACACGGACGGCCACGTCGGCAACCACGCTGCGGCGGGCCTGGATGCTTCGTCCACCACGCCCGCTTCCGGCGCATCACATCCCGGGATGGGCATTGCTGCGGTCGAGAGCGGAGCCAACACGGCCGGAAACGGCGGAGATGGCTACTTCTACGGAAGCATCATTCACGCGTCCCTGTTGATCTATCAACCGATCAACATCTCGGTGAGCTTGGGATACGGCTCGGTCGCCCTGGCCAACCAGTCCAACAATTTGAATGTCGATCAATCCCCTTTTCAGATGGGCGGCGTCGGCGGCCATGGCGGCAATGACAACATTGCATCAGGCGGCAGCGTCAGTACGTCCTTAGGCGCCGGCCTGATCGCGAGCGGCGACAACGGCGCCGGAAACGGCGGCAGCGGCTATTTCTCGGGTGCGATCGTGGACGCTCCCGTGGTGATCTATCATCCGATCAATATTGCGGTGGCAGCCTCGAGCGGCACTGCGCATGCAAGTCAATCGAACACGGTGGACATCGATCAATCGGCCATTCAGATCGCGGGCGTCGGCGGAAGTGGCGGACATGGCAACGTAGCCGTCGGCGGCAGCGTCATGACGCTCGACCCCGGCTGGGGATCAAGCAACGGAGGCGGCGTCTCGGACGTTCAAACGGGCGGAAGCCAGGCCGGCAATGGCGGCGACGGCGTGTTCTACGGTGAACTCGTCCATACCTCGTTTGTAGTGTACAACCCGATCAACATCGCAATCGCGGGCTATGGCTCCAGCACTTACGCGGTCCAGATAAATGATGTCTCCGTGGATCAATCCGCGGTTCAGATCGCTGGCATTGGCGGGCACGGCGGCAACGACAACGCCGCAGCGGGCGGCCATGCAAGCCTTCTCTCCCATAATTTGTGGGGCGGCTCCGATACGATCGCGACCGGTTCGAACAGCGCAGGCAATGGCGGCAACGGCTATTTTGCCGGCAGTCTGATCGACGTCAGCGTCGCGATCTATGCACCCATCAACATCGCAATCGCAGGTCCCCATTCGACGGCCGTAGCCGATCAGGTCAACAACGTGCACATCGACCAGAGTGCGGTCCAGATCGCCGGCGTTGGCGGGGACGGCGGCCACGGCAATCTCGCACTGGGTGGCGATGCCGCGCATCTCTTGTCGGATCTTCACCTGGTGGCATAGCGAAACGTCGCATCGCTCGCATAGCCGATCGCATCGCGGCACGCGCCGTCGCCACTCTTCGCATGCAAAGCCCGCGCAGAGGCGCCTCTCCTGACGAAATGTCGTACTTTCGTACGTAGGCCCACCAAACCGGATGGTGTCCGATTTGACATCTATCGCCATCGCGCGTGGGCGGACCAGACTTGCCGCGCGCGTCCGCCTGATCGGGATGGATGTTGCACGACAGCCAACAAACCGACGGAGGCCTCAAATGATGCCAAAGGCAATCAATATCTCGGATACGATCAAAGTCAAATCGATCGACACCGGTGGTCAAAGTGCCGGAAATGGCGGCGACGGTACTTTCAAGGGAGCCATCATCAGCAAGCCGACTGTCAACTACGATCCGACCAACAAGGCGGAAGGTGCCGACGTGCACGTGAACACCGGCGATCACGTCAAACAGACGGCGGATTGGGATGCCGGCGGCGCAAACGCCAAGGCCTCGTATTTTTCGAAGGCCCATGGCGGAGACGCCGAGTCGAACGGAAGCCAAAAATCCTACAGCGGCTACGATACCTCCAAGGTCTACGCCAATACGGATGCCACCCAGATCAACAAGGTCATGGTGGACCAGCACCAGGAAGTTGTGGCCGGCATCGGCGGCGATGGCGGAGACGGCAACTTCGCATGGGGTGGCGGAGTGACCTTCCATCTCGATACGCTCTAACCAGCCGCTCGTCCGACTGGCGGGACCGGCGGCCGCGGCCGCCGGTCCTGGATTTCACGCCAATGATCTACCGATGCCGTTGCCGGATTGCGTTGGCCATCGGTCAAGTGCGCCGGACCTCGATTTCAGGCGGTGACGATCATGCTGATGCCGCCCATTCGGTTGCCTATCCTGCCGCAGATCGGGACGCCACTGCACACAGCCCTCCGGTCCTGCGCGGGACCGCTCGGTCTCGTATTCGCGTATAGCTGCAGCTACAACCTGCTCCTGTTTGCGCCCTCCATCTATCTTCTTCAGATCTACGACCGGGTGTTGTCGAGCCAGAGTGGCGACACCTTGCTCCTGCTCACGCTCATTGTCGCGATCACAGTGGTCGTCGGCGGCGTGTTCGATGCATTGCGGCGCGCCGTCCTGGGACGCCTTGGCGCCTGGCTCGACGATCGCCTTCGTCCTTGCGTGCTTTCGGCCGGCCTCGAATCGGCGCTTCGCAGCGATTGGACGCAAGCGTCGGGCGCGTATCGGGATCTCACGGTGCTGCGCCAGTTCGTCGAGTCCGGCGCATGTCCGATGCTGTTCGACGCGCTCTGGGCGCCCCTGTTCCTCCTTGTCCTCTTTCTGATCCATCCCCTGCTCGGCGTGGTGGGCGCCTGTTGCGTCGCCTTCCTGTTCGCGCTCACGGTTGCCGGAGAGCTGGTCACCGAAGACGTTCTGCTCAGATCCGGCGCCGCGCTGTCCAGAAGCTGCGGCCGGCTCCAGACTGCAGCGAGCAACATCCACATGATCCGCGCCATGGGAATGCTCGATAGCGCTGCGCGCATGATCCACCGTGACGCGCAGCACGCCCGCAGAGAGCACGATGTGGCACTCCAGCGAGGCGAGATCGTCTCGCTGGCCACCAAGCCGGTTCGCGCGCTGTCGCAGGTCCTGATCATGGGGGCCGCCGCATGGCTCGTCCTCGATCACGGGAAGAGTCCGGCAATCATCTTTGCTGCCACGCTGATGTTCAGCCGGGCGCTCGCGCCGGTCGAAAGTGCGGTCGCAGGCTGGAAATCACTCGTGACGGCCGTGAGCGCCTGTCAGCGGCTCGGCGCACTTCTCGCCGCATTCCCCGCCGCCCGGCAGCAGAGCGCGGAGGTTTCTCCGCTGCAGGCGCCAAGCGGCCTCGTCGTCGACAATGTCGGCGTGAGGCTTGCGGGGACCAACCATCTTCTGCTGAACGGTGTCTCGTTCAGCCTCATGCCCGGAGAATGCCTTGGCATTATCGGTCCGTCCGGATCAGGCAAGTCCTTGCTCGGGCAGGTGATCGCCGGGCTGTCGATGCCAACGCATGGCCGTGTCGTCCTCGACAATACCGACGTCTCGCTGCTTCGCGAGGGTCGAAACGGCGACCGCCTCGGATATCTCCCCCAGGACATCAACCTGCTCGGCGACACGATCAACGACATCATCGCACGCCTTGAAGATGCCGACCGACGGAAAGTCATCGAAGCGGCCAAGCTCGTCGGTATCCATGCGGCGATCATGGGCCTGCCGCTGGGTTACGACACGGTGGTTCAGAGCGAAGCAACCTTCTCGCGCGGGTATCGGCAGCGCCTCGGTCTTGCCCGCGCCTTTTTCGGCAATCCACGTCTCGTCGTTCTCGACGAACCCAACGCCAGCCTCGACTACGGGGGCGAGCGAATGCTGCTGGATGCCATCGAGCGCATGAAGCTCGCGGGCGTCATCCTTGTCGTCGTCACCCACAGGATGGGCCTTCTCGCAGCCACGGACAAGATTGCCATCATGGAGGGCGGTGCGGTCGCCGCGTTCGGCGACAGCGAGGACATCTTTGAACGGCACCTGAGCCGACCCCAGGTTACTTCGCAGATTGCGCCATGATCTGGAACTCTCTCACCATCTGGAAGCTTCCCGCCGTCTCGAGACTTCCCTTGGTCTGGGACCAGCTCATGCGAGCGCCGGCGAGCCCCCTGCCCGCCCGGCGATCTGGCGTCGTGGTGACCGCAATCGACGATTTCGAGCCAATGGAATTTCCATGGTGTTCGACGCCCACGCCGACCTCTCCGCGCGGAAGGCTTCGCGGTATCACCGTCGCGGGCAATCTGCTGGTGCTCTGCTTCATGCTGGGGCTTGGGACATGGGCGAGCCTCGCGCCTCTCGAGAGCGCCGCGATCGCCTCCGGCGTCGTGGAATCGGAATCGAGCCGCAAGACGATTCAGCATCTGGAAGGCGGCATCATCAGGAAGATCCTGGTTTCGGATGGCGATATCGTGCGCAGCGGCCAAACGCTGATCGAGCTGGACGACACCCGGGCCGGCTCGGAGATGCAAAGCCTCCAAGGCCAATTCTGGGATGCCGCTGCTCGTGCCGCACGGCTTCAAGCCGAGCAGCAGAGATTCGAGAGGATCGCAATCCCGGACGCGCTGGAACAGGACAGCAGGCAGAGCGAGGTGGCGGCCGCCGCGGTGTCGGCGCAGCAATTCATTTTTCAGGCACGCCTCCAGGTTCACGAGTCGCAGCTTGCGGTCATTCGCGAACGAAGGCGTCAAGTCGAAAAGGAGATCGAAGGTCTCAAGGCTCAGGAAACCGCCACCGGGCAACGGGTCGACATCGTTCGGGAGGAACTGGATATGGTCGCGACCCTCGTCAACAAGGGACTCGAACGGCGGCCGCGGCTGCTGAACCTGCAGCGGGAGCTGGCCGACGTTGAGGGCCGCCGCGGCGAGATCGCCGCGCAGATTGCCCGCGCCGGGCAGGTCATCAGCGAACAGCAGGCCACCTTGTTCAAGCTCGAGAGCGAGAAGCAGAACGAGATCGCACAGTCGCTTCGTGAAGCACAGAACCAGATATTCCAGCTCCGCGAGCGGTTGCTTGCGGCCAGGGATCAGCTATCGCGAACGGAGATCAAGGCGCCCGAGGACGGCGTGATAACCGATCTGCGGGTTCATACGGCCGGCGGCGTCATCGGAGCGGGCGCTCCGCTCATGGACCTGGTGCCCCGGCAAGACCGTCTCATCGTGACCGCGCGCCTGAGGCCCGAGGACATCGATGTGGTTCATCCCGGCCTCAATGCCGAGGTTCAACTCGTACCGTACAATCAGCGTCGCGTGCCTCGCCTGAAGGGAACCGTCGTGCACGTATCCGCAGACCGGCTGCTCGACAAGCGTACCGACCAGCCATACTACGCGACCAGGATCCGGATCGACGACGGACAGATCGTCGCGAACGACATCCAGATCGTCCCCGGCATGCCGGTTCAGGTGTTCATCACGACGGGGCGCGGCACCGTGGCTCTCTACGCGCTCAGGCCCCTGCTCGACAGCTTCCGTGGTGCATTCAGAGAGGACTGAAGCGCGATGAGATTGCAGTGAATCGTCATCGCGCCTTCCGGGTCCGGATCATGCATTAGGTCTCCGGCATGAGAGCCACGCCGGGGACGTGATCGCGACTCGGCGCGGGCAACCGGCCGCGCCAGCGGAGCACGGCCTCCGTGCGATTGTGCGCGGCACATTTCCTCATGATATGCTGAATGTGCATTTTGACCGTGCTTTCCGACAGGCGCAATTTGGCGGCGATCAGCTTGTTGGGCAGGCCGAGCTCCAGTTCCGCCAGAACCTGTTGCTCACGAGGCGTCAGATCGGTCACGCTCCTGTCGATAGCCACTCTGGCTCCCTCGTTCATCAGATATGCGGGCGAGAGCCCGCGCGCATCCGGCGGCTCGAAATCCGGTATCCTGTTCATCCCGGCCACGGGCAACGGCCTGTAGGCGCCGCCGACGAGAACAAGGCGCAGGCCGGCTATGGCGATCTCGATCGGTAGCGAGGTGGAAAGAAAGCCGCGCACGCCCCGCTGCATCGCGGCCTGCACGGTCGGCTCGTCCTCGTGGTTTGACAGGACCACAGTGGCGGCGTTGGGACAACACTCCGCAACGAAGGCGAGATCGTCCTCAACCGAGGGATCGCCGATGGGCTTGTCCGCGATACTCAGCATCACCAGACGAACATCGCGGGCTGACGTGCAGTCCAGGCCTTGGACAGATGCCATGTCAAGGATCTCAAGTTCGTCCAACTCCCGCCTGAGGACGTGCAGAATGCATGTACGAGGCAACAGGAGCGGCTCGATGATCACCAGAACCGGCAGATGAAGCGATTCATTGAGCCGTTTTGAAGCGTTGGTTATGTCGTGCATGATGTCCTCGAGATGAAAAGAACTTCCGCGATATTCCCATTCCGTATTGCGTCTCCCCTGCTGCTGCATTCATCCTGAATGCATCATCACGAGAGCGGCGCAGTGCCGCGTTAGTGCCGTATCCACTGCGGGATCACTCGACACCTGGGAGGAAATTCTTTCCGCTCAAATCATTTGGGCGCGTACCGCGCGGTGGCGCAGTCGACGCATCCCTAATTGCAGATATTTCGATACGCCGTTGACGCCGCCGACCCCGACTTGCCGTCGACGACATATGCTTCATCCTCCTTCACGAGATACAGAAACGGCCTCTCGCCAGTCTCGCCGCCTGACGCGCTTCTTCCTTTCACGCGGCCGCAAATCGTATCCACGGGGCGTCCAAACATGTTCTTTCGCATTGCGCGCTTCACGTCGCTGAGTTCGACCGTTTCCGGCCCCCTCATCTGCGTCGCGATCGCAACCTTCGCCTTGTCCAGAGCAGGGTCCGGCATTTCCGCGGGCCGTTCGGATGCCGGGACGCTGATGCTCGTCCGCGGGGACGCCGCTTTGGCAAGGTCGGTCGATCCGCGTTTCTTCGGAGATTTCGGAGATGATGTCTTGCCGGGCCTTGCCGGCGTTGCGGAACTCGATCTGACAGCCGCAGGCTCTTGCGCCAACGCCGTCGGCATTGGCTGCGCGGGTTGGGCGACAGCGAAACAGGGTCGTGACGCGCATCCGAGGAAATACCCTCGGGAAGGCGCAAACCAGCCAAAGCCGATCAGGACTCCCGCCAGCACTCCGACAAAAAGCAGTCCCATCCGATTCCCCTCCTCCGGGAGCTCGGCTCGCACTCGTAACTAGGACTAATTCCGCGCTGGTGATCTATCTGTTGCGCAAAAGCATTAAGCGCCCATTAAGCGCGCGCCGTTGTCCGGCCCATGCCTGGATGGGCGGATTAGATCGGGCTCCAGACCCGTGCCGAAATGACCGCGCCGATTGCCACAATGTAGTCGTTTTTCTGAATTCGGCGGAGATCGCCACGCGAGGAGGACGTTCCCCCGCTTCGGACACGCGATCTGCAGGACGACGGCGACTTCGGCGGTCGGCCGACGACTTATCCGCCAAATCGCTTGACCAGCTTTGAGCCTTTGGCTGCATCGATCTGCTGGCCAGTCAAGTCGGAGCCGGCGCTCAATCCTTTCGTCATGAGGTTCTTGACGCGTTGCGCCGCCTGCTTCTCATTGGAATAGTCGATCTCGACATGATCGAGGCTCATCAGATGGCCAAGCTCGTGAGCCCAGGCGCGTCCATTGGCGTGGTCATTGCCATACCACTGGACGAAGCTTGCCGGCTCGGGTTCGCTATTGGGGTATGAACTTCCGCCGGCGGATAGATTTTCAATCGAATTGACGAGGTAGATGTGGATGGCATTGTCCGGATCGTGCCGAGAGGCAAGAACACCCAGCAATCGCTGATCATTGCTGCGCGCGCTCTTTGCCATGTCGAGCGGCTTCTCCATCAAGCAATCGCTGATCACGAACGCGATCTTGGCCTTTGACCAGATCGTATTGACCACGTCGAGCGCCTTCTTGGCCGTGTCGCTGCTCCATTGCCCGGGCTCAACGACCCCCCTGTCGGCAAATGGCGTGATGTAGATCCTCAACGGAATGGGCATCAGCTTCTCCGAAGTCCGAAATTCCGATCGTGAGCGGTTTGTTTGACCCTTGTTAGCCACAACGGCGACTAACGAGCCACGTTTCGCCCGCCTCGTCGACTGAACGTGAATCGGGTCAGACGAGCATGTGCCCCTGGTGCGTGGGTCGGCCAATCCAGCTGGAAAATGTGTCGCGAAGACCCGGAGGTCTCCGCAAGGAAAGACTGGGGCCGGGCTTACGTTCAGAATGGCCGATGCAGACTCGAACGGCATGCTTGAACACGGCGCTACACGATATCGGCTGAAATCTTCAGGGCAGGAAGAACATGAATGGCATTCCGCCGCCTTCCGGCTTGTTGCTTGCGCTGGCCTCGGGTCTTGCGGGTCTTGCAGGAGCAGCCTCCCTCTCCCTTCGTTCAAGTCTTGCGGACGGGGCCTGACGGACCTTGCGCTTCTCGCATTCATCGTCGCTATTCAGAAAGTAACCCGCAGCGCAGGCAATCTTGACACAACGATCGCCGTCGCGCTTGAGGCCGGATCCGCAAATCAAAGGACAAACCCGCGCCGGCTTGAGCTTGATCGCATCGAGCGCATCGGCGCTCGCGGTCTTGGTATCGAACTTGGTGCCGGCGCTTTGATTGAACAGCTCAAGCGAACGCCGCGACGCCGCATCCCACTCCCCACTGGCCGATCCCGTGAGGCAGCCGACCCGGCGCAATTCGGTTTGCACCGATTTTGCCAGCTCGGCTGGCGAAGGTGGCGGCACGGGCGCCTGTGGATTGGGGAGCGCTGCCACTTTTGTGTTCGCGTTTGCCTTCGCCTCTTGCGGCTGCCCTGTTGCTGATGGTGCAGCGTTCTTCGCGGCAGGTGCCGTTTCAGCCGCGACACGCCTTTGTTCGGCTTGAGCAGCCTGATGCTGCGCGGTTTCCTTGGCGGCCTCGGCGGCGGCCCGAGCTTCCTGCGCTGCCTTCAGATCCGACGCAGCCTTGGCAAGTTGCATCTGTTGTGCGCCCTCGTTCACGAGCCGCGCCTGCTCCTGCTCGGCCTGACGCGCCTTTTCGGCCGCAGCAACGCGCTTCTCCTCCGCATCGATTTTGGCGAGCTGAAGCTTTGCGAGACTTGCGTAGTAACCATCCGGATACTGGACGATGAAGAAGTTCAGTGCATCCTTGTTGCCAACCTGCAGCGCGAGCTCGTAGTCGCGCCGTATTTCGGATCGCAGCGTTGGCGATGGGACGGCTTCCTTCGCGGCCTCCTTGGCTGGTTCCCTGGTTGGCTCCTTGGCTGTTTCCTTGGCTGTTTCCTTGGCGGGCACCAGCGGCACGTCGTCGCCGCCAAGCGTGCCGTAAACATAGGGCTCCTGCCGATTGCCCGTCGCTTTCATGACGTCGTCGCGAACGAAGCCGAACACTCTGCGCAAATCCAGACCCGGAGTCCCGATATATTTGACCAATGCGGCAGCGTAGGGACTGTTCTTGCTGTTGCCGTCCGACGCTGTCGAGCCAGCCTTGGCGGCGAAGGCAACCAGAGTATTCGCCGTCGCCGGCTCAATTCGGGCAAGGCCCCGGCTGATGGACCGCGAGCCGACCGTCCGTTTCATCTTTTCGGAGAAAGGATTGTTGCGGCAAGCGTCGAGGATCACAAGTCGCAGCTGCCTTGCCGGTTCAATGGCCAGCATGACGCGATCGAGCGAAAACGCCTCATCGTACACATCCGTATCGCGCTCGAGGGTGGCGTCGACCGGGATCAGGTAGTTCGTACCTTCGATCTCCATACCATGACCGGCGTAGTAGATGACGGCCACATCTGCGTCGCGAGCCTGATCGGCAAAATCGCGCAGCGTGCGCCGCATCTCGATCGCCTGAAGATCCCGGCGGGTTTGCACAACGTCAAAACCTGCGTTCTTTAGTGTCGCCTCGACAATCGCAGCGTCATTGACGGGATTCGAAAGTGGCGCCGCGTTTTTGTAGGCAGAATTGCCAATGACAAGTGCGACGCGATTCCCCGCCCATGCCGGCTGACAGAAGAAGAGCAGCAGCACAGGAAGAAGGAACAAGATTCGGCGCAAATTCACGAATCCGTGCAAACCCATGGCAGTACTACTGTTTAATTATGCGCTTTATCATTCGTGTCGCCACGACAGGTTCGGTTCGATGACAACTCGACGATCCGGAGGGTCCGCGGAATGTGGAACCGCATGGGACCGACTGGAGTGGCCGCGCTCGGAGATGTGGCCAGCCAATTGACCTCTCCGGAGGCCTGGCGTCTAGTGAGGCAGATTTTGAGCGAGCGAGATCACTGCTGTGACTGACGCGAAGGTCGGCCAGGAGGGGACAGCGAGGAACCGGATCGCGGGCGGCGTCAATCCCTGGCTGGACTGGACCTCCAGGGTGGCCATCGTGATCGTCTATGGCGGGTCTGCTCTCATTGGCGCCGCCAGCATCCATCGCCTTCCGTTGGGCAGCGTGGACAACTTGCTGATGATCGCAGCCAGTATTGCCAACGTCCTGTTCCTTGGACTCGTTGCACTGACAACCATCACCCGCCTGGTCCCGACAATGAAGTCGAAGGGCGTTGAGATGCGGGTCTCGGCCTTGCTGGGCGCATTTCCGACCGTCACACTCGCTTTTCTTCCGAAGGCAGAGCTCGGCCCGATCTGGTCGGCTCTGTCCACGACGTTGATCCTGGTGGGGATCTCGCTTTCTATCGTGGTACTCCGCTGGTTGGGCAAATCCTTCAGCATTCTACCGGAGGCGAGGCGCCTTGTGACGGAAGGGCCTTATCGAGTCGTCCGGCATCCCCTCTACCTATGTGAGGGGATTGCGTTGGTCGGTGTCACACTTCAGGTCCTTTCACCACTTGCCGTGCTCATCGCCATCGTGGTTGCGATGATTCAGTGCCGACGAATGATCAACGAAGAGCGGATACTAAGACTGGCCTTCCCTGAATATGACGTCTATGCCGCGGCAACGCCCTTTCTGATCCCTGCAGGTCTGATCCCCGCGAGACTCGGGCGGCGAGCTTATCAGGCCGGCCCGGAGCTCTCGACCAAGGCGATTGATCCGCACGCCTGACACCGCGCTTCACGTCTCCTCGATGTGCGGCTCGGCGGAACTCAAGTTTGAAGCACGCCAGAGGCCTTGTGCCGCGCTACCACGAGCAGCCCCAAAAAAATCACTGTTTTATATCAACATCTTATATTGCGATCGCGCCCTCAGCAAAGCACTGGCGGGCACCTATCATCCACATGAAGCGGCGCACAACGCCCGGCGCAATATCTTCCTTGCCTTTTGAACGCGTCCGCATTTCGCAACAACACATAGGAATGGATCGGGCTCGAGATTGGTACTGTATGCAGATAGGCAGCCGCCAGTAGCGTACGAACTCAAGAGTTATTTCTTAGGCGGCCATCTTCGCGACGTCACCATTCTACGGGCATAGGTTGGGTGTTCGCCATGAGAGTGTACAGGCACCTTCGAGTTTTGCTTCTTCTCGCCGCTTCGCTGTTCCTGGCCTGTCAGCCAGCCTGGGCGACAAAGCGCGTGGCTTTGGTGGTCGGCAATGCCAACTATCAAAACGCCCCTCTGCTCCCAAACCCGGCCAACGACGCTGCGGCCATCACCGCAACCTTGAAGGGGGCAGGTTTCGATGTGGTTGACTCAAGACTTAACCTCGCCGCGACCGATATGCGGCGGGCCTTGAGAGAATTCGCCGATCAGGCCCGCAATGCCGACATAGCCCTGGTCTACTACGCTGGCCACGGTATCGAGATCGACGGGACAAACTATCTGATCCCGACCGACGCCAGACTCGAACGTGACACGGACATCTATGACGAAGCATTCTCGCTCGACCGCGTCCTGCTGGCGATTGAGCCTGCGAGGCAACTACGCGTGGTGATCGTCGACGCGTGCCGCAACAATCCGTTTGCCGACTCGATGAAACGTACAGTTGCCTCGCGATCGATCAGCCGCGGACTGGCCAGGGTCGAGCCCACCGTCTCCAACACGCTGATCGCGTTTGCCGCGAAAGCGGGACTGACCGCACTCGATGGCAACAGCCAGAATAGTCCGTACGCGACGGCTCTCGTGAAGTACATCGCAAAGCCGGGGCTCGACTTGCGAAGGGCTTTCGGCTTCGTCCGCGACGATGTCTTGCAAGCCACGGGCAACCGACAGGAGCCCTATGTCTACGGCTCGCTCGGCGGCGAAGACGTTGCGCTTGTTCCGGCTACCAAGGCCGAGGAGCCGGTACAGGCGGCCAACCCCCAGTCGGAAATTCGACGTGATTACGAATTGGCCCTGCAGCTCCGCAACAAGCCTGCTCTGAACGCGTTCCTGACCCAACATCCGGACGGATACTACTCAAATCTGGCCAAGCTGCAGCTCAATCAGCTCGACGCCGAGGACGCACGTGTCGCGGCCACGGCGAAAGCGCAGGAGGCCGAGCAGCAGCGAGCTCGCCTGATGTCCCAGGGCGCCCAGCGCGCCGACCAGGAGAAGGCGGCCGCGGAGCTGAAGGCTGCGGAAGAGGCCCGGATTGCGGCCGAGAAGACGAAGCAAGCGGCGCAGGAGCAAGCCGCCGAGGCGGAACGGAAACGTATTGCGTCCGAATCTACAATCGTCGCTGCACTCTCCGGGAATAAGCCGGCTGTTGAGAGTACCGTCGCGGATAACCCAGCGGCCGCTACGCCCGCTGAGGACAGCAAGACGCCCAAGCTTGCCGCGCTGAGCGACGAGCCGCGCCAGACCGATATCGCAAAGGCCGATCTCTCCAAGTCCGTAGATATCGCCAAGTCTGTACAAGGCGAATTGAGCCGCGTCGGCTGCTTCACCGGCGCCGTCAATGGCCAATGGAATGCGGCCTCACAGCGCTCGTTGGCTCTCTTCAACCGGCACGCGGGAACCAAATTCGACGCCAAGCTCGCAAGTCTCGACGCGCTTGACGCAATCAAGCTCAAGCCGTCCCGGGTCTGTCCCCTGATCTGTGATCATGGCTACAAGGCCGACGGTGACCAGTGCAGCAGGATCACCTGTGCCGAGGGTTCGTTCCTCAACGACGACAATGAATGCGAGAAGCGACGCGGGAAGAAACCGGTCGCAAAGCGCAACACGGACGAGCGTCCGTCACGTGCGGATCGTTCGGCCCGCGAGAGGCCGGCGCCGGCAGCCGACGTTCCGCGGCGACAAGCAACTGCGAGGTCCGGCGGCGGCGGTGGTCAGGTCGTTTGCGATCAATCTCTGTGCCGTCAGGTCCGTAGTGGCTGCCACCTCGAATACCGTGGCGGCGGCGGCCCCGGGGGCAACGTGGGTAATGTCGAGTCCTGCAACTAGCAACGCGCAAGGCTGCCACGGCGTCATGGAAGGCCAGGAGGCCGCGCGGATCTTGGTGTCGAGAAGGTGTGACGGGCGGCAGAGCTTAACACTGGGTCATCCAGGTCCGTGCCTGGATTGGCCGAAGCGGAGCGACCTGCGTGGTTGCGTGTGAGCTTGAGCAAAAGGACGCCAACGCCTTTCCCGGGGTGACGCTCTTCACGAAGCGGCAGGCCCCCGGCATGAAGCCGACGGCGGTTTATCTTCCGCCAAAGCACCCAACAGCTGCCACCAAGTTCGATGTCGTGATCTGGCTTCACGGCTTCTATGTCAAAAACCATGAATTCCTCTTCCACAGCGATCCAGCGCGGCTGCGCGAACAGGTCCGGGATTCCGGCAAGGACGTAGTGCTTATCGCGCCGTTCCTGGGCTACGAATATGCCGTTGGCGACACCTTTGCCGGAAACTACAGCGTGTCTGACCTGGCAACCGCGAACTGGGGCGAACGCTATCTCGAGGAGATCCTTGGAGCTCTTGCCAGGTTCCTGGGTCTCTCCTCGACGTCCATTCCTCAGCTCCAGATCGGCAAGCTCATCATCGCATGCCACTCCGGCGGTGGTAACGGCATGCGCAACCTCGTCGGGAGCCTTGGAAAGTATCAGGGCAAGCTGACGGCCTGTTGGGGATTTGACTGCCTCTACGGTGCCAATGCGCGGCCCGATGATGCGACCTTCTGGTACCAATGGTTGTCCGGACAGAGCGGCCGGGCGCTCGAGATCGTGTATGGTCCATCAACTCTGCCGCAATCGGTGAAGCTGGACCTGATCGGGCGTGGGCTGGCGACGACCGATGGCAATCAAACTCAGCCTCAGCGCCCTGCCCTCAAGAACCTCAGCGTAAGCTTGGGTCATTACGATCTATTCCCGGCATTTGGCCAGATGGTCAGGGTCAACGATCTTGACCCGGCTTTCGTGGATCGCTTCATGATACCGCAGGTCGCGGACCAGCCGCGGCATAAGCCAGCGCCGCAGCGCGGGGAATTCCTCCAGCACGCAATTTCCAACGTTCGCAGCGCTTTTCCCTTTCCAAAGGACATTCATTACATGATCGCCCGGGGTGGCTTCTTCAGCCGACTGAGCAAGCTATAACCCAAGCTTCACAGGGCTCACTTGATGGAATAGGATTTGACGTCGAACGACCAATTGTTCGTCACCAGCTTTCCGCTGCTGTTGTCCGGCACGCGCAGCTCGCTGGTCCAGGCCGATAGATAGCTCAATGCGTCGGCCTGACCTTCCAGCTTGCGGGGCATGTCCGGCAAATCGAGCAACTGCACGCGTCGCTCGCTCAGGATGGCGATCATCACTGCGGACCCTGTTGGCGGTGCGACGACGTATTCAAAACCACGCTGTCGCGCCGCCGGGGCAGGAACAACAAATTCGACACCCGGCTTGACGAGATTGATGTCGCGTTCGTTCGACTGCGCCAATAGCTCGGGGGTCGGAAAGATCTGGGACATCCGCCCTTCCGCGTCGACGTCGACCAAAATGAGATATCCAGTCTTCCTGGCTGTAACGCCGAACGAGACCTTGCCGCCGACGTTGACGGTCTGGCTCGGCAGGATCTGAAGGGACACACTCGCGGTATTGGTCTGCCCGCGCACCGCTTGTACCGGCCAAAGCCAACGTGCGTACGTCGTGCCGACATGCAACGACGCCGTCGGCAATGGTGCTGCGGGCGCAGCTCCGCTACCCGCCAGTAGCAGCAGGAATGCGAGCCATGGTCGCGCCTGGCGGATCGGCCGAGATGACGGCATGGCCTGCTCCCCTAAGAGTCAGGGGGCACTGAAGAAGCCGATCGAGGCGATTCGCGCGTCTGCGGGCAAGTAACGCTCGAGACTCTTGATCACTTGCCCCGAGGCGCGACGCCGGTTGAACTGCATTAGGGCTGTCTCAAGATCTACCATGCGTTGCTGCGAGGTCACCGCAACGATCTGTTCCGCACCGAACGGCTCGCCGACCCTGAGCGGTAAGCGCAAACTCGCCGATCGGGCCAGCGCCGCATCAGAACCCACCGGATACAACAATTGGATGGTGCCATCGCCAGACACATTGAACAGCAGCACCGCCCTTGACGCCACATCAGACAGGTCAACTTCGACAGTCTGGCCAGCACGCTGTTGGCGATCGTCTGGCCAGATGCGCATGATCTGCGGCGACCGGGTCGCAATGCGTTTCAGTTCACGAATTGCCGCTGTCCGATCGACTACCGTCGGCAAGTTCGCAACGTCGATCCCGTAGGCGACCACGTCGCCCCACGCGATCACGTCGTGCGACACGGGATCCCAGATCAGGTCGGGATTGTCCGTCGGTTGAACCGCCTGCACGGGAACATCCTTTGGCTTCACGCTTGCAAAATAGCTTGTCTTGCCGTCGAGCGCCGCCAGCCGGATTGGTGCAGCGAGGCGGAGAGGCCCCGGCGCGTCGCCGGTCGGAAGTTCCTTGGTCGCCGCCGCGGCAAGGGTCGGAGTGGTTGGTGCCTTGGCCGTGACAGCCGGTGGCGCGGGCGCCTGTCCCTCGACGGCCCCCCCGGATCCGGCCGGACCAGAGGCAGCTCTCGCGGCCGGCCCCTGAATCAGCACGACACCGCGCGTCAATTCGAAGGCGACGTCGGTATCCGGCGTCTGAGGCGGCGATGATATGGTCACGATGTTCTGGCGCTGGTCCGAGAGCTGATAGACCACCTGTCGAGCATTGCTGAAGAGCTCCTTGAGCGTCACCTTCCCATCGTGATTGATGTCTGCGCTCCCCTCCACCGCCCGCGCGACCGCATAGCTGAGAGCCCCGCGCAAGCCATCGATGCCAGGGATGCGGACTTCCGGCGCCTTGGTGTAGCGGTCCACCGCAGCCAGGAACGCCGTGTGGTCAAGATCGAGTTCTGACTTCGGATCGTTGCTGTCCGACACCGGCTTCAGTTCGTCGACCAGCAACGTGTAACGCGGGACCTGCCGGAAGCTCATCTCAGCGGCACGCGGATCGATATCGCGCACCATACCGCCACCGTGGCAGGTATCAGCCACGAAGATCACCCTCGCCCCGCGCAGCTCGAACTGCCGGATGAAATGGTTGAACTCACTGCCCAGAACACGTTCAACCGACCCGGTTGGCGTGGTTTCAAAGCCTGGCAGCAAGAACACGTTTTCCATTCCGTCCGGCTCCGAGCCCTTGACGCGCTCCGGCTCCTGGGTGCCATGACCGGCGATCGACAGAAAGATGAGGTCGTTGTTCTTGGTCCGCTCCACCAGTGCACTGATCTCGCGCAGGACGCTTGCCCTGTCGGCCTGGGCGTTCGTCAGTACGACGACGTCGCCAACCCCCATGTTTTTCAAGCTGGTCACGATGTCAGTGGCGTCAGCGACCGCGCCCTTCAATTTCCGCACGTGCTGATAGTCATCGATCCCGATCACGAGCGCGCGCACCGCCGCCCCGTCCGGATTGCTGATCGACAGTCCTCCTGCCGCATATGCGTGAGGGGTTATCAGCCCGATCAACGCAGCGAGCCCGATGGTGGCGCATAGCTGCCTGATCCCGCAATAAAATCCTCTGGGCATCCGCATCGTGATCCACCTCGACATCATGCCTACCCATTTTGTAGCTCTGGCGACACACCGGGTTCAGCGCCTTTTGCTTGCCGTTTTGCGGCCCGCCGGCGATTGTTCGGTCTCCTGATAGGCGCTCGCTGAAACTGCCGTCTGATCGTCCGCGAAGGCTCGAAAGCGGACCGGAACGTAGCCGCGCGAAAGCAGGCTCGCCAACGGGTAGACGTTGCGGCAGACGCGGCCGTTGCAGCCGCCGGTCGAGGATTCCATCACCTCGGCCTTGCGATCAGGCGTGAACCGCAGGAACAACATCACGTGCGAGCCCGGCTTGTTCAGCGCATCGCCCGGCCTCAGGTCCCAGGGATTTGCCACGGCGGCTGCGATCGCGGGGATAGCGGCAGTCGTGTAGTGGACGGACAGCCCCCACGCGGCGCTGACGAAGGCCGAACAGTCGACGCCAGCCACATCCGGCCGTGGCGCATTGCGAGTGCACACATTGCCAGCCAGCGTTCCGCTCTCGATCCGCTGCCGGAAGTTCGCGAGCGAACCGTGGCAGCCCCAGCAATAGGGTACGCCGCGGACCTCCTGATTCACCTTTCCCTGCAGATACCACGGCCGACGAACACGGCTGAAGCCGCTGCATTGGCTGTCGGGATCGTTGCCGTAATTCGCCTGCGTCAGCTTCCACTGGATGCCCTCGAACGCAAACGCTGTCTCGATCGCCTGCTGGCGATTGGACGGTCTCACGGCGGCCGACGCGTCAAATTTGACGCCGGATTGCGGTGCCGGCGCGGCTGCCGTTCGCGACGGCCGCACGTCGATAATCGAAGCGTTGGTCAGAGGCCTGAAGCACGCCGACCACTTCAATACCGTCCGGTTTGGTCCGCAGGAAATAGACATCGCCATCGCCCGAAACCGTTACGAATCGCCGGGTCAGCGGCGTGTTTTCCAAAGGAAGCTCATAGATTCCTTCGAGACGGCCGTTCGCGGCATAGCGTGCGACGAACGTAGAGGCATTCTTTCCCGATGGCGGGACGTCCTCCGCCAACACATAGAAGCGGTCACTGTTGTCAATCTCGAGAAACTCTACCGTGCCGAGCTGGTTGCGCACCCGCAGGCCGAGCTGGCCGATCGTCTCGTTGGTGACCATGGTCTGGATTTCGACCCGTACGCTGGCATTGCCCTTGTCCGGAATGATGTCGGCGATCACCGAGCCCTTGCTTCGAGTAGCAACATATTGCCGGTCGGGCTGCCGCGTCGTCTTGATGATGGCCGCGCGGGTGTTCTGGTCGAGCAGGTCGGTCGCGCTGCCTGGCGCCTGTGATCCCATCTGGGCAAAAGCGGAGACGGCGACCTGGTCGTCCGTGCCGCGGCTCGAGACCTCTTCAAGCTGGATCACATCACCACCGAGGCCGCGCGTGGATTGCCCCGGCGCCGCCTTCAGCGTCCGTACGCCGCCGTCCCAAACCATGATGTCGTCGTTGTGGACGACGAGATCCGTCGGCTGGACGTCTTTCGGCATATTGAGGACGTCAGGATTCGAGCTCGGCTGTTTCGGATCAAATTGGAGGATGCGACCGTTGATCTGATCGAGCACAAACAGGTTGCCCTGCCCATCGGCGCTGAGTGCTTGCGGTCCCGCGAGTTCCACGTCCTCGCTGGCCGGGACGATGCCGACCATGGAAGCAGCCGAACCGCCGGCAAAGCTGCGTACAACGGTATCGTCGGCGTACGCCTTGGTTCCAAGAATGCCAGCGCCAACAATGAAGACCCAGATCCAATGATTTGGACGAAGCATGTTCGCCTCAATGTACCCCGAACCGATCGCCGCGTCGGATCGACTAATCCGAGATGCCGTTGATGCGGCGCGTCAATTAGTGGTGAGCAATCTCAATCACGTTCAATCTATCACTGGACGGTGATAGTCCGAATGTCTTCAGCTTGCGGTGCAAAACATGGCCCGGAATAGATTTGAGCAGGTGAGCGAAGTCCAGCCCGACGCGATCACGCTTGTCCTGAAACGCGACAATGACGGCATCTCCGGATCGATCGTGCTGCCGGCCGCCGCGAGCGGGGGACGGCTGACCACCGACCAGGTCAGCGCGCAGTTGCCGGCTCAGGATGCTTTTCGCGGCGCGATCCGGCTGGCAAACGACGTAAAGCTCGCGCTCGTAGTGTGCGATCCAGACGGGGTCTGGAAGTCCGAGTGGGGCGATCTTTATCAGCCGATCGATTGACCCGCATCGGATGGAACCAGCATATGCTGCGACGCCGCATCGAGACTAGCTTGTCGAACGGACCCTCCCCCCGACCATCGTTCCGGATACGGGCCTTGATGGTCGCGCTGCTGGTTGCGACGGGCTGGCCGGCACGCGCCAACGACTCGGCTGCGGAATTGTCGATCGGCGGGCTCCAGTTCGTGCGCACCAATGACGTGGCCATGGAGAGCGAGAACCTTCGTATCGCGCTCGACAGGATTAGCGTTCGCTACCAATTCGCCAACGTCACCGCCAGGCCGGTCACGCTTACCGTTGCCTTTCCGCTGCCCGACATCGACCTGTCGGAGGCTGAGAACATCGCACTGCCGTCAAATGATCCGATCAACTTCGTCGACTTCGAGACCAAGGTCGATGGCAGCCCGGCGCCGCTGACCGTCGATCAGCGCGCCATGGTCGGCAACAGGGATGTCGGTGCCCTGCTCCGCGAACTCAAGTTGCCACTGCTGCCGATTGGTAGCCGCGAGATCCGGGTGAACGACCTGCCCGAGGCGACCCGGGCCCGGCTCGTGGACGACGGACTTCTGATACCTGCGGGAAAGAGCGACAACGGCCGGCAGCAATATGCGCCGGGTTGGGTTATCAAGACCTCGGCCGTGCGCCAGCAGGTGTTTCCGCCCATGCGCACCGTCTTGGTCGAACACCAGTACCGGCCGAGCGTCGGCTCCAGTCCCGACACCATCCTGCGCTCGAGCCTCCGCCGCAGCGGCGCACTCGCTCAGGAAGTCGCCCGTTACCGGAAAGAGTACTGCGTCCAGGATACGTTCCTCGCCGAACTCGACAAGCGCGCGGGCAGTAACCAAACCAACAGCGCGAAGCTGCAGGAGCGGCGCATATCGTATGTGCTCAAGACCGGCGCGAATTGGGCCGGGCCGATCCGCTCGTTCAAACTGACTATCGACCCAGGCGGCAGCGACCGCTTGGTGAGCTTCTGTCCCGGGCGGCTAAAGGCATCGTCTGCTACTGGAAACATGCTTGAATATACAGCAAGCGACTTCAAGCCGGATGCCGACCTGAAAATCCTGGTGATCGGAACATTCTGAGCGTGCCGGTCAATTGGTGAGCAGCACGTAACGCGCGGCCGCGATGACGGTCACCTTGTTGCGCTGAGCCTCGCTTAGCGCCTGCAGAAAGAACGTGTCGGCAGCCATCGGTCGCGGCTGGCGCAATGAGTCCAGAACCTGCGGAACCGCCACGACCAACAGCAATTGCGGACCGCTCGCGCGCGCTGTCGGGAGCGTAAACGAAAGTGAGTCGATGCCCGGCTTCAGAAGGTAGGAGAGGCTCTGGACTTCGCCGCGATCTGACACCATGAGCAGCTCGACCACGCGGTTGGCAAAGTTCTCAATGGTCCCATTGAGGGTTTCGCCGCCCTTCAGCTCTGTCGCTGACAGGGTGATGCGTGGCATTCGCGCCTGATCGCTCCCGACCTGACTCAAGAACTTGACGGCAGGGCATTGCGCCTGGGTCACTTGCCTGACGCCGACCGAAGCTTCGAAACCCTGCTCACGCCGAAACGCTTTGTCGAAGGTGTCGAATGGGGCGGTCGAGGCACCGAACCCTTCGATGACAGCCGCATTTGGGCTCACAGCAATCGGCAAGACAAAGAAGCAGTCACCGCCAGAATATTGGGCCACGTATTTGCGGATGCGCTCAGCTCGCCCCGGCCCATCGAGCGCCGGAGACGGCGTTGCCGTCGGCTGCGCGGACAACTTCTCTGTCTCTTGGCGTCCGGGCTGTGGTCCAGCGGGCTCGACCTTCGGCGGCACCATTGTTCCAGCGAGTTTCGGAGGTGGCGGCAAAACCGCTGTGCCGGGCGCTGACCAGACCAGCTTGTAGAAGGCATATCCGCCACCGCCGACCAGCAGCAACAATGCCGCCACGCCCGCCCCCAGCCAGAGGCCGCGCGCGCTCCGCGCGGTCGACGGTATCCTGTCCTGCGACGCCGGCGCCGCGCTTTCCGGCCGCCGTAGCGGATCGAAGCCATATAACGGCGCGGCCGGTGTCTGGGCCGAACCGGTTGGCGTCCAGTTGGCGACCTCCCCCATGGTCGGGCGCAATGCCGGATCAGGCTGCAGCATCCGCTCCAGCAAAGGCCGGATTCGCATATCCACCGCACCGAGATCGGGCATACGCCGTCGCTTCTCCACCAGTTGAAACTGGCTGCCGCCCATGTCGAGTTTCTGCCCGGTCAGCGCATGGAACAGCACAAGACCGAAGCTGTAGACATCGGATTTCGCAGTCACGTCATTGCCGTACAACCCAACCTGTTCCGGCGATGCGTAATTGTCCTTGCCGGCGAAGCCCGAGCCGATGATGGTCTTGTCACCCATCTGGGTCGACCGCGCGATGCCGAAGTCGATGATCTTGGCCCGCCTGACGTCGTCGAGCGGAACGATGATGTTGTCCGGAGAAACGTCACGATGGATGATGCCGTGCTCATGGGCGGCCTCCAGTCCCGATGCGACGCGCTGCATCAGCCTGATCAGCGCCTCGAAGGCCAACGGCCCATCATCGAGCATGTTAGAGAGCGAGCGGCCATTCACGAATTCCATCGCGAGATAAGGTCGCTGCAGCACCGGCTCCACGGTAAACAGGAAGTAGCGAACGATCGCGTCATGCGGAAGATTGTGGAGTGCCGCGGCCTCTCGACGGAACAGCGCGAGCGCCGCCTCGTTGTCAACCATGTCGGGCAGCAGCATTTTCACCGCAACAGGCGATCCAGTCTGGATCTCACGGCATTTGTACACCTCACCCATGCCGCCCGCGCCGATCACCGCTTCGATCTCGTAAATGCCGTTGAGACGCGTGCCGGGCGGCACGCCGTGATAGGACGATCGGAACGGATCGTTCGGGGTCATGGTTGCGGCTCCCGATTGAGCGGAGATCTTGTCGCCTCCTGAGATCGTGGCGTCAGCAGTCGCACGATCACAATCGTCACGTTGTCGAGCCCGCCACGATCAAGAGCCAGCGCGAGCATGTCATCGCAAGCCGCCTGGGCGCGTCGCGTAGCCGCGTGCTGCAGGATCTCGTCGTCCTGCACGTGCCTGGTCAGGCCATCGCTGCAGATCACGAAGATATCCTCCGGCTCGGCCGGGCCTGTCACCACCTCAAATTCCGGATCATCGGCGACACCGACGGCACGAGTAATGGCATTGCTCGGCCAATCATTCACGTCTTCGCGCGAAAGCGCACCTTCGGCGATCAGTTCCTCCAGTTCGCTGTGATCATGCGACACTTGGCTAATTGCGCCACGACTGATCAGGTAGACCCGGCTGTCACCCGCCCATATGCAGGCATAGTAGCTATCGCGAACGAGCAGAACCGCCGCTGTGGTCCCGACGGTGGCCCCCTGTCGTTCATGACTTAGCGCCAGTATCTGCTGGTTTGCGCTGAACAGCCGTTCCTCGCATTCCGCCAGCAGGTCTGCGGCTGATTCTGGCGTGCCGATCGCGTCAAGCGACTGCACGACAATGCGACTGGCGAGATCGCCGGCCTCGTGACCACCCATACCGTCGGCGACCGCCCAAAGGCCGACGTCGGTTCGTACCAAACATGAATCCTCGTTCCGCTCCCGCACCCGTCCGGCATGGGTGACGCTACCAACATCGAACAAGGATGGAATATGCACCATCGCGTGTCATCCATTCCCGGATGCCGCGTGGCCGAGATCACCGGTCAGCAGCGTGATGTAGTGAAACGGATCTGGTAATCCGCGGCAACTCAGCGCCATTGGCGGAAAGCCTTCCCCTCCGGCGGTCCACCAGAAGCTGGCCGCGGCGTAGACCTGTGGGTTGGCGGCGCAAAGTGCTGCAAACGACCCCGCGAAGGCGTCGACCGCCGAAGCCCTTCCCATTGTCGCACTACCAAGCGACGTGATCGCCGGACCGCCGGCGATGGTCTCCTGCAGTCGTGGCACCGCAAGCTGATCCAATGCATCGGAGATCTGCTCGAAGGTTGCCGCCCGATCCAGGGTCGAAAGCATGAACGCCTCCACTTGCCCGAACCATTCGTCCTGCGGATCAATGCTCGGCGGCGGCAGCGAGACGGCCTCGCCGGTCACCGCATGCAGGGTCAAGGGATAGTATCGCCCCACCCCGTCGAGCGAGGGCATGATCGCACCCGCCACTGTCGTGCCGCAGATCGCGGCGCCGAGCCAAAACCGCCAGACCGGAGCGGTCAGAAAGGCCTGCTGCCATCCTGGGCCAAGCTGGTGGCGACTTGCTGACAGCGCGGCCTGTACCCACGGCTCCCAGGCTTCCAGGAAGCTGCGCGGGGTCGCGATCGCGATGAAATCGCGCTTGGCGCCGATCTTGCCGAATAGCCCGCAACGCATGGTCATATCCCGGTCGGGCAACGAAACTCGCGCAGCACTGACAGATTCAGCGGGTTGCGCAACGACCCAGTCGAAATTTGATAGTTGAGCTCGCGCCCCGCGACGATGAAAGTCGCGCTGGCCGTTTCCGCTTTCACAACCAATGAGCCCGCCTCTAGCATCCGAAATAACGACCAGGGACCAATGCGCTCGAGCACGGATGGCGCGCCGGTGTCGTTACTAACTGAAATTGCCGTTCGCGGCGCTGGGCCCGGCCATAGGACGGTCGTTGGCGAGTTGCTCTGAGGCGGTGGTGGTGGCGGTGGCGTCGGTTGCGGACCGCCGAACAAGGACGACGTGGCCGGTCCGGGAATGGTTGGGCTCGCAATCGTGGTGCCGCCGATCTCGGTCTTAACGGTCACGCCTGGCCCCGGTGCCCCAGGAGGCCGGATCGCGAAAGAAACGGCGGGCACACCGCCGCCCGTCTGGAAGAACGCATCCCGGATATAAGCCGCATTCTGGAATTGTTTGAGCGTGTCGGGCGAGAACGACCGACCAACGGGGCTCTCCTTGCGCCAAGCCCAGTCCGACCGCGACGTGTCGGCATAAGGTGCCAGGTACTGGGTGAAGAACTTGTCCATAACGCCGTTCGGACTGAACAATTTGGCAAAATCCGCCAGCGGGACTTCCTGGCCGCTGCTGCGGACAAACGGGTAGCGGTTGGTCACGGTCTGTTGGCAGACCGGCGTGACCTGATCGCGCAACGTTTGCAGGATTTGCCCAGCGGTTGAAGCCGCGATGCTGCCTTCGAACTCCGCGGCTGCAGCGCGCAGCATGTCGGAGAATGGCGGCGGCATGCGCGAGGCATTGTTGCGGAGCGCTGCGACCTGGGTCTGAAGCGCAGCCGTGGCCTGTGCTGTCAGTTGGGGATTCTCGATGATCAACGTGAGGTTCTGCGCGATGTCGTTCAGGTTCGCGACGGTCGAGTCGATCGGCCGGCGGGTGCTCTCGCCTTCGAGCGCCGCGTGGTAAGGTTTGAACTGTGCCTCGATCGTCGCGCCAGGCGGTCCATCCTGGGCATTCGTGAAGAGTGCCGGCGCCGGTGCGGCAGCTGGCGCCGAAGCGTTCGCCGGCTTCGCCCGTTCCTTGGTCAGCACCGTCTCATCGCGCACCGATTCCAGAATTTGCCGCATCGGCGAGGTCGGCGCCGAAAGCGCCCGCAGCACCTCGTATTTCGGCTTGTCGGCGAGCAGCTTCTTCAGGCGCAGGCTCCCGAGCGCCGTTCGCCAGGTCGTCACGAAATCGTTGGAATAGATGTTGAGCAGATCGCCGGCCAGATTGTCGTACTGCTGGTCGATGGCCGACTGCTGGCCTGCATCACCCAAAACCCATCGCTCCCGCTTCATCCGCTCAGACAATCCGGACAGCCGGGCGACGAACTTCTGATGGAAGCCGTTATACGTGAAGAACTCAGGTACCCGCACCGCGTCCAAAGGCTGCCCCGTCGTGGTTTCGAACACGACACCCATGTCGGGTCCGCCATGGCGGCTAGCGATCCAGTCGCCAGCGGTCGATGCGCGAGCCTCCGATTTCAGAAACTCGTAGGCACGTTGCGACACGCTCAGGCGCGCCAAGGAGCTCTGGGCCTGCTTGATCAACCGGCCGTCGAGTTCGACCAGCGGCTGCTGCTCGGTCTCGAGGTCGAACATTGCCACGAGGTTCTCGTCGAGCAGACGCCGCCCTTCCGCGTTGGTGGCGCCAGGATAGAGGTTGTCCGCCCAGTCACGTTGCATCCAGGAGCGGATCAGCTCGCGGTCCGGCGACTGCAGGCCGCCGACCATCAGATAGACCTTGAGCGCCTCGTAGACGAAGGCAGGTTCGTTGATGCGCGCATTGAGCTGCTCCTCGAGGCGATACAGCAGACGCGGCCGGAACATGCGCTCAAGCGCCGTATGATAGGCCGCCTTCGAGGGCGACAGCAGCCGGGCGTGCTGACTGAGCCCGTAGCGAGCCGACAGAGGCACCGACTCGCCGCGCGATCCGTAGCCTGCCGGGGCGTTGCGCAGCCGGTAGAGCAGCGGCAGCACCTTGTCGAGATCATGATCGGCAATCAGCGTCTGCTTGATAAGTGGTGCGCCGGCGGCCGCATACTCGCTATCCGCCTGCAGGCTTTGCTCGATCAAATCGGAGTTCCGCTTGTAGCTCATCAGCCAGGCTGCGATCAGTCCGATCGAGACCAGGCCGATCAATGACAGGGCCGCGGTTTTCAGGATCAGCGCGCGGCGCACCGCGGCACGGTCGGTCGAGACCCAGTCGGCCTCGCCGATGATGACCTTGGAAATCAGATCGGCGAGGAAGAAGCTCTTGCCCGTGCCCGAATAGGATCCGGAACCGACCTCCTCAGCGCCGAACGTACGTGCCAGCGACCCGATCAATTGGTCGATCGGCGTGCCCTGCTGCGTACCCGAGGTGAAGTAGAAACCGCGCAGGTTCGCGTTCACGTGATAGCGCGTCGGCTCGAAGATCTGGTTGAGGAAGTCGTGGATCTGGGGCTTGAGCCGCGCCATCTGTGCCGGAAAGCCGAACAATTGCACGCGGTGCTGGGGCGTCGGCTCGTCCTGCAGACGGTCGAGCGTCTCCTCGCTCAGGCGCTCCAGCAGACGGTCGAACTCGACCGGGATCTGCCCCACCAGATTCTGGGTCTTGTCTGCGGTCTGGAACGTGGCACCCCAGACCTGGCGGCGGCCGGCCTCGCCGAGATAGGCGAAATACTCGGTGAAGCCGGCAACGAGATCGGCTTTGGTAAATAGCGCGTAGACCGGGAAGCTGACCTTGAGCCTCTGATGCAACTCGAGCAGGCGCATCCTAATGGCATCGGCGTGAAGTGCGAGTTCCTGCTTCGGCAGCGTCAGGATGTCTTCGATACTGATGGCGACAAGGACGCCGTTGATCGGCTGGCGCGACCGGCTTTTCTTCAGGATGTCCAGGAACGCCAGCCAGCTATCCTTGTCGGCCTTGCTGTTGGAGTCCTGGGTCGTGTAGCGGCCGGCGGTATCGATCAGCACCGCCTCCTCGGTGAACCACCAATCGCAGTAGCGCGTACCGCCGACCCCCGCGATCGCTGCGGGCGTCGCCCCGCGCGCGAGCGGAAATTTGAGCCCGGAATTGACCAGCGCCGTGGTCTTGCCGGCTCCGGGCGGACCGATGATGACGTACCACGGCAGATCGTAGAGATAGCCCGACTTGTTGCCGCTGGCGGTCTTCAGCGTCGCGAGCGCATCCTTCATGCGCTCCTTGAGCACCGGTTCATCGCTGACGGGCTGGTCCGCACCAGCGATGCCATCGGCAATCTCCTTGGCACTCTTGCGCCGCTTGAACAGATTGAGGCCAACAATGCCTGCCACGACCGTGGTGAGCAGCAGAATAGCGATCTGCCGGACGATATGGTTCTCCAGCGGCCGCCAGTCGCCGAACGCGATGAAGGGACCGGCGAGATAGATCACCGCTCCGAGCGAGCTGAGCCCTACTCCGTAGAGAACGATGCGAAGAATGTCCTTGGCAAGCATCTAACCGTACCTGTCGCAAACCACCTGACCCGGCGGTATCTGCCTATTCGCTGCGTTCGATAAAGATCTCGACGCGCCGGTTCTTGGCGCGTCCCTCGGGTGTCATGTTGCTACCGATTGGCGCATCTGCTCCTTTGCCCTCGACGTCGACGCGCGAACCATCGGTCAAGCCAGGCTTCAGTGCCGCGGCAACCGCCTTGGCGCGCTCGACCGACAACTCGAAATTTGTCGGGAAGCGGACTGTGCGGATCGGCGAACTGTCGGTATGGCCAACGACCCGGATCCGTCCCGGCTCCTTGTCGAGGGTTGCCGCGACGCGGAGTGCGATCGGCTTGAAGCCGTCGAGGATGGTCGCCTGGCCCGACGCGAACAACGCCAGGTCGCAGACCCTGATCACGATGAAGCTCGGGGTCTGGTCCGCCGTCATGGCACAGGCGGTGTTCTCCTTCGCGAGCGCGTTGCGGATGCGTTGCAACTGGGTGATGCGATCCGGTGGCGGCGGAGGTGGCGGCGGCGGCGGCGGTGCAACGATCTGGCGCTTGAGCTCGATCGGGCCGGCCGGATGGAGCGCGAGCGCCACCTCGGCAGCATTCTCTGCCCGGCCAGCGAGGAGCGTCCGCAGGACGAAGTAGGACCCGGTCAGCAGCGCGGCGACGACAGCCGCGACGAGCCAGACCGGAACGCGCAGACGCTGCCGGCGCCCCGCCAGCGCTTGCCCGCGCCAGTTGGGCGACAGGTCGCTCATCGTCTTCGGCCGGACCCGGCGCAGCAATTCATAGAGGTTACGCTGGATCAGCTGCAGGTTCGCAAGTCCGCCCCCTGACGTCCGGTGAATGCCCTGAAAACCAAGCGCAAGGCAGGCGTGCTGAAGTTCGAGGACCGGATAGTTGACCAGTGGATCAACCTTCAAATGGTCGAGAATCTCAAAGAAACGGACGCCGCCGACACGCTCGCCGAAGAACCGGCTCAGCATCGAATATTGCGTCCAGACGTGGCGCTCCTCGGTCGGGATGTGCTGCACGATATCGTCGGCAGTGGCACACAGGATGTATTTCGCTGTGTTGGCCTGGTGCTCGGATATGCCCGCGGAACGGATATCCTTCTCGAAGAACTTGATCGCGTCTGCAACCTGCTCCATCAAACTCGCGAATGACGCGCGCATGAGCGCCACCCGCAACCGACCAAGCAGCTGCAGCAACGGGCCCGCAGCGCGCATCACTGGATTGGCATTTGGCGCGACGAGATCGTCGACGCGCAACGGCGGTCCCGGCGGTAGCATGGGCTGCTGCGCCTGGGCTGGCGCGGGTGTCGATATCCATTCCTCAGCGGGATGGCTGGCCGGCGCGGAGGCGTAGTTCGAGCCCTGCGGGACAGGAGAAAATGATGACGGTGGCGCCGGCGCGCCGGGAGAGGGTACCGGTGATGGCGAATAGCCTGGACGTGCCGCAGGGCCCTCGCCCGGCGGAGGCTGAGAGGTCGGCGCCGGCGGCAACTTCCCGCCGGGGTTGGGACGGATGATCGTCCGTTCGCCCCGACCGAAAGGATTGACCGGCTTGTCCCTGTCGCTCATGGCCTGTCTTCCAGGATGGCCCAAAGATACAGCTCAAGCTCCGGCCAGTCGCCGGAGAAATGCATTCCGATCGAGGCCGCCGTGCTGAACTCGGGCCACAGCGGCGACTTGCGGTCGAGATAGAAATAGACGTGATCCGTGATGGCCCGGATGTGCGGCGGCGGCGTCGGCAAATGCGCCAAGGTCAGGCCCGGCAGGTTTGCGTGCACGATCTCGTTCATCTTGGTGTTCGGCCCGACCTTGAACAGGTGCGGGAAATCGTTCTGGATCTCCACGAGCGGCCGCCGTGCGGCAACCTCCAGCACCAGGGTCGCGTTTCGGAATAGCGCGCGATCGCGGATCGGCGACACGAACGCATTCTGTGCGCGCTCGATGATCTCCAGGCGGATTGCCCGCCGGCCCAATCGCGCGCTCAAGAAGTCCTGGATGTCGCTCACCAAGGGTGTGAAGACGTTCTCGAGATCGTCGTGATCGTAAGCCGGATAGTTGCGCGCCCGCCGTTCCGCCGTAGAAAATGTCGCAAGTTCGCCCGCGAATCTCAGCAATTCCTCGTACAGGCGCTCGGGGTGAACGCTGCCGGAGCGCTGGAAATGAGTCAGGACGGGAATGGTACGGTTCAGCACTTGCAGGACCAGATAGTCGACACTCTGCAACCCACCGCCGGATGACGGATCGACCGCGTAACGCGCCAGCTCGTCGAGTTTCGTCTCAACCCAGCCGATGATGCGGTTGAGCCAGCCATCGATGATCGGATGCGCGGCGCAGATCAGCATCGGCGGCACGAATTTATCGTCGAACAGGATGTTCTTGTCGCGCACCTCGAGAATGCGCGCGATGCCGAGGCCCATGTATCCGGGCTTGCTGCTCTTGCGCAGTTCGAACGACAAGCGCGGATAAGCGATGTCGATCTCTTCCTCGATGCGTAGCGCAGAGGTCGAGTCAATGAAGGTTTCCGAACTACGAACATAACGACTGGCGCTGTCGGTGCGATCCTCGTCGACCTCGCGGGTGTTTGGCGCCGCGACCGGCATCATCAGCCAGACGACCTGGCCTGCCGCCGTCTCCGGCACATCGATCGCTTCGGCAATTTGGCTGTCCGCAGGGATATCGAACGGCGTACCGTCCGGCATGACGCCGGACGCATTGCGCACCGCGAACTTGCTCTGTTCGGTAAGATCCTTGTCGATCTCCAGCTGGGCAAAGCCCCACGGGTATGGTGTCGTGTAGCGAACGCGCTTTTCCAGCAAGTGTTCGATGTAGCGGTCGTTCTGCTGCAGATGATGCGGCCGCAGAAACAGACCTTCCGACCAGAAAACTTTGCTGTACCAAGACATTCCTACATCCACTTAGAAATTGTCGGCAGCCGCGTGGTCGCCGATAGTTTACTTTGAACCGGGCTTGTCACCGCGGTCGTAATAGTTCGAGAAATGCAACATAAAGGTTTCGATCGGCGCGCTGTTGTCGCGGCCGAGATGCGCCTTCCACCGCGTCAAGAACTCGTCCCAGAGTTTGCCCTTGTTCGTGCCGAGCCAGGAGCTTGCGCCACGCTGAAGCTCGAGCTCGCGGGCCATCAGCGTCGGATCTATGCCCGCAATCAGTTCATGGACAGCGTGCTG
The DNA here is from genome assembly GCF_011516635.5 of Bradyrhizobium barranii subsp. apii. GTDB lineage: Bacteria > Pseudomonadota > Alphaproteobacteria > Rhizobiales > Xanthobacteraceae > Bradyrhizobium > Bradyrhizobium barranii. The sequence goes on along the minus strand of NZ_CP096255.1, from coordinate 2,992,230 downwards.
CATCGCCATATAGGTCTTCAACTGATGTGACTTGAGATCACTGAAGCCCTGCGCAAAGGCGCGCTGTGTGTCGAGGTAGCTGCGCGTCGGCGGCCCAAAGAGAATGCGCATCGCTTCTTCCGAGGTCGGCGAGAACTTCAGCGGATTATTTTCGAGGGCTTGGACGGTGGTTTGGCTAGTGCTACGGGTCAGCTGCTTGGCTTGGGTCCGCGCCTGCAGCAGCGCCATCAGATTATCCACGGTCATACGCAAGATGACGCCAAGCTGTTCGGCGAGTTCGGCATCGGACTTGCTGGCAAAGAAATTGTCCGGCAATCCTGCAGCGCGCGCCACCAGTCGCGCGAACTCGGGACCGCCGACTGGCTTGGCCGTGACAGGTCCCTTGTCTGCCGCTTGCGCCGGGCGCGATGGCGATGCTGGCGGCTGGGCAGCGGCTGGTTCATCATCAATCCATACCGACGGCCGGCGTGGGGTCGGCATGATGGGCGGGCGCTCGACTTGCGGTTTCGGCGCGTTGGCTGGACCGGCTGCCCAGTTCATGTCGTCGTCCTGCTCGGACGGTTGGTACGGAGACGCCGGCTGTGACCGTCGGAATGGGTCTACACCAGGTGCCGGGACGCTCGCCGCCCAATCCAGGAACCCCGGATTGACGGGCCGCGCAGCCTCGCGTGGCTTCTTCAGCAGTTGCGGATCGATCGGCGGCGGAATGTCACGATCGGCTGTCCAAAGCTCTCCGTAGTCGGCATGCTGCTGGACCGAGGGTTCGCGCAGTTGCGCCTCGTGGTTTGGGCTGCCCCCGCCAGCCTCATTCTCCAGCGAAACTCCGATGATGTAGTGGCCGATCGTGAGTCGGTCACCGTCGCGCAAGCGGTGCGGCCCCCGCATGCGCTGGTCGGCACCATTGAGAAAGGTGCCGTTGGTCGAAACGTCGTGCAGCCAATAGCCACCGTCGCGAAAGTGCACCTCGCAATGCTTTCCGGAAATCGTCCGCGCCGGATCCGGCAGCGTCCAGTCGAGGTGACGGTCCCGGCCAATATCGACTGAACGCCTGCCGGTGACCGTAAACGACACAGGTCCGCCATCCGGAAGGTGCGGTTCGTTCTCGATATTAAAGCGAAGCACCATCACATCGTCTCGTTAGCGCGGAGGGCGCGGTTCGCCGCGTGACAATTGAATACCATCCTCTAGGCATGACGTCATTATCCGGTCCCGGGCGTCACGGGGGAGCCGGCAGAGGCCGATCAGCAGTGCTGCACGCACCGCCCGCGCGGCCTGATCTGGCTTAGCTTCCACGGGCGCAAATTCCGGGGGAACCACGCTTCCGCCGGACCAGCCGGCCGCCAGCGCCAGCCATGTCGCCGGCTGCTCGGGATCATTGGCATTGCCGACAGCCAGCGCCTTGTTCCGGGACTGCTCGTCCGGTTGCCGGACCCAGGTCTCCACAATATTGAGCGACCTGGTATCGCTGGCGTCGAAATGGTCGAACATCAGTCGCAGAGAGCGACATCCCCAGGCAACTGCTACGCGCCTGGGAAGCAGATAGGCACAGTAAGACACGGCCGGGTGCCAATTCCGCGCATCGGCGGCCTCCTGAAGGAAGTCCAGCGAAGGCTTGTCAGCGTCGGCTTTGCCGACATCATAACGCGCCAAGGGATAGGCCTGAAACAGATCCTGAACCGTACCGAACCGAACTTGTCCCATGACCGTCAACCAACAAGGGTTGGAGTACCGTGGGCGACCAGCGGACCACCGGCAGCAAGCGCCATGCCGGCCTGCGCCGCCATGGCGATCGTCGGCGCGTTGATGACGATGCCCGCCGGGGTCAGAATGATCTGACTAGGACCCACCTGTAGGGTGATGTTCGCATTGGCCATGAGCGTGATGCTGACGCCTGCATTGACAGACTGGTCCATGGCCAAAGTGATGTGCTGACCACCCAACTGGATATCGAGCTTATCATTGCCGTTCTTGAGCGTGGTGTTGCGCGTGTCGCCGCCAAATGCAGCTTCGCCGATGGTACGTGTCTCGGTGTCGCGGACCGTTACGTCGTGGTCCTTCTCGGCATGCACCGTGATCTTCTCGGATCCCTTCTTGTCCTCGAAGCTCCACTCGTTGAAGCCGCCGCCACCTTTGGTGGAGTCCGACTTCAATCCCCCGATCGTCTTCTTCGACGGCAGATCGTAGGGCAGCTTGTATTCGTCGTTGTACACGGTGCCGATCACCAGGGGCCGGTCCGGATCCCCCTCCAGGAATTCGATAACGACTTCCTGTCCGACGCGCGGGATGATCTGACCGCCCCAGCGCTTGCCAGACCAAACCTGAGCCACGCGCAACCGGCACGACCGCTTCTTCTTCCGATCCCAGAAAAAGCGGACATAGATTTCGCCCAGGGACTCGACGTCGATTTCCTCGCTCGAATTATCGTCTTTGGTCACCACCTTGGCCGTCTGGATGCCGTTGATTCTTGGCTTCGGCGTCATCATCAGCGCTCGAAACGGCCGATCGCTAGGCAAGAACTCGTAGCTGCCGAAATAGACGTGTTGCCCTGCGTCGCTCGGACCGCCGGTGCGATAGGATTCGATCGAGAACGAGTGCACAGCTCGCACCACGAGGTATTCGACGTTCTGCGAGTCCTTGGAGTGCTTTTCGAGCTTCGTCAGCCCGCCAGGGAACAGGTTGACGGCGTCGCCATTGCCGCGGCGACGCCGATCCATCGCTTGCTCTGCCTGGAGCTGGATCTTCGCGTAGCGCTCGCCGTCGGATTTCTCCTTGAACTTCCCGGGATAGTCGTAAAACTCCATCTCCGACCGAGTGTAATGCTCGGAGCCCTTGGCGTCGCTGATCATCTGAGCGTTGGGCTTCTGATAGTTGTAATCGTTGAGTTCGATCTTGCCGGTACGAAATCGCCGCTCCGATACCCATTCATAGATGTGCTGCTCGCCTCGCCGGTCGGCACCCGCCAGCGGGATGTAGGGAATCGTAGCAAGACCATTGATCGGACTGTGCGACGATTTGGAGTCCGCCAACACCAGCGTGTGCTTGCCGCCCTCATGCTTGAAGAAGTAGTAGATGCCGTGCTGCTCCATCAGCCGGCACACGAAGTTCATGTCGGTCTCGCGGTACTGAACGCAATATTCGAGCTTCGGACAAGAACCCTCTTCGGTGAGTTTGGATTCATAGTCGGTGAAGCCGCGTTCGTTGAAGACCTCTTTGATGATGTCGGGCGCCTTCTTGTCCTGAAAGATCCGGCAATCGGTGGTTCGCGACAACAGCCATAACCAGGGCCTCAGCACGATCCGGTAGCTGAAATAGTCGTTCTTCACCCCGAGCCACTGGGCCTCCGTCAGAATGCCGCTGAACTCGCGCTCCTTTTCATGCAGCTTTATGGTCAGCGTGCACTGCTGGCCGATAGCGCGGTCGAAGTCGAGGTCGGCATCCTCACTGAGACACTCGATGCGATACTCGAACAGTTCGCTGAGACCTTCCGAGCCTTCGAATCCGGCAAAAACCAAAACGTCCTTGCCAAGAGGCGTCTTGAGTTCGCAGAGGCGGGTATCCTGAGTAAGCTGGCCCATGTGGGCTTAAACTCCCTCCTTCGATCGAATGACCCGCTGCAAAAAAGCTGATCAGACGTTATGCAAGAACGACGGAAATCCTGCGTGCCGCCGGCTGTGCCGGCAAGCCCGCCCCAGGGCTGGGCTTCCTGACGTTCCACAACGGCCGCCAAAGAACTACCCCGGGCCATCAAGTAGTCGGCTCCAAGAGCTTGCCGGTTCACGCGAAAATGGCATGATCTTCGGGAATGAACCAAGGTCGGCAGGCATCTGACCCATAGGTATAGATTCCGGATCATGCGCCCCCGCGCGATCCCCTAGTCGCCACGGGCTCGGCAGCGGGGCCGTGATCGAGCAGATGGACGGTCCGCATATGCTTGACGTCGCCTCCCTGACGCAGCCCATTGCCGCTGACGATCCCTGCGGACCGGATCTCGACGCCATCGGAGACGTCCAATATCTGAACTTCTTCGCAGGTGCGGAATCGCTGCTACCGATGTCGTTCTTCGAGGTCGTCAATGCCAACGGAGAGCGTGGACGCTTCGATCCAAAAGCGGTCGATTTTGCCGGCCAGTTTGCCGCCGCGCAGCCCATTCTGGCGCGTACCCGCGATCTGCGTCTGAACCTGCTGCTGGCCAAATTTTCAATCCTCAACCGCGATCTCGACGGCTTTCTCTGCTGCCTGAAGGCGACCAACCTGCTGCTGCGCGAGCAGTGGGAAGCGGTGCATCCGAAGGGCGAGGACGGCGACTACGCACTTCGCGCCGTCACAGTCGAGGCAATCGACGTGTTCCCGACCGTGATCAACCCGCTCCAGTTCCTTCCCCTGATCGAGAACCGCAGACACGGCAACCTCAACTACCGTGCCTATCAGATCGCTCACGGCGAAATTCCCGCCGGCGACGCCGACGCCGACGGGCCTGATCTGGCGGCCATCGAGCGCATCGTCAGCGAGACAGATCTCGACACTCTCAAGGCAGCCAGCGGGCGGTGCTCTGCGGTCGCTGCTGAAATCGCGGCCATCAAGCAGACCTGGCACGAGAAGTTGAACGCGGGGCAACCGATCAGCCTCGACAGGCTCTCTGGCTTGGTTAACGGCATGGCTGCCTGGCTTGCGGGTCTTGTCGCGTCGCGCGATCCGGCTGCGATCGCCGCAACCGCGGAAGATGTCGGTCCTGTCGATGCACAGGCGCCGTCAGACACGACCGGTGTGGTGACTTCATCCGCACAGGCATCTGCCGCGCTTGCAGCAGTGGCAGACTATTTTGCCCGAATGGAACCGTCCAACCCGGCACTGTTGCTGGTGCGTCAAGCGCAGGAGATGGTCGGCAAGTCATTTATTGAAGTCATGCGGATGCTGGTGCCTGCGCACGTGGAGAGCGCTGCGATCAACATCGGACGCGACAAGGTCTTCGACCTGCCGATCGAACGGATGGCGGAACTCGCCACGTCATTCTCATCGACGGCCGAGAACAACACCCAAGACATTGTATTTTCAGTGGAAAGCAGAACGCAAGCCTTGGGCCTGCTGGCGAAGGTGGCGTCGTTTTTCCGAACCGCAGAGCCGTCCAGCCCCATCCCCTTTTTGGCAGATCGCGCGCGCGACCTCGCGCAACGAGACTTTCTCAGCCTTTTGAATGATGTTCTTCCTGAGGGAGCGCTTAAAACAATCGACAGATCGCATTGAACCCAGCTTTCGCTCGAGGGCACTAAATGGACACAAGGATGTTTGCCGACCGCAGCAACTTGAAGTCCCCTAGCCGATCTGCGTCGCGCAAATTCGACGTCTAAAGCGATTTCGTAGTGAGGGAACCATGGCTACAGATAGCGGTCAAACATTCATTCGTCGAAATCGCGCACCACGCGTGCACATCACATACGAAGATCCTTACGACGCCGAGCGGCTGATCGAACTGCCGTTCGTCATGGGCGTCCTCTCCGACCTTTCCGGCAATAACCCCGGCGTCGAGAAGACGAAGGTCGAGGAGCGCAAATTCCTCGAGTTCGATATGGACAATTTCGACAGCCGCATGGCGGCAATCCAGCCCGGCGTGACGGCGCGCGTCGCCAATCGTCTCAGCGACGGATCAGACGAAAAACTTTCGGTCAATCTGCGCTTCAACAAGATGGCCGACTTCACTCCCGTGGCCGTCGCCCGCCAGGTGCCGGCTACAGCCAAGCTGCTCGAGGCGCGCGAACAACTTGCCAACCTGCTGCGCTACATGGATGGCAAGGTAGCCGCCGAGGATCAGCTGAAAAAACTTCTGGCCGATCCTCAACTGATGGCAGCGCTTCGGGAACGCGCGATCAGCCAGTCGACCGAACCTGGCACCGAGAGCTAAGGAAGGAACGGGGACCATGGCAAAAGAAGCTGTTCACAAAGAGAGCACCACCCAGGTCAAGACCGTCGAAGCTGACGAGTTTGCCACTCTGCTGAAGCAAAGCTTCAAACCGCGCACCGAACGCGCAGCGACCGAGGTCGACAACGCGGTATCCACGCTCGTTCAAGAGGCATTGAAAGACTCGAGCGTCATCAAGTCGGACGTGCTCGACACGATCGAGGAGATGATCGCGCGGATCGACCAGAAGCTGACCGCGCAGATGAACGAGATCATTCACGCACCCGAATTCCAGGCGATCGAAAGTACTTGGCGGGGCCTCCACTACCTCGTCTTCAACTCGGAGACCGACGCCAACCTCAAGATCCGGGTCATGAACGTCTCGAAGACCGAGCTGTATCGTAATCTGCGGCTTTACCCCGATGCGCGCTGGGACCAGAGCCCATTGTTCAAGCAGATCTACGAATACGAGTTCGGCCAGTTGGGCGGCGAGCCGTTCGGCTGCCTTATCGGCGACTACTATTTCAGCCACCTCCCCACCGACGTGCAGTTGCTGCGCGATCTCAGCAAGATCGCCGGCGCCGCACACGCCCCCTTCTTCAGCGGCGCCGAGCCGACGCTGATGGGAATGGACTCGTGGACCGAATTGTCCAACCCTCGCGATATCGGCAAGGTGTTCGACACGCCGGAATATGCCGCATGGAAGGGACTGCGCGACCAGGACGACTCGCGTTATCTCGGCCTGTGCATGCCGCGCGCGCTGGGTCGCCTCCCCTACGGCGCGAAATCGGAGCCTGTGGAAGAGTTCGCCTTCGAGGAGGAGACAGACGGGCACACCGGCGACAAATACGGCTGGATCAACGCGGCCTATGCGATGGCGGTCAACATCAACCGCGCCTTCAAGGAGTTCGGCTGGTGCACGCGCATCCGCGGTGTGCAATCCGGCGGAGAGGTCATCAATCTGCCGACGCACACATTCCCGACCGACGACGGTGGCGTCGATCTGAAATGCCCGACCGAGATCGCCATCAGCGATCGCCGCGAGCACGAACTTGCAAAGGCGGGTCTCATCCCGCTGATCCATCGCAAGAACACCGACAAGGCCGCCTTCATCGGCGCCCAGTCGCTTTACAAGCCGAAGAAGTATTTCGGCGAGAAGGGCGTGGATGCAACCGCGTCCGACAACCTGTCGTCACGTCTGCCCTACATGTTCGCAGTGTCTCGCTTTGCGCACTATCTGAAGTGCATGGTTCGCGACAAGATCGGATCCATGAAGGAGAAGGATGAGCTGACGGTCTGGCTGCAAACCTGGATCAACGAGTACGTTGATGCCAACCCAGCCCTATCGTCAGAAGCTCAGAAAGCGCGCAAGCCGCTGGCCGCTGCGAAGGTAGAGGTCATAGCAAACGAGGAGAACCCGGGATATTACAACGCGCGCTTCTTTCTTCGTCCGCACTTTCAATTGGAAGCGATGGATGTCGGCCTCAGTCTGGTTTCACGCCTGCCAGGTCCCAGCTCCTGACGCTGCAGCATCGCAACCGTACACACAGAAATTTGAGAGGACCATGCTATGGCTGTCGACATCTTCCTGAAACTCGATCCGATCAAGGGCGAGTCGCTGGACGACAAGCACAAAGACGAAATCGATATTTTGAGTTGGTCGTTTGGCGAGAGCCAGACCGGTACCTTCCACAGCGGATCGGGCGGCGGCGCCGGCAAGGTCAGCGTGCAGGATCTTCACTTCACGCACTTCGTTGACAAGGCCACGCCGGAACTTTTCAAGGTCTGCGCAAACGGCAAGCATATCGACAGCGCGATCCTGACGGTCCGCAAGGCCGGCGAAAACCCGCTGGAATATCTCAAGATCGAGATGAAGCAGGTTCTCGTGACGAGCGTATCGACAGGCGGATCGCACGGCGAAGATCGCCTTACCGAAAACGTGAGTCTGAACTTCGCGAAGGTCAAGATGATCTACAAGACCCAGACGGAGAAGGGTGGCGCCGGAGCTTCGCCGACGTTTGGCTGGGATGTTCCTGCCAACAAGGAATGGGCCTGATTGTCGGCCCCTCGCTTGGCGCCGGTTGCGATTGGCGAACCGGCGCCAAGCGGTGCGATTTTGATCGCACCTCTCGTCCGGCCCGGTTGCGGGCCCGAAAGCCTGCTGGGCGACGCCAAGTCGGACACCAACGCGCGCCCCCCGGGATTGCATGCGAGTTGGGCGTCATGGGGACCGTGAATGACCATTGCACGAAAGAAGGATCGGCTCTCTCCCCCACTGATGCTGGCATTTCGCTCAGCCCATGAAGCGCGCGACGCACGCAAGAAGCTCAATCTACGCGATGAGTCTGGCGAGCGGGTCATTGCAGGGCGGCGGAGCGCGGGCCGATTTCCAATCTCGGAAACGTTGCTCCGGCGCGAGGTCTCCCATGACCTCGAAACGCTCCTCAATACCATTGCCCTGGAATCGACCCTGGATCTGAACGGCCACGATTGCGTCCGAACCTCAATCCTGAACTTTGGCTTCCCTGATATTGCCCACCGTTCGATCGACGAGGTCGCCGACGACGAGCTCACCGACGCGTTGCGCGAGACGCTCACGACTTATGAACCGAGGCTCGATCGCAACACCATCCGGGTCCGACGCGACGGCTCGGTCGGCCCCGAGCAACTCAAGCTGCGCTTCATCGTTCACGCCGACCTGAAGGCCGAGCCGCTCAACGTCCCCGTGGAGTTCGTCGCCGACGTCGACCTCGACAGCGGCGATATCCAGATCAACCGACTTTAGCATGAACCGCGAATTCCTGGATTTTTACAATCGTGAACTGTCACTGCTCTACGAGCAGGCCGGGGATTTCGCCGAAGAGTATCCCGGCATCGCAGAACGCCTCGGTGGGCTGATCCGGGATCGCTCTGATCCCATGATCACGGGATTGCTGGAAGGTGCCGCATTTCTCGCCGCTCGCGTTCAGCTCAAGCTCAAGCACGAATTCCCGGAATTCACTGCAAACCTGCTCGAGCAACTGGTTCCGAATTACCTTGCCCCGACTCCGTCGGCCATGCTGGTCACGGCACGCCCCCCCTATGCCGACCCAGCGCTACGCGATGGCAAAAAGATCGCGCGCGGCGCCTATTTCGACGCCACCTATCGCGAGAGAGAACGAAGTCTCTCCTGCCGATTTCGACTTTGCCGCGATATCGCTCTTTGGCCATTTGACGTCACCGGCGCCGAATACTTCTCGACGGCAGGCGCGCTGCAGGCGCTCGGGATTCCCGTCGGCGGCGACGTCATCGCCGGGCTCAGGCTGTCGTTGACCCACCGTACCGCGGCCCGGCTCGATGAGGAGCTGCCGGACGCGGAGGCCAGGGCCAAGCCGGAAACCTGGTTTGCAGGCTGCCGCACGAGCGAACTTCCGATCTACCTTTCAGGCGCGGAATCCGACGCCATTGCGCTTTACGAGCAATTGATCTCGAACTGCAAGGGCGTCTACTTCCGGCATCTCGATGATTTCGGCGATCCGGTGGTGACTCGTGCGCCCCATGACTGCGTGCAGCAGATTGGTTTCGACGAGGACGAGTCGCTGTTTCCCAACGACAACCGGGTCTTTCGCGGCTCGGAGCTGCTGCGGGAATATTTCATGTTTCCACGCAAGTTCCTCGGCTTCAACCTGACGGGACTTCGCAGCGTGATGCCACGGCTGCGCAGCAAATCGATCGATATCGTCTTCGCTTTCGATGAACACAATTCACGGCTTGCCGCCGCGGTGCGGCCCGATACCTTCAGGCTCTATAGCGCGCCGGCAATCAACCTGTTCGAGAAGACGAGCGATCGCATCCCCGTCAAGTCGAATACGCACGAGTACCATGTGGTGCCCGATCGCAGCCGCTATCTGGAATACGAACCGCACCAGGTACTCGAAGTCTACGCGCACTTTCCGGCCGACAAGGACAAGCGGCCGGTGCGCCCGCTGTATTCGGCCGCCGTCGACCGGACCAGCGGATCGGTCGAGGGGCTTTATTTCACCGTTCGACGGTTGCCCCGGCGCCGCACAGTGGGAGAAAAGACGTACGGCGCATCATCGGACTACACCGGGACGGACATGTTCCTGTCTCTGCTGGAGCCCGGTGAACTTAGCGGCGAAGGTGCGGTCGCCGAACTCAGCGTCCGGGCGCTGTGCTCCAACCGGCATCTCACCGAACACTTGCCGGTCGGCCAGGGCGGCGCCGACTTCCGCCTGTTGGACGATACTTCCCTTGATCTGATGTGCGTCGCCGGTCCCACCCGACCACGCGAACCGATCGTGGCCCAATTGCGCAGCCGCAGCGAGATCGCGAACAGCGGAATCGTCAGCTGGCGGCTGATCAACATGCTGAGCCTGAACTATCTTGGCCTCGTCGAGCGCGGTGGCGGCAAGAACGCCGGAGCCCTGCGCGAAATGCTGTCCTTGTTCGCCGATCAGTTCGACGACGCCACGGAACGCAAGATCCGCGGCGTGCGCAGCATAGAAAGCCGGCCGGTCGTACGGCGGGTGCGCGAGCGCACCGGCAGCGGCGCAGCGCGCGGCTGGAGATTACCATCACGCTCGACGAGAAGGCATTCGAGGGCAGCGGCGTGTTCTTGCTCGGAGCCGTGCTGGAGCGCTTCTTCGCCGACTATTCGGGCTTCAATACCTTCACACAGACGGTCGTCTCGACGCCGGAGCGCGGCGAGATCATGCGTTGGCCGCCGCGCATGGGCACGCGGAGACCTCTATGACGCTGATCGACCAGATGAAGGCGGAGCCCTGGCGGTTCGATTTCTTTAATGCGTTGCGCCAGCTCGAGCGCGCCAACTCGGATCGACCGCGGATCGGTGACAGCGCTGCACGCCGCGAGGAGTATATCGACCTCGGCCAAGTGCCTTATCTGGAGTTCCCCGCCTCCAACCTTGCGGCCGTCGACGACGTGGGTGGCCGGCTCAGGATACTCGTCAAATTTCTCGGTCTCCTGGGGCCGCAGGGCGCGCTGCCGCTTGCCACCACCGACGAGAGCCTCAGTTGGTGGCTGATGCGGGATGACGCCTTCCCGCGCTTTCTCGATCTGCTCAACGGACGCTTTCTGCAACTCTTCTTTCGCGCCTGGGCCGATGCGCGGCCGATCGCTCAGCACGACCGTCCGGCGGATGATCGCTTCATCGCCTATGTCGGCTCCTTCGCCGGCCTCGGCTCCGACGTTTTCGCTGATCGAGACACCGTACCGGACATGGCGAAGCTCAGCTTTGCCGGACTGATCTCCCCCAGAGCGAAGTGTGCGTCACGGTTGACGCGGTTCCTGCAGGGGCTGTTCGACGTCAAGGTCGAGATCGACGAATTTGTCGGCACCTGGCTGTCATTCGACCCAAGTCATTGCAGCCGGCTCGGCGGAACCCATGCCAGGCTCGGCCGGGACGCTCTTCTGGGCTCACGCGTGTTCAGCGTCGAGGACAAGATCAGGGTGCGGGTCTTTGTCAAGAATTTTACCCAGTACGAACAGTTCTTGCCGACCGAAGCGCGCAACTTGTCGGAGCCTCTGGCGGACGCCGTGTTCTTCTATATCGGCGACGAATTGGAATGGGAGGTGGAGCTCGCCATTCCAGCGGGAGAGGTCGTCCCGGTCAGGCTCGGACAGAGCGGACGACTTGGATGGACCACCTGGGTCTCGCCGAACTGGACTTCCACGGAAGAATATCGCCGCGATGCCCGCTTTCAGCTCAGCGAGCGCTTGAGCGCCCGTCGGGCCGCCGCAGCCGATGCCCCGGCGATTTGAACCTATCCGTAGCGCCGATTGCCTAAAGCTATGGGATTCGATGAAATTTCCGCTTGATGCCAGGCATCCGCGGATGGATTAAGCAGGAGGATCCGCCGTGACCGACATCAGCATTGAGGCTGTAACGGGCAAGCTGAACCGGGCCGGCTATGATGCCTTCATACAGGCCCTGCGCCACGCAAAGAGCGCCGGCAATCGCAACGTCGAGCTAGCGCACTGGCTGTTTCATATCCTGCAGCAGGAACGCAACGATCTCAGCCTCTCGGTCGATCATTACAAGCTCGACCGGGCACGCTTGTTGTCGGACCTTGCCGGCGTGATCAATGGCTTTCGTAAGAACGAAACCGACATGCCGGGCGTCGCCAATCCGGTCATCGATCTGCTCGATCGGGGCTGGCATTATGCCACGCTCTTCTTTGGCGAGACCCAGATCCGCACCGGTCATCTGCTCGTGGCGGGCCTGAAATCGAATGATATTCGTCGCACGCTGAACAACCTCTCGCAGGAATTCGCCAAGGTCAACGTCGACGCACTCGCCGCGGAGCGCCGCAATGTCTGGGCCGGCTCCGACGAGGAAACCATGCGGCCGATGGACGGTTCGGGCCTGGTCGGCGCAGGCACGGAAGGCGCGGCCCAAGCGGGTCCCAAGGGGACGACGCCGCTCGACCGGTTCTCCCAGGATCTCACCGCCAAGGCCAAATCAGGTGAGATGGATCCGATCCTTGGCCGGGATGAAGAAATCCGCCAACTGATCGACGTGCTGATGCGACGGCGGCAGAACAATCCAATTCTTACCGGCGAGGCTGGCGTCGGCAAGACCGCAGTTGTCGAGGGATTCGCCCAGCGAATCGCCGCCGGCGACGTGCCGCCACCGCTCCGCGGTGTAAGGCTTTGTGCGCTCGACATCGGCCTGATGCAGGCCGGTGCTTCCATGAAGGGTGAGTTTGAGCAGCGCTTGCGCTCGGTGATCGACGAGGTCCAGAGCTCACCCACCCCCATCATACTGTTCATCGATGAAGCCCATACGTTGATCGGCGCCGGCGGCGCGGCCGGCACCGGTGATGCGGCCAATCTCCTGAAACCTCCTCTCGCCCGTGGCACGCTGCGCACGATCGCCGCCACCACATGGGCAGAATATCGCCAGTATATCGAGAAAGACCCCGCGCTCACACGACGCTTCCAGCCGATCCAGATCGATGAACCGGAAGTGGAGACCTGCTGCATCATGCTGCGCGGACTTCTCGGTCCGATGGAAAAGCACCACGGCGTTCGCATCTCCGATGCTGCGATCGTCGCAGCGGTCAACCTGTCCCACCGCTACATTCCTTCACGGCAGTTGCCGGACAAGGCGGTCAGCCTGCTTGATACCGCCTCGGCGCGCGTGGCCATCAGCCAGAGCGCGACGCCAGCCCTGATCGAGGATGCACGCGTTGCGATTACCGCTCGTGAAGCCGAGAAATCGGCACTCGTCAGCGACAGCGATCTTGGGCTTAAGGACAGCGACCGCATCACGGCGATCGACAACGACATTGCGGCACTGAAGGACAAGCTGACGAACCTTGAAGCCGATTGGGCCGCAGAGCAGGAACTCGTCAAGGACATCCGGAGCATCCGGGAGATTCTGTCCCAGCCCAAAGAAGGCGAAGATCCGGCTGCCAGGCGCGCGGAGTTGCGCGGCAAGTTCGACACACTTGAGAGCATCCATCCGGAGAAGCGGATGGTCTATGCCCATGTAGACCAGCAATCGGTGGCGTCCGTTGTCTCTGACTGGACCGGCATCCCGGTCGGCCGGATGATGCGCGACGAGATCGAAACCGTGCTGAAGCTACCGGAGATCCTCAACCGCCGCGTCGTCGGCCAGTCTCATGGGCTGACGATGATCGCCAAGCGAATCGAGACCAGCCGCGCCAAGCTTGACAACCCTTCCAAGCCGATCGGCGTGTTCATGCTGGCTGGTCCATCCGGCGTGGGCAAGACTGAAACCGCCCTGGCGCTTGCCGAGACCCTTTACGGCGGTGAGCAGAACATGATCACGATCAACATGTCGGAGTTCCAGGAAGCGCACACCGTCTCGACCTTGAAGGGTGCACCTCCCGGCTATGTCGGCTATGGCGAAGGTGGACGCCTCACCGAGGCTGTCCGGCGCAAGCCCTACAGTGTCATCCTGCTCGACGAGGTGGAGAAAGCTCATCCCGACGTCCACGAGATCTTCTTCCAGGTGTTTGACAAGGGAACCATGGAGGACGGCAACGGGCGGCGGATCGACTTCAAGAACACCTTGATCATCCTTACCACCAACGTCGGCACCGATCTGATCATGGGCCTCTCGCGCGATCCAAAGTATCGCAACGAGCCGGAAGAGCTCGCCAAGATGCTGAGGCCGGAACTGCTGAAGGTGTTTCCCGCAGCGCTGCTCGGACGCATCGTCTCGATACCGTACTTCCCGCTATCCGACGAGATGCTCGCCGGGATCGTTCGGTTACAGCTCGACCGGATCGGACGACGCCTCCGCGACAATCATAACGCGTCCTTCGACTACGATGACGCGGTCGTGGAGCACATTGTGTCACGTTGCAACGATCCGGATTCCGGCGGGCGAATGATTGACAACATCATCACCAACACCCTGCTCCCGGAGCTGTCGCGCGCGTTCCTCAGCAAGTCGCTTGCCAAGGAAGAAATCAAGCAAGCGCGGGTCTCGATCGAGAACGACAAATTCGCATATTCGTGGAATTGAGGACGATGAACATTCAAACCGAGCATCGCCACCCGAACACCGGTCCCACGCCATACGACGAGGTCTACTACCCCGGCCACGTCTACGGGCTCACTCATCCGAACCATCTTGCTACCATTGCTGCTATTTACGGCATGCAGTCAGCGCCGGTCGAGCGTTGCCGGGTGCTGGAGCTTGGCTGCGGCGTTGGCGGCAACCTGTTGCCGATGGCCTTTCAATATCCGGGCAGCGAATTCGTCGGTGTCGACCTGAGCGGCGTGACGATCGAGCGCGGCCAGCGAAATATCGCCACATTGGGCCTGAGCAACATCAAGCTCCTCCATTGCGACATCATGAATGTCGACGCAGGCTTCGGGGAGTTCGACTACATCTTAGCGCACGGCGTGTATTCCTGGGTGCCGCCGGCGGTGCGCGAGAAGATGATGATGATCTTCAAGCAGAACCTGGCTCCCCGCGGGGTCTGCTACGTCAGCTACAATGCGCACCCGTTCTCGCATCTTCGCGACATGGTCCGCGACATGATGCGGTATCACACCCGCCGTCTCACCGGCATGAAGGAGAAGGTCGGACAGGCCCGCGCGATCCTGAAGTTCCTGAGCGACGGCTCGAAGGCCAACTCGGTGCACGGCGCAGTTATGCGCGACCAGTACAACCGCGTCCTCAAGTCCCCCGACGAGCTTCTGTTTCACGACGATCTCGATGATGGTGCCGAGGCGTTCTTGCTGCATGAGGTCGCCGAGGACGCAAGCCGCCATGGCCTGCAATATCTGGGCGATGCTGATTTTTCACGACGCTATCTTGCCGGCTATTCCGAGGAGGTTCGCGCGACGCTGCAGCGCTTCCCGGAAAGCGAGTTCATGGCGCGCGATCAATATCAGGACTTCATCGACGGCAACGGCTTTCGGCGCACCTTGCTCTGCCACGACAGCATTTCGCTGTCCCGCCAGGTCGACCTCGATTTCGTCACCCGGTTCCATTTGCTGAGCACGACCAACCCGGTCGACCCCGACGCCTGCGTGACCGACGATTCCGCGATGGAATTCGAGAACCAGGACGGCAGCAGGGTCACGGTAACCAATCCGCTCTTGAAGGCCGCGCATCTATGTCTGGGCCGGGCCTGGCCGCGAGCATTATCATTCGACGAGCTGCTCGATGGGGCCCGCGCGCTGCTGGGCGACCGGCGGGCGGATGATGACCAAAAGGTGTTGACGGAGGCGATGTTCATCCTGGCTTGCAGCGGCGAGGTTTCGTTCCTGCTGTCGCGTCCCTTTTTGTTGAAGGAAGCTACCGAGCATCCGCAGGCGAGCCTGCTCGCGCGAAGACAAGCGCAAACAGGTCCGCTCGTCACCAACCTCCTCCACCAAACGGTGCAGTTGGAGGACGACCGGACCAGGGATTTCCTGCAATTGCTCGACGGAGCGCGGACCATCGACCAGATCACGGCCGAAATGACGGAAAAATTCGGCCCGACCATCCGGATAGACCAGAAGGATAATGCCGGGCAGCCTGCCGAGCCGTTATTGCTGTCAACGCGAGAAAGCGTTCAGCGCTCGCTTGCGATGGTCGGCAAGCTGGGCCTGCTGGTCGCGTGATGCGCTCAAGTGCGTCGGCTCCGTTGGCGATGAACGGCAGGAGTTGGAAGCTCCTGCCATTTCCTGCAACGGATGCGGCCCGGCACTCTAGAGCGTTTTCCGATCACGTTGCGTCGTAACCAGCCGCGACGAGATAATTTTGACATTCCTCGGGTGAGAAGCGTTTGAGAGCGTTGGCGATTGCTTGCCAGAGATCGGGCATGGTGCGGGCTGCGGCGGCCCGCAACAGCGCTTTCAGTTTGGAGAAGGCCATTTCAATCGGGTTGAAGTCTGGACTGTAGGGCGGAAGATAGAGCAGGCTAGCTCCGACCGCCTGGATGGCCTCTCGAACGCCATGGACCTTGTGAGCGGGCAAGTTGTCCATGATAACGGTATCGCCCGGCCGCAGCGATGGGGCGAGCAATTGCTCGACGTAGGCCAGGAAAGCGTCGCCATCCATTGGACCGTCCAGAACAAGCGGCGCGATCAGACCGTCGGAGCGCAATCCAGCGGTGAACGTCGTCGTCTTCCAATGTCCGTGTGGGATAGCTGCACGACATCGCTCGCCGCGTGGCGAGCGCCCGTAACGCCGCGCCATTTTGGTGTTGGCGCTGGTTTCGTCGATGAAGACGAGACGCTCAGGGTCAAGGTCGATTTGCCCTTCGAACCACTCCTCACGTGCGGCATTTATATCGCCGCGCCGTTGCTCGGCGGCGTGCGCTGTCTTTTTTTAAGTGTGATCTTTCTGCGCTGGAAAAAACGCCAGAGCGACGCGATGCCAGTCGATATTCCATGACGTTTCAACAGTTCTCGCAACTCGGCAAGCGTGATATCCGGCCTCGCTGTCACCGCCTCCAGAATCAATTGCGAATGCGCTTCGATGCGCTGCGATTTGCGGTCACCGCCCTGGCGTTTAGGAACGATGTCGCCAACTTTCTTGAGGCGAGCGCGCCAGCGGATCGCACTGGCCGCGCTGACACCAAAGCGCTCAGCAGCCTGTCGACAGGACATGCCACCGTCAATCGCGGCTACCACCCTTTGGCGAAGATCAACCGAAAGCGCCCTGGCCATACATGCTGGCCTCCCTCGCCAGCATGCAGCTTGAATCTGACTCGCGCCGTTTTGGGAATCCCCACCCGATTCTTTCCGGTCGGAAAATGCTCTAGCCGTCGTGGGTATATTGCTGGCCGAGGAGCCATCCCGTGAGAATACCGCCGGGTCCGCTGGCATAGACCGGATCAAGGCCAACACCTGCGCGCAGCATCTTCCACTCATGCTCGCCGACCCAGGGAATCCCGGGATCGCCCTTCTGATACTGGGACAGCAGCGTTCGGGCGACCTCTGCGGCATTGGCGTAGATCGGCCCGTTGGCCCAGCGAGGGCGGGGCAGGCCCGTCATGCGGCAATAGAGCGCCGTGCAGACGTAGGCAGACGCCTCTTCGGCATTGGCATCAAGGCCTGTACGCAGCAGATCGTATGCAGCATGCAGGCTCTCGTGGACGATATAGGCCTCGTCCAGCCGCCCCGCCGCCGACACGACCTCCAGCGTGTTCGCCGCAACCGCCGTGCCGTCCGCCCTGGTTCTCGCGACATCGTTGTATTGTGCAGCAACGCCTGCCGCGAGATCCGTCGGAGGTCTGACGGTGACCTGCCCCAACCGGATCGCGCGGGCGACGTGATGGAACGTTTGCGGCGCAATCGTCACATGGCTGCCGCGGATCGGAAACCGGAAGCGCATGCGTGCGACCGCCGGGCCATGGAGTACGTCCAATACCCTGCTCCGCAGTGACATTTGATCGTCCTCGTTGTTCGCACTACCCCACGGTTGGTGGTCGCCGTTTCCGATCAGCAGGTTCAAACAGTCATTGCACCGGCGCGATAGGAATTCGAATAACCTGGGCCGGGCGGCAGCTTGGTCGAACGAGCCGGCATTGAACCCGAACCCGTCCGGGCGAGACCAATTTGGGGCGAGGATTGCCTCGGAGTGCGCCCCATGACGACGACCGATCCGACGACGACCGACACTTACCGGAAGATCGCGGCACGACTGACCATGCTGCGGCCGCAGATCGATTTGAAGAATTATTTTGCCGGCCCCAACCCGGATGTGCGCCTTTATGACGAGAAGCCCTACATCCGGCACCAGCTCGAGAAGTATGGTGTCGCTGCCGCGACGACCACGCTCGACGGCGTCACCTTCCTGCCCAAGGACTGGGAAGAGCTGATCAAGAAGCTGCGCATAGCCAAGACGACGGACGGATTCGACGCCTTCGCCGAAGGGCAAAGCCCGGAGAAAGCGTCGCATTGGGCCCTCGATCTGTCGATGGCGGCAACGATCGGCAAGGGGTTCCGGGAGATCTGGCGCCCAAAGCTGTCGGACAGGCCGCTCTCAACGCGGGATCTCCCGGGCCGCCATGGCTTCGGGCTCGGGCGCGACCGCGGACAATGGAGCGACGCCTACAGCTCGCAATTCGGCAAGGACCCGCAGCCCCAGGACATCACCTCGTTGCATTTCGCCGTAGCACCTGATCGGGTGAACGTGCACATCGACGAAACAGGCTTCGTATTCGAAGGCGTGGACGGCGCCCTTACGGTCGGACCGAACTTCGTGCATCACGCCGGCAATGAGCTGTTCTGGAAGAGCAACAAGCATATACCGCAATGGGCCGCGGAGCACATCGATCTGATCCTGCCGAACAGCGCGAACGACTTTTCGCGCGTGGGCATTTCGGTCGACATGTACCAGCGCAAAGACTTGCGCGTTACGGTCACGGGCTCCTGCGGACTTTTCGGCGGTTTCGAGTGCTCCGGAACCGTGAGCATCAGCGGCACGCATGATCTGCTCGGCTCGAAGCCAAAAGGCCGGCGCTAAAGCGGATATCGCTCGTTCGACATTGCTTCGTGTCTACGCCTCCAATCTACGAATGAGGCTCTTCGATTTGCCACTGCCAGTTGGTGGCCCGAATCAATGGAACCATCGAACCGCCTCGAGGTAGCGGCGACCAATAGGTATTGGTGGCGAGAACGCGTAGTTCCGCAGGAATCGGCGGGGGAGGTCTTACATTGCCGAACCAGGAAAGGCCGTTGAAGCCCGTCGTCGAAAGCTATGTACCGCCCGCGGGAATCCGGCATGCGGTGACGGCAGACGAGACCTGGATATCCCTTGCCAAGCGGATCGGCATCGCCCCCTGGGACCTCATCGAGTTCAATTTTCCGGGCGTCAAGCTCGTCAAGCAGCGCGATTTCCAACAAGCCACACGCCAGGTGAACTGGTACCTGGCCGAGTATGTCGGCTGCCGCGCGATGTCGCCCGATCGCCAAAATTTTGCGTTTTCCTCCGGTACGACGGGCGGGAGAGGTGGATGGCGAGGGGGATTCATCTATCTGCCGCCAGGTACGCCGCCTCCCCCGCCGATTGCGCCCACTCCACCGGTTGCGCCCACCCCAGCGGCTCCGACCCCGCCGGAATGTGAAGGAAGCCGACCCGACTTCGCGCGCGTGCTGGACGTGAGCGAACGGGATTTCGCGCGCAACGTTTTTGGCCCGACGCTGCCGCCGTGGGAGACAATTGCGATTACCAATGGCCTGGGAGCAGGCGGAAGACCGTGGACGAACGATGGACCGTTCTTCAGGGGAGGCAATCCCATGGTGCCGAGCATGCGGTATGCCATCAATCTTGGCAGTGTCGCGTTCAGTAACCTGGCATCGCCTAGCCCCACCTTCGGTCTCTTGTGCGACGACTTCGGTCGCATTTGCGACCTCTTCGTGCACGAAATGACCCATGTGTGGCAGGCGTTCAACGATTCAAACTGGACGATGGCGCGCTCGTTCTGGGCGCAGACAATCGGTTCCGGCTACGAGTACACGCCGGGCGATTCCTGGGACTCATACAACGTCGAGCAACAGGCACACATCGTTGAAGATTGGCACAAATACAAAATCAGTTCTCCGATGCTTGCCGAGGAGCGCTATCCGTACGTCCGGCTCGTGATCCGCTCTGGACGCCTCACTTTTCCTCGCGGGCTGGATCTTGTGGCATTGAAAAAGGACCTTCAAGATCTGCGCGCAAGGCACCTGGACTAGAACCCGCTGCAGGGGAGTGGTCGGGAGTCTACTTAACTGAAGCACCGACACGCCGAGCATTCGACGCGGTGCGGTCGCGCATTCTTCCTCTCAAAAGTATTTTTCCGACTTGCGTGCTGGTCAGCTTCGCAGCGCAAGCACACGGAGAAGAATTGCGCGGCCGCCATGCGACAGGCGATCGTGAAACAGTTCGGAGAGCCGGTCTCCACGCTTCCGCACCGAAAACCTCTTCCGGAGCTCATGGGCGCGAGACAGCGAGCAATAGAGACAATCACGACGTAGCCGGCGCAGGCGGCTGCCATAGCCTCTAACATCGGCGCTCGCGTAGGCCTCCATCAGGGTGCGCATCAAATAGTCATCGCTCGGATCAACATAAGTTTCGTGGGAAACGCTCGATGATCGCATCGACACGGGTTCATCGCTCGACAGAAATAGGTTCCTGCGGGTCAGCCCATCCGATACGCCCGTCGCTTCTTTTGTGAAATCTCCATAGTTCACAAAAGGCAGCGCTGCGAGTTGCCGGCGCAGATTTTCGAGCGTCGCCGACGGCGATCCGGACGCCGTTGCCCGCGCTGGTGTCGAGCTTATTGGCGCGCACCGTGGCGTAGAGGTCGCCCCAGAATTTGTCCCAGGGGGCGGTGCCGTTGCGGTTAGACGACGGATTCTTGCGAACGCTATATGTGGTTTGAGTGAGGTAGGCCGCCAGTTCGCCCATGTGGCGCGTAACAGCGCCGTCAGGATCATAGACGTCGATCATGGCGTGGACGCACTCATGCAGGAGCAGCGCCCGATCGCTATCATTTGCGGGCGGCGACTTCTTCTGCGTCAACAGAACATCCGTAACCTGATCGTAGAAGGCGAGATCCTGAGTGCCGCCCTTCACCAATATATTGCCGGCGCGAATGTGATCGCGAACTGTCGTCAAGTATTCGCCCTTGATATGGATCTTGTCGACGTAGAACTCGATACCAAGCGCGACCGAGTCACTGAGTGTGTCCAGGACGTCGCCTTCGGTCAGTGGCATGACCTACCTCCCTTGCGTGGTCGAGCAATAGTGGTCCGGCCAGGCTCCGCAAGCGCTGAAACGCTGTACTGCACCAATAGGAGCCGCCCGCCCCTCCGTTCGCGTTGTGGAAGGTGGCTAGATCGTCCCGCCGCCGCCGCCGAAGATTTCGACGACCACAGCGCGATTGGCGGCCCTGTTCATCACGGTCGTGTTGTCCTTCAGATACTCGTAGTGTGAGGCGGGCTTGACGGAGAAGACGCGCGAGCGGGCGCTTGGGCCGAACAGGTGAAAGACGTTCTTGGCCCGGCCCGTGCGCAGGAAGCTGTTGTTCCGTTCGCCGCCGGTGCTGTCGCTGTATCCGACGATCTGGAACTGCAACGACTTGTCGGTCTCAAATCGGATGAGCTGCGCTGCCAACAGCGGATCGCGCTTGGCGATGTTCTTGAGATGCCGCCAGTCGACGCCGAAATCCCAGATGATGAGATATTGGCAGATGCCGGCCGGCGGGACCAGACTGACGTCCACACCGAGATGGCCGACCTCGGTGCGGGACGTCGCGACTTCATTGGCCACGTAGGGAAAGACGGCGGCGCTGTGAACCTTGGCAAGCGGCGAGCACTGCGGTTGCGTCGCCATATTCGGCATCTGTTCCACCGGGCCCGGCGGCGTGTATTGCGGCAGTGGCTGCGGCGCGCGTCCCATGGCAATTTCTCCCATTGCTGGCGTGGCCTGCCCAAAGCTGAGCACTGGAGGGAGCGTCGGCTCCCACCACGGCTATGACTAGTAGTGACGTGAGCGGTCGGGGAAGTTCAAAGGCGAGGTGCGGGCGCCCTCAACAGGGCCATTAGCGGACATTGATTGGCCTTCCGCGCTCTCCGGAAAGCGGGGTAGGCTACGCCTATTGCCGTCCGTGCCAAATTGTTGCGGAGGAACTGGCCATGAAACTTCGCCGCCGAAATTTTCTGCATCTCGCCGCGGGGACCGGCCAGATTGTTTTCCCGCCGCCGAAGGAGGCTCTCATTTCCGCGCGCAAGATTTCGCGTTGACGGACCGAACTAAGACAGGAGAACCAGACATGGCCGCCTTTCAAGAGGTTTTCCGCCGCTCCGGCATCGATGAGCGCCGCAGCCCGCCGGGCATGGTGGTGCCGTTCGGCGGCTCCAACATCGTGGCGCTGATCGATCCCGGAAGAAAGCTCAAAGTCGATCCTAACGCCCATGCCCTCGGGATCAAGGAGATCGATGGCGCCGATACCCTTAGACGCGTCATGCAGGCCAGAGAAACCTTCTCCAAACCCGATATCGATCCGCAGCTCAGGGCGGCGTCACTTCCCGCCAACTTCAATGGCGATGCACGGTTTTTCGAGATCAATGGCCGGATTAAGCCGATTGGTTTTCCCGGCCTGGAGGTGGTGGCCCGTTCGGCCGGCCGGAAGATCGAAGCCAAGCTCTATGTCGTGGTGCTACCGGAAATCAAGATCAAGGTGGCGTTCCGCAATGTCATGGTTCCGGGGAGTGGCGGCGCTCCGGCGTTTCACGCCAAGAAGCCCTGCATCGAGCAAGACGAATTGCTGACGATGAACAATATATGGAGGCCGCAGGCCAACATCCGCTTCGAGCGGGTGCCAAGCGACTGGCTGGTCATCGACGACTCGCAGGCTGCCATCAAACAGGAGATCGCCAATGCGACTGGCATGAAGGATGCGAGCCTGGCGACCTTTCCCGATGTGATCGACGTCGAAAAACTGAAGGGCATCTTCGTCAAACACAAAGTTCAGGGCGCCCATCTAACCATTTTCTGCGTCGATAAGGTTTGGTCCAATGGCGGCCTCGCCAATGGCTCGTTTGCTCGCGGGCTGGACCTTGCCTTCATCAGCTCGCAACGCGGGCCTAACACGTCTGCCCATGAATCCGGCCATTTTCTCGGCTACTACTCGAAGAGCGCGAGCAAACCTTGGGACAGCCAAGGCCACACGCTGGAGACCGATCCGAAAACCGGAAAAGAAAACAGGGCGGAAGACATCAAGATGCTGATGCGCGGGGGAGGCGCCGGGTGGAAAATCCCGTTCAATCTCGTCAAGGAGTTCCGCGACTTCCCCGGCTAGCATCCGAAGATCAGACAGAAGCTGGAAATCACTCCAGACGTTGAATGTCGCCTTGGGTCAAAAGCTGCCCCGACGGCCCCGAAACGCTTACTTTGCCACCTGGCAGGCAGAGCGTGTCATCGGCCATCATGACCGCAATACGCTGCGCTTACGCCTCGATCCCAAGGGAGATTCGACAGACCTTGAGCCGGGCATGAGTGTCTGGCTTGAGAACTAGCGAGGACCCGAGCTCCGAAGTATCGCTTTGGCTGCTCACGTCTCAATCGGCTTCGGAGCTGATGTCGCGATTGGACTGCACCCCACGCCTGGGTACGCTCATTGTTACGCGCGAAGCACTCGATCGAACCCGCACGATTCATCCTCCGTTGCAGGCGAACTCGAGAGGCGCGCCCTGCGCAACTCGTCGGTGTCTTTGATCGCATCGCGTATCGGTGGCATGATGATGCGCGCTGAAGCCCGTGGAAGCCGAAATTGTAAGCCAAGGTTGTCGTTGCAATGCGGACCAGGCTCCAACTTCGCGACGTGACCAAGCCCCTGGGCCAAGCGGCGGTGGGCGCGTTGACGATCGGAATACTGCGTGCCGCTCGCCATTTCGATCCAACCAAGACCGCCAACTTATTCGCTCGGATCACTCGCTCAATCGGGCCCATGATGCGGGAGCAAAAGACCGGTCGAGCCAATCTAACCGCCGCATTTCCGGAAAAATCGCCTGCAGAGATCGAGACCATTCTCGCAGGCGCCTGGGACAATCTCGGTCGAGTCGGCGCCGAATTCGCGCATCTTGATTGCGGATTCCGACGAAGCCGGCCATGCATTCCAATTCGAAGCCGGCCGGGTATTCCGATCTGAAGCCGGCCACCCGTGGCGTCGTTCGCATGGGTCAATTTCATGATGTCGTCGAGGGCTGGGAAGGTCAAGAGACCGGTTGATCTTGAGCGGGTTGCTTCTGCTTCCTGAGGCTCTCTCCTTTGAGTTCGATGCGGTAGGCATTGTGGACGAGGCGATCGAGAATCGCGTCGGCGATGGTGGGGTTGCCGATGATTTCGTACCAGCGATCGACGGGCAGCTGGCTGGTGTGCATGTTTCGCGGGATCGTGAGCACGGATTTCAGGGGATCGTGAGCAGAGATTTCAGACGATCGTGAGCACGGATTTCGCGGGATCGTGAGCAGCTTTTCAGCAACTCAGCCCGCTTCGGCCGACAACTCAACCGGCTTAGGAACTGCCTCGTCAGTGAACGAGGAAGGCCGATGCCCACCCAGAGATTGTCGATGCGCCGGATCAAAGAGGTTCTCCGCTTAAAACATGTTCAAGGCTTGCCGGAGCGAGCCATCGCGCGCACCTTGGGCATCAGCAACGGCGCCGTGCACAGCTATCTACGCCGAGCCGGGGCTGCCGGGCTGAAGTGGCCGTTGCCGGCCGGAATGAGCGACGAGGACCTGGAGCTGCTGCTTTTCCCGGCGCCGAGGCCTGCGTCGCAGAGCCCCCAGCGGGCCGTTCCCGACTGGGGCTATGTCGACAAGGAGCTGCGCCGACGCAACGTGACCCGTCGGCTGCTGTGGGACGAGTATCGCGCCACCCATCCCGATGGCTTCGGCTACACCTGGTTCTGCACGACGTACGAGGCCTGGAAGGGGCGAGCCCGGCCTTCGATGCGGCAGACGCATCTGGGCGGCGAGAAGGTTTTCGTGGATTTCGCCGGCGACACCATCGACGTCATCGATCCCTCAAACGGGGAAGTGCAGTCGATGAAGCTGTTCGTCGCGGCGATGGGCGCCTCCAACTATACCTATGCCGAGGCCTGTCCAAGCGAGGGGCTCGCCGACTGGATCCGGGTCCACATCAATCTTTTCGCCTTCCTCGGCGGCGTGCCGACATTCGTAGTCTGCGACAATCTCAAGGCCGCCGTCACCAATCCCGACCGCCACGATCCCGGCCTCAACCGAACCTATGCCGAGATGGCGAGCCATTACGGCACGGCCATTCTCGCAGCCCGGCCGCGGCGCCCAAAAGATAAGGAAAAGGTCGAAGTTGCGGTGCAAGTCGCCCAGCGATGGATTCTGGCGCGGCTGCGCAACCAACGCTTCTTTTCGTTGGCGGAGCTGAACGCAGCCATCAAAACACTCGTCGTCGAACTCAATGCAAGGCAGATGCGCGACTTTGGCGCCAGTCGCGCCGAACTGTTCGCCGAGCTCGACAAGCCCAAGCTTACAAAGCTGCCGGACCAGGCTTACGCTTTCGCACGCTGGAAGCGATGCCGGATCGGCCCCGACTATCATATCGAGATCGATGGACACTGGTATTCCGCGCCGTATCGGCTCATCCGTGAGCTTGTCGACGCACGCATCGATGACAGAACGGTCGAGATCTTCCACAACGGCCGCAGGATCGCCAGCCACGCCCGCGCGCCCAACCGGCGGGGCCACACCACCATCGCCGACCATATGCCCAGCGCCCATCGGCGCTACGGTCAATGGACGCCCGCCGGAGTGATCGTCGCCGGCGAGCGGATCGGTCCGTCGACCGCCGCCTTCTTCCAGGCCGTGATCGCGGCCCGGCCGCATCCCGAGCAAGGCTTTCGCACCTGCCTCGGCATTCTGTCACTGGTCAAAAGCTACAGCGCGGAGCGCGTCGAAGCGGCCTGCCGGCGCGGCATTCTGATCAAGGCGCGATCCGTCGCCTCGATCCGCTCCATCCTCCAGAACGGTCTGGATCGTACCTTTCTCGACGAGCCCTCCGAACACCAACCCCTGCGCCACGGCAACATCCGCGGCCGCGATTATTTTCACTGAAGCCAAGGAGACCTGTATGCTCAACCATCCCACCCACGAACGCCTGATCGAGCTCGGCTTGAGCGGCATGGCCAAGGCCTTCGAGGAGCAGCGACGATCGCCTGATCTCGAAGCCTTGCCGTTCGAAGATCGCATCGGCCTGCTGGTCGACCGGGAAGCGGCGGAACGCGACACCAGGCGGCTCACCACGCGCCTCAAGCTGGCCTCGCTCCGCCAGAATGCCTGCGTGGAGGACGTCGATTTGCGCACGCCGCGGGGTATCGACCGGGCCGTCTTCGCCAAGCTCGCCAGCGGCGACTGGATCGATCGCCACGAGAATTTGCTCATAACCGGGGCGACCGGATTGGGCAAAAGTTGGTTAGCCTGTGCCCTCGGCCACAAGGCCTGCCGAGATAATCGCTCGGTCCTCTATCACCGCGTCCCAAGATTGTTCGAAGCGTTGGGGCTCGCGCGGGGCGATGGACGTTATGCCCGCTTGCTCAAAACCCTTGGCCGCGCCCAGGTTCTGATTTTGGATGATTGGGGATTGTCGGTGCTCACCGCTGCCGAGCGGCGCGATCTACTGGAAATCCTTGACGATCGCCATGGCCGCTCCTCCACCATCGTAACCAGCCAACTCCCTGTGGACACATGGCACGAAGTTATCGGAGATCCCACGCTAGGCGACGCGATTCTGGATCGCCTCGTCCACAACGCTCACCGCCTCCAGCTTGCTGGCGAAAGCATGCGAAAACGCAACGCCAAAACCATCACCCTTGACGAGCAGCCAGAACGCTGACCCTATCACCGCCTCGGCCGGAGCGAGGCTGCTCACGATCGTCTGAATTCGGCGCTCATGATCGCGCGAAATCGCTGCTCACGATCACTGAAATATGCAGCTGGTGACGATAATCGAGCGGGCTTCGTATCGATCCTCGACGATTTCGAGCAAATCACGGCGCTGGTCGGCGTCGAGAGGTTCTGGTCCCCAGTCGTCCAGGATCAGCAGATCAAGTCGTGCGATCGCCCGCAGCATCTTGGTATAGCGGCCATCGGCGCGGCCGAGTGCGAGAGCGGCGAAGAGACGCGGCACACGATGGTAGGCAACTGAGAAGTCGTCTCGGCAAGCCTTGTTGCCGAGGGCACAAGCGAGCCAGCTCTTGCCGACGCCGCACGGCCCGGTAACAAGGAGATTATGTCGTGCCCGGATCCAGTCGCCAGCGGCGAGTTTTAGAAAGAGCGTGCGGTCGAGGCCGCGGATAGCGCGGTAATCGACATCCTCGACGCAGGCGGCATGACGCAGCTTGGCGGCTCGAGCTCTGCTTTCGAACCGCTTTTGCTGGCGCAGCGTTTTCTCGTGTTCCAGGAGCAACGCCAGCCATTCGGCGTGTTCGAGGCTGCGCGCTTCGGACTGGGCATCGAGGTCCTTGAAGCCTTTGGCCATACCGTGGAGACCAAGGCTATGCAGCAGGTCGAGGGTGGGATGGGTGAGCATGCTGGATAATCCTTTCAATGGAAGTAACCGGGGCCGCGCAGATTGGGATGTTCGATGATCGCGTCCTCGGTATCGCGAGAACTGCGTTCGAGCTTGTTGGCGATGATGGAGGCGATGCTCTTGTAGGTCAGTGCGCTGACCGCGACCGCGCGGGCCGCGATCAGCTCGGCGCGTTCGGGATCAATATCCTTGAACAGCCGAAGCACGCCGAGACAGGTCCGGAATCCCTGTTCGGGATGAGGCCGATTGGCCAGGATGGCGAGAACGAGCCCCTCGGTGTTGGGCCCGATCGACCGCCCCCAGCGCCGGAATCGATCGGGAGTCCACTCGGCGTAACGCCGATGCGCACTGGGCATGTGATCGGGATCAGTGCCGTGCCGGCGGCCGCCATAACGGCGCTGGTGAGCAGCAACACGCAAACCCCGATGGAACAACTCGATGGTCCGGGTGGTGGCGCGAACGTCGACCTGCTCCCGGATCAGGCCGTGTGGAACTGAGTAGAAGAAGCCGTCGACCTCGACGTGATAATCGAGCGAGACGCGGGCCAGGAGCCATTCCGCGAACTGATAGTCGGCATCCGGCAACGGCGCCAGGACAGGCATCTCGACGGTCTCGAACAATTGTCGGCGGCTGACGCCGATCCGGCGCATGACGTGGGCGTTGATGCGCTCCAGCGCGGCGGCGATTGCCGCATTCGCCTCAGCCAGCGAGAAGAAGGTCTGCCGGCGAAGCCGCCCGAGGATATAGGTCTGGGCAAAACGCACTCCGGCTTCCACTTTTGCCTTATCCCGGGGCTTTCTTGGCCGTGCCGGAAGGATGCCAACGCCGTAATGGGACGCCATCATCCCGTAGCTGCGATTGATTTCGGGGTCGTAGAACGACGCCCGGTGCACGCCGGACTTCAGATTGTCAGGGACGACGAGGCGTGGCACCCCGCCAAAGAACCGGAACATTCGGACATGAGCCTCGATCCAGTCCGGAAGTGTCTGCGTCCAGGTCGCCTCGGCGTAGGTGTAATTCGAGGCGCCAAGCACGGCGACGAAGATCTCCGCGTCGCGCACAACCCCGGTTGCGCGATCAACGATCATGATCTTCTTGCCGGAGTAATCGACAAAGACCTTGTCGCCGGCCGGATGGTCCTGCCGCATCGTCGGAGACAGCCGCCGCTCGAATTCCCGGAATAAATCGCAGAACCGGCTGTAGCCATAACCTTCCGGATGGACCGCCCGGTACTCCTCCCACAGCACCATCAGATTGACGCCAGGCCGCTTCAGCTCACAGGCCAGCGAGGCCCAATCCGGCTCCCGGCGCCGGCGGAAGCCGCGCCTGACGCCGGCATGGGCAAACAGACGTTGTTCAAGAACGGCGTCGGTCAGATCGCCCGCCAAAGGCCACGCCAGCCCGGCAGTCGAGGCACGCTTGAGATTGTCCTGGATCGTGCTGCGCGCCACCCCGAGCGTGCGCCCGATCTCCCGGGCGCTCACCCCATCACGGGCAAGCCGCAGCATCTGTCGTATCTGTCGCATGGTCAGTTCTCTCTTGGCCGGCATCCGCTTCCCCTCGTGGATCAACGAGGGACTTGATGCCTGAAGGACTGACCCAAACGAAAACGCCGACTTCCAAAACCCGGCCGGCTTCAAATCGGAATGCCGGCCGGTTTCATTTCGGAATCGTGGCCGGCTTCAAATCGGAACGATGGCCGGCTTCAAGTCGGAATACCCGGCCGGAATAAATCGGAATCCGCATCTTTGCGAGTCATCTCGCTAACTGGGAACTTCCGGCCCTGGCAGCCGTCGCGCACGGGTCGGATACTGCGATCCTGTATCGCCGACCCAACATCGCGTCCGCCGACCGCATCATCCAGGATATGCGCGCCGTGAAAATGGGCACGCTCATTCCCGCGGGTCGTGATGCGCCCCTAAGACTTGCCGAGGCCCTTAAAAGTGGCCAGCACGTTGGAATGCTGGTCGACCAGTATCTGACCAACGGCGTCGAGGTTACTTTCTTCGGCCGCAAGACCAGGGCCAATCCGATGCTTGCGCGACTGCTGCGGCAGATTGAGTGCCCGATTCATGGTGTGCGCGTCATCCGTCTGCCCGGACAGCGCTTTCGTGGCGAACTGTCTGAAGAAGTGAAGCCGGTCCGCGATGCCGCCGGACAAATTGACATTCAGGGAACGATGCAGGCGGTCACATCGGTCATCGAGGGCTGGATCCGCGAATATCCCGATCAGTGGCTGTGGCTACACCGTCGCTGGAGGTAGCACTTGACTGACTGCGGTAGCCCTTAGTGGAGGTACATGGTCCAGCTCGGCAATGCGGCGGTCAATCTCGCCGATCACGCGTTCCGAGAACGGCCCGAGGTGCATGTACAACGCCATCAGCATCACGATGTACCGTAGCGCGCCCGGATTGGTCTCCGCGACTTCGACGAAGGTCTTCCAGAACGGCTCGCGAACCTTCGGCAGGGCCCGCATGATCTTGTGTACGCTGTCGATGCCGCCAAGCCTCTTGCGCACGTCGCCATCCGGCAGGTCGCGGCGTCGGTCGGACCGGTCGAGCATGGCGGCGAGACGCGACAGCCGTCCTGCATATGCTGCCGGACTGTAGACGTGCCCGAGCACAGCCTTGTAATCGGCAAGGATGTCACGAAGCGGACGCTTAGTATCGAAATTGCATCCGAGCGTGCACTGATCGCCCGTCTGCTCGACATTCATGAGGTCATGGCCCTGGTGCAAGCGGCCTTCCGCGGCCAACCGCCGTGTAAGCTGTGTCCCAGGCAGCGCATAAAGCAGTCCAACGATGGAGACTGGAATGCTCGCCTCCTCGATGAGGTCGGCCATCGCCTGTCCTATCGAGGCCTTTTCGCTATCGAACCCGACGATGAAGCCAGCGGTGACGAACATGCCGTAGCCGTAAATCTTGTGAATGCACTCGGCGATGTTGCGCCTGGTGTTCTGCTTCTTCTTCATCTGCACGAGCGTCTCGGGATCCGGGCTCTCGATGCCGACGAAGATCGCGAAGAAGTTCGCATCCTTCATTGCCTGCAACAACTCGCTGTCGTCCGCGATGTTGATCGAGGCTTCGGTTGAGAACTCGAATGGATAGTCGTGCTCCTCCAGCCAGGCTTTGAGCCGCGGCATCAGGGTGCGGAGGTTCTTCTTGTTGCCGATGAAATTGTCGTCGACGAAATCGACATGCCCGCGATAACCGTGATCGTGGAGCGCCTGCAACTCTGCGAGAATCTGATCGTTGGTCTTGGTACGCGGCACGCGACCATATAGCTCGATAATATCGCAGAACTCGCAGGTGAACGGGCAGCCACGCGAATACTGCAAGCCGATGTATAGATAGTGATCGAAGTTGAGCAGATCGTAGCGAGGCATGGGGCTCAGCGTGACATCTATCGTGAATTTCTCGGCGATGAACACGCCCTTGCGTTCGCCGCTTTCCCAGGCGGCGATGAACTGCTCGATGACCTGCTCGGCCTCGCCGATCACCTGGAAGTCCGCGTCCGCGTAAAGATGCGGGCTGGAGGAGACGTCCGGCCCACCAACACATACCGGCTTGCCGCGCAGGTGGGCGAGATCGATCAGATAGATGGCATCAGGCTGCTGGTTGAGCATACCGCCGATCATCACAAGATCGGCCCAGTCGAGGTCCGCATCTGTCAACGCCTCGGTATTGCGGTTGACGAGCCGGATGTCCCAATGCTTCGGCAACATAGCGGCGACGGTGATCAGGCCGAGTGGCGCCGTTGGATACTTCGCGCCGACGAGTTCGCAGGCCTCCGCATAGTTCCAAAACGAATTCCGAACGAACTTCGGATAGATCATCAGGACGCGGCAGGGGATTGTCATGCTGTTCCAGCCCGGGCGTTGATGGCACAATGCCCCGCTGTTGATCGGGGCTCAAGGGGTCGCTTCGCTCGTCGATAAGGCGTTTGAGTGCTGGTTATGGAGGTGAGCACTGCGGTTCAGCTCGCGCACCTCGGCAGTAGTGCATTGCGAATCAATCAGGTCGGACGCGAACATCGCGGACCGTAAGGCTAGTATTAGTATCAGCAGATACGCGTTCTAATTGGATTTTTTTGGGGCACGCTTTTTCGGTCCAGTTCCGGCACCGTCCCCACGGCAGGGCCAAGCATCCCTGAATGCTTCGATCGCGACGGTGATCCCCGGTTCATTCACTCGATCCGGATTGTTATCAAGATACTGCAGAAAAACCTTCGCACTTTGCAAAGGGCTGCCTTGCGCGGGGGGGCATGCACGCACGTCAGCGGGCAGATTTGGTGAAAAGAGCATCGCGGTCTCGATCATTCCCTCACATGCGCCTGCGGACCGAGCTTCGTCCTGATTGCGAAGCGAGTTCTTGACAAGCAGCTCGCAAGACTTTTGCGCGTCGGTTCCCTTATCGACAACCGTGGCACTGGCCTTCCCGATGATCGCTAGGATAAGGCCGGCAACAATCATATGGACCCGCATCCACGTCCCCCGAATACCGGCGCGATAGCTTGCAGGCATTGAGTATGCCGCAATAGAGCGGCCGCCCGCGCCGTTCCAGGCGGCTCAGACGGCTTAGCTCAAAAAAAGCGTCTGATCCACCGCGCTCGAATAGGAGCGAAGTGAACTCACCTCTTCCATTTCCACAAAGCTAAAAGAGCCCTTGTCGACTTGACAACACGCAGCTTTACGCGCCGTGACCGCCGCAAAGGTCGGCTACACCGCGATCATGATCGCGAATCAACATCGGCGGCGACAAGCGTGCTGATGGTACAGATCTCGATCCGGCGCGGAGAGCATCTATTATCCTGCCGTGTACGCGACGTGCACTGGTCGATTGATGTCGATGCTCGGCCTCGACGCAGAACCATTGCCTAAGCGGTGATCTTCGTCTGCGACGACAAGTTCTGCGAACCTTCCTCAACTACGCCAAGGAGGACTTCACCCTCAGAACGGTTTCCAACAAGAGCTTAGCCACGACCAAGCGGAGGTGGAGCTGCCTTGCAGCGCAGCGCCACGGACGTTCCATGATCTCCCGGCCTATTCATCAACCAGGCGAGGCAGCGCACGAAGGTTGGTCGTATCGAACCGCATCCTCAAAGAACAAGCTCGCTTGAATTTCTTGAAGACCTCACACCCATCCAGACGCAAGGAAGAGTGGATGAACTCAATCCGAGGATTTTAGCCTCGACCTGGTTCAAGCTGCACCGTTTTTCGTCCCCCGTTCAGCTCTCTGAGTTTGTTGACGTATTCCTCAGGCTTTAGCAGATGAAACGGAGCGTTGAGGCCCATGAACGTCGCTATGCGGCCGATAAAGGCAGTACAGTTTGTCGTTGCTGCATTCCAGAGCGGCGAAGACTCCTGCTGGCGCTTGATATAAGCAAAGACCTTCTTGGCGTCTGCCTCAGACAAATAGACGCGATAGCTGGCCGTCAGATATTGCTCGTCAAGATCACCGTAGGTCGCACCCGTCTCAGAAGGGACAAACATAATGTGTCCCAGGATATAGGGCACCTCGTCGCCGGCCGGAGCCAGACCAGCGACCTCGACCTGCTTTTCGCCCGTCTTTCCGTACCAGACGAATGCATGACCGTACGTTGCCGCCGTGCGGGCACGAAAATCAACGTAGTAGGGACCCGTGGCGGCAGCTCTTCGAGCTGGTTTTACATCGGATATCGCCGGCGTAGCAGCAGCCATGGTCGCTGCATGCTTCATCGCCGAACTGGGGAGAGCGTCCCGTTGCTGCTGGTCGGTACGCGCCACGAGTGGTTGCGCGCTACTGATCCCGGCCCCCAAGCCTACAAGGGCCGCCAGCATGGCGGCCCTTGCAAGAAGCCCCAGACCCGGATATTTCCGAATCGCTCCCGCCATCTTCGAATCCTCTTGGATCCAAGATCCGATGCCACAGGTAATCTGCTCCCCCAAACGAACGCCGCTGGCGTACGAATGAATAGTCAGATCAACCCTTGGTCACCAACGGAGCCGGGGCAGCGACCGGGTATTTGCCCACGGGGCTCTTACCCACGGGATATTTGCCGATCGGAGCTTTGCCAACCGGCGCCGCGACGGCAACCGGCTGAGGCCGTGGCAGGTCCGCAGCAGCTGCGGTTCCCACGAAAGCCAAAGAAGCGATTCCAAGGACAACGAATTTCAACATCGGTTCTCACCATTGTTCGGAACGATTGGATTCACCTGACACGCATAGGAATAACCCGACACTCGCCACGGCACCAACGAATAGACCGGGGAGTCCGCGGTTCCGACCGCTTTTTCTGCCGTATGTTGCGGAAATGGCACGCAAATTGAGGCGTCTGGTTCCAAATCAGTCTCGTGGGTACCACAGGTCGAGACGTGCCGGGACCTACCTCAGAGTATCCACGGGAAGACTCGACCGGTCCGCGCCATATAATCGCGATAGCTGTCGCCAAACGTCTGCAACATCATTCGCTCTTCTCTTGCAACGCGGCCAAAGAACAAAATCCCGAAGCCGGCAATGCCTGCAAAACCGGCGATCCAATTCGGCAGCAGCAATGCCTGGGCGATGGCCCACAGCCAAAATGCCGAATACATCGGGTGTCGAACTCTCCGGTAAATCCCTTCCGTCACAAGCTCATGGTTCTCCCGCACGTCGAGACTTATCGACCAATTCCGGCCGAGTGCACGGTGTGTCAGGTGAAACACTCCCAAAGCCGCAATCGCAAAGAAAGACCCTAGCCAAGCCAACCAGGGATAAAAACTGTGATCTGCGAAACGAGGCATTTCTGTCGCTACGTAGGCGAGCGGCACAAGTCCGAGTCCCGAAAGAGATATGAGCAGGAGCGCAGTTTCCAGGGGGCCGCGAGCGCTCCGCACAACCCTCGCACGGCGGGAACGCCGCGCGTACTTATAGCGTATGAGGTACCAGCCGATCACCAACGCAACGAAGATGACTTTTGAAATGGTGGGCGTCATTTGAATCAGGCTGCCGCGCCCGGATTTCCCAGCAGTTCGCTTTCCGACACCGGCGCGCCCGCAACAAGGCCTCCGTCGTCAGCGATCATCGACACAGCGCCATCCGGGGCGAGCGTCTGGGATTTGGCTGAAATAGGTCCGCATGTGAGCATGAAGTAGTCGTACGATGTTCGCCTGTCATTTCCACTGACGAACTGGCAGTGCACGCGGAAGAAATTGAAGCGGATGCGTTGATACATGTCGTCGTTAAGCATTCGACTAATCTTCACGACCCTGACGGTCGCCTCGTTTTCTGTCGACAAGCCCATTTCGGCCATTGGCCGGCATTTGTAAAAATTCAACACGTCCGTGAGGGCCTGATAGTCGCCCCAGAAGATCGCGCGGGAATTGGCGACGCGTTCCACCGCCCCGCGAAAGCGCACTGCCTTCGGGTGCAGGCCGATCTTGAGTATGGATGATCCAACGCTCAAGAATGTGACGGGAATCTTTTTCCGGCCGAGCGCAGGGTCCAGCTTCAAGGCGCGATCAAGTAGATCAACCGCTAGTACGGCGCCAAGGCTGTGCCCTACGACCAAAATTTCGTCTGCGGCAGAGTTGCTCGCCGCAACCACGAGCTCGGCGGCCAACCTGTCCAGCCTCTGCTCTATTTCCGAATTACCGAATCGAATGTACTCGCAAGAAAAGATCCAATCGTCGAACAAGTCGCCCAGGTGCAGCCAGCGCCACGGACCCGCCAACACGGCTGCGAGTCCGAAGAGGCCGCCACCGGTAGCAATGGGAATTGATCCGGTGATCTTGAATGCAGCCACGCCAATCAAAAAGGCGGCAGCGATGAGCAATCCGAACGCGACAAATGGATAGAGAAAGAAAAGTGCGTAGCGCCAATTGGTCTGCAAGTAACGCCAAAGCGTGCCGGCCAATACGAAATCCAGAAACGCAAGAATGCCGACGGAAATGCGTGAGCCGATGCTTCGACCCCCGAACACCTCAATTACATCGTGCCATCGGACCAGACGGTAATCGGTTTCGACGAGCCAATCGGGGCCGATTGTCGTCACGTTCCATTGTATCTGGTCGGCGGTATCATGCGAACCGTCGACGGTCGCTTTCACTGACCAAGTACGTTGGAACCTCTCAATTTCGCGCACAAAGCGTCGTTGCGCGCTGGCATGCGACGTGATTGGATCATAGCCGCCGATATGGAATACCAACCGTTTCGCTACAGGCTTGCCGGACATTGTCTTATTCCCGGACTCATGCGTGCTGCTCGCTGCCCCCTCAATCGATCTGTAATCAAAAACAGACGTTTGACGCCAAGGGTTGTCAAGAGAGAATCCACCAGTTATTGGGGAACATGTGTCGATTTGTTCTGCCATCCGTAAGCCGAACCGCTCGAACAATAGCGTCGATCGGTGCTGCCGCGATTATCGGATTGTCCAGCACGGCGCCCTCTCAAGCGCAGAACGAGGCATCATCTGGCGAGAGATGCCTTGCTGCAAATTTGGATGTCTCGCTGGGCGCACAATTGCCCCGCACGGCGGCGCGTTTGAGATCTGGTGAGCCGCTAAAGATTGTCGCGATCGGATCATCGTCGACGGTGGGGCTCTGGGTACTTCGGTCCGCGGCCACATATCCGCAGGTGATGCGCCGAGAACTCTCGAGGCTTAGATCCAACGCAACGATCGAGGTCATCAACAGCGGTCGAGTCGGTGATACGATTCCGAACAACATCGCGCGGTTCGAGCGTGACGTTTTCGCGCACACGCCTGATCTCGTTATCTGGCAATTAGGTACTAATGACGTCGCCTGGGGTGGCCGGCCGGACCAAGGGCTCAAAAGAAGCGTTCTTGAAGGGGTAAGGGCACTTAAGGCGGGGTCTGCCGATGTCGTGCTGATGGATCTGCAATATGCGCCACAGGTGCTCGCTTCCGCTAGCTACTCAACGATGGAGGGCATCATCGCCGATGCCGCGAAGCAGGAACGGGTCGGTCTATTCTCTCGTTTTGCGCTGATGCGTAACTCGATCAATGCCGGAGTTGCGCAAAGCGAGCTTGTAACGTGGGACGGATTGCACAACACCGCCGATGGTTATGATTGCATTGGACGAGCCCTTGCCCGAGCCATCTCAACGAGTGCGCGTTGAGAGGCCCTAGCTCAGGTGAATCGAAGGCTGCGGGCTCGCAAGAGTTTGGGCACCGGCCGTGACAGCGATGCCGAGCGTGCAGATGCCCACCAACGCGAACAAAGACCAATTATCGTCGACAATCACCGCATCTCTCGCAGCGGTGACAGCAATTCGCGCCGACGCTGTCAGGAGGTGCGCTCATGCACCATTATGCCAGCCAACTTGTTGACCTGTTACTGGTGCTTGTCGCCGCGTGGATGGTGCCGGCCACCATCTTTATTATCTACGCCTATTTCGCTCGTCTTAAGAATCCGGTCAGCGAATCGGTCTTTGGACGTGTGGTGATCATATCCTTGTTCATCATAACCACGTCGATCTGGCTCCCGATAATTCTGACCGCCATAGTCCTATCACTGATCGGTCATTTGTGGTTCCGCTTCGGGGGACAACTACGCAAATAGCTACATATTGCTAGAGCCGAAAAAGATGGAGTCGAATTAGAGCGGCCCCTCAGCAAACAAAAAAAGGGAAGCGAAGCAATGTCCGCGTTTCTCCCTGCTCTGACGATAGCTGCTGTCAATTTTATAACAATCGCCACGGCTGCAGAATGGCGACCGCAGTTTCTCTCAGCGTGCCGAAACGGTTGCGCGCAGCAAGGCGGCTTTTCGACGGACGCTTGCTTGCAGATTTGCATCTGCATGGCGTCAGAGTTGGAAGCGAAGTTTAGTATCGAGACTCTCGGCTCCATTGATCCCCCGAGTGCTGAGCAACTACACCAAACTAACGAAATCAGAATGCTTTGCGTCCGGCGCGTACTAGGACATTAGAGCTGTTGCCATTGGCACGGTGGTCATCAGCTTGACCCTGACGTAGCTCTCCGTCTTTCCAGCCGCAAAATTGGCTGCCCCGGCTGTTCGAGGACAATATCGCGCCGACGGCGCATCCGAGTTCTCCCTTGCGAGACCATCTCAGCCCTGAGCTCGAAAATGGCCTTTGCGCCTGGTGGATGCGGTCGCAAATGGACATGGCGATCCTTCCATTCTCGACCCCGATCGACTGCGAATCTAATCGTCGCCCACTCATCGGTTAGAGATGCTCCGACAGGGCCGCCGATTAAGAGACGGATGATTTGCTAGGAAAATCTACGCCTATTCCAATGCTGCCATGGCGTCACTCCTTCAAGCCGCTGGAGGCCACGCCGCGTACGAAATTTCGACGCATCAGCGAGAAGAACAGTGCGCTCGGAACCAGCGCCAGCGCCGCGGCCGCGCTGAGGCGACCGATGTCCACGGTGAAGCCGGTCTGAAACAAGGCGAGCCCAACCTCGAGCGTATAGGTTTCCTTGTTGGTCATGACGACGAGCGGCCACGCGAAGGCAGTCCAGGCCTGAAAGAACGCCAGCACGGCAAGAGCGCCCAACGGGCCGCGCATCAGCGGCAGCACGATCCGCAGGAAGATCCAGAGCTCCCCCGCGCCATCCACCCGGGCAGCCTCCAGCAGCTCGTCAGGGATCGACGTCATCACATATTGCCGCACCAGGAAGATGCCGAAACTCATGATGAGATAGCCGACCAGGAGCCCGGGCCAGGTGTTCAACAGGCCGGCGGACTGGACGTTGAGATAGAGCGGGATCATGTAGACTTCGAAGGGAACGACCGCCGTCGCGATGATCACGCCGAAGATGACCGGGATCCCCGGTAGATCGAACTTGCCGAGCACATAACCTGCGATCGCCGATGTGGAGACGATGCTCGCGGTCGAGAGTGTCGCGAAGATCAGCGAGTTGCCGATCCAGCGAAACAGCGGCGTTTCGCGCAGGACGCTGACGATGTTGTCCAACGTCGGCTGGTGCGGGATGACGGTCGGCGGCCACGCCAGCAGCTCCGGCGGCGTCTTGAACGCGTTGCTGATCAGGAAGACCAGCGGCAGGAGCATCATCAGGCTGACGACGCCAAGAACGGCGTCGATCACGAGGCCGACGGCACCGTTCTGACCAACGACGGACGGATGCTCGCGTTCGTGCTCGCTCATGCGCGACTCCTGTCGCGGAACAGCCTGAACTGCGCGCTGGTCAAAATGAGGACGATGACGAGCAGTATGACGGCTTCGGCGGCAGCGTAGCCGACCCGGTAGTTACGAAAGCTGTTTTCAAGCATGTCGAGGACGAGGACTCGGACGAGACGCCCCGGCGCACCCTGGACATCCGATGCCAGCACGAAGGCCTGCGCATAGATGTTGTAGGACGAGATCAGCGTGATGACCGACACGTACAGCATGACAGGCTTTAGCAGCGGCACGGCGATGTGGCGGAAGGCCTGAAACGACGAGGCGCCGTCGAGGCGCGCGGCCTCGTAGAGCGCCTCCGGGACGTTCTTCAGTCCGACCAGGAAGATCAAGACGGCATAGCCGATCGCCTGCCAGGAGCAGAGAACGATCAGGCACACCAGCGACAGGACAGGGTCGAACAGCCACGACTGGGCCGGGATCCCGACAAGGCCGATCAGGGCGTTGAGCGGTCCGAGCCGGGCGTCGAAAATCCATTTCCAGGCCATCGCCGCCGGAACCAGCGAGACGACGTGCGGCAGGAAGACCGAGGCCTCATAGACGCCGCTGCGCCGCAGCCCCTGCCGGGTGTTGATCAAGGCGGCGAGCGCAAGCGCGACGGGGATGGTGATCGCTACGACGCTAAAGGCGATGATGGTGGTGTTGAAGATCGCTTCGAGAAACAGCGGGTCGCTCGCCAGCTCGACGAAGTTGGCGAAACCGACGAACGGCTTGCGCCGCGAGATGATATTCCACTGGAAGAGGCTGAGCCGCAGCGTCTCGATGATCGGATAGACGCGGATACAGCCATAGAGGCCGAGGACCGGAAGCAACGCCAGAACTGGAAACAGCCATTTCGGCGTGGTGCGCATGTATCCTCCGGCAAGCGCCGGTTAGCCGCCGGCGCCTGGATCGAGTGGGTCCCTGTCGATGGAGTCTAGGGTTTGGCCAGCAGGTCTTCCCGGGCCAGGATCTTGTCGCTCTCCTCAGCCGCGGCCTTCAGGAAAGCATCGATCGCGGCGTCGTTGCCGGCCAGCGATTTGTCGGTGAACGCCTTCTCCAGCCGCGCCGCGAGCCGGGTGAGGATTTCGCTGGCAGGGCTGATCGCCGGGACGGTGAAGAAGACGTGGCCGGGCGGCGTGTTGACGAAGGCGTCGAGCTGCGGGATTTTCTTGAGCACGGCGGAGTAGTCGAGGCCTTTGCGGTTCGGGACCCAGGCCGTGTTCTCGAGCAGCCAGAGCAGATTTTCCGGCTCGTTGGCCTTTTGCACGAAATCCCAGGCGATCTGGCTCTTGGGTCCCTTGTTCGGCACGTAGAGATCGACCGGGACCATCAGCGTGCCCTTGGGCAGTGGAGCCGTGGCGTATTTGAGATTGGGCGCCTTCTTGGCGACGTCGCCGATCACCCAGGATTCCCGAATGAACATCGCGGTCTGGCCGAGCTCGAAGGCCTCCGCATCCGCCTTCATCTCGGGCGTCACGGTACGGTAGACCACGACGTTGTCGAGATACTGCTTGAGTGCGGCGCGGCCGGCCGCGTTCGCATAGGCGGCGCGCCATTTTCCGCCCCTCTCCTCGAGCAGCGTCCCGCCGTGATTATAGAGAATGGTCCAGTACTTCTCCGCGATGCCCGAGCCGCCGCCGCTGAGACGCAAGCTCCATCCGCTCACCGTCGGCACGCCGGAGGCATCGCGCTGCGCGAGCTTCTGCGCATAAGCGGTGTAGTCGGCCATGGTCTTGGGCGGACCGTCGAGGCCAGCCTTGGCGAACATCTCGGTGTTGTAGAACAGCGCACCCTGCCCCTGGAACAACGGCACACCGAAGATCTTGCCCTCGTACATGGCGGTCTTCACGCGCGTCATGTCGTAATTGGCTTTGACGAAATCGACGATCGACGCCGGCGGCTCCGGGATGAGGCCGGCCTCGAGATACCGTGCCGCCTCGACCTCCATCTCGATGACGTCCCCGGCCGCGCCTGATGGAAGCGACAGTGCCAACCGCTTCTCGTGCTCGCGTAGCGCAATGGCCTCAACGCTGATTTCGAGATCCGGGTATTTGCTCTTTAGCTGGTCGCCGACGCGCTTGTAGAACGGAGCCAGATCAGGCCACCCGCTCCAGATGGTCAGCTTCTCCGCCGAAGCAGGAGACGCAAACGCCGGCACGGCGACAGCGAGCGCCAGCGACAGCGCGGCCGACATCCATGACCGACGCCCCGAATTCGCCGGGCGAATGTTGTCCTCGGAACGCGTGATGTAGCCGAACCTGCCGACGGATCTCATCATGAGGGTCATTCTCGCAATACAAAATGGGACAAATCCTGCGAAAAAGCTCGCATGCAACCGGTTGCGTGTCCTTTGCGATCCGTTGCCGCTTTCGAAGGCCATTGACTAAATCGTCAGCGGCCTCGCCGCTTCAAAGGGGCCGGCCCGGTCGAGGCGCGAATGACGAGATGGGAATTCAGCTTGTGGCGGATCTCGCCCGACACGCCGCCATTCATCTGGCTCAGCAGCAGACCGACCGCGACGTCGCCGGCATCGGCGCAGCGCGCCGACACGGTGGTGAGAGGCGGATAGGTGGTTTCGCCGAGGACGTCGTCACAGCCGACGACACTGAACGATTTGGGCACCTCGACACCGAGCGCAGCCAACCCTGCCATCAGGCCTTGAGCGACAAGGTCGTCGAACGCGATCGCCGCGGTGACGCCGCTGGCGACGATCTGGGTGGCCGCCAGCCGGCCGGTGTCGTAGGAGGGTGGACGCGCGGGCACGGCGATCACCTTGAGCCCGCGCTTCTCCGCCTCGCGCCGGACGGCGTTGCGCCGTTGCTGGTTCGACCACGACGTCGTGGGGCCGCTGACATAGGCGATGTGCCGATGCCCCAGTTCGGCCAGATGCGCGATCGCGGCCGCCACGCCCGGCGCGGTGTCGATCAGGACCCGCGTAATGCCTTCGATATCGCGATTGATGAGCACCAGCGGCCGGCGCGTCGCATGACGGCGGATACGCTCTTCGTCCAGGCGCGACGAGGCGAGGACCAGCCCCTCCACCTGGCCGATGAAGCGGCCGACCAGCAACTCCTCACGCGCGGGATCCTCGTCCGAATTGCCGAGGAAGACGCACAGCCCGGCCCGGTCGGCGCGCAGTTGCGCCGCCCTGATCAGCGGCGGAAAGAACGGGTTCGCGACATCCGAGACGATGAGCGCGACGTTGCCGTGGCGTCCGGTCGAAAGCGCACGCGCGACCTGGTTCGGCACATAACCGAGCTTGCCCGCGACTTCCTTGACGCGCCGGACGGTCTCCTCGGTCAGCATCTCCGGCCGCGAGAAGGCGCGCGATACGGTGGCACGCGAAACCCCGGAGGCCTTCGCGACCTGACTGATCGTCGGCACGACCGATGGACGTCCCTCCCCGCCGCTATCGGAATCGCGCTTCACCGCAGGCCGCCTCCTCTGCATCGCCTTCACCTAGACATGCGCCGGCCGGGCCCGGGACGCAAGCTTGAGATGCAACCGGTTGCATCACATTCTCTCCGCTCGAGGGTAAAGTGCAGGCCCGGCAGACCATGGATGAGCATGACGGCTTCGGTGACTCCCTCAATCGCGACGTTTAAAACGCGGGATGCGATGGGCCGGGCGGCCGCCGCGGACGTCGCTGCTGCGCTCCGCGACCACCTCGGACGGCAGAGCAACGTGCGGATGATCTTCGCGGCGGCACCGAGCCAGGCGGAGATGCTGGATGCCCTTGCTCGCGAGCGCGATATCGACTGGCGGCGCGTCACAGCCTTCCACATGGACGAATA
This sequence comes from Bradyrhizobium barranii subsp. apii, assembly GCF_011516635.5. Taxonomy (GTDB): domain Bacteria; phylum Pseudomonadota; class Alphaproteobacteria; order Rhizobiales; family Xanthobacteraceae; genus Bradyrhizobium; species Bradyrhizobium barranii. The sequence continues at coordinate 2,949,873 of NZ_CP096255.1, read as the reverse complement.
TCTCGGACTTCCCGCGGATGCGCCGGAGCGCTTCGGGGCTTGGCTGACGCGTCACTTGTTCTCGCGCATCGCTTTCGGCGCGGTTCACCTGATCGGGCAGGAGCCGAATCCGGAGCGGGTAGCAGCACGCTATGCGGCCCTTCTCGGCGAAGCCCCGATCGACATCATCTGCCTCGGAATCGGCGTGAACGGTCACCTCGCCTTCAATGACCCGCCGGTCGCCGATCTGCACGACACCAAGTCGGTCAAGATCGTCGAGCTCGACGCAGTGTGCCGGCAGCAGCAGGTTGACGATGAGTGCTTCCCGACGCTCGGGGATGTTCCGACACATGCGATCACGCTGACGATTCCCCGGCTCCTGGATGCCGACCGGCTGTTTTGCGTCGTGCCCGGCGCGTCCAAACGCGCCGCCGTCGAGCGATCGCTATACGGTCCGATCGGGACCGAGTGCCCGGCGAGCGCGCTCCGCACGCACCCACGTTGCGCGCTGTATCTCGACCAGGATTCCACGCCGCCGCAGCTCTCACTGACACCGGTACGCGCATGACAGATCCGGCAACGCGCGTTTCGGGCCGCGATCCGGAGACCGGACAGAATCGCACCATCGTCATTCAGGACGGCCGGATCACGGACATCGTTCCCGGCGGTGACGATGACGGGCTGTGGCTGTCGCTCGGCCTGTTCGATCTGCAATTGAACGGCTTTGCAGGCTACGATCTCAATGGCCGCCCTGATCTCCGGACGGTCCGCGATCTCGTCACGGCCGTCCACAACAGCGGGGTGTCGCGTTTTGCCCCTACGCTCATCACGGCATCGCATAATGCGATCATCGATGCATTGCGCGCCGTTGCACAGGCGCATGACAGCGATCCGTTTCTCAAGCACGCAATGCCCTTCGTGCATGTCGAAGGCCCGCACATCGCGCCAGAAGATGGTCCGCGCGGTGCGCATCCGGCCGAACATGTCAGGCCGCCGAGCCTCGACGAGTTCGATGCGTGGCAGGCGGCCTGCGGAAACCTCGTCGGCCTCGTGACGTTGTCGCCGCATTGGCGGGAAACGGACGCCTATGTGCGCGGCCTTCATGCGCGCGGAGTTCGTGTTGCCCTCGGCCATACAAACGCCGCACCGGATCAGATCTTCGCCGCCGTCGCGGCGGGCGCAATGTTGTCGACGCATCTTGGCAATGGCATCGCCGCCACGCTGCCACGACATCCCAACCCGATCTGGTCGCAACTGGCGGAGGACAGGCTGTGGGCGAGCTTCATCGCCGATGGACATCACCTTCCCCCCGAGACCTTCAAGGCCATGCTGCGCGCAAAGGGGCTGGAGCGAGCGATCCTGGTGTCGGATGCCGCCGCGCTCGCGGGTTGCACACCCGGAATCTACGACGCGCCGATCGGCGGCAAGGTCGAGCTGAAGGCGAACGGCCGGCTCGAAGTCGTCGGCACATCCTTTCTGGCGGGCGCGGCCGTTAGCCTCGTGTTCGGAATAGCCACGGCAAGACGCATGGCCGGATTGACCCTGGCAGAGGCGCTGAGGCTCGCAACTGTCAATCCGCGTATCCCGTTCAACCTTCCTGCGCTGACGGTGGGAGCGCCGGCCGATCTGCTGCGCTTCCATCTCGGCAAGGATGAATCTCTCGTGCCCGAGACGGTCTATGTCGCGGGCCGTCCTTATCGCTGCAACTCTTGAGGACTGAGACATGAACCGGCTTCGCATCGGGTTGATCGGTCCGGGAGCGATCGGCGAAACACACGCGCGGGCAATACGGGCGCTCGACGATACCGTCTTGTCCGCGATCGCCGGCGGCACGCCTGAGCAGATTGCTGCGTGCATGAATGGCGAGGACGTTCCGGCATTCGCGACCACCGAGGCTATGCTGGCGAATGCCGGGATCGACGCGGTCGTGGTCTGCACCCCGAGCGGCGCGCATCATGACGTCGCGCTTGCTGCGATCGAGGCGGGGCTGCACGTGCTGGTCGAGAAGCCACTCTACGTCGATCCGGCCGAGGCCGCGTCGCTGGTCCGCGCCGCCGAGCGCTCGCAACTGACGTGCGGTGTGGTTTCGCAGCGCCGTCTCGAGCCGCAGCATCAGGCGATCAAGGCTCTGCTCGACGCGGATCATCTTGGACAGCCGCGGCTGATAGAGGCGGCGATCCATTGGTACCGCTCCGACGCCTACTATGCGGAGAAGCCGTGGCGCAGCGAAGCGGAGCATGGCGGCGGCTCGCTGTTCAATCAGGGTGTTCACAATCTCGACCTGATGCTCTGGCTGTTCGGAGCCGCCGACAGCGTTCAAGGCAAGACGACTACGCTCGGACACGCACACGCCGTCGAGGACACGACGGCGGCGCTGCTGTCTTTCGCATCCGGCACGCTCGGCGTGATCGTGACGAGTACGGCGCTGCCTCCGGGACGGCCGGCCATGCTTCGACTGTTCACCGATCGCGGCAGTTGCGAGCTCGCAAACGACAGCATCGTGCGCTGGGATTTTGCTGATGTTGCCGAGCCGCCAAGCGCGGCCGGGGTTGGGAGCGCCGCGAGCGATCCCAAGGCGATCGGGATCGAAGGACATATCGCGCAATGGCGCGACTTCGTTCAAGCCGTCCGGGAGCGACGGCCGCCTGCGAGCACGTTCAGGGATGGATTCGAGGCTGCGAGACTGGTGGACGCCATCTATCGCTCTGCCGCGGAAGATCGCGCCGTCAGCCCCAATGAGATCGCAGCGGAGGCCATTCATGCCAGCTAACTCCGGGATGCTCGACATCGCCATCATCGGCGCAGCTCACCCGCATGTCGAATACGTGCTTTCAGAGATCGCGAACCGCCCCGATGTCAGGGTCGTGGCCGTCGCCGACCATGACCCAGCGCGGCGCACCGAGCTCGAACGACGTACGAAGACGCCCGGCTACGCCGACCCGAATGCGCTTCTGGATGCGCATCGGGTTCGGGCCGCAGCAGTCTTCACCGAATTCGGTCTTCGCGCTCCAATCGTCGTCGAACTTTTACGCCGCGGCATCTTCGCGATCGCCGACAAGCCCATGGCCGTGACCCTGGCCCAGCTTGCGCTTATCGAGGAGACGCTCGCCGGGCGCAATTTGCTCACTCTTCTGCTCGAGAAGCGGTTTTATCCGGTGACGCTCGCACTCCGATCCGTGATCGACAGCGGCCAACTTGGAGACATTGTATCCATCACTGCAACCGGGCCGCACAAGCTGGTCCCAAGCCGACGTCCAGCGTGGATGTTCGAGCCATCAACTTATGGCGGCATCCTCGCTGACCTCACGGTCCACGATATTGATCTAGCCCTTTGGTTAACGGGATACACCAGCGGCACGATCAGCGGCTGGATTTCGTCGACCCCGGCTGCCGGCACGACGAACTTTCCCGCGCTGGGGCGTGCTATTCTCGCCTGCGATGGCGGACCGGAATTCGTGATCGAAGTTGACTGGATCCAGCCCGAAGCATCGCCACGGCACGGCGACTATGCAATGCGGATCTCCGGGACAAAGGGTCGTGCTGACGTTCTGTTCGCGGAAAATCGACTGCTCGTCGAGACGGCGACGAGACCCCGGCGCGAAATCGACCTGCCCGTGGGCGCCTCGCCCGCCAGCTTCGTCTTTGATCATCTCGCCCGCGGCGAGACCTTGCAGATTGCGGCAAACGAGGCCCTGCGCGCCACGCGTATCGCAATACTTGCTCAGGAGAGTGCGGCCAACGGCGGAAAGCCGATGCGATGGAGTTAACACCTACCCCGCTACCCTGGATCACAGCCAAGCAGGATCTTCGCTACCTGCGCGGGGTCGTGAAAAAGGGGATGTCCCGGGTTCTGTTGAATTTCTGAAGAGGTCGGCGTTGCCCACCTTGAGCCGGTAGGCTCGGGGTGCTGATTCCACAAAGGAGAGCAACGCCATGACGAGAGATATCACACCGGCTGGTTGGCCGGCGACCGGGGCTGTGGAGAAATCATTTGCGGAAGTGCGAGCGAGCTTCGATCGGTTCTGCCTTGCGGCAGGAATCGAGGCGCTCGGCACGATGATGGAGGCGGATGTGACAGCGGCCTGCGGGCCGCGCCACGGTCGTGATGCGGCGCGGCGGGCGCACCGTTGGGGCCGAACGCGGGGGCGGATCGGTTTCCACGGCGGCAAGATCGAGGTCGATCGCCCGCGGGTCCGGGGCATGGACGGCCGCGAGGTCACGATCCCGAGCTGGGAAACGGCGGCGCAGGAGGACTGGCTCGGTCGCTGGGCGATGAACCTGATGCTGATCAATGTGTCGACGCGCCGGTTCGGCCGCGCCGTCCGGCTGCCCGAGGGTGACGTGCCGGCACCGCCCGGATCGGGGATTTCGAAGTCGGCGGCCTCGCGGAGGTTCGTGGCTCTGTCGGCGGCGCGGCTGGCCGACTTCATGGCTGCCGATCTGTCCGCGCTCGACCTTCTGGTGGTCCAAATCGACGGGCTGCATCTCGACGACGATCTCGTGCTGGTGGCCGCGATCGGGGTTGACGGCGAAGGCAACAAGCATCCGCTGGCGCTGGTGGAAGGGGCGACCGAGAATGCAGCAACGGTTCAGGCCCTGCTGGACAACCTGGTCTCGCGCGGGCTCGACCCGACGGTGCCAAGACTGTTCATCGCCGACGGCGCGAAGGCGTTGTCGAAGGCGATCCGCCGCACCTTCGGTTCGGCCGCTGCGATCCAGCGCTGCCAGATCCACAAGGCGCGCAACATCATGGAACGCCTGCCGAAAGAGCATCATGCGGCCACCCGCCGGGTGCTGCGCCAGGCCTGGGAGCTCGATGACGCCGACAAGGCTGAAAAATTGATCCGCAATCTCGCGCGTCGACTCGACCAGCAATGGCCCGGCGTTGCGGCCAGTATCCTCGAAGGCCTCGACGAAATCCTGACTGTCGTCCGGTTGAAGTTGCCGAAGGAGCTTCGCCGATCGCTCGCCTGTACCAATATCGCCGAGAACATGATGGGCACCATTCGCCGCGTCACGCGCAACGTTAAACGCTGGCGGGATGCCGGTATGGCCTTGCGATGGGTCGCGGCCGGTATGATCGAGGCCAACAAGGGCTTCCGACGATTGAAGGCGCATAAGCAATTGTCGGTTCTGCGTGCGGCCCTTCAAGCTCACCACGATCGCATGACAATCAAGTCCGTTGCCCACGTCACGAGGGCTGCGTAATATTCATTCCGGCAACGTCGACCCGACGTAGTTCAACAGCGATCGGGACATCCCCGTGAAAAAGATCGTCCGTGCAGTCGATCTCCCTGAAGAGCTGTCCTTACATCATTCCGCCACGGCGGCTTTTACCGAGGGAGCCGACAGCGATCTGACGGGCGCTGAGCTCAGAGCCGCCGGCCGGCATCGCTCGTCGCGGCAGTTGCCGACCTATGCAAAGCGCACACGGAAACAGCTAATTTCCGGCACGAAGAAACGGCGAGAAGAAAGAACAAAGACAGCCGGTTTGTCGGAATAGCCACGGCGCGTCTGTCGGAATGACGACCGTGACAAACCCCTAAGCTATTGAAAAGCTTGGTGGGCGTACCAGGGCTCGAACCTGGGACCCGCTGATTAAGAGTCAGCTGCGGTTTCAATGACTTGCCGGTCGCATCCCAGGCTTATGCGGCTGAAAATGGGCGTCCGTCGGACGATCATAATCCGTCATTGCGCTGCCGGTCAGCCAGGTGTGCTGAGCTCGACGTTGTATCGTCGAATTCGGGAGATCAACGTCGTGCTTTCGAGCCTCGGGCCGCTGGAAGGAAATGCCCGGATGCTCCTGGAGCGGGTCTGCCCAAGTCCGGACCTTGACAGCACCGCTGTCGCTCCAGCGAAAATCGCGGCATTTCCAACGGGAGAACGCGTTGTCGCTGATCGCTAGCGAGGCGGCGACTCGCATTGAAAGCTCCATCAAGGATTGACGAGCTTCCTGCGAACGGCGTAGCGGACGAGCTCGGCCGTCGATGACATTCTGAGCTTGCGCATCGCTGACGCGCGGTGGGTCTCGACGGTCTTTACGCTCAGCTTCAGGATGACGCCGATCGACTTGTTGGTGTGTCCCTCTGCAATAAGCTGGACAACGCCCTGCTCGCGCGCGGTGAGCAGCATATCGGACGTATTTTGCTTGCCGGCCTGGTATTCGTGGAGCAACTTCTCCAACAGAACGCCCGTGAAGTAAGGTCTGCCATCGAGCAAGGCCTCGATCGCGAAGATCAGGTGCCTACTGGCGTCCGATTTGAACAGGAAGCCGCGAACGCCAGCCAGGATGGCTTCGGTCAGCAATTCCTCATTCTCGTGCATCGTCAGGATCAATACTTCGGTGCGCAGGTGCATCGACTTGAGGCGGCGGCTGACCTCAAGTCCGTTCATCAGCGGCATCGAATAGTCGGCTATCACGACGTCCGGACGCGTCTCCACCGCCACGGCCACAGCCTGCTCGCCGTTGGTCGCCTCTCCGCTGACGATCCAGTCTGAGCGGGTCTCAACGATCGCTCGGAGCCCGGAACGTACGACTTCATGATCATCCGCAATCACGATGCGTTTCACGGCGTCGTTCCCGTATGCGGGCCCAGAACCTGTCGGGCAATGGATGGAGATTTCCAGCAGTCAAGTGTGCCAATCTACCGATTATCCTTCAATGGGTTATCCTGCAAAACCCTGATATCTCCGGGCGGATGTACCAAACATCGGCGATTCCAATCAGACATCGACGGGTCTTGCCCGCGCGCAGCCCAAATCGGACCGCTACACGATCATGGTCGATCAGCCTTCGTTTCGTGGAGGGAACTCCGGGAACCGACGGACGGAGACTCCCTGCCCTCGGGGTCCCTGATCTCCGTCATTCCGTGCACACGCCGGCTTATGATTTCAGTGACGCGCGCCGGCTGCGCCTTTTGGTCATGAGACCATGCGGGAACACCGCGCACAGCGTCGTGCCGGAATGTCGCGGTGCAAGATCGGACCGGATCTCGAACGTGCCCCCAAGCTGCTTAAGTCTCGCTCTCATGGCGGGAATGCCGACACCGGGCGATATCGCACCGTTGCCACGTTTTGTGTGATCGGCCGGAAAACCGCGCCCGTTGTCGCTGATCGTCAGATGGAAGTGCCCCTCGATCGCCTCGACGACGATTCTGACCTCCGTCGCCTTCGCGTGGCGGAATATGTTCGTGAGCGCCTCCTGAATGACCCGCAGCACCGAGAGCTGGCTCGCGTAAGGTAGCTTATCGACGGCGGCGGGTATCCTCGTTCTCACCCGCAACGACGTACGTGCACCAACCCCCAAGGCATGCTGCTCGATCGTCGCCTTGAGTCCCCGGTCCGTCAGATCCTGGGGGTGGAGCAGATAGGTCAGGGAACGGATTTCCTTGAGTGCCGCGTCGATCGACGCGTCGATATCATCACAAAGCCGCTCGACGCCGCGCGGGTTATCGAGGCAAGTGCGGACACGCATCACACCAAGACTGGCGGCAACCAGCTCCTGGCATGTCGAATCATGAAGCTCCGATGCGATCCGCTGGTGGATGTCCTCGCGGATGGACATCAGGCTGACGTCCCCGTGAAGGAAAGCAGCCTCTTCAGTCACACAGTCGAGCCCCTCCTTGTGGAGTAACCGATGACCGCCAATCAACCGGGCCGCGTTGCCGGCCATGGGATGGAGGATCGGAACAACGGTTGTCTCGACATCCCGCAGCAAGCCGCCGAGCATCAGACTGTGCTGGATTTTGGCCTCGGTTCCTTCCGCAAGACATGCCTGGAGGATTTCACAGAGACGCTCGGCGTCTTCCTTGGCAAGACATTCGAAGACGTCCAGCTCTCGGACCTCCTGCTGCGACATTCCAAGGAGAGCCTCGAAGGCCTGATTGATTGCCTCGTACACGAAGCGCCCGCCACGTGAGGGGCGGACCGCGAAAAGGAGCTCTTCGGAATGTGTCCAATACGAGCGATCGCCAATTGCGCCCTGGCCAATCAGGTGATCGTCGATAAAGAGACGCGCCGGCTCGCAAGCAGGAGAACTGTGTGGCTTCACGGTACGCACCCAACTTTCCGGGTCGTTTTCGAGGTCGAACTCAACGCTCAATCTCGAAAGCTCCCCCTCTCCAGTCGTCCCAGCATCGATCACCGGACTACAGGAAACGCCCTAGGGGATAGATCGGATTATACGCTCGATCTTACCCTCAGCCAGCAGGTTGTATTCTCCGAAGACCAAAACCTCGCATGACTGGCATGAATTCCGGCATATGACTATGCAGTTCGTGCCACGCAAATATGGCGGCGACACCCAAGACGCGAAGATACGGGACGCAGCGCACAGTGGTGGGACTGTGAGCCATTTCGATTTCACGCACCCCTCCCTATCCTGAGATCGCTTTCTGCGCTGCAGGATGATGTTGAGCCGACCGAGCGCGATGCAACCGCGCTGCGGTACAACCGAAATGGCACAATCTCGCGGAAAATTTCGACCTTCGATGGAGCCGGCTTGCGATCGCTGAAATCAAGCGCAAAACTCGATGTGCCCCGAACGTGCCAACAGGAGGCTTGCGTGCGAACATTCCGAGCGCTTTGCGGCGTTGCATCAATCGCAATATTTTCCGGTCCGGCTTTGGCACAGACACCCGCCAGTCAGGAGCAGAAACCTTCCATGGAAGAGTTGATGCGCCGTCTCGATGCGCTGCAAGCCCGCGCAACAGAAGGTGACAAGCTGATCAGCGCGCTGCGCCATCGCGTCGACGAACTCGAAACGCGCGATAAGCATTCGAAGTCCCAGGCCGCCACCGCACGTCGTGACGTCGTCGCACCGACCGCCGGGCAAAAGCCGCCTGCGATTCCGGTTGCGTCGACTGAGCCGCGAATGACTGCGAGTGCTGCGGTCCCTCCACAAGCCGCGGCGGCGCCCATTCCGGGCCTGCGTCCGCCCGAACCGATGGGCAGTCAGTTCGACGGCGAAGGCGAGGACGCGCTGCGTTCCGATCTCCCGGGTTTGTCCTTGCGCATCCCGGGTTCGCAGTCCGAGGTGCGATTCTACGGTTTCGCGAACGTCAATGGCTACCACGACTTCAATGGCCGCAATCAGTCCGATGCGCCGACAGTGCAAACCATTCCGCTTTCCGGCAGCCCCGCCGACATCCAGGGAGGCGATACCGGATTGTCCGCCCGGTTCAGCCGCATCGGTATGGATACGCGCACGGCGACCGCCTGGGGCACTCTGGAAACCCGCTTTGAAGGCGACTTCGGCGGGGGCACGGCAGCCTCACCCAATGCGGTCTTTCGGCTCCGTCAGGCCTGGGGCGAGGTCGGCAGCGAACAGTTTCGTGTCCTGGTCGGCTGGGCGAACAGCCTGTGGAACGAGGGCGTCTATGAAACCGTGAACTTCTCGACCAATCTCAACCAGTCATTCGTGCGCCAGGCGCAGGTTCGGGCGACCGCGACATTGGCTCCGGGATTGACCGGGCACGTTTCGATCGAGATGCCGGATACGCAGTACACGTCCGCGGCAGGCGTATTCACGCAGATCAGCACCCCGGCTGGCTTTGGTGGATTGAGTCCGTCATTTGCCTCCGTGCCCGATCTACTCGGCGGCTCGAATACCGGAACGATGGCCTGGGCCTCGACCTGCGCGGCCTGCTGCGCGATCTCACCATCCGCACGGCTGGTACGGCGGCGGCGCCGCCAGCGGTCGAGCGCAATACCGCCGGTTGGGGTGTCGCAGGTAGCGGTCGCTTCCCAATGCGATGGCTGTCACCAGCTTTCGGTCCGGACGAGCTGGTTGGCATGGCCTATTACGGCCAAGGCATCGGGCGCTATTTCGGCGCCAATACCTTCGGCCAGGATGCGCTGTCCAACATCGGCCTGCCCGGCGTTGTCGATCCCAGCCTCGACGCCCTGCCGACCTATGGCGCGAGCGCAGGCTACCGCCGCTTCTGGACACCGCAATTACGCAGCAATTTCGTCTACTCCTACGCATGGCAGCAATATCCGTCCTATGCGCAATTGTTCGTGCCGGGATCTGCCTCGGCGACGTCGTTGAACAGCACCATGCAGCAGGGGATCGTCAATTTGATCTGGAGCCCATTCGCCGAGCTTCGTGGCAACAGCGTCGGGACCGGATGGCTCGACGTCGGTCTCGAATATGTCTACTCCCATCGGGACGTGTACGGCGGCACCGCAGCAACAGCCCCGGTCAGCACCGGCTCTGGTACCGCCAATCGCATCCTTGGCTCGGCCACTGTGCGGTTCTGAAGACAGCCTTGTTGCTTCGCAGGCAGACATGGAAGCCTTGCTGACACAGACGTTCGTTCGGGTCGGTAATTGCCCCGGAACAATCTAGGCGCATTCGGTATTCAGCCGGATTTTGATGCGTCTTATTGATTGTTCGTAAGGCAGCGTATGAACGGACAGAGCGCGAAAGGATGAGCAATCCTCTCCCGAGAGGCCTCCGTGTCTCCATGGTCCTTTCAGATCGTCGCAGCACTCGCGGCGATGACGCTGGCATCTTCGTCAGAGGAGTAGCGGGGTCGTCGCGTTGATTACGAGATCAGCGGTTTCGAGCGCGCATTGGCGTCCGATCCTCTCGCTGTTCTCATAGCATGGATCATCATGGTACCAGCGCCGCTCCAGCCGTCGCTAATGGAGCGGGAGGATTTCCGACATGAGCGCGCGCAGTGACGCCACGAACACGCCGCCATCGAAGACGATGACGCAAAGAGCCCTCGACACTGTCGAACGTGTCGGAAACAGCGTCCCGCACCCGGTCGTGATATTTCTGATCCTCATCGCCATCGTGTTGGTGCTGTCTCACTTACTCTACATGTTGGGGGCAAGCGTCACCTATCAGGCCATCAACCCGGATACTCACAAGATCGAGACCGCGACCTCTGCCGCCAATAGCCTGCTGACGGCGGATGGAATTCGTCATATTTACACCCGGCTCGTGCCAAACCTCATGGGTTTCACCGCGGTTGGGCTGTTGATCGTCGCCATGATGGGCGTCGGCGTCGCCGAGGAAGCCGGCCTAACCCGTCTTATTCGTCAGAGGGCGCCTGAGAGGCTGGCGAGCGTGGTGTAAAGCGCTGATGCGGCGTAGGATTCGGTTGCAAAGCCAACCCCATCACCTTCAGCCGCGAACACCACGCCCGCCATGACCGACGATACGATTCTGCCCTTCTCGTTTCCAGCCGTTCACGCCAAGAAAGTCACAGCTGCCTTCGATGGCGGTCGGCTGACCTCGAACGGGGGCGTGATGTTTCTGGCGATGGCCGAGCGGCGTCTCGGCTTGGCCGACAATTTGGCCCGGGTGTTCCCGGATCGGCGCGATCCGACGCGGGTCGTGCACAGCCTGGTCGATATGTTCCGCGCGCGCATGTTCGCGATCTGCTGCGGCTACGAGGACGCCGACGACCTCGATCATCTGCGGTCCGATCCCGCATTCAAGCTGGCCTGCGGACGGCTGCCGGACACGGGTCGCGATCTGTGTTCCCAACCGACGCTGTCGCGTCTGGAGAATGCTCCGCGCCTGCGCGACGTGATCCGACTGACCTACACTTTGGTCGACGCATGGATGGATAGCTACCCGCGCGAGCCGGCATCCGTCACGCTCGACATCGATGATACCTGCGATGTCGTCCACGGCCATCAGCAGCTCTCGCTGTTCAACGCTCATTATGACGAACGCTGCTTCCTGCCGATCCACGTCTACGACACGGAGAAGAGCCGGCCCGTGGCGGTCGTGCTGCGGCCCGGCAAGACGCCGGGCGGCGTCGAGGTGCGTGCCCATCTGCGCCGCCTGGTACGGCATATCCGGACGCGGTGGCACAACACGCGAATTACGTTCCGTGGCGACGGGCACTATGCCCGGCCGGAGGCAATGGCGTGGTGCGAGACCAACGGCATCGACTACATCTTCGGTCTGTCCGGCACCAAGCCGCTCGCCAGAAAAGTCGACGCGGTCGCCGACGACATCCGCACGCGACGCGCCATCGAGAACCTGCCGGTTCTGCGCGGCTATACCGAGACGCGCCACAAGGCAAAGTCCTGGGATCGCGAACGACGCACCGTCGCCCGTATTGAGGCGACGATGCTCGGCCTCGACATCCGCTTCGTCGTCACCAGCCTCGATGTCGGCTCGGCCGAGTGGATCTACGACAGCCTGTATTGCGCGCGCGGCCAAGCCGAGAATCTGATCAAGCTGCATAAGACGCAGCTCGCCTCCGATCGCACCAGTTGCCGTTCGGCGCTCGCCAATCAAGTCCGCCTCGTTCTCCATACCGCCGCTTATTGGCTGATGCTGACCGTGCGCGACGCCATTCCCAAAGTCCGGGAATTGGCCACTGCCGAGTTCGCGACGCTGCGTCTTCGGCTCTTGAAAATCGCCGCCCGGGTTGTCGAGACCAAGAGCCGCATTCGCCTTGCGTTCGCCGCGGCATGTCCCGAAGCCGACCTGATCCGCAGCTTGCCCGGCGCGCTGCTGCCGCTCGGTCCTTGACCGGTGGGGCGTCCGCCCGCGTTCACCCAACCCATCCCTCAAGCGCGTTGCAAAGTACCGGTCGTCAGGCGGTGAAAAGCCGAAGGCAATCCTGTGCGCCTCGTCAGCGGAGGTGTGCGGATGCACCAGTCGGACCAAAATACCGCGCTCTCACGAATAGGGCGGGCTAATTAACGCGTTGATCAGAAAACTCGTGGCCGTCTCTCCGAGCTGGGCACTCGTTTACATCGTCGCGTTCGTCGGCATCTTGTCCAGCATTGCCGCAGACGCCGGCTATGTGGTGTTGATCCCGTTGGCCGGCGCCGCCTTCTTGAGCGTTGGCCGGCATCCCCTCGCCGGGCTCGCTGTGGGATTTGCCGCAGTCGCCGGTGCATTCACCGTGAACATGATCATCAAGCCGCTTGATGCCGTTCTGACGGAAATCACCAACGACGCAATCCACATGGTCAACCCCACCACGTCGCTGGATCTGACCGCCAACGTCTCGTTCTCGATCGCCTCCGTTGTTGTCCTGACCATCGTCATCGCGCTCATCAACAACCGGATCATCGAGCCACGGCTGGGCGCTTACCAGGCCGAGAAGACCGCCAACACTCAGCCGGAGGCGAACGGAGGGCAGCTTTCCGCCGACGAGTCGCGTGGGCTGAGGTACAGCGGCTTTGCGCTGCTCGGGGTCGTGATCCTGTTCCTTCTGTTAACGGTTCCGTCGGGCGCGCCCCTGCGCAATCCGACCACGGGCGTCCTGATCGGCAACTCACCATTCATGAACGGCCTGATCGGGGTTATCATGGTGCTGTTCCTTGCAACCGGGATCGCATACGGCATCGGCGCGAAGACGGTGAATAGCTCCACGGCCGTCATCGCGGCCATGACCAAGGCGGTGGCTTCGCTGAGCGGCACCATCCTCCTCTTCGTCGTCATCAGCCAGTTCGTCGACTACTTCAACTATAGCAACATTCCAACGTTGATGGCCCTGACGATGGCCGATGTCTTGAAGAGCGCGAATATCGGCACGCTGTGGCTGCTGGTTGGCTTCATCATTGTCGTCATGATCCTGGACTTCGTGTTCACGCCGGCGATTGCCAAATGGGCCATCTTCGCGCCGGTCTTCGTGCCAGTGTTCGTGCAGCTTAACGTTGATCCAGCGGCCGTCCTGGCCGCCTACCGCGTCGGCGACTCGCCGATCAACGCGATTACCCCGCTCAATGCCTACTTTGCCATGGTGGTCGGATTTGCCCAGATTTACGACAAGAAAGCGGGCGTCGGGACGGTTGTCGCGCTGATGTTGCCGTACACTCTCTGGATGGCCATCATTTGGACCGTGCTGTTCGTTGTCTGGTACCTGCTGGGCTTGCCTTGGGGATTATGAGGCGCAAGGCAGCCCTAACCCGGAAAAACCCCGAGATGTCCGGGTAAATGGCCTGATTGTTCACCAAGGAAAATCAACGTTAGATGACGGTCCGTTGGGCCTCGTTAAAGGCAGTGAACGAAAACGGCGAGTGAGGGGCGTTTGACCCGACACATGTCGGGGCTCCCTCGGTGCTTCTCATTATGGAGGCTTGGAACGCGCAATGAATGCGAACGCCGATGCCGACAACAACTATTCCTACGTATCAACCGGACACTTGCCGGCCGAAGCGGAAGTCATCTCGCTGATCGACGAGGTGTACGCGCGCTACAAATCAAATACGGACGGCAAGAACTCTCAAGTATATCCCGCACTCGCCGAAGTGCCGAGCGACCTGTTCGGCGTTTGCGTGGTCGGCACCAACGGCGCGGTCTACGCTGTGGGGGCGGCCGAATACGAGTTCTCGATCATGAGCGTTTCCAAGCCGTTCATCTTTGCATTGGTCTGTCAGGTCCTCGGTGCGGCGCAGGCACGCCAGAAGCTTGGAGCGAACGCGACCGGCCTTCCGTTCAACTCGCTCGCTGCCGTCGAACGCAACCCCGATGGCCGCACAAATCCGATGGTGAATGCGGGCGCGATTGCGACGACAAGCCTCGTCCCGGGGGCGACGGCTGATGCGAAATGGAAGTTTATCTACGACGGATTGTCACAATTCGCCGGACGTCCGCTTGCGCTTAACGACGAGGTTTATGCCTCGGCGACGGAGACCAACTTCCGAAACCAGAGCATCGCCCGCCTGCTCCAGAGTTTCGAACGGATTTACTGTGATCCGGCAGAGGCGACAGATCTTTACACCAGACAATGCGCGCTGAATGTGAGTGCCAAGGATCTGGCGGTGATGGGTGCGACTTTGGCGGACGGCGGCGTGAACCCCATCACGAAAGTGCGCGTGGTCGATCCGTCGGTCTGCCACTACGCACTGGCCGTCATGACGACTGCCGGAATGTACGAGACATCAGGCGATTGGCTTTACGATGTCGGGCTACCGGGCAAGAGCGGCATCGGCGGCGGGATCGTCACGGTCTCCCCGGGAAAGGGCGGTCTGGGGACTTTTGCGCCGCCGCTCGACAGCGCCGGAAACAGCGTCAAGGGACAGCTTGTAGCGAAGTATCTGTCGCAACGGCTGGGCATGGATTTATTCATGTCCAACCCAGAAGCGTAGGTTTGCAATGTCGGAGATTCAGCCCGCACTGACTGTGGCTGGACTTCAGAAAGAATGACAGGGGACACGCCATGACGATGGCATCTGCGACGACGGTTCACTCCGTTGAAGAAGAGAATGCATCCTGGGTGCCGATGATCACCATCGCCCTCGGCCAGATGATCATGTCCTTCAACGTCGCCTCCTTGCCAGTTGCGCTGGGAGGGATGGTCAACAGTTTTGGCGTTCCGCCCACGACTGTCGCCACCGGTATCGTGGCTTATTCGATGCTTGTTGCCGGCTTCGTCATGCTCGGTGCGAAGCTGACACAGCGCTACGGGGCGACGCACGTATTCCGCGTTGCCGTTGCCGTGTTCGGCGCCGCGCAGACGTTGATGACGTTCAGTCCAAACGCGGATCTCATGATTACTGCGCAGTCCTTGTCCGGCGCGGCTGGTGCGGTGATCGTACCGTCGTTGGTCGCGCTTATCGCTGAAAACTACAAGGGGCGGCAGCAGGCAACAGCCGTTGGCGCATTGGGTTCCGCGCGCGCCGCTGCGGGCGTTCTGGCGTTTGTCATCGGCGGTACTCTAGGCACATTCATCGGATGGCGCCCTGCGTTCGGGATTCTGATCGCCGTGTCGGCTGTGGTTTTCCTTTTGAGCTTTCGTCTCAAGCCTGATGAGGCGCGTCCGGAGGTCCGGATCGATTTCGTAGGTGTCATTCTCGCTGCCGCAGCCATCATTCTGATCAGCTTCGGTTTCAACAACCTCAATCGGTGGGGGCTGGGATTGGCGGGGCCCAATGCGCCATTCGACCTCTTTGGCGTATCTCCCGCCCCGATCATGATCGTGATGGGTATCGTGCTCGGTCAGGGCTTTCTGAGTTGGACCCACAGACAGCAGGCTGCGGGGAAGACACCGCTTCTTGCGCTCGAGGTGATCGACTCCCCGCAGGAGCGGGCGGCGGTGTATGCGATGTTTGCTGTCGTAGCGCTGGAAGCGATGCTCAATTTCTCGGTTCCACTATACATCCAGATCGTGCAGGGGCGCACGCCGCTGGCGACAACAATCGCCATGATGCCCTTCAACCTCACCGTCTTCTTCGCTGCGATGCTGATCGTGCGGTTCTATGGTCGGTTCACGCCGAGGCAGATCGGACGCTATGGCTTCATACTCTGCACTGTGGCGCTCCTTTGGCTCGCCTTTGTCGTGAGGAATGATTGGAGCGCCGTCCCGGTTCTCCTTGGGCTGGTGATTTTCGGCATTGGACAGGGATCGCTGGTCACACTGCTGTTCAACGTGCTGGTCACGGCTTCGCCGAAAGAGCTCGCGGGCGACGTCGGCTCGCTGCGCGGCACGACCAACAATCTCGCCGCGGCCGTCGGCACAGCGGTGGCCGGGGCACTGCTCGTCGGCCTGTTAAGCGCGGCTGTTTTGCGGACCATCGCCGAAAATCCAAAATTGCCGCCTGAGATACAGGCGCAGCTGGACCTGGATAACATCACCTTCATCAGCAATGACCGGCTGCAGAGCGTGATGGAGCAAACCACGGCCTCACCGGCTCAAGTGGCGGAAGCGGTGCGCGTCAACACTGTCGTGCGATTGCGCGCCTTGAAAATTGGCCTCATCATCATGGCTGGCGTTGCCTTGCTTGCGATTTTCCCGGCAGGGAAGCTTCCCAACTTCCTGCCAGGCGAAATTCCCGACCCGGCACCGCGTAAGCGCGGAAGGAACGAATAGCAATCGTAACCTCCTGGCAAGAAACAGCGTTTGCTACGACGGACGATGTGGCGATCGCGCCCGCGTACTGACCAACGGCTCAGAAGACCCTCCGGAGGGCTCCATGACCAAGCTCGATGATGTCCTGTCCAACGTCGACGCAAATCTCGATGCGGCTCTCGAGCGTCTGTTCGCGATCCTGCGCATCAAGTCGATTTCGACCGATCCGGCTTACAAGGCCGAATGTACGGCCAATGCCGAATGGCACGTGGCCGACCTCAAGAGCATTGGCTTCGACGCCTCGGTGCGCCCGACGCCGGGGCACCCGATGGTCGTGGCGCATGACCGCAACGTGCCCGGCCCCTCGGCGCTGTTCTACGGTCATTGCGATGTGCAGCCGGTCGATCCTCTCGAGCTCTGGGATCGCGATCCCTTTGACCCGTCTATCCAGACGATGCCCGATGGCGCGAAGATCATCACGGGCCGCGGCTCCGCCGACGACAAAGGCCAACTCATGGCCTTTGTCGAGGCCTGCCGCGCCTGGAAGGCGGTCACCGGCAAACTGCCGATTCCGGTTACGATCCTGCTGGAGGGCGAAGAGGAATCCGGTGGCGTGAACCTGCCGGGCTTTCTCGATGCCCATGCCGCGGAGCTGCGCGCAGATATCGGCCTGATCTGCGACACCAACATGTGGGACCACGAGACGCCGGCGATCCAGACTATGCTGCGCGGACTCTGCGGTGAAGAGGTCATCATACACGCCGCCGACCGCGACCTGCACTCGGGCTTCTATGGTTCGGCCGCGGCCAATCCGAACCGCATCCTCGCCCGCATCCTCTCTGACCTGCACGACGACAACGGACGCGTCACGCTGCGCGGCTTCTATGACGGCGTACCGGAACTTCCGAAGGCGCTGCGCGAGCAATGGGACAGCCTGAACTTCAGCGCAAAGTCCTTCCTCGGCGCCATCGGGCTTTCGATTCCAGCCGGCGAGAAGGGCCGCGACGCGCTGGAGATGGTCTGGTCGCGCCCGACCTGCGAAATCAACGGCATGGGCGGCGGCTACCAGGGGGCCGGATTCAAGACCGTAATTCCCGCCATGGCATCGGCGAAGGTGTCTTTCCGCCTGGTTTTCGATCAGGACCCCCATGCCATCCGCAAAGCCTTCCGGGAGCATGTGCATGCACGCGTCCCGGCCGATTGCCGTGTGGAATTCCTGGAGCATGGCGCGGGTCAGGCGATCCGCTTCCCGATCGAGGCCCCGGCCTTCGGCAAGGCGCGCGACGCACTGACGGCCGAATGGGGCAAGCCCGCAGTCTTCATCGGCGGTGGCGGCTCCATTCCCGTAACCCATCAGCTCAAACAATCGCTGGGCATGGACGTGGTGCTTGCGGGCTTCGGCCTCGAGGATGACCGCATCCACAGCCCAAACGAAAAGTACAATCTCAAGAGCTTCCATAAGGGCATCCGCTCCTGGGCACGTATTCTGGAAGCGCTGTCGCGGTAGAGCGGCACGGGCACGCAGCGCTGGCTCTAGGCCAGACCGCCCTCGCGAGGTGCGATGACGCCGCATATACTCATTACCTTCGCCATCATCGCCACGATGGTGCTGCTGTTCGTCTCGAACCAGGTGCCAGTCGCGGTCGTGGCGCTAAGTGCGACACTCGTGCTTTACGCGACCGGCATTCTGGAGCTCTCCGAGGCGCTGGCAGGCTTCGGCGACACCACAATACTCTTCATTGCTTCGCTCTTCGTGGTGAGTGCCGGCCTGGATTCGTCCGGCGTCACCACGTGGGCAGGCCAGGTGCTGATCCGTTACGCCGGCGAAAGCCGGACACGCCTGTTGGTGCTGTCGATGTTGCTCGTGGCCTTTCTCACGGCGCTGATCGGCTCGGGTGGCGCAGTGGCTGCCCTGCTGCCCATGCTGGTGATCGTCTCCGTCCGGCTCAAGCGTCCGCCTGCGCAACTCATGATGCCTCTCGCCTTCGCCTCCTATTCGGGTTCGATGCTGGTACTGACCGGAAGCCTTGTGAACGTGCTGCTTTCCGACGCGGCAAGCGATGTCGGCCTCGCGCCCTTCGGCTTTTTCGAGATGACGGTAATCGGCGTACCGCTCCTGGCAGGCACCGTGGCCATCGTGATTCTTTTCGGCGATACGCTGCTGCCGGTGCGCACTAGCCGGGAAATGCCGGAGGATCTAAGCCACCATTCGCGCATGCTGACCGAGCAATACAAGCTGTTTGACCAGGTGTACCAGCTCGAGATCACCGCCGCCTCGCCCTATCGCGGCACGTTGCAGGCAGTACTGGAATCGCGGCTGGAGCGCGAGAACCACCCGGAACTCAGCTTCATCGCTATTCGCCCTCGCCGCCAGAACAGCATCTCGTGGCAACATTCTCTCGTGGAAGGCGATCGGCTCATCATGCGCGGTGAGCAGGCGGCGATGGACGCGTTCGCGGAGCAGCATGGCCTGACGCCCTGCCAGGAGACGATCGGCAAAATGCGGGAGGCACTGTTCAACGATAGCCATGGCTTTTCCGAGGTGGTGCTGCCGCCCCGCTCTCGTCTGATCGGTGAGACCGTCTTCCCCGGCATGGTCACCGAAAGTGGCGATCTGATTATCCTGGGCGTTCAACGCGGCGGCGAGAATCTCGGACCGGGCGAAACCGTTCTTGCGGCGGGTGACACGCTGTTGCTGCAAGGCCGTTGGGAAGCGCTTGAGGAGTACGGGCGAGATCCCAACGTGCTCGTCGTTGCTGCCCCTGACATGATCCGCAGCCAGGCCAGGCCCCTGGGCACCGGCTCCATACGCGCCATTGTCATTCTCGCGGTCATGGTTACGCTGCTAGCGACGGGCGTCGTGCCAAGAGTCGTCGCTGGATTGGCGGCGGCCTGCGCGGTGATCCTGTTGCGTGTACTCAAGATCGAACGAGCCTATCGGGCGATCAACTGGAACGTGCTGATCATGGTCGCTTCGCTGATCCCGCTCTCGACCGCCATGTACAAGACGGGTGCAGCCTATCTCATCGCCGATACACTCGTTGCCATTGTCGGCAATGCGAGCCCGTACGCGCTGCTGGCGGGGCTGTTTTTGCTCACGGCGCTAATCGGCCAGTTGATCAGCAGCACAGCGACGACACTCATCGTCATTCCGATAGCGATTGCCTCCGCGGAAGCCGTCGGTGTCTCGCCGCGCACCGCGCTGGTGACGGTGGCGGTGGCTGCGGCCGCTTCCTTTCTTACGCCAATCGCCGCCTCAGCGAGCCTCATGGTGCAGGGCCCCGGCGGCTATCGATTTGGCGATTTCTGGAGGATGGGTCTACCGTTGCTGCTCTGGTTCTTCCTGGTAGGCACGTTTCTCGTGCCCATCTTCTGGCCATTCGCAGGATGAGCAGTTTGCGCAGGATGATTGGTTTGCGTCTTAACCGACCGGGTATTTCCGTATGAACACCAATCTTGCTTTGGTTCTTCTGCTGCTTGCTGCCGCGATCGTGATGTTTATGGCCAATCGCCCGCGCATGGATGCGGTCGCGCTGCTGATGATCGTGATCATGCCATTTACTGGGGTGATTACCATCAACGAGGCGCTGGCGGGGTTCAGTGATCCCAGCATCGTGCTGATCGCGGGCCTCTTCGTGATCGGAGAAGGGCTGGTGCGCACCGGCGTGGCGCGTCGCCTCGGCGACTGGCTGAATGCGACTGCCGGCAGCAGCGAGACGCGCATGCTGGTGCTGCTGATGCTGGCAGTCAGCGGGCTCGGTGCATTCATGAGTTCGACCGCCGTGGTGGCCATATTCATCCCGGTCGTGCTGCGCATCTGTCAGAACACGGGCGCCGCGCCGAGCCAGCTGATGATGCCCTTGAGCTTTGCGGCCCTGATCAGTGGCATGCTCACCCTCGTTGCGACGGCGCCGAATCTCGTGGTCAACGCCGAGCTGATCCGCCAGGGTGCGGCAGGCTTCGGCTTTTTCAGCTTCACGCCCTTTGGGCTCACATTCCTGGCGCTCGGCATTGCCTATATGCTGTTCGCGCGGCGGTTTCTGCCCGTCTCCGCCAAGCGTGTGGACGGCGAGCGCCGTCAGCCGAACTTGCTTGATTGGGTGACGCAGTATGGCCTCGCCGATCGCGCCTTGCGCGTACGCGTGCTGACTGACTCGCCACTGGTCGGCAAGCGCCTGGAAGAGCTGCCGCTCCGGAATAGTGGCGTGAATTTGCTCGCCATCGAGCTTCCCGGCCGCTTCGGGTCCGAGGCGATCCGCCCGAACGCAAGGACCGAGCTCGCCGCGGGGCAGATCTTGCTGCTCGACGTCATCGCGTCCCCTGCCGAAACCAACCGGATGCTGAATGACTATATGGTCGAAAAGCTCCCTTTGGGCGATTGCGGCTACTTCACCGATCGTTCGCAGGAGATCGGCATGGTCGAAGTCATCGTCCCGGCGGAGTCCAAGCTGATTGGCCAGAGCATTTTGCAAGCGCGGGTGCGCAGCGAAATGGGATTGACGGTGCTGGGGTTGCGGCACGGTCGCGAGGTCGTGAGCCAGGGGCTGCTCGATGAGACCTTGAAGGTCGGTGACACCCTTCTGCTGACCGGCTTCTGGTCTGACATCCGCAAGCTGCGATCCGAATTCTCGGATCTTGTCGTCCTGAACCTACCGACCGAGCACAAAGAGGTTCTCCCGGCCGCGAACCTCGCACCTCAGGCTCTGGCGGTGCTGGCTTTGACGGTCGGTATGATGGTCAGCGGTGTGGTGCCGAACGTGCACGCGGTTCTGATCGGCTGCTTGCTGATGGGGTTGCTGGGCTGCGTGGATTTCAACAGTGCCTATGCCTCGATCAACTGGAAGAGCCTGGTTCTTATTGTCGGCATGCTGCCCTTTTCGCTGGCGCTGCAACGAACCGGTGGCGTCGATCTCGCCGCCGACGCGGTGACGCATCTTGCGGGCGAGGCATCACCGCGAGTCCTGTTGGCGCTGCTCTTCGTGATCACGGCTGCGCTTGGCCTGTTCATCTCGAATACGGCGACCGCGGTGCTCATGGCGCCAGTAGCGCTCGCTGTCGCGAAGGACATCGGCGCCTCGCCGTATCCCTTCGCGATGACTATCGCCATCGCGGCCTCGGCCGCCTTCATGACGCCTGTGTCTTCGCCGGTGAACACCTTGGTGGTCGGACCGGGCAATTACGGTTTCGGCGATTTCCTGAAGATTGGTGTCCCTTTTACCGTCGTCGTGATGGTAACGACCCTGGCGCTGGTGCCTTGGCTGCTCCGATTTTAGCGGCCGTCAGGCCGGGCGCGATCCCGCGGACGGTTGCTCTTTCTCGTCCCGCGCAAACCAGGCGACATACAGCGTCGGCAGGAAGACCAGCGTCAGAACGGTGGCGACAAGGAGTCCGCCCATGATCGCGAATGCCATCGGTCCCCAGAATACTGTTGGCGCGATTGGAATCATCCCGAGAACAGTCGATACGGCCGTCAACATGATCGGCCGAAAACGGGAACTGCTGGCATCCACCGCAGCGTCCCAGGCCGTCTTGCCCAAAGCGCGTTCGGCGTCGATCTGACCGATCAGAATGACCGCGTTCTTGCTGATCATGCCCAGCAGCGCGAGCACGCCGAGAATGGCGACAAAACCCAGGGGCCTGCCGGACAGCATCAACGCTGCAACCACGCCGATAAGGCCGAGCGGCGCCACGCTGAGCACCATGAACAGTCTCGGAAAGCTCTGGAGCTGCACCATGAGGACGGTAAACATGACGAACAGCATCACCGGCACCACTGCCAGCACAGACGCCTGCGACTTCTGACTTTCCTCCACGGTGCCACCCACGACGACGCTGTACCCTGAAGGAAGGCTCTTTCTGAAGTTCTCGATCGCCATCGAGAGCGACGTAACCACGCTCTCCGGCAGCTTGTCGCCGGCAATGGCAGCCTGAACCGTCAGGGTCGGAATGCGGTCGCGCCGCCAGACGAGCGGAAACTCCTGGTCATATTCGAAGGAGGCGAACTGGCTGAGAGGAACAGTCTGCCCACCCGGCAGCGCCACCTGCAAGTTGCGCAGACCGTCCAGCGAGCCCCTCTGCTCGTTGGTCGCGCGCGCCACCACATTGACCAGATAGATATCGTCGCGAACCTGGGTAATGGGTGTGCCGGATATGACCGTATTCAGGACTGTCGCGATCGCTTGCGAACTGAGGCCGAGAAGGCGAGCCTCGTTCTGGTCCACGCGAATACGCACTTGGCGATTGGGTTCCATCCAATCGAAATTCACCTGTTTAGTGTCCGGACTGGAGGCTACGATCTGTCCGACTTTGAGCGCGATTTCGCGCACCCGTTCCACGTCGGGCCCACTGACCCGATACTGCACCGGCCATCCAACCGGCGGTCCGAGCTCAAGCGGAGAAACGAACGCAATCGCGTTAGGAAACTCCTGCGCGAGCAGCTTTTCGAGCTTGGAATGCAGGCGCTCGCGTGCAGCGACATCCTTGGCGATCACCACGGCCTGCGTGAAGAAATCGTTCGGGAGCTGAACATTAAGGGGCAAATAGAAGCGGATGGCGCCGCGCCCGACATAGGTGCTCCACCGCGCCACATCGGCATCGGTCGAAAGGGCAGCATCCAGGCGCTTTGCCGCAGCCTCGCTCGCGTGGATTGACGAGTTCTGCGGCAAGCTCAGGTCCACGAGCAATTCGGGACGGTCCGACGATGGAAAGAATTGTCGCGGGATGAGCGCCAGCGCAAGCACCGAACAAACGAAGAGCGCCAAGGAGATCGCGATCGTCAGCCATTTCGCGCGCATCGCGAAAGTCAGGAAACTCCGATACATGCGGAAGATCCTGCCCGGATCCGCCGTACTTGTCTGCTTCGGTGGAACAAGGATCGCTGCTCCGAGCAGTGGCGTGAAAATGACCGCAACGAACCAGGAAACCAGAAGTGCGATCGTGACCACTGCGAAGAGCGAGAACGTGTATTCACCGGCGGAACTCGCGGCAAAGCCGACCGGTATAAAGCCCGCTATCGTCACCAGCGTGCCCGCGAGCATCGCCATTGCATGGGTCCGATATGCGAAAGTTGCCGCCTCGATCTTACTGGCGCCCTCTGCGAGCCGACTGAGCGTCGCATCGGTCGTGGTCATCGCATCGTCGACCAGCAATGCGAGCGCAATGATGAGCGCGCCAAGCGATATTCGCTGCATATCGATGCTGAGAAGTCCCATGATCGGAAACACGATCGCCAGCGTGAATGGTATGGCCAGCGCGATGATCAAGCCGGGTCGTACGCCCAGGCTGATGAAACTCACCACCATGATGATGCCGATCGCCTGCATCAGCGAGACCGTAAACTCGCGGATCGCCTGGTCGACGACAACGGGCTGGTCCGCGACCAGGCTGGGCTCGATTCCAATGGGTAGATCCGCGGTGATTTGCGCCATTGCCTTTCTGATATTGGCGCCGAGCGCGAGAATGTCGCCGCCATCCCGCATGGCGATTGCAAGGCCTATTGCCGGTTTGCCATTGATCCGAAACATCGGCTGGGGCGGATCCGTGTAGCCGCGTCGCACCTGCGCAATATCGCTCAGGCGAAGCATGCGGCCGCCGGCGGAAAAATTGATGTTGGCGATGTCCTGCTCCGACTGGAAGCTGCCTGATACCCGAATCGAGATGCTTTCCAAGCCGGTCTGAATCGTTCCTGCCGGACGCACGATGTTTTGCGACTGGAGCGCCGCAATAAGAGCGGACCGATCAATTCCGAGGGCCGCGAGCTCCTTCGTGGAGAACTCGACGAAGATCACTTCATCCTGTTCGCCCAGAAGCTCAATCTTTGACACGTCAGGTACGAGAAGCAGCCTTGAGCGGATGTCCTCGACCCGATCGCGCAACTCACGCTGAGTGAAGCCGTCACTGGTAAAGCCATAGATGATACCGAACGTATCACCGAATTCGTCATTAAACCCCGGCCCGATCACGCCTGCGGGTAGTGTATGGCGCATGTCTCCGATCGTCTTTCGTACTTGGTACCAGGTGTCGGCCACCTGTTTCGCATTCGCGCTTCCCTTCAGATTTACAAAGACGGTCGCGACACCGGCCCTTGTGAAGCTCCGCAGGAAGTCCAGATGCGGCGTTTCCTGCAAGTGACGTTCGAGGCGCTCAGTCACCTGCTTCATCGTCTCTTCCACAGTTGCGCCGGGCCACGCGGCCTGGACGACCATGGTCTTGATGATGAAGGCGGGATCTTCGTTGCGCCCCAGCCGGAAATAGGACAGCGCCCCCCCGACCACCGCAATCATCATCATATAGACGACCAGCGAACGGTGTTTCAGAGCCCAGTCGGAAAGATTAATTCCGCTCATGGCTCGGATCCAAGAATCCGGACCTTCTGACCCGGATGCAACGCCTGGACGCCGGCGGTGACAACTATTTCGCCGATGTCGAGCCCCTGGGAAATGATGGCCTGCGCTTCATCGAATCGCAGCACGTCCACATTGCGCACCGCGACCGTGGCGGTGGCCGGGTCGACGACCCATACGGCGGGCTGCTCGTTCATCCTGGTCAGCGCGGAAGATGGAATATCGATCATCGGCCCTGCAGTGGTACTCACTCGCCCTATCACTGACGCACCCAACCGCATCGCGGCTGGCGGATCCGTCAGGCCGACCTTGACCTCGAAGGTTCGGGTCACAGCACTGGCCTGTGCAGCGACTTCGCGAATGCGCCCTTGCGCCGTTATCGACGGATCGTCAGCCAAGCTGACAGTAATCTCTGGATCGGTGGAGGCCGACCTGATCAATTGAGCGGGGACATCGAAGATCGCATCGCGACCGTCCTGCCGTGCGATCCTGGCGATCATCTGCCCGACTTGGACGACCTCGCCGGCGACCGGACCTGTGGCTGTTATCACACCGGGTGCATCAGCCTTGAGTTCGGTGAAACCAACGAGGTCATGCGCAGAACTCAGTTGCGCTTCGGCCGCATCGACTTGCGATTGCGCGGTTTGCCGCGCCTGGGTTGCGGCATCATAGTTGACGCGCGTGGTCCACCCCTGCGCCAACAGCGTCTCCTGACGATCGAAGTGATTGCGCGCCTGGGTCAATTGCCCCTGAGCGGCGGCAAGGGAGGCCTGCGCCTGCCGCAGCGTGCTCAGTTCATTTTGCGACTCCAATCGTGCCAGCACCTGGCCGGCCTTGACCCGGTCGCCTATCTTGGTGTCATTACTCAACAATCGTCCCGAGATCCGGAATGCGACATTCACCTCGTCTTCTGCCTCGACCCGTCCGGAGAATGTCAGCGGCGTTGTGACCTTGCGTTTTTCTACGGTCGCTGTACGTACGATCCGCGGCGGAGATGCGTCCTTGGTTTCGGTTTCCCGTCCACATCCTGCCAGCATCAGCGAGAACGCCGTCACCAGCGTCGATGTGAGGATGTTTCGGGGCGCGGATCGGCTGCCGTGCATGAACATGACCTGTTCCGTTCCGGGAGTGAGATCTTGCCGGGAGGATTGCTCAGTCCGCAGTCGCACTTTCCCCGGTACCGCCATCCGCATTTTTGCCGAAGGAGTCCGCCGTCAACATCGGTAAATCTACTCGGTGGCGCCGGATGGAATCCGTGCTCGGCCATCAGCAGATTCCTGAGACATGATCAGGCAATCACCCGATGTCGCCGGTTCCGTCCACGACGCATGATGCAATCGTCAGGTGAAGCAGTCGCGACCCCTGCCGCGGCTCCGCCGTTTGAATTCTCGTCTGGGGCGCGCAAACGCGCTTCCTCAAAGCACGGCAGACCCGGACGACACAATCCGGGAGCAACCGAGGAAACCGGGATGACAGGGTCCTCAGGTGATCGATATGGTCGTGCCGTCGTCGCGGTTGGAGGATCGTGGCGAACTGCGACTTTCAGAGCCGCATTTTTCCTTTGCCTCTGGCTCGTGCTTGCCGGCGCCAATCCGACAGATATTCCCGCCGCGGCGGCAGCAATCGCGGCAGCAACCTGGACAAGCCTGCACCTGCTGGAGCCGAGCAGATCCCGGCGGTCAATTCCTGCCATGGTCCGCCTGGCGCTGCTTTTCCTATACCAATCGGTGGTCGCAGGCGTAGACGTCGCACGCCGCGCGCTCGATCCCCGGCTGCCGCTGCGGCCGGGATTTGTGTTCTATCCGACCGGCCTCTCACGCGGGATGCAACGGAACGTGTTCACGACACTCACCAGCCTTTTACCTGGCACAGTGCCAACCGGGGAGGAAAACGGGCAGCTCGTCTATCACTGTCTCGACGTCGAGCAACCGGTCGTTGCCGAACTTGCCGCGGAGGAAGCGGCGTTGGTTCGGGCCCTCTACAATGACTGAATTCCTCACGGCCGCAGTCGGCCTGATCCTGGCGATGCTGGGGCTCGGGCTGGTCTCCATCTTGCGTGGCCCGACAGATGCCGACCGGATGATGGCGGCGCAACTGATCGGGACTGCCGGCATTGCCGTCTTGCTGCTGCTCGGCACCGTGACAGGGGTGCCGGCGGCCGTCGACGTGGCATTGATACTGGCACTGCTCGCCACTTTCGCATCCATCGCATTCGTCAAGAAGGGGCTCTCCCGCCTCGAAACCGATGGGGCCGATCCGGGGGAGGACAGATGAGCGTCGCACGCGACATCATCACGGTTGCGGGAGTGTCGGCAGGCGTATTCTTTTTTTTCGCCGGCACCGTCGGCCTTCTTCGCTTTCCCGACACCCTGACCCGTCTGCACGCGCTCAGCAAGGCCGATAACCTCGGCCTGGGTTTCGTCGTGCTCGGGCTGCTCCCCCAAACAGGAGGCCTGCGTGACGGGCTGAAGCTGATCAGCATCTGGATGTTCGTGCTGCTCGCTGGCGCCACCGTCTCCCAATTGATCGCGCGCACGGCACGTCAGAGCGGGTCAGGCAAATGAACATCGCAACAGTGTTCGAGATCGCGCTCGCCGCCGTGGTGCTGGGCCTCGCCATCTGGACGATCGCTGTCCCCGACACCTATTCGGCCACGGTCGGTTTCATCGCCTACGGACTGCTGGTTGCGCTGATCTGGGTCCGTCTTGACGCCGTCGATGTCGCGCTGACCGAGGCTGCAATTGGCGGAGGCCTGGGCGGCGTCGTGCTGTTGGGTGCGGCGGCCCGGCTGCGCGATACCGAGGCGATGACAACGGAAGGGCCCAGCCTGATCGTGCGCTTGAGCGCGGCCATACTGTCCGCGTCGATCGCGGCAGCGCTGGCCGTCACGATCCTGCTGCTGCCCGATCCGGCGCCAACGCTCGCGCCCGCCGTCGTCGCGAATGCCGGGGCGACCGGAATGACCAACCCCGTCACCAACGTTCTCATGGCATTCCGCGGAATGGACACCATGCTCGAGAAGGTCGTGCTCCTGCTCGCCATCGTCGGTGTCTGGTCGCTTGCGTCGGACCAGGCCTGGGGCGGTCGTCCCGGACCACGCCACCAGGCTGATCCAAATGGTGTTCTCGCCTTTCTTGCGCGCCTGTTGCCACCCGCCGGCATCGTCGTCGGCATCTACATCCTGTGGACGGGCGCTGATCACCCCGGCGGAGCATTTCAGGGCGGCGCGGTTCTCGCATCGATGTGGCTGCTGGTGATCATGGCCGGGTTGGTGGATACCCCGCCCGTGCGCAGTCGATGGCTACGTCTCATCCTGGTGGGCGGGCCCGGCCTATTCCTTGCCGTCGGCCTTGGCGGGCTCTGTTTTGGGTCGGCGTTCCTTGCCTATCCCGTTGCGTTCGCCAAGCCGCTAATTCTGAGCATTGAGGTCGCGATGCTCCTGACGATCGCGACGACGCTCGGCCTGCTGCTCGCCGGTGCACCTGAAAGGAGCGCTGAGCGATGAGCGCCGTGACGGTGTTCGGACTATGCGCCGCCGCGGCGGTCGGGCTCGGGCTCTACGGCCTGATCGCCATTCCGCAACCGCTTCGCAAGATCATCGCATTCAACCTGCTCGGCAGCGGCGTGTTTCTTCTGTTCGGCATCGTCGGGCGACGAGGCGCC
This sequence comes from Bradyrhizobium barranii subsp. apii, assembly GCF_011516635.5. Classification (GTDB taxonomy): domain Bacteria; phylum Pseudomonadota; class Alphaproteobacteria; order Rhizobiales; family Xanthobacteraceae; genus Bradyrhizobium; species Bradyrhizobium barranii. The sequence continues at coordinate 2,921,117 of NZ_CP096255.1, read as the reverse complement.
GCAGCGGGCTTTGGCAACGACCCGGTGCCGCAGGCCCTGGTGATCACAGGAGTCGTGGTCGCGTTTTCCGCAACGGCTCTGGCAATAGCCTTGTTGCTGCGGCTTTTTCAGATCGCAGGCTCCACGACGCTCAACAGTCGGGCGGCGGCGAGCCCGCGCTCCGATCCGTCCGGTCACTGATGCTGCCCCCCGCCCCCGCGCTGGTGACCACAGCCGGCGGCTTCCTGCTGGTGCTGTCGATCGTCGTGCCGGTCGCGGGCGTCTTGCTGGCGTTTGCTCTCGGCCAGCGCTACGTCCGGCAGGTTGCCTCCGCGGTCGTACCGGTCGGGTTGGCGATTGCTGTCGCCGTTCTCGTGCTCTTGCCGCGGAGCGACGGCCACCTCGTCTACCTACTCGGCGCCTGGCCACCCCCGCTCGGCGTAGCCCTCCGCGCGGACGGATTGTCGGCGGTCATGCTCGCGACGACGGCGGTCGTGATCTGCGCGGTCGCCATTTTTGCCGCAACCGATTTTCGTCCCCAATCTGTCGAAGCGCGCGCACCTTTCGCATTCTGGATCCTGCTTCTGGCAATCTGGGGCGCGCTGAACACGATCTTCGTCGCGGGAGACCTCTTCACGCTTTATGTTGCGCTGGAATTGCTGACGTTCGCCGCAGTGCCTCTGGTCTCTCTCGACGGTCGCGCGGAGACGCTTCGGGCCGCGCTGCGGTATCTGCTCTTCGCACTGCTCGGCTCGGTCCTCTACCTGATGGGCACCGCGCTGCTCTATGGTCTCTACGGCACCCTTGATATCGAGTTGTTGTCGCATCGCGTGAGCGCGGACTCCGGCGTGCTCATCGCGGCAGCCTTGATGACGACCGGTCTCCTCGCAAAAACTGCACTCTTTCCGTTGCACCTCTGGCTGCCGCCCGCTCACGCCGGCGCACCGGCCGCAGCTAGCGCGATCCTGTCCGCCTTGGTCGTGAAGGGATCGTTCTTCATCCTTGTGCGGCTCTGGTTCGACGTCATGCCGGGTTTGCCCGGCTTGGCTGCCGCACAATTGCTCGCGGCGCTTGGAACCGGAGCGATCGTGTTCGGAAGCGTTGTCGCTCTCCGGCAAGAGCGCCTCAAGCTCCTGATTGCATATTCGACGCTGGCTCAGATCGGATATCTCTTCCTGATGTTTCCTCTTGCGTTCGGCGCGTCCGGGAAGCTCGAAAGTGACCAGGCCCTGGCGGGCGGCCTATTGCAGGCGGTTTCCCATGCGACTGCCAAGGCGGCGATGTTCATGGCCGTCGGATCAATCTACACCGGGCTCGGCCACGATCGCATCACCGGACTGCGAGGTGTCGCACGGGCCCTGCCCTTGAGCGTCCTGGCGTTCGCGATTGGCGGCATCGCCTTGATGGGTGTTCAACCGAGCGGAGCGTCACTCGCGAAGGAGTTATTGCTCCAGGACACGGCGAGGACGGGGCAGTGGTGGTGGGCCGTCGTGCTCCAGGCCGGCGGAATGTTCACGACCGCCTATGTCGTACTAGTCCTGTCCCATGCGTTCGCGCCATCAGACCAGCCGATTACCCTCATCGGCCCAGCACCGCTCAGCCGCGACCTTGCTGCACTTGCCTTGGCCCTCTGTTCTCTCTTCCTTGGCTTGCTGCCCTGGGATTCGTATTTGCCGGTCCCGTATGATGCCACATCGAAGCTGTTCGGCATCGACGCGCTATCCAAATTGCTCCTGCCTGTGCTGGGAGGGGCGGCGCTCGCGATCCTGCTCAGCCCGTGGCCACACCCGCTGGGCTCATCCGCGGCCTGGAAAGCGCTCATGAGAGTGGTCGGTCCGCTCCGGCGCGGCTGTCTTAGATTCGGCAGCCTTATCGAAAGAGGCGACGAAGTTCTCCGTCAATGGTCCGCCGCGGGCATCTCCCTGCTCCTGGTGTCGCTGCTGCTCGCCGCGTCGATGTTCGTAGCAAATTGAAGACTCAGAACAGCCGGATCGCGCAGATCGGGCCGAGGGATTCCCCTGCTCTAATGATCCGGAACATTCTCTCCCGCGCCCAAGGGTTTTCTCGGATGTCGAGCTTGCAATTCGCCGTTTAGTCTTCGCGCCATGCAGTTGGCATCAGTCTTCCCGCGGTCCCTGCGGGAATGCCCAGGAGGTCTCCATGTCTGATCTGGTTGCGATCGTTTACCCGACCGAAGCGAAGGCCGAAGAAGTCCGAACTCGGCTGCTCAAACTGCAAAAGGAATATTTGATCACCATCAGTGACGCCGTGATCGCCGTAAAGGCCGAGAACGGCAACATCAAGCTCAACCAGCTCGTCAACACCACAGCGACGGGCGCGATTACCGGCAGCTTCTGGGGACTCCTGGTCGGCGTGCTCTTCCTCAATCCGATCATCGGTGTCGCGGTCGGCGCTGCGTCCGGCGCGCTTGGAGGCGCCTTGTCCGATTTCGGCATCAACGATTCCTTCATGAAGGAGCTGTCCGCTTCGCTCCACACCGGCAACGCCGCGCTCTTCGTCCTGATCAAGAACATGACGGCAGACAAGGTATTGAAGGAAATCAAGGATGCCGGCGGAGTCGTGTTGAAAACGTCCCTGGACGAGACCAAGGAAAAGATCCTGCGCGATGCGCTCGCCAGCGCGGCGGAGCGGCCGGCAGCCTGAAGCCGCCTACCGCCTACCGCCGAGCAGGCGCAGCAGCATCATGAACAGATTGAGGAAGTTGAGGTAGAGCGACAGTGCCGCGATCACCGACTTGCGGCCTGCCGTCGTCTCATCGTCCCTGCTCTCGTACATCGCCTTGATCCGCTGCGTATCATAGGCCGTAAGTCCCGCAAAGACGCCAACGCCGACGATCGAGATCAACCAATCGAGCCCCGTCGACCTCAGGAAAATATTGACCAGGCTTGCGACGATGATGCCGATCAGGCCCATGAACAGGAAGCTGCCGACCGCGGACAGGTCGCGCCTCGTGGTGTAGCCGAAGACGCTGAGTGCCCCGAACATCGCGGCCGCGATGAAGAACACGCGCGTGATCGAGGCGCTGGTGTAGATGTGCAGCAGCGTCGAGAGCGAGACGCCGACCAGCGCGGCATAGACGAAGAATAGAATGCGCGCCGTTTCCACCGACAGCGTATTGATGCGCGCCCCGATGAAGAACACCAGCCCGAGTGGCGCCAGGATGAAAACCCACATCAACGGGCTCTCGAGCAATGCGGGACCCATGAGCTGATACGTCAGCCACGCCACAATTGCAGTCAGGCCCACGCCCGCGGCCATATAATTGTAGATGCGCAGCATGTAGGCGCGCAATCCGGGATCGATCGCAAGCGCGCCGCCACCAGTGCCTGAGGCAGTCAGATTCGGATCATAATTCGACATCGCTTGCCTCCACGGATTGGTTCACATGAACAAACCAAGCTAGTCGTCCGTGAACAAGGCTCTAAGCGATTGAGCGAGAGTCTGTTTTTCGGATTTGAGACGGTTTGAGATTGCAGGGATTGGGAGGTAAAGACCGCCAAAGCCTGCAAATTCGATTGTGGATTGAACGAAGCCGCTGCCGCGGCGTAGGGGGCAAGGTGGCATAGATCGCCTCCTGGCTGAGAGGATGTGGGTGTTGGAGCCCACCCCCTCAGACAGGAGTATCGAGATGGCCGATTTGAGCCCTCTTCGCCGCCGCATGATCGAAGACATGACCGTCCGCAATCTGTCGCCGGCGACGCAAAGATCCTACATCAGCGCGGTTTCGAAGTTCAGCCGCTATTTTGGCCGATCGCCTGACCGGTTAGAGCTGGAAGACGTCCGCGCCTTCCAGGTGCATTTGGTCTCGACCGGCATCTCATGGCCGGCGCTGAACCAGATCGTCTGTGCGCTACGGTTTTTCTACGGCGTCACGCTCGGCGAGGCGCTCATCCCAGAGCGCATTCCCTATGCGCGAGAACCGCGCAAGCTGCCGGTCGTTCTCAGCGCCGACGAAGTGGTTCAGTTTCTTGAAGCGGTATCGAGCCTGAAGAGCCGCGCCGCGCTCACCACCGCCTATGCGGCCGGGCTCAGGGCCTCGGAGGTTGCGGGACTGCGGATCGAAGACATCGACAGCGCCCGCGGCGTCATCCAGGTGCGCCACGGCAAGGGCGCGAAGGATCGCAACGTGATGCTGTCGCCCCAGCTGCTGGGCATCCTGCGCACCTACTGGCGGCTCGCCCGGCCGCGGCTTTATCTGTTCCCTGGTCGTGACGAAGATCATCCGATCGATCAGACCGTGCTGCATGCCGCCTGCCGGTCGGCGGTGAAGGCTGCGGGCCTGACCAAGCGCGTCACGCTGCACACGCTGCGCCACAGCTTCGCGACACATCTTCTCGAGAACGGAACCGATATCCGGATCATCCAGGTCTTGCTCGGGCACAATAATTTGTCGTCGACAGCGCGCTACACGCAGGTCGCCACCGATACGATCCGAGCGACGCAGAGCCCGCTCGATCGCCTGTCGCTGGAGGTGGCGCCACCTGGATGACCCGCAGCGGGATGCGGGTCATGACCCGCTCCGACATCCGCTCCAACAGGCCCGCCATCGAGATTGCCGATATTCTGCGCCGGCATGGCGACGCCTATCGCCGTGTACATGCCGGTCATCTGGGGCGGGTCGAGCGGCGCGTGATGAGCGCGATCGTTGCGTGCCGGACCGAGGCGCTCGGCGGCCACATGCAGGCTTGCGACGACTGCGGCACGACACGCGTTGCCTATAATTCCTGCCGCAATCGGCACTGTCCGAAGTGTCAGGGGAGAGCCCGAGCCGCGTGGCTCGCCGCGCGTCAAGCCGACCTGCTTCCGGTTCCCTATTTCCACGTCGTCTTTACACTTCCCGCACCGATCGCCGCGATCGCTTTCCAGAACAAGGCCGTCGTCTATGCCATCCTGTTCAAGGCTGCCGCCGAGGCGATGACGACGCTCGCCGCCAATCCACGCCGGCTCGGCGGTGCGATCGGCGGCGTCGCCGTCCTCCACACCTGGGGACAGACGCTGATGCATCATCCCCACGTCCATTGCGTCGTTCCGGGTGGCGGCCTCTCGCCCGATGGCGCGCGCTGGACCGCTTGCCGACCGAACTTCTTCCTGGCCGTCAAACCGTTGTCCAGACTATTTCGCACACTTTTTCTCAAACGTCTGTCGGCAGCCTTCAACTCCGGTGCCTTGCGTTTCTTCGGCGATCTCGGAGCTCTGGCCGAGCCGGCTGCCTTTGCGGCCCACCTCGACGCCATGCGACGCATCAACTGGGTTGTTTACGCCAAGCGGCCCTTCGGCGGACCCGCACAGGTCCTGGCCTATCTCGGCCGCTACACCCATCGCGTCGCGATCGCCAACAGCCGGCTCGTCGCACTCGACGACGATCATGTCGCCTTCTCATGGAAGGACTATCGCCAAAACAGCGCGACAAAGATCATGAATCTCAAGCCCGATGAGTTCATTCGCCGTTTCCTGCTTCATACGCCGCCTGACGGCTTCCACCGCATCCGCCACTTCGGCTTCATGGCCAACCGCCATCGCGCTGCCAAGCTCGCCCTTTGCCGCGAACTTCTCGATCATGAGCGAACAGCCCCAAACGATGGCCAGCCGTCGCCTGTGGATTCGGAGGCTCAAACCTGGGCCGAGGTTCCTGCCTGTCCCGATTGTGGTGGCGTCATGCGCATCATTGAGCGCTTTCGACATAGCTTCAGACGCCCCAGCCCTCGAACATCACCGTTCCGATGCGACACATCGTGAGCCAAGTCATGTCGTGCACGACGATCATCATTCGTCATTTCGCTCCCAGCGTCTCGATCATCGCGGACGATGTCGAATCCGTGCTGTCACACTGCGCGACAACAACCGTCCGATGCAGCAAAAGGCCTATCGCGATCTCAGGCGAAGCGCGTCTGATCTCAACTCTTCCAGGATGCGCACTCCTGTGTCTCTGCCTCACGCGCCGAGCCAGCAGATCGGGCATGGCGATCTCGAACAATCCCCATAGCTGCAAAACCGCGAATAGCCTCCCGCGCCTTCGTTCAATCCGGCTTCAATGAGGTCGCGTCATAAGCGCCTGCCGCGCCCTCGCGTGAGCGCGACCTCACAGAACCCTCCAGATTCCCTTTCGCAGCGGACCATGATTCTGTGTTGCATCGGAGGGGACGATGCGACCGAAGAAGCACAAGACGACGGGATCGAACGACCTGTTCCGGGCGCGGCTGGACCAGATCATCAATCTGAAGCACGAGCTGGTTCTGTTGGCCGGCAAGATCGATTGGGACTGGATCGACGGCGAGATCGCGCCGCTCTACAGCGAGAACGGCCGGCCGGGGATCGAGACCCGCTTCATGATCGGGCTGCTGTTGCTCAAGCAGATTTACGGGCTGTCCGATGAGGGGATTTGCGAGCGCTGGGTCCACGACCCGTATTTCCAGTACTTCACCGGCGAAGAGTTCTTCCAGCACGCCTTCCCGCACGAGCGATCGGACCTGAGCCATTGGCGCAAGCGGCTCGGCGACAAGCTGGAACTGCTGCTGGCCGAGAGCCTGCGGGTGGCGCACGAGGCCGGCGCGTTACGCGGCCAGGACCTCAAGCGGGTCACGGTCGATACCACGGTGCAGCCAAAGGCCATCACCTTTCCGACCGACGCCAAGCTGCTGCATGCGGCCATCAAGGGGCTCAACCGCCTGGCGAGAAGGCACGGCGTCAGGCTGCGGCAGTCCTATTCTCGGATCGCCAAGGCCGCCGCGATGATGGCGGGCCGCTACGCCCATGCCAAACAATTCAGGCGGCATCAGCGGCAGTTGCGTATCCTGCGCTCAAGGCTCGGCCGGATCATCCGCGATATCCGCCGCAAGATCGACGGCCAGCCAGCCCTGGAGGAGGCGTTCGCCCTTCCGCTTGGCCGGGCCAGCCAGATCCGCTCGCAGCAGCAGCGCCAACGCGGCTGGAAGCTTTATTCTTTCCATGCCCCGGAGGTGGAGTGCATCGGCAAGGGCAAGGCCTCCGCGCCGTACGAGTTCGGCGTCAAGGCTTCCATCGTCACCAACAACCGCCGAGCTCCCGGCGGTCTGTTCGTGCTACACGTCAGGGCGCTGCCCGATAATCCGTATGACGGTCACACCCTGCGCGACGTCATCGACCGCACCGAGGCACTCACCGGCTGTCCGATCGAGCGGGCCTATGTCGACAAGGGGTATCGCGGCCACGACGCTCAAAATCCACGTCGCGTCTTCATCTCCGGCCAGAAGCGCGGCGTCTTCGGGATCATCAAGCGCGAGTTGCGCCGCCGATCCGCCATCGAGCCCATCATCGGACACCTGAAGGCCGAAGGTCACCTCGGGCGCTGCTACCTCAAAGGCCGCGCAGGAGACGCCGCCAACGTCGTCCTCTCCGCCGTAGGCCACAACTTCCGCCGCATCCTCGCCTGGCTGAGAGATTTCTTGGACCTGTTCCTGATCCGGATATGGCGCACGTTCACATGTCCCATCCCGCTCAATTCGGATTCTTAACGGACGACAAGCTAGCGGTCCGGCCCCTGCGGGGACATCGGATGATCACCCGAGCGCCGGAAGATATATCACCCTATCTCGGGATACCCGTATCCGCCAGAGCGACTTACCGAAACGTAACCTTGGGTTGCCCCAGGCTTCTCATCCTTTTTGCCTGGACTCTTACACCGTTGTCACTGGAAGCTGGTCACGCACCGGCCTAATCCGTTCGCATGCGCTACTTCTTTCACATCGTCGACAAAAACGGCCTTTGTCCGGACGGAATTGGATGCGAGTGCGCCGACCATGACGCCACCGTTCTGCAGGCCAGGCATATCGCGACTGAACTCGCCAAGGCAGGCGAGTTGTTCCGCGCGAGCTTCGTGCTGGTCACCCCGGCCGCTGCGCCCGGATCGGCAAGTCCTCATTAGAGGCGGTCGACCGATTTCCTGCCTCGCCCTCTACATAGAATCCCTGATGCGCCGACCGAGAAGCTGCCTCTAGTCTCGTAACCGAGGGTGGCCGGCCTACCCCGTTCAAATTCGACCCTTCCGCCCACCTCATCTCCGGGGTTGAGGGCTCGCCGCACGCGTCCGCGTCTATGCGTTGGCCGTCGGCGCTATCTCGATCTGAAGTGTTGTTGTGGGTCAGTTGGAGACAAACATGAATGTCCGGACCATTTGCGGTGCCTTGATCCTTGCCGGATCGATTGCGACCGCGCAGTCGACCAGTTCCCAGGCGCAGACGACCGATCCGGCCGCATCCGTGCCAAAGCAGGTCACGACACCTGCCCCAAGCACCGCCGCGCCAAATACGAATACGAACCCCACCAAGCATCGCTACTGGCGTCATCGTGGCGGCTCGCATCCCCATTATGGCAGCCGCCGTGTTCGCACCTGAGCCCGGGCGCGACAGTTCGTCATTGCAATCCGCCGCCGAGACATCTGATCGATGAGCGACGTGAGGACAGGACAAGAGCAACCGCGCGAGGTCGTGGTCCGCGAGCCTCCAGACCAGGGCATGACCGACAGGCGGCGCGGCTTTCTCGCAACGGGTCTCGCCCTGCTCGCCACTTGCGTTGCTCTCTTCCTCGTATGGCAAACCGCCTCGAGTCTCCTCATCATCTTCGCAGGCGTGCTGTTTGCTGCCTTTCTGGATGCCGCCGCACGCGCACTGGCGCTACTAATTCCACTCAATCGTGTCTGGCGGCTGACATTCGTGCTGCTGCTGCTCACCACCTTGGTCGGACTAGGCCTCGTCTGGGGAGGCGGCAAGCTGCCGGAGCAAACACGCATCCTGCTGAAGGTCATGGACACCCAGTTCGACGTCTTGCAGCAACGCCTTCTGACCTACGGCGTCGATCTGCTTGGTCCGGAATCGGGGCGCGATTTTGCGCAATGGCTGCTGTCCGATCAAGGCCGGTTCTTCAGCCACGCCCAGCTCGTCGTTGGCAGAGCGTCGAGCTTTCTGACCGGTGTGCTGGTGATCGCGTTCCTCGGTATCCTCTTCGCCTTTGATCCCACCAGCCATCGCGAGAGTCTGGTGATGCTGGCGAAGCCTTCCTATCGCGCCCGAACACGCGCCGTAATGAACGAGATGGGAAACGTCCTGCGGCTGTGGTTCGTCGGACAGCTGATCCGCATCATCCTAATGACACTGTGCGTGTGGGTCGCGCTCTATCTGATCGGGCTTCCCGGCCCCTTCGTGCTTGGGCTGCAGGCGGGCCTTTCCAACTTCGTTCCGTATCTGGGACCCATCCTTGCCGCGATCCCGATCGCGCTTGTCGCGATGCCGCTCGGCGCATCGCTGCTGATCTGGGCCGTCGTCATCTACACAATCATTCAATCGATCGAGGGCTATGTGATAGGCCCGTTGATCCAGCGCCAGGCGGTCGAAATTCCTCCCGCATGGACATTGGTCGCGATCGTACTGTTGGGCGCAATGCTAGGCGTGATGGGTATCGCACTCGCCATGCCGCTGGTCGCCGTCGGCCGGGTCGCGATCATTAGATTCTACGTCGAGGATTACCTCGGCGATAGCAGCGGTCGCATGTCCAACAAGGGACCATCGCAAATGGGCGCGCCATGAGCGAGATTCGAGCCGAACGGAACAATGGAATGGAGCCATCCCCGGCGCACGCGCGGATGACACATTTTCTGTGGCAGCAACTTCCCTACATCATCGCACTGGTGCTCGCCGTCGCGGGCGTCGCCTATACCAACGCCTCTCACCAGCCTCTCGTTGGCTATTGGGAATTTCTCGCGCTTGCCATCGGCGTTGTGTGCGTCATCAACAAATGGCCGGAGGTCGATGGCAAGGAGGCCCGGTGGCGACTGATCTGGACCCAGGCGCTGCACTGGGTTGCCGTCCTGGTCACGATGAACATCATGCTGGTGTCAGGCGTTCAGCAATTGTTGCCGACGCCGGCAACCAGCCTCGTCCTTCTCACGTTACTTGCGCTCGGCACCTTCCTCGCGGGCGTCAGTCTTCTGTCGCCGCAAATTGCCTTCCTCGGCCTTGCGATGGGCGTCACGGTTCCGGCGATATCCTGGTTACAGCAATCCATCATCTTCTTCCTGTTGGGCGCCGTCCTGCTGATCGGCCTCGGCATCACGTTCTGGCTTCGCCAGGATCGCAGCCCAGGGAGTTCGCCCACCGACACCGGAAGTCAAATGGAGGCCTGAATGCGCATTAACCTGCTTCTTGCGATCATCTCTGGATCCGCCTTGATGTGCGCCGACGCCCTGCCCGCACGCGCCGAGGCCTTCAGGGTCGGCCGGCTCGTATGCACCAGCACTCCGCGCGTTGGGCTGGTGCTTGGCTCCGCGCAGGAGCTTCGTTGTATATTCATCACGAGACGCCCGGCCCGGCAGTACGTCTACGACGGACGGATCAGGCGCGTTGGTCTCGACATCGGCGTGACCAGCGCAGGAACCCTCTCATGGGCCGTCTTCGCCAGGAACTCGCGCGTCGGCCCCGGCACGCTGCGCGGGAACTACGTGGGGGCGAGCGGCAATGTCGCGTTCGGCCCCGGTCTCGGAGCGAACGTTCTGATCGGAGGCTCTCGCCGGACGATTACGCTCCAGCCTCTGTCGATCGAGCGATCGATCGGATTGAACCTTGCGGCAGGCGTTACGAACCTGACACTCGGCCCGCGCGGACCGGGATAGCGGCTTGTCCCGCCCCCCGGAGCAAGGAGCGGAAAATGGACCTTGCGGACGTCTCGGTCAGGATGCTGGCGGCGGGTTTCCTGACATTCATCGCTGGCGGCACGGGCTGGACACAGCCAGCCGCAGGCCCTCCGCCCGCTGTCGGCATCGTGGAAGCGATCAGACGACCGATCACCGAGACCAACGAATTTCTCGGGCGGATCGAGGCGGTCAATCGCGTCAATGTCGTGGCTCGCGTCACCGCATTCCTGGAGCAGCGGTTGTTCGTCGAGGGTGCCGAGCTCAACAAGGGCGACCCGCTTTACCGGCTTGAGCGCGGTCCGTTCGAGGCCGATCTCGCGTCAAAGCAGGCGCAGGTGGCCCAGCTCCGAGCGATGCTCGAGAACGCCAAGCTGACGACCGACCGGGCGCGTACGCTGCTCAGCGGGCCGGCCGGTCAGCAATCGACCTACGACGCGGCGATCGCCAACCAACGCAGCCTGGAAGCCCAGGTCCAGGCCGCGCAGGCACAAGTCGATGCGTCACAGATCAACCTCGATTACACCATGATCAGCGCGCCGATCGACGGCAAGATCGGACGTACGGCCGTGACCGAAGGCAATGTCGTCGGTCCCAGCTCGGGCGTCCTGACCACGATCGTCAGCCAGGATCCGATGTACGTCACCTTCCCGGTGCCGTTGCGCCAGGGGCTCGAACTACGCGAACGCTATGGTCCGCAGGGAGGCTTGGAAGCCGTGGTGATCCGGCTGCGGCTGCCCAATGGCCGCATGTATGGCAAGTCCGGCAAGCTGGATTTTGTCGACAACACCATCGCCCAGAACACGGACACGATCACCGTGCGCGGCGAGATCGCCAACCCGATCCTGCGCGCGCCGTCCGCCGCGGGCGTAACCGTTCACGAACTGACTGACGGCGAGTTCGTCACGGTCTTGCTGGAAGGTGTCCAGCCCATCGAAGTGCTGGCGGTCCCGCGTTCGGCGGTGCTGTCCGACCAGCAGGGTGACTATGTCCTCGCCGTTGGCGCCGGCGATAAGGCCGAACAACGCCGCATCAAGCTGGGGCAATCGACGCCCACTATCGCCTCCGTCATCAGCGGCCTCGCGGCGGGCGACAAGGTCATCGTCGAAGGCCTGCAAAGAGTTCGTCCAGGTCAGGCGGTTTCTCCGGGCCCGGCGAGCGCGCTGATCCAGTCGAGCATGAAGGCCGGCACAGGCGACGCGCCTTCGCAGCCAGACCATGGCGGTTCAACTGATCCGCGCCCGGGGGACAAAAAGCCATGATGTCCGCCGTGTTCATCGATCGCCCGCGACTTGCGATCTCCACGACCGGTGGCACAATGTCCGGAAATTGCGCCAGGCCAGCGTCGCTCAACCGCTCGAAGCGCAAGTGATCGGCGTCGACCGAGCTCTCTATATGAAATCGACGAGCGGCAACGACGGCAGCTACACCTTGACGGTGTCATTTGCACTTGGCACCGATCCCGATATCAACACCGTCAATGTTAACAACCGGGTGCAGAGCGCGCTGTCGCAATTGCCCACCGAGGTGCAGCAGCAGGGCGTGACCGTGCAAAAGAAATCGTCGGCGATCCTGCAATTTCTGGTGCTTTACAGTGCCGACGGTCAGCAAGATCCGCTGTTCATCACCAACTACGCGATCATCAACATACTCGATGCGATCTCCAGCACGCCCGGTGTCGGCCAAGCTCACCTGTTCGCCAAGATGAACTACTCGATGCGGATTTGGTTCGATACGCAGCGGCTGACCAGCCTCAATCTCACGCCCTCGGACGTGATCGCGGCAATTCGAACGCAAAGCGTCCAGGCGCCGGTCGGCCGCATCGGCGCGCGTCCAATCAGCGACGACCAGCAATTCCAGTTCAACGTCCAGACCCTGGGACGGCTCGCGACGGTCGACCAGTTCGCCAATATCGTGCTGCGCGCCAACCCGGATGGTTCGACGCTGCTAGTCAAGGACGTCGCCCGGGTCGAGATTGGCGCGCAGAACCTCGACAGCGAAGCGCCGATCGACGGGCGCGCCGCGGTGCCTCTCGCGATCTATCTGGCGCCGGGCGCCAATGCCGTGACGACGGCGCAGGCGGTCGCAGCGACGATGCAGCGGCTATCGAAGCGATTCCCGACGGGGTTGAGCTATCTCGTGCAGTACGATTCCACGAGCTTCGTACGGGACACCATCTCGGAGGTTCTGCGGACACTGGGAGAGGCCTTCGTCCTGGTCGTGATCGTGGTTTATTTGTTCCTCGGTAATCTTCGGGCCACGGTGATACCAGCCATTGCCGTACCGGTCAGCCTGGTCGGCACCTTCGCGGTGCTGCTGATGCTTGGCTATTCCGCGAATACCGTGTCACTGCTCGCGATGGTGCTCGCCATCGGCATCGTCGTGGATGACGCCATCGTCGTCGTGGAGAACGTCGAGCGAGTGATGGAGGAGGAACCGGATCTTTCGCCAGTCGAGGCAAGCAAGAAGGCGATGACGCAGATCACGGCACCGATCATCGCGATCACGTTGGTGCTGCTCTCCGTCTTTGTTCCGATCGCCTTCATTCCTGGCATTTCCGGCACGCTGTTTCGGCAATTTGCGGTGACGATCAGCGCCGCCATGATGATTTCAGCACTGAATGCGCTGACCTTGTCGCCCGCCTTGTGCGCGCTGTTCCTGCGGCATACTGGACCCCGGCGCGGCATGATCGGCCACGTTCTTGGCGGCATTGACTGGATCCGCGATCGCTATAGCAGCGGCGTACGACGGCTGCTGCGCGTGGCCAGTCTCTCCCTCATCCTGGTCGCCGTGTTCGCAGCCGGCATTTTCGGGATGTCGCACCTGACGCCGACGGGGTTCCTCCCCGAGGAAGACCAGGGCGCTTTCTTCACTTCGGTGCAGTTGCCGGACGGTGCATCCGTTGCGCGGACCAGTGAAGTCACCAAGCAGATCGAGGACGTCCTGAAGGAGATGCCGGCCGTCGACCATGTTCTGGCCATCATCGGCTTCTCCCTGCTTGACGGGGCGTCCGAGCCCAACAGCGCGCTGGTGGGGACGCGCCTCAAGCCGTTTGCCGATCGCAAGGCGGCCGCGGATTCGGTGCAGGCGTTGATCCGGCAGACTTACGCAGCCGGCGCACAAATCCGGCAGGCCAATGTACTGCCGTTCAATATGCCGCCGATCATCGGACTCTCCACCTCAGGCGGGTTCGAGTACCAGCTCCAGGCGCTGGAAGGACAGAGCCCCGCCGCGATCTCCAGTGTCACGGGTGCGTTGATCGGAGCGGCCAATGCCGATCCGCGGCTGACGCGAGTGTTCTCGACCTTCACCGCGACCAATCCATCGATCTATCTCGACATCGATCGACGTAAGGCGCAGGCGCTTGGCGTGACCATCAGCGATATCTTCACGGCCCTTCAGGCGACGCTGGGCGGCATCTACGTCAACAATTTCAACCTCTATGGACGTACCTGGCAGGTCAACGTGCAGGGGGAGGCGCTCGGGGGATGTCCCGATCGCTGTTGAACTACGTCGGGTCGACGTTGCCGGAATGAATATTACGCAGCCCTCGTGACGTGGGCAACGGACTTGATTGTCATGCGATCGTGGTGAGCTTGAAGGGCCGCACGCAGAACCGACAATTGCTTATGCGCCTTCAATCGTCGGAAGCCCTTGTTGGCCTCGATCATACCGGCCGCGACCCATCGCAAGGCCATACCGGCATCCCGCCAGCGTTTAACGTTGCGCGTGACGCGGCGAATGGTGCCCATCATGTTCTCGGCGATATTGGTACAGGCGAGCGATCGGCGAAGCTCCTTCGGCAACTTCAACCGGACGACAGTCAGGATTTCGTCGAGGCCTTCGAGGATACTGGCCGCAACGCCGGGCCATTGCTGGTCGAGTCGACGCGCGAGATTGCGGATCAATTTTTCAGCCTTGTCGGCGTCATCGAGCTCCCAGGCCTGGCGCAGCACCCGGCGGGTGGCCGCATGATGCTCTTTCGGCAGGCGTTCCATGATGTTGCGCGCCTTGTGGATCTGGCAGCGCTGGATCGCAGCGGCCGAACCGAAGGTGCGGCGGATCGCCTTCGACAACGCCTTCGCGCCGTCGGCGATGAACAGTCTTGGCACCGTCGGGTCGAGCCCGCGCGAGACCAGGTTGTCCAGCAGGGCCTGAACCGTTGCTGCATTCTCGGTCGCCCCTTCCACCAGCGCCAGCGGATGCTTGTTGCCTTCGCCGTCAACCCCGATCGCGGCCACCAGCACGAGATCGTCGTCGAGATGCAGCCCGTCGATTTGGACCACCAGAAGGTCGAGCGCGGACAGATCGGCAGCCATGAAGTCGGCCAGCCGCGCCGCCGACAGAGCCACGAACCTCCGCGAGGCCGCCGACTTCGAAATCCCCGATCCGGGCGGTGCCGGCACGTCACCCTCGGGCAGCCGGACGGCGCGGCCGAACCGGCGCGTCGACACATTGATCAGCATCAGGTTCATCGCCCAGCGACCGAGCCAGTCCTCCTGCGCCGCCGTTTCCCAGCTCGGGATCGTGACCTCGCGGCCGTCCATGCCCCGGACCCGCGGGCGATCGACCTCGATCTTGCCGCCGTGGAAACCGATCCGCCCCCGCGTTCGGCCCCAACGGTGCGCCCGCCGCGCCGCATCACGACCGTGGCGCGGCCCGCAGGCCGCTGTCACATCCGCCTCCATCATCGTGCCGAGCGCCTCGATTCCTGCCGCAAGGCAGAACCGATCGAAGCTCGCTCGCACTTCCGCAAATGATTTCTCCACAGCCCCGGTCGCCGGCCAACCAGCCGGTGTGATATCTCTCGTCATGGCGTTGCTCTCCTTTGTGGAATCAGCACCCCGAGCCTACCGGCTCAAGGTGGGCAACGCCGACCTCTTCAGAAATTCAACAGAACCCGGGACATCCCCGGCGCTCGATCGCGCCGACCTTTCCGATATCTGGCGCATCTATGTCCGCAATAGCACGGGTCAGATGGTTCCGATGCGGTCGCTCGCCGGCATCAAGATCGTAACCGGGCCTCAGGTCATTACCCGCTACAACAATTATCGTTCAGTGACGGTGAACGGCAGCCCGGCGCCAGGCGTCTCGTCCGGCACCGCGATGGCAGCGATGGCAGAGATCTCCAACAACGTGCTGCCTGCAGGTTACAGTTTCGAGTGGACCGGCACCGCCTATCAGGAGCAACAGGCAGCAGGACAAACCGGGGTGGTGCTCGCGCTCGCCGTGCTGTTCGCCTATCTGTTCCTGGTGGCGCTGTATGAGAGCACGGTGATCCCGATCCCGGTGCTGCTCTCCGTCGTTGTCGGCGTTCTAGGCTCATATATCGGTATTAAAATCGCCGGCCTCAATCTCGATCTGTACGGCCAGATTGGCCTCGTGGTGCTGATCGCGCTTGCCGCCAAGAACGGCATCCTGATCGTGGAATTCGCGAAGGAACGACGGGAAGCCGGCACAGAGCTTGCGGAGGCCGCGATCCAGGGGGCGCATATGCGGTTCCGCGCGGTGATGATGACCTCGGTTGCCTTCATTCTTGGACTCCTCCCGCTCGTACTCGCAACCGGCGCCGCCGAGCTGAGCCGCAGGGCGGTCGGGACCGCTGTTTTTGCCGGCATGCTCGCCGCAAGCTCAATCGGGATTTTTATGGTGCCGATGCTCTACGTCACGTTTCAACGCCTGCGCGAGCGCGCGAAGGCACGACCGGTCCCGGCGCAAACCACGTGACCCGAGTATCCAGGACGGCGCGAATACTCCGAGCCTGTTGCTCAGGGTTTCGACGGATGCCGACATTGCCGTTCCCCGCTACCGTTGTCCGTGCTTGAAACTGCGTAACAAGAAGAGAGGAGAAGAACAATGAACGCTCCCACACGTCGTGCCTTCCTTGGTCTTGCGCAGGGCGCCGTCGCCGCCGCAGCTGTCGGCGCAATCGGCGTTCGTTTCATTGCGTCAGCGGAGGCTATGCCGGTCGCCGCAAATCTGGGACGGGCCGCGATAACCACGGATCTAGCAACGCAGGCGCAGTGGGGTCCTCCGCATGGCCCCGGTTGGGGGCGGTCGCGACCGCGCAGGCGCCGTTGGGTTTGCTGGTGGCATCGCGGTCGCCGCCATTGCGGGTGGCGGTGGAGGTGACCGTCCGCGATCCCCTTGCTGAAGGGAAAGGACAGAGCTGCGCTTCCGCAGCGATCAGCTCTGCTTCACCGCCGCGATCGGTTGCGAAGCGCGGCGGGCCGGCAGCCGCTGATTTCGTTCACTCTTCAATCAATTTAGCTCTGATCGCGTAGCGGACCAGTCCAGCTATCGAATTGACCCCCAGTTTTCCCATGGCCGACGCCCGATGCGTTTCCGTGGTCTTCACGCTTGAGCTCAGCATCGCGCTGATGCCCTTGTTGCTGTACCCCTCGGCCACGAGCTTGACAACGAGCCGCTCTCGCGGAGACAGCTTCACATGCCCCTCGCCAGCTTCGTCTTCTCGACCCGACTGACCACAAAATCGTCCGCCAACGAATGGCTTACGTGCCATTAGCGCTTCAACGGCAGCCAACAGCAGCTTGTTTGCGTCCGACTTGACCAGGAACGCGCGCGCACCCGCCTGAAGCGCCTCTTGAGCCAGCACTCCGGATTCGTGCGCGGTAAAGATCAGCACCTCAGTTTCGCGGAGATGTTTTTTTATTCCTCGAGTTATTTCCAGTCCCGTCATGCGCGGCATGAAGAAGTCGACGATCGCAACATCGGGCCGCTCTTTGAGAGCAGCCTCAAATGCCGATCTTCCGTCGGACGCCTCGGCGACAATCATCCAACCCGGCCGCTGCTCGAGGACCGCCCGTAGCCCGGATCGAACAGCATCATGATCATCAGCAATGAGAATTCGTTTCATGAGAGGGCTGCCTCGATGATCTTGTCGCAAGAGAACCTGGACGAGCTATGGGCGCTGCGTTTGAGCAGCATCTCCAACCGGGCCATCTCACTCGCGCGCAAGAGCGCATGGAAAGGTCGCGCGCAGGATGGTACCGCGCCGCAGCGTTGTGGGTGCCGATAATATCTCAAGCTGCCCTCCCATCTCTTGCAATCGAGCTCGCATGATACGGATTCCCGCTCCGGGTGCCCACGGACGAAAGCGGCATGCGCCATCTGCAGCGACCATGCCTTGTCCGTCGTCTCGGACCTCGAGCTTGAACTTCCTGTCCCTCATCCCGATAGTTATGACGACCTGTGTCGCCTTGGCGTGGCGGTAAACGTTCGTCAGGGCCTCCTGAACAATTCTCAGCAACGCTCGCTGCGCCCCGTATGGCAGGCCGTCGACCGCGGACGATATCGAGACCTCAATATTCAGCGGCGTTCGGGCTGCGAGGCCTTCTGCGAATTGCTCGATTGTCGTCCTGAGCCCTCCTTCAAACAGGTCCTGAGGGTGAAGCAGATATGTGAGAGACCGCAATTCCTTCATAGCGCGATCGATCGAGATGTCGAGCTGATCGCAATGTCTCGTCGCCTTCAGAGGATCGCCTAGCGCACTCCTTACTTGCATCAGAATGAGGCTCGCCGCCACCAGATGCTGGCACGTTGAATCGTGAAGCTCCGAAGCAATTTGACGATGAACTTCTTCCTGCAGAGCGAGCCGTTCGGAATTCGCCTTGCGCGCATGCCTCGATCCTCCGGAGGCATTCCGAACATGTCGGCTGACCGGTGTCTCCTGAAGGGACATGATACACTCGCCTTCCTCCGGTGCTAACTTTCGCACCGCTAGTTTCCTGGCATATGCAGACAACTCTCCGATAAATTTAGCCTACCGCCGCGACACACCGACCACGCAATCAGTATAAGCCACTACGTAGAAATCCTCTAGGCAGCCAATCCCCGTCGTGTGCCGAGCATCCCAAATTTGGCGCGATGCTCCCTGATTCAGATCAAGGAGCTGCAGGTAGGGAGCAGCATGCGGGTCGGCGAAAACGCGATTATGAAGACGCGTCCGTCAATCTGCACGCTGTGTCATCGCCCGCTTGACGGCGGCGGCAGCAATCGAGCGGCCCGGCGAGGGTGTTGCGCCGCAGAACAGTCCGCCGCTGTTTAGGTAAGACGTCTTTCCATATTCCGCCCGGGCCACCTCTTTGAAATTCCGTAATTCGGAAATCAACAGAGGCATCGTCGGCTTGTCTTTCGGCGTCGCATCGATCTCCCGATCCATCGCGGTGTTCTATTCGGAGCTGTTCGACACGCGGATCCGCTACACTGGTCTCGTCTTCGCAAAAGAAGTCAGCGGCGCTGTCGGCGGCGGCTTTACGCCACTGATTTCGACGCTGCTGGTGCAGTGGAGTGGCGACGCGAGCTGGCCAGTCTCGGTCTACATGATGGTCACGGCGCTGGCAGCGTTTTGGTGCGCCTATCTCGCCAGGGACATCCTCGACGTCGGCCAGCGAAACGTCACAACTGCGACAAAACGCGACGCTCTTGTGGGCGTGCGACAAGTCATGGACGATACTGGCGACCATGCGAGATGACGAGCGCGACGGTGATGCGAACCAGCAAGAACATCTCGCGAACATCGCCAAGTCGACACACGGTGCGATGTCCGACCACCAAAAGCGTCGCACGATACGCGCTTTGCTCTGTCGCCTGAAATGGAAAAACCCTGCGCTAATAGGGCTTTCGATATGGTGGGCGCACCAGGGCTCGAACCTGGGACCCGCTGGGGGATGTCCCGATCGCTGTTGAACTACGTCGGGTCGACGTTGCCGGAATGAATATTACGCAGCCCTCGTGACGTGGGCAACGGACTTGATTGTCATGCGATCGTGGTGAGCTTGAAGGGCCGCACGCAGAACCGACAATTGCTTATGCGCCTTCAATCGTCGGAAGCCCTTGTTGGCCTCGATCATACCGGCCGCGACCCATCGCAAGGCCATACCGGCATCCCGCCAGCGTTTAACGTTGCGCGTGACGCGGCGAATGGTGCCCATCATGTTCTCGGCGATATTGGTACAGGCGAGCGATCGGCGAAGCTCCTTCGGCAACTTCAACCGGACGACAGTCAGGATTTCGTCGAGGCCTTCGAGGATACTGGCCGCAACGCCGGGCCATTGCTGGTCGAGTCGACGCGCGAGATTGCGGATCAATTTTTCAGCCTTGTCGGCGTCATCGAGCTCCCAGGCCTGGCGCAGCACCCGGCGGGTGGCCGCATGATGCTCTTTCGGCAGGCGTTCCATGATGTTGCGCGCCTTGTGGATCTGGCAGCGCTGGATCGCAGCGGCCGAACCGAAGGTGCGGCGGATCGCCTTCGACAACGCCTTCGCGCCGTCGGCGATGAACAGTCTTGGCACCGTCGGGTCGAGCCCGCGCGAGACCAGGTTGTCCAGCAGGGCCTGAACCGTTGCTGCATTCTCGGTCGCCCCTTCCACCAGCGCCAGCGGATGCTTGTTGCCTTCGCCGTCAACCCCGATCGCGGCCACCAGCACGAGATCGTCGTCGAGATGCAGCCCGTCGATTTGGACCACCAGAAGGTCGAGCGCGGACAGATCGGCAGCCATGAAGTCGGCCAGCCGCGCCGCCGACAGAGCCACGAACCTCCGCGAGGCCGCCGACTTCGAAATCCCCGATCCGGGCGGTGCCGGCACGTCACCCTCGGGCAGCCGGACGGCGCGGCCGAACCGGCGCGTCGACACATTGATCAGCATCAGGTTCATCGCCCAGCGACCGAGCCAGTCCTCCTGCGCCGCCGTTTCCCAGCTCGGGATCGTGACCTCGCGGCCGTCCATGCCCCGGACCCGCGGGCGATCGACCTCGATCTTGCCGCCGTGGAAACCGATCCGCCCCCGCGTTCGGCCCCAACGGTGCGCCCGCCGCGCCGCATCACGACCGTGGCGCGGCCCGCAGGCCGCTGTCACATCCGCCTCCATCATCGTGCCGAGCGCCTCGATTCCTGCCGCAAGGCAGAACCGATCGAAGCTCGCTCGCACTTCCGCAAATGATTTCTCCACAGCCCCGGTCGCCGGCCAACCAGCCGGTGTGATATCTCTCGTCATGGCGTTGCTCTCCTTTGTGGAATCAGCACCCCGAGCCTACCGGCTCAAGGTGGGCAACGCCGACCTCTTCAGAAATTCAACAGAACCCGGGACATCCCCGACCCGCTGATTAAGAGTCTCATTCTCTAAAAGAGATTTCAGGCACTTAGCTGTAAAAGGCAACCAAAACAGCACTAGCAAAATCAATACGTTATGGCCGAAATGTAAATCGCTTGATCGCGCGCCCAGCACGCGCGCCCCTTGCGTCCCGAACGTAAGTAGCAACCGAAAAGTTCAACAAAAACAGTGAACTTCGCTCCTGGTTGACCACCTTTATCGCTGTTTGTTCAGGGCGGTTCGGTGGTCAATCGGTGGTCAGCTAACCGGGCAAGTCTCGGCGCTGTGGCTTCGCGGCACTATGAAGGCATGGAGTCATTAGCCGCCTTCGCGCCTCCACCTGCCCCTCATATTCGTCGCACTACTAACGACAACGGCCCCTGCGTAACCCGTCTTAACGCAGGTGCGTCAACGACTAGCGTCGGGGTTCGAGTCAGGAGACCGCTACCGCCTTTCCACACACGACGCAAATCTGCGATATTCCCTCCGATCGTCCGCCTGAACCCGGCAGCTCGTCGAACGTTAGGCTCAAGTCGGGGACCCACAGCAGCCCCCCAGATGCAGTCGCCTATTGAGAGGATGGTGCGACTCGGCTGGAACGTATTCCCGCCGCCGTCGCCGGCGTGTCCCGCACCAGCAGCGCGCGGGTTGCCGCCGTCACATCGGGCTGGCGCATCAGGCTCTCGCCGACCAGAAAGGTCGACATTCCCACACGCTCGAGCCTGGTCAGATCGTCCGGCGTGAAGATGCCGCTTTCCCCGACCATCAGCCGCTCCTCCGGGATAAGCGGCGCTAGAGCATTTTCCGACCGGAAAGAATCGGGTGGGGATTCCCAAAACGGCGCGAGTCAGATTCAAGCTGCATGCTGGCGAGGGAGGCCAGCATGTATGGCCAGGGCGCTTTCGGTTGATCTTCGCCAAAGGGTGGTAGCCGCGATTGACGGTGGCATGTCCTGTCGACAGGCTGCTGAGCGCTTTGGTGTCAGCGCGGCCAGTGCGATCCGCTGGCGCGCTCGCCTCAAGAAAGTTGGCGACATCGTTCCTAAACGCCAGGGCGGTGACCGCAAATCGCAGCGCATCGAAGCGCATTCGCAATTGATTCTGGAGGCGGTGACAGCGAGGCCGGATATCACGCTTGCCGAGTTGCGAGAACTGTTGAAACGTCATGGAATATCGACTGGCATCGCGTCGCTCTGGCGTTTTTTCCAGCGCAGAAAGATCACACTTAAAAAAAGACAGCGCACGCCGCCGAGCAACGGCGCGGCGATATAAATGCCGCACGTGAGGAGTGGTTCGAAGGGCAAATCGACCTTGACCCTGAGCGTCTCGTCTTCATCGACGAAACCAGCGCCAACACCAAAATGGCGCGGCGTTACGGGCGCTCGCCACGCGGCGAGCGATGTCGTGCAGCTATCCCACACGGACATTGGAAGACGACGACGTTCACCGCTGGATTGCGCTCCGACGGTCTGATCGCGCCGCTTGTTCTGGACGGTCCAATGGATGGCGACGCTTTCCTGGCCTACGTCGAGCAATTGCTCGCCCCATCGCTGCGGCCGGGCGATACCGTTATCATGGACAACTTGCCCGCTCACAAGGTCCATGGCGTTCGAGAGGCCATCCAGGCGGTCGGAGCTAGCCTGCTCTATCTTCCGCCCTACAGTCCAGACTTCAACCCGATTGAAATGGCCTTCTCCAAACTGAAAGCGCTGTTGCGGGCCGCCGCAGCCCGCACCATGCCCGATCTCTGGCAAGCAATCGCCAACGCTCTCAAACGCTTCTCACCCGAGGAATGTCAAAATTATCTCGTCGCGGCTGGTTACGACGCAACGTGATCGGAAAACGCTCTAGCGCCTCGCTGGTCGCGAGCGTGGTCTCGAAGGTACGGAGATTGCGATTGTTGACGCCGACCATCGGCGAGCGGAGTTTCAGCGCCCGCTCGAGATCGGCTCGGTCGTGGATCTCGACCAGCACATCCATCTGAAGCGCGATGGCGGCGTCCTCAATATCTTTGGCGGCAGCGTCATCGAGAGCGGCCATGATGATCAGGATGCAGTCGGCGCCGTGAGCGCGGGCTTCGACGACCTGATAGGTGTCGAACATGAAATCCTTGCGCAGCACCGGCAGATTGGTCGCCGCGCGTGCCGCAACCATGAAGTCGAGATGCCCCTGGAACGACGGAGTATCGGTCAGCACCGAGAGGCAGGCCGCGCCCCCGGCCTCGTAAGCCTTTGCCAGGGCCGGCGGATCGAAATCGGCGCGGATGAGGCCCTTCGATGGCGAAGCCTTCTTGATCTCAGCAATCAGCGCATAGTCACCGCCGCCATGCTTTTCCTTGATCGCGCGGACGAAGCCGCGCGGTGGCGCCGCCGCCTTGGCGCGTGCATCGATGCTCGCGAAGGAATGAGCACGCTTGGAGGCGGCAATCTCCTCGCGCTTATAGGCTTCGATTTTCTTCAAGATGTCTGACATCATCGACCTGTTCGTGGACTTACCTGTCATTCGACCATCTGCCTTGTTTCGGCGGATCGGTACAAATCAATCATTATCGACGCTTACTCACTTCCTCTTTATTAGCCCTTCGCGTTGGTACGCATGCGCGAGCTCGTTCAGAACGCTCGAGCCGCCGATCAATGCGCCAAATGCGCGCGTCAGTTTCGCTCTTGGAAGCAATTGTCGAACCTGAATGAGCCCGCGCCCGCTCGCCGCGCAGTGCGATGCCTTTGGCGGACAGCACCATCGCAGCAGTATTCCCCGCTGCTATGGAAACCATACATGCCGGCTATTGGAAGATTTCGTCCCGCGCTGCGATCAATGGGCGTCGCTATCGCGAGATGCATCGAGTAACGCCCCGCGCAACCTCAATCCGTCGCATCTGCCGGAATAGGCCGCATCGGGCGACTTGATCCTGTCGAGGACTAACAATGCGTGGGTGCCCGTCCACTCACTCCTCACTCCCAACGCGCTCAGGAGGCACGCATGGCATTCACGTTGAAAATCAACGGTACACCCCATGAGGTCGATGTCGACGGTGACGTTCCATTGCTGTGGGTGCTGCGCGATGTACTCGGCCTGACCGGAACCAAGTTCGGCTGCGGCCAGGCGCTGTGCGGCGCCTGCACTGTGCATGTCGACGGCCAGGCGGTCCGCTCCTGTCAGACAACGATCGACAGCATTGGGGACAGCGCGGTCACCACGATCGAGGCGATCGGCCAGACGCCGCAGGGCGCAGCCTTGCAGAAGGCGTGGTTGGAACTCGAGGTGGTGCAGTGCGGTTACTGCCAATCCGGCCAGATCATGTCGGCGGCGGCGCTCCTGAAAGACATGCCGAAGCCGACGGATGGCGACATCAACGCCGCCATGTCGGGGAATGTCTGCCGATGCGGCACCTATCAGCGCATCCGCGCCGCGATCAGGCTGGCTGCTGGAGTTTGAGATCATGAATGGACCAATTTTGAGGGAGCAGGTCGCCGAAGAAACAGGCGTGTCACGGCGCGCCTTCCTTCAGGGCACAGGTTTGCTGCTCGGCTTTTCGCTGACCGGCGCCAGCACGAGCTCCGTCTTCGCGGCGTCCACTTCGCAGGTGCAGGTGGTCGAAAACGAGGTCACGGGTACTTTCGCGCCGAATGGATTTATACGGATCAATCCAACGGGCGCCGTGACGCTGGTCATGCCGATGGTCGAGATGGGACAGGGGGTCTACACGTCGCTCTCGATGCTTCTCGCTGAAGAACTGGAGGTGACGCTTGACCAAATTCAGGTTCAGCATGCGCCGCCAAATCACGCGCTTTACGTCAACTCGATCATAGGCATTCAAAATACAGGTGGTTCCGCCTCTGTCCGAGCGTTCTGGACACCGCTGCGTCAGGCAGGCGCAGTAGGTCGCAGTCTGCTGATCGGGGCAGCCGCAAAGCGCTGGAATGTCGATCCGGCGACTTGCCGCGCCAAGGACGGCATCGTCTTCGATGCGTCAGGCGCAAAGCATCTAAGCTACGGCGAACTTGCGACGGCCGCGGCGAAATTGCCCGTGCCGCCGGCGGCAAACGTCAAATTGAAGGATCCGAAGGATTTCACCTTGATCGGTACGCGTGCCAAGCGCGTGGATTCATCGATAAAGGTCGATGGGCGCGCGCTCTACGGCATCGATACGCGACTGCCGGGTATGAAGGTTGCAGCGGTTGCTATTTCGCCCGTGCTCGGTGGCAAAGCGAAAAAGGTGGACGAGAAAGCCGCGCTGGCGGTGAAGGGCGTCCGGCAGGTGGTCAACATCGATGAAGCCGTTGCCGTGGTGGCGGATCACATGGGTGCGGCGAAGAAGGGGCTCGAGGCCGCCGCCATCACGTGGGACGATGGGCCCAACGGCAAGGTCAGCAACGCCGATATCGTCAAGCAGTTGGAGGAGGAGTCCAAGAAACCAGGGGCGGTTGCCCGTAACGATGGTGATGCAGAGGAGGCCCTTGCTGTCGCGGCGCAACGAGTTGACGCGATCTATCAGGTGCCTTTCCTAGCCCATGCGGCGATGGAGCCGATGAACTGCACAGTCCACCTGCGGAAGGATCGCTGCGATATCTGGGTCGGGACGCAGGCGCCTACGATCACGCAGTCTCTGGTGGCCGCACTCACCGGCCTGCCAAAGGACGCAATCAAAATTTACAATCATCTGATTGGCGGTGGCTTCGGCCGAAGGCTGGAGGCCGATGGCACGGTGCTGGCCGTCAAGATCGCCAAGCACGTCGATGGCCCGGTGAAGGTGGTCTGGAGCCGCGAGGAAGATATCCAGCACGATATGTATCGGCCGTACTATCTCGATAGGCTGTCGGCCGGACTTGACGCGGCCGGCAAGCCGGTTGCATGGACGCATCGGATCGCCGGCTCCTCAGTCATGGCTCGCTATTATCCCCCTTACGTCAAGGACGGATTGGACCCCGATGCCGTCGAAGCGGCGGCCGAGCCGCCCTATGCTCTGCCCAATATCCACGTCGACTTTGTCCGGGTCGAGCCCCCTGGTGTCCGGACGTCTTGGTGGCGCGGCGTCGGACCGACTCACAATGTTTTTGTGGTCGAAAGCTTCATAGATGAGCTCGCTCACGCCGCGAAGCAGGATCCCGTCACCTACCGCAAGGGATTGCTTGGCCACAATCCGCGAGCACTCGCTGTTTTATCGCTTGCGGCGGAAAAGGCGGGGTGGGCATCACCCCTTCCCGTGCGGCATGGCCGCGGAATTTCAGTACAATTCGCATACGGAAGTTACACGTCGCAGGTCGCCGAGGTCGAAGTAGCGGCCGATGGCTCCGTCAAAGTCAAGCGGATCGTCTGTGCGATTGACTGCGGAATGTACGTTAATCCAGATACAATCGAAGCACAGGTTCAGGGTGGAACGCTTTTCGGTCTCACCGCCGCGCTCCATGGGTCAATCACCTTCAAGGATGGTCGGGTCGAGCAGAGCAATTTTGACAGCTATCTGCCGATGCGTATCGACGAGGTACCGGCGGTGGAGACACACTTGATTAAGAACGCGGAGGCTCCGGGTGGCGTTGGTGAAGCTCCGACGGCCATTGTCAGTGCTGCAGTGACCAATGCGATCTTCGCCGCAACAGGCAAGCGTGTGCGCAGCCTGCCGATCGATACGAATTCGTTGAAGTCGTCGTCTTAATCCTTCCCGTCATCCCGCACGCGTTGTAGCGCGCACAGGATGACGGTCGGGAACTAAAGTCCCGGAACATAATGGCTATTGGAACATTCGCGTTCTCCGCAAGTCCAAATTTCGCCTAATGGCGAGAGGCGAGGTTCAGTGGTACGAACGGCATGGCGACGCCCCCGCCGATCCTCGGAGAACAGATTTCGGAGCACTATCGGTGCTGGTAGCCGTTGGCAGGAGCCACCACAGTCATGCATAATTCGAAATCGATTCCAAAACAGGCTCTCGTCGGGCAGAACGTTTCACCGCCTGCGGGCGCCACTGTCAAATTGTCTACAACAGACCTCAACAATTTAATGCAGGCGCTCGACATAGATGTCATCGCCATGACCGAGATTTTGGTGCCGCGAGGCCATCGAGTCGAATTTGGGACGATTGACGTACCCGGGATCCACTACAACTTAAGTGGCATGGGACGTCTATCAATTGATGGCGGGCCGACGATACCGTTGAGCCCTCATTTACTCATCATCGTGCCGCCAAACACTCCGCTCACGATCGAGGTTGACGGTGGAAATCGCCCTCCGAAGCTCATTTCGAGAGACTGCTGGACTCGTCAAGAAGGCATCCTTCGCGTCGCAGTGCCGAAAGAGCAACCAGAGATCGTCCAGATATGCGGCTTTTTTAACGCATCCTTTGGCCAGTCTGTGAGGCTGTTCGGAGAACTCCGCGAACCGGTCATCGAGCAATTCGAGCCGGCGGACAGGATTGATCTCAAGCTTCGCGAAGCAATGAACGAGTTGTTACAGCAAGAGGTCGGCGTTGGAGCCATGACAGCTTCTCTGCTCAGGCAGATCGTTGTCTCGTTGGTACGACGGTCGCTCAAGTCATCCCGACGGTGGACTGAACGGTTCTCGATACTTGCCGACAGGCAGGTCACCCGTGCTTTTGCAGATATGGTGGCGCGGCCGGGAGCCGCTCATTCGGTTCAAAGCTTGGCACACAGTGCAGGATTGAGTCGTTCGGCGTTCATGGCGCGCTTCTCGGACATTTTTGGACAATCCCCGATGGCTGTCTTGCGACACCTAAGAATGCGCCAGGCCGCGATCGATTTGACAACAACGACGATGTCGATCGACGCAGTGGCTCTTAATGCGGGGTACGAGAGCCGTTCGAGTTTTGTGCGGGCTTTTCGAAAGGCGTACAATCGAGATCCGAGCGACCATCGGCGGATCGCCAAGGAGGGCGAAGCACGGAAGGATATTTGAGAACGGGGTGCGATCCGCTCGTAGGCTTATGCGCTCTACGATGGACACCCTAAGCATCGCGCTTCCTGTACGATAAGCAAGGTCCACCGGTCCCCCCACGACATCTAAAGGCTCTGCAGCCGGACAGGTCGGCCTGGTTTTGCCGATTCCCACCGTGATTCAATGAGTTTCGCTGGCGAGGCGACCGCCAAGCGCAGTTGGCTTGCTCGCACGACAGCCTGCGAATACTGAAAAGACGGACCGGATCTCTTCGGCCACGCAACATGTGTGCGCCTTCGTCGCGAAACGCAGTGGCGAGTTCCGCGCTCCCTTCCGCAGACAATGCATCCATGAATTCGCCGGTGACGAGCACCGAAGCCTCCAATACCCGGCAATGGGCTTCAACCCGACTAGCGACATTCACGGTGTCACCGATCAGGGTGAGTTCCAATTTCTTTTCATTGCCAACGTCTCCATAGATGACTTCGCCGTAATGGATACCGACGGCAATACGGAGCGACTGGTCTCTTGCCTCAATGCGTCGGTTCCAAGAATCGACGGATTTGATGAGCTCGATCGCACACTCCGCAGCGTTGGTGGCGTCGCGCAGGCTGGTCAACGGCGGGCCGAAAAAGGCCATCAACCCATCACCCAGGAACTTGTCGATCGAACCCTGATGGGAGAACACCACGTCACTGAACATACGCAAGTGGTGTCGCAGCGTCTGGACGACTACATCCGGAGGCCTGTTGGATGAGAAGTCAGTGAACCCGACGATGTCGACAAACAGGACTGCTGCACGCTGACAACGCGTAAACGAAAGAGGGGTCCGCGCCTTGATGAGCTGTTCGGCGATGCTTGGCGGGAAGAAGCGCGCCAGGTTCATACGTTCGCGCTCTGCTTTCTTGACGCGCTGGTTGGCGGAAAGTCTATGGAGCACAAGCATTGTCGTGACCAAGAGCGCGATCAGGCTAACACTGGATCGCAACGCTGCGATCCCGTTGGGGACGAAGCCGTGCGTCAGAACATAGCTGAGGATGGTAAGCAGTGCGCAGACTAAGCCGACGACGACAGCGCCTCCGCGATCGAGATCCTGGGCAGCTACCAACACGACGACAACATACAGCGAGGCGACCGCGAACTGCAGTGATGACAAGGTATCGACCAGAAAGATGCCGATCGCGAGTACGACTGCAAGAGCCAGGTATCTGAACCTTTCTATGTGCATTGGACGCTCATGGCCCGGTGTTGGTGCCGGTAGTCTGTCGATGCATCGCCTCTTCGGTCGGTCCCGGGGCCAAATCGGGCAAGACGTAACCCGACGGTCTCTCACGGCGCTTACTCGCGTATACCCATTGTGATCCCTCCTTCAGCTAGTGCAGTCCTGTTCGCCGGCGATGCCCCTGAGACAAGAACTTCTTGGAAACCTTTCAACGAGCGGCAGTAGGTCACGATCAAACACCCCGCCCGCCTACCTTTTTGACAAGAGTATATACAGCTCCCGCGCGGCTTCCCGGCCGGCGTGGGCGGGAGGCCGGCCTCGCCTGCCCGCGCCAGAACTCCTTAGGTGCGTTTCAGATCCTCGACCAGCATCGTCGCAGCGTGGCGCGAAAGCGCCTGGGTCGGAGCGTTGGTATTGCCGCTGGTTATGTTCGGCATGATCGAGGCATCGATTACCCGGAGGCCGTCGACGCCGCGGACCCTGAGCCTCGCGTCAACCACCGCTCGTGCATCCTGGCCCATCCGACAGGTGCCGACCGGGTGCCACATTGTCGTCACGACGCGCTTCACCCATTCGCGGATCTCCGCATCCGACTGGATGTGCAGGCCGGGATCCATCTCTTCCTCGATCACCGGCGCCAACGACTCCTGGGCGATGACCTTGCGGATCGCGCGCACTGATTCCACCGCGGCCCTCAGGTCTTCCTCTTCGCCAACGAAATTCGGGTTGATGAGGGGCATTGACGTCGGGTCACTGTCGGCCAACCGCACCCAGCCGCGGCTCTTAGTGTCTGTTCCAAAACATGTTGAGTCGAATGAATCGGTTGTGATTCAAGGTGAGCGGCCTGATTCGATGGGGACGCGCCGCCAATGTGGACTACCGAGAACCGTGCACGCTACGACCGCAGCCGCCTGCGCTATCCGAGCGACTTGACCGACGAGGAGTGGGCGCTGATCGCGCCTCGCATCCCGCCGGCCAAGCGCGGCGGCAACAAGCGTACGGTGGACCTGCGCGAGATTGCCAACGGGCTGATGTACATCCTGAGCACAGGTTGCCAGTGGCGCGCGATCCCCAAGGACCTGCCGCCGCGCTCGACGCTGTATGGCTACTTCGATCTGTGGAGCTGGAACGGCACGCTCGATAAAATTCATCACGCCCTCTATGTCGAATGTCGCGAAAGGGCCGAGCGCGAGGCTTCTCCCACCGCCGCCATCATCGATAGCCAGAGCGTGAAAAGCGCTGAAAAAGGGGGCCTCATGATCTCCATGGCTACGACGCGGGCAAGAAGATCAAGGGCAAGAAGCGGCACATTCTCGTCGACACGCAAGGCCTCTTGATGCACGCCATCGTGCATGCGGCGGACATCCAGGATCGCGACGGCGGCGTGCTCCTGATGGCAACGTTGTTCGGCCTCTATCCCTTTCTTCTGAAGCTCTACGCCGACGGCGGATATCAAGGGCCACATTTCCAGAAGGGGCTGCGTAGCGCTCTGAAGCGCGTGAACCTCGAAATCGTCAAACGCTCCGATCAGGCTCACCGTTTCGTCGTCTTGCCCAAACGCTGGATCGTCGAGCGTACCTTTGCCTGGCTCGGGCGATGCCGAAGACTGTCCAAAGATTGGGAATGCTTCAATCACAGGGCGCTCGCCTTTCTCAAGCTGGCCTCCATCCGACTCATGCTGCGAAAGCTATGCAATCCAAGGTAATCTTTCCGGACAGACTCTTAGGCTGAAGCACCACGAGTTCGAAAGTGATGCCCGAGTGGTCGCCCGCCGGGCCGAGTTGCTCGTTCAAGACGATCGGAGCGTGATAGCATTGGATCGTAGGCTCGGCGGCAAAATCAGATGGATTCCAGTGTGTCACCGTCTCGATGCCATTACCCGACGCCGGGCCGTCCTTCGTGACGAGATAGCGCAGGCCCGCCTTCACGCTGCCGAGGCCCTGCGCGGCAGCCTGATAGCCGAGATCACCCTTTACATAGACACGGACCGGTACCATCGGGTGATCCTGGAGATTTTCGCCCACCTCCGGAGAGTTGACGATCACCGCGATACTGTGTTGGCGCAGCTGCTCGGCTGGACCGATACCAGAGTGCATGAGGATCGTCGGGCTATGGACCGTGCCAGCCGACAGCACAACTTGGTTGGCCGTGATCCTCTCCAGGCTCTTGTCCATGAATTCAACGCCGACAGCGCGCTTGTTCTCGACGAGGATGCGAACGACGGTCTTGCCGGTGAGAAGGGTCACGCGGCCCGAGGTAAGGTGCGGACGCAGATAAGCATCGACCGCGCTGCAGCGGCGCTGATCTCCGACTGTCGACTGCACCGGCGAGACGCCAATTTGGCTCTTGCCGTTATAGTCGGAATTGTAGGGAACCCCATATTCCTGGAATGCCTTGAGGCAATATTGGTTCAGCCTATTGATGCCCTTGGGTAACTGGACCGCCAGTCCACCATCTATGCCGTGATATTCGTCGTGGAAGGTGTCGTTGTCTTCCTGCGCCATGAAGACGGGAAGCAGGTCTTGATATGACCATTTGCCGGTGTCGCCGACCGCGTCCTGCCACGCCGCGAAGTCGCGTATCTGACCACGGACGTAGCACATCGCATTGATCGAGGATCCGCCGCCGAGTACTTTGCCTGAGCGATATGCGCGCTTTGTGCCGTGCTGGGGAACCGTCTCGTATTTCCAGACATGCCGGTCGTGGGCCAGCAGTTTGGCGAAGCCGGCCGGAATGTGGATGAACGGATCGCGATCCATGTCGCCCGCTTCGATCAGCGCGATCGACGCATCGGTGTGTTCGGCGAGATAACTCGCGACCACGCAGCCGGCCGCGCCCGCGCCAACAATGACGATATCGTAGGCTTCCTGGGACATCAGTGTCGCTTTTTCTTTCATAGCATTTGTATCGTTCAACTAGCGCCCGTCACTGACGCAACGCTATCGCGGCTCCTGATCATGAGATTGATCGGACCATGCTTTTGGAGAGTGACCTTGCAACGCCGGCGAGGGAAATCACCTCTCGCCATAGAGTCGATAGACGATCGTTATTGTCGCTCCCCGAGGTCACCCTAGCGACCTTGGCCTCACCGGCACTGGCGACCTAGTAAAGCTGCGCCGCAGTGTCTCGCGAGACGCGCCTAGCTGATCCGAACCCCGCACATACCGGCGATGATAGCGGCCGAGATAGCGGCGCTTATTGCCACGCCCGCGCCCCAAAGACGAGTTGCGGCGCGTCGATTGACGCCATGCGCGAGCAGCACCACTCGCAATCCCGACGTAAGATGGCTTAGGACAAAGAAGACGCCGAGCGCGTAATGAGGCAACAGCCGGATACTCCATGCGTCATGAATGAGCCCGGTCGGGGCTCCGATCGCGAAGTTCCAATCGGTCGGTATACCGAGAAAGCTACGAGCGTAGATGAAAACCGAGTTCATGTGCCCGAGGATGTACAGCGAGAGGTAGGCCCCCGAGCCAACCAAATGTCCGATGGAAGCCCTGTGGGGCGGCACTCCAGCGCCATGCCAGAAACAGGCCGGTGCCGATCTGGAAAAGCATGGCCGCGACCAACAGCGGTTCGCCCACGTCAGAGCGGTAGACAACGCGGCCGACTTTCATGACGGCCGCATGCGCATCGGGGCCGATCAGCCCAAACAAGTGATTGGCTAGATGGAAGGCCACATATAGAAACAAGACCGCCGCCGTCGTTCCGTGGACAATGCGCCAGCGCCCCACGGTCGGCCGCGTCGCAGCGACCGGATTACCGGCGGTCTGTGACCAGATCGCGATTGCGAGCCAAAGTACGGCCCACACGAGTTCGTCGGGGACGGGGTCATGAATCAAGGCCTGAACGACGCCAAGAAAAACGAAGAGCGTTGGGGTCGCTACGCCGGCATAGGCGAGCCGCCGCGCCCCTGGATCGGCATCGGAACGGCAAGCCAGTGCGAGCGCGAGAAACGGCACGCCAAACGCCACGGCCAGGATCAAAGTCGCGGCGACAATTGCGAGAGGCGAAGGCATTGCGGCCTGCGTGCCGACGACGACATGAAAGGCGCGGAGTAGAAAAGGGTAGCAAATGGCCGCCGCCGCGGGAGCCAGCGCCGAATAGTCGAAGCCTGACCCGACCACTGCACCTCGGTCCCGCGGCTGAGCAAACGCGTTCATCTTAGACCTCTTGAATATCAGCCGCCCGATCCGGCGAGGGCTTGCGCCGTATTAGCCCTCCACCATTGGCGCTATCAAGAATGATCCCGGCCCCAGCCCCAAGCGCGCGGGTTCGTGACGGACGGCTGCAGGCGAACATCGGCGACATCTCGACGACGCCATCGCAGCTTTCAGCCAGCTGCGCGTCTACCCAATTCCGGACGCGTCGCGACTGGCTCCTCAGGCGCATTCAAGACTGACGTCGTGAGCAGGACAGCCGCAGCGAGCACCCAGTAGTACCAGGCGTCGAGCCCAGCGAATTTGAAGGCAAACGGTGCGATGACAAAGACCACCCCGACAGCGCGATCGACCCAAAGGTGCAGCCAGTAGGGAATGATGCGGACGAGCCCGGTGGGATGGTTAGTCAGGGCCGCCAAGAGCAGCGCGGCCACACCGACGACAACCGAAAGCTCGATTGCGACAGGTCCGCTTTGGCCGAGCTTCAGCACGAACGGCGCTGCGATCAAGACGATCGCGACAGGATAGTCGATCAGGTAGGCGTGGATGGATTTGGTGATGAAGCGAAACGACATCGGAGACTCCTCTACTTGGTTACTCGAGCTGGTCCTTGCGACGTGGAAAGCGCATCCACCCAAGAGGGCGATTACGCGATACTGTGCCGGCAAGCACTCCGTCACGGGCCAGCCCATTAGATGAGCAGTAAGGGTACGCCAGCACGCCAACCATTAGAAATGCCCGGTCGTTATCGTTTCCATGCCACTCGCCCGGCGCCATGGAAGCGGTTTAGTGTCGCGCGTCGACCGCGAGTTCGAGGGCGGTGCTTCAGTTTCCGGCTGTGGAGGTCAGGGACGGCTTGGGAAGATCGCTCGGGCCGTACCATCGTCATCCACTTCGTTCCTGGTCACTCCACACAGGTTCGCGACAGTCGCCCTGCGTTGTGCCGACAGGTAGCTTTCGACCTTCGGTGTTGCGGCTGTCGAGCGACCTCCTCGATCACGAGCCCCGTTTCATTGAACGCCCGACATATTCCAGGTATTCTCTATAGCGGTCCCGAGGTCGCGCGAGAGCGACAGCATTGTTCACTTTATGCGCTGACTTTTGAAATAGCCGCTGTGAACTCATGCGCCGCATGCATCTCCTCGGATGCTGGACACGCTCCACGATTTACCACCGTCCGAGCGACGACCGACCAGTCGCGAAGCCGCGCGACTTTGACGAAGGCATCTAGCGCCGGCGAGTAGCGACGCCCTTGCACGGCCAGTAGCCGCACCTCCCGCAAAACCGGGTCACCTTCGAGCGGTATGGTCTTGAGCGTCGGAAGGCGCGGCATGTGCTCGGGCGCGAGTATCACGCCGAAGCCAGCGGCGGCCATGTGCTGCAGGTGCAAGTCGTGACCGCTGCAGTGGCCGAGCTGGGGCGGATTCCCGGGGAAATACGATTGCCAGATCTTCGGGGCGACGTCGCAGTCGGCGCGCTCCAGCAAGACGGTCTCACGCAGGTCGTCGATACCGATCGAGGGACGATTTGCGAGCCGGTGTGTCGGCGCGAGGACCGCGACGTAGCGCTCCTCGAACAGCGACCAGTCGTCGATGCGGGCGGGCACATCCTGCACGTCCCCGACCATTGCGACGTTGATCTCGCCCTCAAGCAAGAGATCGACGAGCTTCTCCGCCGCGCCCTCTCGCAGCTCGACGTGAAGTCCCGGGACGAGCTTTGCGATCTCCGCGATCGGATCGAGGACGAGCGACGCCGAGATGGACGGGGCGAGGCCGATCTTCAGTGGCGCGACCTCCTTGCGTTGGAACTCCTGGGCTCTGCGACGCACCGTCTCTGCCGAGGCCAGTGTGCGCTCCAGCATCGGAAGGACTTCTTTTCCAAGATCGGTGAGTTGGGTCAGCTGCCGCTCGCGGTAGATCAACTGGCCGCCGAGTTCCTGCTCGAGCTTCTGCACTCCCTTGGTCAGGGCGGGCTGCGTGACATTGCACTGCTCGGCTGCCCGCGTGAAGTTGAGCGTGGACGCGACGGCGAGGAAGTAGCGAACTTGATGAAGCTCCATGGATTGTTCTCCGTCAAGATGCCGCGAGTTCGGGGATGTTGACGATGAGCCAACGCCCGTCGCGGCCGTCACCCTGCGCGGACATATGGACCTTGAGCTTGGCAGACTCGACAAAGACATTGGGCCAAACTCGAGCCATTGAGTCCTGCTCGCTGAACATTTCGCCGCGGGGCTCAAGCAAAGCAGTCAGGATCTCCAGGGCACGACTTCCGAGTGGCACGGGTTTCTCGCCTTCCAGCAAAAGAAGTTGCGTCGGAAGCAGGCGAAACGGTCCGAATGACACTTTGGTTGGCGGAGAAAAGACTGCTTTGTCCGTATCCGAACGTTGAGCGGCGTGAATTACGTCACCCGGTTCGGGAAGCGCAAAGCGTCCGATAGATGCGCGCATTGTGACCTCGCGTGCCTGGGAAGAGCGGCTTTCCGTCGAGAACTCTCGTGAGGTGCAATGTGACGGCTTGGATCACCGCAGTCGATTGCGCACAGGGTCGGGTAAGGTTCGCTTGTGGTTGTCTATGCTAAGCGATCGCTTAGGACCGAGCACGCGGACCTGCGATCTGAATCGGCTTGCCGGATGAACACTTAAGGGAGCAGATCCGCGGGGCCGCAAATGCGACAAACGGCGGTGCCCTCGCGCGGAAGGCCCTTTCCGGTTCAGGAGGTCTGCGGCTGCTGAAGCTTCACATTGAGGATGTCCCCCATCCGGCTGAGCTCAGGAAGCGAACGCGCCTTCATCTTCCGCATCAGGTGGGTCCGATGCACCTTCACCGTGGACTCGGCGATGCCGATATCGTTGGCAATCTGTTTGTTCAGGCGACCCGCCACGACATGGAGCATGATCTCACGCTCGCGGGAGCTGAGCGTGTCGAAACGCTCCCTGAGCGCAGCTACTGCACTATCACTCTCCCGACGGGCGCGGTCGCGAGCGAGGCCGGCCTCTATAGCGTCAAGAAGATCCTGATCACGGAACGGTTTTGTGAGAAATTCTATCGCGCCGCCCTTCATAGCCTGCACGGTCATCGGCACGTCAGCATGGGCTGTGATGAAGATGATTGGCACTTGCCTGTTTGCAGCCACAAGGTCGCGCTGAAGCTCAAGACCGCTTCGCCCCGGCATCCTCACGTCGAGGACCAGACAAGTGGGCCCCTCCGGGGGATCGGCCTTGAGATAATCGGGAACAGATGAAAATTGTCGGGCTTGCAAGCCGACTGTCCGCAACAGCCGCACGACCGAATCGCGAAACTCGGGATCGTCATCGATAACCAAGACACTGGGATTAGCCTCACCCATTCTCGGCATCCTGAACGCATTTTCCTCTATTCCCACGTCATTCTACGCACAATCGGTCGAGGTGAACAGGTATCTTTTGCCTAAGCGGATAGCCGGACGCCTAAGCCCATCGCTTACGGACGTGGTCATTGCATTATCGGGGACGTTTCCGGACACTAGAAATTGCATGCAGGCGCGAGGTATGCCCCCAGAAGGTGCCTGGAACCGGCAATGTTGAACCGAACACTGATATCCATCGTCGACGATGATCAGCTCTATCGTGAGTCAGTGCGAAAGCTCGTAGTGTTAATGGGCTACACTGTCGAGGCGTTTCCGTCAGCAGCCGATTTCCTGGCGTCACGCTTTTTGCCGGAAACCACCTGCTTGATAGCCGACGTTCACATGCCGGGAATGACCGGAATCGAGCTGCACAGGCATTTGGCCGATGCGGGGTACGCGATCCCGACGATCCTCGTTACCGCCTATCCCGATGAGGTCGTCAGGGATCGGGCTCTAAAGGATGGGATTGTTTGCTACCTCAGCAAGCCGGTGGACGACGACCATCTTGAACGATGCCTGCGTTCGGCCCTGCAGTCGGGTACACCGATTGAAGACAATTCATGAACCGTTGTCCACGGGCAAGGTGAACTGAAATGTGGCGCCGCGAGGTTTCGTTCGCTTCCTCCGACAACTTGCCCCTATGAGCGTAGATGGCCCACTCATGAATTATCCGTTTCCTCGAGCACCGTATCGCCCTCGGCTGTCGTCGGGTCGATCATCGCGCGCACGCGCGCGATGCTGTTAGCCGGAAAGCCGCCCAGTTGTGAATGCGCGCGCACCGCGGCTTCGTCTGTCGCGATATAGACGCAATAAATTTTGTCGTCGGTAACGAAACTCTGAACCCACTGGATCTCCGGCCCCATGTTCTGCAGGACACCACAGGCCATCTGTGAGATCGCTTGTAGCTCCTGCTTTGGCCACTTTCCGGCACCGGCGAACTCACGCTCGATCACGAACTTAGGCATCATCGTCTCCTCTTGCTCGTGAGGGCGCACGTTTGCGCCACTCGCGCCCCAAACGCACTATAGTCCCATTGACACTGGCGCGCATCTCAATTGGCGCGAAGATCCGGAAGCTTTGCTTGGTTCGCGTACCCGCAAAGGAACAAGCGGCCCTACGTTACAGGCAATTTTGATACGAAAGGCGGGCCTGTGCGCGGCAAGCCGGCGTCTGGAGGTTGAGCCCCGTGAAGCTGCCTCCCGGGTGAGCGAGGCGCGTGGCGAATCCTTGTTGCACCGGATCCTCCATCGTCGCAATGACAATGGGAATTGTCTTGGTTGCGCTCGTGGCGGCCAAGCCCGCTGGGGTGTTCCCGGCCACGATGACTTCCACGTTCAAACCCACGACTCCGGCCGCGTATCGGGGGAACTGTTCCGTTGAGCCACGGCCCCATCGCCACTCAATGGCAATGTTGTGACCTTCGACGCGGCCGAGATCGGCAAGCCGTCGTATGAATGCAGGTGTGTATTGCGATCCGGTATGCGAGGCTGTCGTGATAATGACAATTCTCGGCACCTTGTGTGGCTGCCGCGCCTATTTCCTAAGATCGCGTCACTTGTCTGATACCGCCTGTCTGGTCGCCGACGTTCACATGCCCGGAATGACCGGTGTCGAACTGCACAGGCATTTGGTCGATGCAGGGTACGCGATCCCGACGATCCTCGTTACCGCCTACCGGGATGAGTCGTCCGGGATCAGGCTCTAAAGGACGGGTCGTTTGCTACCTCAGCAAGCCGGTGGACGACGACTGTCTCGAACGATGCCTGCGTTCGGCTCTGCAGCCGGGCACGCCGAATGAAGGCAATTCATGAGTCGTTGTCCGCCGGCAAGGTGAACTGAAATACCGCGCCGCGAGGTTCGTTCGCTTCAGCCCACAAGTTGCCCCCATGAGCGTAGATGATAGACCGGCATATCGACAACCCCATCCCTGTCCCACTCGACTTTGTGGTGTAAAAGGCGTCGAACACTCGATCGAGATGCTGCGCATCAATGCCGGGCCCTGAATCGCGTACAGCTACGAGGGCGCCTGCCTGATCCTGCTCGGTTCTGATCAACAGCTCCCTTGCTCCCTCTTCAACCGAGCTCATTGCTTCAGCCGCGTTGATAATCAGATTCAGTAAGACTTGTTGCAGCTGAATGCGATCCCCCAGAACCGGAAGCAATCCATCCGCAAGCCAGGTCTGGACCGAAACGCCATTCTTGTGGATCACGCTTTGCGCCAATACGAGCACTTCGCTCAGCGCCGCATTGAGATCAAAGCGTTCCTTTCGCGGTGGCGCTTTCTTGATGTGATCACGCATCCGTCCGACTGCATATTTCAGTGATCGTGAGCAGCGATTTCGCGCGATCATGAGCGCCGAATTCAGACGATCGTGAGCAGCCTCGCTCCGGCCGAGGCGGTGATAGGGTCAGCGTTCTGGCTGCTCGTCAAGGGTGATGGTTTTGGCGTTGCGTTTTCGCATGCTTTCGCCAGCAAGCTGGAGGCGGTGAGCGTTGTGGACGAGGCGATCCAGAATCGCGTCGCCTAGCGTGGGATCTCCGATAACTTCGTGCCATGTGTCCACAGGGAGTTGGCTGGTTACGATGGTGGAGGAGCGGCCATGGCGATCGTCAAGGATTTCCAGTAGATCGCGCCGCTCGGCAGCGGTGAGCACCGACAATCCCCAATCATCCAAAATCAGAACCTGGGCGCGGCCAAGGGTTTTGAGCAAGCGGGCATAACGTCCATCGCCCCGCGCGAGCCCCAACGCTTCGAACAATCTTGGGACGCGGTGATAGAGGACCGAGCGATTATCTCGGCAGGCCTTGTGGCCGAGGGCACAGGCTAACCAACTTTTGCCCAATCCGGTCGCCCCGGTTATGAGCAAATTCTCGTGGCGATCGATCCAGTCGCCGCTGGCGAGCTTGGCGAAGACGGCCCGGTCGATACCCCGCGGCGTGCGCAAATCGACGTCCTCCACGCAGGCATTCTGGCGGAGCGAGGCCAGCTTGAGGCGCGTGGTGAGCCGCCTGGTGTCGCGTTCCGCCGCTTCCCGGTCGACCAGCAGGCCGATGCGATCTTCGAACGGCAAGGCTTCGAGATCAGGCGATCGTCGCTGCTCCTCGAAGGCCTTGGCCATGCCGCTCAAGCCGAGCTCGATCAGGCGTTCGTGGGTGGGATGGTTGAGCATACAGGTCTCCTTGGCTTCAGTGAAAATAATCGCGGCCGCGGATGTTGCCGTGGCGCAGGGGTTGGTGTTCGGAGGGCTCGTCGAGAAAGGTACGATCCAGACCGTTCTGGAGGATGGAGCGGATCGAGGCGACGGATCGCGCCTTGATCAGAATGCCGCGCCGGCAGGCCGCTTCGACGCGCTCCGCGCTGTAGCTTTTGACCAGTGACAGAATGCCGAGGCAGGTGCGAAAGCCTTGCTCGGGATGCGGCCGGGCCGCGATCACGGCCTGGAAGAAGGCGGCGGTCGACGGACCGATCCGCTCGCCGGCGACGATCACTCCGGCGGGCGTCCATTGACCGTAGCGCCGATGGGCGCTGGGCATATGGTCGGCGATGGTGGTGTGGCCCCGCCGGTTGGGCGCGCGGGCGTGGCTGGCGATCCTGCGGCCGTTGTGGAAGATCTCGACCGTTCTGTCATCGATGCGTGCGTCGACAAGCTCACGGATGAGCCGATACGGCGCGGAATACCAGTGTCCATCGATCTCGATATGATAGTCGGGGCCGATCCGGCATCGCTTCCAGCGTGCGAAAGCGTAAGCCTGGTCCGGCAGCTTTGTAAGCTTGGGCTTGTCGAGCTCGGCGAACAGTTCGGCGCGACTGGCGCCAAAGTCGCGCATCTGCCTTGCATTGAGTTCGACGACGAGTGTTTTGATGGCTGCGTTCAGCTCCGCCAACGAAAAGAAGCGTTGGTTGCGCAGCCGCGCCAGAATCCATCGCTGGGCGACTTGCACCGCAACTTCGACCTTTGCCTTATCTTTTGGGCGCCGCGGCCGGGCTGCGAGAATGGCCGTGCCGTAATGGCTCGCCATCTCGGCATAGGTTCGGTTGAGGCCGGGATCGTGGCGGTCGGGATTGGTGACGGCGGCCTTGAGATTGTCGCAGACTACGAATGTCGGCACGCCGCCGAGGAAGGCGAAAAGATTGATGTGGACCCGGATCCAGTCGGCGAGCCCCTCGCTTGGACAGGCCTCGGCATAGGTATAGTTGGAGGCGCCCATCGCCGCGACGAACAGCTTCATCGACTGCACTTCCCCGTTTGAGGGATCGATGACGTCGATGGTGTCGCCGGCGAAATCCACGAAAACCTTCTCGCCGCCCAGATGCGTCTGCCGCATCGAAGGCCGGGCTCGCCCCTTCCAGGCCTCGTACGTCGTGCAGAACCAGGTGTAGCCGAAGCCATCGGGATGGGTGGCGCGATACTCGTCCCACAGCAGCCGACGGGTCACGTTGCGTCGGCGCAGCTCCTTGTCGACATAGCCCCAGTCGGGAACGGCCCGCTGGGGGCTCTGCGACGCAGGCCTCGGCGCCGGGAAAAGCAGCAGCTCCAGGTCCTCGTCGCTCATTCCGGCCGGCAACGGCCACTTCAGCCCGGCAGCCCCGGCTCGGCGTAGATAGCTGTGCACGGCGCCGTTGCTGATGCCCAAGGTGCGCGCGATGGCTCGCTCCGGCAAGCCTTGAACATGTTTTAAGCGGAGAACCTCTTTGATCCGGCGCATCGACAATCTCTGGGTGGGCATCGGCCTTCCTCGTTCACTGACGAGGCAGTTCCTAAGCCGGTTGAGTTGTCGGCCGAAGCGGGCTGAGTTGCTGAAAAGCTGCTCACGATCCCGCGAAATCCGTGCTCACGATCGTCTGAAATCTCTGCTCACGATCCCCTGAAATCCGTGCTCACGATCCCGCGAAACATGCATCCGACGATGTCCCTGGCCCGGTCCGCGTCCCTGACAACACAACTGAGCGCTTCCCTGACCTCACCCAGGTTAGGCGGATTCATTTCCAAAAAGCGCATCCCCGCACGAGCATTGTTGCGTGCAGTCGCGATCGGATGCAGAATTTCGTGAGAGAGCGAGGCTGCCAATTCTCCCATCATGCTCACGCGGTTCATGTGGGCGAAATCCGATTGCATCTGTTGCAAGCGCGCCAACGCTTGTGTGCGATCTTCGGTGTCAGTCAGCAGAGAATACCAGCGAACAATGCGATCGGAGGCATCCCGGACCGGAGTGCCGCGGATCTCAAACCAACGAAATTCGCCGTCGAAGCGCCTCACGCGTGCTTCGGTCCCATAGGGAACGCCGGCGGCGATCGATTTTGCAAGGACTTCAGCGAGATGGGGAAGATCATCGGGATGTATCGTTCCATTTGTACCCCAGTTCCTCAGCTCTTCCAGTGACTGGCCGCAATATTCAAAGATTTGACGATTTACAGCTTCGAGGTCGCCATTCGGGGCCAAGACCGCAACAAGGCCCGGTATCCCGTCAATCGCCGAGCGCAAACTTCGCTCGCTCTCTCGCAAGGCTTGCTCGGTACGCTTGCGTTCCGTCACATCGACGGTCGAATTCATAGCCTCCAACAGCGCGCTCTCGGAAGAAAACAGGTGATGGCTGGTTCCTTCAAGGTATTTGACTGTTCCATCAGGAAGTAAGATTCGGAACTCGGTTGTGAAATCCGCTTTCTGACGCACTGCTTCTTGAACCGTTTCCCTCACTCGGTCTCGGTCGTCTGGGTGGATGCGTTGCCGCATATCCTCACGGCTTGGAAGGCCCTGCAGCGGATCAAACCCCCAGATTCTGTAGCTCTCGTCGGACCAATAAATAAATTGCTTCGTTGTCGCGCTATAGACCCAATTTCCGCTACGGCTTAGCCTCTGTGCTTGGCTTAACCAGGCTTCGCTGCGGCGCAGCCGGTCCTCGGCTCGCTTGCGCTCGGTCAGATCGAGGACGAACGCAAGGCGGTCGCCTCCTTCCTCGAATAACGCCGCGCCCACAAGCACTGGAACGCGGCTGCCATCTTTCCGAAAATACTCCTTTTCGAAGGACTGAACCACGCCGGTTGAGTTCAGTTCTGCCTGAGTCAGTACGTCGCGCTCGCGCCATTCGGGCGGGGACAGCTCGGTCCAACGCACGCGGCCCGAAACCAAGTCCTCACGGTCATATCCTAAGATCCGTAGAAACGCGTCATTGGCTTCAATAATCCGACCTTCGCGGTCCGAGATGAAGATCCCGATGATGTTGGCGTCGACCAAACGCCGAATCTTCCCTTCGCGATCTGCGACGTCGCGATAAAGCCGCGAATTTTCGAGCGAGATCGCCGCCTGCGACGCAAGCACCCTCAATACAGCGACGCGATCAGGCGTAAAGACTCCGGGTGTCAGATTGTTCTCCAGGTAGAGAATGCCTGTAAGCTTTCCCTGGTTGATTAACGGCAAACAGAGAATAGAACGGAGATGACTCTCAGAGCCTGACTCAAAATTGCATTGCTGTTTTTATCGCTGCGATGCGCCTTGTCATGAGTTGGACAGAGGCGAGGAAGAGCCAGGCAGTTGCGCTTTCGATGGTTCGCTCGAAGTCCTTGGCCAATCTGCGGTTGCGGCCGAGCCAGGCGAAGGTTCGTTCGACCACCCAGCGGCGCGGAAGCACCTCGAAGCCCTGTGCGGCATCGGAGCGCTTGATGATCTCGACAGTCCACCGGCCGATCTTTTCCAGCACCGCCTTGAGCTTTTCGCCGGCATAGCCGCCATCGGCGAAGATATGGCGCAGCCAGGGGAAGCGGTAGCGAATGCTGCACAGGACATCTGGCGTGCCGTCACGATCCTGGACGTCGGCAGCGTGAACGATCGCTCCGACCAGGAGCCCTTGGGTGTCGGTGACGATGTGGCGCTTTCGACCCTTGATCTTCTTTCCCGCGTCGTAGCCGCGAGGGCCGCCACTTTCCGTGGTCTTGACCGATTGGCTGTCGATCACGCCGGCCGTCGGCGAGGCCTCCCGGCCGATCGCCTCGCGCGCCAGCATCAGGAGTGCGTGGTTGATCGATTGCCACAATCCGCTGTCGCGCCATTGGTAGAAATAGTACTGCACCGTGGTCATTGGTGGAAACAGAGTGGGCGGCAGCATGCGCCACGGCAATCCGCCGCGCAGCAGATAGAGTATTGCCTCGACGATGTCGCGATAGCTCCATTTCGGGCGCCGCCCGCGCTTGGCCCGCACAGGAAGCAACCTCTCCAGCACGCCCCATTCCGCATCCGTCAAGTCGCTTGGCAAACGCAGCTCCTCTCGGGCAAACTGTGCCCGGGTGATATCAGTCCACATTCTCGATCCCTTTGATGCTTCGCAACACCGATGGAATCAGAACTCGCTGATATCACTCAACTTATTTTTCGGTCGGACACTCAGCGATGTAAGGATCGGTAGAAAATGGATTGTGAGATGACGCATCGTCGAGAATCACGATTTCCTGAGTCCGTATTCCATAACGAACGAGCGACTCCGGCAGCGCGGCTGCAGTCGGGCGACCTTCCCGCAGATGCACAGTTACGTTCTCTCGGCTAGCGGTCGCTTCCGCCTGTATCTGCAGCTCATCACCTCGCGGCGCAATCAGGAGACCTCGCACAGCACCAGCGTGCTCGAGAGCCGCGCGCATGAGTTTGTCGATGAGCTTATCCAGAACCATCTCGCCCGATAGCGCTTGCGATATCTTGAGCATCGTCTCGAGGTCGAGATATTCGACTGGTGCTTCGATCGCGCCCGTCGAACCCGGATAAAGCCGCAAGCTGGCATGGCGCAGGCGG
This sequence comes from Bradyrhizobium barranii subsp. apii, assembly GCF_011516635.5. Lineage (GTDB taxonomy): Bacteria > Pseudomonadota > Alphaproteobacteria > Rhizobiales > Xanthobacteraceae > Bradyrhizobium > Bradyrhizobium barranii. Next base: position 2,876,922 of record NZ_CP096255.1, on the reverse strand, counting down.
GGCATCCGCGCGCGCTGCTCCTGTCTCAGCCAAGGATTGAGTCGATCGAGTTGTATTACCTTTCCGTGTGCGCCCCAGCGCAAGTAGCAGTCCCGGGCGTTTCGTAGATATAAGTGCGCGATTTGCTCGAAGCCGCACGCGGTATAAAAGCGTGCGGCCAGCTCTTTGGCGAGCGCCTCGTTGTGGATAAAGCCGTTTGCCTGTGCCGAAAGGATGGCCTGTTCGTAAAGGTTCATGGCATCGAACGCGCGGCCATCAATCCGGGCAATCTCCGCACCAACCAACGCAGCGCGGTTCTCGAAGTGCTCCGGGCAAGCCGTCGCCCAGACCTCGAGCTGTCGGTGGTGCGCGGCCATTGCGCTGACATGCTCCGGCCATTGGCCGGCCGCAGCGGACTCGCAGGACGCTGCTCTGGAGAGCGCACTGTAGAAGTGGTATTCTGCGCATTCGAAAAAAGACGCCGATGTCGGCTGCAGCTGTTGCGCCCTCAATGAGGCCTCGAGGGCACTTATATAGTCGCCGGCAAAGAAACGTGCCTGCAGCTTGCGGGTCCAATAGGAGCCCGCGGCCAACGCCAGATCCTGGTTCCTGCAGAAACGGGACTCCAGTAGGAGTTCGTCGAACTGTCCATCGTCAAAGCAACCGAAAATCGGCGTCAAGCCGCGGAGTGTCCGAATCAGCCCAAGCTGGCCGGCGATGGAGTCAATCGCAAAACCGAACCGCATGTTCCGCGCGTACGCGAGACCATGCTCGACCTCGACTTGCACGTTCTCGAGCGGATCGCCCGCCGCGAGAAGATACGTGTTCAGGTGGGTGTAGTAGTACGCCGCAAAAGTGAGATCACCGATCTGGTTTGCCGTCTCAAACGCACGCCGCAGCAGATCACGACCTTCCCGGACATGTCTCGTCCAGAACATGAGTAAATATCCAGAGTTCAAATAGGTCCTAGCCTGGAAGCGCTTTAGCCCGCGCTGTTCGACCAGTTCATAGCCGAGACGGCCAAATCGAAGTCCCGCCTCGTAGTCGCCGAATTCCGGTCCGGCAAGCCTGCCAAGCACTGCATAGGCGTAGCACGAGCCGTCACAATTGCCGCCCTCGAGGCTGAGATTGACTGCTCGACAGATGACCATCGAGCGTACGTTCGCATCAGTATAGTGGGCAGGCGGCCCGAGCTTCGTCAGGACATCGAGGGTCGCGAGCGATGCGGCATTGCTCATCAAAGGCAGATCAATGAGGCTCTCTATCGTGCGGGAGCCGAGTTGGGACCAGATCCGCTCATACTCGCGCCGAACCTCTTCTTCCGTCGGGTGCGGCGACCAGTCGATGCCCAGGTGGCGGAGATAGTCGAGACCGACAGCGATCGCGCGGCTGCCCTGATCCAGCGTCGTGTAAAGATCCACCTGCAGGCACGTGACGCGGGCTCGTTCGATCGTCGTTGCAGCACGGGCCGACAGCACCGCCAGGCGCCGCTCGGCTTCCGCCAATGCACCAGTGAGGAACTCACATTCGGCCCGATGCAGCTCCAGCTCAAAGATCAGGTCGCGCTTGCGCTCCCAAGAGTCCGCCGGCAGCAGTGCAGCGGCGGAGAGCAGATAGTTCAGCGCCGAGACGTACGCAGTTGAGGCTTTGGCGCGCTCGCCTGCGAGCAGATTGAGCGCGGCGAGCTGTTCGCGCTCCTGCATGGAGGTCATTAGGCTCGCCCCACGATTGAGCTGATTGACGATATCGAAGATCGCCTTCTCCAGCTTTTCGGGAGGCGTATGCGCCGCGAGCAGTCTTCCTATTCGAAGGTGCGCCTCGCCGCGCAGTTCCTCCGGGATCAGCCCATAGGCGGCCTCCTGAACGCGATCGTGGACGAACCGGTAGGCGCCTGCCACACGCTCGACCAGCTCCTGATGGCGGGCCGGCCACAGAGTCGTATCGAGCTGCTCCTCCGAAATCCCGAGGGCCATCGAAAGTGCTGTGCTCTCGGCAATGTTTCCAAGACAAGCCAGCTGCTGCAATGCATTTTGCGTCTCGGCCGGCAGACGGGTGAGCTTGCCGACCATAAGATCAGCGACGTTGTCGGTGTAGTCCTTGGCGTGAATGCGGTCGATGTCCCAGGACCAGCGCGCGCCATCATGATCGAATGTGACTAATCCTTCCTCGACGAGCGAAGACAGGAACTGAATGGCGAAAAGCGGATTGCCGCCTGTCTTCACCTGCACCAGCTTCGCAATCGGTGCAGCTGCGGCGACAGTTTGATCTCCGCGACCTTTCCGCCGGCGGCCTTGATGGCGTCGAGCTTTCTCATTAGCGGATGGGCCGCAGCGACTTCGTTGTCGCGATAGGCACCGATCAGCATGAGGTGCCGCAAATCTGAACGCCTCAGCAGATCCTCAAGCAGATCGAGGGTCGCCGCGTCGAGCCACTGCAGGTCGTCGAGGAAGAGCGTCAGTGGATGGTTCGGTCGGGCAAATGCGCCAATGAAGCGCCGAAATACGAGTTGAAAACGGCTTTGTGCCTGCTGTGGCGGCAACTCAGGAACCGGTGGGTGGTCTCCGATGATTAGCTTGAGTTCGGGTATGAGGTCGATCATGAGGCGCCCGTTCGGTCCCAGCGCCTCCAGAAGCGAGTGGCGCCAGCTGGCCAACTCGGTGTCGTTCTTGCTGAGGAGAGGCCGGACGAGACTTTGAAGAGCCTGCACCAGTGTCGCGTAAGGGATATCGCGCTTGTACTGGTCGAACTTGCCGGATGCGAAAAGGCCGCGTGGTTGCACCAGCGCCTTGTGCAGTTCGTCGACGACTGAGGACTTGCCTATACCGGAATATCCTGAGACCAGCACCAACTCTGGCACACCGGTCTTGATGATGCGATCGAAGCAGGAAAGCAACGTCGCGATCTCACGATCTCGTCCGTACAGCTTTTCGGGGATCCGCAGCTGGTTCGGCGTGTCCTGAAGGCCGAGCGGGAAGTCATCGATGCGGCGGCGGACTTCCCATTCCGCCAGGCAGCGTCTCAGATCGCGCTCGACACCGCCGGCGGTCTGGTAACGATCCTCGGGTGTCTTGGCGAGCAGTTTCATGATGATCGTCGAGACGGGCGCAGGGACAGTCTCTAACCGCTCCCCTGGCGGCACCGGCTTTCTGGCGATATGGCAGTGCACCCACTCCATGGGATCGGCCGCCGTGAAGGGCAGAACGCCCGTGAGCATCTGATACAGCGTGACGCCGAGGGCGTAGAGATCGCTGCGGGAGTCGATCGAGCGGTTCATCCGGCCGGTTTGTTCGGGCGCCATGTAGGCAAGCGTGCCGGCGATGGTCTCGGGCGGCTCGGAAGCCTGCCGCTCGCGGGATAGGCGCGATGCGATGCCGAACCCGGTGAGCCGCACGTGTCCATCCGCGCAGTCCACCACAATGTTGGCTGGCTTGATGTCTTTGTGGACGAGGCCGCGTTGGTGGACCTTGCCGAGAGCCGCCGCGATGCCGATCGCAAGCGTCAAAAAGCGTTCCATCTCTAGCGGTGAGCCGAGCAGCCTAACGAGCGGCTCGCTGCCCAGATCATCGAGCACCAGCACGGTCCGACCGGCGTCGCGCACGAGGGCCAGCGGACGCGCTGCCCATGCCCCGTCGAGCTCATCTTTGAGCTCGTATTCGTGCGTGAGGCGATCGAGGCTTGTCCGGGACGGGTGGTCGGCGGCAGGGGCAACAAGCAGCACGGCGAGCCGGTCGCCATTGTCGTCCAGTCGCCAGCCACGGCTGAACACGCGCTCGCCGTCCTCCCACAACACCTGAGAGCTACCTTCCGAGTAGGCGACGTTCAGCGACTGCTGCACCATCTGTCAGACTCCGGTGGGCGTCGACTTGAAGTCGAATGATCAAGCTCTTCGCGCGCCACACGCGCAGCCTCTCTCCAGCCTGGAGAACTCGTACTCCATCGCCCGAGAAATGCCAGCCGTCCCTTGGTCTTACCGGATACGGCGGACGCGGATCCTTGTTCATTGTAGCAGCAATTTGGAGCGATTGTCCGACGTTACTCGCTACGGCGGGCGCCGCTCGACGCGTAGCTGGAGACGAAGATGCGCTCGAGAAACAACACGAATGTGAGCCGAGAGTTCCGCTCGCGCGAATCCTCGTGGAACGAGCACCGCACTCTCGCCGCAAGGCCCCCAGGTGCGCCTCAGCCGTTCCGAGAAAGGTCAGTTCTCGACTCCATGGTGAGAGGTGATCTTCCTTTCAACCGGCTTGAACTCGATCTGCAACCCATCGTCGTCGCCCGCCCTCGTATACGGGCAGAAATCGGCATTCCTTTGAACGATCGCAGGCCAGGGGGCCGACATGCAGATCAGGGGATCAATCGACAACCCCTCCACAGCCTCGACCGAGAGCCCGCCGGAGGATGTTAGCGTCCACGTGGACAGCGCCCCTCGGAGTGCAGCGCGCGTTCAGCGCGAAGGTGCGAGCCTGATTGCGAAGCCAATCCGACATGGCTTGTGATCGAGGCTTCCGCCGGACGAAAGCAGTCGCGGGATCGTAGCGGGCGAACTCTAGGACTCGTCCGAGCGCCCTGAGCCTTCGTATCATCGTCCCGCCCCTTTGGATACCCGAGCTCAACCTGCGCTCAATTGAGCCCTCTGTGGCAATCCCCTTAGTCTTAGTGCATCCGAAACGCCCACAGGCCGATAGGAGAAAACGATGCCTTACCGCTTGGAAAGTCACGGGTCTGACAAGGCCGTCCGATGCGCAGTCTGTGAAGGCAAGTTTGGTCTCATCCGGCATTATTCGTGGCGAACGCCGCTTTGCTCCAGGAAGTGCGTCGATCGATTCAAGGCGCGCCGCCAGAATGATCACAGTTGGATGGGCTGGTTCCGTCTCGCTTTCGACCAGTCGCCCGAGAACCGCACGAGGGCGTCATGACGCTTCAGATTTCACGACGAGGCAAGGAATGTTTGAAGACAGTGCAGACTTTGCCTCGCACTGCCAAAGCCATGATGGACCAACTGATTGCGGCTCAGCTTAAGTCTCTTGCCCGACTACAAGCGGCGAGCCGAGAAGGCTTCGCTCGACGCTGCAAGGGATTGCTCGATCCGGCGCTCGCGCTGAATACGGGTGGCATATATGAGCTGATGAGCAGCTTTCCTCAGCAGCTATCGGGCCGACCGGAGATCGAGCTTCTGACCGAAGATCGACCCCAGCGCGCGCCGCAAGTGTCCGACTTAAGGCAACGGTTGCGATCCGAGACGGCAAGGACGCTGAGAACGGAGCGCCTTGCAAAGAGTCCCCAACCAACTCTCGATGAGCTTCTTCGGATCAACGAGTGGAGCGTCGGTGCGGTCCGGCTGCATTCCGGGCCTTCCGTGTCCGCCACGGTAAAAGCGGCTATCGACCGGAACTGCAGGCGCCGGGAGGGCGAGGGGCGGCGGCCCCACTGCCGGCATCCGAAACCGTCATTCGCCTTCTAAGCCGAGGCTTATGTGACGCAACTACAGCCGCCCCCTGAACAAACCACGTGCAATAGAAGATCGACCAGCAGAAATGTAAGTCTCCTCGCAACGACTCACGTTCTGGAGCCCGCTCATGAGGACAATCACTATTCTCATCGCTTCTGCTCTGAGCAATGCATCTGCAACTCCCGGGCTTGCGGCGGAGTCCACGCTAAACAACGATATTACTGTCGCTCGCGCGATCCCGGTAACTGTACGCGGCCAACCCGACAATGCGGCGGACAACGATGAGACTTGTCGCGCCCTCGCCGCCTCCTTTTATGAATCCGTGATGCTGCGGCAAGCCGCTGCTGGCCGCGTCGACGGCGCGCGAGTGTTAACAGCGCTCGATTCCGTGATTAACGCTTTCAAAGATCTGTTCGGGACGAGATGCGGCGGTTGACCCTCACTATTCTCAGGCAATCACAATGCACGAGGTCCGCAGATGATCATCTTCCCGTTGTAACCACTTGGATGTGACATCGGATCTTTCACAGTGTCACCGCTCCGATCCTCGAGCCGTCCGTGAAGGACAGCTTTGACGCTAACGCCTCGGCACGCCCATCTTCACGCCCTGCACCGATACCGGCGCGGCCAGCAACAGACTGCAAGCCGCTATCGCGACGTAAAATATCGATTTCATGCCTCAACCAATAGAATAGCCTCTCCAGGGCCCGCAGCGTCACACCGGTCATCCCGAGCTGCAGGGCGAAGCGAGCCTCGAAGAGTGAGCGGCCTCGGCGGGGCCGAGACGCACGTTCCGCGCTCCTCAAGGAAACGGAGATAGTGTTCCGGCCTCATCGCGCATCGGCGTCATCGCGACTCACTCCGCCGCGGCCGCGGTTGTCTGGGTCGGCTTGCCCTCGTTCACGCCTTCCGCGAGGTTGCGCACCACCACATAGAAACTCGGCGTGAAGATCAGGCCGAACAGCGTGACGCCGAGCATGCCGAAGAACACGGCGACGCCGACCGCCTGGCGCATCTCCGAGCCCGAACCGGTCGAAACCACCAGGGGCAGCACGCCGAGGATGAAAGCAAACGAGGTCATCAGGATCGGGCGCAGGCGGAGCCGGCAGGCCTCGATGACAGCCTCCAGCCGCGACCTGCCCTCACGCTCGATATCGCGCGCGAACTCGACGATCAGGATCGCGTTCTTGGCCGCAAGTCCGACCAGCACCACGAAGCCGATCTGGGTCAGAATGTTCACGTCCTGGCCCATGATGCGCACGCCGATAGTGGCCGCGAACAGGCACATCGGCACGATCAGGATCACCGCGAACGGCAACGTCCAGCTGCCATATTGCGCTGCCAGCACCAAATAGACGAACAGCACACAGATCGGGAACACATAGAGGCCGGCATTGCCACCCATCACCTGTTGATAGGACAGGTCGGTCCATTCGAGAGAAAAGCCACTCGGCAACGTTTCGTCGGCCAATCGCTTGATGGTGCTGAGCGCCGTGGCCGAGCTTATGCCCGTCGCCGGCTCACCTTGCACCTCGGACGCCGAGTAGAGATTGTATCGCGCCACACGATCGGGTCCCGCGATGTCCATGAAGTCAACGACGCTGCCGAGCATCACCATGTCGCCGGCCCCGTTCCGGGTACGCAGCCGCGCGAGATCGGAAGTCTCCTTGCGGAATGGGAGATCGGCCTGCGCGGTGACGTGATAGGTACGCCCGAACAGATTAAAGTCATTGACATAGGTCGAACCGAAGTAGGTCTCGATCGTGTCGGTGATGTTGGCGATGGGGACCGCGAGCTTCTGCGCCTTGACGCGATCGATATCGACAAACAGCTGCGGCGTATTCGCCGTGAAAGGCGAGAACACCGAGGTCAGATTTGGCGACTTACGCGCGGCGGCGACGAGCTCGTCGGTCGCCGCTGCGAGCAGCTCGGGACCGCGCCCTTGTCGATCCTGGATGCGGATGGCGAAGCCGCCACCGGTGCCGATGCCTGGCACCGCGGGCGGTGGAATGACGATGATGAAAGCGCCCTGGATCGCCGACAGCCGCCTGCGTAGATCGGCCGTGATCGCGTTGGCCGACAATCCCTTCTTCTGCCGCGCCTCCGGCTCGTCGAACACCGGGAACAACGCTGCGGCATTGCCGGCCTGCGTGCGCGTCGCGCCGGAGAACCCGCTGAACGCCCCGACACGGACGATACCCGGCGTATCCAGCGCGATCCGCTCGATTTCGCGCACCACCGCAGCGGTCCGCGCCAGCGACGCGGCGCCTGGCAATTGCGCCGAGATGATGAGGTAACCGCGATCCTGCGCGGGAATGAAGCCCTGCGAGGTGGTGGCGAGCAGCCAGCCGGCGCTGCCGATCAGCCCGAGATAGATCACAAGCATCACCACCGTATGCCGGATCACGAAGTCGGCAGTGGCCGCGTAACCGCGCGCTAGTCGATCGAAGATGCGGTTGAACAGCACGGTGAAGCCGTCCCAGCCGCGCGCAATGACGTTCCAGCGCGCCGGCGGACGTTTCTCCTCGTGTGGAGTAAGGATCTGAGAGGCCAGTGCCGGCGACAGTGTCAGCGAGCAGAAGCAGGAGATCGCGGTCGCAACTGCGATGGTGACGGCGAATTGCTGGAAGAACTGCCCGGAGATGCCGCCCAGGAAAGCTGTTGGCACGAACACCGCGCAGAGCACGAGTGCGATCGAGACCAGCGCGCCGCCGACTTCCTCCATGGTCTTGAGCGCCGCCTCGCGCCGGCTCATACCGTGCTGGAGATGTCTCTCGACATTCTCGACAACCACGATGGCGTCGTCGACCACGATGCCGACCGCGAGAACCAGACCGAAGAGCGTCAAATTATTGATCGAGAATCCAAGCGCGGCCATCACCGCGAAGGTGCCGACCAGCGACACCGGGATCGCGATGATCGGGATGATCGCAGGCCGCCATCCCTGCAAGAACACCAGCACCACAATGACGACGAGCGCCATCGCCTCGTAGACCGTCTTAATCAGCTCATGGACCGATTGGGCGATGAATTCGGTGGGGTTGTAGCCGATAGTGTAGTCGAGCCCCTTCGGAAAACTCCCCTTCAGCTTCGCCATGGTGGTGGAGATTGCCTTCGCCGTGGCGAGCGCGTTCGATCCGGGCCGTTGCGTCACCACCATTGCGACGGCCGACTTGCGCAGTATGCGGCTGCTGGTGGCGTAGGAGAGCGCGCCGAGCTCGACGCGCGCGACGTCGCGCAGACGTACGGTGCGGCCGTCGGAACCGGCCTTCACCACGATATCCTCAAACTGCCCGATATCTTTGAGGCGGCCAGTGAAGACGAGGTTCGGTTGGAGCGCGCGATCGGCGATCGGCGGCTCAGCGATCTGTCCGCCGATGATCTGCAGGTTCTGGGCGCGGATCGCCGCCAGCACCTCGCCCGATGTCAGGCCGACATCAGCGATCCGGTCGGGATCGAGCCACACTCGCATCGAGTAGTCGCGCGCGCCGAACATCTGGATGTCACCGACGCCGTCGAGCCGCAAAAGCTGATCGCGCACCTGCAGCAGCGTGTAGTTGGAGATGTAGAGTTGATCGAACGAGTCGTCGGGCGACAGCACGAATACGGCCATCAGGATGTCGGGCGAGTTCTTGCGGGCTACGACGCCGTTGCGCTGCACCTCGTCCGGCAGCCGCGGCTGCGCAATCGCGACGCGGTTCTGCACAAGTACCTGCGCCTTGTCGAGGTCGGTACCGAGCTTGAAGGTGACGGTGATGGTGAGCTGGCCGTTCGAGGTCGCCTGGCTGTAGAGATACAGCATGTCCTCGACGCCGTTGATCTCCTGCTCGATCGGGGCTGCCACCGTGTCGGATACGGTCTGCGCTGAGGCGCCGGAATATTGCGTGGTGACGGTGACGGTCGGCGGCACCGCCTGCGGATATTCCGAGACCGGCAGCGTCTGGTAGGCGATCGTGCCGACGATCACAAGCACGATCGACAGTACCATCGCCAAGATGGGCTGGTTGATGGAAAGCTTTCCAAGATTCATGGCTTCGCACCTGCCGGGGTCTTGTCGTCTGCCGGCGCCTGCGCCATTTTCGGTGTCACCTTGGCGCCGACGCGGGCACGCTGCAGCCCGTCGACGATGACCTGATCCCCCGGCATGAGGCCCTCGCGAATCACGCGCAGCCCCCCATCGAGCGGCCCGAGTATCACCGGCCTTACATCTACCGTGTTGTCCGCCTTGACCACGAACACGATCTTGCGCGACTGGTCGGTGGCTATAGCGGCGTCCGGAATCAGCAGCGCCTCGTAGGGCGACGAGCCGATGATCCTGACGCGGCCAAACTGCCCCGGGAGGATCGAGAGATCCTTGTTCGGGACAATCGCGCGGCTGCGCAGCGTCGCAGTCGAGATGTCCAGTCGATTGTCGAGGAAGTCCATCTTCCCCACATGCGAGGGCTTTGTCTCGCCGGTCAGCGTCACCTGCACGGGATTTGACGTATCGCGCGAACTTGGCCGCTTGCCTTCGAACCACAGCCTGCTGTTGCGCTGATAGGTCGCCTCGTCGACGTCGAAATAGATGTAAATCGGATCGAGCGACACGATCGAGGTGAGCAACGTCGCGCCGCTATCGGCGCCCTGCACGAGGTTGCCGGGGGTCACCAGATGGCGACTGACGCGGCCGGTGATCGGCGCCAGCACGTGGGTGAATTCGACATTGAGCTGCGCGGCCTTCAGCGCACCCTCGGCCTGCGTCTCGGCCGCATAAGCCGCCTGCAAGGCCTGACGGCGCTGATCGACGACCTGCACCGAAACTGCGCTGGTCTGGACCAGGTTCAACCCACGGTCGAGTTCACGCTTGGCAAGCTCTGCCTTGGCCCGCGCGTCGTCGAGTTGGCCCTGCGCTTGTGAGGCGACCGCCTCGAACGGGCGCGGATCGATGATGTAGAGCAGATCGCTGGCATGAACGATCGCACCGTCTGTGAACTCGACGCTGTTGACGAAGCCACCGACGCGGGCACGGACCTGAACCTCCTGTATCGCCTCAAAGCGGCCGGTGAACTCGTCCCAGTCAGTGACCGTGCGCTTGACTGGTTGCGCGACTGTAACCAGCGGCGGTGCAGGCGCAGCCTCCTGCGATTGTGCCTTCTTGTCGCAGCCCGCGAGCGCCAGCGCGAACAGCAGACCGATCGGTGCGACGAAGCATCGTGGAAAGCGATAAAACGAACCGCGATCGAGCTGAGGTGCCGGAGCCGGTTGCACCATTCTATCAGTCATACTCACTTCCGTCTCTCCAAGAACCCCGCGCGATGATCTAGATTACGTCGTTGCTTCGCATATCGACCCACTGCGCTCTCGAGCTTTCATCGTGATCCGCGCTTTGATCGCAGAGCCGCAGGTTTAGGCTCGACGATGCTTTGGAGAATGGCCTTGCAATGCCGGCGACGGAAATCACCTCTCGCCATGGACTCGATAAACGGTCGTTATTGCCGCTCGCCGCGCGAGCGCGATGCCGTCGCGAGGAATGCCGCAGGCCGCGTGGCACTCGAAACCGCGACGTCTTATTCTGCGGAGAATTCCGAGTCGCGCTCGGTCAGAGCCGGTAAGATCAAACGTACCCGAAACAGCCGGACCGAACAGAGAATCAAGCAGTAGCTACCGCGCAGCGGCTTTCATGTTCACGGGTGTGCCGGTAGCTAAGCCGACGGCCGCTCAGAGAGGGCCGTCATACTCACCACGCGCCGGATAATCCCTGGCGATAGCGAAATCGATCGCTTGAAGCAATTCCGAGAACAACGGACGTGCGAACGGCATTGTTTGAACCGCGCCGTAGTACAAAGTACCATCCGGTCGGACGAGGAATACGCCGGGCTCCGAAAACAGTGACGGCTCTTCGATGTTGATCGATGTCTTTCCACGCGACGACGAAATATAGAGACCCCACTTGCGAGCAACCGCCAGCGGCAGTGAATATCCGAATCGCAAGCTGGCGCCGACCTTGTTTGCCATTTCCTGAGCGCGCTCGCGAACGTCAGAGCTGATAGCGATGACCTTTGTAGCGCGACGCTCATATTCGGGTATCAGCGATTCCAGCTCGCGCAGATACTTGAGGCAGACCGGGCAATGGAGTCCGCGATAAAAGCATATCAGCGTAAACAGCTTCGGCGCGTCGGCAGCAAGATCAAATTCGCCATGAGCAAGGATCGGAACGCGCAGTTCGGGAACCGGTCGACGAGGCAGCAGCATTCTCTCCTCCGCAGTGTTTTCCTAAGTACGTCGGGAATTCCGGCACTCGCTGATCGCGCACGAGCCATCACTCCGCCCCCCCTGCAGGGTGAAACTACGTCGCCGACCTTCAATTGAGAAATGTCCGACCGTTATGATTTCCATTCCCGCGCGTTGTTTCTCCGACCGAGACTTCGCCTCGATGGAATTCAATGCGTTGTCGCGAGCGGAAGACCGTCAAGCCCGGCGCGCGGGTTCACGGATTTCCTCGCCGCGGAGCTTCGGCACCGACTCCCGAAGCATTCCTGGCGGTTATGGACATGATAGCTTTACTCGAATGGTCGCCGGATTTAGTTGCTGAACGCGCCGGCCGGAGCGGACGCCGCGCTGAGACCTCGCGCTATCTACAAGACTTGTTCTGCGCTGCCTGCTTGCGTTCACGCTCGTCGAGAGCCGGTGGTCGATCATTCGAAGAATCGGGACCTAGTCATGACCAAGATCCGCGAAGTTGTTGTCGCAAGCGACCCCACCAATCATGGTGCACTGGAATGCCGTGTCGGCGGCTCTCATTTTACTGTCGGCGGCCCGGATGGCGTCGGCCGCATTTCTTCTGGTCCCAATCCTTACGACCTCCTTAGCGCATCTCTCGCCGCATGCACCGCTATGAGCATTCGTTTTCAGGCTCGACGCCAGAGACTTCCGCTGGAGCGGCTGGAAGTGAGCGTCAGCTTCCGCCATGGCGCTCAGGGCGAACGAGATTCGTTCGCACGCACCCTCGTGCTGGAGGGAGAACTCGATGCTCATCAGCGCGCGCTCCTGCTGGAAGCCGCAAACCTCTGCGCCGTTGGCAAGATTCTCGGCATCGGCGCCGCTATCAACACGCGCCTCGACGCTACTGCTTCCGGCCACGGCCCAAGCACTCAGGCCAGCTACGAGGATGATCTGGTTCAACTCCCGATCCCGAATATCACTCCGGATTGAGCGTCTCTCGTGCGGTCGATCACCGTACCGGCGCATCGCAGCCGATCAAACCCGCATTGCAGCCCTTTCTTGCGTCCTCAGTGCCCGGAAATCTTCCCTCGTGGGGCATTCGTCCCCGACGTCACTGCTGACGCGCTTTGATCTTTCGCGTCGATGGCATCGATTCCATAGCCACAGGTCATTGGACCGTCGAATTTGGCGATCGTATTTTTGGTCGCCCGCAAGGGAATTCGGAAGATGACGACATACCACACACGAGGAGGTTGGCGATGAGGGCAATCGTCGTGGCAGACCAAGCTGCGGGAACGGCCGGGATGAAGCTGGTGGAGCGACCCGAACCGCGCCAGCAATAAACGACGTCGTCGTTCAAGTCTATGCGTCAGGATTCGTTGGAACCGAGCTGTCGTGGCCTTCGACGTGGACCGATCGCCTCGATCGCGACCGGACACCGTCGATTCCCGGGCACGAGTTGGCCGGAGTGGTCACCGCTCTCGGATATGGCACGACGGGCCTGTCGGTGGGACAGCGGGTGTTCGGCCTCGCGGACTGGTATCGCGATGGCACACTGGCCGAGTATGTGGCGATCGAGGCACGCAACCTGGCGCCGCTGCCGGGCGACGTTGACTTCACGGTGGGCGCGAGCCTGCCGGTCTCGGGTCTGACCGCGTGGCAGGGATTGTTCGTGCACGGCCGCCTTCAGGCGGGGCAGCGCGTCCTCGCGCACGGCGCGGCCGGCGCAGTCGGGTCGATGGTGACGCAACTCGCGCGTGAGGCCGGCGCCTATGTCATCGGCACCGGACGCGCCGCCGACCGTCAGAAGGCGCTCGACTTCGGCGCGAATGAGTTCGTCGACCTGGAGAACGACGCTCTAGACGACATCGGCCCGGTCGACCTGGTGTTCGATCTCATTGGCGGCGACATCAGGAAACGCTCCGCGCGCCTGGTTCGATCCGGAGGAACGCTGGTGTCCATCGTCGGGCCGGCCGAGGCGCGGCCCGCCGATGGCCTGGCGGTCGACTTCGTCGTCGAGTCCGATCGTGCCCAACTGAGTGAGATCGTCCGGCGGGTTCGGGACGGGCGACTGCGCACGAACGTCGGCCACGTAACGACACTCGAAGATGCCGTCGCCGCCTTCAATCCAACAAAGCGGATCGGCGGGAAGACGATCATCCGCGTTCGTCCGTGAACGACCCACATTCGATGCACGCGGCCGTCACGTCCTATCAGACGCGCCGCACCCAGGAAACTACCACGGCCCCCGGGCATGAGATGCCAGACGGGCTCCATCCCTGCGGCATTTCGAGCAAAGAGAGCGAAAGCACTCGTTATCTCAAGTCATCCCCTAACGCACAGGAATCACCATGACCAACAGAATCGCCATGACCAATGCCGTCATCGAATGTATCCTGAGCCGCAGCTCCGCCAAATACTACGACCCTGCCGCCACTTTGAGCGATGACCAAATCAGCGAGCTGGTGCGGATCGGCACTACTGCGCCGACATCCTTCCATTTGCAGAACTGGCGCTTCATCGCGGTACGCACGCCTGAAGCCAAGGCTCGGTTGAGCCCGATCGCCTGGAAGCAGCCGGCGATCACTGAAGCCGCCGTTACCTTTATCATCTGCGGCCAGTTGGCTGATTCCAGTGTAATTCCGGACCGCCTGGCGCCGGTGGTGGAGGCGGGTATCATGCCGGCAAAGTTGATACCGGATTGGGAAATCCCCGCACGCGATCTCTATAAGGACTACCCGCAGCGCCAGCGCGACGAAGCAGTGCGCACCGGCGCCTTCGGTGCGGCGGCGATGATCTATGCGGCCCGATCGCTGGGCCTGGGTTCGACGCCGATGATCGGTTTCGATGCCGAAGCGGTGCACCGAGATTTTGGATTGGCCCAGGACGAAGTCCCGGTCATGCTGCTGTCCGTAGGAGCGGAGCGTCCGGGAAACTGGCCGCAGAAGCCGCGTCGCCCGGTGGCCGATGTGTTGGACCTCATTTAGTGATTAGTGAAACCGAGAACCTGCGAAGATTATGATGCCAAGAATTACAGCTCTGAAGCCGGAACGGGTGCCGGCGGATTCGAAACCGACCCTCGATATGTTCACCAAGAACATCGGGTTCACCCCAAATATGATGGCGACCTTCGCGGCAAGCCCGATCGCGTTCAACTCATGGGCCGCCCTGCTTGGCTCCTTGAGCAAGGCGCTAGACGTGAAGACGCGCGACAGCATCGGCCTCGCTGTCTCCGAAGTGAATGGCTGCGACTACTGCCTGACGGTTCACAGCTTTACGGCCAATCATATGGCCAAGCTGCCCGCCAATGAAATCACTCTCGCTCGGAAGGGCCATGCCAGCGACCCGAAGCGGGACGCTGCCATCCAGTTTGCGCGTAAAGTCATCGAGACCCGCGGCAAGGTTAGTGACGCCGATCTGAAAGTCGTCCGCGACGCAGGCTACACGGATGCGAACGTCATCGAGATAGTCGCGCTGGTGGCCATGTACTCTCTGACGAACTTTTTCAACAACGTGTTCGATCCCGAGAAGGACTTTCCTGCCGTTGCGCCGTCTGGATCGATCTGAACTCAATCCATTCGCATCTACGATCTCTGAGGAGCCTCTATGATGCGAGCATCACGCAAGGCTCGGACGCACCCGGGAAGGATTCTTGGGAACGCGTCCGGGCTTTTGGTTGGCGCGAAGACTGTCGCCGTTTGTCGCCACGGCGCCAAAGCTCCTCGACAAAGCACTCAAGGGATCGCTCCAGGCCGCCAGATCACCAGCGAGAACGATGTCGTCGCCCCGCCGCACAAGAAGGTGTTCAAGGCGCGTGTCTATTTCATCTGGAGGACCACCATCGCGCCGGAGCGGCGCGAGCGTCTCAATCGCGCGACCGCGGAGGCGGACGCTTCAGACTTAAAAGCTCCGTCACGTCATGCCGATCGGCGGCGGATGAGATAGCAATTTTCAGCCATTTTCCGTCTGGGTATGTTCGGGCTTCATCGTAAAGCTTCACCAGCTGCGAGCGCCACCCGTAACGCCGCGCCTCAAACTTCTCTCGCTCTGCTGCCCCCAAAACCACCTCGACCGAAAACTGCCTGTATTCCGGCAGGAAGGTGCAGAATGCCTTGGATTTCTTGTAACGCAGGGACCAACCACGCTTCTTGCCACGATAGAGCCAATCCGGCGCGAAAACATCGGGGTAGTATGCCTCGATCCATTTTCGCAGCTCGGCCCAATGCCCGAACGCCTTCGGCCCGATCCAGTCTCGGACAGTGCTGTCGTCGGGCGATGCTGATTTATCGGTGATCCTGTCGCCGATCTGGGGGGATTGTTCCATGCCGCTTTCCTTTACACCGCAACTCTCACGTTGGTTTCGGAAGACCTGGTGTGCCGCATCATCGGCCGATCAATAGCGAATGAGCCCGAATAGGCCGAATAATCCGCCCGCGTCCTGCCAAAGCTCGACAACCTTCCATCCGCCGGACCGGGCAAGCCGCTCGAAGCTCTCCGCAGTATGTTTTCGGGAGCTCTCAGTATGAATGCTTTCCGACGTTCTGAAACTAAACGCGCGCTCGCAGAGGGTAACGCGCTGATCGCACACGCTGACCAGATGCATCTCTACTGCTTTCTCGATCTCGTTCCAGCGCGCGACGTGCTTGAACCGCTCTAAACAGAACTCGCCGCCCAGTTCGGCGTTGATCCGCTCAAGGAGGTTGAGGTTGAAAGCGGCTGTCACACCGGCGCTGTCGTCGTAAGCACGCAGAAGCGTATCTACGTTTTTCTGGAGATCGACACCGATGATGGCACGTCCGTTTTTGCCTAAGTGTCGCCCCATCTGCATCAGCAAGGTCTTCGCCTCGCTCGCGTTCAAATTCCCCATCGTCGAGCCAGGAAACAATCCTGTCCTGCCGCCGCTGGAGCCATCGAACGGAACCTCAAATTCATCCAGGAAACTGCGCTCGATGGGACGGACCCAGAGCGACGGGAAGCGCGAAGCGATCCTCCTAGACGTTTCTGCAAGGAAAGCATCGGCGACATCGATCGGCACGTAGCCTCGCGGGTCACGCAGGCCTGCCAGCAGAAGCTCCGTCTTAACGCCGGCTCCCGCACCATACTCGATGAGAACCGCGCCAGGCGCTACAAAATCGGCGATGTCACGCTGCCGCTCTCGCAAGATCGACGTTTCGGCTCTGGTCAGATAATACTCATCCTGCCTCGTTATCTCTTCGAAAAGTTCAGATCCACGCTCGTTGTATAACCAACGGCTCGGCAGCGTCTTCACATCAGCGGATAAGCCGCCGACGACGTCTCGGGCAAATGCATTTTCAACAGCGTCGATGCTGTCATTCACGTGAAGCATATTTTCCGCTTTCGGTGACACGGCGGATAACGGCCGAGGTAAACTCGTGGCCGATATTTTCACCGTGAATTCGTGCCAGGCTCAGTGAGTACGTTACTTGAGGGGTGTCGTCAGCGGGTTGTCACTGGTGTCGAGGACGAAGACAGCGAGCAGCTTCGCCGGCCTTGTCTTGCTCGCGTTGCGGCTGATCGAATGGGTTGCACCCGGCGGCTCCGACCAGCCTTCGCCTGCCCGATAGATGCGCTTCTCTCCGTCGTTCACCTTCGACTCGATCGCGCCCGAGATCACATAGGCGTAGATGAAAGCCGACATCGCGTGGGTATGGGGCGGGGATGCCGCGCCCGGCGCGTAATCGACCTCCAGGGCGAGCAGCGACTTGCCAGGGACATTGGGAATGGCCGCCTCGAGTTTCTTCGCGACGGTTTCCGCTTCGCGATCATGGGCGCGGATCGGGCCGGCCATCGAGAAGGCGGCGCAGGTGACAGCGACAATGGTCCGGATCTTCATGAGTTTCTCCTTCTGCCTAGAGGTTGGTATTCGTTCTTCATTGTTCCCTCTCGACCTTGCCGGCCCGCTGATTTCCGACACCGAACGGTCAGTCTCGCGGGATGAAGTCGACATGAGGCCCCGGCTCGATGATGAACACCGCGAGCGTGGCGAGAACGCAGGCGACGGCGGCGACAACCATCGCCATGTGGAATCCCCAGAACAGCTGAGGACCGCCTTGCTGCAGCACGCCGCCGAGCAATGCGATGGCGAAGAGCGACCCGGCGCGTGAGACTGCGCTGTTGACGCCAGACACTGTCCCGACTCGATCGGACTCGACGGACGTGAGGACGAGGGTCGTCAACGGCGCGATCGCGAGGCTCATGCCAAGCGCCAGCAACAGGATGCTGGGGAAGATGTCCGCCCAATAGGTTGCGTTCGGACCGATACGGAGCGCCATGATGCAACCCAAGGCGACGACGGCGCTGCCGGCGAACAATGGCAGGCGCCTGCCGGACACGCGGCAGAGCATACCGGCGAGCGGCGAAACGACCGTAATCAGCACTTGCAGAGGAAGGAAGGCTAGGCCCGCCACCAGCGTCGGCAGGTGCGCGCCTCGGATCATCACGAACGGGATCAAGGTTAGCATGACCGTGAACGGACCGTAGAAGAGTGCGGTGAACAGGTTCGCGCCGACGATCGACCGCGAGGCGAAGAGCGACGGGGGCAGCATGGCATTCTCGCCTAGCCGCCGCTGTGTGACGATAAGGCCGGCTAAGCCGCCCAGACCGACGATCAGAGTGATGAGCAGCCAAAGGGTTGGACCGGCACCGTTGGTCAGGCTCGTCAGCCCCGCGCCCAACGAGCCGAGCCCGACTGTCGAAAGGACCGCGCCATAGACGTCGATCGGGACGTAGCTGGTCGAGGAGTCCTTGGGTATCCACGCCGTGCCGAAGGCCAACGCGCTGGCGACGATGGGCAGGAGCATCAGAAAGGCCGTCCGCCAGGAGCCGTGATCAATGATCGCGCCCGCGATCGCGGGCGCGACGCCACTGGCGACCGCTGCGGCGGCGGACCAGATGCCGATCGCACGGGCTTTCTTGTCGGCGGGAAAGGCCCGCCCGAGCACGGAAAGGCCGTTGGGCAGGATCACAGCTTCGCCCAAACCTTGCAGGAAGCGGCCGCCGATGAGCAGCGCGAAGCTCGGCGCGAAAGCAATTGCGGCTGCGCCCAGGCCATAGAGAGCGATCCCCGCGAGGAATATCCACTTCTGTCCGAACCGATCACCCAGAGCGCCGCCTACCAAAGTCAGGGCCGCGAGCGGAAGGAGCTCGGCGTTCATGACCCACTGCAGGTCAAGCGGCGACAGGCGCATGTCTCGGCCAATCGCCGCGAGCGCGACCGTGACGACGGCGCCGCTGACGAACACTAGACAGCTGCCCAGGCTCGACGCGGCGAGCACCTTGGTGCTGCCCTGCGCTCCGACGGCCTTAGGCTCGGAGAGCGCCAGGCCGCGATCGGTCAGGGTCAGGGACGCGCTGCTCACGACCTGGCCGTCATGTCAGGTGGCGCGCTTCGCGGCGCGCGGGCTCATTGGCCGGCAGCCCGAAGCCGAACTGCCGTGTCCGTTCGCGGATCACTTTTCGCAACATCAATTCAACCTCAAGCAGGCTTGCCATGAACCGCCGTCGCCTCCTGCCCGCGACGCGCCGCCGGAGGCCACGGCCGAGCGACGCCTAAACGTGGATGCGTGCCGTGCTGACGAGGAGCGCGGAACCGTTCTCCGGCCCAAGTTCTCACGGGCGAACGCGAACGATTGTCTTCCCCTTGCGTCGCTCGGTCCGATTGAAGGCGGCGATGGCGTCATCGAGGGTCGAGACGGTGCCGATGTTCGTCCGCAGTCGTCCGTCCCGCAGACGCTGGACGATCTCACCCAGTTGGGCGCGATCGGACTCGACAACGAAGTCGATCGCCAAGCCGTCGGCGGGCCGCGCCTCGGTCGGCCCGGCGATGGTCACCAGCGCTCCTCCCGCTCGAATCAGGCTTGCGGACCGCTTCGCGATGTCGCCGCCAAAGATATCGAAAACCAGATCGACGCCACCGACGTCTTTTAGAACGTCGTTCTCGAGGTCGACGAACTCATTCGCGCCGAAGTCGAGCACCGCCTGACGGTCGGCAACGCGTCCGGTGCCGATGACGTAGGCGCCGGCCTCACGTGCGAGTTGCGTCACCATCGAACCGACGACGCCAGCCGCACCGTGCGCAAGGACGGTCTGCCCCGACTGAAGGTGGCCGTGCACGAACAGTCCTTGCCACGCAGTCAGACCCGGCATCGGCAGGCTCGCGCCCACCGTGAAGTCGACGTCGCCCGGCAGCGGCGCAAGGTTGCGTGCCTCGACGGCCACATACTCCGCCAAGGTGCCGTCGCGATACCAGTCCGTCAGGCCGAACACCCGCTGTCCCACTGACAATCCCGTCGTGCCATAACCGAGAGCGGTGACGACTCCGGCCAGCTCGTGCCCAGGGATCGACGGTGTTCGGTCACGATCGAGGCGATCGGTCCACATCGGGGGCCACGTCAGCTCATCCCAAGTGAAGCCCGATGCATGAACTTGAACGACGACGTCGTTTATCGCTGGCCGCGGTTCGGGCCGCTCCACCAGCTTCATCCCGGCCGTTCCCGCGGCCTGGTCCGTTACGGCGATTGCCTTCATGTGAGTTGTCTCCTCAGTTATTTGCTCCTTTGCTGGATACGTTCCAGCGACAAAAGCCGGTTCGGCATCGCTTGCCAGCGACCATGGGGTAGTTCCGAAAGCGAAGATGGGACGGCGCCTCCACGATCTCAGTTGTCCAGCCCTCGACAAAATCCACGAGCGGTACCCATTGATGGCAGCGCGGAGTAACATTCTCCAATAGCCGGCATGTATGGTTTCCATTGCAGCGGGGAATAGTGGTGCGACGGTCTTCTCTGCCATTGGTAAATCAAGGCAAGTTGCGCACGCCGCGACGGCATGCCGCTGCGCGGCAAGGCAATAACGATTATCTATCGATTCTATGGCGAGAGATAATTTCCTTCACCGGGGTCCGACCGCCACCGTATGAGACGGCTGTCGGAACCACTTTCAACCCGAAATAAGACTGCGAATGACCAATCCTGCAAACCAGAGACGGCGAGCGAGTCGCAACGCGGCGCAGCCGTTTGTAGAGGGATGCAGCCGCGGCGTTATCGACGCAGAACCTTGCCCGCGAGAGCTCGGTCGGGAGGCGCCACCTCGCTGCCGGCGGATGGTACTCGCGGCCTGCGTGCTCGCGTCCTCGATGGCGTTCATCGATGCGACAGCGTTGCCCGTTGCGTTACCGAGATTGCGCTCAGATTTGGCGGCGGACCTCGCCTCGGTTCAATGGGTCCTCAACGGCTACATGCTGGCGCTCGCCTCGCTGACATTGATCGGCGGCGCGCTCGCGGACGTTTACGGCAAAGCGCGCATGCTCGGGTTCGGTTGCGTGCTGTTCGGTCTGACGTCCGCCGCTTGCGCGCTGGCGCCTTCGCCCGCCTGGCTGATCGCTGCCCGCGTCGCGCAGGGAGCGGCCGCAGCGATCGTTACTCCCGCGAGCCTCGCCCTGATCGGGGCCACCTATCCGCGCGAAGAGCGAAACCGCGCGATCGGCGTATGGGCCGCAGCGTCGGCTCTCACCACCGCCGGAGGTCCTGTCCTGGGCGGCTGGCTCACCGAGACCTTTGGCTGGCCATCCGTGTTCTGGATCAACCCGCCGCTCGCGCTCGTGGCAGTGGGAGTTCTGCTGGTCTTTGCGCCGAAGGATGGTCGCATCCAGCGCAGATTCGCCGTGATTGGCGCCGCGATCCTCGCTTTGGCGATCGGGGCGCTTGCCTGGGCGCTTAGCCAAATCGGCCCCGGTGAAGTTCAGGCCGCCGCGGGCGCTTCAGCCCCGTCGGGCACAGTGCTCGTGATTGTCACCGGGCTTGGCATTGTCGGGCTCGCCGTCTACGCGTTCTGGGAGCGCAGAAGCGAACACCCGATGACGCCACCTCGCTTGGCGGAGAACCGCGCCTTCCTCGGGCTGAACGTTGTCACCCTGATGGTCTATGCGGGGGTTTCGATCATGTTCTTTCTGCTACCCTTCGAGCTCATCGATCGCCGCGCCCTGTCGTCGACCGACGCCGGGCTCGCATTCCTACCTTTCACGCTTGGCGTGGGGCTCTTGTCGAATCTCTTCGGCCGGCTGGCAGACAAGATTGGCGCGCGGGCCATGCTCATCGCGGGACCGCTCGGTGCGGCACTCGCCTATATCCTGATGGCGCTTGGCGAGAAGGAATCCCTGATGCTCGGCGTGATCGGACCTATGACCCTGCTGGGCCTGTCCTTCGCTGTGCTCGTGGCGCCGCTCACCGCGTCGGTCATGTCGAGTGTGGATCAGGCCGACGAAGGACTCGCCTCCGGCATCAACAATGCGGCGAGCCGGATTGCGCAGCTCGCCGGGGTGGCACTTGCCGCCGGCGTCGCGTCTTTCTCGTCCGGCTACGAAGTCGGCCTCGCCATAGCCGCCGCGACCTCGATCGGCGGCGCCTTTGCGGCCTCGAAGACCCCGACACCGGTGATGGCGAAAGCGGACGCAACTTAGAAAGTACGGAATTCAACCGAATCCGATATTTCATTAGAACTGACAGACACCCTGAACTTAACGGAAGCCGTGTTCAGCGGAACGCCATGGCTGATTGTTGATTCTCGAACCACGAGCTCAGCAGCGGCTTGTCACAAGCCACGTTTGTCTGCAGCGGCGAGCACATGGCGCAGATATCGCCGAACGACCTCCGACGAGGTGCTGCGTCCGGCATTTGGACGCTATCTGAACCGACGAGCGCTGCTGGTAGCGACTCCCGTCAGAGCGAAGGCCATTCCGGCGACCAGACAAAAGACGGCGCCTTGGTCTCCGCCCAAGCCGAAGATCAGCGAGACCGACGCGGAACCAAGTGACCATCCGACGTAGCGAGCCGAGGCATTCATCCCACTTGCGGCCCCGCTGCGCCCTACGGGTCCAGCCGTCATCATCGCCGTGTTGTTCGGGGTCTGAAAAAGACCAAAGCCGATACCGCAAAGAGCCAGTCGCCATACGACATCCCATCTCGCCGGAGATGTTGGCAAGAAGACCATCAGGAGCAAACCGACCGCCAACAGCGCCAAACCAATGCTGCAGATCACCGAAGCGGGGTGGCGGATCGTCAAGCGGCCGGCAATTGGGGCCGTGACGGCAGTCATGAACGGCCAGGTTGTCAGAAGAACACCTGTTTCCACGGCCGAAAGATGCATCCTCGTCTCAAATAAAAACGGCAAGGAGACGTAAGCCAGAATTTGTGCGGCATAGGAGCAGACGGATGTCCACACCGATAGGGTAAACAGGGGTATATGGAAAAGATCGAATGGCAACATTGGCACAGGGTGCCGGCGCTGTTGTCGAACGAAGAGACCAAGACAGAAAAGTCCTGCTACGATCTCTCCCGTCGCAATGCGCCCATCGCCAGTACCCAGCGTGCCGACACCGACGACGAAAAGCCCGAACGCCAGCGCATTGAGAGCGGTCCCGATCAGATCGAGAGAGCGCGCAACCCGAACGTCTGGTGGTGCAGCAGCAATAAATAGCGGAACAGTGAGGCCGAATGGCACATTCACCAAGAACAACCAGGGCCATTTTGCCACGGCAAGTACTGCCGCCGCGATGGTGGGGCCCAATGCTCCAGGTATCGCCACTGCTAATGCGACTAACGCGAAGCCCTTGCTGACCATGTGATGCGGATAAATCACGCGTACAAATGCCATGCCGGCCACAGAAACTCCAGCTGCCCCGGCACCCTGAATTAGGCGCGCACTCACCAGCATCGGCAATGTTGGAGCGAACGCGCAACCCAACGACGCGAAAACAAAAATAGCCAGGCCGGCGGTATAAACGCGCTTCAGACCGAGTGATTCGACCAGACTTGCAACGGGCAACAAGCAGACCGTTGCCGAAAGCTGATAGGCATTCACGACCCAAACGGTCGCGGCGTCACTACTTGCGAATGAACGCGAGATGTTTGGCAAGGCGATATTCACGATCGCGCTTCCGAGGGAACTTAGACCAAGTCCAAGCAAGATGCAGAGCATTACCCAGCGGCGCTGAGCCGCCGTCAGACCGTCGACGCCACCCATCAGTATGCAATTTCCGGCGTGAACCTTGAAAGCTTCGGCTCGTGTCGCGCACCGCGCCCGCCGCTCACGAGTAGTCACCTCCGCTCTGCTGACTGAGGTTGCCGAGGTAGTCGCGCTTCCCGATCTTCGCTCCGAGGTGCCGAAGGATCGCGTGCGCAATCGCGATGTGGAAGAAGAAGTCGGGTAGCACCAGGTGCCGGATGTAGTTGTCGCCGCCGAACCACCCGCGCACGATAGGCGGTGTCAGTTCGTATGTGCGGGACTGCGCGCCGGCAATCTCGCCCGGCTGCACGTTTTGCAGGAAGCCGCGCGTCTCGAGGAGCCGCCCCTTCAGTGCCGGGTACATCATGAGGGTGCTGTGGGGAGCCGGCGCATCGCGCTGCATCAGCTTCGCCATGTGGGCGTCAACCTTATTGCAGCTTACAGAAAACTGTTCTCCGAAGCTCAGCATGTCGGACGCGAGCCGCTCGCCAAGGATCCTTCCAGGCTCGTATCCCCTGGTCCGCTCGAGTGCTTGAGCGTGGTCGAGATAGTCGTCCATCACGTTCAGTCCGTGCACCATGACAGGGACCGTGATGTCATAGACCGAGAGGGACACGTCGAACTCCATCCGCTCGTTTTTACTCTGAACGTCGGTCAGTGACGCAGGACGGGATATCCATTCACATAAATCCAGTCCGTGGCCGTGGCAGGCAGGTGGCATCCCTGGCAATCGGAACGGTAGTCCGTCGAGGTGGTTTTGAGCGGCTTGTCCGCGTCGAACCACGACCATCCCCACCCGTCGCCCCACAACGGGTTGCCGGGGTGCGTTCCCTTACTGTCTCTCACCATGACGAACCAGCCCTTGAGCTTGTCGGCGTGGCTTACCGTGCCGGTGGTCATCTCGTTGGTCGAAGTCGCGAAGACTTCTTTCACCAGAACGGCGCCGTCCGGAAAATGCCCCGTCTTCCGGTAGGCGTCGATCGCCCCCGGGGATGCGTAGACGGCGTGGATTTCATTCGAGCCCTGGCCGCTCTCAGCCGCAATCGCCCAGGTGCCGAGCGCTTGGTAGAGGGTTCGGTAGTCCGCCGGCACGCGCAGGTGCCCAGCACCGTCTACCACGTTCGCGGTCGGGCCGGCCGGAGCAGCTCCGTTGATCTGCGCGAGCGCTGCCACGGCGCCGGTGACTAGCGAGACTGCGGATTCCGATTTATTCCGGCCGGGTATTCCGACTTGAAGCCGGCCATCGTTCCGATTTGAAGCCGGCCACGATTCCGAAATGAAACCGGCCGGCATTCCGATTTGAAGCCGGCCGGGTTTTGGAAGTCGGCGTTTTCGTTTGGGTCAGTCCTTCAGGCATCAAGTCCCTCGTTGATCCACGAGGGGAAGCGGATGCCGGCCAAGAGAGAACTGACCATGCGACAGATACGACAGATGCTGCGGCTTGCCCGTGATGGGGTGAGCGCCCGGGAGATCGGGCGCACGCTCGGGGTGGCGCGCAGCACGATCCAGGACAATCTCAAGCGTGCCTCGACTGCCGGGCTGGCGTGGCCTTTGGCGGGCGATCTGACCGACGCCGTTCTTGAACAACGTCTGTTTGCCCATGCCGGCGTCAGGCGCGGCTTCCGCCGGCGCCGGGAGCCGGATTGGGCCTCGCTGGCCTGTGAGCTGAAGCGGCCTGGCGTCAATCTGATGGTGCTGTGGGAGGAGTACCGGGCGGTCCATCCGGAAGGTTATGGCTACAGCCGGTTCTGCGATTTATTCCGGGAATTCGAGCGGCGGCTGTCTCCGACGATGCGGCAGGACCATCCGGCGGCGACAAGGTCTTTGTCGATTACTCCGGCAAGAAGATCATGATCGTTGATCGCGCAACCGGGGTTGTGCGCGACGCGGAGATCTTCGTCGCCGTGCTTGGCGCCTCGAATTACACCTACGCCGAGGCGACCTGGACGCAGACACTTCCGGACTGGATCGAGGCTCATGTCCGAATGTTCCGGTTCTTTGGCGGGGTGCCACGCCTCGTCGTCCCTGACAATCTGAAGTCCGGCGTGCACCGGGCGTCGTTCTACGACCCCGAAATCAATCGCAGCTACGGGATGATGGCGTCCCATTACGGCGTTGGCATCCTTCCGGCACGGCCAAGAAAGCCCCGGGATAAGGCAAAAGTGGAAGCCGGAGTGCGTTTTGCCCAGACCTATATCCTCGGGCGGCTTCGCCGGCAGACCTTCTTCTCGCTGGCTGAGGCGAATGCGGCAATCGCCGCCGCGCTGGAGCGCATCAACGCCCACGTCATGCGCCGGATCGGCGTCAGCCGCCGACAATTGTTCGAGACCGTCGAGATGCCTGTCCTGGCGCCGTTGCCGGATGCCGACTATCAGTTCGCGGAATGGCTCCTGGCCCGCGTCTCGCTCGATTATCACGTCGAGGTCGACGGCTTCTTCTACTCAGTTCCACACGGCCTGATCCGGGAGCAGGTCGACGTTCGCGCCACCACCCGGACCATCGAGTTGTTCCATCGGGGTTTGCGTGTTGCTGCTCACCAGCGCCGTTATGGCGGCCGCCGGCACGGCACTGATCCCGATCACATGCCCAGTGCGCATCGGCGTTACGCCGAGTGGACTCCCGATCGATTCCGGCGCTGGGGGCGGTCGATCGGGCCCAACACCGAGGGGCTCGTTCTCGCCATCCTGGCCAATCGGCCTCATCCCGAACAGGGATTCCGGACCTGTCTCGGCGTGCTTCGGCTGTTCAAGGATATTGATCCCGAACGCGCCGAGCTGATCGCGGCCCGCGCGGTCGCGGTCAGCGCACTGACCTACAAGAGCATCGCCTCCATCATCGCCAACAAGCTCGAACGCAGTTCTCGCGATACCGAGGACGCGATCATCGAACATCCCAATCTGCGCGGCCCCGGTTACTTCCATTGAAAGGATTATCCAGCATGCTCACCCATCCCACCCTCGACCTGCTGCATAGCCTTGGTCTCCACGGTATGGCCAAAGGCTTCAAGGACCTCGATGCCCAGTCCGAAGCGCGCAGCCTCGAACACGCCGAATGGCTGGCGTTGCTCCTGGAACACGAGAAAACGCTGCGCCAGCAAAAGCGGTTCGAAAGCAGAGCTCGAGCCGCCAAGCTGCGTCATGCCGCCTGCGTCGAGGATGTCGATTACCGCGCTATCCGCGGCCTCGACCGCACGCTCTTTCTAAAACTCGCCGCTGGCGACTGGATCCGGGCACGACATAATCTCCTTGTTACCGGGCCGTGCGGCGTCGGCAAGAGCTGGCTCGCTTGTGCCCTCGGCAACAAGGCTTGCCGAGACGACTTCTCAGTTGCCTACCATCGTGTGCCGCGTCTCTTCGCCGCTCTCGCACTCGGCCGCGCCGATGGCCGCTATACCAAGATGCTGCGGGCGATCGCACGACTTGATCTGCTGATCCTGGACGACTGGGGACCAGAACCTCTCGACGCCGACCAGCGCCGTGATTTGCTCGAAATCGTCGAGGATCGATACGAAGCCCGCTCGATTATCGTCACCAGCCAGCTGCCCGTCGATCGCTGGTACGAAATCATCGGCAACCCCACCATCGCCGACGCGATTCTCGATCGCCTCGTCCACAATGCCTACCGCATCGAACTCAAAGGAGAGAGCCTCAGGAAGCAGAAGCAACCCGCTCAAGATCAACCGGTCTCTTGACCTTCCCAGCCCTCGACGACATCATGAAATTGACCCATGCGAACGACGCCACGGGTGGCCGGCTTCAGATCGGAATACCCGGCCGGCTTCGAATTGGAATGCATGGCCGGCTTCGTCGGAATCCGCACCGAGACGGCAACAGCGAGGCCGATAGTCCTCGATAATTTCATGGGGATCTCCTTTACCGCTCGCGCGCTGTGCACTCTGATCCAGTGAAACGGCTTCAATCATTACTTCAATCGCTGTGTGGCCAACCGCGCGCTCGGCCTAGCCAGCCCTAAAGATCGGACTCGGCCGACAAAATTAGAAATTCTCTTTGGACATGTATTCGATAGGCAGAAGATATCGTCGTACGTGAGCGCTGTGAGCGCCGACCCGACCGTCTTACGTCGTAGTAGGCAACTGCGAGTGCGCGGTCGTCGAAGGGCACTTCAAACTGGCTCATCGCCAGGTTTGCCCGGATATTGCTCCCCACCTTCTACTGCCCTCACTCGGACGTGGAAGCGGCCTGGCGCAGCGAGGCCAGGATTTGCGTCGGCTCCTCTCGTATCGTGAAGTCCGGCTCGACGAATGCGCTGCGGATCTGGCCTTCCGCGTCAATCACATATGTCGCGGGAATAGGTAACATCCACTCCGATGACCCGTGCCGAGCGCCGAAGTCGAATCCTAGCCCGGAATAGTGCGCTTTGGTCTCGTCGGGCACCCGGAACAGCACGCCATACGACATGGCAACGCCATAGTCGACGTCGGAGAGCACCTTCAGGTCCAAGCCCAGGCTCCGCTTGAGCTGCCGCGGGAAGTCCCTCGTCTCGGGTGTCACCACTGCGAGGGTCGCACCGATGCTCTCGAACTCATCCTTTGCAGCCTGCAGGGCCCGAAGCTCAGCGGTGCAGAAAGGACACCAGCCGCCTCGGAAGAAACTCAGGACGAGGGGTCCTTTGCGGCGCAGCCGTTCGGAGCAGTGGAGACGGCCGTCAGCGTCCGGCAGGAGGAAGTTCGGTGCGTCGTCTCCAACCTTCAGAGCGTGCGATGCCACGTCTGTATCCCGGAGCCAGCGCACGAGGTGGTTGTATGACTCCCAATCCGCGGCGCTGAACGTCGTCAACAGCTCGGTGCGAATCCGGGCTAGTGTCTTGTCGGTCTGATTTAGCATCGGTTGGGAGTCATCGGGCTGAGGATCGATTGGCTGGAAGCGGCTGGCGGTCGGCGTGCGTGTCGTGGTCATGCGGGCGCCCTCGACACCACCGGCACCGCTGCGTGCGGCACGCCCCGATCGGAGGCTTCGACCGACCAGTCGCGAAGCCGCGCGACCTTGACGAATGCGTCTAGCGCCGGGGAGTAGCGGCGCCCTTGCACAGCCAGCAGGCGCACCTCCCGTGAAACCAGGTTGCCTTCGAGCGGAATGGTCTTGAGCGTCGGAAGGCGCGGCATGTGCTCGGGCGCGAGTATCACGCCAAGGCCGGCCGCGGCCATGTGCTGCAGGTGCAGGTCGTGACCGCTGCAGTGGCCAAGTTGGGGCGGGCTCTCGGGGAAATACGATTTCTGGATCTTCGGGGCGACGTCGCAGTCGGCGCGTTCCAGCAAGATGGTCTCACGGAGGTCGTCTATGCCGATCGAGGGACGATTTGCGAGCCGGTGTGTCGGCGCAAGAACCACAACGTAGCGCTCCTCGAACAGCGACCAGTCGTCGATGCGGGCGGGCACATCCTGCACGTCGCCGACCATTGCGACGTTGATCTCGCCCTCAAGCAAGAGGTCGACGAGCTTCTTCGCCGCGCCCTCGCGCAGCTCGACGTGAAGTCCAGGGACGAACTTTGCGATCTCTGCGATCGGATCGAGGACGAGCGACGCCGAGATGGATGGGGCAAGGCCAATCTTCAGTGGCGCAACGTCCTTGCGTTGGAACTCCTGGGCTCGGCGACGCACCGCCTCTGCCGAGGCCAGTGTGCGCTCCAGCATCGGAAGGACTTCCTTTCCAAGATCGGTGAGTTGGGTGAGCTGGCGTTCGCGATAGATCAACTGGCCGCCGAGTTCCTGCTCGAGCTTCTGCACCCCCTTGGTCAACGCGGGCTGCGTGACATTGCACTGCTCGGCCGCGCGGGTGAAGTTGAGGGTGGACGCGACGGCGAGGAAGTAGCGAACCTGATGAAGCTCCATGGGTTGTTATGTTCTCCGTCAAGGTGCGGCTGTCGATAGAGACGAGCCTTTGCAATCGACGGCGTGACAGGCACGTCGCGATCATGGGGAGTAGATGCGACTTGCGTGCGCAGGTTGGAACGGCTCGGCCTATTGATTAGGACGCACGGACACGCTTTCAGGAGTTTCTGAGAGCCAGGTTAGTGCATGCGAGATGGGCGAGAACCGGACGGGCGGCGGCGCCGCCGTGTACCCATGTTCGTCGCCTTCGTCCGTGCAGAAATCAATCGTGCGACAACTAGCGGAGCAAGCCTCAACGATATTTCGGCACGGCCAACCGTCTGTTTCTCGCCAAGCCTGGCTAAACGCGGGACCGGGCGGCATAGCGAGACCAGAGTCGAACTCGCGGCAGCATGGCCCTTCCCGACGGAGCGACGTCAGGCATGGAGGGTCTCGCCGCCCTTGGCATCTTCGTAGTATTGAGGTGCCTCGCGACGGTCGTATTTCCCATAGTCGCGCACGATCCGCACTGTACGAACCCTTGCCTTGTCATTCGGCGCGGACGCGTTCTCGTAAGCCTGCGCTGCGGCGGCGTCCTTCCAGGACATGAGCAGAATCAGGTCGCCAGGCGTAAGCACTGCTTCGAAGATGTCCCAGGACGTGAAGTCGGCGGCCCAAGGGTTCAGTCCGAGCCACTCCGCGCAGTCGTACGGGTTGTCGGTCTGTTTCCACTCCGCGGGGCGCGTCGCGTTGATCAGCGTGACTGTCATCCCCTCCCCGACTTCGGTCTCATCGAGCCGCTGTTCCCTCAGGGCGTAACCCACGGGCACTTTGTTGTCGGCAGTGATCTGACCGACGCGGAGGTGGTAATCTGCGAGTATTTCGTCGCGGCCCTTCTGCTGGACCTCGTGATGGCGCGTGCGGATGCGCCAGCGGACGAGTGACTTCTCGTCTCGCCAGTTCGAAAGCGAAAGGATCCAGTCCTCGCGTATCAGGCTCTTGTAGCGGATGTTGTCGACGAAGCCTTCGACCTGCTCCAGCTCCGGGCGCAGCATGTTGGCGTTGTCGAGGTAATTATCCCACTTCCCTTTATGGGGGAGGGCTTCGAAAATCACGGAAAACATAGTCGTATCTCATTCCTGGAGTGCTGCGATGTAGTCGATTCGATGTCGAAATGCCCCGACCATGCGTCGCATTCACGGTGACTCGCCGGATGGGAAGCGCCCGCGGGCGCGTTCCCGCTTTTCCGCATATCCGGCCTTCCTGCCACACCGCGGTAGTCACTGACCGCGGTGAGTTTTGGATGACGGCGTGCGCGTGATCCGCGTACCGACAAAGCTGCTCCGGCCCCCCGCATCGTCGACACGCGGGAGACAGAGGCGGACCAGCGTGCCGCCACCTCGCTCGCTCTCTATACTGATCGCACCGCTCCGTCCTTCGGCGAAGCGCCGAACCTGCGCGAGTCCGCTGCCGCCGCCAGCCGCCTTTGTCGTGAAGTACGGAAGGAACGCCTGCGACAGGACCTCCTCAGACATGCCCTCCCCCTCGTCGGCGACGACAATCTCAATGAACCCGCGGTCCGCGCTAAACGGCTCGACATTCCGCGCCGCGACGGTGATCGTGCCGCCGGCCGGCATGGCATCGTCTGCGTTTCGGCAGAGATTCAGGAGCGCAAAGTACAGCTCTTCCGGGTCGGCATTGAAGGTCCATAAGTCAGGCGCGATCTCGGTGCGGACAGTGATGTCCGGGCGCAACGCCCAGTCAAGCGTACCCGCGATCGCTGCGAGACGACTGCCTGCGACAAAGCCGTCGATCGACTTGCGGCATGGTCGCGCAGTATCGAGGAGCTGGCGGCTGAGCGACACGCCTCGCGTAATCGCCTCCTGCATTTTGCCAACGATCGCCTCTCGATAAGCGGCGTCGCTCTGGCACTCGAGCAGCCGCAGGCCGCCGCTGATCACGGCGAGAAGGTTGTTGATGTCGTGGACGACGAACTGCGCCACGTCCCCGATCGACCTCTCCCCCTCCGAACCGCGGGCGAAGGCCACGCGGCGCGTGCTTGACCGTGGGGCGGTTCGGAACAGGACCCCGGAGATCTCGCCGTAGCCCCCGACGACCGGAATCTCCACGCGCCTGGACGCGATCACACCGCTGCCGTGACCGCTGACGCTCCGCACTCTCACGCCGAGTGGGCGCTGCACCCCAAGCGCGACGCCGGCGCGGCCCGTAAGCACGACGACATCCTCCGGCAGAGGGCTCTCGACCTCGCCGGGAAAGGAAATGTCGGATGAATATTTGATCAGCATCTGGGAAACTCCTGGCCTGCGATCGTCCAACAGTACGCCAACTTCGGCCTGTACACGCGGGGGGGCGACGACGGCACGAAGATTGGGTCCAGCACCGAAAAATGGAAAATCACCTCTTGCCATGGAGTCGATGGCCGACCGTTATCGGCACGCCGCGGCGCCCAGGCGGCAACGCCGCGCTGATCATCATGCTAAGCCACAACAAGCAGCAAGATATCGATCGCAAAGCCGCAGGGAGCGACTACCGGATCAATGTAGGGCGAAGCTCAGATTGCTGCATGAGAAGATCGAACAGCTACGTGAGAGCGAAGTCCTGAAGCCAACGGAGGCCATCAGGATGCTGACCGAGCTGCTCGAGCAGTCAACGTCGGATGCACGCGAGTCCGATGCGGAAAGCGAACCGCCATCATGACGCGCAGCTATTGATTTCATGGCGTGACGTCATTTCCAATTCGCCGCACGGAATTCCATGCTTGCACGGTGCCGGGCTCATCCGACGCGCAATCAGGAGGTTACAATGTCAGTTCACAAGCCGGTTCTCACGGTGCCGCACGGCGGCGAGACAGTGACCTCGAGCGGAGGCTCGAGCGTCGAGATGAAGGTGGAGAGCAGCCAGTCCGGAGGCGAATATGGCACTGTCCTGTGGACGGTGCGAGCCGGGGAAGAACCGCCGCTACACACCCACACGCGCGAGGACGAGCTACTATACGTGGTGCAAGGGAAGCTAATCGCGCGGGTCGGCGATGCCCGTATCGAGGTGGGGCCAGGCGCCTACGCGGCTCTTCCCCGCGGTGTGCCGCATACGATCGAGGTGGTCGGCGACCAGGCGACCCTGCTGCTCAGCTTCGTGCCGGGTGGGTTGGAACGCTTCTTGGTCCCCCGGAAAGGCGAGCAGCCCGATCCGGCTGCATTCGGCCTGACGTTCCCCTAAGGGCGGGGACCGCGGCGCGCGGGAAATCTGGCAGAAGAACTCTTTCCGGTCGCTGAAGCTCGTCTTGGTCGAACCGGACGCGATCTCCATCGCTGCCGCGTGCGTATCGCGGTTGCGGTGGGCGAAGTTCTTGACGTAGCCGACCCACGTCGAGACGACGCCGGGCAAACGCCGCGGAACATTGCGCCGGTCGTCCCGACATCGCGAAGGGTGCGCGCGCTTCCAATGTCGCGACGAGTACCGAGGCATCCGGGCCGAAGCTTCCATCTGCCTTCGAACAAGCTTCGGCAAAGGCGGGGCTTCCGGCGACCGCTTGCGCGAGTGCTCGCAGAGGGAAGCGCCGTAGTCCCGCCGCGGCGCCGAGCGTCTTTCAGTCATTCCGATAACGGTCGGCTATCGACTCCATAGCGAGAGGTGATTTTCCTTTCGACCGCCAAGGACTCAATCTTCGAGTGATCGTCGACCGGCCGGGAAGGCGTTCCCCAGCACACCGACTTCTCGGCCGCCAAGATCGCTGTGCGCGCCGCGCCGCTTCCTTACGGCGATCGTTGTACTGCCCTGCTCTGAGGAGTTCCGTGCCGGGAGCTTAAGAGACGCAGCAACACGCCGGCTGACAAGTACATAGCCCGCCGTGTCAGTGCGGGATCGTGAACGGGAGGTCTTTCGATGATTCTGCCTACCGGTGCGACAGTAGCTGTCGCTGACGGCGAGACGATCCGCCTGTTCCACAATACAGGCGTGAAACCTGGGGTCCACTTGGTCGAGATCACGGCGGCTCCGCCTCAGTCCGCCCACTCGGGCTTGGGTGCGCGGCATCGTTCCGGCTCAGCCAACCCCGACGGGAGGCGGCTCGTCGAGGACGACTTCGCGGCAGCGACGGCGGCTTTCCTGAACAAGCTCAGCCTTGACGGAACCATCGAACACTTGGTCGTCGTCTCCGATCCCAGAATCCTGGGAGAGATGCGCAAGCACTTCAATCGCGACCTGAGAGACAAGATCTTAGGGGAGCTCGCGAAGGACTTCAGCCGGCGTCCGCTCGAGGACATCGCCTCACTGATCGCCGACGCCTGACGCGCCACTGCCGAGCGAACTTCGCCCTTCGTGACTTAAGCGGTTGGCTAACCTACATGCCGTTGCGGATGGTCGCGGTTAAGGGCGATCGTCTGCTGGCATTGAGCTATGAGCCCGCCATGGCAGGCTCGGATCGCCCTCGGGGGAATTGTTAGCGGGAGACCGCTACCTACGCTCCCCCAGACGGCATTCCGAGTTTACGGTTTCCTTGGCCTAGCTCCTGCGCTGGGGTTTCACTCTCCGGCGCATGGATTTCATTGGATGGCACCTATTTCAGAGGCCTCCGCACCACCGTAGACGGCAAGAAGGGCGACAACGAACAAGAGACCATGCGTACGGGTTTTACTGTCGCGCTGCCGATCGATCGTCAGAATTCGATCAAGCTCAACGCCGGTACGGGCATCTACACCCGAACGGGCAGCCAGTTCAGCGACGTCGGGATAGCGTGGCAGTATCGATGGGGAGCAGGCTATTGAGCGCGCATGGCGGGTGATCGATGACCGAAGTCTGGGGCTATGTCGGGGCTGGAAGAGGCCCGGCCGCAAACGTGCGCACGGCGTTAATTAGTGCCCCGCATTGTTCTCCGGCTTCTCAAGACAAACCCATGGTGCTCCGACAATTATCCGGATTGATATATGACGCAATACGGCGTGATCGGACGATCGCCTCATATTTGAGGCTTCCAAGCGCCTCTGTGCCTAGACCGTTGCCCGCCACTCGGATTACAAAAAGATCGTTCGGCCCTTCGTTAAAAATCAGTTCGACGGGCGCGCGAGCATCCGAACAGCCGAGTATGGCAGCAAACGGACGTTGCTTCCCCGTCTCACGACTGCCCGGCACCAAGCCCAAATCGCGTGGATCGACTGGGATCACCTGCTGTATTCCTCTCTGAACCTTTACGTGGTCGACAAGCACGGCGAAACTCTTGTTGCCGTGATTCCGTAAGAATACCGGCGCGCGAAGTTCGAGGATTGCCAAACATGGTACGGGCTTGCATTCCAGCCCCCAATGCTCCCGGCTGCCGATCCAATTGCTGATTAGAGCGCCGGGAGCGCTAGGCCCGCCAGCGCTCGAAAGCTTCGCAGGAAACTCAACTGAGGCCGCCAGCTGAGGCTGCCTACCTCTGCTCGTTCCTCGCGAGGGACGCCAGTCTATCGAGTTGGCCGGCCAAACCCTAGCTCGGTGGTATGGTGAGTTACCCGGCACCCGCGTGCCGCACGACTACCGAAGATGCCCAAGGTCCGCGAACCGTGCCCATGTCCCGGCGCTGTCTCCTCCAACGACTGTAACTTATGGCCGCGAGGCCCGCAATGCATTGGCACAAAGTGCACTAGCCAAACACTGAGGTTCTGCTTGTCTGGGGCGCGCCTCGCCGATCTTTCTCAGCCCCCAAGCTTCCAAGATTGGCGAGAACGTAAAGGGCCCGAGCGCGGCCATCAACTTCGTCCGAACCGATGAACGGGGGAATAGTCCAAGACGATGGATGCAGCGGCAGATCGGCAACGCGGTTTGGAGTTGGGTCGCCGATGGGCAGAGCATGCTTCCGCACATGAACTCGCCATCATGGTGAGCGGTTCGTTCGATGATCTCAGCGAAATTCTGCCACCGGACGTATCCGATCAGTTCGTCGGCGGCTTTCGCGAGGGCGTGTTGCACGTCTGGCGCGGCGCTTAGGACCTCAGCGTGAGGACCCCGGGTATGCGGACCAAGCGCCCTTGCACCCCCCCCCTCGTTGGCGGTCACGAGGATTAGTCTGGGGGCGTGGCATAGTGCTCGCTGCTTTCATTTTGACAGTTTGCCCATCGAAAGCAGCGACTTGAAGAGTAGTCCTATCGAAATTTTTTCATCTCCCGTCGTGCGGGGGCAAAACATGTATGCACGCCACCCGACATAGCCCGTACAATCACGGTGCCAAAATCGCACATCCCCTGTCGGAAATGGTCAGGCCCACTTGCCAGTCGAGTAGGATACGTTGATCGGCATCACCTCGCCGGTTCATCGCGGCGGGCTTGGACGACATCGATGCTGTACTGGCTCTTCTAGCTAGTCGCGGCTGACGTAGGTCTACCAACGACCTTGGGGTTTAGAGGCGTCTCGTGCTGAGGTTTGTATATGTTGTCGATGACGACAGTGCCTTCCGAACAGCGCTCGAACGTCGCCTGAAACTCGCCGGGTACGAAGTGGCGACCTACGCGTCTGCCGAGCAGTTGTTGGATCGCTTCCCGGACGAAAGCAAGCCCGGCTGCATTCTTGTCGATGTACGACTACCGGGAATGAGCGGTCGTGAACTCCAAACTCGATTGGACGAACTCGGTTCGACGTTGCCGATTATATTTCTTACCGGCCGTCCCGACATCCAGACCACGGTGCAGGCCATCAAGGCAGGCGCGGAAGACTTTCTGATCAAGCCGACATTGTCCGACGACCTCTTTCGCGCAATTGATGGTGCGTTCGCACGTTACGAAGTCGCGCGTGCCAAAAAGGGCAAGTTGGATGCGGATCGCGCTCGTCTGGCTGCATTGACGCCGCGAGAGCGGCAAGTATTCGAACTAGTAGCTCGGGCAAGGTCAACAAGCAGATAGCGTACGTGCTGGGCTGTACAGAGCGTACTATCAAGGCGCATCGCTCACGGGTGATGGAGAAAACGCAGGTTCAGTCATTGGCCGAACTCGTGGCGCTTGCCGAGCGGTTGGGCATCCACCGGACTGACGGCGTTGTCACCCGCCTTACGGCGACTGGGGGATGTCCCGATCGCTGTTGAACTACGTCGGGTCGACGTTGCCGGAATGAATATTACGCAGCCCTCGTGACGTGGGCAACGGACTTGATTGTCATGCGATCGTGGTGAGCTTGAAGGGCCGCACGCAGAACCGACAATTGCTTATGCGCCTTCAATCGTCGGAAGCCCTTGTTGGCCTCGATCATACCGGCCGCGACCCATCGCAAGGCCATACCGGCATCCCGCCAGCGTTTAACGTTGCGCGTGACGCGGCGAATGGTGCCCATCATGTTCTCGGCGATATTGGTACAGGCGAGCGATCGGCGAAGCTCCTTCGGCAACTTCAACCGGACGACAGTCAGGATTTCGTCGAGGCCTTCGAGGATACTGGCCGCAACGCCGGGCCATTGCTGGTCGAGTCGACGCGCGAGATTGCGGATCAATTTTTCAGCCTTGTCGGCGTCATCGAGCTCCCAGGCCTGGCGCAGCACCCGGCGGGTGGCCGCATGATGCTCTTTCGGCAGGCGTTCCATGATGTTGCGCGCCTTGTGGATCTGGCAGCGCTGGATCGCAGCGGCCGAACCGAAGGTGCGGCGGATCGCCTTCGACAACGCCTTCGCGCCGTCGGCGATGAACAGTCTTGGCACCGTCGGGTCGAGCCCGCGCGAGACCAGGTTGTCCAGCAGGGCCTGAACCGTTGCTGCATTCTCGGTCGCCCCTTCCACCAGCGCCAGCGGATGCTTGTTGCCTTCGCCGTCAACCCCGATCGCGGCCACCAGCACGAGATCGTCGTCGAGATGCAGCCCGTCGATTTGGACCACCAGAAGGTCGAGCGCGGACAGATCGGCAGCCATGAAGTCGGCCAGCCGCGCCGCCGACAGAGCCACGAACCTCCGCGAGGCCGCCGACTTCGAAATCCCCGATCCGGGCGGTGCCGGCACGTCACCCTCGGGCAGCCGGACGGCGCGGCCGAACCGGCGCGTCGACACATTGATCAGCATCAGGTTCATCGCCCAGCGACCGAGCCAGTCCTCCTGCGCCGCCGTTTCCCAGCTCGGGATCGTGACCTCGCGGCCGTCCATGCCCCGGACCCGCGGGCGATCGACCTCGATCTTGCCGCCGTGGAAACCGATCCGCCCCCGCGTTCGGCCCCAACGGTGCGCCCGCCGCGCCGCATCACGACCGTGGCGCGGCCCGCAGGCCGCTGTCACATCCGCCTCCATCATCGTGCCGAGCGCCTCGATTCCTGCCGCAAGGCAGAACCGATCGAAGCTCGCTCGCACTTCCGCAAATGATTTCTCCACAGCCCCGGTCGCCGGCCAACCAGCCGGTGTGAT
This sequence comes from Bradyrhizobium barranii subsp. apii, assembly GCF_011516635.5. Taxonomy (GTDB): domain Bacteria; phylum Pseudomonadota; class Alphaproteobacteria; order Rhizobiales; family Xanthobacteraceae; genus Bradyrhizobium; species Bradyrhizobium barranii. The sequence continues at coordinate 2,839,084 of NZ_CP096255.1, read as the reverse complement.
ATCTCTCGTCATGGCGTTGCTCTCCTTTGTGGAATCAGCACCCCGAGCCTACCGGCTCAAGGTGGGCAACGCCGACCTCTTCAGAAATTCAACAGAACCCGGGACATCCCCGGCGACTGGATCCCTCGTCATTTCCGAAGACTAAGGTAGCCGGTCGCATAAGCCGCGATGCCACAAGCCACGAGAGCGAGCGCGAACCACACCCAGAGCGGGGTGGCTTTTCGCGGTTGACGTTGCTTCATTGCACCCCCCACCCCGGCCCCGAAGAGCCTCATTGAGAGGCGGGGGTGGAAGCAAGGGGGCAGGAAGCCGTAGGCTGTCGCGAGGTTGTACCAACGGCCAATTGCTAGCTCGCAAAAGTCGAAAAAGACTAGCAGCAGTTCCGCGTGCTGGATGACGGCCATGAAGGTGCGAGAGCTTGTGGAGACGCTGCAAAGGCTTCCTGATCAGGACGCCACAGTCGTCATCGGGGAAGGCCTGTCACCCAATGTCTGGCTCATCGTCGAAGGTGCCATAGTACGTGGCATTCGAACCAGGAAGGATAATTTAGATTGGGTAGGCCCCGGTAGTGAGCCGGGCGTCGAAATCGTCTAGGGTGTCTGCGCTCCACATAGTCTTTTCTGCCAGCGGCCTTGATGACTCATTCTTACTTGGTCGGCGCTGGCGGGGCTCGCGGTTACTAGCCCGCCCTATTCGTGAGAGCGCGGTATTTTGGTCCGACTGGTGCATCCGCACACCTCCGCTGACGAGGCGCACAGGATTGCCTTCGGCTTTTCACCGCCTGACGACCGGTACTTTGCAACGCGCTTGAGGGATGGGTTGGGTGAACGCGGGCGGACGCCCCACCGGTCAAGGACCGAGCGGCAGCAGCGCGCCGGGCAAGCTGCGGATCAGGTCGGCTTCGGGACATGCCGCGGCGAACGCAAGGCGAATGCGGCTCTTGGTCTCGACAACCCGGGCGGCGATTTTCAAGAGCCGAAGACGCAGCGTCGCGAACTCGGCAGTGGCCAATTCCCGGACTTTGGGAATGGCGTCGCGCACGGTCAGCATCAGCCAATAAGCGGCGGTATGGAGAACGAGGCGGACTTGATTGGCGAGCGCCGAACGGCAACTGGTGCGATCGGAGGCGAGCTGCGTCTTATGCAGCTTGATCAGATTCTCGGCTTGGCCGCGCGCGCAATACAGGCTGTCGTAGATCCACTCGGCCGAGCCGACATCGAGGCTGGTGACGACGAAGCGGATGTCGAGGCCGAGCATCGTCGCCTCAATACGGGCGACGGTGCGTCGTTCGCGATCCCAGGACTTTGCCTTGTGGCGCGTCTCGGTATAGCCGCGCAGAACCGGCAGGTTCTCGATGGCGCGTCGCGTGCGGATGTCGTCGGCGACCGCGTCGACTTTTCTGGCGAGCGGCTTGGTGCCGGACAGACCGAAGATGTAGTCGATGCCGTTGGTCTCGCACCACGCCATTGCCTCCGGCCGGGCATAGTGCCCGTCGCCACGGAACGTAATTCGCGTGTTGTGCCACCGCGTCCGGATATGCCGTACCAGGCGGCGCAGATGGGCACGCACCTCGACGCCGCCCGGCGTCTTGCCGGGCCGCAGCACGACCGCCACGGGCCGGCTCTTCTCCGTGTCGTAGACGTGGATCGGCAGGAAGCAGCGTTCGTCATAATGAGCGTTGAACAGCGAGAGCTGCTGATGGCCGTGGACGACATCGCAGGTATCATCGATGTCGAGCGTGACGGATGCCGGCTCGCGCGGGTAGCTATCCATCCATGCGTCGACCAAAGTGTAGGTCAGTCGGATCACGTCGCGCAGGCGCGGAGCATTCTCCAGGCGCGACAGCGTCGGTTGGGAACACAGATCGCGACCCGTGTCCGGCAGCCGTCCGCAGGCCAGCTTGAATGCGGGATCGGACCGCAGATGATCGAGGTCGTCGGCGTCCTCGTAGCCGCAGCAGATCGCGAACATGCGCGCGCGGAACATATCGACCAGGCTGTGCACGACCCGCGTCGGATCGCGCCGATCCGGGAACACCCGGGCCAAATTGTCGGCCAAGCCGAGACGCCGCTCGGCCATCGCCAGAAGCATCACGCCCCCGTTCGAGGTCAGCCGACCGCCATCGAAGGCAGCTGTGACTTTCTTGGCGTGAACGGCTGGAAACGAGAAGGGCAGAATCGTATCGTCGGTCATGGCGGGCGTGGTGTTCGCGGCTGAAGGTGATGGGGTTGGCTTTGCAACCGAATCCTACGCCGCATCAGCGCTTTACACCACGCTCGCCAGCCTCTCAGGCGCCCTCTGACGAATAAGACGGGCTAGAGCCGCTCAATAGCTGAATGCGTTGAACCGCCGCAGGAGAGCAGCGAGTTGATCGTGCGGGTGGTAGCTATTGCGGCGGGCGCTTTCATCGTGGCCGCCCGCCCCGTCCTGATCCTCAGCAATTAGGTAATGCCTCGATAGGTCCGCCACTCCGCCAGACGATGGGCCGCCGACGTAATCTCAGCCTCGGACGCTATCCGAAGTTTGCCGAGGAGACGAACTCGTTGCTCCGCGATCTGCTTGGCAGTTCCGCCGAGCTTTGCAGCAATTTCTCTATCCGTCTTCCCGGCAGCGAGACGCCTCAATAATTGTTTCTCGCGGGGTGTCAGAAGGATCTCGGACATCGCCAGGTCATCGCGTGTTGGCCTCACTATAGTCATTCTCCCGCGACTGTTCATGGAGGCAATACGCCGTGGGAGCATGCACGGCCCGTTAACCGCTCCGCGCCATCATCACCTCGACCAGCGCATCAACACTTAGAGTCTGTCCGGAAAGATTACCTTGGATTGCATAGCTTTCGCAGCATGAGTCGGATGGAGGCCAGCTTGAGAAAGGCGAGCGCCCTGTGATTGAAGCATTCCCAATCTTTGGACAGTCTTCGGCATCGCCCGAGCCAGGCAAAGGTACGCTCGACGATCCAGCGTTTGGGCAAGACGACGAAACGGTGAGCCTGATCGGAGCGTTTGACGATTTCGAGGTTCACGCGCTTCAGAGCGCTACGCAGCCCCTTCTGGAAATGTGGCCCTTGATATCCGCCGTCGGCGTAGAGCTTCAGAAGAAAGGGATAGAGGCCGAACAACGTTGCCATCAGGAGCACGCCGCCGTCGCGATCCTGGATGTCCGCCGCATGCACGATGGCGTGCATCAAGAGGCCTTGCGTGTCGACGAGAATGTGCCGCTTCTTGCCCTTGATCTTCTTGCCCGCGTCGTAGCCATGGAGATCATGAGGCCCCCTTTTTCAGCGCTTTTCACGCTCTGGCTATCGATGATGGCGGCGGTGGGAGAAGCCTCGCGCTCGGCCCTTTCGCGACATTCGACATAGAGGGCGTGATGAATTTTATCGAGCGTGCCGTTCCAGCTCCACAGATCGAAGTAGCCATACAGCGTCGAGCGCGGCGGCAGGTCCTTGGGGATCGCGCGCCACTGGCAACCTGTGCTCAGGATGTACATCAGCCCGTTGGCAATCTCGCGCAGGTCCACCGTACGCTTGTTGCCGCCGCGCTTGGCCGGCGGGATGCGAGGCGCGATCAGCGCCCACTCCTCGTCGGTCAAGTCGCTCGGATAGCGCAGGCGGCTGCGGTCGTAGCGTGCACGGTTCTCGGTAGTCCACATTGGCGGCGCGTCCCCATCGAATCAGGCCGCTCACCTTGAATCACAACCGATTCATTCGACTCAACATGTTTTGGAACAGACACTAAGGCTTTGGGGGTGGCCTGTTCGGCTTCATCGCACCGTCGGCGGCAATGTTGGCGACGATAATTGCTATCGCGGTCGCTTATTTTGTCTCGGCGGAGATTGCCAAGGGCCTGGCGGTTTCAAGTCCGTAAGACCCGGAGGTGAACGGCTCGGGTGAGTTGGAAGCGTTGACGGTCAGTGACCTGTCCACGCTCAAATCATGTACTGGCCGCCATTGATCGACAACGTCGACCCGGTGATGAATCCCGCCTCTTCTGCTGCCAAAAACAGGACAGCGCGCGCAATCTCTTCCGGTCGGCCGAGACGGCCGACCGGAATCTGCGGCAGGATGCTCTTCTCCAGAATATCCTGCGGCACGGCATCCAGCATCTCGGTATGGATATAGCCGGGGCAGACGGCGTTTACCGTGATTCCGAGACGCGCCGTTTCCAGCGCCAGCGCCTTGGTGAATCCAAGCTCGCCGGCTTTGGCCGCGGAGTAGTTTGTCTGGCCGAACTGGCCTTTCTGTCCGTTGATCGACGAGACATTGATGATTCGGCCATACCGTCTTGCGCGCATGCCGTTGATCACCTGTCGACACATGTTGAACACACCGTCGAGATTGGTGCGGATCACGGAATCCCATTGCGGCTGGGTCATCTTATGAAACGTGGCGTCACGAACGATGCCGGCATTGTTGACAAGAATGTCGATTGGCCCGACTGACGCCTCAACGGCCTTCACTCCGGTAGCGCAAGCGTCGAAATCACCGATATCCCATTGATGGGCTGAGATGCCTGTTCGGCTCGCGAAGGCTTTGGCGGCCTCGGCATTTCCGACGTAGGTCGCCGCTACGAGGCAACCCTCGGCCTGAAGCGCTTGAGATATGGCGGCGCCAATGCCTCTGGTACCGCCAGTTACCAATGCCACCCGCGCCATATCTAGAACTCCCGCCCTATGGTCAAAACGATACCCGGGGCGCCGGCTACCGCTTTGACGTGCGTCAAGGCTCTCGATGTCGACCTGTGCTGCTCTTCAGCCCGATCGGAACGGGAGGCACGCATGTTCAAGGACTTATTGGTGCATATTCCTACGGAGCGCTCACCGCGGCCTGCCATCGACGCTTCTGTTTCTCTTGCAATGAGTGCTTCGGCACATCTGGATGCAATTGCAACAGGATATGCTTCGACGAACGTGCCGTTTCTTGCGGAAGGCGGCGCAGCCATCGCATCGTCCCTGCAATTCGAGTATGAACGTGCGCTGGAGCGAGCCGAGGCAGCGCTGCGCGTCTTCGAGGTCGAGGCGAAGAACGTCCGGATCAACTATGGAAGGTACGCACTGAACGGAACTCTCGCCGACGCGGTTGCGAAAGCTGGTGCAGCGGCGCGCCTCTATGATCTGACGATCGTGTCACAAGGCGACCCCGAGGGCGACACGTTTGACAACCGGCTTCCGAAGGAACTGCTCTTGCAGGCGGGTGGGCCCCTGCTGTTCATTCCCTATACTTTCCGGGGTGCGTTCAAGGCGGCACGCGTCGGCATCTGCTGGGACGGCAGCCGCCTTGCCGCCCGCGCCTTGCGGGACGCGATGCCATTTATCACCGACGCAGCCGCTCTGACGACCATCACCCTCAATGCATCCGAGGTACCGCCCGATGCATCGCCCGAACGCCTCCTGACACATCTCGCGCGGAAGGGCTTGCCGGCGAAGGCCGTATCGCTTCAGGCCGACTGTAGCGATCTGCAAGCGAGCATCCTGTCGATCGCTGCGGATGAAAGCCTCGACCTGCTGATCATGGGCGGTTACGGCCACTCTCGACTTCAGGAAACGGTATTCGGCGGGGTCACGCAGGAAATGTTCCGCAGTATGACAGTTCCGGTCATGATGTCGCACTGATGGAGCACTACGTGAGGACGCATCTCGGAACTGGACGTGCCGTGGCAGGCGCCATACTCGTTGCGGGTTTGTTTTTCTCCCCTAACCCAACCGCAGCTTCGAGCGTCGAGCAAGGCCGACGTCTTGCGCTGCTGTATTGTGCGAAGTGCCACTCGACCGACAAGGTCAGCCCAAGCCCCCTCAAGATTGCTCCACCGTTCAGGACGTTACACGAGCGATATCCGATCGAGATGCTGCAGGAGGCCTTGGCCGAGGGCATCGTCACTGGGCATCCGGCGATGCCAGAATTTCAATTCGATTCCGACCAGGTCGGCGATTTCATGGCGTTCCTGAAGACGTTGGAGCAATGAGCTATCAGACGTGCGCGATCGAGAGAAGCCTTGGTCAAAATTGGTCGGACATCGTCCCGGGCTGCCTTGCCGTAACGCGCGGCGAGCGATCGATCAACACGCCGGTCCACGACGACGGGGGACCACTTATCTTTCTGCTGCTTCACGTGGAAGACGTCACCGGTCAGATTGTCCGCCGACAATAACGCTCGATCCTTGGGGACCCTCGCATGTCGAAAGCATTCAGATTGTCGTCCGCCACGATTTGCGCGCTTGCGATCGTGACACCGGCCGCAGCGGCGGACGCGGATCACGGCAAGGACATCGCAAAGCGTTGGTGCGCCGCGTGCCATCTCGTCGAAAGCGGCCAGAAGAAAGCCTCCGACCAGGCGCCGCCGTTCTCCACCTTCGCGAAGATGCCCGATTTCGACCAAAACAAGCTCGCTTTCCTTCTACTCGCACCGCATCCGAACATGCCGACGCTATCGCTGAACCGGACGGAGATCGCGGATCTCGCGGACTACGTCCGCACACTCAAGTAGGGCACGGCCCACCGCCGCCGCCAAGGTTCGAAGCCCGGGTTGAGATGGGTCAATGCGGAACTTCCGATGCACGGATAGAGTCGAAAGCGTGCCGAGCGGCGCGAGCGCGCTCAGGTGCCGTTCTTCGACGACACCGGCCGGGAGAACATCGTTGTGATTTCCCGCCGGTCTACGGCGCTGCAGCCGGACCTGTTTCCAGCAGCGCGCCGCCGCGCGGCTCTCTGTCGTGGTGCCGGTCGTCATCGGCCTGATCTTCGTGCTGCTGTTCACCACATTTGGCTCGGTGCGCCATGCCCTGCTGGTGCTGGTGCTGGTCAACATCCCCTTCGCGCTGATCGGCGGCGTGTTCGCGCTGGTCTCAAGCGGCGAATATCTGTCCGTTCCGGCGTCGGTCGGATCCATCGCGCTGCTCGGCATAGCCGTACTGAACGGCGTCGTGCTGGTCTCCTATTTCAACCAGCTACGCGCTCACGGCCTGAGCGAGGGTCGCATCGTCGTCGAAGGCGCCATGCGAAGACTGCGGCCCGTTCTAATGACGGCCAGCATCACGGCGCTCGGATTGATCCCGCTGTTGTTCGCCTCCGGTCCGGGATCTGAAGTGCAGCGACCGCTGGCCATCGTCGTGATCGGGGGGCTGGTCTCGTCGACAATGCTGACGCTGATTCTGCTGCCGATCCTGTATCGCCGCTACGGCGGCGCTGCGAAGGGGGCCAAATGACGAGCGTGTCCGTCTGCCTCACGCTGATCCTGCCGCGCCAGCTTCGCGACGAGCTCTTCGACTATCTCAGCGAACAGACCGATCTGGTGAGGGGTTTCACGGCCTTCGATGCTGCCGGACACGGCACCGCCGTGCGGCTCCAAAGCATGGCCGAGCGCGTCAAAGGGCACGCCAATCAGGTCATCGTATGGATTGTCCTACCACGGAACGATGCCGCGCGCCTGCTCGACCGGGTTCGGGCTTCGTTCACCGGCACCAACCTCGTCTATTGGATTCTGCCCGTGGCGGAATTCGGCACGATCGACTAACCGACATCGCCAAGCTGCTCAGTCCGCCGCCACGGCTTCGTAAATATCGTCCTCTTGGGCCGTATGCATGCGCACCAGCGTTTCGATCGCCTCGATCACACGCTGGGCATCTCGAATAAGATAGCGGTCGATCTTTTCTGACGGCAGGTCGGCCGCGATCCGTGCGAGCAGCCGCGCAAGGTGCAGGATCTCACGATGCGCGCGGCTCATGGCAGAGAGGCCGTGGCGTTCGCGCAGCACCTCCGCAATTTTCGGATAGACGCTGCCCTCGTCCTCGCGCTCGTGCTTCACTACACTGCCCTGAACGAGGCGATCAGCCTCTTCGATCAAGGCCGCAGCGGCGTCTGGCGGCACATCGTCGATCGCATCGACGATCTTGCGCAGTCGGTCGAGATCCCCGAACAGCGCCTGATGGTCGTGATGCAGTGCTAGGCCCTCCTCTGCGGATATCCGGCGACCGGCGCTCCCATGGGCTGGAGTGAGCGCCCGCAGCGCGTTCAGGATGACGGCAACATCGATCACCTCCTGCACGATCGCCGCCGGCACGGGATCCAGCCAGCCAACGGTAGCGGCCACCATGGCAGCTATCGACAATCCCATGCCAATAATGACGCTTTGGAGAGCGATACGCCGTGCACGCTGCGCAATTATGATCGCTTCGCCGACGCGATCAAGCCGATCGGTAAGGATGACCACATCCGCCGCCTCGGACGAGGCGCTCGCGCCGCGTGCGCCGAGCGCGACCCCGATATCGGCCACGGCCAGTGCCGGGGCGTCATTGATGCCATCACCGACCATGATGGTCGGATGCAGCCGCTGTTCAGTGCGCACCGCCTCGACCTTGTCCGAGGGAACGCGGTCAGCCAGCACGGCATCGAGGTCGAGCGCTGCTCCGATTGCCTGCGCCGCTGCGGCACGATCGCCTGTGACCATGACCATTCGTACGATGCCCGCATCGCGCAGCAGCCGGATCGCTCGCGGCGTATCAGCCCGCAGCTCGTCGGCCAGCAGCAGCGCACCGATCGGAAGGCCGTCCACGGCGACAAAGACGATGAGCGCCGAGCGCCACGATGCGCGCCGGATTGCCCGCAGCTCCCACGGCGACAGCTCGGCATGTGAGCGAAGCAACTCTCGCGAGCCCGCGGTTACCCGGCGGCCGTCGATAAGGCCGGACAAACCGGTGCCCATGGTTTCTTTGACCTGTTCGGGCGCTTTGAGCTTGAGGCCGCGATCGACGGCCGCAGAGACGACGGTCTTGGCGAGGACGTGATGCGAGGCCTGCTCAAGCGAGGCCCCAAGCGTGAGGACCTCGTCCGGATTTTCCCCCGGAGCGACTTCAACCGAAAGCAACCGCGCACCTCCAACCGTGAGAGTGCCGGTTTTGTCGAAGAGCACGGTGCGCGCACGAGCCAGCGCCTCCAGTGCCCCTCCTCCCTTGACTAAGATGCCGCGACGGGCCGCTTGCGCTACGCCGGCGATGAAGGCGACAGGTGCGGCCAGAATCAGGGGGCAAGGCGTTGCCGCCACCAGCACAGCGAGGCTGCGGGTCAAATCACCGGAGATCCACCACGCCAGGAAGGCGGTGACGAGCGTCACGGGAAGAAAGATCAGCGCATAGCGATCGGCCAACCGCACAAAGGGGGCCTTCGCAGTTTGCGCCGCCGTCACCATGCGCACAATACCAGCGTAGGTACTCTCGCCAGCCGGTGCGGTAACGGTCAACTCGAAGGTCTCACCCGCATTCAGCGAACCGGAAAGAACGGCGCTGCCGCGTGTCTTCTCGACCGGGATCGGCTCGCCCGTAACCGCGGACTCGTCGATGGTCGCCATGGCCAAACGGACGATGCCGTCGACTGGCACGATCTCGCCGGCCCGTACCAGGAGCTCTTCGCTGACCAAGACCGCCTCGATCGGAACCTCTTCGATCCGCTCGCCAGTCTTGCGATGTGCCCGGCGCGGCGCACGATCGACCAGTGACCGCAGGTCGTGCTCAGCCCGCGCGATCGCGATATCCTCCAGTACGTTGCCACCGGAATACATCAGCGCCACCACGGCGCCGGCAAGCGGCTGGCCGAGCGCCAATGCCGCGCTCATCGACAGGAGCGCAATCGCGTCCACTCCCAGTCGGCCGCCCAGCAAGTCCCTGACGATCGAGACCGCCAGTCCACCTATCACGGGTGCCGTGCCGATTGCCCATGCGAAATCGGCCAGATCAGGACGGCCGGCAGCTCGCGCAAGGATACCCGCGGTTAATCCCGCGATTGCGATTGCAACCAGAGTCCATCGTAGAACCCGCTCAAACGACATGATCTCATTCCAACACTACCTGCATCATTCTCTTCCGAAACAAGCTCCGTTGCTTGAGCAGAATCAATGACAAGTCTCGAACACTCGCCTCCAACGAACGCAGCCATTCGCAAGGCGCCGATGAGCTAGGTCAAAATCTTTCCGAGGGTTCTGGCAGATGCTCTCAAGAGGACGACCACTGGGTCTCCGGTTTCACCCAAAGATGCTGTCTATTGTCCTTGAACGAATATTTTGGTCTCCTGGAGATGCTCAGACCTCATCGCGGCGGAGATTGTTTCGGCTTAGTTGGTTCCTGAATTGACTTCATGTAGTTTAGGACAGCCTCTGCATCGTCCCTGTTGAAGCGGAAGGTCGGCATGGAGGGATGAATGCTGCTATAGCCATCCTGTAGTCGTTGCAGGAAGTCGCTGTCATAGAGTTTGGTTTCGCTGAAGCTGCGAAAGGGCGGCGCTTGCCTGTTGGGACTCGCGCCGGTCCTACCAACTGAGTGACAGCGGGCGCACAATTGTTGCAACAGCTCTTTGCCATGTTGCTGCTCCTCATCGCGCGCATGGGCGCAGGTGCTCGACCCGAGACCTATTGTCGAAAGTATCAGCAAGCATCGCATCATCGCAGTCGTTCCCGCGAAACAGTTCACCAACGCGAGGTAGCCTTGCCGTAGACATAGAGCGCAACCAGCCCGACGGTCACCACCGTCGAGAAGATCAAGATATTTCGATCCCAATCGACTCGCTCCTTCTCGGCTCTTCTGAAAGCGAGAGCCGTGAATAGGGCTTTCAAGGCAACTCGGCGCATCGAAGCAGCCCTCCCAGTCCACACGATGTCACCGCCGTTCAAAGCCAGCTTGATGCAGCTCAAAGCATGAGGTCGGTTGGCGATGGGGCCCGCTATAGCGACAAGCATAACTGCCAAACAGCGCTCCCTCCGAGAGCGATTGGTGCAATTGCGCTCAGGCGTATGGCAGGCCCACTGCGCCTACGCTTGGCGGCCGGCTTCCTCGATACTTGACCTGCCTCAAAACGTACACGCTAGTTCGGGGCTAAACTGGTCTAAATCGGAGGCGACCAATGGACGAAACGTTCAGGCGGAAAATCCTTCGGCTTCTGGATCAGCACCGGACGACGAGGATCGCTACCCTACGATCTGACGGCTGGCCCCAGGTGACCACTGTCGGCTACGCCAATGATGGGCTCGTCATCTATTTCCTTTGCGGAGCGGACAGCCAGAAGGCAGCTAACCTGGCGAAGGACGATCGGGTCTCGCTAACGGTGGATGACGATCCCACGCAAGTGATGGACATCCTGGGCCTATCGATGGCGGCACGCGCGAAGCTCGTAACGAATCCCGCCGAATTCGAAAACGCCTTGCGCCTCCTGATCTCGCGGTATCCGAACCAGAAGAGCCTTGATCTCCCCATGCCGAACACTTCGGAGGTCTGCGTCTTCCGCCTGACACCCACGATTGTCTCCCTGCTCGACTACTCAAAGGGATTTGGACATACCGACCTGATCGCGTGTTAAAGCGCCGCATCCTGCGCTAAGGGCGGGTGCGCTCGGTCATTCTGCTTTCTTTCGCCAGAACGGCTGATCGGCAGGCGGTTTTGGCGATGAGATGCCCGCTGGCGCTCGCGCGGTTGCTGTGAGTGCCCCAACCCCGAGTTGAGACGGAACATGTTCCGCAGCATGCGAGTCAACATCAGCCTCGTGATCCTGATCGCGCTATTAGCGTTGTTTCTCGTCCGCGTGCACAAGGCGGACGGATCTAAACTTGCTGCAGACAGCGCGTTTGAAGGACATCGCCTCGCGGAAGCATGGTGCAAGCCGTGTCATGCAATCGAACCGCACATGCCGGGAATGTCGGATCAGGCACCGGGCTTCGCGTCAATCGCAAACAGGTATGGAACGACGGCACTTTCGCTGAAAGTGTTCCTGAAGACCAGCCACCAGAACATGCCGAACCTCGTCATCGCGCCCGATCAGGCCGACGCTCTCGCGAATTACATCCTTAGCCTAAAGACTCAAGACTAGAACGCTGATCGGCGCGACCATGACCCTAAGCTCAGATCTTAGCGAGCCCGGTCGGCTTGCACGGTCTCGAAGAACGCAACGATCGCATCGATCTGGTATTCGACGAGCTTTGGCTTAAGCATTGCCTGGTTCGGGCCTACGCGACGGTGGTTTGACGTCAATAGCTCTCGGAGATAGTTGGCTGAAAAAGATGGCCGGCTGGCAATTTCGCTGAAGCTTGGCGCGGGGACGCGAAAGGCTGGTGTTTCCCTTGAAGCATCCGAGACAATGTGACAGAGGCCGCAGGTCCCGCGAGCGAGCGCGCGACCCTGCGCGATCTGATCTGCGAACAGCTGATCGCTGAACGGCGAGTTAACCGGCACCTGGATGGTGATTGAACTGTATCCGCTGGCGCGGTGGCAGGCATTGCATCCGTTCGTGAGATCCGAGTAAGCCTTGGCGAAAGCTGCACCATCCTTCTGTTGAATCGCGCGATCCAGAGCTTGCAGCTGTTCGGTAGTTTGGGACGAGCGCAGGCCTTCGGAGGGAGTCGGCGTTGCCTTCCGCAAGCTTGCCTGGATTTGTCGAAGCTCATAATTCGCCAAGTCCCAGTTGCCTAGCTTTCCGGCCAACCATAATTTGATGTGTTGGAATTGTATCGCGATCATAAGGTCGGACAGTTGGGACGACGTGCTGCCAGCCGACAAGTTCACCTGTGCTCCCGCATTAAATTGCGGGAGCATGGCGACAATCGCGGCGGCCATCAGCGTCCGAAACTTCATGCCAGCGCTCGAGATGATGAGGCGATGCATTAACCAAGGACATCGAACGATTTCCTTGTCGATCCGCTCAAGCGGAACTGATCAGACGAGCAGGTTCGTAAAGAATGGTTCGGTGATCCCAGCGACTGACGACTCTGTCCCATCAGAAGCGACGGGGGTGACAAATTCGCTCTTGCAGATCCAGCAGCGCCAGAGCTCTTGCGCCTCCTGAGCATTGACGCGTTCGTGCCACTCGAGGTGTACTAACCTGGAACCACGGCGAGGGCATTTTTCATCATGCGGTGTTGAGACCGGTGCCATATAGAACCTCCCTCGTGTCCGACGCGCAGCATGCGATCTTGGCAGTATGGCGAAATGATCTAGATCAACGATTTGCTCGTTCTTCCGGCAGCTGACGTGGAGGCGACCTTTGAGTTGCGCCTCGGCGAAATTGCGGATGATCATAGAGCCCCCTTACGGCGATTGGAGCATGCGACATCCGTTGTTGAGCTGGATCAATGCGGACCCGAGGAATTGGGGTTTGTAAGCATGCCGACCTCCTCTTCAGAAGCCCGGGGTTGATTTGCATTTCGCTCCGCGACGTCGACAGGAGAGCCACGATGTCCAGCAAACTTCATGCCGACGATCTGACCGCGGTTGTGCGCTACGCGCTCGAAACCACCCGTGCCACGATTGTCTGTCCTTTCCACGATCGGGTTATTATCCGCGTCGGCGACGATGCCGCCGAGAGCCATGCCTTTGAGCGGGCGAAAAGAATCATCAAGAGCGATGGCGAGTTCTGGGCATCGGACGTCCTCAGGGAAGAATTCGGCCGTCAACTCGGCGCCGCCACAGATGGCCGATGCCCGGAGTGCGATCGGAGAGATCCCGGCACCTGAAGACACGGCCCGGACTTGACTCGCGGTCTTCACTCACCACGGTGCCGGACGATCCAACAGACCTGTTCGCGCTTCGCAATTCCATCTGCTCGCCCGCGCCGCCCATCCCAGCGAACAACAAAGTGGGATCGAGTCGGAGGGTTCCGCGCAAACCGCGGCCGCAACCAGCCGGATCGCCAGTGCGGTACACGCGAGAACGAACAAGAGCGACAGCCACGATTAGATTAAATGATTAGGCTTCGACGTACGGGACGGCGAAGTTGTCGCACATTGAGGTGAACGCTTGTTTTGCTTCAGCACTCTCGAAGTAAAAATGCCTCCCTTTGTCGCCACGGTCTATCCACCAGTCGATTTGTCGTCCTCGTGTAATGCGGAACGCTTCTGCACGCAATTGATCTAATTGCCTTCCGTAGGCTCGAACAATCACACAATCTGCCATTTGGACGCTCCATCAACTAGCCAACCCCACTGAAACGCGCAAAACGCGGCCCATTCTTGCCAGTCGCTTGATTTTATGAACGTTCAGCAGCGGCAGTTGGTCCAAGAGTGCGATATGCCGGCAGATTGGTCGGTGGATCGACGCGATCGAGACGCGCCTACCGATCGTCTAGTATGTCACCGAAGCCAATCCAGCTCTTTCCGTTGAAGCGCCGCAGCTGCGATTGTTGGAACGGCAAGTAATCCTCATGGCCGGTCGTTACCGTTATTCCGGGTAACAGTAGCGGCAGCGCAATCTCACGAAGTGATGCGGCCTGGCGCATGATGTTTTCACGACTGAGATCCTTCCCGCACGCTTGCAGAACTCTCGTCAGAAGTCCCGCATAATGATAGCCCGCGGAATAGTTGGAATTGTTTAGGTCTGCCCCGGGCAGGTATTTCTTCATGAACTCCAGGAAGTCGCTCACGCCGGCGTCACCGGCCCATTGAGGATCGATCGTGTCCTTCTGATTGCTCGACGAAATCAACCCAATCGCATTTTCGAGACCCGCTGGCTCGAGAAACGAGATCGAGGAAGCCGACGCCGGAACGAAGAAGGCGTCCGGCTTCCAGCCGAGTTCGGCCACTCCTTTGATGAGCTGCGACGTGAATTTTCCGATCGTGACGCCGAACAACACATTAGCGCCAGACGCCTTCAACGTCGCCAATTGAGAGCTAATCGTTGGCGCGCTCGTCTCGTATTTTTCTTCGGCGACGATTGCGGCTTTTGCTTCGTTTCCCAGGCCTCGCTTGAAACCCGTCACATAGTCGCGGCCAAAATCGTCGTTCTGTGACAGTATTGCGATCTTGGCGTGAGGTATGTTCTGCAGGATGTGCTTGGCGTATATGGCCCCTCGGTTTCGTAGGCGAGCATTCCAGGCATGGTCCATGGAGACTTTCTTGGGTCAGCCCATTTCGTAGCCCCACTGAGAACGAACAGCTGCGGAATGCCCTTCGCATTTAGGTAACGATGAACTGCACTGTTGGTCGCAGTTCCTAGCGAGCCGAACATCAACAACACCCCCTCCTGCTCCACCAATCTACGCGTCTGCTCGACGGTTTTGGGAGGAGAGTAGGCATCGTCCACGCTGATGAATTTTACCTTTCGGCCGTTGATGCCGCCCTCCGCGTTGATTTTGGCGAAGTAGGCTTCTTGGACCCGACCAATGATACCAAAGCTGGATAGCGGCCCACTATACGGTAGCGTTTGGCCGACGCGGATCTCGCCCATGACGCTGTCTGCTAGCCCGAGGGAGCTGCCGTAGACCAAAAATACAAAGGCCAATGCCGCTCGAAATAATGTCATTGCTGCCTCTCACTTGCCATGTGTGGCGCCGTGCCCCGGCACGCAAAAATCGTTGCAGTCCACCCACGCAACTCGCCAGATCCGCTCAGACTAACCTAGCCGATCCAATACTGCCTTGCAGTCTTTCAGATCGGCGGTTTCAAACCCTTCGGTAAACCTACTATAGATCGGGGCAAGTATAGCTCGAGCATCTTCGATACGATGTTGAATAGCTCGCAATCTGGCCGCGCTTGTCGCCGCCCGCAATTCCCAAGCCAAAGCAGACTGCCCGCCCGCAACTGTTAGCGCGCGCAGATAAAGGGCCTCAGCTTGGGACAAATCTGCTTGCCGAGCGGCCATGACGATGGTCCCCTTGATCCTCAGGAACTCCGGTAGAAAGAGCAGTTGCCCGTTTCTTTCAATTCGGGCGATGGCTTCGTCGATTTGTCTGAACGCCTCCTCATATTGGCCCAGCATCCGCAACCCTTCTGCGGAAGCGGCGAGGAACGCAGGGTTGTGCAACTCATACCGGCCGACATGCAGGGTTTCGATAGCATCTCGCACCATGCCGACCCCTTCTTCGGCCTGACCACGATTAATCAGCAGAGTCCCCCTAAGACCAATGCCGATCGCTTCGTAAGGCCCAAGAGAATGCTTTCTGGCGTGAGCGAGGAGACGCCCAATCATATCCGCCGCGTCCGTCTGATTGCCGATCCTAAGTGTCTGTTCCAAAACATGTTGAGTCGAATGAATCGGTTGTGATTCAAGGTGAGCGGCCTGATTCGATGGGGACGCGCCGCAATGTGGACTACCGAGAACCGTGCACGCTACGACCGCAGCCGCCTGCGCTATCCGAGCGACTTGACCGACGAGGAGTGGGCGCTGATCGCGCCTCGTGCGGATTCCGACGAAGCCGGCCATGCATTCCAATTCGAAGCCGGCCGGGTATTCCGATCTGAAGCCGGCCACCCGTGGCGTCGTTCGCATGGGTCAATTTCATGATGTCGTCGAGGGCTGGGAAGGTCAAGAGACCGGTTGATCTTGAGCGGGTTGCTTCTGCTTCCTGAGGCTCTCTCCTTTGAGTTCGATGCGGTAGGCATTGTGGACGAGGCGATCGAGAATCGCGTCGGCGATGGTGGGGTTGCCGATGATTTCGTACCAGCGATCGACGGGCAGCTGGCTGGTGACGATAATCGAGCGGGCTTCGTATCGATCCTCGACGATTTCGAGCAAATCACGGCGCTGGTCGGCGTCGAGAGGTTCTGGTCCCCAGTCGTCCAGGATCAGCAGATCAAGTCGTGCGATCGCCCGCAGCATCTTGGTATAGCGGCCATCGGCGCGGCCGAGTGCGAGAGCGGCGAAGAGACGCGGCACACGATGGTAGGCAACTGAGAAGTCGTCTCGGCAAGCCTTGTTGCCGAGGGCACAAGCGAGCCAGCTCTTGCCGACGCCGCACGGCCCGGTAACAAGGAGATTATGTCGTGCCCGGATCCAGTCGCCAGCGGCGAGTTTTAGAAAGAGCGTGCGGTCGAGGCCGCGGATAGCGCGGTAATCGACATCCTCGACGCAGGCGGCATGACGCAGCTTGGCGGCTCGAGCTCTGCTTTCGAACCGCTTTTGCTGGCGCAGCGTTTTCTCGTGTTCCAGGAGCAACGCCAGCCATTCGGCGTGTTCGAGGCTGCGCGCTTCGGACTGGGCATCGAGGTCCTTGAAGCCTTTGGCCATACCGTGGAGACCAAGGCTATGCAGCAGGTCGAGGGTGGGATGGGTGAGCATGCTGGATAATCCTTTCAATGGAAGTAACCGGGGCCGCGCAGATTGGGATGTTCGATGATCGCGTCCTCGGTATCGCGAGAACTGCGTTCGAGCTTGTTGGCGATGATGGAGGCGATGCTCTTGTAGGTCAGTGCGCTGACCGCGACCGCGCGGGCCGCGATCAGCTCGGCGCGTTCGGGATCAATATCCTTGAACAGCCGAAGCACGCCGAGACAGGTCCGGAATCCCTGTTCGGGATGAGGCCGATTGGCCAGGATGGCGAGAACGAGCCCCTCGGTGTTGGGCCCGATCGACCGCCCCCAGCGCCGGAATCGATCGGGAGTCCACTCGGCGTAACGCCGATGCGCACTGGGCATGTGATCGGGATCAGTGCCGTGCCGGCGGCCGCCATAACGGCGCTGGTGAGCAGCAACACGCAAACCCCGATGGAACAACTCGATGGTCCGGGTGGTGGCGCGAACGTCGACCTGCTCCCGGATCAGGCCGTGTGGAACTGAGTAGAAGAAGCCGTCGACCTCGACGTGATAATCGAGCGAGACGCGGGCCAGGAGCCATTCCGCGAACTGATAGTCGGCATCCGGCAACGGCGCCAGGACAGGCATCTCGACGGTCTCGAACAATTGTCGGCGGCTGACGCCGATCCGGCGCATGACGTGGGCGTTGATGCGCTCCAGCGCGGCGGCGATTGCCGCATTCGCCTCAGCCAGCGAGAAGAAGGTCTGCCGGCGAAGCCGCCCGAGGATATAGGTCTGGGCAAAACGCACTCCGGCTTCCACTTTTGCCTTATCCCGGGGCTTTCTTGGCCGTGCCGGAAGGATGCCAACGCCGTAATGGGACGCCATCATCCCGTAGCTGCGATTGATTTCGGGGTCGTAGAACGACGCCCGGTGCACGCCGGACTTCAGATTGTCAGGGACGACGAGGCGTGGCACCCCGCCAAAGAACCGGAACATTCGGACATGAGCCTCGATCCAGTCCGGAAGTGTCTGCGTCCAGGTCGCCTCGGCGTAGGTGTAATTCGAGGCGCCAAGCACGGCGACGAAGATCTCCGCGTCGCGCACAACCCCGGTTGCGCGATCAACGATCATGATCTTCTTGCCGGAGTAATCGACAAAGACCTTGTCGCCGGCCGGATGGTCCTGCCGCATCGTCGGAGACAGCCGCCGCTCGAATTCCCGGAATAAATCGCAGAACCGGCTGTAGCCATAACCTTCCGGATGGACCGCCCGGTACTCCTCCCACAGCACCATCAGATTGACGCCAGGCCGCTTCAGCTCACAGGCCAGCGAGGCCCAATCCGGCTCCCGGCGCCGGCGGAAGCCGCGCCTGACGCCGGCATGGGCAAACAGACGTTGTTCAAGAACGGCGTCGGTCAGATCGCCCGCCAAAGGCCACGCCAGCCCGGCAGTCGAGGCACGCTTGAGATTGTCCTGGATCGTGCTGCGCGCCACCCCGAGCGTGCGCCCGATCTCCCGGGCGCTCACCCCATCACGGGCAAGCCGCAGCATCTGTCGTATCTGTCGCATGGTCAGTTCTCTCTTGGCCGGCATCCGCTTCCCCTCGTGGATCAACGAGGGACTTGATGCCTGAAGGACTGACCCAAACGAAAACGCCGACTTCCAAAACCCGGCCGGCTTCAAATCGGAATGCCGGCCGGTTTCATTTCGGAATCGTGGCCGGCTTCAAGTCGGAATACCCGGCCGGAATAAATCGGAATCCGCACGCCTCGCATCCCGCCGGCCAAGCGCGGCGGCAACAAGCGTACGGTGGACCTGCGCGAGATTGCCAACGGGCTGATGTACATCCTGAGCACAGGTTGCCAGTGGCGCGCGATCCCCAAGGACCTGCCGCCGCGCTCGACGCTGTATGGCTACTTCGATCTGTGGAGCTGGAACGGCACGCTCGATAAAATTCATCACACCCTCTATGTCGAATGTCGCGAAAGGGCCGAGCGCGAGGCTTCTCCCACCGCCGCCATCATCGATAGCCAGAGCGTGAAAAGCGCTGAAAAAGGGGGCCTCATGATCTCCATGGCTACGACGCGGGCAAGAAGATCAAGGGCAAGAAGCGGCACATTCTCGTCGACACGCAAGGCCTCTTGATGCACGCCATCGTGCATGCGGCGGACATCCAGGATCGCGACGGCGGCGTGCTCCTGATGGCAACGTTGTTCGGCCTCTATCCCTTTCTTCTGAAGCTCTACGCCGACGGCGGATATCAAGGGCCACATTTCCAGAAGGGGCTGCGTAGCGCTCTGAAGCGCGTGAACCTCGAAATCGTCAAACGCTCCGATCAGGCTCACCGTTTCGTCGTCTTGCCCAAACGCTGGATCGTCGAGCGTACCTTTGCCTGGCTCGGGCGATGCCGAAGACTGTCCAAAGATTGGGAATGCTTCAATCACAGGGCGCTCGCCTTTCTCAAGCTGGCCTCCATCCGACTCATGCTGCGAAAGCTATGCAATCCAAGGTAATCTTTCCGGACAGACTCTAAGGGATGTGAAGCTCGTAAAACTCAGGCAAATGCAGAATGTTGACGGGTCCCTCAGAGTTGCGCCCTCCTTGATTATATCCCTGCCGATCCTCATGGCCTGATCCGGAAAGCCACGCACCCAGAGAACGGATCCCAAACCACATCGCGTACGCGCTTGGATGTCACGATCAAAAGCAACATTGGTCCCGTACGATCGAGAACTATCGCCTTTTGGCATTGGCGCCCCCCAATTCGTCTGTGCGCTTTTGCAGTCCCCCGCGAAGTAGTGGGAAAACCCCAGCGTCCAATTCGCTATCGCAACACTCGAGCTATCGCCAAGACTTGCGGCGACGTCCTCGCTCTGCTGCGCAAGGGTGAAGGCTTCGTGGCAGTCTCCTATCCTCTGATGGAATACATGCAGCTTTTCGAGAAGTAGCAGCTGATTCCGCAAATCTCCAAGCTCTTCGGCGAGTTCCAACCCTCTTAAAAGAGCGCCTCGTGCTTCGTCGCTGTTTCCCGTGGCAAACATTAGTGAAAGTCCAAGTGCTGATCGCAACTCCATCTCGCGAGCGCTCCCGCGATCCGATTCATCGAACGCGGTGATCGAGCGCTCGGCCCAACGACGACATTCAGTTAATAGTGACATCTCCAAGAACAACCGCACTGTCGCAGCCGCGAGTGCAATGCCAACCCGAATGTCACCGGGGTCAGAAAAACACCATTCGAGCCCTGCCCGCACATTATCGAGATGCTCGGCGTACGTTGAAAAGCCTTCGACCCCGGACGAAGTGTGATCGATTCGCTCAAAAATCCGTTTGTAATAGCTCGCGTGACGCCGTTTGATGTAGTCTAGTTCTCCGCTCCCAGCGAGCTTTCCCAAGCCATAAGCTCGGGTGGTGTCGAGCAATCGGTAGCGCGCCGCTTTGTTGTCGCCATCCGTCGCGAGGAGCGATTTTCCGATTAAGCTCGCAATTCCGGTGACGACTTGCGCGTCATCCAGGTCAATTCCAACAGCGATCGAGCGAGCCGCTTCGAGAGTAAAATTGCCCGCGAAGACCGAGAGTCTGCGAAGAATCAAGCGCTCAGATTCTGAAAGCAGGTCGTAGCTCCAGTCCAGGGTTGCGCTTAGGGTCTGATGCCTCGCAAGCGCGGTGCGCTTACCTTCGCCAAGGAGGTTAAGGCGGTCGTTCAGCAGCGCCGCCGTTTCCCGAATGCCATAAGCATCGACGCGGCCGGCGGCGAGCTCAATGGCGAGGGCAATTCCGTCTAGTCGACGGCAAATATCGCCAACTATCGAGGCATCGGCATCGTGCAGTTGGAAATACTGCCGCCCAACCGCGGCTCGTTCCACAAAAAGCTGCACCGCCGGAAAGGCGAGTGCCCGCGCCGCTGTGAGGTCGGCATCTCCTGGCGGGCTATCCAGAGCTGCCAGCGAATAGACGTACTCGCCCTCAACCCTTAGCGATTCCCGACTTGTTACGAGGAGATGCACCTGCGGCGCGCTCACGAAAATCTCTTCGGCTATTGCTGCGGCGGTCCCGATCACGTGCTCGCAGCTATCGAAGATCAACAGGACCCGTTTGTCTCGAAGGAAATTCACAAGTCCCTTGGTGGGATCAGTGAAACGAACCCCGAGTCTTAATGCCGAAGCTATCGCACTGGCCACCAGAGACGGCTCATTGAGGGGACCGAGGTCGGCAAAGCATACGGCACCTGCAAACTCTTCGAACAATGCGTGAGCCACCGAGACAGCAACAGTTGTTTTTCCTATGCCGCCCGGGCCAACCATCGTCACAAAGCGTCGCTCCGACAACTGACCTGATATCTCGTGGACCACTTCATCGCGACCAATCATTCGGGTCAAACGAGGCGGCAACTTTCGAGCGATGAATGAGGCTGGGTTGTGCGTAGCATCGGCTTGCAGCGGCCCCAAGCGAGAGATTGGCGCCACGAAGCAATAGCCCTGGCCCGGAATTGTTGCCACATAGCGCGCTCCGGCGTCTCCTTCGCCGAGCGCCTTACGGAGCATGGCAACTTGAACACGAAGGTTTACTTCATCGATCGTGACGCCGGGCCATACTTGAGCGATCAAATCCTTCTTGCCGACCACTTTCCCAGCGTGCTCAACCAGAACGGCCAGAATTTCGAAGGCTCGGACCCCAACCTCAATTGGAACGCCCTCCTTTTCCAGAACTCTCCGCGAACCGGACAAACGGAAAGGACCAAACAAAATCTCTTGATCTGCCTTTGGATTTTTGCGGTCGATCATCTCAACACATTGCCGATCCTAACAGGTCGATCAACGTACGATCGTCAGCCTCCCAACGACACCTTGCCGCGTTCAAAACCATTACGGAGTTGATACTTCTGGGCCAACCGCCGCTGACACATTTTACGGCTGTTTGAGCACCCTCGTCGAGGGGCCGATTTCCTATTTAAAACCTCTGCCTTCGCACTTTCCGGAAATCGAACAAGGTTCTCTTGTGCGATGCACAAGATGCTGCGTGGACGGAGTAAATGGCCCGTCATCACTTAGTGGAATGGTATGATTGCGACACGCACTCGCTCTGCGCCGAATAAAGGCGCCACCTGCGATCCGATTGATCCAACTAGGGTGTCGACTCGTTCAGCAACGTCAGCAAAGAGCGAGCTTTGACCAAATCTGCGGTGGTAAACCCCTCGCTGAAGCGTGCGTAGAGCGGCGCGAGCAGCTCTCGTGCCTCCCCGAAGCGCGACTGCTTCTGCATCAGGCAGGCCAGACTTGTCGCAGTTCTGAGCTCCCAGGATGTTGCGCCTTGGCGGCGCGACCACTCGAGAGAGTGATTGAAGTGCGCTTCGGCCAACATGGGCGCTTCCGGGCCGCCTTGATCAAGCGCCAAAATGCCCTTGATACGTAGCAATTCGGCGACGAACCAACGGTCCTGGTTCCTTTCCGATTGATCCAGCGCCCTATCGATCGTTGTATTGGCTCCACGGTGATCGCCGATGCCAGACTCACCGAGCGCGAGATTGCCGAGAAGGAATAAATAGCGGCTTTGGAAGCCGGTCGGGGGGAAGCCTTTCAAGCCTTCGCGAAGCAGGGCAAGGCCAGAAGCGGTGTGGCCACGCTTCATCTCCAGAATACCCGAATAACATCGGCCCCATACCCCCATCGCCCTGAACGTCATTTCTCGATGAAGCATCGTTCAGATGAGCGCTCCCGCAGCATCAGAATTGCCGAGCTCGAGCGCTAGGGGGGCAAACGCCATAGGCAAGCGCATAGAGAAGAGAACATTCATGTCCAAGCGCCGTCGCATCATCGAAGGCGCGTCTGCCGACTTCGATTGCCTGGTCCGGGAAACCCAACAGCCAAAGGGTTTGGCTGTGGTACGTTCGGGCAGCCACATGTTGATCAAACTGATATCGCAGGGCGTGCATTTGCCCTGGCGGAGCGACGTAGCCTGCCAGCATTTTTTCCAGATGTCGCCGCGCACCCGCTTGGTCCCCAAGGATGTGCAGCGTCACTCCCAAAATCCGCTCTCCGACGAAACGATCAGCGACATCGATAGCGCCATCAGGCAGGTTGACGAACTTTTCGGCGATCTGCAGTGCGCCGGGGAAATCGCCTCTTAGGTATCGCCCTATCCAGAGACCCCACAAGCTCCTCAACCGATACTCGTTATCATCCAGTTCTTCAGCCAATCGGGATACACGCAACCACGCATCATCAATTATCGCAGCGTCCCCGGTCGATTCCATGTGCGCAACCGCCAAAGTGAAGAAGAGGCGTAGCTCCCGGCGCGCGTCATGGCCTACCTTTTCGTCAATTCGGGAAACCGCTTGCTCTGTCCGTTCCCGACATTCGTCTATTAGCATATGATGAATCCAGATCGGTGCGGCAGCGGCCGTGAGGTCGAGCGCTAGCAGTGGGTCACCAGACTTGCCATGCGCCCAGTCGAGCGCAACGCGGATCTCATCGAGAGGCCGACCATTGGTGACAACCGACGCTTCGGTTAGATTGTCGCTTCTGCCCCTGTCATCGACCGAATGAGGTTGGAGTCAGACGCATTGTCGCTCTTGCGGGAGCCGGGCAGCTTGGCACCAATGCGCTCGAACAAGGCCAAATGATAGACAGCATGACGGCGAGCAACGAGGCTTGCGTCGCCGCTTTTGGCCAACTTCGCCTGCACATACCCGCGAGTGGTATCCAGCAATCGGTACAGAGGGATGGCGAGACGAGTGTTCCCTGTTAGAAGTGACTTCGCGACAAGACTAGCAATGGACTCGACTACCTGCGAATCGTCCAAATCATCTCCGGCTGCGATCGCAAAGGCGGCCTCAATCGTAAACGGTCCGACGAAAACGGATAGTCGGCGCAGGATAGTTTGCTCAAGCTCCGACAATAGGTCGTAGCTCCAGTCGAGCGTCGCAGTGAGCGTCTGGTGTCGCGGCAACGCCGTTCGCCGGCCTCGCCAGAGCTCAAACTTGTGATCGAGGAGACGCGCAACATCATGAATTCCGTAGGCGTCCACACGACCGGCCGCCAGCTCGATTGCGAGGGGGATCCCGTCAAGCCTTCGGCATATCTCGGCCGCCACCGGCGCGTCGACATCGTTGAGCATGAACCGAAGCTGACTTGCTGCAACGCGTTCGGCAAAGAGCTGTACTGCAGTGTACGCCAACGCCTCTCGTGCGCTCATATGGACGCCCTCAGGCGGAAACTCGAGGGGGGCTATCCAATGAATGTGCTCGCCTCTGACCCGCAAGGTTTCTCGGCTTGTTGCCAAGATGCAGACTTGCGGCGCTTCCTCGAAAATGGTTTCTGCCAGCGCAGAAGCTGCCTCAATCACGCGCTCGCAGCTATCGAGCACCAGCAAAACGCGGATGTCTCGCAGCGCGGCCAGAAGACCGGGAATAGGGTCGCGATCGTCAACGACAAACCCGAGCGCCGAGCCAATCGTACCCGCCACGAGATGCGGATCGGAAAGTGAGCCCAAGTCAATAAAGTGAACCTGATCGGCAAGCTCCGTAGTTAGTTGATGGCCGACAGATATTGCCAGAGTTGTTTTGCCGATCCCGCCCGGACCGACAATGGACACGAATCGTTCGGCCATAAGATGCGAGGAGATCGCACGCACGGCGTCGTCCCTGCCAATCATCCTGCCAAGTCGATTCGGAAATTTAGGCCGTTGACCCAAGCTTGAGATGTCAGCAACAGGTTTGAGCGTTCGTGAGACGGGCGCTACGAAGCAATACCCTTGTCCTGGAATGGTCGTGACATACCTCGCCGGGGATGTCCCGGGTTCTGTTGAATTTCTGAAGAGGTCGGCGTTGCCCACCTTGAGCCGGTAGGCTCGGGGTGCTGATTCCACAAAGGAGAGCAACGCCATGACGAGAGATATCACACCGGCTGGTTGGCCGGCGACCGGGGCTGTGGAGAAATCATTTGCGGAAGTGCGAGCGAGCTTCGATCGGTTCTGCCTTGCGGCAGGAATCGAGGCGCTCGGCACGATGATGGAGGCGGATGTGACAGCGGCCTGCGGGCCGCGCCACGGTCGTGATGCGGCGCGGCGGGCGCACCGTTGGGGCCGAACGCGGGGGCGGATCGGTTTCCACGGCGGCAAGATCGAGGTCGATCGCCCGCGGGTCCGGGGCATGGACGGCCGCGAGGTCACGATCCCGAGCTGGGAAACGGCGGCGCAGGAGGACTGGCTCGGTCGCTGGGCGATGAACCTGATGCTGATCAATGTGTCGACGCGCCGGTTCGGCCGCGCCGTCCGGCTGCCCGAGGGTGACGTGCCGGCACCGCCCGGATCGGGGATTTCGAAGTCGGCGGCCTCGCGGAGGTTCGTGGCTCTGTCGGCGGCGCGGCTGGCCGACTTCATGGCTGCCGATCTGTCCGCGCTCGACCTTCTGGTGGTCCAAATCGACGGGCTGCATCTCGACGACGATCTCGTGCTGGTGGCCGCGATCGGGGTTGACGGCGAAGGCAACAAGCATCCGCTGGCGCTGGTGGAAGGGGCGACCGAGAATGCAGCAACGGTTCAGGCCCTGCTGGACAACCTGGTCTCGCGCGGGCTCGACCCGACGGTGCCAAGACTGTTCATCGCCGACGGCGCGAAGGCGTTGTCGAAGGCGATCCGCCGCACCTTCGGTTCGGCCGCTGCGATCCAGCGCTGCCAGATCCACAAGGCGCGCAACATCATGGAACGCCTGCCGAAAGAGCATCATGCGGCCACCCGCCGGGTGCTGCGCCAGGCCTGGGAGCTCGATGACGCCGACAAGGCTGAAAAATTGATCCGCAATCTCGCGCGTCGACTCGACCAGCAATGGCCCGGCGTTGCGGCCAGTATCCTCGAAGGCCTCGACGAAATCCTGACTGTCGTCCGGTTGAAGTTGCCGAAGGAGCTTCGCCGATCGCTCGCCTGTACCAATATCGCCGAGAACATGATGGGCACCATTCGCCGCGTCACGCGCAACGTTAAACGCTGGCGGGATGCCGGTATGGCCTTGCGATGGGTCGCGGCCGGTATGATCGAGGCCAACAAGGGCTTCCGACGATTGAAGGCGCATAAGCAATTGTCGGTTCTGCGTGCGGCCCTTCAAGCTCACCACGATCGCATGACAATCAAGTCCGTTGCCCACGTCACGAGGGCTGCGTAATATTCATTCCGGCAACGTCGACCCGACGTAGTTCAACAGCGATCGGGACATCCCCTACCTCGCCCCCTCCTCTCCATCACCGAGCACCTTGCGCAAGCCCGCTACGTGAACTCTGAGGCTACCCTCGTCGACGGTGACGTCGGCCCAAACCCGAACTAACAGATCCTTCTTGCTGACAACTTCGCCAGCATGCTCAACAAGGACTGCAAGAATGTCCAAGCCGCGCGCGCTCAACCGAAGCGGCACACCCGATTTTTCGAGACGTCTCTGCTCCGGGACTAATTTAAACGGCCCAAAAGAAAAACTTCCTTTCGCGAATCGATCTTCGTCAACCACTGAGCGCACCATCATCATGTGTCCAATTGGTTGTGCCGCGCGAGCTACTTTGCCATGCTTACCAGTGAAATCAATGGACTGGCGAAGCCGGCGGTACGGAGCTTAGCAGAGCAAGTTCATCCCCCTCCTCGAGGCAAACGGCGCAATCCAGCGCTATGCTGCGATCCTCAACCACAAGGCGATCGGTTTAGCCAACACGGTACTATGGCTCGACGGCTTACAAGCAGGTCTCTGTCTACAGTACGCTCGATCCTCAACCGACCGAGATCACCCGTTCCTTCGGCACCGCTTGGGGCCGGGGCGGCTGGCTGCTGATGCCGCTCCTGATGAAGATCGGACAGGCCGGCGAACAGAGGCCGCGCCAGCGCGTTGTTGATGAGCTGAAGACCACGTTTGCAAGGAGAAACTTCCTTTATCATATCGACGCAACCTTGATGACATCCAACGTCCCGCATCACGCGGAGCCGGTCGGTCCCAAATTCCGTATCGAGCCGGGACAACTTGGAGAGTTTGGCGATAGCCTGCTGCAGGCCGAGATGCCCTTCCCGAAGTCGGTTCGCCTTCTGGGCGTGTCGCTGTCGTCGCTGCAAACGCTGGTGAACGACGATGTCGAGCCTCAGCTCGATCTCCCCATCTGGCGCTGCCTATGGACGCGGCCTATCCAACATCCAGATCGTGGATAATTGGTTTCAGACCGTCGGGAGCGATTTCGAGGCGCGCAAGCGTGATCGGTAGCTTGAAG
The DNA here is from genome assembly GCF_011516635.5 of Bradyrhizobium barranii subsp. apii. Lineage (GTDB taxonomy): Bacteria > Pseudomonadota > Alphaproteobacteria > Rhizobiales > Xanthobacteraceae > Bradyrhizobium > Bradyrhizobium barranii. The sequence continues at coordinate 2,811,877 of NZ_CP096255.1, read as the reverse complement.
CGTCGGCGCCCAGCACTGCCGGGATTCAGGTAGAGCAAGTCGTCTACGGTATTGATCTTCGGCACGTGGGAGTGGCCCGAAACAATGACATCGATGCCCTCAGCTACGGGATCGACCTGCAGGGTTTTGAGGTCGTGCAGAACGTAGAATAAACGTCCGGCGAGTCGCACGAACTCGGTTTCGGCAAACTCGGTGGCCCAGTCGCCCGTGTCCACGTTCCCCCTGATCGCAGTGACGGGGGCAATTCTCCGCAGCGCCGTGATGATCTCGGGATCGCCGATGTCGCCGCCGTGAATGATGTGGTCGACATGGGCCAGCACGCGCAGCGCCTCCGGCCTGAGCAGGCCGTGAGTATCCGAGATAATCCCGATGGTGATGGTCATCGAACCGTCCGGTTGAAGCACTTAATCGCGCGTTGGGCCGCGGCCTCCTGATGCACCGCGGGTGCCCTGGACATCGCCCGCCTAAGCCGACTTCCGCCGCTGGCCCGTCACGGGTTTCTTCGCCGCAGCTTCCTTCACCGGCTTCTTGCCTTGGATCGTCATCAGCATCTCTTTCTGGCCCGCCGCCGCCTTGCGCGGCTTCTTGGCGGGCTTTGCTGCCTTCGCCGGCGCAGCCTCCCGACCGACGCTCTGCCGCAGCGCCTCCATCAGATCGACCACGTTTTCGCCTTTGGGCCGTTCCTTCGGGCGGATGGTCTTGCCTGCGCGCTTCTGGTTGATCAGGTCGACCAGCGCGGTCTCGTAATGATCCTCGAATTTCTCGGGGTCGAACGTGCCCGTCTTCTGGTTAACGATGTGCCTTGCGAGGTCGAGCATGTCCTTGGTGACTTTGACGTCCTGGATCTCGTCGAAGTACTCCTGCTCGGATCGGACCTCGTAGGGGTAGCGCAGCAGCGTGCCGACCAGACCTTTCTCCAACGGCTCGAGCGCGATAATGTGCTCGCGGTTGGTGAGAACCACGCGGCCGATCGCGACCTTATCCATCTCCCGGATGGTCTCCCTGATCACCGCGAAGGCGTCGTGACCGACCTTGCCGTCGGGACGCAGGTAGTACGGACGGATCAGATAGCGCGGGTCGATGTCTGCTTTGTCGACGAATTCGTCGATCTCGATGGTCCGCGTCGACTCCAGCGCAAGCTCCTCGAGCTCCTCCTTGGTGAGCTCGATGTACTGTCCTTTGTCGAGTTCGTAGCCCTTGACTATGTCCTCGTTCGCGACCTCGTCACCGGTATCGGCGTCGACCTTCACGTACTTGATCCGGTGACCGGTCGCTCGATTGAGCTGATTGAACGAGATCTTTTCGGATTCCGATGTCGCCGGGTAGAGAGCCACCGGACAGGTGACAAGCGACAGACGCAAGAAGCCTTTCCAGTTGGCTCTCGGGGCCATGTTACGCAGAACTCCAGTTCGGGACGGCTCGGATTCAAGACGAACGGGAGGGCATGGTTCCGACAGCATGGACGGGCCCCCAAGAGGATATTTTTCATGCCGGCTATCGACTCTTTTGTTCCTGTTATGTTCTATTGAGGCATGACGGACCGACCCGTGAGCTGGCGCATGCCGAACCCGAAGGAGATGGATAAGATGGCCGCTTTCGTCGGTAGAAAAGTGCCTCGGGAGCACGGATTGGCTCCGGAAGCTGATCTGCCGCCGGAATACTGGCAAGCGCTTCTGGACGACCTTCGCGCAGAGAGCAGGTCGGGCCCATCTGGAGGGGCGCTGCGGCTGAGCCAGATTCCTCAACATATTCTGAGGGTGGGGTGCCGGCGCTGCGCCAGGGTCGTCGAGATTCAGAAGGACGCGATGGCTCCCAAGTCATTCTAGTACGGAAAGAGCCTGGGCTGCATCGATACACTCAGGCCGGCACCGGGTACCACCGCTTACCTTGTATCTTTCAACCGGTCTGCCATGCGCTGCGATGGCTACTGTGGTCAAATGGGTGTTGGCGCGCGGGACTTCCGGCATGACCGACGCGTCGATCACGCGCAGTCCGGTGCATCCGATCACCCGGCATTCGTGATCGACGACCGAGCGCGCATCGTCCGGCGCGCCCATGCGGCAGGTACCGCTCGCGTGTTGCGCGTCGCTACACTCGGCGAACAGCCAGCCGTCTAACTCTGCGTCGCTGAACGGCTCGTCCATAGAGCGGCCACTGATGCCATAATCGACGCGGGAAGCGACCTCGGTTACCGCAGGCTGCAAGCAGATATCGCGCAGGCGGCGAACACCATCGCGCAGGCGCACCAGATCGCGAGGATCGGACAGCATGCGTTCCTCAACCGCCGGGTCGACCTCTGGGTCGGTGGTAGTGATGCGGACGTAGCCTTGACTGAAGGCCTGATAGACAGAGACAGCGATGCGTCCGAGCGCCACATCGGCCGTCGATTGCTGCGAGCGAGCAAGATTGCCAGCAATCATGATCATGTCATTTTCGCCAGCGTCTGCGAGGCCGGACGAGTAGCGCAGGCAGCAATTGGTGTGCCGATGCATCAGCGTGCTTACCTGGCTTCCTTCGCGCAAATGCAGCAGTGCGTTTACAATCGGGTGGTCGAGCAGATTCTCGCCCACCGGGAGATCCACGCGGATCGGGACACCGAGCGGCTCCAGCAGGGCGACAGGCCCGATGCCGGAGCGTTGCAGGATAGCCGGCGAATGGATGGCGCCGGCGCAGAGGATAACCTCGCGCGTCGCGCGGGGCGCGTAGGATTGACCGTTGACGCGGACCAAGACGCCACTGGCGTGCAGCCGGTTTCCTTCGAAGGTGACGCTGTCGACCAGGGCATCACCGACGATGTCAAGGTTGGCGCGACCGCGCGCCGGCTCCAGATACCCATCATTGGTGGAGATTCGCAGGCCGCCCTCGCTGTTGATAGCATAGGGCGAGACTCCGGTGCCGGTAGGCGCGTTGTGATCCTCACACCAGCCATAACCGAGGGCAAGCGCGGACGAGCGTAACGCCCGGTCGACATTGCCCCAATCCGGGACCGGAGCTCGATACACCGGGATCGGGCCGTGATCGCCGTGATAGACTGCATTGGGGAAATTCTTGTCCGTCTCAAGCTTACAGAAATAGGGCAAAAGCTCGTCCCACGACCACCCCTGACAGCCCGCGGCCGTCCAACGGTTGATGTCGTCGGGGACGGCGCGGATCGCGATCTGACCATTGATTGTCGAGCTTCCGCCCATGGCACGGCCGCGCCAGAGCAGCAGCGGCTGCTGGCGCTCGGTGCGTCGCGCCAACAGCTTCGGCCAGCGGAAATCGTCGTCACCGATGGCGCGCATCGGGTTGGGGATGCGGATGTGTTCCGGCGTAGTTGCTGTTCGGAGATCTTGTCCCGCTTCAAGCAGCAGCACCCGATGCGATGGGTCTTCGCTGAGGCGCGCGGCGAGCGTCGCTCCAGCGGAACCTCCGCCGATGATAATCGTGTCGTATTCCTGTTCAATCACGTTCGGTCACTTCCATTCTGTGCACTTCTCGGATTGGAAAGGCGCAATGGGACTGAGAAAACTGTTTCGCTAGGCTCGGATATCCATCCGTGGTGCATGTCCATCATATGCGGCAGTCCCGCCATGAGAAGCCGAAACTAAAAGCAGCTTCTCGATCGCTCCTCATGCGCACCCACCGCCTCAATCGGCGCGATACACCACCGGTGAAGATCACCTTACGCGCGATGCGCGGGGCCCGGACTACCGTTGGCTACCAACGTACGGACGAAGGCGCCGTTTCGATGGTTACTTTCGGTCGTCGCGCAATTGCGCGGCCCGGCCATCTTCTTCGAGCTTCCTGCGCAGAACGAGGAGCGCGAAGTGGATGTGCTCCGACATCAAGTTCTCCGCGCGCTGGGCCTCACGCTTAGCGATCGCATCTAGGATCCGATGGTGATCGTCGTGGGAGCGCGCGATGACCTGATAATCTTCCCAAATGAAAACCCGGTCTGACGCCATCGGAACGTTGTGACACTGCCGCACGAAACTGCTGACGAAGGGGTTCTCACAGGTCTGGATTATGGTCTCGTGAAAATCGACGTTCATACGGCGATAGGGGATCAGATCGTGTGGATCTAGAACACCCTTCGAAAGAATACGATCACCTTCGGCAACGCATTCGCGCAGCCGGTCGAGCACCTCCACTGAGGCGCCCTGCCTCGCTACGATGCCACACGCCAGCGCCTCCAGCCGCGCGCGCACCTCGAAAGCCGCGCTGATTTCGGCCGTTGAGAACGCCCTTACCGCGTAACCGCGGTTCGGTTCGTAGATGAGCAGTCCTTCCTTCGCGAGTTGCGCAAGCGCCTCACGCAGCGGCGTGCGTGAGACGCCAAGGGCTTCCGATAGCGGAATCTGCTGCAGCCGCGACCCTGACGGCACATCGCCCGACAGAATGCGCTCACGCAACAATTCAGTGACATCCGATGCGCTGGTCACGGGGCCTCATCCACATGCGAAGGTGAAGATTGGATAAAATATTGCCATTGTTGACATTAGCGCGCGACTACCCTTGGATTGTATCCAATCAAGGGACCAAGGAGTGAAACGCGTGAATGGTCAGGAGCGGCGCGCCGCCCTCGTGACGGGGGCGAGCGGCGGGATTGGTGCGGCCATTTGCCGAGCGCTGGCCGAAGACGGCCTGCGGGTGGTGGCTCTCGACCGCGGCCGGGATGCACTTGACGGCCTGCTGCCGCAACTCGCCGGCACCGGCCACATCGCCATTGTCGCCGACGTCTCGAACGAGACGCAGGTCAAGGCGGCGTTCGACCGCGCCCAGCATGCATTGGGCGATATCGCCGTCATGGTGACCGCGGCTGGCGTCCTGATGCTGCGGCCCGACGGCTCGCGCAATCTCGTCGCAGAGACGGACCTTGCCGAATGGCAGACGACGCAGGACGTCAACGCGACCGGGACGTTTCTGTGCTGCCGGGAATTCGCAAACCGCCTGCCCGCCTCCGTCGGCGGCGGACGCATCGTGACACTGTCGTCCGTTGCGGCCCAGCTCGGCGGCTACAGGTCCAGCGCGTCCTATATCGCCAGCAAATCCGCCGTGCTTGGTCTCACCAAGGTCTTGGCGCGCGAGCTTGCGCCGCGGACGGTCACCGTGAACTCGGTGGCGCCGGGGCTAATCGACGCGCCGATGCTGCGTCTGTCGCTCGATCCCGCCGACGACGAGAAGGCTTCGGCCCAGATTCCGCTGGGACGGCTCGGCACGCCCGACGATGTCGCGGCAGCCGTGCGCTTCCTGGTCTCGCCGGGCGCGTCCTACATCACCGGCGTCACCATCGACGTCAACGGCGGCTACAGGATGCAATAACGGGTTCAACAAAAAAGGGGAGGAACAAGAATGTCGATCAGAGCACCCGGCCGGCTAGCCGCACTGGCCGCCGCATGTTTTGCCGCCATGAGCCTGCCGGTAGCCAGCTTCGCGCAGGAACCAGGCATCACCGACAAGACCATCAAGATCGGCATGTTCGCACCGCTGTCGGGAGCGAACATGGCCTATGGCTTCGACGTCGCGAACGCGGCGCGGATGTATTACGACAAGATCAACAAGGACGGCGGCATCAACGGCCGCAAGATCGAGGTGGTCCTCGAAGATGACCGCTGCAATGCCAACGATCTGGTCGCCGCGGTGAAGAAGCTCGTCGAGCAGGACCAGGTGTTCTTGCTCAATGGCGGATCGTGCTCGGCCGCGGTCGTCGCCGCAAAGGACTATGTCGTCCGTTCCAAGATTCCGCTGATCATGCTGAACGCCTCGGGTGACGGGGCGCTCTATCCGCCGACCGACTACATCTTCGGCGCCTTCTCGATCTCGCAGTACGCGGTCGGAGGAGCGATCATCGATTTCGCGGCAAAAACCCTTGGCGCCAAGAAGATCGCCTACATCAACCACGACGACGCCTATGGCGTATGGAACCTGGAAGGATCGAAGGCCGACGCGGAAGCGCACAAGGTCGATCTGCTGGTCGAATCGATCAGCCCGACCATCACCGATGTCACCGCGCCGTTCTTCAAGCTTCGCGCCGCCAATCCGGACGCGATCGCGATCGTCACCTATGCGCGCCCCGCCGCCCTGCTGATCAAGAAGGCTTACGAGCTCGGCTTCAACAAGCCGATCATCCTGTCCGTCACCGGAACGGCCAACCTGTCGCAGCTCGCGGAGAATGTCGGTAGCAAGGACGCGCTGAATAACTTCTACGTGCAGGACGTCCTGGCCGACCTGCCTGGCGGACCGAAGATCAAATGGGTCTACGACATGTACAAGGCGGCCTACCCCGACCTTGCCGCCAAGCCGGACCACCCGCAGGCCTATATGCCCTACGGCATTCCCTCCGCGATGAGCATCGTCAACGCCCTCAAGGACGCCGGTCCGCAGCCGACGCGCGAAAAGGTGCTCGACGCCTTAAAGAAGCAGAACTTCGACAGCGGCGTGATGGCCGGGCCCGTCGTATTCGGCCCACAGGAGCGCGCTGCGAACAAGTCGACCATCTTCATCAAGTTCGACGGCACGAACCAGGTACTCCAGCCCGGCGTCTATACCAGCCGCTGGCAATTCAAGGGCTGAACCGCTCGAGGCCGCGCTCTATCCGCGCTGCCTCGCATCCTCTTCCCCAACCCGGTTCTCGAACGGCGCATTCATGGATTTGCAACTCGCCCTCCTTTTCCTGCAACAGGGCGTCGCCTCCGGCCTCGTCGTCGGCAGCGTCTACGCGCTGCTGGCGCTCGCGATCGTCATCATCTTCAGGACGTCCGAGGTGCCGAACTTCGCGCAAGGCGAGATGCTGATGGCGGCAGGCTATGTCGCGCTCTATTTGCTCGTGTTTCGCGCGGTGCCGGCCTGGGCGGCGATCCCGATGACCATCGTCGTCGCGTTCGCCGGAGCGGCGTTGTTCCGCCGCGTCGTCCTCGCCCAGGTCGCCCATGCGAGCGGTAGCCCAGTCAACCTCGTGATTGCGACGCTCGGTCTCTCCTATGTGCTGAAGGGCCTCGTGCGCCAGACCGGCTTTGGCGACACGCCGCGCTCGTTTCCCGCACTGGTCTCGACCGATTCACTGATGATCGGACAGGCGAGCGTGACCCGGCTCGATCTCGTGATTCTGGGCACCGCAATCGCCGTCATGGCGGCCTTCTTCTGGATGTTCGGCTACACCAAGCTCGGCCGCGCCATGCGCTCGGTCGGCATGAATCCCAAAGCGGCTCAGCTCGTCGGGGTCAATCTCAACCGGATCCACACGATCATCTGGGGCCTGTCAGGCGCGATCTCGGCGATCGCGGCGCTGCTGATTTCACCCAAGCTGCTGATGACGGCGGACATGGGCACGGTCGTAACGCTCGGCTTCGCGGCCGCGATCGTCGGCGGTTTCGCCAGCCTGCCCGGCGCCGTGGTCGGCGGCTTCATCATCGGCATCGTCGAGCAGTTGGTCGGGCTGTTCGTATCGTCGCGCGCCATCACGCTCGCTCCGTTCCTTGCCATCATGCTGGTGCTGATCCTGCGGCCTCAAGGCCTTTTCGGCGGCCGCATCGTGATCAAGAAGGTCTGAGCCGCCATGCGCATCATCGGCCTTCTCGTGGCGTTAGCGGGCTTGATCGTGCTGCCGATGGTTTCCAGCGGTTATGTCATCTACCTCGCCAATCTGCTGCTCACCTTCACCGTGCTCTGTCTCGGAATGCACATCGTCATCGGCGAAGCCGGCCAGTTCTCGCTCGCGCAGGCGGCCTTCTACGGTATCGGCATCTACACCAGCGGTCTTGCCAACGCCGCCTTCGGCTGGCCGTTCCCCTTGTCGGTCCTCGCATCGGGTCTCGTCGCCGCGCTGGTGGGGCTGTGTATCGGGACGCTCGCGCTGAGAATGCGCGACATCTACCTGGCGCTCGCCACCTTTGCATTCGGCGAGGCCATGCAATGGGTGTTCCTGAGCTGGACGCCGGTCACTGGCGGGCCGAACGGCCTGCGTATTCCACCGGCCAGCCTGTTTGGTTTCGAGATCATCAGCGACAGACAGGCCTACCCCGTCGTGCTCGCCATCACCTTGCTGATGATCTGGGCGACGGTCGTGATTGCACGATCGCGGCTCGGGCGCGCCTTCCGGGCCGTGCGCGAGTCCGAGGTCGCCGCACTTGCGATGGGCGTGCCGGTCCGGACCACCAAGCTCGCAGCCTTCGCACTCTCAGCCTTCTTCGCGGGCGTGGCCGGCGCCATGTTCGCGATCTATTCGACCTACATCCATCCTGATAGCCTCGGCTTCCAAACCACCATCCTGGTGCTCACCATGGTGGTCGTCGGCGGGCTCGGCTCCTTCTCCGGCGCGATCGGCGGCGCGATCGTCTTCGGCCTGATCTCCGAGCTGCTGCGCCAGGCCCCTTCCTACCAGGAGATCATCTACGGACTGATCCTCATCGTCTTCATGATGTTTGCACCGCGCGGCCTGTTCGCATTCGTCGGCGACAATTTGAAGAGGTTCGCCCGTGCCTGACGCCCTGCTCAAGGTCGAGAATGTCACCGTCCGGTTCGGCGGACTTGTCGCGGTCAGTGATTTCAGCCTCGACGTCGCGCAGGGGACCATCCATGCGCTGATCGGCCCCAACGGCGCCGGAAAGTCGACCACCTTCAACTGCATTTCCCGCTTCTATCAGCCGACCTCCGGCCGGGTCGTGTTCGACGGTACCGACATCACCCGGGCACCAGCCTCCGAGATGGCCCGCCGCGGCATCGCACGCTCGTTTCAGAATCTCGAGCTCTTCAACGAACTGACCGTGCTCGAGAACGTCATGATCGGCGCGCACGTCCATTGTGGCGGTTCGTTGCGGGACTGGCTCCAGGCAAAGCCGCCGGCGGTGATGCGCCACATCGAGAGCGTCATCGAACGCACCGGCCTTGGCCCCTATCGCGAGCACAAGGCCAGGAATCTCGACTTCGGCCATCAGAAACTGCTCGAGCTGGCGCGCGCGCTTGCGATCCGGCCACGTCTCCTGCTGCTCGACGAGCCGGCCGCGGGCCTCCGCAATCGAGAAATCACGTCCCTCGACCGCCTACTCACCGACCTCGTCAGGACGGACGGGCTCACCATTCTGATCGTCGAGCACGTCATGCAGCTCGTGATGTCGATCTCGGATCGGGTCACGGTGCTCAACTTCGGCACCAAGATCGCCGAGGGGACACCGCAGGAGGTGCGCAACGATCCGGCGGTGATCGAAGCCTATCTCGGCAAGGAGGCTGCCCATGGCTGACCTGCTCGAAGTCAAAGCCGTTTCGGCCGCCTACGGGCGCATCCAGGCCCTGAGCAATGTCAACCTCAAAATGAGCGTCGGTTCGATCGTGGCCCTGCTCGGTGGCAACGGGGCCGGTAAGACCACGACGCTCAATACTATTTCGCGGCTGGTGCCGCTGAAGAGCGGCTCCATCCGCTTTGAAGGCCAGCCGCTCAACCGGCTGCAATCCCATCACGTGGTCAAGGCCGGGATCTCCCAGGTGCCGGAAGGCCGCGAGGTTTTCCGCGACATGAGCGTGCGCGAGAACCTCGACATGGGCGCCTATGGCCGCAGCGATCCCGCGGGCGTCCGCAGCGATCTCGATCACGTCTTCGCCTACTTCCCGGTGCTTCGCGAACGGCTGAAGCAGAAGGCGGGCACGCTGTCCGGAGGCGAGCAGCAAATGCTGCTGATCGCCCGCGCGTTGATGGCACGGCCGCGGCTGCTCCTGCTCGATGAGCCCTCACTCGGCCTGTCGCCCGTGCTGGTGCAGAAAATCTTCGACATCATCGCCAGGTTGCACGCCGACGGCCTCAGCATCCTCCTGGTCGAACAGAACGCGGCGGTCGCGCTGGCCGCTTCGCAATATGCCTACGTCCTCGAAAACGGCGAGATCGTGCTCGAAGGCGCATCCGGTGCGTTGCGCCAGAACGAAGCGATCAAGCGCACTTATCTCGGGAGCTGATCATGGCCTCTCGACCCGGACGCCTCGCCGGCAAGGCTTATCTCATAACCGGAGCCGCACGCGGGATCGGTGAGGCCGTCGCTCATCAGCTCGCCGGCGAGGGTGCGGACATCGCGGCAGCTGATCTCGACCCGGCAGGCCTGTCGGCGTTGCAGGCTTCACTGCAGTCCGCAGGCGCCCGGGTGGTCGTTCAGGCCTTCGACACGCGTGACGCAGGCGCGACCAGCGCTTTCGTCGCGGATGCCGTACGACAACTCGGCCGGCTAGACGGCGCCATCCCTTGCGCAGGTATCGCCCGTGCTGCAGCCGCGGAAACGATGGACGACAAGACGTTCTCTGACGTGCTCGACATCAATTTGAAGGGCGTCTTCTACACCTGCCGCGCCGTCGGCGAGGTGCTGCTCGCGCAAGGTCACGGCGCGATCGTTACCATCGCCTCCATCACCGCCAAGGGCGGTCAGCCGGGCCGGGCCAACTACGCGGCGTCGAAATGGGGACTGGTCGGCCTCACCAAAACGCTGGCGGTGGAATGGGGCCATCGCGGCGTGCGCGTGAATGCGGTGGCGCCAAACGGCGTCGACACGCCGATGATCCGCGACGGCATTCCCGCCGCCTTTCTCAACGACGTCATGCTGGATCGCACGCCGCACGGCCGGCTGGCGCAACCAGCCGAGATCGCGTCGGCCATCGCGTTCCTGCTCAGCGACGAAGCTTCCTACGTCAATGGCGCCGTGCTCGAAGTCGACGGCGGACTCACCGCCGGCTTCCTGACCCACCGCCACGGGGCCGATTTCGCGCGTGCCGACGCCAATTCAAGAAACATGGAGAAGACACCATGACAGATCCTTCAACCCAGCCACCACTTGCACTCGTGACCGGCGGCGGGCGCGGCATCGGCAAGGCGATCGCAGCCCGACTGGCCCGGGACGTATTCGAGGTCCTCGTTGTCGACCTCGATCGCGCGGCGGCCGAAGCCTGCGCCGCCGAAATATCCACGGCCAATGTGACGTCACGCGCAGCCGCCGTCGATCTGCGTCAGCACGATGCGGTCACATCGCTGATTGCAGGGGAACGTCCACTGTCAGCCCTCGTCAACAATGCCGGCATCTTCGACGAGCGCCCGTTCTTCGATCTCACGGCGGAGGACTTCCGTCGCATGTACGAGATCAACCTCATCGCTCTCTTCAGCCTATCCCAGGCGGCCGCCGCGCGCATGCAGTCCGGCGCCAAGATCGTCAACATCGCCTCCCGCGCCTTTCTCGGCGCACGCAACCATGCCCACTACGTGGCCTCGAAGGCCGCCGTCGTCGGCTTGACCCGCGCAACCGCGATGGAACTGGCGCCGCGCGGCATCCTGGTCAACGCCATAGCGCCCGGACTGATCGACACGCCGCTTCTGGCGGCGCTCACACCCGAACGCCTGGCGGCGCAGCTCGCCCTTCAGCCGACCGGAAAGGCTGGACGGCCGCAGGATATCGCCAACGCCGTCTCCTTCCTTGCCTCGCCGCGCATGGATTTCATCACCGGTCAGGTCCTGCTGGTCGACGGCGGCAAATCGCTTGGCGGTGGCCTTGGAATCTAGACATGTCAGCAGCTCAGTTTTCGCCTGGTTTCGATGAAGAGCACGACGTCGTGGTCGTCGGCTCCGGCGCCGGCGGAATGGCCGCGGCCCTCACCGCGGCGCATCACGGCCTCGACGTTCTCGTCGTTGAGAAGACCGACAGCATCGGCGGCAGCACGGCGGTGTCCGGCGGAGCGGTCTGGATTCCCATGAATCCGCACAGTCGCGAGGTCGGGGTCGACGACAGCCGGGAGGCGGTGCTCAACTATCTCCAGGCCATCCTTGGCAATCGCATGCGTCGCGACATGATCGACGCCTTTCTCGACGCCGGCCCGCGCATGGTCAGCTTCATGGAGAGCAACACCGCCCTGCGCTTCATCCCACGCGCCCTGTCACCCGACTACCAGTCGAACCTGGAGGGAGCATCGAGCGGCGGCCGCACCATCGACCCAGCTCCGTTCGATGGCCGCGAGCTCGGCGAGCATTTCAATATGCTGCGGAATCCGATCGCCGAATTCCTGGTGTTTGGCGGCATGATGGTCGGGCGGAAGGACATCGACAGCCTGCTCGGCATCCGATCCTCCCGGGCCAATTTTCGCGACTCCACAAAGCTGCTGCTGCGCTACGGCCTCGACCGCCTGCGCTACCCACGCGGCACAAGACTGCTCATGGGCAACGCGCTCGCGGCGCGGCTGCTGAAATCCGCACTCGATCGAAAGATCCCACTGCGGACGGGAACGGCCGCAACCAGGCTGTTGCTGGACGGGCCGCGTGTCATTGGGCTCGAAGTCGAGCGCGATGGACACGTCTTGCGCATCGGAGCGCGACGGGGCGTGGTGCTCGCGACCGGCGGCTTTCCCGCGAACGCCGCGATGCGGGCCGGCATGCTGCCACATGCCGATCAGCATTATTCGATGGCCCCGATCGGCAACAGCGGCGACGGCCTCAAACTCGGACGCGAGGCCGGCGCATCGATCGAGACGGACAATGTCGGCAACGCGTTCTGGACGCCGGTCTCGGTCATGCGCGACCGTGACGGCCGCGAGATCCGCTTCCCCCATCTCATCCTCGACCGCCAGAAGCCGGGTGTGATCGCCGTCAACCAGGCCGGCCGGCGCTTCGTCAACGAAGCAACCTCGTATCACGAGTTCGTCGAGGCCATGCATCGCGCTCACGAGAGCGAGCCGACGATCCCGGCCTATCTCGTCTGCGACGCCAGCTTCCTGCGCACTTACGGTCTCGGCCTGGTGCGGCCGGCCGCACGTTCGCTTTCGCGCTTCCTCGACAGCGGCTATCTCGTTGCCGCCAACACGGTGGACGAGCTGGCACGCAAGCTCGGCCTCGATGCAGCCAATCTTGCCGGGAGTATCGCCCAGATGAACAATGCCGCTGCCAGCGGCAACGATCCCGCATTCGGCAAAGGCAGCACCGCCTATAACCGCTATCTCGGCGATCCCGCGCACAAGCCAAACCCGTGCCTCGGGCCGATCGAGACACCGCCGTTCTACGCGGTGCGCGTGTTCCCCGGCGACATCGGGACGGCCGCCGGTCTGAAGACAGATGCAAAGGCCCGTGTGCTGGACAACGATCGCCGTCCCATTCCGGGGCTGTTCGCATCCGGCAACGACATGAACTCGATCATGGCCGGCGCCTATCCGGGTGCCGGGATCACACTCGGCCCAGCTTTGACCTTCGGTTACATCGCCGGGCTTGAACTCGCCAACGCAAAACAAGATGAGGCGTAGCCATGAAGATTTATTATTCGCCCTTTTCGCCGTACGTCCGCAAGGTGCTAGTCACAGCGCACGAGATTGGCCTTGCCGACCGCATCGAGCGGCTTCCCAGCGCAGCGCATCCGATCAACCGCGATCAGACCATCATCGCGCATAACCCGCTAGGCCAAGTGCCGACCATGCTGCTGGATGACGGGACCGCCCTCGCTGACAGCCGCGTTATCTGCGAATATCTCAATGACCTCGCCGGCGGAAAACTGTTTCCGAAGTCGCAGGCGCAACGTTGGCGAGCGCTGGGCGATCAGAGCACTGCCGACGGCATTCTGGCCGCCGCGCTGCTCTCGCGCTACGAGCTTGCGGTCCGTCCTCCCGAGAAGCTCTGGCAGCCCTGGCTCGATGGCCAGTTGGACAAGGTCGAAACCTCGATTTCCGCGATTGAGAAGGCTGCCCCCACGTTCGGCGAGCGCGTCGACATCGGCACAATCAGCTTCGCTTGCGCCTTCGGCTATCTTGATCTGCGCTTCCCCGATTTCGGCTGGCGCTCGCGCCATCCGAAATGCGCCGCATGGCTCGCCAGCTTCGAGGTGCGGCCGTCGATGCAGGCGACGCGGCACCCGGTTGCTTGAGCTTGCGGCTAGTCTCACTCGGAGCCTAGACCAACAGAGAATCCGCTCTAGCAACGCAATTGCATCGGGGGATTGTGGTGCGCTCGGAGGGCGTTCGGATTTTGCGCGATCTCAATAGGTTAGAGGCGAGAAACGAACTGAGGTGCATTTCGCGCACCAAAGTGCCTTTTGGCCGAACCGCTGAAGACGAGCCCTGCCCTATGCGAGGTCAGGTCAGACCCACCGCTCATAACGGTCTGGTTGCAGGTTCGAGTCCTGCCAGACCCACCAAGATTATTCTTGGACGCCATGAAAGCTTGGACTCGTGCCACCCAGGCTGGACTCGGCGCCACATATGTCTGGACTGGAGCAGCGAATACCTTCCCTACCCAATGGTTAGAGCTGCCTGCCAGTAACAGTCTGGTTGCTGGTTCGAGTCCTGCTTCCTGCCCCGGCGTTCGAACTCTTTATCGGTTCGCATCAGCGCTGAATCGGATTCGCAAGAATTGACTCCTCGCCCTTCTGGTCCAGGAGGCCGTGAATCTTCGCCCGCCAAGTGGCGGTCCTCGAAAAGGCCACGGGGTCCAGTATTCCCGGATCACTGCGCGATTACCAAACCGCGGCCGGCTTGGCTGACCAGCATCGCTGAACAGGCCTATATCAATCCTTTCACCGTGGAGAGAGCGGTTCGATTTCGCTAGGGAGCGCCAAAGCTTCTAGTAATTTCAATGCATTAGCGTCGAAATTGGCTAACCCGGTTTTTGGGGTAGCCAAACTGTCCATTGCGATCTGCGCCAAACGCTTCTGACTCACCGCTTTCGTGTAGGTCTCGATCTCGGCGAGGTTGTCGTGGCCGGTGATTGCTTGGATCTGATGCGGGGTGCACCCACCGAGCGGCTGAAAGCACTAGAGAACGCGAAGCGACAAGCCCAACCCGGCAAGCTTCCAGTGATTACCACCTACTCGTGACCTTAGGCGATCGCGCGTTTAGCCTTACGCGTTATGCAAGAGCAAGCCGCGTGAGCCGATCAATGATATGCCGCTCTAACCCACGGGCGACTCGGACTGAAGGCCAAGAAATAGATGCCAGCACGTGCCAGTCATCTGCCGACCAGCTCGGAGCGAGATGCATTGCAGAAACTGCGAGCGGGTCGCGAGCTGACACTGAGAGCCCTTGAGCCCACCGGTCAGCGCACCATCGCAAACATGCTGTCGAAGAGCTGGATTGAACGTGGGAGCACGGCAGGAGCGTACCGGATTACGCCAACAGGCCTCGCTGCCTTGCGCGTCAAGATACCCTGACGCCGAGAGCTGATTCGCATTTCGCCGTCAAAGGCACAGGAACCATCCTGCGGGCCAGAGATTTCTCTCTTGCTTCAGGTTTCCCCCGGCCTGAGGCGCCTCAACAGCGGCCTCCGCGTTGCCCCGCGGGGGCCGTTCTGCATGCGAGGTACCATGGACGAGAGCTTGAGGGTGATGCTTGCGATCGGAGCGACAGTGGCCGTCGCCGCTGGGGCGTTCTTTGCCATCCGTTTTATCGTGGGGTTTTACGGCTAGACGTTGCACGTTAGGGCGTTACCCGTATTTTTCCCAAGGTTGATCTCGCAACGTGGCACTTTCGCATCCCACCCGGCTCCCTATAGTTATCGCGTCAGCGGCGGCCGATTCCGGGACCGATCATCAAAATGAACTGTTCAATTACCAGAACCAATAGCGTCAAGTTGTCGAAGCCCATGCGCTTCGTTAACCGCGTTCCGCTGATTGCCGCAGCTATGTTTGTCGCGCTTACGGGCTCCGCGCACTCGAAAGCTAGTGTCTTCTATAAGAAGGACGTGAAGGGATGGATTGTTCTCGGGCAAGCGTGGGAAACTGAAGCCGACTGCTTCGCTACAAAGAGCTTCGGTGATGGCACCGTAGTCAGCTTGTCTATGAATCCGGGTGATCCGAACGGAAAAATCACGTTCGAGGCCAACAGGTCTACAAAAGACGCCGAAATCCCGATGGACGAAATCAAGAAGGCCCTCGGGGCGTGTAAGTGGCGGTACGAAAGTTTGTATAACGAGTAACAAAATGGGCAGGCACAAGCCGCACCGTATTTCCGCCGACGAACCAATCACAATCGACCTGCTCGAACGGTGCCTCGACCGGTTGGCCTATGAAATGCACCGCGCGCCACAAGGCGGTGAAGTCTATCTGCCGCTCTTCGAGCGCCTTGAATCAGACCTAGCCGCCGCTAAAGCGAAGGAAGATATGTTGGAACGAGCGCGCGTTAGGGCTGCGCGCTATATGCGGGAGCACTCCATTAAGAAGTAGCCACTACGACCCGACTCTCACGCGGGGTTTCGCCGCGTTTTCAGCGGCTACAGCTAAGGCCCGAGACAACTCAAGCGCCTGATCCGCCGTCACCTGGAAATGGATGCCGACAACGCTCGCGATGGCAACGGTGTTTTCGTCGTCGATTTGCTCAACGCAGATCGCCGCAGACTCGTCGATTTCGATCCGCGCTATTTGGCCCGGCCAATTATCCCGCTCATTCGCCATCACGGCACTCCATGCTTCCGGCGAAAGTCTATCGGAGATACCGTCTCAGGTCACGGTCGACCAAAATCCTAGTTGCCCAACCCCGTACCCACGCCGTAAAGTTGCGGTGGGTCTGGGGGATTTCAATGAAGATATTTTTCTCAACGCTCGCGCTGCTTGCGGCGTGCGCCAACTCAGCCAATGCAGCCGACTGCAAATCTATCGCCGATCCACAGGCGCGTTTGGCGTGCTTTGACCGGCCTGTGGCGCAGAAGCCCCATGGCGTTAAAAACGTTGTCGCGTCCCCTGAATTCACCGCAGCAAAAGCCGTCATAGAGCGCAAACTAAAAGACCCCATGTCCGCACAGTGGGCCGATCTCTTCAAGGTAAAGACCAAAGAGGGTGAGTTCGTTTGCGGGGCAGTGAATTCCAAAAACAGCTATGGCGGCTATGTCGGTTCGCGAGGTTTCATTTTTGACGTGCGATTCAACACGGCGACCATCATGCTGAGTGGCGCGTCGGACCCCGATTATTCCGGTGAGGATGCGGCGCGCTATTGCCTCTATTGCCTTCCCGATCCTCGCTCGGGGATGTCCCGGGTTCTGTTGAATTTCTGAAGAGGTCGGCGTTGCCCACCTTGAGCCGGTAGGCTCGGGGTGCTGATTCCACAAAGGAGAGCAACGCCATGACGAGAGATATCACACCGGCTGGTTGGCCGGCGACCGGGGCTGTGGAGAAATCATTTGCGGAAGTGCGAGCGAGCTTCGATCGGTTCTGCCTTGCGGCAGGAATCGAGGCGCTCGGCACGATGATGGAGGCGGATGTGACAGCGGCCTGCGGGCCGCGCCACGGTCGTGATGCGGCGCGGCGGGCGCACCGTTGGGGCCGAACGCGGGGGCGGATCGGTTTCCACGGCGGCAAGATCGAGGTCGATCGCCCGCGGGTCCGGGGCATGGACGGCCGCGAGGTCACGATCCCGAGCTGGGAAACGGCGGCGCAGGAGGACTGGCTCGGTCGCTGGGCGATGAACCTGATGCTGATCAATGTGTCGACGCGCCGGTTCGGCCGCGCCGTCCGGCTGCCCGAGGGTGACGTGCCGGCACCGCCCGGATCGGGGATTTCGAAGTCGGCGGCCTCGCGGAGGTTCGTGGCTCTGTCGGCGGCGCGGCTGGCCGACTTCATGGCTGCCGATCTGTCCGCGCTCGACCTTCTGGTGGTCCAAATCGACGGGCTGCATCTCGACGACGATCTCGTGCTGGTGGCCGCGATCGGGGTTGACGGCGAAGGCAACAAGCATCCGCTGGCGCTGGTGGAAGGGGCGACCGAGAATGCAGCAACGGTTCAGGCCCTGCTGGACAACCTGGTCTCGCGCGGGCTCGACCCGACGGTGCCAAGACTGTTCATCGCCGACGGCGCGAAGGCGTTGTCGAAGGCGATCCGCCGCACCTTCGGTTCGGCCGCTGCGATCCAGCGCTGCCAGATCCACAAGGCGCGCAACATCATGGAACGCCTGCCGAAAGAGCATCATGCGGCCACCCGCCGGGTGCTGCGCCAGGCCTGGGAGCTCGATGACGCCGACAAGGCTGAAAAATTGATCCGCAATCTCGCGCGTCGACTCGACCAGCAATGGCCCGGCGTTGCGGCCAGTATCCTCGAAGGCCTCGACGAAATCCTGACTGTCGTCCGGTTGAAGTTGCCGAAGGAGCTTCGCCGATCGCTCGCCTGTACCAATATCGCCGAGAACATGATGGGCACCATTCGCCGCGTCACGCGCAACGTTAAACGCTGGCGGGATGCCGGTATGGCCTTGCGATGGGTCGCGGCCGGTATGATCGAGGCCAACAAGGGCTTCCGACGATTGAAGGCGCATAAGCAATTGTCGGTTCTGCGTGCGGCCCTTCAAGCTCACCACGATCGCATGACAATCAAGTCCGTTGCCCACGTCACGAGGGCTGCGTAATATTCATTCCGGCAACGTCGACCCGACGTAGTTCAACAGCGATCGGGACATCCCCCCTCGCTCAGAGCAGAGCGTTGCTCCTTACTGCGCGAGCCTGATCAAGTCTTATGTTCGATGATTCCCAGCGCAGCTAAAACACGAAACAATCACTATGTCCCGCAATGGCACCAAGAAGGGTTCTTCGAGGAGAGACGAAACGTTCTCGCTTACCTCGATTTGACCCCAGACGAAAAGGTGCTGGCAGACGGCCGCACAATCACCTTCAATGCTTTTGAACATCGGCCGACTTCGCTCGCCCAACTGACGGGGTCGAGCATTTTTACCGACAGCGCGTATCGATGGCGCGAGATCAGAGGCGCTATTGCCAGCAAGGAAGCGCGCCTTGCTAAGCTTTCATCCAACTTCAAAAGCACCACGTTCCAGATGCCAACAACGGTAGTCGATGCCGTAAATTCGATAGTGAAGGAACTACCGCAACCTATCCGGCCCTGATGGCTGATATCTTCAAATATCTACTCAGAGCGAACAATAGCGGCATGCCAAAGCCCAACGTGGAAGATCGCCTCGCTGCGCGAGTTTCGCGATTGCATTCGACCGCACAAGCATCGCTTGGGAAAAAAATGAATTGGCCGATCGCTTCGCAGATCACCAGCGCGTTTCCGTCAGGCGGCATACAACATAACAACGTTAATCGTCTTCTGCTGATGTCTAGCTCCGAGCACCATCTCTCTAGCGTTCCGATGGCTTTCCTAATTTCCCGACAGGATTGACCAACTTTGCGCGCCGCCCTCCTCGCCCTCACCGCTCGTCGCGGCCTCACCGGCCTTCCCGCTCTATCCTCAGGCCAGGTGTGCACCGCGCGTTGCGTCACACCATCCCGCGTGACGGTCGTACCTTCCGTGTGCTAGACCGCGCCATCAACATTGATGGAGCGCCGCCTTGGCCAAGAAGACAAAGAAGACTGTTCGTCGCGAGTGGACTGCTGCCGATATCAGAGACTTGAAGGCGCACTCCAAGGCGCGGACGCCTGTCGTCAAAATAGCCAAGATGACCAAGCGAACCGAGGGCGCGCTCCGTCAGAAGGCGCTCGTATTGGGAGTTGGTTTAGGCCATCAGCGGTGATTGGACCGCTGGCTTGATCGCACCAAGTTCGTTGAGCGAGCCCGCCAGAATTCGATATTGTTTTAACGCTCACATCTGCCGATCAGGTGCAGACTGCTGCGTCCGTCAGGGCTGCCGGAGAGCTTTTGCGGCCTTTGGGTTGAGGGCTCGCCTTCCCAGCCCCGGCGGGCCCTCCTCAGTAAGAACAGCTGACGCATTTAATTGTCTCAAAGTGTGACATCGACGACATTGCGCCCCGCCCCGCGCTGTAGGCTTCATCTCGCCGGGGCTGGACCCATATTTCACTTATAAATTTTAACCCGGCAGCAGGCCGCAGTGGTTCGCCGCTGCGGCCTTTCTGTTGAACAACACAATGGGCGCATCACCCGATTCGTAGATTTTCCGCCGAGTCTTTTCCGCGATTGTTCACGACGTCGAAACTAACCTTGGCTCCCTCTGCGAGTGAGGTGAAACCAGCCTTCTCGACTGCCGAGATATGGACAAACACATCTTTGCCGCCGTTGTCAGGTTGAATGAACCCGTAGCCCTTCGTCGGGTTGAACCACTTTACCGTCCCCATTGCCACTTAACTTCTCCATTTTCCAAAAAGCAAAACTAGTGCCCGAATTTCGACGAAAGAAAGGCTGGTCGCAACCGCGCTCATGCGCCGGAGGTGTACGCGAGCCCAGGATGTCGTTTTACGTCGTGTGAACCTCTTCACATGGGTATGACATCAAGACGGTTAATCTCCAGTCGCTGGCGAGAGGTTTCAGTTACAGCGGGAGGCGGCCGTGGCAGCAGACACAAAGGCGGACGACTGGTTTATTGCTGCGCACGTGCTGAGGGTACGCACGTCGTCGGGCACCGCATCGATATCGTTTAAGATTGGCAGCAGAGTAGCTAATATCGCAGCACTTTTAGGGGATGTCCCGATCGCTGTTGAACTACGTCGGGTCGACGTTGCCGGAATGAATATTACGCAGCCCTCGTGACGTGGGCAACGGACTTGATTGTCATGCGATCGTGGTGAGCTTGAAGGGCCGCACGCAGAACCGACAATTGCTTATGCGCCTTCAATCGTCGGAAGCCCTTGTTGGCCTCGATCATACCGGCCGCGACCCATCGCAAGGCCATACCGGCATCCCGCCAGCGTTTAACGTTGCGCGTGACGCGGCGAATGGTGCCCATCATGTTCTCGGCGATATTGGTACAGGCGAGCGATCGGCGAAGCTCCTTCGGCAACTTCAACCGGACGACAGTCAGGATTTCGTCGAGGCCTTCGAGGATACTGGCCGCAACGCCGGGCCATTGCTGGTCGAGTCGACGCGCGAGATTGCGGATCAATTTTTCAGCCTTGTCGGCGTCATCGAGCTCCCAGGCCTGGCGCAGCACCCGGCGGGTGGCCGCATGATGCTCTTTCGGCAGGCGTTCCATGATGTTGCGCGCCTTGTGGATCTGGCAGCGCTGGATCGCAGCGGCCGAACCGAAGGTGCGGCGGATCGCCTTCGACAACGCCTTCGCGCCGTCGGCGATGAACAGTCTTGGCACCGTCGGGTCGAGCCCGCGCGAGACCAGGTTGTCCAGCAGGGCCTGAACCGTTGCTGCATTCTCGGTCGCCCCTTCCACCAGCGCCAGCGGATGCTTGTTGCCTTCGCCGTCAACCCCGATCGCGGCCACCAGCACGAGATCGTCGTCGAGATGCAGCCCGTCGATTTGGACCACCAGAAGGTCGAGCGCGGACAGATCGGCAGCCATGAAGTCGGCCAGCCGCGCCGCCGACAGAGCCACGAACCTCCGCGAGGCCGCCGACTTCGAAATCCCCGATCCGGGCGGTGCCGGCACGTCACCCTCGGGCAGCCGGACGGCGCGGCCGAACCGGCGCGTCGACACATTGATCAGCATCAGGTTCATCGCCCAGCGACCGAGCCAGTCCTCCTGCGCCGCCGTTTCCCAGCTCGGGATCGTGACCTCGCGGCCGTCCATGCCCCGGACCCGCGGGCGATCGACCTCGATCTTGCCGCCGTGGAAACCGATCCGCCCCCGCGTTCGGCCCCAACGGTGCGCCCGCCGCGCCGCATCACGACCGTGGCGCGGCCCGCAGGCCGCTGTCACATCCGCCTCCATCATCGTGCCGAGCGCCTCGATTCCTGCCGCAAGGCAGAACCGATCGAAGCTCGCTCGCACTTCCGCAAATGATTTCTCCACAGCCCCGGTCGCCGGCCAACCAGCCGGTGTGATATCTCTCGTCATGGCGTTGCTCTCCTTTGTGGAATCAGCACCCCGAGCCTACCGGCTCAAGGTGGGCAACGCCGACCTCTTCAGAAATTCAACAGAACCCGGGACATCCCCCACTTTTAGGTTGCTCCGGACCAATCTCTGGAAGCGGTGTTTCGGACACGGACTTCCAACTAGATTCGCAACTTATGCGCTACATCAGCGGTCCATGGTCATTGAAGGACGTCAAGGGCCACCGAGGTGACGTCACGCAAAACGTGTCATTTTTTCCTGATGCGTTGTCGGGCGCGGCGTTTAATAAGAGCGGAAGCGTCTTTTTTAATTTCGAGATACCAAACCCGAGCTCCATGACCTTTACGATCAAGGGCCAGTGGATGGTAAAGATGGTCCTCAATCTTGGCACGACGTTTGTAATTTAGTCCGATCCTCGCGTCTTGACATGAAAGTTAGTCGAACAGGTCATCGGCTTCTTCCTCTGGGCACACGCCTTCGCTTGTCGGGCAGTTCCTCCCTCATTTAGCCAACACTAAGGTTTCTTGCCTCGGTTTTCCTTTTCCGGTGTCCTGACGGCGCGGCCCGTCAGTTATGGGAAGCAACCAGCTGCGCACACCGAGGACACACGCCGTCGGCCGCATCCGTGAGTTGGCGCACAATCTCCTCCATGAGATCTTCACGCTCCCAACACGTGCCGTCACTCCGGGTGATGCTTCTGGCGCGGTAATAAGCATGGGTTTCGGCGTCGCTGTCTCCGACGCGGATCATGACTTCTGGATGGAAAGGACAGAGCGCTATAGCACGCGTTGTCAGCAATGCATAGCGCATGGTCGATTCGAGATTTTCGGTGTGGAGCGGCATCATAGCCTCCTGCTTCGGGCCACAAGCGTATGTGAGCGCGGTAGCAAAGGCACAGCCCAATTCTAACTGTCCCTTGCGCGCTTGACCTCAGCGTGCTCAGCGTCGCGCGGCACAATGCACTGCGCGACGCCATAGCGATTACTTACGCTCCGCGTCAGCCTCCTGCTCAAGCCGCAAAATATGTGCGCGCAGTGTGTCAAACCGCTCCTCGGCAACGTCGCTGAATAGCGGGTCATTGTGACTCGTTGCGGTTGAAGCGATCTCAGTCCAATCTTGAGGCTTGAGAACCTTAAGTGCCGCGGGAAAAAAATCGCGATCTTCCATCCTCATGTGACGGCGCTCGCGCGTCAGATTGCAGGTCAGCGCACACCGCGCCATCTCCGTGGCGACCTTCGGCAGCGTCTTGCACAGGAAGTTCGCCAGGCTAGGCGGCAGGAATGCATGCTTGCAAATTCTAACAGCGGGCGTCCGGCTCAAGTCAACTGAAACAAGTTTGTTGCGGGGACTAGGGCGCGACGAAGTGAAGGGCAAAGGCAGCCGCGACACAGAGCGCGACGGCAATGGAGGCGGACCACCATTTAGCGGGGTAGCCACCGAATGTAATTCCAACCAAGGCTGCGCCTAACACCCATCTGATCAAGGCCACGGGGTTGCTCCGCGTCATGTCCTATCAATATGCGCTTGGAGTCGCCCCGTTTCCAGCCCGTCCGGCTGCCATAATCAAACCGACCCACCACCCAAAAGCTGCCCTCAGCCGGTGCACTGTCCATCGTCAGCTTCGGGTCAAGCTCTGAAGTCGGCGGGTCCATGGTAGATAGTCTGCTCTGCCACTGTGAGCGGACATCACCGGATCCGCGGTTCAGGTCCGCGAAGGGCCAGAAGCGGAAGCACTCCACTAAGTGAGATTTCGCTTCCAGGTGTAGTCTTCAGCTTCGGGCCGAGGTTGCAGGCAATCAGGTTGAGGAGGAAGTCGGTGGCGACGCGAGCGAGGCCTCGATGTTTCGTCATTGCACGCCTCGTGCTAGACTTCGCCTGCCCGATCAGGGAGAACAGCCATGACCGCCGAGTTCGATGAAGACCGCTTCAATATGGCTATCCGTAAATTTCTGAAGCATGTCGGAGTTACATCGCAGCGTGAAATTGAGAACCTAGTGCGTAGCGGAGAGGTGAAGAGTGGCAAGCTCAAACTGCGAATGACCTTGTCCGCGGAGGGGACGCCGCTGAACCATGTGGTCGAGGAAACAGTCGCGCTCTGACGATTGTCCCGGCTGTGGGAAGCCATGGCCCTGATCCTCACGAAGGCTACCATTGCGGTAGCCGGCCGAACGTCGCCTTCGGGTCAAGCTCGGAAGTCGGCGGGTCCATGGTAGATGGTCTGCTCTGCCACTGTGAGCGGACATCACCGGATCCGCGGTTCAGGTCCGCGAAGGGTCACATCCGGACTCATGCAGCGCAACAAGATACGCACTCAGCCGATCACTTTGTCAGTGCGCGCGAGTACCATCGGTAGTCGAACCTTGCAATTCGATTCGAATTGCGCGGCGCTTCATTCGGCTAACTTTGTGCGTCGGCGCCAAGTTCGAGGCTATGTCCTGCGATTGGGCTGAATCTTGGCCTCCAGGCTCTGCGCATCACCGGCTCCAACGGTCCAATCTCAGGCGCCAATACTAGTTCAACACTCTCACCAGATCATCAGCCTCGCGCAGATCGCGGGAAGTTTCCGCGGATGCGAATTTCGCCCGGGTCGATATTAGCAGGTCTCGTGCCTCAGTGCGTCCGGATGCGCTCTCGCCTGCGCTGACCAGGCGCGCGATGCTGATCGCCGTGCGCAATTCCCAACCGACCGCCCCGAACTTCCTGGCAGTGGCAAGCGAGCGCTTGAACAAGCGCATGGCGGCCCGGTCGTCCCGCGATGGATCGCGACACAGCAGCGAGCCGTGGATCCGGTAGATCTCGGGAGCTGCCCAGCGCTCGCCGGTTTGCTTCACCAGGGCCTCAGCCGAGGCAGCGAAGTTTCGAGCCCTGCCCATCTGCCCGATCCGTCCGAATTCCGTGGCAAGCAGAATTCGATAGAGCGGCATCTGGATGCACCGGTTCTCGGCGGGCAGCTTATCGAGCAGGCCGCATAGCTTCTCGAGCGCGTCCGGCGCGGGGCCTCGTGCCGCCAACGCTGCGGTTGCCCACAATGGACCGATGACCCGGTACATCGGATAGCCATACTCGTCAGCGACCTTCAGACCACGCTTCACGCTGGCAAGGTTCTCCGCAAGGTCACCCTCATACCAGTGATCGGCGACGCCGAGAATGGAGGCAAAAGCCACCATGAACGGATGTCCGATCTCGTTCGCAAGCTGCCGCGCCGTCACGCAGCACTCTCTGGCCCGGCCGGGCCGGCCCAACAGCCATTCAATGTGTCCGGAATAGACGAGCGATACAATTAATGGATCATGCTGATAGATCTGGACCAGCTTGCCGTGCTCGCGCGGATTGTAGCGAGCGCTGACCAGAGCCGCGAGCTCACTCGCCTGCTGCAAACGACCGAGGAAGAAATTGGCGATCACGGCGGCGGTGTAGGCCATGAGGGCGGCCTCGTCGTTGCGCCACTCTTCTGCCCGCCGGACGAAATTTTCCGCGTGTTCGAGGCCCTTGGTGAGCTCGCAGTTGACCAGCTTGGCTATGGTACTTCCCCACAGCACCGTCGCCTTCTCGCGAATGGTGCCATGGCTCGCGCAAAGCTCGAGTGCACGACTGTAGGGGCCATAGACGTTCGGGTCGGACCATCCGGCGTTGGCCGTGTACGCCATCGCCAGATTGGATTGCAGTCCGATTTCAGCCTCGAAGCGCCGTGGCGACGCCGGCATCTTGGATATCAGCGAGAGGCCTTCGCGAAGGTGAGCCACGGCTTCCTTGGTGGCAGATCTGCGCAGCGCGGATTTTCCAGCCTGGAGCCAGGCCTCGATCGCCTCCGGAATGTTGCCTGCGCGCGCATAATGATAGCCTAATACCGCCGGCTGGCCGCTTTCTTCAATGGAGGCTTCCTGGAGCAGCCACGATGCCACGCGCGCATGGAGTTCACGCCTTTCCTCCATGAGCAACGAGGAGTAGGCGACTTCCTGTATCATCGCATGTTTGAACGTGAAGACCTCGCCTTGAGGTTCCTTGCTGCGATACACGATCCCCGCTCTCTCGAGAGCTCGCAACGCCTGTGGCAGCGTTTGGCTCTTATCCGGAAACACGTTGAAAATGCCTTCATAGTCGAAACGCCTTCCGAAAACGGAGGCGATCTGGGCGACGCGCTTGGCAGGACCGAGACGATCAAGGCGCTCCATCAGGGAATCGTGAATACTTGACGGCACCAGGGGTTCCGGCAACTTCGGCACTGGGCTTTCGGCGGCCGGCGGGACCGCACCGGCATCGACGACGGCCCGCGTGAACTCCTCGACAAAGAGTGGCACGCCGTCGGTCCTTTCCACGATCTGGCTGGTAATCTGGCGCGGCACGAAATCGCTGCCCGCGACGGCTGCGACCATCTGCTCGCATTCATGCGCTGCCAGCTTCCGGAGGGGGATCCGTCTAATTGCCGTGCTTGGCAACCAGTCGGCCTTGTAATCATCGCGATGCGTGATCAGGACCATGATCCGCTCGCCAGGACAGCGAGCCATCACGCGTACCAGCAGTTCGATGGTGGTCGGGTCCATCCACTGGACGTCCTCGACGATCCCGAGGATCGGCTGCTTGCGCGAGGCGGCGACAAGAGCGTCAACGAACACCTGAAACGCGCGCTCGCGCTCCAGGGGAGATCCGAAATACGACACGACCGATGGCGACCTTGTTCATTTCGCGGATGGTCTCGCGGATCACCGCGAAGGCGTCGTGGCCGACCTTGCCGTCCGGACGAAGGTAGTAGGGTCGGATCAGGTAGCGCGGATCGATCTCTGACTTGTCGACGAACTCATCGATTTCGATCGTTCGGGTCGATTCCAACGCGATCTCTTCGAGCTCCTCCTTCGTCACTTCAATGAACTGCCCCTTCTCCAGCTCATAGCCCTTGACGATGTCTTCGTTGGACACCTCATCGCCCGTGTCCTGGTCCACCTTGATGTACTTGATGCGGTGGCCCGTCTGCCGATTGAGCGTAAGCGCGATTTTCTTCGCACGCCGGCGGTTTTGATGGATTGCCCTGGTATCGGGCGATACCGAGCCGTTCAGGCAGTGGCGGCTTTGTGGAAGTTGAAGGGCAGCAGGTCTGTAATATCGGCGTCGCCGGCGCGCTGAGGCAATTCGGTGAGGACGTGGCGCAACCACGCTAACGGCTCGACACGTGAGGCGCGGCAGGTCAGCATCAGGCTATAGACGACGGCACTGGCCTTGGCTCCGTCCACGGTATCGCTGAACAACCAACTCTTCCTGCCAGTTGCAAAAACCCTGATGTCGCGCTCCAGAAGATTGTTGTCAATCGGCATGCTGCCGTCCCCGGTGTAGCGCGTCAGATATTCCCATTGGTTTCGGGTGTAGGATACGGCGTCGCCGAGCTTGCTGTCAGGCAAGACCTTCGGGGCCATGTCATCGAGCCATACTTTGAGAGCATTGAGGATGGGGACACTATGTTGCTGGCGGAAGCGGCGAATGCAGTAGGCCTGTGTTTCACCCTTCTCCGGTATTCCGTCCCACGCCCGCCTTTCAACCCGGTAGAGCTGTTCAAAGAACCGCAGCGCTTGCTCGGGCGGACCGCCGCCCTTCTTCCTGGCTTTGAGGGCATCGACAAAGCGCCGCCGGGAGTGGGCCATGCATCCAATGTGGGTGGCCCCTTCCAGCGTGCGCCATGCGGTATAGCCGTCACTCATTACAATGCCACGGTAATCGCCGAGGAAGGCTTGCGGGTGGATTTGGCCGCGGCCCGGCTGATAATCCAGAAGAACGATCGGCTCGTGGCTGCCCTTGCCGCTGCGATAAGCCCACATGTACGATGTGCTGGTGGCCCGTTTGTCCTTCTCCTTGAGGACCTGAACCGTTGTCTCGAGCCGGACAATCGCTGCCTGGTGCCATTCACTAGCTTCAGCGAGTACGACACCATCGATGGAAAGAAGGTCCCTGTATGGTTCTCCCCAGATGAGAGCCGCCCCCTGCTCGCCTTCGGCGGAATCTGGACCAACTGGACGTCTGTGCGAAAGGCAAAGGAAGGCGAGGTCACGGCCGATGTCTTTGGGTTCCTGACCTGTGATGCCAATGCGGAAGTGAAGCGCGTCCACCCGAAGGCGATGCCGGTCATCCTCACAACGGCCGAGGAGCACGACACCTGGATGCGCGCGCCTTGGGACGAGGCAAAGGTGCTGCAGCGGCCGCTCCCGGACGGCGCGCTGAAGATCGTGGCGACCGGCGAGAAGGAAGACCCGGCGGCAGCCTAGCGTTGTGCAAAAGAAGGCGGAACACGTGGACAAGATCCAGTGCCGACGATTTCGAATCCCTGCCCTGTGTTAACCGGCCGGAACGAGGGCGAGAGACGAGGGTTCGTCTCGGTGGAGCGAATTCATGCTGATGTCTAGGGAAAGACGGCCTGCGATCCGCATGCTGCGCGGCTGGGCCATTTCGGTCCTCAACGAGGCCGAAGCCATCAGCGAGTGCGGGGAGCACGGCTGGATGCGAGATCGCGGGGACCCGCACGCCCATGAGCGTGCGTTCGATGTAGCGCGACAGTACCCACCGGAAGGATATTCTCCGGAGGCCGCCGCGGTTGCGATTGCCGAAGTCTTGGAATCGATCGGCGATACATGCCCGGAGTGCCCGGCGGAGGAGATCGTCTAAGGTTGCGACAAGCCGACTGCAAACCTCCGCGACACGTCGGTTCGGCACGGTCTTCAACCGCGGCGCATCTGGCGTTGAACGTGCCGGCAATTTGTGAGGCCGAGGAGACGCAGACGCAATTGCGCAAGGCCGCCATCGCGTTAGGTCGAACGTGGCGACAGCGAGGATCCTGAGAGCGCCAGATCTTGGATGTGCAGACAATGACTTAGCCACCCCTCGGCGACAGTGCTTTTATCTTGCCTTCCTAATCGGGCGTTCAAAGTCAACTCATTCCTACGCTTTTCTGCGACTCTTCGCACTTCAGCCATGACAGACTCCCTGCATCGACGACGCGCACGCGCTACCGCAACGCTGCGATCAGCATTCACCAGGCGGGGTCCATGCGTTCCTTCGCGTTCAGCACTTCGGCCGTCGCATGCTCTTCATCAGGTTCGTAAACAGGGCTGTCCAAGCAGTCTGGCGCTCTCGTTCCCGAAGGACGGCAGCAGGCAAGAGATAGCGGACATTCCCCGTTTCGCGGCCCCGCCAGGGGACGCTCACCGCGCGCGCGGATCCCTAATTCCGTTCCCTCCTCAGCATGCTGGGAGTAATCCCAGCGCCTCCCTGTGCTCGTCTACGTAGCTACTACTGCGCCGGCCTTCCTAATCGGGCGTTCAAAGTCAACTCATTCCTACGCTTTTCTGCGACTCTTCGCACTTCAGCCATGACAGACTCCCTGCATCGACGACGCGCACGCGCTACCGCAACGCTGCGATCAGCATTCACCAGGCGGGGTCCATGCGTTCCTTCGCGTTCAGCACTTCGGCCGTCGCATGCTCTTCATCAGGTTCGTAAACAGGGCTGTCCAAGCAGTCTGGCGCTCTCGTTCCCGAAGGACGGCAGCAGGCAAGAGATAGCGGACATTCCCCGTTTCGCGGCCCCGCCAGGGGACGCTCACCGCGCGCGCGGATCCCTAATTCCGTTCCCTCCTCAGCATGCTGGGAGTAATCCCAGCGCTTCCCTGTGCTCGTCTACGTAGCTACTACTGCGCCGGCCTTAGGCGCAGCCGCTGCGTGATCTTGGCACCGAACCCAACGTGGAAATCAGTCTCGCTGACCCACATCCGGTGGAGAATGCCCGCGAGCTTTCGCGCGACCGCGGCAATCGCACACAGCATGCTCGACCGCTTGGCGATCCGCAGGCCCCATGCTCGCAATGCCGACCATTTTCTGACCCGTAGCAGCAGACTTGCAGCCGCTTCACACAGCGCCTCCCGCACGGAGATATCGCCCTGTTTGCTGATCCGCCCCTCAAAATCGATCGATGTACCGGACTGGTGGCGCTTCGGCGTCAGGCCAAAATGCGCGCCCACTGTGCGGGATCGGGCAAAGCGATGAGGGTCATCAACGCCGACTTTGAATGACAAGGCGACGACCGGACCGACGCCTGGAACCGTCATCAGACGCCGGCAAACAGGATCATGCTGGACCACCTGCAGGAGCACGCGATGCAGCCGATCGTAGCCCTCGAGGAGGGCCCGGCGCACGTCCAGCATGACCTGGATAGACATCACAAAAATCGGGTCGCTGTGCTCGATCAGCTCGCGGATGCGGGCCTCAAAGGCACCTCGCGCGACCGCTCCGACGAGCAATCCATAAGCCCGCAGTGCGCCCCGAACATGGTTCTCGAGGTCGATCAATTTGCGCTTGAGCAGCTTCCGGTTGGTCAACAACGTGCGCATTTTTTGCATGTCGATATTCTTGACATGCACGGCGCGGTACCAGCCCAACCGCATCATCTGAGCGATGCCGCGCGCATCGTTTCGGTCGGTTTTGTTGCGCATTGTCGACAGCGAAACGCGCATATGGCGCGCTTCCACAACAATGATTGGAAGCCCGGCCGGCTGTAGTTCGCGATACAGCCAGATACCGAGCGATGACGCCTCGACCCCCACCCTATCGAGGCGATCCGCGTAGCCCTCTACAGCGCAGCGGATCGCCTCTGGCTCCGTGCTGACCTTAGCTTCGCGGATCGTGAGACCCTCGCTATCGACGATGCAAACGCTGGTTTCTTCAAGGCCGACGTCCAATCCAACGTACAGTTTCATCGGAGCTCTCCCTTGTGGCAACGCCCCTCTAAATCGTTGCACCAGGCTCCGGATTCGGCCACGGACGTCTTATCCCCGTGCACCGGTATCTCGAAGCCCGATTTGAACGACTTTCCGAGAGTGCGTTGTCGTTCCATATCGGGTTCCTTGCTGCATTGGAGGATCTCCGGTGGGTACGGAATATTTCAAGAACGAAGCGCGTCGCTCTTTTTGGTCGGTACACGTTGAGGCGTGGCGGCGAAGCGGTCTCAGCAAGCGCAAATACTGTCGTCAGCATCGTCTCAGTGGCGGCACATTCGATCGCTGGCTGCGGCATCTGATTGACGCCGAAACGCTGAAAGTACGTGCGGAATTGCGTCGCGAGGAACGTCGGGAGCGGCTTCGCAAGAAGCGGAGTCCAGTGTCGAAGGACCAGCGCTGCAGAGCCGTCCAAGCGTTCTGGACAATGCACGTTGAAGCGATGAGGTGGTGTGGACTGAGCATGCAAGCCTATGCCCGGGCACATGGCATATCGCAGCACAGCCTGAAACGGTGGCGCGATCTGATCGACGCCAATGAGGTGGAAATCGACTGG
This sequence comes from Bradyrhizobium barranii subsp. apii, assembly GCF_011516635.5. Lineage (GTDB taxonomy): Bacteria > Pseudomonadota > Alphaproteobacteria > Rhizobiales > Xanthobacteraceae > Bradyrhizobium > Bradyrhizobium barranii. The sequence continues at coordinate 2,780,921 of NZ_CP096255.1, read as the reverse complement.
CGGACGCAACTTCATCCGAGTGCCCGCCCACTAATAAGCACTAGTGTTAGCAGCGCTGCTAAGGGGTCTCGCGCAAGAAGCCGCTTGACAGATGCACCAGCCGTCGATCCGCCGAGCGACGAACGCGCCAACCGGCGTCGCTTCAGTGAGGAGGAAAAGCTCGCGATTGTGACCCAGTCCGAGTTCCCCGGTGCCACCGCTGCCGAGGTTTGCCGGCGCCACGGCATCGTCACGAGCATGTTGTTCCGGTGGCGGGTACAGTTCGGGTTCAGCAAGCGAGTGCCGGCGAAATTGGCGGCTGTGAGGGTCGCCGGCGCACAATCCGCAACGCTCGTCCTGAACGATCTGTTGCAGCCGCCTAACGGCATGACGGTTGTCGAATTGGACGATGGGCGTCGCGTCTTCGCACCGATCGGCAGTGATCCGGATGCAGTCCGTCGCCACGTCATTGAGCAGGAGACTGCCCGATGATGATCGTGCCGGCCGGCGTGAAAGTGCATTTGGCTTTGGGATATACCGACATGCGGAAGGGCCTGGATGGCCTCGCCGCTCTCGTTCAGGAACACCTCAAGAAGGACCCATTCTCCGGCCACCTGTTTGCCTTCCGAGGCAAGAAGGCAAGCACGCTTAAGATCCTGTTCTGGGACGGCAACGGCCTTTGTCTGTTCAGCAAAAGGCTCGACCAAGGCGGCTTCATCTGGCCGAGAATGAGCGATCCGGGCGGCACGGTGACGCTGTCCCCGGCGCAGCTTGCCATGCTGATCGAAGGCATCGATTGGCGCACACCCGAGCGTCGTTGGCGCCCGGTCATCGCGGGTTGAATCGCAAAAACACGCATAGAATATAGCGAAGTTGCTTCGTCGAATCAGCGTGTCCGAGTAGAATCGGTCATGCAGCTCGATCTCGACAATCTGCCGTCGGATACTGCGCTTCTGCATCGCCTGGTGCGCGACATTGCTTCGGTCATCACGCATCGGAACAGCGAGATCCAGCGTCTCCAGGCAATCATCAAACAGCTTCAGCGTGCACAATTTGGACGACGTTCCGAGCGTCTCGACGCCGATCAACTCGCCCTTGGACTGGAAGACCTGGACGTCGATCTGTCGGCTGTCGAGGCAGATCAAGCCTCGGTGGAGGCGTCTGCGCCGACGCAGAAACTGCGGCCGAAGCGCAAGCCACTGCCGGATCATCTGCCCCGCGAAGAGGTCGTGCTCAACGTCGATAGCGAGAAATGTGCGTGCTGCGGCGGCGCGCTGCATGCGATCGGTGAGAGTGTCAGCGAGATGCTGGACTGGGTACCGCGCAGTTGCGCGTGGTGCGCGTCTGCCGCCCGAAATATGCCTGCCGCAGCTGCGGAACGATCACCCAGGCACCGGCGCCCGAACGACCGATCGCCGGCGGTTTGGCCACGCCAGCCATGCTCGCGCAGGTGCTGGTCAGCAAATACTGCGACCACACACCGCTCTATCGACAGGCGCAGATTTTTGCCCGCCATGGCGTCGAACTGGAGCGCTCGACATTGGCCGGATGGGTCGGCGGCGCGTGCTGGTGGTTTGCGGCTCTGCACGATCGGCTGTGCGAGCACATGTTCGCGTCGGATCACCTGTTTGCCGACGACACTCCAATCCCGGTGCTCGATCCTGGCCGCGGGCGCACCAAAACCGGACGGCTGTGGGTGTATGCCCGCGATCAACGGAGCTGGGCTGGGCCTGAGCCGCCAGCTGCGGTTTATGTGTTCGCGCCCGACCGGAAAAGCGGAGCGCCCGGCAGCGCATCTGACGCACTTTAGGGGCGTTCTGCACGTCGACGGTTACGCTGGATTCGAGCGGCTGACTGGCGCCGGAAACATCACTCTCGCCGCATGTTGGGCGCACACCAGGCGCAGGTTCTACGAGGTTGCGCAAGCCGAGGACACGCCCATCGCGCACGAGGCCCTGCGCCGCATCGCCAGCCTCTATGCCGTCGAAGCGCAGGTGCGTGGTCAATCGCCAGCGCATCGGCTGGCCACGCGGCGCGCACTCGCCAAGCCGATCATTGACAGCCTTCGCCTTTGGCTCGAGGTTCAGCTCCCGCAACTGCCCGGCCGCGGCAATCTCGCCGAAGCGATCCGGTACGCGCTGTCGCGCTGGGATGGATTGACCCGCTTCCTCCATGACGGCCGCATCGAACTCGACACGAACCCCGTCGAGCGGGCGATCCGACCTGTGGCGCTCGGCCGCAAGAACCATCTCTTTGCCGGTAGCGACGGCGGCGGGGAACGATGGGCAATCCTCTGTTCGCTGATCGAGACGTGCAAACTCAATGACGTCGAGCCTTACGCATACCTGCGTGACGTGCTGCAGCGAATGGTCGACGGACATCCGATCAACCGTCTGGACGAACTGCTGCCGTGGGCTTGGAACGCTCAGCATCCTGTCAAGGCCTGAGCTCATGTGCAGGATCCGGACGCATACCTCTGCTCGTTGCTACTCGCTAACCCTTCCTCATCTTGCCGCAACCCATCTGCCGATCCACGAGGCACACAGCAAAATCGACCGCTCGGCACGTGTCCAAGCCATCAGTTTTAGCCTCTCAGCTGTCCATAGATTGACGCGAATTCCAATGGCGATGGAGCGATTTTCTGCATCGGAACGAAGAGAAAGAGCCATTGAACGACCCTTCGCTCCAGGCAAAATTCGGCCCCGTGCAAGTGCGTTTCTTCGATCGTAATGGGATGTCCCGCAGGCTGTTAAGCCGCGTTCGTTCTTCTACGCGCGCCCAGTTGGGAGCGTTCTCACACTAGTCGGTGATATTCAAAACCTGATTTCCGGGACATGAGAAGGGCTCCCGCGCGATGCGCGGGAGCCCAGCATTTGACCTAGTCGATAGGATTCCAGATGAGAAAGAAGCTGCCGTCAGCGTAAAGGCCAACCGTTCGACCAAGGTTGGCGCAGAGCTTGCGGACCCCAAGGCCAGGTGCTGCGAGTGACAGGCTGACGTAGTCCGATCCGGGGCTCTCGCCGGTCAAAATCCGACCGGATCCGACCTCGAGCCCCTGGGTGAAGATGCGGAAGTCTGACGGGTCATCGCCTGACTTATCGCGGTTTGGCACGATGTCGATGTCGGCGCGGACGGGCAGGAATTTGAGCTGGCCCCTGAAGCCGCCGTAAGTTGTGCGGGTGACGAATCCGATCGCGGTCATGGTCTGTCTCCTCGTTGCCGCAGGGCCGATGCCCTGCGATGGCGAGACCGTCATGGCGGCCGGCCCGCATCCGAACCCTTGGGGCGAAGCGCAGCGGCGCACCCGAGCGCCCTCCTTTTTTGGAGCGAAGCGGCCGCGAGGAGCCGGCTTGCCGGCGGGGAAAAAAGGAGCGTGCGAGGGTTTCGGATGGGGGACGGCTGCCATAGGTCGCAGCGCCATAAGCAGGGAATCGTGCCCTTCAGACGAGGGAGACAGGCCTTGCTGCAGAGCGCTGTTCACCCGCACAAACGGCGCCTGGGCAACGCTTCGACGTATGCGTTACCTCTCGAGTCTCCCGCGATCCAGAGCCGATTATCTCACCGGGAATGCGGCTCGGTTTCGCATCCGAGGCGTGGCCCTGGTGCCGGCTATCAAGTCGAATCCGGCGCTATTAGTTGGCCGCGCAGATGGCGATTGAACTCATGATCCGTCCAACAAAGGCTCATCCAAAGCTCGATAAATTTGCGACTCAGCGCCTCGAATCTTGCTTGAGGCGTCCCGCAAATCCGCGGCTGCGCGCCTCCCGTTGGAGACAGAAAATGCTCTTCTCCTTACTCTTAAAAGCAGCACAGAAAACGAAAAAAGGCCCCGCCTCCGAGGAGGCGGGGCCGATGATCCCTGGCGTCAGTCGCCGCTGCGGCGCGACCAGATCAGGGTGAAATCCGCCTCGCCTTCGACCTTGACCAGCGAGGCGTAGATCGGAGCCGGGAAACTCGGATCGTCGAGTTTGACCGAGAGATATTCGCGGTCGCTGTCGCGAACCGTCTTCTTCCAGGCGGCGCCGAATTCGACATTATGTGGTGCACGACATAATAGAGAGCGTTTTTAGATTGGCGGCGCGGTACCGAAACTTCAAAGTGCGCAGCTGCGAGTGCGCCGGTAATCTAAAAACGTGTTGGACGAAGCCGCCTAGCGCGCAGCTGCCGCTATGGAAATTGGATGCTGCTTCCCGATGGACAGCGCCGTCGCCGGGGCTTCGGGGACATGCTGGATGCGGTCTTGATGCGAAACATTCTAATCGAGATATGGTCTCCCGGACGAAAGGACCGGCGACGCCAGCGCCTGGAGGGCTCGATGTCGGAGGCGTGACAATAGGACGCCTGCTGTCTGCCTTGGCAGACGGAAAGCACGATGATCAATGAGTTGAAAAGCCCGACCGTCATGAAGTGTCCATAAGAGGTGGGTCGTGTGACGCAACGGGCGCGAGCACCTCGATGCACACCATCTGCCCTTGACGGCAAAAGGGACATTCTCGCAGGGAAACTCCGGTCAGCTCCTCGACCTTGTCGCGATAATCGCGCCCTTCCTTCGGTTTTACCGGCGTATCGGACTGCTGCATTCCGAGCAGTTCGCGGCAGCGGGCGAGCTTTTGCTTGCGGTAGCGGTTGCCCATGAAACCGTAATAACGGATGCGCTGAAATCCCTCGGGCAAGACATGGACGAGGAAACGCCGGATGAACTCCCCGGCGTCGAGCGTCATCACCTTTTGCCGGTTCTCGTTGCGATAGTCCTTCCACCGGAAGCGTACCTTGCCATCCTCGATATCGACGATCCGGTTGTTGGCGATTGCCACCCGGTGTGTATAGCGTCCGACATATTCCAGAACCTGCTCAGCGCCCGCGAAGGGTGGCTTGGCATAGACCACCCAGTTGACCTGGCGGGCGGGATCCAGATAGCGCCGGAATGCGACGGGATCGTGCAGCCGTTCCAATGACGAAAAGAATCGCAACTCACCGGCATCGAATGCTCTTTGCAGGCCTTCGAGAAACAATCGCCGGAAGAGTCGGGAGAGCACGGCGACTGGTAGGAAGAAGCCGGGACGACACGCGATCCAGCGGCTCCCGTCAGGCGACAGCCCGCCGCCGGGCACGACGCAGTGGAGATGGGGATGATGGCTGAGATTCTGACCCCAGGTGTGAAGCACCGCGAAAAACCCGATCTCCGCGCCGAGATGTCGCCGATCGGCAGCAATGGTGCGCAAAGTCTCGGCGGCTGCGTGGAACAGGATCTTGTAGACCGTGCTGGCATTCTGGAAGGCAATCGCGGCGATCTCGTCGGGAACGGTGAAGACGACATGGAAGTACTGCGTATCGAGAAGCTCTTCCCGCCGAGCCTCGATCCATTCCGCTCGGGCGAGCCACTGGCACTTGGGGCAACTGCGGGAACGGCAGCTGTTGTACGCGATCCGTCGTTCACTACAGCGGTCACACTGTTCGACATGCCCTCCGAGCGCCGACGTTCGGCAGCGCTCGATGGCAGTCATCGCTGCGCGTCGTTCGGTCGATAGCGAGGCCCGGTGCTGCTCTCGCCAGGCAGCACCGTAGCGACGGAATATATCCGCGACCTCCGGACTTGAGCGGCCCATGAGGTTGGCCGTCAGAAATGTTCGGGCGTTGGCGGCGAGGAAGCCTTGGGGATTGGGCGCGGCAGCAGTTCAAGCGGGCTCGTCGCCGCGCAGACCTTGTTGGTAGCGATCCGCAAATATTGGGCGGTCGTCGACAGGCTGCGATGGCCGAGCAGGAGCTGGATGGTGCGGAGATCGGTTCCGGCTTCGAGCAGGTGCACCGCAAATGCGTGCCGCAGCGAATGCGGCGTCACCGGCTTGGAGAGTTTCGACACCCGATGTGCCTTGCGGCAGGTGGCATCCACGGCGCTTGTCGATATCGGTTCTCCAGTAACGGCGCCGGGAAACATCCAACCCCCGGTGGGTCGCACGGCGCGCCAATAGTCCGTCAGCACCTCCAGCAACCTGGCCGATAGCATGACGTAGCGGTCCTTCTGTCCCTTGCCTTGTTCGACGCGCAGCACCATGCGCTGGCGATCGATGGCCTCAGGCTTCAGGCGGGTCGCCTCGGAAATACGCAGGCCGGCGGCATAGCATGTCGTCAGGATCGCCTGGTGCTTGAAGCTCTCGATGCAGCCAAGGAAGTGCAGCACCTCCTCGGGGCTGAGAATGACGGCCAGTGTCTTTGGCGCCTTTGGGCACGGAATGACCTGGTCGAAATCCCAATCGAGGCCGAGCGTGACGCGGTAGAGGAATCGAAGCGCTGCGACGGTCACGTGCACCGAACGTGGCGCCAGCTTTTTCTCGTTCGTCAGATAGACCTGGTAGGCTCGGATATCCTCCGGGCCTAGCAAAGCCGGCGATTTAGCGAAATGCCGGGCGAACTGCGAAACCTGCAGCAAATACGAATCCTGTGTGTGTCGCGACAGGTTGCGTACCTGCATGTCTTCCATCATGCGTAACCGAAGCGAGGTCATAGCGAACTCCTTGGCAAGGGGGACGCTGCGCGCGGGCAGCAACACCATCTTGCCAAGGGCAAGCGCGTCTGAAATGGAATGGATTACGTCGCTGTACGGGTGGTGTCGGGGTCAGAGACACGGGCTGGCTTCAAGGGGGATACCCCACGCTCAACGCGGATACCCTCCCGCGGAGCGGGTTCGTCCAAGACCGATTATGCGTAGAGCGGCATTATGCGGAGTGTTGGCCTGTGAGGCTGGATTTCCGCCGGTTTTGGTGGATTTTGCTCCGCATAATGTCGAACACCTTGGGCCGTCGTGACGCATAGTCCGCCTTAAACGGAGGTCGTCTTTGGTCTATGTTTGCGCGCGACATGAACATTTAGGCGTAGGCTACAAAGTTGGTCGACAAGAATGAAGCTTCGGGGGAAATCGCACGCATTCGACGGCGGTTAGCTGATCTGAATGCAGAGCGGATGGAGCTTGAGCGTGAATTGGAAGCGCTTGAGCAAAAGCTGATCTCCGGTAGCCGCGCGGCCGAACGGCACGCTTTTGCCGATGCCTCTGTTACCAACAACTCCTCATCTATCGAGAAAATCGAGTTGTTCCGGCGCCTGTTCGCCGGGCGGCCCGATGTTTTCCCGGTGCGATGGGAAAATAGAAAAGCTGGACGCTCCGGTTATTCGCCGGCCTGTTCCAACGAATGGGCGAAAGAAATCTGCGGGAAACCGAAGGTAAAATGTGGGGAATGCCCGCATCAGGCTTTCATTCCTCCTTCCGAGGACATCATCGAAAAGCACCTTCGTGGCGGCGATACCCGCACCGGTGACTTTGTCGCCGGTGTATACCCGTTGCTCCAGGACGAAACATGCTGGTTCCTCGCCGCAGACTTCGACAAGGAGGCGTGGGCGGAGGACGCCGGGGCGCTCCTGCAAACCTGCCGCGGCAGAGGCATCGCTGCCGCTCTCGAGCGGTCCCGATCGGGAAATGGCGGCCATGTCTGGATATTCTTCGGCGAACCGATCCCGGCGCGGACCGCGCGCCAGATGGGGGCGGCCCTGATCACGGAGACGATGGAGAAACGTCCCGAGATCGGCTTCTCCTCTTATGATCGGTTCTTTCCCAACCAGGATACGATGCCACTTGGTGGCTTCGGCAATCTGATTGCACTTCCCCTCCAACGAAAAGCTCGCGAAGTTGGCAACAGCGTTTTTGTCGACAGAGATCTGCGACCTTACGACGACCAATGGGCGTATCTGTCTTCTCTCCCAAGATTATCAGCTGATGCGGCCTTCGGGATCGCCAACGAGGCGGAACTGTCAGGACGGGTGTTGGGCGTCCGGATGCCGGTCGATGACGAACATGCTGACGAGCCGTGGAAGATGTCGCCGTCACGCCGTAGTGAGCCACGGCGTATCAATGCTGCGATACCACAGCAGATCAGGATCGTGGTCGCTGATCAGATCTACATCGACAGGACAGAACTTCCGCCGGCCCTGATTGCGCAGTTCGTTCGCTTGGCAGCGTTCCAGAACCCGGAATTCTATCGCGCGCAAGCAATGCGTTTGCCGACATTCGGCAAGCCTCGAATCGTCTCGTGCGCCGAGCTCCATCCTCGACATGTAGCTCTGCCTCGCGGCTGCTTCGACGAAACTGTCGAACTCATCAAGAGTCACGGGGCGGTCGCCATTTTGGACGATCATCGCGAAGATGGAACGGCGCTGCCTGCCGGCGTCTCATTCCAGGGCGGACTGCGAGGGCCACAATCCCGGGCTTTCGATGCTCTCGTTGCCCACGACAGCGGCGTGCTCGCCGCCACGACGGCCTTCGGCAAGACGGTTGTCGCAGCCGCACTCATCGCACATCGCGCCCGCAACGCACTGGTTCTCGTTCATCGCCGGGAACTACTCACTCAATGGGTGGAGCGCCTGAGTTCCTTTTTGAACATCGATCCGAAACAGATCGGCGTTATCGGGGGTGGAAAAAGAAAGCCGACCGGCGTCATCGATGTGGCGCTCATCCAGAGCCTCGTCCGCAATGGAGAGGTCGCTGATATCGTTGCTGATTACGGTCATCTGATTGTCGACGAATGCCATCATCTGTCCGCTGCAAGCTTTGAGCTTGTCGCTCGGCGGTCAAAGGCGCGATACGTCGTCGGCCTGTCCGCGACCGTTGCCCGAAAGGACGGGCATCATCCCATCATCTTCATGCAATGCGGCCCTGTTCGCCATCGGGTCGATGCAAGAGTTCAGGCTGCCGAACGTGGCATTCGTCACCGCGCCCGCGATCGCTCGACGAAATTTGAATTGCCGCCGTCCTTGGCGTTGGCCGAACGCCCGTCAATGCCGGCGATCTATGCAGCCCTGGCGCAGGACAGTGGCCGGAATGACCTGATCTTTGATGATGTATTGAAATCGCTTGAAGCCAAGCGTTCGCCCATCGTTCTGACAGAACGAAAAGACCATCTCGAATATCTTCGTCAGAGATTCTCGCCATTCGTGAAAAATCTCGTGGTGCTGCGTGGCGGCATGTCCGCGAAGGATCGCAAAACAGCCAACACGGTGTTGAATGTCCCTGATGATGATGAGCGTCTGATACTCGCAACAGGCCGCTACATTGGTGAAGGCTTCGATGACGCTCGACTCGACACGCTGTTCCTGACGATGCCGATCGCCTGGAAGGGAACATTGGCACAGTATGTCGGCCGCCTGCATCGCCAGCATGATGGCAAGAAAGATGTTTTGGTCGTCGACTATGTCGATAATACCGTCCCGGTTCTGGCCCGGATGGGAGCGAAGCGACGAGCGGGTTATCGCGCGCTGGGCTACGTGATCGAGTAGTGGCGCCCCGCTGAGAGCGGAGCGCCGTTGGGCCAGTCATCGCGACCAGATGAGCTTGTGCTCGCCCTTGTCACCCTGAACTAGGGAGGCGTAGACCGGAGCCGTGAAGGACGGATCGTCGAGCTTGAGCGAGAGGTACTCGGCACCAGTCTCACGGGCGGTCCTGCTCCAGCCGGCGCCGAACTCGACACCGTTGGCGGTGACGCGATAGTCGGGCGCCTTGTCGTTGTCGCGGTCGCAGGGTTTGATGGTGGCCTTGACGTTGAGGGTGAGGGTCTTGATCGTGCCGGCGAAGGCGCCGTTGTCGTCGCGGGTGAAGGTGCCGATCTGAGCCATTGTCGTATCTCCTGAGAGTTCCCCGAAGCCGCCCGATGCAGCCTCGATGGCGGTCGTGAGGCGATGGACCGGACGTCTGCACCCTCGGGCCGCAGCGTCAGCGGAGGACGGCGGCAGCCGAGCTTGTTGTTGCGCGAGGAATGCGGCGTGGCCGCAGGGGAAGAAGGTCGGCGGAGCCGTTGCAGGCCAAGTCTGGAGCGGCGCCAGACCAGCCCCAAGAGAGGCCGCATCGGGGGCTTCGCCGGCATTGTCGGCAGAGAACGACGCTGGCGGTCGGCGCCTCTTCAGCACGTTCGGCGCCGCCGGCGCGTCAACCCTCCGGCATTACGGCCAGCATGCTCCGACCCAACGACACACGCCGCGCCCGACGGGTCTCCACGGACATGTCGGATTCGGATCCAGTGGGCAAAACGCCTATCGCATGGAATGGGATCGAAACCTTCGGTTTGCTCGACGCGCCGGGCGCTCCCGGCGTGAACAAGCAACTCGAAGGAAAACGTGGTGACAAAACGAAAGCGCAGACATCGCCGAAGCGTTGATGTCCGGATCAACTGGCTGCAACCGCATGTCGATGACTTCAAGGACTGGCTCTCGCTGCGGAAATACACACCGGCGACAGTAACAGAGGTGGCGCGCCTGCTCGCGCTGTGGGCCGATTGGGTCCGCGCGTCCGGCTTCGAGATCGAAACGCTCGCCGCCGGCTTCGCCGCATCGGCGTCGGTGTTCCGGGGTAGCAAGACAACTCGTGCGCCACAGGGCGCCGCCGCGCTGTTCATCGCCTATCTGCGTGAGACGAACGTGCTGCCGCCGGAGCGGCGGCCGTCGCTGGAGGAGAGCTGGCCGGCACTGGCCGCCTTCCGTCGCTGGATGCGGGAGCAGCGCGGCGTCAAGGACTCCACGCTCGACACCTATCAGGCGATCCTGGTCGACCTGCTGGCGTCGCTCGGCACCGATCCGGCCCCGTACACAGCCGCCGCGATCCGCGGCTTCGTGCTCGATCGCGCGAAGCCGCACGGACGCGGACGGGCGCAAGGCATCACCGTCGCCACGCGCGCCTACCTCAAATATCTTGTGGCGACAGGGCAGTGCCCGGTCGGCCGGGAACAGGCTGTTCCGAGCTTCGCGAACTGGCAGTTGGCGACGACGCCACGCTTCCTCGGGCAAGCCGACATCGGCCGCCTTCTTGCCGCTTGTGACGGCGAGGATCGGCTGCGCGATCGGGCCGTCATTCTGCTCCTTGCCCGCTTGGGCCTCAGGGCAAGCGAAGTCGCTAATCTGGCCTTCGGTGAGATCGACTGGGTGGCTGGCAGGATAACCCTTGCCGGCAAGGCTCGGCGCGAGGAGCGCCTGCCACTGACTCAGGAGATTGGCGATGCCATCCTCGCCTATATCGAGCGGGCACGGCCGCGCGTCGCGACAACGCGGGTCTTCCTGACGAGTGCTGCGCCCGTCAGGCCGCTCAGCCGCATCGCCGTGAAATGCATCGTGCGCCGTGCCCTCGATAGGGCTGGCGTCAAAAGCATCCATCGTGGGGCTCATGTTCTGCGCCACTCCGCCGCGACGACCATGCTGCGCAACGGCGCCAGCCTTGCCGGTGTCGGCGCCGTGCTGCGGCACCGCTCCCCATCGGTCACAGCGCTCTATGCCAAGGTGGATATCGGCCTCTTGTCGGAGATTGCGCAGCCCTGGGGCGGGAGGCTACCATGTTGAGCGAGGACGCTGACCGCTACATCACCCTTCGCCGCACGCTCGGTTACAAGCTGGTCAAGGCCGAGCGGTGTCTTCGTGCCTTCGCGCGCTTCGCCGCCGGGCGGGACGAAGCGCATATCCGCACCGCATCCGTTCTCGCCTGGTTGCCGACGGTCGCCCGGACGCCGGGCGCACGCGAACGGCGCCTGACGGACCTGATCCTGTTCGCGCGCTTCCTGCATGCCGAAGATCCTCGGCATGAGATCCCGCGCGCCGACTTCGCGCGGAACCGGCAAACGCGACCGATTCCCTATATCTATACCGCGGACGAGATCGCCCGCATCCTCGAGGCCGCCGGCAGGCTCCGACGTCAGAAGCCCAATCCCCTGCGTCACCAGCTCTACGTCATGCTGTTCGGGCTGATCGCCGCCACGGGACTGCGCATCTCGGAGGCCATTGCGCTCAAGCTTGATGACATTGGGCCCGATGGTGTGCTGCACATCCGCGAGACCAAGTTCCGCAAGAGCCGGCTCGTGCCGCTGCATCCGACGGTCATCGAGGCGCTCGCCCGCTATCTCGAGGCCCGCCGCCAACGCGCCGGCGCAAGCGACTGGCTGTTCCCATCCGTCCGGCACAGGGCGCTGTACTCGACGACGGTGAATTACACATTCCGCTGCGTCTTGCGGCGAGCGGGAATTGCACCGGAGCGAAGCCAGCAGCCTCGCATCCACGATCTGCGCCATACCTTCGCAACTCGCGTGCTCGAACAATGCGGTGTCGAGCGTGGCGCGGTCGCCCGGCACTTCGTCGCTCTGTCGACCTATCTCGGCCATGCCGATATCCAGAACACCTACTGGTACCTCCAGGCGACGCCGGAGATGATGGCGGATATCGCCTCGGCAGCGGAAATGCTGGTTGGAGGGAGCGTGGCATGACGAAGCTCGCCCCTCTCATCACAGGCTTCCTGCGCGACTACATGCCCCGCCAGCGCGGCTACAGTCCGGAAAGCTGCGAGACCTACGCGTTCAGCTTCAAGCTGCTGTTCGACTTCGCCGCGAAACGGCTCGGCACGCGTCCGTCACGGCTGACGATCGAAGACCTGGACGCGCCGCTGATCGTCGCCTTCCTGGCCCACATCGAACAGGAGCGCGGCAATGGCGCCGCCACGCGCAACCTGCGGCTCGCCGCCATCAAGACGTTCATGCGCTATGTGGAGCACCGGGTGCCCTCCGCCCTTGAGCAGATCGGTCGCGTCCATGCCATCCCGGTCAAGCGCCACGACCAGAAGCTCATCCGCCATCTGACGATGGAGGAGGTTCGCGCGATCCTCAACGCCCCCGATCTTGCGACACGATCCGGCGTGCGCGACCGGGCGATGATGCACCTCTGCTTTGCCGGGGGCTTGCGGGTCTCCGAGCTGGTCGGCGTTCTGACCGAAAACCTGTCGCTCCAGCACGGAGCGAGCGTGACGATCCGGGGCAAGGGCCGCAAGGAACGCTGCCTCCCACTCTGGAAGGACACCGCGCGCGACCTTCGCGCCTGGTTGAGCGTCAGGGGAGCAGTCCGCGTGCCGGAGCTGTTCGTCAACGCACAGGATGAGCCGATGACCCGTGCGGGCTTCGAGTACGTGCTCGACAAGCACGTTCGTGCGGCGGCCGAGGCGTGCCCGTCCTTGCGCAGTCGTTCGATCTCTCCGCACCAGCTTCGGCATAGCTGCGCGGTGATCATGCTGCAGGCGACGCACGATATCCGGAAGGTGGCGCTGTGGCTTGGGCATGCCGATATCCGCACAACCGAGGTCTATCTCCGCATGGATCCCTCGGAAAGGCTCGAGGCAGTGGAAGCGGTCGTTCCGCCGGAGCTGCGCCGCGGTCGGTTCAGGGCGCCGGATGCATTGATCGCCTCTTTGTTGGAGAACGCATCTACGTCCGACACGACGTGAGGCTTCATTATCATGCTACGGTGACGCGCCGTCGGTCCGTTCGGTGCGGCAGCACGATCGTGCCGGCCACATCAGCAAGTTGAGCCTTCTCCCGTTCGATCTTGGAACCGGAGAAGGACGCTCTTGTTGCGCGTGAATCTGGTTAGTGCGGTGACGCCGTCATTGGCCTTGGTGATGCCTGTGAGCCGATGCTCTCCTGTGAAGCTGCTTGGGCTCACGTCCATACCGGCCTTTTGCTGGCGGATCACGCGCCACAATACGCTCGCTGCGCTCGCCGACCTTTACCCGCAATGGCTCGTTCGCGATCTTCTTCCCCTGCCGCCAAGCGGCGGCATTCCTCGCGAGGCAACAAGATCGCTCAGCCCGCCATCCTCCGCTGACGCTGCGGGCCAAGGCTGCGGGGCGGTCGTTGCGGCGCTCACAGATCGCCATCAAGGCCGCGATGGTCGCGGGCTTGGAAACAGCAACAGGAGATCACCATGGCTCAGATTGGCACCTTCACCCGCGCCGAAGATGGCTCGTACACCGGCACCATCAAGACGCTTTTGCTCAACATTAAGGTACGCTTCCTTCCGACCGAACCCTCCGGTAACGAGAAGGCGCCGGACCTGCGCGTGACGGCCGGCAACGTTGAGATAGGCGCCGCGTGGCAGCGGACCTCGAAAGAGAACACCGTCTATCACTCGGTGAAGCTCGACGACCCGTCCTTCCCGGCGCCGATCTACGCCAACTTCGTCGCGGTCGATGACGGCTACGCGCTCGTCTGGTCGCGCTGACCCTCGGCTTGCGGCGTCTCGCCTCGCGCGAGGCGCCGCGGCTCTCCTCAACGATATTATGCGGAGCGCCGCCATCCAAAACGCGCCGAAAAACCTGCGCTCAAATCACGCCACTCCGCATAACGCCACGCTCCGCATAATCGGTCGCTCCTGCAAAAATGCGGTAGTCGGGAGCCTTGTCGTTGTCCTTCTCGGAGGCAGCGAACTTCGCCTTGATGTTCAGCGTCAGCGTCTTGATCGAGCCGGTGTAGCCGTTGTCCGAAGCAGTAAAAGTGCCGATGGTCGCCATGGTCATCTCCGTCTGTCTGTTGCTCGGGCCGCGCCCATCGCAGCCTCGATGGCGATCCTTGGCCCGGGGAGCGATCGGCCCGCAGCCACCAGGCCCGCAGCGCAGCGGAGGACGGCGAAAGCCTGCTTTTTTGTCTTGCGCGAGGAATGCCGCCGCTTGGCGGCAGGGGAAAAAAGCAGACGTGAGCTGTTGCGGGAAGGCGATCGAGGCTCTTGCCGTCCCTCGGGCCTGATCAGCCATTCGAGGGTGCGTTGGACGCGAGCCCATGACCTAACTGACGGCGATGACCATGGCTGCCACCGCCCGCCACAGCATTGGAAAACGGCGGGATCGATCAGAGAAAAGCCGACGTCTGCGGATCAATCGCGAGCACGATACACCGGACAAACCAGCAAGCTCGATTGCATTTGCGCATCGGGAAGCCCCGCGCCGGCCAGGATTGTTCGCGCGATTGCGCTTTGAATACGCTAGATCTGGATACGATCAGTGCCCCGACCTGATCGCCTCCCCGCTACGAAAGGGAGGTGCGGCACAGCCTCACCGGCCGCTGCCAGCCGCGCAGACCAGGGGGATCGCGGCCTGCCTGCGGAGACGGGCTGGCGTGAATAATCGCTCGCTTCACTTTGCTTGAAACGGCCGCGCGCCATCAGGTGCGCGGCCGGAATTTAATGAGCGCCGGGGCCGTCCTTGCGACCCCGGCTCATCTCTTACTCCGCTGCCTGCGAACAGAAATCATTACGCTGCGCCTTGTCTGGCGCACCGACCTGATCCTCCGTCTTGGCCGTGCGGAGCAACGGCGGCAACCAGTCGGTCACCGCCAATAGTTGCTCCGCGGCAGCTGCCATCTCGACCTTTTTCATTCCCGAGATACGTTCGGCGGCCTCCTCGCTGACGCCTTCGCGGACGGCCTCAAGGATGCCCGCCTTGGTGACCCGGCCGAGATAACTCTGCACCGTCGGCCGCCAATATCCGGTCATGTCGAGGGCGACGGCCTCGGCCAAACGGCCGGCCGTCGCCAACGCGCGCGGCCTGAGGTCAAATGGCAATTTGACCGCATTGACCGTCAACGCCGTGCAATGCGCGAACAGCGCCATGCGACTTTCGTGATCAAGTTCGACCACGAATTCCCACAGCTGAGCCGTGTCGCGCGGCATCTGCCTGGCCCAATTGGCATGGCGATCCGACCAAGCTTTGCCGGCCGGAGCGTCCTCGATTCCGACCGCATGCGTGGCCAAATCCGTCTTGACCGGTTGAACGCCAACCACATGGGCATTGGCCCCGATATAGAAGATTTGCGCGGCGAGCGCATGGGTGGCCGCCACGATGGCGACGTCTGGCTGCTCACTCAGATTGAGGCGCAGCCCCAAGGTGCGATACGCGGAGAGGTCGCGAACGAGCGTGTCAGACAGCCTCCGTTCCTCCTCTTCCTCCTCGTTTTCTCCCTCCTCTCCTTTACCATCGCGCGTGGTTTGATCGCCTCCTTCACCCTCCTCGTCCGGTGCCTGGGCGTCGCCTTCCTGCTCGGTTTCGGCATGAGGGTTCTCATCCTCGGGGCGGATAAACCCGCGTTCGATCCTGATGGTGCCGTCGTGATTGAGGATCACGAACGCGCCGCCGCGCGCGACGTCACCGGGATCGTAGGCCTGCCGTTTCGCCTCTAACTGCTCGATTTGGTTCTCCAACTCGCCGAACCGCGCGTCCACCTCATCAGGCAGTTCCTCAGCCGTTTGATGCGCTTCGGTCAGCCGATCGAACTCGGATTGAACGGCTTGAAGGGCGATCTGATCGTCCGCGGAAAGGTCGACCGGATGCGGGTAGGCACGGCGCATGCCGTGGGCGTGCGGGAAGTCGAGATGGGGCTCCGTCCACTTCCATCCCTCGGCTGCCCGTAAGGCGTCCGCCTCCCGGCCAAGCCGTGCTGTCACCAAGAGATCGAGCAGCGCCACGTCTTCCAGATAGCCGCCGCGATCCTCGGTAAAGAGGTCGCGCAGGATCGTACCGCCTGCCTCGATATAGGCCTCGAGCCCGACAAACCCCGCGCGGCGATCGGTTGCAGCGACATGGGTTTCGGTGAGCAGACGCCGGATCGTGCTGGCATCACGGTCGTAGGACAGACGCTCATAGACGCCTTCTTGCCGAGCCTGATCGTCAGTGATGGCAAAAGCCATCAACTGCTCCAAGATCAGTTCGCCATCGCGATAGAGCTCGATCAATTTTGGCGAAACCGCACCCAACCGCAGGCGCTGCCGCACCACATGCGGCGTCACCCCGAAGCGCGCGGCGATCTCCTCCGCGCCGAAGCCACGCTCCTCCGCAAGCCTCCTGAACGCCTCGAACTGATCGGCGGGATGCATGTTCTCGCGGGTGACGTTCTCGTCCAGGCTGATTTCGTGGGGGTCATTCGCGGTGTCGATGATGCAGCGGATCGGCTCGGTCTTCTTGATCTCCTTCCGCTTGACCCGCAAAAGCTGGGCGAGCCGCCTGCCCTCACCGATGGTCACGAGATAGAACCCCGTGGCCGTCCCCTCTCCGTCCAGCTCGGGCTCAACCACCAGATTTTGCAGGATGCCCTTGGCGGCGATGCTCGCCGCATAGCCCTCGATCGCCGTCTCGCTGTGCGGCGTCTTGCGCGCATTGTTCGGGGACTTCTTGAGCTTATTGAGCGGAATCAAAGTCTCCGTCCCGCTCGCGGGAATGATTTCAACTGATTTGGCCGACATGATCATTCTTCCTTTTGCTTCCATGGGTGCAGCGCGCACCACGCGCCTGCACCCCTGCCCGTCGGCGAGACCGGGGGTAGCAAGCGCCAGGGCGACCCGAGCGGAGGGATCGCCCGCCCGCAAGGGCCGCTCGATAGACGCGGGTCTGCACGAGCGCATGTCAGCCGTTCGAGAAGGTGACGCCCTCGAAAGCACGGAAGACCGGGGAGACCGCTCGGGTCGGCGCCGGCGCCAGCCGGCGCTTTACCCTGGCGCGCGCGAGGGGCAGCGCCCATTAGGTCTCAAGCGTTAGAACGTTGAGCAAGTCAGCGCAGGCCAAAACAAGAGATCGAAAACAAGAGCAAGAGTGAGAAAATCAAAAGGGGCACCCGCAGGAGGGTCAGCATAGCGCCGACGCGGAACGCGGCGGGACCCGGGACCGAGTGCAGTCGCGAGACCGGTTAACAAGGCACCCGCGCGACGGGCAGTGATAGCGGTGCCGCGCAGCGGCAGCCCTTCGTGCGAGTGCCTCCGGCGAGCGACACATTATATCTGCTTGCGTGAGGGATCGAAGCCGAATGGCCGAGACGCAACGCGCTCGGTTCATATGTGGACGGCCCCCGACTTGCAAGAACGGCTCTGGCAGCATGCTCGGATCGCTTGCGCTCATATGTCCGGCCTGTTTTCGGGTCTTGCGACCACCGGCCAAGATGGGCTTCGCGGACAGTGAGATCCAAACACGAGAGCGGCATTTTCTGCCGGTAAACCGAGCGGAGCATTTCACTGACCGGCTTGCGCCGAACGTACCACCTCTTCCTGTCCTGCAAGTTCCGCCCTCGGCGTCAAACCTGCCGGTCTGGCCGCCAAGCTCTACGTTTCGTTCAAGGCTATGTTGGCATCGGCATAACGCTGCTTGCAGGTCGATACCGCTCACCACTGACCATCAGTTTCCAGGCAATCCGCGCCAGCTTGTTTGCCAACGCTATGGCCACGAGCTTCGGCGGCTTGCGTGCGATGATGTCTTTCAGCCAGGGCCAGGACCGAGTTTCCCGTCGGCGCATATCTGCGATCACGGCCGTCGCGCCAGCCACCAAAACGGTTCGCAACATGCCGTCGCCGGCGCGTGTAATCACGCCGAGCCTGTTCTTCCCGGCGGTCGAGTGATTCTTTGGGGTCAGGCCGAGCCAGGCGGCAAAGTTTCTTGCCGACTTGAACCCGCGAGCATCCACGACCTTGATTGAAAGCAGCGTCGCACCGATCGGACCAACGCCCGGGATAGCCGCCAGCCGTCGGCTCATCTCGTTACTCCGGTGGAGTTGCATAAGCTTCTTGTCGAGCGTGGCGATCTGGTCGTCGACGCGCGCCAGTTCTGCCGCCAAGGCGTCCACCAACTCCTTCGCCAAGTCGGGGACTGTTGCATCGGCCTTGATATCGATCAGCAATTGCGGAAGCCGCGAAAGTCCCTTAGGCGCGGTAAAGCCGAATTCAGCGGCGTAGCCGCGGATAGAATTGGCAAGTTGGGTCCGCCTGCCTATGAACTGGTTGCGCACACGCGCGAGCATCTGTGCGCCCTGCTGCTCGGGGCTCTTGATAGGCACAAAGTTCTTGCGCAGTTTCGGCCGGCTTGCCGCCTCGCAAATTGCCTCGGCGTCCGCAGCGTCGAATTTCCCGCGCTGCACGTACGGTTTGACATATTGCGGCGGAATCATCGCCACCTCGTGCCCGAGCGATTGCAGTTCCCGCGCCCAATAGTGCGATGCCCCGCAAGCCTCCAGCGCGACAAGTGCAGGCGGCAAACGACTGAAGAACTCCAAAACCTGCCCACGTCTCAACTTACGCCGTAGAATCGGCTGCTCCGTCTCGTCAACGCCATGCAGCTGAAACACACTCTTCGACGTATCCAGACCGATGCGAACAATCGTTTCCACGGGCGGCTCCTTCGTTTGAGGTCAGCGACGACCTCTTCTTGCCATGCAGTGTGGCGGAAGGGGGCCGTCCACCCCAACACGAGAGCCCGGTGCGGCGAAGCCGCACGCGCCCAAACGAGAAGCGGACAGTTCGTGGTCGCATTGCACCAAGCCTTGCTCGCTCGTCATTGCGAATCCCGGCCCTGTGCTAACGGGGGAACGAATGACGGACATAAGGATTCGTCGTATCAGGAGCTATCTCAATGCTGATGACGCGCGAACGAAGACCAACGATACGGACGCTGCGCGGATGGGCGATCCACGTGCTCCAGGAGGCTGGCGCCATCCGCGAGTGCGAAGAACACGGTTGGATGCAGGATCGCGCCGATCCGCATGCACGGGAGCGGGCCTTTGATATCGCCCGTGGCGACCCGCCAGCAGGCGTCTCCCGTGATGCAGCGGCGGCCGAGGTTCGTGACGTGCTGAACTCGATTGGTGATACCTGCCCTGAATGTCCCCCGGACTAGAAGGCCGAGCCGAGCCTCAAGCCAGCCCGGCCTTCCCACTTCAACGGCCCAGCTTCTTCTCCACGCGCTTGCGCGCATTGCCGACCTTTTTGACGGCCTTTTTCACGGCTGATGCCGACTTTCTGGTCTTCGTTGCCTCGTACTGCACTTCGTAGTTCTGCCCGCCGGCCACCCGCGCCCGGTCCTGTTTTCGTCCGCGCGCCATCTTCTTCGCTACCGCCATGGGTGCCTCCTGTTATGACATCCAAGCAACGCGAATGGGATTCTGAGGTTCCGGAACGATTCGAACTGTGCCAATTTGAATCGGCTGTAGCGTGGAGTCCTTCAGTGGCGTTTCAGCGTAAAAGGCCCGAGGCGATCGGCCTCAAGGCGCCCCTGCCCGGCTTCGTCGAGCCCGCCCTGGCATCCGCGATCGACAAGGTGCCGTCAGGGGCCCGCTGGATCCACGAAATCAAATTCGACGGCTACCGTGTTCAGGTCCACCTGGCCAATGAGGCGGCGACGATCTTCACGCGCCGCGGCCACGATTGGACGCATCGTTTCAAGAAGGTTGCCCATGACGCCTGGCGGATCAAGGCGACCTCGGCCGTGGTGGACGGCGAAATCGTGGTACCGGCCGCCGACGGCACGACCGATTTCTCGGTCCTGCAGAACGAACTCAAGGGCAAGTCGAAGAGCATCGTGCTTGTGGCCTTCGATCTAATCTATCTGAACGGTCGCGATATTCGGAAACTACCGCTGTTTCAGCGCAAGGCCGAACTCAAGAAGATCCTGAATGGCACCGACATCCAGTTCAGCGAAAGTTTCGAGATAAACGGCCGCGAGATGTTCGCGCACGCCTGCAAGATCGGCCTCGAAGGCGTGGTCTCTAAGAGTCTGTCCGGAAAGATTACCTTGGATTGCATAGCTTTCGCAGCATGAGTCGGATGGAGGCCAGCTTGAGAAAGGCGAGCGCCCTGTGATTGAAGCATTCCCAATCTTTGGACAGTCTTCGGCATCGCCCGAGCCAGGCAAAGGTACGCTCGACGATCCAGCGTTTGGGCAAGACGACGAAACGGTGAGCCTGATCGGAGCGTTTGACGATTTCGAGGTTCACGCGCTTCAGAGCGCTACGCAGCCCCTTCTGGAAATGTGGCCCTTGATATCCGCCGTCGGCGTAGAGCTTCAGAAGAAAGGGATAGAGGCCGAACAACGTTGCCATCAGGAGCACGCCGCCGTCGCGATCCTGGATGTCCGCCGCATGCACGATGGCGTGCATCAAGAGGCCTTGCGTGTCGACGAGAATGTGCCGCTTCTTGCCCTTGATCTTCTTGCCCGCGTCGTAGCCATGGAGATCATGAGGCCCCCTTTTTCAGCGCTTTTCACGCTCTGGCTATCGATGATGGCGGCGGTGGGAGAAGCCTCGCGCTCGGCCCTTTCGCGACATTCGACATAGAGGGCGTGATGAATTTTATCGAGCGTGCCGTTCCAGCTCCACAGATCGAAGTAGCCATACAGCGTCGAGCGCGGCGGCAGGTCCTTGGGGATCGCGCGCCACTGGCAACCTGTGCTCAGGATGTACATCAGCCCGTTGGCAATCTCGCGCAGGTCCACCGTACGCTTGTTGCCGCCGCGCTTGGCCGGCGGGATGCGAGGCGCGATCAGCGCCCACTCCTCGTCGGTCAAGTCGCTCGGATAGCGCAGGCGGCTGCGGTCGTAGCGTGCACGGTTCTCGGTAGTCCACATTGGCGGCGCGTCCCCATCGAATCAGGCCGCTCACCTTGAATCACAACCGATTCATTCGACTCAACATGTTTTGGAACAGACACTAATCTTACTGCGTCATAAATTTCGATAGCCACTTTGACTTGAGAGTGCCCTGATGCAACAAGGGCATCGAGATAGTGTGACGACGAGCGCAGCGCTCAATCTTCGTCGGACGGTCGCAATCGAATTCGGAACGTGTCGTTCAGGCCGCAATGGCGGATCCCCTCGGCCGATAGGTTGCGGGAATAGCAGCTTCCTTGAAGATTTTGGTGGAGGCTGCTTCTGAGGGGGGAATCGTCTCTCGCTCGGAGACTAGAAAACCGTAGGCGGCAATGCACAATGTTGCGTGGTGGTGGAAGCCACGCCAGCTTCGTCCCTCGAAGTGACCAAGGCCAACCTCCTGTTTGAGTTCGTGGTAGTCGCGCTCGATGCGCCAGCGCAGCTTGGCAATATCGACCAGCTGACGAAATCCAATGTTGGCTGCAAGCGTTGAAAACCAATATTTGGTTGGTGCTGCCTCGCCCTCTGGCCACTCGATCAGCAGCCATTCCTCGGGCCGGCTTTCGGCGAGCCAGTAATCTCGATGTGCCGGACGGACGCGCACACGGGCAAACCGCGAAGACAACGGTTCTGCCGTACCCTCACGCCACGTGATCTTGTGCCAAGCATGTGCTGGCAGACCGATCGCAAGCTTCTTGACCGAAATCGGTCGGTGTTTGCTGTCACGCCGTAGCAGTTTCGGAGGTCGTCCGTTCCCCGACCATGCCTTCGGCGGCCGCGGTCCGGTTCCGGGCGCCCATACCGAGGTTTGTGGCAAGATGCCGGCCACGTAGCTCAGGCCCAGTTCGGTAATACTCCCACGCAGAGCGGTGTCGGTGCCGTAGCCGGCGTCCATCAGGACCACGCCGCGCGGCAAGCCCACCGCACAGGCCCAGCGCAAATGATCAAGTGCAATTGCCGGCTTGGTCTTGAAGGTGATTTCCTTGGGGACTCCGGCTTTGCGCCGACGTGTACGGTCCGTCACCCACTCCTTTGGGAGATAGAGCCGATAGGCCACCGGCAAGCTCGCATGATGGTTCGCAAGCGAAAGAGATACGGCCACCTGACAATTGTCTTGCTTGCCCAACTGGCCGCAATATTGCCGCGCAACGCCGACTGAATGCCGCCCCTTCTTGGGAAAGCCCGTATCATCAATGATCCACGCTTCGATCGGCCCGCAGCGTTCGATGCCCGGCAGCACTAACTCACGGACCTTGGCCAACACCTGCTGATCCGACCAGTCACCTTGACCGACTAAATGCAACAACGACTGATGTTGCGCTGCTGTCCGCTCAGGTGCCGTGATTGCCGCCATCGGCTCGACGCTCTTGCGATCGCATGGCATCATCAGCCCGGTACAGTAGTCGCGCAGCGGTTTGGCGCGTCCTGCATGGCCGATCACACTCGCAAGGCCCTCAATATATGCCGAAAACCGCGACGCTACGTCTCCCGATTTTGTCAGACTCATCTCAGCCCCCGCATGACGAAAAGTGAGTCTTCTCAAATATATGATTCCTGTCGACAAGGGCCGCGACACTCTGACTCAGTAAGACTAGAACGACTGAGTCACAAAACCGCAGGCTTTATCCGGCCGGAATCAGCGATGGTTGAAGCATGGACCATCAGCCGAGGAGGCTACATGAGCGGGCGTGGCACCAAGACCAGTGAGATGCGATTTGCGACGTATTTGGAAGGGCTTGCCAGCGTCATCGGTCATGCTGATCGGAAGGCACCGCTGCGCGACTATTGCGTCGGCCTCATGGCCTGTGGCGGTCGTAAGAGCGTGGAGCCAATGGCGGCGATGACGGCTCCGGAACGGACGGCCGCCCAACATCAATCGCTGCTGCATTTCGTCGGCAGCGGCGCCTGGTCGGATGAGAAGGTGCTGGGCAAGGTACGAGAGATGGTCCTGCCGGCGATCGAACGCCAGGGCCCGATCGAAGCTTGGATCATCGATGACACCGGATTTCCCAAGCAGGGGCGACATTCGGTTGGAGTTGCACGGCAATATTGCGGGCAGCTCGGCAAGCAGGATAATTGCCAGGTGGCGGTGTCATTATCGATTGCCAATCACCACGCCAGCCTGCCTGTTGCCTACCGCCTTTATCTTCCGAAGGAATGGACTGAGGATTGCGATCGGCGGCGCAAGGTGGGCATTCCTGCCGAAGTCGGCTTCCGGACCAAGCCGGAGATCGCGCTGGAGCAGTTGCGGTGGGCCTGTGCGACCGGCCTTCCGCGTGGTGTCGTGCTGATGGACGCGGGCTATGGCAACAACAGCGATCTGCGCACGGAGATCACGGCGCTGGGATTGACCTATGTGGCGGGTCTTCTGTCGAGCACAACGGTATGGGCGCCCGGCACCGGTCCCTTGCCGCCGAAGCCATGGTCGGGCCGCGGCCGTCCCCCGAAACTGATGCGCCGCAACCGTCAGCGTCGGCCGGCCGCCGTTAAAGCGCTCGCGATCGGCCTGCCGGCCAAAGCTTGGCGCACCATCACGTGGCGGCAAGGAACGAACGAAAAGCTGAGCTCGCGCTTTGCCCGCGTGCGGGTCCGTGCCGCGCACCGTGATTATTGGCAAACCACCCAGCGGTTGGAGGAATGGTTGCTGATCGAATGGCCGAAAGGCGAGGACCAGCCTACCAAATACTGGCTCTCGACATTGCCGGAGGATGTGGCATTCCGGACTCTCGTAGAGACGGCTAAATTGCGCTGGCGCATCGAACGCGACTATCAGGAACTCAAGCAGGAGGTCGGGCTTGGCCACTTCGAGGGACGCGGCTGGCGCGGCTTTCATCATCACGCAACGATGTGCATTGCAGCCTTCGGATTCCTGATCTCCGAGCGGGAGGCGTTTCCCCCCTCAGGCGCTCGGCGCGCCCGGCCGATCCCGCTCGCTCGCGTTTCCGCGGATTACAGACCCCGCGGTTCTGCCGCTACGGACCCAACGTCACATTCCAAATTCGATCACGACGATGCGACGGCGACTCGAACAAGGGCTGGTCCGAACGTTGTCGAGATGTCCTTGTTGTGCAATCAAGTTCGCCCATTTCACAGACCACCGTTTGTGACGCAGTAAGACTAAGAGTCTGTCCGGAAAGATTACCTTGGATTGCATAGCTTTCGCAGCATGAGTCGGATGGAGGCCAGCTTGAGAAAGGCGAGCGCCCTGTGATTGAAGCATTCCCAATCTTTGGACAGTCTTCGGCATCGCCCGAGCCAGGCAAAGGTACGCTCGACGATCCAGCGTTTGGGCAAGACGACGAAACGGTGAGCCTGATCGGAGCGTTTGACGATTTCGAGGTTCACGCGCTTCAGAGCGCTACGCAGCCCCTTCTGGAAATGTGGCCCTTGATATCCGCCGTCGGCGTAGAGCTTCAGAAGAAAGGGATAGAGGCCGAACAACGTTGCCATCAGGAGCACGCCGCCGTCGCGATCCTGGATGTCCGCCGCATGCACGATGGCGTGCATCAAGAGGCCTTGCGTGTCGACGAGAATGTGCCGCTTCTTGCCCTTGATCTTCTTGCCCGCGTCGTAGCCATGGAGATCATGAGGCCCCCTTTTTCAGCGCTTTTCACGCTCTGGCTATCGATGATGGCGGCGGTGGGAGAAGCCTCGCGCTCGGCCCTTTCGCGACATTCGACATAGAGGGCGTGATGAATTTTATCGAGCGTGCCGTTCCAGCTCCACAGATCGAAGTAGCCATACAGCGTCGAGCGCGGCGGCAGGTCCTTGGGGATCGCGCGCCACTGGCAACCTGTGCTCAGGATGTACATCAGCCCGTTGGCAATCTCGCGCAGGTCCACCGTACGCTTGTTGCCGCCGCGCTTGGCCGGCGGGATGCGAGGCGCGATCAGCGCCCACTCCTCGTCGGTCAAGTCGCTCGGATAGCGCAGGCGGCTGCGGTCGTAGCGTGCACGGTTCTCGGTAGTCCACATTGGCGGCGCGTCCCCATCGAATCAGGCCGCTCACCTTGAATCACAACCGATTCATTCGACTCAACATGTTTTGGAACAGACACTAAGGTACGGGACAGTGCCTATCCGAAGGGACGCACGAACGACTGGGTCAAGAAGACCTGCGTGCAGCGGGAGACGCTGACCATTGCCGGTTTCGCACTCGATGGCACGAAGTGGGACGGGCTCTATGTGGGCCGGCGCAAGGGCGACGATCTGGTCTACGCTGGCAAAGTCGACCACGGCTTCGACAAGGTCTCGGCCGCCGATCTGCAGAAGCGGCTTAAACCCCTGATCCGAAAGACCCAGCCCTATGCCAAGCGCATCAACCACAAGGGCATCTGGGTTGAACCCAAGCTTCTGGCCGAGATCGAGTATCGCGCGAAGTCGGCCGAGGGAAAGGTCAGGCACCCGTTTTTCCGGGGCCTGCGGGAGGACCTGTGATGGATGCATTCGATCGCTTTTGGCAATGGGCCGACAAGCCACGGGAAAGTACGCTGACGATCCCGGCTGAACTACACAGAGCCGTCATGGAGCTCGCGCCTGAAGACCGGCACAGCCGCGCGGCGGTCAACCAAGCCGCAGCGCACGCACAGAATACAAGCGATGCACAGAGAGACGGCGGGCTTCACGCGTATGCGCTGCGAACCAAGATCGGCTAACTAGGACTGAATTGGCACTTTCGGCGACGCAGCGGACGTCACTGGACTCGCTGCCGGCTTGCCTAGTCGCGAATGACCCCGTTGCGGATATTCGGCGTTCTCTTCATCCTTCGACGGCGCAGTATCGCAACCTGGATTGCGGTCTTGGAAAATCGTGACGAGCGCTCACGAGGTACCTGCGCTACCTTTCACTTGCAATACCTGAGACTTAGCGGTGTAATCCCACCAAGGTACTGCTCTGAGGCGAGCGGGTCATGGCCAACGAATTGGTCGTGCGCAAGGGGACGAACCTGGCTAGGCGCCTGCGGACGCAGCGTGCCGCGCAATATGTCCGGATGTCGAGAGAGCTTCAGCGCTATTCGATCGAGAACCAGCGCGCGGCCATTGCCGCTTATGCGGCAGCTAACGGCCTCACGGTCGTCCGGACCTATGAGGATCAAGGCCGGAGCGGCCTGCGGATCAAAGGCCGGCCCGGTCTTATCGAGCTGATCGAAGACGTCCAATCGGGCGAGGCCGACTTCGATCAGATCCTCGTCTATGACGTCAGCCGGTGGGGACGCTTTCAGGACACCGACGAGAGCGCCTACTACGAGTTCCTGTGCAAGATGAACGGCGTTCGCGTCGTGTATTGCGCCGAGATCTTCAAGAACGATGGCAGCTTGCCGATCCGATCTCTTAGCGCCTGGATATCTGGATGGCCCCGAAGTATCACCCCACGCCCTTGTCGGGCGGTGATCGCAAGGCTCTGGCAAAGGAGCTCGGCAAGGCACGGGCGATGGCCAATATCCTGGCCGCCCAATCGGTGGAGATGCGGGCCAAGGGCGAGGCGATAATCCAGCAAGCTGACAGGCTGCTTTGCGAAAGCTGGAACGAACGCATGTGGTCAGACGGCGAACCGATCGATCCGTCGCCCACCATCGACCAGGCCGTGAACGGTGGCTTCCCTTGGCTCGAGATCAGGTGCACGCGCTGCAAGACGCCGAGCGACGTCGACCTCGCGGCGATGAAGCACCCGCCGACTACCTTCGTGCATGATCTCGCAAGCCGGCTACGCTGCCGCAAATGCGCCAAGGCCGGCCGGCGTCCATCCGCGACTCTGCTACAATTGGCTTGGCAGCCTCGCCACCCTCGAACCGAAGCCTGACTGATGTGCTGGTGTGGACGGCCTCTCATCCCCACGGTTCTATGGCGCTCTCGGCGTCACAGCTAGATGAGAGGAAAGTCTGATGAATCTTCCTGTTCGCATCGGCATGGATACTTCTAAGTCGGTTTTCCAGCTTCACGGTGTTGACGAGAACGAGGTGGTGGTTGTCCGTCGCCAGTTCCGGCGAGCCGAGATGATCCGCTACTTCGAGCGGCTTCCACCGGTTCTCGTCGCCATCGAGTCCTGCGGCAGCTCGCATCATTGGGCGCGCCTGCTGCAGTCGTTCGGTCACGAGGTGAAGCTGATCCCACCTCAGTACGTGAAGGCTTACGTAAAGCGCGGTAAGAACGACGCGGCCGACGCCGAGGCATTGTGCGAGGCGGTCACCCGGCCGAGTATGCGGTTTGTACCGGTGAAGTCGAAGGAACGGCAAGCGGCCTGCATGTTGATGACCGTGCGGGAACGCTTGGTCAGCGTGAAGTCGCAGCTCTCCAATGCTTTTAGGAGCTATGCAGCTGAGTTTGGCATCGTCGGCCCCGCCGGCCGGCAGAACGTCACGGCACTCATCAAGCGGGTGCTCGAGGATGACAGCTTGCCGGAAATGGCGCGAGACCTCTTTCGCCTTCAGGCGGAAGAGTATGCCGCGGTCCAAGCTCGTCTGGCAAAGATTGAGGCCAAGCTGATGATGTGGCACCGCGAGGATGACGTCAGCAGGCGTATTGCGACGATTCCCGGCGTCGGTCCGATTGGGTCTTCCATGCTAAGCATGAAGGCACCGCCGCCAGAGACATTCAGATCAGGCCGTGACTTTGCGGCTTGGCTCGGACTGACGCCCAAGGATCATTCAACTGGAGGCCGGCAAAGACATGGCGGCATCACAAAGGCCGGAGATTCAGCGCGACGATCGACGTTAATCGTCGGTGCGACCGCGCTGCTGAGGCATATCCGAAAGGGTCGTCATAAGCCCACACCCTGGCTCGCTTCGCTGCTGGAGCGAAAACCGCCGAAGTTGGTCGCGGTGGCGTTGGCTAACAAGTTCGCCCGCATCGCTTGGCGCTTGATGATATCGGGCGGAGTGTACAACCGGCCGGTAGCCGCTATGCCTATCTGATCTGAAATCGGCGCCGCGAGCGAGGTTGCTCAGCGGATAGCCCACGAACTTGCAGGACGCAGTAGATGGAAGGACCGATCGGTCGATACGCGCGAGCTTCCGTAGATTACACTGGCATCATCGATGTCGCCTATGTGCTTGGAGCGTGCGTAGCGAACACCATCTCGGCCAGCGGACCTTGTCCGCGCAAACAGGCCGGACATCTGATAGCAAGCGATCAGGTCAGAAGTCTGCTAACATCCTGACAAGTGGGGGCCGTCCACATCTGCAATCTCTATTCGATCACGACAAACCAGGCGGCGATCAGCGCGCTGTTTCGCGTCGTGAACCGATACGTCGGCAATCTGGCACCCATGCCCGGTGTGTTTCCGGACTACCAGGCGCCGATCGCGCGCAACGGAGCCGGGGGCCGCGAGCTCGCCACGGCGCGGTGGGGGATGCCGTCGTCGTCGAAGGCGCTGATGGACGCCACGAAGAAGCGGGCCGAGAAGCTCCAGGCCAAGGGCAAGTCGGTCGATTTCAAGGAATTGCTGCGGCTGGAGCCGGACGGCGGCACGACAAACATCCGCAATGTGAAGAGCAAGCACTGGACGCGATGGCTGGAAACGGCGAACCGCTGCGTGGTGCCGTTCAACTCCTTTAGCGAGTTCAACAATGCCGAAGGCGGCGACATTTGGTTCGCGCTCGACGAGACCCGCCCCCTCGCCTGCTTCGCAGGCATCTGGACCAACTGGACGTCGGTCCGGAAGGTCAAGGAAGGCGAGACCACCAACGACCTCTACGCGTTCCTCACGACGGAGCCGAACGCCGAAGTTGGCGCCATCCACCCCAAAGCGATGCCGGTCATCCTGACAACGCCGGAGGAAGTCGAGACCTGGATGACCGCTCCTCCGGACAACGCCCTGAAGCTGCAGCGGCCCCTGCCGGACGGATCACTAAGTGTCTGTTCCAAAACATGTTGAGTCGAATGAATCGGTTGTGATTCAAGGTGAGCGGCCTGATTCGATGGGGACGCGCCGCCAATGTGGACTACCGAGAACCGTGCACGCTACGACCGCAGCCGCCTGCGCTATCCGAGCGACTTGACCGACGAGGAGTGGGCGCTGATCGCGCCTCGCATCCCGCCGGCCAAGCGCGGCGGCAACAAGCGTACGGTGGACCTGCGCGAGATTGCCAACGGGCTGATGTACATCCTGAGCACAGGTTGCCAGTGGCGCGCGATCCCCAAGGACCTGCCGCCGCGCTCGACGCTGTATGGCTACTTCGATCTGTGGAGCTGGAACGGCACGCTCGATAAAATTCATCACGCCCTCTATGTCGAATGTCGCGAAAGGGCCGAGCGCGAGGCTTCTCCCACCGCCGCCATCATCGATAGCCAGAGCGTGAAAAGCGCTGAAAAAGGGGGCCTCATGATCTCCATGGCTACGACGCGGGCAAGAAGATCAAGGGCAAGAAGCGGCACATTCTCGTCGACACGCAAGGCCTCTTGATGCACGCCATCGTGCATGCGGCGGACATCCAGGATCGCGACGGCGGCGTGCTCCTGATGGCAACGTTGTTCGGCCTCTATCCCTTTCTTCTGAAGCTCTACGCCGACGGCGGATATCAAGGGCCACATTTCCAGAAGGGGCTGCGTAGCGCTCTGAAGCGCGTGAACCTCGAAATCGTCAAACGCTCCGATCAGGCTCACCGTTTCGTCGTCTTGCCCAAACGCTGGATCGTCGAGCGTACCTTTGCCTGGCTCGGGCGATGCCGAAGACTGTCCAAAGATTGGGAATGCTTCAATCACAGGGCGCTCGCCTTTCTCAAGCTGGCCTCCATCCGACTCATGCTGCGAAAGCTATGCAATCCAAGGTAATCTTTCCGGACAGACTCTAAGGATCGTCGCCCGTGGCGTCAAAGAAGACCAGGTACCGGTCACCTAGTACAAACGACCGCCAGCGATGCAGGCGTGGCTGGGCCAGCTCGGCTGAATATGAAACCATTTCGCACGCGCAATCGCCAAAGGCATTACTTTTTGCGCAACTTCTGCTCGGCGACAATTGCTCTCGTATCATCGAACCATACATCAACAGCTTGAGACAGATCACGTTGAAGTGCGCGCGACAATTCTCCGGTTGTCGCCTCCAACGCGTCTCTGCTGGCTTGCTCAAACTCTGCCCGACCGAGATGTTCGCGCGCGCGATTGATCGCATAATCGAATAGAACGCCACCGCCGGCTCCGACGGCCCAGCCGATGGCTGTCCCAACTCCGGGTTCGGCAAATGATCCGGCGACGGCGCCGTAGATTTCGGGCTGCATGCTCGCAACGGCTCGGCCAGCAATCTCCATGAAACTCTGAGCTAGAGCGCGCTCGACCGCGGGTCCGACCGCTCGAGCGATCAACCCAGAGATAACAATGCCGCCGGTTCCTCGAATGACCGCCTGGAACGCTTCGTTTTCTGCTGAGTAGCGCGACACCTTCCACTTCTGAGCGTCCCAGTCGATCGAGAGATCAGGCTTTTGAAGCGGGTCGACGACTTCCAGATGCCGCGTGTACTGGCTCAGAAACGTTTGCAGCCGGTCGTCCAGCGACGTCAGCGTCTGCAAGTAGTGCTGGTGGGCCTTGGCAAAAATCTGAGCAACGCCAGCTTCGATGACTGGTTCGCGCAAGTCAGGCTTGAGGACGTGGTCCTGATAATTACGAATAAGATATGCCGCGACCTCGTTTCGGGCTCCTTCGGCAAACCCTTGGACGTTATTGGGGCCAAGGCCTTTCAAGGCACCGACGCTCGCCTCTTTAAGCAGATAGTAGGACTGCCCCCATCCAAAATACCAATCGGCATAGCGCGCAATGCTGTCCTGTCTGTCGGAAAAAGCATTCGAGAGTAGAACATCGACGTTCTCGTGTAGCTCGGCCAAAGTCTTCGCGCGTTCAATTTTGAGATAAGCGAGCGTGTCATTCACGAAACGATCAAGTTCGGTCTCGTCGACGAGTGCGCGATAGACACTGCCGTTTCGATCTCGATAGATAAGCGTCTTTGGCGTCGGGAACACTCGCACCACATGCGTCGTCAGCGCCGTATGATCCGAATGAAGTGAGGCTCGGTGCGAAGCTCGTTGGTCTGCCGAATCCACCAAGCCTGGCATGATCCAGGCCGCAGCATACCCAATCAAAACAAGGCCGCTGGCTCCAAGCAAGAACAGCAAAGCCAGCGAAAGAAACCGGCTCGGCAAAAGAAACAACAAGGAAAACTTACGCCGCCCCCGTGCGACGCCAGCGACAGGAACGGTCTCGTGGGACATGGCCACGCCGGACCGCTTGGCTAAAAGCTCACCCATTCTCAAGTCTCCTTGACCGAGTCGAGATAGCCAGCCAGCCTTTCTTACCTGTATGCGATTCCCTTGGCATTAACAATCAACGCGAAGATACCAGCCACCATGAGGCGAGTACTCGCTTGTGCGAAATTTCCAAGATGGGTCATATCAAATAGACCAAGGGGCAACGTGGGGCATGCAAGTATCACTGTTGGACGCGAAATCGACTGCGCGCCGGCTCTCGGCGCTCATCCAGAAGCATAATCGTATTTCTATCGCTGTTGCCTGGGGCGGCATCATGTCGGTAGCGGACACACTTCTCGCGAACAGAGCTAAATTTGAATTCGTCCTTCCAGGTGTCGATTTTTCCGCGACAGATCCTGATCTCATTGATCGCCTAGTTGATATTCCGAATGCCTTCGTGGCCAGGAATCGGCCTGGTTGCTTCCACCCCAAGATCTTCTATTTCCAGACGGGCACCAATGCCGAAGCAATCGTCGGCAGCGCTAACTTCACGAAGGGAGGCCTCGGACCGAACCTCGAGGCAGGCGTGCACGTTAGAGGTGCGGCTGAAGATTCCTTTTTCGAGCAAATCAGGAACCAGCTCGATCGGTACAAGCCATTGTGCCTTCCAATCGCCCAACCGTTGGCCGACAGCTATCGCCGACAATCTAGGGCCGCTGGCGGCTCACCGAGGCCCAACAATCCAGTGCTGCCGGGCGAAAGACGGCACTGGAAACGCTTCAATTCGCCCCTCGCCATTATGTCATGGAAGGAATTTGCCAAGCAGGCCCGGCAGGACCTATTTCATGACTACAAGAAGCGTTTGAAACTGGTACGCGCGATCCAACAACTCTTTGCAAAGACTCCTTCGTTCGCCGACCTATCAACAGCCGAAGCAAAGGGCGTCGCAGGCGTCCTTGGCCATGTAGAAGCTGAGGGTGCAGGCCTCAACGATCTAGATTGGGGCTGGTTCGGTACGATGGGCGGCGCGGGCACCTTTGCCAAGCTGATTGGCCGAGAGAACTTGACGCTAGCTGCAGCCCTCGATGCAATTCCAAAGCGTGGGAATGTTACCGAGGCGCAGTTCAACGATTACGTCGCAACATTCACGGCTGCGTTCTCGCAGTCGTCGCGCACCGCGCGACTTGCTCCAGCAACCCGGCTCCTCGCGATGAAACGCCCCGACTTCTTCGTCTGCGTGAATGGTGGCAACATGGCAGGTCTCGCCGATGCACTTGCGTTTGCGCGCACCACCATCAAGCTCGAAAACTACTGGGAGCGGGTGATCGAGCCTATCCAACAGGCGCCGTGGTACAACGCGTCGCGGCCGACGGGCTGGGAAATGGAGCTGTGGGACATCCGTGTCGCCATGCTTGATGCCATCTACTACCAACCACTGAAGGGGGACGCGGGGTGAGCCTTCTCAATCCGTTCCATGGCCCCTGATCTTAATCGGACCAAACTAGAATGACATCGTACTGTACTTTCCTTGTGTTCGATCCGACTCACGTCCAAGCGATCGACTCGTTGCGCTCCGCTACTGGAAGCACAATTCGCTTCATTCCCGATCCGTCGGAACGATTTTGGTTTCACAAAAGTGGATTGACGGAGATCTCGCATCCTGCTGCGCGCATCACGCCGCCGGAGGACTCTATTGCCGGTCAATTGATGGTGATCGACGCGGACGAGACGACGGCCAACAATGTTGTTGGCCTCATCTGCGCGGCTAGCAACATCATCGAAGGGATTCCTATGCGAGAGACTACGCTCCGTAGAGCCTTTGAACTGCCTGAAAACCCAACTGAGCAATTGGGCGTTTTCCGCGACGTGTTTCGAAGTCGTGGCTTCTTCGAGCAATTCAGCCACAGCTTCGATTTCCCACTTGCGGTGGCGTTGGCGGCAACAGCGTGGCCCGACAAAGCTTTTGTGTATGCAATCCACAAACTATCGAGAAGCCTCGAAACGGAAAGCATCACGTGGTGGTCAACCCATCCAAGGTACGGACAGATTTTTGACAAGCATTCCGAACTCTACTCGAGCCACGTTAGCACCTCGATAGCAATAAACCTTGCTTTCTCAGCGATTGAAGAACTTAAGCTTCAAGTGAAATCAAGCGCTACCAAAGCGCGGTTTCTGGCCGGCGACTGGAACCCCGCTGTGCTAAAAGATGTGCAAGAGAGGCTACAGAATGAGGGGATAGACGTTGGTCAAAAGATGAATTGGATCGTAAGGGGTGATAAATCCATACTGGAAGAAAGCATCAAACCAACACTTGGGGCGCCGGCTCCGTATAGCGACGGTCAAGTCGTTCGTGATGTGGAATTGAGTATACCTGAAGCACTCCACTTCAGCAGCTTCATTCGAAATTTCATGACGGCACACGGTTTCAGTGAAGTTTCAGCATTCTTAGTGTCTGTTCCAAAACATGTTGAGTCGAATGAATCGGTTGTGATTCAAGGTGAGCGGCCTGATTCGATGGGGACGCGCCGCCAATGTGGACTACCGAGAACCGTGCACGCTACGACCGCAGCTGCCTGCGCTATCCGAGCGACTTGACCGACGAGGAGTGGGCGCTGATCGCGCCTCGCATCCCGCCGGCCAAGCGCGGCGGCAACAAGCGTACGGTGGACCTGCGCGAGATTGCCAACGGGCTGATGTACATCCTGAGCACAGGTTGCCAGTGGCGCGCGATCCCCAAGGACCTGCCGCCGCGCTCGACGCTGTATGGCTACTTCGATCTGTGGAGCTGGAACGGCACGCTCGATAAAATTCATCACGCCCTCTATGTCGAATGTCGGCAAGCGCGATTTTCCCCGCACGTTGACGCGGCGTTTTTGATGGATTGCCCTCGTATCGGGCGATACCGGGCCGTTCAGGCAGTGGCGGTTTTGTGGAAGTTGAAGGGCAGCAGGTCGGTAATATCGGCGTTGCCGGCGCGCTGAGGCAATTCGGTGAGGACGTGGCGCAACCATGCTAACGGCTCGACACGTGAGGCGCGGCAGGTCAGCATCAGGCTGTAGACGACGGCACTGGCCTTGGCTCCGTCCACGGTATCGCTGAACAACCAACTCTTCCTGCCAGTTGCAAAAACCCTGATGTCGCGCTCCAGAAGATTGTTGTCGACCGGCATGCTGCCGTCCCCGGTGTAGCGCGTCAAATATTCCCATTGGTTTCGGGTGTAGGATACGGCGTCGCCGAGCTTGCTGTCAGGCAAGACCTTCGGGGCCATGTCATCGAGCCATACCTTGAGAGCATTGAGGATGGGGACACTATGTTGCTGGCGGAAGCGGCGAATGCAGTCGGCCTGTGTTTTACCCTTCTCCGGTATTCCGTCCCGCGCCTGCCTTTCAACCCGGTAGAGCTGGTCGAAGAACCGCAGCGCCTGCTCAGGCGGACCGCCGCCCTTCTTCCTCGCCCTGAGGGCATCGACAAAGCGCCGCCGGGAGTGGGCCATGCATCCAATGTGGGTGGCCCCTTCCAGCGTGCGCCATGCGGTATAGCCGTCACTCATCACGATGCCGCGGTAATCGCCAAGGAAGGTCTGCGGGTGGATTTGACCGCGGCCCTGCTGATAATCCAGAAGAACGATCGGCTCGCGACTGTCCCTGCCGCTGCGATAAGCCCACATGTATGATGTGCTGGTGGCCTCTTTGTCCTTCTCCTTGAGGACCTGAACCGTCGTCTCGTCGCCATGGATGAGAGGTTGTGATCTGAGCCGCAGCTTCAGGGCGTCGTAGATGCGATGCAGATGCTTCTCGCTCGAGCCGATCACCCAGTGGCCCAAAGCGCCACGGCTGACAGGAACTCCAGCGCGTCCGAAGGCCTGCGCCAGGCGGTAGAGCGGCGTCCCATCGACATATTTATGAACCAGCGCAAACGCCAGCGTTGAGGCCGTGGCAACGCTGCCCGGCAAGGGCTGCGTCGGCATCGGCGCGGTCACGACAGGTGCGTTGATCCCGGTGCGATCGCAATGGCGACACGCATATTTGAAGCGCACATTCTGTAAAACCTTCGCCTTCACCTCGATATGGAGTTGCTCGGTGACAGCCTCGCCCATGCGATGCATCTGGCCACGGCAGCAAGGACACGCCTTCTGATCGTCGAGCAGGTCATACTCGACGCGCTCGCGCGGCAGGTTCGCCGGCAGCGGCCTGCGGCCGCGCTTCTTTCCCGGCGCGCTTTCGACGGATGGCAAGCCCGTGTCCGGAAGTTCCGCGATATCGTTCGTTTCACTGCCGGCGTCATCCTCATCGGCGGCCTGCTCGGCTTCATTGAAGAGACGATCGACGTGCTTTTCGCTGCGCGGCGCAAAACGATGCAGGCGTGCCAGCGCCAGTTCTTCCTCGAGCTTGACGACGCGCTCCGTGAGCTGACAGTTCTCCGCCTGCAGCGCAGCAATGCGCGCCAACAGCACCTCAACACTCGGATCGCCGGTTCGATTCATCGGATTCTTGAATCTGAACCGTACCGACGCGTCAACCGCTCAACTCGAGAGCTCAGCCGGCAACCTGATATTGCCGCACCGGATGGCGGACCATCGCATCGATATCGATGCCGTCAAGAATCCAATGCAATTGCTCGGTCGTCAGCGTGACAACCGCCTCTTGGCGGCGCGGCCATCGGAACTTGTCCTCGGTCAGCCGCTTCAGGACCAGCACAAAGCCGGACCGATCGAAGAACAGCAGCTTCATCCGGTCGCAACGGCGATTGCAAAACGCAAAAACCGCCGGAGCGAACGGATCGAGTGCCATCGTCTCCTGGACCAGAACCGCAAGGCTGTTGATGCCAGCCCGGAAGTCGATCGGCTCACGGTGCAGATAGACCTGCAGGTCACCGCCCAGTCTGAACATGGCCAAGGGCTCCGATGATCGCCGTCAAGGCATCCACATCGCCGCATTCCAGTGCGAGTTTCACGCCGTTCGGCAAGGACACGCTCACTTTGGCGGGAGAACAAAAAGCTGGCGCTCCCTTGGGTTCCGACCCTCGCACTTCATCGCAAGTCGACGGCAACTCCACCGCCGCCACGCTGCCTTGCCGCGACAAGGCCCGATCGGCGGACCCCTCAAGCTGAACCGGGATGAACGCCGGGCGTGAGGACGGCGGCAGCGACCTGGTCGCGGTGTGCTTCTTGATCCATTTCCGAAGGAGGTTCGCGTTGACCCCATATTCGAGTGCAAGCCTCGATACCGAAACCCCAGGCTCAAGACAGGCCGTGACAAGACGCTCTTTCGATGCTGCCTCGTAGCGCCGCCGACCGTTCCGGCCAACAAGCCTGACCCGCAGTTTCTGATCATCGTCGCTCATCACAAGGTGTCCACTTATTTTGGTGGACACCTCATGCATCAGGGCACTCAAAAGCAAAAGGTGCGGAGAAATTCGCGCTTACGAATGTCGCGAAAGGGCCGAGCGCGAGGCTTCTCCCACCGCCGCCATCATCGATAGCCAGAGCGTGAAAAGCGCTGAAAAAGGGGGCCTCATGATCTCCATGGCTACGACGCGGGCAAGAAGATCAAGGGCAAGAAGCGGCACATTCTCGTCGACACGCAAGGCCTCTTGATGCACGCCATCGTGCATGCGGCGGACATCCAGGATCGCGACGGCGGCGTGCTCCTGATGGCAACGTTGTTCGGCCTCTATCCCTTTCTTCTGAAGCTCTACGCCGACGGCGGATATCAAGGGCCACATTTCCAGAAGGGGCTGCGTAGCGCTCTGAAGCGCGTGAACCTCGAAATCGTCAAACGCTCCGATCAGGCTCACCGTTTCGTCGTCTTGCCCAAACGCTGGATCGTCGAGCGTACCTTTGCCTGGCTCGGGCGATGCCGAAGACTGTCCAAAGATTGGGAATGCTTCAATCACAGGGCGCTCGCCTTTCTCAAGCTGGCCTCCATCCGACTCATGCTGCGAAAGCTATGCAATCCAAGGTAATCTTTCCGGACAGACTCTTAGGCCCGTATGAGGTGTTTAACGTGCAGAGTCTAGCTCGCCGGCTCATCCTCTCGAAAAGCCGATTATGGAATGTCAGCACCGGGGATTTTTTACGGCGGACCAGTTTTGAAGCTGAGCGCTAACGATCCTCCAAATCTCGATCGTCGAGAAATAATGAGATTGCCTGCTGCGCGCGGGTCGCCGCTCCGCGCCCAAGAGAGCCTTTAGTACTGTGGCATCGGCACTTTCACTTAGCTCATTTTCGGACCCGCAAAGCGGTTAGCGAAGCTGGATGCAAAGCTCATCGCGCAGCCTAGCCAGGGTGTTCTCGTCGATCGGGGATGTCCCGATCGCTGTTGAACTACGTCGGGTCGACGTTGCCGGAATGAATATTACGCAGCCCTCGTGACGTGGGCAACGGACTTGATTGTCATGCGATCGTGGTGAGCTTGAAGGGCCGCACGCAGAACCGACAATTGCTTATGCGCCTTCAATCGTCGGAAGCCCTTGTTGGCCTCGATCATACCGGCCGCGACCCATCGCAAGGCCATACCGGCATCCCGCCAGCGTTTAACGTTGCGCGTGACGCGGCGAATGGTGCCCATCATGTTCTCGGCGATATTGGTACAGGCGAGCGATCGGCGAAGCTCCTTCGGCAACTTCAACCGGACGACAGTCAGGATTTCGTCGAGGCCTTCGAGGATACTGGCCGCAACGCCGGGCCATTGCTGGTCGAGTCGACGCGCGAGATTGCGGATCAATTTTTCAGCCTTGTCGGCGTCATCGAGCTCCCAGGCCTGGCGCAGCACCCGGCGGGTGGCCGCATGATGCTCTTTCGGCAGGCGTTCCATGATGTTGCGCGCCTTGTGGATCTGGCAGCGCTGGATCGCAGCGGCCGAACCGAAGGTGCGGCGGATCGCCTTCGACAACGCCTTCGCGCCGTCGGCGATGAACAGTCTTGGCACCGTCGGGTCGAGCCCGCGCGAGACCAGGTTGTCCAGCAGGGCCTGAACCGTTGCTGCATTCTCGGTCGCCCCTTCCACCAGCGCCAGCGGATGCTTGTTGCCTTCGCCGTCAACCCCGATCGCGGCCACCAGCACGAGATCGTCGTCGAGATGCAGCCCGTCGATTTGGACCACCAGAAGGTCGAGCGCGGACAGATCGGCAGCCATGAAGTCGGCCAGCCGCGCCGCCGACAGAGCCACGAACCTCCGCGAGGCCGCCGACTTCGAAATCCCCGATCCGGGCGGTGCCGGCACGTCACCCTCGGGCAGCCGGACGGCGCGGCCGAACCGGCGCGTCGACACATTGATCAGCATCAGGTTCATCGCCCAGCGACCGAGCCAGTCCTCCTGCGCCGCCGTTTCCCAGCTCGGGATCGTGACCTCGCGGCCGTCCATGCCCCGGACCCGCGGGCGACCGACCTCGATCTTGCCGCCGTGGAAACCGATCCGCCCCCGCGTTCGGCCCCAACGGTGCGCCCGCCGCGCCGCATCACGACCGTGGCGCGGCCCGCAGGCCGCTGTCACATCCGCCTCCATCATCGTGCCGAGCGCCTCGATTCCTGCCGCAAGGCAGAACCGATCGAAGCTCGCTCGCACTTCCGCAAATGATTTCTCCACAGCCCCGGTCGCCGGCCAACCAGCCGGTGTGATATCTCTCGTCATGGCGTTGCTCTCCTTTGTGGAATCAGCACCCCGAGCCTACCGGCTCAAGGTGGGCAACGCCGACCTCTTCAGAAATTCAACAGAACCCGGGACATCCCCCGTCGATCAGCGTTCGCGACAGCGGGATCTTTGATACGTAGTATGGAGGGTCGGCGGGTCCTACCACGGCGGCATTCGGCTCGGTTGGATGGATTGAATAGCCCGCCGAAAGTCTGAAAATTGCATAAGCTAGCGAATCCGAAATAGCGAGGGGTAAGTCGGTCTTCGAGCCGAAACTGAAGTCTCCTAATAGAGGGGCGTACTCGGCCGTTAGGGTGTCCCTCACCTCGGCGAATACCGTCACTATGAGGATCGCCTGCGCGCAGAGGGTATTGTTGACTTTGCAGACCTGATCAACCGCCCGATCGAAATCCTTCGGAACCATCCGGAGATTCGCGATGAAGTCCGGGGTCAATATCTGCACATCCTGGTCGACGAATATCAGGATGTAAACCGCGCCAGTGCGTTGCTCCTGAAAGAGCTGGCAGGCGAAGGCAAGACCCTTTGGGTCGTAGGAGATGCGCGGCAGTCGATCTACCGGTTCCGCGGCGCCGCGCCGACAAACACCACCAACTTCGAGAAAGATTACCCGAACGCCAAGCGAAAGGCGCTCGCCATAAACTACCGCTCGCGAAAGCAGATCGTGAGCCGGTCGCGCCAAGACAACGGCTTCGTCCATTTTCACCGCACTGTCTATCGAGTGCTGCGCTGGCTCTCGCAGCAAACCGGCGCGGTTGATTCCGCACAGATCAAGGCAGAGTTCGACGCGCGCTGGGCCGAGACTGGTCCCGTGGGAAATCCGCTGGAACTGGTTTATCGGACCTCGGCCGAGCAGATGCTTGAGCGCGAACGGCATAGGCCGCGCGCGGGAATGCGCATCGCGGAAACCGTGTCCGTCAACATTGGTGGGCATTCGGTACGGTTGGAAATCGATGAGATCGAACAGACCGGCCGCAATCTAATCGTCCGACGGTTGCGAACGGGGCGAGCGCCATCGACGCCTGACCAGCGGCTGCTGCATGCTCTGATGCTGGAAGCCTCGGAACAAACGCTCGGTGGAAAGGGCAGCTTCCGGATTCGCTATCTGTCCACCGACGATGAAATGCCTGTTAAGCTGGATGGCGTTATGCCCGACCGATTGGAGCGAGCGTCCGCTGCAATGTTGGGCTTGGGCCAAGGAGCCTACCCCGCTAAGCCGTCTGACGACTGCCCGCGCTGCCCTCATTATTTCATTTGCAGCGCGGTCCCAGACTGACCGTCCCGACTTCCGGTTTTTCCAATACGCCGCGACTTACCCTTTGAGCAGCTGTTCCGATCGCCGGGCGGCGCGAAACAAAGGGACATACAATGAAGTCAATCGACGTGTTTATCCAGGGTGGAGAGATTGCCGAGATCCTGGTCGGCCAGGCGGCTCCGATCCACTCGATCGCCGAGCTTCTTGCGAACTTTGAGCCTTCTCTCGGCAATCCCGAGGAACTCCTGGTCTTCGTCGAGGACGCGCACGCGCCGCTCGGTCTGGAGACCATCGTGGAGGAGCTGCTCCCCCTCTGCACCGATGAGGACGCGATCCTCATCCCGCTCAAGCTCCACGTGACGCGATGCCGTCATGTCGAGGTATCGGTGCGGTTCAACGGGGAAGTCGCCAAGCGCAAATTCCCGCCGAGCGCCACGATCGGGCGGGTCCATCACTGGGCGGCGCGACGAAAGTTCGGCCTTTCCCCGCGCGACGCTGCGGAACATGTGCTGGAAATCCGCGGCACCCAAAAGCGTCCTGACCGAGACGTGCATATCGGTGCTCTCACTAGTGGCAAGGCGTGTTCTGTTGAGCTCGATCTTGTGCCGCGGAAGCGGGTGGAGGGCTGACGCATGGCGGTCGCAGCACCGGACGAAAATGTCTTCCGCGCGCATCTCGCGAGCGGAAGCTTCCTGCTCGGCGCCTCGTCAGGAAGATGGCGCCTGGTCGCCGTAAATTGGCCGTACGCTGTCTTCGGCGTACGGGCCGCGGACGGCGTAGAATACGGCCTTCGCTTTGAATGTTGCGGCTACCCGCGAACGCCGCCAACGGCACGGCCTTGGGACATCGCTCGTGATGCGCCCTTGGCCAACAATCAATGGCCCAAAGGAAGGAGCCGCATTCCGTTGGCCTTCAATCCAGGATGGAAGAACGGATCGTGTCTTTACCTCCCGTGCGACCGTCAATCCATCGAGGGCCATGCAAACTGGTACGGCGAACATCCCAGCCTGATTTGGGATCCGTCGGTCGGCATCGTGCACTACCTGCGCATCGTTCACGACTTGCTCAATTCCGGCGACTATTTGGGGCACGCGGCTTGACATGACTCTGCATATCGCACGCCCCCTGTGGAACGAACTCACATTTGAGCTTCATCGCAAAACGGAGAATCGACACGAGTCCGGAGCATTTCTCCTTGGTCATCGTACAGAAGGTGAGCGTCGAGCTTTGAAGCTCCTCTACTACGACGAGCTCGATCGCGCCGCATACGATTCGGGCGTCTGCATTTTGCACGCCGACGCCTTCTCAAGGCTGTGGGACAGATGCTCAGAGCTGGAAATGACGGTCATAGCCGACGCGCACGTTCATCCGCTTGGAGCCGACCAAAGCAGCTCCGATCGCCAAAATCCGATGATTGCGCGCCCCGGTCACATAGCGATCATTCTGCCTCGCATGGCCAAGCCGCCTATCCGACGATGGAGCGTCGGGGTTTACGAATATCTGGGTGATCATCGTTGGCAGCCTCGCGGCGGCTGCCGCGGTTCGACCCTCAAGATTGGAGAATAACATGAACGGCATGACTGAACTCGAAGCGATGGCTGATGGGCTCAACCGTCTAGTCAAGATCGCACTCGACACCGGCGAGGCTTCCACCATCGAGGAAGCCGAACGCATCTTCACCGGGTATCGCATGCAAATCGTCGTGCGGCCAGACATCGCGGACAGCGTGGTATTGCAAGCCGCCCTGCTAACTGCCGTGAATTCCGGAGCACGTGCATTTCTCGGCGGCGTCAGCGTCGTCGGGGCGCGAGGCGGCCTATTGGTTTTGATCCCGGGCTTCGACAGCATCGAGAGCGCGGTTGCGGGCTTGGGCGGGCGCGTAGCGAATGATGTCCGCAAGGATCTGCCAACGCTGGTGATAGGGACCATTGGCAGCGCCGACCTCGAGCCCCTTGCGTTGCGCATCACATTTGCAGACTGGTGCGGTGGGGTCGTGCCGGCAAGTAGCGGACTGCGCCTTGCTGAAACGGGTGTGTTCACACCGGCCGGAGTTTTAGCGGGATCACTGGGTGTTGCTGAGTTGTTCCAACGTGCGCGCGGCGGTACGCCGATCGCTTGCCGCCGAGCTGTAGGACTCGATCTTTGGGACCTGCGTCGTGACTGGCTGACGGGAGCAAGCGGACCTTCGCTGGATCGACTTCCATCCGATATTTGGATGGTGGGTATGGGTAACCTCGGGCAGGCCTACCTTTGGACGCTCGGGCTTCTACCCTACGGTCACAAGGCCCTGCGCGTGGTCCTACAAGACACTGATGTTGTCGCACCTTCAAATCTGAGCACGTCTATGCTGACCACACGCATCATGCTTCGCACAAAGAAGACTCGTGCCATGGCAAAATGGGCTGAAGCCCGAGGCTTCGAGACCTCAATTGTCGAGCGAGACTTTGCGCCCAATTTTGTGGTCGGGCCTCGGGACCCCAGCCTAGCATTGATCGGCGTGGACAAGGCACTTGCACGGCAAGCGATCGAGGACGTGGGATTCGGCCGGGTTATCGAAACAGGTCTGGGGCGAGGGCCGCAGGATTTCCTCGGGATCGACCTGCATACATTTCCGTCGTCCAGACCCGCCCGAGAGGTGTGGTCTCAGGCTGGAGCATCAGATGCGGACATCACCCTCCCTGCCTATCGCGCAATGTTGGAGGAGTCGGGTGATCGCTGCGGGACGATAAGGCTTGCTGGCCGCTCGATCGGCGCTCCGTTTGTCGGTTCAGTGGCCGCAGCGCTCGCCATCAGTGAACTTGTGAGGCTCTGTGTGGGCGGACAATCCTACGAACTCGTATCTATTCACCTGCGTGATCCACGAGATTTCACTGCGATCGAGGGACCCACGCTGCAGGCTTTCAATCCCGGCAGTGTCGCAGCAGCCGCGTGACGGACATACGCCTTTTCCTACT
This sequence comes from Bradyrhizobium barranii subsp. apii, assembly GCF_011516635.5. Classification (GTDB taxonomy): domain Bacteria; phylum Pseudomonadota; class Alphaproteobacteria; order Rhizobiales; family Xanthobacteraceae; genus Bradyrhizobium; species Bradyrhizobium barranii. The sequence continues at coordinate 2,737,682 of NZ_CP096255.1, read as the reverse complement.
ATATTGATGCTTTTGATCCTGGCACCGTCGCATGTTTGAATTGCCGCCATATCGAAAATGCCCGAAATGCAAAGCAGAAGCGTTTGGCACGCTTTCCGTCGGCGGCACCGTAGCGGAGAAGCGCTGTGCAGAATGCCGCTACTCGCACGGAGAGATTCTTCCTGATCTGGACAAGCGCGTTGTCTACCTCGACCAGTTCGCCGTCAGTGAGCTCTACAAGATCAAAACAAGGACACGGCGCGCCGGCGCACCTAGTGAACAATTCTGGCAAGACTGCTACGCGTTCGCCAACCGCGCGTATTTGAGGCAACAGGTCATCTTTCCCTTCTCGAACCTTCATTCCGACGAGACGATTGTTTTCCATTCGCCGGAGGAACTACGTCTCGCGCACGAGATGTTCAGCGGAGTGACGCGATTCGAGAACAGCGACAGCATCGCCCGGCTGCAGGAGTGGATCTTTGCCGAGGCCTATCTCCACGGAGAAGAACCACCTTCCCTTTCCTTCAACGTGGACGACGTGTTGTCCGGCGATCGCAATGTTTGGCTACCGATCTATCACATCGGAGTGAACTCCGATTTTTCGATGTTCGCGCCGGGCTTGCGGAAGAGCAAGGCAACGGCTGAGGACAGCCTGAAACAGCTGGCGGAAGGCTGGGTGAAGAACCGAGCGACCTTTGACCAGATCTTGAAGCACGAACTCACAAGCTACGGCCCCGCCATGCGCTATGCGCTCCAGGAGGAAGTGAAGCGAAGCTATACGGCTTTTGCATCCGACGATCCATCCAGCGTGCTAGATATGAGCTTCGGCCTGCAAAACAGGTACAAGGAGCTAGCGGCCCTATTCGCCAAGCGAGCTGTGCCCGGCAAGGACGTGTCTACCTTCCTTGATTGGAAAGGCAACGAGCAGCAACCGGCGCACAAAATATTCGCCTATCTCATGGCTGCACTCGGCTGGCGCGTCTCCTCCGGGCAAAGCCCAAAATTGAGTGCGGGCATCCTCAACGACTTTACCGCGATCGCGACCTATGCGCCCTATGTCGACGCCATGTTCGTCGATCGGCAATGCGCGTCCTTGTTACGGCAAGGCCGGCTCCGTTCCAAGCTGAACTACCGCGCGCACATTTTCTCGATGAACAATCCTAATGAATTTCTGCATTATCTCACAGCGCTGGGCGATGCTGCGTCGAACGAGATCCGCATGTTCGCGCATGAGCTCTATGATGCGGAGCTCTGAGTCCGCTTGCGCTGGTCCGCCTCGCGTGGAGCGCCCCCGTTCGAATAACGTTCAACTGCGCCGATCGCGGAGATTGCCTTCTCACATGCGCGACAGCCCGCGCAAGCAAACGGGCAATCAGCGTGTCGGAGACGACGCACTTTAGGCAGCGATGGAAGGAGGCATGAGCAGCAGTTGAGATTTTTGATAGGGCGGCGGTGTTCGCCAACATTCGTCGACGCATATTCGACGGACACCGTCCTGCAGTTCTGGCAGCAGCACAGCGCGCTCTGCCACTTGCAGCCTCACCGGAGGGACCATCGTTTCGAGAGGCGACGGTGACGATCCGAGAATATTCGCGGCTCATCGGCCGGCCGCTCGCCAAGCGTTCCGTCGGAAGCACCCTGATACTGAAAGGTCTTGAAGCAGACATCTCGGTCGTTCTCAATGCCGGCGCTCTCAACGCACGCAATCTCTACGTCGCGATGGGCCGTGGATCGTGCCGGGTCTCGGTATGCTCGCCAACGCCAATCCTCAACTCACCCTGGTAAGGCGGGTTACGGCCGTTCGACCCAAGACACTTGCGCGGCCGACATATAGACGATAGCGCCCCGCTCGGCACCCGTGACGCGCAGATAGTCGCGCAGTTGCGCCACATGCGCACTGTGTGTCGTCGCCGCAGGATTCACGTCAGACTTCCAGTCGACAACGAGTGCGATGCGCTCTCCCTCAATTGCGGCAGCATCCGCACGCCCCGCAAGAAAACACGGCGGATTTGCCGCCCAGAGCGGAACTTCTGGCACCAGTTTCGCTAGGAAGGGCGCGAGCTCCGGCAGGGCTAATGTGCGCAGCGCCGTTTCGGCCATCTCGACCGCGTCGGGCTTTGCAGCATCCGTCGGGTCATCGGATTGCAGTTGAGCAAGCAATTCGGTCGCGCGATGGATGGCCTCTTCACGAAAGTGCTCAAGTTCGCCGGTGAGAAGCTCTTCCATGAGCTTGTGCAGGATCGTGCCCCGGAGGGCGCCCGCTCCTACAATCCGTGCCGTCACAACGGCCCCCGCATCAACTACGAACGCATCAACAAGGTCGGCGCTCCGATCAGCATCGCGGTCGCTCGGACGGTCCCATGCGATCGGCGGCGAAGCGGCGGCCAGTCGCTCGCCTTCGGCAGCAAAGACCGCCACCGTCTGATCGTTTGCGAAGGGCTGCGGAGCGGTTACGATTGGCTCGGGCAGCACGTCAGCTCGGATCTCGGAAAGTCGCTTTTGCCCCAGATCCATCACCCGTGACCAGGACCGTGAGGGAGCGCCAGGCAGATCAGGAATCACCAAGAGGTCTCGGGCACGCGTCGTTGCGACGTACCAAAGCCGCTCGCGCTGCCGCGCCTCGCGAAACTCCTCCTCCTCACGGGCAGCGACAAGTGCCGGCGGCTCGATACCTCCAACGATCCAGTGAATCGTATTGTCTGACTGCCTGTAGACGAACTGATCTTGAGGTTTGAACTGGGTCGACGAATTCACGGTGATGACCACAGGCCATTCGAGACCCTTGGCGCTATGCATGGTGACGATCTCCACCGAGTCTTCGGACGCGTCGCCCCTCCCTTCCGGATGCCGGCGCTTGCTCTGCCATCCGCGCTGGAGATCGAGCGCGAACGCACGCAGCCCGGCAACATTGTAGGGTCTGGCGAGTTCGACGATGGCGTCAAGGTTGGCGCGCGCGCGCGCGTTGCGCTGGCTGTGCCGAGCTGCCATGATCACTCTCAGGTTCAGGCGCTCGATTGCGAAGGCGACGAGCTGCATCGGCGTGAGTTCGGCGGCAAGTCGATGCAGCGCCTGGAGCTTTAACAGAACATCCTTTGCGAGGGGGTTGATTACCTCGTCCGCTGAGGTCCGCAACTGGAAGCGCCGGCGCCCATCTTGGTCGGGCGAGAGTGCCGCCGTAATATCAAGAAGGTCTTCGTCGGTGAGTCCGACGACGGGACCTCGCATGAGCGCGCCAAAAGCCAGAGTATCGAGCGGGTCGGCCAGCGCACGGACCAGGACGAGGATGTCCTGAAGCTCTTGGCGCCGAAACAGCGCGTGGCCTGCCTGGGAGGCGACCGCGATGCGTTGCGCCTCTAGGGCGCGTTCGTAACGCCAAAGATCGGTGTGCGTCGGAGCAAGCAGCGCTATATCGCCTGCGCGCAAGTATCGTTCCGTTCCGTCAGGACCGTGGATTTTCAAGGCGCCAATCAGGCGCGCGCACAGCTTGGCAACGGCTGCCGCTTCCGCTTCGCGCTGGTCCTCGGCGCTCGCGTCACGCGGAACGTCGATTGTGAGCTTCGCTGCTGCACTGAACGGCAGCGGCGGCAGCGTAAGCGTCGGAGCGAGCGGTACGAAGCCCGGTTGTCCCGCCTTTGCAAGGACGTCCTGAAACACGTGGTTGACGTGCGCGATGACCTCGGGTCGGGATCTAAAGTTCGCGATAATAGCAAGCAGGCAGCCGTTTTGGGATTCCGCAATCGTAGACTTCGCGAGCGCGTAAGACTCTACGTCAGCGCCGCGAAAGCGATAGATCGCCTGTTTGGGATCTCCCACCAGGAACAGCGCCCCGGGGCGCAAGACTGCACTGCTCCAAGTCGAGGGCTGCGATTGCGCGGCTATGCAGAATACGATCTCCGCCTGCACGGGGTCCGTATCCTGGAATTCATCGACGAGAAGGTAGGGATACCGGCTACCAAGCCAGGCGCGAATGTCGGGATTCTCGCAAACAAGCGCTCGCGCTTGCCGAAGCAAGTCATCGAAGTCGAGGACGGCCGCCTGGCGTTTACGCAGATCGTAAGCCTCGATTACCCCGTTCAGGTGCGCAGCGAGTTTATGCGCTAGGCTTTGGGCAATGCAGCCAATCATCGCTCGATAGGCTTCGCGAACCGTCTCGAAGTGTTCGACCGCTTCATCTGCGCGACGCCGTCCATCCGCCTCGCCAAGACTCTGCTTCCAAGCGCGCATCCTGTCATAGGGCAGCAAGTCGATACTTCTCTGCCGCATCATGCTGATACGGGGCGGCTGGGTCAGCCGCCACAACGCGGAAAAGCCAGCACTCGCGTGATCGCCCGCGAAGAACGCAGACAGACGCTCAAGATCAGCGATGAGGCCCGCAGTCCACGTCTCTCCTGGTCCGGCGGCATGCCAGCGGGAAAACGCAGTGACGGCGTCTGCGAAGGTCCGGTCCGGACGAGTCGAGAAATCCGGCGCGGGCACGGTCGCGCTGCGATAGTCTCGCCGGAGGATGGCAATCTCGCGCACACGCTTGACCACCCCCAGAGGGTCGTCCTTTGCAAGAACAGAAATCGGACCGTCCTGTTCGTCGTTCCCGGTCAGCACCTCCTTCAGCCAGTTCGCAAGCACTTCATCAAAAAGGGCATCGGCAACGGTTTCGTCAACGACGCGTGAACCAGGATCAAGGCCAGCGTCGATCCGGTGCGCACGAATAATGCCTTGGCAAAAGCCGTGGATCGTAGTGGCAGTGATTTCTCCGACGCGTGGCGCCGCCTCGTCCAGATGCGTGCGCTCTGCTGGACCTAATGGCAGCGAGAGAATCCCAGCGAGTGCCGGCGGCAGCCGTCCGTGGCGAAGCTCCTCAACGGTCCAGCGTATCCGCGCCTCGAGCTCGCTCGCTGCAGGTTCGGTAAAGGTAATCGCTGCGATCCTGGAAGGATCGATCCCACTTGCTATCATCATCGCGACGCGCGCGGCCATCAACGACGTTTTGCCAGTGCCAGCCGCAGCTTCGACCAGCATGTTAGTCTCACAATCAGTGAGCGCGCGTCGGCGGGCATCCAGGTCAGGCACGCTCACGGGCTACTCCAAAGTTTGTCTAGTGCACTGTTCGCCTGAGCAAATAAACGACGCTTTACGCGACGGTAAGAATCGAGGTCCGCAGGTAGGGCGACAGCAAGCGGATCGAAGAATACAGGCGCTGGCCCCGGCGCAATCTGCCCATTTCGTTGCAGGTGAACGCCGGCCGCCGTGAATGCGGCCGCAAGATCAATGGCCTTCTCAAGCTCCTCATTGGCAAGGCTTAACGTCCGCGCGGGGTCGTGCTTTAGATACGTTAGCTGTGAGCTGACGCTCCGAACATCAGAAAGGAGGAATCGTACGGCGAGGCCGTAGAAGACCCGCTGGAGTTCGGCGCCGCGATCAAACACGACTGGCTTCTTCCGCTCGGGCGCCATGCCGACTTTGTAATCCGTGACGACTGCCGCGCCGCGTGCCGCGTCTTCGTCAAGGCGATCAATCCGTCCACGGAAGACAACTCCGGTCTTTCCGATGGGGACCGGCGAGAGCGTGGTCCACGGATGAGGTCCGTCACTAGGCTCGCCAAAGGAAAGCTCTGTCCAGCTCCTACCGCGCGGTTCGCCTAGTGCATCTCCGAGACCTCGCAGTGCTCGTTCGCGTGCCATCTCCAGTGTATGACGCCAGAGAAGGCCGGGTGGAACGGCTCTGGTGATCGGCCAACTTTCGTTGAGGCGGGCTACCTCTCGATCGAGTGCAAGGCTAATCTCATCGATATTTTTGGGTGCGCCATTGCGCAACACGCCCCCGATGAGAGCGTGAACGAGTTCGCCGAACGCTCGGTGATCGAGCGCGAGGGGTTGAGAGTCTAGATTCGGCTCGCGCCAGTGAAGGGCATATTCCCAGACGAATCCCAACGGATCGCATAGAAGACGATGGAGAGAGGTCGTGGATTGAACTTCCACAAGGGCATCGACAACCAGCGGGTGGTCGGCACGAACCTTCCCGTCATGAGCGGTGTGTTGCTCACCATCCCACCACGCGCGCCAACAGGCACGACTTGCCCGCACTTGGGGGTCTTTGCCCGCGTCGACGGGCCGGGCGTAGAGACGATCGCTTTCGCTGAAGGCGTGAGAGGGTATCGCGCTCCGCCCGACCACGCGCTCTTCTTTTTTCGGCCACAACGTGCTGGCTGCTTGCAGCGATCCAGTCGCACTCCTGTAGGCGCGTGACAGCGTGTAGTTGGCCGATTGGCCGACGATGATGTCATGCATCGTCTGGTCACTTTCGGCTGCTTCAGCGGACGGAAGTTGCAATTGCCCTATCAGGTGCTGCGGCAGCAATGGGCTCTCGCTCGACCGTCTCGGCCATGCGTTCGCATCGAGCCCGATGAGGCGAACATATGCGCGCGGCGCCGCCGCCACATGACGGGCAGATCCCCACGCGATAGAATTTCCCGGGTCGCGTCCGTCGGCAACGCGCAGAGCCTGCAAGGAGAGCTCAATTGCCTGTGGGGGGGCCATGCGCAAAGCATCCCGCCACAGGCTCAGCGCCGGCCCCATCAAAAGACGCCGCCCTACTCCTTCTGCCGACGCAATCCCGCCGGCCAAGTCTTCGAGAATCGGCAACAATGCCCGTTCCGCAAGGTCACCATTCGCCCGCTCGTCTCGAGTCTGCTCCAAAGCATGCCGCCAAAGCGTCGGACTGGTCAGCGCCGCGCTTCGCCGCAAGCCTTTGGCCCAGTCGCTGGGCAGATTTTCTTTGGCTGGGCTGCGCGGCAGCCTGGCAAATAGGAGCCTAACACGTTCCTGAGACAGCCCGCGTAGCAGGATGTCCGCGAGTGCAGCGCAGGCCTGCCCTTCACGGGTCGCTAGCGCCGGAATGCCGTGCGTGAAATGCACGGGCATCCCTGCTTCGCGCGATAGAACCAGAAACGCATCGTCCCAAGCCGAAGGCGAGGCGGCCGAAATGGCGACCTCGTGGGGAGCGGCTTTTCCGTCCGCCACAAGCGCGCGCGCCCAGCGCAGTGATTCCCGCACTTCGTTACGCGGATCGGCACAGAGATCTGCGGAGCCAAGCAATGCTGTGCCCGATGGGCGCGTTTGGGCGTCCCCAGAGAACCAGTCGCGACGACTGTGCTTCGATGCAATCCATCGTACTGGCACGACATCGCAGAGCGCCTGGACGAGTGGATGCCAAACGGCCTGGATGTTGGGGACGTCTTGAATAGTGACGGCGCCGAGTACTTTTGGAGCGAAACGAATTCGCGCCAGAGCAGCTTTGACCAAATCGGGAGGCGTAAGCATTCCAGACGGCAGTTCGTCTCGGACGCGGCGTTCGAGCAACACAAAGTCCCTTAGCCGGGCATTATCGGGAAAAGAAGCCGGCGCATCCATGTTCCACCAGTCTCGGAGCGGCGCAGCCGCGGGCATCCCCGGCAGTTCGGAAACCTTGCCAATGTCCTCGTATCCGCCCGCCTCGAGCGCCTGCCTTATTGCCAGATACAAGACCTCTTGCGAGGCTGGTGACACAAAGCCGCCGGCAAGGCGCGCGGCGAGAAGCGGCAGCGTCATGACCTGCCGACCAGTGGCCCCTTCTCGAGCCGCATCGAGGCGCCGCATTCGCAGCGCTAAAGGCCCATCGACGACTACAGTATGAATTAGCATATCGCGCCCTATCGCCGGACTGAAGGCAGCGATACCCGATCGCTGCCGGAATCGCGAATCTTAAAGGCGACGCATTCCCGCCGTCTAACCCGTCACCGCTATCGCGTCAGCCATCTCGTCGACGGTCTTTTTGAAGCGCGCAGGATCGTTCAAGGCGGCCTTCACCGCTTCTGCCCATTCTGATTTCGTCGACATCCACCCGACCGTCCTATCGACATCGATCCCACGGTTTCGGGCAAGATAGAGCGACAAGATCTTCGCGGGCACCGAGTCGTGCACTAACTTGGCGCTCTTTGGATGGATCATAGCAAACACGCGCCAAGCCCGGGCAACGGCAACCAGTTGTCCATCTTCTGCGAGCTTGGACAATAGTTCGAGAATTGGCGCCGACGGGATGACGTGTGTCTCCGAAACTTCGCCGACGATGGCTTCCGCTACATGCGTAGCCTGCTCGACTCCGGCTGCGGAGAGCGCCACGGCGAGCGCTTCGATCGCCTCGTCGCCTCCGACGCCAGCAAAATACTGTGCGCGGTCGGTGAACCCTCTCGCCGCGTGCGCAGCGACCTCGTCCTTGTCCGCAGGCAGGACCCGCAGGATGCCATCTTCGCATTCGAATATGCCGGCCGCCACGAGAGCGGCGAAATCCTTCTCGAATCGAGGATGTTCTGCATCGACGCCGAAAAGACTTGCCGTGTCGCCGGAAACGACGAACGCCAAGGTGTCTGGCTCGAGCTGCGGGATCAATTTCTTGCTGCCTTTTCCTCCGAGTAGGAGAGAGACGACCATTGATTCCCGCAACCGCTGTCCCGGACCGGAGCCAGGCCGAAGCAGAGCGGACCTGCTTCGGTGAATGACAGAGGACGAAAGGACGTAGGGCACGACGGCACGGTAGTAGTTGTGCGAGAGTCCGTCGCCGCCCGTTGTCTCCAATTTCCCCTCATCCAACCAAAACAATGCGGGTATCCAGCACGGCTGGGGCAAAAACGCGATCAGCCTGCGGCGAAATGCGCCAGGATCGACAGGTCGATCCGACCCTGCCAATGATCTGCTGAGGTCGTGCCAATCTCGAAAGCCGCCTGCGATCGCAGCGGCTTTCTGGCAGCGATTAAGCGGAAAAATGATCCCGCTGTCGTCGAATAATGATTTGAGATTCTTAGCGAATTTCTTCGCCCCTTCGAGCGTCGAGAACATGCGAGCGTCCTTCATCTCGGCCGGGTCAAGACGCGCTGCTCGTCTCATCGGCCGAATGATGGGGAATCGGTCGCGAGAGCTGGGTGATGGAGTAGTCGTTGGACCAAGAGTCCTTTGCCAGGGCAGCGGCCTAGCCGACGAAGGCGGCGCGAGTCGAATCTAGAGCCGTTCGCCCGTCTTTTCAAGAATGAGCGTGAATTGTCCCGTGATCTTTGGTCGTCCGGGGTCGGACTCCGAGAGAGAACACTGGTCCGCGACCTTGCTGTAGGTCTCTGGGGTGGCAGCGCTCCTTGCCCCGGCGTCCTTATTCCTTACGATACAGCCGGGTTGCGGCGGTTTATCGAGACCGGATAGCCCGGTTTTCATGAAGATTGCCTGCAGCACTGCCGTCCGGTTTCATCCGGACGAAACAGCAAAGCACTTTGCGAGACGTTTTCGAGTTGTGGAGGCATCTGTCCGTACTGCCAAAGACGCACGAAGACGTCTGGCGCAAGTGCTTTCTTCCCACTGCTTTTGGCTATTCGGCATCTTAATATGATGAACGCCCAGCTTGGAAAACGGTCTGATCATGAAGCTGTTCGAAGACAAGGAGCGAACACGGCAGGAACCGAAAAAGCAGGGCGAAGCCGACTTCGCGTTTTACGATTCGTGCGCTTGGCATTCGATGGAAACCTACCGCCAGTTGGTCAACGGCTGGATCGCGGGGCTACCGGAAGCAGAGCAGGCCGAGATGGTCGCCCGAATGAAGGATAGCGACAGCGCCCACTATCAAGCTGCGCTCGCTGAATTGACGCTCCACGCCGCGTTGTCGAAGCTTGGTTATCAGATCGAAATTCACCCCGACTGCCCGCATCCGACCCGCAAGCCGGATTTTTTGGTGAAAACCCAAGACGGCGCTCCCGTCGCCTATGTTGAGGTCACGACGTTCGGCCCAACGCTCGAAGCTGTTGGAATGAGTAATCGCGAAGCGGCGATCTACAACGCGATCGACAAAGTCAAGCTGCCCGCCGGGTTCAGATTGAGCTATGATGCGATTGCTCGCGGAGCCAGCAGTCCGAACCTGAACAATCTATGTGCAGAGATCGAGAAGTGGTCGGCCGAGAACGCCCAGGAAGACCCAGAAATCATGCCTGCCAAGACGTTCGTGGCTGACGACTGGCAGATCGAACTCACCTTGGTCGGTGGTTTTAAAAAGGACATCCCCGTCAAGCGTTCGATCGGGAGCGCGATGGGTGACGCTCGTCAGGTGCAGGCGGAGGAGGAAATCCGCGCAGCGCTTAAAAAGAAAGGAAGTCGATACGGAGACTTTGCTCACCCCTATGTCGTCGTTGTCGTCGACTGCAAGGGCGAGCTAGCAGGAGGGGACTCTAACGCCGACAACTTTATCGAAGCCGTTCACGGCACGGTTTACACTGAGTTCCGTACCTTTGCTGATGGAGCCATTGAGACGGAAGACAAGAGACGCAACAACGGCTACTGGGGCCGTCCCGACAGTCCTCGCCATCCGAACGTGAGCGCCGCCATTCTTCTGCCGCGCCCGCACCTCTGGGACTTGCGAGAGGATCGATGGCAGCCACTCATCATGCGACACCCTTGGGCGGCGCACCCGTTACCGGACGAAGTACTCCCACTTCCGGGCTGGAAGTTGAACGAGGAAGGCGAGTTCGCACCCGTAGAAGGGACGCGGCTCGCCGACATCCTTGAACTGCCGGAACCGTGGCCGCCTGAAGATTAAGCGGAATTGCCTCGCCAACTAAGGGTCAAATCGCGGCTATCACATTTGCGCGAAACCTCTGTCCGCTTCGCCTTCGAGCCGGCTTCAGTTCAAGGCCGCCAAGAGCAGACAGCAGTTGCTAGTGGGATTGGCTGGGGGATGCCTCTTACTCAAAAGGCCCGCAATGCATTTTGAACGATCGAAACAACCCTGTTGCCCGGCATTCGGCCGGTGGTTGGTATCGTTCAGCCAAAGCTAGCACCGCCCGCCACACGTCGGTCTTATCCATTGCGATGCATGCTTCTTCGGCCCGCCCTGCGAAGAGCCTTGTTGCCTCTGATCCGTTCAAGCCGATCCTTTGACAAGTCTCAATGACGTTCTGACGATCATCGCTGCACCCGTAATCATGCCAAACCGAGCCAAAGGTAGTGTCCATAAATTTTGCTTGTGCCGCTGCTCCGGCAGTAAGCTCAAAAACTCGCACGCTCGCCTATTCCAGTGGATCGATGCCCATAAACCAAAATAGCTTGCGCCATTGCTCCGCCGTCCATGGCATGCCTTCCCTGATGCCTTCGCGCTCCCCGAATTCCATAAGCTCGGGCATACCAAGCGGCAGCTCGAACACGGAGCAGTGTGGAGTGTCCTCGTTCATTTCTATCCAGCGAATGGCGTTTTCATTGGTGATGCCTACGCGACCTATCGACAGAACGCGGGCAACAGCATGGCCGGACTCATGGACGGCAGTATCTCTCCGTGCGCCCCCACCGAAATCCATTTGCTCTCCTCCATTGACCAGACCATTGTAAGTTAAACGTGCAATAAGTATCGCTCTAGGAGTTCCACGTATTCCGACCATGAAAAGCCACGCGATTTGCGCGGTCACAGTTGCCGGGCAAATGGCCGACCGTAGTGTAGTGGCAATGATGAATTCCGCAGCATGAAAGCGAACAATCCAGATTGGACCGCGCCGCGCACTAACCAGGATTGGCGCGACGACGAATTGATGCTGGCAGTTGCCTGGCTAAAGTCATTCGTTCCTCGCAAGGAGATGGAGCAGAGGCTAGACGTCGCGAAGACCAATCTTCTTACTGCCCAAGACCGCATGCGGGCCGGCATAATGGGACCGTTGTTTGACCCGGCGGATACGGCCGCTTGGTACATACTGCAGGCTGAGACCTTTGCCACCGACCGGGCTCTGTGGACGCCAGAGGGCACAATGCGAGTTGTGCCTTTCCTTACGCGTATCGGCAAAGAGCTGAAACTTCTTCTCAGCGTGAAGGGAGTCGAAGAGCGAGCGGCTCGCATGATGTTGCAGGAGAGACGCCAGCCGGACAGCAGCATTTTCGAGATGCTCGTCGCACTTGCCTACCGACGCAGAGGTTGGAGACGGGTCGAGTTCGTTCCGGAAACACCCGGGCGCGGACGAACCCCGGACATGCACGTCTTCCGGACAGGAAGCAGCTGGGCGGCAGAGTGCAAGCGCTTGGTGCCTTCAACTTACGCCACGCACGAAAAGGCGCGGGGCACGCGGCTCGCACAACCTATCCATGAACTATGCCTGGAGCTTGGCGAATCCGTCATTGTCGAGGTGAAGTACCAAGTCGAGCTTCGCGAAATCGCGGACGACTATCTCGTGCGACATGTGAGACAGGCTATCGAGCGGCGATCGCTGTCGCCTTGGAAGGACGAGGTGGCGACCGGACGAGTGCGTCCCATAGATTGGACGTTGCTTCGGCGAATTCTCGCAAAAGACTACATTTATTTTGATGGAAGTCGAATGATCGAACTTCTGGCCGGACACTACGTTCATACGGCCGATCACAGCATGGCAGCCAAGTGGCGTCCGGCCCCTTTGAGGCCCACATATGCGGACGCTGTCTACCAGGCCAGCGTGGTCAGCTGGGTCAGTAAATCAGATGCCGCCGTACGTCAAAAAGCGCGTCACTTTCGCAGCACCATCGCCAAAGCTGAGGGGCAGCTTCCGAGCGACCGGCCGGGAGTGATTCACGTTGGCATCGAGAGCTCGGCGGGGGCGGAAGTTGATTTCGCCCGTCACTTCTTCAACACGATGCAAGCCAGAACATTTGCGCCGACGACCTCACGCCTCAGATGGGTTTACGCAAACTATTTTGTTCCCGAAGCAACCACGCGAGAGAACGAGACATGGGCGATCACCGAGACGATGGTGCCGTACAAGATCGGTCATCATCGAACACGTTGGCCACTGCCCGGCCACATGTTGGTCTCGCCCGAGAACGGAAGTGAAAGCGGGGTACATTGGCATCCCCGGAGCGACGCAGCAGCGAATTCAAATCGAGAATAGTCGCAGCACCAACTCTTGCACTTTCCGGCGGCGCCGCCCAATGAGGCCAATTGAGCTCTGGGAATGGTGAGCACTATCCTACCAACCGCGCTTCCAGTTCATCCGATTTGCACGCCAGGGTACGCAGATCGCGCCGTGGCCATCCTTTCTCGTTCAGAGCTGCTCTAATTGATTGTCGTGGAGATCATCGAGGCACATGCGAGAACCATGGTTGACAATGAAAAAAGCAACCGGCGCCGGTTGGTCGAGTTCAAGGACGGCTGCCGCTACGGCAAATTCGGAAGGACTAAGGCTTATGAGCTGATCAGCCAGGACAGGATCAGGGCCTACAAGATGGGAGGCAAGACCATGATCGACCTCGACAGTGTGGACGAATATCATGCTTCGCTGCCGAGGGTCGAAGCGAGAGTAAACTAAGCCGCCGGTCTGCGTAGCGAAACGATATGCACGCGGTCGCGCTAAGCTAATTAGACCGATGTTGCATTGAACGTGGGCCGATAGGCCTCACGATTATAGACGCCGTGGATCTTATCCTTATCGCCCTTCCCAAATTGGTGCCGCACCACCTCATCGCGCCCCGATGTTGATGCGCGCGATCGGACGTTGGACGTCCAGCGGCGATAGGCGCCTTTTTGCGTCGGACTGACGCCTAGCGCAACGCAGTGGTCTCCCCGAAATTGTCGCCACCCGCCCCTGGGATTTCGATTTTCAGCCGGGTTTGATTCCGCTCGGAACTTTGAAGAGGGCGGAGCGGCAAAGGCCTGGCCTGCGACCGAGGGGTCCGCTGTTTTATTTTTTTGTCGCGAATACTGCTTCTCGGCTTGTCGGTATTTCTGTCGGTATCGGCAACAATCGGCGATAAAAGTCACTGTAAATTCATGCGGTTATGGTATTATTCTGTTGGCGGCCAGGGGCAGATCACTGCGTTGAAGCCAAGCGCTCTTTAGGATTCCAGAATCCAACCTCCTGCAACAGTTCGCCAAGTTTAGGTGGTCAGCACGGCCGAACGCGGTGGTTCATCATCATGAACCACAAACCAAGCAACCGCACCAGTTTCGCACCAGAAACGGCCGGAACAAACCAGGGCGAACACGATCAAATCCAAACGAAAAAGCAGCAAGATCAACGAAGCTGATCAATGATCTGCCGCTCATAACGGTCTAGTTGCAGGTTCGAGTCCGCTGACCGGCCGGTGAAATCTACACCCTCGTGATGCGCGGGTTCGTTCACCGCACCAGTTACGCGAATCCCCGAAAGCGGCGACGAATGTCGGACATGTTGCACCGGGGCATCCTATTCGTACTCCAAAGAAGCCGAATTCCCTCCGCGCGAAGGGGAATGCTTTTCGCCTGTAGTCTTTTCTGCTCATTTTGCTTCACCAAGACTTCCGTCAAAAGGCCAGGAGCAGCGAGGCAATATGCATTTGCGCCCCGGGAGCATGCAGCCACCCTATTCTTCGACCGAGGTCGCGGCGGATTGGCGTCTCTTTGGATACATTCTATCGCACGCGCCGCCTCAGGCACGAGCGCGATGGCTTGCCTTCGCCGATCAGCGAGCGAGGACCGCTGAAATGGGAACGCACCGGCTTCGATGCTTGGGTTACCCGACATCATCCTATGCGCCCAAAGACGATTGCTAATGACGCATTCGCGCCGCCGCCTGCAGCAAGCGACCAGGATCACCGCGAGCGGCTGCGGAGAGCTTACGGCCAGCACGACTCTTGACAGACTAGATCGCGCTAGATTCCAATGGGTGCCATCTCTTACTGGCACTGAGGCTCTTTATGGCCGATCCCAAGTTTCCCCATGTGAAGTGGCGTGATGGCCGTCCTCGCTCGTCGCACGGCGCTTATGCCAGAGCTCTCGGCTTTGTCGATGCTGACTTGCGCCATCCGCCGTACGATGAAAAAGGACGTCCGGTCGGTGCGTGGTTCAATCTCCAAGAAGCATCAGACTTTTCAGACAAACGAAAGTCAGAAATCGAGGCGGCGCGCCGCGCCGGCAAGCTGCCGAAGAAAATTACGATCCGGAAGCGTTCTACGATCGAAGACCTATTGGACGATTGGAGTAAGTCGGTTGAATTCAAGGCGCTGTCGTCCGCCTCGCAATCTTCCTATCGCAAATGTATCTCAGCCATCTTGTACCGACCGCAATCACGTGAATCCGCGGCTAGGATGCGTGCCGAGATCCGTGCCGCCAAGCTGCTCGGTGTGGCCGAGCCCGTACGAGAACTCGAGGCGATTGCAACTGCCACTCCGACATCAATCGGCAAACCGGAATTCCGCGCCTCCTATAATTATGCGAAATCGGCTCGCGGCCATCATATGGCGCTCTCGATGATAGCCACACTCTCAGCGGCATTCACTTGGGGACAGGAAAGCGTCTTGTGGCGCCTCGGACCCAACCCGCGAGAAGGCATGGAGTTCGATCATCCAGACGGACGCATCGTGCAGGTGACGATGTCCGAATTTTCCGCGTGGGTCGCAGCGGCCGATGCCATCGACCGGCCTTCGGTCGGAGACAGCTTCCATCTGGCTTTGTTCACCGGGCAACGCCAGACCGACCGTCTAATTATGCGCAATGAGAGCGACGTCGAGGGCCGGCACGCGTTCCGGCAGAGCAAGACCGGCGAGCTTGTCGATATCAAAGAGGCGCCACAACTCAGCGCACGGCTAAATGCCTCGCGTGCACGAATAAAGGAACTCAAGCTTCGGCTTCAACTGGATAAGGTCCCACCCGAACTCGTGGTCAACGAGGACAATGGTGAGCCTTACGACGAGAGTACCTATCGCCATTGGGTGTCGACGGCAAGGGCCGTCGCTACCTTCGGCTATCTCGCGCGCGACAACGCGCGCCAGGCAATTGTACGTGCAGAGCGACTGAACGCCGAACTGATTAAAAACGTCGACAAGCTGTTCGCCCCCTTTCCTCTCGATGAGGAGAATAGGGCGCAGCGTGCTCGAGCGGTCGATCAGCGCAAGAGCGCATTATCGGAGTGGCTGGATGCGCAGACCACACGCGACAGCAACGGCCATGAGACGGCATGGCGTCTAAGGCCTTGCCCCGCGCTGATGTTCGTCAACGGCGCCGGCGAACTCGACCAAAAGCACGACCAAGACCTACATGATACCTGCGTCATGCTTCTGGATCGAGCTGGCTGCGACTTGCTGACGATCTGCGACATCACTGGGCATTCATACCGAAGCGCGCAGACTATCGTGAAGCACTACCGCGCCCGCAATGCGGCTCGTGCCGATTCCGGTATCGACAGGCTTGAATTGCAGGTGCGGAAGGAAGGCATGGGGAGCTGAACGCAGACCATTAGGTCTCCATTTTGCTGCGCGTTTCAGCGGTGGATGAGCTTCGGCCCCAATTATCCGACTCGTCGCACGGCGTGCGACGTACGACGTACGACGTACGACCATCAAAAGCGTCGCACGAGACCCGGTTTGTTCTGTCGCGGAATTTAAAAAAGCCCTTGCGGGCCAATCTCTTAAGGGTGGTGGGCGCACCAGGGCTCGAACCTGGGACCCGCTGATTAAGAGTCAGCTGCTCTACCAACTGAGCTATGCGCCCGAAAGGCGGTCAATGCCTTGCGAGGCCGGTCGTTTAGCAAAGCGATCCGGGTATGGCAAGCGATGTGGCGCATGTTTTCCAAGGTTCTTCCACAGGCCCGAAAATGCGAAAAGCCGCTGGATTCCAGCGGCTTCGCCAAGGCCAATCCCGGGGTTAATTCCTCGGGAAATACGGGGTGGCTCAGAGCCGGCCCTCGCGATCCCGGTCCGGGCCGCCGTCACGGTCGAAACGGTCGCCGTGGAAGCGGTCCATGCCGCGCTCCATCATGCGGTCCATGCCCCGTTCCATGAAGTGTCGGGACGGGCCGTCCCCACCGCCGCCAAACGGGCCACGGTGGCGGGTCAGCACGGCAAGGCGCCGCTTCTGGCCCTCGTCGAGCGTCTTGTAGAGCGGATCGGCGGCATCGGCGATCTTCTTCAGGGCGGCGGAGGTCGCGCCCATGTCCTCGGCGCGCTGGCGCAGGCGGGCGACCGGATCCTCGGGCTTGTCGGCGTTCTTGCCGGCGTCACCGGGGCCGGCGTTCATCCGTGCGTTGGCGCGGTCGATGCGCAGCTTGGCGAAGTCGCGCACGGCAGCTTCGACCGGCGGCCAGAGCTTCTCCTGGTCGGCGTTGAGCTTCAGCCCGGCATGGACGGCGGCGATCCGCGCGTCGACGAAGGCGGCACGGTCCTCCGGGTTCATGCGGACGTGGCGGAAGTGCTCCATCCACGGGCGATGAAATTGGGCATAGACCGCGCCCGAGCCGGCGATGCTGAGCACGGCGATGGCGGCGATGGTGAACTTCCTCATACGGACCTCCTCTGGAAGGATGCCGGTGAGGATGAGCGCCGGACGGCTGACGCGCAACTTACAACTTGGACAGAGAGAGCGTTCTTACGAAGATGTAACTCCCCTGAATGTCCATTCAGATGCAGACTGAAATGTTTTGCAACAAAAAGGGCCTCCGCGCAGGCTGCACGGAAGCCCCTTCATTGATGGTCGATCCGGATCAGTTCGTCGTGCTCTTCGATTCCTTGAGGAACTCGTCGATCAGCGGCTGGCCGACGCGGCCTGCGGCGTCCTTGTAGACCGGCTCCATCGCCTTGCGCATCGCCTCGTCCTGCTGCGGCGTGAGCTTGATGATCTCGCTCTTGCCGCTCTTCTTGATCTCGGCCAGCGCGTCGTCGTTCTCCTTCTGCGACTGCGCGTTGTTGAAGTCGGTCGCCTCCTTCATCGCCTTCGACAGCTGGTCGCGGATGTCGGCCGGCAGATCGTCCCAGAACTTCTTGTTCACGATCACGACGTAGCCGATGTAGCCGTGATTGGTCTCGGTGATGTACTTCTGCACCTCGTGCATCTTCTGCGTATAGATGTTCGACCAGGTGTTCTCCTGGCCGTCGACCACGCCGGTCTGCAGCGCCTGATAGACTTCCGAGAACGCCATCACCTGCGGCAGCGAGCCGAGCGACTTGAACTGGGCCTGCAGCACGCGCGAGGACTGGATGCGGAACTTGACGCCCTGGTAGTCGGCGGGCGTGACCAGCTTCTTGTTCGCGCTCATCTGCTTGAAGCCGTTGTCCCAATAGGCAAGGCCGGTGATGCCCTTGGAGTCCAGCAGCTTGAGCAGCCGGAGGCCGAGCGGGCCTTCCGTCACCTTCCGCAGCGTCTTCAGGTCCGGAAGGATGTAAGGCAGATCGAACACCTCGAATTCGCGGATGCCGAGCGGGCCGAACTTCGAGTTGGACGGCGCCAGCATCTGCACACTGCCGAGCTGGAGCGCCTCGAGCTCTTCCTTGTCCTTGTAGAGCGTCGAGTTCGGGTAGACTTCGATCTTGACCTTGCCGCCGGTGTACTTCTCGGCAAGCTCCTTGAACTTCTCCGACGCCTTGCCCTTCGGCGTGTCGGTGGCGACGACGTGACTGAACTTGATGATGATCGGCGATTGGGCCGATGCCGGCCCGGTCAGGGCCAACGCCCCGGTCAAGACCGCAACCGATGCCGCAGCCCAAATGAGTTTCCGCATGCTTCCTCCCGCACGTTTTTTGGTGGGGCGACGAACCGTCGCCCCCAAGCCCTAGATTCAAGACTTGAAGGCAGGATTATAGGGAAGCGGGCACAGGCGCCATTGCCCCTTAGCAGGGGGCGGTTTGCAAAAATGCGGTATCCGGAGGGGAAATCTGCCGGACTGGCTCACGCTGGACGATGGCAGGGAAACCCTGCCATCGCCGCTGCCGCCTCTCGCAACCTCAGCCGTGCAGCGCCGGCGCGAGCTGGGCCTGCTGCGCGACCGCCGGATCGGTGATCAGGGTGCCGCCGTGCCCGTCCGAGGACAGCGCGAAATCGGCCGCGCTGTACTGACCGAGCAAGTGCAGCGTCGCGACGTGGGTGCCGTCGGAGACCGTCAGCGTGCCGCCGGTGTTGTCGCCATTCTGCGCATAGGCCATCGAGGTCAGACCGTCGCTGAACAGGATGTCGCCGAGATCGAGACTGTCATGGTCCTGCCAGCCGGAGATCGTTCCCGTGAAGGCCGACGCCTGGGCCAGGACCAGCGAGGCATTGGGACCGGCGAAGATCACATCGTCGATCGTGCCGCCCGCATGGACAAAGGCAAGCGCGCCCGAGCCGATCGTGGTGTCGTCAGCGCTGCCGCCGGCCTGCACGTACTGCGTGCCGGACAGGACCGTCGTGCCGATCGCGCTGCCATACACATATTGCACGCCGCCGTTGACGATGGTGGCGCTGGCGGCGCCCCAATCGACCTGGACTCCGCCGGCATTGATCGTGGTACCGGTCGCCGTGCCGTCGGCGTAGACGCTCTGCTGGCTGCCGGCGTTGACCGTCGTGATCGACGCGTTGCCGTGGAGAGACTGGAGGGCACCATTGCTGATCGTGGTCTGGACCACCGTGCCGCCATGGATCGTCGTGTCCGAGGCCGTGCCGCCGCTCTCGACGGCCTGCAGGCCCGAATTGATCGTCGTGAGGCTCGCCGAGCCGAACACGTACTGACCGCCGCCGCTGATCGTCGTGATGATCGTGAAGCCCCAATCGATCTGGATGCCGCCGGCATTGATGGTGGATCCGGTCGCACTGCCGTCGATGTAGACGTTCTGCTCACCCCCGGCATTGACGATGGTGTTGAAAGCATTGTTGTGAACGTGCTGGAAGCCGCCATTCGCGACCGTGGTCTGGATCGCAACGCCGAAGACGTTCTGGGTACCGCCGTCCACGGTGGTGTTGGTCGCGATACCACCGCCAAGGATATCCTGGTCGCCGCCGGCTTCGATCGTCGTGCCGTCGGCCGAGCCGCCAATCTGGATGTACTGATTGCCCGAGATCACGGAGTTCGAGGCCAGACCGAACACCAGCTGCGCGGCGCCCGCGGCAACCACCATTCCATTGGCCGAGCCCTCCAGCACGACCGCCGCGCCGCTCTCGACCTGGATGTCGGAATAGCCGGACGCATCCTTGATCCGCCAGACGCCGCTCTGGACGTCGAGCTTCTCGACATTGACGACGGTGCCAAGGAGCGAACCGGAGCCACTTCCCGACAGCACCAGCGTGTCGACGCCGTCGCCGCCGTCGATCGTGCCGGTGACGATCGAAGCAGTGGCGAGATTGATGCTGTCGTCGCCTGCGCCCATCGAGACGTCGCCGATGATGGAGCCGCTGTTGGTGAGCGTATCGTTGCCACCGTCGGTGGCGATGCTGCCGAAAATGCCGCCCGTGTTGGTAACGGTGTCGCCGAAGGTGCCGACGATCGAGATCGCCTCGCCGTTGTTGCCGCGGATCGTGCCGTCATTGATGATGGTCATGACGCCGAAGGCGCTACCGTCATTGCTGTCGTCCACGGTGATCGCGCGCTGATCGCTGATGATGAGGCCGCCCACCTCGTTGTGGACGAAGCCGCCGCCGATCGCGAGCGCCTCGTTGAGGCCGTTGGCGCCGCTGGTCAGGCCGACCGCTGCGATCGTCCCGAAATTGTCGATCGAGACCAGACCGTCGACATCGACGCCGCGGCGTCAGCACCGCCGACCGCCGTGCCGGTGATGGTGCCGCGGTTGGTCACTGTTGTCGTCGTGTTAGCCGCGCTGTCCATGTTGATGCCGGAGCCGCTGCGGCCGGTGATCGTGCCGTCATTGTTGACGGTGATCGGCTGGTCGCCGGTGATCGCGTGGCGGGCGCCGTCGATGATTCCGCCGGCGTAGTTGTTGACCACGCCGCCGGTGTTGACCGACTGGAAGTCGATCGCGTCGTTGCCGTCCGAGGCCGCCGAAGCGTTATGGCTGACGATCTGGCCGTAATTGTTGATGGTGGCGTTGGCGCCGGGCCGGATCGCGTCGGCATCGGCCGCCGAGATCATTCCGGTTGCCGCGTTGTTGATGACGGTATTGGCGCCGCTCGAATTGATGTCGTCGAGATCGAGCGCCTGGCCGGCATTGCTGCCGGTCCCCGTCGACGAGATCGTGCCCTCGTTGTTGACGGTGAAGGTGCCGCTCTTGCCCGAGACCAGGTTCGAGATCTTCACCGCATCCTTGGTCGCGGTGATGGTGGCGCCGGCCTTGTTGTTGATGGTGAGGCTGCCGCTGGTCGAACCGCTGGTGGCGATCGCGCGGCTGGTGCCGGTGATGGTGCCGGAATTGTCGACCAGCGCGCCGGGCGAGGTGCTGCCGCCGATCCAGGTGACCGGGGTCGAGCCCGACAGGGTCGCGCCGGCGAGGACGGTCAGATGATCGTTGTTCGCCAGCGTGATCGGGTTCGACGAGTTGCCGGAGACCAGGGTGCCGTCGTCATTGGCGATGGTGCCGGTCGCCGTCGCGGTGCCGATCGTAACCGCCGCGCCCGGATTGCTGGCGCTGGTGAGCGTGAGCGCAAAACTCTCGTCGGGCTCTGCGGTGGTGTCGCCAGAGATCGTGATGGTGATTGTCGCCGAGGACGCACCGTCGGCGAAGCTGCCGCTGAAGGTCGAGGCCGGCAGCGTGCCGCCGAAATCGGCCGCATCGGTGGTGCCAGCGGCGAAGCTGCCGGAGAAGCTGAGCACGCCGGTGGTGCCGCCGGTGCGCGCAATGGTGAAAGTCATGGTCTTGGTGCCGCTCTGCCCCTCGGCAACCGACACGCTCGGCGACGAGAACGAGATCGTCTGCGTGGCGGGCGCGGCCACGGTGAAGGCGGTGGTCGGGAACGGCGCGTCGGGCGTGGTGCCGTCGGTGCTCTGGTCGCCGCTGCCGTTCTGGGTGGCCCAGTTGGCGGTGTTGCCGATCGCGGCGAGGTAGTCGGCGAAGCTGGCGAAGCCCGAGCGCGGTCCGTTATAGCCGACGATGTCGAGGCCGCCGGTGAAGCTGACCGCGGTCTGGCCGGCAACGAGGCCGGTGCCGGTCAGCGTGCCGTCTGAGGTCGCATAGCCGACATTGGAGATCGCGGCGAGGAAGGTCGGCGCCGTCGAGGTGCCGACATAGGCGTAGACGACCTCGCTGTCGTTGGACAGGCCGGTATTGTTGGCGTTGGTGAAGGTGGCCGAGCCGGCGCTGGTGCCGAACGTGCCCTTGCCGATGTTGTTGATGTCGATGACGGTGCCGGCGGGAATCGCGCCGGTCGCGGTCCAGGCGATCGTGCTTTCGGCGTTGCTGCCGGTTGCGAAGGCGGAGCCGTTCCAGTTGCTGTCGGTGAAATTGATGACAGTGCCCTGCGGGATGTCGGTCAGGGCGACAAAGGACAAATTATCGTTGCCGTCACCGTTGAAACCGGTGAAGGCGATCGAACCAGCGGAAAGGGGCATTCCAAATTCTCCAGCAGCAAGGGCGCGCGACGCTGCCGGTTAATGGAATGTTAACATGACATGTTAATAACATATTTATTGCGATGCACCCCCACATGACGGGATCGTGTGCCAAACGAAAAACGCGGCGCCGAGGGCGCCGCGTTTGCCGATGAACTGGAGAGGATGAAGCGTCAGCTCGCCGCTGCCGTCGTCACCGTATCGCGCTGGCGCTTCATGACGATCTTGTTGAGCGCGCCGAGATAGGCCTTTGCCGAGGCCACCAGCGTATCCGGATCCGCTGCGCGTGCCGTCATGGAACGGCCGTCATGGGACAGCCGCACCGAGACTTCGGCCTGCGCGTCGGTGCCTTCGGTCACCGCATGGACCTGATACAGCTCGAGCTTTGCCTCATGCGGCACCAGCGCCTTGATGCAGTTGAACACCGCGTCGACCGGCCCGTTTCCTTCGGCCTCCTCGATCCTGATCTGGCCGTCGACGTCGAGCTTCATGGTCGCGCGCTGCGGGCCATGGGTGCCGGCGATCACGGTCAGCGAGGTCAGCTTGATGCGGTCGTGCGACGCCGCCATCTCCTCGTCGACCAGCGCCTCGATGTCCTCGTCGTAGATGTCCTTCTTGCGGTCGGCCAGTGCCTTCATCCGCGTGAACGCATCCTCCAGCTGGTTGGCGCCGAGCTTGTAGCCCATCTCCTCCAGCTTGTGCACGAAGGCGTGGCGGCCGGAATGCTTGCCGAGCACCAGCGACGACTGCTTCAACCCGACCATCTCGGGCCGCATGATCTCGTAGGTCGAGGCGTCCTTCAGCACGCCATCCTGATGGATGCCGCTCTCATGGGCGAAGGCGTTGCGGCCGACGATCGCCTTGTTGTACTGGACCGGGAACGAGGTTGCGGCCGACACGACCTTCGAGGCGCGCGTCAGCTGCGTGGTGTCGATCTTGTTCCACCACGGAAACACGTCGTTGCGGACGTTGATGGCCATCACGACTTCCTCGAGGGAAGCGTTGCCAGCCCGCTCGCCGATGCCGTTGACGGTGCACTCGATCTGCCGCGCGCCGCCGGCAATGCCGGCCAGCGAATTCGCCACGGCCATCCCGAGGTCGTTATGGCAATGAACCGAGAATACCGCCTTGTCGGAGTTCGGCACGCGCTCGATCAGCGTGCGCATGAAACGGGCATATTCCTCGGGCGTGGTGTAGCCGACGGTATCGGGGATATTGACGGTGGTCGCGCCGGCCTTGATCACGGCCTCGACGATGCGGCAGAGATAGTCCATCTCGCTGCGGGTGGCGTCCTCGGCCGACCATTCGACGTCGTCGATCTGGTTGCGGGCGCGGGTCACGTTGGCGATCGAGAGCTCCATCACCTGCTCCGGCGTCATGTTCAGCTTGACGCGCATGTGCAGCGGCGAGGTCGCGATCACGGTGTGGACGCGGCCGCGCCTGGCGAATTTCACCGCTTCGGCGCAGCGGTCGATGTCCTTCGGGTTGGCACGCGACAGGCCGGCGATCACCGAGTTCTTGGAGCGGCGGGCGATCTCGCTGACGGCCTGGAAGTCGCCTTCGGAGGTGATCGGGAAACCGGCCTCGATGACGTCGACGCCCATGTCGTCGAGCATCTCGGCGATCTCGATCTTCTCCTCGAACGTCATGGTGGCGCCGGGGCACTGCTCGCCGTCGCGCAGCGTGGTGTCGAAAATGATGACGCGGTCCTTATCGGACTT
The DNA here is from genome assembly GCF_011516635.5 of Bradyrhizobium barranii subsp. apii. GTDB lineage: Bacteria > Pseudomonadota > Alphaproteobacteria > Rhizobiales > Xanthobacteraceae > Bradyrhizobium > Bradyrhizobium barranii. Next base: position 2,713,751 of record NZ_CP096255.1, on the reverse strand, counting down.
GTTCACGGGGGCCATTGCAAAATTCCTTTTGAGCTTTTTTGCGCCGTCAGTCTGCTGGGCGCTTGAGGTGTCCGGTGATCTCGACCACCCCCTGAGCGCCCAGGCGCATGGCGCCCAGCCGGCCCTCAGGGGCAAGTAAGAAGAAGGCCGCCAATCAGGAGGGTGGGCAGCAGCGCGGCCGGGATCGTGGCGGCGGCCAGAGCCACCTCCCCCGAAATCCCATCGATTTGGCCGCGAATCAGCATTGCCAGACCCTTTTGAGCCCTCAAATCCTCGGTCAAAACCGTTGACGGTTGGTTGCCGGGAGGCTCGATGCGCCGTTTCTAGACGAGAAATGGCAGCAACCGCAACGCCAAAAGATGGTCAGGAGGACTGACCTGCCGCCAGATCTGCAATGTGCGGCGCGACGACCGGTCCGTCATCGCACGGCTCATACGGCAAATCCGAATTACGTAGGCTGGAAGCGAGACCGGAGCGATATGCGGGAAGGTCGCCCGCGTTGCGGTCAGGCTATCCCGCGCGGCGGGCGCGCGCCCGGCTTTCCCAACGGTCCAGCATCTGGCCGAGCTCGCCGGTGGCAGCCGCGTTGGTGTTTGCGATCTCGTTGGTATTGGCAGGTGCAGCGGCGCGAAGCCAATCCGGCTCGGAATATTCGCGCCAGCGGCGGGCCTCCGCGCGTCGTTTGCGGGAGACGTGGTCGCGCGTGAAATAGCCGGCCGCAAACGCGATCGCGAGCAGTATGATCAGGACGACGACACCTAGCACCATGAGATCCGGCCTTCTTCCCCGGACGACGTTCTGCCAGCATCGCGGGCGAGGTCAAGGCTTGACAGGCCCTAAAACCGCGTCCGGTTAACCGCGCGGGACGAATTGTCGCCTTGCACGCCGCAATGCGGCGATGTTGCGGCGTTCTCGCGGCATCGCGCCGAGGATGCGTACCTGCCCCTCGCAACCGGCCGCGGACCGGACTAACCTTCGCCCGCTCGGCCGGATCAACCGGCCAGCCGAACATAACCGGGAGGACGCGATGAAACGCCCAGAGCAGCGTGACCAGGATGCTGCGCTTTCACGACGAACACTCGTGCGGGGACTTGCGCTCGGCGCTGCGGCGACCGTAGCCGGCCCCGCGCTGGCCCAGACCGGACCTGCCGCACCGCCAACGACGATCACCACCCCGCCGCGCGATTTCGGCCCCAACGGCGCGCCGACGACTTATTTCTCGGACCCCGACATCATCACCGTCGATCCGTCCTTCGACGATCTGGCGCAGCCCAACACCGCGATCAAGCGCCTCTACACCGGACTGTTGTGGGCCGAAGGCCCGGCCTGGAGCGCGCAGGGCCGGTATCTGTTGTGGAGCGACATCCCCAACAACCGGCAGATGCGCTGGACCGAGGACGACGGCCGCGTCAGCGTGTTCCGCACGCCCTCCAACAATTCCAACGGCAACTCGTTCGACTTCCAGGGCCGGCAGCTTTCCTGCGAACATCTGACCCGGCGGGTCACGCGGTACGAACATGACGGCACGGCCACGGTGCTCGCGGACTCCTATCAGGGCAAGCGCCTGAACTCGCCGAACGACGTCGCCGCGCATCCCGACGGCAGCTACTGGTTCACCGACCCGCCCTATGGCGGCCAGCTCTATGAAGGCGAGCCCGACGTGGCGGGCGGCCCGAGCAATGCAGGCGGCAAGCTCAATCCGCGGATCGGACAGCCGGCCGGCTTCGTGCCGGGCAAGCGCGAGCTGCCGACCAACTGCTATCGCATCGATCCAAGTGGCCGCATCGACCTCGTCGTCACCGAGGACCAGGTGCCCGATCCCAACGGCCTGTGCTTCTCACCGGACTACAAGAAGCTCTACGTCGCCTCGACCGGCAAGGGACCGGGTGACACCGGGCCCGGCGGCAAGGGCGAGATCTTCGTGTTCGACGTCGGCGCCGACAACAAGCTCTCCAATGGAAAGAAGTTCAGCGACTGCGTGATCGACGGGGTGAAGTGCGGGCCCGACGGCCTGCGCTGCGACGTCAACGGCAATGTCTGGTCCTCCAGCAACGCCGGGCGCGCCGTCGGCTACAGCGGTGTGACGGTGTGGTCGCCGGCGGGCAAGCTGCTCGGCCGCATCCGCCTGCCGGAAGTGTGCGGCAACGTCTGCTTCGGCGGCCCCAAGCGCAACCGCCTGTTCATGGCCGCGAGCCAGTCGCTCTACGCGGTGTATACGGCGACGCAAGGCGCCGGCCCAGGCTGACGCGGGACGAGCAGGATCACGACACGGCGCCGGCGTGCCCCGCCGGCGCCGAATGATGCTGTATTGCTCGTTTGAAGCGACCCAGCATTATCCCCATTCGTGAAGATGCATCTCATGCTGCTTTACGCCCAGCAGGTCGATGGTCTCGGAGCCGACCTGCAACAGCGTTCCGCCATGATGGTCAGATGATTTCGTGACGTGAACGTCGTTCGAAAATTGCAGTTTGTCCTGTTTGGGATCGAAGTCGGTGATGACCGCGGTGTTGTGCTTACCTGCGAGAACACCAAGGTCGAATTCGAATGTGTCGGCACCGGCACCTCCGGTCATGGTCATGCGGCCGGCCGCGGCGACCAGCGTGTCATCCAGATCTCCGCCGGTCAGGGTATCCCTGCCGGGAGATCCGACCACAAGCTGCGCCATGCCTGCTGCAGCGCCTTCTCCGGTCGGGTCTACGCCACCCAGCGTGCCGCTGTGCCGCTCGGTGGCGACGAAGGCATCGCTCTGCATCGCAGTGGTATCGGTGTCGCGCAGAATGAGGTCCGACAGCGTGGTGTTCTTTATCTCATTCAGGGTCTGCTTATCGAAGCCCTGGTTCTCGAAGTAGTAGCGATCGCCATCGCGCAAAGCGGCGAACTGGTCGGCGATGATTATGACGAAGGTGGGCCCGATGACGGCTCCTGACGCATGATCCTCGGCCAATCCACCGGCCCACAAATCGACGGCATCGATCGAACCATAGGCTTTCTCGAACGCTGCTGCCGTCGCCGGATCAGAGCTGAGCTGATCGAAGCTGGTGTAAGGCGCAAGCCCCAGCGCCTCCCGGGTTTGGTTCAGTGTACCCAGCCCAAGATCATGGCCGCGTTGGATATTGATCGCTGCCAGATCCATGCCGTCCGGAGGATCGAACAGGAGGTTTCGCAAGCCATCGACAATGTGAGCGTCCAGCGGGTTGGCCAGGTCCCCCGACAGATGCCGCAGCAGGCCATCCGCACCAGTCGCCTTGAAAGTCGCCGTGTCTTCGAAGAACGATTGCGCCAGCGTCTGCTCCGACGTAAAGGCACCCAGATTGCTGGTCGCACTGATCTCGTCGGAGACGATGGAGTGACCGAAGCGAAAGGCCGCACCGGCAAACTCTTCGGTGATCCGCGCGTCCGCCGTGCGGTCATAGCCTTGGTACGGCTTGATGGCGTCCTCGCCCAACAGATGCGGCAGGAACTCGTTGTAGGTGATGTTGACCATCTCGGCCGTGGTGATGGCCTTGGCCGTCTGGTATAGCTTGTCGCCGCTCCAGTTCGGATGGTCCTCGTGCAGTCGATCGACCTGGTAATTTTGCTCGCGCACAAACAAGACTTGCAAGGCGGTCAGGTCGGGATTCTCCTGCGCCCGGACGTCACCGGCCGCAAAGACGTTGCCGTGCTCGGTCTCGACGATCGGGAGATTGTCTCCCGCCGACACCTTCATATGGCCGTCGGCCGTTCGCAGGCTCGCTGCGGTGGCGGCGTCGGAACCGTAGATCTGCGATCCGTCCAGCCAACCCGTCACCGTATTGATCGCGGCTGCCGGATGCCCGGTGACCCCCGTCGCAGGATCGATCGCCACCCGCGTCAACGCGATCATGCTGCCGGGCGGCAGAAACTCATCATCAGCCGGGACCTTGATCGAGATATCATCCGTGCCTGTGCCCTCCTTCTGCAGATCCAGATCGTGATCGATGAACTGGCCCCACGCATACATCATGCCTGACAGCGCGACGCCGGCGTCATCCACCAGATGCGGGCCTTCCTCGCCATCGCCAATATCCGTCTGCGCCACGACAATGTTGCTGATCTCGCGCGGATTCGGACCTGGCGTCATTTCATTGACCCCATCGACGAAATTTGCCGGCCGCAGCCGAGCAAAGTCGGTGTCGGCCTGGTTCAAGGTGGGATCCGCACGATTGTTGTTGGAGCCGTCGATGCTGCGGAATCTGAGCGCCATGGTTTACCCTCCCCGTAGAGTGTCCGCCCCAGCGCCTGCTCCATTGGCCGCTTGCGGCATGACGCTTTTGTGATTCTTTATGACGCTCGCATGATCGTTGAGTGACGACATTCGATATACGACAGAATTGCACCTCTAGCGGCGAAGCGGCAATCTTGGCCTGAACGATCGTGCCGAACAGGCGATGTTGCGCACATCAGCGCAGCACTATCCAAGGAACAAGCCATGCGCGTTGTGATCTGCGGCGGCGGCGTGATCGGGGCCTGCACCGCTTATTTCCTGCGGCGCCACGGCATCGAGGTCATCGTGGTCGAACGGACCGAGGTCGCGGCCGCCGCCTCCGGCAAGGCCGGCGGCTTTCTGGCGCGTGACTGGTGCGCCGGCTTGCCGCTCGACGCACTCGCGCGGCGAAGCTTTGCGCTTCACGCGCAGTTGGCGCAGGAGATCGCCGGCGATTGGGGTTATCGCCCGATGACCGCGTATAGCGGCTTTGTTGCGTCCGACGGGGATCCGCGCCGGAATGCACCATCCGCGCTCGGCTGGCTCGCCAACGGCGTCGTCATCGCGCAGCGCATCGGTACGACTGAGACGACTGCGATCGTTCATCCCCGCAAATTTACGTCGGCCGTGATGAACGCGGCAGTCGCGCAAGGCGCCGAGCTTCGCATCGGCCGCATCACGGGCATCGTGCGCGACGCGAATGGGACGACCGCGAAGGGTGTCGAGGTCGAAGGCGGCCTCGTTGAGGCGGATGCCGTCGTGATCGCGATGGGGCCATGGTCATTGCTCGCCGCGCAATGGATGCGCTTGCCCGCTGTCTATGGCCAGCGCAGCCCGAGCATCGTGTACGACGTCGGCACCCACGTGCCGGCCGATGCGTTGTTCCTGGAGTATGACGAGGACGGCAGCGTCGTCTCGATCGAAGTCTTTCCACGCGCCGACGGCAGCACGCATATCACCGCACTCTCGGACATCGCGCCGCTGCCGCTCGATCCGGCGGCCGTAACGCCGGACGTCGATGCGATCGCGCGCCTGCAAATCATGTGCGAACGGCTGTCGCCACTGTTTCGTCCCGAAAAGATCATCTCGCAGCAGGCCTGCTTTCGACCGGTGACTGAGGACGGCCTGCCGTTGATCGGCAAGATGCCGCAGAGCGAAGGCCTCTATGTTGCGACCGGGCACAATGTCTGGGGCATCCTCAATGCGCCCGCCACCGGCGAAGCGCTGGCGCAGCTGATCGCCAAGGATGCGACGCGTGTAGACTTGTCGCCATTCGATCCGGCCCGATTGAGGCCGCTCGATCCATCACTGCTGCAAGCGCGCTGAACCGGCATCGGTGCTCGTCTTGTAGGCTACTGCACGCTCCAAGGCTTCGACTCCAAGGCTTCGACGCTCACGCATGCCCGCCGACAGAATCTGCATGCCTGCGCGCGTCATGAGTGTCTCGCACCTATCCTGCCCGCAATTTGCGCAGCGCTAGACTTTAGTCCGTCTCTCCCAATCCTGAACGCGGTTTCACTTGCCGAGAATGCCGTCGCCGTTATAGTTGCGACATAATGGCTCGCAAGAGGCCTGTTCAAAGGGAGAGAACAACATGAAAAAACGACTCTCTGTTGCATTGCGAATAGCGCTCGGTGCGGCCGCGACAGGCGCGATGATGGCAGCGTCAGGCGCGGCACTTGCAGCCGATCCCCTCAGGATCGGCGTGATCGCGGAAGCGCAGGCGATTGCCGGCGCCTCCATTCCACAGGCGGCGCAGCTTGCCGCCGACGAGATCAACGCCAATGGCGGCGTCGACGGCCGCAAGATCGAGATCATCTCTTACGACAATCACTCCTCGTCGGCGGATTCAGTGCGTGCGTTCCAGCGCGCGGTGAACGAGGACAAGGTCAACGCGGTCATCGCCAGCTATATCAGCGAGGTGGCGCTGGAGCCCTGGGCCTCACGGCTGAAGACGCCGTTCGTCACGCCGGGTGCCGCCTCCAACGAGATCAGCAAGAGCGTCCACGCCGATTACGAGAAGAACAAGTACACCTTCCACGGCTATCTGACCTCCGCCGCGCTGGCGCTCTCGGTCTGCGACGGCGCCAAGGACCTGCTCGTCGACAGGATGCACATGAAGACCGCGGTCATCATGAGCGAGGACGCCGCCTGGACCAAGCCGCTCGACGTCGGCTACGAGGAATGCCTGCCCAAGATCGGGCTGAAGGTGCTCGACCACATCCGCTTCTCGCCCGATACGACCGACTTCACGCCGATCTTCAACAAGATCGAGGGCTCCAAGCCCGATGTGATCATCACCGGCATCTCCCATGTGGGCGTGCAGCCGACGGTGCAGTGGAAGAACCAGCAGGTGCCGATCCCGATGTTCGGCATCTCCTCGCAGGCAACCAACGAGACCTTCGGCAAGGACACCAACCAGGCGGCCGAAGGCGTGCTCTATCAGGGCGTCTCCGGGCCAGGCGTCGCGGTGACGCCGAAATCGGTGCCGTTCGCGGAGAACTTCAAGAAGAAGTTCGGCAATTATCCCTCCTATGCCGGCTACACCGCCTATGACGAGGTCTACTACATCGCCGACGCGGTGAAGCGCGCCGGCTCGACCGACGCCGACAAGCTCGTCGCCGCGCTGGAGAAGACCGACTGGGAAGGCACGATCGGCCGCGTCCAGTTCTACGGCAAGGACGATCCGTTCACCCACTCGATCAAATATGGCAAGGGCCTGATCACCGGGCTGATGCTGCAATGGCAGGACGGCAAGCAGAGCGCGGTCTGGCCCAAGGACGTCGCCAAGGTCGACGTCAAGTTCCCGAGCTTCATCAAGCTCAGCAACTAGCAGGACATGCTCCCGGGACCACCTCCCGGGAGCTTCCACATGCGGCTCTCCGCAGCACCTTTCCTCAAAGCGGCAGCTCGGCTGCCACCCGGCCAATCATAGATGCGAGCTTTCCAGATATTGATCGATGGCTTTGCCATCAGCGCTCTCTACGCTCTCGGTGCCACCGGCTTCACCCTGATCTTCGGCGTCTCCGGCGTGCTCAACCTCTCCCACGGTGCCATCATGGTGGCCGCAGCGGTGGCGGCCTGGGCCGCTGCCAGCATCCTCAACGTCGGCACCTATGCCGGTGCGCTGGTCGGGGTCGCCGTCGCCCTCCTCACCGCCTTTGCGACCTATTTCGCGGTGGTGAAGCCCATTCAGGACTCCCGGCGCATCCCCAATGAGGAGAAGGAGATCTTCGTCCTCACGGGAACGCTGCTCTGGGGCATCATGATCCAGGAGCTGATCGCCTATTTCTTCACCAACAACGCCAAGACCGTGCTGCCGATCGTCGAGGGCGTGGTCGAGATCCTCGGCGTCCGTACGCCGAAGAACGAGATCTTCACCGCCATCGTGTGCTGCCTCGTGATCGCACTGCTGTGGTTGCTGGTGAATCGCACCCGCACCGGCAAGGCGGTGCTGGCGGCGTCGATGAACCCGCGCGGCGTGACGCTACTCGGCCTCGAGCTCACCAACATCTACATCGTGGTGTGGGGAATCTACGGGATCCTCGCCGGCATCGCCGGCGTGCTGCTCGGGATGTTTCTGGGCGTCAGCTCCTACAGCGTCGGCCCCCTGACCGCGAGCGCGTTCTCGATCGTGGTGCTCGGCGGCCTCGGCAGCGTCTCCGGCTCGCTGATCGCGGCCTTCGTGGTCGGCTATCTCGAGACGCTGACGGCCTACCTGGTCTCGCCGGCCTACCGCACCATTCCGGCGCTGCTGCTGCTCGTGTTCGTGATGTATATCCGGCCCCAGGGCCTTCTGGGGAGGCGCTGAGATGTCCACCTTCTTCACCTCCCGCCTGTTCTTCATCTCGGTCGCACTCGTCATCGTCGCGGCGACGCTGCCGCTCTACGTCTCCGGCTACGTACTCGGCCTGCTCACCGTCGCGTTCTATTTCGGCGTGTTCGCGATGGCCTGGGACCTGCTGTTCGGCTTCGCGGGCGAGGTCAATTTCGGGCCCACTTTCCTGATCGGCGTCGGCGCCTACACCGCCGGCATTCTCAACGCACAGTTCGGCTGGTCGGTCTATCTCTGCATCGTGCTGGGGGCGCTGGCCTCCGTCATCGCCGGCCTCGTGCTGGCGTTGCCGGCTTTGCGCGTGCGCGGGCCGTATTTCGGCCTGACCACGCTGGTCGCGGTGTTGATGTTGCAGAATTTCATCGTGGTGTTCGCCGATCTCACCGGCGGCGAGATCGGCCTGACCATCCCCGACGTCATCACCATCAACGCCGGCGCCAATTACTGGATCGCGCTCGGCTTCATGACGATCTCGGCGGCGATCCTCTACGGCCTGTCGCAATCCCCGATTGGCCTCGTGCTCCAGGCCAGCGGCCAGGATCCGGTGCAGGCCGGCGCGCTCGGCTTCAACATCATCAAGCACAAGCTTGCCGCCTTCATCGTCAGCGCGTTCTTCTCTGGTTTATCCGGAGCGCTGCTGGTGTTCTATTTCGGCACCGCCTCGGTCGGCACCGTCGTCGACGTCGCGGTCGGTGTGAACGTGATCGTCTCGGCCGTGCTCGGCGGCCGGCGCACCGTGCTTGGCGCCGCGCTCGGCGCGATCTTCCTGATCGTCGCCGGCGAATTCTTAAGGCCAACTGGCGAGCTCGCGACCTTCATCGTCTCGGCGGTTGCCTTGCTCGTCGTGCTGTTCTTCCCCGGCGGCTTCCTCGGAGCGGCCCTCTCGCGTGAGGCGCGTTCGTGATGGATATGATCGCAAACCGGGCCGTGCTCGACGTCCGCGGCCTGACAAAACGCTTTGGTGGATTGACGGCGGTGAAGAACCTCGGCTTCCAGGTGAACGCCGGCGAGATCTTCGGCCTGATCGGGCCGAACGGCTCCGGCAAGTCGACCGCGATGAAGAGCGTGATGGGCATCGAACGCCCGACATCGGGCGAGGTCATCTTCGAGGGCGAGAACGTCGCCGGCCTGCCCGCGCACAAGATCGCGCGCAAAGGCTTTGGCATGGTGTTCCAGCACTCGCGGCCGCTGAACCGGCAGACAGTGCTGGAGAACATCATGGTCGCGCTGCTGCCGGACAGCCTGTTCATGCTGTTCCCGGACAAGGCGCTGGTCGAGCGCGCCAAATGGATCGCCGACCGCGTCGGGTTGGGCAGCGTGATGAACCGCCGACCGCCGACGCTGCCTTTCGCCGACCTCCGCCGGCTGGAGCTTGCGAAAGCGATCGCGCGTGACCCAAAAGTCGTGCTGGTGGACGAGCCCTTTGCCGGGCTGACGCGGGCGGAGGTCGACGTCTTCTCCGACCTGATCCGCAGCTTTCGCGACGAGGGCCGCGCCGTGATGCTGGTCGACCACAACGTCAAGAGCGTCGCCGCGCTGGTCGACCGCGTGCTCGCGATGTATCTCGGCGAGGAGATCGTCACCGGCAAGGCCGACGACGTCATGAAGAACGAGACGGTGCGCCGGGTCTATCTCGGCGGCGCCATCGAGACCCATGCGCGGCCCGAGACCAGCTTCAAGGACAAGGTGCCGCTGCTCCAGGTCGAGAATGTCAGCGTGTTCTACGGCAAGGCGCAGGCGCTGGAGAACGTCTCAATCCACGTCCACGAGGGCGAGTTCGTCTCCGTCGTCGGCCTCAACGGCGCCGGCAAGACCACGCTGTTCAACACCATCTCCGGCTTCCTGCCCTATAGCGGCGAGATCGTGCGCGGCGGCGACAGACTGCGCGGCACGAGCCCGGCGAAGATCGCGCGCAGTGGCCTCGTGCAATGCCCGGAATCGCGCGAGCTGTTCGGCGAGATGAGCGTGCGCGAAAACCTCGATCTCGGCGGCCAGCATCTCTCCGACGACAAGCGCGCCGCGCAGCTCGCCTGGCTGTTCGAGCTGTTCCCGATCCTGAAGGAGCGTCAGGGCCAGATGGCACAAACGCTCTCCGGCGGCGAGCAGCAGATGCTCGCGATCGGCCGCGCGTTGATGATGCAGCCGCAGATCCTGATCCTGGACGAGCCGACGCTGGGCCTCGCTCCCGTCATCCTCGAGCAATTGTCCAAGGCGCTGACGAAGCTGCGGCAGACCACCGCGATCACGGTGCTGCTCGGCGAGCAGAACGTCACCTTCGCGCTGCCGCATGCCGACCGCGTCTATGTGCTGGAGCACGCCCGCATCGTCTGGGAGGGCGATCCCGGCCGCTTCGCGAGCGAAGCCGGCGCCGATTTTCTTTAAGTCCGTCAACATCAATAAAAAACATAGAAAGGGAAACGACCATGCGACCTTCAATCCTCGGCAGCAGCCTCCTCACCTCCGCGCTGGCGCTGTGCCTCGCCGCCCCCGCCTACGCGCAGTCGAACGATCCGATCAAGATCGGTGTCATCGCCGAAGTGCAGTCGATCGCGGGCGCTGCGACCCCGGGCGGCGCGCAGATCGCTGCCGACGAGATTAACGCCAAGGGCGGCATTCTCGGCCGCAAGGTCGAGATCGTCACCTATGACAACAAGAGCTCGTCGGCCGACTCGGTGCGAGCCTTCCAGCGCGCGGTGAGCGAGGACAAGGTGTCGGCCGTGATCGCTAGCTATATCAGCGAGGTCGTGCTGGCGCTCGAACCCTGGGCGGCGCGGCTGAAGATGCCGCTGATCACGCCGGGCGCCGCCTCGAACGAGATCACCAAGGCGATCCACAACGACTACGAGAAGAACAAGTACACTTTCCACGGCTATCTGACGTCGGCGGCGCAAGCCCAGCTCGTCTGTGATGCCGCCAAGGATCTGCTGGTCGACAAGCTCAAGTTCAAGACCGTCGCGATCATGAGCGAGGACGCCGCCTGGACGAAGCCGCTCGACGTCGGCTACGAGGCCTGCCTGCCCAAGGCGGGCCTGAAGGTCGTGGAGCATGTGCGCTTCTCGCCCGATACCACCGACTTCACGCCGATCTTCAACAACATCGAGGGCAAGAAGCCTGACGTGATCGTGACCGGCATCTCGCATGTCGGCGTGCAGCCGACGGTGCAGTGGAAGAACCAGCAGGTGCCGATCCCGATGTTCGGCATCAGCGCGCAGGCGCTGAGCCCGACCTTCTGGAAGGACACCAATGGCGCCGCCGACGGCGTGCCGTCGCTCGCGGTGGCGACGCCCGATGTCGCCGTGACCGCCAAGACGAAGCCGTTCGCGGCCGCCTTCAAGGCCAAGTTCGGCACGCCGCCGGCCTATACCGGCTACACCGCCTATGACGAGGTCTACTTCATCACCGAAGCGATCAAGCGCGCGGGCTCGACCGATCCCGACAAGATGGTCGCTGAACTGGAGAAGACCGACTACGAGGGCACGATCGGCCGCATCCAGTTCTACGGCAAGGACGACGAGTTCACCCACGGCATCAAGTCCGGTCCCACGACCGTGTCCGGCCTCGTCTTCCAGTGGCAGGACAGCAAGCAGGTCGTGGTCTGGCCCGAGAAGATCGCGGAAGGCAAGCTGAAGTTTCCAGCCTTCGTGAAGCTGTCGCAGTAACCGGCTCGTCCCGGCATCAGGCCCACCGCTCGTTCGCGAGCGGTGGGCTTTTTCTTTGTTCTTCAAGAATCTTTGTCCTTCAGGAAACATGCTGCGCCGCGGCCGGCCCGTAGCGACCTTGGGTCACGTTGACGTTTTGCCGCAACCTCCGCCATGTACCCCGCCGGTGATGAAGCGGAGCATCTCAGATGGACGCAGGCATCTCTCCCGGACAATCTCCCGCACCTCAAGATTTCGCCCAGATCTTCAGGCTGATCGGTGGGTACCGCATTTCGCAGGCCCTGCGCGTTGCCGTCGAGCTTGGCATTCCGGATCACCTGGCGGCAGGCCCGCGCCATTGCGACGATCTGGCGACAACGACCGGGAGCCATGCTCCGACCCTTTACCGGCTGCTTCGCTTCCTGGCCGGTGCCGGCCTGCTCGACGAGACGTCTCCAAGGCAATTTGCGCTGACACCGCTTGGGTCTACCCTCCGCGCCGATATCCCGGCTTCGATCTGTCCTGTGGTGCGGCTATGGCTCAGCGAGTCGCACTGGCAATCCTGGAGTCATCTTCTGCACGCCGTACAGACCGGCCAGCATGCCTTCGATCACGCACACGGGACGGGGGTCTTCGACTATTTGCGCGAGGACGCAGAGCTCTCCGCGATTTTCAACGCGACGATGACAACCAGCTCCGCCCGGTTGGCCACCGCGCTTCTCAAGCACTACGATTTTCACGGGATCGGCCGCATCGTCGACATAGGCGGCGGACATGGCTTCACGCTCACAACGATTCTGGCCAACCACCCGACCATGCAAGGCGTGCTGTTCGACCTTCCCGATGTCGTAGCCGGCGCGTCTCTGGAGGCGATTGGAGGCACGAACCGATGTGAGATCATCGGCGGGAGCTTCTTCGAAACCGTTCCAGCAGACGCAGACGCCTACATCCTGAAGCAGATCATCCATGACTGGGACGACGATCAATCGCTGGCGATCCTGCGAAATGTTCGCGCGGCAATGCCAGGACATGCTCGGGTTCTGCTGATCGAACGACGGATCGAGCCAGATCATCGCGACGCCATGCGCGTGCTCCATATCGACATGGAGATGCTGGTCAATGTTTCCGGCATGGAGCGCACCGACGCCGAATATCGATCCCTGCTGGAGCAGGCCGGATTCCGATTGGCGAGGGTGGTGCCGTTGCTCGACGGCGCAGGCTTTGCGGTATTCGAGGCCATGCGCTCCGACACGAACTGAGATCGGGCAGATCGCTCGATGCAGTCCGTCTTCGCAGTTGCGTTCTGCGCCATGACCCGCCTATCGACCTTTCGCCATGTTGACTTTCCATCGTCCCGCTCCCCATAATTCGTAAAAAAAACAAGACCAATCAACAGACGGGTTCTGAGGGAGGATAGGATGCCGACTTCACGCAGGCAGTTGCTGAAGAGCTCGGCGGCTGCCGCCGCCGCACTCAGCCTCGATTGGACCCGGGCCCAGGCGCAAGCCGAGAATTTGCGCATCGGCCTGATCTACGACCTCACCGGCCCGTTCGCGGCGGGCGGCTCGGTCGCCTCGTCAATCGGCCCTTTAATTGCGGTTTGTTGTCAAGCTTACATTTCTGAACTCGCCCACGGCACGGAGGTAGTGCTCGCGCCGTCGGAGCTGGTCCGGGTTGCGGAGACGGCGCGGGCGCGGCTGATACGTGCTTTGCCGGCCAGGCATTGGATCGCCGGGGCTGGTTGATGTCTTCGCTGGGGTCACGGTCCTTTCCGAGGTCGCGCAGCGCCTCATGATGATGTCCGGGTCGGGCGCCTCAACGTTTGCAGCGGAGTGCGGACGAGCCGCCACCAGCCGATTGACCGAGGTCGCCACAACACCGTCCCAGCGGGACATCGCCAGTCCGGCAGCCCGGACCAGGAACTTTACAAGATCGGATCAGGCTTCCTTCGCCTGGCCCCAGTCGAACGATGTGCCGTCGACCCAGATACAGTGAAGAACGATGGCGATTTTGCGCGCGATGGCGACCTTTGCCTTTCGCATGCCAATCCGATTGGCGAGCTTCATGCCCCAAGCCTTGAGAGAGGACCATTTCTTCGTTCGATAAAGCAGGACGGTCGCCGCCTCGTACAGGTACGTTCGGAGAAGACGGTCGCCCCATCGTGATATCTTGCCATTGATGTCAGTTTCACCAGACTGGTTTCGTCGGGGCGTAAGACCCAGATAGGCGCCGACGCTTGATGCCGATCGGAAGCGCGATGGGTCGTCGATCGTATGGCGGAAGGCCAAGGCGGTCACCACGCCGACACCAGGAACCGTCATCAGGCGGCGCGTCGTCTCATCCGACTTCGCCAACTGGCGGACTTCGTCGTCGAACTTGCTTTGCTGCTTGCAGATCTGCTCATGGATCGACAGAAGCGGCGCGATCACACCGAGGAGTTGATGATCTTCGCCCAATAGCTCGCAGACCTGATTGCGAAACTTCAGTCCGATCGCGCGTGGGAAGAGCAAGCCGTATTCTTTGATTAGACTGCGGACCTGGTTCTCGATATCTCGACGAATGGCCACGAGCCGAGATCTCGCGATGAGTATCGCGCGGATCTTCTGACTTTCCTCACTCTTGACTTTGACTTCTCGATACCAGCCAACCCGCACCAATTCGGCCAGACCTCGAGCATCATTCCGATCGCTCTTGTTCATGCGTACGGACAAAGCCGCGTGGGCATGCCGCGCGTCGATGCAGACCACCGGAAGATCAACCCTACGAAGTTCATGCCATAGCCAACTCGCCATCGCCCCGGTCTCAAATCCGATGCGCTCCGCCTGTGGCGCCCGCTTGCGAAGCAGTGCCGTGAGCGCCCCCGGGGTCGGACTTGGCCTTTCCCTCGAACAAGACCTGACCCACTTCGTCGACCACACATACTGACGTTTCTCTTTGCGAGACATCCAGCCCAACATATTGCTTCATAGCCCCCTCCGATTCGCGAGATTGCGGGAAGGCTTGAAGATAGCGGACCTTTCGAGCCGCGGGCGCCGACCGCAATTACGTCATCGTGCGCAGATCGCGATCGATCTCGTCAACGAAAAAGGCGGTGTCGGCGGCAAGACCAAGATTGCTCCGGTCGCCGCGGATTCCCAGAGCAAACCCGACGTTGCGATCAACGAGGCCGAACGCCTGATCAGTCAGGAGAAGATCGACATCATCAACGGCGTCTATGCGAGCTCGCATGCGGTGCCGCTCGCGGCCAAGGTCGAGCAGCAGAAGAAGATCCTCTGGATCACGACCGCGGTCTCGACCGCCGTGTTCAAGGACAAGAATCTGCAATACGTGTTTCGCGCGCAGATCCATTCCGACCAGTATGGCCAGGCCTTCGCGAGCTTCCTCGCCGAGCATGCGCAAGGCAAGCTCGGTATGGATCCGAAGGACGTCAAGGTCGCGCTGATCCACGAGGACGGCCCGTATGGCGTCGGCGTCGCGGCGGCCGACGAGGCCTACGCCAAGCAGGCCGGCATCCAGGTGGTGCTGCGCGAGGGCTACTCCGCCTCGGCGCCCGACCTCTCGGTGCTCGTTACGAAAATCAAGCGCGCCAAGGCCGACGTGATCTCGCATGCCGGTTACAACCCCGACATCACCCTGTTCCTGCGCCAGGCGCGCGAGAGCGGATTGCGCTTCAAGATGCTGTTCGGCGCCGGCTACAGCCAGATCGACAAGCTGCGCGCCACCTTCGGCGCCGACATCGACAATTTCTGCAACATCGATCCGGTCCCCGCGCAATTGCTCGATCCCGCAAAGCTCGCGCCGGGCATCGGCGATCTGACCAACGCCATGGTCACGCGCTACAAGGCCAAGACCGGTGCAACCGAAGTGCCGCCGCATTGCTCGATGGGCTTCAACCAGACCTGGGTGCTGCTCAACAACGTGCTGCCGGTCGCCAAGGAGAAATACGGCAGCTTCGATCCCGAGGCCATCCGCAAGGCCGCGCTCGACGTCGACATTCCAGCCGGCGGCACCATCCAGGGCTACGGCGTCAAATTCTTCCCGCCGGGCACGCCGCTGTCCGGCCAGAACGAACGCTCGACGCCGGTCGTGATGCAGAACGCCGGCGAGCGCATCTCGGTGGTGTGGCCGACGAACATCCGCACGCAGGACCCGGTGTTTCCGCTGCCCAAGGGTTCGACCTACGGGGCGTGAGGTGATGCGGACGGTCTCTTCCCCTCTCCCCTTGTGGGAGAGGGTGGCTCGCCGCGTAACGGCGAGGCGGGTGAGGGGTTATCTCCGCAAGCAAATCTCTTACGTTCGAACTCGTGGAGAGAGACCCCTCATCCGGCGCTCCGCGCCACCTTCTCCCACAAGGGGAGAAGGGATGGCAGCGTGCCTGCGGTCTCTTCAGCGGCCCTACAACACCACCCGCCGTCCCTCCTCCGCGGCCCAGTAGCACGCGTAGTTCACCTTGATCGTCTCATACGCCAGCGCCAGGTCCGACAGCGGCTGCCTCCCGCTCGCGGCGCATTCCATGAAATCCTGGATCTCCTGGAGATAGCCGCGTGTCCACTCCTCCTCGAGGCAGACATATTGCCAGCCGGTTTTACGATCGACCTTCTCGGTGATGTAGACACTGGCGAGCTTCTCTTCGCTGGTCTGGTAGCTCATCAGATGCGTGTTCGGGGTGATGTTGGCGAACAGCGAACCGCCCGAGGTGTAGGTCTCGATCAGATTGCGGACGCCGCCCATGATCATGTCGCCGGAAAACACGGTCGCCTTGGTGCCGTCGGAGAAGGTCGCCGTCAGCGTGCCCCAATCCTCGACATCGACCGGATTGGCCTTGATGTAGGTGCGCTCCTCGGGCTTCAGGACGGCCGTGACGTTGCCGACATCGCCGGTGACGCTGGCGACGCGGATGGTTTCGCCGCGCGCCCTGGCCTCCACCTGCTTGAGATAAAGCACAGCCGAGAGCGGATGGCAGCCCATGCGGATCAGCGAACCGCCGCCGGTCATCGCCCATTGCGCGGCATGCGCCGCGTGCGAGCCGGAATGACTCTCCTCGCCCTTCATGAACAGGATCTTGTCCTTGGTCGCCCTGATGATCTCGGCGGTCTTGGTCACCGCCGGTGCGTAGATCCAGTCCTCGGCATACATGAAGAGTTTTCCGGTGCGCTCGATCGCGGCGCGGGTCGCCTCCATCTCCTCCAGCACCCGCTCATACATCAGCGCCTTCGGCACATGCTTGCCGATCGGCTGCGCGTCGCCTGCACGGCCGAAATAGCCGGCGAACGGCTTTTCGCAGATCACGTGCTTGCCGGCCTGCATGCTGGCGACGATCATGTCGGCATGGAGATTGGGCGGCGTGCAGATGTCGATGACATCGAGCTCGCGGTCCGCGATCAGTTCGGCGAAGCTGCGATAGACTCGCGGAATCCCGTGGCGGCCGGCGAATTCGACGACATGATCGCCGCGCGCCGCGACCGCCGCGACCTCGACATCCACACCGTAGACGCGGCGGAACGCATACATGTGCAGCTCCGAGACGAAGCCGCAGCCGACAAGTCCCACCCGAATCCTGGCCATAGCACCCCCCATACCCTTGCGTTGGGCGGCACTATAGCGCGACGGCCAGCCTATTCCACCGAGACCCGCACCACGCCGGCGCTCATCATGCCCAGCGCCTTGGCCGCCGGCACCGAGAGATCGACGATCCGGCCGCGGATGAAGGGGCCGCGATCATTGACGCGGCACTGGATCGACCGGCTGCCGTAGGACACCCTCAGCACGGTGCCGAACGGACGCGTGCGGTGAGCGCAGGTCAACTCGCTGCCCTTACCGGCGTTTCCGTAGCCGTAGTATGAGGCAAGCCCGCTTTCGGCTTGCGCGACAGAAAATGCAGAAAGCGAAAAAGTGGCCAGACTGAAGAAAAGCGTCGTCTGCGTTCGCACGGCACCGCTCCCGGTTGCCCTGCCCGGCGCTGCAAACGTCGATTTGTTCCGGTAAGTTCCAGGAACACTGCCGGGCGCGCCCGGCAGTGCCATCACACATTGTTACTGTTTATGGAACACCAGCGTGCGGACCTCGATGCTTTCGCGCGGCGCCGCATCGGCCGGCGTGGTCGGATCGACGAAGGCCGTATGCGGCCCGAAACGCGTCCGGCCGTCGGTTGCGGAATCGTAGCACTTGAGCAGCAGCGCCTCGTCCGGCGTCATCTCCGGAAAATAGAACCAGCGGTGGTTCGGATTGTATTTCACCGAATAGGTCTCGCCGCGGCGATTGGGATAGATCAGATCGGAGGCGACGAGATCGTCGGGCGCAACCGTCGTGCCGTCGGCCATCGCCAGCGGTGAGTCCCGCAAGGGTCCGCGGATCGGCCGCCACAGGTTGATCACCTGCACACGCCCCTTCAACAGCGCGTCGGCTTCGTCGGGCAGATGCTCGCGCACGCGGTTGGCGCCGGAGACGGCGGTCTGGTCGACATGGACGCGCGTCGCAGGCTGACGCGGGCCGCCGTCGCGAATATCCGCCGCCCCCTCGACACGCCTGCGCACGGTATGATCGAAGATGACGACCCGGTCGGCCTTCAGCGTCGCGCGCAAGAACGCCTCGACGGCGGGATAATAGACCGCCCGTATTTCCTCGTCGTTGTAAAAATCCTTCACCTGCGTCGGGTGACGCACGAGCGCAAAGCCCTCGCGATCGAGCGAGAAATTATCCGCGATCAGGCGCGCATCGAAGATCGGGACCTGATGCGGCTCCGGCAACGACGTGCTCTTGGGCTCGCCCGGCGGCGGATCGAAAGCATAGGTGCGCGGCTTGCCGGAAACCGGCGCGAGGTAGTTGAGTTCGGCAGTGACGAAGGGAAGCGATTCGATTTTTGTTTCTTGCAGGCCCATGGCCGGTCTCCCGATGTGGTCGTCTGTCTGATCTTTGACGGAGTGCGGCGTGCCGCAAGGGAGGTGGTACAAATAGCAATGAGGGTGTTGTCGTCAGTTCGAAATGCAGAAGGAATGTTTCGAGGAAGGCGATTGCGCTGGAAACGTCCTCCTTTTCTCACGATCCCTTGAAGCGCCCGTGAGAGCGTTCTTCCTTCTCCCCTTGTGGGAGAAGGTGGCGCGAAGCGCCGGATGAGGGGTATCTATCCGCGAGCTCCATCGCGAGAGGTGGTACGCGGAGAGAGACCCCTCACCCGTCTCGCCGCTACGCGGCGAGCCACCCTCTCCCACAAGGGGAGAGGGAAAGCGCGCACTACAGCCCCGCCTTGGCGATTGCGTCCGCAAACGAACGGTCCACGATCTCGGCCGCATCGAGCTTCTGCTTGATCAGGCCCCAGCGGAAGTAGAGGTCGATCGTGCTCTGCTCGTCCGCGACGACGCCGTCGTCGATGGGCGCGATGCGGATCTTTGCGCGCGACAGCCAGTTCTGCGGCACGGCGGTCGGGATGTTCATCAGCTTGCCCCAGGTCGCGGCATAGCTGTCGACGTTGCTCAGCGACCACGCCCGCGCCGCCGTAAGGCGCCGGATGAAGTCCGTCAGCTCCGCGCGCTTGTCGCGGATCGCGTCGGGCCGCGCGACCTGGAAGCTCAGCCCCGGCGTCAGGCCCTCCGAGGTGATGACGCGGCGCGATTTGAACAGCACCTCTTCCTGGCTGACATAAGGCTCCCACGTCGACCATGCATCGACCGAGCCTTGGGTATAGGCGATCTTGGCATCGGACGGCGCGAGGAACGCGATCTGCACGTCGGACGCAGCCCAGCCGTTCTTCTCGAGCGCAGCGAGGATCAATTGATGACCGATCGAGCCGCGCCCCGTCGCGATCTTCTTGCCGCGCAGGTCCGCGAAGCTCTTGATCGGCGAATTCTCGGGCACGAGGATGGCCAGTCCTTCGCGGGTCTGACGGATCGCGGCGATCGCCTTCACCGGCGCGCCGGAGGCGGCGGCGAAGGTGAAGGGTGCATCGCCCACGATACCGGTCTCGATCGCGCCGGCGCTGAGCGCCTCCAGCAGCGGTGCCGCCGCCGGAAACTCCTTCCACTCGATCTTGTAAGGCACGTCCTCGAGCACACCTGCCGCTTCCATCACGGCCTGCGAATTGCCCTTCTGGTCGCCAACGCGCAAGGTGGTTTGCGCCGCCACGAGTTCGAACGAGCCGAACAGCAGCGCACCGGCCAGCATGAGGCGGATCATTCCGCCGCCTCGCCGCGAACGGCCTGACGCTTGGCGACCAGCTCGCGCGTCAGCGGGATCAGCTCGCGGCCATACTCGATGGCATCGATCAGGGGATCGAAGCCGCGGATCAGGAAGTGGCTGATACCGAGATCGTAATAGTCGCCGAACACTTCGGCGACCTGCTCGGGCGTGCCGACCAATGCGGTGGTGTTGCTGTTGGCGCCGGTCAGCTTTGCGATCTCGGTCCAGAGCCGCTTGTCGATGCGGCTGCCCTGGTCGGCAAGCGAGAGCAGGCGCCGCGCGCCGGCCGTGGCATGGCCGTCGGCAGGCTTGCGGTAGCCGGTCTTGTCCTGGAGCGCGGTGGCGCGTGCCAGAATCTCCTCCGCCTTCTCCCAGGCCTGCTTCTCGGTCGGGGCAATGATCGGCCGCACCGAGAGGCTGAAACGCGGCGTCGGCCGTCCCTGACGAACCGCCGCGTTGTGGACGCGGGAAGTGACGTCGCGCACCTGGGCATAGGATTCACCCCACAGCGCAAAGGTGTCGGCATGCTTGCCGGCGACCTCGATCGCCGCATCCGAAGCGCCGCCGAAATAGATCCGGATGCCCTCGGGACGATACGGCTTCACCTGCGAGAACGCGTTCTCGACCTGGTAGTGCTTGCCCTTGTAGGTGAACGGCTTGTCGCTGGTCCATTCGAGCTTGAGGACATCGAGGAATTCGGAGGTGCGGGCGTAGCGCTCGTCCTTGTCGTCGAGCGTGTTGCCATCCTGCCGAAGCTCGGTCGCGTTGCCGCCGGTGATGACATGCAGCGCGACCCTGCCGCGGGAAAACTGGTCGAGCACGGCGAACTGGCGCGCCAGCAGCGTCGGCGCGGTGAAGCCCGGCCGCTGCGCGATCAGCACATTGAGGCGGTTGGTGACGCCCAGCACGTGCTGGGCAATCTGGAGCGCGTCCGGCGTCGTCGAATGAAACGCCAGCAGCGCGCGGTCGAAGCCGGCATTTTCGTGCGCCTTCGCCACCGTCTCGATATGGGTGGGGTTGAGGACCGGCCCTTCGCGAACGACGGTCTCGGACGAATTGTTGTTGCTGATGAAGCCGATGAACTCGATCGACATGATCGTCTCCCTGTTTGTTTTCCTGAAAGCTAGAGGCCCAATGCGGCGCGGCCGAGGCCGGTGCGGGTGGCATCGTCCTGCGGCGTGTGCACGCGGCCGCACAGCACGTCGCGATAGTGCCGCTCCAGCGGATTGGTGCGGGACAGGCCGTGATTACCGGTCAGAGACAAGGCTTCCTCGACCACGGCGACGGCGTTGTTGGTCACCGTCAGCTTGATCACGTTGGATTCGCCGGTGGAGAGAGCGACGCCGTCATCGAAGTCGCGGGCGAACGTCTCGATCAGCCGCGCATTGACCGCGAGCCTGGCCTCGATGGCACCGAGGATCTCCTGCGCGCGCGGCAAGGTGGCAAGCGGCGCGCCGAGGCTGGCGGGCACGCGCTGCTTCAGGAACTGGACGAACCAGTCGCGCGCGGCGCGGGCGATGCCGTCATAGATCGCGGCGACGAACACCGTGTGGACCGTCGCCTGCGCGATGTCGGGCGCACGCCACTCCTGGGGATTGCGGACATCGACCTCGGCATCGAGCGGGATCACGACGTCGTCGAAGATGACATCATGGCTGCCGCTGGCGCGCAGGCCGTGATGATCCCAGGTCTCGACGATGCGGGTGCCCGGCAGTCCCGCCGGTACCAGGAACTGCCCGACGCGCGGCTCGGCTTCGTCGGTCCGGGCCCAGACCAGATACCATTCGAGGATCGGCGATCCCGTCGAATAGATCTTGTGACCCGTGAGGCGCCAGCCGGTCTCGGTGCGGCGCGCGATCGTCGCCGGCAGGCCGCCGCGCGCGGGCGAGCCAAGCTCCGGCTCGACGCGGAGCGCGTTGACGAGCGCGAGGCCCTCGACCGTCTCGCGCGCGAGCTTGCGTGCCAGCTTCGCCGGCCAGGTCGGGCTCCGCCCCATCACGAGATGATTGATATAGTGCATCGCCAGCACCAGCGCGGTCGAGGGGTCGGCCTTGCCGATGATGCCGATGACCCGCGCGGTGTATCTTGCGCCTGCGCCGGCTCCGCCATGGACCGCCGGCACCGTCAGCGACAGCAGGCCCGCCTCGGACAGCTCGCGAAAATTCTCGAAGGCGAAGCTGCCGGTGCGATCATGCTCCGCCGCACGCGCGGCAAAGCCTTCGGCCAATGCCTCGGCGCGCGCAATGTAGTCTGGCTCACTATAGGCGGTGAGCCCTTTGGCTACAGAAGTCACCATGTGGCATCTAATCCCAAGAGACCTAAGATCTGGCGGCGCAGATCCGCCAGATATGGATCGCCGCGATGGCGCGGATAGGGCCGGTCGACACGGATGTCGGCCTTCACCCGCGCCGGGCGGTCGCTGAACACGATGACGCGGTTGGCGAGCACCAGCGCCTCCTCGGCGTCATGCGTCACCAGCAGCGTGGTAAAGCCCTTGCGCTGCCAGAGCGAGACGAGCTCGGCCTGCATGGTGATGCGGGTCAGCGAGTCGAGCTTGCCGAGCGGCTCGTCGAGGATCAGGATCTTTGGATCGTTCACGAGCGCGCGGGCGAGCGCGACGCGTTGCGCCATGCCGCCGGAGAGCTGATGCGGATAGGCATTGCGGAACGACGACAGCCCAACGAGATCGAGCGCGTCATCGACACGCTTCCGCTGGCTCTTCAAAATGCCCTGGGCCTCGAGGCCCAGGGCGACGTTGTCCCAGACCGACCGCCAGGGAAAAAGGGTCGGATCCTGGAACACGACGACGCGCGAGGGATGCGGGCGGGTGATGCGCACCTCGTCCTCGCGGAGCGTTCCGGCCTTGGGCTTGTCGAGGCCGGCGACGAGCCGCAGCAAGGTCGACTTGCCGCAGCCGGAGGGGCCGAGCAGCGCGACGAACTCGCCCGGCTCCACGGAGATGCTGACGTCGCTGAGAACAGGCAGCTCAGTGCCATCGATGTCGAAGGCGTGGCTGACCTGCTCGATGTCGAGCGCGGCGCCGGCGGCCGGCGGGGGCGCGATTTCGGCCAGTGCGGTTGCCGCTACCATTTCACGGTCCCCTTCTGCCAGACCAGCAGGCGATCGCGGATGGCGAACAGCAGCGTGATGGCGCCGGAGCAGAGCAGCGACATCACGATCAGTGCCGCATACATGTTGGCGTAGGCGGCCCAGCCCTGCGCCCATTGCAGGTACCAGCCGAGCCCGGCCTTCACGCCGATCATCTCGGCCACGACCAGCACGGCGAAGGACGAGCCGAGGCCCATGAACAGGCCGACGAAGACGTGCGGGAGTGCGGCGGGGATCGCGACCTTCAGCACCAGGAAGGACGGCTTTGCGCCGAGCGTGCGTGCGACGTCGTAATAGGCGTTGCTGACGCTCGCGACGCCGGACCAGGTCAAGACGGTGACCGGGAAGCCGGTCGCCAGAGCGATCAGGAAGGTCGAGGCGCTCCAGCTCGACGGGAACGTGAAGAAGGCGATCGGCAGCCAGGCGGTCGCCGGCAGCGGGCCGATGAAGCGTACCACCGGATGCACCCAATAGCCGACCGCGCGCGACCAGCCGATCGAGACGCCGGTCAGGAAGCCGACCGTGGCGCCGATCAGATAGCCGCCAAGCTGGAGCTTGACCGAGGCGAAGACGCTGTCGAGCAGCTTTGGCAGATCGTCGGTATAGACCTCGATGATCGACTGCGGCGGCGGGAAGAACGGCAGCGGCAGCCAGGCGAATTTTGCGGTGGCAACTTCCCACAGCGTCAGGAATGCGCCGAGCGCCACGAGCCAGGGCGCGCGCTGGCGCAAGGCCTTACCGGCGGAGCCGAGGTAGTCGGCGCCGACGGTGCCGAACAAGGCGATTGCGGCAACGATGAAGGCGGCGATGCCGAGCGAGTGCGTCCGCGACCAGTCGCCGACATCCTCCCACCACAGGCAGGACAGGCCGAACGCGATCCACGCGACGCTGGCGAGAATGCCGACGCCGGATTCCCGGACCCAGCTCGCAAGAACCGGCGCGCGCGAGAGGCGCGGCGCGCCGGAGGCGAGGCCGTCAGACAGCGAATACGTCGACATAGATGCGCTCCGCGAATTTGGCGGTATCGGTGCTTTGCTTGAAGACCTGAACGCTCTTCAAATCGTCGGCATAGGACTTCAGCTCGCGCTTCAACACCTCACCCACGGGATGATGATGGTGGGTGTGGTAGCGCACCATGCCCTCGATATCGGCGAGCGACGCCGTCTTCGGAGCGTAAGGCTGGAACGACTTCGCCGTCACGGACGGATTCTGCGCGGTGAACATCGCGGCATCGAGCAGCGCCTGCGTCAGGGCGCGCGCGACCCGCGGCTCCTCGCGCACCAGGCTGCCGCGCAGGCCGAGGATGCAGCAGCTCTTGTCGCGAAATTCGCCGTCGAGATTGGAGGCGACTTCCTTGTACTGGGTGTCCTTGAGCCAGAGATAGCCGAGCGGATCGGATGACAGGAAAGCCTGCACCTCACCCTTCTCGACGGCGACGTTGAGCAGGTTGCCGGGATAGGCGCGCCAGTCGATATCCTTGACCGGGTCGATACCGAGCTTGGCGAGCTGAATGGAGAAGAAGTTCTTGTCGGGGCCACCGAGGTCGCCGACCGCGACGATCTTGCCCTTGAGGTCGGCGAGCTTGCTCACGTTGGAGTCGGCGCGGGTCAGGACGCGCATGCAGCCGCCATGGGTGCCGGCGGCGATCTTGACGTCAAAGCCCTGCTCCAGCGGCTTCAGCCAACGCAGCGCCATGCCGAGCCCCGCATCGCTCTTTCCCGTCGCGATCGCCTCGAGCAGCTGGTCGGTCGAGCCGGAATAGTTGATGAGCTCGATGTCGAGATTGTGCTTCTGGAAGAAGCCGTGCTCGATGGCGACGGGCACCGGGGCGAGACAGACCGCGCCGGCGTTCCAGGAGAGTTTCAGCTTGCGCGGCGCGCCGGTGAGGACGGGACCATCCGCAGCCGTCCGGCACAGCGGAAACTCCGACAAGTCGACACCGGGCGCGATCACCTGCGGCGCAAAGGCCTGTGCTGCACCAAAGGCACCAAGCGGCGCGGCGACTGCCGCCGCAAGCCCCGCCTGCAGCAAATGGCGCCGGTCGAGGCCAGATCCGCTGCGCTTGTTGTCGTTGCCCATCAGTCCCCGCTCCTGCGCTGGCACAGCTCCGCCATTCACGCAACGCTTCGCGTTGCGCATGTTCCATGTGGAGCCGCGTTGAGAGAATAATTTCGCCGGCGCTTCCCGCGCCGCTTTGATGCGATGCGCAAATCATGCGGCGCGCCCACCGCATCGTCAATGAAATGGAATTTCGAATGTGACGCGAAGCGAGGTCATTCTCTCCATCAGCGCATGGGACAGCGATGAAACGATTTTCGTTGCTGCATCATCCTGCAAGGATGCGCCGCGACTCCGCAGCCTGCATCATTCTTGCGCATCACCCGCCGCGCACGCGGTGCGTTCTCGAATGCGGCGCTGCGCTGAAACGTCATTGCCCAACGCATCTGCAATACGGATAGCCATTTCATTGACTGCGCATCGCGCCGTCATAGACTTGATCGTCTCGCTGCATCGCTCGCTCACGCGTCGTGAGCAAAGCAACAAGACAGGCCAAATGAGCATCAACTTCGACGACCATTCCATCACACGCCGGCTCGCAGCATCGCTGTTCGCCGCAGCCATCACCTTGTCGACCGCGGCCGCCTCGTTCGCGGCCGACACCGTCGTGCTGCGCGTCGGCGACCAGAAGGGCGGCAACCGTTCGCTGCTCGAAATCTCCGGCTATGCGAAGGATCTGCCCTACAAGATCGAATGGTCGGAATTCCCTGCCGCCGCTCCGATCCTGGAAGCGCTGAACGCCGGCGCGCTCGACGTCGGCTACACCGGCGATCTTCCCTTCCTCTCGGTCTATGCGGCCGGCGCGCCGATCAAGGCAATCGGCGGCACAAAGTCGGATGCGAAGACGCAAGGGATCCTCGTGCGCCAGGATTCGCCGATCAAGTCGGCCGCCGATCTCAAGGGAAAACGCCTCGCCGGCACGCGCGGCGGCTGGGGCCAGTTCCTGATCGACGCGACGCTGGAGAAAGCGCAGATCAAGCTGGAGGACGCGACCTTCGCGCCGCTCGGCCCGGTCGACGCCAAGATCGCACTCGTCGCCGGCTCGATCGATGCCTGGGCCGTGTGGGAGCCCTACGTCTCGTTCGCGACGCTGAAGGACAAGGCCCGCGTGATCGCCGACGGCGAAGGCCTGACGCCGACCATCACCTTCATCGTGGCCTCCGACAACGCCATCGCCACCAAGCGCGCGGCGGTGCAGGACCTCGTGCAGCGGCTGAACAAGGCGCGGCTATGGTCGCTCGATCATGTTGCCGAATACGCAAAGAGCACGGCCGAGCTGACCAAACTGCCGGAGGACGTGCTGCTGTCGGCCTACACCGCGCAGCGCACCAGCCCGATCGTGATCGACCAGAACGTGGTGAAGGAGGTGCAGGAAGCCTCCGACCGCTCGACGCGCTACGGCATCCTGCCGAAGACGCTCGATGTGAGCAAGGCCGTCGACCGCAGCTTTACAGCCGCGGCCGCGGCGTCAAACTAGCGCGGGGCGCGGCGGGATGTGCAAGTCCAGCCTCAAGGCCGGCCCGCTGCATCTCGCCGCGATCGTGCTCGCGCATCTCGCCTGCATGAGCCTGATCGTGTGGCTCTCGCTCTAGCCGCGCAGCGTCCTTACCAATATCCGCGATCATAGGCCCGGTACGGTCGGTAGTAGCCGTAGCGAGGGCCGTAATATGGACGATAGGCTCGATAGCCGTAGTAGCGGGGACGCGCGTAGTAGCCGCCATACCCATAGCTCGGCCCGTAGCCGCCGTAATAGGCCGGCGCATAGCCATAGGACGGGGCGTAGCCATAGCCGTAACCCGAGCCATAACCATAACCACCATAACCGCCGTAATACGGGCCGCCGCCATAGTAACCATAGGGCGCGCTGCTCGCGATGGCACCGCCGATGATTGCTCCGGCGAGGAGGCCTCCTGCGCCCCATCCCCAGCCACGGCCGCGCCAATACACCGGGGTGACATCTTCACCAACGGCGGCCTTCATGGTCGCGACGTTGGTCGGCAGCGGAGCCGCTGCCGCCTGCTCGATTTGGCCGGCCATCACCGCGCCCGCCAGCGAACAGGCAATCGCCGTTTTCCAGATACTCATCGTCTTGCTCCCTGTCTGACGTTCGTTTGGAAAAGGATCGCAAGGCCATGATCGGGCATCCTTGCCCCAAGTCAAAGCCTCCGAAAAGTCACAGCCTGCATTGCGTGCACCGCACAAGAATGCCCGCGCATGCCTCGATTGTGGTCCGGCCAACGCCAGCGCCCGCACGGACATGACACCGGTGCGACGGAGCCACAGGCCACAGCAAAGCATTAAGCTTCCCGGGCGTTCGCAACCAACAAGCACCTTCCCGATTTACTATTCGTACCGTTACTATCGGTTCCAATGTGCGCGGCCGGGAGGCTTCTCGCAAAGCGCCAGAGTTGTGGGAGGATGACATGAGTGCCGCGAGACCCGAGCCGCTTGCCCGTCAGGCGCTGGCGTTCGTCCTGGCCGGCGGACGCGGCAGCCGGCTTCTGGAACTGACCGACCGGCGCGCCAAGCCCGCGGTCTATTTCGGCGGCAAGTCCCGCATCATCGATTTCGCGCTGTCCAATGCGGTGAATTCCGGCATCCGCCGGATCGCGGTCGCGACCCAGTACAAGGCGCACAGCCTGATCCGGCACCTTCAGATGGGCTGGAACTTCTTCCGCCCCGAACGCAACGAGAGCTTTGACATCCTCCCGGCCAGTCAGCGCGTCTCGGAGAACATGTGGTATGTCGGCACGGCGGATGCGATCTATCAGAACATCGACATCATCGAGTCGCACAACGCACGCTTCATCGTCGTGCTCGCCGGCGATCACATCTACAAGATGGACTACGAGGTGATGCTGCGCCAGCACGTCGACAGCGGCGCCGACGTTACCGTCGGCTGCCTCGAAATGCCGCGCGCGGAATCATCCGGCTTCGGCATCATGCATGTCGACGAGAACGGCTGGATCCAGCAGTTCCTCGAGAAGCCCAAGGATCCGCCGCCGATGCCGGGCAAACCAGACGTCTCGCTCGCCAGCATGGGCATCTACGTGTTCGATACGAAATTCCTGTTCGACCAGCTCAAGCGCGACGCCGAGGATACGAACTCCAGTCACGATTTCGGCAAGGACATCATCCCCTATATCGTCAAGAACGGCCGCGCCATCGCGCATCAATTCTCGACCTCGTGCGTACGCTCGGGCAGCGATCCCCGCGCCTACTGGCGCGATGCCGGCACGGTCGATGCCTATTGGGCGGCCAATATCGACCTCACCGACGTCGTGCCGGAGCTCGACCTGTTCGACCGCGCCTGGCCGATCTGGTCCTATGCGGAGATCACGCCGCCCGCCAAGTTCGTCCATGACGAGGAGAGCCGGCGCGGCCAGGCCGTGAGCTCGCTGGTCTCGGGCGGCTGCATCATCTCCGGCGCCTCGCTGCGCCGCTCGCTGCTGTTCACCGGCGTGCGCGTCAACTCCTACGCCACTGTCGAGAACGCCGTGATCATGCCCTACGTGAACGTCGCTCGCGGCGCTCGCTTGAAGAACGTCGTGATCGACCGCGGCGTCGAAATCCCCGAAGGGCTCGTCGTCGGCGAGGACCCCGAACTCGACGCCAAGCGCTTCCGCACCACCGAGCAGGGCATTTCGCTCATCACCCAGACAATGCTCGACAGGCTCAATACATGACGCCTGTTCGCGTCCTCGCGGTCGCCTCCGAAGTCTACCCGATCGTCAAGACCGGCGGCCTCGCGGATGTCGCCGGTGCATTGCCGCTTGCGCTGAAGGCGCACGGCGTCGAGATGCGCACGCTGATGCCGGGCTATCCCGACGTGATGCGGATGCTGGGGGGAGCCGGCGAAATCCGGCGCTGGCCGGATTATTTCGGCGGCCCCGGACGCCTGCTCGCCGGCTCGCATGACGGGCTCGATCTGTTCGTGCTCGACGTGCCGCATCTCTATGCACGTCCGGGCAATCCCTACGTCACTCCCGAGGGCGTCGACTGGCCCGACAATGGCCTGCGCTTCGCCGCGCTGTCACGTATCGCCGCCGACATCGGCCACGGCCTCGTCCCCGCGTTCGTGCCCGATGTGGTGCACGCCCACGACTGGCAGGCGGGGCTTGCGCCCGCTTATCTGCACTATGACAACCGTCCGCGGCCGGGCACCGTGATGACCATCCACAACATGGCCTATCAGGGCAAGTTCGCTCCCGAGCTGATCGGTTCGATCGGCCTGCCCTGGGACTCCTTCAACATTCGCGGCCTCGAATATTTCGGCGGCATCAGCTTCCTCAAGGCGGGGCTTCAACTCGCCGATCGCATCACCACGGTCTCGCCGACCTATGCGCAGGAGATCCAGAGCGATGAAGGCGGCATGGGGCTCGGCGGCCTGCTGCGCGAGCGCGCTGATGTGCTGAGCGGCATCCTCAACGGCATCGACACCGACGTGTGGAATCCGCAAACCGATCCGCACATCGCCTACCGCTTCGGCGCGGACGACCTCACGTTCCGCGCCGCGAACAAGGCGGTGCTTCAGCAACAGTTCAATCTCGATTCCTCGGACGAGGCGCCGTTGCTCGGCGTCATCAGCCGCCTGTCCTGGCAGAAGGGCCTCGATCTCCTGCTCGAGGCCATCCCGACCATCTTGGGCGACGGCATGCAGCTCGCGCTGCTCGGCAGCGGCGATCGCGATCTCCAGGATCGCTATCAGGCCGTCGCCCGCGCGAACCCCGGACGGATCGGCGTCGTGATCGGCTATGACGAGATTCTGGCGCATCTGATCCAGGCCGGATCGGACGCGCTCATCGTGCCCTCGCGGTTCGAGCCGTGCGGCCTGACCCAGCTCTACGCGCTGCGCTATGGCGCAGTCCCGATCGTGTCGCGCGTCGGCGGCCTCGAAGACACCATCGTCGATATCGGCGAGGCCGACACATCGGACCGCGACGCGACCGGCTTCAAATTCGCGCCCGTCACCGTAGAGGCCCTCACCGGCACGCTGCGCAAGGCCAACACCGCCTTCCGCAACAAGGCGACCTGGCGCCGGCTGCAATTGAGCGGCCTTGCGACCGACGTCTCCTGGCGCAACCG
Source organism: Bradyrhizobium barranii subsp. apii (assembly GCF_011516635.5). GTDB lineage: Bacteria > Pseudomonadota > Alphaproteobacteria > Rhizobiales > Xanthobacteraceae > Bradyrhizobium > Bradyrhizobium barranii. The sequence goes on along the minus strand of NZ_CP096255.1, from coordinate 2,683,633 downwards.
CGCCGGCGACTATGCCGTGCTCTATCGCGATCTCGTGGCGGCGCGCCGGACGTAGCGTTTTCGAGCGAAGTGGATACCGGTTCGCGTAAAGAAAACGCGTCAAAACAAGAATCCAGAGTCCCGTTCCGATTTCATCGGAACGGAAAAGGCTCTAGCCATGATCACCACCGAATCCATGCTATAGAGCCGGCATGGACCCTTTCGCGATCAAGCTGATCGGCTTTGCCGCCGCCACCTGCACCACCGTCGCCTACGCGCCGCAGTTCATCAAGGTCTGGAAGACCCGATCGGCGCGCGATATCTCGCTCGGCATGTTCCTGGTCATGGTGCTGGGCCTGGCGCTCTGGCTCATCTACGGCCTGCTCTCTGGCGACGCCCCGCTGGTCGCGGCCAACGCCATCACCATGGTGCTCGCCGGCGGTATCCTGTTCATGAAGCTGAAGTACGGCTGAGGTTGAAGCTGCGTAGGACGGATTGGCGCGTGCACCCATAGAATCCGGGATGTCTGTTTTCGAGAGCCCCCGGAGCGGACATAGACAATCGATCATCGTGTGGTCCGTGCGGTACCTGAAAGGTAACGGTCCTTGATCCAGATCAAGTCAGACTGTTTGTAGCTCGCTGCTTAATTGCCAATATGCCAGGCCGCAGGGGCCGCCTCCGTAGCGGCGCCGGAAGCATTCTTCGTCGCTACGACGCCGCCGTAATATGAAGGGGCGGCGACAGACGCATTCTCAACATCGATCTCGCGTTCCCAAGGGGGCGCCTATGAGTAGATCAGAAGCTGACGTCCAAGATCTGCGAATGATGGAAAGATGCCTCGAACTCGCTCGGCAAGGGGTGAAGCAAGGAGAGCTGCCATTCGGCGCCGTAATCGCGTTTCGAGGACAGGTCATCGCAGAAGCGACCAACCACGTTTCATCGGAATGCGACGTGACCCGACACGCGGAACTCGTGGCTCTTTCAGAGGCGCAGAAGATTCTCAGACAAATGCGTTTGCCGGATTGCACCTTGTATTCAATCGTCGAACCTTGCCCAATGTGTTCTTTCCCGGCACGGGAGGCGCGGATTGGTCGCGTGGTGTTCGCCATTTCATCTCCGATCATGGGCGGATTTTCGAGATGGGACGTTCTGTCGGACAACAGCTTGTCGAGCAAACTGCCTGAGGTCTTCGGACCTGCGCCGGAAATCGTCTCGGGCTTGCTATCCCAAAGGGCCGAGCAGGTTTGGCGCGACTGGAACCCGCTCGCCTGGCGATTTATGAGACGACGAGGCTGCTTCGGACGAGCGGCCGAGCAGACTTCGTGCCACGCGGGCGCGCCTCGGCCAACGTTTTCCTGGAACGCGCTGGCGGATATTTTGGCCGCGCCGGCTCTTTCGGTGAGTAACGTCTTCCTGCGCCGGCGTGCAGATTCAAACACCATCTCGGACCTGGACAAGCCTGGAGTCTGAGATCGGGAGCGCGCTGCTGCAGGATCAGGCGCGTGTGGCTATCGTTTCAAGTGCACGCGTCGGAATGGGGACTCGGTCTCGTGAACACAGGTGCGGGAAACCAAAGTGAGCTCCGAGCCGTCGCTTGGCGCTGCGCAAAGCCATCACCGCCATGACGGAGTCAACGGCGAGCCGGGTAAGACCAGGGAGTTGCCCCGGGTCGTGAACAAGCGAACGTCCAATCTTGCGCAGTTCAGGCTTACCTGCTGGCCCGATATCTATGAGCGCTGCCCTCGGAAGTTTTCGATGAGCGGGGTTTAGAACAACACGACAGACGGCAAAGGGAATTCTGAGTTCGGAAGCAATTCGAGCAACGATCTGCGACTCCATATCGGCGGCAACCGCCCCGGAGATGCCATGGAAATCCCGTCTCTCTTCAAGACTTGTCATCGGGGAAGCGACACCAGCTATCGCAGAGTAGCTGGCACCCGGGATCATCCGAAGGAGCTCCTCGGCCCAGGGGAGGTCAGCTGGATAAGCTTCATCTTTCGCGGCAAATACCGACGAGGCGATGACAATGTTACCTGGTCGGAGCTTCGGATCTAGCCCGCCGCACACCCCGAAACTGATAATGCCGCGCGCGCCATGTCTGATGGCGTCACGCAAGTAAAAGGCGGTCCGGTCACCTTCAGCGATCATCGCTGGCGCGCCGGCTATTCTGGCCTCGATCGCAAGTCCAACTACGGCGATGACCGCCTTCACGTCACAGCGGGGGGCGCCAGTCTGAGCGTCGTTGACCGTGACATGCAGCGTCATCAGAGGCGTCGATAATCCTGAAACCGAAGTATTTCCAGACTCGGACAATCAAGAGTAAGCCGGCACTAGCACTGTCCGTCTAGACAAAATCGACAGGCCTCCCGATTGGAAGCCAGTTGTTGGAGAACTGTGCCTCGGACACCACAGCTGCCGCCTGATCGCGGCGGAGACTCGCACCTTCAATGGCGCAACGAACCCAAAGCGGACTCCTCACAAATGCCGTGAATCGCTGTGCTTCAGCGAGAGCGGTGCCATGATCGAATTTTGCCGCTGTTTTGCCCGACGTGTCAAACCCGTCGAAATACCGCTCGCGTATCCTGCCCGGCAAAAGTACTCTGCTAAGCCATTCTATTTGCTGGGCCGTTCTACTGTGCATGGGGTTGTTTTCGACATTTTTAGTCGGAACCCCGTAGGGTGGATTAGCCCGCGGCTGCGCGAAGCGCAGTCCGCCAGCGTAATCCACCACCTTCATTGCGGCTCGATGGTGGATTACGCTGCGCTAATCCACCCTAAGATTCATCCAAACACATACGACGCCATCGCGACGTTCGCGACCTCGTCGACGAAGACGCGCTTGCCAACGTCGCTGCCGGCGGCACCTGCCGCCACCATCAGCGGCAACAGATGGTCCTCGCGGGGATGCGCGAGGCGCGCGCTCGGCGCGTTCTCCCAGTCGACCAGCATCGCGTTGCGGCGCGCCGCATCCGGGTTGCTGATCGCCTCGTTCAGATAGGCCTCGAAATCATACGAGACGGGCTTCGACTCCGGCCGGTTGAACCCGCGCATGTTGTGATAGGTCAGCCCGCTGCCGACGATCAAAATACCTTCGTCGCGCAGCGATGCGATCGCCTGCCCGACCTTGATGTGCTCGGCCGCATCGTAGCTCGCCTTCAGCGACAGCAGCACGATCGGCATGTCCGCGTTCGGATACATCAGGCCGAGCGGCACGAAGGTGCCGTGATCGAAACCCTGATTGGGATCCTCCCGGCAATCGAGGCCGGCGTGCTCGAGCAGCGCCCTCACCTCCGCGGCGAGCTCGGGCTTGCCCGGCGCCGGATATTTGAGATGATAGGTATGCTCCGGGAAACCGTAGTAATCGTACACCATCGGCGGATGCGCCGAGGTCGACACGGTGAAGGCGTCGGCCTCCCAATGGCCGGTGATGACGAGCACGGCCTTGGGCTTCTCGGGGAGAAGCTGCGGCAGCCGGCCGAACTCCGCGGCCGTCTTGGCATATTGCACCCGCCGGTCCTCCATGAAGGGCCAGGGGCCGCCGCCATGCGACAGGAAGAGGGTTGGAAATCGCGTCATGGATGCCGGCTCGTCTCGTTGACAACATGCGCGTGCGAGCTGCCCGCGCGAACGGCGGCGAGCATAGGCAAACCGGTATGGTTAGCAAGTCGTTAACGATTTGCCGCCCACAATCCGGCCATGGCCGAAGGAGTCGGCCTGAAGACAAGCGAGACGTGAGATGAAGAAGTTTGCGCTGGGGGACGTCGTCAACAGTGACAAGGGCCGCCGCGGCGTCGTTCGCGCCGCCTACAGGTCCAAGGACGGCCAGCAGTTCTACGCCGTCGAGAAGGACGGCGCGATGGACCATCTGGAAGAACACCGGCTGAGCCCGGCGCCGCGCGTCGAGCTCGCGGCCTAAGCCCAACTCATTTTCTGCTCTCACTTGCAAGCCGGTCCAGGCGATCCGACCAGGGGTCGTCGCCGCTCGCGATGCGATCGTTCGTGATCAGCAGCAGGCGATCGCGGCCTGCGGCCGCGTCCCAATGCGGCAGGTCCGGGCCGTTGGGATTGCCAGTCTTCGCAAAGTTGATCCAGTAACCGCGCATGCGGGTCGCGACCTCGCGATCCCCCCATGTGAGCGGTCCCGCGCCGGGCACGCCTTCCGCGCCGAAGATGAATTGCAGCTCGCGCCCGTGCCCTTCGTCGGGATTTGTGCGCCGGGCCTCGGTCACGTAAGCGAAGCGATAGCGAAACGTTGGCGCACCGGTTGCCGCATGGAGGCGGGCAAGCAGCCTGACCGGCTCGGAGAAAACCTTGTCGGTATAGAATTTGGCTGCGCGATCCGATGGCTTGGCGATGTCAGGGTAGAGCTGGCGCAACTCATCGCTGCTCTCGCCCGAGGACGCCAGCGTCTCCTTGATCTCCCGCTCGCCGTCGAAACGCGTCTCGTCGGCATTCGAGCCGATCATGAGTGGAATGCGGCTTTCATGTCCCGCCGCAAATCCAGTGGCCACGTCTTCGCGCACCAGGATTCCATCCATCGCGGGCGCGAAGCTGCGTTCGGATTTGGCGAGCAGTTTTTGTTCGGCCGCAAGCAGCCGCGCCGGCGCGACGACGCGCAAATCCGCCTGCTGCCCAAGCGCCGCCACGAATTGCCGGCCCATGGCCTCCGCCTCCTGCACCGGGCGCAGGCGCGCGCGGCCGGGCAGCGATTGCAGAATGGCTTTCTGGAACAGATCGAGCGATTGCGCACACAGCATCAGCAGCGCGATCGATGTCGCGCCTGCGCCGCCGCCGAACAAGGTGACGTTGTTCGGATCGCCCCCGAAGGCCGCGATGTTGTCGTGCACCCAATGCAGCGCCGCGATCTGGTCCATCAGGCCGTAATTGCCGGAGCCACCTTCCGACAGCGCGGGATGAGCGAGCCAGCCGAGCGCGCCGAGACGATAATTCACGGTGACCACGATGAGGCCGGCTTGCGCGAGCTTTGCACCGTCGAACAGCGGATCGTTCGCGGTGCCGCTGACGAAGCCGCCGTCATGGATGAAGACCATCACCGGCAGCGGGCCGTCGACGCCGAAGGGACGGAATACGTTGAGCGTGAGGCAGTCCTCGCTCGCGCCCGGCAGCGAGGGCTGAAGGCACGGCGCGCCGTACTCATAGGCGGTGCGCATCTCGGGGTTCTCGGCCGTTGCCTGCGGTGGGCGCCAGCGCAGTGCGCCGACCGGAGCCGCCGCGTAGGCCAGCCCCTTGAACGACGCCACCTCGCCCTCGACCGCGCCGAGCATCTGTCCTTCACGCGTCAGCGCGAACGGAAACTGCCCGACCGCCTGAGCGACGGCAGCACCGTCCCAGCAGAGGAGTGAAGACGCCACAACGAGCGCAAACTGGAGTCGCATCCTGGGGATCTCGATGCGCCAAAAGGTTCCTCGACAGGTTACGTCTGCGGCCCGCGGTGAGGCAAGCTCGGCGGCGCTAGCTAGAGCATTTTCCGACCGGAAAGAATCGGGTGGGGATTCCCAAAACGGCGCGAGTCAGATTCAAGCTGCATGCTGGCGAGGGAGGCCAGCATGTATGGCCAGGGCGCTTTCGGTTGATCTTCGCCAAAGGGTGGTAGCCGCGATTGACGGTGGCATGTCCTGTCGACAGGCTGCTGAGCGCTTTGGTGTCAGCGCGGCCAGTGCAATCCGCTGGCGCGGTCGCCTCAAGAAAGTTGGCGACATCGTTCCTAAACGCCAGGGCGGTGACCGCAAATCGCAGCGCATCGAAGCGCATTCGCAATTGATTCTGGAGGCGGTGACAGCGAGGCCGGATATCACGCTTGCCGAGTTGCGAGAACTGTTGAAACGTCGTGGAATATCGACTGGCATCGCGTCGCTCTGGCGTTTTTTCCAGCGCAGAAAGATCACACTTAAAAAAAGACAGCGCACGCCGCCGAGCAACGGCGCGGCGATATAAATGCCGCACGTGAGGAGTGGTTCGAAGGGCAAATCGACCTTGACCCTGAGCGTCTCGTCTTCATCGACGAAACCAGCGCCAACACCAAAATGGCGCGGCGTTACGGGCGCTCGCCACGCGGCGAGCGATGTCGTGCAGCTATCCCACACGGACATTGGAAGACGACGACGTTCACCGCTGGATTGCGCTCCGACGGTCTGATCGCGCCGCTTGTTCTGGACGGTCCAATGGATGGCGACGCTTTCCTGGCCTACGTCGAGCAATTGCTCGCCCCATCGCTGCGGCCGGGCGATACCGTTATCATGGACAACTTGCCCGCTCACAAGGTCCATGGCGTTCGAGAGGCCATCCAGGCGGTCGGAGCTAGCCTGCTCTATCTTCCGCCCTACAGTCCAGACTTCAACCCGATTGAAATGGCCTTCTCCAAACTGAAAGCGCTGTTGCGGACCGCCGCAGCCCGCACCATGCCCGATCTCTGGCAAGCAATCGCCAACGCTCTCAAACGCTTCTCACCCGAGGAATGTCAAAATTATCTCGTCGCGGCTGGTTACGACGCAACGTGATCGGAAAACGCTCTAGCCGCCTTTGGCGACGATCTCCGCCAGCGCGCGGCGCGCGACGATGCCGAGCTCACCAAGCGTGGAATGGCCTGATTGCGCCGCCTCGATCAGGCGCTCGGCGATGAACCTGCGGCTGTCGTGATCGCCGCCGTGCGGCAATTGGCGGCACGTCTGCTCCAGGACGACGTCCATGTTGGCTTTCGTCCGCTCGCTCAACTCTGTCATGACGTCCGGTTGGTACGCGTGGCTTGTAACCGCAAGCATACACAGAAGGATGTGGTCTGATTAGCCCGGACAATCCCGGCGGTTGTGCATCGCGGTGCGTGTATCGCCGCAACCTTCGCGCGGTCACGATGGTGCCGCAAACGACTACCGAAGATTGTACCTGTCCTGATGACAAGCCAAGCCTGCGGCGATAGCCTGCCGGCAAAACAAAAGACACGGGAGGAATACCATGCCAGACGCAATGGTCGCCGCACGTGAGTCCAAAGCGGCGAGTGGAACAACCCAACAGGTCGACGTTGCCGTGGTCGGCGCCGGATTTGCCGGCCTTTATCTTCTCCATCGCCTGCGCAAGTCCGGCCTCACGGCAGTCGCCCTCGAGGAAGCCGGCGATGTCGGCGGCACCTGGTACTGGAACCGCTATCCCGGCGCCCGCTGCGATATCCAGACCATCGACTACAGCTACACTTTCGATCCCGAGCTCGACAACGCGTGGACCTGGTCGGAGAAATACGCGACCCAGCCTGAGATACTGCGCTATCTCGGCTTCGTCGCCGATCGCTACGATCTGCGCCGCGACATCCGCTTCAAGACCAAGGTCACCGAAGCCAAATGGGACGAAGCGACTGAGCGCTGGCAACTCACCACGAGCAGCGGCACGCCGGTCTCCTGCCGCCACTACATCATGGCCACAGGCTGCCTCTCCGCGCCGAAGCCGCCCGAGATCGACGGCGTCAAGGATTTTGAGGGCAAAGTCTATTTCACCGGGCGCTGGCCGCATGACGGCGTCGATCTCGCCGGCAAGCGCGTCGCCGTGATCGGCACGGGGTCGTCAGCCATCCAGTCGATCCCGCTGATCGCCGAGCAGGCCGCGCATCTGACCGTGTTCCAGCGCACCCCAAACTTCGCGCTGCCGGCGCATAACGGCCCCTCGCCATCCGATCGCATGGATATTTTCCAGAGCGACCGCGCGGCCTATCGCGAGCAGGCGCGACAGTCGATGACCGGCGTGCCCTATCCGCAGCAAACCGTCGTGAGCTGGCAATTGAGCGATGCCGAGCGTCGTGAGCGGTTCGAACGTGCCTGGGCAGCCGGCGACCTCGTCCACATCCTGACGCAGCTCTGGGCCGACCAGGGCGTCGACTTCAACGGCAATGCGCTGATCGGCGAGCTGATCCGCGAGAAGATCGGCGCTGCCGTGAAGGATCCGGAGACGGCGGCGGCGCTGATGCCGCACGACCATCCCTTCGGCGCAAAGCGCCCCTGCCTCGATACCAATTACTACGCGACCTACAACCGGCCGAACGTCACGCTGGTCAATCTGCGCCAGGAGCCGATCAAGGCGATCACCGCGAACAGCATCACGACGGCCAGGCGCAGCGTCGATGTCGACGTCATCGTGTTCGCGACCGGCTTCGACGCCATGACCGGCGCGATCCGCGCCGTGCATCCGATCACCGGACGCGGCGGCAAGTCGCTGACCGATGTCTGGGCGCAGGGGCCGCAGACCTATCTCGGGGTCACGGTCGAAGGGTTCCCCAACTTCTTCATGATCACCGGGCCCGGCAGCCCGTCGGTGCTGTCGAACATGGCGGTGTCGATCGAGCAGCATGTCGACTGGGTCGTCGACCGCATCGCTGCTCTGCGCGACGCCGGCTTCACCACGATCGAGCCGACCGAGACGGCGCAGGCCGGCTGGGGCCGGCACATGACGGACTGTTCGATGGTGACCCTGCACCGGCTCGCCAACACCTGGTATACGGGCGCCAACGTCCCCGGCAAGGTGCAGGGATTGATGCCTTACACCGGCGGCGTCGGCCCCTATCGCAGCATTTGCGACGAGGTCACGGCTCGCGGCATGCTCGGATTCAAGCTGACCGGCCCCAACGGCGCCGCGCAATGCAACGACGGCGAGGTGGTATGCCTGCAGCCTGATGTGCGGCTGGTGCTGAACCTGCTGGCATCGCTGAACCTGCCGCCGATCGAGTCGATGGGCGCGCTCGGCGCACGCGCCTTCGTCAACGAGTTCAACAAGGGCCGGCCCGCGGGACGGCCGATCGGCGAAATCGTCGACGGCACGCTGCCCGGCGCGGACGGCCCGCTGCCTTACCGGATCTACAAGCCGGCAACGCCGGGGCCCCATCCGGTCGTGGTCTATTTCCACGGCGGCGGCTGGGTGCTCGGCGACGAGCAATCGGACGAGCCGCTCTGCCGCGATCTGGTGCGGCGGACCGGCATGATGTTCGTCAGCGTCGGCTATCGCCACGCGCCCGAGCATCGTTTCCCGACCGCGGCCGAGGACGGCTATGCGGCAACGCGCTGGATCGCCGAGCATGCGGCCGAGCTTGGCGGCAGGCTGGGCCCGGTGCTGGTCGCGGGCTGGAGCGCCGGCGGCAACATCGCCGCCGTCACCTGCCAGCTTGCTCGCGATCGCGGCGGGCCTGAGATCGCCGGCCAGCTCCTGGTCTGCCCGGTCACCGATTGCACTTTCGACCGGCCCTCCTACAACGACAATGCGACCGGCTATTTCCTGACGCGCTCGCTGATGCACTGGTTCTGGGACCTCTACTGCTCACCGGCCGACCGCACCGATCCGCGCGTCTCGCCGCTGCGCGGCAACGTCGCCGGCCTGCCGCCGGCCTTGGTCGTCACCTGCGAATTCGACCCGTTGCGCGACGAGGGCATCGCCTATGCCGAGGCAATGGCGGCCGCCGGCGTCCCGGTCGAGCAGTTCAGGGCGCGCGGCCATTTCCACTCGTCCTTTGCGATGGTCGACGTGGTGATCACCGGTGTAGCGGGTCGGGTGCAGATGGCCGAAGCCCTGCGGCGCTTCGCCGGGCTTCCGCCGAAAGTCAGCCGCGGCGATGAGGATAGCCACGATCATGCCAGCCCGGGCCACAGAATCGCGGCGGCCGCGAGCTGATTTGCGACAAGGCGGCCGGGAACCTTTTCCCGGCTGCTGCGTTAAGCGCTCGGCATTAAGATGCAGTGATAGGTGTGGGCCCCGGCACGCAGATCCGCGTGTTGGGGCAATTTTTGTTGCGTGAGGGACGATGGGAGACGTGGTTGCGGATTCAAAGGTCGATTTCGGAGCGCCTGCAACCCTGCATAAATGGCCGTCGCTTGCGAACCAGCGCCGACCGGACAGGGATTCTTATCAGGTGAGCGAAGGTACGCTCGACCAGTGCATATCGGCCTTCATGGAGAAGCCGGCCACGACCAGGCATCTCTATGAGATTCACACGATTGCGCAGCCGCCGCTGGTCACCGATATCCTCTCGCCCGAGCATGTCATCGAGCTATCGCGGTTGAGAGAATTTCTCTGATTGCGTGCAGACGCGGAAGCTGCACGCGCGCGACAAGCTTTTCATGAGGCAGGAACCTTCTACCGGATTTTCCCGTTAACCGGGATCGGAAGTCGAGACGAGAGCCCCAAGATGCTTGAAGCCGGCGTACCATCCGCGGTCGTGCCCTATGGCGCAGACCAGACCCTGTTCGTGGTGATTGATCGCCGCGACAAGGCGACTGAAATCCGCATCGAACGAAGCGATCTTGAAGCCACGATTGGCGAGCTTGTCGCCGGCTGCTTCAACGATCCGATCAAGGTGATCTCGTTCAACACGCTCGAGCATTGGATGAAGGACATCTCGACCGAAATCGCCGGCGAGATCAAGGCGCGCTGCGACATCGATGGCGTCCGGCTTCCCGACTATCTCAGCGACTTCGTCGAGAGCCATAGCTGACCTGACCGCGCGTCGTTCTCATTGATACGCTTCAAATCGCAGGCAACAAAAAAGCGCCGCTTCCGCGGCGCTTTTCGTGTGGCAGCATTATTGTTTGAGCGTGATCTTATCGGAAAATCACTCCACGCTTTTCCGGATCATGCACTAGTACGACTGAGTCACAAAACCGCAGGCTTTATCCGGCCGGAATCAGCGATGGTTGAAGCATGGACCATCAGCCGAGGAGGCTACATGAGCGGGCGTGGCACCAAGACCAGTGAGATGCGATTTGCGACGTATTTGGAAGGGCTTGCCAGCGTCATCGGTCATGCTGATCGGAAGGCACCGCTGCGCGACTATTGCGTCGGCCTCATGGCCTGTGGCGGTCGTAAGAGCGTGGAGCCAATGGCGGCGATGACGGCTCCGGAACGGACGGCCGCCCAACATCAATCGCTGCTGCATTTCGTCGGCAGCGGCGCCTGGTCGGATGAGAAGGTGCTGGGCAAGGTACGAGAGATGGTCCTGCCGGCGATCGAACGCCAGGGCCCGATCGAAGCTTGGATCATCGATGACACCGGATTTCCCAAGCAGGGGCGACATTCGGTTGGAGTTGCACGGCAATATTGCGGGCAGCTCGGCAAGCAGGATAATTGCCAGGTGGCGGTGTCATTATCGATTGCCAATCACCACGCCAGCCTGCCTGTTGCCTACCGCCTTTATCTTCCGAAGGAATGGACTGAGGATTGCGATCGGCGGCGCAAGGTGGGCATTCCTGCCGAAGTCGGCTTCCGGACCAAGCCGGAGATCGCGCTGGAGCAGTTGCGGTGGGCCTGTGCGACCGGCCTTCCGCGTGGTGTCGTGCTGATGGACGCGGGCTATGGCAACAACAGCGATCTGCGCACGGAGATCACGGCGCTGGGATTGACCTATGTGGCGGGTCTTCTGTCGAGCACAACGGTATGGGCGCCCGGCACCGGTCCCTTGCCGCCGAAGCCATGGTCGGGCCGCGGCCGTCCCCCGAAACTGATGCGCCGCAACCGTCAGCGTCGGCCGGCCGCCGTTAAAGCGCTCGCGATCGGCCTGCCGGCCAAAGCTTGGCGCACCATCACGTGGCGGCAAGGAACGAACGAAAAGCTGAGCTCGCGCTTTGCCCGCGTGCGGGTCCGTGCCGCGCACCGTGATTATTGGCAAACCACCCAGCGGTTGGAGGAATGGTTGCTGATCGAATGGCCGAAAGGCGAGGACCAGCCTACCAAATACTGGCTCTCGACATTGCCGGAGGATGTGGCATTCCGGACTCTCGTAGAGACGGCTAAATTGCGCTGGCGCATCGAACGCGACTATCAGGAACTCAAGCAGGAGGTCGGGCTTGGCCACTTCGAGGGACGCGGCTGGCGCGGCTTTCATCATCACGCAACGATGTGCATTGCAGCCTTCGGATTCCTGATCTCCGAGCGGGAGGCGTTTCCCCCCTCAGGCGCTCGGCGCGCCCGGCCGATCCCGCTCGCTCGCGTTTCCGCGGATTACAGACCCCGCGGTTCTGCCGCTACGGACCCAACGTCACATTCCAAATTCGATCACGACGATGCGACGGCGACTCGAACAAGGGCTGGTCCGAACGTTGTCGAGATGTCCTTGTTGTGCAATCAAGTTCGCCCATTTCACAGACCACCGTTTGTGACGCAGTAAGACTAGTGGTGCCAGAACAATGCCAGCAGCAGAACGATCGGCAGCGGCACGCCAAGCAGCCAAAGCAAAGCACCTCGTCCAAAACCCATGACTTTACTCCTCCACATTCATCATTGACATGACGCCAGAGACGAGCAGAAGTTCCGCGCCTCGCAGCGAGGGCGAATGCGTTCAGTGCATGGTTATGAGGCGCGCCGGTACCTGCCGGCGATGACCTCGATTTCGCGGCGGCGTTCGCCGGCGAAGGTCAGGAGCTTTTCGATGGTTAGCGTATCCGTGATCCGTTTGGCGAGCCGCTCGGCGCGCGCGGCCTGATCTTCGAGATACTGGATCGTGTTCAAACGCCGCCTCCCCCGAGGACTCCAAATTTGGAGCCCCGACTTGTTTGGGCACCCATGGTGCGCCGGGGCGACTAACACTCGGTTAAGCGGGGCGGCTCAAGTCAATCAATCGTGCTCTATCGCACCACGTCGAGCCGGACATTGGTGATGCCCTTGTCGACCATGCCGAGCGCCTCGGCCGCGGACGGCGAGATGTCGACCACGCGCCCGCGAACATAGGGCCCGCGATCGTTGACCCTGACGGTCACGAAGCGGCCTGAGGAGACATCGGTGACGCGCAGCTTGGTGCCGAACGGCAGGCTGGGATGCGCCGCGGTCAATTCGTTCTTGTCGAACCTCTCGCCGCTCGCGGTCTCCGTGTCCGAATAGAAGCTGGCAACGCCGTGCGAAGCGGTTTGCTTTGCGTCACGGTCGGGGACGCGTACCCGGCTGATCGGACGCGGATGCAAGGCCGCTACCCTATGGGGCCGCTGGACCGCAGCCTGCCGATTGGTGCCAAGATCGGCCTTCTGGCGGCCGACCGGCGATTGTGCGCAGGCGGCGAGCGATGCGGCACCGACGATGGCGAGCAGCAACCGGCATGAGCTTGCGAGGGAAATTCGGGCACTTTCGGCACGTGCAATGCGAGACATGGTACGCCCTCCGAACTGCCCGGAGTTTCGGCGGGCAATGAGGGCAGAACCTTGGCTGAAGGAAAGCAGGCTTAGGGCCACGACCGTTTCGCGCCGGCTGTGGCGATTCCACCACAGTGGCGTGTCCTAAGTCGAGCCAGACTCGCGAAAAACTAACCCGATACAACACGCCAGACGATCGGGCGCGTCTCCAGCTGCGCGTCGCTCGCCTCGGTGTCACCCTTCAGGAGCCGCATCAGCTCGCGCCGATAGAGCCGCCGCCAGCCGGTTTTCAGACTGGCGAGAAAGTCGAGTTCCCGTTGCGTCAGTGTGCACATCATGGACCCGATCCGGTTGCGCAGGCCGCGCCGTCAGCCGACGAGGCCGCCCATCGGCTTGACGTCAGCACTGCCGGGGAAGACCGCATCCGCCAGCACCTTCTCCTCGACACGCAGATGATCCCTGAGCAGGCCCTTCAGCACGGCACGGAGATCGGTGGTCGGCTTGAGGTCGCGATCCTCGAGCAGTTGCGCGGACTTCAGTCCCGGCCAGTCCGCGATCACGCGGCCGCCGGTGAGCGCGCCGCCAATGAGGAAGGCGACCGTGCCCGTGCCGTGATCCGTGCCCTGCGTGCCATTGATGCGCGCGGTGCGCCCGAACTCGGTGACGACGGCGACGACCGTCTCGCCCCACACCTCGCCCATGTTGCTCTCGATCGCGGCAAACGCACTGTCGAGCGCGCCGAGCAGATTGTAGAGCTGGCCTGACGCTGCGCCTTCCGCGATATGCGTATCCCAGCCGACGAAGCCCATCGCGCCGACGCGCGGGCCGTCGGGCTTGGCGAGATAGCGCGCGGCGGTGCCGGCGGCTTCGGCGAAATAGGCGCGCACGCGCGCGATGCCAGGCGGCATCAATGTCGGATCGTCCGACATCGGATCGCCCGTGCCGGGCGCGCCGCCAAGCGAGGCGAGCTTCATGCGCGCCTGAAGCACGGTCGCGAGCTTCGGATCGGTGTGCTGGTAGAGATCGAGCAGGCGGTTCTGCGTGTCCTCGCTCGCCGGCAATAGTTTCTGCGGCACCCATGTCATAACGGGCGCCGAGCCGCGCACCACCAGCGGCGTCACCGAGCCGATGCCGAGCGCGCGGCTGCCGCGCGGATCGACGCGCCCACCCGATTCCATCGCGAGCAGCGCGCGGTTGAGCCATCCCGATGCGGTGGCACCGGGCTTGGTGAACCCGCTCTCCAGCACGTCCTGGCCGTCGAAATGCGAGCGCTCGCGATAGGGCGTCGCGGTGGCGTGGACGATCGCCGCCTTGCCCCCCTTGTAGAGCCGGTGCAGGTTCGGCATCGCCGGGTTGAGCGCGAAGAAAGAATCGAGCGGCAATGCCGGCGGCTTGCCGTCCAGCACCAGCGCGCGATCGCCGCGCAAGCCGACCCAGTCGGGATCGCCGACCGGCGCGACCGCACCGAGACCATCGAGCGCGCCACGCAGGACGACGACGAGAAGGCGCGGATCGCGCCCTTCGGCGCGTGCGATCCGCGGCATCTGGCTCCACGCGAACAGCGCACCGGAGCCGACCAGAAGCTCGCGCCGCGTGGGCAAATGATTGACGAAGCCCATGCTCACCTCCTCTGAAAATCTGCCGACATGAACAGCAGCGCCAGCGCCTGCTGGCGGCTCTCGGCGCGGCCGACCGCCTGCTTCACTTCGGGCGCGATCTGCGATGCGAAGACGTCCTCGATGATCCCCTGCGGATCAGCAGTGGCCGCCACGCGCTCGGCAAAATTGTTGGCGATGTCGAGCCGCCGGCCAATGCCGTCGATCCAGCTTGCCTCGTCATCCGGATAGCCCTTGGGCGCCGACGGCCGCCACAGCCCTTCGCCGAGCAGCTCCTGGCCCGCCGTGAAACGCGTGGGGTCGACGACCGTAATCCCCGTCGCGCGCACCATGCCAACGCCCCATTCGCTCGGACGCTTCAGTTTTGACGGCGGCCCGCGCCACGCCTCGTCCGACGAGACCATCGTAATCGCGACCTGCTTGAGATCGCCCTCGGTGTCGCGGAACGTCTTCGCCATTTG
Source organism: Bradyrhizobium barranii subsp. apii (assembly GCF_011516635.5). Classification (GTDB taxonomy): domain Bacteria; phylum Pseudomonadota; class Alphaproteobacteria; order Rhizobiales; family Xanthobacteraceae; genus Bradyrhizobium; species Bradyrhizobium barranii. Next base: position 2,668,474 of record NZ_CP096255.1, on the reverse strand, counting down.
TTCGACGAGTGGCGGAGGCGGCTCATCGGCCACGAAATGCCGTGCGAGCTTGGTTGCGACATGGGTCGCGGTCGCCGGATGCGCAGCGAGGTCGCGCAGCACGGCGCGGCCCTGCTCGGCGTCTTCCTGCTCGTAACGCTTGCCGAGCACCGTCTGCCCGCCGGGCTCGTGGAGCCGCGGGTTGAAGGTGAATTCGCCGCCGTGCTCCGGATTGTCTCCAGGAGGAACAAGCGTCCATCCCGTCAACACATTGGCGAAGCTGATCACGTCGTCCTGGGTGTAGCCGGTCCGCACACCCAGCGTGTGCAATTCCATGATCTCACGCGCAATGTTTTCGTTGAGGCCGCGGCTGCGGTTGATGCCGGCGATCGAGTTCGCGCCCATCGAGCCCAGATTGTCGAGATAGAACAGCATCGCCGAGTGGCCTTCGACCGCCAGCAGAAGATCGACGAAGTGGCCGAGCGCATTTGCGCGAATGGCCTCGCGCTCGTAAGCACCCGACATGCTCTGGATCTTGTAGGCCGAGATGCAGAAATGATTGGACCAGAACCACACCAGCCGCTCGGCGAAGCCGATGTCGGCGGCGAGCGCGGCTTCGATGCGCAGCTTGGCTTCCTGCAAGTAGATCGGACGGCCGGGATCGGGAACGGCGTCGGCCGCCTGCTTGGCCGCCATCTCGGCAGCATCCTTCTCCTGGCCCTGTGCTGGCGCTTGCCCCTCGGTCTGCGCCTGAGCCTGAGCCTGAGCCTGGTCACCCGGAGCAGTTGGCACCGCAGCCACCTGCTGCTTCTTGGCCTGTTGCTGCGCCTGCTTGGCGCGCGCGGCTCGCCGTGCATTGGCATCGGCCACTGTGCGATAGGCCTTCGCACTGGTGGGAAGGCTGGCGGCGGCGCTCAATGCGAGCGGCCGATCGAGCTCTGCGATCAACGCGCCGCGCGGGTCGGTCCCGACAGCCGCAAGTGATCCCGGTCGCGGCCCCATGCCGAACCGATGAAGCGCCAGCACCGCTTCAGCCTTTGCAGAATTGCTCATGGCGAACGCCCAATTCTCCGAGCCACCCGACGGCAGCGCGATGTTGCCGCGTGCGGACTACGAACCGTAATGCTACATACCGTAACACTAGAGATCGGCTTGCGCAAGCCGGGATTGAAAACGCCGCTGCACTATCTCGGTAGAACAAGCGCGCATCCGCTGCCCGGCGGACGCGCGTGAGAGGCCTAGAAATCCGGCCCGAGCGCGATCTTCGCCGCGTGCTGCTCCCAAGGCCCAGGATTCAAGATGAGCCCAGAGACTTTGCCCGCGGCGTCCCTGACGAAAGCGATCCAGGTACGATCTTCGTCGGCTGCGGTGAATTCGTTGCTTGATGTCGCCACGAACGGGGTCGCCTTGCCCTTCTCGAATTCGAGAATCGGCCAAGCCCCAGTCGCCTCCGCGACGAGTTTGCCTTGCTCGACGCGAAGTTGAAGCCGGACCGAATTGACACGGCGGTCGGCTCTCACGACACTGAGGTCGTTCACGCCGTCTTGCCCCTTGTGGACGAGCTTCATCTTGATCGTCGAGTTGGCTGGCCCTCGCAGCTTGGCCAGGACATCGGCGAGCGCGAGGCCTCTCAGCGGCGCGCCGTCAATTTCAGTGATGAGGTCGCCCGCCGTCACACCGGCTTTGGTTGCGGGGCCGCCGCCAGGGTTCGGCTTGTTGATCCTCAGCCCCTCCTGCTCCATGGCGACGAAATTCCCGATTCCAAGCCATCCGGTCTTGCCATCGGCCAGGCCCTGCCTGTCACGCGAGCTCACCGTGGCGCCGAAGTCATAGCTCCCGGCATAATCGGCGAGCGCTTCCGGGCTCAGGGTCGCCGGCGCAACCGGCGGGACGGCGGACGACTCGGGAATCGTCAATGCGCCATAGACGAGGTGATTGATCCCCGAATACAGCACCGCCTGGCGCCCTTTGCTGCCGGGCGTCGCCTGGATCATCTGTACGCCGATCAATTGCTCGGCCGGATCGATCCAGAAATACGTGCTCCAATGTCCAGCCCAGGAAAAGCTTCCGACCGCTCCCGGTATCCAGCTTTGGACCGGATCGGTGCGGATGGCGAAGCCAAGCCCGAAGGTTGTTCCCGCGCGGGCGCCAACCTCGTCACCTCCGAAGATGGTGACACCCGATGGCAGTGCGTTCGTCGTCATCTGCTTCACCGCATGCTGGCTGAGCACGCGCACGCCATCGAGCTCGCCGCCATTGAGCAGCATCTGGCAAAAGCGGAGATAGTCGGGCGCGGTCGATACGAGTCCGCCGTCGCCGGAAAACAACTTTGGCGGCGTCGTGACATCCCAGATCGGCGGCCGTTCCGGCATGGGAGAATCGACCAGCCGATCGAGCTTCTCCTTCGGCACAAAGAAGCCGGTGTCGACCATATGCAGCGGACCAAAGATGCGGCTCTCCAGGAACTGATCGAAGGGCTGACCGGACGCCACTTCAACGACCCGGCTCAGCACTTCGGCGCTCCAGCCATATTCATGGACCTCGCCGGGCTCGTGCGCGAGCGGCAGGCGGGCCAGGCTCGACACGAATTCCGCCAACGTCGTGTCGCGTCTCCGCACGGCCCTCAAGCCGTAGAGCCCATGGATCGTCCGGATCCCGAAGTCGGCGCTTGCGTCGGCAAGGCCCCGTTCCGGGTAGGCAAAATCGAGCTCCGGATAGATCAGGCCAGACGTATGGCGCAACAGATCGCGAACCGTCATCGCACGTTTTGCCGGTTTTGGCAGACCGAGCCCGTACTCCATTTCGCCTGTCGCCGGGTCCGCCTTCTGGAAAGCGACCCGCATGTTCGCAAGCTCCGGCAGATATTGCGAGACGGGCGCGTCGAGGTCGAGCTTGCCCTCGTCCACCAGAATCATGGCGGCGACGCTGGCCACCGGCTTGGACATCGAGGCGATCCAGAAGATGGAATTCGTCCTCATCGGGACGGTCTTGGCGCGGTCCTGAAATCCGATGGCCTGCAAATAGGCGAGCTTGCCGCCCTTCGCGATTGCGACGACCGCGCCGGGCAAAAGGCCATCCGACGGCGAGAAAGAATCGAAGCGCGCCTGATACCACGGCGCGATCCGCGCCAGACGCGAGGCCGAGAATCCCAGGCTTTTCGCATCGCCCGGCGTCGCGAGGTCATCGGCGAACGCGGTCCCCAACAGGCACAGCCCAACTGGAATCGCCCACATCGATGCGACGAGTCTCATTCCGCAGTCTCCGCAGAAGCACAACAAGTCTGAGCAGGCACTCCTGCGGCAGATGTGAACCGCTAGAAATTGGGTCCGAGCGCGATCTTCGTGATCGTGCCGTTCCTGACGCCGATGCGCCATTCCGCCGAGCCGTTGGCGAACTGGGCGACATAGATGTCGCTGTCGAGCGCGGTGACGCCACGGAACGAAACCGCGCGCAATGCGCCGAGCCGCGCCAGGATCGCCTGGTCGAACGGAAGCTGCTGACGCGTGATGTCCGCCACCTCCGACGTCATGCGCTCGTAGTCCGGCTGCCCCTTGCCGACGCCTTCGATATAGCGGCGCAGCATCTCCTCGCCATTGGCGATCGGAACGGCGCGGCGCGCCGCGCGCCCCGGCCGCGCGCCGATGTTCGACGCTTCGACATTGTGGAAGCGGGTCTGCCGCCCCGGCAGCAGGACCTCGAGGCACCGCCCAGACTTGTCGGCAATCACCCAGGGATTGTTCACGGTGGTCGTGGACGCCCAGGACACGTTGGGCCTGACGGTGCTCTGCATCCTGCGATTGCCATCGGCGTCGAGATTGAAGACCTGGATGTCGTCGCCCATCTCGTTATAGACCATGATCCTGATCGGCGAAGTGCCGGCGTGGCCGCGCACGCGCGCTTCCTCCGAGCAAGGCACGATACCGCCGAGCTCGTCATTGCCGTCGGGCCGGAAGATGACGTCGCCGGCCTTGCCGTCGGGCTCGATCATCAGGCGGAATTCTGCCGTGCCGTTCTCGAACTTCGCGCCATAGATGTCATAGCCGCCAGGGCCGACGCCGCGGAAGAAGATCGATTCCACCACGCCGAGCGCCTGGAACGCCTCGCGCATTTCATTGAGCTGCCGGTGGACCTTGGCCGCGAGCGGCGCGCTCATGCGATCGTAGTTCGGCGTTCCGGCGCGCAGGTCTTCGATCCCGCGCAAGATCATCTCCTTGCCGCCCGCGACCGGGACTTGCTCCCTGAACCTGTCAGGAACTTCCGCAAGGCGGCGCGTGAAGTCCGCCTCGACCGCCTGCGCCACCGCCGCATCGACGCGAGGCGCGAGGCGAGCGCCGAACATCGCGCTCTGCACCAGCACGCGTGCAACCTTCGACTGCTCGTCGCGCAGGAAGATCAAGAGATGGTCGCCGCGGAAGGAGAAGGCGTCAGCGCCCTCGGCGAGGACCTGCGTTGCGCCCTGTCCCGTCTCACGCAACCAGAGACGATCGCCGTCACGCCGCAGCGTGAGCACGCGGTTCGGCGCGATCCTGTACCAGCCGACATATTGATCGAGCGACGCGGGATCGACGGCCGCCGTCGGCATCTCGGCGACGCGAACGGCGCGGATATCGCGGCCGTTCATGCGCAGCGTCAGCTCAGAGGAGCGGCGCTCCGCATCGAGCGGGAACGTGATCTCGCCGGACGAGGCCGCGTAGGCCGCGGTGCCGTCACTGCCAACCGTCAGGCGCAGCCTGCGCTGTCCGGTGAGCTGGCCGTAAAGGTCGTCGCCCTCGCGGAAGATGGCGAACACCGAGGCAGGACCCATGGCGTAGAAATTGACGAAGGGGCGGTAATGCTGGGCCGGCACCTCGCCGGTATCCGCAGCGACGGGCACGGGATCCGGGGGGCGATAGGCGATCATGCCGGCGGACACGATCACAGCCGGAATGATCGCGGCCGCGATCCACAGCCGCTTGCGCCAGCCGACCGCGACGGGCATGGCGGCGGCCGCGATGATGCGCTCGACGCGTGCGCGCACGGTCGATACCCGCGCCATCGCGAGCTCCACCGGCCGCGGATTTACGCTGGTTGCGACATCGAGCAGGATTTCGGCATAGGACCACCGGTCGTCGATGACTTCGATCGCCTCGGCGTCGCTGATGATCTCGGCGAGCTCGGCAAGGCGCGCGAGCTGCCACCACGAGAACGGACTGAACCAGAACACTGCACGGTTGAGCGAGGCGAGCAGCAGGACATAGAAATCGCGATTGGCGACGTGCGCGCCCTCATGCGCAAGCACCGCGAGGCGCTTCTTCGCATCCCAGCCGGAGAACTGCGGCGGCACCAGAATGGTCGAGCCGAACGTGACGGGACCGCCGACCTCGCGGCTGACGCGCACGTCGGCGTCGATCAGCTGCGGGCCGCTCATCGGCCTTGCCGCGCGTGCCAGACGCCAGGTCAGGCAGAGACCGATGGCCAGCCGCAGCAGCAACGCGCCGGCGACGCCGGCATAGACGATGGTGGCGACCAGCCACCAATTGATCGATACAACAGCTTTTGCCGGCGCCACGACAGCCGCGCCCGGCGGAATCGGCAGCGCGGGTTGCGGGGCCCCCAGCATCGAGATGTCGGCCGGCAGGAAATCATCCGGCACGGATACCGGCAAAGGCATCCGGGTGATCGTCAGCGTCGGCCAATGCATGACGAAGGGCATCGCCAGCGATGCCAGCAGCACGACGACCCACGCCGTCATGTGGACGTGCGGATTGCGCACGCGAAACAGGTTGAGACCGAACCAGACGACGCCTCCCAGCACGAAGGAGCGTAGCGCCGCCTCAGCCAGAGTTGCGATCATTCTTTCTTCACTCCCCTCGCCTTCTTCGCCTTGGCCACCTGGTCGGCCAGTGTACGCAGCTGCTGCTGGTCGAGCATCGCATTGTCCACCATGCCGACGAGCACTTCCTCCATCGAGCCGTTGCAGAACCAGTCGACGATACGCTGCACCGCCTTGGCCGCGACCCGCGCGCGCTCTTCCGCAGCGTGGTAGACATAGGTGCGTCCGTCCACGGTGTGCCGAGCATAGCCCTTTTCTTCCAGCCGGCGCAGCACCGTGCGGACCGTGGATTCCTTCAGACGCCGCGACAGCCGCTCGCGCACGACCTCGGCCGTAACGGGACCATGGGCCCAAACCAATTGCATGACCTCGTGCTCGAGGTCGCCCAGTTCGGGCAAACGATCGTCCATGGCATTTGACCTTGCGGATTGAGTTTTCTTGTAACGCTACAGATCGTCGCATATGCGGCCGCGCTACGCAACGGCGATTCCACCTAAACTGGTGTCGTGGGCCGGCCTGACGAGACGGATAAACTTTCGATTTTGGCCAGCAGCGTGCCTTGCCCCTCACCCGGATCGCTCACGCGATCCGACCTCTCCCCGCTGAAGAGCGGGGAGAGGTTAAGAAGCGTCACCGCGAACGATCTGGCTGCTATCGATGTAAGGGACGCGCCACCGTCGCGCTCCCTCGCCCCGTTCTTACGGGGAGAGGGTTGGGGTGAGGGGCTGCCTCCACACGTTCGGCTGAAATTGTGAGCGTCAGTACTGCGGCTCGTACATCTGGGACTGGATCAGGCCCTTCACGTCGTTGGGTGCGGGTCCGTCGGCGAGACCGCGCTGGTAGGCGACGTCTGCCACCGCAACGGCGATGCGGGCCGAAACCTCGCGAATGCGAGGGAGTGCCGGATAGAGGCTGCCCTGCGCGAGGTCCTCCTTGCCGACGCAATCGGCGAGCGTATGGGCGGCCGCCATGAACATCTCGTCCGTCACCAGGCGCGAGCGGCTGGCGATGACGCCGAGGCCGACGCCGGGGAAGATGTAGGAGTTGTTGCCCTGGCGCGGCACGAAGGTGCGGCCGTTGAGCTTCACCGGATCATAGGGACTGCCGCAGGCGAACAGTGCGCGGCCCTCGGTATAGCGGTAGGCATCCTCGGCCGAGCATTCGGCCTTCGAGGTCGGGTTGGAGAGCGCGAACACGATCGGCTGCTCGTTGAGCGCGGCCATCGCCTTGAGCACCTCGGGCGTGAAGGCGCCGCCGACCGCGGCGACACCGATGATCGCCGTCGGCTTCAGCGTCTTGATCGCGGTGAGGAAATCGGCGATCGGCGCCTGGCCGGCATGGGCATAGCGCAGCTTATGGCCAGAGAGGCCGTCACGGCCGCCGACGACGAGGCCGCGGGAATCCACCAGCCAGTTTGCGCCGGAGAGCTTCCGCCTCGGAAATCCCCTCCGCCATCATGGCGGAGACGACGAGATCGGCGATGCCGGTTGCGGCCTCACCCGCACCGAGGAACAGAATGCGCTGATCCCTGAGCTTGCCGCCATTGACGCGCAGCGCCGAGAACAGGCCGGCGAGCGCTACGGCCGCGGTGCCCTGGATGTCGTCGTTGAAGACGCAGGCCTCGTCCCGATATTTGTGCAGCAGCTTGAACGCCGAGTGATTGGCGAAATCCTCGAACTGGATCAGCACGCCCGGAAACGTCATTCGCGCAGCCTGCATGAACTCGTCAACGAAGCTGTCATAGGCCTCGCCGGTGAGCCGCCGCTCGCGCAGGCCGAGATAATAGGGATCGTTCAAGAGCTCTTCGTTGTTGGTGCCGACGTCGAGCACGATCGGCAGGCAATGCTCGGGATGCACGCCGGCGCAGGCGGAATAGAGCGAGAGCTTTCCGACCGGGATGCCCATGCCATTGGCGCCGAGATCGCCCAGCCCGAGGATGCGTTCGCCATCGGTCACGACGATCAGCTTGGCCGGATAGGGCCAGTTCTCGAGTATCTCGGCGATCTGGCCGCGATCGCGCGATGAGATGAACATGCCGCGCGGCCGCTGGAAGATCAGGCCGTATTTCTGGCAGGCAAGCCCGACCGTCGGGGTGTAGATGATCGGCTGGATCTCGTCGATATTGTCGACGACGACGCGGAAGAACAGCGCTTCGTTGCGATCATGCAGAGCATTCAGCGCGACGTATTTCTCCAGATCCGTCGGCAGCGTGCGCAGATTGGTGAGCACGCGCTCGACCTGCGTCTCCATCGTCAGCACGCAAGGCGGCAGCAGGCCGCGCAGGCCGAGCGCATCGCGCTCCGCTTCCGTGAAGGCGGTGCCCTTGTTGAGCAAGGGATCGCGCAGCAGCGTCATGCCGTGAGCGGTGTCGGATGATGTCGAATGGGCGCTGACCCGAGCAGGTCTATTCACGAATTCCCCCAGGGAGTTTCTTATTGAAGGGCAAGCATTGTCGGCCAGCGCTCACCTGAGATCAAGGACGTAGAGACTCAAGGCTCGATTGTGATCTCGCACCGCAGCGAGATTTCGCGAAAAGCCGGCATTTGCGCGCGAGAAGAGGTTAACGCAGCTGGACTACTCGGGCTTGATGTCGGCGGCCTTCACGATCGGCCACCATTTCTCGGTCTCCGCCTTCTGGAATGCGCCGAGCGCCGAAGGCGATTGCTGGTCGGCAGGCGGAATCTCCTGCCCCAATTCGGCGAAACGCTGCTTGACAACGGGATCGGCAAGCACCGCGACGAAGGCCGCGTTGAGCTTTGTGACGATCTCCTTCGGCGTGTTCTTCGGTGCCCAGATGCCGTGCCAGTAGGAGATGTAGAGACCGGGCAGGCCCGCCTCGTCGACGGTCGGGATATCAGGCGCGGACGCGAGCCGCGTCGGCGACGTCACTGCGAACGCCTTGATCGCGCCGTTCTTGTATTGCGGCAGCGAGTTCGAGGCCTGGCCGAACATGATGTCGATCTGGCCTGCAACGAGATCGATCATGGCGGGTCCGGCGCCGCGATAAGGCACGAACTGGAAATCGGCGCCGGTCTTCTCCTTGAAGAAGACGCCTGCGACGTGCGCGCCCGTGCCGGCACCAGCCGTGCCAGCAGTCGCCTTGCCGGGGCTCGCCTTCAGCCACGCAATCATCTCTTTCAGATTGTTGGCCTCGAGCGACTTCCGGCCGACGATCAGCTGCGTTCCCATCGCGATCGTCGCGACCGGCTCGAAATCGGCGATCACATCATAAGGCAGCTTGAAGATCGCGCCGTTCAGCACATGCGTGCCCCAATGGCCGATCGTGATCGTCGTGCCGTCAGGCGTCGCGCGCGCGACGCGGGCGCCCGCAATGCTGCCGGAGGCACCGGCCACGTTCTCGACCACGACGGTCGCGTGCAGCTGAGCGGCGATCCGCTCGGACAGGATCCGCGCCAGCGTGTCGGTCGGGCCGCCCGCCGCGAACGGCACCACGAGGGTGATGGGGCGCGACGGGAACGGCTGGGCGCCCGCCGGTACGGCCCACGCCGCGGATCCGATCAATGCGCAAATGACGATCACATGACCACGTAGTCCGGCCCACAGCCCCTGCATTCCATCCACCCTTTTTCATCGCCCGCATGTTGTCAGCGGGCTGGGGCCGGAGTGAACGCTGCCGGGCGGGCAGAGGCAAGCTGGAAATTATGCCGCGCGCTAACCAGCCGCCCGCCGCGGGGCCAGATTGGCGGCGCCATCAGCCGGCGGCGCGATCTGCATCAGGATGGTCTGGACCGGGGATGCGACCTCGATGCCGTTCTGCTGGAAGCGCAGCTTCATGCGGCGGTTGAATTCGCGCTGGACCGGCCAGCGGCCGGCCTCCGTGCAGCGGATCTGGCCGACGATCGACACCATGGCACCATCGACCTTGTCGATGCCCCACAGTTCGAGGTCGCCGCGAATTGCCGCGCGAAACTCCGGCTCGCGGCGCATCTCCTCGACGATGTCCTTGAGGATCTGGCCGGCGCGGTCAGTGTCTTCCTTGTAGGCGACATTGACGCTGACGGACGCATTGCCGGCGCCGCGGCTGGCATTGGTGATGGTCGTCACCGCGCTGAACGGCACGATGTGCACGGCGCCGTCGCCGGCGCGCAGACGAATGGTGCGGATCGACACGTTCTCGACCACGCCGGACAGCCCGGAGACGCTGACGTTATCGCCGACCTGGACTGTGTTCTCCAGCAGCAGGAACAGGCCGGTGATGAGATCCTGCACCAGCTTTTGCGAGCCGAAGCCGATGGCGATGCCGACGATGCCGGCGCCGGCCAGCAGCGGCGCGACGTTGACGCCGATCTCGCTCAGCGCGGTGAGGCCGACGACGGTGGCGATCAGGCAGAGCAGCGCGGTCCGCAGCATCGGCTGGAACGTGCGCAGGCGCGCCGCGCGGGCGTAGTGCCCGTCGCGTGACAGCGTATTGATCTGGCGATCCAGCAGCGCGTTGCTGGCTTCCCAGATGGCGGCAGCAATGAGCACGGCGATGCCGATGGTCGCCACCGCCGAAATCAGCCGGCCGCCGATCTGGCCCCCATAGAACCAGACGATGGCGTCGACGCCCCAGACTTCGAGCACGGCCACGAAGCCGATGAACGCGATCACGCTGGATACGATCTTGCGCAGCAGCGGCAGATAGCGGTTGGCGCGGATCTCGAGGCCCGGAAAGCGCTGGAGGATCTCCGGCTTGATGCGGAAGCCGCGGTCGATCAGGCTCAGCGTCACCATGATGGCGACGCGCGTGATCAGCGCCACCACGACGGTGCCGACGAAATATTGCAGCAGCAGCGAATAGCCATTGCGGATGTTGAGCGCCCAGACCGCCCACAGCGCGAGGTCGAGCGCGATGGCGAGATAGTGCCAGCCGCCGGCAATGCGGTTGCGCAGGCGCGCCGCGATCCCCTGCCGCTCCGCCGGCGCGCGGATGGCTTCGGCGACCTGGCGGCGGCATTGCAGGATGATGACGACGACGAAGAGATGCACGACCAGCAACACCATGCGCAGCAGCGCGGCATAGCCGGCACGATGCAGGCCGAGCAGCAGCGCCACATTGGCGAAGGCGATGCCGGAGACGCCGACGCCGACGATGCGCCGCGCCCAGATCTCGATATAGGCCGCAGTTTCTGCCCGAACCGGAACGAGGCCAAACGGCCCCGCCAGCGCGCGAACGACACAGATGAGCCCGCGCGAGAAGGCGTAGGCATTGACGACGGCGAGGATCACGAGGCGAACGGTTGCGGGATCGCCGATCTCCGTGCCGAGCAGTGCGGTTGCGACGCCGATGAAGACGAACACGGGGAGCAGTTCGAGCAGGAGACGCCCGAGCACGAAGGGCAGCCGCAGCAGCAATTGCCAGACACGTGCGAGACTATGGCGGCGCTTGTGCAGTTCGGGCGCGGGCGTGACATCGGCGACCGATGACGGCGGATCGGCGATGGGCAGCACCTGCGCCGGCAGGCGCGCGGTTTGCGGGACGCGTCCTTCCAGGAAGGCAACGGGCCGCCGGATCGCGCGGAAGATCACCCACTCCGCCGCAATGGCGCAGCCGAGCACCAGCGCGAGCTTCCACGCGATCTCGATCAGGAGGTTGTAGGCAACGGGATCGTTGGCGGTCCGTACGATCCAGTAATAGAAGGCGGGGAAATGCGTCAGCGTCCGCGCCACGTCGGCGATTTCGCGCGAGATCTCGCCGATCTCTTCCGACACCGTGAGCAGGAGCTGTGCGCCAAGGCCGTCGGCCGAGAGCGGGATCGGCGATTTCTGCTCGGGCGCGGCGGGCACGGGCTGCTGCTGACCGGGCACATTCGCGATCACGCGCAGCGTATCGATCATCTGCGCACGTTTTTTGTCGTCCTGGAGCGTCTCCAGCGCCCGCTTGGCTTCCTCCGGCGACAGTGCGGCGGCCCTATTGGCGGCCGGCGGCTCGGCGCGAACGGTGGAAAGAGATGAGATCGCGATGAAGAGAGCGGCGAGGAACGCCGGGGCAAGCTTGTGCGACACGAGGATTCCCTGGAAAAGCGCATGCGCCGGCGGAGTCGGGACTGTCGCCGCCGAAGCACTGCGTCATGTCGTATCGACGCTATTCGCCCCGGCGCTGTGTCGGAAGTTGGCCAACGAGGCGACATTCTCTTGGCATTTGCCGCAATGCAGGAACGGGAACCGTCGGCTCCGCGCGGCCGGACATCAATCGAGTGCGATGCGCACAACAAATTCCTCCCGTCATTCCGGGAGTCGGCCCGGAATGACGGCGAGGAGGAGGAGAAAGCAGGATGTCAAAGCGCCTGTCATAGCGGCCGCATCACGGCCATCCGACACGATCGGTGTGATGCAAAATACAGCGCCGGGTAGGTAGGGGCTTTGCCTCACTGATGCAGCCCGCTAAACCTTTACCCGGCGTGCCGTTCGCGGTTTCTGCCGCTATGCGATAGTCCGAACGAACTCCATCGCACTTAACGCGGCTGGATCTGCGGAGGTGGTGTCATAGACCTCCCCTTGCTCTTGAGGTGGACAACGCGTCGCTTGTTTGCGACCGAAACCATGCTCCTCCCGTGACATAAAACTGTCAAGCAGGATCAATGGCGCCGGTATCACATTTGAGGACGTGTTCCCTCCCATCGCGACAGATTGGTCGCAATGGATCAGGGAATAAATTCCCTCCTGCCGCGTTTGTGTCAGAGAGTCTATCCGCCTTCCGCATTCCATCCATTTCCAGAAAGCAAGACATGAAAGCATTACTTTGCATCGCCGCTGTCGCGGCCCTCCTGACTGGATCAGCCTTCGCGCAGACCCCGCCGCAGACCTCAACCAAGAAGGTCGACGGCACCGAGAACGTCTACGTCTTCCGCTATGGCGGTCATCAGTCGATGTTCATCGTGACGCCGCAGGGCGTGATTGCGACCGACCCGATCTCGTATTTGCGTCCGGCAAAGCCCTATATCGACGCCATCAAGGCCGTCACTGACAAGCCGATCAAATACGTCATCTACAGCCACCACCATTACGACCACATCGCCGGCGGCCAGCCCTTCAAGGATCTCGGTGCCACCTTCATTGCGCACCGGCGGACCAAGGAGCGCCTGCTCGAGCTGAAGAAGCAGAATTCGCTGCTCGCCGATGTCGTGATGCCGGACCAGGTGATCGACGACAAGAAGAGCATCACGCTCGGCGGCACCACGCTGGAGCTGAACTATGTCGGCCGCAACCACTCCGACAATTCGCTGGTGATGCGGTTGCCGAAGGAGAAGATCGTCTTCGTCGTCGACTTCGCGCCGATCGAGTCCGTGCAGTTCCGCAACATTCCCGACAACGCCTCGCCGGTCGAGTATATCGCCTCGCTGAAGAAGCTGGCATCGCTCGACTGGGAGCGGATGATCCCCGGCCATCCCTATGCCGGCGGGCGCTTCGGCACCAAGAAGGACGTCGAGGACGACATCGCCTACATGGAAGATCTGTCCGCAGAGGTGAAGAAGGCCGCCGATGCCGGCAAATGCTTCGACACCGCGATGAAGGAAGTGAAGCTGCCGAAATACGAGAAATGGGCGAATTACGAGACCGCCCTTCCCGCCAATATCGAGCGCTTCTGCTACTGGTGGGGCCGCGGGTATTGAGGGTCGGCTTGCTCAGACGCGACGAGCTTCGCTCGCGCTGAGATCGTAGGGTGGGCAAAGGCGCTCTTGCGCCGTGCTCACCACCTCTGGCCGGATGAAGATTGGTGGGCACGCTTTGCTTTGCCCACCCTAGGGATCGCCGCTAGCGAACGCGCCGCCCTGTCCTCGCCGACGGCGCCTGCGCGAAATACGGATTCGTCAGACATGTCGCCGGACGCCCCTGCGCGCTTGCCTGGCACTGGGCGAACGAGGAGAAAATGCAGTCCATCCGCTCGCCCTCCAACTCGCCGAAGACGTGCAGGCAGACCGGCGCATCGCCCCCATAGGTCTGGGCGCGCGCGGAACCGGCGATCAAGAGCGCGGCGAACAGGGAAACGACGACAGCAGGCTTGTACACGACAACCTCGAAATCAGAGAAACATTTCAGTCAAATCAACCGTCGACGAGCTGCCGATACAGTCAAAGTTTTGCGTCAGCCAGATTCGCGCGGCCTCGCGCCCCTCGTCACGCAGGCGGCACAAGAGGCTCCATTCGGGATGGAACTGCGTGGCCGTTCCGAGCTGCGACATCAATTGGTCGTTTCCAATCCAGTGCATGAACATGCGGCTGTGCGTGTTGCTATCGAGCTCGCCATTATCGATCAGCCGGGTCGCGAAGGCAATCGCGCGCATCTCACGCATCAGTGACGAATTGAAGCTGATCTCGTTGATGCGATGGAGAACGTCGGCGGCGCTCGCCGGCAGTTCGTCACGCCGGATCGCGGTCACCTGCACGATGATGACGTCTTGGCTACCTTTTCGATAGATCAGCGGAAAGATCGCGGGATTTCCGAGATAGCCGCCATCCCAATAATGCTCGCCGTCGATCTCGACCGCCTGGAAATATGGCGGCAGACAGGCCGAGGCGAGCACGGTCTCCGCGCTGAGCAGCGGCGTCTGGAACACCTTGATCTTGCCGGTACGGACATTCGTGGCGTTGAGAAATAGCTGCGGTGCGTCCGGCGATGAATTGAGCCGATCGAAATCGACCACGCGTAGCAGCAACGACCGGAGCGGATTGAAGTGGAGGGGGTTGAGCAGGTTCGGCGGCACCGTGTGCGTCAGCGTGTGGATGAAAGCATGGACAGGGTGATATTCCGGCGGCAGCTTGAGGGCCTGGATCAACTGGTTGAGTGGCGAGAACAGGTCATAGACCTGATCCATCCGCGAGACCTCGTACCAGAACGCATGCAGGTTCTGCCGCGCCCCCTCGGCTCCGCCGATGGCCATGCCTGAGGCCAGCACCACCGCATTCATCGCGCCCGCGCTTGTAGCGCTGATCGCCTCGATGGCGAGCCTGCCGTCCTCGAGCACGTGGTCCAGCACGCCCCAGACGAAGGCGCCGTGCGCGCCGCCGCCCTGAAGCGCGAAGTTGACGTTCTTCTGGTTGCTGGTCTCACGGGCGGTCACTTTGCGGGCTTCCTGCCTCCCTTCCCCTCGCGCTCCAGCGCCTTGCGCACCTCGTCGAATTCGCCAAGCGAGGCCTTGTCGGCGCGGGGGAAGCGCAGGTCCAGCTTTTCGAGCGCCGCGACGATCGCCGAGCCGATCACGACGCGCGCGAACCATTTGTGGTCGGCCGGCACGACATACCAGGGCGCGTGCGACGTTGCCGTATGCCGGACGATGTCCTGATAGACCGCCTGGTAGCGCGGCCACAGCGCGCGCTCCTTGATGTCGTCCATCGAGAACTTCCACTGCTTGGCCGGTTCCTCGAGCCGCTCAAGGAAGCGCTCGCGCTGCTCCTCCTTGGATAGATTGAGGAAGAATTTCAGAACCACCGTGCCGTTGCGGCTGAGGTGGCGCTCGAAGGCGGAGATGTCCTCGAACCGCTCCTTCCAGATGTTCTTGGTCACGAGCCTTTGCGGCAGCTTCTGCTTGGCAAGAATCTCCGGATGCACCCGCGTGACCAGGCACTCCTCGTAATGGGAGCGGTTGAAGATGCCGATATGGCCGCGCTCGGGCAGCGCGATCGCGTGGCGCCAGAGGAAATCGTGATCGAGCTCCTTGGTGCTCGGCGCCTTGAAAGCATGGACCTCGCAGCCCTGCGGATTGATGCCCTCGAAGATCGCCTTGATCGCAGAATCCTTGCCGGCGGCGTCCATGGCCTGGAGCACGATCAGCACCGACCAGCGATCCTGGGCGTAGAGCTTCTCCTGAAACTCGATCATCCGCTTCTTGTTGGCGTCGAGAATCGCCTGCGCCTTCTCCTTGTCGAGATCGCCCTTCTCGTTGGTCTTGTAATCCTTGAGGTGAAACTTGCCCGATCCGTCGTAACGGAACGGCGTGATGTAGCTGTCAAGTTCCTGGGCGAGCGATTTGGACGGCTTCTTGCTCATGAGCGCGGGGCACCTTGCGTTGCGGCTTCAATCGGTCGAGCAGGCTACCAAGGATGCCCTTGGGAAGGAATATGATGAAAAGGACCAGCAGCACGCCATAGACGAGGTTGTCCCAGCCGACCGCCTTGGTGCCGAAGCCGATACGCAGGGTTTCCGCCAGCAGAATGGTGATGACAGCGCCAAAGGTCGGGCCGAGCGAGACGAACAGGCCGCCGACGATGGCCGCGAACACCATCTGGAGCGACACCGCGATGCCGCTGACGGTGTCGGGGGTGATGAACATCTGGTACTGGCAGTAGATTGCGCCGGCGAGCGCCGTCATCACGGCACTGAGCAACGTAATTTTCAGCTTCTCCGCGGTGACATCGACGCCGGCGGCGGCCGCGGCATCCTCGTCCTCCGAGATCGCCTCGAGCGCGTAGCGGGCCATGCTGCGGTCGACCCAGTGCCAGACCACGATGCCGAAAAGCCAGACCCCGAGCGCGATCAGATACCAGGTCGTCTTGTCGTCGAATTGCAGCGCCAGCAGCTTGTTGCCGGAGGCGCGATTCGGCGTATAGCCGAGCGAGCCGCCGGTATAGTCGCGCGTCGCCGTGATGACCTGGAGCACGATTCCTGACAGCGCCAGCGTCACCAGCACGAAATAGTGGCCGGTGATGCGGAAGCGGAAGCAGGGATAGCCGACGATCAGCGCCAGCGCACCCGCCGCAACCATGCTGATGGGAATGCCGATCCAGGGCGACCAGCCCAGATGATTCCAGAGCAGCGCGGTGACATAGGCGCCGATCCCCATGAAGCCGCCATGGCCGAGCGAGACCAGACCGAACCGTCCCATCATCGACCAGGACGTGTAGGCGAACGACCAGATCAGGATCAGCACCAGGATGTGCAGATGATAGGGATCGCGATAGACGAAGGGCAGCGCGACCAGCGCCGCCAGCCCCACCGCCCATGCCGCAAGCCGCCCCTGCCCCATCATCGGCGCCTCGCAAGCAGGCCCGCGGGCCGGATGAACATCATGACGATGAAGAAGGCGAAGGCGAGCACGTAACCCCATTCGAGATCGGAGAACAGGCCGCCGAGCGAGATGATCTCGGCGAACACGAAGGCGGCGATGAAGCCTCCGATGAAATTGCCGAGCCCCCCGAGCACGCAGATCAGGAAGGTGATCGGCCCGAAGGAGAGGCCGACGAAGGGATGCACGTCATATTGCAGCACCAGCAGGCAAGCGGCGAGCCCAGCCAGCGCGCCGCCGAGCGCGGAGGTGATGAGATACATTCTCTTCGTGTCGACGCCCATCAGCGCCATGATCTGCCTATCCTGGGAGATGGCGCGGATCGCGGTGCCGGTGAAGGTGCGGGTCATGAACAGGTACACTGCGACCATGCCGACCAGCGCGGCCAGAAAGGACAGCAGCCGCGCGTAGCTGAAATTCATGTCGCCGAAGGCGAGCACCGGCAGGCGGATGCCGAGATTGCGGAAGTCGATGCCGAAGGCGACGGTGGCAAAGCTCTGGAGCACGAACAGCACCCCGCCTGTCGCAAGCAGCTGGTTGATCGGCGGCGCGGTGAGCAGCGGCGCGATCACGAGGTAGTGCAGCGCGGCGCCGAGGATCGCGACGAGCAAAATGGTGAACGGCGCTGCGATGAAGTAGCTGAGGCCGTAATACTGCACGATGAAATACATGGCGTACATGCCGATCATCACCAGCTCTGCGTAGCAGATCCAGGTCACGTCGATGACGCCAAAGATCAAGTTGAGCCCGAGCGCGAGCAGTGCCAGCACGCCGCCGAGCAGGATGCCGTTGATCACGGCCTCCAGCAGATAGATGTCGAAAATGCCCAAAAAAGCTTGCATGCCTGCATGAACCTCATACCCCGAGATACGCTTCCTTGACCGTGTCACTCGCCAGCATCTCGGCCGAGGTGCCGGATGCCCGGATCGTGCCCGCCTCGATCAGATAGGCGCGATCAACCACTTTCAGCACCTGCTGCACGTTCTGCTCGACGATCAGCACCGTCAGGCCGCGGGCGCGGATCCGCTTCACCAGCTCGAACACCTGCTGCACCACGACCGGCGCCAACCCTGCCGACGGCTCGTCGAGCAGCAGAAGTTTTGGATTCGACATCAGCGCGCGGCCGATCGCGCACATCTGCTGCTCGCCGCCGGACATGGTGCCGGCCATCTGGTGGCGGCGTTCCTTCAGGCGCGGAAACAGGTCGAACACGACATCCAGCCGCTCGGCATAGTGGCCGCGCGCTTCCTTCACAAAGGCGCCCATCTTGAGATTGTCGTCGACCGTGAGCTGCGGAAACAGCCGCCGGTTCTCCGGCACATGCGCGATCCCGAGGCTGACGATCTTGTGCGGCGGCGTCGCCACGACATCGACGCCCTCCATCCTGATCGACCCGCGCGTGGGACGGATCAGGCCGGAGATGACGCGCATCAGCGTGGTCTTGCCGGCGCCGTTCGGACCGATGACGCCGACGGCCTCGCCCGCTTTGACGTCGAGATTGACGTCGAACAGCGCCTGGAACGTGCCGTAACCTGCGCTGACCGAACGAAGCTCCAGCATCGTCTAGCCTCCCGAGCGGCGGCGCGCTTCCGCCGCCGCGGCCTGCGTGGTCTCGGCATCGGTGCCGAGATAGACCTCGATGACGCGCGGGTCGCCGGCAACCGCGCTCGGCAAGCCTTCCGAGATCTTCTCGCCGTGATCGAGCACCATCACGCGGTCGACGACGCGCATCAGCACGCCCATGATGTGCTCGACCCAGATGATGGTGATGCCGAGCTCGTCGCGGATGTTGCGCAGCATGTCCGCCGCCTGGTCCATCTCGGTCTCGTCGAGACCGCCGAGGCTCTCGTCCGCAAGCAGCAGTTTTGGCGCGGTCGCGAGCGCCTTCGCAAGTTCGAGCTTCTTCAGGCCGGCTGCGCCCAGGCCATCGACGCTGGCATGGCGATCGGTCGGCAAGCCCACCATCGCAAGTGACCGCTCGGCCGCCTCCTCCGCCCTGGCACGACTGTGGCGGCCCTGGCCGTAGAAGCCGGCCAGTGCGACATTCTCGAAGATTGTCAGGCGTCGGAACGGCCGCGGAATCTGGAAGGTGCGGCCGATGCCGCTGTTGATGATCCGGTGCGGCGCGAGCCCTGCGATCTCGGCGCCGCCGAACAGGATCGAGCCGGATGTCGGCGCCAGCGTGCCGGAGAGCATGTTGAAGATCGTGCTCTTGCCCGAGCCGTTGGGGCCGATCAGGCCGAGGATCTCGCCCTGATCGACCCGAAACGACACGTTGTTGACGGCGGTGAAGCTACCAAACCGCTTCACCAGCCCGCTGACTTCCAGCACCGCCCTGCTCCGCCGCTACTGGTTGCTGTAGGTGGTGCCCTTCGGCAGCGGCAGCACGGCCTCGCGCTGCGCCTGACTCTTGGGCCACACCACAGAGGATTTGTCGTCGATGTATTGGATCACGACCGGGAACGAGCGCTCGTTCTGCCCGGCCATCGGCGTGCCCTCGCCGTAGAACTTGACGCCGAAGCCCAGCATGGTCCCGCCTTCGGGGATGTCGGTGTCGAGCGCGGCCTTGCGCAGCGCGTCGGGATCGACGCCGCCATACTTCTTGATCGCGCGCGGCAGCACATCACTCATGAACACGTAAGTGTTGGACGCGCCGATGCCGACATGCGCCGAGCGGATGACAACGCCGGGCCTGATCTTGTCGAACTCCTCGCCGACCATCTTGATGACGGGCGGGAGCTTGGGATCCATGGTCTTCTGGTTGGCGAGCCAGATCGAGATCGGGTCGGTGTTGAAGATGTAGGTGGCGTCGACCCCCATCCCCTCTTTCAGCTTCTCGTAGACGCCGTAGCCGGCGCCATGGCCCATCAGCGCGCCGAACTTCAGCCCCTGCTCGCGGGCCTGGCGCAGCAACAGCGTGATGTCAGGGTTGTAGCCGGTGTGGAAAATGACATCGGGCTTGGCACGCTTCAGCTTGGTCACCAGCGCGGAGAGATCGGGCGCCGTCGCCGAATAGCCTTCCTTCATCACGACGTTGAAGCCCGCCTTCTTCGCGCCGGCCTCGTTGCCCCTGGAGACGTCGACGCCATAGGCGCCATCCTCGTGGATGATGGCGACGCGCAGGTCCTTCGGCTCCTTGTCGAACTTCGCCTTGGCATTCTGCGCGATGAAATCCATCGTCATCATGCCGAACTGGTCGCCGCTCGCCTGCGGGCGGAACACGTATTTGTAACCCTTGTCGTTGAACACGGCCGACGAGATGCAGGTCGTCATCCACATGAACTTCTTGAGCTGCTCGACGCGGGCAGCGACCGGCACGCATTGCGCCGATGAGAAGAAGCCGAGGACCATGTCCACCTTCTCCTGCTCAAGCAGGCGGACGGATTCGTTGATGGCGATGTCGGGCTTGCTCTGCGCGTCGGCGTAGACCGCCTCGATCTTGTAGCCTTCGACGCCGGTCTCGGCGAAATGGTCGAGAATAATTTTTGCGCCGATATAGCCGAGCTCAGATCCACCGCCCGCGAGAGGCCCGGTCAGGTCGAAAACAACGCCGATCTTGATCTTCTTCTCTTGAGCCTGAGCCGAAGCCATCAAGCCCGTCGCTGATATCGCGACCAACAGCCCACGTACCAAGCGGGCAGCCATGCGCAGGCGCATCAAAACCTCCCTGGACGATTGTGCATTGCATTCTTGTTGCTTTTGCTTTTTGGCCCATCACATGGGCTGGGCGCAGCAATGTCAAGCCTCGCGCTTCAGCGCGAAGCGAACTGCTGCTCGATAAAGGCCGTGACAAATCGCGGCATGGTCGGCGTGAGATCACTCATCCCGCGCACGAGATGAATGGCCGACAACTCCGGATCGGCTTCGCGGGCGAGATTGGCCTCGATCCGGGCCCGGGCCACGTCACCCGGCATGTCCAGGTTGATAATTTGAATCATTGCAATCGACGGACCTGTGACGACACAGTGCCAGTCCGGCTGGGTTCGGTAGTCGGCCGCGGTCAAGCCGGTCTCTTCCCCGAGTTCACGGATGACACTGCCGGGAATGTCGAGCGCGCCGTCACTGACGTCGTCCAGATCAGGCGTGCCCGAGGGGAAATAGATGCGGCCTGCATTGGCGGTGTGCTGCGCCATCTCGCCCATGATGAAGGCGCCGTCGGAGGCGCGCAGCGCGCCCATGCCAAAACCGTTGAACACGGCCTTGTCGGGAAAGCCCCAGTCGCGCCAGGCAAGGAAGCTCGCAAAATCCGTCTCGAAATAGGTCGCGGCGAGATGGCCGTCCGTGAACACGGCATCGCGCCCGAGCAGGACGCGGCCGTTCCACATCTTCGGCCGCTCGCGCTGCTTCTCGTCGAAATGCGCCGCGATCTCGGCGCGGCGTTCCTCCGCGAACGGCCAGACGGTCGGCCGCACGGCAAGATCAAGCGTCGTGACGCGATGAATGACCAATGACGTCATGACAGCTGATTACAATGCCTTCGCGTCAGTTATTTGGCATTCCCAGTGGTCTTCTTGGCCTGATCGACGTATTTGTTGGTAAAGGTCTTGCTGACGTCGATCTTGGCGGCGGCCACCTCGGGCGAGCCGACGCTGAACACCGCGAGCACCGCGTCCGCGCCCCTCGGGTCCATCTTGCCGGTTTCGGAGAACATCGGGATCGTGTTCTTCAGCGCGGCGAGATAAAGCTCCTTGTTCTTGCCGACCATCTCCTCCGGCATCTTCGCCATGATCTCCTCGCGCGAATGCGAATGGATCCAGCCGATCGTGGCGAGCATTGCGTTGGTGAGTGCCTGCGTTTCCTTCTCGTGCTTGTTGATCCAGGCCACGGTCGAGTACAGCGCGCCGCCCGGATATTCGCCGCCGAACGTCTCGAGCGTGTCCTTCTGGGTGCGGGTGTCGCTGAGGATGCGCAGATCCTTGTGGCTGCCCTGAAGAACGGTGACGGAGGGATCGAGCATCACGGCGGCGTCAATCTGCCCCTGCTCCATCGCGGCCACGGCGGTGGCGCCGAGGCCGACGCCGATCACGGCGGTGCCGGCGGGATCGAGCCCGTTCTTTTTCAGTAGATATTTGAGGAAGAAGTCGGTGGAGGAGCCGGGCGCGCTGACGCCGACCTTCTTGCCGGCGAGATCCTTGATCGACTTGATTTCGTTCGTGTGCGACGGCGAGACCACCAGCACGAGGCCGGGATAACGGTCATAGACCACGAAGGCTTGAAGCTCCTGCTTCTTGGCGGCGAGGTTGACGCAATGGTCGAAATAGCCGGAGACCACGTCGGCGCTGCCGCCGAGCACGGCCTTCAGCGCGTCCGAGCCGCCCTTGAGGTCCACGAGCTCGACATTGAGGCCCGCCTTCTCGTATTCGCCGAGTTGCTTGGCCAGCACCGTGGGCAGATAGCACAGGCAGGCGCCGCCTCCGATCGCGATGGTCACCTTGCTTTGCGCCGCGGCAAGACCGGTGGTGAGCGTCAGCGCGAGCAGCGCGCCGGCGAGCCTTGCAATCGTGTTCTTCATTGGTTTCCTCCGTTCGGCTGGCGGCACCATAGAGCAGCAGGATTGGCTTGAGAAGCACTGCCAAAGTGCGACTCGCCATCAGCCTTTCGGCGCAATAGCATGGGTCCACAAGAACAATTCTTGATGGGGAGGATCATCCATGAATCGCCTTGCAATCGGGCTGTCGATCGCCGCCGCCTTTGCCGCCAGATGCGGCGCCAACCAACTGCTCCGGCCGGCGCTGGCAGCCGAGAACGTCACCGCGCAGATCATCCACACCGGCGAGATGGAGGGCGACGCACTCGGCCCCGCCAATAATGTCGGCTACCGTTCCAAGATGTTCGCCAGCGCCGACGGTGCCACCATCTCGATCCAGGTCGGCAATGTGCCCAAGCACATGCATCCCAACACCAACGAGATCCAGTACATCCTGGACGGGACCGGGACGATCTGGCTCGGCGACAAGGAGGTGACGGTGAAACCCGGCGACCTCGTCATCATCCCCAAGGGCACGCCGCATGGCGGCACCAAGCCGATCAGCGGTCAGGTCAAGGCCATCGCGATCAAGACGCCGCCGCAGGCGCCCGATGACACCAAGCTGCTGGACTAGGCTGCCCGCAACTCGGGCCGGTTGAACGTTCGGGCTCGCACTGCCGTGCGGGCCCATTTCGTCAGTTTCGAGGCTAGATCGGGCGCGTCTGCTTCCGGATCTCGTTCGCGATCGGCTTGAGGGTGTCTCCCGGAAGCTGGCCGACGAGCGTGTAACCCATGCCGCCATCCGCCCACACGAAGCCCGCGACATCGCCGGTCGATTGCGGCATCATCGGCGTATCCAGATTGCGGTTGCTCATCGGACGCGTCAGCACGACAAGCCGGTCGCCGTGATCGTCATCGTACATGAACATCGCGGCCGGGCCGTGCGACGTCGCAACCAGGCGACCGCCCATCAGCCGATAGCCGGATACAGAGAGATCCGGCACCTTGACCGGCTGTTTCAGCCGATTCGATACCCATTGCGTGAGCTCGGCACTGTCGGACGCCCTTATCTCGACCGGCCGCACGCGGTCCGGTGCGTAAACGCCATACGAATAGGCCGCCTCCTGTGCCAGCGCAGACAGTCCGTTCGAGCCCTCCTGCAAGACGCCGCGCATGGTCCATCCGCCGAGACCGCCGATGCCGAGAAGCAACATCGCAGCGATCGCCCACCACGTCCGCATGGGAGGCCGCCTCCGGCTCTCGATGATGTGCGACAGATTCAGCTCGGCCGACAACGGCTCGTCGGCGATCGACGCAAACGCCCCGCGGAGCTGCTCGCGCTGGGTGGCGAAGGCCGCAACGCGCGCGGCGACATCCTGATGATCGTCCAGATAGGATGCGACCTCCGCGCGCCGCTCAGGCTCGAGCGCCTGGTCGACATAGGCGTGGAGATCGTCCTCGGTGATCGGCCGCCGGTTCATTTCACGCCCCGCAATGCCACGACGTTCCCTGGAGCCACGCCCTCCATCTCCTGCAATAGCCTCTCCCGCGCGCGCGACAGGCGTGACATCACGGTCCCGACCGGAATCTTCAGCACTCCCGCGGCGTCCGCGTAGGATAGATCCTCAACCGCAACAAGCAACAACACCGCACGCTGCTCTTCCGGCAGTCTCGCGAGCTTTTTCAGGACATCCTGATAGATCAGCCTGTGCTCCTGCGCGGCAGCGCTGGCGAGCTCACGCTCGCCTGCATCGTCGATCGGCATATGCCTGCCCCGCGCCGTGGCCTGGCGGAATTGCGTGACCGCCAGATTGTGGAGGATGCTGAACAGCCAGGCGCGAACGCTGCCGTCGCGCCGCTGATGCCAATGGCTGACGGCACGCTCCAGGCAATCCTGAACCAGATCGTCGGCAGCCGCGCGATCGCGCAAAAGCGCGCGCGCGTAGCGGCGGAGCGCGGGGATAAGCGGCTCGACCTGAACCAGCATGTCCTTCACGAGGCGCTCCACCTGCCCTTTGCCGACGTCGGACGGCGCGTCATCGCGCCTCGATCTGGACCGCCTCACCAGGCATGGCCGCGTCACCGGCCGCAATCACCAGGTACCGCCTTGTTTCAGCGGCAGACTGGTCGACGATCTGCCGGATCGGACCGGCCACATTGACGATGGCGGATCCAGCCGGATTGGTCATGAACGCCGCCAACGGCTGCAACGGGCCACTGCCGTCGCCATGCTCCGCCAGGGCAAGCACATATTTCTGCTTGGGCTGAAGTCCCGTCACCGAAGCCTGCAAGATCTGAATCAGGCCCTGATCGAACAGCGACACGCTGGTCGGCGCCATGCCGTCTTTTGCACCGTCCTTCGACGCAAGCGTGAGATGAGCGACCTGCCCGGCGACGCCGAGGGCCTGCAAATTCTGGCGGTCATCAGGGTTAGGCGCGGCATTTGGAACATACGCGATTGCCTGCGGCGCCTGGCCGATCGGAACGTTCCCGACCACTTTATTGGTCGCCGTGTCGATGGCCGCGAGCGCGTCGGCGTTCTCCAGTCCCACATAGATGCGTGTGCCGTCGCCCGACGGCCAGACGCCGTGCGGCAGATTGCCGACCGGGATCGTCGCGACCTGCGAGAAATCGTCGGTGCGGAACACTTTTACTTCGTTCAGGCCACCGATGGTGACGTAGGCGAACGTGCCCTTGGCAGTGTGCGCGAAATTGACGTGGTTGGTGATCGGCCCGGTATCGATCGTCTTGATCGCGTTGAACGGTGGCTTGGCGTTGAACACCTGTGTCCGGCCGACGTCCTTCAGCGTGAACCACACCTGGTTTCCATCCGGCGTCGCCGCGATGTTCGGGCAGAATGGGCTCTCCTGCTTCACCGTGGCGACGATCTTGTGCTCGGCCACCGCGACGACGTCGGTCTCGGGATTGAACGACGAGCAGAGTATTTGCCGTCGGGTGAGAAAATCTGCATGCCCGGCCCATTCGGGGTCGTGATGCGGGTCTTCTCCTTGAAGCTGATCGGATCGATGACGGAGATGTAGTTCTCGCCGCGAACGGTGACCCACACTTCCTTGCCGTCCGGCGTGAAGAACGCCTCGTGCGGCGATCGTCCGACGTAAGTGATATGCTTGACCGCGTTGGTTGCGGTGTCGATGAAGCTCACCGAATTCGAGCCGATCGACACCACGGCGAGCGTCTTGTGATCGGGCGAGAAGCCCATGCCATGCACGAGCACCTGGCCCTTGTAGAGCGGGCTGAAATTGCCGGGTTGCGGGTCGCCCAGCCGGATCACGCCAAGCAGCTTGTTGTCGACGGGATCGGTGACCGAGACCGTATTCGAGAACTGCTCTGCGGCGTAGACACGGTCGTGGTGGCTCACCGGAATATCGGCAGCGGACAGCGCGCCCGGCGCCTGCCCCGCCCACGCGACCGAACCGGTCGCAAGCATCGTGGCCGCCAGGAAAATGCTCTTCATCATAGTGCTTCGTGACGTGGTCATCTGCGACTCCTACTTCTTCATTCCCGTGGACATATCCATCTGCATGCCCGGATGATGATGAACGGTTGTGTTGGGAGCTGAGGGCGGTTGGGTCGGGGCGGGCGCGGTGTCTGTCGCCGGCTCGCCGATCGCGAGCTTCATGGCCGCGATCTCCTGCATCTGGTCGACGATGATTTCCTGGGCGATGCGCCGCAGCTGCTCGTTCTTGCCATACCGCAATTCGATGACCGCCATGTCGATCGCGCCCTGATGATGCGGGCTCATCATTGCGACGAAGTCGCGATCGATGTCGCCGGTCGGCTTGGCCGCCATGTCGTTCATCATCTTGGTCATCGCCGCTTCGTTTTCTTCCAAAAACGCACGCTCCTCCGTGCTCACCGCGGCCGGCGGGGCGGCCGGATGGGTTTCATGCGCGAACACGAGCAGCGGGAGTGCGGACGCGACCAGAATTGGCGCGGCAAGGAACGCCGTGCCGAGACCGGGCTTGGGCCATCGGCATCTGCTTGCGAACACCGCTAAGGCGCGGCGAAACTGTGAGGGGGGCATCCTGAACTCCCATGCAGGTGGTTGCTTGGGGGTATGACGTATGGCCGCGCGTTCTATTCCGGGCGGTCAATCACATAAACGTCAGCAGGCAAACGAGGCGGCCTACCCCCGCCCGTCCACGGTCGGCCGCCAGACCAGCAGCCTGCGCTCAACCAGCGTCACCCCGAAGTCGATCAGGATGACGAAGGCCGACAACACGAACATGCCGGCGAACACGCCGGCGACGTCGAAGATGCCTTCGGCCTGCTGGATCAGATAGCCGAGCCCCGCCGCCGATCCCAGGTATTCGCCGACGACGGCGCCGACCACGGCGAAGCCGACCGAGGTGTGCAGCGAGGAGAACATCCACGACAGCGCCGACGGCCAATAGACGTGCTGCATCAGCTGCCGCTCGCTCATGCCGAGCATGCGGCCATTGTCGAGCACGGTGCGGCTGACTTCCTTGACGCCCTGATAGACGTTGAAGAACACGATGAAGAACACCAGCGTCACGCCGAGTGCGACCTTGGACCAGATGCCGAGGCCCAGCCACAGCGCGAAGATCGGCGCAAGCACGACGCGGGGCAGCGCGTTGACCATCTTGACGTAAGGGTCGAACACCGCGGCAACCAGCGGCTGGCGCGCGAACCAGAAGCCGACCAGCACGCCGCCGAGCGATCCGATCACGAACGCCAGAATCGATTCCGTCAACGTGATGCCGAGATGCTTCCAGATCACGCCGGACGAGAACCATTTGACGATCTGGCTGAACACATCGACCGGGTTGGAGAAGAAGAAAGGCGGCAACAGGATTTTTCCGAACACCGGCACGGTCGCAAAGAGCTGCCACAGTGTGAGGCAGACGACGGCGACCAGGACTTGCAGCGCAAGCAGCGTCACGCGCGACATCAGATCGCCTCCGCCGCTTGGGTCGATTGCACGTAGCCCTTCATCACCTCGTCCTTGAGCACGCTCCAGATCTCGCGGTGGAGCGCATGGAACTCCTTGTCCAGCCGCACCTCGAAAATATCGCGCGGGCGCGGCAAGCTCACGCGCCAGTCGCCGATGATGCGCGAGGACGGCCCCGCCGACATGATCACGACGCGGTCGGCGAGCGCGATCGCCTCTTCGAGATCATGGGTCACAAACAGCACGGCCTTGCGGTCGGCATTCCAGAGGTCGAGCAGCAGATTGCCCATGACCTGGCGGGTCTGCGCATCGAGCGGCCCGAACGGCTCGTCCATCAGGAGTATCTTTGGGTCGCGGATCAGCACCTGTGCCAGCGCCACGCGCTTGCGCTGGCCGCCGGAGAGCATGTGCGGATAGCGGTTGGCGAAGGCGCCGAGGCCGACGGAAGTCAGCCATTTTTGCGCGTGTTGCAGTGCCTCGGCGCGGGGCGTGCCCGCGATCTCGAGCCCGATCGCGACATTGTCGAGCGCGGTCTTCCAGGGGAACAGCGCATCGGCCTGGAACAGGTAGCCGGCGTCCCGGTTCAGCCCCGCAAGCGGACGGTCGAATATCTTGATGCTGCCGGCAGCGGGCTTGAGCAGGCCGGCCGCAACGTTGAGCAGGGTCGATTTCCCGCAGCCGGTCGGCCCGACGATGGCGACGAACTCGCCCTGCGCAACCGAAAGATGGGCCTTCTCCACCGCCGTATAGACCCGGTCGTCCCCCAGCCGGAACGCGACTTTGGCGTCTTCCAGCGCCACTGCCGTGGGCGTCGTCATGTGTTCCCTCCGAACTTGGCCCGATGCCTTAGCCGCTCGCGCGGCCAAGTTCAATCGAGCCGCCAAGCGTGCTACGCATGGGTCCTGCCGTGCTCTTACCCTCCCCTGGAGGGGGAGGGTAAGAGAGTGAGCCCCGCCCAATGTCTTCCAGGCCGATGATTGGCTATTCCCACGTCAGCAAGAACTTCGGCTCACTCAAGGCCGTCGACGATGTGTCGCTCGATATCGCCGAGGGCGAATTTCTGGCCATCGTCGGCGGCTCCGGCTCCGGCAAGACCACGCTGCTGCGGCTCGCCAACCGGCTGATCGAGGCCGATGCCGGCACGATCACGGTTGAGGGCGAGGATGTGCAAACCGTCGATCCGGTCGCGCTGCGGCGCCGGATCGGCTACGTCTTCCAGAGCGGCGGGCTGTTTCCGCATCTGAGCGTCGCCGACAATATCGGGATCACGCCAAGGCTGCTGGGCGCACCGGCAGCGGACATCACCGCGCGGGTCGACGAGCTGCTCGAGCTCGTGCAACTCGACCGTCGCGCGCATCGCGATCGCCTGCCCGAGGCGCTCTCCGGCGGCCAGCGCCAGCGCGTCGGGGTGGCGCGGGCGCTCGCGGCGCGGCCCCGCATCGTGCTGATGGACGAGCCGTTCGGCGCGCTCGATCCCCTCACCCGCGATGCGCTCGGCGAGGATTTTCGCGAGCTGCATCGCAAGCTCGGCCTGACCACCGTCATGATCACCCATGACATGACGGAGGCGATCCTGCTCGCCGACCGCATCGCGGTGATGCGCGGCGGACAAATGCTGGCGCAGGGCACGCCCGCGGAACTCTCGAACAGCAGCGACGCCTATGTGCTGGAGCTGCTGCGCACGCCGCGGCGCCAGGTCGAGCGGCTGAACGCACTGCTGCCGCAGAGCGGTGCGGCATGAGCCTGTTCGCCGATCCGCGCTGGGGCGAGGCGCTGTCGCATCTGCCCGACTATCTCGGCAACCATGTTCGGGTCAGCCTCGCCGCGCTCGCGCTTGGCCTCGCCGTCAGCCTGCCGCTGGCGATCCTGACGCGCAACCGCCCGGCCCCGCGCGCCGTCCTGCTCGCGCTCGCAAGCATCGTGCAGACGGTGCCCGGCTTGGCACTGCTCGCGCTGTTCTATCCGCTGCTGCTGCTGGTCGCGTCCTTGACACTCGCCTGGTTCGGAATCTCCTTCTCGGCTTTCGGCTTCCTGCCGGCGATGCTGGCGCTCGCGCTCTATTCGATGCTGCCGGTGCTGCGCAACGGTATCACGGGCCTCAACGGCATCGATCCCGCGCTGATCGAAGCCGCCAAAGGCGTCGGCATGACCGCGCGGCAGTCGCTCATCATGGTCGAGTTGCCGCTGGCGCTGCCGGTGATGATGGCCGGCATCCGCACCGCGGCGGTGTGGGTGATCGGCACCGCGACCCTGTCAACGCCGATCGGGCAGACCAGCCTCGGCAATTACATTTTTGCCGGGCTTCAGACCCAGAACTGGGTGTTCGTGCTGTTCGGCTGCTTTGCCTCGGCCCTGCTCGCGCTCGCCGTCGATCAGCTGCTCGGCCTGATCGAGAGCGGCTTGCGCCACCGCAGCCGCCTGCCTGCCGCGCTCGGCGGCATCGGGATCGCGGCGCTGGTCCTCGCAACGCTGGTGCCGACGATGGGACGCTCGTCGCAGAGCTATGTCGTCGGCGCCAAGACGTTCGCCGAGCAATATGTGCTGTCGGCCCTGCTGAGGGACCGCCTCCAGGCCGCCGACCTCTCCGCGACCGCACGGTCGGGTCTCGGCTCCAGCGTGATCTTCGAGGCGCTCAAGGCCGGCGACATCGATCTCTATGTCGATTATTCGGGTACGTTGTGGGCCAACCAGCTGCACCGCACGGACATCAAGCCGCGCGCGGAGTTGTTGGCGGAGCTCAAGACAGCGCTCGCGAAGGACCATATCACCCTGCTCGGCGAGCTTGGCTTCGAGAACGCCTATGCGCTGGTGATGCCGAAGAAGCGCGCCGAAGCGCTCGGCATCCGCACCATCGCCGATCTCGCCGCGCATGCACCGGCGCTGTCCATCGCCGGCGACTACGAATTCTTCTCGCGCCCCGAATGGGCAGCGCTGCAAAAATCCTATGCCCTCTCGTTCCGCGCCCAGCGCCAGATGCAGCCGGATTTCATGTATGCGGCCGTCGCCAGCGGCGAGGTCGACGTGATCGCCGGCTACACCAGCGACGGACTGATCGCGAAATACGATCTGGTCGTGCTGGACGATCCCAGGCACGCGATCCCGCCCTACGACGCGATCCTGCTGCTGGCGCCGAAGCGGGCCGGCGATGAGCGACTACAGGCCGCGCTCAAGCCGCTGCTTGGCAAGATCGACATCGCCACAATGCGCGAGGCCAATTTGCGCGCCAGCGGCAACGACGCGAATTCATCGCCGGATGCGGTGGCGAAGTGGCTTTGGGAGAACGTGGGCAAGCGGTAGGCCCGGATTTCGTAGGGGGGGCAAAGGCGCGTAAGCGCCGTGCCCACCGTCTCTCAACACGCGCAACAGGATGGTGGGCACGCTTCGCTTTGCCACCCTACGATCTGGGTCTGCGTAGCGATCAGCGCTACAGCCCCCGGATGATCCCGGCATTGATCAGGAGGCGGTTCAACCGCCGCGCCTCGGCGCCGTCCTTGCAGCCGTAGAAGATGCCTTTGCAGCGGAGCATGATCTGCTTCTGCTCGGCAAAGGAGGGATCGAGCGGAATGCCGGCGGCTTCCTGGATCACCAGCGGGAGATAGGGGCCGTCGACCGTGTCCATCACGGCCTCGCTCTTCACCGGCTCGAAATTGATGGCGTCGATCGCGTAATAGGTCGCGTAGAGACGCGGGTCGTAAGCGTCGAGCTTCTTGCCGAGGGCACCCTCGTCGAGCCCGGGCTCGAGGAGGTTCGGCGCAAACTCAGGCTGGTGATCGCCGTAGCGCACGATCAGGAAGGGCTCGCCGGGAAAATTCTTCTTCAGCCCCGCGACAAACGCTCTGTACTGCTCAGCGCTCATCGCCTGCCGGCGCAGATATTCGTCGATGGACGCCACATTATTGCCCGGCGCGCGCCAGTTCGGCAGTAGGTCGGGGCGGAAGCGCGTCTCCCAGGGGAAATGATTGGCGCCGAGATAGATGAAGGTGAACAGCGGCTTGTTCGGCGGCTGCTGGCCCATCAGCTGGAGCGCCTTGTCGTAGAAAAAGGAGTCCGGCTCTACGTCCTTGGCGCCGAGATCCTTCGAGTCGAGGAAGCGTTCGACGCCCGTCGTCACCTGAAAGCTGCGCGCGCCCATGAAGCCGCCATAGGCGGGATAGAGCGATAACGTGTCATAGCCGCAGCGGCGCAGCGCCAGCGGGAGGCCCCGCTCGACGCGGTTTGAGGCGATGCGCGTCACGAAATAAGCGAAGCGGCCGAACGAGCGCGAGGAGAGGCCAGCGAGCACGTTGTATTCGGTGAACCAGCTCGGCCCGCCATTGCTCTCGGCAAGGAACGTGCGCTGCTTGCCGTCAAAGGATTTGAAATGATCGCCATAGCGCGGCGGCACCTTGATGCCCTGGGCGGCGCGGATGTCGAAGCTCGATTCATCATGGACCATGATGATGTTCGGCCGGCGGCCCGCGGGGTGGCAGGCATCCACCAGCGGCATGTTGAGCCGCTCGTTGGTCGAGGCGGCCGACTCCATGAAGCCGTATTGCGCGAAGTCGGAAACCGCGCTGACGCCGGAGCGGAAGAATTTCGAGAGATAGCCGTCGTCGTAATAGCCGCGCCAGGCCTCGTCTGGATGA
This sequence comes from Bradyrhizobium barranii subsp. apii, assembly GCF_011516635.5. Classification (GTDB taxonomy): domain Bacteria; phylum Pseudomonadota; class Alphaproteobacteria; order Rhizobiales; family Xanthobacteraceae; genus Bradyrhizobium; species Bradyrhizobium barranii. The sequence goes on along the minus strand of NZ_CP096255.1, from coordinate 2,636,656 downwards.
TAGAGCGAATAGCCGACCAGTGCGGCAAGACAGGCGAGCGTGGACGCGAACGCCGGCAGGCGGCGGATGCGAAACGGATCGAGCCACCACAGCGCATACATCAGCGGCAGCGTGACGAGGCCGGCCCCGATCACCGACCAGCGCAAGTTCGGGAAGATCGTGAACAGGAACGCCACGGTGTCGCGGTCGATCATCATCAGGTCGATGAAGTTGACCGTCATCTGCACGACGTCGTGCTTGAGCCGCGACAGCAGCACCAGCACGACGACCATGGTCAGCGACAGCGCGCCCGACAATGCCGGCCGCCGCAAGAGCGTGATCCAGAAGAAATTGAGGATGCCCCAGGCGAGCACGAACGAAAGCCGCGAACCCAAATCGGTCTCGGTCTCGTACATCAGCGCGAGGGCGGCAAGATGCGGCGCGGCAACCGCAAGCAGGCGCCATATGCCGAGCGCGGCAACGCTCGCCAGCACGGCGGTGGTGGCAGAAGGACCTGGATTCGGCGCGGACGCCATCGACGGCACGCAACTTCTGGTCCGGCGCGATGAATACCCAGCCGTCGGACCGGCCTGCGGCGTTCGGCGCAGCCGGAAGCCTGCACCGTGTCATAAAACTGTAATTGAATGGTCACGGACAAGCAACGCGTGTCGCGGTCCGACCTTCGCTTAATGTTAGTAGGCGGCGAACAGCCGCACGGCCAACTCCATCCCTCACCCTGAGGAGCCTGCGAAGCAGGCGTCTCGAAGGGCGAGGCCCGGATTGGCAGCCGGGACTTTCATGGATCTCGCGGCGATGCGAAGCATCGTCCGCAGACGGCGCTATGCGCCTCCTCACCATGAGGGTCAGTCAGGTCAGGAGCCGCGGCCCGACTTCGCGATCCCCGCGATAAACAGGTCGATCACCCCTTCCGCCATCCGCTCGGTCTCGCCCTCCTCCACCCCCCAGCGCGGAAAGTGGCCGTCGAGGTTCATCCGGGCAAAGCCGTAGACCAGGGCGCGGCCGGCGATCTGGATTCGCTTGAGGTCGGCCGACCGCAGCAGGCCCTGCTCCGCCGCGTCTGCCACCATCCGTTCGGTCAGAGCGATCAGCTCGGCATTGTCGCGTGTCAACTCCGCGGAGCTGCCATGGGCGAAGTAGCGCCCCGTGGAGATGATCTCGAAATGCGCGGGGTTGCGCATCGCCCAGCGCAGGTAGGCGAGCCCGAAGGCGCGGAAGCGGCCGAGCGGGTCGGTGGCCGGCGCCTGGTCCAGCGCCACCTCGATCTCGGCTCGAAAGCGCCGCTGCGCCTCCCCGGCCACCGCCGCCATCAGCGCGTCGCGGTTGGGGAAGTGCCGGAACGGCGCCCCCGGCGAAACCGCGGTCCGGCGTGCGGCCTCGCGCACCGAGACTTCGGCACCCTCCGCCGCCAGTTGCAACGCAGCATCGATCAGCACGCGGCGGAGGTCACCGTGATGATAGGGCCGGGCTTCCGGCGTTTGGCGGCGGGTGCGCGGCTTGGACGGCTGTCGGGCGGGCATGGCGCTTCCTAGCATCACCCAAACGATGTAAGCACTGATTACACCGTTGACGATTTCGCCAACCTGAAATGTAATCGATGCTTACATTAGGGAGGAGACCGCCATGTCACAACGCCAAAACTGGTTCGAGGGCTGGCGGCTGCTCGCCGTGCTCACCCTGAGCCTGATCGCGCTCAGCCTGTGGATCGCGTCGATGCGGCAGTTCGAGGTCGAGGGCGTACGGATGGTGATCCGTTTCACCGCGCGAAGCTCGCTGCTGCTGTTCTGCCTTGCCTTCAGTGCTGCGGCGCTCGCACGGCTGTGGCCTAACGCCTGGACCCGCTGGCAGCGCCGCAACCGTCGCGATCTGGGCCTGAGCTTTGCGGCCTCCCACGCCATCCACGCAGGCGCGATCGTTGCCTTCGCCAAAATGGACCCGGCCGGCTTTGTGGAGGCCACCTCGGCCGCCTCCTACATCTTCGGCGGCATCGGCTATGCATTCATCATCGCCATGAGCGCGACCTCGTTCGACCGCACCGCCGCGCTGCTCGGACCGCAGGCCTGGCGCGTGCTGCACCTCGTGGGCGGCTATTACCTCTGGTTCCAGTTCATGGTGTCGTTCGGCAAGCGCGTGCCGGCGATGCCGCTCTATGCCGCCTTCCTTATTCCGCTACTCGCCGTGATGGCGCTGCGGCTGATCGCGATGGCCGCCCACCCCCGACGACGGACGGCCGAAGCGAGCTGAACGTCGATCAGCCCTGCGGCAGGAACCCCAGGCGCTTGGCGATGATGCGATCGACCGTCCGTTTCGGCAGCAATGCGCCGATCAGATGGCGCAGCGGGTCCGGTGTGATCTGGTAACGCACCTTGGGGCTCGCGGCGGTCAGCGCCTCGAACACGATTTCGGCGATCCGCTCGGCCGGCAGCCCCTTCGCACCGAGGTCCATCATGAACGCCATGACCTTGTTCAGCGCCGGCAGATAGGGCGAGTTCTGATAGACGGAGAGATCGATCTCTTCGGCCTTGCTCCAGATCGGCGTCTTCACTGCGCCCGGGGCGACGATGATGACGTCGATCCCGAACAGCATCAGCTCACGCCGCAGGCTCTCCGACAGCCCTTCGATGGCGTGCTTGGAGGTGCAGTAAGGCGCCGACAGCGGATTGCCGTTCTTGCCGGCGACCGAGCTGATCATCACGATCCGCCCCTTCGGCCCCTTCAGCGATGGGTCCGCGCCGAGCAGCGGCCCGAAGGCTTGCGTCGCGATGACCGGGCCGATGACGTTGATGTCCATCTGGCGGCGGAAATCGTCGACCGACAATTCCAGGACCGGCCCCGCGACCGCAATGCCGGCATTGTTGACGAGCCCCGCCAGCGTGTCGCCAGCCAGCGCCTCGCGAACCTGGCGCGCAGCGGCGAGCACGGCGGCCTCGTCGGTAACTTCGAACAGGAGCGGCGTGAAGTTCGCGCCGAACTCACCCCTGAGCCGGTCGGCGTCGGCCTGCTTGCGGACGCTGCCGAAGACGCCGTAGCCGCGCCCGATCAGAAATTTCGCACTGGCCCAGCCGATGCCGGTGGACGCGCCGGTGATGACGACAGATCGCATAGACCCCTCCCCTCAAGTTCCCGCGATCATGGAGAGAAGGATGTGTCAGCGCAATGCCACCCAACGCTCAAAGGGACGTCGCGGGTGTCGATTCTTAAGATGAAGCGGCGCGCGAGCTTCGCGACATGAGATTGAGTGCGCCCTGAAGATGCGGATGAAGAGTCGAATCCTTGACTCTGAAGACGCTGGGGTTTTGGCGATCGCGAGCTTTTGGAGAAGTCATGAAAACGACGCGAGACCAAGAATGTGGTTTAAGCGTCAGTTCTTCGTGCTCAGAGGGCACGTCAGCTCGCGAAGAATTTGAATGAAGCAGCAATGCTTCGCGCGAGATGAAAGGAGCGAGACCGCCGTTCGCGATCTCGCTCCGATGTAGTCGAGAAGGTTTAAAATTTGGTTTGGCGAGCGAAGCTTGTGTTTCGCTCGTCATTCCGGGGCGCGACGAAGTCGCGAACCCGGAATGACGGCGCAGCCGTCAGTTCTTGCTCTTGTCGACCAGCGCGCCCTTCTTGATCCAGGGCATCATGTCGCGCAGTTTCGCGCCGACTTCCTCGATCGGATGCGCGGCGAGCTTGGCGCGGGTCGCCTTGAACGAGGTCTGGTTGACCTTGTTCTCGAGCATCCAGTCGCGGGCGAACTTGCCGCCCTGGATGTCGGCGAGAACGCGCTTCATCTCGGCCTTGGTCTCCGCCGTGACGATGCGCGGACCGGTGACGTACTCGCCGTACTCCGCGGTGTTGGAGATCGAGTAGTTCATGTTGGCGATGCCGCCTTCATAGATCAGGTCGACGATCAGCTTCACTTCGTGCAGGCACTCGAAATAGGCCATCTCCGGGGCGTAACCGGCTTCGACCAGGGTCTCGTAGCCGGCCTTGATCAGCTCGACCAAGCCGCCGCAGAGCACGACCTGCTCGCCGAACAGGTCGGTCTCGCACTCTTCCTTGAAGGTGGTCTCGATGATGCCGGCACGACCGCCGCCGACGGCGGAGGCGTAGGAGAGGCCGAGGTCATGGGCGTTGCCCGAGACGTCCTTGGCGATCGCGATCAGGCAGGGCACGCCGCCGCCGCGCTGATATTCCGAACGCACCGTGTGGCCGGGGCCCTTCGGCGCGATCATGAGCACGTCGAGGTCGGCGCGCGGGTCGAGCAGGTTGAAGTGGACGTTGAGGCCGTGCGCGAACACGAGGGCGGCGCCCTTCTTCATGTTGTCGTGCAGGTGCTCACGATAAATGTCGCCCTGGAGCTCGTCCGGGGTCAGCATCATGACGAGGTCGGCCCATTTGGCGGCGTCGGCGACTTCCATCACCTTGAAGCCGGCGGCTTCCGCCTTCTTGACCGAGCCCGAGTCCTTGCGCAGCGCAATGGCGACTTCCTTGACGCCGGAGTCCTTGAGGTTGAGCGCATGGGCGTGGCCCTGGCTGCCATAGCCGACGATGGCGACCTTCTTGCCCTTGATCAGGTTCAGGTCGGCGTCGCGATCGTAATAAACACGCATAGTCGTTTCCTCGTTCAGGGCCAGAATCGGCCAAAGGTCAGTGTCCGAAGGGTGAAATTTGCGGATTTCGGGGGCTGTCTAGAGCATTTTCAGCCCCTAGGGAAACCCGTTTCTGCATGGAAATCCGCGACATCATGCATCCATGAAAACGGGGTAGAGGGAGGCGAGCAGCAGGAGCGCCATCACGATATTGAAGGCGCGGACCAGCCGCTCCGAGGTCAGTACCGGTCGTAGTGCAGTGCCGAACAGGGCCCAGACCACCGTCGAGACCGTGCCGACGAGCAGGCTGATTACGGTCTGGATCGCGATGTTGATCGGGAACTGGGCAATCGCCGCATAGGCGGTGATGGTGCCGATCACGATGACCCAGCCCTTGGCGTTGATCCACTGGAACATCGCCGCGCCCCAGAAGGTCATCGGGCCACGGCCGTCCTCCTCGCCCGGCTTGGCCGGACCCGAGAAGGCGATCACCGCGGCGAGGTAAATCAAGTAGGCGGCGCCGGCATATTTCAGGATGGTCTGGAGGATCGGATAGGCCAGAAACACAGTGCCGAGCCCGAGGCCAACGGCGCCGACCATGAAGGCGAAGCCGATCGTGATGCCGGCGATATGCGGGATGGTGCGGCGGAAGCCGTAAGTCAGTCCCGACGACAGCAGCATGATGTTGTTCGGCCCCGGCGTGAAGAACATGACGAGGGCGAAGATGATGAAGGCATAGAGCAGCGACTGGGACATGCTCACCTCACGCGGTCTTCGGCAGCGGCTGCGGGCGTCTCGCCAGCACCATCACCGCGATGCCGCCGATGACCGTCAGCATCCCGGCCAGCCGCAACGGTCCGAATTTCTCGCCAAACACGATGCTGGAAGCAGCCGAGCCGACGAACGGCACCAGCAGCGCGAACGGCACCACTTGAGCGGCTGGATAATCACGCAGCAGCCGGCCCCACAGCCAATAGGCGATGCTGGTCGAGATGGCGCCGATCGCCAGCAGGCAGACGAGGCCAGTCGGCGACATATGGATCAGCGACTGGAAGGTCGGCGCCGGCCCGTTGACGACCAGCGCCAGCGCGAACAGTGGCACGGCGGCGGTGAGGCAGAGCCAGGCGAACAGGTCGAACATCGGCGCGCCACGGGCGCCGCGCAGCAGGAGATTGCCGACGGCAAAGCAAATCGGGGCGATCATCAGCACCGCGAAGGCACCAACGCTGAAATCGTAACCGACGGTACCGCAGATCAAGAGCAGGCCGACTGCGGCGACGACGATGCCAAGCGTCTGCACCGGCGTCGGCCGCTCGCCGAATGCGATCGCGGCAAAGCCGATGGTGAACAGCGCCTGGCTCTGCACGACGACAGAGGTGAGCCCCACCGGCACACCACGCGCGATGCCATAGGCCTGGCTCAGGAACTGGCCCAGGAACAGCGTGAAGCTGATCGCGATCAGCAGCGACCAGGCGATCTTCGGCTTGGGAATGAACAGGCACGGCACCGCGGCAATGGTGAAGCGCATCGCCGTCATCAGCTCCGGCGAAAATTCGTCGAGCGCGATCCGGCTCGCCACGAAGGCAAGCCCCCAGATGACCGCCACCAGAATGGCGATGAGGATATCGGCCGGCTTCATTGTTGTTCTCGGTTCTGCTTTGTCGTGCAGCCCTGTTTGTTGTTCTGTTCTAGCCTTGCTCGCCGGCTTTCGCTTTCCGCAGCAGATAAGTGCCGTGCATGGGCGCGTGGTAGTCGACAGAGACCAGCGTGAAGCCGACATCGGTCAGCATCCGCTCCATCACCCAGCCGAAGGTGGAATATTCGTCGCGCATGTGCGTGACGACGCTTTCGCGCGAAAAATCGTGGTTCTTGATATGGAAGTCGGCCCATTGCTCGACGTCGCGCTCGATGGCATCGGGCATCGAGGCGTAGACGATGTCGCGCAGATAGAAGCTCGCGCCCGGCTTCAATGCACGGTAGATCCGCGACATCGCCACCGCCTTCCAGAAATCCGGCAGATGGTGCAGCGTGAACTCGCTGACGATCAGATCGTAGGATTCCGGGCGGTAGGCGAAGCTGAGCAAGCCGGCGGACTGTGTGCGCACGGGCGCCTTACGGTCGCGGGCGTAGATCTCGGCGAGCGCCAGCATCGCCGGCGAGATATCGATGGCGTCCACCTCGGCACCCATCAGCGCCGCTTCGGTCGCGAGCACGCCGTTGCCACAGCCGATATCCGCGATGCGCCAGCCGCGCTGCACCCCGAGCATTTTCAGCGCGGCGCGCGCCCGCAGATCGGCATCGTCATGGGCGTCGTAGATCGAGGCCACTGCGGGCTCGATCCCCATCCGGTTGCGCTCGTTATAGTACCAGTCGCGCGCCAGCATGGCTCACATCCCCTCAGGCCCGCGGCCAATCGCGGCAACGCCGGTGCGCGACACCTCGACAAGGCCGAGCGGGCGCATCAGGTCGATAAACTGGTTGATCTTGTCCGTATTGCCTGTGATCTCGAACACAAAGCTCTCGGTGGTGGCGTCGATCACGCGAGCGCGGAACGCATCCGCCAGCCGCAGCGCCTCGACACGATGCTCGCCCTGCCCGCGCACCTTCACCATCGCAAGCTCGCGCTCGATCGAGCGCTTGGTCAGGGTCATATCGACGACGCGATAGACCGGGATCATGCGGTCAAGCTGGTGCTTGATCTGCTCGATCACCATCGGCGTTCCCGTGGTGACGATGGTGATGCGCGACAGATGCTTCTGGCTCTCGGTCTCCGAGACGGTGAGACTCTCGATGTTGTAGCCGCGCCCGGAGAACAGCCCGATAACGCGCGCAAGCACGCCCGGCTCGTTCTGCACGAGCACCGAGAGCGTATGCGTCTCGTTGGGATCGTGGCGGTCCTCGATGAAATAGGCGGATGCCGGCTGGTTCATGGTCGTCCCCTCTTGTCTCTCCGTCACGCCATCGCTGGCGCCTCTGCCCCGACCCAACTGCGGAACAGATCGAAATCGATATTGCCGCCGGACAGCACGAGACCGACGCGCTTGCCTGACAGCTTGTTCTTTTCCTGAAGCGCCGCAGCGAGCGCGGCGGCGCCCGCCGCCTTCGGCGAGATTGTGCGTGTCGGTCCAGTAGGCGCGGATCGCGGCGGCGACCTCGTCGTCGGAAACCTGCACGATGCGCGCGGCACCCTTGCGGATCAGCGCGAACGCGTCTGCGTCGGGAATGCGCGTTGCCATGCCGTCGGCCAGCGTGTTGCTGGTCTTCGTCGTCACGACCTTGCCGGCCGCGAACGACAGCGCGTAGGACGGCGCTTCGGTCGACTGCACGCCGACGATCTCGGTCTTCAGGCCGAGCAGGTCACGCGCCATGATGCAGCCGGAGATGCCAGAGCCCTGCCCGATCGGCACATAGAGAACATCGAGATCCGGCGCCGTCCGGAACAGTTCGAGCGCATAGGTGGCGACGCCGAGCACGAGATCCGGATGGAACGACGGCACCATGTGCAGGCCGGTAAATTGGGCGCGCCGCTGCGCCTCTTCGGCGGCCGCCTGAAAGTCCTCGCCATGCTCGACGAGCTCGGCGCCAAACGCCTTCATCGCGCGGTTCTTCTCGACCGAGTTGCCGCGCGGCACGTAAATCACTGCCGGCACGCCGTGGCGGCTCGCGGCAAAGGCCAGGCTCTGGCCGTGATTGCCGCGCGTCGCCGAGATGATGCCGGGAATGTTCGGCCGCTCGCGCTTCAGCCGTTCGAGATAGACGAGACCGCCGCGCACCTTGAAGGCGCCGATCGGCGTATGGTTCTCGTGCTTGACGATGACCTGCGTCCCGAGGCGCTCGGCGAGGAGCGGCCAGCCGCGTGCCGGCGTCGCCGGCACCGCCTGCCCCACGATCGCATGTGCGCGCTCGAGCTCCGTCAAGTCGAACATGACGTCACACCAGCGCCTTGCCGCCGGCGAACGCCTTTGCCGTGGCCTCGTCGTTCGCCTGCTCGGGCAACAGCATCTCGTTGTGCGCCTTGCCGGAGGGGATCATCGGGAAGCAGTTTTCCAGCGCGGCGACGCGGCAATCGAACAGCACCGGACGCTTGACCGAGATCATCTCCTGGATGGCGCCGTCGAGATCGGACGGCTTGTGCACCTGGATGCCGACGCCGCCATAGGCTTCTGCGAGCTTGACGAAATCCGGCAGCGCCTCGGAGTAGGAATGCGACAGCCGGTTGCCATGGAGCAGTTGCTGCCACTGCCGCACCATGCCCATGTACTGGTTGTTCAGGATGAAGATCTTGATCGGCAGCTCGTACTGCACCGCCGTCGACATCTCCTGCATCGTCATCTGCACCGAGGCATCGCCCGCGATGTCGATGACGAGGCTGTCGGGATGGGCAACCTGCACGCCGACCGCGGCCGGCAGGCCGTAGCCCATGGTGCCGAGACCGCCGGACGTCATCCAGCGATGCGGCTCCTCGAAGCCGAAGAACTGCGCCGCCCACATCTGGTGCTGGCCGACCTCGGTGGTGATGTAGGTGTCCTTGCCGCGCGTCGCCTCGAACAGGCTCTGGATCGCGTGCTGCGGCAGGATGACGTCGTTGCTCTTTTTGTAATAGAGCGAGTTGCGGGCGCGCCATTGCGCGATCTGCTGCCACCACGCCTTGATGTCGGGCTTCTTCGCCTCCGCCTTGAACACCTGGAGGATATCGCCGAGGATGTTGCTGCAGTCGCCGATGATCGGCACGTCGACCCGGATGTTCTTGTTGATCGAGGACGGGTCGATGTCGATATGGATCTTCTTCGAGCCCGGCGAGAACGCATCGACGCGACCGGTGATGCGGTCGTCGAAGCGCGCGCCGACGCACAGCATGACGTCGCAATCATGCATGGTCATGTTGGCTTCATAGGTGCCGTGCATGCCGAGCATGCCGAGCCAGTTCTTGCCCGACGCCGGATAGGCACCCAGGCCCATCAGCGTGGAGGTGATCGGGAAGCCGGTGACCTCGACCAGCTCGCGCAGGAGCTTGGTCGCCTCGGGGCCGGAATTGATGACGCCGCCACCGCTGTAAATCACCGGACGCTTGGCGTTGGCGAGCAGCGACACGGCCTTGCGGATCTGCGTCGCGTCGCCCTTCACGCGCGGCGCGTAGGAGCGGTGCACGTCCGACTTGCGCTGCGGATGATAGGTGCCGGTCGCGAACTGCACGTCCTTGGGCACGTCGACGAGCACCGGGCCGGGACGGCCGGAGGTCGCGACATAGAAGGCCTCGTGCAGCACCTTGGCGAGATCGTTGACGTCGCGCACCAGCCAATTGTGCTTGGTGCAGGGCCGCGTGATGCCGACCGTGTCGCACTCCTGGAACGCGTCGTTGCCGATCAGATGCGTCGGCACCTGGCCGGAGATGCAGACCAGCGGGATCGAGTCCATCAGCGCGTCGGTCAGCGGCGTCACCATGTTGGTGGCGCCGGGACCGGAGGTCACCAGCGCAACGCCCGGCTTGCCGGTCGAGCGCGCATAGCCCTCGGCGGCGTGGCCCGCGCCCTGCTCGTGGCGGACCAGGATGTGCTGGACCTCGCTCTGCTGGAAGATCTCGTCATAGATCGGAAGCACGGCGCCACCGGGATAGCCGAAAATGTCGGTCACGCCATGATCGATGAGCGCGCGAACGATCATCGCGGCGCCGGTCATCTGGTTCGGATCGTGGCTCTTGTCGCTCATTGTCTTGCTCCGGATGCGCTGTTGTCAGCGGCTTCGTTCGTGTCGGGTTCGGGAAATAAAAAAGGCCCCGAAGAGGGCCCATGCACACCGCCTGTCTTGTGGATGGCAGCTAGCCACCCCCGGCGGTGTGCCTGGGTACGACGGCGATAAGGAGTTTGGTAATAATGTTACGCATGGCAGGTGCCCGGCTTCCCAAAGGTTGCGCGAAACATAACGGTCAAAGCCCGGATGTCAAGGCAATGCGACCGCTCCCGCGCGATTTTGGCAATGTAGCGGTGTTCCCAGGGTTCGGCGAGAGGTAAATTCGGGAACCCGGGTACAAAAGCGCGTCAGCCGGGGTCTCGGGCCGCATTCACGATGGCGGCAAGCCACCCCCTCGCCTCCTCCGGCTTCACCCATTCGAATTCGGGCAATTGGTGCCGGAACCAGGTGAATTGCCGCTTGGCGTAGTGGCGGGTGTCGGCGCGACCGATCGTGGCCGCCTCGTCCAGGCCGAACTCACCGCGCAGATGCCGGATCAGGGCCGGCACGCCATGGGCTTTCATCGCCGGCAGCAGCGGATCGAGATGTCTGGCGGCGAGCCACTCCACCTCCCTCAACGCGCCGGCACCGAGCATGGCATCGAAACGGGCATCGATGCGGGCATAGAGCTCGTCGCGCTCGGGCGCGAGAAACACCGCGCGAAAACTGTCCTTGGGCAGCAGCGGCGGCTGGCCTTCATGGTGCCAGTCGAGCAGCGAACGGCCCGTCGCTTCGACCACTTCGAGAGCGCGCGCGATCCGGGTGCGGTCGCGCAGGTTCAATCGTTCCGCAGCGCGCGGATCACGGCGTGCAAGTTCCTCATGCAGCGCCTCGACGCCGTTCCGCTCCAGCCGCGCGCGCACGTCGTCGCGGACTTCGGCGGGGATCGGCGGCACCACCGAGAGGCCCGCCGTCAGCGCCTTGAAATAAAGGCCCGTGCCGCCGATGAAGATCGGCAGGCGGCCTGCGGCTTTCGCCTCTTCCAGCGCCTTCGTCGCGTCGACCACCCATGCGCCGGCCGAGAAATTCACGGCCGCATCGACGTGGCCGTAGAGACGGTGCGGCGCGCGTCCTTCCTCGCCATGTGTGGGGCGCGCGGTGATGATGCGGAGGTCACGATAGACCTGCATGGAATCGGCATTGATGACGATTCCGCCCGTACTCAGGGCAAGCTCGAGCGCCAGCGCCGACTTGCCGCTGGCGGTCGGGCCTGCGATAAGCACGGCCTTGCCAACATGTCTTCTGCTGACTTGTCCCTCGCTCACGAAAACCTCAAATGTCCCTCGTCGCCACGCTGATCTGCAATCCCGACAATCCCGCGCTCGACAGCACCATCGTCGACGGCGCCCGCGCCGTGCTGCCCCAGGCGCAACCTGCGCACTGGCTGTTCGACGGGGTTGCGGTCGACATTCCCTTCGGCGCGCAGGATAACCTCCAAGGCGACCGTCACGCCATCGAACAGCGGTTGCGCGAGCTTCGCGGCGACCTTCCCATCGACATCGTGGTGCAGCCAGTCGGCTTCCGGCGCAAGAAGCTTTTTCTCGCCGACATGGATTCCACCATGATCGGCCAGGAATGCATCGACGAGCTCGCCGATCTCGTCGGGATGAAGGCCCACGTGGCGGCCATCACGGAACGCGCGATGCGCGGCGAGATCGAGTTCGAGCCGGCGCTGCGCGAGCGCGTCGCGCTGCTGAAGGACCTTCCCGCCAGCGTGGTCGACGAGGTGCTGGCCAAGCGCATCACGTTGACGCCGGGCGGCCGCGAACTGGTCGCGACCATGCGCGCCCATGGCGCCTATACCTGTCTCGTCTCCGGCGGCTTCACGCTGTTCACGCGCGCGGTCGCCGCCAAGATCGGCTTCCAGGAGAACCGCGCCAACGAGCTCGTCGTCCGCGACGGCAAGTTCACCGGCGAGGTCAAGGAGCCGATTTTGGGCCGCGCGGCAAAGCTTGCGACGCTGGTGGACCTGATGGAGTCGTTCGATCTCGACGACATCGACTCCGTCGTGGTCGGCGATGGCGCCAACGATCTCGCGATGATCCAGGCGGCGGGACTGGGCGTGGCGTATCACGCCAAGCCAGCGGTCGCGGCTGCGGCCGCCGCGCGGATCGACCATGGCGATCTCACCGCGCTGCTCTACGCGCAGGGGTATCGGCGGGACGAGTTCGTGGAGGCTTAGCCTCTCCCGTCGTCAGCACTTGCGGCACGCCCAGCGGCCGCAGGGTGGGCAAAGGCGCACTTGCGCCGTGCCCACCACTCTTGTCGCGATGGTGGAAAGATGGTGGGCACGCTTCGCTTTGCCCACCCTACTGGATTGAACCGCGACTACTGCACGCTCAGCGCCACAAACCTCAGCTCGCCGTCGGCGTTGGAGACGAGCAGCAGCACGGACTTCTTGCCGTCCTTCTTGAGCTGGTCGACCCGCTTCTGGATGTCGGCGCCGCTCGACACCGCCTCCTGCGCAACCTCGACGATGACGTCGCCGGCGGAGAGGCGCTTCTCGGCAGCGTCCGAATTGGCGTCGACATTGGTGACGACCACGCCCTTGACGCTGTCCTTGATCTTGTAGCGCGTGCGCAAATCCTTGCTGAGCGCGGCAAGATCGAGACCGAGCGCCTTCTGCGTCACCGGCTTCTCGGGCGCCGGCTCGTCGGTCTTCACCGCGGCCTGCACCTTGTCGGGATCCTGGAGACGGCCGAGCGTGACCTTCTTGGTCTCCTCCTGGCCCTTGCGGATGATGACGACATCGACTTCCTTGCCGACCGCCGTGTCGGCGACGACGCGGGAGAGATCCTTGGGATCCTTGACGTCCTTGCCGTCGAACTTGACGACGACGTCGCCGGGCTCGATGCCGGCGGGCTTGGCCGGGCCCTTGTCATCGACGCCGGCGACCAGCGCGCCGCGCGCGGGCTTGATGTTGAGGCTCTCGGCGATCTCGTCGGTGACGCTCTGGATGCGCACGCCGAGCCAGCCGCGGCGCAGTTCGCCGAACTGGCGGAGCTGATCGACCACGGCGACAACCGTCTTCGAGGGCACGGCAAAGCCGATGCCGATCGAGCCGCCGGAGGGCGAGATGATCAGCGTGTTGACGCCGATGACGTCGCCATCGAGGTTGAACAGCGGACCGCCGGAATTGCCGCGGTTGATGGAGGCGTCGGTCTGGATGTAGCTGTCATACGGCCCCGAGGAGATGTCGCGGTTCTTGGCCGAGACGATACCGGCCGTCACCGTGCCGCCGAGGCTGAACGGATTGCCGATCGCGATCACCCAGTCGCCGAGGCGCAGCTTGTCGGAGTCGCCGAACTTTACGGCCACCAGCGGCTTCGGCGGCTTGATCTTCAGCACGGCGAGATCGGTCTTCTTGTCGACACCAACCAGGTCGGCCTTGATCTTGGTGCCGTCGTTGAGGATGACGTTGATCTCGTCGGCGTCCGCGATGACGTGGTTGTTGGTGACAACGACGCCAGCGGTGTCGATGATGAAGCCGGAGCCGAGCGAGTTGGTCTTGCGGGGCGGGTTGTCACCGCGCTCGCCGCCCTTGCCGCCGCCGCCGGGGCCGCGGCGGTTCTTGAAGAAGTCGTCGAAGAACTCCTCGAAGGGCGAGCCGGGCGGCAGTTGCGGCATGGTGTTGCTGCCGCCGCCGCCGCCCTTGGCTTCGACGGTCTGCGAGGTCGAGATGTTGACGACCGCGTCGATCACCTTCTCGGCGACGTCGGCGATCCCGTCCGGGCCACGCGCAAGGGCCGGCGTGCCGAACGCGCTGAATGCACTGACGGCGAGCGCGGCCAGCCCTAAGCGCAAGCGGGTCGGGGCAATGGTGGCAGCGGTCATTGGTATCTCCAGAGAAAAGGATCAGGCCCCAAGGATTCGCCTCCAAGACTGCGCTCGAACGGGGGGACGGCGCAAGCGCGGAGCTTAACGGGCCTCAAGACCCGGATAATACGGCGAAAACCAGTCTCTCGCCTTCACTTTGGCGTTGGCGTGACGCCTAAATCGGACGGCGCATAACCCAGATCAAGACCAGGCCGGCCACGGCCGAACCGATCCCAACCGCCCGCAGGATATTGTCCGGCGTGGCGATCGCGCTTTTCATGGCCTTGCGCATCCAGTTCGGACTTGCCGCGAACATCAAGCCTTCCAGCACGAACAGGATGCCTAAGCCGATGAGGAAGTCGGCGAACGCAATGGACCTCATCGGAATGGAACCTCCCGTAGTGCTGTTCTTGTCTGGACGAAGGGCGGCAGAACTGCCGCCCTCTGTCTAGCTCACGGCTTCGCCGGCGTCTCGGTCGCCGTCTTGCCGGACGGGTTACCAAAGAACCGGAAGAAATCCGAGTCCGGCCGCAGCAGGAAGCGGGTGTCGTTCGCGCGCAGCCCGTTCTCATAGGCTGTCATCGACCGGTAGAAGGCGAAGAAGTCGGCGTCCTTGCCGTAGGCTTCCGCGAACAGGCGGTTGCGCTCGGCGTCGCCGACGCCGCGGATCTGCTCGGCCTGCGATTTGGCTTCCGCCTCGATCACGGTCGCCTCGCGGTCGGCCTTGGAGCGGATCTCCTGTGCCTTCTGGCCGCCCTGCGCACGGAACTCGGCGGCTTCGCGCTCGCGCTCGGTCTTCATGCGCTGGTAGACCGCCTGGCTGTTCTGCTCCGGCAGGTCGGCGCGGCGGATCCGGACGTCGACGACCTGGATACCGTAGCCGTCGGCCTCGCGATCGAGCTGGTCGCGGATGCGCTGCATCAGCTTCTCGCGGTCGTCGCGCACCACGTTGATGAAGGTGACCTCGCCGAGCACGCGGCGCAGCGCCGCGTTCAGGAGCGTGGTGAGCTGGATGTTGGCGGCCTGGATCGAGCCGACGCTCTGGTAGAAGCGCAGCGCGTCCTTGATGCGGTAACGCGCGAAGGCGTCGACCACGAGCCGCTTCTGGTCGGACGCGATCGCTTCCTGCGACGGGTTCTCCAGATCGAGGATCCGCTTGTCGATGTTGATCACCGAATTCCACGGCGCCTTGAAGTGCAGGCCGGGCGCGGTGACGACGTCGACGGGACGGCCGAACTGCAGCACGATGGTCTGCTCGGTCTGTTGCACCGTGAACAGCGACATGTAGCCGACGATCACGACGAGCAGGAGGGCGAGCAGCGTGACGATACCTGTGACCGGAGACCTCATCGGTTGCCTCCGCTCGACTGCTGACCGGTGGTAGGCGGCCGCTTGGTTGTCAACTCACTGAGCGGCAGATAGGGCACGACGCCCTGGCCCGAGGGGCCGCCGTCATAGACGAGCTTGTCGGCGCCGCCGAGCACGCGCTCCATCGTCTCCAGATAGATCCGTTCACGCGTCACGTCGGGCGCCTTCTTGTATTCCTCGTAAACCTTCAGGAAGCGCGAGCTCTGGCCCTTGGCCTCGGCGACCGTCTGCTCCCTGTAGCCTTCGGCGGCCTGCGTGATCTGCGCCGCACGTCCGCGTGCCTGCGGCACGACCTGGTTGGCGTAGGTCTGCGCCTCGTTCTGCAATTGCTCGAGATTGGCGCGCGCCGCCTGGACGTCGCGGAACGCGTCGATCACCTGCGCCGGCGGGTCGACCTTCTGCATCTGCACCTGGCTGATGAGAATACCAGCGCCGTAGCTGTCCAGGGTCCTCTGGATCAACTCCTGCACGCCCTGTTCGGTAACGTTGCGCGCACCGGTCAGGATCGGCTGGATCTGCGAGCGGCCGATCACCTCGCGCATCGCGCTCTCGGAGACCGCCTTCACGGTGCCTTCGGGATTCTGGATGTTAAAGAGGAAGTCGCCGACGCCGTCCGGCTTGATGCGCCAGAGCACGGTGAAGTCGACGTCGACGATATTCTCGTCGCCGGTCAGCATCAGGCTCTCTTCCGGCACGTCACGAATGGAGCGGCCGCGCCGCGCCGGATCGTCGATCAGCGTCATGCCTATGGAGATCGTGTTGACGCGCAACGCCTTCGGCAGCAGCACGGTTTCGATCGGATAGGGCAGATGATAGTTCAGACCCGGCTGCACGGTGCGGACATGCTTGCCGAAGCGCAGCACGACGCCGAGCTCTTCGGATTGCACCCGGAAGAAGCCCGACAGCAGCCAGAACGCGATGATGAGCAGGACGATCAGCGTGATGCCGATGCCGGAGAAATAGCCGCCCGGCATGATCTGCTGGAGGCGGTCCTGGCCGCGCCGCAGAAGGTCTTCCAGATCCGGCGGCCTTGGCCCGACCGGTTGCGGGCCGTTGCCCCATGGTCCCTTCGGACCCGAGCCCCATGGGCCACCGCCCTGATTCTTCCACGGCATTCGACGCTCTCCTCGGCAGGGTGAAAATCGCCCCCGCCCGCTTTGTCCGGTCCGGCTTTATAGGGGACAGGCAAGTCCCTTACAACGCGGCC
The DNA here is from genome assembly GCF_011516635.5 of Bradyrhizobium barranii subsp. apii. Classification (GTDB taxonomy): domain Bacteria; phylum Pseudomonadota; class Alphaproteobacteria; order Rhizobiales; family Xanthobacteraceae; genus Bradyrhizobium; species Bradyrhizobium barranii. The sequence continues at coordinate 2,619,967 of NZ_CP096255.1, read as the reverse complement.
CGGGCTGTCCTTCGAGCTATGCTCGGGCACGAAAAAGTCAATGTAAACATTGACGAATGCGGTTAATTGCCCGCCCGCCGACGATATGTCACATAGGAGTAGTCGGCGCTGTCGTCGGGTCCGGCAGGATGCCGGATGCGCTCAACCTCATCCCACTCTGCCTTGTCGATGTCGAAATGCGTGTCGCCTTCGGGGCGCGCATGCACTTCGGTGATTTCGAGGCGATCGGCGCGATCGAGCCATTGCCGGTAGATCTCGGCGCCACCGATCACCGCGATCTCGGCGACCGAACGCCGCAGGGCATCGCCAAGCGCAACCGCGCCCGCATCGGCAGCCGATGTCGTGACGATGGCGCCATTGGCGCGATAATCCGCATCGCGCGTGATGACGATGTTGGTACGGCCAGGAAGCGGCCGGCGCAGGGTTTCGAAGGTCTTGCGGCCCATGATCACGGGCTTGCCGATCGTGAGCGCCTTGAAGCGCGCCATATCGGATTTCAATCGCCACGGGAACCCGTTGCCGGCGCCGATGACGCCGTTCTCCGCGATCGCTACGACGAAGATGATCTCCATCAGGACGCGCTCCCTGCAAGTCGTGTCAGCGCGGGGCCGGTGACGCGGCACAGCGTCCAGTCGTCCATCATGACGGCGCCGAGCGATTTGTAGAACGCGATCGACGGCGCGTTCCAGTCGAGCACCGCCCATTGCAGCCGCGACCAGCCGTTGTCGACGCACTCCCTGGCGAGATAGACCAGCAGCGCCTTGCCGAGGCCCTTGCCCCGATGCGACGGCCGCACATAGAGATCTTCGAGATAGATGCCGCGACGGCCGCTGAAAGTGGAGAAATTGACGAACCAGACCGCAAAGCCGACGGGCTCGCCGTTCCACTCGGCAATGGCGCAATAGAGCTGCGGACGCTCGCCGAACAGCGCTTCCGCAATCATCGCCTCGGTCGCCTCGACTTCGTGCGAAAGCTTTTCGTATTCGGCAAGCTCGCGGATGAGAGCAAGAACCAGCCCGGCTTCACCGGCGCGCACGCGGCGGATGGTCAACGACATCTGCGTTAGACCGCGACTTCCGCCTTGATGTGCGGATGCGGGTCGTAGCCGACGAGCTCGAAATCCTCGTAGCGGAAGGAGAAGATGTCCTTCACATCGGGATTGATCCGCATCACCGGCAGCGTCCGCGGCGCGCGCGTGAGCTGGAGCCGCGCCTGCTCCAGGTGATTGGAATAGAGATGGGTGTCGCCGAGCGAGTGAACGAAGTCGCCGGGCTTCAACCCCGTGACCTGTGCGACCATCATCGTGAGCAGCGCATAGGATGCGATGTTGAAGGGTACACCGAGGAAGACATCGGCCGAGCGCTGATAGAGCTGGCAGGACAATTTGCCGTTGGCGACATAGAACTGGAACAGCAGGTGGCAGGGCGGCAGCGCCATCTTCTCGACGTCGGCGGGATTCCAGGCGGTGACGATCAGCCGGCGCGAGTCCGGGGTGCGCTTGATCATGTCGATGACATTGGCAATCTGGTCGATGCTGCGCCCGTCGGCCGTGGGCCAGGAACGCCATTGATGGCCGTAGACCGGCCCGAGATCGCCATTGGCATCGGCCCACTCGTCCCAGATGGTGACGCCGTTGTCGCGCAGATATTTGATGTTGGTGTCGCCCTTCAGGAACCACAACAGCTCATGCACGATCGCCTTCAGCGGCAGCCGCTTGGTGGTCAGCATCGGGAAGCCGGCAGACAGGTTGAAGCGCATCTGATGGCCGAACACCGACAGCGTGCCGGTACCGGTCCGGTCGGTCTTCTCGGCGCCGTCTGAAAGAATCCGCTCGAGCAGGTCCTGATACTGGTGCATGTGCCATTGAGCCTTTGGGGAGGCGGCGAACTTAACGGCGCGCCCCGCGCTACGACAGCAGCGATTCGCTGTTTAAGCCCATTATACCCCGAAAAGTGACTATTCCCGGTGCAAACAACGAGGGGCGGAACTTGCGTCCCGCCCCTCGCCTATCGGCTTGAAAGTGCTCGTTAAGTTGCCGGCTTGAGCACCGGGGTCCACTTCGCGATCTCGTTCTTGACGAGGGTCGCCAGCGCCTCCGGCGTCCGGTCCTTGGGCCCCGGAATGACGCTGCCGAGCTCGAGCAGGCGCTTCTTCACGGTCTCGTCGTCGAGCGCCTTGATGGCGGCGGCATTCAGGCTCGCAATGATCGCGGGCGAAGTTCCCTTCGGCGCGAACATGGCGTTCCAGGCCTGGGCCTGGAAGGCAGGCAGGCCGGCCTCCGCCGTCGTCGGCACGTTCGGCAGCGACGGATTGCGCTCGGCCGTCGCGATCGCATAGGCCTTGATGGTGCCGGCATTGATCTGCGGCACCGCATTGACGATCTGGTCGCACATGTAGTCGACCTGTCCGGCCACCAGCGCATTCATCGCGGGGCCCGTGCCGTTGAAGGGCACGCCGACCGGCTTGATGTCGAGGATCGAGTGCAGGAGCTCGCAGGAGACGTGCGAGACCGAGCCGACGCCGGCATGCGCGGCGTTGACCTTCTCGGCGTTCGCTTTCACGTAGGCGACGAACTCCTTGAGGTCTTTCGGCGGAAAGTCCTTGCGCGCCAGGATCAGGATCGGCGTGCCCGCGAGCAGCGCGACCGGCTCAAAATCCTTTTCCGGGTGGTAGGCGAGTTTCGGATAGAGCGGCACGGAGGCGGCATGCGTGCCCATATGCCCGGTAATGAGCGTATAGCCGTCATTGGCCGCGCGCGCAGCGCGCGTCGTCGCGGTGGTGCCGCCAGCGCCGACCACGTTCTCGATGATGATGCTCTGTCCGCGTCTGCGCGCCATGTGCCCGGTGACGATGCGCGAAATCACGTCGGTCGGTCCGCCGGCCGCGAACGGCACGATCATGGTGATGCTGCGCGTCGGATAGGTCTGCGCCTCCGCCGGTGCGACAAAGCCGCACAACGATGCGAACGCCGCAGCACATGCGCCCGCAAGCGCGCGAATGGAAGTCATCTCGATCCCCTCGGACGTAAAACAAAAATGCCGGCCACAGGGCCGGCATTTTCATTTCACGAAGCGGTCACACAAGTCGATTCGACTTCCGAATGCGGCGTGCGGACGCAGGGCGCCGCGACAACGCAGGCGCGGTCAGTTCTCGGATTCGGTGAACACCTCGTCGCGCTTGGCGCGCAGCACGGGCAGGACCGTGAGGATCAGCAGAAACGCCGCGATCGCCAGCAGCACTGCCGACAACGGACGCGTCAGGAACACGCTCCAGTCGCCGCGCGAGATCAGCAGCGCACGACGCAGGTTCTCTTCCATCAGCGGTCCGAGCACCATGCCGAGCAGCAGCGGTGCCGGCTCGAAATCGTGCTTGATCAGCCAGTAGCCGACCAGACCGAAGACGCCCGCGAGGATGACGTCGACCGGTGCGTTGTTCACCGAGTAGATCCCGATCGCGCAGAAGATCACGATCGAGGGGAACATCAGCCGGTAAGGCACGCGCAGCAGCCGCACCCAGATTCCGACGAGCGGCAGGTTGATGATGATCAGCATCAGATTGCCGATCCACATCGAGGCGATCATGCCCCAGACCAGATCCGGCTGCTTCTGCATGACCTGCGGACCCGGCACGATGCCGTGGATGGTCATCGCGCCGACCATCAGCGCCATCACCGCGTTCGGCGGGATGCCGAGCGTCAGCAGCGGAATGAACGAGGTCTGCGCCGCGGCGTTGTTGGCGCTTTCCGGCCCCGCCACGCCCTCGATCGCGCCGCGGCCGAACCGCGACGGGTTCTTGGCGAGCTTCTTCTCGAGCGTATAGGCGGCAAACGACGCGATGACCGCGCCGCCGCCCGGCAGAATGCCGAGGATCGAGCCGAGCACCGTGCCGCGCAGGATCGCGGGCGCCGAGTCGGTCAGGTCTTTCCTGGTCGGCATCAGGCCGGTGATCTTCTGCTGCACGAGATCGCGATTCATCTCGGCGCCGGCGTCGAGATTGCGGATGATCTCGGCGAAGCCGAATACACCCATCGCCACCGTCGCGAAGCCGAGGCCGTCGGCGAGCTCCGGAATGTTGAAGGCCATGCGCGAGGCGCCGGTCTCGATGTCAGAGCCGACGATCGAGAGCAGCAGGCCGAACACGATCATCGCGATCGCCTTCAGCACCGAGCCTTTGGCAAGCACCACCGCGAAGATCAGGCCGAGCACCATCAGCGAGAAATACTCGGCCGGACCGAACGCCAGCGCGAGCTTCGTGAGCGGCGCGCCGAGGACGGCGATCAAAACGGTCGCAACGCAGCCGGCGAAGAACGAGCCAATCGCGGCGATCGCCAGCGCCGGGCCGGCGCGGCCCTGCTTGGCCATCTGGTGGCCGTCGATGGCGGTGACGACCGATGTCGCCTCACCGGGTATGTTGACCAGGATCGACGTGGTCGAGCCGCCATACTGGGCGCCGTAATAGATGCCGGCGAGCATGATCAGCGCGCCGACTGGCGGCAGGCCGAAAGTGATCGGCAGCAGCATCGCGACCGTCGCGATGGTGCCGATGCCCGGCAACACGCCGACGAGCGTGCCCACGAGGGCGCCGATCAGGCACATCAGCAGGTTGATCGGAGAGAACGCGACGGCAAAACCGTGAGCGAGGTTGGCAAAGAGCTCCATTACACCCTCACTGAACCAGGAAACGCGGGAACATCGGCATCGGCAACCCGAGCACGTACGGGAACAGGATTGCGCAGCCGAGCGTCAGGCAGGCGCCGACGATGGCGGCCTCCAGCCAGCGCGTCTCATGCGAGCCCAGCGCTGCAATCATGAAGCTCACGAAGGCCGTGACCACGAGGCCGAGCGGCCGGATCGCCAGCGCGAAAAACAGGATCGCGACCATCACGAACAGAGGCCCGCGCCAGGAATAATGGGCCATCGCCGGCCCATCGGTCAGAAGGCCGGTCAAGGCGATGGCGGCCGACAAGGCCACCAGCAATCCACCGAACATCCGCGGTGCCGTGCCGGCACCGAAGGAGAAGCCGCGCATGCCCTGCAGATCGCTCGACGCCCACAGCGCGAACAGGGCGAGCGCCATCAGGATGACGCCGCCGACATAGTCCTGCGCCGACCGGATCGTCATGAACAGCGTGAGGATCGCCACCGCAAACAGCGGATAGGAATAGATCAGCGCCAGCAGCACATCAGATGACGCCTTCTTGGTGCCGGCACCGAACGATCCGAATATGGCACTGGGCGCGCCGGCGAGCAGCGCTGTCGCATGGCCGGTTACGACCTGCAGTGGGCCGCGCCCGGCACCCCAGCCAAAGATCGTCCCGATCGACCAGATGAATTCGAAAATCTGCGGCGCGATCGCCAGCAGGCAGAAGCCGATCGCCACCGAGGTGTTTCGGGTGGCAGTCGCCGAGTGGCCCATCGTGTCGGCCATGCTTGTCTCCTCCGCGACTCCTAAGTCACGAGCACTGTTGTTCTAATCGGCTGGAAAAGGATCCCCCGCCCGGATCACTGCCTAGCGATTTTCATTACACAATGCCAGCAAAACCAATCAGGCCTCCGGCGAGCAGAAGCCAGAGTGGATTGATGCGCGAGACGGACGCGAGCACTGCAACTGCCGCGGTCAGAAGCAGCGCAGCAAAGGTGCGATCGGTCGACTGGGCCAGGATCAGGGCGCTGGCTGCCATCAATCCAATCGATAGCGGAACCAGTGCAGTCTGAATCAAGGCGGGCCAGCGCGATTGGCTGGGCCGGCTCAGCAGACGGCTGACATAATAGGCAAGCAGCGCCGTCGGCAGGCACATCGCCAGCGTTGCCGCCAGCGCGCCGGGGATGCCGGCGACGGCATAGCCGATTAACGTGACGATAAGTACGTTCGGACTTGGCGAGAGCTGTGCGATCGCATAGGCGTCGGCGAACTGCTTCTCGGTCATCCAGTGATGCACGTCGACCGCGATGCGGTGCATCTCCGGTACCGCCGCCGCAGCGCCGCCGACTGCGAACAGCGACATTAGACCAAAGGTGGAGATCAGCGCCCAGATCGGGTTTTCGCTGTTCATGCTGCTACCTTCCGCCGCACCCAATATGTGACGCCGATACTGATGGGAATCGCGACCAGCAGCACCGCCTGGAGCGGCAGGCGAAGCACGCCGATCGCAACGAACACACCGAGCATGAGAATGAGCACGACGGCGTCCATCCGCTTGAGCAATGGCATCATCATGCGGAAGACCACCGCGATCAGCAGCCCGACCGCCGCGCAGGAGATGCCCGCGAGGATCCGGCGCAGCACCTCCACATCGCCGAACCGGGCGTAGATGATCGCAAGCACGGTCATGATCACCGTCGGCGGCAGCAACAGCCCGGTAAAGGCGGCAACGCCGCCGGCGATGCCGCGCAGCCGCGACCCGAACACCATCGACAGGTTGACGATGTTGGGCCCGGGCAGGAAATGGCAGAGCGCAAAGGTCTCGTTGAACTCGTCCGCTGTCATCCAGCGGTGCTGATCGACGATGGCGTGGCGGGCAAACACCAGGACCCCGCCGAAGCCGGCCAGCGACATCCGGGCGAAGGCCAGGAACAGCGCGACGAGGCCGGGCGGAGGAGCGTGGGCGGCTGGATGGTCCGGCTCTTGGGCGGCCGGTGCTGAATCCATGGACATGTCAGGAGCTTAGAACGCTGGCCGTCCCAGGGCCAAGATCATACCGAGGCCCGCCCGGGACCTATCCAAAGGGAACCGTGGGATCGCCGCTCGAAACACCTGTCATTTGAAACCTTTGCCCCCTATATTGGGGCTGCCGGTTCGCCGGCTATGGAAATAAACGGTCGTCGCAATAAACCATTCGGACCCGGGGGCGGTACCCGGCGCCTCCACCAAAGCCCACCAGCGGGCGCACCCAGAGCGGGTTTTGGCGGGGGCGAAATAGGATCGACGAGGGCGTAAAGGGCGTGCTTTTTCCCGGTATTGTTCCGCCGTTATCGGGCTACTGCAATAGTTGCCAACGACAACTTTGCTCCGGTTGCTCAGGCTGCGTAACGCAGTTTGAAAGACCATCTTAAAGTCCTAACGGGTTAAGCTCCGTTAGGCGGGGTTCGGAGGCACCTGGCAACAGAAGCCTCCACTTACCTCTTATTTCCTTCCCGGCGGGGACTCCTGCTGACCCGTCAGGCGCGGTACTATTGCGGCTTGGCGAGTCGGGCCGGCAGGGCCCAACTCCTGGAATGCAACAGGACCACCATGGCGACCGATCATATCCGATACGATGTGCTGGCCCGCGACGCGCTGCGCGGCGTGCTGCGGAAGGTGCTGACCGATGCCGCGTCCCATGGACTGCCGGGCGAGCACCATTTCTTCATCACCTTCGTGTCGAAAGCCGAGGGCGTGAAGCTGTCGTCGCGGCTCCTGGCGCAATATCCGGAAGAGATGACGATCATCCTCCAGCACCAGTTCTGGGATCTGACCGTACTCGAGGATCGTTTCGAGGTCGGCCTGTCCTTCGGCGGCATTCCGGAGCGGCTGATCGTGCCGTTCAGCGCGATCAAGAGCTTCCTCGATCCGTCCGTGAAGTTCGGCCTCCAGTTCGACACCTCCGATGTCGCCGAGGTCTCGCCCGAGACATTGCCGGCCGCTCCCGCGCCGTCGGCCGTCGCGGTGCCCGCACCTGCCAGTGAACCGGCGGAAAGCGCCGAGGAGCCGACCGCCCCGAACCAGGGCGGCGCCGAGGTGGTGCGGCTCGATCGTTTCCGCAAGAAATGATCTAGGTTGGACCCGAAACGGTCGCGCCCGGCCAAACTGCCGATATAGAAGAGCACATGAAGAGGCTGCACGGCATTCCGTGCCGCAGAATGGATGTGCTCATGGCCAAGACTGCTCGCTCGAACACTGCTCGCTCGAAGACTGCCCGCCCCGCCAGCCGCACCGAGACCGACAGTTTCGGTCCCATCGAGGTCCCCGCCGATCGCTATTGGGGGGCGCAGACCGAACGCTCGCGCCAGAATTTCCGCATCGGCATCGACCGCATGCCGATCGCGCTCGTGCATGCGCTCGGCATCGTCAAGCTCGCCGCCGCACAATCCAACCTCGCGCTCGGCCTGCTCGACCAGCGCCGGGCCAACGCCATCATCCGCGCCGCGCGCGAGGTGATCGAGGGCAAGCTGGACGATCATTTCCCGCTTGTCGTGTGGCAGACCGGCTCGGGCACGCAGAGCAACATGAACCTCAACGAGGTCATCGCCAACCGTGCCAATGAGCTGCTCGGCGGCGAGCTCGGCGCCAAGAAGCCGGTGCATCCCAACGATCACGTCAACATGAGCCAGTCGTCGAACGACTCGTTCCCGACCGCGATGCACATCGCGGCCGCAAGCCGCATCAATGCCGATCTCGTCCCTGCCCTCGGCGAGCTGCTGCGCGCGCTCCGCAAGAAGGAGAAAGAGTTCGCAAAAATCGTCAAGATAGGGCGGACACACACCCAGGACGCGACGCCGCTGACGCTCGGCCAGGAATTTTCCGGCTACGCCGCGCAGGTCGAAAGCGGCATCGCCCGCCTCAAGGTGGCGGTGAAGGACCTCTATCCGCTGGCCCAGGGCGGCACCGCCGTCGGCACCGGCCTCAACTCCAAGCCGCGCTTCGCAAGACTGTTCGCAAAGCACGTTACCGGGATTACGAAGCTGCCCTTCACCAGCGCCGCCAACAAATTCGAGGCGCTGGCCTCGAACGACGCCTATGTGCTGGCGCACGGCGCCATCAATTCCGTCGCGACAGGCCTGTTCAAGATCGCCAACGACATCCGCCTGCTCGGATCGGGCCCGCGCTCGGGCCTCGGCGAACTGATCCTGCCGGAGAACGAGCCGGGCTCCTCGATCATGCCCGGCAAGGTCAACCCGACGCAGTGCGAGGCGATGACGATGGTGTGCTGCCAGGTGTTCGGCAATCACACTGCGATCACAGTCGCCGGCAGCCAGGGCCATTTCGAGCTCAACGTCTACAAGCCCGTGCTCGCCTACAACATGCTGCACTCGATCCGGCTGATGGCGGACGCCGCGCGCTCCTTCACCGAACATTGCGTCAGCGGCATCCGCGCCGACGAAAAGCGCATCAGGGAGCTGATGCAGCGCTCGCTGATGCTGGTGACCGCGCTCGCCCCGAAGATCGGCTATGACAACGCCGCCAAGGTGGCGAAGACCGCGCATGCCAACGGCACCACGCTGAAGGAGGAGGCGCTGCGGCTCGGCTTCGTCTCCGCCGACGAGTTCGACCGGCTGGTGCAGCCGGAGAAAATGACGCGGCCTGGATGAATTCCGAATTCCGATAGTCATCCGTAATGATACGGTGCCCTGGGGCTCATAAATATAAGGCCTAAGGGCCGGGATTTGATTACCGTCAATGTTGTGGCGAGGCGGCGTGCTACGCAGGCCTCTCTGCCCTTTGACGGGGCTAATTCGTCGTTTGATGGCCCGAGGGGCCAATTGACGAGGACGAGCGAATGGCGATCAAGTCTCATAGGGCGCAACACGGCACCCAGTTTCTGAATGTTTCATCCTGCCAGAAGAGGAGCGGATGATGGAGACGCGGCATGGGGAACGTCATCAACCTGAATCGTTTCAGGAAGCGCGCCGAGCGGGAAGCCACGGCGAAGCAGGCGGACGTCAACCGGGCGAAGTTCGGCCGCACGAAGGCGGAGCGGTCGGCGGAGGAGACGCGCGCGGACCAGGCGAAGGCGCATCTGGACCAGCATCAGATCGATCGCGAGGATCAGTCATGAAGTCGCCCGTGGTGAAACGGTCGATCGTGGTCGCCGGCCACAAGACCAGCGTCAGCCTGGAAGAGGCGTTCTGGAACGGCATGAAGGAGATCTCGGGCCTGCGCAACATGACGCTGTCCGAGCTGGTCGGCGAGATCGACGGCAACCGCCAGCAGGGCAATCTGTCCTCGGCGATCCGCCTGTTCGTCCTCGACTACTTCAAGAGCCGCGCCATGGCCGCCATCCAGCCGGAAAAGGTCCCGGCCCAGTAGCCGTTGGGCGTCCCCCAACGGCGCCTCACGGTTCTGCACTTTAAAATCACTCTAAGGTGCAGTTTCAGCCGACCCGCGCGCTTGACCTCACTGCCCTGCGTTGAAAATACAGGGCATGACCGACACCAATGACACGCGTTCGCGGATGCCGCTGGGCCTGGCCCAGCGCGGCTATATCGGCGTCATCCAACATCTTTCCGCCAGGGATGCGGGCTCGGCGCTCTCGGACATCGAGCTCGAGAGCCGGCTGATCGAGCTCGGCTTCGTCGAGGGCGCCCGGGTCGAGGTCCTGCACGAGGGCCTGGTCGGGCGCGACCCGATCGCCGTCCGTGTCGACAACATCACGATCGCGGTCCGCCGTCGTGAAGCCATGGCCATCATTGTCGCCTAGATAGCGACCGGAAATCTGATCCCATGGAAGCTCCTCTGCTGCATCTCGCCCTGGTGGGCACGCCGAACAGCGGCAAGACGTCGCTGTTCAACGCGCTGACCGGCAGCCGACAGAAGGTCGCGAACTATCCCGGCGTCACCGTCGAGCGCAAGGAAGGCTTCTTCGTTACGCCCCTGGGACGCCAGGTCTCGGTGGTCGACCTCCCCGGCACCTACTCGCTGCGCGGCCGCAGCCCGGACGAGGAGATCACCCGTGACTTTGTGCTCGGCAAGGCGTCCGGCGAGACCGTACCCGACCTCGTGCTGTGCGTGGCCGACTCGACCAATCTGCGCCTGACCATCCGCCTGCTGCTGGAGCTGAAGCGCACCGGCCGGCCGATGATCCTCGTGCTCAACATGTTCGACATCGCGAGCCGCCGCGGCATCACTGTCGACGTGGAGCGGCTCGCCAAGGAGCTCGGCGTGCCCGTGGTCACCTCGATCGCGGTGCGCAAGAGCGGCACGGCCGATCTGCTGGCGCTGACGGACGAGATCTCGGCCAAGCTCGCCGCCGAGCCGGCCGAGAACAGCTGGCGCGCGCTCAGCGTCGCCGAGCTGCGCGCCACCCAGCGCGAGGCCGACCGCATCATCGCCGACTGCGTCAGCCTGCCTGCTAGACCCGACACCTGGACTGCGCGGATCGATGCCGTGGTGCTGCATCCGGTCGGCGGGCTCCTCGTGCTCGCGCTGATCCTGTTCGTGATGTTTCAGGCGGTGTTCGCCTGGGCGCAGCCGCTGATGGACCTGCTCAACAACGGTTTCGACGCGCTCGGCGAATTCGTGCACGCCACCCTGCCCGCCGGCCTGCTGCAGAGCTTCCTTCAGAACGGCGTGATATCAGGCGTCGGCAGCGTCATCGTGTTCCTGCCGCAGATCATCATCATCTTCCTGTTCATCCTGCTGCTGGAAGACTTCGGCTACATGGCGCGCGCCGCGTTCCTGATGGACCGCATCATGGGCGGCGCCGGCCTGCACGGCCGCGCCTTCATTCCGCTGCTGTCGAGCTTTGCCTGCGCCATTCCCGGCATCATGGCGACGCGCGTGATCGACAACAAGCGCGACCGGCTGACCACGATCCTGATCGCGCCGCTGATGACCTGCTCGGCGCGCATTCCCGTGTACACGCTGATCATCTCTGCCTTCATTCCGGCCAGGGACGTCTGGGGCTTCATCAACCTCCAGGGCCTCGTGATGTTCGGCCTCTACGCCGCCGGCATCACCAGCGCGCTGGTCGTCTCGTTCCTGATCAAATTCTTCATGCTGCGCGACTATGCGCCGGCGCCGTTCATGCTGGAGCTGCCGGACTACAAGATGCCGCGGCTGAAATCGATCGCGATCGGCGTCTACACGCGGGCGAAAATGTTTCTGCACCGCGCCGGCACCACGATCTTCTCGATGATGGTGCTGATCTGGTTTCTGGCCTCGTTCCCGCAACCGCCCGCGGGCGCCACCGAGCCGGCGATCGACTTCAGCCTCGCTGCGATCATCGGCAAGGCGCTCGAGCCGCTGCTCGCCCCCGTCGGCTTCAACTGGCAGATCGCGGTCGCGCTGATCCCGGGCATGGCGGCGCGCGAGGTCGCGGTCGCAGCGCTCGGCACCGTCTACGCGATCGAAGGTGGCAAGGAAGCCGCCGAGCAGATCGGCCAGGTGCTGGCGACAAAATGGTCGCTCGCGACCGCGCTGTCGATGCTGGCCTGGTACATCTTCGCCCCGCAATGCGCATCCACGCTCGCCGTGATCCGGCGCGAGACCGGAAGCTGGACCTGGATGGCCGTGACCTTCTTCTACATGCTGGTGCTGGCTTATGCCGCGAGCCTTCTGACCTACAACGTCGCGGTCGCACTCGGCGCGGGCTAGCGCCCTCTCTAAACTAAAATTGCGAAAACAACCCCATGCACAGTAGACGGAAGCTGTGAGATCAATGGGTTACGCATATGCGAAATCATCTGACCATAGCCCGGATGGACCGAAGCGAGATCCGGGGGTCTTGCGCAACGCTTCACCGGACCCGGATTATGCTTCGCTCCATCCGGGCTATCGGCCGCGCGCCGGTTGACCCGTCGGGCAAAACAGGAGCATGATGACAACTTCGGAAAATCAACATATTGTCGTACCATCCGACATCGGGCTCGGTGGATCGTCACATAAAATATAACTTTCAGCAGCATATCTAACGTGAATTGAACGCAATCGATGTCGCGCGCCAGGGTTGACGCGCTCAGATCATTGCCGGTGCGGCTTCTTTCGCGCCTCGCGCGTGGAGACCTTTGGGACTTTTCCTCGATGCGAATGAAACGGCTTGCGAGCAGGTTTGCTGGACTGTTCGCGACACTGATCGGCACCGCCAATGCGATCGCAGAGCCGGCCGTCAGCGCCGCCTATTCGCAGGAGCAAACCACATATCAAACCAAGGGTGCGCCTTTCGACAGCAGGGAGCTGCGCCGTTGGGCCGGCGCGAGTTACTGGGAGCAAAAGATCGGGGAAGCCTTCGAAATGGGCTTCGATCCCCGCATGCAGGCCAACGCGGAGGAACGTGACGCCGTGCTTGCAACGGTCTGGCAAGTCAAGCCTGAGACCGTCAACGCCGAAACAAAGATCGTTGCGATCATTCCCAAGCGGCCGGCGAAACCACGATCGACCGACCTCGCATATCAGATCGTCTTCATCCCGCGAATGAGCGCCCGTGATAAGGACAGGGTTGAAACCCGGTTCATCGCGGAAGGGCTCAGCGCCAAACCGGCCGTGGCGACCGCAGCTGGAGCAATTCCGCGGCTGCCGTCGACCTACGCATACGCAGGCTTTCCCCAGAACAACAACATCGTCAGTTACTGGGCCGGGCATCCCGGCGAGCTGAGGAGCATTTTGGCCTGGATTGCCGCCAGCCCCAATCCGGGCTTCGATCAGATTCTGACGACCGGCCCCGCTGAAGGTGCCGCCGGTCGTCAGGCCAGCTTCCTCGTCGCGGGAACGAAGGTCCCTTCGGGCCCCATCCTGACGTTGCGTATCGCCTTCCTCAGCGACACGGCACCCGTGAGTGCGGGCGTGCCAGCGGGTTACGACGCCAGGGATTTTGCGGACCTGCAGATTGAAAAAGCGCAGAATCAAACCGCGGAGCAGAGCAGGCTCGGCGACATCACGGGATTGGCCGGACTTGCTGCCGAGGAGCACCTTCCAGCCAAATTTATGATCTTGCAGTACTTCGGCAACGGGACACGCGACGCAGAAATCGATGCCATCGTTCCCATTCCAAACGTCGAAAAGCGGGTCCTGCTGACCATCCGGTTCGGGCCAAACAACAGCGTCAGCATCCAGCGGATCGGCGAAGACCGGAAGGGTTCGACACTCGAACGTCCTGGTGAATTGCGTCGGGTGAACGGTTTCAGCGCCAATTCAGGCGACGCTGCCGCATTGATGGCGTGGTTGAAAAGGCGATACCCCGGCGTGAAGCCGCGAGGGACGACCGTTGCCGAGCTGGAGAACAGCGTCACCGCCGAAATCCAGACGAGGAGCGGCACGCCGTCCTGGTTTAGGGAAAACTATGGAATTGAAATACTCGCCCCCTCGGAGGCACAAAGCCAGCTCGCCCGGCTGTTCCAATACAGCGCGCAACAGCTTACGGGCTTGCAGGAATTCACGCCGAACGAGCTGCAGATGCTCGAGGTCACCCTGGAGCGGATGAGCGATCAACTCGCAGCGAAATTCAAGGGGCTGCGAATCGCGCGCCAGAAAATTGCAGTCGAACTGATTGGCGTCACCGCAACCAAATTCGCGATCAACAACCGATTGGAGGCAGGACTGGCGCTTCTGCGCGGCAACGACCGGATGGTCATCGTCTTCGATTCCTCGAACATGAACTCTGACGCGCTTTTCATCGGAGGATCCGGTGTCGGCGGCCAGCCCGAGATCGCGGGCGAAACATTCGTGACTTTTGCGCACGAACTCGGTCATGTCGTAGCGGCGACGCCGGGTCTGAAGGATTCCTTCCAGGCACTCGTCAAAGCAAAAAAGATCAGGCCGGTGACCTGGTATGCAGCCTCGAAACCGGCAGACGAATTCTTTCCGGAAGCGTTCACGCTTTACATCGGCGACCCCGAATGGTTGAGGGCTAACCGACCGGACCTGTTCAGATGGTTCGAGACGATCGCGAGCGGAGAGCAAAGAACCGGGATGCGGTGATGCGGGACGCCGCGCATGCTGCCGGGATAGCGACCGATGGATGCAGTGAAACCATTGATGCATCCAAGGAAATAGACGGAGCCCGGATGGAGTGAAGCGAGATCCGGGATTCTTGCGCAACGTATCACTGGGCCCGGATTGCGCTTCGCTCCATCCGGGCTACGGACTACGGCGTGCCGGTTGCGCCGTCGGGCAAAACAGGAGCATGATGGCATCCTCCCGGGATTGCCGCCTCGACTGCGCCACCACACGACTGGACGCGTTCGGTCCGAACCAAAATCAACAAATCAAATGGAGGCGACGCAAGGCCTCCTCCGGTGCCTCTGCGTTTTCTTTCGCTCCCCCATGAAAAAGGCCCCGGTCGATGCCGGGGCCTGAGTTCACTGGGAGGACTTTGGATCAATAGCGCGGCGCGCCGTAACCGCCGAAGCGATAGTTCACGCGAACCGTGACCATGTCGATATCCTGGGTGACTCCGCTGCCGGTGAGGGTGAACCCACCGGGTGTGACCACGCCTGCGAAGGAGGTGTTGTCACGCCCCATCCAGAGGTGATCGTATTCAACACCGACCGTCCAGTTCGGGGTGAAGCCATACTCCCAGCCGACACCCAGAGCACCGCCCCAGCGCGTGTGACCTGCCGAGGCGAGGCCGACGCCTGTGACATTGTTGAAGATGTCAAAGCGATTGCGCGTCACGGCGGCGCCGCCCTTCACGTAGAGCAGTGAGGCGTTCCATGCCCAACCGAGCTGAGCCATGAACAGCCCGATCGCATCGGTCTTGCCCGTGGTCGAGATCAACGGATCGATCAAACTGACGCGCGTGTTCTTGATCTCGGCCCAATCACCTTGGGCTTCCAGGCCGAGCACGAACTGATTGGTCTGCCAGCGATAACCGATCTGTCCACCGACGAGGCCTCCGGAGCGATCGGCGCAACCACTTGCGACGTTGCCTGCGGGCGTTATCAAATCGACGCAACCGTGGCTCTGCCCCCAGCCTCCGTTGGCGCCGATGTAAAATCCGGTCCAATTGTAAACCGCCACCACCGGTGCCGGCGGCGGCGCCTTGACGGCCATATCGGCCGCCATGGCCGGAGCCGACATGCTCAGCGCCGCGAAGCCGATCGCCGCGATCGAAAGCTTTTTCATCGTCTCATCCCCTTTGCTCAAATCTCTTCCGTCAGAAGCGAGCCCTAATGCAGGCTGGCGTGCATAAAGCTTGCGAGCATCCTGAAGTTTACGCGCGAGAGGATTTTGGGCCCGTATCAAAATGGCAACACCCAAGGGCCATCGCTGTGCACAGAAGCGTGCTTAGTCAGTCTTTGAAGTGCCGTGCGCTCCAGCACCGTCCTGTTCGTCAGCAAGCCACGCGCCGATGCCGGAGGATGGGATCACCCGCTTCGGCAGGTGCGGGTTGATCGTGCCTGCAAAGACGGAAAGTCCATCATCGCGCTTGGCGCGCGCAAACAGCTTGGCTTCATGTTCAGTCGCGAAGGTCTTCGTCTCGCGCGGACTTCGTTGTCTCGGCAGAACGCCTCGCCGTTGCACTTCGAAGGTGACGTACCAGGTCGGACTCATTGCGCACACCAACATGTCACCAGTCCCTGGAGTCGCGTTATGGTGCGGCTGTCATCCGCCTGTTTGATTCAGATCAAGCAGCGACTTGACTGCGAACGCTTGACGCGCCGGGCTGCGAACGGAGGATCGGTTGACCCGTCGGGCAACACAGGAGCACGATGGCATCGTCGGCTTCAGTGACATCCGGCTCGCGACCTTCTCCGTCCTGCGAGTGGCGGTGCGGTACCGTCTTCGGGCTGGATCGGCGTCGTGATCAGGGCCGACCGCCACCCCATCAGCAGGGAACCCGGCGCCGATCTGAGAGTTCGTTCCAAGGCCGTTCGGCCTTAACCGAGTGCGAGCCCCGGAGCTCGTGCAGGGGCGGTGGCGCCGTTCTCTCGAAGCGTCAAGGGAAACCAATGAGCAGTCCATCCTGCACTGTTGCGGACAGTGCGCCCCGAGAGCTGTCCAGAATATCGACCGGCAGCGCCGGCCTGGACGACATCCTGGGAGGCGGCTTCGACGCCAACCGGATGTATCTCTACGAGGGGCAGCCCGGCACGGGCAAAACCACCATCGCGCTTCAGTTCCTGCTGAGGGGGGTGCGGAACGGAGAGCGCGTGCTCTACATTTCGCTGTCCGAAACCAAGCGCGAGCTGGACGTCGTGGCACAGCGGCACGGCTGGACGCTGGACGGCATCGACATCTTCGAACTGGTTCCGCCGGAGACGACGCTCGATCCGGAGCGCGAGCTCACGGTGTTTCATCCCGCCGAAATGGAGCTGAGCGAGACGACCGGCCTGATCTTTAGGGAAGTCGAGCGGGTCAATCCCAACCGCGTCGTGCTCGACAGCCTGTCCGAACTGCGCCTGCTTGCCCAGAACCCGCTTCGTTACAGGCGCCAAGTGCTGGCCCTGAAACATTTTTTCACCAACCGCAATTGCACAGTGGTCCTGCTCGACGATCTTTCGTCATCTCAGGACGATTTGCAGCTCCATTCCATTGCTCACGGCGTGGTGATGCTCGAACAGGTCGCGATCGATTACGGCGCCGAGCGGCGCCGGCTCCGCGTGATCAAGATGCGCGGCATCCGGTTTCGCGGCGGGTTTCACGATTTCACGATCGAGCGAGGCGGCCTGCAGATATTCCCCCGCCTGGTGGCGGCCGAACATCACAAGACCTTCGTCGGCGACTTCACCCCGAGCGGCAACGCCGAGCTCGACCAGCTCCTGGGAGGCGGCCTCGAGCGCGGCACCAATGCGCTGCTCATCGGCGCCGCCGGCGTGGGCAAATCATCGGTTGCGCTCACCTACGCGATCGCGGCGGCCGAACGTGGCGAGCACGCGGTGTTCTTCGCGTTCGATGAAGGCCGCGGCACGGTCGAAGCGCGCGCCCGGACACTTGGCCTGCACCTGCAAGAACACGTCGATTCGGGGCTTGTCCGGTTTCAGCAGATCGATCCCGCCGAGCTGTCGCCGGGTGAGTTCGCCGCAAACGTGCGAAAGAGCGTCGAGGCCGACAATGCCCGCCTCGTCATCATCGACAGTCTGAACGGCTATCTGGCCGCGATGCCCGACGAGCGATTTCTCATCCTGCAGATGCACGAACTCTTGAGCTACCTGGGGCAGCAGGGTGTGCTGACCATCCTGGTCCTCGCCCAGCATGGCCTCGTCGGTCCGATGGATACGCCTCTCGACATCAGCTATCTCAGCGATTCCGTGGTCATGCTGCGCTATTTCGAGGTCGGCGGAACGGTGCGGCGCGCTCTGTCTGTCGTCAAGAAGCGCAGCGGCCGACACGAGCATACCATCCGGGAATTTCGGCTTAGCAGCGCCGGCATCACGCTCGGCCCGCCCCTGAGGGAGTTCAGCGGCATCTTTTCCGGCAATCCGCATTATACCGGGGCACCTAAGCCCGAAGGGTCGGTTGAATGAGCGTTGAGCGAGATCACCATGTTCTCGTCTTTGCTCCGATCGGGCGCGACGGGCTTGCCTCCGTCGAGCTGTTCCGGAGTTCGCACCTGGAAGCGACCAGCTGCCGCAGTCTGCCCGAACTCGTCAGCGAGATGGCAGCCGGCGTCGGCGCCGTTTTCCTTGCCGAGGAAGCTCTGTTCGGGAAAGACACCTCGCCGCTGGCACAATGGATCGAGAGCCAGCCGCCCTGGTCCGACCTGCCCTTCGTCGTCCTGACCAGCCATCGCGAGCAGCCGGCCGTCCTCGCCTGGCGCCGCAGCATTGTCGCGCTTCTCCGTAACGTCTCGCTGCTCGAGCGGCCGGTTCAGCCAATGACGCTGACCAGCGCCGTTCAATCGGCACTGCGCGCGCGGCGGCGCCAATATGAAATCCGGGCCCTGTTTGCGGCGCGCGAACAGGCGGCTCAGGAGCTCGAGACGCTGGTGGTCGAGCGCACGCGGGCCCTTGCGGAAGCCGTCGAACAACTGCGCGTCGAGATCGACGAGCGGGCCCGGGTCGAGGAGACGCTTCGGCAAGCCCAGAAGATCGAAGCCATCGGACAGCTGACCGGCGGGGTGGCGCACGACTTCAACAATCTGCTGATGGTGATCTCCGGCGGCCTCGACATGCTCGACCGCCAGACCGATCCGGACCGTCGTCGCCGGCTCATGGACGGGATGGTCCAGGCCGCCCAGCGCGGGGCCAGCCTGACCAGGCAGCTTCTCGCGTTCTCCCGCCGGCAGACGCTCCGGCCGGAGCCTGTCGACGTCGCCTCACAGATGGGCGGCATGCGCGAACTGCTCGATCGAAGCCTGAGAGGCGACGTCCACGTCGAGTTCGATTTTCCGGACACGCTCTGGCCGGTGGAGGTCGATCCCGGCGAGCTCGAACTCGTGATCCTCAACCTCGCCGTCAACGCCCGCGACGCCATGCCCAATGGCGGCACGATTCTCGTGCGCGGGGAAAATCTGCCCGATCTGAATGACGAGCAGATCGCCGGAGACTATGTGCGCCTGTCCGTCGTCGATACCGGTGTCGGCATGAGTCCGGAGATCCTGTCACGCGTTTTCGAACCATTCTTCACGACCAAGGAGGTCGGAAAGGGCTCGGGGCTCGGGCTCGCCCAGGTCCATGGATTCGCGACGCAGTCGCGGGGGACGGTCCGCATTCGATCGGAAGTCGGCCGAGGCTCCAGCATCGAACTCTATTTGCCGCGATCGCTCAGCATTCCTTCCAGGGAGCGACACCTGATCGATCTCAACATGGTGCGGCCGAAGAAGAGCAATCATGGCCGCATCCTCCTGGTCGAGGACGATGACGAGGTTGCCGCACTGGTGAGCGAGATGCTGGGCCAGCTCGGTTACGAGGTCACGCACGCGGCGAGTGGCGCGGCCGCGCTCGGTGCCCTGGCCGACGGCCGCGCCGTCGACCTCGTCTTTTCCGATATCATGATGCCCGGCGGCATGAATGGGGTCGAGCTGGCGCGGGAGATCAAGAGAAGGCGAAGCGACATCCCCGTGCTTCTGACCAGCGGATACTCCGAAGCCGCGGTTCAAGACGCCGAATTGGCGGGTCTGCAGATTCTGCCGAAACCCTACCATATCGACGAGCTGGCCGCGGCGCTCAGCG
Source organism: Bradyrhizobium barranii subsp. apii (assembly GCF_011516635.5). GTDB lineage: Bacteria > Pseudomonadota > Alphaproteobacteria > Rhizobiales > Xanthobacteraceae > Bradyrhizobium > Bradyrhizobium barranii. Next base: position 2,600,222 of record NZ_CP096255.1, on the reverse strand, counting down.
CGGCCAAGTCAGAACCCGGGCGCGACATGGAGTCCAAGCGGTCCAGCCGCTGCTGACGCGTGCGGTGTCGCATCGCGAAAGCGATCGACGACCGGCCGCCAAAGCGGCTATCAGTCTCCATGGACCGCTTCAGCACCGACAGATTGACCGCCGAGAGGCTTCGCGAAGACCACCTCGACGACCTCGTCACGCTGCATCTCGATGCCGAGGTGTCCCGCTATCTCGGCGGCGTGCGTGCACCCGAGGTCACCAAGACCTATCTCGCGACCAACATGGCGCATTGGGACCAGCACGGTTTTGGGCTGTGGATGCTGCGAACGAAGGACGGCGCCTTCGCCGGGCGAGCGGGGATCCGGCACATCCTCGTGGACGACATCGACGAGATCGAGATTGCCTACGCATTCAAGCGCGAGTTCTGGGGCCGCGGATTTGCGAGCGAGGTCGCAATCGCGCTGACGGACATTGGGCTGTCGCACCACGAACTGCCGTCTCTCATCGGCCTTGTCTATGTCAGCAACGGCGCATCCCGCCGCGTGCTGGAAAAGGCCAATTACATCCTCGAGAAGAGCACGACGCGTCATGGCAATGATGTCGTGATTTACCGCGCTCGGCGGTGAGCTGCGTCTCGCAGGATGGGTAGAGCGAAGCGAAACCCATCCTTGCTTCCGGGCGCGTTGAAGCGTGATGGGTTTCGCTGTGCTCTACCCATCCTACGGGCTATCGCAAAGCCGCTTTAGGCTCCGCCGGTGCGGAGCCGGACAACCGATTGCGGCAACGAGGCGAGAAACAACACCGCGCAAACACACAGCAGGACGATGTCCTTGAACAGGAACTCGCCGGCCAGATTCCACGCCATCGGATCGGTTGACAGGCTCCATGTGACGACGCCCGGCGTCGTAAAGAAGAACGACCACGTGATCGCGGTCACCATGCCCATGAACGAACCCAGCGCCGACAAGACCGGACTGAAGCTGCCTGCCACGAGCAGCGCCGCGATCACGAATTCGGCGACACCGAGAACATAGGCCTCTCCCCTCAGGCCGAATACCGACAGCCAGGAGATGAACGGGCTGTGGCTGATGAACTGGGCGATACCCTGTGCGGATTGCAGTGTGAATTTCTGCATTCCAAACGATACGAATATGACCACCATGACCCAGCGCAGAATGGCGAGCGGACGATAAGAGCCTCCACCATTCTCCGCGACGTTGAATCCCATCATGCGACGATTTCTCCCCGGATTGCGCATCCATCTATTGGCGAACGAAGCGTCCGCTACGGGCTATTCGGAGGGGAGCGTCCGTCGTTACATCCGCGGCGGGGTTCCACGATCACAGCTGCGTGCAACGCGCGTGTCCGCACCACGGTCGAGACTCGCGCATTTCGGATCGACAGGCTCTAGCCGTCGCCGCAATTGCGGTGACAGTGCATTCAATTGATGCGCACGGGGTCCCCGGCTTCGAGTTAAGCGCACTGTCACCGGCTACCCGGGTGCCGGGCCGACAAGGCCTGACCGGCAGGTAAGGCCCGCAGATGACGAAAAGCAGACAAGGCGGTTTATGCGGCCGTTGAGTTTTCTAGTCCTCGCGGCGAGCGAGAACTCTGTCAGCCGATCCGCACATTCACGGACAAATCAGTACGGGAGTTTTCGCCTGTGCCAGCACCTTGTTTGTCACGCTACCGATGAGAAGCATGGAGAGTCCGCTGCGGCCATGGGATGACATCACGATGAGATCGCAACCTTTATTCTCGGCTGCTGCGATGATGGCTTGATGGGGTTGCCCGTTCTCCACTTGAATCGGTTCGCAGGAAACGCCGGCCTCCTTGGCCGCATTTGCCGCGCGATCCAACGCGCTCGTGGCCTGTTCCTTGCGCAGCTCGGCATATGTTGCGACTGCTTCACGGAACCGCCCTGTCATTTCTGAAAACGGCTCCACAACGAAGATTAGAGATACCTTGGCTCCAAGGGATTTCGCCAGCGCCAACCCATGCGCCACGCCGTGCTCCGCTAGCTCCGACCCATCTGTCGGAATGAGAATATGCCGGTACATGCTTCACCTCCCGCCTGTCTGGACGTATCGCTGCCTTCCGAATGTAAGCTGGGCCCGCGTTTCGGATACGGTCTTGAGATAGATCAATCTCTCGGCCTAGCTCGTAGGATGGATAGAGCGGAGCGAAACCCATCAACACGCCTGGATGGAACGATGGGTCTCGCTGCGCTCTACCCATGGTACAGGCCGCGAGCTACCGCTCGCCCGGCCACATCGCCATGGCCGCCTTCGCTACGCCTCTCAACTCCTCAGGCGTCGCGTCGTCCTTGGCCTGGATCGCCATGCCTTCGAAGACGCTGAGGTAGAACCGGCTCAGCGCATCGATGTCGGTTGCGGCAGGCAGTTCGCCGCTCGCGACCGCAGCCTCCAGCCGCCCGCGCAAATTGCCGAGCATGTCGAGCCGGGCCTTCTTGATCTCGCGGGCAATCGTTGCCGGCCATTCGTCGCTGACGGCGCCCAGCACGGCCATGCAGCCGGCCGGCGCTCTCCGGGATTTCGGCAGGGTCTCGGCCGCCCCGATCAGCAGATTCTCGATGCCGGCGCGCGCGGTCGCGCCTTCCGCAAGCCGGTCCCAGACCGGCTGGCCCTGGGTCTCGACGTAATGCTCGATCGCGGCAAGGTAGAGTGCCTCCTTGCTTTCGAAGGCCGCATAGAGGCTGGGCGAGCTGACGCCCATGGCGTCGCAGAGGTCGTGCATCGAGGCTGCCGCAAAGCCCTTGCGCCAAAACAGCAGCATGGCGGCCTCCAACGCCGCGTCGCGATCAAATTCCCGTGGCCGGCCTGCCATCGCCCGTCTTTCTGTAATGATCAACACATAATTCACCTGACCGCGGCAATCAAGACTCCACATATTCTGTGTCGATCATTACAGAATTGGAGAGATCACATGACGCTGGCAGGAAAACGGGCCTTGGTGACGGGCGCAAGCAGGGGTATCGGTGCGGCCATCGCGAAGGCGCTAGCCGCGGAAGGCGCCGATGTCGCGATTACTTACGAGAAGTCTGCGGAGAGCGCCGCCAAGGTCGTGGACGCGATCAAGGCGACGGGCCGGAAAGCCGTAGCGATCCAGGCCGACAGCGCCGATGTCGCTGCCGTTCAGGCTTCGGTCGACAAGACCGTCAAGGAGCTGGGCGGGCTCGACATCCTGGTCAACAATGCCGGCATTCTGCGATTGGGAGGCCTCAATGACATCTCGCTCGCCGACATCGACGCGCTGCTGAACGTCAACGTGCGTTCGCCGATCGCCGCGAGCAAGGCCGCGCTGCCGCACCTTGGCAAGGGCGGCCGCATCATCACCATCGGCAGCTATTTTGCGGACCGCGTGCCCTCGCCGGCGCTCGGCGTGTACGCGGCGTCGAAGTCGGCGCTAACCGCATTCACGAAGGCGCTGGCGCGGGAGCTTGGCCCGAGGGACGTCACGGTCAACCTCGTGGCACCGGGCTCGATCGACACCGACATGAATCCGGCGCACGGCCCGACCGCGGAGACGCTGAAACAGTTCATGGCGCTCGGCCGGTACGGCGCGACGGATGACATCGCGAATGCCGTGACATTCCTGGCGAGCGCGAAGGCAAAATACATCACCGGCTCGACCTTGACCGTCGACGGCGGCGCGAACGCCTAGACATTCTGGCGCTTCGCGTTCGTCCAACAGGAGGTTGAGAAGCTGGCCATGACTGCGATGGCAAAATAAGATGATGTTCGCGATCATCATGGCGGGCGGCCGATGCCTGGGCCGCCCCCGAACGTTAGATAGAGCGTGTCGCGTGCTTCGTCTCTCGTCCAGCTTCGAGCATGACAGCACGACTGTCACTTTGGCTTGAACGTCAAAATGCCGTTTGCACTCATCGTTCGCCCCCGTCATTGTTTCGCAACGCCGCCCGGATGTTGAGCGGGTTCCGGTGATCAAGCGGGAGGCCTTGCCATGCAAGACGTCGAGAAGCGTGTCATTGGCAAGGTTATGTGGCGGCTTATACCGTTCCTGATCGTCTGCTATTTCGTGGCCTATCTTGACCGCGTCAATGTCGGCTTTGCCAAGCTGCACATGAACCAGGCGCTGGGTTTAAGTGAAGCAGCGTTCGGACTGGGCGCGGGCTTGTTTTTCGTCGGGTATTTCCTGTTTGAAGTCCCCTCCAACATCTTCCTGGAACGAGTCGGCGCGCGCGTCTGGATCGCCCGCATCATGATTACGTGGGGAATCGTCTCGGCGGCCTTCGCATTCATCCCATCGATATCGGCAGCAACGGGAATACCGACGACGGGCGTCTTCTACTCTCTTCGGTTGCTGCTCGGTGCCTGCGAGGCGGGATTCTTTCCGGGCATCATCTTCTATCTGACCCTGTGGTTCCCGGCGGTTTACCGGGCTCGGGTCATCAGCCTGTTCATGCTGGCGATCCCGATTTCGTCCATCATCGGATCGCCCATCTCCGGGCTTCTGCTCGGCGTGACCGGTTGGGGATTGGAAGGCTGGCAGTGGCTGTTCATTCTCGAGGCGCTGCCGTCGGCCGTGGGTAGGCATCTGCGTCCTGCTCTATCTGACCGATTTTCCGCGCCAGGCCCGCTGGCTGCAACAAGACGAGATTGCCTGGCTGGAAGACGTGCAGGCCACCGAGAAGCGAAACAAGGAGAAAGTCGAACACCTGTCATTGGGTCAGGCGCTCACCGATTACCGCATTTTGTTGTGCGCTCTGGTGTACTTCTGCCTGAACGCTGCAAGTTATGGTGTGGCGTTCTTCCTGCCAACCATCATCAAGGGTTTTGGCGTCAGTGATACCCAGACCGGCTTGCTCGCAGCGTTGCCCTTTATTTTCGGGGCCGCGGGCATGGTGCTGCTTGGTCGTCATTCCGATCGGACCATGGAAAGAAAGGGTCACGTCGCCGCGGCACTGTTGATGGCAGCGGTGGGAATCGGAGTGGCGGGTCTCGTTTCCAACTCCGTCCTTGTCATGGCATTGCTTTGCTTCGCACAGATCGGCGTCTCCGCGGTCCCCCCGATGTTTTGGCCGCTGCCGGCGAGCTTTCTAACGGGAGCATCGGCTGCCGCCGGCATCGCCGCGATCAACTCGCTTGGAAATCTTTCCGGTTTCGCCGGTCCTTAGTGTCCGACCGAAAAATAAGTTGAGTGATATCAGCGAGTTCTGATTCCATCGGTGTTGCGAAGCATCAAAGGGATCGAGAATGTGGACTGATATCACCCGGGCACAGTTTGCCCGAGAGGAGCTGCGTTTGCCAAGCGACTTGACGGATGCGGAATGGGGCGTGCTGGAGAGGTTGCTTCCTGTGCGGGCCAAGCGCGGGCGGCGCCCGAAATGGAGCTATCGCGACATCGTCGAGGCAGTACTCTATCTGCTGCGCGGCGGATTGCCGTGGCGCATGCTGCCGCCCACTCTGTTTCCACCAATGACCACGGTGCAGTACTATTTCTACCAATGGCGCGACAGCGGATTGTGGCAATCGATCAACCACGCACTCCTGATGCTGGCGCGCGAGGCGATCGGCCGGGAGGCCTCGCCGACGGCCGGCGTGATCGACAGCCAATCGGTCAAGACCACGGAAAGTGGCGGCCCTCGCGGCTACGACGCGGGAAAGAAGATCAAGGGTCGAAAGCGCCACATCGTCACCGACACCCAAGGGCTCCTGGTCGGAGCGATCGTTCACGCTGCCGACGTCCAGGATCGTGACGGCACGCCAGATGTCCTGTGCAGCATTCGCTACCGCTTCCCCTGGCTGCGCCATATCTTCGCCGATGGCGGCTATGCCGGCGAAAAGCTCAAGGCGGTGCTGGAAAAGATCGGCCGGTGGACTGTCGAGATCATCAAGCGCTCCGATGCCGCACAGGGCTTCGAGGTGCTTCCGCGCCGCTGGGTGGTCGAACGAACCTTCGCCTGGCTCGGCCGCAACCGCAGATTGGCCAAGGACTTCGAGCGAACCATCGAAAGCGCAACTGCCTGGCTCTTCCTCGCCTCTGTCCAACTCATGACAAGGCGCATCGCAGCGATAAAAACAGCAATGCAATTTTGAGTCAGGCTCTTACGCAATGGGCTACCTGAAGGATTTAACCGGCAGTTTTACCGCAGGTCTTCTGTTGCTGGCGGGTTGCGCGCTGGTGGGCGCAGTCGTTGTCGTGCTGCTACGCATCGATGCAAGGCGCGAGCAAGTGTCCGGCGAAATCGCGATGGCGCACTAGACGCTGGTGACCGTCGCTACCTGAAATACCCGAGCACGAGATCGATATCCGCGCTGCCGGCAACCGTGCCGTTGAGCTCGGCGTCGATGACGCGGCGGCAGGCCGCGATCGCGGCGTGATCGCCGAGATCGTTGGCGGCTTCGAGCACGAGCCAGGCGGCGTCGACGGAAGCCTTCTCGGGAGCCGAACCGCCGGCATCGACGGGCAGGCTCTTGTTCTTGCGAATTGCGGTGCCGAATTGAGGCAACATTGCAACTACTCCCTCTCGCTCAGTGCACCTGGAGTTCGGGCTGACGGCCCGTATCGGCACCCGCGCCGGTCTTGCGCGACTGGTAGAACTTCAGAATGCTGCGCGACGTCTCGATCTTGAGCTTGCCGAACTCGCGCTCGCTGTCATGGAGCTCGCGCGCCGTGATCAGATGATCCTTGGCGCCGAGGAACAGCAGCGACATGGTCGTGTCCCACGAGAAGTCGAGCGCCTTGCACAGCACCAGAAGTATCTCGCGATTGCGGTCCATCATCGCGCGCTCGATCACGTCGACCGGAAGCGACGACAACAGCGACAGGCCGATCTGCACCTCGTCGAAACGGTGCTGGCGCGCATAGTTCGAGATCGAGTCCTGGTTGAGGTTGCCCTGGCGGTACTGCGTCGTCACCACGCGCTTGGCGACGAAATAGCTGCGCGAGGACGGACCGAACTTGGACTGCAGATCGCCGGTGACGTCGGTCACCGAGCTCTGGATCTGCGCCATCATCTCGGGCCGCTCGTGCTCGAGGCGGCGGCGGACGTCTTCCGACGCCTTGGAAATGAGCTGCTGGAAGATGTGGCGCGGCACGTCCTTGCGCAGGCCGAGCTGCTCGGCGAGGATCGAGTCGCCCTCCGCGCGCCGGACCATGTGCAGCAGGCCCGAGCCCGAGAAGCGCGCGCCCTCGTTCCTTGCGACGGAGGTCACGACCGCCTGGTCGCCGCGCTTGACCAGCACGTCGGTGACGGCTTCGCCGATCGACTTGCGCTGGGCGATCGCAAGCAGATGCGCCTGGCCCTTGGTCATGGCGCTCTCGACCAGCATCTTCTCGTCGATACGAGCGGAGTCGCGCAGCACGGGACCGGCCACGTCGATCTCGTCGTCGAGGGCGAGCTTTTCGATGACATTGAGCGGAGCGTGGTCGCAGGCCGACATCAGCTCGGAGAGCTGCGCCCGCGCGGCGACCTCGATCTCGTCGGCGAGCCGCCCGATGACCTCGCCGAACATGCTGATCTCGTCGTCGCTGTAGCGGCCGGTGATCAGGATGTCGGTCGCATGCCACAACGCCTTCGCCCGGCTCTCGTCGGTGCCGCGCGCGATCGCGTCGTCCAGATCCTGCAGAAGCGATTTCGCCCCGTTCATCTCGTTACCCCAGTTCTTGGTTAGCCATCCTGCTTGTGCTGGCAGGACGCCGAATTCCTCTGGGAACCGACACTAGAGATCAAACGCGAGAATCCAGTAAAGTCGGCAGATCAGTTTTGCCGAGCAAAATTCGTTAAAATGCGCGGGAATCGGTTTACCGGCGGGCAAGGGCCAGCGCTTGCCGAACAGGCTGCCGCGTTCACGGATTCGACGGCGTCAGCACCAGCGGTGGCTTCGGCTTGGGTTTTGCGGGCGGCGGGCCCGGCGCCGGCCTCACCTCGATCGGCGGCGGCAGCGGGGCGATCTGCTGGCTCGCGAGCGGCGGGCTTGTGAGTGGCGGGCTCGGCACCGCGGGCGCTGCCTGCGGCGCCTTCGGCGTCGGCGCGGCCTTTGGCTTCGGCGGCGCGCGGCGCGGATCGCGGCCGGGCAACGGCACGTCGGTCAGCGACGGCTCGGGCACCGGATCGGGCGAGACCAGCGTCGGCAGCGCCGCAGTCGCCGGCGGCGGCTCGCCGCGCTCGATCGCATCCAGCCGGCGCGTCTCGCGATCGATCGTGCGCACCGCGAGCCATGACGACAGCGGCGCGAGATCGACGGTGCGGTTGAGCTTGTCGGGGGGACCTGCCGCGAACAACTGGATCTCCGGCGGCGCGCCGGAAAGCCCGGTCATGATCGGCGTCAGGCTGGCGCGGATGTCGGCCTGGTCGGCGGGAATGTCGTAGCCGCCGGAGACAATGGCGCGGGCGTTCTTTGCTTCCAGCGGTGTCGCGCCGACGCGCAGGCGCCCGTCGCGGATCGTGAACGGGATCTGCGCCGAGGCGACCGCGATCGGACCAGCCAACAGCGCGGGCTCGACGAGCTGCCGCAGCCTGTTGTCGTCGGCAACCTGGCCGCCGTCGCTGGCGCGGATGGCGATCTCGAAGGCGCGCGGATTGAGGCCGCTGATTTCCGCGGCCTCGAGCGTCACCGTACCATTGCCGGCGAGCGCACCGGTCAACGCCGCAACGCTGCGGCCCTGGCTGGTCAGGGCCATTTGCACTGAGGCGCGTCCCTTGGGCAATGCGAGATCGCGGTAGCGCAGCGCCGCCGCATCGACATTGCGCAGCTCGATACGCGCGTTCAGCGCAACGCCATTGGCACCGTTGCGCGCGTCGAAGCTCGCCGACATCTCACCGCCGCCGACCCCGCCCTTGAGCGCGTCGAGCGCGAGCGACTGGCCGTCGCTACGGATCGTGCCGCCGACGGGGCGCAGCTCGATGCCGTCAGGCAAGGTGCCGCGTAAAGCCTGGAAGGCGATGCGGCCACGCCAGCCGCCGAGCAGCCCCGCACTCAGGGGATCGCCGGCATCACGTCCGGCGGCGCCGATGGCCATTGCGAACGCCGGCGCAAGATCGAGCGCGTCGAGGCCGATTTCGCCATCGACGCTCTTCTCCTGATCGAGCGTCACCGCGAGATGCCCGCGCAGATGCGAGCCGGCCGCACTGCTGTCGAGATCGTCGAAGGTCAGGCGGTTGCCGGAGAGGCCGACGCGCGAGGACAGGTTGACGCTCTGCACTGACTTGTCCGCCGGGCTGGTCCCGAACAGCGGCGCCAGATTGGCATTGCGCACGCGCAAATTCACGCTGGCCTTCGGCTGGGACGAACTGGGGTCCGACAATTCGATGCTGCCTTGCGCATCCGCATCCAGTCCGCCGCCACTGAGCTTTGCGTTCAATTGCAACGGCCGGCGCCACGCGCCGCTCAACCGGCCTTCGAACTGCGAGGCGCCCTCGCCCGCGGCGGCGACGCGATCAAGGCCCAGCAGCGCCAGCAATGCGCCGGCCTTCGGCGTCGAAATTTTCGAGTCCAGCGTGAAGTCGCTGTTGCGCAAGCGGTCGATGTCGATGCCGTTGACCGCCGCGACCGGCGTCTGCCCGGCCAGCGTCGCGGTGGCCTTGAGCTGCGGCGCATCGAGATCGAGCACGGCGCGCGCGTCGTTGCGATCGGCATGGTCGGCGTTCTTGTCGAGGCTGAGGTCGAGCTTCAACCGCGTCGCACCGGGCAATGACGGGATGGCGTCGAACCGTGCGCGCACCGAAGGCGCGATCGGCTCGAGCAGCGCGGTGAGCTCACGCAGCGAATTGGCCGAGGATTTCAGCGCGAGCTTGCCGGTGGCATGAACGCGGTCGAAGCTGCCGCTCGCTTCGGTGGTCACCCCGCTCGCCTGGCCGAAGCGCAACTGCTCCAGCGACAGCGCCGCCGGGCCGTAGCCGAGTTTCGCCGTGAACGGCCGCAGCTCCTGTCCGGCCGACATCGCGCGGCCGACATCGAGCGAAAGCTTGGCTTCCTCCGGCCATTCGCCCTGCGGCCCCGCGAGCGCGCGCACGAAGCTTGCGGCGGCATCGAGGTCGAGACGGTCGGCCTTGAGCTCGGCGTCGATCCGCGAGCCCTTGCTCGCGCCGGTCTGGACGAAGGCGATGCGGCCCTCCACCGCGCCGCCCTCGATCTCGGCCTTCAGCCTGTCGACGGCGAGATGGTTGGCGGCGATGGTCACGTCGCCGGCAAGGCGCAGCGGCCGCGTGCTGCGGCGGTTGATCTCGCTGCGGCCCTGGAGCCAGGCCACCAGCGTATCGGGGTCGGACGACTCGACGCTGAGACGGCCGCTAAAGCTGTCGGCGCCCGGCGTTGCGCCGTTGAGCGAGAGCTGCGTCATGCCGGGCGCGCGCAGCTCGAGCCGCTGGAAAGTCCAGGACCTTCCGTCGGTCTGAAGCTCCGCCGTGATGTTCTGGAGCGGACGCCCGCCCAGCATGATCTGGTCGGAGTTGAACTCGATCTGCGCCGGCATCGGCGCCTGCGGGATCGCCGCAAGGCCCGCGCGCAGCGCCGGCAAGACGCGCTGCGGCTCGGCATCGTCCTTGCCCGCCAGCTTGTCGGCATCGACCTGGCGCGCCGACAGCACCGCGCGCAGCAGCGGCGAGGCCCCGAACCTGACATCGCCGACACCGCCAAACTTGAGCGCATTGTCCTCGGCGCCGAAGCTCGCATCGATCTGATCGAATTTGGCGCCGGCCGGATCGGCCTTGAGCTTTGCCGTGAGCTTCCAGGGTGTCGGCCCCGCCGCGCCCGCCTTCTTGACCGGGGGCACAGCGAGCGTCAGTGCGCCGTCGAATTTCGGCAGGCGGTTGTCGAAGGCGAGCACGCCTTCGAAATCGGCCAAAATCGTGCGCTCGCCGGGATCGATGTTGAGGTGGAGACGGGTGGCGCTGCCGTCGGCGCTCGGCCCGGAGGAGACGCGGAACGGATAGCGCACGCCAGTGGCGGTGAAACTGCCGTCGCCGCGGACCGAGCCGGCCAGCGAGCGCACGTCGCCGGAAAAGGTGATGTCGTTCAATTCCAGCGTCGAGCGGCTGGCGGCATCGTGCAGGGCGATGCGGCCGGTGAGGTTCAGCCGTTCGATCGCAAGCGAGGCCAGATTGAAGGTGCGGCTCGCGGTGGACGGCAAATCGACCCGTCCCTTGGCATCCAGGCCGAGATCCACCGCCATGCCGTTGACAGTCAGCTCGGTGGCACGCCATTCGCCGCGCATCAGCGAGCTGAGGCTGAACTCGACGTCGAGCTTGTCGGCGCGCAGGCGGCCGAGATCGTTGTTGCCGCCGAAGGTGACCGAGCGCAGCCGCAGCGTCGGCGCCGGCAGCAGCCGTGCATCCAGCTCGCCCGCCACCCGCACCGGCACGCCCATGATCGTGCCCGCCTCCGCCTCGAACTGGGGCCTGAACTGGTTCCAGTCGATGAAGTAAGGCCCGATCAGCGCGGTCAGCAGCGCAATGATGAAGGCAATCGCCAATCCGAGCAGCGTCGTCTGCACGGGTCTCCCCTCGGCCAAACCGGCCCGGGCCGAACCTGAGGGCCTCAGGCGCGCCGGAACAGCCCCTTATATAAAGGGAAGTGTGGCGAAGTCACAGCGACTGTTGCGCGCGGAGGTTAACGCTGGCGGGAAGACCCTCATGGTGAGGAGGCGCGCTAAGCGCCGTCTCGAACCATAGAGGCCCCGCGCCCGCGGCCATCCTTCGAGACGGCTGCTTTGCAGCCTCCTCAGGATGAGGACCGGCGCGCGCAGATGCAGCGCTGGCGGCCATCACCAGCTTGCCGGCAGGCGTTTCAGGCCGCGCAGCACGAAGGTCGGGCGCCATTCCGGGTTCTCGACGTCGTCGATGCGCAGATCCGGCAGCCGCCGCAACAGCGTCGCAATGGCGATTTCGGCCTCGATGCGCGCCAATTGGGCGCCCAGGCAGAAATGGATGCCGCCGCCGAACGATAGCGGCTTGACGTTGGGCCGGGTGACGTCGAGCCGGTCGGGGCGATCAGGGTAGACCGCCGGATCGCGGTTGGCCGAGCCGAGCAGGCACAGCACGGTCTCGCCCTTGGGGATGCTCTTGCCGCCGAGATCCGCAATGTCCTCCAGCGCCACGCGTCCGGTCATCTGCACCGAGGAATCGTAGCGCAAGAATTCCTCGATCGCGTTGACCATCAACTCGGGCCGCGCCTTCAGGAGCGCGAGCTGATCCGGATTGCGATGCAGCGCGAGCAGGCCGTTTCCGATCAGATTGACGGTGGTCTCGTGGCCGGCGCCGAACAGCAGGATGATGTTGGCGGTCAATTCCTCGTTGGTGAGCTTGTGGCCGTCTTCCTCGGCCTGCACCAGCTGGGTGGTGAGATCGTCGCCGGGATTGCGGCGGCGCAGCTCGAACAGCTGCTGTAAATACATCTGCGCCATCATGTTGCCGGCGTTGCCCTTCGCGATCTCTTCCGGCGTGAGGGGCACGGGGTCAAGCAGCCGCCCGCCATCGCGCGAGCTGTTGTAGAAGGTCTCGCGATGATCCTCGGGGATGCCGAGCATGTCGCAGATGATGGTGACCGGCAGGCGGAAGGCGAAATCCTCGATCAGGTCCATGTGGCCGCGCTCGATCACCGCATCGATGGCCTGGTCGACGATCGCCTGGATCCGCGGCCGCATGTCCTCGACGCGACGGGCGGTGAAGGCCTTCACGACGAGGCCGCGCAGGCGGGTGTGGTCGGGCGGATCGGATTGCAGCATCCAGTGGCTCATGCTGCGGAACACCGGCTCGTCCATGATGGCAGGGCTATAGCGGCGCTTGGAGCGCTCGACAAAATCCTTGCCGAAGCGCTTGTCGCGCATCACGAAGCTGACGTCGGCATGGCGGCTTGCGACGAACTGCCCGAACGGCGTCACATGGATCGGCTCGATCGTGCGCAGCCGGTCATAGTGCGGATAGGGATCGCGGATGAAGTCCGGCGACAGCGGATTGAACAGCGGTCCGCCTGCGGGTTGCACTTGCTCGTTCATGGTGACCTCAATCGGTTGCCGCATGACACGAATACGCCGGCAGTCCCCTTGCGCGCGGCGTAACCATCCCCAGGATTATAAACTCGATACATTGTTGTATCGAGTTGCATTCTGCCCTAACCTGCGCCGATGTCAAGGCTGAGAACCAGGCCGACCAGGGACGACACGCGCGACAAACTGTTCGAGGCGGCCGCGCGCGTGTTCGAGGCGGACGGCATCGGCGGCGCCAGCATCGAGGCGATCGCGGCCGCCGCGGGCTTCACCCGCGGCGCGTTCTATTCCAACTTCAAGAGTAAGGATGAATTGATCATCGCCATGCTCGAGGATCATGTCGAGCAGTCGATCCGGCGCAACCTCGACATCCTCGCGCAGCACGACAATCTCGACGATTTCATCGCGGCGCTGAAGACGATGGATCGCAGCCGGCAAGACCCGCTCGGCCGCTCGCCCCTCCTGCACATGGAGATGATCCTGTTCGTCGCGCGCGCCGAGAAGCGCCGCCCGGAGCTTGCCAAGCGGCTGCGCGCGCGGCGCAAGCTGGTCGCCGACATCGTCGAGGCCACGTTGAAGAGCAACGGCAGGAACGACACGCTGAATCCGCCATGGATGGCCTCCGTCGTGCTGGCGCTGGAAGACGGCTTTCGCCTGCACCGCCTGATCGATCCGGAGACGACGCCGGCCGACAGTTTTCTGCGCGCGATCACGGATTTGAGGCGCAGGACCGGATTGTCGTCGAACTAGCCTGGATCGCCGATATCAGTCGCACGACCGGACCCACCATCCGACCGGCGTTGAATTCTCCGACAACTCGCCGCCCGCCCCAATCGTGCGTTTTTGAAAACGTGCGCCTGATTGCAGCAGGATCGGACAAGGCATTGCCGCTTCGGGAAATACGCCGGGCCTCCGCGCCGCTAACCGGCTAGGCGCCGGGCGATTGGCGCAGGCGCGTGGGTTAGCAGCAATCTCTCGACAGGGACGGCAATCGCTCTGGCGCAGTCGACGATCCGGTTGGCTAAACATCGCAACGTCACATCATGGGGACGGAGACAAACGATGGACAGGAAACGGCTTGCAATCGCGCCACGACGGAAGGCCGTCTCGACGGCGCTCATGTACGGGCTTTCACTGACCGTGCGTTTCACCTCGCCGACGGCCGAAGAGGCGCCGCCACAGATCGCACAAGACGCCAAGGTCTCGACGTCGATCCTGATCGATCGCGGCTGGACCAACAAACCTGCGCTGCCGGTCGCCCTGCGCGGCTGGCCATCGGGCCCGCGAAGCTGCCGCGCAGGATGTGAAGGCCCTGCGCTGCTGTCCTCGCTGCCCAACTGCACCGCGCCGTAAGGACCAGGCGGTCTCCGTCTCACCTCTTCGCGTCATCATCGCTCGCAACAGGCACTGCTCGCATCGAGCGGCGGCGATGGCGCGCGTTTCGAACCAACAAACCCAGAACCAAATCCAGGAGTGAACCACATGCGACTGCTCATCATTGGCGCCGGCTTCGCCGGCATGTACGCCGCCCTCTCCGCCCGCCCGCCTGCGCGACATTCAGGGCGTCTCGCCGGAAGAGCTCGAGATCGCGCTCATCGCACCGGAGCCGACGCTGGTGGTCCGCCCTCGGCTCTATGAGCCGAAGCCGGAAACCCTGACGGCGCCGCTGCTCGATGTCCTCAAGGCGATCGACGTCGACTACATCCAGGGGAGCGCCGAGACTGTCGACACCGAGGCGCTGACGGTGCAGATCTCGACTCCCAAAGGCACCCGCAAGACCCTGTCCTACGACCGCCTGGTGATCGCCACCGGCAGCCGCCTGTTCCGACCCAACATTCCCGGCCTTGCCGAGCACGGCTTCAGCGTCGACTCGCTCGACGATGCGGTTGCTCTCGACAAGCATCTGCATGGCCTCGCCGACCGGCCGGCCGTCAATGGACGCGACACGGTCGTGGTCGCCGGCGGCGGCTTCACCGGCATCGAGGCGGCGACCGAGCTGCCCGCGCGCCTGCGCGCCATCTTCGGCCAAAACGCCAGGACGCGCGTGATCATCGTCGAGCGTAACGGCGCAATCGCTCCCGACATGGGCGAAGGCTCCCGCCCGGTCATCGAGCAAGCGCTGCGCAAGCTCGGCGTGGAGACAAGGCTCGGCACCGGCGTTGCCTCGCTCGACAAATCCGGCGTGACGCTGTCGACCGGCGAACACATCGAAACCGAGACGGTGATCTGGGCAGCCGGTATTCGCGCCGCGCCGTTGACAGCGCAGATTCCCGCCGAGCGCGACAATTTCGGCCGGCTGCTGGTGGACCGCGATCTGCGCGTGTCCGGCGTCGCCGGCGTCTTCGCCACCGGCGATGCGGCGCGAGCCGCATGCGACGACGAGGGCAATTACGCGCTGATGTCTTGCCAGCACGCCACGCGGATGGGCGCCTTTGCCGGCAACAATGCGGCCGCTGAACTCCTGCGCGTCCCGACCAGGCCGTATCACCAGAAGGCCTACGTCACCTGCCTCGATCTCGGCGAAGCCGGCGCGCTGTTCACGCGCGGCTGGGAGCGCAAGGTCGAGATGGTCGGTGACGTCGCCAAGAAGACCAAGCAGGAGATCAACACGGTCTGGATCTACCCGCCCCGCGCCGAGCGTGCCGCAGCGCTCGCCTCGGCCGATCCGGAGCGTGTGACGAGCCTCTAGAAGCACGAAACGATCACGGCCGCACCTCCCTGGCTGCGCGGCCTGCTCAACCAAGACCAGCCGGGAGCCCTACCTTGAAACAGGAGACCAACATGAACCTGCACAACACCTCATACCCCGCGACATCGAAGCCGGAAGAGCTCGTTCCATCGCGCTACGCGCTGAAGGTCGGCGAAATCGACGTGCTGGTGGTCAGCGACGGCGTGCTGCCGCTGCCAACCACGATGCTGGCGCACAATGCCGACCCGGCCGTCCGTGCGACCTGGCTGCACGACATGTTCCTGCCGCAGGACGCTTTCGACTGGGCGCTGAATGCGGTCGTGGTCCGCAGCGGCGACAAGACCATCCTGATCGATGCTGGACTGGGGTCAGACCCGGATCTGCACTTGCCGCGCGCCGGCCAGTTGATCAAGCGACTGGAAGCCGCCGGCATCGACCTCTCGTCCGTGACCGATCTGGTGCTGACCCACTTGCACATGGATCACATTGGCGGACTGCTCGTCGACGGGGTGAAGGAGCGGCTGCGTAAAGACCTGCGGATCCACGTGGCGGCCGCCGAGGTCAAATTCTGGGAGGCGCCCGATTTCTCCCACACCGCCATGCCGCCGGGTTTCCCGGACGCGCTTCGGGCGACCGCCAAGCGATTCGTCAAGGAGTACGGAAGTCAATTGCGGAAGTTCGATGAGCAGCACGAGGTTGCGCCGGGCGTCGTCGTTCGTCGCACCGGCGGTCACACCCCCGGACACAGCGTGGTTCGCGTGGCATCCGGCGGCGACGGGCTGACATTCGCCGGCGACGCCGTGTTTGCCGTCGGGTTCGATCAACCCGACTGGCACAACGGTTTCGAACACGACCCCGAAGAGGCGGCGCGCGTTCGGGTCGGTCTGTTGCGAGAGATTGCCGCGAGCGGCGAGATGCTGGTGGCGACCCACATGCCGTTCCCGTCCGTCGGCCATGTGGCGGTCGCCGGCGACGCCTTCCGCTGGGTGCCGGTGTTCTGGGATTACTGATCGCTCGCTGAGCCAACGTGAGACCAGGGCGCGCATTCATGGCGGGCCCTGGTTTCGATGCGGCGAACCGAGTCAGCGCGGCGCGCCGCCGATATCAGATCCGATCGTTGATCAGGACGCCGGACAACGACGGATCGTTCGCATTGGTCGTATCGCCTGCTTTCGTCGCGCTATAGGTCGAGTCGGCAAGCGAGCTTTTCAGCTGCTGGAGAAACTGTTGCAGCAGCTCCGCCGTCGAATTGCCGCTTGACGAGTCGTCCGTGCCGTTGACCGAGGGAGGCTCGCCGGATGGCGGTGGCCCGTCCGGCGGCGGTCCACCCGCTCCGTGCGGCCCATGCGAGAGCGCCGCCTTGAAAATTCCTTGCAGCTCGGTGGCCTGCTCGTCCGTCAACTTGCCGGCCGACACTTGCTGCTGGATGAGGCCATTAATCTTCGACGCGAAGGCGTCGGGCGAAGATGTCCCGCCGCCGGATTGATCGCTGGCGCCGGTTGACTGCAACGCGGAGCCGATGCTGCTGAGCGCGGCCGACAGCGCCGACTGATCCGACGCATCGATCGCGCCGGAATCGACTTCCGTTTGCAGTTCGTCTTGTATTTGTTGCAACGGTGATGAGCGGTGGTGATGGGAGGAGAGCGCAGAAATCGAGGTCATGGTGGCTTTCCGTGCTTTTGGCGGACCCGAGGTGACGTTGCCCCGAGTCCCATCCAGTCCTGAGTTCGCCCTGGCAGTTGGATTTGCCCGGTTGCGCGGTGGTAGGAACGGGAGCTGGCGCGGAGCATTTGGCAGGGCGCCGCTCCGATTGCTCGATATTGCCGATCGGCAACTAGAAATATCCAGAAACAAAAATCCGACCAGCCGATCATCAGCTGGGGCTGGAGCTACCCGTTGAGAGGGATGACTGCCGGATTGTGCGCGAACGCCCTGGAGCCGACTATGCCGACCGCTTCACCACGTCGCGACCGGCCGGCGTAACATCGAGCCGCCCCAGCATCGCCCTCGCCTGCTCGGTGCAGTGCTCGATCAGCCAGCGCTCGAACGCGACCGGCGGCAGCGCGGGCGCGTAGAGGAAGCCCTGGACGACGTCGCAGCCGAGCTCGGCCAGCGTCCTGCGCTGGCCTTCTGTCTCGACGCCTTCGGCGACGACGGTCATGCCGAGGCCCTGTCCGACGCGCACCACGGCGGTAGCGACCGCGAGCGCGCCCGCGTCTCTCTCGATGTCGCGCATGAAACTGCGGTCGATCTTCAGCTCGCGGATCGGCAGATGCGCGAGCCGGCTGAGGCTGGAATAGCCGGTGCCGAAATCGTCCACGGAAAGCCCGACGCCGAGTTCGCGGATCGCGTTCATCGTCTCCAGCGCGGCGACGCTGTCCCGCATGAACGTGCCCTCGGTGATCTCGAGCATCAGGGCGTCCGACCGCAGATCGTATTCGGCGAGGATGTCCTTGAGCCGCGCCGCCAGCGTAACGTTGCGGAAATTGATCGGCGACAGGTTCACTGACACGCTGGGAATGTTGAGCCCGGCGCGGCGCCAGTCCGCCATCTGCCGGCAGGCCTCACGCACCGACCACAGGCCGATCTGGTCGATCAGGCCGCACTCTTCGGCGAGCGGGATGAACTTCGCCGGCGAGACGTCGCCGAGCACGGCATCGTGCCAGCGCGCCAATGCCTCGACGCCGTGGACGGCACCGTCGCAACTGCGGATCTGCGGCTGGTAGCTGAGGGTCAGCGCGCCCTCGGCGACGGCGCGGCGCAGCGCGGCAATCAGCGCCAGGCGCTGCTCGGTGAGCCCGTTCATTTCGGCGCTGAAGATGCGATGGGTGGAGCGGCCGGCCTGCTTGGCCATGTACATGGCCGCGTCCGCCTGCTGCATCAAGGTGTCGATGTCGGTCGCATGGTCGGGATAGAGGCTGATGCCGATGCTTGCCGACATCTGCAGCTGCCTGGAGCCAAGCCGCAGCGGCGCGGCGAGCGCCTCCGTGACCCCGGCCGCGACGCGCTCGGCGCTCTCGGCGTTGCGCTGCGGCAGCAGGATGACGAACTCGTCGCCGCCGAGCCGTCCCAGCATGTCCTCAGGGCCTATCTGCTCGCGCAGGCGCTGCGCGAGCTGGATCAGCAGCTCATCGCCGGCAGCGTGGCCGAACGTGTCGTTGACGTCCTTGAAATGATCGACGTCGAGGAAGGCCAGCGCGACGTGGCTTCCGGTCGGGCAGGCATCGATGGCCGTGGTGATCAGGTGCCGCAGCTGCGCGCGATTCGGCAGCCCGGTGAGAATGTCGTGATAGGCGAGCCGCGCGATCTCGGCCCGCGCTTCCTTGCGCTCGATCGCGAAGGCGCCGAGATCGACGCAGGCGTTGACGATGCGGCGGTGCCAGTTGCTCGGCGCGCGCGGTTCACGGAAATAGAAGGCGAAGGTGGCGATGACCCGGCCGTCCTTGGCCTTGATCGGTGTCGACCAGCAGGCGCGCAGGCCCACTTCGAGCGGACGCGTCTTGTAGGGCTGCCAGCGCGGATCGGTGTCGAGATCTTCGGCCAGCACCGGTTCACCGTAGAAGGCGGCGGTGCCGCAGGATCCGACATTCGGACCGATCGCGATGCCGTCCAGCGCACGCGAATAGTCCTCGGGCAGGCTGGGCCCGCCGAGCGGATGGACAAGGCCTGCGGCATCGACGTGGAGCAGCGAGCAAACCACGTCAGGCGCGATCTCCTCGACCCTTCGGCACAGCCTGTCGGCGATATCGGTGATCGGAACCTCGTCGGCCAGCGCACTCATGATGAGCTGCTGGAGCGAGCGCAGCTGCCTGGTCTCGGTGATGTCCTCGAGCAGCGCGAAGATGTGCCTGGCCCGGCCCTTCTTGTCGCGGAAGACGTCGATACGGGCGCAGACCCAGATCTCCTCGCCGCCCTTGTTGTAGACCAGCGTCTCGATTTCGCCGCGGCGGCCGCCGGTCATCAGGCGCTTGACGAGCTTCGCGACGGCCTTCCGATCGGTGTGGCGGCCGGCGATCAACTCGCCTGCGCGGCGGCCCTCGGCCTCCTCGCTGGAGTAGCCAAACAGCGTCGCGAAGGTGGAATTGACGTAGACGATGTTCTGCTCCGTGTCGGTGATGAGCACCGCGCGGTTGGTCTGGTCGGAGACGGCGTGGAGAAGCCCGATTCTGACGCGGCGCTCGGCCTCCGCGGTGACGTCACGCGCGAACACGACGTGATGGGTGACGCCGCCACGCGTGACGGATGAAAGCGAGATCGCCGCCCGGATCCGGGTGCCGTCGCGCCGCACGAGGCTGATCTCGTCGCGGAACTCCGCGACCGGATCGGCCTGAAGGCATTTGAGCGTGAGAAGTTCGGCGTCGCGGCCGAGCGCCTCGGCGCGCGCGAGTTTCCAGATCCGCTCTGCACCGGCATTGAAATGCGTGATGCGACGGGCGCTGTCGACGATGACGATACCGCCGTCGGCGCATTCGAGCGCAGCCAGCAGCACGTCCGGAATTTCTGTCATGGGACA
This sequence comes from Bradyrhizobium barranii subsp. apii, assembly GCF_011516635.5. Classification (GTDB taxonomy): domain Bacteria; phylum Pseudomonadota; class Alphaproteobacteria; order Rhizobiales; family Xanthobacteraceae; genus Bradyrhizobium; species Bradyrhizobium barranii. The sequence goes on along the minus strand of NZ_CP096255.1, from coordinate 2,580,060 downwards.
ATCGGCGGCAGACATCGTTGGACCCGGATGCATCGGGAAGATGGCAAGGGGGGCCGAGGCTAGCGCCGCGATGGTGTCCAAGACGTTTTTGCAACCGGGTCGCGTCCGGACAAGACGCGACATGCTTAACGGCTCGCGAAAGATGCGAAGGCAATCCGATGCATTCGGAACCTATTCGGCCGCGCTTGTGGGCTTGAGCTTGTGCAGCCGGCCGGCCACCGCCCGCACGTTGCGGGGAGCGGCCTGCCAGACCGAGAGCGCCGACAGTCCGCTCACAACCATGGCGATGGCGAAGGCGAGCGTGTAGTCGCCGGTGCGATCATAGAGGAAACCCGTGAGCCAGGGACCCGCCGCGCCGCCGGCCAGGGCCGCCAGCATGATCGTTCCAAAAATGCTGCCCTGGTGCCTGCCCTGGAAGATCTCGAACACCACCGCGCCCATGATCGAGGTGAGGCCGTAGCCGAGCGCGCCTTGCGCGAACACCATGACATAGACCAGCCACAGCGACGGCTGGAATTTCAGCGCCATCAGCGCCGCGAAGCAGATCGCAAAGCCCGCGCAGCTGATCGCCCACACCCATTCCCGCCCGATCCGGTCGGAGACGTGGCCAAGCAGGATCTGGCCGGGAATGCCGAGCAGGCTGACGATGCCGAGCGCCCACACCGCGACACCGGGGCTGAAGCCGATGTCGAGCAAGAATTTGGTCTGGTGCACCTGCACCGCGTACCAGATGTACAAGCCGCTGAAATAGCCGAGCGCGATCCACCAGAAGCGCGCGGTCGCAACCGCCCGCTTGAGCGTCCAGTCGGTGCCGACCCAGACGGGATCGACGATGTTGGAGACCGGTGTCGCCGCGCCCGCCGCCGGCGTGGCATCGCCGTCCGGCTGAAGGCCGATGTCTTCGGGTCGCTTATGCAGGAACAGATTGATCGGCGCCAGCACGACGAGGATGAGCAGCCCCATCGCGGTACAGGCGGTGCGCCAGCCGGTCTCTTCGATCATGTGCTGCACCCACGGCAGCAGCGTCACCGAGCCGATGCCGACGCCGGCAAAGGCAATCCCGATGGCGAAGCCGCGCTTGCGGATGAACCAGTTCGGCAGGAACAGCGACTGGCCGGAATAGCCGAGACACACCGAGCCAGCGCCGACCATGACGCCGATGGTCACATAGAGATGCCAGGGCGTGCTGGTGAGTGGCGCGAGCAGCAGTCCGCCGCCCATCAGCACGACACCGAGCTCCATCACCGCGCGCGGGCCGGCGCGATCCATCAGGCGGCCGATCAGCGGGCTGACGATGCCCGACACGACGAAGCCGAAGGAGAACGCGCCGGCAGTGACGCCGCGTTCCCAGCCGAATTCCGAGATGATGGGAGGAAAGAACAGCGAAAACGCGGTGCGCGCGTTGACGCCGATCGCCATGGTCACGAAGGTCACCGCGACCACGACCCAGCCGTAGAAGAACGGAAGCCGCATGTTGTGCTTATTTCATCCCTAGATGGTGCTACCGACCATCCAGGGCCGTCTGGGTCAAGCGATTTTCGCGAATGTGTTTCTTGGCGGGGCGCAGAAGTTGCCACATCGTCATGGCCGGGCTTGTCCCGGCCATCCACGTCTTTGCTACGCGGAACAAGGAACGTGGATGCCCGGGACAAGCCCGGGCATGACGACCTCTCGTATATGTTCAAATGTTGCGAGCCCGCGCTCAGGCCGCGTCGCGCTGCGAAGCCCGGACGGGCGCGTCGAACTCGATCTGGTCGACCGGCTGCGGGCGTCCGAACAGATAGCCTTGCGCAAAATTGACGCCGAGCGCCGTCAGCCGCTCGAACTCTTCGCGTGTCTCGACGCCTTCGGCAGTAACCGACATATCGAGTCCGCGTGCGAGCGTCACGATCGAGGCGATGATCGCGGAGCTGCGCGGCTGATGCGTGAGGTTGCGGATGAAGGACTTGTCGATCTTGATCTTGTCGAACGGGAACGTCGTCAGATAGCTGAGCGAGGAATAGCCGGTGCCGAAATCGTCGAGCGCGAGCTCGATGCCGATGTGCTTCAACCGCTCCATGAAGGCAAGGTTCTCGACGCCGCGTTCCAGCAGCACGGATTCGGTGATCTCGATCTCCAGCCGCTGCGGCGCCAGGCCGGAATCTGCCAGCGCCGCGCAGATCGTCTCGAACAGCTCGGCTTCCTTGAACTGGATCGGCGACAGATTCACGGCAACCATGAAATCGCATGGCCAGGCGGCGGCGTCCGCACAGGCGCGCCGAAGCACGAATTCGCCGAGCGGCACGATCAGCCCGGTTTCCTCGGCAAGCGCGATGAACTGGTCCGGCGGGATCAATCCGCGGCTCGGATGCCGCCAGCGCACCAGCGCCTCGAAGCCGCGACGGCCACCGCCGGCGACGTCGACAAAGGGCTGATAGTGCACCTCCAGCTGGCACTGCGCGATGGCATCGCGCAGATCGCCTTCCAGCGTATTGCGGGCCTCGAGCTCGGCCGACATCGCCTCGTCGTAGACGGTGAAGCAGTTGCGGCCGGCCGATTTCGAGCGGTAGAGCGCGAGATCCGCCTTCTTCAGCAGCTGCTCCTGGTCGCTGCCGTGGTCCGGTGCGATCGCGATGCCGATGCTGGTGCCGATCTCGACGCGATGGCCGGGCAGCAGGAACGGTTCGGCGACCAGCTTCGCGATCCGCGCGGCGAGCTCGGTCGCGCAGGCCCGCTGATCGTCGCAAGCCTCCTGGATGATGGCGAACTCGTCGCCGCCGAGCCGCGCCAGCACGTCGGTGGCGCGCAGCGCGGATCTCAGCCGCAGCGCCACCTGGCGCAGCAGCGCATCGCCCGCACCGTGGCCGAGCGAGTCGTTGACGTTCTTGAAGCGGTCGAGATCGAGCATCAGGATCGCGAACGGCAGGCCCCGCACGCCCAACTGGCTGTTCATCATGTCGAGCCGGGTGAGGAAGAAGGCGCGGTTCGGCAGCCCGGTCAGGATGTCGGTCTGGGCGAGCTCCAGCACCCGCCGGTTCGCCAGCGACAGCCGCCGCGAGTTGCGGCTGGCGAGCATGAGATAGGTTGCGAGCGACAGCGTCAGCAGCATGCCGACGACGATGACGGCAACGGCGCGGTCGTAGGCCGTCTCCAGCGAACCGCCGGCCGTCGGCATGGCGCGCACCTGCCAGTCGGTATCCCCGATCTTGAGGCTGCCCGACCAGTGCAGCGCCCGGGCGACGTCCCGCATCGATTGCGGCGACGTGGAGGCCGACGCATAGTCCGGCAGGGTTTGTTCCAGGCTGACGATCTGTCCCGTGAAAGGCGGATAGACGTTCACGCTGACCGCGGGGCTTGCTCCCGTGGTCACGCGAATGGACTGGATCAGCAGCGGCAGGTCGAAGACGCCGACGACGAAGCCCGCCAGATTGCGGCGCCGGTCCGCCACCGCCTCGCGCGAGGTTCCCTTGGCGTAGACGGGAATGGCAACGAGCACGTCGGGCTGCCGGCCACCCTCCTTCGGCTCGTAGAGGCGTGTGCGAATGGCGGCGACGCGATCGTTGTCGCGCGCGCGCTCGAGGGCTGCGCGGCGCTCTGGAACGGTCGCGTAATCCATGCCATAGACCGACGACGTCTTCGGCTGGGTCGAGTAGAACACCGGGAAATATTCATCGGCCTGCGGCGCGGTCGCGAAGGTCTCGCCCTGGAGCGACTTGATGCGATAGCCGGACACGCCGTCCGTGGCCGCGGCGGCCTCGTATTCGGCGCGCTCCTTGCGGTTGACGCGCGGCAGCCAGGAGATGCGCAGCATGCCGGGATGACGTTCGAACAGCCGGGAGCTGAAGGTCTCGAATTCGCTGCGGGTGATTTCCTCGTTGGTCGATTCGAACAGCGTACGCAGCGCGACGAGCCTGGAGATGTACTCGCTCATGCCGTTCTGCATGACGATGGCTTCGGTTTCGGCGGCGTTCTCGAACTCGATCCTGTTGACGCGGTTTTCCCATCGCGCCACGGCGGCGGCGCCGACGAGCGAGAACAGAAGACCGACGCCGACTGCGACGAGCGCAGGGCGATAGAGTCCGAGCAGCGGCGCGGCACGCCACCATCCGGTCCTACGTTCCCGATCCTGATCGTTCTGACCCCGACCGCCCATCTTGATCCCGCAAGTCCCCCTCAGCGCGGCAACCCACTTCTGGTTGAGCTGCCGGAACTGCTATCGGACAAGGATCGAGGTTAAAAACCGCACAATTTCAGAACCGGGTCATCGCAGATTGCGCGGCTTAGTTAACGATTGGCCTGCAAACAGGGCCCATTGTGCGAGCAATTTGCCGCTTTTCCCCGGAGTCTTACGGAGCACCATCACATCAGGGGTTAGCGAGCTGTTCAGGACGACGGGACTATCGTTTCCGGCAGGTATTCCCTTATCCGGCAAACATCCTCATGACACGATCGCGATCAGCGGCCTGCGTCGCTCTGGCCGTCGCGCTACTCGCCGCGGCCAATCTTGCAGCGAAAGGCGACGAGGTCGGCGTCAGCGACGATGCGATCCTGTTCGGCCAGGCCGCCGCGCTCGAAGGCCCCTCCTCCGCGCTCGGACAGCGCATGCGGCAAGGCATCGTCGCGGCGTTCACCGAGATCAACGAAAAGGGCGGCGTCCACGGCCGCAAACTCCAGCTCATCAGCCGCGACGACGGCTACGATCCCGACCGCTCGGTGGCGCAAACGCTGCGGCTGATCGAGGACGACAAGGTGTTCGCGCTGATCGGCGCGGTGGGCACGCCGACCGCGATGGCGACGATACCGATCACCAGTACCAGGAACATCCCCTTCATCGGCCCCTTCACCGGCGCCGAATTCCTGCGCGACCTCGAGCTTGCGAACGTCGTCAACATTCGCGCAAGCTATGGCGCTGAAGCGGAGGCCTGGGTCAAGCACCTCACCGAGGATCGCCACTTCACCCGCATCGGCATCTTCTACCAGGACGATTCCTTCGGCCGCGACGGTCTCGCCGGCGTAAAGCGCGCACTCGCCAGGCGCGGCCTCGAGCTCGCCGCCGAAGGCACCTTCGAGCGCAACACCCGCGCGGTCGGCGCGGCCTGGCGCATGATCAAGCGCGCCGAGCCCGAAGCCGTCGTCATGGTCGGGACCTACGGCCCTTGCGCGGAGTTCATTAAGCTCGCGCATCGCAGCGGCTTCCATCCGACCTTCGTCAGCATCTCCTTCGTCGGCGCCAATGCGCTCGCCAGAGAGCTCGGCCCCGACGGCGAAGGCGTCATCGTCTCGCAGGTCGTGCCGTTTCCCTGGGATCGCTCGCAAAAGCTCGTCGCCGACTACCAGGCGGCGCAGAACGCGTTCGACCCGACGCTGACACCGGACTTCGTGTCGCTCGAAGGCTATCTCTCCGGCCGCCTCGCGGCTGCGGCGCTGGAAAAGGCCGGGCCGCAGCCGACCCGCGCGAGCCTGTTGCGCGCCATCAACGACGTCGGCCGCTTCGACATCAGCGGCAGCATCGTCACCGTCGGCGCACGCATGATCGACGCGCCGCCGAAGGTGTTCTTGACCGTGATCCAGAAGGACGGGACGTTCAGGGCAGTGGATCGGCTGTAGGCTCGACAAGGTGAACCTCCACTGGCGCACCGATGGAGGTGCGTTCCCTCCCCCCTTACACGGGGTCGGTGCGCGACGGATAGAGTCCCCGAGTGGCCCCCCTCTCCCTGCCCCTCCCCCGCAAGGGGGGAGGGAACGGAGAGAGCTGTGCTGTCGGCTAGAAAGTCTTCAAGGCCGGCGCGTCCAGCGCTCGGCGTTGACGGCGCCTTGCGGGACCTCGCCTTTGACGATCGCCTCGACCTGCCGCACCGTTTCCAGCGACTGGTATTCGATCGCCTGTGGTGTCAGCCCGCCGACATGTGGCGTCGCGATAACGTTGGGAAGCCTCGCCAGCTCCGGGCTCGGCATCTGGTCGGGCGCGCGGCCGACATCCATCGCCGCGCCGGCGATGCGGTTCTCGCGCAGCGCACGTGCCAGCGCGGCCTCGTCGACGAGATTGCCGCGCGAGAGATTGATGAAGACGGCATGCTTCCGCATGCGCGCCAGTGCCGCCTCGCCGATCAGATTCTCGGTCTGCTCGTTGGCGATCGCGAGGCAGACGACGTAGTCGGACGCACCAAGAAGCTCGTCGAGACTGACCTGCCGGATCGCGCTGTCGCTGACATCAGCGAAGGGATCGGAGACCAGTACCTCCATGCGCATCACCTTGGCGATCTCGGCGAGATAGCGCCCGATGCTGCCATAGCCGATGATGCCGATCTTGCTGCCGGCGAGCTGGCGGCCCATCCGTGCCTCGACCTTGCGGCCGGCCTGGTAATCCGCCGTCGCCCGCGACACGCCGCGGGAGAGATCGACCATGTAGCCGATCGCAAGCTCGGCCACCGCCTGCACGAAGCCCGGGCCGGCGCGGGTCACGAGCACGCCGGCGTTCGAGGCTGCATCGACGTCGACATTGCGGATGTCGACGGCACAGCGGACGAAGGCACGCAAGCGCGGCAACTGCGCAAAGATCTCGCTACGCCCTTCCGTCATGCGATCGGCGACGATGATGTCGGCATCTTTCGCCGCGCGCACGAGGGTAACCGCGTCCAGCGTGTCGTCGCTCTCGTGCAGGATCACCTCGGCGGCCGCGCGCAGGCCGTTCAGGCTGCGGTCGCCGTAGTAATTGCGGCGCATCTCCGGCGTGTGAGCCAGCAAGACTTTCACGACAAGACTCCTTCAGTAGCCGAATGCCCGCGGCAGTGCGGTCGAGAGCCATGGCACGAAGGCGATGACGAGCAGGCAGAGGAACAACAGGCCGAGATAGCCCATGATCGGCTTCACCGTCTGCTCGATCGGCACGTTGCCGATCAGGCAGGCGCCGTAGAGTCCGAGCCCGAGCGGCGGCGCGAACAGGCCGATGCCCATGGCAATGACCAGCACGACACCGAAATGCAGGGGATCGACACCGAGCTGCACGGCCACCGGCAGCAGCAGCGGCCCGAAGATGATCAACGCGGCCGCGCCTTCCAACACCGAGCCCATCACGATCAGCACGCCGATCGCGAGCAGGATGAACAGCCACGTCCCTGATGTCTTGGACAATCCCAACATGAAGTCGCCGACCGCGTGCGGCACCTGCTGCAGGGTCAGCGTGAACGCCAGCGACTGCGCGGCGGCGACGATGAACAGCACGAGCCCCGCACGCGTCGCGCCCTGCACGAAGCTGTGTGCGGCCGACTTAAAGGTGAGCTCGCGGAACACGACGCTGCCGACGACGAGCGCATAGGCCACGGCAAACGCGGAGATCTCCGTCGCCGTCGCAAATCCGCTCTTGAAGCCGAAGAAGATCATGAAGATCAGGCCGAACGAGGCGATGGCGCCGCTCCACAGGCCCGACACCGGCATCTGCGGCGCAACGTCCTCGGTATCCGCCGGCCGCTTGCCGAAGATGATGGACACCGCGATCAGAACCAGCGCCATCAGCGCCGCCGGCAGGAGGCCAGCGACGAACAGGCCGCCGATCGACAAGTTCGCAACGAATCCCAGGATGATCAAATTGATACAGGGCGGAATGGTTTCCGCCATCACCGCGGACGCGGCGAGCAACGCCACCGCGCCACCCGGATTCTGCTTCGAGCGTCGCGCCGCCGGGATCAGCACCGAGCCGACCGCGGCGACATCCGCCATCTTCGAGCCGGAGATGCCGGAGAACAGCACCATCGAGGCCACCATCACGACATTCAGGCCGCCGCGCATACGGCCGACGCCGCGCTGTAGCAGTTCGATCAGCCGCACCGACATGCCGTTGGCTTCCATGAGGTAGCCGACGAGGATGAAGAAGGGGATCGCGAGCAGCACGAAATTGTCGATGCCGCGCGCCATCTGCTGGGCGAAGATCACGCCGGGCAGCGCGCCCTCGACCCAGATGAAGATCAGCGCGGCCAGCGCCAGCGCGAACCCAATCGGCAATCCGCCGAACAGGGTTGCGAAGAAGCCGATAAACATCAGCGTGCCCGCCGACGGCACCGTGGACGGCGACAGATAATCCCAGGCGAGATAGAGGCCGCTGACGATGACGACCGCAACGAGGCCCCTGACGATGTCGGGCAGCGGCCGCGCGCCGAGCTGGTCGATCGCGAACACCGTCATGAACAGCGCGCCGATGCCCATCGGGTAGAAGGTCAGCTCCAGCGGCAGGCCGGACCCGGTGGTCTGGCCTGAAGTCAATGATCCCAGCTTGATCGCGTTGTAGGCGACATAGCCGGAGATCAGTACGACCAGAAGCGCGCTCGCAGCATCCACCAGCGTGCGCAGCCGCACCGGAAGCAGATCGCGGAAGAAGGACACGCCGACATTCTCGCCACGCGCGAGCGCGCTCGCCGCGCCGAAGAAGGCCGAGCCGACCATCAGGCCGCGCGCGACGTCATCAGACCATTCGACCGGCGCATTGAAGCAGAAGCGCAGCAGCACGGAGGCGCAGACGACCACGAGATCGGCGGCCAGGAGGATGGCCGCGATCGCGTCGCTGAGGCGAAGCAGCAGCGTAATGCTCCCGTGGCGGCCGCCCGAGAGGGGTACGGCGCCTGTCAACGCCATCTCAGACTTGGTCATCTCAAGCTTGCGTCGCGCGGATGATGTCGATGACCGGCTTGGACTCCGGCCGCGCCTTGATGAAGTTCTCGTGCTGCGGCGCGACGCGCTTCTTGAAGGCTTCGCGGTCGCATTCGGCCACCGTCACCCCCTTCTCGGTCAAAGCCGTCAGCGCCTCCTTCTCGACGGCAAGCCCGTGGGCGCGCGTGTCGGCCGCGGCCTTCTTGGCGGCATCGAGGAAACCCTCGCGCAGCTTCGGATCCATGCGGTTGTAGGTCACGTCGCTGAAGTAGATCGCAAGCGGCGAGAAATTGTGCTGCGTCAGCGAGTAGAATTTTGCCGTTTCGAAGAACTTGCTGGCCAGGATCGTCGGCGGATCGTGCTCCAGCCCGTCGAGCACGCCGGCCTGGAGCGCCGTGTAGATCTCGCCGAAGGCCAGGGGCGTCGCGGCGGCGCCCATCAGGCGCAGGCATTCCGTGATCACCGGATTCGGCAGCGTCCTGATCTTGAGGCCGGCGAGATCCTCCGGCGTCTTCACCGGCTTCCTCGCGAGCACGCTGCGTGAGCCGAAATTATAGGCCCAGGCGATGATGCGGATGTTGCCACTCTTGAGCAGCGCGTCTTCGATCGGCTTGGCGGCGCCGGAATCGAACGCCTTGGTCTGCTGCGGGAAGCTCGAGAACAGAAAGCCGAGGTCGAAGGTGCCGACCAGCGGCACCAGGTTGGCGGAGATCGACGAACCCGATACCATGAGGTCGATGACGCCGAGCTTCACCGAATTGATGACGTCGATCTCCTGCCCGAGCTGGTTGTCCGGGAAGAAGGCGACCTCGACCTGCTCGCCGAGCCCGTTGCCCTTCAGGTTCTTGACGAGGTTGTCATAGTAGACGCGGCCGTTGGCGTATTTCGGATCGTTCGGCAGCGAGGAGGAGCATTTCAGCTTCAGCGTCGCCGCTTCGGCGCGACCGATGATGGCAGGAGAGAGAACGAGGCCGGCGGTGACCGCCGTCGACGACTTGATGAACGTGCGACGGCTCACAGGCACGATGGTCATGGCGCGGTCTCTCCCCGAATATTCTTGCTTACGGCCGAGATCGCTGCCACGGCCTGTTGCGCGGACTGTATGGCCAAAGCGACGGGGCAGGCAAGGGTTGCGGCCGGCTGCCGCAAAGCGGCGTGTCGCGAACATCGACGGCATCGGCACGGTCAAAACAACCATGTTTGTCCGGGATTCTCGATCGGATCGGCCTGCGGGTCGATGTGCGACAGGACGCTTCGCGCGGCAGCACGGATCAATCCAATTGGTGCATGGATCAATGCGCAATTCACATGGATGCTGCCGGAGCGATACCCGGCGGCTCCGGCAGACGCCCTGCCCCATTTTGCCGCAGCTTGCTGCGTGATCCAGTGCACAGACAGACGCGTGGCCGCGACCTAGAAAAGGTGACATCATCGCGCGCATTGCCGATGGAGGTGACACCATGCGCCGTCCAGTCCTTCGCAATTTGTTTCTTGCCTCCAGCCTTGTCGCGCTCGCGCAATTGATGACGCCGACCGACGCCGACGCCGAGGCGCGGCTCGCACTGGTGATCGGCCAATCGGCCTATCGCACGGTGCCGGAGCTGCCCAACGCCGCCAACGACGCCAAGGGCATGACGGAACTGCTCGGCAATGCCGGCTTCACCGTCACCACGGCGGCCAATTTGGCGCAGAACGAGATGCGCGCTGCGATCTCCGATTTCGCCGGCAAGGTCAGCGCCAGCGGCGCCGACACCGTCGCACTGGTGTTCTATGCCGGCCACGGCCTGCAGATCGACGGCGAGAACTATCTGGTGCCGGTCGATCTCGATCCCAAGCGCGAGGCCGACATTCCGCTGCAGGGCGTGCGGCTGAACGATCTGCTCAACACGCTCGGCGCGCTGCCGACGCGGGCACGCATCTTCATGCTCGACGCCTGCCGCAACAATCCGTTCCCTGCGCTCAGCGGCGCCGGCCACGGGCTTGCAATCGTCGACACCAAGGCCGGTGCACCCGGCTCCTTCATCTCCTACTCGACCTCGCCCGGCGCCGAAGCCGAGGACGGCTCCGGCGTCGACAGCCCCTACACCACCGCGGCGCTGACCGTCGCCAAGCAGCCAAACCTGCCAATCGAGGAAGTGTTCAAGCGCATCCGCATCGCCGTGGCGCAATCGACCGACGGGCGGCAGATCCCGTGGGAGAGCTCGTCGCTGACGACCGACTTCAGGTTCTTCGGCGGCGAGAGCAGCGGCGGACAGCCTGCTCTCCCGGGCGCATCCGCCATGGCACTCGCCAGCGGCACGCGCAGCGTCGCGGACTGGCGCAAGGATTTGCAGGGCAAGGAGCCGAAGGCTGCCTATGAGCTGGTGATCGCCGACGACACCGTCGAGGCGTATCAGGCCTATGTCGAACTCTACGCACAGGCCTCCTACACGCCGCGTCTGCGCACGATCCTGGAGCGCCGGCGCCAGATGCTGGCCTGGGAGCGCGCCACCGCGATCAACACCCGCGCTTCGTTCGAGGCCTATCTGGCGAATTGGGACAACAGCGATCTCGCCGCAACCGCGCGCCGGCTGCTGCTCCGCGTGCAGAACCGCAACTATGCCTTGCCGGTCGCGGCTGCTGCCGCCCCTGCTCCGGTCGCGGTCGCAATGGCCCCCACCTGCCCGTGCTCGGCGCCGTCGACACCGGCAACGCCGGTCAATCCGGCGGTGGCGCCCGTCATCAAGAAGCGCGTCGACGACACCCCACCGAAGCGAAAAGTGGTCGAGACGCCGCCGAAGTCGCGCCGGCCGCCGCCCGACGAAGTGATCTACGAGCGCGCGCCACCCCCTGGCTTGCCGCCTGAAGCCGTGGGCGTCGGAATCGGTGTCGGGATTGGTCTCGGCATGGGCGGTCGTGGCGGAGGCGGCTACGGACGCGGCGACTACAATCGCGGCAGGTACTGAGCCCCAGTTCACCAAGCGAATGGATGTCCGCAGGCCCTGCCTGCGGACATTTCTGTTGATGGTGAGCGGCCAGCAACTCTCGTGCCCCGGACGCAGCGCAGCACTCCCGGCGATGCGAAGCATCGTCCGGGACACGAGAGTTGCGGATATTTCGCCTTCTGTGGCCTTCCGGAAGTACTGTAGGCTGATCTGCTGACGCCAGCCTTTCCGGGGATTCCATATCGATGCCGCACGACGCGCCCGCCAAGAACTCATGGCCGCTGTTCCGGTCACTCGCGTCCTATGCCCTGCCCGGCGACCTCATGGCGGGCCTGACGCTGGCGGCGATTGCGATCCCCGAGCAGATGGCCACGGCGCGGCTCGGCGGTTTTGCGCCGCAGATCGGCTTCTTCGCGTTCATGGCGGGCTCGCTCGGCTTCGCGCTGCTCGGCGGCAACCGCTTCCTGTCCTGCGGCGCGGATTCCACGATCACGCCGATCTTCGCCGGCGGACTTGCCGCGCTCGCGGCCACCGGCTCGCCTGAGTATCAGGGGCTTGCGATCGCGCTGGCGCTGATGGTCGGCGCGATGATGCTGGCCAGCGGCGCTTTCCGCCTCGGCGGCATCGCCAATCTTTTGTCCGTGCCGGTCATGGTCGGCTTCCTCGCCGGCATTTCCGTCCACATCATCGTGTCGCAATTGCCGGGCGTGCTCGGGCTTCCGTCACCGAGCGGGCCGACGCTCGACCGCATCGGCGTGCTCGCGACCGAACTCGGCCGCACCAACCCCTTTACGCTCTGCATCGGGCTTGGTGTGCTCGCCGTGGTCTTCATCGCCGAGAGGATCAGCGCGAAAATTCCGGGTGCACTGATCGGCCTCGTCGCCGCGACGCTGGCCACAATCGCGCTCGGCCTCGAAAGCCAGGGCGTCAGCGTCGTCGGCGCGGTGCCGGGCACGCTGCCGCGGCCGACCTTGCCTGACCTTGCGCCGGAGCTGTGGGTGCGCCTGGTGCCGCTCGCCTTCGTCATCACGGTCGTGGTGATGGTGCAGACCGCGGCGACGACGCGGTCGTTCCCGTCCGATCCCGACAAGCCTGCCGATGTCGACCGCGACTTCCTCGGTGCGGGCGCCGGCAGCGTGCTGTCCGGCCTGTTCGGCGCGTTTCCGGTCAATGCCAGCCCGCCGCGAACCGGGATCGTTGCCGAGACCGGCGGACAATCGCAGCTCGCGGGCCTTGCGGCCGGGGCAATCGTGCTGGCGCTGCTCGCATTCGGAACGGGGCTGCTGCAGCACGTTCCGGACGCCGCGCTCGGCGGCATCCTGCTGTTCGTGGCGCTGCGGATCATCCGGGTGAAGCAGATCACCATGATCTACCGGCAATCGTTCAGCGAGTTCCTGCTGATCGTCGCTACTGCCGCGCTGATCATCGTGTTGCCGATCCAGCAGGGCGCCTTCCTCGGCATCGTGCTGTCGCTGCTGCACGGCATCTGGAGCACGACGCGCGCGCGGCTCGTCGAGTTCGAGCGCGTGCCGGGCACCACGATCTGGTGGCCGGCGCATCCGCACATCACCGGCGAGCGCATCGCCGGCGTCGCCGTGATCGGGCTCCAGGCGCCGCTGTCCTTCCTCAACGCGCCGGGTTTTCGCAGCGACGTGGCCAAAGTGCTCGGCACCTCGACGCCGCAACTGCTGGTGCTGGAGGCGAGCGGCATGGTCGAGATCGACTTCACCGCCGCACAGATCCTGCTCGACGTCTTCAAGGCGTGCAGCGAACAGGGCGTCACCGTCGCGCTGGCGCGGCTGGAATCGGTGCGCGCGCAGAACGCGTTCGAACGTTTCAGACTGTTCGACGCCCTGCCCCGCGAACACGTCTTCCACAGCGTGGATGAAGCCGTGCGCCAGCTGGCGAAATAACCACCGCCTTCACTCGGTCCGCCGCCCCAAAGGGAGCGATACTTTTGGTCGCCGGCCAGTTCGCGGAGTAAGACCATGGCCGCCGCGTCAAAGCTAGCACTTGATTTCCTGCTGCGACGGGCGACAATGATGTCGCGCCAGCTTCCGGTACCGAACTTCATATAAGACGGGGAAAACCCGCTTGGCCGCGGCTATACCGTCGCTGCGCGGGAGGGATCGTTATGACGGTAGGGTTCAAGCGCTGGCTGCAGCGCCGACATGATCCAGGCCGCCGATCGTATCGCCGTTACGATTGGGTGCGATGCAATCGCGCCGCTGCTCCGCGAAGAACGCCCCTGGTTCGCGGCGAACTCGCCACCCCGGCGCTGCAACTGGAACGCCACCAAATGATCATCGAGCCAATACATTGCGGACGTTGTCGCGGGCGCATGCGTTGGGCCACGGAGGCGCGATAGACTGAAAGGCACTCCAGGCCGGCGTTAGACTGGCCAAAGGATATTAGCTCAGACACACCGAGGGAGGAATGCATGACGACGGTAACCCGACGTAACATCCTCAAGGGCGGCACGGCGCTTGTGGGCGGCATGGCCGGCATCCTGGCCACTGGCAGGGCTCCCGTTTTTGCACAGGGCACCACGGTACACTGGCTGCGTTGGAATGACTTCGTGCCAGCTTCCGATCAGCTATTGCGCAAGGAGCTGCTGCCTGCTGCCGAGAAGGCGCTGGGAATCAAGATCAATCTTGAGACTGTGAATGGCAACGACCTGCAGCCGCGCATCACCGCGGCGATCCAGTCGGGCTCAGGTCCCGACATCATCATGCTCTTCAATAACCACCCGCAGATCTATTCGGAGAGCGTCATCGACCTGTCCGACATCGCAGGTCGTGTGAGCGAGGCCGAAGATGGCTATTATGATCTGTGCAAGTCCAACTCCGCCGACGGCCAAAAATGGATCTCTTTGCCGTGGACCATCGTCGGCGCCATGATCGCCTACCGAAAATCCTGGTTCGATGAGATCGGCTCATCGACCTTCCCGGACACTTGGGAGAAGTATCGCGAGGTTGGCAAGAAGCTCAAGGCCCAGGGCCGGCCGATCGGTCAGACGCTCGGCCACACGTTCGGTGACGCGCCGACGTTCAGTTACCCGTACATGTGGTCGTGGGGCGGCACCGAGGTCGAGAAGGACGGCAAGACTGTCAACATCAACAAGAAAGAGGTCATCGAGTCCGTCAAGTTCATGACGGCTTTCTGGAAGGAAGCCCACGACGAGGGCGGGCTTGCCTGGGATGACACCAACAACAACCGTGCGTTCCTGTCGCAAACCATCTGCGCCACCCTCAACGGCGCTTCGATCTACATCGAATCGCTGCGCAACCCCGACAAATATATTACTGAAAAAGGCGCACAGCTGAAGACCGACATCCAGCACTCGCCGTTGCCCAAAGGCCCGGCCGGCCAATTCGCCATGCACACCTATTTCTCTCACGTCATTCCGAACTATTCGAAGAATCAGGACGGTGCGAAGGCGTTGTTGAAGTGGGTCCATACCAAGGCGAACTACGAGCCGTGGTTCGTCTCCCAGAAAGGTTTCGCGACACCGCCGACCCACGAATGGGAGAAACACAAGTTGTGGGAAGAGGACAAGGTCATGGCGCCCTTCAAGATCGCCGGCCTCCTGGGTCAGACGCCCGGGTACCCTCTGCCCTCATCAGGCAAGAAGGCTGCCGAAGTGCTCACCAAATACATCATCACAGATATGTACGCCAAAGCGATCCAGGGCGCTCCGGCGGAGGATTCCGTGAAATGGGCGGAAGTCGAACTCAAGAAGGTCTATTCTTGAAAGTACGTGCGCAGCGAGTCGCACGGCTGCGAAGTGGCTGCCGCGCGCCCCGCGTCTCGGACTTGTACGGTGCGCCGTCTCTCTGTGAGGCGGCGCGATCAAAGTTTCGCATGACGCGTCTGCTGGCGTGCGCTTAGAGGTGAAGCGAGATGGCGATCGCCGAGACCCAAGTCTACATGCCGCAGGCGCCGCGGCCCAGAATCCGGCTGCTTGAGGACGAGCGTTGGCTCGCATTCGTGCTGCTGGTGCCGACCCTGGCGCTGCTCGGTACGTTCATCGCCTATCCGTTCTTGCGCGGCATCTTGTTGTCGGTGACCAACTCGCGCGTCGGCGTTCCAGGCGAGTTCGTCGGCCTCGCCAACTTCTACAAGATCTTCAATGACGGGATCTTTCGCACCTCCGTCTACAACACGTTTCTTTATACGGGCGTAACCACCGTCTTCAAGCTGGCGCTCGGGCTGTGGCTGGCCATGCTGCTCAACCGGAATTTCCGCGGCAAGGCTTTCACCCGTGCTTTCATCCTGCTGCCCTTCATCATCCCGACCGTGCTCTCGACTTTCGCCTGGAAGTGGATGTTCGACCCGACATTTAGCGTCCTCAATTGGCTCCTCTACCATCTCGGTTTGATCAGCGGTCGGATCAATTGGCTTGGCGATCCAGACCTCGCCATGATCTCGATCATCATCGTCAACATCTGGCGCGGAGTGCCGTTCTTCGCCATCAGCCTGCTCGCCGGCCTGCAGACCATCAGTCCCGAACTTAGCGAGGCCGCCGCCATAGACGGTGCCAGGCTGTGGCAGCGGTTCTGGCACATCACCTGGCCCCTGCTGCTGCCCGTGACCATGGTCGTGGTGCTGTTCTCGGTGATTCAGACGTTCGCCGACTTCCAGATCGTCTATGTGATGACAGGCGGCGGACCAGCCAATGCAACGCACCTGTTCGCCACCTACGCCTATCAGATCGGCATCGGCACCGGCCTCCTAAGCGAGGGCGCTGCCATCTCGCTCGCCATGTTTCCGGTCCTGTTTCTGGTCGTTATCATCCAACTTCTCTACATCCGCCGCGTGGAGGTCCGCTGAGCCATGATCGAGGGCGCAAGGTGGCGAAAGTGGGCGTTCTTCTACGTCCCCATGGCGATGTTCCTGCTTTTCCTGCTGTTCCCGTTCTACTGGATGGTGATCACTTCGGTGCGGCCGGACGGCGAGCTTTACCGACCCTGGAATTCGATCAACTACAATCCGTTCTGGACCTGGAACCCGACCTGGGACCATGTCAGGTACCTGTTCGAGGAGACGCTGTTTGCATCGTGGCTGTGGAACACGACGTTCATCGCGCTCGCGTCAACCGCCATCTCGCTCGTGTGCGGCGTGTTCGCCGGCTATGCTCTCTCGCGGCTGAACTTTCCATTTGCAGGCAGCCTGGGCACCGGCATCTTCATCACCTATCTGGTGCCTCAAACGCTGCTCTTCATTCCGCTGGCAGAGATCATCCGCAACTATCGGCTGGGTGACACGCCCTGGTCATTGATCCTGACCTATCCGACCTTTCTCATTCCGTTCTGCACCTGGCTCATGATGGGCTACTTCAAGGCGGTGCCCAAGGAACTCGAGGAATGCGCGCGCATTGACGGCGCCTCGCGCTGGCAGGCCATGCTCTACATCGTCATCCCGGTGGCGATCCCGGGCATCCTCTCGGCCGGCATCTTCGCTTTCACCCTGTCGTGGAACGAGTTCATCTACGCACTTGTCTTCCTGTCCTCGCCTGGACAGAAGACCGTGCCGGTCGGCGTCACATCGGAGCTGATCCGCGGCGATGTATTCTTCTGGGGACCGCTGATGGCTGGCGCCCTGCTCGGATCGATCCCGGTTGCTATCGCCTATTCGTTTTTCGTCGAGCACTACGTCGCAGGACTGACTGGATCGGTGAAGGGCTGACAGCACCCCGGATCATCAGGAAAGTGGGCATGCGGAAGGCGGGTGGAGCGAATGGGCCAGGTCGTCCTCAAGGGGATCAACAAGTTCTACGACAGCGTGCACGCTGTCAAAGACGTCAATCTGCAGATCCGCGACAAGGAGTTCGTGGTGTTCGTCGGACCGTCCGGCTGCGGCAAGACCACGACGCTGAGAATGATCGCCGGGCTTGAAGCGATCAGTTCCGGCGACATTTCCATCGACGGAAACGTGGTCAATGAATTGGCGCCGATGGACCGCGACATCGCCATGGTGTTCCAGAACTACGCCCTGTACCCGCACATGAGCGTGCACGACAACATGGCGTTTGGCCTGAAGATGCGCAAATTCGAAAAGCCCGAGATTGACAAGCGCGTGCGGGAGGCGGCCGACATCCTCGGCATCGGTGAATTGCTAACGCGCAAGCCGCGCCAGCTGTCCGGCGGCCAGCGCCAGCGCGTGGCGTTGGGTCGTGCCATTGTGCGTCACCCCCGCGTGTTCCTGTTCGACGAGCCGCTGTCGAACCTCGATGCCAAGCTGCGGGTACAGATGCGCGTTGAGCTCAAGAAACTGCATCTCCGTCTCGGCACCACCGCCATTTACGTTACCCACGATCAGGTCGAGGCCATGACGCTGGGTGACCGGGTCGTCGTCATGAAAGACGGCGTGGTCCAGCAAGTGGGGGAGCCGCTCGAACTGTACAATCAGCCCGCCAACAAGTTCGTCGCCGGCTTCATCGGCTCCCCGGCCATGAATTTCGCCGCCGTTACGGTGACCGAGGCGAACGGATCGCTGATTGCCGAGAACTCCGGCCTGCGCATCAAGCTGCCGGACGAGACCGCGCAGCGGCTGCGCGGCCATATCGGACGCGAGGTCATGCTCGGCGTGCGGCCGGAGGACCTTACCGTGGCGGGTAGCGCTGATCTCGGCCACTCATGCTTCGATGCTGTGATTGAGGTGGTCGAGCAACTCGGCTCGGAAATCCTGCTCGATATGAAGGTCGGCGAGAGTATCATGGTGGCGAGCGTCGAGCCGACCGCGAGGGTGAGGGTGGGCGACAGGCTGCGCGTTGCCATGCGGCCTTCCAGGCTTCATGTTTTCGACGCGCAGACCGAGGCGGCCATCTAACCCCGGCAGAGGATCAATTCCACCGGTGAGCGGGAATTCGCCTTCTTGTCACCAGCTTCGATGACGCCCGGAGAGCTCGATGGCACTTGGCTCGTTGCCGGGCACACCGGATTTACGAGTACACGCCTCTAGGCCAGGGTCGGATGATCCCGCTGTATCGCCTCACGGATCCAGCTGGCATGGATCGCGCGAAACAGGATCTGCGCGGTCTTGAGGTCGTTCGCTGTCATGCAGAGATCGACGATGCGATGGACGGCGGCGTCGCGCATCAATCCATCCGAGATCTTCATCGCGATTTCCATCGCCACCTTGGCCGCGCGTTCATAGCGCTCACCTTCGCGCGTGTCGTTGCGCGCCGAACCGGCCGCGCTCGCGGCTGCGGCGTCACAAATCGCGCGGATGCGCTCGGCGGCCTCGATGTCGCCGAGCGGTCCTTCGATCGTCTCGTCCCAGATGTCCGCCGGCTTCCGCTTTGCGAACCACTTCATCGCCCCGTCACCAATGGTCTTCCAGCCGCCGTAGTTTCGCGCTCCCGCCTCGCCCAGCATAGAGAGGCCGATCGAGATCGGCGAGGCGATTTTTCCGCCACGCATTATCGATATGCAGTCAGGACGTCCGACGTGGTCCGATGGCCTCGAACTGCGCCTTCTG
The DNA here is from genome assembly GCF_011516635.5 of Bradyrhizobium barranii subsp. apii. GTDB lineage: Bacteria > Pseudomonadota > Alphaproteobacteria > Rhizobiales > Xanthobacteraceae > Bradyrhizobium > Bradyrhizobium barranii. The sequence continues at coordinate 2,561,035 of NZ_CP096255.1, read as the reverse complement.
CTCGTCATTCAGCGTGGCGTAGAAATCCTCCAGCGCTGCGCGAACCGACTTGACGCCGTCGAGCATCGTGTCGAGCCGCTTGCGAACCGCGGCCATTCGCGCCGGCGGCGTCATCACGTCGCTGGGCTCGCAGGCCGCCTTGAGCGATGCGCTGACCTTGGCGCTGGTATCCTGGAGCACCTGTAGCGCGGCGCGCTGAGTGTCGTTGGGATGAAGCCTCGCGTCGATGTCAGTGCTGGGCCAATCGAGCGCAGCAGGCGTCGCGCAATTCTGGACCAGCGATCCCCCGGTGTTGCTGGAAGCCGTCGCACGACGCTGATCCTCGGCCAGCGCATTGAAGCGCGCCTTCTGCTCGTCGGTGAGCGAGCCGTAGAATCGATCGAGCGCGGGCTGAACGAGATCGACGGCTTTCTCCATCGCCTCGATGCGCTGCTGCATCGCCGTCAGCCGACCTGGCGCTGTCGCCGCGACCTGCGACGGGCAGGACGCGCGGATCATCTCGGACGCCTGGATCGAGGCATTGCCGAGTTCGTCGAGGCTTGCGCCTTGCGCCTCGGTCGGCTGCACCGCGGCGGCGATCTGGTCGATCGGCAGACCGACGATTTCGCGGCGGTCGCTGCCGCAGAGCCGATCCAGCGGGACGCCGCGCGCCTGGCGCCGTCCCACCGGCCGCTGCGGCAGATAGGCCGAGAGACCGTCATAGCCGTAGGGCCCGAAGATGCCGGCATAGATGTCCGGATAGCCGTAGCCCCAGAAGCCGAGACCGTCGCCCCAGATCGTGTAGTCGTAGAGATCGTTGTAGGCGAACGGCCAGAACAGCGGTCCGACCCAGCCATAACCGCCGCCCGCATGTTGCCACCACCCGCTGCTGGCGCCGTGCCAGCCGGCCAGTGCGGCCGCCGCTGCGATCTGGGCTCGCGCGGCCGGATTGCTGATCAGACGGCCGTTGCGGAAGGCGCTGGAATGCACGTTGAGGGCGTTGCGAAAATTCGCAGGACGGACGGCCGCATTGCGGATCTGGCCGAAGTTCGGGCCGCGATGTCGCGCGCCAGTTGCGAAGCGGGGCCCGCCATGATGCCCGCCGCCATGCGCGTGCCCGAAGCCATGACCACCAAAATGGCCGCCTCCATGATGACCACCACCATGATGACCGCCGCCGTGATGGCCACCGCCATGCCCGCCTCCATGCCCGCCTCCGTGCCCACCACCATGGCCGCCACCGTGCCCGCCCTTGCCCAGAGCCGTGCCCGCCAGCATGCAGGCAAGCGCCATCACGGCAATTCCAATGACAGGTCGCAACATCGCATCCTCCCGCAGAGCCGCGCCATCGAGGCATCGGAAATTGACGGGATTGGAACCGGCCTGACTGCCGAAAGTTCCGCGACCGCGACGCAGCCGCCCGCGCGCTATGCCTCCGGCACGATCTTGCCAGGATTGAAGATATTCAGCGGATCGAGCGCCTTTTTCAGCGCCCGCATCGCGTCGAGCGCTTCGGGGCCGAGTTCCGCCTTGAGATATTTCTGCTTGCCCTGGCCGATGCCGTGCTCACCGGTGCAGGTGCCGTCCATCGCCTGCGCGCGCTCGACCAGGCGATGCATGAACTCCTCGCCACGCGCCATCTCGTCGGCATCGTTGGTGTCGCAGACCAGCGAGCAGTGGAAATTGCCGTCACCGACATGGCCGACGATCGGCGACAGCAGGTTGAGGCGCTTGAGATCTTCCTCGGTCTCGCCGACGCAATCGGCAAGCCGCGAGATCGGCACGCAGACGTCGGTTGCAACCACGCCGATGCTGTCGCCGGGACGCAGCGCCTTCACCGACCAATAGGCGTCGTGCCGCGCCTGCCACAGCTTGGTGCGATCCTCCGGCTTGGTGGTCCAGGAGAAATCGCCGCCGCCGCAATCCTTTGCGATCTCGCCGAAGGCCTTGGACTGCTCGCCGACCTCGACCTCGCTGCCGTGGAATTCCATCAGAAGCAGCGGCGTTTCCGGCAGCGTCAGCTTCGAATAGGCGTTGCAGGCCTTCACCTGCGCGGCGTTGAGCAGCTCGATGCGCGCCACGGGAATGCCGGTCTGGATCGCCAGGATCACCGCCTGACATGCCCCGTGCACGGTCTCGAACGACACCGCACCGGCCGCGATCGTGTCAGGGATTCCGCGCAGGCGAATGGTCAGCTCGGAGATGATGCCGAGCGTGCCTTCGGCGCCGACGAACAGATGCGTCAGGTCGTAGCCGGCGGATGATTTCTTGGCGCGCGTGCCTGTGGTGATGATCTCGCCGTCGCCGCGCACGACCTTCAAAGCGAGTACGCTGTCGCGCATGGTGCCGTAGCGCACCGCGTTGGTGCCGGAGGCGCGGGTCGAGGCCATGCCGCCGAGCGAAGCATCCGCGCCGGGGTCGATGGGGAAGAACAGGCCCTGGTCGCGCAGATGCTCGTTCAGCGCCTTGCGGGTGACGCCGGGCTGGATCACGCAGTCGAGGTCCTCGGCATGCACCGCGAGCACCTTGTTCATGTCGCGCAGGTCGATCGAGATGCCGCCGGCGGGCGCGTTGACCTGGCCCTCGAGCGAGGTGCCGGTGCCGAAGGCGATGACGGGCACGCGGTTCCTGGCGCAGATCCGCACCACGTCCTGGATGTCGGCGGTCTCCTGCGCCATCACCACGCCGTCCGGCGGCTGGTTGACGATCCACGTGGTGGTATGGCCGTGCTGCTCGCGAACGGCCTGCGAGGTGATGAGGCGGTTGCCGAACCGTGCGGCAAGCTGCTCCAGCGCGCTTGCGAGGGCTTTCGGCTCGACCCGCGGCGGATTATTGGTGATGGTCGTACCCACGGACATTCCTCCCGACAGAAGAACCGTGGCAAAGGACATCTAACCGGTCAAGTCAAGCGACCGCGCGCATAGCAGGAAAGACACATGCCGGAGACCGCCGCTGCCGAGCCGTTCCGCTCGTCGATCATGCAGATCGAGCCGCAATGGATCGACTATAACGGCCATCTCAACATGGCCTATTACAACGTGATGTTCGACCGCGCGATCGACCAGATGTGGTTACAGCTCGGGATCGGGCCGGGCTACATGAAGGAGCGAGGCGGCTCGACCTTCACTGCCGAATGCCATGTGCGGCATCTGCGCGAAATCCACCTCGGCGATCCCGTGCAGGTGTCGGTCTGGCTGCTCGAAGCCGACGACAAGCGGCTGCATACGTTCCAGGAGTTGCGGCACGCGACCGAAGGCTGGCTGTCGGCGACCTCCGAAAACATGTCGCTCCACATCGACATGGGCTCGCGAAAGGTGGCGGCCTTTCCGCCCGATATCCGGCAGCGCATTGCAGCCGTCGTGGGCGCCCACGGCGCCGTGCCGCGGCCCGAGGGCATCGGCCGAAACGTGGCGATGCCCTCGAAGCGGTAGTGCATGATCCGGAAAAGTGTGAAGCGGTTTTCCGGTAAGGCCATGCACCCATCAGACCGCGCTACACCCTGTTGCGGCCTCGGGCAAGGCCCACCACGGCCGAGACCAGGAACAGTACGACCGCGATGAAGAAGATGATCTTGGCGATCTCGATCGAGGCGCCGGCGATGCCGCCGAAGCCCAGGATGCCGGCGATCAGTGCGATAACCAGAAACGTCACAACCCAGCCTAGCATGGTCAAACCCTCGTCTTGATGTCTGTCTGCGTCGGCGCGGCTGGCCGCGCCACCTGTCCAGACAATCTCGACGCGGGAACGATGGTTCCGGCCCACGCAAGCTGGAAATTCGCCCTCGCCGAGGGAACAAATCGGCCCGCCGCGCACGTGGAAAACCTCGGCCCGGCGCCCCATATAGGGAGCAATCCCTGTTAAGAAGGCTCCCTTCCACCACCCTGCGGTGCCATCGTGGGGCCAATGATTCGCATGACCGAGCCGAGCAAAATCACCAGCGTACCCGACCACCAGCCCGCAGCCGGCGGCATCGCCGCGCGTGCGCGCGCGTCCGTGGGCCCGAAATATCTGTCCGGGCTCAATCGCGAGCAGCGCGACGCCGTGGAGACGCTGGACGGCCCGGTCCTGGTGCTGGCCGGCGCCGGCACCGGCAAGACGCGCGTGCTGACCACGCGCATCGCCCACATCCTCAGCCAGGGCCGCGCCCGCCCCGCCGAGATCCTGTCGGTGACCTTCACCAACAAGGCCGCGCGCGAGATGAAGCATCGGCTCGGCCAGATGCTCGGCCATGCGGTCGAAGGCATGCCGTGGCTCGGCACCTTCCACTCCATCGGCGGCCGCATCCTGCGCACCCATGCCGAGCTGGCGCAGCTCAAGTCGAACTTCACGGTGCTCGACACCGATGACCAGGTGCGGCTGCTCAAGCAGCTTCTGCAGGCCGACAACATCGACGACAAGCGCTGGCCGGCACGCATGCTGGCCGGCCTGATCGACGGCTGGAAGAACCGCGGCCTGACGCCGTCGCAGGTGCCGTCAGGCGAAGCCGCCGTGTTCGCCAACGGCAAGGGCGGCAAGCTCTATGCGAGCTACCAGGAGCGGCTGAAGATCTTGAACGCCGCCGATTTCGGCGATCTGCTGCTCGAAGACATCCGCATCTTCCGCGAGCACCAGGATATCCTCCGGCAGTACCAGCAGCGCTTCAAATTCATCCTGGTCGACGAATATCAGGACACCAACGTCGCGCAATATCTGTGGCTGCGACTGCTGTCGCAGGCGCCGACGTCTCCCTCCTTCACCTCTCCCCGCGTGCGGGGAGAGGTCGCATCGCAAAGCGATGCGGGTGAGGGGGACTCTCCGCAGACTGAACTCGTGGAGACAGCCCCTCACCCCGACGCTCTCAGCGCGAGCGAAGCTCGTCGCGACCCCGCAAGCGGGGCGAGGGAGCAGTCGCCCCACGTCAAGAACATCTGCTGCGTCGGCGATGACGACCAGTCGATCTACGGCTGGCGCGGCGCCGAGGTCGACAACATCCTGCGCTTCGACCACGATTTCCCCGGCGCCAAGGTCATTCGCCTCGAGCGCAATTACCGCTCGACCGGCCATATCCTCGCCGCCGCCTCGCATCTGATCGCGCACAACGAAGGCCGGCTCGGCAAGACGTTGCGCACCGAGGACCATGACGGCGAGAAGGTCACCGTCACCGGCTCGTGGGATTCGGAAGAGGAAGCCCGCGGCATCGGCGAGGAGATCGAGCAGATCCAGCGCCAGGGCGAGAAGCTCAACGAGATCGCGATCCTGGTGCGTGCCTCGTACCAGATGCGCGAATTCGAAGACCGTTTCGTCACGCTCGGCCTGCCCTACCGCGTGATCGGCGGCCCGCGCTTCTACGAGCGCGCCGAAATCCGCGACGCGCTGGCTTATCTGCGCGTCATCAACTCGCCCGCCGACGATCTCGCCTTCGAGCGCATCGTCAACGTGCCCAAGCGCGGCCTCGGCGACGCCACCGTGCAGATGCTGCACGACCACGCCCGCAAGCGCCGCATCCCGCTGTTCGAGGCGGCGCGCGCGGTGGTCGAGACCGACGAGCTGAAGCCGAAGGCGCGCGGAAGCTTGCGCGACGTCGTCGCCCAGTTCGACCGCTGGCGCGCCCAGCGCGAGGTCACCGCGCATACCGATCTCGCCCAGATCGTGCTCGACGAGAGCGGCTATACCGAGATGTGGCAGAAGGACCGCTCGGCGGATGCCGCGGGTCGGCTGGAGAACCTGAAAGAGCTGGTGCGCTCGATGGAGGAGTTCGAGAACCTGCAGGGGTTCTTGGAGCACATCTCGCTGGTGATGGACCGCGACGGCGGCGCCGAGGAAGACGCGGTGTCGCTGATGACGCTGCATTCGGCCAAGGGCCTCGAATTCGACAACGTGTTCCTGCCCGGCTGGGAGGAAGGCCTGTTCCCGAGCCAGCGCACGCTGGACGAACAGGGCCGCGCCGGCCTCGAGGAAGAGCGCCGGCTCGGCCATGTCGGCCTGACCCGCGCGAGGCGCCGCGCAAAGATCTACTTTGCGACCAACCGACGGATCCATGGCACCTGGTCGACCACGATCCCGTCGCGCTTCCTCGACGAATTGCCGTCCGCCAATGTCGAGATCACGGAATCCAAGGGCGGCTCGGCCTGGGGCGGCACCGGCGGCTACGGCGCCTCGCGTTTCGACGACATGGAGGCGTTCGGTTCCACCTATTCGACCCCGGGCTGGCAGCGCGCCCAGGCCAACCGCAACCGGGGCGGCGGCCGCAGTGGCGGCGGCCAAGGCGGCTTCGAGGAACAGGCCTCGTCGTTCTCCTCCTCATCCGGCCCGGATTTCGGCAGCTTCTCCTCACGCCGCCGCGGGCCGATGACGATCGAGGGCGAGCTGGTCGCCAAATCCACCGGCACCACCTCGGAATTTTCCCTCTCCGACCGCGTCTTCCACCAGAAATTCGGCTACGGCCGCGTCACCAAGATCGACGGCAACAAGCTCACCATCGCCTTCGACAAGGCCGGCGAGAAGAAGGTCGTGGACAGCTTCGTGCAGCGGGCGTGAGGCCTGATATGCCTCGGTACGTCGCCATCATCGTGGACGCAGGCCCGGACGACGCCGTCGGCTTGTGGTTTCCCGACCTGCCGGGCTGCATTTCCGGCGGCGACGACGTCGACGAGGCCCTGGAGGGTGCGCCCGAGGCGCTCGCATTTTATGCGCAGGAGCTGCGCGCGGACGGCCGCCAGCTTCCCCCGCCGCGGACATTGGACGAGCTCAAGGCCGACCCTGCTGCGGCCGACGACCTCAGGAAACACACGGTCGCCCTGATCGAATGGCCACCCCTCCCTGAGGCCGAGTGAGGACTGTTCGCCGCACTAGCCGGACGTTCGACAGTTCTCGCCCGAACGCCCCTTGACCACCGCGAACTTCCCCGTATCAGATGCGCCCATGGTCCGGGGCTCCATCACACTGATCTTGCTGGCATTGGTTATGCCGTCGCTAGCGGCGGCGGAGACCATGAGCTTTGGCGATTCGATCGGGCTCCTGGCCAAGAGCTGCGGCGCGGAAATCGTCGCGAATTGCCGCGGCGTCAACCCGGACTCGACCCGGCTGAAAGAGTGCCTGTCCCGCAACCGCGACGTGCTCTCGCAGCAATGCCAGAGCGACTATCTCGGCGCCTTCGATGCCATCCAGAAGCGCGTCGCCGCGCGCGTCACGGTGGCGAACGCCTGCCAGCGCGAGATCGTCAAGGTCTGCGGCGGCTCGACCAAGGAGACCAGCAAGTCGATCCCCTGTCTGGTCTCGACGCCCAAGGGCATCAGCAACAACTGCCTGAAGGCCGTCGACGACGCGGGGTATCGGTGATGCGCGCGAACGGAATCGCCATCACGCTGGTCGTGGTCCTGGCCCTGCTCGCGGGCGCAGCAAGCGCGCAGACGGCGGCGCCGACCCGTGACGACATCGTCGGCAAGCTGAACCATTTCGAACAGGCCGCCGAGGTCGACCTTCCCGCGCTGAAGCAGCAGGTGATGGAGCGCGCCAAGGCCAGGATCAAGAACGATCCGGGTCCAGTGAACCGCCCGCTGATCGCGCCTGACCTCGCCAACCTGCCCGCCTTCAACGCGCAGATCCAGTTCGACGCCGACACGCCGATCATCCAGCCCGCGTCCTACCAGACCGTCGGCCGCATCGCGGACGCGCTGGTTAACTCCTCGCTGCTGCCGTACACGTTCCTGATCGTCGGCCATGTCGAATCCAATGTGAAGACGCGCGAGGCCAATGCGATCCTGAGCCAGCGACGCGCCGATGCGATCCGCGACGTCCTGGTGAACACCTTCAAGATCTCGACCAAGCGGCTGCATCCGATCGGCCTCGGCGAGGAGCAGTTTCTCGACCGGGCCAAGCCGACCTCGACGGTCAACGGTCAGTTGCAAATCCTGACCTATGCCAAGGTGCCGGAGGAGGCGCCTGCGCATCCAGCTGCGGCGCCCGGGCCTGCGGCGAAAAAGCCCGCCAAGAAGCGCTGAGCGAGATCGCTTCCCCTGACGGAACTCTTTGAAGTTCCGACCGTTTTGCGGCCTGTCGAAAGCGCAACAGCCATGCTTTGCGCGACACGCGAGCCGGTTTGTGCACTGCCCTATCAGGTGCTATAGCCAGTTCTCGCCCTTCCCCGACCCCATGCTGCACGAGACCGAGATGGCTGGTTATTTTCAACGCCAACTGGCCGATTACGTCGAATATCATCGCGATCCCTGGAACTGCGCGATGCACGTGGTCGGAATCCTCCTGCTCTTCACCGGCGCCGTGCTGCCGCTCACCCTCGTGCGTTTTCCCATCTTCGGGATCGAGGTGAGCCTGGCCGTGGTTGCGGCCCTGCCGGTGCTGGTTTACTGGCTGATGCTGGACGCCGGGATTGGACTCGGCATCCTTGCCGCGATGACCGTGCTGCTTTCGGTCGCAACCGCAATCGGCAATCAGGCCTCGATCGTCATGATGTGGTCGATTTTTGCGGTGCTGATCGGATTTGGCGTCGCGGCGCAGATCGTGGGCCACAGGGTTTTCGAGGAACGGCAGCCGTCGATGGTCGACCACCCCGCGCATTTCCTGCTTGGACCGATGTTTGTCATGGCGAAATTATTCATTGCATTGGGCTTCCGTCGCGACCTTGCCGCGATTTTGGCGCCTCTTCCGACCAATTCCCTTTCAACCCGATAGCTCTAGAAGCGAAACAGCAAACCTTCTGCATGGCTCTCGTACTGGTTACCGGTGGCAGCGGCTTCATCGGACATCATCTTGTAGAAGCGCTCCGCGCCCGTGGGCAGCGGGTACGCGTTCTCGATGTCCGTGCGCCGGCCGCAGCGAACGCGGACGTTGAACACATCCACGGCTCGGTGCTGGACGGTACCGCGGTCGAGGCCGCGATCGCCGGTGTCGATCAGGTCTATCACCTCGCCGGCCTGCCCGGCATGTGGGTCGCCAACAAGCAGGACTTCCACGACGTCAATTGCCGCGGCACCGAAATCGTGCTTGCCGCGGCGATGAAGCGCGGCGTGTCGCGCTTCCTGCACTGTTCGACGGAATCGATCCTATTCCCCTATTCCGACCTCAACGGCGTTGCCGCCGAAGAGGCGCTGCAGCCGGCCGATGCGATGCCCGGCGCCTATACGCGGTCGAAGTCGCTCGCCGAGCACCACGCCGCGAAGGCGGCGGCCGCGGGCTTTCCGCTCGTGATCGGCACGCCGACCATGCCGATCGGCGCCGCCGACCACAACCTGACGCCGCCGACCGCAATGCTGTGGTACTTCCTCCAGAAGAAGGTGCAGCCGCATCTCAACTTCCTGGTCAATCTCGTCGATGTCCGCGACGTCGCGATGGGCCTTGTGCTGACCATGGAGCGCGGCCGCATCGGCCAGCGCTACATCCTCGGCGGCGACTGCGTCCCGCTCGGCAACATCCTGCGGATGATGTCGGCGATGAGCGGCCGCCGGCAGTTCCCGGTCGTCGTGCCCGGCAAGATCGCCGAGCTCTCCGCGATCATGCTCGAATCCATCTCCGATCGCATCACGCGCCGGCCGCCCAACGGCACCGCCGAGGGCGTGCGCATCGCGCTTGCCGCGAGCGACCTCTCGATCGGCAAGGCGCGCACCGAGCTCGGCTACGCGCCGCGCCCGATCGAACCGGTCTTGCGCGAAACCATCACCCATCTGCTCGCCCGCAACGGCCAGCGGCCCTCCGGCGCCATCGAGCATCACGCGCTTTCCTCGCGCGCGAGCTAAGGCCTCCGCCCAAACGCAAAGAACCTTCATGTCCTTCGATTTCAGCAAGCTTCTCTCCGTGGCCTGGGGTGGCTGGACCACGACCTGGCCGACCGAACTCCTGGCCTTGATCTGGCTCGCCTTTCTCGCCAGCTGGGTCGGCGCCTCGTTCTGGCAGGGCCGCACCCAGAAGCAGGTCATGACGCTGGAGTCGCAGCGCTATCGCCTGCCGATCCTGGTCGGCGGAATCCTGTACACGCCGTGGGTTGCACAGGTCCTGGGCTGGAAGCCGCTCTGGGTGCTCGGCAACACCGGCATCTACATCGCCGCGGTCCTCTCGGCCGCCGGCATCGCCTTCGCCTGGTGGGGCCGGCTGCATCTCGGAAAATTCTGGTCCAACACCATCACCCACAAGGAAGACCACCGCGTTATCGACACTGGCCCCTACGGCATCGTGCGTCACCCGATCTACACGGGACTGATTGCAGGCATGCTCGTCACCGGCATCGCGATCGGCCTCGTAACGACGATCCTCGGCGCCATCCTGATCTCGCTCGGCATGTGGCAGAAGGGCCGGATGGAAGAGGTGTTTCTGTCCAAGGAGCTCGGCGAAGACGCCTACGGCGCCTATTGCCGCCGCGTGCCGATGATCATTCCGTTCCTATCGCCGCGGTGAGCGTCCTGAAGGCGCGGTCGCTGCGTTCCGCTTTCTCTGCACGACGTTACTGCTAGTGTCGGACTTGCGCTCGATCCAAGTTTTACCATCAGTCGCTTGCTTGTCAGCCAAGCAAGCGACGATACGAAATATCTCGCAGGACGAGAGCGGGTCTGCGAGGGCATGCGCCTAGCCCTAGCCGTGGTGCCAGAGGAGTGAAGTCCGTAAACTGACAACGCTACGGAGAAGCCTATTATGCAGTTGTCAAAGGTCGCCGCGTTGGCGCTCATCGCTAGCTTGTCCAAGCCTACTGTCTGTATCTCGGGCGGCGGCCGTTTCTGAATGCTCAATCTCAGGCACACTAGCGGATTGGGGCGAGAACTCGACGGCCGACATTGACCTCACGTCCGGAGGAAGTTGCCAATTTCCAATCAAGATACGCGGCACGGTGAGTGGCTCGGACATCTCTCAAAAGCCGTCACACGGCAAGCTGAAAAGGGTCAACCTGTCTACGTTCGAATACAAGGCGAAGGCCAAATATAAGAGTCTGTCCGGAAAGATTACCTTGGATTGCATAGCTTTCGCAGCATGAGTCGGATGGAGGCCAGCTTGAGAAAGGCGAGCGCCCTGTGATTGAAGCATTCCCAATCTTTGGACAGTCTTCGGCATCGCCCGAGCCAGGCAAAGGTACGCTCGACGATCCAGCGTTTGGGCAAGACGACGAAACGGTGAGCCTGATCGGAGCGTTTGACGATTTCGAGGTTCACGCGCTTCAGAGCGCTACGCAGCCCCTTCTGGAAATGTGGCCCTTGATATCCGCCGTCGGCGTAGAGCTTCAGAAGAAAGGGATAGAGGCCGAACAACGTTGCCATCAGGAGCACGCCGCCGTCGCGATCCTGGATGTCCGCCGCATGCACGATGGCGTGCATCAAGAGGCCTTGCGTGTCGACGAGAATGTGCCGCTTCTTGCCCTTGATCTTCTTGCCCGCGTCGTAGCCATGGAGATCATGAGGCCCCCTTTTTCAGCGCTTTTCACGCTCTGGCTATCGATGATGGCGGCGGTGGGAGAAGCCTCGCGCTCGGCCCTTTCGCGACATTCGACATAGAGGGCGTGATGAATTTTATCGAGCGTGCCGTTCCAGCTCCACAGATCGAAGTAGCCATACAGCGTCGAGCGCGGCGGCAGGTCCTTGGGGATCGCGCGCCACTGGCAACCTGTGCTCAGGATGTACATCAGCCCGTTGGCAATCTCGCGCAGGTCCACCGTACGCTTGTTGCCGCCGCGCTTGGCCGGCGGGATGCGAGGCGCGATCAGCGCCCACTCCTCGTCGGTCAAGTCGCTCGGATAGCGCAGGCGGCTGCGGTCGTAGCGTGCACGGTTCTCGGTAGTCCACATTGGCGGCGCGTCCCCATCGAATCAGGCCGCTCACCTTGAATCACAACCGATTCATTCGACTCAACATGTTTTGGAACAGACACTAAGGGTAGCGATACCTTTGCCATCAAAGCGACGGGTCAGGGACCGACAGCTTCTGGCACGTCGGCAATCACTGTGCACGCGACGATCAAATAGCGTTCCTCGCTCGATTGCATGGTGAACGCGGAAGCAACAGCCGCCCGATGTCTCGCGCCAATGGCACCACAATGAAAAGGGACCATCGGAGTAACCGATGGTCCCAAAAGCCTCAAAGGCTCTTCGCTGGCAAAGGCCTTGCCGTGTCTTGCCAAGTTGGGCTGCGAGCAGACTTGGCGGGCTGCTTGCAGGGTTGATGCTCGCTCTACGCTGGCCTTCTGGACCCTGGCCTCTTTGACGCTGGCCTTATGGACGCTGGTCCCGTCGGACACTGGTTGCCATTGGCTCTGGTCACGTCGGCGCTCGTCGCTCTCGGCGCTGGATGGTGCGAGAAACCGACTCGATCAACCAATGCCAATTGAACTGCCGACCCGACGAATAGTCTAGGTGTTGTTGTCTGTTCCTCTCGAAGAAATTTGGGTTAGCGAGGCTGCCAATTCCCGCATCGTTGGATGTCATTTCTAACGACGACCGGCAGCCCGCCGACCGAATTGCGAATGGCGCACGTCCTCGCGCTGGACCCGTTAGCGCGAGTTTTGCTTTTTCGGGGATCGCACCCTTCTGGCGGGTTTTGTCACTACGATGTCAGCCACAGCAGGGCTTGCAACTGACGTCTCGAGAATTTCGTATTGAGCATGCATCCAATGGACTTCCGCCTTTCCGTCGGGTTGCCCATCGGCGACCCAGAGGTGGTAGGCGCGCTCGCGAATTGCCTCTTCCAGATTTGGCATGGGATTTTCCTTGCGAATGATCCGCCCAGCCCGGCCAAAAGACTTGCTCCAGTAGGGTTAATGAAATCTTAACGGGGCAGCGGAAGCCATGAGTCGTGCGGGTGCGGCCCAAGGGCGGTCGGCGCTCATTGCGAGAAATCTCGGCGGCCTTCGCGGACGCAGGTCGCAACGAACGGTAATCCGCATGCGGCGACCGGCATCAAACTCATGCTTACCGAGGGTCGACGAGGCCGTGCACGGGCCGCCTCTTTTGGGGGCTCGGGGCTCGATTGACACCAGCACAGCGAAACTAGTCAGTCGATTGGCGCGAGCCGTTCGTTCCACCGCGCCGCAAGGTTTTTGATCTGCTCGAAATGCAGGATCGCCGGTTCACCCTCGCGGACGATTGTCGTCCGCTTGCGTTCCTTGGGTGGCAACGTCATCGCGCGCGATACTGCCGCGCGCAGTTTCATCGAGCCGTGATCTGTCAGGGTGACGAGTTCTTCCGGGTCAAGGGCCATGGGTCCACGCCTACGCTACCGGCTGGGGGATGTCCCGATCGCTGTTGAACTACGTCGGGTCGACGTTGCCGGAATGAATATTACGCAGCCCTCGTGACGTGGGCAACGGACTTGATTGTCATGCGATCGTGGTGAGCTTGAAGGGCCGCACGCAGAACCGACAATTGCTTATGCGCCTTCAATCGTCGGAAGCCCTTGTTGGCCTCGATCATACCGGCCGCGACCCATCGCAAGGCCATACCGGCATCCCGCCAGCGTTTAACGTTGCGCGTGACGCGGCGAATGGTGCCCATCATGTTCTCGGCGATATTGGTACAGGCGAGCGATCGGCGAAGCTCCTTCGGCAACTTCAACCGGACGACAGTCAGGATTTCGTCGAGGCCTTCGAGGATACTGGCCGCAACGCCGGGCCATTGCTGGTCGAGTCGACGCGCGAGATTGCGGATCAATTTTTCAGCCTTGTCGGCGTCATCGAGCTCCCAGGCCTGGCGCAGCACCCGGCGGGTGGCCGCATGATGCTCTTTCGGCAGGCGTTCCATGATGTTGCGCGCCTTGTGGATCTGGCAGCGCTGGATCGCAGCGGCCGAACCGAAGGTGCGGCGGATCGCCTTCGACAACGCCTTCGCGCCGTCGGCGATGAACAGTCTTGGCACCGTCGGGTCGAGCCCGCGCGAGACCAGGTTGTCCAGCAGGGCCTGAACCGTTGCTGCATTCTCGGTCGCCCCTTCCACCAGCGCCAGCGGATGCTTGTTGCCTTCGCCGTCAACCCCGATCGCGGCCACCAGCACGAGATCGTCGTCGAGATGCAGCCCGTCGATTTGGACCACCAGAAGGTCGAGCGCGGACAGATCGGCAGCCATGAAGTCGGCCAGCCGCGCCGCCGACAGAGCCACGAACCTCCGCGAGGCCGCCGACTTCGAAATCCCCGATCCGGGCGGTGCCGGCACGTCACCCTCGGGCAGCCGGACGGCGCGGCCGAACCGGCGCGTCGACACATTGATCAGCATCAGGTTCATCGCCCAGCGACCGAGCCAGTCCTCCTGCGCCGCCGTTTCCCAGCTCGGGATCGTGACCTCGCGGCCGTCCATGCCCCGGACCCGCGGGCGACCGACCTCGATCTTGCCGCCGTGGAAACCGATCCGCCCCCGCGTTCGGCCCCAACGGTGCGCCCGCCGCGCCGCATCACGACCGTGGCGCGGCCCGCAGGCCGCTGTCACATCCGCCTCCATCATCGTGCCGAGCGCCTCGATTCCTGCCGCAAGGCAGAACCGATCGAAGCTCGCTCGCACTTCCGCAAATGATTCTCCACAGCCCCGGTCGCCGGCCAACCAGCCGGTGTGATATCTCTCGTCATGGCGTTGCTCTCCTTTGTGGAATCAGCACCCCGAGCCTACCGGCTCAAGGTGGGCAACGCCGACCTCTTCAGAAATTCAACAGAACCCGGGACATCCCCACCGGCTGGCCCGCAAGCCAGCACACGCGCCCCGAATGCCCAATTCTCCAGATAGCCCAACATGGTTAATGGTTCGTTATCGTTTGGCTCTGTCATTGGAATTGGCGCGCGCGGGTAACGCGGGGTGTTGTCCCGTAAGTAAAATGAGCCTCTCAGGCTGCACCGGCCCTATTTGGGTCGAACCCCATCCCGCCCGATTTCAAATGCTGAAGGCGGTGGCTACCGCCAGGCTCACAGCAGGGTGAGTTCGCCCGCTCCGCGCCTGCCCGCGCGGTAGCACCCAGTGAGTCATTGCAGTCGCAATTGATCAGGCTACCGCTGCCAACCTGCCATCGGCATGCGGATTTGCGCAAAGCAGACGCTTGCGAATGGCCTCTTCAACGAGCGCGAGCGCTTCCTTGGCTTGTCGCGCTTCGGCTTCCGCAACTTCGGCGCGAAGCTCTACGGCCGTCAACTTATCCTTCTGAGCTTCAATGCAGCACTGGGCTTGCTCCAGCGCTCGGCAAGCATCTTGCAGCTTAGTTTGGGTGGCTACGGTGAGTTCACGCTGTGCCCGCTCGGCGGCCTCCGCTCGCCCTTCGGCCAGCCGCAATCTTTCTATGGCGCTCGTGCAAAGTGATTGGGCACGCGCTTCGGTCACGCGGGCGTGCTTCTCCATATCGCGGAAGACATCGGCCGCTTGATATACCAGATCGAGAGCCGTTGCTCCCTTGTCTGGTGCCAGCGGTGAGGGAAAGCTCAGGACGCCCTCATCCCCTCCAACTGGCGCTCTGGAACCACGCTGCGCCATGCAATTCAAGCTCGTCGCGAACACACATACACGGGCAGTATCATGAATAGCTATGGTTAACGGATGGTTAAACAGTTGCATGCTTGGAGATGTCGTAACGGCGCGCGGCGGGCAATGGCACCGAAAATCAGTCAGCAACGTCCTTTGGGCGTGCCTAGCGTAGGAGCAGAGGCTCGCGCCGGCGGCTGGACCGGCAAATCGGCCGCTGACTTTCCTCTCCATGCAAATTTGGTCGGCTGCCATTCCTCGGGAATAGGCGCTGATCTAGTTCCGTAACGGTTGACCTTTTTGCCGCTACCCAGTTGGATGCGCGCGCAAAAAGGCACGACGACATCCCATCGTGGATATGGAGAGGTCGACGATAAGGTCTGAGCCCGCGCGGGGCTTTGGGCGATCCGTCGTTGGACTGTGCCGTACGTTCAACAGGGGATTTCCATGACCTTTTCCAGCATCTTCGCGCAGTTCGTCGCGCTGATCGGCGGTGCCGCGCTGCAATGGCGGCGGCTGTCGGGCACCGCGCCCGCGCCGGCCTGGGGCCAGGCGCCGGCGATTCCCGAAGCGAAGCCGCAGGGGGCGCTGCCGACCTTGAAGATGCCGACGGCCAGGGGCTGGAGCGAGGGGCAGAAGCCGACGGTCGCCCCCGGGCTCAAGGTCAATGCGTTCGCGACTGGACTCGACCATCCGCGCTGGATCGAGGTGCTGCCGAATGGCGACGTGCTGATCGCGGAGGCGACGCAGATTGCGGGCGCGCCAAGGTCGGTGTTTCACTATGCGATGCAGGCGACGATGCGGCGCGCCGCAGCGCTCGGCGTCAGCGCCAACCGCATCACGCTGCTGCGCGACAAGGACGGCGACGGCGTCGCCGAAGTGCGCGGCGCCTTCATGGAGAACCTCAGCCAGCCCTTCGGCATGGCGCTGGTCGGCAACACCTTCTATGTCGGCAACACCGACGGCGTGATGGCCTTCCCCTATGTCGCCAATGCCGACCGCATCACCGCGCCGGGCAAGCGGCTCACGACGTTCAAGCCGAGCGGCCACTGGACGCGCAGCCTGCTCGCAAGCCCCGACGGCAAGAAGCTCTATGCCGGTGTCGGCTCGCTCAGCAACATCGCCGAGATGGGCATGGAGGTCGAGGAAGGCCGCGCCGCGGTCTATGAGCTCGATCTCGCCGCCGGCACGCATCGCATTTTTGGTGCGGGACTGCGCAACCCGGTTGGACTCGCGTGGGAGCCCAATACGAACGTGCTCTGGACCGTCGTCAACGAGCGCGACGGGCTCGGCGACGAGACGCCGCCGGACTATCTCACCTCGGTGCGCGACGGCGGCTTCTACGGCTGGCCCTATTGCTACTGGGGCAAGACGGTCGACGATCGCGTGCCGCAGGATCCGGCGATGGTCGCCAAGGCGCTTCAACCGGACTATGCGCTTGGCGGCCACACCGCCTCGCTCGGCCTGTGCTGGATGCCGGCGGGCACGCTGCCCGGCTTCCCCGACGGCATGGTGATCGGCCAGCACGGCTCGTGGAATCGCAGCACGCTGTCCGGCTACAAACTGGTGTTCATCCCGTTCGAGAACGGCAAGCCTTCCGGCCCCGGTCGCGACATCCTGTCGGGCTTCCTGTCCCCGGACGAGAAGGAATCCTACGGCCGCCCGGTTGGCGTCGTGATCGGCCCCGACAAGAAGTCGCTGCTGATGGCCGACGACGTCGGCAACGTGATCTGGCGCGTCACGGGCGCGTAGAGGTTACGTCCCGACACAAAGCGTGGCGCGCTGCTTGCGTAGCAGCGCGATCACGGAGAGCGCCGTGATCAGGCCCGTCTTGGGATTCTCCGACGGGATGTTCTCGATCGACATCGAGAAGCGCGCCGAATCCGCTTCGACCTCGATGCGGTGAACGTTGCGCGTCACGGTCGGATCGGCCCAGATCTGCACCGAGGTGCGGTCGGGCCCGACGCCCGCGAGCGACAGCGCGACCGCGACGTTGAGATTGGCCGGAAAGCCCTTTGCGGCCTCGCGCGCGGTGCCCTCGAACAGCTTGAGCGGCTCGCGCAGATTGTCGATATCGATGTTGTTCTCGACGATGAAGGGCGCGCCCTTCAAGCCGTCGATCGGCTTGCGCGTCACCATCTTCACCGAGTTGATGGTGCCGATTGCGGCGGCGTTGACGGCGTCCAGCCCGATCAACGCCCCGGTCGGCACGATGATGCGGCCACCATTGGCGCGGGCGAGATCGACGAGATCGAAATTGTCGAGCAGCCCGCCGACGCTGACGACGACCGCGGCCTTGCCGCGTTTCACCGCGGGTTCGACGATCGCGCGCAACTGGCTGCTCGGCGCGCATTCGACCACGATATCCGCGGCGTCACCGAGCTGATCGATCGGCAGCACGGATGGCGCACGACGCAGGCCGCCCAGAAACGCCTGATGCTTGGCGGGATTGCGCACCGCGACGGCCGACAGGGTCAAGCCCTCGATACCCTGATCGAGCGCCGACGCGATCTTGGTGCCGATCGAGCCCAGGCCTGCGATGGCAACCCGCAATTCGTTCGAAGCTTTCTGTCCAGTCATCGCATCCCACCTTCTCGCCAGGCCAATGTCATAGCCGCTCACGCCTCCCGCGCATAGCTGCGCAGGCGCGCCTCCAGCACCGCCAGCATGGCATCGCGGGCCGGGTCGCGCGAACCGCGCAGCCATGCGGCGGCAAGCGGCAGGCGGCCGATGGGGCCGCTCTGCTTCGGCCGCAGCGGCACGAAGCGCACGCCCGTCACCGCCATCCGCGTGGTCCAGCGCGGCACGATCGCAACGCCGAGCTTCGTTGCCACCAGATGGATGATGGTCTGCTTCTCGTCGGCGACCTGCACGATGCGCGGCGTCAGTCCGGCCTGCTCGAACAGCTTGATCGTGAGGTCATGGCTGTGCGGCCGCGAGCGGCGGTCCGGCACCAGCATCGCCTCGTCGGCGATCTGCGCCAGCGTGATCGACTTGCGCTCGGCGAGCGCATGCCGCTGCGGAAACGCCACGATGGCGGTCTCCTGGAGCAGATCGCGGAATTCGAGCCGCTTGTCCGCACTGTCGGGCGGGCGGACGAAGGCGAGATCCAGCGCGCCGGTCAAAATCTTCGGCAGCAGCCGGACGGTCTTGTCCTCGAGCAGCTGCACCGCGATCTCAGGATGCTTGTCGCGGAAATCGCGCAAGAGCGGCGGCAGCAATCCCGCCGCCGCGCTGTCGATGGCGCCGACCCGCAGCCGCCGCGCGGCGCCGGCACGCGAGCGGTTGCGCAGATTGCTCTCGACCGCCTCGACCTTGGCGAGGATGGCGCGGGCATCGCGCAGCAGCGTCGAACCGTCTTCCGTCAGCGACACCGCGCGCGTGGTCCGTGCGAACAGCCGCGTTCCCAGATCTTCTTCCAACAGCCTGATCTGCCGGCCGAGCGCGGAGGGCAGCATCTGAAGCTGCTGCGCCGCATGGCCGAAATGCAGCTGCTCGGCCGCCGCCACGAAGCATCGCAACTGATGCAATTCCATCCAAGGTCCTCTCGTCTCGCCAGGCGAGGATTATATCATTTTTTTGTATAAACCAGCGCCAATTGAGTATGCCTCCTTCCCCCGCCTAGGCTCGTTGCCGGCGTGGACCTCCGGGTCCGCCGATACAACAACGAACCGGAACTCGAGGAGGCCAGGGTGGCGAGCGAGATTCAGACGCGCGTGCTGCGCAAGATCACCTGGCGCATCGTTCCCTTCATCATGCTGCTGTACTTCGTGGCCTTCATCGACCGCGTCAATATCGGCTTCGCCTCGCTGACGATGAACAAGGACATCGGCCTGTCGTCCGTGGTCTACGGCTTCGGTGCCGGCATCTTCTTCTGGGGCTACTTCCTGTTCGAGGTGCCGTCCAACATCATCCTGCACAAGGTCGGCGCGCGGATCTGGATCGCGCGGGTGATGATCACCTGGGGCCTCGTGTCGGCGGCGATGGCGTTCGTGCAAGGCGCGACCAGCTTCTACGTGCTGCGCTTCCTGCTTGGTGTCGCCGAAGCCGGCTTCTTTCCCGGCATCATCCTCTACCTCTCCTACTGGTTCCCGGCGCGCCAGCGCGCCGCGGTGACCGCGCTGTTCATGGCGGCCGCGCCACTCTCGACCGTGCTGGGCTCGCCGATATCAGGCGCGCTGCTGGAGATGGACGGCCATCTCGGCTTCAAGGGCTGGCAATGGCTGTTCGTGCTGGAGGCGCTGCCGGCCGTGGTGCTCGGCTTCGTCGTGCTCGGTTTCCTGACCGATCGCCCCGAGAAGGCGAAATGGCTTGCGGAGGACGAGCGGCGCTGGCTGGTCGAGACCATGAACGCTGAGACCACGAGCAAGGCCGCGACCGCGAGCCACAGCATCTGGCGCGGGCTTGCGGACCCGCGGGTGCTGGCGCTGTCGCTGATCTATTTCGGCACCTCGGCCGGCCTCTACACGCTCGGCGTCTGGGCGCCGCAGATCATCAAGCAGTTCGGCCTCTCCTCGCTTCAGGTCGGCTTCCTCAACGCCCTGCCTGCAACCGCCGCCGTCGTCGCCATGATCCTCTGGGCGCGGCACTCGGACCGCACCGGCGAGCGTACCTGGCACGTCGTGTGGGCCTGCCTGATCGCCGCTGCGGGCCTCGCCTATGCCGGGCTTGCGGCCGGCGTCGTCGCCGTGCTGGTGGCGTTGGCGCTGGTGAACATCGGCATCTCCTCGGCCAAGCCGCCGCTGTGGAGCATGCCGACGCTGTTCCTGTCCGGCCCCGCGGCCGCGGCTGGGATCGCCACCATCAACTCGATCGGCAATCTCGGCGGCTTCGTCGGTCCGGCCATGATCGGCTGGATCAAGGACCAGACCGGCAGTTTTGTCGGCGGACTCTATTTCGTCAGCGGCCTGCTCGTTCTCTCGGCGGTCCTGACCCTGCTATTGTCGCGCGCGCAGACCGCGCCCGTCGAACCCGTCCCGCAATCCCACTGACATCTCAAACGGAGCATCTTCATGCGCACTCATTCGATCGCAGCAATTCCGGCCGACGGCATCGGCCCCGAGGTTATCTCGGCCGGCGTCCGCGTGCTGGAGGCGCTCGCAAAACGCAGCGGCGACCTCGCCTTCAACGTCAAGACGTTCGACTGGGGCTCGGACTATTACAAGAAGCACGGCGTGATGATGCCGGCTGACGGCCTTGCCGAGCTGAAGAAGTTCGACGCGATCTATTTCGGCGCGGTCGGTGCGCCCGATGTGCCCGATCACATCACGCTGTGGGGCCTGCGCCTGCCGATCTGCCAGGGCTTTGACCAATACGCCAACGTGCGGCCGACCAAGATCCTGCCCGGCGTCGCCTCGCCGTTGCGCAATGTCGGCATTGGCGATCTCGACTGGGTGATCGTGCGCGAGAACTCGGAAGGCGAATATGCCGGCATGGGCGGCCGTGCCCACAAGGGCCTGCCGGAAGAGGTCGGCACCGAGGTCGCTGTGTTCACCCGCGTCGGCGTCACCCGCATCATGCGCTACGCGTTTCAGCTCGCGCAGTCGCGGCCGCGCAAGTTCCTGACGGTCGTGACCAAGTCGAACGCGCAGCGCCACGGCATGGTGATGTGGGACGAGATAGCAGCCGAAGTCGCGACCGAATTCCCCGATGTGACCTGGGACAAGATGCTGGTCGACGCCATGACGGTGCGCATGACGCTGCATCCGAAGAGCCTCGACACGATCGTTGCGACCAACCTCCACGCCGACATCCTCTCCGATCTTGCCGGCGCACTCGCCGGCAGCCTCGGCGTCGCGCCGACCGGCAACATCGACCCGCAGCGCCGCTTCCCCTCGATGTTCGAGCCGATCCACGGCTCGGCGTTCGACATCACCGGCAAGGGCATCGCCAACCCGGTCGCGACCTTCTGGACCGGTGCCCAGATGCTGGAGCATCTCGGCGAGAAGGACGCGGCAATACGGCTGATGTCGGCGGTCGAGCGCGTCTGCGCGGCCGGTGTGCTGACGCCCGATGTCGGCGGCAAGGCGACGACGAAGGAAGTCACGGACGCCGTGATCGACGCGATCCACGGGACGAACGTGTAATCGCTACCCGACGTCATGGCCGGGCTTGTCCCGGCCATGACGAGTTGTGGATCAACTACTTCCGCCCTTGCGGCGGCGGCGCCGGCGCCGCCATCGCGGCCACAGGCTCCGGCGGCGTCAGATGGCGCGGGACGATGATGGACTGGCCGGGGGTGAGGGTCGCGTTCTCCGCCAGCGAGTTGCTCTGCGCCAGCGTCCACAGTGGCACGCGGCGGGCGGCGGCGATGCTCTCCATGGTGTCGCCCGCGCGCACCGGCACCCGCACGCCGCTGTCCCACAATTCCACCGGCGTGTTCGGCGGCACGAGATAGCGCAACGGTACCGCATCGGCCTGGCTCTGCGCGGGGATGCGTGGCAGCTGCGTCACCATCTCGATGATCTGGCGATGGATGTCGTCCGACTTCTCGATGTTGATGTGCGAGACGCGGCTGTTCTCCTTGAGGTCGTAGCTCGCGTAATGGCCGCGATAGCCGGGCACGGCCACGACGTCGCCGCCGCCGAGCACGCTGTCGGAGAGGAAGATGTTGATGAAGCGCTCGACATTGAGCGGCACGTCGCCGGTCGCATGCGCGGAATCGATGGCGATGACGAGGCTGATCCGGATGTTCTCCTTGGCCGCCATCTCGGAGATCACGACCGAGCACAGCCCGCCCATGGAGTGGCCGATCAGCACGATCGGCGCCGGGCTCTCGTTGTAGCTGGAGATGACACGATCGCCGATCCATCGGCAGATGGTGAATTCATAGACGTCGGCCGAGAAGCCGGCCTTCGTCAGCTTTTCGCTGAGCCGGTCCATGCCGGTCGAGAAGATCGGCCCCATGGCGCCGCGGAACAGGTAGATCTTTGGCGGCGGCAGCGGTTCGGCGGGCGGGGCAGGAGGCGGCGGCACAGCGGTCGCGACCGCGGGGCGCTTCGGCTTCGCAGGTGAGGCAACGGCCATGCCGGTGCCTAGGGCGAGCAGCGCAACCGCTGCCAGCACGACTAGCCGCCTCAAATCGATCATCCGTCCAGCAGTCCCGCCATGGGAGGCAAAGGCCTCCTCCGCGGGCTTAGTGACCACCGATTGGGTGGATTTTGGGGCACGGAACCGGGCCCGTGACGCCCGTCGGTCGAGGTTCTCATTCGGCCCCCTTGCCATCCCCGACATCAATTGAACGGAACCCATGGCTGGGCTTCGCAGGCGTCGAGGATCACCGAGCTCTGGATTCCCTTGTAGGCGTCATCGTCGAAAAAGACCGAATAGGCCGGGTGTCTGTCAGACGGACCACCGAGCTGCCTCAGGCAGACGAAATACGACGCCGGCCCGTGGTCAGTAGGGCGGACGGCGGATGTCTCGAGTGCTCCGGTCAGCTTGACTTCGGCGGCTGCCTTCCTGACGCCCTCCTGCACCGCCTTGGCACCAGGCGGACGCGGAGGATGATAGACAGGAGGCAAATTCCCGCTCGACGCGCATCCCGCCAGCAGCAGCGTCAAGACGGCGGACAAGGCCGCCAGAGATCTGCGGCGGCCGAAGACGGACCTTCGCTGGCCGCACGCCAACTCATATCGTGAATGCATCGCTTGTCCCCGGTGCCGCGCTCGGTGCGCGCCTCATCCCTGGGTCAAGACGAGATAGAGGCAGCCGGCGACCGTGGGCAGGAACGCGACCAGGGCCGTCATCCAGAAGCCGGGCTCGAGCATCGAGTCCTGGTCATCCCTCTCGTCGACTGCATGCCGATCTGCGTTCGTCCGGCTCCACGCCTCATCGGCCGTGAACAGGGGAACGCTGCTCGCGCGCGCATCGTCACGCGCTGCGCTTTGGCGCAAGGCGCGTTGGGAAGGGCGAGTTATTCCGGATGTCAGCATGTCATCAACTCTGATCGGCTACCAATATGTCGAGCTCGGATGTTGCGGGGCGCGCAGCCGCATCATTGTGTCAGCGCCTGCTCTGAATTCGCTCCGGGCACAGGCGGCGGGGCCGGATTGTTGGCCGGGCTCTCCTTGGCGCCGGAATCGGTCCAGGCCGGCGGCAGGCCGAGCCCCTGCCCCGCGATGCCGGTGATGCCGGGAAACCGTCCGAACGCTTCGCAGGCGACGTATTTGGGTGCACCGCCGAGGCGCACGGGAATGCTGTCCATCGGCGGCAGCGCAGGGATGCCGCCGAACGGCGACTCTCCGGTCGTAACCAGTTTTGCGAAGTCCGTGCCGAAATCGGCGGCGAGATCGTAGGCATCGCCCTCATTGGCGACCCGCGGAGAGTTGGTAATCGAGTTGGCGCCGCGCGCCCAGACCATGGCCGCCTTCTGAAATCCTGCAAAATCGCGCGCTTCCGCCTCGACCGACAGGCTGCCGAGCCCGACCGGAAGCCTCGGCACCGGTACAGGCACGCCGGGCAGCGCAACGGTCTTGGCAATCGACAGGGCTTTCGATGCGCCGGAGGCGGTCGGGCTGGTCGGCGCGGCATGCGTCACCGTCGCCTGCACCGTGAGATCGGCGTCGTCATCGGATGAGACGATACGGAAGCGCTCGCTCAAGCGGAGACACAGCTCGCGGCTGATGGCGTTCGCAACCAGGCGACGTTCCTTTTCGTTCAACACGACATCGGTGCGCGCGGGAAAGACGGTCGATGCGATCCGGATCGTCTTCGCCGCCAGCACATCCTGCTTGTTCACGCGGATTTTCGATCGCGTCACCAGCCCGTTCGCTTCCGACATCCGGTCGTAGCTCCTGAGCGAGCCGGCCTGTTCGAGCGGCGCGGTCGCACACCCTCCGAGCGCAAGCGCGGCACCCATCAGGGCCGTCCGTGGAAAGCACATGGTCCCATTCCCGCTTCGGCAGCTTATTAGAGAGATCGCTCTAATAATCACTTCTCACGCCTCGCAACATCCGTCAACATAAATAGATGGAACTCTCTAATTTTGAT
Organism: Bradyrhizobium barranii subsp. apii; assembly: GCF_011516635.5. Classification (GTDB taxonomy): domain Bacteria; phylum Pseudomonadota; class Alphaproteobacteria; order Rhizobiales; family Xanthobacteraceae; genus Bradyrhizobium; species Bradyrhizobium barranii. The sequence continues at coordinate 2,536,671 of NZ_CP096255.1, read as the reverse complement.
TTTCTCGTGGCGGACCGTCGTGCTAAACGGGGCGAGTGTGAATGGAGATGTCCGGTTTGAGGAAAGTCGACCCCGTCAAGCATGAGCAGAAGCGCGGGGAAATCCTCGGCGCGGCGATCCGCTGCTTCATCAGGGACGGCTTCCGCGGCGCCAGCACGACAGATATCTGCACCGAAGCCGGCATCAGTCCGGGCCACCTCTATCACTACTTCGCGAGCAAGGAGGCGATCATCGAGGCGATGATCGACCTCGGTCTCGCGCGGTCGGCCGAAAAGTTCGAAAAAATTCTGGCCGCCCCCGACGTGATCGAGGCGCTGCTCGTCGATATCGAGGAATCCAGCCTGCGATTTCGTCCCGCCCAGATCCTCAATCTGGATGGCCTCGCGGAGGCCGCCCGCAATCCGGAATTCGCCGAGATCATCGAACGCCACACCGGGGCGGTCCGCCGCATGTGGAGCGATTTCCTGCGCCAGGCGCAGCAGCAGGGGCGGGTGGATCCGGGGTTAGATCCGGACGCGACGGCAAACATCCTGATCGCCCTCGTCGACGGATCCCGCGCCATGCCGATCCGCAATCCCAAGCTGGATATCAAGCAGAGCGTAGAGCATCTGAGAACGATGCTCGTCCGCTTCCTGAACCCCCCCGACGCACAGAGCGTTGCGACCAAGCCCCGCATTCAGAAGACCGGTCGTCCCCTGAAGCTGGTCAGGAAGCGATAGAGCCCGACCCTAGAGCGGCAGGAGCCGGTTCAGCAATTCCAGCAGCGCGCGCTGCTCGGCCGAGCTGAGCGGGGCCAGCATCTTTTCGTTGTAGGGCTCCGTCAGCCTTGCCCCCTCGGCAATGAGCTTTGCGCCCTTCGGCGTCAGCATCAGCTCGACGGCGCGACGATCCGCCTTCGAGCGGTTGCGCTTGATGAAGCCGGACGATTCGAGCTCGTTCAGGATCTTGATCAGGTTCGGCAGGCGCAGCCGAAGCAGGCTGGCGAGGCTGCTCGGCGGCACGCCGGGATTGTCACGAATGACGGCGAAGATCGCATAGGTCGCCGGCGTCAGGCCCAACGCGGCGAACTCCTCGTAAAAGCCTTCGAAAAACTTCAACTGCGCGAGGCGCAGCATGAAGCCGGGCGTCCGCCGGAGCGCGCGCAAGTCCAGCGATTTCTCCGGCTGCTGATCGGACTTCAACCCGGGTCTTACGGTTTTCGAACTCATGATCCTCAATCCGCGGCGGCCACAGCCGAATTGACACTCTCAAAAATAGCTATAAAATATAACTATTATTTAGCGGCACCAAGACCGCATATGGGAGGGACACAATGAACAGCAAATTCCTGCACAAATTGTGCATTTTGGCTCCGATGCTGGTTGCCGCGCCGGGCTTTGCCCAGGATGCCGTGAAGATTGGCATCCTGAACGACCAATCCGGTCCGTTCGCGAGCTATCAGGGGATCGGCTCGGTCGTCGCCGCAAAAATGGCGGTCGAGGATTATGGCGGCAAGGCCGGCGGCAAGCCTGTCGAGGTCGTCGCGGCAGATCACCAGAACAAGACCGACATCGGGATCGGCATCGCCCGGCGCTGGTACGAGAACGACGGCGTCGATGCGATCTTCGACATCCCCAACCCGTCGATCGCGCTCGCTGTCGCCGGGATGAGCGCCGAGAAGAACAAGGTCTTCGTCGGATCGGGCGCTGGAACGGTGCTGCTCACCGGCGAAAAATGCACGCCCAACAACGTGCACTGGACCTACGACACCTATGCCTACGGGCGCGGCCTCGGCAAGGCGATCGTGCAGCAGGGCGGCAAGAAATGGTTCTTCATCACCGCCGACTACGCGTTCGGTCACGATCTGGAGAAGCAGGCCGCGGAGGCCGTGAAAGCGTCCGGCGGCGAGGTGCTCGGCAGCGTGCGGCATCCGCTGGGAACGGCCGACTACGCCTCCTTCCTGCTCCAGGCCCAGGCTTCGGGCGCGAACGTCGTCGGCTTCGCCAATGCCGGCGACGATACCATCACCTCGATGAAGCAGGCCGCCGAGTTCGGGCTGACCAAGGACCACAAGCTGGTCGGATTGATCCTGGGGATGAACGGCCTTCCCTCACTCGGACTGAAGTTTGCGCAGGGCGCGCAGATCATGAACCCGTTCTACTGGGATCTGAACGACGGCACGCGGGCTTTCGCCAAACGCTTCGCCGAGCGCATTCCCTCGAAGGCTTATCCCAACGACATGCAGGCCGGCGTCTATGCCTCGGTCATTCACTACCTCAAGGCGGTCGACAAGGTCGGCGGCGCCAAGGACGGCAAGGCCGTCGTCACCGCGATGAAGGAGATGCCGACGGACGATCCGCTGTTCGGCAAGGGCTACATCCGCAAGGACGGACGCAAGATCCACCCGCTCTATTTGCTCCAGGTCAAGGCGCCCGAGGAGTCGAATTCGGCCTGGGACCTGCTGAAGGTCGTCGCCACGATCAAGGGCGAGGACGCATTCCGCTCGGAGAGCGAAGGCAAGTGTCCGCTGACCACGCAATAACGGCCGGGAGCTGACCATGAGCGGCATTGCATCCAGTCCGATCGACCCGTTCGCGCCTGGCTTCCTGATGGATCCCTATCCCGCCTATGAAGCGCTGCGCGCGCTCGGGCCTGCGTTCGCGCTGGAGCAGTATGGCGTGTGGGCCATGGCAGGCTATGCCGAAGTCGAGCCGGCCCTGAAGGACTGGAAGACGTTCATCAGCGGCGAGGGTGTCGGGCTTCACGGGATGAATCCTGCCCTGCCGAAACCGCTGACACTCCAGATCGATCCTCCCGATCACGACAAGGGCCGGCGGGTTCTCGGCCGCACGCTGTCTCCGGGCGTCGCAAGGAAGCTGCGCGAAACGTTTCAGCAGGAGGCGGAGAGGAAGGTCTCGGAGCTGATCGACAAAGGCACCTTCGATGCCGTGGCCGATCTTGCGGAGGCCTATCCCATGAAAGTGTTTCCGGATGCGATCGGCATCCGGCCGGATGGCCGCGAGAAGCTGCTGGCCTGGAGCACCTTCGTGTTCGACAGCTTTGGCCCGGAGAACGTAATGCTGGCCGCATCGCGCAAGGCGGGCCTCGCCGTACAGAGCTGGATCATGGAATGCTGCGCCCGGGATGCGTTGCAGCCTGACGGGCTCGGCATGATGATCTACCAGGCGGCCGACGACGGCGAGATCACCGAGCACGAAGCAACGCACCTGGTGCGGCCGTTCCTCACCGCGGGGATCGACACCACCGTCAATGGCATCGGCAACACCCTGCTGGCACTCGCGACGCACCCGGATGAATATCGCAAGCTGCACCACAAGCCGGAGCTGGCGCGCAACGCTTTCGAGGAGGGATTGCGCTACGACTCACCGGTGCAGACGTTCTTTCGCACCACCTCGCGCGACGTCGAGATCGGCGACGGCGTGATCCCCGCGCACCGCAAGGTGCTGCTGTTCATGGCCTCCGCCAACCGCGATCCGGCGCGGTGGGACAAACCCGACCACTTCGATGTCGAACGAAGTGCGACCGGACATGTCGGCTTCGGCGCCGGCATTCACGCCTGCGTCGGCCAGATGATCGCGCGTCTGGAAGGCGAATTGATATTCGGCGAGCTCGCAAGGCGCGTGAAGACCATCGAGCTCACGGCAGAGCCGAAACGCAGGCTCAACAATTCCCTGCGTGGGCTGGAGAGCATGCCGGTCCGCGTGACCGCCGCTTAGGCGGCATCACGCGGTACTGCGGGCGCGACGCGCCCTCAGTTCCTGGCCGGAGCCGTCGCCGCCGCCGAGCGCGCCTGCCGCGGGGCCCTGGGTGCGCCGGGTTCGGCGACCGGACCTGCCGGGGCGCGCGAGCGCAAGATGGCGGCGTCGATCTCGCCGATGACGCGGCGCTGGATCGCCTCGTTCTTGTCGATCGAGATGTGGCCGACGCCGGTGCCGCGGACGTCGACATTGTCGAGCTTGCCGCGGAGACCAGCCGCAGCGCGCACAGGCTCGCCGGGACCGTCGCCGATATAGATGTTGATGTAGCGTTCGGCGCCGGTCGACAGCCTGGTCTTGAATACGGAATCGAGGCCGATCGCGAGCTTCACGGGCACCCCGAGCTGGTTGAGCTTGGCGATCATGTCCGGCAGCGCGGTCGCGCCGGAGGAATGGCCGACCAGGACAATGGTCTTGACGCGACCGGCCCTGTAGTTGGCCGCGGCCTCATCAGCGAGCGAGGACCAGGACACGAAGTTCGCGACGGTCACCTGGACGCCCTGCGCCTGGAGGCGGGAGCCGATCGTATCGAGCCCGAGCGAGAAGATGTTGAGCACGCCGCGGAGCAGGTAGACATGCGTGGTCGCGGCCGCGGACTGGCTCGGCGCCGCCCTGGCGGTGGTCGGGCTAATGGCAACAGCTGACAGCAGGAGCAGGCAGATCGCCCACACACGGAGGGCGGGCAACTGGCTGGCGCCGGCGGTGTGACGGCCGTTCGGTCTCATCTCGATGTTTTCCCTGGGGACGATAAGCTTTGCGATTGGCCGGAATCGTAGCCACGGCCTGCTCGCAGACGCAACAAAGAGGCGCGTGAGCGGCAATCTTAGCCACAAGCCGTGACCCTCGCGCAACACTTGCCCGGAACCTGCCACCGAAGGGACTGTTTTGAGACCATTTTTCTCCGGCCAATTGCGGCCGGGCAAGTGCATTCCTATTTCAGGGCTCCGCTGACCTCCTCCCGGACGGTTCCAGCCTCCCCTCCCCAGTCTTTACCTTTCAGCCCTGCGGCCATCATGTCCTCCATCATTTCCGTCGCCAATTTGTCGAAGACCTATGGGTCCGGCTTCAAGGCGCTCAAGAACGTCAATCTCGACATCAAGCGCGGCGAGATTTTTGCGCTGCTCGGCCCCAACGGCGCCGGCAAGACCACGCTGATCTCGATCATCTGCGGCATCGCCAACCCGAGCGAAGGCACGGTCCTCGTCGGCGGCGAGAACATCCAGACGTCGTACCGCAAGGCCCGCTCGCTGATCGGCCTCGTGCCCCAGGAATTGCACACCGACGCCTTCGAGAGCGTGTGGGCGACGGTGAGCTTCTCCCGCGGCCTGTACGGCAAGCCGAAGAACCCTGCGCACATCGAGAAGGTGCTGAAGGACCTCTCGCTCTGGGACAAGAAGGACAACAAGATCATCACGCTCTCCGGCGGCATGAAGCGCCGCGTGATGATCGCGAAAGCGCTGTCGCACGAGCCGCAGATCCTATTCCTGGACGAGCCGACCGCCGGCGTCGACGTCGAGCTGCGCAAGGGCATGTGGGAAGTAGTACGCACGCTGCAGCAATCCGGCGTCACCATCATCCTGACCACGCACTACATCGAGGAAGCCGAGGAGATGGCCGACCGCATCGGCGTCATCAACAAGGGCGAGATCGTGCTGGTCGAGGACAAGGCGACGTTGATGGAGAAGCTCGGCAAGAAGCGGTTGACGCTGCATCTGCAGGGCAAGGTCACGACGTTGCCGGACAGCCTCAGCCATTACGAACTCGACGTCTGCGACGGCGGCGCGACGCTCGTCTACGACTACGACACCAAGGGCGAGCGCACCGGCATCACCAGCCTGCTCAGCGACCTCCGCAACGCCGGCATCCGCTTCAACGATCTCGACACGACGCAATCGTCGCTCGAGGACATCTTCGTCGACCTCGTGAGGACGTCATGAATCATCGCGCCATCCGCGCCATCTATCTGTTCGAAATGGCGCGCACCTGGCGTACGCTGCTGCAAAGCATCGTCTCGCCTGTCGTCTCGACCTCGCTCTATTTCGTGGTGTTCGGCGCCGCGATCGGCTCGCGCATCAGCCAGGTCGAAGGCGTCAGCTACGGCACCTTCATCGTGCCGGGGCTGATCATGCTCTCGGTGCTGACGCAGAGCATCGCCAACGCTTCCTTCGGCATCTACTTTCCGAAATTCACCGGCACGATCTACGAAATCCTGTCGGCGCCAATTTCCTATGGCGAGATCGTGCTCGGCTATGTCGGCGCCGCCGCGACCAAGTCGATCATTCTCGGCCTGATCATTCTCGCCACCGCCGGCCTGTTCGTGCCGCTGCACATCCATCATCCGGTCTGGATGCTGACCTTCCTGGTGCTGACGGCGGTGACGTTCAGCCTGTTCGGCTTCATCATCGGCATCTGGGCCGACGGCTTCGAAAAACTCCAGATGATCCCGATGCTGGTGGTGACGCCGCTGACCTTCCTCGGCGGCAGCTTCTATTCCATCGACATGCTGCCGGCAGGCTGGCGCACGGTGGCGCTGCTGAACCCGGTCGTCTATCTGATCTCGGGCTTCCGCTGGAGCTTCTACGAGATTGCGGATGTCAGCGTGTCCGTCAGCATCTGCATGACGACGGCGTTCCTGGTGATCTGCCTCGCCGTGATCTGGTGGATTTTCCGCACGGGCTACCGGCTGAAGAATTGACCGCAGATCCGTAGCCCGGATGGAGCGCAGCGAAATCCGGGACAAGCGTCACCTCACGCACCAGCGGCCCCGGATTGCGCTTCGCTCCATCCGGGCTACGGCGCTACCTCACCTGTAGCAGTGGAAGCGATGGTAGCCGTCATAGTAGCCGCGGCAGCGGTAATGGCGGTGATGCGGAATGCCGAACACGCCCTCCACCGCACCCACGGCCCCTCCAACACCGGCGCCGACCGCGCCGCCAACGACAGGGCCGGCGATCCGATTGCCTTCGTAGGAGCCTTCCTGGGCGCCGCGCACGATGCCCTGGGCGTGGCCGGCTTGCGGCAGCGACAACAGCGCGAGCAGGATAGCGGTGGCTGCGAACAGCAGGCGGATGGGCAAACCGGCCGGCAATTGCGCGGCGGCGATACGGGCTTTGTTCATCTTCGGTCCCAAGGGAATTAAAGGGGAAAGGGCAGCGGAAGCCGCCCGTCGAGGGCAGCCACGATCAACGCCTGAAGCGGCCGAATGGTTGCGCCTTTGTGACGAATTGTCGGCGTTGTGACTGCTTGGCGCGCTCGCGAAAATGTCAGCGCCGCCGCCAGCCACGCGGCACAAAGCGGCCTTGCTTACGCCCGGCATCGCGTTAACGATGGAGGGGCAGCCCGCTGGAACGAAAGCCGGATTGCAGGCATATTGCACGCCGGGGGACGGGGCTGCGGCGCCTAGCGTGAACAGGCCGGAGGCCAGAACTCAAATGCGTTTCCAGATGCGTTCTTTTTTCATCGCTTTTTCCTCATTGATGTTTTTGAGCGCGGGCGCCGCCCAGGCCAAGGTCGAGATCACCGTCGACAAGGACAATCAGCAGATGACCGTCGCCGTCGACGGCGTCGCGCGCTATCGCTGGCCGGTGTCGACAGGCATCCCCTCGCGCGAAACGCCGGGCGGCGCCTTCCGCGCCTTCCGCATGGAAGAGGATCACTACTCCAAGGAATTCGACGACGCGCCGATGCCGCACGCGATCTTCTTCACCAAGGTCGGGCACGCGATTCACGGCACCGACTCGGTCAGCCGCCTCGGCTCGCCGGCGTCGCACGGCTGCGTGCGACTGTCGCGTCAGAATGCCTCGACGCTCTATGCGCTGGTGCAGCAGCAGGGCGTGCTCAACACCACGGTGACGCTGACCGGCTCGGCCCAGGTGGCTCTGGCCCGCAACCCGCGCGGCCGCAACCCCACTGCAGTGGCCCGCGCGCCGCAGCTGGCCGAAGAGCAGTACGCCACTTCAGGCGATCCCGTGAATCTCGCACCGCCGGCGCAGCCCGCCCGCCGCTACATGCCGCAGGACGACAATTACATCTACCCGGCCGACGGCAGCGACACCGGCACGCGCTATCCCGCGCCGCGCTCGGCCAGCCGCCCGCTGTATGACGCACAGGTCTATCAACAGCAGCAGCCGCAGCAATACTACAATCAAGGCTACGGCCAGCAGGGCTACTATCAGCCACAGCCCCGGCAATACTATCAGCCGCGCGGTTACTATCAGAACTGACGTTACCGGAACGCGGCGTTGCCGCGTTCGACGATCTTTCGCGCAGCATCGACGAAGGCGCGCGCGACCGGCTCGAGGATCTCGGGCCCGGTCGCGGCAAGATCATCCGACGGCGTATGAAACGTCCGATGGCGCCCGGCCATGCCGAGGAAATTGGCGTAGCCCGCCGCATGCACGTCGCGCAGCTCACCGACCGCCTGCTTCTCCGTCACCAGACGCTTGGCCTCGACTTTTGCAAAAGTCTCATCGGTCAGCGCGACGGCGGATTTGCTCAGCACGAGATAACGCTCTTGCTCGGGCCGATCGGTGCGGGCGCCTTCCGCGAAGGCATAGCAGGCGTTCGACGAACCGAAGTGAATCCACGCCAGCGTGTCCTTCGGTGCCGGCGCTCCGTGCTTCAAAAACAGCTCCATACCGCCATGGCCGATCTCGTGGCCGGCGGTGGCGATGAAAACAAGATGCGCCGGCCATTTCTCGGCGGCGACGATGCGCGCCAGCGCGAGAAAGTTGGCGATGCCGGGGCCGCGCTCGCAGACGCACGAGTACCAGCCGGTCATCGGCGTCGAGACGACGATGACCGGCCCACGGCCGGCCCCGATCTCGGCGATGACGTTGCGGCCGACAACATCGCGCTCGTAATGGCCCTTCACGTCGAAGGTGACAGGCGCGCCTGAGGCAAGCGCGCGCTCGAGCACCGCTCGCGACGCCGCGCCGACCACGATCACCGGCACCGGCCAGGGCGCATCCTCCTGCGTGACGTTATAGGCGAAGCGGTCATCGGCGGGATTGCCGATCATCAGCAGGATGGCCGCCGGCTTCCTTGCCGCGGCTTCCGCGATCGCCGCACGATGGGTCGGCCCCAGATAGGCGCCGCGATCGAACGGCAGATCGAGCAGAAGGATCCTGCCGGTGACATCGCCATCGCGCGCGAGCGGCGCGGCGAGATGGAAGCTGGCCTTGTCCTCCGGCGGCCACCAGAAAGGCGTCGCCTCGACAGAGATGCCGGCGGCTTCGGCGCTGGCCCGCTCGACGACATATTGCCGCCCGAGCACGACGGGCTGGAAGCTGATTTCGAAACCCGCCTGCTTCATCTCGCCGGCGATCCAGTCGGCCGTCGCGCGATCGCCCGCAGAGCCGAAGCGGTGCAGACCGAAGGACGCATAGCGCGCCACATCTTCGTAGAGGCTCGCACCCGAGAGCACATCCTTGGCTAGCGCCTGTCCGACCATGAGAACCGCCATCGTTGCGATGAAGATAAGCCGCATATGAATGGCTCCCTGAACCGTTGTTTTTTGAGAGCCAGTTTCCGCCTTCCCCGGCCGCCGTCAAGCACCCGTCGACCACGAAGCTGGACGAACCGGGCGAAGATTTCATAAGCTCCTCCTTTCACCTGGGCTGCGAACCTTGATGCCGTCACGTGCCGCGACAATCCTGATCGTGCTCTCGGTTCTCACTGCGGGACGAGCCATGGCCTTTGATCTCGAAGCGCATCGCGGCGGGCGCGCGCTGTTGCCGGAAAACACCCTGCCGGCCTTCGCCAACGCGTTGTCGATGGGCGTGGACACGCTGGAGCTCGACGTCGGCGTGACCGCGGATGGCGAGGTCGTCGTGTCGCATGAACGCGGGCTCAATCCCGACCTCGCGCGCGATGCAGGCGGCGCCTATGTCGCCGCGCCCGGCACACCGTTCGTGAAGCTGCGGCTCGAAGAGGTCAGGGCCTATGACGTCGGCCAGATCCGCCCCGACAGTTCCTACGCGAAGCAATTCCCCGACCAGCGGGCCGTGCCGGGGACACGCGTTCCCACCCTGGGCGAGCTGTTCGCGCTGGTACGCAAGGCCGGCAACACGCGCGTGCGTTTCAATATCGAGACCAAGATCGATCCAAACCATCCGGACGAGTCGCTCGATCCGCGAGGCTTCGTCGCAAAGCTGCTCCAGCTGATCGAGGCCGAGGGATTTTCCGATCGCGTCATGATCCAGTCGTTCGACTGGCGGACCCTGCTGCTCGTCCAGCAACAGGCGCCCAACATTCCGACGGTCTACCTGACGCTCCAGCGCGGCTCGGGCCAGACGGTGGCGTTGGACAAGGCGACGAACTGGACGGCGGGTTTCAGCCCGGCCGATCACGGCGGCTCGCTGCCGCGGACGATCAAGGCTGCGGGCGGCGCGGTCTGGTCGCCCTATTTCGGCGATGTGACCGAGGCGGTCGTCTCGGAGGCACACACGCTCGGACTGCGCATCGTGGTCTGGACCGTCAACAAGCGCGAGGACATGGCGCGCATGATCGAGCTCGGCGTCGACGGCATCATCTCGGACAGGCCGGACCTGCTGCGGCAAGTCGCGGGCGAGAAGGGAATTGCATTGCCGGCGGGAACGCCGGTCGTGCCGTAGAAGCCTTCCCCTTGTAGCCCGGATGGAGCGCAGCGAAATCCGGGAGCAGTGTCGCCACGCGGAAGCGCCCCCGGATTGCGCTTCGCTCCATCCGGGCTACGAAGACGTCCCTACTCCCCGTCCCGCAGACGCCGGTACAGCGCGCCCAAAATATTGGAATAGTCGTCGGTCCAGACCCGCACCCGGTCGTCGGCTTCGGTCTGCTCCCATGACTTGGAGGAGGCGAGCCGGCCGACGTCGGCGTCCTCGCGCGCGGAGATGACGACGTCGGTCGAGAAGATGTAGTCCCCGTCGCGTCCGGAATCCTCGTTGAAGACCCAGCTCTTCAGATCGTTGGCATCGGCGATGCCAACCACGACGGTCTCGAGATCGAGGTGCCGGTTGGAGACGTGCATCACCACGGCGCCGTGCGGCGCCAGCTTGTCCTTGTAGATATTCATCGCCTCTTCGGTGGCGAGATGAATCGGGATCGCATCCGACGAATAGGCATCGACGATGATCAGGTCATAAGCGCCGTCAGGCTCCTTCGCGAAGGTGAGGCGAGCATCGCCGATCACCGGCTTCAGGCCCGGCATGCAGCTCGATATGTAGCGAAAGTTCTTCGGGTCGCTCGCCGCGTCGACCATGGACTGGTCGATCTCGAAGAAGGTCCAGCTTTCGCCGGGCTCGGCGGCGCAGGCGAGCGTGCCCGATCCGACGCCGATTGCGGCGACCTTCAGCGGCGCGCCCTTGCGCTCGCGGATCGCGGTGATGGCCTGCCCGATGCCGCCGTCCTTGTGGTAGTAGGTGATCGGCTCGGGCCGGCCGACGACCGGCGTGCCGTCATTGTTGCGAAAGCGCTCGGCGCCATGGATCGTGGTGCCGTGCATCAGCACATGGAAATAGCCGCCGGGCGTCACCACGATCTTGTGCACGCCGAAGAAGCTGCGCACCGTCGTGACGCGGCCTTCGTCCGCCGGATAGACGCGGATCAACGCCAGCGCGAGCGCGGCGGTGGCGAAGATCTTCCAGCGGCTGGCGTTGAGCGCGAGCGCCAGAAGTGCTGCGAGCACGCCGACAGCCCCCGCGACCCAGACGCGATGATCCTCGAACCAGGTCGAGAGATTGCCCGGCATGTAAGACGGCGCGACCAGCGCCACCGCGAGCACGGCGAGTGCCAGCCAGTACCATCTGACGATGCCCGCCAGCCGCTCGTTCGCCGGCGGCCGGCACAGCGCGGCCAGCGCGACCAGGATCGGGTATTCGGCGATCCAGGAGAAGGTGAATGGAGCAACGAGGCCGGCAAAGAGGCCGCCGACCATGCCGCCGAACGACAGCGCGACATAGAAACCCGTGAGATATTTGGCGGCCGGGCGTGTCCGCGCCAGCTCGCCATGGCAGGCCATGGCGATAACGAAGAAGCACAATTGGTGGCCGCCGAGGGTCAGCAGCAGATTCTGTTCGCCGCCGAACGCCAGCAGGACGATGACGCCCGCGATCGCGACCGGCTGGAGCATCAGCATCCATTTGTGCGGCAGCAGCGGCCGCGACTGGAACACCACCACCCAGGTGAGCAGATACAGCGACAGCGGCAGCACCCAGAGCAACGGCGCCGCCGCGACGTCGGTCGAGATGTGCGCCGTGACGGCGATCAGCAGGCCGGACGGCACTGCGGCGAGGAAGATCCAGCGCAGCCGCGTCACGAAGCCTGGCGCCGGCGCATTGATGTCCTCGGTTTTTGCGTCGACCACGGCCAGCTTCGGCGAACGCAGCAGCAGCACGCCGCAGGCGGCGATCAGGAGGATCAGGAGGCCATAGCCAAGGGTCCAGAACCGGTTCTGCGTGTGCAGCGTGAAAATCGGCTCCAGCAGGAACGGATAGGACAACAGCGCGAGGAAGCTGCCGATGTTGGAGGATGCATAGAGGAAATAGGGATCGTGTCCGGCAGGATGGCCAGTGCGGACGAACCAGGCCTGCAGCAGCGGATTGTTGGCGGCGAGCGCGAAGAACGGCAGGCCGATCGAGACCACGAACAGGCCGAGCAGCCAGAACGCATAGCCGGAGGCCGGCGGCTCACCATAGGCGGTGGCGATGCCGAGCGGCAGCGTGGCGAAGGCTGCGATCAGCAAAACCAGATGCACCGCGACCGGAACGATGCGATTCCTGATCTGCATCAGGAGATGCGCATAGGCATAGCCCGCCAGCAGCAGCGACTGGAAGAACACCATCGCCACCGACCACACTGCCGGCGAGCCGCCGAGCCGCGGCAGCACCATCTTGGCGAACAGCGGCTGCACCGAGAACAGCAAGAGCGCACTGACGAAGATCGCGGCAGTATAGACCGTCAGCAGCAGCCGGTTGCGCGACGAGGAGGGCTGCTCCGTGGCGGCGGGTTGCACGATCGAATCCATGGAAGCTCCGGCTTAAACCCCGGCGGGCGCCGGACGCGCGCAATGGAGCACAAGGCGCATGAACGGGCAATAAAGGGTCTCGTGATGTTGCAGCGACGATTGCTTGATATACAGATGTCATTCCGGGCCTGGTCCTTCGGACCATCCCGGAAAGACCGCGGAACATTTTGAATCCTTCATGAGCGAAACCGACGTCATCATCATCGGCGCTGGCCATAACGGCCTCACCTGCGCGGCCTATCTCGCGATGGCCGGCCTGCGCGTGCGCGTTGTCGAGCGCCGCAAGGTGGTCGGCGGGGCCGCGGTCACGGAGGAGTTCCACCCCGGATTCCGCAACTCGGTCGCGGCCTACACCGTGAGCCTGCTCAATCCACAGGTGATCCGTGACTTAGGGCTGACTGAACAGGGCCTGCGGATCGTCGAGCGGCGCGCGCAGAATTTCCTGCCCGCGCCCGACGGCAGCTATCTGCTCACCGGCGAGGGGCGGACAAAGGAATCCGTCGCGCGGCTGAGCGCGCATGACGCAAGCGCGCTCGACGGGTTCTCGCGCGAACTGGAAGACATCGCCGACGTGCTGCGGCAGTTCGTGCTGCGTGCGCCGCCGAACCTGCTCGACGGTTTTGGCACGAACGCGATCCGCGAAGCGGTGAACGCGTTGCAGAGCGCCAACATCCTGCGTGGGTTGACGCTGGAGCAAAGCCGCAGCCTGCTCGATCTCTTCACTCGCTCGGCCGGCGAGATGCTGGACGAGCGGTTCGAGCACGATCTGGTCAAGGCGCTGTTCGGCTTCGATGCCATCGTCGGCAATTATGCCAGTCCGTACGCGGCGGGCTCGGCCTATGTGATGCTGCACCACGCCTTCGGCGAGGTGAATGGCAAGAAGGGCGTCTGGGGCCACGCCATCGGCGGCATGGGGGCGATCACGCAGGCGATGGCGCGCGTCGCGCAGGGCCGCGGCGTCACGATCGACACGGATGCGGGTGTGCGCGAGATCATCGTCGAGCGCGACCGCGCGGTGGGCGTAGTGCTGGACAACGGCACCTCCATCCGCGCGAAATATGTCGCGGCCAACGTCAATCCAAAGCTGCTCTACACGCGGCTGATCGCGGCCGACGCGCTGCCCCCGGACTTCCTCGCGCGCATCCGGCACTGGAAGAACGGCTCCGGCACCTTCCGCATGAATGTGGCGCTGGACCGCCTGCCCTCCTTCACCGCGCTCCCGGGCGACGGCGATCACCTCACCTCCGGCATCATCCTCGCGCCAAGCCTCGGCTACATGGACCGCGCCTATCTCGACGCGCGCGCGCTGGGCTGGAGCCGGGAGCCTGTCGTCGAAATGCTGATCCCCTCCACGCTCGACGACACGCTCGCACCGGCGGACAAACACGTCGCGAGCCTGTTCTGCCAACACGTCGCGCCCGAACTGCCCGACGGAAAGTCCTGGGACGACCATCGCGAGGAGGTCGCCGATCTCATGATCGCGACGGTGGACAAATACGCACCTGGCTTTGCGGCAAGCGTGCTTGGCCGCCAGATCCTCTCCCCGCTCGACCTCGAACGGCAATTCGGCCTGCTGGGAGGCGACATCTTCCACGGCGCTCTGACGCTGAACCAGCTGTTCTCGGCGCGGCCGATGCTGGGCCATGCCGACTATCGCGGTCCCCTGAAGGGCCTCTATCATTGCGGTTCCGGCGCCCACCCCGGCGGCGGCGTCACCGGCGCGCCCGGCCACAACGCCGCGCAGGCTATTTTGAGGGATCACCGCTCGCTGTTCGGAAGCCGTGGATAGGGCTGTGGACAGGCTGTTGGCAGGGCTGTGAGAAAGCAGTGGGTCGCCTGCGCGCGGCAGGCCCGGCGCGCCCCGTACAAGGCGGTGGAAAAGCTGGGGACGAGTGGCGGGATAAAGCCGTGGACAACTTGGGGGAAACGAGTGGAAGGCCTGTGGGCATTTCCGGGCCGCCCCCCAAAACGACCTCGCCCGCCGGGGGCAACTCCCCGTGCGGGCGATCGTCAGGTAACAGCCTCTAAAGAAAAACAGCCCCCGCCAGGAAATGGGAGGCGGAAATTACTTCAAGGAACTGCTAATCGAACCGAACTTGTCGTTCAGGCTGGTGCCCAGGCTGTTCACCACGGTGATGATCGCCAGCGCGATGCCCGCTGCGATCAGGCCGTATTCGATCGCGGTTGCACCGGATTCGTCCGACCAGAACTTCAAAACCATGCTCTTCAAGACTCGCCTCCGTTTCAATTCCAAGATGCGTTGGCTGAATCCAACACCCGGAAATGTACGGGGTACAACCTGCAGTCAGGTTAAATCGGAACCTGCAAGTTATGCGGAAAATTGGGAACAAAAGTTCCAAAAATTGAACTGACGGAACCCTAGAATGCAGCTTTCTCCCACTCATCGCGCCTGCTTTTCGATCGGCACCGAGGCCGCGGCCAAGCGCGTCGTCGACGTGCTCACGGAGGTCTTTTTCGACGGCGATGCGGCGGTCGCCGCCTTCGAACGGCCGGACGGACAGTGGGACGTCACGCTCCATTTCGCCGAGGCGCCCGATCAGGCATGGCTGCGGGAACTCATTGTAACTTCGGCAGGAAACGAGATCGCGGACACGCTCATCTTCGACATTGTCGAGGCCAAGGACTGGGTCAAGGCGAGCCTCGAGGATCTCGTCCCGGTACCGGCCGGCCGCTTCGTCGTGCACGGCAGCCACGATCGCGACCGCGTCGCGCCGAACAAGCTTGCCATCGAGATCGAGGCGGCGCTCGCCTTCGGCACCGGCCACCACGGCACCACCCGCGGCTGTTTACTGTTGCTTGACCACGTCCTGAAGAGTTCTCGGCCGAGGAACCTGCTCGACCTCGGCACCGGCACCGGCGTGCTGGGCATCGCCGCAGCGAAGGCGCTGCATCGCGCGGTGCTCGCCTCCGACATCGACCCGCCGTCGGTGCGGGTGGCGGCAGAGAACGCGATGCTGAACCACGTCGGCAACCAGGTGCGGGTGATCCGCGCAACCGGATTTGCCGCACCGGACTTTGCCAGATGCGGCCCGTTCGACCTGGTCCTGGCCAACATCCTTGCCAATCCGTTAAGGCAATTGGCCGGCCCGATGGCGCGGCACCTCGCGCCCGGCGCGCGCGTCATCCTCTCCGGCCTCTTGACCCACCAGGCCCCCGCCGTGATCGCCGCCTACCGCGCACGCGGCCTCGTGCCGCTGCGGCACGTGCGGATCGAGGGGTGGAGCAGTTTGTTGCTGAGGAAACTGTCGTAGGGTGGGCAAAGCGACTTGTCCGCCATAGCTCGAAGAGCGACGGCGGAAGCGTGCCCACCACATCTATTTGGGATCAAGGAGACATGGTGGGCACGGCGCTCTGCGCCTTTGCCCACCCTACGACACCGCCCTACTCCGCCCGCTTCTCGTCCCGACGTGTCGCGCGCTTGCCCTGCAAGGCGCGCCTGGCGCGGCGCTCGGCGAAACGGTCGATCATCTGGCTGATGAGGCCGCGCGGCTTCTTCGGTGTCGTTGCGGCCGGGGCGCGGTGGGCCGGCGGCGAAATCTTCTCAAACATGAACGCTGGCATCGTGTGTCCCCTCGCCGTTGAGATGAACCACTCGCTCGAATTTCCCTGTTATCCGGACGAAGCGCAACTGCTGCATCCTGTACTCCACTCAATTCGAATGGACCATTTTCAAGCACGGTCCGTGCCAGATGCGACCCCAAATGCGTCTACATTGCGGACTGATCCTCATGATCCTAAACTGAGCCATGTTCGAAGCACACTTCCAGACATTCGAGGAGCCCGAGGCCGGCGTCGCATTGACGGCGCGCCTTGCCGCGCTCCGTGAAGAACTCGCCCGCCGCAAGCTGACCGGCTTCGTCGTTCCGCGCGCCGACCAGCAGCAGAACGAATATGTGCCCCCCTCGGAGGAGCGGCTGGCCTGGCTGACCGGCTTTACCGGTTCCGCAGGATTGGCGGTGGTGCTGACGCATGAGGCCGCGATCTTCGTCGACGGCCGCTACACGATCCAGGCGGCCAAGCAGGTCGACGCAAAGGCCTGGGCGGTGGTATCGCTGATCGATCCGCCGCCGGAGAGCTGGGTATCGACGCACCTGAAAGCCGGCGACCGCCTCGGATTTGATCCGTGGCTGCACACTTCTTCGGCAGCCGAGCGCCTCGCCGCCGCCTGCGCCAAGGCCGGCGCCGAGCTGGTTCCCGTCGACAGCAATCCGGTCGATGCGATCTGGCAGGACCGGCCGCAGCCGCCGCTGGCCCCGGTCGCCGTGCACAGCCTGCAAAATGCCGGGGTCGCCGAGGCCGAGAAGATCACGCAAATCAAAAGCGAGATCGCCAAGCTCGGCGTCGACGCGCTGGTGCTCTCCGACAGCCACGCCGTGGCCTGGACCTTCAACATCCGCGGCGCCGACGTCGCCCATACGCCACTGCCGCTGTCCTACGCGCTGGTGCCGAAGGACGGCCGCCCGACCGTGTTCATCGACCACCGAAAACTCTCCAATTTGACCCGCGACCATCTGGAGCAATCCGCCGATGTGCGCGAACCCGATGCGATGGCACCGACGCTGATGGCGCTCGCCAAGAGCGGCGCCGCGATCGCACTCGACAATGCCACCGCGGCCGACGCGCTCAGCCGGCTGATCGCAAGCGCCGGCGGCAAGCCAGTGCGCGGCAGCGATCCGATTGCACTGCTCAAGGCCGTCAAGAACGCGACCGAGATCAAGGGCACACGGACGGCGCACCGCCGCGATGCCGTGGCGCTGGCGCGCTTCCTCGCCTTCGTCGACCGCGAGGCATCAAGCGGCAAGCTGACCGAGATCGACGCGGTCGAGGCGCTTGAGACGTTCCGCCGCGACACCGGCGCGCTGAAGGACGTCTCGTTCCCGACCATATCAGGCACCGGCCCGAACGGCGCCATCGTGCACTACCGCGTCACCCGCAAGAGCAATCGGCGCATCGCGCCGGGCGATCTGCTGCTGATCGATTCCGGTGCGCAATATGAAGACGGCACCACCGACGTCACCCGTACCATGGCCGTGGGCGAGCCGACGGAGGAGATGCGCGACCGCTTCACCCGGGTACTGCGCGGCCACATCGCGATCGCGCGCGCGGTGTTTCCCGACGGCACCACCGGCGCACAGCTTGACACGCTGGCGCGGCAATATCTCTGGGCCGCCGGCGTCGATTTCGAGCACGGCACCGGCCACGGCGTCGGCAGCTATCTCAGCGTGCACGAAGGACCGGCGCGGATCTCGAAGCTCGGCACAACGCCGCTGAAGCGCGGCATGATCCTCTCCAACGAGCCCGGCTATTACAAGACCGACGGCTTCGGCATCCGCATCGAGAACCTCGAGCTGGTGGTCGCCGCCGACATCGAGGGCGCGGAAAAACCGATGAATGCGTTCGAGACGCTGACCCTGGCGCCGATCGACCGGCGCCTGGTCGACGTCGCGATGCTGGGCAAGGACGAGCTCGACTGGCTCAATGCCTACCACGCGCGCGTGAGGGCCGAGGTGCGGCCGGCGCTGGACGAAGCGACGAAGGCCTGGCTTGATCAGGCCACGGCAGAGCTGACGTAGAGCTCGGCCTGCGGCGCACGATGCATAGCTCTACGCGAATTGCGCAACGCTGTTTCCCCACCCATCGCTGTCATTCCCCGCGGAAGCGGGGAATCCAGTATCCAGAGACAGCAAACGCATGCGGAGAAGCCGCGGCGTACTGGATCGCCCGCCTTCGCGGGCGATGACAACTGCCTTTAAGGCAGGAACAACGCGCCCAATCGGTCGCCATCGTGCCCTCATCCTAACCGTCCCGAAATCCGAATAGCCGCATTCCGAAACGCCGATATCCGTCTTGCGCGAGCACGCTACAGTCGATTCGACTTCGAAAGACGGACGACTATGCACGGCATGATCAGCAGGCCGCCGGACGCGGCGACGAAAAACATCGCGACCTCGCGCGTGGTGTTGCTGCTGCTGGTCGTCATGACCGGGATCGCGCCGATCTCGCTCTACATCCTGGTTCCGGCGCTGCCAGTGCTGGCGACGACGTTCGGCCGCGACATCTCGATCGCGCAGATGACGGTGTCGCTGTACATGGTCGGCATCGCACTGTCGCAGCTCATCATGGGACCGCTGTCGGACAAGTTCGGTCGGCGTCCGGTGCTGCTTGGCGGCCTCGCGCTGATGGTCGCGGCGAGCATCGCCTGCATCTTCGCCGAAACCCTGCCGCAACTGATCGCAGCGCGCTTCTTCCAGGCGCTCGGCGGCGCCTCCGGCATGGTGGTGAGCCGCGCCATCATCCGCGATATCTACGAGCGCGACCGCGTCGCCTCCATGATCAGCCTCGTAATCGCAGCGCTCATGATCGGCCAGATGGTCTCACCGCTCACCGGCGGCCTGATCGAGACCGCATTCGGCTGGCGGGCGATCTTCTACGCCGTCACGATCGGCGCGATCGCGGTCGCCATCGGCATCGCGATCGCGCTGCCCGAGACCCGCCGCGATCGCGCGGTCGGCAGCGGCGGCTTTCGCAGCGACGTCGGCACCCTGATCAAGAGCCGCGCCTTCATCGGCTATGTGATGTGCCAGGTGCTGGCGTCCCAGATTATCTTCACCTTCGCCGGCGGCGGCCCCTACATCGTGGTGACGCAGATGGGCCGGACCAGCGCCGAATATGGCGCCTGGTTCGCGACAACAGGCTTTGCGTATCTCGTCGGCAATCTGCTCTGCGTGCGCTTCGCGCCGCGACACTCGCTGGAAAAGCTGATCTGGTTCGGGCTCGGCCTGCAACTCTGCGGCAGCCTGTTGAACCTGCTCTGGAGCTTCACCGGCTGGAACGAGGCTCCGAGCTGGCTATTCGGCACGCAGATGATCGTGATGGTCGGCAATGCCTTCGTGATGGCGAACTCCGCCGCCGGCGCCATCAGCATCCGCCCTGAAGCCGCCGGCACCGCGTCAGGCGCGATGGGCTTCCTCCAGCAGGGCATCGGCGCGCTGATGTCGCAATTCGGCGCCTATCTCGGCGGCCATTCCGCAACGACGCTACCGCTGACCTCGGCGGTGCTGGCGATCTCGCTGCTCTGCGCCTGCATGATGATCTTCGTCGTTCCCCGCCGCGAGGTGGTGGTGAGCGAGGAGTTGATTGAGCAGGCCGAGGAGGAAGAGAGCGGGATGATGTGAGGGGGGCACCGCGCGTGCCGCAACCTCGCTGTCATGCCCCGGCTTGACCGGGGCATCCAGTACGCCGCGGCACCGGCAGCAACAGCGAGATCTTCAACGCACGCCTCTAGAATACTGGATTCCCCGCCTGCCGCCTACGCTAAAGCTTCGGCGCCCCTAGACCTCAAACCCCGGCGAAGCCTTGGCGTAGACGGGTCGCGGGGAATGACAGCGGAGTAAGTGGAGAGTGAAGTGCCCTCTCACTCCCCGATCAGCGTCAGCCACTCGTCCTCGGTCAACACCTTGACGCCGTGCTTGTTGGCTTCCGCGAGCTTGGAGCCCGCGCCGGGGCCGGCGACGACGAGGTCGGTCTTCTTCGACACCGAGCCCGACACCTTGGCCCCCAGACGCTCCGCGGTGGCCTTGGCCTCGTCGCGCGTCATCTTCTCCAGCGATCCCGTGAACACCACCGTCTTGCCGGCGACGGCGGAATTGCTCTTCGGCTTCTCGGCGTCGATGATCTCGACTTCCTTGGTCAGGCGCTCGACGATGCCGCGATTGTGGCTCTCGCCGAAATAGTCGGCGATGCTCTTGATCACGGTCTCGCCGATCTGGTCCAGCGCGTCCATCTCGGCCATCGCCTCCTCGTCGCCCTTGGCGACCTTGAGACAGGCGTCGTGGAAAGCGTCCCACGAGCCATAGCCGCGTGCGAGCGCCAGCGCGGTGGTCTCGCCGACATGACGCATCCCGAGCGCAAAGACGAAGCGCTCCAGCGCGATTCTGCGCCGGCTCTCGATGGCGCCGAACAGGTTGCGCACCGACGTTTCGCCGTAGCCCTCGATCTCCTCGAGCTTCAGCTTCGCATTGCGCTTCTCCAGCGTGAAAATATCGGCGGGCTCCTTCACCCATCCCTCGTCGAAGAAATACTGGAGCTGCTTCTCGCCAAGACCGTCGATGTCGAAGGCGCGCCGCGACACGAACAGTTTGAGGTGCTCGATCTTCTGATAGGGACAGGCGAACTCGCCGGTGCAGCGGGCGCGCGAGCCCTCTTCGCCGGCCGCCGTCTCCTCGCGCGTGACGTCGGTGTGCAGCGGGCACGGGCACTTCGTCGGGAAATGGAATTCCTTGGCGCTCTTCGGCCGCTTGTCGAGGACGACGTCGACCACCTGCGGGATGACGTCGCCGGCACGCTGGATCACGACGGTGTCGCCGATCCTGATATCGCGCCCCTCGCGCAGAACCTCACCCTTGTTGCCGATGCCCTTGATGTAGTCCTCGTTGTGCAGGGTGACGTTCTGCACGATCACGCCGCCGACGCCGACCGGTTCGAGCTTGCCGACCGGCGTGAACGAGCCGGTGCGGCCGACCTGGATCTCGATGTCGCGCAGCACCGTCACGGCGCGCTCGGCCGGGAATTTGTGCGCGATGCCCCAGCGCGGCGTGCGTGAGACGAAGCCGAGCCGTTCCTGCCAGTCGATGCGGTCGACCTTGTAGACGACGCCGTCGATGTCGTAATCGAGCTTTGCGCGCTGCTCCTCGATCGAATGATGGAACGCGAGCAGCTCCTCGACGGAATGACAGAGCCTGGTCAACGGATTGGTCTTGAAGCCGCAGCGCTCGAACCAGCCGATCATGCCGCTCTGCGTCCCCTCCGGCATCGCACTCATCTCGCCCCAGGCATAGGCGAAGAAGCCCAGGGGACGCGAGGCGGTGATGGTCGGGTCCTTCTGCCGGAGCGAGCCTGCGGCCGAATTGCGCGGATTGGCGAAGATGGTGCTGCCTTCCGCCTTCTGCCGCTCGTTGAGCGCGAGGAACGCCTTCTTGGTCATGTAGACCTCGCCGCGCACCTCGCAGATGTCAGGGATGTTGCGGCCTTTCAGCTTCTGCGGCATGTCTTCGAGCGTACGGATGTTGGCGGTGACGTCCTCGCCTTCGGCGCCATCACCGCGGGTCGCCGCGGTGACGAGCTCGCCGCCCTCGTAGCGCAGCGACATCGAGAGGCCGTCGATCTTCGGCTCGGCCGAGAAATCGACCTTGTCGTCGTCAAGCTTCAGGAAGCGCACGATGCGGCCGACGAAGTCGCGGACGTCCTCTTCGGCAAACGCGTTGTCGAGCGACAGCATCGGAACGGAATGCCGGACTTTCCTGAAGCGCCCCGACGGCGCCGCGCCGACTTTCTGGGACGGCGACTCCGCGCTGACGAAATCCGGAAAGCGCTTTTCGATCGCGTTGAAGCGCTGGCGCAACGCGTCGTACTCGGCGTCGGTCACGGTGGGCGCGTCCTCTTGATAGTAGCGCCTGTCGTGCTCTTCGAGTTCGAGTGCAAGCCGCATGTGCTCGACCTTGGCCTGCGCCTTGGTGAGGTCGGCGACGTCGCGAAGAGGCCTTGCTTTGGATTTTGCTGCTCTTGCCATGGTGCTTGGATACGACGGAGCGGGCGGGAGGGTAAAGGCGGTTGGTCTCGTTCCGTGTCCCGGCTCGCGCTACGCGCATCCGGGACACAAAGTCTAACTCGCCGCCTTGAGCAGCCGCTCCGCGGCCGCCCTCGCCTCGGCGGTGATCTCGGCGCCGGCGAGCATGCGGGCGATCTCCTCGCGGCGGTGGTCGGCGGCCAGCGCATTGACGCGGGTGGCGACGCGCTTGCCCTTGTCGAGGGCGTCCTTGGAGATCAGCAGATGCTGGCCGGCACGGGCGGCGACCTGCGGGGCGTGGGTCACGGCCATCACCTGCACCTTGCCGGCAAGCCGCGCGAGCCGCCCACCGATGGCGTCCGCGACCGCACCGCCGACCCCGGTGTCGATTTCGTCGAACACCAGCGTCGGCGCCGAGCCGCGGTCGGACAGCACGACCTTGAGCGCCAGCAGGAAGCGCGAGAGCTCGCCGCCGGAAGCGACCTTCATCATCGGACCCGGCTTGGTGCCGGGATTGGTCTGCACCCAGAACTCGACGCGGTCGAAACCTTGCGGGCCCGGCGCGGCCTCATCGGTCTCGACCTGCGTCATGAACTTGGCGCGTTCGAGCTTGAGCGGCGCGAGCTCGGCGTTGACCGCCTTGTTGAGCTTGTCCGCCGACTTCTGCCGGGCGATCGACAATTTCTTGGCGGCAGCGGCATAGCGCGCGTCAGCCTCGATCGCCGCCTGCTCCAGCTTCTTCAACCGCGAAGCACCGGCATCGATCAGGACGACATCGGCAGCGTATTTGGCGGCAAGCG
Source organism: Bradyrhizobium barranii subsp. apii (assembly GCF_011516635.5). Lineage (GTDB taxonomy): Bacteria > Pseudomonadota > Alphaproteobacteria > Rhizobiales > Xanthobacteraceae > Bradyrhizobium > Bradyrhizobium barranii. The sequence continues at coordinate 2,513,526 of NZ_CP096255.1, read as the reverse complement.
CAGCGAGGCCATCGACCGGCGTCGAATATTTACGCGAGGCGGCGCGCAGCGCGAACAGCCGCTCCTCGATGCGCTCGAGCTCGCCCGGATCGAAGTCGGTCGCGGCGAGCGCGGCCAGGAGATGCTGGTCGGCTTCCTCCAGCGCGTTGATCGCGGTGTCGATCGCCTTCACGGCAGGCTCGACCAGCGCCGGCGAATTGACACCGCGCCGCTCCAGCCGGCGCACCGCGGCCGACAGGGAGGCGACCGGCGAATGATTGCCGCCGACGGCTTCCTGCGCCTCCCGCAAATCGGAGGCGATCTTCTCGCCCTGCATCATGGTGGTGCGGCGACCGGCGAGCGAGGTCTCCTCGCCTTCCTTGGGCGCGAGCTGCTTCAGCTCGTCGGAGGCGTGGCGCAGATAGTCCGCCTCGCGCGCGGCGCGCTCCATGGCGGCGCGGTGCTCTTCCAGCGCGGCGCTGGCCGTGCGGCGCGCGTCCCAGAGCGCTTCGACCGCGGTGACGTCCTTTTCGAGCCCGGCAAAGGCGTCGAGCAGGCGGCGGTGGGTGGCGGCATCGACCAGCGCGCGCTCGTCATGCTGGCCATGGATCTCGACCAGGGCACCACCGACCGCCTTCAGCGTCTGCACGCTGATCGACTGGTCGTTGATGAAGGCGCGGGTGCGGCCGTCGGCGAGTTGCACCCGGCGGAGAATCATCTCGCCGGTATCATCCAGGCCGTTCTCGGCCAGAATCTTCATCGCAGGGTGATTTTTGGGGATATCGAAGACGGCGGTGACCTGCCCCTGCTCCGCGCCATGGCGCACGAGCCCGGCGTCGCCGCGGCCGCCGAGCGCCAGCGCAAAGGCATCGAGCAGGATGGATTTGCCCGCACCGGTCTCACCGGTCAAAACCGCAAGTCCGGTGGCGAATTCGATATCGAGCCGCTCGATCAGGACGATGTCACGGATCGACAGACGCGCCAGCATGGAATCAAATTTCCTAGCCGAGACTATAGGCCTATCTTCTTGAAGGCCCTGCTCATCCAGGAACCCTGATTCTCGCTCGGCTCGAGACCCCCGGATTTTACAAGATTATAGGCGTCCTTGTACCAGCGGCTGTCAGGAAAATTGTGGCCAAGCACCGCGGCTGCGGTCTGCGCCTCGGCGACGATGCCGATCGTCATATAGGCCTCGGTGAGCCGGAACAGCGCCTCCTCGACATGGCGGGTGGTCTGGTACTGCGTGACGACGGCCTTGTAGCGGTTGATCGCCGCCGTGTAGTCGCGCTTCTGCATGTAATAGCGGCCGACGTTCATTTCCTTGCCGGCGAGCTGGTCGCGCGCACCCTCGATCTTGGCCTTGGCCGAGGTCGCATATTCCGAGTTCGGATATTTGCGGTTCACCTCTTCCAGCGCGGCGATCGCCTTCTCGGTGCGGGCTTGGTCGCGGCTGATGTCCGGGATCTGGTCGTAGTGGGAGGCGGCGATCAGGTACTGCGCATAGGCCGCGTCCGGGCTGCCGGGATGCAGCGTGACGTAGCGGGTCGCAGCGCCGATGCAGCCGTCATAGTCGCCGCCCTGGTAGGAGGCATAGGCCGACATCAGCAGCGATTTGCGGGCCCAGTCGGAATAAGGATGCTGGCGGTCGACCTCTTCGAACTTCTTGTTCGCCCCCTTCATGTCCTTCTTCTCGTTCATGAGGTACAGGCCCTCATTATAGATCTTGTCGGCGGGCTCCTCGGTGAAGGTGTCGTCCTTGGCGGTGAACTTGTCCCAGAGCGCGCCGGTGCCGCAGCCGGCCAGCGGCAGCGCGAGCACCACGAAGGTGGCGGCTTGAAGCAGCCCGCGGACTCCAGGCGAGACCGAGAGATATCCGCGCGTCATACGCTGTGCCGACATGAATTTAAGCCCTGACGCCCTGTGATGCGGTGTCCGCCAGCCCATGAACCCCGTCATGGGCGCGAAATGTAGCCGTGGCGCCTGCCATGCGACCACGCCGTGTAACCGAAAAACGATCTCGAACCAACCGGATAGGCAGGCATTTCGCCCGGATTAAGGCGAACGCGCCGCAATCCTAGCCGATCATCGTTACCAGGAGTTTCCCGGGGAAAGCCGCCGCCAAACGCCGGCGGCAACAAAACGCCAGTGGCGACAGGTCTCTTCAGGACACGTCCGGCCCGTAGGCCGCGGCGATCCGGCCGCCAACGATGCCGCGACCGACTTCACCCACGGGACGCGTGGTGCGGCGGACCGCCTCGCCCTCGACCACCCGCCAGGCGGTACGGTCGGCAAGCAGCGCGGTCAGGACAGCGTGGTTGAGCTTGTGACCGCCACGCACCGAGCGGTAGGCGCCAAGCAGCGGCAGGCCGGCCAGCGCGAGATCGCCGATCACGTCCAGCACCTTGTGGCGGGCGCATTCGTCGGCGTAGCGCAGGCCCTCGGTGTTGAGCAGCCGCTCGTCGTCGAACACGACGGTATTGTCGAAGGAAGCGCCGAGTGCGTAACCCGCGCTCCAGAGCCGGGCGACGTCGCACATCAGGCCGAAAGTCCGGGCGCGGCCGACTTCGCGGCGGAAGCGCTCCGGGCTCAGGTCGAAGCCGTAGCTCTGCTGGCCGATGACGGGATTGGTGAAGTCGATCTCGATATCAACGCGGAATCCGTTGGCGTAGGGCCGGATCTCGCCGAAGGAGTCACCGACCTTGGCCGAGATCGGCTTCAAGATCTGAATGAAGCGGCGCTGTGCCGGCTGGCTGACGATGCCTGCCTGGTCGATCGCGGCAATGAAGGCCGCGGCGCTGCCGTCCATGATCGGCACTTCCGGTCCGTCGATCTCGATGGTGGCGTTGTCGACACCCATGCCCCGCAGCGCCGCAAGCACGTGCTCGGCGGTCGAAACCAACGGGCCGTCACGATCGCCGAGGACGGTGGCGAAGTCGGTCGCGATCACCTGGTCGGCGGTCGCCTGAATCTCACGGTCACTTCCCTCGAGGCCGGTGCGGACAAAAACAAACCCCGCATCGACGGGCGCAGGCCCCAGCGTGAGAGTGACGGGAAGCCCGGAATGAACGCCAACGCCGGCCACGGTGGCTTGCGCACGAAGCGTTGTTTGCCGGCTAAATTTCATCAGGAATCCGCCCCACTACGACCCACTGCGACTTATACTAGGCCCGCTTGGCCGGCCAGTGCCGACGGTTGCGAATCTCCGTATCCCCAAGTCACGGCAAACCATAGTCACAGCCTCAAACAGCGCCAACTCACGCTTTTTTACCGATTGTTACCCCAAACCTGCCGTATTCGCGCCAAGGCTTAACCAAATTGCGCCGGAGTTTGGGACCGTTATCGGCAGTTTTACTGAACCACCAAATGCGTAATTAATGATTTAAAATCAGTTGTTTGATCCCGCAATCCGGGCATGCACGGGACCAAAGGAAAGGTCCCGGCAAGCTTCCCGCCGGGACCTTTTTTCGTCAGCCTTATTGTAACAATCCTCAGGTCGCCTGACGCCTCAGGAAGGCCGGGATATCAAGATGGTCGTCACCCTGTGGCGCCGGCGCAACAGGCGCCGGGCGGCCATGCATGTCCAGGCCCTGAGGCGCAGGACGGCGGGCATACTCCGATACCGGCTCGCTTGCCGCGATCTGCTGCGCCACGCTCTTCTGGGGCCGGCGATCGGGCAGCGGCGGCATCGCGGGACCGGCGGTGCGGGCTGCGACCGGCGCCTCACTCTCCTCGTCGCGGCGGCCGAGGCCGACATTGGCGAGGCGCTGGAGCAGCGACAGGCGGGTCTTCTGCGGGGTCTCTTCCTCAACCTCGCCGCGGGCCTGGCGAAGCTCGGCCTGGGCCGGCATCGGCAGTTCGTCGATGCGCGGCATCCGAGGCGCGCGGACCGGCCCACGCTCGGCCTGCGGCGGGATGAAGGTATCCGGCGTCATCGGCTCCTGCATCGCGACCGGGGCCATGTCAGGCTCCGGAAACAGCGTCGGCTTCTGTGCGATCGGGCGCACCGTGACGTCGCCATAGGTCTGCATCGGCGCGGGCGCCTGCGGGACCTCGGCAACGGCAGCCGCGATGGCGGCCAGCGCGGCGCGCTCGACATTCGGACGCGGCGCGGTCGGGGCGGCGGCCGGGATCTGGGCTTCCAGCTTCTGGGCGCGCTCGGCCATGCGCTGATTGTCGGCGCGCAGACGCGCGGTCAGATCGGCGAGACGGCTCTCGGCAGCGGCGGCCGGAGCAGCGGGAGCCTGCTGCACCTGCTGGATCTGCTGCGGCGCCGCGTTCGCAACCGGGGCGCTGGTGGCCTGGGTGTTGCGGGCGATCGTTGCCTGCTCGATGCCGGTGGCAACGACCGAGACGCGGATCAGGCCGTCGAGCGCTTCGTCGAAGGTCGCGCCGACGATGATGTTGGCGTCCTGGTCGACTTCCTCGCGGATGCGGGTCGCGGCTTCGTCAACCTCGAACAAGGTGAGGTCCTTGCCGCCGGTGATCGAGATGAGGAGGCCCTTGGCGCCCTTCATCGAGCTATCGTCGATCAGCGGGTTGGCGATCGCGGCTTCAGCGGCGGTCAGCGCGCGCTTGTCGCCGGAAGCTTCGCCCGTACCCATCATCGCCTTGCCCATCTCGCGCATGACGGCGCGGACGTCGGCGAAGTCGAGGTTGATCAGACCTTCCTTGACCATCAGGTCGGTGATGCAGGCAACGCCGGAGTAAAGCACCTGGTCGGCCATCGCGAAGGCGTCGGCGAAGGTGGTCTTCTCGTTGGCGACCCGGAACAGGTTCTGGTTCGGGATGATCAGGAGCGTGTCGACGACCTTGTGCAGCTCGTTGATGCCGGCCTCGGCGGTGCGCATGCGCCGGCCGCCCTCGAAGTGGAACGGCTTGGTCACGACGCCGACGGTGAGGATGCCCATGTCGCGCGCGGTCTTGGCGATGACGGGAGCAGCACCTGTGCCGGTGCCGCCGCCCATGCCGGCGGTGACGAACACCATGTTGGCGCCCGAGAGATGGTCGCGCAGTTCGTCGATCACCTCTTCCGCCGCCGCCGCGCCGACGTTCGGTTGCGAACCCGCGCCGAGGCCTTGCGTGACCGCGGTGCCCATCTGCACGATGCGCTGCGCCTTCGACATCGTCAGCGCCTGCGCGTCGGTGTTGGCGACCACGAAGTCGACGCCCTGGAGGCCCGCCGTGATCATGTTGTTGACGGCGTTGCCACCGGCGCCACCGACGCCGAACACGGTGATCCGGGGCTTCAATTCGTGAATATCAGGAACATTGATGCTGATGGTCATGTTTGCCTCTCGATCACGCGCGCGTGGGTTCGCCCCGGCCGGCGGCCGCGGGAGTTGGTGAAATGCGAAGGTTGCGGAACCGGTTCATCAGAAGCCCTCGCGTAGCCATCGTCCGACCTTTCCAAAATAACCGCCCGTCCCTGTCTTGACCTGCTGCCGCGTATGCCGCGGTTCGACATGCTCGTGATGAACATATTGCGGGTAGACGAGGAGCCCTGCCGGCACCGCGAACGCGGCGTTCTTCGCCTCGTTGGGCAGCCGGCCGAAACCGAGCGGACGTCCGACCCGCACGGGCCGGCCGAGAATCTGTGTGCCGAGTTCAACGAGGCCGGTGAGCTGCGAGGCGCCGCCGGAGAGCACGACGCGGCCGTTGCGCTCTGAGGCGAAGGGCGAATCCTTCAGCTTGTCCCGAACCATTTCGAAGACTTCCTCGGCACGGTGCTTGACGATGTTGGCGATGGTGGCGCGGGAGACGATCTGCGGCAGATCCTGCTCGTCACCGGCTGTCGGTACAGACATCAGCTCACGCGAGTCCGATCCGCCGGTGATGACGGTCCCATATAACGTCTTGATTCGCTCGGCATCGGCAATGGTCGCGGAGAGTCCACGCGCGAGATCCATCGTGATGTGTTGCCCGCCGACCGCAAAGCCCGCCGCATGCACGAAGCGGCCGCCGGAATAGACCGCGATAGTGGTGGTGCCCGCGCCCATCTCGACGACGGCCGCACCGAGATCGGCCTCGTCGTCGGTCAGCACCGACAGGCCGGCCACATACGGGCTCGCCGCCATGGCTTCGACATTGATGTGGCAGCGCTCCACCGCCAGCATCAGGTTACGGGCAACGGTGGCCTCGCAGGTGACGACGTTCATGTCGACGCCGAACTGATGCGCGACCATGCCGCGCGGATCGCGGATGCCCTTGACGCCGTCGAGCGTGTAGCCGACCGGCAGCGCGTGCAGCACGGTGCGGCCCTCGCCGGTGGCGTGGCGCATGCCGGTCGAGGTGACGCGGCTGACATCGGCCGGCGTCACGGCGCCGCCGCGGATGTCGGCCGCAGCTTCGACCAGCTGGCCGGAGAGCCGGCCGCCGGAGACCGACAGCAGCACGGACTCGACCCGCACCTTGGCCATCTTCTCCGCCAGCCCGACGGCCTGGCGTACCGCCTGCTCGCATTCGGCAAGATCGATCACCGCGCCGGCCTTCATGCCGCGCGACTGGATCTGGCTGTAACCGATCAGCTCCACCGCGTGGGTACGGTCGCGCAGGGCTTCGCTCGGCGCCGACGGCCTCAGCCGCGCAATCATGCAGGCGATCTTGCTGGTGCCGATATCGAGGCAGGCGACGATGCCGCCGCGCTTGTGCGGCATCGGGCGCGTCTTCGGGGTCTGGGTGCGATCAAGACCGGTCATGCGGCGTCCCCGGCCTTCTTTTTCTTCTTGTCCTTGAACAGGTCCTCGCGCGCCTTGGCGGCGTCGTCGGACAGCTGCACCACCAGACGATCGGGCAGGCGCATGTCGACGGCGACGATGTCGCGGGAGAACAGCTTGTCCTCCTTGTCGAGCCTGGACAGCATCGCGAGGGCGTTGCCGACGTCCTGCTCGGGCAGACGGATGTCGAGGCCATCCTTGAGCCTCAGGTTCCAGCGCCGCTCGCCGACATAGATCGCGGCCTTGGTCACCGAATTGATCTGCGGATAGCGCGCCAGCAGCGCCAGGAAATCGCGCGCCTGGGTGTCGGCGCCCTTGCCGACCACGAGCGGCAGCGACAGGAACCGGCGCGAGACGTAAGGCTCGAGCACCGCACCATCATCGGCGATGACGGAGAGCCGGCCGGCCTCCTGCCACAGCGCGAAGGCCTGGCGCTCGGTGATGTCGATCATGAGCCGGCCCGGATAGAGCTTCAGCACGGTCGCATCCGCAATCCAGGGATTGGCCTTGAGCTTGTCGCGCACGACGTCGGCGTCAAGAAACAGCAGCGAGGAGCGGCCGCTGACCCCGCCGACCGCGAGGATCTCGTCCTGGCTGAGCTGCTTGCGGCCGTTGATCACGACAGAGGTGATGCGGAAGCCCGCAGAATTGGCCAGCGCGTTGCGGGTGTCGCTGACTGCGGCGATGAAATCCTGGAGGTGGCCGCCCCTGACGATGCCGAAGCCGCAGCTTCCGACCAGCAGCAGAACGGTCATGGTGATCCCGATCCGGCGCGGCGCATAGCGCTCGACCAGCGCGACCACGCGCGGCGGCGGCTCGCGCTCGACGACGGGCTTGGCTTTGGTCTTGGATCTGATCTTGTTCTGGGCGACAGCGCGCTTCTGGTCGCGCTTATCCTGCACCCACTCGCGCAGAAGCACGACCGCTCCGATAGCGGCCGCCTTCAGGTCAGCTTGGGGCCTCAGCGATCTCAGAAACGACCGGGTGAGGCTTCCTGCACCATCCATTGCACGAGCTCGTCAACAGTTAGCCCGCGACATCGCGCGGGTCCTGGCGAACATGACGTCTCGGACTTGCCGGGCCGGGTGTTGGTCTTCAGAAGAAGAAAACCTCTCCCCTTCAAAGCGTTCGCTGGAGGTGACATCACCCGCAACAGCCCACGCGCCGGCAGCCAAAGCGTCATATGCGCCGCCAGCGTTAACCTTCGGACGTCCTGGTAAACAAAAGGTAAACTTCGTTAACGCGGGATGCGTTTTGCCCAGGCGTGTGAGGCATTTATGCCGCGATGTTCGGCATTTTACCGGTTTTGGGTTCCAAAACCGGCCATTTCGCCCGTTCGGCCGTTAACCAGTCCTAATTAATTTCTTACGCCCCGCCCGGCGAGCTCGACCAGGCCGCGCAGGAAGTCGACGAACTCGATGCCTTCGGCTTTCAGCGCCTTGGGGTAGAGCGAGGACTTGGTCAACCCGGGCAGCGTGTTGGTCTCGAGATAGATCAGGCCCCTATCGGAGACGATGAAGTCCGAGCGGGAATAGCCGGTGCAGGACATCGCGCGATGCGCCAGCATCGCCTGCTCCTTCAGCGCAGCGGTGATCTCGGGCGAAAAACGCCCGGGGCAGATCTCCTGGGTCGACTTCAGGAGATATTTTGCGGCGTAGTCGAAATTGCCCTCGCCCGGAATGATTTCGATCGGCGGCAGCGAGATGATCGAGCCGTCGGGGCGCTCCAGCACGCCACAGGTTGCCTCGACGCCGGCGATGTAGGGCTCGATCACATAGTCTTCGTGCTTCGCCGCATTGCGGACGGCGACGAGATCCTGCCTGGCGTTGACGAAGATCAGGCCATAGCTCGAGCCGTCGCGCGCCGGCTTTGCGATCAGCCGGCCGTATTCGGCGAAGGCCTCGTCGATCTTGTCCAGCGCAACGTTGGCCGGCGGCGTCACGCCGCCGAGCGCGGCGAAATGCTTGGCGGCGATCTTGTCGAAGGCGAGATGCGAGGAGGCCGAGCCCGATCCGGTGAAAGGCACGCCGCGCGCCTCGCACATCACCTGCAATTCGCCGTTCTCCGCGCGCCCGCCATGCAGGCCGAGCACCAGCACGCGGCCCTCCGTCTTGGCCTGGTCGAGCGCCTGCCCTAGCGGAATGCCCGATGTGCCGGGCTTGAACTCGTCCTCGAATGGACGGGCGTGTTCGAGCAGTTGCTTCGACTGTACGACATGCACCTTGTCCTCGACGTCCCACCACCAGAGATCGGCCTCGGGCAGCGCCTGATGTAACGCCTGGGCTGAGGCGACCGAAACCAGACGCTCCCGGTTGGAGCCGCCGAAGAGGATGGTGATGCGCATGTTCTCTCGTCGCCTGTCCAGGTTAGCCGGGAATTCCAATCCGCTTGATTTCCCAATGTAGCTCAATTCCGGAGTTTGCCTTCACCCGTTCGCGCACGGTCTCGCCCAGCGTCTCGATGTCGTGCGCGGTGGCATCGCCCGTGTTGATCAGGAAATTGCAGTGCATCTCCGAGACCTGCGCGCCGCCGACGCGCAGGCCGCGGCAGCCGGCGGCGTCGACCAGCTTCCAGGCGGAATGGCCGGGCGGGTTCTTGAAGGTCGAGCCGCCGGTCTTTTCGCGGATCGGCTGCGCGGTCTCGCGATGGGTCTGTACCTCCGCCATCCGCGCGCGGATCGTATCGGGATCCCTGATCTCGCCGCGAAAGCGCGCGGAGGTGAAGATCATGGAGGGATCGACGCCGCTGTTGCGGTAGACGAACTTCATGTCGGCGTTCGAGAACACGTGCTTGCTGCCGTCCCTCGCAACGCCGGTCGCCTCGATCAACACGTCCTTGGTCTCGCCGCCATTGGCGCCCGCATTCATGCGCAGCGCACCGCCGATGGTGCCGGGAATGCCGAAATAGAATTCGAGCCCGCCGATATTGGCGGAGGCCGCCACTTCCGCCACGCGCTTGTCGAGCGCGGCAGTTCCAGCGGTGACGACATCGCCGCTCGCGCTCGCCTCGCCAAAGGCGCGCGGCGCCAGCCGAATCACCACGCCCGCAATGCCACCGTCGCGCACGATCAGGTTGGAGCCGACGCCGACGACATAGACGGGAATGTCGGACGCAAGATGCGCGAGGAAGTAAGCGAGATCGTCCTCATCCGCCGGCGTGAACAGCACCTGCGCGGGACCACCGACGCGAAACCAGGTGAGCTCGGCGAGCGACTGGTTGGCCAGCATCCGGCCGCGCAGCTCCGGCATCGCGGCTTTAAGTTCGGGTGTGATGTCCGGGAAGGTCATGGTGCATCCTCAAGTGAGGAAGGCACAATCTCTCCGTTCCCTCCCCCCTTGCGGGGGAGGGGCAGCGAGAGGGGTAGCCACAAGCGAGATCGGAGTTCGTGGCCACCCCTCTCCCCCGCCCTCCCTCGCAAGGGGGGAGGGAGTGCGGTGTGCCGTGTGGCTGTCTGTGAGACTCTCATGAGAGCGCTCACCCCAGCGCCTTCAATTCGCCGGGCAAGGCATACGCCCATTGCGTGATGTTGCCCGCACCGAGACACACGACGAGATCACCGGACTTCGCCAGGCCCTTGACGATACCTGCGAGCTCCGGCGCTGCCGGCAGCGGGATCACCTCGCGGTGGCCATGGGCGCGCAGGCCGGCTACGAAATGATCGCGGTCGATGCCGTCGATCGGCGTCTCGCCGGCGGCGTAGACGTCGGCGACGACGACCGCATCGGCGTCGTTGAAGCAGGTACAAAATTCCTCGAACAGCGATTGCAGGCGGGTGTAGCGATGCGGCTGCACCACGGCGACGATCTTGCCATTGGTGGATTCCCGCGCCGCCTTCAGCACTGCCGCGATCTCGACGGGGTGATGACCGTAATCGTCGATCACCGTGACGCCGTTCCACTCGCCGGTCTTGGTGAAGCGGCGCTTGACGCCGCCGAAGCCTGCGATCGCCTTGCGGATCGCCTCGTCCGACACGCCGAGTTCGCGCGCGACCGCAATCGCGGCCGTCGCGTTCGAGGCGTTGTGGCGTCCCGGCATCGGCAGCATGAGATCGGCGATCTCGTGCACGGCGCCGGTCTTGCGATCGCGGAACGCGACCTTGAACTTCGAGCCACCGCCCATCGGGGTGAGGTCAAGCAACCGCACATCGGCCTGCGGATTCTCGCCGTAGGTGATGATGCGGCGATCCTCGATCTTGCCGACGAGGCTCTGCACGACGGGATGGTCGATGCACATCACGGCGAAGCCGTAGAACGGCAGGTTCTCGACGAAATGCCGGAACGCGTCCTGCACCGCCTCGAAGGTCTTGAAGTGATCGAGATGCTCGGGGTCGACATTGGTGACGATCGCGACATCGGTCGGCAGCTTCAGGAACGTGCCATCGCTCTCGTCCGCTTCGACCACCATCCAGTCGCCGGCACCGAGGCGCGCGTTCGAGCCATAGGCATTGATGATGCCGCCATTGATCACGGTGGGATCGAGGCCGCCGGCATCGAGCAGCGTTGCGACCATCGTGGTCGTGGTGGTTTTGCCGTGGGTCCCGGCGATGGCGACGCAGCTCTTCAGCCGCATCAGCTCGGCCAGCATCTCGGCGCGGCGCACCACGGGAATGCGGCGTTCGCGCGCCACCATCAATTCCGGATTGTCGCGCTTGATCGCGGTGGAGACGACGACGACCGCAGCGCCGTCGACATTCTCGGCCTTGTGGCCGACCGAGACCTTTGCACCTGCCTTGCGCAGACGGTCGAGATTGTAATTGTCGGAGGCGTCCGAGCCCTGCACGACATAGCCGAGATTGACCAGCACCTCGGCGATCCCGCTCATGCCGATCCCGCCGATCCCGACGAAGTGGATGGGTCCGATCTCGCGCGGCAGTCTCATGCTCTGTTCCCTGACCTTGCCGCCGGAAAGGCGGCATCTGGCGAAGGTCACGGCCAAATCAGCCGCGCCGTTGTTACTGGATGCCCCGCTTTGGAAGGCCAAGACAAGGGCTTTTTCGCGTCAGATTCCCGCGACTTTGACCACCAGATCGGCCAACCGTTCGGCCGCATCGAGCCGCCCCGCCCTCTTCGCGGCTGCGGCCATGGAGGCAAGACGCGCGGGCTCGGCGGCGAAGGCGGAGATCTCGGCGGCTAGCCGGTCGGAGGTAAACTCGGTCTGCGGGATACGGATCGCGCCGTCGACCTTGGCCAGCACGCCGGCATTGGCGAACTGGTCCTGGTCGATCGAGCCGGGTAGCGGCACCAGGATCGAGGGCCGTCCGATCGCGGCGAGTTCGGCGACCGTGCCGGCGCCTGAACGCGACACCACCAGATGGTTGGAGGCGAGCCGCGCCGGCAGATCGGTGAAGAACGGCGCGAGCTCGGCATTGATCTTGAGCTTGTCGTAGACCGCGCGCACGCGCGCCATGTCTTCGTCGCGCACCTGCTGGGTCAGGACGAGCCGGCTCCATAGCGCAGGCTCAAGGCGCTCGATCGCACCGGGGACGACGTCGGCCATGATGCGCGCACCCTGGCTGCCGCCGACGACGAGCAGGCGCAGCGGTCCGTTCGCTTCAGGCGCGACATAGGGTACGGCGGCTGCGGCGAGGATCGCCGGACGCATCGGCGTGCCCACGGTCGTGGTCTTGCCTGCCAGCGCCGGATCGCGGTCGAGCACGCCGGGCAACGACGTCGCGATGGCGCGGACGCGGCTCGCCAGGAACCGGTTGGCGCGGCCGAGCACCGCATTGGCGTCGTGAATGATGCTGGGCACGCCCGCAAATTTCGCAGCGACCAACGGCGGCAGCGTCGGATAGCCGCCGAAGCCGACGACGGCGACGGGCTTCAATCGCCTGATCAGGCCGTAGGCGGACAGCGTGCCGGCGGCGAGCGTGAGGCCGGCATAGGCGAGCTGCAACGGATTGCGGCCACGCGCGGTCTCGCTCGAGACGACGTCGATCATGTCCTTGCTGAACAGCCCGCTATAGCGCAGCGCCCGCTCGTCCGTGACGAGGCGGACGCGAAAGCCGCGCCGGATCAGCTCGACACCGAGCGCCTCGGCCGGAAACAAATGGCCGCCAGTGCCGCCCGCGGCGAGAAGAATCAGGGGGGAAGTGTCCATGGTAGCGGTATTTACAGGGAAAAAGCGCCTATTGCGAGCCGTGCTCGTGCCCCGGGCGTAGCGCAGTACGCTGCACTTCGCGGCGTGGTGCGCTGCTGAACCGGGGCCCATTGGTGCGGCATTCTGGGTCCCGGCTCTGCGCGCCGCTTCGCGGAGCTTGTCCGGGACACGAGAGTGGTCACGCGTAGCTGCGCATCGCCTCGGCGTGGCCGCTTGCCTCGACTTCGGTGCGCGGGCGCAGCCGCGTCAGGGCCAGCATCATGCCGACACCATAGGCCAGCGACACGATCGAGGAGCCACCATAAGAGATGAACGGGAGCGTCATGCCCTTGGCGGGGATGAGCTGGAGGTTGACCGACATGTTGATCGCGGCCTGCACGCCGAACAGGATCGCAAGGCCGGATGCGGCGAAGCGCGAGAACATGTCCTCATTGGCGTAGGCGCGCGACAGCGTGCGGATCACGACGAAGGCGAACAGCGCCAGCATCGCAAGGCACAGGATGATGCCGAACTCCTCGGCGGCAACCGCGAACACGAAGTCGGTGTGGCTGTCCGGCAGGCTGCGCTTGGCGATGCCCTCGCCCGGCCCGAGCCCGAACCATCCACCGTTGTAGAAGGCTTCCATGGCGGTATCGACCTGGAAGGTGTCGCCGGAAGCCGGATTCATGAAACGCTTGATGCGGCCGGCGACGTGCGGGACGAACAGATAAGCGCTGAACAGACCGGCCGCGGCGGCGCCCGCCAGGCCGAACACCCAGATCATGCGCATGCCCGCGATGAAGAACAGCGAGCCCCACACCATCAGGATCAGCATGGTTTGGCCGAAGTCCGGCTCCATCACCAGCAGCGAGACCAGCATCAAGAGCAGCACCAGCGCCATCGAGGTCGCCGGCATCTCGGGCCGCCTGGTCGATTCCGCGAACAGCCAGGCAGCGATGACGACGAACGACGGCTTTGCAACTTCGGAGGCCTGGATGTTGACGCCGAGCAGCGTGATCCAGCGCCGCGAGCCCTTCACTTCGGGGCCGATCGCGAGCGTCAGCACGATCAGGATGATGCTGGCCGCGAAGATGATCAGGGCCGAGCGGCGGATCGCGCGCGGCGTCAGGAAGGACACCCCGAGCAGCACCAGGCAGGAGGGCGCCAGGAACATCACGTGCCGGCTGAAGAAGTGGAACGGATCGAGCCCGATGCGGGTCGCAACCGGCGGGCTCGCCGCCAGCGACAGGATCACGCCGGTGAGCATCAGCGCCAGGATGGCGCCCATCAGCGGCTTGTCGACGGTCCACCACCACTCGGAAAAGGGGGTGCGTTCTTCACGGGAGAGCATGGGCGGCCGCTTTCGGACAGAGGTCGGTCCATTGGTCGCCGAGGTTGGTTACCGGGGGGTTAAGGAAATGCGGATGTTTGGAGATAGGAGCGAGCGCCGACCTCACGTGCTCGTCATGCCCCAGCTTGACCGGGGCATCCAGTACGCCGTGGCCTCCCGGCTCAAGCACCGCCTCTGGGATACTGGGTCGCCCGGTCAAGCCGGGCGACGACAGCGGAGCAAGGAGTAGCCGCGCCCTACACCACCGGCTTCACACCCGGCAGCGCCTGAACCAGTTCGCGGAACTTGGTGCCGCGGATCTCGAAGTTGCGGTACTGGTCGAAGGACGCGCAGGCGGGTGACAGCAGCACCACTGCATCCGCGAGGCCCGAGGCTTCGGCATCGCGCGCGGCGTGCTCGACGGCGATGTCCAGCGTCTGGCTGATCTCGTGCGCGACCTGCGTGCCCAGCGTTCCCGAAAACTCCTGCGCGGCCTCGCCGATCAGATAGGCCTTGCGGATGCGCGGGAAGAAGCCGGTCAGGCCAGTGATGCCGCCGGCCTTGGGCTTGCCGCCGGCGATCCAGAAGATTTCCGAAAAGGACGACAGCGCATGCGCGGTGGCATCCGCATTGGTGCCCTTGGAGTCGTTGACGAACAGCACGTTGCCGCGACGGCCGACCTGCTCCATGCGATGCGCGAGGCCCGGAAAGCTGCGCAGGCCGTTCTGCAGCACATCGAGGCTGATGCCCATCGCGAGCGCGGCGGCGGCGGCGCAGGCCGCGTTCTGCGCGTTGTGCTGGCCGCGCAGCGAGCCGATGCCGCCGAGCTTTGCGACCTCGCTCCGCGCGCCGCCCGCGGTGCGCACGATGGTGCCGTGCTCGACATGGATGCCGGAGGCCAGCGGATTCTTGACGGAGATCCGCACCACGTTCTTGCCGGCGCGGTCGAGCCGGTCGGCGATGTCGCGGCAGAAGCCATCGTCGGCGCCGACGATCGCGGTGCCGCCGGCCTGCACGCCGGCGACGAGACGCTCCTTCACCGCAGCGTAATGCGCGATGGTGCCGTGACGGTCGATATGGTCCTCGCTGACATTGAGCAAAATGCCGACGGAGGGATCGAGCGATGGCGTGAGGTCGATCTGGTAGGACGACATCTCGATGACGTGGACGCGGCCCGTACGCGGCGGCTCCAGCGACAGGATCGCGGTGCCGATATTGCCGCCCATCTGGGTGTCGTAGCCGGCGACCTTTGTGAGATGCGCAATCAGCGCCGTCGTGGTCGACTTGCCGTTGGTGCCGGTGATCGCGACGAATGGCGCGTTCGGCGCGTGCCGCCGCCGCTCGCGGCAGAACAGCTCGATATCGCCGATCACCTCGACGCCCGCCTCGCGCGCCTTCAGCACGCTCCAGTGCGGCACGGGATGGGTGAGCGGCACGCCGGGCGCGAGCACCAGCGCCGCGAAATTCACCCAGGAGACATTGCGCAAATCGGCGGTGATGAAACCCGCTTGCGCGGCCTTGGCGACGTTCTCGGCATTGTCGTCGGCGGCAATCACCTCGGCGCCGCCCGCTTTCAACGCGTGACAGGACGCAAGCCCCGAGCCGCCGAGGCCGAACACCGCGACCGTCTTGCCGGCGAAGGATGTGACCGGGATCATCGATCGATCACCGCAGCTTCAGCGTCGACAGACCGGCGAGCGCCAGCATCACCGAGATGATCCAGAACCGGATCACGATCTGCGGCTCAGTCCAGCCGAGCTGCTCGAAATGGTGATGGATCGGCGCCATCCGGAAGATGCGTTTGCCGGTGAGCTTGAACGACACCACCTGCACGATGACGGAAACCGCTTCCAGCACGAACAGGCCGCCGATCACCGCGAGCACGATCTCGTGCTTCACCGCGACCGCGATTGCGCCGAGCATGCCGCCGAGCGCGAGCGAGCCGGTGTCGCCCATGAAGATCGAGGCCGGCGGCGCGTTGAACCAGAGGAACCCGAGACCGGCGCCCAGCAGCGCGCCGCAGAGCACCGCGAGCTCGCCGGTGCCGGCGACATATTTGATCTGGAGGTAGTCGGCGAACACCGCGTTGCCGGCGAGATAGGCGATCATCGCAAAGCTCGCGGTCGCGATCATCACGGGCACGATGGCGAGGCCGTCGAGACCGTCGGTGAGGTTCACCGCATTGCCGGCGCCGACGATGACGAAGGCGCCGAACACGACGAAGAACCAGCCGAAATGCAGCACGGTGTCCTTGAGGAAGGGAATCGTCAGCGCGGTCGACGCGGGATCGCGGTTCAACCGCACCAGCGCATAGCAGGCGACCAACGCGATGGCGGCCTCGATCAGCAGGCGCAGCTTGCTGCCGAAGCCCGTCGTGGTCTGCTTGGTCACCTTGAGGTAATCGTCATAGAAGCCGACGAAGCCGAAGCCGAGCGTCACCGCCAGCACGATCCAGACATAGGGGTTGAGCGGATTGGCCCACAGCACGGTGCCAACCGTGAGGCCGGACAGGATCATCAGCCCGCCCATGGTGGGCGTGCCTTTCTTGGCGAGATGCGATTGCGGTCCGTCGGTCCGGATCGGCTGGCCCTTGCCCTGACGGATGCGCAGATGGTCGATGATCCAGGGCCCGAACAGGAACACGAACAGCGCGCCGGTGACGACGGCGCCGCCGGTGCGGAAGGTGATGTAGCGGAAGACGTTCAGGAAGGTGCGAACGGCACCGAAGCCGGGAAATGTGTTGGAGAGCTCGATCAGCCAGTAAAACATTCAGACGGTCCTATGGCGCCTTTGCACGCGGCCCTGGTGTTGGCCTTGACTTGCCTCACGCGCATTCGCGGGTCTTCTTCATGGGTCGGGCGACCTCTGGGAAAACGGACGGCTTCGCGCCGCAAAGGGTGGGATTCGGGAACAGCGCCTTCCAAGCAGTTTACGCCTTTGCCTGCAAGGCGGCCACTAGGCCCGGCACAAACTTGTTGACCCAGAACATCTTCTTGCTGCCCTTGACAACCACGACATCGCCTGCCCTCAGCAGATTTGCGACCTCGCCCGGCTTCAGCGTGACGGGGTCGTCGTGCCAGCCCAGGCCCTTGCCCGCCGGCAACACCTCGTAGAGATGGCGCATCAAGGGACCTACGCAGTAAACGCCGTCGATGCCGTCGAGATGCTTGGCGAGGGCCGTATGGTAGCTTGGTGCGTCATCGCCCAGTTCCAGCATGTCGCCGAGCACCGCAATGCGACGGCCGCCGGTCACGTTGCGCGCCTGGAGGCTTTGCAGTGCAGCAGCCACGCTGGCCGGATTGCCGTTGAAACTGTCGTCGATCACGGTGACGCCGCCAATCGCCTGCTCGACGCCGCGGCCGGTCATGATGCCGACCCGGTCGAGCTTGATCGCAAGCGTCGCCGCATCGAGGTTCGCGGCGCGGATCGAGGCGAGCGCCGCAAGCGCATTCTGCACGCGGTGCGGTGCGCCCGGCGTCAGGCTGAAGGCGATCTCCTTCTTGCCGAGCGCAGCCACGACCTGCCAGCTCTCGCCATGCGGCGCGTGCGCGACCTCGTGCACCTCGGCTTTCTCGCCGAAGCGTACGACCTTGCCCTTCCAGTCCGGCGCCTTGATCCCGGCAGGCAGCACCAGCACGCCATCCTCGGGCAGGCCGAGCGCGATCGACACCTTCTCGCGCCTGATGGCTTCGAGCGAGCCGAGCTTTTCCAGATGCACCGGCTGAACGTTGACGACGAGCGCAACGGTCGGCCGCGTCAGCTCGCTGAGCCGCGCGATCTCGCCGGTCTGGTTCATGCCCATCTCGACGACCCAGAGGCTGGCATCGGGCCTGGCGTTGCACAGCGTCAGCGGCACGCCCCAGAAATTGTTGAAGCTCGACGGGCTCGCATAGGCGCCGGGGTAGGCCGCGAGGAATTCCTTGGTGCTGGTCTTGCCCGCGCTGCCGGTGAGCCCGATCACCGGTCCGTTGAAACGGGCGCGTGCGGCACGTGCGAGGCCCCAGAGACCGTCGATCAGCGTGTCCTTGACGACGATCTGGGGAATGCGGATGCCGGCGATCTCGTGCGGCACGATCATCGCGACCGCGCCCGAAGCTTCCGCCTTGTCGGCGAACTCCCAGCCGTCGCGCGCGCTGGCGAAGGCCGAGATGAAGCCGCCGCTCGGCGTGCCGCTGAGCGCGACGAACAGGCAGCCCGGCTTCACCAGGCGGCTGTCCTGGGTGACGAAGTCGATCGGCGTGTCCGGAAATGATCCCGCAGCGCCCAGCGCACGCGCCACTTCGGCAACCGTCCATATTGGCGCGCTCATGCATCCCTCGACGCTAATGCGGCGGCGACCGCCTCGTGATCACTGAAGGGCAGCACCTCGCCGCCGACGATCTGTCCGGTCTCGTGGCCCTTGCCGGCGACGAGCAGCGCATCGCCGTCTTCCAACTCCTCGATCGCGGTGCGGATCGCCGCGGCACGGTCGCCGATTTCGCGGGCACCTTTTGCAGTCGCGAGGATTTCGGCGCGAATGGCTTCCGGCTTCTCGCTGCGCGGATTGTCGTCGGTGATGATGACGCGGTCGGCGTTTTCGGCCGCGATCTCGCCCATGATCGGGCGCTTGCCGGCATCGCGGTCGCCGCCGGCGCCGAACACGACGACCAGCCGGCGTTTTGCGTAAGGCCGCAAAGCCTGCAACGCCTTCTCCAACGCGTCGGGCTTGTGGGCGTAGTCGACGAAGATCGGCGCACCGTTGCGCTCGCCGACGCGCTCGAGCCGACCCTTGGCGCCTTCGAGATGTTCGAGGCTCGCAAACACGTTGGCCGGATCGCTGCCGGTGCCGATGGCAAGGCCGGCTGACACCAGCGCGTTCTCGATCTGGAATTCGCCGGCCAGCGGCAGCCGGACCGCATAACGCTTGCCGCGATGTTCGACGGCAAGGACTTGCGAAAAACCTTCGACCTCCGCCGCGGCGAGACGAATGCCCTCGCCTGCCCCGTCGCCGTTGCGGCCGACCGCCAGCACGCGCAGGCCGTGCGACCTGGCAGCATTGATTGCTTCCGCCGAGCAATCATGATCGGCGGAGATCACCGCCGCCCCATCCGCCGGGACCAGTTCGCGGAACAGGCGGAGTTTTGCTGCGAGATAATGCGCGACGGTTGGATGGTAATCCATGTGGTCGCGCGAGAGATTGGTGAAGCCGCCGGCGGAGACACGGACACCGTCGAGGCGGTACTGGTCGAGCCCGTGCGAGGACGCCTCGAAGGCGAGATGCGTCACGCCTTCGCGCGCGATCTCATCGAGCTGCCGGTGCAGCGCGATCGGATCCGGCGTCGTCAGCGAACCGTAGACGGTGCGCCTGGGCGAGACGAGACCGATGGTGCCGATGCTGGCGGAGGCATGCCCCAGTCGCTCCCAGATCTGGCGCGCGAACGCGGCGACCGAGGTCTTGCCGCTGGTGCCGGTCACCGCCGCGATGGTCGCCGGCTGTGCGGGGAAGAATTTGGCCGCGGCCAGCGCCAGCGCGCGGCGCGGATTGGCCACGGTAACGAACGGCACCTTGCTGCCATCAGGTGCATGGTCGCCGACGATCGCCACCGCGCCTGCTGCAATCGCGGCATCGACGAAGCGCGCGCCGTCGGTCTTGCTGCCCGCGAGGGCGAAGAAGAGATCGCCGGGCTTGACCACACGGCTGTCGAGCGCAACGCCGGTCACATCGAGCGCCGCGACAGCGGGCTCGATTGCGGCATCATTGCCTGGAATGTCCTGACCTAGGAGGTCGCGCAGCTTCATGGTCTTCCAGTCGACATGCCGTCCGGAAAGCCGGATCTTCGGAAAAGCCCCGACTCAGCAGCGGCGACGGCCCACCCCCGTTGATTACTGGGTTGTCCTGGATGCTGCAAGAATAAGGCGGTCGGACGGCGGCAGGTCAAACCGTGGCTCGATGCCCAGAAGCGGCGCGATCCGCTCGATCACCTTGCCGCCGGTCGGCACTGCGTTCCAGCCCGAGGTGATGAAACCATGCGTTTCGGGCAGCGCCTGCGGCTCGTCCAGCATGATCAGGATCTGATACTTTGGATTGTCGGAGGGCATGATCGCCGTGAAGGAGTTGAGAACCCGCTTCTTGGCGTAGCGGCCATTGATGACTTTCTCGGACGTGCCGGTCTTGCCGCCGACATAATAGCCCTTGACGTCTGCCTGTCTCGCCGACCCGACCTCCGCATTGAGCCGCATCAGATACCGCATCTTGTCGCTGGTCTCTTGCTTGATCACGCGCTTGGCCATCGCCGCCGCTTCAGCTTCGCTTCGCTTCATGAAGGTCGGCGGAATCAAATAGCCACCGTTCATCAGCGCGTTGATGCCCATCACCGCCTGGAGCGGCGCCACCGACAGACCCTGGCCGAACGCGATGGTGACCGTGTTCAGCTCGCTCCAGCGGCGCGGCACCAGCGGAGCTGCGCTCTCCGGCAGCTCGGTGCGCAGCCGCGTCAACTGGCCCATCTTGGCAAGGAACGCCTTGTGCGCCTCGACACCCTGGCCGAGCGCGATCCGCGCAGCGCCGATGTTGGAGGAGTAATAAAACACTTCTTTGGTGTTGATGAAACGTCCGAGCGAATGACTGTCGTGGATGGTGAACTTGCCGTAGTGCAGGTTTCCGCGTGCATCCCACGACGAGTTCAAATTGATCTTTCCGGAATCGAGCGCCATCGCCAGCGTGAAGGCCTTGAAGGTCGAGCCCATCTCGTAGACGCCCGTGGTCAGGCGGTTGATGCGGTCGGGGTCGTGCGCTTCCTTCGGATTGTTGGGATCGAAATCCGGAAGCGAGACCATCGCCACGATCTCGCCGGTCTTGACATTCGAGACGATGCCGGAGGCGGCCTTGGTGTGGTACTTCTCCTTGGCCTTCAAGAGCTCGTCGCGCAGCGCGTGCTCGACGCGCAGATCGACCGACAGCTCGATCGGCTTCTGCAGCCGGTCGGTGGCAAAGCCTGCGCGGTGGAGATCGGCGAGACCTTGATTGTCGAGCCACTTCTCCATGCCGGCGATGCCCTGGTTGTCGATGTTGACGAGACCGATGAGGTGGGCGACCTCGTTGCCGGTCGGATAGACGCGCTTGTTCTCGCGCAGGAAGCCGATGCCGGGAATGCCGAGCTTGTGGATGTCCTGCTGCTGCTTCGGCGTGATCTCGCGCTTGAGCCAGACGAAGCCCTTTCGCGACGACAGGCGCTCGCGCACCTCGGCTTCATCGAGGTCCGGCACAGTTGCGGTGAGAAGCTCGATCGCCTCGTCCTTGTCGATGATGCGGCGCGGCTCGCCGAACAGGCTCGCGGCCTTGACGTCGGTTGCCAGGATCGCGCCGTTGCGGTCGACGATGTCGGGCCGCGCGGTCGCGACCACCTCTTGCGCGGCAGCACGGCGCGCGCTGTGGGCGTCGGCACCGATCGCGAACATCACAAGCCGGCCGCCGATCAGGACGTAGACCGAGGTAAAGGCGATCATCGCGAGGCCAACGCGCGCGCGCGCCTTCGCGGCGCGGTCAACGTTGCGCCCGTAGAGCAGGCTGCGGATCAGCCGCTGCCGCCAGGGCTCGGGCGGCTTTTGAGTTGGCTTGGCCGGGGTCACAGCGCTCATTGCTTGTCCTCGGGCTGAGGAACGGAGCCCGTCACCGTATCCGGATCGCTCGCGGCTTCGATGGTGTTGAGCATGGCCCCGATCGGATCCGGCTCGCCCGGCCTGAACATCCGCGGCGGACGCTCCGGCAGGTTCTTCAGCGAGTCATATTGCGTGCCGTTGACCGGCTTGAGCGGCAGATGCCGGTCGGAAAGGCCCTGCAGACGCAAGGGCGCATCGAGCTTGGCCCATTCGGAGCGCAGCGCCGCGATTGCATCGCGCTGCTCGCGGATCTCCGCATGCAGCCGCAGCACCTTTTCGGTGCGCGCCGTGGAGTCCATCTTGATCCGGTAGACATAGGCCGCCGCGAAGATCAGCGCGCCGATGACGAGGAGGTGGATGAAGCGCATGCGCTAGCCGCCCCTCATCACGTCGGAGAGCTTTGGCCAGGACGAGGTCTCGCCGTCGTCGTGCGCGGGCGCATCGGTACGTTCAGCGGCGCGCAGCTTTGCGGAACGCGCGCGCGGATTATGCGCGACTTCCTCCTCACCCGCGATCACCGGCCGCCGGGTCAGCAGTTGGAAGCTCGGCGCGGTTTGCGCCACTTCCGGCAGATGCCGCGAACCGCCGCCTGTCTTGCTACGCTCGGAGAGGAAATTCTTGACGATGCGGTCTTCCAGCGAATGGAACGAGACCACCACGAGGCGGCCGTCCGGCCTGAGCACGCGCTCGGCCGCAGCGAGCGCGGTCTGGAGTTCCTCGAGCTCTTCGTTGACGAAGATGCGCAGGGCCTGGAACGTTCGCGTCGCCGGATGAATATCGCCGGGTTTCGAGCGCACGACCCGGCCGACGAGATCGGCGAGCGCGCGCGTTGTCGTGAACGGCGTCTCCTGCCGGTCGGCGACGATGGCGCGGGCGATGCGGCGCGACTGCCGCTCCTCACCAAAGAGATAGATGATGTCGGCGAGATCGCTTTCCGAGGCGCGCGCGACAATGTCGGCCGCCGTCGGCCCCGCCTGCCCCATCCGCATGTCGAGCGGGCCGTCGAGACGGAAGGAGAAGCCGCGGCCGGCCTGGTCGAGCTGCATCGAGGAGACCCCGACATCCATCACGACGCCGTCGACGGCATCGACGCCTTGCGCCGCACAGACCTCGGCGAGATTGGAGAAGCGATCCTCGACCAACGTCAACCGGCCCGCGGAGCGTTCGACGAGCTCAGCCCCGCCGGCGATCGCCGTGCGGTCGCGATCGATCGCAATCAGCCGGGTTCCCGGCACGTCGAGAATGGCGCGGCTGTAGCCGCCGGCGCCGAAGGTGGCGTCGACATAGATACCGCCCGCGCGCGGCGCGAGATGATCGACCGCCTCGCGGCCAAGAACGGGGATGTGCGGAACCGAGCTCATGCGCCACACCCGCAGAGCGTCCATGCGAGATCTGGGACGAGCGAGTCCATAACGCCTCGAATAATTCCGCGTCGCGGCGGTTCCACGACCCAACCCTCGTCCAGCATGGTTACCGAGCCCGGTCATCCCGGGCCGCAAACCCAGTGTTCCCAGTGGAATTTGTCGGGCAGCCATGGGATTTCGAGCCAAAATACGCTTTGGCCGCCTCCGGACGCGGGTCGGCTCTTCAATCCTCAGTAACGGCCCTTAGCGTTAAGAAAGCGTTGATCGGCTTGTTACAAGTCGAAAAGGTGACGCGTCGGTGATGCTCCATCCACACACATGCGCCAAAATGCATCCATTAACCGCGCCGCGCGATTGCGCGCGGCGGAGGGTAAAGGAATAGTAAAGAGAAGGGCTTGGCCCACTCTCTGTCCGACTTGAGCTGTCTATGTCGTCCGGTCCTTCCACGCCGTCTGGATCTGATTCGAAACGTCAACGCGTTCTTCCGGTTCCCAAGGCCGCGGCGAACACGCGGACGTTCGAGCCGGATTCCTCGATCGTCTCCGACATCATCCCTTCGCCGAACCATGGCGACCGCAACAAGGGACGGCAGCCGGATATGATCCTGCTGCACTACACCGGCATGCCCGACGTCGAGGGCGCGCTGGCGCGGCTGTGCACGGCGGGCACCGAAGTGTCGGCGCATTACGTCGTGCTGGAGGACGGCCGCATCGTGCAATGCGTGCCCGAGGCCAAGCGCGCCTGGCACGCGGGCGTCTCGTCCTGGGCCGGCGAGGACGACATCAACTCCTGCTCGATCGGCATCGAGATCATCAATCGCGGCCATGACTGGGGCTATCCGGAATATCCGTCGCGCCAGATCGCCGCCGTGATCACGTTGTGCCGCGGCATCATGCTTCGCCGCAACGTCGCCGCGCACCGGGTGCTCGGCCATTCCGACGTCGCGCCGGCGCGCAAGAAGGATCCCGGCGAGAAATTTCCGTGGCATTCGCTGGCCAATTCCGGCGTCGGACACTGGGTGACGCCCGCGCCGGTCGTGCGCGGCGAGAGCCTGATGCTCGGCACCATCAGCGACGAGGTGCTGAGCCTGCAGCAGGCGCTCGCCCGATACGGCTACGGCGTGCCGCTGACCGGCAAATACGACGCCGCGACGATGGAAGTCGTCACCGCCTTCCAGCGCCATTTCCGCCCCGCGCGGCTCGATGGTGTCGCGGATCACTCGACGCTGTCGACATTGCAGGCGTTGCTCGCGAGCCTGCCGGCGGATGCAACGGCGGTCGCGGCGAAGTAACGGCGCAAGCCACACACTCCGGTCATTGCGAGCGCAGCGAAGCAATCCAGACTGCCTCCGTGGAAAGAGTCTGGATTGCTTCGTCGCTACGCTCCTCGCAATGACGGAGTATCTAGCAACTACTCCATCTCCCGCATCCGTCGCGCATAGAGCCGCCGCAACGGCTCCAGCTGCGTCGCCGCCGTCGCGGCGACATACGCCTCGCGCGCTTCGCCCTTGCGCCCAAGCCGTCGCAACAGATCCGCGCGCACCGCGGGCAACAGCTCGTAGCCGCCAAGCCCGCCGCGCGCGGTGATCGCGTCGACGAGATCGAGCGCGCGCGCCGGGCCGTCGACCATCGAGACTGCGGCGGCATGGTTAAGCTCGATCACCGGCGACGGATTGATGCGCAAGAGCACTTCGTAGAGGCCAGCGATCTGCGGCCAGTCGGTCTGCTCGTAGCTCGGCGCACGGGCATGCAGCGCGGCGATCGCGGCCTGCACAGCATAGGGCTGCGGGCGGCCAGGCACGCGGAGCGCGTCGTCCACGAGACGCAGACCTTCCTCGATCTGCACACAATTCCAGAGCGAACGATCCTGCTCTTCCAGCAGAACGACGTCGCCGGCTGTGGTCTCGCGCCCGGCACGGCGCGCATCGTGCAGTAACATCAAGGCGAGCAGGCCTTTGATCCCGGCGCGATCCGGCATCAGCCGGTCGAGCAACCGGCCGAGCCTGATCGCTTCGACCGCGAGATCGGGCCGCATCAAATCCGCACCCGAGGTCGCAACATAGCCTTCGGTGAAGACGAGATAGATCACGGCGAGCACGCCGTTGAGCCGCGGCGCAAGCGCGGCGTGCTCGGGCACTTCATAAGGAATGCCGGCGAGCCTGATCTTCTGCTTGGCGCGGACGAGGCGCTGCGCCATCGCATCCTCGCCGACGAGAAAGGCGCGCGCGACCTGCGCCATGGACAGCCCGCAGACGGTGCGCAGCGTCAGCGCGACCTGGACCTCGATGGCGAAGGCTGGATGGCAGCACGTGAAGATCAGCCGCAGCATATCGTCATCGAGCGTTGCTGGCGGCTCGTCGCGCGCCTGCGCGTTGAACTCGAGCTCATGCACGAGCGCCCGCTGCTTGCCGCGGAACACGGCCTGCCGCCGGATGCGATCGATCGCCTTGTTGCGACCGACATTGACCAGCCAGGCGCGCGGATTATCGGGCACCTCGCCCGCCGACCAGCGCTCCAGCGCGACCGCGAAGGCATCCTGGAGCGCGTCCTCGGCGAGATCGAAATCGCCGACGAGGCGGATCAGCGTGGCAAGCACCCGCCCCGCCTCGTCGCGAAAAATCCGAGCGATGTCGGCAGGACAGATCACTTGTAGATCATGACCGGCCTGACTTCGATGGATCCCTCTTTGGCCTCGGGAATCCGAGCAGCCAGTCCGACGGCGGTGTCCAGATCCTTGGCCTCGACCAGATAGTAGCCGGCGAGCTGCTCGCGAGTCTCCGCGAAGGGACCGTCGGTCGTCAGGGTCTTGCCCTCGCGCACGCGCACGGTGGTCGCCGTCGTGGTCGGCTGAAGCCCGTCGCCGGCCTTGAAATGGCCGCTCTGGACGATGGACTGCGTGTAAGTGCCGTACTCCGCCGACAGCGCCTGACGGTCCGCGGGGGACATGTTGATCATTTTCGCTTCGTTCCGGTAGATCAGCAGTAGGTACTGCATGGCTTACTCCTGTTGTTCGGCCTGATTGCCGACATCCAGTCGAACGGGGCCAACATCAAACGACATCCTCGGGATAATTATTCGATATCAGGGGACGAGATCATTTGTAGATCATCACGGGCCTGACTTCGATCGAGCCGTCCCTGGCTCCGGGAATCCGCGCGGCCATCGCGATCGCTGCGTCGAGGTCTCTCGCCTCGACGAGATAATAGCCGCCGAGTTGCTCGCGGGTCTCGGCGAACGGACCATCGGTCGCGAGTACCTTGCCGTCGCGAACGCGAACGGTGGTCGCAGTCGAGGTCGGCTGGAGCCCGTCGCCGGCCTTGAAGTTGCCGCTCTGGACGATGGACTGGGTGTAGGCGGAATACTCCGCCAACAGCTTCTGGTAATCCGCGGGGTCCATCTTGCTCTGTTGAGCTTCGTTCCGGTAGATCAGCAGCAAATACTGCATCGCTTAACTCCTGTTGCTCGGCTGGATTGCCGGCATCCAGTCGAACCGGGCCCACGCCCAACGACATGTTCAGGATAAATTATTCGCAGCCGGCGTGCGCGGCGATCTCTGCTTGACGGAACCGTCACAAATGCCCCATGCGTAGCCGGTCAGTCGGCCGGACGGCCGCTCCGGCAGGTGCCGAAAGGCCGCCGGGGAGGAAAGTCCGGGCTCCCTTGACATACGGTGCCGGATAACGTCCGGCGGGGGCAACCCCAGGGAAAGTGCCACAGAGAACGAACCGCCCGCCGACGCCCCTTCGGGGCTCTGGCGCGGCAAGCCCTCGGGCCTGCCGTGCCGTAGCAGCGCAAGCTGCGTAGGCAGGTAAGGGTGAAAAGGTGCGGTAAGAGCGCACCGCGGCTCCGGCAACGGAGCCGGCATGGTAAACCCCACCGGGAGCAAAACCGAATAGGGACGGCGTAGCGGGCTGTTCGCGCAAGCGATAACGCCGCGGGGCGATGTCAGGCCCGCCGTCCGGGTAGGTTGCTCGAGGCCATGTGCAAACATGGTCCCAGAGGAATGGCCGTCACGTATCGTTCGCGCAAGCGGACGGTGCCTTACAGAACCCGGCTTACAGGCCGGCTGATATCTTGCAACGAGGGGTTCGATGCTGACCGCATCGAGCCCCTCACCATTTTGACCCGGCTGTCATTCCGGGGCGTGCGCAGCACGAGCCCGGAATCCATTCATCCACCGACTCTGCCGCCTGATGGATTCCGGGCTCTCGCTTCGCGAGCCCCGGAATGACGGCTGCGAACTAAGCGACAATCTCGTTCAACACGCCCATCAAAGCCTCGGGCGCCGTCACGTTCGGCGCATGACTCGCATCGAGCTCGAAATAGCGCCAGCCCTCCTCGTTCTTCGTGCGCTTCGCGAACTGCCCGAACACATCGCCCGGCGGAATGCGCTTGCAATAGATGTAGCTGCGCGGCATCGCCGGCTCGCCATGCTCGAGCTTGAGCCTCGTCTCGAAACATTTGATCGGCATGTTGATGCGGCGCGCATTGAGCCAGTCGAGATCGGCCTGCGGCGTATCCGGCGGCGGTGGATTCGGCGGGATGCGGTAGCCGTCGCCCGCGGCAGTCGCCTTGCGCATCGGCTCGCGGCCGCCCTCATTGAGATCGAACAGCGACTGGCCGTCACGCGGCACGAAGGCGTCGAGATAGATCAGTTGCGTGACGCGCTCGCGCGCGCGGTCGGCAACACCGGTCGCGACCATGCCGCCATAGCTGTGGCCGAGCAGCACGATGTCGTCGAGGTCCTCGAACTTGATGACGTTGAGGATGTCCTGGATGTGCGTATCCAGATCGATCGCGGGACTGGCCAGATGCGCGCGCTCGCCGAGGCCGGTGTAGGTCGGCGCCACCAGGCGGTGGCCGGCCTGCGCCATCAGCGGATGCATCTTCTTCCAGGCCCATCCGCCGGACCATGCACCATGACAGAGCAGAAAAGTCTTCGCGCGTGCGGCCATCGGCGTTTCCATCGTTCTTGTTTGTACGATGGAGTGTAGCGGCCGCGCGCGCGATGTAAACGCTGCGGCCTCTCAGGCCGCGCGGGTGTTCGCCTTCACGAGGACGGGCGCAACCGCCTCGCGCCGCAGCTTGCCCGCCTCAAAACCATGCATGCCGATCTGCCATTGCAGGCCGACGATGGCGCCCTTGGTCGGCTGCAGCAGCGCGAGCGAAGCGAACAGCGTCACGGGCAGCCACACGGCCAGTTGCAGCCAGACCGCCGGCGCGTAAGCCGTCTCGACCGCGAGGATCGCCGGTACGACGAGGTGACCAACCACGACCATCACCAGATAAGCCGGGAAGTCATCGGCGCGCTGGTGAAACAGCTCCTCGCCGCAATGGTCGCAGCTGTCGGCCACTTTCAGGAAACGGCCGAACATGTGTCCTTCGCTGCAGTTCGGGCACTTGCCCAAGAAGCCGCGCCACATCGCTTTCGTGAGAGAGACTGAACCGGTTGCCATGACAGCACCTCTTCCTTTTCGCTGATCCATACAATAATATCTTGCATCCATACATTCAAAGGATATGGGCCTAAATTGCATGGATTGGACCCCTACAATCTCGGAGCTGAGCGGGCCGCGCTACCAGCGCATCGTCGAGGCCATGGAGGCCGACATCGCCGCGGGCCGGCTGGTGCGCGGCCAGCAGCTGCCGACACAGCGCGCGCTGGCCAAGGCCCTCGGCATCGACCTCACCACGGTGACGCGCGCCTACACCGAGGCGCGGCGCCGCGGCATCATGGAAGCCCGTGTCGGACAAGGCTCATTCGTATCCGAGACCAGCGCGCGCCGCGCGGTCGACCTGCCGCATCCGGTCGCGATCGACCTCTCGATGAACGTGCCGCCGCATCCGCTCGAAGCGCAACTCGATGAGCGGATCATTGCCGGGATGGAAGCCATCCGCGCGCAATCGGGCCTGACGGCGCATCTCAACTACCAGCCGCCCGGCGGCAGCGCGCATGAGCGCGAGGTCGCGGCCCGCTGGATGCGTGCACGGGTTCCGCACGCGCACGCCGACAGGCTCGTGATCTTTCCCGGCACGCAGACGATCCTGTTCAACCTGCTCGCGCATTTCGCACGGCCCGGCGACGTCGTGCTGACGGAAGCGCTCACCTTCCCCGGCATCAAGGCCGCCGCGGCGCGGCTCGGCGTCAAGCTCGTCGGTGTTGCCATAGATGACGGCGGCATCCTGCCCGATGCGCTGGCGAAGGCCTGTCGCGCGCACAGGCCGAAGGCCGTCTATCTCATTCCGACGCTGCACAATCCGACCACCGCGACGCTTTCCGCCGAACGGCGCAACGCCATCGCAAAGATCATCAGCGATTCCGATACGGCGCTGATCGAGGACGATGCCTACGGGCTGCTCGACCGTTCGGCATCGCCGATCGCAAACCTCATTCCGGAGCGGACCTATCTCGCAACCACGCTGTCGAAATGCATCGCGCCGGCGCTGCGCGTCGCCTATCTCGTGACGCCCGACAACGCCGCGCAGCGCGACATGCGTGCCGGCTTGCAGGCCACCGTGCAGATGCCGGCGCCGCTGATGGTCGCGCTGGTGACGCATTGGATCGAGAACGGCATCGCCGATCGGATCATCGCCGCCATCCGCAACGAGGCGATCGGCCGCCAGCAGATTGCGCAGCGCGCGCTGAAAGGCATTCAGTTCCTGGCCAAGCCCGCCGCCCATCATCTCTGGCTGCGGCTGCCGGAGGGCCGCCCCGACGTCGCCGCGCATCTGTTGCGGAATGGACTTGCAGTCGTCGCCGGCGATGCTTTCACTGTGGACGGAACACCGCCGCATGCCGCGCGCGTCTCGCTCGGCGCCGCGCGCAATCGATCGGAGCTGACGGAAGCGCTGCGCATCCTGGTCGGCGCGCTGCACAGGCCGGCCGACACAAGGCAGATCGTCTAGACTCTTCTTATTGGTGGTGACGGCGGTGGCGCGGGCGAACGACCGGCGTCACACCTGACGGATAGGCCGCATAGGCCTCGCTCGGTGCCACCGTCTCGCCACGAGCCTGGCGCGCCGCAGGCGTGAGCTGGCCGCCGTTCAGCACATCGCGGTCGGGATGGGCGGCCTGATAGGCCGCGGGTTCGGAGAACTGCGCCTGCGCCATCGTCGGCATCAGGGCCGCCGCAGACAGCAGCGCGGCTGCAACGGCAATCTTCGTGCGGGTCATGGTCGTTCTCCATCATCTCGTTCGGGGAAAGGCCAATGAAAGCGCATCATGGCGTCGGGCAGGCCCCCGGATTGAAGTATGGTCATCATGTAGGCCTGCCTTTGGCGAATGCCCGCGGTTGGGGATCACGCTTGCGTGCGGTTTTGGAATTGACCTGCACGGCCGCAGCCGTGCTATGCGGGCGTTGGCGATCAACAGTTCGGGATCGTCCGTTGCGACAAGGACAATCTGTTGGAAACGCTCACTTATGCGCTGCTGCTGTTCGGCGCGCTGGCCGGCGGCTTCGTCTCGGGACTGGCCGGCTTCGGGACCGCGCTGATGGCGCTCGGCATCTGGCTCTACGTCCTGCCGCCCTCGCTCGCGATGCCCCTGGTGCTGATCTGCTCGGTGATCGCCCAGACCTCGACGCTGCCGTCGATGTGGAAGAGTTTTGACCTGTCGCTGGTCTGGCCGTTCCTGATCGGGGGCCTGATCGGCGTGCCGCTCGGCACCATGCTGATCGCCTCCGCCGATCCAAAAGTGTTCAAGCTGAGCGTCGGCGTGCTGATCCTGATCTTTTCGACCGCTCTCTATCTCAACAAGAGGCCCCTCGCCGTGACGTTCGGTGGCCGCATTGCCGACGGCGCGATCGGCTTTGCCGGCGGCATTCTCGGCGGCCTCGCCGGATTGTCCGGGCCGCTGCCGATCCTCTGGGCCAATATCCGCGGCTGGAACAAGCACGAGCGGCGCGGCATCTTCCAGCTCTTCAATTTCACCGTGCTCGCGACCGCGCTGATGTTGCAGACGGCGTCGGGCCTCGTCGAGTTCAAGGTGGTCTGGCTCGCGCTGGTCGCCTTCCCGGGCACGCTGATCGGCGCCTGGGCCGGCGCCCGCGTCTATCACGCGCTGAACGACAAGCATTTTGGCGACGTCGTGCTCGGCCTGTTGTTCCTGTCGGGCCTCACCCTCGTATGGAACAGTATTGCCGCGCTCTAGCTCGATGCTCTCTTCGCGGCGAGCGCCATGCCGCCGGCGACGCCGACACCGAGCACGTAGATCCAGCCCGAGGTGAAATCGAACAGATGCGTGTTGAGCAGTGAGGACAGCATGTTCTGCACCACAACCAGCATGCCGATCCAGCAGGCCAGTCCCTCGCCGAGAAACATCAGAAGGTGCGCGATCCACAGCGCGTAGAGGACCAGCACGCCGACGATGCCCCACTGCACGGCGTTGCTGAGGGTCTGATTGTGCGGGTTGCTGACGATCTCGCCGCGCAGCGGGTCGTCGTGCGGATTGGCGGCCACGCTGGCGAACAGACCGCGGATCGAGCCGGTGCCGTGCCCGATCAGCGGCGCGTCGGCGATGAACCCGAAGGACTTCCGCCAGTATTCGAGACGCGAGCCCATGCCGCTGATCGAATTGTTGTCGGCCTCCAGGCTCCTTTCATAATCGCTCTGGAACTTGCCGACGGTCGCGCGCAGATGCGGCGAGACGGCCCAGAGCGCCACGGCGATCAACGCCGTCGCAGCGCCGGCGACGAGCGCCGCCCGCCAGCGCAGATGCAGCAGTGCAAACACCACGAGCAGGACCGGCAGCGTCACCAGCGCCGTGCGCGAGACCACGACGAACATCATGTTGGCGAGGAAGCCGAGCGCCAATACGGCGAATAACGCCGCGATCCGAACGCGGCCCTGCTGGACCAGCGTCACGATCGGGTACACCAGCGCGATCGCACAGAG
Source organism: Bradyrhizobium barranii subsp. apii (assembly GCF_011516635.5). Classification (GTDB taxonomy): domain Bacteria; phylum Pseudomonadota; class Alphaproteobacteria; order Rhizobiales; family Xanthobacteraceae; genus Bradyrhizobium; species Bradyrhizobium barranii. Next base: position 2,481,533 of record NZ_CP096255.1, on the reverse strand, counting down.
CGCGAATTCCTGGCTCTGGTCGATATAATTGCGCACGGCAATCCCGCTCTCGACCTGGTAGGGCCCGCGCGACAGATAGAGCTTTAGCGAGAGCCTGGGATCGATCGCGACAGTGAAGGAGTACAGCATGAGCAGCGTCCAGGAGACCAGGAACGCCGCAAAAACCCATTTGCCGTAGGGCCAGCGCTCGAACTGGTAGATCAGCAGCGGGATCACCAGCAGTTTTGCCGGCGGCCCGAGCGCGTGCAGCCGCTCGGCCCAGGGCGCAACCGACCAGAGCGTGCCGACGAGTGCCAGCACGAACAGCGCGATCGGCAGCAGGCAGATCGGGCGCAGCAGCGAGCGCGGGAGTTCGCGAAGGTCGATGAAAGCAAAGGCGATCAGCCAGGGCACGAGCGCAAAAGTCACGCCGGTGGTGCTCCAGGGCAGCAGCAACGCGACCAGCGCAACGAAGCGGGCCGGTGTGCGGTAGCGCGCCGCCCAGATCGCGGAGTGCCAGGACGCTCGTCCCTGCTCGTTCAACACCTCGGTCATTGCTGTCCCTTGCAGATTCGCGGCCCACCCACGGCGCGGCAAACTAGCCGGAGCCGTGGGTGGGCGACAAGCGCGCGTCCGTTCGATCTGCTACGCGGGCTCGCGCATGGGAGGCACAACCGGCTCGGGATTTGCCGGCTTCGTGACCTTCTCCTGTGCCGGCAGCGCAAGGCGTTTTCTGAACTCCCGGAGCAACAGCCACACGCTCAGGGCGGCCTGTAGCGTGGTCGTCGCGATCGACAAATACCAGACATGCTCCATCCGGAAGCCCGGCCACGTCGAGAGCCAGATCGACGGCAGGGAATAGGTGAGAACCCGCGTCGCCGAGGTCCACAACACCGGCTTGGTGTTGCCAAGCCCCTGAAACATGCTGGAGCAGGTAAAGATCAGCCCCTGCGCCACCATGTTGAGCGAGACGAGGCGCAGAAACAGCGACGCAACCGCCATCGTCTCCTGATCCCTCGAGAAGCCGGCAAGCAACAGACCGGGCGCGAACTGCGCGAGGATCATGAAGACAATCATCACGGCGGTCGCGATAAGCGACGCCTTGACAAAGGTCTCCCGCACACGTGCGCCATTGCCGGCGCCGAAATTCTGGCCGGCGATGGGCCCTGCAGCAAGGGCGATGGCGAGCGCCGGCATCTGGATCAGCCCGAGGAGACGCGTCCCGATGCCAAACCCCGCCTGCGCCGCTGGACCAAAGACGCTCAGCACGTAATAGCCCACGGCCATGATGATGAAGATCATCGCAAATTCCCCGCCGGCGGGCAGGCCGACATTGAGGATTCTCTTCCACTGCCGCAGCTGCGGCCGCCATTGCTCGGGGTGAAACGCGACGTATCGCTCCAGCTTGAGGAAATAACCGAGCAGCATCAGCACGCCGACGAAGACGGCGATCGAGCTGGCAAGGCCGGCACCGGCGACACCGAGCGCATGTCCGGTGCCCCAGCCCGTGATCAGGACCGGCGCCAGCGCGATGTTGATGACCACGGCAAGCGCCTGCACCAGCATGCTCGGCCGCACGATACCGGTCGCCCGCAATGCGGATGCCATCACTTGCGTGGCGAATTGCAGCGCCAGCGCCGGCATGAACCAGAGCAGATAAACGGTACCGGCTTCGACCGTAGCTTCGTCGGCTGCAACCGCGCGCATGTAGGGGCGCGACAGCGCGAAGCCCGCGACCAATGTCAGGATCCCGAACAGCACCGACAGGACGACCGACTGGTTGAAGACCAGATTGGCGTCGTCGCGGTCTTTCCGCCCCACGGCGTGCGCCATCAGCGCAACCGTGCCTACGCCGAGCACCTGCATCAGCGCATTGACCAGAAAGCCCGCATTACCGGCCGCCGCGACGCCGGCGATCGCCGCCTCGCCCAGACCCGAGACGAAATACAGATCGACGAGCTGACAGATCATGATCGTGATCATGCCAACCACGATCGGAGGCGCCATGCTCAGGATGTGGCTCACGATGGAGCCGCGCGTCAGGTCCTTCATCTCATTCCATCCTTAACGGCGTGACCGCGGGACTTTCGTCCCGCTGCCGCGCGCCTCTCATTCCGCCGCCGCGATACGCCCGAGCTCCACCACCTGGCGCTCGAACAGACCGCGATAGATGCCCCCTGGCTTGCCCGCGAGCATGGCATGGTTACCTTGCTCGACGATCTCGCCACGGTCGAACACCAGGATCCGATCGAGGCTGCGCACCGTCGACAGCCGGTGCGCGATCACGATCGAGGTGCGGCCCTTCATCAGCCGCTCCATCGCCTGCTGGATCAGCGCCTCCGATTCCGAATCGAGGCTCGAGGTCGCCTCGTCCAGGATCAGCACCGGCGCGTCCGCCAGGAAGGCGCGCGCCAGCGCCACACGCTGCCGCTCGCCGCCCGACAGCTTCACGCCGCGCTCGCCAACCAGCGTGCCGTAGCCCTTCGGCAGGCGCAGGATAAAGTCGTGCGCATTCGCCAGCCGCGCCGCATGCTCGATGGCCTCCAGGCTGGCACCGGGCCGGCCATAGGCGATGTTCTCTGCAAGCGTGCGGTGGAACAGGATCGGCTCCTGCTGCACGATCGCGATCTGGCTGCGCAGCGATTGCTGCGTAGCGTGCGCGATGTCCTGCCCGTCGATCAGCACGCGGCCACCGGAGACGTCGTAGAGCCGCTGCACCAGCTTGACGAAGGTCGTCTTGCCGGAACCGGAGCGGCCGACCAGGCCGACGCGCTCGCCGGCGCGGATCGTGACCGACAGTCCGTCATACAGTGGCGCGCGGTGTCCGCCATAGTGGAACGTGACGTCGTCGAACACGATCTCGCCGGCCTCGATCGCGATCGGTCGCGCACTGGCCGCATCGGCAATCCCGATCGGCTCGCCATGGATCGCCACCAATTCGTCCATGTCGTTGACCGAGCGCTGGAGGTTGTTGATGTGCATGCCGACGTCGCGCAGATAGGCGTGGATGACGTAATAGCTCGTCAGCACATAGGTGACGTCGCCGGGCGAGGCGTGCCCGGACATCCACAGCAGCACCGCGCCGCCGATCACGGACGCACGCAGGCATAGCAGCAGCGAGAGCTGCGCCATGGCCGTGTAGTTGTAGCGAAACCAGGTCCGCCGCACGCGCACGCGCCAGCGGTTGATGACGCGGGCGAGCCGCGTATCCTCGCGCGCTTCGGCGCCGAAGGATTTCACCACGGCGTTGCAGGTCAGCGCGTCCGCCAGCGTACCGCCGACCTTGGTGTCCCAGGCGTTGGAGACGCGCGCGGCCGGCGCGATGTAGCGCGTCGAGAACAGCACGGTGATGGCGACGTAGAAAAGCGCGCCCACCGCGATCACCGCGCCGAGCGACGTCCAGTGCAGGCCGATCAGGACCATGGAGCCGATCAACACCAGCAGAGACGGCGCCAACGCCATCAGGATGGTGTCGTTGAGCAGGTCGAGCGCCCACATGCCGCGGGTGACCTTGCGCACCGTGGAGCCGGCAAAGGAGTTGGCGTGCCAGTCGGTCGAGAAGCGCTGCACGCGCGTGAAAGCCTCCTGGGCGACATCCGACATGATCTTGAGCGTGAACGGGACGATCGCCTGGAGACCGATCAACCTCAGCACCACGGAGGCCGCACCGAGCGCCACGATGGCGCCGAACGCAACCAGCGCCGCGCGGCGCGCGTCGGGATCGGACGAGCCGCGCGTCAGCGCATCGACCATATGTCCGGAGAATACCGGCATGAACAAGTCGGCGATGGTTGCGCCCAGCAGGCCGCCGGCCACGATCAGGCCGCGTCCGGGCTGCTTCAGCCAGTGCCGGAATACGAAGGGCAGCACCACGCGTATGGCCGCGGGCCTTTTTGACAGAGAGGTCATGACATTATCCGGCCGCTTTCGGCGCAGGCCGGCTCCATCGACGGACGCAAGTCCGCCACGGAGGGCTGACCGGCATCACTCACAGCTGATTTTGACTTGGGAAGTGGAGAGATCGGGACTCGTGACCCGATCGAATCTGGCGGAAGGGGCCTCTAACAGGCCGCGTACATACCGAACCAGGCGATCATCGAGCGCGGGCGTACGATCTGCGAATGCGACGAAATCATGCAAATCCCTCCCCGGTTGGCTTCAATGAGGTGCGCTTTATAGATGTATCGTTTCCGGTTTGCAACGGGGCTCCCGCGAATTCACGGACGAGTGTTGCAATTTGGTGCGTGGCGCCTTGGTCCGGCATCGCCGCCGCCTCAATCTCCGCTGTCAGGCCCCGGCTTGACCGGGGCATCCAGTACTCCGCGGCGGTAGTAAGCTCACACAACTTCCGCCGCGGAGTACTGGATCGCCCGCCTCCGCGGGCGATGACACCTCGTAAGCCGCTTGCCTAATGCGCGTCGCCGCCACCGGTCATCGAGGCCGGTTTGCTCAGCAGCGTGACCAGCAGGCTGAGGCCGAGATAAAACAGCGTCAGCGCGAAGAAGGCGTCGCCAAAGCTCATCACCACGGCCTGGCGGTGCACGATCTGGCTGAGCTGCTTCATCGCCATCAGCGTGGAATCGCCGAGCCCCTGGAATTTCTGCATGAACATGGTCAGGGTTTCGGTCGCGGTCGCATTGCCCCAGGTCACCCGCTCCTGAAGGCGGGTGATGTGCAGGTCGGTGCGGTTGTTGAGCACGGTGTTGATGACGGCAAGGCCGACCGCGCCGCCGAGATTGCGCATCAGGTTGAACAGGCCGGAGGCGTTCTTCACCCTGTCGGGCGCCAACGTTCCGAGCGCGATGTTGTTGGTCGGCACCATCGCGAACATCATGCCGATGCCGCGCAGGATCTGCGGCACCAGCAGCTCGTAGAAATCGTAGTCGCGCGTGATCCAGGTCATCTGGTAGGAGCCGATCGCGAACACGATGAGGCCGAACGCGATCATGTAGCGCATGTCGACCTTCACCATGAGACGGACGACCAGCGGCGCGACCAGGAACATGGTGATGCCGGAGACGAACATGGTCTCGCCGATCATCAGCGCGCTGTAGCCGCGCACTTCGGCGAGGTAGCGCGGATAGATGTAGGTCAGGCCGTAGAGGCCGATACCGATGCAGAACTGCAGGACGCAGCCGACCGCGAAATTGCGGTTGGAGAAGGTGCGCAAATTGACGATCGGTTCGGCCGCGGTGAAGACGCGCCAGAAGAAGGCGATCGCCGAGATCGCGCAGATCCAGACGCAGATCGCAACGGACGTGTCCTGCATCCACTCATGTTGCGGACCTTCCTCCAGCACGTATTCCAGCGTGCCGAGGAAGCCGGCCATGAAGAGCAGGCCCCACCAGTCGAAGCGGTCGAGCAGCTCGAAATGCGGCTCGTCGAAATCGACCAGCGCCAGCACGCCCAGGGTGATGCCGATGCCGGGCACGACATTGATGAAGAACAGCCAGTTCCACGACATCAGATCGGTGATGTAGCCGCCGACCGTCGGGCCGATCGTGGGAGCCAGGGTCGCAACAAGCCCGATGATGGGACCGACGATGTGGAATTTGGAGCGCGGGAATACGGTATAGGCCGAGGCGAACACGGTCGGGATCATGCCGGCACCCAAAAAGCCCTGAAGGGCACGCCAGAGGATCATCTCCTCGATCGTGGTGGCGAAGCCGCAGAGCAGGCTCGAGGCCGTGAAGCCCGCGGCCGAGATCGCGAACAGCAGCCGCGTGCCGAAAGCGCGCGACAAAAAGCCCGACAGCGGGATCGCGATGACCTCGGCGATCAGATAGGCGGTCTGGACCCAGGCGACCTCGCTGGAGCTTGCCGACAGGCCTGCCTGGATTTCACTGAGGGACGCCGAGACGATCTGGATGTCCAGGATCGACATGAACATCCCGAACACCATGATGATGAAGGCGAACAGCCGCTTCGGCGCGATGCGCTCCGAGTCGGGGTTCGCCATCATGGCGGGTGAGGCGGTGGTGGCGTTGGCCATGGTCTGACCTCGCAGCGCTCGATTTGTGGCTACTGCGGGTGGATCGCGGTGGGATCGTCGAGATCGATCTCGCTGTCGGCGTCGGCCGCGCCCTTGTTGGTATCGACGGTCGCATACACCGACATGCCGGCGCGGAGCAGGTTCTGCTTCGCCACCGACTTCGGCACGCGGATGCGGACCGGCACGCGCTGCACGATCTTGGTGAAGTTGCCGGTGGCGTTGTCAGGTGGCAGCAGCGTGAACACCGAGCCGGAGCCCGCTGCGATGCTGTCGACGATTCCGGAGAACTTGCGCATGCCGTAGGCATCGACCTTGATCGTCACCGGCTGGCCGGGACGGATGCGCTTGAGCTGGGTTTCCTTGAAATTGGCGTCGATATTGACGTCGTCGAGCGGCACGATGTTGCCGAGACGCTGGCCGACCGCGACGAAGTCGCCGGCGCTGACCAGGCGGTTCGAGAACGTGCCGTCGACCGGCGCGCGCACCGCGGTGAAGGCGAGATCGCGCTCGGCCTTGGCGAGCGAGGTCTTGAGCTCGGCGAGCTGCGCCTGCGCTTCGGCCTGCTGCGCCTTGGTGACGTGGACATTGCTGACCGCGACGTCGTAGGCGGCCTGGGCGGCCTTGACCGCGGCGGCGCCCTGGTCGCGTCCGGCTTCCGAGCTTTCGAACGTGGCGCGCGAAGCAAAGCCCTTGCTGCTCAGCGCCTGCTGGCGCTCATAATCGAGATCGGCGCGCTTGAGGCCCGCCTCGGCCGAGACGAGCTGCGCCTTGGCCTGTGCAACCTGGCTGTCGAGCGCTGCAATCTGGCGGCCGATGCGATCGATGGTGGCCTGCTGGGTCGCGATCCTGGTCGCGGCGGCATCGACCGCGATCTTGTAGTCGCCGTCATCGATGCGGAAGACGACGTCGCCGGCGCGCACGGTCGTGTTGTCGCCGGCGAGGATCGAAGAGATGTGGCCGGCAACGCGCGCGCCCAGCATGGTGTTGTTGGCGCGGACATAGGCGTCGTCGGTGGAGACGTAGAAGCGGCCGACCAGCGTGTAGTAGCCGGCATAGCTCGCGGCCGCGAGCGCCAGCACGAGGCCAACACCCATCAGGACGAATTTGCGCTTGCCGGGCTTCGGCCCGTCGGCGGCAGCGGGTGCAGCCGGCTTGTCGGTCACGGGCGTCTCCGGCGCCTCATTGGTGCGGCGCTTGGTTTCCTCGGCCACATGAGAGCGCAACTGCTCGGCAAGGGCGACGGATTTCTCGGTCGCAGCTTCACTGCCGGCCTGCCCCGGCGTCGTCTCCACCGCTTCCTGGCGAAGGACACGCGCAGCCTGGTCTCTCGATACGGCCATAAAGGCCTCCCCAACAAAAAAGCGGCGACCAGGGACGGCCGTCCTGCGGCCGGTTCCCTCTCGCCCATTCCAAATATCATTGACCGAACGGTTCGGTCAACATAGATAATATTCCCGGGCAGGACCCTACTGGCCCGAATCCTTTATTTGGGTTTCATGGGTCGGGCCCGATCCAGAAACCTTCAGAGACGCTGAACCAATGGTTGTAGCCGGCCGCGAACATCTCCACATCGTCCAGGTGGAGGACAGCTCCAAGCGCCGCCAGATCCTGGACGGAGCCCGCAAGGTGTTCATGGATCTCGGTTTCGACGGCGCCAGCATGGGCGAGATCGCGCGCGCCGCGCAGGTCTCCAAGGGCACGCTCTACGTCTACTTCGCCGACAAATGCGCGCTGTTCGAAGCCATCCTTGAGCAGGAGGCGCTCCAGCACGGCCAGGTCGTTTTCAATTTCGATCCCGCGCGCGACGCCGAGACCACGCTGAAGGATTTTGGCCGGGCCTATATCCATCTGCTGTGCCGGCCCGGCGGCGGTTCGGCGATTCGCACCGTGATGGCGATCGCCGAGCGCATGCCCGACGTCGGCCGCCGCTATTATCTGCGCGTGCTGGACAAGACCATCAACCGGCTCTCCGAATATCTCAAAATCCATGTCGCCTCCGGCGATCTCAAGATCGACGATTGCGATCTGGCGGCGTCGCAGTTCATGGAGCTGTGCAAGGCCTCGCTCTTCCTGCCCTTCGTCTTCCAGGCCGCGCCTGCGCCGTCGGAAGAACGCATGACCGAGGTCGTCGACAGCGCGACGCGGATGTTTCTGGCGGCGTACAGGGCGAAGTAGCAGCAGCGGGCCACGCGTTGCGCAGCCCGCTGCCGCGGCATTATATTAAGCGCCATGTCCCGTGATCTTCGCCCGCCCGTCGATATCCTCCATTACGAGATCGTCCAGGAACAGGCCTCAGCGCTTGGACGGATGGGCAGTGCACTCGAACAGAGTCTTGCGCGCTTGCGCGAATTCGACGCCGCTCACGCGCGCTCGGAAGTGCCGGCCTCAATGCAAGCGGCGCGGCGCAAGCTGGTGATGGAAGCCGGCCAGGCGCTCTGGATGCTCGTGGTGCAACGTGAGGCGACCGGCTTGCGCGACAGCCGCCATATCATGCGGACCTACAACGTTCCGGGCGAGGTGCAGCGGTGCATGGGGCTGGTCCCCGCACCGTCAAAGCCGCTCTCGAAATGATTGTCCGGCGCCCTGGAGCTAGGCCCCGATCTCTTCCATCTTGCGCCACCCATGCAGGACGCGGCGCCCCTCCCGGGTGAATGCGAAGCAGTTGCCGCCGCCGGCCGCCTGATCGTGAACGCGATCGATTGCGTGACTGGCATAGTGGCAGAACAGCAGCGTGCCGACGGCACCGTGGCCGACGAAGAGAACATCGCCGGGACGGTTGCGGGCGAGCGCCGCCTCGGTTTCGCGCACGATGCGCGCCTGCGCATCGACGGCGCGCTCCCAGCCGCGAACGCTGAGATGCGGCTGCGCGAAAAACTGGTCGGCGACCTCCTCGAACTCGGCCGGTTTCAGGAAGCCGGTCGCCGAACGGTCGTTCTCATGCATGGCCTCGCGGATCTCGATCATGATTCCGAGGCGGCCCGCGATGATCTCGGCGGTCTCGATCGCCTTGCGCTCGGCGCTCGAGACGATCTGCGTGGTGCTCGCGAGCCAGCCCGCATTCGCCAGCGCTTCGGCGCGCGCGCGACCGACCGAATTCAGGCCCCATTGCGGCACCGGCACGGCGGGATCGATTTGCACCTGCGGATGGGTGAGATAGCGGACGATATCGGCGGTCATCTTACTCGTCGGCGTACTCGTCCTCTTCCTGCTTGCGCGTCGCGCTCTTGCGCGTTCCAAGCGAGCCCGTGACATAGGGATCACGCCGACCGGCGTAAGGGTTGCGCTGCTGCGCGCGGCCGGCGACCTCGTCGCCCGAGGTAGCGGCGGGCTGGCAGATCAGGCGGCGGCTGGCGCGGCGCATCAGATCCACATGGATATGATCGTAGTGATAGACGTTCGAGCCCGGCGCGAGCACCGTGGTGAAATGCGCGCACGCGCCCGACTGCACGTCGCGCAGGAACCCCTGCTCTTCCGGCATGCCGCGCCAGCCGTCCTTCACGGTGACGCGGCGGCCGTCAGCGAGCACGAAGGCGGCGATGTCGAGCGCGTTGCCGAAGGCGTGCTCGGAAATGTGGGCGTGCGAGTTGCCGTTCATGCCGCGGCAGGAATAGGCGGAGATCTGCTTGATCTCGACGACGCGGGCGCCGAACCAGCGCATCGCCGATGGCTGCACGGTATCGGCGAGCCAGCGATCGAGCTCGGAGACGATCGGACAGGCGAGCGTCGCGGTCGGCTTGATCGCGACGGGGCCGACGGCGATGACGGGATTGCCCTGCGCCGGACCAAGACGCGGCAAGGGTTGTTGCGCGGGCGCCTGCGAGTACGGCGCCGGCCGCGCCGGATAGCTCGGCGCATTCATGTAGCGTGCGGCGCCCGCGGCATCGGTGCCCTCGGGCGGTAAGTCGATCTCGTCCTCTTGCTGTGCCACGCCGGGCGCGTTCAGCGACATCGGGCCGGGCGAATTGCCATAGCCGGAGGGCTGGCGCACCGCGCTCTCGGGATAGTTCGACCGCTGCGGATAGGAGGATGACGGATAGTTCTGGTTCTGCGGAGCGTTCGATCGCGGCTGCGTCACCGGCCATCGCGGCTGGCCGCCGACACTCCCCGGCGGACGTAGTTCCTCGTCGGCGAAGCCATAGCTGCCCGAGGCTTCGCCGATGGCGGCGACCTTCAACGGGAACTCGGCGCCGCACATGCCGGGGCCCGAGATCGGGTCGATGCGGACGAGATCCGGCCCCTCTTTCACCGCGCCCGATTTCAGGCATGCGGCTTCGGCCTCGGCCCGCCACGGTTCGCGTTCGGCCTGGAAAAAGCCGCGTCCGCAACCCGCAAGCGAAACAAGGACGATGGAGCCGACGAGATACAAACGAACTCCGCGCGTCATGCACGCACGTTCGGTGAATTTACTTAAAGACTCTTCAACGTGTTGATTTCAGTGTTCTTTAACCATACCGGCGCGCCCGCGCATGCGCCGTCCGGCAGCAGCGGAAGCAAGGCTGACTTTTTCGGAGAGAGACTCTCTGTTAACCATGATGCCGCTCGCACGGGGGACAACAGCGGGAGCGACCTTATGACGTTCGCCGGGAGACTGAGCGTTATCACCGCGTACCTCGCCATGGCCTTTGTCGGCGCCATCGTGCTCGGCATGATCTAGAGACATCACCGACCGCATCACGGGCTTGCCTGGCGGCGCCGGATCATCCGGCCGTCGGGCCTATTGCCGTGCTCAGAAATTCGAGCAGGACGATCCCGTGACGCCGCCGATCTTGAAGTCGTGACAGACGAGACCGGGATTGTCAGGATCGGGATAGCCGTCGTCCTTCTCGCGAACCGTATGACTGAAGCGCCAGCCCCGCGTGCGCATGCAGCGCTTGTATTGCGCTGAGGTCACCTTGCCGTTCTGCGGCGCACCGAGTTGCGCATCGCAGAACGCGCTGTCGACATGCACCGCATCGTCGCCGCGCTGCCGCTTCAGCATGTTGTTCCAGATGTCGGTGTCGGCGTGGGCCGGGATCGCGCTGCCGATCAGCAGCGCGGCGATGAGGCCGAGACGTTTCATGTTGGCTGTCCTTGCATGCGTCGTCAGCCATCGGTCGCGCGCAAGCGAGAAGCAGGTTCGGTGCGGGACGATTACAAATTGGACAGGGGCAAACTGCCACCCTCCCCTGGAGGGGGAGGGTAAGAGAAACGCTACGACCTTGCCCCCCACTGCCGCGATGTCGTGATCACCTTCTGCTGCCGCTCCTCGACGCGCGTCCAGTCGTTGCCGGAGCACCAGAAGTGGCCGAGCGCGCAGGCTTCGACGCGAAGCCTGCCGGAAGCCGTCAGCGTCATCGTCCCATAATAGGTGCTGCCGCTGGAACGGCTGTAGATGCTGCCGGTCCAGGAATCGTGCGTTTTCGGCTTCATGTTGACGAGCACGCTTTCGCCCCGGCTCGAGGCTTCGGTCAACGCATAGCCGCACAGCGCGGCGCCGCAGCGTTCGATGCGAACCATGCCCTTCGCGCCTGGGCTCTCCCATTCGCCGAGCGGCGAATAAGCCGGCTCGTCATCGCTGCGCTGGGCGATCGATGAAGTCTCGTCGGGCCTCGGAGCGACGGCCGTCGCCTCCATGCGCGGCGGATCGAGCAGGACCGTCTTCGGCGGATCCGTGCGCGGCAGCTCAACTCTCGGCGGGCTCGGCGGCTCGAGTCTTGGCGGCGGCAGGACAACAGGCTGCGATGTGGTCGCGGCCATGACAGGAGCCGGCGGCACTGGCGGTGCCACGACGACGGCCGCTGGCGCAGGCCTGACCGGAGCTGCCGGACACGCCGGTTGCGACGGCGCGACCGCGGGCGACGGAGCAGGTGTCGTGTCGACGTCGTTCGTCGGCCGGAACCTGCGATTGGATGAAACCGACACACAGGAAACAGACCGGCAAGTCCGCGGCGCCTCGACATGAAACCGGTGGCCGCCGATCGAGAAGGTGTAGGAACCGGCTTGGGCCGACGACGCCATCGCCGCCAAAGCGATCAATGTGCCAAGCGATGTCGCAAGCCGCTTCATCGGCGCCTCCCTCTGTGTCGCGACGAGGTTACGCGGGACGACCCACCGCTGAATGTGCGCTGCCTCACCCAGCCGACGCGGTCCGTTGTGACATCCATCACAGAAGGCGGGACAGGCTCGGCCTAGGGTCGAACCACGCTCCATCCACCAGCGACACCTGTTCAGACCGGCACAATTTTCGGAGGTTGTCATGAACAAGCTCACCATCGCCGCCACCGCGCTTTTCCTCGCTTCGACCGCCGCTGCGCATGCCGGCAACTCGATTGCGTTCCAGATCGAAGGCCAGCACATCCGCATCGAGACGCCGCGCAACTGCGCCTCGCTCGATTGCGTGACGATCGTCGCACCGGGCCTGTCGGACAAGCCGATCAAACTGAACAACATCAACCTCAAGGGCCTCGGCGGCTCCAAGGACGACGACGACACCACGCCAGCTCCGTCCACGACGACCGCAAAGCCGGCGCCGGCTCCGGTGCAGCAGCAGCCCGTGCAACAGGCGCCGCTGCAGGCGACCGCGCCGGCCGCGCCTGCTGTCGCCGCCCCCGCGGCTCCCGCCACGATTGTTGCCGCCGCTCCGGCCGCCGGCTACGACAACACGGCGCCGGTCGCGATTGCTCCCGCGCCCGCTCCGGCGCCGGTTGCTGCCGCGCCCGTGCAAGCCGCCAATACGCCGATCGGCGTCTGGGCGACCGAAGAGAACAAGGGCAATGTCCGCGTCGAACAGTGCGGCGCCAATCTCTGCGGTTACGCCGTCAAGTCCAACGAGCGCATCCTGATCAACATGAAGCCCGACGGCGCGAAGTGGAGCGGCCGCATCCACGATCCCGACTCCGGCCGCAACTACGACTCCACGATCGCGATGAAGGGCCCGAATGCGATGCGCGTGCAGGGCTGCGCCTTCGGCGGCATGTTCTGCGGCGGCCAGACCTGGAAGCGTGTCAGCTGACACCGGAGGTGTCATCCTCGACAGGTGCACAATGATCGTCATGCCCGGGCTTGTCCCGCCTGCGCGGCCGAAGCCGCTTCGGCGAGGCGAAGGCCCGGGCATCCACGTTCTCGGTAGCGCGCGTTAAGACGTGGATGGCCGGGACAAGCCCCGCCATGACGCAGTAGAGAGGGCCGAGCTCATTCGCTCGTATCGCAGGTCGTTTGAACGTCCGCCCCATCCATGCGACACATGTTCATCCGCCATTCAGCTAACCCCGGCTGATATCGGCCGATCTCGCCTCGCGCTCTCACCGGGACTTCCTCGTGACATCAATGGTGGCTTGGCGCCGCTTCGTCTTCGCGCTTCCGTTGCTGGCGTTGCCGCTGGCCGGCGCGAGCGTGGCGCTCGCATCCGATGCAATCGAGCTTGCGCAGGCCCAGCCCCAGGCGCAGCCAAATCCCGCCCCCTCCCCGACGCCGTCGGCTTCACCTGCGCCTGCCACGGACGCGCAACCTGCCGCCATCGAGCCGATCGGCAACGTCGCGACCGTGACGGGGATCGCGACCGTGGTCCGCGACAAGAACTCTTATCCGCTGCGCGTGCGCGACGACATCTATCTCAACGACGTCGTGCAGACCTCGTCGAACTCCTCGCTCGGCATCACCTTCAACGACGCCACCACGTTCAACCTCTCCGCCAGCGCGAAGATCACCATCGACAATTACGTCTATGAGGACGGCGGCAAGCAAAATTCGGCGATCTTCGACATCGGCAAGGGCACCGTTGCCTTCGTTGCGGCAGCCGTGGCGAAGACCGGCGACATGAAGATCGCAACGCCGACCGCAACGCTCGGCATCCGGGGCACCACCGGCGTCGTCGACGTTCCCGAAGGCGCGACGGCCAGTGCTGCGAACAACGTCAACATCAAGCTCTATCCCGACGCCGACGGCCGGGTCGGCCACATCGAGGTCAACGACCGCACCAGCGGCACGCGACTCGGCGCGCTGACGCAGGCCGCAAGCGGTTTTGCGATCCGCCCAGGCGCCGGCAGCGCAGGCGGCATGCGCTTTGCCGCCGTGCCAATCACGATCGCCCCGCAGCAGATCGCGCGCGACCGCGGCTTCGTCAGCCAGGTGCATCTGGCGCAGACCACCGGCCGGCAGATCGTCACCGAGCAGCGCGACTTCCGCCGCGCCAATCCGGCCGCGATCAGCCGCATTCCGCGGCCGACCCAGCCTCCGCAGCAGCAGCAATTGCGGCCGACGACAGCGCCCGGCCAGCAGCCGCAGCGCCCGAACGGCCAGCCTGGCCGGAACAACCGTCCGGGTCAGCAGCAGCCGGGCACGCCAGGCCGCCAGGGCGCGCAGCCGCCGCAGCGGCAAGGACAAGGCGGCGCCGTGCAGCCGAGCGCGCCGCGCGCGGGCCAGGGGCAGCAGCAGCGAGGCCAGCAACCACAGGGCCAGCAGCAACCAGGTCAGCAGCAAGGTGCGGGACAGCCGGCAGGTGCGCCGCGTACCGGACAAGGCACGCAGCCCGGCGGCGCGTTGCAGACGCAGCCACAGCGAAACGGACAGACCCCGGCGCAGCCCGGCGGAGTCGCGCCGTCACAGCCGGGCACGGCGCCGCAGCCGCAAACGCCCCGCACCGGATTGCAGCCGGGCCAGCCGCCCGCGGCTCAGCAGCCAGGCGGCATCCAGCGCCAGGGCGGATTCCAGCAGCGCCTCCCCGCCGCGCAACGTCCCGCAGCACCGCGCAGACCGGCGCCCGCTCCGAAGGAGAAGAAAGAGCGGCGGTGAACGGTGCCTCCCCTCACCCTGAGGAGCTTGCGAAGCAAGCATCTCGAAGGGCGAGGCCACAGTCGGGCCGCATGGTTCGAGACGCGCGACGCGCGCTCCTCACCATGAGGGTCGACGTCGAGTGCGCGGCCCTCTCCTCCGTCATTGCGAGCGAAGCGAAGCAATCCAGAATCTTTCCGCTGAGGGACTCTGGATTGCTTCGCTGCGCTCGCAATGACGACTTGGAGGGAACTAAGGCTCCCACAAACTTGCTAGCTCGCGGATTTTTCCAAACTCGCGAGCAGAGCAGCGTGAAGACAACTCACGCTTCGCCGCGCAGCCAGGCCTTCACCTTCTGCAACAGGCCATGACGCAGTTCGTCGACTGAGGCGGCTTCAGCTGGTGTCAGGGGTTGCAAAGCTATATCGATGTCGTCGGTTGCTGGCGCCGGCTCGGGCACCGGCGTAGGCGCCAGTCCGGCCGCTGCGAGCGCGATCGGACCGACCTGCACCAGGAATGCCCGCTCATATTCGCGCGACAGGCGCGCGAGCGCATCCTCCAGCGTCAGCCAGTCGACCGCCTTGATGTCGTTCATCAGCTTGCGAACGGGACCGCCCTCGGCCTCCATGCGCCAGAAATGCACGACCTTGGAGCGCCCTCCCGACTGGTAGACGAGCGTGCCGAGGAATTCGTGGATGGCCACATCGTGGCCGGTCTCTTCCAGCACCTCGCGGTGCGCGGCTTCCTTCGGCGTCTCGCCGTCGTCGAGCTTGCCCTTGGGCAAAACCCATTCGTTGCGCTTGCGCTGGCGCACGACCGCAACCAGCGGCGGTGCGCCACGCCGCAGCACAATACCACCCGCCGCCATCACCGGCGCCCGCGCCATCACAAGATTCCGTGTCGATCCAATCGGCCCGCCGACGATATAGGCTGCCGACGCGGCGGATTGAAGGCTAGTTCTTCTTCAACAGCGCTTGACCTGCGCGAATGCGGGTGCCCTCGCCGATGCCGTCGCAGAAGTTGAAATCACCGGGCGCCAGGATGATGATGGTGGAGCCGTGCTCGAACCAGCCGAGCTCCTCGCCCTTGGTCACGTTGACGTCGCAGGGGAAATTGACCGGCCCGCGGGTCTGCGCGTTCAGCACCATGTCGAGGAAGTGCAGGCGGATGCTCGCGACCAGGATCGCGGCGACCGGCACCAGCGTCACGGCTTCGCCAGTCGACAAATGCGTGCGGATCACCGCGCGCTCGTTCTTGCAGAACAGACGCTCGACCCGCTTCAGCGCGATCGGGTTGACGTTCCAGACGTCGCCATGGATCAGCGTGACGCGTTCGATATGCGCATCATATGGCGCATAGAAGCGGTGATACATGCTCGATGTCAGCCGCAACGTGACGAAGCTTCCGTTACGGTGCTGGTCGACCAGCGCTGAATCACCGAGCAGGTCGAGCAGCGAATAGGGCGCGCCCTTGACCTGGAACAGCTCGGTGTCGGCGATCCGGCCATGGGCGCCGACAATGCCATCCGAAGGGCTGGCGACAATGGAAGGGTCGGGATCAAAGGGACGCAGCCCCGGCTTGAGCTCCCGGGTGAAGCAGTCGTGCAGACTCTTGAAGTGGGTCTTGCGTGCCTCCGACAGATCGAGGTCGGAGAACAGCTTCCACAGCGCGATCGAGAAGTCCCTGACGAGCGGGTTCTCGATCTTGGAGAACCGGCCCATGAAGCGGGTCAGGGCCGCGCGGGGGATGCGGTTGGTCAACAGGAAGTTGAGGTCTTCCTGCTGGGTGAAAGAGGCGATGAGGGCTTTGACTGTCATGAATCTGTCAGCTCGCAGTATTAGCGCTTGTTGTCATGGAAACGACACTCCCGATTCTCTCATTTTCCGTGGCCGCCGCAGCGTCCGCTGCCGCCGCCTTCCCGAAGCTCAAGGCGCGGATCGAGCTCTCCCGCGCCAAGCACCGGTCGCTCGCCGGACACTCCAAGATGTCGCGCCGGGTGGCAAAGCTGCTCCCGTTCTACGAGTTCGAGGGCGACAAGTATTTCGGCTGCGACGGCGCGCCTGATAACGTAGTGCAGCAGCGCAAGGACGCCTTCTTCCGCCTCGCCAGCCTTTACGCCGAGCGCTACCCCAAGGGCCGCGCGATGACGAAGGAAGCGGCGGAAAAGATCTCCGACCTGCACTTCACCGAAACCTACCGCGTGCCGTTCCAGTTCTCGCGCCTCGTCCGCGAGCATCTGGGCACCTCGACCTTCATGGAATCGTCCAGCGGCGTCACCGTCACGGATTTCGACGGCAACACCTCCTACGACCTCACCGGATCCTACGGCGTCAACATCTTCGGCAACGACTTCTACAAGGAGTGCATCGAGGGCTCGGAGAAGCGCGCGCATGCACTCGGACCCGTGCTCGGCCCCTACCATCCCGTTATCCTCGAGAACGTGCAACGGCTCTGCCAGATCTCGGGCCTCGACGAAGTCTCGTTCCACATGTCCGGCACCGAGGCAGTCATGCAGGCGGTGCGGCTTGCGCGCTACCACACCAAGCGCACGCATCTCGTCCGTTTCGCCGGCGCTTATCACGGCTGGTGGGGCGACGTGCAGCCCGGCGTCGGCAACCCCATTCCCGCGCACGAGACCTACACCCTCGCCGAGATGTCCGAGAAGACATTGCACGTGCTGCGCACGCGCAAGGACATCGCCTGCGTGCTGGTCAATCCGTTGCAGGGCCTGCATCCGAACGGCAACGCGCCCGGCGATTCCTCGCTGGTCGATTCCTCCCGCGGCGGCAACTTTGACCGCGCGGCGTACACCGAGTGGCTGAAGAAGCTGCGCGAAGTCTGCACCGAGCGCGGCATCGCGCTGATCTTCGACGAGGTCTTCGTCGGCTTCCGTCTCGCCGCCGGCGGCGCCCAGGAGTACTTTGGCGTCAAGGCCGACATGGTGACCTACGGCAAGAGCCTTGCCGGTGGCCTGCCGGTCGGCGTCGTCTGCGGCAAACGCGAGCTGATGCGTCGCTTCCGCGACGATCGCCCCGCCGATATCTGCTTCGCCCGCGGCACCTTCAACTCGCACCCCTACGTCATGACGGCGATGGACGAGTTCTTGAGCCGGCTCGCCAGCCCGAACTTCCGTGCCATCTACGACGGCCTGGACACGACCTGGAACGGCCGCGCGCAAAAGCTCAACCAGATGATGACGGACGCCAAGCTGCCGGTGCAGTTTGCGAACTTCTCGTCGATCTGGACGGTGAAATACACCACCCCGTCCCGCTACAACTGGATGCTGCAATACTACCTTCGCGCCGAAGGCCTGTCGCTCAGCTGGGTCGGCACCGGCCGGCTGATCTTCAGCCTGAACTACACCGACGCCGATTTCACCGAGGTCGCCGAGCGCTTCGTCCGCGCGGCCGAGAAGATGAAAGCCGACGGCTTCTGGTGGCACGACGGCGTGCTCACCAACAAGAATATCAAGCGGCAGATTTTGAAAGAGATGCTGGCCAAGCGTTTTGGGCGCTGAGGCTTTCTCACTCTTAACCCTGATCACCGCCCGCCCTTCTCCCTCGCCCCGCCCTTGTCCGCCGAAGCCTTGGCGAAGGCGGATGCGGGGCCGCGACGAGCTACGCTCGCGCTGAGAGGGTCGGGGTGAGGGGGACTCTCCGCGCGCGCGGTGAGAATTAGCGAACGATCCGGAAGCAGCACCACCGCGGAGAGCCCCCCTCACCCGGCTTTGCGCTACGCGCAAAGCCGACCTCTCCCCGCAAGCGGGGCGAGGTGAAGAGAGCGCTGGGCTCCGCTGAGTCACTTTAAAGGTATCCCCAAGACGTGGATGCCCGGCACGAGGCCGGGCATGACGTAACCATCAGACATCGGAGTGTTGTGTGAGAACAGCGTGCTCAGGCGTGCTGCTCTTCGAGCGTGGGCTCGGAGATGAGGCCCAGCGTGTGCTCGGGGTTGAGGTGCAGACCGGGGTCCATCAGCTCGCCGCGCATCAGGGCGAGCGGTGCGCTACGATAGAGCATCAGGTCGTGGAAGGGATCGGTCAGGATCTTGGTCATCCAGACGAGACCGGTCTCGACGTCGCGGATGAAGAACAGGTGCACGGTGCGGAACAACAGACCGCCGCCGCCGATCACTAGCCAGATCTTGGCGACCTGCCGCATGAAATCGGTCGCGCTCGCCCAGGGCGTGAACAGGCCGAACAGCGTCGGATCGACAACCAGCACCAGCGGCGACAGCGCCCAGATCGCCATCAGCACCACTTTGCGCTGAAGGTTGTAGCCGACCTTGATGTCTTCCTTGTACTCGTGCGTCGCCTGGTTGATGTGGTCGTAATCGTGCGGCTCGAAGAAGAAGTGACCAGCCTGGCGCGAGGTCATCGAGACCAGCCAGCCGACCAGCGCCGAGATCATGGGATCGACGAACAGCCAGACAAAGGCGAAGAGAAAGCTCAGCGCGCTGACGAAGTGCAGGCTCTGATTGATGCGGCTGTGGTGATAGTAGCGATGGTCGTCCCAGCGCTGGATCCGCAGCTGCTCGAGATAATTCTTGATCATGCTCTCCCCCAAAATGCTTTCGGGTTCTGGATTTACAGGGATTCGATGTAGGCCGTGTGACATCATCATTTTGTCATGTGACGATGTGCAGCGGCGCGATGACGCACGTGTTACTCTCTCCCCTCATCCTGAGGAGCGCGGAACGCGCGTCTCGAAGGATGAAGGCCGAGCTGCATCAGCACGGGCCTTCATGGTTCGAAACGGCGCTTACGCGCCTCCTCGCCATGAGGAGTGACGGTCAGGCTGCCTTGGCGACGTCGACCTTGCGGAAGCGCACCAGCGAGAAATGGCCGAGCGGCGGAATCAGGCGGCGCTCGGCGAGCTCGATGCCGTTGGCACCGGCCAGCCACTTCGTATAACGCGACCAGGCGAACTCGGCGGTACGGAAGCCGAGCGGGCGCACCACCGGCTGGAGCCTCTGCTCGATGAAGCGGCGCATGCCGGTATCGGCGCTGACGCGGGTGAGGATGATCAGCTCGCCGCCGGGGCGCAGCACGCGGGCGAATTCGTCGAGCGCCACTTCCGGGTTCGGCACGGCGGTGACGACATATTGCGCCATCACGACGTCGAAGGAATTGTCGGGGAATTCGAGCTTCTCGGCGTCCATCACCGCGAGGCCCTCGACATTCTTCAGATTGCCCTCGGTGACGCGCTGGCGCGCCTTGTCGAGCATCGCTTCCGAAATGTCGGTGCCGAAGATGCGCAGATGCGGCGCGTAGAGCGGCAGCGAGATGCCGGTGCCGACGCCGACCTCGAGCACACGGCCCCCGATCTTGTTGGTGGCCGCGATCGCGGCCTGCCGGCCCTTGGCGAACACGCCGCCGAACACGAGATCGTAGACGGGCGCCCAGCGGTCATAGGCCTGCTCAACCGTGCCACGGGTGAGGTCGAGCTGCTGGGTACCGTCAAGGTTCATGATCTTAGCCATCGATGAGGTTCTCGCTGTGGGTCAAACGTTGCAGATCAGCCGCGCACCGGCCGCCGCGCCATGACCGGCGAGGCGCGCAGGATGCGGCTGGGCTGAAGTGAGGTGAGGTTTCCGACGAACTGCCGCGCGCTGTTTTCCCAGGAACGCTCCAGCGCGAAGTTACGGCAGGTCTCGCGCGACATGGTGAGCGCGCGGAGGCACGCGGTACGCAGATCATGGTCGATCGCGCCGATCGGATGATCGGCGATGACGTCCTTGGGGCCCGTCACCGGAAACGCCGCCACCGGCGTGCCGCAGGCGAGCGCCTCGAGTTGCACCACACCGAACGTGTCGGTCAGGCTCGGGAAGACGAAGACATCGGCGGCGGCGAGATGCGCGGTCAGATCCGCGCCCTTCTTCTCGCCGAGGAAGACGGCATCCGGATATTTCTTTTCGAGCGCCGCCTTCTGCGGGCCGTCGCCGACGACGACCTTGGTGCCGGGCAGGTCGAGCGAGAGGAACGCTTCGAGGTTCTTCTCCACCGCGACGCGGCCCATGGTCATGAAGATCGGACCCGGTAGGTCGAGCTTGGCCGGACTGTCTGGATGGAACAGCTCGGTGTTGACGCCGCGCGTCCAGAAGCCGAGTCGCTTGAAGCCGCGTTCGGAGAGCTCCTGCCGCAGCGAAGGCGTCGCCACCATGGTCATGGCGGCAGCGTCGTGGAAGTGGCGCAGCACGGCATAGCCGACGGCATCAGGGATACCGGTCCGCACCGAGACGTATTCGGGAAAACGCGTCGTGTAGGAGGTGGTGAAGGCAAGGCGGTTGCGGCGGCAATAGGCGCGCGCGGCCCAGCCGATCGGCCCCTCGGTCGCGATGTGCAAGGCTTCCGGCGCCGCCTTCTCGATCCGCCGCGCGATCTCCTTACCGCTGGGCAGCGCGATGCGCAGGCCCGGATAGGTCGGCAGCGGCCAGGACCGAAAACCGTCCGGGGTGAGGAAGTCGATCTCGACGTCGAGCGCCTTGGCCGCGTTCGCCAGCGAGGTCAGCGTCCGGACCACACCGTTAACCTGCGGATGCCAGGCGTCAGTCGCGATTAATACCCGCATGGGGAAATCCCGAGAGTTTGATGATTCTCGGCTTAGGACCATCAACCACGGATATTTCAGGCGTGTGACGTCACAGAAGTGTCGGCCCGCTGTTTTGTTGGTTAACGGGTCCGCGCCGCCACGAAACCGTCATGAAACAAATCCTTTCCGCCATGAAACCGTTTTCGGTTTTCCGCGCAAAGCTCCCGAAACGTTTTGTCGTTAGTGATTTGGGCAACGGAGCACCGAAACGGTGCCGCGGTGGTCAAGAAACACCGATCAAACAGGGGCGATCAATGATTAATCTGGACACGTTCAAGACGTATTCGCGCGCCGTTGCGCTCAGCGCCGTGGCGATCTCCGCAATCTCATTTGCCGGTCCGGCCAAGGCTGCGCCCGTGCAGCTCTTCCCGTTCTTCCAGCCGCTGCCGCCGATGGCCGCGCCGCAGCCGTACCAGCCCTATCAGGCCACGCCTTACCAGGCCGCGCCGTCCGAGGATCAGGACCCGGTCGAGATGCCGGCGCGCTTCCGCCGCCAGACCGTCTCCTATGCGACGCGTGAGGCGCCGGGCACCATCATCATCGATACGCCCAACACCTATCTCTATTACGTGCTCGGCAACGGCCAGGCCGTTCGCTACGGCATCGGCGTCGGCCGCGACGGCTTCACCTGGTCCGGCGTGCAGTCGGTGACCAAGAAGGCCGAGTGGCCGGATTGGACCCCGCCGCCGGAAATGATCGCCCGCCAGCCCTATCTGCCGCGCCACATGGCCGGCGGCCCCGGCAACCCGCTCGGCGCGCGCGCCATGTATCTCGGCGGCACCATCTACCGCATCCACGGCACCAACGCCCCCGACACGATCGGCAAGCACGTCTCGTCCGGCTGCATCCGCCTGACCAACGACGACGTCACCGACCTCTACTCCCGCGTCAACGTCGGCACCAAGGTGATCGTGCTGCCGATGACGGAACGCCGCGCGGACCTCGGCGCCGCGACGCGCTAACGCGACAGGACATTGTGACGCAAACGGCCTCGGAACCCACCGGGGCCGTTTTCGTTTGCATCATGCTCTCCGGGCGGCCTCGCTTGGAGAAGCGCTGTTCGGAGGCGCGGATGCGATCACGCCTGCAAATGTCGCCAGGTCCATGGCTGCGCTCGATCGCAGCTGCCGGCGCATTGACGCTGCTCCTGTCTGCGCCCTCGTCGCTCGCCCAGCAGCCGGCGAACGACGAGGCGGCCCAGCAGGCTTTCAACAATTCCTGTCGCACCTGCCACTCGGTGAAGGATGGCGACAATCGCCTCGGTCCCAATCTCAACAAGATCGTGGGACGCAAGGCCGGCTCGCTGCCGAACTACAACTACTCTCCGTCGATGAAGGACGCCGGCTTCGTCTGGGATCAGGACAAGATGACCCGCTTCATGGTCAAGCCGGATGAGGTCGTGTCCGGCAACAAGATGCAGCCATATGGTGGTGTCTCCGCTGACGAAGCGAGCAAGATCGTTGCTTATCTTCAGGCGGCAGGCGGGCAATAAGATTGCGGAGGCGCTACGTGCCGGTCGGCTCATACCGGCGCTCCACATGGAACGATTTCGCGGTAATGAGCCAAGTGCCCTCGATGCAGTGATACGCCAGATAATCAACGTACTGGTGCACATCGATCCGAACGCGAACCTTCACCAGTGCCTGCGCTGACGACGCCAGATCGATCAGCAATATCTCCTGAAGGCGCGGGGCATTCTTGGATTTGGGCGACGGGGTCGAAGCCAACATCGCTCTGTAGTCGCCAACGGGCAGGATCCGCAATTCGGCGTCGCGAAATCCGTGGAGTTGCGCAGTCGGCGCAAAGACGCGGTCGAACTGCGAAACATCGCTGTCGTACATCAGCGTGAAGTAACGTTCGACAGCCTCCAGCAGAGGCGCAAGGTTCGGGCTCTCGGTCATGGCTCACTCCATCAGCAGCAAAGTCGGAGCAATCCATCCCACGGAAAGCCAAGGCATGTCCTTGCGAACTGGGCTAGTCTCGGCGGCTCGGGCGCAATATTGCGCCCTTCTCGATCCCACAGGATGCGGTTCATGCCAAAATGCGAACTGGATGCGATCGACCGGCGCATCGTCACCGAACTCCAGGCCAACGCACGACTGAGCAACATCGAACTGGCGGACAAGATCGGATTGTCGCCATCACCCTGCCTGCGACGAGTGCGGCGGCTGGAGCGGGACGGCTATATCGACGGCTACCGGGCCTCCTTGCGGCGTGGCTGCCTCGGGCTCGGCTTCTCGGCCTTCCTCGGCGTCAAGATCAACGGCCATGCCAACGACCAGGCGCTGGGCTTCGAACGGACCGTTGTGGCGATGCCTGAGGTCGTTGCCTGCCACCTCGTCTCCGGCGAAGCCGACTATCTCCTCGAAATCGTCGTGCCCGAGCTCGAGGACTACCAGCGCTTCCTCGTCGACAAGCTGCTCAACCTGCCCATCGTGCGGGAGGTTCGCAGCAGCATTGCGATCCAGACACTGAAGGCCGGCGCGCCGCTGCCGCTGGCACATCTCTCATAGCCATGATCAGACTGCTCACGCCCGCCGACGCGGCTCTCTACCGTGCGATCAGGCTGGAAGCGCTCGTAACGCATCCCGAAGCTTTTGGCAGCACGTTCGCACGCGAGCAGGAAAAGCCCCTCACCTGGTTCGAGGCGCGCCTTGCAGCGTCGGACGTTTTCGGCGCCTTCGTCGCGCACGAGCTCGTCGGCGTTGCCGGCTTCCAGCGGCAGGACGGCGCGAAGACCGAGCACAAGGCTCTTCTCTGGGGCATGTATGTGCGGCCCCATGCGCGAAAATCCGGCGCGGCGCGGCGCCTTGTAGACGCGGTCGTGGCACATGCCACAGGGCAAGTTGAACAGCTTCAGCTGGCCGTCGTCAGCGAGAACGCCGCCGCCATCCGCCTCTACACCGCTGCCGGCTTTGTCGAATACGGCCGTGAGGTGAAAGCACTGAAGCACGCCGACCGATACTACGACGAAATCCTGATGGCATTGTTCCTCAACGACAGCGGTCAATGACTGACGCCATCCGTATCTCGCCGGATGGCGCCCCGCCGCTCCGAAACCAGCCTCAGCCAGGCCGCTGAATGAAACGCGCTCATCAGCAGATACATCGGCACCATCCCACTCAGCACGGAGCCGTACCCGGCGGCACACAGCATGTCCGCCGGGCCGCCGAGCACGGCCGTCAACACGGCCATGATCGCGAAGGTCGGCGTTGCCGCCAGAGCCAGCCATCTGGCGAGGTGGCGTGCGGCCACCACGCCGTCGCGGCTCGCGCCGGTGGCCACGTTGGCGGGACTAGTCACGGCCTTCCGCGGCCTCCTCGCGAAAAGCCTTCTCGCCGGCCGTCGAGATCTCGACCCACTTCTTGTCCGGCGCGGCGCCTTCCGCGTAGCTGTCGTGCCAGTTCCACCATTTGTAGGTTGGCGTCTGCGGATAGCCCTTTGGCGAGTCCTCCCAGACCTCCTGCCGGCCGAGCGGGGTGATATCGAGATAGTTCCAGGTGCCGCCCATCTGCTCGTCGCCGCGGCTCTTGACGAAATAGGTGCGGAAGATGCGGTCGCCGTCGCGGTAGAACACGTTGGTGCCGTGCCATTCGTCGACGCCAAAATCGGCGTCGAAACTGTCGGTGACGGTGACCCAGGGTATGGTCCAGCCCATCCGCTGCTTCAGCCTGATGATGTCGGCCTGGGGCGCGCGCGAGGCGAACACGAGCGTGGTGTCGCGGGCGTTCAGGTGCGAGACATGGGCGACCTGGTCGGCCACCATGGAGCAGCCCCGGCAGGCTTGATCGGGCCAGCCGAACACGCCCGGCTCGAAGAAGGCCCGGTAGACGATCAGCTGCCGCCGGCCCTGGAACAGATCCACCAGACTGATCTTGCCGCCGGGCCCCTCGAACGCATAGGTTTTGGTGACTTCCATCCACGGCATGCGCCGGCGCTCGGCGGCGAGGGCGTCGCGGGCACGGGTATGCGCCTTTTCCTTCACGAGCAGTTGCTGACGGGCGGCCTCCCAGTCCTGCGGCGACACCACCGGCGGTGTTTGCATGGCGGCCTGTCCGTTAGTTCCTGCATTGTCTGCTGATGTCATCATGGCTCTCCATTCCTCTTGTCCGGGCGGTCATTCCGCGTCGCGCTACGACGGACGCGGAACCGCTCGACCCTCGCCGCACATTGTCGGTCGTCAACGATTTCTGGCACCAAGCGGTTGCGCGGTGGGAGTAACAAGTGTGGCGGGATTTGAATGGAGTCGCTGATCACGGCCGCCGCGCGCGCGTTAGAGGCCGGCGATCCGCTCGGCGCGCTGAACCGCGTTGCGCTGCGCAACGATGCACCGTCGCTGGCGCTACGCGGCATCGCGATGGCGCAGCTCGGCGATCTCGCGAAAGCGAAGACGCTGCTGCGGAGCGCCGCGCGCGCGTTCGGTCCAAGAGAGGCGGTGGCGCGCGCGAGATGCGTGGTGGCCGAAGCCGAGATCGCGCTCGTCTCGCGCGACCTGAGCTGGCCGGTGAAAACGCTCGCGGCGGCCCGCGCGACGCTCGAACAGCACGGCGATCTCGCCAATGCAGCCCATGCGGGGCACATCGAGGCGCGCCGCCTCCTCCTCGTCGGGCAGCTCGACGAAGCCGAGCGCACGCTGGCCGAGCTCAGCCCCTCCCCGCTCCCGCCTGCATCACAAGTCGTCCGCGAGCTGGTGGTCGCCGGCATCGCCATCAGACGATTGAGAGCGAAAGATGCGCGCGCCGCGCTCAACCGCGCGGCTCTCGCAGCGCGGCAGGCCAAGATCCCGGCGCTCGTGGCCGAGGTCGACAGCGCGAACCTGATCCTCGACACGCCGGCGGCGCGCCTGATCGCGCGCGGCAGCGAGCACCCGTTGCTGCTCGGGGAGGTCGAAAGACTGGCGACCTCGACGGCGCTCGTCGTGGACACCTTTCATCATGCCCTGCGCAGGCAAGGCCGCATCGTCTCGCTCGGAACGCGGCCGGTGCTGTTCGCGCTCGCCCGCCTCCTGGCGCAGGCATGGCCCGCGGACGTCTCGCGAGAGGAGCTGATATCAGGCGCGTTCCGGGCGAAGCACGCCGACGAATCGCATCGCGCGCGGTTGCGCGTGGAGATCGGGCGGCTCCGCACCCAGCTCGAGCCGCTGGCCGACATCAGCGCGACGAAACAGGGTTTTGTGCTGGCGCCGCGCAAGACGCGCGACGTCCTCGTGCTGGCACGTCCCGTCGAGGAGAAGCACGCCGCGGTGCTCGCCGTCCTCTCCGACGGCGAGCCCTGGTCGAGCTCGGCGCTCGCGCTGGCGCTGGGAACGAGCGCGCGCACGGTGCAGCGGGCCCTCGACGAGCTGGCGCGGTCGAACAAGGTGCAATCGTTCGGACACGGCCGGGCACGGCGCTGGATGACCCCGCCCGTCCCGGGTTTCCCGACAGGCTTGTTACTCCCCGGACCGCTCCTGAAGGCGTAAGTTGGATCACATCAGAGGGATCAAGCACATGAAGCGTTCAGCCGCCGAAATCGTCAGGGAGTACGGACCTTTTGCGGGTGTCGAGGCCGTGCATGGCGTCACCTATGACGGGACCCATGTCTGGTTCGCATCCGGCGACAAGCTGAATGCGGTCGATCCGGCCAACGGCAGGATCGCACGCTGCATCGATGTCGCCGCGCATGCGGGGACGGCGTTCGACGGCCGGCACCTGTTCCAGATTGCCGAGGATCGCATCCAGAAGATCGACGCCGCCACCGGCAAGGTGATCAGCACGATTCCTGCCCCGGGCGGCGGCGGCGATTCCGGATTGGCCTGGGCGGAGGGTTCGCTGTGGGTCGGTCAGTATCGCGAGCGCAAGATCCATCAGGTCGATCCGGAAACAGGAAAGATCCTCCGCACCATCGAAAGCAAGCGCTTCGTGACCGGCGTCACCTGGGTCGACGGCGAGCTCTGGCATGGCACCTGGGAGGGCGAGGAAAGCGATTTGCGCCGGATCGATCCTGAGACCGGCAAGGTGCTGGAGCAGCTCGACCTGCCCGCCGGGACGATGGTGTCAGGATTGGAGTCCGACGGCGGCGACCGCTTCTTCTGCGGCGGTGGCGATCGCGGCAATGTGAGGGCGGTTCGCCGCCCGAGGCGCAGCTAGGTGCGCGATGACGGATGCGCGGCACCGATGCTGCCGCAACCGTTAATCTGTTCGCCCCAATTCCACCCCACCGGTGCGCTCTAGCGCCCTCCTCGCCTGCCCTGTAGACTTCCGGCCCTGGGCGGCTTGGGGGATTGATGCGACTGACGCTGAACTTGAAGACTGTCCTGATCGCCGTGGCGGTGCTCGCGGCGTCGTTTTTCGTCAGCCTGAAGGCGATGGACTGGCTGTCGCCGCGCGCGGCGACGACTGCGCCGCCGGTCGCGCAATTGCCGCCGCTGCCACCGGTCGCGAAGAGCTCGATCGTGGTGGCGCCGGTTGCGATCGCGCTGTCGGCGATCCGCGAACAGGCCGAGAAAGCCGCGCCGCGCAATTTCGCCGGCAAGGCCGATAATCCAATCTCGCAGATCCTGGAGAATGCCGACATCGGCTGGTCCGCCGTGCGCGGGCCGATGGCGGCGGCCGGCGACAAGGACGTGCTGACGATCTCGACGCCGCTCAATGGCAAGCTCAACGTGACGGGCTCGCTGTCGTCGAAAGCCACCGGCGCGCTTGGCGACGCGCTCGGCAGCGTACTCGGCGGTGACGCAGCGAAACGGATCGGCGCGGTTAACATCAAGAATTTGAACGCCAGCGCCGAGATCAAGGGCAACGTGGTCGTCACCTCGCGCCCGAAGCTCGCGGCCAATTGGCATCTCGAGCCAAATCTCGGCGCCCAGGTCAATCTCGGCGACACCAACCTCAACGTCTCCGGCGCCAAGGTCAACGTGCCGGCGCAGGTGAAGCCGCTGATCGACAAGAATGTCGGCGAGCAGATCAACATCGTCTCCGAGCGCATCCGCAACGATCCCTCGCTGCGCGACAATGCGAAGCTGCAATGGGCCAAGGCCTGCCGCTCGATCCCGCTGCAGGGCTCGGGCTCATCGGCCGCGCTGCCGCCGCTCTGGCTCGAGATGAAACCGACCCGTGCCATCGCGGCGCAGCCGCGCGTCGACGCGCAGAACGTGACGCTGCTGCTCGGCCTCGAGCTCGAGACGCGCGTGACCTCGACGTCGACCAAACCGGACTGTCCCTTCCCCGACAAGATCTCGATCGTACCGCCGACCGGCACCGGCGTGAACATCGGCGTGCCGATCGACGTGCCCTTCACCGAGATCAACAAGCTGATCGCGGCGCAGATAGTCGGCCACACCTATCCCGAGGACGGCTCCGGTCCGGTCGACGTCACCGTGAAAGGCGTCAACGTGGTGCCGTCGGGCGATCGTCTCCTGATCTCGCTGCTGGTGCGTGCCAAGGAGAAGAAGAGCTGGCTCGGTCTCGGCGCCAAAGCGACCGTGCACATCTGGGGCCGGCCGATGCTCGACCAGGCGCAGCAGACGCTGCGGCTCGCCGACATCCAGCTCGCGGTGGAGTCCGAGGCCGCCTTCGGCCTGCTCGGCGCGGCCGCACGCGCGGTGGTGCCGCAGATGCAGCAGGCATTGGTGCAGAAAGCGACGCTCGATCTGAAGCCGATCGCCGCCAATGCGCGCGAGAAGATCGCGGCCGCGATCGCCGACTACCAGAAGAGCGAGGACGGCCTCAAGGTCGACGCCAAGATCGACAGCCTGACCCTCGCCGACATCGCCTTCGATTCCAAGACGCTGCGCATCGTCGCGGAAGCCGGCGGTTCGCTGAACGTCTACGTGACGAAGCTGTCGGGGATGTAGCGCGTCTTCACTCGCCGGACCCGCGCGCGTCGCTTGCGCCGCTGGCATTCTCGTCGGAGGATGCTAAGCTGTTTCCCGCAACCTCGAACGAGGTGCTGACAGCACTGCAGGGGACAACGCGAGGACAACATGGAAGCCGGCATGGTCACGCCTGCGCCGGCGCTGGTGCGCTTTTCCGGCATTCAAAAGACCTACGATGGCGAGCACCTCGTGGTGAAGAACCTCGATCTCGAAATCAGGAAGGGCGAGTTCGTCACCCTGCTCGGCCCGTCGGGCTCGGGCAAGACGACCACGCTGATGATGCTGGCCGGCTTCGAGGTTCCGACCCATGGCGAAATCTACCTCGCGGAACGGCCGATCAAGAACGTGCCGCCGCATAAGCGCGACATCGGCATGGTGTTCCAGAACTATGCCTTGTTCCCGCACCTGACGATCGCGGAGAATATTGCCTTCCCGCTATCCGTTCGCAACACGGCCAAGGCCGAGGCGCAGGAGCGCGTCAACGCGGCGTTGCGCATGATCAAGATGGAAACCCTGGCGCACCGGCGGCCCGGGCAGCTGTCCGGCGGTCAGCAGCAGCGCGTGGCGCTGGCCCGCGCACTGGTTTTCAATCCGCAGCTCGTACTGATGGATGAACCCCTTGGCGCCCTCGACAAGCGCCTGCGGGAGCAGATGCAACTGGAGATCAAGCAGCTGCACGAGACGATGGGCATCACCGTCGTCTACGTCACCCACGATCAGAGCGAAGCGCTCACCATGTCGGATCGCATCGCCGTGTTCAACGACGGCATCGTGCAGCAGATCGACCGGCCCGACGCGCTGTACGAGCATCCGGGTGAACAGCTTCGTCGCTCACTTCATCGGTGAGAACAACGTGCTGTCCGGCACCGTCGAGACGATCGAGAAGGACTATTGCCGCGTCACGCTGGCTGGTGGCGGCGCCGTGACCGCACGGGCGGTCAACGTATCGGGCGCGGGCGCATCGACCTCCCTGTCGGTGCGGCCGGAGCGGATCGCCATCATCCCGGACGGCACCTCCAGCGAGGGACCGAACCGACTGCCGGCCAAGGTGCAGAACACCATCTATCTCGGCGACCACGCACTGGCCGTGCTCGATGTCGCCGGCAACGGGGAGTTCATGGTCAAGGTTCAGCCGGGGGCGCATGACGGATTGAGACATGGCAATCTAAGATCTGGTGAAAGCGTATTCATCACCTTCCGTCCCGAGGACTGCCTGGCCCTCGATCCCGTCTGATCCGGACCGGCATCGATCAACCTCAACGCAACGCAGATGAAGAAGGAACAAGGACCATGCTGAAGCGCAAGACTGGCAAGATTGCTCTGGGGTTCGCCGTGGCGTTCAGCGCCAGCGCCGCGCTGGCCACGGTCACGCAGGCGCGTGACCTCACCGTCGTGTCGTGGGGCGGCGCCTACCAGGATGCCCAGAAGAAGGTCTATTTCGAGCCGTTCAAGAAAGCAGCCGGCGTCGCGATGAACGACGAGTCCTGGGACGGCGGCGTCGGCGTGTTGCGCGCCAAGGTGCAGGGTGGTGCCGCCACCTGGGACCTCGTCCAGGTCGAGAGCGACGAACTCGCGGTCGGCTGCGAGGAAGGCCTGTTCGAGAAGATGGATTATTCCAAGATCGGCGGCGAGGCCGCCTATATCCCGCCGTCGGTCAATCCCTGCGGCGTCGGCGCCATCCTCTACGATTTCGTTCTCGGCTACGACAAGGACAAGCTGAAGGACGCCCCCAACGGCTGGGCCGACTTCTTCGACACCAAAAAGATTCCGGGCAAGCGCGCCTTGCGTCAGGGCCCGAAGACCACGCTGGAGATCGCCCTCATGGCCGACGGCGTCGCACCGAAGGACGTCTACAAGGTGCTGGCGACCGACGAGGGCGTCGAGCGCGCGTTCAAGAAGCTGGACACCATCAAGGGCGACATCGTCTGGTGGAAGGCCGGCGCCCAGCCGCCGCAATTGCTCGCCTCCGGCGAGGTGGCGATGACCTCGGTCTACAATGGCCGCATCGACACCGCGAACAAGAACGACAAGAAGAATTTCGGCATCGTATGGGACGGAGCCCTCTTCACTCTCGACAGCTGGGTCATCCTGAAGGGCAGCCCGAACAAGGATGCGGCCTACAAGTTCCTGGACTTCGCGGGCAAGGCGGAGAACCAGTCAAAGCTGTCGCAGAACATTGCCTATGGCACCTCGAACAAGGACGCAGCCGCCCTGCTCGCGCCCGCCGTTCTCAAGGACCTGCCGACAGCGCCTGACAACATCAAGAACGCGGTCGAGATCAACGTTGGCTTCTGGCTCGAGAACATCGACCGCCTGACCGAGCGCTTCAACAAATGGGCCGCGAAGTAACGCGCCCTGCAAGGCTCGACCAATGACGGATGCGCGCTTGACCGGCGCCAATGCGTCGACCGAGGTGCCGCTCAAGCGCCGATTGCGGCGTGCGGAGCGGACACGCCAGGTCAAGGCATTGGCGCTGGTGCTGCCGCTTCTCGTCTTCCTGCTGTTCACCTTCGCAGGCCCGATCGCCGGCATGCTGTGGCGCGCGGTCGATGACCGCGAGGTGCGTCAGGTTCTGCCGCAAACCGTCGCGGCTCTCGCCGACTGGGACGGCAAGGACCTGCCGGATGAAAAGGCCTTTGCAGCGCTGGCAAGCGACATCCTGGCGGCGCGCGCTTCCGGCATCATCGCCATCGCGGCCAAGCGGCTCAATTACGCCCTGAACGGTTTTCGTACGATCCTGACCAGCACCGCACGCAATCTGAAGGCGCAGCCGGAGCCCGGCACCGCCAGGGAGACACCGGGCAAGATCAATCCGGCCTGGCGCGAACGGGCCACCTGGACGACGATCAAGGATGCCAGTGGCCCGGTGACCGGCTTCTATCTGCTGGCGGCGCTCGACCTGACGCGGAACGTCGATGGTGCGATCGTCGCGGCCGCATCAGACCAGGCGATCTACCGCAACGTCTTCGCCCGCACCTTCCTCATCAGCTTCAGCGTCACGGCACTCTGCCTGATCCTCGGCTTCCCGGTCGCTTACCTGCTGGCAACGCTGCCGCCGGGCCGGTCGAACCTGCTGATGATCTTTGTCCTGCTGCCGTTCTGGACGTCGCTTCTGGTCCGCACCTGCGCCTGGATCGTCTTGCTGCAGAGCAAGGGCATCGTGAACGACAGCCTGCACTGGCTGGCATCATCGACGAGCCGTTGCGGCTGATCTACAACCGCTTCGGTGTCTGCGTGGCCATGACCCACGTTCTCCTGCCGTTCATGATCCTGCCGCTGTACAGCAGCATGAAAGCGATCTCGCCTGCGTACATGCGTGCCGCCGCCTCGCTCGGCGCGCCACCGACCACTGCCTTCCTGCGGATCTACCTGCCTCAGACCCTGCCCGGCATCGGCGCGGGAAGCCTGCTCGTCTTCATCCTGGCGCTCGGCTACTACATCACACCGGCACTCGTCGGCGGCGCCGCCGATCAGATGATCAGCTACTTCATCGCGCTCTACACGACCGAGACGGCCAATTGGGGCCTTGCTTCGGCGTTGGGAGCGGTGCTGCTGCTGGCCACTCTTTTGCTCGCTCTCGTCTACGGCAAGCTGGTGCAGGGGCAGCAGGTCACGGGAGGAATGAAGAATTGAGCGATCATTCTTCCCTCCGCACGCCCAGCCAGCGTATCGCGTGGACCGCGACCATCGTCATCTCCACGCTGGTGTTCATCTTCCTGATCGCGCCGATCCTTGCGATCATGCCGCTGTCCTTCAGTTCGGGCTCGTACCTCACCTATCCGCTGCCGGGCCTCTCCTTGCGCTGGTACGACGACTTCATCAATTCGCCGCGCTGGATGAATTCGCTGAAGAACAGCATGATCATCGGCGTCGCCTCGACCCTGCTGTCGATGGTGCTTGGCACGCTGGCTGCGCTGGGGCTGGCGCAGTGGAAGAGCCGGTTCAAACCGCTCGTGCTGGCTTTCGTGCTGTCGCCGGTCGTCGTGCCCGGCGTCATCACCGCGGTCGGCCTGTATTTCTTCTTCGCGCCGATCGGACTGACCGGCAGTTATCTCGGCTTGATCCTGGCCCACACCGCGCTGGCGACGCCCTTTGTGGTGATCACGGTCGGCGCGACGCTGCAAAGCTTCGACACCAATCTGGCACGCGCCGCCGCCTCGCTCGGCGCCTCGCCGCTTTATGCGTTCCGCCGCGTGATCCTGCCGCTGATCCTGCCCGGCCTTGCGTCGGGTGCGCTCTTCGCCTTCGCGACCAGCTTCGATGAGGTGGTGATCGTGCTGTTCATGGCGGGTCCGGAGCAACGCACCCTGCCGCGCGAGATGTTCAGCGGCATCCGCGAGAACATCAGTCCGACCATCACGGCAGCGGCGGTGATTCTGACGACGGTATCGGTCATCCTCCTCGCCACCCTGGAAGGCCTGCGCCGACGCAACGAACGGCTCAAGGGCAGCAGCGCCTGACCGGTGGTATTCTTCTTCCTTCTCCTTGTTGTGGGAGAGTGATGAGCGGTAAAAGCTCAATAATATCGGTATGACAGCGCGTCGGTGTCAGGCCGGTGTAAAAAGCAGATTTTTTTGCCGGAAGCGACAGGCGAGCGACCGGAGCCGCTCGCCGAGCCGTCGCGCTGACTATGCCGTGCGCCCGGTGCGCTGGGCGGCTTCGTCCTTGCTTCCGGCGTGCGTGATGCCCTTGAGAACGTGGTTCACGGCACGCGGGTTGATCACATAGGCCGCCGCGATCTCGTGCTGGTACTGGCCACTCCAGCGGCGCAGCCACACGTCAACAGCTTCTTCGAATGTGAACTTGGTTTTGCGGGGTTGGTTGTCTTGAACGACAGGACTAGCCAAGCTAGGGTCTCCTCGTGGTGATGGACATCCGAAAGCATCTCCGGTGAAAACAGCCACGGAAAGCCGAGCCCGCCTGCGAAGTGTGCTCGGCTTTTCCATGCGTGATTCGGCAAACTGCCAAATCACTCGCCAATTAGGCCAAAGCCGTCATGGTCGCGCAAGGTGGCGCGGATGGCACCCGGATTCAAGGAATTGGGATGTCGTTCCCCACGATTTACAGGCAAATCATGACGGCTACACTGCTGACGCTCGCGCTGCTGACCGGCGCGGCCTCGGCGCAGTCGCTGCCCGACGGTACTGTCGGGCAGCAGCGCACGTTCTACGACTCGTTTGGCGGTACCCCAGACGGTCGGCGACCGACTCCAGCGGCACGGTCACGAACTACGATGCACGAGGCAAGGTGATCAGCCGCGAGACGACGAGCGGCAACACGACGACAATCTATGATGCGGGCGGGCGCAGTATCGGGAGGTTTACGACGAACCGATAGCGGAGAAATTGAAAGTGCATAATCTCGAATTTCTGCTGTCCATCCTATCTAGCCCGCCCTATTCGTGAGAGCGCGGTATTTTGGTCCGACTGGTGCATCCGCACACCTCCGCTGACGAGGCGCACAGGATTGCCTTCGGCTTTTCACCGCCTGACGACCGGTACTTTGCAACGCGCTTGAGGGATGGGTTGGGTGAACGCGGGCGGACGCCCCACCGGTCAAGGACCGAGCGGCAGCAGCGCGCCGGGCAAGCTGCGGATCAGGTCGGCTTCGGGACATGCCGCGGCGAACGCAAGGCGAATGCGGCTCTTGGTCTCGACAACCCGGGCGGCGATTTTCAAGAGCCGAAGACGCAGCGTCGCGAACTCGGCAGTGGCCAATTCCCGGACTTTGGGAATGGCGTCGCGCACGGTCAGCATCAGCCAATAAGCGGCGGTATGGAGAACGAGGCGGACTTGATTGGCGAGCGCCGAACGGCAACTGGTGCGATCGGAGGCGAGCTGCGTCTTATGCAGCTTGATCAGATTCTCGGCTTGGCCGCGCGCGCAATACAGGCTGTCGTAGATCCACTCGGCCGAGCCGACATCGAGGCTGGTGACGACGAAGCGGATGTCGAGGCCGAGCATCGTCGCCTCAATACGGGCGACGGTGCGTCGTTCGCGATCCCAGGACTTTGCCTTGTGGCGCGTCTCGGTATAGCCGCGCAGAACCGGCAGGTTCTCGATGGCGCGTCGCGTGCGGATGTCGTCGGCGACCGCGTCGACTTTTCTGGCGAGCGGCTTGGTGCCGGACAGACCGAAGATGTAGTCGATGCCGTTGGTCTCGCACCACGCCATTGCCTCCGGCCGGGCATAGTGCCCGTCGCCACGGAACGTAATTCGCGTGTTGTGCCACCGCGTCCGGATATGCCGTACCAGGCGGCGCAGATGGGCACGCACCTCGACGCCGCCCGGCGTCTTGCCGGGCCGCAGCACGACCGCCACGGGCCGGCTCTTCTCCGTGTCGTAGACGTGGATCGGCAGGAAGCAGCGTTCGTCATAATGAGCGTTGAACAGCGAGAGCTGCTGATGGCCGTGGACGACATCGCAGGTATCATCGATGTCGAGCGTGACGGATGCCGGCTCGCGCGGGTAGCTATCCATCCATGCGTCGACCAAAGTGTAGGTCAGTCGGATCACGTCGCGCAGGCGCGGAGCATTCTCCAGACGCGACAGCGTCGGTTGGGAACACAGATCGCGACCCGTGTCCGGCAGCCGTCCGCAGGCCAGCTTGAATGCGGGATCGGACCGCAGATGATCGAGGTCGTCGGCGTCCTCGTAGCCGCAGCAGATCGCGAACATGCGCGCGCGGAACATATCGACCAGGCTGTGCACGACCCGCGTCGGATCGCGCCGATCCGGGAACACCCGGGCCAAATTGTCGGCCAAGCCGAGACGCCGCTCGGCCATCGCCAGAAGCATCACGCCCCCGTTCGAGGTCAGCCGACCGCCATCGAAGGCAGCTGTGACTTTCTTGGCGTGAACGGCTGGAAACGAGAAGGGCAGAATCGTATCGTCGGTCATGGCGGGCGTGGTGTTCGCGGCTGAAGGTGATGGGGTTGGCTTTGCAACCGAATCCTACGCCGCATCAGCGCTTTACACCACGCTCGCCAGCCTCTCAGGCGCCCTCTGACGAATAAGACGGGCTAGACGCCTTCGCGACGCCGGTAATGATGAGCTGGCCGATGCGACGGCACGACTGTGCGATGCTTCGACTGGCTTTGAGCCTGTGCCGTACCCCAACCCGGACCCGGATGGCCCAACTAACGCGGATGAGGCGTTAGCTGAAATGAGTGCCGATTGGTCGCGGCGTTTTCTGCCTCCGGTCAGGGAGCATAGGCAGCTTTATGTGATCCAAGATCCTGGCAGCGGCTTTCTCAAGATCGGTAAGGCCTTCGACCCGGAAGGCCGATTGAGCCAATTTCAAACTGGAACGCCGCATCAACTCACAATCGTTCATACCCACTGTTGTGAGGACGACGCCGAAGCTCCTGCTCTTGAGCCGATGGTGCATCGAATTCTGGCTGAACATCGTGTGAGGGGCGAATGGTTCAACGTCACGCTTGACCAAGCCAAGGCGGCAATTGCTCAAGCCCGTGCACAGCTCTTTCGGTGATCAAGGCAGCCTGTGAATAACCGGGACAAGCGCCCCAACCTTCGTCTTGCTACCCTGCATTGTGCCATCGTGTGAATGACCGATTCGCGGGATGATCACTAATGTTTGCATTCGTTTTAATGCCATTCGATGCTGCTTTTGACGATGTATACAAACTCGGGATCAAGGAGACGGCTGAGAAACTCGGCATTCGAGCCGAGCGCGTTGACGAGCAGATATTTCACAAAGAGAATATCCTAGAGCGCATTTACCGCCAGATAGATGCTGCCGACATCATCATAGCTGACATGACTGGCCGCAATCCCAACGTGTTCTACGAAACGGGATATGCCCACGCCAAAGGCAAGCTATGTCTGCTTCTTACTTCGAGAGCTGACGACATCCCGTTCGACCTCAAGCATCACCGTCATCTGATTTACGGGGACTCAATACAGAACTTACGGCAAGCGCTTGAGAAGGACCTAGACTGGTTGAAGTCCGAGTTCGCTAACCGGAAATCCATCCTCACTGTGCGATTGAATCGCACATCAGGCTTGCTCACGAAGACTAAATGGTCCGCCAAGGGCACGGTCGATGTGGTTTTTGACTTGAATAATGACACGACAGTTCCCTCTCCCGAAATCGAGGCCATCTATTTTGAAGCTGGAAGGGGATGGACGTTTACCCAAGACGGCCAAGAATGCGCAGTGCGTCAAAGCGAAACGGACAAAAGCGTCAGCAGCTATTTTGTGCGTCCACCACTTAGACGGTTGCAAGCTAAGTCATGGGCCCAGATAAAAATTACTGGCGAAAGGATTTTAGAAAATGCTTACGGAGCCAATCAAGAACCGGTCGTTTTGAAGGAAAGTTACAAGATAGCGGGACGAGCCACAGTTCGCATTGTGACCACCGAAGGCACCTTCGATTTTCCCGTCGATTTAGACGTCAAAGTGGATGAATTCCCGTTTTAGCGACGTGAGCGAGAGGGCTGCAACTAAGCTGAATCAGTCGCCGGGTGCTCGATTGCTTCGCAGGCGGTAATCGGGCTTGGGTGCCAACGCGAGATTCCACAGCGCTGCATTCGCAGCGCCAGTTCGGCGGCCTCCCGCGCGCCGCGTGGATCGCCATAGGGCTGGTCCAGCGCTCTCATGTCGGCGTGAACACCGCAGCCCCCTACTTATTTCTCACGCCACCTCGCACATCCCCGGCCTTGCTCTCGCCGCCACATCAGGCACGGCCCACGCGCAGATCTCCGACGATGTCGTCAAGATCGGCGTGCTCACGGACATGTCGAGCCTCTATGCGGACGCGACCGGCAAGGGCTCGCTCGCCGCCGTCGAGATGGCGGTTGCCGATTACGGCGCCAGGGTCGCGGGCAAGCCGGTACAGGTGGTCGCCGCCGATCACCAGAACAAGCCCGACGTCGGCGTCAACATCGCCCGCAATTGGTACGACAACGACAAGGTCGACGCGATCTTTGACGTGCCGACATCCTCGGTGGCACTGCCGATCTCGGCGCTGACGCGCGAGAAGAACAAGATCAACATCAACTCCGGCGGCGGGTCATCGGACATCACCGGCGTCGCCTGCTCGCCCAACACGGTGCACTGGACCTACGACACCTATGCGCTGTCGAATGTCGCCGGCAAGGCGATGGTGAAGCGCGGCGAGGACACCTGGTTCTTCGTCACCGCCGACTACGCCTTCGGCATGGCGCTGCAGCGCGACGCCGCCAACGTGGTCAAGGAGAGCGGCGGCAAGGTGCTCGGCGAGGTCCGCCATCCGCTCAATTCCTCGGACTTCTCGTCCTTCCTGCTGCAGGCCCAGGCCTCCAAGGCCAAGGTGGTCGCGCTGGCGAATGCCGGCGGCGATACCACCAACGCGCTGAAGCAGGCGGCCGAATTCGGTCTCGTTCAGGGTGGCCAGAAGATGATCGCGCTGCTCCAGGAGATCACCGACACCCATTCGCTCGGCATCAAGGCGACGCAGGGCCTGATCGTCACCGACGCGTTCTACTGGGACATGAACGAGGAGACGCGCGCCTTCTCGAAGCGGTTCAACGAGAAGGTCGGTCATATGCCGACCATGATCCAGGCCGGTCTCTACTCGGCGACCATGCACTATCTGAAGGCGATCGAGGCAATCAAGACCGACGAGGCGCCGAAGGTGATGGAGCAGATGCGCAAAACGCCGGTCAACGACTTCTTCGCCAGGAACGGCAAGATCCGGATCGACGGCCGCATGGTGCACGACATGTATCTGTTCGAGGTGAAGAAGCCGGAGGAGTCCAAGGGCGAGTGGGACCTCTACAAGCTGATCGCCACCGTCCCCGGCGACGAAGCCTTCCGTCCGCTCGACAAGGGCGGCTGCCCGCTGGTGACGCACTGAACGTCTTCTCCCTCTCCCCGCAAGCGGGGCGAGGGAGAGACGAAAGACACGACAGCACGCCCGGTGAAAACCGGGCGCGCTTCGTTTCGGCCGTCACGTGAGCAGCATTACTCCGCGTACTTGAACTCGGGCATGTTCTTCAGCTCGTCCTTGCTAGCATTGAACACGGCGTGGTCCGGATACCATTTCGACGTGGACGAGGCGGTCGTAGCCGTCGTCGTCGTGGTCTTCTCGGTGCCGGTCGCAGCGCCGGTGGTCGTGGTCGCCGCAGGCTTCGCGCCCGTGCCGGTGTAGGCGACGGCCTCGTTGACGAACTTCAGCTTCTCGTAGGGAACGGCGACCAGATGCTCGCCCATGCCGAGGAAGCCGCCGACGCCGATCACGGCAATCTTGATGTTGCCGCTCTTGTCCATCAGCAGGTCGTTGATCGAGCCAATGTTCTCGTTGGCATCGTTGTAGATCTTCAGGCCCGACATCTTCGACGCACGCCACTCGCCCGACGCAGTCGTCGTCGTTGTGGTGGTGGCCACGGGCGCCGCCTTGTCGGTGGTGGCCGTCGGGTTTTGCGCGAACGCAACGGTCGCAAGCAGTGCGGTGCCGGCAAGGCCGGCGGCGATCGATTTCATCAACATTGTTGTCCTCTCCTTCAGCAGAAAGCTTATGCGGAGAGAACAGCGGCGATCATCCGCAGTTCCTTTTCTGCGGCAATTTCGTCACGCGATGATGGCGCTGCGCTGCGAAGAAAGTTCCTGCGTCACTCAGGAACGTTCGATGAGGAACGTTCCTGATGCACAGTTCCCCGCCGACGATCATGCGCCCTGGGTGAAGCACGATCGCGGCGAGGAACGCGCCGACCTGCGTCGCTCAGGTCAGCTCTTGAAGTCGATCAGAAGTGCGGAGAAATCCGAACCGCCGAATGAGCTGCCGTTGGCGCCGTAGGACGCGCTCGACGATTGCGACTGCTGGAGCGCCTGGAGGAATTGCTGGAGAATGTCCGCCGTGGTCGTGTTGGTCGACGTGCTGCTGGTCGAGTCCGTCGAGGACGAATCCGACGAGCTGTCATCCGGCGGCGGACCGGGCGGCGGTCCGCCCGCACCACCGGGACCACCCGGACCACCGGCGCCGCCGGGCCCCTTGGCGAAAGCGGACTGAAACACGTTCTTCAGTTCGTCCGCCTGGTCCGAGGTCAGCGTCCCGTTCGACACTTCGTTGGCGATGAGATCGTCGATCTTCGACTTCATCTCGTCCTTGGAAGGACGCGTGCCACTCGACTGATCGCTGGATCGGCTCGACTGCAAGGCGGTGTCGATGTCGGTCAGCGCGGTCGAGAGCGCCGACTGGTCCGACGACGAGATCGTGCCGTCGGAAACGTCCGATTGCAATTGCTGCTGAAGCCGCGGCAGGGGCGACTGGTAGTTACCGGCGGAGGCCGCCGAAATCGAGGTCATAATGGCTCCGTGGCTTTTGCGGGGTTTCGTAAGCGACACCGCCACGGTATGGTTAGCGGCCTTAACGAGACCTTGCCGCTTCCCTGCCCGGGTATTGCCTGCTGTTGCGCCCGGACAGGCAGAAACAATCCGAAACAAAAATCTTCGCCATTTGGCCCGAATCTTGGACAAACAAAGCGCATGGCCAATCCCAACATCCTGGTCGTCGAGGACGACCGCGAAACCCGGACGTTGATTGCAAAGTACCTGCGCAACAACGCCTGCAACGTCACCACCGTGAGCGATGGCCGGGAGATGTCGCGTGCCTTGGCCGATCACAGGGTCGACCTCATCATCCTCGACGTCATGCTGCCCGGCGAGGACGGCCTGAGCCTGTGCCGCAAGGTACGCTCGGAGGCGCAGACGCCGATCATCATGCTGACCGCGCGCGGCGAGGACGTCGATCGCATCGTCGGCCTCGAGATGGGCGCGGACGACTATCTGCCAAAGCCGTTCAACCCGCGCGAGCTGCTCGCGCGCATCAACGCGGTGCTGCGCCGCCAGGCGGCAGCCCAGGCGGCAAGCTCGATCGAGGGCGCCTCCACGCTCGTCTTCGACGGGCTGGCGCATCGATCTGCGCCTGCGCGAATTGCGCAATCCGGAAGGCGCGCGCGTCGCGGTGACCAGCGCCGAGTTCGATCTCCTGCGGACGTTCTGCGAGCGGCCCGGCCGCGTGCTGTCGCGCGACAGCCTGCTCGACCTCACGCAAGGGCGCAACACCGGCTCGTTCGAGCGCTCGATCGACGTGCTGGTCAGCCGCATCCGCCGCAAGATCGAGCCCAATCCGGCCGATCCCACCATCATCAAGACGGTGCGCTCCGGCGGCTATCTGTTCACGCCCAGAACTGAGGCGGCCGGGACTGAAGCAGCTGGCAATGAAGCGGTCGCGGCGACCCTGAGCAGTTAGTGGAGCGGTCGTCATGACGCCGTTCCGCTTCTTCCACCTCAAGAGCATCGGCGGACAGATCGCCGCGCTGGTGGTGGCGTCGATCGTCGCGCTGCATCTGATCCTCACCGCCAGCTTTCTGATCAGCCGGCCGGACCGGGCCGAGCCGCCGCCCGACGCCGCCCATCAGCTCGCGGACGCGGCGCTGCTGCTCAACGGCACGGATGCGAGCGAGCGGCCGCGCATCCTCGCCAATATCGTGCGTGCGTTTCCGAATGCCGGCATCGAGCTCCTCGCGCCGGGGACCTTCTCCGTCGCCGAAGACAGCGGTGGCCCGCATCTGCGCAACGTGCGCCGGCACCTCGGCCATCAGTACAAGGTGGTCGCGCTGGCCCCGAACTTCGGCGTACACCGCGTCGCGGTCGAGCTTCCCGACGGCAGCGTGATCGCGGGCCGCGTCGAGCAGGGCCCGCATCCGCCGCGGTTCTGGGGCGGCCCCTGGGTGATAACGCTGCTGTTCGCGCTGATCAGCGTCACGATGCTCGGCCTGTGGGCGGCCTACGCGCTGGCCGCGCCGCTGTCCTCGTTTGCCAGGGCCGCCGAGAATTTCAGCCTGGACGGGGCGGCCGATCCGCTGCCCGAGCGCGGCCCGGAGGAGATCCGCTCGGTCGCGCGCGCGCTCAACCGCATGCATGAACGGATCGCGCGGCTAATGTCGGATCGCACCCGGATGCTGGCGGCGATCAGCCACGACCTGCGAACGCCGATCACCCGGCTGCGCCTGCGCGCCGAGTTCATCGAGGACGAGGGCAACCGAAGGCGCATGCTGATCGATCTCGACCAGATGCGCTCGATGCTGGAATCCGTGTTGTCGCTGCTGCGCAACGACCGCAAGATCGAGGCGGTGACGCTGGTCGACATCGCGAGCACGCTCCAGGTCATCGCCGACCAGTTCGGCGACATGGGTCATGTCGTGCACTATGACGGCCCCGCTTCGGCGACGGCCGCCGCGCGGCCCGACGAACTGCATCGGGGCGTCACCAACCTCGTCGAGAACGCGGTGCGCTTCGGCGCCGAAGTGACGATCCGCCTCGACGTATCCGGCACCAGGCTCGTCATCGACGTCGAGGACGACGGCCCCGGCATCTCGGATGCGCGCAAGCAGGAGATGCTGGAGCCGTTCGCGCGCGGCGACGACGCGCGCACCATGGACGAGCACACCGGCTTCGGGCTCGGTCTGTCGATCGCGCGCGCGATCGCGATCGCTCATGGCGGCGAATTGTCGTTGCACGACCGCGCGCCGCACGGGCTGATCGTACGGATGCAATTGCCGGTGTGGCAGCAGCCGCGGCGGGCGGCGTAAGGCACGCCTCAGGCGGCGAGCGGCGGATGCTCGATCGGGTGCTCATCGAAGATCGCCACCGCCTCGAAGCGGTAGCCGCAGGCGTGGCATTTCCAGAGATAGGAAACGCGGCCTTCGCCCGGCTCGATCCAGTCCGGAGACGGGATCGGTGCCCCACATTGCGCACAGGGGTTCTGCTTGGGGATGTCGCCGATGTCTGCTCGGGTCATGGACGTTCTCCCGAATTTTGAATAGCGATTTTTGGGCGAATGCACGAATAGACAGACCTGCTGTCGCGTAACGCACATCGCCAAGTGCAATCCTAACCTGGGTTTGAGTCGTAAAAACGACGGCCCCGCGAAAATCGCCGCTGGCGGCGTTTCGCCACATCATCGCCGTGTTCCCACGGCCTAACGCGCACGGGTGCAGGTTCGTTCTGCCGAGGAATAATTCAATGAAAATTTTGCGTATTGCCGTGGTCGCTGCGGCCGGGCTGATGTTGCCGCAGGCCGCATTCGCGGGCGAAGCCGAATATGCCGAGATGGTCGCGGCCCATGCCCGCGCCAACAGCGTGCCGGAAGCGCTGGTGCATCGCGTCATCATGCGCGAGAGCCGCTATCAGCCCGGCCTGATCGGTCGCGGCGGCACCATCGGCCTGATGCAGATCAAGCTCGCAACCGCCCGCGGGGTCGGCTACACCGGCGACGCCGCCGGCCTGCGCGATCCCAACACCAACCTCACCTACGCCGTCAAATACCTCGCCGGCGCCTATCGCGCCGCCAATGGCGACCACGCCCGAGCCGTGCGTTATTTCGCGGGCGGCTATTACTACGTTGCAAAGCGGCAGCGTCAGGAGGCCGTGCAGGTCGCCAATATGGGCGACACCTGGCTCGAGCCGAACGGCAATCCGCAGCCGATGCTCGGGACGGCGCCGCATAAGAAGCTGGCCCAGCGCGTCAGCAATGCGCGGGCGCAGGTTCCCAACCACTAGCCAGCGTCATTCCGGGGCGATGCGAAGCATCGAGCCCGGAATCTCGAGCTTCCCCGGTGCGCAATTGCGCACCCGGGGTTCGGTCCGGCGGACCGCGCCGGAATGTCAGCCCTGTGGCTAGCGCGTTGACCACCCCGTCCCGCTGGCATACATTAGAGCCGTTCCGAGGGGTGCTCCGAGGAGGAGCTGAGATACCGCTAAATGGGTCAGAAGGCCCAGGACCGCGGTGACCCTTTGAACCTGATCCGGGTCATGCCGGCGAAGGGACAGGGATGTTGCAGACCACCAAGCGACCGGATTCCCCGGTATCCATTATCGGCGCAGGCATTGCAGGTGCCTGGCAGGCGCTGTTGTTCGCGCAGGCCGGCCATGCCGTGACGCTACACGAGCGCGGTGACGCCGCGATGACCGATTCCACTAGCCATTGGGCCGGCGGGATGCTCGCGCCCTGGTGCGAGGCGGAGGTCGCAGAACCCATCATCTCCAGGCTCGGCCAGCGCTCCCTGGACATCTGGCGGCGCGAGCTGCCCGACACCCCCTTCAACGGCTCGCTCGTCGTCGCCCACCCGCGCGAGCGCAACGATTTCGAGCGTTTTGCGCGGATGACCGAAGGCCACCGCCGGCTCGATGCGACCAGCCTTGCCGAGCTCGAACCGTCGCTGGAGGGCCGCTTCCGCGATGCGCTGTTCTTCCCGACCGAGGGCCATGTCGAGCCGCGCCGCGTGCTGCCGAAGCTGCACGAGCGCATCCGCGCCGCCGGCGGCACCATCAAGTTTGATAGCGACGTCTCCGCCAAAGACCTCGACGGCATCGTGATCGACTGCCGCGGCCTTGGCGCGCGCGACGAGCAGCCGGAGTTGCGCGGCGTCAAGGGCGAGATGATCTTGATCGAGACCGGCGAGGTGCGGCTGGCGCGCCCGGTGCGGCTGATCCATCCGCGCTGGCCGCTCTACGTGATCCCGCGTGAGGACAATCTGTTCATGCTGGGCGCGACCTCGATCGAGGCCGAGGACACCGGCGTCAGCGTGCGCTCGGCGCTGGAGCTGCTGGGTGCGGCCTATGCCGTCCATCCGGCCTTCGGCGAGGCGCGGATCGTCGAATTCGGCTCGGGCTTGCGCCCGGCTTTCCCCGACAATCTGCCGCGCATCGGCATTCGTGGCGAGAGGATCGCCGTCAACGGCCTCTACCGCCACGGCTTCCTGATCGCGCCGGCGCTCGCCGAG
Source organism: Bradyrhizobium barranii subsp. apii (assembly GCF_011516635.5). Taxonomy (GTDB): domain Bacteria; phylum Pseudomonadota; class Alphaproteobacteria; order Rhizobiales; family Xanthobacteraceae; genus Bradyrhizobium; species Bradyrhizobium barranii. The sequence goes on along the minus strand of NZ_CP096255.1, from coordinate 2,436,582 downwards.
CTGACGCTGCAATACGTCCAGCGCGGCCAGATCGACAATGAGGTGATGCAATGCGCGTGATCGTCAACGGCGAGCAACGCGAGGTGAATTCCGCAAGCGTCGACGCGCTGCTGGCCGAGCTCGACTACGAGGGCACCCATTTCGCGATCGCGCTCAATTACGACGTCGTGCCGAAGAGCCGCTGGGCCGAAACCCACCTCAAGGCCGGCGACGAGATCGAGATCATCACGCCGCGGCAGGGAGGGTGAGGGAATGATGCTCTCGCCACATACTCCGCTGTCATCGCCCGGCTTGACCGGGCGATCCAGTACGCCGCGGCTTCTCCGTATCACGGCACGGCCTCTGGAATACTGGATCCCCGCTTTCGCGGGGATGACACCGTCATTTGAGGAGACACCTTGGACATGGTGACCTTCTACGGCAAAACCTTCCCCTCCCGCCTGCTGATCGGCAGCGCGCTGTATCCCTCGCCGGCGATCATGCAGGCGGCGATCCGTGCCTCCGGCTCGAGCATCGTCACGGTGTCGCTGCGCCGCGAAGCCGCCGGCGGCAAGACCGGGGACGCCTTCTGGAATCTGATCCGTGAGCTCGACGTCAGCGTGCTGCCGAACACCGCCGGCTGCCGCAGCGTGCGCGAAGCTGTGACCACCGCAAAACTCGCGCGCGAGCTGTTCGGCACGTCCTGGATCAAGCTGGAAGTGATCGCCGACAACGACACGCTGCAGCCCGACGTCGTCGGCCTGGTCGAGGCCGCCGCCATCCTGATCAAGGACGGCTTTGAAGTGTTCCCCTATTGCACCGAGGATCTCTCGGTCGCAAACCGCATGGTCGATGCCGGCTGCAAGGTCGTCATGCCCTGGGCCGCGCCGATCGGCTCGGCCCGCGGCATCACCAACCGCGACGCGCTGAAACTGCTGCGCGAGCGGCTGCCTGACATCACGCTGGTGGTCGATGCCGGCATCGGCGCGCCGTCGCATGCGGCCGAGGCGCTCGAGCTCGGCTACGACGCCGTGCTGCTCAACACGGCCATCGCAAAAGCCGCCGATCCCGTCGCGATGGCCAATGCCTTCCGTCTCGGCTGTGATGCCGGCCGCACCGCCTACGAAGCCGGGCTGATGAACGCCCGCGACTTCGCCTCCCCCTCCACCCCTGTCGTTGGGACACCATTCTGGCATGCCGTATCCTGATCGCTTCTATCCCGTCGTCGACAGCCTCAAATGGGTCGAACGCCTGACCAAGCTCGGCGTCGGCACCATCCAGCTGCGCGCGAAAGACCTCAACGACGCCGACGCGCTCCAGATCGTCACCGATGCGCTGGCGATCACGAAGGACACGCAGGCCAAGCTGGTCGTGAACGACTATTGGCGCGCGGCCGTCGTCGCCGGCGCAAAATATCTGCATCTCGGCCAGGAAGACCTGGCGGACGCGGACCTCAAGGCCATCCGCGAGGCCGGCCTGTCGCTCGGCGTCTCCACCCATGACGATGCGGAGCTAGAGACCGCGCTCGCCGCAGAACCCGACTACGTCGCGCTGGGTCCGATCTTCTTCACCACGCTCAAATCGATGCGCTTCGAACCGCAGGGCATTCCGAAGATCACGGAATGGAAGAAGCGGATCGGCACCATCCCGCTGGTCGCGATCGGCGGCATCAAGTTCGAGCACGCCGCGGAGATCTTTGCCGCCGGCGCCGATTCCATCGCCGTCGTCAGCGACGTCACGCAAAATGCCGACCCGGATGCGCGGGTGCGGCAGTGGCTCGGCCAATCCAAGGAGGCCGCGTGATGCACGCCCCGCTCCCTCAACGCACTCCACTGTCATCGCCCGGCTTGACCGGGCGATCCAGTACGCCGCAGCCTCTCGGCTCTAGCCGCATCGCCTCGGAGTACTGGATCCCCGCTTTCGCGGGGATGACGGCGGTAATTGTCTCTCGCACAGCGACACACGCGAATTAACCGGAGGATCCCATGAACATCCGCTCCAACCCCGAAAAGACCGTTCCCGCCGTCACCACCGGCCCGCTGCCCTCGTCACGAAAAATCTTCGCGTCTCCGGACGCTGCGCCCGACATGCGCGTGCCGTTGCGCGAGATCATCCTCTCCGAAGGCGCCGGCGAGCCGAACCTGCCGGTCTACGACACTTCGGGGCCCTACACCGACCCGTCCGTGACGATCGACGTCAACGCCGGTCTCGCCCGCAACCGCCTTGCCTGGGTCAGGGAACGCGGCGGCGTCGAGGAGTATCAGGGCCGCGATATCAAGCCGGAGGACAATGGCAACGTCGGCGCCTCGCATGCCGCAAAGGCCTTCACCGCGCACCACAAGCCGCTACGCGGCCTCGACGGCCACAAGATCACCCAGCTCGAATTCGCCCGCGCCGGCATCATCACGAAGGAGATGATCTACGTCGCTGAGCGCGAAAATCTCGGCCGCAAAAAGCAGCTCGATCGCGCGGAAGCCGCGCTCGCCGACGGCGAGAGCTTCGGCGCCGAAGTCCCTGCGTTCATCACCCCGGAATTCGTCCGCTCCGAGATCGCGCGCGGCCGCGCCATCATCCCCTGCAACATCAACCATGCCGAACTCGAGCCGATGATCATCGGCCGCAACTTCCTGACCAAGATCAACGCCAATATCGGCAACTCGGCGGTGACCTCGTCGGTCGAGGAGGAAGTCGACAAGATGGTGTGGGCGATCCGCTGGGGCGCCGACACCGTGATGGACCTCTCCACCGGCCGCAACATCCACACCACTCGTGAATGGATTCTGCGCAATGCGCCGATCCCGATCGGCACCGTGCCGATCTACCAGGCGCTGGAGAAGTGCGAAGGCGATCCGGTCAAACTGACCTGGGAGCTCTACAAGGACACGCTGATCGAGCAGTGCGAGCAGGGCGTCGACTACTTCACCATCCACGCCGGCGTGCGCCTGTCCTACATCCACCTTACCGCCAACCGCGTCACCGGCATCGTCTCGCGCGGCGGCTCGATCATGGCGAAGTGGTGCCTGGCGCATCACAAGGAGAGTTTTCTCTACACCCATTTCGACGAGATCTGCGACCTCATGCGCAAGTATGACGTCTCGTTCTCGCTCGGCGACGGCCTCCGTCCTGGCTCGATCGCCGACGCCAACGACCGCGCGCAGTTCGCCGAACTCAAGACGCTCGGCGAGCTCACCAAGATCGCGTGGGACAAGGGCTGCCAGGTTATGATCGAAGGCCCCGGCCACGTGCCGATGCACAAGATCAAGATCAACATGGACAAGCAGCTCAAGGAGTGCGGCGAAGCCCCGTTCTACACCCTCGGACCGCTGACCACCGATATCGCACCGGGCTATGACCACATCACCTCGGGCATCGGTGCGGCCATGATCGGCTGGTTCGGCTGCGCCATGCTCTGCTACGTCACGCCGAAGGAGCATCTCGGCCTCCCTGACCGTAACGACGTCAAGGTGGGCGTCATCACCTACAAGATCGCCGCCCACGCCTCCGACCTCGCCAAGGGCCACCCGGCCGCCCAGCTCCGCGACGACGCACTCTCCCGCGCCCGTTTCGACTTCCGCTGGAGCGACCAGTTCAACCTCGGCCTCGACCCTGATACGGCCAAGAACTTCCACGACGAAACCCTGCCGAAGGAAGCCCACAAGGTCGCGCATTTCTGCTCGATGTGCGGGCCAAAGTTCTGCTCGATGAAGATCACGCAGGACGTGCGGGATTATGCGGCGACGCTGAATGATCCGAACAGCGTGGGTATGTCGCTGAGCGGCACGGCCGAGGACGGCATGGCGAAGATGAGCGCGAAGTTCAAGGAAATGGGCTCAAGCGTTTATCTGGATGCGGAGAAGGTGAAGGAGAGTAACCGGGTGCTGTGAGAGACCTCGGGATGCCTCCAAGGTTATCTTGAATACCTAATGAGGGTGAAAAGCCGGGCGACTGCCCGGCTTTTTTGCTTTTTGGTTTTTGACCAACCTACCCTTGGTAGATAAGATATCCATCAGCAACTCAGTAATTTTCGAGGACCATTCTCCCCGAAGAGCACTAGACGTTTGAGGCCGCGTTATTCCAGGTGCAAAACAAAGCTCTGTAGAGCTGTAGTTGGAGTGTTGGAATGATGAAAAGTATTTTGCTCAGTGTTTCATTACTCGATGGGCCACAACTCGACCTGAAGACCACCGACCAATACGATAGGATGGCGAGGTTTTTTCTCCGCCAGCGATTGGTGGACCAAACCGCTCGCGCGCTAGCTCTATTTGATATTCCAACGTTGGTTCGACCTGCAACGTCAGAAACCGGACCGATCTATCCTTATGTAATTTCCCAGGACGACGGTTCGCTAGACGACCTCTAGTCGAAGCAGGACAGCTATTTTAGCGAAGTCGGGATAAGTTTTGGCGACGACTTTCTAGCCATTCCGTTTCTCGGCGGAAAGATTAAATTCAGTATCGAGAATCTGGACCAAGCCGTCACCGGGTCCTATTTTTCAAAGTTTCGGGCGTCGATAACAATTGAGAGCGCTAAACATTTCAGCAGGGATCTCTTCATAGCGGTAGTTGCTCATCTGTTGGTCTCAACAGCGTTTGGTCATGTCCCACACCACGCTGAACTACCACCGCCTCCACCCGTGCATTACGTCTGTACGGTTGATGGCAGCATTCCAGGAGATCCTGAAAGCCTAATCAGTGAGGCCACGAATGATCTGGGCTTGAGCCAGCAGTCGACACCAACTCGAATTAAAGAGGTGTGGAAGTCTCGCCAGCTGTGCTTGAAGGCAGCCGGCTTTGATCCTGGAGCCATTGACGGCGTTAGAGGCGTTGCCACGATAAGAGCAGAACAACGCTTTGAGCATTTCTATAGCGTCAAGGTGAACTGGAACTCGAAGGTATTCCAGAGATACATCGTCAAATTGGCGCAGGATTATTCCGCTGATGTCTGCCGCGGTCATCAAGAAAACCACGGATTGCGATAGCATTTGCTCACCTCTTCACCCCACCGCCTCCCCGACCAGCTCCGCCCCAACCTCCGCCTCGTCTTCGTCGGCACGGCCGCCAGCACGCACTCGGCCGCGGTCGGACACTACTACGCCCATCCCGGCAACCGCTTCTGGCGCGCGCTTCACGAGGCCGGCATCACGCCGCGGCGCTATCAGCCGAGCGAATTCGCGACGCTGATCGAACTCGGGATCGGCTTCACCGATCTCTCCAAGTCGGCCGCGGGGATGGATCACCAGATCGCGGCGGAGACGATCGACGTGCCGGGGTTCAGGGCCAAGATCGAAAAATATCGGCCGCGGACGATTGCGTTCACGAGCAAGAAGGCCGCGAGCTTGTTTTACGGCAGGCCGTCGAGCCGGATTGCGCTGGGGCGGCAGCAACGCGACGAGAAGCTTCCCGACATGTTCGTGCTTCCCTCGCCGTCCGGCGCCGCGTCCGGGCATTGGACGCTGGAGCCGTGGCGAGAACTCGCGGCGTGGATCAGATCGTAGGGTGGATTAGCGCAGCGTAATCCACCGAGGTCTGTCCCCGCGGAGACAGGAGTGGTTGCGCTAACCCACCCTACGGCACGACGAGAGCATGCGCCCTAAAGATCGAAATTGGTCGGCAGCATGACCACGTCGCGAATGGTCATGCCGCGCGGCCGCGTCAGCATGAACATCACGACCTCAGCCACGTCACTGGCCTCCAGCAGGCTGCGCGTTTCCCTGGCTTCCTTCAGCTTCTCGGGCGGCCAGTCCGCGAGCAGTGCGCTGACGACCGGGCCTGGCGAGATCGAGCCGACGCGAATGCCGTGCTTGAAGACCTGGCGCCGCACCGTCTGGACGAAGCAGTTGATCGCCCATTTGGACGACGCATAGACCGGCTCCCAGGGCGTCGGAAAATGCGCCGCCAGCGAACTCGTGACGATGATGTCGCCGCTCCGGCGCGCGATCATGTGCGGCAGCACGTCGTGCACGTTCTTCATCACGACGTTGACATTCAGGTTCAGCATCCGGTCGATGGCCATATTGTCGGCATCGACCAGATCGCCACCGACATAGGTGCCGGCATTCGCATGCAGGATGTCGAGCTGGCCTGCCTGCTCCAGGACGCGCGGCAGCAACGATGCGCAGTCCCTGGGATCCAGGAGGTCCACGACCAGCGGGATCACGGCGTCGCCATGCTTGTTGCCGAGCGCCTTCAGCGCGGCCTCGTCGCGGTCGACCATCACCACGCGCGCGCCCGCGGCCAGCATTGCCTCCGCACTCGCCAACCCGATGCCCGACGCGGCCCCGGTCACGGCAGCAACCTTGCCTTCCAATTCGTTTCCCATGGGGTCACCATCCTGCTGATGGTCGGCAGTATAGCGATACAAGGCGATTTGGCGATGCGGATCACTGGCCTCGTAGGGTGGGCAAAGGCGCTCTTGCGCCATGCCCACCATCTCTCCACAAATCCGGACGAACGGTGGGCACGGCGCGCGAAGAGCACGCCTTTGCCCACCCTACGACACCGTCAGCCCCTCACCCCGCATACGCCCTATCGAGGTCCGCGATGACGATCTTCCGCATCTCCATCATCGCCTGCATGACACGGTTCGCTCTGGTGCGGTCGGAATCGCCGAGGTAGCGGCCGAGCGCGGACGGGATCACCTGCCAGGACAGTCCAAATTTGTCCTTGAGCCAGCCGCAGCGGGATTCCTCGCCGCCGTCGGCGGTGAGGCGGCTCCAGAAGTAGTCGACCTCGGCTTGCGTCTCCACGCTGATGAAGAACGAGACCGCTTCGGTGAAGCGGTATTGCGGCCCGCCGTTGAGCGCGTGGAAGCGCTGGCCTTCGAGTTCGAACACCGCCATGGAGTCGCTGACGGTCTCGACTTTTGCGTTGGGGAACACCTCGTTGTAGAAGGCGACGGCTTCCGGGACGTTGTTGGCGAACCAGAGGAACGGCGTGATTGACGTCATGAAGTTGTATCCTTTCGTCTTGGACCGGACGCGCGACCATCGCTCCAAGGACGAGCGGCGGAACGGAGTTCCGACACGGGCGCAGGACTTTTTACGGCGCCCCCTGTCGGAACCCGAGCCGGCCATTCGTCCTTTGAATGCAACGCCGATCACCCCGGAGCCGCCAGATGCCCACCATCACAGCCTTCGAAAACTCGCCCGACCGCGGCAAGGGACAGGCGCGCGATACGCGGGTTCGCTGGGCGCTGGAGGAAGTGGGCCTGCCCTGCGACGTCCGCCTGGTGTCGTTCGCGGCGATGAAGGACCCCGCCCATCTTGCGCTGCATCCGTTCGGGCAGATTCCGACCTATGAGGACGGCGATCTCGCTTTGTTCGAGTCGGGCGCGATCGTGCTGCATATCGCCGAGCGCCACGATGGATTGTTGCCAAAGGATGCGAATGCGAGGAGCCGCGCGATCGCATGGATATTTGCCGCGCTCAACACGCTGGAGCCGCCGATCGTCGAGTTCGGGATGGCGATGCTGTTTGAGCGCGACAAGAGCTGGTACGAGGAGCGGCTGCGTGTCCTGAAGGATCGCGTCCGTATCAGGCTCGGCGAATTGTCGCGTCGCCTCGGCGAGGCCGAGTGGCTCGACGGCGCGTTCAGCGCCGGCGATCTCATGATGGTGACGGTGCTGCGCCGGTTGAATGCATCTCGCCTGCTGGAGGAATATCCCGACCTCTCGGCCTATGTCGCCCGCGGCGAGGCGCGGCCTGCATTCCGGCGGGCGTTCGATGCGCAACTGGCGGTGTTCACCGCCGCATCGACCGGCAAATAGAGCCCGCGCCTCTCACTGAAGCCGGTACATTTCCGATCCCATACGTCGAACGGGCGACGCCGGGCGTCCTCCGATCGAATGACGCTGCGCACAATGCGCAAGGACTGTTGCCAGCCCGTCGCTCCGGCGATACGACTTGAGATGGAAGAGCCTGATATCAACCGGCCCGCATCATCCCAGGAAGGCACCGCATGAGCAACGATCTCTCCGGCGTCTGGGATGGCAGCTACATTCAACCGGGCACCGGAATGGTCACCTTCACCGCAACTCTGGTCGAAACCGGCGGCGCGCTCAGCGGAAGCGTGACCGAGCCCTGCTCGAACCCGCGATGCCCGCTCCGCACCCACAACGCCTCGATCGCGGGTCAGCGCTCCGGCAACGCGGTCTCGTTCGTCAAACACTACGAGCCGCCCGGCCACGGATACGACACGGTCCATTACGAAGGCACGGTGAACGCCGAGGCGACCGAAATCGACGGGCGCTGGCGGCTGCCTGGCTCTTCCGGCGCGTTCCTGATGATCCGCGCCAGCAAGGCCGCGCAAGCGGCCACGACGGAGCAACACGCCAAGGTGCCATCGCGCTGAAGGGAGCAACCATGCTGACCCTCTATTCCTACCCGGAACTGTTCGGAGTCGCCGACAACAACGGCTACGGCCTCAAGGTCTACGCGTTCCTGAAGCTCGCAGGCGTGCCGTTCGTGCACGAACACGTCTTCGATGCCTCTGCCGCACCGCGCGGGCAGCTGCCTTACGTCGTCGACGACGGCGAGACCATCGGCGACAGCGAGACCATCATTGCGCATGCGATCGCCAAATATCGCCTGACCATCGATGCCGCGCTGTCGCAGGACGCACGGCGGACCAACCATCTCGTCACCCGCATGCTGGACGATCTCTACTGGGTGATGTCGTATTCGCGCTGGAAGGACGATCGCTACTATCCGGCGTTCCGCGACGCCTTCATCGCGCAGCATCCGCAACTCGATGCCGAGGGACTGGAAAAGGCGAAGGCGTATAATTCGCAGCGCTATTATTTCCAGGGCATCGGCCGCTACACGCCCGAGCAGGCTTACGCGCGGGGCCTGGCCGATCTGGAAGTGCTGGCGGAGATCGTTCCCGCCGTGGGCTTCGTCCACGGCGCCGTGCCGACCAGCTGTGATGCCGGCATCTACGGCTTCATCGCCAACATCTATTATTTTCCGATCCCGACGCCGCTGAAGGCTTTTGTCGATGCGCATGCCAATCTCGTCGCGCATTGCGAGCGGATTCATGCAGCGGTGAGCGGGCGTAATTCGTAGGGTGGGTTAGTTCGTAGGGTGGGCAAAGGCGCGCTCATTGCGCGCCGTGCCCACCATGCATCCGCATTTGCGGCACGAATGGTGGGCACGCTTCGCTTTGCCCACCCTACGCCTACACTCCGCGCCCTACCGCATCGTGATCGCGAGCCCGCTCAGATCCGCGTTCGCCATCAGGCCGGTCTGGTAGCCCGACAGCTCAAGCACCGCGCCCTTCTGGTTGGTCAGCACGATGGCGCGGGCGCCGCGGCCGACGGCGAGGCCTGCACCGGCCGCGCCATAGACGCCGGCGACGTCGGAGGGGCGGTTGATGTTGGAGACGCGGCCACGCAGCACGGTCTTGGAGCCGCCGAACACGAGGCCGTAGTCGAGCCCGCCGGTCGAGAGCGAATAGGAGCGGCCGCGGAAGTTCAGCACGCCCGAGCCGCCCGAACCGCCGATGATCCAGCCCGCCTTGTAGATCGTTAGCACCACGGTGCCGCCGTCGGCCAGCGCCGAGGTCGAAAGGCCGGCCAGAGCGGCAATGGCGACCAGCGCGGCGCGGAAGGTGGTAGCGAGCTTCATGGGGCGTCTCCGGGGGCTATTTTTCAAGGGAGGATCGAATCAGACGCAGCGAATGTATCCGATGGATCGCGGCGGCAACATGATGGAGCGTGAGGCCTGCGCGGTGCGCTCCCTCGCCCCGTCCTTACGGGGAGAGGGTTGGGGTGAGGGGCTACTTCGGCATAAGCGGTAGGAGTTGGACTCGCGGAGAGTCCCCCTCACCCGCCGCGCTCAGGCGCGCAAGTGCGCTGCCGAGCGCGTCGGCCTCTCCCCGCAAGCGGGACGAGGCGAAGGAACAGTCCGCGCAAACCAGCACCACCGTCATGATGCCATCCTGCCCCTGTTTTGCCCGACGGAGCAAGTGAATTGTTCGGCTATACCGAATTTGAAACACTCACGATTTCTACTGTGCATGGGGTTGTTTTCGCGTTTTTTGTTTTGCCCGCCTTCCCCAATGCCGATTGCAACTCCCCCGCATGTCGCTACGCTCGTGCGGGCGACGCGACCGTTCCATCCGAGGTGATCCCATGTCGATTCAGCATTTCGCACCCCCACCGCACGTCAAGGCGCCGCCGCTGTCCTTTGCCACGCGTGTCGGCGATCTCCTGTTCGTCTCCGGCATTCCCGGCTTCGACGGCAATGGCGCGCTGCCGGACGGTTTCGAGGCGCAGTTCGCCAACGTCGCCGTCAACATCAAGCGCGTGCTGGACGAAGCCGGCGCGACGGTCCGCGATCTCGTCAAGGTCAACGTGCTGCTCACGCGCGCCTCCGACGTCGCCACGATGAACGCACTCTATGCCGGCGCGTTCGGCCCGCCGCCCTACCCGGCGCGCACCACCTGCGTGGTGCAGGCCCTGCCCGACCCGAAAATGCTGATCGAGATCGAGGCAATTGCATCGCTGGCGAAGTGAGCCACGCTTAGCGCATGTGTCTTGGCGCATGTGTCTTGGCGTATGTGTCTTGCCGGGCACTCGGCCGAACCAAGTGCACGGCTCCCCCTGACATATCCGTGAAACGGCCGCCCCTCGGCTTGCCAAGGACCTGCTTTTACCGCACGAATTTTCGGGTCACACTTCCCCACAAGGAGAATTTTTTCATGCGTCGCGTTCTCGCCCTCTGTGCCGTTGCCGGCATCGCCTCTTCCGTGTTTGCCGTGCCGGCGTCGGCAGCAGCCGGCTATTACGTGATCCGCTGGGACAACACCGGCATCTGCCAGGTCTGGAACGAGGACCTGAAGTACAAGCCGTTCCAGTGGGGCGCGTCGACCTACAAGGTCGTCAGCAAGCCGGTCCCGACCTTCACCGCGGCTTCGGATCTCCAGATCAAGCTGCGCTCGGAGCGCCGCTGCACGCTCTGAGCGTCACGCGACGAATTTGATTTTGAGGGCGGGCCGCGCGAGCGACCCGCCCTTTTCCTTTGCAGGCGCGCGCAGGCTTTTTCCGGCTCAAATGGCGCATTTCAAGCGCGCACGCTTTGAACCTGATCAGCCGGCGGAGCTACTCACAACTTGTCCGGGGCGCATCCCCAAAAGCGCCCCACACCATGCCTCCCCATCATTGTCGGGAGGTGCATCACATCTTTCATTTGAGGAGCTGATCATGCGTCGTATTTCCGTGCTGTGCGCTGCTGCGGGTTTTGCCGTCACTGCCTTCGTCGCCGCGAGCCCTGCCGAAGCCAGCTATCACCTGATCCGCGGGCAGGACACCGGCTTCTGCCAGATCTGGGACGAGAGCATCCCGACCGCGCCGTGGCCCTCTGACTACGCCCGCGTCAGCACGACCGTGCCGACCTTCGTCGACGCACTCGTGCTGAAGGATCACGCGTTGAAGAGCGGTCACTGCACCTGGTAAAATTTCGATCGGCGGACGACGAGCGGGCAAGGGCGCGACGCGTTCTTGCCCGCTCTTTTTATGGCCTGCACAGAGCGGACCGGCGAGGTGCAGCGACAGCGCGCTCTCACGCGTCCTTGTGCGCGCCGGGATGGATGAGGATGTCGCGCGCGGCGGCGAGGTCGATGAAGGCTTGCGCGCTGCCGCCTTGGTCGGGATGCTTGCCCTTGGCGGCGCGGCGATAGGCCTGGTTGATGTCGTCGCAGGTGAGCTGCACGGCGAGCGGCAGGCCGAGCATCCTGCGGGCACGATCCTCGCTGGAGAGCTTCTTCGGCATGGCGTTGCGGCGGCCGAAGCGTGGCGCGGTGAGATCATGGACGACCTCGAGGATCACGCCGACGCGGCGCTGGGCCGCCAGCGTGATGCTGTGATCGTCATTGTCCGCGGCCTGGCGCAGCACCGGAAGCGCCTGCTCGGCCGCCTGGCGCAGCGTGGCATCCGTGCTCATGCGCACGATCTCGGCTACGAGCCGGCCCGCCTCGGGCCAGTCGGCCGGCTGCGCCGACCGCAGGCGTTCGAGAGCGAGTTTCCAGGATTCAAGCCGTCCCATCATGCGCGCAACGTTTAGCAATGAAGATCAGTATGCCAAGGCGGCCGTTTCCGACCCCTTAATTTCGAGTTAGCCTTTCATGAAACTTCGAAATGAATCCGGGAGGAAATTGTCATGGCATTGCTCGCAAACCACATCGCCGTCGTCACGGGCGCCGGATCCGGCATCGGCCGGGCGATCGCGGCCGGCTACGCCCGCGAGGGCGCGCAAGTGGTGCTGCTCGACGTCAACGCCGACACGGTCGCGGAGGCCGCGCAGGAGATCCGCAAGGCCGGCGGCAAGGCCGAGAGCTTTGCGCTCGATGTCACCAAGCGTGACGACTGCTTTGCGCTCGCCAGGCAGGTCGCCGACAAGGTCGGGCAGGTCTCGATCCTCGTCAACAATGCCGGCATCACCCGCCGCAACGCCTTCACCGCGGACACGGAGACGGTGGCGAAGGACTGGAACGACATCATCTCGCTCAACCTCAACGGCGTCTTCAACGTGACGCAGGCGTTCCTCGCGCCGCTGCGGGCCGCCAGGGGCCGCATCGTCAACATCGGCTCGATCCAGTCCTTCGTGCATCTGCGCACGCCGAGCTCGGCGGCGTATACGACCTCGAAGCACGGCGTGCTCGGCTTCACCAGGGCGCTCGCCGTCGAGCTCGGCAAGGAAGGCGTGCGCGTCAACGCGATCGGGCCGGGCTTCATCGAGACCAACATCAACGCCAACGTGCGCGCGACCAATCCGGCGCTGGTGCAGGCCTTCGTCGATCACACCCCGCTGGCGCGCACCGGCAAGCCCGAGGACATCGTGGGCCCCGCGATCTTCCTGGCGTCGGATCTGTCGGCCTATGTCACGGGGACGATCGTGATGGTGGACGGCGGGTACCGGACGGTGTGAGCGGGCGCGCAAAATCGGCCCGCATCGCTATGCATCCCGTGCCAATCGCGGCACCTTCGCGGCAATCCCAAGGTCAATTGGTGCGATCGTCCGCGATTAACCTTTGATTAACCAAACCCGCCCACCGTAGATCTACGGCTAGGGGGCCGTTGGTTCTCGATCGCTTCCAAAGATGGAAGCGGGCGTTGATCGGGAGGTGTGTTGATGACCACTGTTCATGTCGCTGCGTCCGATCCGGGCGCGCAATTTCTTGCCCCTAACCAAATCGTTCCGCTGTTGATCGGTGCGACCGTCGACGAGGTCGAGCGCGAGCTCGTGCTCCAGACGCTCGCACGCTGCGACGGCAACCGCACGCGCGCATCGCGCGTGCTCGGCCTGTCGGTGCGCACGTTGCGCAACAAGATCAGGATCTATGCAGCGTCCGGCATCGACGTCCCCGCGTATCACGACTAGCACGCGACCACGCAAGTTGGATCGTTCCGCCGGCAAGAACCGCAAGCGAGATGGTCGCGACCGCGGCCGCGATCATCTCGATGGCGCGGAGCATGAAGGCGGTCAAGACCGCCCATGCCGCCTGCGGCTCCTCGGCGAACGCGACCGGCACGATATCGGGCACCAGCAGATGAGCGAGGCCGAGCGCCGCCGCAAGGATGACTACCGAAATGCAGAATAGTTTCCACGCTGCACGCATGGGTCGCTCCTCGCAAGGTTGTGGCTCCACGCTATCCAATGACACGGTGTCTCCTGCTGTCGATTGATGTTGATCAAGCCCGTCGCGATGCGCGGGCGGAATTGCTGCTGTCGTCAAACGCCGCTAAGTAGCTTGCTTCCTTAGAGGGAGTAGTGGCGTGGCAGACGATCAGGGACGGCAGGGGCCGCAGGGTCATCCGGGGAAGCGAGGGCCGGACGGCCAGCGTGGCAAGCCGGGACCGCAAGGCAAGCCTGGGGCGGCCGGCAAGGCCGGAGCGCAGGGCAAGGCCGGCCTGCCGGGCAAGCCCGGCGAATCCGGTGCTCGGGGCGCGGCCGGACCGCAGGGGCCGGCGGGGCCGCAAGGCCCACGCGGCGAGCCCGGACCGCCCGGCCAGCTGCCGTCGATCGAGCAGGTGCTGCCGTGGCTCGATCAACTCTTCGACGCCTGGGACGAGCGCCGCCGCCAGCGCGAGCGTGAAGCCGCCGAGCGCGAGGCGCTGGAAGCCGCCGTGCACGAGGTTGAAGAGGCGATCGTCGATGACGAGGCCGACGACGGCGAAGGCGACGATCACCGGAAGAAGAAGAGAAAGAAGAAGCACGGCCACAAGGACTAGCCGGGCGGAAGTTGCTTCGACGCCCCGGAGGACTCATCCTTGCGCGGCAGCATGCCCATGCGCTCGAACTGCCAGCGCATGGCGCGGTACCAGAGATAGCCGACCAGCGTGCCGAGCAGCGTCAGGATGACAAGGTTGACGCTGCTGTAGGAGCCGCTCCACCACATCATCCATGCGGTCCACAGCACGGTGAAGGTGACGGCACCTGCTCTGAGAGGAATAAGGGGGCGGCTCATGGTCGTGCTCCGGGCTGTCAAAACCCCGGCGGACGTCATCGCAATTTGAGGCCGCTCTCACCGTGAGCCAGATCACGGAATGGACGCAGAGACCGCCTAACCGAACCGCAGCCGCGAACGCTCCTTGGCCTTCTCCGCCTCGATCTCACGGTCCCGCGCCGGCGCATGGGTGTGCAGCGAAGTCAGGAGCTTTCGCGCAGCCGCCGACACTTCCGCGACCGCAAGCTCGAACGCCTCTTCATTGGCCTGCGACGGCTTGTTGAAACCGGAAAGCTTGCGCACAAACTGGAGCGCGCTGGCGTGGATCTCGTCCTCCGTCGCGGGCGGCTCGAAGTTGAACAGCGTCTTGATGTTGCGGCACATGCAGGCTCTCCCGTAGCGGTGTTCCCCTGAGGACGATCGGCGAGGCCGAAATCCTACATCCCGGGCGCAGCCGTGTCATAGGCAGGACCAGCCATATCTGATCCGCAATTATTCCCCTTGCGCGCCGCACCATCGGGGAATGTTTTTCGGGGGGCGATGATGGGTCCGGTCTCGATCCTCCGTGACCAGCTGATAAGATCGCGTCCAACGCGGCCGACCATGAGCCGCATGGGGAGAGAAACATGAAAACGTCTTGCGCGGCGCTAGCGGCCATCCTGCTGTCCATCGCAACGCCGGTTATGGCCGCCGATTATCCAGCGCCGAAGCAGGGCGACTGGATCGCCAAGGACTTCAAGTTGCACACCGGCGAGACCATGCCGGAATTGAAGCTGCACTACACCACTGTCGGCGAGCCCTCTGGCCAGCCCGTGCTGGTGCTGCACGGCACCGGCGGCTCGGGCGCGAGCATGCTGTCGCCCGCCTTCGCCGGCGAGCTGTTCGGTGCGGGACAGCCGCTCGATGCGTCCAAATATTACATCATCATCCCCGACGCGATCGGCCACGGCAAATCGTCAAAACCGTTCGACGGCATGAAGACGAGCTTCCCGAAATACAATTACGACGACATGGTCGAGGCGCAGCATCGCCTCGTGAAGGAAGGCCTCGGCGTCAAACATCTGCGGCTCGTGATCGGCAATTCGATGGGCGGCATGCAAACCTGGCTGTGGGGCGAGAAATATCCGCAGGAGATGGACGCGCTGGTGCCGATGGCCTCGCAGCCGACCGAGATGGCCTCACGCAACTGGATGATGCGGCGGATCATGCTCGACACCATCAGCAACGATCCCGACTACAACGGCGGCAACTACACCAGCCAGCCGCGCATGATGAAATACGCCATCACCGCCTACGGCATCGCCAGCATCGGCGGCACTCTCGCCTATCAGCAACAGGCGCCGACCGCGGCCAAGGCCGACAAGATCGTCGACGAACGGCTGGCGACACCGATCACGGCGGATGCCAACGACTTCCTCTACCAGTGGGGCTCCTCGCAAGACTACAATGCCGGTGACAAGCTCGAGCAGATCGAGGCGACCCTACTGCTGATCAACTCCGCCGACGACGAGCGCAACCCGCCGGAGACCGGCATCACGGACGCCGCGATGAAGCGGGTCAAGAGCGGCAAGCTGTATCTGATCCCCGCGAGCACCGAGACGCGCGGCCACGGCACCACCGGCAACGCGAAATTCTACGTCGAGCAGGTCAGGCAATTGCTGCAAACCGCGCCGCAGCGGACGATGTGAGCGGAGCGGCAAGACCGCATGTCGAATGCTCGCTTTCGCAAGGCTGCGCTGGCGCTTCCCGGCGTCATCGAGGGCGCACATCACGGCCATGCCGACTTTCGTGTCGGCAAGCGCGTGTTCGCGACGCTGGGCTATCCCGATGAAAAATGGGGCATGGTGAAGCTCACTCCCGACCAGCAGGCCGTGCTCATCGACGCGGAACCGGAGATGTTTCGTCCGGTCCCCGGCGCCTGGGGCAGGAGCGGCAGCACGAATGTGAAGCTGGCGAAGATCGATCGGGTGACGTTGCGGAGCGCACTCGAGATGGCATGGCGCAATGTCGCGCCTAAGTCGCTGCTTGCATCGCTTGAGACGCGATAGGAAGGACCGTACGTGCAGGCTCGCACTGTGCGTCTGGCTGGCCGCCCATACCGCAACGCATCATATGCGGCGCCTCTCGCGCCGCATATTATTTGAGCATGCATTGCGCTGACAGCTCGGGCTTAATCGCATCAACGATACGAATCGAACGCGACGGAGGATCGCATGCACAGGCTCGCGCTGTGCGTTTGGCTGGCCGCGACGATGGCGCAGACGAGCGCCGCGTTCGCGTTCGACAACGGCCAATACGACCATGTGCCGCCCGACATCCGCGCCTGGTTCAAGAGCGTGATCGCGCCGAACGGCGTGCCCTGCTGCGACATCTCCGACGGCCATCGCACCGACTACGATGTGCGGGGCGGCACCTATTGGGTACCGATCGAGGGACAGTGGATGGAGGTGCCCGAGCGCGCCATCATCCGCGATCGCGGCAATCCGGTCGGCCAGGCCGTTGTGTGGTACGTCCACCATCGCGGCGCGATCATCATCAGTTGCTTCGTGCCGGCCGATGCGGTGTAGGCCGCTCAGGCCTTGAGGTCTCGCCTGGGCGAGGCCTCGACATATTCGATGTCATCGCCGAAATCGTCGAGCGCGGCACGAACGGATTTGGCGTCGGCCTCGGCGACTGTGAAGATCGCGGCCAGGTTTTGCCGCTTCTGTCCCGGAAACAGGCTCTCGGCGGCATAGCCGGCATCGCCGAGCGTCTTGATGATCTTGCGCCGCCGGCGCTGATCGACATGGTCGTGGAATTTGAATTGCACGGACATGATGCAAAGCTAGCCGCTCGCGGCACCCGATCAAGGTCGCGGAATCTATTTTCGTCCCTTTCTCGCCGGCTTCGCCTTTGCAGCCTTCTTGGCAGTCTTCCTGCCCGATTTCCCTGCCGCTTTCGCGCGGCCGAGCGCAGCGGCAACGTCCAGCAGGCCGGCGCCGTATTCCGGCGTAAAATCCTTGCCTCGCATCGCCGGCAATTTGGTCGCAGTCGCGATCAGGCGCTTGGCGACCGCAAGTCCGGACGCCCTGGATTTTGCCTTGTTGATGTAGACGAGCGCAGCGGCACCGGTCACATGCGGTGTTGCCATCGACGTTCCGGGCCAGGAATCGTAGCTTGTATGGTCGGCGAAGCTTGCCTTCACCTGGGGCACCGTCGACAGGATGTTGACGCCCGGCGCGACCAGCTTGATGTGCTTCCCCGTATTGGAGAACGAAGCGCGCCGATGGGACTCGTCGACGGCGCCAACTCCGATCGTGTCCACGTAGCCCGCCGGGTATTCCTTCGGATTGCCGTCCTCGAACTCGTTCCCCATCGCGGTGGAGATGACGACGCCGGCTTCGATCAGTTCGGCGAAGGCCGTCGCTTCCGTCTTTGAATGGTCCTCGCCGCCAATGCTGAGGTTGATGACCTTGATGTTGGAATCGAGCGCGGCCGCGAGCGCCTTGCTGTAGAAATCGAAGTTGAAATTCTCGTCGTCGCCTGCGCGCTTGGGATCGTCGAACACCTTCCAGCAGTGCAACCGGCAATTGGCCAGGCCTGCGATACCGACCGAGTTATTGACCACGGCCGCGATCGTGCCGCTGACATGGGTGCCATGACCGAGAAAATCACGCGGTCCGTTGCCGTCGTGCCGATATTCCTCGATCGCGTCCACGAGATCGGGATGTCCGGCGTCGACACCGCTATCGAGCACAGCGACATGAACCCGCCCCGCACCTGGCCGCGGTCGATCGAACCATCTGATGGCGCGAAGCCCCCACTGCCTGATCTTCATGGGATCGGCGGCGGCACTGAGCCACCGGTTGGGAACGGGCTCAACCAGATCCACCGCCCTGGAAGCACGCAGGCGCTTCAGGAGGCCCGCATCGACCTTCCCGTCCTTCAACTGCACGATCTGAAATCCGGCCAGCGCCTCCCGCGGCGGCGCCGTTGCGGAGCGTGCTATCGAGCGGTGAACCGCGGCCAAAGCCATCGCCTGGGGCTGCGCGGGTGCCTCATCGTCGCCGACCACGAACAGCGGCTTCATCGACTGAAGCCCGAAATTGTCGCGCAGGAAATCGATCGGACCTCTGACGTCGTCGGGCATTGCAGCCATCAGCGCGCGTGACGTTGTCGCCTGAAGCGAGGCTGCCGCGATCTGCCGGGCAGCGGCCGGCTTCAACCGAACGATCAATTGTCCCGGGACATGCTTGCGACGGCGTGGCCGATCGCCCGCCACCCGCATTGCCTGCGTTGGGGCCATGACGAATTCCTCGCTTGAAAAGCAACAAAGTACGACACCCGTTATAAGCGAAATTTCTGGTCTACGCCACCTGCGTCATGCCGTGGCTACACTGGGCCGCACCTGCTTATTTCGGGGATAGCGATCGAGCCGGAGAATGCTATCTTGTGGCCCTCAATCAGGGAGACCTTCGTGACCGATCTTTGCGCCGAAGACCTCGCCACCATCTATGCCAAGCCGAGCCCACGCGTGGTCGCAAAGGCGCGTCCCGCGATCGATGCGCATGCGAAGAAATTCATCGAGATGTCGCCGTTCTGCGTGCTTGCAACGTCAGGCGTCGACGGCAGCGTCGATGCATCGCCGCGCGGCGGAGGGGTTGGCTTCGTCCATGTCGCCGGCCCCAACCAGGTGCTGATGCCCGACCGTGCCGGCAACAACCGGATCGACAGTTTTCGCAACGTCGTCGAAGGCTCGGGCTTCGTGCATCTGCTGTTCTTCGTCCCCGGCATCGACGAGACGCTGCGCGTCGGCGGACGCGGCACGCTCTCGGCCGATCCGGATCTGCTCGCATCGATGGTGGAATTCGGCAAGCCGCCGCGCGCGGTCTTGAACGTCGCGGTCAGCGAAGTCTATTTCCACTGCGGCAAGGCGCTGATGCGCTCGAAGCTATGGTCACCGGAGAAGGTGCAGCGCTCGGTGATGCCCAGCATCGGCCAGGTCATCCACGACCAGACGGGCCTGGGGGAGCCGGAGAGCCAGGAGATCGTGGAAGAGCGCTACAAGACGCAGCTGTAGCTCTGGCACCAACCACAGTGTCGTCCCGGACAAGCGCAGCGCCGATCCGGGACCCATAACCACAGGCCGTGGTTTGACGATGACTCGGAGTTACCAGCTCGCGCCGCAATTACTCCCTGTGGTTATGGGTCCCCGCATTCGCGGGGACGACACCGAGTATGCGGCTAACGCCGGAGCTTAGTGCCCCTCGCCCTCGAGCCCGCCGACGTGCTTCTGCGTGTACAGTTCGAGGCCGATGCGGCCGATCAGGTCGAGCTGGGTTTCGAGGAAGTCGATGTGGTGCTCCTCGTCGCTCATCAGCTTCTCGAACAGGTCACGGGTGACGTAGTCCTTGGCGCCGTTGCAATAGCCGGCGGCCTCCTGGTAGAGCGCCCGCGCGCTCATCTCGGCGGCGAGATCGCACTCGATGATCTCCTTGACGTTCTGGCCGATGCGCAGGGGATCGAGCACCTGCATGTTCGGGAAGCCGTCGAAGAACAGGATCCGCTCGGTGAGCTTGTCGGCGTGCTCCATCTCTTCGATGGACTCCTTGCGCCAGACCTTGGCCATGTCCCGCAGGCCCCAATTGTCGAGGAAGCGGTAGTGCAGCCAGTATTGGTTGATTGCAGTCAGCTCGTGGCGCAGCGCCTTGTTGAGATAGTCGATGACTTTTGCGTCGCCCTGCATGATGCACTCCAAATCTTGCGTCCAAATCGGCCCTAACCGACTTTAGAACGCTTCTAAATCAGTTTAAGGACGAGAGCAACCGGCCACGGGGACGCAGCCGGGGAAAAGCTCAGTCGAAATTGCGGAAGTTTTCAGCAGGCCGCGAGGGCGAACCGGGTGAGCTCGGCCGTCTCGTCATTGGCGGCCACGGTGTGGCTGTGCGGGCAGCCCGAGCAGCAGGACTTGGCGCAGGGGCCAAGCGTTTCGTCGATGATGGTCTTGATGGTACGGGCGCAACGGCCGCATTCGGCGCTACAGCCGAGGCATCCATAGACCTGCTTGGCATGACGTACGGCGTCGTCCGACTCGGCGACCGCGGCTCGGATGTCGTCATCGCTCAGCACGTTACAGGAACAAACGATCATGGAAGCGGCAGGCCCTTCGGTGATGCGTCATCATCGATATTTAAGGGGCCGTCCGGATGCAAAGGGAAAAACCGGTATTTGAAGCTATTCCAAACTGGCCCGGAAACAGCCTAGAACGGCTCTAAAATAGGTAATTGTGCTGGATCAAGATCTTGGCGGACCTAGTCCCCGCCACCGCCTCCACCACCATCGCCGCCACCTCCGCAATCCCCGCCACTGCTACCGCTATCGCTGCTGGAACAGCTGTCGCTCGAGCTCCCGGAGCTGTCGCTGGAAAACCAACTCCCCAGCGAGAAGCCGTCGCTGGCCCCTGAATAGCCGTCGCCGTTACTCCCTCCGTCACTGCCGGCCCCCGCGCGCGAGCGCCGTCCACGGTTCTGGAGATGGGTGAACCAGCCATAGCCAATCGCGAAAATGACCCCGGCAGCGATCAGAGTATTCATCATCGCGTTGCCCATCGTCGTCTCCCTCGCGGACCTGCGATCCATGAATTGGTCGCTCCCGACAAAGGTGCCGTTCATTGATCATTCAAACGAAGTATGGAACTTTACCCCCCAAAGAGTTCCCACCTGTTCGTGCGAAAGGTCACGCCAATGAAGAAGTTCTTACTGACGGTCGCCGCCGTCGCCACCCTGGCCCTCGCGGCCGGGACACCGGCCCACGCTCAGCGTGGTGTCGCCGCCGGCGTGGCCGCCGGGATCATCGGTGGCGCCATTGTCGGCGGCGCGCTGGCGTCTCCGTATTATTACGGACCCGGTCCGGGCTACTCCTATGGCCCCGGCTATTACCCGCCGCGCTACTACGCGCCGGGTCCCGGCTATGTCGCCGACGACTATTACGGCGACGGCTGCGTCTGGCAGAGGCAGCGCTTCTGGGATGGCTACGCCTGGCGCACCCGCCGCGTCAGAGTCTGTGGCTGAGGCGCGCTGAACAGGTTCGCTACGGACGCGCCGTTCATCTCCGGGCCTGAAAAAGACCGCTTTTTCTCGTCACAGCTCCGTGCGCGTTTACCGTGGATTGACCAATTGCGCGCTTCCTAGCTGCACGGTCGATTTCATCAGAGTGTGCGTGAACCTTTGAAACCCGGGCGCTCCTAACAAGGGACGTCCATCTCCCAGGAGAGCCAAGAGCATGAAGAAGACTTTTGTTGCCGCCCTCACGGTTGCGACGATCGCCGGTTCGCTGGTGACCGCCACTCCGTCCGCGAAGGCCCATGACGGCGTCGGCGCCGGCATCGCAGCCGGCCTGATCGGTGGCGCCATCGTCGGCGGCGCCATCGCGTCGAGCCGTCCCGCCTATGGCGGACCGGTCTACATTGCCGAGCCCCCGCCGCCCGCGCCCTGCTACTGGCAGCGCCAGCGCTATTGGGACGGTTACGGCTGGGTCGTCCGCCCGGTTCGCGTTTGCTACTGATCTGATCGCAGGATCCGATCGCATGGCGCATCCGCGCCGCGATCGAAGCCCGGCCGAGCACCTCGGCCGGGCTTTTTTCTTTGGTGAAGAGTTGAGCCCGTTACCGCGCCGCCTGGATCGAGCGCAGCACCTCTTCGCTCGGCCAGCAATCGACCTTGATGCCTGCCGACTTCTGGTAGGCGCCGAGCGCCGCGCGCGTCTGCATCCCGGCCTTGCCGTCGATCTTGTCCTTGTAGAGCCCGACGCGCGTGAGCCCGCGCTGCATGGTCTCGACGTCCTTGGTGCGCAACTGCTTGGAGGCCGCCCATTGTGTCGCGAACGGCAGCGGGCTCGTCATGCGGTCGCCGAGATGGCCGACGAACAGCACGTAGAGGTCGGAGAAATTGTACTCCTTGATGACGAAGTAGTTCTTCGTCGTCAGGAACGACGGGCCGTAAATGCCTTCCGGCTGCAGCAGCGAGGCCGGCTGCGCCTGCTCGGCAGCGCTCAGCTTCTCGCCACGCACCGGCACAAAACCTTCGCGCAGCCACTGGCCGATCGGTTTCGTCACCTCGGGCACGCCGCTGGTGCAATCGACCTTGGCCGGCGCCTGCACCTCGTAAGCCCAACGCACGCCGCTCTGCCAGCCCTTGTTGACGAGCTGTTGCGCGGCCGAGGCCAGTGCATCCGGCACCGAATGCCAGATGTCGATGCGGCCGTCGCCTTCGAAGTCGACACCGTGCTTGTAATATTCGGACGGCAGGAATTGCGTGAGCCCGGTGGCTCCTGCCCAGGACGAGCGCATGTCCTTGCGCGTCACCACGCCCTCGCCGAGGATCTTCAGCGAGAGGATGAACTCGTTGCGATAGGTGTCCTTGCGTCGCCCGACATAGGCCTGCGTCGCCAGCACGCGCACGAGATCGTAAGGCAGCGTGTAGCGGCCGTAATCGGTCTCGCGGCCCCAGATCGCGAGCATGATGGTGGCCGGCACGCCGGATTTCTTCTCGATCTCGCTCAGCGCCGGACGATATTTTTGCAGCAGCCGCTGCCCCTCGCCCGCAAGCCGCGCGATCGAGGCTTCCTTGACGTAGTCGGCCGGCACCTGCACGAACTCGGCCTGCGACGGTGCGCCGGTGGCAGGCCGTCCGGGCAGGATCAGGTCGGGGAGCTTGTAATCAGGCTCGAGCCCGCGCGTCTGCTCATCGAATGTCGCGCGCGACACGCCGGCGGCCTGCGCCTCCGGCCAGAGCGAGGCGATGAACTGCGTGAAGGCGGCGTCGGCAGCGCGGGCGGGCGACAGGCCGCAGATGATAGTGATCACCGCAGCTATGAGCGCCCGCCGCATCATGCCCTCATCACCGCGTCAGCTTCTTGTACTTCACGCGATGCGGAATGATGCTGTCCTGGCCGAGCCGGCGCATCTTGTCCTTCTCGTAGTCCTGGAAGTTGCCTTCGAACCATTCGACGTGGCTCTCGCCTTCGAAGGCCAGGATGTGGGTCGCGATGCGATCGAGGAACCAGCGGTCATGGCTGATGATGACGGCGCAGCCGGCAAAATCCTCCAGCGCCTCTTCGAGCGCGCGCAGCGTGTCGACGTCGAGATCGTTGGTCGGTTCGTCGAGCAGCAGGACGTTGGCGCCGGACTTCAGCATCTTGGCGAGATGCACGCGGTTGCGCTCACCGCCGGAGAGCGCACCGACCTTCTTCTGCTGGTCGGCGCCCTTGAAGTTGAACGACGAGCAATAGCCGCGCGAGTTCACTTCCTTCTTGCCGAGCAGGATCAGCTCGTTGCCGCCGGAAATCTCCTCCCACACATTCTTGTTGCCGTCGAGCGCGTCGCGCGACTGGTCGACATAGCCGAGATGCACGGTCTCGCCGACCGTGATGGTGCCCTTGTCCGGCGTTTCCTGCTTGGTGATCATCTTGAACAGCGTGGTCTTGCCGGCGCCGTTGGCGCCGATCACGCCGACGATGCCGCCTGGCGGCAGCTTGAAGGTAAGGTCGTCGATCAGCAGGCGATCGCCATAGCCTTTGCTGAGCGTTTCGAAATCGACGACGTTGGCGCCGAGCCGCTCGGCGACGGGGATGATGATCTGCGCGGTCTGGGTCTGCTTCTCGCTCGCCTGCTTGAGCAGATCCTCGTAGCGCTGGTAGCGCGCCTTGGATTTGGCCTGACGCGCCTTCGGTGAGGACGCGACCCATTCCTGCTCGCGCGCGATCGTCTTCTGATGCGCGGCGTCCTCACGGCCTTCCTGCTCGAGCCGCTTCTGCTTCTGCACCAGCCAAGACGAGTAGTTGCCCTCGTAAGGAATTCCCTTGCCGCGGTCGAGCTCGAGAATCCAGCTCGTGACGTTGTCGAGGAAGTAGCGGTCGTGGGTAACGATCAGGATCGCGCCGGGATAGTTGCGCAGATGGCCTTCCAGCCAAGACACGGACTCGGCGTCAAGATGGTTGGTCGGTTCGTCGAGCAGCAACAATTCGGGCTGGTCGAGCAGCAGTTTGCACAGCGCGACGCGCCGGCGCTCACCGCCCGACAGTTTCGTCACATCGGCATCGTCGGGCGGACAGCGCAGCGCGTCCATCGCCTGGTCGACCTTGCTGTCGAGATCCCAGAGGCCCTGGGCCTCGATCTCGTCCTGCAGCTTGGTCATCTCGTCGGCGGTTTCTTCCGAATAGTTCATCGCCAGCTCGTTGTAGCGATCGAGGATGGCCTTCTGCTTGGCGACACCCAGCATGACGTTCTCGCGCGCGGAGAGCGCCGGATCGAGATGCGGTTCCTGCTCGAGATAGCCGACGCGGGCGCCCTGGGCGACCCAGGCCTCGCCGTTATACTCCTTGTCGAGGCCGGCCATGATCTTGAGCAGCGTCGACTTGCCCGAGCCGTTGACGCCGAGCACACCGATCTTGGCGTCCGGGTAGAACGACAGATGAATGTTATCGAGCACCTTCCGGGTCGGGTAGCTCTTGGTCAGGCCCTGCATGAAATAGATGAACTGGCGCGCCATCGGTCCCGTGAAACCTTCGATTTGAGGAAATTTGCTTGCCGCCGATGTAACGATCCCGCCCCCAAAGGGCAATGTTTTCCCTCCGTTCACCACGGATCAATACGGAATGGACACCATCCGGCCGCCGATCCGGACAATTGAAACCATTTTTTAATAAAGTGGGCCAAAGCTCGTCATGGCGCCGAAAAAGACGCCACCCGCGGCAGAAGCGGCGGGGAGAACAGCGAGGCCGCATCATGGCTCTGATCGAGACCAATTCCATGGCCGTTCCGGCACGAGCCGGTAGCGCTTCCGGACTCGTCACGGAGATCAAGGGCTTCTGGAAGCGTTTCTTCGCCACCGCTTTCAACCCTTACCGCCCCGAGCTGCATTACATGCGTGGGCCCGGCCCCGCCTGGCGCGCCAAGCACGGCATGGATACGCCGCTCCGCCTCAAGCCCCGCGACCTCTGAGCCCTTCTCTCCTATCGGATTTTTGAACACGTCAGCTGCTTGCGCGCAGGCGTGATTGCGCGCAACCATGGCCAGGTTCCGACGATGGCGCTCCCCGCCTGGCGCCATCACCTCTCGCCATGGATGAAAGCTGATGACGCGGCTGCGCTGTGCAATTCTCGACGACTATTTCAACCTCGCCCTCGACGTCGCCGACTGGCAAAAACTGTCCGACCGCGTCGACGTCACCGTGTTCAGCCATCCCTTTGCCTCGGAGCAGGCCGCGGCGAGCGCGCTGGCCGATTTCGAGATCATCTGCGCGATGCGCGAGCGCACGGCGTTCCCCAAGAGCCTGTTCGCGTCGCTGCCGAAGCTGAAGCTGCTTTTGACCTCCGGCATGCGCAACGCCTCGATCGACATGGAGGCTGCGAAGGCGCAGGGCGTTGCCATCGGCGGCACGCAATACTCCCGCGATCCGACCGCGCCGCTGACCATGGGCCTGATCCTCGAACTGACCCGCGGCATCGGCCGCGAGAATGCGCGCATGCATGCGGGCGAGCCCTGGCAGACCTTTGCCGGTGTCGAGATCGAGGGACTGACGCTGGGCGTCGTCGGGCTCGGCAAGCTCGGCAGCAAGATGGCGAGCATCGCGAAAGCATTCGGCATGAACGTGATCGCCTGGAGCCCGAACCTCACGCCGGAGAAGTGCGCGGCGGCCGGCGTCGGCTACGCCACCAAGGAGGAGCTGTTCGCCAAGGCCGATATCGTCACCATCCATGTGGTGCTGAGCGATCGCTCACGCGGACTGGTCGGAGCTGCCGATCTCGCGCGGATGAAGCCGACGGCCTTCCTCGTCAACACCGCGCGCGGTCCGATCGTGGACGAGCAGGCGCTGCTCGAGGCCTTGCAGCAGCGGAAGATCGCGGGCGCCGGCATCGACGTATTCTCGGTCGAGCCGCTGCCGGTCGACCATCCCTTCCGCAAGCTCGACAATCTCGTGCTGACGCCGCATCTCGGCTACGCCACCGAGGACGGCTTGCGCATCCATTACGGGCAGATGGTCGAGGCGATCGACGCCTTCACCGGGGGTCGCGAGCTGCCGCGCAAGCTGGCCTGAAACGAAAAGGGCGTGCCGACGGCACGCCCTTCGCGATTTGAGCTATTTCGAAGCGCTTAGCGCACGGTGACCGGCGCGGGCAGCGGCGGCACCACGGTCGGCTGGGTGCCCGGGACGGGGCCAGCCTGGGCAGCCATCGGAGCCGGACCGGCAGCGCCCGACGTCGGCGCAGCGGAGGCGGTCGCCGTTCCCGGCGGCGGGCCACCCGGCATCACCACCACGCGGGTGCCGACCTTGACGCGGTCGAACAGGTCGGAGACGTCCTCGTTCAGCATGCCGATGCAGCCCGACGACACGAACTTGCCGATGGTCGAAGGCTGGTTGGTGCCGTGGATGCGGTAGACGGTCGAGCCGAGATACATCGCTCGTGCGCCGAGCGGATTGCCGGGGCCGCCGGCCATGAAGCGCGGAAGATAGGGCTGACGCTCGATCATCTCGGTCGGCGGATGCCAATCCGGCCACTCGGCCTTGCGGGTGATCTTCTGCACGCCGGTCCAGGTGAAGCCATCGCGGCCGACGCGGACGCCGTAGCGGATCGCACGGCCGCCTCCGAGCACGTAATAGAGGTAGGTGTTCGGGGTATCGACGATGAGCGTTCCAGCCGGCTCCTTGGTCGCCAGCGAGACTTCCTGACGGCGCAGGTTCGGCGACAACTGCGCGGGAGCAGCGTCGGGCTGCTCCTCGGGCGGCAGCGAAGCGATCGCCATCGGCCGGCCATCGTTGCCCACGGGCGGCTGGCCGGACTGAACCGTTCCGGTCGCGGCGGGGCCGCCAACGGCCTCCGGCGGACGCAGGCCGTCCCTGCCGGGTGCCTGACCCGGACGATCGGCATAGATCACCGCGGGCGGGCCGGCGGGGCGGCCGTAGCGGGGATCGTCGGGCGACATCACGGGGCCCTGCGGCGGCGCCGCCGAATAGATCGGCGGAGCGCCAGCCGGACGGCCATAGCGCGGATCATCGGGCGACATCACCGGCCCCTGCGGCGGGGCGGCGGAATAGACCGGCGGAGGGCCAGCCGGGCGGCCGTAACGCGGATCGTCGGCCGGACCGGGCGGCGGCAGCGACGCCTGCGGCATCGCGTCGTCTTCGTCGTCCAGCGAGTCGAAATTCGGCGTGCGGTCGCCGGGGCGATATTCGGCCGGAGCGCCATAGCTCGGCGCCTGCTGGACCGGATAGCTCTGAGCCTGTGCGAGCGAGGTTCCCGCCGCAGCGACTGTTGCGGCAGCGCATATCGTCAGAAAATGTTTGATCATCATCGCTCTTGTATAGTCCCCGAG
Organism: Bradyrhizobium barranii subsp. apii; assembly: GCF_011516635.5. Lineage (GTDB taxonomy): Bacteria > Pseudomonadota > Alphaproteobacteria > Rhizobiales > Xanthobacteraceae > Bradyrhizobium > Bradyrhizobium barranii. The sequence continues at coordinate 2,408,811 of NZ_CP096255.1, read as the reverse complement.
CCCATCCGGACCGTTAACGGCCAGATGACCGAAGATAGCGGCACATTCAAGACATTACAGGCTGATTTGTGCCTGAGTTAGCGATTTGTGATGCAGGCACACACAGTTGCCTCGTTGCATCAGGGGGCGGAAATCGCATCGGGCCGCAGATTGCCGGAGTCTCCGGCCCCGAATTTAAGGGAACGGCGCGGAGGCGTTGCGATATGTTCGAATCAGCCTGATTCGCCTCCGCTCTGAGCTTCTGTCCCGGCGTGGCGAACGGCAATCAGTACCGTCACCGCGTTCAGATGGCTCTTGGGTCCCGGCCGCCACCCGCCGGGGCGGAAATTCGTAACCCGTCCGATGCTTCCCGGCTTTCGCTTCCTGTTTGCCGCGATCCTGCTGTCAACCTCCATCCTGGTGTTCGGCCTAGGTGCCGCCGCGCTGCTGCGGGCCACCCACGAGCAGTATGTCAGCAACCCCTCCTGGCGGAACGGCCCACAGGAGAAGGTGTTTGCGCAGGTTTCCGAGCAGGCCCAGCCGGTGCTCGCGGCGCTCCGCGCCGAGCCTGAGGCGGCCGCCGAGCCCACGCCATCGCTGCGCGACCGGGTGCCGACCATCGGCTTGCCAACGAACGAGCCCGAACAGGTGGCCGCCCTGACGACCGAGCCCGACGTGCCGCCGCAGGTCACCGAGGCCGCGCCTCCCGCCGCCGAACCGGTGCAGGCCGAGGCCACGACGGAAGCCATCGCGCCGGCTCCTGCCGACACGCTCACCCCGGCCGACACCACGGCATCGATCACCGAGGCCACGCCTGCCGTGACCGCCAGCGAACCGGCGCCGGCCGATCCCGGTGTGGCCCTCGCCTCCCCGGCGCCCGACATTGCCCCGGCCAAGGTGGCCGCGCTGAACGATCCGGCGGCGCCGGCCTTGAAGGATGCGCCCGCGAAGGCCAAGGGAGACGCGAAGGCGGACAGCAGCGCCCCGGACAGCAAAGCGGCCAAGCGCCAAGCGAAGGCGAAGAAGCGACACCGCATGGTGCAGCGTCCTCCGCCTCAGCAGTTGCGGCAGAGCTATGATCCGTTCGGCCAGCAGCAGATGCTGGCGACAACGGCCACGCGCACGCGCCAGTAAGGTTACGCCGGCCCGGTCGCGACCGGCGGGCCGCCGGCCTGGCCCCATTCCGACCACGAGCCGTCATAGAGCGCGGTGTCGGTGATGCCGAGGCGATAGAGTGCGAGCGTCAACACGCCGGCGGACACGCCCGAACCGCAGCTCGTCACGATCGGCGCATCGAGCTTGACGCCGGCGCTCGCGAAGGCGGCGCGGAGATCGTCGAGCGGCTTCATCTCGCCGGTCGCGGCATCGAACAGCTGATTATAGGGCACGTTGCGGGCGCCGGGGATGTGGCCGGAGCGGATGCCCGCGCGCGGCTCGGGCGCGCGGCCCTCGAAGCGGTCGGCGGCGCGTGCGTCGATCACCTGCTCGGCCCGGCTTTCGACGTTGGCGATCAGTTGCTGCATGCTGCGCACGCGTTTTGAATCGTAGCTCGCCCTAAACGTCGCGGGCTTCGGCTTCACCTCGCCACTCTCGACCGGACGCCCCTCGGCGCGCCACTTCTTCAGCCCGCCATTGAGGATGCGCACATTGCTGTGGCCAAAGGCCAGGAACATCCACCATGCGCGGGGAGCAGCAACCCAGCCGCCGGCATCGTAGAGGACGACGGTGTCGGCATTGGAGATGCCGAGTTGGCCTGCGTCACGGCCGAACTGCTCGGCGCTCGGATACATGTGCGGCAGCGGGTTGGAATGATCCGACACCGCATCGACGTCGAAGAACACGGCGCCCGGCAGATGCGCTGCGAGATAATCGTCCTTCGGCAGCGGCAGCACGCCCGGCAGCTTGAAGCTGGCATCGAGGATCTTGACGTTGGCGTCGCCAATGTGGGCGGCGAGCCATTCGGTGGAGACGAGGGGGTCGGTGGCGGTCATGCGAGATCTTTCTTGTCATTCCGAAGTTGAAGCAATGCGCATCAAACTCCGCTGTCATCGCCCGGCTTAACCGGGCGATCCAGTATTCCAGAGGCGGTTGTGATTGAGCCGAGAAGCTGCGGCGTACTGGATTCCCCGCGAAAGCGGGGAATGACAGCGGAGATTGGAGTGGCAGCGAAGCACCCCTCACCCCTTCTTCTTCGGCTCCCACTGCTCCACCGGACCGCCGGCATCGCGCCAGGCGGCATAGCCGCCGGCGATGTGGGCGACGGGCTTCAGGCCCATGTCCTTGGCGGTCTTCGCCGCTAGCGCGGAGCGCATGCCGCCGGCGCAATGGAAGACGAATTTCTTGTCTTCCTGGAAGATCGGTTTTGCGTAGGGGCTCTGCGGATCGATCCAGAATTCGAGCATGCCGCGGGTGCAGGCGAACGCGCCGGGGATGCGGCCGTCGCGCTCGATCTCGCGGGGGTCGCGGATGTCGACGATGACGACATCGCCGTTCTTGGAGATCCCGATGGCCTCCTTGGCGTTGAGCGTCTCGATCTCGGCATTGGCCTCGTCGATCAGCGCCTTGATGCCGCGGGTGATGGTCTGGGGCATGTGGTTCTCCCTCTTGTCGGCCTCTGCGCGGCCGTCCGAACCGACGGCGCGTACAGCTAGTGCGTCAATTCCTTCATCGCACCCTCGAGCCCCTCGATCGTGATCGGGTACATGCGGTTGGCAAAGATGCGTTTGATGATGGTGGTCGATTCCGAATAGTCCCAGTGCTTCTGCTGCACCGGATTGAGCCACACCGTATGCGGATAGGTGCGGATGATGCGGTCGAGCCAGACCGAGCCGGGCTCCTCGTTGACATGCTCGACCGAGCCGCCGGGCACCATGATCTCGTAAGGCGACATCGATGCGTCGCCGACGAACACGACCTTGTAGTCGTGCGGGTATTTGTGCAGCACATCCCAGGTCGGCGTGCGGTCGGTGAAGCGGCGCTTGTTCTGCTTCCACACGCCCTCATAGAGGCAGTTGTGGAAGTAGAAATACTCCATGTGCTTGAACTCGCTCTTCGCCGCCGAGAACAGCTCCTCGACCTGCTCGATATGGGAATCCATCGAGCCGCCGATGTCGAAGAACACCAGCAGCTTCACCGCATTGCGCCGCTCGGGCCGCATGTGGACGTCGAGATAGCCGTGATTGGCGGTCTCGCGGATCGTGGTGTCGAGATCGAGCTCATCAGGCGCGCCGGTGCGCGCGAATTTGCGCAGGCGCCGCAGCGCCACCTTGATGTTGCGGATACCGAGCTCGACATTGCCGTCGAGATCCTTGAACTCGCGCTTGTCCCACACCTTCACGGCACGGTTGTTGCGGTTCTTCTCCTGGCCGATGCGAACGCCTTCGGGATTGTAGCCGTGGGCGCCGAACGGCGAGGTACCGGCAGTGCCAATCCACTTCGAGCCGCCCTGGTGCCGGCCCTTCTGCTCCTCGAGGCGCTTCTTCAGCGTCTCCATGAGCTTGTCCCAGCCCATGGCCTCGATCTGCTTTTTCTCCTCCTCGCTGAGGTATTTCTCGGCAAGCTTCTTCAGCCACTCCTCGGGGATCTCCGCCTTCTCCATGGCGTCGAGCAGGCTTTCCAGCCCCTTGAACACCGTGCCGAAGACGCGGTCGAACTTGTCGAGGTTCCGCTCGTCCTTCACCAGCGAGGTGCGCGACAGATAGTAGAAATTCTCGACCGAGTAGTCCGACAGATCAGCGTCGAGCGCCTCCATCAGCGTGAGGTATTCGCGCAGCGTCACGGGGACCTGCGCATCGCGCAGAGAAGTGAAGAATTGCAGGAACATGGGTGACAGATTGCCCGTCGGGGGGCGAACGTCAAGGGGCCGAGCCCGCCGCGGGACGCTGGACCGGTCGGCTTTTTGCTCTAGAATTGACCGTCTCACGGGGTTGTTTTGGGGACGTTTGCAATGGGAATTCTCGCAGCGCTCATCATTGGCGCGATCGCCGGCTGGCTTGCCGGCAAGATTGTCCATGGGGCGGGATTTGGGCTGATCGGCAACATGGTGGTCGGCATCATCGGCGCGCTGGTGGCGAGCTGGGTGCTGCCGCAACTGCATATTGCGCTGGCCACCGGCACGATCGGCGCGATCGTGGACGCCACCATCGGCGCGGTGATTGTGCTCGTCATCCTTTCGCTGATAAAACGGGTCTGAAAGCCTGACCGAACCAGGAACGGCCGCCATGAGCGGCCGTTCCGTTTGTTGGACCAGGGCGATGCCCGGCCGACGACCAACAAGGACGCGCGATGAAATTTACCGGCACCAAGGACTATGTTGCGACCGACGATCTCAAGGTCGCCGTCAATGCCTCAATCGTGCTGGAGCGGCCGCTGCTCATCAAGGGCGAGCCCGGCACCGGCAAGACCGTGCTGGCGGAGGAAGTGGCGAAGGCGCTGAACGCGCCGCTTTTGACCTGGCACATCAAGTCCACCACCAAGGCGCAGCAGGGCCTCTACGAATACGACGCGGTGTCGCGCCTGCGCGACAGCCAGCTCGGCGATGCCCGTGTCTCCGACATCAGGAACTACATCAAGCGCGGCAAGCTGTGGGACGCCTTCACCGCCGAGCAGCGCCCGGTGCTCCTGATCGACGAGATCGACAAGGCCGACATCGAATTCCCGAACGACCTCTTGCTCGAGCTCGACCGCATGGAATTCCATGTCTACGAGACCGGCGAGACGATCAAGGCGAAGCAGCGCCCGATCATGATGATCACCTCCAACAACGAGAAGGAGCTGCCGGACGCCTTCCTGCGCCGCTGCTTCTTCCACTACATCAAGTTCCCCGACGCCGACACCATGGGCCGCATCGTCGACGTCCACTTCCCCGGCATCAAGAAGCGCCTGGTCGAGGAAGCGCTGCGCATCTTCTTCGAAGTGCGCGAGGTGCCCGGTCTGAAGAAAAAGCCCTCAACCTCCGAGCTGCTCGACTGGCTGAAGCTGCTGCTCAACGAGGACATGAGCGTGGAGCAACTGCGCGAACGCGACCCGCGCAAGCTGATCCCGCCGCTGCACGGCGCGCTGCTCAAGAACGAGCAAGACGTGCACCTGTTCGAGCGGCTGGCGTTTTTGAGCCGGAGGGAGGTTTGATCTGCCAGCGCGCAGAGACAACCTGACCGCAATTCCTACTGCTACTCTGGGCCGCGCTTCCCCGCGTCATCTCGGATTCGGATGACCGTCAAGGCGGAGCTGATAAACGAAATAGGTTGGGGTACAGAACCCGATCTGTCGGCTTCTCAAATTATTCAACGCCGGGACACTGACGTTGAACCTTGCACTCGTGACAAAATCCGGCATCTGCTGGCAAATATAGTCCTCGCGGCAAAACCGCGACGCCGAGCATGTGTTCAGGAGGCCGCGGCCGACGCCAGCGGCGAAAATGCCGCTGTCGAAATATCCCTTGGCCATCTGCTCAAAGCCCTTGCCTCCGACGATCGCGCAGATTTCCTCGGGCGCGCTGCCCGGCCGGATCACCGCCAGCGACGCCTCCTCGGGCTTGCAGGGGCGCGTGACGCGGCCCAGCGGCACGCCGATCTTCGTTGGACGGCAGTTGTAGCCGTAGCCGCTCAATTTTCCTTCCGGCAGCTTGTAGACGAGTTCTTCCTTGCTGACGCGGTCGCTGAACGCGCGCAGGTTGAAGCCGAGCGGGTTGTTGGCGGCGGTCTTCGCTGTGGAGTCCTCGATGACGTTTGAGCGGCAGCTCAAACCCGCGGCGACATTCTGTGCCGCGGGCACGCATTGGCCGAGATTGGAGGAAGTCGCAGCGTTCGTCACCAACGCCTGACAAGTGAGGTTACGCGTGGCATTGCAGCTCCATTTCGCGGCCTGCGCCAGGTCCGCATTCAAAGGGCACGGCATGTTGTCGCCGGCGACAACATAAGCCGGATTTCCGCTTTCCCAGGCCGCCGGGGGCGCCGAAGGATGCGGGCGAAAACTGTTCGGCGCCTGACCGAGCGAAACCCGCTCGACATAGTTCTTGCGGCGAACAAGTTCCGCGTAGACATGGGGCGAGAACGGCAATTGCAACTCGTTACCGTCAAGGGCGTTTCTGATGGCGTCCGCGTCGCGGCCGAAATCGAACCGGTCCACGCCGAGAAAATGGAATCCGGCGGTCGAGGATGATTGATGGCAGCCCATGCAGGACGACGTGTTCAGGCGTTCGAGCAGACCCGCGCCGGATTGCACGAATTTTTGTGACCTCCCGGGGACACCCGCCGCCGCGACGATCCGTGCCGCCTGCTCGCTGCCGATTGCGAGATCGAAGGGACGATTGGCCATGCGCGCGCTGCCGGCAGTGGAAAAACTCAGCGCGATATCGGCCTCCAGGCTCTCCGGTATCCTGAAGGTGCCGTTGTCGATCTCGGCGATGTGGCCGGCGAGATAGTCCTGCAACTGCTTCTGCTTGGCGGGATCCTTCAGGATTGCCTGCACATCAGGCGTATTTTCCAGCCGCGTCGGCTGAAACTTGCCATCCCTCAGCGCGAAGATCCGCATCCAGTAGATCGCCTGTCCGGCGAACTTGCGATTCTCCATGTTTTCGAGGTCTGATGGGAAGCGCACCACCTGCGCATTGATCTCCATCTGCTTGAAGATCAGTCGCGAAAAATCCAGCGGCCCCTGCAGCAGGCGTTGGGCAACCACCGCCGGATCGTCAGTATCGATCCCGGCGACGCGCCAGAGGGAGGCGACGTCCTGGCAATTCCTGCCGTCATCCGCGTAACTGAACACCATGTTCACGGTGAACGGCATGCGCGACGCGTAGGTCTTGCCGTTCATCCTCACTTCGTAGCCGAGCCGGTAGATGAAGCGCAATTCGCCGCAATGCGCGGAATCGAAATCGCGGCGGTCCATCCGATTGACTACGCCCGACAGGAGGAACAATCCGTCGCTAGAACCGAGCCATTTCTCGTTAAACACGCGCGCAACATTGCCATTCAGCCGCAGCGTCTTGCCAGCGTCCGTTTTGGCCGACTTCGGGTCGTAGGTTTTCAGGACCTCCTTTTCCCAATCGATGCCGAGTCCCGCTGTGATACGCGTGATGTCGGCGGACATCACGGCAGCGAACTGCGCGTAGGTCCCACTGAATTGAGACAAATCGCTCGCCCGCGTCGGGCCGTCGGCGACCGACGGCTGCGGCAGCTTTTGCGCGGCGTGAACTTTCCTGAACAGGGTCACCAGCGAAAGCGCGGATGAATTGTCATGATCGAGCACCGCGAGCAGAGGTTCCTGGCTGATCAGGGTCGTCACCTCTGCGGAAGCCCGGGGAGATTGGGCAAGGCAGGGAGAGATCGTGAGGATCAAGAGGCAGAGTATTGAGATGAAGCGCATCTGCTGTTTCTACTACGTCAAGGCGCATCCTGCAATTTAAGGGTGAATGTCCCGAGGAGCCTGCGCTCGGGGAAAGAGGGAAAGCGCTCGCTCTCCACATCGTCATTGCGAGCGCAGACACGCCGCAGCATCCTCGCGGCGCATTTCGCCCGAGCTTTGCTGTCTCCGTCACGCCCTCCAGGAAAGAGGGCGCAGGGAAGACCGGGTGCCGGCTGGCACCCACGGTCCGCTGTGCGAAAGCACACGCAGAAGAACTGCACAGCGGCATACAGGTGAAGCCATACACACGGCCTTCCCTGCGCAGTGGTCGGACGGCTTATGCCGTGCTCTCCCGGGAGCCGAGTTCGTTCTGGCCTCCCTCGCCCTCGCGGAATTCGCCGGCATCGCGCCGGTTGACGCAACTGCCGCATGACCTGCGCCGGACAGCGGCAACCCTGGCCGGCGACCTCGGCTTCGACGATCCGTGGATCGCGAAGTGCCTCGATCATGCCGTCAGCAAGAAGGGTGACGTGATCGTGCCGACCGTCACCGGCAAGATCTACAATCACTCCAAGCGGATGAAGGGAAAAGCGCGCGGTGTTGGATGGCGTAGCCGCGGAGTTGAGGCGGATCATAAAGGACCCGCAAAGGCGCGTCCGCCAGGAGTCGTCGGACCGAACGTAATGACGATGGTGAAGCAGGCCGTTGCGGGAGAGAACGCCAGAGATGTCGATTGGAAGCTCCGCCGGATGACGAACAAGTAGGCCACCGCGCGCGTCGAGCAAGACACTTTCATCTGTGGCATGCGTCAATGTGCCTGTCTTTCCCAAAACAGTACCCGCATCGCTGCATTCTCGAGGAATGCCCGCGCCCCGTCGTCGATGGTCAAGGTTGGCGCGTCAAGCCGTGCAAAATGGTGTATACTCGCAAACCGGTAGTGTTTCAGCCTGACGAAGAAGACGCCCCTCGGAACAAATGCAACGCAGCGTCCTACGTTGGAGGACGTCGCGATGCAATTGTGCATCACAACCAGAGGGGAAGTTGTTATGAAGCGACGTTCATTGCTCTTGGCATTGTGTTCTTCCGCTTTCATCTCTGCACCGGCACTGGCCGATGAGGTCAAGCAGGAGGCTGATAAGATAGCCGTCGCCTACACCGACTGCGTCGCCAAGAAAGACGCGGCCTGTGTCGCTGCGCTCTATACAAAGGACGGGGTCCAGATCAACCCGGGCGGTGTGTTTTCCGATCTCAAGACCGTATACGAAAACAACTTCAAGAACGGCACCGATCATATTGAGATCAGAGTCGGCAACATGTCGGTCATCAACAACGATCTGGTCGTTGCCAACGGCGAGACGGACATCTTCGGCAAGGATCCTAAGAGCGGTGACGCCACTAGGGTCACGGTGTTCTGGGGTTCCATCAACATCCGTGAAGGCGGCGCTTTAAAAATCCGCCAGTTGACCGTCGGCATAAAGCCGCCCCCAGCTAAGGAAGCCAGCGCCGAGAAGAAGTAGGACGTCATCAAGTCATAAGTCACCGCGCGCCCATCCTCTTTTGAGGGTGGGCGTTTGATCTCGTTGCACGACGGCTGGCGCGGTGTTTTGCCTGACGAGTCACGTCTGTAGCCCGGATTGCGCTTCGCTCCATGGGGCTACGTCAGATCAGCCCCTGTCCGCCACTTGTCCATTGATTCAAAAATGGCGGTTCTGGGCCAGCTTGGATGAGCCTCCTTCCCGCCGGACCACGTCAAGTGAACTTCGGCCACTCTTCCATCTTCCAGCGAGGCAAGGACGTCGTCACGGTCATCTCGCCTACCAAGCACCTTGATCTCCAAACCGACAAGCGGGTGCCGGTCGCCAATCTCCTTCCTTAACTCCTCTTCCAGAAGAAGGCGCTCCCGTTCATCGATGACTTGGACGCCAGGGCTCAAGCACCTCACGCCACTGCGGCGTCCGGCACGCGCGCGGCTTCCATCGGCTGCTTGCCGCGGATGAGGTCCGACGCACGGTCGGCGATCATCATGGTGGAGGCGTTGAGGTTCGCCGAGATCATGCGCGGCATCGCTGAGGCATCGATGACGCGGAGGCCCTCCAACCCATGGACACGGAGCTGGTCGTCGACCACCGCCCACGTGCTGTCCGCCGGGCCCATGCGGCAGGTGCAGCCGGGGTGGAAGGTGGTGGTGCCGCGTTCGGTGGCGGCGGCGAGGAATTCGTCGTCGGTGTTGATGTTGGGGCCGGGGAAATCCTCGTAGGCGTAGTAAGGCGACAACGGCGCACTCTTCAGCAAACGCCGCGCGAGCTTCATGCCGCCGACGATGACGCGGCGGTCGAGCTCGGCGTCGAGATAGTTGGTCTGGATGATCGGCGGCGCGAACGGATCAGCCGAGCGGATGCGGACATAGCCGCGGCTCTCGGGGCGCTGCTGCCAGGAGGCGACTGTCATGCCGGGCTCGTCCTCGAGCTGGCCCTGCACGCCCTCCTTGTAGCTCGCCGGCGTGAAGGTGAGCTGGAGGTCAGAACTGTCGGCGCTCTCGCCGGAGTGCCAGAAGCAATACACCATGGTCGGCGACAGCGAGAGCAGGCCGCGGCGCGCGGTCGCCCATTTCAGAGCCTCGATCCACAGCGAGAAGCCGCGGCGGAGCTCGTTGATGGTCTTGATGTCCTTCACGCGCGCCACGGTGCGCGGGGCGTAGTGATCCTGCAGACCTTCGCCGACCGGCAGCGCATGGCGCACCGCGATGCCGTGCGCGCCGAGCAGATCGGGTGAGCCGATTCCGGAGAGCTGGAGCAGCTGCGGCGAATTATAGGTGCCGCCGGACAGGATCACTTCCTTGTTGGCGCGCACTTCGACCGGCGTGCCGCCGCGGCCGCCCTTGCTGTAGCGCACGCCGACGGCGCGCTTGCCTTCAAAAATGATCTCGGTCGCGTGCGCGTGGGTGTGCACATGCACGTTCGGGCGCTTCATCGCGGGCTTGAGGAACGCGGTCGAGCCGGAGACGCGCAGGCCCTTGTCGATGGTGCGCTGGCAGTAGGAGACGCCTTCCTGCTTAGCGCCATTGTAATCGGGGTTGCGAGGAATGCCGAGCGAGACCGCGCCTTCCATGAAGGCTTCGCAGAGCGGATCGCGCCACTCCATGGTCGTGACGGTGAGATTGCCGTCGCGGCCGCGATAGGTGTCCTCGCCCTCGCCGACCCGCTTTTCCAGCCGCTTGAAGTAAGGCAGCACGTCGGCATAACCCCAGCCGCGATTGCCCATCTGCGCCCAGGTATCGAAATCCATCCGCTGGCCGCGATTGTAGATGTGGCCGTTGATCGAGGACGAGCCGCCGAGCGTCTTGCCGCGCGGCGCATAGATGCTGCGCCCGCCGGTGTAGGGCCCCGGCTCCTGCTGGTAGGCCCAGTTGATGCTCTTCATGTGGAAGGTCTTGATGAAGCCCGCCGGCAGATGGATGTAGGGATGCCAGTCGCTCGGGCCCGCCTCGAGCACGCAGACGCTCACGTTCGGATCTTCGCTGAGCCGGCTGGTCAGTACGCAGCCGGCGGAGCCCGCGCCGACGATCACATAATCGAATCTGTCCATGGTGCCTCGGCCGCTCAGCGCGGCTTGTCGTTGAGTTGATAATTCAAATGCGTCCGCACCGTCGGCCATTCGGCGGCGGTGATGCTGTAAACTACGGTGTCCCGCAGCGTGCCGTTGGGCGTGACCTGGTGGCTGCGCAGAATGCCGTCCTGCTTGGCGCCCAAGCGCTCGATGGCGCGGCGGCTCTGGTGGTTGAAGAAATGCGTGCGGAATTCGACCGCGATGCAGTTCAGCGTCTCGAAGGCGTGGGTCAGCAGCAGAATCTTGCACTGCGTGTTGAGCGGCCCGCGCTGCGCGCTCTTGCCATACCAGGTCGAGCCGATCTCGACGCGGCGGTTGGCGGCATCGATGTTCATATAGGTGGTCTGGCCGACGATCTTGCCGCCGGCATCGAACACGGTGAACGGCAGCATCGAGCCCGCGGCCTGGAGGCCCAAGCGGCGGTCGATCTCCTTGGCCACGTTCTCCGGCGTCGGGATCGCGGTGTACCAGATCGTGTAGAGCTCGCCGTCCTTCACGGCCTCCACCAGCCCCTCGCGATGCTCTTTCGACAGCGGCTCGAGACGGGCGTGCTGCCCACGCAGGGTGACGGGATCAGGCCAGGGCATTTCTCTCTCCATAATGACTGCCGTCCATCCGGGGCGCGACGACGTCGCGAGCCCGGAATCCATAATCACCGCTCGGGGTTATGGATTCCGGGCCTGCGTGCTGGCGCACGCATCCCGGAATGACGACGGACGCATCGGCACGGCTGCTCAGATACATTCACTTATTCAGAAAGTTCAACGGCAAACCGCCGCGCGGCCAGTCCATGGCGATCAGCTCGCCCTTGCCCGACAGCGTGATGTAGGCGGTCTTCAGCCCCTCGCCGCCGAAGGCGATGTTGGTGGTGACGCGGTCGCCGGTCGGGACCTGCTCCACCAGCGTACCATCAGGCGCGATCACCGAGATGCAGCCGGAGACGAGGGTGGCGACGCAGACATTGCCGTTCGCCTCCACCGCGAGCGAGTCGAACATCTGGTAGCCGCCGAGGCCGCAGATCGGCTTGCCGCGCTCGCCACGGTAGATCACCTCGCGCGGCTTGAGCGTGCCGGGCGCGGAGAGCTCATAGGCCCAGAGCCGCCCCGTCGGGGTCTCCGCGATGTAGACGGTGTTCTCGTCCGGCGACAGGCCGATGCCGTTGGCCGGCAGCACGCCATGCACGACCTCGACGATCTCGGTCATGCCGGGCTTGAGATAATACATGCCGCCGACATCCATCTCGCGGGCGCGGCGCTTGCCGAGATCGGAGAACCAGAGGCCGCCGTGCTTGTCGAAGACGAGGTCGTTCGGCCCGCGCAGATCGTGCTCGCCGCATTTGGTCACGACGGTCTCGACCTTGCCCGATTGCAGATCGACGCGCTGGATCGAGCCGCCGAGATAGCCGTCCGGCTGCGGGCCGGGCATGATCATCTTGCCGGTCGGAATCCAGGAGAAGCCGCCATTGTTGCAGATGTAGATCTTGCCGTCGGGGCCGAGGGCTGCGCCGTTCGGGCCGCCCGGCACCTTGGCGACGACCTCCTTGCGGCCGTCGGGATGGATTCGGGTCAGGCGCTGGCCGCGAATTTCCACCAGCACGACCGAACCGTCCGGCATCACCACCGGCCCTTCGGGAAATTCGAGGTCGGTGGCGAGAACGCGAACGTTGGACATGGGGACCCTCCCGGCTGCTTGTTATGGCTTGCACGGGATGTCCGGCACGGGCCCCACACGCAAGATTTGCCTGCGGTTATGACAAAGTCGCCGGGGCTTGCCAAGCAAGCGGGATGGTATGCCAGCGTTGCAACGTAGAGCGCGATGACATATCGCGCCTTAGGTCTCGTTTGAGCATGATCTCTTCGGAAAATCGCTGCGCACTTTGCGCGAACGCGGCCCTTCGGGTCCGGATCGTGCTTACTCCCGCACTGGTATCCAAATCTCGAAGCCGCCATTGCCGGTCGCGGGATCGAATTTCTCGTCATAGCGCTCGAAGTTCGGCGCATCCGCAGCCTTCAGGCCGGACGCCGGCAGCCACTGATTCCAGATCGTGTTGACGGTGCGGCGGATCGAGGCGACGTGCTCGGTGTGGGTGAACACCGCGTAGCGCTGCTCGGGAATGCGGATGCGACCGAAGCGGCGCGGCAGGTCGGAGAAATCGGCGACCTCGACACCGGCGATGTAGTCGAAATTGCCGGAATCATCGCCGTTGCAGCAGACGCCATAGGCGACTTGAGATTTTCCCTGGCCGACGCGCGCGGGAATGTCGGCGACTTCCTGATGGAAGCGGTGCCACAGTCCCGGAATGGCGGCGCCGTTGTCGCAGGAGATGCGCTCGGCGGGGCCGGCGACGAGGAAGGCCTTCGCGGTTTCGAAACGCGGCGGGACCAGATGGTCGAGCATGGTGGAGTCCATGAGGATCGGCTCCTGAAGCTTGAGTTTGTCGAGGCACGTTGCCGCCCGCACCGCTTCGGGTGTGGTGCCAAACTGGTCGCGGAACGCGCGGGTGAACGCTTCGTGCGAGCCGTAATCCGCCTCCAGCGCCAGCGACAGGATGTCCGGCGCGCCGTTCGCAAGACTGCGCGCCGCTTCCGTCAACCGCCGCGCGCGCACGTAGCGCATCACCGGAAGCCCGGTGGCTGCGGCAAACGCCCGCACAATGTGGAACCGCGACACGCCTGATATCGCCGCAATCTCGTCGAGCGTCATCGGCTCGGCCAGATGGCTCTCGATATACCAGAGCGCGCGCTGGGCTGGGTTCATGCGTCAAGGGCCCTCGTTCGAAGTCTGGCGATGATGCGCTGCCGGCCACCGCCTCGCTTGATCGGCATTGCTGTCCTCGCATGAGAATAGTTCCGGAATAGCCACTGGCAACGCCCCGGCATTGGCAGCTACACTCATTGCAACCGCTCACCAGAAAGAGGAACCGCGTCATGGAAATCACCGATGTGCGGGCGCACCATATCCGCATCGCCTATGACGCCGGTGTCGCGAGCTTTCGCCAGGGCGCGTCCGCAATCTCCGCGCTCGACATGGTGCTGGTCGAGGTCACGACCGATGCCGGACTGACCGGCTGGGGCGATGCCTTTGCCTATGTCTCCCCGCGCACCACGCGAAGCGCCGTCGAGGAGATGATCGCGCCGCAGGCCCGCGGGCTGAAGGTTCCCGATGCCGCCGGCATTCCGGCGGTGATGGAACAGATCCAGCGCAACCTGCATCTGTTCGGCCGCTACGGCATCACCATGTTCGCGATATCAGGGCTCGACATCGCGCTGTGGGACCTGGCTGCGAAGATCGAGGGCGCGCCGCTGCATCGCCTGATCGGCGAGACCAGGCGCTCGTCCATTCCCGCCTATGCGAGCCTGTTGCGAATTGGCTCGCCTGAGAACATCGCCGGCGAATGCAAGAAGGCGCTCGCGCTCGGCTATGGCGCCATCAAGCTGCATGAGACCACGACGCCGGCGGTGTTTGCCGCGCGCGAGGCCATTGGGCCCGGCATCCCGCTGATGGTCGACATGAACTGCCCGCTCACAGGCGAGCAGGCGATCGCATTCGCGAAGGCGTGCGAGGACGCGCAGCCGATGTTTCTGGAAGAGCCGGTATGGCCGCCGGAGGATTTTGCCACGCTCGCCGAGGTCCGCCGCAAGGGCGGGCTCGGCGTCGCCGCCGGCGAGAACGCCTGCACGGAGTATCAATTCCGCCAGATGATGAATGCAGGCGCGGTGAGCCATGCCCAACCGTCGGTGACCAAGGTCGGCGGCATCACGGAATTTTTGAAGGTCGCCGCACTCGCCGATCAGCTCGGCGTCAAGATCGTCCCGCACTCCCCGTATTTCGGTCCGGGCCTGCTGGCGACATTGCACCTGCTGGCGACGCGTGACGACGGGTTGGTCGAGATGTTCTATCTGAAACGCGAAGCGTGTCTGTGGGGCGGCCGCGCCGATGTCGATGCCACCGGCCACATCGCGGTGCCCTCGGGACCCGGGCTCGGCTATGAGCCCGATCGCGGCGTGATGGAGCGCTACCGCGTGGCGTGACCGCGACGCCTATTTCGCCGCATCCTTCGGTGGCGGCGCGTCCTGCTTCTTCTTCAGATCGTCCGCGATCTTCACCTGTGCAGCCTGGAGATCGCCCAGCGTCTTCTGCAGGCCGGCCACAAGCGTCTTCAGCGCGTCGATCTGGCGGTTGGCGGCATCGAGCTTCTGCTGATGATCGAGCGTCAGCTTGGTGATCGTCTTCTGTAGGAAGTCGACGTTGCTCTGCAGGCAACTCGTGCGCCGCTCCATGGTCTTCTCGACGGTACAGATCTCGATGCCGGGCACGTCTTGCGCGCGGACCGACGCAATCGCCAGCGGGGCGAGCAACAACATCGCGAAACAAACGCCGGCGCTTCGAAGCAGCATGCAGGTTCCTCGTCCAAATCAATCACGGCAATGTGCGCTTTTTGCTCGCCGACGCCGGAGGCTACCACACTCGTACCGCATTCTCGCGTTGAGCTTGGCTTGTTCCCTTGGACGGGGAGCAGTGAACTGTGCGCGGAAGAAAGTGGGCGCTCTTTCCGCGACTTTGATTAGGGGAGATTTTTGGAATGGCAACGCGCGATAGACGTCTGGCGGAATTCGATGGCGCCGGCGAACCGCCACCTGGCCTGCCGGTGGAGGTGCTGTGCGAGGACCACAGCGGAACGTATCAACTGCCGTTCGCCTGCCGCTATGTCGAGGGCCGCTGGCAGAACGACGCGGCCGGCGTCCCGGTGGAAGCCACTGTGATCGGCTGGCGCGTGCCGCGCGCCAAGCACTCGGGCTTCGCCTGACGAGCGGCGTCTGTCTCAAAATGCAACGGGGCCGCGCTCTGCCTTAACTAACGGAACGCGGCCCGAACGAATCACGTCCGAATCAGCCGGAACGCCGTGTACGCGGCTGTTCACGGCTAGATGTCGCAACAAGCCCGCACGCGTATACAATATCTGCGCAGCACGTGGGCCGGCCCGAGCCGGCTGCGGGTGCTAAAAGTTAACGGCTTCAATGGCATGGCGGCCGGGTGCGGCAGCCCGGGCCGCGCTCCCAAAACAGGCAGGCGGGCGTCAGGCCTGCCTAATATTCGACCTCGAGCTCCTCGATTTCGGCCGGCTCATCCTTGGCCGCCGCGATCCATTCCTTCAACTCGGGCATGGCCATGATGGTATCGGCATAGGCCTTCAGCAGGGGCTCGAGCTTGACGTCATAGGTCACGAAGCGCGTCACCACGGGGGCATACATCGCATCCGCCATGGTGCGCCTCGCGCCGAACAGGAAGGGACCGCCGGATTTCTCCAGACAGTCGCGCCAGATGGACCAGACGCGGTCGATGTCGGCCTGCGCGCGCGACCAGATCTTGAAGCCGGGGAAGTGCCCCTTCAGATTGACCGGCAGCGAAGCGCGCAGCGTCGTGAAGCCGGAATGGATTTCGCCGCAGATCGAGCGGCAATGCGCCCGCTGGACGCGGTCATCAGGCAACAGACCGGCTTCCGGCATCGCCTCGTTGAGATATTCGGCGATCGCCAGCGTATCCCAGACCACGGCGCCGTCGTGGCGCAGGCATGGCACCAGGATCGACGACGACAGCAGCAGGATCTCCGCGCGCGCCGACGCGTCGTCCGGCGCGGTGACGATCTCCTCGAAATCGAGCCCGGAAAATTTCGTCAGCAGCCAGCCGCGCAGCGACCAGGACGAATAGTTCTTGCTGCTGATGGTCAGTGTCGCCTTCGCCATATGGCCTCTTCCCTACGCCTGTGACTCGCCCCCTGCCCGGCCCGCGGGAGTGCTCATGACCTGTGCTTCCCGCAAATGGAGGAGCAAGCGATGTGCCAGTTTTGAGGGCGGTAGGGCGCCCGTTTGGCTTCGATATTGCATGACAGCACGGGAGGGTGGGCGTTTCAGTATGATGTCGATGTATTATCAGGCCTTTCAGAACCATATGGACCTCACCGCGCCGTGGCGGGCGGGAGCTTCGTCCGCACTCAGATTCCTCAATCTGGTGCCGCAGGGCCTATCGGATCAGGTCGTCGGCCGGCTCTCCGCCGCGCTGGAGCTGATCTCGCGCTCCACCCTCACCTATCACCGTCCGGCCTACGGCATCGACAGCGTGATGGTGGGCAACCGTGAGGTCGGCGTCACCGAGGAGGTCGCCTACGCGACGCCGTTCGGCTCGCTGCTGCACTTCAGGAAGGACGGCGTGCCGGAGCAGCCGCGCATGCTGCTGGTGGCGCCGATGTCGGGCCATTTCGCCACGCTGCTGCGCGGCACCGTGAAAACGCTACTGCAGGATCACGACGTCTACATCACCGACTGGCACAATCCGCGCGACATTCCACGCCGCGAAGGCCGCTTCGGGCTCGACGATTACACCGATCATCTCATCGACTTCCTCGGCCAATTGGGCCCGCGTCCGCACATGGTCGCAATCTGCCAGCCCTCGGTCTCGGCACTCGCGGCCGCCGCGGTCATGTGCGAGGGCAACCACCCCTCGCGGCCTGCGACGCTGACGCTGATGGCGGGTCCGATCGACACGCGCATCCAGCCGACCAGGGTCAACGAGTTCGCCAAGAGCAGGCCGATCGACTGGTTCGACCAGAACCTGATCAACTACGTGCCGGTGCAATGCCGCGGCGCGCTCCGCAAGGTCTATCCCGGCTTCGTGCAACTCACGGCGTTCGTCTCGATGAATCTCGAGCGCCACATCAAGCAGCACATGGATCTCGCCAACCATATCGCCAAGGGCGAGAAGGAGAAGGCCGCGAGCATCAAGACCTTCTACGACGAATATTTCGCCGTGATGGACCTGCCGGCCGAGTTCTACATCGAGACCGTGCGTGACGTGTTCCAGGAGCACCTGTTGCCGCAAGGCAAGTTGATGCACCGTGGCCGTCCCGTGAACACCAAGGCCGTCAGCCGCATGGGGCTAATGACGGTCGAAGGCGAGAAGGACGACATCTGCTCGATCGGCCAGACGCTCGCCGCGCAAGACCTCTGCACCGGTGTGCGCGCCTATCGCCGCGTCCACCACATGCAGGCCGGCGTCGGCCACTACGGCGTGTTCTCGGGCAAGCGGTGGAATAACGAGATCTATCCGCTGCTGCGGGATTTCGTGCACGTGAATTCCTGACTGTCATTCCCTGCCCATCGACTGGGGGAAAACGGCACGTGCCTAATGCACTTGCTCCAGCAGCTCTTTCGCTTCCACGACTTCAGAAAGATTTCGCTCCACATCGAATTCGGCCAGCACGGGAGCGAGCATTTCGGATACCCCGCCTGCTCGGCCATTTCTCTTGTGCAGGCGAGCAAGTCCAAGGGCGCTGCGCAGCTCGAAAGTCTTCGTCTGCTGGTGTCGTGCGATCTCAAGCGCTCGGTTGAGGGAAGCTTCGGCACTGGCTTCGTCCGAAGGATCAAGACGCGACAAAAGCTCGCCGCGGGCGCGATGCAACTCGGCATCAAGCCAATGCTGGCCGGATTGCCCGGTCCACGCGATCAATTCGCTCAAGATTTCCAGCCCGGTTTCGAGTTGGCCCGACGCTGCGTTCGCCAAGGCGACGTGCATCCCCCAAAACGGCTCACAGAGATAGCAGTCATTCTCGTGCAGCAAAGTCCAGCCGCGACGCATTTCCGTCAGTCCGGTCATTTGGTCGCCTGCACGCCACTTGGCGAGGCCATTCAGATAGGTGCCGGCGGCCACATACAACGGCATCGTGTGGTCGCGCGCGAGACCGAGCGCCAAGATCGTCTCCGTTTGCTGCAACACGCCTCCGCATAGTCCGTCGAACACGGCGCGATGAACCAGCGCGTTGGCCTGGGACAGCGCCCGTTTTTCTCCCGAAGCACTCACCGCTTCGGCAGCGAGGCGGCGTGCACGCGCGATCCTGCCAAGCGGCCAAAGCACCAGGGCAAGAAACCTCATGATCACGAACGGGAGATCCAGTGCCGAAGCCCTGAACGTCGCTGGATCCCGCTCGGCGCCGTAGATCTCTAGTGCCTGCTCAAGATGCGTTCTCGCGTTCAAATAGTCGCCCCCGAACCAGCATGTAGCCCCGCCCGTCCAATGTGCGACGACGGCGGCCACCGGTGAGTCCGGTCGTCGGTCAGCGGCGCTCATGATGGCATCCGCGAGCTCACGCATCGGAGCGAGTTCGCCGTGTGTCAGGCAGGCATTGAAGAGACCCGAATGGACCGGCGCAAGTTCAACGGGATCATTGATGTCGGCAGCGAACTGTCGGGCACGCGTCCATGCGGCTACCGTTTCGGGAGCGCTGTGGCCGAGGCTGCCTCGCAATGCACGGCCATACTCGATTTGAAGATGCAGCCTGCTCATCATCCGGCGGGGATCATCCGGCACCTCATCGGCGGACGCAATCGCCTTGCCGAGATGCGCGATCGCCTCGGAATAGGCCGAGCGCTTCAGCGCTTGCTGGCCCGCCTTGCGCCACCATTCGAGGGCGATCTCGCTCAGCCCCGCCTCGGTGAAGTGGTGTGCCAGAACTTCCGGCTCAGTCTCGGCAACGACGGGAAACTTCTCGCGCAGGACATCGCCGATGCGCTTGTGAAGCACCTGCCGTTTGCTCTTGAGCAGGCCTTCATAGGCCGCTTCCTGAACGAGAGCGTGCCTGAAGCTATAGTTTGCGTCGGGCGGTGTCCCGCGACGCACCAGCAGTTCCGCCTCTTCGAGTTGCCCCAGCGCGGCGCTCAGCGTCAGATCATCGCGTCCTGTCACATATTTTAGCAGCGCGTATGAAAAGTCGCGGCCGATGGCGGCGCCTATCTGCGCCACCTCCTTGACGGGAGCCAGCCGGTCGAGCCGCGCCATCAGCGAATCCTGCAGCGTCGCGGGAATAGCGAGCGGCGGGAGAGGACTATCGAGGCGATAGCGTCCGGAATCCTCGACGAGCAGTCCGGACTCCAGCACCATCTTGGTCAGTTCCTCGACGAATAGCGGGATGCCGTCCGTCTTGTCGATGATCTGCTCCATCATCTCGCGCGGCAGCTGGCGGCCAACGGTCACCTGCTCGACCAGCGCACGCGTGTCCTGCCGGTCGAGCCGGTCGAGCCGCAACAGGCTGACGTTGGCGAGGCCCGACCAGGAGGGCTCGAACTCTGGCCGGGATGTCATGAGCATGAGTATCGGCAGTCCCCTGATCCGGTCGACGCCGAGATCGAACAGTTCAAGTGTCGTGGCATCGGCCCAATGCATATCCTCGCAGATTACCAGCAGGGGCTGCTCTCGCGCCAACCCCTCGAGCTGATCGAGAAGCGAGGCAAATGTCTGTCGCCGCTGCTGCGCCGGGCTCAAACCAAGCGGCGGATAATGGTCGCCGGTTGGAATCGAAAGGAGAGCCGCAATGAGCGGTGTCGCCCGGGCGACCTGTTGCGTTCCAAGCGCCAGCATTGCCTCAAGCTTGTCGAGCTTTTGCTCCGGCATGTCGTGCGAGCGGATACCGGCTGCGCGCTCCAGCTGCGCGACAAAGGGATGAAGCGCGCTGTTGGTGTGGTAGGGCGAACACTGATATCGCACCCGGCGATGCGCCCCCAACGCGGGGTTTTCGGACAGCGTTGCGACAATGCGCGACTTGCCGATGCCTGCTTCGCCGGAGATCAACACCATCTGGCCCTGCCCCTGCCATGCCAACCGCTGGCGCGAGAGCGTGAATTCGATCTCCTCCTTGCGACCGACAAAGCCGATCGAACGCGCTGCGCGGACCGCCTCGAAGCGACTTTCCGATGCGGCCGCCCCCTCGACCGCCCAGACCGCGATGGGTTCGGCTATCCCCTTGACCTCGCGGCGGCCGAGATTGCGAAAAGTGAAGAGATCGCCAAGCAGCCGGCGCGTCGACGAGGCGACGACGACCACTCCCGGTTCGGCCAGGCTCTGAAGCCTGGCAGCAAGGTTTGGTGTATCGCCGACCGTTGCGTGCTCCTCCGACGCATCGCCGCTGATGAGGTCGCCGATCACCACAAGCCCGGTCGCGATTGCGATCCGCAGTTCAACCCGTTCAGTGGCGCCCGTCCTGAGTCGCCCGACCGCAGCGATGGTGTCGAGGCCCGCTCGCACTGCGCGCTCCGCATCGTCCTCGTGGGCGCGGGGATAGCCGAAATAGACCAGTATTCCGTCACCGACGAACCTGGCGATCCTGCCGTCATAAGCAGCGATGACGCCCGCACAAGCGGCGCGGTAGGCCCGGATCACTTCCCACATATCCTCGGGATCGAGACGCGCGGAGAGCGCCGTCGAGCCGACCAGGTCGCAAAACATAACGGTCAGGTGACGCCGCTCGGCGTCGTGAGGAGGAGCCGGCGATGCGATCAACGCGGCTGGATCGAGGTCGGCAATGGCACGCAGCATTTTGCGGCGATGGCCAAGCAGGACTCCGAGCTTATCGAAGTCCTCGGCCATCAGTTCGGGAAGGACGCCCATGTCGATCCCATTTTGGACAAAACGCTCTGCGTATTGTCCAAGCCCCAGCTTCTCGAGCCACTCCGCAATCTGCATTGGCTCCACCGATCGTGTGGTTGACAATTAGCAGAATTTTGGACCACGGCGCGGGGACAATATCTCAACGCCACCATGATGGCACGTCTTGTTTGTTGCGCGATAACTTAGGTTGCTCAGTACCGATGCCGCTTCCAGCAAGGACATTGCTCGATGCAAACGGCGGCGCTACTAAAGATCGTCTGCACGCAGCGTTGGACGACAGAAGTTGCGATGAGCCGTCAACCACTCGCCTTCAGACCTGACGTCAGCACTGGCTCTGGTGCCTACATGACGACGCCAAGCAGACGCTTTTCCGTGAGCACAATTGTCTTCATTCTTCGTCCTTGGGCACTACGTAGTTGCGCGCCATCGTTCCCGCCGCAACTTGAAGCGAAGACCCAACGACCCAACAGCCGGCGAGAAACGCTATCAGCCCATTGGGTAGGCTTTGATCAAGGACAAGGATGCTGACGGACAGAGTTGCTGCAATCGCCGCGCCGAACGTACCGGCCGCACTCATGATCTCAGCAACCTCAGAGCCGTTGTATTCTTCCGACGTGCTCGAAATCGACCTCCGAGCGACAGACCGGGACAAATCAATTCCAACATAATAGCTGAGAGCTCCGTAGAGCATTGTTAGCAGCACGATCCAGCCGCTTTCAAAAAGCCCGCCTTTCTGACGCAACAGGGTCGCACCCACATAGAGGCCGCAAGAGGCCCCAACGGCTGCTAGCCCAATTCTTTCGAGGAGATGGGCCGACTTGATAAGACTGGAACGGGCGATCCCAAGATTACCGGCGTACCTCGTTAGGGAAAATGCGCTGGAAACTGCGTTGCCTATCTTCATTGGGGGCTCCTCAATAAGTAGCAGCCTACCGGCCGACCCCGATTAGAAGCTGCGTGGACGCGCTTCGCGATGCCCTTGATTCCAATTTCCAAAAGATGTGGCTGAGTGATGGGGCTGGCTTGCTCGTAACCAAGACGAGAGCCAGTCCAAAGCTGCGAGCTCGCGGCTTCGCAGGCATTGCATCTCACCCGTGTCTGTCAGTCAGCTCCGGGTGCAGCAATTTCTTGGGGGAGAGTTAGCTCGAAAAGAGAGTGATGGACTATGAGACTGTTCACATACTCCTGTTCCCTGTCGCTCCATCCAGTCACGATCTCAGGAGGACTAAGTTTGCATCGTTGCATACTCGGGAGCGGATCGCCGGGACGGTCGAGCAGGGCCATCCCGTTGAGGTGGATATCGCCGGCTGGGATGCGCCGCGCGAAATCCTCGTGCAGGAAATCGGTGGACTTCACCCTGGCTTCGGCCTCCCTCAGCGTGATGTAGCCGCCTGCTGAAGGAATGGCCGGGATGCTTGCCCTGAAGCGCAGCGCCTCACGAATTTCACGGGCACGAAGCAGGCGATCTCGCTGGCGAAGCGGCCCAGATTTGGATTCTGATTTTGACGGAAAAACGCTCTACGCGTCCGGCCCGCCATGGGTTTCGCGGCGCCATGTGCCCGGACTGACGCCGACCATCTGCGTGAACACCCGCGTGAAATGGCTTTGATTGGCAAATCCGGCCGAGATCGCAATCTCGGACAACGGCAGGTTGCGGACCGTCATCAGCTGCGTGGCCGCCTTCACGCGCTGGCGCAGCAGCCATTGATGCGGCGGCAGGCCGGTGGAGATCCGGAATCCGCGTGAAAAGTGGCTGACCGAAAGGCCGAGCTCGGTCGCGATCTGCTCCAACGCGACCTTGCCTGGGAGATCGGATTCGAGCCGGTCGCAGGCGCGCTTCACCTGCCATGGCGCGAGGCCGCCGCGGTTAGGCTCTGCGACAGGCTTCAGCCCGCCATAGGTCTGGGCGACGTGCGCGGTGAGCGCGAGCATCATATGATCGACGAAAAGCTGGTTGGTCTCGTCAGGCCGACGCAGTGCTTCCTGCAAGGTGGCGCCGATATGACGGATGACCCCGTCGTCATGGCCCACACCGGGCTCGTAACTGAGCTCGCCAATGCGCGGCGCGCCGGGTTGCCTCGCCATGTCGTGAAGGGCCGAGCGCGGCAAATAGAAGAAGAGCGAGTGAAACGGCTTGTCGATCACATAGCGCGGGTCGCGCTTGAGGTCGTACAGATAGGTCGCGCCCGCACGAATATCCTCCCTGGTGACGTAGCGGCCTTCCTCCCAACATTCGCAAGCGGGATAGTCGCGGAGCTTCAGGCTGACGAGGTAAGCATCTTCAGCCGGCAACGAGCCGGAAAGTTCGGACGTCGGCTTGTCATTGCGGACTTCGGTGACCGCGAGCTCCGCGCTGCGCAGCGAGCGCGTGATCAGAACCGGAGCTTCCTTCACGTGAAGGCCCCGCCCGAGCCTCTGCCCGTAGACGCCTGCTTGTGTCATTTCAATATTCCATCCGTGAAAGGCACGTCTGCGTCGGCCTTTCCGAGTCGATGCATTATCAGAGATCGACGGCCGACGGTCCAGCTTCGCCGGATTAGCACATAGATTGTGGCAGGCGGTCGCACTCCGTCGCGACGAGGTGAATTCATTGTGATTTCAGCACGATTTCACAGGCTTGGCATCGCGAAGGACAACAGCGTTAACGTGTGCGGCTGATCAGGGCACGATTTTATCGTGCGTTCTGGAAAGCATCCGCTGCGCGCCTTTGCGCCGCTAGGCCGACCATTCCTCGCCCCAGACCTGGACGACGTGGCCGGGCGAGACTTCGCGATACTGCCGGACCGGCGGCTGATAATCCGGTGCGCGCACCGGGCTTCTGATCTCGTCGTTCGAGGTCTCGCGCTTCGTGCCGCGGCGCGATGGATCGGGCACCGGCACCGCGGCCATCAGCTTCTTCGTGTAGGGATGCTGCGGATTGCCGAACAAGGCTGCGCGCGGGCCGGTCTCGACGATCTCGCCGAGATACATCACCGCGACGCGATGGCTCATGCGCTCGACCACCGCGATGTCGTGGGAAATGAAGAGATAGGCAAGGCCCATGCCGGCCTGGAGGTCGAGCATCAGGTTGACGACCTGCGCTTTGACCGAGACGTCGAGGGCGGAGACCGCTTCGTCCGCAACGATCAGCTTCGGCCCGAGCGCGAGCGCGCGCGCAATGCAGATGCGCTGGCGCTGGCCGCCGGAGAATTCGTGTGGAAAGCGCGCGGCCATATCCGCGGTCAGGCCGACGCGCACGAGGAGGTCGGCGACCTTGTCGCGCGCCTGCGATGCCGTGGCGAGCCCGTTGGCGAGCAGCGGTGCTGCGATCGCCGTCCCCACCGACATGCGCGGATTGAGACTCGCAAACGGATCCTGGAATACGATCTGCATCTGCTTGCGGAAGTCGCGCAAGGTCCGGGCGTTCATGGCGAGGACGTCCTGGCCGTCGACGAGGACGGTGCCGCTGTCCGGCTCCGTCAGCTTGAGGATGGAACGGCCTGTCGTGGACTTGCCGCAACCGGATTCGCCAACCAGCGCCAGCGTCTCGCCGGCGCGCAGGGTGAAGGAGATGTTCTCGACCGCGTGGACGCGGCCCGAAACCTTGCCGAACAAGCCGGAGCGGATCGGAAAGCGCGTGGTAAGATTGGCGACTTCGAGCAGCGGCCGCTCCGCGGTTGAGACCGTCTCAGGTGTCTCCGTTGGCTCGTCCGAGGTGCCCGTCACCTTGTCGACGATCGGAAAACGCATCGGCCGCGTCCGCCCACCCATCGAGCCCAGACGCGGTACGGCCGCGAGCAGCGCGCTTGTATAGGGATGCGAGGGTGCTGCGAAGATGCGCGCGGTCGCATCGGTCTCGACGGCCTGCCCGCCATACATCACCACGGTACGGTCCGCGATCTCGGCGACCACGCCCATGTCGTGGGTGATGAAGAGGATCGACATCCCCTCCTCCTGCTGGAGCTCCTTCAGAAGCTCCAGGATCTGCGCCTGGATGGTGACGTCGAGTGCGGTCGTCGGCTCGTCGGCGATCAGCAGCTTCGGCTTGCAGGCGAGCGCCATCGCGATCATCACGCGCTGGCGCATGCCGCCGGAGAAACGATGCGGATGCTCGTGGAAGCGTGATGCCGCCGCGGGAATGCGGACACGATCGAGCAGACGGATGGTCTCGGCCTCCGCCGCCGCGCGCGACAGGCCGCGATGCTGGATCAGCGCTTCGGCGATCTGGAATCCGATGGTGAGCACCGGATTGAGGCTCGTCATCGGTTCCTGGAAGATCATGGCGACATCGTTGCCACGGACATCCGTCATGCTCGCTTCGGACAGCGTCAGCAGATCGCGGCCCGCGAGCGTGACGCGCCCCTCGACGCGGCCGCTCTCCTTCGGAATGAGCCGCATGATGGAAAGCGCGGTGACGCTCTTGCCCGAACCGGACTCGCCGACGATCGCCACGGTTTCTTTGGCCGCGATATCGAACGACACGTCGCGGACGACGGGAATCCATTGCCGCTCGCGCAGAAAGGACGTGGTCAGGCCCGCGACCGACAACACGGGCGCCTTCGCTTCGGCAACGATCGGATCAGGCCTGCTTGCGCCGGTGCTCATGCGATTGCCCTAATAGCCGCGACTACGATCGACGCGCCCCGGCAGATCTTCGCCGCGGCGGTGGCGTGCGATGACGTCGAGCACGAAAGCGACGGCCGTATCAGGCGTCGTCATGCTGGCATTGTGCGGCGTCAGCAAGATGCGCGGATGGCTCCAGAACGGGTGGCCGGCGGGCAGCGGCTCGGGATCGGCGACGTCGAGCACCGCACCGGACAGCGCGCCGCTGTCGAGCGCCGCGAGAAAATCGGCTTGGACGAGATGCGGGCCACGCCCGACATTGACGAGCCCTGCTCCGCGCGGCAGGCGCGCGAACAGATCGGCATTGAGGATGCCGCGGGTCTCGTCGGTCAGCGGCAGCAGGCAGACGAGAATGTCGGCCTGCGCGAGAAACTCTGGCAAGGTGTCCGTACCGGCGTAACAGGTGACGCCTTCAATCTCGCGCGGCGAACGATTCCAGCCGAGAAGCGGAAAGTCGAACGCCTTGAGCCGGTCGAGCACGGCCTGGCCGAGCTGGCCCAGCCCCATCACGCCGACACGACGACGTTTGGCCGGCGTGATCCGGATCTCGCGCCAGACCTGCTCCTTCTGCTGGCTGATGAAGTGCAGGAGATCGCGATGCAGGGCGAGCACGGCCATGGTGACGTATTCCACCATGGTCTCGGCGATGCCGGGCTCCAACATGCGGACGAGCGGAATGTGCGCCGGAACTTTCGTGGCATCGAACTGATCCACGCCCGCACCGACCGAAAAGACCAGCTCGAGATTGGGAAAGGTCGTCGCGATGTTATCAGGCGGTACCCACGCCACCAGGTAGCGCACCTCTGCGGGATCGCCGATGTCGGGCCAGAGCCGGAACGGCACATCGGGCGCGCGCTCCGCGAAGAAGCGCGCCCATTCGGCGCCGCGAACCATGTTGGCCTTGTAGAGAACCGTCATGCCACCAGCACTCTCAGAACGGGCTGACCGGCGCGAGACGCCGGCCGTCGATCATGCGCTTGTGGCTGTAGGCCGCGGGATCGACCAGCGGCGTCGCGCCGGTCACGATGTCGGCGGCGAGCTTGCCGGCCGCAGGACCGATGCCAAAGCCATGGCCGGAGAAGCCCGTCGCGAGGAAGAAGCCGGGCAAGGCATCGACCGGCGAGATCACAGGAATGGTGTCCGGCGTGCAGTCGATCGTGCCGCCCCAGGCTTCCGCGATCTCGATGTCCTTCAATTCGGGATTCGACTTGATCAGCGAAGCCAGCGCCGCGTTGACCAGCGACATGTCAGGTGCCGGATCGCGCACACGCTCGGTCTCGAACGGCGACGGCTTGTCGAAGCTCCAGCTCGTGCCGCGCACGATCTGGTCGAAGAACGACTTGCCGAACGACAGTTTCAGCCCGTTCTTGCGATGCAGGTAGGTCGGCCAGAAGGTGCGCGCGTAGCGGAACAGGTCTGGCGACAGTTCGACAGTACCGCGGCCGCGCAGCGCCAGTGTAAAGCCGCCGTCGAGGCGGCGGCGGATGCAGTAGAAGTCGGTGCCGAGCGCGCCGGACGTGATCTCCGGTCCCGGCGTGGTCCGGCATGCGGTGGCGTTGACGAGACCGATCGGCAGCTCGATGCCATGACGGCGGCAGAACAGCGACGACCACGCGCCGCCCGACAGCAGCACGGACTGGGTGCGAATGGTGCCCTTCTCGGTGACGACGGCGCTGATCCGTCCGCCCTGCGTTTCCAGCCCGCGCGCAGCGCAGCCCTGGTGGATGGTCACGCCGTGCTTGCGTGCGGCGGTGGCGAGCGCCGGCACGGCCATCGACGGCTCGGCGCGCCCATCGCTCGGCGTGTGCAGGCCGCCGATCCATTTCTCGGAATTGCCCGGCAGGCGCTCGGCGACTTCCGCCGGCGTCAGGACGGTCGAGTGGACCTGCATCTCGCGCGCCGTTGCGGCCCATCGCTCCCAACTGGCCAGCTCGTCCTTGCTTTTGGTCAGGAACAGCACGCCGGTGCGGCGGAAGCCGGCATCGACACCGGCGTCGTTCTGCATGTCCTCCCACAGCCGGAGCGCCTCGCGGGCCAGCGGGATCTCCTCACGAGCGCGGCCCTGCTGGCGGCACCAGCCCCAATTGCGGCTCGACTGCTCGCCGCCGACATGGCCTTTCTCGACCAGTGCAACGGAGAGACCCTTCTTCGCCAGATGATAGGCCGCGGAAACGCCGATGACGCCGCCGCCGATGACGACGACGTCCACCTGCGCCGGCAGGCGTTCGTCGCTGTTTATACGGGTGAGCGGCGGGGACATGGGACACTCCAGCTATTCAGTTCGATCGAAGCAAGTCGGCTCGGGGTCAGGCTCGTCATGGGATGTTCATTCGCGGGTCGAGCGCGTCGCGCAAGCCGTCGCCGAGGAAATTGAAGCTCGTCACCGCGAGCGTGATGGCGACGCCCGGCGCGATCGCAAGCCACGGCGCGCTGGTGAGGTAGATCTGCGCATTGTTGAGCATGTTGCCCCAGCTCGCGGCCGGCGGCTGGATGCCGTAGCCGAGATAGCTGACATAGGATTCGAGTAGAATCGCCTTGGCGACGTTCAGCGTCGCCGCCACCACGATCGGCGCAATCGCGTTGGGCACGAGCTCGCGAAACATGATCCGCAGATTCGACGAGCCGAAGGCGAGCGCGGCAACCGCGAATTCGCGCTCGCGCAGCGAACGCACTTGCGCTTCGACGACGCGCGCCACGGCCATCCACGCTGTGGCAGCGATCAGCACGGTCGTGGTGGCGAGACCGGGCTCGGTGAGCGCCGCGAGCGCAAGCAGCAGGAAGATCGTCGGGAAACAGAGCACGGCGTCGACGAGCCGCATCAGGACCGCGCCGACCACGCCGCCATAGAAGCCGGCGAAGGCGCCAACGGCGATTCCCACCGCCATCGCGATCACCATCGCGACGATGCCGATCGTGAGCGAGACGCGTCCGCCCATCATCAGTCGCGCCAGCACGTCGCGGCCAAGTTCGTCGGTGCCGAGGATATGTGCACCCGACAAGGGCGGCGCGAACCGCTTCATGATGTCGATATAGGTGTCGTCGAACGGCAGGAGATAAGGACCGAACGCCGAGCCGAGGACGAGAACCAGAATGATTACAGCACCGGCGAGCGCAAGCCGGTGCCGGCGAAAGCGCCGCCATGCGGCCTGGCCGGGCGCGAGCTGAACGGTCGAGAGGGTCGCAGCCGTCATTAGCCCACCCGGATGCGCGGATCGACGACGGCATAGAGGATGTCGGCAAGCAGCGAGCCGATCAGCACCATCGTCGCCGAGAACATCAGGATGCCCATCACCACGGGATAGTCGCGGTAGCCGATGGAATCCAGGAACAGCCGGCCCATGCCGGGCCAGGTGAACACGGTTTCGGCGACGAGCGCACCGCCGAGCAGCGTCGGAAACTGGAGGCCGGCCACCGTGATCATCGGCAGCAGGGCGTTGCGCAGCGCGTGTACGGTGAGGATGCGCCATTCCGGCATGCCCTTGGCGCGCGCGGTGCGGATGTAGTCCTGGTTGATCACCTCGAGCATGGAGGAGCGCATGAAGCGGCCCCACATCGCGGTCTCGACCAGCGCCAGCACCAGCGCCGGCGCAATCAGATGATGCAGCAGGTCGAGGAAGGAGCCATCGCCGACGGTTTGGCGATTGCCGGCCGGCAGCCAGCCGAGCTTCACCGAGAACACGTAGATGGTGACGAGGCCGAACCAGAAGGTCGGGATCGACAGCGCGATCATGGCGCCGACGGTCGCCAGTGTATCGAACAGCGAATAGCGGCGCAGCGCGCCCAGCACGCCGATCCAGCAGCCGAGCAAAACCGCGATGATGGTCGCCGTCGCCATCAGCTCCAGCGTGGCGCCGAGATGGGAGGAGATCACCGACAGCACCGCCTCGCCGTCGCGATAGGACTTGCCCCAATCGCCTTTCAGCATGCGGCCGAACCAGTCGAGATACTGGATCGGCAACGGGCGATCGAGGCCGAGCTGCCTCGTGACGCGGTCGAGGTCCTCCTGCGTCATCTGCGCGGACGCCGCGTATTGCGACAGCGGACCGCCGGGGGCCAGATGCAGGATGGCAAACCCGATCGCGGAGACGATCACCAGCAGCATGATCGCTTGCGCCAGGCGGTTGACGACGTAACGGGCCATCTCAGGCGATCCAGTGCGCCAAGCGCATCAGGCCCAATACCATTCGCGGATGTTCCAGCAATTGATCGAGGTGTTGATGTTGGGACGGAAGCCTTGCAGCCCCTCCTTCACGCCCTCGGCGATAAAACCCTGGAACAGCGGCAGGATGGCGAGGTCGTTGCGGATCAGCTTCTGCAGATCGCCGTAGGTCGTCTTGCGCTGGGCGAGATCGAACTGCTTGGCGCCCTCGGCGAGCAGACGATCGGCCTCGGCGCTGTTGTACTGATAGGTGTTGAAGCCACGGCCGCCCTTGGCAGGGATAGCGCCGGAGCCGAAGCGCGGCGTCACGTCGGGGTCGCTGCCGAGCATGAAGTTCACGGACACCAGCACCGAATTGAACTTCGACTGCTGCCAGAAATCGCCCCAGATCACGGCGGCGGGCATGTTGTTGACCCGCATCGCCGCGCCGATCGCGCGCCAGTCCTGGATCAGGAGCTGCTGGGTCTGCTCGCGCACCGCATTTCCCGACGTCGTCGAATTGGTGAATTCGAGCTTGACCCCACCCTTCTCGCGGATGCCGCCGGAGCCCCGGGTCCATCCGGCTGCGTCGAGCAACGCGTTGGCCTTGGCCGGATCGTATTTGTGCTGCGGCAGGCCCTGCTGGAACGACCAGGCCTGTTGCGGCACGAAGCTCTCGGTCTGGGTCGGCAGGCCGTAGTTCAGCGCATCGATGATCGCCTGCTTGTTGATGGCAAGGTAAAGCGCCTCGCGCACCGCGCGATCGGCGAAGGGGCCGAATTCGAGGTTGGGCGCGACGTGCTCCACCGACGAGGTCGCGGAGACGAAGATCTTGCGGCCCTTCAGCGTCTTCGCCTCCTGCACGAAGTTCGGCAAAATGCCTTGCAGGCCGGTGTAGTCGACCTGCCCCGTGCGGAACTGGGTGTAGAGGACGGTGAGGTCGGGAATGTATTTGAAGACCACGCGTTCGACGTAGGGTCCCTTGCCGTGGTAACCGGCGTGGGCATTCAATTGAATGTGGTCGCCGGGCACGCGCTCGCCCCAGCGGAACGGCCCGGTGCCGACAGGCGCATTGTGGAACGGCGAGGCGTTCGGATCCGACAGCTTCTCCAGGATGTGCTTCGGCACGATGAAGGTGAGCGACAGGATCGACATGTAGGGCGAATAGGGAGCCTCCATCCGCCAGTGGATCTCGTCGGGCGCGACGACCTTGATGTCCTTGACGAGGTTGTGGCCGACGCGGTTGCGGACACGGAAGTCGGGATTGTTGATCAGGTCCAGCGAGAACTTCACGTCCTCGGCCGTGAACGGCGTGCCGTCGTGCCATTTCACGTCGCTGCGCAACTTGATCTTCCAGGTCAGGCCGTCGGCCGACAGGCCGCCATTCTCGACGGTCGGGACTTCGCGCGCGAGATCAGGGACGAACTTGCCGTCGGGTTCGATGAACCAGAGCGGCGAGAACACCTGCCACCAGATGCCCTGATCGACCTCGATGCCCGGCATCAGCGGATGGAAGACGGTCGGCTCCTGCGACAGCGCCGCAATCACCTGCCCGCGCGGCTTGTCCGGCGGATTGGTCGGGCGTTCGCTCTGCGCAAAGGCGTCGCCTGCGAGGGTCCATCCCGCCGCGGCGCCCGCGCCGAGCTGGAAGAATTGTCGGCGATTCGGAATGCCGAGATGACGCAGTCCGCCAACGCCGAACTTGCCGGTGCTGTCTGCCATGACCAGTCTCCGTTCCCGCACACGGCACCGTCTCCCGCGCCCCCGAGACCCGGCAAAGGGACAGGAGTGGGCTTTAGTGCTTCTAAATTTTTCAGTCAAAAGTTCATCATGACTAAATACAGCTGTCAATCACATTGCTAGGATGCGCGACCTTTTCACGCCGCCGGCCATTCCGGCGGCGAGGCAATGCATGGGAGAGCGACATGGATGGTCGCGGCGATACCAACGGCCCGAAGGACGCCCCGGCGATCGAGGCCGACGATGCGGTCGACCAGAGGCTCGGCGAGACCGTGCGGCTGCTGCGGCAGCGCGCCGGCCTCTCGATCCAGGACGTCGCCACCAAGACCGGGCTCTCCAACGGCATGATCAGCCAGCTCGAACGCGCGCGTGCCATGCCGTCGATACGGACGCTGCGCCTGCTCAGCATCGCGCTCGACGTGCCCATCTCCTATTTCTTCGAGACCACCGATCCCGCCGACGTGCAGCGCTACATCGTGCGCAAGAACAGCCGGCGCCTGCTGCGGCTCACCGCCAGCGGCGTCGTCAAGGAAGCGCTGACGCCGGCAGACGAGGGCCAGCTCGAACTCTACGAGCTGACGCTCAACCCCGGCGCCTCGTCCGGCACCGACTTCTTGCAGCACACCGGCGAGAAGGCCGGGTACATCCTGTCCGGCAGCCTGCGGCTGTGGCTCGACAACCAGGCTCATCTGCTCGAGGCCGGCGACAGTTTCCGCTTTCCGAGCATCGTGCCGCACATGTTCGACAACCCGACCCAGCAGGCCGCACGTGTGATCTGGGTCACGACGCTGCGCCAGACCGATTCGCCGGCAGGTTGAGCGCGAGGAACGCCGGCGCCCCACCGGAAATTGCCCCTCGACGCAGGCCCGCGGAGCCTGTAGCTGACGTGAAGCTGGAGCAATCTACAGCGCGAACGCGAGGGTCCCGCGATTGACGTCGCTGGTGTGAGACCATGAAACTCAGACCGCTTCTGACACTCGCGCTGGCCGCGCAGGTCGCCGTGACCGCCGTGGCCCTCCTCGCCTCCTATGCCGCGACCGGGACCGGGTTCGGCTTTGCCCAGGTCGTCGCTTTGCTGGCAAGCGGCGCCGTTGCGGTGCTGCTCGCACGGCTGTGCACGCGCGCGATCGAAACGGCGCAGGACAAACGCGCCGCCGCGCAACTGGCCGAGCAGGCCCAGGCCAGCGCACAGATGACCCAGGCCGTCATCAAGACCGCGCTCGACGCCTTCGTTCAGACCGATGCGAACGGCATCGTCCTGGAGTGGAGTGTCCAGGCCGAGGCCCTGACCGGATGGACCCGCAAGGAGGCGCTCGGCGCCGACGTCGTCAACCTCCTCATCGCCGAGCCGCTCCGCGACGGCTTCAGGCAACGCATGATGCGGCTTTTGCCGGAGCTGTCGGATACGCCGATCGGCATCCGGTTCGAAGCGACGCTGCTGCACCGGAACGGCGACCGGATCCTGATCGAGGCGTCGAGCACGGCGCTCCAGCTCGGCGGGCGCACCATCATCAACAATTTCGTCAAGGACGTCACCCGGAAGCGCGCTGCCGAGGAGCAACTGATCCAGGCCCAGAAGATGGAGGCGGTCGGCCAGCTCACCGGCGGCATCGCGCACGAATTCAACAATATGCTCACCGTGATCACGGGCACGATCGAGATCCTCGCCGACGCCGTGAAGGACGATCCGCCGCTTGCGACCATCACCAAGCTGATCAGCGAAGCGGCCGATCGCGGCGCCGCGCTGACGTCGAGCCTGTTGTCGTTTGCCCGCAAGCAGGCGCTCCAGCCGGCCGAGATCGACGTCAACGAGCTGCTCGAAGAGGTGGCAAAGCTGCTGCTGGCGACCTTCGACAGGAAGATCGAGATCGTGTCCAGGCTTGACCGCAACGTCTGGCTGGCTTTCGCCGACCGCGGCCAACTGAGCGCGGCGCTGCTCAACCTCGCGATCAACGCCCGCGACGCGATGCTGGATGGCGGCAAGCTCACGCTGACGACGCGCAACGTGGTGTTCGGCGTGCGCGAGGCCGTGGCGGTGGGCGCCGGCTATGCCGGCGACTATGTCGAGATCGAGATCGCCGATACCGGCACGGGTATTCCGCAAGCCATCCTCGAACGCATCTTCGATCCGTTCTTCTCGACCAAGGATGTTGGCAAGGGCACCGGGCTCGGTCTCAGCATGGTGTTCGGTTTCGTCAAGCAGTCCGGCGGCGGCATCAAGGTCACGTCCGAAGAAGGCCGCGGCACGATTTTCACGATCTACCTGCCGAAGGCCGAGACCAGCACGCTCCGTCCGACCGGCTACGACGAGCGCAAGGTGGTGGGCGGCACGGAGACCATCCTTTGCGTCGAGGATGATCGCGACGTCCGCCAATATGTCACCGTCCAGCTCGAAAGCCTCGGCTACAAGGTCATCTCCGCCGCCAACGCGACCGAAGCGCTCGCCATCGTGGCCGAAGGCACGCCGTTTGATCTGCTCTTCACCGACATCGTGATGACCGGCGGCGTCAACGGACGCGAGCTCGCCGAACAGATGGTGGCTGCGCGGCCCTCGCTGCGGGTGCTGTTCACGTCGGGTTATGCCTACGATTCGCTGCACGCGCAGGGGCGCGCCACCATGGGCGCGCCGCTGCTGGCAAAGCCGTACCGAAAAGCCGAGCTCGCGCGCATGCTGCGCCGCTCCCTCGACACCGCCGTCGACGCAGCGGGCGATCCGATCCCGACGCCGTACTCGGTGCAGGCGGATGTCGAGGGCTTTTTGCGGAGGCAGGCGGCTGAAGACAGCGGCACGACGCGATCGCGAAAATAGATGCCTGCCGCCTAGCTCATCCTCCGCCGCAGCGTTGCCGACGGCGTCTCGCCGAATTTTTCGCGGTAGGCACCCGCCATGCGGCCGAGATGAGTGAAGCCGAGATCGAAGGCGATCTCGGTGATGGAGACACCCGGCGAAGCCTGCGCGAGCCGGGCGTGCAGAGCAGCGAGGCGCATGTCGAGCAGCATCTCCGAGATCGATACGCCGAAGTGGCGGCGGAAGCCGAGCTGGAGCGCGCGGACGCCGATCCCGGACGCGCAGGCGAGCTGCGCGAGGTCGAGCGGCTCACCGGCATTTTCCGCAAGATGGTCCCGCGCGGCGCGCAGTGCACGCGGCAGACGCTCGGCTTGCCCCGAGAACCTCCTGATCGCATCCGACAGGCCGTGGCGCTGGCCATTGAGGAGATGATCGAGCAGCACCTCGCGCCAATCGGCCATTGCGACCGGCGAAAGCCTGCCGGACGGCCCGAGACGCTCGGCGAGCAGCATCAGCTCGGCAAGGCTGGTCTGCAGGGCCAGCCCCGCCGGTGCGTCGAGGTCGATCGCGGCATCAAACTCGACTGGGCCGGCCACCCTGCCAGACAGCGACGCAGCGCGTTGCTCGACCATGCGACGGTCGAGCAGCAGGATCGCCTGCGCACAGTCGCTCCACATCATCCGGGTCGGGATGGTCGGCGACAGCAGCGACGCCGTCCGGCCCGGCGCGGCATCGATTTCGCTGACGCCGGCACGAATGCGGGCGGTGCCGGTGAGCGGGACCTGCACCAGGAAGAAGCGCTCGAGGCAGCCGGGATCGATGCTCACCGACCCGTCATAGGCGACATAGTTGATGGAGAAGCCGTCGAACGCCGCGCAATTGTGCCGGGCGGAGAAACCGGGTCCGCGCGGCCGTACCGGCTCGAGATTGTGCGGGCAGAACATGCGTCCGATCTGCTCTGCCGCTTCGTCGACATCGTCCGTGGTGACGCGGGCGAAGTCCGCAAGCCGTTCGGCTGCAGACGTTCTTGCGGTCATTTCCAGCACGGCTGCGGACATCATCGACCACGCTTCGCGTCACGGAATTGCTTTAAGCCTATAATGGTTCCTCGAACGCGGAAAGGGCCGCGTCGCAAAATCATCATGCTGCACGGCAACAGTCGCGTCCGGATTCGTTTAGCGGATAGACACCGACCGTCGACGGGTCGAAGCTCCATTCTCGCCGGAATCCATGAGGAGCGAGCCATGACTGCACTCGAAAAGGGCATAACCGCTGTTGGCACGGGCTATGGTGGCAAGAGCTGGAACATCCTTGGTCAGGTCTATTTTCCCAAGGCCGTCACAGATTCCACCTTCGCGTTCGAGACCAACAGCGAGCCCGGCCAGTTCGTGCCGGTGCACATCCATCCGACCCAGGACGAGTTCATCCTGGTGCAGGAAGGCACGCTCGACCTCAAGCTCGACGGCCAATGGGTCAAGGCCCATGCCGGGGATCTGGTGCGCATGCCGCGCGGCATCCCGCACGGCTATTTCAACAAGTCCGACAAGCCGTGCCGCGCGCTGTTCTGGGTCTCGCCGATGCAGAAGCTGGAGGCGCTGTTCAACCAGCTCCACAATCTGACCGACCCCGCCGAGGTCGTGCGCATCTCGGCGCTGCACGAGGTCGACTTCCTGCCGCCCGAGGCCAACGACTAGGCAGCGGCCTCCCCGTCCACTTTCATCTGCTTGCAGGTCCGCCGGCCGCGCATTGCGGCCGAACGTGGCCGCTTGCGCCCGAAACACATTGATCGCGAGGAATCCCATGGTCAGCCCCAAGCATGTCTGCGTGATCGGCGCCGGCGTCTCAGGCCTCGCCGCCGCAAAGGCGTTCTCCAGCCACGGCCACCGCGTCACCATCGTCGAGCGCAGTGCCGATCTCGGCGGCGTCTGGGAGCCGGCCCGCTCGTACCCTGACGTGCAGACCCAGAGCCCGAAGGAGCTCTACCGCTACACCGATCGCGCCATGCCGGACAGTTATCCGGAATGGCCCACCGGGCCGCAGGTCCATGCCTATCTCTGCGACTATGCGAAAAACTTTGGCCTCAACCACATGCTGCGCCTCAACACTGGGGTCGCCGGCATGGAGCGCCGCGCCGATGGCAAACCGGGCTGGACGCTCACGCTATCAGGCAAGGACGGCGCGACCACGAACGAGAATTTCGATTTCGTCGCGGTCTGCACCGGGCAGTTCAACGAGCCGCGCGAGCTGCATCGCCCGGGCGAGGACGGCTTTCTGGCGCAGGGCGGCCAGATCCAGCATTCGTCGACATACAGCGATCCGACGCTGGCGAAAGGGCGGCGCGTCGTCGTGCTCGGCGGCTCGAAGTCCGCGACCGACATCGCCGTGAACGCGGTGAAATCGGGCGCGCGCGAGGTCACCATCGTGATGCGCGAGCCGGTGTGGCGCATCCCCTATTTCATTGGCGGGCTCGTGAACTTCAAGCGCATCCTCTACATCCGCGCGCAGGAGGAGATGTTTCCGGGCTGGGGCGCGAGCTCCATGGCACGGCTCGCGCACCGCATCGCCGCGCCGCTGATCTGGGCGAACTGGCGCGGGCTGGAGAGCCTGCTGAAGGCGCAGCTCAAGCTGAACCGCTGCAAGATGGTGCCGAAGGAGCGGATCGAGGACGGCGTCAACTGCTCGGTGCCGATCGCAACGCCGAACTTCTACCCGATGGTCGCCGACGGCCGCATCAAGGCGGTGTTCGGCAGCTTCGATCACTACGAAGGCGACAGCATCGTGATGAGCGGCGGCGAGCGCGTCGCCGCCGACGTCGCCGTGCTCGCGATCGGCTACAAGCTCGGCGTACCCTTCCTGCCCGCGGCCTATCGGCAGAAACTTGTCGATGCGGACGGGCAGTACCGGCTCTACCGCCTGATCGCCAACCCTGATCTGCCGGAGATGGGCTTCGTCGGCTTCAACTCGTCGTTCTGCACCGTGCTCTGTGCCGACCTCGCGGCGAACTGGCTGGTTCGCTATGCCGACGGACAGCTCGCGAACCAGCCGACAGCGCAAGCGATGCGCGACAATGTCGAGATGATGCTGCACTTCAAGCGGGTCGAACGGCCGGCTGCCGGCGTCTATGGCGGCCTCTGCGTCGCGCCCTATCACTATCGCCATTTCGACGAGCTCATGGCCGATATCGGCGCCAAGAACCAGAAACGCGGCGGGCTCGCCGGACACTTCCAGCCGCCGGATGCGGATGCCTATGCGAAGTTCCTGGCGACGGCGCCGGAGTACCGGGCCACAGCGTAAGGTCGGAGAACCCGGACTGTGCGTGATTTGCAACTCGCCAGTCCGCGCGTTTGATGTTTACGATCCCGTGACCGACGAATCTCCGGCACATGGGAACCGGCCATGGGACGACGATGTCACGCCGCCATAGCCCTGGCGGTGCTTGGGCTGATCCTCACGACGTTCACAGTCAGCCACGCACAAACGCCTAACGCGAAGCAATCGGAGGCGCTCGCCACCTATGATCGCGCGCTCGGCGATTTCAAATCCATCCTTGCCGAGCGGCGCCGACAGATCGAGGCGAAGGAGCCGCTGCCGAACTTGCCGGGACAGGCGCTCTATCTGGCACGCGTCGCGGTCATCAGTTCTTACAAGGATCTCACCGACGCCATGCCGTCGCGAATCGGCAAGCCCAACAAGTTCGAGATACCACCGGCCTATTTCGACGCCGACATCGAGCCGCTGATCGACGAATATTCAAAGCTGTTCGACGTCATGGAGGCGCCGCCCGCGGGCGCGCAGAACTCGGCGACGCCGTTCAAGGACGTCGTCGATCTCGCCACAGCGATCGCGCGCGCCAAGGGGCTTGCACCGGCTCACGCCGAAGCTGCGGGCCGGATCAGCCTCGGGCTGTTCTTCGCCGAGACCAACGGCAAGCAGAATGTCCGCAACGGGCGCTCGAATACCTATATGGGCAGCTTCCAGACCGGCCCGTCCGAGGACCGCAACGGCCGCAGGAAGTGGGAGGCGATCAAGAGCGAGATCGCGGCGGCCAACCCCGAGCTGAGCGCCCGCGACGACAAGGAAGAGGCGCGCGCCCGCGGCACGGACTATCGCTTCAACCACTGGACCAACGTGCGCGACGGCCTGATGAACGCGCATGCGGAGGTGTTTCGGGAGATCCCGGGAATCGTGAAGACGCTGCCCGATCCGATCGACCAAATGAAGCTGTTCGAACTGATCCAGATCGTGCCGACCCCGACGCGGTCCGCGCTCAAATCAGGCGATGTCCTGAATTACAGGGTGTCCAGCCCGACCATCATGAAGCACCTGCGCAACAACAGCATCTTCGCGTTCGGACAGGCCGACCGGGCGCGCAACTCGGCCAGCTTCCGGGAGATCCTCGCTGCGATGTGGCTGTTCAACCGGAAGTTCGAGCGCGCGATGGTGAAATATTCGGAGATCAAGGGGCGCTGAGGGATCGGTTGTAGCCGTCCTGGACACTGCAGGCTGCCACGCCCATACCTCCGCGCCCCGCGGCACGCCGAGAGAACGGCTTAGTTTTCCGGCTTGTAGCCGTCCGTCAGTGTCTTCAGAAACGCGATGATGTCGGCTTCGTCCTGCTCCGTCATTGCCGGCTTGTTGCCGAGGTGGCGATCGAAGGGCGGATCGGTGACGTCGACATTGGCATGATATTGTTGCGGCAGGTCGTCGTACTTCCGCACCGCGCCGTCGGCGCCGCGCGGAAAAACCTTTTCGGGATTGGTGTCGCGGAAATTGTAGAAGTCCAGGACCTGCTCGAGGGTGCTGAAGACGCCGTTGTGGAAGAAGGCGTGGCGCGTCGCCGTGTTGCGCAGCGTCGGCGTCAGGAAAATGCCGCAATATTGCGTCTGCTCGGAAATGTCGGTGCGCTGCGGGCCGCAGACGCCGAGATCGAAATGGCTGGGATCGCGATTGCCGGCGAGCGCGGCATTGCGCGGCGCGCCGAGCGCCTCGTATTGGTGATCGGTGAACAGCGGCGGCAGGCCGTCGCGGGTCGGCGCCGAGGTGTGACAGCCGGCGCAATTGGCCTTGTCAGGGTCGTTGAACATCTGCAGGCCGCGCAGCTCGCTTTCGGACAGTCGCGCCTTGCCCTCGAGCCAGTAGTCGTACTTGCTGGTGTAGGGATGGAAGCTGACTTCCTCCACCTGATAGCGCGCCACCGCGAACATCGCCTCCGCGATCACGAGCCGCTGATTTTTGAGCACGCCGGCGCCGAACAACTCGACGAAGCGATTGGCGTAAGGCGCACGGCGCAGCTTGTCCGCGACGATCTCGGCACTGCCGCCGTCCATCTCGTTAGGGTCGAGCAGCGGGAACAACGCCTGGTCCTGGAGCGTGTCGGCGCGGCCGTCCCAGAACAGGCCACCCTGCGGCACGATGTTCGCCGATGCGCCGCTGCCGCCGGCCGTCTTCGTCGTGCGCGCAGCCTGCTGGCCGATTGCGGCCATCTGCGCGAGGTCGATGACATTGTCGTCGTCGCCCTTGTCGGGGCCGATGCTGAAATTCGGATGGCGATCGAGATTGGTCAGCGACGGCACCGCGCGTGCGCCTTGCCGCGACAGGGCAGCGCCGCCGAGCATCACCGGTCCGTCGTTGGGGGGACCGTAGGCGTGATCCGGGCTGTGGCAGGACGCGCAGGACAGCGCGCCGGACGACGACAGCGAGGCGTCGTAGAAGATCTCCTTGCCGAGCTGCGCCATCGCGGACAATGGCGCGACGGGCGGGCGCATGAGGCGAACCGGATTCGGGTTCGCGCCGAGCTGGCTCGTCTCCGCAAGTCCTTGCGTCCCGGCCGCAAAGACGGCGCCGGCCAGACAAAGCAGGCCGGCGCCGAGGAGCCACATGGTGCGGCTGTTCATCAAGCGTCCCGTTGGACTAGTGGTGGTGGTGCTCGTCCGGTGGGCTGGTGATCGCCGTGCCGGAGGTCGGATCAAGGAACAGCGCGTCGGTCCGGTAGTCATGGCTGTGATCCTGATCGAAGTCGAACAGGTCCATGATCGAGCCGGAGCTGGCATCGAACGAGCCGCCGCCGATACGCTGGCCGCGCAGCCAGTTGTCCTCGATGAACCGCACCACGGACGCCTGCGAGATGTAGGTGCTGCTCACGTGGTTGGTCCTGGCGTAGGGCGAGACCACGATGAACGGAATGCGCGTGCCGGGACCGCAGCGGCCGTTCACCGGTTTGCCGGAGAGACCCTTCGGTGCCGGCTGCTTCTGCGGGCCGAGGCCGCACAGGCCCGGACCGTTGACCTGATCGGCGGTCGGATCGTAGGAGGCGGTCTTCGGCGCAACGTACTGGTGGTCGTACCAGCCGTCGGAGTCGTCATAGGTGATGATGACCGCGGTTTCGCGCCACTCCGGCTGCTTCTGGAGGAAGTTGATCAGCTCGACATTGCCGACCTGCTCGTCGAGCGGATCGGAGTTGCCGGCGTGACCGTCCTGGTAGGCCGACATCTTGATGTAGGAGACGGCCGGGAAATTGCCGGCCTTCACGGCGGCGTAGAAGTCCTCAAGGTCGTAGGCGTGGTTGGCCGGATCGACGGTCTTGCCACCCTTCTCGTAGGTGTGGCCGATCGCATCGACCGAACTCGGCCGCGCATGGGTCGGGTTGGCGGTCGACTTGTAGTACTGGAACCAGGCGTGGTGCGGGCTGTAGTCCACGATCGTGCCGTTCACGTTGCTGGAGAACGTGGTGCGCGCGCAGCCGGTGGTGCCGTTGGCATTCTTGAGCGTCAGGTCAAAGCCGCCCATGAAGCTGCCCCAGCTGATGCGCTCGTCGTTGAGCAGGTCGCCGATGTTCTTGCCTGTCATCAGCACGGTGCTGCTCGTGCTCGAGCAGGAATCGTAGGCCGGGTCGGTGTCGCCGATCAGCGTCAGGCCGCCCTGGCCGTCGGCGATCGACGCCGAGGTGCCGACGATGTTCTGCGCGCCATTGGTCTGGCCGGAAATCACCGCGAGCGCGCCCTGCGTCGACGGACCGAAAGTGTCGGTCCAGGCATTGTCGCTCATGGCGAAGTGCTGGGCGTAGTTCCAGAAGGCGGTGGTGGTGTTGCCGTCGAAATAGCCCATGACCTGACCGTTGGTGCCGAACGCACCGGCGCCGCCGGCGGTGCCGCGGCCGGTGAATTTCGGAAACAGGTCTTCCTTGCCGTTGTCCACGGCCTGTTGCTCGGGCGTGTAGGAGTGGTTCTGCGAGCGCGTGTTGGCCTGAGTGCGGTCGAGGCGGAACGGATCC
The DNA here is from genome assembly GCF_011516635.5 of Bradyrhizobium barranii subsp. apii. Lineage (GTDB taxonomy): Bacteria > Pseudomonadota > Alphaproteobacteria > Rhizobiales > Xanthobacteraceae > Bradyrhizobium > Bradyrhizobium barranii. The sequence goes on along the minus strand of NZ_CP096255.1, from coordinate 2,366,910 downwards.
GTCGCGCCGGTGCCGTTGGCCGCGCTGTTGTTCGGATTGTTCACCAGCAAATGCGCGTTGGCGAGATTGTTGACCTTCGGCGTATGCGGCTTCGGCACGAAGGGGATCGAGCCCGACGGATTGGCCGCGTTCGGATAGGTCGCGAAGTAATGATCGAACGAGCGGTTCTCGTTGAAGATGATCACGAGATGCTTGATCGGCGTCTCGGTGTGGATGTCATGCGGATGACGGTGATGATCACGGTCGTGATCGTTGTCGCGACCTTGATCATGCCCGTGATCGCGGTCACGGCCGAAATCGTCCGCAAGGACGGGAAGAGTGCACGCGAGCGCGCTCGCGGCCGCGACAATCGCAGCCGTCGTCAGTAGTCTCGATTTCATTTTTTTGACGCCCCGGAAATGAGGATGTTTACGATCAGAAACGTTCTAAACATCGCGAGTGACAGAGCCGTGTCAGTTTGACGCACGAGACACTTTGCGCAGTGGTCGAGGCATAATTTTTTATGCAGCCACCCGCTTCGGCCGTGCCGAAGCGCGTCTTGCCGTTTTATTCCAACGGCGAAGGCAAAAATGATCGCGTTCAGATTGTTGCGCAATGCCCCCGGTTGCATTTAGCTTGACCGGACAAGAACAAAGTCTCAGGGGGAAACATGAAAGCCGCTGTTCACAGGCGCACGCGCGATGTCGCGTCGGCTCTGGTCGCAACGTCCTTTGCCGGCTTTGCAAATTTCGCCGCTCATGCCGAGATCGTCGTCACCGCCAATGACGGCAAGATGATGCTGGAGAACGGCAATGCCGTGGTGCGTAAGCAGCCGCTACCTGACACGGTCAGCGTCATCGATCTCACCGATGGCGCGCTGAAGCTTTTGGGCGAGGTGCCGGCACCCGCCAGCGTAGTCGGGCCGCCGCCGAGCGTCGCGATTGCGCCGGACGGCTCGCTTGCGCTGGTCACGGGTGCGATGAAGCTCGATCCCGCGGATACGACCAAGACGGTCCCCGACGACAAGCTCTCGGTGATCGACCTCAAATCCACCCCGCCAAAGGTGCTCGCGACATTGCAGGCCGGCCCAGGCGCCGCCGGCGTCTCGATCAACCGTGCCGGTACGCTGGCGCTGGTTGCCAACCGCAGCGAAGGCACCGTCTCGGTCTTCGCGATCAGCGGCAATACGCTGACAGCAGGCGGGAAGATTCAACTCGGCGATGCCAAGTCCGGCCCCAGCCATGTGGTGTTCTCCCGCGACGGAGCCACCGCGCTGGTCACCCGCGACGGCGATAGCAAGATCTCGCTTCTGAGCGTGGACGGGACCAAGGTCGAATACACCAAGCGCGACCTCTCCGCCGGCATCCGCCCCTACGACATCGACCTCACCGGCAGCGCGGTGGCCGTCGTCGGCAATGTCGGTGCCAGCAGCGGCGACAGTGACACGATCAGTCTGATCGACATGACCGCCAAGCCGATCCGCGTCGTCACGACGGTTACCGTTGGACAGACACCTGAGGCCGTGAAGATGTCGCCGGACGGCAGCCATGTCGCCGTCACCGTCATGAACGGCTCGAACAAGCCATCGGCCTCGCCCTTCTTCAACGATTTCGGCCTGCTCAAGGTTTACAGGATCTCGGGCACCGACCTCACGCCGGTGGCGGAGGCCAAGATCGGCCATTGGTGCCAGGGCATGGTGTGGTCAAAGGACTCAAAACATGTCGTGGCGCAGTGCATGGTCGAGAACGAGCTGATCGCATTCTCGTTCGACGGCAAGGCGCTGACCAGGACTTCGACGCTCAAGCTGCAGGTGAGCCCCGCAGGCATTCGCACCGCGGAGCCGTGAGTCAGCCCTAATAACGGGCGAAGCGCCCCGAGATGCCGTCAGAGCCGCTTGGTGAAATGGTAGCGACGAATGCCACCACCTAGCGTCTTGTTGCTGGCGGCATCGGCGATCTCTTCGCGCACCTTCTCGTATCCCGCATTTCGATACAGCGTCAGCGCATCCTGCTGAAGCTCGGACGTGCTCAGCTGCAATTCCGGACGATTGCGGCGGCGGGACTCCTCTTCCGCAAACGCCAGCATCTTTCGCGCGATACCCCGGCGCCGCGCTCCGGCAGCAACGTACATGCGCCGTAACTCCATCGCGTGTTCGCCAGAGGCCTCCAGTCCAAACATGCCGACGATTTCATCGTCATCGACGGCGACCCAGCAACCGCCGCTCCGATCCGAATAATAATCGGCGAGACGATCTATCTCCTCCGCGAGGGAGCGGGTGATGTATCCTTCAAACGCCTCCGCCAAATGCACCGGCGCCAACAGGCGATTGACCTAGATGAACAGCTCGCGCACGGCGGCTGCATCGGCGGGCAAGAAAGCGCGGAACCGAATCTCGCTTGCCATGGAGCCGCTGCCGCTACTCAGTCCGGATCGGCGTGTCCTTCAGGCCGTTGTTGTCATAGGCCTTGCGCAAGGTGCCGTTCGTCGTGGCTTCCGTCATGAACCTGGAAACGAACGTCAGCGCCTGGGGATGACCGAGCGGGACGGCGACGGCCGTCACCGTTTTCTTGAAGGTCTCGTCCAGCACCTTCGTGCCCGGGATCTTCTGCGCCATCTTGTTGAGCTGGTCGCGCGACAGCGCGAAGGCGTCGATCTCGCCGCTCTTCAGGAGGCCGAAGATCTCGTCATAGGTCTGATAGCCCGTGACTTTCGCATTCTTCAGGTGCGCGATCGCCCCGCGCATGGTCGTGGTGGCGTTGACGGCCGCGACCTTGATGCCGGGCTGGTCGAGGCTGGCGAAGTTGGTGATGGCTGAGCCGGGCTCGACGATGTAGGTGGCATCCGCGACCTCGTAGATCGGACCGAACATCATCTTGGTCTCGCGCTCAGGATCTTTTGGCAGCCAGGTGACGTCCCAGGTCCCCTCCGACGCCGCGTCGGTGATCTGCCCGGAATTCTGGTGCACGACATATTCGACGGGCACGCCGAGCTGGCCGGCCATCTCCTTGCCGAGGTCGACCGGCACGCCGGCATAGCCGGCTTCGGTCTTGGTCGACCAGAACGCGCCGCCCGCCGGGCTGATCGCGATCGCGACCCGCAGCTTGCCGGTCGGCGCGATCTCGTCCTTGAGGCCATCGGCTAGCGCGGGCATGGCGACTGCCGCTGCGAAAGCGAGGCCGGCAAGGGCCGCCTGGAGGGACGTGGGCATGTCATGTTCTCCTCACCTTTTCTTCTCTGCTTCTCGACCGCTTCGTTTCCGTCACTCGGACTTTGACACAATTCTGGTCGATCATGCACCCGATGAAAAGCGGTTTGCCATGACAAACGTGTCAAAGGCCACTGCGCCATTTGCAGTGCAAGGCTGGTGACCGCCATGGCTATGGTGTTCCACGGCCGGGCATTTGTTGGTAGCCTGCCACACCGACAGACAATAATCGGGGGCCACCGAATGACCTGCGCGAATCCCGCTGATCTCGCACAACGGAACGGAGCGTGGAGACATGTCGGGCGGGCACTCGTTGCCGCGGCGGCCGTGGTGGCGCTCGCCGGCTGCGAGGACAAGAACACGTTCGTGGCGCCGCCGCCGCCGAAGGTGGACGTCGCCACGCCGGTACAGCGGGCCGTGACGCGCTATGTCGAAGCCACCGGCAACACCGCGCCGGTCAAGAGCGTCGATCTGGTGGCGCGCGTACAGGGCTTCCTGCAATCGATCGACTATCAGGACGGCAGCTTCGTCAAGCAGGGCACCCAGCTTTTCTTAATCGAGCCTGAGACCTACAAGCTCAAGCTCGAGCAGGCGCAGGCGGCCGAGGTCGGCGCGCAGGCCACGCTCAAGCAGGCCGAGGCCGATTTCAAGCGGCAGGTCGACCTCGTGCAGCGCCAGGCTGTCTCGCAGGCGACTCTCGACACCTCGACATCCACCCGCGACAACGCCCAGGCCAGTCTCCAGCAAGCCCAGGTCAATACGAGGCTCGCCGAGGTCAATTACGGCTACACCAAGGTGAGCGCGCCGTTCGACGGCATCGTCAGCGCGCACCTGGTCTCGATCGGCGAGCTCGTCGGCGTCTCCTCCCCGACCCAGCTCGCAACCATCGTCGCGCTGGATCCGATCTGGGTGAACTTCACGGTCAGTGAGCAGGACGTCCTTCGCATCCGCGCCGAAGCGGCCCGTCGCGGGCTGACCGTGGCCGACCTCAAACAGTTGCCGATCCAGGTGGGCCTCCAGACCGAGACCGGCTATCCGCATGAAGGCCACCTCGACTACGTCTCGCCGACCCTCAATACATCAACGGGCACGCTCGCGGTACGCGGCGTCTTGCCCAACGACAAGCGAGCGCTGCTGCCCGGCTATTTCGTCCGGGTCCGGGTGCCCTTCGACCAGGACAAGAACGCCCTCCTCGTCCCCGACACCGCGCTCGGCAGCGACCAGGGCGGCCGCTATCTCCTGGTGGTCAATAGCGACAACATCGTCGAGCAGCGCAAGGTGCAGATCGGTCAGGTCGACAACGGCCTGCGCGTGATCGAAAGCGGCTTGAAGCCGGACGATCGCGTGGTGATCGCGGGGCTACTGCGCGTGATCCCGGGCCAGAAGATCGATCCGCAACCGACGAAGATCGACCAGCCGCAGGCGTCGGCCAAGTGAGGGGTCGTCAGCCATGATCTCGAAATTCTTCATCGAGCGGCCGGTCCTCTCGAACGTCATCGCGCTCCTGATGATCCTGATCGGCGGCGTCGCGCTGTTCAACCTCGCGGTCGCGCAATATCCCGATGTGGTGCCGCCGACGGTGCAGGTCACCACGCGCTATCCCGGCGCCAGCGCCAAGACCGTGATCGACACAGTCGCGCTGCCGATCGAGCAGCAGGTCAACGGCGTCGAGGACATGCTCTACATGCAGTCCTACAGCGGCTCCGACGGCACCTATACGCTGACCGTGACCTTCAAGATCGGCACCGACCTCAACTTCGCGCAGGTGCTGGTGCAGAACCGTGTCTCCAGCGCGCTGTCGCAGTTGCCGACCTCCGTGCAGAACCAGGGCGTCACCGTCCAGAAAAAATCGACCTCGATCCTGCTGTTCGTGACGCTGACCTCGCCGGACAAGACGTTCGACAGCCTTTATTTGAGCAACTACGCCACCATCAACATCCGCGACGAGCTTTCGCGTCTGCCCGGCGTCGGCAACGTCACGGTGTTCGGCGCCGGCCAGTATTCGATGCGGGTGTGGCTCGATCCGAACAAGCTCCAGGTCCGCGGACTGATGCCGTCGGACGTCGTCACGGCGATCCAGCAGCAGAGCCAGCAGGTCTCGGCCGGCCAGGTCGGCGCGCCGCCGACGCCGCCGGGACAGGCGTTCCAGTACACCCTCAACGTCAACGGCCGGCTCGACGACACCACCCAGTTCGAGAACATTATCGTCAAGACCGGCACCAGTGGCGACGTCACGCGCGTGCGCGACGTCGGCTGGGTCGAATTGGGCGCGCAGACCTACAGCCAGATCTTCTCGCTGAACAATCATCCGGCCACCGGCATCGGCGTATTCCAGTCGCCGGGCGCCAACGCGCTCCAGGTCGAGCAGGCCGTCGAGAAGAAGATGGCGGAGCTTGCAAAGCGATTCCCCGAAGGCATCAAATACGACACGCCGTTCGACACCACCAAATTCGTCGAGGCCTCGGTGCACGAGGTCTACATGACGCTGATCGAGGCCGGCCTGCTGGTGCTGGTCGTGATCCTGGTGTTCTTGCAGGACTGGCGCGCGATGCTGGTGCCGGCGACCACCGTGCCCGTCACCATCATCGGCGCGTTCGCGGCGATGGCGGCGCTCGGCTTCACCATCAACATGTCGACGCTGTTCGCGATCGTGCTCGCGATCGGCATCGTCGTCGACGATGCCATCGTCGTGGTCGAAGGCGCCGCGCACAACATCGAGCAGGGCATGAACGGCCACGACGCCGCGATCAGGGCGATGGACCAGCTGTTCGCGCCGATCGTCGGCATCACCCTGGTGCTGATCTCGGTGTTCCTGCCGGCCTCGTTCCTCGCCGGCCTCACCGGGCGCATCTATTCGCAATTCGCGCTGGTGATCGCGGCGACCGCGCTGCTATCCGCCATCAACGCGGCCACGCTGAAGCCGACGCAATGCGCGCTCTGGCTGCGGCCGACGGTGCCGCCGGAGCAGCGCAATTTCTTCTACCGCGGCTTCAACGCCGTCTATGACCGTGTCGAGCGGGGCTACACGCGCCTCATCGGCGTGCTGTGCAGGAACAGCACGATCTCGGTCGCATTCGCACTGGTGCTGATCGGGATCGGCGGCTACGGCCTGTCGCGGGTGCCGACCGGCTTCTTGCCGATCGAGGACCAAGGCTATCTGATCGCCGCCGTGCAACTGCCCGACGGCGCCGCGCTGGAGCGGACCCAGACGGTGCTCGACAGAGCGAGCGAGCTGATCAAGGACACGCCGGGTGTCCAGCAGGTCATCACCATCGCCGGCATCTCCGCGCTCGACAACAGCGCCAGCCTTGCCAATGCCGGCGTCGCCTACATCATCCTGAAGGACTGGTCGGCGCGCAAAGGGCCCGGCGAAGATCTGCGTTCGCTGGTCTACGGGCTGAACGACAAGCTCGCGACCATCATGGAGGCACGCACCCTGGTGTTGCCGCCGCCGCCGATCCAGGGCATCGGCAACGCGGCCGGCTTCTCGATGCAGGTCGAGCTGCGCGACGGCAACAGCGATTTTGCAAAGCTCCAGGCCATCACCGGCGCGATGGTTTCCAACGCCCAGAGCCAGAGCGCGCTGCAGCGCGTATCGTCCTCGTTCCGCTCTTCGGTGCCGCAGTTCAACGTCGAGATCGACCGCATCAAGACCCAGACGCTGCACGTCACCACCGATCAGGTGTTCGCGGCGCTGTCGACCTATCTCGGCTCGTCCTACGTCAATCAGTTCAACAAGTTCGGACGCGTGTTCCAGGTCTATACCCAGGCCGATCCGGCATTCCGCGTCACCGAGCGCGACATCGCCAACATGCAGGTACGCAACTCGAACGGCGACATGATCCCGATCGGCACCGTCGCCACGATCACGCCGGCCACCGGCCCGTCGCTGATCAGCCTCTACAACCTCTACCCTTCCTCGACCATCGTCGGCCTGCCGGCGCAGGGCTACTCGTCCGGCCAGTCGCTGCAGCTGATGGAGGAGATCGCGGACAAGACTCTGCCGCCGGGCACGGGCTATGAGTGGACCGCGATGTCCTATCAGGAGAAAGCCGTCTCGAACCAGATCTACTGGGTGTTTGGCCTTGCCATGCTGCTGGTCTATCTCGTGCTCGCCGGCCAGTACGAGAGCTGGTACGCGCCGATCTCGGTGATCCTCGCGGTGCCGCTGTCGCTGATCGGGCCCATGCTGGTCCTCAACGCCTTGAAGATCGACAACAACCTCTATTGCCAGATCGGCCTGATCCTGCTGATCGCGCTGTCGGCCAAGAACGCCATCCTGATCGTCGAGGTCGGGCTCGAGCTGCACGGCCGCGACGGCAAGCCGGTGCTGGAATCCGCGATCGAGGCGGCGCGCGCCCGTTTCCGGCCGATCCTGATGACGTCGTTCGCCTTCATCCTCGGCGTGGTGCCGCTGGTGATCGCGACCGGCGCCGGCGCCAGCGCCCGCAAGTCGATCGGCATCACCGTATTCTCGGGCATGCTGGCCTCGACCTGCCTTGCGGTGCTGTTCGTGCCGGCCTTCTTCGTGGTGGTGCAGCGCTTCGAGAACTGGCGCGCGTCGAAGAAGGCGCCGAAGGCAAAGACGGTGGCCGAGGTGAAGCCTTAGGTATCGTCCGCGGAAGCCTGCTCGAACAAAAAAGTCGAAAACAACCCCATGCACAGTAGAACGGCGCTGATGGCATTGGGGTTTCTGGAGCGTTCCAGTGCTTTGACACGTCGGGCAAAACACTGGCAGAATGGCATGATGGGTGGCATGCACGATGTGCCGCCAAATTCCCCGTCATTGCGAGCGCAGCGAAGCAATCCAGAGTCCCTCCGCGGACAGATTCTGGATTGCTTCGCTGCGCTCGCAATGACGATGTGGCGGCGGTCGCCCGCCTCAATCCCTCATGCCGCCGCCGGCGTCCTGATCTCGCGCGGCAGGATGATCGCGGCGGCGATCGCCAGCAGGCAGAGCGCGGCAAAGGCGTGCAGCATAGTGACGAAGCCGCCCTGCTCGTAGAGCCAGGCGACCAGGCCGACGGAGGCGCCCGCGGCGGTGAAGCCGATAAAATAGCGCACCGCATAGGCGCGCGAGCGCCATTCCTCGCTGGTGTATTTGCCGACCATGGCATCGTTCACCGTGACCTGCCCGAACGCACCCATGACGATGCCGATCGAGACCAGGATCAGCGGCAGATTGGACAGGCTCGCGGCGAGATACAGAAACGGCGCCAGCATGAAGGACAGCGGCAGCGCCACGGTCTTCAGCGAGTAGCGGTCGAGCAGCCGGCCGATCGTGTACTGGGTCATCGCGCCGAACACGTAGACGCAGGCGGCGATGACGCCGAGCAGCGCCGGGCTTTTCGTCAGGTCCGCAAGCCGTTCCGCGAACAGTTTTGGCAGCGCGACGGTGACCGCATTGAACGTGGTCGAGATCGCGATGACCACGATCAGCAGCGACAGGATCACGCGCCACATGTCTTTCTTCGCCACGCGCGCTTGAGCTGCCGCCTGCTTCGAGCCCTTGCGGTCCTCGTGCACGACCATCATCGCAAAGGCGATGCCGATCATGATGGTGACGACACCGGGCACGATGAAGGTAAAACGCCAGCCGAGATACTGGCCAATCACGCCGGTGACCAGCGCGGAGGAGGCAACGCCGAGATTGCCCCAGACGCCGTTGATCCCCATCTCGCGGCCGAGCCGGTCGGCATAGGACACGATCATCGCGGTGCCGACGGGGTGATAGATCGAGGCAAAAATGCCGATCGCGAACAGCGCCGCGCCAAGCTGAGCCGGAGTCTGCACGAAGCCGACCGAGATCATGGAAGCACCGATGCCGACGAAGAAGATCAGCATCATGTGGCGGCGGCTCCAGCGGTCCCCGAGCCAGCCGGTGAGCAGCGAGCCGGCGCCGAAGGCGACGAAGCCCGGCGTCGCATAGGGCAGAAGTTCCGAATAGGCCATGCCGAGCGCCGGCCCCATGATGATCACGGCGGCGGCGAAGATCAGCATCGAATAATGGTCGACGAAATGGCCTGCGTTGACGAAACTGATCACCCGGCTGGGGCTGTTCATTTCCCGAATCCTCTCCTGCTCCGAAATGAGTTATATGTCCTGGGCATGACGGGATGCTGCCAATGACTGTCTTGGAAACGCCAATTCTCAGGGAGGTCCGGAGCAACCATCGCTCGCCCGCGGGCGTGCACCTCGTCGCCCGCGACTATCCCAAGGGCATGCGGATCGATCTGCACATGCACCGCGAGGCGCAGCTGATCTATGCCGCCAAGGGCACGATGCAGGTGACGACGCCCGGGGGACGCTGGCTGGTGCCGCCGGACCGCGCCGTCTGGGTGCCGGCCGGGCTCGAGCATGCCATCGACCTGCTCGCCGACATCGAGATGCGCACGCTGTATTTCGACCTGCCCTGGCTCAAGCACGAGCAACGCTATGAGGGGCTCACCAAGGAATTCGTGGTACGGGTATCGCCGCTGCTCAATCAGGCGATCCTGGCGCTATTCGACGCACGCAACACCGAGGAGCGCACAGAGCTGCTGGTCCGCCTGGTGATGCTGGAATTGCACGAGGCCGAGGATTCCGCGACCTTCGTTCCATTGCCGCATGAGCCGCGCTGCCGGCGCGCCGCGATGATCGTGCTCGACGATCCCACCGGCCTGCACGACATCGACACGCTGGCGCGCGAAGTCGGAACCTCGGCGCGCACGCTGTCGCGGCTGTTCTCGACCGAGACGCAACTGAGCTTCAAGAGCTGGTGCCAGCGCGCAAGGGTTGCGGCGGCGATCCAGCGGCTGTCGACCGACGCCAATGTGTCGGTGAAGCAGCTCGCCACCCAGCTCGGCTATGCCAGCGTGCCGGCGTTTTCGGCAGCATTCCGTCAGGTGACTGGGCGGACCCCGACGGAGTTTGCGGGGAAATAGTCACGGTGTCGTCGCCCGGCTTGACCGGGCGACCCAGTATTCCAGAGACGGCCGTGATTGAGCCGAGAGGCCGCCGCGTACTGGATGCCCCGGTCAGGCCGGGGCATGACAGGCCGTAGCGGGGCATGACAGCTTTCCTGGTGGCGCATGGCACCACGAAAGATACAAAATTCCCCTGCTTGATTGTGATCGGCTTCCGCCTAAATCCCGTGTAAGCTTCCGCAGCGCACAAACCGGAATCGAAACGACCAGATGGCCAACGCCTTCTTCTCAGACCTGCTCGCCACCATCTCCGATCGCGGCCGCACGCTGCTGCGCCGCGGGGATTCCGACGACACCAAGCACGATGCCGAAGGCCTGATCGAGCTCTGCGGTGCGCTGCTGTCCGGTCGTGGCGAAGCTTCGGGCACCGCCATGGCGCGTGAGGTGCTCGACATCTACCAGGAGTTGGATGCGGCAGGACGCCACGCCTTCTTCGAAGCCCTGGTGCGCGATTTCGGCCCCGATCGCGAACGCCTGTCCAAGGCGATCGAAAAATGGCGCGCCAGTCCCAGTGACGAAGACGCGAGCTCGCTGCATTTCGCCTCCGAGCCGCGCCGGCAGGAGCTGATCCGCCGCCTCAACCGCGCGCCGGGCGGCACCGGCGATCTCGTCAACATGCGCGCCGATCTGCTCGGCATGATGAACGGGCACACCGATCTCGCCGCGCTCGATCGCGACGTCTCGCACCTTCTCTCGTCGTGGTTCAACAGGGGGTTTCTCGTGCTGCGCCGGATTGACTGGTCGACCCCGGCCAACATCCTCGAAAAGATCATTCGTTACGAAGCCGTGCACGAGATCAGCGACTGGGACGATCTGCGCCGCCGCATCGACCCGGTCGACCGGCGTTGCTACGCCTTTTTCCATCCCGCCATGGTCGACGAGCCCCTGATCTTCGTCGAGGTGGCGCTGACCGAGACGATCCCCGGTGCGATCGCGCCGCTGCTGGCGGTCGACCGCCAGCATCTGCCGATCGAGCGCGCGCGCACCGCGGTGTTCTATTCGATCTCCAACACCCAGCGCGGGCTTGGCGGCATCTCCTTCGGCAGCTTCCTGATCAAGCAGGTGGTCGAAGAGCTGCGCCGCGAGACGCCAAAACTCGACACCTTCGTGACGCTCTCGCCGGTGCCGGGCTTCATGCAATGGGTGAAGCAGGACAGGGACCTGCCGCTCTCGGACGAGGACCGCGAGGTGCTGAAGCGCCTCGACGATCCCAAATGGTTCGAGAACCCCGAGACGACGACGCTGCTCCGCACCGTGATCGAGCCGCTCGCGGCCTATTACTTCCTGAAGGCGCGCACGCCGAAGGGCAAGCTGATCGATTCCGTCGCCCGCTTCCATCTCGGCAACGGCGCACGGCTCGAGCGCATCAACTGGCTCGGCGACCTCTCGCCGAAAGGCGCGCGCGAGTCCGCCGGCGTGATGGTCAACTACCTCTACCGCCTCGACGACATCGAGAAGAACCACGAAGCCTACGCCAACGACGGCGAGGTCGTGGCGTCGAGCGCGGTGAAGAAGCTGCTCAAGGGCGAGGGGCGCAGGCTGCTGGACATGCGGCTGTCGTAAGCGCGGAGATGTCGCTCCAGAGACGGTGTCATCGTCCGCGAAGGCGGACGATCCAGTATTCCAGAGGCCGGCGTTGAAGAGCTCGCCCTAACCACATTCGCCGCGGCGTACTGGATGCCCCGCCTTCGCGGGGCATGACAGCTGGGTTGTGGATGCGGCGCCGACTGGACATGCGGCCGTCTTGAGCGCTAGACGGTTCATCGGATTCCTGCATTCAAGAACGGGACACCATGAACCGACGCGACTTCCTCGGCCTCACCGCGGCCGCTGCCACCAGCCTCGCCCTCGCGCCCGCACGGAGTTTCGCGGAGGGATCTGGCTCCGGGCCAGAAATGACGGCGCTGTGCGACTACATGAGCGCTGCGAAAACCCGCGCGCTGCCACCCGAAGTCGTCGAACAAGCAAAGCACCACATCCTCGATACGCTGGCGTCGATGATATCAGGATCGGAGCTGCCGCCCGGTCAGGCGGCGCAGCGCTACATTCGCGCCAATGCTGCGCAGGGGACATCGACCATTGCCGGCACATCGCTCACCGCGTCGCCAGTCGAGGCTGCGCTTGCCAACGGCGTCATGGCGCATGCCGACGAGACCGACGATTCGCACAGCCCGTCGCGCTCGCATCCCGGCAGTTCGACTGTTCCCGCGGCACTTGCGCTCGGCGAACACCTCGGAATCGACGGCGCCCATTTTCTGCGTGCGGTGACGCTCGGCTATGACGTCGGCACGCGCGTGGTGATGGCGATGGGCGGGGCCGATTTCAGCTATGAAAGCGTGCTGAGCACGCACAGCATTTCCGGCACGTTCTGCGCTTCCGCTGCGGCGGCTAGCGTCGCCGGCTTCGACGCGCGCCGGATGCGCTGGGTGCTCGACTATGCCGCGCAGCAATCCTCCGGCTTCATCGTGTGGCGGCGCGACGTCGACCATATCGAGAAAGGGTTTGTGTTCGCCGGCATGCCGGCCCGAAACGGCGTGACGTCGGCACTGCTGGTGCGTTCGGACTGGAACGGCGTCGACGACGTGTTCTCAGGGCCAGACAATTACTTCCTGGCCTATGCGCCGAAGGCTGCGACCGGCAAACTCGTGGAGAAGCTTGGCGAGCGTTACGAGATCGCAGGCACCGACATCAAGAAATGGACGGTGGGTTCACCGATCCAGGGACCGCTCGATGCGGTCTACGCCATCCGCAGCAAGCAGGCGTTCGAGGCCGGAGAGGTCAAGCGCGTGACCGTGCGCCTCGCGCCGTCGGTCGCCGAGGTCGTGGACAACCGCGACATCCCCGACATCTGTCTCCAGCACATGGTCGCCGTGATGCTGCTCGACAAGACCGCCTCGTTCCACGCCGCGCACGACAAGCCGCGCATGCAGGACGCGGCGGTTTTGAAGGAGCGCGCCAAGGTGAATTTGGTGCGCGACGAGGAGCTGGCCAAACTATTGCCGGTGCGCGTCGCCGTCGTCGAGATCGAGCTCACTGATGGAAGCCGCCTCTCCGAGCGCGTCACCGCCGTGCGCGGCACGCCGCGCAACCCGATGACGCGCGACGAGGTCATCGACAAGGCGCGCGATCTGATTGCCCCAGTGGTCGGCGGCGAGAAGGCCGAGCGGTTGATCAAGTCGGTGTATGAGATTGAGGCTGTGACCGACATCCGCAGCTTGCGGCCGCTGCTGCAACGCGTGTGAGGAGCGAAATTTCGTAAGGAATGGCAGACTTTCGCCACATCGTCATTGCGAGGAGCTCTTGCGAAGAAACAATCCAGACTGCCTCCACAGAGAGATTCTGGATTGCTTCGCTGCGCTCGCAATGACGGAGCGTGTGGCAGGCATCTCGCCCCGCGCCACGCGTCGTCGAGCTACAATTGGAATTCTTCCATGACATCCGATGGTGCCGCATCTCCCCGGCCAATAAGCCCCTCGGACCGAATCGACGCCATCGACGTGCTGCGGGGCATTGCCCTGTTCGGCGTCATGGCCATCAACGTGGTCATGGAATTTCGCATTTCGATCTTCGAGCAGTTTCTTGGTGCCAGAACGCTTGCTTCGCCGGTTGATCGCGCCGTCGAAACGATCCTGACGCAGGCCGTGGAGCTCAAGGCGTTTGCGCTGTTCTCGCTGCTGTTCGGCGCAGGCCTTGCCATTCAATTCGACCGGCTCGCGAACAGCGAGCGCCGCACTTTCCTGCTCCTGCGGCGGCTCGCTGTGCTGCTGGTGTTCGGCGTCATTCATTTGTGCCTGATCTGGAACGGCGATATCCTCACCGAATATGCACTGGCGGGATTCATCGTGCTGCCGTTCCTGTTTGGCCCGCGCTGGTTGCTGACGCTCGCCGCGCTGGCGTCTCTCGCGCTGTATCTGGCCATGCAGGCCTTTCCGCCCGCGGGGTTGTTTCCCGGCAGGACCGCGATCTGGCGGGACGTCATGGATGCAAATCGCATCTATGCGACGGGCGGCTTCCTCGACGTGCTGGCGTTTCGTCTCCGCGAAATTCCTCTCATCGCGTCCCTGCACGCGTTCGTCTTCTTGCGCACGATCGGGCTGTTTCTCGTCGGAGCGCTGGCCTGGCGGAGCGGCATTCTGCAAAATGCCCGCGGCCTGCTCGTCATCGCGCTTCCGGCTATCTGTCTCGGCGCGGCCTTGCTTTACTTTGGCATCGAGCCGCTCGGCAACATCCTGCTGGCGCTGGGCTATGGTGCCGCCATCCTCTTCATCGCCAGTTTCGGACGCGGCAAGAGGCTGCTCGGCTGGGCCGCGCCGCTCGGCCGGATGGCATTCACCAACTACGTCGCACAATCGCTCATCTTCGGCTGGATCTTCTACGGCTACGGCCTTGGCCTGTTCGGACGGCTCGGCATCACCCAGGCCCTCGCTATCGGCATCGCCGTCTACGTCGGACAGGTGCTGTTCAGCGCATGGTGGCTGCGCCACTACCGATACGGCCCGATCGAATGGCTGTGGCGCACGCTGATGTATGGTGCACTGCAGCCGATGTTGTTGTCACGGGTGGAGGGCGTGCAGTGACCAAGGTCCCTCCGCCGTCATTGCGAGGAGCCCTTGCGACGAAGCAATCCAGACTGGCTCCGTGGAGAGAATCTGGATTGCTTCGCTGCGCTCGCAATGACGGAGTGTGGTGCAGCAGTCGGGCTACTCCGCCAGCGCCTTCATTTCCTTGTAGAGATCCGACTTGCCTTCGAAGCCGATGCCCGGCAGGTCGGGCATGGTGATGTGGCCGTTCTCGACGCGCACACCATCGGGGAAGCCGCCGTAGGGCTGGAACAGGTCGGGATAGCTCTCGTTGCCGCCGAGGCCGAGGCCGGCGGCGATGTTGAGGGACATCTGGTGGCCGCCGTGCGGGATGCAGCGGCTTGGCGACCAGCCGTAGGTTTTCAGGACCTCCAGCGTGCGCTGGTATTCGCAGAGGCCATAGGACAGCGCGCAGTCGAATTGCAGCCAGTCGCGGTCGGGACGCATGCCGCCATAGCGGATGAGGTTGCGCGCGTCCTGGTGGCTGAACAGGTTTTCGCCCGTGGCCATCGGGCCCGGATAGAATTCGGCGAGCGCGGCCTGCAGCGCGTAGTCGAGGGGATCGCCGACCTCCTCGTACCAGAACAACGGATAGTCCCGCAGCATCTTGGCGTAGGCGATGCCGGTCTCGAGATCGAAGCGGCCGTTGGCATCGACCGCGAGCTGCGCGTCCTTGCCGATCTCCTTCAGCACCGCCTCGATGCGGGTGCGGTCGTCCTCGATCGACGCGCCGCCGATCTTCATCTTCACGACGTTGTAGCCGCGATCGAGATAGCCGCGCATCTCGCCGCGCAACATCGAGAGATCCTTGCCGGGATAGTAGTAGCCGCCGGCGGCGTAGACGAACACGCGCGGATTGGCCTTGACGCCGTGCTGTTCGGCGAGCAGCCGGAACAGCGGCTTGCCTGCGATCTTCGCCACCGCGTCCCACACCGCCATGTCGATGGTGCCGACCGCGACCGAGCGCTCGCCATGGCCGCCCGGCTTCTCGTTGGTCATCATCGCGCCCCAGACCTTGTCGGGGTCGAGATTGTCACCGGCCGCATTCAGCAGCGACTTCGGATCGGCCTCCAGGATGCGCGAGGCAAAGCGCTCGCGGATCAGGCCGCCCTGCCCGTAGCGGCCGTTGGAGTTGAAGCCGTAACCGACGACGCGCTTGCCGTCGCGGACGACGTCAGTGACGACGGCGACGAGGCTCGTCGTCATCTTGGTGAAGTCGATATAGGCGTTGCGGATCGGCGAAGAGATCGGCTTGGTGATCTCGCGGACGTCAACGATGCGGACGGACATGGGCTTGGCCTTTCACTTTCGTCATTGCGAGGAGCGAAGCGACGAAGCAATCCAGACTGTCACGGCGGAAAGATTCTGGATTGCTTCGCTTCCGCCGTCGCTCTTCGAGCTATGGCGGACAAGTCGCTCGCAATGACGGGGAGAGAGCGTGCTCCTCGCAATGACGAGGAGCGAGCGCGGCGCGCTTACTTCTTGTCTCGAAAATACGGCTCGACCGGACCATGCACCTTGATGGTCAGCGGATTGCCGTGGCGGTCCTTGGCGTTGCCGGCGGTGACGCGGACCCAGCCTTCGCTGATGCAGTACTCCTCGACATTGGTCTTCTCGACACCCTTGAAGCGGATGCCGACGTCGCGCGAAAGAATGTCCGCGTTGTAGTAGGGGCTGTTCGGGTCGACCGACAGGCGGTCCGGAAATTCGTCGCTCATGATTGTCTCGCTCATAACAGGGTCTCGATTTGCTGCCGCAATCCTTCGGGACGGGCGGTCGGCGCGTAGCGCGCGATCACCTTGCCGGCACGGTCCACGAGGAATTTGGTGAAATTCCATTTGATGGAGGCGCCCAGCAGGCCGGATTGCTGGCGTTTCAGGTAGTCATACAGAGGGTGCGCATGGGCGCCGTTGACGTCGATCTTCTCGAACAGGGGAAAGGTGACGTCGTAGTTGGTGGAGCAGAAGGCCAGGATCTCGCTCGCCGGCCCCGGCTCCTGCGCGCCGAACTGGTTGCAGGGAAAGCCGAGCACCGAGAAGCCGCGCGGCGAGAGGTCGCGATAGAGATCCTCGAGCCCACGATATTGCGGCGTGAAGCCGCATTTGCTCGCGGTGTTGACGATCAGCAGCACCTGCCCCTCGAAACGGCGCATGGGCACCTCCTCGCCGAGAAGCGAGTTGGCCTTGAAGTCGTAGATCACAGACATCGCTAACCCACGGGATCGATCGGCGACGGCGGCACGCCGCCCGCCTCGATCGCTTCGCCTGCGAGCAGACACAGATCCTCGCGATAGCGCCCGGACACGATGTGCACGCCGACCGGCGCCTTGCCGACGAGACCGGTGGAGACCACGAGGCCCGGCAGTCCCATGAACGGGGTCGCGATTTGCGGCATCTGCGCCTCCCAGACACGCTCGAAGGACTCACTGTCCTTGCGGTCGAGATGATCCGGGAACGGCAACTCGCCGGACACCGGCGTGAGCACCACGGCATATTTTTCGAAGAACAGCATCCAGTCGCGGGTCAGCGTGGCGCGGCGCGTGAGCGCCTTGGCGTAGTCCGCCTGGTCCATCGGCGTGACCTTGGCGCGATTGCCGCGCAGGCAGGCCAGCGCACCGGGATCGCCTTCGCGCTCAGCCATCTCCAGCTGCGCCTCATAGCCGTCGCCAAGCCAGAGTTTTCTCTGCCACTCGACCGCCTCGCGCATCGGCGGCGTGTTCTCGATGACCTCGACAGTCCAGCCGGCACGCTCCAGCCGCTTGCCGGCGTCAGTCACGGCGGCCTTCACCTCCGGTTTGGTCGCAAGCCCGTCCGGGTTGAGGCAGATTGCGGCGCGCTTCGGCCGCGCGGGGCCCTCCAGCGGCGCCGGCACAAACCAGGGGTCGCGGATGTCGCGGGCCGACATGGCCTCGAGCGAGATCCTGAGATCGTTGACCGTGCGCGCCAGCGGGCCCGACACGGCCATGATCTGCGGCCCGATCGGACGCTCCGGCAGCGCCGGGTTGAAGGCGGGGATGCGGCCCAAGGTCGGGCGCAGGCCGTGCACGCCGCAGGCATAGGCGGGATAGCGGATCGAGCCGGCGATATCGGTGCCGTGGGCGATATGGCCGATGCCGGCCGCGACCGCCGAGCCGGCGCCGCCGGACGAGCCGCCCGGGGTCAGCGAGGCGTCGCGGGGGTTCTTGGTGTCGCCATGGACCAGATTGGTGGTGAACCAGCGATAGGAGAAGGCCGGGCAATTGGTGCGGCCAAGGAGAATGGCGCCGGATTTGCGGAAATTGGCGACCACCGGATTGTCCTCGCGCGCGATCAGGTCGCGCTGGAGTTTCAGGCCGTTGGTGGTGGCAAAGCCTTCCTGGTCGACATTGGCCTTGATGGTGACGGGCACGCCGGCGAGCACGCCGGGATCCTCACCCCTCGCGATGGCGGCATCGACGGCGTCAGCCTGCTTGAGCACGTCCTCCGGCCGGTGGTCGATCACCGCGTTGAGCTGGGGATTGACGGCGTCCAGGCGGGCCAAACCGGCCTTGGCCGCCTCCCTGGCGGAGACCTTCTTGGATTTGACGAGGGTAGCGAGGTCGGCGGCCGACAGGCGCCAGAGATCTTGCATGGCTTGCTCCGTTTAACCGGCGTCTTTTAGCGCCGGGAACGCGGCAAAGCCATGCGGATTTCGCGGGGAGGAAGAGCGGGTTTGGCGTCGGGGTGGCGCCTCATTCTCCGTCATTGCGAGCGCAGCGAAGCAATCCAGAATCCCTCCGCGGAGACAGTCTGGATTGCTTCGTCGCAAGGGCTCCTAGCAATGACCGGGGAGAGCGGGGGCCTCAATGCCTGGTCGCGGACTGATCCGGGATGTCCAGCAGGGCCTCGGTGAAGGGGAATTCGAGCACGATCTCCCCGTCGTCGTCGGTCACCTCGATGACGGCCTCCATGAGCGCCGGCTGGGCGCCCTCCGACTTCACCACCTCCAGGATCATCTGGCGGGCGACCTCCCAGGCGCGATCGGGGTTACGCAGGTCCTCTCCGTCGGGATCCACGATCAATTCGTCGCCGATGCGGGTGTTGAAGAAGTATCTGGGCATCACGAGGGTCCAAATTGGGAGGCCTGTACCGGATTGAAAGCTGCACTGCACTCACAACTGCTTTATCAGGACAGGGTTCGCGACCGAATGCGCCACGCGCAAGGCAGCATCACGGGAAGTGATGTTCCACCATCATTTTCGCGGCGCAACATGGCTTTCTCGGGAAGATTTCACTAGCGAAGTTTTCTGCTCGCATTACTTTAACCGTTGGGCGGATACGTCCGAATTCGTGAAAATGGAGAGCCAAAATGGCTTGGAAAGCCCCGAAGATCGTCGAAGTGCCCTGTGGCATGGAAATCAACATGTATGTGAGCGCCACCCGCAAGTAAGCGGTTGGTGGTTTCTGCGCAGGTGGATCTTTCGGTCACGATCGGTTTCCGGAAGACACGAACTTTGTCGGCGTCCGTGTCGGCCTGAGATCCACCTCGCGACGTTCCCTCCAGGAGACGTATTATGCTTCGCGTCGTCGTCCTGGGCGCCGGGGCCGGCGGCGGAGTCCCGCAATGGAATTGCGGGTGCGAGGGCTGCCGGGCGGCCCGTGAAAACGGCCAGGAGCTTCAGAGAACCCAGGCCTCGGTCGCGTTCAGTGGCGATGGCGAGCACTGGTTCCTGATCAACGCATCCCCCGACCTTCGCGAGCAATTGAACGCCACGCCGCAGCTGCATCCCAAGGCCGGCGCGCTGCGCCATACGCCTGTTGCAGGCGTGATCCTGACCAACAGCGAGGTGGATGCGGTCGCGGGTCTGCTGTCGATGCGCGAGGGCTCACCCTTCACGGTCTATGCGCATCAGAAGGTGCTGGCGATCCTGAAGAGCAACAGCATCTTCAACGTGCTGAACGAGAAAAACGTACAGCGCCAGCCGATTTCCATCCACGAGCCGTTCGAGCCGCGGCTGCCTGATGGCGCGCGCTCAGGGATAGAGGTGCTGCCCTTCGCGGTGCCCGGCAAGTCGGCGTGGTATCTGGAAGGCAAGGCGCATCCCGGCGGCGAGACCGGCGACGGCGATACGCTGGGCCTGAAGATCACGGACAAGAGCACCGGCAAGTGCTTCTACTTCATCGCCGCCTGCGCCGAGGTGACCGATGCGCTCAAGGCCGAGATCGACGGCGCCGCACTGGTGTTCTTTGACGGCACGGTCTGGCAGGATGACGAGATGATCAAGGCCGGGCTCGGCCACAAGACCGGCAAGAGCATGGGCCATGTCGCGATGTCCGGTCACGATGGCGCGATCGCGCGCCTCGCCGACCTCACTCTCGACAGGAAGATGTTTCTGCATATCAATAACTCGAATCCCGCGCTGCTGCCCGATACGCCCGAGCGTAAAGCGCTTGAGGCCGCGGGCTGGCGGATACCCGCCGACGGAACGGAGATCGTGCTGTGAATGCCGCGTCACTGACTGGAATGACCGCGCTCTCTGTTGGCAAGGACATCAGGCTCAACTCGGCCGAGGAGCTTGAGGCGACGCTGCGCCACATTGGTGCTACGCGCTATCACAGCCTGCATCCGTTCCATAAGCTGCTGCACGGCGGCAAGCTCAACAAGGGCCAGGTGCAGGCCTGGGCGCTGAATCGCTACTATTACCAGAGCACGATCCCGATCAAGGACGCCGTGGTGATCTCGCGCTTCCGCGACCGCGCCACGCGGCTGGAATGGCGCCACCGCATCGAGGACCATGACGGCGACGTCGGCAGCGAGGGCGGCATCGAGCGCTGGCTGAAGCTGACCGAAGGCCTCGGCCTCGACACGGCCTATGTGGAATCGACCGAAGGCATCTTGCCGGCGACGCGCTTCGCGGTCGAAGCCTATGTCCATTACTGCCGCGAGAAGAGCCCGCTGGAGGCGATCGCCTCCTCGCTCACCGAATTGTTCGCGCCGAACCTTCACGAGGAGCGCATCTCCGGCATGCTGGAGCACTACGACTTCGTCAATCCCGACATCATGAGCTACTTCAAGCGGCGGCTGGCGCAGGCGCCGCGCGATGCCGGTTTCGCGCTCGACTACGTCAAGGCGCATGCCACGACGCCGGAGCAGCGCGCCTCCGTCTGCAACGCGCTGATCTTCAAGACCAACGTGCTGTGGGTGCAGCTGGACGCACTCCAGCACGCCTATGTCGAGGGCCACATTCCGCCGGGCGCGTTCGTGCCCAAAGCGAGCTGAGGGACAAGCGCAATGGCCGGGCCGCGGAACATCAGCGTCAGCGAGGCAAGCCGCCCGGTGCTGCCGCGGCATGCCAAGCTGAAATATGACGAGACGCGACAGGTCTGGGTGATCCTGGCGCCGGAACGGGTGCTGGCGCCCGACGAGATCGCGGTCGAGGTCTTGCAGCTCTGCGACGGCGAGCGCAATGTCGGGAACGTCGCGGACCAGCTGGCCGCGAAATACGCCGCGCCGCGCGAAGCGATCCTGGCCGACGTCATCGTTATGCTCCAGGATCTCGCCGACAAGGGCTTTCTCACCGAGGCCCGGGAGAAGACGTCATGAGCGACCTGCTCGGCAATCTTCCGCCCGACATCAGCGACAGCCTAGCGGTGCTGGAGAAGCAACGCTCGACAGCGGAGACGTTCGGCATTCCGCTCGCCGTATTGCTCGAGATCACCCATCGCTGCCCGCTGCAATGCCCCTATTGCTCCAACCCGGTCGAGCTCGACCGCTCCGGCAAGGAGCTGACGACCGAGGAGTGGAAGAAGGTGCTGAGCGAGCTCGCCGAGATCGGCGTGCTCCAGGTGCATTTCTCCGGCGGCGAGCCGACCGCGCGGAAAGACCTCGTCGAGCTGGTCAAGCATGCCAGCGACGCCGGCCTCTACACCAATCTGATCACCTCGGCCGTGCTGCTGACGCGCGAGCGGCTGAGCGAGCTTGCGGATGCCGGGCTCTGCCATGTGCAGATCAGTTTCCAGGGTGTCGAGGAAGGCATCGCCGACCGCGTCGCCGGCTACAAGAACGGTCACCGCAAGAAGCTAGAAGTGGCGAAATGGACCCGCGAGCTCGATCTGCCGCTCACCGTGAACGCGGTGATGCACCGGCAGAACCTGCACCAGCTCCCCGACATCATCCAGATGTCTGTTGACCTCGACGCCGACCGGCTCGAGGTCGCCAATGTCCAGTATTACGGCTGGGCGCTGAAGAACCGCGCCGCGCTGATGCCGACCGTGGCGCAGCTCGACGAATGCACCCGCCTCGTCGAGGAGGCGCGCGAGCGGCTGAAGGGCACACTCGCCATCGACTATGTCGTTCCCGATTATTACGCGCTGCGGCCGAAGAAATGCATGGGCGGCTGGGGCCGCCAGTTCTTCAACATCTCGCCCGCCGGCAAGGTGCTGCCCTGCCACGCCGCCGAGAGCATCACCGGGCTCGAGTTCGAATCCGTGCGCTCCAACCATTCGATCGCCTGGATCTGGCAGAACTCGGACGCCTTCAACCGCTATCGCGGCACCGGCTGGATGAAGGAGCCGTGCAAGACCTGCGAATTCCGCGAGATCGATTTCGGCGGCTGCCGCTGCCAGGCCTTTGCGTTGACGGGCGACGCCGCCAACACCGATCCGGCCTGCGCGCTGTCGCCGCTGCACGAGACCATCTTCAAGCAGGCCGAGCGCGAGGCCGAGGGCGAGACCAACCGCTTCCTCTATCGCAATTTTGCCGGCGGCACTCTGGAATCCGGGAATGATGCCTGACGCCGACGCGGCCGCAGCGGCCAAACGCGCCGATCCCTTTGCGCCGCTGACCTCCGACATGCTCGACGTCGGCGACGGCCACGAGCTCTATGTCGAGAGCGTCGGTCGTGCTGACGGCGTCCCCGCCATCTATCTGCATGGCGGGCCCGGCAGCGGCTGCCAACCCGACCATCGCAAGCTGTTCGATCCCGAGCGCTTCTGCGCGGTGCTGTTCGACCAGCGCGGCTGCGGTCGCAGCCGGCCCAAGGGATCGCGCGAGCACAACACGACGGCGCATCTGATCGCGGACATGGAGAAGATCCGCGAGAAATTTGGCTTCGACCGCTGGATGGTGGTCGGCGGCTCCTGGGGTGCGACGCTGGCATTGGCTTATTCCGAGGCGCATCCCGAGCGTGTCTCCGGCATTGCGCTCCGCGCAACCTTCCTGGGCACCCGCGCCGAGGTCGAAACCGCTTTCACATCGCGCCTGTCACAATTCTATCCAGCGCTCTTCGAGGATTTTCTGAGCGTGCTGCCGCCCGATGAGCGCGCACACCCGGTGGACGCCTATTGGCGCCGCATCCTCGATGCCGATCCGGCCGTGCATGGTCCCGCCGCGCGGGCCTGGCACGACACCGAGCGCGTCCTGTCTGAGCACAAGGCGGCCAAGACGCGGCTGGACCTCGCATCGCTGAACGTGTGGCGCACGCTGCCTGCGACGCCGTTCATGGAGGCGCATTATTTCGTCCACGACAGCTTCATGACGGACAACCAGCTGTTGCGGAATGCGGGCAAGCTCGCCGGCATTCCCGGCATCATCGTGCAGGGCCGCTACGATCTGTTGTGCCCTCCTGAGACATCCGAGCGGCTTGCGAAAGTTTGGCCGGGTTCCGAGATTCGGATCGTGGAAGAAGCCGGACATTCGCTCTATGATGCCGGCGTGCGGGACGCAGTCATGAAGTCGATCGCCGATCTCGCGTCGAAAGCCGCGCGCTAGATCCATCTCCTCATCCTGAGGAGCGCTCCAAAAGGAGCGCGTCTCGAAGGATAAGGCCCGGATCTAGCACCGGGGCCTTCATGGTTCGCGACGCCACTTCGTGGCTCCTCGCCATGAGGGTCTGAATGGAAGGACAAGAACAATGCCGCTCGCCGGGCAAGGCATGCTGCTGACGTCGATGAACATCGACGTTCCAGATGAGGCCGATTTCAACCGCTGGTACGATCGCGAGCATCTGGAAGAGCGCGTCGCGATCGAGGGTTTCCTGGAGGCGCGGCGCTATGTCGCGCATGCCGCCAATCCCAAATATCTCTCGCTGTACTCGACCGCGACGCTCGACGTGCTCGACAGTCCCGCCTACCGGGCCCGCCTCGCCAACCAGACCGAATGGTCGCGGCGGACCATGGCGCATTTCAAGAACATGCTGCGCGTCGTCGCGCGCATCACCATCAGCAAGGGCACCGGTCGCGGCGCAGCACTCGGGCTGGTGCGGCTCCGGCCGAGCGCCGACAACGCCGGGACATGGCGTGATGCACTGCACGAAAAGCTGACGCCCGGGGAGCGCGAGGGCATCATCTCGATGCATCTGCTCGAAAGCGAGCCGGAATTGTCGGGCGCAACGGCCGACATTCCGGCGGAGCGCAATGAGGGCGCGCGCGACTGGTTCGTGCTGATCGACGGCACGCATGTCGGCGCGGTCTCCGCGGTCATTGCCGAACGCTTCACCGGTCCCGCAGCATCGCCCTTCCCGCTTCCCGTCTCCGTCGGCACTTACAGCCTGATGTGGGATCTCGCGAAGAGCGATATCGCGCCCGGCTAGCGGCCATCCGCAACGCAACATATTGCACCGCACGCATCTTGCGCGCGGCCGTTAATGCTGAGCGCGCGCAGCACCTATGAAAGCAGGTGATCGCGTAAATTTGCCGTTGTACTTCGGAACGGTTCTAATAAGCTAACCCAATGACGTCATTCATAAACCAGATCGACGCGCATTAGCGTTCGCCAAGCTCAAGAAAAGGCCGCCGGGTCTTTGGGCCTGTGCGGACAGGGTAGGAATGAAACCGACCGATATCGCGGCCCCCGACTACTTTCACAAAGTGGTCGATTGCCAGTGGGCCTGTCCTGCACACACCCCGGTTCCCGAATACATCCGACTGATCGCACAAGGCCGCTACAGCGACGCCTACATGATCAATTGGAAATCGAACGTGTTTCCCGGAATTCTGGGACGCACCTGCGATCGTCCATGCGAGCCGGCGTGCCGTCGCGGACGCGTCGAGGAAACGCCTGTCGCGATCTGCCGCCTCAAGCGCGTGGCCGCTGATTTCAAGGACGACATCAGGCAGCGGCTGCCGCGCCCCTCGCCGAAGAACGGCAAGCGCGTTGCGTTCGTCGGCGGTGGCCCCGCCTCGCTGACGGTGGCGCGCGATCTTGCCCCGCTCGGCTATCACTGCACCGTGTTCGACGGCGATCCCGAGGCCGGCGGCATGATGCGCACGCAAATCCCGAAATTCCGCCTGCCCAATTCGGTCATTGACGAGGAGACCGGCTACATCCTCGATCTCGGCGTCGAATTCAAAGGCGGCCACCGCATCGAGAGCATGAAGGCGCTGCTCGCGGAGAAATACGACGCGATCTTCGTCGGCTCCGGCGCACCGCGCGGACGCGAGCTCGACGTTCCCGGCCGGAAAGAAGCTGCCGCCAACATCCATATCGGCATCGACTGGCTGTCCTCGGTGTCGTTCGGCCACACCGACCAGATCGGCAAGCGCGTGATCGTGCTCGGCGGCGGCAACACCGCGATGGATTGCTGCCGCACCGCGCGCCGCCTCGGCGGCGCAGACGTGAAGGTCATTGTGCGCTCCGGCTTCGAGGAGATGAAGGCCTCGCCCTGGGAGAAGGAAGACGCGATCCACGAGGACGTCCCGATCCTCAACTACATGGTGCCGGTGGCATTCAAGCATGTCGCCGGCAAGCTCATCGGCGTCACCTTCCAGCACGTCAAAGCCGAATACGACGCCAAAGGCCGCCGCAATCTGGTGCCTTCGGGCGACCCCGATCAGACCATTCCCTGCGACGACGTGCTGGTCGCGGTCGGCCAGGAGAACGCCTTCCCCTGGATCGAGCAGGATTGCGGCATCGAGTTCGATAAATGGCACATGCCCAAGGTCGATCCGAAGACCTTCGTCTCGACCAATCCGAAAGTGTTTTTCGGTGGTGACGCCGCGTTCGGCCCGAAGAACATCATCTGGGCCGTGGCGCAGGGCCACGACGCCGCGCTGTCGATCCACAAGATGCTCTCGGGCGATGACATCACCGAACGGCCGCTGCCGGAGGTGCAAATCTCCTCGCAGAAGATGGGCATCCACGAATGGAGCTATGACAACGACATCTCCAACGACAAGCGCTTCAAGGTTCCGCATCGCGACAAGGTGATTGCGCTGAAGGACATCCGAACCGAGGTCGAGCTCGGCTACGACGTCAAGCTGGCGCTGGGCGAAGCCGAGCGCTGCCTGAACTGCGACGTCCAGACCGTGTTCTCGACCTCGCTCTGCATCGAGTGCGACGCCTGCGTCGACATCTGCCCGATGGACTGCATCACCTTCACTGATAATGGCGAGGAAAGCGACCTACGCCAGCGCCTGAAGGCGCCCTCGCCGCATCCGGACCAGGACCTCTACGTGTCCTCTGATCTCAAGACCGGGCGCGTGATGGTTAAGGACGAGGACGTCTGCCTGCATTGCGGGCTGTGCGCCGAGCGTTGTCCCACCGGAGCCTGGGACATGCAGAAATATTTCATCGAGATGACTTACTCAGGTTCGACATGTCCGATAAAAAGCCGCTCAGCAGCGTAAACGACTTCGTCGTCCGCTTCGCCAACGTCAACGGCTCGGGCTCGGCCAGCGCCAACGAGATGTTCGCGCGCGCGATCCTGCGTCACGGCGTTCCGGTCTCCCCCCGCAACATCTTCCCCTCCAACATCCAGGGCCTGCCGACCTGGTACGAGGTGCGGGTGACGGAAGACGGCCATCTCGGCGCCCGTGGCGGCGTCGACATGATGGTGGCGATGAACCCGCAGACCTGGGACAAGGACATCGCCGGCATCGAGCCCGGCGGCTATCTGTTCTACGATTCCACCAAGCCGATGCCGTCGACCAAATTCCGCGATGACATCACCGTGATCGGGGTGCCGCTCACCGCGATCACCAACTCGACCTACACCGATCCGCGCCAGCGCCAGCTGTTCAAGAACATCATCTATCTGGGCAGCCTCTCGGCGCTGCTCGACATGGACCCGAAGCTGATCGAGCAGCTGATCGGCGAGCAGTACAAGGGCAAGGAGAAGCTGCTCTCCTCCAACGTCCATGCGCTGCATCTCGGCCGCGACTGGGCGCTGCAGAACCTGAAATGCCCGATCGGGCTGCGGGTGAAGAAAACCGACAAGGTCGGCGACCGCATCTTCATCGAGGGCAACAGCGCCGCCGCGCTCGGTGCGGTCTATGGCGGCGCCACCGTCTGCGCATGGTATCCGATCACGCCGTCCTCGTCGGTGGCGGAAGCTTTCACCGCCCACTGCAAGAAGTACCGGCACGACCCTGAAACGGGCAAGGCGAAATACGCCATCGTGCAGGGCGAGGACGAGCTGGCTTCAATCGGTATCGTCATCGGCGCCTCCTGGAACGGCGCCCGCGCCTTCACCGCGACCTCCGGCCCCGGCATCTCCTTGATGACCGAGTTCATCGGCCTCTCCTATTTCGCCGAGATTCCGGCCGTGATCATGAACATCCAGCGCGCCGGTCCCTCGACCGGCATGCCGACCCGCACCCAGCAATGCGACATCATCGCCTGCGCCTATGCCTCGCATGGCGACACCAAGCACGTGCTGCTGTTCCCGGAAGATCCGGCTGAGGCTTTCGAGTTCGCGGCGGCCGCATTCGATCTTGCCGAACGGCTCCAGACCACGATCTTCCTGATGCTCGACCTCGACATCGGGATGAACCACCGTCTTTGCCGCCCGCTAAAGTGGGACGACGCGAAACAGTTTGACCGCGGCAAGGTGATGACCACGGAGATGCTGGAGGAAGGCCGCGACTTCGGCCGCTATCTCGACGTCGACGGCGATGGCATTCCCTACCGCACCTATCCCGGCACGCATCCGACCAAGGGCTCCTATTTCACCCGCGGCACCTCGCGCGATCGCTATGCGCGCTACTCCGAGGAAGGCTCGGTCTATGCCGACAACATGCAGCGTCTGGTGCGCAAGTTCGAGACCGCGCAGGACCTGGTCCCGCGCCCGCTCCAGGCCAACGCGGAACGGCCGACCAAATATGGCGTGATCTATTTCGGCTCGACCTCGCCGGCGATGGACGAGGCGATCGGCCTGCTGGAGGCACGCGGACATCAGCTCGACCGCCTGCGCATCCGCGCCTTCCCGTTCCACTCGAGCGTGGCGAGCTTCCTCGCCGAGCACGACTTCGTCTACGTGGTCGAACAGAACCGCGACGCCCAGCTCCGCCAGCTCATCGTCAACGAGAACGGCATCGACCCGGTGCGCCTGGTGCCGATCGTGCATTATGACGGCACACCGATCACCGCCCGTTTCATCGCAAAAGCCATTGGCGACCACCAGGATCACCTCAAGGTGACCCCGCTCCGCAAGGCCGTGTCATGACCTACATTGCAAAGCCGAAGTTTCATCATCCGGGCCTCAAGAAGAACGAGCTCGGCTACACGCACCGCGACTACGAGGGCAAGATCTCGACCCTGTGCGCCGGCTGCGGCCACGACTCGATCACGGCCTCGATCATCGAAGCCTGTTACGAGCTCTCGATCGAACCGCACCGGGTCGCGAAGATTTCGGGCATCGGGTGCTCGTCGAAGACGCCGGACTATTTCCTCGGCAACTCGCACGGCTTCAACTCGGTGCACGGCCGCATGCCCAGCGTGCTGACCGGCGCCAACCTCGCCAATCGCGATCTGATCTATCTCGGCGTCTCCGGCGACGGCGATTCCGCCTCGATCGGCTTTGGCCAGTTCGCGCATTCGATCCGGCGCGGCGTCAACATGACCTATATCGTCGAGAACAACGGCGTTTACGGCCTGACCAAGGGCCAGTTCTCGGCCACCGCCGACCGCGGCTCGAAGTCCAAGAAGGGCGTCACCAACACCGACAACGCGATCGACCTCGTCGCGATCGCGCTGCAGCTAGGGGCCACTTTCGTCGCGCGCTCGTTCTCCGGCGACAAGACCCAGCTCGTGCCGCTGATCGCCGCCGCGATCCGCCACAAGGGCGCGTCCTTCATCGACGTCATCAGCCCCTGCATCGCCTTCAACAACCACGCCGGTTCGACAAAGAGCTTCGACTATGTGCGCGAGCACAATGACGCCGTGAACCGGCTCGACGTGCTGGTCGGCCGCGATCCCATCGCCGTCGATTACGCGCCGGGAA
The DNA here is from genome assembly GCF_011516635.5 of Bradyrhizobium barranii subsp. apii. GTDB lineage: Bacteria > Pseudomonadota > Alphaproteobacteria > Rhizobiales > Xanthobacteraceae > Bradyrhizobium > Bradyrhizobium barranii. The sequence continues at coordinate 2,338,005 of NZ_CP096255.1, read as the reverse complement.
CGGTTCAGGTGGTCGAGCAGCACGACGGCAGCAAGATCGCGCTGCGCAAGATCGACGCGGATTACGACCCGCACGACCGGCTCGGTGCCCAGACCTTCCTCCAGAAGCACGCCGCCAAGGGCCAGATCGTCACCGGTCTGCTCTACGTCGATCCCGATGCGGAAGATCTGCACGCGCATCTCAACACGGTCGAGACGCCGCTCAATACGCTGGAAGCGGACACGCTGTGCCCGGGCTCGGCGGCGCTGGACAAGTTCAACGCCAGCCTGCGGTGATCATCTACCGCGCTCGCCCGGCTGCCTGACACGTATGGTGATCTTATCCGATACGACAGGTGGCTCGAACGGATAGTGCTTCGCGTCGCCCAGCACCAGCTGCAGCGTGTGCGTCCCGGGTGGAAGTTCGAGCTGGGTTTCGGTCTGCCCCGCCCCAAAGTGCAGATGCGACTTGTCCTGCGGGATCGGCTCCTTGGGATCGATGGGATCGTTGACGTCGACCAGCAAATGATGATGGCCGGCGTTCTGGTACTCGTCGCCGGCGTGCGTCACGCCCATGTTGCGCAAGCCGAACCGGACCCAGAACCCGCCGCGAACCTTCTGCCCGTCACGCGGGGTGATGAAATAAAGCTTGGCATCCTTGGGAGCGGTCTTGCCCTGCGGATAGGCGACGCCTGGAAGCAATGCGAGCGCCGCCGCCAGGGCGGCGCAACGAATGATCTGCATCGAAATGACTCCACCACTTAAGGACTTAGCGCAACGCGGAATCCATGCGTCGGATAACGAACATTGGTGTCGTAGCCATCGCGGTTGGACGGCCTCACATATCTCGAATCGTTCTTCCATGAACCCGAGCGCAGGACATGCGACGAGCAGTCCCCGCCGGTCCATGCCGAGCCGTCACCGGGTGCGCCCTGATAGGTCCTGCGCCAGCAGTCCTCGACCCACTGATCGACACCGCCACCCATATCGTGGAGGCCGAACGGATTCGGCTTGAAGCTGCCGACCTTCGCCGGCTGCTCGGCCGCGAGGTCACCGCAATCCTTGCATCCCGCCATGCCCGGCTGGAGCTTGTCGCCCCACCAATATTTCGTCTGCGTCCCTCCGCGCGCCGCGTATTCCCATTCGGCCTCGCTCGGAAGCCGATACGACTTCTTCGTGGTCCGCGCGAGCCAGGCCGCATATTGCTGCGCGTCGGTCCAGCTCACATTGGTGATCGGCGCATCGTCCTTGCCGATGGCAGTGAAGCCGCACGCCTTTGCAGCCGCGCATTCGTTCCATTCCCGCACGGTCACCGGATACTTTCCGATCGAGAACGGCTTGACCGTGACCTGGTGGACGGGACGTTCGGTCGGATCGTCATTGCTTCCCATCGCGAAGCTGCCGCCGCGAATGGCGATCATCTCGGGTTCGCGGAGCGACGTGGCCGATGGGCTTGGTGCTGGACTCGACGTCGAAGCACTTGGCGCGGAAGCACTTGGCGCCGGAGCACTTGGCGCCGGAGCGGGCGATGGAGACGATGCCGCCAATGAAGGAGACGGCTGCGGCGTTTGTGTCGCGGCTTCTCGCGGTGCAGGTTGCGGGCTCGGCGATGCGACCGGAGCAGCAGTCGGCGCGGCGGCCTGCTGGTTCGCCCTGCCCGACGGCTGCGCCAGCAGATACCACAACACACCGGAAGCGATCACGAGGAGCGTGACGCCCAGAAGGAAGATCAGGGTATTCTCGCGCCGGCCTCGCGTCCTCCCAACCGCATCTGCGTCCGGCAGCACGCGATAGACGCGCACCGGATCGGTGATGTTCTTGACCTTGCGGTCGCCGAGCGACTCATAGCCGCATACCACCTTGTGCTTGATCTGCTCGTAGATCGCGCCGGAGATGTAGACCTGACCGGGCTCGGCGATACCCTCGATGCGCGTGGCGATGTTGACGCCGTCGCCGTAGACGTCGTCCGGCTCCACGATGACGTCACCGAGATTGACGCCAATCCGATATTCGATCCGGGAGTCCTTCGGAAGCGAAGCGTTGCGCCCGACGAGATTCTGCTGAATGACGATGCTGCAGCGAACGGCCTCGACCGGACTGTCGAAGATCGCGATGAAGCCGTCTCCCGTCGTCTTCACCAACGTTCCATGGTGTTCGACGATGCTGGGCTCGATGAGATCCCGCTCGATCCGCTTGACGCGAACATGCGTGCCTTCCTCGTCGGCCTGCATCAAGCGACTGTAGGAAGCGATGTCACCGACGATGATTGCGGCGAGACGACGAGGCATCGAGCCGTGTGGAGGCGGCTCGTCATGATTTCCGGATCTGAAGTTACGAATCTCGCCCATTGCGGGGAACTCCACAAACGCGGGTGAGCTTACGACATCGAATTTCAGCTGTCTGTGAAGACTATCACATTGATGATCCGCGACAATCTCGTAGAAATCAGCGGCGCCGAGTTCCCGGGCAGAATCGCCGCAAGGATTGAACCTTCTCGGACCGACAGCGGACTAAGCCTCGCGCGACCACCCGGCAGCGCAGCCTATGCCTGCTTCGACCGCCGCTGCGATGCGCGGCATCTTACCCGATGCTGGCGATTCCTCGCCCGCTTCAGCTGACAGCCTCGGGCGCCGGTTCAGGCTCCGGCACGGAGTGGTCCGAAGGGGCCGGTCGTCCGGCGCCCCAATATTGCTTGCAGGTCTCGAGCAATGTCTTGACGTCCATGGTCAGGCCGCCCGCATTGACGATCACCTGTCAGCGCCAAGCGTCTTGTTCATCAGCGACACCGCACGCCTCAGGAAGCCCCCGGAGAATCGCCCTGCGACAAGAGGATCGAGCTTGAGCACCACGAACTTCTGCAGGCGCTGCTCCCAGATCTGTATCTTCCGCACGGAGCTCCAGGCGATGGTCTCGTCGGCGAGCCTGAGGTCGCGAATGCCGACACGGCTGATGAAGACGACCGGCGACCTGGCCGAGATCAACCTCCAGAGCATCCTGAAGGTGGCGAGGCCGAAAAACACCGCACCGACATAGCAGGCGGCGACCTCGAACGTGGTGATGTTCTTGCCTTGCTGCCACATGAATGCGAGCGCAGCGCAGAGCAGCGTCAGCAGCAGACCGGCGCCGAAAAACACCAGCAGCCGTCCCCGGGAATAGCCGATCGTAATGTTGGGCAAGTTCTGACCTACGGACATGTTCGACCGCCACCAGCCTTTTGCAGCAACCCTGGGTTTACGAACGCCCCTTCTCCCGAGTTATTAGGACTGGAACCTTGCGCGAGGCTGCCCACGGGAATGCAAGGCATCGGCACTTGAATGCTCGGCGTTCGGCTTGCGACTAACCGCCAGTCGGCTCTCACCCCCCCCTCCGATGCGGCCGTCAATGGTTCACGCGCCCGGTGCGATCATGAAAACCGCCGGAGCATCTTGTGGAGCGCCGTCTCGGCCCTGGGCGCGGCGCTTGGCGGCTCCAGCGCGAAGGCCGCGACGGAAGCCGGCACGGGCAACAAACTCAAGGTCGTCTATCACCTCAGCGACGCCGAGAAGGTCAATTTCGTGCTCGGCAACATCCAGAACCACATTGACGGCGTCGGCGGTCCCCAACACGTCACCATCGCGCTGGTGATTCACGGGCCGGCGCTGAAGGCGTTCCACCGGGCGCAGGCCAACCCCGACGTCGGCAAGCGCGTCGGCGATTTCTCCAAGGACGGTGTCGAGCTCGCGGCGTGCGCCAACACCATGAAGGCGCAGAACGTCACGCTGACGGGTTTGCTGCCGGGCTTCGTCAGCGCGGAGAAAGGCGGCGTGGTCCGTTTGGCCGAACTCCAGTCGCAGGGTTATCTCTACCTGCGGCCTTAGGGCTGCGCGCGGCGCCGCCACATTCTCCGTCATTGCGAGCGCAGCGAAGCAATCCAGTCCCTCCGCGGAGGCAGACTGGATTGCTTCGTCGCAAGGGCTCCTCGCAATGACGGTCGATAGGGTTGCGCCGGCGAGCGCCGCATCCTCCCATCGCACTTGACTTACCCATAACTCTACGGTTATGAGTTTATCCATAACTTATGGGTTATGGATTTCACATGTCCGCCGCGCACGATCTTCTGTTCAGGACGCTCGCCGATCCGACCCGGAGGGCGATCTTCGAGCGGCTGTGCCGGGAGGGCGAGCAGACGGTCGGGGCACTGACGGCGACGTCAGGCGTTTCCCAGCCGGCGGTCTCAAAACATCTCGGCGCGCTGAAGCAGGCCGGGCTGGTGCGCGACCGCCATGCGGGACGCCAGACCCACTACAGCGCGCAGCCCGGCGCGCTCAATCCGCTGATCGACTGGACCGGCCAGATGGCAGGCTTCTGGCAGAACCGGCTCGATGCTCTCGACGATCTCCTGAAGAGGATGGACCAATGACCGAAGCTGCCGCCGAGATGCGCTCCGTGGTGATCGAGCGCGAATTTGCCTTCCCGGCCGAGCGGATCTGGCGCGCGCTGACGCAGCCGCATCTGATCGAGGAATGGCTGATGAAGAACGACTTCAAGCCGGTCGTCGGTCATCGCTTCAATCTTCGCGGCGAATGGGGCGGCGTGCTGGACTGCGAGGTCCTCACCATCGAGCCGCAGCGCGCGCTCGCCTATACTTGGAATTTCTCGCATGAGGACGCGGCGTTCGATCTGAAAAGCGTGGCGACCTTCACACTGACACCGACGAACGCGGGCACGCATTTGCGCGTCGAGCAGGCGGGCTTCAGCCCGACGCTGAAACAGGCCTATGGCGGCGCGCATGCCGGCTGGAAGCAGTTTTTCGCCAAGCTGGACGAGGTGCTGGCGCGGGCTGACTAGGTCCGTCGCCGGCCTTCATTCGATCATCTCAAGAGGAGGTTTCATTGACCGGAAATATGTGGGTTCGACAAATCCATCGCTGGCTGTCGCTTGCTTTCACGCTCGCCGTCATCGCGAACATTGTTGCCCTGGCGCTGCAAATCCAGGCCACGTGGATCGGGCTGCTGGCATTCGTCCCGCTGATTCCGTTGCTCGCGACCGGGCTCTACATGTTCGCGCTGCCCCATGTCAGCCGTCGCAGCGGCGCGCGGCAAGAGGCGTGATCATGAAGAAGGCCGTGACCGCGAACACAAGCAGCGCGACCAAGACGGACGGCGCTTCGCCTTCCAAACTGATCGACGGCAGGATCAAGGAACTCGGCGACTGGCGCGGCGAGATGCTGGGGCGAATCCGCGGCCTGATCAAGCAGGCCGATCCTGAGGTCGTCGAGGAATGGAAATGGCGCGGCGTTCCCGTGTGGGAGCACGACGGCATCATCTGCACCGGCGAGACCTACAAGGCCGTCGTGAAGCTGACTTTTGCAAAGGGCGCGGCGCTGGACGACCCGGCCGGCCTGTTCAATTCCAGCCTCGACGGAAACGTGCGGCGCGCGATCGACATTCGCGAAGGCGAGAAGATCAACGAGAAAGCGTTGAAGGCACTCATGCGCGCGGCGGTGGAGCTGAATGGGTCCAAGAAGAAGCCGGCGAAGAAGCGATCGACTTAGACCACGTCAAGTCGACGCAAATTCTTGGTGACGGCCAGAGCAAGCGCCTCGTCCTTCGAGACGACCGCTCCGCGGTCTCCTCAGGATGAGGCTAAGCAGAAGCGCTGTCTGTCGACATAGCTCCCGCACACTCCGTCCTCATCCTGAGGGCCCGCCAGAGGCGGGCGTCTCGAAGGATTGGCCGCGGGCGAGCTATCCGCCACGTCGATGTTCCAGTAGCTGCCAGCCGCCTCAGGCCGCCACCGGGATCGGGCGCGGGCTTACGACATATTCGCGCAGGACCATGTCGTTGGCATCGACCTCGATCAGCGAGACGTCGTAAGTCCAGAGATCGGCGAGGTGCTGGAGCACGCGCTTGGCGTCGGTCTCGTTGAGCTGCGAGCCCTTGATGACGTGGTGATGCAGGATCAGCCGGCGGTCGCCGGAGAGATCGACGTCGACCACTTCGATGTTGGCATCGATGAAGCCGACATCATGCTGCCGCGCCAGCTCGCGCCGCACCCGGCGGAAGCCGCGATCGTCGTGAATGGCATCGACCCGGATGCCGGCGCGCTCCTCGGGATCGTCGTGCAGGTGGAACATGCGGAAGTGCCGCATCAGCTTCGGGCTCAGGAACTGCGCGATGAAGCTTTCGTCGCGGTAGTTGGCCCAGACGTCGCGCAGCACACCCATCACGTCGTTCTTGCCGGCAATGTCGGGGAACCACTCGCGGTCCTCGTCCTCCGGCCGGGTGACGATGCGCTCGATATCCTGCATCACGGCAAAGCCGAGCGCATAGGGATTGAAGCCGGAGAAGCGCGGATCGTCGAATTCGGGCTGGAACACCACGTTGGTGTGCGACTGCAGGAATTCGAGGAAGTTGCCGTCGGAGATGCGGCCTTGCTGATGCAGCTTGGTCATGATGCGATAGTGGACGTAGGTCGCCGTCCCCTCGTTCATCACCTTGGTCTGGCTCTGCGGATAGAAATATTGCGCGATGTGGCGGACGATGCGCAAAAGCTCGCGCTGCCAGGGCGCCAGCCGCGGCGCGCTCTTCTCCAGGAAGTAGAGCAGGTTTTCCTGCGGCAGGCCGAGCAGCTTGCGGCGGCGTTCGATGCTGAGCGCGGAGCGGGTCTTCGACGCCCCCTTCGGCACGGTGCGCCAGAGGTCGTTGAAGACCTCCTCCTCGTGCTGACGGCGGCGCCCCGCCCGCTTTTCCTCGGCGCGCAGATCCAGCTTCTTCTTGCCGGGATAGCGGTCGATGCCGTGCGACATCAGCGCATGCGCGGCATCCAGGGTGCGCTCGACCTCGACGCGGCCGTAGCGCTCCTCGCAGGTCATCACGTAGTTCTTGGCAAAGTCGAGATAGTCCAGAATGCCGTCGGCGTCGGTCCACTGCTTGAACAGATAGTTGTTCTTGAAGAAGTGGTTGTGGCCGAAGGCGGCGTGGGCGATCACCAGCGTCTGCATCGTCGCCGTGTTCTCCTCCATCAGATAGGAGATGCAGGGCGAGGAGTTGATCACGATCTCATAGGCAAGCCCCATCAGGCCCTTGCGATACGAGGCCTCGTGGAACGCGAAGTGCTTGCCGAACGACCAGTGCTTGTAGAACAGCGGCATGCCGACGGACGAGTAGGCATCCAGCATCTGCTCGGCGGTGATCCTCGATCTGGTTCGGATAGACGTCGAGCCCGAGATCCTTCGTCGCCACCTCCTCGCAGGCATCGGTGATGCGCTGCAACGTGCGGAAATCCCAATCGGCGCCTTCGAACAAGCGTTCCGTCATGGAGCGGCTTTCTCCTGGGAAGTTTCGCGGCGCTGGAACAGATCGTGGAACACCGGGAAGATCTCGCTGCGCTCGCTGACCTTGCGCATCGAGAGCGGTGCGCCGCTGTTGCGCAGGCGGTCGTAGAGGGTCCAGAGCGAGGAGTCGGAGAGATCGAAGGCGCTGCCGCCGGCCTCCCCGACCTCGAGATAGGCAAAGAACTGGCAGACCGGCAGGATCTTGTCGGTCAGCAGCATGCCCGTGAGCTCGCCGTCGGAATAGGAATTGTCGCCGTCGGAGGCTTGCGCGGCGTAGATGTTCCAGTCCGCCGGATTGAAACGCTCGCGCACGATCTCGTGCATGGCGTGGAGCGCGCTGGAGACCAGCGTGCCGCCCGAGGCCGGACCGTAGAAGAAAGTCTGCTCGTCCACCTCCTCGGCGCGGTCGGTGTGGCGGATGAAGACGATCTCGACATGCTTGTAGCGCCGCTTCAGGAACACGTAGAGCAGCATGTAGAAGCGCTTGGCGAGATCCTTCATGTGCTCGGACATCGAGCCGGAGACGTCCATCAGGCAGAACATCACCGCCTGCGCGACCGGCCGCGGCACCTTCTCGTAGCGGCGATAGCGGATATCGAGCGGATCGACGAAGGGAATGCGCTTGGTCTTTGCCTTCAGCTTTTCGAGCTCGGCGAGCAGCAGCACACGCTCGTCCTCGTCGGTGCATGCCGCGATCGCGGCTTCCAGTTCCTCGATCTCCTCCTTGCGGGGACGCTTGAGCGCGATGCGCCGCGCCAGCGCGAGCTTCACCGTCCGGCTGACCGAGATGTTGGCGGGCGAGCCGGACGTGGTGTAGCCGGCGCGCTGGATGCCCTCGCTCTCGGTCTGCGCGATCTTGCGCTTGGCAAGATCCGGCAGCTCAAGGTCGTCGAGGAACAGATCCACGAACTCGTCGCGGGAGAGGACGAAGCGGAACGCGTCCTCGCTGTCGCCTTCGCCGGGACCGGAATCCTTGGCGCTGCCCTGGCCGGATCGCTGGAGGTAATCGCCCTCGATGAACTTCTTGTTCCCGGGCAACACCATGTCGCGCGTTCCGCCTTCACGGCGGAAACGCGGCTCGTGCATGCCGTCGAGCGGTATCGTGACCTCACCACCCTCCAGGACGTCCTTGATGTCGCGTTCCTGCGAGGTCTTCTTGACGGCGCCCTGCACCAGGGATTTGGCCCGACGCAAGAACCGCTGCCGGTTCTCAAGACTCTTGCCGCCTGGATTCAGGCGCCTGTCAATAATGTGAATGGGCACTTTTCCATCCGCTCCATCCGCCTCAACCGGCCTGCTTCACACGCATGTACCATTCGACGAGCCGGCGAACCTGACGCTCGGTGTAGCCGCGCTCCACCATGCGTGCGACGAACTCGCCGTGCTTCTTCTCCGTCTCGCCGTCCTTCTTCGACCCGAAGGAGATGACCGGAAGCAGGTCCTCGACCTGCGAGAATATCCGCTTTTCGATCACGTCGCGAATCTTCTCGTAGGAAATCCAGGTCGGATTCTTGCCTCCGTTCTGGGCCCGCGACCGTAACGAGAATTTGACCACCTCGTTGCGGAAGTCCTTCGGGTTGGCGATGCCCGCCGGCTTCTCGATTTTGGTCAGTTCCTGGTTCAAAAGCTCGCGATCGAGCAGCTGGCCGGTGTCGGCATCCTTGAAGTCCTGATCCTCGATCCAGGCATCGGCGTAGTCGACGTAGCGGTCGAACAGATTCTGGCCGTAATCCGAGTAGGATTCGAGATAGGCCTTCTGGATCTCGTTGCCAATGAACTCGGCGTAGCGCGGCGCCAGGTCCGCCTTGATGAATTCGAGATAGCGCTTCTCGACTTCCTCCGGGAGTTGCTCGCGGCGGATCGACTGCTCCAGCGCGTACATCAGATGCACGGCGTCGGCGGCGACTTCCTGCGGATCGTGGTTGAAGGTCGCAGCCAGGATCTTGAAGGCAAATCGGGTGGAGACGCCGTCCATGCCTTCGTCGACGCCGGCGGCATCGCGATATTCCTGGACGCTCCGTGCCTTCGGATCGGATTCCTTCAGGCTCTCTCCGTCATAGACCCGCATCTTGCCGAACAACGTGGAGTTCTCGTGCTTGCGCAGGCGCGACATCACCGAGAACCGCGCCAACGTCTCCAGGGTCGAGGGTGCGCACGGCGCGGCCGCCAGCTCCGAGCCCTGGATCAGCTTTTCGTAGATCTTCTGCTCTTCGGTGGCCCGGAGGCAGTACGGCACCTTGATCACGCAGATGCGGTCGATGAAGGCCTCGTTGTTCTTGTTGGCCTTGAAGCTCGACCACTCGGCTTCGTTCGAGTGCGCGAGGATCACGCCGGTGAACGGGATCGCGCCGATATTCTCGGTGCCGATGTAGTTGCCCTCCTGCGTTGCGGTGAGCAGCGGGTGCAGCATCTTGATCGGCGCCTTGAACATCTCGACGAATTCAAGGATGCCCTGGTTGGCGCGGTTGAGGCCGCCCGAATAGCTGTAGGCGTCGGGATCGTTCTGCGCGTAGGTCTCGAGCTTGCGGATATCGACCTTGCCGACCAGCGAGGAGATGTCCTGGTTGTTCTCGTCACCAGGCTCGGTCTTGGAGACCGCGATCTGGCGCAGCCGCGACGGCTGGATTTTTGCGACTCTGAACTGAGAAATGTCGCCGCCGAAGGCTTCCAGCCGCTTGTAGCACCACGGGCTCATCAGGCCGGTGAGGCGACGGCGCGGAATGCCGTACTTCTCTTCCAGCATTGGTCCGAGATGATCGGGATCGAACAGGCTGAGCGGGCTTTCAAACACCGGGCTCAATTCATCGCCGGCTTTGAGCACGTAGATCGGCTGCACTTCCATCAGCGACTTGAGCCGCTCGGCGAGCGAGGATTTGCCGCCGCCGACCGGGCCGAGCAGATAGAGGATCTGCTTGCGCTCTTCGAGCCCCTGCGCCGCGTGACGGAAGAAACCGACGATGCGCTCGATGGTTTCTTCCATGCCGTAGAAGCCGGCGAAGGCCGGATAGGTCCGGATGGTGCGGTTCAAAAAAATACGGCCAAGGCGTGGGTCCTTGGCCGTGTCAATCGTCTGAGGCTCACCGATCGCTGCTAGCAGTCGTTCGGCCGCGTTCGCGTATTTCATGGGATCGCTTCGACACGATTCCAGATATTCCGCCATCGACATGTCGTGTTGGCTTCTCGCCTCGAACGACTTAGCGAAAGCGTTGAATAGAGAATCGTTATACATGATCCCTCTCCGCGTGAGTTCCGCCACAAGCTGAAACGAAAGCAGTTACCGGACCGTTCCTCAGGCCGTCTCGAATCAGCGTGAGCACATGACGATCATTGGACACCCTGGTGCCAACACGACGCAACGCACAACGTAGGCACTCGTTGAGTTACGAACAGGCACATGCCTGTAATTTGTGCGAATCTGTATCTATCTTCGCTCATTTCCAGAAAATGTCACTTGGTCGCAACATCCGGGCATTACCGGGGATGAGCCCATCCGGCACTGCAACATGGAGCGATCTGCGAGCGGCAATCTTATGACGCTTGTACGGCGAAGCCTTGCGTGCCGCGTTCATCTTCCTGCTGCAATGCGGTGCGCGCAGCGCTCGCAGCATGACAATCGTGGCAAGCGCGCAGCAGTGTATCAAAATCGGTCGCCAAACCCTCGGAGCGGATGACAATCCGTTCATTCTGCCGTTCATTCTCCGCGCGGGGCGCCAAGGTGCTGATGGTGCAGAGCTGCCGCTGCAAGGCCGGCGTCAGCGTCAGCACGATCGCCTTGTGGCCGCGGCCTTCCTCAGCCGAAATCTCCGCAATCGAGTCCCACAGCAGAAATTCGTTGCCGATGCGGAGGTCGCGGATGCCATAGGGGGTGACGATCACCACCGGTCCCCGCTCGGCGGGCAGCAGCCAGATCAGCCGGCCGGTCACCAGGCCGAACAGCACGACGCCGGCATAGCCGACCGTCGTATCGTAGTCGCCCAGACCGTCCCACCAGTCGAAGGCAAGGGTCGCGCTGAACAGGGTCAATGCGAAACCCGCCGCGACCAGCAGCCGCAGCTGGGTCGTACATGGACTGATTTCGAGATCGTGGGTCGCATCGATGCATGCGGCCGGCGCGACCGATTGCGGGCTGTCGGCAACAGCGAGCGTAAGGCGGTCATGATGTGCGTGCATGCTTTTCCCCAGCATGGCCATTCGCGGCCGAGCGACGATCTATCAGGCGGACCGTAATCCGCTGATGACACTCCACGCAGACTGGGCTGACGAGACGAAGCGGCTACGTTGGTAACGAGCCCTTGGCCATTGTTCCGGCCGACGACTTTTTACGCAACACGGCTACTTCCGCCTGGATCGCCATGATCGCGACGGAGTTACACTGGAGGGTAGACGCCTTAGTCCCCTTGATTGGTTCCCTCCCGGGAGCATGTAGGCTAGAGGATAGCGCGTCAGGACCGGCGCGGAAACCCCTCGCCCGCAGGCTTGGAGATAAATAAACATCATGAATCCCGTCAAAGAACTGGAAAAGCACGGACAAGCCGTCTGGCTGGACTTCCTGGCCCGCGGCTTCATCGCCAAGGGCGACCTGAAGCGGCTGATCGACACCGACGGCGTCAAGGGCGTCACCTCCAACCCGTCGATCTTCGAGAAGGCGATCGGCAGTTCGGACGAGTATGACGCCCCGATCGGCAAGGCGCTGAAGCGCGGCGACCGGACCGTGGCCGACCTGTTCGAGGCCGTCGCGATCGAGGACATCCAGAACGCCGCGGACGTGCTCCGCCCGGTCTATGACCGCCTGAGGGCCGGCGACGGCTATGTCAGCCTGGAAGTTTCGCCCTATCTGGCGATGGACACCGCCGGCACGGTCGCCGAGGCGCGGCGGCTCTGGAAGGATGTCGACCGCAAGAACCTGATGGTGAAGGTGCCGGCGACGCCGGAGGGCCTGCCGGCGATCGAGACGCTGATCGGCGACGGCATCAGCATCAACATCACGCTGTTGTTCGCCAGGGACGTCTACCTCCAGGTCGCCGAGGCCTATCTCGCCGGTCTGGAAAAATATGTCGCCGGCGGCGGCGACCCGTCGCACGTGGCGAGCGTCGCGAGCTTCTTCGTCAGCCGCATCGACTCGGTCGTCGACAAGCAGCTCGACGAGAAGATCGCCCGCGCCAACGATCCATCCGAGAAGGAGCGGCTCGCCGCGCTGAAGGGCAAGGTCGCGATCGCCAACGCCAAGGTCGCCTACCAGGATTACAAGCGCCTGTTTTCCGGCGCGCGCTGGGACAAGTTGGCTGCCAAGGGCGCCAAGCCGCAGCGGATGCTGTGGGCCTCCACCGGCACCAAGAACAAGGACTACAGCGACGTCCTCTATGTCGAGGAGCTGATCGGTCCCGACACCATCAATACCGTGCCGCCGGCGACGCTCGACGCGTTCCGCGACCACGGCAAGCCGCGCGACAGCCTTGAAGAGAACGTCGACGACGCCCGCCGCGTGCTGGAAGAACTGGAGCGCTCCGGCGTCTCGCTCGAGGCGATCACCGAGGAGCTCGTCAAGGACGGCGTCAAGCAGTTCGCCGATGCCGCCGACAAGCTCTATGGCGCCGTCGCCCACAAGCGGGCGACCGTGCTCGGGCCTGCGATCGACCACCAGCTTCTCTCGCTCGGCGACGGCCTCGGCAAGGCGGTGGCCAAGAGCACCGAGGAATGGCGCGCCTCGGCAAAGATCCGCAGGCTGTGGCAGCGCGACAAATCGGTCTGGACCGGCACCGACGAGGACAAATGGCTCGGCTGGCTCGACAGCGCGGCGAAGGCCGACGTCGCCGACTACGAGGACTATGCGAGCCGCGTGAAGGGCCAAAAGTTCTCCGATGCCGTCGTGCTCGGCATGGGCGGATCGAGCCTCGGCCCCGAGGTGCTGGCCGAGACTTTTGCGCGGAAGTCCGGCTTCCCGAAATTGCACGTGCTGGATTCCACCGATCCGGCACAGGTCCGGGCAATGGAGGCCAGGATCGACATCGCCAACACCGTGTTCATCGTGTCCAGCAAATCCGGCGGGACCACCGAGCCGAACGCGATGAAGGATTATTTCCACGAACGCGTCGCACAGGCGGTCGGGCCGAAAGTGAAGACCGGCCATCGCTTCATCGCGGTGACCGATCCCGGCTCGTCGCTGGAGAAGGCGGCGAAGAGCCTCAACTACGCCCGCATCTTCCATGGCGAACCCTCGATCGGCGGCCGCTATTCGGTGCTCTCGCCGTTCGGCCTGGTGCCGGCGGCGACCGCGGGCATCGACGTCAAGACGCTGATCAAGCACGCGCTCTCCATGGCCCGCTCCTGCGGACCCGACGTGCCGCCAGGTGAGAACCCGGGCGTCCAGCTCGGCCTTGCCATGGGCCTCGCTGGCCTCGAAGGGCGCGACAAGGTGACGATCCTGTCGTCGAAGAAGATCGCCGATTTCGGCGCCTGGGCCGAACAGCTGATCGCGGAATCGACCGGCAAGGAAGGCAAGGGCCTGATCCCGATCGCCGGCGAACCGCTCGGCGAGCCCGCGCTCTACGGCAACGACCGCTTCTTCATCGACATTCGCACCGAAGGCGAAGCGGACCCAGCGCATGACTCCAAGCTTGCCGCGGTCGAAGCCGCCGGCCATCCCGTCGTGCGCATCGTGATGAAATCGATCGACCATCTCGGTCAGGAGTTCTTCCGCTTCGAGATGGCGACGGCGGTCGCCGGCAGCATCCTCGGCATCAACCCGTTCGACCAGCCGGACGTGGAAGCGGCCAAGATCAAGACCCGCGAGCTCACCGCGTCGTTCGAGAGGACCGGCGCATTGCCGGCCGAACAGCCGGTGGTCAGCACCGACGAGGCCGATCTCTACACCGACGAGGCCAACGCCACGGCGCTGCGCGCCGCCGGCGCCAACGGCGACCTCACCTCGTGGCTGAAAGCGCATCTCTCCCGCTCGGGCCATGGCGACTATGTCGCCCTGCTCGGCTACATCGCGCGCGACAAGGCGACGATCGACGCACTCCAGACGATGCGTCTCGAAGTGCGCGAGAAGCGTCACGTCGCGACCTGCGCCGAGTTCGGGCCGCGCTTCCTGCATTCGACCGGGCAGGCCTACAAGGGCGGGCCCGACAGCGGCGTGTTTCTCCAGATCACGGCCGACGATGCCAAGGACTTGTCGGTGCCGGGCCAGAAGGCGAGCTTCGGCGTGATCAAGGCCGCGCAGGCGCGCGGCGACTTCGACGTGCTCACCGAGCGCGGCCGGCGCGCGCTCAGGGTCCACCTCAAGGGCGGGCTCAAGAAAGGCCTCGCGGCGCTCAACGCCGCGCTTAACGATGCGCTGAATTAAGGAATATCTCGATGCAACTCGGCATGATCGGCCTCGGCCGGATGGGCGGCAACATCGTTCGCCGCCTGATGCGCCATGGTCATACGACCGTGGTCTACGACAAGGACGCCAAGGCCGTCGCGGGTCTCGCCGCAGACGGCGCGCAGGGCTCGGCGACGCTGGAAGAGTTCGTCGCCAAACTGGAGCGGCCGCGCACAGCCTGGGTGATGCTGCCGGCCGGCCACATCACCGAGACGACGATCGACACCATCGCGGGCGTGATGCAGGCCGGCGACGTCATCATCGACGGCGGCAACACGTTCTGGCAGGACGACGTCCGCCGCGGCAAGGCGCTGAAGGAGCGCGGCATCCATTATGTCGACGTCGGCACTTCAGGCGGTGTCTGGGGGCTCGACCGCGGCTATTGCATGATGATCGGTGGCGAGAAGCAGGTGGTCGACCGGCTCGATCCGATCTTCGCCGCGCTTGCGCCCGGCGCCGGCGACATTTCGCGCACGGAGGGACGTGAGGGGCGCGATCCCCGCATCGAGCAGGGCTACATCCACGCAGGCCCCGTGGGCGCCGGTCATTTCGTCAAGATGATCCACAACGGCATCGAATACGGCCTGATGCAGGCCTATGCCGAAGGTTTCGACATCCTCAAGAATGCCAACATCGAGGCCTTGCCGGCGGATCATCGCTATGATTTCGACCTTGCCGATATCGCGGAGGTCTGGCGGCGCGGCAGCGTGATCCCGTCCTGGCTGCTCGACCTCACCTCGACGGCGCTCGCCGACAGCCCTGCATTGGCGGAATATTCCGGCTTCGTCGAGGATTCCGGCGAAGGCCGCTGGACCGTGAATGCGGCGATCGACGAGGCCGTGCCGGCCGAAGTTTTGACCGCGGCCCTCTACACACGTTTCCGTTCCCGCAAGGAACACACCTTCGCCGAAAAAATTCTCTCCGCAATGCGCGCGGGTTTCGGCGGCCACAAGGAGCCGAAGCAGCCGGGCGCTTCGAAACCCAAATAAGAGCCGAAGTAACAAGTAACAGAGCGAAGGCCGATCATTCGTGACAAAAGACCCGCAGGCCAAGCGCAAGCCCGAAAATTGCGCCTTCGTCATCTTTGGCGCGACCGGTGACCTCACCCATCGGCTGGTGATGCCGTCGCTCTACAATCTCGCCGCCGAGCACCTGCTGCCGGAGAAGTTCTGCGTCGTCGGCGTGGCCCGCAACCGTCAGTCGGATGACGAGCTGCGCGACAGCCTGTTGAAGGGCCTGCGCCAGTTCGCGACCCGTCCCGTGGACGACGACATCGCCCGAAAGCTGCTGGAATGCGTGACCTTCGTCGAGGCCGATCCGAAGGATCCCCCGTCCTTCGACCGCTTGCGCGCGCATCTGGATTCGCTGGAATGCGCG
Organism: Bradyrhizobium barranii subsp. apii; assembly: GCF_011516635.5. GTDB lineage: Bacteria > Pseudomonadota > Alphaproteobacteria > Rhizobiales > Xanthobacteraceae > Bradyrhizobium > Bradyrhizobium barranii. The sequence continues at coordinate 2,321,969 of NZ_CP096255.1, read as the reverse complement.
CAGGACACCGGCGGCAACCGACTGTTCTATCTGGCAACGCCGCCTGCCGCGTTCGCGCCGACTGCGCGCGAGCTCGGCCGCACCGGCATGATGAAGGAGAACGGCGCCTGGCGTCGGCTCGTAATCGAAAAGCCGTTCGGCACCGATCTCGCGTCAGCCAAGGCGCTGAATGCCGAGCTCTTGAAGATCATGGACGAGCACCAGATCTACCGGATCGATCATTATCTCGGCAAGGAGACGGTGCAGAACATCCTGGTGCTGCGCTTTGCCAACGGCATGTTCGAGCCGATCTGGAATCGCAACCATATCGATCACATCCAGATCACCGTGGAGGAGAAGCTCGGCGTCGGCCATCGCGGCGGCTTCTACGATGCCACCGGCGCACTGCGCGACATGGTGCCGAACCATCTGTTCCAGCTGATGTCGCTGGTCGCGATGGAGCCGCCGGCGCGGTTCGATGCGCATTCCGTGCGCTCCGAAAAGGCCGACGTGCTGACGTCGATCCAGGAGCCGACCCGGGAAGAGGCGCTGAAGAATTCGGTGCGCGCGCAATATCTCGCCGGCCGCATCGGCGACGACGAGATCACGGACTATCGCAAGACCGAGGACGTCAAGCCCGGCAGCACCACCGAGACCTTCGTCGCGCTGAAGCTGATGATCGACAATTGGCGCTGGGCCGGCGTGCCGTTCTATCTGCGCACCGGCAAGGCGCTCGGCCACAAGCGCACGGAAGTGGCGATCAAGTTCAAGCAGGCGCCGCTGTCGATGTTCTCAGGCACGGATGTCGACCGCCTGTCGCAGAACTTCCTCACCATCGGCATCGCGCCGACCGAGACCATCGAGCTGCAGTTCAACGCCAAGATTCCGGGGCCGAGCATCACCATCGACGGCGTCGAGATGAAATTCCGCTACGGCGACTATTTCCGCGCCGACCCCTCGACCGGCTACGAGACGCTGATCTACGACTGCATGATCGGCGACAACATCCTGTTCCAGCGCGCCGACGGCATCGAGGCCGGATGGCAGGCGGTGCAGCCGTTCCTGGACGCCTGGAAAAGTGAAGGCACCAACGGCATCGAGACCTACTCCGCCGGCAGCGACGGCCCCGCCTGCGCCGATGAGCTGCTCCGGCGCGACGGGCGAAGCTGGCGGAAGTTTACGTGATGGCAGCGGCCGACCAGCCGAAGCTGATCGTCGAGGCCGATGCCGAGGCGCTGGCGCAGGCCGCAGCCGAACGGGTGATGGCGCGGATATCAGCCAATCCCGGGCGGATCGCGATCTGCCTCACCGGCGGCTCCAGCCCGAAGAAGCTCTATCAATTGCTCGGCAGCGAGGCGTATCGCGGCAAGATCCCGTGGGACCGCGTGCACTGGTTCATCGGTGACGAGCGTTTCGTGCCTTCGAGCGATCCCCTCAACAACATGGCAGTCGCGCGCGCGACCTTTCTCGACCGCAATGCGCCGTCCGGGCATATTCACCCGATCCCGACCACGGCTGAAAGCCCCGAAGCGGGTGCCGAGGCCTATGCGCGCGAGCTTCAGTCCTTCTACGGCGCCGAAAACCTCGATCCGGCACGGCCGCTGTTCGACATGGTCCTGATGGGCGCGGGCCCGGACGGCCACACCGCCTCGCTCTTCCCCGGCTACCCCGCGATCGAGGAGACCGCACGCTGGGTGGTCGGCGTCCCCAAGGCCAATGTCGCGCCGTTCGTGCCGCGGGTGTCGCTGACCCTGCCCGCCTTGGCCTCCTGCCGCGAAATGCTGTTCGAGATTGCCGGGCACGACAAGCAGCCGATCTTGACGCGCCTGCTCAATGGCGAGACTCTGCCGGCTGTACGCGCGCGCTCGAATGGTGAGACCGTCTGGCTGGTCGACCAGGCCGCGCTTCCGGAGGGAATTCGTGGCGGGCGTTGAAGCACCTTGTGCGTTGATCGTGATGGGCGTGTCGGGTTCAGGCAAGAGTACGGTTGCGGAGGCGCTCGGGCAGCGGCTCGGCTGGCGTTTCGAGGACGGCGACAGCTTTCACCCAGCCAGCAATGTCGAGAAGATGCGGGCGGGCCATCCCCTCACCGACGAGGACCGCTGGCCCTGGCTCAACGCCATCGCCGACGAGATCGACCGGGTTTGCGACAAGGGCGAGCACGTGATCATCGCCTGCTCGGCGCTGAAGCACACCTATCGCGACGTGCTGCTGCGCGGACGCGACGACGTCCGCTTCGTCTTCCTGAGGGGCACCAAGGAGCTGATCGCCGCCCGCCTCGCGCAACGCAAGGGCCATTTCATGCCGCCCGGACTGCTGACGAGCCAATTCACGACGCTGGAGCCGCCCGAGGCCGGCGAGCACGTCGTCACCGTCTCGATCGACGAATCTGTCGAGGCGATCGTGGACGGCGTGGTCCGGCAATTGAAGCTGAGCGGGGCGAAACGCTGAGGCCGACAAACCCTGAGGTCCTGCCATGACGAAAATCTCACTGGTCGTCTCCGACGTCGACGGCACGTTGCTGACCAAGGACAAGACGCTGACGGAGCGCGCGCGGTCCGCGGTCCAGCGGCTGCACAAGGCCGGCATCGGCTTCACCATCACCTCCAGCCGCCCCGCGATCGGCATGCGGTTCCTGGTCGAGCCGCTGGCGCTCTGGCTGCCGATCGGCCCGTTCAACGGCTCCTCGATCGTCGATCCCGAGATGCATCCGGTCGAGCAGCACCTGATCCCGGCGAGCGCCGCCGAGCGGTCCTTGCAGATCCTCCGGGAGTTCGGCGCCGACATCTGGCTCTTCACCACCGACAAATGGCTGATCGACAACCCTGATGGTAAATACGTCGCGCACGAGCAGCACACGATCCGCTCCGATCCCACCATCGTAACGGATTTTTCGCCGTACCTTGCGAGCGCCTGCAAGATCGTCGGCGCCAGCGCCGATGCCGCCGGCCTGGAGCGTTGCGAGAAGGCGATGCAGGAGGCGCTCGGCAGCGCGGCCACCGCGGTGCGCTCGCAGACCTATTATCTCGACATCACCCCGCCCGGCTTCGACAAGGGCACCTTCGTGCAAGCCATGGCCAAGCGCCTTGGGATTTCCACCGACGCGGTCGCCACCATCGGCGACATGCAGAACGACCTTGCGATGTTCCGCGTCAGCGGCACCTCGATCGCCATGGGCAATGCCACCGACAGCGTCAAGGACCAGGCCACCCACGTCACCGCAACCAACGAACAGGACGGCTTCGCGGAGGCGATGGAGGTGATTTTGAAGCGGAACGGGGTGGGCTGAGATCTGATGAGATGAGACTCGACTGACGCCGCGACGGAGGTGCGTTCCCTCCCCCCTTACTTCGACCGCTGAACCGCCGGCTTCTCGCTCTCCTGCCTCGCGGCCGAGAGATTGTGCGCGGTGTTGATCAGCGCGATGTGGGTCAAGGCCTGCGGGAAATTGCCGGTCTGGCGTTGGGCGCCTGAATCATATTCTTCGGCCAAGAGGCCGACGTCGTTCGCGATGCCGACCACGCGATCGAGCAAGGCTTGCGCCTTGTCGAGATCACCCGCCAGCACATGCGCATCGGCCAGCCACAGGCTGCACGCCAGGAACGCACCCTCGATCGGCTGCGTCTCCTCGGACACTTCGCGTGGATCGTGGCGCAGCACAAAACCGTCGCGCATCATGTGTTTCTCGACGGCGGCGATGGTGCCCCGAATGCGCGGGTCCGATGGCGGCAGGAAGCCGACGGCCGGCAGCAGCAGCACACTGGCATCAAGCAGCTTTGAACCATAGAAGTCGACGAAGGCATTCTCCTCCGCGTCAAATCCCTTGTTGCAGACATCGCGATGAATGGCTTCGCGCAGGGCACGCCAATGTAGGAGCGGCGCCTTGAAGCCAAAGGTCTCGGCGCTCTTGATGCCGCGGTCGAAGGCGACCCAGGTCATGACCTTGGAGAACACGTAGTGCTTCGGCTGTCCACGCAGCTCCCAGATGCCGTTGTCGGGATGGTCCCAGACCTCGGCGAGATGGTTGAGCACGGCGCATTCCAGCGCCCAGGTCGTCTCGTCGTCGAGCTTCAGCTTCGCCATGCGGACTGGTGGAAGGCGTCGATCAGTTCGCCGTAGACGTCGAGCTGGAGCTGGAGCTGCGCATGCGCGGCGTTGCCGACGCGCACCGGTTGGGCGCCCTCATAACCGTCGAGCCAGCCCGCTTCCCATTCCAGCAGACGCCGCTGGCCCCAGATGCCGTACATGATCTGCATGTCCGCCGGCGAGCCTGCCGCCGCGCGCAGCAGCCAATTGTGCCAGGCCAACGCTTCCTCGGTGTAACCCGAGTTCATCAGCGCCAGCAGCGTGAAGGTCGCATCGCGCAACCAGCAGAAGCGGTAATCCCAATTCCTGGCGCCGCCGAGCTTTTCCGGCAACGAGGTGGTGGGCGCCGCGACGATGCCGCCGGTGGGGGCGAAGGTCAGCGCCTTCAGCGTGATCAGCGAGCGTACGATCAGATCGTGATATTCGCCGTCGCGGGTGCAGCGGCTGCACCATTCGTTCCAGAATTTCTCTGTCTCCTGGAAGGCGATCTCCGGATCGATCGGCGCGGGCGGATCGAGATGCGAGGGGCCGTAGGTCAGCACGAACGGCACCGTCTCACCGGCCTTCACGTCGAAGTCGGAGACCGTGGTCAGATCCTCGCCGCGGGTCTCCACCGGGGTGCGAAGCACCGTCATGTCCTGGCCGGCGATCGCCAGCAGCGAATGGTCGATGCGTCGCACCCAGGGAATGTCGACGCCGAAGCCGAAGCGGATGACGAGCTCCATCCGCATCTTCACCGTGCCCGTGAGGCCGCGGACCAGCCGCACGATGTCGGAGGCCTTGCCGCGCGGCGGCATGAAGTCGATCAGCGCAACGGCGCCGCTCCTGGTCTCGAAGCGCGTTTCGAGGATGAGGGTGTTGCCGAGATAGCGGCGCGAGATGGAGGTCGTGTCTTCGCCCGGCGCGATCAGCCAGCGGCCGTTCTTGTGCGTGCCGAGGATCGCGGCAAAGCAGGCATCGGAATCGAAGGCCGGCCAGCACAGCCAGTCGATCGAGCCGTCGCGCCCGACCAGCGCTGCGGTCTCGCAATCGCCGATCAGCGCATAGTCCTCGATCCTCTGAGCCAATGTGTCACGAGCCCCGGAAAATCCGCCGTTTCAACTCCCGCCGGTCAACGAGCGTTCCCGCGTCGCCGCCTTCAAGGCCGTAACATCGACCTTGGCGGCGATCTTGTCGAGCGCCACCGGCAGGCGCTGGCGCCAGTTCGGATGCTCGTCGATCGTACCGGGAATGTTGGGCTGGTCAATCACGCCGAGCAGATCCTCCAGCGACACCGCCAGCAGACGCGACGGCGTCCGCGACAGGAAGGCGAGCACCGAATAGAGATCGTTGGCGTTGATGCCGTTCTGGCGCAGGATCTCGTCGAGCCTGCCGAGCGCATCCCAGCGCGCCTGGTCGTTCTCGCCGGAGTCGAGCCCGAGCGAGCGCTTCATCTTGAGATCGCCGAAGGAGCGCCAGCCGGCATAGGTGCACAGATCATGCGTGTTCAGCGTGACCAGCGCATTGGGCCGGTAATGGTCGGCATTGCGGAAGCGGCCGGCATCGTCGCGCTCGAACATCATGACGAGGTAGGACCAGATGCCGAAATCCTGCATCGTCTCGCGGAAACCTTCCGGGACGGTGCCGAGGTCCTCGCCGATCACGATGCATTTGTGCGCCGCGCTCTCGCGCACCACGGCGCCGAGCAGCGCCTCGAACGGCATCTGCACATAGGCGCCGTTGTCCGGCTTGAAGCCGCGCGGCACCAGATACAGCCGTTTCAAGCCAAGCACGTGATCGAGCCGGATCGCGCCGGCATGGCGCATCGAGGCGGCCAGCATGTCGGCGAACGGCACGAAGGATTGCGCCTCCAGACCACCGGCATTGAAGCCGGCAAGGCCCCAATCCTGCCCGACGGTGTTGAGCACGTCGGGCGGCGCGCCGACGGCAAGATGGCGCGAAATCGCCATCTGCTCGTTCCAGGCGTCGAAGCCGTTGGACTGCACGCCGACGGCGCGTCGAGATAGAGCCCGACGCGCATGCCGAGCTGGCCGGCCAATTCCTTGGCGGCATGCAATTGGCTATCGGCCGTCCATTGCACGAATTCGACGAACTCGACCTCACGCTTGTCGGGACCGTTGCGGAGCTCGGCGCATTTGGCTTCATCCGGCTGCTGCCACTCTTGCGGCCATTCCCACCAAGGCCCGGTGAAGCGATGCCGCAGCACCTCGAAGCAGGCAAAGCGGGACAACAGCGGCGCGCGGTCCGCGCGGAAGGCGTCGAATTCCTTGCGGCGCGCCTCGCTCGCGCTTGTCACGAAACTGTTGTAGGCGGCGCGCAGGCCGAGCCATTTCAGCGCCGCCATGTCCGCATAGGGCACGCGATCGCCTTCGCGCAGCCGCGCGGTGGTCGCAGCCGCGTCGGGGACGAGGTCGGCGGAAAATTCCGGGATCGCCTCGACGTCGATATAGAGCGGGTTGAGAAACAGCCGGCTGTTCGGCGAATAGGGGCTGCAATCGGCGGGGTGGTTGTCGAACAGGACATGCAGCGGATTGAGCCCGACGCCATCGGCGCCGAGCTGCCTGGCGAGCCGGACGAGATCGGCGAGGTCGGTGAAATCGCCGATGCCCCAATTGCGCTCCGAGCGGACGCTGTAGAGCTGCACGGCGAGCAACCAGCCTCGGGCTAAATCGCCGCCGAAGGCGCGTTCGGGCGCCACGATCATCGGCACCTCTTCCGCAACACCCTTGGCATCGGTCAGCGTCAACCGGTGATAACCGAGCGGCAGGCCGGCGGGCCAGGCGATCACAGGCTCGTGGGTCTCGCCTTGCGCGATCACATTGCCGTTTGCGCGCAATGTCCATTGCAGCGGCGGCGCGCCGATTGTCGTCAATTCGGTGCGCGGATGTCCCAGGGCGCGCACCACCACGGGCCCGCCGACGAAGCGGTAAACCCGCTTCTCCGGCAGGGCCTCGAGGATGGATTTGAGGGCCACGGGATCGGTGACCCGCAGCTTTCCGAGGGCATCGACGAATTCGGACTGAACGCCCTTGATCCGGGCTTGAGCTAAAAGATCCATTCGGCACGCAGCTTGCAGGCCGTCATCCGGCCGGGGGCAGGGAATTTAACGAGGTCGTGGAAGAGGTTAGTCGGGGCTAACTCGCAGACCGTGCCTGCCGTTCCCAAGGGAACCAATGACACACAAGCGGCTTTCTATATTGGTATCAAGCGTAGGTTCCCGACAAGGGAAACGGGCTCCTGCTTTCTTGTCAATGGCATCACCGTGAACAAGACAATTCAAACTGTCGAGAGTGCCGCAGCCGGCGGCGCTTTCCTCATCGAAGATATCTATCCCTCGATCGACAGCGGCCGTTTCGCCGTGAAGCGGATTGCGGGCGAACGGGTCGACATCTGGGCCGACATTTATCGCGACGGCGACGCGGTGATCGGTGCCGCGCTGATCTGGCGAGGAGAGCAGGACCGAGAATGGCGGAGCGAGCCGATGATCCATCACGGCAATGACCGCTGGTCCGGCGCGTTCACCCCCGTCGAGCCCGGCCAATATGTCTATGCGATCGAAGCATGGACCGACGAATTCGCCACCTGGTCGCACGGGGTCGAACGCAAGCGACGCGCCGGCGCGGACGTCAGCCTCGACGCGATCGAGGGCGCCGGCCTCCTGACCAAGGCACATGGCGCCCGGCAGGACGCCGCGGCGGTCATCGTGAAGCAATGCGAGGATTATCTTCAGACCGGCGATGTTGGCTCGCTGCTTGCAGCCGATCTCGGCGCGGCCATGGCCGAGAGCCAGTCGCGGCCCGACCTGACCCGCTCGCAGAACTTCCCGCTGATCGTCGACCGCGACAAAGCGCGCTTCGGCGCCTGGTATCAGATGATGCCGCGCAGCCAGAGCCAGAGTCCCGGCCGGCATGGCACGCTGCGTGACTGCATCGCGCGCGTGCCCGACATCGCCGCGATGGGCTTTGACGTGCTCTACTTCACGCCCATCCACCCCATTGGCCGCACCCGCCGCAAGGGCCGCAACAATGCGCCGGTGGCGACCGAAGGCGATCCCGGCTCGCCCTATGCGATCGGCACGGCCGAGGGCGGGCACGATGCACTGCATCCCGAGCTCGGCACGATCGAGGATTTCCGCGCGCTGGTCGCGACCTGTCTCGAATACGGCCTCGAGCTCGCGCTCGACTTCGCCGTTCAATGCTCGCCGGACCATCCCTGGCTGACGCAGCATCCGGAATGGTTCAAATGGCGGCCGGATCGCTCGGTGCGGACGGCGGATGATCCCTATTCGGACATCGTCGTCCCCGATTTCGCCTCCGTCGACAGGGCCGGGCTGTGGAACGCGTTTCGCGATGCCATGCTGTTCTGGATCGACCACGGCGTCACCATCTTCGCCATCGACAATCACGACACCGCGCCGCTTCCGTTCTGGGAGTGGCTGATCAGCGACATCCGCCGCCGCCATCCCGAGGTGATCCTGTTCTCCAAGACCTTCGCGCGGCCGAAGCTGATGAAGGGCCTCGCCAAGCTCGGCTTTGCACAGTCCTTCAGCTATTTCCCCTGGCGCACGGCGAAATGGGAGCTGGAGCAATATCTGGGCGAGCTGACGCGCTATCCCGAGCGCGATTTCTACCGGGCGAACCTGTTCGTGAGCACGCCCGACCTGCTGCCCTATCATCTCCAGGGCGGCGAGCCCTGGGCGTTCAAGTCGCGGGTCGCGCTGGCCGCGACGCTGTCCGGCAGTTACGGCATCTACAGCGGGTTCGAGCTGCTGGAGCATGACGCGATTCCCGGCCGCGAAGAATATCTCGATTCCGAGAAATACCAGATCAAGCCGCGCGACTGGGACCGGCCCGGCAACATCAAGCCCTACATCGCCGCGCTCAATCGCATCCGCAACGATAACGCCGCACTTCAACAAATGGAGAATTTGCGCTTCCTCGGCGTCGAGGACGGCGAGACGATCGCCTTTGCCAAGGAGGCGGCCGATCCAGCCAACACCGTCGTCGCGGTCATCGCCCTCTCGGGCCATGTCCGCGAAGTCTGGTTGCCGCTCGGCGACCTCACCATCGACGCCGGCGGCGCACACCGCCACGTCACCGCACTCGAAAATCTCATCACAGGCGAACTGTCCCGCATCGAATGGGGCGGGATCAAATTACATATAGATCCCGACCGCGACCCGGCGCTGCTGTTCCGCTGCCTGGCGTAAGGATCACGCCATGAATGTTTTGTCTTCCGTCGACACCCAAAAAGCCGAGGCAGCCGAGATCGTGGATGAACTCTGGTACAAGGACGCCATCATCTACCAGCTCCACGTCAAGGCGTTTGCCGACAGCAACCATGACGGCATCGGCGATTTCGCCGGACTGACCGAGAAGCTGCCCTATCTCCAGGAGCTCGGCGTCACCGCGCTGTGGCTGTTGCCGTTCTATCCATCGCCAGGACGCGACGACGGCTACGACATCGCCGACTACGGCTCGGTCAATCCCGATTTCGGGACGATGAAGGACTTCAAGCGCTTCATCCAGGAAGCGCAGAAGCGCGGCCTGCGCGTCATCACCGAGCTCGTCGTCAATCACACCTCCGACCAGCACAAATGGTTCAAGCGCGCGCGCCGCAGCCATCCGGGCTCGAGCGCCCGCAACTGGTATGTCTGGAGCGACACCGACCAGAAATACCAGGGCACGCGGATCATCTTCACCGACACCGAGAAGTCGAACTGGACCTGGGACCACGAGGCCGGGGCGTTCTACTGGCACCGCTTCTTCTCGCACCAGCCGGACCTCAATTTCGACAATCCGCGTGTGGTCAGCGCCCTGATCCAGGTCATGAAGCGCTGGCTGGATGCCGGCGTCGACGGATTCCGCCTCGACGCCATCCCCTATCTCTGCGAACGCGACGGCACCAACAACGAGAACCTCCCCGAGACGCATGCCATCATCAAGCGCCTGCGTCAGGAGCTGGATTCCTATTCGAAGGGCAAGCTGCTGCTGGCCGAGGCCAATCAATGGCCGGAGGACGTGCAGGAATATTTCGGCCGCGGCGACGAGTGCCACATGGCCTACCACTTCCCGCTGATGCCGCGCATCTACATGGCGATCGCGCAGGAAGACCGCTTTCCGATCACCGACATCTTGCGCCAGACGCCGGACATTCCCGCAAGCTGCCAATGGGCGCTGTTCCTGCGCAACCATGACGAGCTGACGCTGGAGATGGTCACCGACGTCGAGCGCGACTATCTCTGGACCACCTACGCCAACGATCCCCGCGCCCGCATCAATGTCGGCATCCGCCGGCGCCTCGCGCCGCTGATGGACAATGACCGCCGCAAGATCGAGCTGATGAACTCGCTGCTGCTGTCATTCCCGGGCACGCCGATCATCTATTACGGCGACGAGATCGGCATGGGCGACAACATCTATCTCGGCGACCGCAACGGTGTGCGCACGCCGATGCAGTGGAGCCCGGACCGCAATGGCGGCTTTTCCCGCTGCGATCCCGCCCGTCTCTACGCGCCGCTGATCATGGACCCCGTCTACGGCTACGAGTCGGTGAACGTGGAGGCGCAGTCGCGCAGCCTGTCCTCGCTGCTCAGCGCTACCAAGCGCCTGATCTCGGTGCGCAAATCGACCCTCGCCTTCGGCCGCGGCACCATGACCTTCATCCGCCCGGCCAACCGCGCCGTGCTGGCCTATGTCCGGCAGTACAACGACGAGGTGATCCTGTGCGTCGCCAACCTCTCGCGCGCAGCCCAGGCGACCGAGCTCGACCTGTCGCCGTGGAAGGACCGCATTCCGCAGGAGATGCTCGGACGCACGCGTTTTCCGCCGATCGGCGAGGTGCCCTACATGATCACGCTGGGGCCCTACGGCTTCTACTGGTTCCAGCTCACCGAGCGCAACAAGTCCGAGCCGGTGACGCCGCGCGCGGTGCCTGAGTTCGAGACGCTGGTGGTGCCGGTCAATTCGACCTGGGTGTCGCTGGCGCGCGAGCGCGGCGTGTTCGAGCATGAGGTGCTGCCAGGCTTCCTGTCGCGCACGCGCTGGTATCCCGAGCAAGATCCCAAGCAGATCAAGCCGACGCTGACCTCGGCGGTGCCGTTCTGCGACATCGGCGACAACAGGCCCTGGATCGCGGTCTTCGAAACCCCGCAACAGGATGCCACGGCGCGCTACGTGCTGCCGATGCAGATCGAATGGGTGCGCTTCGACCGCGAACGCTTCAACCCGAAGGCGCTCGCCGCCGTGCGTCAGGGCGCGCGCGAAGGTACCTTGCTCGACGTTGCGACCGAGCAGATCTTCATCGGCCTGTTCCTGCGCAATCTGTCGCAGAACCTGGTGGTGGAAGAGAACAATCTGCGTCTGGAGTTCAAGGCGACCAGCCGGTTCGCCGATTACATCATCAAGGAGCCCGAACGCATCCGCGCCATCGAGCAGTCGAACAGCACGGCGCTGGTCGACAACCAGTACGTCGCCAAGATCTATCGCCAGCTCAAAGGCGGCATCAATCCCGAGATCGAGATTGGCTCCTACCTCACCGACGTCGCGCACTTTGCCAATACGCCGGCGCTGCTCGGCAGCGTCGAGCTGGTCGAAGGCGATCGAAGCAGCGCGGTCGGCGTTCTGCACGCCTATGTCGAAAACCAGGGCGACGGCTGGGCCGTCACCACGGGTTATCTCGACCGCTATATCGACGAGCAGCGGTTGGCGCCGATGAGCGAAGCGCCTCGAGAGACCCAGGAGCAGGCGCCTTACCTGCACTTCATGGCGCAGATCGGCCGGCGGCTCGCCGAGCTGCACGTGGCTCTCGCCGCCGCAAGGCCCGACGATCTCGCGCCGGAGCCGATCGGCCCCGCGCAGGTCGAGCGCTGGGCATCCGAGCTCAAGGCACGGGCCGAGCGGATCTTCGAACGGCTGGCCGACAGCCGCGACGGCCTGCGCGAGACCGACCGGCCTCTGATCGACCAGCTCGTCGCGGTGCGCGCGACCCTGCCCGACCACCTCAATGCGCTCTTGCCATCCGACATCGTCGGGTTGAACATCCGTCATCATGGCGACTTCCGCCTCGGGCAAATTCTGATCGTGAAGGACGATATCTTCATCATCGACTTCGACGGCGATCCGCGTCTGCCGCTGGCCGACAAGCGGCGTAAGGCACCGGCCGCACGCGACGTCGCCGGCCTGATCCGCTCGATTGAGCTTTCGGTTAACACAGCGCTTAGCCGCGCGCTGACGGGCGCATCCGACGAGCAGGACCGGCTCGCGACCGCACTCGGCGAATGGCGCGAACGCGCCGCCGCGACATTCCTTAACGCTTACCGCGAAGCCATGACCGATCGCCGGCTGTGGCCGGAAGATCGGCAATCCGCGGAAGGCCTGTTAAGGTTTTTCCTGCTTGATCAAGCATTCGACGAAGTAGAGTACGAGCTGTCCCACCGGCCTGAGGGGCTCCGCGCGCCGCTGACCGGACTGCTTCGCATTCTGTCCAATGAGAGCGAAGCCCATGCCTAAACTGCCAGCCGAGGCCTACGCGATCATCGAGGGCCGCCACTCCGACCCCTTCCATTATCTCGGGTTGCATCCCGAGGGCGGCAAGAGCGTGGTGCGCGCGTTCCTCCCCGAGGCCACCAATGTCGAGGCGGTGGGCGAACATGGCGAGGTGGCGAAGCTCGATCGCGTCCACGCTTCGGGCCTGTTCATCGGCGCCTTGCCGAACGGCTCGAAGCGCTATCAGCTCCGCGCCAGGTTCGGCGACAACATCGTCGAGTTCGAGGACGCCTATCGCTTCCCGCCGATCCTGACCGATTTCGATCTCTATCTGCTCGGCGAAGGCACCCATCAGCGCCTCTACGACAAGCTCGGCGCGCATCCGATGCGGCTCGAAGGCATCGACGGCATCGGCTTCGTCGTGCTGGCGCCGAATGCGCGGCGCGTGTCCGTGGTCGGCGACTTCAATTTCTGGGACGCGCGGCGCCATCCGATGCGGGTCCGCGGTGCCGGTTATTGGGAGCTGTTCATCCCGCACGCCAAGGGCGGCGACCACTACAAGTTCGATATCATCGGGCCGCACGGCCACCAGTTGCCGCTGAAGTCCGATCCCATGGCCTTTGCGAGCGAGGTGCGGCCGAAGACGGCTTCCATCGTGTTCGACGAGGCACATCTCGCGCGCCCGCGCCCGGCGCCGGATGGCATCAACGCGCTCTCGGCGCCGATGTCGATCTACGAGGTCCATCTCGGCTCCTGGCGCCGCAAGAACGGCGACGAATGGCTCACCTATCGCGAGCTGGCCGAGCAGCTGCCGGCCTATGCTCGCGACATGGGCTTTACCCATCTCGAATTCCTGCCCGTCAGCGAGCATCCGTTCGACGGCTCCTGGGGCTATCAGCCGACCGGCCTCTATGCGCCGACCAGCCGCTTCGGCGGGCCTGAGGATTTTGCCGCGCTGGTCGATGCCTGCCATCGCGAGGGCGTCGGCGTGCTGCTCGACTGGGTGCCCGGCCATTTCCCTGACGATCCCCACGGGCTCGGCAGCTTTGACGGCACCTCGCTCTACGAGCATGCCAATCCGCTCCAGGGCCGCCACCTCGACTGGGGCACGCTGATCTACAATTACGGCCGCACCGAAGTGACGAACTTCCTGGTGTCGAATGCGCTGTTCTGGCTCGAGCGTTACGCGATCGACGGGCTGCGCGTCGATGCGGTCGCCTCCATGCTCTATCTCGACTACAGCCGCCCGCCGGGCGCCTGGATTCCGAACCAGTATGGCGGCCGCGAGAACATCGAGGCGATCGCGTTCCTGCGCCGCTTCAACACCGAATTGTTCGCGCGCTTCCCGCAGGCGACCACGGCGGCCGAGGAATCCACCGCGTGGCCGCAGGTCTCGCGCCCGGTCGAATTCGGCGGGCTCGGCTTCGGCTACAAGTGGAACATGGGCTGGATGCACGACACGCTGAACTACATCAGCAAGGATCCGATCCACCGCAAGCATCATCACGGCGATATCCTGTTCGGTCTGCACTACGCGTTCTCGGAGAACTTCATTCTGCCGCTGTCGCACGACGAGGTCGTGCACGGCAAACGCTCGATCCTCGGCCGCATGCCCGGCGACGAGTGGCAGAGGTTTGCGAATTTGCGCGCCTATTACAGCTTCATGTTCGGCCATCCCGGCAAGAAGCTGTTGTTCATGGGCGCGGAACTCGCGCAAAGCCGCGAATGGAATCACGACCAGTCGCTCGACTGGCACCTGCTCGAATACAAGTACCATTCCGGCATCCAAGCGTTGATCCGCGACCTCAACCGGCTCTATCGCGCGGTGCCGGCGCTGCACCAGATGGATTGCGAACCGGCCGGCTTCGAATGGCTGATCACGGATGACGCCAACCGCAACGTGTTCGCCTGGCTGCGCAAGGGATTCGACGAGCACGCACGGTGTCTCGTGATCATCAACTTCTCGCCCAACGTCTATCGCAACTATCGCGTCCCCGTGCCCTTCGCCGACAAGTGGAAAGAGGTGTTCAATTCGGACTCCGCCCATTACGGCGGCACCGATGTCGGAAACATCGGCGAGGTTCATGCCGCTGGCAGCAAGGTGCCCGAGCTTCGCCTCACCGTTCCGCCGCTCGCCGCGATCTTCCTCGTTCCGGAAAGCTGACCGATGCGCCTGACTGCTGGATCGCCCGCACGCCTTGGCGCAAGCTGGGACGGACGCGGCACCAATTTCGCGTTGTTCTCCGCCAATGCGCAGAAGGTCGAGCTGTGCCTGTTCGACACGCAAGGAAGGCGCGAACTCGAGCGTGTCGAGCTGCCCGAGCGGACCGAGGACGTCTGGCACGGCTATCTCAACGACATCTCGCCGGGCCAGCTCTACGGCTATCGCGTGCACGGCCCCTACGAGCCCGAGCACGGCCACCGCTTCAACGCCAACAAGCTGCTGCTCGACCCCTACGCCAAACGGCTCGCCGGGCGGCTGGTCTGGAGCGATGCCCATTTCGCCTATCGCACCGGTTCGCCGCGCGAGGACCTCTCCTTCGACCGGCGCGACAACGCGCGCGGCATGCCCAAGGCGGTCGTCGTCGACGAGACCTTCAACTGGGGCCGTCGCGAGATCCGGCCCAACATCCCCTGGGAAGACACCATCATCTACGAGGCCCACGTCAAGGGCCTGACGCAGAAGCGCGACGACGTGCCGCCGAATTTGCGCGGCACCTATGGCGGCCTGTCGTCGCCGGCGATGATCGAGCATTTGAAAACGCTCGGCGTCACCACCGTCG
This sequence comes from Bradyrhizobium barranii subsp. apii, assembly GCF_011516635.5. Lineage (GTDB taxonomy): Bacteria > Pseudomonadota > Alphaproteobacteria > Rhizobiales > Xanthobacteraceae > Bradyrhizobium > Bradyrhizobium barranii. Next base: position 2,306,635 of record NZ_CP096255.1, on the reverse strand, counting down.
AGCTGCTTCCGATCCACAGCTTCATCGACGACCGCATTCTGGTCGAGAAGAAGCTCGTCAACTACTGGGGCTACAACACGCTGTCCTTCTTTGCGCCCGAACCGCGCTACGCCCAGGACAATGCGCTCGATTCCTTCCGCACCACGGTCGCGCGCCTGCACGATGCCGGCATCGAGGTGATGCTCGACGTCGTCTATAACCACACGGCCGAAGGCAATCATCTCGGTCCGACCCTGTGCTACCGCGGCATCGACAATGCCTCCTATTACTGGCTGAACCGCGAGAACCCGCGCTATTACGACGACTTCACCGGCTGCGGCTCGTCGGTGAACCTCACCCATCCGCGCGTGCTCCAGATGGTGATGGATTCGCTGCGCTACTGGGTCGAGGTCTGCCATGTCGACGGCTTCCGCTTCGACCTCGCGACCACGCTCGCGCGCGGACCGAACGGCTATGATCGCGGCAGCTCGTTCCTGACGGCGATCCGGCAGGACCCGGTGCTGGCAGCGGTGAAGCTCGTCGCCGAACCCTGGGATCTCGGGCTCGGCGGCTACCAGGTCGGCGCATTCCCTTCCCAATGGTCGGAGTGGAACGATCGGTATCGCAGCGCCATGCGCCGCTACTGGAGCGGCGAAGGCAGCCTGATCGGCGACATCTCGAGCCGCATGACGGCCTCATCCGACCTGTTCAACCATGACGGACGGCGGCCGCGCGCCAGCATCAACCACATCACGGTGCATGACGGCTTCACGCTCGCCGACCTCTTCAGCTACAACGAGAAGCACAACGAGGCCAATGGCGAGGACAATCGCGACGGCTCCAGCGACAACCACAGCAACAATTGCGGTGTCGAGGGTCCGACCGACGATCCCGGGATTCTCGGGCTGCGGCGGCAGCTTCGCAAGAACGTGCTGGCCTGCCTGATGCTGGCGCAGGGCGTTCCGCTGATCCTGGCAGGCGACGAGGTCGGCAATTCGCAGTCCGGCAACAACAACGCCTATTGCCAGGACAACGAGGTCGGCTGGGTCGGCTGGGACAATCTCGGCAAGGATGGCGACGACATGGTCGATTTCGTCGCCGGGCTCGCAGAGATCCGCCGCCGCTTCTCGCAGCTTCGCAGCCATCGCTGGCTCGACGGCCGGCCCAAGGACGGCGTCTCCTACGGCGCGCTGTGGCTGACGCCCGCCGGCGACGAGATGACGGAGAACGACTGGAAATTCCCGGAAGGGCGGTTCCTCTCGTATGTGATGGGACCGATGGAACCGGGGAGCGCCGCGATCTTTATCGTACTGAACGCCGCCCCCGAAGAGATCGCATTCAAATTGCCCAAAATGGCCGAGTACAAAAGCTGGCAGCAGATCCTGAACACCACCGATGCCAGACCGAACAGTGTTGATCTGCAGCCCGGAAGCGACAGCAAGGCGCCGCCGCGCTCCGTGCTCGCCTTCGCGGGGGCGCTATGAGACCATCCTTCGGGGCGAGGCCGACCAAGGACGGCGTGTCGTTCCGGCTGTGGGCGCCCGGTGCTCGCCGAGTCGATCTCCTGCTCGACAGAAGGCACGCGATGCAACGCCGGCAGGATGGCTGGTATGTCGCCGAGATTGCCGGCCTGCCCGTCGGCAGTCCCTACCAGTTCAGGATCGACGACGAGATCGACGTGCCCGATCCCGCATCGGCCTTCCAGCCGGACGACGTTTTTGGCCCGAGCGAAGTCGTCGATCATGATGCCTTCGCGTGGCGCGCGCGCGATTGGCGCGGACGTCCCTGGGAAGAGACGGTGCTGATCGAGACCCATGTCGGCACCTTCACGCCTGAGGGCACCTACCGCGCCATGATCGACAAGCTCGATCATCTCGTTGCGACCGGGATCACTGCGCTGGAATTGATGCCGCTGGCCGATTTCGCCGGCAGCCGCGGCTGGGGCTATGACGGTGTGCTCTGGTACGCGCCCGACAGCGCCTATGGCCGGCCCGACGACCTGAAGACACTGATCGACGAGGCGCATCTGCGCGGGCTGACGGTGTTCCTCGACGTCGTCTACAATCATTTCGGCCCCGAGGGGAACTATCTCGGCCGCTATGCGCCGGCCTTCTTCACCGATGCGCATACGCCATGGGGCAGCGCGATCGATTATCGCGTGCCGCAGGTCCGGGCCTTCGCAGTCGAGAACGCGCTGTCCTGGCTCACCGACTACCGCTTCGACGGCCTGAGACTGGATGCCGCCAACCACATCATGGCGATCCCGGGCGAGCAGTCGATGTTGCAGGACCTCAGCGTCGCCGCCGGCGAGCTTGCCAGGGCCACCGGGCGGCACATCCATCTCGTGCTGGAGAACGGCGACAACCGCGCGAGCCTGCTCGATGCCGCGCAGGATCCGCCCAACGGCAAATATCGCGGGCAGTGGAACGACGACTATCACCACCTCTGGCACGTGATGCTGACCGGCGAGCTCGCGGGCTATTACGCCGACTACCAGACGCCGCGCATGGATCTCGCGCGCGCGCTCGCCTCGGGCTTCGTCTACCAGGGCGAGATCTCGGAGTTCTGGGGCAAGAAGCCGCGCGGCGAGGCGAGCGGCGAGCTGCCGCCGGCGACCTTCGTCAACTTCCTGCAAAACCACGACCAGATCGGCAATCGCCCATTGGGTGACCGGCTCGAGAGCCTGGCATCACCGCGGCAGATCGAAGCCGCGCTCGCGGTCACCCTGCTCGCACCGATGGTGCCGATGCTGTTTCAGGGCGAGGAATGGGGCTCCACGGTGCCCTTCCCGTTCTTCTGCGATTTCCAGGGTGGCCTTGCCGATGCCGTGCGCAAGGGGCGCAAGCAGGAATATGCCTGGGCCTACGAGAAATACGGCGACGAGGTCCCCGACCCACTCGATCCCAAAACGCTGCAATCGGCCCTGCTGGATTGGACCGGCCACACGCCGGAGCAGGATGCGCGGCTCGCGCTGGTGCGGGAGCTGCTCGCGCTGCGTCACAAGGAGATCGCACCGCGGCTGAAGGGTGCGAGGTTCGGCGATGCCGAGACGGCCGATAGCGGCCTGCTCACCGCGCATTGGCGCATGGGCGACGGCGCGAGGCTGCGCCTGACCGCCAATCTCTCGGACAAGGACATCGCACGTCCCAGCGACGCGACAGGCACGCCGATCTGGGGCTCTGTCAGCGGCGATCGGCTCCCACCCTGGTCGGTGATCTGGCATCTCGGAGGTTAGCATGCCTCCTGCCATTCCTCTTGCGACCTATCGGCTTCAGCTCACCGCGGATTTCGACTTCGACAAGGCCGCCGCGGTCGTGCCTTACCTCAAGGCACTCGGGATCACGCATCTCTACGCCTCGCCGGTGATGAAGGCGCGCAAGGGCTCGACCCACGGCTACGACACCGTCGACCACAGCCAGTTCAATCCCGAGCTCGGCGGCGAGGCCGGCTTTGCCCGGCTGAGTGATGCCCTCAAGGAGCACGACCTCGGCCTCATCATCGACTTCGTGCCGAACCATGTCGGCGTGCACTTTGCCGACAATCCCTGGTGGCTCGACGTGCTGGAATGGGGCCAGGCCTCGCCGCATGCGGTTTCCTTCGACATCGACTGGGATCAACTGGCCTATCGCGCCCGGGGCGGCGTGCTGCTGCCGATCCTCGGCTCGCCCTATGGCGAGGCGCTGGAGCGCGGCGACATCGAGCTGCGCTACGATGCCGATGAAGGCAGTTTTTCCGCCTGGTATTTCGAGCATCGCCTGCCGATCGCGCCGGAACGCTACGGCGAAATGCTGCGCGTGATCGTGAAGGAGGCCGACGCCGCCGAGACCGAGGCCGGCAAGAGCCTGTTCGCGCTCGCGGCCCGCTACACCGGGTTGCGTCGCCCCAACCGCAGGGAGGCGCCCGGCTTCAAGGCGGAGCTCAGGGAGATCGCAGGCAGCGCCGACATCATCGTACGCGGCCTCGCCGCCTATCGTTCCGCCAAGGATCGTCCAGCGCAGACGCTGGCGCTGCATCATCTGCTGGAGCGCCAGCACTACAAGCTCGGGCACTGGCGGCTCGCCTCCAGCGACATCAACTATCGTCGCTTCTTCGACGTCAACGGGCTTGCGGGCCTGCGGGTCGAGGACGCGAGCACGTTCGCCGCCACGCACCGGCTGGTGAAGCAGCTCATTGCCGACGGCAAGCTGCAAGGTATCCGCCTCGATCACATCGACGGCCTGCGCGATCCCGCGCAATATTGCCAGCGGCTGCGCCGGCTGGTGCGCGACGCGCAAGGCAACACCAAACCGTTCTATACCGTGATCGAAAAGATCCTGTGCGAGCACGAGCGCCTGCCGCGTTTTGCCGGCGTTCAGGGCACCACGGGCTATGAGTGGATGAACGTCATCACCCAGGTTCTGGTCGACGCGAAAGGGCTGGAGGCGCTGAACGAGACCTGGCGGCAGATCAGCAACCGCCCGCCGCGGCTGGCTCCTTACGTCAAGGATGCCAAGCGGCGCGTGCTGGAGACGCTGCTGACCAGCGAATTCACCGTGCTGACCCGACTGCTCGCGCGCATCGCCAACGGCCACTACTCGACCCGCGACTTCTCCGCCGACAGTCTGCGGCAGGCGCTCGAATTATACGTGCTGCATTTCCCGGTCTATCGCACCTATTTGACGCATAGCGGCCCGACCGCGCTCGACCGCAAGCTGATCGACGACACCATCGAACGGGCCCGCGCGGAATGGTTCGCCGCGGATGAAGGCATCTTCGACTTCCTGCACGATGCCCTGACCATGGACCTGCTCAAACCCGGCCGTCCCCCGCACAGCGCCCCGCGGGTGCGCCGCTTCGCGCTGAAGGTGCAGCAGTTCACGGGACCGATGATGGCGAAGTCGCTGGAGGACACCGCGTTCTATCAATTCCACCGGCTGCTCGCCCTGAACGAGGTCGGCGGCGACCCCGCGAGCAACGGCCTCACGATACCTACCTTCCACGAGGCTATGCGCGCGCGTGCCAACGAATGGCCGCAAGGGATGACGGCGACCGCGACCCACGACACCAAGCGCGGCGAGGACGCGCGCGCGCGCATCGCGGCGCTCAGCGAGATTCCCGGCGAATGGACCAGCACGGTGGCACGCTGGAAGGTGCTGAACGCGCCGCACCTCGCGCTCGACGGCAATCTGCGCGCCCCGTCGGCGACGTTCGAATACATGCTCTACCAGACCCTGCTCGGCGCCTGGTCGCTCGGGGAGACAGCCGATGCCGGCTTCGTCGAGCGCATCCAGGCCTATGCGCTCAAGGCCGCGCGCGAGGGCAAGGAGGAGACCAGCTGGCTCAACCCGCACGAGGCCTATGAGAACGGCGTCGGGAGCTTCATCGGGAAGATCCTCGATCCAGCGCAATCCAGCGAGTTCCTGGAGGCGCTGCAGACCCTGGCACGCCGCGTCGCGCTGCTCGGCGCCCTGAACTCGCTGAGCCAGCTCACACTCAAGGCGACGCTGCCCGGCGTGCCGGACTTCTACCAAGGCACCGAATACTGGGACCTGTCGCTGGTTGATCCCGACAACCGCCGCCCGGTGGACTTTGCCGCGCGGCAGACGGCGCTGACGTCACTGGAAGCGCCGGACTGGCGCGGGCTGATCAAGACCTGGCCGAACGGCCAGCTCAAGCTGGCCTGGACGCGGCACCTGCTCAAATTGCGCAACGAACTCGCCGATGTGTTCGCGCAGGGCGAGTATCAGCCGCTGCAGGTCCAGGGCGCGCACGCAGACCACGTCATTGCCTTTGTCCGCCGACACGGCCGCACGGCTGCGATCGTCGTGGTCGGGCGCCAGTTTGCGCCGTTCACGCAAGAGGGCCGACAATGGCCCGCGTTCGAGGGCGTTGACGCGACGATCGACATCACAGGCTACACCGGGCCGGACTTTGCCGGCAATCAATTGCCGCTCGCGCAAGCCTTCCGGGATATTCCCGCTGCGGTCATCGAAGCACGCGCCGCAAGCACGGCGAGACCCAGGCAACAGCGCGCTCGTAGCTGACGGCTACTTGCCCCTGTCCTTGGTCAGCAGCAGCTGCCCGCGCTTGCGGATGGTCGCCTGCGCCATCTCGGCGAAGCGCTGCAACAGCCACGGCAGCACCACCTCCACCTTGACGTGGTCGTCGGCGACATCGACCTGACCGCTCGCGATCTGCCCGAGCGCGCGGATGCGAAAATTCATGCTGTCGCCGTTCCAGCGCTCCTCCTCGACCTGCATCACGGGAATGCTGGCTGCGGCGCGGCCGAGCCCGGTCTTGAGCCGGCGCACGGCTTCCTCGCGGCCGAGACGATGCGGAATGGAGACGACAAGCGGTGCTGACATGGCGCTGCCCTGTGGTGACTGATCCTCACATAGTCATGCCGCCTGGACTGGCAAAGGTTCCATGCAAGTTCGCCCCGTTCGCCGTGTTTCATCGTCGGAACTATAGAACCTGCGGCAAGTTGCCCTCGCACCACGGGACAGGTGCAAACGACCCTTTCAACAAAGGGCTGGAGGAGACTAGCATGTCTATCGGTACGATCATTCTGATCATCTTGGTCATCGCGCTGCTCGGCGGCTTCAGCGGTATCGGCGGCGGCCCGTTCTACGGCACCGGCTATTACGGCGGCGGCGGCCTCGGACTCGTCATCGTCATCCTGCTGATCCTGCTGTTGCTCGGACGGATCTAGCGCAAGGAGCTGTAGCGGCCTCGTAGGGTGGGCAAAGGCGCAACGCGCCGTGCCCACCTCTTCGCCGCAATAAGAAAGCTGGTGGGCACGCTTCGCTTTGCCCACCCTACTTCTTCTTCCCCGCGAGCTTCTTCGCCGCCGCCTTGATCGATGTGGCCGCGTCGTCATAGCCATCCCAGGCCTTCGAGCGCGCCAGCAGACCCGGCACCGTCCGCACCGTGTACCGCTTCGGATCGAGATCGCCCTTCACCTGCGCCCACGTCACAGGCATCGACACGGTCGCGCCATCGCGCGCACGGGGTGACAGCGGAGCTACCGCCGTCGACAGGCGATCGTTGCGCAAATAATCCAGGAAGATCTTTCCGTTGCGCAGCTTCTTGGACATGTTGAGCAGATAGCGCTCGGGATCGTCGTCGGCCATCCACTGGCAAACGCCTTGCGCGAACGCCTTGGCCTCCTTCCAGCTCACCTTGTCGCGCGCGCCATGGAGCAGCGGCACCACCACGTGCAGGCCCTTGCCGCCGGTGGTCTTGCAAAAGCTCTCCATGCCGACGTCGGTGAGGCGCTGCCGCATCTCCTTGGCGGCGTCCACGACATCGGCAAATTTGACATCCGGCGCGGGATCGAGATCGAACACCAGCCGGCCCGGCGTATCGTAGGCGTCCGGGGCGCAATTCCAGGGATGCAGCTCGACGCCGCCGATCTGCGCGACCGCGGCGAGCCCCTCGACGCGATCGATCTGCAGGTACGGCTTGCGATCGCCCGAGACCTTCGCGAGCTCCAGCAGGTTCGACGTGCCCTGCATGGCATGGCGCTGGAAGAATTTTTCGCCGCCGATGCCGTCAGGCGCACGCACGATCGAACAGGGCCGGCCCTTGATGTGCTCGATCATCCAGGCGCCGACGGCCTCGAAATAGCGCGCGAGATCGAGCTTTGTGACGCCCGCGCCGTCGCCGCCATCCGGCCACAGCTCCTTGTCCGGCTTCGAGATGACGACACCCATCACCTCGGCCGTACCGGCATCCTTCCGCTTGCCTGCCTTCGGCACAGCAGGCTTCCTGGTCGAGGGTTTTGCGAGTTCGGTATCGACGGGTGTTTCCGCCTCGACCTCCTCGGCCGGCTTGTCCTGCCGCAGGCCCTTGAAGGCGGCCTGGCGGATATTGCCGTCGGCGGTGAACCCGGCGAACTCGATCTCGGCGACGAGCTCCGGCTTCAGCCAGTGCACGTCGCGCGTCTTTTTCGGCGCGTTCTTGCCGCCGAAGGGGCTTTGCCTGGCCTCCATGGCTTTCAAGGACGGCATGATGCGCTTGACCGTGTCCGCGCCGAAGCCGGTGCCGACCATGCCGACGAAGGCAAGATGATCGCCGCGGTGCACGCCGGCCATCAGCGAGCGGAATTTGCCGTTGGTGGTCTTCCAGCCGCCGATCACGACCTCATGGCCGGCGCGGCATTTGGCCTTGGTCCAGCTTTCCGTTCGCCCCGACCGGTAAGGCGCATCGAGCTTCTTCGACACCACACCTTCGAGCTCGAGCTTGCAGGCCGATTGCAGCACGGCATCGCCGCTGCTCTCGAAATGCTCGACATAGCGGATTTGGCCCGATTTCTTCTTGCCTGCGTCCAGGACTTGCCTGAGGCGATACTTGCGCTCGCCCAGTGGCAGGCGCCGGCAATCGAGCCCTTCGGCGAACAGGAGATCGAAGGCAAAGAAGATCAGGTCCTCGGTCTTGCCGCCCGACAGCGCGGCCTGGAGCGAGGAGAAATTCGGCGCGCCGTTGTGATCGAGCGCGACGATCTCGCCGTCAATCATGACGTCGGGAAGCTCTCCCGCCTCCTTCGCGATGGCTGCGAACTTGTCGGTCCAGTCGAGGCCCTTGCGCGTCTTCAGCGTCGCCTCGCCGTCCTCGACGCGGAGCTGGACGCGATAGCCGTCGAACTTGATCTCGTGGCACCAGCCGTCGGCCGCCGGCGGCCGCTCGACCGGGGTGCAGAGCTGCGGCGCGACGAAGTCCGGCATTTCCGAGACTTTTTTCGCGTTTGTCGCGGTCGTCGCTTTCGTCTTTGCGCCCGTCCCGCGCTTCAACGCCGCACCGGGCGCCGGCCTGACGGTGCGCCCTTTCGGCTCCTCGGCACGATTGGACTGCCAGACCGCATCGGCCTTGGCCTTGGCGCCCTTCGCCAGCATGAACGGTTTTGGTGCGCGACCCTTGCCATCGGCGATCTCTGCCATCGCGCGGCCGGAGGCCACCGACTTGTCCTCGCCGAGAATGTCGTCGCTCTCGCTGGCATATTCGTCGCGATGCTTGATCAGGAGCCAGTTGGTGCGCTTGCCGCCGGTGCGGTCATGCCTCATCCGCACCAGCACCCAGCTGCCATGCAACTTGTCGCCGTGGAGCGTGAACTTGAGGTCGCCCTTCTGGAAGCCGCGCTCGGGATCCTCGGACTCCCAGGTGCCGCGGTCCCAGAGCATGACCGTGCCGCCGCCATACTGCCCTTCCGGAATCGTGCCTTCGAAATCGCCATAGTCGAGCGGATGGTCCTCGACCTCGACCGCCAGCCGCTTGTCATGCGGATCGAGCGAGGGTCCCTTGGTGACCGCCCACGACTTGAACACGCCGTCGAACTCGAGCCGCAGATCATAGTGCAGTCGCGTCGCATCGTGCTTCTGGATCACGAAGCGCCGCTGCGCCGATGGCGCCACCGCGGTCTTGCCCGACGGCTCCGGTGTCTTCTCGAAATCGCGTTTCTGTCGGTAAGTGGAGAGTTTTCGCAGCACGACCGGTCCCGCATTCTCTTTCGGCGTTGAAGCCTATCACGGCGGAAGTCCCACCCGGAACCAAAACCCGATGGGGCTGTTGGGGTTCCAAAATGCCTTGAAACGCTGGAGAACGGAATGGCCCCGCGCGCCTATTGGAAGGGAACGTTAAAGCTCTCGCTGGTCAGTTGCCCGGTCGCGCTTTATCCGGCGACCACCGCGGCCGAGAAGACGCGGTTTCACATGATCAACCGCGAGACCGGAAACCGGCTCAAGCAGCAGATGGTGGACTCCGAGACCGGTGACGTGGTCGAGAGCGGCCGGAAGGGACGCGGCTACGAGCTGCGCAAGGGCAAATATGTCGAGATCGAGCCGGAGGAGCTCGAGGCGGTCCAGATCGAAAGCAACCACACCATCGACATCGAGAGTTTCGTGCCGAGCGACGAGATCGACCAGCGCTATCTCAATCATCCCTATTATATCGCGCACGACGGCAAGGCTGCGGTCGATGCCTTCGCCGTGATCCGCGACGCCATGAAGGACCAGGACCGCGTGGCGCTCGCCAAGATCGTGCTCACCAACCGCGAGCACATCATCGCGATCGAACCGCTCGGCAAGGGCCTGCTCGGCACCACGTTGCGCTTCCCCTATGAGCTCCGCGACGAGGACCAGTTCTTCGACGGCATCAAGAGCCCCAAGATCACCAAGGACATGGTCGAGCTCGCCGGCCACATCCTGCGTACCAAGGCCGCACATTTCGACCCGAGCAAGTTCAAGGATGAGTACGAGACCGCGCTGAAGGCACTGGTGAAGCGCAAGGCCAGCGGCAAGACAATCGAGCTGCCGGAGCGCGACGAGCGCCCGAGCAACGTCGTCAGCCTGATGGATGCGCTGAAGCAGAGCCTGAAGGGACGCGGCGGGAAGAAGACGGCGGCGAAGTCCCATGCGCGTCGCGCCACCGGGCGCCAGCGAGCGGCGAAGAAGACGCCGCGCTCGACGGCGCGGCAGAGGAAGGCGGGGTGATTTCGCCGCGCGACCCACGCTCTGCCCTCATGGTGAGGAGGCGCGAAGCGCCGTCTCGAACCATGCAGGCCTCGCTGCTGCAGTCGGGCCTTCATCCTTCGAGACGCGCGTTCCGCGCTCCTCAGGATGAGGATCGAAAGCTAATCCCCCGCCTTCAGCCGGTACCCGATCCCCGTCTCCGTCAGCACATATTGCGGACGCTCCGGATCGGCTTCGATCTTCTGGCGGAGCTGGCGGACATAGACGCGCAGATATTGTGCGTCGGTGAGCTCGTCCCAGAGCTCCTTGAGCAGGAAACGATGGGTCAGCACCTTGCCGGCGTGCTGCACCAGCACGCGCAAGAGATCGTACTCCTTCGGTGACAGCTTTATCTCGCGCTCGCCGACCTTGACGATGCGACGCACGAGATCAACCGAGAGATCGCCGGTGCGGAACACCGGACGCTCGCCCTTGACCTGGAGCTGGTGCCGCAGCGCCGCGCGCAGGCGCGCCAACAGCTCGTCCATGCCGAACGGCTTTGTCAGGTAATCGTCGGCGCCCAGATCGAGCGCCTGCACCTTGCCGACCTCATCGCCGCGGCTCGACAGCACCACGATCGGCACGCCCTCGTTGCGGCCGCGGATGGTGCGCAGCAATTCGTGGCCCTGGATGTCGGGCAGGCCGAGATCGAGAATGATCAGCGCGGGTTCTTCCGCGAGCTTCTCGAGCGCGGTCTTTCCGTTCGACGCTTCCAGGATCTCGTAGCCTTGCGTCGAGAGCCCCATCCGCAGCAATTTTCGGATTGGCGGCTCGTCGTCGATGACCAGAACCTTGATCGGGGCGGCACTCATGCGGCTGTATCCAATGCGTGGGTCCGTGCCGGAACGGGCAGCCGGATGGTGAGGATCGCGCCGCTGCGGTCGCCGCGGTTGGCGGCCGAGATCGTGCCCTGCATCGCCTCGACGAAGCCGCGGGAGATGGCGAGCCCCAGCCCGGTGCCGGGGCGGACATGGTCGCCCTTCTGCACGCGATAGAACTTGTCGAACACGCTCTCGAGCTCGTCAGGCGGAATGCCGCCACCCTGGTCGGCGATCTCTAGCACAACATGATTCCCCTCGCGCCGGCTGCGGATCGAGATCGTTGTATCGGGCAACGAATATTTCGCCGCATTGTCGAGCAGATTGAACAACACTTGCTCGAACAGCACGGCATCGAGCTGAAGCATCGGCAGATCGGCGGCCAGCACCAGTTCCACTTTGTGCGCCGTCAATATCTTGCTCGCACGCCGCAGCGCGCTGCCGACGATCTCGCCGAGATCGTGCAGTGCCGCGTTGGGCACGATGGCGCCGGATTCGAGCTTTGTCATGTCGAGCAGATTGGCGATGAAGCGGTTGAGGCGCTCGGACTCGTCGATCACGGTGGCGAGCAGATCGCGCTTCTCGGTGTCGGAGAGCGCACCGGCGAGATCGCGCATGGTCGAGGCGGCGCCAAGCACGGAGGCGAGCGGTGTCTTGAGATCGTGCGAGATCGAGGTCAGCAGCGCAGAGCGCAACCGCTCGGATTCGACGGTGCGCTTGACGCGATCCACGTCCTCGACCAGCAGCACGCGCTCGATTGCCAGTGCGCCCTGGTCGACGAGTGCATCGAGCAGCCGGCGCTGGTCGGGGGTCAGCAGCGGACCGGTGCGATCATTGTCGATACCGATGACGCCGATCGGACCACGCCCGGTGCGCATCGGCAGGAACAGCCGCTTGGCACCGGGAAGCGTGTCCGAGCCGCGGCCGGCGGGACGATCATTGCTCCAGGCCCAATTGGCGGCGGCGAGATCGGCCTGGTCGATCTGGTCCTCGGGCGGATAGCCGGACTTCACCGTGAGCAGCCCTTCCTCCGGCAGCAGCAGGACCACGCGAACCTTCAGCATCAACGCAGTTTGATAGGCAGTTGCCCAGAGCACATCGTCGAGCGTACCGGTGCCCGTGAGCTTGCGACTGAACGCATAGAGCTGCTCGGTCGTGCGGATGCGGCCGAGCGCGGTGTCCGCCTGCGTGCGCACCCGCCCGGCGACGTTCGACACCACGAACGCGATCAACATGAAAAAGAAGAACGCCGCAACATTGGTCGGGTCGGTAATCGTGAAAGTGTAGACCGGCGGCAGGAAAAAGAAGTTGTACGCCAGCGACGCCGCGACGCTCGCAAGGAGCGACGGCCACAACCCGTAGCGAACAGCCACGGCGACAACCGCGGTCAGGAACATCAGGTCGACGTTTTCGATGCCGAAATACGGCTTGATGGCCACCGCTGCGGCAAGGCCGAGCGCGGTGATCCCGAGCGCCTTCAAATAGGGACGTGCATCAAACGCCTCTGCCCGTGCCGCGGTCTGGACCGCCGTCTTCGGCGCCGGCTCGGCCGCGAGCTCATCGCCGGGAATGACGTGAACGCTGATATTGCCGGAACTGCGCACGAGATCATGCACGACGGAGCCGCGCGTCAGTTCGAACCAGCGCGATCGCGTCGATTTCCCGATCACGATCTGGGTGACGTTGTTGCCTTGCGCGAAGTTGATGACGTCGTCGGCGATGCGGCGGCCGACAGCGGGGATGGTCAGCGCTTCACCGCCCAGCGATTCGGCAAGCCGCAGCGTATCGGCGAGACGATCGCGTTCCTCGTCCGAAAGCTGGAGCGACCGCCGGGTCTCGATCGAGATCGCGGTGAATTGCGCATGCAGCCGGTCGGCCAGCCGCTTGGTGTAGCGCACGAGCCCCGCCGCGCGCGGATCCTCGCTGATGCAGACGAGGATGCGCTCGCCCGCGGCCCAGGGGCCGGCGATGGCATTCGCCTGCATGTGATTGAGAAGCTGCTCGTCGACCCGCTCGGCCGTACGCCGCAGCGCCAGCTCGCGCAGCGCGGTCAGATTGCCCGGCGAGAAATAGTGCTCCAGCGCCCGCTCGGCCTGCTTGGGCACATAGACCTTGCCCTCCCGCAGCCGCTGGATCAGATCGTCGGGCGTGAGGTCGATCAGCTCGATCGCATCGGCGCGATCGAATACCGAGTCCGGCACGGTCTCGCGCACCCGCACATGGGTGATCTGAGCGACGACGTCGTTCAGGCTCTCGATATGCTGGATGTTGACGGCGGTGTAGACGTCGATGCCGTGGGACAGCAGCTCCTCGACGTCGAGATAGCGCTTGGGATGGCGGGTGCCGGCCGCATTGGTATGAGCGAGCTCGTCAACCAGCGCGATCCGAGGGCGGCGCTCGATCACGGCATCGAGGTCCATCTCCTCGACGATCTGGCCGCGGTAATCGAACCTCTTGCGCGGCACCACCTCGAGCCCGCGCACCAGCGCCTCGGTCTCGGCGCGGCCATGGGTCTCGACAAAGCCGACCACCACGTCGATGCCCGCCTTGCGCCTGGCATGGGCGCTTTGCAGCATCTCGTAGGTCTTGCCGACGCCGGGGGCGGCGCCGACGAAGATCTTCAGCTTGCCGCTCGCGCTCTCCTCCCGGCGCGCGGCTTCAAGCAGCGCCTCAGGGGACGGACGTTGTTCGGGATCGCGGCGCTCTCGGACCATCAGGCCAATATAATCATCCGCCCGCCCCCAGCCTAGACCGCTACTTCGCGGTGGCGCGATCGAGCGCGAGGTTCAGTGCCAGAACGTTAACCCGCGGTTCGCCAATCAGGCCGAGCAAACGGCCCTGGGTGTTGGAGGCCACGAGCTGCTTGACCTGATCGTCCGGCAGATTCCGCGCCTTCGCCACCCGCGGCACCTGAAATTCAGCCGCTTCCGGCGAGATGTCCGGGTCGAGGCCGCTGGCCGAGGTGGTGACCAGGTCGACCGGCACGGCGGCGTTCGGATTTTCAGCCTTCAGCTTGTCCACATCCTCCTTGAGCCGGTCAGCCAGCGCCTTGCTGGTCGGGCCAAGGTTGGAGCCGCCCGAGTTGGCCGCGTTGTAGGGCGCCGACACCGTCTTGGTCGAATCATTCGGGTCCGGCGCCAAAGTCGCCGAGAGGCGGCCGTGGAAATATTTGTCCTCCTTGAACTCCTGCCCGATCAGGGCGGAGCCGATCACCTTGCCGTCCCGCTCGATCAGGCTGCCCTGCGCCTTCGAGGGGAAGATCGCACCGGCAATAGCGGTCATTGCGAGCGGATAGGCCAGGCCGGTGATGGCGGTGAGCACCAGCAGCAGGACGATGGCGGGGCGAATTTCTCTGAGCATGTTAGGTCTCCAAATCTTTCGTCATTGCGCGGGGCGCGGTGCGCCCCGCGACGACGATCAAGCCAGATGCAAGGCGGTGACGACGAGGTCGATCGCCTTGATGCCGATGAAGGGAATCACGATGCCGCCGAGGCCGTAGATCAGGAGGTTGCGCCTCAGCAATGCGCCGGCACCGACCGCGCGATAGGCCACGCCCTTCAGCGCCAGCGGGATCAGCGCGATGATGACCAGCGCGTTGAAGATGATCGCCGACAGGATGGCACTCTGCGGGCTCGACAGGTTCATGACGTTGAGCACGTTGAGCTGCGGGTAGAACGCCAGGAACATTGCCGGGATGATCGCAAAATACTTTGCGACGTCGTTGGCGATCGAGAACGTGGTCAGCGCACCGCGTGTCATCAGCAGCTGCTTGCCGATCTCGACCACCTCGATCAGCTTGGTCGGGTTGGAATCGAGGTCGACCATGTTGCCGGCCTCGCGGGCGGCCTGGGTGCCGGTGTTCATGGCGACGCCGACGTCGGCCTGGGCAAGCGCCGGCGCGTCGTTGGTGCCGTCGCCGCACATGGCGACCAGCTTGCCCTTGGCCTGCTCGTCGCGGATCAGCTTCAGCTTGTCCTCGGGCGTTGCCTGCGCGAGGAAGTCATCGACGCCGGCTTCGGCGGCAATCGCAGCGGCCGTCATCGGGTTGTCGCCGGTGATCATGATGGTGCGGATGCCCATGCGGCGCAGTTCTGCGAAGCGCTCGCGGATGCCGCCCTTGACGATGTCCTTGAGCTGGATGACGCCGAGCAGCTTGCCGTCCTTGGCGACCGCAAGCGGCGTTCCGCCCGCTTTCGAGATCTCGTCGGCAATGGTCTGGACTTCACGGCCGACGTCGGAAAGGACCGCAGGCTGGATGGCGCGCGCGGTGTTGCCCGAGGCAACGGCCAGCGGCGCACCGCCGCCGACATAGTTGAGCATGGCATCGACCGCACCCTTGCGCACCGACGAGCCGCCGGCATCGACACCGCTCATGCGGGTTTGTGCCGTGAACGGAATGAAGGTGGCGCCAAGCTCGGCCATGTCCCGGCTGCGAATGGAATACTTCTCCTTCGCCAGCACGACGATCGAGCGGCCTTCCGGCGTCTCGTCGGCGAGCGAGGCGAGCTGCGCCGCATCGGCGAGCTCCTGCTCGGTGACGCCGCGAACCGGGCGGAAGGCGGTCGCCTGGCGGTTGCCGAGCGTGATCGTACCGGTCTTGTCGAGCAGCAGCGTGTCGACGTCACCGGCAGCCTCGACCGCGCGGCCGGACATCGCCAGCACGTTGAAGCGGACCAGGCGGTCCATGCCGGCGATACCGATCGCCGACAGCAGCGCGCCGATCGTGGTCGGGATCAGCGTCACGAACAGTGCGACCAGCACGACCACCGAGATCGAGCCGCCGGCATAAGCCGCATAGCTCGGAATGGTGACGGTGGCGAACACGAAGATGATGGTGAGGCCGGCAAGCAGGATGTTGAGCGCGATCTCGTTCGGCGTCTTCTGCCGCTCGGCGCCCTCGACCAGCTTGATCATGCGGTCGATGAAGGTCGAGCCTTGCGCGGCCGTAATGCGGACGCGCATCCAGTCGGACTGCACCTGCGTGCCGCCGGTCACCGCCGACCGGTCGCCGCCGGACTCGCGGATCACCGGCGCGGACTCGCCGGTGATGGCGGCTTCGTTGACGGAGGCCACGCCCTCGATCACCTCGCCGTCGGAGGGGATGGTGTCCCCGGCCTCGACCAGCACGATGTCGCCGACCTTCAGGCTGGTGCCCGGCACCAGCGTGAAGGCCTGGCCCGCGCCGCTCAGCAGCTTGGCCTGGCTCTCGGTGCGGGTCTTGCGCAACGATTCGGCCTGTGCCTTGCCGCGGCCTTCGGCCACCGCTTCGGCGAAGTTGGCGAACAGCACCGTGAACCAGAGCCAGAGGATGATCTGGAAGGTGAAGCCGAGATTCTCGCCGCCGGCGACGAGGTCGCGCAGGAAGATCACCGTGGTGAGCGCGGCCACGATCTCGACCACGAACATCACGGGGTTCTTGATCATCAGCCGCGGGTCGAGCTTGGTGAAGGACGCGCTGATCGCGGGCAGAACGATCTTGGGATCGAGCATTGCCGACATCGGGGCACGTTTTTGCAGTTTCATCGTATCCATGGAGGTCACTCCAAACAATCAGAAGACGTTGCCGGCGTTCATCGCGAGTTGCTCGACGATCGGGCCGAGCGCGAGTGCCGGGAAGAAGGTCAGGCCGCCGATGATCAGGATCACGCCCACGACGAGGCCGACGAACAGCCCACCCGTGGTCGGGAACGTGCCCGCCGACGGCGGGATCGACTTCTTGGCGGCCAGCGAGCCCGCAATCGCCATCGCCGGAACGATCATGAAGAACCGGCCGACGAACATCGCGGATGCGAGCGTGAGGTTGTAGAACAACGTGTTGCCGGTGAGGCCCGCGAAGGCCGAGCCGTTGTTGCCGGTCGCCGAGGTGAAGGCGTAGAGCACCTCGGTGAAGCCATGCGGGCCGGCATTCGCCATGGAGGCGACCGCCGCCGGATAGACCACGCCGACCGCGGTCCAGCCGAGATACATCAGCGGCAGCACCAGGATCGCGAGCATCGCCATCTTGACCTCGCGCGCCTCGATCTTCTTGCCGACATATTCCGGTGTGCGGCCGACCATCAGGCCGGCGACGAAGATCGCGAGCACGACGAACAGCAGCATGCCATAGAGGCCGGCGCCGACGCCGCCGATGATGACTTCGCCGAGCTGCATGTTGATCAGCGGGATCATGCCGCCGAGCGCGGTGAAGCTGTCATGCATGGCGTTGACCGCGCCGCAGGAGGCGGCCGAGGTCACCACGGCGAACAGCGAGGACGCGACGATGCCGAAGCGGACTTCCTTGCCCTCCATGTTGCCGCCGGTGAGGCCGAGCGCATGCATCATCGAGGTGCCGTTGGCTTCCGCCCAGTAGGTGATGGAGACACCGGCGATGAACAGCACGCCCATCACCGCGAAGATCGCCCAGCCCTGGCGCTGGTTGCCGACCATGCGGCCGAACACATTGGTCATGGCCGCGCCGATCAGGAAGATCGAGAGCATCTGCACGAGATTCGACAGCGCGGTCGGGTTCTCGAAGGGATGGGCGGCGTTGGCGTTGAAGAAGCCGCCGCCATTGGTGCCGAGCATCTTGATCGCGACCTGCGAGGCCACCGGGCCGACCGCGATGGTCTGCTTGGCGCCTTCGAGCGTCGTGGCCTCGACGTAAGCACCGAGCGTCTGCGGGATGCCCTGCCAGACCAGGAACAGCGTGTAGACGACACAGATCGGCTGCAGCACGTAAAGTGTCGTGCGGGTGACGTCGACCCAGAAATTGCCGACCGTGCGCATCGAGGCGCGCGAGAATCCGCGGATCATGGCCACCGCGAGCGCGATGCCGGTCGCCGCCGACAGGAAATTCTGGTGCGTCAGGCCGAGCATCTGCACGAGATAGGATACCGTGCTCTCGCCGCCGTAATTCTGCCAGTTGGTGTTGGTGATGAAGGAAATCGCGGTGTTGAAGGAGAGATCCTGGGCGACCGCGCCCTGGCCGGCCGGGTTGAAGGGCAACACCGCCTGAAGCCGCATCACGCCGTAGATGATGAGGAAGCCGCCGACATGGAACAGCAGCATCGAGACCGTGTAGGTCAGCCAATGCTGCTCGCGCCTCTCTTCGACGCCGGAAAACCAGTAGATGCCGGCCTCGATCGGCCGCAGCACCGGCGACAGGAACGTCCGCTCGCCGTTGAACACAGCCGTCATGTACCCGCCGAGCGGTTTTGTCAGCGCGACGATAATCGCGCAAAAGAGAATGATCTGGAGCCAACCGATCATAGTCATGGCATCAACCCTTTAGGACGTTTGTCCTGCGCAGGAGCGGCAGGATCAGGGCAAGCAGGCACGCCACGAGCGCGGCGTCCGCGAGCAGCAATTCGAGAAGCAGCAGCACGGGTCAGAACCGCTCGGGCCGCAGCAGCGCGTAAGTGAGGTAGAACAGGAGACCGAGCGAGACGACGGCGGCGAGCGAATAATCGAAGGTCATGGTCCGCTCCCTCACAGCCGTTCGCAGGCGTAGGTGTAGCCGATCGCGAGCGCGAAGAAGCCAAAGCCCAGCGCCAGCATCAGAATGTCCATCATGGGAATGCTCCTCGTTGCGGCTTTATGTCGGACGCAACCGTTTCTCAGGCGTCCGGCGAGCGCGTGGAACGAAGGAAATGCAAAGCATTTCCACGGCACCAGCCGGGACTTTTGACCGTGTTGAAGTGCCACCACCGGCATAGGTTTTCGAGATGAGGCCTATGGCGAAGTTATATGAATTCCATAAGTGCCGACGCGTCGTGGCTGTTCGCCATGTGGCACCGACACTGTATTCCGGGCGGTCGTTCCGAGCAGGCAGCGCAGCGACACAAGCCACCGTTGCTTTCACTACCGTTGTTAAGGCAGGCCATGGCGAGGGTCTTTTCAAAAAGCCCTGCTTCTATAAGCCTCGACCTTCGGCGGCGACGGCGGCCGGGGATCTGTCGCTCTTATCCGGAAGATTCCGTGCACTTATGAAATCCTTATATCTCCCGTCCCGCCCCCATCTCGTTTTCAAATGCGCTTCCAGCCATCTTGGAGAGGCCGGCCGACTGACCGACGCCAATTCCAGGAGGCCTGACATGACCGCCGTTCTCCGACGCCTAGCCCCACCTTCCCTCAACCAGCAGCTTCGCGCGGCACCGGCAATGACGCGTCCGCTGATGCTCGGCATCATCGATCAGGCCTGCCGGCGCTTCCCGTCGCGCGGACGGAGCGAGCGCAGCGCGCGTATCATGCGCCTGGTCGATGCCGAGGCCTGGACCGACGCCGCGCTGGCGCTGATCGAGTTCGAGCTGCCGCTGTGGCAGGTCCGCCGCGTCGCCTATGACGAGGGCGAGTGGCATTGCGCGCTGTCGCGCGAGCGCGAATTGCCGGACTGGCTCGACGCCGCTGTCGAAGCCCGGCATGCCGATCTCGCGCTGGCATTGCTGTCGGCCTTCATCGAGGTACAGGCATTGGCCGTGGAGGCATCGCGGCCGAGCGTTCCCACCGTGCGCCCCGCCCCGGACCCGCTCTATCAGCCGGTCGCTTGCGAGAATTTCAGCTAGGCCAAGCGGAGGTTCGCGCCTTGCCGCAATCTTCGGACATGTCGCGGGGCCTCAGCCCGACGCGGTTGATCGCGCGCTTTGCCGTCCGCATCGCACTGCTCCTCGCCTTTGCAGCCTTCGGCAGCGTCGGCTTTGCACGCAGCCTCTCCGCCCTGCTCTGGATGTCGATCATCCTGTGCGCCCTCGCCGGCCTCGTCAGGCGCGAGCCGCTGTTCGGTGCTGTCCTCAATCATTGGGACGAGGGCGTTGCCTTCGGCGCCCTGTTCGCGCTGGTTCAGGTCGTCAACGAGCTGGCCTGAACATCGGGCTTTATGACCTTCCTATGAGATCGTCGCGCAGCCTCACTCGAAATCATATTCGCTTGAAAAGATATTGATCGGGTGGTCGCGGGACACGCACCCGCCGCCCGCGTCAATCGGAAGGAATACGAAAGTGAAACTCGTCGAACCTCCCTCGTGCAGCTCTCCCTCGACCATCGTCTTCATCGGCCGCAACCACAGGGGACAGTGGGTCGCCCAGCAGCAGAACGGCCTCTACGGTGGCCTGTTCGTCAACCGCGCCCAGGCCATCAAATATGCGCTGTTCGAAAACGGACAGCATCCCGAGACCATCATCGAGCTGCCACGCGAGATCGAGCTCGACATGGGCAGTAGGCCCGATGCCGCTGCACCCAAGCGCGCCGCCTGAGCTCCTCGGCAAAAAAACATGTTCATCCCGCCCTCCGCCTGGTTCACCGGGTTCATACCGGACCTGCCGACGCCGTTCGATTCGGCCGACGCGATCGACCTGAAGGCGTTCGCCGCGCTCTGCGAGCGTCAGATCGCAGCCGGCGTACCCGCACTGGTGGTGTGTGAGACCGCCGGCGAGGCACCGACGCTCTCGCCGGCCGAGCAGGCGCTGATCATTCGCACCGCGGTCGATGTCGCGCGTGGCCGCGTGCGGATCATTGCCGGCGCCGTCTCGAATTCAACGAGCCACGCCATCGAACTCGCGCGGCGCGCGGAAGCCGCCGGCGCCGATGCCGTGATGTCGGTGGTGCCCGCCTACAACAAGCCGATGCAGGAAGGAATGCTCGCGCACTTCCGCGCCATTTCCGGCGCGATCGGACTGCCAGTGATCCTGCACGACGCACCCTCCCGCACGCTGCGCCCGCTCGCCGACGAGACGCTTCTGCGTCTCGTCGAATCGCGCCAGTTCGTGGGCCTGCGCGATGCGAGCGGCGACATCACCCGTCCGATGCGCCTGTCCCGCCACTTGCCTGCCGGCTTCCGCTGTCTATCCGGCGACGACAGCACCGCCTTCGGCTTCATCGCGGACGGCGGCGATGGCGCGATCTCGGAGGTTGCCAACGTCGCGCCGGATCTCTGCCGCACGATTTTTTCACATGTCAGGCAGGGCCGGCTGCAATCCGCCCGGTACCTGCACAGGCGCCTGATCCCCTTGATCGCCTGCCTCGGGAAGGAGAGCCCGGCCGCACTTAAATGTGCACTCGGCGTGCTTGGCCTGATGTCGCCCGCCACAAGGCTTCCGATCGTTCCGCTGGACGCAGCCGCGGAGAGGGAAGTGGTACGCGCATTCGCTGCGATCGCCGACGAGGAGCTGATCGACCGCGTCGGCGCCTGAGGCGTCGCACGGCATCCGGGTATCCCCATGCGGCAATCAATCGAAAGGCCTCACAGGCTGCTCCGCGCCTGGCAGCTCGCGCTGCTGCGATTTGCCGTGACGCTCGATGAGTCCGACAGGCTTAATGTCGCCGCGCTTGCGGCCGAGCTCGATCATCTGGGCGGCGGCGCCAGGGACTCCCTCCACTTCTTTCGGCGGACCAGCTCGCAACTCTGTGCGGCCATCAGCGGGCAGCGGCAGAGTGTGGAAGCGACGCTGGAATGCTTCTGCAAGCAGATCGAGGAACCGCGGCTGCGGAACGCCTTTGCCGCAGCGATCGGGATGACGCATTCGGATCCTGCGCCGTCTCAGGCCCGGCCGAAGCGGAACCCCGGTCTCTTCAGAGGGCTGCCGGCGCGACGGTCGGCATCCTTATAGCATTCCTATACTGGTGCCTCGGCGCTCATCTCGCAATCCTACGCAACGATGGACATCATACGAGGCAGATTGCGGCGGCCTCGGCCACCGCCACGCTGACGAAGGAATGCAGACATGTCGATGCTGACACATGGCGTTGAGCGCTCCCTTGGCTGGGCCGAACGCCCCGCACGGATCTCGCCGGAGCGCAAGGCGCAGCTCAAGCGCATCGCGCTCAGCGCGCTGACCCTGCTCTCGATGGGCAGCGTGCTCGCAGCGCTGATCGCGCTGAAGACCGCGATCTATGTCTGGCACCTCCACGCCTGACGGCATGGGAGACCATCATGACCTTGCAGATGTGTGAGGAAGCCGCGATGACCGCGATCGCCCTTCAAGCCACGCGTCGCCAGCCCGAGCGACCGACAATGGCCGCGTCCGCGGCATGCCTTGGACCGATCGACCCGGATGTCATCAGCACCGCCATCCCCGCCTTCTTCATCGGGCGCAACGGCGCCGGCCTCTGGGTCGCGCGCGAGGCGCATGGGCGCGTCGGCGGTCTCTTTCTGTTCAAGAGCTCAGCGGTCGATTTCGCCAACCGGCAGAGTGGCCTCGCAAGATGCGCGTTGGTGTTTCCCGCCGAGACCTTCGAGCTCGATATCGAGAACCGCGGCAATCCGCTGATCGCGCTAGCGGAGGGTGCGAGACGGCTCCTGGCCCGCGCGGCGACAAGGCTGCGGATATGATCGAGCTCAAGATCGCCATCCTGGTTGCGGTGATGGGTGCATTGCTGCTCGGCCTGCGCATCGGCGTCGCGCCTGCCACGGACAAGTAGCATGCAGCTCCTCAAGGGAAATCTGGAGCAGGCGGTCACGACGACGATCCTGACCATGACGCTGAGCCTGATCTGGGGCGCGGTCCTGACAATCGTGATCACGCTCGTGGCACGCGGGCTGGGAGTTTAGAACCCGGCACATCGATGGACCGTGAATTGACCATGGCTGCCTACGAGGCGAGCAGCCGGGTACGTAGCGCTGTCGCGATGCCCGCGTGAGGCCGCGTATCCCCGCGAAAAGATCTGGCCGATCTGGCGCTATTTCACGGAACCGTGTAGATCGGTTTCATGAGCACAAGCAGCGTCAACGTCGTCGCCCACCCCCTGGTCCAGCACAAGCTCTCCCTCATGCGGGAGAAGGACCGCTCGACCAAGAGTTTTCGCGAGATCCTGAACGAGATCGGGATGCTGCTCGGCTACGAGGTGACGCGCGATCTGCCACTGGAACTCGTCGAGATCGAGACGCCGATCTCCCCGATGCGGGCACCGAAGATCGCCGGCAAGAAGCTCACGCTGGCGCCGATCCTGCGCGCCGGCGTCGGCTTCCTCGACGGCATGCTGGCGCTGATGCCGTCGGCGCGCATCGCCCATATCGGGCTCTACCGCGATCCCGAGACATTGCAGGCCGTGGAATATTACTTCAAGGCGCCGCAGGACCTGTCCGACCGCACCGTGATCCTGATGGACCCGATGCTGGCGACCGGCAACTCGGCCTGCGCCGGCGCCTCCCTGCTCAAGGCGCGCGGCGCCCGCGACATCCGCTTCGTCTGCCTTCTGGCCGCGCCCGAAGGCATCGCGCAGTTCCAGAGCGAGCATCCCGACGTGCCGATCTGGACCGCCGCGATCGACGAGCGGCTCAACGACCACGGCTACATCGTGCCGGGCCTGGGCGATGCCGGCGACCGGATGTTCGGCACCAAGTAGACAGGTCTGCGCGATCGGGTTAGTCCGGTTGCCATGAGCGTCAACCAATTTTCGCTTCAATCGCTGATCGGTGCCGAAGGTGCCGAGCCCGCCTTCGTGTTTGACGGCAGGCCGGTCTCGCGCGCGGAATTCTCCGGGAAGGTCGAGCAGACCGCCGCATGGCTTGCCGCGCAAGGCATCGGCCAGGGCGACGTGGTCGCGGTCTGGCTGGTCAACCGGGTCGAATGGATCGCATTGCTGTTCGCCGCCGCCCGCTGCGGTGCGATCGTCGCCGCGGTCAATACCCGCTACCGCAGCGCGGAAGTCGGCCATCTGCTCAAGGTGTCCGGCGCCAGGCTGATGGTGGTCGAGGCCTCGTTCCGCTCGATCGATTTTGCCGCCATCCTCGCCGAGGTCACCAGGGACGAA
The DNA here is from genome assembly GCF_011516635.5 of Bradyrhizobium barranii subsp. apii. Taxonomy (GTDB): domain Bacteria; phylum Pseudomonadota; class Alphaproteobacteria; order Rhizobiales; family Xanthobacteraceae; genus Bradyrhizobium; species Bradyrhizobium barranii. Next base: position 2,282,631 of record NZ_CP096255.1, on the reverse strand, counting down.
GTACCCGCGCTGCAAAGGCTCGCGGTGGTCGGCGGGGATGCGATCCCCGCACACTGGCCCTGTGTGCGCTTCGATGCGTTCGAGACGTCCTATCCGCCAGCACCGCCGGCGCAGGCAGATGTCGATCTGCCGGTACTGCTCTACACGACATCAGGCACGACCAAGGGACCGAAGCTCGTCGCGCATTCGCAGCGGACGCTCGCCACGCACGCCGCCTCCGTCGCCAAGGCGCTCAAACTCTCGCCACAGCGCCATTCGTTGCTGGCCATGCTGCCGTTCTGCGGCACCTTTGGCATGACCAGCCTGCTCGGCTTCGTCGCAGCCGGCGCGACCATCCATGTGCTCGATGCTTTCGAGGCGGCATCAGCGTCGAAGGTCCTTGGCGAGCACAAGATCACGCACGCCTTCGGCTCCGACGAGATGTTCCGCCGCATCCTCGCGCTCGCCGACACACCACGGCCATTCCCGCATCTCGAAGTCTGCGGCTTCGCCGCGTTCCAGTCCGGCTGGCGCGAGCTCGCCGCGGAGGCCGAGGCGCGCGGCATGCCGTTGTTCGGCCTCTACGGCTCGAGCGAGGTGCAGGCGCTGTTCTCGATCACCCGCCCCGATGATGCCTTCGCCAATCGTATCGAAGGCGGCGGGTGGCCGATGTCTCCCGACGCGAAGGTGCGCGCGCGCGACACCGAGACCGGGGAGCTGGCGGCGCAAGGCGTCTCCGGCGAGATCGAGATCAGCGCGCCCTCGTGCTTCCTTGGCTATTTCAACAACCCGGATGCGACGCGCGATGCGATCACCGCCGACGGCTTCTTCCGCACCGGCGACATCGGTCGGATGCGCGGCGACGGCGCCTTCGTCTACGAGACCCGCGCGGGCGATGCGATGCGGCTCGGCGGCTTCCTGGTTGCCCCCGGCGAGATCGAGGACGAGCTCAAAGCCTGCACGGGGGTTGCCGACGCCCAGGTTGTCGCGATCGATCTCAAGGGGCAGGCGCGCTGCGTCGCCTTCGTGATTCCGGCCGAGGAGCCGCCGCAGCAGGAGATGCTGGTGGCGCGCCTGCGCGAGCGGCTCGCCGGCTACAAGGTGCCGGCACGAATCTATATCGTCGATGCTTTCCCCGTCACCGACAGCGCCAACGGTGTGAAAATCCAGCGCGCCCGGCTTCGCGCCATGGCGATGGAACGGATTGCCGCCGAATAGGCCCGCCTGTTTCAGATAGCTCGCGAGATTCTAGCGCGCGGCGCGAAACTGCGCCGACAGCGCGTCGCGGTGCCCGGGCGCCGCGATCGCGATCATGAGGCGCGCGCGCTCGGCAAGGCCGCAGCCGCGCAACTCCGCAACGCCCCATTCGGTCACGATGGCATCGACGTCGGCGCGCGGCGTCGTCACGGTCTCCACATTGACGACAATGCGGCTGGTCCCGTCGGACGCCGTCGCCGGCAGCGCGATGATCGCCCTGCCCCCGGGCGATGCATTGGCACCGCGCACGAAATCGAGCTGCCCGCCGATGGCGCCGATCGCGACGCCGTTCAGCGTCTCGGAATTGACGCTGCCGTCGAGCCCGACCTGGAGCGCCGAGTTGATCGCGACCAGCCGGCTGATCCGCGCCAGCACGTTCTGGCCGTGCGTGTACAACGTCGGTCGCACCGAAACAGCCTTGTTGTCGTGCACGAAGCGATAGAGCCGCTTCGTGCCGATCACCTGGTTCGTCACCGTGGTCCCGGCATCGATTCCCTTCTGCGCATTCGTCACCGCGCCGCGCTCGATCAGGTCGACGACGGCGTCATTGATCAGGCCGGAATGGATGCCGAGATTGCGCGCATGCGATAGCGAAGACAGGATCGCATCCGGAATCCGGCCGACGCCGAACTGAAGCGTGCTGCCGTCGGCGATCAGGCTCGCCGCATGTGACGCGATTTTCCGTGAGACGTCATCAAGTGGCGCCGACGGCAGTTCGACGGGCGGACGGCGAGCGGCGACCCGCAGATGGATCGGCGCGTCCGCAGGCCATTCCGCGCCAAACGTCCAGGGCGCATCCGGATTGATCTCGGCGATGACGACGCGCGCGCCCCGTGCGGCATCGATGACATGATCGTTGGAGAGGCTTGCGCTCAATCGACCATCGCCGGACTCGGCGAGTTGCACCAGCACCACATCCGCACGGTGGCGCCGTGAGGCGAAATCGGCGCAGAAGGCGCTGTAATTGCTCGGGATCACGTCGAGCCGTCCCGCTTTCGCGAGCCGCCGCGCATTCCCGATCACACCATAGCTCTGGACCGAGATGTTGGGCGCGCACGCCGCGGAAAAGGTGTCGGAGAATATTGGACCGACCATCATGCGGAACGCCGGCAGATGCCCGGCTTGCGCGACCAGCGCTTCGGTCAGGGTGACCGGCTCAGCCGTTGCCTGCCCGCACACGACACTGTCGCCCTCCCGGATCAGGCCGGAGAAGTCGAGGTCCATTGGCGTCCCCGCTCAGCGATTCGCGCGAAGACTAGTAAGACTTCGCCAGTCCGAGCACCTTCTCCGCAATGAAGCTGAGCGCGAGCTGCGGGCTGACCGGCGCGATGCGCGGGATCAGGACCTCGCGCAGATAACGCTCGACGTGGAACTCCTTGGCGTAGCCGAAGCCGCCATGGGTCATCACCGCCTGCTCGCAGGCGTGGTAGCCGGCTTCGCCTGCAAAATACTTCGCGGCGTTCGCGCCAGCGCCGCAAGGCAAGCCCTTGTCGTATTGCCAGGCCGCCTGCATCACCATCAGCCAGGCCGCCTCGAGCTCGACCCAGTTCACCGCAAGCGGATGCTGGATGCCCTGGTTCTTGCCGATCGGACGGTTGAACACCACGCGCGTCTTGGCATATTCGGTCGCGCGCGACAGCGCGAGCTTGCCGAGGCCGACGGCTTCGGCGGCGATCAGGATACGCTCCGGATTCATGCCTTCGAGGATATACTGGAAGCCCTTGCCCTCTTCGCCGATGCGGTCCTCCATCGGGATCTCGAAATCCTCGAAGAACAGCTCGTTGGAATCGACGATCTTGCGGCCCATCTTCTCGATCTCGTGGACCTTGATCTTCTTGCGGTCGAAATCCGTATAGAAGAGGCTGAGGCCATGGGTTGGCGAACGCACCTCTTCCAGTGGCGTGGTGCGCGCCAGCAGCAGGATCTTGTGTGCGACCTGCGCGGTGGAGATCCACACCTTCTGGCCGTTGACGATGTAGCGGTCGTTCTTGGCCACGGCACGCGTCTTGAGCTGCGTGGTGTTGAGGCCGGTGTTGGGCTCGGTGACGGCGAAGCAGGCCTTCTCGCGGCCCTCGACCATCGGCGGCAGCATGCGCTTGCGCTGCTCCTCGGTGCCGAACACGACGACGGGGTTGAGCCCGAAGACGTTGATATGCACCGCAGACGCACCGGACATGCCGGCACCGGATTCCGCGATGGCGCGCATCATGATCGCGGCCTCGGTGATGCCAAGCCCGGAGCCGCCATATTCCTCCGGCACACAGATGCCGAGCCAGCCGGCATCGGCCATTGCCTTGTGGAAGTCGTGCGGGAAGCCGCCGTCATGGTCCTTCTTCAGCCAATAGGCGTCGGGAAAGTCTTCGCAAACTCTTGCGACGGCGGCGCGAATGGCTTCCTGCTGATCGGTGAGCGCGAAATCCATGTTCTTGATCTCCTTATTGGGAGCCGGGCTCCGATCCTAGCGCCCCATCTGTGATGGGCAGCCAGAGAATGATCGAGGGAAACGCGACCAAAATCGCGATCGCAATCAGGTGCGCGATGAAGTGCGGGAAGGTGCCGTGGAAAACCTCCGCCACCGGCCGCTTGGCGTAGCGGGCGACAATAAAACAGTGGAGTCCCACCGGCGGCGTGATCATGCCGACCTCGGCGGTGACGATCTTGATGACGCCGAACCAGATCGGATCGAAGCCGAGCGTCTTGATCAGCGGCAGCACGATCGGCACGGTCAGCACCAGGATCGCGATCTGGTCCATGAACGAGCCGAGCACGATGTAGCCGCACAGGATCAGCGTGATGATCACCCAGCGCGAGGCCGGCAAGGACCCGATCCAGGCGACGAGGTCCTGCGTGACATGGGTGAGCGTGAAGAAATAGCCGAAGATCGAGGCACCGACCAGGATCATGATGATCATGCAGGTGCCGTGGCAGGCGCGCAGCAGCGTCGCATAGAGCGAGGACGGCGTGATCTTGCCCTTGACGATGGCGAGCAGGAAGGCGCCGAACGCGCCGAAGGCGGAGGCTTCCGTCGGCGTCGCGACGCCGAGATAGATCGTGCCCGTCACGATCGAGAACAGCACCACCATCGGCGAGACCTGCCACAGCAGCGCAAACTTCTCGCGCCACGGTACCGACTTCGCGGCCGGTGCGCGCGAGGGATCCTGCCAGACCAGGAAATAGATCGTGGCCATGATGGTGAACGTCACCAGGATCGCCGGGATGATGCCGCTGATCAGCAGCTTGCCGATGTTCACTTCGGCCAGCAGGCCGAAGATGACGAGCGCAACGCTGGTCGGCAGCAGCATCGACAGCGTGCCTGAGATCGCAACCACGCCGGCGGCCATCTTCGGCTCGTAGCCCTGGCGGATCATCGCCGGCAGGCTGGTCGAGGACAGCGTCGCGGCCGAGGCCGTTGACGTGCCGCAGATCGCGCCAAAACCGGCGCCGGCGAGTGCGGTGGCCATGCCGAGGCCGCCGGGAATGCGGCCGACCCAGGCCGAGGCGGTCTTGAACAGATCGTCCGCGACACCCGACAGCAGCACGAGGTCTGCCATCAAGAGAAACATCGGAATGGTGATCAGCTCGTAAGCCGAGACGGTCGAGAGCGGCGCTGTCTGCAGGATGCCGAGCAGCGTGCCCCATCCACCGACCATGACGAGGCCGACCGAACCGGAGAAGGCCATGGCGAAACCGACGGGCGTGCCGAGGGCAAGCAGGCCGAACAGCAGGGCGAGAACGATGAAAGGTGTCATGGATATCGCCCGTTACTCGAAGCCGCGTGCTTCGCCGACGCCGGTCACCGGCGGCAGCGGATAGAGGTCGCGGCCGCTGACGAGGCTCAACACATTGCCGACCAACTGGAGCGCGAGCCGCAACACCAGCACGCCGCAACCGAACGGCACCAGCGCCGCCGAGATCCAGGGCGGCCAGGGGATCGCGCCGGAGAGCACGTCGTGCTGTTCGTAATTCTCCAGCGCCCGCTCGAACCCGACCTTGCAGATGAGGATGAACACGAACAGGCCGGCGAGCGCGGTGACGATCTCGGACAGCCGCCGCCCCGTCAGCGAGAAGCGCGACAGGAGGATGTCCACGCCGACATGGACATGCTCGCGCAACGCATCCGACAGCGTGAAGAAGAACACGCCGGCGAGGAGATAGAGCCCGATCAGATCATAGGTGAAGGAGAAAGGGCTGTTCAGCGCGTAACGCATGAACACGTCGGCCACCACCAGCAGCATGATCACGAACATGAACACCACCGCGATCACCGTCAGCGCGCGCTCCAGCGCGCCGAGCACATCTCCTGCCCGCTTGATCACCTTCCGCGCCTCCCTCTTGGTTGTCGGACTACCTGGCGCTACTTTGCGCCGCCGGTGGCGAGCAGATCGTCGAACTCCTTCAGCGCGGCAGACGCCTGCTTGCCGCGGCTGTCGAGCCCGCTCGCCCACTCCTTGCCGACGCCCTTGAGCTTGTCCTTGATCTCGGTGCGCGTCGCATCCGGGAGCGGATCGAAGCTGATGCCTTCGTCCTGCATTTGCTTCTTGGTGACTTCGCCTTCTTTTTCGACGCCGGCGCAGGCTTGCGGCGTAATCGCCTCCGAAGCCTCGTTCATCGCCTTCTTCACGTCGTCGGGCAGCTTGTCCCAGACCGACTGGTTGATGGAATAGGCGACGATGAAGCTGCCGAAGCTGACGCCTTCGGTGGCGTGCTTGACCAGCTTGTCGAGGCCGTAGGAGACGACGCTGTCGAGCGGGAACAGCAGGCCGTCCATGGTGCCGCGCGAGAGCGACTCATAGGCATCGGGCGCAGCCATGCGCACCGGCACGGCGCTGAGCGCACGCAGCGTCAGATCCTGCGCGCCGCCCGTGGTGCGCAGCTTCAGGCCCTGCATGTCCTTGGTGGTTTCCACCTTCGACTTGACGGTCCACACCTGGTAGGGCGGCAGCACCACGGCGAGCAGCAGCTTGATCTTGTTCGGCGCGTATTCCTGCTTGGCAGAGAATGCCTTCACGCGCGGTCTTCCAATAAGCGAGCGTGCCCTGGCAGCTGGTCGCGAACGCGCCCGGCAATTGCGCGACTTCCGACAGCGGCATCTTGTCGGAGACATAGGACGGTCCGATGTAGCCGATGTCGACCACGCCGGACTGCGTCAGACGCAGCATGTCGGCGGCCTTGCCGATCTGCTGGTTCGGATAATAGGTGAAGGTCACCGCGCCATTGGTGCGCCTGGTGACGTCGTCCATCCAGGGCTTGAGCATCAGGCGGACGAGATAGTGACCGGCGGGGAAGCTATCGGCGACCTTCAGCTCCAGGGCCTGCGCCGGCATTGTCGAGACCGGCAGCGAGAGAGCGAGCACCGCTGCGGCCCGGGCCAGATTCTTCTTCATGTCGTTCTCCTTGACGCGTCCCCACGCCGAATGCGGCAGCGAATTGCTGCGGCGCCGTCCGGCCCTCGCTCCATTTCTTGCTCGAAAATGTACATATATGTGAATTTATCTGTCAAGCATATGAACTATTCATGGCGCTATGCGCCACGGACCGGAGCCGTCGAATTGACACGGCCACTTTATGAACCCTAACTCCACGTATATGAATTCATCAAACGAGGCCTCATGGGACCGCTCGCCGGCTTCACCATTCTCGACCTGACTTCGGTGCTGATGGGCCCCTACGGCACCCAGGTGCTGGCGGACATGGGCGCCGACGTGATCAAGGTCGAAAGCCCTGAGGGCGACATCGTTCGCCAGATCGGCCCCGGCCGCACGCCCGGCATGGGCGGGATGTTCCTCAATGCCAATCGCGGCAAGCGCAGCATCGTGCTCGACCTGAAGAAGACGGAAGGCCGCGACACCTTGCTGCGGCTGGCGAAGCACGCCAACGCGCTCGTCTACAACGTGCGACCACAGGCGATGGCGCGTCTCGGCCTCGACTACGAGACACTTCGCAAGATCAACCACGCGCTCGTCTATGTCGGCGCGTTCGGCTACGGCCAGGCCGGGCCCTATGCCGCAAAGCCCGCCTACGACGATCTGATCCAGGGCGCCGCCACCATTCCGACGCTGCTTGCGGCGGCCGGCGACGGCACGCCGCGCTACGTCCCCGTCACCATCGCCGACCGCATCGTCGGCCTGATGTTGGTCAATGCCGTCATGGGCGGGCTGATGCATCAGAGCCGCACCGGCGTTGGCCAACGCATCGACGTGCCGATGTTCGAATCGATGACGGAGTTCGTGCTGGTCGATCATCTGGGCGGCCTCACCTACGATCCGCCGCTCGACCATGGCGGCTATGCCCGCCTGCTGTCGCGCTATCGCCGCCCCTACAAGACCAGCGACGGCTATCTCTGCGTCCTCATCTACAACGACAAGCACTGGCGCAGCTGCTTCGAGGCGATCGGACAGCCGCATTTCCTCGATCAGCCGCGCTTCGCCAACCACGCCGCGCGGACGAAGCACATCGACGAGATCTACGAGGAGATCGGCCACATCTTCCTCACACGCACCACCGCTGAGTGGCGCGAGCTGCTCGAGCGCGCGGACATTCCGGTGATGCCGATGCACACGCTGGAGACGATCCTCGACGATCCGCATCTCCGAGCGATCGACTTCTTCCGGACGGTGGATCATCCCGTCGAAGGCCGGATCCGCCAGATGCGCGTGCCCTCCACCTGGAGCGTGACCCAGCCGGAAGCCGCGGGCCCCGCACCGACCCTCGGCCAGCATGGCCGCGACATTTTGCGCGAGGCCGGCTTCTCGACCGAGGAAATCGAACAGCTCGCGGAGCAAGAAGCAGTTCACCTGGCCGCGCCGCCCTAAGGGACAGCGCTGGCCAGAATCGCAGCAATACAGGGAGGAAACCGCGATGGCCGGACTTTATTTCGAGGACTTTTCCGTGGGCCAGGAGTTCAGGCATCCGCTGACCCGGACCGTCACGGAGATGGACAACACCATGTTCAGCCTGCTGACGCTCAACCCGCAGCCGCTGCATATCGACGCGCATTTCGCTGAAAAGACCGAGTTCGGCCAGCGCATTTTCAACAGCCTTTACACCCTCGGCATCATGATCGGCATGACGGTCTATGATACGACCATGGGGACCACCGTTGCCAATCTCGGCATGACCGACGTCACGTTCCCAAAACCGGTCTTCCATGGCGACACCTTGCGGGCGACGACGAAGGTGCTTTCGTTGAGGGAATCCAAATCGCGCCCGAGAGCGGGTATCGTCGAGTTCGAGCACCACGCCTTGAACCAGAACGACGAGATCGTCGGCAAATGCCGCCGCATGGCGATGATGCACAAGAGGCCGGTCTGATGCGTTCGATGCTGTTCGTGCCGGGGGACTCCCCGCGCAAATTCGAGAAGGCGAGCGAAGGCAAGGCCGACGCGCTGATCATCGATCTCGAGGATTCCGTCGTCACCGACAAGAAGCCGGAAGCGCGCGGGCTGACGCTTGCGATGCTGAAGGGCCGCCCCGGCCCGCATCAGCTCTATGTCCGCGTCAACGCGCTCGACACCGGCCTGACGCTCACCGATCTCGCCGCGGTGATGCCCGGCAAGCCCGACGGCATCGTGCTGCCGAAATCGCAAGGCGGCGATGACGTGCGCCAGGTTGCGACCTGGCTCGAAGCCTTGGAAGCAGCCGCCGGCATCACCGTCGGCGCGACCCGCATCGTTTGCGTCGCCACCGAAACCGCCAGCTCGATCTTTGGGCTTGGCAGCTACAAGGGCTGCTCCCCCCGCCTCGCAGGCCTGATGTGGGGTGCGGAAGATCTCTCGGCCTCGCTCGGCGCCACGGAAAAGGCCTCGGGCGGCGTGTTCCACAGCCCCTACCGCCTCGCGCGCGATCTCTGCCTGATGGCGGCGGCCGCGGCCGAGGTCGCGCCGATCGACACCGTCTATACCGACATCGACAACCTCGCCGGCCTCGAGCAGGAAACGCGCGCCGCGCGGCGTGACGGTTTTTCGGCGAAGGCGCTGATCCATCCGAAACATGTCGACGTCGTCAACGCGGCATTCGAGCCGACCGAGGCTGAGCGCACCTGGGCGGAAAAAGTGATCGCCGCATTCGCGAACAATCCGAACTCCGGCACGCTGCGGCTCGACGGCCAGATGATCGACAAGCCGCACCTTCGCGCCGCGAAGAAGATCCTCGGCCAGACCTAGATTGGAACGCCGCCACCATGATCGTTCGCCAAGCCGCCAACGTCCTGGAGATCATGGAATTCTTCGCGCAAACGAGGAAGCCGGCGACGCTTGCCGAGATCGCCGATCATTTCGGCTGGCCGCGCTCGTCGACCTTCAACCTGCTCGCGACGCTGTCCGAGAAGGGCTACCTCTATGAGCCGCGGCCGCGCGCCGGATTCTATCCGACGCCGCGCTGGCTGGCGATGGCACGGATGATCTCCGAGGTCGAGCCGCTGCCGCCGTGGACGCATCAGCTGATCGCAGATCTCTCCGCCGAGACCGGCGAGACTGCATCCATCGTGGCGCCGGCCGGCGTGATGGCGGTGTTCATCGACGTCGTCGAATCCCAGGCCGCGATCCGCTATTTCGCGACCATCGGCCACCGCGTGCCGATCCACGCCAGCGGCCGCGCACTGCTGCTGCAATATTCGCAGGAAGAGCGCGACTCCGTCTATCGCAAGATCGAGTTCAAGCAATACGGGCCCTCGACGCCGATCAGCATCGAGGCGGTCGAGATCGAGCTGCGCAATTCGATCGCGCGCGGCTACTGCCAGAGCTTCGCCGATTACAGCCGCGACCTCGCCGGCGCGGCGATCCCACTGCCGATCGGTGATCGCCGGCTCTCCGTCGTCGTCGCAGGGCCGGAATTTCGCATTGGTCCAAAAGTGCCGGAGGTGGCCGCCCTGATCGCACGGACCGTCGACCGGCTGCGGCCGAAGACGACCGCGGCCTAAAGCCGGAGCCTCATTCGAGTCCCTGAACGGGCGGGGTCGAAGTCTCCGCCGGCGGAGCCGGGGCAGCTTGAACTGGCTGCACTGGGGGCGCGGCTTGAGCCGGCGGATTGCTGGCAGCTCTGATCTGGCCGTTGGCATTCATCGCCTCACGTGCGCGCGGCGGAGCGCCGGTCGCGGCTGCGCGGTACGCCTCGCGGCGTGGCGGCTGCTGGTGTCTTGCCGACCGCGAACCTCTCACGCCCCATGACCTCGCGATTGAAGGACCGGCGGTATAGCCAATCACTGCACCCGCGACCGCACCGACCGGACCGAGCACGACGGCCCCGGACACGGCGCCTATCGCCGCAGCACCAGCGCGCTCCTGCGCAACGGCGCTCGCGGGCACGCCAGCCAGCAGCACGACCGCAGTGATCAAAACTTTCTTCATCGGAGCGCCTCCCTCTCGGGAGATCACTCTTACTCAAATATGGCCGCACGAGGTTTGTTCGTTGCCCAACACGGGGCAATGGCCGATGGAACTCCGGCAATTCAGAGACCCCCGCCGCCATTCGCGGTTCCAGCGGGGCCAGATCACGGCGCGATCTTGTCGCCGGTAAATCCGTTACCATCGAGCGCACGACGCACGGTGCCGTCTACCTTGGCTTCATCCAGGAAGCGCGCCGCCCAGGCCTTCGCCACGGCCTTGCCCTTGGGAACGACCACAACCACGCCGGTCGACTGGATCACCTCATCCAGCACCTTGGTTCCGGGCAGCTTACGCGAAAGGTCTTCCAGAGCTCCCATGCCCATCGCCAGAGCATCGAGCTGCCCCTTGCCGATCAATTCGGCCGCCTCTTCCGGCTTCACGAACTTTGTCAGCTTCGCCTGCTTCAAGGATTTCTCGACCGTGCGTGACGTCGATGTTCCCTCGATGCAGCCGACCCGCATGCCGGCGCGATCGACATCCGCAACCGAGCGGATGACCGATCCGGCGCGGATGAGATAGCCGCTCATATAGGCGACGTAAGCCGGACCCTGGTCCACGAACGCCTCGCGCTTGACGTCCGCCGGCATGAAGGAGAGATCCCAGACGTCCTTACTGCTGGCCGCGGCGATCTCGTCGGAGCTCTGATATTCGACGAGTTGGAGCGGAACGTGCAGCTTGTCAGCGGCGGCCCTAGCGAGCTCGACGGTGACGCCGCGCGGCTTTCCGGTGGAAGGATCGCGCGTGGTCCAGAAGGCCGACGCGGCCGGGCCGACGGCCACCGCTACGCGGAGCGCTCCCGTCGGCGCGACGTCGACGGGGCCTTCGGCCTTTGCAACGGTGATCGCAAAGGTCAGACCCAACGTGGCGATCACAGCATGCTGCAACATGAGCACCTCCCGACGCGATAATGGCTGCAGGGATCGGTTAAACGATCTTGATCGACATATCCGGCAAGCCCTCGAGCTTGCACAAGAGCACGTCGCCCTTCACCACCGGGCCGACATTCTCCGGCGTGCCGGAATAGATGATGTCGCCGGCTTTCAGCTCGAACGCTTCGGAGAGCTTTGCTATCTGCTCGGCGACGCTCCAGATCATCTTGCTGAGATCCGAGTTCTGTTTCACCGTGCCGTTGATCGCGAGCGAAATGGCGCCCTTCTCGAAATGGCCGGTCTTGCTGGCCGGATGGATCGGCCCGATCACCGCGGCGTGGTCAAAGCTCTTGCCGATCTCCCAGGGCTTCTTTTCCGCGGCCATGCCGTTCTGGAGATCGCGCCGGGTCATGTCGAGGCCGAGCGCGTAGCCATAGACGTGATCGAGCGCCTTGTCGGCCGGGATGTTGGTGCCTCCCGATTTCAGCGCGGCGACCAGTTCGACCTCGTGATGATAGTTCTTGGTCAGCGACGGATAGGGATGGTCGGCGACCTCGCCCACCGCAACGTTCTGGATAGCATCCGTCGGCTTCTGGAAGAAGAACGGCGGCTCGCGGTTCGGATCCGAGCCCCGCTCGATCGCGTGCGCGGCATAGTTGCGGCCGATGCAGTAGATGCGGCGGACCTGGAACACACTCGTTTCGCCGACGATCGGGATCGAAACCATCGGCACCGGGAAGATCGGCTTGGGTGCGACGTGCGCCGCAGCCGACGTCACCTCAGTGAGGCCCGCCGCCGTCATCGCGGCTGCGGCCGTGAGCACGCTGCGTCGCGTGGTTTTTGTCATGGCTTCACTCCCTGATATTTGCCGTTTCTTGTCGAACGGTAGTCTTAGAGCCAAATGCAGGGCGGGCCAATGGCCCGCCCTGTACGTCTTAAGTCGCGACGCGATCGAAGAACGCGCGAACTTTTTGCGCGCATGCGTCCGGGTCAGTCGCGGCGACGTGATAGGAATCGCCCGGCAGCACTTCCAGCTTCGAGCCCGGAATCGTTTCCTGCCACGCCTTCACGGAGGCGACGTCGCCAAGACCGGAGCCGGTCGTGGTGATCACCAGCGTCGGACGCTTGATGGACGGAAGTTCGTCGGTGACGTCGACGGTCGGCACCATCTGGAGGAATGCCTCCAGCGTCGAAGCCTTGGTCTTCGACATCAGCTTGATCCACCAGTCGAGCGCTGCCGGGGGTAGCGACGAGCCGAGACGGCCTGCGGTGGTCTCGCGCACCCAGGGCTCGACGCCCTGCTCGCGGATCTGCTTGCGCCAGGTCGGCGCACGCTCGTTGAACGAGGTGAGCGAGGCCGGCGCACCGACCGCGGCGACTGCGATCACGCGATCCGGGTGTTTTGCGGTCAGGTGCATCGCCAGCGTGCCGCCGATCTTGCCGCCAACCAGGAAAACGCGATCGAGCTTCAGCGCGTCCAGCATCCGGATGATGTCGTCGCCGAGACCGGCGAAACGATAGGCATAGGTGCCCTGCATCGGCGTCGAATCGCCGTAGCCGCGCAGGTCAGGCCGCACCACCAGATGATGCGTGGCGAAATACGGCACCCAGCGCCGGAACGCCTCGCCGCTCTCGGCGAGCCCGTGCAGCATCACGACCGGCGGCTTGATGTCCCACGGCAGCAGATAGTCGTCGATGCGAACCGCAAGCTCGCAATCCTCTCCGACACCGATCTTCCGCAGTTCGCTACCCATCAGATACACCTCGTTCCACCGCCATCGACATTGATGCAGGTACCAGTAATGAAGGATGCGCGGTCTGAACAGAGGAACGCGACGATGCCGGACACTTCATGCGGCTGCCCGACGCGGCCGAGCGGAACCGAGGCGATCGCCGCAGCATTGGTCGCGCCCTGATCCTGGCCCGCGATCGCCGCACCTTGAGAGATGAGGCTGTCCCAACGATCGGTCTGCACCGGTCCGGGATTGACGCCGGTGACCAGCACATTGTCCGGCGCGCATTCCTCGGCAAGCGCCAGCGTGAAGTTCAGCAGCGCGGCATTGACCGCGCCGCCGGCCATATAGGCCGCGCGCGGCTGGTGGCCGCTGCGGCCGATGATGTTGATGACGCGGCCCCAGCGGCGGTCGCGCATTTCAGGCAGGAGATTGCGTGCACAGCGCATGTAGCCGAGCAGCTTCAGCTCGATCGACTTGGCCCAGGTCGCGTCGGGCGTCTCCGCGATCCGGCCCATCGGCGAGGCGCCGGCGTTGTTGACGAGGATATCGATGCGGCCGAAGGCCTCGCGCGCGGTGGTCATTGCACGGGCTATGTCGTCAGGCTTGGTCATGTCGCCGGCACAGGCGATCACGCGCCGGCCGGTGTCCCGCGACATCTCCTGCGCCGACGCCGCAAGCCGCTCGGCATCGCGGGCGACGATGACGACATGCGCCTGCTCGCGCGCGAGTTCGGCGGCAATGGCACGGCCGATACCGATGCTGCCGCCGGTAACGACGGCAACCTTGCCGCCCAGATTGAGATCCATGACGCTACCCTAATCCACTGTGGCGCCGGACGCCTTGACGAGCTTGCCCCACTTCGTGGTTTCGTCCGCCATGAACTGCCCGAACGCCGGACCAAACACCGTGCCGGGCTCGGCGCCAAGCTCGGCAAGCCGCTTCTTGACATCCGGCATCTTCAGAATGGTCTCGAGTTCGCCACTCAGCTTGGCGAGCGCGGGCGCGGGCGTCTTGGCCGGCGCCACCAGTCCGAACCAGGACGAAGCCTCGAAGCCGGGAATGGTGTCAGCCACGGTCGGCACATCAGGCAGCGCCTCCGCACGCTTGGTACCAGCAACCGCGATCGCATTGATGGCCTTGCCCTGCACCTGCGGCAGCACCGCCGGCATGTTGTCGAACATGAAGGGGATCTGGCCCGCGAGCAGATCGTTCATCGCCGGCGCGGCGCCGCGATAGGGCACATGGACGATGTCCACACCGGCCATGCTCTTGAGCAGCTCGCCGGCGAGGTGGTTGGTCGAGCCGATGCCGGACGAGCCGAAATTCAGCGAGCCGGGCTTGGCCTTGGCGAGCGCGATCAGCTCGCCGACGTTCTTCGCCTGCACCGACGGGTTGACGACCAGCACAATCGGCACCGAGGCGATCAGCGCCACCGGCGCAAAGGCCTTGGCGGGATCGAACGGCAGCTTCTTGTAGAGCGAACCGTTGATCGTCAGCGGAGGCGGCGCGGTCAGCAGCAGGGTGTAGCCATCGGGCTCAGCGCTCGCCACCGTCTCGGCGCCGGTATTGCCGCCGGCGCCGCCGCGGTTCTCAACGAGGAAGGTCTGGCCGTTCCGTTCAGTCAGCTTCTGCGCGACGATGCGGGCGATGATGTCGTTGGACCCGCCGGCCGGGAACGGCACGATGATCTTGACGGGGCGGGAGGGATAATCCTGCGCTAGAGCCGCGCCGGAGAACAGAACGGCCGCACAGGCGGCCAGAAAGGTGCGTCGCATAACGCCGCGCATGGGCACTTCCTTGATGTTTGTCTTGTTGTTGATTGATTCATCACGCCGTCAGCAATGGCCTCAACTTGCCGACGTCGTCAAGCCGTTCGAGATGGCCGATCTGCTCGATCAGCTTCTCGGCCCTGTCACTGCCCAATACCGGTGCAATCAGATCCCGCGTCTTGGCCGCCACTGCTTCCGTGCTCAGCGGATTCTCCTTGGTGCCCGGCGGATACTTCGTGAAGTGCTCGACCTTCTTGCCATCGGTCAATGTCACTTCGACGACAGCGCCGCGTGGCGCTGCCGGGTCCATCAGTGCCTTGTCGCCGGCCAGCGTCACCTTGGCGCGCTGCTCCAGGATTTTCGGATCGTGCATCAGCGCGACATCATGACTGTCGTTGAACGACACGGCGCCCTTGACCAGCGCGACAGCGACGAGATGCTGGCAGTTGACGTCTGGCATCGCGCTCTCGCCCACAATTCCCATCGCATCGGTCGGCAACTTGACCAGCATGCTACGCACATTATCTGGCGCGAGGCTGTGTTGCTTGCGCAACGTCAGCATCGCATCCAGCGGCGACTGGATGGGATAGCCGACCGAGAAGGTCTTGATTGCGGTCTCCGTGACATAGAAGCGCTTGCCGAGATCCTTCACCATCTCCTCCGGCTTCGGATCGGTCGACAGCGCGATGAAGAGATTGTGGGTGCCATCGAGCACGTCGTCGACGCCGGTGAGGCCCGCTTTCACCATGTCGACCGCCATGACGCCGTTGCGGGCCCCCATGCCGGCGAAGTCGAACGCCTTCTCGATGTGGTCGTGGTCCTTCACCCAGCTCCAGAGGCCGGACACCTGCTGCGACGAGTAGGAGATCGCGTAGCGCATTCCCCTCTCATCTAACCGCGCCAGCGAAGCGGCGGCACCAAGCGCGCCGAAGGTCGATGACGTCCCTTCGGCACTCCGATGCGAACCGCGGACGAGGTCGGGACCCAGAGCGAACAGCAGCCGGCAGGTCAGGTCGTAGCCGAGCGCGACGGCGCGAATGAAATCCTGTCCGCTGCGATGCTCGCGCTCGCCAATCGCGAGTGCAGCCGGCACGACCGAGCATCCCGGATGCGCCTTGGTGACGGGCTCGAAATCGTCGGTCTCGTCGGCATGCGCACACATCGCGTTCGCCAACGCCGCGTTAACAGCCGTGGTCCGGAAATCGGAGCCGACGACGGACGCCTGGGCATCGCCGCCGAGGGTGCGCACATACTTCAGCGCCATTTCGCCCGGCTTCATTCGCGAGCCCGAAACCATCGCGCCGAGCGTATCGAGAATGCGGTGCTTGCATTCACGCAGCACCTGCTCCGGCAGCTCCTGGTCGCGCGCGGCGACCATGTAGCGGGCGAGACGCTCGGTGACACCTGGGCTCGCCGCGAGAGCCGCACGGCCGCCGGTGGCGACCAATGCGGCAACCGAACCGGCGGACTGCAGGAAACCGCGGCGTGACGGCATGTTGTTCTCCTCCGCGGTCAGGTTGCGACCGACATCTTTGCGATCTCTGCCGCGTTCGGCAGGTTCTCGACATTCCAGCAGGCGTCCATCACGCGCCGGATCGTCGCAGCAGGGATGACACCCTCTGCAAGGTCCGAGAATTTGGTTTCGAGCTGCTTGTCCGTCATCGGCACCTCGACGCTGCCGATCGCATGCTCGATGTAGCGGTTGAGCTTGCGGCCGTCCTTGAGCACGATGGTGAGATCGACCTGCTCAGGCTTGATGCCGGGTGTGATCACCGGGTTCACCTTGCCGCGCAGCGCGACGACGGTCGGATCGGTCACGGCCCGGTCGCTGAACTGCTTCTCGCCGCCGGCGCCCTCGACGATGGCGACCGCGACCGCGTGATAGATGCTGAACTTGCCTTCGAGGCCCGCCTTCGGCGTCTTCTTGCCGGTGAGTTCCAGCACCAGCGGATGGACCTTGAGGTCGACGCGCTCGATCTGGTCCGCAGTCACCTTGCTCTCGTTGCGGAGCTGGATCGCGGCGTCGATCGCCGGGTGCATGACGATGCCGCAGGCGAATGGCTTGTAGGTATTGAGCGCGGCCTCATAGCGTTTGCCGAGGTCGCCCAGGATCTCGTTGTAGTCCTGCTTGGTGCTGATCGTGTTGGCCCAGCCGCGCTTGGCCTCGATCATGGCGTCGGACGAGGTGAAATTCTTCGAGGCCAGGATCGCCGCGAAAATGCCGCTTGATGCGGCACGGCCTGGATTGAAGCTCTTGTTCATCGAGCCGAAGGATTCGCGCAGGCCCACCGGCTGCGAGGCGGCCAGTCCAAGCGCCCAAATCATCTGCTGCTCGTTCAGCTTCAACAGCTTGCCGACGGCCGCGGCCGAGCCGAACACGCCAGCGGTGCCGGTGATGTGCCAGCCGACGTCGTAATGGTTCGGGTAGACGGCGTTGCCGATCCTGCACTCGGTCTCGACGCCGAGCACCAGCGCGTTCAGGAATTCCTTGCCGGAGACCGGCTGCATTTCCGACAGCGCGAGAATGGCCGAGGCCACGGGGCCCGCAGGATGGATGATTGTCTTCAGATGCGTGTCGTCATAGTCGAAGATATGGCTCGACACGCCGTTGATGAAGGCCGCGTTCATGATGTCGAACCGCTCGCGCCGCCCGAACAGCGAGGCCTGCTGCGGCCCAGAGAACGGACCGAGCGCGGAGACCGCGATATCGACCGTCTCGTGATGCGATCCGCCGATCGCGACGCCGACCCAGTTCAGCAGCGTGCGCACGCCTTCCTTGCGCACATTGGCCGGCAGGTCGTCATAACTCGCGGTCACGAGATAATGTGCCAGCGCCCGCGTCACCTCCTTGGGCGGCGCGGCGGCGGGCGTTGCGGCCGGCGTCTGCGCGAAGGCGGCGTTGGCGCCGACGGTTGCGAGTGGCAGCGCGGCCGCCGCCTGGAGCAGGGTCCTGCGATCAGTTTGCATGGGCAGCCTCCTTGACCTTGATCGATACCAGTTGCGCTGCGAGGCGGACCGCGCTTTCGAGCGCGCCGGTCTTGGCGACGCCGGTGCCGACGATATCGAACGCCGTGCCGTGCGATGGCGTAGTGAAGACGGTCTCAAGGCCCGCGGTGACGGTGACACCGCGGTTGAAGCCGCGCAGCTTGGTCGCGATCTGGCCCTGGTCGTGATACATCGCGACCACGCTGTCGAACTCGCCGGCGAAGGCGCGGACGTAGACGGTGTCGGCGGGATATGGCCCGGTGCAGGCAATGCCGCGCTTCGCGGCGGCTTCGACGGTCGGTCGGATCATCTCGATCTCGTCGCGGCCGAACAGGCCGTTCTCGCCGGCATGCGGATTGAGCGCGGCGACCGCGATGCGCGGCCTGGCGACGCCAGCCCTCCGCATCATGCGGTCAACCAGCTCGATCGAATCGGTGATGCTCGCCGGATTGATGCCGTCGAGCGCCTCACGCAGCGACTGATGCCCGGTGACACGCGACATCCATTCCCCGTCGAGCACGTTCATCTCGGAGAAGTAAGTCTTGTGGCCGAGCAGGCTCGCGAACATCTTGTGCTCGTCGGGGAACTTCCAGCCGCCGTCGAACATCGCGCGCTTGTTGAGCGGCGCAAACGTGATCGCATCGACCTCGCCCCCCTTGGCGAAATCGATCGCACGCGACAGCGTCTCGCCGGTCAGCCGGCCCGATTCCGCGCTGGCTTTGCCGGTCGGGAATTTGGCGGGATCGGTGTTGCCGAGGTCGACGAGCTGCACAGCGCCGTGGCCCCAATTGGCAGCCTTGGGCGAAGCGATCCGCTCGACCTTCAGCTTCACGCCGGCATGCGCCATGCCCATCTCGAGCACGCGGGCATCGCCGACCACGACGAGGCGGGCGGCATCGGCGAGCCGGTCGTCGGAGAGGATGCGCGCGATCTGTTCGGGGCCGATGCCGGTACAGTCGCCAGGGGTCAGCGCAATGACGGGCAGTTCGTTGGTGTTGGTAGCCATATTGAAAGCCTTGGATCCTTACTTCACTTCTTGGATTTGAGCGGCGGACTGAGCCCAGTCCTCCCGGTTGAATTCCCCGTCCCACTTCGCGACCACGATCGCGGCGACCGCGTTTCCGATGGTGTTGGTGATGGAGCGCGCCAGCGACATGAAGCGGTCGATGCCGAGCAGCAGCGCCAGTCCCTCCGCCGGCAGCCCCGCGGCAATCACGGTCGCGGCGAGCGCGGCGAAGGCACCGCCGGTGACGCCCGCGGCGCCCTTGCTGGTGAACAGCATCACCACGAACAGGCTCAATTGCTGGCCGGCCGACAGTTCGATGCCGTAGACCTGTGCGACGAACATCGTGGAGAGCGGCAGCGTCAGCGCGACGCCATCGAGATTGAAGGAATAGCCGGAGGGAATGACGAGGCCAGCGACTGCCCGCCCCACACCCGCCTTCGGCAGCTTCTCCATCATGCCGGGGATGGCAGTCTCCGACGAGGAGGTGCCGAGCACGACCAGCAGCTCGTTCCGCAGCAGCCGCAGCAAATCCATCAGGCGAATACCGGCGAGGCGACAGATCATGCCAAGAATGACGAAGATGAAGAACGCCATCATCGCCCAGGCGGTGCCGACCAATAGCGCCAGCGCATAGAGCGTGGCGGCGCCGAACTTCGCCACGGTGAAAGCCATGGCACCAAAGGCGCCGATCGGCGCCAAGGCCACCACGACATGCACGACGCTGAAGACGAGTTCGGTGATCCGCTCAAGGCCCGTCCGCAGCGGCGCGGCCTTTTCGCCGAGCAGCAGCAAGCCGATGCCGCACAGAAGCGCGAGCACGAGCACCTGGAGCACGTCGCCGGCCGCAAACGCGCCGACAAAACTCTCCGGGATCATGTGCTGAATGTAGGCTGACAGCGACCCGACATGGGCCTGCGAATAGCGCGCGACGGTCTCCGCCTGCTGCGCCGTGGCATGCGCCACGCCGGCGCCGGGCTGCACCCAGCGCACCACCACGAAGCTGATCAACAGGCAGATCGTCGTCACCGCCTCGAAATAGGCGAACGCCTTGAGCCCGATGCGGCCGACCGCCTTCATGTCACCGACCTGCGCGATGCCGGTGACCACCACCAGGAAGATCAGCGGCGCGATCGTCATCTTGATCAGCGAGATGAAGGCATCGCCGAGCGGCTTGAAGTCGACGGCGACGGTCGGAAGCAGGAAGCCGAACAGTGCGCCGAGCGCGGCGCCGGCGACGACCAGGACATATTGCTCGCGCCAGAGCGGCTTGCGGCGGCGTTCAGAAACCGGGCGCGACATCGGCTCAGTCGATATGGGCTCAGACAGCGGCGTTGCGGCGATCTGCAATTTGCTTCCTCCAACGGCATCGTCGCGCCATGCGAAGGCGGCGCTTTGTTCTTGTCTTGCGATGCCGTTTACATTGGACCAGCGGCGTGTCAGGCGCTAATGCCGTATCGGTATGATTTGAGGACAAAACCGCATCATGGACCTGGTCTGGCTGGAGGATTTCCTTGCCATCGCCGAGGAGGGCGGGTTCTCGCGCGCCGCCCAGCGACGGCATGTGACCCAGCCGGCGCTGAGCCGCCGCATCAGGTCGCTCGAGGAGTGGCTGGGCACGCCGCTGTTCGAACGTTCGACCCACACGATCACGCTGACGCCGGCCGGCGAGAGTTTCCGCCCCGTCGCGGAGGACGTGCTGCGCCGGGTCCTGGTCGGACGCGAGGAAGCGCTCGAAATGGCGCGGCTGAAGGCCGAGACCATCACCTTCGCCGCCACGCATTCACTGTCGCAGACCTTCTTTCCGGAATGGATCCGCAATTCGGACAGCGCGCGGGCCGACTCCGCCGTGCAGCTCGTCGCCTCCAATTTCGCCGGCTGCGAGAAGCTACTTCTGGACGCGCAGGCCCATTTCATGCTGGCGCACTACCATCCGACGCTGGTGAGCCGGCTCGACATGGACCGCTTCCAGCGCGTCGATCTCGCGACCGACGTGCTGATCCCGATCAGTGCGCCGGCTGCAAAACCGGGCCGCGGTGGACGCAGCAGCAAAAAGGCACAGCCTCGTTACGCCCTGCCCGGCGCATCGGGCGCGCCGCTGCCCTATCTCGCCTATCACCCCGGCTCGGGCGTGGGGCGGCTCGTCACCTCGTTCCTGGCCGCGAAGGATTCGACGGCGTGGCTGGCGCCCGGCTTCGCCGCGCCGGTCATGCTGCTGGTCGACATGGCGCGCGAAGGGCGCGGCGTGACGTGGGCTCCGATGAGCCTCGTCCGCGCCGATCTCGACAGCGGCCGCCTGTTGCGCGCCGGCGGCGCGGATTGGGACATTCCGATCAGCGTCTCGCTGTTCCGCACGCGGGCCCGCATGACCCGGGCGGCCGAGAATTTCTGGAATTCGGTGCGCAAGGGCCGGCCGGGAGGGAAATCCATCGCCGCTGCGCCGCGGACCAGATGACCGTGTCGCGGATCAAGCCGACCTTCGGGCTGCTTCGGCCGCAGATGCTGCTGATGAGCCTGCTCGCTGCCACAACGCTAGACGCGGCGCGCGCCGGCGACGCATCCGTCGCGCCCGCGGAACTGAAGGCGATCGGCACGATCGATGCGCGCTTTCAATCCTATAATATCGAGATGGTGGAGGTGACCGGCGGCCGGTTCTGGAAGCCTTATCCGCGAACGATGCGCGCGCTCGATGAGCGGGATCGTTACGGCGAGAGGCCGCCGATCGATCTTGCCAATGCGCGGCTGCGCAAGCTCGCCGCCGCTTTGGCGCCGGCCTATCTGCGCGTGAGCGGCACCTGGGCCAATGCGACGTTCTTTGCCGACACGGACCATGCGCCGGCCAAGCCCCCGCCGGGATTCAATGACGTGCTCAGCCTCAACCGATGGCGCGACGTCATCGACTTTGCCCGCGCAGTCGACGCGGAGATCGTCACCTCCTTCGCGATCAGTCCGGGCAGCCGCGATGCGGATGGCGTGTGGAAGACCGATCAGGCGCAGCGCCTGATCGACACGACGCGTTCGCTGGGTGGCCACATCGCGGCGGTGGAATTCATGAACGAGCCGACGCTTGCGGCGACGAACGGTGCACCGCCGGGATATGATGCGGCCGCTTATGGCCGGGACTTCAGGATCTTTCGCGAATGGATGCAACGCGCGGCGCCCGAGACGCTGATCGTCGGCCCGGGTTCGACCGGCGACGCGCCGTCGCCATCCGGGTCGGGCATCACCACGCACGATCTGCTCGCCGCATCCGCCCCCGGCATCGATCGCTTCTCCTATCATCACTACAACACGCTCTCGCCGCGCTGCGGCGGCCGCGATGATCCGGCGCAGACGCTCTCCTCGGACTGGCTGGCACGCACCGACGCGACGTTCGCGACCTACCGCGCCCTGCGCGACGCATTCGAGCCTCGCAAGCCGATCTGGAGCGTTTTCCGATCACGTTGCGTCGTAACCAGCCGCGACGAGATAATTTTGACATTCCTCGGGTGAGAAGCGTTTGAGAGCGTTGGCGATTGCTTGCCAGAGATCGGGCATGGTGCGGGCTGCGGCGGTCCGCAACAGCGCTTTCAGTTTGGAGAAGGCCATTTCAATCGGGTTGAAGTCTGGACTGTAGGGCGGAAGATAGAGCAGGCTAGCTCCGACCGCCTGGATGGCCTCTCGAACGCCATGGACCTTGTGAGCGGGCAAGTTGTCCATGATAACGGTATCGCCCGGCCGCAGCGATGGGGCGAGCAATTGCTCGACGTAGGCCAGGAAAGCGTCGCCATCCATTGGACCGTCCAGAACAAGCGGCGCGATCAGACCGTCGGAGCGCAATCCAGCGGTGAACGTCGTCGTCTTCCAATGTCCGTGTGGGATAGCTGCACGACATCGCTCGCCGCGTGGCGAGCGCCCGTAACGCCGCGCCATTTTGGTGTTGGCGCTGGTTTCGTCGATGAAGACGAGACGCTCAGGGTCAAGGTCGATTTGCCCTTCGAACCACTCCTCACGTGCGGCATTTATATCGCCGCGCCGTTGCTCGGCGGCGTGCGCTGTCTTTTTTTAAGTGTGATCTTTCTGCGCTGGAAAAAACGCCAGAGCGACGCGATGCCAGTCGATATTCCACGACGTTTCAACAGTTCTCGCAACTCGGCAAGCGTGATATCCGGCCTCGCTGTCACCGCCTCCAGAATCAATTGCGAATGCGCTTCGATGCGCTGCGATTTGCGGTCACCGCCCTGGCGTTTAGGAACGATGTCGCCAACTTTCTTGAGGCGACCGCGCCAGCGGATTGCACTGGCCGCGCTGACACCAAAGCGCTCAGCAGCCTGTCGACAGGACATGCCACCGTCAATCGCGGCTACCACCCTTTGGCGAAGATCAACCGAAAGCGCCCTGGCCATACATGCTGGCCTCCCTCGCCAGCATGCAGCTTGAATCTGACTCGCGCCGTTTTGGGAATCCCCACCCGATTCTTTCCGGTCGGAAAATGCTCTGGCTGACGGAGACGGCAAACTCCGCCTGCGGCGGCAATCCATCGGACAAGACCTTTCTCGACACCTTCCGCTATCTCGACCAGCACGGACGCCTCGCAAGGGCCGGCGTCCAGGTGGTGATGCACAACACGCTGGCCGCCAGCGACTACGGCCTGCTCGACGAGGGAACGTTTCGTCCGCGGCCGAGCTACTGGGCTGCGCTGCTCTGGCATCGGCTGATGGGAACGATCGTGCTCGACGCGAACCCGGTCGCCGCGCCAGATCTCCATCTCTACGCGCATTGCCATCCGGGCATGTGGGGCGCCGTGTCCGTGCTCGCAATCAACGCGTCGCGGCACGCATCATCGACCCTGACGCTGTCACACCCCGCCGAGCGCTACACGATGCATGCGACGCGGCTGCAAGACGCGACAGTTCAGCTGAACGGCAAGACGCTCGCGCTGAGTGCCGACGACGAACTGCCCCGACTTGAGCCGCGCGCAACACCTGCGGGAGCGATCCGGCTGGTGCCGGCGACCGTCACCTTCCTGGCGTTTCCGGACGCAGCAAACCCCGCCTGCCGGTGACCGCGCTTACGACTTCAGTGCGTCGCGCGCCGTCTCCGGCGCCATCAGCGTCGCGATGATCGTGATGATCGAGAGCGCAATGATGTAGACCGACACCGGCCAGTAGGCGCCGGCCCATGCGAGCAGCGCGGTCGCAATCAGCGGCGAGAAGCCGCCGCTGAGCGCGGCCGCGACGTTGGCGCCGAGCGATGCGCCGCTGTAGCGCACCTGGGTGCGGAACAGTTCCGGCATGAACGCCGCCTTCGGCCCGAACAGCAGCGCGTGCGTCAGCGTCATCGTGACGACGAGCGCGAACGTGATCAGCGCCGGCTCCCTGGTGTCGAGGAACCAGAACAGCGGAAACGCCAGCGCCACCGAGAACACCCCGCCGGCGAGATACAGCGCCCTGCGGCCGAAGATATCGGAGAGCCAGCCGGCGAGCGGCAGCGTCGCGAACTCGACGAGCGCGGCATAGACCACCGCGTTCAGGATCACCTGGCGAGGCAGGCCGAGTTTCGTCGTCGCATAGACCACGGTGAAGACGGTGAGGAGATAGGCGAGCCCGACCTCCGACACCGTGATGCCGATCGCGAGCAGAAAACTGCGCCAGTCGCGGCGCAGCACCTCCAGCACCGGCTGCGCCAGCACTTCCTTGCGCTCGACGACTTCCTTGAAATGCGGCGTTTCCGCGAGCTTGAGCCGCACGATGAAGCCGACGCCGACGAGCAGGATGCTGATCAGGAACGGCACGCGCCAGCCCCAACTCAAAAAGTCGGCCTCGGGCAGTTGCGTCATCAGGGCGAAGATACCGGTCGAGGCGGCGACGCCGACCGGAAAGCCGATCTGTACCAGACTGCCGTAGAAGCCGCGCCGATCACCGGCGTGCTCGATCACCATCACGACCGCGCCGCTCCATTCGCCCCCGAGCCCAATGCCCTGGACGAAGCGCAGGATGATGAGCAGGATCGGCGCCCAGACGCCGATCTGGCTGTAAGTCGGCAGGCAGCCGATCAGGAAGGTGCCGAGCCCCATCGCGATCATGGTCGCGACCAGCATGGTCTTGCGGCCGAGCCGGTCGCCGTAATGCCCGATGATCGCGCCGCCGATCGGACGCGCCACGAAGCCGACCGCATAGGTCGAGAACGCCACCAGCGTTCCGACGAAGGGATCGAAGCTCGGAAAGAACAGCTTGTTGAAGACCAGCGCAGCTGCCGTACCGTAGATCAGGAAATCGTACCACTCGATCGCGGTGCCGAGCGCGCTTGCCCACACCACATGCGCCGTCGTCGATCTCTCCGCGGCCGCGGAGACCCCCGTTGCTGCCGTCATGCCCTGCCCCAAAGATTCCTGACGGCATCATGGCCAATCGCGATCGCGGTTGCAACCTGCGGAGGTGTGATCTCTGTGCGAGATTACGATGCGAGATTTTTGCGCGTCGCTGCTCCCGCACTCCGTCATTGCGAGGAGCTCTTGCGACGAAGCAATCCAGGCTGCCTCCGCGGAGAAAGTCTGGATTGCTTCGCTGCGCTCGCAATGACGGGTGTGGCGGCAGTTGCGCGCCCGCCTCCGGCAATGTCTCCCGGGCGACCATGGAACTCATCGACCCCTCTTATTCGCCATTGACAAACTCATTCGCCAATATCTAATTTGCCCCCAGAATAACCAGCCGCGCCAAGCGGCCAATAAGAGAGGGATCGACGATGAGAGGGCTTTTGGCCTGCACCTTGCTCGCGGCCATGACTTCGGCTGCCATGACCACGGCGGCGCGCGCGCAAGTCTCCGACGACGCGGTGCGGATCGGCGTGCTGACGGATCTGTCGAGCTGGGGCCGTGACAACAGCGGGCCGGGGTCGGTCGAGGCGGCCAAGATGGCGGTCGAGGAGTTCGGGCCGACCGTGCTCGGCAAGCCGATCGAGATCATCAGCGCCGACCACCAGATGAAGACCGATGTCGGCGTGCAGATCGTGCGCGGCTGGTTCGACAACGGCAAGGTCGACGCCGTCGTCGACATCCCCAACTCCGGCATCGCGATCGCCGTGCACAACATGGTGCGCGAACGCAACAAGATCGCGCTGCTCTCCGGCCCCGGCGCGAGCTCGCTCACCGACGAGCTGTGCAGCCCGAACACCGTGCACTTCACCTACGATACCTACGCGCTGTCCAAGGTGACGGCCTCCGCCGTGATCAAGGAAGGCGGCAAGTCCTGGTACTTCATCACCGCGGACTACGCTTTCGGCCAGCAGCTCGAGAAGGACGCCACGCGGTTCATCAACGAGATGGGCGGCAAGGTGCTGGGCGGCGTGAAGCATCCGACCAACACAGCCGACTTCTCCTCCTTTGCGCTCCAGGCGCAGAGTTCGAAGGCCGACGTGGTGGCGTTCGCCAATGCCGGCCAGGACACCGACAACGCCATCAAGCAGTCCGGCGAGTTCGGCCTGGTGCAGGGCGGCCAGAAGCTGGTCGGTCTCCTGATGTTCGACACCGACGTGCATGCGGTCGGCCTGAAGGCCGCGCAGGGCACCTACATGACAACGGCGTCCTACTGGAACATGGACGAGGCGACCCGCGCCTGGTCGAAGAAATTCTACGAGCGCACCAAGGTGATGCCGACCATGATCCAGACCGGCGTCTACGGTTCGGTGCTGCATTATCTGAAGGGCATCAAGGCCGCCGGCACCGACGACCCCGCCAAGGTGATGGCAAAGATGCGCGAGCTGCCGATCGAGGATACCTTCGTCCATGGCGGCAAATTGCGCGAGGACGGCCGCGTCATCCGCGACATGTATCTCGCCAAGGTGAAATCGCCCGAGCAGTCCAAGGAGCCGTGGGACTATCTGGAGATCGTCAAGACCGTGAAGGGTGAGGACGCCTTCCGCCCGGTCTCCGAATCCAAATGTCCGCTGCTGAAGAAATGAGGCCCGCATGACCGGCAACGAGCGCAACGCAATTGAGACTTACGAGTGCGATGTGCTCGTGGCCGGATCGGGTGCCTCCGGCATGTCGGCCGCGATCACCGCGGGTTATCGCGGCCTCGACGTGCTGATCGTCGAGAAGGAGCCGCGCTTCGGCGGCACCACCGCCCGCTCCGGCGGCTGGCTCTGGATCCCCGGCACCTCGCTGGCGAAGGCCTACGGCATCGAGGAGACGCCGGAGCAGGCCCGCACCTACTTGCGGCACGAAGCCGGCAACAACTTCGATGCCGCGCGGGTCGATGCATTCCTGAGTGCGGGTCCGGAGGCGGTCGATTTCTTCACCACCAGGACCGCGCTGCGCTTCGACATGCCGCTGGTGTTTCCGGACTATCATGCCGAAGCGCCGGGCGGCGCGCAGGGCGGCCGCTCCATGGTGACGCGCCCGTTCGACGGCCGCGAGCTCGGTGACCAGATCAAGACGCTGGGTATGCCGCAGCCCGAGCTGACCGTGTTCGGCATGATGCTCGGCTCCGGCAAGGAGATCATCCATTTCATGCGCGTGACGAAGTCGCTGACCTCGGCGGTATACGTCGCCAAGCGCCTGTCACGGCACCTGATGGACGTGCTGCGCTATGGCCGCGGCATGACCTTGACCAACGGCAACGCGCTGGCCGGTCGCCTCGCGAAATCCGCGCAGGACCTGAAGATTCCGATGTGGCTGTCCTCGCCGGTGCGCGAGCTGACGGTCGAGAACGGCGCGGTCACCGGCGCCATCGTCACCCGCGAAGGACGCGAGGTGCGCGTCCGCGCGCGACAGGGCGTCGTGCTCGCCTGCGGCGGCTTCCCGCATGACGTCGAGCGCCGCAAGAAGATGTTTCCACACGCACCGACCGGCCATGAGCACTATTCGCCGGGACCGACCGGCAACACCGGCGACGGCCTGCGCCTTGCCGAGAGCGCCGGCGGCCACGTCGAGGACCGCCTGCCGAACGCGGCGGCCTGGGTGCCGGTATCGGTGACCAAGCGCAAGGACGGTTCGAGCGGCGTGATGCCGCATTTCATCGACCGCGCCAAACCCGGCGTGATCGCGGTGATGCGCGACGGCAAGCGCTTTGCCAATGAGGGCAATTCCTATCACGACTTCGTCCAGGCCATGATCAAGGCCGCAAAGCGCGGCGAGGAGATCGCGGCATATCTCGTCTGCGATCACCCGACGCTGCGCAAATACGGCCTCGGCTGCGTGCCGCCGTTCCCGATGCCGCTCGGTCATCACCTCGATACCGGCTATCTCATGCGTGGCGACACGCTGGAGGCGCTCGCGGCAAAGGCCGGCATCGATGCGACGGCGTTCACCGAGACGGTCAGGCAGTTCAATGCGACTGCGCCGCAAGGGCACGACGCCGCCTTCGGCAAAGGTTCAAAAGCCTATAACCGCTACCAGGGCGATGCCATGCACGGCCCAAATCCCTGCATCGCACCGATCGAGAACGGCCCGTTCTACGCCATCAAGATGGTGATCGGAGATCTCGGCACCTATGCCGGCATCGTCACCGACGAGAACGCGCGGGCGCTGGACGCCGAAGGCCGGGTGATTCCCGGGCTCTATGCCGCGGGCAACGACATGGCGAGCATCATGGGCGGCAATTATCCCGGTGCCGGCATCACGCTTGGGCCGGCGCTGACCTTCGGCTACATTGCCGGCCGTCATCTCGCCGACAGCGCCGCCAAGCGCAACGCGGCGTAAGCAACGCGCCAGGAGACGCATGAAGAGAGAAAGCCGCGGCATCCAGTCGATCGAGGTCGGCGGAGAATTGCTTCGCGCGCTCGCGAGATGCGGCGAGCCGATGATGCTGCGCGATCTCGCGCGCGAGGCCGGCATGACGCCGGCCAAGGCGCATCCCTATCTCGCCAGCTTCTCCCGCATCGGGCTGATCGAGCAGGACGAGACCACCGGCCGCTACGAGATCGGCGCGCTGGCGCTCGAGCTCGGCCTGATCAGCCTGCGCCGTCTCTCCGGCGTGCGCATCGCACGTCCCAAGATCGCAGGTCTCGCGAGCCAGATCGGCCATGCCGTCTCGCTCGCGGTCTGGGGCACGCACGGCCCGACCGTGGTGCAGCTCGAAGAGCCGGGCCAGCCCGTGCACATCGTGATGCGCGCCGGTTCGGTCATGGCGCTGCTGAAACCGCGACCGGCCGCGCCTTTGCAGCGTTCCTGCCGGAGAAGACGATCAACGCGGCGCTCGAAAGCGGCCTCGATCGTCATGGCGTCGGCTACAATCCGAAGCGGGCGGTGAAAGGCGCGAAGGTCGCCGAGATGCTCACCGAGGTCCGCAAGCACGGCCTCGCCCGCGCGCTCGGCGATCCCCTGCCCGGCGTCAATGCGTTCTCGGCGCCGGTGTTCGACCATTCCGGCCATGTCGCGCTGGTGATCACCGCGATGGGGCCGGAAGGCACGTTTGATGCGCGCTGGGACAGCCCGATCGCCCATGCCCTGCGCGACTGCGCCGGCGGGATCTCGAAGCGGCTCGGCTACGGGATGACGATCGCGGCGGAGTGAGGCCTGTTAGGCCGGCGACACGCGCACCTCCTCCGCGGAGATCGATCCGCTGTCGACGACGAGCGCGACGGCGCCGCTGGTCAATGGGAGATCGCCCGTGTCCTGAACGCTGAAGAGTTTTTTACCATCGACATGGGCTTCGATGTCGCTTCCGGCCACGCGCAGCTCAATCCGATATCTCCGGTCGAGCTGCCAGTCGAAGCGTTCGCTGGCGAGCACGAATTCGTCATGCACGCGTTTGACCAAACGGACGCGGCCGCCCTCGGCACGGTCGAACATCAGCGCGTAATAGCGCTCGCGTCCCTGCACCCGCGCCGCGAGGCCCCAGGCGTTCGCCAGCAGCGGCATGATCTCGGACGTTACGCGATAATCCTTCCAGTCGCGCGTACCTTGCGCGATGAAGCCGAGCCCGTCGCCATTGGTAACGCGCAGGCCCTCCCAGCGGGTCTGGAACTGGCTGACATTGTTGACCCAGGCGTGCTTCCACATCGTGCTCAGATTGTTGTCCGGCCGCTTCAGCACGGTGTCAGGCGCGCCACCCCAGGTCAGATAGTCGAGATAGAGCGTGCCATCGACGCCGAGCGGATCGCGCGTTTCGATCTCCACCCCGATCTCGAAGATCGGATAGGCATGGGTCTCCGGTACCTCCCAGCTCAGCACGGCGTGACAGCCGCCGGTCAGTTCCTGCGCATCGCCGTAGATCTGGATCAGCTCGTCGTGCTCGTCATAGACGCTGGAAAACAGTCGCACCGCCACGGTGCCGCTATCCGCTTCCGATTCAATCCGGCACTCCACCCGTTGCCCCGAATACAGCGTCGGACAGGCCACAAGCTGGTAGGTCGGCATCGTAAACACCTCCTTGTCGAAGAAGGTGGGGCTCGCAACGCGCGCCACGCGTCCGGGCGCCAGACGGCGGAAGTCGATCGCCAGACTCCGCTCCCCAGTGCGGCTGTGGCCGGCGACATTGCTGAGCTCGATCTCGTGGAGCCGTGCGGGCGAGCCACCCTTCACGTGGAAGCCCTGCAGGCTGCCCGGAAAGTTGAAGTTGAAGCGCGCGCCGGCCTTCGCGACCGCCAGCGCCGGCGCACCGGCGAGCGCAAGCCCGGCCGCGACCAGCGACTGCGTCTCGATCACGGCGTCGGAGATCGCAGCGCCACCATCGGCCGTCGAGATGTACATGCGGTCGGCGATGGGGGTGCGGAAGTCCGGCCCGGCGTCGAGGCCGGCAAGTCCGGTGCGGATGCCGAACAGGCAGCCGACATTGCCGGCATTGCAGTCGGTATCCCAGCCGGCCGTGTTGGCGATGCGCATCGCCTCCTGAAAGCTGTTCCCGCCGTAGAGCGTCGCCAGGATGATCAGCGCGTGGTTGGGCACGACATGGCAATTGCCGAGGAATTTGTCGTAGCCGTAACGATCGGCGATCAGCGTGCGGGTCCGTTCCCAGTCGTTGCCGTTGTCGCCGGCGTGCCATTCCCGGACGTCGTTGACGACGCGCCGGATCAGCGCGTCCTTCGGCACGAAGCCGAGCCCGACATCGATCAGCTTCTGCACGTCGTGCTCGACGAAGGCCAGCGCCTCCATCGCCGCGAGCAGTTTTGCGGCATGCACGGATTCACCATCATGGCTCACGCGCCCGGCCTGCTCGGCCAGATAAGCGGCCTGCTCCGGATTACCCGGGCTCACCATCGCCCAGCCGTCGATGAAGATTTGCGCACCGATCTGCTCGGCTACGGTCGTTCCGTTCAGCGCGATCGAGCCGCTCTGCGGCGCCGGGATACCGGACTTCAGCCGCAGATAGGCGGTGTGCTCGGTGGAATTTCCGATGCCACCCCACCACAGGATGGCGCGCTCCTCGACGATGTAGTTCAGCCAGGCTTGCCCGATCTGCTTCGAGGTGAGACGCTTCGGATAGCCATTGTCGGCAAGCGCGCGGGGAAACGCAAAAGTGCCGGAGACGTCGTCGTCGGTGACGACGAGATGATGGGATCGCAACGCGACGTCACGACGCTCGTTGACATAGTAGTTGATCGGCCCAAGCTCCTTCATGATGCGCTCATAGGTCCAGCCCTCGAAGGGCCGGCCGAGGTAGACACCGATGAGCTTGCCAAGCACGCCGGCGTAGACCCGCTCCGCGTAGTCATGAGGAATAGCTGTCACGAGTTCACTCCCATATCCAATTGCTTGGCTCGCGGGTCAGACCGACGAGCGCTTCATGATCTCGAATTTCAGTTCATGGCTCCGGCCCGGCGCCACGAGCCCGCCCGGTTGCAACCGCTTGACCAGCGTCTCCGCCGCAAGCGCGCCGAGATCGAACTCCGGTTGCCGCACCGTGGTGAGCCCGAGCAGCTTTGCGACCGGGATATCGTCGAAGCCGGCGATTGCAATGTCGCTGGGGATCGAGAGCCCGGCAGCACGCGCCGCCTCCATCGCACCGAGCGCCAGCACGTCGCTCGCGCCGAACACGGCGGTCGGGCGATCGCCCTTTCTTTCGAGCAGCCGCTTCATCGCACGCGCGCCAGATTCCTCGGAATAGGCGCTGTCGGTAATGAAATCAGGCGCAAGTCCCGCTTCCCGCATCACCGCGCCGTAACCCTGCGCGCGCCGCTGGCTCGGGCCGAACTCGGCCTGAATCATGGCGATACGCCGGTGCCCGCGCGCAATCAGAAGCCGCGTCATTTCCGCGGCCGCTTCGGCATTGTCGATATAGACGCTGTCGATCGCGAGCGGTCCGTCCGGCTTGTGCTGGCTCTCCAGCCGCACCAGCGGGATGCCCTTACGCGCGAGCACGGCGAGCTGGGGCGCCCGCAGATGAAAGAACGTTGCGACGACGCCGTCGGCCCGCCCCTGGAGCAACCAGTCGATGGCGCGGGCCTCGCCTTCCGGCCGCCCGTCGGTGTCGAAGATCAGGACGTCGTAACCAGCCGGCGCCGCGACCGTCTGCAATCCCCGGACGAGGCCCGGATAGAACGGGTTGGTGATATCTGGAATGACACAGGCAAACGTCATGGTCCGCGCGCTGCGCAGCATCCGCGCCGGATGGTTCGGCTGATAGCCGAGCTCCTGCGCGACCTGGAGGATGCGCGTGCGCGTCGCAGGCGGAACGGACGGCGTCTCCGTCTTGTTCAGGACGAGCGACACCGCGGCCTGCGAAACACCGGCCGCGAGCGCAATATCCTTCTGCGTGGGGCGGGCTGGCGCCTGCTTGTCGCGCCCCTTCCCCCGCTTCGTCCTCGTTGTTGACGTCGCCATTTGGCTTAGTTATACGTATTACTAAAGGAAAATCAACAATCACCGCCAATGACCTGAGGAAACCGAGGTTCATCGCCATGACCATGACCCGACGCCAGCTTGTTGCCGCCATCCCCGCTGCCGCGCTTGCCGTTAGCTTGCCGCGCGACGTTCGCGCCGAGGACGGGCGCAAGGTCGTGACGTTCTGGTTCGGCCAGGCGAATTCGGACGGCCAGGCCGCGCTGCGCAACGATTTGGTCGAGGCGTTCAACGCCTCGCAGGACAAATATCTGCTCCAGCTCGAGGTGAAGGGCGCCGCCGTCAACAACCTCCTGAAGGTCGCACTCGTCGCCGGCAACGGCCCGGACATCGTGCAGACAGCGGGTCCCGCCTATCTCACCGCGATCGCGAATGCCGGCCAGGTGCTTCCGCTCGACGATTTCGCCGAGAAGTATAAGTGGAAGGATCGCTTCCTGGCGCCGCTGCTCAACACCAGCGTCTACGGCGGCAAGCTCTACGCGCTGCCGCGCGACTACGAGTCGATGCACCTGTTCTATAACAAGGAGCTGTTCAAGCAGAACGGCTGGAAGCAGCCGACCAACCGGCAGGAGATGGAGGCGATTGCAGACGCAGCGCTCGCCAAAGGCATCATCCCCTTCGGCGCCGGCAATGCCGACTGGAAGGGCGTGAACGAGTGGCTGATGACGGTGTTCTTCAACAACGTCGCTGGCCCCGACAACGTCCGCAAGGCACTTGCCGGCGAACTGCCCTGGACCGCGCCGCCGTTCATCGAGGCGGTCGAACTGTCAAAGGCGTGGTACAACAAAGGCTATTTCGGCAAGAACTATTTCTCGCTGACCATCGAGCAGAGCTTCCTCCAGGTCGTCAACGCCAAGGCGGCGATGGCGTTCAGCGGCACCTGGTCGTTCGGCACCAAATCCTACGGCATGTCGAAGCCCGATACCGTGATGGACGTCATGCCGACGCCGACCCTCGGCTCGGCCTTCACGGGATCACTGGTCCATCTCGCCTGCGGCGCGACGCTGTCGATCGCCAAGAACTCGCAGAATGCGGAAGGTGCAGCCGCCGTGTTCGAGTTCATGCTGACGCGCAAGTTCTACGAGACCATGAACCGCGACTGGCCCGGCAAATGGGCACTCCCGGTGAAGGACCTGCCGCCGGACATGCTCCAGGGCATCGGCTATCCCCTATTCGAGAAGACGATCGCGAATCTGCACGAAGCGTTCAGCAAGGGGCAGTACGGCTTCACCACCTGGACGTTCTGGCCCGGCGCCACCAACTCCTATCTGATCGAAGGCATCGAGCAGGTCTGGCTCAACAAGATTACGCCGGACGCTTACCTCACGCGGATGCAGACGCTCTTCAGCCAGGAAGCAAAGGAAGGCAAGGTGCCGCCGCTGCCGCCGCGGACGGCCTGACGCACGATGTGGCTCTTCGCGCTTCCAGCGCTCCTGATTAACGTCTGCATCATCCTGGTTCCCGCCGTGCTGACATTCACGGCGGCGTTCTTCATGTGGGACGGTGTCGGAAAGCCGGCGTGGGCGGGACTGGCCAACTTCCAGAACATGTTCGCCGATCCCGTCTTCTGGTCGGCGCTGACAAATAACTTCATCTGGACGGCGATCTTCCTCACCGTGCCGGTCTGCCTCGCGCTCGTGATGGCAGCAGCGCTGCTGATGGCGCCGAAGGCGCGCATCGTGGTCCAGTCCATCATCTTCCTGCCGCGCATCATCGCTGTCGCAGTCACGGGCCGCATCTTTCAGGGCATGATCTTCAGCCCCGCGACCGGCGTCCTCGCCTGGTTGAACGAGCACGGCTTTTCGATCTCCGATCCCCTCGCCGATCCCGACCGCTCGCTCTATGCTGTCGCCGCGGTCGACATCTGGCACTGGTGGGGCTTTCTCGCGGTCGTGTTCCTGTCGGCGATGCGGCAGATCAGCATCGACCAGATCGAAGCCGCGCGGCTCGACGGAGCCGGCTTCTTTGCTTTGTTCCGCTACGTTCTGATCCCGGGCATCCGCCCGACGCTGACCTTGATGCTGATCCTGACCGTGATCTGGTCGTTCCAGGTCTTCGAATTCATCTTCATCGTCACCCGCGGCGGCCCCGCCTATGGCAGCGAGGTGCTGGCGACATTTGCCTACCGCCACGCCTTCTTCGAAGGCGATGTCGGCCAGGCTGCAGCCGCCGCCTGCGTCATGAGCCTGTTCGGCCTGTGTGCCACCGCCGTCTATCTCTGGCTCCAGATCACCGACGACGCGCAATCGACATGATCGGGGATCGCTGGAGCAGGACATTCAGCCTCGGGCTGATCGGCATCGCATCGTTCAGCTCCCTGCTGCCGATCGTGCTTGCCGTAATGAACGCACTGAAGACGACGGTCGAGATCGGCAGCAATCCGCTCGCGCTGCCGACCCAGCTGCACTGGGAGAATTTTTCCTCCGCCTGGCGCAACGCCCAGCTTGGCCCGAGCCTGCTGCACAGTGCCGAAGTCGCGATCCTGACCATTCTGATGGTGTGCGTCACCGCGACGCCCTGCGCCTATGTGCTGGCGCGGCAGAAGGGAAAATTCTGGCGCTTCATCACCTTCTACTTCATGGCCACGATCACCGTGCTCGTGCAGCTCTATCTCTACCCGCTCTACTTCATCTTCGCGAAGCTGGGGCTGGTCAATTCGATCCCCGCGGTGGCGCTGATCTACACGGCGATGTTCTCGCCGTTTTCGATTTTCCTCTTGCGCACCTACGCGCTCGCGATTCCCGTCGCGCTCGAGGAAGCAGCCCAAGTTGACGGCGCAAAGCCGTGGCAGACCTTCTGGTACGTGATCCTGCCGATGATGCGGCCCGGGCTTCTCACGGTCGCCATCATCGTCGGGCTGAACGCCTGGAACGAGTTCGTCATCGCCGTGACGTTCCTGCAGAACGACAGCAACGTCACCGCGATCGTGCGCTTCTACAATCTGACCGGCCAGTATTCGACCGACTGGGGCGAGATGCTGGCCGCAGCCGTCACCATCGTGCTGCCGATCGTTGCGATCTTCGTGCTGCTGCAGCGTCAGTTCATCGACGGCATGACGTCGGGCGCGGTGAAGTCTTGAAGCCCTACTTCTCCTTCACTGGCACCGTGTAGTTCAGGATCAACCGCCCACCATCCGGATAGATCGTCTGCCCGGTGATGTAAGACGCGTCATCACTCGCAAGGAACGCCACGACGGAAGCCACCTCGCTCGGCTCGCCGCCACGGCCAGCCGGCGTGCGTGACATCACGGTCTTGCGGGCATCCTCCGAGGTGTAGATGGACGACGCCACCATATCGGTCAAAATCGTGCCCGGCCCGACTGCCACGACGCGGATGTTGTGCGGGGCGAGCGCGACCGCGGCGACCGAGGTCAGCTGCTTCATACCGCCCTTGGAGATGGCGTAGGTCGCAAGCGTCGGGATCGCCAGCAGGGCGTTCACCGAGGACATGTTGATGATGACCCCGCCGCCGCCCTGCGCGATCATCTGCTTGGCCGCCGCCTGGACGCCGAAGAACGCGCCCTTCAGATTGATGCCGATGATTTCGTCGAATTCCTCTTCCGAAATCTCCAGGATGTCGCGGTTGCGGGCGACGCCGGCATTGTTGACCATGATGTCGAGCCGGCCGAATTCTCTGACCGCGGTCGCCACCGCGCGATCGACGTCCGCACGCCGTGCGACGTGACATGGCACGGCATACAATTCCTTGGGCTTGCCCAGCTCGTTGACCGTCTTCTCGAGCTCATCCGTATCGACGTCCGAGATGACGACCTTGACGCCGTCGTCGAGGAACCGTTTTGCGCACGCCTTGCCAATGCCGCGCGCCGCGCCGGTGATGACGGCGACCTTGCCGGATAGTTTCATGGGTCTCACTCCAGGATAGCTGCTTGGGCAGCGAGCTATCCCGGAGAGGACCCCGGTTCAAACCGCCGCGAAGCCGAGATGAGCACGGAACCGGTTCTTGATAAAGACGGCATCGCGTGAAGGCAGCGAACGCGGCGGATTTTCCGCCAGAACCTTGATGACAAAAAGCCGCGGGCCATTGGCCGGCTCGGCGATCTGCGCGGCGAGGCGTTGCACCTCCTCGAGCGTCCGCACGGTCGCGGTCGCGGCGAAGCCGCAGGCGGCCGCAATTGCCGTAAGATCGACGCCGCGGCCGGTGTGGCTCGCCTGCATCCCGGTCTCGCCAAAATGCTGGTTGTCGATCACGACGATGTCGAGATTGCGCGGGCGCGCGACGCCGATGGTGGCGATGCCGCCGAGACCCATCAATTGCTCGCCATCGCCCGTCAACGCAAGGACGCGCTTTGCCGGCTGGGCTTGCGCGAGCCCAAGACCGATCAGTGCGGCGCCGCCCATCGCGCCCCAGAGATAAAAATTACCGGCGTGATCCCCCACGGAATGCAGGTCATAGGTGGGCGAGCCGAGCCCGGAGACGACCAGCGTGTCCTTGCGGTCCTTCAGGAGCGCGGCGACGGCGGCGCGACGATCGAGTTGAGCTTGCATCGGCATCACCACTTCTTCTTGCCGATCAGGCGTTGCCCGATCAGAACCGCAATCTGCTGATCGGACTCGTAGGCGAGCGATGCCGCCGACTCGACCGTCTCGACCAGATCCTCCGCCGTCTCCGCGCGCATCACCTTCAGGCCGATCGCTTCCAGCGACGGCTGCGTCGCCCGGCTCATCGGCACCTGCCATGGATTGAACTCGGCCCATTCGCCGCGCATCGTCACCAGCATCAGCAGCGGAAATCGCCCGATCGCCGACAGCGACAGCATGTTGATGCAATTGCCGACCCCGCTCGACTGCATCAGCAGCACGCTGCGCTGACCGCCGAGCCAGGCGCCGGCGGCGATGGCGATGCCCTCCTCCTCGGTCGTCAGCACGTTGGTGGTGACATCGCGGTCGGCCGAGAACATGCGGATGAGCTGGCTGTGGCCGGCATCGGGAACGTAGGACATTTGCCTGACGTCGGCGGCTTTGAGAACGCGATAGAGCTCGGACGGCCAGTCGTCGCTGCTGCGCGTTTCGGGATTGGGCTTGGGGCTGTGCACCGCTTGTCTCCGTGATTTCGGGCGGCACGCTAGCGATGTTCTGATACGAAAGCTCTGACCGTCTGGCAGGATCAGATATTGAAGGATTGTATAGCTGGCTTTTCCGCTGTCCGTTGCGGACCAGAGCACGATGCGCATGACTGCGCCCTCTCCCCTTGCGGGAGAGGGCATCACCGCAGGAAGATACAAATTCATTGAGGTGAGGGGTATCTCTCGGCGCATTCATATGCATCGATATGCGCGGAGAGATACCCCTCATCCGGCGCTTCGCGCCACCTTCTCCCGCAAGGGGAGAAGGGAAGAGACACTGTCGCCTGGACTAGCGACTCAATTCGCCGCGGACCTTGCCGCAGCCGGCATGTAGATCTGCGCGTAGCCTTCCTTGATCGCGGAGGTGATGCGATCCAATCGGCGGTCGATGTGCT
Organism: Bradyrhizobium barranii subsp. apii; assembly: GCF_011516635.5. Classification (GTDB taxonomy): domain Bacteria; phylum Pseudomonadota; class Alphaproteobacteria; order Rhizobiales; family Xanthobacteraceae; genus Bradyrhizobium; species Bradyrhizobium barranii. The sequence continues at coordinate 2,244,413 of NZ_CP096255.1, read as the reverse complement.
TCTCCAGCACCGAGACGCAGGCCTCTTCGTCGCGCGCCTTCAATCCTTCGACGACTGCGCGGTGCTCGGCCTGGGTGTTGGAGCGGTTGATGCGATCCATGTCGATCCAGCGCACGAAGCGGATGCGGGCGTTGACGTTGCGGAGCACGCGCAGCATCTCGGCATTGTTCGACATCGCCATCAGCCGCTCGTGAAAGGTCTCGTCGAGCTCGACCAGCTCCACCGAGGAGCGCTCGCCGGGATCGGGACCGGTGGCTTCGAGGAATTTCAGCAGCGCGTCGATGTCCTCGTCCTTGGCGCGCTTGATGGCGAGGCGGACCGAGGCGACCTCGATCGATTTGCGCAGCTCGTAGAGATCGAAGATCTCGTGCGCGTCGAGCTCGCGGCAGAAGAAGCCCTTGCCCGGCGTGAAGCGCAGGAAGCCCTCGGTGTTGAGACGGTTGAGCGCTTCGCGAAGCGGCGTGCGGCTAACGCCGAGGCGTTTTGCCAGCTCGCCCTCGTTGAGCCGTTCGCCCGGCTTGAACTCATAGCTCACGGCCATCGCCTTGAGCTGTTCATAGACGCGATCGACGATACTATCGGAAGCTAGTTCCACGTTGCTCTTCATAAGCTGCATTCATGCCCGAACACAGCCCAATATACCGGGGCTGCATGGACGATTGCAATCCAAACAGCTGCCTAGCACATCTTGTGCAGAGCTTTGCGACAGCCGGACTCAGGCAAACGCGCGCGGGCGCAGTCCAGCATGAAACCAGGTGATCATGGAATAGATGTCGTAGACCGGCAATCCAACTTCAGCCTGCAAGGCTGCCGCATAAGGCGGCATGTTGGTGCATTCGAGCACGATGGCACCGACATCCGGATTTTTCGCGACCAGCTCCTTGCCCGCCTCGACCACGTCACGCTCGGCCTGGGCCACATCCATGTCGTCCTTCTCGGCCTTGATCAGGACGCGGAAGAATTCCTTGCCGTGCTCGGTGCCGACCAGTGGCGTATCGAGCGGCACACCGGCGCCTTCGAGATGGGCCGGCGTCAAGGTCGAGCCTGACACCGTCACGAGGCCGACGCGCTTGCCTGGGGGCAAGGTCGCCTGCACCCACGGCACCTGCATCAGCGACGAGGTCGCTACGGGAACGCCGACGGCGGCCGCGATCTCCTTCTGAAACAGCGAGAGGAAGCCGCAATTGGTGGTGATGGCTTCCGCGCCCAACCGGACCAGGTCCTTGGCCGCATCGATGAAGTCAGGCAGCAGGCCGGCGGCGCCCTTCAGCACCACCTTCTCCGGCGAAGCGCCGCTCACCACCCGATAGAGCACGGGGAACGGCCAGGTCGTGCCGTTGCCCATGTCGCCGGGAATGCGGGGAAAGCGCGCTTCCAGCATCAAGATGCCGAGCGGCGCGCCATAGATGGCCTTGCCGCCGCGGGCGATGCGAGAGGACGAGTTGGCTGGATAGGTCATGGTGCGTTCTCAGAGGAAGCGAGTGGGCGCGAACGGCGCGAGCGGAATCTCCGGCTGCTTGCCGCTCAGAAGCTGCGCGACCAGACGGCCGGTGCGGGCCGATCCGACCAGGCCGACATGGCCATGGCCGAAGGCGTAGACGATATCGCGCGAGGCACGCGCATGGCCGATACAGGGAAGGCCGTCCGGCATGCTCGGCCGATGGCCGAACCAGGTTTTGATGCGCGAGGGGGGAATGTCCTTCGGCAGTTTCGGGAACATGCTGAAGAGGTTGTTGCGCAGGATTTCGGCGCGCTTCCAGTTCGGCGCGGCCTCGAGGCCGGCGATCTCGACAGTGCCGGCGGCGCGCAGGCCCTTGTCGGTCCAGTTCACCACCATGCTGACGTCGGACGCCATCATCGAGCTGCGCGGACCCGATTCCGGGTTCTCGATCATGACGTGATAGCCGCGCTCGGTTTCGAGCGGCAAGGGATCGCCGACGGATGCGGTGAGCTGTTTTGACCGCGCGCCGGCGGCGACCACCGCGGCATCGCAAGCAATCTCACCGGTCTCGGTGAGAACGGCAACGAGCTTGTTGCCTGAAAGCTTCAGACCGGTCGCCCTGGCATGAACGAGCTTGGCACCGCTCGCGAGCGCATGCTGGGCCAGCGCCGCAACGTAAGCGCCGGGATCGCGGCAGCGGCCGGCTTCCTCCACCACCACGCCAAAGGTGTAGCGCGGATGCAGATCCGGCTCGCGCTGACGCATCTCGTCGGCGTTCAGCTCCATCCATTCGACGCCGACCTTCTTGCGCAGGCGCCAGCCGAGATTGCTGTCGAAATTGCCGCGCGACGGGAATACATGCATCACGCCGTTGCGCTCGACCAACTCGGGCACGCCCGCTTCTTCCGCGAGCTTCTTGTGCAGCAGCGGCGCGTCCTTCAGCAGATCGCGCAGCGCAAACGCCGTCTTCTCGACCCGTGCCTCGGTCCAGCCCGAGAGCAAATACTTGATCAGCCAGGGCAGCGCCTTCGGCAAGTAAGACCAGCGGATCGCGAGCGGGCCGAGCGGGTCCATCAGATAACCCGGCACCTTCTTCCAGAGGCCCGGCTCGGCCGGCGGAATCACCGAATGGGAGGAGAGCCAGCCGGCATTGCCGTAGCTCGCCGCCTGTTCGCCACCGGGCTCGCCTGCGTCGATCAGCGTGACGCGATGCCCCTCGCGCAGCGCCTCGATGGCGCCGATCACGCCGACCGCGCCGGCTCCGATGATAGCGACGTGGCGGCCTTCCGACATCGGCTACGCCTTCACCGCCGGCGCGAAATCCTTGCCGACCGAGATCGCGCGCGGATCGATGATGCAGTGGAGGATCGACGGCTTGCCCGAAGCGAGCGCGCGCTCGAACGCCGGCGCAAACTCTTCGGTGCGCTCGACGCGCTCGCCATGGCCACCGAATGCCTTCGCATACATCGCGAAGTCAGGGTTCTTGAGCTGGGTTCCGACCACGCGGCCGGGATAATCACGCTCCTGGTGCATACGGATGGTGCCGTACTGCGAATTGTCGACGACGATGACCACCAGCGGCGCGTCGTACTGCACGGCGGTCGCGAATTCCTGGCCATTCATCAGGAAGCAGCCATCACCGGCAAAGGCGACGACGACGCGATCCGGATATTGCCGTTTTGCGAGCACCGCCGCCGGCACGCCATAGCCCATCGACCCCGAGGTCGGCGCGAGCTGGGCGGCAAAGCTGTGGAAACGGTGATGGCGATGGATCCAGCCGGCATAGTTGCCGGCACCGTTGCAGACGATCGCGTCCTTCGGCAGGCGGTCGCGCAGCCAGGTCATGACCTGGCCGTACTGGAATGTGCCCGGCAGCTCACGCGCCTTGTCGGTCCAGGCGAGGTAATCGGCGTGCGCCTTGGCGGCCTCGCCCTTCCAGGCGACCGCGCCTGATGGCTTCAGCGTCTCGACGGCGGCGGCGAACGCGGCGGGCGTCGCCTGGATCGCGAGCTCAGGCTGGTAGACGCGGCCTAGCTCTTCCGAGCCCGGATGCACGTGGATCAGCTTCTGCTTCGGCGTCGGAATGTCGAACAGTGTGTAGGACGAGGACGGCATCTCCGACATGCGGCCGCCGATCAGGAGAATGACGTCGGCGTTGTCGATGCGCGCCTTCAGGCCTGGGCTCGGCCCGATGCCGAGATCGCCGGCATAATGCGAATGATCGGCGTCGATCAGCGAGGCCCGGCGGAACGAGGTCGCGACCGGCAGGTCGAACCGCTCGGCAAAGCGCGCGATGCTCTTGGTCGCCTCATCCGTCCAGCGCGAGCCGCCGAGGATGACGAGCGGCGCCTTGGCGCTCGCGAGCATGGCGCCGACGCGCTCGAGATCTGATGGTGCCGGCCAGCTCACGGCCGGCTCGATGCGCATGGCGTCGGCAACGGCCGCCGTCTCGGTCAGCATGTTCTCCGGCAGCGCGATCACCACGGGACCCGGACGGCCCTGCATGGCGACGCGGAAGGCACGCGCGACCAGCTCCGGAATGCGATCGGGGCGATCGATCTCGACGGCCCATTTCGCCATGGTGCCGAACACCGCCTTGTAGTCGAGCTCCTGGAACGCCTCGCGCTCGCGCATGCCGGTGTCGACCTGTCCGACGAACAGGATCATCGGCGTCGAATCCTGCATCGCGATGTGGACGCCGTGGCTGGCATTGGTGGCGCCGGGGCCGCGGGTGACGAAGCAGATTCCGGGACGGCCGGTGAGCTTGCCATAGGCTTCCGCCATCATCGCAGCACCACCCTCGGCGCGGCAGATCACGACGTCGATCGGGCTGTCATGCAGCGCGTCGAGCGCCGCGAGGTAGCTCTCGCCCGGCACGCAGGTGACGCGGTCGACGCCTTGGGCGACGAGCTGATCGATCAGGATCCGGCCCCCGGTGCGGGTGTTGCGAATGGTCATGACAGCTCCCTGCAGGCTTTGGCGATGCGCATCACGGCCTCGCGCAAGTTTTGTTCCGAGGTGGCGTAGGACAGGCGGAAATAAGGTGCAAGGCCGAAACAGCTGCCCGGCACCACGGCCACGTCATGCCTCTCCAGCAGGAAGCGGCAGAACGCCGCGTCACTGCCGATGACGGTACCATCCGGCGTGCGGCGGCCGATCAGGCCGGCGCAGCTGGCATAGGTGTAGAACGCGCCCTCCGGCCGGCGGCAGGTGACGCCGTCGATGGCATTGAGCGCATCGACCACGATGTCGCGGCGGCGCTGGAACGCGGCACGGCGCTCGATCAGGATGCCTTGCGGCCCCGTCAGCGCGGCGATCGCAGCGGCTTGGCTCACCGAGGAGGGATTGGTCGTGCTCTGGCTCTGCACCACCGCCATCGCCGCGATCAATTCGCGCGGACCGCCGCCATAGCCGACGCGCCAGCCGGTCATGGCGTAGGCCTTGGAAACACCATTCACGGTCAGCGTGCGTGATTTCAGGCTCGGCTCGAGCGCCGCTGCGGTCACGAACGGCATGCCGTCATAGATCAGGTGCTCGTAGATATCGTCCGCCATCAACCAGACAAGCGGATGGCGCTTGAGCACATCCAGGATCGGGCGAAGCTGCGCGGCCGAATAGGCGGCTCCGGTCGGATTGGACGGCGAGTTCAGCAGCAGCCAGCGCGTCTTCGGCGTGATCGCGCGTTCGAGATCGGCGGCATCGAGGCGAAAGCCGTTCTCCTCGCGACAAAGCACGTCCACCGGCGTGCCGTCGGCGATCCGCACCATGTCGGCATAGCTGGTCCAGTAAGGCGCGGCCAGGATGACCTCGTCGCCGGGACTGAGCGTCGCCATGAAGGCGTTGTGGATCACCTGCTTGGCGCCGGCGCCGGCGGTGATCTCGTCGGCGGCATAGACGAGATCGTTCTCGCGGCGGAATTTTTCGGCGATCGCCGCCTTCAATTCCACGGTGCCGTCGAGGATCGTGTATTTGGTCTGCCCCGCGCGGATGGCGCGCTCGGCCGCGTCCTTGGCATGATCGGGCGTATCGAAGTCAGGCTCGCCGGCGCCCAGCACGATCACCGGTCGCCCCTCGCGCTTGAGCCGCTGCGCGACTGCGCCGATCTTCAATATCTCGGAGACACCGATCGCGCTGATGCGCTGGGCGGGGCGGAAGGTCGATGCGGGCGCCTGGACAGTCACGGCCGAGCCTCAACTGCGCGCGGCGATCGCGATCACCTCGATACGGAAGGCGGGATCGGCGAGTTCGACCTTGCCGCAGGCGCGGGTCGGCGTGTTGCCCGGCACGACCCACGCATCATAGACCGCGTTCATGGCGTCGAAATCGTCCATGTTCCTAAGCCAGACCTGCACGCTGAGCAGGCGCGATTTGTCGGTGCCGGCGCGCGCCAGCATGTCGTCGACCTTCGCCAGCGCCTCTTTCGTTTGCTGGGTGATATCAGCGGTCTTGGTGTCCGCCACCTGACCTGCGAGGAAAACGAGATCGCCGAACACGGAAGCGCGGCTGCGGCGGGCGTTCTGGTCGATGCGGGTGATATCCGACATGGGATGTCCTTAACTTTACTTGCCGGTGGCGATGATGCGGCGGCAGTGGTCGAGCGCAGCACCAATGAGGTTGTCGCTCGCCTCGGGCGTGCGGAACGCCGAATGCGCCGATAGCGTCACGTTCGGCAGTTTTGTAACGGGATGCCCCGCCGGCAGCGGCTCGACGGTGAAGACGTCAAGACCGGCGTGACCGATGTGGCCGGAGCGCAGCGCATCCAGCATTGCGTCTTCATCGACCACAGCGCCGCGCGCCGTGTTGATCAGAATGCTGCCGGGGCGCATCTGGGCGATGCGCTCACGCGACAGAAGACCCTTGGTCTCGTCGTTGAGCAGGAGGTGCAGCGAGATGACGTGGCTCTCGGCCAGCAGCTTCTCCAGCGAAACGAACTCGACGCCGGGATGGGTCTTCGGCGTCCTGTTCCAGGCGATCACCTTCATGCCGCAGCCCGCCGCCATGCGGGCGGCCTCCGCGGCGATGCCGCCAAAACCGATCAGGCCGAGCGTCTTGCCGGTGAGCTGCATTGCATCACGGCGCAGCCAGTTGCCCTCGCGCATGCCGCGATCCATCTCGCCAAAGCTCTTCGCGGAAGCCCACATCAGCGCGATCGCGCATTCGGCAACCGCGGTGTCGCCATAACCCTTGATGGTGTGGACGGAGATGCCGCGCTCGGCGAGCTCTTCCGGATTCATGTAGCTGCGCGCGCCGGTGCCGAGGAAGACGACGTGCTTCAGCTTCGCGCACTTCTCGGCAATCGCTGATGGCACCGCCGTGTGGTCGACGATCATGATTTCGGCATCGCCGAGCAGGCCGGGCAGATCGTCGGGCTTGATCGAGGGATTGCGGTTGATGCTGACCGGCAGCTTCTGCGAGGCCAGCAGCTTGTCGGTCACCGCTGCCAGGGTCTCGTTCGCATCGACGAATAGGGCGCGCACAGGCCTCTCCTTCAGCTCACTTCCACATTGCGTTCAGTCTTGTATTCAGACTTAAATGCAATTTACAACCCCTCCCTATCAGGAATTTTGCGCAATCCTGCCAAGATATTGGGCTCATTTCTGCCTTGCCGCCCAAATGGCCAGCAACTCGAAATACCGTATTGCATTTTATCCTGAATACAGAAATAATCCAGAGGCCGGACACGATCCGACCCAGATTCCAGGGAGACAAAGACCATGAATCGCAGGGATGCTCTCACCACCGTCGCGCTGGCAGGCGCAGCGATCGCCGCCGCGAGCGGCTCGGCCAAGGCCGATGCGCCGGCCTCCACGCTCGACCGCATCAAGAAGAATGGCGTGCTGCGCGTCGCTGTCATCGTCGGCCAGGAGCCCTATTTCCATAAGGACCTCGCCACCAACGAATGGTCGGGCGCCTGCATCGACATGGCCAAGGACATCGCCGGCAAGCTGGGCGCCAAGGTCGAGACGCTGGAATCGACCTGGGGCAACCAGATCCTCGATCTCCAGGCCGACAAGGTCGACCTCGCCTTCGCCGTGAACCCGACGCCGGAGCGCGCGCTCGTCATCGACTTCTCGACGCCGATCCTGGTGCACTCCTTCACCGTCATCACCAAGAAGGGCTTTGCCAAGCCGCAGACCTGGGCCGAGCTCAACAAGCCCGAGGTCAAGATCGCCGTCGACATCGGCTCGACCCATGAGACGATCGCGCGCCGCTACTGTCCGAAGGCGACCATCCTCGGCTTCAAGAACCGCGACGAGGCGATCCTGGCGGTTGCGACGGGACGTGCCGACTGCAACGTCTCGCTGGCGGTGCTTTCGGTCTCGACGCTGAAGAAGAACCCGAACCTCGGCGATCTCGCCATTCCGCGCCCGCTGCTGACGCTGCCGACCAACATGGGTATCCGCGCCGAGAGCGACCGCCGCTACAAGGATTTCCTCAGCGCCTGGGCCGACTACAACCGCGCGATGGGCCAGACCCGCGAATGGATGCTCAAGGGTTTTGAGGCGGTCGGCCTCACCGCCGACGATCTCCCGCCCGAAGTGCAGTTCTGACGGTCGATCGATGTACGTCTGGGACTTCGCGGCGCTCAAGCCGTATTGGGGCCTGATCTGCCAAGGGCTCCTGGTCACCGTGTATTACACGGTGACCACGGTGGTCGCGGGTCTCGCCATCGGACTGTTCGTCGGCATCCTGCGCACGACGGCACCGCGCTGGGTCACGGTGCCGTTGCGTCTCTATATCGAGGTGTTCCGCTGCACGCCGCTGCTGGTGCAGCTGATCTGGGTCTACTACGCCCTGCCCGTGCTGATCGGCGTCGACATGTCGCCGGCGATGGCCTGCTTCATCGCGCTGTCGCTCTATGCCGGCTCGTTCTATGCGGAAATCTTCCGCGGTGGCATCGAGGCCGTCGACACCGGCCAGTGGGAGGCCGGCCGCGCCATCGGCATGCGCCGCGGCAAGATCTTTCGCCGCATCGTGCTGCCGCAGGCGACGCAGGTGATGATCCCCTCCTTCATCAACCAGACCATCATGCAGCTCAAGAACACCTCGCTGGTGTCGGTGGTCGCGGTCGGCGACCTCCTCTATCAGGGCACGGTCATCACGGCGTCGAGCTACAAGCCGCTCGAGGTCTACACCACGATTGCCGTGCTCTATTTCGTCGTGCTGTTCCCGCTGACGCTGGTTGCCGACCGGGTCGAGCTGAAAATGGGGGCGCATCGATGAGTGCTCTGATCGCTGACAACATCCACAAGGCGTTCGGCGACCATGAGGTGCTCAAGGGCGTCTCGCTCTCGGTTGCCCGCGGCGAGGTCGTCACATTGATCGGCGCCTCCGGCTCGGGCAAGTCCACCTTCCTGCGCTGCCTGAATCTCCTGGAAATGCCGCAGCAGGGCGCGCTTGCGATCGGCACGCATAAATTCGCCTTCGGCAAAGGCATGCGCGCCGCCGGCGATGCGCAGCTCGCGCTGCTTCGGCGCAGCGTCGGCATGGTGTTCCAGCACTTTAATCTGTTCCCGCACATGTCGGTGCTCGCCAACGTCACAGAGGGGCCGGTGCAGGTGAAGGGCATGGCGCGAAACGACGCCGATGCGCTTGGCCGCGATTTGCTCGCCAAGGTCGGCCTCGCCGACAAGGCCGACGCCTTTCCGAGCCGCCTCTCCGGCGGCCAGAAGCAGCGCGTCGCGATCGCGCGGGCGCTCGCGATGAAGCCAGACGTGATGCTGTTCGACGAGCCGACCTCGGCGCTCGATCCCGAACTCGTCGGCGAAGTCCTGTCCGTCATCCGCAGCCTCGCGAGCGAAGGCATGACCATGGTGCTGGTGACGCACGAGATGGCCTTCGCCGCCGACGTCTCCACCCGCGTCGGCTTCATGAACGACGGCATCATGGCCGAGATCGGCACGCCCGAAGAGACCATCCGCCAGCCCCGCAGCGAACGGCTGAAGTCCTTCCTCAGCCGGTTTCACGAGACGCATTAGACTGCCTGGCACGACCATTCCGAATCGGTGGGGACACCCATGAAACTCCGCGGCGGCTTCACGAATTACGGCGAGACGATCGGCATCCTGATGCTCGATACCCGCTTCCCGCGCCCGCGCGGCGACATCGGCAATGCGCTCTCCTATGATTTCCCGGTGCGCTACAAGATCGTGCGCGGCGCACACGCCACAAGGATCATGGGCGACCATCCCGATCCCGCCCTGCTCGAGCCGTTCATCGCGGCGGCCCGCGAGCTGGAAGCCGACGGCGTCAAGGCGATCACCACGAGCTGCGGCTTCCTCGCGCCATTTCAGCAGCAGCTCGCGGCAGCCGTGAACATCCCGGTCTTCACCTCGAGCCTGATCCAGGCACCGTTGATCCATGCCATGCTGCCGCCGGGCAAGGTCATCGGCATCTTCACCGAACGCGGCCACCACATGAACGAGGGGCATTTCCGCGGGGTCGGCTGGTCGCCGGACGAGATTCCCGTCCAGATCCAGGGCATGAAGCCCGATGCGCAGTTTCCCGCAACCTACATTCTCGGCCGCGAGGAACTGGACACCGACGTGCTGCGCGCCGAGATGATCGAGATGACGGAAGCTTTCATGGCGTCCTGCAAAAACCCGGGCGCGATCCTGTTCGAATGCACCAACATGTGCCCGTTCTCGCGGGACGTCGCCGAAGTCTCGGGCCTTCCGGTGTTCGACATCAACACGTTGATCAACTTCTTCTATCGCGCGGCCCATCCCGTGCCATTCTTGCGCTGAACGAGCCCCGCTGCCCCTCGTTGCCGGCCGGAACGAGACGCGTCAGGGCGTGACGGAGGCGTCGGCCTCCCTCCCCTCCCGCTGAACCCAACCCGTCGCAATCGCGCTTGCCCAGCTGAGCATGCCTTTGCTGCGCGCCAGTGCGGCCATGGCCGCGGTGTCGTAGGGCACGTAGCGGATCGTCGCGGACCAGCCTGCGCCGGCATGCTCCAGAATCGCGTAGCACGCATGCGGCGTACCGACCTCGACCACGTAGGGCACGGGCGCCTTCCCGTCATAACCGGGCAACCCGACGCTGCCGGGATTCACGACCAGCCGGCCATCCCTCAAACGCACCACGCGCGGAATGTGGGTGTGGGCGCACAGGATGATCTCGGCGTCGATCCCCCCAGCTTCAGCCTCGATCGCGTCGATGCCGCTCGGGCGCGGGCAGCCGTCGTCGGCGATGTGGTCGAGCCAGAAAGCAGCGTCGTCCGTTGGCGATCCATGGCACAGGAACACCCGTTCCTTATACGTGAGCGTGGACGGCATGCTTGCCATCCAGTCGAAATGCTTGCGCGCGAGCTCACGGAAATCGCTGCGAGGGGAGCCGCCGGCCTGCCAGAGCTCGACGAGGATTCGATCCTGATCGCCCCGTATCGACGGAAAGCCTCGCGCCATCAACAGATCCGCGGTCCTCGCTGCCTCGAGCGGGCCACTGACGTGGTCGCCGAGATTCACGACCTCGTCGATGCCGAGCATCGCAATGTCCGCAAGGACGGCTTCAAGTGCCGGACGATTCCCATGCACGTCCGCGATGGCAGCAATCTCATTTGGCCCCTCCCATTCGGAATGGCCGATCGTTCTCGCTATGCGGGGGATGCAGGACTGGCTAGTCAATTTAGCTACGTCTCTTTAGCTGCATTTGTAGAAGCGCCCGCAAGCTGAGGATCAAATCGGCGCTGCCAGAAGAATTGCACGATCGTGGTTGCCAGGCAAGCAATGGGAGTTACGAACTGTCGCGGCAATGCCGACGTGACCTCGGGAAAATAACGCGCTACGTTTCCCGGACAAGACCAAGAGGAAACGCCAATCGTGTACGACTTCATTATCGTCGGCGGCGGCTCGGCGGGGTCCGTGCTGGCCCACCGACTCTCCGCAAAGAGCGCCAACAAGGTCCTGCTGTGCGAGGCCGGACAGGACACACCGCCCGGCAACGAGCCCGCCGAGATCAGGGACAGCTATCCGGGCACGGCCTATTTCGATCCCCGCTTCCACTGGACCGAACTCAAGGTCACGACCCAGATCGTCAGCCACAACAATCCGAACGAAGCGCGTCCTCCCTTACGCAGATACGAGCAGGCGCGCGTGCTGGGCGGCGGCTCGTCGATCAACGGCCAGATGGCCAACCGCGGCGCACCGACCGACTACGATGAATGGGACGCGCGGGGCGCCGACGGCTGGAGCTGGAACGACGTGCTGCCTTTCTTCAAGAAGGTCGAGCGCGACCTCGATTTCGACGGCCCGTACCACGGCAAGGACGGCCGAATTCCGGTACGCAGAATTCCACGTGAACACTGGACGCGGCATTCGCAGGCGTTCGCCAACGCCTTCCACCAAGCCGGCCATCAGTTCGTGCCGGACCAGAACGGCGAGTTCGTCGACGGCTATTTTCCGGTGACGCATTCCAATCAGGCCGAGCAACGCGTCTCGGCCGCGATGGGTTATCTCGATCGCGACACGCGCAAGCGCGCCAATCTCACCATCTCCACCAACACGCAGGTCAGAGAGCTGCTGTTCGAAGGCACGCAATGCGTCGGCGTGAAGGCGATGGTCGACGGACGGGAACAGGAATTCCGCGGCCGCGAGATCATCCTCTCCAGCGGCGCGATCCATTCGCCGGCGCATCTCCTGCGCGCCGGCATCGGCCCGGTCGGTCACCTCAAGGATATGGGCATTCCCGTCCTGATGGGGCTGGCAGGCGTCGGTCAGCGCCTGATGGATCATCCTTCGATTTCGCTGTCGTCCTTTGTCCGCCGCGGCGCGCGCATGAACGAGCACACCAGGCGCCACATGCAGCTTGGCCTGCGTTATTCATCCGGGCTGTCGGGCGTACCGAAGGGCGACATGTTCGTCGTCCTGCTCAGCAAATCGGCCTGGCACGCGGTCGGCGAGCAGATCGGCTCGCTGCTGACCTTCGTCAACAAGACCTATTCCGAGACCGGACAGGTCAAGCTCGCCTCGCGCGATCCCGCCGCCGAGCCGATCGTCGAGTTCAATCTGCTGTCCGACCGCCGCGACCTCGACCGCCTGATGAGCGGCTTCCGCAAGATGGCGGCCGTGCAGATGAGCGACGTGGTGAAAGCGGTGACGGACAAGCCGTTTCCGGCCGCCTATACCGACAAGGTGCGCAAGATCGGCGTGGTCAATACCAAAAACAGGATCCTGACCAAGATCGCCGCGACCTTGATGGACGGGCCGGCGGCGCTGCGCCACTACCTGATCGACAATTTCGTCGTCGAAGGTTTCACCTTCGACCAGGTGATGAACGACGACGATGCACTGGAAGCCTTCGTCCGCAAGGCGACCATCGGGGTGTGGCACGCCTCGTGCTCATGCCGCATGGGCCGGGCCGACGATCCGATGGCGGTGGTGGACAACCAGGGCCGCGTCAAAGGTATTCAGGGCCTGCGCGTCGTCGACGCCTCGATCTTCCCCGTGGTGCCGTGCGCCAACACCAATTTTCCGGTGCTGATGTCGGCGGAGAAGATCGCTGCGGCGATAATGCAGTGAGGGCTAGCGACTGCCGGGAGGTGGAGGGATCAATGGATTGCAGCATCCGCCCGGCGCGCGAAGAGGATAGCGGCGAAATCAGCGCCGTCATTCTGCGCGCACTGCGCGAGACAAATGCGAGGGATTACACAGACGAGATCATCGAGCGGGTCGAGCATAGCTTCAGCCCGACCGCCGTTCTGGAGCTGATCCGCAAACGCACGGTCCTTGTTGCCGCCCTTGGCGGCCGCGTCGTTGGAACGGCGAGCCTTGACGGAAGCGTCGTCCGCACGGTCTTCGTGGCTCCCGACGTTCAGGCGCAGGGGATCGGCAAGTTCCTGATGGCCGAGATCGAACGCATCGCGCGCGAGCGAGAGATCGCTTTGTTGACCGTCCCGTCTTCCGTCACCGCGGAATCCTTCTACGCACGGCTCGGGTTCAAGGCCGTGCGTGACAGTTACTTTGGCGATGAGCGCACGATCATCATGGAGCGATCGCTCGCTGCTGTTTCGTAGGTCCGGACTGCGCCGATAGCTCCGCCCATACGCGGAAGCGCGCGCCGTCGTTGAGCGGCACGATGTGAAACGGCTGGCCGAAGATCGCGAGCGGCTCATGGCCCGGCTCGAACCGCGGCCAGGCTTGCGCGACATCCGGCCTGCCGGTCGTGACGAAGCGCAAGACGCTCGCCTGAAACCGCGCCGCGACATCAATGTCGGCCGGCGTCATCGGCCCGCCCTTGCGCTTGAGGATCGGCCGATCGATGAAATCAGGCAGATGCGCCCACAGGCAGGCGTTGTCCGCACCGTGTGTCGGCCCCTGCGACAGGAACGGCTCCAGCGCCGGGCGATGGTCGAACCGGCTCAGCCACACGGCACCGCCGGCCGCAGCATGAATCCGCGCAAGATCGGCCATGGGGCGATGCCAGAACGCATCCGACAGCAGCGCCTCGTACGGATCCTCGTCGAGGCGCGCGGTGGCGCGATAATAGGATAGCAGCCGGCACCAGCCGGCATCGCCGAACGCCGCGCGCACTTGTCGCTCGGTGGCGCGGATCATCGCCGCCGGCGGCGCGTTCTTCAGGAACATCACCATCTCGTCGCGGCAGGAGCCGAGCCAGAGCGGAATGCCGCCCAAAGTTCCGTCGGCGAAGACGTCGCGCGGCTCGCGCGGGATCACGGTCCCGTCGAGCACAGGACCGAACACGGTGCCTGCCTCCGTCTCGTCCGCGAGCCTGCGTCCGACGCGCTCGACCGCCGCGAACAGCTTTGGCAGCGGCACGGACGCAATCGCGCCGGGATCGCGCGCAAGCTCGAGCTCCTCGAGCACGTGGCGCGCGACATCATCGGCGTGCCCCCCACTCATGATGTCGCGCCCTGGCGCGCTCAGCGCGAGCGCACGGATAAACTTGCCTCTTGCCTGCGGCAGGGTTGCGAGCGCGATCACCATGGAGGCGCCGGCGGATTGTCCCGACAGCGTAATCGCATCCGGATCGCCGCCGAAGTTCGCGATGTTGGCACGGACCCAATCGAGCGCTGCGAGCGTATCCTGGAGCGCGAGGTTGTTGGCTTCGGTGAGGCCGTGGCGATGCAGTTGCAGGAAACCGAGCGGCCCGAGCCGGTAGTTGATGGTGACGATGACGGCCGGGCCGTGGGCGGCGAGGAAGGAGCCGTCATAGTCGGCGCCGCCGCCGGTGACGAAGGCGCCGCCATGGATGAAGAACTTGACCGGCAGCGGGTGATCCGCCGCCGGCGCCCAGATGTTCAGGCTGAGACAGGATTCCTCGTCAGCATGATCGAGATGGCCGGGCTGCGGCGCGTAAGCGCCGTAGTCCGTGCATTGGCGCGGCTCCGTCCACGCGAGCGGCGGTGTCGCCCTGGCAAAGCGCCGCGCGGTCGCGAACGGCACGCCCTTGAAGGCGCGTATGCCGTTCTGCTCGGCGCCGATGATCGGCCCGCTGGCGGTCGAAACTGCGTTGGTCAACATGCGACTTTCACTCATCCCGACTCAAGCGCGCTGCTTGCCGAGATCGGCGATGTCGACATTGTGGGTTTCGCGCGCGGTGGCCGCTGATGCCGCCGAGATCACGCAGCAGCAGGCAACGAAGATTGCCACGGGAATCCAGCCGTTCGGCCCTTCGCCGACCAGGCTCGCACTCACCAGCGGCGTGAAGCCCGCGGCGAGGAAGCCGAGCTGCGTGCCGATCGCCGTGCCGGAGTAACGCACGCGCGCGTCGAACATCTCCGCATAGAACGACGGCCAGATCGCGTTCGGCGCGGCGTAGATGACGCCCGAGAGGATCATCGCCGCGGCGAAGATCGCCAGCGTATTCCCTGATGTCACCAGCATGAAGTACGGGAACACCAGCACCGCGCAGCCGAGCACACCACCGATGAACACCGGCTTGCGGCCGATCCTGTCGGCCAGCAGCGCCCACAGCGGCTGGGTGATCAGCGCGGTGACATTGCCGAGCACGCCGGCCCACAGCATGGTCGGGCGGGCGACGCCGAACTTGCTGGTGGCATAGCCGAGCGCGAACACCGCGGTCATCGTGCTCACGGTGGCGATCAGCGCACAGACGATGACGCGCAGCACGTCCGGCCAGTAGTCGCGCATGAGCGTAACGACCGGGAAGCGCGCCACCTGCGCCTTGTCCTTGATGTCTTCGAAGACGGGCGTTTCCGGCATGGTCCTCCGCACCAGGTAGGCGACCAGCAGCACGAGCTGCGGAGAGCAGGAACGGAATGCGCCAGCCCCAGCTCAACAACTGGTCTTCCGGCAGGCTCGACACCGGGATGAACACCAGTGTTGCAAGGATCGCGCCGGCCTGGGTGCCGCTCAGGGTCAAGCTCGTGAAGAAGGCGCGGTTCGAATTGGCGGAATGCTCCAGCGTCAGCGAGTAGGCTCCGCTCTGCTCGCCGGCAGCCGACAGGCCCTGCAACAGGCGGAGCAGCGTCAGGATGACAGGCGCGGCATTGCCGATCGTCTTGGCATCCGGCAACAGGCCGATCGCCAGCGTCGAGCCGCCCATCAGCACCAGTGTGAACAAGAGCACCGTCTTGCGGCCGATACGGTCGCCGAAATGGCCGAGGATGACGGCGCCCACGGGCCGAGCGATATAGCCGATGCCAAAGGAGAGCAACGCGAGCAGCGTCGCGGTCGAGGGATCGACATTGGCGAAGAACACTTTCGGAAAGATCAGCGCCGCAGCGGTGCCGTAGATGAAGAAGTCGTAGTATTCGAGCATGCTGCCGACGAAGCTGACCAGCGCGGCGCGCTTCGGCAGCTTGTTCGGCGTGGTTTCCGCGCTGGATGATGCGCGCAGCGGTGCGGTTGACGTCAACGTCATTAAAGGCTCCTCCCCATGTGGCCGGTGCGGTTCGCGTCAGGCAGATCGCCTCGCGCGCGTTTTCTGGTTCTGGTTGCCGCAACCCTAGTTTGGAACAATAATGTACGAACTAGTACGTTTATGCAATGCGCATTGGATCAATGCCCCGACGGGCGAAATTTGCCTTCACCTTCAAGGTGATCCGTGGAAACTGGCGGGGAGAAACAGTGATGCTCGAGCGCATGCCGCCCCCATCGAAGCGCACCAACGACCCTGAGCGCACCAAGCGCGACATCCTCGAAGTGGCGATGGCCGAATTCGCCTCGGAGGGCTATTCCGGCGCCCGCGTCGACGCGATCGCGGCGCGGACGCGCACGTCGAAGCGGATGATCTATTACTATTTCGGCGGCAAGGAGCAGCTCTACCTCGCGGTGCTGGAGGAGGCCTATCGCAGCATCCGCGCGCTGGAGGACCAGCTCGACATCGAAAGCTGTGACGCCCGCGAGGGATTACGCCGGCTGATCGAAGCCACCTTCGACCATGACGAGCGCAATCCGAACTTCATCCGTCTCGTCAGCATCGAGAACATCCACCACGGCAAGCACCTGAAGCAGAATTTGCAACTGCGCCAGCTCAACGCCAGCGTGATCGCGACACTCGACGGCATCCTCGAGCGCGGCCGCGGCGAAGGCGTCTTCCGCGACGACGTCGACGCCATCGACCTGCACCTCGCCATCTCCTCCTACTGCTTCTTCCGCGTCGCCAACCGCCACACCTTCGGCGCCCTGTTCGACCGCGACCTCAGCGAGCCCAGGGTGCTGGCGACGAGCCGGACGCAGATCGTGGAGATGATCCTGGCGTGGCTTGGGGCGAAGGCTTAACAGCACACTCGCTGTCATTCCCCGCGACCCGGCTACGCCAAGGCTTCGCCGGGGCTGCGGTCCAGGGGCGCCGAAGCTTTAGCGTAGGCGGCAGGCGGGGAATCCAGTACGCCGCGGCCTATCGAGGAACCACTACCGGCTCTGGAATACTGGATCACCCGCTTTCGCGGGTGATGACGGCGGAGACCGGAGCCCCCCTCACCCGCCCCTCTTCCCCCGCGTGCTCGCCAGCAGCACCAGCATGAACGACGCCACCGTCATCAGCGTCGAGATCGCGGCGATGGTCGGGTCGATCTCGTCACGCAGCGCGGTGAACATGCGCTTGGTCAGCGGCTGATACTGGCCGCCGGAGATGAACAGCGCGACGATGGTCTCGTCCATCGCCGAGATGAAGGCGAAGATGCCGCCCGCGACCACGCTCGACTTGATCTGCGGCAGCGTCACCGCGAAGAAGCTGCGCAGGCGGTTCATGCCGAGGCTGCGCGCCACCATCTCCTGCGCCGGATCGAAGCTCTGCAAGCCCGCGAGCACCGAGATGACGACGTAGGGCAGGCCCAGCATCACATTCGCCAGCACGAGGCCGGGCATGGTCGCGACCAGGCCGACCTTTGCATAGACGAAGAAGATGCCGACCGCAGTGATGATGATCGGCACCACCAGCGGCAGCAGCAGCGCCATGTGGATGATGCGCAGCTTCGACTGGCTGATCGCGTAGGCCGCCGCGACCCCGCACGGCGTTGCGATCAGGACCGTGAAGAACGCGACCGTCAGCGTCACCCGCGTGGCCTGCATCCAGGCCGGATTGGCGAAATATTGCTGGTACCAGCGCAGCGAGAACGACGGCGGCGGGAACGTCAGGAAGCGCGCACTGGAGAACGAGATCGGCGCGATGATCAGCACGGGCAGGATCAGATAGACCAGCACCAGCGCGCTGATCACGTAGAGGACCATCCGTGCGGGCGAAGTGCGCGTCATTTCTGCCCCAACACGCGATCGAGCGAGATGAAGCGGCTGACGGCGAAGAAGATCAGGAGCACGCTGAGGAGCAGCACCACGGCGACCGCGCTCGCGGCGCCGAACTGGTTGTAGAGCTCGACATTGCGGCTCACCAGCATCGACACCATCACGGTGCGGCCGCCGCCGAGCAATTCCGGCGTGATGTAGAAGCCGAGGCAGAGCACGAACACCATGGTGCAGCCGGCGAGCACGCCCGGCAGCGACAGCGGCAGGAACACGCGGAAGAAGGTGAGCGACGGGCTCGCCCCAGGCTCGCGCCGGCCTGCATCAAATCACCGGGGATCTTCTGCATGGTGGCATAGAGCGGCAGCACCATGAACGGCAGCAGGATGTGCACGGTCGCAACCACCGTGCCGAACGTGTTGTGCGCCAGCGCGAGCGGCTCGGAGATGACATCGAGATAGCGCAGGAGCTGGTTGATCACGCCGGTGCGCTGGAGCAGCGCCAGCCAGGCATAGGCGCGGACCAGCACGGACGTCCAGAACGGCAGCACCACCAGCGACAGGATCAGGATGCTCCATCCTTTCGGCACTGCGTTGGCGAGATAGGCCACGGGATAGCCGAGCAGCAGCGCGATCACGGTGACGGCGAGGCTGATCTCGAAGGTCAGCGCAAAGCTGCGCCAGTAGATGTCTTCGGTGAAGACCCGGCGATAGTTCTCCAGCGTGAAGCCGTCATGGTAGATCGACTGCCAGGCGAGCCAGCCGACCGGCAGTACGATCAGGAGAAGAATCACGAGCAGCGCCGGCGACACCAATGCCAGCATCAGCGCATGCTCGCGGCGCTGATGCTTTTGGGAGGAATCTGGCACGGATGTCGACAACGCTGCCTCGCTCACTTCTGCATGAACGACGCCCAGCGCTTCTCGGCGGCCTCGCCCGCGGGCGAGGACCACCAGGCGTAGGACATCAGCGCCTGCTTGGCCGCATTCGCCGGCTCGCTCGGCAATTGCGCGGCGCGCTCGGGCTTGATCACGCCGGTCTCGAACGCCTTCGGATTGCCCGGGCCGTAGTCGATGTTGAGCGGCAGATTGGCCTGGTGCACGGGATCGACGGCCTCGTTGACGAATTTGACTGCCGTCTCCAGATTCGGCGCACCCTTGAGGATGCAGAGCGAGGTGCTCTGGAGGACGCCCTGGTTGTAGGTGAAGGAGACCTTTGCACCCTCCTTGGCCACCGCGCTGACGCGGCCGTTCCAGGCCATCTCCATGTCGACCTCGCCGTCATTGAGGAGCTGCGCCGACTGCGCGCCTGAGGTCCACCACACCGTGATGTGCGGCTTGATCTCCTCCAGCTTCTTGAAGGCGCGGTCGACGTCGAGCGGGTAGAGCTTGTCGGGCGCGACGCCGTCGGCCATCAACGCGGCCTCGAGCGTGGCGATCGGGTGATTGCGCAGCGCACGGCGGCCGGGAAATTTCTTGACGTCCCAGAAATCGGCCCAGCTGTTCGGCGCGTCCTTCGGGAACGTCTTCTGGCTGTAGGCCAGCACGCTGGAATAGAACTCGTATGACACCGAATAGGGACTGCGATAGGCCTCCGGCATCGCCGCGCCGTTTGGAATCTTCGAAAAGTCGAGCTTCTCGATCAGCCCCTGCTCGCCTCCGCGCAGGCAGTTGCCGGTCGGGGTATCTACGACATCCCAGATCGGCTTGCCGCTGCCGACCTGCGTCTTGATCGCCGGCCAGGCGTCGGGGATGGAGTCCTGGTTGATGGTGATGCCGAGCTTCTTGGCGGAGGGATCGAGGATCGCCACCGTCTGCGCCGCCTGATAGGCACCGCCTTGCGAGACGAAGGTGATCTGCTCGGCGGCGCTCGCCGCGGTGGTAACTCCGATTGCGCCCAGCACGGCACAGCCCAATCCAAAATTCCGCTTCGTCATCATCCTCGCCTCCTCCATCACCAAATAATCTCACTGACCGATCGCATCGAGAAACTGGTACCAGCCGGCAACCATGCGCACGGCGGGCTCGCGCAGCGGATAGAACGGGATCGCCTTCATGCGCCTGATATCGAGCAGCCCGACCTCGGGCGTCTCGCCGCGGACAAAGGCGGCGAGATAGCGGCCCATCAGGCTCGACATCGCAACACCCGCGCCGTTGTAACCCATCGAGACCAGCGTGCGGTCGTCGAGCCGGCCGATATGCGGCACCGAGTCCAGCGTCATGCCGACGAGGCCCGACCATTTATAGGCGAGCGGCACATCGGCAAGATCCGGGAAGATGCCGATCATCGCCTTGCGCAAGGCGTCGAAGGCAGCTTGCGAGTCCTGCTTGCCGAAGGCGCCGCGGCCGCCAAAGATGACGCGGTTGTCGACCATGCGGAACCAGCGCATCATGCGCTTGGTCTCGGTGTAGGTGCGCCCCGTCGGCATCAGCTTTCCCGCGAGATTGCGCGGTAGCTGCTCGGTCGCGACCATGGCGCTGCGGAAAGGGATCAGCGTGCGCTGCATGTGCGCGGTCGCGCTGGTGAGATCGGAGTAGCTGTTGGTGGCGATGATCGCCTGTTTGGCGCGCACCGCGCCTTGCGGCGTCTCGGCGACGATGCCGCCATTCTCGCGCCGGAGTTTCACGACCGGCGACTCCTGGAAGATCGGAACGCCGCGGCGCGCGACGCCATCGGCGAGCCCGCGCAGATAGTTCAGCGGATGGATGCCGCCGGAGCCGGGATTGAGCACGCCACCGACAAAAATGTCGGAGCCTGTCTCGTCACGTACCCCGCGCTTGTCGAGGATGCGGACTTCGGCGGAGCCCATCTCGCGCGTCATCCAGTTGGCTTCGTCGATCGCGGCTTTCAGCGTCGTCTCGTTATGCGCGGCCTTGACCTGGCCCGTGCGTGTCAGCGCCGCGCTGGCGATGTCGAATTCGGACACCAGCTCCTCGACCATGTCAGTCGATTCATGCGCGATCTCGTACATGCGCTGCGCCATGGCGCGGCCATGGGTGGCGTCGATCTCGCGGAACGACAGGCGGAATTTCGCGGTGATCACCCCGCCATTGCGGCCGCTCGCGCCCCAGCCGGGGCGGTTGGCCTCCAGCACGACCGGCGACAAGCCGCTCTTGGCGATGTGGTGCGCGGCGGTCAGGCCCGTGTAGCCTGCACCGATGATCACCACATCCGCCTGTTGCTCGCCCGACAGCACGGGAAACGCGCGCGCCGGCTCCGCCGTGGCTTCCCACAGCGAGTTGGCCGATGGCAATGCGCTCCAGTCCCGTGTCATGCCGCCGCTCATGCCTTACGCCGCCGGTCCGATCGCCGCGTCCGCCAGCGCCTTCAACGTCGGGAAGTGGAAGTCCGGCTTGGTCAGCGTCTCCACCGCCGGCGTGCCGCCGAAACCGACGATTCCCTGGCGGCGCTCGATCCAGCACACCTTGTAGCCGAGCTTTCGCGCGATCCCGATGTCGTGGTACTGGCTCTGCGCGACGTGAAGAATGTCGGACTGCTTGTAGCCGAAGGCGGACTGGCGCCCCTTGTTGTAGGCGAAGAACTCCGGGTTCGGCTTGGCAACGCCGGTATCGTCGGCGCAGACGGTGTCGTCGAAGGGATTGCCGAGCGCGTGCGCGTAGCAGGAGAGCGCGACGCGGTCCGCATTGGTCATCGCCACCAGCCGGAACCTCGTGCGCAGGCGCTTGAGCGCCTCGACCGAATCCGCGAACGGCCCCCAGCGCAGCACCGAGAGCTGGAACACATCGCAGCACGCATCGTCCGCGGGAAGCCCGAGCTCCTTGGCGAGATGGCGATAGACGTGGAACATCGCCTCGCTCGAGCGCTCATAATGCTTGTCGCGGCCGCGCTTGTAGGGCTCGAAGATCTGCTCGTCGCTGAGCTCGGCCGGCGACTTGCCGGAGATCTTGCGTACCGCGGAGAGTACGCCGGTCTCGAAATCGATCAAGGTGCCGACGACGTCGAAGGTGAGAACCTTGAAATTGCTGAACGAGGCTGCTGACGACATCTTTGGTTTCTTCTCTCGGTTGAACAAGGCTTGAGTTCAGTCCCCCGCCCTGGGGACAACGATGGTGTCCTCGGGGTGAAGGGTCACGGTGAGGCTGCCGCCGAGCGGCGGGATGCGGCTGTAGGCCTGGTGATAGCTCGGCTGGCGCAGGCTGAGCGCGATGCCATCGGCGAGCGCCAGGAAGATGCGGAGACTCTCGCCCTGGTAGACGATGTCGGTGACCGTTCCGGTCAGCCGGTTGCAGGCGGCATCCTGCGCGCCGTCGTCGATCAAGAGTTTTTCACTGTGCACGGCGAGCATCAAGGCATCGCCAGAGGGAATGGCGCGGGCGCTGCGCAGCAGCGCATTGCCGAGCGCGACGCTGGAGGCATCGACGCGGCGAACCGGCAGCATCGTCGCTTCCCCGATGAAGCTCGCGACAAAGGAATCGGCGGGATGATCGTGCAGCCGCTCGGGCGCGTCGATCTGGATCAGCCGGCCGTCCTTCATCACGGCAACGCGGTCGCTCATGGTCAGCGCTTCGCGCTGGTCGTGGGTGACGTAGATGATGGTGGCGCCGATGCGCCGGTGCAGCGCGCGCAGCTCGATCTGCATGGATTCGCGGAGCTGCTTGTCGAGCGCGGAGAGCGGCTCGTCCATCAGGATCAGGCGCGGCTCGAAGATCATCGCACGCGCAAGCGCCACGCGCTGGCGCTGGCCGCCGGAGAGCTGCGCGATGCCGCGCTCTTCATAGCCGGCGAGACCGACCATCGCGAGCGCTGCGCGCACCTTGTCGGGCCAACTCGCTTTCGGCAGGCGCCGTGCGCGCAGGGGAAAGGCGACGTTCTCGCCGACGCTCATATGCGGGAACAGTGCGTAGTTCTGGAACACCACGCCGATGTCGCGCTTGTGCGGCGGCATCCAGGTGACGTCACGACCGCCGAACAGGATGGTTCCGCGCGATGGCAGGATGAAGCCGCCGAGAATTCCAAGCAGCGTGGTCTTGCCGGAGCCGGAGGGGCCGAGCAGCGAGACGAACTCGCCGGCGCCGACATTGAGCGAGACGTCGTCGAGAGCGCGAACGGCGCCATACGCCTTGCTCGCGGACCTGATCTCGACGCTTTCCGCTCGTTTGTCCAACGATCGACCTCGCCTCGTTCCCTGCAATGGCGTGCCTCACTGCGCGCCATAAGCCTGCTTTATAGACAGGAATTTTGGGCACTCACGGCCGAAGCGTGCACCGCACCAAATCCTCGTTCGCAAGCCCTGTCTTTAGGCTGTGATGCCAATGACACCAGACTTGGCAAAACTCGGCAATTGCCAAATTCTCACCGCGTCCATAACATGGCGTTATGCCTGAGCTGCGCCGGATGCTGCCCTCCAGTAACGCCCTGTTCGTCTTCGACGCAGCGGCGCGCAATGGCAGTTTCACGGCGGCAGCAGCCGAGCTCAACGTCACGCAGCCGGCGGTGAGCCGGATGCTCGGACAGTTCGAGGAGCATCTCGGCGTCCGCCTGTTCGACCGCACTGCGGGGCGCGCGGTGCTCACCGAGGAAGGCGAGCTGCTTTATCGCCGCGTGCTCGAAGGCTTTCGCAGCATCGAGACCGGGCTCGTCGAGATCGAGCGGCGCCGCAAGGGCACCGAGACGGTGACGCTGTCGGTCTCCTCCGCCTTCACCACGCATTGGCTTATGCCGCGCATCGACAAGCTCCAGAAGCAGTTTCCCGAGGTCGATCTGCGCTTCCAGCTGATCTCCGGCGCGCTGCGCGGGCCGGTGGAGAATGTCGACCTCGGCATGCGCTTCCGTGACCGCGACGAGCCGTCATCCGGCGGCACGCTGGTGATGAAGGAAGTCATGCTGCCGATGTGCAGCCCCGGCTATCTCGGCGAGACCGATCCCGCTGAAGGCAACACTATCATTCGCCTCGCCGAGACGCCGGGCGACTGGGCCGCGGATTACGCCTCGCTTCTCACCGGCCGCCGCGGTGCGGCCAAGGCGCTGAGCTTCACCGACTATGCCGTCGTCATGCAGGCCGCCCTGCTCGGCCAGGGCATCGCGCTCGGCTGGCTGACGGTGGCCTCGCACTGGCTCCTGACCGGCGCGCTGGTGCCGGCCTCCGACCGGCTGACCACCACACGCCGCATCTGCGAATTCCTGCCGCCGCGCAACCGGCCGATGCGCCCCATCGCCGCCGAGATCCGCGACTGGATCATCGCGCAGATGAAAAGCGAGATCGCCGCGATCGACCGGCTCTATCCGAAGCTCGGCGCGATGGCTGCCTGCTATTGATGCCGAACGATCACGGCGCGCTACCCGGGTCGGAAGCGCAGATTGGCGCGCGATAGCTGGCTGATCGACGTGCATCCCATCAGCTTCATATCGCGCACGAGCTCGGCCCGCAGCAGGCCGAGGGCTCGTTCGACGCCGGGGCGGCCGGCGGCGGCGAGCGGATAGAGATAGTATCGTCCAAGCCCCACCGCCTTGGCCCCGAGCGACAGCGCTTTCAGGATATGGGTTCCGCGCTGGATGCCGCCGTCCATCATCACGTCGATGCGGTCGCCCACGGCATCGACGATTTCGGCGAGCTGATCGAAAGCCGAGCGGGAGCCGTCGAGCTGGCGGCCGCCATGATTGGAAAGGACGATGCCGGCACAGCCGATATCGACCGCGCGGCGCGCGTCTTCCACCGACATGATCCCCTTCAGGCAGAACGGGCCGTTCCAGGTCCGCACCATCTCCGCGACATCGTCCCAATTCATCGCGGGATCCAGCATTTCAGTGAAGTAGCGACCGATCGACATGGCGCCGCCGCTCATGTCGACATGCTCCTCCAGCTGCGGAAGCCTGAATTTTTCGTGGCTGACATACTGGATACCCCACATCGGCTTGATCGCGAACTGGAGCATCCCCGCAGGCGTCAGGCGGAAGGGAATGCTGAAGCCGGTGCGCAGATCACGCTCGCGATTTCCTCCCGTGATGCTGTCGACCGTCAGCATCATCACCTCGACGCCCGCGTCCCTGGCGCGCTGCATCATGGCGCGGTTGAGACCGCGATCCCTGTGGAAATAGAATTGATAGACCTGCGGCGTGTCGTGGGCCTTGCGCAATTCCTCGAGCGACACCGTGCCCAGCGAGGAGACGCCGAACATGGTGCCGTAGCTCGCCGCGGCAGCGGCGACGGCACGCTCGCCTTCATGATGGAACAGGCGCTGCAGGGCGGTCGGCGAGCAGTAGAACGGCAGCGCGAGCTTCTGGCCCATGATGGTGACCGAGAGATCGACGTCCTGCACGCCGCGCAGCACGTTGGGCAGAAGGTCGCAATGCTCGAAGCTCGCGCTGTTGCGGCGATGGGTGGTCTCATCGTCGGCCGCGCCGTCGATATAGTCGAAGATCGGACCGGGCAGTCGGCGGCGCGCCAGCCGCCGGAAATCGTGGAAATTATGACACTGTGTCAGGCGCATTTCTCAACTCCGCTCACGGCATGTTCTGCGCGTCGATCATCTAGCCATCGCGCCGCCGATGCTGTCAGCGGCCGCCATCGCGGCGATCTCTCGCCTGATGGCACCGCCGGTCTCCTATCGATGCTCGATCGCCCTGATCGCGCCACGGAGTTCGGCGAGGCCGCGCAGGCGGCCGATCGCGGTGTAGCCGGGATTGGTGCGCTTGGTGGCGGAGAGATCGTCGAGCATACGATGGCCGTGGTCGGGACGGAATACGATTCTCTTGTCGGGCGAACGCCGCGCGTTCTCCTTCAACAGCGCCTTCAGCACCGCGACCATGTCGACGTCACCGTCGAGATGATCGGACTCGTAGAAGGACAGGCCGTCGGCCTCGCGCTTGGTCGCGCGCAGATGGGCAAACGCAATGCGCGGTCCGAAGCGCTCGGCCATCGCAGGCAGATCGTTCCCGGCGCGCACGCCGAGCGAGCCCGTGCATAGGCAGATGCCGTTGGCCTTGGATGGCACGGCATCGAACAGTGCCTGATAGTCTTCGGCGCTGGAGGCAATGCGCGGCAGGCCGAACAGCGGGCGCGGCGGATCGTCGGGATGCAGCGTCAGGGACACCCCGAGTTGCTCGGCGACCGGCGTGACGCGGCCCAGGAACTCGGCGAGATGCTGCCGCAGGATCTTTGGCGTGATGTCGCGATAGGTCTCCAGCCGGTCACGGAACTGCGGGATCGTCATCGGCTCGGTTGTCGAGCCCGGCAGCGCGCTGGCGATGACCATGACGAGGTAGTCGATATCGGCCTGGCTCATCTGGTCGAACAGCTTTTTGGCGCGCGCCTGCTGCTCGGGGGAGTATTCCTGCACGGCGGCGGGACGCTTCAGGATATGCAGCTCGAACGCGGCAAAGCGGTCCTGGTCGAAGCGCATGGCGCGGGCGCCGTTCGGCAGCTCCCACTCCAGATCGGTGCGGCACCAGTCCACCACCGGCATGAAATTGTAGCAGATGATCTTGATGCCGGCCGCGGCCACCGCTTCGAGACTCGCGATCCACGCGTCGATCGAGGCCGTCGCCTTGGCCCCGAGCCGCTTGACGTCGTCGGGGATCGGAATCGACTCCACCACCGACCACGTCAGTTGCGAGCGGCCGGGCTGGCCGTGCTCGATGAAGTTCTTGCGCTCTTCGACCGCCTTGCGCGTCCAGGCTTCGCCGATCGGCACCTGATGCAGCGCCGAGACGATATCCGTCGCCCCGGCCTGCCTGACATCGTCCAAAGACACCGGATCATCCGGACCGTACCAGCGCCATCCCTCGAGCATCATCGAAATTCTCCTAAAGCGTTTTCGAGCGAAGTGGATACCGGTTCGCGTGAAGAAAACGCGTCAAAACAAAGAATCAGTTCGCGGTCAGCACGACCTTTACGCTCTGCGAGCGGTCGAGTGCCAGCCGCAGTGCGTCCGGCGCGGTCGAGAGCGGCCGCTCGGCAGTGACCAGCGACAGCACGTCGACGCTGCCTGCGCCAATCAGTTCCACCGCGGTCATGAACTCGAAGCCGAAGCGGAACGAGCCGCGCAGGTCGATCTCCTTGGCCATCACCGCATTCGACGGCGTCGGAATCTGGCCGCCCGGCAGATTGCCGATCTGCACCACAATGCCGCCGCGCCTGACAATGCCGATCGCGCTGGCAAGGCCCGCGGCGGTGCCCGAGACCTCGAACGCGACGTCATAGGGACGCGATGCGGCCTGTGCCTTCAGTCCTTCCTCGCCGGCCGAGACGTTCTCGACATGCGAAGCGCCGAGCCGGGTCGCAAAGGCGAGCGGCGCCGGTGCGATGTCCGCCACCGTGATGTCGGCCATACCGGCGCGTTGTGCCGCGAGCATGGTCAAAAGCCCGATCGGGCCGGCACCGAAGATGATGCCGCGCTTGCCCTCGATGTTGCCGGCGCGCGCCACCGCATGGAGGCAGACCGCGAGCGGCTCGGCCAGCGCTGCGGCCTGATAGGACACATGGTCGGGGATCTTCACGCATTGCGCGGGGATCGCGTCGAAATAGTTGGCGAAACCGCCCTGCATGTGCGGCGTCTTCGAGGCCGAGCCCATGAAGTAGATGTTCTCGCAGAGATTCGGCCGGCCCTCGCGGCAGGCGACGCAATGGCCGCACCAGCGCGACGGATTGACGGCGACACGGTCGCCGACCTTCAGGTTCGCTGCGGAACCTGCGATCTCCACGACTTCGCCCGAGATCTCATGACCAAGAACCAGCGGCGACTTCACGACGAAATCGCCGGTTCGGGCATGACGGAAATAGTGCATGTCGGAGCCGCAGATGCCGCCGGCGCCGAAACGGATGCGCACCATGCCGTCAGCGAGCTTGTCGAGCGGATGCTCGATCATGCGCAGATCTTCGGGGCCGAACAGGGTTGCGGCGAGAGCGGTGGAGGTCATTTGGAGAGTCCCATGTATTTAGGCAGCCAGAGGGTCAGTTCGGGAATGTAGGTGATCGCGATCAGCGCGACCATCAGCGGCACCAGCCAGGGCAGGATCGCGACCGTCGTGCGCTCGACCGAGAGTTTTGCCACGCGGGCGAGCACGAACAGCACCATGCCGAGCGGCGGATGCAACAGGCCGATCATCAGGTTCAGCGTCATGATCAGACCGAAATGGATCGGATCGATGCCGAGCTTGAGCACGATCGGCAGCAGAATCGGCACCAGGATGGTGATCGCCGCCGTGGTGTCGATGAAGCAGCCGACGAACAGGATCAGGACGTTGGCGAGCGCCAGGAACACCCATTTGTTGTGGGTGATGCTGAGCATCCAGTCCGAGAGCATTTGGGCTGCCTGCGACACCGTCAGCAACCAGGCGAAGATCGAGGCCGCCGTGACGATGAACAGCACCGAGGCCGTGGTCTCGATGGTGTCGAAGGTCGCCTTCGCCACCGTCTTCAAGGTCATGGTGCGGTAGCGGACGAGGCCGAGGAACAGCGACCAGATCACGGCTGCGACCGCGGCCTCCGTCGGCGTGAACCAGCCGAGCGTCATGCCGCCGATCAGGATCACCGGCGCCATCAGCGCCATCACCGCCGAAAAGTCGAAGTACCAGTCGATCGCCAGCAACGCGCCGAGGCCGATGACAACGGCCATGTTGGTGGACATGCCGGCCAGCACCATCAGCCAGATCGCGAGCGGGAAAGCCAGCACGATGGCGATCTCGAGGCCGGCCGAGCCGAGTTGCGGCCAGGAGAACGGCGTGTCGCTGCCCCATTTATTCTTGTGCGCGAAATAGGTGACGGTGGCCATCATCAGCAGCGTCATGACGATGCCGGGAATGACGCCGCCCAGGAACAGCGCGCCGATCGAGACGTTCGCCATCATGCCGTAGATCACGAAAGGCAGCGACGGCGGGATGATCGGCCCGAGCGTGGCTGAGGCCGCGGTGACGCCGACGGAGAACTCGGTGGAATAGCCGTGGTCCTTCATCGCCTTGATCTCGATGGTGCCGAGACCGGCGGCGTCCGCGATCGCGGTGCCGGACATGCCGGAGAAGATCACCGAGCCGATGATGTTGACGTGGCCGAGGCCGCCGCGCATCCAGCCGACCAGCGCGACCGCGAATTTATAGATGCGGCCGGTCACGCCGGCGATGTTCATGAGATTGCCGGCCAGGATGAAGAACGGCACCGCGAGCAGCGGAAAGCTCTCGACGCCGGCGATCATGCGCTGCGCCAGCGTGACATCGGGCGTCACGCCGCTGACCAGGATGTAGAGCAGCGACGACGCGGCCATGGCGATCGCCACGGGAACGCCGAGCAGCATCAGGACGAGGAAGCCTCCAAGCAACAGCAACATAACTTTACCCCTCAAAACCGTCGTAGGCGCCGGGACGTTCGAGGATCGAATAGCCCTGTCGCAAATGTTGGATGGCCACCTGCACCGAGCGCACGAACATCAGCACGAAGCCCGCCAGCACGGCGTAATAGACGTAGTCCTTGGGCAGATTGATCGTGGTCATCGACTCGTCGCCGATGATCTGGATGTAGACCCAGACCAGCTTGATGGCGTAGCCGAAGAAGGCGATCCGGATCAGGTCGATCGCGGTCGACAGCCCGCGCGCCACGACATGCGGCAGATAGCGGTAGATCAGATCGACCTGGATATGCCGCGACAGCCGCACGCACATCGACGAGCCGATGAAGACCACGCCGATCAGGCAGTAGGTCGCGATCTCTTCGGTCCAGGCATAGCTGTCGTTGAGGACGTAGCGGGTGAAGAACTGGAGGAAGACGGCAAGCGCCATCACCCAGAAGATCACCAGCGCCACCCAGTCCTCGAAAGCGTAGACGCCGAGATCGACCTTCGGCACCGCCTCTTCCTCGAAGGTGTGGGCGATCTCGTCCCCGGTGATCTGCCGGTGCACTTCGACGGTGGACATGGGGTTACTCCTCAACCTCTTAATCGTCATTCCGGGGTGACTCGAAGAGCCGAACCCGGAACGACGACTTAGTTCTACGAACTCCGCTCCTCATCCTGAGGAGCTTGCGAAGCAAGCGTCTCGAAGGATGGCCTCGGGCGGCGCCTGAGCGACATCCGGGCCTTCATGGTTCGCCCGGCGATGCGAAGCATCGTCCGGAGCGCGCTTCGCGCTCCTCACCATGAGGGTCTCAGTTATTTCACCGCCTGAATGCGTTCCCAGTCGGCCTTGCGATAACCGAAGGTCTCGAACGCAACGTTCTTCAGCACGATGTCGCGGAACTCGTTCTTGTCGACCTCGGTCACGGTCAGTCCCTTCTCCTTGAAGAAGGAAACCAGCTTGGCCTCGTTCTGCTTGATCTCCGCGGTCGCCTTCGCAGCGGCCTCCTGCGCGACGTCGGTGAAGATCTTCTTGTCCTCGTCGCTGAGCTTCTTCCAGAGCGCGCCCGCCACCACCGTGTTGAGGTGGTCGACGATGTGGCCGGTCAGCACGATGTGCTTCTGCACTTCGTAGAACTTCTTGGCCTCGATCGTGGTCAGCGGGTTCTCCTGCGCCTCGACGGTGCCGTTCTGAAGCGCGAGATAGACTTCGGCGAACGCGATCGGCGCGGTGTTGGCGCCGCAGGCGCGCGGCATCGCCAGATAGGCCGGAACGTCGGGCACGCGCATCTTGAGGCCCTTGAGGTCTGCGCAGGTCTTGATCGGCTTGTTCGACGAGGTCTGGCGCACGCCGTAATAGGTCACCGCGACGATGTGGTGGCCGCTCTTGTCCTCATAGCCCTTGGCGAGCTCCTTGAAGATGTCGCTCTTGGTGTAGGCGAGGAGATGGTCGGCGTCGCGGAAGGTGTAGGGATAGTAGGTCACGCCGATCGGCGGGAAGCTCTTGGCCGCGAAGCTCGAGCCGGAGATGATGATGTCGACCGAGCCGAGCGAGAGGCCCTGGTTGATGTCGGCTTCCTTGCCGAGCTGCGACGCCGGATAGACATCGACGGTATAGCGCCCGTTGGTGCGCTTTCCGATCTCCTGCGCGGCCCAGACCGAAGCGGTGTGGAACGGCTCAGAGGTCTCGTAGACATGGGCCCATTTGAGCTTGGTCTGCGCCATGCCGGGATTGGTCGCCGCGAACATTGCCGCGACCGAAGTCGCCAGCACCATCGTCATCTTCTTCAACACTGACTTATCCTCCACTGACTAAAGTCTGCTTCTTGTTCGCCCGCCCCAAAAACCGGGACGAGCCGCCCAATCTCATCGCCGCCGCACGCTGCCGCTTTTGGCCTGCGTCTTTGCGCGTTTTGGTTTTGCCGGTTTCGCCGGCGTGCGCGCGGCCCGGCCTCGCTCCGCGGGCGATCCCGCGGCGGTCTCGGCACCAAAATTCTGCGCAAAGCGCTCCTGCGAGCGCGCTAAGTGCTTCCGCATGGCCTCACGGGCAGTGTCCGGATCATGCGCCGCAATCGCGTCACGCACGGCGCAATGCTCGTCGAGCGCAGTGCGCCAGGTGCCCGGGCTCTCGAAGTAATGCGCAAGCTGCGCGAAATAGGGATTGAGGCGCTGGTCGAACAGCTCGCCGACCACGCGCACCAGCACGGCATTGCCGAGACTGCCGGCGATCGCGACGTGGAAGGCACGGTCGTGCACCATCGAGGCCTCGCCGGGATGCTCGACATTCTCCATGGCGACAAGCGACGCATTGATGCGGGCGATATCGTCCTTGGTCGCCACGCGCGCGGCCTGCTCGGCGATCGCGCTTTCGAGGAATTCGCGGGCGCGCAAGAGCTCGAACGGGCCTTCGATGCCGGCGGCCGGAAGCGAAGGCGCGGCGTCCGCTGGCTCGGTCACATAGATGCCGGAGCCGACGCGAATGCGGACGCGGCCCTCGACCTCGAGCGCGATCAGGGCTTCGCGCACCGTCGGCCGCGAGATCCTGAGCTGCTCGGCGAGTTCCCGTTCGGTCGGCAAGCGGCTGCCGACCGCGTACTCGCCGCTGTCGATCAGGCTTCGCAATTGATCGGCGACCTGGCGGTAAAGCCGTCTCGCCTCCACAGCTTCCAGCGGCACGCTGGCCTCCCCCAAAGGGTCTCGCCGGGAAGCATCGCGTCCCGGCGGCCCGCCAATTTTGGAAAATTGGTCTTACCAATTGACCGAAGCTTGACCGAGGACAGGCGCCATGTCAAGCAGCGGCCAAACACAGGGAGAGACGACCATGCGCCATAATTCAACGCGTCTTGGCCGCGCCAATCTCGACCGGCTGCCCCCCGCCATCCGCCGCCCGGCCTATGACCGTTCGCGCGTTACGCCCGGCATCGTGCATCTGGGCCTGGGCGCCTTTCATCGCGCGCACCAAGCCGTCGTCATCGACGACTGCCTTGCCGCAAGCAGCTCGTCCTGGGGCATCGTCGGCGCGAGCTTGCGCAGCCCGGATACGCGCGACGCCCTCGCCCCGCAGGACCATCTCTACACAATCGCCGTGCGAGCCGCCGAAGGCACCGAGCACCGCGTGATCGGCGCGCTGCTCGACAGCGTCGTCGCGCGCGAGAAGCCGGCAACGCTGGTCGAACGGATGGCCGATCCCGCCATTCGCATCGTCTCGCTGACGGTCACCGAAAAGGGCTATTGCCACACGCCGCAGACCGGCGATCTCGACGAGCGGCATCCGGATGTCGTGCACGATCTCAACAATTTTGACGCGCCGCGCTCGGCGCCCGGCTTCATCGTGGCCGCACTGGCGCGCCGGCGTGCACAGGGGCTGGCGCCCTTCACTGTGCTCTGCTGCGACAATCTCGCCGCCAACGGCCACACCGTGCAGCGGATCGTGACGCAGTTCGCCGCGCTCCGCTCGAAGGACCTCGGCAAATGGATCGCCGATAGCACCGCCTTCCCGTCGACCATGGTCGACCGCATCGTGCCGGAGACGACGGACGCCGACCGGGATGCGGTCTCGAACGCGCTCGGCATGCGCGACGCCTGGCCTGTGATGACCGAGCCGTTCACGCAATGGGTGGTCGAGGACCGCTTCACGGCGGGGCGGCCCGATTTCGCCGCCGCCGGTGTCGAGCTCGTCACCGACGTCAAGCCGTTCGAGCTGATGAAGCTGCGGCTGCTCAACGCCAGCCATTCGGCGCTGGCCTATCTCGGCTATCTCGCGGGCTACGAGACCATCGCCGACACCATGCTGGATCCGCATTTCGCCCGTCTCGCCGCGCAGGTGATGGAAGAGGCCGCGGTGACGCTGACGATGCCTGTTGGCACCGATCTCGCCGCCTATCGCACCTCGCTGCTCAAGCGCTTCGCCAACCCGGCGCTGCATCACCGCACCTGGCAGATCGCGATGGACGGCTCGCAAAAGCTTCCGCAGCGCTTGCTCGGCGCGATGCAGGATCGCCTGCGCAACAACCTGCCGATCGCGACGCATGCGCTCGCGGTGGCCGGCTGGATGCGTTACGTCACCGCACGCGACGAGCAGGGCGGCGCCATCGACGTTCGCGATCCGCTCGCCGCCGAGTTTGCCGCGCTGGCGCGCGAGGCCGGTCCCGTCGCCGAACGCCTTGCGCCCGCATTGCTCGGGATCGAGAAAGTGTTCGGACCGCTGGGCACCGAACCGCGCCTGCGCGAGGCCGTGACCACGGCGCTCGGCCGTCTTTATATGGATGGTGCGCGGCGGGCGGTGGAGACACTTGTCTCGGCGTGACCACAAAGCAGGCAATGCTGCACTGCGGTCCAAATCGAACGCAAAGTCGGACGGAAGTCGCGCTTGATTTTTGCCTGCCATTGCCCCACCCGAGAGGCATGGCAAAGGACAATAAGGTCATCGCCGCGAACGCGGCCTTCTACGCCGCCTTTTCAACGGGCGACTTCGACGAAATGGAGCGGATGTGGGCGGATGACGACGCCATTTCCTGCATCCATCCCGGCTGGCCGGCCATCATCGGCCGGGCCACGGTGATCGGCAGCTGGCGCGACATCCTGCAAAATCCGGAGCGGCCGCAGATCGTTTGTGCCGAACCGCAGGCGATCGTCGACGGCGACAGCGCGCGCGTGCTCTGCATCGAGATCGTCGACGGCACCGCCTTGGCCGCGGCCAACCATTTTCGCCGTGTCGGCGACGGCTGGCGGCTGGTGCACCATCAGTCGAGCCCAATCGCGCAGATTGTCGAGCAGGCTGAAGACGATAGAACGAGCCACCGCGTCCACTGACCGCGGCGGGCCGGCCGGCGCTTGCTACTGTGCATGGGGTTGTTTTTCAGTTTTTTGTCTTGAGCCCCCGAGTTCCGATAAATCGTCCAGCACGACCTGCGCCGCACTGAAATCATCGTCCCGAAAGAACATGCTTCTGGTGATGAGCACCGGAATGTTCGCCCGCGAGGCCGCGATCAGCCCGTTGCGGGAATCCTCGATCGCGACGCAGTCGGCTGCGCCCAGCTTCAGTCGCGCCAGGGTTTCCAGATAGACATCCGGCGCCGGCTTCTTGTGGCAGACATCGTCGCCGGCGACGACCGCATCAAAATCCGCCGCCCAGCGCGTTCCCAGCGCCTGCGACAGCAGCGCATCGATATTGCCGTGCGAGGTGGTGGTCGCGATCGCAAGCCGCTGGCCGCGGGCCATCGCGGCAGTGAGAAGATCCGCCACGCCGGGCCTTAAGGGACAGCAGCCGGTTTCGATCAGCTCGGCGTAATGCGCGGTCTTGATGCGGTGAAGGGCTGCGATGTCCGCATCCGGCAATGGCGGCGCGACCTGCAGCCCCGTGTGATAGGCACGCATGCGCTCCTTGCCGCCGGTGACACGCAGCAGCTCCTTGTAGACGGCCCGGTCCCACTGCCAGTCGAGACCGTGGCGAATGAAGGCGTGGTTGAAGGCCTGGCGATGCAGCTCCTCGGTTTCGGCCAGCGTACCGTCGACATCGAAGATCAGCGCGGCGGCGCGCCCGATCAACTCCGCGGCACCGCATGGCACTGCGGCCGGCGCTTCTGCCTGCATGACCGACGCCTCCCTCCTGACAAGCGAGCATCGCCTGCCCTGGTGGCCGAGTAAAATTGCAATATCTTTTGCCGGACCCAAAAATCCCTTATGAGCGAACGGCGCGCAGCTCGCGCGAGCGGAACTCCAGCACGGCAGACGCATGCGGCTCTTCATCCTCGGCCTCGGCTACAGTGCCCGGCATTTCGTCGGCCAATTCGGCGGCGCCTTCTCGCATATCGCCGGCACCGTGCGCGATCCCGGCAAGCGAAACGACCTTGCCGGCATCGAGATGCACGCCTTTTCCGGCAGCAGTCCGGCCCGCGAGGTGGTCGAGCGAGTCCGCGACGCCGATGTCCTTCTCATATCGATCCCGCCCGGCAGCGCGGGCGACCCCGCAGTTACGGCCTTTGGCGACGCGCTCGCGGGCCGGCGGCGGCAGATCGTCTATCTCTCCACCATCGGCGTCTATGGCGATCACGCAGGCCGCTGGGTGGACGAGAGCACGCCGCCGCAGGCCACCCTCGACCGCACGCGAACGCGCGTTGCGGCGGAGCAAGCCTGGACCGCCGCGGCGCGCGGCGACGTCGCGATCCTGCGGCTTGCGGGCATCTACGGGCCCGGCCGCAACGCGCTGATGACGCTGCGGGCGGGGACGGCCCGGCGCATCGTCAAGCCGGGACAGGTCTTTAACCGCATCCACGCCGACGACATCGCGAGCGCGATCATGGCCGCGGTGAAGCACGGTGACGGCGGCACCTGGAACGTCTGCGACGACGAGCCGGCTCCGCCGCAGGATGTGATCGCTTATGCGGCGAAGCTGATGGACCTTGCGCCGCCGCCCGAAGAGCCGTTCGAGACCGCCGAGATGTCGGCGATGGCCCGCAGCTTCTACGCCAGCAGTGCCCGGGTCTCCAACGAGAGACTGAAGCACGAGCTCGGTGTCACGCTTGCCCATCCCACCTATCGGCATGGCCTGGATGCGCTGTGGCGCGCAGGGCAAGGACGATAGGTTCCGGCTATCTCGGCGCGTCCCAGACATGCCGCGCCCGCGCTTGACTTCGCTCTGGTGCAATTGTGATCTAAGCGCTCGGCGAGCCACCGCAGAACGAGCTCGCCTTGGGAGAATCCAATGAACAAGACGATCGCCATGATCGCGGCGGCGGCTGCCGTCATCACGTTCGGTGCGGCGCGCGCCGCACCACTGCCCGAAGCCAACCCTGATGACGCCGGTTTCTCGAAGCAGGGTCTCGCGCGGCTCGACAGCTTCTTCGCGCGCGAGATCGCCGCCAAGCGCGTCCCCGGCGCCGTCGTTGCGGTGGCGCGGAACGGCAAGCTCGTGCACTACAAGGCTTACGGCATGCTCGATCCGGACAAGGGCACGCCGATGCCGGTCGACGCGATCTTCGCGCTGGCCTCGATGACCAAGCCGATGGCGGCGGTCGCCGGCCTGACGCTGATGGAAAAAGGCCAGTTGCCGCTCCAGGCGAAGCTGTCCGACTACTATCCAGGCTTTGCCGACATGAAGGTCGGCGCGACCGAGGCCAATGGCTCGCTCAAGCTCGAACCGCAGGCCTCCCCGATCTTCATCCACGATCTCTACCGGCATACGTCCGGATTGATGTATGGCGGCCGCCCCGACTCATCGAGCCCGGTGGCGCGGCAATACCCCGATGGCGTCGCCCCGGCGGTGGAAGGCGACACTGAGACCTTCATCGGCCGCATCACGAAACTGCCGCTGGCACATCAGCCCTCGACCGAGTTCGAATACGGCTTCTCGATCGACGTGCTCGGCGCCGTCGTCGAGAAGGTCAGCGAGCAGAGGCTCGGCGACTATCTCGCCGCCAATGTGTGGCAGCCGCTCGGCATGAAGGACGCGACCTTCCACCCGACCGACGCGCAGCGACCTCGCCTCGCCCGCCCGTTTGCCAACGATCCGCTGACCGGGAAGCCGCAAGCCATCAAGCTGCTGGACACCCCGACCAAGTTCGACTGCGGCGGTGCCTGCTCGTTCGCGACGATGGGCGATTACATCCGCTTCGGCCAGATGCTGCTCAACGGCGGCGAGCTCGACGGCCAGCGCATTCTTTCCCCGAAGACCGTGCATCACATGACGACCAACCACCTCGGTCCCGAGATCAAGAACAACGTGGCCAACATCGAGCCGCATCGCGCCGGCTTCGGCTTTGGTCTCGCGGTCGCGGTCCGGACCAGCGAGGGGCTGTCGTCGGTCCCCGGCAATCCCGGCGAGTTCACCTGGAACGGCGCCTACGGGACGCAGTTCTTCTGCGATCCCAAGGAGCGTCTCGTCGTGGTGGTGGGAACGGCGGCGCCGGGCGAGCTCAGGAAATACTATCGCGAGCAGGTGCAGGACATCGTCTATGGCGCGATGGTGAAGTGAGACCGGCGCGCTGGAATAGAAAGGGCGGCCGCTCGGGCCGCCCTTTTCGAATCTGGCGTCAGCTCAACACGCCGTACTTCTTGAACCAGGCCTGCGCCTGCTTCCAGGCGTCTTCCGCCGCATCCTTGCGATAGCTGCCGCGATAGTCGGCATGGAAGCCGTGCGGCGCCTGCGGATAGATCTTGAATTCGGCGACCTTCTTGTCCTGCTCGAGCGTCGCCTTGAACTGCTCGACCTGGGCCACGGGAATGCCGGTATCGGCGCCGCCATAGAGGCCGAGCACCGGCGCCTTCATCTCTGGGGCGAGCTGAAGCGGGCTCTTCGGCCACACCGGATTGGCGGTATCGACCGGCGCACCGTAGAACGCGACACCAGCCTTGAGGGTGCCGCTGTGGGCAGCGTATTCCCAGACATTGCGGCCACCCCGGCAGAAGCCGATGATGCCGAGCTTCGTGGTGTCGCCGCCTTGCGATCCCGCCCACGCCACCGTCGCATCGAGATCGGACAGCAGCTCGGCGTCCGGCTTGGCATTGACGACCGGCAGCAGATCCTTGATGTCGGTGACCTTGGTGAGATCGAGACCCTTGCGGAAGTAATAGTCGGGCGCGACCGCGAATGCGCCGAGCTTGGCGAGGCGCCGTGTCACGTCCTTGATGTATTCGTGCAGGCCGAAAATCTCCATCGCCACGATGATCACCGGCGCCTTGGTGTTGCCGGCCGGGCGCGCGAAATAGGCCGGCATCTCTTCGGAGCCGACCTTGATCCTGGTGTCGCCAGCCTGGAGGCCGCCGGTATCTGTCGTGATGATTTCGGCACGGACCGGACCGGCCGCAAGCGTGTAGCCGGCAGCGACGGCCGCGGTGGCGCTCATGAATCCGCGGCGCGAGACCGGGGCGACTTTCGTCAGCCCGACGACGTCGGATGTCATGGTGGTTTCGAAGCTCATCGGTCGATCCTTCCTGATGCTTGGCCCTGATTCCTCAGGCGGCGCATTCGCCGATAATTGCCGGCGAAACGCAAATCACCAGCCTGCGAGCATGTTCGCGTTCAGGCCAGGCCCTGACGTCTTTTCACCGGCGCCGTTTCGGGCATCAGGCTCATTGCGACAAGTCCGACGATCGCCGCAAGCAGGAGGTACCAGGCCGGTGCCAGCGGATTGCCGGTGACGTGGAGGAGCCAGGTGACCACGAGCTGCGCCGTACCTCCGAAGCTCGCGATCGCCACCGCGTAGACGGTCGCGAACACGCCTCCGCGGATGTTCTGGGGCAGCGCTTCGGTGAAGGTCGCATAGAACGCGGTGAACGGCAGCGAGCCGATGATCGATAGCACGCCGAAGCCGATCAGGAGCGACAGCGCGCCCGGTGCATGGACGATCCACAGGAAGGTCGGATAGGTGAGCAGGAGGGTTGCGAGCTGCGGCCAGATCATGATCGGCTTGCGGCCGAGACGATCGGCGAGCCATCCGCCGACCAGTGCGCCGACGAACTGAATGCCGTTGCTGACGAGCGACACGGCGAAAGCCAGTGTCGACGACACGTGCAGGGTATTCTGCGCATAGGTCGTCATGTATTGCGTGACATAGGTCGAGATCGTGCCGCTGGCCAGGATCATCAGCGCCAGCGCGATGACGCCGAGGTGACGCCGGGCCTGCGAGAGGTGACCCGTGCGCTGTTTCGCTGCGACACCGGCATCGGCATGCGGAATCGTCTCGGGCAGTGTCCGCCGCATCCAGAGCCCGAACGGCAGGCAGACGGCCCCGATCAGGAACGCCACCCGCCAGCCGTAGGAGTCCAGCATCTCCGGCGCCATGGTCATGCTCAGGATGACGCCGACCAGCGCGCCGGCGGTCGCCGCGATCTCCTGGCTCGCCGGCTGCCATGCCACGACCAGCGCCCGATGCTCGGACGGGGCAATCTCGAGGAGATAGGCGGTGGTCGGTCCGACCTCGCCGCCGAGGGCGAAGCCCTGCACCATGCGCGCCGCAATCACGATGATGGGCGCGGCGACGCCGATCATGCGATAGGACGGCGTGAGCGCGATGGTCAGGATCGCAGCTCCCATCAACGCAAAGCTCAGCAGCATGGCGGGCCGACGGCCGATCCGGTCGGAATAGATGCCAAGCACGATCCCGCCGATCGGCCGCGTCACGAAGCCGGCCCCGAAGGTCGCCAGCGACAGCATCAGGCTGCCGTACTCGCTTCCGGTCGGGAAGAAGGTATGGCCGATCTGGATGGCGAAGAAGCTGTAGGTAATGAAGTCGTAGAATTCGAGCATGTTGCCGATGGTGGCTGCGAATGCTGCTCGTTTGACGTTGAACGGCGCCGCTTGCTCAATTCCCAACGACACTTTGACTCCCTGGATTCGCTCGTTTGCCGGACTTAACCGTCTGGCTGCATTGCGTCGCAACATCCATTAACCGAAAGAGAGGGTTCTCTCCCGGCCAGCCACATCGCCAGGCGTTGCCGGTGATGCGCCCTTTTGCGTATTCGAAACTCCAGGCCGCAACAAATGGGCCTCGCAGTGGCGACAATGACACATCATGTTGCTCAGGCGTCGCACATCACCGTCAATTCACGCGCAAGCTGTCGTGATTTGACTGAAATTTTCAGAAGAGTTGAGCCGTGCGATTTACTCGAACTTTCTGTGTGACGCTCTAGTTCCACGGCCGGAAGTTCCATCTGCACAACGGATGCAACTTCCCGAGCGCGGTCCCTCCATCCGGCAACGGACGAAGAATCGCCCGAGAACTTCATTCTCGTCCACCCAGATTGCGCTACCAAAGGCTCAATTGAATAAAGCTTGTCCGACCTGGAACTGAAATGATTTTAGCTCGCGAAGCGATCGAATTGTTGGGACAGATGGCCCGCATCCTGTGGTTCGAAGGCACCAAGCATGGCTTGCGCGACCGCGAATGGATGGCCCTGCGCTTTCTGTCCCGCGCCAACCGTTTCTCGCGGACGCCCTCGGCGCTCGCGAGCTACGTCGGCACCACGCGCGGCACCGCCTCTTTCATCATCGGCGAGCTGGAGCGGCTCGGATATCTGGAGCGAAAGCGCTCCGCGACGGACAAGCGTTCGGTGACGCTGAGCGTGACGCAGCAGGGCAAGAAGTTCCTGGTGCGCGACCCCATCAGCGTTCTCCTCGAGCCGATCGCCGTCCTCGACGACGAGACCAAGATCCGCTTTCGCGACACGCTCCGGCACGTGCTCGATCAGGCGGACGCGGCCGAGCAGCGGCACCATACCGACGTCTGCAAGCGATGCATCTTCCTGCGCGAAGATCGCACCGCCACGGACGGCAAGCCCGGCGCCGCCGAGTTCAGCTGCCGCCTGTTTCGCGCGCCGATCGCTGAGGCGGAGATCGATCTGCTATGCACCAGCTTCGAGCATCATCGCCAATAGGAGACGGCCCTGATCACGGCGTCGCCTTGCGTGACGAGTAGATGACGCCACCGCTGGACTCCACGACCAGACGGCCGTTCTCGTTCTTGATCTCTTCGATGCGGCCAAGGCCGGGTACCTGCTGACCAAGCACAGCCTCGATGACGCCGTTCGGACCTTGCAGGATCGCAATTCCCTCATAGGCCTGGCGGACCGACCAGCCCTTGACCACCTTGCGCGGCGCCGACGGAGGAACCGAACCCGTGATCTCGGGCGCGGCAACCGAGGCCATCATCGGCATCGTCTGCGAGGGCGGCTGCGAAGCAACGGCCGCCGGTGCCGGCGCTTGCGCCTGAGCCTGGGCGAGCTTGTCCAGCTTCACCGTCGAGGACGAGCTCACCCGCTCGATACGGTCCAGATTCTCGGCGAACCTGCCGAAGCGATCGTTGGTCGCCTTGCTCGACTGATCGACCGCGGTGCGCAGGCCGTCGAGATTTTCGGACACGCCCGACACCTGCTTGCGCAGCAGCGCGACAGTCTCGCGCAGATTCCTGATCTCCGTATTGGCGGCAACGTTGCTTTGGGCGGGCTGCGTGGTGAGATAGGCGATCACGCCGGTGCAGGCACAGACCACCAGGATCGCAGCGACCGCCAATGTTGCGAGCGGCGCGACCCATGTCGGACGCGGCGGCGGCGGCTTGGCCACGATCACGGCCGGCTTCATCACGGTCGGCGCAGGCTTCGGTATCGCCATCTTGTCGAGGCGCGCCTTGGCGCGAATGCGCTTCAGCCCCTCGAGCGCCTCTTTCGCCAGAGTCTCGTCGTTCGCCGCAGCCGACACACGCTTCGCGCTTGCAGCGGGCTTGGCCGTCCGTGTCGTGCTTGTATCGCGCGCATCCGGAGCCGGCTTCGCCGCCGCGGAAACATCAGCGGTCGCGTTGGGACGAGCTTGTCCATCGGACAACATGTGAAAATGCTCCGTTCGGTTCGATCTATCGAACGGTGAAGTTATTTGCCGAAGCTTGCCTGAAACGTGCGCAGCGAAAACTTTTCATCGCGCCCGATGCGACGTCGCATGAGTCAAAAGCGTCATGGACGTGGCGAGAGTGCGACTCGAAAGACACACACACGCCAAGATTTCGCCAAGCTGGAGTCGCCTCGCCATACATGAGTCGAATTGTCGCATGGGGAAACACCAGCAGGAGAGTCAATCCCGGGTTGAAAACCCCGCTATGCGCATGACCCGCAGCACCGCGCAAAACAGCTGTGATTACGCGGGGATGCGGAACCTTAGAAACGCTACGGTGCAAAACTAGTTCGATTGCCAAATCAACTGATGCGATCGAACATACAAAGAAACAACCAGAAACGAATCAACAGCATCAAACACGCATAGCAACCGCTTTGCTGCGCGCGCTTGATCGGAAATCGGCAATTGTTACGGTCCTACTCAAGTGATTCTCGCCAGTTGGCGAGGAGATCGACACGGTTCAGGTGCGTTCGGACGCAATCGGCAAGTTGGCGCAACTGTTCTAGCCCGTCCTATTCGTGAGAGTGCGTTTTTTTGGTCCGATTGATGTGGCCGCACATCTGCTCTGACGAGGCGCGCGGGATTGCCTTCGGCCTTTCACCGCCTGACGACCGGCACTTTGCAACGCGCTTGAGGTGTAGGTTGGGCGAACGGGGGCGGACGCCTCGCCGGTCAAGGACCGAGCGGCAGCAGCGCGCCTGGCAAGCCGCGGATCAGGTCGGCTTCGGGACATGCCGCGGCAAACGCAAGGCGAATGCGGCTCGTGGTCTCGACGACACGGGCAGCGAGTTTCAAGAGACGAAGACGCAGCGTCGCGAACTCGGCTGTGGCCAATTCCCGGGCTTTGGGAATCGCGTCGCGCACGGTCAGCATCAGCCAATAAGCGGCGGTGTCGAGAACGAGGCGGACTTGATTGGCGAGCGCCGAACGGCAGCTGGTGCGATCGGAGGCGAGCTGCGTCTTATGCAGCTTGATCAGATTCTCGGCTTGGCCGCGCGCGCAATACAGGCTGTCGTAGATCCACTCGGCCGAGCCGACATCGAGGCTGGTGACGACGAAACGGATGTCGAGGCCGAGCATCGTCGCCTCAATACGGGCGACGGTACGTCGTTCGCGATCCCAGGACTTTGCCTTGTGGCGCGTCTCGGTATAGCCACGCAGAACCGGCAGGTTCTCGATGGCGCGTCGCGTGCGGATGCCGTCGGCGGCCTCGTCGACTTTTCTGGCGAGCGGCTTGGTGCCGGACAGACCGAAGATGTAGTCGATGCCGTTGGTCTCGCACCACGCCATTGCCTCCGGCCGGGCATAGCGCCCGTCGCCACGGAACGTAATTCGCGTGTTGTGCCACCGCGTCCGGATATGCCGTATCAGGCGGCGCAGATGGGCACGCACCTCGACGCCGCCCGGCGTCTTGCCGGGCCGCAGCACGACCGCCACGGGCCGGCTCTTCTCCGTGTCGTAGACGTAGATCGGCAGGAAGCAGCGTTCGTCATAATGAGCGTTGAACAGCGAGAGCTGCTGATGGCCGTGGACGACATCGCAGGTATCATCGATGTCGAGCGTGACGGATGCCGGCTCGCGCGGGTAGCTATCCATCCATGCGTCGAAGGCGCGGAGCATTCTCCAGCCGCGACAGCGTCGGTTGGGAACACAGATCGCGACCCGTGTCCGGCAGCCGTCCGCAGGCCAGCTTGAATGCGGGATCGGACCGCAGATGATCGAGGTCGTCGGCGTCCTCGTAGCCGCAGCAGATCGCGAACATGCGCGCGCGGAACATATCGACAAGGCTGTGCACGACCCGCGTCGGATCGCGCCGATCCGGGAACACGCGGGCCAAATTGTCGGCCAAGCCGAGGCGCCGCTCGGCCATCGCCAGAAGCATCACGCCCCCGTTCGAGGTCAGCCGACCGCCATCGAAGGCAGCTGTGACTTTCTTGGCGTGAACGGCTGGAAACGAGAAGGGCAGAATCGTATCATCGGTCATGGCGGCCGTGCTGTTCGCGGCTGAAGGTGATGGGGTTGGCTTTGCAACCGAATCCTACGCCGCTTCAGCGCTTTACACCACGCTCGCCAGCCTCTCGGGCGCCCTCTGACGAATAAGACGGGCTAGGTCTGTCTCAATCCGCTCCGCGAGGTGATCCGTAAGACACCCGCCGAGCCTCACGCAGTAAGCGTTCAGTATCGAGTCGAAGTAGCAGGCCTGCACACGCAGGCACTGAATGC
The DNA here is from genome assembly GCF_011516635.5 of Bradyrhizobium barranii subsp. apii. GTDB lineage: Bacteria > Pseudomonadota > Alphaproteobacteria > Rhizobiales > Xanthobacteraceae > Bradyrhizobium > Bradyrhizobium barranii. Next base: position 2,200,425 of record NZ_CP096255.1, on the reverse strand, counting down.
GTAGGGCTACCCGCGAATATCGAAACCATAGTAACGGTTCGTGGGATGGAAATATCGTCAAACAGCATGGTTGCCGAGCCGGGCATCACAACAACCATCCGGCCGCAACAAGTGCGAAACAGGGGCGAAAGACTAATGTATATTATCGTTGATGATCGCGAGAGCGTCACGAACAGCTACGTTGGAGGGCTCGTTCGCGAAGGTGTATCGTCGATCGGCTTCTCCTCCGGAGAATTCTGGGACTGGCTGCAATCTGCGAGCGAACCGGATCTGGCGGCGGTCGACGCCTTTCTCCTCGGGGACTGCGATGCCCGCGGAAGCCTGCCGCGGGCGATGCGCAAGCGCTCCTCGGCGCCCATCATCGCCATGAGCGGCCAGAAGATGCTCAAGAACACGCTTGAGCTGTTCGAATCGGGCGTCGACGACGTCGTCCATGTACCGATTCACCTGCGCGAGATCCTCGCCCGAACGGCCGCAATCGCGCGCCGCCGGGTGGGCGAGCTGCCGAGGCCCTGCGAGACCAGGATCCAGGTCTTCTTCAACGGACGTGACCCCGAGATCGCGGGCCACGCTCTCACCCTACCCCGCCGCGAGCTGCGCATTCTCGAGTATATGGTCAGCAACCACGGCAAGTGGATCACCAAGACGCAGATCTTCAACGCGGTCTACGGCATCTTCGAGTCGACCTTCGACGAGAGCGTGATCGAGAGCCACGTCAGCAAGCTGCGCAAGAAACTCCGCGACCGCCTCGGCTTCGACGCGATCGTGGCCCGGCGCTACGTCGGATACCGCCTCAACATCCCGGCCGGCGAGACCATCGACGTGCCGATGCAGGAACTCGACGAGGTCGGCATCCTCCTGAACAGGGCACATGCCGCCCCGGCGGCGTACCCGGCCGGAAACTGACGCGGCAGGGCACCGCCACGAAAACGACAACGGCCTCTGCGGAGTACCCTTCGCAGAGGCCGTTGCACTTTCAGCGGCAGGGATGGCGGAACAACGGCCTCGCGATGCCGGCGCCGCGACAGCTACGGCTTCTGCTGGAATTCTTCCTTCGAAACATAGTTGAAGTCCTCGACCAGGACGTCCTGGACGACGTCGGCCTGCATCCGCTCGTTGACGCGCTGCTTGATGGCCGTCGTGAGGATGGAAAGGTCGTAACGGGCGAGCTTCCTGAAATCGAGGCGGTCGTCGGCATAGATCCTGCGGAAGGCCTCGTCGACGACGAACGGCTCCGGAGGGACGTTGAGCTGGTGCATGATCCGCGCCTCAACGGTGTAGACGAAGCGCGCCACGATGTAGCCCTGCACGCTGCCGCCCTCGACCATTGGCACGCTCAGCGCCCGCGTCTTCTGGTATTGAAGGCCGTCGAGATATTCGTCCTTCGCCGGCAGAAGGCTGCCGTTTTCCTTCCAATAGGCCACGGCATAGCTCGTGCCCGCGGTGAGGATGCATACCCAGAGCCCGGCCAGCACGAGTCTGATCATTTTCCGTCCTGTGCTGTGCGACCGGTATAGGTGCCGTCCGACTCGGCTTCCTATCGCTTTGACGATGATGGCCGCGACCTCACGCACCGCATCGTAATGCATTTCGAGGATGGAACGGTTTCGCTCGAGCTTCTCGCGCAACCGCTGGATCTCCTCGGTGATCTCGAGCTCGTTGCCGAGATGCATCCGTGCCCGCATCAAGCGGACGAATTCGAGCATGCTCCGGCTCTTCCGGGCACTGAAGTCGTCGAAATCGATCTTCTTGCCCGTCGAGAGCGCGACCGTCTCCTCCTCGACGATGTTCTCGAGCCGGCGGATCGCAGACAGCAGGCCACGCACCTCGTCCGATCTCGCCGCGTCGGTGCCGTCGTTCACCACGTCACCGCCGAGATTCGGCAGCAGCGCAGGCAAGAACGCATCGCCTTCTGTCGCTTCCAGCGTCATCGCCTCGGCGTCCACGACCGGCTGCTCCACCACCAGGACCGCCGCACCTTCTTGTGCTTGCATAGGAAATTCACCCCTCAACTTCTGTCACCCATTCCCGGATCATGATCCGGTCTTTTCCGTAACGCCGGGCCCCGCCGGCTGCGCAGCGGCGAGTTGCTTGGCAATGCCAATGCCAATGCCCTTGCCCTTTGCCAGCTGAGCACCAAGCTGCTCCGCCAGCATCGACTTCCAGACGCCGCCGGCCGTGCCCTTGCCGAAGACTTCCTCCGACTCCTTCGGCAGCATCGTCTCGACGAAGGTCTGGAGAATGAACGCCTCGAACTTCCGGTACACCTCGCCGGATGCGGGCGCCTTGATCACCCGCACCGGCGGCCCGTTCACCACACCCGGCTGCTGCGCTTCGGCAGCTTGCGCCGCGGATTGATCGGCAGTCGCCGCCTTGGCCTTGCCGACCTCCGCGTCCATGGTGGCGGCGAAATCGGCGTCCGACGATTTCAGTGCATCGAGCTTCGCGGTCGCCGCCCGCTGCGTCACGGGGTCGGCGGCATCGAGGACATCGAGAACGAGGTCGGGCGTCGCTGTCACGATCATGTCTTGTTCCGGCTGGCTGGCCGTGGCGTCCAGTCGCGCACGGCGGGGCTTATTCCCGTCATCTCTTCGAGCGAGCGCGCCTCCGCGTCGCGAAGCTTGTCTGCGAGCGCGGCCTTCGCGACCTGCTCGAGCTGTTTCACACGGCGGGCGTCCGCGCGGACCTGGTCGAGCTGCTGCGACGCCTGCGCCTGGACCGCGCGCGCACCGGCGCTCGTCCTGTTCAGGCGCCGCGCGATTGAATCGCTCGACGAGCCCGCCGGCGGTTTGCCCTCGTTGAGGGTTCCTACCAGCCATTCCTGCTCGTCCTGCAAGCTGCGCTCCTGCTGCCGCAGATGCGCGAGCTGCCATTCGGACAACCGGAGCTGAAGCTTCACGAGCGAGACCATCCGGCCGAGCTTGTCCGCGCGCGACGTCATGACCATCACTCCGCCAGCCACGACGAGACGCCCAGCATGAATTGCGTCAGGAGCTCGTCGCTGGTGAGGTAGAGCAGCAGGAAGCCGCCGAACAGCACGAAGGGCACCGAGATGAAATAGACCGGGATCGCCGGCGTCAGCTTGTTGATCAGGCCGACCGCGAGGTTGACGATGACCGAATAGACGATGAAGGGGCTGGTGATCCGCAGCGTCAGCACGAACGCCTCGGACAGGCGGCTGACGAGCTGTTCGAGCGCCATGCTGCCGCCGATCCTGTTGCCGGGCTGCCAGACGTCGTAGGAGTTCATCAACCCGCGTAGGACCTGCCAGTGCTGGTCCGTCATGAAGAACAGCGTGGTGACGGCTGCCATGATCAGCGGGACCAGAGCCGGCGCCGGATCGGTGTCGCCGACCGGCGTTCCCGGGATGTTGCTCAGCCCGATCGCGCCCGCCATCACGGTTGCCATGGTCTGCAGCGCGAGGAAGAACACGCGCCCGCCGAGCCCGATGACGCTGCCGACCACAAGCTCGGAGCAGATCAGAAGCGCAAGCGTCAGCGGCGCGGCGTTGTCGGTGAGAGGTTTCAGGACCGAGATCAGGATCGGCGTCAGCGCAAACGTCGTGACGAGCGCGACGAACAGGCGAACCTGGGCCGGAACGTTGACGCTGGAATAGCCGGGCACGAGCATCAGGCAGGCGCCGATGCGGCAGAACACGATGAACGTGACCAGCACGCTGTCGGCGAGGCCGCTGATCACGATATGGCCCCCAGCGCCCTGATCTCGGCACTGCGCGCGACCTCGACATGCGACAGGACCGGCAAGGTCGGGAACACCCGCTCCAGGATCATCCGGACATAGGGGCGGGCTTCGGGGGTGACCGCCAGAACCACGCTGGTGCCGTTCTCGGTGAATTTTCGGATCGCGGCGCTGGCTTCGGTTGCGAACTGCTCGATCAGGCGAGGATCGGCGTCGAATTCGAAGACTTCGCCCTTGGCGTCGCGCTTCAGGCTCTGGTGGAACGCCAGGTCCCAGCGGTTGCCGAGGCGGACGACGTTCAGCACACCGTTGTCGGAAAGGTCGCCGCAGATCTGCTGGGCGAGTCGCGTCCGCACATGCTCCGCGACCTGCTCGGAGCGCCGCACATGGGGTGCGATCTCGGCAATGGCCTCCAGGATCAAATGGAGGTTGCGGATCGACACGCGCTCGGCGAGCAGGATCTTCAGGATCGCCAGCAGGCCCGAATAGGAGATCTGCGACGGGCAGAGATCCTCGACCAGGCGCTTGTATTCGGGATCGAGACGGTCGAGCAGCCCGCGCATGTCCTTGTAGGACAGCAGCTGTGCGAGATTTGCCCTGAGCACTTCGCTCAGATGCGTGAGCAGCACCGACAGGTTGTCGACCGGCTTGCAGCCCTGACGCTTGACCTCGTCGGTGAACGCCTCCGTCACCCACAGCGCCTTCATGCCGAAAGCGGGTTCGATCACCTCCTCGCCGGGCACGTCGGGCTTGCCGTCCTTGTCGACGAGCACCAGCACCTCGCCGAGCCGCAGCTCGCCATGGGCGATACGCGTGTCGTGGATCCGGATCTGGTATCCCTTGGGATCGATCGACAGATTGTCGCTGAGCTTGATCTCCGGAATGACGAAGCCGTATTGCTTGGCAAACTTCTTGCGGAGCTTGCTGACCCGGTGCCCAAGCTCGGTGCGCGCGCCCAGCAGATGGACCGACAGATGGCCGCCGAGCGACACCTCGATCTCTGCGGTCTTGAGCGATTCCTTGACGGATTCCTTGGCATCGGCCTGGGCGCGCTCGTCGGCCTTGCGCGCATGCTCTTTCTTCTCCCGCGCTGCCTGCCGCCGCGGCAGCGAGTAGCCGACGAAGGCCATGGCACCGCCGAGCAGCACGAAGGGTGCCATCGGCAGCCCAGGCATCAAGGCGAGCACGAACATCATCAACGACGCCGCTGACACCGCGCGCGGGTAGCCACCGAGCTGCCTCAGCACGGCCTGCTCCGCCGACCCCCTGGTGCCGCCCTTGGAGACCAGGAGGCCCGCCGACAGCGACACGATCAGTGCCGGCATCTGCGTTACCAGACCGTCGCCGACGGAGAGTTTGGTGTAGACGTCGGCGGCACGCGACAACGTCAGCCCGTGATGCGTCACGCCGATGATGATGCCGCCGAAGATGTTGATCGCCGTGATGATCAGGCCGGCGATTGCGTCGCCGCGGACGAATTTCGAAGCACCGTCCATTGCGCCGAAGAACGCGCTCTCCTCTTCGAGCTCGCGGCGCCGGCGCTGGGCCTCCTTGTCGTCGATGAGGCCCGCGGAGAGATCGGCGTCGATCGCCATCTGCTTGCCTGGGATGGCGTCCAGGGTGAAGCGGGCGCCGACTTCGGCGATACGCGTTGCACCCTTGGTGATCACGACGAAATTCACCGTCACCAGGATCGCGAAGATGATCAGACCGATGACGAAGTCGCCGCCCATGACGAACTTCGAGAAGCCGGCAACGACGTGACCCGCGGCTTGTTCGCCCTCCCCGCCCCGCGACAGGATCAGACGTGTGGTCGCGACGTTGAGCGCCAGCCGCAGGATCGTCGCGATCAGCAGCACGGTCGGGAAGGCGGAGAAATCGAGCGGCCGCTGGATCCACAGCGCGACCATCAAGATCAGCGCGGACAGCGCGATCGAGAAGGCGAGGCCGAGGTCGATCAGGATCGGCGGTATGGGCAGGAACAGGATCGTGAGCATGGCCACGATACCGCCCGCGAAAAAGGCGTCGGCCCCCAATCGTCGCGGGGTCGGCAGGCTAGCAGCTAATGTATCGGCCATGGGTCACCGGCAGAGGGTCCGCCCCGCAATCTGCCGTGCAAAGCTTACGCGAGGGTGGTGGCCGGGCTCGCGCGGATCAGAAGCCGTGCTCGATCCGCGAATAGACCATCTCGGTGAAGGTGGAGAGATGGGCGCCGATGAAGGAACCGGAGACGGCAACGACCAGGAGGATGACGATGATCTTCGGCACGAAGGTCAGCGTCACCTCCTGGACCTGGGTCAGCGCCTGGATCAGCGCAATGGCGGTGCCGACGAGCATCGCGGCGCCAACGGCGGGGCCGGAGGCGACGATGATGGTCCAGATCGCCGCCTGGACGATGTCGAGGGCGTCCCGCTCGTTCATGACTGGCTGATCGTAAGGCCGGGCCCGACCGCGACCTTCGTGCCGTTCTCGAGGGTTGCGATGGAGCCGTCGTTGTTGATGGAGATCGAAACGACCTTGCCGCTGAAGGTCGCTCCGGTCGCGTCGGTGAAGCTGACGGTCTTTCCGATCAGCCCGTTGGCCTGCGACAGCGACTGCGACGACAGCAGCGCATCCAGCTTCGAATTGGTCTGCATGGCCTGCTCGACCGTCGAGAGCTGGGCGAACTGGCTCATGTACTGCGAGGTATCCATCGGATTGGTGGGATCCTGGTTCTTCATCTCGGCGACGAGGAGCTGAAGAAAGGTATTGTAGTCGACGGTGTTGCTCGCCGTGTTCTTCGTGGAACTGGTCGCATTGGACTTGCTGGTGCTGTCGGTCGCGCTGTTGACGTTCATGTAGCCTCTCCGCTGTCAGGCAGCCTCGAATGGGATCTCGGTGGCGACGCCGGCCAGGCCGGCCAGGATTGCGTCCTCTACCGGGAACAGTCCCCGGATCCGCTTGAGCGCCTCGAAATAGCGGGTCGTGCGGACCAGCTCGTGGATCGTGGCGAGCCCGTCGAGCATCTCACGGCTCTCGCAAACCGCGAGCAGGGCCGCGTGATGCTCCCCGTAGAGCGCGACTGCGGCGCCGATATCCGTCGGGTTCATCAGCATGAGCTGGACGATGAAATAGAGCTGCCGCATCGCCGTAGTGGCGTCGGAAGCCTGCATGACCTGCCCTTCGAGCAAGAACATCACGTCGTTGACGAGCTCGACGGAGACCTTGCGGTCCACGCGCAGCACTGCGCCGTTGACGTAGATCCGCTCACCCGCCCGCAAGGATATTTTCATCAGAGCGCGTCTCGGATCAGGCGGTTGATTTCGATGAGCTGCATCACGTCGTTCGACTTCTCCTCGCGAAGCCGATCGGTTTCCTTGACGACCCACAGGCCGATCGAGATGATGTCGGCGCGCAGCTTTTCCGGGAGTGCGTTTTCCGGATGGGCGAGATCCTCGATGAAGATCGTCCACAGCCGCCGCACGTAGAGCAGGCTCTCGACCAGATCTTCGAAGCTGAAGCGCCCGCCCTGGACCCGCTCGAGCCGGTCGATGCCGAGACTGAGCGCCTGCCGCTCGCGGCCCCGCGCCTCAGAGGCGCTATCATCGACGACCGCTTCATAGGCTTCAAACGTCATCAGAACCACTCTGCGCAGAGACCGAACAACAAGACAAAGTTACAGACCCCGGCTCAGAGATAGTTGATCAGGCTGATCTGCTGGAGCTGCGACGTCAGCGACAGCGCCGTCTTAATCTGGGTCTGCAGGGTGTTGACCCGGACCGAGGCCTCCGTCGGGTCGACGGCCTCCATCTTGACGATCTGATTGTTCAGAATGTCCTGCTGCGTCTTGAGCTTTTCGGTGGCGCCGGTGACCCGCTGCTGGACCGTGCCGACGCCGCCGCCGAGCGTAGCGAGGTCAGTGATGGCGTTACCGACGAGGCCGATGGCCTTGTCCACGACGACCTGGAACGTGTCCTGGCTCAGGTTCGCGTTCCCAAGATCCGCCATCATGGTGTAGGCCTCGGCGAGCCTACGGAAGCCGATCTGGTTGGCGCTAACGGACGTATCGGCGATCTCGGTCGTGGAGATACGGCTTTGCATGGTCTGGTCGGTGGCCGTTGACCAATTGGTGTTCCAGGCCGGGCTCGCGAACTCGGCATCGAAGGTGGTGTTGAGGAAAGTCTGCATTTGGGCCGGGGTAATGGTGCTCACGCTGGCCGAGGATTGCGAGAAGCCGAAGGTCGCAAGGAAATCGGCATCGACCTGGTTCTTGCTGGCCGAACCCGCGGTGTAAGCCGTGATCGGCGTGTTCTGCGTGTTGACCCCCGAGAAGAGATACGAGCCATTATAGGAGACGTTCAGCGCGCCGATCAGATCCTGGAGGTTGGCGGACGCAGGCGGCAGGATGATCCGCCCGCCGCCGTCGGTGCTGCGGGCCGCGATCAGGTCCTTGAGGAAAGAGGTTGCGGTTGCGCCCAGCTGGGTGATCCGGTTCTGCGTCGTGTCCAGGCGCCCCGAGACGAGCCCGTTGGTATCGACGAGCTGATCGGCGAAGCTCAGGTCCGCCCGCAGGGTGATGTCGCTTCCCGTCGTGGCACCAAGCTCGAGGCCAACATCGGCGAAGCGGCCGGTGGTGGCTTCCTTCGAGGCCTTGGTCAGCGCGGCCTGATTGTTCGTGATCGAGGACCTCAACGACGAAGACAGCATCAGGGTCGAGATGTAGTTGGCGCTCATCATGACTTAGTTCCCCACGGCGGCCAGCAGGCTCTGCAACATTTGGTCGACGGTCGAGATGATCTTCGACGACGCCGAATAGGTACGTTCGACCTGAAGCATCAAGGACATCTCGTCGTCCATGTTGACGCCGCTGACGTTCGACAGCGCCGCGGAGCTGCGGTCGAGCAGCGTGTTCTGGTAGGTGGCGTTGTCGTCCGCGGCCTTGCGCTGGTTTTCGATCCAGCTCGTCGACGACGCAGCGAAGTCGATCAAGCTGCCGCTCGGCTTGCCTTGCGTGGTTGCATCGAACGGCTGCGACGCATCCATGTTGCCGATCAGCTGCTGCAGCCTGGTCGAGTAGCCGCCATTGCCGGTGGTGTTGTATCTGTAGGCGACGTTGCCGCTGATCGCGCCATCACGCAGCAGGTTGGGATTGCCGCCCTGGGCCGGGTCGACCGACGCGGCAACGCTGATCGAGCCGGCCAGGCCGACCGAGACGGTCGCGCTTGCGGGCATCGCGGGTGAGCCGGGATAGGTGAAGAGGCCGGGCCGGTCGGGCAGCGCGGCGCCGGACTGGTCGACCTCCTTGAAGGATTCGACAAGGCCGCGTGCGACCTCGTCGAGCTGGCTCTGATACGTGACCGTGGCGTTGTCGCGCAATTGGGCGAGGCCAGCGAGCTTGCCGGTCTTGATCGGCATCACGGAATTGGCGCCGGTGACCGGGACACCGTCGATATAGACGGCATTTCCGGTGGTCCCGGGCGTATAGATGTTGGTCGCAGCGAAGCTGACCGAGCGCGCCGTCTTGTCGAACAGCACGACACCGCTGTCGGTGTGGAGCGCCGCGTCGCCGTTGGCGCGCAGCGTCATCGAGACGCCGACCTCCTGCGACATCTTCGAGACGATGTTGTCGCGCTGGTCGAGATAATCGGTGACGTCGTCGCCGGCGATCGTCCCCTTCACGATCGCGGTGTTGACCTTATCGAACTGGGTCAGGAGCTGATTGATATTCCCGACCGAAGTCGCCATGTCGGCGTCCGCTCCCTGGCGCAGCGTCTGCACGGTCTTGGTGGCCTGGTTGAGCGCGGTCGCCATGTCCTTGGCGGACGTGACCGCCGCCTGCGCCAGCGTGGTGTTGTCCGGAGCGTTGGCATATTGCTGGAGCGCCTGCTTCAGCTTGTTGAGCTGGGCGGCCGGCGACTGCCCAAGTTCGGGATCGTCCACAGTCGAGGCCGATATCTTCTGAAGACCGTCCAGGATCGCATTCTGCTTGGCGGACCCAGACGTCGCGATCAGGACGTTATTATAGAGACCCGAGCTGGCGGCGCGCTGGATCGCCGCCACATAGACGCCGGCCCCGGGGAGATTGTCCAGCACGGCGATCTTGCGCGAATAGCCGGCGGCGCTGGCACCGGCTATGTTGCGCGAGATCGTCGACGACTGGATACCCGACGCCATGAGCGACGCACGAGCGGAGTCGAGAGCGGCGGTAAGGGACATGATTTGCTCTTGCCCGGAATGAGCGCTTGAGGATTCAGCGCTTCAGGTTGACGACGACGTCGAGAAGATCGCCGCCGGTCTGGAACGATTTCGAATTCGCAGTGAAGCCGCGCTGCGCCTCGATCATCCCGGTGAGTTCGTCCGCGAGGTCGACGTTGGAGTCTTCCAGCGCGCCTGACTGGACAGTGCCGAGACCGCCGGTACCAGCATTCCCGGCCTGCGCGTTGCCGGAATTCATGTTGGTCGAATAGACGTTGCCGGGCTCCGGCGTCAGGTTGTCGGGGCTCGCGACGTCGGCGAGCATGATGGTGTAGAGCGTCAGCTGCTGACCGTTCTTGAGGATCGCCGTCACGAAGCCCGAATCGTCGACATCGACTTTGTCGATGGCCGATGGAACGCTGCCATTGACAGTCGCCTTGAAGCTGAAGTCGGTTCCGACCTGCGTCATGTTCGACAGGTCCAGGCTCATCGCCGCACCGCCGGGAACGGTGAGGGCGAGAGTCGTCGGGCTCGCCGCGGCCAGCGTGCCTTTGCCGGCTGCGGTCGTATCGAAGGTGAAAGTGGTGGCGGCGCCGACCGACGCACCTGTCGCGGAGTTGTAAGCCTGAAGCTGCCAGGTGTCAGAGCCGGCGGCCGTCGCCGTGTGGGACATGTAGACGTCGAGCGTAACGGCCTGGCCGATATTGTTGTAGGCCACGATCGAGCTCTTCGACGAATATGACGCCGGCCCGGGCGGACCGGCGATCACAGCCGCTTTCGGATCCAGATTGCCGGTCGTGAGCGTTCCCGCCGTCGACGGCACAGGCACTTGCGAAACCTGGGCAATGTTGACGATCTGCATGCCGGACAGGCTGTTCTGCGAGAAATTGGTCACCTTACCGGGCTGGCCCAGGAGGTAGTAGCCGGCCGCGTTGACCAGATTGCCCTGGGCGTCCGGCACGAACGAGCCGGCGCGCGTCAGATATTGCTGCGTGTTGGCGGCGTTCGACACCACGAAGAAGCCGTTGCCCTGCACGGCGAGGTCCGTGGTCGACGTGGTGAACTGCGTGTGTCCCGCGTCGCTGATGGCGTAGCGAACCGTCGTCTCGACGGCGCCGGAGTCGTAATTGCCCGAGCCGCTCTTCAGGATCAGTGACGAGAATTCCGTCGAAGCCCGCTTGTAACCGGTCGTGTTGACGTTCGCGATGTTGTCCGAAACCGTCGACAGCTTGTTGGACTGCGCGCTCATTCCGGAAACGCCGGTGCGCATAACACCATACAGGCTCATGAAGTAGGCTCCTTTGTCAGGTTGTATCTACAATGCGGGTTCTTGCTTGCGCGGAGCTGATGATTAGGATCCGTGCACAACTTTCAGGTTGTAGCGGTCACGTTGTCTTCGGCTGACAGAACGAGCGCGCCTTGTCGGTCCACGCGCCGAAGCCGCTGGAGACGAGATGCGCGACGATGTGACAGACGTAGCGCTTCTGCGCGGGCTGATTGTTGGGGCCTGCGTTGTAGCGCGCGACCGCCATGGTCCAGCTGCCCTCGCGCTGTTTCAGCTCTTTCAGGAAGCGAGCGGCGTATTCGACGTTCTTCGCGGGATCGAACATCGCGCGCACCGACGTGAACTTGTCGCCGTGATAATAATGGTTGATCTGCATGCAGCCGAGGTCGATCAGCTTGATGCCCTTGCTGCGCATCGTCTCGAAATTCGCGATCGCGTCGTTCATGTCCTTGGCGAACACGGTCTGGCCGTCGGCGCCGAGCGCGTAAGGATAGAGCGCACCGCGCCGCCCGGTCTCGGTGAGACCGACCGCATAGAGAATGCCGAGCGGAATGCCGTGCTGCTGGGACGCACGCGCCATCTCGCGCTCGCACGGGCGCGCGTTGTCGGTCGCCGCTGCCGCGGCGCCCGCGTTACAGATAAACAGGACCGCGACGAATCTGCGGGCCCACGTCCTGGTCATGACGCGTCTCCTGGTTGGACTGGCGCTCCTGCCGGGCCTGCTTGGCACCGCCGTCCGATTGCCCGGACGACGTGCCGGCGCCGCCGAACGTGCCTTGCGACTGCGACGATGGCTGTTGCTGGCCGGAGAGCTGCGGCTGCGGCTGGCCGGAGCCGCTCTGGAATCCGTCCAGCGAGCCGTGCTGCACGGGCGCGACGTCGGCGACATAGCCCGCCGACTGCATGAGATCGCGGATCGACTCGCGCTGCTGATCCAGCATCAGGCTGGTGTCCTTGCGCGCGGCCGCGAGGTGAACGGAAACCTCCGAGCCGACGAGGCGAAGGCGTACCGTGACGTTGCCGAGCGCCGGCGGTTCGAGATTGATCGTCAGGATCTTGAGCGGCTCAGGCGCATTGGTCTGCGACGTCGCGAGATCGGGGGCGGTGGACGCCGTCGGAGCCGGCGACTCCTTCAGCTCGGCGACGACTGCGTTGGCGACCTGCTGCGGAGCGCTGAACTGCGCCGGCGGCAGATGGGTCTCCTGCTGGACCACGGTGACCTTGGTCGCTTCGGGCAATGCGTCCCGCGCCGAGGCTTTGACGGCGCGTTCGACATTGGCCGTGACGGCCTCGAAGCCTTGCGTCGCGGGCATTGCCTTCGAGGACGCATCGCTGCCTTGCTGCGCGGCTGCCGCCGCCTGCGAAGGCGCGGCCTGCGAGCGCGTGCCCGTTGAAGCGGCAGCGGGCGGCGCGGGCTCGGCAGACGTGACCTTCGCGGTACCCTGGACCTCACGCTTCGTCGAGGCAGAGCGCTCGTCGCGCGCAGGCGCGTCCTTCTTGTCGCCCGCCGGCGATTGCAGCTGCGGCTTCACGGCCGGCACGGCGGCGAACTGCTGTTCGACGACCGCCGGAATGCTCGATCGGGCCGAAACATCGGTCTTCGCGCTGTGGTCGACCGGAGTTTGCGTCTCCGGCGATTTTTCCGTTTTCTCGTCGGACGATTTGCGAATGGGTTCGGGCTCGTCATCGGCATCGATGCGTTCCCGCACCGTCTTGTCCTTGTCGGTCGGGCGCGCGAGGTGTGTTCGCAACGATCCGGCCTTCGCGCTCGTGTTGCCGCCCTCGTCGTTGAGCGCACGCTTCGCGAGATTCGAGACGGTGTGCAGCAGATCGTTGAACGACGAATCTGCCGGCGATTTCGCTCCGGCGGATTTGCCCGAGCGCGATGCGCCGCGCACGTTGAGGCTTTCGGCGAGACCCGAAAAGACCTGTCCGGAGGTTCCACTGAGCTTCGTCATGGGCGATCCCTGGTAAGGCGTTCGAGTTCGCCGAGCTGCTTCCGCGCGCGCGCAAGCGTCTCGGTCGACGCGGCGAGATCGAGACGCGCCGGCGTGACCGGAGGCTTGTCGGCGGCGGCGGTGGATCCGCCCGCGAACGGCTTGCGGACATCGAGTGCGAGCTGCAACGTCGCATTCAGCAACGGAACGTCGCGCTCGGGCAACTTCGAGCGGTCGAGGGCCTTCAACTCGGCGACACCGCCGTCATACTCGTCAGTGAGCGCCCGCGAGACGCCGCGGAAGAAATGCGCGCGCTCGCGATCCTCCGAAGCGTCGGCGCTGAGCGTCAGCGCACGCTCGCCTGCAAGCCGGGTCACCGCCAGCCGTCCATGCACCATCGCGGTGCGCGCGATCACGAGATAAAGCTTGAGGCGGCTCGCGCGGTCGATCTGCTCCAGCAGAGTGACGATCCGCGCAAAGCGGCGCTCGTCGAGAGCAATGCTCGATTGCGTCAGGCCGGAGGCGAAACGCTGCCAGAAGTCCCCGGCATAGACCGAGTTGCGGTAATGGCGGATATAGGCGAGCGTCAGGAACTCGAACTTGTCGAAATCCTCGGCCTGCCCGACCAGCAGGATCTCGCGCCGCAGTGCCGCCTCCTCCACCAGCGTGCCCGGCAACAGCAGCCGCGCGTCGTCCAGACGCTCGATCGCGAGCGATGCCTCGGCGCGCGCGAACAGCGCGCCCTGGACCAGCGCGACCTGTCCGCCCAGGCCCGTTGGCAGCGTGCGCGGCTTGACGTCCTTGAGCAGTTCGCGCGCTTCGTCCTGGCGGCCTTCGACATAGGCCAGCGCACCGTTGAACAGCCGCTCGTCGACGTTCAGCTTGTCGCGCGGCAGCTTTCGGACGACCTGCGGCCCGCCGCCGCTAAGCAAATAGATGATGACGGCCTGGCCGTTCTGCGCGTTGCTCCACACGCCGGGATCGGCGGCGAGGAACTTTTCGCCGACCTGCCGGGTCAGCGCGATATGGCTGCCATGCGCAGCGGTGTCGCCACGGGCAATGCCATCCTGCACCGCCTGCAAGGTGCGCACGAGCTCATAGGGCTCGCCCGAGGTCGATGCCGGGGACGGTGCCGGATCGGCAAACGCGCATACCGTCGTGAACGGCAGCAGCAGCGCGGCGCGCAGGAGCGGCCTGATCAAGGGCGCTTCTCCCGGATCAGGATCTCGATCCGGCGGTTCTGAGCGGCAGCAGGATCATTCGTCAGTTTCGGCCGCCGATCGGCATAGCCTTCGACGTGCTCGATCCGCTGCGCATCGACGCCGGAGCAAACCAGCATGTAATAGGCCATCTGTGCGCGCGCCGTCGACAGCCGCCAATTGTCGTAGGTCTCCGACTTGTACGGCCGATTATCGGTGTGGCCGCGCACGATGATCACACCCTGGCGCTTCGTCACCAGGGGCCCGATCTTGTCGATCACGCGGATCAGTTCGGGCCGTGGCTCGGCCGAGCCGACCGCGAACATACCGAAGCTCGCATCGTCGGTCAGGCTGATCAGAAGGCCCTCCTCGACCTGACGCACCTCGGCCACCGGGCCCGCACCGGCCTTGATGTCCGACAGCGCATCCGCGATCGCGGACTGTAGCTGCTTGACGGTCGGCTGCTGGGTCTGTGCCGCAGCGCGCGGATCGGAATTCTTTGCTTGATCGCCGGGGCGTGGCTGCGCGGCGGCATTGGCTTGAGCGCCAGCCTGGGCGCCCGGTTGCGGCGCATTCGCCTGAGCACTGCCATCGCGTTGAGCCTGCGAAGGCGCAGGCCCGGGCGGCAGCAGCGGCGACAGGCTTGCAGACGACGCGTCCGCGTTTGGAGCCACGCTACCGCCGGCATCGTCCTGCTTGGCACGTTGCGCCTGCGGCTCGCCCTGACCTGTCCCGGACGCATTGTCGCGCGCGGACGCGTTCGGCTTTGGCTCGCTGTCGACGAAGTGATCCGCATCCTTGGACGTCTGCGGCGTCAACTTCCAATAGCCGGGATCGAAGGGATCGCGGTAGGCATCGCCGCCCTTGAGGCCGTCCTCTTCGGCGGAGGTCAGCGCGCCGGCGCGGCGCTGGCCCGAGGACTGGTTCGCGCTGTTGGCGATCTCGGCAAGCGTCGCGTAGGGATCGCGAAACAGAACCTTCTCTTCGAAGGAGGCAGGCTTCTCCGCCGTCGGCGAGTCTCCGCGACGTTCTTCGTTCGGCCCGGCCGGCTGACGCTTGCCGTCCTGGCCTTCGAACTGCGTCGGCTCCTTCTTGCTGAGATCCTTGAGGCCCTTCGGAGCGGGTGCGTTCTCCGCGAGCTTGATCGGGTTGAAATAGCTCGCGACCACCTGCTTCTGGTCCTGGTTGAGCGCATTGAGCAGCCACATGACCAGAAAGAACGCCATCATCGCGGTCATGAAGTCCGCATACGCGATCTTCCAGACGCCACCGTGATGCGCCTCCTCGGCGAAGGCGCTGCGCCTGCGGATGATCACCAGCTCGTGCTTGACTTCTTCCATGGCGGACTACCGGCGCGCCTCGTTCAGACGTTCGCTCCACGCCGCAATCTGCGTCTCGATCACGGTCTGGTCTGCGACGACGCGGACCTCGAAAGTCTCGGCGGCTTCGTATTCAATCCCGGTTCGCCGGGCCGTCTGGAGCTGCGAGCGCACCAGATCGAGCAATTCGCCCGGGCCGGTGATCTTGAACACCGGCACCGGCGAATTGCCGGTCAGCGCTGCGATCTGCTCGACCAGCGATCCGATCGCCTTGTCACGGACGGCGTCGGCGAGGAAAGGCAGCAATATCCGCGCAACCGAGCTTGCGATGTTGGTTTCGATCTCGCGGCAGGCCGTCTCGAAGCCGCCCACGATCGTGGCCGCCTGCTGGTCGGACCATTTGGCCCGCTCCTCGCCGAGCCGGATCGCGCTGCGAACGCGCTCCTCGGCAACCCTGGCATCGCCTTCCGCGACACCGGCGGCGTGACCGCGACGATAGGCATCTTCGAGAAGATTGGCCGACGGAGCTTCCGCCTCGGGCGCCGGAAGCGGCGATTGAAGCGGCGGCTGCGATTGGACCTGACGCGGCGGCTGAGGCTGAGGCTCGCGCCGCACCTCCATCGGCCTTGTCAGCACATCCTGGATCTTGGGGGGCGGAGGCGGCGGCGGAGACTTGGCCCGCCCATTCGCGTCGAACTGCGTCAGGAGTTTTCCGATAGCCGCGTTCATGCTGCCTCCTCGCGTCGCATCCAGTCTTTAAGGATTGCTGCCGCCTGCATCTGATCGAGCCGGACGATCTGCTCCAGCCGCTTCTGCGGCGTCCGCTGCATCTTGCCTTCGAGATCCTCGACGAGGTTGAGCTCGGGGTCCTGACTGTCGGCCAATGCAAGCGCCGTGGCAGCTTCAAGCTCGGCGGCCTCGGCCGCCTCGGTCTGCTCCTGCGCTGCGCGATGCGTCAGAATGCCGTTGACCGCGGGGCGAAGGCCGAACCAGACCAGCATCGAGGCAACGGCCAGGATGGTGACCGCATTGATGACGCTGCCGAGCTGCTTGTTGATCATCTCGACGAAGCTGATCGGCGGCACCGGCGCCAGTTCGCGCGAGCCTTCGATGAAGTCGACGGCCGTGACCTGGATCTGGTCGCCGCGCTGCTTGTCCAGTCCGCCTGCCGTCGCCGCGAGCTGGCTGATCTCGGCGAGCTTGCTGTCGACGATCGCCTGGTTGCTCTTGTCGCCGAGATCGGCGACGAGCCGCGCGCGGTTGACCAGCACCGCGATGAAGAGTTTCTTGACCAAATAGCCGTCGCTCACCGTCGTCGTTGTCTTGGACGACACCTCGAAATTGGTGACGTCCTCGCGGCGGGTCTTGTCCTCGCTGGAATTCTTTGTGCCGCCGGAATTCACCTGCTGGTCGGGCAAGTTCTGCTGCACCGTGGTCGGCGTCGAACGGTCCGCATTCTGCGACGATTCCTTCTCGCGCACGTTCCGGACCGAACGCTCGGCGCGGCTCTCCGGGTCGTAGACCGTCTCGTTGGTCTGCCGCTTATCGGTGGAGAGCTGCGGCGCGACGCTCACCTCGAAATTGTCCAGGCCGAGATATGGCGTCAACGCCTTGCGGATGTTCTCCTGCACCATTCCGCCGACCGTCTTCTGGAGGCTCGCCATCTTGGTCGGGGCCGCGCTGGCCTCGTCCTCTTCGGCCAGCAGCATCGAACCGTCGGCATCCAGCACCGTCACCTTGTCGCGGCTCATGCCGGGAATGGCCGCCGCGACGAGGTGGCGGATCGACTGCGCCGTGCGCGCCTCGATCGCGCCGTCGGTGCGCAGCACGACCGACGCCGACGGCGGCTGCTGCGTCGCCCGGAACGAGCCGCGCACCGGCATCACGATATGCACCCGCGCCGCCTTGACGCCCTTCATCAACTGCACGGTGCGCGCGATCTCGCCTTCCAGCGCCCGCAGCTTGGTGACTTCCTGCATGAACGAGGTCAGACCGAGCGAGCCGATCTTGTCGAACAGCTCGTAGCCGGAATTGGCGCTGGTCGGCAGCCCCTTCTCGGCAAGCAGCATCCGCGCCTGCATGGTCTGGCTCGGGCGCACCGAGATGGCGTCGCCGGCCGTATTGACGTCGAATGTGATATTCTGCTCGCGCAGCGCGGCGCCGATGCGCGTCACGTCTTCGCGATTCAGGCCTGTATAGAGCGTTTCGAACTCAGGCCGGCTCAGATAATAGGCGCCGCCGACGACGGTGACGAGAACGGCAAAGCCGATCAGTCCCAAGGCCATCAGGCGTCGCGGCCCAAGCTCCAGCAGATTGTTGAGCAGTTGCTGTACCTGCGCACGACTGAGCAGCATGTGACCTCGTACCAATGCGAACGTATGGGACACTCCGCTGCCAACCTTGTCTGAAGGTTGCGCAAGGAGACGAATGTGTCGGTTCGCGGGCGAGGCGTTGCAATTTTACAAGAATCCTGGACGACGCGATCAACTCAGCAGCAACAAGCAGGCGCACGGGCGCATGGCAGCGCAATCGGCTGCGGCGTGTTGCATGACGTCTGGCGTCGGAAGAACTTCCATTACGGGCACATCTTGTGCCGCCACACCCGCCGGTCATGGCAGGGACCGTGCTCCCGGGGGAGCACGGTTGTTTCCAAAGCCGAAGCTTACTTGAACAGCGACAGGATGCTCTGGCTGTTCTGGTTGGCGATCGAGAGCGCCTGAACGCCGAGCTGCTGCTGGGTCTGAAGGGCCTGCAGGCGGGTCGATTCCGCATTCATGTCGGCGTCGACGAGCTGACCGACACCGCGATCCACCGAGTCCATCAGGGTCTTGACGAACTCCGTGTTGGTCGAGATGCGGTTCTTGACGGCGCCGAGGTCGGCGGCGGCCGAGGACACCGAGTTGATCGCAGTGGTGAGCTGCGTGATGTACCCATCGAGCGTGGTCTGGTCAGCCGTCGAGTCGGTCAGCGCGGAGATGTTGATCGTGTTGACCGACGCCGGGCCGCTCACCTTGTCCAGGATACCGGTCTGGGTCGCGGTATAGAGCGAGTAGTTGGCGATCGTCAGGGTGATGGACCCGATCGTCGGCGTGCCGCCGACGCGCGAGAACGACGACACCAGGTTGAAGGTCGCCGGAGTGGCGGCGGTCGTGCTCAGCCAGTTCACGCCGTTGAAGGTTGCCGCATCGGCGGTACCCTTCATCTGCTGCTGGATCTGGGTGATGTCGGCCTGGATCTTGGTGCGGTCGATACCAGCGGTCTTGGCTTCGACCAGCAGCGCCTGCAGCTTGGTCAGGCCACCGGTCTTGTCGCCGACAACCGCGGTCAGAGCGGTGTATTCGGTGTCGACGGTCGCAACCGACAGACCGAGCGAGTCGGACACGGCGGAGAGCGCGGCGTTGTCGGCGCGCATCGACGTCGCGATCGACCAGTAGGCGGCGTTGTCGGAAGCGGTGGCCACGCGCTGGCCGGTCGAGATCCGGTTCTGCGTGGTCGCGAGCTGCGAGCTGACGCTCCGGAGGGTCTGGAGCGCGGTCATTGCAGCGGAGTTGGTAAGCAGGCTCGAGGCCATTCTTGACGTCCCTTTGAAACGGATTGAATTGATTTTGGGGACATACCGGGCTTGCACCGGTACGGCGGGGCGGCATCATGCCTTTGGGCGGCCGAAGAGCGGGCCCAACCTGTCGTAGCGGCGACGATAGCGCGCGAAGTTTGTGCGAGGCTTGTGGCGACGTGGCTGGACCGCAACACGGTGAGCCAGGAGGTCACGACGCGTGACGAGCGTACGCCAAATGAAAAGGCCGCGCTTCGCGAGAAGCGCGGCCTTCCCGGATGGTTTTGAGGCTTAGCCGCGCAACAGCGACAGGATGCTCTGGCTGTTCTGGTTGGCGATCGAGAGCGCCTGAACGCCGAGCTGCTGCTGGGTCTGCAGGGCCTGAAGGCGGGTCGATTCCGCATTCATGTCGGCGTCGACGAGCTGACCAACACCGCGGTCCACCGAGTCCATCAGGGTCTTGACGAATTCCGTGTTGGTCGAGATGCGGTTCTTGACGGCGCCGAGGTCGGCGGCGGCCGAGGCCACCGAGTTGATCCCGGCCGTGACCTGCGCGATGTAGCCATCGAGCGTGGTCATGTCAGCCGTCGAGTCGGTCAGCGCCGCGATGCTGATCGTGTCGATCGATGCAGCGCCGCTCACCTTGTCCAGGATGCCGCCCTGGGTCGCGGTATAGAGCGAGTAGTTGGCAATCGTCAGGCTGATGGATCCGATCGTCGGCGTGCCGCCGACGCGCGAGAACGACGACACCAGGTTGAAGGTCGCCGGCGTGGTCGCGGTCGTGCTCAGCCAGTTCACGCCGTTGAAGGTCGCCGCCGCGGCGGTACCCTTCATCTGCTGCTGGATCTGGGTGATGTCGGCCTGGATCTTGGTGCGGTCGATACCGGCGGTCTTGGCTTCGACCAGCAGCGCCTGCAGCTTGGTCAGACCGCCGGTCTTGTCGCCGACAACCGCGGTCAGAGCGGTGTATTCGGTGTCGACGGTCGCAGCCGACAGACCGAGCGAGTCGGAGACGGCGGAGAGCGCGGCGTTGTCGGCGCGCATCGACGTCGCGATCGACCAGTAGGCGGCGTTGTCGGAAGCAGTGGCCACGCGCTGGCCGGTCGAGATCCGGTTCTGCGTGGTCGCGAGCTGCGAGCTGCGAGCTGACATTGCGGAGGGTCTGCAGCGCAGTCATTGCAGACGAGTTGGTGAGCAGACTTGAACCCATTTTTGATGTCCCTTTGAAGATTGAACTGTTTTTGGGGACATACCGGGCTTGCACCGGTACGACAGGGCGGCGTCATGCCTTTGGGCGGCGAAAAAGCAGGCCCAACCTGTCGTAGCGGCGACGATAGCGCGCGAAGCTTGTGCGAGGCTTGTGGCTCTGTGCCCGGACTGCAACAGGGCAGCCGAATTTGCGGCGTGCGCGCGGCAACACACCAAACGAAAGGGCCGCGCTTCGCGAGAAGCGCGGCCCTCCCCAGATGGTCTAAGGCTCAGCGGAACAGCGACAGGATGCTCTGGCTGCTGTTGTTGGCGATCGAGAGCGCCTGCACGCCGAGCTGCTGCTGGACCTGGAGGGCCGCCAGGCGGGTGGACTCCTGGTTCATGTCGGCGTCGACGAGCTGGCCGATACCGCGATCAACCGAGTCCATCAGCGACTTCACGAAGTCCGTGTTGGTCGAGATACGGGTCTTGACGGCGCCGAGGTCGGCGGCGGCCGAGGCCACCGAGTTGATCCCGGCCGTGACCTGCGCGATGTAGCCATCGAGCGTGGTCTGGTCAGCCGCGGAGTCGGTCAGCGCCGCGATGCTGAGCGTGTCGATCGACGCCGCGCCGCTCACCTTGTCCAGGAAGCCGCCCTGGGTCGCGGTGTAGAGCGAGTAGTTGGCGGTGGTCAGGGTGATCGAGCCCGTGGTCGGCGTGCTGCCGACGCGGGAGAACGACGACACCAG
Source organism: Bradyrhizobium barranii subsp. apii (assembly GCF_011516635.5). Taxonomy (GTDB): domain Bacteria; phylum Pseudomonadota; class Alphaproteobacteria; order Rhizobiales; family Xanthobacteraceae; genus Bradyrhizobium; species Bradyrhizobium barranii. The sequence continues at coordinate 2,179,322 of NZ_CP096255.1, read as the reverse complement.
GTTCACGGTCGCCGGGGTAGTGGCGGTCGTGCTCAGCCAGTTCACGCCGTTGAAGGTCGCCGCATTGGCTGTCGCCTTCATCTGCTGCTGGATCTGGGTGACGTCCGCCTGGATCTTGGTGCGGTCGATACCAGCGGTCTTGGCTTCGACCAGCAGCGCCTGCAGCTTGGTCAGGCCGGAGTCCTTGTTGCCGATAACCGTGGTCAGAGCGGTATATTCGGTGTCGACCGTCGCAGCCGACAGACCGAGCGAGTCGGAGACGGCGGAGAGCGCGGCGTTGTCGGCGCGCATCGACGTCGCGATCGACCAGTAGGCGGCGTTGTCGGAGGCGGTGGCCACGCGCTGGCCGGTCGAGATCCGGTTCTGCGTGGTGGAGAGTTGCGAGCTGACAGACCGCAGGGTCTGGAGCGCGGTCATGGCGGTCGAGTTCGTAAGCAGGCTTGACATTGCGAATGTCCCTTTGATGTACGCGTTACATTTTCACGAGGGGACATACCGGGCTTTCACCGGTACGGAGGGACGGCATCATGCCTTTGGACTGATGTGGGTGGGGTCCAACCCGCCGTGCCGCATTGCTAGCACGTCGAATCTTGCGCCGAGATTAAGATCGGCTTGAATTTCGCTGTAATATCATATAGTTAACATTACCCTCTGCTAACCATAGACCGGCACTTTTCGCTAACCATAACCGGCCGGCGATCGCGGTCGCTACGAGAACGACCGCACCAGTCCGGAGGCCAGCAGGTTCCAGCCGTCGATCAACACGAAGAACAGCATCTTGAACGGCAGCGCGATGATCGTCGGCGGCATCATCATCATGCCCATCGACATGGTCAGCGTCGCCACGATCATGTCGATGACGAGGAACGGCAGGATGATGAGGAATCCGATCTCGAACGAGCGCCTGAGCTCGGAGATCATGAAGGCCGGAATGATGACGCGCATGTCGATGCGCTTGTCGTCGAACTTCTTGCGAAAGCTCTCCGCGGCGAGTGCCTCGAAGGTCTGGAGATCCTTGTCGCGGACATGGGCCAGCATGAACTCGCGGAACGGATCGGTGATCTTCAGATAGGCTTCCTCCTCCGAGATCTCGTTCTTCATCAGCGGCTGGACGCCGGTTTCCCAGGCACGGTCGAAGGTCGGCGCCATCACGTAGAAGGTCATGAACAGTGCGAGGCTGATCAGCACCAGATTGGCCGGCGTGGTCTGAAGGCCGAGACCGGAGCGCAGGAACGACAGCGCCACCGCAAATCGCGTGAAGCTCGTCACCATGATCAGCAGCCCCGGCGCCACCGACATCACCGTGATCACCGCCATCAACTGGATGATGCGGCCGCTGGTCGAGCCGTTGCCCGGCGGCAGCAGCGAGTTGAGGTCCGGAATCTGGGCCAGCGCCACCTCGGGCAGCACGACCAGAACCAACGCGAGCAGCAGGACTCTCACTCTCACTGAATCACCAAGGTCTCAATGATCAATTCGCGGATCTTGCCCGACGAGCGGATATTGGCGCGCTCTGTCAGGTCGTCGCGCAGATGCTGAAGCCCGCGCGATCCCTCGAACTGGCCAACCGATGCCGACCGCAGATAGGTCACGATGTCCTCGCTGATATGGGCGGCCAGGATGCCGGCATCCTCGTCGCTCATGCTATCGGTCACCATGGAGGCTTCGACACGGGCCCAGTTGTTGGCCGGCGCGGCGAGATTGGTCACGATCGGGGACAGCTTTCTCAGCCGTGCGCTGCCGGCGTAGCTCGTGGCAAGGGGCGGCGGCGTGGCGGTCTTCTTTGCGTCGGCGACGCGCTCCGCGGCCGCGAACAGATGCAGGCCTGCAACCGCGCCCGCACCGATCGCGATCAGGGTCAGCACCACAATGGCCGCAATCAGGCGCATCACGTCCCCTGCCCTCGCGGCGCGGCGCGGTCGGCGCGATTCTCAGAATGGTGCCACGGCGTCATAGATCCGATGTCCCCATCCAGGCTGCTGCACGTCAGACAGATTTCCGCGACCGCCATAGGCCACGCGTGCCTCGGCGATCTTCTCGTAGGAGATCGTGTTGGTGCGCGAGATATCGCGCGGACGCACGATGCCGCCGACGTTGAGCACGCGCATCTCGGTATTGACCTTGAACTCCTGCGAGCCGCTGATCATCATATTGCCGTTGGGCAACACGTCGGTGACGATGGCGGCAATCGACAGCTTGATGTCTTCGGTACGATCGATCTGACCGTTCCCCTTGATCTGGGTGTTGGTGTTCAGATTGGCGCTGGTCGAGCCCTTGTCCTGCCATCCGGCGACGTCCATCAGCCAATCCAGCCCGAACTTGATTTGCGAATCGCGCGAACGATCGGTCTTGTTGTCGAGCTTGGCCTTGTCCTGCATCGAGATGATGACGGTCACAACGTCGCCGGTGCGCCGGGCACGGGGATCGCGGTAGAGATCCGTGCCGTCGTCCCAGGTCGAGCGATAGCTGACGGGCGTACGCATGCGGGGCGTCACCGGAATCGGATCGGCCTGTGTCCTCAGGCCGGTGCCGACCGGCGACAGTCGCGGACCGGTCAGCACTTCCGCGGGATCGCCGATGCACCCGGTCAGCATCAGGAGCGGCAGGATGAGGATCAGATTCTTCATCTATTTGGTCTTTCCGTCATCCACGCGACGCATTCCGCCGAGCAGATCAGCAAGGTGCGCCGCGCGTGCCGTCTCCATCTCGATGAAGATCGCGCTCGAGCTCCTCGGACTGAGTTTTGCAAGCACGGCGGCGGCGGTCTCGTCCGCCATCCCGGCGATCTGGGTCGCCGCGGCATCCGGCTTCATGCGCGAATAGATCTCGACGACGCTGGCTTCGGCCTTTTTCAGGAAGTCGTCACGCAGCGCCATCCACTTCTCGTATTCGGCGCGCTTGGCCTCGACCTCGGCGATCCGCTCCCGGAGCTGGGTCTCGGCCTTCTCCAGCTCCCTGAGCTGCCAGGCCAGCCGCGCATCGACGGCGGGGTCGGCGACATTGCTGCAGAACAGGGCGACCTCATTGTCCGCAGGTACCGCAGCCTGTGCCGGTGCGGGCTTCGGCGGCGCCGTGACGCTGCCCGGCTTGGCCGGGCGCACGGGCGCGACTGCGGGCGCCGGCGCAGGCTTCTCGGCAGCCGGCACGGCCCCCGTGATTGCGGGTCCGGAATCTTCGGCGGCCCACGCCGTCGCCCGGAACGACGCATTGTCGCCCGGTATCGACGAGGCCGCCGGATACGGCTTCTGCGGTCCGGCCGCGCGGGCACGCGCGAACGACAACAGGTTGAGCGGCTTCGACGGCTTGGCCTCATCCAGCGCCAGAACGGGCGAAGCGCATCCGAACGCGCAGGCCGCGACCAGGAGGAGGAGTTTGGCTTTGTGATCCAGCTTCAGCATCGGGCCGCGTGCGATTCTCGGTCGAGACCTGAGCATTGAGCGACCAAGCTTGCACGACGCTTGTGCATCATTGCACGATGACGTCGGCCTGGAGTGCGCCGGCCGTTTTGATCGCCTGAAGGATCGCGATGATGCCCGACGGCTTCAGGCCGATCTGGTTCAGCCCGCGCACCAGGCGCTGGAGGTCGACGCCGCTTAGGATCGCCACCTGCGATCCGGCCTCGTTGGCCTCGACCACGGTCTGGGGAACGACCACCGTCTGCCCTCGCGAGAACGGCGCCGGCTGCGACACCACGGGAAGCTCGGTGACACGAACCGTCAGGTTGCCATGCGTCACGGCGACGGTCGATATGCGCACGTCGCGCCCGATCACCACCGTGCCGGTCCGCTCGTTGATCACCACTCGCGCCGGCGTGTCCGGCTCGACCGTCAACTCGCCGATTTCAGCGAGGAAGCGAACGGGGCCGATATGGCGCGGCTTCGACAGCACGATGGTGCGGTAGTCGCGCTCGAAGGCGATCTGCGCGCGGTAGCGGCCACCGGCGTAACCGTTGATGGCGTCGAGAATGCGTGTCGCGGTGACGAAATCAGGGTTCTTGAGCTCCAGCACCAGGAACTCCATCTCGTGGAGGCTTCCCTGCACCTCGCGCTCGACCAGCGCACCGTTCGGGATGCGACCCGCCGTCGGCGTGCCCTGGCTGACGTTCTGTGCCTGCCCTCCCACACTATAACCGGCGACCGTGACCGCGCCTTGCGCCACCGCATAGACCGCGCCGTCCGCCGCCCGCAGCGACGTCATCACCAGCGTGCCGCCGAGCAGCGAGGTCGCATCGCCGAGCGACGATACGGTCACGTCCATGCGCTCGCCCGCCCCGATCGAGGGCGCCAAATCCGCCGTCACCATGACGGCTGCGACGTTGCGTGTGCGCAGCGTCGTCGGACGCGGGGGATTGTTGGTGCTCGTGGTCTCGTTCCTGACGTTGATGCCCATGTTCTCGAGCATCGATTGCAGGGACTGCTCCGTGAACGGAGCGTTGCGGAGCGTGTCGCCGGTGCCGTTCAGGCCGATGACGAGGCCGTAACCGACGATCTGGTTTTCGCGCAATCCCTTGATGTCCGCGATGTCCTTGATGCGGACGGCCGCCTGGGCGCTGGCGGCGGAAACGAGCAGGACGAGCGCAAGCAGGAATCTGGTCATGATCCATCCACGACCTTGACGGTGCCGTCCGGCTGGACGACGCCCCTGATGATCACGCCGGTGTCGGTATTTCGCACCGGAATGAGCGCGCCGGTCGCGCCCGATTGCATCGCCGCGCCGTAAGTGACGATCGACAGGCCGCTGTCTTCCACCACGACCTTGACCATGGCGCCGCGGGCAATCGTCCAGGGATCCTCCACCGAATTGGTCGGAATCGGCTGGCCCGGCAGCAGCGCGCGCCGTGCCATGCGTCCGACCAGGATCTGGCGTCCTTCGATGAACATGGCAACGCCGAGCACATTCGGCGCGAAGGCGCGTTCCGTGATCATGTCGTCCCGGATCAGCTCGCCGGCGCGGATCGACACGGCCGGCACGGGAAGCCGCTTCTCCTCGGCCGCGGCGAGGCGCGCCGAGACGAGAACCAGCAGCACGGCGGCCAACCCGCGCACCATCAAGTCCACCCTGTTCGACATCGAGAACACCGGAACTAGCGCATGCCCTTCGAGACCGTCTGGGCCATTTCATCCGAGGCCTGGATGACCTTGGCGTTCATTTCGTAGGCGCGCTGCGCCGAGATCAACTCGGTGATTTCCTTGACCGGGTCGACGTTCGAGGCTTCGAGATATTGCTGGTTGATCTTGCCGTATCCGGAATCGCCCGGCAGCCCGACGACCGGCGTGCCGGACGCCGTGGTCTCGCGATAGAGGTTGCTGCCGAGCGGCTCGAGACCCGCTTCGTTGGCGAAATTGGCGAGGTTGAGCTGGCCGATCTGCCGCGGGTTCACTTCCGTATCCAGCTTGGCAAACACCTGTCCGGTCTGGTTGACGACGACCTGAACCGTTCCCTGCGGTATCGTGATTGCGGGATCCAGCAGATAGCCGTCGGTGGTGACGAGCTGGCCGTTGGCGTTGGGGCTGAACGAGCCGGCGCGCGTGTATTGCACCTCGTTGTTCGGGCCGAGCACCTGAAACCAGCCGCGGCCGTTGATCGCGAGGTCGTAGGGATTGCCGGTCTGCGTGAGCGCGCCCTGGATGTGCAGCTTGCGGATGGCAGTCGACTTGACGCCGAGGCCGAGATTGGAGCCTTCCGGGATCGGCGAGGAGCCATTGACGTTCGCGACGCCCTGCATGCGGTCCATCTGGTAGAACAGATCGGTGAATTCCGCGCGCGCACGCTTGTACGACGTCGAGTTGATGTTGGCGATGTTGTTCGCGATGACTTCGATGTTGGTCTGCTGGGCGTTCATGCCCGTGGCCGCAATGGCGAGCGATTTCACAGTTTCATTCCCTCAGATCAAATCGACATCCGGACGACTTCTTGGTAGGCCTGCACGACCTTGTCGCGAACCGCGACCGCGGTCTGCAAGGCCTGCTCGGCCGACATCAGCGCCTCCACGACCTTCCGGGTCGATTCCTTGCCCTGCATCGCCGAGATCGACGCCGCTTCGCCCGCCTTCAGCGTCCCGATCGCGTCCGTCGTCACCTGCTTCATCACCGATTCGAATCCGACATCGTCGGTGGACTGAATGGCGGTCGGCGCCGCCGGCGCGATGGCCTGCGTCTCGGTCGCGCGGCTCGCCGCTTGCCCGGCGGAAATCGCGGTGGATGAAATTGCCTCAAGCATTGTCAGCTCCTCAGCAGGTCGATGGTCATGCCCAGCATCGACCGCACCTGTTTCACGACCTGGAGATTGGCTTCATAGGACCGGTTGACTTCCCGCATGTCGGCCATCTCGATCATCATGTTGACGTTCGGCAGCTTGACGTAACCGGCCTTGTCGGCGGCGGGATGTCCCGGCTCGTACTCCACGCGGTACGGCGTGGTGTCGACCCCGATCTCCTTGACCTTCGCGAGCTGCGCGCCCGAGGCGCGGTCCATGGCGGCATCGAAGGTGATGGTCTTGCGCTGATACGGATCGGCGCCGGCCGTGCGCCCCGTCGAGGTCGCGTTGGCAAGGTTTTCCGAAACGATGCGCATGCGCGTCGACTGCGCTTCGAGCCCGGAGCTCGCGACCGTCAATGACGCTTGTAGTGAGTCCAGCATGTCAATTCACCTCAGCTCTTCGCGCTCGACAGCAGCATGCGGTGGAACGACCGCACGACTGCCGAGTTCATCGAGTAGTCGCGACTGACGTCGCTGCCCTTGATCATTTCCTGCTCGAGGCTGACGGAGTTGCCGGAGTGAACCACTTCCCAGCTGTCCTTCTTCGCGGTCTTCCGTGTATCGGTCTCGGCCGCGGACAATTGCATGTGCGAGGGCGACGTCGTCGCGAGCCTGACCGGCGTGGCGTCGAGCACCTTGTTGAAGGGCTCGACGTCGCGCGCCTTGAAGCCCGGCGTATTGGCGTTGGCGACGTTGGTCGCGATGGTCGACTGGCGGAGCTCGAGGTACCGCGCCTGCGACGATGCGAGTTCGAAGAGATAAAGCGGTCCCACGACGGCCCCATGCTGATTTCTTAAGATTAAGTTTAGGGCCGCAAGCTTTCGTCAGGCTGATGCAGCCGACGCTATGCTCGGAAATCTACTGGACCTTCTCGGTCCGCGGCGCCTGCTTGGACTGCAGGAAGTAGATGATCTCGGCGACCGGCCGGAAGAATTCCGCCGGAATCACCTGGTCGACCTGAACCGCCTCATAGAGCGCGCGCGCCAGCGCCTTGTTCTCGATCACCGGGATCCGGTTCTGCTCCGCGACTTCGCGGATCTTGAGCGCGATCACGTCCATGCCCTTGGCGACCACCATGGGCGCTGCGTTTTCCTCGCGCTTGTAGCGCAGCGCGATCGCGAAGTGCGTCGGGTTGGCGATCACCAGCGTCGCACGCGAGGCGGACGCGATCATGCGTTGGCGCGAGCGGTCGCGCGCCAGCGAGCGCAGGCGCGCCTTGATCAGTGGATCGCCCTCCGCCTGCTTGTGCTCGTCCTTGATCTCCTGCTTGGTCATGCGCAGCTCGCGCCGCCAGTGGAAGCGCGCCCAGGCAAGATCGATCGCGACCAGGACGATGGTGGCGATGCAGATCGCCGACACGATCCGCATCGCGATGTTGAGAATCATCTCCGGCAGCGCGACCGGATCCGTGTACATCGCCTCGAACGCCCTGGCTTCGGACGAGCGCAGCACGAACACGACGACGACCGTCACCGAGACGAGCTTGAACAGCGACTTGGCGAATTCGACGAGGCCCTGCGTTCCGAACAGCCGGCTCCAGCCGCTGATCGGGGAGATTCGCGACAGCTGCGGCTTGATGCGCTCCAGCACCAGGCGCGGCGCATTCTGCAGCAACGATGCGGCGAGGCCGAACACCGCCAGGGTGACGACCAGCGGCACCAGGAATCGCAACGCCTCGAGGCCCACCACCGTGAGCAGGTTGCGCGCGTCCGCGCCGTTGCTGAGAGGGAAGCCTTCGGGATCGTCGAGCAGGCTCTTCAGCGTCGGCGTCAATTGCTGTACGCCCTGGCCGATCAGGAACGCCTGGATCACCATCAGCGCGGCCATCGAGGCAAAGATAGAAGCCTCCCGAGAGACCGGGATTTTGCCCTGTTCGAGCGAATCGCGGACTTTCTTCTCGGTCGGCTCTTCTGTCTTGCTCTCCTGATCGGATGTTTCTGCCATGCCCGTTCAGCGGTCAGCGGAAGACCAGCTCATCCTCCTGCTCGGGGTTGAGCTCGATTTCGCCCTTTTCCGCCAGGTCGAGTGCAAGGTCGGTGATGACGCGGCGCGCCTCCAGCACGTCGCGCTGGTTCGACGGCTCGCCGATGGCGAGTTCGTGCTCGACGACGCGGCGGACGCGCGAGGCAACCGAGGACAGGATAAGTTCGCGGAAATGCTTATCCGTACCCTTCAGCGCGATAACGATGCGATCGGTCGGCACCTGGTCGAAGATCATGGTGCGCGCCTTCGGGGTTAAATTGACCACGTCGTCGAAGGTGAACAGCAGTTCCTTCAGAACTTCGGCCGACTTCGGGCGCTTCTCCGACAAGCTCTTCAGCATGTCCTCGATATGGCCGCGCTCCATCTTGTTGATGATGTCCGCGACGCGTGCGTAGGTGTCGGCGCCGAGGTTGCGGGCGAAATTGAGTGTCAGGTCCTCGTGCAAGGTCTTCTCGAGGACTTTCATGGCGTCGTCGACGATCGGCTTGAGGCTGAGGACGCGCCGCATCAGCTCGTTGCGCAGGCTCGACGGCAGCTGGCTCATTACCTTGGCGGCGCAGGACGGCTTGACCTTGGACAGGATCAGCGCCGCGGTTTGCGGATGCTCCTTGGAGAGGTATGTCGCCAGCGAGTTTTCCGACACCGACGAGACGCGGTCCCACACCGACCGGCTCGAATTGCCGAGCAGGTCCGACATGATTGCCGAGACCTGGTCGGCCGGCAGCACGTCGCCGAGCACGGCTTCAAGACCGCCGATGGTGCCGAGAATGTTGGCGCCCATCGAGAATTGCTGGGCGAACTCCTCGACGATCGACTCGAGCTCCTGCGCGGTGATCGGCCGCAGCTCGGCCGCGGCCTTGGTGACGATGCGGATATCCTGCGGCTCGAACTGCGAGAGCACGCTCGCGGCCGCCTGCCGGCCCATGGCCAGCAGGAGTGCCGCGACCTTTTCCGTTCCGCCCAGCGTGGCAACGCCTCGCTGCTTGATAGGAGCGACGCCGACCTGTGCCGCCATGATCAGGTATCACCCTGCCCCAGCGGTCCGACGATCTCGGTGAGCGAGACGCCGAAGCGGGAATTGTCCTCTTCGACGACAACCACTTCGCCGCGGGCAACGACGCGGCCGTTGACCACGACGTCGACGGGCTCGCCGACGCGGTGATCGAGCGGAACCACCGCGCCGCGGCCGAGCTTCATCAGGTTCGCGACCGGAATGGTCGCTGATCCCAGCACCACCTGCATCGTGACGGGAATGCGCAGGATGGCATCGACATTGGCGAATTTGCCGGTTTCCTCCGCCGTGCGCGCGGCGATCTCCGCCAGCCGCTCCAGCGGAGACGCATCGGTCTCTCCCGATGCCGATGCAGACTCATATTCGAAAGATTGCGCCATTTGGTATCGCCTCTTGGTATTTCCGCTCCCGGAGCGCCGCGACGGTCCGATCGCACGTGTCCTTCAAGTCCCGAATTCAATGCTTGTTCGCCTCGGCGCCGCTCACGGTTGAGGCCGGTTGGAGCCCGCTCCGCGCGTCGAGCGCCGCGATCGCCTCGTGGGCCTGATCTATCTTCGTGCTCAGCACATTGGCGAGCCGGCCGAGATTTGCGGTGGAATCATGCGCGGCGGTGATGACCGTGTCGAAGGCGCCCGCCGTCTCGTGGACGATGGTCGAGAACTCGCCCTGGTAACTGCGCAGCCGCGCCAATTCGCGGTGCATCCGGGTCACCCTCATGCTGGTGAAGGCCAGCGCGATCAGCAGCACGGCATCAACGAGATAGGATATCATCGACGAACTCCCGCTTCTGATCGACGGGATCCGCCACCTGCATGGCGTAATAGCCATCGAGCTGGCCGATCTGACACCAGAACAGCACCTGGTTGTTGCTCTCGAGCCGGGCCAGCGTGCGCGGCGTGGCCTCGAGCTCCAGAACCTGCCCCACTTTGAATTGCACGACGTCCTCGAGGGAAATCATCTTCTCGTCGAGCACCGCGCTCAGCGTCACTTCGGTACGGTGAACCTCGCTCTCCATCTGCTCGCGCCAGCGCGGATCAGCCGCGCGGCCGTCGCTGACGACGACGTGGGCGAGCTTCTGCCTGAGCGGATTGAGCGCGGAGTGCGGAATGATCAGGAACATCTGGCCGCCGCGATAGAGCGCCTGCACCATCATGTTCGCGCAGATCGACATATTGCTGGCGCGCCCAATCGCGAGCGACGCCATCGCCGTCTCGACTCGCTCGACACGGAAGGTGACATTGGAGGTGCCGGCGAAGGCGCCCTGCAGCGCCTTGGCGAACCGCTCAAACAGTGCCTGGACCAGCCGGATCTCGATGTTCGAGAAGGTGCGTTCGACGTCGAGCGGCGGTTCGGCGCCGTCGGAGCCGAACATCGCCTCGACCATCGTGAACACGAAGTCGCGATCCAGCATGATGATGACGCGCGAGTCCCACTGCTCGGCATAGAGCACGGCGGCAACCGCGTTGCCCTCGTAGTCCTTGATGATGTCGCCGAGCGGGTCGTTGGTGATGCCGTTGACGGAGAAGTAGCACGGCGTTCCCGCCATCGGCTGCAGGCTGTCGGTGCACGATGCCGCCATGCGATCGAAGATCACATTGAGCATCGGCATGCGCTCGATCGATATGCCGGCGGCGTCCAGCAGGTAGTTCGGCAGCTGCTTCCGCTGATCGACGTCGAGGTCTTCCGTCATCATGCGCGGGCAGCCTTCGGTTCAGCCTCGGTCGCGACGGCCTTGGGACCCGCGATCGTCTCGTTCTCGACCACGTCGATCGACGGCCGTTCGCCGCTCGCGATCATCTTGCGACCGTGCTCGACGGCGATCTGCGGCATGGCGCTGTTCATGAACGCCAGCAGCGTCTGCTTGACGATGATATAGGGCCGGCAGCGCTTCTCTCGCGTCATCTTGATCTTGATCGCGAAGGGCGAGAGGACGCCGTAGGACAGGAAGATGCCGGCGAAGGTGCCGACGAGCGCCGCGCCGATGAAGCCGCCAAGGAGCTTCGGCGACTGGTCGAGCGCGCCCATGGCCTTGATGACGCCGAGCACGGCGGCGACGATGCCGAGCGCCGGCAGCGCCTCGGACACGACCACCATCGAATTGTAGGGCGCCAGCTTGGCCTTCACGATGGTGTGGATCTCTTCGTCCATCAGCGCTTCGATCTCGTGCGTGCGCGCATTGCCCATGATGATGAGGCGGACATAGTCGCAGATGAACTGCAGCAACGGCGGGTCCCCGAGCACGCTCGGGAACGCCTTGAAGATCTCCGAGGACGCGGGATCGTCGATATGCGCCTCGACCTCGTTGCGGCCCTTGCCCCGCAGCTCCCGCATCAGGGCATGGAGCGCTCCGAGCAGATCGAGGTAATAGCGCTCACTCGGCACCGCGCCGGTGATGGCCTGCATGCAGGCACGCCGGTATCAACGACCGTTTTCCACGGATTGGCGACGATGAAGGTGCCGATCGCGGTGCCCAGGATGATCACGAATTCCCACGGCTGCATGAGCACGGCCAGATGCCCGCCCATGGCGGCAAATCCGCCGAGCAGTGCCGCTACCGTGATGAAAATCCCCACGAAACTGAGCAACGCGCCACTCCATCGCCGATCCCATCGGGAATATCTAGTCGGCGACGCTTGCGCGAGGCTGGCTTCGTGGTCGCCAGCCCCGCGCAAGCAATTGGCGGCAGCTTGAGACGAAGTCGCAACGGCGGCCAGAGGGGCGCGTGCCATGCTATCCACGATCGCGAACTACACCAGACTGACCAAGGACATGGGCAAATCGCTGACGCAGGTCGCGGCCCAGCCGGACGTCAGCCGCGACACCGATTATTTTCTCAGCCATATCGGCAATGTGAAGACGATCGACGACTTCCTGAAGGACTATCGCCTCTACTCCTACGCGATGAAGGCCTTTGGTCTCAGCGACATGACCTATGCCAAGGCGTTCATGCGCAAGGTGCTGACCGAGGGCGTCTCCGACTCCAAGAGCTTCGCCAACAAGCTGACCGACACCCGCTACCGGCAATTCGCCGCCGCCTTCAATTTCGCCGCCCTCGGCGACAAAGCGACCCAGACCGCCGCCGCCACCACCGGTACGGCGACCCAATACGTCACGCAGACGATGGAGGAGAAGGCCGGCGACCAGAACGAGGGTCTGCGGCTGGCGCTCTATTTCACCCGCAAGGCCTCCACCATCAGCACCTCCTACCAGATCCTCGCCGACAAGGCGATGACGCAGGTGGTCCAGACCGCGCTCGGACTGCCGTCGACCATCAGCGCGGCAGACATCGACGCCCAGGCCAAGTTGATCACGAGCAAGATCGACCTCACCGATTTCCAGGACCCGGCCAAGGTCACCAAGTTCGTGCAGCGCTTCGCCGCGATGTGGGATGCGACCCAGGCCCAGAACGACATCAACAATGGCAACTCGACCAACTCCGCGCTGGTCCTGATCGGCGGCGCGTCGTCGATGGCCGGCCTGGATACCGACATGCTCACGAAGCTTCAGTCCATCCGGTTCGGAAAGTAAGTCATGCAATCGGCCCTCTATGTGGGATTGTCGGCGCAGGTCGCCCTCGAAAAGCGCCTCCAGACGATCGCCAACAACGTCGCCAACGTCAACACGGCGGCATTCCGCACCGACGTCGTGAAGTTCGAGACCGTGCTGTCGAAGGCCGGCGCGAACCCGGTCGCCTTCTCCTCGCCCGGCGACAACATCATCTCGCGCGAGATTGGCAGCATCACCGAGAGCGGCAACCCCCTCGACGTCGCCGTGGTCGGACAGGGCTGGATCGCCTTCGCCGGCCCGAACGGCACGGTCTATACGCGCGACGGCCGCCTCCAGATCGCCCCCAACGGCGATCTTCAGACCGTGTCCGGCTTCCCCGTGATCGATGCCGGCGGCGCGCAGATCACGCTCGACCCGAACGGCGGACCGATCGCGATCGCCCGCAGCGGCGCGATCACCCAGGACAACAACGAGATCGGCTCCATCGGCCTGTTCAACATTCCCGCCGATGCCAGTCTCGAGCGCTACGGCAATTCCGGCGTCACGCCGGACCGGCCCGCGACCGCCATCGCCGATTTCTCCCGCGACGGCTTCAAGCAGGGCTATGTCGAGGGCTCCGGCGCCAATCCGATGATGGAATTGACGAAGCTGATCGCGGCTTCGCGCGCCTTCGACGGCACCAATTCGATGATCGAGGGCACCGAGAGCTCGCTCCAGAACGCAATCCGGACGCTGGGCGAGCCGGGCAAATAGACTGCGCTGCATGCGCATTGAGGGTGGACGGTTTCCTTGAACGCTCTTCGGCAACTCGAGTGGGCGCTGCTGGAGCTTCAGCAGAGCACTCCCCTGGCCAGCGTCAGCGGCGCGATCTCCGAGATCGCTCCGACGCATTTCCGCGTCTCCGGCCTGTCGCGCTTCGTCAGGCTTGGTGAATTGATCGGCGTCAACTCCGGCGGCAAGCCCCAGATCGGCGAGGTGGTGCGGATCGACAGCGAGGGCATCATCGCCAAGCCGTTCGACCGGCAGTTCGCCGGCGGCCTCGGCTCGGTTGCTTACCGGATGCCGCCACTGTCCTTCGCGCCCGATCCGAGCTGGAAGGGCCGCGTCATCAACGCGCTCGGCGCGCCGCTCGACGGACAAGGTCCCCTCACCCCGGGATCGCGCACCGTCTCGGCGGAAGCCGAGGCGCCGGCGGCCATGAAGCGGGCGCGCGTCCACAAGCCGCTGCACACCGGCGTGCGCGTCATCGACCTGTTCGCCCCAATCTGCGCCGGCCAGCGCGTCGGCATCTTTGCCGGCTCCGGTGTCGGCAAATCGACGCTGCTGGCGATGCTGGCCCGCAGCCAGGGCTTTGACACCGTCGTGCTGGCGCTCGTCGGCGAACGCGGCCGCGAGGTGCGCGAATTCATCGAGGACGTGCTCGGCGCCAACCGCAGCCGCGCCATCACCATCGTATCGACGGGAGATGAAAGCCCGATGATGCGGCGGCTGGCACCGAAGACCGCCATGGCGGTCGCCGAATATTTCCGCGACCGGGGCGAATCGGTCCTGCTGGTGGTCGATTCGATCACCCGTTTTGCCCATGCCGCCCGCGAGGTCGCCCTCGCCGCCGGCGAGCCTGCGGTCGCACGCGGTTACGCACCGACGGTCTTCACCGACCTGCCCCGCCTGCTGGAGCGCGCCGGCCCCGGCGAGGAGGGATCCGGGACGATTACCGGCATTTTCTCCGTGCTGGTCGACGGCGACGATCACAACGAGCCGATCGCCGACACCATCCGCAGCACCCTCGACGGCCACATCGTGCTCTCGAGGCACATTGCCGACCAGGCGCGCTATCCCGCCGTCGACGTTCTGGCCTCGGTCTCCCGCCTCGCCCACAACGTCTGGGACCCCGAGGAGCGCGAATTGGTGAGCAAGCTGCGCACCATGATCGCCAAATACGAGGACACGCGCGATCTTCGCCTGATGGGCGGATATCAGACGGGGCGTGATTCGGGTCTCGACCAGGCCGTCGACATGGTCCCGAAGATCTACAGCGCCATGCGGCAGGACGCCTCGGCAGGGCCGAGCGCCGATCCATTCCGCGAGCTGCGAGACATGCTCAAGGGCGACTAGACGGGCGCGGCCGGCGCGCCCGTCGTCGTCGACCTGCTCATTATCGCGACAGTCGATCACGCATACCGCTGCGCCTCCGGCGCATGCGCACCCGTCGCCGACTGCCGCTTTCCGTCGCGCGCTAGCATCGGCCGTTCGGTGGAGATCGCGCCGCCGAGGCGAAAGCGATCCGGCGAACCCGTCTCGCTGTCATTATCACAACAACCGCTGCGTGCAATCCCTACGAGTTCCATTGCCGATTCTGTGACGGATCGCACAAGTTGTGGATGACGCGCCGCTGCGCGTCACCGTCATGCACAAGCTTCCATCAATTTGCATCAACGGCGAACAGCAGCAGGCGTGCAATCAAACCGTCGCACATTTGCGTGCAAGTAGCTTGTTACACTGCGTATTGCGATCACCATGATGTGTCCTGACGAACGAGATTGTCTTGAACGTTACAATCGCTTCGAGCGACAGCCAGTCTTCAGGAGCGTCTCTACTTGATTTTGTTGAGAAGCTCATTCATCGTTTCGATGGAATACAAGAAACGTCTGCGTGTGACTTGAACTTCAGGGGCTACGGTTGAACAATACCGATCCATCGTCCGGCTGTGACGGCAACTCGGGCTTTCGTTCGACGACGCCACGATTGGCACACCATCATCGACACAGCTTCTCGCGCCGTATCTCGCAGGGTCCATCTGTCGAGATCGGCGGCAGAACGGTCCGTGCTTTCGCGCGAGAGGCGGGCCCTGCGCCTGCGTATGTGTCGATTGTGGTTGGTACGGCTTCTCGCGAAGGACTGGTACGCAACGACGGAAGGCGGCTCCGGGGCGCCGCAGACGTGATATCCGGGGCAAGGTAGGAATTTATGCCGTTGGCACGCGAGGCCGTCGAGCTGCTGGTTCAGGCGGCCAGAGCCTGGTATTTCGAAGGCAATCAGCACGGGTTGCGCGACCGGGAATGGATGGCGTTGCGCTTTCTCCACCGCGCCAACAGATTCTCGCGCACACCGTCCGCGCTGGCCGGCTTCATCGGCGCGACCCGCGCCACGGCATCGCAGATCGTGAAGACGCTGGAAGCCAAGTCCTTCCTGGTGCGAAAGCCGTCGCACGAGGACAAGCGGTCCGTCGTTCTGCACGTCACCGCGCAAGGCGAGAAATGCCTGAGCCAGCACGACCCGATCAATGACGTGGTGAACGCGGTCACGTCTCTCGGCACCGACGAATGCATCAGGCTGCGCGACTCGCTGCGCGAGATCCTCAATCACCTCGACGCGGCCCATCAGCGGCTCGATGCCAGCATCTGCCGCGACTGCATGTTTCTCGCCGAACGCAGTCCCGGCACGGGCAAGGGACGCGCGAGTGCCGAATTCATGTGCCGGCTGTACCGCGCCCCGGTTTCCCTCGAGGAGACCGAGCTCCTCTGCACCAGCTTCGAGCGCACCCGCGACCGTCCGAAGATCGAGGGGCATCTCGACCGCGCGCGCATGGCGAGCCAGGGATGAGGCGGGAGTTCGCGACGTGATGGAACGCGCAAGTTTCGGGCGGATGCGATCGCCGGCGCTTGCGTAAAGTTTCTCAGCGGGATCGTTCTTTGAAACACGCTCGTTTCCTCCGGTCTCCCGGATGCGCTGACCAAGCACGGGGGCATAGTGGCGCACGCTGCCTCCACGTCGTTACGAGCGCAGCAAAGCAATGACGAAGTATGAGACATCGGCGTCGTCCTCCAAGTCCCCCTGTCATTCCCCGCGACCCGGCTACGCCAAGGCTTCGCCGGGGCTGAGGTCCAGGGCCGCCGAAGCTTTAGCGTAGGCGGCAAGCGGGGAATCCAGTACGCCGCGGCCTCTCGGCTCAATCACAGCCGTCTCTGGAATGCTGGATCGCCCGGTCAAGCCGGGCGACGACAGCGAGTGCCTGGTCGCAGACACACCTTCGCGTCCTCGCGGCATGTTCGCCCGAGCTTTGCTTGATCTCTCCACCCTCGAAGCCAAGAGGGCGCAGGGAAGGCCGGGTGCTGACCTCGCACCCGCGGTCCGCTGCGCGAAGATGGTGCGCAAGGAAACCGCACAGCAGCATACAGGTGGTGCCAATCACTCGGCCTTCCCTGCGCGATGGTTGGACGGCTTATGCCGTGCTCTCCCGGGAGCCGAGTTCCTTCTGGTCTCCCTCACGCTTGCGAAAGTCACCGACACCGCGCCGGTTGACGCGACTGCCGCATTCGCAAAGCACTTGACCGTAGCAACGACGGCCAGGACCACACGGTTTTGCCGTACGCACGGCCCGCCATTTCGCCGCAGTTTTTCCAGCCCTGTCGACGGAGCCGGAAACTTACAGACGAGACGAACCTGACAGCGCCGCTCATCCGGCACGAAGTCTTGGGCTCACGGAGAGCAATCCGCCCTACCCGCACTTCTCGCGCCCAACGCTGCCGCGTCCACCGCAACCCGGCTCGCGACAGTGACGACACAAGATCGCCCCTCTTGGTGAGCCGAGATGGGCGACACATACGCCAATTCCGAATTTCGGTAAAGTGGAATATTTTCGCCCGCGCGGCTTGACGCCCTCTCGGGTGTTTTGCCCGTCGGGCAACGAGAGCCCCGTCGCCCGGATGGAGCCAACGGGTCGACGCGAAGCGCCGCCCGATGACAGGCTCCGCGCAATCCGGGAAAGGCGTGGGCGCCGGACGAGCGGTCCCGGATCGGGCTGCGCTCCATCCGGGCGACCGATCACCCGCGCCCGCCCGGCAGTCCGCCGTCCGCCTTGTATGCATTATCCCAGTTGCCATCCCCGCGGACTTCGCTTTACATGCCGGCAACTCGCCCGCGGATGACGGCCGGGGCTCAAAAATCACACACATTTTCAAAGGGACGGAATATGGCGCGTAACATCCTGATTCTCGGGGCTTCCTACGGTTCCCTGCTGGGCACGAAGCTGCTGATGGCGGGCCATAACGTGTCCCTGGTCTGCCGCGCCAAGACCGCTGAGCTGATCAACCGTGACGGTACCGAGGTGCGCATCAAGCTGCGCGACGAGGCGGTGCACCGGGCGATCTTCTCGCGCGACCTGCCCGGCAAGCTCGACGCAGTGACGCCGGGCAATGTCGACCTCTCGCGCTACGACATTGTCGGCCTGGCGATGCAGGAGCCGCAATACACCAACCACACGGTCCGCGTTCTCATGGTCAAGATCGCCGCGGCGAAGCTGCCGTGCCTGTCGATCATGAACATGCCGCCGCTGCCCTACCTGAAGCGGATCCCGTCGCTCGCCGACATGGATCTCGAGGAGGCCTACACCAATGCGCAGGTGTGGGAGCGCTTCGAGCCCGGCCTGGTGACGCTGTGCTCGCCCGACCCGCAGGCCTTCCGTCCGCCGGAAGAAGCCGCCAACGTGCTTCATGTCGGCCTGCCCACGAATTTCAAGGCATCGGCCTTCGCCGACGAGAAGCACAACAAGGTGCTGCGCGAGCTCGAAGCCGACATCGACGCGGTGACGCTCGACGGTCACGACGTGCCGGTGAAGCTGAAAGTGTTCGACTCGCTGTTCGTGCCGCTGGCGAAATGGTCGATGCTGCTGACCGGCAACTATCGCTGCATCACGCCGCACGAGCCGCAGTCGATCCGCGACGCCGTGCACGGCGATCTCGCGCGCTCGCAGACGATCTACGACCATGTCGACGCGATCGCCCGCCGTCTCGGCGCCGATCCGCAGGACCAGGTACCGTTCGCGAAATACGCCAAGGCCGCCGAGAGCCTGCTCAAGCCGTCATCGGCGGCGCGCGCGGTCGCGAGCGGCGCGCCCTTCATCGAGCGCGTCGACCTGCTGGTGAAGCTGATCTCGCATCAGCTCGGCACCCCCAATGCCGAGATCGACCGCACGGTCGAGACCGTGGACCTGAAGCTGAACGAGAAGATCGTGCAGGGCGGATCTGGCGCGCAGTAGCAGCGTGCCGGCGCTGCCGTCATAGGTCGCGCCGGCCTGCACTGATCGAATTGTCGATGCAGATCGGATCGCCCCTCAGCATGGGCTTACAATTTGGCCCAATACGGGCGATCCTGCTCAGCAGTCCGTTTGCGTAAATCCCGCATACATGCGACTGCTAGCCGTCACGCGGGCGCCGATTTCCGCAGGTTCCGGGGCAGCGCGATGGCCGGATCGAAGGGCTGAAGAACAAGTAGAAGACGATGGATCAGACGGCGTTGCAGGTCGCTCGCGCGGTGGAGGCCGGCGCGACGACGATGAAGGGGATCGTTGACGCGACCGGATTGTCCCGCCTCAAGGTCGAGCGCGCGCTGAGCACGCTGGAGAAGCAAAAGCTCCTGGTCCGCGACGGCCAGGGTTTTCGCGCGACCGGCCTGCCGAAAACGGCGCCGCTGACCCGGCAGTGCGGATCGTGCAACGCCTGCTGCGATATCCTTGAAGTGGCCGCCGTCGACAAGCCGGTGAACCAGCTGTGCAGACACTGGCAGACGGGAACCGGGTGCACCATCTACGACCGCCGCCCGCAGATGTGCCGGTCGTTCGTCTGCGCCTGGCTGCAAGGTCATCTCGATGATGCGTGGTTTCCGGCGACGTCCGGCATCATCGTGCATTTCAGCCAGGACGCGGTCAACGTGACGGTCGACGACCACTGCCCCGATCGCTGGCGCGAGGAGCCTTATTTCAGCAAGCTCGTCGAATGGTCGCTGAACGGGATCAGGCGGATCGGTAACCGCGGCTACGCGACCCTCGTGGTCTCCGGCGAGAACCGGTTCCTGCTGCTCGGACGCACCATCGTTCCCGAGCCGACGCTGTTCGGAACGGCGTTCCTGCCGCTCACCACCGACACCTTCCGGTTCTGGCGCGCGACATCGCCCGAGCATCTGCAGCGGCTGCACGAGCGCATCGCCGAGATCGAGCGTATCCGGCAGGAATTCGGCTCCTGTGCGATCCCCGAGAACGAGGACGACGATCCGCAGGCGCCCTATCGGCCCGCACTTTTACGGCAATCGAATCACGCCTGAACTCCGCCGTGGGCAACACCGCATGATTCGCACGGTGCCGCTCGACGCGCCCCGGCCGGGTTGATAAGCCCCTGTCCGCGAATGATGGGGACTTGAGTCGGGGACATGACAGTTGCGATCGAGATGGGGCAGACCACGGCAGGCGCCGCGGCCGCCATGGACCTCGAGGAACTGCTGGCGACCCGGCTCCTGGTGCAGGGCAATTCGGGCTCCGGCAAGTCGCATCTGTTGCGGCGGCTGCTCGAACAGAGCGCGCCCTGGGTGCAGCAGGCCATCATCGACCCCGAAGGCGACTTCGTCACGCTGGCCGAGCAATTCGGCCATCTGGTGATCGAGGCCGAGGATCACACCGAGCGCGGCCTTCAGGTCGCGGGCGAGCGCGCGCGGTTGCATCGCGTCTCCACCGTGCTCAATCTTGAAGGGCTGGACGCCGAGAACCAGATGCGGCGTGCCGCGGCGTTCCTCGGCGGCCTGTTCGACGTCGATCGCGATCATTGGTACCCGATGCTGGTGGTGGTCGACGAGGCGCAGCTGTTCGCGCCGGCAGTCGCAGGCGAGGTCTCGGACGAGGCGCGCAAGCTCTCTCTCGGCGCGATGACCAATCTGATGTGCCGCGGCCGCAAACGCGGCCTCGCCGGCATCATCGCGACCCAGCGCCTGGCAAAACTCGCCAAGAACGTCGCGGCGGAAGCCTCCAATTTCCTGATGGGCCGGACCTTCCTCGACATCGACATGGCGCGCGCCGCCGACCTGCTCGGCATGGAGCGGCGGCAGGCCGAATCCTTTCGCGATCTCGAGCGCGGACAGTTCATGGCGCTCGGCCCGGCGTTGTCGCGACGCCCCCTGCGTTTGCATATCGGCCCGACCGACACCCACGCGCGCAATTCCACGCCGCGGCTGATGCCGATGCCGGAAGCCGCGCTCGAGGATATGCGCGCCGTGATCCTGGCCGCACCGCCGCCCGATGCCAGCCGCCCGCAGCGCCGGCCCGCGCCCGATCTGCTCGAGCAGCTCCGCGCCGCGAAGGCGGCCGCGCCGGAGATCCGGCCTGAGGTGGCCGAGGTGCCGATCAGCGCCGAGGAGCTCGCCGAGCGGCGCGAGCGCGTCGATCGTACGCTTCGCGCCGTGCTCGCCGAGCCCGATGCCGGCTTCCGCGCCGTCGGCGTGCTCTATCAGGAGTTCGTGGTTCGCTGCCGCATCGAGGGCCTCGGCTCCGCGGTGCCCGATCTGAACGAATTCCGCCGCATGTTGACACGCGCACGCGCCGGGCTCGGCGCCGAGCATGCCGAGGACGACGTCTGGCAGGACGTGTCGCTGCGCGCCTCGATCCTGCCCGACGACATGCAGGGCGTGTTCATGATGATCGCACGCGCGGCGAAGGAAGGCTGGCCCTGCCCCGGCGACGCCGCGATCGCGCGCGCCTACGGCTCGCATTCGCTGCGCCGCGCCCAGCGCCTGCTCGGCTACATGGAGGAGCAGGGCCTGATCGTCTGCCAGCTCGACGGCGGCGGCCGCCGGATCGTGACGCTGGTGGAGCTGGCCTGGGCCACCGCGCCGGGCGATCCCAACGGCGACGACCTGCCGGCGGAGCCAGTGCAGAGCGCGGCCTCGGCTTGAGATCGTCTAGAGCGTTTTCCGATCACGTTGCGTCGCAACCAGCCGCGACGAGATAATTTTGACATTCCTCGGGTGAGAAGCGTTTGAGAGCGTTGGCGATTGCTTGCCAGAGATCGGGCATGGTGCGGGCTGCGGCGGCCCGCAACAGCGCTTTCAGTTTGGAGAAGGCCATTTCAATCGGGTTGAAGTCTGGACTGTAGGGCGGAAGATAGAGCAGGCTAGCTCCGACCGCCTGGATGGCCTCTCGAACGCCATGGACCTTGTGAGCGGGCAAGTTGTCCATGATAACGGTATCGCCCGGCCGCAGCGATGGGGCGAGCAATTGCTCGACGTAGGCCAGGAAAGCGTCGCCATCCATTGGACCGTCCAGAACAAGCGGCGCGATCAGACCGTCGGAGCGCAATCCAGCGGTGAACGTCGTCGTCTTCCAATGTCCGTGTGGGATAGCTGCACGACATCGCTCGCCGCGTGGCGAGCGCCCGTAACGCCGCGCCATTTTGGTGTTGGCGCTGGTTTCGTCGATGAAGACGAGACGCTCAGGGTCAAGGTCGATTTGCCCTTCGAACCACTCCTCACGTGCGGCATTTATATCGCCGCGCCGTTGCTCGGCGGCGTGCGCTGTCTTTTTTTAAGTGTGATCTTTCTGCGCTGGAAAAAACGCCAGAGCGACGCGATGCCAGTCGATATTCCATGACGTTTCAACAGTTCTCGCAACTCGGCAAGCGTGATATCCGGCCTCGCTGTCACCGCCTCCAGAATCAATTGCGAATGCGCTTCGATGCGCTGCGATTTGCGGTCACCGCCCTGGCGTTTAGGAACGATGTCGCCAACTTTCTTGAGGCGACCGCGCCAGCGGATCGCACTGGCCGCGCTGACACCAAAGCGCTCAGCAGCCTGTCGACAGGACATGCCACCGTCAATCGCGGCTACCACCCTTTGGCGAAGATCAACCGAAAGCGCCCTGGCCATACATGCTGGCCTCCCTCGCCAGCATGCAGCTTGAATCTGACTCGCGCCGTTTTGGGAATCCCCACCCGATTCTTTCCGGTCGGAAAATGCTCTAGAACGTCCCGGCGACAGTCAGGCGAAAGGTCAGCGGCTCGACCGGGTGCAGCACGTAATCCATCACGCCGTTCTGGCAGACCGCCGTCGGCGCGACGCCGCCGGTGCAGAGATTGTACAGCGTGTCGGTCTTGAGCAGCGAGCCATAGGCATAAGTGATCTGGTTCGCCTGCGTGTTGAAGAGATTGAGCACGTCGAGCTGGATGCGCCAGCCATTGTCGATGCGATAGCCGAGGCGGCTGTTGAAGATGCTGGTCGCGGACGAGCGGAACGCATTGTCTTCCGTCAGCGGGCTCGACGCCAGATAGCGCCAGCGCAAAGCCCCAAACCAGCCGGTCTTCTCGCCGAGCGTGATGCCGGCCGATGCCACCATCGCCGGCGCGTTCGGAATGTAGTTGCCGGGCGCGTTGCCGATTTGCGCCTCGGGATAGCCCGCGAGCGAGGCGCAGACCTCCGCCTGCTCGCCGTCAGTGCCGCGGAAGCGCGCATGCGTCATGGCGAGATCGGCATCGATGTCGATCCATGAGCGCGGGCGGTAATGATTGGTCCACTCGAAACCGTAGCGGCGGCTGGCACGGGTCGCCGAGGTATCGCCGGCATCGCCGGAGAACAGGATCTCGGAATCCTGGTCGAGGATGAAGAGGCTAAGCGAGGTGTCGAGGCCGGGAACGATCTTGCTGCGGACGCCAACCTCCGCGCCCTTTGTACGTACCAGCAGCGGCGACGGCGTCAGTCGCGTGGCGGGGTCGCTCGGATCTTCCGTCGTGGTCGCGCCGCGCGCGTCGTTCGAGTGCATGCCGGTGCCGGCACCGAGGAAGAATTCGGTCTGGTTGAACGGGCCGAGCACCATGCGGAATTTCGGGCTGCCGAGCGCGGCGTCAGAGCGGCCGGAATTGTTGGCATTGAACAGCGAGGTGACGTCGGCCGCATAATAGTCGCCGCGCAGGCCGACAGTGGTCCTCAGCCAATCGGTCCAGCGCACGGTGTTCTCGGCATAGACGCCGACGCTGCCCTCGCCGACCTTGTCGCTCCGAATGTTGGAGAGGAAGCCGCGCTGGAACGTGTTGCTCAGCGCCAGATCGATCGAATCATAGCGCGATTGCAGGCCAATCGTGGTCTGCATCGGCAGTCCGGCGAACGACCCGTTCAGCGTGCGCGAGATGTTGGCGCCCGCCATCAGGCGGTCGTCGTGCTGGTGGAACTGGTCGCCGAGCACGGGATCGCTGAGGAAATAGGTGAAGTTGTTGAAGAGGTCGAGCTGGCTCTTCACGACATAGGCGTTGGCCTTCCACGACCCCACATCGTCGCTCTGCGCGATGCGGCCCGAGAGCGCAAAGCGGTTGGTGTTGCCGCCGTCGCTCGGATCTTCCGAGCCAAAGCGGTCGATAAAACCGCCGGTGATCGCGCGCTGCGGCACCTGGTCGGTCGAATTCCATTTGTTCGCGTAAGCCATGCCGGTGATGGTCAGGCCATCGGTCGCGGTGCCCCGGCTGTAGCGCACGAGACCGTTCAGCTTGCGCACGTTGTCCGGATTTTCCCAGGGGCCATTGTAGGTGCCGAGCTCGCCCGCGACGAGCAGCGAACCATCACCGACTTTCGCTGAGTCCATGCCGAGAAGACGACGATAGCCAAAGCTGCCGGCGGTCACCTGCGCGAGGCCCTTTTCGGTACGGTCGATCAGGCCGATGCGCACGCTGCCGACAGAGGCGAAATCGCTCTCGTCGGCGAAGTACGGCCCCTTGCGCACATCCATCGCGCTGATGGTTTCCGGGATCAGCCAGTTGAGATCGGCATAGCCCTGGCCATGCGCGTGGGTGCGCATGTTGACGGGGACGTCATCGACATAGATGGCGAGATCGGTGCCGTGGTCGAGATTGTAGCCGCGCAGAAAATACTGGTTGGCTTTGCCTTCACCGGAATGCTGGGTCACGATCAACCCCGGCACGACTTCGAGCGCCTCACCCGGCCGCATGAAAGGGCGTGCGTTGACCTCATCGCCGGAAACGGTGATCGCGCTCGCCATGCCCGGCGGGCTCTTTGCGCCGGAGGCGACGCTGCGGGCGTCCGAGACCGGAGCCTGCGTCGGCTGAGCCACGTGACCGCGATTGGCCGGGACCGGTTTGCTGGCTCGCCGCGATGCGGGCAGTCTCTTGTGAGGCTTCGTCTCGCCGCCGGAGACCTCGATCGGCGGCAGTTCGCGCGAGGCGCCACTGCTCTGCGCGAAGGCGCTGCCGTCATCCGCGAGAAGCATGATGGCCGAAAATGCCGTCAACGCTCCGCAACGACGGCCAGACTCAGGCCGCCTCGGTCGCATCGGCGCCCCGAAGTACATTCGCGCGGGACGCGGCGCCCGCAAACATGCGGCGATAGAGCAGGACCGAAACGAGCCAGGCGATCGCAAACAGCGCGATCACCGCGAAGCCGACGTTGGCGAGCGACTCGTTGAGGCCGTCGACCAGCGCCCACACGCCGCCGCTTAGACCAAGCCGGTCGGCGATCAGGCCGAGCGCCTCGATGCCGCCGATCAACAGCGCCACCGCGACGGAGGCGCCGGTGATGGTGAGGTTGTACCAGAGCTTTCGCAGGGGATCGACGAAGGCCCAGCGATAGGCGCTGACCATCAGCGCCGAATCGGCGGTGTCGACCGGCGCCATGCCCGACGCGAACAGCGCGGGAAAGACCATGACGTCGACGAGCGAAGCGCCGCGCGCGGCTTCGGTCGCGGAGATGCTGAGCAGGCCGATCTCGGTCGCGGTGTCGAAGCCGAGCCCGAACAGGAAGCCGAGCGGGAGCATGTGCCAGGGCTTTGTCACCAGGCGGAACATCGGGCCGAGCAGGCGCGCCAGGAATCCACGGCTCGCCAGCAGCGCATCGAGCTGCGCGGCGTCGTGGACGCCCTGCGCGCGCTCGATGCGAAACGTCCGCCACAGGCCGACGAAGATGGCGAGATTGATGGCCGCGACCACGAGCAGGAACAGCGCCGACACCGATGTGCCGATGACGCCGCCGATATCCCTGAGCAGGCTGTCGCCGCCGAGGCTCACCACGCCGAGTGCCAGCAGCATGGTCGCGACCACGACCACGGTGGAATGGCCGAGGGCGAAATAGAGGCCGACGCTGCGCGGCGTCTCGCCCGCATGCATCAGCTTGCGCACGACATTGTCGATGGCGGCGATGTGGTCGGCGTCGACGGCATGGCGGAGGCCAAACACCCAGGCCAGCAGCGCGGTCGCCATCACCGTCGGCCGGTCACCGAACGCCGCGAAGGCCCAGGCCCATGCGGCGACGTTGGCGGCGATGAGCCCGCCGAACAGCAGCACGGTGGCGGGCTCCACCGCCCGTAGGGACCATTTCGTCACGACAATCATTCCGTTCGCACGCCCCTTCGCGGCAACGGTATGATCTTTTCATAAAATGATCACACTAACCAATGCGATTCCAGGGGGCCGCTTTGCAGGAATGCTTGTAACCATCCTTCGAGACGCCCGCGCAGCGGGCGTCCGGACGATGCTCTGCATCGCCGGGCGAACCATCAGGCCGAGGTCAAGCTACGCGGCCTCGGAGCCACCAAGATAGGCATCGCGGATGCGGGGGTCGTCCTTCAGCGCTCGCGCCGGGCCTGAGAGCACGATCTTGCCGGTCTGGAGCACATAGGCCTCGTGCGCGATCTCGAGCGCGAGGCTGGCGTTCTGCTCGACCATGAAGACCGACACGCCTTCCTGGTTGATGGTGCGGATCAACTCCAGCACGCGGTCGACATAGAGCGGCGACAGGCCCATGGTCGGCTCGTCCATCACGATCATCCGGGGACGGCCCATCAGCGCGCGCGCCATTGCGACCATCTGCTGCTCGCCGCCAGAGAGCGAACCAGCACGCTGCGACAGCCGCTGCCCAAGTTTCGGGAACAGCGTCAGCATCTTGTCGAGATCCTGCGCCACGGCATCGCGGTCATTGCGCACGAAGGCACCCATCAGGATGTTTTCGCGCACGCTCATGTCCGCGAACAACCGCCGCGCCTCGGGAACAGAGGCGATACCACGGCGGACGATCTGCGGAGTGGTCAGCCCGAGCAGCGAGGCGCCGTCGAAGGTCACGTCACCCGAGCGCGGTTTCACCAGGCCCAAAATGATCTTCATCGTGGTCGACTTGCCGCTGGCATTGCCGCCGAGCAGGCAGACGATATGGCCGCGGCCGACCGTGATCGACAGGTCGAAATGCACCTGCGCCTGGCCGTAGAAGGTGTTGACGTTCGAGAGCGCCAGCAGCGGCTCGGATGCGCCAGTCGTCATACCACGCTCTCCCGCTCCGGCGTCTCCGACAGGCCATGGCCGAGATAGGCCTCGATCACCTTGGGATCGCCACGCACCACTTCGCCCGGCCCTTCCGCAATCTTCTTGCCTTCGTCCATGACGATGACGCGGTCGGAGAGGCGCATCACCATCTCCAGCTTGTGCTCGATCAGGAGGATGGTCAGCCCCTCGGCCTTCAGCTCGGCGACGAGGCCCTGCATCTCCGCGGTCTCGGTCGGGTTCATGCCGGCGGTCGGCTCGTCGAGCAGCAACAGGCGCGGCTTCAGCGCAAGCGCGCGCGCGATCTCGACGCGGCGGCGGTTGGCATAGGACAGGCTATAGGCCGGCTGGTCGATCCGCGGCAGCAACCGCTCGCCGAAGCGTGCGAGAATGGCCTTCATCTCCTCGCGCAGTCGTTCCTCTTCGTCTCTAACGCTGGCCGGACGCAACAGCGCCAGTCCCAATTCCAGCAGCGGGCCGATCACTGGCACCGCGGGCTTCACCGCGCGCAGCCGCGTGTGCGCGCCGATCAGGACGTTGTCCATGACGCTGAGATTGCCGAAGACGCGGCCGAGCTGGAAGGTGCGCGCGATGCCTCCAGCCGCGAGCCGCTCCGGCGACAGACCCGTGATGTCCTGCCCTTCGAAGTGGACATGGCCGGCATCGGGCCGATCGAGCCCGGTCACGAGGTTGAACAGCGTCGTCTTGCCGGCCCCGTTCGGGCCGATGATGCTGATGAGCTCACCCCTGGCGAGATCGAGGTCGATGGCATCCACTGCGGTCAGGCCGCCAAAGCGGCGCGTCAGCCCGCGCAGGGACAGCATGGGCGTGTGCTGCTCCGCCATCATATCGTCCCCAACAGGCCCTGCGGCCTGAACCGCACCAGCAGCAGCAGCACGATGCCATAGATCAGGATGCGATACTCCGCCGCGATCCGGAACACCTCCGGCAGGCCGACCAGCGCGACCGCCCCCACGATGGCGCCGACCACGTTGCCGAGACCGCCCAGGATCACGACCGTCAGCGCCAGGATGGATTGCTGCGTGTTGAAGGTCTCGTGGTTGATGTAGGAATAGAGATGGGCGGCGATGCCACCGCTGACGCCGGCGGCAAAGCCGCCGAAGATGAAGGCCAGCGACTTGTAGCGGTTCAGGCTGAGGCCATAGGCGCGCGCGGCGATGTCGTCGTCGCGGATGGCGCGAAAACTACGGCCGAGATGCGAGCCGAGCAGCCGCCCCTGCAGCAGCGCCAGCACGACCATCACGATGAAGCTGAACCAGTAGATCGAGGTCGGGCTGACCAGATCGTAGCCGAACAGCGACAGCGGCGGAATGCCGGAGATGCCGATCGGACCGCGCGTGACGCTCTCCCAGTTCAAAATCACCAGCGACACGATCTCGCCGATGGCGAGCGTCGCGATCGACACGTAATGCCCGCGCAGGCGGAACGACGGCGAGATCAATGCCGTGCCGAGCGCGGCACTCATCAGGCCGCCGGCGATGATGGAGAGGCCGACGGGGACGGAGAAATTCAGCGACAGCAGCGCCGAGGTGTAGGCGCCGATCGCGAGCAGCGCGGCATGTCCGAGCGAGACCTGTCCCACCGTGCCCGCAACCAGCGTCAGGCTGAGCGCGAGCATGCCGAGTAGCCAGGCGTTGATCAGGGTCTGGAGCACGTAGAAGGACACCGGGAAGAACGGCAGGATCGCGAACACGCCAACGGCGACCAGCAGCGCCCAACGCGGAATCCGCACCGGGCGGCTCGGCGCGATGAAAGTGCCGGTGAGCGGCTCGGGTGGCGCCTGCCGCGCGCTGGCGAACAGGCCGTTCGGACGCAGCACGAGCACGACGACCAGCAGCAGGAACGCGAATAGATTGCGGTAGCTGGTGCCGAACACGGCGACGCCGTAGCTCTCGACCAGCCCGAGCAACAAGCTGCCGATCACGGCGCCCGGCACGTTGCCGGCACCCCCGACCACTTCCGCAACGACGCCCTTGAGCGTTGCCTGCAGGCTCATCGCGGTGTCGATCTGGTTGTAGTACATGCCGACCAGCAGGCCGGAGACGCCACCGAGCGCCGCCGCAATGCCAAATACGGCCTGATTGACGCGGTTGACGTCGACGCCCATCTGCATCGCGGCATCGCGGTCCTGCGCGGTGGCGCGCACCGCCCAGCCGAGCTTGCTGTAGCGCAGGAACACGAACAGCAGCAGCGCGCTGGTGAGGCCGACGCCGGCGATCAGCAGATCAAGAGGTCCGATCGTGCCGCCACCAACCTGGAAGCGAACGTCGGGCAGCTGGCTCGGCAGCGCGCGCGGGTTGGGCGAGAAGGTCAGCATCACCAGCTGATCGAGCACGAAGCTGATGCCGATGGTCGCGAGCAATGGTGCGATGCGCACGGAGTTCTGGAGCGGACGCAGGCCGAACCGTTCGATGATCAGTCCGACGATCGCGGCCGCCACCGCCACCACGATGATGGTGAGCGGCAGCGGCGTATGCAGCTGCACCACCGCGACCCAGCCGATATAGGCGCCGACGAGATAGATCGAGCCCTGGGCAAAGTTGATCAGCCGGCTGACGCCGAAGATCAGCGCAAGCCCGACCGCAACGAGCGCGTAAACATTGCCGACGATCAGCCCGTTGATCGTGTAGTCGAGCCAGGAAGACACGCTGATATCACCACGTAGAGAGGAAAGCGGCCGGAGCCCCCGCTCCGGCCATCATGTCAGGTCGGCTTGCCGTCCCAGAGCGCGAACTGGCCCTTGCGCACGACGAGCTCGGCGTTCATGGCGCCCTTGACGCGGCGGGTCGCGACGTCGAACGTCGCGGCGCCGAAGATGACGCTCGGCACGTCCTTGACCTTGGTGAAGGCGTCACGGACCGCCTTGCGGTCGGTGCCGCCGATCTTCACCACGGCAGCCGCCATGTTCATCGCATCATAGGCGTAGGCGTTGAAGGCGTCGGGCTCCAGACCGTTGTACTTCTTCTTGAAGCCCACGATGAACTTCTGCACCTCGGGCCGCGGGTCTTCCGGGAAGTAGCGCGTGCCGACATGGACCTCTTCGACCGCCTCGCCGCCCAGCTCCAGGAATTTCGGCGAGTAGACCGAGCTCGCCGCGCAGATCACCTGCTTGAGCCCGACCTGTCGCGCCTGACGCGCGATCAGCGCGCCGTCGGAGTAGTAGGAGATCAGGATCAAGCCATCTGGGTTGGCGTCGCGGACGCGCACCAGGGTAGAGCGGAAGTCGCGCTCCTCCGCGATATAACCCTCGGTGACCGCGATTTCCGCGCCATATTCCTTTGCAGCATTGACGAAATAGTCGCGGCTGGTGCGGCCCCAATCCGTGTTGAGGTGCAGCACCGCGAGTTTCTTCAGGCCAAGGCGCTTCACCGCATAGGACGCCAGCAGCGGCTGCTCGTCGGCCTGGCTGACCGAGGTGCTCCACATGAAGTCGCCGCCCTTGGTGAAGTCAGGATGCGAGTTGGTGAAGCCGAACTGCACGAGGCCCGCGCGCTGATAGATCGGCGAGGCCGCCATCGAGGCCGGGCTGGAGAAGTCGCCGAGCTCAAGGACGATGCGGGGATCGGAGACGAACTTCTGCGCGATCGCCACCGACTGGCGCGGATCGCTCTGGCTGTCCTCGAAATTGTAGGTGAGCTTGCGGCCGTTGATGCCGCCGGCCGCCTGGATCTCGTCCAGCGCGAGGTCGAAGCCCTGCTTCCACTGCGTGCCATATTGCGCGTTCGGCCCGGTCAGGGGGCC
This sequence comes from Bradyrhizobium barranii subsp. apii, assembly GCF_011516635.5. Classification (GTDB taxonomy): domain Bacteria; phylum Pseudomonadota; class Alphaproteobacteria; order Rhizobiales; family Xanthobacteraceae; genus Bradyrhizobium; species Bradyrhizobium barranii. The sequence continues at coordinate 2,148,735 of NZ_CP096255.1, read as the reverse complement.
GCTGACGCCGAGCAGGATCGGCTCGGCGGATTGCGCAAAGGCGCCGTTGATGACGTCGACGATCTCGGCGTCGTCGAGGCCCGCGCGGCGCAGCTCTTCGACATTCTCAGGGCCGAACGCGATCGGCGTCGCCGCCAGCGCCACCGACGCCTTGACCACCGCGTTCCAGCGATTGCCGAGGTCGACCTTGACGCCCTCGTCGAGCAGGCGCTGCACGTCGTCACGGCGCTTGGAATAGGTGCTGGCGAAACGCGCATGCACGGAGGCGCAATAGATGCAGCCGTTGTAGCGCGACGTCGCGGCCGCCGCGAGCTCACGCTCGGCGCGCGGCAGGCCATCGGCGACGTTGTAGAAGATGTCCTTGTCGGTCTTGGTTCGGGCTTCCAGCACCTCGGGATCACGCACGAGAAGGCGGAAGTATTCGGACTTGGCACGGGAGCGATCGACCAGGCCCGCGAAATGCCGCTCGGTCAATTCGGCCTCGGGCAGCGGGTCGATCCACGAGACCCAGCCGAGCTCGTCCTGGGTGAAGACGACGGGCGGATTGACGTTGTTTGCAGCGCTCATGATGCAGTCTCCTTACGCGCCGGCCGCAGCGCTTGCGGTGCCCAGCGAGGCGCCGAGCACGCGCAGGCCCGTGACGACGCGCACCTGGAACGACAGGAACGCGACGAGCTGAGAGAAAGTGACGATGCTGGTGTCGGACCAGCCGGCGGCCAGCAGTGCCTTCATATCGGCGGACGCGGCATCGCGCGGGCGGAACACCAGCAGATGCGCATGCTCCAGCGCCGCGGCGAGCCTGGCGCCAAGGACGGACCTGCCCTCTGCGCTCACGCGATAGATCAGGCCGGCCGTGTTCTCGACTGACAGCGGTCCGGCCGGATACGCACCGTACGGGCCTGACGTCTCGCCGCGCCCGATTTCGACCTCGATCGCCTTGGCCAGGCGCGCACCATCGGCGGTCGCCGCGAGCTTCGCCCGGTAGAAGGCGGCCATGGTGGGCTCGCGGTGAAGGCCGATCACGAAGAGCGCGACTGCGGCGCGCTCCACAAGCGAAAAATCGCCGGCGTCGATCGGCTCGAACAGCGAGAGATAGCTCTTCTGCGCGTTCTCGCGCGCCTGCAGGCGGCGTGCGCGAATGCCATCCAGAGCCGTGCCCGGTTCGATCCCGGCGAGCGTGTCGATGATATCTTTCGTAGCCATCATTCAGCCTCGTGCAACGCGATCATGTTCACACCGATCAGCCCGCCAGAGCCACGTCAGCCGCCGTCCGGGCCCAGCCCAGTGCCGGCGCGACCTTCTCCGCGACGAGCTCGATCGAGCGCAGGATATGAGGATGCGGCGCGTCCACCGAATGCGCCTGGAAGACGAGGTCGGTCACCCGCTCCAGCGTGGCATCGGCGCGGAGCGAGGCGATGACGTCGTCGGCCGCGCCGACATGCGTGTCGAATGCGGTGATCATCTCCTCCAGCGTCTCGCCCGGCCTGGCATGACCGCCCTTGAGGAACTGCGGCAGCGCGCGCCGCAGCCCGATGTCGGCGAGGCGCATCGCTTCAGTCCGGTCGTCGGCGACGAAGACGCTGCGCGAGGCCATGATCCGGGGCTCACATCCCGGCGGCAGCGCTTCGAGATATGCATCGATGACCGGGTTCTGGATCTCGGCGAGCGTGGCCTTCGGCGCCTCCTTGGTCCGGGGCTGGGTGCGCGACAGCAGCAGGCCATCGCCGGCCTTGCCCGCGCGCGCACCACCGGCGACCGAGAACGTCGCCTGCCAGATCCGCTTGTCCAATTGGGGCCGCTGCGGATAGAGCGTATCGCCGCCGGTGAGCGGCTTGCCGACCAGGGCGGTGCGGACCACGTCCAGATTGCGGGCAAAGATCTCGTTGCGCTGGGCACTGTCGAGGCCGAAGGCGGCAAAGGCCGACGGATTGCCGCCGGTGCCGACGCCGAGCTCGAAGCGGCCGTTGCAGAGGAGATCGAGCACGGCGGCATCTTCCGCCACCCGCACCGCGTTCTCCAGCGGCAGCGTGACGATGCCGGTGCCGAGACGGATGCGCGAGGTTTGCGCCGCGACGTAGCCGAGGAAGGTGAAGGGCGACGGCAGGCCGCCCTCGCGCTCGTGGAAATGATGCTGCGCGATCCACGCGGAATCGAGGCCCGCTTTCTCTGCGCGCACGATCTGCTCGGCGGCAAAGCGGTAGCGCTCCGCGGGCGGGGCTTCATCGAGGAGGCGCGTGAAGAACCCCAGTCGTTTCAGGTTTGCAAAGCGCTTCATACGACCCCTGTCGGGCGAGGATGGGCCCCGATGATGTCGGTTGCCGCAGCTCCAGACAAGCGGGCATTGCGCAAGGCTGCCCGCCGGATCGCCCCCGCGCTGGACCTTGGCTAGGCAGATTGCCTACCAGCTCGGCAGCACCGCGCCCTTGAACTTGGTCAGGACGAACTCCTTCACCTCGGGCGTGTGGTAGCTGTCGACGAGGATCTTGACCCAGGGCTTGTCCTTGTCGGCGGCACGTACCGCGATCAGGTTGACGTAGGGTCCCTTCGGGTCCTCGCGCAGGATCGGATCCTTGACGGGATCGAGGCCCGCCTGGGTTGCATAATTGGTGTTGATCGCGGCGGCATCGACATCGTCGAGCGCGCGCGGCGCCTGCGCCGCATCGACCTCGATGAATTTCAGCTTCTTGGGATTCTCGGTGACGTCGAGCACCGTCGGCTTGAAGCCCGTGCCGTCCTTCAGCTTGATTACGCCCTTGTCGCGCAGCAGCAGCAGCACGCGGCCGCCATTGGTCGGATCGTTCGGGATCGAGACCTTGCCGCCCTCGGGGATATCGGCGAAGGCCTTGTGCTTCTTCGAATAGACGCCGATCGGGAAGTTCACGGTCAGCCCGACGGATTCGATCTTGTAGCCGCGGTCGGCCTTCTGGTTGTCGAGATAAGGCTGGTTCTGGAACGAATTGGCCTGGATCTCACCGGCATCGAGCGCGGCATTCGGCACGACGTAGTCGGAGAACTCGATCAGCTGGATGTCGAGGCCCTGCTTGGCGGCGATCGGCTTCACCGCCTCGAAGATCTGCGCATGCGGGCCCGGCGTCACACCGATCTTGATGGTCTCGGCGGTTGCTGCGGCCGACCAGGCTGCAAGCGCGGCTGCGAGGATCAGGGGGAGGCGAAACGACATCTTGGTCTCCATCACGCGGGCGGCATTCAGTGGAACCGTATTCGCTTCTCCGTGAGGCGAAATCAATGAAATGAAAATCCATAATGACTACCGGCGGCGGACTCTCGTTCTCCATTTGGCGCAAAATAGGAAACGAATTCGCAGGTCATGGGGCGCGTTGCGCAAGCGTGATGGGCATCACGGCAAAGTGTCACTCCGGATGCGAGATTGGCAGCAAGATCAGCAAGGAGTTCAGTCATGACCGGCCTCGCCGCCCCGAAGTTCGCCAGCCGGAACCGCCTCGAAGGCTCTATCCCTTGCTCCAGGGCGTGCCGTTCAATTCCGGCGTCGCCCTGACGATGAAGCTGATCAACGCGTCGCCGCTCAAGTTGCTGAGCAATCTGCTGCTGCTGTCGGCGCTAGCGACATCCAGTGATGCCTGTTTACTCGGAGCGCCACGTCCACGGTGACAGCATGATCAGGACGCAGATCGCGGCATAGGCGGCGAGCGAGGCCGTGACCATGGTGGCGAGACCCGCCATGCCCGCGCCAAAACTCGCCACCGCGATCCAGCCGCCGCCGGCCGCGATCAAGATGCGCGCGACTGACGAAGCCAGCGGCCCCATCGCTCGGCCGGTGCCTTGCACCGCGAACGAACTGACAAAACCGAAGCCGAGCGCGGCATAGGCGGGCGCGACGATGCGCAAATAGGTCATGCCCTCGCTGACGACGTCCGCGTCATGGCTGAAGAGGTGCAGCCAGGCCGTCGGGAAGATCGCAACCAGCAAGCCGATCGTGCCGGTCATGATCATGCCGACCACGCCGCTGATCCAGCCAATCTTTCGTGCCCGCGCGGTCTGGCCCGCGCCCATGTTGACGCCGACCATGGTCAGCGTCGCCGTGCTGATCCCGAACAGCAGCGGAATCATGATGTAGTCCAGCCGCGAGGCGATGCCGTAGCCGGCGAGCGCGGAGGTGCCGAACAGGCCGACCGCGCCGGTGACGAGAATGACGGTGAGGTTGGTCAGCACCGCGTTGAACGCGGTGGGGATGCCGACCTTCAGCATGTCGCCGAAGATTTTTGCGCGCAACGGCACGATGTGCAGCTTCAGGCCAGTCGCGCCCGTCGACATGTAGCGCAGCAGGAACAGCATCGCCGCGCCGTAATAGAGGCCGAAGGCTATGCCGGCGCCGCCGATGCCGAGCCGCGGGATCGGCCCGAACCCGAAGATCAGTGCCGGCGAGACCGGAATGGTCACGATGGCGCCGACCAGCGTCACCAGGGCCGGCACTTTGACGTTGCCGGCGCCGCGCAGCGCGGCAGCCTGAAGGTTGACGATCCACACCGGAATGGCGCCGGCGAACAGATAGTTGGAATAGGTGGTGGCAGCGGCAAGCGCACCGTCGGTGCCGCCGAGGGCGCGATAGAGATGCGGACCACCGAGGACGACGCCGAGCGTGAACACGCCGCCGGCAATGATCGCGAGCACCACGGCATGAAACAGCGCCGCCTCGGCGTCAGCGCGGCGGCCGGCTCCAACCGCGCGCGCCACCGAGGACGCAACGCCGGAGCCGAACCCGCCGTTCGACATCATGGTCATCAGCATGAAGATCGGGAACACCAGCGCGGCGCCGGCGAGCGCATCGGTGCCGAGATAGCCGACATAATAGGCCTCCGCGATGTTGACCGCGGTCTGCGCCACGAGGACGGTCACGGTCGGCAGCGCGAGCTTGAGCAGCGTCGGCAAGATCGGCGCGGTCAGGAGCGCGGCGCGTCTTTGCTCAGCCGCGCTTGGTGCGGGCGTAGCCGCCTGGCGAAGCGGCGCCGCGGCGTGGGCCACGAATGGCGCGGCGGACAAGGCCGGCGCGGCGGCATCTTCGACGGACATGGTTCGATCCTGTGGTTCCCTCGGACCGCCCAGTCGGCTGCCCATTGCATTATGATCATAATGTATTAGTATGAACGTAATGCAATAGGACAGACCTCACGATTTTGTGGCATAGGGGGCGGCGGGTTCGCAGGAGGCGGAATTGGCGCGCTATGACAAGGGACACAGGGACACGACGCGGCGGCACATTCTCGATGTCGCATCATCGCAGTTCCGCGAAAGCGGCATCGCGGCGGTCGGCCTCGCCGGCATCATGGCGGAAGCGGGCCTGACCAACGGCGCCTTCTACACGCACTTCGCCTCCAAGGAGGATCTGGTGCGCGCGGTGCTGCTCGACGCGCTGGAGCGGCGCGAGCAGCGGCACAAGGACAATCTCGAAAACGGCGTCGCGCTCGAGACCGTGGTCCGCGACTATCTCTCGCCCAAGCATCGCGATCGGGCGGCGACCGGTTGCCCGACCGCGGCCCTCGTCTCCGAGATCGCGCGGCATCCGAAGGCGACGCGCGAGGCGTTCACCGGCAAGATGTCCGACATCCTCGCGCTGATGGCAGCGCAAATGCCTGAGGGCACGCCGGCGGAGCGGCGCCGCCGCGCCATCGCGGCCTACGCCACCATGGTCGGCGCGCTGCAATTGTCGCGCGCGGTGAGCGACAGGCAATTGTCGGAGGAGATTCTCGAAAACGCGGTGGAAGCTGCGCTGGCGCTCGCGAAGGGGCGCTAGCCCCAGGGCGGCCTGCGTGTTGCTCAGGTCCTCGCGTCGAGCTGGCTGCTGCGACCGGACGAACTTGCTTGCGAGGCATAAGCGGAAGCTGCGGCCGATGCCGGTGAATAGTGCGACAGCGATTCGGCGAGTTCTTCGGCAGCCTCGGTGAGCTCCTTCAGGACGGCGTCGCTGTCCGTGGCCCGGCCGCCGGAGGAATGCAGCACCTCGAACGAGATTCCGTTGGGGAGATCGACATGAACCTTGTCGATCCCGACGGCGTCGGGCGTGTCACCGTTCTGCGCCGGGTCGGCGCCGGACGCCGGATCACCTGATATCTGCTGGCTCGCGAGCTTCTGCACGAAATCCTCGATGGACTTGAGCGCGCTGCTGTCGAAGCCGCCGCCACCGAAATGGACGATGCCGATCGACATGCCGTTCGGCAGGCTCACCTTGACCTCGTCGTAGGGCGTGCCGCTCTCCAGCAGAGACGAGAACATCGAGGCGCCGTCTTGTGAACCGGCCGATTTCGACTGGCTGGTGGATGAAGGCGACCCCGCCGCGCTTCCACCACCGATGCTGCTCATGCTGCCGACGCTCATACCCGCACTCCACTGTCATTGCGAACGCACGCTTTGCGTGCAACGCGCATGCCAGATGAGAGCCTCATTGCCATCAAGGGCTTATCGCGAAATCCGGCCGGCATAGCCTTCACGCCGGCAACAATGTCCCGGCAGAAGCTGCCCATCTCCACGTTCGCCATTTCGTCGCAGGGCCTTGCGGCCTCGCCGGCATTGCCGCCTCGCGCGCGATGCAACATGATGGGGTGGCGGCGACGATTTTTCTTCGAGGTAGAGGTCATTCGATGAACGAAGACGAGATACGCAAGTCCATCGCGGAGGTGAAGCAAGGCACGCTGTCGCGACGCTCGTTCATCCGGACCATGGCTGCGGCCGGGATCGCCGCGCCGGTCGCGAGCCAGATCCTTCTCTGGAACGACGTCGCGATGGCGGACGCCACGCTGCAATACAAGCCGACCAAGGCCGGCGGCGGCGGCCCGCTCAAGATCCTGCTGTGGCAGGCCCCCACCCTGCTCAATCCGCATTTCGCGATCGGCACCAAGGATCAGGTCGCCTCGCGCATCTTCTTCGAGCCGCTGGCCGGCTGGGACAAGGACGGCAACCTCATCCCCTGCCTCGCCGCCGAGATTCCGACCAAGGCGAACGGGAGCCTCGCAGCCGACGGCATGAGCGTCATCTGGAAGCTGAAGCAGGGCGTGAAGTGGCATGACGGCAAGCCCTTCACCGCCGACGACGTCGTCTTCACCTGGGCCTACGCGGCGGACCTCGCGACCGCCGCCTACAGCACGGGATCCTACAAGGACATCACCGTCGAGAAGATCGACGACCACACCGTCAAGGTGCTGTTCAAGGCCCCAACCCCGTTCTGGGCCGACCCCTTCGTCGGCTCGGTCGGCCAGATCCTGCCGAAGCATCACTTCGGCGACTATGCCGGCGCAAAGTCGCGCGAGGCGCCGGGCAATCTGAAGCCGGTCGGCACCGGCCCGTACAAATTCGTTGAGTTCAAGCCGGGCGACCTGATCCGGGCCGAACGCAACCCCGACTATCACGTCAAGAACCAGCCGCATTTCGACACGCTCGAGGTCAAGGGCGGCGGCGACGCGGTCTCTGCGGCACGCACCGTGCTCCAGACCGGCGAATACGACTATGCCTGGAACCTGCTGGTGGAGGAGGAGGTCCTCAAGCGCATGGAGGCCAGCGGCAAAGGCAGGGTCGACATCACGCCGTCCGGCAACGTCGAGTTCATCATCCTCAACACGACGGACCCCTGGACCGAGGTCGACGGCGAGCGCTCCAGCGTCAAGACCAAGCACCCGACGCTGTCCGATCCGGTCGTCCGCCAGGCGTTCAACCTCCTGATCGATCGCGAGGCGATCCAGAAATTCATCTACGGCCGCGGCGGCATCGCCACGGCAAGCTTCGTCAACCAGCCCCAGCAGTTCAAGTCGGGCAAGCTGGCCTACGCCTTCGACGTCGACAAGGCGAACAAAATCCTCGACGAGGCCGGCTGGAAGCGGGGCGCGGACGGCATCCGCGAGAAGGACGGCAAGAAGCTCAAATACGTCTTCCAGACCTCGATCAACGCCCCGCGCCAGAAGACGCAGGCCATCATCAAGCAGGCCTGCCAGAAGGCCGGTATCGACATCGAGCTGAAGTCGGTCACCGCATCGGTGTTCTTCTCGTCTGACGTCGGCAACCCCGACACCTACTCGAAACTCTATTGCGACATGGAGATGTACAACACGACGCAGCCGCAGCCCGATCCGGAGCGGTTCTTGAACCAGTGCGTCTCCTGGGAGATCGCCAACAAGGAGAACAAGTGGCTCGGCCGAAACATCTCGCGCTGGTCCGATCCCGAGGCCGACAAGGCCTACAAGACCGCGCAGCAGGAGCTCGATCCGGTCAAGCGCGCCGCGCTCCTGATCAAGGTCAACGAGATCTTCTGCGAAGCCAATATTCTCGTGCCGCTGCTCTCCCGCAACATCGTTGGCGCCGGCGTCAATAGCCTCATGGCCGACATCTCGGGCTGGGACGTCACGACCTGGAATCTGGGGAGCTGGTATCGGGTTTGACAACCGGCGCCTGAGGACCCGGCTCCCTCAAAGCGCCGGGCCGCATGCCGTATCTGCGCATGATGGCTTTGCTCAGCGCGCCTTCGGACGCATAGCCGACCTCGCCGGCGATCTTGGCGATCGGATCGGAGGTGCCGGCCAGCCGCTTGCGCGCGACCGTCAATCGCAGATCGGACAGGAACGTCATGGGCGCGACCCCCGCGCGCTTTTGAAACGCGCGCACCAACGTCGCGCGCGAGGCGATCGCCACCGCCGCCATGTCGTCGAGCGTCCAGTCCCGGGCGAGATCGTTGAGGATCGCCGACACCACACGGGCCGTCACGCGGTCGCGCAACAGCGACACCGTCCCGTTCCCGGAGGCATCGTCCGAAAGATGATCGCGGAGCATCATCACGAACAACGCTCTCGCGAGGTCGGCCGCGACCACCTCCGATCCAACCCGTCCAGCGTCGAGCTCCTCGCGGATGTCGATCAGCAGGCGCCGAAACCGTTCCAGGAGCGGCTCCTCCGCCGTGCGCAGGACGATCTCGTCGGGAAGCGCGGCGATCAGCGGATTTTCATCCGACGTCTCGAACAGGAAACGGCCGCACAGCAGTTCGGTATCGACCTCGGCCTCGACCGTCGCGCGCTGGCGGACACCATTGCGGACCTCGGTCGTAACACGCCCGACAGCGCCGCCCGTCCGGCTGCGAACCGCGTGACTGTCGCCGTGCGGCAGCAAGAGGATATCTCCGGCTTCCAGCCGCTGCGGGCCCAGGCCCGGCCGCTCGACCACGCACGCGCCGCGCGTGACCATGTGGAATTGCGCCCATCCCTTGCCGTTCGGCGCGTGTAGCGACTCCCAGCTGCCGCCAAATTTGCAGGAATCCTCGAATATTGGACGGATCCTGAACAGCGGCACCATCGCCTTCAACAATTCCGCCGCGTCCGCCTCCGACATCCCTCTCCCCTTGATCCGCCCGGACATGTCTCCGAGCCGCCCGGCCATTCCATGGAACAGCCAAGCGCATCTACCGTATGAGCGGGCCGTCCCGCGCATGAGTGGACCAGTACTCATGGCTTTTAACATATCCTAACGAGCAATCCTCACGGCGTTCGGTAATGTCACGGCATGAAGGCGGCAGGGATTTCCAAAAAACAGGGTTATCAAGGGGAGATCATATGACGTCCAAGACGCCAGTCGAGTTGTTGCCACGGCCTGCGAATGTGTCGCGCCGCGGCTTCGTGGGAGGCCTGTCGGCGGGCATCCTTGGCGCGGTGGCAACCGAGGCGGCGGGCGCCGAGACGCTCGCCGACGTCCCCGATCGCGGGCCGGGCGCCGATCTCAGCGCGCACAGCGAACGCTCCCGGTTTGCAAAACTCGATCGCATTCCCGAGGCCACGCCGGGCAAGCGCAACGTCGATCCCGGCGATGCCATCAATTCCAAGACGCCGCATCAGAAGCTCGTCGGCAATATCACGCCGACCGATCTGCATTACGAGCGCAGCCATTCCGGCGTGCCCGATATCGATCCCGCGCAGCACCGGCTGCTGATCCACGGCATGGTCGGTAAGCCGCTGGTGTTCAGCGTCGAGGATCTGAAGCGGATGCCATCGGTGACGCGCGTGGTGTTCATCGAATGCACCGGCAACGGCTGGGAGAATTGGAAAAAGGCCGATCCTGACGTGACGGTGCAGAACACGCATGGCCTCGTCAGCACCAATGAATGGACCGGCGTTCCGCTCAAATTCCTGATCGACCTCGTCGCCAAGGACAAGGGCTCGAACTGGATGCTGGCGGAGGGCGGCGACGGCGCGGGCGTCGATCGCAGCATTGCCCTCACCGACGAGATCGTGAACGAGGCCTTCATCGCCTACGGCCAGAACGGCGAGCCGCTGCGGCCCGCGCACGGCTTTCCGATGCGGCTGGTGATGCCGGGCTTTGAAGGCAACCTCAACATCAAATGGCTGCGCCGCCTCAAGTTCGGCAGCGAGCCCTGGATGACGCGCTGGGAGACGGCGCGCTACACCCAGCTGCTGGCCAACGGCAAGGCGCGGCAGTTTCAGCTGCGGATGGAAACCAACTCCGTCATCACGCAGCCCTCCGGCATGATGCAGATCCAGCCGGGCTACAACCGCATCTCGGGTCTTGCCTGGAGCGGCCATGGCAAGATCGCGAAGGTCGAGATCTCGACCGACGGCGCCAGGACCTGGAAGCCCGCGCAATTGAGCCAGCCGGTGCTGTCCAAGGCGCAGGTGCGATTCCAGATGGATTGGGTCTGGGACGGCAAGCCGACAAAAATCGTGAGCCGCTCGACCGACGACCAGGGCAACGTTCAGCCGGACCGACAGTCCTTCATCGCCGCGATGGGGACCAACGCGCTGTTTCACTACAACGCCCAGCAGACCTGGAGCATCGACGAAGCCGGGAGGGTCCGCAATGTCCTCGCATGATAAGCTGCTTCTCGCCGGCATCCTCACCGCCGGCCTGCTCGCCGCCCCCGCGCTGGCGTTCGATTTCGGCCGTCCGGCAACGCCGCAGGAAATCAAGCTGTGGGACATCGACGTCGGCCCCGACGGAAAGGGCCTGCCCGACGGCAGCGGCACGGCGGTGCAGGGCAAGCAGATTTTTGCCGACAATTGCGCGGCCTGTCATGGCGACAACGGCCAGGGCGGCATCAAGGATCGCCTCGCCGGCGGACAGGGCACGCTCGCCTCCAACATGCCGGTCAAGACCGTCGGCAGCTTCTGGCCCTATGCGACGACCCTGTTCGACTACATTCATCGCGCGATGCCGTATCCGACGCCGGGCTCGCTCAGCACCGAAGAGACCTATGCCGTCACGGCCTATATCCTGAGCCTCAACGGCATCGTTCCTGCCGACGGCAAAGTCGACAAGGACTCCTTGCCGAAAATCAAGATGCCAAATCGCGATGGCTTCATTCCGGAGCCGGAATTCGACCCGGCGCGATTATTCCGCAAGAAGTGAGCTGACATCATGAGGCTCATCTCACTGGTCGGGATCTTCGCGCTGGTCGCGACATGTTTCTGGGAGACGCAGGCTATGGCTACAGACGGACTCATCACCATCAAGAGCAGTTTTGGCCCGCAGGACACAATGACGCGGCTGGAGACCGAGGTGAAGGCCAAGGGCCTCACCGTGTTTGCCCATGTCGATCACGCCGCGGGCGCTGCCGCCGTCGGCATGACTCTGCGGCCGACCGATCTCCTCATCTTCGGCAACGCCAAGGGCGGCACGCCGTTGATGCAGCAGGCGCAGACCGTCGGCATCGACCTGCCGCTGAAGGCGCTGGTCTGGCAGGACGAGCAAGGCGCGACCTGGCTGTCGTACAACGATCCGGCCTATCTCGCCGGCCGTCACGGCGCCGGCGAGCCGGCCAAAACCGCCATCGGCGCGATGACCGCCGCACTGCATGCGATCGCGACCAAGGCCACCGCGCCGTAAGCGCTGCACGACGGCCGCGCGAGGAGAGGTTCATGAACGTGACCAGCGGGCAACCGGCGCCGCCCAAGGCGCAAGACAGCAAGCTCGCCAGATGGCTGGTCATTGCAGTGCTGTGCGCGATGCTCGTCGCCGCGAGCGTTCTCGGCTATCTCGGCTGGACCAGCACGGATACCAGCGTGCCGGCGTCCGGCTATGTCGCACTGGTGCTCGGCGTCGTGTTCTCGCTGGTCGTCGGCGTCGGCCTGATGGCGCTGGTGTTCTACAGCAGCCGCAAAGGCTATGACGAACCGGTGGTGCTGATCCGGGAGCCGGAGAACGATCCGGAGGATGGACAGAGCGGCCCGCGCTAAGCCGCAACAAGGGGTTGACGGGGTGACGGGTGTTTTGCCCGACGAGCAATCCGAATAAGGTGGCCGCCGGCACGTCGCGGAGTATTGAAAGTACCGCACCGCTTCGCGATTGCGACTGGGCCTGGCAACCGAATAGAGTGGGCCATCCCGTCACGAAAAAGGGAGTCAGGCATGGACGCGCCGAGCTCTGACAAGGACATTCAAAACACACCCGACGAGCCGGCTAACGAACAGGCGAAAACCACGCGCAACCCGACACGTACTCCTTCCATCATCGTCGGTGTCGTTGCGGCTGCCGTCGTCGCGCTTTCCGCCTTCTATCTCTTACGACCCGAACCATTGCTCGTTCAAGGCGAGGTCGATGCAACGCGGCTCGATATCGCGGCGCGCGTGGACGGACGGGTCGGCAAGATTCCCGTCGAACGCGGCCAGAACGTTGCTGCGGGCGCGGTGCTGGTCCAGATCGACAATCCGGAAACGCTGGCCAAGCACGAGCAGATGAAGGCGGCCAAGGCTGTCGCGGACGCCCAGCTCGCCAACGTTCTGGTCGGAACGCGGGTGGAAGTCATTGCCGCACGGAAGGCGGAAATGGAGCGCGCCCAGGCGGCGCTGGTGCTGGCGCAAAAGACCTTTGACCGCACGCACACATTGACCGAGCAAGGCAACGCGCCGCAAGCGCGCCTCGACCAAGCAACCGATGCGCTGCATGAAAGCGAACGCGCGGTCGATCAGGCCAAATCGGCCTATGAGCAGGCGGTCAATGGCTACACCAAGGAGGAGCGGGCCATTGCGAATACCAATGTCGAAAAGGCCAGTGCCGATATCCAAAGTGTCCAGTCGATCATCGACCAGCTCGTGGTTTATGCGCCCGTAGCCTCGCAGATCTATCAGCGTAATGTGGAACCCGGCGAATACGTCTCGCCGGGCGTCCCGCTCGTCACCTTGATCAATCTGGCGGACCTCTGGGTGCATTTCGATCTTCGCGAGGATCTCGTCAAAGGCCTGAAGGTCGGCGATCGCTTCGATGTCCGCATCCCCGCCCTCGGCGACCGCCCCGTCACGGTCGAGGTCAAGCTCATCGCGACCAAGGGCGAATATGCAAGCTGGCGAGCCACGCGTGCTTCGGGCGATTTCGACCTGCGAACGTTTTCGATCCGTGCCTATCCCGTTCAGCCCGTGCCCGAGCTGCGACCTGGAATGAGCGCCTATCTCGACTGGCGGTCGCGGCCATGAGGCCCGCGCCCAAGCCCGGATTTCTGCTGGTCGCGCGGCGCGAGTGCCGCTGGCTGTTTCACGATCGTGTGGCGCTGCTGCTGATCTTCGGCGTGCCGCTGTTTGCGTTCGTGGTTCTCACCACGGTCTTTAGCCATCCGGTCATCCGCGGGCTCGGCGTGACTGTCGTCGACGAGGACAAGTCGGACGCGTCGCGCGCCCTGGTGGAATACATTGCGGCGTCGCCAAGCCTGAAGATCGTCGACCGCTCCGGCACGCTGTCCACGGCCGTGCAGGACATACGCTCCGGCAAGTCGATTTCGGCCGTCCACATCCCGCCGGATTTCGAGCGCGACCTGAAGGCCGCGCGCCGCCCGCAGATCGTCGGATTTTATAACCAGCAGTTTTTGACTCCCTCCGGCATCGCATCCTCGGGTCTGAGCGATTCACTTTCCGCAGCGGCAGCGGTGGCCGCTCCGGCCAGTCGCGCGGCACCTGCGCCAGCGTCCCTGGGTGCGCTCAAGGCGGAGACCATGGCGCTCGTCAATCCGCAGAAGAACTACGCGCAGTTCCTGCTGCGCGCGCTGCTGCCGACCATCATCCATGTGGTGATTACCCTTGCCGCCGGCTATTCCGTTGGCTCCGAATTCCGCCGCCGCGACGCGCGGGCCTGGCTCGAAAGCGCCGGCGGTGATCCGCTTGTCGCGCTGGCCGGCAAGCTCGCGCCGCTGTTCTGCCTCTTCATTTTGATCATGCTGGCCGAACCGCTGTTCCTAGAGCGTTTTCCGATCACGTTGCGTCGTAACCAGCCGCGACGAGATAATTTTGACATTCCTCGGGTGAGAAGCGTTTGAGAGCGTTGGCGATTGCTTGCCAGAGATCGGGCATGGTGCGGGCTGCGGCGGTCCGCAACAGCGCTTTCAGTTTGGAGAAGGCCATTTCAATCGGGTTGAAGTCTGGACTGTAGGGCGGAAGATAGAGCAGGCTAGCTCCGACCGCCTGGATGGCCTCTCGAACGCCATGGACCTTGTGAGCGGGCAAGTTGTCCATGATAACGGTATCGCCCGGCCGCAGCGATGGGGCGAGCAATTGCTCGACGTAGGCCAGGAAAGCGTCGCCATCCATTGGACCGTCCAGAACAAGCGGCGCGATCAGACCGTCGGAGCGCAATCCAGCGGTGAACGTCGTCGTCTTCCAATGTCCGTGTGGGATAGCTGCACGACATCGCTCGCCGCGTGGCGAGCGCCCGTAACGCCGCGCCATTTTGGTGTTGGCGCTGGTTTCGTCGATGAAGACGAGACGCTCAGGGTCAAGGTCGATTTGCCCTTCGAACCACTCCTCACGTGCGGCATTTATATCGCCGCGCCGTTGCTCGGCGGCGTGCGCTGTCTTTTTTTAAGTGTGATCTTTCTGCGCTGGAAAAAACGCCAGAGCGACGCGATGCCAGTCGATATTCCACGACGTTTCAACAGTTCTCGCAACTCGGCAAGCGTGATATCCGGCCTCGCTGTCACCGCCTCCAGAATCAATTGCGAATGCGCTTCGATGCGCTGCGATTTGCGGTCACCGCCCTGGCGTTTAGGAACGATGTCGCCAACTTTCTTGAGGCGACCGCGCCAGCGGATTGCACTGGCCGCGCTGACACCAAAGCGCTCAGCAGCCTGTCGACAGGACATGCCACCGTCAATCGCGGCTACCACCCTTTGGCGAAGATCAACCGAAAGCGCCCTGGCCATACATGCTGGCCTCCCTCGCCAGCATGCAGCTTGAATCTGACTCGCGCCGTTTTGGGAATCTGGAGGGTTCTGTGAGGTCGCGCTCACGCGAGGGCGCGGCAGGCGCTTATGACGCGACCTCATTGAAGCCGGATTGAACGAAGGCGCGGGAGGCTATTCGCGGTTTTGCAGCTATGGGGATTGTTCGAGATCGCCATGCCCGATCTGCTGGCTCGGCGCGTGAGGCAGAGACACAGGAGTGCGCATCCTGGAAGAGTTGAGATCAGACGCGCTTCGCCTGAGATCGCGATAGGCCTTTTGCTGCATCGGACGGTTGTTGTCGCGCAGTGTGACAGCACGGATTCGACATCGTCCGCGATGATCGAGACGCTGGGAGCGAAATGACGAATGATGATCGTCGTGCACGACATGACTTGGCTCACGATGTGTCGCATCGGAACGGTGATGTTCGAGGGCTGGGGCGTCTGAAGCTATGTCGAAAGCGCTCAATGATGCGCATGACGCCACCACAATCGGGACAGGCAGGAACCTCGGCCCAGGTTTGAGCCTCCGAATCCACAGGCGACGGCTGGCCATCGTTTGGGGCTGTTCGCTCATGATCGAGAAGTTCGCGGCAAAGGGCGAGCTTGGCAGCGCGATGGCGGTTGGCCATGAAGCCGAAGTGGCGGATGCGGTGGAAGCCGTCAGGCGGCGTATGAAGCAGGAAACGGCGAATGAACTCATCGGGCTTGAGATTCATGATCTTTGTCGCGCTGTTTTGGCGATAGTCCTTCCATGAGAAGGCGACATGATCGTCGTCGAGTGCGACGAGCCGGCTGTTGGCGATCGCGACGCGATGGGTGTAGCGGCCGAGATAGGCCAGGACCTGTGCGGGTCCGCCGAAGGGCCGCTTGGCGTAAACAACCCAGTTGATGCGTCGCATGGCGTCGAGGTGGGCCGCAAAGGCAGCCGGCTCGGCCAGAGCTCCGAGATCGCCGAAGAAACGCAAGGCACCGGAGTTGAAGGCTGCCGACAGACGTTTGAGAAAAAGTGTGCGAAATAGTCTGGACAACGGTTTGACGGCCAGGAAGAAGTTCGGTCGGCAAGCGGTCCAGCGCGCGCCATCGGGCGAGAGGCCGCCACCCGGAACGACGCAATGGACGTGGGGATGATGCATCAGCGTCTGTCCCCAGGTGTGGAGGACGGCGACGCCGCCGATCGCACCGCCGAGCCGGCGTGGATTGGCGGCGAGCGTCGTCATCGCCTCGGCGGCAGCCTTGAACAGGATGGCATAGACGACGGCCTTGTTCTGGAAAGCGATCGCGGCGATCGGTGCGGGAAGTGTAAAGACGACGTGGAAATAGGGAACCGGAAGCAGGTCGGCTTGACGCGCGGCGAGCCACGCGGCTCGGGCTCTCCCCTGACACTTCGGACAGTGCCGATTGCGGCAGGAATTATAGGCAACGCGTGTCGTGCCGCAGTCGTCGCAAGCCTGCATGTGGCCGCCGAGCGCCTCGGTCCGGCACGCAACGATCGCGCTCATCACGCGCCGCTCGACCCGCCCCAGATGACCGGCATGTACACGGCGATAGGCGTCGCCATGCCGGCGCAGAATATCGGCAATCTCGATGGCGGGCCTGTTGGAGCGGATGTCGGAGCGGGTCATGACCCGCATCCCGCTGCGGGTCATCCAGGTGGCGTCACCTCCAGCGACAGGCGATCGAGCGGGCTCTGCGTCGCTCGGATCGTATCGGTGGCGACCTGCGTGTAGCGCGCTGTCGACGACAAATTATTGTGCCCGAGCAAGACCTGGATGATCCGGATATCGGTTCCGTTCTCGAGAAGATGTGTCGCGAAGCTGTGGCGCAGCGTGTGCAGCGTGACGCGCTTGGTCAGGCCCGCAGCCTTCACCGCCGACCGGCAGGCGGCATGCAGCACGGTCTGATCGATCGGATGATCTTCGTCACGACCAGGGAACAGATAAAGCCGCGGCCGGGCGAGCCGCCAGTAGGTGCGCAGGATGCCCAGCAGCTGGGGCGACAGCATCACGTTGCGATCCTTCGCGCCCTTGCCGTGGCGCACCTGGATGACGCCGCGGGCGCTGTCGATGTCTTCGATCCGCAGTCCCGCAACCTCCGAGGCCCTGAGCCCGGCCGCATAGGCGGTGGTGAGCGCGGCGCGGCTCTTCAGGCTCGATACCGCTTCAAGAAACTGAACCACTTCGTCGGCGCTGAGAACGACCGGCAGCTTGCGCGGTTCTCGCGCATAGGGAATGCGCTCTGGGATGAGCGCCTCGCCGAGCGTGACGCCGTAGAAAAACCGTAGCGCACAGACGATCTGGTTCAGCGCCGGCCATGAGATGCCGGTCGAGACCAAATGCACCTGGAAGGCGCGGACGTCTTCCAGCTCTAACCGGTCAGGCGATCGGCCAAAATAGCGGCTGAACTTCGAAACCGCGCTGATGTAGGATCTTTGCGTCGCCGGCGACAGATTGCGGACGGTCATGTCTTCGATCATGCGGCGGCGAAGAGGGCTCAAATCGGCCATCTCGATACTCCTGTCTGAGGGGGTGGGCTCCAACACCCACATCCTCTCAGCCAGGAGGCGATCTATGCCACCTTGCCCCCTACGCCGCGGCAGCGGCTTCGTTCAATCCCCACCCGATTCTTTCCGGTCGGAAAATGCTCTAGAGGGCGTGCTGGAGATTCCCTTCAAGGGCGACTTGCCGTTGATGATCGCTGCTGCGTCGCTGTTGATCATCGCCTATCTGTCGCTCGGCGCCCTGCTCCAGCTTCTGGTCGGCGATCTCGCCACCGGACTCGGGCTTGCGGGCCTCATTGCCTCGCCCGCATTCGGCTATGCCGGCGTCGGCTTTCCCACCATCGGCATGAATGCCTTTGCGCAGACATGGAGCGCGATCCTGCCGCTTCGCTGGTACATGGCCGTCCTGCTGGGACAAGCCGCGCGGGGATTGCCGGTCGCGGATTCCGCTATTCCCTTCGCGGCGCTTGCGGGCCTGGCGTTGCTCTTTGCCGGCCTGGCGTGGATGCGCATGGCGAACGTCACCCGCAAGGGATGGTTTGCAACAGCGCGGCCTGTCGAGCCATCCGAGGCCATCTCCACACCGCGCGGCGTCGGCGGCGCCTTCGTGGCGGAGTGGCGGCGCGTGCTGGGAACGCGGGGCGCCTTCGCTCTGCTGTTTCTCGCTCCCCTGGTCTACGGCATCTACTATCCGCAGCCCTATCTGAACCAGATCCTTCGCAAGCTCCCGATTGCGGTCGTCGACAACGATCTCAGCGATCTCAGCCGGCAGATCGTCGAGACGCTGGATGCGAGCGGCGCATTGAGCGTGACGGTTCGCGCCCGAACGCTCGCCGAGGCGCGCAGCGCGATCGATCGCGGGCAGGCCTTTGCCGCCGTCGAGATTCCGCCCGACACCGAACGCGACGTGCTCAAGGGCATCACCGCCCACATCCCCGTCTATGCGGACGCAACCTATCTGTTCATCTTCAGATCGAGCGCCAGCGGGGTCGCCACCGCCATCGGAACCTTGACGTCCGAGCTGGTTTCGCGCGGCGCGCGCTCGGATGGCAGCCTCGTCAAGGCGAAGCTCGCGACGTCGAGCACGGCCGACGTGTTGCTGCAGCCGATCTTCAACCCGGTGGGCGGCTATGCGAGCTACGTCGTTCCGGCGGCGTTCATCCTGATCCTGCAGCAGACCCTGCTGATCGGCGCAGCTATGCTAACCGGCACCGCGCTGGCGAGCGGCGGCGCGGCCTTTGCCGGCGTGCTCGGCCGCGGCATCGCGCATCTGACCGTCTACCTTCCTGCGCTCGCGCTCTACGTCGTCGTGCTGCCCCGCATCTACGGTTTTTCGACGCTCGGCCATCTTCCGCAGATCCTCGCGCTCGCGAGTGTCTTTCTGCTGGCAACGAGCTTCATGGGTCAGGCTATCGGGGCCTGGTTCACGCGGCCGGAGAACGCAACCATCCTGTTGCTGGCGACGAGCCTGCCGCAGTTCTTCATGGCCGGCTTCGCGTGGCCGCGCGAAGCAATTCCGGACGTGGCCCTTGCGTTCGGCCGGTTGTTCCCGGCCGACTCCGCGATCGACGGCCTCGTGCGCGTCAACCAGCTCGGCGCCGGCATCTGGGAGGTTGCGCATGACTGGCTCGCATTGTGGTGCCTGGCGCTCGGCTACTTCGCGCTCGCGGTGATCTCGGCATTTGCCGTCAGGAGGAGACAGGGACATGTCCAACCTTAGACCTGCCGCCTTCGTCGCGATTCCGCTCGCGCTGGTCGCGGCGGGCGCGCTGCTCTATGTCATGCGCCACTCGGCACCGCCGGCAGCCATCGTCGGCGTCGTGCGCGCGACCGAGATCAGGGTCGAGCCGGAGGTCAACGGCCAGTTGGTCTCGATCGCGGTCGAGAAGGGGGCCTCTGTGAAGGCCGGCGACGTCGTGGCGCGGCTCTCGGCGGTGGAGTTGACGGCGCAGGCGGACCAGGCGCGTGCCGCGCTCGCGTCCGCCGTCGCAAGCCGCAACAATGTCTATGCCGGCGTGCGCCGCGAACAGGTCGATTCGCTGAAAGCCGCCATCGCCAAGGCCGGCGCCCGCCTCGACTACGTGCAGGCTCAGCTCACCCGGACCAGCACGCTGGCGCGCCAGAGCTTCGAATCCCAACAGTCGCTCGACCAGGCCGAGAATGACGTTGCAAGCGCGCGTGCCGGCGTGGCGGAGGCCCAGGCCAATTACGATGCGGCCGTGGCGGGACCGACCCGGGAAGAGCGCGCGATCGCCGACGCGCAGGTGCAGGCTGCGGCCTCCGCGGTCACCGTGCTCGAGCGCCGCCTCGACAAGATGGTGTTGCGCGCGCCGGCCGACGGCGTGGTCAGCGTCATCGCCGCCGAGGTCGGCGAAAATGTTCGCGCGGGCCAACCGATCCTGATGGTCGAGGCGGCGGGCAGGCAATGGCTCTCGTTCAACGTGCGCGAGGATCATCTCGATCGTCTCTCGATGGGAGAAACAGCGAATGTGATGCGGAACGGCGCCGATGTCGCGACGAAGGCGGTCATCACTGAACTTCGACCGCTCGGCGTGTTTGCCACCTGGCAGGCCGAGCGGGTGATTGGCGATCATGACCGCAACACGCTTCGCCTGCGCCTCGACCCCAAGGGAGACAAGGGAGAGTTAGCAGGCCTTGAGCCGGGCATGACCGTCTGGATCGGCCCCTAAACCCCGGTGATTTGAGCTCGCGGAACCAAGCTGTTCCGACCGTCTGCAAAATGAAGCCCCAGCAGTCATTGAGACCACTGGGGTTTTTCACAGCCTTGCGGAATTCGAATTCAACCTAGCTGGTGACGGCGGCTTCGGTGCAGGGCGCCGTATTCTTCCCGCGGTTGTCGATGCTGAGAGCGCCCGCACCGAAAGCCGCGATCTGGAGCAGTCCGCCCGCCATCATCACGTTCTTCAGGAAGTGAATCACCCCGATGTCCATAGCTGCGGGATGGCCGAAGATACTAGCCCGCGCCGCCCAATTCCCTGATGCTGCGCCGCACTACTGCGCGCCTAGCCCGGATTTTCGAATAGATCGAGCCGCGGCCCAGCGGAACTTCGATCGCTACCTTTGCTAGAACCATTCAAAATGTATAGGCTGATCTGGTCAACGGGCTTGAGAGAAAGGCCCGGGACGTTCGGGACGTGGAACGCTGAAGGGGTTGCTTGATCGGAAGGCGCGGTCGTCTTCACGGCGGGTGCGACGGATATGGAATCCGATTCAGACGGCCGTCACGGCGGCCTGGAAGGGTCTTACCGTCGGACTTTACGTGAGCGAACCGGCAGTTGCGCCAGGCACTCCCCCGCATTCAGGTGAATGATCGCAGGGTCCGTCATGAGCGGTCCAGCACCTTTCACGTCGGAGGAGCCGGGATGGACCAACGAGAAGTGCTGGCGGCGTGGGAGAAGTTCGTCGAGCGCGGAGCGTTGTCATCCGACTTGAGATCATCGGTCGCGGCGTCGTGGCAGCGATCCAGGAACCATCACGTCACCGTCGACCGTGCGCGAGCGCCGCTCGTCGCGGACGCCGAGTTGTTTCGTCATCGCTCCAAATACGCGTCGCTCCGTCATGCCGCCCGCTGCGCTCTCGAGAACTCAAAAACATTTCTGCGCGATGCAAACTCAATCATGATCCTCACCGATCCGAGTGGGCTGATCATCGATACGCAGGGCGACGACAGGGTCATCGACGCCGGCCGCGCAGTCCATCTCGAACACGGAGGACGCTGGAGCGAGGCCGACATCGGCACCAACGCGATTGGCGCCGCGATAGCGGAATCGAAACCTGTCCAAATTCACGGTACAGAGCATTTCTGCTCGGAGGTGCAGCGGTGGACTTGCGCTGCCGTCCCGGTTCATGACCCGACCGATGGCGAACTGCTTGGCGTGGTCGACATCTCGGGTCCTGCAAGCACCTTCAATCCGCAGAGCTTGGCTTTGGCCGTCGCGGTCGGCCATCACGTGGAAAGCGTTCTGGCCCAATCAGTCCGACAGGAACATGAGGAGTTGCTGTGCCGCTTTCTCGGCAGGAGATCGCAATGGGCGAACGATGAATGCATCGTGCTCGATCGTCGTGGCATGATCCTCCACGCCACCGAGCGTGCTCTGAACGCACTCCAGCATGATCGCCACGGCATTCACAACGACGCGCCAACCCGCTTTTTGAAGACGGTTCCCTTCGATGAGTGGCCGAGCAGGTTGAAAGAGCTGCTTCCCAACGCGAGCTTCAACTTCGTCGAGAACGAACGCTCCGGCATCGGCGCCATCGTGGTGCTGCATGCGCGACGACGCCAGTTGATCACGCATCGCGACGTCCAGAAATCGAGATCCGAATCTGACGGTCGCGAGACCGCGAGCTCATCATCTGCCCGAAAGGATTCAAAGCCGGAACCACGGTCTCTTCAGAGCATGGCCGCCGGCTTCGTTGCGGACGACCCTGCGGTCCGAGCGATCGTCCGTCAAGTCGAGACCGCGGCAGCACGCAAGATGCCCATCCTCATCCGAGGCGAGACCGGAACCGGCAAGGAACAGCTTGCCCGTCACGCCCATATGGCGAGTGGGCGGACCGGCGCGTTCGTTCCAGTGAATTGCGCCGCCCTGCCGGAAAGTCTGATCGAGAGCGAGCTGTTTGGCTATGCCGCGGGAGCATTCACCGGGGCGCGGCGCGGCGGCGCGATTGGACTGGTCAAGGAGGCCGACGGCGGCACGCTGTTCCTTGACGAGATCGGCGACATGCCCGTCGCGCTGCAGGCGGTGCTTCTGCGCCTGCTCGACGACTGGACCGTGCGCCCCGTCGGCGGCGTCAGATCGAAGGTCGATGTCTTTCTCATCTCCGCCACCAACGCCAGGTTGGACAAGGCGATCGCCGAAGCCCGGTTCCGATCCGACCTGCTCTACCGTCTCAATACGCTCGAGGTCAACCTGCCACCGCTCCGGGATCGCAACGACTTTGATGCCATCGTTCGCCATCTGCTCAATGCGATCGACCCGAATTGCGAGATCACGCGGACGGACATTGCGCATCTCGCCGCACGTCCCTGGCCTGGCAACGTCCGCGAGCTCCGCAACGTCCTGGCGCGATTCACCCTTGCCGCTGCGGACGGCTCTATCAACGAAGCCGGCGCGGAGAGCATCGTTCAACACTCCGGAGCGGAGTCCGGATCGCTCCACGACATCCACCGCGCGCGAATCCTTGTGGTGTATGCCGAGACCGCCGGAAACGTCAGCGAAACCGCGCGACGCCTCGGCGTCTCAAGAAACACCATCTATCGCGCACTGGGGCAGAAGAAGCCCGAGTGATGCCATAGTGCCTCGAAGCGCCGATGCTGCGAGTATCGCAGCATGCCCAGTTATGGACAGAGCGCCGGTCGCTTCGAACCGATGATCGGCTCCGCTCAAAGCAGCTCAGCTCCACCACCTCGAGCCGGGCCGGCGGTCGGATCGTAGTCATCCGGCTTCTTGGCGATCAAGGTCTGAGTCGTCAGGATCAGTCCGGCCACCGATGCCGCATTGCGAACCGCGCTGTAGCAAACCTTGACCGGGTCGATGATGCCAGCTTCGACAAGATCGACCGCCGAACCATTGCGCACGTCGAGCCCGTGGCCATTCGTGGCCTTGGCAATTCGCGCAACTTCCGCCTCTCCATTCAGACCGGCATTGGCGGCAATGTAGAAAAGCGGCCGGCTGAGCGCGCGTTGCAGCAGCTCGGCGCCCTGCCTGGCGCCTCCGTCCAGACGGTTGATCAATTCGTCGAGCCTCGCAGCGATCCTGAGCAAGGCTACTCCGCCGCCCGGCACAATGCCTTCTTCGATCGCCGCGCGGGTCGCGTTGATCGCATCCTCGATCAACTGGGTCCGGCGTTTTTGCTCGACCGGCGTCGCGCCGCCGGCAAGAATCATCGCTGTGCCGCCGGACAGTTTCGCGATGCGCTCCTGGAACTTGTCCCGCTCAATATTCTCGGGAGCGGCATCGTATTGGCGCAACACCTGCTCGCGTCGCGCCGCGATGGTCTTCTGATCGCCACCTCCCGCCGTGATCAGGGTCTTCGAGGCGGAAATGCGCACTTGGCGCGCGGACCCGAGGTCGTGCAGCTCCACCTTCTCGAGCCTTCCGCCTAGATCGGCCGAGATAACGCGCCCTCCGGTCGCGATCGCGATATCCTCGAGCATCGCCTTGCGCCAATGGCCGAACTCCGGCGGGTGAATCGCGGCGACCTTGAAATTGGATTTCTCCCGACGCGCCAGCAATTGCATGATGACAGATGGCGCCACTTCCTCGGCGATGATCAGCAAAGGTCGCCCGCTCTTTTCGATGAGCGAGATCACACCAGCCAGTTGCTCCCCGGTCTGGATCTTGAGATCGGTCATGACGATGAACGGACTGTCGAGAACCACCTGCATTTTCTCGACATCGGTGACCATATGATGTGAAAGATAGCCGCGATCGAAGGCCATGCCTTCAACGATTTCCAGCGTCGTCTCGACCGTGTTGCCAAATTCCACCGCGACGATTCCGTGATTGCCGGCACGTTCGAAGGCCTCGCCGACCATATCGCCAAGCGCTGTGTCGTTGGCGGCAATGCTCGCAACAGCCCGCAGGCCAGCAGACCCCTGCAGCGGTCTCGCCGACCGTCGTAACGCCGTGATGGTCTCACTAACCGCCAGCTCCAGCCCTTCAACCAGCTCGACCGGATTGGCGCCGGCCGCTAAACATTTCAGGCCTTCCTGCACAAGAACATCGGCCAGCACGGTGGCCGTGGTGGTGCCGTCCCCCGCCACCTCATTGGTTCGCGCTGAAACCTCACGCAACACCTGCGCGCCCATATTCTCAAACGGGCATTCAAGTTCGATTTCGCTGGCAATGCTGACGCCATCTCGCGACACGATCGGCGTGCCGATCGGTCGGTCCATGATCGCGTTCATGCCCCTCGGACCCAGCGTTCCGCGTACCGCCTTGGCGAGCTTGGCGACGCCCCGGCCCAGCGCGGCCCGCGCAGCTTCATCGTGCAACATGATCTTCGGCATTCTATATCCCCGACTTTGCCTTGAGGTCGTCTGGTCTGGACTTGTTATCGATGCTGCGCACCCGCATCACGGCACCTGTTACGTGCCCGGCGACGCCGGCATCGTCCTCGATTTCGGTACGAACGGTGTATCGAGGTCGAACCGCGCGGCAAGCAGGCCGCGGCACAGTGCGCCGTTGAATTCAGCATTGATGCCCACGCGACGTAGATTCGACAGGTATGCGGCAAGGCCGTCGGCTTTCAGCCGCGCTCCGTTCGCATCGACAAAGGCGGGTTCACCACCGCTTGCCGGACCTACGACGGCACGTCGCTCGAGATAGCGCTGAATCAGCGCCTCACCTGCATCGTCGAGCGGCAGGCAACCGAGCTCCGTCAACGTCAGGCTCACGATCTCCGCCGGCGATTGCCCAAGCGCGATGAGGTGACTGAGTAGCGCAACCTGCCGGCGCTGGAACGCCTTGACGAGGAATGTCTGACGCAGATCATCGAGGCTGCCATCGGCCTCGGCGCCGAACGTTTCCTGGAACGAGTGCCCCTGCGCGAGGCCCGCATTGATCTTGTCGGCATACATGTGCTCACCCAAGACCACGCTGACGCCCTTGACCCAGTCCAACGCGCTGATGGACCGGCGCATGTCGTCCGCCATCAGGAACGAAAAATTGGCAGCGCACCAATAGGTCGGCAAGCGGAACTCGATGTGGACCCGATCCTTCGCGTCGACATCGGCCCTGGTCACGAAATTCAGGTCGATGACGGACTCGTCGAGTTCCGGGTCCATCACGTCTCGCAGGCAGGCCCATATCTGCGCCTGCCTGTCATCTGACGAATGGCTTCTCGGCCGCTCCCTCCCCTCAACGCCACGCTTCATGGCCATCACCTCGGTGCGTGAACGGCTTCGGGCAAGTGGGCATAACCGCCGCCCGCCTGGATCTTCTTCTTTTGCGCTTCGACATCGATGCCGTAGATGCGCGCGGCATTGAGACCGAGGATCTTGATTTTCGTTTCCATCGACAGCACCGAACCGGTCTCCTTGGTGACGTCGGCCGGAATTTCAAATGCCATGAACTTGTCGATCAGCCATTTCGGCGTCCAGATGCCATAATCGCTACCGTAAAGGATCTTGTCCGGTCCGACCCAGAATAGCAGTTCGGAAATGACGTGGGCGAAATACCCCGGCCGCGAATGGATGAAGGGCAACGCCACCGCGAGGCCGGCATAGACGTTGGTTTCCTGGGTCGCGATCCAGCAGAAATCGTCAAGGCGCGGCAAGCCACAATGCTCGACGATGAAGTTCAAATCCTGGAACGAGGTGGCGACGTCATCGATATCGGCGACATCGAACGCATCCCGGTTCAGCGGGATGATCGTTGGCCCCTTGTGGACGTGGATGTTCTTGATCCCGAGCTTCTGCGCCGCCTCGAGATACTGGTAGGACGCCTTGTCGGTGAGCTTGTAGCCCTTCGACTCTCCACGCCATTCGGCGGTGTAAAGCTTGACACCCTTCAGCTTGTGCTTCTCGGAGAGCGCATGAAGGTCTTCGATGCCCTTGGTACCGTCACGCGGATCAAAGGCGCCGTTCAGGATGAAGCGGTCCGGATGGCTCTTCTTCATCGCCCAGTTTCGTTCGGTGGTATTGAAGCCGTTCTTGTAGAAGTCGGTGAGATAGGTCGGCTGAAGGATCGCCATGTCGTCGCAACCGGTGACGAACAGGTCGTCGAACATCGTCTTGGCGTCGTACTTCTCGAACTTCTCCTTCTCCCATTTCTCCGACGGCGGGCTCAGATTCGAGTGATAGGCGTAGAAGCACTCGATGAACTGCTTGCCGTGGATGTTCTTCTGGTTTGCCGGGCTACCATCCCAGAAATGGGTATGCCCATCGATGACAAAAATCTCTTCACCCTTGGCCGTCCTGTACATGGCGTTACTCCCGCTCCGCTGGATATTGCGTATTGTTGTGAGGCGCGATTGATGTCGTCGATTGAGCCCGGCCGGCGCTGTGCCGCCCAGGCTGGTTCGCTGGCGATCATTAAACGATGTATTTCATCATCTCGTTCATGTCGCCGAACAGCATGACGGTGTTGTCATCCGTCATGACCATGCGGCCGTAATGCGTCGAGGTTGAAATCTCAAAGAGATGCGGGGTCATGACGCGGCCCAACTCTTCGGAAATCTCATCCATCTTGAATTCCATCTTGCCGTCGCCATCGATACGGATCATCGCCGGCATGTAGGTCACCTTGATGTGTTCATGACGGCTCATGACTTCGGCGATAGCGCGCGCCTCGACGCTATCGTTCATTGTCACTCCGCATTGATGCGACACCGTGTCCTCGAACGTGATGTCTTTCATCGATTTGAAGATGTTGTCATTCTCGTGCAGCATGTCGGTCTCCAGAAGGATTGAGTGTGAGGGCGTGAAGCGATGCCGATTACGACGCCAGTCCGGCCGGAACCGTCAGGCCAAGCTCGGTGGCGATACCCCTGATACGATTCTTCGCGTGTGCCATGGCATCGGCGAAAGCCGCGACCTTGACCCGAGGCTGCGACCAGATGGGCTGCAAATGATTGGCGGCATCGAGCGCGAGATCGGCATGATTGGCCAACCATTTGTTGAACAACGCAAGGTTCTGCGCCCCGAAGGTCGGATCAGCGCCGAGGATGTGGAACAGCTCGACGGTGTTGGCGAGATTGCGCTCATAGTCGGCTTCCGCAGCGGAGACGACAGCCGGAGTGATGAAGTCGTTCTGCGCAGATGCCGCCTGCATCAGGAAGCCTGAGCGGAAGAGTTCGCCGACCAGCGGCTCGAACACCGCATTGGTCGCAAAATATTGCTCGAGATAGTCGTTTGAACCCATCACTGATTCAACCGACTTGCGCACGCCTTGCCAGATCGGATCTTCCAGCCAGTGCTTCTTGCCGGCGGCAATGTCGAAGCCTGGAAGGTCGAGGCCGATTTCGCTCAGATAAAGAGTGATGTCCTGCGCGAAGCGAAGCTTGTAGGACGAGTTGGTCAAGATCGCATTGTTGACCATCTGCGTGTAGCCGTAACGCTGCGCCTGCATCGTCGAGGTGCCAAGACCGAACTCGGCATGCTTGTAGGCCCCGAGATGGTTCTGCAATATCTTCACCCAGGCGGGATCGAAGCGGGTCGGCGCGCCCGATTTCCGGCCATTCTCGATGGTGTTCTGCACCATGCCGCAGATCGTCGACTGGCGCTGGTAATGGGTACGCTCCCACTCCTGGTCGACGGCGCGGAATTTGTGCCAGTTCGAGCTCTTTGCCGCCGTCCAGTCCTTGGAATAGGTCGGCGTTCCGTCAGGGAACGAGATGATCCAATCCTGCAGCAGATAGCGCTCCGGATCGGGTTGAACATCGACCGTCATGTCTTCGTAATGGGTCGCCTTGCGCCCCTTCGGTTCGAAGTAGTTGTACTTGCGGCTGTCGGAGCCCGGGAAAACCGCGGCCCCCGCGGCTCCGGATTTGACGATTGCCGCAGGCTTGGTCGCTGCTGCTCTGCTCGTTTGCGCGCTCATTGCTTACTCCCTTTCTGCCATTCTGTTCTGCGACGAACCTCGAACGCCGTCATCGCACCGCCGGCGTAAACTTGTCGAAATAGATGTGGTCCGGCTCGACGCCGTTCATTTGCAGCACGGGCAATACGGCGTCGATCATCGGCGTCGGCCCGCACGCGTAGGCGTCGATGGCGCCGCTCAGCTTCTCCTCGCGCAGATAGCGCAGCACGACCTCGTGGATCAGTCCGGTCTCGCCGTCCCAGCCGTCACCCGTCTCCGCATGCGACAGTGCCGGCACGAATTTGAAATCGTTCAGCCGCGCCGCGATGGCCGCGAGCTCATCGAGGTAGAACAAGTCGGCGCGGGTACGCGCTCCGTAGAAAAACCGGACCGGTCTCTGCTCGCCGCTCCCGATGTGATCGGCCAGGATCGACCACAGCGGCGACATGCCCGAGCCGCCGCCGATCAGCAGCATCGGCCCCGGACGTTCTTCGCGCCGGAAGCAGGTGCCATACGGCCCCTTGGCGATCACGGCGTCGCCCACGGCCAATTTCCCATCGAGCTGGGACGAGAATGCCCCGTTCGGATATTTCTTGATGATGAAGCGGAGATTGGTGCCTTCTCCGGGCGGGTTCGCCATCGAAAAGGCGCGGGTGATGGTGCCATCCTGAAGCGTCAGATCGACGTACTGGCCGGCCCAGAACTTCATCGGCCTCTCGATCTCGATCTCCAGCAATCTGATGTCTGACGTCAGCGCGCTAATCCCTGCCACGCGGCCGGAAAATGCCTTCGCCGCGATCGAACGGCTGAGCAGGTCTTCGTCATAGTTGAGCAATTCAACACCGATGTCGCTGTAGACATGCGTCCGGCACAGCAGGATGTGGCCGGTCTCGCTCTCGTAATCCGGCAGAGCGAAGGTCGAGTATTTCAGAAGCTCAATGTCCCCCTCAACCAGCTTTGATTTGCAGCTGCCGCACTGACCTTCCTTGCAGCCATGCATCAGCGAGATGCCCTGACGAAACGCGGCATCGAGTACGGTCTCACCCTCTTCCACTTCCATCTCGATACCCACTGGCTCGAAACGAACCTTGTGAACCCGCACGTCCGTCATTATCGCGGCCCTATCGTCGCAGCAGTTGTACAGAACGATCGGCAAACCGTTGCCGGTCCCGGCAAGAGGGGCCGCCGAAAGCGGCCCCTCCCCTCATCATCTCTTTAGTGGCAGGGATTGATCTTGAAGCCCTTACGGTATTCGGCCGTCGCCACCTCGCGCTCGATCGGCGAAAGCGCTCTGAAGCCACGCAACGGGCTGCCAAGCGTGTGTCCGCGCACGTGATCGAGCGTCCACATGTCCTTGGAGTCGAAGCGCAGATGGGGTTGCGCGATCATGGTCTTGCCGTCGGGCCGGACAAAACCGAGATCCTTGATCGCGTCGGCGACGTCCCAGCCGTGATAGCAGTCCTCCCATTCACGGCGACCGCTGAAGCGGCCCATTGCCGGCGTCGCGCGGCCCTCGTATTCCGCGGCGAACGCCACCTTGTGGGTCCAACGGCAACCTTCGGAGCAGTAAGTGTAGATCTTGCCGTCGACCTCGTCGCAGACGAAGTCCTCGCGGATCAGGCAAGGGACCATGCAGCTCCAGCAACGATGCGGGTATGAATAGCCCACCTCGCTGTTGAAGAGGATGTTGGTCTCGCCGGGCACGCTGAGCTTGGCGTGCCATTTCCAGAAGTCGCCGAATTCGGCATACCAGCCCGGATATTTGTGCTCGAACCACTCGAAGTCCCGCTCGGTCTGGGCCTCGATACGCCAGAAGTTTACCGACCATCCGACCGTGAAGAACTGCGCGGTCTTGTGGACGTAGTTCTTCTTGACGATCCGATCCCAGGCGGCGGCGACGTCATCGTGATGGATCTTGATGCCGTACTTCTCGAGCGGCAGCATGTAGGTCCGGTAATAGTCTTCGTAGATCCAGCGATGCCAGAGCTCGGCGTAGGACTCCTTGTTCTTGTCGCGGTTGGTCGTGCCGTACTCGATGAACGTCCCGATCGCGGCATCGATAATCGCGTGATTCTGCCAGAAGGCGTATTTCAGATCGCGCTCCAGCAGCTGGTGGTTCGACGGATCGTTGATCATCGCCATCAGCATCGAGTGACCGTTGCCGATATGACGGGATTCGTCCGACTGGACCGACAGGAACACGGTTGGCAATGCATAGTCGCCGTTGCGCGCCGCTTCCGACGGCATCGCCACGAACAGGGTATTGGTGAAGGCGGTTTCCGCGACGACCGTCAGATAGACGTTGGCCGCGGTGATCGCGTCACCGGTCAGGAAGCCCTCGGCGAACTGGCGGCCGATCGTGGTCGCATAGCATTTGCCGAACGCGGCTTCCGTGATATCGAACCCGGCTGGATCGATGTAATTCTCCATGTACCACTTCTTGAGGTTCATCTGGATCGTCGAGTGCCGGAACTCGTCGACCATCTGCATGGTGAAGCCGGTGCGCAATTCCTCGCCGGGCGCCAACCGCCCGACCATCGCCATCGAACGCGCCGCCGAGATCTCCGGGAACGGGATGATCGCCAGGAACAGCTTCATCCATTCGACCCATCGCGGCTCGACATTGCGGAACATGTCGCCGCGCAACGCCGCATCCAGCGCGCCATAGACGCGGTTGTCTTTCTCTTCCTGCATCGGGAAATATGACCGCAGGACCTGCTTCATCGGATCGCGCGGTGTCTTCGAGATCTTGTAGTCGGTTGGGAAAGTCATCGCCTCCTGCACGTAGCTTGGCGTCCAACCAAGGTCCGCGACGCGGTTGGCCGCTTCAGCGATGCTGATCCCCTTCTGCGCGGTGATCTTGTTCAGTGTCAGACTTGCAGACATTTCCAGCTCCTTTGAACGTTGCGTTATCTTCGGCATTCTCGCTTCGGTTCCGGGTCAAACCCCTGGATCGCCTTGTTGAAATTCTCCGCCGCAAAACACACTTTAAGTCCGTTAAATGGATTGATTGATCTGCTGACTCGTCGTTTCACGTCAGCCCGGTTTCTCGGCGCTGACGGTCTCGTCACCTCCGTTGGCTCGTTTGATGAGAGGTTTTCCTTCGGCAACGAATTTCGCCGAGAGGACCAGCGCACCAGTAGCGAAATCCCTGCCGTGCGCGGCGATCATGGCCTCCGCGATCTCGGCCAGCTGAATGAAGAAGGCGTCTTTCGACCCGGCTTCCTCGCTCATGTCCGGTTGCGGAGACGGCATTTGTGCCTGTTGCTTTGATGCAATCATGGTTGCGTTGTTCCTGCTCATCATGCGTGCCCCGAACGTTGGTGGTCGCCGGACGAAGGACCGTTGTCGATCTCCAGCAGGGACGTGTCGAGCCATTCACGCTCGGCCACCAGGCGTCGATGCTCCTCCCGGAGCATCTCCAGGCGCACGACCGCTCGCTCCAGTTCAGCATGCGCGTCGCTTCCGGCGTCGGCGCGCGCCGCGCTACGCACGGCGCACGCGAGTTCGATTTCGGCTCCGCCGCGCGCGTACTCATTCTTGATTTGCATCTCGTTGTTATCGACCATCTCGTCGATCAGCCTGTCCCGGGCAATCATCCGATCGCGGGAGCGCTGCAATTCAGCGGCTTCCTCGGCGGTGATCGGTGGCCGGCATCGGCTGTCCTTTGTCACTCGCGCCACTCTCGTTCGATGATCTGGACCGAGGCTTTGCATGTCGCGGCACATGCCCTACGGGATCAGGACCGCGCGGCCATGAATGCGTCCATGATGCAGATCGTGAAGCGCGTCATTGGCCTGGCTCAGCCTGTATTCCTTGGTGTGGAGTTCGACGAGGCCGCGATCCGCGAGCGCCATCAGCTCCACCAGCTCGGCGTATGTGCCGACCAGGTTGCCGACGATGGTCTTTTCCGATGTGATCATGTCGATGGTCGGGATATCGATCTTCCCACCATACCCGACGATGTAGTAGTAGCCGGCGTTCGCTGTCATCGACAGGCCCTTGGCGATAGCGTCACCCTCGCCAACAAAATCGATCACGGCCTCCGCGCCGCGCCCGTCGGTCAGCGCCAGCACCGCCTCGACTTCGTTGCCGTCTGCCTTCACGACATGATGTGCACCGCACTTCTTGGCGAGTTCGAGAGACTGTTCGGCGCGATCGACCACGATGATTTCTGCCGCGCAGAGCGCTGCGAGAACCTGGACGCCGATATGGCCCAGCCCACCGGCGCCGATCACCACGACATGTTCGCCGGGCAACAGATGACGGGATGCCTTCTTCGCGGCACGATAAGCCGTCAGCCCGGCATCGGTGTAGGGAGCAACATCCTTCGGTGCGAGCGACTTCGGCAGCTTGATCAGGGAGCGCTGCCCCGTCAGCAGATACTGCGCATAGCCGCCATTGGCATTGATGCCGGGAAACGAGCTGTCCAGCGCATGCATGTCGTCGCCGCGCCGGCACGCGAGACAATGCCCGCTGGTCACCAGCGGATGACAAATTACGCTGTCGCCAACCTTGATCCCTTCGACACCCGGGCCGATCGCTTCGACCCAGCCGGCGTTCTCGTGGCCCATGATGTATGGAAGCTTGACGTCGACCTTGCTGCGCCAGATGCCCTCAACGATGTGCAGATCGGTGCGACAGACGCCGGCACCACCGATGCGCACGATCACGTCCATCGGGCGCGAGATCTTCGGGTCAGTTACGTCATCGAACTTGACGAACTCCTTCGCCGTCAGCTTCTCGTCGAACTCATGAAGCACCGCCGCTTTCATTAAACAGCCTCCCCGGCAAAATTTTTATTCTGTCGATCTGACGCGATCGCCTTCCCGCTGAGCAGGTCAGCAAGGGCTGTGCCAAGCGCACAACGGCCTGATCTTTCTATTGTTCTTGCGATCTCGGGAGTGCGCGCGCCGATCCGCCTCGGAGCAGACTTTGCGCGCGACTGTTCCGAGACGGAACAGTTCGACGGCGGCAACAGCGGGTGAGCAGAACTTTGGATTTTTGATTGTTTGATCTATGATAGTGAGAACCGCGCCACACGCGAGAACGACCCGAACCGGGCTACGACCAAGAGGAAATCGCCAAGCAGCGACTCCCGGAGGAGCTATGATGCTGACCGCCAGCCGACGCATGGACAATGCTTGGATGACGCTCGATCAGCGCGGCGCGCCGCCGGCAGAGCTGCTATCGGCCGATATCTACGACAGCTGGATGCGCTGCATTTCGCTTGGTCTCGATACATTGCGCCCTCCTTCGCCTGAGTTCGTGAGCACCGCCGTTTTGCGCCAGGAGCAGCAGCGCTGCTCACTGATTCGCGGCCTGGCGCTCGCGGAGATGCACACGCTGCATCAGCAGATTGCCGGCTCCAATTTCATGATCGCCTTTGCAAATGCCAACGGCCTGCTGCTCGACATCATCTCGGACTCGAGCTTCAGTGATGCCTCGAACGCAGCGAGCATTCGGCCCGGCACTATCTGGACTGAAGCCATTTGCGGCACCAACGGCCTCGGCACCGCTGCGTATCTCAAGCGGGCCATCGTCGTTCACGGGGGCGAGCACTTCTTCTCGCGCTACCACAATCTTACTTGCATCGCGGCGCCAATCTTCGCGCCCGATGGCGAACTGGCCGGAATACTGGATGCGTCATCGGATTGCATGTCGAGGCAGGCGCATACCCAGGCGCTCGTCGCGATGGCGGCAACCCAGATCGAGAATGGTCTGTTCCGCGAACATCACCGCGGAAACATCCTGATCGCTTTCCATAGCCGCGGCGAATATCTGCATACGTTGAGCGCGGGCCTGCTGGCCGTCGACAACGAGGGCAGGATCCTTGCAGCCAACAGGGCCGCAAGCGTCCTGCTGCATGGCCTGCCAGCCTTGCCGGGTCGTCGCTTCGCCGACGTCTTTCGTACGAAATTCAACGCCTTTGTCGATGAAGGCCGGCGCAAGGAACGCCAGCGCCTCGAGGACGAGGTCGGTAGCCAGTTCGTCGCAACAATCGAGAACGCGCGCCAGTTCTCGATGATGCAGGCCATCTCGCGGCCTCGGCCGTCGACGCCCAAGGACGTCCCCACCCAGTTCGTCTCCGCCGATCCGGCGATCGCTTCCATTGTCCAACGGGTGGGAGTCGCGGCGGTCCGCAAGATGCCGATCCTGATCCGTGGCGAAACCGGCACCGGCAAGGAGCAACTCGCCCGCCATGCTCATACCGCCAGTGGACGGGCCGGCGCTTTCGTCCCGGTGAATTGCGCAGCGCTCCCTGACAGCCTGATCGAGGCGGAGCTGTTCGGCTATGCCGAAGGCGCTTTCACGGGAGCAAAAAAGGGCGGGGCTGCAGGACTGTTCAAGGAAGCGGACGGCGGAACGCTCTTCCTCGACGAGATCGGCGACATGCCGGTGACGTTGCAGGCCGTGCTGCTGCGCTTTCTGGACGATTGGACTGTCCGGCCGGTCGGTGGCACCAAACGTCAGGTCGACGTTCTCCTGGTGTCTGCCACCAATGCCAATCTCGACGACTCGATTGCGAAGGGCCGATTCCGATCCGATTTGCTGTTTCGTCTCAACACGCTGGAGGTGACGTTACCGCCTTTGCGCGAACGTTCCGATTTCGCCGAGATCGCGCGCTATTTGATCCACAAGATCGATCCCTTGATGGATTTGACCGCAGGGGCGATCGATCGTTTGGCCGAACTCGATTGGGATGGAAACATCCGCGAACTGCGCAACGTGCTTTCCCGATTGTCACTGGCCGAGCCGGGAGATCTGATCGACGAGACATCGGTCGAGTCCGTACTTGCACATTCAGGCGGCGAGCGCTTGACCGGCAAGGCGGTGGGTGGTGGGCTCAAGGCCAATCTGCATGAGATTCAGCGCTCGCATGTGCTGACCGCGTATGCGGAAACGGGCAACAACATCAGCAAGACCGCGCGCCGCCTGGGCGTGTCGCGCAATACGATCTATCGTGCCCTGCGCGGCAACAAGGATTAGCACAATCGTGGCGAAGGCTCTGCGGCGGCAGCGCGATCCGGCTGTAACTGGAGGCGCTGAAGTCCAGCCCCTCGTCGGGTTCAATTGGGAGTGTCGCCATGTTTGAACCGGAAAACGGTCTCGAAGCCCTGATGCAGGCTGCCGCAAGGGACGCCAGCATCGTTCCAGCATTCTATCGCGCGTTGCTCGAGACGGAGATCTACATTCTGACGCCGGAAGCGCCGATGAAACCTGGACGCCGTCGCTCGCTCAAATTTCAGGAGGAGATCAACGTTGCAACGGTCGACTTCCAGAACATGAAATGGCACCCCACCTTCACCTCAAAGAAGCGCATCTACGACTATATAAAGCAGCCTGAGGTGTGCCTTGGCGCCGCCGCGCGCAATCTGTTCGAAATGTTGCCTGACTCTAATTTCTGGCTCAATCCGTTGTCCGAATGTCAGAAGCCGCTGCCCGCCGCCGAGATCGCTCTCCTCATGAGTGGCAAGATCTTTGACATGCCGATTAAGTCCGCGCGATAGGCGCAGACTTCCTGCCAGATGCTGTCGGCCAAGCGGAATTATTTCGAAAACGGCGCAGCGACATCAGTTCACTAGACCATCTGCCTGATTTCCTGAAGTGTGCCCGCAAAGGCTCGTGGCGAGCCGGACGGATGGGAATTCGTCAGGCCGAGGTCGGAGCGGCGAGGACAATGATCGAATGAACAGAGGAGCGCCTTGGTCTCAAGCCGGAGCGGCTTGCCGGGGATACCGCTTACGGGGCTGCTCCGATGCTGAACTGGCTGGTCGAGGCGAAGAGCATCGCACCACATATCCCCGTGTTCGACAAGTCGAAGCGAGATGACGGTACCTTCTCGCGCAGCGACTTTCGATATGATCCGACCAGCGACGTCTACCACTGCCCCGGCCGGAAAGCGGCTCGGGACGAGCGGCACCGTGCACGGGGGCCAAACGCTTTTGTATCGTGCGAGCAAGCTCGACTGCGACGCATGCCCGCTTAAACCGCAGTGCTGTCCAAAAGAACCATCGCGCAGGATCCCGCGCAACATACATGAGCACGCCCGGGACGTCGCCCGGTCGTTCGCTGGCACCGAGGGATTCGAGACGTCGCGACGTCAGCGCAAGAAGATCGAGATGCGGTTTGCGCATTTGAAGCGCATCCTGAGGCTTGGTCGGCTTCGGCTTCGTGGCCCACGGGGCGCCCAGGACGAGTTTGTTCTTGCTGCAATCGCTCAAAATCTGAGGCGCCTCGCGCGTTAGGGTCGGCGGATCAAAGCCGGTCGGCCTTACCGAATGGCCGAAAGACATCCGTCGGTTACAACCGACTTTTGCAACAAAATCGGCCATGCCCGGACATCGCCACAGGCGGGGCTGGCTGACATGTCGCTTGCTTGACACCTCTCGTAGCGTTGGTCTCTAATCCCCAGGCAAGTCCTGAGGCTGGAGGCGAAATTTTCGCCGCCAATCAAGAATAAGGCCAACTGCTCCGCCAGGCGAGTGCCGGGTAAAGGAGCAGAGGCTAAAAATAGCTTCCTGGGAGGGAACAATGGACAGACGCCAGACAATCAAAATGCTTGGTGGTGCGGCGGCGATCGCCGGTACCGGTTTTCCGGGATTTGCTTTTGCGCAGGCTCAAAAGGAAATGGTCACGGTCGTGAAGATCGCCGGCATTCCGTGGTTCAACGCTCTTGAAAAGGGAATCCAGAAGGGCGCCAAGGACTTCAGCATCAATGCCACCATGGTTGGACCGGCGAACGTCGATCCGGCACAACAGGTAAAGCTGCTCGATGACCTGATCGCCAAAAAGGTCAACGTGATCGGCTTGGTGCCGCTGGACGTCAAAGTGTGCGAGCCGGTGCTCAAGCGCGCCCAGGCGGCCGGCATCAAAGTCATCACCCATGAGGGCCCCGAACAAGAAGGCCGTGACTGGAATGTCGAATTGATCGATTCCGTTCGCTTCGGTGAAGTGCAGATGGAGCGTCTCGCCAAGGACATGGGCGGCGAAGGCGATTACGTGGTTTATGTCGGGACGTTGACGACGCCGCTTCACAACAAATGGGCCGACGCCGCGATTGCCTATCAGCAGAAGAATTTCCCGAAAATGAAGCTCGTCGCCGACCGTTTCCCCGGCGCCGACGAGATCGATACCAGCCAGCGCACGACGCTTGACGTGATCAAGGCCTATCCGAACCTGCGCGGCATTCTCGGCTTCGGCTCGAATGGGCCGATCGGGGCCGGCAATGCGGTGCGTCAGCAACGCCTTGGCAAGAAGATCGCCGTGGTCGGCACGGTGCTGCCGAGCCAGGCGAAATCGCTCATCGCGGATGATACCATCCGCGAAGGTTTCCTGTGGAATCCCACCGATGCAGGTTACGCCATGGTTGCAGTTGCCAAGCTCGTGCTTGATGGCAAGCCAATCACGGATGGCGTCGATGTTCCCGGCCTCGGCAAGGCTGCGGTCGATGTGGCCGGCAAGCAGATCAAGGTCGACAAGATCATGCGGATCAACAAAGAAACCATCGACGGATTGATCGCCGGAGGACTCTAGAACTACACCGGTCCCAGCCGCCTCGCCGCGCTGCATTCCCGGCTTTCCGGCCGGGAATGCGATCCTCGTCGAGGCGATCGCTTGACGAGCGGTCCCATTACAGGACGAAGCCTTGACGACTTTCCTGGAGATGTCCGGCATATCAAAACGTTTCGGCGGCGTGCATGCGCTTCGCGACGTCGATCTGACGCTGGAGGTCGGAGAGGTGCATTGCCTTGT
The DNA here is from genome assembly GCF_011516635.5 of Bradyrhizobium barranii subsp. apii. Lineage (GTDB taxonomy): Bacteria > Pseudomonadota > Alphaproteobacteria > Rhizobiales > Xanthobacteraceae > Bradyrhizobium > Bradyrhizobium barranii. The sequence continues at coordinate 2,110,770 of NZ_CP096255.1, read as the reverse complement.
CGGCGAAAACGGATCTGGCAAGTCCACGCTGATCAAGATCATTTCCGGCGTCGAGGCGCCGGAACCAGGAGGCCGGATCGTCATTTCCGGCAAGGAGTACCCAAAACTAAGCCCGGTCTACTCCACCCATTGCGGCATTCAGGTCATCTATCAGGATCTATCGCTATTCTCCAACCTCACCGTCGTCGAGAACATCGCCATGGCGCACCATCTTGGCGGCGTCCACACGGTGAACTGGTCCTCTATGCGGGCCATCGCCATGGCCACAATGGCGAAGGTCGGCGTTGAGGTCGATCCAGAAACAAAAGTCTCCGAACTCAGCATTGCCGGACGCCAGCTGGTCGCGATCTGCCGGGCCCTGGCGGCGGATGCCAAACTTCTCATCATGGATGAGCCGACGGCGTCGCTGACCCGCCACGAGGTCAACACCTTGATCAAGCTCGTCAGCGACCTGAAGAGAAGCGGTATCTGCGTCGTATTCGTGAGCCATCGCCTCGACGAGGTGCTTGAGATTGCCGAACGCGTGACGGTGTTGCGGGACGGCGCCAAGGTAGGCACCTTTGCCGCAGCGACCATCAACGGCAGCAAACTCAGTCACCTGATGACCGGGAAGGCTTTCGAGTATCAGAAACAGGTGCCCGACCTTGCCGTGGGTGCCGTTGTTCTCGAAGTCCAGGGCCTTGGCCGCGATGGTGACTACGACGATGTGAGCTTGCAATTACGCGCCGGAGAAGTCGTGGGCCTTACCGGATTGCTTGGATCGGGCCGAACCGAGCTCGCACTGTCGCTGTTCGGCATGAACCCACCCGATCGAGGCACCATGGCGCTTGACGGCCACCGCATCGCGCTGAACACGAATGCAGACGCGATCCGTCGAGGCATCGCCTACGTATCTGAAGACAGGCTTACACTTGGCCTCATCCTTGACCAGTCGATCACGTCGAACGTCACGCTGACTGTGTTGGAACGTCTCGCCGGCGCGTTCGGCCTGATTGGCGCACGCGCGCGGCAAAGCCATGTTGCGCGATGGGTCGCCGAACTCGGAATCAAGGTCTCTGATCCCAACAACGCGGTCAAGACGCTCTCCGGCGGCAATCAGCAGCGGATCGTGCTCGCCAAATGGATGGCGACCAACCCACGAGTGCTTATCCTCGATAGCCCAACGGTCGGTGTCGACATCCGCGCCAAGGATGGGATTTATGAGATCATCCGGCGACTGGCCCGCGAGGGCGTCGCAGTGCTGATGATATCAGACGAAATCCCCGAGGTACTTTATCACAGCCATCGCGTGCTGGTGATGCGCGAAGGGCGTTTGACCGCTGACGTGATGGCCGCAGACACCTCCGAAGATGCGCTTCGGCAGGCGGTCAATGCCTGAATCGCGGTTTGCTTCATTTGGCAGGTTTCGGCGCAGCCATGAGTTCTGGCTGTTGATCGTGATCCTCGTGCTCTGCGCCAGCCTGGGCGCGGCGAACGGCCAGTTCCTGACCATGCAGAATCTGTTCGACCTGCTGACCTCCTACGCATTCGTAGGCATCCTCGCCCTCGGGCTGCTCGTGGTGCTGATCGCCGGCGGAATCGACATCTCCTTCACGGCGACGGCATCGGTGGCGCAATATGTCACGCTTACGGTGGCGAACGCATACGGCGCGAACTGGATCTGCGTTTTTGCGATCGCGATCGGCATTGGCGGTGCGCTCGGCGCCCTCAACGCGATCTTCATCCAGAAGCTTCGGATACCATCAATCATCGTGTCCGTCGCAACGTTGAACATTTTCTATGGGCTGCTGATTTTCTTCACGGGCGGTAAATACATCTATTCGTTACCCGACTGGTTCGCGACCGGGATATTCTGGTTCGAGTTCGATTGGGGCAAGGATACGTCCTACGGCGTCAACCTGCAGATCCTCGCGCTCGGGTTCTCATTTCTGTTCACCTGGCTCCTGCTCAATCGTAGCAATATCGGTCGTCAGATCTACGCCATGGGGGGCAATACCGATGCCGCGCAGCGACTTGGCTTCCATGTCTTCGGCCTCAACATGCTGGTCTATTGCTACATGGGAGTCATGGCCGGTATCGCCTCGCTGGTCCAGGCGCAGCTTGCACAGTCCGTCGCTCCGACGGTGCTGGTGGGCAAGGAGCTCGATGTGGTTGCGGCCGTCGTGCTCGGCGGCGCCAGCCTGATGGGCGGCGTCGGCACCGTTCTCGGCACGTTTCTGGGGTTGGCACTGCTCGCCATCCTGCAGAATGGAATCATTTTGCTGGGCGTTTCGTCCTACTGGTCGCCATTTTTTGTCGGGTTGGTCATTCTGATCTCGGTCTCGGCAACAGCCTGGTCGCAGCGAGAACGGCGGACCCGGAGCGCGCGGCCATGAGAAATGAGTCCACCCTCGCCCTTCGCGGACGCCTGATCCGTTTTGCCGGCAGCGGGACGATCGCAACCCTGATGCTGTTGTTGGTCGCGCTCTGGTTGGTGTTCGCCATTACCATCGGCGACCGGTTTTTCTCCGTCAACACGCTGCAATCGATGGCTTTCCAGATGCCGGAGCTCGGCATCCTTTCGCTTGCGATGATGCTGGCCTTGTTATCTGGCGGCCTCAACCTTTCCATCATCGCCACCGCTAATCTCTCCGGATTGACCATTGCCTTCCTGCTGACGCACTACATTCCGGGCACTCAGGGCATTGCCTGGGCCGGCGTACAGGTGCTGGCGATTGCGGCAGGGTTTGCCGTCGCGGCACTGGTCGGCCTTGTCAACGGATTTGTCATCGCCTATCTCGGCGTTTCGCCGATCCTCGCCACCCTCGGCACGATGACACTCTGCAAGGGACTTGCGATCGGCCTGACGCGCGGCAATGTCATCTCCGGATTTCCGGAGCCCATTGTATTCATCGGCAATGGAACGGTTCTCGGGGTGCCTTTTGCCCTGATCGTGCTGGCGCTCTGTGCGTTGCCGGTCGCGCTCATGCTAAACGCAACGCCCTTCGGGGCAAGGGTTTACATGATCGGCTCGAACGAGAAGGCAACCCGCTACTCCGGCGTCGATACCCGCGCCGTCCTGCTCAAGCTATATGTCCTCTCGAGCCTGCTCGCCGGTGTCGCAGCGGTCGTCATGCTGGCACGTTTCAATTCAGCCAACGCGGCATATGGCGAGAGCTATCTGCTCGTCACCATTCTTGCAGCAGTGCTCGGTGGCGTCGATCCATTTGGCGGCTTTGGCAAAGTCGGCGGATTGCTGCTTGCGCTGATAATCCTTCAGGTGATCTCCTCGGCGTTCAACCTTCTCAATCTCAGCCAGTTCCTCACTCTGGCGATCTGGGGTGGCATCCTGATTGCCGTTGCCGCGGTTCCTCATCTGGGCGGCAAAGCGCCCCGGTAGACAACGATGACAAGATCGGAAACCTCTCCCCGGATCGCGGTTCTCGACATTGGCAAGACGAATCTGAAGCTGCTGGTCGCGAGTGAGGACGGCTGGCCGCTCGAAACACTTTCGATCCCGAATGTGCCGACCACGGCAGGACCATACCTCGCCTATGATCTTGCCGGGCTGGAAGAGTGGTTCCTCGACACTTTGGCCGTGGTGGCGAAACGCCACACCATCGGCGCGGTGATCGCGAGCGCGCATGGGTGTGGCGCCGTTCTTGTCGAAGGTGACGAGCCAGTGCTGCCTATGATGGACTATGATGCGGTCTCGCCGCCTGAGATCGACCAGGCCTACGCCCGGATTGCGCCTGCCTATGATGAAGTGTTTTGCGGTATCAGCGGCGCGATGCGGCTCGGCAAGCAATTGCTCTGGCAGGAAAGCGCATATCCCGCCGAATTCGCCCGCGCGAAGACCTATCTTACGACTGCGCAGTATTTCGCCTTGCGGCTCGGCGGGTGTGCTGCAAGTGAAATTTCACAGCTCGCGGCTCAGAGCCATATCTGGGACCTTTTCCACCATCAGCCTTCCTCCCTGATGCGCAAGCGCGGCTGGGACCGTCTTCTGCCGGAGCGGGCATCCGCCGGTGCGGTGCTAGGGAGGGTTTCGGAGGCCGTAGCCAAGCGTACCGGCCTGGCGCGCTCGACCGAAATCCTCTGCGGCGTGCATGATTCCAACGCCAACCTGTTCCGCTACAAGGCCGCCGGCATGGCCGATACCTCGATCCTATCAACAGGCACCTGGATGATCGGCTTTCAGCGCGGCCTCGCGCTAGACAAGCTCGACGCCACACGCGGCATGGTGCTCAATATCGATGTCGACGGTGAGAACGTACCCTCCACGCTGATCGCGACAGGCCGCGAATACGACCTGATCAGCAGAGACCACGACGCTTCTGATGCAGCTGTCCTCACCGCATTGCCGAGTCTACTGGCCCTTGGAACCCTGGCACTCCCCTCCTTCGTTGGGGATGACGGACTGTTCCCCGGTGCAGCTCACCGCGGACGCATTATCGGACCGCGGCCCGAGACGCCAACCGAATGGCAGGGGTTGGCAGTCCTCTACGCCGCATTCAGCGCAAACCGCTGTCTAGATGCGCTTGGCAGCTCGAAACACATCGTCATCGACGGTGGCTTCGCCGCCAACCTGCCCTTCGCGCGCGCTCTGGCCGCGTTGCGGCCATCGCAGAGCGTCTCGGTGAGCCAATCTCGGGATGGAACGGCGCTCGGCGCGGCGCTGCTGTGGCGGAGATTTTCGCGTACGATTCCGGTTTCGAGCGTGGTGCTTGAAGCTGTCACGCCGCTCGGCGAGGATGAGTGCAAACGCACCCTTTCCGCCGCCTATCAATCCTGGATTTCTTTTTCGGAGCACCCATCATGACAGACCGCAATCATGCCGATCTCCGCCAGGGCATCGTCGATACCTGCAAGGAGATGAACCGAAACGGTCTCAACCAAGGGACTTCCGGCAATCTTTCGCACCGGATTCCAAACGGCATGCTAATCACACCGACAAGCTTGCCCTATGAGCGCATGCGGCCAGAAGACATTGTCGCGATGGATTTTGCCGCGAATTACCAGGGCAGCCATCGCCCTTCTTCAGAATGGCGTTTTCATCGCGATATTCTGCGAGCGCGGGACGACATAAACGTCGTGCTTCATACGCATTCCACCTTCAGCACCATTCTCGCCGTGCACGAGCGTGGCATTCCCTGCTTCCACTACATGGTCGCGGTAGCCGGTGGCAACGATATCCGTTGTTCGCCTTATGCCTGCTTCGGCACACAAGCGCTGTCGGATTACGCCGTCGATGCGCTCGAAGGACGAAATGCCTGCTTGCTCGGCCATCATGGCTTGATCGTAACGGCGCAGACATTTGAAAAGGCGCTTTGGCTTGCCGTGGAGGTGGAGACCCTGGCGAAGATGTATGTCCACGCGCTGGCGATCGGCGAACCTCCGCGCCTCAGCGAGACCGAAATGGCACAGGTCCACGAACAGATGAAACGCATGGGCTACGGCCAGGCGCCCGATCTTGACGACGTCGGTGATGTTCCACGCGCCATGCCTCAGTCGAAACTGGCGCCACATTGACTCAGAGTGTCGTTGAACGCGGCTAGTCTTCGCTAAGGAAACTTGCAAGCAACTCTACCAGCCGCTGGTGATCAAGCGAAAATTGTCAGACAGCGAGCCAATATCCCTTGTGAATATCGAACTTCACGGCGCCGTCGTCACGCATCTTCAACAAGAGCGATTGGCAATCGTCCTCATGCTTTATGTTCACGCGCTTCATGATTTCGAAAACCTTCAGAGGCTTTTCGCCAAGGGCAATCAGAATCTTTTCTCGATCAGTCATTGGGGCTCCTTGTATCGGCATCGGCGACGGTACGCGCTGTACAGATCGTCTGCAACGGCCGCGTTCGCTTGACAAGGTCCGTTCCGGGTCACCAGGCCCGAAGCTGCCGCGCCAATACAACAGCCCGGAGCGAGCTTCGCTACCCCCAGCGCGACGACCACACCGGATACGTGCTCTTTTCGTTCGTGCACGGCCCGCGAGGGTGTCAGGCAAGCTCGCCTGCTGATGAGTGGGAGGTGACAGCATCCACGATCCTTGCCTTTCCGGTCGACGGAAGCGGTTTCCGCATTTGATGATGAAGTCGGACATCTCCGTAAAGCGGAAGTCAGCCATAACGCCAATTATGTCGGCTGAGGGCCATGAGCAGACGTACTACGCTCGTTCAACGCGGATCGAACTGTGCGCCTTCCAAAAGGTACCGAAGCGCTCACCACCGGCTTCGTTTCGCCCATATTGCCTCACCAATGAGGCAGGATATTCGCGGCTCCCTTTCGGTCACCGAAACGATCCGGTCCCTGGGCACGCCGCCGGCAACCTCGAGCACGAGCTTTGTTCGGATCGCCTCCTTGAACCCGTCACGGCTTCTGATCGTCACCATAAACGAGCCTGACCCGCCAATCACACAATCCTCGTAATAGAGATCGAGTTCGTCGATGTCCATTTGCGACGAAAGTCTTCCTTCGAGCATGATCGGCAATCCGTTGATGGTAATGCCCCTTGCCAGCGCCGCATCGCGTGCGGTGGTAACTGGGCTTCCGTCGTTGTTCACGCCATCGCCGGAAACGTCGATCACACGCCGCAGTCCACGATACGGATCCGCATCGAACAGCGGCAATGCGAAATTTATCGCGCCAGAGATCGAGGTGCGTGAGCCCGTGCGAACCGGCGCTTTCGCGATTTCCGCCGCCACCGCAGCTGCAGATTCGCGGCTGTCGATCAATCTCCACGGCACGATGATTTTCTGATCGTTCGGTCCAGACCATTCGACATAGACCAGGGCCAACCTTCGGTTCGGCCCGGCCTTGAGCGCCTGGAGAAATTCGTTGGAAACGATGGCCTCCGCGTAACCCTCGCGCTGAAGCAAAAGCTCGCCAGGATCCATTGAATAGGAGACATCGACAGCAAGAACGAGTTCGACATCGACCGATGGATGCTCGCTGCCGGCAACCACTCGGTACCCCGAATTGAGGGCGGCCGTGTTGGCGACTTCACCTCCGGCGATCACTCCAGCGATCAATGCCGCTGCGATGGAGACACGATGAAGCATGGTAGCCTCGCGCTGGTTCCTCTTCATGGTGGCAGAAACGCCGCTGCCTGATCGATCGGTCCAGTGCCGGGTGCGGATTGATGCGAGCGCGCGAAGACGAACCGAGATGTCACATGTATTTCGGAGGCGGCTTTGCCGTCCTGGCCGATGAGGATCAATCCGGCGCCGCCATTTGCTACATTCAGAACCATCGGCTCGCCACTCCACGTCTTGATTGGCTCCATTCCGATGATGAGAAATTCACCGATAGGCTGGTCAAGATATTGGATGCGCAATTGCGGGCCGACTTCGGCTGCCGCGAGTTCGAAGCCGAGCTGTCGAGCACGCGCGTAAACATCAGCCAAGGTCACGGTATCGGAAGTGAATCCAAGCTGGGCTGGCGATACGAGGACAAGCTCCACGTCTGTCTTGCGAGAGCCAAGGATGAATGTCGGTCGAGCAAGTATTTCAGCGGCCTGCCCCCCGATACCGCAGCCCATGCCGTCCAGCTTATTGCGCAATCCAAGCGGATCAGCGAAGGTACCAATGGTAATGGTCTTCCATGTCGCCACATCGCGGCCGGACTGAATGAGTTGCTGGGACACTTCGGCGGGGCGCGTCTTGAGCTTCAGCTGGTTTTGCAAGACATCGCGAGCCGTGCATTGAGCCCGCGCTGGATTGGTTTCGAACTGAACGATGCAGGCCGCGCACAGTATCGACACAATGAAGTAACGGCTGCCCCGGCGCGCGCGCGAATGACGGTCGACTCCGCCGCAATGCGCCCTTCCCGCTGTGATGGCTATCGAAAACCTCTTCCGCATTTGCAATCTCGCGAGAAGAAAGAAACCATCGTCTGCTGCTGCGCACTGGACACACTCCGCGCCCTGTGAGCGCGGTGCAGCTTTCTCGGTATCGCGCTATTCGGTTACCGCGGGCTCCGGGCAGCGGTTCTCCGGTTGTCAACGTAGTGCAGGTCTGCGGCAAAACCGTACGAAAAGGCACGATAAAGGACGAAATCGGGCTCTGCCGCTGCCTTGAGACGCACTTTCAGGTCCGCTAAGATCAATGGCGGGAGGTGCGCGCATGACCTGCCTGCGGCTGAACGGATACACGCTCAATTTGGATCAGGCGCAGTTATTTGACCGGCACGGCCAGGCCGTTGAGCTGCGGCCTCAGGCTCTGGCAGTGTTGCTTGAATTGGGGCGCCGTCCCGGAGAGCTGGTTACAAAACTCGATCTCGGTACGCGAGTGTGGCCGGGCGTTTCGGTCACCGACGACTCGCTCGTGCAATGCGTGGTCGAGATCCGGCGCGCGCTCGGTGACAGCCGGCAGCAAGTCGTGCGGACGATGCCACGACGTGGTTACCTTCTGATCGTTGACGCAGCCGACACGGCGCCGCGCGATGTGCGAAGATTCTATCGCCTGGCCGCCGCCCTTGCGATGGTGGCAGTCGCGATCGTGCTGGTCTGGCAACTTCTACTGCTCGGCGCCGGCTCCGGGCCCCCCAAGGTACGCAACAGGATGGTGGCCGACGTTGCAGTTCTACCCCTGCGCGTACTCAACACCTCTCAGGAAGGCAGTCCGGACGGCAACGGATTAGCCTACATGATTGCCTCCGAACTTGCGCGCAACCCCGACCTGCACATCGTCTCAACCCTCGCCACAGCCGAGCTTAGCGGCAAGAACCTGCCGCCGGCCCAGATCGCCGCGATGACCCACGCTCGCTACCTTGTGGATGGCAGCGCAGAGAGACGCGGCGACCGGCTGCAGCTCCACGTGCAATTGATCGATTCCAGCAACAACCGCATCGTCTGGAGCGGCCGGTTCGAACCCACTGCGCAGGACCTGCCCGACGTTACTGAAACGTTGATCTCTCGGATCAGCGCCTCGCTTGGTGCAACCGTGCGCGAGTCGGACCGGGCGGCGTTACGGAGCCGCGCGCCGGCCTCGCTTGATGTGCATGCGCGCGTGCTGCGCACGCTTGCGCTGACCATGGCACCAAGTTCCGAGAGCCTCCGCCAAGCGCGGCAGGAACTCGAACTGGCGGTCCGGCTTGATCCGAACTACGCGCCCGCGTGGACGGGACTCGGACTGGTGAAGAAGATGCTGATTTTTGGCCATCACGATCCTGGGCTCAGTCGTCAGGACTTGCCGCAGGCGATCGCCGACGTCAGGCGCGCGATTGCGCTGGACCCGCTGCGTGCCAGTTCGTGGCGAGTGCTGTCCTTGGTAACCGACGCAGGTCAGGACCCTGAGTCAGCGGTGAGCGCGGCCGAGCGGGCGATCGAGCTCGGCCCTGGCGATCCGGACAACTGGGTCGTCCTTGCCGGTGCATTGCATTATGCCGGTCGAACCCAGGCAGCGATTGAAGCCTTCGAGAAGGCGATCTCCTGGAACCCGGTACGCCCAGCACACTACGCGCTCTACGGGGCAAGGCTGCGCTATTCCGTGCAGGATTACGAGGATGCGCTGCGTTTCGCCCGCGAATGTATGGATCGAACACCTGCGATAGGTGTCTGCAAGGCGGTCTGGCTATCGTCGCTTATTCGTACCGGCCATGCCGCCGACGCGGAGGCGGCGTGGCCCGCTTTGGTCGCGGCCGCACCCTCTTTGCAGACGTACCGGATGACGCCGCGGAATACGCCGATGGCTCTGGCGGTTGATGAGGACCTCGACAGACTTCGCAAGAGCAACACCTCGGCAATGGCCCAGTAAAGCTTCAGGCGCGTGAACCTAATGTGATCATTCCAAGTTGGCCTTTTTCGGCGCAGAAGCGGCTTCGAGGCCGTTCCGGATGGAGTGATCCGCGTCGCTTTGCCGTTTGAGGCCGGTGTCAGCTCGTTCTAAGGGCCAACAGGCGACGTCCAGAAGCTACCAACTGAAGTGGGCTTTATTCAACTGTCTCTCTTCAATTTCGACATGACATCATCTCCGCCCGTGAGAACGTATCGAAGCGCGTACCCGATCAGCCAAGACGCCGCCGCTAGGCCCAGGCCAACCATTGCTAGATAGATGTTGATTCGATCCCAGGCGAAGCCAGCGGCAATAAGCGTCATCCATGCTTGCGCTACCGACCTGCCGCAGGTGCATGCCGCGCCTGCGCGCGCCCAGGTGCTCTTGGCGGCCGAGGGGATGCGACGCACATCGCGCGCTGCTCGAACTGTGGCTGGACGATGCGGTAGCCTGATGAGGCATTCGCGAATTTGTGTGCGTGTCAGTCACGGAGATCGCCATCAATATCTGGACTCTCCGGTTCCACGCGCCATAATGAGGCGATGGACGGGATATCCAAAACCTTAAATTGTGCGCGTTGCGGCAAGCCGCTGGTCCTGATAGCGCGACCGGATGGCAAGGGCCCACTCCGGCCGACATGCTTGCATTGCGAGGAAGCCGATCCGATCACGTCGCCCGAGGTCGCCAGGTGGTTTGCTGGGGAATTGCAGCCGCCGAAGGGATAGGCCGTGAGGATCGCTGCCATGGCCGTGACTGCCGCATAGTGCCGAGCTTGAGATGCTCGGGGACGACCGTCGTTGGCCTCAATTGTGTCGACAAATTACGGTACTGATTCGCCAGTGAGCCAGCGTCTCGCAATCGGTTGGTCCTTTGGCCTCTGAACTCACAAGTCACCGACGCGAGTGGCATGCAATGGGGCCCGGCCCAGCCGGGCCTTTTGTCCTTTGTGAATTATGTGCACTCACTGCACTTGGGCCCACCGCGCCGCATCGCGACCAAGGACCCTCGTTGGCGCGAACTCACAAATATTCGGCCTGAACTGCCAAGATACAAACTGCCCTTTTTACTATGGCGACCCAGTTGGCCCAACGCACGGGGTGCACTTCGACCGGGGATCGATGACCAATGCGCGTCTTTTTTAGTTGCTTGTTTTGCGGGACGCTTCACAGCGCTATCCAAATAAGGCGGCCGGTCGTGGCAAGCGGGCGCTTCGATTGCAAAGCGTGCGGGCAGACACTGCATCGATGGTGGGCCGTATACGACTTTACAGATTGGAAGGGGCCGCTCGACCAGTAGCGGGCGCGGCCAATCCGGGTCGCCGCACCTTGCCGGCCCCGCTCAAATGCGCCTATGCCCGTCCTCACCCGCCGGCGCGATCCGCACCGCAGCGATTGCTGGCACATCCACTTTGACGACATCACGAAAGCCGTCGGAAACCCCAGACTCGTCCGAGGTTTGGCAATGGCAGTGCGGCTTCTATCCCGGCTCGAAGCCCGGCGAGCACTGCAAAGGCTCGGCGCCGTCGTTCGAGCCGCGCGGCGTTCGAGGTGGCATGGAGCGAATATCTGCCCAAAAGCACAGAGGCCAATTTCCGGGCCTCGCGCGTTCATGAGGCGTGGACTCGCGAGAAATACGCGCGCTTTGATTGCGGCGAACGGATACCGTCGGACTGGCGTCAGCGTGGCTGAATCCGATGGTTGCTTACGCCGCTTTGACACTCGGATCGTGCTACCCAGCGGCACCGAGCTCATCACGTTGCCCGATGCGATCCGGCACTTCAGCGAGACGGTGCCGAAACGCGAGCACAAGCACCCGCGCGTACTTCTCGCCGCCACCGCGCTGACCGACGCCGCCGAGGGCCGAACCGCGCAGCGATTGCCTCGGATACCGCTGCGCACCTCCTATCGTCCGCATCTCAACATATCCTCGGATTGTCGCCATTGTCGCAAATGCGGCCGGGCACGCCCCGGACCGACGGACCGAACCATATTGGAATGCCCTCCCAGACAATCCAGCAGCCGCCGGGGCCGGTATTGAATATATGACAGGGCTTGCCGTACACCGTGATGCGCGTTGGCCCGGCTGCGAATTTCTCGCGAGCCACGGCGGTCGTTGTAAGGACGGTGATCGCGATCAATCCAGTCGCCAAGAACTTGATTGTGGTCATCGAGCTTGTCCTTTTGACCCTTGATGGGGGCTGCGACCTTAGCCTGTTTCCTGGGCCAGTGGAGGACCGGATGCGCTTGCTCGTTCGCATCCTGCCTGACGAAGCTCACAGTAGGTAACGGCAAGGACCTATTTGCCCAATCGTCGCAAAGAGTGGCGTTTGGCGCCGGAACGAGGACAAGAGCAAGACGCCCCGGCTCTGTGATTTATTGGGCCTCAAGCGCTTCACGCCGCACGATCTCCGCCGAACGGCGCGCGTCGGCGGTCAAGGCGTCAAGTAAAGCGCGAGCCACGCCAGTCGATTAGACTATTAGGCTCGTAAAGAAGGGCTTGGTTATCTCGACGACCGAGGGTTCTCTCTCATCAGGAGTGGCGGCGGTGACAAACTCGCTTTTGCAGTTAAAGCAGCGCCAAAGGTCATGGATTTCTTGGGCATTGACGCGCTCGCGCCACTCTAGATGGACCAACCCAGAACCACATTGAGGGCATTTTTCTGGATGGGGCGTCGAGAAGATTGATGCCATGTGGAACCTCCCTCGTTTTCGGCGCAGCGTACGACTGTCTGGGCACCTTGGAATTGATCCACAACAAACAATTTGCCCATTTGTCATCGCCGGGCGGCTTCCAGGTCCGGGACCGTCGAGTGCTGGCGCGCGCCCTCCGCAATCGGGCCTTGCCAGTTGGTACACAAAGGGCGGCGATGTGGCGCATGTCGAATACGGAAGCCGTGATCTTCATGGGTTGGAACGCCCAGAGCCCGCATAAGGTTAGATAGATTGCGCACCATCGCGGCGGCCTGGCCGCACGCTGGATTGGAGGCAGCACATGAAAATCGTGGACGAAGACGGCGAGATCATCGCAACAGCATCCGATGACCATACTTTAATCGGCGGCCACCACCGCCTCGCAGTGGCGGCCAGCCTCGGTAAAAGACTGTTCTGGCGGGATACCGGCGAACCAGTGAAGCTCGATAACTTCTTCAAGCATTATGGAAGTTCTCTTCGACATACAGCCTGAGCCGCTCGCCGAGCGTACGTTGTTCGGTGCATCGCAACAACGCCAACGAGGATTTTTGCCATCGCGCATTCCTGGTTTAATTTTATGCGGTCCCGTACACAAAGGCGGCGCGCGATGTGGCGCAAGTGCGACAATCGATCACCCCCGTTTGGCCCTGGTCTCCGAGGGACCCCGGAAAGCAAATAGGGGCATCGTTGGTTCGCGTCTGACCGCTCTTGCCATCAGCCCGCTCCATTTAAGCTCTCCCTCCCTTTCCCACGCGCCTCTGGCGTGATCGAGGCGGTCGAGGCGGTGCGGCCGGCGGCACTGGCGCAGAGGCGATGCCGCAACGAAGGTTCGAGCGAAAGAAATCAACTGCGACATCTGCCGCAGTTGGGAAGCGCACGGGCAAGAATGGTAACGCCCGCAAGGTGCCGGTCGAGCGGCGCGCCTTGGCCGCCTGGGTCGAGCCTGTGTCACGTCGCGAGATCTGGTCACCTCAAATGACCAATTGCGCGGGCCCGCCGCCGATCTATCAGGTCTGCCTCTTCACGATTTCAAATCCGTTTGCGTGCAATTCCAGCAGTATGCCCTGTGCCAAGTGCGTGCACTCTTCAGACTTGATCCAGTGCGGACTTCTCCAATCCGGGTCGTCTTCCTTTGGGTAACTGGTGAAGGCGGAGCGAATGGCGGCTTCGATCACGTCGATGGGATTGTCCGACATCTGCATCCCTCACGCATTTGGCGAAATAGATCAAAATCCTGGGAATTAAAGAACAAGCCCAGCCGGACACTCACCCGGCGGCCCTCTCCGTTCAGAAGAACGTCACCGCCATCAATGGTTTGATCTAGGTCAACGCTGTGCCTCGGGCTCAGGCACGTGAACGGATCGCACTAAATTTAACGCGGTATGATGAATTGCAAATATATTCATACGGCGCGGTCGCGCGGTCCCGGCACTTGCCTCTGGCCCTCACAAAGGACCCGGAACTGCACCAATGACCGCACCCGGCGCGGCGTCACTGGGCCAGAGAGGGCTGCGGTAATGCCTTGAGCGGTCGTCGGCAGGCGGTCGCCATCGTTTCAAGCGCCCGGCAAATCAGGAGGCGAAGCCGCCGGTACCGCCGCTTTGACCTCCGCCAGCGCCGCTTGCAAGGCGGCTTCCTTAGTGTGGTCGAGAGAAGTCTTTAGCACCGTGCCGCCTTCGCCTTTTAGCCTCTCAAGAACCTTGTCTGCCGTGACTTTGCGCACCAGTACGAAGAGCGCTTCGGTTCCGGGTTGAACGGCGGCAGCGGTCTCTTTCATCCATTTGTCGTTGATGCCGACATCCGTTAAATATCCGCTGAGTGTGCCGGACGCGACGCCAAGGGCAGCACCAGCAAGCGGCATCAAAAAGATCAGGCCAATCAGCGTGCCCCAGAAGGCGCCAGTAGCCGCACCAGCAGCCGTGGTATTGATCAGTTGATTTAGTTTGATGTTTCCGTTGCTGTCTTTCACCGCGATCACGGCATCGCCGAGTTCGATCAAATACTCCTTCTGCATGGCCAGCAATTTTTGACGAACTTCCTCCGCCTTCGCCTCGGTTGGAAATGCAATTACGACAAGGTCACTCATCGTTGTGCTCCTCTACTCGAACGATTGCTGCCCATGAGAGAGAGGATGCGCCCGGTCGCGCGGGACAGGCAAGCCGCTACGGATAGCGGATGACGGGGCTCCGGGCACAACGGGAGGCGCACCCGGCACGGGCGGACCGGCTCGCGAGAACCGACAAGATGAGGCGTCAGGGTGCGAGTCAGGAGACCGCTAACGCCTCTCCCCACACGACGCAGATTTGCGATATCAGCAAAACATGAGCCGCGCGCGGAAATCAGACGCCCCAACGCAGAGCTGCGGTCTGCACCGGGGCATCCCATAATGTCGTGGCTTTGCGATCGAGCACCGATACGGTGATCGAGACACCGGCCATGTCGAGAGATGTGACGTAGGAACCGGTCAGGAAGCGCGTCACCGTGATCCCCGCGCGATCCAGAGTCCGCTTTGCGGCATTGACCATCAGATAGAGTTCGATCAGAGGCGTCGCACCAAATCCGTTAATGAGAAGCAGCACTTCACTGCCCTTGCTCGGCGCAAGATCCTTCAGGATCGCGTCGAGCACCTCGGCGGCGATCGCATCGGCGGAAGCCAACGGTACCCTGCGCCGGCCAGGCTCGCCATGAATGCCGACGCCCATTTCCATTTCATCGTCGGCCAACGTGAAATTTGGCCGTCCGGCGGCCGGCACAGTGCATGGCAATAGAGCTACCCCCATCGAGCGCGTACGCCGGTTGACTTCATCGCCGAGCGCCTTGAGCGCGGCAAGCGGCATTCCGGTCTCGGCAGCGGCGCCGACCATTTTTTCCACGATCAACGTTCCAGCGACACCGCGACGACCGGTCGTGTAGGTCGACTTTTCGACCGCCACGTCGTCGTTCGTCACCACGCTTGCGACTTCTCGGCCGGCCATCTCCGCTGCCATGGTGAAATTCATCACATCGCCTTCGTAGTTTTTGACGATGAACAGCACACCTGCGCCGGTGTCGACGGCCTCCGCAGCCTCGATCATCTGATCTGGCGTCGGCGAGGTGAAGACCTGGCCAGGACAA
This sequence comes from Bradyrhizobium barranii subsp. apii, assembly GCF_011516635.5. Taxonomy (GTDB): domain Bacteria; phylum Pseudomonadota; class Alphaproteobacteria; order Rhizobiales; family Xanthobacteraceae; genus Bradyrhizobium; species Bradyrhizobium barranii. The sequence continues at coordinate 2,095,214 of NZ_CP096255.1, read as the reverse complement.
GCCGCGTCGAGCATGCCCAGGCCGACAAAGCCCGCATGCAGCGGCTCATGTCCCGAGCCGCCTCCCGAAATCAGCGCGACCTTGCCTGGTTTCAACGTGCGACGGCGCACAAATTTGCGCTCGGCGCCGAGAAGCAGGATATCGGCGTGCGCTGCGGCGAGGCCGTCAAGACTTTCTTCGAGTACAGTATCGGCGCTGTTGATCAGCTTTTTCATGAGCGTTCTCCCAGTCCGGTCTAAAGTTCGATTCAATGGCTAACCGACGCTTTCCGCAAAGCGCGCGAGCTGCGCGGCTAAATCCACGATGAGCTGCTCGAGCGCACGATTCTTCTTGTCGTCACCAAGTTCAGGAACGGTCACCGCAATGACACGCGTGCGCGCTTCGCGGTGGGGTGCGCGCAGTCTTCCGGGGTGCGCGCGGCCATACGCATCGAGAAATGCCGCACGCTCGGCGCTGGACAGATGGCAGACGTCGAAGATGACCGCGACATGCTTCGCCGGGATCGGCACCAGATAAGCCGGATTCGTGATTTGACTCACGAATGAACGATTCTTGCCCAGCGCCGCCGCAAGCTTCAGGCGCGTCCCCGAGGGCCGATTGTCGAGTACCTTTCGCAGGATTATTTTGTATTCTGCGACATTCTTGTCACCGGGCGTGTCCTTGCCGACATCGTCCTTCATGAACTCACCTTTGCGATTGCGGCCTTGAGCCGTGCGACGGCAATCGGCGACACAGAGAGAGTTGTCAATCCGGTCGCGAGCAGCGCCGCCGTGAGGTGAGTGTTGGCCGCGGCGTCGCCACAGAGCGAAACCTCGACGCCACGCTTTAGCCCGGCCTCGACGGTCGCGGCTATCAGTGCCAGCACAGCCGGATTGCTGGTATCATTGAGGTCAGCGACTGCGCCGATGTCGCGCGCCGCCGCCATGGTGTACTGGGTGAGATCGTTCGAACCGATGGAATAGAATGCAGCGCCAAAATCCGCTGCACAGAGCGCCGCCGCTGGAACCTCGACCATAATGCCGAGCGGCGGGCGAGCACAGGCAACTCCTTTCGCTTGGAGGGCAGTGAACTCCGCGTCAAGTATTTCGTTCGCGCGGTCCAATTCCGACGGGACCGCAACCATGGGCAACATCACTTTCAGCGTGCCATGGACAGCCGCACGGCAGAGCGCGCGGAGCTGCATGCGAAACACCTCCGGCCGCGCGAGCGAGAGGCGGATACCGCGGAGGCCGAGAAACGGATTGCTCTCACCTTCGACCGTCAAACCGGGAACCTGCTTGTCTCCGCCTGCATCCAAGGTCCGGATCGTCACCGGCTTATCTTGGGCCCAGACGAGAATGTCTCGATAGACCCTGTATTGCGTTTCCTCGTCCGGCAGACCGTGGGCCGCCTCGAACAGGAATTCCGTGCGTACAAGGCCGATGCCGTCGCAAATTGCGGAATCAAGGTTTGCAAGGTCTTCAGGCCCGGCGACATTGAGCAGAACCGCTATCCGCCGACCATTGGCGACGAAGGCAGGCGCAAGGCTGGTCGCCTCGACGACAGCCAGTTCGGCCTTCGCAGCCGCCATACGCAGCTCAAAGAGACGGATGGTCTCCGGCTCCGGATCGAAGATGACCCTTCCGGCGTCGCCGTCTACCAGCGCCAAGACTGGTGGCTGTCCATGCCACGACAACGGACCTAATCCAACGACCATCGGCGCCCCGCGCGCACGCGCCAACATCGCGACATGCGAGGAAGGTGAGCCACTGGCCAGCGCGATCGCGCCGCCTTGCGACCAGTCAGTCGCAAGAAAGGTCGAAGGCGTGATATCTTCAGCCGCAACAATCGAACCGCCCGCGATTCCGGCGACAACGTCCACACCGCCCAGATGCGCAAGCACGCGATCGCGGATGTCAACGATATCAACGGCCCGGGCACGGAAATATTCATCTTCAGCCGCGCGATAGCCGGCGATCTCTAGGTCGAGCGCCCGGCGCCAGGCATGGTCGGCAGCGATCCCGATCGCGATAAGTTCATATGCCGTATCTGTTAGTGCATCGTCTTCCAACATGGCGGCCTGGAACTCCAGAATGTCTGCCGCCTCACTCTGAATCGTCTTGATCTGCTCGGCGAGTTGCGCCCTCGCCCCCCCAATCGCCGCCCGCAGCGCTGCAGCCTCCTGCTCCGGATCCTCGCTCGCCATTCGCCCGGCCACGGCCGCAGTCAGCACGGCGACCGGCCCGAACGCGAGGCCAGGCGATGCGGCACGGCCGATAAGCTGGATCTCTGCCACTGCCGTTAAGCCTCACCAAAACCGTCATGCACAAGTGCAAGCATGGCAGCAAGCGCCACCTCTCCGTCCGGTCCGGCGACCCGGAAATGCAGCGTCGCCCCTTGTGGGGCCTTCACACGCATCACCTTCACCGGACTCTTGGCATCCGTCCAAGGCCCGTCTCCAGAGAGGGCGAGTTCGATCTTTGCGGCAAACCTCTTCGCACACTGCGTGAGCTTGACCGACGGCCGCGCATGAAGTCCGACCTTGTTGACGAGAACCGCCGAGGCGGTCAGCGGCACCGACGTCTCACCTGCCCGGCTGGCGTGGGCATCATGCATAGAATTCCTCCGCGCTACGCTTGACGGCTGCGAGCGATGAGCCACCCGAGGATTCCGTCGCTGCAATCACCGCTCCTTCGACCACCGGAGCATTGCAGACGACGACGCGCGCCCTTCGATCTTCAGCCAACATTTCCACCGCCATCTCGGAATTTGTCTCCGCTCCACCGAGATCAACGAGCACAGCCACACCTGCTGCGGACCACGCCGCCTCGATCGCCTCCAGGATTCCAGCAACATTCGTGCCGAGCCCTCCATCGACATCGCCGCCGGTCCAGGCGAGCGGCACCGCATTGCCCACCATCTGGCGCACCATATCTGCCGCGCCTTCCGCTATCTTGGGCGAATGTGAAACGATAACGATTCCGACATTGCCGCCATTTGGATTGTTCATGACCTTGCCTCGAATTCCAATACTTTGACTGCAGCCCCGATCAACAGGGACGTTGAGCGCGAACCGGGGTCCATGTGACCAATGGAGCGTTCGCCGAGAAAAGAAGCCCTGCCGCGAATAGCGAGCATCGGCGTCGTGCGATCTGCCGCCTGCACCGCTTCTAACGCAATCGCCCGCGCGTCGCCGCCTGCAGCCAATACCGCTTGCACGGGCACCAGGACATCCAGCAAGGTTTTCTGTCCTGCCTCCGAGCGTCCGCGCGCCTTTACGGCATTGATTGCCATATCCGTAGCCGCGACAAACTCCGCGCGTGTTGGCTGCTCTGGAAGCGCCTTGCCCAACTCCATGAAGAAGGTGCCAACCAGCGGCCCAGAAGCCCCGCCGACCTTCATGACCAGCGTCATTCCGATCGACTTCAGCATTTCTGGCAGAGACTTGTCCGCAAGGCCGGGCAACGTCGCGAGCACGGCCTCGAAGCCGCGTTTCATGTTCAGCCCATGATCGCCGTCACCGATCGCCTGGTCGAGGCTGGTCAGTTCGTCGGCGTGCTGGATCACCGATTCCGCAAGCGCCCGCACCAGATTCTCCCTAGAGGTTCGATCGAGACTCATGCCGCGACCCTCCCGCCGGCCGCATCGAAGAACAGCGGCCTGTTAAGGCGTAGCGACACGACGTCGCCAACGTCTAACCTCGCCTCAGGGTCCGCCAACGTCACGACAGGTTGGCCGCCGAGATCGAGATGGACATGGCTCTGGTCGCCGAGATGTTCGACCCGCGTGACGGTGGCCGACACGTCCCCGCCGCTGCGTGCGATTGCCAGGTGCTCGGTACGAGCGCCAATCGTCTTAACGCCGGGCGGAACGCCGGCAAATAGAGTTGCCGGCAGCAGGTTGATCATCGGCTGGCCGAGCCGGGCAGCGACATAGGCGTTGACCGGGTTCTCGTAAATCTCGCGCGGCGTGCCGATCTGCATCAGCCGCCCGGCCTCCATCACGCCGATGCGCGATGCCATGGTCATAGCCTCGGTTTGATCGTGGGTGACGTAGAGGATCGTCGCGCCGAGATCGATCTGGATCCGCTTAAGCTCCAGGCGCATTTCACCGCGCAGCTTGGCATCGAGCGAAGAAAGCGGCTCGTCCATCAGGTAGATCGAGGGCGAGCGCACCAGAGCGCGGCCAATTGCAACGCGCTGCATCTGCCCGCCCGATAGCTGGGTCGCCTTGCTGTGGAGCTTGGCCTCGATATGGAGAAGACGCGCAACCTGTTCGACCTTTGCGCGAATTTCGGCATCCGACAGGCGCCGAGTCGGCGCGCGTAGCGCAAAGGCCATGTTCTCGAACACGGTCAGATGCGGGTACAACGAATATTGCTGGAATACGAAGGCGACGTCACGATCCGCCGGCGCATCACTGGTCACATCGCGTCCGTCGATGCGGACCGAGCCGCTGTCGGGCGCCTCTAATCCGGCAACGAGACGCAGCGTGGTTGTCTTGCCGGCGCCGGTCGGCCCCAGCAACGCAACGAATTCGCCATCTCCAATGGTGAGGGACAGATCGACGACGGCTTGCGTCTTGCCAAACGCCTTGGAGACCGCCCCGATCTCGACTTCAGCCATGCTTGCCTCCCTCGTGCAATGCGGTGCGTATTGCCCGTCCCGACCCCTGGTCGAAGAGCGACAACGTATCGGGCCGAAAATCGAGCCCGACATTCATCCCAATCCGAAAGGGCATGCTGGCGGGCGAGCGGGCCTTGAGAGCGCCGTAAGGCGTCGTCACCGTCACGATCTGCGTCGTGCCGAGATATTCCGACCCATAGATCTCGCCCCGCACCATGCCGCTATCGGAAAAACGCACATGCTCGGGTCTGACGCCCAGGACAAGGTCGCTCTCCACCAGAGCCTCGCGTGCGGTGGGTATCGCAACGTCGCGATCCCCGAGCCGGATCGCCTGCGCCCCGGCTTGCAGGCTGCCGCGAAACGGCAGGAAATTCATCGCTGGAGAACCGATGAAGTCCGCGACGAAGAGCGAAACAGGCCGGTCATAAATGTCGCGCGGACTCGCAATCTGCTCGACCACGCCGTTGTTCATCACCGCAATCAGGTCCGCCATTGCCATGGCCTCCAGTTGATCATGCGTGACGTAAACGGTGGTCGCGCCAAGCCGGTCATGCAGCGCGCGCAATTCCTGGATCATCGCCTCGCGCATCTCGGTATCGAGCGCTCCGAGCGGCTCGTCCATCAGGAAGCACTTCGGCTTGCGGACGATCGCCCGCCCAAGCGCGACGCGCTGACGGTCGCCGCCGGTGAGGGTCGAAACCGACCGATCAACGAGGTGGGAGATACGCAGGATCCGAGCGGCCTCCACCACGCGCCGGTCGCACTCCGCGGCTCCGATGCCCTCGCATTTAAGCGGAAAGCCGATATTGCGCCGGACATTCATGTGCGGATAGAGCGCAAACAGCTGGAAGACGAAGGCGATATCTCGCGCGGAGGCACGGTTCATCGTCACGTCCTCACCGTCGAGCCTGATCGTGCCGGATGTCGGCAATTCCAGTCCTGCAATCATCCGTAGCGTTGTCGTTTTGCCGCAGCCGGACGGCCCAAGCAGACAAAGGAACTGTCCGTCATCCACCGTAAAGCTCGCGCCCTTGACTGCGTGAAACTCTCCAAAGGATTTGTTGAGCGCTTCGACCCTGATCTGTGCCATCGAGCGCTACTCCCGGACCTTCGAGACGATCATGAACATCACCGTCCCAAAGAGAGTGACCGCGAAAGACCAGGAATAAAGCGTTAGAAAAAACGGCTGCATCAGCATGACCACGCCTGCGGCAATGATCGCCGTCGCGATGGCCTCCAGCGGACCGCGCCGCAACATTCTGCTCGTCAGGCTAACGTTCGGCGTTGACGTGTTCACATCAAGGTTCATTTGCGAACGGCCCCAAAGGTAATCCCGCGCAGAAGATGCTTGCGAAGCAGCACCGTGAACACGACGATCGGCACAAGAAAGATCGTCGTGCCGGCGGCTACGGCCGGCCAATCCTGGCCGCCTTCGCCAATGATGATCGGAATGAATGGGGGCGCGGTCTGAGCGTTGCCAGAGGTCAGAAGCACAGCAAAGGCGTATTCGTTCCACGCAAAAATAAGGCAGAAAATCGCCGTCGCCGCGATCCCCGTCGTCGCCTGCGGTAGAACCACCTTCACGAACGCCTGAAAGCGCGTATAGCCATCGATCATTGCCGCTTCTTCGTATTCACGCGGGATTTCGTCGATGAAGCCCTTGAGTAGCCAGACGGCGAGCGAGACGTTCACCGACGTGTAGAGCAGGATCATCCCGAGACGGGTATCCGATAGCCCGACGGTCCGGTACATCAGGTAGATCGGGATCGCGACCGCGATTGGCGGCATCATTCTGGTCGACAGAATGAAGAACAGGAGGTCGTCCTTGAGAGGCACGCGGAAGCGCGAAAAACCATAAGCCGAGAGCGTACCGAGCGCGACGGCAAGCACCGTCGAGCCAAAGGCGATGATCAGCGAGTTGATGAAGCGCGGCACGTAGTTCGACGGCCCGGCGACAACCATGTTGCGGCTGCGCGCGATGTTGTCACAAAGCCCCTGCGGCGGCCCCAGCGTCTGGATAAACTCCTGAGTCTGACGCGAGCGTGTTGTGAAGACATTGCAATAGCCTTCAAGGGAGGGCTTGAAGAGGACCTTCGGCGGATAGGAGATCGCATCGTCAGGCGACTTGAACGAGGTGAGCACGATCCATATCAGCGGAACCATCGTTATGATGGCATAGAGTATGACGAGCAGGCCGGCAAAGCGGCGAGTACCAGTCGACGGTTCGACAACTGAGTGGGCTGCATTTGAGGCGCTCATCTGCTTTTCACCCGGTTCAGCGCCTTGACGTAGATGTTGGCAAGGCCAAACACTGTCACGAACAGAATGATCGCGAAGGCCGAGGAATAGCCGGTTCGCCAACTCTCAAAGGCCGCGCGCTTCAGTGTGATCGAAGCGACTTCCGTGGTCGAGCCCGGCCCTCCTCCGGTCAGGAGGTTGACCATGTCGAACATCTTGAAATTCTCGATCCCGCGAAAGAGCACCGCGAGCATGATGAACGGCAGAGCCATCGGCAGCGTGATCGACCAGAACTGCCGCCAATTCGACGCGCGGTCGACCTCCGCCGCCTCATAAATGTAATCCGGGATCGACCGCAGCCCCGCCAGGCAAATCAGCATCACGTAAGGCGTCCACATCCAGGCGTCGACGATGACGATGGCCCACGGGCTGAGGGTCACGTCTCCCAGCATCTGGAACGACGAAGCGCCGCGCCCCGTGAAGAAGGCGACCACGTAGTTGAACAGCCCGATCTGCGGCTGATAGAGGAAGGTCCAGAAATTGCCGACAACCGCTGGTGAGAGCATCATCGGCAACAGAATGATCGTGGTCCACAGGCCATGGCCACGGAATTTCTTGTCGATCAGGAACGCAAGGCCGAATCCGAGCACAGTCTCGATCAGCACGGTCCAAACCACGAAATGCGCCGTGACCTGCATTGCCGCCCAGATATCCGGATCGGCCAGGATCGACTGGTACCAATCGGTCCCCAGCCATAGCGTCGGCGCGTTCGGCCGATTGGCGCGGTAGTTGGTAAATGACAGGTAGATCGTCCATACCAGCGGGAAGATATTGATCGCCAGCAGCAGCACGATCGTCGGTGTGATGAAGAGCCATGCGAGCGCCTGGTCCGAAAGGCCGCGGATACGACGTATCACGCCTGGTCGGATCGGGACGGCCCGGTAGGTGATCTGCGACGAAGTGCTCAAATCGTTCATGGCCCTGGTCAATCCTGGCGTCGCGATGGTCGACTATGCGACGCCTGCGGGTTCTACCGAAGAGAGCCTGGAGCGCGCTCGGCGTGCGCTCCAGGCGTTTGCCCTAGAACTTCTTGCCTTCTTCCTTGAAGATCGCCTTCCAGTCCTTTACCAGGCCATCGAGCGCTTCCTGCGCCGTGCCCTTGTCCGCCACCACGTAGTCATGCACGCGCTTCTGTTCGGCTTGCAGGAGTTGGGCATAGGAAGGCTCGGCCCAGAAGTCGACGACCATTCCCATCGACTTCAAAAACTCGCCGGCAAACGGCGCGCTGTTCGGGAAGCCCGGATCGTTCAACACTGACTTGGCGCAGGAATAGCCGCCCAGCGCCCACCACTTCTTCTGCACATCTCCACCGGAGAACCATTTGATATATTGCAGCGCCTCGGCCTGGTTCTTGGAGTAAGAAACGACCGAGATGCCCTGCCCACCGAGCTGCGTCGCCCGGGTCGCGGGGCCGGCGGGATTGCTGAAGAAGCCGATCCTGTCCCCACCGACGTTCGGATCTTTGTAGAGGCCCGGGAAGAAGGCGAAGAAGTTCATCTGCAGCGCGACTTGCCCCGACTTGAACGCATCAAGCCCTTCGGACATGTAGGAGTTGGATGCTCCGGGGGGCGTACAGCACTTGTAGAGCTCCTTGTAGGCCTCGAGCCCCTTCACGGCGCCGGGCGAGTTGACGAACCCGTCCATTGAATACGGCTTCTTCGGATCCTGATACTGGAAGCCGTAATCATAGAGGTAGTTCGACACGCCCATGGTGATGCCTTCCGAGCCCCGCTCGGTATAGATCGAAGCGCCATAGACCTTCTTGCCGTCGATCTCGCGGCCCTGGAAGAATTTTGCGATGTCGCGCAGTTCATCGAGCGTCTTCGGCACGGCGAGATCGCGGCCGTACTTGGCCTTGAAATCGGCCTGGATCTCAGGCCGCGCAAACCAGTCTTTGCGATAGGTCCAGCCCACCGCGTCACCCATGGCGGGCAGCGCCCAATAGTTCGGGCTGTTCTTCGGCCACTCGGAATAGCCGACCACTGTCGCCGGCATGTAGTCGTCCATGCTGATTCCTTCCTTTGTGAAGAAATCGTTGAGCTTGACGTACTGACCGTTCTCGGCGGCGCCCCCGATCCATTGCGAATCCCCGATGATGAGATCGCACAGCGAGCCATGCGAATTGAGCTCGTTCAGGAAGCGGTCGGCATAGTTGGTCCACGGCACGAACTCGAACTTCATGCCGACGCCGGTCTTGGCGGTGAAATCCTTCGACAGTTCGACCAGGGCGTTGGCAGGATCCCACGCGGCCCAGCACAGCGTGATGGTCTTGGCCTGCGCATGCGCAGGAGTAGTCCCCACTCCGACACCGAGCGCGGATGCGAGAACTCCGAACGTAGTAAGAAGCGCCTTTACTGTCTGTTTCATAACGCTTTCCCTCCCAGTGGGGCCGGCCATCGACATGGCGCGACTCTCCAACCCGCTCGAATGCTTCGAGCAGAGCGATACAGTCCTTCACGGGCTGAACGACTAAACGGACGTTTCCTCGCGCCTGCCTGGATTCTTAGGGATTCAGCCAAGCTCGATTTGTTTAGTGAAACACTATATACTAAACATTGCAAGCACGCTCTTAAGTCGCTCGGTCATGGTGCCCCTCGCGAAATTGAGGCAGCGACCATGCGCTCAACCGGTGCTGGCTATGCGATCTGCGCCACCTTAAGTTACATCAGGGACTTTGCGTTCGCGCACGGCTGCCTCGACCTGATCTGCAAGAACCGCGAGATGGCTGGCTCTAGAGACGAATACGCATTGTCGCTATGGACGGCGATGCCGTCTGGCTTCGTGCCTGCCTAACTAACTATCTTCTTTCTGAAGAAGAGAATGCAGACGTTGAGCGAGTTCGGCCACGCCAAAGGGCTTGTGAATAATCGGGAACTCGTCTGTCGCCCCGTGACGCGCGAGCACGTCTCCCACGTAGCCCGACGTAAGTAATATCTTGATCCTGCTGTTCCGCCGCTTTGCTTCGCGAGCAAGCTCGACGCCATTGGGACCATTCGGCATGACGACATCGCTGAACAGAAGATCGAACCCCTGATCGCTGTCGAGAATTCGGATGGCTTCGGTACCGTTGTGAGCAAGGCGAATCCGATAGCCAAAGCTCGTCAGCATTGCAGACACGACTTCCAACAGATCTTCATTGTCCTCGACCAAAAGAATTCGCTCGGAGCCTCCCGGCATAGCCCGGGTCTGTTCGGTTTCCACCTCGTCGCGAGCCTCCTGATTGGCTCTCGGCAGGTACAGTGAGATCGTGGTGCCGGCGTTAGGGGCACTTTCGACTGAAATATAGCCACCGGATTGCCGGACAAAGCCATACACCATGCTGAGACCGAGGCCAGTGCCCTTGCCAACTTCCTTGGTAGTGAAGAAGGGCTCGAAAATCCGGTCTCGCACCTCGGGAGACATCCCCTGCCCCGTATCCGAGACGGACAGCCTCACATATGATCCGGCCGGACATCCAGCGACGGCTTCCCCATCCAGAACGACGTTCCGCGCCTCGATCTCGAGCACTCCGCCGCCCGGCATCGCATCGCGGCCGTTCAGCGCTAGATTGAGAAGGGCAGTCTCCAGCAGGGATGGATCCACCTGACAGAGCCACAATCGCTCGTCGATCTTCAGCCTGACCTCGCATTCTGCGCCGACCGCCTGACGGACGAGCCCCTGGAAGTTGGAGATCAGCTCGTTGGCATTGATCAGTTTAGGGTTGAGCTTTTGCCGTCGAGAGAAAGCGAGGAGCTGTGCGGTGAGCTTCGCCCCCCGGTCGGCGGCACGCCGCGCAGTCGCGGCGAAGCGCCGGATCTTGCCGTCATTTGCCGCGCGCTCGATGAGATCAAGGTTTCCCGAAACGACGGCAAGCAGGTTGTTGAAGTCATGGGCAACACCGCCCGTGAGCTGTCCGACGGACTCCATCTTCTGGCTCTGATGAAGCTGCTCTTCGATGCGCTGGCGCGCCTCCACAGCATGCTTTTGCTCGGTGACGTCTCGAAAGAAGATCGCGATCCCTTCGCCAGAAGGAAACGCGTTGATCGCATACCATGCGGCACGACGAGGACAGTGCGCTTCGAACGAAACCGGACGGCGGTTCGACATGACTTCCCGAAGCTGCTCGACGATTCCCGTATCGCGGGCATCCAGAAGCGACGCCTGCAGGTGCATTCCAATCAGATCACGCCCCTGAGCGATCTGAGACCAGGCCCTCTGGTTGAAGAAGCTGATCCGCCAATCGTGGTCGACGATCACGACGCTGTCTGTCGTGCTTTCGAAGAGCATCGTAAGCCGGGCCGCGGCGTCCTCGGCCTTCTCTTTTGCATCGGACAATTCCTGCTCGCGGCGATCCAGCGCATCGGCCATGGTGTTGAAGGCGCCGGCTACGCCTGCGATTTCAGAACTGCCGCGGATGTTCACCCGGCGAGCATAGTCGCCGAGGCGCCATCGATTCGCGGCGTCAACTAATAGCCCGAGCGGCCGATGGATGAATTGCCGGGCGCCGAGCAGCGTCAGGCCCAGCACCATCATGGCGCTGAGGGCGATGAGGAAGATGTCGTGTCGGGTCCGGCTCTGGATCTCGGCAAAGGCGTTCGCCTTGTCGAGGCCGAAGCTGACGCGAAGTCCCCCGGAATCGGGCCCGAGAGCCGAGAAACCCACGATCCTCTCGACGCCGTCGACATCAACCAGGTCGGCTGCGAGACCGTCGCCATACTGCCTCTCATCACCAGCGCGAACCAATTTCTTACCGACAAATCGGTCATTGTCCGGATAGCGGGCAAGGTAGGTGCCGTTGCGATCCGTGATGGCCAGCGCGTCTCCCGCCGGAACACCCGCGCGCGCGATGTAGTCCGCTAACCAGTCCAGGCCGAGAGGCGCAATGATGACGCCCCCTGGCTGACCATCATCTCCGTAGAAAGGCAGCGCGAACTGAATGAGTTTCCGATCGACGGACAGACCGATCGAGAATTGTCCCACCGTAAACGCGCCCGTCTTCAACGCGTCCGCAAAGTAGGGACGCCCGGAGACATTCACCGGCTTGCGATCCGTGTTTGTATCGCAGAAGGGCTGGCCACTCAGATCGGTAGCGACGAAAGTGAGGAAAGCCGGAAACCGGGACCTCATCCCTGCCATCGCCGCATTGCACCCCTTGCTATCTTTCGCCTTTATCGCAGGGAGTTCGGACAGCGCAATCAGGACCTGCCGAATGCCCTGAACGATCTGTTGCTGCTGTTCGGCGGCGAGCTTAGCGAGACCGAGCGCCTGATTCTGTACGTCCACCTGGCGCGCGCGTCGAAGGTTAACTTCGTTGTACGCCTGAATCGAGATAGCGGGCAATAACGCGACTGCGACAAGCGCCAACAGGCGCGACAAGATGGTCATTCTCTGCCGTATTCAAATCGTCCTGGAGCTTGCTGTGCATTTCAATCCCAATGGCCATACGCTTATAGGCGTTCGTTATTCCAATCACGATCGTGAGAACCACGAGTGACCGCTCGTTGAACATGCGCGGCGGCGCAAGCTTCATCCGCACCCGCATTCAAATGACACATGCTGCATGTTCGCCCCTGCAATCCCGCCCTACTCGCGAGCGCCATGACATCGCGCGGTGGTACAGCCAAAATCGACAATCTTGGTACTGTTTTTTTTGAGCGGGCATCGCGCATCTATCTGCCAAGACCAACGGCAACTCGGATGTAACTTCGACCTGTGGCACGACGGTTCGAATGCGTCGGGCGCGATCGCGCCGCGGCGTCGGAGTATTGCGTCGGTAAGACCAAACCTACTTTGCTTAAAGCATCGCCTTGCTCATCATCGCTCATGAAATGCCAGGCGATCACAGATCCGATCTGGACCACGCCAGCGATACCGGCAAGCGCCGGTACTTCATGGCCCAACCATCCTGGAAAAGCTGGCGGTGATGGAGTTATGGTCTAACGAATCGGCGGATGTGTTTCGGTAACGGAAGGGGCCACCTGGATCGGTTCCGTTACAAGCGCCTTTATCTTGTCGAAGTCTGCCTTTGACCCTCCAGGCACGATTAACCTTGGCGGTTAGGCTTACCGAGCAAGCATCTCCGCGAGAAGCTTGACGGCCGATCTATGAGCCGTTGGCCAGAACCGATAGATTGTAAGGATTGAGTCGTTGCGTTCGAGTGGCGCGCGTGAGTTTTCAGCTTTCCATATTGAAGATTTTGGCAGGGCAGCCAGACGGCCGGGGAAACCTTGAGCTTATCAAGCTGCATCTCGCGGTTTTCTATACGAGCGGCCCTGAATGGACGTTGCGTATGAAGCGTCTCGCGGAACTTGCGCCGGATCTTGATGCGTTCAGCCAAGGACTCATCACTCGTGAACGCGGCGCATGGACTATCACGAACCAAGGACGCGACTTCCTTGCCAAACTCGAGGAGGCTGCCTTGGGTGCAACGCCAGCCATACGGCCCCCCGACCCAGCCGAGCCGGTTGAGGTCGAGCAAGCCTCGCCAATAGCTCCGCCAGCGGCGGCTTCTCTGCCGAAAGTACTGGAGCGATCGCACGGGGGGATGTCCCGATCGCTGTTGAACTACGTCGGGTCGACGTTGCCGGAATGAATATTACGCAGCCCTCGTGACGTGGGCAACGGACTTGATTGTCATGCGATCGTGGTGAGCTTGAAGGGCCGCACGCAGAACCGACAATTGCTTATGCGCCTTCAATCGTCGGAAGCCCTTGTTGGCCTCGATCATACCGGCCGCGACCCATCGCAAGGCCATACCGGCATCCCGCCAGCGTTTAACGTTGCGCGTGACGCGGCGAATGGTGCCCATCATGTTCTCGGCGATATTGGTACAGGCGAGCGATCGGCGAAGCTCCTTCGGCAACTTCAACCGGACGACAGTCAGGATTTCGTCGAGGCCTTCGAGGATACTGGCCGCAACGCCGGGCCATTGCTGGTCGAGTCGACGCGCGAGATTGCGGATCAATTTTTCAGCCTTGTCGGCGTCATCGAGCTCCCAGGCCTGGCGCAGCACCCGGCGGGTGGCCGCATGATGCTCTTTCGGCAGGCGTTCCATGATGTTGCGCGCCTTGTGGATCTGGCAGCGCTGGATCGCAGCGGCCGAACCGAAGGTGCGGCGGATCGCCTTCGACAACGCCTTCGCGCCGTCGGCGATGAACAGTCTTGGCACCGTCGGGTCGAGCCCGCGCGAGACCAGGTTGTCCAGCAGGGCCTGAACCGTTGCTGCATTCTCGGTCGCCCCTTCCACCAGCGCCAGCGGATGCTTGTTGCCTTCGCCGTCAACCCCGATCGCGGCCACCAGCACGAGATCGTCGTCGAGATGCAGCCCGTCGATTTGGACCACCAGAAGGTCGAGCGCGGACAGATCGGCAGCCATGAAGTCGGCCAGCCGCGCCGCCGACAGAGCCACGAACCTCCGCGAGGCCGCCGACTTCGAAATCCCCGATCCGGGCGGTGCCGGCACGTCACCCTCGGGCAGCCGGACGGCGCGGCCGAACCGGCGCGTCGACACATTGATCAGCATCAGGTTCATCGCCCAGCGACCGAGCCAGTCCTCCTGCGCCGCCGTTTCCCAGCTCGGGATCGTGACCTCGCGGCCGTCCATGCCCCGGACCCGCGGGCGATCGACCTCGATCTTGCCGCCGTGGAAACCGATCCGCCCCCGCGTTCGGCCCCAACGGTGCGCCCGCCGCGCCGCATCACGACCGTGGCGCGGCCCGCAGGCCGCTGTCACATCCGCCTCCATCATCGTGCCGAGCGCCTCGATTCCTGCCGCAAGGCAGAACCGATCGAAGCTCGCTCGCACTTCCGCAAATGATTTCTCCACAGCCCCGGTCGCCGGCCAACCAGCCGGTGTGATATCTCTCGTCATGGCGTTGCTCTCCTTTGTGGAATCAGCACCCCGAGCCTACCGGCTCAAGGTGGGCAACGCCGACCTCTTCAGAAATTCAACAGAACCCGGGACATCCCCTCGCACGGGCGCCCCCAAGGCAAACACCGCAAGAACCATCGCAAACGATCGGCTTAAGTCGGCGGAATCTTAGATCGGTTCGGTCTAAGAGTCTGTCCGGAAAGATTACCTTGGATTGCATAGCTTTCGCAGCATGAGTCGGATGGAGGCCAGCTTGAGAAAGGCGAGCGCCCTGTGATTGAAGCATTCCCAATCTTTGGACAGTCTTCGGCATCGCCCGAGCCAGGCAAAGGTACGCTCGACGATCCAGCGTTTGGGCAAGACGACGAAACGGTGAGCCTGATCGGAGCGTTTGACGATTTCGAGGTTCACGCGCTTCAGAGCGCTACGCAGCCCCTTCTGGAAATGTGGCCCTTGATATCCGCCGTCGGCGTAGAGCTTCAGAAGAAAGGGATAGAGGCCGAACAACGTTGCCATCAGGAGCACGCCGCCGTCGCGATCCTGGATGTCCGCCGCATGCACGATGGCGTGCATCAAGAGGCCTTGCGTGTCGACGAGAATGTGCCGCTTCTTGCCCTTGATCTTCTTGCCCGCGTCGTAGCCATGGAGATCATGAGGCCCCCTTTTTCAGCGCTTTTCACGCTCTGGCTATCGATGATGGCGGCGGTGGGAGAAGCCTCGCGCTCGGCCCTTTCGCGACATTCGACATAGAGGGCGTGATGAATTTTATCGAGCGTGCCGTTCCAGCTCCACAGATCGAAGTAGCCATACAGCGTCGAGCGCGGCGGCAGGTCCTTGGGGATCGCGCGCCACTGGCAACCTGTGCTCAGGATGTACATCAGCCCGTTGGCAATCTCGCGCAGGTCCACCGTACGCTTGTTGCCGCCGCGCTTGGCCGGCGGGATGCGAGGCGCGATCAGCGCCCACTCCTCGTCGGTCAAGTCGCTCGGATAGCGCAGGCGGCTGCGGTCGTAGCGTGCACGGTTCTCGGTAGTCCACATTGGCGGCGCGTCCCCATCGAATCAGGCCGCTCACCTTGAATCACAACCGATTCATTCGACTCAACATGTTTTGGAACAGACACTAAGACGGATCGACCTCCTCAGCCCTACGGTTGGTCAGTGGGGCGAGAAGGCGCGCGATGGCCTCGTAACGGCGATGTACTCCCTCGAATATTCCCCGCTCTCCGAAGATGACCGTCTGCGGGCGCGTCAGCCGTCGTAACGACAAGGGCAGCGGTCGAAAGACGCAGCGAGCGACGGGTCGTGATTGTTGGATGCGGTACGTCTCTCATCGCTGAACTCCAAATCGGTGCAACACTGTTGCGCGGTCGACCCACAAAACCGCTTCCGACTTTTGATCAATCGTTATCGTTGTGCCTCGCTATCCGACCAACACGTAATTGCGCGAGTGTTGTTCGGATACCTTTGTGGGCGAACCTAAGAACCAAATCACCAGATCGGCGTTATCCCGGCACTATGGAGCCGTTTCGCGGAGGTCTAATGATGGACCCGAATCGAGCAGCTTTACTCCTATCTGCTATCGCTCTGGCCATCGCCATTGGATCGGCAATCACGTCAGAGCGCCTCGATACTCGTACGGCCAGCAACGACGCAGCTCCCGGAACGGTAGGCCTCGCTAGGCCACACCCGCCGCTGGACCGTGCGGCAGGTGAACCGATACAAATGGTAGGCGGGCCGCCTGGCGCGAGTATTCGGCAGCGTCCCTGACCGAACACTGGCCACCCAGCGAGAGCGCTACCGAAGCTCCTTGATGTGGCCGGTGCTGTCGACGATGAGCGACCGCTCCGTACCCTCCTTGATTGCTCGGTAGGTCTTGATCTTGCCGCTCGGGACCTCCTGAATCTGCGAATAGCCCGCGGCAGGTAGCTTGGCCTCAATCTCCCCCTGCGTCAGGGCGAACACAGGCGAGGACGCCCCCACCGCTACAACAATGGCAATGACTGATCGCATCGTTCGCCTCCTGGCTCCGCCAGAGGATGCGATGGCTCCGACCGTTTTTGGCGGCACGCACTGTCTCACTGAAGTTCGCCAATTTTCGCTAGCGATTAGTCGAGCTGCAAAGCGCGAATCGCTAACTCTTGTTAATCATTGGGGCACACGCTCTACGTCAGATATTTCATACTTCTATTTTTTTGCCGCGCATGGCCTTTGGTCGAAGAAAATCGGACCGTGTTCAATTTGCCCATCAGCACGCCGTCAACTTGATGGCTGTGGATGGCACTTGGAGCCGAGTCTGCGTTCTCAAAGACATTTCAGTAACGGGGGCAAAGCTAGAGGTTGAGGGCTCGACTGACGTCCTAACCTCGCGAAAGTTCTTCCTAGTTCTATCGTCAACGGGCCTCGCATTTCGTCGCTGTCAGTCGGTCTGGTTGGATGGACCAGCCGCTGGCGTGCATTTCATCCACGATAAGAGGAAGTCTGCGTCGTGAGCGCCATGCAAAACATGGAGCTGATCGTCCAGCGCAGCTTGCCTACTCTTGACGTAGAGTCCCTTGAATGTTGTGAGGCGAAAGAAGCACTTTTCCGAAGCAAAGACGGCTTTATGCTCTATCTAAGTGTCTGTTCCAAAACATGTTGAGTCGAATGAATCGGTTGTGATTCAAGGTGAGCGGCCTGATTCGATGGGGACGCGCCGCCAATGTGGACTACCGAGAACCGTGCACGCTACGACCGCAGCCGCCTGCGCTATCCGAGCGACTTGACCGACGAGGAGTGGGCGCTGATCGCGCCTCGCATCCCGCCGGCCAAGCGCGGCGGCAACAAGCGTACGGTGGACCTGCGCGAGATTGCCAACGGGCTGATGTACATCCTGAGCACAGGTTGCCAGTGGCGCGCGATCCCCAAGGACCTGCCGCCGCGCTCGACGCTGTATGGCTACTTCGATCTGTGGAGCTGGAACGGCACGCTCGATAAAATTCATCACGCCCTCTATGTCGAATGTCGCGAAAGGGCCGAGCGCGAGGCTTCTCCCACCGCCGCCATCATCGATAGCCAGAGCGTGAAAAGCGCTGAAAAAGGGGGCCTCATGATCTCCATGGCTACGACGCGGGCAAGAAGATCAAGGGCAAGAAGCGGCACATTCTCGTCGACACGCAAGGCCTCTTGATGCACGCCATCGTGCATGCGGCGGACATCCAGGATCGCGACGGCGGCGTGCTCCTGATGGCAACGTTGTTCGGCCTCTATCCCTTTCTTCTGAAGCTCTACGCCGACGGCGGATATCAAGGGCCACATTTCCAGAAGGGGCTGCGTAGCGCTCTGAAGCGCGTGAACCTCGAAATCGTCAAACGCTCCGATCAGGCTCACCGTTTCGTCGTCTTGCCCAAACGCTGGATCGTCGAGCGTACCTTTGCCTGGCTCGGGCGATGCCGAAGACTGTCCAAAGATTGGGAATGCTTCAATCACAGGGCGCTCGCCTTTCTCAAGCTGGCCTCCATCCGACTCATGCTGCGAAAGCTATGCAATCCAAGGTAATCTTTCCGGACAGACTCTAACAGATGGAGCCCCACCGCCTCTTGGTAGGGAGCGACTGGTCCCATTGAGTCTTCGTCAGGCACTCCTCTGGCTAAACGAAAACCAACTCTCCGAGGCTGGGTCTTTCTGGGCATAGCGGAGAGCAGCTTAGCTGCAATACCGACAAAACCAAGTTTGCGTCTGGGCCCAACCCGCTTAAGCAGCTCGCGGAGTTGCGGATGGAGCATCCCCCGCGAGACCGCAATCGCATTGAGGCCACTCCGGATCCTGCCTTCAAATCACTTCCGCCGATGCTGTTGGCTTACGTTCTCAACCAGGCCCTGATCACGATCCGCCACCGGGTGCTGTTCTGGGAGCGTCTCGGACGGGTTGAGGCACGCTTATTGCTCCCTGCCCTCACGCGACGCGCATCAACTCGGCGTCACGCCAATGCTCGACCCGCCTACTTGATCGTCGCGTGCACTGTGATGACCGATGTGCCAGAAGCCTTCGGCCCCTTGCCGGTTGCTTTGATGGCAAAGGTGTCACTTCCTTTGTATCTCGCCTTCGTCCTGTACTCGTAAGTCGCAACGTCGAGCTTCTTCAGTTTGCCGTGTGCTGGCTTTTGCGAGATTTCCGAGCTACTCGCCGCGCCGCGCAACGTGATCGGGAAGATGCAACTGTCCCCAGACGCGACGCTGATGTCGCCGGTCGAGTTCTCGCCCCAATCCGCCAATTCCATTGATCTGGAACATTCCGAAGCCGCCAGGACGATAGAAACATAAGTTGGGCTGGAAGCTCCCGCGACAAGCGCCAGAGTGGCAAGGCTAGACAATCGCATCGTTGATCTCCCGGATCATGCCGCAGCTTAGCGCGAATCGGTGAGCAGTAGTTTCGTTGATTTCAGTGGGGGACTGGCATCGGGTTGCAGTCCGCCGAATCATGGCGGTCGTGAGCTGTCCGGGGTAGAGCGGACATGCTCCGCCCCTCCGTTACAGGAGCCTGCGGGCCAAATTCCGGACGCATGCACCGCAGCAAATAGAGCTCTTAGTCTACCCCATCGTCGGTGGGCGAAGCGGCGTTGTTGCAGGCGAGCGCTGAGAGGCGCTGAAGCCGACCGGGAACCCTGCCGCGCGAGTCTGGATTCCCGCGATGGTTGGGGTAAGGTTACGCTGCCTGCGTAGAAAAATTGCAAACAACACCCGGGAGGAAGTGATGCTCGACACCACGCTTAGCGCGCGCGTCCAGGTTTTCCTCGACAAGTTTGAAGCCGCGCTTGCGGCGGGCGATCTCGACGCCGCCGTAGGAATGTTCGCTCCGGAATGCTACTGGCGCGACCTCGTTACCTTCACCTGGAACATCAAGACCATGGAAGGCCGCGATCAGGTCCGCGACATGCTCGCGCATTGCCTCGCGCATGTGAAGCCGCGCAACTGGAAAATCGCCGAGGGTGAAACGCCAACCGAGGCCGGCGGCGTGACCGAATCTTGGATCACGTTCGAAACCGAGGTCGCGCGCGGATATGGACTCATCCGCCTGCAGAATGGTCAGATCTGGACGCTCTTGACAACCATGGCCGAACTGAAGGCCCATGAGGAAAAGGCTGGCTTCAGCCGACCGCTCGGCGCCAGGCATGGCGTCAATCCCGGCGCCAAGACCTGGAAGGAACTGCGTGACGAGGAAGTCGAGCAACTTGGTTTCAAGAGCCAGCCCTACGTGCTTGTCATCGGCGGCGGACAGGGAGGCATTGCGCTCGGGGCCCGGCTGCGCCAACTCGGTGTGCCGACGATCATCGTCGAAAAGAACGCACGCGCCGGCGATTCCTGGCGCAACCGCTACAAGTCGCTCTGCCTGCACGACCCCGTCTGGTACGATCACTTGCCCTACATCGATTTCCCCAAGAACTGGCCTGTGTTCTCGCCCAAGGACAAAATCGGCGACTGGCTGGAAATGTACACCAAGGTCATGGAGCTGAACTACTGGTCGAACACCACGGCCAAACACGCCAGTTGGGACGACACCAAGAAGGAATGGACCGTCATCGTCGAACGCGATGGCAAGGAGATTACTCTGCGGCCCAGGCAGCTTGTGTTCGCGACCGGCATGTCGGCCAAGCCGAACATGCCGAAAATCAAAGGCATGGAAACGTTCAAGGGCGAGCAACACCATTCCTCACGCCATCCCGGCTCCGGCGGCTACAAAGGCAAGAACAAGAAGGTGGCGGTGATCGGCTCGAACAATTCGGCCCATGACATCTGCGCTGCGCTGTACGAGGCCGGCGTCGACGTAACGATGGTGCAGCGTTCAACGACGCACATTGTGCGCTCGGATTCGCTGATGGAGAGTATCGGCGATCTTTACTCCGAACGCGCCGTCCGCGGCGGAATGACGACGGCAAAGGCCGATCTGATCTTCGCTTCACTGCCCTACCGGATCTTGAATCAGTTTCAAAAGCCGGTCTACGACAAGATCCGTCAGGACGACGCCGCTTTCTATGCCGGGCTGGAGAAGGCCGGCTTCAGGCTCGACTTCGGTGACGACGATTCCGGGCTATTCATGAAATATCTGCGCCGCGGCTCGGGCTATTACATCGACGTCGGCGCCTCACAGCTTATCATTGACGGCAAAATCAAACTGTTCGCTGGACAGGTCGAGGAAATCACGCCCAACGGCGTCAAGCTCGACAACGGCAAGGAATTGCCGGCGGACGTGATCGTCTATGCCACCGGCTACAGCTCGATGAACGGCTTTGTCGCCGATCTCGTGAGTCCGGAAATGGCCGACAAAGTCGGCAAGGTCTGGGGCCTCGGCTCGAATACGACAAAGGACCCCGGCCCATGGGAAGGTGAGCAGCGCAACATGTGGAAGCCGACGCAGCAGGAAGGCCTATGGTTCCACGGCGGCAATCTGCATCAGTCGCGACATTACTCGCAATTCCTTTCCCTGCAGTTGAAGGCGCGCTACGAGAGCATCCCGACGCCGGTCTACGGCCTGCAGACTGTCCATCACAAGGCCTGAAATTGCCGAGCGCACAGCGGGGCTCGCGGATTGCGAGCCCCATGCCATTTCCGGGTCTCCGCACTCGCCAGCGCAATGGCCGCCTTGTCAGCGCGCAGCAGAAAGGGCTCGGGAATGGTTAGGCCAAGTGCCTCTGCACTCTCCGGGTGTCATCAAAGCTGGTGACAGGGAGGTCACCGGTTCTAGAGAATTCCCCTCGCCAGTGGAATTGGACCTTCTATTTAGACACGGTTGAGAGCGCAGTTCTCAGTGGTTTGCGGGCTGAATTGAGCGCGCCGAAAGTTATTGCGGAGTACGTGCGTACTTATCTCGAAGAGCGAAAGCGCCTCGCAATCACATCGAATGGAAAAAGGCAGCGCCTCGAACAACAGCTTAGACAGTTGAATCGAGAAATCGAACGACTGGTGGATGCGATCGCAAAAGGGCACGGCGATCCATCCATTCTCGGTCCGCGATCGACCGCCCTCGGCGCCGAACGCGAGCGAATATCTGAAGAGTTGCGGAGTGAACCGCCGGCCGCAAAAGAGGTCGCGCTGCATCCAACTATTCTCAAGCGATATGAAGAACAGCTAGGTCGGCTCGAGGAGGCGCTAACGAAGGGTATCAGTTCGGGCGACGGAGAGGCCGCCGAAGCCATCAGAGACCTGATCGACACTGTCACCGTGTTCCGAGATCCATCACGCATCGGTGGCGTAACGGTGGAGATATTAGGCCGGTTAAACGCC
The DNA here is from genome assembly GCF_011516635.5 of Bradyrhizobium barranii subsp. apii. Taxonomy (GTDB): domain Bacteria; phylum Pseudomonadota; class Alphaproteobacteria; order Rhizobiales; family Xanthobacteraceae; genus Bradyrhizobium; species Bradyrhizobium barranii. Next base: position 2,073,205 of record NZ_CP096255.1, on the reverse strand, counting down.
CTGTTGGGGGAAAAGCTTTCCCAAACCAAGTCAAAGGGGTGTGGGGAAAGATGGTAGCGGGAGGGCGTCTTGGTCGCGATAGCCGACAAAATCCCACTGGAATCGTTGATCTTGGGACGTGGACCCGGTCTCGGATCGAAGCGGTATCGCTGAATACCTGATGCCGACCTCTGTCTAACCCCAAACCCGCCGCGCACGGCGGGTTTTTCTTTTCGTGCGCCACCGGCCGGGTGCTTCCGGCTCATTTCAACGGAAACAATGACTAGAACCGAAATCGAGGCGGCGATTTTCGCCAGCCTCAAGAGAACCGCGCGTTGGCGCCGAGCCGTCGCCCAACGCTTTCCTAACGATCCCCGCAACCTTGCAGCCGCTGAGCGGCTTGGCGATCTAGCGGGACAGGTCTCCCTGTCAGGCGAACACTGCGCCGCCCTCGCTCCCCATTTCGACGATCGCGAGCGCTGGAATGATGTCCTGTCCGATACCAGCCGCGCGGTTGGCATCCGGCCGGGTCTTGATAGCTTCGATGCATACGCGCAACGCCTGATCGGTGCTCCGCAATGAATTGGGACCAATTCCTTACCGCTGAACTCACCCGCAACCCCTTGCCGGTGATCGACCCTCGCGACTGGCAGGACAAGCCGGTACCGACCCGCGACTGGCTGGTTGATGGTCTAGTCCCCATGCGGGTGGTCACGCTCTACTACGGCGACGGTGGCACCGGCAAAACCCTGACCGCGATGCAGTTGATTGCGGCAACCGCCCTGAAGCTCGATTGGTTCGGCAGATCGGTGGAAAAGCCCGGTCCCACCTTGCTCTACACTGCCGAAGATGAGGCCGACGAATTGCACCGCCGTTTCGCCGCTATCATCGCTCAGAGCGGCCACCAGTTGCGCGACCTTGAAGGGGTGCAGGTGATACCCATGGCAGGGTTAGACCGTAAGCGTAGCTCTGCGGCCCTTTTGAATGGCGCTTGACGCCTATTTTGTTCGCGTGGCGCGTCGCCGCGGCTTCCTTGTGTCGGACAACGCGTTGACGGCGGCTTCGAGTGCCTTCCGGTCGACGACGTTGGGATCGAACCGCTCCGGGCCCCAGAGGCGCATGTGTCCGTGCTCGGGATGGGCGGGGTCGCTGATGGCGGCGAGGTATTCGGCATAGCCTGGCGCACCGCCGACGTCTTCCGGAGGACAACGACCGGCGGCCTCGAGCAGGAAGGGAAGCCCCTCCGTCGTGGTGTTCTCGAACCATTTTTCGAGCTTGATCACATGGTCCCAGCTGTCGCCGAAGTCATAGAGATAGTGGATCGTCTTGGCGCCGGTCTCGCGAACGATATCGCACAGCCGCGCTTTGCGGGCATCCATGGGCTGGTGACCGTAATCATTGTCGGGGTCGGGAATCCCCCAATGTGCCTCACCAGCAAAGAACTCGAAGAGGTGACTGTTCGTCCAGCCGAATGCCTCCTGAAGCGTCAGATGCAGCCGATCAAGGCGCAGGGTGACGGGTACGACAAGGCGACGCATCACCTCCGGCTTCACATCCTTGAGGGTCACCTTGATCCGGACCGCGGTCGTGTTCAGGCTCATGCCGCCAGCCTCGGATCGCGTGTATGCATCGTATAGGTCGACGCCCAGGGAAGCAGTTCGTCCAGTCGCGCTGCAGGCCAACCATTGACGAGCTTGGCGAGAACGTCAGCGAGCCAGTGCTCGGCACTGACGCCATTGAGCTTACAGGTCTCAATGAGCGAAGCCAGCAATGCCCAATTCCCGGCGCCTTCGTCGCAACCGGCAAAAAGAGAGTTCTTGGCGTTGAGCTTGATCGGTCGCATCGCACGCTCGACAGCATTCGTGTCCATTTCGATGCGCCCATCATCAAGATAGAGCGTCAGGCCGTCCCAATGACGTAGTGCATAGCGCAAAGCCTTCGCCGTGTCGCTCTTCTGCGCAAGGTGATCGAGCTTGGCCTCAAACCACTGCTTCAAGGCTGCAACCAGAGGCCGGGTATGCGCTTGTCGGCCAGCACGGCGCTCGTCCGCAGATCGGCCGCGGAGGGCCTTCTCGACCGCGTAAAGCTGGGCGATGCGCTCAAGAGCCTCGCGGGCAACCGGAGCTGGCGCAGGCGCAGCCTCCCGCTCGATCTTCACAAACTGGCGCCGCAGATGCGACCAGCAGAAGGCGAGCGTCCCGGACAGGGCGTCCGCACGCGTCTCTCGGGTCATGGTCTTGTAAGCCTGATAGCCGTCGCAGTGGATGATGCCGCGATAGCCCTCCAGCAGCCGCAAGCCATGAACGGCGCCGCGGCCCGGTGCATAGGCATAGACTACCCCAGGCGGATCAGGTCCGGCCCAAGGCCTGTCATCGCGTGACAGCGCCCAGAAGTAGCCGGTTTTTGTTCTGCCGCGCCCCGGATCCAGCACCGGCGCCGGGGTCTCATCGACACAGAGCTTCGAGGAGGCGAGCAGAAGCTGGCGCAGACGATGCCACACGGGCTTCAATTCCTGGGCGGCATAGCCGACCCAGAAGGCGAGCGTGGAACGATCCAGCGCTATTCCGTGCGTCGCCAGCATCTGCGCCTGGCGGTAAAGCGGCAAATGCCAGTGATACTTGGCATCGATCACATGCGCGACCAGCCGCTCGGTGGGCAATCCTCCCCTGATCAATCGCTCGGGAGCCGCGTGCTGCAGGACGACGCCATGACAGGCGCGGCAGGCCAGCTTGGGACGGCGGGTGATGATGACGCGATACTGCGCCGGAACGACGTCGAGCCTCTGGCTCTCATCCTGACCAATCTCGAAGAGGTTGCCCTTACAAGACGGGCAGCAGCTCTCGGCCGGCATCATAGTCTCGATGACGCGCGGCAAATGCTCCGGCAGCTGACCACGGTTGGCTCTGCGCGCGGCAGCTCTCTTCTCGCCTGTTTTGGGATTGGCACGATTCTCGGCGGCTTCGAGAGCCGCAACGGCCTGATCGATATCCTCCAGAACAAGCTGCAGCTGATCAGCGTCCAGCTTTTCCGAGGACCGACCGAACTGCGCATCTTTCGCAAGCTTGAGCAACCGCTCGAGCCGGGCGCAGCGATCCAGCAGAGCCGCGGCAAAGGCACGCAACTCGGCTGGATCGCTCGGTAGCTCATCAGGCAAATCACTCATTGGCCCGAGCTTGCCATGCTTCGCGTCACGATGCAGCGATGATTTGCATTTTTACGCAAGCGCTTTCGGCTGCGGGATCCGAGGCGCGTGCATGCGCGTCCAATCCATGCCGGCCAGCAGTGCTGACAGCTGGGCCCCATTCATCCGCATCACACCGGCCACGATGGGTGGCCATTTGAAGCCGCTGCCATCGAGCCGCTTCCAGTACATCACAAGGCCGCTGCCATCCCAGACGACGATCTTCACCCGATCGGCGCGCTTCGCACGGAACACCACCGCCACGCCCTTCATCGGGTCATGGCCCAGCGTATCCTTCGCCAGCAGCGCCAAGCCCTCTGCACCCTTCCTGAAGTCCACAGGTTGCGTCGCCACGTAGATCATGAGGCTCGCCGGCATCGTCAGCATGAACGTGTCCGTCGCAGCGCAATGAACACATCGCTCAACGCAGCAAGGCCAGGCGCCCCGCGCACCTCCACGCGCGCGCCCTGGAACTCAACCGTAACAATGGCTGCTTCCGGCGAACCGGAGGGCTCTGCGGCCGCAGGCAACGCTAATTCCGACACCACCGGCACGAACGACAGCGTGTCCGCCGACGCCGGCAATACCAACTGGCCCAAACGCGCCCGGCGCCGCCAATCATGCACCTGCTGGGGCCGGCAGCCATGGCGACGAGCGACGTCTGTTACAACCGCCCCCGGTTCGAGGCTTTCCGCCGCAATCTGCGCCTTCAAATCATCCGGCCAGCGCTTTCGACCTGCGCCAGCGAACACTTCAATACGCGGTGACAACGGTCGTCTTATGTCGTCAGAATGGTCGTCCATTGTGAGCACCCTTCCAGAAGATGACTCTTCTAACGGTGCTCTCAAGACTCCGCACAAACAATCAGACGGGCCTCGGCGCTACGCTTACTGTGGACTTCAGGAAGGGTGCAGAGGGCTTGGCGCTGCTGGCGAAGGATACGCTGGGCCATGACCCGATGAAGGGCGTGGCGGTGGTGTTCCGTGCGAAGCGCGCCGATCGGGTGAAGATCGTCGTCTGGGATGGCAGCGGCCTTGTGATGTACTGGAAGCGGCTCGATGGCAGCGGCTTCAAATGGCCACCCATCGTGGCCGGTGTGATGCGGATGAATGGGGCCCAGCTGTCAGCACTGCTGGCCGGCATGGATTGGACGCGCATGCACGCGCCTCGGATCCCGCAGCCGAAAGCGCTTGCGTAAAAATGCAAATCATCGCTGCATCGTGACGCGAAGCATGGCAAGCTCGGGCCAATGAGTGATTTGCCTGATGAGCTACCGAGCGATCCAGCCGAGTTGCGTGCCTTTGCCGCGGCTCTGCTGGATCGCTGCGCCCGGCTCGAGCGGTTGCTCAAGCTTGCGAAAGATGCGCAGTTCGGTCGGTCCTCGGAAAAGCTGGACGCTGATCAGCTGCAGCTTGTTCTGGAGGATATCGATCAGGCCGTTGCGGCTCTCGAAGCCGCCGAGAATCGTGCCAATCCCAAAACAGGCGAGAAGAGAGCTGCCGCGCGCAGAGCCAACCGTGGTCAGCTGCCGGAGCATTTGCCGCGCGTCATCGAGACTATGATGCCGGCCGAGAGCTGCTGCCCGTCTTGTAAGGGCAACCTCTTCGAGATTGGTCAGGATGAGAGCCAGAGGCTCGACGTCGTTCCGGCGCAGTATCGCGTCATCATCACCCGCCGTCCCAAGCTGGCCTGCCGCGCCTGTCATGGCGTCGTCCTGCAGCACGCGGCTCCCGAGCGATTGATCAGGGGAGGATTGCCCACCGAGCGGCTGGTCGCGCATGTGATCGATGCCAAGTATCACTGGCATTTGCCGCTTTACCGCCAGGCGCAGATGCTGGCGACGCACGGAATAGCGCTGGATCGTTCCACGCTCGCCTTCTGGGTCGGCTATGCCGCCCAGGAATTGAAGCCCGTGTGGCATCGTCTGCGCCAGCTTCTGCTCGCCTCCTCGAAGCTCTGTGTCGATGAGACCCCGGCGCCGGTGCTGGATCCGGGGCGCGGCAGAACAAAAACCGGCTACTTCTGGGCGCTGTCACGCGATGACAGGCCTTGGGCCGGACCTGATCCGCCTGGGGTAGTCTATGCCTATGCACCGGGCCGCGGCGCCGTTCATGGCTTGCGGCTGCTGGAGGGCTATCGCGGCATCATCCACTGCGACGGCTATCAGGCTTACAAGACCATGACCCGAGAGACGCGTGCGGACGCCCTGTCCGGGACGCTCGCCTTCTGCTGGTCGCATCTGCGGCGCCAGTTTGTGAAGATCGAGCGGGAGGCTGCGCCTGCGCCAGCTCCGGTTGCCCGCGAGGCTCTTGAGCGCATCGCCCAGCTTTACGCGGTCGAGAAGGCCCTCCGCGGCCGATCTGCGGACGAGCGCCGTGCTGGCCGACAAGCGCATACCCGGCCTCTGGTTGCAGCCTTGAAGCAGTGGTTTGAGGCCAAGCTCGATCACCTTGCGCAGAAGAGCGACACGGCGAAGGCTTTGCGCTATGCACTACGTCATTGGGACGGCCTGACGCTCTATCTTGATGATGGGCGCATCGAAATGGACACGAATGCTGTCGAGCGTGCGATGCGACCGATCAAGCTCAACGCCAAGAACTCTCTTTTTGCCGGTTGCGACGAAGGCGCCGGGAATTGGGCATTGCTGGCTTCGCTCATTGAGACCTGTAAGCTCAATGGCGTCAGTGCCGAGCACTGGCTCGCTGACGTTCTCGCCAAGCTCGTCAATGGTTGGCCTGCAGCGCGACTGGACGAACTGCTTCCCTGGGCGTCGACCTATACGATGCATACACGCGATCCGAGGCTGGCGGCATGAGCCTGAACACGACCGCGGTCCGGATCAAGGTGACCCTCAAGGATGTGAAGCCGGAGGTGATGCGTCGCCTTGTCGTACCCGTCACCCTGCGCCTTGATCGGCTGCATCTGACGCTTCAGGAGGCATTCGGCTGGACGAACAGTCACCTCTTCGAGTTCTTTGCTGGTGAGGCACATTGGGGGATTCCCGACCCCGACAATGATTACGGTCACCAGCCCATGGATGCCCGCAAAGCGCGGCTGTGCGATATCGTTCGCGAGACCGGCGCCAAGACGATCCACTATCTCTATGACTTCGGCGACAGCTGGGACCATGTGATCAAGCTCGAAAAATGGTTCGAGAACACCACGACGGAGGGGCTTCCCTTCCTGCTCGAGGCCGCCGGTCGTTGTCCTCCGGAAGACGTCGGCGGTGCGCCAGGCTATGCCGAATACCTCGCCGCCATCAGCGACCCCGCCCATCCCGAGCACGGACACATGCGCCTCTGGGGCCCGGAGCGGTTCGATCCCAACGTCGTCGACCGGAAGGCACTCGAAGCCGCCGTCAACGCGTTGTCCGACACAAGGAAGCCGCGGCGACGCGCCACGCGAACAAAATAGGCGTCAAGCGCCATTCAAAAGGGCCGCAGAGCTACGCTTACAGTCCACAGGTTGCGTCGCCACGTAGATCATGAGGCTCGCCGGCATCGTCAGCATGAACGTGTCCGTCGCAGCGCAATGAACACATCGCTCAACGCAGCAAGGCCAGGCGCCCCGCGCACCTCCACGCGCGCGCCCTGGAACTCAACCGTAACAATGGCTGCTTCCGGCGAACCGGAGGGCTCTGCGGCCGCAGGCAACGCTAATTCCGACACCACCGGCACGAACGACAGCGTGTCCGCCGACGCCGGCAATACCAACTGGCCCAAACGCGCCCGGCGCCGCCAATCATGCACCTGCTGGGGCCGGCAGCCATGGCGACGAGCGACGTCTGTTACAACCGCCCCCGGTTCGAGGCTTTCCGCCGCAATCTGCGCCTTCAAATCATCCGGCCAGCGCTTTCGACCTGCGCCAGCGAACACTTCAATACGCGGTGACAACGGTCGTCTTATGTCGTCAGAATGGTCGTCCATTGTGAGCACCCTTCCAGAAGATGACTCTTCTAACGGTGCTCTCAAGACTCCGCACAAACAATCAGACGGGCCTCGGCGCTACGCTTACCCTGAAACGATGGTGAGTCCAGAACAAGCATCGGCTTGCCGCCTCGTCCAAACACCTGGAACGCAGGCTGATCTAAACAGAGAGCGATCCCCAGGCAGGATCTATAGTGATGAAAAGCGCCGGCGAGTTGCTCGGCAACAATGGGGGCGTAGCCGCCCGACCAATTCATGAAGGGAAACAGAGTGCGCCTGGTCGGATTATACCGATTGATAGGGCTTTCGACTGCCCATTGATTCAGGTCCGGGTGCAGATATCGGAATGGCGCTTCCCGGAAGCGGCGCAGCAGAAGATGGTCCGATTCGAATATATGAACGATGCAATCGCTTCGGGCAGACAGCGCCACAGCGCACGTCATCCCGGAGATGCCGGCTCCCACGATGGCCACCTTCTTGTCATGCGTGACAGTTCCTGTGGCGCACAAGGCGTGACAGAGTCGCAGAGACCGGTACTGCTGATCCGGAATCGAGATGTTGTATCGGGAAAAAAAGGTCGCGGAATATATGTGAGATGTCGCGCCGTCCGCGGCCCGCAGGGTGAGTTCGCAAAAGCTCTTTCCGAACTTGCGGCTGTGTTCGGCCCGGACCAACCGCGCGTATGCCCGGCGCTGCCGCTGTCTTTCGTCATTAAATTTCATGCCGCTGCTCCTGAACGCGAGGTCCGGGGTTGCTGCACAAGCGGATGATGCTAGCCGAAGCTGTAACATGGACACAAGGGTCCCTGTACTTGTCCTATGACGGTGGCTTCAGCCTGATTGCCGGCGCGACTCTCGGAAACAGGGGCGGCACGACTCTGTAGTTAATTCTACGTCGCCCTTCAATTCACGCCGTCAGCCTGATTTCTCTCACCGCGTGGTAAGTCCCTCCTCCGCCGCCAGAATCGCGACCGGCTTAAAGACTCCTTCGTTAGTATGAAAGATGAAGCATCTTGGATCGATGGTTTGCGCCACGGTCTTAAATGAGGCCAAGGATTTTTGCGCGACTAAAGCGGCCTGCTGGCTGCCTTTCAAGCTGAACGCTTCCGTGTAAGCCCGGGCGTACATAGCGAGCGCGAACATTTCCAGTCCGTAGTAATCGTGGCTCATATAGATGCGGTCAGCCAGTGCAAGGCGTATCGTTGCCAATCGTAGTAACGGTGGATCCAAGCCTTCGTAGTCGAAAATGCCCATCTCTTTCAGCGGTGCGGAATAGGCGTTGGGATTCGGCGCATGGAGCGCGTCCTTCTCGGCATCGATATGTGCGATGGCCAGTTCGGACAAGATGACGTCTCGGGCGCTGTTCTTCTTGAGGTTCTCGTCTTTTGCTAGGCGAGCGAAGAGATCCCGAGCAGCATCGTAACGCCCCTCAGAAAGATAGGCATACCCGAGGTTAGTCTCGGCGTACGGAAAACTCGGATCGGCCTCTAACGCACTCACAAAATATGCCTTTGCATCAGGTAGATTCCCGCGCAGCAGCGAGACATAGCCTAAGTCGCTCAGCGCGCGTGCCCGCAGTTCAGGATAGGTACTCTTAGCAGCCTCCTTGAATGCATCGAAAGCTTTGTCATTATCGTGTTCGTACACAAACGTTATTCCCTGAAATATCTGAGCGCTGCGACGCGCGATCTGCTGAAAGTATTCGTCATTCGACATTTGGGATGTTTTGTCGGCCAAGACGAAGTTCGCTCGGGCCTTCTGCAGCAAATTCGTATCCCGTCGGCCCGCACTGTTCGACAGCAAGATAAAGCTCTTTAGATAGTTTACGCCGCGAAAGAACGCATATGCATCGACAAGGGGTGATCGCGTGTTCGCCGGGACCTTCTCGATGTCAGACACGGCCTGATCGAACTCGGCTCGCGAGTAATGCTGACAGGATCTAAGAAGGGGTATCCACGTGGAGTTCGGTCGTTGCTGTTGAAACGTTATCAAGGTCTTGTCACCGATGCGTGCAATGTCGTTTTCCGTGAAGCACAGCTTCAAGATCTGGTAGACCGCGTTAAGGTCCACGAATTTTTTGGTCTGATCGGAGTCGAACTTTCCCTTTGCTTCGGTGAGGAACTTGTTCTCTGTCGACTGGAAGAATGCGAGCGCAAGGAGCGTTACGATTTGCTGATATTCGGGCTTCGACGAAAAGACGGCGGTCTCCGGCACATCGTAGGTTAGCGGCACTAAGGGTCGAAACCGGAGAGCCTGGGAATAATCGCCGACCCGAAGGGATTTCGACTGAAAAATGATTCCATAGACCGAGGTTGAGTTGGCGGCGGTTTCGGTCCAACTATCCGATCCGATTGGTTTGCCATTTACTTCAATCTCTGTTTGCCCAGCTGGCCATCTTATTTGAGTGCGATTAACCAGAATGCCGCCCAAGAAGACTGCAGCGCAAAGCGCAACGACCGTCTTCAGGGAGCGCGGGCTTGCCAGAAGTCGACGAGTTCTGAGTTGCAGGAAACGCTTGTTGAGCGAGGGAAGAACACCATAAATCACGCCAATGACGCCGCCCGTCGCGGTCTCCGCAAGTATCTTCTGAGCATCGAAATCTAGTTCCAAATAGTACCAAAGCATCCAGTGCGCGAGAACGAACAGCACGATCAAAGCGACTAACGCAAATAGGCTATTCAGCCTATGGGAGTCGGGCGGTGCTGTCGTGTTCATGAGGCCTATCCTTTGCTACCCACGCAGAACAACATGCCGATCGTTCGAATGCCGGTGCCGATTCGCCCAGAAACGACAATTGACCCATCGGATTTCCTGTCGATAGAAGGCCGCGCGATGATTGACATAAGTGTCCCGAATACGACCGACCTCGCCGGCGTATTCCGAGAGCGCATCACTTTCCCCCTCGAACCAGCGCTGCGCCGCCTCAGCAGCGGCAAGGCCGAGATACAGCGCGTTGAACAGGCCTTGCGCTGCGATTGGATCAAACGCGAGCGCGGCATCGCCCGCAGCTAGCCAGTTTTCGCCGGCGGCCGTTTCGAGCCAGGCGCCCTGTGCCCCGCAATAGCCACGTTCGCCCTGGTCCCAGTTGGGATCAAGCAACAGGCCTCCGAGCATCGGCAATCGTCGCGCCCGCGCAAGCAGCATCGGGATCGTCCGGCCGTCCCGAGCGGCTGGCAAATCGGCATCAGTATGGAAGGCCAGAATTCCCGCCTTCTCCGGTAGCGGCGCAGCGTACCACCATCCGTCGGCCTCTGTTTCAACCTGAACGCAGCCGGCCGGGAGCGCGACATTTCGCGCTCGGATCCACGCGCAAACAAGCTTGTCGTCGACATGACGAGGACCGGTGACCCCAGTGAGGTGGCGCGACCCGCGTCCGGCCGCATCGATCAGGAGACGGCTCTCGGCGCGGTATGTCTCGCCCTGTCGTTCGAACGTCACCCGCCAGCCTTCTCCCGCGCGCTCGACGCGCACCACCTTCGCCGGTGACAACAGCGCCGCGCCGCGCCGCGAGGCCTCATCGCGCATTTGCCGCTCGAATACAACGCGATCGATCTGCCAACCGTGACCGTCGGGACTCGCCAGTGCGTCGCGAATCTCAGGCTCCGTCCCTCCCCACGCGCTACACAGCGCATGCCTGGGAAGATGTCCGCCGCTCACGAATGCGTCGAGCAAGCCCATGTCGGAGAGCAGGCGCCGGGCGGCGCCCGGCAGCGACTCGCCAATGCGCCAGCCCGGCGCTGCATTGGCCTCGAGCAGGAGCACGCGCCGGAATGGCGCCAGGTTGAGGGCCGCAACCGACCCGGCCGTTCCAGCGCCGATGATGATGACATCGAATTCCAAGACTTATCTGACCTGGACCGGCAGTCCGTGCGGGAAGCGGCGCAGCTTCACGATCTCGGATTGATCCGTTCGCGTTGCGGCAGGGGCAACGCGGGCAGCGCCCGCCGCGGCCTGCACGGTTGCAGGCGTGATGTGCTGGTCTTCCACCTCGATCAGACGTGGGAACGCATCGGTGTCGGTCGGTCCGTCGAGCTCCTCGACGACACCCAGCTTGCCGAATTCGCCGACCATGTTGTTGATCCTGACGAGATAGTCCGGATTGTCGATCGGTTCGATCCAGCTCGCGCGCTTGGCGAAGGCGGCCTTGCGGGCGTCGAGGCTTTCCTTCGGGTTCACGATGATTTTGTAGTCTGCCTGGCTCACGACTTCATTTGGGACCCGGGCAGGCCAGAACGTCGGGGCATAGGGATCGTAGGATTTGTCATATCCCCCGAGGCAACTGGCCGTATCGGTTTGCCACGGCACCGCCATCCAACGAGTGATGCCGCCAGCCTGCTGTTGCCAGAGCGGACCGTTGGGTGTCTTGACACTTTCGCTCGTCAGCCTCCCGCGGGGCTTCGGAGATGTCCAGCCCTTTGGCGCATGCAGAATGCGGAACGGCGCCATGTACATCGACGCGGTCCTCATCGGCCATGTCATCTCGCAGCCGGGATGAAACGCGTCGGCGAGGCAGAATTCGAGCGCCGCGCGGGTCAGAACGTCGCCCTGTTGCTTGACCGGGACATCCTCGATAACCGCTGGCGGCCGATGGTGCGGATCGTAGTCGGCCCCGAAGCTTCCCTTCGCCCACTGCGCAAGCATGAACAGTTGCAGATCGCTGAGCGCTGCGTTCTGACGGGGTGTCGGCGCAGCCGGAATGTTCATGGCATCGCCATACATCCACGGCCACGGCTTCGGCGACCACGAATCGACATCGAAGCGCCGGAACGCGTTGGAGATCGTCTGCCGCTCTTGCGCATGTTCCGGTGCCGCACTGGAAAGGCGCGAGAGCGCTTCGGACGAGGTCAGATCGAACACGCCCTTCCAGCCGAAGCCGGCGGCGAAGCCGGCATTGACCCATTGCAGGCCGGCGAGACGTTGAAAGATCGGCAGGATGTCCTGCATGAACGATGGACGTTCGGGCACCGCCAGGCTGTTGGACTTGACCGCGACGTCGCGCATCAGATCCCACATCGTACGCACCGATTTCCGCCGCGGGCCATAATTGGGCGGCGTAACCACGACCCATGCCGGCGTGACGTCGAGCGGCTTGCCGTCTAGGCTGACTTCGGCGGTGACGGGCCCGTCCGAGGTATCGTCGAACCAGCCGTCATTATTGGCGAAGTCCTTTGCCGCACTGCCGTCATGCGAGGCCGATACGCCGCGCCCGCCGAGCACCAGCAGGCGGCCGGCGGCATCGGTGAAGATCTCGCCGAGATAGACCGTCCTGCCCATGAACGCGCCGTTGTCGAAAAGCGCCGGTTTGGCGTTCGCACCGGCCACAGATCTCGGCCCGGGCAGAATCGAAAGCTTGCTGCGATCCGCGACCGTGGGATTGCGGAGCGTGGTCGTTGGAGCGGATGCCGCCTCCGGAATATCGAGCGCCAGTTGGAACGTGTACCAGGCCGCCTTCGCATTGGCGAGTTCGACATGCCAGGTGATTTTTGCGCCGGTGCCTTCGCCGCTCAATTCACGAACGATCTCGCCCGCGGCGTTGACACCGTAAATTCGAAAGCGGGCAGCTTGGCGCTTTAGCGCGCCGGCCTTGTCGCGATAGCTGCCGGCTGGAAGCCGCGGAGGATCGGGCACTTCGGGACCGACGACATATTCATACTCGCTGTTTCCGACGCGTGCGACACCGATCGCAGGATAGATGACTGCACGGACGATCTGATCTACTGCTGCGCTGTCGGTCATGAATTGTCTCCCCGGAATGCGCGAAAAGAAGAGCTCGATCTGGTACGCCCGCACTGGATCGGTCGTTGCGCCGATCACATAACACGCTCGAATGGTCGTTCTAACCCACCCTGCCTTGATTGGATTTCGGGTAGAGATTCTCGAAATCATTCCCAAAGAGAAAATTGGTGAGCGAGACATTGATGCTGATGTCGAGCGAACGCACGTGGTGCCACCATCCCACCGGTATCAAGAGCGCCTCGCCCGGCTCGAGCACGACGTCGATGATCTCGGCCTCGGCGAATCGCGGATGGTTTTGCAGATCCGGCTCTTCGGCATCGACCTCGCTAAAGAAGCTCTCGAAATTATAGACCAGATGCAGCGCGTCGCTGGAGATCATCTTGACGCGTTTGCGGCCATAAACTTGGGTCATGAATACGTTTAGCCGGTCCCGATGAAGCGGCGAGACCGCGCCCTTGGGTCCCAACCACAAGAATTGCTTTTGCTCTCGATCACCCTCGCAGAAGTATTCGGGGAATGGCCAGAAATCCTTTAGCAGCGGACGGATCTGCTCGTTATCGAGCAAGCGATCGTTCGCCGTCAGATAATATTGATTTGTCTCGCCGCCCTTCTCAAGCAGGTCGACATATTCGGCAAACCGAACCCTCTTCGTGTGGCCCTTCAAGAACACTTCATAGACCGGATGTGTCTTCCGGTTCGACTGGATTTCCACAATGACGTCGCCGTACTGCTTTCTGAAATAGTCGGGAGTCCACAGACCGAACGCCGGCCAACGCTCGACCAGATCGGTGATGATGACCGGCCTGTTGCGGCAATAATATTCCAGATGAAACTCTTCACGCGACAGATTGCGGCGCCGTTCAATCGAGGAGTTCGTGGGATCCTGGCGAGAAAGGGCACGCCTGACATCCAGAAGTGCTTCGAGATTTCCAACGCGGCGGCCGAGCGGCTCGACGCCGCGGAAGATCGGATCGTTCGTGACACGATGAACGAGATCCTCCGCCTGGGTCGAGCTGAACCCCTTTTCAGTCATCACCGTTCCGATCTCCGATTTCGAAACGCCGCGAAGCAAGTTACGAGCGATCCAGGCAATCCACTCTTCTTGCTGTAACGAGCTCATCTGCTTCATGTCTGAGCACGTTGCCGCTATGGCTCAAGTCTTGGTCGGCAACAACGCATCCTCGGGCGCCGCGTCCGGTTTTCCCTTCGGCGCAGAGGTCGGCAACAGGGCATCCTCGGGAGGCGCGTCCGCGCGCGCGGCCGTCGGCAGCAATGCGGACTCCGGATCGGCATCCGGTTTCGCCGCTGTCGGAAGCAGCGCGTCCTCAGGATTGGCATCCGGTTTGGCCGCAGTCGGGAGCAGCGCTTTCTCAGGATTGCCGTCTGGCTTCGCCGAGGTCGGCAAAAGTGCGTCTTCGGGAGTCGCGTCGGTTTTTCTCGGCGGATTAGACTCAACTGGCATGCCTTAATGCTCCAATCTTCGTCGGGACGCACAAGCGGGGTTTGCGCGACGTGCCGCGATGAAATTCATTTTTTGAAATCTTCTTTATCGATAGCATCGCAATTAAGATTGCATGTCAATAACTTTCTACCTGTGATCTGTTGAGGAGTCGTTTGGTCGACATAGCCGCGGCAATAGCGCCCGATCCAGATCAGCTATCGGACGCTTCGGCTGTGCCATCGACCCCGTCGTGCCGGCAAGGGAATGATTCAACCAGCCTGGGGGCTACACCGGATGCGTACGTTGGCCCAGGGCCGCGTTCCGCTCAGATGTTGGCGGACTGCTACCCGCGCCGGCGCGCCGCGATCTAGCGCTGCACTATTCCAAGGGCTCCGCGCCAGATGCTGGCACTACCACCGCCTAGCAAATCGGACACCGGGGTCACTTAGTATTTCGCTGGAACTGCTTGTCGTAGTCAGCGGTTGGCTTTGGGATGAGTGACAGTATCCACACGTCGTCGCAATCGACTCAATGACGGCTGCGGTCCGCCGCGATGACAAACATCAGTTTTACGTCAACGGGTCGCAACGTACATTCGGCGCCCCAGTTCGAAATCAAACTTCAAATCAAGCTTGGTATCAAAACAATCCACGAGAGACAGTCCGGCATCGCGCAGAAGCTTTTCAACCAGAGGACGCTCGTAATACGTCTGCTCGAACGCAAAATCAGCTCGGATCCATCTCTCATCGGCAAGCGAACACAATGTCACGTTGAGATTTGTTCTACGCGTCTCATAATTGTACACTGACATTCCTGTCGCGACATGATCGGATCTTGCAATATTAAATGGCCCATTCCTTCTCTCTGAAAATCCTTGGTCATCGTTAAGGTCAAAAATAAACAAGCCTCCGGGCTTTAGGGCACGACATACGCTTTTGAATACCGCGAGCAAATCGTCTGTCGAGCACATATGAGCCAGGCTGTCGCACATGGAGACAACAAGATTGGCTTGCTCGTGCCAACTAAAGCTTCTGGCGTCCTGGCAAGAAAACGTCGCATCGGGAGCGACGCAACGTGCGAATGCTAACTGGTCCGTCGATAGATCGATACATATGACCGAAAGCCACCCACCGCTCAGGAACTTATTCGCCAATCGCCCCGTGCCGCAGCAGAGGTCAATCACCAGCTCTTTCGACGCCAGCCGCCTGACACACTTGTTCTCAATGAACTTCCACAGCGGCTCGATAATGGGAAGGGCGAAATAGGTGTCATAGAACCAGGAGAAGCCGTCATATGAATTCAGGCCGCCTTCATGTAGGGTTACACCCCGACCTGAGGATCCCGAGTCATCTCAATTTTAGCGTCTAATCATAGAAGAGGCCCGACACAACGTTTTCCATGTCTTGCATCATTATTTGCGACCAATTAGCACCTCGATCAGAAAACGATCCGAGTTCGGTCAGGAGCTGATGCAGTGGACCCGCTGGTTGAGTTGCGGTCTGGAACGTATCCAGGGAAGCGTAATTATCGAGCCTCCACACGATGCGGTAGTCTCCTGCTTCTTTCTCCGACGTTTGGCGCACCATGAAGATGCCCACAAAATGCCCATCGGACAGGCTTTCTTTAGCCCCTGGCCGTTCTTTTTGCACCACTTCGCGAACTCATCGTACTTGCCCGCCAGGATGCAAAATCCGCCTTGGTAGAGGTAGTTGCCTCCCGCTCGATTCTTTCCGTCGATCTTGGTCGCGTCATTTGTCACTTCTTCGCTCACCGCTGCCTCCCTTTCGAACGCTCGACTAATGGATAGCGTCGCTTGCACCTAGATCACTGTCGCTCCAAACAAAAATTGGGCTCCCCATTTTCCGGCTCCCCTTCCAGAAGTACGGATCGATCCCCGAGACCGACACGATCCCCCGGTCGTCAGCCCAAGCATGCGTCCCTCCTTCAATCCGCCAGGGCAACACGCACCAGCTATTGCACAGATGGAGGCCGAAGCTCTTTCGGGTTCGAGTCGAGGCGTTCATTCCTGAGGAGTGAAGTAGATATCCATTGAAAACAACTACTGTTCCAGTTGTCACTTCCAATGGAACAGCCTTGTCCAGATCGAAGCCGTAGCATTCCGGATGATGTGACTGAAACTTCGGACTCTGTGTCCGTCGGCTAGGATACATAAATCCCATGCGATGAGATCCAGGCACGACCCATAAGCAACCGTTCTCCAGTGTAGCATCTTCGAGTGCCACCCAAATGCTTGTGAGAGACTTATCTCGCGTGGGTACATAACTCTCATCCTGGTGCCACGCATAACCGGCTTCTCCCGGGACTTTCGTCCAATAAGTCGATTGCATCAGCTTGGTACTGCCATCCCAATAAGGCAGATGCGCTCCCACCAACCTCATCAGCAATTCAGAAAACGGGGGCTGCTTGCAAGTCGGGGATGTCCCGATCGCTGTTGAACTACGTCGGGTCGACGTTGCCGGAATGAATATTACGCAGCCCTCGTGACGTGGGCAACGGACTTGATTGTCATGCGATCGTGGTGAGCTTGAAGGGCCGCACGCAGAACCGACAATTGCTTATGCGCCTTCAATCGTCGGAAGCCCTTGTTGGCCTCGATCATACCGGCCGCGACCCATCGCAAGGCCATACCGGCATCCCGCCAGCGTTTAACGTTGCGCGTGACGCGGCGAATGGTGCCCATCATGTTCTCGGCGATATTGGTACAGGCGAGCGATCGGCGAAGCTCCTTCGGCAACTTCAACCGGACGACAGTCAGGATTTCGTCGAGGCCTTCGAGGATACTGGCCGCAACGCCGGGCCATTGCTGGTCGAGTCGACGCGCGAGATTGCGGATCAATTTTTCAGCCTTGTCGGCGTCATCGAGCTCCCAGGCCTGGCGCAGCACCCGGCGGGTGGCCGCATGATGCTCTTTCGGCAGGCGTTCCATGATGTTGCGCGCCTTGTGGATCTGGCAGCGCTGGATCGCAGCGGCCGAACCGAAGGTGCGGCGGATCGCCTTCGACAACGCCTTCGCGCCGTCGGCGATGAACAGTCTTGGCACCGTCGGGTCGAGCCCGCGCGAGACCAGGTTGTCCAGCAGGGCCTGAACCGTTGCTGCATTCTCGGTCGCCCCTTCCACCAGCGCCAGCGGATGCTTGTTGCCTTCGCCGTCAACCCCGATCGCGGCCACCAGCACGAGATCGTCGTCGAGATGCAGCCCGTCGATTTGGACCACCAGAAGGTCGAGCGCGGACAGATCGGCAGCCATGAAGTCGGCCAGCCGCGCCGCCGACAGAGCCACGAACCTCCGCGAGGCCGCCGACTTCGAAATCCCCGATCCGGGCGGTGCCGGCACGTCACCCTCGGGCAGCCGGACGGCGCGGCCGAACCGGCGCGTCGACACATTGATCAGCATCAGGTTCATCGCCCAGCGACCGAGCCAGTCCTCCTGCGCCGCCGTTTCCCAGCTCGGGATCGTGACCTCGCGGCCGTCCATGCCCCGGACCCGCGGGCGATCGACCTCGATCTTGCCGCCGTGGAAACCGATCCGCCCCCGCGTTCGGCCCCAACGGTGCGCCCGCCGCGCCGCATCACGACCGTGGCGCGGCCCGCAGGCCGCTGTCACATCCGCCTCCATCATCGTGCCGAGCGCCTCGATTCCTGCCGCAAGGCAGAACCGATCGAAGCTCGCTCGCACTTCCGCAAATGATTTCTCCACAGCCCCGGTCGCCGGCCAACCAGCCGGTGTGATATCTCTCGTCATGGCGTTGCTCTCCTTTGTGGAATCAGCACCCCGAGCCTACCGGCTCAAGGTGGGCAACGCCGACCTCTTCAGAAATTCAACAGAACCCGGGACATCCCCTGCAAGTCTCCACCATATCGTCGCTCGCTAAGTGAATTTGATGAATGGCCCTCAGCATCGATGAGCCTCCAGCACGCTGGGCCCCCGCAAGATCATCAATCTTGCGAAGCAGATCTTTGACCGCAGCCTCGCAAAGGCATCTATCGAAGACAAAATACCCAAGCTCCAGGTAGGCATTCTTTATCGCATCCGTAACTAGCTCTGAGCCAACCATTTTCGTCTTCGCTATTGGAGAACGCGCGTTTGGACAATTCCCAGGCGGCTATAATGCGTTATTACCGCGCTTACATCCGGCGGCGTCAGATCAGAGGAGCACTCTTCGATGATCTTAAGTTCGGGATTTTTCCCGTTGCACGCGTCCAACACTCTGGCCGCCAACTCGGGAATTTCTATCATTTTGAATTTATCGTCTTTCACAACGTGAAGATATGCGACCTCCTTGAACACCTCTTCGGGTATCGGAAGCCGTCGGTCGAGAAAGAGCGGGAAGCGACGAAGCGAGATCGGAGCGTGACGCACGGCTACACCCGACGCGAGCACTGGCATTTCACTTGAGGATTGGCGCCGCAGCGCGTCAAGGGGACCATCGTAACACTGGAGGACCCCTTCAATGAACCGTCGCTCGCCAGACTCCATCACTTTACCCGCGAGATGCTCTCGGCAAAATGAAACAAACTCCTCTTTGAATTGCCAGGTAGTGTAATAGCCCGCCCGCGCACGGTTGAGCTTTGCTCTTCCAACGTAAGCGAACCAGTCCCGGCAGAATGCTAGGAAGTCCGGAACTACACGTCTTATGGCTACGAGTGCAAAACGGACGCGCTGATGCGCACCAGTAAAGAAATCTTCCAGATATTTTAGCTCTTCACGAGGAATACTCTTCGATGGAAAATGATAGAACTCAGGAAATACCGAAGGGTATTCCTGGATTAGATCAAATTCGTCCTTTCGATATTCCGAACCCTGAAACGCCACCTTGGTGGGAATGGTGTCTAACTGAAGTTCGGCTGAATATTTCTGGCTATATTCTGTACCACCAAGCGGCGAAAGTATTCCTATCGCAGGGAGAGTTTCTTGAACTGAAAGAAGATCAACCATCAAGTTTATGGTGTCTCGAAGATCCTCGTAGCGCTCTTCTGGGAATCCGATAATGACACCATAGTTGAACGATATTCCGTTCTTTGCGCATTCGAAGGCCGTCGGCAACACTTTGTCGAGGTCAATGTTCTTCCGAATTTGCCGCTGCATCTTCTTAGAGCCTGACTCAAAATTGCATTGCTGTTTTTATCGCTGCGATGCGCCTTGTCATGAGTTGGACAGAGGCGAGGAAGAGCCAGGCAGTTGCGCTTTCGATGGTTCGCTCGAAGTCCTTGGCCAATCTGCGGTTGCGGCCGAGCCAGGCGAAGGTTCGTTCGACCACCCAGCGGCGCGGAAGCACCTCGAAGCCCTGTGCGGCATCGGAGCGCTTGATGATCTCGACAGTCCACCGGCCGATCTTTTCCAGCACCGCCTTGAGCTTTTCGCCGGCATAGCCGCCATCGGCGAAGATATGGCGCAGCCAGGGGAAGCGGTAGCGAATGCTGCACAGGACATCTGGCGTGCCGTCACGATCCTGGACGTCGGCAGCGTGAACGATCGCTCCGACCAGGAGCCCTTGGGTGTCGGTGACGATGTGGCGCTTTCGACCCTTGATCTTCTTTCCCGCGTCGTAGCCGCGAGGGCCGCCACTTTCCGTGGTCTTGACCGATTGGCTGTCGATCACGCCGGCCGTCGGCGAGGCCTCCCGGCCGATCGCCTCGCGCGCCAGCATCAGGAGTGCGTGGTTGATCGATTGCCACAATCCGCTGTCGCGCCATTGGTAGAAATAGTACTGCACCGTGGTCATTGGTGGAAACAGAGTGGGCGGCAGCATGCGCCACGGCAATCCGCCGCGCAGCAGATAGAGTATTGCCTCGACGATGTCGCGATAGCTCCATTTCGGGCGCCGCCCGCGCTTGGCCCGCACAGGAAGCAACCTCTCCAGCACGCCCCATTCCGCATCCGTCAAGTCGCTTGGCAAACGCAGCTCCTCTCGGGCAAACTGTGCCCGGGTGATATCAGTCCACATTCTCGATCCCTTTGATGCTTCGCAACACCGATGGAATCAGAACTCGCTGATATCACTCAACTTATTTTTCGGTCGGACACTTAGTGCCTGTTCCAAAACATGTTGAGTCGAATGAATCGGTTGTGATTCAAGGTGAGCGGCCTGATTCGATGGGGACGCGCCGCCAATGTGGACTACCGAGAACCGTGCACGCTACGACCGCAGCCGCCTGCGCTATCCGAGCGACTTGACCGACGAGGAGTGGGCGCTGATCGCGCCTCGCATCCCGCCGGCCAAGCGCGGCGGCAACAAGCGTACGGTGGACCTGCGCGAGATTGCCAACGGGCTGATGTACATCCTGAGCACAGGTTGCCAGTGGCGCGCGATCCCCAAGGACCTGCCGCCGCGCTCGACGCTGTATGGCTACTTCGATCTGTGGAGCTGGAACGGCACGCTCGATAAAATTCATCACGCCCTCTATGTCGAATGTCGCGAAAGGGCCGAGCGCGAGGCTTCTCCCACCGCCGCCATCATCGATAGCCAGAGCGTGAAAAGCGCTGAAAAAGGGGGCCTCATGATCTCCATGGCTACGACGCGGGCAAGAAGATCAAGGGCAAGAAGCGGCACATTCTCGTCGACACGCAAGGCCTCTTGATGCACGCCATCGTGCATGCGGCGGACATCCAGGATCGCGACGGCGGCGTGCTCCTGATGGCAACGTTGTTCGGCCTCTATCCCTTTCTTCTGAAGCTCTACGCCGACGGCGGATATCAAGGGCCACATTTCCAGAAGGGGCTGCGTAGCGCTCTGAAGCGCGTGAACCTCGAAATCGTCAAACGCTCCGATCAGGCTCACCGTTTCGTCGTCTTGCCCAAACGCTGGATCGTCGAGCGTACCTTTGCCTGGCTCGGGCGATGCCGAAGACTGTCCAAAGATTGGGAATGCTTCAATCACAGGGCGCTCGCCTTTCTCAAGCTGGCCTCCATCCGACTCATGCTGCGAAAGCTATGCAATCCAAGGTAATCTTTCCGGACAGACTCTTAGTCTTACTGAGTCAGAGTGTCGCGGCCCTTGTCGACAGGAATCATATATTTGAGAAGACTCACTTTTCGTCATGCGGGGGCTGAGATGAGTCTGACAAAATCGGGAGACGTAGCGTCGCGGTTTTCGGCATATATTGAGGGCCTTGCGAGTGTGATCGGCCATGCAGGACGCGCCAAACCGCTGCGCGACTACTGTACCGGGCTGATGATGCCATGCGATCGCAAGAGCGTCGAGCCGATGGCGGCAATCACGGCACCTGAGCGGACAGCAGCGCAACATCAGTCGTTGTTGCATTTAGTCGGTCAAGGTGACTGGTCGGATCAGCAGGTGTTGGCCAAGGTCCGTGAGTTAGTGCTGCCGGGCATCGAACGCTGCGGGCCGATCGAAGCGTGGATCATTGATGATACGGGCTTTCCCAAGAAGGGGCGGCATTCAGTCGGCGTTGCGCGGCAATATTGCGGCCAGTTGGGCAAGCAAGACAATTGTCAGGTGGCCGTATCTCTTTCGCTTGCGAACCATCATGCGAGCTTGCCGGTGGCCTATCGGCTCTATCTCCCAAAGGAGTGGGTGACGGACCGTACACGTCGGCGCAAAGCCGGAGTCCCCAAGGAAATCACCTTCAAGACCAAGCCGGCAATTGCACTTGATCATTTGCGCTGGGCCTGTGCGGTGGGCTTGCCGCGCGGCGTGGTCCTGATGGACGCCGGCTACGGCACCGACACCGCTCTGCGTGGGAGTATTACCGAACTGGGCCTGAGCTACGTGGCCGGCATCTTGCCACAAACCTCGGTATGGGCGCCCGGAACCGGACCGCGGCCGCCGAAGGCATGGTCGGGGAACGGACGACCTCCGAAACTGCTACGGCGTGACAGCAAACACCGACCGATTTCGGTCAAGAAGCTTGCGATCGGTCTGCCAGCACATGCTTGGCACAAGATCACGTGGCGTGAGGGTACGGCAGAACCGTTGTCTTCGCGGTTTGCCCGTGTGCGCGTCCGTCCGGCACATCGAGATTACTGGCTCGCCGAAAGCCGGCCCGAGGAATGGCTGCTGATCGAGTGGCCAGAGGGCGAGGCAGCACCAACCAAATATTGGTTTTCAACGCTTGCAGCCAACATTGGATTTCGTCAGCTGGTCGATATTGCCAAGCTGCGCTGGCGCATCGAGCGCGACTACCACGAACTCAAACAGGAGGTTGGCCTTGGTCACTTCGAGGGACGAAGCTGGCGTGGCTTCCACCACCACGCAACATTGTGCATTGCCGCCTACGGTTTTCTAGTCTCCGAGCGAGAGACGATTCCCCCCTCAGAAGCAGCCTCCACCAAAATCTTCAAGGAAGCTGCTATTCCCGCAACCTATCGGCCGAGGGGATCCGCCATTGCGGCCTGAACGACACGTTCCGAATTCGATTGCGACCGTCCGACGAAGATTGAGCGCTGCGCTCGTCGTCACACTATCTCGATGCCCTTGTTGCATCAGGGCACTCTCAAGTCAAAGTGGCTATCGAAATTTATGACGCAGTAAGATTAGAACCAGACTCGATTCCAAAGAAAATAGACCGGCACCCTGCCCTGGCCATGTGCTCAATGAGCTCAGGTGATGAGCAGTTTATATGAGAAGAGCAGCTCCATGAAAATTGTAGTCCGCTGGATATAATGGCGTTGCATATGTTTAGAACCAGTTTGCGGTTCACCGTAAACAGGTCATGGACAAACTCGAGCCCGATAGGTGACGAGGAGTCACCAAGCAACGACTTCAGCTCAGAGAGTAAGGTCGATACCGGCTTTAGCCGGTAAGCTCGTCCAAAAAAATCCTTTGTCGAACAAAACTGACAAGCGTACGGGCATCCGCGTCCAAGCTCAATCGGCAGAACCGGCAAACCTACATCGTATGACCACCGTTTCAAATTCGGCTGAGGAAAGTCGTCCGGTAAAGGCGCGCTTTGATTGCAAATGATCTCGTTACGCCCGTCCCTTTGGTCGCGCCACACCAGATTAGGACATTGTTGCAGCTCGGGCGTCCCGTATAGGCGAACAAATTCCGCTAGTGATCCTTCAACTTCCCCAGATAGGACAAAATCGATCTCCTCAACGTACCGCAACAACTCTGTCGCAACAGAGGATGCCCCCGGACCGCCAAATCCAATCTGCGCTCGTTTTCGAATGTGCGGTCGAAGCAGTTGAGCAATTCGAACGCTGAGAGGCATCGTGCCTGCTATACTGCTGAACCCGAAAAAGGCGGAGTCGTGCTGAGCTAGCGACTCTGCAATAGTCGCCGCAAACGAGAGCTCTCTCTGAGAAAGGTCTTGATACTTAACCCATTCCAAGGCGAGGTCTACGATCCTCACCTTGACGTTCAAAGCTTCCAGCCGATCAGCAACCAACAGCAGGCCAAGGGGAGGGCGATACGAAACGGTTCTCGTATCACCTCCCTGATCGGTCCCCACGGGGTATGAGATTAATGTCGCTGACCGGAGCATCGGATCGCCCAAACTCCCGCTTACGGCTCTCCCACATTCCTAAGAGCCTGACTCAAAATTGCATTGCTGTTTTTATCGCTGCGATGCGCCTTGTCATGAGTTGGACAGAGGCGAGGAAGAGCCAGGCAGTTGCGCTTTCGATGGTTCGCTCGAAGTCCTTGGCCAATCTGCGGTTGCGGCCGAGCCAGGCGAAGGTTCGTTCGACCACCCAGCGGCGCGGAAGCACCTCGAAGCCCTGTGCGGCATCGGAGTGCATATTTCAGTGATCGTGAGCAGCGATTTCGCGCGATCATGAGCGCCGAATTCAGACGATCGTGAGCAGCCTCGCTCCGGCCGAGGCGGTGATAGGGTCAGCGTTCTGGCTGCTCGTCAAGGGTGATGGTTTTGGCGTTGCGTTTTCGCATGCTTTCGCCAGCAAGCTGGAGGCGGTGAGCGTTGTGGACGAGGCGATCCAGAATCGCGTCGCCTAGCGTGGGATCTCCGATAACTTCGTGCCATGTGTCCACAGGGAGTTGGCTGGTTACGATGGTGGAGGAGCGGCCATGGCGATCGTCAAGGATTTCCAGTAGATCGCGCCGCTCGGCAGCGGTGAGCACCGACAATCCCCAATCATCCAAAATCAGAACCTGGGCGCGGCCAAGGGTTTTGAGCAAGCGGGCATAACGTCCATCGCCCCGCGCGAGCCCCAACGCTTCGAACAATCTTGGGACGCGGTGATAGAGGACCGAGCGATTATCTCGGCAGGCCTTGTGGCCGAGGGCACAGGCTAACCAACTTTTGCCCAATCCGGTCGCCCCGGTTATGAGCAAATTCTCGTGGCGATCGATCCAGTCGCCGCTGGCGAGCTTGGCGAAGACGGCCCGGTCGATACCCCGCGGCGTGCGCAAATCGACGTCCTCCACGCAGGCATTCTGGCGGAGCGAGGCCAGCTTGAGGCGCGTGGTGAGCCGCCTGGTGTCGCGTTCCGCCGCTTCCCGGTCGACCAGCAGGCCGATGCGATCTTCGAACGGCAAGGCTTCGAGATCAGGCGATCGTCGCTGCTCCTCGAAGGCCTTGGCCATGCCGCTCAAGCCGAGCTCGATCAGGCGTTCGTGGGTGGGATGGTTGAGCATACAGGTCTCCTTGGCTTCAGTGAAAATAATCGCGGCCGCGGATGTTGCCGTGGCGCAGGGGTTGGTGTTCGGAGGGCTCGTCGAGAAAGGTACGATCCAGACCGTTCTGGAGGATGGAGCGGATCGAGGCGACGGATCGCGCCTTGATCAGAATGCCGCGCCGGCAGGCCGCTTCGACGCGCTCCGCGCTGTAGCTTTTGACCAGTGACAGAATGCCGAGGCAGGTGCGAAAGCCTTGCTCGGGATGCGGCCGGGCCGCGATCACGGCCTGGAAGAAGGCGGCGGTCGACGGACCGATCCGCTCGCCGGCGACGATCACTCCGGCGGGCGTCCATTGACCGTAGCGCCGATGGGCGCTGGGCATATGGTCGGCGATGGTGGTGTGGCCCCGCCGGTTGGGCGCGCGGGCGTGGCTGGCGATCCTGCGGCCGTTGTGGAAGATCTCGACCGTTCTGTCATCGATGCGTGCGTCGACAAGCTCACGGATGAGCCGATACGGCGCGGAATACCAGTGTCCATCGATCTCGATATGATAGTCGGGGCCGATCCGGCATCGCTTCCAGCGTGCGAAAGCGTAAGCCTGGTCCGGCAGCTTTGTAAGCTTGGGCTTGTCGAGCTCGGCGAACAGTTCGGCGCGACTGGCGCCAAAGTCGCGCATCTGCCTTGCATTGAGTTCGACGACGAGTGTTTTGATGGCTGCGTTCAGCTCCGCCAACGAAAAGAAGCGTTGGTTGCGCAGCCGCGCCAGAATCCATCGCTGGGCGACTTGCACCGCAACTTCGACCTTTGCCTTATCTTTTGGGCGCCGCGGCCGGGCTGCGAGAATGGCCGTGCCGTAATGGCTCGCCATCTCGGCATAGGTTCGGTTGAGGCCGGGATCGTGGCGGTCGGGATTGGTGACGGCGGCCTTGAGATTGTCGCAGACTACGAATGTCGGCACGCCGCCGAGGAAGGCGAAAAGATTGATGTGGACCCGGATCCAGTCGGCGAGCCCCTCGCTTGGACAGGCCTCGGCATAGGTATAGTTGGAGGCGCCCATCGCCGCGACGAACAGCTTCATCGACTGCACTTCCCCGTTTGAGGGATCGATGACGTCGATGGTGTCGCCGGCGAAATCCACGAAAACCTTCTCGCCGCCCAGATGCGTCTGCCGCATCGAAGGCCGGGCTCGCCCCTTCCAGGCCTCGTACGTCGTGCAGAACCAGGTGTAGCCGAAGCCATCGGGATGGGTGGCGCGATACTCGTCCCACAGCAGCCGACGGGTCACGTTGCGTCGGCGCAGCTCCTTGTCGACATAGCCCCAGTCGGGAACGGCCCGCTGGGGGCTCTGCGACGCAGGCCTCGGCGCCGGGAAAAGCAGCAGCTCCAGGTCCTCGTCGCTCATTCCGGCCGGCAACGGCCACTTCAGCCCGGCAGCCCCGGCTCGGCGTAGATAGCTGTGCACGGCGCCGTTGCTGATGCCCAAGGTGCGCGCGATGGCTCGCTCCGGCAAGCCTTGAACATGTTTTAAGCGGAGAACCTCTTTGATCCGGCGCATCGACAATCTCTGGGTGGGCATCGGCCTTCCTCGTTCACTGACGAGGCAGTTCCTAAGCCGGTTGAGTTGTCGGCCGAAGCGGGCTGAGTTGCTGAAAAGCTGCTCACGATCCCGCGAAATCCGTGCTCACGATCGTCTGAAATCTCTGCTCACGATCCCCTGAAATCCGTGCTCACGATCCCGCGAAACATGCAATCGGAGCGCTTGATGATCTCGACAGTCCACCGGCCGATCTTTTCCAGCACCGCCTTGAGCTTTTCGCCGGCATAGCCGCCATCGGCGAAGATATGGCGCAGCCAGGGGAAGCGGTAGCGAATGCTGCACAGGACATCTGGCGTGCCGTCACGATCCTGGACGTCGGCAGCGTGAACGATCGCTCCGACCAGGAGCCCTTGGGTGTCGGTGACGATGTGGCGCTTTCGACCCTTGATCTTCTTTCCCGCGTCGTAGCCGCGAGGGCCGCCACTTTCCGTGGTCTTGACCGATTGGCTGTCGATCACGCCGGCCGTCGGCGAGGCCTCCCGGCCGATCGCCTCGCGCGCCAGCATCAGGAGTGCGTGGTTGATCGATTGCCACAATCCGCTGTCGCGCCATTGGTAGAAATAGTACTGCACCGTGGTCATTGGTGGAAACAGAGTGGGCGGCAGCATGCGCCACGGCAATCCGCCGCGCAGCAGATAGAGTACTGCCTCGACGATGTCGCGATAGCTCCATTTCGGGCGCCGCCCGCGATTGGCCCGCACAGGAAGCAACCTCTCCAGCACGCCCCATTCCGCATCCGTCAAGTCGCTTGGCAAACGCAGCTCCTCTCGGGCAAACTGTGCCCGGGTGATATCAGGGGGATGTCCCGATCGCTGTTGAACTACGTCGGGTCGACGTTGCCGGAATGAATATTACGCAGCCCTCGTGACGTGGGCAACGGACTTGATTGTCATGCGATCGTGGTGAGCTTGAAGGGCCGCACGCAGAACCGACAATTGCTTATGCGCCTTCAATCGTCGGAAGCCCTTGTTGGCCTCGATCATACCGGCCGCGACCCATCGCAAGGCCATACCGGCATCCCGCCAGCGTTTAACGTTGCGCGTGACGCGGCGAATGGTGCCCATCATGTTCTCGGCGATATTGGTACAGGCGAGCGATCGGCGAAGCTCCTTCGGCAACTTCAACCGGACGACAGTCAGGATTTCGTCGAGGCCTTCGAGGATACTGGCCGCAACGCCGGGCCATTGCTGGTCGAGTCGACGCGCGAGATTGCGGATCAATTTTTCAGCCTTGTCGGCGTCATCGAGCTCCCAGGCCTGGCGCAGCACCCGGCGGGTGGCCGCATGATGCTCTTTCGGCAGGCGTTCCATGATGTTGCGCGCCTTGTGGATCTGGCAGCGCTGGATCGCAGCGGCCGAACCGAAGGTGCGGCGGATCGCCTTCGACAACGCCTTCGCGCCGTCGGCGATGAACAGTCTTGGCACCGTCGGGTCGAGCCCGCGCGAGACCAGGTTGTCCAGCAGGGCCTGAACCGTTGCTGCATTCTCGGTCGCCCCTTCCACCAGCGCCAGCGGATGCTTGTTGCCTTCGCCGTCAACCCCGATCGCGGCCACCAGCACGAGATCGTCGTCGAGATGCAGCCCGTCGATTTGGACCACCAGAAGGTCGAGCGCGGACAGATCGGCAGCCATGAAGTCGGCCAGCCGCGCCGCCGACAGAGCCACGAACCTCCGCGAGGCCGCCGACTTCGAAATCCCCGATCCGGGCGGTGCCGGCACGTCACCCTCGGGCAGCCGGACGGCGCGGCCGAACCGGCGCGTCGACACATTGATCAGCATCAGGTTCATCGCCCAGCGACCGAGCCAGTCCTCCTGCGCCGCCGTTTCCCAGCTCGGGATCGTGACCTCGCGGCCGTCCATGCCCCGGACCCGCGGGCGATCGACCTCGATCTTGCCGCCGTGGAAACCGATCCGCCCCCGCGTTCGGCCCCAACGGTGCGCCCGCCGCGCCGCATCACGACCGTGGCGCGGCCCGCAGGCCGCTGTCACATCCGCCTCCATCATCGTGCCGAGCGCCTCGATTCCTGCCGCAAGGCAGAACCGATCGAAGCTCGCTCGCACTTCCGCAAATGATTTCTCCACAGCCCCGGTCGCCGGCCAACCAGCCGGTGTGATATCTCTCGTCATGGCGTTGCTCTCCTTTGTGGAATCAGCACCCCGAGCCTACCGGCTCAAGGTGGGCAACGCCGACCTCTTCAGAAATTCAACAGAACCCGGGACATCCCCGATATCAGTCCACATTCTCGATCCCTTTGATGCTTCGCAACACCTATGGAATCAGAACTCGCTGATATCACTCAACTTATTTTTCGGTCGGACACTAAGGATTCTGCGCGCTGCTTCCTCCAGGAACTGATCGTTTAAAACTGCTTCCTCGACGGGGCTGCTGCCAACCGGCACCTTTCCAGGCAAAGAGCACGGCGATTGCAGCAGCTGATAGACGCGAGTTTCTGGTCCATCACCCTCAGGAAGCTCCCGTGGAGTATTCAGCTGCTGAACATCAATCACATGAGCTGAGAGAATATCCGCCAGTCGGACGGCATCCTCTGTATTCAACAATCTTTCGTCAGGCGCTTCGTTAGACATGCCGATTTTCTCCTGTTGTGTATACTAGTTGCGTCGTATCACTCTGATCCTGTTTCGCACGGATGTTGTTGAAGTTTTGTCGGGGCTTGCGACGGAATTATCCCATGGACGCGGGTGAAAGGGCCATGGGCATGCTGGTGCTGTAGCTCCAGTTCATCGGCATGCCTTACGGATAGTATCGCGCCCGCAATATCGACGACCTTTCCAGCGAGTGGATGATTGCCGGTTGCCAAGACGGTGCTCCCAGCGATTCTCACTACGGAAAACTGTCTCAACTTGCCGGAGTTCGGTATCTCGCTCTCAAATTGGAAGCCGACTTTTAGCGAGCTTCGCACTCCAGTTGGAAACTGGCCGATGCTCATGCAGAGATCTAAAGCTGGATCGACTTCGCCGAAGGCAAATTTGGGAGCGATCTTTTGCTGGAACGAAAATCCAGCAGACTTTCCATCGATAGCCTGCGCCAAACCAAGTATCGGTGCCTCAATCCTATGGAGGTAGTCCAAGGGAGAATTTACCGTGAAGCGCTTAAAGGTGAATCCGCCAATGGAAAACTCAACGCCCAGGCGAACCACCGTGTTCTGCAGAGCCAGGCAGGAGCACTCAGCTGACACACCGAGCCTCCTGTTCGCTATCAGCGCAACCTGCTTCTATGCCAGCTCGATCGCCACTTGGCTGACGTTCCATTCCCCAGGCCCGAAGCATGGGGAAAGATGGGAATGCCCGCGTGACGGCCAGCGCGCCGTCACGATCAAGGACAGTCCGCTTACAACCAACGCGCTGTGCCTGTAGGACGACCGAAAGCGCGCCACGATGAAGTGCGCGGCGGCCGCATGTTGATGCTGTTTGACGCACTGAATCAACATCGAGAAGCGAGTCGAATTCAACTAGCAACTCGTTTCTATGGGCAAGCTGGCTCCAAGCACCACAACTATCGCTAGCAAACAAATATTCGATTTCGCGCAAACGCCCGCTTAGGAGCGCAGCCGGAGCAAGATCAAATAGCAAATGCTGCTTGACCGCCAACTGATCGGAGACAGCGAACCGGGTTGAACGATCCGCAGCGAACTGGGCAAAGTCAAGAAATTGCTCAATTCCAATTAACTTCGGATCGTATGCCGAATACGCCATCTTCGAGTGCTTGAGATAATCGCACATGAACTGAAAAATTCCGCCATCTACTACGTGATTCAAGACCGATATAGTATCCCGAAACTGCAGACGGAGATCTTGCAGAGACCAAGCCAATCTCGTCAGAAACTCGATCTCGTGCAGCGACATCGTCGGTGTTGATATCAAATTGTAGGGGGGCTGATCGAACGCTGTGATCGAAAGGAGGGACTTTTGAGACCACAGGTCCGACCCTGGGAAGACATCAAGTGGGAAAACGGAAATCACGCCGGGATCTAGGGAGTAAACCAAGTTGAGGCCCCTACCGAACGATTCCATCGTTTCGTCAGGAAGGCCGATAATCAAGTCAATTTGGACGACATCACGGATCTTAGGCAAATACTCGACCAATGCGTGATACCGCTGAACGAATTTTTTTAGGTTTTGCGGCCGATTTGATCGCCGAACGGTTTGTGAGTCGGCACTTTGAAGTCCGATCTCGATCTTTGCGACCGCCCCCCTCTGGGCTAGATTCCTCATTTGCTTGATGCATTCAGAGTCCATCATCTCGAGATAAATCTCGAAAGCAAATTTCGTGTCCTCCGTGACATGCTCCACCAAATAGCGAAGCAACTCAGCCTGCCGCTCGGCCTTGTCGCCAAAAATTGAGTCGAGGAACGCTATAAGCGGAAAGCCGTCATCTAGGCATTTCTTGATAATGGACTTAACATGCTCATTGTCGAATAAGATGCGTTGCTTCCCGCCCCAATCACAAAAAGAACAGTTGAATCTGCACCCCCTTATGGTTTCGATGAATGCGGTACGGGTTACTCGCGGGTCAATCAATCCCATCAAGTAGGGATTTGGTGGCGCAGTCTGCTGCCGACTGCCGACTGCCGGTTGGCAGCAATTCGATTAGAGAGCCGTTTCGCCGGATCACGGTGCCGGGCACCTGATTGTCGCTCCCCGAATTCGACTCTAAAATTGCCGGGAAGACTGCCTCTCCGTCGCCGATGCAAAAACAATCTATCTCAGAGCAAGACTCGGCCAATCTCCGCCAATCGTTCTCGACCAGCTTGCCTCCCCATATCACCCTGATTTCGGGACGGGCGAGTTTAAGCATCCGTGTCAGAGCAGTTGTTATTGAGACGTTCCAAACAAATACGGAGAACCCCACAAGAGACGGGTTTCGCGCCACGATTTCACTGACAACGCTAAGATGCTTGCGAGATCGAAGCCGCTCATCGTCTACTTCAGAAAAATCCTTGACCCGGAGGGTCAAGCAATCAATCTGCCAGTCGGATGCGACAGACGGGTTACTTAGAGCAGCCGCCTTCAACAAATTAATAGCGTAACCAGTCGGCTCTTGCGGCGCACACTCCACGAGCAGCGCGCACAGCTTTGATTTGGATGGGGTCGGGCTGATCCTCATGAACCTCGGGCCCAGTTGTCACTCTCGCTTTTGAGTCTCAAAAGCCGAGCCTGTCGCACGGAAAGTATCTAACGTTTCGTTCAACGGCTGTTGCCGAACAACGGCGGGACAAACGGTGCAAGCTCTCGCCCCAACTTGTGAGTGCCAT
Organism: Bradyrhizobium barranii subsp. apii; assembly: GCF_011516635.5. Lineage (GTDB taxonomy): Bacteria > Pseudomonadota > Alphaproteobacteria > Rhizobiales > Xanthobacteraceae > Bradyrhizobium > Bradyrhizobium barranii. Next base: position 2,041,512 of record NZ_CP096255.1, on the reverse strand, counting down.
CGGCAAGACCCCCTTATCGAACAGTATTGCGGCGTTCGTCGAAATTCTGGTTGATCAGCTAAGAGTCTGTCCGGAAAGATTACCTTGGATTGCATAGCTTTCGCAGCATGAGTCGGATGGAGGCCAGCTTGAGAAAGGCGAGCGCCCTGTGATTGAAGCATTCCCAATCTTTGGACAGTCTTCGGCATCGCCCGAGCCAGGCAAAGGTACGCTCGACGATCCAGCGTTTGGGCAAGACGACGAAACGGTGAGCCTGATCGGAGCGTTTGACGATTTCGAGGTTCACGCGCTTCAGAGCGCTACGCAGCCCCTTCTGGAAATGTGGCCCTTGATATCCGCCGTCGGCGTAGAGCTTCAGAAGAAAGGGATAGAGGCCGAACAACGTTGCCATCAGGAGCACGCCGCCGTCGCGATCCTGGATGTCCGCCGCATGCACGATGGCGTGCATCAAGAGGCCTTGCGTGTCGACGAGAATGTGCCGCTTCTTGCCCTTGATCTTCTTGCCCGCGTCGTAGCCATGGAGATCATGAGGCCCCCTTTTTCAGCGCTTTTCACGCTCTGGCTATCGATGATGGCGGCGGTGGGAGAAGCCTCGCGCTCGGCCCTTTCGCGACATTCGACATAGAGGGCGTGATGAATTTTATCGAGCGTGCCGTTCCAGCTCCACAGATCGAAGTAGCCATACAGCGTCGAGCGCGGCGGCAGGTCCTTGGGGATCGCGCGCCACTGGCAACCTGTGCTCAGGATGTACATCAGCCCGTTGGCAATCTCGCGCAGGTCCACCGTACGCTTGTTGCCGCCGCGCTTGGCCGGCGGGATGCGAGGCGCGATCAGCGCCCACTCCTCGTCGGTCAAGTCGCTCGGATAGCGCAGGCGGCTGCGGTCGTAGCGTGCACGGTTCTCGGTAGTCCACATTGGCGGCGCGTCCCCATCGAATCAGGCCGCTCACCTTGAATCACAACCGATTCATTCGACTCAACATGTTTTGGAACAGACACTAAGACTTCAATCAGCCTACACCGTCCCTCAAACCACTTGTTGCACTTCTCTTTCACACACCCATTTGCGAATCTAAACCGGTCGTCTAATGGACCAGCGGTGGAGCCTTCGGCGACAAATAGTTCATCAACGGCGACTGCAGGAACTATGTCTACTTCACGGGGGCCCCGTACTACACCGACGAGAAGTGCGCCCGGAACGGGCTCTGAACTCGGACAAAGAAGACCCGCGCTCTCGGCCATCTTCATTCTTCCACGGAAGCCTCAATACCAGGCAGAGGACCGGGGCCACGAAAAGTGATCTTGTCTGAAGAACGGAAATTCATTTTTGAAATTTCGACCATTACAGCACTGCGAACCACTTCGTTCAAGGCTTGGATCTGCTTGCTATTGAGATCAAAGCCAACAAGCTTGATCGAGAAAGCTATTTCCTTTGCTGCCTTCTTTGGCATGCCCCTCTCCCTCCGCCATTTGCGCCATTATCTTCCAACACCATTATCCCGATAGTCAAGAGATTGCTTCTAACACAGATTGAGAACAGGCGCGGTTGGGATTGCCGGGTAGGCTGAAGTTGGCCACGATACCTAACGATCCGATTTAGCGAAAAGGTCGAGTTCAAATTCTGCCGCTCGCTTGAAGGCCGGCAGCGAGCCGCACCGATACAGGCACTAGACCGGCTCGGAAGACCCGCCCTATCGGGATTATGTGAGCCTCCGTGAGCAGGCTGAAAAACCTCTACACCACTCTCAGCGTTGATCGTGTTCTGCAACTTGCCGATCGTGTCCCGTTGCGTGGTGTAGCCAGGGGGAGTTCACCACGTTCGCCGGTCGCGCACGGTTGCGTGGAGCACGGCGAGCCGGAGTGTTGCGCTGCAGCGGTCATCTGTTTCGAGTGGTTGATGCGCCCGGAGATGTAATTGCCGGCCACATCAAATGGACCGGTTACTGGGCCGGGCAAAAGCCAACGATTCGAATCGAACGCCACAAGACCGGAGCCGTCATCGACCATCCGCTGGAAGAGCGACTGCCAACCGGCGAGATTGTCAAATTCTATGAGGAAGCCGAGGCGGTGCTGGCGACGCTCGTACGTCGCGGCGCACCCATGATTCTGCGGAAAGTCGAGGAAGGAGTTTCCAAGCCTTACTCCTTCTCTGGTATGCAAAAAGGTTGTCCGGCGCATGAGAAAGGCAATTGGCCTGCCGAAGGAGTTCACCCTGGGCGCCTGCCGTCACAAGGGTATGACCGAGCTTGAGGAGGCGGAACTGACCGAGGGCCAAGGACGTGCCCTATCTGCACACCGCACCCGGGAGAGCTATGCGGGATACGCCAAGCGCACCGAGGCCCGGATGTTATCGGCGATCTGAGATAGTTGGATGCGGGCTGAGACTGGGTCCTGGCCGCCGGCAAGGCGGCGCCTCTCCAAATGCCTAGTTTCCAAATGAACAGCCGGTTGGAGCGCTAAGTCCAGGAGTTCCGCACGAACGTCTGCCCTGAGCGAACGCCAGAATGGCGGAATCAAAATCCGCTTAATTACTCAATGATTTCAAGGCATATTTGGAATAAATCGTCGAAACACGCTCCAGTAATTTCAATAGGTTGGCTTCTGTTTCCAAATGAAAATGGGGCAGCGAGCGATCGATCAAGCAACGCAGCTGCCCTTCGGATTCGCTTAAGCGGCGTCGTCGATCTCGCGCTTGCGGCATGGATGTTCACCGATCTCCCGGACACCGCGCTTTGGGCTCCAGGACTCTTGCTCGGCGCGAACATGATCCTGGGCGGCATCGCGTTCCTGTTGCGCGCATCACGCGCCCCCCTTTCGGTCGGTCTTCACCTGCAGCAGGGAAGGCGGATGACAATGCGGCTTGATCCATGTCAGTCAAATGTCAGCTATCACCCGCCATATTGGAGCGACGTCGAAGTCATCGAAGCCGCGCTTTATGGGGGCGCTTGTGTCGTCAAATTCTACCGGTGCGCCGCCCGCCCAAATGGAAAGAATGCAGGCACTGAAGGAGTCCTCGGCCAGAGTTACCCGCGGGAAAACGCTCAGAGCCGGTCTGGCAGCCGCAGCTGTGACTGCGTTGCTGGTTGCGTCTCACGCGTCCCCGGCATCCGCCCTGAGCGACGAAGACTGGGATTCGTGCGCGCGTCCCGCCGAACTGTCGTCCGATCGTCCGATCGTCCGATCAGGGGTTGCACTGCGGTGATCAAGGCAGGCGAGCGAATTCTCGCCCAATTGGTCGCAGCGTACAACAATCGGGGCCTTGCTTTCAGGGCAAATGGAGACCTGGACCGCGCGATAGAGGATTATGACCAGGCCATTCGCCTGATGCCCGACCATCATGTCGCCATCGGCAACCGCGGCGTGGCATTGATGGCCAAGGGCGAGCTGGATCGCGCAATCACGGATTTTGATCGTGCCATTCGACTGAGGTCGGACTACCTCGCAGCGTTCGGCGCTCGAGCGGAGGCTCATCGCCGGAAGAGCTTGTTCGAGCGAGCCATCGCTGACCTCGATGTGGTTATCAAAGCTGTTCCAACGGATCCGGCTCCTATTCGCGAGCGCGGAACGATGAAGGCCAAAATGGGCGACGCGGCCGGCGCGGAAGCTGATTTTCGCCGGGCCGAGGCGCTTACCTCCGGCGGTGCCGCGCAAGAGCGTCCCAGATGATAGTCACACCGATCTGAAGCGTAGTCTCAGAAGATCGCGGAAGCCTCATAGGTTGGGGACATCGATCACGCCAAATTCTGAGACAGGCATGATCCAATAGACGATCCTGGATCCGGCGAAGGTCGCTTTTAGCCGTTCGAGCAACTGCGCCGCTTCTTGCACCTGAAGAATCGTGCGCACCATCAACTCGTCGGCGTGGCCTTTGACCCGCTCGGCCGATGTCTGCAATCGGACGTCGGGACCGTGTCCCGCAGCGTCAGAGGCCGTAAAGCCGGAAACGAGATCCCGCTGTTCGCTTAGAGCCTGACTCAAAATTGCATTGCTGTTTTTATCGCTGCGATGCGCCTTGTCATGAGTTGGACAGAGGCGAGGAAGAGCCAGGCAGTTGCGCTTTCGATGGTTCGCTCGAAGTCCTTGGCCAATCTGCGGTTGCGGCCGAGCCAGGCGAAGGTTCGTTCGACCACCCAGCGGCGCGGAAGCACCTCGAAGCCCTGTGCGGCATCGGAGCGCTTGATGATCTCGACAGTCCACCGGCCGATCTTTTCCAGCACCGCCTTGAGCTTTTCGCCGGCATAGCCGCCATCGGCGAAGATATGGCGCAGCCAGGGGAAGCGGTAGCGAATGCTGCACAGGACATCTGGCGTGCCGTCACGATCCTGGACGTCGGCAGCGTGAACGATCGCTCCGACCAGGAGCCCTTGGGTGTCGGTGACGATGTGGCGCTTTCGACCCTTGATCTTCTTTCCCGCGTCGTAGCCGCGAGGGCCGCCACTTTCCGTGGTCTTGACCGATTGGCTGTCGATCACGCCGGCCGTCGGCGAGGCCTCCCGGCCGATCGCCTCGCGCGCCAGCATCAGGAGTGCGTGGTTGATCGATTGCCACAATCCGCTGTCGCGCCATTGGTAGAAATAGTACTGCACCGTGGTCATTGGTGGAAACAGAGTGGGCGGCAGCATGCGCCACGGCAATCCGCCGCGCAGCAGATAGAGTACTGCCTCGACGATGTCGCGATAGCTCCATTTCGGGCGCCGCCCGCGCTTGGCCCGCACAGGAAGCAACCTCTCCAGCACGCCCCATTCCGCATCCGTCAAGTCGCTTGGCAAACGCAGCTCCTCTCGGGCAAACTGTGCCCGGGTGATATCAGTCCACATTCTCGATCCCTTTGATGCTTCGCAACACCGATGGAATCAGAACTCGCTGATATCACTCAACTTATTTTTCGGTCGGACACTTAGATAATCGAACAGCTCGTCGCGGAGCGAGCGGCCGGCGATCAGCGTGAGGCAGACGAATTCGGCACTCATTTGGCCCCCTTCACAATGCCGCCAAACCGGCGATAAAGGATCGGTAGAAGGATCAGCGTCAAAGCAGTCGATGAGACTAGGCCGCCAATCACCACGATCGCGAGCGGGCGCTGGATCTCTGATCCTGGGCCGGTCGCAAACAAGAGGGGGATCAGACCCAAGGCTGTGATACTCGCCGTCATCAGGACCGGTCTTAGCCTGCGCTGGGCGCCATCCACGACGATGCGACCTTCCGGTACGCCGTGGGCGCGGAGCTGATTGAAGTATGAGACCAGTACGACACCGTTCAGCACCGCGATCCCGAGCAGCGCAATGAACCCAACAGATGCCGGCACCGAGAGGTATTCGCCGCTAAGCACCAACGCAAAGACGCCACCAATCACGGCGAACGGGATATTGACCAAGACCAACAGCGCCTGTCGGATCGAACCGAAGGTCGTGAACAGCAGCACAAAGATAAGGCCGATCGCCACCGGCACCACGATCGAAAGGCGTGCGGCCGCGCGTTGCTGATTTTCGAACTGACCGCCCCAAGTTAGCCTGTAGCCTTGCGGCAGAGGTAACTCCGCCGCGACTTTCTGCCGGGCTGCATCAACGAATCCGACCATATCGCGGCCGCGAACGTTGGCGCGCACGACGCTCATCCGATTCCCGTTCTCGCGATTGACCACGACGGGACCATCCACCCGTTGAATGCGGGCCACTTGCGAGAGCGCCACATGCTGACCGGAGGCCAGAGTCAGGGGCAAGCTTGCGAGCAGTGTCGGAGCTTCGCGGGTGGTTTCGCTGCCGCGAACGAGGATCGGTGTGCGGCGCCCTTCTTCGAGCACTGTGCCGATCGTGCGGCCCTCGATCTGGGTACGCAACGAGTTGGAGATAGCGTCCACGGTCAGGCCGAGGCGTCCGGCCTCCATCCGGTTTACCGCGACCGTGTAATATTGTGCGCCCTCGTTGAGAGTGGTGTAAACGTCCTCGGCGCCTGCGATGCTGGACAAAATGGCGGACAGCTTGCTCGCAATGTCATTCAGCTTGGCGATATCAGGTCCAAAGATCTTCACTGCGACATCGCCGCGTACGCCGCTGATCATTTCTTGAACGCGCATATCAATCGGCTGGGTGAAGCTGAGCGATAGTCCCGGGAAATTGCCGAGGACCTGCCGCAGCTCTTCAATCAGGGCAGATTTGTCGACCGATTTCCGCTCCTCTGCCGGCTTCAGAACCAGAAACGTATCGGTCTGGTTGGGTCCCATCGGGTCAAGCCCCAGCTCGTCGGAGCCGCTCCGGGCCACGATGCTTTTGATGTCGGGAACTTTCGCGAGGATGGCCGACTGAAGTCTGGCATTGATTGCGATCATCTCATCGAGGTTGATAGATGGCAGAGCCTCGACGCTGACAATGATGTCGCCTTCGTCCATGGTCGGCATAAAGGTCTTGCCGAGCTGGGTGTAGGCATAGCCGGCAGCGACGAGGGCCGCAATGGCCGCGATGATGACCTTACGCTCGTTGCGCAGAGCCCAATCAAGTGCAGGTGCGTAGAGCCGAGACGCAATTCTGATCAACCATGGTTCGTGGTGCGACGTGTTCTTGAGCAGAAACGAAGTTGCCACGGGGATGACCGTGAGCGCCAGGAGCAGCGAGCCGCCGAGCGCGAATATGATCGCGAGCGCCACGGGGATGAACAACTTCCCTTCCAGCCCCTCCAGCGTCAACAGCGGCACGAATACGATCATGATGATCAGTACGCCCGATGCGACCGGCTGGAGCACCTCGCACACAGACCGGTAGATGGTATGGACGAGCGGGGCGGCCTTTCCCTGAGGTTCCTTGCTGAGATTCCCTACGACGTTCTCGACCACCACCACCAACGCGTCGATCAGCATGCCGATAGCGATGGCAAGGCCGCCCAGGCTCATCAGGTTTGCCGACATGCCGACGATGCGCATGACAACTAGCGCAATGACGATCGCAAGCGGCAGGCTCAGGGCAATCACCAGGGAGGCTCGCCAATTGCCAAGAAACAGCAGAAGAAGGACGACCACTAGCACCGTTGCTTCGCCAAGCGCGCGGACAACGGTGCCAACCGCGCGGTCGACCAGCCGGCCGCGATCGTAAAACACCTGGATGCTGACGCTCCGAGGGAGCGATTGCTTGATCTCGTCAAGGCGAGCCTGGACGTCAGCCACGAGTTGGCGCGCATTGGCACCTCGCAGACCAAGAACAAGGCCTTCCACCGTTTCGCCGTGACCATCCGCGGTGACCGCGCCGTATCGCGTCAGCGAGCCCAACTGGACACGGGCAATGTCCTTGACACGGATCGGAACGCCGTCCTTGGTATCGACGACGATCTGTCTGATGTCGTCGATCGTCCGAATGCTGCCTTCGATGCGCACGAGAGCGCTGTCTTCACCCTGATTGACACGACCGGCGCCGTCATTGCGGCTGTTCGTCTCGATGGCACGCCGAAACATCTCGTAGGAAATGCCGCGCGCTGCAAGCGCATCGTTGAGCGGAACGATCTCGAACGCCCGAACATATCCCCCGAGCGCGTTAACGTCGGCCACTCCCGGCACTGTCCGCAGCGCTGGACGGATCACCCAATCAAGCAGACTTCGTCGCTCGGCCAGCGAGAGATCCGCACTTTCAATGGTGAACATGAACATTTCGCCGAGCGGACTGGTGATCGGCGCTAGTCCGCCGGCAACCCCTTCTGGCAGGTCGCGACTAATGTTGGCCAGGCGTTCGGACACTTGGTTGCGCGCCCAGTAGATGTCGGTGCCATCCTCGAAATCGACTGTGACGTCGGCCAGCGCGTATTTGGTGGTCGAGCGCAGGATCTTCTTGTTTGGTAACCCGAGCAGTTCGAGTTCGATCGGCACGGTGACCCGCTGTTCCACCTCCTCCGGTGTGAGGCCCGGCGCCTTCATGATGACTTTGACCTGGACGGGCGAGACATCCGGAAAAGCGTCGATCGGTAGGCTTGGCAACATAACGAGGCCGGCGCCGATCAACAGGAGCACGCCGAGAGCGACGAACAGCCGCTGGGAAAGCGCAAATGCGACAAGGCGTTCGAGCATGACTAGCCCGCCCCCAGCTTCAGCAGGATTCCGCGGAGCGCGGAGATACCGCTGACCGCCACTTCGTCCTTATCCGTGAGGGTGCCGGAGACCACGACATGGTCCTGGTCCTCCTCAAGGAGCGTAACCGGGATCAGACGAAAGCCATCCTGCGTCGAGACGAATACAGACGCTTGTTCGCCGCGTCTGATCAGCGCACTGTAAGGGAGTTCCCAGGCGCTTTCCCGTTTGGAAGTGAAGGAGATGCGAGCGGCGGCAGTCTGCCCTGGTCGCAGTTCGCCGGAGTTCTGTACCTCTGCCCGGACTAGCACGGTTTGTGTGGCCGGATCGGTCGTTTCAGAGACCAGCACGACCTGGCCCGGACTCTCGTAACCGTCGATCTCCACTTTCACGCCCTGTCGAATAGCTTTGATGTTCGACGCCGGAACCGCGATCTCGACCCACAGCGGAGAAAGCTGCGCGAGCTTGATCAGCGGGGCCGATTGCTCCACGCGCTGGCCGGGAGATACGGCAATATCGATGACAGTCGCCGGCCGTGGTGCTGCAACCCTAAGGGTCGCGCTTATCGCTGCTTCGCTTGTCAGTTTCGAGATTGTCTCCTCGGAAAGACCGCTGAGTCGGAGCATCTGACGACGCTCCGCGACTGCAATGGCCGCCTGCCGAGCCTCCGCCTGGCTCCCCTCGAGAACGCGCTGTGGCACCGCGTTACCTTGAAACAACTGGTTGTTACGGTTGAGTTGCTGGGCGGCGAGGACTTCCTGTGCAACGGCATGCAGATAATCGCGCTGCTGCGACACGAAGCTTGGGCTCTCCATCGTGGCGAGCGGCTGTCCAGCGACAACACGGTCACCCCGCGCCACTGAAAGATTGGTCACCATGCCGGCCACAGGAGCGCTAACGACCCACAATTGCGGGGTAGGAATGACGATCTGGGCGGGATAGGGCAGCGTCTTGTCGGTCGGGCTCGCAACGGGATGAACTACGCGGATGCCCAGGCTCGTTGCCTGCTCAGGGCTGAGCTTTAACTGGTCCTCGGCCACCGATTTGGACGGCAGGGTCAGGAACGCCAGTGCGATCAGGACGCGCGTCCAGTTCAGCCATGGGGGCGCTGATGAACTCAGATACATTGCAAAGATCCCATTGCAGCGACCGAAACTGAGGATTTTGACCGTTATGACCGAATATTGCCGCTCTGCAGGTCAGCGGTTGACGCTCATCAATCCCGTCACCAGTCTGACGCTGACGGGCGACGCGGAGCAGAGTGCTTTTACACAGCTGCATCATGATGCACCGTCACTGACCGCAAGCTGTTGATCCATGTCAGCAAGTTGTAAGGTCGGATGTGCGATCATGAATTGCTGATCGCGCTTGTGCGATGGCGGTTAGGTATTTGGGAGACCCGCCGTGCTGCTGAAGAAATGCGCTCTTGCGGCGACTGCATTCGCTTTCTGTTTATTAGGTTTACCCCAATCCGCGTCCTCACACGGAGGGATAGCGCAAGATCCATGGAATCCCGCGCATCTAACGAATTTGCCTTCGGAGATCCGAGTCCAAGCGAAAAAGTGGGAAGCTGCGTGTGGCGCCTCGATCGCTGTGGCACAACGATTTGCACTTTACCTCACGACTCCTGGCACTCAATTCGTTGCTCTTCACTTCGACGATTTCCAGTGCCGCAACAGAGGGGTCGTTTGCGACGCATCAGGATGTCTGCACGAAGTGTACGTGAAAGTGGGAGGACGGTACCGGAAGGTACTTGCTCTGCGCGCTCAGGATGTCCGCTTAGTGCGTGAGCAAGACACCGCCTTTTTGGAGATACAGGACCAATCGAGCGGAGCGCGACGGCTCCTGCGCTGGAATGGGTCGCGCTTCGTGCCCCGGGCTGGGACTGAGAACCGGTAAGTTCGATTATTGATGCTCGGTGAAGTGGCTATGAAGCCGAAGTGGTACATCTCCTTCGAACCCGCAAGCCGCGAAACAGACCGGATTTATCGTCGCGAAACCAGGACCTTTCCTAACGAAGCTGAAGCAAAGGCATTCGCGCGGATGATCCTCGATCGTGCCTTTCGTATTTCCGCTGGGACAATAAATCCCGTTCAGCCAAAACAGGTGATTGGATCCAACCGGGGACTGTCTGACTGGCTCTCTCGGACTTGATCAATTGCGGGTGTTATCATGTGTGCGGCTGTTGTACAGGGAATGGCCGAAAAGTCAGTATCTCGTTTTGGCGACGCGGCGTCTACCGCATGCGCAACCGACAAGGTCGCGCTCTCGCGCCGCTGGCGCCCGTGGCGAGGCGTCAGGCTCGCTGCGGCGTAGTCGAAGTCGCAGTCGATTTTTCTGCGGAAGGGCTCGGAAGCTTAGGGACCACGGATCTCGGAGCAATTGTCGCCTTCAGCCCGCCGAGCTCTGAGTTCGAGAGTTCCAGTTTCCAGTCGTACGCGTCCAGGACGTCCTGGACGATGGCAAGACCCAGACCGGCTGCTCCACCTCGCTCGTCGAGTCGGGTACCGCGCTCGAGCACGCGTAACAGGTGGGTCGGTTCGATGCCTTTGCCGTCGTCTTCCACGACGAGGGAGGGCCGGCTGTCATCGGCAGTGATGCGAACGATTCCGGCAGCATGGCGCGCAGCGTTCTCGATCAGATTGCCGAGGACTTCTGCAAGGTCGGTCCTGTCGAGCGAGACACATAGATCATCGGCGACAAGGTTCTCGAATCTCACATGCGCGCCCTCGGGAGTGCGCGACAGAGTTGCGAGGATAGCCCCCACGAGCGGCTTCACGGCAGCGGATATTGCTGCGCCGCCTCTGGCCCGCCCGCGAACCCTGGCGCGCGCGAGCTCGCGGTCCACGTGGCGGCCCATAGTTTCGCCTACGGCGTCGATGTCTCGCGCAATGTCGTGCTCGCCCCGCTCCCGGAGGCGCAAGGCATCGGCGGCAAGAGCAGCAAGCGGCGTCTTCAGCCCGTGCGCCAGGTCCGCAGCGCGACCGCGTGACCGTTCGATTTCGTGTTCCTGCGCCTCGATGAGTGCGTTGACTTCCTCGACAAGGGGATGGACTTCGGTCGGGACCGAGGATGGCAAATACCCGGTTCGTCCCGCTCTGATATCGGCCACTCCGCGGCGAAGTACGACCAGTGGACGCAAACCGACGCCGACCTGGATCCAGGTCGCGAGGGTCAATACGCAGCCAAGAAGGACGAGCGCGATCGAGAGATCCTTGGCAAACGCTGAGCTTGCGTCCGACACCCTCGCCAAGTCCTCGGCGACGGCAAGGCGGACGATTACTGGCTTCCCAGCCGCGGAAAGCGTGACTGCGCGCTCGGCTACCAACACGCGCTGGCCGCCGGGGCCGGAAGCTTCGTGCTGGTGCGTTTCGCCAGGGCTCAGCCGATCCGCCGGGAGCTCCATGGCCGAATCCCACAGCGAGCGCGAACGAAACAACTGCCCGTGGTCATCGCCGACCTGCCAATACAGTCCGGAGAGCGGATCCGCGAAGCGTGGATCGACGGGGGGCTGCATCAAAACCAGCTTACCCTGGGGGTCGACGTCGATATTCGCGAGAAGCTGCTTCAGATGGACGTCGAGATCTTGAGCCAGGGTACGCGAGACGTGGCGCTCGAAGACGACGACGAGCGCCCCGCCGGCGAGCCCAAGCGCAATCAGGATTGCGACGATGCCGCCGGCGACAAGTCTTAGTCTGAGCGAATGACGTTTCATTCGGGGTCGTCCGGCATCAGATAGCCGAACCCACGCCGCGTCTCGATGGCGTCGGCGCCCAGCTTTTTGCGCACGCGGCCAACCAGCACCTCGAGTGTATTGGAATCGTGGTCTTCGCCGTGGCCGTAGACGTTCTCGTCGATCTCCTGCTGCGAGACGACCCGCCCGCGATTCCGGAGGAGATGGGCAACGAGCCTGTATTCGAGCGGTGTGAGTGCAACTGGCACGCCGCGGCGGGTCACCTTCATCTGCCGCTCGTCAAGCGTGATCTCACCCGCCGTGATGAGTGAGGAGCCGTGTCCCGCCGAGCGGCGCACGATTGACCGCAGCCGGGCCAGCAGCTCCTCCATCCGGAACGGCTTCGGCAGGTAGTCGTCCGCGCTGGCATCGATGCCGTCCACGCGCTCGGCCCAACTGCCTCGTGCGGTGAGGATGAGAACCGGCATGTGGCGACCGTTGGCGCGCCAGCGTTTCAGGACCGCAAGGCCATCCATGCCGGGCAAACCCAGGTCGAGAATGATGGCGCCGTAATCCTCGGTGTCACCAAGGAACCAGGCATCCTCGCCGTTGGCAACCGTTTCGACTACGTACCCGGATGCTTCGAGTGTGCGCGAGACATCCGACGCGATCCGCTGGTCGTCCTCGACAACAAGCACGCGCATCACTTCTCCTTGGCCCGTTCGACTTCGCCGCTGCGGGCATCGACGTGGATCTCGAACAACCGCCCCTTCTCGTCGACCACCCGGAATTCGTACATCCAGGCACCGGCCTCTCGTTCGAGCTTCACGCCAACAACCTCGCCCGGAAGCTTGCCCTTGACCTTGTTCAAAATATCGGCAAGCGGACGTATCTCGCCGGCCTCTACGGCCCGTCGCGCGTCGTCATGATCGCGGGCGAGCGCTGGCGCCCCGCCCGCGACCAACAGGACGGCGGCAAGGATCAGGGCGCGAACCGGGTGCAGAGGTAAATCCATGAGCAACTCGTCATCCCGGAGATATGGATGCCAGATATCACCTGACAAATAGCTGACTTGGCTCAACAGGCGTCAGTCAGGCCGCTTCTGGCAGGTTGCCCCGCACGCCGCCGCATGGTGCGGCCGGCCACCGTCAGGAGATACCTATGCGCAAGATTGCCATTCTTACCCTCGCCGCCGTGACCCTCGGGGCGGCCTCCGCCCAGGCCGGCAGCCTCGGCAAGCCGTGCACCTCGGCCCCCGAGGCCCAGTGGCTGCCGGTGGCGCAGTTGCAGGCCAAGGTCGAGGCCAAGGGCTACAAGGTCCAGAAGGCCAAGCTCAAGAACGCCTGCGGCGAGCTCTACACGCTCGACAAGAACGGCAACCGGGTCGAGCTATTCGTGGACCCGACCAACGGCCAGATCGTCGGCCAGATGTGACGGTGCGCAAATGAGACCTTCGAGCAACACGATTGGAGCCGGCGGCGCGATGCCGCCGGCCACGGTCAAGGTCTGGGATCCGTTCGTCCGGATCTTCCATTGGTCGCTGGTAGCCACCTTCGTGATCGCCTACGCGACCGGCGACGAGATCGAACGGGTGCACGTCGGGGCCGGCTACACGATCGCCGGCCTCCTCGGGATCCGCATGGTCTGGGGCTTCGTCGGCCCGCGGCATGCGCGCTTTTCGAGCTTCGTTCGGCCGCCGCGCGAGGTGCTGGCCTATATCCGCGACGTCACGCTGCTCAGAGCTCCGCGCTACATCGGGCACAACCCGGCGGGCGGTGCCATGATCATCGCGCTCCTCGTCGCGCTGGCCGGCACGTGCGCTACGGGCTACATGATCACCACGGATGCCTACTGGGGCTCCAAGCTGATCGAACACGTCCACGAATTCCTGGCCAACCTGACCGTCGGCTTGGTCGTGGCGCATGTCCTCGGCGTGTTGATCGCGAGCTTCGAGCATCGCGAGAACCTGATCGCGTCCATGATCTCCGGCCGCAAGAGGGCTGCTGACTAGGCCGCCCTCTTCGAACCTTAACCGCAAACAGGAGCGTCCTGTGCCCGCCACCCCACACGTCGAAAAGCACTTCACCTCCTCCGAAAGCGTCCGGGACGTCGTAATCGGGATGGCCGACGGTTTGACCGTCCCGTTCGCGCTGGCAGCCGGTCTTTCCGCGGCCGTCGCCAACACGGACGTGATCGTCACGGCCGGGCTCGCCGAGGTCGTCGCCGGCGCCATCGCGATGGGGCTCGGCGGGTATCTCGCGGCCCGCACGGACGCGGAGCACTACGCCGCCGAAGAGCAGCGCGAGCACCACGAAATCGATCACCTGCACGAACGGGAGGTTGAAGAAGTGGAGCAGATCTTCCGCGAGTACGGCCTCGAAGGAGACGCGCTGAAGTCCGTCGTTGGTGCGATCGCTTCGAACAGGCAGCGATGGGTCGATTTCATGATGCGCTTCGAACTGGGATTGGAGCGTCCGGATCCGAAACGGGCGCCGATCAGCGCCGCGACAATCGGAGGCTCTTATGTGATCGGTGGTCTGATCCCACTCGTGCCATACATGTTTACCCAGAACATCGGGACGGCCCTACAGATTTCGGTGGCTGCGACCGGCCTGGCCCTGATCTGCTTCGGAGCCGTCAAAGGGCACTTCACAGGCGTCAACAAGATCAAGTCGGCGCTGCAAACGTTGCTGGTTGGCGGATTGGCAGCCGGGGCAGCGTATTGGCTCGCGCATTTGTTCGGATAAGGCGTGTGCCCATACCCCCCTCTAGGAGGTCAGTCATGCTGCGCCTCTGCACCTTATCAGTAGCTTATGAGCCAGAGGATAGCGCCGATGCAGATGATGCCAATGATGTAAGGCAGCATAAAGGTTAGTAACGTCCTCACCTCAACCTCCCCGACCGTTTCTGTTTTTGCCGCTTCGGCTGCCAACTGGCACGGGGGGCCGCATCAGGGTTAAACCTTGACCGTGCGGCCCCGCCGCAGTGGGATGCATGCGGCGAGGAATTGTACGCCTCCGAACGGCAGAAGAAGCACTGGGAACAAGAAAGACAATAGCTGCCCTCGTCGTCATCGCACCCTCGCATGCCATACTCTGACGACAGCGCTGACTACCTGCGTGACGATCATCGGCGCCAAACTAAAGAGAAGAACGACTGACCACATGTCGGCGGTGGGGGGAGCAAGGTGCAATAGAAGCGCTGCCGGCGGCAGGTAAGGCGGCACGGCAAGGAGTGTTGCACAAAGCATGAGCGCGCTCCAAAGCCAACCATTTCGCGTGATCTCGTTGACGATGAGCGGCGATTGCGGATCGCTCATGCTGAACGTGTGCCAGAGCTGCGCGAATCCAAGAGTGAGGAACGTGACGGTCACCGTCGCTCTGGCATCGAGACCGAGCCGATACGACGCAGCCAGCGCCCCGAACGTGCCGGCGCTCAACGCTCCGGCATGCAGGATTATTGTGATCCATTGCCCACGGCCCAAAATGGGCTCTCCTGGATCGCGCGGCGGATGCTTAAGGATACCGGATTCACCTTCGCCCATGGCCAGTGCGAAGGCCGGAAACACGTCTGTCACGAGATTGAGATACAGAATCTGCAGCGGCAGCAGCGGCAGAGGGAGCGCCGACAACACGGCTAGTCCGACCACCATCACCTCGCTGAGATTGCAGGACAAGAGATAGGCGACGAAACGGCGGATATTGGCGAAGATGATGCGGCCTTCGCGTATCGCCCCAACGATGGTCGGGAACGCGTCGTCGAGCAGGATCATGGCGGCCGCTTCGCGCGCGACATCGGTGCCCCGCAGGCCCATCGCCACGCCGATATCGGCCTGCCGCAGGGCCGGCGCGTCGTTGACCCCGTCACCCGTCATAGCGACGATCTCGCCGGCGGCCTGATAGGCCCTGACCAGGGCAAGCTTCTCGTCGGGGTTCACTCTCGCGAAGATCCCGACGTCGCGGAGCGCAGGCTGCCCGGTCTCGATCACCTCAGCGATCTTCTTGCCCTCCATGACGTTCGCGATGCTCTCCCCGAGACCGACCGCGCGACCGATACTTCGCGCCGTCACGAGATGGTCGCCAGTGACCATGACGACGCGAATTCCCGCTTTCTGGCAGTCCTGAACCGCCTGCGGCACGTCGGCACGCGCGGGGTCTTCCAGACCGATAAGGCCGACCAGGACCAATCCCTCGTATGGCGAGGCATCGGACAGCTCGTCCTTCTTCGTCGCGCAGGCGAGTACGCGCAGGCCGCTATGGCCGAGCCGATCGGCCCGGCCCAGCCACTCCGCTCGTGTGTGGTCGTCAAGGGCGATCTCGCCATGCCCGGTGGTTGCGCGCGTCGCCACCGCCAGGACCGCTTCCGGCGCTCCCTTCACCGCCACCAGCACGCCGTCTCCCCATTCGTGCACCGTTGCCATCATCTTGGCGGCAGGATCGAAGGCATGCTTGCGAACGATGCGGTGCCCATCCAGCAAGGACGTTCGTCTCAAGCCCGCGTGGAATCCGGCGCGCAAAAGTGCGATTTCCATCGGGTCGCCGCCGCCGCCTTCGTCCGCGCGGTCGAGATGGGCATCGTTGCAAAGAACGGCGATGCGGAGCAGTTCGGCGGCCGATCGGTCGCCGGCGAGTTGCAGGCGCTCCCCCTCCTTTGGCGCTTCCGTCTCGAGCGAGATCTCACCAGAGGCCGTGCAGAGCCGCCGCACCGTCATCCGGTTTTCGGTCAAGGTGCCGGTTTTGTCGGTGAGGATGACGGTGGTAGCCCCGAGCGTCTCGACCGCGGAAAGACGCTCGATCAGCGCATTCTGCCGCGCCATGCGCCACATGCCACGGGCGAGCGCAAGCGTCGCGACGACCGGGAGGCCCTCGGGAATCGCGGCCACGGCGAGCGCGATCGCCGCCTCGACCATCACGAGGGGATCTTCACCTCCGATCAGGCCGGCGACGCCGATGGCAACGGCGACGGCGATGGTCGCCAGGACGAGCTGCGTTGACAGACGCCCGAGCTTGCGTTCGAGAGGCGAACTGCCCGGGTCGGCTTCGAGAACGAGCCTCGTCACGCGGCCTAGCTCCGTGCCGAGGCCGGTCGCCACGACGACCCCGGTGCCCGTCCCCCGCGTGATGGCGGTGCCCTTGAACGCCATGGACGCGCGATCGCCGAGACGCGTGTCTGCGCCGACCGGGCGCGTCTGCTTGTCGACGGCGACCGATTCGCCGGTCAGCGTCGATTCGTCTGCGGACAGACGGGACGTCTCGATGAGGCGGAGGTCGGCCGACACGACATCGCCAGCGTCCAGGACGACGATATCGCCCGGAACGAGCTCCTCGGCCGGCACGACACGAACGCGCCCCCCGCGTCGGACGCGGGCGCTGCGCGTTCCAAGCGCTCGCAAAGCCTCAATCGATCGCGCCGCCTTCAGCTCGGTCACGAAGCCGATCAGCGCGTTGATGGCAAGGACCGCAAGGATGGCGCTGCCTTCCTCCAGTTCGCCGAAATAGAACGCCAGCCCCGCCGCAACGCTCAAGAGATAAACGACCGAACTCTTGAACTGGTGCAACAGCAGGCTCATCACCCGGGTGGGGCGGCGCGAACTGATCGTGTTGGCACCGAAGCGCTTGCGGCGCGCTTCGACCTCAGCCTCGGAGAGGCCATCGGAAGCGGCCACGCGCAACTGCCGAAGCAGTTCGGCGACAGGCAGGACATGCGGATTTTCCGGCAGAATGACCTGTTCGGCAATTGCGTGTCTTTCGATGGCAAGCCTCCTTTACGCCGAAAAACAGGCCCTTAAGATAGACGGGCCTCGATAACCGGTCTTGACTTGGAGCAAGCGAGGCCCACGAGACTCCGGAGCGATGAAAGCCGATGATTGCCCAGGCATCCGAAGAGACGATTGAGCTTCGGGTCGACGACATCGCCCAGCTCTTTCATACGCTCGACCCATTCCCGTTTCGAGAGCGAGACCTCGACAAAGAGGCGGAAGACTACATTGTCGGCTGGGCGCGAGAGCTCTCGGGCCGGCAAGCGATCCGGATTCGCGTTCAACATCCTGATACTGATGCGCAAGCGAAAGCAGCGCTGGAGCTCCGCGAAGCCTTCGGTCACTATTTTTCAGATCGGGCGAACGCAACTCAAGGAGACCTCAACGAGCTGTTCAGAATTGGCCGCTGGTCGCTGGCCATCGGACTCGCCATTCTGATCACGTGCCTGCTCTTTGCGCACGTCGTCGTTGGTGCGCTGTTCGCCAACCCGTTGCGGCGTCTTCTGGAGGAGAGTCTCTTGATCCTGGGGTGGGTTGCGAACTGGCGCCCGCTGGAGATCTTTCTCTATGACTGGTGGCCGCTCGTTCGCCGGCGCGATCTGTACCGACGGATTTCAAAGGCCATTATCGAAACTCGGGCCGTCGCTCAGAGCGAAGCCGGTGTAGCAGCCTGCCAGGACAAATAGTGCCGTTACAAGCGGTAAGAGGCGCGCGGATCTTAAGGCTAAGCCGCCGCTTGGGCCGCCACGGCTTCGTAGATATCCTCCTCCTGGGCTGTGTGCATGCGCACCAGTGTTTCGATCGCCTCGATCACCCGCTGGGCGTCCCGGACAAGGTAGCGGTCGACCTTCTCTGAGGGCAGATCCTCCACGATCCGAGCGAGCAGGCGAGCAAGGTGCAGTATTTCCCGATGGGCACGGCTCATCGCAGCGAGGCCGTGGCGGTCGCGCAGCACCTCCGCAAGCTTCGGATAGACGCTGTCCTCATCCTGGCGCTCGTGCTTCACCACGCTACTCTGAACAAGGCGCTGAGCTTCCCCGATCAACGCCGCGGCGGACTCGGGCGTCGCATCGTCCAACGCATCGACGATCTTGCGCAAGCGGTCGAGGTCCTTGAACAGGGTCAGATGATCGTGATGCAAGATCAGCCCCTGCTCTGCGGTGATCCGCGGGCCGCCCGTGCCGAGGGCCGGAGTGAGCGCCCGCAGCGCGTTCAGGATGACGGCGACATCGATCACCTCCTGCACGATCGCCGCCGGCACCGGATCAAGCCAACCAACAGTGGCAGCTATCATTGCCACCAACGACAATCCCATTCCGACAACAATGCTTTGCATAGCGATCTGCCGCGCCCGCTGCGCGATGATGATCGCTTCGCCGACGCGATCGAGCCGGTCGGCCAAGATCACCACATCGGCCGCTTCGGACGAGGCGCTGGCGCCGCGCGCGCCGAGCGCCACTCCGATATCGGCCACGGCCAGCGCCGGAGCGTCATTGATGCCATCACCGACCATGATCGTGGGATGCAACCGCTGTTCGGTGCGTACCGCCTCGACCTTGTCCGAAGGAACGCGGTCGGCCAGCACGGCGTCGAGGTCGAGCGCTGCACCGATGGCGTGCGCTGCCGCCGCGCGATCGCCTGTGACCATCACCATTCGCGCGATGCCCGCATCGCGCAGCAGCCGGATCGCACGCGGCGTATCCGCCCGCAGTTCGTCGGCCAGCAACAACGCACCGATCGGACGCCCGTCCACGGCGACAAAGACGATCAACGCCGAGCGCCACGAGGCGCGCCGGATCGCCCTCAGCTCCCAAGGCGACAGCTCGGCATGTGAGAGAATCATCTCTCGCGAGCCCGCGGCGACCAGGCGCCCCTCGATCAGGCCGCACAAGCCAGTGCCCATGGTTTCCTTGACTTGTTCGGGCGCTTTCAGCTTCAGGCCGCGCTCGATGGCCGCGGCAACGACGGTTTTGGCAAGCACGTGATGCGAGGCCTGCTCGAGCGATGCCCCAAGCCTGAGGACCTCATCCGGGTCTTCCCCCGGAGCGACCTCAACCGAAAGCAACCGCGCCCCTCCCACCGTCAGGGTGCCGGTCTTGTCGAACAACACTGTATGCGCCCGAGCCAGCGCCTCCAGCGCCCCTCC
Source organism: Bradyrhizobium barranii subsp. apii (assembly GCF_011516635.5). Lineage (GTDB taxonomy): Bacteria > Pseudomonadota > Alphaproteobacteria > Rhizobiales > Xanthobacteraceae > Bradyrhizobium > Bradyrhizobium barranii. The sequence continues at coordinate 2,021,892 of NZ_CP096255.1, read as the reverse complement.
GCCTTTGGCCAGGATGCCGCGGCGCGCAGCTTGCGCCACGCCCGCTATGAATGCGACGGGCGCGGCCAGAATCAGGGGACAAGGCGTCGCCGCCACCAGCACAGCGAGGCTACGGGTCAGATCACCGGAGATCCACCACGCCACGAAGGCGACGACGAGCGTGACCGGCAGGAGGATCAGCGCAAAGCGATCGGCCAGCCGTACGAAGGGAGCCTTCGCTGTTTGCGCCGCCGTCACCATGCGCACGATGCCGGCGTAGGTGCTCTCGCCGGCCGGCGCGGTCACGGTCAACTCGAAGGTCTCACCGGCATTGAGCGACCCGGAAAGAACTGCGCTGCCGCGTGTCTTCTCCACCGGAATGGGTTCACCGGTCACCGCGGACTCGTCGATGGTGGCCGAGGCCGAACCAACGATACCATCGACCGGAACGATCTCGCCGGCCCTGACCAGGAGTTCCTCGCCGACCGAGACTGCCTCGATCGGAACTTCCTCGATCTGCTCGCCAGTCTTGCGATGGGCCTGCCGCGGTGCCCGATCAACCAGGGATCGCAAGTCGCGCTCCGCCCGCGCGATCGCGATGTCCTCCAGCACATTGCCGCCGGAATACATCAACGCGACCACCGCCCCGGCAAGGGGTTGGCCAAGCGCCAATGCCGCGCTCATCGACAGCAGCGCAATCGCGTCCACTCCGAGGCGGCCGCTCAGAAGATCCCTGACGATCGAGACCGCCAGTCCTCCGATCACGGGCGCGGTGCCAAGCTCCCAAGCAAGATCGGCCAGATCAGGCCGGCCTGCGGCTCGCGCTAAAATGCCCGCCGTCAAGCCGGCGATCGCAATCACGACCAGGGTCCATCGCAGGACCCGCTCAAACGACATGGTTTGGTTCCACAGCTACACGAACGTCACTGTCCTCCGATACCAGCGTTGTTGTTGAGCAAAATCAACCGCCGAGATGAAGAACGCTGATACAGAAGGGGTTACTTCACAGCCGGCCATGACCTGGATCAACATCTGTACGAGCGTTAGAGTCTGTCCGGAAAGATTACCTTGGATTGCATAGCTTTCGCAGCATGAGTCGGATGGAGGCCAGCTTGAGAAAGGCGAGCGCCCTGTGATTGAAGCATTCCCAATCTTTGGACAGTCTTCGGCATCGCCCGAGCCAGGCAAAGGTACGCTCGACGATCCAGCGTTTGGGCAAGACGACGAAACGGTGAGCCTGATCGGAGCGTTTGACGATTTCGAGGTTCACGCGCTTCAGAGCGCTACGCAGCCCCTTCTGGAAATGTGGCCCTTGATATCCGCCGTCGCGTAGAGCTTCAGAAGAAAGGGATAGAGGCCGAACAACGTTGCCATCAGGAGCACGCCGCCGTCGCGATCCTGGATGTCCGCCGCATGCACGATGGCGTGCATCAAGAGGCCTTGCGTGTCGACGAGAATGTGCCGCTTCTTGCCCTTGATCTTCTTGCCCGCGTCGTAGCCATGGAGATCATGAGGCCCCCTTTTTCAGCGCTTTTCACGCTCTGGCTATCGATGATGGCGGCGGTGGGAGAAGCCTCGCGCTCGGCCCTTTCGCGACATTCGACATAGAGGGCGTGATGAATTTTATCGAGCGTGCCGTTCCAGCTCCACAGATCGAAGTAGCCATACAGCGTCGAGCGCGGCGGCAGGTCCTTGGGGATCGCGCGCCACTGGCAACCTGTGCTCAGGATGTACATCAGCCCGTTGGCAATCTCGCGCAGGTCCACCGTACGCTTGTTGCCGCCGCGCTTGGCCGGCGGGATGCGAGGCGCGATCAGCGCCCACTCCTCGTCGGTCAAGTCGCTCGGATAGCGCAGGCGGCTGCGGTCGTAGCGTGCACGGTTCTCGGTAGTCCACATTGGCGGCGCGTCCCCATCGAATCAGGCCGCTCACCTTGAATCACAACCGATTCATTCGACTCAACATGTTTTGGAACAGACACTTAGGCAGATACTTCTCTCTAGGAGGCTATCATGCGTACTCTAGCTCAAGCCGTAGCGGTGATTTCTCTCCTGTCATCTGGCGTGCCATGCTTCGCTAACGAGAAGGGGAAGACCGAACACTCCTCGCCAGCTCTGACTACGCGCTCGCAGGAGCTTGAAGAAGGTCAGCCAAAAGCGACGAACCAAAGGCGAAATGACACTCATCGCCTGGACCAAATGATGGACCAGCGGGACTGGGATCACCGCAAAGCAGGCCGCGACTGGCGGATGCGGAGCAACAGCGAGAATCTAGGTCACTAAAGGACCGCAACGCCTAGGTTCTTCGGCATAGCGCACTGGACGAAATATTTGCGGTCTCAACGCGATCGTTGCGCAACCCGTATACCCGGCGCAACTCGGTCGCTGGGATAGATAATCACCTGTTCCCCGGGAGCGAGGCCGGAAGTGATGGCTGCAAGGCGGCCGGACCGGCGTAGGAGTTCGATCTGGCGCAATTCGGCACGTCCATCCTTAACGGCATAGACGTTCCAGCTTTCTTCGCGACGGAACAGCGCGCCGGCGGGAATGATATTTGTCTCGTCGCGCGCGAAGACCGTGATCTGCACGTCCACCTGATAAGCGTCACCAAGTCGCGCCCACTGCTCCGGTGGCGACAGGATGTCGACGAGAACATTGACCCTTTGCTCCTCGACGCCGAGCGTCGAGATCTTGGTGAAAGCTGCCGGCTCGACCCGGCGAACCCGGCCCTTCAGCTTTCCCTCCCCGCCCCAATGGTCGATCGTGACATCGGCTCCAGGACGGATCTCAACGGCGTCAGTGCTCAGGACGTCGACTACGATCTCGAGATCCCTGCCGTCGCCAATATCCAGTAGCGGTGTGCCCGGCTGGACGATCGTCTCGCTTTCCTGAGCGACCTTCAGCACCACACCTGCAACTGGCGCTGTAACACCCCAGCTTTCCGGTTGCCCGCTGCTGTCATTTCCGTATCGCGCCAACAGTGCGCGCAGTTGGCTGATCTCATGCTCGGCGGCGTGATCCTGAAACTCCGCCGCACGCAGGTCTCGGTCGGCAAGGCGCGCCGCAAGTTCCGCACGTTCAAGGGCCTGCGCCGTTGCGGCCCCCTGCTGGGCCAAGGTTCGAGTCCGCGCCAAGTCGGTGTTGGCCTGATCGTTCTGAGCCCGCGCCCGCTCGACGACCGCCTTGGCGCGCTCCAGATTGGCTTCGGCCGTTCCCAGGCTTTCCTCGAGTTCGCGGCGGGTCCGGAGGTCCATCAGCGGAGCCGGGGATGGGGTGATTGTCGCGACGGCATCGTCGACCTGGACTTGATCGCCGACCTTGGATCGGATTCGGCTCAGCCGGCCCGCAAGCGGCGAGGCGACCACGTATCGCTCGCGCACCCGGGTCTTGCCGTCCTCATCCACGCTGGCGACGAACTTTCCCTTCGTCACCGCGGCAGTCTCGACCGCCACCGGCGCCGGGATCAAGAGCCAGGCCACGATTCCCGCGCCTGCCAAAAGTCCCGCAGCAATTCCCAAGTGGCGGCCCGTGATTCGCATGCTCATTCCCTGGTCTTGAGAGCTGCGACCAGATCGAGTGCATCGACACGCCATTTGACGATGTACGCACTGGCTGCGGCAGCGGCCAGCACCACGCCGGCTGCGATGAAATAAGTTTGCGGCGCGATCACTGCAGGTATCTGAAAGCTCTCGTTCGAATGAAATCTAGCGATCAGCTCGATGACCGCGTGGGACAACGGCAGGCCAATTAGAATCCCCAACGCGATCTCGATGGCGAACTCGCCGAACAGGATGCCCGCAACCTCGCCGCGGGTAAAGCCCAGCACCCGCAGGCTGGCCAATTCCCATGCGCGCTCCTGCAGGCCGATGCGCGCACTATTGTAGACGACTCCGACCGTAATGATCGTAGCGAAGGCGGCGAGGATGCCGGCCGTTACGAAGACGAGACCAGCGATCTTTTCCATGAAGGACGAGAGCGTATACGCCTTCATCGTCACGGACTCGATGGTCGGGAGGTTCTTGAACTTTCGCCCCAAGGCCGGCATCGCTGTCGGCTCGACATACAGGCTCGCAGCCGAAATTACGGCTCCCTCGTCGGTGAAGCGGTTCAGGGTTTCGATCTCCATATAGGATGCCATTCCGATCGACTCGTCGACGATGGCGCTGACCGGGAGATCACGCTTCCGCCGGCGACCCTCCATCGCCTCGACCGCAATGACGTCGCCGGCCTCCACCTCGAGCCGTTCGGCAAGGCGCCGGCTAAGCGTGATCCCGTCGGGCGCGGCCGCTATTGGGCGCAGCCTTGTATCATGCGGCCTGCGCAACTCATCCCCGACGGAGAGGCCGATCACGGACGTCAAGTAGCTGCGCTGTCCGGCGCGAAGGCGCACCGGCACGATGCGTTGCCCTTCCGCCACCAGGACGCCAGGCTCGCGCGCCAGATCGCGCATGATCGAACGATCCATGGGGTGCGGAAACGTCACCGTCGTGTTGCCACGCTCCACCAGGTTGAACTGCAGGTCGATCATCTCGTTGATGGCGTCGCGCCAAAAGATCCCCAGCACCATCATTGGGACAGCGAAGGCTACCCCGGCCACGGTCAGCAACGAACGAAACGGACGTCCCGCGGTATTCCGAAGGATCATCATCCGGCGTGATCTCGCGGCATTGTGTGGCAGGAGCGCCTCGATCCAGGAGCGTCGAAAGCCGAGCGGCGCGGCCGGCCGCATCGCGACTGCAGGCGGTAAGCGGACGACCTGCCGCAATGCGGTTAAGACGCCGAGGGAGGCCGCGACGAGGCTGATCGCAATACCCAGCGCCGCCGACCAAGGCGTGAGTTGGAACGGCAGGTCGGGCAGACGAAAGAACCCTTGATAACTTGCGATCATCGCTTCTCCAAAGCCCCAGCCGGCCGCAATTCCCAGCGCCGACCCGATCAGCACGATGACGAGGATCAGCTTCAGATAGTGCAGGATCAGAGCCGCGGTTGGAAAGCCGAGCGCCTTCAACGCAGCAATCTGCTCGCGTTGGGCCGCTACCAGCCTGGCCAATGCGCTATTGAGCAAGAACGCCGCAACGCCGAAGAAGATGAACGGAATCGTGGTCGACATTACCTTTTGCTGGTTCAGCTCATCCTCGAGAAAGCGATTGGATGGCTGATCCCGCCGTTCGACAGCGCCGACCGATCCATACGGTTCAAGCAGACGATCCAGCTCGTTGATCACCGGTTTCGGATCGATGCCTGGCGCCAACGAAATGACGGCATCGTTGAAAGCCGCTTTCATGTCGAAGGCGGCTTCCGCCGCACTGCGGTCGACCCAGAGAATGGCATATAGCCGATCGTCCGGAATGGGCAGGCCCCGCTTGACGGCGTAGACATATTCCGGCGAGAGCGCGACACCGGACACGTGAAAGGCTTCCACCTTGCCGTTGAGCAGCACGCGGATGTCGTCACCGGGGCTCACGCCGTTGGCCTCGGCAAACGCCTCGTTGATCGCCGCGCTCCTTGCCGAGCCCGGCTCGGGCGCCCTACCGCGGCGCAGATGCAGGCGAGCGAGCCTTTCATCGCCCGCCTGGTTCAGCGACACCATGCGGGCCGAGACCGGCTGCGAAGCGGCCGGCCAGTCCACGATGACCTCGCGAACGATGCGCGGCTCGACCGTGGCAACGCCGGGAATTGCGTTGAGCTGCGGAACGATCGACAGCGGCGCACGTTTGAGCGCCACGAAAACCTGCGGAAATCGCGCAGTCGCGTAGAAGCGCTCCACGGCCGTGTTGAGCGAATCGTAGGTCGAGACCGAGCCGACGAAGACAGCGACGCCGGCGGCAACGAGCAAGGCGATCGTGAGCACTTGGCCTCGCATGGCCTTGATGTCGCGCAACAGTTTGCGATCAAGCAAACTCACCAATGCACCTCGTCTGCCGAGAGCCGATGTGCATTGCGCTCCTCGCTGACGATCCGTCCGCCACCGAGCCGCAGCACGCGGTCTGCCATGCCCGCGATCGCAGCATTGTGCGTGATGATGATCGTCGTGGTGCCGAGACGCTCATTGGCTCGCGCGATCGCTTCCAGCACCACCTTGCCGGTCTCGTAATCCAGCGCCCCGGTCGGCTCGTCGCACAAGAGCACATCCGGCGACTTGACGATGGCGCGGGCGACCGCGACGCGTTGCTGCTCGCCGCCGGATAGTTGCGAGGGGAAGTGGTCGATCCGCTTTTCGAGCCCGACGAGCGCGAGCACCTCCAATGGGTCGAGCGGCCTCTCGGCGATCTCGTTCACCAACGCAACGTTCTCCAGAACCGTGAGGCTGGGGATGAGATTGTAGAACTGGAAGACAAAGCCCACGTGTTCGCGCCGGTATCGGGTCAGTTCTGCGTCTGTCGCGCCGACGATCTCTCCCATCCGATAGGTCTTCGAAAGCCCCCGGGCGTGAAACACCGGAGCCTTCGTACGATCCTCCTTCAGTGGATTGGCGTCCCAGGTTATGGTCCCGCCAATGAGCCTCGCCCGAAGTCGGGCTATCCAGGCCTCCCAAAATGTTCAGCAGGGTCGACTTGCCCGACCCCGACGGCCCGAGGAGGACGACGAACTCGCCTTCGAAGATGTCGAGATCGACGTCGCGAAGCGCATGCACGTCGCATGGGCTTAAGGGCGAAGTATGACGCGGCGCTTGCGGCCTGCCGTTGTCGGCCTCCCACCGTTCAGTGGGAAAACAACACGGGAATCGGTGGCTTCGTGAGGATGCTTCGGGTTGCACCTCCCAATATGAACTCACGGAGGCGCGAATGGCCATAGGCTCCCATGACAAGAAGATCTGCTCTGCGGGACTCGATCTGCGCTGCGAGAACGTCGCCGATGGCCCGTCCGGCGGCATCTACCTCCTCGATCACCACATCGATTCCATGCCGAGAAAGATTCTTGGCGAGTTCGGATGACGATCGCTTGCTTGGAATCGCTTTCTCGTTGGTCACCGTGAGGATGCACACCTCGCGCGCCTTCTCCATGATCGGAATGGCATCGGAAACCGCGCGTGCGGCCGCGCGGCTAAAGTCCCACGCGACGACCACCTTATTCAGGTCGACCGCCCTGGACGACGGGGCTTCCGGGACCACCAAGGTTGGTCGTCCCGACCCGAAGATGATGGCTTCGGCATACCATTGATCGTAGGATTCTGGCACCGACACGATGGTGAGGTCGCGCAACCGCGCATATTCCACCAGCAGGTTCGGCACTTCAGACGTCAGGCAACGCTCGAGAACAATCTCGTGCAGCACGCCGAATTTCCGAGCGGCCGCCTCAAACGCCGCAAGCAGGTCCTGCGCGTTCTTTCTGCTCTTGTGCGCCTCGTTGGCCACGATTGACCCGAGATTGCCAGCGCCGCCCAGAAAGCTTCCGGGAACCTGCACATGAGCTTCACATGAGATCGCCACAATGCGGGCGCCGAAAGCTGAGGCCAGCGAGACGGCGCGATCGATCACTGAAACCGGCGTCGGATCCGGATAGCTGGTGAGCGCGAGCAAAACGTCCCTGATGGCCATCGGAGTCCTCCGGAGATGCGATTTCTTCCTCGAAGGTAGCCGCGAGAGGTCTGGACCACTTGATCTAGCTCATATCCCCGCCACCAGCGCTCCTACGGACGGAAACAGACGACAAACTTGCGAGCAACGCGCTCCCAACGTAGCATCCTAGTGCGACATCATCACGCAGACTGGCGCCTCGTTCAGCAGACCGCGAGTCATACCCCCGAACATCCACTCGCCGAGCCGACTGTGGCCATAGCCTCCGGTTGCGATCAGATCAGCGCCCTCGTCCTTGGCCACGCGAACAAGCTGGTGCGCATCGGGCTCGGCCATGTGCACGCGCACATCGACCTGGCATTTAACGGCATGGGCCTGCAGATACTTCGCGACATCGCGGACACGCCGCCGCGCCGCGTCCTGTTCATTCGACGTACAGATCTCGACGACCGTGACCTGCGAAGCCTTCGAGAGGAACGGCAGCGCATCTCGCACAGCAATTCTTGCTTCGCGAGTGTCTTTCCATCCGACCAGAACGTGATCGGCATTCAGCGCCGGAACGTGGTCGGGCACCAGCAACGTCGGCCTTCCCATCCGCATCATCGCCTCGGCCGGATCGATGAAATGGAATTGGTCCATTTTTTCCTGAGTGCGCCTGATCACCACCAAGTCGGCTGATCGCGCTTCGTTGGTCAGGAAGGCGGTGGGGTAGTCTACGCTGCAGCGCCACTCAACCCGTTCTTTCGGCAGTCCGGCGACGCTGCGAAACCATTGCTCCTTATCCGCGAGCGCCGACTTCATCCGCTTCAGGTCATCCGCAGTCGTTTCCTGAATTATGACGCCCTCCGCCACAAAGGGAGGCTCGACCGCGAAGGCGGAAATGCCGATCAGCGCGGCCCCGAACTTGTTTGCAGCATCCCGCGCGATGCGTACCTGACGTTCCGCCTGCTGTTCGGGATCAACGTAGACCATCACGGTCGCGATCGTCATCGGCATAGCTCCGCTAGTTGACGCACCTTTAATTTTGGCACCTCCTGCGCGTGCCCGATTGACCCAAATCAAGAGGCTGCGCGTCAGGCTCGCCGATAAGACCTCCAAGCATTTGGTCGTCGCTTGATGATAATGGAGACTGTGCCACAAGATCAGACCGTGTCTGGGGCAGCGGCCTTGTACATGCGTGCTGATGACGGGCACCACGCTTTTCACGCGATAGCAAGACCGATGTAACAGGGTAGTCAACCTCAGCCAATGCTTCATGCTCCGCAATTTTCCGGTCGAAGGCCGGCTCCGACCACGCTCGCCGTGGTCATCCTGTCGGGCGTCACTCTCTGCGCGTTCATGGCGAAGCCTTTTCTGGGCGCTCTCGTTTGGTCGACGACGCTTGCAGTCTTGTTCGCTCCACTCGATTTAGCCATTAGCAAGCGTCTCCGGTCCCGCAGCCTTTCGGCGCTGATCACGACTATGGTCACCGCCTGCATTGTGGTCGTTCCTGCAATCCTTATAGCGGGGACTTTGCTCAACGAAGCCGTCCGGAGCGCAGCGCTCGTCGTACCAATGTTCGACTCAGACGACTGGATGCGTTTTGTGGGCGAGCATCCTTGGCTCGCCCCCGCGTTACAATGGATCCATGACAAGGTGGATTTTCCGGATGTTATGCGAACGGCGACTTCGGCGCTCGCCACATGGAGCGGCTCCGCGCTGCGCGCGTCGTTTTCGGGAGTGGCCAACTTGCTGCTGACCTTCTACTTCCTGTTCTACCTGCTGCGCGATCGGGAACAGATAACGGAGGCCGCGCAGCTCCACTTGCCACTGTCGGAGCCGGAGTTCTCGCAACTCACCCGCCGCGTGATTGATACGATCTTCGCCACCGTATTTGGCACCGTCGCCGTCGCGGCGCTGCAGGGCGGGCTTGGCGGCCTTATGTTCTGGTGGCTGGGGTTGCCCGCCCCTGTCTTCTGGGGCGTATTGATGGCTTTTCTCGCGATTGTTCCGTTTCTCGGCGCCTTCGTGATTTGGGCGCCCGCCGCTGTCTTTCTCGCGCTGAGCGGCGCCTACACGTCCGCAATCGTATTGACGATCTGGGGCACTCTCGTCGTTGGTCTCGTCGACAACGTGGTCTATCCGATCCTGGTCGGCAACAAGCTTCGCATGCATACGGTGCTGTCGTTCATAGCGGTCGTCGGCGGACTGGTTCTTCTCGGAGCGCCGGGCGTGGTGCTTGGTCCGCTGCTGCTCGCGGTCACCCTGACACTGGTGCAAATCTGGCGCGATCGGGCAGCAGCAATCGCAGCGCCTCCGAAGCAGCGTGACCCAGTACAGTGTCCATGATGGATTTTTTGAACCGAAGTCCCGAGGTCATCTCCATCGTCGTTGCACTCGGCATCGGGCTCCTGATCGGTCTCGAGCGAGAACGCCGTAAGGGCGAGGGACCGGGGCGTTCGCCTGCCGGGCTTCGGACGTTTGCCGCAGCATCGCTCGCCGGCGCCGTCAGCGTGATGGTCGGCGGCAAGGGCCTGCTGACGCTTGTAACTGCCGGAATCATGGTCCTGACTGCGACCGCCTATCTGCGGTCCAAGAGCGACGACCCTGGCTTGACTTCGGAAACCGCACTCATCCTGACAGTTCTGCTTGGCGGACTAGCCACCCAGCGTCCCGTTTTGGCCGCAGGTGTTGCCGTCATCCTAGCCATTCTGCTTGCATCGCGTGCGGCTTCGCACGACTTCGTCCGCACGGTGCTCAGCGACAACGAGGTAAAGGACGGCCTGATCTTTGCTGCCGCCACGCTCGTTGTCTTACCCCTGCTTCCTAACCAGCCGGTCGGCCCCTTTGGCGCGCTCAACCCGCGCGCAATCTGGATTATCGTCATCCTGGTAATGGCGATCGGCGCCGTCGGGCACGTTTCGGTACGGCTGCTCGGGGCTAGAGGTGGGCTCGCGATCTCTGGCTTTGCCTCGGGCTTCGTCTCCAGTACAGCCACGATCGGAGCAATGGGAGCCCGTACGCGCAGCGCGCCGGAACTGCTGGGAGCTGCCACCGCCGGCGCCACGCTTTCGACGGTCGCAACGATCGTTCAGCTCTTCGCGGTGCTCGCAGCAACGAATCTGTCTACGCTGCAAAGTCTACTGGTTCCGTTGCTTTGCGCCGGTGCGGCGGCGACGATCTATGGCGCGATCTTCACGCTCAAGGGCATGCGGGAGACGCCTGCAGCCGAGCTGCAGCCCGGACGTGCTTTCAGCCTTCCGTCGGCCGTGTTGCTGGCATTGACGCTCTCTGGAGTTCTCCTGCTTTCCGCCAGCTTGCGAGAGACGTTTGGGGAAATTGGCCTGGTGGTCAGCGCGGCTGTGGCCGGTCTCGTTGATACGCATTCGCCCGCCGTGGCCGCAGCCACCCTCGCTGCCTCCGCCAAGATTGCGGATTCCGATTTATTCCGGCCGGGTATTCCGACTTGAAGCCGGCCATCGTTCCGATTTGAAGCCGGCCACGATTCCGAAATGAAACCGGCCGGCATTCCGATTTGAAGCCGGCCGGGTTTTGGAAGTCGGCGTTTTCGTTTGGGTCAGTCCTTCAGGCATCAAGTCCCTCGTTGATCCACGAGGGGAAGCGGATGCCGGCCAAGAGAGAACTGACCATGCGACAGATACGACAGATGCTGCGGCTTGCCCGTGATGGGGTGAGCGCCCGGGAGATCGGGCGCACGCTCGGGGTGGCGCGCAGCACGATCCAGGACAATCTCAAGCGTGCCTCGACTGCCGGGCTGGCGTGGCCTTTGGCGGGCGATCTGACCGACGCCGTTCTTGAACAACGTCTGTTTGCCCATGCCGGCGTCAGGCGCGGCTTCCGCCGGCGCCGGGAGCCGGATTGGGCCTCGCTGGCCTGTGAGCTGAAGCGGCCTGGCGTCAATCTGATGGTGCTGTGGGAGGAGTACCGGGCGGTCCATCCGGAAGGTTATGGCTACAGCCGGTTCTGCGATTTATTCCGGGAATTCGAGCGGCGGCTGTCTCCGACGATGCGGCAGGACCATCCGGCCGGCGACAAGGTCTTTGTCGATTACTCCGGCAAGAAGATCATGATCGTTGATCGCGCAACCGGGGTTGTGCGCGACGCGGAGATCTTCGTCGCCGTGCTTGGCGCCTCGAATTACACCTACGCCGAGGCGACCTGGACGCAGACACTTCCGGACTGGATCGAGGCTCATGTCCGAATGTTCCGGTTCTTTGGCGGGGTGCCACGCCTCGTCGTCCCTGACAATCTGAAGTCCGGCGTGCACCGGGCGTCGTTCTACGACCCCGAAATCAATCGCAGCTACGGGATGATGGCGTCCCATTACGGCGTTGGCATCCTTCCGGCACGGCCAAGAAAGCCCCGGGATAAGGCAAAAGTGGAAGCCGGAGTGCGTTTTGCCCAGACCTATATCCTCGGGCGGCTTCGCCGGCAGACCTTCTTCTCGCTGGCTGAGGCGAATGCGGCAATCGCCGCCGCGCTGGAGCGCATCAACGCCCACGTCATGCGCCGGATCGGCGTCAGCCGCCGACAATTGTTCGAGACCGTCGAGATGCCTGTCCTGGCGCCGTTGCCGGATGCCGACTATCAGTTCGCGGAATGGCTCCTGGCCCGCGTCTCGCTCGATTATCACGTCGAGGTCGACGGCTTCTTCTACTCAGTTCCACACGGCCTGATCCGGGAGCAGGTCGACGTTCGCGCCACCACCCGGACCATCGAGTTGTTCCATCGGGGTTTGCGTGTTGCTGCTCACCAGCGCCGTTATGGCGGCCGCCGGCACGGCACTGATCCCGATCACATGCCCAGTGCGCATCGGCGTTACGCCGAGTGGACTCCCGATCGATTCCGGCGCTGGGGGCGGTCGATCGGGCCCAACACCGAGGGGCTCGTTCTCGCCATCCTGGCCAATCGGCCTCATCCCGAACAGGGATTCCGGACCTGTCTCGGCGTGCTTCGGCTGTTCAAGGATATTGATCCCGAACGCGCCGAGCTGATCGCGGCCCGCGCGGTCGCGGTCAGCGCACTGACCTACAAGAGCATCGCCTCCATCATCGCCAACAAGCTCGAACGCAGTTCTCGCGATACCGAGGACGCGATCATCGAACATCCCAATCTGCGCGGCCCCGGTTACTTCCATTGAAAGGATTATCCAGCATGCTCACCCATCCCACCCTCGACCTGCTGCATAGCCTTGGTCTCCACGGTATGGCCAAAGGCTTCAAGGACCTCGATGCCCAGTCCGAAGCGCGCAGCCTCGAACACGCCGAATGGCTGGCGTTGCTCCTGGAACACGAGAAAACGCTGCGCCAGCAAAAGCGGTTCGAAAGCAGAGCTCGAGCCGCCAAGCTGCGTCATGCCGCCTGCGTCGAGGATGTCGATTACCGCGCTATCCGCGGCCTCGACCGCACGCTCTTTCTAAAACTCGCCGCTGGCGACTGGATCCGGGCACGACATAATCTCCTTGTTACCGGGCCGTGCGGCGTCGGCAAGAGCTGGCTCGCTTGTGCCCTCGGCAACAAGGCTTGCCGAGACGACTTCTCAGTTGCCTACCATCGTGTGCCGCGTCTCTTCGCCGCTCTCGCACTCGGCCGCGCCGATGGCCGCTATACCAAGATGCTGCGGGCGATCGCACGACTTGATCTGCTGATCCTGGACGACTGGGGACCAGAACCTCTCGACGCCGACCAGCGCCGTGATTTGCTCGAAATCGTCGAGGATCGATACGAAGCCCGCTCGATTATCGTCACCAGCCAGCTGCCCGTCGATCGCTGGTACGAAATCATCGGCAACCCCACCATCGCCGACGCGATTCTCGATCGCCTCGTCCACAATGCCTACCGCATCGAACTCAAAGGAGAGAGCCTCAGGAAGCAGAAGCAACCCGCTCAAGATCAACCGGTCTCTTGACCTTCCCAGCCCTCGACGACATCATGAAATTGACCCATGCGAACGACGCCACGGGTGGCCGGCTTCAGATCGGAATACCCGGCCGGCTTCGAATTGGAATGCATGGCCGGCTTCGTCGGAATCCGCACCAAGATCACCTCGGCCGACGCGATCGCTCCGGTTCTGGCCGCGCTGTCGACAAATACTCTCAGCAAGATCGTTATTGGCTGGGTCAGCGGCGGGCGCTCCTTCGCGCTGCGGCTGATCCCCGGGCTCATTCTCGTCATCACGGCCGCGTGGGCGGGCGCAATCTCGACCTCGTGGTCATCGTAATTTGTACCAGACAGCCGCGAGTCTGCTGCGGGATCAAGTTCTTTGTTCCACGCATGAACGCCTGCATCTCATCCAGAGTGAGCTTCCCATCCTTGTTGCTGTCCATTGCCTTGAAGATTCGTTCGTGCGCGACCTGAAACTCCGGCAATGAGACGGTCCCGTCACCATCAGCATCCATCAGCGCGAAAATCATGCGGAACATGATGGGTGGCCCCATTCCGTCCGCGCCCATCATGCCCTCCCCCTTCATGCCGCGCCCCATCATTCCCATCATGCCGCCACCACGCATCGTGCCTTGTCGGTCCGCGGATGCGCCTGCGGGAGATTCCGTCTCCATCGGCGGCGAAACTTGGCTCTGTCCAGGGTGATGGGCCTCGTGATCAGCTGACGACTGAGCAAACGCGGGATAGCTCAGCACAGCAGACAGCAGCGCTGCAGCGGTGAATGGGAAACGCATGGACGGTTCTCCGGGGTTGGTTAGAGAAAAAACGTTGCCGATCCCGACCGAGTTGGACTTGAGGCAAGTCAACGCGCAGTGTACGGAGAGACTACTGCAGTGCACCCGTCGTCGCCGGATCGTTTGCGATCCGGTCCACGACTGTTTAGGCGTGGCTGCAGCCTGATCGCGCGTGATCTCCATCCTTCTCCGATGAGGATCAGTTGACGGACTGAATAGCAGCTTCCGAACACAACTCACGGCGCAAAGTGGCCGTCTTTGCCAATCCCATAAAGATCGTAGAGTGGCGTAGAGCGGGAACGCGTAGCTAGGCAGCGACTCGCCCTGTCTATCTGCTAGGCGAACCGTTGGACGGCGCCAATTTCGCACAAGCGCTTTGGGTGGTTGTCCGATTTGTTCGCCGCAACACCCTAGTCTACGATGAAGCCCCGACGAACCTAGCCGAGGAAGCCCGCGCGGCGTACGCCGTAATGAGAACCACTCAGAGAAGGACGCTCTTTAGTTCGATTCTCAATGCAGATTCAGAAGCTCGGTTTCCAAACGCACCCGGAATATCTAGCGTGAAGAGAGCCACTTACATAATGAACTCAGCAGCTTGCGTGCTGGCTGGGGCGGGAGGCATCGAACCTCCGAATGGCGGAATCAAAAGCCGCAACCCGCCCCGGCAACTCGTCGACGAGGGTCACCGTTTCGGGTTTGACAGACAATACCGTGACCAGGGCCGGCGGTGCTCCAACCTGCGCAGCCGCCCTCTCGGATTTATCCTGGCCGCAACCGGCCAAACACAGTGCGGTCAAAAATAAAAACAGGATCTGGAAAGTGCCGAACTGACGTGCCATGCATGAATCCAAAGCGACAGAAGGCGCACCTGATGGATAGGCCGCCTCGTAGATGATCAACGCGTCGGTCCGCGAAGAGAGCGGGCTGCGTGTTCTTCGCGGCGCAAGCTGATCCCGCGTTATCTTCGCGGGCTTTGGGCGCGTCTCACGAAGGCAGCGTCTTTCTTCCGCTGCAGCGCTGGCCACTCTAAAACTCGTCGAAATCTCGCCCTTTGTCGTCGTGCAGCATCTGACCGTAGATGCTCTCCTCGGAACCCGGGATATCGATCGCATCGAGGTGCTTACGGTAGAAAGCCAGCGGCCCGACGCCACCGATGATCGCATAGGCATATTCCGCTTCGCGCATGCCCCGCAGGGTGGCGAAGAGGAGCGCCTCGCCAATGCCTTGCCCACGAGCAGCCTTCGCCACTCCCGTCGGACCGAAGAAGCCCCGCATCGAGCAGTCAGCGCAGGCGAAGCCGAGCAACTCGTTCTGCCGCACAGCGAGCCACACCATGACCGGTGAGCGCGTGAAGGCGCGTGTCGCTTCGCTGACCCAGGGACTGTAGAAATGCCTTTCAATCCAGGGAAGCACGACATGCGCCTCCGCCGCCATCGCGCGACGAACCGTGATCCCGTGGGAAGCGATCTTCTCCTCCATCCGTACGTCGGGAAGATCATATAGGCGGACGAGGAGGTCACTCATGGATGGGCCTTTCATTGAAAGAATGACGAGCGGTTGCACGCCGACGATACCCAGGAGATCGATCAGTTACGGACATACCTTCCGGTCTGATTTACGAGTACGCGATCTAGATGACGATGATTGGCGTATCGAGCCGCCTAGTCGGTGTCCGGCGCGGGCTCATTTTCGGGGTCGACATCGTCATCATCCCAATTGTCGCGCCAGCCGGGCGGATTGCCATCGTTCTCCCAGCGATGTTCGTTCCAGCGGTCGATTTCGCCGTAGAAGCCATAGTCACGGTAGTAGTCGTGCCAGTAACTGGCGACGTTGAACGTTACGACGGGGATTTCCGCCTGCGCCGCGTAGGCAGGGATGTAGACGCGGCGCGCTTCGTGAACGAACTGCACATGCGCTCCCGACACCCAGCCGCGAACACCAGATGCGCTCACGTCGCACCAAGTATAGCGTGCCAGGCATCCGTGGATCGTCAGCGATGATCCGGCAGCCAACGTGCCGACCGCCGGAAATCGAACACTCGGTCCGGAACGGATGTTGAGATTCACGCCGGAATATCCGTCGCTAGTTCCAGCATGGCCCTCGCCAGCAAAGACGATCAGGAGCAGCGTGGTTGCATAGACAAAGCGGGACTTTTTCATAGTTTCTCCAACGGAAAGTACCGAAGTGGCGGGCCAGATGGGCCGCGGCCCGCGCACCGTCTCGCTCCCTGCGCATTGCCTCGCGGCTGTTGACGCAGAGTCGAGGCTAGGTGGAGATTTGGTAGAGGACTTCACACTGAAACTTCTGTTGAGAAGAAGTCTCAGGCGATGATGCGTCCTCACACTCTCGATGCTGGGGCTATCGCGCGGCCCGGGTCCATATTTCGCTCCCGCACAACGAGCCAGCGCACCCCCGCACTTCCAGCCGTGCTCCATCAAGCAAGGTAACTGTGCTGGCATAGCTCTTGCCGTCATCGGCGTTATAGACTCGCCCCGACCATGAGTTCGGTGTAGAGGGCAGCATGTCGAGGAAGAGCTGAAGCCCCACGATGCGATGCGTTCTGAGAGACGGATCCGGGTTCTTGTCGTCTGTCTGAGGTTTGCCCGTTACGCTATCGATCGGTTGCTTCAGCCACACGACCTTGCCACATATTGCCGCGCCGCATGGTCTTACCACCACCTTGGCGTCGCCTGCCTGAGTCAGCCAGGCTCCAAAAGGATTGGTTCTCGGCTTGGCGCGGCCTGCTGCGACGCCGTGTACGAGAACGACCGTAATGGCCAAAACCACCGGAAATGCGTAAATGGCGGTGCGGACAGGGTCGATGCGCATGCGAAATGGCCCTTACAGAGCGTTGCGGCGGTCCAAGAGCGGCTTCGGCTTCCACCAGCCTGCCGGACAGGGCCGATGCGCGGCGTCATCGCCGGCAACGGTCGATCGACCATGGAGAATCCATGGAGACTTGGTGGAGTTGGCCTGTAATAGATCGACGGGAAGCTTGCCCCCATGCCATGAGACCCTATCCAATGATGCCTGACCTTGTGTTCCGATGGACGCCCTTATCCTCATTGCCGAAGATGAACCGCAAATCTGCGAAATTCTCGACGCCTATCTGACGCGTGAGGGCTTCCGCACGGTCCGCGCTGGCGATGGCCGAACCGCACTCGACCTGCACCTTGCGCTGAAGCCGGACCTCATCCTTCTCGACGTGACGATGCCGCGCCTCGACGGTTGGGAGGTATTGGCCGAGATCCGACGCCGGGGCGATACACCCGCCATCATGATCACCGCGCTCTCACTTCAGATTTCAAGCGCCACGAGCACTTCGTCGCCATCGAGGATGACGGGATAAGTCGTTAAGGCTTCCATGCAGGGAGGCTTGGTTGGTTGTCCGCTCCGAATATCGAACGAACCACTGTGCCAGGAACAAACAACATTGAAGCCTTCGAGGTATCCGTCTTCGGAAAGAGACGCCTGACCGTGAGTACAGATATCATCCGACGCGAAAAACTGGCCTTCCACTCGATAGATGGCAAGAACGCCAATCCCATCGACATGCACTTGCACGATTTGGTTCTCTTCTACATCGGATTGAAGACATACTCTTACCCGCTTGCCAGCTCTCAACGTCGAACTCATCCGCGATATCTTTCTCTAGCATCTTGGCAGGGTTGAAAGCGCGCTAGGCAGCAAGCTTGCGCAGGTCTTGTTTCTGGTCAATCAGAAGTGACGGCTCAACTCGCACACGCTTCTCGACCAACATTTCCGCAAACCGGAACTCCTTGGGGCTGTTGATCCCTAGCGCTCCGACGACAATGCCGTCATCATTGCAAAATATGACGAGGAACTTTTGAGCTTCAAAGGTACCGCGCACATGCCCTTTTCCAGTCAGCATTCCAACTGTCTGGAGCTTGATTTCGTATTGGTCGGACCACATACTTGTAACGGCCCGATAAGGCACCCTTTTGCCGAGCATGTTCTGCGCTGCGATTTTTCCATGGCGCTCCGCATGTTTCCAGTTTTCGGCCCGGACATTTTCGCCACTGAAGTAGCAGGGGTATCTTGCTACATCACCGGCCGCGAGCACGTCTGCATCAGTTGTGCGTGCAAATTCGTCAACTTCGATGCCATTGGAGCAACTGAGCCCCGCGGCTTGCGCCAGCTCTACGTTTGGCACGACGCCCACCCCGATAACCAGGACGTCGGCGACCATATCGCCATGAACTTCCGAGCTTAAGCCATTTGGCGTCAAGTTGCATCGACCGCTGGACAGAAATAACTTCACGCCCCTGGCCCGATGCGCGCCTGCGATAAATTCCGAGACATTGCTCGGAACCACTCGGCTTAGCACCCGACTGGCGATGTCGATAACCGACACGTCGCAGCCAAGCTCGATCGCACTTGCGGCAACTTCCATCCCGATGACGCCTGCTCCCACTATCGCAACACGACTTCCGGGCTGGAGTACCCGGCGCAAATGTCGCGCATCATCGAGCGTCCGAACATAGAAATGAGGCACCTTCAACTGCTCCGTCCCGGATAAGAGACGTGGCCGCGTTCCTGTCGTCAGAAGCAGCTTTTCATAAGCAAGCTCCTCCCCATTCGCGAGCATCACTTTTCGCGCCAAGCGATCCAGGCCCGTCACCGCTGTGCCCAGCTTCAATTCGATTCCGTTCTCTTGGTAGAATGCCTTGGGTCGCAGGAAGAGCCGTTCTTCGGCCGCCTCCGCGACTAAAGCGTCCTTGGAAATCGGCGGACGGTCGTAAGGCGGATGCGCCTCGTCGCCGATCATAACAATCCGTCCCGGATAACGTTCGTCGCGCAGGGTGGCTGCGGCTACGTCCCCTGCCAATCCAGCTCCAACGATACAAAACATGAGTCCTCCAAGCTTGACGCATGATGACCGCGTTTCTGCACGTCACCTCGCGAACGAAAGATGCTATGCGGGATCGCAGCAGGCAGACATCCAACGGCTCCCGGATTCGTTGTCGTGACCATATGTCGTCGGCACGTCAAAGCGAGATCAGGCAAGCCTCGGCAATCGGGCCAAGTCGGTGAAGTAGTTTATCGCCGTCAACATATCCCTGCCTTCAGGTCCGGATTTCAGAATCTCGTGCTGAATAGTCGAGATCGCGGCAGCAACCGGCGTAGCAGCGCGAAGACGCGCGGCCTCTTCGAAGAACAGCAGCACGTCCTTGATGGTAATCTCGAGCGCTCCGGTGCCGTCAAGCTTCCCTTGGAGGATGGTGTGCGGCACCACCCGTTGTGAGAAGAAGTTTGCTCCGCTGCCCTGGTTGATGATGGCGACGGCGGTCTCAAGATCGATGCCCGCCTTCATTCCAACCGTGAGGGCCTCACATGTCGCGAGCGCGCTGGCCCAGGTCACACTATTCGACATTCCTTCGCGGTTTGCCCGATGCCGCACTCGGCACCCAGATAAAACAGCCTGCCGGCGAACAGCTCCAGTATCGGCTTCACTCTCTCAAACTGAGCCGCGGGACCTGCCGCTAGCACTCCAAGAGTACCCGCGGTCAGCGCGGTCTGCGCACCAACGACTGGTGAATCGATCAAGGTGATCCCTTTGGCGTTCAAGCCCTCGGCCAGTTCCCGAGCCACCGCGGTCCCAACGGTCGATGTTTCAACATAAACCTTAGCTCGCCTTCCATCCGCGACGCCGCCAGGCCCGAGCGCAACCTGCTTGCACACTTCAGCGTACGGAAGGCAGGCAAAGACGATCTCGCATTCATCGGCGACCTGCTTGTTCGAAACCGCTGCCAAGCCGCCGCACGTCACGAAATTTCCGAGCGCATCTGGATTGACGTCGTGAGCGAGAACCTTGACGCCCCGTCGGACCAATCGCTCGGCGATTGCGCGGCCCATGGCACCAACACCGATGAAACCGGCCTGGTCCATGATTTCCTGCCTCCCACTTTTTTTACGTTACGGGCATTGGCCGCGGATGAGATGCGCACCCCGCGACCACGGCCGCATTTGCTCTCATTTGCCGCTTGTTCGAGCGGCCCCACGGATCATGTTTCCTCATCCGTAACGATTCCAACATGCCACCATATTAATACCCCTGTCAATTTTTAAGTTGATAGTCATGTTGAACGAATGTAAGAGGGCTCAGTAGCCACGAGAAAAGCACGCGAAGCTGCCGCCCCCTTGGAAGGGGCGGCATAGGCTTCGGAAGCGGGCAGGCAACGACCAGGGGAAGGAGACGCCAATGCAAACGTCGGGCAGTGTTGCATCCAATCGGATCTTTGAGGGGACGTCTGGCGGCAAGATCGGTATGTACAAATCCCGTTTTGTCGAATTCGACCCCGAAAATCGGATTTTCCGAGTAAGCCGCGAGGCCTACAGCTCCGCTGAGGTGTTCGAGGAGGAAAAGCGCAAGGTGCTCTACAAGTCCTGGCTCGTAATCGGTCACGAGTCGGAGGTTGCAAACAAAGGTGACTTCGTCACCCGGACGGTGATCGACAAAGATCTGATCTTCAACCGGGACAACGACGGTCGCGTCAACGTCTTCTACAACACTTGCTTGCATCGGGGACCAGCCGTCTGCAAGAAACCCTCAGGGAACGCCCGTACGTTCGTATGTCCTTATCACGGCTGGGTGTACCGCAATTCAGGCCAAGTGGCGTCGCTTGGATCGAAGCAGGCAGACGCGCGCTAACCGGATCATTATTTGAAGCCCGGCGGCGTCAGATTGACCGCGGTGAAAAATGTCGCACAGCGCGCAGGATTTTATTTCGTCAATTTTGACGACGACGCCATGCCTTTGGATGAGTTTTTGGGCGCCGCGGGCCAGCGCCTTGACCGCATCTCGAAGCAGAGCGCGGCTGGATTCGAGCTGGTAGCTGGAGTTCACGAATACGAGATCAGCGCAAATTACAAGCTGCTCGTCGAGAACAGCCTCGACGGCTATCACCTGATGTCGACCCACGCCACGTATTTTGCATACATGGCTGATCTGCTCAAGGGGATCAATCCGCAAATTGGTGGCAGCGTTACGACGCTAGGCAATGGTCATGCCTCATTCATGACTCCTGTGATGTCTGGGCGACCCGTCGCGCAGTGGCTGCCTCATTGGGGCGACGAAGCAAAACGCGAAATCGAAGAGAAGCGCAGGGAAGTCGTGTCACGGTTGGGCGAGCAGGATGGCGCCGATGTGTGCGACTTCAACAGCAATACGTGGATATTTCCAATCTCGATCATCAATGACCAGCAAACGATTCTGGTCCGGGCGATTCTTCCGCTTTCGCACAACAAGTTGCGCGTACGCGCGTGGAGCTTGGCTCCCAAGGACGAAAGCCCGAAACTGCGTCAAATCCGGATGGAGAACATCCTGTCCTTCCTCGGCCCAGGCGGATTTGCCACACCGGACGACGTCACGATGCTCGAGTGGGCCCAGCGCGCCTACGAACACACTTGCGGTGGCTGGAACGATTTCTCCAAGGCGATGGACCCGGACGAGGACACCCTGAACACGACTGCAGTTTACGATGACGAATTGCACATGCGCGCCTACTGGCTGCAGTGGGACAAGATGATGTCCGCTGACTAAGATCGCGAAGAAATCATAAGGGCTCGGAGGGTGGAAATGGGGGGATGTCCCGGGTTCTGTTGAATTTCTGAAGAGGTCGGCGTTGCCCACCTTGAGCCGGTAGGCTCGGGGTGCTGATTCCACAAAGGAGAGCAACGCCATGACGAGAGATATCACACCGGCTGGTTGGCCGGCGACCGGGGCTGTGGAGAAATCATTTGCGGAAGTGCGAGCGAGCTTCGATCGGTTCTGCCTTGCGGCAGGAATCGAGGCGCTCGGCACGATGATGGAGGCGGATGTGACAGCGGCCTGCGGGCCGCGCCACGGTCGTGATGCGGCGCGGCGGGCGCACCGTTGGGGCCGAACGCGGGGGCGGATCGGTTTCCACGGCGGCAAGATCGAGGTCGATCGCCCGCGGGTCCGGGGCATGGACGGCCGCGAGGTCACGATCCCGAGCTGGGAAACGGCGGCGCAGGAGGACTGGCTCGGTCGCTGGGCGATGAACCTGATGCTGATCAATGTGTCGACGCGCCGGTTCGGCCGCGCCGTCCGGCTGCCCGAGGGTGACGTGCCGGCACCGCCCGGATCGGGGATTTCGAAGTCGGCGGCCTCGCGGAGGTTCGTGGCTCTGTCGGCGGCGCGGCTGGCCGACTTCATGGCTGCCGATCTGTCCGCGCTCGACCTTCTGGTGGTCCAAATCGACGGGCTGCATCTCGACGACGATCTCGTGCTGGTGGCCGCGATCGGGGTTGACGGCGAAGGCAACAAGCATCCGCTGGCGCTGGTGGAAGGGGCGACCGAGAATGCAGCAACGGTTCAGGCCCTGCTGGACAACCTGGTCTCGCGCGGGCTCGACCCGACGGTGCCAAGACTGTTCATCGCCGACGGCGCGAAGGCGTTGTCGAAGGCGATCCGCCGCACCTTCGGTTCGGCCGCTGCGATCCAGCGCTGCCAGATCCACAAGGCGCGCAACATCATGGAACGCCTGCCGAAAGAGCATCATGCGGCCACCCGCCGGGTGCTGCGCCAGGCCTGGGAGCTCGATGACGCCGACAAGGCTGAAAAATTGATCCGCAATCTCGCGCGTCGACTCGACCAGCAATGGCCCGGCGTTGCGGCCAGTATCCTCGAAGGCCTCGACGAAATCCTGACTGTCGTCCGGTTGAAGTTGCCGAAGGAGCTTCGCCGATCGCTCGCCTGTACCAATATCGCCGAGAACATGATGGGCACCATTCGCCGCGTCACGCGCAACGTTAAACGCTGGCGGGATGCCGGTATGGCCTTGCGATGGGTCGCGGCCGGTATGATCGAGGCCAACAAGGGCTTCCGACGATTGAAGGCGCATAAGCAATTGTCGGTTCTGCGTGCGGCCCTTCAAGCTCACCACGATCGCATGACAATCAAGTCCGTTGCCCACGTCACGAGGGCTGCGTAATATTCATTCCGGCAACGTCGACCCGACGTAGTTCAACAGCGATCGGGACATCCCCTGGAAATGGGCACATCGGCTTTGAAGGAAGAAGTTCAGGATTTTCTGCTGAAGGAGGCGGATCTCGCAGACGAATGGGCTTTAGCGGACTGGCTTGCCCTTTGGGCAGATGGCGAAATCGCTTACGAGGTAGGTCCACTCAACATGGATCAAAAACCGGGTCTGAGGTATGACCAGTCCTTATTTCTGATCAGCGATAACCGTTTCCGGCTCGAGCACCGTGTTCTGCGAATTGGAAAGCCGGATGCTCATTCGGAATCGCCGATACGCTCCAAGATCAGGCATTTCTACGCTCATCTGAGGGATGTCAAAGAAATCTCGGGCGAGATTACCTTCAGGGTCAACATGCTGATCACAAGGATCCGAGCGGACCAAGAGGGGACGAACGTGATACCCGGCGTTGTCTATTTCCGTCTTGTACGCGAGGATAGTCAGCTCAAGATCCGCTCCAAGCAGATCTTTCTTGATGTTCAGATGTTGTCGAGCCCCGGAACACTCACGTATCTCGCCTGAAGCGCACACGATACGGCCGCATATCCCTGGGGCGTGATCCGGAAAAATATGAACTCGATACCGGAAATATGCGGTGTCGCAGGTTGTGGGCTATGTGAAGGGCAAGAGCGCCATCCATATCGCGCGGGATTTGCTCGGCCGCGTTAGCGGCCAGACCCAGCCGCTTTGAGCGGCTCACATCATAAAGCCCCCGGCTCTGCCGGGGGATACTTACTAAGAGAGAAGTGATGAAAAAAAGAGCTATTGTTATCGGCGCCGGCCCTGCCGGCACTTCGGCGGCGTTTCGCCTCAAGCAGGCAGGTTGCGATGTACGCCTGATCGAGCGCGATGCGCAGGTCGGCGGGCGCACCCGCTCGCTACACCAGAACGGCTTCATCATGGATATCGGCGCCGGCCTGATGCCGGGGACCAGCAAGGCCGTGTTCAGCATGATGGATGATGCCGACCTCGGCGACATGCTGGAGCCGATGCATGCGCCAACCGCGATCTGGCGTGACGGCACACTGCACTACCTCGAAGCCACCAACATGGCCAGCTCGATAATGAAAACCAAACTCTTCAGCCTTGCGTCGAAGTTCAGGATGCTGGCGGCAGCCTGGCCCATGATGCGGATGTGGAACTACCTCAACTTCGAGAATCTCGGCCGCTCCGCGCCCTTCGATACCGAGAATGAATCGCTCGCCGGCTACACGCGCCGCGTCCTGAACCAGGAACTGCTCGATTACCTGATCAACCCGATGCAGAAGGTCCTCTACGTCACGTCGGCGGAACGGGCATCGATTGTCGATCTGTTCTGGTCGGCCAAGTCCAAGTTCGCCGGCGGCGCCTTTTGCGTCCGCGGCGGCATGGGACGTATCGTCGACCTCGTCTGCGTGCAGTTGAATGTTTCGTTGAACACCGAAGTGCTCTCAGTCGACGAAACCGGCGACAAGGTGGAAGTGAAAATGCGCGATGCCAATGGCGCCGAATCGACCGACACGGTGGATATCTGTGTCATCGCCACCCCAGCCAACGTGGTACCGAAGATCGACCGCGGTCTTTCGCCGGCTTCGCAAAACTATCTTTCCACTCTGCACTACTCGATGCTCTCCGACGTCCATGTGCAGTTGAAAGAGCGCACCAGCGAACGCGCCGTATTGATCATGGTGCCCGACAGCGCCGACAAGGATCTGTGCGGCATCCTTGTCGACCACAACAAGGGCAGCGATCGCGCGCCGGCAGGCAAGGGCTCACTTAGCATCTATCTCCATGATGAATGGGTACGCAAGAACTGGGCGCTGTCTGATGAGGAAGTTTTCAGGATCGCAATGGCCAAGGGCGAGCGCGTCATGCCCGGCATCACGAAGTTGGTCGAGGGCTATCACGTACAGCGCTGCGAGTTCGGCGCGACGATCTCCCACCCCGGCGGCTACAAGAAGATGGCAAAGTTCATCGACGGCCTGGATATGAAGCGTCGCGTGCAACTTGCCGGCGATTATTTCTCGCTGTCTTCGGTGAACGCGGCGGTAACTTCAGGCGAGCTGGTGGCCAAGCGACTGATACAGAATTACGTCCACTAGCAGCCTGTCGGAGTGAACGAATTTCAGTATTATTATGACATTTATCAGGTCAAATACGTAATTATCGGCGTGCCGCGCGCGCGGTGGCGCGGCCCGCGGCCGCGCTTGACCAGGCCATGGCGATCGAGCACCGCATGGATGGTGCTTTTGGCCGGAACCCGGATATCACCGTCGAGCCGTCTTACCAGTAGTTCCCGGATCTTGCGCGCGCCCCAGTGTGGCTTCTCGGCCTTGAGCCGGACAATCAGAGCGCCGCCAGCCCATGCTCCCTGTAGCGATCGAAAATCTTGTAGCCGGTCTTGCGGGATACACCGAATTCGTCATCGCCTCCCCGTCGAGCAGGAGAGCGACAAAGCGAAGGCGTTCTTCCATCACCGAACTCGCTTTCCACGGCATCCACACCTCCCGCTTGCAAAAAAGCGAAAAGTGTAACCCATGTGTCCGGTACGAAATGTCACCTATGTCTCGGGCCGCTCAGAATTGGCCCGCCCCTCGCGGAAAGGGTTCGCACGGCGACCAAGCCGCAACGCCAGCAAACTATGATGTCGATGTCCTGCTACATCGTCATCGCCGTTGTGAATTTCCGTCCGACACCCGCGGCTCCATCCTTTTTGCACGATCAGGAAAGCCTCTTCGCGATGGATGAATGAGCCCCCGCTTGACGGGCTCTAGTTCGAAGACCGGCGCGCTCCTCGCCCTTGAACTTCGCGATCGATCTGAGGGAGCATGAACTTCGGCTTCTGGCCGCTCAGTTCCGCGGAAATGCTGAGCAAAAAGAGATGACAGGTTTCCTCGAACGCAGTCGCAGCGTCGATCTGGACTGGGGAACTCCGCACATATGCAATGTTTGGAAACTCCCTCGGATCCAGCGACTTCTGCTTTCCCTGGATGAATTTGCGGTGCGAGGATGGAAACATATTCAGCGATCCGCCGTAGGCCGTATTAATGATGAAATCCCCAAAAAGATGAGCATAGATACCTGTACGCTCGCCGGATAGGCCCGCAACCTTCACTCGGCCAATGAAGCGCTCGAGCATTTCGACTCCATAGTCGTGCTCGCCCTCCTTCAATAGTTGGAACACGCGAAACTGGCCGTTGGAAGCGCAATAGGCGGCCACCCCGCTATATAAAAGAAAATGGTCATACATCGCCTTGGCGGCGGCAAGGAGTCCAGCCTGCCAGGTGTCCGTCTCTTGGGGCCATTTCCTTATTAGTTCTTCGTAGAAGAGATTCATCGTTCCTGATGTGAGCGAATCCCTCCCACCGATATAGTAGTGAATGAGCGCTGGGGTGACCTTCATTGTTCGTGCCACCGATACGATCGATAGATCCTGAAGAGGCACCGTCTTGGTCATTCTTAGAGCTGCTCTCAGGATCACTGCCCGGCCGATATCACCAGCCTCCGCCGCCTGAGGCCGTCCCGGCCGGCGGCCGGTGCCGTCCTTGCCGGTGGGGGCCAAGGTCGCCTTCGCCTTTCGTTTGATCACGTCGAATCTCCCAAACGTCAGCACAGATGACGCGATGTGCTTTTCGTAAAGGAAAGCTCGTTTCGCCACAACGCTCTTCAAGCTGATCCCGCTACTCACGCCTCGAAGCGCTCAGGCGCGATCAACTACTCATGGGCGCGGAGGATTGCCGGTTCTGGCCTCGCCTCGCGGCCGCTTGCCGAAGAGAGAGAGCTTATGGCAACCGGCCGGGTCGTTCGTCTTTTACTCAGGTTTCTCGTAATCCGACCATACGGGCGAGAGTTGCAAGGTCATCGCGTATCCCTCGGATTACTTCGGCCGGGGTGGACGGCCCCGCCACATCGTCGCGCAAAATCGATCCCACCGCCATTGTGCTGACGGCATCGGCCACGGAGCTAGCGTTACGTTGCCCCTTGGGATTAAACCACCACGCGGGCCAGTTACACATGCCGAAGATCGTCAGCGCGGCAATTTGCGAGTCGACGGGGCGGAATTCACCGGCGACCACGCCGGCGTCGATGATGGCAGCGAGCTCCGCCAGCGAGTCACGTTTGCCTTTACGGTGAAGCTCGGCAAGCTCTTCCGGAAGGCTTGCCTCGTCGCGCTCCAAAACGCGAAATCGCGCCGGCTTTGACAGTACACGCATAACCAGCATTCGCGCCGCCGCCTCGAGCTGGCGGCGTGGGCTCAGGTCGCTGCGTTGCCGTATCTCGCTGAGCAACGTCCATGCGGTCATGGTCACATCTTCGACCAGCGCGGTTAGAAACGCCTCTTTCGAACTGAAATAATGATAGAGCGACGTGCGCCCCACATTTGCGGTATCGGCGATCTCCTGCAGAGACGTTCCGCTGAAACCGTTACGCGCAAAAAGCTCTGCCGCGTGATCCAGGAGCTCACGCTCCATGAGCTCCTTTCTTGGCCCAGCCTTGACCATGTCCCGTCACTCCTTGAACAGCCCAACCGGCACGGGGGCTGCGCATTCCTGGCAACTACTCTGAGGGGATCCGCCCGTCAGGATTCACACCGCCCGCAGGACCCATTAGCGCATCTAGATCACGCAAAATATAGTCGTTCGGAGATACTGAGCTATAAATTTGACGTATCGCGACCGTAAGCTGAACAATTCAAGTGCGACGGGGGCTTCCAGTGCCATACGCGCGGAGGAATGCTCCTACGGCAAATCTGACGGTACTCTCCACTGCCGCCGACATTTGCAATTGTTCGACGCCAAACATCAGTTTCCTCACAATGTTTCCTTGGCAAAGATTGAAGAATTGAAACGCTGCTATCTCGCAATCGTCTATTGCGAGATAGCCCTGTTGGGTAAGTTGCGCAAGGAGATCAGCTAGTCTGTCGCTGCCCTCGCGTGGGCCAGCGTCGAAGAACGTGCGGCCGATAACCGGGAATTTCTCCGCAGCACCGATGACAAGGCGAGTAAGGCGGATATGATCGGGCTGAACCATCATGAGCATAAACGTTTCGCCAATACGCCTTAATGTTCGCTCGACATCCGGCTCCTCGGAGTCGTAGTCGAACAAGCACTCGGCCGCCTTGGTACGATCGGCTTCTACCAGGGCCGCAAAGAGTTCCTCCTTGCTGGTGAAATAGCTATAGATAGTCCCTTTCGATACAGCGCTGGCGCGCGCGATTTCGTTTATGCTCGCGCCATCGAAGCCCATGTCAAGGAAGACGCGCCGCGCACCGTCAATGATCTCCTGGCGCTTTTCCGTGAAAAGCCCGATCGCGGCGCCAGCCTCGCCTTTGTGGGGTCGCTTCATATCGATCCAGTTGCCTTCAATGCTTCTTGCCAGGACGTCGAACCCGACTGCATGCTGAGCCGTTCCGTGCCGAGGAGCCGATTCGGTCGGCCCGAACTCCATCAAAGCTGTTCGATTGCCAGCGCAATACCCTGACCGCCGCCGATGCACATCGTGATCAGTCCCCGCCGGCCGCCAGCGCGCGCCAGTTCGTTCATGGTCTTAACCCGCCCTATTCGTGAGAGCGCGGTATTTTGGTCCGACTGGTGCATCCGCACACCTCCGCTGACGAGGCGCACAGGATTGCCTTCGGCTTTTCACCGCCTGACGACCGGTACTTTGCAACGCGCTTGAGGGATGGGTTGGGTGAACGCGGGCGGACGCCCCACCGGTCAAGGACCGAGCGGCAGCAGCGCGCCGGGCAAGCTGCGGATCAGGTCGGCTTCGGGACATGCCGCGGCGAACGCAAGGCGAATGCGGCTCTTGGTCTCGACAACCCGGGCGGCGATTTTCAAGAGCCGAAGACGCAGCGTCGCGAACTCGGCAGTGGCCAATTCCCGGACTTTGGGAATGGCGTCGCGCACGGTCAGCATCAGCCAATAAGCGGCGGTATGGAGAACGAGGCGGACTTGATTGGCGAGCGCCGAACGGCAACTGGTGCGATCGGAGGCGAGCTGCGTCTTATGCAGCTTGATCAGATTCTCGGCTTGGCCGCGCGCGCAATACAGGCTGTCGTAGATCCACTCGGCCGAGCCGACATCGAGGCTGGTGACGACGAAGCGGATGTCGAGGCCGAGCATCGTCGCCTCAATACGGGCGACGGTGCGTCGTTCGCGATCCCAGGACTTTGCCTTGTGGCGCGTCTCGGTATAGCCGCGCAGAACCGGCAGGTTCTCGATGGCGCGTCGCGTGCGGATGTCGTCGGCGACCGCGTCGACTTTTCTGGCGAGCGGCTTGGTGCCGGACAGACCGAAGATGTAGTCGATGCCGTTGGTCTCGCACCACGCCATTGCCTCCGGCCGGGCATAGTGCCCGTCGCCACGGAACGTAATTCGCGTGTTGTGCCACCGCGTCCGGATATGCCGTACCAGGCGGCGCAGATGGGCACGCACCTCGACGCCGCCCGGCGTCTTGCCGGGCCGCAGCACGACCGCCACGGGCCGGCTCTTCTCCGTGTCGTAGACGTGGATCGGCAGGAAGCAGCGTTCGTCATAATGAGCGTTGAACAGCGAGAGCTGCTGATGGCCGTGGACGACATCGCAGGTATCATCGATGTCGAGCGTGACGGATGCCGGCTCGCGCGGGTAGCTATCCATCCATGCGTCGACCAAAGTGTAGGTCAGTCGGATCACGTCGCGCAGGCGCGGAGCATTCTCCAGACGCGACAGCGTCGGTTGGGAACACAGATCGCGACCCGTGTCCGGCAGCCGTCCGCAGGCCAGCTTGAATGCGGGATCGGACCGCAGATGATCGAGGTCGTCGGCGTCCTCGTAGCCGCAGCAGATCGCGAACATGCGCGCGCGGAACATATCGACCAGGCTGTGCACGACCCGCGTCGGATCGCGCCGATCCGGGAACACCCGGGCCAAATTGTCGGCCAAGCCGAGACGCCGCTCGGCCATCGCCAGAAGCATCACGCCCCCGTTCGAGGTCAGCCGACCGCCATCGAAGGCAGCTGTGACTTTCTTGGCGTGAACGGCTGGAAACGAGAAGGGCAGAATCGTATCGTCGGTCATGGCGGGCGTGGTGTTCGCGGCTGAAGGTGATGGGGTTGGCTTTGCAACCGAATCCTACGCCGCATCAGCGCTTTACACCACGCTCGCCAGCCTCTCAGGCGCCCTCTGACGAATAAGACGGGTTAATCACCAGAATCGTGCCCGTCGCACCGACCGGGTGACCCAGTGCGATGGCTCCACCGTTCGGGTTGACCCCCTCGGGATCCAGTCCCAGCCCCCGTGTCACCGCGATGGCTTGCGCGGCGAAGGCTTCGTTCGATTCGATTACGTCGAAGTCGCCCGCGGAAAGGCCAGTCCTACGCATGAGCTGTTCGACAGCGGGCACTGGGCCGATGCCCATGACCTCCGGAGGCACGCCTGCGACGGCGTAGCCTAGAACGCGCGCCAACGGCTTCAGGCCGGCCCGGTCGGCTGCATCCGCTCGCGCCAGAACCACGGCCGCCGCACCGTCATTAATGCCCGAGGCATTGCCCGCGGTCACACTTCCGTCCTTGCGAAACGCGGGCTTCAGAGCGGTCAGCGCCTCGATCGAAGTATCCTTGGGATATTCGTCAATGGCGAACTGTAGGGGCCCTCTCCGTGTCCCCACCTCGACCGGGACAATTTGTTCCCTGAATCGTCCCTCTGCCAGCGCACGGGCTGCGCGCCTCTGGCTTTCCAGCGCGAAGGCATCCTGTTCCGCGCGACTCACCCCATATTTTGCAGCCACATTTTCTGCCGTGATGCCCATATGGCCGGTGTCGAACGGACATGTCAGCACGCCGACCAGCATGTCGACCATCGCGGTGTCGCCCATTCTTTGCCCGAAACGAGCCGTCTGGACGGCAAATGGCGCCCGCGACATGCATTCGGCCCCTCCGGCCAGTGCGAAGTCGGCCTCACCCAGGGCCAGCGACTGCGCAGCAGATACGATGGCCTGCACCCCCGATCCGCACAGGCGGTTTACGTTCATCGCGGGCGTGCCCTCAGGCACCCCTGCTCCGAACGAAGCGAGGCGCGAAAGATACATATCCTTCGGTTCGGTGTTGATCACATGGCCGAAGACGGTCGTTCCAATCTGCGCAGGGGCAACGTTGGCTCTCTCGATGGCCGCGCGCGCGACGACTACTCCCAATTGATGTGGCGCAAACGCCGAGAGGGCTCCACCGAAGCTGCCAATAGCGGTTCGGGCGCCTGAAAGGATAACAATGTCGCTCATGAATGAAACCCCGTCGTGGCGTGCATGGCGATCCCGGAATGCTGGCTTCGACTCCGGAGAAGCGCCTGAATCCCCTGCCTGGTCCTCGATCGCGGAAGGCCTGGAACAGCTGCCGTTTCATCGTGCGCTGCGCGTGGGCCCGGTCGCGCTACGCGCGGTTGTCCGCCGCCACCTTTGCCGCGATGTCGGAGCGCAAGGTGGCCTTGTCGAGCTTGCCGACCCGTGTCACGGGCAGTGCATCGACAATTTCGACACGTTCGGGCCATTTGAACTTAGCCAAGCCGAAGCCTTCCAAATAGCGGGCAAGTTCACTGACACTCGGAGCGCACTGTGCATTGCGTACCACGATATACGCGCAAATGCGTTCACCCAGAACGGGGTCCGGCATCCCGACCACGGCGCATTCCGAAACCGCTGGATGGCTCGCCACCGCGTTCTCCAGTTCTTCTGCGTTGACCTTCTCATGGCCTCGATTGACCAGATCTTTGTTGCGACCGGAAAAGGCGTAGTAAGTCTCCCCGCCGATGATGCGTTTGACCAGGAGATCACCGGAGCTGTAAAACCCCTGCTCGTCAAAGCATTGCGCATTGCGGTCGGGCGCATTGTAGTAGCCGGCCAAGGTGTACGGCCCGCGGCATAGGAGCTCACCAGGCTCATCATAACCCACCTCTTGACCATCGCTTGGACGTACCAGACGTATTTCGTCGAACGGCGACAATGGGCGCCCGACGGTCCAGTCCTGCGCCTCGACGGGATCGTCGCGTCGCGTATACATGTTCACGCCCTCGGTCATGCCGAACATGCCATGACTCGGAATACCAAACTTCTCGCGGAAGAGGCGCGCTGCATCGGGCGACCAGATTGCTCTCACACTCTCGATGGTTGCCAGCTTCTGATCGAGCATGGACTCCAAGCGAGGCAGCAACGGCCGGATCAGGCCCAACCATGTCGGGCGCGCGCTACGGAACGTGGCGCCCCAAGCCTCTGGCGTCATATCGGCGGGAATCGCGAATGCTGCACCGGTCAGCAGCGTCGGGCCCCAGAAACAGACCATGCAGGCGTTGTGGATCATGGGCATCGGCATGAACATGACGTCGTCCGCCGTATAGCCCAGGGTTTCGGCGGTCAGCTGCATGTTCAGCAGATAATCGTTCGACATGCGCGGAATGATCTTGGGGACGCCTGTCGTGCCCCCCGAAAGCTGGAACACGCCGACCTGGAAGGGGTCGTGCTCGATTGCTTCGACGGCAAGGCGCGCTTCCGCCGGATCCTCGGCGGCGATCAAATCGTCGAAGGCCAGGCAATCCGCTGTGCCTTTGCCCCTCAGGACTATGACGTGTCGCATTGTGAAAATACGAGGCTTCATCTTCAAGGCGAACGCCGACAGGTCTGCCTTGGGATCGTCCCCCTGAACGATATGGATGCGCGCATCCGAATGGCATCCGAGATAACCGATTTCGTGCTCGCGATGGGCGGCAAGGGTGCAGACCGGGATGACGCCCGCCTTGAGACAGCCGATGAACGCGAACAGAAGCTCGGGACAGTTGTTGGTCTGGAACAGCGCACGTTCCTGCGGGCGCATTCCCAACCGCAGGAGGGCGGCGGCGAACCTGTCGCTGATCGCGTCGAGTTCAGCATAGGTTACTTTGCCTTGAGGCGTATGGAGCGCCACCCGCGCTGCGTGTCGTTGGAACGACTCGCGGAACGCATCCGCCAGGGACTTGACCGGAAGCACTCCTGCCTCGACATAGCGGCGCAACCGCTCAGGATCGTTGTATACGACTCCCGGCAGTGGGTTCTTTACCTGGCTTCGCATATTTTCCTCCCCACATGCACCCGCGGATCGCTAGCCTGCCGATCAGCGAATTTTTTCACCCAGCCAGTCGAGTATGATGCCGGCCGCGATCTCCTGCCCAGGGCGTTCATCGCGCTCCAGCGGCTGACCATGGTGGTTGCCGCGCACGGAATGGCTCTGCTTGTCGGTGCTGGCGATGGTGGCGAAGATCGCCTCGAGATCCCCTGGAAAGACCGTATTGTCGCCGGAATAGCCGATCATGAGTACCGGCTGGCTGATGGCGGCGCCGCAGCGGTCAAACGAGGCGTTGGATGACAGTCCCGACCATGTGGACAGCCAGCTTTCCGGCGTACAGACCCGCGCGAAGCCAACGCTGCCGAGGTTCGATGCATAGGGATCGGCGCCCCAGACCGTACCCCAGCGCCGGTCGGAGGGGGCGAGCGAGAGGTCGTAGCAGCGCAAGTCTGCATTGGTGCGCCAGACCTGGAACACGCCGCTGTAGGCGGCACGACGTGGATCGCCGGTCTCGCCGCCATTGATGCGTTTGCGCTCGGCCATTCGCTCCGCAATCAAGGTGCGCGCACGCGCGTCGATTCGAGCCACTCGTCTCTCCTGCGCCGCGCGATAGCGCTCGACAAAATCCGTCGCATAGGACGCTCCTCGCGGCGGCAATTCGAAACCATTGGTAGCGGAGAACGGATCGAGCGCTGGATCGGTCGAGAATGGATCGCTTTCGTCGATGACCGAGGGATCGATCATGTTCTGCAGCAGCTTGCCTTGGCCCGGATGGGGCGCGAGGCAGATCAGCCCGTCCACCCGCGCCAGTTCGACTGTGTCCAGCTTCGTTGGCCGGCCGCCCGGCGTGCGCGCGATCCGGTCACCCGACCCCGCTTCCGACTGGGCGATGTAGAAAGCGAACAGCGCCGCGCCTCCCGAATTGCCCAGCAGCACGATGCGGCGAAATCCTGCCTCGCGAAGAAAGGCGATGCCGGCGGCAACATCGTGAAGCGCGACCTCGTGCTCCAGCCGGATATCGTTGCCGACGCTGCGCGCGCCCTGCACCCAGCAAGCATAACCGGCGGCGACCGCATGCGGCACCATGTAATGGGTCAACAGCAATTCGCGGGGATGCATGATGACAAGGGCGGTGCTCTCCCCTCCCAGCGAATGCAGACAACCCACCACCTGCGCGCCGTCGCCGGTGGCCAGTTGCACAACACGGCTTTGTAGCCCGGCCGGCAACAGCGCCGGATCCCACGAGGCCCCGCGCAACCCGGCAGTGACGCGGTTCTCGACCTTGGTGGCTACTTCTTTGGTGTTCATTGAGATGTCCCCTTGGCGACGCTTCAGGAGCTCACGTCGGGCAGGACGGGCAGATTGGTCGGTGCCAAGCGCAGCTTTTGCGACGTGAAGAGCGTGATCCGGCCGTCGAGTCCACCCGTCAGGCAACCGAACCACACAGCCTCGCCGAGGCCCGTTGCCATACGGTCGATCTCGATCTCTTCGTGAAACTCGATGAGGTTGTAGCCAGCCACGACGTCACGAACGACGCATAGAGGGTCACGCCGAGCTGCGTCGACCAGAGGACGGAAATCGGGCACGTCGAGAACGTAGAAGCCGCTCACTGCGCGGCTCCCGAATGGGCAAGCGCGGCCTCCTGCCGCTCGCGGACCAGCGCGCCCTTGGTGCGCCAGAACTGCTCGATGCTGGTCCAGCCGTCCTTGCCCTCGAGGCTCATCGCCGCCTCGATGGTCAGCTCCGCATCGACGGCGTCGATCTCCTCAACGTCGCGGAGCGCTCGGGTGATTTCCAGCGGATAGCCGTTCGGATCGCGGAAATAGATCGATTCGATGATCTCGTGGGTGATGAACTGACTGGCCTTGACGCCGGCGCCCTGAAGACGCTGCTGCCACGCGAGAAGCTCTTTCTCGCCGCTGACGCGCCAGGCGGTGTGGTTGGCCATCGCCATGTAACCGCGGGGCACCTTCAGCTCTGCGGGCTGTTCGGTACCGATGTAGTAGAAGAAGGCGATCAGGCTCTCGTTGCCGCTATCGAAGAAGAAATGCAGG
Source organism: Bradyrhizobium barranii subsp. apii (assembly GCF_011516635.5). Taxonomy (GTDB): domain Bacteria; phylum Pseudomonadota; class Alphaproteobacteria; order Rhizobiales; family Xanthobacteraceae; genus Bradyrhizobium; species Bradyrhizobium barranii. The sequence goes on along the minus strand of NZ_CP096255.1, from coordinate 1,986,596 downwards.
AAGTCCGCATGTTCCTCGTCGGCGCGCCCCCAGCCTTTGGCGGTGACGGCATGAACCAGCGGCAGCCCCATGATGTCGCGGTAGAAGCGCACGGTCTCCCGTAGCTTCCATGTCGGCCGCGCGGTGTGGTCCACACCATTGAGGTTCAGCTTTTCAGAAACTGCCGCCATGAATGTCCTCCCTTGGCCAAGGCCATTGCCTCGAACCTACCACGACTCGACTAATTCGTCAATTATTCGACGACATAGGCCAGTCCTGTAACAACCGCGCGCGGGGGGCGCATCTCATATGACCGCGCGAAATATCTGATCCGAGCCCAGCGATCCGGTCGGCCGCCGGGAGCAGGCGTGACGGGTCTATCCCGGTACGCAGGCCCGCACGCTCGAGCGCGAAGACAATATCTTCGGACGCGACATTGCCAGTCGCACCCGGAGCAAAGGGACAACCGCCAAGCCCCGCCGCGGCCGCATCGAAGACCCTCACTCCGCGATCTACGGCGGTCAGCACATTGGCAATCGCAAAGCCGTAGGTGTCATGCGGGTGAAAGGCGAGACCTCCCGCTCCCCGGCTCTGCGCGGCTTGGCCGGTGCCGGATGGCTTCAACGTCCGGCTGGCCAACGTCGCCATCGAGATCGCACCGGGCTACCCGACCGCGCAGCTCGACATGGCCTATTTCAGCCCGTCGTTGCGACTACAGACGGGCCGTCCGATCGCCAATGCCGATGTGATCGAGACGTTTGACGGCCATCAATGGCAGCGCTGGTCGCGCCACCGCATAGGTGGCGCCGCTTGGAAGCCGGGTGTCGACAATCTCGAAACGCACTTCGCTTACATGCAGGGCTGGCTGAGCCGGGAGCTCGGCCAATGAGCAGACTGATCACTCTGACGCTCACCGGCCAACAGCGGGATCACCTCAAGGCGCACCTCTTTCCCGGCGACGGGAAAGAGGCCGCGGCCCTGATCCTCTGTGGCCAGCATGATGGGACCTCGCGCCATCGCCTCCTCGCGCGCGAGGTTCACCCGGTCCCCTACGCGGTCTGCGACCGCCGCGCGGATTTCATCAGCTGGCCGGTTGAATGGATGGATGACCTAGTCGATCATGCCGCGGCCAAGCATCTCAGCATCGTTAAGGTACACAGCCACCCCGGGGAGTATGACCGCTTCTCGCCGGCGGATGACGTGAGCGATCGCCGCCTGTTTCCTGGTATCCACGCACTGGTGGATGGCGTTGCCGTGCATGCCAGTGTGGTGATGATGCCGACCGGCGCATTGTTTGGCCGCAGCGTTGACGCGTATGGGACCTTCGAGCCGCTGGAGCGCATTTCCGTCATCGGCGACGATATCGAGATCTACTTCGACGATCCCCCGCGAACGACGAGCGACATGGTCGGCCGCGCGACATCGGCCTTCGGCCGTCAGATGACGGCCGAAATGGCGCGGCTGACGGCAGCACTCGCCGGCGCCTCGGGTACCGGCAGCATCCTCAACGAGGCCCTCGGGCGGCTTGGCTTCGGCAAGATCATTTCGGTCGACCCGCAAAAGGCCGAGCGCAAGAATCTTAACAGGGTCGTCAACGCGACCGCGCGGGATGCGGCGCACGAGACGCGAAAGGTCGAAATCGCCAGCCGCGCTGTGCGGGCGATGGGCCTCGGCACCGAGACGGTACCGATCCCGGAAGATCTCGTCTCACGTAAGTCGGTCTTGGCGATCGCGGAGGCGGATGTTTTGGTGGGTGGTGTCGACAGCGCCGAAGGCCGCGATGTCATGAGCCGCATCTGCGCGGCTTACATGATCCCCTATATCGATATGGGCGTGCGCATCCACGCCCTGTCGGATGGTACGATCGACGCCATCGAGGTCGTGGTCCATTATCTGAAGCCCGGCGGCTCGAGCCTCTTATCGCGCGAAGCCTACACGGTCGAGCAGGTTGCAGCCGATGCTCTGAGGCGGCAGAACCCGGCGCTCTATGCCGAGCGCGTCCGCGAAAAGTATATCAGGGGCGCCGACGAAGAGATGCCTGCGGTCATCAGCATTAATATGACGGTGGCCGCCATGGCGGCGAACGAGCTACTCGCCCGTCTCTACCGAACACGTAACCAGCCGAACGCCGCCTACGCGATCACGCGCATCAATCTCGCCGAGAATGAGATTGAGAGTGTGGCCGAAGGCGCGCCTTGTCCGGTCATGGCGAAGCTCGTGGGCCGCGGCGACGCCGGGCCGCTGCTTGGATTGCCGGAGCTCAGCCTATGACGCTTTGGCATCAGATTGTTGAGCTCTGGCTGTGTCTTCTGACGCGGCTGGGCTTTCGAACGCCAACGTTCCGAACGGTGCGCGTCGTCGACATTCCCGATAAGCTTCGCACCGAACGGCTCTACGTGGCCGGTGAGGATGGCTATGCCTGGACGGCCGCGATGCTGTGCCCCTGCGGGTGCGGCAAAGTGTTGGAGATGAACTTGTTGCCGGACGCCCAGCCTTGCTGGACGTTGACAGAGACGCCGGATGGGCTTGCCAGTCTTCACCCGTCAGTCTGGTTGAAGAGAGACTGCGAAGCTCACTTCTGGCTTCAGAAGGGCAAAGTACGTTGGGTTTGAGTATTGCTGCAGCCTCAACTCGAAAGGACCCTTAAATGACGAAGCATTACCCGCGCGGACTCGATGGTCGCATGCGCGACCAGAACGGCGAGATCCGTAAGAAGCGCTCCGATACGCTCGTCGGGACTTTGCGCGATGAGTATGGCGACAAGGTCGCGAAGGGCTATCGTGCCGATACGAAGCTAGGCACTGTACTCAAGAAGAAAGGACTCGAAAGTCTCGATCAGTTGCTCAAGAAGACCCGGTAGTTTCATCAGCGACAGGTCGCTGTGGCTCAACCTAGGTCCGCGGAGGATATCGGCCGGCGGCAAGGGCGCGTCATGCTACCAAAGCCGCTCGTAGCTTTTTTGGGGAACTACCCGATCGCCAGATCAACCTCGAGTTCGCTCATTTCGTCGCTCAGCAGGTAGACAGCCTCTGTAGAACACCCGGAAAAGGTGATATCGACAAGCCTCTCAATCACTGGGACGCCTATGATCGACGACGAGTTTTCAGAGTCTGTCCGGAAAGATTACCTTGGATTGCATAGCTTTCGCAGCATGAGTCGGATGGAGGCCAGCTTGAGAAAGGCGAGCGCCCTGTGATTGAAGCATTCCCAATCTTTGGACAGTCTTCGGCATCGCCCGAGCCAGGCAAAGGTACGCTCGACGATCCAGCGTTTGGGCAAGACGACGAAACGGTGAGCCTGATCGGAGCGTTTGACGATTTCGAGGTTCACGCGCTTCAGAGCGCTACGCAGCCCCTTCTGGAAATGTGGCCCTTGATATCCGCCGTCGGCGTAGAGCTTCAGAAGAAAGGGATAGAGGCCGAACAACGTTGCCATCAGGAGCACGCCGCCGTCGCGATCCTGGATGTCCGCCGCATGCACGATGGCGTGCATCAAGAGGCCTTGCGTGTCGACGAGAATGTGCCGCTTCTTGCCCTTGATCTTCTTGCCCGCGTCGTAGCCATGGAGATCATGAGGCCCCCTTTTTCAGCGCTTTTCACGCTCTGGCTATCGATGATGGCGGCGGTGGGAGAAGCCTCGCGCTCGGCCCTTTCGCGACATTCGACATAGAGGGCGTGATGAATTTTATCGAGCGTGCCGTTCCAGCTCCACAGATCGAAGTAGCCATACAGCGTCGAGCGCGGCGGCAGGTCCTTGGGGATCGCGCGCCACTGGCAACCTGTGCTCAGGATGTACATCAGCCCGTTGGCAATCTCGCGCAGGTCCACCGTACGCTTGTTGCCGCCGCGCTTGGCCGGCGGGATGCGAGGCGCGATCAGCGCCCACTCCTCGTCGGTCAAGTCGCTCGGATAGCGCAGGCGGCTGCGGTCGTAGCGTGCACGGTTCTCGGTAGTCCACATTGGCGGCGCGTCCCCATCGAATCAGGCCGCTCACCTTGAATCACAACCGATTCATTCGACTCAACATGTTTTGGAACAGACACTCAGAGACCGACGTTCCGAAGGACTTCAATATCCTCGCGTGGTTTATGAAGATTCCCCTGTGCGATGACACCTGGCTTGGGATGCAGGCCCAGCATATTGCCGCGGTTGAGATAGGCATTATCCGGCCCCTCGAACTGCATACCGCACGAATAATCTTTGCTGAGGAGCCCTACGCCGGTGTCATGATGGCGCTCAACGGCGTCAGCCAGATGTGGCTTTTCTCGCTGAACGAATTCCTGCGGACTTGGCGGCAACGCGCGACCCAGCTTCTTCAACTCGCCGACCAATACGCCAAAACCCTCCCCCGCAAGCAGAAGGCATTTCTGGAAAAGACCATCGCTGACGCGAATGCCAAGGAGAATCATATCTTCTCAGGAGCGTCGTTCTACTCCGAACATGTCTCTCGAATCACTGACCCAGCGTTTATCGACGCCGTGAAAGCCTACTACGAGAAGATGGACGGCTGGTTCAGCTTCATCGAAGCACTTCGCATGAATCTTGCAAAGCACGAGGTGCCAAAGAAGCGTGGTATGGTCGCCGAAATGCCGGGATACGCCCGCATCGATTTGGTCCGAGGCACGCTGTACTGGCAATTCATCGACGCCCAGGGCGGATTGCAGAAGTTGGACCGCCGCGAGGCAGCGAATTTCTTTCTCGATATCAAGCTACCGGATTGCGACCAGTAGGTTACCATGAGCAATTGGGCTCCCGGCTACATTCTGCCGAACATCTCAGTCACTGAACCGTTTGAGAGCAGCCACTACGCGCTAGTCTCCTGCAATGATGTCCGTGCGATCGAGATTCGCCGCGCTCACACCGAGTTCGATACATTCATCAGACGTTTTCACGATGAATTTGGCCATCAGGTTGCACCCGCAGTACTTTTCGTCCGCGAAGGCGAACCCGACTTGATTGGCATCGAGCAGGCGTCGGGGTTTCGGGATGCGGTTGCCCTCTCGTGCGTGTGCAAGGCCCGGGCACTGCGGTTGGTCTATCCCCATACCCGCCCCTTCCAGTTTTCGTCCTGGTTCGACTTCCACCCGTGGATTACGAGCACCAACTACGCCGGAATAGTAGGCAGCTCCCCAGCGTTCAGGGATTCAAACGTCGCTAAGAATTTTCACGGCCATCAGGACGCCAACGTACCTCACGCCCAGCTCAGCCTCGGCGATGCCGACAACACGCTGCTCCCCGCGCTGTTAGGATCATGGGACCGCAGGTTTAAGACCCATCAGAACGCATGGCGCTCGATAGCCTTGTTCAGGTCGCTGAATATGGCCTACGCCGCATCACAGCTCCCATCAGGGCCGGACATGACCCACTACGCTCTGGGTAGATCTGTTGGGCTTTGGATTAGCGCCTTCGAGACCCTGGCGCATCCGGGACAAAACGGAGAGGTTGGCTACCGCAATATCTACCGGCTCCTTCACGATCTGGAGTGGCGAGACCAAGACCTCACGAAGCGGTCATACGATGCCTATGCCGGGAAGAATAAGACGGCGCCCAACTCCCTGCCCTGCTGGATTTATGGCGAGCTGCTCCGAGCCCGCAACGATTTCCTGCACGGAAATCCCGTTGCCTTGGACCGTCTTGTCGTCCAATCCTCGGGCCAGACGCTCTACAATTTCACCGCACCTCTCTACCGAGCTGCCCTGACGGCGTTCCTGGGCCTGAAGAAATATGGGCCTCCGGCTCAATCAAACGAGGCTATCGCAAGGGCGATTTCGTGGGGCGTGGATTTCAGGCACGACCAAAGCCTCATCGAGCGTGCTCTGATGTGCGTTTTCAGGCCGGTTCAGGCTTAGAGTCTGTCCGGAAAGATTACCTTGGATTGCATAGCTTTCGCAGCATGAGTCGGATGGAGGCCAGCTTGAGAAAGGCGAGCGCCCTGTGATTGAAGCATTCCCAATCTTTGGACAGTCTTCGGCATCGCCCGAGCCAGGCAAAGGTACGCTCGACGATCCAGCGTTTGGGCAAGACGACGAAACGGTGAGCCTGATCGGAGCGTTTGACGATTTCGAGGTTCACGCGCTTCAGAGCGCTACGCAGCCCCTTCTGGAAATGTGGCCCTTGATATCCGCCGTCGGCGTAGAGCTTCAGAAGAAAGGGATAGAGGCCGAACAACGTTGCCATCAGGAGCACGCCGCCGTCGCGATCCTGGATGTCCGCCGCATGCACGATGGCGTGCATCAAGAGGCCTTGCGTGTCGACGAGAATGTGCCGCTTCTTGCCCTTGATCTTCTTGCCCGCGTCGTAGCCATGGAGATCATGAGGCCCCCTTTTTCAGCGCTTTTCACGCTCTGGCTATCGATGATGGCGGCGGTGGGAGAAGCCTCGCGCTCGGCCCTTTCGCGACATTCGACATAGAGGGCGTGATGAATTTTATCGAGCGTGCCGTTCCAGCTCCACAGATCGAAGTAGCCATACAGCGTCGAGCGCGGCGGCAGGTCCTTGGGGATCGCGCGCCACTGGCAACCTGTGCTCAGGATGTACATCAGCCCGTTGGCAATCTCGCGCAGGTCCACCGTACGCTTGTTGCCGCCGCGCTTGGCCGGCGGGATGCGAGGCGCGATCAGCGCCCACTCCTCGTCGGTCAAGTCGCTCGGATAGCGCAGGCGGCTGCGGTCGTAGCGTGCACGGTTCTCGGTAGTCCACATTGGCGGCGCGTCCCCATCGAATCAGGCCGCTCACCTTGAATCACAACCGATTCATTCGACTCAACATGTTTTGGAACAGACACTTAGAGACGGCCAATAGCATGTTGTTCGGCGCACGGTTTGCCCCCCGGCCGACACCGCCGAATTCGTTGAACCATCTACGGAACGTTCATTACGTGTGGAGGTCAATGTTGGAAGCCGCTGGAGGTCAAAGTTCGGCGCTTATTTGCAGTTCCCCCTGCGGCTCTGAAGGCGCCAATACTTCGTACGTTGAACGCCGCTTGATTGCTCACCACTAGCTGGGCTTCTCTTCTGCTCAACCTTCCAGGGCGTTCTTTTAGTCAACCGCCAACTGCGGCTGCCCAGCTGAAATCATAATGAGCGCTCAACAACTTCATTGCGACGACTGCAACGAGAACGCAGATGATTTGCAACAACGTTCTGGTCGAGAACACTCGACTGAAGAGCGTCATGAAGCCGCTCCTAGCGCTGGTGACCAAGCCGAATTCCAAGCTTGAGCGCCTTTTGGCGGAGTGAGCCTTCGGAGCGCTTTGTGAGCTTCGCGATTTTTGCAACCGGAGTCTTCGCTTTCGAATGAGCGCGCAACTCCTTCACGTCAGCCTTTGTGTATTCGCGACGCACGGGTTTCTTCTTCGTAGCCGCCTTCTTTGCCTTCTTCGCCACTTTTAGCTCCTTGTTTCAGAGGGGCGTACTAGCACAGCCGCATTGAGGCGCAACTCTCCATCAGGTGGCTCTATATGCTGGTCCGATGTGTGCCTCTCTCAGCAGACGCGGCCGATATATCAATGCCGCCGAATTCTGACAGGAGCGCGATGATGCGGTGGTGAGCGGACGAGTTCGACCGGCTGAGTCGTGTCATCAAAATGAGTGCCTGAGGAAAAGCGCGTTGAAAGTGGGTCGCTCCCTTTAAGTCGCATATCGATTAGTTCGACATGTTGGTTTCAAGGAGCGCCAGAAGTGAGCGTACCACTATTAGTCGTCGACGTCCGATCGTTATCGTGACGATACGCCCAGCACCTATCAACTCGTAAAGCTTCGTGCGTCCCAGGCCGGTCACTTCGCATGCATCGTCAATCGTGCAGGTGAGCCGCTGAGCGAATGGCAACGTGCTCAGTTCTGCGGCTTTCAGAGGGGATAGACTGACTTGTGACTGTTTTCCGCCAGTTTTCTCTCGTCGATTGTATCTCACGTGGCCCTCCTATTCGCACAAAGCTCGACAGGACGAGCGTTGATTGTGCGACGAGCAAGGTCAATGCGAACATCCGAGGGAGCTGGCGTACGACAGCGCACGTCAGCGGCGGTTTGAATATTTCTGGATACCCAAGTGTCACGAGGAACTTTTTCGCGAATGCTTCAGCCTCAGAGCCTGACTCAAAATTGCATTGCTGTTTTTATCGCTGCGATGCGCCTTGTCATGAGTTGGACAGAGGCGAGGAAGAGCCAGGCAGTTGCGCTTTCGATGGTTCGCTCGAAGTCCTTGGCCAATCTGCGGTTGCGGCCGAGCCAGGCGAAGGTTCGTTCGACCACCCAGCGGCGCGGAAGCACCTCGAAGCCCTGTGCGGCATCGGAGCGCTTGATGATCTCGACAGTCCACCGGCCGATCTTTTCCAGCACCGCCTTGAGCTTTTCGCCGGCATAGCCGCCATCGGCGAAGATATGGCGCAGCCAGGGGAAGCGGTAGCGAACGCTGCACAGGACATCTGGCGTGCCGTCACGATCCTGGACGTCGGCAGCGTGAACGATCGCTCCGACCAGGAGCCCTTGGGTGTCGGTGACGATGTGGCGCTTTCGACCCTTGATCTTCTTTCCCGCGTCGTAGCCGCGAGGGCCGCCACTTTCCGTGGTCTTGACCGATTGGCTGTCGATCACGCCGGCCGTCGGCGAGGCCTCCCGGCCGATCGCCTCGCGCGCCAGCATCAGGAGTGCGTGGTTGATCGATTGCCACAATCCGCTGTCGCGCCATTGGTAGAAATAGTACTGCACCGTGGTCATTGGTGGAAACAGAGTGGGCGGCAGCATGCGCCACGGCAATCCGCCGCGCAGCAGATAGAGTACTGCCTCGACGATGTCGCGATAGCTCCATTTCGGGCGCCGCCCGCGCTTGGCCCGCACAGGAAGCAACCTCTCCAGCACGCCCCATTCCGCATCCGTCAAGTCGCTTGGCAAACGCAGCTCCTCTCGGGCAAACTGTGCCCGGGTGATATCAGTCCACATTCTCGATCCCTTTGATGCTTCGCAACACCGATGGAATCAGAACTCGCTGATATCACTCAACTTATTTTTCGGTCGGACACTCAGCGAGAGGCATCGCGACGAGGCTAGTCTGCTGAGGCCGCTAGTCTGCTGATGTCGGCAGCAAATTCCGCAAGTGTTCGCCGCTGTTCACCAGCGTCTTATTCAACCATTATTCAACGAACGCGGCTGATGGCTACCTAAGTGCCTGAGTTTGCTGGCGCTCCCTAGGGGAATCGAACCCCTGTTTCAGCCTTGAGAGGGCCGCGTCCTAACCGCTAGACGAAGGGAGCGTGAGGGCTAGCCAATAACCTCGAAATTTGTCCGCCGCAAGGACCCGAACGAGCCTTTTACGGCTCATTGGCAAATTTCAGCTTTCCGGCCGGCTTCAGGGTGTGGGCGTCGAAGGTGCGGATCTCGATGAGGCCGCCCACGTCCAGTGTGACGACGAGGCGATCGCCGGCGACCCCGGTCGAGACGATCCTGGCGCCCTTGGGCAGGGCGGCGGTGACGTCGCCGGCCATTTCGGACGCCCTTCCCTCCGACTTGAAAAGGCGGTAGCCCACCGCAATCAGGACGGCGCAGATTGCCAGCGCTGTGGTCAACCCCGCGATCAGCATCATCCGCCGCACCCGCGCGAACAGCGCGGCCTGCTCGGGGCTCGGTTCGGGAACAGCGGTATCAGACGTCGTCATGGATAGCTCAGGCTCTGCGCAAAGGTTGGAAGTTGTCGTCGCCGGCGACGAGGGCTCGGCCCGGCTCGACCGCGTGCTGGCGGCGCACCTCACCGACCTGTCGCGATCGAGGCTGAAAGCCCTGATTTTGGCGGGCGCGGTGAGCCTCAAGGACTCCGCGATCCGCGACCCCGCTTATCACGTCACATCCGGCGATACGATCACAATCGACGTGCCGGAGGCGGCCCCGCCCGAGCCCAAGGGCGAGGACATCGCCCTCGATATCGTGTTCGAGGACGACGACATCGTCGTCCTCAACAAGCCGAAGGGCCTCGTCGTGCACCCCGCGGCCGGCCACGAGACCGGCACGCTGGTCAATGCGCTGATCGCCCATTGCGGCGGCTCGCTCTCCGGCATCGGCGGGGTACGCCGGCCCGGCATCGTGCACCGGCTCGACAAGGACACGACCGGGCTGATGGTGGTCGCCAAGAACGACCTCGCCCATGCCTCGCTCACCGCGCAATTCGCCGACCACGGCCGGACGGGTGCGATGCGCCGCGGCTACATGGCCTTCGCTTGGGGGCTGCCAGGACGCCACCGCGGCACCGTCGATGCGCCGATCGACCGCCACCCATATGCGCGCGAGAAGATGGCGGTGCGCCAGGGCGGCCGCGAGGCGGTGACGCATTGGGAGCTTCTGGAGAGTTTTGCGGGGCGTGACGGCAAGCCGATCGCCTCCCTGCTCGCCTGCGAGCTCGAGACCGGACGCACCCACCAGATTCGCGTCCACCTTGCCCATATCGGCCATCCCCTGATGGGCGACGCCGTCTATGGCCCGCATTTCAAGACCAAGGCGAACCACCTCGGCCCGGAGTCGCAGGCGACTCTGGCCACGCTTGGACGGCAGGCCCTGCATGCCTATTTGCTGGTATTGGAGCACCCGAGAACCGGAGAATTACTCCACTGGGAAGCGCCTCTGCCGAAGGATTTGCTTCTCCTTCAGGGCGCTCTGAAAGCGGCGCTATGACGCAGGCCACCTTGGAAAAGCGTTACATTACAAAAAGTTATAGCTGCCACACGGGGACGTGACGTCAGCAATCCTTCCCTTTTTGACCCCCCTTGGGGTATATTGCGCTTGCGTTGGAAATGACCAACGGAACATCGCAGCTACGGCCGGCTTTAACACAGCGGTCGTCTGCCTGGCCCGCCGCTATCGGGGGCCTGAACCTTGGAGGGCTTCATCATGGCCCGTACCGCTGCTTTGCCGGTCCTCAATGGAGAATCCGGCCTTTCTCGCTACCTCGCCGAGATCCGCAAGTTCCCGATGCTGGAACCCCAGCTGGAATACATGCTCGCCAAGCGTTGGCGTGAGCATGACGATCGCGACGCGGCGCACCAACTCGTCACCAGCCATCTCCGCCTCGTGGCCAAGATCGCCATGGGCTATCGCGGCTACGGCCTGCCGATCTCCGAGGTCGTCTCGGAAGGCAATGTCGGCCTCATGCAGGCGGTGAAGCGTTTCGAACCCGAAAAGGGGTTCCGTCTCGCCACCTACGCGATGTGGTGGATCAAGGCGTCGATTCAAGAGTACATCCTGCGTTCCTGGTCGCTCGTGAAGATGGGCACCACCGCGAACCAGAAGAAGCTGTTCTTCAACCTGCGCAAGGCGAAGAGCAAGATCAACGCGCTGGACGAGGGCGATCTCCGCCCCGACCAGGTGAAGATCATTGCCAAGCGCCTCGGCGTCACCGATCAGGACGTGATCGACATGAACCGCCGCCTCGGTGGCGACGCGTCGCTCAACGCACCGATCCGCGATGACGGCGAAGCCGGCGAGTGGCAGGACTGGCTGGTCGACAACACGCCCAACCAGGAAGCCATGCTGGCGGAGCACGAGGAGTATGACGAACGCCGTGACGCGCTGAACGGCGCCATGGGCGTGCTCAACCCGCGCGAACGCCGCATCTTCGAGGCTCGCCGCCTCGCCGATGAGCCGATGACGCTGGAAGACCTTGCCGCCGAGTTCGGCGTGTCGCGCGAGCGCGTGCGCCAGATCGAAGTCCGCGCCTTTGAAAAGGTGCAGGCCGCGGTCAAGGGCACGATCGCACGGGCGGAACAGGCCGCGCTGGAAGCCGCGCATTAAGCGGGCTTTTCTCGCGGTAGATATTGGCGGATCGACAAGAGACAGAAAGCCGGCGGCAACGCCGGCTTTTTTGTTTGCGGCGATGCTCTGTTTGAGTGATCCGCCGTGCTTTCTCCGCGCGATGCGACGCGCGCCACACCTCCACACTCGCTGTCATGCCCCGGCTTGACCGGGGCATCCCGTACGCCGCGGCGCGAGTACCGACAGCGAGATCTCCAACGCAGACCTCTGGAATACTGGATCGCCCGGTTGAACCGGGCGATGACAGCGGTGGTGGTGGCTACAGTTGGCGGAGAGGCTTGCCAAGTGAGACAGCGATCACAGTCTCCTCATCTTGGCCGACGTAGAACCGGGCTTGCCTTGAACCCGCGCGTCCGGTCGACCGACCCAGAATGATCGGGCCGGCGGCCTCAACTGAACGGACACCAACCGTGTCGATCATCCTGCAATCCACCGTCGGCGGCTTCTCCGCCCAGTTCATGCGCAAGCTGCCGCTGGTCGAGCAGGCGATGCGCGAGCACGGGCTCGATCCCGCAGAGTTCGTCATCTCCAAGGACTATGCCTCGACCGCGACGATCCCGCTCATGGGCCCGTTCTTCTATAATTACAGCGTGTTCTTCGGCGACGAACAATTCACCGTCACCGAGCCGAACGACATGGTGTTCCTGGATTACTTCTTCAAACGCGTGCTGGCGTCGGACGGCCCGCCGGAATTGCCACGGCGGCCGGGATTGATGCGGCGGCTGTTCGGCTGGATGGCGCAGCCGGTTTAGCTCGTCATTCCGGAGCGCGTCATGAATGCTTCCCGCTCAATCGTCCTTGTCGATCACGCTTGCCGCAGGACGCTTGCTGATGTATGTGCTGCCGCCCGGCGCGATATCGCGCCTTTGTTGTTCAGCGCAACCAAGGGAGGCGGCATGAAAAGTAGATTGATACGTTCTGACCGCCGACCTCTTTGATCGGCAATCGGTCATAAGCTGAACGCCGCTTCGCGGCTGTTCTCCATTCATTGCATCTGGCTGCGAGGGGCGCGACGCAAAAAGGCGTCGCGCCGTGTCGTCATGTATTTGCGGTTCGTTACACCGCTCATCCACCCGCACAGTCGCGTGGAGAGCGGCTTCTTTCGTGCGTCCTGGTATGTCCAACGAAACAACTGTCCGGACTGGATCCGGCATGAGCTCTCGGACCAGTTCAATTGGTTCGCGCAGCATCTGCCGCTGCCTGGACGCATCGCGCGTCACTTCAAGCGGCGCGATTCGATCTGGGGCATTTGCTGGTTCGATCCTCAAGCCCGCGAGGCTGTCAGCCGCGCGCGCTACTGCGCTTGGCTGCTCGAGGAGGGTGGCCTGCCGGTGCGCACGATTACAACCTCGCGCCAGCGCGAAGTGATCTGGCGCGACGCGCACCAGATCGTCACGAAGCCTTCCGCCGATCTTCCCAAGGCATTCCCCTGAGCCTGGGAAGACGCGGTGGACTTAGGATGGCGATGAGAGCCGATAGCGATCGCTCTCGATGGCCGTCCGGCACCGGAGGTTTCGGCCTTCGGTTTGCCGGACGCGCCTGCCCGTCACTCCCCCCAAATCCGCGCCAGCGTCGCGAGCCAGCAGCCTTCGCAATAGCGGGCGTCCTTGTAGTCGATCCAGTTGTGCGCATAGACGTGGTCGAGCGGGATGCCGTAGCGCGCGCGCAGCACCTTCACGAGGATCTTCCAGGCCGCGACCTGCGCCTCGGTCGGGCCCGCGGTGACATCCGGATAGTTGCCGGCGAACTCGACGCCGATCGAGTTGTCGCGCACGACCTGGCGGTAGGTCGAGCGGTTGTCGATATACTTGTTGTCGTTACGGTTGGCGCCGTCGCCATGGGTCGGCACCAGGTTCTCGGCGACCGCCCAATAGACCGTGCCGTCGGTCTCGACCCACACGGTGACGCCGCGGCGGGTCGGGTTCTTCGATTGCTCGGCCGCGCCGCCGCGCGCCGAGCCTGTCGGCCCCTCGGTCTGGTGCACGATGATGTTGCGCCAGGGATGGACGTCGCGGACATCGCCCCATGGTGCGAGCCAGACCATTTTCAGGCCGGGAATGTCAGGCGTGCCGGAGACGCGCGCGATCTTCGCGAGCTCGGCGTCCGTTGCGGCGGCTGGGGTGAGCAGAACAAGGGCGGCGAGAAAAGCCGCGAGCAGGCGGAGGATCATCATACGGGTCCAAGGCGGACCCAAATCGTAGCAGGCTTTATGCGAATTTGCGCGTGGCCTCGCCGAGCCCGGGCCGCTCAGGCGAGAGCGGCGGGGCCGGATCGTAGACGGCAAAGTCGTTCTTGCCGTTTTTCTTGGCGTCATAGAGGGCGTGGTCGGCATGGGCGATGAGGCGGTCCGGAAACTGGCCGATGCCGTGGTCCCATTCGGCAACGCCGATCGAGATCGCGATCGGGATGTCCCTGGTTGTACAGGCCGCGGCGTCCTGACGGCAGACCTCGAGCACGCGGCGGGCGATCGCGGCAGCCTCGCGCAGGGACGAGGACGGCAGCACGACGCAGAACTCGTCGCCGCCGGTGCGGGCGAGCATGTCGCCCGGCCGCAGCCGCGTTTGCGCCATCAGGGTGAAGTGCCGCAAGCAGGCATCGCCCGCGGCGTGACCATGGGAGTCATTGATGACCTTGAAGCCGTCGAGATCGATCACCAGCAGCGAGAACGGCTCGCCGCTGCGCTCAGACCGGGCGCATTCCTCGGACAGGCGCTGCAACAAATGGCGCCGGTTGGCGACGCCCGTGAGATCGTCGAGCAGCGCGAGGTCGGCGACCTCGTTGCGCAGGCGATCCATCGCCATCAGCAGAAAGCCGAAATTGAGCGTCATCGACAGGAACAGGAGGCCCAGCACCATGACGCCATGAGCCTGACCGCCGGCGCGCGCCGAGAAATCGTGGCCGAGCAGATTGCCCAGCGTGCGAACCGCAAAGATCCCGATGATGGTGAGGATGACGATGCCGGACAGCCGCGCGCCCGGGCTGACGCGGCCCTCCCGCGGCGCAAGGAGCAGACGCAGCGCCAGCACCAGCGGCAAGGCCTGGCCGAGCGTGTAGCTGAGCATGCGCAGCTGCATGTGCTCGAAGCCGACCATGAAGAACACGACGCCGGCGAGGCTTAGCACCCCCGTTGCGGTCATGACGCGCCATGCGACCGGCCGGTCATAGAAACGCTGAATGCCCATGGCGGCGAGGCAGCTCGCCGCGATGACACCGGCAGCGCCGATAAGAAGCGGCAGGGGAGAGGCGACGAACAGGCGGACCAGGGCCGTCATCGCGCCGGTGGCGCCGATGAACGACGATGCCATCCAGAATCGCGCGGCCTCAAATTTCGGATAGGAGCGCGTCACGTAGGCCCAGATCAGGCCAAGCGCCAGGAAGTTGACGACAAAGACCGTCCAGAGTGTCGGTACGTTCAGCATGGTGCGTGCGGCACGCGCAGCGTCGCACCCCCCGTCTCTGGCAGCCGTTCGTCCATGACCCTTCCCCGCGTTCTTGCGGAGAAGAATGCGCGGATTGCACTTAACGGAACCTCACCGCGATCTGCGAAAGCTCGCCCTTGGTTTTGGATTCATGAACAGTGCGCCGCGATTATCGGATCGTTAGGCTTGTCGCGGCCTCCCTGCGCGGTCACGCCGATGCGCATCGCGATGCGGATTCGTGGGCAAAAATCACCCGAAAATGCATCTGAGCTGTGGATAACGTAATGACACAGATGTGACAGCACGGGGCAGCCGCCCGCGAATCTGCTGAGTTTGTGGTCGAGGATGTTGCGAGGCTGGCCCTCCGCCGAGCATCCCTCGTGTCGCGTTTAACCATGAACCCTTGAGAGGATACTATGGCTAAGAAAGCGAAGAAGGCGACGAAGAAAAAGGCCAAGAAGGCCGCGAAGAAGAAGTAGCCAGCATGTTCTTTGCCCGGGTGGAGCCTCGCTCCGCCCGGGCGTCGGGTAAGGTCGAGAGAGTCTAGGGATGGCGGGCGCAAGGCCCGCTTTTTTATTGGCCGCACTCAGCTGCGGCGTCTCCCCGCAAGCGGGGAGAGATGAAGGCGAAGCCTACCGCTCCGCAAACGCCAGCTTGGCACCAAGCGCGGCAAAGCCGGCGGCAAAGCTGCGGCGCAGCCAGGCCATGACACGCGGGCGGGAGATGACGCGCTCGCGCACCGACGCCGCACAGAGGCCGTAGAGGACGAACACCGCAAAGGTCATCGCCATGAAGGTGCCGCTCAATTCCAGCATCCGCGCCAGCACGTGGGCTTCATCCACCGCAATGAACTGCGGCAGAAAGGCCAGGAAGAAGATCGACAGTTTCGGATTGAGGATGTTGATCAGGAAGCCGGTGACGATGACGCGGCGGCTCGACCGCTCCCTGATCTCGCCATCGACCGCCAGCGCTCCGGTCTCACGCAGCGCCTGCCAGGACATGTAGAGCAGATAGGCGACGCCGCCCCATTTCAGCGCGGCAAAGGCAAGCGCACTGGTGTGCAGCACCGCGGCAAGCCCGAGCATCGCAGCTATCATGTGCGGCACGATCCCGAGCGTGCAGCCGAAGGCGGCGGCGATGCTCGCGCGCGAGCCGCGGGTCAGCGCCGCAGCCAGGGTGTAGAGCACGCCGGTGCCGGGCGAGGCGACGACGATGAGCGAGGTGAGCAGGAAGGACAAGGTCATCGGCAGACCCTATCACCCCGCCTCACGGCAAGAAAGCGAGCCCCCGGATCAACCGTCAGGACAGCTGCGCGAGCTCGGCCTCGCGGAGCACGTCGAGCGGAGCCCACGGCTTGGCCCAGAATTTCGCGCCGTCGGGCAACGACTGCGCCAAGGGGCGGCCGGAGGTGACGACGATGTCGAGCTTTGGATTGCGGTCCTTGGCGACGTGTGCGAGCTCGACCCCGGTCATGCGCCCCGCAAGCTGAACGTCCGTCAGCATCAGACAGAGCGCGCCAGCGCTCTTGTCGAGCACCCGCTGGGCCGCCTCGGCGCTGTCGCACTGGATGACCTGGTAGCCGCTCTCCTCCAGCAGAAGACTGAGCATCTCCCGTTGCATGACGTCATCTTCGACGATCAGCGCCGTTGCGCGAAATGGTTCTGCCTGTCCCATGGGCCACTCCAATGCTTGCTTGTGTAACCTATGTTAAGGAGCCAGTTCGCCGGTGGTTCAGTTCCATCATGAAAAATGTAAATCATAGTTCCACATGACCGGCTCGACGGGGGGACATCATGACTGCCATTCGCGGCGCCGCCGCCATCACGGGAGCGGCGAGCGGCATCGGGCGCGCGCTGGCGATCGAGCTCGGCAACCGAGGCTGCGATCTCGCCCTCGCCGATCGCGACGAGGCTGGATTGAAGACGCTCGCCGCCGAGATCGGTGCCGCACGCAAAGTCAGCGTGCATCGCGTCGACGTCAGCGAGCCCAGCGACATCGCAGGGTTCGCGCGTGATGCGATCGCGGCGCATCCCGCGCTCGGCATTGTCATCAACAATGCCGGCGTGGCGCTGATGGGCACGTTCGAGGAGATCGACCAGGCGCAGATGGAGTGGCTGTTCGACATCAATTTCTGGGGCGTGGTGCACGGCACGCGCGCCTTCCTGCCGCACCTGAAGACGCTGGCAGAGGCGCACATCGTCAACCTCTCCTCGATCTTCGGCATCATCGCGCCGCCCGGACAGTCGGCCTATGCCGCCGCCAAGTTCGCGGTGCGCGGTTTTTCCGAGAGCGTGCGGCACGAGCTTGCGGTCGCGGGCAGCCCCGTAAAACTGTCGGTGGTGCATCCCGGCGGCGTCGCCACCGCCATCGCGCGCAATTCGCGCACCGGGGTCGGCGTCACCGACAATGCGCGCCGCGCGCAATCGATCGAGCGGTTCGAGAACGCGGCAAAGACCACGCCGAAAGACGCCGCGCTGCGCATCATCAAGGGCATCGAGAACAACCAGCCCCGCATCCTGATCGGCAACGACGCCCGCTTCATGGACTTGTTGCAGCGCTTCCGCCCCGGCACCTATTGGGCGCCGTTGCAGCGGAAGCTGGAGAAGATGGCGAAAGGGACGTGAGCGTCAGGGATGCGCTGACCTCGCCACACGTCGCGCTGTCATTCCCCGCGAAAGCGGGGAATCCAGTACGCCGCGGCTTCTCAGCTCTATCGCTGCTGTCTCTGGAATACTGGATCGCCCGCCTTCGCGGGCGATGACACCTAGTATGAGGCGCGAGCGCTCCGCATCTCTACACCAGCCCGCCTCACTGCCCCGCCAGCCGGTCCGCAAAATAGCCGATCGTCTTGCGGTAGATCACCGCCCTGTTCCACTCCCGCATCGCCTCGAAATTGGCGGTGCCTTCGCCGTAGGGCTGGCCCATCTTGAAGCCGCTGGTGTGAAGCAGGTTCGCGGTCGAGGCGAGCACGTCGGGCACGCTGTGGCGCAGGTCGACGTGGCCGTCGCCGTCGAAATCGACGCCGTATTTGATGTAGGACGACGGCAGGAACTGGGTCTGGCCGATCTCTCCGGCATAGGCGCCGATGAGGTCGCGCAGCGGCAGGTCGCCACGCTGCACGATCTTGAGCGCGGCGAGCAGCTCACCCTGGAACAGCTCGGTGCGGCGGCAATCATGCGCGAGCGTGGCGAGCGTGCGGATCACCGGCAGCTTGCCGATGTCGCCCTTGCCGAAATCGCTCTCCAGCCCCCAGATCGCGACCAGGATGTAGCGGGGCACGCCGAACTGCTGCTCGATGCGCGAGAGCAGCGCCGCGTGACGCTGCAACAGTGCCTTGCCGCCATTGATGCGGCCGGGGCCGACGCGGGTCGAGACATACTGCTCGAAGCTCTTGTTGAAGGTGTAGCGCTGGCGCCGGTCGAACGCGAGCACGGCGCCGTCCTGGGCGATGCCGCTGAAGGCCGCGCTGGTCACGCTCGCCGAGACGCCGGCTCCTTGCGCTTCCGAGCTCATGCTGGCGACGAAGCTGTTGAAGTCGCCGCCGCAGCGCGCGGCCTGCGCCGATCCGCCGGCCAGACAGAGGATGAAGGCGGTGGCCAGGGCGTGTCTCGACATGCGGGAAAATCCTTTGAAGAATGAACGCGGAAAGCGCGCGATCATGCCCGGGAACCGGATTCGCGTCAAAGCGGCAGATCCTCGCCAGAACCGATCGTATCTTGGGCGCGACAAATGAATTGCGCTCGCCCCGTCCCCAACCGATCGAGATGACCATGCCCATTCCGCACCGGATGCTCGCTGTCCTCGCCCTGCACTCCTTCACCGCCACCGCCGCCGCCGCGCAGACCCGCGATGTCGCAGGCAGCCGCGACTATCCCGGCATCGGCCGCTTCACCGGCAGCGTCATCACCGGCTACGTGATGAAGGATTTTGACGCGGCACGGATGCAGGCGGCCGCCTTCAGGGACGGCCAGCCGGCCGATGCGCGGCGGCTCGAAGGCCGCATCTTCCGCATCGCCTATCGCACCAATCCCGGCCCCTCGATCCTGGAAGTGTCGCGCAATTTCGAGACGCAGCTTGCGAAAGCCGGCTTCGAGACCTTGCTCACCTGCGACACCGACGCCTGCGGTGCCATTCCCTTCACCGAGGCGATCGACACGCTGCCGGTGCCGCAGATGTGGGTCGACGGATTCAACTACCGATATTTTTCCGGCCGCAAGACCGAAGGCGGGCGCGAGACCTATGCCAGCGTCATCGTCAGCCAGAACAACCAGGACATTTATGCGCAGGTCACGGTCGCCGAGCTCGGCGCGATCGCGAACAAGATGGTCGATGCTGCCGCGATGGCGAAGGGCCTTGGCGAGACCGGCCACATCGCGCTCTACGGCATCTATTTCGATACCGACAAGGCGGTGCTGAAGCCGGAGAGCCGCCCGACGCTGGAGCAGATCGCAAAGCTGCTGACGAGTCAGCCGCAGCTCAACGTCTTCATCGTCGGCCACACCGACGGCCAGGGCGCTTACGAATACAATCTCGATCTCTCGAAGCGCCGCGCCGAAGCGGTTGCAGCCGAACTCGTGAAAAGCTTTCGGATCGCGCAGACGCGGCTGCGCACCGCCGGCGTCGGATTGCTGGCACCAGTCGGTTCCAACGCTACGGACGCCGGCCGCGCGCTCAACCGGCGCGTGGAGCTGGTGGCGCCGTGACGGCCTCACTCATGTTCCCACCTGCGCTCCGAGTATCTGTTGAATGGCGTTGTCGGTGGAGAAGTGGCTCGTCGTAGCGGAACTACGTCACGTGTACGTAGCGAGATGTGCAACCGCGGACATGGAACTCGTTCGCACAATGGAACACAACCTGTGCACGCGGACGGAAGACGTGCAGGCGAACGCGCTTTTTTACAAAGCACGCACCTCTTCGTTGCGTTGCGAGAGCAGGAAATATGAACAAAGTGATTTGGCCATCCAAACAATTGCTTTGATGCGCATCAAAACCAGACATCGCGACCAGCGCATATCTGACGCGCTCGATGCGACATCACAGCCTCAACGATTTGCCTTGCCACGGCATGGCGCAGATTATAGTCTTCTATTCTAGGTTGTCGCCCCGCCAGCCCCGGGCGACGCTGAAGACCAAAAATAAACGGCGGGCTTTGCGGCCCGCCGTTTATTGAGCGAAGGGTCGCATCGGATTTTACGAAGTGCCGGACCCATCCGAACATCCCGCAAACGGACTTCATCGATCGATCGCGCAGCCGATACCGCCGCAGCAGGTCCGCGGGACCACCGGAAAATCCGCCGAAGTCATTTGACTATGGCGCCCTGATCGACGACAAGCCCGCCATGGCCAAGAAACCTGGAACCAATCCCAAGGGCGAGTTCGCCTTTTTCAACGTCTTCTACGAAGACGGCTCCCAACGCTCCAACCGGCGCGTGCCTGCGGAGCTGCTCGGAGGCCTGGACGGCGACGAGCCCGCGCGCGGCTTCATCATGGAGCAGGACCGCGAGATCGCGGAAAAGTCCGGCCGCCCGCCGCTGGCAATCAAGACCCTCGACCGGGTCGGCGCGAAGAAGAAGTAGGCTCCGCCCGACTCGCGAAGCGTCGGCACAAATAGAAAACGGCGGGCTTTCGGCCCGCCGTTTTCGTTTGGATGAATGCCCGGGACTGGCCCGGGCACGACGATCCGAATTAGTTGTCCAGGAACGACCGCAGCTTCCGCGACCGCGACGGATGCTTCAGCTTGCGCAGCGCCTTGGCTTCGATCTGACGAATACGTTCGCGGGTGACCGAGAACTGCTGGCCGACTTCTTCCAGCGTGTGGTCGGTGTTCATGCCGATGCCGAAGCGCATGCGCAGCACCCGCTCTTCACGCGGGGTGAGCGAGGCGAGCACGCGCGTCGTGGTCTCGCGCAGGTTCGACTGGATCGCGGCGTCGATCGGCAGGATCGCGTTCTTGTCCTCGATGAAATCGCCGAGATGTGAATCCTCTTCGTCACCGACCGGGGTTTCGAGCGAGAGCGGTTCCTTGGCGATCTTGAGGACCTTGCGGACCTTCTCCAAGGGCATGCCGAGCTTCTCGGCGAGCTCTTCCGGGGTCGGCTCGCGGCCGATCTCGTTGAGCATCTGGCGCGAGGTGCGCACGATCTTGTTGATCGTCTCGATCATGTGCACGGGGATACGGATGGTGCGCGCCTGGTCGGCGATCGAGCGGGTGATCGCCTGCCGGATCCACCACGTGGCGTAGGTCGAGAACTTGTAGCCGCGGCGATACTCGAACTTGTCGACCGCCTTCATCAGGCCGATGTTGCCTTCCTGGATCAGGTCGAGGAACTGAAGGCCGCGGTTGGTGTACTTCTTGGCGATCGAGATCACGAGACGGAGGTTGGCTTCCACCATCTCCTTCTTGGCCTGTCGTGCCTCGCGCTCGCCCTTCTGCACGGAGTGCACGATCTTGCGGAACTCGACGATCTCGAGGCCGGTGAGCGCGGCGAGCTGGTGCACCTCGTGACGGAGGTCCTTGATGCGGTCCTTCTCGATATGGACGAAGTTCTTCCAGCCCTTGGCCGAGAGCTTCGAGACGCGGTTGAGCCAGCGCGGATCGAGCTCCGAGCCGGTGTAGTTGCGCAGGAAGTCCTCGCGCGCGACGCCATGGCTGTCGGCAAGGCGCATCAGGCGGCCCTCGTGCGACACGAGGCGCTTGTTGATGTCGTAGAGCTGCTCGACCAGTGAGTCGATACGCGCCTGGTTCAGGCGCAGCGACTTCACCTCGACGATGATCTCGTCCTTCAGCTTGCGGTATTTGCGTTCCTGGTGCGGCGACAGCGAGGGCCCGTGCGAGGTGCTCTCGAGCTGGTTCTGGATGTCCTGCTCCTGAAGCTTGCGCAGCTTCTTGTAGCTGTCGGCGATCTTGTCGAAGATCTCGACGACCTTCGGCTTGAGCTCGGCCTCGATGGCCGCGAGCGACATCTGGTTCTCGAACTCGTCGTCCTCGTCCATGTCGGCTTCGGCGGCGGCTTCGCCCGGATCCTTCTCGCCTTCGCCGGCATTGCCGGGCGCAGGCGCGGCGCGGAACGGGGTCGGCGATGGCGGCGCGGCGGGCGGCGCGACATGCGCCGGCGCAGCTCCGTTCACGGCTGCGACCTCGCCGCGTTCGGCGGACGCTTCACCATTCTCGCCGGTCGGACCGCCGATCATCGCGGTGTTCATGCCGCCCTTGGCGTCGGGCCCGGCATAGGTCGCTTCGAGATCGATGATGTCGCGAAGGAAGATTTTGCCTTCGTTGAGCTCGTCGCGCCAGATGATGATGGCCTGGAAGGTCAGCGGGCTTTCGCAGAGGCCTGCGATCATCGCCTCGCGGCCGGCCTCGATGCGCTTCGCAATCGCGATTTCGCCTTCGCGGGACAGGAGCTCGACCGTGCCCATCTCGCGCAGGTACATGCGCACGGGGTCGTCGGTGCGCTCGCCCGGCTCGCTCTTCTTGACCTCGGTGACGGCCTTCTGGGTGACCTCGACGAGCTCGTTGTCGGTCTCGTCCTCGCCGCCCTCGTCCTTGTCCTCCTCGCCGTCGCTATCGTCGGCTTCGGTGACGTTGATGCCCATGTCCGAGAGCATGGACATGATGTCCTCGATCTGCTCGGGGGAGGTCTGGTCGGACGGCAAAACTTCGTTGAGCTGATCGAAGGTCACGAAGCCGCGCTTCTTGGCCTGCTTAATCATCTTCTTCACGGCCGCGTCGGACAGATCGAGCAACGGCGACGGCGCGTCCTGGGAGTCCTTCTCCGGCGCGTCCGCTGCCTTGTCGTCTTTCTCTTTGTCCTTCGCCTGCAGCGTCTTTGCCTTGGTGGCCATCCATTGCTCCTAAACGCGCTTCATGCAGAAGGCCGAACGGCCCGCCCGCCTGAATTCACTTGAACCTGTTGTTCGACGCTCTCGCTTCGTCAGATCGCGACACGGAAAGGGCGGCGCGGATATCTCTCGCCACCCCGACCTTCTCTCTCGCCGGATTTGCCTAACGCTTCGTGAGCCTCTTTGTCGCAGCGGATGCAGGTGTAGTGCCAACAGCGATTGCGCGGATTTATTCCTGACGCGTCTGTTCTGCCTGCGGCCGCCTAGTGGCCAAAGTGCTACAAGACCGTTAAGCCTCGATTAACCCTGTTTTTGCCGCCAAACCTTGGATTTGGCGAGTCTTTTAGCGGTTCCGGTCCCGGCCGTCCGCATGATTCTTTCATCACACGCTCTTCTGGAACCGGCCCGACAGCTCGCCAAAACCCTCGATCAGGGCCTCGGTACCGTCGACTTCTCCTATCCGAGCCTTGACGTCACGCAGCCACGTCAAATTGGCCTCGCTGGGGTCCTCCCCCAAGGCCAGCTCGGCGTCCTTCAGTTCTCTAAGTAGTGAATGGTATTGCCGATGCAAGGCAACGAGCTGGTGCCAGGTGGAGAGAACGTCGTCCCGGGCGGCGCCCTCGCGGGCACCCCACACCGCCGCGGTCGTGATGCCGTTCTCAACCCTTTGAAGAAGCTGTGAAAATCCGCCCTTTTCGATGTCGGCTCGCATCTTCTCGGCCAGCTCGCCGGGGTCCGGCGAGTGGTGGTGGTCGTTGGCGAAGGCGGCGATGATGCCGGCCCGGAGCTTATGGGCCTCGGGATGGGCCAGCTCCAGGGCGGCGACCTCCTCAAGGTGGTCGTGCAGCAGCCACGGGTGGTTGATCAGGATTTGCAGGATCAGGGCTTCGCGCCGGGATATGGCGCTGCGCTGGCCCTTCATGATCGGGCTGGCCGCCAGCTGGGGGCTCGCCGCCTGGTAGGGGCCGGAGGGAATAAAGGCGGGACCGGGGGCCCCACGCCGCCCCTGGCTGCCGAATCCCTGCCCCCCGAATCGATTCGCCTGTCCCCCGTTGCGCGGCTGGAAGGAGCGGCCGGAATTGCCTTGGAAATTGCCCCGGCCGGCAAAGCCGCCGCGGCCGCCATCAGGCGCGAAGGTACGCCGAAGCCGCTCGGCAAAATCGTCGCGATAATAGCGCCGCACCACCTCGTCGCGGATGCCGTTGGACAGCTCCTTGACGCGCGCTTCGAGCGCAGCACGGCGTTCGGGCGTGGCAAAGTTGCCGCCTTCGAGCTCGCGCGACCAGATCATCTCGGCGAGCGGCTTCGCCGCAGCAATGACATCCTCGATCGCGCCGCGGCCGCCCGAGCGGGCGAGATCGTCAGGGTCCTGCCCTTCCGGCAGCAGCGCAAAGCGCAGGCTCTTGCCCGGCGCAAGAAATGGCAAGGCAAGGTCGGCGGCACGATAAGCCGCCTTCTGCCCCGCCCTGTCGCCGTCGAAGCAGAGGATCGGCTCGTCCGCCATCTTCCAGAGCAGCGCGAGCTGGTTTTCGGTCAGCGCGGTGCCGAGCGGCGCCACAGCACCGGCAAAGCCTGCCGTCACCATGGCGATGACGTCGACATAGCCTTCGACCACGATCAGCGCGCTGCCATCGTGGGTGGCTTTGCGCGCGGTCTGGTGATTGTAGAGATTGTCACCCTTGTGGAAGAGCGGCGTCTCCGGCGAGTTCAGGTATTTTGCCGGAACGTCCTTTTCCAGCGCGCGCCCGCCAAAGGCGATGACGCGGCCACGCAGATCCGTGATCGGAAACATCACGCGGTCGCGGAAGCGATCGTAGGGCACGGGAATGTCGTTGCCGGCAACGAGGAGCCCGGTCTCGATCATGTCCTCGACGGAGACGCCGAGCTTGCCGAGATGCTCCTTCAGCGCGAAACGCTCGGGTGGCGGCGGCGCATAGCCGAGGCGGAACTGCACTTGCGTCGCCGGCGAGATCGCGCGATCGGCGAGATAGCCGCGCGCCTTGGCGCCGACGCGCGAGGCCAGCGTCTCGGCGAAGAATTTTGCGGCTAGTTCCATGACGTCATGCAGCGTGCGGCGCCGCTGCTCGTGCCGCGCCGCATCCGGCGTCACCACCGGCAGCGCCAGCCCCGCCATGTTGGCGAGCCGCTCGACGGCCTCCGCGAACGGCAGGCCGTCGGTCTCCATCACGAAGGTGATGATGTCGCCGTGCTTGCCGGAGGAGAAGTCGTGGTAAAATCCCTTCTGGTCGTTGACGTAGAAGGACGGCGTCTTCTCCTGCTGGAACGGCGACAGTCCCTTCCATTCCCGCCCGGCCTTCTTCAGCTTCACGCGCTTGCCCACGACTTCGGAGACCGAAAGCCGGGCACGAAGCTCGTCGAGGAACTGGGGCGTGAAGCGCATGGGCTCTGGGTCTGGCGCGAATCAACGTGAGTCGGGCGAAGGGTTACGGATATAGGCGCGGCCTGCCCAAAAGTCAGGTTTGTCCGGCTTATCCGGGTTATTCGACCTATGCACAGGCGTCATTCCGGGGCGATGCGAAGTATCGAGCCCGGAATGACCGCGGAAAGACTTGAACCCGGACCGGTTCCGCGCTTCCATAGGCCATGTTCAGGATGTTTCGCGGCGGCCACAGCGGGGGCTGGCGTGTGACCTCGATTTCACCCGTGGTGGGCGAGCCCCTGCCCTTCGTGCCGGCGCTGTCGGTGACCGACAGCGAGGCGATTTCATTGCCCCTGGTGCCCTCTCGCAATGCCTGGCGGCTGGTCGGCGTTGCGAGCACGCCGCGCTACACTGAGCGCGCCGAGAGGCAGCAGCTCACCGCGGTGCAGGCCGAGCTCGGCCGGTTAGAGGCCACTTCCGCGGCGCTGATTCCGATCCGCAAATCGGAAGCGTGGTGGGAGCTGACGCAGGAAGAGCGCCGCAAGATCTTCGAGGACAAGTCGCACCACATCGCCAGCACTCTTCGTTTCCTGCCCGCCATCGCGCGGCAGCTCTATCACAGCCGCGATCTCGGCGGTCCCTTCGACTTCCTGACATGGTTCGAGTTCGCGCCCCCCGATGCCTCGCTGTTCGAGGAGCTGGTGGCGATGCTGAGGCAGACCGAGGAGTGGAGCTACGTCGAGCACGAGATCGACGTGCGCCTGGTGAAGGAAGTGCTGTCGGCGTAGTGATCGAACGCCGGCCACGATGAAGGTGCGATCCCTCGCTCCGCTTGCGCGGGAGAGGTGAAGTCCGCATCCGCGCCTAGTGCTCGAGAAAGCGCCCGGACTCGATGCGCGGCAGATCGGTGACGGGCCAATTGTAGACGTAAGTCCAGGCCTTCTCCGTGGTGCCATCAGGCAGCGTCACGTCAATCAGCTTGCGCAGATATTCGGTCGGCTCCGGAAAGCCCTCGCCGCAGGCCTCGTACATGTCGAGCTCGCGCAGCAGCTCGTCGGGCACGCGCAATTGAAAAAGCTCACCATGGACGACATCGGAGGCCGCGTTCGACAGCAGCAATCCGGGATAATGCTTCACCAGAACGAGCCGGCCGCGACACGTCGCGTCACCCAAAAAATCCGCATGTCCTGCAAGCAGCCGCGCCATCGGATGGTCGAAGCCGCGCATCAGGGTGCCGTAGACGAAAAGACGATCGGAGGTCATGGGGTGTCTATAGCCGTCAATCGAGCGAAACGACAGCCGCACGTTTCCTCGTCCCAGCGAAGTCCCGGGGGCAAGCAAGATTTGGTCTTGTGATGAATCGCCGGCAACGGCATCGTCTGGCGATCATGATGATTTTGGGCGGACCGACCTGCAAGCGATTGCTGCCCAATTTGGACGGTAACTGCTTTTTCCATAGGCAATCAGGATGGACTTGAACACGGCCGACGCGACCGATCAACTGCTCGGCGCGGGGGACATTCCGCCGGTGCATGAGGTCAACGCGGATGGGGCATCGCCTTTCCTGCTCACCTCGGATCATTACGGACGGATTTTGCCGCGCGCGCTCGGCGACCTCGGCGTCGCGGAAAGCGAGCTCACGCGACACATCGCCTGGGACATCGGCATTGCCGGCGTCGCCGAGCGGCTGGCAAGAATGCTCGATGCGCATTTGATCGCGCAGCGCTATTCGCGGCTCGTGATCGACTGCAACCGCTCTCCCGGCGTTGCAAGCTCGATCCCCGTGATATCCGAGGCGACCGCGATCCCGCACAACGAGGGCATCTCCGAGGGCGAGCGCGCGGCGCGGCGGCGCGAGATCTTCGAGCCCTATCACCGCCGCATCGATGCAGCGATCGACCGCCGCCTGCACGACACGCGGCCGACGGTGCTGGTGTCCCTGCACAGCTTCACGCCGGTTTATGCCGGCGTCGCCCGGCCCTGGCACATCGCCGCGCTGTATAACCGCAACACCGTGCTGCCGCAGCTGCTGCTGAAGCATTTGCGCGCTGAAGGCGATCTCGTCGTCGGCGACAACGAGCCCTATGCGGTGAGCGACCTCAGCGACTACACCATCCCCGTCCACGGCGAAGCCCGCGGCCTCGTCAACACCGGCATCGAGATCCGCCAGGATCTGATCGCGGATCAGTCCGGCCAGCAGCAATGGGCGGAGCGGCTGGCGAGGATTTTTGCGGAGATCGAGCTGGAGTTGCGCAGGGAGAGACTGGTCGACTAGCTGCCCCGCGTCGCGACAAACACCGCGAGCGCAGCGAAAATCGCAGCGATACCCCATAGCAGCCAGGCGATGCGGACGGGGCCGCTTGTATCGAGCGTTGCCTCGGCCGGATTGTCGGGATTGACGCGCACCTCGACGGTCGCGCCGTGCTTGTAGCGCGACATCAGCTTCTTCAACATCTCGTCGGACCCGGACTGCGTTCCGGCCGCGACGCGCGCGCATTCATTGGTGTAGCTGATATTCTGATAGCGATAGGTGTAGGTCACGCGCTTGCCGAACATCTCGGTGCCGCGGCGCTCGCCCGGCTCGCTGGCCTCGTGATATTGCTCGATCCCCGACAGCTTGATCGTGCCCGGCACCACCGGCCAGCGCGCCGCCTTCAACGCCTGCCGCCGCACCCCATACCCCATCAGCGCGATGACGAGGCCGAACGCGCCGAAGCCGACGACGAGGCCCGCGAGATCGGGCCGCCCGATGTGGTGCGCAAGGTAGGCATAAGTCTGGTTGAGACCGAACGCCGAGCCGAACACGATGCCAAACGCGATCGCCGTGCCGATGCCGAGACAGCCCCACAATCCCTTGGGCAGGTCGCGCTCCAGCACGGCCTGATCGGGATGGCGCGGATTGTAATAGACGGTGACGACACTGCCGGCGGGATATTTTGCGAGCTTCTCGGCGACCTCGAAATTGCCGAGGTCCTCGCCGATCGAGATGCGGTTACAGCTCAGCTTGCGGCTGCCGACCGGATATTCGTAAGTCACGTTCGCAAAATTGCGGCTCTCGAGCCGATAGCCTTCCTCGCGGTCGCTGTCGGACACCCTGACCTCGCGCACCTCGGCGACCGAGCGGACGACCTTGCCCGATGCCTGCGGCCAGCTTCGCGCCTCGCGCACCTGCCAGGTCTTCACGACGGCGGCGACCAATAACAGCCCGAGCGGTGCGAACAGCATCGCATAGACGAACCAGGGCAGATCGGGCACGGCCAAATTCCTTCGTCAGCGGCAATGCCCGATTGGACGCATCGCCGCCGCGAAGGGTTCAAGCGCGAACCGGTACGAGGGAGGTTATTTTGCCCGTGTCAGCGCCAGCCAGATACCGCCGCCGATCATGAAGCCGCCGGAGATGCGCGACATCAGCCGCGTCCGGCGGGCCGAGAAGAATTTTCGGGCACGCCCCGCGGCGAGAGCGTAGAGCGCATCCGTCATCGCCGCGGTGACCATGAAGGTTGCGCCCAGCACCGCGACTTGCGGGAAGTGGTCGCGGTTCATGTCCATGAACTGCGGAATGAAGGCGCCGAAGAAGATCAGCACTTTCGGGTTCGACAGCAGCACAAGGAAACCTTGCAGGAAGAACCCGCCGCGCGGCGGCGCCGGCGGCTCGTCGACATTGAGGCCTTCGACCGGCGCCCAGATCAGCTTGATGCCGAGCCAGATCAGATAGGCGGCGCCGGCAAAGCGCACCCAGTCGAACCAGTAACCCATGGTCGCCATCAGCGAGGTCAGGCCGACCGCGACGATGCCGATGATGATGGCGAGCCCGGCCTGCGCGCCCGCGACATTGGTCAACGCCGCGCGCGTGCCGTGACGCAGACCGTTGGCGACGACGAGGGTGACGATCGGCCCCGGCAGCAAGGCCAGCGCAATGCAGGCGGCGACGAAGGCGAAATAGGCTTGCATGGACATCATGGGGAGGACTCGCTGAGAGCGGTTTGGCGCATTAATGCATGACACTCACTGTCCGTCCAGCGCCGCGGTCGCCCATAGCTTCATCTCCGGCCTCTCCAGGAACGCCAGCACGGCGCGCTGCACGGCGCTTGCTTCGCCAAGCCCCTGGGCCGCAGCGACGAAGAGATCGCAGCGGCGCGAGACGGCGATGCCGATCGCGGCATGATGGACGCCGTCGGCCATATCGAGATCATAGCGCCTGGCACGGCCACGCATCTCGCCAAGTCCCATCTCCTCGCCCGGTGCGACGGCGGCAAAACGCGGGCTGATCAGATCGACGTCGGCAACGCGATCGACCTCATCATCGTCGGCGACGCCGCGGTCGCAATTGCAGAAGCCACGCTTGGCGCGCACGTAAAGCTCGGCGCCCGCGCAGGCGCCGTCGCAGCGGAACGCGCGGCCGGTGGGCCAGCCGTCGCGCGGGAACGGCCATGCGATTTCGCGCCAGCCCGCCGATTCCGCCGCCGGCGCCAGCCTATAGGCCCCGACGCCGGACACACCGAGCGCGATGGCCACAGCTGCAATTGCCGCTCCGCGCCGCATCGTCAGTTCCTCGGCAGGCCGGCGGCCGCGCGCGCCGGTCCGGTCAGCTCGAGAATATGCAGGCCGGTGTTGGCTCGGTCGACGATGTAGATGTAGCCGCGATCGTCGGTCTCGACATTGTTGGTCTGGATCGCGACCTTGCAGCGCTCGCCGCCCTCGACGGGAATGCAGCGCTTGTCTGTGGCCTGCGTGATCGCCGGGATGAAATAGCCGACCTCCTTCGGATGATAGGGATCGCGGATGTCGAGCGCCCGCACGCCCGCATTGAAGAAGGCGATGAAGGCCATCTTCTTGTAATAGACCGGCGCCATGCTCTCGTTCGAGGAGTGCGAGCCGAAGCGGCCGCCGCGCTGGCAGAACTGTCCACCCGCCTCCGGCACGGTGTAGCTCGAGATCATCATCGGCCGCGTCTCGGTGGTGACGTCGGCGAACCACACCATCTGCCGTGCCTCACCGCATTCGTTCAAGATCGCCTCGTCGACGATCATGACGATGTCGCGGGTCTTGCCGTCCTTGTCCTCGGCGAATTCGGTGACGGGCATGTCGAGCATCGGGAACGTCGTATGTGCGCCGTTGAAGGCGGACATCGGCATGCGCGAAATCTCGGGATAGCGCAGATTGTCCGGCGTTGCCTCCTTCGGCCCGTTCAGCAACTTGTCGCGATCGACGATCTGCAAAATGCCGCCTTTGTTGGTGCCGTAGCCGAAGAACACGCGATTGCCGTCGGGCCCGGTCGAGATCGGCCCGTGCAATTCGGTCGGCACGGCGCCGGTCGAGCCGGGTTCCTGGCCGGGCAGGCCAAAGTCGCGGATTTTCTGCGGATGCGCGGGATCGCTGAGGTCGTAGACCTGCGTCATGCGCCGCGTGCGCCAGTCCGGCGCGCCGGAGACGAGAAAGGCGATGCCGGTGTCGCACTCCCACCAGCTCTTGTGGGTGTCCTTCAGCCCGCCGATGCGGGTAACGAGCACGGGATTTACGGGGTCGGCGACGTTCCAGATCTCATGCGCCTCGCTGCCGAAGGTGCGGAGCATATAGACCGCATTGGGATCGCCCTTCGGCAGCGACTTGCCGTCGCAAACCCGTACCATCTGCGCGCCGCCGGATTCGTACTTGCCTTCCTGGCCCGGCAGATGCCGCAGATATTTTGGACGCGCGGGATCGGTGACGTCGACGATGGACGTTCCGTTCGGTTCGGCCTGCCCCGTCATCGGGTTGACCGGCGCGGGCACGTCGTCAGTACCGCCGTGATGGCCGATATAGGCGATCCAGCGATCACCCTGGTGATGGATGGTCGGCTGGTACGCGATGCGCGCCTGGAGGTCGTTGGCGCCGACCAGCTTCATATTGGACGCTTCCGGCGGCGCGCCGATGGTCTGCTTCTGTTGTGCCTGGGCCGTGGTGCTGCAGGCGAAAAGGACAAGACCTGCAGCGAGTGAGATGCAACGGAACATCAAAGCTCTCCCGGAACCAATCTGCGTTGGCTGAGCTTCAAGGCTAGCACAGCCATTTCCGGGCGCCAAAGACACCATCTTGACATGCAACCATTTGGTTGCCTATTATCGCCGCCATGGATGAGGTCTTCAAAGCGCTCGCCGATGCGTCACGACGGTCGCTGCTGGACAGGCTTCACGCCAGGAACGGCCAGACGCTGAACGAACTCTGCGAAGGCCTCGCGATGACGCGCCAGGCCGTGACCAAGCACCTTGTCATTCTCGAAGAGGCCAATCTGGTCACGACCATCAGACATGGCCGCGAGAAGCTGCATTACCTCAATCCGGTGCCGATCCATCAGATCGGCGAACGCTGGATCAGGAAATTCGAGCGCGGCAAGCTCGCCGCGCTCAGCGAGTTGAAACGTCAGTTGGAGAAGCGCGATGAGTAAGCCCCAATTCGTCTATGTGAGCTATATCGAGACCACGCCGGAGAGACTGTGGGAGGCGCTGACGTCGAGCGAGTTCACCAGGCAATACTGGTTCGGCGCCGAGGTCCAGTCGGACTGGAAGGTCGGCTCACCCTTCGCGCTCGCGCTCGACGGCGAGGTCACCGATTCCGGCGAGATTCTGGAGGCCGATCCGCCGCGCCGCCTGTCCTACAGCTTCAAGCACCAGAAGTTCGAAGAGCTGCGCGGCGAGCCGATATCACGCGTCGTCTTCACGATCGAACCGTTCGACTCGCTCGTGCGTTTGACCGTGCTGCATGACGGCTTCATCGAGGGTGGCAAATATCTCGGCGCCGTCTCCAACGGCTGGCCGGCGATCCTGTCCCAGCTCAAGAGCCTGCTCGAGACCGGCAAGCTGCTCGGCATTCCACGCGCAGCGCTCAACAAGGGATTCGACGCAAAATGAACCTCGATCAGTTCAAACCGCTGACGGTCTACACCATCTACATCGTCTCCACGCCGGAGAAGGTCTGGGAAGCGCTGACCTCGGCCGAGTTCAGCAGGAAGTACTTTTCCGGCTTTGCGGTGGAGATGGAACGGAGGCTCGGCGGCAGTTTCACCGTGCGCGCGCCTGACGGTTCGGAGCACATCTCGGGTGAAGTCTTCGAATACGATCCGCCGAACAAGCTGACGGTGACGTGGAACGTCAACTGGCCCGACCTCGTCGCAAAGCTCGGCACCACGCTCGTCACTTACGAGATCGAGCAAGCCGGCGAGGCCGTCCGCCTCACCATGAGCGAACGCCACGACCGCCCGCTCAGCGACGACATCCTCTCCGGCGGCCGCACCGGCTGGCCCGCGATCCTGTCGGGACTGAAGAGTTTGCTGGAAACCGGCAAGGCGCCGCAGATCAAAATGACACCGCCAGCGCAGATGCTGGCGGCGTTGAAGGCGATGGGGATCAAGACGCCGTAGCGGCCGAAATCGGCGCTGTTATCGCTTCTTCTTCACCGGCGGTTGAATCTCGTCGATCTTGCGACGGCAATCCCCTTCCGAGTCGTGCGGGCCCGAGACGAAGGTCCCGCTGACCTTGATCGCGTACCAGCCTGACTCCACGCCGAGCCGGAGCGCTTCGTCTGTCTTGACGTGCCGTGGGGAGAGAGTTTGCATCATGTGCTTTCGGTTGGCGTTCGATCTCGTATCGAACCGCGGTGGAATCTTTCAGGCGTCCGCGGCACGCCTGCTGCGTCCGGCTCGCCCGCGGGAAGTGGCAATAGGCGCGACGATCGCCGTTACGACGTCGCGATGAGAAGGCTCCGCCGGTGCGAAGAATCAGTCGTTTCAAATCGCGCGCGGATCGTCGTGACGCAGCGTGTGCGCAGAGACGACCGCACTTTCCGACATTGGCGCACCGTGCGCGCAATCGCCGCAATTAGCTATCGTTTTCTCGCCCGCGCCGCGCTTTTGAAGCGCCAAATGCCGCTCTCGATCGAATAAGGCCGTGAATGCCTTGTGTTCGATCGCTTCGTAGCCATGTTGGGAGCTTGGCCAAGGGAAAGAAGTTCGCATGAAGCTCCGCGTCGGGTTCGAGATGCTGTACGAGTTCCCGCAGCCGACGCCTATGATCATGGTGCTGGGCACGCACTTCACGCGCGCCTCCGATATCATCGTGCCCGACCTGCTGACCACCCGACCTTCGGTGGCGATCCATCCCTATCGCGACCTCTTCGGTGCAGCCGCATCGTTGCGCCGGCCGGCGCCTTTCGTCTTGCCGGCGATGGCATCGTTCGCGATAGCGGCCTGCCCGACCCGGTGTTTCCGAACGCGTTTCAGCACGCCGTCGAAGCGCTGCCGGCCGACACGCTCGTCTATTTGCTCGGCAGTCGCTACTGCGAGACCGATCGCCTGTCGGATATCGCATGGAAGTTGTTCGAACAGACGCCGCCGGGCTGGGCGCGGGTCCAGGCCATCTGCGATTTTGTTCATCGCCACATCACGTTCGGCCATGAGCACGCACGCGCGACCAAGACGGCCCGGGAAGCCTACGACGAAGGCAAGGGTGTGTGCCGTGACTATGCCCATCTCGCCATCGCGTTCTGCCGCAGTATGAACATTCCGGCGCGTTACTGCACCGGCTATCTCAGCGACATCGGCACCCCACAGCCGTGGCCTGCTGGAGATTTCGCCGCCTGGTTCGAGGCTTTCGTCGGTGGAAGCTGGCACATGTTCGATCCGCGCAACAATACGCCGCGGATCGGTCGCGTGCTGATCGCGCAGGGGCGCGATGCCGCAGACGTCCCGATCGTCCAGACCTTCGGTCCGAATACCCTGCTCAATTTCAAGGTATGGACCGACGAGGTTGCCTGATGACAGACAGCACCCCTGCGCTCACCGCCGATGAGTTTGCGTCCTTGACCCTGGTCGGCAAGGGTCAAGACGACATTCCGCACGCGCACGGCGAACGTCTTGCCAATTTGGGTTATGCGATCAGGCGGCTCGGCGAACTCGAGCTGACCTCATCCGGCGCTCGCCGCCTGGCAACGGGCGAATAGCTCGCTTCCGTTGCGTCCGGCTTCCCCTTACGTCACCGGCACCACCAACCGCCGGTAAAGGTGCCATGTCGCATGTCCGAGCACGAGCAGCGTCACGACCAGTCCGAGAAAGTACGGCAGCGCCGAGACGATCAGCAGCATCACGATCACCGCGGCCCACGAGATCATCGGCAGCGGGCTGGTCACCACCGCGCGTACGCTCGTCACCATGGCGGTGACGAAATCGACCTCGCGGTCGAGCAGCAGCGGAAACGACACCACCGTCAGCGAGAACAGAATCAGCGACAGCGCGGCACCGACCGCGTTGCCGATGACGAGGAACAGCAGGCCCTCATTCGTCGTCAGCACCACCGTCATGAATTCCTGCAAGCTCGAGAACGAGGCGTGCAGGCCGAGCAGCAGCGCGATGAGCAGCCGCACCTGGTACATCCAGATCACGAACATGAACAGCGTGACGAAGGCCATCCAGCCGATCTCGCTGCGCGCGCGTATCGCCGACCAGATCGCGCCGAAGGAGACCGGCTCGCCGCGCTCGCGGCGGCGGCTAACCTCGTACAGACCGATCGCCACGAACGCCCGATCAGCGCAAAGCCGGCCGCAAGGGGATAGACGAGATAGACCATGCCGAAGGCGGTGAGACAGAGCATGATGGCGATGCCGCCACCTGCGTAGAGCGCGCCGAAGCAGAGCCCGTAGAGCGGCAGCGCCTGGAAATCGCGCAAACCCTCGACCAGCGCCTCGGCGATGTCGGTCGCCGCCACGGGACGCACCACCGGATCGACTTTGCCCGAGATCGACATGCGGCTCCCTCTCCTCATCACCGGCACGATCTCCGTCGCGCGCGATCCCGATATTAGCGCCCTCGTGACCTGCGCGCACGCGCGCGTTGATCGCGCGATGACGGTATCCCGGGAGGCCCGACACCCGCCCAACAGAGCCTCGCGGGCGAACTTTCCGGGGGACTCATTAGTGACGTGCGCGGCCGAAATTTTCCCCGCGGGGGCTTTTTCGGGGCGATGCCTATGGACTGAGCGGAGGGTGGTGCCGCAGATTGCATCTTCGAACCAGCACGCGCGACGACCAAATTGGACCGCCCGACCGATGAGCTTGCGTACCCGGCTACTGATACTCGTCATTGCGGCCATGCTGGTGCCGGCCATCCTCGTCGGCTTACGTTTCGTGCAAAATCGCAGCAGCGAAATCAACGCAGCCCTGGCCAATCTGACCGCGACAGCCGACGACATTGCAAGCGACCTGGACGAGAAGATCCAGGGCACCGCCCAGCTTCACTATGGTCTCGCCCGTGCACGCGACCTCGACACGCGCGACAAGGCCGCGTGCTCGGCGTTCCTGTCGGAAGTGCGCGAGGAATACCCACAGTTCACCGGGATATTGACCATCGATCCCGACGGTAGCCTGTTCTGCGATTCGCTGCGGACCAACCGCACCCTCGACCTCCGGGATCGCGCCTATTTCAAGCAGGCCCTGGCGTCGCGCGGCATCGCGCTCGAGCCGGTCTTCGGCCGGCTGACCGGACTATCGGTGCTCCAGATCGCCTATCCGGTGCGATCGGAGACGGGCGCCCTGAAGCTGGTCCTGCTCGCCTCCTTCAACCTGCGCAAATTCGCGGAGTTTCACGACAAGCGGCTGCTCGGCCAGAAGGAGATCCTGCTCCTCGACAGCAAGGGAACGGTTCTGGTCGCCCCCTCCCGCGGAGGCTGGACCGAGCCGGTCGGCACGTCGATCGCGGGATCCGACCTGCTCCGCTTCGCCGCAATGCCCGACCGGAAGGCGTATCAGGAGGTGACCGATCGCGACGGCCGGACGCAGGTCTGGGCTGTCGCCGCGCGCTCGCCTTCGACCCGCGATGCCGGCCTCTACATCATGGTCGGACGGTCCAAGGACGGACTGGTCGCCGCGGCGAATCGCCGGCTCTACGAGGATGTGGCGATACTCGCGGTGGCCTCGCTGCTGCTGCTCGCGGCCGTCTGGATCCTTGCGACCGTGAGCGTCGGGCGCCAGGTCGGACGTCTCGCCACCATGGCGAAGAAACTTGGGCTCGGAGATCTCAGCGCGCGAATTCCGCCTCCCCACCCGGGCGGCGAGCTGGGCGGATTGATGACCCTGCTCAACGACACCGCCGAGTCGCTCGAACAGCAACGCGCCGCCATCGCCGACCTCAGCCACAAGCTCAGCCAATCCCAGAAGATGGAAGCCATGGGCCAGCTCACCGGCGGCGTGGCGCACGATTTCAACAACCTCTTGACCGTCATTCTCGGCAATTCGGAGCATCTTGCCGACAGACTGGCGGGCAACAAGGAATTGCACCGGATCGCCAACGACATCGCGACCGCCGCCGAGCGCGGCTCCGACCTGACGCGGAGCCTGCTCGCCTTCGCGCGCAAACAGCCCCTGAGGCCGCGAGACATCGACATCGCCGCGAAGATTCACGAGATGGAGCAGCTGTTGCGCCGGCCCCTGGGCGAGCACATCGAATGCACCTTCGCGCTCGAACCGGATGTGTGGCTGACCAGCGTCGATCCCGGCGAGCTGACAACTGCGCTGCTCAATCTCGTGCTCAACGCGCGCGACGTCATGCCGCTCGGCGGCAAGCTGACGATCGAGGCGCGCAACACCTCGCTCGGTGAATCCGACCTGGACGTCAACGGCGAGCCGCGGCCGGGCGACTACGTCATGGTGGCCGTGACCGACACCGGCAGCGGCATGACTGCCGAGGTGGCGAGCCGGGCGTTCGAGCCGTTCTTCACCACCAAGGAGGTCGGCAAGGGCACCGGCCTCGGCCTGAGCATGGTCTACGGCTTCGTGCGGCAATCCGGCGGCGTCGTGCAGATGCAGTCCGAACCGGGACAAGGCAGCGTCGTCAGGCTGTTCTTTCCCCGCCTCGCGACACCACCGAACGAGCATCCGTCACCCGCGGAACGGATCGCCGCCCCCGACGGAAGCGAGACCATTCTTGTCGTCGAGGACGACGACATGGTTCGGGCCTATGTCGAGAGCGAGCTGAAGACGCTCGGCTATCGCGTCATCGCTGCGTCGAACGGTCCCGCGGCTCTCGAATTGTTGCGCCACCCCGGCGACATCGACCTGCTGCTCACCGACGTCGTGATGCCCGGCGGCATGTTCGGACCGGAGCTTGCCAGGCAAGCGACCGGCTTGCGGCCCGGGCTCAAGGTGCTCTTCACCTCGGGCTACACCCAAAATCCCGTCAAGGCGCCCGACGGAGTCGGCGACGCCCGCATCCTGACAAAACCGTTCCGGCGGAAGGATCTTGCCGCGATGCTGCGGTCCGCCCTGTCGGCGCCGCCGCGCTGAAATCAGGAGGAGAACGCCAGCCGGAGCGCTACGCCGAGATTGGCTACGAACAGAGCCGCGTCGATGACGAAGATCCTGAGCATCGGACCTTTCAGCACGGGCCAGTAGGCCACCCCGACGCGCCCTCCGCGCATCAGGACCGGAAGGTTATAGGCGAACTGGCTGAAGTGGCAGGCGGCAAAGAACAGGAACAGCGCGAGCTGCGCCTCGATCGGCTGGAAGAAAGCCGGACGGGCGGCCAGAAGATAGAACGACAAAAGCCCGATCGGCAGATTCATTCCGCCCAGGAACGCCACGCTGGCCGCCAGCGTTGGCGCGATCGGATTGCTGCGCTCTTCGCGCGGCAGGAGTATCTTCAGCGTGTTGCCCTGGGCGACGCTGAACTGGATGAACGCGCCGCCGAACCAGAGCGTGTTGAGGAGCAGGACGAAATCCGAAAGGTGCATGATCATTTTCCGTAGAAGGCTTCGCTGCGCACCACACGGCCCGCATCGTCGAAATCCATGAACTCGCTGGCGCGCGTGTCGCCGAGCTGCCACCACACCGTCAGGCGCGCGATCGCCTCGTCCCAGCTCCAGCTCAGGATCTTGAGGTCGGCGCTTTCGATGTGGCCATAGGCCTCGCGCCAATAAGCGCGGATGTTCTCGGCGCCGGTGACGACCGGAGAACCGGTCAGTGATAGTGCCAGAGGGCTGCGCATCTGCGCGTCGTCGGCGAAATGCGCGACGACCGCGTCGATATCGACCCGGCACCAGCTCGCGCACCATGCCGCGACAAAGCGCTCGGCGGCTGCGCGATCCATTTTCCGTCCGCTCATTGCGGAGCCCTCCCCTGGCTCGTTGCCGGGAAAGTGGCAAAGCTCGCGCCTCATGTCAACTATATTGACTTGAGAAACCGTCAGTTGTTGTCGGCGATCGCCCCCATGACGGCCATCCATGCCGCCGCACCCGACGCCCCGGCACGATCAAACGCTTCGCGCAGGACCTTGCGCTCGTGGTCCGATGCTTTTTGCTCGATACGTCGCCCGGCCTCCGTCAGGCGCAACAGCTTGGAGCGATGCTGCTCGGGCGCCCGCTTCGATGTCAGGAGCTTCCGCTCCAGCAGCAGATTGAGCGGCCGATTCAGGGCCTGCTTGGAGATGCCGAGGATCTCGATCAGCGAGCCGATCGCGATATCGGGCCGGCGCGCCACCACGTAGAGGATGCGATGGTGTGGGCGCGACAGGCCCTGCTTCGCAAGATATTCGTCGGCCTCCAGCGTCATCCCGCGCCAGCCGTAATACATCAGCTCCAGCGCCGCATCGAGATCGTGCAGCTTCGGAAGTGAGGCGCGGTGAAGCCCCGCAGCTTGAGACGTCTTTGCCATTGTCTGAAAGAGCCTAACCCCGCGCCCGCAGCTCGCGCCGCAGCACCTTGCCCGTCGCCGTCATCGGCAGTGTCTCCGCGAACTCGACGAAGCGCGGATATTCGTGCGCGGCGAGTTGCACCTTCACGAACTCCTGGATTTCGCGCGCGAGCGTGTCGCTTGCCGCGAAGCCGGGACGCAGCACGATCCAGGCCTTGATCGATTCGGTGCGGATCGGATCGGGGATGCCGACCACCGCCGCCATCGCCACCGACGGATGCTTCATCAGCGTGTGCTCGATCTCGGACGGGCCGACGCGATAGCCGGCGGTGGTGATGACGTCATCCTCGCGGCTGACATACCAGAAATAGCCGTCCTCATCCCGCGTACCGAGATCGCCGGTCAGCAGGAATTCGCCGGCATATTTCTTCGCCGTCGCGTCCGGATTGCGCCAGTATTCAAGCATCGTACACGGGCATGGCTGGCGCACGCCGATGATGCCGCGCTGCCCCGTGGGCAGCTCCTCGCCCTTGTCGTTGACGATGCGGACGTCGAAGCCCGGCGTCGCCTTGCCCATCGACCCCGGGCGGATCGGAAACAGGTTGGAGTTGCTGCCGATCACGAGATTGCACTCGGTTTGGCCGAACACCTCATGCGCATCGATGCCAAACGTCTCGCGCACCCAGCCGAGCAGCTCGCCGCCGAGCGATTCACCGCCGGTGAAAATGCTGCGCAGCTTGACGCCTGGATGCTTCACGCCGGCCTGCCGCATCAGCTTCAGCGCGGTCGGCGGCAGGAAGACGTTGCGGACACCGAGGTCGGCCATCATCTCCATTGCCGCCTGCGGCTCAAACTTTCGCGCGCGGTGACCGACCAGGGGGATGCCGTGATACCAGAACGCGAACAGGCCGTTGACGAGGCCGCCGATCCACGCCCAGTCCGCCGGCGTCCACATGAGATCGCCGGGGCGCGGCAAGAAGTTGTGGCACATCTCGACATTCGGCAAGTGGCCGAGCACGACGCGATGCGCATGCAGCGCGCCCTTCGGATTGCCTGTCGTGCCTGACGTGTAGATGATCAGGGCGGGGTCATCGGCGGAGGTGTCGACGGTCGCAAAGTCCTCGGACGCGGTTTCGATCGCCGGCCAGAACGGTTTTGCGCCGGCGTGGACGGCGCCGCTCGTGACATAGATGTCCTGCAGATAGGGCAGCCGATCGCGGACCTTCGTGAGCTTCTCCCAGCCCGCCTCATCAGTGATGATGGCTCTTGCTTGCGAATTCGACAGGCGGAATTCCAGCGCGTCCTCGCCGAACAGCGAGAACAGCGGGATCGAGATCAGCCCGGAGCGGAACGCGGCCATATGCGCGATCGGCAGCTCCAGCGACTGCGACAGGAACACCGCGACGCGGTCGCCGCGCACGAGCCCATCGGCTTTCAGCACATTGGCGAAACGGCGCGACATCTCCGCGACCTCGTCGAACGAGGTGCGCGTGGTTGCGCCGTTCTCGTCGACATAGAGCAGCGCGAGGCGGCCCGTGCCGTCGGCATGGCGGTCGCAGCACGCTTCCGCCATGTTGAAGCGCGCCGGGACGTCCCAGCGGAAGTTACGATAGAGCTCGTCGTAGGTTGCGGCTTCGGTCAGCATGGTCGTTTCCCGGCAGCGTCGTCACGGCCGGGCGTGTCCCGGCCATCCACGTTCTTGTTTCGACCTGAGTTTAAGCGCGTGGGAGCCCGGGACAAGCCCGGGCATGACGATGCGGAGGCATCCCCTAACGGCGCACCGTCTGGAAGAATTTCCTGACGTCGCCAACATACAGCTCCGGCTGCTCGAATGCGGCGAAATGCCCGCCCTTCCCCATCTCGCTCCAGTGCGTGATGTTAGGAAAGTTCGGCTCCATCCAGCGCCTGACCGGCGTGATGATCTCCTTGGGGAACACAGCGACGCCGGTCGACACGTTGACCTTGGGCGTGGTGCGGCGCTTGCCAAAACTCTCCCAGTAGAGCCGTGCGGAGGAGGTCGCCGTCTCCGTCGCCCAATAGAGCATGACGTTGTCGAGCAGCTCGTCCTTGTCAAAAATGTTTTCGGGATCGCCGTTGCAATCAGTCCAGGCCCAGAATTTTTCCAAAATCCAGGCCGCCTGCCCGCTCGGCGAATCCGTCAGGCCATAGCCGAGCGTCTGCGGCCGCGTCGATTGCTGCTTGGAATACCCGGAATCGAGATCGACATAATGCTTCAGGCCGGCGAGCGCGCGCTTCTCTTCTGCCGTCGGCTCGCCCTCGACCTTCGGTGCCGCGTTGAAGGCGAGCGTGATGTGAATGCCGGCGCAATGCTCGGCGTCCTGCGCGCCCAGCGATGTCGTCACCGCCGAGCCCCAGTCGCCACCCTGCGCGCCGTAACGCGCGTAGCCGAGCCGATCCATCAGCTTCGCCCAGGTCGCGGCGATGCGGTCGACGCCCCAACCGGTGGTCTTTGGCTTGGCGGAGAAGCCAAAGCCCGGCAGCGACGGGCAGATCACGTGAAACGCATCCGCAGGATTACCGCCATGCGCGGCAGGATCGACCAGCGGCGCGATCACCTTCTGGAATTCGACAATCGACCCTGGCCAGCCATGGGTGATGATCAGCGGCAGCGCCGATGGCTCCTTCGAGCGCGCATGCAGGAAGTGGATGTCGAGCCCGTCGATCTCGGTGGTGAACTGGTCGAAGCGGTTGAGCTTTGCCTCGCGGGCGCGCCAGTCATAGCTGTTGGCCCAGTAGGCGCAGATCTCCTGAATCCATTTCAGCGGCGCGCCCTGGCTCCAGTCCTCGACCAGCTCCGCCTCCGGCCAGCGCGTGCGGGCGAGGCGGGATTTGAGGTCGGTGAGAATGTCGTCGCTGATGGCGATGCGAAACGGTTTGATGGCGCCGGTCATCGGTTGCCCCCGATTGTTTCTGCGGGAGAGAGTAGACCGGATTGCAGCGCCATCAAAGGTGCCCCTTCTCCCCTTGCGGGAGAAGGTGGCGCGAAGCGCCGGATGAGGGGTTTCTCTCCGCGGAAACTACTGCGAGAGGGTCGCCCGCGGAGAGAGACCCCTCACCCGCCTCGCTTCGCGAGGCACTCTCTCCCGCAAGGGGAGAGGGAGGAAGCTAGCCCGTCAGCGCGGCCTTCACCAGGCCACTGGCCTTGCCGAAATCCATCTGGCCGGCGTACTTCGCGCGCAACACCGCGATCACCTTGCCCATGTCCTTCATGCCGGCAGCGCCCGTCTCCGCGATCGCATCCGCGATCGCCTTCTTCACTTCGTCGTCCGACATCTGCTTCGGCAGATAGGCCGAGATCACCGCGATCTCCTCGCGCTCCTGGGCAGCGAGCTCGGCACGGCCGCCCTTGTCGTAGAGCTCGACCGACTCCTGGCGCTGCTTGATCATCTTCTGAAAGACGCCGAGCAGGTCGGCGTCCGACAGCGGCGGCTTGCCGTTGCCGCGCGCCTCGATGTCGGCGTTCTTGATGGTCGAATTGACCATGCGCAGGGTGGACAGCTTGCGCTCGTCCTTGGCCTTCATGGCCTCCTTGACCGCGTTGTTGATGTCGTCGCGCAGCATGATCGTAATCCCTTCGAATATCCGACGCCTGATCTAGGCCGTTCGCGGCCCCGAGACAACCGGGGCTCCCAGCCATTCGACCAGCGCTCGCGTCGTCGCCTCGGGCTGCTCCGGCTGCGGCAGATGTCCGCAATTGGCCAGGATCACCAGCCTCGCGCCCGCTATGCCCTCCGCCATCTCCTTGGAGAACGCGTTCGGAATCGTGTTGTCCTGATCGCCTGTCAGCACCAGCGTCGGGCATTTGATCGTCGCCAGCGTCGGCCGTGAATCCACCCGCGCAATGATCGCGGTCTGCTGCCGCAGATAGCCTTCGACCCCGACGTCCTCGCCCTGCTCGTGCACGAGCTTTCGAATGCCGGCATCGTCGCGTCGCGAGGGATGCACCAGCTCCGGAAACATCTCCTCACGCGCCGCGCTCAGCTCGCCGCGCCTCGCCCGTTCCATCAGGGCGCAGCGGCGCGCGGTCGCTTCAGGTGTATCGGGCCGGGCCTGGGTGTTGATCAGCGCGAGCTTCAAAACCCGCTCGGGCGCCTGGCGCATGATCTCGAGCGCGATATAGCCGCCCATGGAGTGGCCGGCGAGCGCGAAGCGCGGCGGGGCCTCGCTCAGCACGCGCCGGGCGATCGCCGCCATGCTGTCGTCGCGGATATGATTGGCAATCATCACCGGGCCGAACCGCCAGAGTGCCGGCACCACCGGGGCGTAGATCCGGGCCGAGGAGGCCAACCCCGGAACCAGCAGAAGCGGGGTGGTCTGGTCCATTATTGCCTCGCAAGCCCGGGAAATTGGCGGAAATTATTCTGCCAAGCTTAAGTGCCTGAGGGGACCTGTCAAATATGCAAAAACGCATGTGAATCGGCGCTCGTCCGCTTTGACGGCGGCGCCGGCCCGGACTATGAACCGGGCTCATGACACAACATGACAACGATACCGCCTGGCCGGACCATAAACCGACCGCGCTCCTCGTGCTCGCCGATGGCACGGTGCTCGAAGGCTTCGGTCTCGGCGCCGAAGGCCATGCCGTCGGAGAGGTCTGCTTCAACACCGCGATGACCGGCTATGAGGAGATCCTCACCGATCCCTCCTATGCCGGCCAGCTCATCACCTTCACCTTCCCGCATATCGGCAATGTCGGTACCAACGAGGAAGACATCGAGACGGTGAACATGGCCGCGACGCCCGGCGCGCGCGGCGTGATCCTGCGCACCGCGATCACCGATCCCTCGAACTACCGCGCCACCAAGCATCTCGACGCCTGGCTCAAGGCCCGCGGCATCATCGGCCTGTCCGGCATCGACACCCGCGCATTGACCGCGCTGATCCGCAGCAAGGGCATGCCCAACGCCGTGATCGCGCATGCCAGGAACGGCGAGTTCGACCTGCATGGCATGAAGGAAGAAGCGCGCGAATGGCCGGGCCTCGAGGGCATGGACCTCGTGCCGATGGTCACCTCGGGCCAGCGCTTCACCTGGGACGAGACGCCCTGGCTGTGGGACAAGGGTTTTGGCCGCCAGGACAAGCCTGAGTTCAACGTCGTCGCCATCGACTACGGCATCAAGCGCAACATCCTGCGCCTGCTCGCCGGCGTCGGCTGCAAGGTGACGGTGGTGCCGGCGACGACCTCATCTGAAGACATTCTGGCGATGAAGCCGGACGGCGTGTTCCTGTCCAACGGCCCCGGCGATCCAGCCGCGACGGGCAAATACGCGGTGCCGGTGATCCGGGACGTGATCAAGTCGGGCACGCCGACCTTCGGCATCTGCCTCGGCCACCAGATGCTCGGCCTCGCCGTCGGCGCCAAGACCAAGAAGATGCATCAGGGCCATCACGGCGCCAATCATCCCGTGAAGGACGAGACCACCGGCAAGGTCGAGATCACCTCGATGAACCACGGTTTTGCAGTGGACGAGGCGACGCTGCCGAAGGGCGCGACGCAGACCCACATCTCGCTGTTCGACGGCTCCAATTGCGGCATCCAGCTCGACGGCAAGCCGGTGTTCTCGGTGCAGTACCACCCCGAGGCCTCGCCGGGCCCGCGCGACTCGCACTATCTGTTCCAGCGCTTCGCGGACCTGATGCGACAGAAGAAGAGCGCGT
Source organism: Bradyrhizobium barranii subsp. apii (assembly GCF_011516635.5). Taxonomy (GTDB): domain Bacteria; phylum Pseudomonadota; class Alphaproteobacteria; order Rhizobiales; family Xanthobacteraceae; genus Bradyrhizobium; species Bradyrhizobium barranii. The sequence continues at coordinate 1,941,856 of NZ_CP096255.1, read as the reverse complement.
AACGCTGGCTCTCCTGCAGTTGCCTTGACGACATCGAGCCCGGGCCTTGACCCGGGCTCTTGTCATTCCGGGCTCGACGCTGCGGTTCGCCTGGACGCAAGGAACGTCGTCTCACGCCCCTCGTTGATTCCTGCTACGCTCACGCAGGAGCCCTGCCATGTCAGTTGTCCGCGACAATGCCGAGCCACGCGCCATCGTGTTCAAAGATGACGGGCTCGTGCCGAACAACATCCTTCCCTTCCTGGTCTATCAGGGTGCGGTGAAGCTCGATTACAGGCGTCCCGAGGAGACCATCGAAAACCTGTTCGAAGCGAATAGCTGGGGCGGCACGTGGCGCAACGGCGTCTACGACTATCTGCACTATCACGCGACGGTGCATGAGGTGCTCGGCGTCGCGCGCGGAAGTGCCCGCGTCCGCTTCGGCGGCGATCATGGCCAGGAGCTGGAGATCAAGGCGGGCGACATCGCGATCCTGCCGGCCGGCACGGGGCATCAGTGCATCAGCGCGAGCGACGATTTCTGCATCATCGGCGCCTATCCGCCGGGAGCGAAGATGGTGGTGACGCGGGCAACGCCGGAGAACCATGCCAGGGCACTGAAGACGATTCCCGAGGTCGCGCTGCCGCCGGCCGATCCGGTGACGGGCAAGAACGGGGCGTTGATGAGGCTGTGGAGCCGGCCATAAGCGCGACGCCGTAGGGTGGGCAAAGCGGAGCGTGCCCACCAATCAGTTCAAGTCGCAAGGTTAGATGGTGGGCACGGCGCGCAAGAAGCGCGCCTTTGCCCACCCTCCGCAATTCCCTACGCCTCGTTGCCGCCTTCCTGGCGGGTGGCCTCGAACAGGAACCACGTCCGGCGCTCGGTCTCGTCGATGAAGTTTTCGAGGATGCTGGCGCTGGCGACATCGCCGGCGTCGTCGCAGACCTCGTGCGCCTTACGCATCGCGCTCGCGACGTGCTTGTTGTCCTGCATCAGCTCGCGCAGCATCTCGCGCGGCGGGACGTAGTCCTCGTTGTTGTCCTTGATTGTCTGGAGCTTGGCGACCTGGCCGATCGACTTCAGCGTGGTGCCGCCGATCTTGCGGACGCGTTCGGCGAGCTGGTCGGTGGTGGCGAAGATCTGGTCGGACTGCTCGTCGAGCAGCAGATGGTAGTCGCGGAAATGCCGGCCGCTGATGTGCCAGTGGAAATTCTTGGTCTTCAGATAGAGCGCGAACGCATCAGCCAGAAGTACGTTGAGCGCCTCAGAGACCTTCTTGACCCCATCGGGCGACAGATCGGTGGGGGTATCGAGATCGGGCGAGACCTTGGTGGGGGCTTTGCTCACGGGAAACCTTCCTGTTAGGACGCGGACATTGACGGCGCGCCGTCGCACCCCTAACGCAAGGCGGGCAGCGCCGGTTCCTTGACAGGAACCGTTTGGCCGGGACCTACGAAATACCATGGACGATTGGATCGATTATTACGACTCCACGCATACGATCTATGTCAGCAAGCTGCATCGCGACTTGCACTTCCAGATCATCGCGCGGGACATCATCGGCTACATCTCATCGCCCGAGGCGACCGTGCTCGACTATGCCTGCGGCGAGGCGCTGTCGGCGAGCCAGGTGGCCGCGGCCTGCGGCAAGCTGATTCTCGCCGAGCCCGCCCCCGGCGTGCGTGGCCGGCTGATCGCGCGATTTGCCCCGAACACCAAGATCCGCGTCCGCTCCCTCGACGACGTCCGCAAAATGCAGGACCAGTCGATCGACCTCGCGGTGATGAACTCGGTCGCGCAATACATGACGCCGGACGAGCTCGATGCCGCGCTTGTGAACATCCGGCGATTGCTGACCCCGTCCGGCAAGCTCGTGCTCGGAGATATCTTGCAGCCCAATGTCGGCATGTTCAGGGATGTGATGGCGCTGCTCAGCTTCGGCCTGCGTCACGGCTTCCTGAAGGACGCGCTGATCGGGCTGATCAGCACCGCGCTGTCAGATTACCGTCATCTGCGCACGCGCATCGGGCTTCAGCGCTATGGCGAGGACGAGATCGTCGCCAAGCTGACCGCGGCCGGCTTCGCTGTCCAGCGCGCCCACACCAATATCGGCCATAATCGCTGGCGCATGACCTTCATCGCGCGGGCGCCTCTGGTCCGTTAAGCATAATGACTGCCCGAGGTGGCTTGTCACACGCCGATAGGTAAAGATCGTCGCGGCCCGGTGGCGGAAGCGTCTACGCGAGGGCGGTGCAACGCTCTTCATCCTGGTTCAAATCCAGGCCGGGTCTCCAGCCTTCGCTGGCTCCGCCAGCTTCGGCTAGGCAAGCCGTATCGTGCGAAGGCTGCCTCGGCGAAGCCCGAAGGGCGAAGACGGGCACGCTTCGACGGACCGCCCAAAGCAAATTCTCGAAAACTCTCAAATTCAATCCACTTCGGCCGTTTCGCACTCCGACAGCAGCTGTAGCCGGTCGGCATCCTTGGCTGCGGAGCTGAGGACAGCATCGAGCAGCCCCGGAAAGCGCGCGTCCAGATCTTCGCGGCGGAGCCGCATGAAGCGGTTGGTGCCCGCCACGCGCGTCAGCATCAGGCCGCATTCGCGCAGCTTGGCGAAATGGTAGGCGAGGTTGGATTTGCCGGAAAGGCCACTGAAGTCGCCACAGCAGAGTTCGCTGCTGACACGTTCCTGCTGGGCGAGCTGATAGACGATGGCCAACCGGATCGGATCGCTCAGGCAATCCAGAACCATCGGCAGCTCGATCTGCTCGCGGGTGGGATGAAGGGGTGTGCGGCTCATGGTTCGGAATCATAGCAAACTGACCGTGATGTTCAATAGTTCTTGAACCAATTGACTTCTCGACCATCGCATTCAATAGTTCAATAAACGTTGAACATAGGGATATTGTCCAATGAGCGTGTTCTGGCTGGCTCTCGCGGCCTTCGCGATTGGTACCGAAGGCTTTGTCATTGCAGGGCTTTTGCCGTCGATCGCCGCCGATCTTTCGATTTCCGTCCCGGCCGCCGGCCAATTGGTCACCGCCTACGCCCTCACCTATGCGGTGGGTTCGCCGATCCTGGCGGTGACGCTGAACAATATCGACCGCCGCACCGTGCTGGCCCTGGCGCTATCGACCTTCATCGCCGGAAATCTCGTTGCGACGGTGGCTTCCAGCTACGCCCTGCTGCTGGCCTCCCGCATGCTGATGGCGCTGGGCTCCGGACTGTGCATGCCGACGGCGCTCGCCGTATCGGTGGCGGTCGCCGCGCCCGAACGGCGCGGCCGCGCGGTGGCGCTGGTGACCTCGGGCCTCACGGTTGCAACCGTGATCGGCGTCCCGCTCGGCAATCTCGTCGGCAGCCTGCTCGGCTGGCGCGCGACCTTTGCCATGGTGGCCCTGATCGGCGCGGTTGCGCTTGCCGGCCTGCTTCTTGGCCTGCCCCGCGGCCTGCCGCGCAACACCGCCTCGCTCAGCGAACGGCTGGCGGTGGCGCGTCACAGCAATGTCGTGATCGCGCTTCTGATCACGATCTTATGGGCGGTCGGCGGCTTCACCGTGTTCACCTATTTCGCGGTCCCGTTGCACGGCCTCGGCTTCGACGCCGCGCAGATCAGCCTCGCGCTGCTGGTGTTCGGCGGCGCCGCCGCCATCGGGAATATGCTGGGCGGCGTCCTGGCCGACCGGCTCGGGACGCTCGCGACCGCAGGCCTCGGGCTCGCCGGCATGGCGAGCGCCCTGATCCTGCATTCGCTGGTCCTGAAGTTGATGCCGGGACAGGCGCATTATGCGGTGCTGGGCGCAATCTTCCTCTGGGGCATCTCGGGCTGGGCGTTCTATCCGGCTCAGATCGCCAGCATCATCCGGATCGAGCCGCAGGCCTCGATGATCGCACTCTCGCTCAACGCCTCCGCCATGTATCTCGGCTTCGCCATCGGCGGGGCCCTGGGTGGCGCGGTGCTGGCCACCCTCTCGCCAACCGACCTTGGCTGGATCGGCGGATCGAGCGTTGCAGCCTCGCTGCTGGTGCATCTCGCCCGTGGCTGGCACGCACGTCCAAAACCCGTCAAAATTGCCGGTTGATGGGCGTTTTTCGGGGTTTCGCCGCCCCGAAAACTGGTCTAAGACCCACCCGCGCGCGAGGGGAGACCCCGCGCTCTCGGCTCAAGGGGACGCGCGGCAAGCGCGCCCTTTTTTTGTGCCCAAATTCCACTTCGGCGAGAGTTGATGCCCAAACGTACAGACATCACCACCATCCTGATCATCGGCGCCGGTCCCATCGTGATCGGCCAGGCCTGCGAGTTCGACTATTCGGGCACGCAAGCGGTGAAGACGTTGAAGGAAGAGGGCTATCGCATCGTCCTCGTCAATTCCAACCCGGCCACCATCATGACCGACCCGGAATTGGCCGACGCCACCTACATCGAGCCGATCACGCCCGAGATCGTCGCCAAGATCATCGAGAAGGAACGTCACGTCATTCCCGGCGGCTTCGCGCTGCTGCCGACCATGGGCGGACAGACCGCGCTGAACTGCGCGCTGTCGCTGCGCCGGCAGGGCACGCTGGAAAAGTTCGACGTCGAGATGATCGGCGCGACCGCTGACGCCATCGACAAGGCGGAAGACCGCCAGCTGTTCCGCGAGGCCATGACCAAGATCGGGCTTGAGACGCCAAAGTCGCGGCTCGCCAACGCGTCGGAGTTGAAGAAGTCCTTCCGCGACAAGCACCGGGCCGAACGCGAGAAACTGTCGGGTGCCGCCCTCGAGGAACACGAACGGCAATGGGTGCTCGGCGAAAGCGACCGCCGCAAGCGCTACCAGGAATATGCGCTCGGCCAGGCGCTGATGGCGCTGTCCGAGATCGGCCTGCCCGCAATCATCCGCCCGTCCTTCACGATGGGCGGCACCGGCGGCGGTATCGCCTACAACAAGGAAGAGTTCCTCGACATCATCGAGCGCGGGCTCGACGCGTCTCCGACCAACGAAGTGCTGATCGAAGAATCCGTGCTCGGCTGGAAAGAGTACGAGATGGAGGTCGTGCGCGACAAGAAAGACAATTGCATCATCGTCTGCTCGATCGAGAACCTCGATCCGATGGGCGTGCACACGGGCGACTCCATCACGGTCGCGCCGGCGCTGACGCTGACCGACAAGGAATACCAGATCATGCGCGACGCCTCGCTGGCGGTGCTGCGCGAGATCGGCGTCGAGACCGGCGGCTCCAACGTGCAGTTCGGCGTCAATCCCGAAGACGGCCGCATGGTCGTGATCGAGATGAATCCGCGCGTGTCGCGGTCGTCCGCACTGGCCTCCAAGGCCACCGGCTTCCCGATCGCCAAGGTCGCAGCCAAGCTCGCGGTCGGCTACACGCTGGACGAGATCGCCAACGACATCACCGGCGGCGCGACGCCGGCCTCGTTCGAGCCGACCATCGACTACGTCGTTACCAAGATTCCGCGCTTCGCCTTCGAGAAATTCCCGGGCGCATCGACCACGCTAACCACGTCGATGAAGTCGGTCGGCGAAGTGATGGCGATCGGCCGTACCTTCCAGGAGAGCCTGCAGAAGGCGCTGCGCGGACTCGAGACCGGCCTGACCGGGCTCGACGAGATCGAGATCGAGGGGCTGGGCCAGCACGACGACAAGAACGCGATCCGCGCCGCGCTCGGCACGCCGACGCCGAACCGGCTGCTCCAGGTCGCCCAGGCCATGCGGCTCGGCTGGTCGAACGAGGACATCTTCAACTCCTGCAAGATCGATCCGTGGTTCCTCAGCGAGATGCGCGGCATCGTCGACATGGAGGAGAAGGTCCGGAAGAACGGCCTGCCGGGCAACGCCTTCGGCATGCGCACGCTCAAGGCCATGGGCTTCTCCGATGCGCGGCTTGCCGTGCTGGTGGCGTCGACGGAGGCCGAGGTGACAGCGAAGCGCCACGCGCTCGACATCCGCCCTGTCTACAAGCGCATCGACACTTGCGCGGCCGAGTTCGCCTCGCCCACCGCCTACATGTATTCGACCTATGAGGCGCTGTTTGCGGGCGCGCCCGCGGACGAGAGTTCGCCGTCGGACAAGAAGAAGGTCATCATCCTCGGCGGCGGGCCCAATCGGATCGGCCAGGGCATCGAGTTCGACTATTGCTGCTGTCACGCCTGCTTCGCACTGCATGACGCCGGCTACGAATCCATCATGGTCAACTGCAACCCCGAGACGGTGTCGACCGACTACGACACCGCCGACCGGCTCTATTTCGAGCCGCTCACCGCCGAGGACGTGCTGGAGATCATCGCGAAGGAGCGCACGAACGGCACGCTGCACGGCGTGATCGTGCAGTTCGGCGGCCAGACCCCGCTGAAGCTGGCGCGCGCGCTGGAAGCTGCCGAAGTGCCGATCCTCGGCACCTCGCCCGACGCCATCGACCTTGCCGAAGACCGCGATCGCTTCAAGCGCGTGCTCGACAAGCTCCGGCTGAAGCAGCCGAAGAACGGCATCGCCTATTCGGTCGAGCAGGCGCGCCTGGTCGCAACCGATCTCGGCCTGCCGCTGGTGGTGCGCCCGTCCTACGTGCTCGGCGGCCGCGCGATGCAGATCATCCGCGAGGAGAACCAGCTCAGCGACTATTTGCTCGGCACGCTGCCGGAGCTGGTGCCGGCCGACGTCAAGGCGCGCTACCCGAACGACAAGACCGGGCAGATCAACACCGTGCTCGGCAAGAACCCGCTGCTGTTCGACCGCTATCTGTCCGATGCCACGGAGATCGACGTCGACTGCCTTTGCGACGGCAAGGACACCTTCATCGTCGGCATCATGGAGCACATCGAGGAAGCCGGCATCCATTCCGGCGACAGCGCCTGCTCGCTGCCGCCGCACTCGCTCGATGCCAGGATGATCGAGGAGCTGGAGCGGCAGACGCGTGAGCTGGCGCTCGGCCTCGACGTCGTCGGCCTGATGAATGTGCAGTACGCGATCAAGGACGGCGAGATCTACGTGCTCGAAGTCAACCCGCGCGCCTCGCGCACGGTGCCCTTCGTCGCCAAGGTGGTCGGCACGCCGGTCGCCAAGATCGCAGCGCGCATCATGGCCGGCGAGAAGCTCGCCGACTTCAAGCTGAAGAAGGCGGACTTCAAGCATGTCGGCGTGAAGGAATCGGTGTTTCCGTTCGCCCGCTTCCCCGGCGTCGACACGGTGCTCGGCCCCGAGATGCGCTCGACCGGCGAGGTCATGGGCATCGACAGCTCCTTCGCGATAGCCTTTGCCAAGAGTCAGCTCGGCGGCGGCACGCGGGTGCCGCGCAAGGGCACGGTGTTCATCTCGGTTCGCGAGAGCGACAAGACGCGCATCGCCGAGGCCGTTCGCGAATTGCATTCGCTCGGCTTCAAGGTGCTGGCGACATCGGGCACGGCGCGCTTCCTGACCGATCAGGGCATCCCGACCGAGAGGGTCAACAAGGTGCTTGAGGGACGGCCGCACATCGTCGATGCCATCACCAATGGCGACGTCCAGCTCGTCCTCAACACTACCGAGGGCCCGCAGGCGCTCGCCGACAGCCGCTCGCTGCGGCGCGCGGCCCTCTTGCATAAAGTGCCGTATTACACCACTCTTTCCGGGGCCGTGGCGGCCGCGCAGGGCATCCGCGCCTATCTGGGCGGGGACCTTGAGGTTCGTACCCTGCAGAGCTACTTTTCGGAAACCTGATCGCTAGCAACGGCGACGCTTCCGCTAAGTGACTGGCAATGAAGCCACAATGGCCGGAGGAACTGTCCGGCCGTTGTGGTTGTTCTGTTCCGGCGCCAGACCCACATAACCGTTCCGGTGGCCGTATACTCAGCCCCGGAAGTACTGACGAATCAAGGTTGCCGCGCCCTGTGTCTTGCCGGGGCGCGCGGCCGAAGGACGAGAGAAGAGATGGAAAAGGTTCCGATGACAGCGGGCGGCTTTGCCGCGCTCGGGGAAGAATTGAAGAAGCGCCAGTCCGAGGACCGTCCGCGCATCATCGAGCATATTGCGGAAGCGCGCTCGCACGGCGACCTGTCGGAGAACGCGGAATATCATGCCGCGAAGGAAGAGCAGTCCCACAATGAGGGCCGCATCGCCGAGCTCGAGGACAAGCTCGCGCGCGCCGACATCATCGATATTTCCAAGCTGTCCGGCGACACCATCAAGTTCGGCGCCACTGTGACGCTGGTCGACGAGGACACCGAGAAGAAGACGGTGTGGCAGATCGTCGGCGAGGTCGAGGCCGACGCCAAGAAGGGCCGCATCTCCATCACCTCGCCGCTCGCGCGCGCGCTGATCGGCAAGAAGAAGGGTTCAACCGTCGAGGTCAACGCCCCCGGCGGCGCCAAGGCGTATGAGATCACCAAGGTAGAGTGGCGGTAAGGATTTGCCGCCAGGCGCGATGATGTTTTGAAAAGGCCGCGCCCTGCGCGGCCTTTTTGTTTCGGGGTATTGCGAGGGCCGTGTGCCTCTCCCCGCAAGAACCGGGAGAGGGAGAAGGCTTACCTTCTCCCCTTCACATCAAGCGGCACGGCCGCCTCGTATTTCGAATTATGCAGCACCAGCGACGTGCGCACGTTACGCACATGGGGTGCGGCGGTGAGGTGCGTCACGAAATCCTGGAAGGTGGCCATGTCCGGCGCGACGCATTTCAGGATGAAATCGACCTCGCCCGACAGCATCCAGCATTCCCGCACCAGGGGCTCGGCGCGGACGAACTCCTCGAAGGCGCGCAAATCGGCCTCGGCCTGGCTGGACAGGTGCACCGCGGCGAATACGGTGACGTCGAAGCCGAGCTTGCGGGCGTCGAGCAGGCCACGATAGCCGTGGATATAGCCCTCCTCCTCCAGCGCGCGGACGCGGCGGAGGCAAGGTGGTGGCGAGATGCCGACGCGCTTGGCCAGCTCGACATTCGTGATTCGACCGTCGGCCTGGACCTCGGTGAGAATTTTCAGGTCGATCTCGTCTAGGTTCCGCGACACGTGATTGGAACTCCTGGCCTTTGCGGCTGTATTGGTGGATTTGACGCAATCCTCATAGCCAGTCCGCAGCAATTGCGCAATTTTATTGCGCGTGCAGTGCAATCGACTTTTGTTCCCTGTTGGAAAAATCCGCCGACAGGGAATGCAATTCTTGCATAGCTCACCAGAAGGCTTAGATTAGCTCTGATATTTCAGCGCTTCCGCGACGCCTCCCGGCACGTTCCGCACCCGCGCTGCAGATCCCCCGTGAAAGGCGTCCGTCAAAATGTCTGCCACTGTTCATGCAAAGGTCGTCATTATTGGCTCCGGCCCCGCCGGCTACACGGCGGCGATCTACGCAGCGCGCGCGATGCTCGAGCCGATCCTGATCCAGGGGATCCAGGCGGGCGGCCAGCTCACCATCACCACCGACGTCGAGAACTATCCGGGCTTCGCCGACGTGATCCAGGGCCCCTGGCTGATGGAGCAGATGGAGAAGCAGGCGGTCCATGTCGGCACCAAGATCGTCTCCGACCTGGTCACCAAGCTGGAGACTATGCAGCGGCCGTTCCGCCTCACCTGCGACAGCGGCGACGTCTATCTCGCCGACGCCGTCATCCTCGCCACCGGCGCGCAGGCGCGCTGGCTCGGGCTCCCGTCGGAAACGAAATTCCAGGGCGGTGGCGTGTCGGCCTGCGCCACCTGCGACGGCTTCTTCTACCGCAACAAGGACGTCGTGGTGGTCGGCGGCGGCAATACCGCGGTCGAGGAAGCCCTTTACCTCACCAACCATGCCTCGCAGGTCACCATCGTGCATCGCCGCGATCACTTCCGCGCCGAACGCATCCTGCAGGAGCGTCTGTTCAAGCACCCGAAGATCAAGGTGGTCTGGGACTCCGCGGTCGACGAGATCTGCGGCACCGAGAACCCGAACAAGGTCACCCATGTGCGACTGAAGAACGTCAAGACCGGCGCGCTCACGGACGTGAAGACCGACGGTGTCTTCATCGCCATCGGCCATGCGCCGGCGACCGAGCTCGTGAAGGACCAGGTCAAGCTGAAACGGTCGGGCTATGTCGAGGTCGCCCCGAACTCGACCGCCACCTCGGTGCCCGGCCTGTTCGCCGCCGGCGACGTTGCCGACGAGACCTATCGTCAGGCCGTGACGGCTGCCGGCCTCGGCTGCATGGCAGCTCTCGAAGCCGAACGTTTCCTGGCCCTGCGCGCCAGCGAGCGCGCTGCAGCGGAATAAAGATCATGCCTCGAACACGCGACGGATTTACGGATATGGATTGGGACAAGCTGAAGGTGTTTCACGCGGCGGCGGAAGCGGGCAGCTTCACGCATGCGGGCGAGCAGCTCGGCCTGTCGCAATCGGCGGTGTCCCGCCAGGTCTCGGCACTGGAGCAGGAGCTCTCGGTCTCACTGTTCCACCGCCATGCCCGCGGCCTGATCCTCACCGAGCAGGGCGACCTGCTCTTCCGCACCGCGCATGACGTGTTCATGCAGCTGCAGGCGGCGCGCGCCAAGCTGACCGACAGCCGCGAGCGGCCGAGCGGCGACCTCAAGATCACCACCACGCCCGGCGTCGGCATCAACTGGCTGATCCCGCGGCTCGGCGAGTTCACTGCGCTCTATCCGGAGATCCGGATCTCGCTGATCGTCACCGACGAGGAGCTCGACCTGTCGATGCGCGAGGCGGACGTCGCGATCCGCACTCGCAAGCCGACGCAGCCGGATCTCATCCAGCGCAAGTTGTTCGCGATGGGCTTCCACGCCTATTGCTCGCCGGATTACATCAAGCGCTTCGGCACGCCGCGCACGCTCGAGGAGCTCGACTCCCACCGCATCATCACGCTCTCCGACGGCAACTTCGCGCCGCATCTTCAGAACCGCAACTGGCTGGTCGAAGCCGGCCGCAACGGCTCTGGTCCGCGCGAGGCCTATTTCAGAGTGAACAACATCCTCGGCCTTGTCCGCGCCTGTCAGCAGGGCCTCGGCATCGCGGCGCTGCCGGACTATCTGATCGAGGAACAGAGCCGCCTGGTGCAGCTGTTCGGAGAATCGGATTCGATCCAGCTCGACACTTATTTCGTCTATCCCGAGGAGTTGAAGACAGTCGCGCGCGTGCAGGTGTTCCGCGACTTCGTGGTGAGCAAGGCGCAGCGCTGGCCTTCCTGATTTCCGCATGTCTGACATGCGACCTGGACGGTTGCTGCATGGCGCTCGTCGAGCCCATAATGTTTCCACGCTGAGCCTTCGCGTTGCGCATTTGTCCCCCTCCTCCAGTGGCGCGGGAGTTCAATAATCCCTCTTGGAAGGTGATTGTGTCGGCCTCACGTGGCCAATACCTTAAGCCGGGCTCGCTTGAGCCCGGCTTTTTTTCTGTCCCATTCTGGTTTCACGTTCCGCGTGTATTGACAGTTCCACGTACACCCCGCATCATTTGCGAATGATCACGAAGTCGTGCGCAATCTCGTTCAAGGCAGTCGCCTCGAAAAAAGGCCCCCATCCGGGGACCTCGGATTTTTGCGCGCGCTAACACAGCTTCGTCATCGCAAGCAAATCCCGAAACCCCGCCGCCTGGACGGGGTTTTTTCATGTGCCCTCCGTCTCAGGTTTTTTTCCCGAGAAGGAGATGGAACATGACCGGTCTACAAGATCATTTGCACGGACTCTGGCTGCCGCTGGTGACCCCGTTTCGCGACGGCGCTCTCGACGAGAGGTCGCTGCGGCGGCTGACGCGACACTATGGCGGGCAGGCCGTCGACGGCTTCATCCTGGGGGCGACCTCCGGCGAAGGCATGACGCTGCGCGCGGCCGAGCTCGAGCGCCTCGTCGCCATCGTGCGCGACGAGATGGCGGGGGGGCGCCGCAGCATTCCGATCTGCCTCGGACTGTCAGGCGCGGACACTTCGCGGCTGAAGGAACGCCTCGACGAGACCGCGGACTGGCCGATCGACGGTTATCTGATCGCGAGCCCCTATTATGTGCGGCCCTCGCAGCGCGGGCTGCTGGCTCATTTCGAAGCCCTTGCCGATCACGCGGCGTGGCCGATCGCGCTCTACAACATCCCCTATCGCACCTCGGTCAACATCACCAACCAGACGCTGCTGCGGCTTGCCGAACATCGGAACATCGTCGGGCTGAAGGATTGCGGCGCGAACCGCGAGCAATCCATCGCGCTCCTGCGCGACAGGCCGAAGGGCTTTCGCGTGCTCACCGGCGAGGATGCGAACTACCTTGAGGCGCTCACCGACCGCGCCGACGGCGGCATCGTGCTATCCGCCCATGTCGAGACCGCGACGTTTGCGGCCGTGTATGCCGAGGTGAAGCGAGGCAACCACGACGCGGCGCAGGCGCGCTGGCACGAGGTCGCCGAGCTGACGCGCCTGTTGTTCACCGAGCCGAGCCCAGCGCCGGCGAAGTACTGGCTGTGGCGGTGCGGCCTGATCGACAGCCCCGAAGTGCGCCTGCCGATGGTGGAAGTGAGCAGCGAGCTCGCAGCCCAGATCGACCGCGAGATCGAGCGGCGGATGAAAGTCGCCGCGTAGCGCCTCCGCTTCCTCTCTTCACACGCACGCCGCCACCCCCTTCTCCCCGTGCGGGAGAGGGAAGGCAGCGTCGTGTCCGCTCGACACCATCTCAATCCGGAAAGAGATCGACCTATGGACATTCGTCAGTGGCGCGATGCGCTGAAGGCGGCATGGGAACGCGTTTCATATGCGAGGTTATCGGGGATGTCCCGATCGCTGTTGAACTACGTCGGGTCGACGTTGCCGGAATGAATATTACGCAGCCCTCGTGACGTGGGCAACGGACTTGATTGTCATGCGATCGTGGTGAGCTTGAAGGGCCGCACGCAGAACCGACAATTGCTTATGCGCCTTCAATCGTCGGAAGCCCTTGTTGGCCTCGATCATACCGGCCGCGACCCATCGCAAGGCCATACCGGCATCCCGCCAGCGTTTAACGTTGCGCGTGACGCGGCGAATGGTGCCCATCATGTTCTCGGCGATATTGGTACAGGCGAGCGATCGGCGAAGCTCCTTCGGCAACTTCAACCGGACGACAGTCAGGATTTCGTCGAGGCCTTCGAGGATACTGGCCGCAACGCCGGGCCATTGCTGGTCGAGTCGACGCGCGAGATTGCGGATCAATTTTTCAGCCTTGTCGGCGTCATCGAGCTCCCAGGCCTGGCGCAGCACCCGGCGGGTGGCCGCATGATGCTCTTTCGGCAGGCGTTCCATGATGTTGCGCGCCTTGTGGATCTGGCAGCGCTGGATCGCAGCGGCCGAACCGAAGGTGCGGCGGATCGCCTTCGACAACGCCTTCGCGCCGTCGGCGATGAACAGTCTTGGCACCGTCGGGTCGAGCCCGCGCGAGACCAGGTTGTCCAGCAGGGCCTGAACCGTTGCTGCATTCTCGGTCGCCCCTTCCACCAGCGCCAGCGGATGCTTGTTGCCTTCGCCGTCAACCCCGATCGCGGCCACCAGCACGAGATCGTCGTCGAGATGCAGCCCGTCGATTTGGACCACCAGAAGGTCGAGCGCGGACAGATCGGCAGCCATGAAGTCGGCCAGCCGCGCCGCCGACAGAGCCACGAACCTCCGCGAGGCCGCCGACTTCGAAATCCCCGATCCGGGCGGTGCCGGCACGTCACCCTCGGGCAGCCGGACGGCGCGGCCGAACCGGCGCGTCGACACATTGATCAGCATCAGGTTCATCGCCCAGCGACCGAGCCAGTCCTCCTGCGCCGCCGTTTCCCAGCTCGGGATCGTGACCTCGCGGCCGTCCATGCCCCGGACCCGCGGGCGATCGACCTCGATCTTGCCGCCGTGGAAACCGATCCGCCCCCGCGTTCGGCCCCAACGGTGCGCCCGCCGCGCCGCATCACGACCGTGGCGCGGCCCGCAGGCCGCTGTCACATCCGCCTCCATCATCGTGCCGAGCGCCTCGATTCCTGCCGCAAGGCAGAACCGATCGAAGCTCGCTCGCACTTCCGCAAATGATTTCTCCACAGCCCCGGTCGCCGGCCAACCAGCCGGTGTGATATCTCTCGTCATGGCGTTGCTCTCCTTTGTGGAATCAGCACCCCGAGCCTACCGGCTCAAGGTGGGCAACGCCGACCTCTTCAGAAATTCAACAGAACCCGGGACATCCCCGAGTTATCCGACTGGCTGCGGCGCGACATCGGATTGACCGCGGATGAGGTGAAATCGCGCGCGGACTACATCGACGAGATCAGAAGGAAATACAGTGAGTGGGTTTAGCGGCGGCGCGAGTCCTTCACCCTCCCCTGGAGGGGGAGGGTAAGAACGTGCCCCGTAGTTACCCCCGCGCGAACGCGTGCACCGCGCCGGCATGGTTAATCCGTGGTAGCACCTGTGTTCGAATGCGCCCGAAATTGCGATCCGGATTCTTAAAACATCGCGGCTATCACTGGCGCCCATAAGCGAAGAAATCGCGGGGGCGTGTTGTGAATATCCGGAATGAAGTGGCGTCGCATTACGACGCCGGACAGCAGAGCTTTACCACCGAGGACATTCTCTGGGCCGCCGGCATCTGGTCGGTGATCCTGACGCTGTCGCCGGTCATCGTGTTCTACATGCTGATGGTGGCGTAAGGCATCTCCACCGGGCCAAAACGCAAAACGCGCGGACTTCCGCGCGCTTTCCGTCCGGGGAATGATTTATGAAAATTATGCCGCCTGCTTGTGCATTGCGCCAGATGCCGACGCCGTGCCGCGAATAGCCTTCACTGAACGCTCGATCGCCGCCCACAGCCTTGCGATTTCCTGGGCCGCACGACTCTCGGCCTGATACTCGCGCGCGCCTTCGCCGTGGCTGAGCGCCATCAGCAAATCCGAACGGTTGGTGATCTGGCCGCCCCACACCGGCGCGCGGAATTTCGCCAGCGCCTCGCGGGCGATGGTAACGATCGGGCTTTCGGACTCGTCGCGGCGCGCCGGTGCGCCGTTGAGCACGACCGCGTAGGGCTTGCGCGCCGCGCGGCACATCTGGATGGTTTCCTGCACCGCGTTGACGTCGAACACGCCGGGACGTGCCGGAATGACCACCATGGTCGCGTTCTTGATCGCGTCGTCGACGACGGCCGAGAGATTCGGCGGCGTGTCGATCAACACCCATTCATAACCGTCGCGCTTGGCAGCGGAGACGATGCCGCTGACCGAGTTCACCGCAGCCTTGATCGGCGGCTCGTTGGTGCCGCGCAGCTTGTGCCACAGCGTGAGCGAGCCCTGCGGATCCGCGTCCACGAGCATCACCTTGCTCGCCTTGATCTGCGCGGCGAGATGTGCGGCCAGGGTACTCTTGCCCGAGCCGCCTTTACGCGATGCAAAAACAATTACGTTCATACCTCTGGCCTCCAGATTGACCCCAGATCACGAAAATGAATCACCGCGCTGATTCGGGAAAGAAAAATTTACCGGCAGTTGCCTCGGGGCCACGAAATAACAAGACGTGTTGGCTTTTGAGTCACACTGCTTCGCGCGACCAGCATACCAATCGCAACGAAACGCCCTTCACGCCGGCAATCCCACGCTTTTCGGCAGCAACGCCGGAAAAAACGGAATGCAACCTCGCCGCGCAAACCCTCTCGCGACTCTTTTCCGTCGAACGCTGGTAATTGTCGCAGGCGTCCGCACGGCGAGGCGAACAAAAGGAGTCCGGAGGCTGGCGCGCAGCTGATGCCGGCAACACACATGCAGGGGACACCGACGCGAAGACGCTTCGCGCTGTTGCCCTGACGCGACGAGCTTCAAAGAAAGAACGCTAGCCCCGCGCTCAGCTTTCGCTGGATTTCTTCTTCTTGGCCACCTTCTGCGAAGGCTTGGTGCTCTTCTTGGCCGTCGGCTTGCCGGCGCGGGCCTCGCCGGGCTCGGGTCCCTGGCGGAAGAACACTTTGCACTGCGGCGAGAGCTGCGATTTCTTCTGGATCATGCAGGCGGTGATGGCATCAACGTTCGGAACGAACTCGCCGCACAGCCGCATCGCGTCCGGCGAGCAGGCCTGCTGCTCCTCCTGCGTGTAGGCGAAGCCGGCGCCGGGATGGACCAGGACGGCGAGCGCAATGCCCGAGATCGCAGCAGCCAAGGATTTTTTAAATCGGAACGCCGGCATCGATCCCCCCACATGTCGAGTCAGAGGGAATAGTGGGTGAACGGGCGTTCGTTGGCAACGAGGCGGAAGCGAAAACGGCCACCTGTGCGCTCCGGGCAACAGGCCGGTCGGCCCGGCGCGGTCCCTTCCCGGGCACGATGTCGCAATATCAGGCTAAGCCTTTGGCAGGGCTGGCGAGATCGGGTCCGCGCGCGGCTTCAGCTTCGGTCCAACAAAAAAACGCGAAAACAACCCCATGCACAGTAGCCAGGCCACGGCGGCCATTTACGGATTTTACGAAATCGATTTGACTCGTCGGGCAAAACAGCGGCATGATGGCATGATCGAGAACGTGGGGTGGTCGTGTGATGTCCCCGTGAGATGAGGGGCGCATGGCCACAGTGTTGATCGTCGCGCCGGTGTTCGCCCTGATCGCGGCCGGCTACGCGTCGGTGCTGTTTCGCTTCGTCTCCGAGACCGCGCACAAGGGCATCTCCGAATTCGCCTTCAGCATCGCGATCCCGGCGCTGCTGTTTCGCACCATCGTCGTGTCGGAATTCCCCGATGTCAGCCCCTACAGGATGTGGGGCGCCTATTACGGCGCGCTCGCCATCACCTGGATCGCGGCGCTGGCGATCTCGGCATGCTTGCGCGAACGGCGCGAGGACCGCGAGGACGGCGTCGTGTTCGCGATCGGCTCGGTCTACGGCAACATCGTGATGCTCGGCATTCCGCTGGTGCTCTCGGCGCTCGGCAACGAGGCCGCAGGCCCGATGTCGCTGATCCTGTCGGTGAACACGCCGCTGCTCTGGCTCTGCGGCATCCTGCAGATGGAGCTTGTCAGCCGCAAGCGGACAGGCTCGGTCCTGTCGGTCATCCGCCCCGTGCTCGCGGATCTCGCGCGCAATCCGCTGATGCTGGCGATCGGCTTTGGCGTGGTCTGGCGCTTTACCGGCCTCGGTCTCAATCCCGTCGTCGACAGGACGATCGAGCTGCTTGCACAGGCCGGATCGCCGGCAGCGCTGATCGCGCTCGGCATCAACCTGTTTCGGTTTGAGGTCAAAGGCGAGATGCTGAGCGTCGCCGCGATGAGCGCGCTCAAGCTGCTGGCGATGCCGGCGGTGGCGTTCGTGCTGGCAAAACTGCTCGGTCTGCCTCCGGTCGCAGCCGGCGTGATCGTGCTGTTCGCGGCGATGCCGACCGGCGCGAACGCGTACATCTTCGCGGCCCAGTATCAGCGGCTGGTGAACCCGGTGTCGGGCGCGGTCGCGCTGGGGACGCTGCTGGCGGCGGTGACGTTGCCGGTGGTGGTGGTGATCGTGGCGGGGGCGAGGTAGCCGCACGAGCAGTCACGCGGTCATCCCGGTTGATCCGTGCGAGGAGCTGACCTCCGCAAGCGCAGGATCAAACGTATCGCCAGCCAGAGCATCAGAACGACGAGCACGAAGGCGGCAACCGGCGCAGCCAGGGCAAGAAGCGATACGAGGAGTGCACCGCCCAGTTCGGCGGTCGCAACGGTTGAGTTGCCGAGGCCAGCCGTCAGGACCGTCGATTTGGCCCGCACGGCCGCGGTGACGCCATGCACGATGCCGGCCGCGCCGCCGCCCGCGACGATGGCGGCCGTCCATTTCATCATCGGCGGAAGGTCTGCCATGGTCGCCGCTGACAGGATGGCTCCGGCGATCACCGCGACAGGCGCGGCGATGACATCGAGCACATTATCCACGCCGGGAATGAAATACGCACCAACCTCCAGGAGCGCGGCCACGCCAAGCATGAGCATTGCAGCAGGTGTTCCAAGCCACGCGAAACCGTCGCCCAAAGGAAGCGAACCCGAATAAGCGGCCACGCTGGCAACCAGCATCGGCAGGAACACCCGGAAGCCCGTCGCGGCCGCAAGACCGACACCGAGCGCAATCGACAACGCGAGATCGGAGTTCGACATGAGATCTCCAACGATTGTTGCGCTCGAATTTCCTCGGGAAGGCTAGACATGATGCGGCCGAGGTCATTGGGATGAGTACGGCCATCGACGCAGATCGCAATGCGCAATCAGGCTACATCGCCGAGGATGAGCAAACCAAGCCAGAAATCTTGACGCAGCCGATCATTCTGCGCATTTCTTCCGCTTCGAGTTCAAAGGCGAGCAGCATCGCAGTGATGGGCGCGCTCAAGCTTCTGGCGACGCCCGATGGTCGCGTTCGTGCTGGTCAAACTGTTAAACCCACCGCCGACCGCAGCCGGCGCGATCGAGCGTTCGCGGCGATGCCGACCGGCGCGAACGCGTACATCTTCGCGGCCCAGTATCAGCGATTGGTGAATCCGGTGTCGGGCGCGGTGGCGCTGGGGACGCTGCTGGCGGCGGTGACGTTGCCGGTGTCGGTGGTGATCGTGGCCGTGGTGAGGTAGCTTTGGCGACACCGCGCCGTTGATCTAATTCAACAGCACCCCGTCAATCCCGCAACTGCATACTCAGACGCGAGCCTAGCGCTCACCAAGCGTAACCTATGGACGTGCCTATTTGGGCACCGTGATCGATGTCATCGAGAAATGGGGGTGGAAGGGGGGCAGTAGCGATATGATTCGCCCATCCTCCTGCAGAAATTCGTGCGCCGCGCCCGGGATCAGACTGGGGTTCAGCGGGCGGAGCGCACGGGGATTGTGGAGCACTACCATGCCTTCGACCCAAGCTTCGGAATAGCCCGTCGCGTGCACGACCTGGCGAAAGGGACGCGGCATCGGGTTTCCACCATCGAGTTCGCCCCGGCGAAGCCCGGTCCGGATCATGCGAACACCTCGGTCGCCGAATCCTGCGAGATAGCCGATGCGATTGAACTTCGGAAGCGTCCCCTGCGAATTGACGATGACAGCGCTGACATTCTCCGCGTTCTCGAAATGAAAGAAGCCCGACGGCTCACGAACATTGCCCCACACATGCTCCCCGATCCATTCCACATGAACTCCGCCTTCGCGCAGCGTATGGCGCACGCCGAAGACATACTCCGTCATGGCTGAGTTGATCAGCCGCATTGATCCCGGCGAATGAAAATCCTGAACGGCGATGAGAAACGGCAGGCCCTGCATACCTGGCTCTTGCCAGTAGGGTGGATTGCGTGTGAGCTTGTCTTTGAGACGTCGGGCTAGCTTAATCGGAATATAGTTCTCAATATAAGCCCGCAATTCTTCCTTATTATCGGGAAGCGCTCTCGGTTCCCCGCCTTGCGTCGGGTTTGCGGAAGTCGCCTCTACGCCAAAGGCTCCCCTCGGGCTTGAGAATATGAAATCCGGAACGGCTTCGTCGGAGGCCGGCGCGTAGCCGAGCTCCGTGAAGACGGCATAGAGATAAGCTCCCAAATGCGGGCGTCGAATGCGGCTGTCTGAAACTGCTGCACGAAGTTGCCATCCGCGTCCTCATAGTAGCGCATCATCGCCTCGATCAGCTCGCGCGCAGGTGACCAGCGGCGCTCCCACATTAGAACTTTGAATGTCGGATTGAGCTGGCTCTCCCCGGCCATTGGCGTCAAGAAATCCATGGCAGGCTCAGACGCATCGCCTTGATGGAATTCCGCGTCATCGAGCGAATGCTGGTGCTGCATTCTTGCGAATAGTTCAACGCGGGCGGCGTCCCGCGTCGGATGGGAAGCATCGACATCGATTGCGCGGTAGCGCAGACGTTCGTCGCGCCCAAGCACCATGCACCCAAAATCGTCGTCTATGCGATCACGCACGACCATACCGATCACCCGTTCGTCGGCTGTCGCGTACCATTCGAGCTCCTCGAAAATCACCACGGTATGCGGGTCGCGGATATAGGCCGCTAGCGCCTCGAAACGAAGCTTTGAAATCGGACGCGCTTCGCCAGGCGTAGGTTCGATAATTCGGACGAGGTGCCTGACCTTTTCTATCATGCCGCGCGTCTCGCGCGTGTCTGGAAGCTCAGAAACGCGTCCAATACGGTTGAGGCCGAGGCCGATCAAGATTGCGCGTTGGCTACGATGGCGACGTATCGGGCTTGCAATCTGCATTAGCTTGAGTACTGGTTTGGTCATTTTGTCCACCGTTGAGTTAGTCGACCGCCTTTGCGAGGGAGCGCACGATGCGCTGCTGCTTGGAAGGGAGCAGCAATCCCAGACGCGTGACGAAGCGCCGGTCGCCAAGCGGCTTTTTGTTATTGCGCCAGTATGTGCACTGTCACCGCAACTCTAGAGAGCACCTGACCTCACAAGATATGCCTCATGCGCCTTCATCGCCTCCAAGATACGACTTGATAGTTCATCGAATCTCTCGTCGATAAACTCAAGTGGCCCCTCCCCCAAATGTCTGAAGTAGTCCCGCACGGCTTCTGTAGCGAGATGAGCGATAGTCTGCGCGATTTGAGGCCTTGGATTGCGCCATTCAAAGCTTGGAGCGAAGGTTCCTTCGTCGTGATGCGTGTCTAACTGAAATTCGAGGAGGTCCATCCAATTGCCATGAACCGACGCGGATGGGCCGCGGAACGCGCCAAGATAGCTCTCTCCCAGCCCAACAGCTTCGGCTCGTTCAAATATATTCTTATCAGCCCACTCCTTGGGGCGAGATGCCGAAGCGTCCTCAATACACACACCAGAAGCGTTCGCTACCTTTGCAATCGAATTGAGCATTCTGGTTTCGACAGGAAGAATTTTGCCTTCGCGAGCTGCAATGCGCTCTTCGATCTTATCCTGAAGCCTTCGCTCGTTCCGCATCGAATAAGCAACGTAGGAATGGAAGACGGTTGGGTCATCCGCATGTTTTAGCAGGAACCGCAAATTGACGATGCATTCAAACGTGAGACGACCAATAATGAATGTTATCTCTCGCCGACGTTGGCAGATCTGATCCAAGAGCGCCGAAATAAGCTTGTAGAGGCGCACGACGTGGCCACCGAGAACAGCTTCATTTCGGCTCCAACGTCCTCCATGTGGCAATAGGTTAGCTGCCACGCAGATGAACGAACCGACTTCAATGAGGAGTTCAACTGAAAGACCATTAAAGTCGTCCTCAGATGTGAATGTGTTGGTGCGGCTAGCGGAGACGTCTGTGGTCCGGATGCTATCGAACGCAGCAATGAATGCTCCGGCGTTGTCGTTAGGGTCATCGCTAGGCACGCTTGTGCGCCCCGATCATCTAAAGCCCCACTTTAGTAGGCAGTGGTAGCGTCTTCATCTCGCGCATGGCTTCAAGGAGCTGCATCGTGGCATCCGCGTCGAGGGTGTCACCCTTATATCGGACCTCGAAGAGACCCTGCAGGTTCGAAGGTAGCTTCACGCCGTCGCGCACCAACAGGACGAAGCGGCGACCATAGAAGGCCATGGCAGCGCCGATCTCGATGAGGACGTTCGGGTTGATGATGACGTGCTCGTTGCTGTCATCGTCTTTAAGTATCCGCTCTGCATCGACGTGGATGATCGCGGCACCGGACATGCGCATATCGTCCATCACCTTATCCGGCACTGGTTTGGAGACGGAGGTGCGTTCTACCGACACGATAGGCTCAAGCTCGCCATACTCCAACATGCGCTTGATGGGATCGACAAAAGTCTTGTCCTTGCCGTGGGTGACGAACACCTTCCGCCTTCGTGCATCGTCGGCCACCGCCGCAACCATAGTTGCGTTGTGCGAAACGTCGCTGTTGGGCGTCGTGAGAGGCGCAAGGGTGGAAAGCGAAGGTGGCAACACCGCCGTTGGTGGCGCCGGCGCAGCTGGCTCTGCTGGCTCATCTTGTTGTTGGGGCCCAGCATCATCAAGCGCGCCCGGCTGTTCCTGGTTCGCTGGTGTAGCTATTGCTACGTCGCCAAGAAAAACATAGGTCTTGTCCTTGCCAACCTGTAGGAAACCAGCTGCGTTTGCACTTTCCTGCAGGCGGTCGAGCACTTCGGTGCACTTCTCTCGAGGGACACCAAGCTCTTCCAGCACGTTAACGGCAATGTCTGCGCGCGGGAACGCGTGCTTATCATACCTCTCAAGGAATTCCTTGAAGACGCGTGGGCGAAGGACCGCCTCGCGCCGAGCTGCGGCGTCTTGCTCTTCGGATGTCGGACGCAGGATGCTTCTCGCGAGAGGCGTCAAGGAAATGGTTTGGGCCTGAGCACCACCCTCAATAAGCCCGAAAGCCATGCTAGCTCCCGATAGTACTCGCAATTGCGAACCGCCTGGATCGACCTTGAGGGCTAGCGCGACCTGTAGTGGGGCCGTGGCCCTTCCACCGAAGTTCTCGTCAATTGCTTTCGGAATGCGGAGCGCGTCAGCAAGAGACGCATTCGGAACGTCCGTTTGCTTAAGGTAGGATCGCTTGGGTGCGGTCTTCGTTGTCTTCGCGGCATTCTTTTTCGTTGTCTTCGCGCGAGGCATGCGGGTCCCCCTATCTACCCATGGTCGCATGCCATCAGAAAAGAACGCAAGCGGAGTGGCCGACTACACACAAGTGTCTTGGTAGTCGCGGCTTGTAAAAATCCTAAATGGTCGTAAGCGCGATTTTCTTCGCACGCCGGCGGTTTTGATGGATTGCCCTGGTATCGGGCGATACCGAGCCGTTCAGGCAGTGGCGGCTTTGTGGAAGTTGAAGGGCAGCAGGTCTGTAATATCGGCGTCGCCGGCGCGCTGAGGCAATTCGGTGAGGACGTGGCGCAACCACGCTAACGGCTCGACACGTGAGGCGCGGCAGGTCAGCATCAGGCTATAGACGACGGCACTGGCCTTGGCTCCGTCCACGGTATCGCTGAACAACCAACTCTTCCTGCCAGTTGCAAAAACCCTGATGTCGCGCTCCAGAAGATTGTTGTCAATCGGCATGCTGCCGTCCCCGGTGTAGCGCGTCAGATATTCCCATTGGTTTCGGGTGTAGGATACGGCGTCGCCGAGCTTGCTGTCAGGCAAGACCTTCGGGGCCATGTCATCGAGCCATACTTTGAGAGCATTGAGGATGGGGACACTATGTTGCTGGCGGAAGCGGCGAATGCAGTAGGCCTGTGTTTCACCCTTCTTCGGTATTCCGTCCCACGCCCGCCTTTCAACCCGGTAGAGCTGTTCAAAGAACCGCAGCGCTTGCTCGGGCGGACCGCCGCCCTTCTTCCTGGCTTTGAGGGCATCGACAAAGCGCCGCCGGGAGTGGGCCATGCATCCAATGTGGGTGGCCCCTTCCAGCGTGCGCCATGCGGTATAGCCGTCACTCATTACAATGCCACGGTAATCGCCGAGGAAGGCTTGCGGGTGGATTTGGCCGCGGCCCGGCTGATAATCCAGAAGAACGATCGGCTCGTGGCTGCCCTTGCCGCTGCGATAAGCCCACATGTACGATGTGCTGGTGGCCCGTTTGTCCTTCTCCTTGAGGACCTGAACCGTTGTCTCGTCGCCATGGATGAGAGGTTGTGATCTGAGCCGCAGCTTCAGGGCGTCGTAGATGCGATGCAGATGCTTCTCGCTCGAGCCAATCACCCAGTGGCCCAAAGCGCCGCGGCTGACAGGAACACCTGCACGTTCGAAGGCCTGCGCCAGGCGGTAGAGCGGCGTGCCATCGACATATTTGTGAACCAGCGCGAACGCCAGCGTCGAGGGCGTGGCAACGCTGCCCGGCAATGGTTGCGGCGGCATCGGCGCGGTCACGACAGGGGCGTGGATCCCGGTGCGATCGCAATGGCGGCACGCATATTTGAAGCGCACATTCTGTAAAACCTTCGCCTTCACCTCGATATGAAGTTGCTCGGTGACAGCCTCGCCCATGCGATGCATCTGGCCACGGCAGCAAGGACACGCCTTCTGATCGTCGGACAGGTCATACTCGACGCGCTCACGAGGTAGGTTCCCCGGCAGCGGCTTGCGGCCGCGCTTCTTTCCCATTGTGTTTTCGACGGGTGGCAAGCCCGTGTCCGGAAGTTCGGCGATATTGTTCGTTTCACTGCCGGCGTCCTCCTCATCGGAGGCCTGCTCGGCTTCATTGAAGAGACGATCAACATGCTTTTCGCTGCGCGGCGCAAAACGATGCAGGCGTGCCAGCGCCAGTTCTTCCTCGAGCTTGGCGACGCGGTCGGCGAGTTGATGGTTCTCCGCCTGCAGCGCAGCAATGCGTGCCAACAGCACTTCAACACTCGGATCGCCGGTTCGATTCATCGAATTCTTGAATCTGAACCGTACCGACGCGTCAACCGCTCAACTCGAGAGCTCAGCCGGCAACCTGATATTGCCGCACCGGATGGCGGACCATCGCATCGATATCGATGCCGTCAAGGATCCAGTGCAATTGCTCCGTCGTCAGCGTGACGATCGCCTCCTGGCGGCGCGGCCATCGGAACCTGTCTTCGGTCAGCCGCTTCAGGACCAGTACAAAGCCGGACCGATCGAAGAACAGAAGCTTCATCCGGTCGCAACGGCGATTGCAGAACGCAAAAACCGCCGGAGTGAATGGATCGAGCGCCATCGTCTCCTGGACCAGGACCGCAAGGCTGTTGATGCCAGCCCGGAAGTCGATCGGCTCACGGTGCAGATAGACCTGCAGGTCATCGCCCAGTCTAAACATCGCCCAGCGCTCCGATGATCGCCGTCAATGCATCCACATCGCCGCATTCCAGCGCGAGCTTCACGCCATTCGGCAGCGACACGCTCACTTTGGCCGGAGAACAAAAAGCTGGAGTCCCTTTGGGTTCCGAACCACGCACTTCATCGTAAGCCGGCAAATCAACCGTCGCCACGCTGTCTTTTCGCGACAGGTCCCGCTCGGACTTCCCCTCAAGCTGAACCGGGATGAACGCCGGGCGTGAGGACGGCGGCAGCGACCTGGTCGCGCTGTGCTTCTTGATCCACTTCCGAAGGAGGTTCGCGTTGACCCCATGTTCGAGTGCAAGCCTCGATACCGAAACCCCAGGCTCAAGGCAGGCCGCGACAAGACGCTCTTTCGATGCCGCCTCGTAGCGCCGGCGACCGTTCCGGCCGACAAGCCTGACCCGCAGTTTCTGATCATCGTCGCTCATCACAAGGTGTCCACCTATTTTGGTGGACACCTCATGCATCAGGACTCTCAAAAGCAAAAGGTGCGGAGAAATTCGCGCTTACAAATGGTCGATTGAGCGGTGGACGGGCTTTCGCGGCCATTGGCGCAGAGGTGAGCAATACTCACCACTCCCATTCTTGGGAAATGAGACCAGCCAAAAATATGATGATCAGGGGCTTCGCGGCTTTAGGGGCTAAGTCATTATCACCGCTGGTGCAGTTGGGTGGGTACTGCCGCCGTTCAACTTTGTCTTTGATAAACCTAGCTTTTTTGCTTGCCAAAGATCGGCTTTTGTAGCGTGTTTTTTGTATTCTTGAGAAGCTCGACGTAGCCGGAGCACGACTGGCACTGAAGCTTCACGACCATCTAATAGGGAAGGCACTTGCCTGCTGTGCGCCGGCTCCCAGAGCTTCTTCTCTATTCTGGCAGCCCTGCCTGCCGTAGCGCGCTGTTCATCTTCTCGATGTATTCGGGCTGAAAGCAGAACATTCGATAATAACTGTCGGCCTCGCGAATGGTGAAATCTGGGCGCAATTTCAGCAGCTTTCCGACCTCCGCCTTGGCCTCGTCGAACCGACCGAGAAACGGCAGCGCGTACGCCTGATCGAGATGACTGAGCCAAAAACCCTCAAGGTAGGCGTGCCGGAAATCCTCAAGCGCCTGTTGGTATTCGCCTTTCCACCAGTGTCGCTTTGCGGGCGCTAACCACCAAGCAAACGAGGCATTGGGACCCGCCAAGCGAATGGCCCTTTCGGCCATTGCGGTCCCGTCATCCCAATCCCCCATGAAGGCGAGCCACATACCTCCTGAGAGGGTTCGCGCATCGTTGGAATTGAGCGCGAGGGCCTTTTCCAATTCTTGTCGGTACAGGTGGATTTGACATTTGGTACTCATCGCCAGAGCGTAGGTTCTTTGAGCGAACGCATCGTCGGGTGCAAGCTCAACGGCCCGTGTCGCGCCCCGTAAGATTTCCTCGTTCAAATACAGACGCTTATCGGTGTGTTGAATTTGGTCGGACGGTAGACCGATCCCCATGCTTCTTTGGTTAAAAAGAACAGTGGCGCGTGCTGACCACGCGAATGCGTTATTCGGCTGTCGCTCGGTAAGTCGCTTGGAGCACTCTAACGCTTTCAGAATTGCGGATGACAATCCACGTACAGACCCGACTACCGCATGAACAATACATTCATATGGACTGAGTTCGAAGACCGGCTTGTTCTGGGATTGCGAGTAATCTGCGTTCATAATTGCGCCGGGGTAGCCACCAATCTGCACGGCGGCGGCGTCGCCAATTTCGTACGCGGACGTTTCCGTTTGCACGCCTTCGGCATTCGCATCGAAGGACTTCGACCAAATCTCTGTACCAGTGCGCAGGTCCGAAACGTGGATATTCGCGCGAGCACCGCCGCCCAATGGGTGAACCTCACCGCTCACAAGATAGTCGACTTGCGCCTTCCGGGCCGCTTTGATGGCATCATCACCTTCCTTTAGAAAGTTTGCAGCGGTTGCGCGCGGTATCACTCGCAAAGTGCTGAACCTGCCGAGGGAGGATGCAAGTTGTTGGGTTACCCTGTCGGCAAACGAACCAAGCCCCGGCGCGGCAATGGGGCTCGAAACAGGCAATACAGCTACTGAAGGCCCCTTCGAGACGATCAGACCGGTGGACGCGGCAGTCGTGGTCGTGGTCGTATCTCTGCCGACGTGGCTGTGCAAAATGTCCCATGCGTGCCAGTAGCCCGCGAGCCCGCCGACCACAGCACCAACCGCAGCAACGGACGCAATGATCGCGCCGAGTTTCCCAAGGCGAAGACGCAGGCGAGTGGAGAACGATGCGGATTTGCTATCGTTCAACTTCGGAGCGTCGTTTAGGGGCGTGTCTGCCACCGTCCACCGTTCCTCCGAACGTCAACCTTTGGAAAGTTACAACCAGGTTGCAAAGCTGTCCATATAAGGGTCTTCGTGGTAGCTGTCGGGCGCCTCGGGGTAGATGACATTCCACACGAGATGGTCACCGAACTCCCGCCAGTATTTTGCTGGATCGGGATTGGCCTCGTGCTGCTTCACGAACCGAACGTACCAGCGCCCAGCGAGTGCTATAGCGTTAAGCCGAGAGGCTGGCCTTCGCCATTCCTATGCGCCCGTAATGCAGCGATACGGGTCTCAATCTCAGCTAACCACTCGCCGTGCTGTGACTTCGCAAAGGGGATTGGCGTCCCGCTCGGTATCCGAAGCTGAGCTTCCCAGCGCACCCCATACAAGCGCTCATAGTCGTCGCGCACATCGGCCGGGATACCTTTTCGAGCGATAAAGCCGCCACCCTTCGCTCGAACTAACTCAACCATCCGCAATGCCATTTGTAGCGCCTTTTGTATTTTAGGCGGCGCAAATACATCAGGCTTATCAGTAAGTTGCTGGGAAAGCGGACTTATCCGCAACGGTGGTACAGTTGGGTGGGCTCGAACCACCGACCTCCTGTTCCACAGACAGGCGCTCTAACCAACTGAGCTACAACTGCATCCTTGCGAGCCGCCTTGGGCGCCTGGACGGGCCGTCGACCTAAGGGGGGCTGGACGGGGCGGAAACTAGGTGCAACGGGCGTTTTTGGCAAGGCCGCAAAACCCGAGAATCGCGCTTCCGACGAGGTTATTTCCAAAGCAAAACCCGGGCTCTAGGCCCGGGTTTCTTAATTTAAACCAGCCGGCCTAATCAGGCGGCGGGCTTGTAGAACTTCGAGGCAGAGGCCTTGATCGGCTCGACGGTCTCGGCGGCGACGCGCTGGGTCAGCTCGGCCAGCTCCTTGGCCTGGGACTGGAAGGTCTCGAGCTGGGTGCGGGTGTGGCCGGTCCACAGCTCCAGCGCTTCCGCCGGCGACTTGAGGCCGAACAGCTGCTGGGCGAAGTCCAGCTGGGCGCTGGTGTTGGCCTTCATGAACTCCACCAGCTTGGCGGTGTACTCGCTCGCGCCCTTGTTGGCGGAGGTGAACACGGCCTCAACGGTGCCGTTGTGGGTCTCGGCCGCGTCCTTGAACTTGGCGTAGCTCTCGCGGGCCTGCGACACGCCCTTTTCGGCGAACGCACGCATCTGCTCGGGAACCTCGAACGGAATGATCGAGGCAGAAAACGGATCAGTCGCACCTGTCATGATGTCCCTCACGATAAAGAAAAAATGGAGTGAGCCTTCTGGCGCGCCCGCCGGCCCCGACCTAGGCCTCAAATTCAGCGGGAACGAACACTGGAACGCGATACAAAAGGATGGCTCGCCCAGCGCCCATCACTATCGCTGCCTAAGATGTCAACATTGTGCAACGCAAACGTGATCCGGGCTGCGTTGCGAAAATTTAATCGCGGTCAGGGTGATGGTTCCGCCTGATGGAACCCTGGGTTGAGGTAGTCTGGTGCCGGAAATTTGGTGACGGCGGCGCCTTTGCCCTCCCCCGGAGGGGTCGAGACGAGCGGAGCTCGCTCGGGGGTCGATCGCGCGCAGCGCGAGCGGGGTGGGGTGATCTCTCCACTCGGGCACCGCCTCCATTGAGAGACTGTCACCCCCACCTCGGTTCGCATTGCGCTTCGCTGCATGCGAACCCATCCTCCCCCTCCAGGGGAGGATGGGCACCTGTGATGCCGCTGACGATCTGGCGCATTTCGCTGGGCTGCCCCGCCCGCGAATCCTGCGGATGCCGCCGGGCTGCGGCTTGCTGGGGCGGCTACATTAAGGTTATCGCGGCTTTAGGCTTGGCCGTGTAGACCGGAGCCGTGGACCTGCCTGCGCCTGCGCGCGATACTAACCCTTTCTTAAGGCTGTCATTCCGGCAGCCTTGCACCCTGATGCTACCAAGCGAGACCTGAAGCCGGTCGGATGACGAGTTCGGATTTCCAGTTGCGAGGCGTGGGCGATCCCCGGCTGGCCGTGCACGCGACCTCCCCGCTGCCCGCCTGGCTCTGGTCGATCGACGGCACGCGCGTGCTCTGGGCCAATCCGGTCGGTGCAAAGCTGTTCGGCGCGGCTAATGCCACAGCGCTTGCGGACAGGACCTTCGGCCCGGCCGACAGCCATCGCCGCCAGGTCGCCCGGCTCGCGCGCCGGCTGGCGCCGAACGGCGCGATCAGGCTGGAACGGCTGCACGGCTTCGGCGCCCGCTTGGGCATGCTGATGACCTGCGCCTGCGCCCGTCTCGACTTCGCCGACGGAAGCTCCGGCGTGCTCGTCACCGCGATGGATCCGATGCTGCGCTCCATGCCGCTGGTCGAACGCCTGCATCGTCTCGTCGAGGGCGCCAAGGTGCCGATGGCGGCGTTCGCGCCCGACGGCCTGTTCGTCGGCGCCAGCGAAGCCGCCCGCTCCCTGCTCGGCTTCCGCGATCTCGGCGATGCCGGCCTCGACCAGGCCCGCAGCGATGCGCTGGCGAAGGGCCGTGCCGAGACGCCGATCGGCATCGGCCAGATGGTGCTGCAACGGGTCGGCGTCGGCGCCGATGTCGGCCTGGTCGCGCTGATCGAGCCGGCCGCCCGGCCGGCGGCGCCCGACCTCGAAGAGAATAGTGCGCGCGAACAAGCCGCTGAGCCCGCGCCCGACGCTCCGCCGGTCCCTCCGGCCGCAGTGCCGGACCATGCGCAGCCTGCGCTGTCGAACCAGGCTGCATCCGGAATCGCGCTGTTCGATGCCTTCGCCGAGCCGGTCGAAACGCCGGCTCCGACCGAGACCGCCCCGCCATCAGAGACGATCGCGCACGCCGCGAGCGACGCGATGCCGGAGGTCGTCACGATCCCGGAGGCGGCCGAAGCGCCTGTCCAGGAAACTGTCAGCGAAGCGATCGACGCCGCGCCCAAAACTCCGGTTGAAAACCCGCGAGAGGCCATTGTGTCGCCGCAGGCCGCGCCGATCACCTCACACATGGTCGAACCGCCGCCAGCGGAGCCGTCCGCACCGCGTCAGCATCCGCTGCGCTTCCTGTGGCAGGTGGATGCGGAGGGGCGCTTTGTGCTCGGCTCAGACGAGTTCATCCACCTGATCGGTGCGCACACCGCCGCCGGCTTCGGCCGCCCCTGGCGCGAGATCGCCGACGAGTTTTCGCTCGATCCTGATGGCCGCGTGGCGCAGGCGCTTGCAAGCCACGACACCTGGGCCGGGATCACCGTGAACTGGCCGGCCGATGGCGGCGAGCATCTGCCGGTCGAACTCGCGGGCCTGCCGGTCTACGACCGCGAACGCAATTTCGCGGGCTTCAGGGGCTTTGGCGTCTGTCGCGATCTCGACGGACTGAACCGGCTCGATGCGCTCAGGCGCTTTGAGCTGTTCGCCGCGCCCCCCGCACAGCACGGCCTCTCCGCCGACGTCGTCGATCCCGAGCCGGAGCCCGTGGCGGAAGCGTCGCCTCCGCCGAGCGAGCCGCCCGCACCCGAGCCCGAGCCTGAGCCGACACCTGAACCCGAACTGCCCGAACCCGTAGCCGACGCGAATTCACACCCAACCGATCTGGAAACACCAGTGGAAACGCCTCCCAATGTCGTGCCGTTCCGCCCGCCCGGCGATGCGCGATCGCCGACGCTGACGCCGGTCGAGAACAGCGCGTTCAACGAGCTCGCCCGGCAATTGTCCGAGCGCCTCGAACGCGAACGCGAGACCATCGCTGCCGTCACGGCCGAGCCGTCGACGGCGGAAACCACGCCCGAACCGCCGATGCCGGAGCCCGAGGCGCCGCACGCGCCGGCCGAATGGCTGACCGAACCCGCGCCGCCCGCGCAGGGCCACAGCGTGCGCGACCGCGCACTGCTCGATTTGCTGCCGACGGGCATTTTGATCTACCGGCTCGACCGGCTGCTCTACGCCAACCCCGCCTTCCTCGCGCGCATGGGCTATTCCAGCCTGGGCGCGCTGGAGGATGCCGGCGGGCTCGATGCGCTCTATGTCGAACCGGGCGTGTCGGCGGCGAGCAGCACGTCGCAAGCTGGCACGCCGGTGACGATCAGCGCGACGGTGGCGAACGGCCAGGAGCCGCTTCCGACCACCGAGGCGCATCTGCACACGATCGACTGGGACGGCGCGAGCGCGCATGCGCTGATCTGTGCGCTGCCGCAAGCCGCAACAGTCGTTGCCGCGCCTGCCGTCGCGCCGCCTGTCGTCGTCGAACCCGTCGTCGCAGAATCCTTCCCCTACGCGCCCGAGCTCGAGCCCGAGGCCGGCGATGCCGACGCCCAGGATCTCGCCGCGATCCTCGACACCACCGCCGAGGGCATCGTCATGTTCGATGCCGAAGGCAACATCCACGCCTGCAATCGCAGCGCGGAAGCGCTGTTCGGCTATGACGGCGAAACGCTGATGCAGCGGAACCTGGTGACGCTGTTCGCGCCGGAGAGCCAGCAAATCGTGGTCGACTATCTCGAAAGCCTCAAGAGTCAGGACATCGCGAGCCTGCTCGACCTCGGCCGCGAGGTGCTGGGGCGCGAGAAGAAGGGCGGCGTCATTCCGCTCGCCATGATCATGGGCCGCACCAGGCCCGACGGCCCGAACTTCTTCGCCGTGTTCCGCGACCTCTCGCAGAACAAGAAGGGCGAGAGCGAGCTCAAGAACGCCCGCCGTCTCGCCGACGGCGCGGCGAATGCCAAGGCCGACATGCTGGCGCGGATCAGCCACGAGATCCGCACGCCGCTCAACGCCATCATCGGCTTCGCCGAGGTGATGATCTCCGAACGCTTCGGCACGCTCGGCAACGAGCGCTACGGCGAATACATGAAGGACATCCGCGCCTCCGGCGAGCGCGTCATCACCATCATCGACGATCTCCTGGAGCTGTCGCGGATCGAGACCGGCAAGCTCGATCTCAATTTCGCCAACCTCAACCTCAACGATCTCGTCGAAGCCTGCGTCACGGTGATGCAGCCGCAGGCCAACCGCGAGCGCATCATCATCCGTACCTCGCTCGGGCATGCGTTGCCGCAGGTGAGCGTGGACGCGCGCGCGATGCGGCAGATCACCATGAACCTGATCTCGAACTCGATCCGGCTCGCCAGCGCCGGCGGCCAGGTCATCGTCTCGACCGCGCTCACCGACCGCGGCGAAATCGCGTTGCGCATCCGCGACACCGGCCACGGCCTGAGCGAGCGCGAGGTCGCCGCCGCGATGGAGCCGTTCCGCACGCCACCGCCCGGCGATGCCGCGGACAGTTCGGCGCTGAGCCTGTCACTGACCAAGGCTCTTGTCGAAGCCAACCGTGCTAGGTTCAACATCAAGAGCGCGGGCAATTCCGGCACGCTGATCGAGGTGGTGTTCGCACCGGTGGCGGTGGGGGCTTAAGTTGCCTTCAACCTCTCCCCGCCCTTCTGCGGGGAGAGGTCGGATCGCCCCCGGCGATGCGCAGCATCGTCCGGCGCGATCCGGGTGAGGGGCAGGGTAACGTGCAGCCACGATGGGCGGTCCACCCGACATCTCTGATGCCGCCGAACCCTTCATACCCTCAACTCAAATCAAGCCTGTGGAGACAGCCCCTCACCCCACCCTCTCCCCGTAAGAGCGGCGTGAGGGAGCGAGAGAGCGGCGCGTCCCTTACTGTTCAACCCAAACTCATCTCGCTCTCTGGAAAAGCCCAAGCAAAAAGGGCACGGGGCGCGCCGCTATGCAGCCTGTTTCCCGTCCATGAGCCAATAGACGATGGCGGTCAGGACAAGGGTCGATGCGCCTGCAACGATGAAGGCGGCGAGATAGTCGCCGTTCGGGCTGAGCTGCAGGGCCGCGCCCAGAAGCGCGATCCCGAAGCTGAAACCGATTTGGCGCATCGTGACGCAAATTGCCGATGCGGTCGCCGCACGATCGCCTGGAACCGCCGACACGGCGGCGGCGGTGATCTGAGCGTTGATCACGGCACAGCCCGATCCGCTGAGCAGCAACGCGATGACGGTCATTGCTAACGTGCCCGGCCCCGCATGTGCGCCGGAGATCGCACCAAGCGCCAGGTCAGCCATCCCGATAAGCGCGAGACCACCACAGAAGAACGACCGTGACGGGATGCGGGTCGTCAAGGCCGCGCCATAGCGCGGCAACACCATCATCGGCAATGTGAGCGCGACCAGGAGCCAACCCGCCCCGAGCGGGCTGAGACCCAATGGTCCGCGCGCCAATTGCGGCACGTAGACGAGCAGCGACCAGAATCCGGTCGATCCCGCGATCGGGACGAGGCACATCGCGATGAACTGCCGGGATCCGAACAGCTTGAGATCGAACGCCGGGTTGGGGTGCCGGCGTTCCACCCAAACGAACAAAAGCAGCGCAATCCCCGAAGCGGCGAGGCCCGCCAGGAACGTCGCCGACGCGATGCCGCCGAGCGCGGGCGCTTCCAGCAACATAAACGCGAGCGTCGCCGACGTGATCGCAAGAAGGCCGGCACCGAGCCAATCCACCTTGGCGCTCGAACGCTGCTGGTCGAGCCCATTGCCAATTCTGCACAGCACCAGAACAACCAAGAGTGCGCAAAGCGGCAAGTTGACCCAAAAAATCCAACGCCACCCGATCGTATCGGCCAGCAACGATCCGAGCGGCGGGCCAGCGACCATCGAGGCACCGACGATCGTGCCCCAAAGTCCAAACGCCCGCGCACGGCGAGGCCCCTCGTAGGCACCGGCAAGGAGGGCGGACGAGGTGCTGGTGATGCAAGCACCGGCGATACCTTGCAATGTGCGGAATGTCAGCAGAACGTCGAACGTGGTCGCGCACGCACACAGCAGAGAAGCCAGGCCAAACAGCCCTGCACCCCAAGTGAACATTTGAACGCGTCCGTATCTGTCGGCAAGGCTACCTGCAATCGGCAGACAGAAGATCAAGGCAAGGCTATAGACGTCGATGGCCCAGGCCGCTCGCGCGGAAGCGGCGCCGAGGTCGCGGCCAATGTCGGGCAAGGCAGCTGCCAGAGCGGTCAGGTCGACTTGAAACAGAAAGCCGCTCAAGCACGCTGCAAGCAGCGTCGCCGTTTCCAGGGACATGCGATTGCCGCGATGGCCGTCGTCGGCACGCCAACTGGCGCTCCGCGTTTCATCATCATTCTGCTGGGGTTTGTCGAGCATGATCGTTGCGGCCTCCATCGAGCATGGATGGCCGGGCAACAGGCTCTGGTCGAATGATGGTTCCTCAAAAGCTCATGAATCTGTATCATGGCTTGAGGAGACCGAGATGCCACGCCGCTTGCCACCCTTCGCACCCCTCGTCGCGTTCGACGCCGTCACCCGCCATGGTTCATTCACACGCGCCGCGGCGGAGCTGGGCGTCACACAGAGTGCGGTCAGCCATCAGATCCGAAAGCTGGAGGACCATTTCGGGGTCGCATTGTTGCAACGGCAGAACCCGGGGATCGGGATAACACCCGCCGGCGCGCAGCTCAGGCAGGAGCTTGCGGCAGCACTCGACGCGCTTGGTGCGCTGGATGCTCAGGTGCGGCGGCGCTCGAACCGAACGACGTTGCGCGTGGGCGCGAGCTCGGCGTTGGCAACATGGTGGCTCGTCCGCCGTCTGCCGGACTTTACGGCGCGACATCCGTCGATCAACGTTGATCTCAAACCACTGGAGACAGGGGACAGCTCAAGGCGGCCGCTCGACGTGCGAATTGTCTGGAACGCGAGCGAAGACGCACGGCGGACGTCGACGCAATTGCCGCTGTTTTGGGAGCGGATCTTTCCCGTCTGCGCGCCGCACCTGTTGCCCCGGCGGCGTCCCTTGACCGACCCCGACGGCCTGCTGGCCCTGCCGCTCATCCACAAAGGCGACAACGCGACCGGCGACTGGGGCTGGCCCTCCTGGTTCAGACGCCTGGGATTGCCGAAATCGGGCGCTGCCGCCGGCAGCCTGACGCTGGACGACATGGGAATGTGCATGTCGGCTGCGGCCGAGGGGGCCGGCGTGACACTGGGGCGCTCGCTTCTGATCGCAGATGCGGTTTCGTCTGGACGCCTCGTGTCCGCACTCGCCAATTACCCCACAGTCGAGTGCACAAAAATTCAGGTTGCCCAGTGGCCAGCCGATCTGATCGGCGATCGCAGCGTCGAATTGTTCGTGAACTGGCTCGCCGAGCAAGCCGAGACGACCGTGAAGAATATGTCGGCTGCCTAGTCCAAGATGCGTCTTGCTGTCGCGAGCGGCGCGCGATCATGCCGCGCACCGTGTCCAGGAACCTGCTGACCTCGAGCTTGAGGCGATTGCTGCAACGAAAAAGGCACGGCGCTTGCGGCGCCGTGCCTTTTTCATTCACGTGGCCTGGATCAGCTGTAGATCTCGAACAGGCCGGCGCCGCCCTGGCCGCCGCCGATGCACATGGTCACGACGCCCCACTTGGCCTTGCGGCGCGCACCTTCCTGGAGGATGTGGCCGGTGAGACGCGCGCCGGTCATGCCGAAGGGATGACCGATCGCGATCGAGCCGCCATTGACGTTGTACTTGGCGGGATCGATGCCGAGCTTGTCGCGCGAGTAGAGGCACTGGCTGGCGAAGGCCTCGTTGAGCTCCCACAGATCGATGTCGTCGATCTTCAGGCCGGTGCGCTTCAGCAGCTTCGGGATCGCGAACACCGGGCCGATGCCCATCTCGTCGGGCTCGCAGCCGGCCGTTGCCCAGGCGACGAACCGGCCGAGCGGCTTGAGGCCGCGCTTCTCGGCATCCTTGGCTTCCATCAGCACCACCGCGGCGGCGCCGTCGGAGAGCTGGCTGGCATTGCCGGCGGTGACGAACTTGCCGGGACCCTTCACCGGCTCGAGTTTTGCCAATCCTTCCAGCGTGGTTTCAGGGCGATTGCATTCATCGCGATCGACGACGTAATCGACGATGCTCTCGGCCTTGGTCGCCTTGTCGACGACCTTCATTTTGGTCTTCATCGGGACGATCTCGTCCTTGAACTTGTTCGCCTGCTGGGCCGCGGCCATGCGGCGCTGCGATTCCAGCGAGAACTCGTCCTGATATTCGCGGCTGAGTTTGTAGCGCTCGGCGACGATGTCGGCGGTGTCGATCATCGCCATGAAGATATCGGGCGCGACCTTGAGCAGCTCCGGATCGATCGATTCCTTCGGCGAGCCGCCGCCCGGGATCGAGATGCTCTCGACGCCGCCGGCAACGATGCAGTCGGCGCCGTCGGAGCGGATCGAGTTGGCGGCCATCGCGATGGTCTGCAGGCCCGACGAGCAGAAGCGGTTCACGGAAACGCCGGCCGTGGTGGTCGGCAGGCCGGCGAGCAGCGCGGCCTGACGGCCGATGTTCGGCGCGCCATGGGCGCAATTGCCGAGATAGCAATCCTCGACATAGTCCTTCTCGACGCCGGCGCGGTCGACCGCGTGCTGGATGGCGTGGGCCGCGAGCGACATCGGCGGCGTGATGTTGAACCCGCCACGGCCGGATTTGGCCAGGCCCGTGCGCGCATAGGAAACGATGACGGCTTCACGCATTGTTTTCTCCCTTTCGAACATTGGTACGGAGGCGTTGGTACGAGGCGTTCTTGGACGCCATTGGTACACAAAGTTCGACTGGCTTGGGAGAAATAAAGCGGGCCGCAATATCAACAAAAACGCCGCCCTCTCGGGAGGGCGGCGTGGTTGTTCCGCAGGTCGGAATATATGACGGTCGTCATTCCGTGGCGCGCGCACCGCTCTATCCACTCGTCATGCCCGGGCTTGTCCCGGGCATCCACGTCTTTCCGCGCGCAAGGCAAGGCGTGGATGGCCGGGTCAAGCCCGGCCATGACGGCAAGTGGTGAGAGCGCGATTAAAACGTCAGTGCCTTGACCTGCTTGACCTGCGGCAGGGCCTGCACCTTGGCGAGCAGATCGGGTGGCACGACGCCGTCGACCTCGATCAGCGCGATGGCATCGGAGCCCGGCGCGACGCGGCCGAGATGGAAGGTCGCGATGTTGATCTTGGCGTCACCCAGCAGGCTCGCGAACTTGCCGATGAAGCCCGGCTTGTCCTCGTTGGTCACGTAGATCATCGACTTGCCGAACTCGGCGTCGACGCGGATGCCCTTGACGTCGACGAGGCGCGGCTTGCCGTCATGATACACGGTGCCGGAGACCGAGCGCTCCTGGCGCTCCGTCGCCACCGTGACGGTAATCAGGCTCTCATAGTCGCTCTGGGCGGCGCGCACGATCTCGTCCACCACCATGCCGCGCTCCTTGGCGACGACGGGAGCGGACACCACGTTGACCTCGCCCAGCATCGGCCGCAGCAGGCCCGACAGCACGGCCGAGGTGATCGCCTTGATCTTCATCTCGGCGACGTGGCCCTCATAGGTGATCTGCACCTTGAGGATACCGGATTCGGTGAGCTGGCCGGCGAACGAGCCGAGCTTCTCGGCGAGCGAGATGAACGGCTTCAGCTTCGGCGCTTCTTCCGCCGTGATCGACGGGAAGTTGACGGCGTTCGAGATCGCGCCGGTGAGCAGGTAATCCGACATCTGCTCGGCGACCTGGAGCGCGACATTCTCCTGCGCTTCCGTGGTGGAGGCGCCGAGATGCGGCGTGCAGATCACGTTGGGATGGCCGAACAGCACGTTCGCGTTCGCCGGCTCCTCGACGAAGACGTCGAACGCGGCGCCCGCAATGTGCTTCGAATTCAGCGCATCGACCACCGCCTGCTCGTCGACCAGGCCACCGCGGGCGCAGTTGATCAGGCGCACGCCCTTCTTCATCTTGGCGATCGCGGATGCGTCGATGATGTTCTTCGTCTTCTCTGTGAGCGGGGTGTGCAGCGTGATGAAATCGGCGCGCTTCAAGAGGTCGTCGAGCTCGACCTTCTCGACACCGATGTCCTTGGCGCGCTCCGGCGACAGGAACGGATCGAAGGCGACGACCTTCATGCGCAGGCCGAGCGCGCGGTCGGCGACGATCGAGCCGATGTTGCCGCAACCGACGACGCCGAGCACCTTGCCGGTGATCTCCACGCCCATGAAGCGGTTCTTCTCCCACTTGCCGGCCTGGGTCGAAGCGTCGGCCTGCGGGATCTCGCGGGCGAGCGCCAGCATCAGCGTGATGGCGTGCTCGGCGGTCGTGATCGAATTGCCGAACGGCGTGTTCATCACGATGATGCCCTTGGCCGTGGCGGCGGGAATCTCGACATTGTCGACGCCGATGCCGGCGCGGCCGATCACCTTGAGGTTGGTCGCCTTCTCGAGGATTTTTGCGGTCGCCTTGGTCGCGGAGCGGATGGCGAGACCGTCGTAATTGCCGATGATCTCGGCAAGCTTGTCCTTGTCCTTGCCGAGGTTGGGCTGGAAGTCGACCTCGATGCCGCGATCCTTGAAGATCTGCACGGCAGCGGGAGAGAGCGCGTCGGAAATGAGAACTTTGGGTTTGGTCATGGGGATGATCCTTCGCCTTCCCTAACGGGAGGATCGGCCTGCGACGGCCGGAATTGAGTGAAGAAGCTTTGTCTTCCCGCTCTCCCCGTTCTTACGGGGCGAGGGTTGGGGTGAGCGGCAGCCACAGGCGAAGGTGCAAGCGGAGAGAGCCCCTCACCCGGATTGCTGCTGGACGATGCTTCGCATCGCCAGGCGCGATCCGACCTCTCCCCGTAAGAACGGGGAGAGGTGAAAAAACTAAGCCGCCTTGGCGAGCTGCGCCTTGGTCTCGGCAAACGCCCAGTCGATCCACTGGGTCAAGAGCTCGACGTCCCTGGCTTCGACCGTGGCACCGCACCAGATGCGCAGGCCGGCCGGTGCATCGCGGTAGTAGGCGAAGTCGTAGCCCGCGCCTTCCTTCTCGACCAGCGCGACCAGCTTCTTGGAGAAGTCGGCCTGCGCGTCCTCGGAGAGCGAGGTGATCGCGGGATCGGTGAACTTCAGGCACACCGAGGTGTTGGAGCGGATCGCGGCGTCCTTGGCCAGGAAGTCGATCCAGGGCGTCTTCGCCTTCCAGTCGGCGAGCACCTTGGTGTTGGCGTCGGCACGCGCGATCAGCGCCTTGAGGCCGCCGATCGACTTGGCCCAGTTCAGCGCATCGAGATAATCCTCGACGCACAGCATCGACGGCGTGTTGATCGTCTCGCCGACGAAGATGCCTTCGTTGATCTTGCCGCCCTTGGTCATGCGGAAGATCTTCGGCAGCGGCCAGGCCGGCTTGTAGGTCTCGAGCCGCTCCACCGCGCGGGGCGACAGGATCAGCATGCCGTGCGCGGCTTCACCGCCGAGCGCCTTCTGCCAGGAGAAGGTGACGACGTCGAGCTTGGCCCAGTCGAGCGGTTGCGCGAACGCGGCAGACGTCGCGTCGCAAATGGTCAGGCCTTCGCGGGTCGCGCTGATCCAGTCGGCGTTCGGCACGCGCACACCTGACGTGGTGCCGTTCCAGGTGAAGACGACGTCGCTGTTGGGATCGACCTTCGAGAGATCGGGGATCTCACCGTAGGCAGCGTTGAGCTTGGTGACGTCCTTGAGCTTCAATTCCTTGACGATGTCGCTGACCCAGCCCTCGCCGAACGATTCCCAGGCGAGCGTGGTGACGGGCCGTGCACCGAGCAGCGACCACAGCGCCATCTCGACCGCGCCGGTGTCGGACGCCGGCACGATGCCGATGCGATAATCGGCGGGCACCTCAAGCACTTCGCGCGTCAGATCGATCGCGAGCTTGAGCTTGGTCTTGCCGACCTTCGCGCGATGCGAACGGCCGAGCGCTGCGTCCTTGAGATTTTGGGCGTTCCAGCCGGGGCGCTTGGCGCAGGGGCCGGAGGAGAAATGCGGCACGTTCGGCCGCGAAGCGGGCTTCGCTACAGTCATAATCTACCCTTCCAGATAGTAAGCCTCCCGTTGGGGGGAG
Source organism: Bradyrhizobium barranii subsp. apii (assembly GCF_011516635.5). Taxonomy (GTDB): domain Bacteria; phylum Pseudomonadota; class Alphaproteobacteria; order Rhizobiales; family Xanthobacteraceae; genus Bradyrhizobium; species Bradyrhizobium barranii. The sequence goes on along the minus strand of NZ_CP096255.1, from coordinate 1,902,038 downwards.
GTGTCCCGCCGCGGCTGATACGGGAAACGGGAAGAGTCGTCAAGGAAGTTCCGGCGTCTCACGCTGGAGTGAAGGCGCTTCCGGCGCAATCTTGGGGGATTCGACCACGGCAAGCGCGTTCAGCAAGTCCGTGGCATCGCTGATCAATTGCGCGGCACGACGGCGGCTGCCGACTTTCAAAATGCATTTGTCATTGGCCTGCACGACGTAATCGTTGCCGACCTTGATCATGGAATAGCTTGTCATCGAAATCCCCGAACCGACCGAGCCCGGTGTCTGACGCTGCCGTAGCACCGTTCGTTCCCGGCTCAACGTGAACGACGGCTGGGTAGTTTACCGGCTCTTAATATGAACGAATGCGCGATCCGAATTTGCTGATCGCGCAAGGCTCGCGACGAGCTGCGTCAAAAGCGGACAGTCATGCCGACGTGACTCGCAGCGAAGCCGAGCCGCTTGTAGAAGCGCTGCGCGTCTGTTCGCGTCTGATGCGTCAGCAGTTCGACCAGATTGCAGCCGCGCGCTTTCGCTTCCGCGACCGCCCATTACACCAGCTGCTCGCCGATGCCGCGGCTGCGACAATCGGAAGCAACGCGGACATCTTCGAGCAAGCCGCGGATGCCGCCTTGCGTGCTGATGCCCGGCAAGATCGCAAGTTGCAGGCAGCCGACCACCCTGCCCTCGCTCTCTGCCACCACGAGCGTGAGATTTTGATCGCGCGCGACCCGCTCGAACGCCTCGTAATAGGACTCAGGCAAGGGATCCTCCACGCGCTCGCGGGCGCGCCCGAGATAATCGTCGGCAAGCATGGCGACGATCGCCGCAACGTCCTCGCGGCGCGCGGGACGGATGGAGACGGACTTCTCGTTCATGTCGGGAAACTCCAAGAATCAGCGCGACTCTCAGCGCGCCGGTGGAAGGCCGAGCCAGGCTTCGGCCTCGCCGATCCAGCGGCGGATGGCGGCATGGCGGCCGAGATCGAAGCCACCTTCATGCGCGAGGCGGGTATAGGCGAGCAGCGAGACGTCGGCGAGCGAAACCTCTTCGCCGGCGAAGAAGCGGCTTGCCGCAAGATGCTGCTCCATGCGGTCGAGCGCCGCATAGCCGCGCTTGACCTTGTCAGGATCGAGCTCGGACGCATCCTTGCCGAGATAGACCAGCTGGAAGCGGCACACCGCGATATAGGGCTCGTGGCTGTACTGTTCCCAGAACAGCCATTCGTCCATCTTGGCCGCAGTGAAGGCATCGCGCGGAACGAGCGCGCTGTCGCGGGCGAGATAGCGGATGATGGCATTGGACTGCGCCAGCGTGCGGCCGTCGTCGAAGGCGACGGTCGGCACCTGGCCCGCGCCGTTCATTTTCAGGAATTGCGGCGTGCGCGTCTCGCCCTTGCGGGTGTCGATCTCGATCCAGTGGTAGGGCAGCGCGAGCTTGTCGCAGACCCACTTCACCTTCAGACAATTTCCGGAGTTGGTATCGCCGTAGATCTTCATCGCTGCCGCTCCGCGTCTAGCGACAGAGCATCAGGACGCCGCCGCCCTGTCAACCGGCTGCATCGGCGCGTCTAGAACTGGTAGCCGGCGCCGACGCGGAAGTTGTTCAGGCCGACAGTAATGTCCTTCACGTTTGAGAAGCCGACATGCTCCCATTCACCGCGAATGAGGAAGTTGCCGCAGATCGCGTATTCGACGCCGATGCCGGCCGTCCATCCGTACATAAAGCTGTTGGTGCGCTGCTCGGTGCTGGACAGTGTGGCTGAACCGGCGGGAAGATGGCGATGAACCGTCGTAGTCACGCCGCCGCTGACCACAGCCTCGTCGAAGTCGTCGTATTTCTGCCAATTCACGGTCGCAAATCGCGAGACTTCAGCGCGCCCGACCGCCAGCCCGGCGAAACCATACGGCATGAAGTCGCCGCCGTCCCAGCCGACCCGACCCCGGAAAGTCGCATAATCCTTGAGCTTCAATGAAGCACCGCCACCGAGCGAGGTGTCGTAAGTGTAGGTATGGCCCGCGGGACCCGTTTCGCCGGGAAGTATTCGGCCCATGGAGTCGCTGGCCGTGCTCGATATGCTGCTCATGTAGCTGTAATTGGCTTCGACGCCCATCACGGCGTCGTAGAGCTGCCAGTTCTTGCCCACATAGGCGCCGAACCCCGTCGACTGCACGTGGTTTTTCGGCAGCAGCGACCAACCGCCGACCGGCGCCTGCAGGATGCTGTTGCGAAGCATGAAATCGGTCATCGACTTCGGGGCGTGACTGAAGTCGATGTCGGTCGTGGCAAAGCCGAACTGGCCGCCGACATAGAAGCCGTCCCAATTATGGGATGACTTCGACAGGCCGTCGGTGAAGCTGCCGCGCAAGATGGGAAGATCGGAGAGATCGGCCGCGTGCGCAGCAGACACCGTCCCCAACATCACCGCCGCCAACAACATCAGCCCACGCATCACAACGCTCCATCGAACTCGAACTGTTGCGATGATCATCGCCTGTTAACCTTAACCAATGGTTGCGTCGGATGCTTTCGTCGCCGCTCGCCATGAAAAATACGCAAAGCAAAACGGCGCGGGATGATCCCGCGCCGTTAAGAGACGTTAAGCGATGGAGCTGACAATCAGCCCTTGGTGACGAGCGGCGGCGGCATGTAGGCCGGCGGGCTGCTCAGATCCCAACGCACGCCGAGCTTCACGTCATGCGAGGTGATGTCCTTGACCTTGATCGTCGACGGACCCGAGATGCTGTTGTCGTAGGCGCGGAAGTTGCCGGGATTGGCGTCGCCGAGATCCATGTAGCTGTAGGCGAGTTCGACGGTGAGGCCGGGGCTGACCTTGTAGGCGAGACCGGCATGGGCGGCCCAGGCGAAATTCCACTTACCGTTGTCGGCGAAGTAGGTCACGCTGTTGGAGAGCCCGCCGGGATTGATCCGGGTGCCGTCGTCACGGAAGCCGCTGAGCTTGTTGTAGGAACCGCCGACACCGGCGCCGATGAACGGGGTGATGCACCACCAGGAGCCGAGATCGACATAGGCGTTGGCCATGACGACCCACTCGGACTTGCTGCCGGAGTAGTTGTTGGCTTCGAAGTCGGTCGCGCTGAGCGTGACGTTGTCCGAACCGTGCAGATTGGCCTTGCCGCGATACTGGCCGATCACGTCGGTGCGGAACCAGTTGTTGAAGCGATAACCGACGCCGAGGTCGAACAGCGGCGAGCTATCGAAGCCGAGGCCCACGGTCTGGGTCGGGAACGTCTGCGCGGTCGCGCTGTCGATCCGCTTGGCGCTCTGGTTGGTCATGCCGATGTCACCGCGGAGATACCAGCCGCCGAAGTCGGCGGGCGGAGCCGGCGGCGCGTACATGGGAGGCGGAGCGGCGATCGGCATATCGGCGGCGAACGCCATCGACGAGATGAGGGTCGCCGCACCTGCGGCAAGGAGAGACTTAACGCTACGCATTTGGCTTCGTCCTTATGGCCGGTGAGGCAAAATGCTGACGCCCCACGTTCTGGAAACTCACGGGAGGACGATGGCACCAAATGTTTAAGCGCCACTTAACCCTAATTTTTAAGGTTGATTTTTTCTCACCACTCGCGCGCATGCGGCAGAAGCGTTGCAAAAAAGCGGCGCCCCGACGCGCCAATTGCTAACGATTGATGAAGCCGCAATGCAGCGAAAAGGATTTATTAACGCAGGTGCCGCGGCAGCTTGGGCAGGAACACCGCAAGCAGGCCGATCGCCGGCAGCCAGGCACAGACCTGGTAGACGAACTCGATCGAGGTGTGATCGGCGAGCTTGCCGAGCACGGCGGCACCCAGACCGCCGATGCCGAAGGCAACGCCGAAGAACACGCCCGAGATCATGCCGAAGCGGTGCGGCACCAGTTCCTGCGCGAACACGATGATCGACGACGTCGTCGAGGAGATGATCAGGCCGATGATCACCGACAGCACCGCGCTCGCATAGAGCCCGGCATAAGGCAGCGCCAGCGTGAACGGCAGCGCGCCGAGGATCGAGATCCAGATCACGATCTTGCGGCCGAAGCGATCGCCCAGCGGACCGCCGAAGAACGCGCCGACCGCATTCGCGGCGAGGAAGATGAAGAGATAGATCTGCGCCGCCTGCGTCGACACGCCGAAGCGATCGATCAGATAGAAGATGTAGTAGCTCGACAGGCTCGAGACGTCGAGCTGCTTCGAGAACAAGAGCGCCACCAGCACGGCAAGCGCGACCGCGACGCGGCGCGAGCTCGGCGCGTCGGGATGGGCCTGAACCGTCGCCGTCTTCTTCGCCTTGATCTGCGGCTCGTACCAGCGGCCGATGCGCCAGAGGATGAGGATCGCGAGGAACGCGATCGAGGAGAACCATGCGATGCTGCCCTGCCCGAACGGCACCACGATCAGCGCCGCCAGCAACGGCCCCATCGACGTGCCGAAGCTGCCGCCGAGCTGGAACACCGATTGCGCGAAACCATAGCGGCCGCCGGAGGCGAGCCGCGCGATGCGCGCGGATTCAGGGTGAAACACCGCCGAGCCGAGGCCGACCAGCGCGGCAGCAATCAGGATGACGAGATATTGGTGCGCCGCGCTGAGCAGCAGCAGGCCGAAGAAAGTCGAGGCCATGCCGATCGACAGCGAATAGGGCTGCGCCTTCTTGTCGGTGTAATGGCCGACCACCGGCTGGAGCAGCGAGGCAGTGAACTGGAAGGCCAGCGTGATCATGCCGATCTGCGCGAAGTCGAGCGCGTAGGTGTCCTTCAGGATCGGATACACCGAGGCGATCAGCGACTGCATGGTGTCGTTGAGGAAGTGCGAGAAGCTGATGCCGGCGAGCACGACATAGGCCGGCCCTGCGGCAGCCCGGGCGGCGGGCGCCACGTGGCTGACGACGACCGGTTCGGTCAGCGTTTCCTCGGAGACGACGACAGGCTTGTTCAATGGAGCATCCTGGCGGGCACGGCAGATTGCCGCACCGCCTAACTACGATGCCGGCTGCGGCCGATCCACCGCCAATCGTCGATGGCTGGAATGCACGTGCCGGTTTCACCGCGAGGCGACACGCCCTGCTTGGTTCGAGACGCTCACCGTTGGCGGGCTCCTCACCATGAGGGTCCGGGGATCTCGTAGCCCGGATGGAGCGAAGCGTAATCCGGGACGTCTATGTCCGCGGGCGCGATCCCCGGATTTCGCTGCGCTCCATCCGGGCTACGATCGTGCTTCGCGTAGCGATGCGCCTCAGGCCGCGGCCTGTCCGAGCGCGGAGACGATGGTGTCGACGACGTCCTCGACCAGCAGGCGGTCCTCGCCCTCGCCCATGACGCGGATCACGGGCTCGGTGCCGGACGAGCGGATCAGAAGGCGGCCGTGGCCGTTGAGCCGCTTCTCGCCGTCGGAGATCGCCGATTTGACGTCGGAATCCTCGAGCGGCTTGCCGCTCTTGTAGCGGACGTTCTTCAGGATCTGCGGCAGCGGGTCGAAACGGTGGCAGACCTCCGACACGGGCCGGCGCAGCTTCTGCACCACGGCCAGCACCTGCAGCGCCGCAACGAAGCCGTCGCCGGTGGTGGCATAGTCGGACAGGATGATGTGGCCGGACTGCTCGCCGCCGAGATTGTAGCCGCCTTTCAGCATCTGCTCGAGCACGTAGCGGTCGCCGACCGGCGTGCGCACGAGATCGAGCCCCTGCCCCTTGAGGAAGCGTTCGAGGCCGAGATTGGACATCACGGTGGCGACGATGCCCGGCCGCGACAGCCGGCCGTCTTCCTTCCAGCTCTGCGCGATCACCGCGAGCAGCTGGTCGCCGTCGACGGTGTGGCCGCGCTCGTCGACCAGGATGACGCGATCGGCGTCGCCGTCGAGCGCGATGCCGATGTCGGCGCGCATCTCGCGCACCTTCTTCGACAGCGTTTCCGGCGAGGTCGAGCCGCATTCCTTGTTGATGTTGAAACCGTCGGGCTCGACGCCGATCGGCACGACGTCGGCGCCCAATTCCCACAGCGCTTCCGGCACCACCTTGTAGGCGGCGCCGTTGGCGCAATCGACCACGACGCGCAGGCCGTCGAGCGAGAGATCGCGCGGCAGCGTACGCTTGGCGAATTCGATGTAGCGGTCATGCACGCCGTCGATACGGCGGGCGCGGCCGAGGCTCGCGCTCTGAGCGAGCCGCTTGTCGAGGGATTCGTCGAGCAGCTGCTCGATCTGCTTCTCGACGTCGTCGGACAGCTTGAAGCCCTGCGGGCCGAACAGCTTGATGCCGTTGTCCTCGAACAAATTGTGCGAGGCCGAGATCATCACGCCGAGATCGGCGCGCATCGACTTGGTCAGCATCGCGACCGCCGGCGTCGGCATCGGGCCGACCAGCAGCACGTCCATGCCGACCGAGGTGAAGCCCGCGACCATCGCATATTCGATCATGTAGCCGGACAGACGCGTGTCCTTGCCGATCACGACCCGGTGGCGATGGTCACCGCGCTGAAACGCAAGGCCTGCGGCCTGGCCGACCTTGAGCGCGAGCTCCGGCGTGATCAGTCCGTTGGCGCGGCCCCGAATCCCGTCCGTCCCGAAATATTTGCGGCTCATATCGTCCCCCACGCAACATCAATCAGGGACCCCTCTACAACTACGGGATGCCCGAAAGGGCCCCGCATCCCTGATTTGCTGAGACGTTATAATGCCTTCGCGGCCAACTTGGCTTCAAAAAATGTGATTAATCATTACGGGACCGGGCCCAAGCCGCCCCGGTAACTTATTGTTAGCACTATATTTCCGGCCGACAGGGCGGAACGGAGCGGAACCCGCCCTAGTCGGAGCGCTTCACATGGCCGTCCTGGCGGCTCGGCGCCGGCTGGGTGACGTTGACGGGATCGGACCCCGGGAAGGTCTCTTCCAGACCCTCCTCCAGCGCGTCGTCGAGATCCTGCTTCTCCTTGATCTCTTCCGGTGTCGGCTGGCCGCGCGGTTTGCTCATGGCGCCCTCCTCCCAAACGATTTGGCTGTGCATCCAACCATGCTAGATGACCCCTCGATCTTCCGATGCAAGACTTCTGAAGCAAGACTTCTGATGCAAGACGGGCCGGGGAAACGTTCATGAAGCACATCACCTGTATCGACGATCTTCGCACGCTGCATCAGCGCCGCGTGCCGAAGGCGTTCTTCGACTATTGCGACCGCGGCTCCTATGCCGAGGAAACGCTGCGCGCCAACCGCGAGGACATGCAGGCCATCAAGTTCCGCCAGCGCGTCCTGGTCGACGTCTCCAGGCGCGACACCTCGACCATGATCCTCGGCGAGTCCTCGACGATGCCGTTGATATTGGCGCCCGTCGGCCTCCTGGGCATGCAGCATGGCGACGGCGAGATTCACGCCTGCCGCGCCGCGCAGGCCGCCGGCATCCCGTTCACGCAGTCGACGATGTCGATCTGCTCGATCGAGGACATCGCCGCCAATGTCGAGAAGCCGTTCTGGTTCCAGCTCTACGTGATGAAGGACCGCGGCTTCATCAAGGAATTGATCCAGCGCGCGATGGCGGCGAAATGCAGCGCGCTCGTGCTGACCGTCGATCTCCAGGTGATCGGCCAGCGCCACCAGGACATCAAGAACGGCATGACGGTGCCGCCGGAATGGTCGCTGTCGAAGCTGATCGATTTCGCCACCAAGCCGGCCTGGGTGTCGGGCGTGCTGCAGGGCAAGCGCCGCACCTTCGGCAATCTCGCCGGTCATCTGAAGGTCAGCGACGACATCACGTCGCTCTCGACCTGGATCAACTCGCAGTTCGACACCTCGCTGAACTGGAACGACATCGAGTGGATCCGCAGCATCTGGCCGGGCAAGCTGATCCTGAAGGGCATCCTCGACGTCGAGGACGCCGAGCTCGCCGCGAAGACCGGCGCGCAGGCACTGGTCGTCTCCAACCATGGCGGCCGTCAGCTCGACGGCGCACCGTCCTCGATTGAGGCGCTGCCGGAGATCGTCGACGCGGTCGGCTCGCAGATGGAGATCATGTTCGACGGCGGTGTCCGCTCCGGCCAGGACGTGATGCGCGCGCTCGCGCTCGGCGCAAAGTCCTGCATGATCGGCCGCGCCTACGCCCATGGCCTCGGTGCAGGCGGCCAGGCCGGCGTCGCCAAGGCGATCGACATCATCCAGAAGGAGCTGCTCACGACCATGGGCCTGTGCGGCGTCAACCGGATCGACGAGATCGACGATCACATCATTGCGGTGTGAGGCGTAGCGGCAGCGCCGTAGGGTGGGCAAAGCGAAGCGTGCCCACCAACTTTCGCGAAACACAGGAGCGTGGTGGGCACGGCGCAAGTGCGCCTTTGCCCACCCTACGAGTTCAGCGCCAGTCCCTCACATCGGCGGCGTAATCCCATCCCTGCCGACGTTCACCCGGTTGGCCTCGAGCGAGCCGTCCTCCTTCTTCGCCGCGCCGAAGATGATCAGCTTGGCGCCGGGCTTGATCTCGGATTTGTCGCTGGCGACGAAGGTGACGATCGGCGTATCCAGCGGCACCACCACTTTCTTCTCGCCGTCCTTGTACTTGACGGTGATGTTCTGGCCGTCGGTGCCTTCCACCGTCTGCGCCACGGTCGCGTTGGTCATGGTCGAGTTCGCGCGCGCATCCCAGGGACGAAAACCTTCGGCCGCGCCGCGCTGGTTCTCGGGGAAGATGTGCACGGCGATCGCCTTCTGCGTGCCGTCGGGCTGGGGCATGCCGGTCACGCCGATATAGGATCCTTCCTTGATCTCCGACAGTGAGGTCTTCACCACGGCGAAGACCGCGACGTTGTCGGTCATGCGCACCTTCACGTCGCTGCCTTCGCGCGTCTTGATGCCGAGGGTGTTGCCGTCGACGCTCTCGATGGTGCCGCGGATGCGGACCGTCGGCGACTGCTGCGCCGAGGCGGAGAACATGGATGTGACGGCAAACGCCGCCACGAACAGGCGCGGCATCCAGCTTGATTTCGACATGTTGCGATTCTCCATCACATCGGTGGTGTCAGGCCGTCGAGGCCGACACTGACGCGGTTGGTTTCGAACGAGCCGTCCGGCAGCTGCTTCATGAAGGCGACGACTTTTGCGCCGGCCTTCAGCTCGGATTTGTCGCCGGGCACGAAGGTCACGACCGGCGTGTTGTCGGCGACGAACACCTTCTTCTCGCCGTCCTTGTACTTCACCAGCAGCGTATGGCCGTCATTGCCGACCACGCTCTCCGACACCGTGGCATTGGTCATGGTGGAGTTCGGCTTGAGGTCATAGGGCCGCGAGCCCTCGCCGGTGCCGCGCATGCTCTCCGGAAACACGTGGACCTCGACCGCGTTCTGGCCGCCGTCCGGACCCGGCACCGTGGTGGCGCCGACGAAGGAGCCGACCTTGATGTCGGCGAGTGAAATTTTGGTAACGCCCGACACGTTCACGTCAGGGGCGATGCGGAGCTTGACGTCCTCGCCGCTGCGCGACTTGACCTGCATGGTGTCGCCATTGACGCTCTCGATCGTGCCGCGCACGCGCGTCGGCACCGGCGCCCTCTGCGCGACGGCATAGAGGGTGGAAGCGGCCACCATCGCGACGGCGATGAGCGGACGTGTGAAAGTTGCACGTTGAATAGGCATGACGGTCTCCGGATTGTCCCCACGGGGATAGAACTCCGGAGGTGGGGTGCTATTCGCCGTTATCCTTTCAAGTCTTTGTGAGATCGGCCTCGACCAGCGCGCGCAGCTCGGCCGTGACAGCAGGCCTTTGGCCGAACCACAGCTCGAAGCCGCGCACCGCCTGATGCAGGAGCATGCCGAGACCGTCGGCGGCGTTCAGGCCGCGCGCCTTCGCAGCCGCCAGCAGCGGCGTCACCAGGGGAACGTAGACGAGATCGGCGACGACCGCCCCGTCCGGCAGGCGCGCCACATTGACATCGAGTGAAGGCTGGCCGTGCATGCCGAGCGAGGTCGTGTTGACGAGAAGTCTTGCGCGCGGCAGCACGTCGTTGATGCCGTCCCAGGGAATCGGATGCACGTTCGGCCCGAATTGCTCTGCCAGCGTCTCGGCGCGCGCGATGGTCCGGTTGGCGAGGTGGATGCGCTTGATGCCGCGTTCGAGCAGGCCGAACACGACCGCGCGCGAGGAACCGCCGGCCCCGAGCACCAATGCCTCTTCCGCGCTGTCCCAACCGACCGCTTCGGCGTCGAGATTGCCGATGAAGCCTTCGACGTCGGTATTGGTCGAGCGCAGCTCGCCGTCGGCAAACCACAGCGTGTTCGCAGCGCCGACGGCCCTGGCACGCGCATCGGGCGTGGACAGCGCCAGCACGTCTTCCTTGTGCGGGATGGTGACGTTGGCGCCGACGAAGCCGCGCAGCGACAGCCGCAGCACGAAGTCGCGCAGATCCTCGGGCGGGACCGCCTCGATGACGTAACCACCCTCGATCCCGAGCGTGCGCAGCCAGTAACGATGGATCAGCGGCGAGCGCGAATGCGCGGCCGGCCATCCGATCAAACAGGCTGCGGGAGTCCTGAGCGCGGTCATCTGTCCCTCGGGTCGTGTTCGAGGCGATCCATTTCGCGTCCCGCCGGCTCTGTCAAGCGCGCGGCCGCCGCATCGCCGCAGCCACGATCGCGGCCAAAGCCAGCGCCGCGGCAGCGGCGAACCAGATCGCGGCGAGGTTGATCCGGGCATAGCCGAGCGCCCCGCCCGCCGCCCCCGCAACGAGCGCCGCCCACAACAGCAGGTTCGGCGCCCAATTCCAGCGCGGCCCGCCGGTGAGGCTCACCGCGAGGAACTGGCCGACCTTGACCAGCGCGCCCGTGACATAGGTGAGGCCGAGGCCCGCGCCGCCGTCGATCTGGAACACGGCGTTCTCCAGGCCCATCGCGAGCACGATGGCCGCGATCGCGAGGTTCGACAGGCCGTAGGCATGGCAAAGTCCGGCCCCCGCAAGCAACCCGGTTTCAATGAGAAGCAGCCAGGGCTGCCGCTCGGCCCCGCCGCCGAGCACGACGAAGCTGCCGGCCGCGGCACCGGCCACGAACAGCGCGATCAGGCCGAGGGCGCTGGCGGCCTGCCACCACTGCGCTTCCGCAAGGCTGACGCCGAGACGCGTGGAGTTGCCGCTCATGAACGAGACGAACAGGCCGCCGAGATGCAGGAAGCCGATGCCGTCGACATAGCCCGCCAGCATGCTGAGCGCGCAGGCCAGCGCGATATTGCGACGCGAATCCAGCATTCCCTGCACCACCGCCGTGACGCGGCAGTGTCGATCAAATCGGCCGGCTTGAGAAGTGCGCTGCCGTCAGGTCGCGGCCGCGTCATCGGGCACGGGCTGCGCCGCGCCGCCCTTGATGTCGGCGACTGCACGCGCGATCGTCACGCGATAGCGCGCACGCGGCGGCGTCACGCCATGGGTGAGCAGCGCGCGACGAACCGCGGGCGACGCCCCCGTGATGAACAACCGGATGCCCTGGCGGTGCGCCTTGGCGGCGACGCGGCCGAGCACGTTGGCGGCCGTCGAATCCAGGAACGGCACCGCGGCGAAATCGACCACAAGACCCTTGCGCTGCTCGGCGATGCCGTCGAGCACGTTTCCGATTGCCGAGGCGGCACCGAAGAAGAACGCACCGGTGATGCGATAGACCAGCACGTCGCGATCGATGGCGAGCGCGGGATCGTAAGGCACGCGCTCGCCATTGCCGTCATCGGGACGATCGGCGGCCACCAGCGGGGAGCGCTCCTCGATGCCCGTCATCTCCGCCATGCGGTGGATGAACAGCACCGCGCCGAGTGCGAAGCCGACCAGGATGCCTTCGGTCAGGTCGCGGAAGATGGTGAGCAGGAAGGTCGCGAGCAGCACGACGGCATCGCCCCAGGATGAGCGCAGCAGCGTCGCGAATTCGTGCTTCTCCGCCATGGTCCAGGCGACGACGACGAGCACGGCGGCGAGCGCGGCCAGCGGGATGTAGCTCGCGAGCGGCGCCGCGATCAGCATGAACAGCAGCAGGAAGACCGAATGCAGCATGCCCGCGAGCGGCCCACGTCCGCCGGCGCGGATGTTGGTGGCGGTGCGCGCGATCAGGCCGGTGACGCAGATGCCGCCGAACAACGCCGAACCGATATTGGCCGCGCCTTGCGCCACCAGCTCGCAATTGGAGCGGTGGCGGCGTCCGGTCATGCCGTCGGCCACCACCGCCGACAGCAGCGATTCGATCGCGGCCAGCAGCGCGAACGAGATCGCATCCGGCAGCACGGCCGTCGCCTTCGCAAGCGAGAACGCCGGCAGCGCCGGCGACGGCAATTCGCGCGGAATGCCGCCGAACCGGCTGCCGATGGTTTCGACCGGCAGCGCCAGCACCGCAGTCGCGACCGCCGCGAGCACGACTGCGATCAGGATGCCGGGCCAGGACGGCCGCCAGCGCCGCAGGCCGGCGATGACAGCAATGCTGACGATCGCGACCGCGACGGCGGAGGGATTGATCGTGTGCAGGCCCCCCGCGAGCGCAACGAGTTTCGGCACGAATTCGCTGGGCTCCTTGCCCGCCAGCGTGATCCCGCCGAGATCGCGGAGCTGGCTGGCGAAGATGATCACGGCGATGCCCGCGGTGAAGCCGACCGTGACGGGGTAGGGAATGAACTTGATGTAGGTGCCGATCCGCAACAGGCCCGCGGCGATCAGGACCATGCCCGCCATCAGGGTGGCGAGGATTACGCCGTCGACGCCGTGCCTCTCCGCGGTCACCGCGACCAGCACGATGAAGGCGCCGGCGGGCCCGCCGATCTGGAAGCGACTGCCGCCGAGCAGCGACACGATGAAGCCGCCGACGACAGCGGTGTAGAGCCCGCGGTCCGGCGTCACGCCCGAGGCGATTGCGATCGCCATCGACAGCGGCAGCGCGACGATGGCAACCGTCAGGCCCGCGAACACATCGGCGCGGAGATCCGCGAGGCCGTAGCCTTCGCGCCAGACGGTGACGAGCTTGGGGAGATAGAGTTCGGCAAAGGTCGGTCGACGCAGCTGATGCAGCTTGCCTGCGTGTTCGCCAGTGATGCTCATGTCCGCAGAGTGCTCCGCTGCCCACAATGCTCCGGTGCATCGTGCAGCGCGCGCGACGATGCGCTAGCTCATCCCGAGCACGATCAACGCGATCATGCTCCCACGCGGCGCGGCGGTCCCGGCTCCTTCAGGCGAACGCCCCGCCCGCCGCTGTCGCTGCGGGCCTGCTCGCCGATCAGCTCGACGCCGGCCCGGTCGAACGCCTCGACCACCTTGATCAAGGTCTCGACCACGCCGCGCACATTGCCGGTGCTGGCCTCCATCCGCTGGATGGTCGGCAGCGAAACGCCGGCGAGCTCGGCCAAGGCTTTCTGGTCAATGCCAAGCAGCGCGCGGGCTGCCCGCATCTGGAACGACGTGATCACCGTGGCCTCACGTATCAGAGCTTATAAGTGATATCTGGAGCATGTACAATGATGTAAAATACATCATTGTAAGGGGAACGCAAGGGGCTACCCCGTCTGCCTCCTCCGTCATTGCGAGGAGCTCTTGCGACGAAGCAATCCAGACCGCCTCCGCAGAGCCAGTCTGGATTGCTTCGGTGCGCTCGCAATGACGGAGGTTGGGCGCGGGTTCGGCCAAACGAAACACCGTGGGCGCGGGAACGGCCACTCACCACTCCCTCTCCCCGTAAGAACGGGGAGAGGGAGTGAGAGAGCGGAGCCTTCCTTGCCGCGCGAGACGGATCACGCCGCGTGCTGATGCGCGGCGATGATCTGGTCGGCGGCGCGGCCGGTCACCTCGGCCATGTGGTCGAACTGACGGGTGAAGCTGCCGGCTCCGGCCGTGGCCGAACGCAGCTCGACGATGAGCTCGCCGATCTCCGCCTCCGGCATCATGGCGCGGACGCAGTCCCATCCGCTCCAGCCGTCACGGGTGTCGAAGCCGAGGATCTGGCCGCGCCGCGCCGACAGAATCGCGTTGATCTTGGCGGTGGCGTCGGTCGGGCAGACGATCTCGACCACGTGGATCGGCTCCAGCAGGACCGACTGGCATTGCGGCAGGCCTTCGTTGAGTCCGACCCGTGCCGCCGTGCGGAAGGCGAGGTCGGAGGAGTCGACACTGTGATAGGAGCCGTCGGTCAGCGTCACCTGCAGATCGGTGACGGGGAAACCGAGCGGGCCGCGTGTGAGCCCGTCGACAACACCCTCTTCCACCGCGCCGATATAGTTGCGCGGCACCGCGCCGCCGACCACCTTCTCGGTGAACTTGAAGCCCTCGCCGCGCGGCAGCGGCTTGATGTCGAGCACGACATCGCCGAACTGCCCGTGGCCACCGGACTGCTTCTTGTGGCGGCCGCGCTGGACGATCGGCTTGCGGATGGTCTCCTGGTAGCCGATCGCGGGTGGATGCGAGGTGATCTTGACGCCGAAGCGGTCGCGCAGCCGCTCGCTCGCCACGCGCAGATGCATCTCGCCCTGGCCCCACAGCACGGTGTCGTGGGTCTGGGCGTTCATCACGACGCCGAGCGAAGGATCCTCCTCGTGCAGCCGGGCAAGGGCCTGGCCGAGCTTGACGTCGTCCTTGCGGTCGGTGGCGGCGACCGAGATCGCGAGCACCGGCGGCGTCGGCTCCGGGGCGAACAGCGCAGCCGGCGGGGACTTGCCGCTCGAGACCGTGTCGCCGGTCTTGATCGGGTCGACCTTGGCGAGCGCAACCGTGTCGCCGGCTTCGGCCGCGGAACGCTTGGTATCGTAGGCGCCGTTGACGGCGAGGATGCCGGAGATGCGGCCGCTGCCGCCGGAGGCGGATTGCAGCGTCGCTCCGTCGTCGAGATGGCGGGCGAGCAATCGCGTCAGCGACAGCTTTCCGCCGTGCTGCGAATGCAGCGTCTTGAAGACGTAGCCGAGCGCCTCCTTGCTGGCCGGCACACCGAGACGCTTTGCAGTCTCCTCGATGCCGGGCGCCTCGTGGCGCAGGGCCTTCATCAGGCGCAGCACGCCGTTTTCGCGCGCGGCGGCACCGAGCAGCACGGGGCAGATCTGCCCCTCGCGCAATTCGCGCGCGAGATCGTCGAACACCGCATCGCGCGGCGGCTGGATGTCCTCGAGCAGTTGCTCCATCAACGCGTCGTCGTGATCGGCGAGCTTCTCCAGCATCGAGAAGCGGGCCTCCTTCTCGCGATCGAGATCTCCGCCTTCGAGCGCGACCACCTCGGAGGCCTTGTGCTCGCGGTAGATGAACGCGCGTTCC
Source organism: Bradyrhizobium barranii subsp. apii (assembly GCF_011516635.5). Lineage (GTDB taxonomy): Bacteria > Pseudomonadota > Alphaproteobacteria > Rhizobiales > Xanthobacteraceae > Bradyrhizobium > Bradyrhizobium barranii. The sequence continues at coordinate 1,886,822 of NZ_CP096255.1, read as the reverse complement.
AGCGCGAGATCGACGAAGCCCTCGATCAGCTCACCCTTCCAGATCGGGATCTGGCGCAGCACCAGCGGCACGCGCGAGGCGGGCTGGAGTGTCGCCAGCGTCTCGCGGATGCGCTTGTTGGCGCGATCGATCTTGTTGAGGAACAGGAAACGCGGGATCTTCAGCTCCTCCAGCTCGCGCAGGATGATCTGAAGCTGCGGCAGCTTCTTCTCGTCGGCCTCGCAGACCACGACCGCGGCGTCGACAGCGGGAAGCGCTGCACGCATGTCGTGGGCGAACTCAACGGAACCGGGACAATCGAGGAAGGTGTAGCTGTCGCCCATGAAACTCGTGGTGGCGGCAGTCAGGCCGACGGTCATCTTGTGATGACGGGCCTCCGGGGAGGCGTCGCCGACGGATGTTCCGGCGTCGACGCTGCCGATGCGGGGTATTGCGCCCGTTCGCGCCAGTATTGCTTCGAGAAGTGTGGTTTTACCGCTTTGGAATGGGCCCACCAGTGCGATGCACCGTGGACCTCGGGGACTTCTGACGTCTTGTCCCATTCGCCGCCTCCTTGGTGTGGAGCTCGGCCCATGATTGGGTCGGCAAACGCCGATGCTCTGCCCGTCCCCGAGATTTGGCAAGCATCAAAAATCGCTGCGGTGCGTCGTTGCCGAGATCGCGTCGGACTGACGCGATCTGCACACGCGAAATTGTCAACGACCCGGACGGAGTTCCAGGCTCTCGAGGCCAGCGGCGACGTTGAGGCCGACCTGGCCCTGCACGCTGAGCGGCTGGAGCGCGATCGAATTGTTGGAGCCGCCGATCAGCGCGTTGCCACCGATACCGACGCCGACCGAGGCGCTGCCCTGCGCGCCGGCATAATTGCCCGAGAGATCGCCGGGGCCGAGCCGGTCGACCGGCGCGAACACGCCCCAGGCCAGCGTGGTCTCCTGGGTGATGCCGATGTCGAGGCCCACTTTACGAATGGTCGCGACGTAGCGATCTTCCGGCAAACCGTCGGCACGCAGGACGCAACCGAGATTGGTCACCGATCCCACGATGAAGCCAACGCTGGCGCCGCCGCGGCATTCGAGCACGCCGACCCGGACCATCCGCTGCTGCTGAGCGCCGCTGTTTGCGACGGAGGCAACGAGGCTGGCCGCGGCGAGCCCGGCGAGGATGAACGAACGGCGCATGAATATCTCCGGCGATGAATGTGATGCGAGCAGAGAGAGCGCCCCACCCGTGTTGCGCGATGGTCTATGCCACAAGAGCCGTGGTGGTGCCAGATCACGCGTGACGATAAGCGTGCAAACAATAAAAAGGCCCGCCGGAGGCGGGCCTTTTCGAAAGGTATTTGCGACAGGCTCAGCGCAGGTTGCCGCAGAAGCGCTGGATGCGCTTGCAGGCGTCTTCGAGGTCCGAGGTCTTGGTCGCGTAGGAGATGCGGAACGCCGGGCCGAGGCCGAAGGCCGAACCCTGCACCACGGCGACGCCTTCGGTCTCGAGCAACTCGGTCACGAAGGTCTCGTCATTGTCGATCACCTTGCCCGACGGCGCGGTCTTGCCGATGGTGCCGGCGCAGGAGGGATAGACGTAGAACGCGCCTTCGGGACGCGGGCACTCGATGCCCTTGGCCTGGTTGAGCATGGAGACCACGAGGTCGCGGCGCTCCTTGAACACCTTGTTGTTGGCGGGGATGAAGTCCTGCGGACCGTTCAGCGCTTCCACCGCGGCCCATTGTGCGATCGACGACGGGTTCGAGGTCGACTGCGACTGGATCGTCGACATCGCCTTGATCAGCTGCGCCGGACCGCCGGCGTAACCGATGCGCCAGCCGGTCATGCAATAGGCCTTCGACACGCCGTTCACGGTGAGCGTGCGGTCGTAGAGTTTCGGCTCGACCTGCGCGACCGTGGTGAACTGGAAGTCGTCATAGACGAGGTGCTCGTACATGTCGTCGGTCATCACCCACACATGCGGATGCCTGACCAGCACGTCGGTGAGCGCCTTCAACTCGGTTCTGGTGTAGGCCGCGCCGGTCGGGTTCGACGGCGAGCACAGGATCACCCATTTGGTCTTCGGCGTGATCGCACGCTCCAGCGCCTCGGCCTGGAGCTTGAAGCCGGTCGCGGCGGTGCAGACCACCGGCACCGGCTCGCCGCCGGCGAGCGCCACCATCTCGGGATAGCTGACCCAGTACGGCGCGGGGATGATCACCTCGTCGCCCGGATTGATGGTCGCCATCAGCGCGTTGTAGAGCACCTGCTTGCCGCCGGTGCCGACGATGATCTGGTTCGGCTTGTAGGCCACGCCGTTCTCGCGCTGAAACTTGCCGATGATGGCTTCCTTCAGCTCGGGAATGCCGTCAACCGCGGTGTACTTGGTCTTGCCGGCTTCGATGGCATGGATCGCAGCCAGCTTGATGTTGGCGGGCGTGTCGAAGTCGGGCTCGCCGGCACCGAGGCCGATGACGTTGCGGCCCGCCGCTTTCAGCGCACGTGCTTTATCCGTGACCTCGATGGTCGCGGACGGCTTCACACGGTCGAGCGCAGCGGCAAGGAAGGACATCGTCATCTCCTGACAAGCGTCGTGAACCCTTTGGCCTCACGACTCCGATTGTGGGAATGAGCCACCCTAAAACGTGTGCCGCTGCGCTGCAAGAAACTTCGGTCCGATCTCGAAAAAGTTTACGGATCTGGAGCGTTTCAAGGCGCGATTTCCCGCAATTTTCCGTAACTTTGCCGCCGGAATCCCTCATATCCGGCAAGGCCTGTCCTCGGAGCAATTTTGCGCATTGCGCGCCGCCATGAAGCTGACGGCAGTCTGACGCTCGAGAGGACGCTTGAGACAACCTTTGAGCGATTTGCTTTGAAAGACTTTGGCCCGTCAGCGGCCGAAGCGATCACGATCGTTCAACCGTCCCGCACGAACGTGCGGCCGCGCGCTAACGCAAGCGTGATCTGATTTGCAGCGTCGCACGAAAATGATCTTTCGCGGCATTGCGGTGCGGTAGGGTTTTCGAGTTTTTCTATGGCGCGGGTCTTGCGGCGGATTCGCAACGGCATCATTGTTTAGCCGCGGTGCGGGGCAACGAACACCGCGCCTTCCCGTCCTCGGAACGAACTCCAGAATGTACAAGCTCTATTCGATGCAACGCTCCGGCAACAGCTACAAGGTCCGCCTTGCGCTGGCCCTGTTGAGCGTGCCTTACGAAGCAGTCGAGGTGGACATTCTGCGCGGCGAGAGTCGCACGCCGGACTTTCTGACCAAGAACCCGTCGGGACAGGTGCCGCTGCTCGAGGTCGGCGACGACCGCTATCTCGCCGAGTCCAACGCCATCCTCTGGTACGTCGCGGTCGGCACGCCGCTTGCGCCCGAGAACCGCATTGACCGCGCCGAGGCGCTGCAATGGATGTTCTTCGAGCAGCACGCGCTCGAGCCGAACATCGGCGCCGCCTATTTCTGGCTGTCGCTGGTCAAGGGCGGCCGCGATCTCCAGACCCACTCCCTGGAAGACTGGATGGAGCGCGGCTATGGCGCGCTCCAGGTGATGGAAAACCACCTCAAGACCAACGCCTATTTCGCCGCCCGCCAGCTCACGGTCGCCGACATCGCGCTCTACGGCTACACCCACCTCGCCGAGCGCTGCGACTTCGACCTCTCGACCTTCCCGGCGATCCGGGACTGGCTGAAGCGCGTGGAAGCTGCACCCGGCTTCGTGGCGATGGACTGGCGGCCCGCCGACGTCGACGACCCCGCCAGCATCGCGGCGGGCGCCTGACGGCGCGCTGGCTCCGGGAATAGCGGGCATAAGGGCAGCCCATGCCGCATTCTCGCCATTTTCGACGCTATGGCCGCCCCAATATTGCCGGTTGAAACAGGGAAATTGTTCGAGTCGCGGGTGATTCGCTCGCACGTTGAAGGATTTAGAGCATGATTCGGGCGTCCGGCACGGCAGGCTTTCGGGGCCCAACCGTTACCGTTTCGTCTTCCCGGCTGACCAACGCGGTCGTGGCCTCGCTCGCCGTCGCCGCGCTCTCGCTGTGCCTGATCGTCGCCCTGACTGTGCTGTCGACCAAGGCGACCATGGCGATGGGCCTGCCGGTCTGATCCCCGTTTCATCCCGGACCCGCCTTCAAGGTGCCGCGCGGCCCGCGCCGACCGGCATCGCGACAGGACACCGATGAAATCGCCTGTGGTAGTCGTTGCAATCACCCTGACTGCGGCCATCCTGGTCGCGGCATCGCTGTTGATTTTCACCGGCGTGCGCAAGAACACGGGGACGTCGACGCTGAATGCGCCGGCGCAGCAGCAGCGCCTCAGGCACGCGCATTTGGCCTAAAATCATCCGAAAGCTTTGCCCTTGCCGGCAAGTGCTCCTTAAGCGCACCGCATGAAATCGCATCGCATGGGCGCAACGATCGGCCAGTGTTGCGGCTTACCTCGTTCGGGAGGAGCGAGACTGGCCCATGCGGTTCGGATGGCGTGCGATCTCCGGTCCGGCGCTCACAGCGGCAATTGCGGTGCTGGCGATCCTGCTCGATCGCTATATCCATGTTCCCTCGCCTGCGCCCCTGTTCGTCTGCATCGTGGCGCTCGCCGGCTCACTGTCGGGTCTCGCTTCCGCCATGACCAGCGCTGCCGTCGCGGTGATCGGCGCGGCGTTGTTCTTTCTGGCCCATCGGGCCCTGCCGGGCTATGCGGCGGCGGATCTGGTCCGGCTCGGCCTCCTCGCCGTGACGACTGCCGGCACGGCCGCAATCACCGGCCTGATGCGCGAGCGGCTGCTCGGCACATTCGCCGCCGAGCGCCAGAGCCACGCCACCGCCGCGCGGCTGTCGGCCGCGCTCGACCAGGTCGATATCGGCATCGTGCTGCTCGACGCCGAGACGCGTGCCGAATTCATCAACCGCGCATTTCGCGACTATTTTGCGCTGCCGGACGAAGTGGCCGACGGCAAGCCGCCCTTCATTGCGCTGATGTATCACGGCCGCGACACCGGCGCGTTCGAGCTGCCCGAGGACGAGCTCGGCACCTTCATCGCGCAGCGGATGGAAATGGTGCGGATCGGCGACGCCACGCCGATCAACATCGCCTTGCGCAATGGCGAGGTGCTGCGCTTCGTCTGCGCCGTCCTGCCCGATGGCGGGCGCATGCTGAGCTACACGCCCGTGACCGACCTCGTGCGCCACACCGACCCGCCCGCGCGCGCCGAGTACTACCGCTCGCTGCGCGACCCCGCGGGCCGCAGGCTGATGCGGTACTTGCGCGTCGCGGAGTGATGCGACGGCGCGATTGATCGGCAGTGCGATCATCACGTATGAAGGACGCTTCATCGCCTTGCGTCCTCCGAGATCGCGGAAACTCACATGTCGCTCACCATTCGCTCCGTCACGAAGCAGGACTACGATCAATGGCTCCCGTTGTGGGATGGCTATAACGCTTTCTACGGCCGCTCCGGCCCGACCGCGCTGGCGCCCGAAATCACGCGGATGACGTGGCAGCGCTTCTTCGATGGCTATGAGCCGGTGCATGGGCTGGTCGCCGAGAGCGACGGCAAGCTGCTCGGCATGACGAACTATCTGTTTCACCGCAGCACCACGGCGATCGAACCGTCCTGCTATCTGCAGGACCTGTTCACGCTGGTGGCCTCGCGCGGCAAGGGCGTCGCCTCGGCGCTGATCTACGGCGTCTACGAGCGCGCAAAGCTTGCGGGGTCCCCGCGGGTCTACTGGCAGACGCACGAGACCAACGTCACGGCGCAGAGCCTGTACGACAAGGTCGCCGAACGCTCCGGCTTCATCGTCTATCGCAAGATCTTCTGATCGCGGCAGCCGCGGAGTCCCTGTGGATAACTCTGCCTGTCACCCGCGCGTAACATAGCGGGACTACGTTGCGCCTGCGTCTGATCAGGCCCCCCGTCACCGATCAAGCGCCCCAAAGCGGTCCCCGTCAGTCGCCGCGTCTGACAGGGGCCGCATTTTTTTGGCTTCAGTTCCCGGCAGCATGGCAGCAACGCAAGGCGACGCCTTGCCGCTAGCGGGCAGCGCGGCCACAATGGCCCGCTTTCTCCTGACAGGACCTCCCATGGAAATTCGTAATCTCGGCGCCTCCGGCCTGCGCGTGTCCGCGGTCGGGCTCGGCTGCAACAATTTCGGCCGGCGCATCGACCTCGAGGCCTCGCGCAAGGTGATCCACCGCGCGCTCGATCTCGGCATCACGCTGTTCGACACCGCCGACATCTATTCGGCCATGGGCGGCTCGGAAAACGTGCTCGGCGCCGTGCTGGGCGATCGCCGCAAGGACATCGTGCTGGCGACGAAATACTCCAAGCCGATGGCGGAGGACGGAACCAAGCAGGGCGCCTCGCGCCGCTACATCATGGCGGCTGTGGAAGCGAGCCTGAAGCGGCTGAAGACCGACTACATCGATCTCTACCAGCAGCACGACTATGACCCGCTGACGCCGATCGAGGAGAGCCTGCGCGCGCTCGACGACCTCGTACGCCAGGGCAAGGTCCGCTACATTGGCAATTCGAACTTTCCCGCGTGGCGGATCGCGGAAGCGGAGTACGTCGCGCGCGCGATGAATGTCAGCCGCTTCGTCTCCTGCCAGGACGAATATTCCCTCGTCGTGCGCGACATCGAGAAGGACCTGCTGCCGGCAGCAACGGAATACAAGCTCGGCCTGTTGCCGTTCTTCCCGCTCGCAAGCGGACTTCTGACCGGCAAATACAAAAAGGGTGAGTCTGCACCCGGCGACACCCGCTTTGGCCAAACTCCGCGACTGCGCGACCGCTACGTCACCCCGCGCAACGAGGCGATCGTCGAGAAGCTGCAGGCCTTTGCGCAAGCGCGCGGTCACTCGATGCTCGAGCTCGCCTTCTCCTGGCTCGCCGGCCGCCCGCAGGTCTCGAGCGTCATCGCGGGCGCCACCCGCGTCGAGCAGATCGAGCAGAACGTCAAGGCGATCGCGTGGAAGCTCAGCGCCGATGAGATGTCGGAGATCGACAAGATCACCCAGGGCTGATGTTTAAAGCGCGGCGCGTTACTTCGCGCCGCGTCCCACCGTCTGCATCACCTCAAAGCCTTCGAACTGGGGATGGCCGAGATAGAGCGGCTTGTTATCGCCAGCGCGCTGATGCGCCGCGCGAAACGCCTCCGACTTGGTCCACGCCTCGAAAGCGGCATGGTTCGCCCAGACCGTGTGCGATGCGTAGAGCGTGTGGTCCTCGAGCTCGGGGCCGCGCAGCAGATGAAACTCGACAAAGCCCGGCACCCCGCCGAGAAACGTGTCGCGCGAGAGCCAGACCTGTTCGAAAGCGGTTTCAGAGCCCTTGGTGACGCGGAAGCGGTTCATGGCGATGTACATGGGGATAGTCTCCTGATACTCGGCTCATCATGTCGTCATTCCGGGACGCACCGCAAGGCGCGGGCCCGGAATGACGGCTAAGCAACCAATCCCTTCATTGGCCGCGCTCCCGCGCTGTCCGGGAACACCGTCTCCGCCAGCACGCGATCGGACAGGCCGAACTGTCCCTGCAGCACGCCCTTGATCACGGAGCGCAAGTCCGTCGTCGGCTTGAGGTCGCGGCCTTCATACAGGTTCGCGAGCTTGAGGCCGGGCCAGTCGGAGATGACGCGGCCGCCTTTCACCGCGCCGCCGGCGAGCAGCGCGATCGTTCCCGTGCCGTGATCGGTGCCATCGGTGCCGTTGATGCGCGCGGTGCGGCCGAACTCGGTGGCGACGACGATTGCGGTGTCGCGCCAGCGATCGCCTAAGCCGCTTTCGAATTCGGCGAGCGCGCCGTCGAGACCGCCGAGCAGGAAGGCCAGACGCCCGACCGGACCGCCTTCATTGGCGTGCGTATCCCAGCCGTCGAAGGCGAGCGCGGCGATGCGCGGGCCGTCGTCGGCCGCCATCAGTTTTGCGGCGCCGCGCGCGACCTGCCGCATCTGCGCGACCTGGTTGCCACCCTTCGGCTTCATGTCGTCGCCGCTCGCGACCTTGTCGAGCTGAAGACCTTGCGACAGCACTGATGCCAGCGCCGGATCGCGGTGACGGTAGAGATCGACCAGCCGCATCGCGGTGTCGTCGTCGGCTTGCGGCAGCGCCACCGGCGCCCAGCCGACGGTCGGCGCATTGCCGCGCAAGACCAGCGGCGTGGTCGGACCGACCGCGAGCCGCTCGACACACGCTCGCCGCGCGGCAGCGCTTCGAGCGCGCGATTGAGCCAGCCGGATTGCACGCGGCCGGGGCCGGCATAGCCGCTTTCGAGCACGTCCTGGCCATCGAAATGCGAGCGGTCGCGATAGGGCGTCGCCACCGCATGGATCACCGCGGCATGCATGTCGCGATACATGCGTGCGAATTCCGGCATCGCCGGATGCAGCGCGAAGAAAGTATCGAGCATGATCGCGGGATGCGCGCCGTCGGCGGCAAGCGCGATCGAGCCGTGCAGGCCGGCATAACCGGGGTCACCGAGCGGTGCGACGGTCGAGAGCCCGTCGAGCGCGCCGCGCAGGATCACCACGATCAATCGCGGATCGCGCCCGCCGGCCGCGCGGGCGAATTTCGGCAGATAGGCCCAGGCCGCGAAGGACGCGCCGCCGAGCAGCAGGCCGCGGCGCGAGGTGAGGAGCCGGTTCTCGACGCAGTCGATCATCTTCATCTCCTCTGCATTTCCGGCGACATCAGCAGCAGCGCCAGCGCCTGCTGCCGCGACTCCGCGCGCTCGATGGTTTTGCGCGTCTCGATGGACGCCGCATCAGCGGCGGCGAATTCGAGCAAGTCGAGCGGATCGATATTGGGCCCAAGCCGCGCGCCCATCTGCGCGGCGATGTCGAGCCTGAGCTTGATGCCTTCGGGCGCAGCCCAAGCGGCGCTGGTATCCGGGAAGCCATTGGGACCGGCCGGCGACCACAGTGGCTGGCCGAGCAGATTGAGATTGTTGAGATAGCCGCCGGGATCCTCCGGGACGCGCGCGAGGAGCCGTCCGCTCGCGACCACGAAGTCGTAAGGCGAGCGCATCTTGGTCAGCGGCGCCTTCCACGCTTCGTCGGAATCGACCAACGCCGTCGCCACAGCTTTGAGGTCACCATCGGTCTTGACGAAGACATCGCGCAACCGTGCGACAAGCGCCGGCGGCGGATCGTCGGCAACGAAATGGCGGACGAATTTGGTGGCGATGAAATTGGCGGTCGAAGGGTGGCGCGCGATGTCGGCGAGCGCGGCCTCGCCTTGCGCGAGTCCGGTCGGCTCGTAGGTCTTGCCGAGCAACATCTGCGGCCCGGGCTGATGCGCGTTGGCGTTGAACGCGAAGGAGCCGGGCGTGCCGAGCTGCCCCTGCCTTCCGGCAAAGGTCCAGCCGGTGATGATGCGCGCGAGCGAGGTGACGTCGTCCTGTGTGTAGCCGCCGCCGACGCCGAGCGTATGCAGCTCCATGATCTCGCGCGCGAGATTTTCGTTCAGCCCGCGCTTGCGGTTTTGCCCGGCGCGCGAGTCCGGCCCGAGCGATTGCTGGTTGTCGAGGAAGAACAGCATGGCCGGATGCTGCTCGACGGCCTTGAGCATGTCGGCGAAGCGCCCGAGCACATGCGGCCGGATCGCCTCGCGCTCGAACGCGCCGGCCCAGATCCGCGCGAGCTCGCCCTTGCTCGCGGAGATGCAGAAATGGTTGGACCAGAACACCACCAGCCGCTCGGTGAAGCCGCACTCGACCAGCGTCGCGCGTTGCAAGCGCGCCAGCGCCTCGGCGCGAAAGGTTTTCTGGATCACGTTGAGCGGCCGCGGCGCGGGCTTGGCGGCAGGGGGCGCGGCATCGTTGGGCTGCATCGTATCCGGCTTCGCCGCATTGTCGGCGGGCTTGGCCTCGGCCATCTGGCCGGCGATCTCGGTCGCGGCCGCGTTGAGCGAAAGATTGCGGCGCAGCCCCGGTTTCTGATCGGCCGGTGCCTGCTGCGCCCCTTCAGCGGGCGCAGCGGCCTTCGCGGCCTCGCGGGCCTGCTTGACCTGATCCTGATAGGCGAACACGGCCTGGCCGAGTTGCGGCGTCGATTGCAGCCCCGGCGCTTCCAGCAGCACGCCATTAGGGCGCACGAGTTCCGCCTTCACGAAGCCGCGCGGATCGGAGGCCGCGTTGATGAGATCGCCGGACGCCCCGCCGCGCGCTCCGAAACCGAAACGGTTGAGCGCGACGAGGGCAGCTTGCGAATCGCGGGCCATCGATGTGTCCTTCGCGCGTTGCCAACCGCTTTCCGAGTCTGAGCGCAGCGCCTAATATACCGTAGCGGGAGATGAACCCGGCATGAAAATGACGGCGCAGCTTTTGGGCAAATCATGACAAATCCGAAAGAATTTCCCTTCGAATTTCCCTTGCCGGAACCGCGCCGCCTCGCCTGCTCCCGCTGCGGCACCGAGTTCGGTTGCGATCTCTCGGGAAACTGCTGGTGCGCGGAGGAAACGGCGCGGCTGCCGATGCCGGTCAAGGGCGAGGATTGTTTGTGCCGGGAATGTCTGCGGAAGGCGGCGGCGGAGGCGGTGAACGCTGCTCATTGAGCGCGCGAAGATCGCCACATTGTCGCTGTCGTCCCTGCGAACGCAGGGACCCATAACCACAGGGAGACGTTAGGCGAAGACTGATCGCTTGGTACTACGACCATCCCTAACCGATAAATCACGCGGTATGGGTCCCTGCCTTCGCAGGGACGACGGTGTGGAGAGACCTCGGCCTACACCGCGTGCCCCGGCGATGTCCGCGCCATGCCGTCGAACGCGTCGAGCAGCTTCTCGCGCCACGCGTAGACGGAATCATCCGCTTCCAGCAGCCTGAACGGGCTCACCACACGCGCCCACTGAAAACCGCCGAACACGATGTAGTCGGCATAGTTCGGCGCCCTGCCGCCGATGAAGGGCTGCCTCTTGAGGGTCTGCCGCATCACCTCGAGCGATTTGCGGAATGCGATCACGCCGGTGTCGCGGCTCGCCATCACGTCTTCCAGTGTTTTGCTGCCGAAACGCGCCTCGCGCGACTGGCGGAAATAGGTCGCATCGACCTCCGCGAGATTCTTTGGGATGTCGGCGATAATCAGCGGAAAGATGCCGCCGACGATGGCGATGTCGCCCCAGGCATTGAGCATGCGCGCCATGGCGCGGCCGCCCTCGCCGCCGAACAGCGACGGCTGGTCTGGAAAATTGTCTTCGAGATAGTTCGCGATCGCCCAGGAATCGATCACGGGCTTGTCATGATGCAGCAGCACCGGGACCTTCTCCGAGCCGTGCGGCGAAATCGCGCCCTTCTCGGTGAAGCGCCAGGGCAGCGATTCCGCCGACAGGCCCTTGTGCGCCAGCGCCATCCGCGTGCGCCAGCAATACGGGCTGAACGGGCGCGCGGCATCGGTACCGACGAGTTCGAAGAGCTTGAGCGACATGAAAGGCCTTCCCTGCCAGACCCTCATCCTGAGGAGCACGGAACGCGCGTCTCGAAGGATGAAGGCCCGATCTCGGCCTCGCCCTTCGAGACGCGCGCAAGATGCGCGCTCCTCAGGGTGAGGGTCTCCCATTCTGGATTGCTTCGCTTGCGCTCGCAATGACGATGTGGCGGCGGAGGTGGGTGTCACCGCCCGTTCGTGCGCAGCAACCTCTCGCCGTCCGTCGTCACCGCGATGATCAGCCCCACGCCGGGCAGCGTGTCGCGGGTGACATAGCCGCGCTCGGCGGCGTCTTCCCAGATGGTGAGGCGCGGGCACGAGGTCTTCCAGGTCGCGATCACCTCGGCATAGGCGCGCGGCTCGCGCGCGACCCATTCGACGAAGTCCAGCACCAGCGGATCGGCAATCTCGCTCACTGCAAACCTCCCTTGTCGAAGGCGGCCAGCACCGGCGTTCGAACCAGCAGCCAGCCGCCATAGGCCATATAGTAGCAGGCGATGGTGGTGATCAGCTTGTTCGAGCCACGAATTGCTGGTCGGTCATGGCTTCGAGGATGCGCCGCGCCAGCGTGGTGCCGAGCATCGAGGCGAGAATCGCGACGCCGGCGAGCACGGGATCGAGGCTCGCGGCCTGGTCGATGATGCCGCCGAAATAGACGAGCTTGGTGAAATGACTGACGAGCTGGCACATCGCCTTGGTCGCCACTTTCTCGCGCCGGCCGAAATCACCGCCAAGGAAGAAGGTGTCGAGCAGCGGGCCGGACACGCCGGTCATCAGCATCAAGCCCATGCAGATCGTGCCATAGACGGTGCCCTGCCAGAGACGGTCAGGATCCGGCTTGATGTTCGACGGCAGCAGCCGCGCCATGAACGGGGTGACGCCGAGCAGCAGCAGCGCCATCGGCTTGTCCGGCACGTAGCGGGTGAGCGACCAGGCCGCGAGCGCGACGGCAGCGCCGACCATGTAGTTTGCGACCGGCCGCCAGCGGATATGCGCTCGCCACAGAAATGCGCGCCAGCCGTTCGAGGCCATCTGCGTGATCGCATGCAGCACCATCGCGGTCGGCAGCGGCATCAGCGCCAGCAGCACGCCGATCAGGATCAGCCCGCCCGCCATGCCGAACAACCCCGACAGGAACGCGGTGGCGACCATCAGCAATCCAAGGGCAGCGATCATGATGGGCGTCACGAGAGATTCTCCTGCACGTGCGTAAGGGACGAAGGCTGCATCATCACTCCCTCGCCCCGCTTGCGGGGAGAGGGTGGGGTGAGGGGGACTTTCCGCAAGGAAGGTGGCAGAGGGACTCGCGGAACCCCCTCACCCGGAATTTGCTCTCGCAAACTCCGGCCTCTCCCCGCGTGCGGGGAGAGGCGAAGAACGCGGCGGCGGCCCCGAAACACAACTTGGAATTACTCTCATTCTTGTGCCTCGCTTGCCCCGGCTTCGCAAACTGAGTTATCTTGGCCTTGCATCAGCTTTCCTAAGGGTAGGTCATTTGCGGCGGCTGCTGTTTCTCAACGGCATCAAGGCATTCGAGGCGGCGGCGCGGACCGGCAGCTTTGCTGCGGCCGGGCTCGAGCTCAGCGTGTCGGCGGCCGCCGTCAGCCGCATGGTGCATCTGCTGGAGGAACGTCTCGGCGTCGCGCTGTTCGAGCGCAAGGCCAACAAGCTCGTGCTGACGCAGGCAGGCCGCGCCTATCAAAGCGGGCTGACGCCGATCTTCGACGCGCTGGCAAGTCTCACCGCGCAGGTGACGGCGCCCTCCAGCGTCCGCGTGCTCACCATCGGCGTCGGCCACACCTTTGCGATGCGCTGGCTGATCCCGCGCCTGTCGGAGTTTCGCAGCGAGGAGCCCGACATCGAGGTGCGCTTCACCACCGGTGGTGCCGAGGTCCCGTTCGGCGAGGACTGGAGCTGCGGCATCAAGCTCGGCACCGGCGACTGGCCCGGCCTGGTCGCCGAACCCTTGTTCGCCGGCGACCTCACGCCGGTCTGCGTGCCCCGCCTCGCCACCGGCCTGAAGCGGCCCGCCGACCTCAAAGGGCCAGGCCTGATCCGCGTCACGCATTCGCCGGAGGATTGGCCGATCTGGCTCAAGGCGGCGAACCTCACCCGCATCAACGCGCGCGGACCGGAATTCCAGTTCTACGGCCAGGCGCTCCAGGCCGCCGCCGACGGCCTCGGCATCGCCATGGGCATCCGGCCCTATATCGATGACGATCTCGCCGCCGGCCGGCTGGTTGCGCCGTTCGATCTCTCGGTTCCCAAGGGCATGCGCTGGTACCTGCTGTATCGCAGTTTTCAGACCGAGCAGCGCGACTTCGCCGCGTTCCGGCGCTGGATCATGCGGGCGGCCTCGGAGCCCGCCGCACGCCCCGCCAGGCGGATCGGCCGCGCCGCGCCGCGGAACTGACGCCCGTTCCACGAGGCCCTGGGCAAAAAAGCCGGCCGCTTGTGAATGGCTTCACATACTGAACCCGCCAAACGTGGTCCCCTGACCCTTCAACAAGACACTTACGGAACATTTGGGGACTACAATGACGACCATCTACGACGGCTTTGACATCGAATCCTTCGAGGCCGGCAAAGGCCTCTGGCATGCCCGCATCCGCCGCGCCGATCTCAGCCCCCTCGCCATCGACGGCGTGCTGTTTCCGGCCATGGAAGTCGGTTTCGCCTGGCCGGATCAGAACGCGGCGATCGCCGATGCCAAGCACCACATCGACCGCTTCCGCCGGCGGGCCGACGACAGCGACGACGAATAAGCGCGGAACTCCAAGCGAACCAAGGGACAGCGCAGCATAAAGGGGGAACCGGTCATGTCAGTCATCGAATTCGAAGACACGCCGCGGCCGAGAATCTATGCCCGCAATGTGCTGTCGAAATGTCCCGAATGCGATGGCGATCTCGCGGTGCTTCGCGTGATCGGCGGCCGCGCGGGGTGCGAGTACTGGACCATGCGCTGCACCGATTGCGGCGGAATCCATCTCGACATCCTCGAGCCGCACCGGGCGAGCAACGACGACGAGGCCCCGCCGCCGGCGGCGTAAGGCGCGACCGGCGATCCGGTCGCACGCTCGCAATCGCAATTCCATCCGGCCCGTGCAACTGCTATGCTGGCGCAGCAACCGCGCGCGCAGGCGAGGCATGACGGATGATCAAGGCTCTGCTGCTCGATCTCGGCGATACACTGATCGACTCCGCCAGTGAAAAACCGTTTCCCGGCGTCGAGGACGCGCTCGGCGTTATCGAGACCTTCGAGACGGCGGACCACGCGCCGCTGGTCGTGTGCCTGGTCTCGGACTACACGATGCCTGAACCGCGGACATCACAGGCGATCGCTGCGACCTTTGCCGAATACCTTGAGGTGCTCGACAGGACTGGCCTGCGGCGCTTCTTCGAACCGGTCGAGGAACGCGTGACGCTGTCGACCCATGCCGGCGCGAGAAAGCCCGATGCCTTGGTGTTCGAGACAGCCTTTAAGCGCGCCGGTGTCGATGGCGGCTTGAATCAGGCGCTGTTCATCACGGAAAATGCCGAGCATATAGCGGCCTGCCGCAAACTTGGGATGAAGACCCTGCGATATGGCACCGATTTCACATCCTGGTCGCAGGCCCCCTTGCTGATCTCGCAGGACATTGGCGCCGCCGGTTTCAAGAACAGCGAAGCGGTGTTCAGACCCGCTTTGGCCGACCGTGGCCTGAGGCTTCAATCCATCGAGGACCTCAGCCCGAACAAGCTCCGCGGCACTGCACGCAATCTGGTGCAGCTGCATTCGCCCGACCTCGGCAGCTTCAACGACGTGCATGTTGAGTTGCCGGTGGAGGTCGCGGCGAGCCTCGATTCGGCCGGTCGCATCACCGCGGTGCACTCGACGCCCCGTCCTGACGACGTGGCCGAGGCCATTCTGAATGTGCAGTCGCTCGCGGCCAACAAGCAGATCGCCGACGGTCCGCCCGATCCCGCATCGCCCGTGCTGCCGACCTATCGGGTGGAAACGGATTCTGAGGGGCGGCGCATTCTGCGTCGCCGCCGCTTGACGGCCTTTTGACCGTAGACCGCCGCCTCAAATGCAGCAGCCGCACAGGAAGCGGATGCGGGTCAGCACCCTTTTGCCGCCGACCGTGCGGATGACGTGGGTGCGAACATTGTTCGACGACGCATCGTCGGCCGCGGCGGCGGCCACCAGCCCTTTCTTCTTCTTCGCCGTCTTTGCGGCCGCCTTCGGCTTGCCGTCGAGCTCGATGCGACCGTTCCTGAGCAGCGTCTCGACGAAGGCGCCGACCTCGTCCTCCGTGCGGTTGTGCTCTGGCAACGCGCCGAGCACCGCCGCACGGGCGCCGGAGCGGCCGATCAGAACCGGCTCCGCGGCGAAGGCGACCACGCCGCGAAGTCTGGTGTCGATATCGTCGAGCGGGACTTCGCGCCGATGCACCGCTTCCGCCACGCCCTCCCCGAGCATGGCGAGCGGGCGGATCGCGAATCTGGCGCCCTTCGCGCCGATCCGCTCGCGCAGATCCGAGAGCGTGCTCGGCGCGATCGTGGCGCTCGCCTTCAGGATCTTGGGTGGCGGCCCCGCCAACGCCGCCGTCGGCGCGGTCATGGCGGCGCTGCCGAGCATGATGTCGTGATCGGAGAACGCCTTGCCGATGATCTCGCGATTGGCGCCGTTGTTGATCTGGCCGTCGGCCTTGACCATGGCCCGGCCCACGGACTGAAAATATCGCGCCGTCTCCGGCGTCTGCCGCACCGCTTCGACCAACAGCCTGCCGCAGGTCTGCGCGGCGGTCAGCAGCGCCGCCTCGCTGCCGGCGCCGCTCGCCGCGAACACGCCGCGGAGCGTGTCATAGAATGCGCCGGTGAAGACGCGGCTGAAATTGTGGCTCTCGCGCGTGAGCAATTCTGGCGGATCTTCGAACTTGCCGGCCGGCAAGGTGCTGGGCAGCTGCCATTTGAACGTATTCAGCGCCCGCCGCGGCTTCGAGGGATTGACGTTGCCGAACTGCTTGAGAATGGCGGCCGACAGATATTCGGAACTCGCCTCGACGAAATTCGGCTGGGACAGGTCGGGCGTGATCTCAAGCAGCTTGATCCGCGTCGCCTGGTCCGACAGCGCGGTCAGCAGGGCAACCACGTCGCCGAACGCTTCGTGAAACGCTCCGACCTCAGGTAGCGGGCTGTTGAACAGCTCCGGCCGCTGGGAATCGAGCAGGGCGTGGCCGACCTCATGGCTGACCGTGTCGGTGCTGGCCGCGGAGAAGGTGGTTGTGGTGCCGTCGTTGAAGTCGAAGAACCGAACACCTTGCGTGTCGTAATAGGCATTCAACCGCCGGGGGCCGACCGTTTCACCGTCATTGTAGGTCAGGCTGATGTCGATGCGAGGCCCTTGCGACCATCTGGCGAGGTTGCCGGCATAGGTCTCCCAGGCCTCCACAGCGGCGAGCGCCGCTTCCCGGCTCTGCCAGAACAGAAAGTCCCGCTGATTGACACCGAACGGGGCCTCGGCCGCGTGAGCCTCATAGTTGAAATTTGCACGCCCGGCCGGACGGTCGGGCCGCGCGTCCTGCTGCCGTTGCTGCATGTCGGTCACGGCATTGGGGTCGTTCGGGATGAAATTGATTGTCATGGAATCTACCCGCTGTTGAGGCGGCTGGCCGCGCCTGCGGCCGAAAGCGCCGCCGAGATGCACGAAAATGGTCAGATCATCGCGCAATAAACACCACCTAAAGTAGCGCCATCGCCGTCCGACGCAACGACAAATTTGTCGCGTCGGGGCGATCATGGCTCCTGCTGCCAACCTGCTGTCAGCAGCCTGAGCACGGACGTACCTTCGCTCTTTTCTGAAGGCCGGACTCGTCCCATATTCGGGACATGGCGAAGAAACCTGCTCCCCCGAAATCCCCCAAATCCAAGGCCCCGAACTCCAAGGCGCACCGCCCTGACGTGCAGCCGATCGGGCCGGCGCTGGCCGAACTTCTGAATCCCGCGATCAATCGCGGCGATGCCGGGCTGGGATCGGGCACCGGGCTGCAGCCGCCGCCGGACAATTCGCGCGACCGCCGCGCCGGGGGCGAAGCTGCCGCGCATCGGGCGCGTGCCTCGACGCCGAAGGAGTTTCCGCAGGATACGACGCGACCGATGCCGCTGCGGCCCAATCCGCAGTCGCCGGGCGCCCGCGCCTCGGAGAGCGGCGGTTTCGACGAGGCGCCGCAGGCCAATTACGGCACCGCGGCCACGATCCCGACGCTCGACCCGGAACTGGCGCGGCAGCTCGGGCTTCCCACCGAAGAGGACGACGCCGAGGCGCTGGCGCGTCCGCCACGTACCAAGATGGAGGCGCTCGGCGTCAAGGCGACCGCCGACGCGCTGGAATCGCTGATCCGCGAGGGCCGGCCGGAGTTCCGCAGGGACGACGGCTCCACCAAGGTGTGGACGCCGCACCGCCCGCCGCGCCCGGAAAAGTCCGAAGGCGGCGTGCGCTTCGAGATCAAGTCGCCGTACGAGCCGCGCGGCGACCAGCCGACCGCGATCGCCGAGCTCGTCGAGGGCATCCAGCGCAACGACCGTTCGCAAGTGCTGCTCGGCGTCACCGGCTCCGGCAAGACCTACACCATGGCCAAGGTGATCGAGGCGACGCAGCGGCCCGCCATCATCCTGGCGCCGAACAAAACGCTCGCCGCCCAGCTCTATGGCGAGTTCAGGAGTTTCTTCCCCGACAACGCGGTCGAGTACTTCGTCAGCTATTACGACTACTACCAGCCGGAAGCCTACGTTCCGCGCACCGACACCTACATTGAAAAGGATTCCTCCATCAACGAGCAGATCGACCGCATGCGCCACTCGGCGACGCGCGCGCTGCTCGAACGCGACGACGTCATCATCGTGGCGTCCGTATCCTGCATCTACGGTATCGGCTCGGTCGAGACCTACACCGCGATGACCTTCGCGCTGAAGAAGGGCGAGCGCATCGACCAGCGCCAGCTGATCGCCGACCTCGTCGCGCTCCAGTACAAGCGCACCCAGGCCGATTTTACCCGCGGTACCTTCCGCGTCCGCGGCGACGTCATCGACATCTTCCCGGCGCACTATGAAGACCGCGCCTGGCGCGTAAACCTGTTCGGCGACACCATCGAGACCATCGAGGAGTTCGATCCGCTCACCGGCCACAAGCAGGACGAGCTCGAATTCATCAAGATGTACGCCAACTCGCACTATGTGACGCCGCGCCCGACGCTGGTGCAGGCGATCAAGTCGATCAAATCGGAGCTGAAGCAGCGGCTCGACCAGCTGCACGACCAGGGCCGTCTGCTGGAAGCGCAGCGGCTGGAGCAGCGCACCACCTTCGATCTCGAGATGATGGAGGCGACCGGAAGCTGCGCCGGCATCGAGAACTATTCGCGCTATCTCACCGGGCGCCTGCCCGGCGAGCCGCCGCCGACGCTGTTCGAATACGTCCCCGACAATGCGCTGGTGTTCGCCGACGAGAGCCACGTCACCGTGCCGCAGATCGGCGGCATGTTCCGCGGCGACTTCCGGCGCAAGGCGACGCTGGCCGAATACGGTTTCCGCCTGCCCTCCTGCATGGACAATCGCCCGCTGCGCTTCGAGGAGTGGGACATGATGCGGCCCCAGACGGTCGCCGTGTCGGCCACGCCGAGCGGCTGGGAGCTGAACGAAAGCGGCGGCGTGTTCGTCGAACAGGTGATCCGACCGACCGGCCTGATCGATCCGCCCGTCAACATTCGCCCCGCCCGCACCCAGGTCGACGATCTCGTCGGCGAGGTCCGCGCCACCGCCCAGGCAGGCTATCGCTCGCTGATCACCGTGCTGACCAAGCGCATGGCGGAGGATCTCACCGAATATCTGCATGAGCAGGGCATTCGCGTCCGTTACATGCACAGCGATATCGACACCATTGAGCGTATCGAGATCATCAGGGACCTCCGTCTCGGCGCCTTCGACGCGCTGGTCGGCATCAACCTCTTGCGCGAAGGCCTCGACATTCCCGAATGCGCACTGGTCGCGATTCTGGACGCCGACAAGGAAGGCTTTTTGCGCAGTGAAACGTCCTTGATTCAGACCATCGGCCGCGCCGCGCGCAACGTCGACGGCAAGGTGATCCTCTATGCCGACCAGATGACGGGATCGATGGAGCGCGCCATCGCGGAAACCAATCGGCGCCGCGAAAAGCAGGTCGAGTACAACACCGCCAACGGCATCACGCCGGAGAGCGTGAAGAAGCAGATCGGCGACATCCTCAACTCCGTCTACGAGCGCGACCACGTGCTGGTCGAGGTCGGCGGCCACGACATGACCGACGACGTCATCTCGATCGGCCACAATTTTGAAGCCGTGCTCGCCGATCTCGAAACAAGGATGCGCGAGGCGGCAGCCGATCTGAACTTCGAGGAAGCCGCCCGCCTGCGCGACGAAGTCAAGCGCCTGCGCGCCACCGAGCTCGCAGTCGTCGACGACCCCACCGTCAAGCAGCGCACCGTGCAGGGCAAGGCCGGCGCCTATGCTGGCACCAAGAAGTACGGCGACGCCGCCAACCTGCCCGTCAGCGCGATGAAGAAGAAAACCGTGAGCTCCGCGCTGAAAGCGAGCGGCGGCGGCAGCGGCTCGAAGGTGCACAAGCCGCATCTCGACGAGATGCACGGGCCGGAATCGCTGCCTTATCGCGAGAACGCGTCACTGCCGTCAAAGCCGTTCGGTAGCACGAGCCGGATCATCCAGCCGACGGATTCTAGGCAGTCAGGGCCGGAGTTCGGGCCTGCGCCGAAGTCGACGGGCGGGCAGCCCGGGCGACGGGGTGGGTGGAAGAAGAGGTAGCGTCCAAAGACTTTATCTAAAATCATGCCCAACTGAGTGCGCCGTCCCCTGCTGACGTGCGCTGGCGCATTGTTACGAGCTTCGGGCTCGATAGCGTCCGTTGCCCATCTTGATGATTTGGAGCGCTTCATGAGCGACGAACCTACGTCTGCTGACATAAATCCGGAGTCCGTATCCTTTGACTTTTCATTTGATGAAAGCGCGGACTTCGAGCCGCTTTATCTGGCTCTCGGAAAACTCTCTCGCCACTGGGCGGCTTTCGAATACGTTCTTAATGATTCAATTTGGGAGCTCGCGAACGTGGAGCGACTCGCAGGCACTTGCATGACCGCGCAATTGATTGGACCTGGGCCACGTTTTCGATATCTTGCCTCGCTTTTTGAGTTGCGTGGCGTGAGTCCGGAACTCATTAAGGCGTTTAATTCACTATCCTCTGAAGCAGAGGGCCTTGGCAGGCAACGAAATCGATTCATACACGATGTAGTCGTGCTCAACAGCCAAGATCGCCAGCTCTATCGAGTGGAGACTACGGCTGATCGCAGAATACGACATGACTTCATCGTTATCGATCTAAAGGCCGTGGAGAAGCTTGTTGTCGAAATCGAACAGCTAACGGATCGGTTCGACAACCTTTTCGATCGTGCAATAGTCGAGACCCCTCCATGGCCTCGCACACAATATAGTGGGTCTGCTGGGATTCGTCGCGAACGCAATCAAGCAAGAGGCTGAGTTAAGCGGCCGAACGGTCTCTGACAAAGTTTTGCCGCCCTCACCCCACGCTCGCCGTCACCACGGCCATCACGGGCAGCAGCAGCACGATGGTTACGAGCTGGAGCGAGGCGGCCGGCTGGGTGCGCCATGCGGTGATCTGTCGGCGAGCGACAGATGGGCCTCGAAGAGGCTCACGCTCCGTCCCGCAGCAGCGGGCGGGTGAGCGAGCGGCGTCAGAGCTGACGGAAGAAGACGAGGTAGAGGGCGAGGCCGATCGTTGAGAACGATAGCAAGACGCCAAACCAATTGTATTTGACGCCTTGCGAACGGGAAGCGTTTCCCACGAAAGCGACGAGGCAATACAGGAACAGGATTGCGAGGACGACACCCCACAAGGACTTCCCAGCGTCCATCGTCCCCTCGCCCGATTCAACCCCCAGCGTTTGCACTGGAATTTACCATCGACGCGCACCGGATAAAAGAGGACGGGAGCGAGGTTTTCCGCAGCCTTACAGCTTCCCCTGCCCGTTCACCTGACCCTGCTGTTGCCGCTGCTTGTCCTGCTCGTTGGCGTGATGCCTGCCGTAGAGGCAGCCAGCGGCGGCGCCCAGGACGGCGTGATGGCCGGCATAGTGGCCGGCGACGCCGCCGACGACCGCGCCCTTGATGCAGCCCTTGGCGTTGGCGGCGGAGGTCGCGCCCAGCATCAGAAGTGCTGCGGCGACGGTGAGAAGCGGGGATTTCATGATCGATGTCTCCGGATCAGGTTCGGCGTCTCAACGAGCACCGACGGGCGCGGGTTCCCGCGTGCCGTGCGTGGCGGGACGCGCCCGCCGGCATGCACGCGGCGTCATCGCGGGACGCGAAAACCCGCTCGAAATCGTGCAGGCGACTACGTACGCAACCCATAATTGCATTTCATGAACCCGGCCTTGCATCGGCGCGTCATATGATCCGGACACCTTTGTTCTTGCGGATTGATGGACCCGCGGAGCGCGCATTGGCGTTTGCAATCGACACCCCACGAGGGCGGGAGCGGCATGACGGTTGAATCGCTGAACAGGCAACGCGTGCTGCATCTGCTGGACAGTTTTGCGCGCGGCGATATCGAGGCCGCGCTGTCGTGCTGCACCGACGACGTCGACTTCCTCACCCACGCGCCGATCGACGTGCTGCCGCACATGGTGCCGCGCCACGGCAAGCAGGAGCTGCGCGAGCTGTGGCAGACGGTCTGGTCGCGCTATTCCGAAATCCGCTACAAGGCGCCGCACATCCTCGCCGAGGGCGACGAGGTCGCGACCTACATGCACACCTACTTCAAGAAGCGCGGCAACGATCGCGTCGTGCAGTTCGACATGGCCGTGTTCTACAGCTTCCGGGGCGGACTGGTGGCGCAGATCCGCGAGATCATCGATTCCTACGATCTGGTGCAGCAGGTGCTGGAGCGGGAGATCGGGCCGCTGATCGTGGGCGCGCGGGTGGACGGAGGATGACCCTTCGCCCTCGCCACCGTTCTTACGGACAGATGAAGCAGAGACCGGAAGATTACGGGGTTCTGTTGTAAATCTCACAAACCCGCATCAATTGTGCATTGCGAAAACGTGAATTGCGTTTTGGCCGAAATCGCCTATTTTATTTGTATACGAATGAGTTGAGCGGCCCCCGCACCTTTTCTGTGCATGGGGTTGCTTTCCGTTTTTTCTGCAAGCCAGCTTCAGGACGCCCCCAAATGACAGAGCACAGCCTCTGGCGTTTCTCGCGCGCGTTGCATCGCGCGGTGAACGACCGGGATTTCAGGGACATCGAGGCCCTGATCGACGAGGACGTCGAGTGGGCGATCTACGGCCCGATCGACATGTTTCCGTTCCTCGGCGCGCGCCAGGGCCGGGACGCCGTGCTCGACGTCATCCGCCAGCTCGCCGACAATTTCCATGTCCGCCGCTTCGACCGCGAGAGCATCATGCTCGGCGTGGATTCCGCCGCTTCGATGCTGCGCTATTCGCTGACCGCGCTGGATTCCGACAAGCCGATCAGCTTGCGGGTGGCGCAGTTCGCCCAGTTCAGGGCGGGCAAGCTGATCAGCATGCGCGTGCTGGTCGACACCTTCGATCTGGTTGAACAGGCACTCGGCCGCGCCATTCATCTGCCGAAGATGACCCGCGTCGGCTGAGGGGGACGCCAACGGGCCCCGCTTGCCGGGACCGATGATTGATGCTCGCCCGACCCGCGTCCTGGCCTCCAGCCCCGCCGGATGCCGTCGTGGCGAAGCTCGTCATCGGGCGCGCGCCTTTCGCGCGGCCCGTTGGTTCGCCATTCCAGTGGTTTGATCATGATCTCCGCGCAAACGCGTTCCGCGTTTGTCGCGAGGGAAAACCGCTGCACACTTTGCGCCGGCGCGGCCCTTCGGGTCCGGATCATGCTCTGGCCGAGGCGAGCCGCCACAATTTCGCAACGATAGATCACCATGTGTTGAGCGGACGGAATGGCGCATGGTCATCACCGAAGGCCGCATTATAGTGGCGGCAAGCATGCGCTGGGCTCGCGGGCAGGACGATGGAATTCTCGACAGGTTTTGGCTGGACCAGGCTGACGGTGCTGGCGGCCGCATTCATTTTGGGCTCGGTTCTGACGGTCTCGGCGCAGATCATCCCGCCCTTCTCGGCGGCTGCGCCTGACGACGAGGCCGAGACCGAAGCCACAAAGACCGCCGCAGCCCCCGACGTCAACGACCCCGACATTTTAAAGGGCATCGACGTCGACAAGCTCGACTGGAGTCAACTCGCGGTCGACGCCGGCACCGGCAACGACGTCATGGCCGCCAAGAAGCGCGCCCAGGCCGCCGCCAAGGACGGACTGAACTGGTCGTCGAACGCGAACGCCAACGGCTCCTCGGCGGTGACGGTGAAGCAGTCGGTCTCCTCGTTCTGGGACGCCCGCATCGGCGCCGACATGACGGTGACGAGCGAGCCGCGGACGATGTCCGAGCTGCTGGCGCAGAAAGCCACCAATGGCGGCAGCCTGCCGCAATCCTCCGGCAGCGCCTGGGCGGCGGCGACCGCGCCGGGCGCCGGCTCGATCTGGGACAAGACCGCGGTGGAAGCCCGCGTCGATCCCGGCGCCGAACAGAGCAAGATCGGGGCGTCGCTGATCAAGTCGGTGCCGCTGTCGAGCGACACGTCGCTGACGCTCCAGAACGGCTACAGCGTCAACCAGCAGGGCACCACCGCGGTGCCCGGCATCGGCGGGCACGTCACGCGCAATTACGAGACCGATCAGAGCGCCAAGGTCACCCTCACCGACACCGGCACCAGCATCACCGCGGGCCAGTCGCTGTCGACCACCGACGACAAATGGCTGCGCAAGGTCGGCGCGGAGCAAAAGCTGTTCGACAACGTCACCGTCTCCGGCTCGGTCGGCGAGACCTCGCAGGGCGCGATCAACAAGAGCCTGACGGCGGGCTTCAAGAAGAGCTGGTAGCAGTCCAGCGCCCACCCTCTCCCGTCATCCCGGGATAGGTTCGTTTTCCCAGTAGTTCAGACTCTCGTAACCATACGCCACGGCAAAGCCCCCGAATCGTCCGCCCTTGCCGTATCTCGGCCAAGTTGCGGTCAAAATCCGACGCCCTAGTCGGATGATCGAACTCGTCGTGCGGGGGACACTCGCGCTGCGCTCAACGCGAACAGGGGAATAACGATGAACGCCATGCGTCCGGAAAAGACCGAACCCACCGAGACCGAGACGGTCGACACCAACCTCGCCGCAGTGACGGAAGTCGAAGCCGGCATCCGCGACTTCGTCCGCAACGACATCGCCTATCTGCGCCGGCCGGCATCGGGAACCACCGACACGCCGCCGCTCGATCCGAGCGCGGAAGCCACCGTCACCAACGTCAACTCGCTGATCCAGCGCGTCGCCGGCACCTCGCTCGCCGAGATCGAGAACCTGATCTCCGAGCTCGAGAGCCTGCGCGACCTGCTCCATGCCGAAGGCCAGCGCGTCCAGCGCGAGATCTCCGGCTACGCCCAGCTCAGCCAGGCCGCGATGAAGTCGACCCGCATGATCGCCGACAACGTCGCGCAGTGGAAGCGCGCCGCCGACGGCCTGCGCAACAGCTGATCATTCACGTCAAGCACCACCAGCCGCCGCGTTCCGCAAGGGGCGCGGCGGTTTTGATTCGTGGGGGAGTTGGATGCGCACAAGCTCCCCACAATAGGTGTCATCGCCCGACTTGCCGCCTTCGCTAAGGCTTCGGCGGCCGAGTGAGTTCTTGGCCCGGCGAAGCCCTTGGCGGAGACGGGATCGGGCGATCCAGTATTCCAGAGACAATGAGGCAAGAGCCGAGACGCCGCAGCGTACTGGATACCCCGGTCCCGGCTCCGCCAAGGCTACGCCGGGCCACAAGCTCGCCCGGCCGCCGAAGCTTCAGCGAAGGCGGCAAGCCGGGGCATGACAGCGGAGGGTGTGGCTGCGAAAGATTGGGGCAGTGGACATGCGTTCACACAGTCAATGCAGCCGGCCCGGTTCACTTTGAACCCTCCGCGCCCCAGCGCCGACCAATGCCAAGCGCCCGCAGCCTTGCGGCCGGGCCTGGGGACATTTCAGATGGAAAGCATTCGGCCCGACAATACGGACCCTATCCCGCTGCGGCCCGCGCCGAACCAGTTCGGCACGATCATGCTGCGCTTCGTCGGATTGCTGGCGGTCGCGATCGCGGTGCTGGCGTTCGTCTATAGCCGCTGACGGCGGAGGCCGGACGTCCGGCCCCGAAGAGTTAACGAGCCCTTAACGGCTCGCGTCGACCGTCGAGGCTTCCAGGGTGTAGCCGCCATCGGCATAGCCCTTCACCACCATGCCGGCGACCAGCATCACTGCCAGCGTCGCGGTCGCAAAGATAAATCCCACCAGCTTGAGTGCGCCGCGGTCTGCCATGGTCCTCGTCCCCTGTTCTCTGCCCAATTCGTTTCAATTAGACAGCGACAGGTTCATAATTGGTTAGCAACTCGATGGTTCCGCCAACTGCTTCGCGGGTCATCATGTTGAGCAGGCTTATGGCAGCCGCCCGGAATCGCGTCCATAGCGCGCGGGCAACACTCGCGCACACATTTGGACTGTTCATCTTGGAACAGGTCTAACCGCCCTTCCGCATCGGCACGAAGGCGCTGGCGGTGATGGAATAGACCTCCTCGCCGCGCTGGTTGGTGCCGGTGGTGCGGGCCGTCAGAATGCCCCAGCCGGGGCGCGAGGCGGAGCTACGCTTGTCGATGACTTCGTTGACGTAGGCGACGGTGTCGCCGGCGAGCACCGGCCTGATCCAGCGCAGGTCGCGAAAGCCCGGCGACGGCCCCCACACCGCGACCTCCTCGCCGCGCGACGCAGCCTCACGCGCCAGACGCTGGCCATCGGCGACAAGCAGGCTCATGCAGGCCGAGCCGACATGCCAGCCCGAGGCCGCAAGGCCGCCGAACAGCGAGTTCTTGCCTTCCTCCTCGTCGAGGTGGAAGCGCTGCGGATCGAACTTTGCGGCGAACGTCTTGATGGACTCCGCGGTGAACATGTAGGCGCCGATCTCGCGGCGGTGGCCGATCTCGATCTCCTCGAAGAAGGGCATCAGACTGCTCCCTCGCGGCGCTTGATCAGGATCGGCGAGGTCATCTCGCACAGCGCCTCGCCCTTGGCGTTGCGCACCGTGCATTTGAACTTGACGATGCCGAGCTCCGGCCGGCTCTTCGAGGCGCGCGCCTCCAGCACGTCGACGTCGAGCATGAGATCGTCGCCGGGCCGCAAGGGTGACAGCCAGCGCACCTCGTCGACGCCGGGCGAGCCGAGCGAAGCGGCGCGTGTGATGAAGCCATCGGCCATCATCCGCATCATCAGCGAGCAGAGGTGCCAGCCCGAGCCGGACAGGCCGCGCAGCATGCTCTTGGCCGCGGCCTCCTCATCGAGGTGCATCGGCTGCGGATCGAACTCGGCGGCGAAAGCCAAGATCTCGTCGCGGGTGACATGGCGCGGGCCGAATGTTCCGAACCGGCCGGGCGGGAAATCTTCGAAGGTCAGGGTCATCTCGGGAATGCTTTGAGGGAATGACAGATTGTGGCCGCACTTTGCGGCAATCTCAACCCGCCGGCCCGCATGGCTCGTGCTACATATGGGGTGTCGGCGTTGGTCTTGAGTCGGATCAACCGGCAGGCCGAGGCCCGATTTGCCCTGGGGAGAGCAATGTTTTCATTCAGCGACCTGTTTCAATGGGACCGATTCATAACCCCTACGATCATCAAGACCTTCTACTGGCTGGTGATCGCACTGATCTGCCTGTTCGGCCTTTCCGGAATCTTCTCCGGTCTCGCGACGATGGCGATCAGCCCGTTCGGCGGCTTCCTGGTGCTGCTGTCATCGATCGCGAGCATCGTTGTCGGCATCGTGTTCTCGCGCATCGCCGCGGAGCTGATCCTGATCGTCTTCCGCATCAACGAGCATCTCGGCGCGATCCGCGACCAGGGCGGCGGGGCGCGGTGAGGCGGCTGCAGGTGCCGTAGGGTGGGCAAAGGCGCAAAGCGCCGTGCCCACCATCCTTTCGCGATTTGAGAGAGACGTGGTGGGCACGCTTCCGCCTTCGCTCTTCGAGCTACGGCGGACAAGTCGCTTTGCCCACCCTACAGCACCGCTCTTTCGCGTCTTACGTATTGAACCTGAAGTGCATCACGTCGCCGTCGGCGACGACGTATTCCTTGCCTTCGAGACGCAGCTTGCCGGCATCGCGGGCGCCGGCTTCGCCGTTCAGCGCGACATAGTCCTCATACGCAATCGTCTCGGCGCGGATGAAGCCTTTTTCGAAGTCGGTGTGGATCACGCCGGCCGCGCCCGGGGCCTTGGTGCCGCGATAGATGGTCCAGGCGCGCGCTTCCTTCGGGCCCACCGTGAAATAGGTGATGAGGTCGAGCAGGGTATAGCCGGCGCGGATCAGGCGATCGAGGCCGGCTTCTTCGAGACCCAGCGTCTCCAGGAAGTCGGCACGCTCCTCGCGCGAAATGGTGGCGATCTCGGATTCGATCTTGGCGGAGATGACGACGGCAACGGCGCCTTCCTTGGCCGCCTGCTCCTCCACCGCCTTGGAGAACGAATTGCCCGTGGCGGCCGAGCCTTCCTCGACGTTGCAGACGTAGAGCACGGGCTTCGACGACAGCAGGCCGAGCATCCCGAAGGCGCGCTCCTCCTCCGCCTTGCGCTCGACGAGGCGGGCGGGCTTGCCCTCGCGCAGCAACACCAGCGTGCGGTTGACGAGGTCGAGCTGCTCCTTGGCGTCCTTGTCGTTGCCCTTGGCCTTCTTCGTGAGGTTGTCGACGCGCTTCTCGAGGCTGTCGAGGTCGGCGAGCATCAGCTCGGTCTCGATGGTCTCGATGTCGGCGAGCGGGGCGATCTTGCCCTCGACATGCGTGATGTCGGAATCCTCGAAGCAGCGCACGACATGCGCGATGGCGTCGACCTCGCGGATGTTGGCGAGGAACTGGTTGCCGAGGCCTTCACCCTTGGAGGCGCCGCGCACGAGGCCGGCGATGTCGACGAAGGTCAGCCGGGTCGGGATGATCTGCGCCGATTTGGCGATGGCCGAGAGCTTGTCGAGCCGCGGATCGGGCACGGCGACTTCGCCGACATTCGGCTCGATGGTGCAGAACGGATAGTTCGCGGCCTGCGCCGCGGCCGTCTCGGTCAGCGCATTGAACAAGGTCGACTTGCCGACATTGGGCAACCCGACGATCCCGCATTTAAATCCCATGGTCGTCCTCTATCCGTATTCGTCATGGCCGGGCCTGACGGAGAAAAAAACGGCGCCCTATTCCTTGCCGTTCTCGTCCTTGGTCAAAAAGCCCTTCGCCTGCATGGCGAGATGCACCCTGTTGGCGAAGGTCGCGTCCGTGCCTTTGGCAACCAGTGCCGCGTGCTCGGCCACCGCCTCGCACAACGTCGCCACCCAGTCGTTGTCGGCCTTGGCGAAGTCCGACAGCACGTGGCCATGCACCAGCTCCTTGACGCCGGGATGACCGATGCCGAGCCGGACCCGGCGATACTCGTTGCCGATGTGCGCGGAGATCGAGCGCAGGCCGTTGTGGCCGGCGATGCCGCCGCCGATCTTCACGCGCACCTTGCCCGGCGGCAGTTCGAGCTCGTCGTGGAACACGGTGACGTCGCCGGGCGCGATCTTGAAGAAGCTTGCCGCTTCCTGAACGCTGCGGCCCGAGTCATTCATGTAGGTCGTCGGCTTGAGCAGGATGATGCGCTCAGTGCCGAGCGCACCTTCCGAGGTCTCGCCCTGAAAGCGGCGGCGCCATGGCGCAAAGCCATGACGCCGCGCGATCTCGTCGACGGCCATGAAGCCGATATTGTGCCGGTTACGTGCGTATTTCGCGCCGGGATTGCCGAGCCCAACAAAGAGTCGCATGACGCGGCGCGCCCCTCGCTCGGCGCGCGATCAAGGACCGCGCGCCCAGCTCTTTGAGAGATTACTTCTTCTTGTCGCCGCCGGCGGGAGCCTTGGCAGCCGCAGCCGGAGCAGCAGCACCCGCAGCCGGAGCCGCAGCGCCAGCCGCCGGAGCAGCGCCCGGAGCTGCAGCCGCAGCCGCGGCCTTCTGCTCTTCGGCGTAGCCGGACGGCGGCACGATGGTGACGAGGGTCGCGTCCTCGCGGGTCAGCGCCTTCACGCCGGCCGGCAGCTTGACGTCCGACAGATGCAGGGAGTGACCGATTTCGAGTGAGCCGACATCAGCCTCGATGAATTGCGGGATGCTCTCGACGCCGCATTCGAGCTCGATCGAATGCGCGACGATGTTGACGGCGCCGCCGCGCTTCACGCCGGGCGAACCTTCCGCTTTCACCACATGCAACGGAACGCTGATGCGGATGGTGGCACCTTCGCCGAGACGCATGAAGTCGACATGGATCGGGAAATCCTTGACCGGATCAAGGTGATAGTCGCGCGGGATCACGCGGTGCTTCTTGCCCTCGAGGTCGATGTCGACCAGCGTGGTCAGGAACCGGCCGGCGAGGATGCGCTGGCGCAGTTCACGATCGTCAACCGAGATCGGGAGCGGGGGTTGCTTGTTGCCATAGATCACTCCGGGCACTTTCCCGGCGCGACGCTCTGCCCGGGCGGCCCCCTTGCCGCTCTTCGGACGTGCGGTCGCCTTCAATTCCTTGACGGTCGTCGCCATAGTCTAAGTCCTTGTTTTTGCAAAAGTTAATGGGCCGCAGCGCGGCCCATGGTGCAGTTCGCAGCAAGCCTCCAGGGGTGCGGGGGCCACGAACTTGGCGGGCTTTTACCCGGAAGATGCGGAAATGACAAGGAGAATGGCCCGCCCGGCGGGGTTCCCACCCTCCCCTGGAGGGGAGGGTAAGCGAGAGCGGCGGCCTTACGTCGGCGTTCCGCCGAGCTTGGCCTCCAGCGCCAAGATGCGCACCTTCAGGGCCTCGTTCTCCTCGCGGGCGAGGCGGGCCATGTCCTTGACCGCCTCGAATTCCTCGCGCTTGACCAGGTCCATGTCGCGCAGGAATTTCTCGGCCTGGGTGCGCATCACGGTGTCGAACTCGCGCTTGACGCCCTGGGCGGCACCGGCGGCGTCGTTCATCAGGCGGCCGATCTCGTCGAAAAACCGGTTGTTGGTCTGGGTCATGTCGGTCTCCTGGCGGCCTCAGATAAACTTTGCGCGAACGCGCGAAAAGACAATGGCAATCCGGGCGAAACGGTTCAAGGGCCGATCGGCGGTATCCTTGTCATGCCCCGGTTTCCTTGCAATCGTATTCAACGTCCCTGCATAACAAGAATCAGAAGGCGCACGAGATGATCGATCAGCAGATCGCGATTCCCACCAAGGACGGCCACACCGCAACCTTCATCACCCATCCCGAACGCGGCGGGCCGTTTCCGGTCATCCTGTTCTACATGGATGCGCCGGCGATCCGCGAAGAGCTGCGCGACATGGCGCGCCGGCTCGCCACCTCGGGCTATTACGTGATGCTGCCGAACCTCTATTACCGCTCCGGCGTGATGGAGCTCGGCGCGCTGCCGGCCGATCCGAACGCGCCTGAGCGCAAGCGCATGTTCCAGCTCATGGCCTCGCTCAACATTCCCATGATCATGGAGGACACCAGGGCCCTGCTCACCTATGCCGAGGGCCAGACGGCTGCCAATACGAAAATCGTCGGCACCGTCGGCTATTGCATGAGCGGCCGTTACGCCGTCAACGCGGCCACGCACTTTGCCGACCGCGTCAAGGCCGCCGCCTCGATCTACGGAACGCATCTGGCGACCGACGAAGACAACAGCCCGCATCTCGCCGCCGGCAGGACCAAGGCCGAGCTCTATTTCGCCTGCGCCGAGACCGACATCTACGCGCCCGCCGAGGTCATCGAGAAGGTCAAGCAGGGCATGAGCGGAGCCAAGGCCGAGGTCGAGATCTATCCCGGCACGCATCACGGCTTCGCCTTCCTCAAGCGTCCGGTCTACGACCGCGACGCTGCCGAGCGGCATTGGGAGCGTCTGCTGGCGCTCTATCGCCGCAATCTCGTTTAAGTCTAGAAAGCCTGATGCCCTTTCTGCTCATCGACTTTCCCGCCTTCAAGCCGATCGCGATCGAGATCGGTCCGTTCGCGATCCGCTGGTATGCGCTGGCCTATATCAGCGGCATCGTGTTCGGCTGGCTCTATGCGCGCTCGCTGCTGAAGAAAGAGCGCCTGTGGAGCGGCCCCGCGCCGATGTCGCTGGTGCAGATCGACGACTTCATCCTGTGGGTCACGCTCGGCATCATCCTCGGCGGCCGCACCGGCTACGTGCTGTTCTACAATCTGCCCTTCTTCATCGAACACCCCGCCGCGATCTTCAAATTGTGGGAGGGCGGCATGTCCTTCCATGGCGGCTTCCTCGGCTGCGTCGTCGCGGTGATGTGGTTTGCCTATCGCAACCGCATCTCGATCCTGTCGCTGGGCGACATCACCACGGCGGTCGCCCCGGTCGGGCTGCTGCTCGGACGCATCACCAATTTCATCAATGGCGAATTGTGGGGCCGCGCCACCGACCCCAGCCTGCCATGGGCGATGATCTTCCCCAACGATCCGACGCAGCTGCCGCGCCATCCGAGCCAGCTCTATGAGGCCGGCATGGAGGGCATCCTGCTGTTCACCGTGCTCGCGATCATGATCCGTTTCGGCGCCCTGAAGCGGCCCGGCATGATCCTCGGCGCCTTCATCCTGATCTATGGCCTGACCCGCATCGCCGGCGAGCATTTTCGCGAGCCGGACGTCCAGCTCGGCTTCCTCTGGGGCGGATTAACCATGGGCATGCTGTTGTCGATCCCGATGCTTATTGTAGGCCTCATACTTATTGTATTGGCTATCAGGCGCGGCGCGCCGAAGCCCGCCGGGGCCATCAGTTAATTCCTTTCGAGAAGACAGACCGTGACCGAACAGCCGCTACTCAACGAGATCAGGGCGCTGATCAAATCCTCAGGGCCCATGCCGGTCTGGCGGTACATGGAACTGTGCCTGATGCATCCGCGCTATGGCTATTACGTCTCGCGCGATCCGCTCGGGCGCGAAGGCGACTTCACCACAGCGCCCGAGGTCAGCCAGATGTTCGGCGAGCTCCTGGGGCTGTGGACCGCCTCGGTGTGGAAGCAGATGGGCTCGCCGCAATTCCTGCGGCTGATCGAGCTCGGCCCCGGCCGCGGCACCATGATGGCGGATGCCCTGCGCGCGCTGCGCGTGCTGCCGCCGCTCTACCAGGCGCTTCACGTCCACATGGTCGAGGTCAATCCCGTGCTGCGCGAGCGGCAGAGTGCGACGCTGGCAGGCGTGCGCAACATCGCCTGGCACGACAGCATCGACGACGTGCCGGAAGGCCCGAGCATCATCCTCGCCAACGAATATTTCGACGTGCTGCCGATCCGCCAGATGGTGAAGCGCGAGAACGGCTGGCACGAGCGCGTGATCGAGATCGATCCCAACGGCAAGCTTCAATTCGGCGCGGCCGCCGACCCGACGCCGCGCTTCGACGTGCTGCTGCCGCCTCTGGTGCGCGCCGCTCCCGTTGGCGCCGTGTTCGAATGGCGACCCGACGGCGAGATCATGAAGCTCGCCACGCGCGTGCGCGACCAGGACGGCGCGGCGCTGATCATCGACTACGGCCATCTGCGCAGCGATGCCGGCGACACCTTCCAGGCGATCGCGCGCCACACCTTCACCGATCCCCTGAAGGCGCCGGGCCAGGCCGACGTCACCGCCCATGTCGACTTCCAGGCCCTGGCGCGCGCGGCCGAGGATGTCGGCGCCCGTGTGCACGGCCCGGTGACGCAGGGTGATTTCCTCAAGCGCGTCGGCATCGATACCCGCGCGGCCGCCCTGATGCAGAAGGCGACGCCTGAAGTCGCCACCGACATTTCGGTGGCGCTCAAGCGCCTGACCGATACCGGGCGCAGCGGCATGGGCTCGATGTTCAAGGTGCTCGGCATCTCCGAGCCGCGGCTGACCGGCATCGCCGGCCTCAGCGATCTCGAACAGGCCGGAGGCGCCTCATGACGCTTGCTTCGTCGCTGCTGTCGGCCGTGCCCGGCCTGCGCCACGCCTTCTTCACCCGCGAGGGCGGTGTCTCGGGCGGGATTTATTCGGCGCTCAATGGCGGGCTCGGCTCCAACGACG
Source organism: Bradyrhizobium barranii subsp. apii (assembly GCF_011516635.5). Classification (GTDB taxonomy): domain Bacteria; phylum Pseudomonadota; class Alphaproteobacteria; order Rhizobiales; family Xanthobacteraceae; genus Bradyrhizobium; species Bradyrhizobium barranii. The sequence goes on along the minus strand of NZ_CP096255.1, from coordinate 1,853,184 downwards.
ATCCGGCGCATGTCGCGGAGAACCGCCGCCGCATGGCCGAGCATGTCGGCGTCGCCCCGGAGCGCTTCATCAGCCTGCACCAGATCCATTCGCCCGATGTCCTCGTTGCCGAAGCGCCGTGGCCGAGCGGACCGCGGCCGAAGGGCGATGCACTCGTCACCAAAACGCCCGGCATCGCGCTCGGCGTCTCCACCGCCGATTGCGGGCCGGTGCTGTTCGTCGACCCCAACGCGCGCGTGATCGGCGGTGCCCATGCCGGCTGGAAGGGCGCGCTGACCGGCGTGCTGGAACAGACGATCTCGGCGATGGAGAAGCTCGGCGCCACGCGCAGCGGCATCATCGCCGCGATCGGCCCCTTGATCCGTCAGGACAGCTACGAGGTCGGCAACGAGTTCGTGGCGCGCTTCATCGAGGCGGACGCGGACAACGCCATGTTCTTCATCCCGTCGGTGCGCGCCGGACACGCGATGTTCGACCTCGCCGGGTTCATCCGGAAGCGGCTCGAAGCCGCCGGCATCCTGATGATCGACGATCTTGGTCTGGACACCTATGCCGACGACCGCTTCTTCAGCTATCGCCGCTCGGTGCATCGCAAGGAGCCGGATTACGGCCGCCACATCCACGCGATCGCGCTCGAGGGGTAAGCTGGCCGTCGCTTCGTTCTTGCTTCAAAACGGCCTTGACTCTCCACCTGCTGGAAACCGCAGAAACGCGGAATGAAGCAACGCACCTACAGCATCGGCGAAGCGGCACGGCTCTGCGGCATCTCGGTCCGCAAGCTTCGCTTCTATTCGGACGAGGGATTGTTGCCGCCGGCAGACCGAACTGCGAGCGGCTACCGCGTCTTCACGGATAGCGAACTCGTCCGACTGGAGCTCATCCGCTGTCTCCGTGATGCCGGCCTTGGCCTGGATGCGATCCGGGAGGTCCTCTGCCAGGAGCTGTCGCTTGCCGAGGCTCTGAAGCTGCGGCTCGAAGCGCTGGAGGCGGAGATCGCCGCTCAGCGCCGCGTCGCCGCCGCGCTGCGGGCTGCGTTGCGTTCACCGCAACTCACCGAAGCCGACCTGAGGAGATTTTGGAGCATGACGCAACTGTCCCGCGTGGAACGACGCAACGTGGTTGAACGCTTTTTTGAAAGAGTGTCCGACGGCATCAACATCGATCAGGAATGGGTCCGCCAGATGGTGGAAGCGACCGTCCCGGAACTGCCCGACGCGCCAACGCCTGAGCAATGCGACGCATGGATCGAGCTTGCAACGCTCCTGAGCGATCCCTCCTTCATCGCCAATATGCGAGCCAACGCCGGTGATGTCTGGGATCGCGAGGCCATCGATATGAAGGCCTGTCAGGAAGCCAGCGACGCCATAGTGCTCAGGGCGAAGCAAGCCATCGAACAGGGGCTTGAACCGTCATCCGCGCAAGCCAATGAGCTGGCGCGGGATTGGCTGGAGATCTCGGCTCGCCTGATGAACCAGAAGCCCGACGCCGGCTTCCGTAACTGGATGCGCACGAAATATGTCCGGCACGATGCTCGCGCGAACCGCTATTGGGAACTGGCGGCCATCATGAGAGGGCAGTCCCCGGACGCCAGCCCAAACCGGGAATGGGTGTGGATCCAGGCTGCGATGCGACATCATCTGGCAGCCTGAGCGAGCATGTCGCGGCCGGGCCGCCCACCGGCCCCGGCCGCGATGCGCTCCAGAGGGCCGATGTAGCATTCCCGCCCTAGACGTTAATGCGTTTTAACGATATCGCTGCCCTCCATAATGAGGGACGCGTCATTCATCCTGGGCCGCGCGGGTTCGCGTGTGCTGGCGGTCATGCTGCTGGCAGCGGCGGTCGCGCTTGGCGGCGGTGCCGCCAACTCCTATGCGATGGCGCCGAGCGCCGGCTCAGGGGCGACCGTGGCCTTCGAATCGATCGACGGGCCGCCCCCGCAGGTGTTCGACCGCATGGTCGGCGTTCTCGACAGCGAATCCAAGCTGCGCAGCCTGTCCGTCGTCTCCCGCGAGGGAACGGCTGCCTATCGCGTGCGCAGTTACCTCTCCGCCCAAATCGTGCGCGGCAAGACCGTGATCGCCTGGGTCTGGGACGTCTACGACGCCAACCAGCAGCGGGCATTGCGCCTCTCCGGCGAGGAACTGACCGCCGCCAAGGGCGGCCGCGATCCCTGGGGCGCCGCCGACGACCTGGTGCTGCGGAAGATCGCCCAGGCCGGATTCAGCGGACTTTCCAACATGATCAACGGAACCCCGGACGCGCCGGGCACTGTTCCCGGCTTGCGGGGCCCGGCGGTGGCCAGCGTGATCCCGGAGGCTCCGGCGGCCGAGATGCCGGCCTCGGCGCTGGGCTATGCCGAGCGATAACCCCCGCGAAACCACGGCCCCAAGTTGCGGCCAAACCGTTGGCCCGACTCAGGATTTCGGAGGGAAAACGTAGCATGCCGGGTTGCCATTGCAGGCCCCGGCCTGATATTTCCTCGCCCGTCGTAACCGTGCTTCCAGTGGGTATTCTCTGATGTTGAACGTCGTATCCAGCAAAGCGCGGGAGGAAGCGTCCATGTCGGCCAAGAACGGCTCCATCAAGCTTGTCGCCGGCAACTCAAACCCGGCTCTCGCGCAGGCGATCGCGCAAGGCCTCGACCTGCCGCTGACCAAGGCGGTGGTACGGCGCTTCGCCGACATGGAGATCTTCGTCGAGATCCAGGAGAACGTCCGCGGCTCGGATGCCTTCGTCATCCAGTCGACCTCGTTCCCCGCCAACGACCATCTGATGGAACTGCTGATCATCACCGATGCGCTGCGCCGCTCCTCGGCACGCCGCATCACCGCGGTGCTGCCCTATTTCGGCTACGCCCGGCAGGACCGCAAATCGGGTTCGCGCACGCCGATCTCGGCCAAGCTCGTCGCCAACCTGATCACGCAGGCCGGCGTCGACCGCGTCATGACGCTCGACCTGCATGCCGGCCAGATCCAGGGCTTCTTCGATATCCCGACCGACAACCTCTACGCGGCGCCGCTGATGGTGCGCGACATCAAGGACAAGTTCGACCTCTCGAAGACGATGGTGATCTCGCCTGACGTCGGCGGCGTGGCGCGCGCACGTGGCCTTGCCAAGCGCATCAACACCCCGCTCGCGATCGTCGACAAGCGCCGCGAGAGGGCGGGCGAATCCGAGGTCATGAACGTGATCGGCGACGTCGCCGGCTACACCTGCATCCTGATCGACGACATCGTGGACTCCGGCGGCACGCTGGTGAACGCGGCCGACGCGCTGATCGCCAAGGGGGCCAAGGACGTCTACGCGTACATCACCCACGGCGTGCTCTCCGGCGGCGCGGCCGCCCGCATCGCGGGCTCGAAGCTGAAGGAGCTCGTGATCACCGACTCGATCCTGCCGACGGAGGCGGTGACCAAGGCTCCGAACATCCGCACGCTTCCGATCGCCAGCCTGATCTCGGACGCCATCGCGCGCACCGCGGCGGAAGAGTCGGTGTCGAGCCTGTTCGACTAGGTTAAGTTTCGCGATGCCATAGGGTGGGCTAAGGCGCGACGCGCCACGCCCACCTTTTTCTTTGGCACGCGGACGGTGGGCACGCTGCGCTTTGCCCACCCTACGATCTCGTGCACTGACGCCCCACAGCCCCCCTCGCAAACCCCACGGGTTGTTGCCGGCTGCGGCCCATGACATCATCCGGATACCGAGTCATCTCTGCCCCCCTGGATTCCTGATGCCGCGCCGGAAATTTGCCTGGGAGAAGCTGTCGGATGACGAGTTGCTCAAGCAGCGCCTCTCCAGCCTGAGGGTTACGGTCAAAGGCACCTGGCTCGAGGACTGCGTCAGCACGCTCCATGAGGAGCTCGAAGAGCGGGGCATCCGGCTGCGACCGCACACATGGATCTCGAGCGAATGGTTCAGTCCGGGCGATGTACCGGGCATCGCCATCCCCTTCTATCTCGCCCATCCCCGTCTGATGAAGCTCGAGAAGAAGATGATGTTCGACGTCGAGGGCGGAACCTGGCGCGAGTGCATGGGTATCCTCCGTCACGAGGCCGGCCATGCCGTGCAGCACGGCTATCAGCTGCAGCGCCACCGGCGCTGGCAGCAGCTGTTCGGCCCGTCGTCGAAACACTATCCGCGCTACTACCGGCCCAATCCTGCCAGCAGGCGCTACGTCCAGCATCTCCGGCTGTGGTACGCGCAAAGCCATCCGGATGAAGACTTCGCCGAGACCTTCGCGGTGTGGCTGCGCCCACGCTCGAACTGGCGGACGCGATATGCCGGATGGCCGGCGCTGAAGAAGCTCGAATATGTCGACGAGCTGATGCACGAGATTGCGGGAAAGCGGCCGCTGATCACGACGCGGGAGCGTGTCGATACGCTGGGCCGGCTCAGCCAGACGCTCGAAGACCACTACAAGAAGAAGCAGGCGTTCTACGCCTTCACAGCGCCGAAGACCTACGACCGCGACCTCTCCCGGCTGTTTTCAGCCGATCCACGGCATCACCGCTCAAAGCCGGCTTCGGCCCTGATCAGGCGTCACCGCGCGCAGATCAGGCAGCTGGTCGCGCGGTGGACGGGCGAGAACCAGCTCACACTCGATGCCGTGCTCGATGATATGATCTCCCGCTGCCGTGAGCTCGATCTGCGCGCCGTCGGCCCCGAACAGAAGCTCGTTCTCGATTTCACCGTCCTCGTGACCGCCAAGACGATGCACGCGCTGTTTGGCCCGTCTCGGCGCAAATGGATCGCGCTATGAGACGCTCACGCATTCTGGTGCTGATGCATCCAGACTTCATGCCTCCGGACTCCTCCGACGGATACACGCCGCAGGAAATCAACAACTGGAAGACGGAATACGACGTGGTGAGCACCTTGCGTGCGGCCGGCCACGAGGTTCGCGCCCTCGGTGCGCAGGACGAGATCAAGCCGATCCGCGAGGCGATCGAGGAATTCAAGCCCCACGTGGTCTTCACGTTGCTGGAGGAATTCCACAACAACGTCGCCTACGACCAGCACATCGCCAGCTATCTCGAGCTGATGAAGGTCCCTTATACCGGGTGCAATCCGCGCGGCCTGATCCTGGCGCGCGGCAAGGATCTGTCCAAGACGCTGGTGCATCACCGCCGGATCGCGGCGCCGGCCTTCGCCGTCTTCCCGATGCGCCGCAAGGTGAAGCGCCCGACGCGCCTTGCGCTGCCGCTGATCGTCAAGAGCCTGAACATGGACGGGTCCTTCGGCATCTCGCAGGCCTCGATCGTCGATACCGACGAGAAGCTCGTGGAGCGCGTCGCCTTCATCCACGAGCGGGTCGAATCCGCCGCCATCGCCGAGCAGTTCATCGAGGGGCGAGAGCTTTATGTCGGCGTGCTCGGGAACAACCGCCTGCGCGTCCTGCCGGTGTGGGAACTGAAATTCGGCAGCATGGGCGGGCGCAGATCACGGCACATCGCCACGGAGAAAGCCAAGCACGACACCGACTATCAGGAGAAGCTCGGCATCGTCGACGGGCCGGCCAAGGACCTCGCGCCGGAAGTCACCGCCCGCATCCAGCGCGCCGCGAAACGCATCTACCGGGCACTCGGCCTCGACGGCTACGCACGCATCGATTTTCGTCTCGCCGCCGACGGCACGCCGTATTTCATCGAAGCCAATCCCAACCCCGAGATCGCCAAGAGCCAGGAGTTCGCCACGGCGGCCCAACATGCCGGGCTCAAATATCCGGATCTCCTGCAGCGCATCCTGACGCTGGGGATCAGCCGGGCCAAGGCGGGGGTGTCGCTGGGGTGATGGCGGCTTGCGCGACTATCGTAGAGTGGGCAAAGGCGCAAAGCGCCGTGCCCACCGTCTTTGTTTGCGATAGAGAATGGTGGGCACGCTTACGCTTTGCCCACCCTACGAGACCTATTGCGCCTCGGCCTTCGCGCTCACCACGTCGGCAAATGACTTGAAGAACTCCCCCGCCAGCTTCGTCGCGGTCGAATTGATCAGCCGTGCTCCCAACTGCGCGAGCTTGCCACCGATCTGCGCATCGACTTCGTAATGCAACACCGTCACGTCGGCGCTCTCGGATTCCAGCCGCACCACCGCGCCACCCTTGGCGAAGCCGGCGACGCCGCCGGAGCCCTCTCCTGAGATACGGTAACTGTTGGGCGGATCGAAATCGGACAGCGTCACCTTGCCGCTGAACGTCGCCTTCACCGGGCCGACCTTGAAGACCACCGTCGCGGTCATCTCGTTCGGCGCGGTCACCTCGAGCGACTGGCAGCCCGGGATGCACTGCTTCAGCACAGCGGGATCGTTCAGCGCCGCCCACACCTGCTCGCGTGAGGCGGGAATTCGCTGGCTGTCGTTCATCTGCATGATCGGTGTCTCACTCTCTGCTTGCTGTTTGATTGGCCGCGCGCTGGCCACGCCGGCGTTCCCTTGTGATCTCCGCGAGGATCGACATTGCGATCTCCTCCGGCGTGATCGCGCCGAGATCGAGGCCGGCCGGCGCCTTGAAATCATCGATCGCGGCGGCATTAGTGCCTTCCGCGAGAAGCTTGGCGCGCAACGAAGCCATCTTGCGGCGGCTGCCGACGAAGGCGTGGTAGTCGGCTCTGGTCGCGACCGCGGCACGCAAGGCGGCTTCATCACCCTTGCCTTGCGTCGAGACGACGACGAATCGCTTCGCGTCGTTGAGCTCGCCGAGGTGATAACCATCGATGACCGCATCGGCATCCGGCTGCGCCGTGCGATCGGCAGCGGGCGCGGCGAGCGTGACGTGATAGCCGAGCACGCGCGCCTGCGCCGCAAGCGACAGCGCCACCGGGCTCGCACCGAGAATGACGAGCGAGGGATGCGGCAGCACCGGCTCGACGAAGATGTCCATCGTGCCCTTGCTCGGGCACATGTTGCTGGCGAAGCGAATGCCGTCGCGGCTCTCGCCCGCGCTGACGCCGAGCTCGGCCAGCAGGTTCTCCGGCTGCACCGAGACCATCCGCGGCTCGCCATCGGCGAGCGCCTCGCGCGCCGCCTTCAGCACCGCGCCCTTGGCGCAGCCCCCGCCGATCCAACCCGCGACGATGGTGCCGTCGGCGGCGATGATCGCCTTGGCGCCAGCCTTCGCCGCGGTCACCGACACCGTGCGCACCACCGTCGCGAGCACGAAGGCACGCTCGGCGGCCTTCATCTGAGCGACTACATCAAGCACTTCGACATGAGCGGTCATCGGAAGCCTCCTCAAAGCTTCGCCAGATAGGGTTCGAGCGCTCGCAGGCTTTGCAGCGAATTCGCGGGCGCATAGAGATCGACATGCGGCAACGCAGCTCTTATGCCCCGCGCTTCGGGCGTGTAGCCCTCCCACGCCATCATCGGGTTGAGCCAGACAATGCGGCGACAGCGCCGGTGCAGCGCCGCCATCTCGCGGCCAAGCAATGCGGCATCGCCGGTCTCGTAGCCGTCGGACACGATCATCACGCAGCTGCGGGAATGGATCACGCGCGCGGCGTGCCAGCGATTGAAGGTTTGCAGGCTCTCGCCGATCCTGGTGCCGCCACCCGCGCCTTGCGCCATGATCGAGAGCCGGTCGAGCGCGCGGCCGGCGTCCTTCTCCTTCATCGCGTCGGAGACGTAGGCGAGGCGCGTGTGGAACAGGAACGCCTCGGCCTCGCGGAACTGGTCGAGCACACCGTGGATGAAGCGCAGGAACACGGCGGTATACATGCTCATCGAGCCGGAGGCATCGAGCAGCACGACGAGCCGCAACGGCTTGTCCTTGCGCTGGCGTTTCACCAGGCTGATCGGCACGCCGCCATGGCTGATGTTCCGATGGATGGTGCGGCGGAGATCAAGCCGGTAGCCGCGCCGGCGCGCGAGGTCGCGACGGGTGAGCCGCGTGCGCATCGCCTTGGCGAGCGCTGCTGCGGCCTCATGGGCCTGCGCGACCTGGTCTGGATCGCTCAGCTTTCGGAAATCGACCTCGGCAAAATTGTCGGCGCGTGAAGCACCTTCCATGCGGCCCTCGCCGGAGCGGCCTTCCGGCGCGTCGTCGGAGGACGGAAGCTGGTCGACGGCGGACTGGTTACTGCCCTGCTCTGCCGCGGCATCCCGCAAGCTCTTCAGCGAGGGATTGCTGGCGCCCGGTGTTGATCCAATCGTGCGGGAGCGCGAGCGCACGCGCTTGCCCAACCAGAACGCGTCGAACAGTCCGTCGAACTTATCCCAGTCGGATTTGCGTGCCGAGAACAGGTGCTTGAACGCCGCGCGCAGCAGGTTCGGCCGGGCCGCATAGCCCGCGGTCATCAGCGTCGCCGCATCCTGTCCCTCGGCGAGCCCAACGCGAAAGTCGGCATCGCGCAGCGTGCGCAGGAAGGCGGCAAGCCTCGCGGACACGAGCCGGGAGACCTCATTGAGGTCGTCATATCCCGGGCTGGAGCCACAGCAGCTCATGCGACCTTCCCCAGCAGGCGCTGCGTCACCTCTGGCGTGACACGGGCGCGGTCTTCGTGAGTCTTCAACAGGCAGACGAGCGTCTCATGCACAATCTCGGGTGCGTCGTGAAGATTGGTTACGTCGAGGCCGACGAGAGCTGCCGCCCAATCCAGCGTCTCCGCCACGCCCGGGACTTTTCGCAGCTCCTCCTTGCGCACACCCTCGACCATGCGCGCGATCTGGAGCGACAGCGACGGGCTGGCGCCCATGACGCGCGCCAGGATGATGCGGGTCTCGCGGTCGACGTCGGGATAGTCGACATAATGATAGAGGCAGCGCCGGCGCAGCGCGTCGGAGAGCTCGCGCGTGCCGTTCGAGGTCAGCACAACATGCGGGATGGTGATTGCGGGAATGGTGCCGAGCTCGGGGATCGAGACCTGGAAGTCGGACAGCAGCTCCAGCAGGAAGGCCTCGAACTCGTCGTCGGCACGGTCGATTTCGTCGATCAGCAGCACCGGCGCCTGTACGCGGCGGATCGCGGCAAGCAGCGGACGCTCCAGCAGGTACTTTTCCGAGAAGACCTGATCCTCGATGCTGTCGGTGCCGCGATGCGCCTGGATCGCCAGCAGCTGGCGCTGGTAGTTCCACTCGTAGAGTGCGGAGGACTGATCGAGCCCTTCATAGCATTGCAGCCGGATCAGCTCGGTCGCGTGCACTTTGGCGAGCGCCTTCGCCACTTCCGTCTTGCCGACGCCCGCCTCGCCTTCGAGCAGCAGCGGACGCCGCAGCAATTGCATCAGCGAGATCGCGGTCGCAAGGTCCGCATCGGCGATATACCCCGATGCGGCCAGCGCTTGCGCGATCTCATCACGGCCCTTCATCGCTACGCCACCGCGCCCAGATCCTTCGCCGCCTTCCAGTTGCGCCAGAAATCATGCGGCATCTGGATGTGCGTGCTGCCCAGGAACGAGAACGCGTCGTTGACGGCGTTGGAGAAGGCCGGCACGCCGCCGACATTCGGGCTTTCGCCGACGCCCTTGGCGCCGATCGGGTGATGCGGCGACGGGGTGACAGTGAAGTCGGTCTCCCAATGCGGCGTCTCCACCGCGGTCGGCATGAAGAAGTCCATGAACGAGCCGGTGACGACGTTGCCGACCTCGTCGTAGCGGATCTCCTGGCCCATCGCGATGGCGAAAGCTTCGGTGAGGCCACCATGCACCTGGCCCTCGATGATCATCGGGTTGATGCGGGTGCCGCAATCGTCCAGCGCGTAGAAGCGCCGGACCTTGTACACGCCGGTATCGACATCGATGTCCATCACGCAGAGATAGGCACCGAATGGATAGGTCATGTTGGGCGGATCGTAATAGCTCACCGCCTCCAGCCCCGGCTCCATGCCTGGCGGCACCGAATTGTAGGCCGCCCAGCAGATGTCCTTCATCGACATGAACTTCTCCGGCAGGCCCTTCACCCGGAAGCCGTCGATGTCGAATTCGAGGTCGTCTTCATGGACCTCGAGCTTGTAGGCTGCGATCATCTGCGCCTTGGCCTTGATCTTTCGCGCAGCCATGGCGATCGCGGCACCCGCAACCGGCGTCGAGCGCGAACCATAGGTGCCGAGCCCGTAGGGCGCGGTGTCGGTGTTGCCCTCCTCCACCATGATGTTGTCGGCGGGAATGCCGATCTCGGTGGCGATGATCTGGGCCCAGGTGGTCTCGTGACCCTGGCCCTGGCTCTTGGTACCCATGCGCGCGATGCCGGCACCGGTCGGGTGCATGCGGATCTCGCAGGAGTCGAACATCGCGATGCCGAGGATGTCGCAGTTCTTCGACGGGCCAGCACCGACGATCTCGGTGAAGAAGGAGATGCCGAGCCCCATGATCTCGCGGGTCTCCCCCCGCGCGAACGCGGCACGCTTCTCCGCCTGCTCTTTCCGGAGCGCAGCGTAGCCGGTCGTCTCCATCATCTTGCGCATGGCGGTGTGATAATCGCCGGAATCGTATTCCCAGCCGAGCGCCGAGTGATAGGGGAACTGCTCCGGCTTGATGAAATTCCTCAGCCGGAGTTCAGCAGGGTCCATGTTGAGCTTCTGCGCCAGAATATCCATGGCGCGCTCGATGCAGTAGGCGGCCTCCGTGACGCGGAACGAGCAACGGTAGGCGACGCCGCCCGGCGCCTTGTTGGTGTAGACGCCGTCGACAGCCAGATGTGCGGTCGGGAAGTCATAGGAGCCGGTGACGATGTTGAAGAAGCCGGCCGGCCATTTCGACGGGTCGGCGCAGGCATCGAACGCGCCGTGATCGGCGAGCACGTGCACACGCAGGCCCGTCACCTTGCCGTCCTTGGTCGCGGCGATCTCGGTGGTCATGTGATAGTCGCGCGCGAACGAGGTCGCGGTGAGGTTCTCGATGCGGTCCTCGACCCATTTCACCGGCTTGCCGGTGACGATGGAGGCCACCGCCGCACAGATATAACCGGGATAGGCGCCGACCTTGTTGCCGAAACCGCCGCCGATGTCGGGCGCGATGACGTGGATCTTGTGCTCCGGAATTTTTGCGATCAGCGCCACCACGGTGCGGATCACGTGCGGGGCCTGGAAGGTGCCGTAGATCGTCAGCTCGCCCTTGATCTTGTCGAAAGAGCAGACGCACTGGCAGGTTTCGAGCGGCGACGGATGGGTGCGGTGATAGGAGATCATCTCCTTGATCTTGACCTCGGCCTTGTTGAAGGCCGCGTCGGTCAATTCCTTGTCGCCGACGGTCCACTCGAAGATGTGGTTGTCGTGCTTGCGCGGACCATGCGCGCCGGACATCTTGCCGACGAGATCCTCGCGCAGCACCGGCGCGTTCGCGTCCATCGCCTTGAAGGGATCGACCAGCGGCGGCAGCGGCTCGTATTCGACGATGACCGCGTTGATGCCGTCATCGGCCGCATAGCGGTCGGTGGCGACAACGAAGGCGACCTCCTGATTCTGAAACAGCACCTTGCCGTCGGCCAGAACCATCTGCACGTCGCCGGCCAAGGTCGGCATCCAGGCGAGGTTCACGGTCTTCAGCGTCTCAGCGGTGATGACCGCGAGCACGCCGGGCACCTTTAGCGCCGCGCTGTCGTCGATCTTCTTGACGCGCGCATGCGGATGCGGCGAGCGGACGAAGTCGCCGTGCAGCATGCCGGGCAGCTTGACGTCGTCCACGTAATTGCCCTTGCCCTGGGTGAAGCGGATATCCTCGACGCGCTTGCGCTTGCAGCCCATGCCTTCGAGTGCGGCGGTGCGTTGTTCCCGCGTGGGAGTGAGGTCGTTCATTCTGCGGCCTCCTGGAATTCCACGCCGTTGATCTTTGCGGCGGCGTATTGAATGGCTTTGACGATGTTCTGGTAGCCGGTGCAGCGGCAGATGTTGCCGGAGATGCCCATGCGGATTTCCGGCTCGCTCGGCGAGGGATTTTCCTTCAGCAGCCGATGCGCGCGGACAATCATGCCGGGCGTGCAGAAGCCGCATTGCAGACCGTGCATCATTCGGAAACCTTCCTGGAGCGCCGAGAGCGTGCCGTCGGCATTGGCCATGCCTTCGATCGTGGTGATGTCACTGCCATCAGCCTGCACCGCAAACATGGTGCAGGACTTCACCGACATGCCGTCGATATCGACGGTGCAGGCGCCGCAATGCGTCGTCTCGCAGCCGATATGGGTGCCGGTCATCTGCAGATTCTCGCGGATGAAATGCACCAGCAGCGTGCGCGGCTCGACGAGGCCTTCGACCTCGGCGCCGTTCACCTTCATGGTGACGTGTGTTTTGGCCATCGATCCCTCCCTTTATTTCGCGACGGCAGCGGCGCGCTGCAGCGCCCGCGTCACCATGATGCCGCCGACATGTTTTCTGTATTCGACCGGACCGCGCGCATCCGCGGCTGGCGCCATGATCGCTTCGGCGGCAGCGGCCGCTTTCTTCAGCGTGGCGACGTCGAGGCTGGTACCGATCACGGCCTTGGCGGCGTCAGCGGCGAGCAGCGGCGTCTCGTGGACGTTGGTGAGCCCGATCGCGCAGGTCGCGACCTTGCCGCTCGCCATGGTGAGAACCACGGCGGCGGCGGCGGTGGCGTAGTCTCCGACCTTGCGCTTGAGTTTTTCGTAGGCGTAGCCGTGGCCGGCCGCGGGCACGGGAACCAAGACGGAGGTCAGGATCTCGCCGGGCTCGAGCGCGGTGAAATAGGCGCCCTGATAGAAGTCGGCCGCCGCGACGTCGCGGGAGCCACCCGGGCCTTCGAGGCGATAGGTTGCCCCCAAGGTCATCATCAGCGCCGGCATGTCATTGCCGGGATCGCCATTGGCGACATTGCCGCCGATCGTGCCGCGGTAGCGCACCTGCGGGTCGGCGATCAGCAGTGCCGCTTCATGCAGGATCGGCATCGACTTGGCGACGTCGTCCGAGGCCAGCAACTCGTGCTGGGTGGTCATCGCACCGATGACCAGATTGTTGCCGTCGCGGCTGATGCCCTTGAGCGCGGCGATGCCGTGCAGGTCGATCAGATGGGCGGGGGTGGCGAGCCGAAGCTTCATCATCGGCACCAGACTGTGCCCGCCGGCCAGTGGCCGGGCATCCTCGCCAAGGTCTGACAAGAGCTTGACGGCATCGGCGACACTCGCCGGCCGGTGATAGCTGAATGAGCCTGGGATCATCATCTCCTCCTCGTCGTCCTTTGCGCGTGACGGCGCGGACATGGGGGGAGGCTCACTCCGAGAGGGGCGCGCCGCAATCATTCGGGCACGGAACAGCGGATTTCGCACGAGTTGCGGCGGGGAACGCACGAATTGCGTCAGGGGTAGCGACGTATGGCGGCGGCCACTTACCCTCCCCTGGAGGGGGAGGGTCGACCGCGCGAAGCGCGGGCGGGGTGGGGTGATCTCTCCACTCGGGCAGTATTCATCGCGGAGGGACCGTCACCCCACCCCGCTCCGCATTACGCTCCGCTCCATGCGAAGCGACCCTCCCACTCCAGGGGAGGGTAAGAAAGAACGCGCCTCCCGTGCGGCCCGACTCTACGCGTGCCGCCGGTTCGCTAGCCCCAACCTTGCCTTCACCTCGGCTATCTTGGCACGGCTGACCGGGACCCGATGCGGCGACGGACCGTCGAGCTCGAGCACGGCGCCATCCCCCTCTTTGCGGACCAATGCGACATGGGGGATGGCAACGATATGGCTGCGGTGCACCCGGAGGAACAGCGAGGGATCGAGCTGCGCCTCGGCCTCCGAGATCGACCAGGGGCACATTCGCTCGCGGGTGCCGTCGTGAACACGGGTGTAGTGCGCATCGGCCCGGACGCTGCGGACATTGGCTGTCTCGATGAAGTGCGTGCCGTCGGCGCTCTCGACCGGCAATCGGGGAACCGGCGCGCGGGGCGGCTGGCCGAGACCGCCGAGGGGTGCCACCGGGCGCGGAGCTGCAGCCGGCGCAGCGATCAGTTCGATGGCGGCCACCGCGACCGGCGAAGCAACCGGTTCGGCGGCAACAGAGGTCGAAGTCTGACGCCGCTGGTCGGGAACCAGCGACAGCAGGAAGCCGGCTGCGATGACGAAGCACAGCACCGCAACGATGATCGACAAGATTTGTTGCGACGCGGCAAGACCGCCGCCGGCGTGGTGATGCGCCGCACCGGTCAGCGGCTCGAAATGCATACCCAGCATCGCCGTGTAATGCATGCCGGAGACGGCGACGCCAAAAACAATCGAGCTGACGATCAGCCGGACGCCCTCCTGCTGCGCCAGGAAGGCGCGCAGGCCGCCATAGGCCGTGACGATTGCGACCACGACCGAGAGCAGCACCATGGTCCGGTCGTGGACGATACTGAAATGACCGGCGAGGCCGTGGATGCCGACATAATGCATGCTGGCGATGCCGACGCCGAGCAAAACGGCCGACGAGGCCACTCGCTTCAGGGATGGCTCGCCGATCGAGACAAAGAACAAGGAGATGCCGACCACCAGCGCGCAGATCAGGAACGAGATGATGGTGGGAAGAACGAGATAGACCGTGTCCGGCGGCAGCGGCGCGGCCAGCATGCCGACGAAATGCATGGTCCAGATGCCGACGGCCAGAAACGCGGCCGCACCCGCGAGCAGAACGCGGTTGCTGACGCCGGGCGTGTTGCGGATGCGAGCAGCAAGCGCAAAGCCGGTATAGCCACCCAGACTCGCGACCGCCACAGAGAGCGCGACGAGATAGGGATCGTGTCCTTCGAACATGATCTTGTCGGCCGTCCGTCTCCACGGCACGGCCTCCTCCCGTCGCCGACTTTATAGGGACGGCGACGGGATTGACAATCAGCGGCGTGTGAGCGGACGGCTACACAATGCCCGCCGCGACCTGACCGCGCAGGCGCTCCAGGCCGAGCAATGTCTCGGCACAGGCTGCGGCGACCTCGACGCCCTTGATCGCAAAATGCCTGCGGAAGAAATCGTAGTGCACCTCGGTCTCGTGGAATTGCTGCGGCGTCAGCACCGCCGAGAACACCGGCACCTCGGTGCGCAGCTGCACGTCCATCAGCGCCTTGATCACGGTGTCGGCGACGAACTCGTGTCGGTAGATGCCGCCGTCGACGACGAGGCCCGCCGCGACGATCGCGGTGTAGCGCCGCGTCTTGGCGAGGATCTGCGCATGCAGCGGGATCTCGAACGAGCCCGGCACCTCGAACACGTCGACATGATTGAGGTGACGCGCGGCTGCCTCCTTCACGAAGGCGATGCGGGCCTCCTCGACCACGTCGCGGTGCCAGCAGGCCTGCACGAAGGCCACCCGCTGCGGTTTCGCAAAGCGCGGATGCTCGGGTGCCGGATCCTGCGGAACCGGCGGTTGGGTGACTTCGGAAGTTTCGGTTTGGGGGTCTTGCAACATCTGATTCATGGCTTTCCTTCAAAGGACCAGAATCAGGGCACACGGAACGACAAGCAGCCGCACCTTGCGATGCGTCTGCCACCGACCGTTCTCTTTCATCCGGACTCTAACCGTCGGCTTCGGAGTTGCACCGAATCTGCTGACCCTTCCCTTCGGCAAAATTCCTTTTCAGGAAGATCCTTGGGGGAAGGCGCTCGCGGGCTTGGGCCTTGCGACCCTTACCGCCGGTGGGGACTTTCACCCCGCCCTGAGAACATCGGCCGCCCGGGATGAACGGCCTGACCGGAAATATGACGCCGCCCGGCGGCCGCAGCAAGCGCGTTCCGCATGAAAAACCGCATGGTCCCATGCCGCCATGACGGGTGTGGCCTCGCCCGGCGGAATTAACGATTGGCGCGCCATCGGCGAATCCGATTCCGATTTGTTCTCATTCGTTAAGAATTGTGGCGGAGATGAGCTGTGGACGAACGAGTCCTGGCTTGTGGACGGACTCGGCAGCCAGTTGCGCAGATTCCGCAAATCACATCACTTGATCCGCGACAGGCTCGCGCTGATCCGAGGGGATCGCGACAGCGACGTTGAGGGAGCGCGCCGGGCCGACCGAGTGCGTATCAAAGACAACAAAAAGGCAAGAGGTCGA
The DNA here is from genome assembly GCF_011516635.5 of Bradyrhizobium barranii subsp. apii. Taxonomy (GTDB): domain Bacteria; phylum Pseudomonadota; class Alphaproteobacteria; order Rhizobiales; family Xanthobacteraceae; genus Bradyrhizobium; species Bradyrhizobium barranii. The sequence continues at coordinate 1,837,240 of NZ_CP096255.1, read as the reverse complement.
GACGGAATGTCCCTGCTCGAAGGCACTATCGATTCCAGAAATCACCCGCTCGCGGTGGTCGAGGACATCGCTGCCAGCAACAACTGGCCGTTCGAACGCTCCGGCGAAGACGAGCTCACGATTGTCTCCAAGGGACAATGGACCGACTATCAGATCTCCTTCACCTGGATGGGTGAGATCGAGGCGCTGCATCTGGCTTGCGCCTTCGACATGAAGATTCCGGTTGCACGGCGGGGCGAAGTGCAACGGCTGGTCGCTGCGGTCAACGAGCAATTGTGGGTCGGCCATTTCGACCTGTGGACCAACACCGGCATGATCATGCACCGTCAGGCCCTGGTGCTGCCGGGCGGGCTCACCGCCTCGACCGCGCAATGCGAAGCCATGCTCGCCGGCGCCATCCACGCTTGCGAGCGCTACTTTCCGGCGTTCCAGTTCGTGGTGTGGGCCGGCAAGACCACCGCGCAGGCGATGGACGCGGCGATGTTCGACACGGTGGGAGAGGCGTAAGGCCTCTCTCCAAGATGGTGAGGGGCGCGCGCGCCCTCCTCAGCATCGTGCCGGACAGGCGGAGCGCAGATCCGGACCCATACCGCGTGATTTCTCCGTATCGCGCGATGCTTGTTGCTCCGCACTCCATCCACTAGAACCGCCTGTGGTTATGGGTCCCGGCCTTCGCCGGGACGACACCTTTGTTTGTGGTGACCACAGTGGCAGACAGCAGCACTCTCAAGAACATCACCGGCACCATCCTCCTCGCCGGCGCCGGCAAGATGGGCGGCGCGATGCTGACCGGATGGCTTTCGGGCGGGCTCGATCCGCGCCGCGTCGCGGTGATCGATCCGCACATCTCACCTGAGATCACCGCGCTTGCCGCCAACGGCGTTGCGCTCAATCCCGATGTCAGGGCCGTCGGCACGGTCGAGACTCTGGTCGTCGCGGTGAAGCCGCAGATGTTCCGCGAGGCCGGCGCCAAACTGAAGCAATTCGTCTCGGACAAGACCTCGGTGGTCTCGATCATGGCGGGAACCACGATCGCATCGCTCGAAGAGGTCTGCGGTGGCGCCGTGGTGCGCGCGATGCCGAACACGCCGGCCGCGATCGGTCGCGGCATCACGGTCGCCGTCGCGGCGAAGAACGTCAGCACCACGCAGCGCGCGGTAGCCGATGCGCTGCTGCGCGCCACCGGCTCGGTCGAATGGGTCGAGGATGAAGGCCTGATGGATGCGGTCACCGCGGTGTCCGGCTCAGGCCCGGCCTATGTGTTCCTGCTCGCCGAAGAGCTCGCGCGCGCCGGCGTCGAGGCCGGACTGCCCGAGGCGCTGGCGACGAAGCTTGCACGCGAAACCGTCGCCGGCTCTGGTGAACTTCTGCACCAGTCGGAGCTTCCGTCCAGCACGCTACGCCAGAACGTCACCTCGCCCGGCGGCACCACCGCCGCGGCCCTCGGCGTGCTGATGGGCGAGCCGGGCCTGCGCGATCTGATGATCCGCGCAATCGCGGCCGCGACGAAGCGGTCGAAGGAGCTGGCGAAGTAAGCAGGTGTCGTAGGGTGGGTTAGCCCTGCGGACTGCGCGAAGCGCAGACCGCTTGGCGTAACCCACCTCTTCTATTTCCGCGGCGGCAGAAGTGGTGGGTTACGCCTTCGGCTAACCCACCCTACAGTTTCGAGCCTGCGGCTAGCCGCTTGTTGAACGTCTCGACATTCACGAGCCCGCGCGCATGGCGGCCCTCGCCGAGCCTGCACGTGCCCTCGAACGCTTCGACCTCGAAGCGGATGACGCGGCGCTCGACCGCGACCACCTTCGCGGTGGTCCGCACGGTCGCACCGACGAGAGCGGCTGCGAGGTGGCGGATGTCGACTTCGGTGCCGACGGTGACCCAGCCCGGCTGAAGCGCGGCGCGGATCGCATCGCCCGACGTCATCTCCATCTCCAGGATCATCATCGGCGTCGCATAGACCATGGGCATGCCGGGCACGAAATGCCCGACCGTCCGCTCAGCCGGCACCACCAGCGTGCGCTCGGCGCTCATGCCGACCTTGATGAAGTCGCGTGCGTCCATGGGGGCCTCAAACTCCGCTGTCGTCCCGGACAAGCGCAGCGAAGCGGAGCGCTGGTCCGGGACCCATAACCACAGGGAGTAGTTTGGCGAAGACTCCGAGTTACCAGCTCGCCAAATAACCACTGCCTGTGGTTATGGGTCCCCGCTTTCGTGCGCAATTGCGCAGTAGGCGGGGACGACAGTGGAGACTGCCGATATAGCGCTGGCTATTTCTTCGCAGCCGCCGCGCGCTCCACAAAGGTCTTGCCGCCCTTCATCTTGTGACGGAGCGGGGCTTCGTTGATCTGGATCACGACGGCATCGGCATCGACGCCGAGATTCTTCACCAGGGCCTGGGTGATGTCGCGCATCATGCCGGCCTTCTGCTCGTCGGTGCGGCCTTCGGCCATGCTGACGGTAATCTCAGGCATCGTTCTCTCCCTTGCGGCCGAACACCGGCCATTGACGGTCGCCATCAAACAAGACGTGGATGCCCGGGACAAGCCCGGGCGTGACGGCCTTCCGGAATGGCTATCCCCACTTTACGTCATGGCGGCCCAGGACTTCGCGCACCTTGGCGACGAGGTCGGCTTCGCTGCACGAGAACTGCGCCGGGCGGCTCTCGCGCCACTCCTGGTTGGAGGCGATCGCGGCGGCGGCCTTGGCGCCTTCGATCAGATCCTTGATCTGCAGCTCGCCGCGCGCCTTTTCATCCGAGCCCTGGATGATCACGCAAGGTGAGTTGCGGCGGTCGGCATATTTGAGCTGGTTGCCCATGTTCTTGGGATTGCCGAGATAGAGCTCGGCACGGATGCCGGCAGCGCGCAAGGACGCCACCATCTTCTGATAGTCCGCAACGCGGTCGCGATCGAACACGGTGACGACGACGGGGCCGAATTCGGGCCGCGTGTCGAGCTTGCCGAGCAGCGTCAGCGCGGCCTGAAGCCTGGACACGCCGATCGAAAACCCGGTCGCCGGCACCGGCTCGCCGCGGAAGCGCGAGACGAGGCCGTCGTAGCGGCCGCCGCCACCGACCGAGCCGAAGCGCACCGGCCGGCCCTTCTCGTCCTTGGTCTCGAGCAGCAGTTCGACCTCGTAGACGGGGCCGGTGTAATATTCGAGGCCGCGCACGACGGAGGGATCGATCTTGATACGGTCTGCGCCATAACCCGACGCTGTCACCAGCTTGGCAATCTCTTCCAGCTCGCTGACGCCAGCCTGACCAATCTCGCTCTTGGCGAGGTAGGTTTCCGCCGCGGCGATCGCGTCTTTCCAATCGTCGCGCGGCTTGGTGATGGCGAGAACAACATCAGCCTCCGCCGGGCTCAGGTTGGCGCCTTTCGTGAAGTCGCCCTTGCCTTCTTCGCCGCCATCCCACCGTCCGGGACCGAGCAGCTTGCGCACTTCGTCGGCGGAAAACTTGTCGAGCTTGTCGATCGCGCGCAGCACAGTCAGCCTGCGCGCGGCGTTCTCGTCACCGCCGAGCCCGATGGCTTCCAGAACACCGTCGAGCACTTTTCGGTTGTTGACCTTCACAACATAAGAGCCGCGCGCGATGCCGAGCGCCTCCATCGTGTCCGCGGCCATCATGCAGATCTCGGCATCCGCCGCCGGCGTCGCCGAGCCGACCGTGTCGGCGTCGAACTGCATGAACTGGCGGAAGCGGCCGGGGCCGGGCTTCTCGTTGCGGAACACGTAGCCGACGCGGTAGCTGCGGTAGGGCAGGACCAGACCGTCGGTCCCGTAGCGCTCGCCGACGTAACGCGCGAGCGGCGCGGTCAAATCGTAGCGCAAGCTGATCCACTGCTCGTCGTCGTCCTGGAACGAGAACACGCCCTCGTTCGGACGGTCCTGGTCGGGCAGGAACTTGCCGAGCGCATCGGTGTATTCCATCGCCGGCGTTTCCACGGGCTCGAACCCGTAGAGCTCGTAGACGGCGCGGATCTTCTCGACCATCTCGCGCGTCGCCCGGATCGCGGCGGGATCGCGATCCTCGAGCCCGCGCGGCAGGCGCGCCTTCAGTTTCTGGGGTTTTTTGGGTTTCTCGGCCATGCGCGGCGTTTACCAGCCGACGCGCGGTGCGGCAACCGAAGTTCGCTTTACCTCGCCCCGCTTGCGGGGAGAGGGGAAGAGAATCTACGGCTGCTCCATCCGGGCCCGCAGGGCATCCGCATCCGCCTTTGGCAGCGACTTCAGCGTCGGCTTGATGGTTTCGCCGCCGACGATCTTGCCGTTACGCATGAACATCCAGTCTGAAATGTCCGCTTCGCTGAACTTGACCGCGTCGCCGGCCCGCTTGCCCGGCAGATCGCGCGGCTCGTTGGCGAAGAGGCCCGAATAGGTGGCGTTCGGCAGCTTCTTCACGTCGCCGATCCAGATATGCTCCCCGCCCCTGCGGGTCGAAAAGCGCACCTTCAAGGCGTGCCCGGTCTCTGACGGCTTTGGCGCGTCATAGGACGCCCAGAAGGTGGGAAGCGTACCGCGGGCGCGCGCGATCGCGGTGTTCATCTCGGGATCGGTGGTGCGCACGTCGACGATCGGCGAGCGGTCTTGCGCCGCGACCTCGTGCGTGGGGCCGATCGTCAGGATGCCGAGAACGCTGACGCCGGTGATTGCGGCGAGAACGACCCATTTCATGGGCTGGGAGAGTTTTGTTGCCATGTTCGCGATGTCCAGGATGCTTCGATGTCTCCTGGCTTTGTCGCGTGTCGGCAGCAGCACGTTCATAGCGCAACAAGCCACAAACGTTGCGCGTTTCCCCTCTCCCTTGTGCGAGAGGGGAAACGTAATCGCCGTCGATCAAAACACCTTGCGGATCCAGTTGTGCGGATCGTTGGTGCGGCCGTACTGGATGTCGATGAGCTGCTTGCGCAGGCCCGTGGCGACGGGGCCGGCGGCGCCGCCGCTGATGTCGAAATCGCCGCTCACCGAGCGCACCTTGCCGATCGGCGAGATCACGGCAGCGGTGCCGCAGGCGAACGCTTCCTTCAGCTTGCCGCTCGCCGCATCCTTGCGCCACTGGTCGAGCGAGTACGGCTCCTCGCGCACCGTCTTGCCGGCATCCTTCGCGAGCGCGATGATGGAGTCGCGGGTGATGCCGGGCAGGATCGTGCCGAGCGGCGGCGTCGAGAGCGAGCCGTCCTCGAACACGAAGAAGACGTTCATGCCGCCGAGCTCCTCGATGTAGCGGCGCTCGACCGCGTCGAGGAAGACGACCTGATCGCAACCGTGCTGGATCGCTTCGGCCTGCGCACGCAGGCTCGCCGCGTAATTGCCGCCGCACTTGACGGCGCCGGTGCCGCCGATCGCGGCGCGGGTGTAGTTCTCCGAGACCCAGATCGAGACCGGCGCAGGTCCGCCCTTGAAATAGGAGCCAACCGGCGAAGCGATCACCGCGAAGATGTATTCGGACGACGGCTTGACGCCGAGGAAGGTCTCGCTCGCGATCATGAAGGGGCGCAGATAGAGGCTGCCCTCGCCGCCCGGCATCCAGGCGCGATCGATGCGCACGACCTGCTCGACCGCCTCGATGAAGACGTCCTCGGGCAGCTGCGCCATCGCCATGCGGTCGGCGGAATCCTTGAAGCGGCGCGCATTGGCGTCGGGGCGGAACAGGTTCACACCGCCGTCGTCACGCTTGTAGGCCTTGAGGCCTTCGAAGATTTCCTGCGCGTAGTGCAGGACCGCGCCGGCCGGATCGAGCTGGAAGTTGGCGCGCGCCTCGATGCGCGCTTCGTACCAGCCGCCCTTGGCCTGGTTGTAGCGGACGATCGCCATGTGATCGGTGAAGACCCGCCCGAAGCCGGGATCCACCAGCTTGGCGACGCGGTCCTTCTCGGATGTCGGATTGGATGCGGGCTGGATGTCGAATTTCATACTCATGTCCTTGCCTCCCGCTGCCGGTAGCGGCGCTGTTCTGGCGCCCGCCTGCCCTGTTTGAGCCCGGCTGGCTTGATTAGGTTGTGGCTGGACCGCCGCCAGCCTTGTTACGGCCGGTTTCCGTGGCCAGCATGTCGCCGAGGACATGCTTTTGCGGAAGGCGGAAGTCCAGTATGTTTTGCCGAAATGCCGCTCGACAATCGCACGGTAGATCTGCTTCGGCCGTCGCCGCCTGTCCGGCTCTCTCCGGCCGCTCCTAGAACTGCCACCCGACGCGAAGCGATCTAAAATTTCGTGCGGGCTAATCGTTTTGTAACATTGAACCCAAGATACGTCAATATGCCTGACATAAATTTCGCAACTCCCTCTCAAGACGCAGCCGAGCCGCGGCCGGCCGCAGGCGATGGAGGCAATTTGCGCTGGGATATCATCGAACTGCTGTTCTTCGCCTATCGTGATTTCGTCGGCGATCCCGACCAGGAGCTGGAGGCTTTCGGCTTCGGCCGGGCCCACCACCGGGTCATGCATTTCGTCTATCGCTATCCCGGCCTCAAGGTCGCCGATCTGCTCGATGTCCTGCGCATCACAAAACAGTCGCTCGGCCGCGTGCTCAAGCAGCTCCTGGACGAGGGCTATATCGTGCAGAAGACCGGCGACAATGACCGCCGCCAGCGCCTGCTCTACGCGACGCCGAAGGGCGAGGCGCTGGTGCAGAAGCTCGCCGGACTCCAGACCACGCGGATCACCAAGGCGCTCGCCGAGCTGGCGCCGCAGGATGCCGATACCGTCAAGCGTTTCCTGCGCGCGATGATCGACCGCGACGATCCGGACAAGGTGCTGGAGACGATCTTCGCCAACGTCAATCAGGACGGAAAGGAGTGAACGTGCCGTTCGCTGCCACGCTCGCCCGCCCGCCGGTAGAACCGGCCGACGATGCGCCGCATCTGCTGCTGGTCGACGATGACCGCCGCATCCGCGATCTGTTGTCGCGCTTCCTCGCCAGCGAAGGCTATCGCGTCACCACCGCCACAAGCGCCGGCGATGCACGCTCGAAGCTCATGGGCCTGCATTTCGATCTCCTGATCCTTGACGTCATGATGCCCGGCGAGACCGGCTTCGATCTCGCCCGCTTCATCCGGACTTCCTCCTCGGTGCCGATCGTGATGCTGACGGCGCGGCACGAGGCCGAAGCCCGCATCGAAGGCCTGCAGATCGGCGCCGACGATTACGTGGCAAAACCGTTCGAGCCGCGCGAGCTTGCGCTGCGCATCAACAACATCCTCAAGCGCGCCGCACCGCCGCCGCAAACCGCCGCGGTGGAGAAGATCGCGTTCGGCCCTTACGTCTACCATCTCGATCGCGGCGAACTGCGCCAGGGCGAGGAGGTCATTCACCTCACCGACCGCGAACGCGAGATGTTGCGGATTCTCTCGGAAACACCGGGCGAGACCGTGCCGCGCAGCGCGCTCACCGGCAATGGCAGCGTCAACGAGCGCGCCGTCGACGTGCAGATCAACCGCCTCAGGCGCAAGATCGAGACCGACCCCGCCAATCCGCTGTTCCTCCAGGCGGTGCGCGGCATCGGCTACCGCCTGGTGGCCTCGCCATAAAGCAGTGAAGCGCGACCGATGAGCACGATCGATACCGGCCTGACGCTGTTGAAGAGCGCCGCCGGCCGCGTCTCCGCCGCCAATGGCTGGATGGGCAACGCGTTCAAGGGCTGGATGCCGACCGGCCTCTATGCGCGCGCGCTCCTCATCATGATCGTGCCGATGGTGATCCTGCAATCGGTCGTCGCCTTCGTGTTCATGGAGCGGCACTGGAACACGGTGACGCGCCGCCTGTCGGCTGCTGTCGTGCAGGACATCGCCGCGCTGATCGACGTCTACAAGGGCTATCCGCAGGACAAGGACCGCAACGAGATCCGCCGCATCGCCCAGCAGCGCCTCGGCCTCGTCGTCGACTTCCTCCCCGCCGGCGACATGCCGCCGCCGGGCCCAAAACCGTTCTTCTCGCTGCTCGACCAGACGCTGTCGGTGCAGCTCGGTCGCCAGATCGGACGCTCGTTCTGGATCGACACCGTCGGCCGCTCCAACCTCGTGGAGATCCGGATCCAGCTCGACGATGCCGTGATGCGCGTGTTCGCGCAGCGCAGCGCCGCCTATGCCTCGAACTCGGAGATCTTCCTGTTCTGGATGGTCGGCACGTCCTCGATCCTCCTGATCGTCGCCGTGCTGTTCCTGCGCAACCAGATCAAGCCGATCCTGCGGCTGGCAGACGCCGCCGAAAGTTTCGGCAAGGGCCGCGAGGCGCCGAACTTCAGGCCGCGCGGCGCGCGCGAGGTACGGCGCGCGGCGGTCGCCTTCCTCGAAATGAAGTCACGCATCGAGCGCACGATGGAGCAGCGTACCGCGATGCTCGCCGGCGTCAGCCACGATCTGCGCACCATCCTGACCCGCTTCAAGCTCGAGCTGGCGCTGATTGGCGACAACCCAGAGCTCGAGGGCATGCGCAAGGACGTCGACGAGATGTCGATGATGCTGGAGGACTACCTTGCGTTTGCCCGCGGCGATTCCGGCGAGCAGTCGCAGCCGACCGACATGGCGCAGGCGCTCGAGGAGCTGCGCAGCGACGCCGAGCGCCACGGCCACACCGCGACCGTCGCGTTCCACGGCCTGCCCGTGGTCACCGTGAAGCCGGCCTCGTTCAAGCGCTGCCTCGCCAACCTCGTCACCAACGCGGCGCGCTACGGCAAGAGCATCGCCATCAACGGCCAGCGCGATCACCGTTATTTGACCGTCACGGTGGAGGACGACGGCCCCGGCATTCCCGCGCACTTGCGCGAAGAGGTGTTCAAGCCGTTCCTGCGGCTGGACAACGCCCGCAACCAGGACGAAGGCGGCACCGGCCTGGGGCTAGCCATCGCCCGCGACATCGCGCGCTCGCATGGCGGCGACATCACCCTCGGCGACAGCCCGATGGGGGGATTAAGGGCGAGCGTTCGGATTCCGGTGTAGCTTTGCTCTTCCTTCTCCCCTTGTGGGAGAAGGTGGCGCAAAGCGCCGGATGAGGGGTTGTTTCCGCGAATTCAGAAGTAAGAGAGTCACGCGCGGAGAGATACCCCTCACCCGTCTCGCCGCTACGCGGCGAGCCACCCTCTCCCACAAGGGGAGAGGGGAAGACAAACCTACTTCGGCAGCAGCGCCTTCAACTTGTCCATGTCGCGCACGTTCATCTTGAAGCCGCCGGGCATCACGATGTCGCCGGGCTTCTGGTCGGGCTTGCAGGCCCCCAGCCACTTGGCTTCGAGCTGCATCGTGGTGTCGCGGCCTGCTGCGCCGGCGGCGCCGCCTTGCGCATGCGACGAGGTCTTCACCGTATAGGCCGAGTTGAAATCGCCGGTGATCTCGGCATGCGAGGTCGTGCTGATGCCGGCGACGTTGCACTCGGAATCGCTGACATAGCCGGTCGCGGTCTTCTTGATGTCCTGCTTGGCGCAGATCTGCTTGGCCATCGGGGAGACGTTGTTGTTCATCTCCTTGCCGACGGTCTCGTCGGTGCAGTGCTGCATGGTCATCTCGGGCATGGGCGTGCCGGTCCTGACCATCTTCATTTCCCAGAGACCGGCCTTGCGCACCGGCAGATCGTCGGCGCTGGCGCTGCCTGCCGACACCACAAGACAAAGGGCCGAGCCGAGCAAAGCGAGCTTGCGCGTCATGTAGGAAGCTCCCGACGTTCCGAAAGCGCCTCAGTACAGCGTGCGGATCGGCTGTTGGGCAGCGCCATAGGGCACCCAACGGCAGGAGAACGAGATGTAGCCGCCCTCAAAGGCCTGCACCGCGAGGAATTTCACGACCTTGCCGTAGCGCGCGCAGTGATCGACCGCGACCTGCCGCGCATCCGCCTGGGTCGCCATCGAATAAGCGATGATGCCGCCGGTGTCGTTGCCCTTGAACGGAGGCACCGGAAGCATATCGGCGCGTGCCGACTGGCTGGCCATCATCCCCAGGGCAAGAAGGCCCGCAGCCGCAATGATTCGCATTCCCGTCACTCCAGTTGGTTGGCGCCAGTTTACGGTGCCGGGATGTCCATGAAAAGAACTGATGCCCCGCCGGCTGCGAGGTTAGGGTCAACTCTTGGCCAAGTGTTGCCGCGCTGCACTTGACCTGCCCCGGCCTTCGCGGCACCGTCCATCCTTCGCAAGACCCAGCTGTCCGGATTGCCCATGCGCGCCCTCCCCCTGAAATCGCTCCGCTTTGCCACCTTGCTTGGCCTCATGTTCGGAGCGCTATCGCTCGGTGAGGCCAGGGCCGCCAATCCGCTGGAGCTGAACTTCTGGCTGAACGGGCCGCGCTATGACGGCGCCGTCGTCGATTGCGAGAGGGCGCTGCCGACCATCGCCACCCAGTTCTGGGAGAAGGAAAGCTCGTTCTGGAATTCCTCGTTGAAGATCACCGGCTTCGCCGCCGTTCACGAGATCGCGTTCCGGCCCTGGCAGTCTGACAACATTCCGCGCCGCTATTGCACCGGCGACGCCATGCTCAATGACGGAAAGGTGCGCAAGGTGCATTTCTCGATCATCGAGGATGGCGGCTTCTCCGGCTACGGCAATGGTGTGGAATGGTGCGTGGTCGGGCTCGACCGCAACTGGGCCTACAATCCGTCCTGCCGCGCCGCCAGGCCCTGAGCCTCGATCGAAAGGCCTGAATCGGACTGATCAGGCGCCTGACGGGCCGGCTCGAATTTTGTTCTTGAAATGTTCTTGTTGCCTGCTAGGCTGATTGCACAGTCTAGTTGAGGGGCGTCGCCATGTTTCATTTTAGATTGCGTTCGTTCACCCGTCTCGTGATCTCACTGACCCTCCCCCTGGTTCTGGCCGCCGGGCTGGTCGCGCTGCCGGGCGGCGCGAAGGCCCAGGACAAACGGCAGAACGCGCCCGGCGAATTCGACTTCTATGTGCTGTCGCTGTCATGGTCGCCCTCGTTCTGCGAGGAGGCGTCCGAGCGCAACCGCGGCGGCGGTGGTCGCTCGCAGATGCAGTGCAGCGGGCGGCCCTACGCGTTCGTGGTGCACGGGCTGTGGCCGCAATATGAGAATGGCTTCCCTGAATATTGCCAGCGGCCGTCGCCACGCCTGAACCGCAATATCGTCTCTTCGATGCTCGATTTGATGCCGGCGCCGGGGCTGATCTTCAACGAGTGGGACAAGCACGGCACCTGCTCCGGGCTCGACAGCCGCAATTATTTCGAGACGATCCGAAAGGCGCGCGCCGCGATCAAGATCCCGGCGGAATATCTCGAACTGTCGCAGGCCAAGACCGTGGCGCCGGGCGAGGTGGAGGAAGCCTTCATCAAGGCCAATGCGGGCCTGAGCAACGCGGCCATCTCGGTCACCTGCAATCGGACCCGGCTCTCCGAGGTCCGCATCTGCCTCAACAAGGACCTGCAATTCCGGGCCTGCGAGGAGATCGAGCGCCGCGCCTGCCGCCGCGACCGGGTGACGATGCCGCCGATCAGAGGTGGCTAGTCCAAGTGTTTGCGCCCCGGACGCAGCGCCGGTTCGGCGGTGCGCTGCAGAATCCGGGCCCATGCCGGCACAGGCGCGCATGCCGCTTTGCGCAAGCCGTGACGTAGCGTAGTCCTGTCTCATGAACTACCGTCACGCCTTCCACGCCGGAAACTTCGCCGATGTCATCAAGCACATCGTGCTCGCGCGCATCATTACCTACCTTCAGGACAAGCCGGGGGCATTCCGTGTCATCGACACCCATGCCGGCGCCGGCCTCTACGATCTCGAAAGCGACGAGGCGCGCCGCAGTGGCGAATGGCTGACCGGCATCGCGCGGCTGATGCAGGCGCGCCTGTCGAACGACGCCGTGGCGCTGGCCAAGCCCTATCTCGACATCGTTCGCGCCTACAATCCGAAGGGCGAGCTCAAGGCCTATCCGGGTTCGCCGCTGATCACGCGCGGCCTGCTGCGGCCGCAGGACCGCCTCGTTGCCTGCGAGCTCGAGCCGAAGGCGCGCAAGGCGCTGATCGGTGTGCTGCGCCGCGACGAACAGGCACGCGTGGTCGATCTCGACGGCTGGGTCGCGCTGCCGGCCTTTGTGCCACCGAAGGAACGGCGCGGGCTCGTGCTGATCGACCCGCCGTTCGAGGCGAAAGACGAGTTCGAAAAGCTCGGCGACGCCTTCTCGGCGGCTTTCGTGAAATGGCCGACCGGTATCTATGTAATCTGGTATCCGGCCAAGAGCCGGCGCGCCACCGACACGCTGGTGCAATCAGTGGCGCGGCTCGCAGCCGCAGCAAAACCACCAGGAAAATGTCTGCGTCTCGAATTCAGTGTCGCGCCGCAGCTTGATGGCGCCACCCTCACCTCCGCCGGATTGTTGATCGTCAATCCGCCGTACACGCTGCATGGCGAGCTCAAGACGATCCTGCCCGAGCTGGAGATACCGCTCGGACAGGGCGGAGCTGCCAGATTCCGATTAGAGGTGCCGAGGCCGTAACACACCGGCATTCTTGGGAAAAAGATGCAGGAGCGGTAGTCAATCTGCAGAGAACCGTATTATGCTGTTTCCGTGACTGGCTTTACGTTCCGCTTCCGCGAATGGTTGCGGCGGAGTGAAGGCCTAAGAAAGATCCGATCGGACCGAAAGAAAGGTCCGCCCAAGGATGGCCAGCTCCCGGGCTTCGTAAGGCCCGGTCATGTCGTGACGTGAGTCTGCGTCGCGACGGAGGAGCAATGAGGGGGAGTTTCCCGATGGCCATGACGGGAACGGTCAAGTTTTTTAACGGCGAGCGCGGCTACGGTTTCATCAAGCCCGACGACGGCGGGCGCGACGTCTTCGTGCACATTACTGCTGTGGAGCGGGCGGGACTGAAAGACCTCGCCGAAGGACAGCGCATTACTTTTGAAGTCGAGCCGGACAAGAAGGGGAAGGGACCAAAGGCAGTCAATTTGGTCATCGTCTCCTAGAGCGTTTTCGAGCGAACACCTGGCGAAAAAAATCCCGGCCGCGAGCGGCCGGGAGGCTGTTGTCCGGTATTTTCTTCTTCAACTATCAGAAGTGATAGTTCACGCCTGCGCGCACAACGCTGGCGCTATAGCCGTTTGACACGCCGGTAATTGCGAACTGGCTCGTCGACAGATCGATGTAGAGATATTCGAGCTTGGCGCTCCAGTTCGGCGCGAAGCCGACTTCCGCGCCGGCACCGATGGTCCAGCCTGCGGTGGTGTGCGACTCCGTCCAACCGAATGTCTGCGCGCGCAGCTCGCCGAAGGCGAGGCCGGCGGTGCCGTAGAACAGCACGTTGCTGAAGGCATAGCCGGCGCGGCCGCGCAGCGTGCCGAACCAGGGGTTGGAGAACTTCCACGGCGCGAAGGTGTCATCAGCGCCCGCGGCCTGGATGTCGCCCTCGACGCCGAACACCCATGGACCATTCTGAAAATTGTAGCCGGCCTGCACACCGCCGACGAAACCGGAGGGCTTGACGGGCGAATTACTCACCGAGCCCCACTCATAGCCGAGATTGGCACCGAGATACGGACCGGCCCAGCTATAGGCATTGAGCGGCTGATTGACGGTGTAGGGCGCACCCTGCCCGTAGTTGAGATCGGCGGCCTCTGCCGAAGCTGTCCAGCCGGCTGCAACCAACACGGCTGCGCCTACAACGAACCCCCTCATCGGTACTCTCCAACGCAACGGCCGCCCCCCGCGATGCCTGCGCCGCCGCGCAAGGCAAAATCGCATGGTTACGGAACCTCCTCTTTTTCGCGTAAGATTTATCGAGAGTTTTAAGTTAAAGGCCTGTTAAGCCGGGTTACCGCGCTCTTAACAGGCTTAAGCAAGTGTTACCCGGAACTGCGCCGCCATCCTGTGTGTGCCGCAAGGCGGGAACTTCAAATCGGCACCCCCAGCGCCTAAATTCGCATCATGGCTCACGATTCCACCGACAATCCGGACGACACGCGCGCGCGCAAATCTCCGCGCGGCATGACGGCCGACGCCCCGCCGGAGAGCCTGGCGCCGCCGGACCTCGATCCCGCCACCACCGCTGGCGAGGACGAGGACGACGCGCTGCTGCCTGACATCCTGGAGGAGAGCGGCGCGGTCGGCGAAGAGCCGCTGGCGACCGGCCATGAGGCGATCGAGCGCGCGGTCCGCCTCGCGCCCACCTCGCCGGGCGTCTATCGCATGCTCAGCGCCAATGCCGACGTGCTCTATGTCGGCAAGGCCAAGAACGTCAAAAAGCGCCTGTCGAATTATGCGCGCCAGAGCGCGCCGCAACCGGCGCGCATCCTGCGCATGATCGCGGCCACGGTGACCGTGGAGATCGTCTCGACCAACACCGAGACCGAAGCGCTGCTGCTGGAAGCCAATCTCATCAAGCAGCTCCGGCCGCGCTTCAACGTGCAGCTGCGCGACGACAAGTCGTTTCCCTACATCCTGATCACCGGCGACCATTGGGCGCCGCAGATCCTCAAGCACCGCGGCGCGCAGTCGCGGCCCGGCCGCTATTTCGGCCCGTTCGCTTCCGCCGGCGCGGTCAACCGCACCATCACCGCCTTGCAGCGCGCGTTCCTGATCCGCTCCTGCACCGATTCCTTCTTCGAGAGCCGCTCGCGGCCCTGCCTGCTCTACCAGATCCGCCGCTGCGCCGGCCCCTGTACCCGCGAGATCGATTTCCCCGGCTACACGACGCTGGTGCGCGAGGCGACCGACTTCCTCTCCGGCAAGAGCCAAGCGGTGAAGCAGGAGCTTGCCGGCGAGATGGAGAAGGCCTCCGGCGAGCTCGAATTCGAGACCGCGGCACTCTACCGCGACCGCCTCGCCGCGCTGTCGGCGATCCAGTCGCAGCAGGGCATCAATCCGCGCACGGTGGAAGAAGCCGACGTGTTCGCCATCCACCAGGAGGGCGGCTTCTCCTGCGTCGAAGTGTTCTTCTTCCGCACCGGACAGAACTGGGGCAACCGCGCCTATTTCCCGCGCGCGGAGAAGACCTATACGCCGGAGGAAGTGCTGGGCTCGTTCCTCGCCCAGTTCTACGACGACAAGCCGCCGCCGAAGAACATCCTGCTCTCGCACGAGATCGAGGAAAGCGAGCTGCTCGCCAATGCGCTGTCGATCAAGGCCGGCCACAAGGTCGAGGTCTCCACGCCCAAGCGCGGCGAGAAGAAGGAGCTGGTCGCGCACGCGCTGACCAATGCGCGCGAGGCGCTCGGCCGCAAGCTCGCGGACACCGCGACCCAAGGCCGCCTGCTCGACGCCATGGCCACGACGCTGAGCCTGCCGCATTCGCCCAAGCGCATCGAGGTCTACGACAACAGCCACATCCAGGGCACCAACGCGGTTGGCGCCATGATCGTCGCCGGCCCGGATGGTTTTGTGAAGAACCAGTACCGCAAGTTCAACATCAAGTCGGAAGGGCTCACGCCGGGCGACGATTACGGCATGATGAAAGAGGTGCTGGAGCGCCGCTTCAAGCGCCTGATCAATCCGCCCGAGGACGCCGCCGGCAAGGCCAAGGACGACGACTTCCCGCAATGGCCCGACCTCGTGATCATCGACGGCGGTCGCGGCCAGCTCAACGCCGTCCGGGAGATCTTTACGAATCTCGGCCTGACCCAGGTGTCGCTGATGTCGGTCGCCAAGGGACCGGACCGGGATGCCGGCCGCGAAACCCTGTTCATGCCGGAGCGCGAGGCGATCAAGCTGGAGCCGCGCGATCCCGTGCTTTATTTCATCCAGCGCCTGCGCGACGAGGCCCACCGCTTCGTCATCGGCTCGCACCGCAAGCTGCGCAAGAAGGACATCCGCGAGGCCGGTTTGCAGGAGATTCCGGGCATCGGCCCGTCACGCAAACGTGCCTTGCTGCACCATTTCGGAACCCTGAAGGAGATCGAGCGGGCCTCGATCGCCGATCTCGGCAAGGTTCCGGGGGTGAGCGCCGAGAGCGCTCGCAGGATTTTCGACTATTTCCATCCCCAGCCGGGGTGAACTAAGGGGGCCGCGGTCATATGGTCGTCGCATGCTGCACCTCATTTGGGGAGCGGGACGGTTGACCTTCAGGCACGAGCGGTATTGGTAGGACGGATGAACATCGCCACGACACGAGGGACGACCAGCCGCGCGATGTCCCTCCCGAACATCCTGACCTATGGCCGGATCGCCGCGATCCCGGTCGTGGTCGGGTGCATTTATGCGCAGTCGATTCTGGATCAGCCGCTGTGGCTGCGCTGGGTCGCGGTCGCCATCTTCATCGCGGCAGCAGTGACCGATTACCTCGACGGCTATTACGCGCGGATCTGGAATCAGCAATCCGCATTCGGCCGGATGCTCGATCCGATCGCCGACAAGCTGCTGGTCGCCTCCTGCCTGCTGATGCTGGCCGCCGACGGCATCATCCATGGCTGGTCGCTGTGGGCCGCCATCGTGATCCTGTGCCGCGAGATCCTGGTCTCGGGCCTGCGCGAATATCTCGCCGCGTTACGGGTTAGCGTTCCCGTGACAAAGCTTGCGAAGTGGAAGACGACCGTTCAGCTCATCGCCATCGGCTTCCTGCTCGCGGGCCCGGCCGGCGATGAGGTGGTGCCCGTGGTCTCGATGATCGGGCTGGCGCTGCTCTGGGCGTCGGCGATCCTCACCATTTACACCGGCTACGACTATTTCCGCGCCGGCATCCATCACCTCATCAAGGAGGATGAGGCATGAAGGTGAAGTACTTCGCCTGGGTGCGCGAGCGCGTCGGCAAGGCCGAGGAGACCATCGAGCCGCCGGCGACCGTGCGCACCGTCGAGGAGTTGATCGCCTGGCTGTCCGGCCAGAGCGAGGCCTATGCCTACGCCTTCGAGAAGCCGAAGGTGATCCGCACCGCGATCGATCATGCCCACGTCAAATCGGACGCCGCGATCGCGGGCGCCCGCGAGATCGCGTTTTTCCCGCCGATGACCGGCGGCTAGGCCATGACCTCCCCCGTAAGCACCTCCCCCGCCGGCCCCTGCCCCGTCACCATCCGCATCCAGCAGGACGATTTCGACATCGCGCGCGAGATCGCGATCCTGACCGGGAGCCGCACCGACATCGGCGCGGTCGTAAGCTTTTCCGGCATCTGCCGCGGCGACGAGAACAGCGCGAAGATCGCCGCCCTCACGCTCGAACATTATCCCGGCATGGCGGAAGAAGAGATCAAGCGCCATGCCGACGAAGCTACATCGCGCTGGCCGCTGAACGGCGTCACCATCATTCATCGCGTCGGGCGGTTCATGCCCGGGCAGAATATCGTGCTGGTGCTCACGGCGTCGCAGCACCGCCAGGCGGCGTTCCAGGCGGCCGAGTTCCTGATGGATTATCTCAAGACCAGCGCGCCGTTCTGGAAGAAGGAAGAGAGCGCCACCGGTACCGGCTGGGTCGAAGCCCACGCCCGTGACGACGTGGCCGCCGCACGCTGGACCCGATCCTGATGGCAAAAGCATCCAAGAAGACCACGCGCGGCCGCGCCGCGCCAAAGCTCGCGAAGGTCGGCCGCGGCGAGTTGCTCACGCTGATCGATTTCGTGCGCTACGCCGTGAGCCGCTTCACCGAGGCGAAGCTCGCCTTTGCCCATGGCACGACCGACCCGGTCGCGGAAGCAGCCTTCCTGGTCTGCGAAGCCCTGCATCTGCATCCCGACCAGTTCGAGATCTTTGCCCATGCCTGCGTCACGTCGGCGGAAGGCAAGACCATCGTCGACCTCATCCATCAGCGCGTCACCACGCGCAAACCGACCGCCTATCTCGTCAACAAGATCTACATGCGCGGCCTGCCCTTCTATGTCGACGAGCGGGTCATCGTTCCGCGCTCCTTCATCGGCGAGCTGCTGGAGTCGCATTTCGGCGGCGACGGTGAGGCGGGCTCGCTGATCGACGACCCCACGGCCGTCGAACGCGTGCTCGATCTCTGCACGGGCTCTGGATGTCTCGCCATCCTCGCCGCGCATCATTTCCCGAATGCCACCGTTGATGCCGTCGACATCTCCAAGGGCGCGCTCGAAGTCGCCACACGAAATGTCGGCGAATTCGGTCTCGATGACCGGATCAGCCTGCATCGCGGCGACCTGTTCGCCCCGCTCGGCGACAACAGATACGACCTGATCATCACCAACCCGCCCTACGTCGATGCCGAAGGCATGGCGGCGCTGCCGCCGGAATGCCGGGCCGAACCTAAGCTCGCCTTTGACGGCGGCCCCGACGGTCTCGACGTGGTGCGCCGGATCCTGCGCGATGCGCCCGATCACCTGACGCCGGATGGCGGCTTGATCTGCGAGATCGGCCGCGGCCGCGAACTGGTCGACGAGGCCTTTCCGGAACTGCCGCTGCTCTGGCTCGACACCGAGGAGTCCGAGGGCGAGGTGTTCTGGATCGCGGCCGCCGATCTCGGCTGATCCGTCCCGGCAGCCGCGCTCCGCGCGGAACAAGTCAAATTCCGCCACGTTCATCCCCCGACGATTTTTTCGTTCTCGGAGGATGTCCGCATGCTCGCGCCATCGGGCGAATTGCTGCGCGCCGGCATGGCGCTCAAGATCAATCATCTCAAGCGCGCCGCGCGATCGTACTTGCGCGACCGCACCAATCAGGCCACGGGCCGCGCGACGTCCTATGCGGTCGCGGCAGGACTGTTCGCAATGGCCGGGCTGTTCCTGATCGCCACCCTCTTTGTCGGCCTGATCGCCCTTTATCGTTGGGTCGCGATCACCCAGGGACAATTCTGGGGCTTTGGTGCCGTCGCGGCCGTGCTCCTGGTGCTGGCCGTATCCTGCGCCGGCGTGGCTCAGGCCCAAATGAAGCGTCGGGACAAGCCGATCGTGCCGCTTGCCAGCCGTATGCGCGTTGCGATCGCCACCCCGCGGATCCCGCGCGGAACGGTCAAGCAGGCGGTGAAAGAGGTCGCAACGACGATTCCGCTGGTGCCGCGCGCACCGGGCGAACGTGGCCGTGGCGGCAACGCCGTGTCGAGTCGGACCAACCGGCCCGTGCAGCTTGGTCTGATGCTCGCAGCCGTCGGGCTGTTGGGCTTCACGGCCGCTCGGCGGCGGCGGCACGGCCGCGGATTGGACGCTTGAAATGCGCGCGCGGCACACCGAGCACCTCGACAGTTGGTTGCTGGTGGCCGCCACGGCCGTCTTCGTGCTGTCTGCGGAACGCTACTTTCAGGAGTTCGGCCCCATCCGATCGGGGCCTCCGCAAGACCATCGCAACAATGAAGCAAATTCGCCGGAAACGAGCGCGGCCGGCGCAGCCATGCAGCCCGGCCACGGCCGGCGCGCGAAAAGCCCCTTCGCGATCCCGTGGGCGGGCTGGAAAGACATCTTCTGGCGCACCTATCAGCGCATCGACGACGATCGCCTGCTCGCGACCGCGGGCGGCGTCGTCTTCTTCGGGCTGCTCGCGATCTTTCCCGCCGTGACCGCGCTGGTCTCATCCTACGGCCTGTTCGCCGATCCCTCGACGATCAGTTCCAACCTGCATTCGCTCGCGATGCTGCTGCCCGAGGGCGCGTTCCAGATCGTCGAGGACCAGGTCGCCCGAGTGGTCTCCAACGGCAATACTGCCCTGGGTGTCACCTTCCTGTTTGGCCTCTTGCTCGCGATCTGGAGCGCCAATGCGGGCGTCAAAGCCATCTTCGATGCCCTCAACGTCGCCTATGAGGAGCGCGAAAAGCGCAGCTTCGTCCGGCTGAACACGGTGTCGTTGGCTTTCACCGTCGGCGGCATCGCGGCGTTGCTGCTGATGGTGGGCACCGTGGTCGCCTTCCCGCTCGCGCTCAACCATCTCGGCATCGCGCCGGAAAGCAGGCTGATCGTCGCTCTCGCGCGATGGCCGGTGCTGTTCGTCATCCTGCTGGCGGCGCTTGCCGTTCTCTATCGCTTCGCGCCCAGCCGCGACGCGCCGCGCTGGCAGTGGCTGAGCCTCGGCGCGGTGACGGCCGCCATCCTCTGGATCGCCGGCTCGGCGCTCCTGTCCTGGTATCTCTCGGAATTCGCCAATTACAACGCGACCTACGGCTCGCTCGGCGCGGCGATCGGCTTGATGATGTGGATGTGGATGTCGGCGATCGTCATCATGTTCGGGGCCGAGCTGAACTCGGAGATCGAACGGCAGACCCTTCGGGATACGACCACCGGACCGACCAAGCCGCTCGGCACCCGGCAGGCCGTCTCGGCCGACACGGTCGGCGCAGCCGCGCCATCGTGATTGCCGGCGGTCAGGCCGGGGCTCGGCCTGACCGGATCACGACGGCAATTCAGCGCTTGCTGATCACTACCTCCAGATACTCGCTATGCACCACCACCGTACCGTCGTCGGCACGGTTGAATTCGCCGAGCAGCGCCATGAGATCGCGCCGCAGCGCGGCCTGGCCGGTCTCCTCCAGCGCCACGAACGCTTTCAGCATCGGCCCGTAATAGGATTTGAAAACCTCGAGCCAGTGCTCCGGAGAGCGATAGCGGAAGGCGAACATGCGCGGCTCGGCGGCGATCTCGGAGGCTTGGCTGCCGAACATCTCCTCAAGCCGTGCCGGCGTGCCCCACAAGGCCGGCGACTTCACGCCCGCTGGCGGCGGCAAATGCCTGCCGATGGTCTTGAAGAGCTGACCGATGAAGCCCTGGGGCGTCCAGTTGGCGAGGCCGATCTTGCCGCCGGACTTGCAGACCCGCGCGAGCTCGGACGCCGCCTTGTCCTGATCCGGCGTGAACATGACACCGAAGGTCGAGAGCACGACGTCGTAGCTGGCATCCGCAAACGGCAGCGCTTCGGCATCCGCTTCACGGAATTCGACCATCAAATGCTCCGCCGCGGCCCGTTCGCGTCCCCGCTTGAGCAACGCGGGAACATAATCGGTCGATGTGACGTCGCACCAGCGCCGCGCCGCGGCCAGTGTCGCATTGCCGTTGCCGGCGGCGACATCAAGCACCTTGCTGCCGGCGCGCAAGTCGAGCGCCTCGCAGAGCTGCTCGCCGACGATCTGCAAGGTGGTGCCGACAATGGCATAGTCGCCGGATGACCAGGCGCTGTGCTGGCGCTGCTTGACGGCGGCGAGATCTGGTTGGGCGAGGGCCGGCTTGAGCGCGGCGGATGTCGACATGGCAATTCTCCTGCGGTTGAAGACGCCGGGACGATAGGGCGCATGCGGCTCGCTGGCCTTGAGAGTGGCGTTATTTTACGCTGAGAACACCTTGATTTCCCGCGCGAGCCGAGGGCGGCGTGACATTTCATTTCGAGGATTTCGTGCTCGACCCCGCGCGCCGCGAATTGCGGCGGGCAGAGACGCTCGTCGCGCTTGAGCCCCAGGTGTTCGATCTCCTGCTTTATCTGGTCCGCAACCGCGAGCGCGTGGTAACGCGGGACAATCTGCTCGACGCGATCTGGAACGGCCGCGTCGTCTCGGAATCGACGCTGACCAGCCGGATCAACGCGGCGCGGCGCGCGGTCAATGACAATGGCGAAGATCAGCGGCTGATCCGCACCGTCGCACGCAAAGGCGTGCGGTTCGTCGGCGCAGTGACCGAACGCTCCGCCGTGGCCTCATCGTCGGCGCCGGGCAGGCCGCCCGACGCAACACCGACGGAATTGCCGCTGCCCGATCGTCCCGCAATTGCCGTGCTGCCCTTCACCAACATGAGCGGCGAGGCCGAGCAGGACTATTTCTCCGACGGCATCAGCGAGGACATCATCACCGCGCTGTCGAAGCTGCGATGGTTCTTCGTGATCGCGCGCAACTCGTCCTTCATCTACAAGGGCCGCACGGTTCACCTGCGGCAGGTCGCCGAGGAGCTCGGCGTGCGCTATGTCGTCGAGGGCAGCGTCCGCAAGGAGGGCGATCGCGTCCGCATCACCGCGCAGCTCAACGATGTCGCCACCGGCAGCCATCTCTGGGCCGAACGCTACGACCGCGAGCTCGCCGACGTCTTCGCCGTACAGGACGAGATCACCGAACGCATCGTCGCCGCGATCGAGCCGCAGCTCTATGCCGCGGAGAATTTTCGCGCCGAGCGGAAGCCGCCCGACAGCCTGGACGCCTGGGACCTTCTGATGCGCGCCCTCTCCCATTACTGGCGCGTAACGCGGCAGGACCACGTCGCGGCGCGAGCCCTGCTCGAAAAGGCCATCGCGCTCGACCCGAACTACGGCAAGGCGCTCGGGCTGCTCGGCACCAGCTACATGTTCACGGCGCATATGGGCTGGATGGAGATGGCCGCGGCGCTGCCGGTGGCCGAGCGCGCGGCGCGGGCCGCGATCCGCGCCGACGACCAGGATGCCTGGGCGCATAATGCGCTCGGCCATGTCGATCTGTTCGCACGCCGGTTCGAGGATTCGCTTGCCGAGTTCGAGACCGCGCTGCGGCTCAATCCGAACTTTGCGCTGGCGCAGGGCTATTATGGCCTGACGCTCAGCTATTGCGGCCGCTGGCGGGATGCCGACGACGCCGCGCGGCGGGCGATCCGCCTCAGCCCGCGCGACCCCTATGCACCCGTCTATTTCGGCATCGCCGCCTTTGCCCGCTTCCTCGGCAGGGACTATGCGGAAGCGATCCGGCTCGCGCAGGAGGCCCTGCGCCAGCGCAGTGACTTCGTCGGCGGGCACCGGGTGCTGACCGCGGCCGCGGCGATGGCCGGGCAAACCGAGACCGCCCGCGCGGCGCTGAAGGAACTCCAGCGTGCCCAGCCCAACGTCTCGCTCGCCTGGATCGCCGAGTTCATGCCGATCAAGCTCGCCGCCGACCGCGAGCACTACCTCGAAGGCTTTCGCCGGGCCGGCCTGACCTAGACGGTTTGAGCATGGTCTCCGCGCAAACGCGTTCCGCGTTTGTCGCGAGGGAAAACCGCCGCGCACTTTTCCGGATCATGCTCCGGCCCCGCGAACAGGCCGCTATCCCCTCGAATCAACAATGATGTTAAGGTCGCCTTGCTTAGGGGGAGCATGAGGCGTGACGGGTTCGCACACTGACCCGTGTTTTCCCGGATGAGGCAGCTCTTTGAGGCGTAACGCGCGGCATGATTCGCATCTCGACGAACTTCATCGCCATCTGCATGGTTCTGGTCGCGGCCTCGCTCGGGCTTGTCCTCTACTCGGTCGCCGGCATCAGCGGAACCGAATCCGCCATCGTGGCGCTAACCGCGCTGACCTTCCTGATCCTCTACAACGCGGTCTCGATGCGGCTGCGCGACCGCAGTGACGTCGGCGGCCAGATCGCCGACCTCTCGCGCGGCACCGCCGACCTCGCCCGCCAAGTCGCCGAGTTCGGCCGCCGGCTCGCGGCGATGGAGGGGCGCATCGCCTCGGCCAATTCGACCAACTCCGACCGCATCCAGTCAGTGGTCGGCGAGATCAACGAGCTCGGCGGGCTGGTCAGGCAGCTCGCCACCACCGTGTCAGCCCATGAAGACCTCTTGGCCGGGGCCGCGCCGACCCCCACCCCCGCTCCGGTCGCCCGGCCAGAGCCGGAGGCGCCGCTCGACCTGATTGCGGCCTTCGAGGAGCGGCCGGCCGCCGCTCCGCCACTGCCCGCACCGCCGCCGCGGCCAGCACCGGCGATCCAGACCCACACCGCCGTTCCGGTTCAGACGGCCAATGGCCGCAACCCGACCCAGTTACTGGCGACACTGCGCAACGCCATCGACGAGAACCGCATCGACATCTTCCTCCAGCCGATGGTGACGCTGCCGCAGCGCAAGGTGCGGTTCTACGAAGCCGTGACGCGCCTGCGCGACGAGCGCGACCAGCTGATCGCCGCCGAGGAATTCATCAGCATCGCCGAAGCCTCGGGTCTGATCGGACGCATCGACAACATGGTGATGCTGCGCTGTGTGCAGGTGCTGCGGCGCCTGATGGTGCGCAACAAGGATGTCGGCGTGTTCTGCAACGTCGCGGCCTCCACGCTCGGCAATTCCACCACCTTCGCGCAGCGCCTCGACTTCCTCGAAGCCAACCGGGCGCTGGCGCCCTCGCTGGTGCTGGAGTTCAAGCAGTCGACCTTCCGCAATCTCGGTCCGGCCGAGACCGAGAATCTCGCGGCGCTCGCCCAGCGCGGTTTCCGCTTCTCGATCGACCATGTCACTGACCTCAGGATCGAGCCGCGCGAGCTCGCCGATCGCGGCGTGCGCTTCATCAAGGTGCCGGCGTCCCTCCTGCTCGACCCCAGGCAGGCCTCGACCTCGGACATCCACCCTTCCGACCTCTCCGACCTGCTCGGCCGCTTCGGCATCGACCTGATCGCCGAACGGATCGAGGGCGAGCGCGCAGTGGTCGATTTGCTCGACTTTGACGTGCGGTTCGGTCAGGGGTTCCTGTTCGCGCCGCCCCGGCCATTGCGGCCTGAAGGGGCATCTGCTACCGGCGGGGCCTCGCCGAACCCGGCGCAGGAAATTCAGGGATCCAATGGCTCCGCTTCTCCCAGCCCAGGCGCCACGTCTTCAGCGCCTCCAGCCCAACGTATCACCGGCAACGCGGCGCTCGCGCGCCGGATCTGATCGGCCGCACGCATCATGACCACGCTGCATTTCGCCGAAAGTCTGCGCGAGCTCGTGGGCGGCGTTGACGTTGTGCTCAGCGACATCTGGGGCGTGGTTCACAATGGCCTGGAATCGTTCCCCGAAGCCTGCGAGGCGCTGCATACCTATCGCAGCCGCGGCGGTACGGTGATCCTGATCACCAATGCCCCGCGCCCGGCCGACTCCGTCCAACGGCAATTGCGCAAGCTCGGCGTCGCGGACGAGACCTATGACGCGATCGTCTCGTCGGGCGACCTGACGCGGCTCTATGTCGCCGAGCATCCCGGCCGCAAGATGTTCTGGCTCGGACCCGAGCGCGACAACTCGATCTATCGCGGCCTCGATGCGACGACCGCGCCGCTGGAAGAAGCCGACTACATCGTCTGCACCGGCCTCTATGACGACGAGACCGAGACGGCGGAAGACTATCGCGGCATGATGCTGAAGGCGCGCGAGCGCAAGCTGACGCTGGTCTGTGCCAACCCCGATATCGTGGTGGAGCGCGGCGACCGGCTGATCTATTGCGCCGGCGCGATCGCGGAACTCTATCGCGAACTCGGCGGCGAGGTGATCTTCTACGGCAAGCCGCATCGCCCGATCTACGAGCGCGCGATGATGCTCGCCGGCGAACGCCAGGGTCACATGATCGACCGGAAAAAGGTGCTGGCGATCGGCGATTCCGTCCGCACCGACCTCACCGGCGCGCGCGAATTCGGCATCGACTGCCTGTTCGTCACCCGCGGCATCCATGCCGAGGAGTTCGAGGGCCTCGACCAGCTCGACCCGAATTCCGTGATGGAGTTGTTCGGCCACCCGCCGAAGGCGCTGATGCGCGAATTGAAGTGGTGACGGCTGCGGCTTGAACCGACGCCGGCTTAGTGTCTGTTCCAAAACATGTTGAGTCGAATGAATCGGTTGTGATTCAAGGTGAGCGGCCTGATTCGATGGGGACGCGCCGCCAATGTGGACTACCGAGAACCGTGCACGCTACGACCGCAGCCGCCTGCGCTATCCGAGCGACTTGACCGACGAGGAGTGGGCGCTGATCGCGCCTCGCATCCCGCCGGCCAAGCGCGGCGGCAACAAGCGTACGGTGGACCTGCGCGAGATTGCCAACGGGCTGATGTACATCCTGAGCACAGGTTGCCAGTGGCGCGCGATCCCCAAGGACCTGCCGCCGCGCTCGACGCTGTATGGCTACTTCGATCTGTGGAGCTGGAACGGCACGCTCGATAAAATTCATCACGCCCTCTATGTCGAATGTCGCGAAAGGGCCGAGCGCGAGGCTTCTCCCACCGCCGCCATCATCGATAGCCAGAGCGTGAAAAGCGCTGAAAAAGGGGGCCTCATGATCTCCATGGCTACGACGCGGGCAAGAAGATCAAGGGCAAGAAGCGGCACATTCTCGTCGACACGCAAGGCCTCTTGATGCACGCCATCGTGCATGCGGCGGACATCCAGGATCGCGACGGCGGCGTGCTCCTGATGGCAACGTTGTTCGGCCTCTATCCCTTTCTTCTGAAGCTCTACGCCGACGGCGGATATCAAGGGCCACATTTCCAGAAGGGGCTGCGTAGCGCTCTGAAGCGCGTGAACCTCGAAATCGTCAAACGCTCCGATCAGGCTCACCGTTTCGTCGTCTTGCCCAAACGCTGGATCGTCGAGCGTACCTTTGCCTGGCTCGGGCGATGCCGAAGACTGTCCAAAGATTGGGAATGCTTCAATCACAGGGCGCTCGCCTTTCTCAAGCTGGCCTCCATCCGACTCATGCTGCGAAAGCTATGCAATCCAAGGTAATCTTTCCGGACAGACTCTTAGACGAATTGCTAAGCCCCAATCGTCGTCATGGCCCGGCTTAGTCGTTCGTGAAGAACTGGCGGCGGCGCCCGGCTCAAGCGGTGTTTCGAGCCGGGACGGTCTCGAAGAAGGCTCGGATGATGACACGCAAGAGCTCTGCGAGCCATCGCAGCAGCAGACCGAAGTTATAGCCGGCGGCGGCGAGAACAGTGTTGATGCGGTCGCCGAGGCGTCCCTTGAGATAATTTCTGTCCATGCGGTGCTCGGCCTTGACGTGGCCGATGACAGGCTCGACAGCCGCACGACGCTTCATCTCGCGACGGATGGAAGCTGTGACGCGGCGGACCTGACCCGAGATCCAGACCCTGAACCGATGCGGGTGGTTGTGACCGCGATATCCTTTGTCGACGTGGATACGGCGAGTCTCCACCCCGGTGAGCTTCTCCATGTCGGCGATTACGGGACCGAGCGTGTGCCCATCGAAGGGATTGCCATGCAGGGCCTTGGCATGGAGCACGAACTGGCCGCCCTTCGGAGACGTCACAGGGGTGGCGATGCTGACCTTGCAGCCGAACTCGTAGGGCGCGCGGGCTTTACCTTTGCCGATGCACTCAACCTCCGGAGCATGTAACGCATAGACCTTCGGACCGCGCTGATGCTGATCCTGGCTGCGCACCTGCTGCGCTAAACCGAGCAACGGGCCGAAGCGAGCTTCCAGCACCGTATCGCCATCAATCTTGCGGCGGATGTCGCGGATGATCCGGCCAAGCCGTGTCCGCAGGAACTTGAGCTGCCGCCGGGCGCGTTTGAACTGGTGGGCGTGGGTATAGCGGCCGGTCATGATGGCGGCGCGCTTGGCCAGGCGCAGATAGCTCTGGCGTAGCGGCACACGGTTGCGCTTGGCGAGCCCGACCAGCTTGGTGATTGCTCGATGCAGCAGCCGCGCGTCGGTCGGATGTGCAACCGCCTTGGGCTGCACTGTGGTATCGACGACCACCCGTTCCAGGTCCTTGGGACCGATGGCGCCGGTCTTGTGCGCCACTGAAAGACTTTCCTGGATCAGGGCGACGAGCTGTTCCTCGCCGAGCCGCTGCCGCCAGCGTGTCATCGACGATCGATCGAACGGCAGACGGTGGCAGAAGCTCAATTCGCCGCAGAAGTATTGGTAATAGGGGTTCTCGATCCAGCGAGCGCACAGCACCTCATCTGACAGGTTGTGCATGTGCTTCAAAATGAACAGGCCGGCGACTAGCCGCGTCGGCAAGCCCGGCTGGCCCGACCCTGCTTGGCACACTGAACTGAAGCGCTCATTCAGGATGTTCCAGTCGATCAGCGCTGCCAACCGCACCAGCGGATGACCCATGTCGATGATCTGATCAAGCGCCGGAAGCAACAGGTCTTTCTGGCGATCATCCCTCGGCTTGCTCATCGCATTCCCCAATGTCGACGACGCCGTCAGGGAATCACGAATCGCCCAAAAGCAAAATCCTAAAACGCAAGAAAGCGAGGTCCAACACCCCGCTTTCCTGCAAAATCGAATACTACATCAAGACAAATTCTGCTTATTTCTCAGATCAATCCGCATTCTTCACGGACGACGGCTTAGCCGGCCGAAGGACGGCGTCGCTTCCGCGCGCCTATGCGCCGACCATCCACGCCTTTGGCATCCACAAACACGGATGCCCGGGACAAGCCCGGGCACGACGTTCCAAAATGGAAGATTATTGTCCGGCGAAGAGCGCGCTTACGCGCTCGCCATGTCCGGGAAGACCGCTTCGATCTTGGTCTTCAGCGTCGCCGCGTTGAACGGCTTGACGATGTAGTTGTTCACGCCGGCCTTCTTGGCCGCGATCACGTTCTCGGTCTTCGATTCCGCGGTGATCATGATGAAAGGCGTGGTGGCGAGGTTCGGATCCGCGCGCACTTCGCGCAGCAGGTCGTAACCCGTCATCGGCTCCATGTTCCAATCGGAAATCACGAGCCCGTACTTCTTGCCACGCATCTTGTTCAGCGCCGCCGAACCGTCGCTTGCATCATCGATATTCTCGAAGCCAAGCTGCTTCAGGAGATTCCTGATGATACGGATCATGGTGCTGTAGTCATCAACCACCAGAACCGACATCGACAAATCAACCGCCATCTCGACTCCCCCAACGCAAACCCAGGAAATATTACGATCGGACCCGCCGGGGCCGGAGCCCCGCTGTTCCACAATTCAAGGACTAGCACCAAGGCGTTAAACAGCGCGTTAACTGGGGGCGCCTCCGAAGGACTGAAATCACGTTCAATGCGGCCGCTCCCCTGCCGCTTGACTTCGTCCGGCCGGTCAAGCCACGGTCCGCAGGTCCTGCCGCTTCGAGAATTCCCCTGATGGTCCCGCATTTTACCGTTATCCGCGACACAACGCCGGATTCCGCGATTTTGAGGGGCGCCGTGGTCGCCATGGGCAATTTCGACGGCGTTCATCTCGGCCATCGCGCGGTGATCGCAGCCGCGCTGGAAATGGGCCGGGCGCATGGCCGCCCTGCGCTGGCATTGACCTTCGAGCCGCATCCGCGCCGGTTTTTCAGCCCGAACACCCCGCAATTCCGCCTGACGGACGAGCCGGCCAAGCTGCGGCTTTTGGCCGGCACCGGGCTCGCCGGCGCCGTGGTCATGACCTTCGACAAGGCCAGGGCCGGGACCAGCGCGCAAGACTTTATTCACCATGACCTGATCGGACGCCTCGGCGTCAGCGGCATCGCGGTCGGCTACGACTTCCATTTCGGCAAGGGTCGCGTCGGCTCGCCGAGCCTCCTGGTCAACGAGGCGCCCCGGCTCGGCATCGAGGTTGACGTGCAGGCCCATGTCGACCTCGACGAGCGGCCGGTCTCCTCCAGCGCCATCCGGATCGCGCTCGCCGAGGGCCTCATCGACGAGGCCACCACCATGCTGGGCGCGCCCTGGTTCATCACCGGCGAGGTGATCCACGGCGAGAAGCGCGGCCGCGACCTCGGCTATCCCACCGCCAACATCCGCCTCGATGCCAATTGCGGCCTCAAGCACGGCATCTATGCGGTGCGGGTCGGCCGCGGCGCCGAGCGGCTGGACGGGGTGGCGAGCTTCGGCCGCCGTCCGACCTTTGATAATGGCGCGCCGCTGCTGGAAATCTTCCTGTTCGACTTCAAGGGCGACCTCTACGGACAAGCGCTCGACTGCGCCTTCGTCGGCTTCATCCGCGAGGAGCTGAAATTCGACAGCCTGGAGGCCCTGATCCGCCAGATGGACGACGATTCCGCCCGCGCCCGCGCCATGCTGGCCGCCGCCCCGGACGCGTTTCCGCTGCTTGGAACGATCGATTGAGGTCGAAAGCCGGTCCGCCGGACCTTTTGCGCTTCTACCTTTTGCGCTTCCCTTGGCCCCCTGCTATGGAGAGCCCATGTTTGCGCGGCGCATCATAGGGATTAGCGGCCCGGCTTCCGCCTGAGCCTGAAGGCTCGGCGCAAGACCGGGATTTCGTCGTTTCACCCCGCGATTCCAGTCGCTATCCGTTTCCGCGCCCTTCCGAGCCAGTCAGCCCCATGTCCGAAAAGCCGCAAAAGTCCGACGCCAAAGACTATTCCAAGACCCTTTATTTGCCGCAGACGGATTTCCCGATGCGCGCCGGCCTGCCGCAGCGCGAGCCGGAACTGCTGAAGTACTGGAACGACATCGGCCTCTACGACAAGCTGCGCCGGGAAGCCCAGGGCCGCGCCAAATTCGTGCTGCATGACGGCCCGCCCTACGCCAACGGCAACATCCATATCGGGCACGCGCTGAACAAGATCCTCAAGGACGTCGTGACCAAGAGCCAGCAGATGCTCGGCTTCGACTCCAATTACGTGCCCGGCTGGGACTGCCACGGCCTGCCGATCGAATGGAAGATCGAGGAGGAGAACTACCGCAAGAAGGGCAAGCAGAAGCCCGATTTCCGCGACTCGGCCGCGATGGTGGCGTTCCGCAAGGAATGCCGCGCCTATGCGACGCACTGGATCAACGTGCAGCGCGAGGAGTTCAAGCGGCTCGGCATCATCGGCGACTGGGATCATCCCTATCAGACGATGAGCTACCCGGCCGAAGCGCAGATCGCCCGCGAGCTGATGAAGTTCGCGGCCAACGGCACGCTGTATCGCGGCTCCAAGCCGGTGATGTGGAGCGTGGTCGAGAAGACCGCGCTTGCGGAAGCCGAGGTCGAGTACGAGGACTACACCTCCGACATGGTGTGGGTGAAGTTTCCCGTCACGTCACCGGCACATGGCGCACTCGCCAGCGCCTCCGTCGTGATCTGGACCACCACGCCCTGGACGCTGCCCGGCAACCGCGCGATCTCGTTCTCGCCGAAAATCGCCTACGGCCTCTATAAGGTGACGGATGCGCCCGCCGACAACTGGGCCAAGACCGGCGATCTCCTGATCCTGGCCGATGCGCTCGCCGCAGAAGTGTTCAAGCAGGCGCGCGTCACGTCCTATGAGAAGGTGCGCGACATTCCCGGCGACACGCTGGATGCTGTCGAATGCGCCCATCCCCTGCGCGGGTTCGGTGGCGGTTACGAGTTCATCGTGCCGCTGCTCGCTGGCGAGCATGTCACCGACGACACCGGCACTGGCTTCGTGCACACCGCGCCGAGCCACGGCCGCGAGGACTTCGACGTCTGGACGGCCAACACCCGCGAGCTCGATGCGCGCGGCATCCCGACCGCGATCCCCTACACCGTCGACGAGAACGGCGCCTACACGGCGCAGGCCCCCGGCTTCACCGGCAAGCGCGTGCTCAACGACAAGGGCGAGAAGGGCGATGCCAACGAGGCCGTGATCAAGGCGCTGATCGACGGCGGCAAGCTGCTCGCGCGCGGCCGCCTCAAGCACCAATATCCGCACTCCTGGCGCTCGAAGAAGCCGGTGATCTTCCGCAACACGCCGCAATGGTTCATCGCGATGGACAAGGACATCAGCGATGACGGCCATGCGAAGAAGGGCGACACGCTGCGCGCCCGCGCGCTGCACGCGATCTCGGTCACGCAATGGGTGCCGCCGTCGGGCGAGAACCGCATCAACGGCATGATCGCCAACCGTCCGGACTGGGTGATCTCGCGCCAGCGCGCCTGGGGCGTGCCGATCGCCGTGTTCGTGCGCGAGAAGAGCGACGGCTCGGCCGAGATACTGCAGGACGAGATCGTCAACCAGCGTATCGCCGAAGCCTTCATGGAGGAAGGCGCCGACGCCTGGTACATGGACGGCGCCCGCGAACGCTTCCTCGGGTCCCGCGCGAGCGAGGACTGGAAGAAGGTCGACGACATCTGCGACGTCTGGTTCGATTCGGGCTCCACGCACGCCTTCGTGCTCGAGGATCGCCAGAACTTCCCGCAGCTCGGCAACATCGTCCGCAAGATCGACGGCGGCAACGACACCGTGATGTATCTGGAAGGCAGCGACCAGCATCGCGGCTGGTTTCATTCCTCGCTGCTGGAAAGCGCGGGCACGCGGGGCCGCGCGCCCTACGACATCGTGCTCACCCACGGCTTCACGCTCGACGAGAACGGCCGCAAGATGTCGAAGTCGCTCGGCAACACCGTCGAGCCGCAGAAGGTGATCAAGGATTCGGGCGCGGACATCCTGCGCCTGTGGGTCTGCGCCACCGACTATGCCGATGACCAGCGCATCGGCCCGGAGATCCTGAAGAACACCATCGAGACCTATCGCAAGCTGCGCAACTCGATCCGCTGGATGCTCGGTACGCTGCATCACTTCAAGGCGAGCGAGAAGGTCGCCTATGCCGAGATGCCCGAGCTCGAGCGGCTGATGCTGCACGAACTGGCCGGCCATGCCGAAACCGTTCGCAAGGCCTATGCCGCCTTCGACTACAAGACCGTCGTCGCGAGCCTCGCGGCCTTCATGAACTCCGAGCTGTCGGCGTTCTACTTCGATATCCGCAAGGACACGCTCTATTGCGACCCGCCGTCCTCGGCGGCGCGCAAGGCCGCGCTCACCACGATTGACCTGTTGTGCGATGCGCTCCTGAAGTGGCTTGCGCCGATCCTGAGCTTCACGACCGATGAAGCCTGGCGCATGTTCCGGCCGAACGCGGAGCCTTCCGTCCATCTGACCCTGTTTCCCGAAGGCATCGAGACGCTCCGCGACGACAAGCTCGCCGCGAAATGGGAGACGATCCGCAACGTCCGCCGCGTCGTCACCGGCGCGCTGGAGCTTGAGCGCGCCGCCAAGAACATCGGCTCGTCGCTCGAGGCCTCACCGGTGATCTATGTCGCCGACCGCGACATGCTGGCGACGCTGTTCGACACCGATCTCGCCGAGGTCTGCATCACCTCGAACTACGAGGTGCGTGAGGGCGAGGCGCCTGCGGGCGCGTTCCGTCTCGATGCGGTGCCCGGCGTCGAGGTCGTCGTCGAGAAGGCGGTCGGCACCAAATGCGCCCGCTCCTGGAAGATCTCGCCCATGGTCGGTGAAGACCCTGAATACCCCGACGTCACGCCGCGCGACGCCCAGGCGCTGCGCGAATGGAAGGCGTTGGGGGTGCCATGACCCCGCTTCGCGCCGGCATCCTCGCGGCCGTGGTCACTCTGGTGGCCGACCAGGCCTCAAAGCTGTGGCTCCTGAACGTGTTCGACCTTGCCCGCCGTGGCGTGGTGAAGGTGATGCCGTTCTTCGACCTGGTGCTGGCCTGGAACATCGGCATCAGCTTCGGCTGGCTCCAGAACGACGGCCAGTCGGCGCAGATCGCGCTGATGGCGGTCAAGGTCGTCGCCGTGGTCGCCCTGGCGATCTGGATGGCCCGCTCGCACACCCTGCTCGCCACGGTCGCACTCGGGCTGATCATCGGCGGCGCGATCGGCAACGGCATCGACCGCTTCGCCTACGGCGCGGTGGTCGATTTCGCCCTGTTCCACATCGAGATCGGCGGAAATACCTATAATTGGTATGTGTTTAACCTCGCGGACGTGGCCATCGTTGTCGGGGTGGCGGCGCTATTGTATGATTCCTTCCTGGGGGTACCCGCCGCAAAAGCGCCCTGATCCCGGCCGATACGGACCGGCAGGTGGAACCCTGCTTCTTGCGAGGATTGGCCGCGTGCGAGCGGCAAAATGCAGCAATCTGCCACAATATGGAACAGGTACAGTGATGCGCAGCTCCGAGACCAGCGGTTCGATGGTTCGAGATCCCAAAGCAGGGTTCTGGCGGGCGTTGAAATTGTCCGCGGTCATGCTCGGCATCGGCCTCGTCATGTCGGCAGGCCCGGTCCGTGCCGGTGACGACGACGATGATGATGACGGGATGACCTTCGAAGAGAAGATCATCGACAATCTGATGTCCGGCATCGGTGCCAAGAGCATGGAAAAGCCCGGCATCGAATACCGCGAGCGCTCCCCGCTGGTCGTGCCGCCCAAGCTCGACCTGCCGCCTCCGGCAACCCAGGCCAAGAATGCTCCGAACTGGCCGAAGGACCCCGAAGAGAAGCGCCGCAAGGAAGCCATCGCAGCGCGCAAGAAGGCGACCAAGGCGACGGAGAACTGGCAGGCGGCCCAACCGCTGACGCCCGCCGAGATGAAGGCCGGCGAGGTCGCCGCAGCCCCCCGCACCAGCAACGATCCGATCCAGCCGGGCACCAACGGCAACCCGTCGCTCAGCCCCACCGAGCTCGGTTACGCCGGTGGTCTCTGGAACATGATGAAGGGCGGCAACAGCTCCGAAGAGAAGAAATTCACCAGCGAGCCGCCGCGCTCGTCGCTGGTCGAGCCGCCGCCGGGCTACCAGACCCCCTCGCCGAACTACGCCTATGGCGCCGGGCCGGACAAGTCGCGCCGGACCTATTTCGACATCATGTCGGGCAAGGAAAAGGAATAATAGCGCTCCTGCCCCACCGCGACATCCTGACAGGCGCATCCTGGCACCGGCGGCTTACGCACGCCGGACGCAGTCTGCATATTGCTTATCAGTAACTTGCCAGCGCGTTGAGTTCTCTGCTTCGTGACGCGAAGCCTCAGCCGCACGGTGTAGCATGCCGTGCCTCCGAGCCGGACATCCGGGTTCGGCCTTTTCATAAGGATTATGATGTCCTCTTACCGATCGGCCGCCTGCCTCCTTGCCGCGCTGCTTTCGACGAGTGTCCTCTCAGCCAGCGCCGCCCTCGCCCAGACCACGGTGACATCGGCCCCGCCCGCCAGCTTCACGCTCGCCAACGGCATGCAGGTCGTGGTGATCCCGGATCACCGCACGCCCGTGGTCACGGAGATGATCTGGTACAAGGTCGGCTCGGCCGACGAGACCCCGGGCAAGTCCGGGCTCGCGCACTTCCTCGAGCATCTGATGTTCAAGGGCACCTCGAAGCATCCGGTCGGCGAATTCTCCCAGACCGTGCTCCGCGTCGGCGGCAACGAGAACGCCTCGACCTCGGTCGACTACACCAACTACTACCAGCGCGTGCCGAAAGAGCAGCTGCCGACCATGATGGAGTTCGAGGCCGACCGCATGACCGGCCTGATCCTCAAGGACGAGAACGTGCTGCCCGAGCGCGACGTCGTGCTCGAAGAGTACAACATGCGGGTCGCCAACAATCCGGACGCGCGGCTCAACGAGCAGATCATGGCCGCGCTCTATCTCAACCATCCCTACGGCCGGCCGGTGATCGGCTGGCACCAGGAGATCGAGAAGCTCGACCGCGAGGATGCGCTCGCCTTCTACCGCCGCTTCTACGCGCCGAACAACGCGATCCTCGTGATCGCCGGCGACGTGGAAGCCGCCGACATCCGCCCGCTGGTCGAGCGGAATTTCGGCTCCATTCCGGCCCAGCCCGCGATCCCGGAGCGGCGCATCCGTCCGCAGGAGCCGGAGCCGGCGGCGCCGCGCACGGTCACGCTGGCCGACCCGCGCGTCGAGCAGCCGAGCCTGCGCCGCTACTATCTCGTACCGTCGGCGACGACCGCCGCCGCAGGTGAAAGCGCCGCCCTCGACGTGCTGGCGCAGCTGATGGGCAGCGGCAGCAATTCCTATCTCTACCGCGCGCTCGTGGTCGACAAGCCGCTCGCGGTGTCCGCCAGCGCCAGCTATTCGAGCATCTCGCTCGACCCGACCCAGTTCGCGATCTCGGCCTCGCCGAAACCGGGCGTCAGCTTTGCAGATGTTGAGCAAGTGGTCGACGGCGTCATCGCCGACATCGCACAGAACCCGATCCGCGCCGAGGACCTCGAGCGGGTCAAGACCCAGCTCATTGCGGAAGCGATCTACGCCCAGGACAACCAGGCGGTGCTGGCGCGCTGGTATGGCGGCGCCCTGACCACGGGCCTTTCGATCGAGGACATCAGGAGCTGGCCCGACCGCATTCGCGCGGTCACCGCCGAGCAGGTTCGCACTGTCGCGCAGAAATGGCTCGAGAAGAAGCGCTCGGTGACGGGCTATCTGATCAAGGACACCAGTGCCGCCAAGCGCGAGGAGAAGCGTTCGTGACCTATCCCTTCCTTCGACGTGTTGCATTCTCGCTTGCCACCGGCGCGGCACTCGCGCTGGCTACGGTCTCGCCGTCACAGGCGGCTGCAAAGATCCAGCACCTGACTTCGCCGGGCGGCATCGAAGCCTGGTTCGTACAGGATGCGACCGTGCCGCTGATCGCCATGGAATATTCCTTTGCCGGCGGCTCGGCGCAGGATCCCAAGGACAAATCCGGCGTCGCCAATCTGGTCGGCGACCTCCTCGACGAGGGCTCCGGCGATCTCGACTCCAAGACCTTCCATGAGCGGCTCGACCGCCGCGCTATCGAGCTCTCCTTCAGCGCCACCCGCGATACGTTCCGCGGCAGCCTGCGGATGCTGCGCGACAACAAGGACGAAGCCTTCGACCTGCTCAGGAGCGCGCTGATCTCACCGCATTTCGACACCGCCGACGTCGAGCGCATCCGCTCACAGGTGATCTCGGGCCTGCGCCGCGAGACCACCAATCCGTCGTCGCTGGCGAGCCGTAAATTCCTGGAGGTCGCGTTCGGCGACCATCCCTATGGCCGGCAGACCAATGGCACGCTGGACAGCGTGCCGACCATCACGGTCGCCGACATGAAGGATTATGTCGGCCGCGTGATTGCGAAGGACGGGCTGAAGATCGCGGTGGTCGGTGACGTCGATCCGGCCACCCTCGGCAAGCTGCTCGACCACACTTTTGGTAGCCTGCCCGCAAAAGCCAATCTCACGCCGGTCGCCGACGTCGAGGCGGCAAAACCGCCGCAGCGCGCCTTCGTGCCGCTCGACGTGCCGCAGACCGTGATCACCTTCGGCGGCCCCGGCGTGAAGCGCAACGATCCGAACTTCATGGCCGCCTATGTCGTCAACCACATCCTAGGCGGCGGCGGGTTGTCCTCCCGGCTCTATCGCGAGGTGCGCGAGAAGCGCGGGCTGGCTTATTCCGTGTTCGAATCGCTGCTCTGGATGGAGCATTCGGCGGTCTTCATCGGCAACACCGGCACCCGCGCCGACCGGGCCGGCGACACCATCGACGCGATCGACAAGGAAGTGCGCCGCATCGCCGAGGAGGGCCCGACGCAGAAGGAGCTCGACGAAGCCAAGTCCTACCTCAAGGGCTCGCAGATGCTGGCGCTGGATACCTCCTCGAAGCTCGCGCAGGCGCTGCTGCAATACCAGCAGGACAAGCTGCCGATCGACTATATCGAGAAGCGCAACGCCATCGTCGATGCGGTGACACTGGACGACGCCAAGGCGGCCGCCAAGCGCCTCTGGGGCCAGGGCCTCCTGACCGTGGTCGTCGGCCGCGCCCCACAGGCGGCCGCGCAACCGGCCGCGGCACCGGCGACGAAGTCGAACTGACGTCCCCAGACGTTTCCTGAAATGGCCGGGCTCGCCCGGCCATTTGCGTTTCCAGGATGCGCCATTGCCGAACGTGGACGTCCGCGATATGTCCGGACATCACGAATGGTGCCATCATGCTGCGGATATCCCGCGATCTCGTCATCGACGAGGACGACATCGAGATCGGCTTTGTCCGCGCCTCCGGCCCGGGCGGACAGAACGTCAACAAGGTCTCGACCTCGGCGCAGCTGCGCTTCGACACGCGCAAGCTGACCCTGCCGGAGGATGCGGTGATCCGGCTCGCCCGCATCGCCGGCCAGCGCATGACCAAGGACGGTGTGATCGTGATCCACGCCCAGCGCTTCCGCACCCAGGAGCGCAACCGTCAGGACGCCATCGACCGGCTCACCGAGATCCTGACCGAAGCGATGATACGGCCGAAGCCACGGCGCGCGACACGGCCGACCTTTGGCTCCAAGCAGCGTCGGCTCGACGGCAAGAAGCGCCGCAGCGACATCAAGGCAGGGCGGGGCGGCGGCCGCTTCGACGACTAGCAAAGCAGACCCAGTCAAAAAAACTCCGGCCGCAGGGCGACCGGAGTCTGCTTGCTTCACCCGGCGGAACTAGTAACGCTTGGCCGGGGCTGCACCGCCCGTCGCGGAATCGTCGGCGGCTCCC
Source organism: Bradyrhizobium barranii subsp. apii (assembly GCF_011516635.5). Taxonomy (GTDB): domain Bacteria; phylum Pseudomonadota; class Alphaproteobacteria; order Rhizobiales; family Xanthobacteraceae; genus Bradyrhizobium; species Bradyrhizobium barranii. Next base: position 1,799,497 of record NZ_CP096255.1, on the reverse strand, counting down.
TTGTGCGCAGCGCTACCGGTGGTGCCGACCGTGCCCCTGGTGCCTTTGGTCGACTTCATGCCCGTCTTCTCGCCCGCCGCGCCCGGCTGAGCATTCATCTCCTCGTCCCCGCTGCCCATTGTGTTGCCTTGCATCGGCTTGCCTTGCACGGTGCCGCCTGTCTTGGCGGGTGGCGCGCCTTGCGCGAGAATCGGCGTCGCAATGAGAGCCGACAGAGCGCATGCGATCATCGAGGTCTTCACCAACTTCATCCATTTCTCCTGGATTTTTCCGCGACGAATGGCTCGGCTGCATCCTGCGCCGCTCACCTGCACCGGGTCATTGCATCGCGTAGAGAGTTCAAGCGGCGCGGTCGTCATGCAATGCGCATGGTGTGGTGATCGTTTAGGGATTTGACGGCGGTTTCGCGGAATTGTGCTCCGCATATAAGGCATTGCGGAACACACGCGGCCACCAGTGTTTCCGCGCGCATCGAAACAGCCCGCTACTACCACCGCATCTTTGACGCCGCCTAGAGTTTGCGCACGTTGATGTGAATGGGCGGATTCTTGGCGATGCGCGCAGTCGTGCTTGGATTGTGCACCGCGATGGTGCTGGTGACGCGGGTTGCCGATGCGCAAATGCCCCTGCCGGCCGCCAAGCCGCCGGATGGCGCGACGCTGTTCAAGCAGCAATGCGCGGTGTGCCACACGACAAGCTTGTCAGAACCGGCGCGGCAAGGCCCCGCGCTGGTGAAGGTCGTTGGCCGTCCCGCCGGCAAGACCGAAGGTTTTAAGTACTCGGAGGCGCTGTCGAAAGCGGACTTCGCCTGGGACGAGACCAGGCTCGACGCCTGGCTGAGCAATCCGCAAGCCGTCATTCCCGGCGTGACCATGGTCTACCGGCAGGCGAAGCCGGAGACGCGCGCCGCCATCATCACCTACCTGAAGGAGCTGAACTGAATGGCAAAGCCCGTTCATTCCATGATCCGCGTGTTCGACGAGGCCCGCTCGCTCGACTTCTACAAGCGCGCCTTCGGCTTGGAGGTCGCCGACCATCTGAAATTTTCGGACTTTGCTCTGATCTACCTGCGTCACCCCTCCTCACCTTTCGAGGTGGAGCTGACGGTGAATTTCGATCGCAAGGAGCCGTACCAGCTCGGCGACGGCTACGGACATATTGCCGTGGTGGTCGAGGATCTCGATACCGAACATGCCCGCTTCGAGCGCGAGAAGCTCGCACCGGGACCGCTGCGCGACTTCAAGCACGACGGCAAGACGCTGGCGCGCTTCTTCTTCGTCAGCGATCCCGATGGCTACAAAATCGAGGTGATCCAGCGAGGGGGTCGTTTCGGCTGATCAAAATCACAAAAATCCAAATCACAAAATCTACGGAGGAATGCCATGAGAGAAGTCGATCGTCGAAGCAAGCACAGCCGCCGCGTCTTTCTCAAGGGCGCGGCGACCGCCGTTCCGGTCGTCGCTGTCGCGACCAGCGTCGCCGTCAGCATCGAGGATGCCTGGGCGGATGATGCCAGCACGCTCTCGCCCGCAACGATGAAGACGCTGCTGAAGGTCGCGCGCGACATCTATCCGCACGACGTCCTCGGCGACAGCTACTACATCACCGCGATCAAGCCGTGGGACGGCAAGGCGGCCAAGGACCCCGCCGTCAAGTCTCTGATCAGCGACGGCATCACGCGGCTCGATCAGAACGCGCGGGATCGCCACAAGGTGGCTTACGCCGAAGTGCCATGGGAAGCCGACCGCGTGGTGCTGCTGACGGAGATCGAGCAGAGCGACTTCTTCCAGAAGGTGCGCGGCGACCTCGTCGTGTCGCTCTACAACCAGAAAGAGGTCTGGCCGCGCTTCGGCTACGAGGGCTCCTCCGCCGAGCACGGCGGCTACATCAACCGCGGCTTTGCCGACATCGACTGGCTACCGAAGGCTTAAGGCTCACCCAACGGTTCAGGAGAACGCATATGGCAAAATTCGATCTGAACGACTCCAGCGTTGTGGTGATCGTCGGCTCCGGTGCCGGCGGCGGCACGCTGGGCAACGAGCTCGCGCAGAAGGGCGTCAAGGTGGTCATCCTCGAAGCAGGTCCGCGCATCGAGAACCAGGACTTCGTCAACGACGAATGGGAGAGCTTTTCCCAGCTCGCCTGGACCGATGCCCGCACCACGTCGGGGACATGGCGCGTCGCCAAGGATTTTTCGGGCCTTCCCGCCTGGATCGTCAAGGCGGTCGGCGGCTCGACCACGCATTGGGCCGGCGCGTCGCTGCGCTTCGACGAGCATGAGTTCAAGGTGAAGAGCACCTACGGCGGCCTGCCCGGCGCGAACCTGCTGGACTGGCCGGTGACGCTCGCCGAGATCGAGCCATGGTACGCCAAGGCCGAGAACAAGATGGGCGTGACCCGCACCAACGGCATTCCCGGACTTCCCGGCAACAATAATTTCAAGGTGCTGGAGGCCGGTGCGAAGAAGCTCGGCTACAAGACCGTGCATACCGGCAATATGGCCATCAACAGCCAGCCGCGTGACGGCCGCGGCGCCTGCCAGCAGATCGGCTTCTGCTTCCAGGGCTGCAAATCCGGCGCGAAATGGTCGACGCTCTACACCGAGATCCCCAAGGGCGAGGCGACCGGCAATCTCGAAGTCCGGCCGAGCAGCATGGCGGTCAAGATCGAGCATGACGCTGGCGGCAAGGTGACCGGCGTGGTCTATTCCGACGAGAGTGGCGCGATGCAGCGCCAGAAGGCGCGTATCGTTGCGGTGGCCGGCAATTCGATCGAGAGCCCGCGGCTATTGCTCAACAGCGCCTCGAGCATGTTCCCCGATGGCCTCGGCAATTCATCGGGCCAGGTCGGCCGCAACTACATGCGGCACATGACCGGCAGCGTCTACGCCGTGTTCGAGAAGTCGGTGCACATGTATCGCGGCACCACCATGGCCGGCATCATCCGTGACGAAGCCGCCAACAATCCGAAGCGCGGCTTCGTCGGCGGCTACGAGATGGAGACGCTGTCGATCGGCCTGCCGTTCATGGCGGCGTTCCTCAATCCCGGCGCCTGGGGCCGTCCGTTCACCGCGGCGCTCGACGGTTATCCCAGGATGGCCGGCATGTGGCTGGTCGGCGAGGACATGCCGCAGGAGACCAACCGCATCACGCTCGATCCCGTCGTCAAAGACAAGTTCGGGCAAGCGGTCGCGAGCGTCCATTTCGACGACCATCCCAACGACCTCGCGATGCGCGCACATGCCTACAAGCAGGGTGCGGCCGTCTACGACGCCGTCGGCGCCACCGTGACCTATCCAACGCCACCCTATCCGAGCACCCACAATCTCGGCACCAACAGGATGAGCGAGAAGCCGCGGGACGGCGTCGTCAACAAGTTCGGACAGAGCCACGACGTCAAGAATCTGTTCGTCTCGGATGGCAGTCAGTTCACCAGCGGGGCGGCCTGCAATCCGACGCTGACCATCGTCGCGCTCGCGATCCGGCAGGCTGATTACATCGCGGGGGCGATGCAGAAGGAGATCTGACGGTTCAAAGAAAACTGTTTCCTCTCCCCGTCATTGCGAGCGAAGCGAAGCAATCCAGAATCCCACCGCGGTGACGGCCTGGATTGCTTCGTCGCACTAGCGCAAAATTGCTACGCAATTTTATCGCGAGCTCCTCGCAATGACGGCGGAGAGAGCATCGTAGCCCGGATGGAGCGAAGCGTAATCCGGGGCGCTCGCGGGTGAGCTGAATCCCGGATTGCGCCGGGCTTCATCCGGGTTACACACTTTTGTTGGGATAGCTAGTCGTCCGTTAAGAATCCGAATTGAGCGGGATGGGACATGTGAACGTGCGCCATATCCGGATCAGGAACAGGTCCAAGAAATCTCTCAGCCAGGCGAGGATGCGGCGGAAGTTGTGGCCTACGGCGGAGAGGACGACGTTGGCGGCGTCTCCTGCGCGGCCTTTGAGGTAGCAGCGCCCGAGGTGACCTTCGGCCTTCAGGTGTCCGATGATGGGCTCGATGGCGGATCGGCGGCGCAACTCGCGCTTGATGATCCCGAAGACGCCGCGCTTCTGGCCGGAGATGAAGACGCGACGTGGATTTTGAGCGTCGTGGCCGCGATACCCCTTGTCGACATAGGCCCGCTCGATCGGACAGCCGGTGAGTGCCTCGGTGCGGTCGATGACGTCGCGCAGGGTGTGACCGTCATACGGATTATCGGGCAGCGCCCTGACGTGTAGCACGAACAGACCGCCGGGAGCTCGGCGGTTGTTGGTGACGATGGAAGCCTTGACGCCGAACTCGTACGGCGCGGAGGCCTTGCCCTTGCCGATGCACTCCACCTCCGGGGCATGGAAAGAATAAAGCTTCCAGCCGCGTTGGCGCTGCTGCTGCGAGCGGATCTGGCTGGCCCGGCCAAGCGGAAGGGCGAACGCCTCCTCCAGGGCTGGCTGGCCGTCGATCTTGCGGCGGATATCGCGGATGATCCGGCCGAGCCTTGAGCGCAGGATACGCAACTGCCGCTGATGCCGCCTGAATTGTTTGGCATGGGCGTAGCGGCCCGCCATCATCGCGGCGGCCTTGGCGATCCGAGAATAGGACTGCCGCAGCCTGACGCCGTGCCTTCTCGCCAGGCGATTGAGCCCCTTGATGGCCGCATGCAGCAGCTTGGCGTCGGTCGGAAAGGTGATGGCCTTTGGCTGCACCGTGGTATCGACCGTGACCCGCTTGAGGTCCTGGCCGCGTAACGCGCCGGCCTCGTGCGCCACCCGCAGGCTCTCGGCCAGCAGCAGTTCCAGCTTGTCGCCGAGCCGCTTGCGCCAATGGCTCAGGTCCGATCGCTCGTGCGGGAAGGCGTGCTGGAAGAACTCTTCGCCGGTGAAGTACTGGAAATACGGGTCGTGGACCCAGCGCTCGCAAATCCCCTCATCGGACAGCCCGTAAATCTGCTTGAGCAACAGCAGCCCGATCATGAAGCGGGTCTCGATCCCCGGCCGGCCGTTCTCGCTGTAGAGCGGCGCGATCTCGCCGTCGATCCAGTCCCAATCGATCTTGCCGGCCAACAGAACCAGCTCGTGCTTCAGATTGATGATCTGGTCCAGCCGCGCCCGGAACAGGTCGTTCGATCCCGTCGTCTTGTGCTTCTTCGGTCGCATCGTCCCCTCCGATGCAACACAGAATCATGGTCCGCTGCGAAAGGGAATCTGGAGGGTTCTGTGAGGTCGCGCTCACGCGAGGGCGCGGCAGGCGCTTATGACGCGACCTCATTGAAGCCGGATTGAACGAAGGCGCGGGAGGCTATTCGCGGTTTTGCAGCTATGGGGATTGTTCGAGATCGCCATGCCCGATCTGCTGGCTCGGCGCGTGAGGCAGAGACACAGGAGCGCATCCTGGAAGAGTTGAGATCAGACGCGCTTCGCCTGAGATCGCGATAGGCCTTTTGCTGCATCGGACGGTTGTTGTCGCGCAGTGTGACAGCACGGATTCGACATCGTCCGCGATGATCGAGACGCTGGGAGCGAAATGACGAATGATGATCGTCGTGCACGACATGACTTGGCTCACGATGTGTCGCATCGGAACGGTGATGTTCGAGGGCTGGGGCGTCTGAAGCTATGTCGAAAGCGCTCAATGATGCGCATGACGCCACCACAATCGGGACAGGCAGGAACCTCGGCCCAGGTTTGAGCCTCCGAATCCACAGGCGACGGCTGGCCATCGTTTGGGGCTGTTCGCTCATGATCGAGAAGTTCGCGGCAAAGGGCGAGCTTGGCAGCGCGATGGCGGTTGGCCATGAAGCCGAAGTGGCGGATGCGGTGGAAGCCGTCAGGCGGCGTATGAAGCAGGAAACGGCGAATGAACTCATCGGGCTTGAGATTCATGATCTTTGTCGCGCTGTTTTGGCGATAGTCCTTCCATGAGAAGGCGACATGATCGTCGTCGAGTGCGACGAGCCGGCTGTTGGCGATCGCGACGCGATGGGTGTAGCGGCCGAGATAGGCCAGGACCTGTGCGGGTCCGCCGAAGGGCCGCTTGGCGTAAACAACCCAGTTGATGCGTCGCATGGCGTCGAGGTGGGCCGCAAAGGCAGCCGGCTCGGCCAGAGCTCCGAGATCGCCGAAGAAACGCAAGGCACCGGAGTTGAAGGCTGCCGACAGACGTTTGAGAAAAAGTGTGCGAAATAGTCTGGACAACGGTTTGACGGCCAGGAAGAAGTTCGGTCGGCAAGCGGTCCAGCGCGCGCCATCGGGCGAGAGGCCGCCACCCGGAACGACGCAATGGACGTGGGGATGATGCATCAGCGTCTGTCCCCAGGTGTGGAGGACGGCGACGCCGCCGATCGCACCGCCGAGCCGGCGTGGATTGGCGGCGAGCGTCGTCATCGCCTCGGCGGCAGCCTTGAACAGGATGGCATAGACGACGGCCTTGTTCTGGAAAGCGATCGCGGCGATCGGTGCGGGAAGTGTAAAGACGACGTGGAAATAGGGAACCGGAAGCAGGTCGGCTTGACGCGCGGCGAGCCACGCGGCTCGGGCTCTCCCCTGACACTTCGGACAGTGCCGATTGCGGCAGGAATTATAGGCAACGCGTGTCGTGCCGCAGTCGTCGCAAGCCTGCATGTGGCCGCCGAGCGCCTCGGTCCGGCACGCAACGATCGCGCTCATCACGCGCCGCTCGACCCGCCCCAGATGACCGGCATGTACACGGCGATAGGCGTCGCCATGCCGGCGCAGAATATCGGCAATCTCGATGGCGGGCCTGTTGGAGCGGATGTCGGAGCGGGTCATGACCCGCATCCCGCTGCGGGTCATCCAGGTGGCGTCACCTCCAGCGACAGGCGATCGAGCGGGCTCTGCGTCGCTCGGATCGTATCGGTGGCGACCTGCGTGTAGCGCGCTGTCGACGACAAATTATTGTGCCCGAGCAAGACCTGGATGATCCGGATATCGGTTCCGTTCTCGAGAAGATGTGTCGCGAAGCTGTGGCGCAGCGTGTGCAGCGTGACGCGCTTGGTCAGGCCCGCAGCCTTCACCGCCGACCGGCAGGCGGCATGCAGCACGGTCTGATCGATCGGATGATCTTCGTCACGACCAGGGAACAGATAAAGCCGCGGCCGGGCGAGCCGCCAGTAGGTGCGCAGGATGCCCAGCAGCTGGGGCGACAGCATCACGTTGCGATCCTTCGCGCCCTTGCCGTGGCGCACCTGGATGACGCCGCGGGCGCTGTCGATGTCTTCGATCCGCAGTCCCGCAACCTCCGAGGCCCTGAGCCCGGCCGCATAGGCGGTGGTGAGCGCGGCGCGGCTCTTCAGGCTCGATACCGCTTCAAGAAACTGAACCACTTCGTCGGCGCTGAGAACGACCGGCAGCTTGCGCGGTTCTCGCGCATAGGGAATGCGCTCTGGGATGAGCGCCTCGCCGAGCGTGACGCCGTAGAAAAACCGTAGCGCACAGACGATCTGGTTCAGCGCCGGCCATGAGATGCCGGTCGAGACCAAATGCACCTGGAAGGCGCGGACGTCTTCCAGCTCTAACCGGTCAGGCGATCGGCCAAAATAGCGGCTGAACTTCGAAACCGCGCTGATGTAGGATCTTTGCGTCGCCGGCGACAGATTGCGGACGGTCATGTCTTCGATCATGCGGCGGCGAAGAGGGCTCAAATCGGCCATCTCGATACTCCTGTCTGAGGGGGTGGGCTCCAACACCCACATCCTCTCAGCCAGGAGGCGATCTATGCCACCTTGCCCCCTACGCCGCGGCAGCGGCTTCGTTCAATCCACAATCGAATTTGCAGGCTTTGGCGGTCTTTACCTCCCAATCCCTGCAATCTCAAACCGTCTCAAATCCGAAAAACAGACTCTCGCTCAATCGCTTAGAGCCTTGTTCACGGACGACTACTGTCACACGCGTGACAATTAAGCAGGCATCACGCCGCGTTTCACACCAAATCGCGTCATTTTCGCACAGCATTGTCGCGCGCATTTGAACGGCTGTTCAACCATGCCGCTTAAGCCGTTATTAGTCCGCGGCCATTAACACTCGTGACCAATTCGAGGAGTTGCGTCGTGAGTACGGTTGCCATTTTCAGTCTGCTGATCGGATCGTTGCTGGGAGGCCGATTCCGGATCTTCATCCTGCCGCCCGCCATCGTTCTTGGCGCCACGATCCTCGGTGTGGGCTCCGCCTGGCAGGGACATGATTCAGCTCACATCGTTGTGACGATTCTCGTCTTCGCGTCGGTGCTCCAGCTTGGCTATTTCTGCGGCGCGGTTCTGGTCCGCGCGCGAGAGGCCGCCTATCGCGGCAAGGCCGCACCATCGTTCGACAGCGGCAACTCGGCCAGCCTCGCGCAAGCTTGGGGACGGGTGATTCGCAACGCTGGTGAATGATCGGGCAGGCGCAGGCTTGCCGGCAGGGGTAAAAAAAACCTGCTCGGACACCCAGATTCGCCGATAGCATATTGACATCCCGGGCGAAGCTCTTTGAAAGAGTTGCACCCCATGTCCATGATTGCGCCCCGAAATTCGCCCCGGCCGAAGCTACCGAACGGCGTGCGCATCTATGCGATCAGCGATATCCACGGCTGCGCGCATCTGCTCGAGCAGATGTTCGCCGTGATCGATGCGGACATGGCGAACAGCCGGCCGTTTCGCGCGATCGAGGTCTTCCTCGGCGACTACATCGATCGCGGACCGGACTCGCGTCATACCCTCGATCTCCTGATCAACCGCAGCCGCCGCCGCAACACCGTCTTTCTCAAGGGCAATCACGAGGCCTATTTCACCTCGGTGCTGGAAGATCCCGCGCGCGCCGCGGAATGGTTTCAGTTCGGCGGGCTCCAGACCCTGATGTCGTACGGCGTGTCGGCCGCGCCCGGCCTTGGCAAGGACGAGTTGCCCGATCTGGTTCGCGAGCTCACATCCGTGATGCCGCCGGAGCACATCGCGTTCCTGCGCCAGTTGCGGCCGACCTTCACATGCGGCGACTTCTTCTTCGTCCATGCAGGGGTGCGTCCGGGAATTCCGCTCTCCGAGCAGCGCGAGCAGGACCTGTTGTGGATCAGGGACGAGTTCCTGCAAAGCAACAGGCGCTTCGGCAAATACGTCGTGCACGGCCATACGCCGGTGAAGCAGGCCGAGTTGCTCGAGAACCGGGCCAACATCGATACCGGGGCCTATGCCACCGGAAACCTGACGCTGCTGTCCATTCAGGGCAACAGCATGCTCGCGATCTAGCGGTCTCGCTCGCGCGCCGTATCAAGCGTCAGTTGGTGGGGCTCGCCGGAGGCCGGTAGTCCGGGAAACGGCTCAGCATCGCCGCCTTCAGGAACTTGAAATGGGCGATCGAGGCGCCGAGCTCCTTGAGTCGGCGCTGGCCGTTCAGGATTTCCTTGTCGAACAGGTCCTGGTGGTGATTGTCGAGCGCCTCGCGCTCGAGATATTCGTCGTCGCCGTTGCCGATCGTCACGGCGGCGCGCGCCAGCACGTCCTCGACCCGCCGGTTGAGACCTGACTGCTCGCGCTCCGCCGCATGCAGGGCGTCATCGATCGCAACCATGATGGCTTCGATGCGGGTGCGATCGGTTTCGGCGTCGCGCTCGGGCGAGCGCGCGCGGAACACCTGCTCTCCGCCGAAACGGTCTTTCAGGAAGTTATGGGTGCGGGCCCGCAGGAAGAGCTGAAACATGCGTGCATTTTCCGGTTCGAGGCGCCAGACTAGAAAATGGGCCCGCGATGGTTAATAAAGGCTGAATCCTTCGCGTCGCTCGGTGCGGCTTTGCGCCATCCAGGCCCTCCAGGCCCCCTCATGCTTCTCATAGAGCTCGAGCCTGCGCCGCTCGCCGGCATCGGGCGCGACCTGCGCCTGCTCGCTGTCGAGCCGCTCGAACTCGAACGTCTCCTCTGGCGTCAGGCCGATCAGGACGCGGCGACCTCCCCCATCGACGAAATACCGCCGTGGCGCGTTGTACGTCGGGCTCGTCATGGCGTCTCCCCGAAATCCCGTCATGATTCACTCCCCTCCGCCGCCATGCGAGCCGCAACGCGAGAACCGCACGCCGGTTGTAAATCCTCAGAATGCACGCCGCGCCCTCGCCAATGAACTGTTCTGCCGGAACGCGGTGGGACTGTAGGGACGGTGGAACGGATGACGCTCCGCGCGCTCGCGGGGCCGCAGCGCGCGTGTCGCGTAGCCTGCGCCAAAGCCAGCGAGGAGCGAGACCAGGATCGCGAGCAGCATCATTCGCAATTCGTTCCAGTGACACCGGCAGTCTCATCCTCGAGTTGTGTCGAGATCATGATCACCGCCGCTGATTTTCTCGTCATGCCAGGGATTTTTTGGGCAGCACCCTGCATGCGAACTGATCTGGCTCGTGCGTCAACCGAAAAACCAGAGGAACAATCGCACCAGCATCAGCGTGATGAAATACACCCAGCCCGCCATCGCGATCAGCGCGACGCTGAAAAACGCGCCTTCAAACGCCCGCTCTCTGAGCTTCGTGAGAGGAAGTGCCGCTCGCGCCTTTTGAAGCATCTCGGTCTTCTTGATTTTGTTGATTTTGATTTGTTCGTGCGCGCGCACCATAGCCGAACGAATTCGACGATCTCGTGACGACTCAACCGAGAGAAGCACAATACTGCTCGTCAAACCGCTGCCGCATGCATCGCGATTGGATTTTTTCTCGTTCGAAGCCGTTGCGACCAACCGGCGCCGATTCAATTCAAGTTGATCGCTCGAATCGACGTCGTGATCTCGAAGCAAACAATGTCGTGATCTCGAAGCACTTAATTCCTAATCGCGCACAAGTGCTGACGCCGAAACGCCGTACCATCCATTGTCAAGTGGAGGTTGCCGGCCTGAGCTTGGAGGACATTGAGGGACACATCGCAGGGAACAAGTTCCCTGCTCGCCTCCATCGTCAGCATGGCGTCCGAGCAGCTCCTGCCTGTCTTCGCAAGCCGATGATCCAGTGTCTGCGGTCCAGCCTGACGTTCGCCGACCTCAGGAGAATCCTCATCACCACCACGCGGCAAGACCGGTCGCTGTTTCGACGGCTGCTCGGCGACGGCTCGGGGATCGGCACTTCTTCCATGCTCATCAGAACAGTCCGCGCGGATTGGCGGAGCTGCTGAGTCTTGCCGCAGCGTCGAGACGCGGAGTTGGGTCTCGGATATCGGCATGCGCCCCCGCGAGGATTTCGAGCGCGGACTTGCGAAGACCGTGCGCCGGTTCTGACAACCAGACGTCGTGGCAGAACATCCTCGATCCCCACCATCAAAGCGTGCAGACCGATCTTGGTTAGCGAAACTCCGTGGTTATACGGAGCGCAACACGCCGATTTCATCGCGGTAAGGTTGAGCGGTTAGCTTAATCCGCGTTGTTTGTTGCGAACCTTAGTGGATCGCATATCCATCTTCTCACCGGGCTCCCCCAGGCCCGGCCCCACCCAAGCAAAGCCGTCGAGCGAACGTGGGTCCGCTTGGCGGCTTTGTCTTTGTGTCGACGAGAGGATGATTTCGGTTATGGCGCGCAGGCCCTGGTCGTTCAAGGAAGACCGCCGGCTGATGGAATTGGCCAAGTCTTCGACTTCGCTGGAAGAGGCAGCAAAACTTCTCGGGCGCTCGCCCGATGCGATCAAGCGTATGGCCTTGCGCCTCGGCCTGTCGCTGAAATCCAAGGGCGCCAAGAAGGGCTAGCGTCGGCCGCGCGCGACACGTCATGGACGGGTGCGTCCGCCTCATCAATCGATGCATGGCAGCCGCCAATCGACATGGGCCGATCGCTTCAGCACTCTCGATCTCTCCGCACCCGGATGTTAGACTATCCAACGATGAAGATTGAACATCGTCCCTTTTCGGCGCAAAACGGTCGCCGGACCGGCTTCGGTCTCAGTTTGATAGATTGTTGGAGGAATGCACCATGTTGTCCCGCGCGCTCGCCGTAGCTCTGCTCCTGGCTCTGCCCTCAGTAGCGTCGGCGCAAGTCCCCGTGGGGTTCGGATTTCCAAACGGCGCGCCGTGGTGCGCCTTCGGTTTCGACTGCCGATTCCTGAATTACCGGGAATGCGCCGACTGGATTTTCGATCCCGCGCGCAACTGCCTCAAGAATCCGTACTTCGCAGCCCACTACCCGACCAATGTCGACAAGGGCTGGACCTACAATCGGCGTTGAACGTCGGTCCCTGCGAACGGCTTGGTCATGCGGTCAGGCATGTTGCTTTGTGCCTGACCGGGGTGGCCTGGTTTTGTCGATGACGAGAATTTGGGCAGGCGCGATCGCCTGCCCGTTCCCCTGAAGGCGGAACTCTCAGCCGAGCTCCGCATTGCTTTCGAAAGAAAGCGGGAGGCGGAGCCGTCATGGCATGCTCCTTCCTTATCGTGATGTCGATCTGGTTCGGCATCAACTTCCTGTTCTTGGCAGTGCGGCTTTGGGTCACCAGGCGGAAGAACTGGCAGATGAATGCCTGCCCTCGCCAATTCAGCGCCGTCCGCGTGACATCGCGACTGCACCGCCACGTTTGACGTCAACTGAATGCATGCGGATTGGGCCGTAGCCACGGCTCCGCGGCTCGCCCGTGAACCTTGGTTCATGCCCTCGAGGGTTTGTGAACCTTAACGATGTTCTTGGCTTTCGAAAGCGGCCAGCCGGTCGACCGGCTATGTTGGCGCAATGCGTCGCAACCATCTCATCGCAGCCGCGGTTATCTGTCTCGTGCTCATCGTTTATGCGACGCTGGCCAAGCTCGCGGGCCGGCCGGCACTCATGGGCCACGCGGAGGCCTACTGGGTCGTCGTGATTGAGCGCTTCAGCGCCTACGGTCTGCTGGGCTTCCTGCTGTCCTTCCTGCTACCGGGGCGCGTCAGGCTGGCTTGCGCGTTCGTGGTCGCCGTCGCAGTCGGGTTAGAGGTCTTGCAGGCGGTGACGCCGGATCGTGATCCACGATTCATCGATGTGCTGCAAAAGGCCGCCGGCGGCACCGTCGGCGTCCTTCTGGCCCAAACCATCCTGGCTTTCCTGCCGAGGCCGCCGTCCTGAGGCGGCCGCGGCGCCGCGAGAACTTACGCCACTCCGCGTCGCAAGCTCGGCTGACTGGTCGAAAGAACCCCGGACATCTGGCGATGGGCATCGCGCAGCGCCGTGATCGCGTCATCGAGGTCGAATTCGGCTTCGCGAACGGTCTCGAAGAACCGGGCCATCAAGGCGAGGTTCAGCTTGACGCGGGTGTTCCCGTCGCGGCTCTTGCGGCGATCGAGCGACAGATGCATCGCCTGCATCCTGGCCTCGGCAGCGCTGCAGCCGCTGAGGGTCGCGAGTTCGTCATATGTCATCCAGATCTGAGGCATGTCCCTGTCCGCCTTTTGTTATGGGCCCCAACCTAGATTTCACCTCTAAAACTAGTGTTGCCGCAGTCCAGTCGCGCCGTGATTTCGCGACAACAGCGTCAATGCAAAGCTAAAAGCCCGCACCCTACGACACAGGCGCCTTGGGCGGCGTGAACGGATGACGCGGCCGGGAACGGTTGTCGAGGCCCTTGGGCAGCTTGTCGGCGTTGAGCTTCACGACCGCGCATTTCGCGTCGGCTGCCGGCGCATCTTCCTGGCTGTAGATCAGCGTCGCCTCGAACTTCACGTCGGGCGCTTCCTTGGCCGTTCCCGAACAGCTCGCCACCAGGCCGTTGCACACACCCGAGAGTTTGACCTCGACCTCATCAGGCCCAAACACGCTCAGCGGGCCGTCGGCATGCCGGTTCACGGTCAGGACGGCCGAGAAGTGCTGCTCATCGACCCGGTAGGAACCACCATAAGTAAAGAAGCTGTCGCGGCCCGAGATCCGGCCCTCGGCCAGATCCACGATGCCGGTGCCCTGACCTCGTGAGGTCCTGAACCAGGCAGCGTATTTACCGTCTCTCAGCATGGGGAATTTTCCGAGGTGAAGATCGCCCTGTATTTGCGACCAACTCTGGGGCGCGACAATGACCTAACGGCCGGCCCTTCGGGCAAGGTTAATGCTCCGAAAACCCAATCCGTCGAATTGCCGCCGACGCGCGCCGCCGGCGGCGGCGAACGTCAGAACAGCTCTATACCGTCATCCGCGGTCTCGACCGCTTCGATGCGACGCGTGGCGGCGATCGACGCGAGGCCAAGCGTTTGCAGGAATTCGCGGCGAACGTCCCGCTCGCGCTCCATCGTGTAGCGCGCGAAGAGATCATCGAGCATCGCCTGATCCTGCGCCTCCGGCTGCGGCCGCTGCGCGCTCGCGGTCTCGAGGCGCGCGGCAACCGCGGGCAAGGCCGCGGCGCTCTCGCCTAGCGAGCTCATCAGACCTTGCGCCGAATTCATCAGGCCTTCGAATTCCGCGCCTTCATCGACGAGCCGGCTCATCAGCTTGCCGAGCCGTTCATTGCCGACCTCGACCTCGCGCAGCGCCTGGAGGATCTGCGGCTCGAACTTGGCGAGCTGCGTGGGATCGCCCCGGACGCGGAGCTCCTTTAGCTCGTTCGCAGAGCGCTCGATGCCGTCGAGCACAGGCCGCAAGCGCCCCGCGCCCGCCGAAACCTGGTCGGCGGTCGCCTTGAGCTCGTTGGCGATCACGACGAACGCGCTGCCGCGACTGCCCAAATGGCTTGCCTTCAGGCCGGCATTCATTCCGATCAGGGTGATGTCGACGGTCGCCTCGGCGAGCCCGGCGATGGCCTGGCGAAACTTTGCCAGCGTGTCCTCGACGATGGCGAGCGCCTCGTCGACCGAGCGGCCGGCGCTTTCGCAGGTGGCGATCAGGGTCGAGGCATGTGCCAGTGCCTGCTTGATGCGCGCCAGAAACGATGACGGGCCGCCATCCTCGCCGCCGAACAGCGTGCGGCCATGGCCGACGACATTGCCCGCATCGTGCAGGATGGCCGTGAGCGCGCGAACGATCTGGCCGATGTCGCCGCCAAATTCACGCTGGGCGTCCCTGAGCAAGGCCGCCTGCAACTGGCAGATCGCGCGCGCGCCGTCCTCGCTCGCACCCCGTTCGGGAACGAGGCCCGGCGCAGCTTCCGCCGCCTGGCCGAGGCCATGACAGACATGTTCGAGGCGCTGGCGCGTGCTGTCGCCGGCCTGCAAGGAAATGATCGCGCCGCCGACCGCCTCGGCGATCTTCCTGGTGCTGGTGCTCGCGAGGTCGGCGAGCTGGCTGCTGTCGCGGCGCTGGCCGCGCAATCCGGAATAGGCTGCGCCGAGCTCGGCGCTCTCCGACACCAATTGACTCCGGTAGCGGCTCTCGAATTCCCTCTGCCGACCGGACGCGGTCGCAACGGCTTCCGACAGGCGCTGCTGGTCCCGCGCGCAGCCCTCGATCGAACCTTGTACCGCCTTGCCGAGATCGTAGGCTTCCTGCGTGAAGGCGAGAAAGCCCTCGCGATCGCCATCCAGCGAGGCCGCCTCGATCCGCGCGCTGCGCGCGATGATGGTGATCATCTGGATATGCTTGAACAGCGGCTTGAGCAGCGCGGACGCCTCCGCCGTGCTGGTGCCGATGGTCGCAAGCAGCGCGCTCTCGGACGGCAGCGCCTCTGCCAGCTCGCTGAGCCGCGCGGCGATCTCCTGTAGCGCGGTGGCCGCGCCCTCGATCTCGGCGCCGGAGAGTTCCTCCGAGAGCGTCGCGAGGCCCTGGTTCAGCTCCTTGAAGATGAGGTGGCCGCGACCGAGCTCGTGACCGACGCGCGCGAAGACGTCCTCGATCCGCGACGAGACATCCTCGATCGCGACGATCGCCTCGGTGAGCGTGTTGGCTGGAATGGCGGACATCGCAATCAACCTGCCACCGCAACGTGTCCGGCCTGATACCAGAGCATGATCTCGCGCGGGATATGATGCAGCGAGACGACCTTCTCGACACCGCCATGCGCGATGGCTTCCTTGGGCATGCCGAACACCACGCAGCTCTCCTCGTCCTGCGCGCGTGTCGAGGCGCCGAGCTTGCGCATCTCCAGCATGCCGCGCGCGCCGTCGTCGCCCATGCCCGTCATGATCACGCCGAGCGCGTTGGCGCCGGCATGCTGGGCCGCGGAGCGAAACAGCACGTCGACCGACGGGCGATGCCGCGACACCGGCGGGCCGTCCTTGATCGCGATCTGGTAGCGCAGGCCGATGCGCTGGAGCAGCATGTGACGGGCGCCCGGCGCGATATAGGCGCAGCCCGGCAGCACCGGCTCGCCGTCCTCGGCTTCCTTGACGCGAACCTGGCAGACGCTGTCGAGACGTCTGGCGAAGGCCGCGGTGAACCCTGCCGGCATGTGCTGGACGATGACGATGGGAGGACAGTGCGGCGGCAGCATCTCGAGGACGTCGTTGAGCGCTTCGGTGCCGCCAGTCGATGCGCCGATGCATACGATGCGCTCAGTCGTCGGCCGGACCTTGCCCTGCACCGGCGGCTGGATGATGGCGTCGGCGGTCAGCTTCCTCTCGATCATACGGCGCTCCGCCCGCGGACGCACCCGCGCGCGCGCTGCCGATTTCACGGCCTCGCGCAGCCGCGTCGAGCATTCGAGCAGCGCCTGCCGGGTGTCGATCTTCGGCTTCGGCACGATGTCGACCGCGCCCGCCTCGAACGCCTCGAACATCACGTTGGAACCTTCCTCGGTGAGCGAGGAGCAGATGATCACCGGAATCGGGCGCTGCGCCATGATCTTGCGCAGGAAAGTCATGCCGTCCATGCGCGGCATTTCCAGGTCGAGGATCATGACATCGGGGATTTCGTTCTGGAGGCGGCGCGCCGCCGCGAACGGATCAGAGGCCGCCCCCATCACCTCGATGTCAGGATCGTCGTTGAGGATCGTTTGCAGGATTTGGCGCACCGACGCCGAATCGTCCACGATCAGTACGCGAACTTTCTCCCTCGGCATTCTGGTTGCGCTCCGGCTAGACCTTGAAAATGGTTGGCTGAACTTGCTTCAGACCCGGCACTGCACTGTGAATCATCGATTCCGAATGACCGACCAGAAGATAGCCGCCGGGCCGCAAATGGCTGCACAATTGCTCGATCACCTTGCGCTGGGTCTCGCGCTCGAAATAGATCAGGACGTTGCGGCAGAAGATGATGTCGACGTCCCGGTCGACGGGGTAGGACTTATCCATGAGGTTCATCCTCATGAAATGCGTCATGCGCCGCAATTCCGGCACCACCCGCACTTCGCCGCGCAACTTGTCCCGCGACGACAGGAAATAACGCTTCACGAAGGGCTCCGGCACCGGGGCGAGCACGTCGCGGGTGTAGATCGCGGACTTGGCAAGTCGCAGCACCGCGGTCGAGATGTCGGTCCCGAGGATGCGGTACTGAAACCGCGAGCCGTTCCGCGTCATGTCGTCCAGCACCATGGCGGTGGTGTAGGCTTCCATGCCGGTGGAGCTCGCCGAGCTCCAGATCTTCAGGTTCGCGTTCTTCCGCCCGTGCGACTTGAGCAGGGCCGGGATCGCGACGTCCCTCATGAAGGTGAAGTGCTGGGGCTCCCGGAAGAAGTCGGTCTTGTTGGTCGTCACCACATCGATGAGATGGGTCAGCTCGGTGTCGAAATGATCGGCCTCGAACAGGTTGTCGACATACTCGTTGAGGTCGGAGAAGTTCAGCGCGCGCACGCGCTTGTGCAGCCGCCCCTCCAGCATCAGCCGCTTGCCCTGCGGCAGCTTGATGCCGACCTGGCCCTCGATCAGTTCGGCGATGGTCCGGAAGTGGCGGTCGGACAGATGGACGACCGTATCCTGCACGGCGGGCATCATGGCTGAATGCCCCGATCCGCGATGGCCGCCTGCACTGAATGTCGGGCCGAACGGGCCATCTTGAATCCCGCGCGTTTACACGATCACTGACGGCGGATCGGCCCACCGGTGAAGGATGGGCCGACCTCTTGACCGCTCTCAGCGCTGGAAATCGGCGTCCCGATCGTCCTCGCCGTCGTTCATGTCGAAGGCGAAGCCGCCGCCACCGGCCGCCTTCACCGCGCGCGCCGGCCTCGCCTGCGGCTTCTTGGCCGGCCGCTCGACAGCCGCCATTGTCGCCGCCTTGGCGCGGAGCTGGGTAACCGCCCGGTCGATCGGCGCGGCGGCCTGGCCGCGTCCCTGCTCGATGCGGAAATAGGCGATCGTCGACTGAAGCTGCTCGGCCTGCGAGGCGAGCTCCTCCGAGGTCGAGGAGACCTGTTCGGAGGCGCTGGCGTTCTGCTGGCCGACCTTGTCGAGCTGCTGGATCGCCTGGTTGATCTGGGCCGAGCCGACGTCCTGCTCGCGGCAGGCGGCGGTGATTTCCTCGACGAGCTCTGCCGTCCTCTTGATATCTGGGACGAGCTTGGAGAGCATATTGCCGGCCTCCTGCGCGACCTTGACGGTTTCAGTCGAGAGCGTGCCGATCTCGGCGGCGGCCGCCTGGCTGCGTTCGGCGAGCTTGCGCACTTCGGACGCAACCACGGCAAAGCCCTTGCCGTGCTCGCCGGCGCGCGCGGCCTCGACCGCGGCGTTGAGCGCGAGCAGGTCGGTCTGGCGCGCGATCTCCTGCACGATCGTGATCTTCTCGGCGATGGTCTGCATCGCGTTGACGGCGCGGCCGACGGCGGCGCCGCTGGCCTCGGCATCCTTGGCGGACTGCGCGGCGATCTTCTCGGTCTGGTTGGCGTTGTCGGCGTTCTGCTTCACGTTCGAGGCCATCTCTTCCATCGAGGACGAGGCTTCCTCGGCGGACGAGGCCTGCTCGGTCGCGCCCTGCGAGAGCTGCTCGGCACTGGCCGAGAGCTCCTGGCTGCCAGCGGAGACGTTCTGCGCCGCGGTCAGGGCTTCCGACACGATCTGACGGAGCTTCTCCACCATGCGCTCGAGCGCGAGGCCGAGCGTATCCTTGTCCGACAGCGGTTTGGCCTCGACCATGAGATCGCCCTGTGCGATCTGGTTGGCGAGCGCCGCCGTCGCGTTGAGGTTGACCGTCATCGCGTTCAGCGACTTGATGAGATCGCCGATCTCGTCATTGCTGGAGGACTCGATCTTGTGGCTGAGATCGCCGATCGCCACCGCATCAGCGAGACCCACCGCCTGCGCCAGCGCACGGCTGATGTTCAGCGCAATCCAGGTCGCCGCGACCGCGGCGATCAGGAGCGAGGCAATGACCAGGCTCATCAGCAGCATCTCGGCGCGCGCACCGTCCTGCTTGGACTGCTCGGCCTGCTCAGCCATGTTCTTCTTGACATTCTTGATGTAGACGTCGGCCGCTTCGATCGCGTCCGCAACGACCTTGCGGCCATCATGCATGGAGCGGTCCAGGGCCTTCGGCTTGTCGGTCTTCGCGAGCCGGACCGTCTCGTCCTGATAGGCGTTGAGCTTGGCGAAAGCGACGTTGAAGACTTCCATCAGCTTCTTGCCGCTTTCGCTGGCAGCCGCGTAGATCTCGTCCTTCGACTTGGTGATCGCATCGCGGTTCTTGATGAGGTCGGCCTGGAACTGCTCGTGCTCTGCATCGGACGCTGCGAGAATCGCGTTCTTCTCCGCGCGCACAAGGAACAGGATGCCTTCCTTCAGCTCCGCGGCCTTTTCCATCCGGCCCGCACGGCTGACCAGAAGCTCGGTGGTGCTGACCATGTCCGCCAGCTTCATATAGCCGACCGCACCGGCGATCATGGACAGCAGGATGACGACGCCGAAGGCGCTGGCAAGCTTGGCTTTGACGGTGAATCTCATGTCAGTCTCGTTGGTTCGAATTGGGGTGCTTACGCTTGACCACGCTTCACGCTTGCAAATTCAGGCGGCGCGAGAGGTATCGCGCCCTTCCGGGATCTCGTCGTTCGCCATCAGCTTGGCGAGATCGAAGATGACGACGAATTTCTCGCCCTTGCGGCCGATCCCGGCGGCATAGTCGGACTGCCATTTGCCGCCGACCTCCGGGATGGGTTCGATCGCCTGCTCGTCGATATCGGTGACCTCGAACACGCAATCGGCCACGAAGCCGACGCCGACCAGGCGATCCTTCATCGGCACGTCGAGGATGATGATGCGGGTCGCTTCAGTCGCTTCCACGGCCGGCAGGCCGAGCTTGGTGCGGAGGTCGACGATGGGATAGCCGCTGCCGCGCACGTCGATCATGCCGAGCAGGAAATTCGGCGCATGCGGCAGCCGTGAGATCGGCCGCATGTCAAGAATTTCCCGGACATTGCGGATCGAGATGCCGAACGTCTCGCCGGCGAGCCCGAGCGTCAGATATTGCGAGGTTGCGGCCATGGTACGGTCCAGAGTCAGATTGTTTTCAAGTTGCGGTCAGCGCTGAAACTCGGCGTCGCGGTCGTCTTCGCCGTCCTGCATGTCAAAGGCGAAGCCGCCGCCATTGGCGACCTTCATCGCGCGCGCCGGCTTGCGGGCGGGCGCGGGCTTCTTGACGCCGCGGTCCGCTGCCGCCATGTGCGCGGCCTTGGCGCGGAGCTGGGTGACCGCACGGTCGATCGGCGCGGGCGCAGCAGCCTCGCCGCGACCGGCATGCTCGATGCGGAAGAACGAGATGGTGGACTGAAGCTGCTCGGCCTGCGAGGCGAGCTCCTCGGAGGTCGAGGACACCTGCTCGGAGGCGCTGGCGTTCTGCTGGCCGACCTTGTCGAGCTGCTGGATCGCCTGGTTGATCTGGGCCGAGCCGACGTCCTGCTCGCGGCAGGCCGCCGTGATCTCCTGGACCAGCTCGGCAGTCTTCTTGATGTCGGGCACAAGCTTGGACAGCATGTCGCCGGCTTCCCGCGCGACCTTCACGGTTTCCGTCGACAGCGTACCGATGTCGGCCGCGGCCGCCTGGCTGCGTTCGGCGAGCTTGCGCACTTCGGACGCGACCACGGCAAAGCCCTTGCCATGCTCACCGGCGCGTGCGGCCTCGACCGCGGCGTTGAGGGCAAGCAGGTCGGTCTGGCGCGCGATCTCTTGCACGATCGTGATCTTCTCAGCGATGGTCTGCATCGCATTGACGGCACGCCCCACGGCGACGCCGCTGGCTTCCGCGTCCTTGGCCGACTGCGCGGCGATCTTCTCGGTCTGGTTGGCGTTGTCGGCATTCTGCTTCACGTTCGAGGCCATCTCTTCCATCGAGGACGAGGCTTCTTCGGCCGACGAGGCCTGTTCGGTCGCGCCCTGCGACAGCTGCTCGGCACTGGCCGAAAGCTCCTGGCTGCCGGCCGAGACGTTCTGCGCCGCGGTGAGTGCTTCGGCGACGATCTGCTTGAGCTTCTCGACCATGGAGTTCAGCGAGGTAACGAGATCGCCGATCTCGTCGTTGCTTGTGACCTTGATCGACTGGCTGAGATCGCCATCGGCAACCGCGCCGGCGAGCCCGACGGCGCGGCCGAGACCGCGGGAGATGCTCAAGGAAATCCAGATCGCGGCGATCAGGCCGATGACAAGCGAAGCCAGCACGGCCGAGATCAGCAGGAGCTGGGCCCGGTTGCCGTCCTCGTGAGCCTGGGCCGCCTGAGCGGCCATGTTCTTCTTGACGTTGGTGACGTAGACGTTGGCGGCTTCCATGGCCTCGGCGACCGCCTTGCGGACCTCGGTCATGGAGCGCTCGGCGGCTTTCGCCTTGTCGGTCCGGGCGGTCTTGAGGGCGTCGTCCTGAACGGCGTTCATCCGCGCATACGCGACGCCGAAATTCTCCATGAGTTTCTTGCCTTCGGGGGAAGCCGCGGCCTGGATCTCTTCCTTCAACTTCGAGAGCGTCTCGCGCTGCTTGGCGATTTCGGCGATAAAACGATCCGCCTCGCCTTCAGGCGCGAGAATGAGGTTCTTCTCGGCGCGAACCTGAAGCAGGATACCCTTCTCGATCTCCGCCGCACGGTCCATCCGGTTGGCACGCGACACCAGACTGTCGGCGGTGTCGATCATCTCGCTCAGTTTCACATAAGCGAGGCCGCCCGCCGCCATCGACAGCAACAGGACCACACCGAACGCGATGGCAAGCTTTGCCTTGACCGTGAATCTCATTTCCAGCCCCTACCCCAGTCTCGCCCCGAGACCTCATTTCAATTCAGGATGCGTTCCATGTTGGGAACGATGACAAACTCTTCACGCCACTTGGCGATGAAACGGATGAATTCCGGCTTCCAGTGCATGCCGACGCGCGGCGTCTGCTGCACGTCGGTCTGCGATATCTCCGTGACCTCATAGACCTTGTCGGCAGTGACACCGACCAGCACCGGCTCGCCGTCGAGCTCGATCTCGATGACGACGATGCGGGTGTCGGCGGAGTCGTCGAGCTGCGGCATGCCGAAGCGAATGCGCAGGTCGGCGAGCGGAATGACGTTGCCACGCACGTTGATGACGCTCGGAACGAAGGCCCGCGCGCCGGCCACCTTGGTCACCGGCACGGGATCGATGATCTCGCGCACGAGGCCGGCATCGAGCGCAAACTTCTCCTCGCCGAGGCCGATCATCACGACCTGCATCGCGTCGACCTGATGTTCGCCCGTATGCGCCTCGTTCATCACGCCGCCTCGCTGATGTGCTGCTTCTCGACCTTCGACTGCGCCATCGCGACGAGCTGTGCGACATCGAGGATCAGCGCCGCCGTACCATCGCCCAGAATGGTCGCGCCGGAGAAGATCGTGACGTCGGAGTGCAGCTTGGACAGCGACTTGATCACGGTCTGGTGGTTGCCGATGATCTGGTCGGCGACCAGGCCGACGCGGGTCTCGCCGGTCGAGATGATGATCGTCTTCTGGTGCCGGTCAGGCGCGCCCGATGCGGTCATGATCTCGCGCAAGCGCAGGAACGGCACGAGGTTGCCGCGCACGTTGAGGAAATTGCGGCCGCGGGAGCGTTCGTCCTCGGCCGTCAGCTCGACGCATTCCTCCACCGCCGACAACGGAATGATGTAGCGGCCCTCGCCGACGCGAATCAAAAGACCCTCGATGATTGCAAGCGTCAGCGGCAGACGCAGCGTCACCGTGGTGCCCTGGCCCGGCCGGGTCGACAGATCGATCGTGCCGCGCATGTTCTCGATGGTGCGCTTGACCACGTCCATGCCGACGCCACGGCCCGACAGCGCCGAGATGGTCTGCGCGGTCGAGAAGCCCGGGTGGAACAGGAACTGGTGGATCTCGTGATCGGTCAGCACCGCGCCGGAGGCGATCAGCCCCTGCTCTTCCGCTTTCGCGCGGATGCGCGCGGTGTTGAGGCCGCCGCCATTGTCCTTCACGGTGACGAGCACCTGCGCACCGGAATGAACGGCCGCGAGCTCGATCCGGCCTTGCTCCGTCTTGCCGTTGGCGGAGCGGGTCGCGGTGTCTTCGATGCCATGGTCGATGGCGTTGCGGATCAGGTGAACCAGCGGATCGGCCAGGCACTCGATCATGGTCTTGTCGAGCTCGGTGTCCTCGCCCGTGGTGACGAATTCGACCGGCTTCGACAGGTCGCGCGACAAATCATGCACCAGGCGGCGGAAGCGGCCGAACAGCGAGCCGATCGGTACCATGCGCCCGCCCATCGTGGTGTCGCGCAGGGAGGAGGCGAGGCGCTCGATTTCCTCGGCGATCATCTTGATCGAGAGATCCGAGCCGGACGAGGCGAGCTGCGTCAGCCGCGCCTGGGCGATGACGAGCTCGCCGACCCGATCCATCAACTCGTCGAGACGCTCGGCCTGGACGCGGACGGTGGCGATGCCGCGATCGTCGCGCTTGGCCTCGGGTTTCGGTTCAGACTTGGATACAGGCGTGGCTTCCGGCTTCGGCTCCGCCTTTGCGACGGGCTGCGCGGCGACAGGCGCAACAACAGCCTCGACCGCCGGCGCGGCCATCTCGGCCGCAGGAGCCGGCTCCTCGTCGAGGAGCTGGAACAGCGGCAGCGGCGCGGGCGCTTCGACCTGCTCGAGCGGCGAGAGCGTCAGCTTCATCTCGTCCTGGACGAACATGAAGACGTCGTCGATCGCGTCCTTGTCGCAGGCCGCGTGCAGCTTGACGTCCCACTTCAGATAGCAGTCTTCCGGCTCCATCTCGTCGAGGAACGGGATGCCATCGGTCACGGGCACGACGAAGCACGGGCCGAGCTTGCAGAGGTCTTCCAGCAGATCGAGCGGGTTCGAGCCGTTGCGCAGGATGTGGGATTCAAATTCCAGATACAGGTGCCAGCCGGTCTGCTTGCTTTCACTGGGAGCCAGCGGCGGTGCTTCTGCGATTTCGGCAACGGGAGCAGCAGGCCGGTCGGGAAACACGAAGCGCTTGAGGTCGTCGAGGATGGCCTCGCCGATGATGTCGTCGGTCGACTGCGGATCCTCGATCAGCGCGCGGATATAGTCCTTGGCCGCAAGCGCGACGGAGATCAGCTCCTGCGTCGGCTTGATCTCGCCCTTGCGGACGCGGTCGAACGCGGTCTCGAATTCGTGCGTAAAGGAGGCGACCTTGTCGAAGCCGAACATGGCGCCCGAGCCCTTGATCGTATGCAGGGCGCGGAAGGCGGAATCGACCAGCTCGCGGTCGTCGGGACGCTGGCCGAGATCGAGCAAGGCCCCTTCCAGGACCTCGAACAGCTCGCTGGCTTCCTGGCGAAAGACCTCTGTCGGGTCTATCGCGTTCATGCACGCACCAGCTTGCCGACCACGGCGAGCAGCTGCTCCGGCTTGAACGGCTTGGTAATCCAGCCGGTGGCGCCGGCGCTCTTGGCTTCCTGCTTCACCGTATCGTTGGATTCGGTGGTCAGGAACACGATGGGCATGCCGACCGCGCTCGGCAGCTTGCGCAGCGCCCGGATCAGCTCCAGCCCGTTCATGACGGGCATATTGAGGTCGGTGATGACGAGGTCGAGCTTGCCGGCCTGCGCCTTGGCGAGCCCTTGCGCGCCGTCGCCGGCCTCGATCACGTTGTGACCGGCCGGCTCGAGCACGACCTTGATCATCTGACGGATGCTGGGGGAATCGTCGACCGTGAGAATCGTGGCCATCAGGTGCCATCTTTCTTTTGCGGGAAGTGCTGATCGATCATCGCATCGCTGGCGAAGCCGGCGCGGCGAAGGGTGTTGCGCAGAGACTGGGAGAATGATGTGAGCACCACCGGGCGGCCTTGGGCCTCGCCCGTCTTGGCGGTCGACAGCAGAAGCTGGATCGAGGTTACGTCGGCCTTGTCGACGCTCGAACAATCGATCTCGAGCCGGTCCTGCCGGCCGAAAGCTTCGCGGATCAGGTCATAGACGCTGCGGATCGCAGCGATGCTGCAATCTGCAGGCAGCCGTAGGGACCACTTCGGCTCAGTGACGTCAGACGGCATTCGTTCCCCAGATTTCCTCGGGATTCGCTGCACGCATGACGCGAATCTCGCGCGACGACTATTCGCTTGGGAGAGTGTGCAAACCCCTAATGGGCATCACCGTACAACTACGGGTCACAAACCGAAGAACTTCGCGCATGCATGCAGACGTGCATGGTTCGCTCAATTCGCATGCGCTGTGCGCAGTCTTGAGTCAGTTCGCCGCAGCCCGGGCGTTTGCTCCGCGTTAAATCGCAAAGACTATTCGTGGAGGTCACGCCTCGCATCCGAACGAGACCGGCCGCCGATGCTGACCCAAGCGCTTCTCGTTGATGACAGCCGCTCTGTCCTCAATTTCCTGAAACGTCATATCGAAGCCGACGGCCTGGTCGAGGCCACGACGTTCCTCGATCCCGTCGAGGCGCTGGCTTGCGCACGCGAGCGCGTCTTCGACCTCGTGCTGGTCGACTATGAGATGCCGCATATGGACGGCATCAGCTTCATCCGCGCCTTCCGCGCCCTGCCCGGCTGCGCCGACGTCCCGATCGCAATGATCACGTCGCGACAGACCGATGACGTCAAGATGGAAGCGCTGCAGGTTGGTGCAACCGATTTCTTACCGAAACAGCCACAGAGCGTCGAGATGACGGTGCGGCTGCGCAATTTGGTGCGCCTTGGTGCAGCCGTGCGCAAGCAGAACGACCGTGCCGCCGATCTGGCGAGCGCGGTCGCGGCCGCGACCCAGAAACTCGGCGAGCGCGAGGAGGAGATCATCCTGCGGCTCGCGCTCGCGGTCGAATACCGCGACAACGACACCGGCGAGCACACGCTGCGGGTCGCCCGCTACAGCCGCATCATCGCCGAGCAGCTCGGCCTGCCACCCCGGCTCTGCCGCGACATCTATCTGGCCGCGCCCCTGCACGACGTCGGCAAGGTCGCCATCCCCGACCATATCCTCCTCAAGCCCGGCAGGCTCACCGACGATGAGATGGCGGTGATCCGCACCCATGCGACGATCGGCGAAAAGATTCTGGCGGACTCCAGCTGCGAGCTGATCCAGCTCGGTGCGCAAATTGCCGCAGGCCATCACGAGCGCTGGGACGGCGCGGGCTATCCGAACGGCCTTCAGGCAGACGAGATCCCGGTCGCCGCACGCGTCGTCGCGGTCGCCGACGTCTTCGACGCCCTGACGACGCGCCGGCCATATAAAGAGCCGATGCCGCTCGACGTGGCGCGCAACTATCTGGTCGAGAACCAGGGCCGGCAGTTCGACCCGGCCTGCGTCGAGGCCTTCCTGTCGCGCTGGGACGAGGTCGTGGAAATCGCCGCCGGTCAGCAGGCGACGCCGTATCAGAAGACCGAAGCCCCTCTCGCGCCCATTATAGAGTGTGCGGCAGAGAGCCCTGCGGTCGAGGACCGGTTGCCTGAGCCCGTCCCGGCCGCCTGACATGATCCATCCGGCAAATAGCTTGCCGCGGCTTCGCTTTTCTCCGGTCGCAGGTTTGAACCTGTTCCTGCTAGAGTGCACCAACAACCAAGAGTGATTCCGGTCACATTTGTCTGGACGCGCCGCTGCTAAGCATCGGACCAGAACGGGGACCGGCGATTTATCGGTCGAATTGGATGAGAATTCCCATGAGAAGCCTGATCAGCGCTGGTGTCGGCGCGTTCTGTCTTGCGGCCCCCGCTTTGGCGGAGACCCCTGCCGCGATCGTCGAGGACGTCCAAGGCAAGGTCGATGGCATCGCGTTCATGGACTATGTCGCGCCCGGCAAGATCATCAAGCTCGGGCCCAAGGCCAGCATCACGCTCAGCTACCTCAAATCCTGCCAGCGCGAGACCATCAGCGAAGGCGTCGTCCTGGTCGGCGCCGAGCAGAGCACCGTGCAGCTCGGCGAGGTCAAGCGCGAGAAAGTGCCCTGCGATACCAATGCAGCAAAACTGTCCGAGCGCGAGGCGAACCAGAGCGCCGCAACGACCTTCCGCACCATGCGATCGGACGCGAAGGGAGCGCCGCCGGCCAAGCTGCCGACGCTCTATGGCGTCGCCCCGCTGATACAGGCCAAGAGCGGCAGCACGCTGGTCATCGAACGCACCGACGGCAAGGAGCCCACGATCAGCGTGCCGCTCAAGAGCGAGATCATGGTCGGCGGCAAGTTCTACGACTTTGCCAAGGCCGGAAAGACGCTGACCCCGGGCGGCAGCTATCTCGCCATCCTCGGCGCCAAGCGCTACGCCTTCCAGGTCGATGCCAGCGCCACGTCATCGCCGACGCCGATCGTCGGTCGCCTGCTGCGGCTCGAATAGGCGGTCTGCGACGGGGCGATGCGGCGGCTCGGGGGACGGGACATCGTTGCGGCGATCCTGATTGCGCTGGTTGCGGGCGCGGTCTTCACGTCCCCGCCGCTTCAGACGCTGCAAGGTCTCTCGCTCGATATCCTCACGGCGCTGCGCTGGGAGCTTGTCGGCGATCGCCGCGATCCCGCCGATTCGCCGGTCGTCGTCGTGGCCATCGACGGCGAGACCTACGACACCCCACCCTTCAAGGGATCGCCGACGCAGACCTGGACACGCGAGATCGGCCGCGTGCTCACTGGCATCACCGACGGCGGCGCCAAGGTGATCGGCTTCGACGTCATCTTTCCAAGCTCGATCGAGCAGTCGGAAATCCCCTTCGGCGAGGCGCCGCTCGGCGCGCGCATGAGAGGGTTTGACCGGGACTACCTGATAGCGTTGCGGCAACTCTCCGACGGCGACAAGCTCGTGCTCGGCGAGATCCTCAGCAACGACCATCCGGAGAGGCCGTATCGTGCGCAACAATTGGCGGTGCGTACCAACATCCGCGCGCTCAATGTCCATACCGACGCGGACGATGTCATCCGGCGCATGCCACTCAGCTTCTCCATCGACGGCAAGCCGGCCCCCGCGATGGCAGTCGAGCTCGCCGCGCGCGCGCTCGGCGGAAAGCCCGCGATTGCGCCGTCCGGTGCGACCGAGCTGTCCGGCTATTCGGTCCCGAGCGCGGTGCCGAACACGCTGACGCTCAACTTCCGCGGAATGGGCCGCGACGTTCCGACCTATTCCTTCGCCGATCTGCGCGCCTGCGTCGAAAAAGGCGACCGCGATTTCTTCCGCCACGCCTTCGACGGTAAGGTCGTGCTGCTCGGCACCGCCCTGAACTTCGACGATCGCAAGCTCACCTCGATGCGCCTTGCGGGCGGATATGACGGGGCGCCGGCCGCGCGCTGTGCCCTGCCCGCCCCGGCAAGCACCGCACAGAAGGCCCGCAGCGACATCGCCGGCGTCTTCGTGCACGCCACCGTGGTGCGAAACCTGATCGAGCGCGATGCCGTGACTGAACTCGGCTTTCCGCTGCGAACCGTTCTCACCGCTATATTTGCAGCGGTCATCGCCTGCGCAGCCTGCATGCTCGCACCGAGCGGCGCACTGATTGTCTGGTTCGTCCTTACCGCCGCTTACACTGCCGTGACTGTTGGGGCATTCGTCCAAGCCGTGGCGCTGCCGCTGACCGAGCCCGCGCTCGCAAGTCTCGCCGCGCTCGCGATGATGATCGGCTACCGCTTCGTGCTGGCCGATCGCGACGAGCGCTTCCTGCGCCAGAGCTTTGCCTTCTATCTCGCGCCCGAAGTGATCAACACCATGGTTGCCTCCGGCAAGATGCCGGCGCTCGGCGGCGAGATGCGCAACGTCACCATGTTCTTCTCCGACCTCAGCGGCTTCTCCTCGATCGCCGAGACGATGACGCCGGGCGAGCTGGTGACCCTGATGAACGAGTATCTCTCGGCCATGACCGACATCATCGAGAGCCATGGCGGCTATGTCGACAAATATATCGGCGATTCCATCGTCGCGATGTTCGGCGCGCCGGCCGACGATCCCGCCCACGCGCGCAACGCGGTTCACGCCGCGCTGAAGTGCCACGAGAAGCTCGCGGAATTGAACGCCAGCAATCCCGCCTTCGCAAGCCACGGCCTGTCGCACCGCATCGGGCTCAACAGCGGCGAGGCCGTGGTCGGCAATATCGGCTCGCGCCGCCGCTTCAACTACACCGTGATGAGCGACACCGTGAACGTCGCCTCGCGCCTCGAGGGCGCCAACAAATATTACGGCACCGCCATCATGGCCTCGGAAACGACGATGGCGCAGACCGGCGACACTTTCGCCTGGCGTGAGCTCGATGCGATCAGGTGCTCGGCCGCGGCGAGGCAATCAAGGTGTTCGAGCCGCTGGCGGACAAGGGCGCAGAGAGCGCGGCGCAAACAAAGATGGCCGCGGCGTATGCGGAGGGGCTCGCCTCCTGGCGGGCGAGGGAGTTTGCGAAGGCGGCCGAGGCGTTCGACGGCGTCGCGAAGATCGACCCGGCGTCGGCGCTGTTCGCCAAGCGCGCAAAAGCCCTTGCCACAAATCCACCATCGCCAGAGTGGACGCCAGTCAATACGCTGGAAGGAAAGTAGCGGTTGTTTACTCTTCGTCAGAAGGCTCAAGGAATAACGTTCGCGGCACGCAACCTGCTGAAGAGATCGAAAAAACTGTCGTCCGTCGCCTGATATTCAAGGAAACCGAGCTTACGGCTCTTGCTCATATCGGTGACGACTTCGATAGGTCGGCCCAAGTCGGCATCGGTGTGCCATGCCGACGAAAGGACGGAGAGGTCTCTTTCGACGAGATCATACTTGAGCGCGATATCAGCCCATATACGACCTGAATCGGCAAGCTGACGCTCAAGCGGCGAAATTTCCTCTGGAAAGGGGGCAGGCTGCAACCCGAACCAGCCGGCCAGTCGCGCCCACATCCAGCTCCATCGGAAGACATCGCCATTTACGACGTTGAATGCCTGGTCTCGCGCGACCGTCGTCGTCGCAGCCCATTCCAGGTGCCGCGCCAGCAATCTGGCATCCGTCATATCCGCCAAGCCGGTCCATTGCATCGCCGAGCCTGGAAAGAGAAATGGCCGCCCCGTTTCTCGACAGATCGTCGCGTAGACGGCAAGCGTCGTTCCCATGTTCATGGCGTTGCCTATCGCATAACCGATGATCGTGTGCGGGCGGTGAATGCTCCAGCTGAAACCACCGCGCCTGGCCGCATCGAATAGTTCGTCCTCCTGAGCGTAGTAGAAGTTCTCGACATCGAGCCGCGGTTGCTCCTCGCGGAATGGCGTCGCGGGCAGCCTGCCTTTACCGTAGGACTCGAACGGTCCCAGGTAATGCTTTAGCCCGGTGACCAGCGCGACATGAGAAAGCGTATCTGCGCCGGAAAGTGCCCCCAGCACGTTGCGCACCATCGCAGCGTTAACGCGGATATTTTCCGCCTCGGTCGGCTGACGTAGCCATGTGGCGAGAAATACGTGAGTGGGACGAAGGCTCGCCAGGATGTCGCGAAGCGAGGCCGGATCCTGCAGATCGGCCGCGATGGGACGAACACCATCGAGGTCGCTTGGTGGGCGCCTTGCGAGCCCAAGCACCTGCCAGCCGCGATCGCTGAGATGGCGGGCGAGATTGCTGCCGACAATACCGCTGGCGCCGACCACAAGCGCTGTGTTCGTCATCGCTGCGCCCTCCTGTTCGGTTGAGGAGGTAGGAACGATCGCACAAGGCAACAGAGCATTTCGGCGTCCGTCACCACTTATTGAAAGGGAACCGGCCTGACGGGCGAACTCGCCTCGTGCCGCGGGGAGAGCTCCCCTTTGGAGCGGCAACGTCAGCTGAGCGGTCACAAACCGTCGCTAAAACGGCAGTCCCACGTAATTCTCCGCGAGCAGCCGCTGCGCCGTCTCGGACGAGAGCAGGTACTCGAGCTCCGTCTGCTGAAGCCGGTCCTCGTATTCGGAACGGTCGGGAAAACGATGCAGCAGCATCGTCATCCACCACGAAAAGCGCTGCGCTTTCCATATCCGCGCAAGCGCCTTGGCGGAATAGCCCGCAAGGCCGGAATCGTCGCCGTGCTGATAATGCGCAAGCATGGCGTGGTAGAGATAGTAGATGTCGGACGCGGCGCTGTTGAGCCCGCGCGCGCCGGTCGGCGGCACGATGTGGGCGGCATCGCCGGCGAGGAACAGGCGGCCGTAGCTCATCGGCTCGGCGACAAAGCTGCGCAGGGGCGCGATGCTCTTCTCGATCGAGGGCCCGGTAATCAGGCGGCCGGCGACCTCGTCCGGCAGGCGGCGCTTCAGCTCCGTCCAGAACGCATCGTCGCTCCAGTCCTCCACCTTGTCGGTCAACGGCACCTGGACGTAGTAGCGGCTCAGCACTTGTGAGCGCAGCGAGCAGAGCGCAAAGCCGCGTTCATGCTTCACATAGATCAGCTCGGGCGACACCGGTTTCGTGCGCGACAGCACGCCGAGCCAGCCGAACGGATAGACCTTCTCGTATTCGCGCAGCACGTCCTTCGGGATGGACCTGCGGCTGACGCCGTGAAAGCCGTCGGCGCCAACGACGTAATCGCAATCGATGCGGACGATCTCGTCGTTCGATCGATAGGTCACGTAGGGCCGGTCCGACGTCAGATCGTGTGGCGTCACGTCCTCGGCGTTGTGCACGACCTTGCCGCCGAGGCGATCGCGCGCCTCGTAGAGGTCGCGCGTCAGCTCGGTCTGGCCGTAGACCAGCACCGAATTGCCGCCGGAATGCTTGTGCAGGTCGATATGGGAGAGCACGCCGTCATGCGCGATCTCGAAACCGTTGTGGATCTCGCCCTCGCGGTCCATCCGCTCGCCGCACTGCGCCTCGCGCATCAACCTGGCGAAGCCGTGCTCGAGCACGCCGGCACGGATGCGGGCGAGCACGTGGTCGCGGCTGTATTTCTCCAGCACGACCGTATCGATGCCCTTCAGGTGCAGAAGCTGAGACAACAGCAGCCCGGACGGCCCACCGCCGATGATGCAGACCTGAACTTTCATTTTTACGTCCTCCCGTCGCCGCGTTTTTTACAGATGCGGCGCCGCAAACCGATGGAGGGTTTCGTCTTTGTCTTGTACTATTCGAACATGAGAACCGCAGCCTCAGCCCCGGCAATCCGGGTCTACAACCTCTTCGGCGAGTCCGGCGATCTGCCCGACGTCGTGCATTGCGAGACGATCGCGTCGCGCTCGGTGCTGCACGACTGGACGCTGGCCGTGCATCGCCATGCCCGGCTGCACCAGGTGCTGCTGATCGAGCGCGGCGGCGGCGAGGCGACGCTCGACGGGCGCGTGGTGCCGCTCCGGCCGATGCAGGTCGTCAACGTGCCGGTCGGCCATGTCCACGGCTTCCGCTTCGAGCCCGATACCCAAGGCTGGGTGCTGACGATCGCGGCGGAAATTCTGGACGAGGCACTGCTTGCCTCGGAAGGACTGCGCGGCGCCCTGTCCCGATCGGCCGTGGTGCGCGGTACGCCGCAGATCCGCACCACCATGAAGCAGATCTTCGCCGAGCACGCCGCGCGCGATTTCGGCCGCGCGCACGTGCTGCGTGCACTGTCGGCGGCCATGATCGGGCTGGTGGCCCGCGCGCTCACCAGCGAGAGCGGCGGCAACGGCACGGCGGAAAGCGGGCTGTTCCGCCGCTTCGAGGCGCTGCTGGAACAGCATCATCTGGAACGCTGGAGCGTTGCGGACTATGCAGGCACGCTGTCGATCACGCCGACCCATCTCAACCGGCTGACGCGGGCAGCGACCGGCGACACCGCCTCGCACCTGATCCTCAACCGGCTGATCCGCGAGGCGCGTCGCAACCTCGTCTACACCAATTTGCCGGTCTCGACGATCGCCTACGCGCTCGGCTTCGAGGATCCCGCCTATTTCAGCCGCGTCTATGCCGCAGCCACGGGCCTGTCGCCGCGCGCCTTTCGCGCCCAGCTCCATGGCGGCGAAGCTTGAGGCCATCCCACGTCGAAGAACCGGTCCCCGGGCGCGCACAACAATCCAGACATCGACGTGCGGCGCGCATTTGCGGCCGGCCGCATCCGTGATCGCGCCGGGCTGTCGAGATCCGAACCGGCGCGCCACTTACCTTCGTATAGAGCATCCAACCCTTTGGATACGCGCCGTTTACCTCCGTACAATTGAGCGTGGCATGCGCACGCCTTAACGTGACTGCATTCGGAATCCTGGCGCTGATAGCAGCAACCTCCCTTAACTGGCGCGGGACGGCCCCCCCCTCCGGCCGTCTGCGCCGCCTTTTTCCGCGGGCCATCGGCGACTTCGGTGTTTTCCGGCCGGCACACAGCCCTGGCGGCTGAACCTGCCGGCTTCAATGCGGAACTGGGGATTAGTGCATAATGTCTTCGCTTGAGAAGATTGCGGTCTTCATCGATGGCCCCAATCTCTATGCCGCCACCAAGGCGCTCGGTTTCGATAGCGACTACAGGCGCCTGCTCGGCGAATTTCACGGCCGAGGTACGCTGCTGCGAGCCTTCTACTACACGACCGTGAGCGAGGATCAGGAATACTCGTCAATCCGCCCGTTGATCGATTGGCTCGACTATAACGGGTATACCGTCGTCACCAAGCTCGCCAAGGAGTTCGTTGACGCCACGACCGGCCGCCGCAAGATGAGGGGCAGCATGGATGTGGAACTCGCCGTGAATGCCATGGAACTCGCCGAGCACGTCAATCAGATCGTGCTGTTCTCGGGCGATGGGGATTTTCGTTCACTGGTGGAAGCCGTGCAACGCCGCGGCGTCCGCGTGACGGTCGTCTCCACGCTTGCGAGCCAGCCTCCCATGGTGGCCGACGAACTGCGCCGGCAGGCCGACGTCTTCATCGATTTGACGGAGCTGAAGCCAAGAGTGGGGCGCGCCCCGGCCGAGCGGCCGGGATCGCGCGAGATGCGCCAGCAACCACCGCAAGCCACCACGCGCGGATCGATCAATCGAGGCGACCAGGTGGAATGATCCCGCGGGACGACCGCCGGATCGTCAGACGTCGAAGAACACCGTCTCCTCCGCCCCCTGCAGATTGATCGAGAAGGAGTACACGACCTTGCCGGCGCGCTCGCCGCGCGTGGCGATCAGCGTCGCGCGCCGCGCCGGCGGCTCGACCAGGTTGAGCACGGGGTCGGCGGCATTCGCGGCTTCTTCGTCGGAGAAATAGAGTCGCGTATTGAGACCGATGTTGATGCCGCGCGCGACGATCCAGATATTGACGTACGGCGCGCATTTGCGGCCCGCTTTGTCGATGATGGCACCTGGCTTGATGGTCTCGAACGTCACCAACCCGCTCTCGAAATCGGAGCCGGCGCGGCCCCAGCCGCGAAACTCCTCGTCCACCGGGCTGGCCGGGCGATCGGCCGGATGGTTATAGCGGCCGGTTGCGTTGGCCTGCCAGATTTCGAGCAGCACATCGCGCAGCGGCGTGCCGCTGCCGTCGAACACCTTGCCCTCCAGCGTGATGCGCTCGCCTGGCGTGTTCGGCGTCACCAGCACGTTGGAAAAGTTCTTCTCAAAAATGTCGAAGCCGGCCATGGCCGGGATCAGGCCGATATGAACGTAGGGCCCGGCGGTCTGCGAGGCGGTTTCCTTGAGATAGTCGAGCGGCTGCGGCATTGGCTCAATTCCCCGCGGTGCGATTTTCGAAATAGGTGGAACGCTGGCCGCGCAGCACGATGTCGAAGCGGTAGGCGAGCGAGTCGAACGGCGTCGAGGCGTTGAGGTCGAGCGGCGCCACGAGGCGGTCGAGCGCGTCCTTGTCCGGGATCGTCGTCAGGATCGGGCAGACCGGGATCAGGGGATCGCCCTCGAAATACATCTGGGTGATCAGCCGCTGCACAAAGCCCGAGCCGAACACCGAGAAGTGGATGTGGGCGGGACGCCAGCTGTTGACGAAGTTGCGCCAGGGATAGGGGCCCGGCTTCACGGTGCGGAAATAATAGTAGCCGGTGTCGTCGCTCAGCGCGCGGCCGCAGCCGCCGAAATTCGGATCGATCGGGGCGAGATAGGTGTCCTTCTTGTGCCGGTAGCGGCCGCCGGCATTGGCCTGCCAGAACTCGACCAGCGTGTTCGGCACGCCGCGGCCGGTCTCGTCCAGCACGCGGCCATGGACGATGATGCGCTCGCCGACGGGATCGCCATCCTTGGCGTAGTTGCGGATCAAATCATTGTCGAGCGGGCCGAGATCGTTGTGGCCGAACACCGGACCCGTGATCTCCGAGACCGAGTTCTCGATCGACAGCAGCGGCTGGCGCGGCGAGCGCAGCACCGAGGATTTGTAGCCGGGCGCATGCGCCGGCGGATGGATCGAATGGTCGCGCTGGAAGAAGCCGCCGTCGCGCGGCGTGAACGGCTCGGGTCGGTTGAGGCGGGGATCCTGCAAGGCTGGCGCCTAGACGTTCATCGGCGTTGTCTCTCCCTGTGGCGCCCGGGTCCGGGGGGCGCGGCTTATCGGGAGATCATGGGACGATCTATTCTCAAGATAAATAGATCGATTATAATGAATTACATGAAGGAAATCGATCATTTGGCGCTCGACGGCCACGCCCTCGAACTGTTCCTTGCCGTGCTGGAGGAAGGTTCGGTCACGGCGGCAGCGACGCGGCTCGGTCTGACGCAATCGGCGGTCAGTCACGGGCTGAACAAGCTGCGGCGGATCGCGGGCGATCCGCTGTTTGCCAAATCCGGCCGCGGCATCGTCGCCACCGCCCACGCCCAGGCATTGGCTGCGAAAGCGCGGGCGCTGATCGACGAGATGCGCAGCTTTGCCGGCGGCGTCACCTTCGAGCCGGCGCGCGCAGCTATCGCTGACGATCGCCGCCAACGATTTCCAGCGCGATCTGCTATTGCCGCGGTTCTTCGATCATGTCGCGGGACAGGTCAGGAGCCTGAACCTGCGCGTGATCCCCTCGCAGTCGCCGTCGCCCGCGATGCTGCGCGAAAACCGCTGCGATCTCATGGTCACGCCGCTGCCGCCATCCGGCGTGGACATCGTGCAGAAGCGGCTGCTCAGCGATCACTACGTCTGCTACTTCGATCCCAAGGCGCGCACCGCGCCGGCCGGCCGCAGCGCCTATCTCGCGGCACGCCACATCACGGTGGTCTATACCGACAACGAGCGGCTCGACTTCGACCGCCGGCTGGCGGCGAACGGCTTTCTTCGTGACATCGCCATCTCCGTGCCGAGCTTTTCCGGCGTGCCGCCCTTCCTGCGCGGCTCGCAGATGCTGGCCAGCATGCCGAGCCTGCTCGCCTCCGGTGTGATGCGCGGCTTTGCGCATGTACCGATTCCGCTGGCGTCGCGGACAAAGACGCTGGCCGAGCTGCCGATGTTCATGGTCTGGCATCAGCGCTATCAGAAAGACCCGGCCCATCGCTGGATCCGCGGCCAGCTCGAAACCGTGGCGGCAACGGCGGCCGGAGACTGAGCCTCGGTTACGGTTTCAGGGAAGTCTGCCCTTCGCCAAACCCACTGGTTGCGCGAGGGCCGCCACGCTAGAATTGTCCCATGACAGTGACCGATATTGCGAGCCGGACCTACAATCATAGCTGGCGGCTGGACCCCATCATCCGCAGCCTGCTGGATACCGACTTCTACAAGCTATTGATGTTACAGATGATTCGGGAGGACTATCCGGATCAGCAGGTGACCTTCTCGGTCATCAACCGCTCGCGCCATGTGCGGCTGGCCGAGATCATCGACGAGGGCGAGCTGCGTGCCCAGCTCGACCACGCCCGCACCATCCGCTTCGCCAAGAAAGAGCTGATCTGGCTTGCCGGTAACACCTTCTACGGCAAGACCCACATGTTCTCGGCGGACTTCATCCGCTGGCTGGCCGAATTCCGGCTGCCCGAATACGAGCTGCGCAAGGTCGAGGGCCAGTACGAGCTGCATTTCCACGGGCCCTGGACCCACACCACGATGTGGGAAATTCCGGCGCTCGCCATCCTCAACGAGTTGCGGTCGCGCGCCGCGATGAAGGGCCGCGGCCGCTTCGAGCTCGACGTGCTCTATGCCCGCGCCAAGGCCAAGCTGTGGACCAAGGTCGAGCGGCTGCGCCAGCTCGAGAATTTGCGGCTCTCCGACTTCGGCACCCGCCGCCGGCACGGCTTCCTCTGGCAACGCTGGTGCGTCGAGGCGGTGAAGGAAGGCCTGGGCCCGTCCTTCATCGGCACCTCCAACGTGCTGCTGGCGATGGACAATGATCTCGAAGCCATCGGCACCAATGCGCATGAGCTGCCGATGGTCGCGGCTGCGCTTGCCAAGGACGACGAGGAGTTGCGCTGGGCGCCCTATCGCATTCTCGACCAATGGCGCCAGACCTATGGCGGCAATCTCCTGATCGCGCTGCCCGACGCCTTCGGCACCAAATCCTTCCTGCGCGATGCGCCGGAATGGGTCGCCGACTGGACCGGCTTCCGCCCCGACAGCGCACCACCGATCCAGGCCGGCGAGGAGATCATCGCATGGTGGGAAAAGAAGGGCCGCAACCCCAAGGACAAGCTGCTCGTCTTCTCCGATGCGATGGATGTCGGCTCGATCGAGGAGACCTATCACCACTTCTCCGGTCGCTCGCGGCTCTCTTTCGGCTGGGGCACCAACCTCACCAATGATTTCGTCGGCTGCCCGCCGGACGGCTCGTTCAATCTCGATCCCATCTCGCTGGTCTGCAAGGTGTCGTCGGTTGACGGCCACCCGGCCGTCAAGCTCTCTGACAATCCGGAGAAGGCGACCGGCATGCCATCCGAGATCGAACGCTATTTGCGCGTGTTCGGCGACGCTGGCCGGGTGCGCAAGCCGGTGCTGGTCTAGCGCCGGACCAAACTCTCTCGATCAGGTAAACCGCGCAGGACGAATGCGAGGCATTGGTTCGCCACGACCGCATCGGTTCCGGTTCGTCGGCATTTGCAACGATCTGCGGGCATCCGCTTCACGACGCTTTCACCCTGCAGTGCAGTCGCCTGCGTCCTTGGGGTCGAGTTAAGCAACTTTCCCCTCTACTTGGCGTTGCAGGCGCGACGCTCCGGTGGGGTCGTTGATCGATTTGGGGAATGCAGGGTGTTTCGCAGAACAGCGACGTCGACGAAGGGGCGTAGTTTCCTTCACGTCATCAAACTTGTCTCGCCATTCGTGATGGTCGTCGTGCTCCAGGCAACGATCGCGGGATTCAGCCTCGAGGTGATGTCATCGGTCCGCGCCTATGTCGCGGGCGAAGCAATGTGGTCGCGGTCACAGAAGAACGCCGTCTATTTCCTCAATCTCTATCTGCATTCAGGCGAACCCAGCCAGTTCACCCACTACCAGGCGTCCCTTGCCGTTCCCATCGGCGATGAGTTCGCGCGCTGGGCACTCGAGCGCGATCCGGTCGACGTCGAGGCCGCCCGCGTCGGGTTTCTGCAAGGCGGCAACCATCCCGATGACGTTCCGGGATTGATCTGGCTATTCCGTTATTTCAGCCGCGTCAGCTTCCTCCAGGAAGCGATCCACGAGTGGGCGGCCACCGATCCCATGCTGCTGGAGCTCAGCGTGTTCGGCGAGGTCATCCGGTCCGAGCTGGCGCACGGACCCATTGAGGACCGCGACCGCCTGCGGCTGCTGTCGTCGCGGCTCTCGGAGCTCAACACGCAGTTCACGGTGCATGCAAAGCGGTTCTCGACTGTCCTCGGCGAAGGCTCCCGCGCCATCAAGGTAACGCTGACGTGCATCAACATCGTGGCGGCCGCGACGCTGATCCTGCTCCTGATCTGGCACACGCGGCGCTTGATGCTGCAACGACAAGCGTTCGAGGATGCGTTGCATGCCGAGAAGGAGCGCCTGGCATGGCAGGCATCGCACGACTGGTTGACCGGCCTGTCCAACCGCCGCGCCTTCGAGGCGCGCCTGCAAAGCGTGCTGGACACGACCGCGGCGGGTTCGCTGGGCCTGATCCTGCTCGACCTCGACCAGTTCAAGAGCGTCAACGACACCTGTGGCCACCTCGCCGGCGACCGCCTGCTCTGCCAGGTCTCGCGCCTGCTGCAACAGGAGCGGGGACCGCATGATCTGGTGGCCCGGCTCGGCGGCGACGAATTCGGCCTGATCCTGCCGCAGTGCTCGCCCTCGACCACCGTCGATATCGCCGAACGCCTGCGCAGATCGCTCGAGCTGTTCACCTTCGCCTGGGACGATCGTTGCTTTGCGGTGACCGCCAGCATCGGCGTCGCCTGTATCGCGGACGGTAACACCACGCTCGAGGACGCCATGCGGCGCGCGGATGCCGCCTGCTACCGCGCCAAGGAAAAGGGGCGCAACCGGGTACAGGCCGACAACGGCAGACCGGACGTCGTCGTCGTTGCCCGCCCGCGCGAGGCCGTCGCAGCGCGAGGCTGATAGCCGTCCGCTCGCAATTTCATCTCGACGGTCCGGGTGCCATCGCAATCGGGGTTGAGTTCGCCTCAGGCCCACCCGATGGCGCCCCGATCCACCCCGGCGCACCAGACAATACAGTGACACGGCGCAGTTGTGACGTGGCGGCCACATGGCTCTGAAAAAATGGCGCTCTTCGCATTCGGACACATCACATTGCGCGCCGGTCCACGATGGCCGGGACCTCTCTCGCTAAGCATAGCACCGACCGATGCTGCGGGCGCGAATCCGCCCGGACCGCGCCGCGAGAGGAGTTTGGAAGTGCCTTGGAATCATTTGATGACCCCGCGCAATATCGTTCGTGCGACGACGTCCCGGCGGCGTGCGGTTCTCTTGAGCACCGCGATCGGAGCCCTCGGTAGCTCGCTGCCCTGGTTTATCATGCCGGCGGAAGCGGCATGTGTGATTACCGGGGCCGGCTCGCAGACGGCGCTTCAGTCAGGCGACTCAATTACCTGCATCGGGATGGGCAATACCCTGGTAAGAACAGCGTCAGGGGTCAGCGGCGTCACCGTCAACGTCGGCGACGGCAGCCCGACATCCCTGAACGACCCTGCCTTAGCCGGCATTGTCTTCGACACGACATCGAATAGCGCGATCAAGGTTCTCGGCAATGCGTCGGTCGCGCCAGCCAACAGCGACGGCATCATCGTGTCAGGCGGCGGCAACAATACAATCACCGTGGATGCGGGTGCCGCAATTGGATCACCGACCGTCGGCACGACGGCGCTCGGTCTGGCCGGTTCGAACAACAACATCGTCTTGATCGGAGGTACGGTTGGAAGCGGCGCTGCCGGAACCGCCGGCATCGGCATCTTCGGCGGGTCAGCAGGCAATCAGGTGAACATCCTGTCGAGCGGCATTGTCCAGGGCAACGGCCCCGCAGCCATCGATCTCAACGGCGCGGCGAGCGGCAACACCATCAACAACGCCGGCACGATATCGAATGCCTCGGGCACTGCAATCTTCGGCTCGAACAATCAGGACACCATTATCAACTCAGGCGCGATCAGCAGCAACGGCGTCAGCATTGCTGTCGACCTCAAGGACGGCAACGATGTCTTCGAGCTGCGCGCGGGATCGAACATCACGGGCTGGGTCGTGGGCGGCAACGGAGCGGACACGTTGCGCCTGGGCGGGACCGCCAACGCTGCGTTCGACCTCAGCACATTCGGTGCGTCCAATCAGTTCCGGGAATTCGAGGCTCTGGAGAAGACCGGCAGCTCGACCTGGACGCTGAACGGCTCGACGACCGAAATCGCGAGCATGAATGTCCTGGCCGGCACCGTCGAGGTGAACGGCTCGATGCCCAACATCGCGACGACCGTCAGCGCGGGCATCCTCAGCGGTAACGGCGCGATCGGCAATATCACGGTGCTATCGGGCGGCACGGTCTTGCCCGGCAATCTCGGTACGCTGACGAGCTCCGGCAATGTCACATTCAACGCCGGCTCGACCTACGCGATCTCCGTCACCGCTACCGGACAATCCGAGAAGATCCTCGCGGTCAGCGCAGCGTTGAACGGCGGCACCGTCGCAGTCAACACGATCGCCGGCGCCTATAACCCCTCGACGCAATACACGATCCTCAGCACGACGACTGGCGTCACCGGCAGCTTCTCGGGCGTGACCGTTAGCGGATACAATCCGCAGCTCTTCGCTTCCTCCCTCAGCTATGACGGGTTCAGCGTCTTCCTGACGCTCAACTACAACAACGCCGCATTCCTCTCCCTCGCCCAGACGCAAAACCAGAAGGCCGTGGCCGGCGCCTTGAGCGCGTTCGGTCCCAACCTGCCGTTCCTCTCCTCCTTTGCAGGCCAGAGCGACGCCCAGCTCCGTTACAGTCTCGATCAGCTCTCGGGCGAAGCTGCGACCGGCGCGCAACAGGGCGCGTTCCAGTTCACGAGCCAATTCCTCGGCCTCATGCTTGATCCGTTCGTGGGTGGACGCAGTGGCATGAGCACCGGCGACACGGCATTCGGCTTCAGCCCCGAACGCGCCGCGCTGCCGGACGATATCGCCCTCGCCTACAACAAGGTGCTGGGGACGCCGGCCGTGAAAGCGCCGGCCTTTGCTGAGCGCTGGACGGCCTGGGGCACGGCGTTCGGCGGCACCAACCGCACCAGCGGCGACCCCGTCATGATCGGCAGTCACGACCTCGGCGCGCGCGCCGGCGGCGTCGCGGCCGGCGCCGATTATCATTTCGGCCGCGATGCGCTGGTCGGTTTCGCACTGTCGGGCGGCGGCACCAAATGGGACCTCGCGCAGGCCATCGGCGGCGGCAAGAGCGATGCAATCCAGGCCGGCGTCTACACCGCCGTGCGCACAGGGCCGGCCTATTTTGCCGCCTCTCTCGCCGTGGCCAATCATTGGATGTCGACAGATCGGCTCGCACCGTTCGGCAACCAGCTCACCGCCAAATTCGACGCGCAAACCGTCGGAGGCCGCATCGAAGGCGGCTATCGCTTCGCCACGCCGATTGGCGGCCTCACGCCATATGTGGCGGCGCAGGCGCAGGCTTTTCGCACACCGACCTATACCGAGGCCGATCTGGCCGGCAGCGGCTTTGGCCTGACCTATCGGGGACGCACGGCCTCCGACACACGGAGCGAGCTCGGCGCGCGCTTCGATCGCGCGACGCTGGTCACGCCGAACTCGGTCCTCACGTTGCGCGGCCGCGCGGCCTGGGCCCATGATTGGGTGAGCGACCCGACGCTCGTCGCTGCATTCCAGGCGCTGCCCGGCGCGAGCTTCATCGTCAACGGCGCAACGCCGGCAAAGGACACCGCGCTCGCATCCGCAGGTGCCGAGCTGAAGTTTTCGAACGGCGTTGCCCTGTCGGCGAAGTTCGACGGCGAGTTCGCTGCGCGCAGCACCACATATTCCGGCACCGCGAGCCTGCGATACGCGTGGTAGCCGCTTGGCCTCCTCAAGGCGACCGTGCGCCGACCGACACGATCCCGAGGCCGGCGAGATGCGTATCGACGAATTGCTCGACCTGCTGGCGCAGCATCTGGGGCGGCACCGCCACCATGCGCTCCTCGAGGCCGAGCGAGATGATTCCGTGCACGGCGGAAAACAGCGTGCGCGACAGCAGCGCGATCCGTA
Source organism: Bradyrhizobium barranii subsp. apii (assembly GCF_011516635.5). GTDB lineage: Bacteria > Pseudomonadota > Alphaproteobacteria > Rhizobiales > Xanthobacteraceae > Bradyrhizobium > Bradyrhizobium barranii. Next base: position 1,756,854 of record NZ_CP096255.1, on the reverse strand, counting down.
CGTCGTCCGCATCCGGTAGCAGCCGCACCAGGGGTGGATGCATCAGCGCGAAAGCGTCCATCACCATCTGAAGGATGTCGTCGGGATAAGGACGGTCGTCCTCCATCCGATGCTCGAACAACGAGCGCAGCAGGTTTGCGTGCTCGGCGAAAAATTCGAAATAGGTCGCGGCCAGTCCGTAGAGCTGGCGAACGGGATCTTCCCCCGGGACCTCGCCAAGCCGCACCGTGAGCGCCTGAACCGTCTCCCGATTGACCGTCAGGATCACCCCGTCGAAGTCGCCGAATTCGTTATAGACGCTGCCCACCGAGCAATTGGCGGCCTCCGCAACGTCACGAACTTTCAATGATCTCAGTCCCTTAGCTGAAATAATGCCGCGGGCGATCTCCAGGATCTGGAGCCTCCGCCGATTTTTTTTCTGGTCGCGTGGCGATTCTTCTTGAACATTGTTCATTTTCAAACTACTCATGTGAACATTGTTCAAATTAACCCGGAGATCTGCAAAATGCAAACCCTCGCTGTTGATATCGCCTCCACCTTCGTCGACGACGCCGCAGCTCTCGTGACTGGCCTTGGCCGGGCCGTCCTGAAGTTCGTGATGGCGCCGGTCGATCGCATCGCAAATGCCTGCGACATTGCCGGCGTGCTCACCGAGCGCCGCGCGACCTTCCGGATGTGGCGGGCGAGCCGCGCCCGTAGCCGTCACGCGGGCCGCCGGTTCAGCCGGCTCGGCCGCCTCTCGCCCTTTCGCCACCTCGCTCATCTCACCTGAGGCGGGCGCACCCGGGACGTTCCGGTCGGCTCGAATGCAAGACCCGGTTGCAAGGAAGGACTTACCATGTCCCGACATTCGCAGCCGATGTCGCGGCCTTTGGCGATGCGGTTCAACTTTTCCTCATCGCTCCGCGCGGTATCCGGAAAAGCGCGGCCGGTCCGTCCGAACCACGGCTGCGACCAGATAATTGCGAACCTAACGAGACCATTTGGAGACCAACAGGATCGGAAGGATCGAGGGGACAGAGCAGGCCGGCGACCGTCGTCATCCAGCCATCGTTCGTCCCGTAAGCTTCCGGTCGTGACGCCTCACCGACAACGTAACAATCTCAGGCTGCCTTCCCAAAACAGGACTTGTCATGATCAGGGAATTGATGTCGTCACGCCGCTTCGCGCCGCTGTTCTGGGCGCAATTTTTCTCGGCGCTCAATGACAACGTGCTCAAGAACGCACTCGTCATCATCCTGCTTTACAGTGCTGCAACCGGTCACGGCGATGCGCTGGTGACGGTCGCAGGCGCCGTCTTCATCTTCCCCTATTTCATCCTGTCGGGGCTCGGCGGCCAGCTCGCCGACAAATACGTCAAATCCGTCGTCGCGCGGCGGCTCAAATTCGCGGAGATCTTTGCGGCGGCCTTTGCCGCCGCCGGCTTCTTCCTGCACTCGGTGCCGCTGCTGTTCACGGCGCTCGCGCTGTTCGGCACCATCGCCGCCCTGTTCGGCCCCGTGAAATACGCCATGCTGCCGGACCAGCTCGAACTCGGAGAGCTCGCAACCGGCAACGCGCTAGTCGAAGGCGCGACTTTCATGGCCATCCTGCTCGGCACCGTCGCCGGCGGCCAGTTCGTGGCCGGCTCCGCGCATATGGGCTGGGTTGCATCGGTCGTGGTCGTGCTGGCCTTGCTGTCCTGGGCCTTCGCCTCCCGCATTCCGCAGACCACGCCGTCGGCACCCGACCTGCCCGTCACCGCCAATCCCTGGACCTCGACGGTCGGCCTGTTGAAGACGCTCTACGCGGACAAGCGGCTGTGGGACGGCACCGTGATCGTCTCGTGGTTCTGGCTGGTCGGCGCCATCGTGCTGTCGCTGCTGCCGGCGCTGGTCAAGGAGGTCGTCGGTGGCACCGAAGGCGTGGTGACACTGTGTCTTGCGACTTTCGCGATCGGCATCGCCATCGGCTCGCTGTTCGCGGCCAGCCTGAGCCACGTCCGCCCGAACCTCGCGCTGGTGCCGATCGGCGCCATCATCATGGGCTTTGCCGGTCTCGATCTCGCCTGGGCCATCGCCGTGACCACCAAGGGGCAGGACATCGCCGCGGCCGACTTCGCGACCTCGTTCGCCGGGCTGCGCATGCTGATCGACTTCGTCGCCTTCGCGTTCGGCGGCGGCCTGTTCGTCGTTCCCTCCTTCGCTGCCGTGCAAGCCTGGTCGGCACCGTCCGAGCGCGCCCGCATCATCGCCGCCGGCAACGTGCTGCAAGCCGCCTTCATGGTAGCAGGCTCGCTGTTCGTCGCGCTGTTGCAGGCGGGCGGATTGCATGTCGGCTGGATCTTCTTCGGCCTCGGCGTCGCCAGCTTCGGCGCAGTGTGGTTCGTGCTGACCAAGTGGGGCAAGGAAGGCGTCCGCGATTTCGGCGGGCTGCTGTTCCGCGCGCTGTTCCGCACCGAGGTTCGCGGGCTCGAGAACCTGCCGCCTCCGGGCACGCGCATGCTGATCGCGCCCAACCATGTCAGCCTGATCGACGGCCCGCTGCTGCACGCCGTGCTGCCGATCGACGCCAGCTTCGCGGTCGATACCGGCATCTCCAAGGCCTGGTGGGCCAAGCCGTTCCTGCGCGTCGTCAAGCACTACACCATGGACCCGACCAAGCCGCTGGCCGCCCGCGACCTGATCAAGCTCGTCGCCGCCGGCGAGCCCGTGGTGATCTTCCCGGAGGGACGCATCACCGTCTCCGGCTCGCTGATGAAGGTCTACGACGGCACCGCGATGATCGCGGACAAGGCCGATGCGGTGGTCGTGCCCATTCGCATCGAGGGCGCGCAGCGCTCGCATCTCAGCTATCTCAACGGCAGCCAGATCAAGCGCTCGTGGTTCCCGCGGGTGACGGTCACGATCCTGCCGCCGGTCAAGCTTCCGGTCGATCCGACGCTGAAGGGCAAGGCACGCCGCAATGCCGCGGGCGCCGCACTTCAGGACGTGATGATCGATGCGATGGTCAAGAACGCCATGCTCGATCACACGCTGTTCGAAGCACTCGGACACGCCTATCGCGATCGTGACACCGGCAAGGTCATCATCGAGGACGCGCTCGGCACCAAGCTGACCTATCGCAAGCTGATCCTCGGCGCGCAGGTCTTGAGCCGCAAGCTCGAAGCCGGCACCACGGCCGGCGAGAATGTCGGCGTGCTGCTGCCGAATTCCGCAGGCGTCGCCGTCGTCTTCATGGCGCTGCAAAGCATCGGCCGGGTCCCGGCCATGCTCAACTTCTCGGCCGGACCGGTCAACGTCCTCGCCGCCATGAAGGCCGCACAGGTCAAGACGGTGCTGACCTCGAAGGCCTTTATCGAGAAGGGCAAACTCGACAAGCTGATGGCCGCGATCTCCGCGGAGGCCCGCGTCGTCTATCTCGAGGACGTCCGCGCCTTGATCGGTAAGGCCGACGAGATCAAGGGGCTGCTCGCGGGCACTGCGCCGCGCGTCGCCCGCCAGGCCGACGATCCGGCTGTCGTGCTGTTCACCTCGGGCTCGGAAGGCACGCCCAAGGGCGTGGTGCTGTCCCATCGCAACATCCTTGCGAATGCGGCGCAGGCGCTGGCCCGGGTCGATGCCAACGCCAATGACAAGGTGTTCAACGTGCTGCCGGTGTTCCACTCGTTCGGGCTGACCGGCGGAATGATGATGCCGCTGCTCGCTGGCATTCCGATCTACATGTACCCCTCGCCGCTGCACTACCGCATCGTGCCGGAGCTGATCTACCAGACCGGCGCCACGATCCTGTTCGGCACCGACACCTTCCTCACCGGCTACGCCCGTTCGGCGCACGCCTACGACTTCCGCACGCTGCGCCTGGTGATCGCCGGCGCGGAGGCGGTGAAGGATCGCACCCGTCAGGTGTTCATGGAACGCTACGGCATCCGCATCCTGGAAGGCTACGGCGTCACCGAGACGGCGCCGGTGCTGGCGATGAACACGCCGATGGCCAACCGCCCCGGCACCGTCGGCCGCCTGTCACCGCTGATGGAAAGCCGCCTCGATCCGGTCCCCGGCATCGAGGAAGGCGGACGCCTGTCGGTGCGCGGACCGAACGTGATGCTCGGTTACCTCAGGGCCGAAAACCCTGGCGTGCTCGAACCGCTCGCCGAGGGTTGGCACGACACCGGCGACATCGTGGCGATCGACCCGGCCGGCTTCATCACCATCAAGGGCCGCGCCAAGCGCTTCGCCAAGATCGCGGGCGAAATGGTCTCGCTGTCGGCCGTCGAGAGCATCGCGACGGCGCTGTGGCCGCAGGCCGCCTCGGTTGCCGTGTCGATCCCCGACCAGCGCAAGGGCGAGCGCATCGTGCTGCTGACGACGGAGAAGACCGCCGAGCGCAGTGCGATGCAGGGGCAGGCCAAGGCGATCGGCGCGTCCGAGCTGACCGTGCCCGCGGCGATCATGGTGGTCGACAAGGTGCCGTTGCTCGGCACCGGCAAGACCGACTATGTCACGGCAACGACGATGGCCCGCGAGCAGGCGTCCTCGCCGGAGCGCGAGGTTGCGTGAGATCCAGCCCACGTCCGTCGCACCGGCTAGTGCGCGGTGCGACGGCGTGGTCCTGCTTCACGGCATCGGGGTCGGTTCCTGGACGCTGAAGAAGGTGGATCGAGCGTTGCAGCGTCACGGCTTCGCCACGCTCAATCTCGACTACCCCAGCCGCAAGAAGCCGCTCGAGGAGCTTGCGGAAGACATCCACGCGCCGGTCGCCGCGTTTGCAAAGCAATGCGACGGCGCGATCCACTTCGTCGCCCATTCCATGGGCGGGCTGCTCGCCCGGGTTTACATCGCGAGATATCGTCCGGTGCGGCTCGGCCGCGTCGTGATGCTGGGCACGCCCAACGGCGGCAGCGAAGTCGCCGATCTCTTGAAGGACCTCTCGCTCTACCGCGCTGTTTCGGTCCAGCCGGCTCGCAGCTTTCGACAGCCCAGCCCCCTGTGCTCGCCGCCCTGCCGCCTCCCGATTATGCGATCGGCGTCATCGCGGGATGCCGCACCATCGCGCCGATCGCCTCGGCCTTTGTCCTGCCGCGGCCCAATGACGGACGGGTTTCAGTCGCAAGCGCGAAACTGGCCGACATGGCCGACCACATCGTCGTCAAGGCATCGCACACCGGACTTCCACGAAATGCCGTCGCGATCGAGCAGACGATCGCGTTCCTGCACGACGGCCGCTTCAATCCGATCACTTGAGCAGGAGATAGCGAACCGGGTTGTCGTCGCACTGCCCCGCGCCGCACTCCAGCACGGTGGACAAGAGATTGGCGGCGACCAGCAACGCAAAGATCGCGAACACCGCGTTCGATGCCGCGCCGTTCAAAGGCGCGTCCCCGTCTCGCTTGCCGGTCACATCCTTCAGGATGAAGACGAGCGCGACATAACAGACGATCCCGATCGCCGCGATCAGCGCCCAGGTGTAGAAATGCAGCCCGAACAGCGCCGAGCCATATCCGGGATCGCCGGGCGCAAGATGTAGCGACACCTGCCGCATCGAGATGAAGCCGGTGACGAGGCTGGAAACGAGAATCATCGCGTAGTGCGACGGCCGCTCACCGAGGCGGAGGTTGAACAAAAACCCCATGCCGATCGCGATGAACCCGGCCCTTTGCAACAGGCAAAGCGGACAGGGCAGCTCGCCGAGCGCAAGCTGATAGGTGAACGCCACCGTCAGGATCAACGAGATCCCGAGCAGCCCAAGCATGTTCAGGATCGCGCCGACCGGCCGTTGCTCGCTCATCTCTGCAGTGCCCATCTCGACACCGTCAGAACGAGAATTTGAGCGGATCGGTCGCGTGGAGGAAGAACCATGCGACCGTGACCACGACTGTTGCGCTCCAGAGCGCATAGCTTAGTCCCGCGCGCGAACGCCAGACACTCGCGCAGCCCGCGAGCGCCAGCAGAAAAGGCAGAAACATGTACATGAGCGCGGGCTCCCAAAGCGATTCGCTCTCTGCGCGAACGGGCCCAAGAGATACGTCAGCCGCGCATGCCTCTCAAGAGCCGGCTTCGCTGCGCCGCTCCTGCGCATAACGCACCAGCGCCGCGAAGCGATAGATGCCGTGCACGAACTTGCCATAAGGCATGGTGATGAACAGCGCAAACACCGCGCCGAGATGCAGGGCCAACAGCGGCCCCATGACCGCGGTCTCGCGCAGGACAAGCAGCGCCATGCCGGTGAAGCCGGTCAGGAACAGCATGGCGATGAAGCCGACGTCCATGCCGTAGCGCTGCTCGTCGAGCAGCTCCGGTGCACGCCGCGTTTTCGCAACGAACAGGCCTATCGGACCGACGATGAGGCCGATGCCGCCGAGTATGCCCAGCACCACGGGCAAATCCCACCACGGATACGGCGCCTCCCGGCTCCAGAGGTAGTGATAGAGCGTCGCCACCGACGTCGCGGCGAAGCACAGCAGAAAACCGTAGAACGTCAGGTGGTGGAAAAGCTTGCGCCGGTCGGTCGGCTTGTCGTCCTCGTTGTAGCAGCCGACGCCGCCGCCGTGGAGATAGCGCAATTCCCCGGCATCGCGGATCGCCTGGAAGATCGAGCCGCCGTCGGCGCGACCGCCAATGGGGGTGCCGATGTCGCGCCAGAAGGCACGCACGCTCATGACCAGCGCGAGGATCGCGTAGAGGAAGGCGGCGCTGAACAATGCGGCCATCGCGTTGTGCGGCATCAGCTTGTAGAACGCGCCCGGCCCGGTGTGCACACCGAACAACACGCTGTGGTCGTTGAGGGCGGCAAAGCCGAGAATGAAGGCGGCCATGCTGAGCGCGGCGATGACGCTGATGACGAGCCCATTGCGGGCGAAGGCACCGGCCAGTGCCTGCGGCCAGGCATAGGCCGCGTAGGATTCGGCACGCGCGACCGCAAGCGTCTGCGGGACGTTGACGTTGAACTCGTGCGGCGGCGAAAACTGGCAGTCGACGTAGCAAGCGCCGCAGGAATGGCAGAGGTTTGCGAGATAGTTGAGATCTCCATCGGAGAAGGCGCGCCGCATCTCCATGGCGGGAAACACCGCGCAGAGACCCTCGCAGTAGCGGCAGGAATTGCAGACCGTCATCAGACGGTCGGCTTCGTCAAGAATCCTAGTTCCGTGCATGTTTCGCCGCTTCCCGTCCTGCGATCCGCCCGAACACGCTGCCGATGGTCATGCCCATGCCGGCCGCGTAGCCTTTGCCGAGCACGTTGCCGGCCATGATCTCGCCGGCCGCGAACATGTTGGCGGACGGCTTGCCGTCAGCCATCAGCATCCGCGCTTCCTTGTTCACGCGCGTGCCGAGATAGGTGAAGGTGATGCCGGGCCGCACCGGATAGGCGAGATAAGGCGGCGTCTCGATCTTGCGCGCCCAATGCGTCTTCGGCGGCGTGATGCCTTCAGTCACGCAGTCGTCCAGAATGGTGTGATCGAAGGTGCCTGGCCGCACGGCCGCGTTGAACTCGGTGACGGTCCTCTCCAGCGCAGCCGGATCGAGCTCGAGCTTGCCGGCCAGCTCGGCGACGGTCTGCCCGGCGATCGGCGGGAACAGCGTCGGCATGAAGCTGGTGACGACGGTGGAATCGAAGATGATGTAGGCGATCTGGTCGGGCTGCGCCGCGACCAGCCGGCCCCAGATCGCATAGCGCTTCGGCCAGATGTCCTCACCCTCGTCGTAGAATCGCTGGGCATGCTTGTTGACGACGATGCCGAACACGACGGAGTCGTGGCGGGTGATGATGCCGCCGTCGAATTTCGGCGCACGGGCGTCGATTGCGACCGCATGGCACTGGGTGGGATCGCCGACCTCCTGCACGCCCTTGTCGAGCAGCATCTTCAGGATCGATCCGCGATTATAGGGCGTGCCGCGGATCAGGAAATTGTCCGCGGCCTCGCCCCAATATTGCTTCAGCCATTCGATGTTGGCCTCGAACCCGCCGGCCGCGGCGACCAGCGACGTCGCGCGAATCTCGCTCTCGCCCTTGATCGGCCGCTTGAGGCGCGCGGCGAGGAACATGCCGTCCTCGATCACGAGGTCGGTGACCTCGGCGTCGTATTCGACGTCGACGCCGAGCCGCTCGGCGGTGAGATAGAGCGCGTTCAACATCGCGCGGCCGCCGCCGAGAAAGAAGGAGTTGGTGCGGCCAAGGCTCAGCGTGCCGCCGAGCGAGGGCTGCCAGCGCACGCCCTGCTCCACGATCCAGTTCAGGATGTCCTTGGACTCCCGGATCATGTGGCGCGCGAGGTCCTCGTCGGTCTGGCCGCCCGTCACCAGCAGCAGATCTTGCCAGAATTCCTCTTCGGTGTAGGGACCGGTCAGGATCTCAGTCGCCGCATCATGGGCGCAGCGCATGTTGCGAGTGTGGCGGGTGTTGCCGCCGCGATAGAATTTTGGCGCGCCCTCCAGCACGAGCACCGAGGCACCGCCGCGGCGCGCCGAGATCGCCGCGCACAGTGCCGCATTGCCGCCGCCGATCACCAGCACGTCGTATTTGCTGCTCATCCCGCCTGCCCGATGCGACGAAGTTAGAGACATTCTGCCGCCGAGGACCCCGATCGACCTAGGGCAGCCGTTGCGTACGTTTGTATACAAAGATATACATCGGCACTGCAAGTGCCATCTCTGCATGGGCAGGATGCGCCGTGAGGAAACATGGCCAAGCGCGTGGCAAAGTCAGGCGGATCGATCACACGCGGCGGCGGCGTGGCACTGGGCGAAGCCGTGTTCCGCTCGCTGTGCGAGGCGCTCCAGGCCGGCAGTTACCGTGCCGGCGACCGGCTGCGCGAGGAAGAGGTCGCGCAGCGGCTCAAGGTCAGCCGCACGCCGGTCCGGGAGGCGCTTGGCCGTCTCGCGGCCCGCGGCTTCGTCGAGCCCGCCGGCGGCCGCGGGCTGATCGTGCGCGACCTCGACATTTCCGAGGTGCTCGAGCTCTACGCCATGCGCGAGATCATGGAAGGTGCTGCAGCGCGCCTGGCCGCCGAGCACGCCTCAGCGCCCGAAGTCCACGCGCTCAGGGATATCGAGCAGGCCTTTGTCGAGGCGTCGGCGTCAGACGCTGCCGAGATGGCGCGGCTCAACCGCGCCTTCCACGAAGCCATCTGCCGCGCCGCGCGCAACCGCTATCTCGACAACGCCTCGCGCGAATTGCAGGACTGGATCGCGCTGCTGGGCCCGACCACCTTCATGGTGACGGGCCGTCCCTCGACCAGTCACGGCGAGCACCAGGCGATCATCGACGCCATCGCCGCGCGCGACGGCGACAAGGCCGAGCAGCTTGCGCGGGCGCATATCCGCGAGGCATTGCGCTGCCGGCTCAAGTTGCTGCAGAAGCAGTAGCGCGCGGCGCTCACGCGACCACATCCGCGACGACCGCTTTCAGGACATCCCGCACGTCGCCCGGCTTCAGCCGAACCTGCAAGCCGCGCTGGCCGCCGTTGAGATAGACCTGATCATGGGCGAGCGCGCTCTGCTCGATCACGGTACGCACCAGTTTGCGCTGCCCGAACGGGCTGATGCCACCGACCTTGTAGCCGGTGACGCGCTCGGCCTCCGGCGGCTTCATCATCTGCGCCGACTTGCCGCTCGCGGCAGCGGCGAGCTTTTTCATGGAGACTTCCTGGTCGGACGGGACGACGACGCAGATCGGCTTACCGTCCACCATCGCCATCAGCGTCTTCAGCACGCGCGCGGGGTCCTCACCAAGCGCAGCGGCGGCCTGCAGGCCGATGCTCTCGGCGTCGGGATCGTAGTCGTAGGTGTGCACGGTGAAGGCAACGTCGGCGGCTGCAAGCGCGCGCGTGGCTGGGGTGACTTTGGACATGCACGATGTTTACCACCGTCATTGCGAGGAGCGAAGCCATGGCAAGGAGGATGTCTATACGCGCCACACCTTCAGTGTCGTCCCGGCGAACGCCGGGACCCATAACCACAGGAAGGAGTTTGGCGAAGCCTAGTCGTTAGGGGCTGCGACCGTCCGCAATCGCGAGATCACGCGGTATGGGTCCCGGCGTTCGCCGGGACGACAGTGGGCGTTGACGGTGCTACGCCGCCCAACGACGGCGGAGTATTACTCCGCCGCGTCCCGCACCTCCGCACGCTCGGCCCTGGCCGCGCAGAACTTGAACTCCGGGATCTTGCCGAAGGGATCAAGCGCTGGGTTGGTCAACAAGTTGGCCGCCGCCTCCGCGTAGCAGAACGGCATGAACACCATGTTCTCCGGCACATCGCGATCGGAGCGGACCTTGACCTCGACCGCACCGCGGCGGGTCTCCAGCCGGATGAAATCGCCAGGCGCGAGCTTCTTCCGGTGCATGTCCTTCGGCGACATGAACGCGACCGCTTCCGGCTCGATCTGGTCGAGCACCTGCGCGCGGCGGGTCATCGAGCCTGTGTGCCAATGCTCGAGCACGCGGCCGGTCGAGAGCACCATCGGATATTCGGCGTCGGGCAGCTCATCCGGCGGGATGACCTTGGCCGGCACGATCTTGCCGCGGCCGCTCGCAGTCGGAAAGCCCGTGGTGAAGATGATCTCGTTGCCGGGTTTGTTCGGATCATCGGCCGGATAGGTGACAGCACCTTCGCGCACCAGCCGCTCCCAGCTGATGTTCTTGAGCGAGGGCATCAACTCCGCCATCTCGGTGTAGACGTCGCCGGGGCCGGAATAATTCCAGGGCAGGCCCATGCGCTTGCCGATCTCCTGGATGATCCAGAGATCCTGCCGCGCATCGCCGGGCGGCTTGATCACCTGGCGCGCGAGCTGCACGCGGCGATCGGTGTTGGTGAAGGAGCCGTCCTTTTCCGCAAAGGCCGAGGCCGGCAGGATGACGTCGGCATGGAACGCGGTCTCGGTGACGAAGAGATCCTGCACGACGAGATGATCGAGCATGGCGAGCGCCTGGCGCGCATGCTGGAGATCGGGATCGGACATCGCGGGATTCTCGCCCTCGATATACATGCCCGTGATTTCGCCGGCATGGATCGCGTTCATGATCTCGACCACGGTCAGGCCGCGGACGGGATCGAGATCCTGGTGCCACAGTTTTTCGAAATTGCCGCGCAGATCGTCGCGGCTGACCGGCTGATAGTCCGGCAGGAACATCGGGATCAGGCCGGCGTCGGAGGCGCCCTGCACGTTGTTCTGGCCGCGCAGCGGATGCAGACCTGTGCCGGGACGGCCGACCTGGCCGGTGATCAGCGCGAGCGCGATCAGGCAGCGCGCATTGTCGGTGCCGTGGACGTGCTGGCTGATGCCCATGCCCCAGAAGATGATCGACGATTTTGCCCGCGCATATGTCCGGGCGACCTCACGCAGCGTTTGCGCCGGGATGCCGCAGATCGCCTCCATCTTCTCCGGCGTGAATTCCTTGATCTTCTCCTTGAGGTCCTCAAATCCCTCGGTGTAGCCGGCGATATACTGGTCGTCGGTCAGGCCTTCGGTGATGATCGTGTTGATCATCGCATTCAGCATGGCGACGTCGGAGCCCGGCTTGAATTGCAGATGCTTGGTCGCGTGGCGCGACAGCGTCTGCCGGCGCGGATCCATCACGAACAGCTTGGCGCCATTCTGCTTGACCGCGTTCTTGATGAAGGTCGCGGCGACCGGATGGTTCACGGTCGGATTGGCGCCGATCACGATGATGACTTCGGCATCCATCGCAGCCGAGAACGGCGCCGACACCGCGCCCGAACTGAGGCCTTCGAACAGCGCCGCCACCGACGAGGCGTGGCAGAGCCGCGTACAATGGTCGACATTGTTCGAGCCAAAACCGGTGCGCACCAGCTTCTGGAACAGATAGGCCTCTTCGTTCGAGCCCTTGGCCGAGCCGAAGCCGGCCAGCGCCTTCACGCCCTTCCCGTCGCGGATCTTGACGAGGCCCTTGGCTGCGATGTCGAGCGCTTCTTCCCAGCTCGCCTCGCGGAAATGCGTGAAGGGATTGGCCGGGTCGACCTGGTCGTTGGAATCCTTCTTCGCATTCGGCAGCCGCACCAGCGGCTTGGTCAGACGATGCGGATGGTGGATATAGTCGAAGCCGAAGCGGCCCTTGACGCAGAGACGGTTGTGATTGGCCGGGCCGTCGCGACCCTCGGCGTAGATCACCTTCTCGTCCTTGACCTCGTAGGTCACCTGGCAGCCGACGCCGCAGAACGGGCAGAGCGAATCCACCTTCTTGTCGGCGTAGACGACACGGGTCTGCTTCTCATCCAGCATGACGGCCGGCATCAGCGCGCCGGTCGGGCAGGCCTGCACGCACTCGCCGCAGGCGACACAGGTGGACTCGCCCATGGGATCGTCGAAGTCGAACACGATCTTCGAGCCATGGCTGCGATACGCCATGCCGATGACGTCGTTGACCTGGACCTCGCGGCAGGCACGCACGCAGAGGCCGCACTGGATGCAGGCGTCAAGATTGACGCGCATCGCCGGATGGCTGGCGTCGGTCGCCCAGCGCTCGGCCGCGGGGAAGCGGCTCTCGGTGACGCCTGTGGTCTCGGCCCAGTGCCAGAACTTCGAATCCGGATCGTGCGAGGTCTCGCGCGCCGGCTGGTCGGCGACGAGCAGCTCCATCACCATCTTCTGCGCCGACACCGCACGCGCGGACTCGGTCTTCACCTTCATGCCGACCGACGGGGTGCGCTTGCAGGACGCGGCGAGCACGCGCTCGCCCTCGATCTCGACCATGCAGGCGCGGCAATTGCCGTCGGGGCGGTAGTCGGGCGCCGGCGAATAGCACAGATGCGGAATCTCGCGGCCCTGGCGTTTTGCAACTTGCCAGATCGTCTCGCCGGGTTTGGCCTCGACCTGCTTGCCGTCGAGCTCGAACGTAATTTTGGTCATTCGGCCGCTTCCTTGAACTCGTCAGGGAAATATTTGATCACGGTAGACAGCGGATTCGATGCCGCCTGTCCGAGCCCGCAGATCGAGGCATCGCGCATCGCCTGGCTCAATTCTTCCAGAAGTGCGCGGTTCCAGACCGGCTTCTGCATCAGCTGCGCCGCTTTCTGGGTTCCGACACGGCACGGCGTGCACTGGCCGCAGCTCTCGTCCTCGAAGAACTTCATCAGATTCAGCGCGGCCGCGCGCACGCTGTCCTTTTGCGACAGGATCACGATCGCGGCCGAGCCGATGAAGCAGCCGTATTTCTCCAGCGTGCCGAAATCGAGCGGGATGTCGTCCATGGACGCCGGCAGGATGCCGCCCGACGCGCCGCCCGGCAGGTACGCGTAGAACTGGTGCCCGTCGGCCATGCCGCCGCAATATTCGTCGATCAATTCGCGCACGGTGATGCCGGCGGGTGCCAGCTTCATGCCGGGGTTCTTGACGCGGCCCGAGACCGAGAAGCTGCGCAGGCCGTGACGCTCATGGCGGCCATTGCCCTTCCACCAGTCCGCGCCCTTCTCGACGATGTCGCGCACCCACCATAGCGTCTCGATGTTGTTGATCAACGTCGGCAGGCCGAACAGGCCGACCTGGAACGGATAAGGCGGCTTGTGCCGGGGCAGCCCGCGCTTGCCCTCGATGCTTTCGAGCAGCGAGGATTCCTCGCCGCAGATATAGGCGCCGGCGCCACGGCGCATGTGCAGCGTCGGACCGCCCGGCGGAAGTTTTGCGATCTCGCGCTCGAGGATCTCGCGCGATGCCGGATATTCGTCGCGCAGATAGATGTAGACGTCGGAGGCCTGCACGACATGCGCGCCGAGCAGCATGCCTTCGATGAAGCGATGCGGATCGCTTTCGAGATAGACGCGGTCCTTGAACGTGCCAGGCTCGCCCTCGTCGCCATTGATCGCCATCAGCCGCGGGCCGGGTTCGCCCAGCACCGCGCGCCATTTCCGTCCCGTGGGGAAGCCGGCGCCGCCGAGGCCGCGCAGCGAGGCTTCGTCGAGTGCCTTCAGCAGATCGTCCTTCGGCAATTCACCCGAGCGCACGCGATTGAGCAGCTTGTAGCCGCCGCCGGCGACATAGGCGTCGTAGTCAACATACTCAGGCAGATGCGCATGGGTGTCGCCGGCCTTCGCCGCGGCCATCACATTGGCCACGGTCGCGTGATCGACGAAGTTGTGGCCGACCTCAGCCGCCGGCGCCGTATCGCAGCGGCCGACGCAGGGCGCGCGCACGACGCGGATGCCCGGACCCGATGTGCTCTGCAGATCGGCGAGCAGCTTCTCGCCGCCCAGCATCGCGCAAGTGAGAGAATCACAAACGCGGATCGTCAGCGGCGCGATATCAGGCTCGCCTTCCTTCACGATGTCGAAATGCGCGTAGAAGGTCGCGGTCTCGAACACCTCGGCGAAGGCAAGCTTCATCTCGTCGGCAAGCGCGGCGAGATGAGCGGCCGAGATCTGGTGATATTTGTCCTGGATCAGGTGCAGATATTCGATCAGGAGGTCGCGCCGCCGCGGCCTGTCGCCGAGCAGCTGCTCGATCTCGTGCGCGGCGGTGGGATCGACCTGCCGCCCCTTGGGCGTGGCCTTGGCTCGCTTCCGTCCCTCGCCCGGATGTTCGAACGAGCGGACCTCGTGCACGTCGTGACTCATCAATGCGTCTCGTATCTCTTCTTTAGAATGAGTCCAACCCTAGCCTTTGGCATACCAGATGCCAAGAGAATTCATGCGTTCCGATAAGCATTTAAGGGGCATGCAGCCGTCCGGCTCCATGCCCCTTCATCGATCCGATTTGTGGCGCGACCTCACGTCTTGCTCATGCACTCTTCGATGTAGAACCAGCGGTCGTCGCCTGCGAGGCCCTTGGACTTCACGTCGGCGCGGCAGGCCTTGAGCTTCGGCTTGTTGGCCGCCCACTTCGCCTTCATGTCCTTCAGCTTCTGCATGGTGAGCTTGATCTTGCCCGGCTTGGCTTCAGTCGTTGCGGCAGGCGCCGCCGGCGGCGTCGTCTGCGCGGATGCGGCATGAAGGCCGGCGACAAGTAACACGGCCACAAGGCAAATTCGGGTGCGAAGCATTTCAATCCCCCTAAGTCCCACTCTTGATTAAGTCCGACTCTCGATGATGTCTAAAAGGCGAACGCCGCGGGACGCCGATGATCAGCATCCCGCGGCAGTCTCGACGGCGATCAGAAGATCTTGACCGCGCTCTCCAGCGTCTTCCAGACACCCCAAAGCAGGGGCACGCCGACGAAGGCCCAGAACAGCGCCGCCTTGACGTCAAGCCCGCCAAATCCGATGCCGTAGGAGCCGTGCGGCCCCGCGGCAGCGGCGCTGGCGCTCGCCGCTTGCAGCTTGGCGACGTCGGCGTCCTTCATGTGCCACTTCGAATCGACCGGCTTGATCAGGTAGTTGCAGATCAGGCCCGCGATCAGCATCGCGCACAGGATGTACATGGTCGTGTTGTAGAGCTGATCGCGCGGCACGCCCGCCGCGAGCTGGAACTCGCGGATGTAGTTCACCACGACGGGACCGATGATGCCCGCGGTGGACCACGCCGTCAGCAGCCGGCCGTGGATGGCGCCGACGAACTGGGTCCCGAACATGTCGGCAAGGTAGGCCGGCACGGTGGCGAACCCGCCGCCATACATCGACAGGATGATGCCGAAGCCGAGCACGAACAGGAGCTTCGAGCCCATCGCCGCAAACGTCGGCGCCAGCGCGTAGAGCACGATGCCGAGGATGAAGAACGTGTAGTAGGTGTTCTTGCGCCCTATCTTGTCCGACAGCGATGCCCAGAAGAAGCGGCCGCCGATGTTGAACAGCGACAACAATCCGGCGAAGCCCGCGGCGATGGCAGCGATCTGCGCCTTCTGCCCGGCGTCGAGCGCGTTGAAGCCGACTTCAGGCAGGCCGATCAGCTTGCCGGCGAAGATCTCCTGGAGCATCGGCGAGGCCATGCCGATCACGCCGATGCCGGCCGACACGTTCAGGCACAGCACCCACCAGATCAGCCAGAACTGCGGCGTCTTGTGCGCGTCGTTGAGATGGACGTTGCTCTTCGAGATCATCGCGTTGGCCTTGGACGGCGGGGTCCAGCCCTCCGGCTGCCAGCCGGGCGGCGGCAAGCGATAGCGGAACGCGCCGATCATCATGAACACGAAGTAGATGACGCCCATCGCGACGAAGGTCTCCCAGACGCCGACCGAGGTCGGGGTCTTGAAGTAGTTCATCAACAGGTTCGCCAGCGGCGCGCCGATCATGGCGCCGCCGCCGAAGCCCATGATGGCCATGCCGGTCGCCATGCCGCGGCGGTCCGGAAACCACTTCACCAGCGTCGACACCGGCGAGATATAGCCAAGGCCGAGACCGATACCGCCGATCACGCCCGAGCCCAGCCACAACAGCCAGAGCTGATGGGTGTAGACTCCGATCGCACCGAGGAAGAGACCGCCGCACCAGCACAGCGCCGAGACGAAGCCGGCCTTGCGCGGGCCGACGCGCTCCAGCCAGCCGCCCCAAACCGCGGCCGCGATACCGAGCAACACGAAGAACAGCGTGTACATCCACCCCATGCTGGCGACCTTCCAGTCGCAGCTGGTCGTGAACAGTTCCTGAAACAGCGACATGTCTGCGCACGCCTTCGGCGCGGTCACCCCGATCGCGCGCGACAGCGGCAGCCAGAACACCGAGAAGCCGTAGGCCATGCCGATGCAGAGATGGATGCACAGCGCAGCCGGCGGCACCAGCCAGCGATTGAAGCCGGCGGTCGCGATGGTTCGCTCGCGATCCAGAAAACCTGCGCCGGCACCCGAAAGTGTTCCAGCGCTCTCGATTGTTGCCATGTAGTCCTCCCCTGCAGTTGCCCTTCTGAGCAAGCCTGCCGCTGCAATCCTGGTCCTCAGCCCTTGCGGCGCAGCCACGGTCCCTGCTGCCCCGCACCATCATTGACGCGCGCCAGGATCGTCACGCGCATCCGAGTCGTTAACCCCTCGAGCGGGGCTCTATGCCGATACACCGTGCAGGCTTCGTGAGCTTGGCCCGTTCATCCGCGTATCGCAGACAAGACTCAACCTCCGCGCCTGCACGGAGGTTGTCAATTGGGGCAGAAGCCACGATTGATGTCGATAGACAAAAGGTAGGTATCAGCAGAGTGACCGTGCACTACGAACGCAGCGCACCATTGGTTTTCTCTATCGATCCATTGATCTTTTCTATCAAGAACACGATGCGCGCCTCGTTGCGCTCGGTGATCTCCACCGTGTCGCCCGTCTCGCGGATCAGGTTCGGAATGTCAATCACCGACAAGGGGTCGGTGCAGTGCACTTCGAGCTGATCGCCCGGCTGTAACGGTTTGAGCGCCTTGCGCGTCTTCAGCGCAGGTAGTGGGCATTTCAGCCCGGTGAGATCGAGCGTGGTTCTGGTCATGGGCGCAACATGGCGGGGTGAGACGATGGCGTCAACGCGAGGCTCAGAGCAAATCCGCATAGGACAAGAAACCCACGCTCTGGCCCGGCTCGACACGCGTGATGTCGTCGCCGAGTTCGATGAGGCCATCGGTCTCGACCAGCGACGACAACAGGCCTGCGCCTTCGCGCGGAAACTTGACCGCTTCCAACGCGCCGTCCTCTCCGCGCCGCAACGAGCTGCGAACATATTCGCGGCGGCCGATTTTCTTCTTGTAGGTGAACGCGGCACGCACCGGGATCGGCAACAGCGGCTCCGGCAGACTGCCCGCAAGCGCCAGCACCGTCGGCCGCACCACATGGACGAAGGTGACAAAACTGGCGACGGGATTGCCGGGCAGGCCGATCAGCGGCGTGCCGCCGATGATGCCCATCGCCACGGGACGGCCGGGCTTGATCGCCATCCGCCACAGCACCAGCGAGCCGATGCTCTCGACAGCCACCTTGACGTGGTCCTCCTCGCCGGTCGAGACGCCGCCGGTGGTGAGGATCAGATCGTGGCTGCCTGCAACCTGCTTCAATCCATCCGCGAGCGCATTGCGTTCGTCGCGCAAGATTCCGAGGTCGGAGACCTCGCAGCCGAGCCGGCGCAGCATCGCCATCAGCATGAAGCGGTTGGAATCGAACAGCTGTGAGGCCGCGCGCGGCTCGCCGGGCGAAGCCAGCTCGTCACCGGTCGAGAACACGGCGACGCGGATGCGCCTGACGACGTCGAGCCTGACAAGGCCGAATGCTGCAGCAAGCGCGACATGCTGCGGCCACAGCCGCTGGCCGGCCCGCAGCGCGACGTGCCCTTGCGGAATGTCCTCACCCGCCGGGCGGACATTGGCGCCGGGCTTCAGCCCCGGCGGCAGCACGATTCTGCCGGCCTCATCGAGGCGGACGTCTTCCTGCATGAAGACGGTCTCGGCGTCAGGCGGCATCGGCGCGCCCGTGAAGATGCGCGCAGTGTGGCCGGCCTTGATCGGCGCCTGCGCAAGACCGCCGGCCTGGATGCGGCCGTCGAGCGGGAATGCCCGTTCCGCGTTTTCCGGAAGGTCGGCGTTGCGCACGGCGTAACCGTCGACGGCGGAGTTCGTGAAGGGCGGCAGCGGCAGAGGCGCCGCGATATCGCGCGCGAGCACGCGCCCATCGGCGTCAACGAGTGCCACGGTCTCGATATCGGCGATCGCATTGACGCGCGTGGTGATCAGACCAACGGCCTCGTCGACCGACATCATCGGTCCGCCGAAGGCAAAGCAATCGTCCGACAGTTGCGCCATGGTGCCTCGTCAGCGTATCGCGGCGCTTTTTGCCACCGCTTCCTCGACCGGCATCGCCGCACGCAGCAGCAATGCCGCGGCGGCCTCGATATCATCGAGATGGACGGTCGGCAGGCGGGTTTCAATGGCGATGTCGGTCGCGATCCCGACAATCCCGGGATCATCGGGAAACAGCAGCGGCTTGCCGTTACCGGCGCGATGCACCTCGATCTTGCGGTGCGGCTCGCGCTTGAAGCCCTCGACCACGACGAGATCGACGGCTGATAGCTTGCTCAGGAGCTCCGGCAGCCGCGGTTCCTCGGCGCCGCGCAACTCATGCATCAGGGCCCAGCGGTTCGACGACGCAACCAGCACCTCGGCCGCGCCGGCCTCGCGGTGGCGCCAGGAATCCTTGCCGGGCACGTCGACGTCGAACTGGTGATGGGCATGCTTGATGACGGAGACGCGCAGGCCTTGCGCGTTGAAATGCGGGATCAGCCGCGTCAACAGCGTGGTCTTGCCCGCACCGCTCCAGCCCGCAAGGCCGATGACTTTCATGTCCGTTCGATCTCCGCCAACGGCTCGTCAGCCGATGGAACCCCTGGCCTCTCCCCGTCATTGCGAGCGCAGCGAAGCAATCCAGACTGCCACCGCGGATATAGTTCTGGATTGCTTCGCTTCGCTCGCAATGACGAACGGAGGCATTTCGTTGTCTCCACGGCATGCTTATATCGGCTTGACCCGAATGTCATGCTAACGTCGCGGCCATGATGAAGATCGACAAAGCCCCGGTGCCCCTGATCGTTCCGAACCCTGACGACCCGCGCCTGACGGAGCGCGTGACCGGCACCGACCAGACCGGCGCCAAGGTCGAGATCAAGGTGCCGATGGAACGGCCGCTGACGCTCTACCTGAATTCGCAAGAGATCGTCACCATGATGACGATCGGCGACTACCCGGAATATCTGGCGCTGGGCTATCTGCTCAACCAGAACATGCTGAAATATAATGACGAGGTCACCGAGGTCGAATACGACGACGACCTCCAGGTGGTGGTGGTGCGCACCACACATCACACCAATTTCGAAGCCAAGCTGAAGAAGCGCACCCAGACCTCGGGCTGCGCGCAGGGCACCGCGTTCGGCGACCTGCTGGAGGCGGTCGAGAGCGTCGCGTTGCCGAAGGCAGAGCTGCGCACCTCCTGGCTCTACCAGATGACGCAGACCATCAACACCATGCCCTCACTCTATCTCGAGGCCGGCGCGATCCACGGCTGCGTGCTGTGCAAGGAGGGCGAGCCGCTCTGCTACACCGAGGACGTCGGCCGTCACAACGCGGTCGACAAGATTGCGGGCTGGATGTACCGCCACGGCGTCGATGCCTCCGACAAGATCCTCTACACCACGGGACGGCTCACCTCGGAAATGGTGATCAAGACCGTGCGGATGGGCATTCCTATCCTGGTGTCGCGCTCCGGCTTCACCGCCTGGGGCGTCGATCTCGCTCGCCAGGTCGGACTGACGCTGGTCGGCCGCACGCGCGGTAAGCGCTTCATCGCGCTCGCGGGTGAAGAGCGGATCGTCTACGACCAGAACCTTGCTTACGTCGAGGAGGAATCGACGAAGCACAAACGCAAGGGTGAAGGTGGTGACGACTGACTTTCCGGCAACGCAGGGCGTGCTGCTCGCAGGCGGCCTCGCACGGCGCATGGGCGGCGGCGACAAGCCGATGCGGACCATCAGCGGCCGCACCATCCTTGAGCGCGTGATCGCGCGATTGACGCCGCAATGCAGCGGATTGATCCTCAATGCGAACGGCGATCCCGCACGCTTCGCGGCATTCGGCCTGGCCGTTGTCGCCGATGACGTCCCCGGCTTTCCTGGGCCCCTCGCCGGCATTCTCGCCGCGCTCGACTGGACGGCGGCGAACCGGCCTGACATCGAATGGGTGCTGAGCGCCGCAGGCGACTGCCCGTTCCTGCCGCGCGATCTCGTCGCCCGCCTGCACGAGGCGCGGACGCGGGAGGACGCCCAGCTCGCGGTCGCCGCATCGGGCGACCAGTCACATCCGGTGATCGGTCTGTGGCGCGTCGCGTTGCGCGACGAGCTGCGTCACGCGCTGGTCGTCGAAGACCTCCGCAAGATCGACCGCTGGACCGCGCGCTATCCCCTCGCAACGGTGACATGGCCGGCCGCGCCGCTCGATCCGTTCTTCAACGCCAACACGGTCGAGGACATCGCCGAAGCCGAACGGCTGGCCGCGCTGGATGCGGCCTCCTGACAAGAAGCGTCGGCGCAAGCGCGAGCAGACGGTTCAAGCCGCCAGCGGCACTTCCCAGGCGTCGTAACCGTAAACCCAGCTCGTATCGGTGCGCTCCTTGAGCCAGATGTTGGCGCGCGAGGTCTCCTGCACCCGCGTCGTGCGCACCTTGCGGGTCGCCTCGAAGCGGCGGAACGCATTGGCGACGCCGTCGCGGCCGACACCGTCGAGGCAGCGCGACAGCACGGCGGCGTCCTCGATTGCATCGCCGCGCCTTGCGCCATGTAGGGCGTCATCGGATGGCAGGCATCGCCGAGCAGCGTCACCTTGCCGTCGGCCCAGTGCTCCAGCGCGTCACGGTCCATGATCGCCCATTTGTGCACGTCGGGACAGGCGGCGAGCACCCGAGTGACCTGCGGATGAAAACCTTCGAATGATGCGCGCAGGTCGCGCACGTCGCCCTTCGCCGACCAGGACTCGATGCGAAAGTCCGGCTCGGGCTGGCTGGTGACGAGATAGACCTCGCTGCGATCAGGCTTGACGTAATAGATCACGATGTGGCGGTCCTCGCCCCACCATTTGGTGCAATCGTCGATCCCTGCGCCGCCGAGCAGCGCGGCGGGATAGGTGGTGCGGTAGGCGATGCGGCCGGTGAATTTGGCCGGCGCGGCGTCGAACAGGATATCGCGGACCGTCGAATGGACGCCGTCTGCGCCGACCACGGCATCGGCCATGGCACGCGTGCCATCGGCAAAGCTCAGCCGGACACCATCGCCGGTCTGGTCGAGACCGACGAGCTTGTGATTGAGCCTCACAAATTCGTTCGGCACCACGCTCGCCAGCGCCGCATGGAGATCGCCGCGATGTGCCAGCAGATAGGGCGCGCCGAACTTCTCTTCCGCGCTCTCGCCGAAGATCATGTCGAACTTGATGTCGCCGCTCTTCCAGTCGCGGTTGTTCCAGGAGCGTGGATAGAACGAGTGCTCGCGCATCCGCGCCTCCAGCCCCAGTTCGCGCAACACCTTCATCGCGTTGCAGCCGATCTGGATGCCGGCGCCGATGCGGGCGAACTGGGAGGCCTGCTCGTAGACCATCACATCGATACCGACGCGCCGAAGCGCCGCAGCCGTCGCAAGCCCGCCCATGCCGGCACCGACGATCGCAACCGAAAGCGGCCTCGCCATCGCGTCCCCCACCCTGTCGCGCGGCTTGAACGCCGCGTCGTCGCCTCTACGCAGGCCGGAAGCCCGCCCGCTCCAGCGCAGTACGCGCTTCATCCGAGCCGAGTGCGTCGAGAAAGGCCTGCACCGCCGGCCGCTGCTTGCGCGCCGTCACCAGCGCGAAATCATAATGCTCTTCCGCGAACGGAATGAAACCGAGGCCGACCGCATGGGCGACCGGCGCAATGGTCATGCCCCAGTCGGCGCGGTGCTGCGCGACAGCCGCAGCCACGGCATTGTGCGAGCGCGGCTGGTTCCAGTAACCTTCCGGGCGCGCACCGCCGAGCAGGCGGTCGATCAGGATGCGCGTGCCGGCGCCCTGGTTACGGTTGACCATGATGCAGGCGGGGTCCGCGAGCGCGGCGGCAACGGCCTCCTTCGCACCGAGCCCCTCAAAACGCTTGTCACCACTCCGGAACACGATGCCCTGCATCCGCCGCCAGCCCGGCACGAGCTCAAGCCCCTCAACGAGGTAAGGCGTGTTGTAGGTCTCGCTCTTGTCGTCGAACAGATGGATCGGCGCGAGATCGCATTCGCCGCGCTTCGCCGCCGCGAGTCCGCCGAGGCTGCCGACCGCGATCGAGCGCACGGTCAGCCCCGCATGCGCGAGCTGTGCGGTGACGAGATCGAGGCCGGTGCAATGGCTGCCGACGATGACGAGATCGGGCACCCGCACATGCGGCGTGAACAGCGTCACCTCGGCGTCGGTCCCTGCCGGCATCTGGTCGGCGAGCGCGTCGATGCGTAGAAAACCGTCGGCCTGGGCGAACGACGTGATCGCACCGGAACCCTTGCCGGAGGGATAGGCGATCAGGCCGTCCTTGCCGCCGACCAGCGAGACCATGACGAACTCGGTGCGGCCGAGTTCGGAGGCGATGCGCACCGGCACGGTTGCATTCACCTTGGCATCGGAGCGCGGCGGCAGCCCGGCCATTTTGCGCAGCGCCGGCACGATCATGTCGTGGAAGGTGAACATCGCCGAGGTCGGAAAGCCCGGCAGGATCACCACCGGCTTGCCGTCGCACACCGCAAGGCACAGCGGCTTGCCGGGCTTGAGCGCAACGCCATGCGCGATGATGCCGGGCTGGCCGAGCCGGCCGATGATGCGATGGGACACGTCGCCCGCACCCTTCGAGGTGCCGCCCGAGAGCACCAGCATGTCGGCGTCCGCCAGCGCGCGGCGCATGGCGGCTTCGAGTTTTGCCTCATCGTCGGGAATGGCGCCGAGGAACACCGCCTCGCCGCCATTCTCGTCGATTGCGGCGGCGACGATGGCGCCGTTGGTGTCGTAGATCGCAGCCGGCGCGAGCGCCTCGCCGGGCTGAACCAATTCGTCACCGGTGGAGATCACGGCAACACGCGGCTTGCGCGCGACGGTCACCTCGGCGATGCCGCAGGCCGCCAGCATGCCGATCTCGCGCGAGCCGATGATCGTGCCGGCGCGCAGCAGCGCCTCGCCGCGCGCGATGTCGGAGCCTGCGTATGACACGAACTGTCCCGGCGAGGCGGCTCGCCGGACGTGGATCGCATCGGATCCGGCAGGCTGGGTGTGCTCCACCATGACGACGGCGTCGGCGCCGCGCGGTAGCGGCCCGCCGGTTGCGATCGGCGCTGCAGTTCCCGTCGCCACCTGCAGCTTCGGCGTGGTGCCGCAGTGAATGGTCTCGCCGTTCAGCGCAAGGCGAACGGGCGCGCCTTCGCCGGCCGCGGCGAGATCGGCCGAGCGCACGGCAAAGCCGTCAACGTTGGAACGGTCGAACGGCGGAACGTCGAGGGGCGCCGTGATGTCTGCGGCCAGCGCCGCGCCGAGCGCATCGGCAAGCTTGCGCGCCTCGCTCGGGACCGCGCGCGGGAACAACGCAGCTTCAAAGCGCGCCAGCGCGTCCTCGCGCAAGAGGATCTTGAGGAACTGCTCCTGCTCGAGCGCGCTGCGGTCTTGCGATTGCGGGATCATCGTCATGCCAAACCCATATCATTCCCGCATCAGATAGGCATCGACCGGCGTTCCTGCCGCAAATCCCTCGTGGCTGGCGGGAACGAGCAGCCATGCATCGGCCCGGGCAATGGCCTGAAGCGGCCAATCCCCCACCGCAAGCGGGAGCCACGCATGATGTTCCTCGGCCAGCAGGGCGATTTCGGCGATGCCGACACTGGATGCGATTTTTCGCGCAAGCGGCAAGGTCATGCGCCGGCGTAACTGCCGCGCCGACAGGCGATCGACGAGCGGCAGCACCAGCGCGAGCCAGGCGGCAAGCGCATGATCGGGCGAGCCGGGCAAGGCGACGATTGGAACCGGTCCGAGCCGCCCGACCGCGGCGGTGCGTCCGGGCTGGAGCGCGAGGCCATGGGCGAGCACGTCACCATGCCGGGCCAGCGCGCTGACCGCGGCATCCCGGCGGCCGGCGCCGCTGCCGCCGATCGTCACGACGAGATCGCAAGTGAGATCGCAAGCGAGATCGCAAGCGAGATCGCAAGCGAGATCGCCGAGCGCTTCCGCGATCGATGCCGCATCTCGCGCGGCAGCTTCGCGCGTTTGCACCTGCAGCCCTGCCGCGCGCGCGATCTCGGCAATCATGTGCGCCGTCACGGCCGCACCCGGCACGTTGACGATGCCCAGCCGCGGCCGCCGTACGCTCAGCTTTTCAACACCGGCGGTGCGCGCGAGCAGCAAGGCGGCAGGATGGATCAAATGCCCTTCTGCCACGGCAGGCGCCAGCCCGGCGATGTCGCTTCCGCCGCGCCTGACGCCCTGTCCGGGCACGCCCTCCGCCAGCACCTGGGCGAGTGGACCCGACACCTCGACTGCGTCGGCATCGAGCACACAATCACATCCCGGCGGCATCGCGTCGCCGGCATCGACCCAAACGGGCGCCGTCGTCAGAGGCAGCGGCGAATAGGCGGACGCGCCGACAATATCGTTGGCGCAGAGCGCCCAGCCATCCGCAGCGGCGATGTCGCACGACGGACAGGCCGCAAGCAGCGGCGTCCCTGCCGCGATGCAGCCGGCGGCCTCCGCCAGGGGCAACTCGATCGTCGCGATCGGATCAACGCCTCGCAGCAACGCGGCGAGCGCAGTGTCGAGCGGCGTCAGCGAGGGCGGCAGGCGCTGGGTCATGCGCCATGATGGACCATGCATCGCCCGGTTTGGCAACCGCTGCCGATGCGAAGGTCAGCCCCCGGACTTGGCCGCATTGGGGAAGAACAGCTGCTGTCCGTCGACCTTGTAGCCGGCGATCGCCGCCTGCCCCTCCGGCGAAATCAGCCAGTCGATGAAGGTCTGCCCCAGCTCCTTCTTCACGTTCGGAAACTTTTCCGGGTTCACCAGCATCGCGCCGTACTGATTGAGCAGCCGCTTGTCGCCTTCGACGACGATGTCGAGATCGCCGCGATCCTTGAAGGCGATCCAGCTGCCGCGGTCGGACAGCACATAGGCGTTCGCCGTGCGCGCCGCGTCGAGGGCTGCGTCCATCCCTTGCTTGACTTCGCGATACCATGCACCCTTGGCAGCGGCGATATCGATGCCGGCGACGATCCAGAGCGCGAGCTCCGCGCCATGGGTGCCCGAGCGATCGCCGCGCGTCACGAACGGCGCGCCCTTGGCCTCGATCGCCTTCAGCGCGGTGGCGATGTCCTTGCCTTTCACGGCGGCGGGATCGCTCTTTGGTCCGATCAGCACATAATCGTTGTACATCACGTCAAAACGCTTCACGCCAAAACCGTCGGCGACGAACTTCTCCTCCTGCGGCCGTGCGTGCATCAGCACGACGTCGACCTCGCCCCTGCGCGCGCCGTCGAGCACTTCATCGGCACGCCGCGCGATCACCGTCACCTCGATGCCGGTCTTCTCGCGGAAGATCGGCAGCAGATGATCGAGCAGGCCGGACTCCTGTGTCGCCGTGGTCGAGGCCAGCACGATCGCGCGGTCCTCCGCGAATGACGCCGCCACGCCCGCGGCGAGGCCGCAGAGAAGCGCGAGTGCAACGGACAGGCGGCGGACGACCATGATCGGGTTCCCATTGGCTATGACGCAATCATGATGATGATCGATTGCGCCACACTCGTGACGCGTTTGCGCGTTGCGCTCCCCACTCGGGACATTTCGGCAATGCGGCTCGCGCGGTGCGCCCATTGCAATTGCGAGCGCGACGGCCACAAGGCCCGCGCCACGCGGGTGCTTCAGGATCGTTCACCAAAGCAGAAATCGCGCGTGAGGATGTGTTGCAAAGCAGCGAGATGATCGGGCATGGTCCCGGCGGACGTAAATTGAAATGCAGAATTCCACCTGCGTCGAACGCCAAAAAGAAGCAAGAATTTGCATAGGAATGCAGGATGGAATTCCTGACGACCAGCGAAGCCGCCGAATACCTTCGGCTCGGCGAACGCAAGCTCTACGAACTCGTCACCACCGGCGCGATTCCCTGCACCAAGGTGACCGGGAAGTGGCTCTTCCCGCGGCACGAGCTCGACCTCTGGGTCCTGTCGGGGCTGGCGCGTCCGGCCGGCATGCTGACTGCGGAGCCGCCGCCGGTCGTGGGCGGCAGTCAGGACGAGCTTTTGGACTGGAGCCTGCGTGAATCCGGCTCGGGCTTGGGATCGATGAGCGAGGGCACCGCGCGCGGGCTCGAGCGCTTGCAGCGCGACGAGGTGATGGCGGTGGCGGTGCACTTCCACGGCCTGGAGGCCGACGGCAATCTTGCCTCCGACGCCAGTGCGACGGCGCTGCGTGACGCGCCCGACCTGCATGATGCGGTGCTGGTCGCATTCGTGCGCCGCGAGCAAGGTCTCGTGCTGCCGCCGGGCAATCCGAAACGGCTGCGCGGCCTCTCCGACGTGCTTGCGCTCGGTGTCAGGATGGCGATGCGACAACAGGGCACAGGCGCGCAGATGCTGCTCGACGTGCTGTTGAAGCGCGCCGGCACCTCGACCCGCGATCTGCGCCGGGTCGAGACGCCGGCCCTCACCGGGCCGGATCTCGCCGAGATCGTCCGCGCCGGACAGGCCGATTGCGGAATCGCGACGCGTGCGGCGGCGCGCTCGGCCGGGCTCGATTTCGTGCCGCTGGTCTGGGAGAATTTTGATCTCGCAATGCGGCAGCGCAGCTATTTCCGCCCGCCGATGCAGGCCCTGATCCGGTTCCTCAGCGAAAGGCGGCTGCGGCAGCGCGCCGAGGAACTGACCGGCTACGATCCCTCGCCGGCGGGGCAGATCCGCTTCGCGGCCTGACGTTGACGCCCGCCCCCAAATAGTTGCAAAAGAAACCAATTCAGCCGGGCCATACCCGGGCAACACCGGCCAACGAGCCGGATCAGGGGAGGACAAGCGTGAATCCAACGAGATTTGGACTGCCGGTCGCGGCCGGCTTTGCAGCGACGTTCCTGGCGGCGGCGCTGCTGCCGGGTACGGCGTCGGCGCAGGTTTCCGACGACATCGTCAAGATCGGCGTGCTCACCGACATGAACGGCGCCGCCTCCGCGCCGACCGGCCAGGGTTCGGTGACGGCGGCGCAGATGGCGATCGACGATTTCGGCGGCAAGGTGCTCGGCAAGCCGATCAGCATCGTGATCGGCGACCACCAGCTCAAGGCCGATATCGGCGGCGGCATCGCGCGGCGCTGGTATGACGTTGATCAGGTCGACCTGATCGTCGACGTGCCGGTTTCCGCGGTCGGGCTCGCGGTGCAGAACGTCGCCAACGAGAAGAAGCGGCTGTTCATCACTCACTCCACCGGCACGGCGGATTTCCACGGCAAGTTCTGCTCGCCATACGCGATCCAGTGGGTGTTCGACACCCGCGCACTCGCGGTCGGCACTGCTGATGCGGTGGTCAAGCGCGGCGGCGACAGCTGGTTCTTCATCACCGACGACTACGCCTTCGGCCATTCGCTGGAGCGCGACGCCTCCAGCGTCGTCACCGCCAATGGCGGCAAGGTGCTGGGCTCGGTGCGGCCGCCGCTGGCAACCCCCGACCTCTCCTCCTTCGTGCTGCAGGCGCAGGCCTCCAAGGCCAAGATCATCGGCATTGCCGCTGGTCCCCCGAACAACATGAACGAGATCAAGACCGGCTCGGAGTTCGGCGTGTTCAAGGGCGGCCAGCAGATGGCGGCGCTGCTCGCGCTGATCACCGACATCCACGGCCTCGGCCTGCAGGCCGCCCAAGGGCTGTTGCTGACGACGTCGTTCTACTGGGACATGGACGACAAGACCCGCGAATGGTCGAAGCGCTATTTCGCCAAGATGAACAAGATGCCGTCGATGTGGCAGGCCGGCGTGTATTCGAGCGTGATGCACTACCTCAACGCCATCAAGGAGACCGGCACCGACGATCCGCTCAAGGTCGCGGCGGAGATGCGGGAAAAGCCGATCGAGGATTTCTTCGCCCGCAACGGCAAACTGCGCGAGGACAATCTGATGGTGCACGATCTCTGGCTGGTGCAGGTGAAGACGCCGGAGGAGAGCAAATATCCGTGGGACTATTACAAGATCCTCACGACCATCTCGGGCGAGAAGGCGTTTGGCCCACCGGACCCGGCGTGTCCGCTGGTGAAGAAGTGATGCTGTAGCGAGAGGTCGTCGTCATGGCCGGGCTTGTCCCGGCCACGACGATTGTCGATGCAGTCGCGTCCTATTTCATGACACCGATTTCGCGGAAGTATTTTTTCACGCCCGGATGGATCAGCTCCGGCTTCGGCGCTGCCGCGACCGTGTTCGACGCCGT
The DNA here is from genome assembly GCF_011516635.5 of Bradyrhizobium barranii subsp. apii. Lineage (GTDB taxonomy): Bacteria > Pseudomonadota > Alphaproteobacteria > Rhizobiales > Xanthobacteraceae > Bradyrhizobium > Bradyrhizobium barranii. Next base: position 1,728,068 of record NZ_CP096255.1, on the reverse strand, counting down.
GGTCTCGCAGGCCTGCGCGAGCTGCTTGCAGAACGTCGCCTCGGCGCCGTGCAGCGTCTTCGCGAGACGATAGGCGACGTCATCGGGCAGGTCTTCGCGCGTGAGGACGAAACTCCACGAGCCGAGCGAGGCGATCGGCTCGGCCTGCTTCGGATAGGAGCCGGCCGGCACGGTGAGCGGCTCCAGGAACGCATGCTTGGCGCGAATGCGCGTGATCTCCTCAGCGGTCGGCGCAATGAAGCGCGCGCCTGACGCACTCGATGCCACCGCGGCAAAGCCGGGCCAGCCGATGCCGGCACCCCACAACGCGGCGACGCGGCCATCCTCGACCATCGCGGGGCCATCGCCGGCGCGGTCGAGATAGATCGCCTTGAAATCCTCGTCCTGCTTCAGGCCGAGGCCATCGAGCACGTAGCGCGCCAGGATCGGCAGGCCCGAGCCTTTGGCGCCGAACGCGACGGGCTGGCCGACGAGATCGCGAATGGTCTTGTACGGACTGTCCGCCCGCACCACGAACATGCCGGGGTTGGAATAGATCGCGGTGAGTATCTTCAACCGCACAGGCGCGCGGCCGATGCCGGCAAAGGCCTCGTAGGCCGGCTCGCCCGCGACCAGTGCGAGATCGAGCTCGCCCTTCTCCAGCAGCGGAATGTTCTCGTTGCTGCCCTTGGTGTTGCGGGGCGCGATGGTGATTTGCGGATCGGCCGCGTTCATCGCTTCCGCAAAGGCGTTGCCATAGAGCGGAAAGCCGCCGCCGGGCGTCGCGGTGCCCAGGCTGAGTGTCGTGGTCGGAATGGCGTTGCCTCCGGTTTGAGCAGCCGCGGGGCTTGCGAGTGGATTTGCGAGCAGCGCCGCGCCAAGAAGAATTGCGATTGCGAATCTCATGATGAGTCCCGGCCGCCCCGCGTCAACATCGACTTGCGGCGATGTAGGCAGCGGGCGGTTTTTGTGAAAGCATGCAGCCCAACGACAATAGAACAATGGGAGACGTCATGTTGCGAATTTTGCGTAACACTGTTTTTGGGCTGCTGTTCCTTTCAACTCTTCTCAACGCCTCCCCTCCCGCCTCCGCCGCCGGCTACCCCGACCGCCCCGTGCACTGGATGATCGGCTTCGCCGCCGGCGGCCCGGTCGACATCGTGGCGCGGATCATGGCGCAGGCGCTTTCGGATCGCCTCGGCCAACAATTCATCGTCGAGAACCGCGCCGGCTCCGGCGGTAACATCGCGGCCGCCGCCGCGATCAACGCCGCCCCCGACGGCTATACGCTCTTGTTCGTCGCGCCCAACAACGCGATCTCGACCTCGCTCTACAAGAAGCTGCCTTACGACTTCCTGCGCGACACCGTGCCGGTCGCAAGCATCATGCAGCTCACCAACATGCTGGTCGTCTCCAACGCGTTTCCCGCGAAGACGGTCCAGGAGTTCATCGACTACTGCAAGGCCAATCCCGGCAAGATCTCGTTTGCCTCGTCCGGCAACGGCACCTCGGTGCACATGTCGGCGGAGCTCTTCAAGGTGATGACCAAGTGCGACATGGTGCACGTGCCCTATCGCGGCTCGGCCATCGCCTTCCCCGACATCATCTCCAACAAGGTGCAGCTGATCTTCGACAATTTGCCCTCCGCGCTCGAGCAGTCGCGTGGCGGCACTGTCCGCGCCCTCGGCGTCACCTCGCCGCAGCGCTGGCCAACCGTGCCCGACGTGCCGGCGATCGCCGAGACCGTGCCGGGCTTCGAATCGGTCGGCTTCTACGGCATCTCCGCGCCGAAGGGCACGCCGCCCGAAGTGATCGAGATCCTCAACAAGGCCGTCGGCGAAGTCCTCAAGGACCCGAAGGTCATCGCGCGGCTGACCGAGAACGGCGGCATCCCGAAGCCGATGACATCAGCCGAGTTCGGCAAGCTGGTCGCTGACGAGACCGAGAAGTGGAAGAAGGTGGTGGAGTTCGCCGGGGTATCGGTCGACTAGGGGTGGCCCTGCGCGGCGCCCGTAGCGCGCCAGCAAAGCATTCGGAGGGACCTGCAGGCCCCTCCGGAATCACAATGTGCGAAAACAACCCCATGCACAGTAGAAAAGCCACGTAATCACAATGGGTTACGGAAGCGAAAAAAGGGCCTTCGCGAGCCGATTTGACTCGTCGGGCAAAACAGGAGCATAAGGGCACCATCGTCAATTTCGGTAATTCAGAAATCACCGGCAATGCTGCGCCAGGGGTTTCCGTCCGCCGGAGCCAGCATTGCACCCCCGCCTCCATCCCTGTAAACGAACCGCGCACCGTTGCTGGCCGCACATCCGCGGCCGTCCCGCGGCGGGGCCTGTAGCTCAATGGTTAGAGCCGGCCGCTCATAACGGTCTGGTTGCAGGTTCGAGTCCTGCCGGGCCCACCAAGAATATCAGTATGTTGCTTGGTCTTCGTTGCCGTTGTCGCGACGACCGCACCAGAAAGCGCACCAGATACGTCCACTTTTCGTTCGGGAGCGCCTCGCGCACGGCAACTTTTCGACTGCGGCAGGCGGAAGCTTACGGACGGTCAAGTTGACGCCGTTCCGGATAGTCGTCCGTTAAGAATCCGAATTGAGCGGGATGGGACATGTGAACGTGCGCCATATCCGGATCAGGAACAGGTCCAAGAAATCTCTCAGCCAGGCGAGGATGCGGCGGAAGTTGTGGCCTACGGCGGAGAGGACGACGTTGGCGGCGTCTCCTGCGCGGCCTTTGAGGTAGCAGCGCCCGAGGTGACCTTCGGCCTTCAGGTGTCCGATGATGGGCTCGATGGCGGATCGGCGGCGCAACTCGCGCTTGATGATCCCGAAGACGCCGCGCTTCTGGCCGGAGATGAAGACGCGACGTGGATTTTGAGCGTCGTGGCCGCGATACCCCTTGTCGACATAGGCCCGCTCGATCGGACAGCCGGTGAGTGCCTCGGTGCGGTCGATGACGTCGCGCAGGGTGTGACCGTCATACGGATTATCGGGCAGCGCCCTGACGTGTAGCACGAACAGACCGCCGGGAGCTCGGCGGTTGTTGGTGACGATGGAAGCCTTGACGCCGAACTCGTACGGCGCGGAGGCCTTGCCCTTGCCGATGCACTCCACCTCCGGGGCATGGAAAGAATAAAGCTTCCAGCCGCGTTGGCGCTGCTGCTGCGAGCGGATCTGGCTGGCCCGGCCAAGCGGAAGGGCGAACGCCTCCTCCAGGGCTGGCTGGCCGTCGATCTTGCGGCGGATATCGCGGATGATCCGGCCGAGCCTTGAGCGCAGGATACGCAACTGCCGCTGATGCCGCCTGAATTGTTTGGCATGGGCGTAGCGGCCCGCCATCATCGCGGCGGCCTTGGCGATCCGAGAATAGGACTGCCGCAGCCTGACGCCGTGCCTTCTCGCCAGGCGATTGAGCCCCTTGATGGCCGCATGCAGCAGCTTGGCGTCGGTCGGAAAGGTGATGGCCTTTGGCTGCACCGTGGTATCGACCGTGACCCGCTTGAGGTCCTGGCCGCGTAACGCGCCGGCCTCGTGCGCCACCCGCAGGCTCTCGGCCAGCAGCAGTTCCAGCTTGTCGCCGAGCCGCTTGCGCCAATGGCTCAGGTCCGATCGCTCGTGCGGGAAGGCGTGCTGGAAGAACTCTTCGCCGGTGAAGTACTGGAAATACGGGTCGTGGACCCAGCGCTCGCAAATCCCCTCATCGGACAGCCCGTAAATCTGCTTGAGCAACAGCAGCCCGATCATGAAGCGGGTCTCGATCCCCGGCCGGCCGTTCTCGCTGTAGAGCGGCGCGATCTCGCCGTCGATCCAGTCCCAATCGATCTTGCCGGCCAACAGAACCAGCTCGTGCTTCAGATTGATGATCTGGTCCAGCCGCGCCCGGAACAGGTCGTTCGATCCCGTCGTCTTGTGCTTCTTCGGTCGCATCGTCCCCTCCGATGCAACACAGAATCATGGTCCGCTGCGAAAGGGAATCTGGAGGGTTCTGTGAGGTCGCGCTCACGCGAGGGCGCGGCAGGCGCTTATGACGCGACCTCATTGAAGCCGGATTGAACGAAGGCGCGGGAGGCTATTCGCGGTTTTGCAGCTATGGGGATTGTTCGAGATCGCCATGCCCGATCTGCTGGCTCGGCGCGTGAGGCAGAGACACAGGAGTGCGCATCCTGGAAGAGTTGAGATCAGACGCGCTTCGCCTGAGATCGCGATAGGCCTTTTGCTGCATCGGACGGTTGTTGTCGCGCAGTGTGACAGCACGGATTCGACATCGTCCGCGATGATCGAGACGCTGGGAGCGAAATGACGAATGATGATCGTCGTGCACGACATGACTTGGCTCACGATGTGTCGCATCGGAACGGTGATGTTCGAGGGCTGGGGCGTCTGAAGCTATGTCGAAAGCGCTCAATGATGCGCATGACGCCACCACAATCGGGACAGGCAGGAACCTCGGCCCAGGTTTGAGCCTCCGAATCCACAGGCGACGGCTGGCCATCGTTTGGGGCTGTTCGCTCATGATCGAGAAGTTCGCGGCAAAGGGCGAGCTTGGCAGCGCGATGGCGGTTGGCCATGAAGCCGAAGTGGCGGATGCGGTGGAAGCCGTCAGGCGGCGTATGAAGCAGGAAACGGCGAATGAACTCATCGGGCTTGAGATTCATGATCTTTGTCGCGCTGTTTTGGCGATAGTCCTTCCATGAGAAGGCGACATGATCGTCGTCGAGTGCGACGAGCCGGCTGTTGGCGATCGCGACGCGATGGGTGTAGCGGCCGAGATAGGCCAGGACCTGTGCGGGTCCGCCGAAGGGCCGCTTGGCGTAAGCAACCCAGTTGATGCGTCGCATGGCGTCGAGGTGGGCCGCAAAGGCAGCCGGCTCGGCCAGAGCTCCGAGATCGCCGAAGAAACGCAAGGCACCGGAGTTGAAGGCTGCCGACAGACGTTTGAGAAAAAGTGTGCGAAATAGTCTGGACAACGGTTTGACGGCCAGGAAGAAGTTCGGTCGGCAAGCGGTCCAGCGCGCGCCATCGGGCGAGAGGCCGCCACCCGGAACGACGCAATGGACGTGGGGATGATGCATCAGCGTCTGTCCCCAGGTGTGGAGGACGGCGACGCCGCCGATCGCACCGCCGAGCCGGCGTGGATTGGCGGCGAGCGTCGTCATCGCCTCGGCGGCAGCCTTGAACAGGATGGCATAGACGACGGCCTTGTTCTGGAAAGCGATCGCGGCGATCGGTGCGGGAAGTGTAAAGACGACGTGGAAATAGGGAACCGGAAGCAGGTCGGCTTGACGCGCGGCGAGCCACGCGGCTCGGGCTCTCCCCTGACACTTCGGACAGTGCCGATTGCGGCAGGAATTATAGGCAACGCGTGTCGTGCCGCAGTCGTCGCAAGCCTGCATGTGGCCGCCGAGCGCCTCGGTCCGGCACGCAACGATCGCGCTCATCACGCGCCGCTCGACCCGCCCCAGATGACCGGCATGTACACGGCGATAGGCGTCGCCATGCCGGCGCAGAATATCGGCAATCTCGATGGCGGGCCTGTTGGAGCGGATGTCGGAGCGGGTCATGACCCGCATCCCGCTGCGGGTCATCCAGGTGGCGTCACCTCCAGCGACAGGCGATCGAGCGGGCTCTGCGTCGCTCGGATCGTATCGGTGGCGACCTGCGTGTAGCGCGCTGTCGACGACAAATTATTGTGCCCGAGCAAGACCTGGATGATCCGGATATCGGTTCCGTTCTCGAGAAGATGTGTCGCGAAGCTGTGGCGCAGCGTGTGCAGCGTGACGCGCTTGGTCAGGCCCGCAGCCTTCACCGCCGACCGGCAGGCGGCATGCAGCACGGTCTGATCGATCGGATGATCTTCGTCACGACCAGGGAACAGATAAAGCCGCGGCCGGGCGAGCCGCCAGTAGGTGCGCAGGATGCCCAGCAGCTGGGGCGACAGCATCACGTTGCGATCCTTCGCGCCCTTGCCGTGGCGCACCTGGATGACGCCGCGGGCGCTGTCGATGTCTTCGATCCGCAGTCCCGCAACCTCCGAGGCCCTGAGCCCGGCCGCATAGGCGGTGGTGAGCGCGGCGCGGCTCTTCAGGCTCGATACCGCTTCAAGAAACTGAACCACTTCGTCGGCGCTGAGAACGACCGGCAGCTTGCGCGGTTCTCGCGCATAGGGAATGCGCTCTGGGATGAGCGCCTCGCCGAGCGTGACGCCGTAGAAAAACCGTAGCGCACAGACGATCTGGTTCAGCGCCGGCCATGAGATGCCGGTCGAGACCAAATGCACCTGGAAGGCGCGGACGTCTTCCAGCTCTAACCGGTCAGGCGATCGGCCAAAATAGCGGCTGAACTTCGAAACCGCGCTGATGTAGGATCTTTGCGTCGCCGGCGACAGATTGCGGACGGTCATGTCTTCGATCATGCGGCGGCGAAGAGGGCTCAAATCGGCCATCTCGATACTCCTGTCTGAGGGGGTGGGCTCCAACACCCACATCCTCTCAGCCAGGAGGCGATCTATGCCACCTTGCCCCCTACGCCGCGGCAGCGGCTTCGTTCAATCCACAATCGAATTTGCAGGCTTTGGCGGTCTTTACCTCCCAATCCCTGCAATCTCAAACCGTCTCAAATCCGAAAAACAGACTCTCGCTCAATCGCTTAGAGCCTTGTTCACGGACGACCGGATAAAGATGTTCGCTGAAGTGCTACCGGTCTAGGCGACGACAAGGAAGGTCCGCAACTGGATTTCGAGATTTAAAGCGGATTAGAATTGCGACCCAATCTCGATATCTGACTAAGGATATGGGGTCCAATTGTACGATGTCCGATAACGACCTATCTCTGGCCGCCATGGCCGACGCGCTGGCGAAATCGGCCGACTACCGAGTTTTGCGGCGCCTGCTCCCCCGCACCAATTTCACACCGTCCGATGGTAAGACGACTAAGACAGGCATCCTTCTAGATGTCGAGACCACCGGACTTGATCCACGAAAAGACGAGGTCATCGAGCTCGGTATGGTCAAATTCGACTACCTGCCCGACGGTCGGATCACGGGGGTCAAGGACGCCTTTTCGTCATTCAATGAGCCAACAGGAACTATACCCCTTGAGGTAACAGCGCTCACTGGGATCACGGACGAAATGGTGGCCGGACATCGCATAGACGAGACGTTGGTCACTTCGTTTGCCGACGAGGCGGTCATCGTGATTGCGCACAACGCAAACTTCGATCGCAAATTTGCGGAACGCTACTGGCCAATCTTCCAGCGAAAAGGCTGGGGATGCTCCGCAACGGAGGTCGAGTGGCGAAAGCATGGCTTCGAAGGGTCGCGCTTGGGCTATTTACTGAACGGCACGGGCTACTTCCACCAAGCGCACAGGGCCGTAGACGATTGTCATGCGCTTCTCGAAATTCTAGCCTTCGAATTGCCGACCGCGGGCTCGCCGGCGCTCTCTATCCTGCTTGAGCAAGCCCGCAAGAAAACGATCCGCGTGTGGGCCGAACAATCGCCCTTTGATCTCAAGGACACACTCAAACGGCGGGGCTATCGCTGGAGTGATGGAAGTGATGGTAGGCCGCGATCGTGGTATGTGGATGTAGACGAAAACAAATTCACGGAAGAGATCGAATTTCTGAAGACCGAAATCTATCTGCAGGATGTCGAGCCGCGGTCACAAATCCTGACGGCGTTCGATCGATTTTCCGTTCGAGCGTGAAAGTGGTTTGAATTTGATGATGGACCCATCTACTTAGTCCAGCGACGACCCTACAATGCCGACGCCATCTCGGCGTACCGACAAAAGGCATTAGCTAGTTGCATTTGACGAGGGGTCCGGCACTCGGCCTCAAACAAACGCGGCGAAGCGACCACTATGCAAATGCACTTCGCTCGCGAAACCGCAACGTTCAGCCGATTGGCGCTGTACAGAAACTCCATTCCGCGCGGCGCATCCGCGTGACTTGAAGTCGCCATAGAATAGATGACGATTGGCGCCTCCTGGCCCTGAAATTTGTCCACGGTGCCGATGCGAGCGCCGGGAAGTCGCTCCTGAAGCTCGAAGACTTGCGCATTGTACGGCGCGATGATCAGGACATCGTCGAGCGAAATCGGGGACTCACTACCTTTCCGGTCGACCCAGGTCGTGCCGGATCCCAGGACGTCCGCAATGAGGTCGCGGATCGCATCAGCTTCTTCCGGCGAAGAACTCTGATTTCCGTCGTGCTGGATTGGAAGGTAGCGAAGGCCAGAACCGTTGAGACCGGACTTGATCCTGATTTCCTGCCGCTCAAGTCCGGGCCGAGACTTCAGGCGACCTTCATAGAACAGTTCCGAATTGAAGGCACAGATGAGCGGATGAAGCCGCCACGTCTCGGCGAGGAACAGACCCCGATCGGCCGGAATGGTGGCATGGGGCCCCAGGACATGGTCTAAGGCCGAAACTCCGACGCCATCAGGATGGCTCCCTTGAATCGGCTGCTCCAGTTGCCGCGGGTCTCCCAGCAAAACGACGCTCTGCGCAGCTTGTGCGACGGCCAGCACGTTCGCGAGAGCCATCTGCGCGGCTTCATCGATGAACAGCACGTCGACGCTTAGGCGTGCGTCCGGCCGAGCCCAGAAATACGATGTCCCTCCGCCGACGGAACAGTTCGTCCGCAGCGCGTCGAGGGCATGCTCGTTCTTCTTGACGAACTTCAAGCTGTCGAGATCGTCTTCTTGATGCTTCTCATCGACCTTTTGAACGCAGCGGATCCGAAGGCCTTCTTCACCTGCAGCTTCGACGACCTCATCGAAAAGATTCCGGATAACCTTGTGACTATTGGCGGTTATCCCAACTCGCTTTCCTCAATCAACCACAAGAAGCTGTTCCGGCTCTACCGGGAAGAGAAGCTTGCGGTGCGTCGCCGTGGCGGCCGCAAGCGGGCGATCGGGACCCGGGCGCCGATGACGGTGCCGATGGCGCCGAACGACCGCTGGTCGCTCGACTTCGTATCGGATCAGCTCACCGATGGTCGCCGCTTCCGTATCCTCACCGTGGTCGACGACTGCACCCGCGAGTGCCTGGCGCTGGTGGCCGATACCTCGCTCTCGGGCCCCCGGGTGGCGCGGGAGCTGGACCGGCTGATGATTGAGCGCGGCAAGCCGAAGATGGTGGTCAGCGACAACGGCAGCGAGCTCACCAGCAACGCCATCCTGACATGGGCTGATCAGAGCCGCGTGGCATGGCACTACATCGCGCCGGGCAAGCCCATGCAGAATGCCTTCATCGAAAGCTTCAACGGCCGGCTGCGCGATGAACTGTTGAACGAGACGCTGTTCACGTCGTTGGCCCAGGCCCGCGTCGCGCTCGGATGCTGGCGGGCCGATTACAACCGCGCATCAGAACACCCATCTGTCTATGTTGTTGAAGAGAAGAGACTTTGCTGATTGGGATGCGATCCCGTGGGGTATCTTGGGTTCTGTCGCGCTCGTTCGGCGATAGATTGAGCGGCAGTTGTTATCAGCGAGGCGCGGGCGAAGATCCACGGGCCGTCCGACAGCGGATGGAAGGCTTCGATTTCGCCGGCTTCAGCGGCCAGCCGGAGCGTCTTGAGCGCGATCTTCAGGAGCTTTGCGGCGTTGCTAAGGTTGAGCCAGGGTTCGATCCCGTCATCGGCGGGCTTGAATACCGGGAGGTGGTAGCTCGAGCGCATTGATGTGACGCGCTCACGGGTCCAGCGATTGCCGTTGCCCGTCTTGAGGCCGTTGCGGTTGAGGAGGCCGGCAATCAGATCGTCGCTGGCGATCAGCACCAGTTGACGCACGGCTTGGATAATATCGGCGGAAGTGCTGTTGCGCTGTCCGCGCCGGCGCTTGGGCAAGCGCAACTCGCTGTGAGCGCCACCCACCCAGTGGACGATGAGAACGATCTCGGACGCCGCGTCGTCTATATCGGCCACGACCTCATGGACGAGGGTGCGTACAATGCGCTTCTTGAGACGAGCATCCGTCGTCGGCGCATCCCAGACCGTTTTGAGGTTCGAGGCCAGTACGCCGAGCGAAGCTGGATCAGCAATGGGTGCGGGCGTCGCCGCATCATGCATGGCGATCTTGCCCTCGACCTCCGCCGCGTGAGCGAGTGCCCTGTTCCAGCGCGCTTCCAGCTCACTCGCCACCAACCGGTTCGCGGGGTCAGCGGCATCGTATTGCCGGAAAGCCCGGTCGGCGGCATAGCGCGCCGCTTCCAGATCGCGACTGAGCGCATCGCGCACCTGATCCCGCCGTTCCCTGGCTCCTTCGGCGGCAGCGGTTGCAGCGGCGATAGCGCCCGGACCGACGACGCCAAGCAGTGCGTCCTCGATTGCATCATCGACACGCAATCCGCCGAAGGCGATGCAGTGGGCCCCGCCATTGTCCATCCAGGCGCGGCTGCAGCTGTAGCGCGGGATATGGTTTTCCATGCCGGAGTACCGGAGTGTGAGCTTGCGGCCGCAGCGCTTGCACCGGATCAGACCGGCCAGCAGCGCGTCCCCATGCTTGGGTGCGCCGTGATGCCGACCGGTGGGAACGTTGCTGCTGACCATGGTGCGGATCGCCTCGAACCTCTCCCAGCTCACATATGCATATTTCAGTGATCGTGAGCAGCGATTTCGCGCGATCATGAGCGCCGAATTCAGACGATCGTGAGCAGCCTCGCTCCGGCCGAGGCGGTGATAGGGTCAGCGTTCTGGCTGCTCGTCAAGGGTGATGGTTTTGGCGTTGCGTTTTCGCATGCTTTCGCCAGCAAGCTGGAGGCGGTGAGCGTTGTGGACGAGGCGATCCAGAATCGCGTCGCCTAGCGTGGGATCTCCGATAACTTCGTGCCATGTGTCCACAGGGAGTTGGCTGGTTACGATGGTGGAGGAGCGGCCATGGCGATCGTCAAGGATTTCCAGTAGATCGCGCCGCTCGGCAGCGGTGAGCACCGACAATCCCCAATCATCCAAAATCAGAACCTGGGCGCGGCCAAGGGTTTTGAGCAAGCGGGCATAACGTCCATCGCCCCGCGCGAGCCCCAACGCTTCGAACAATCTTGGGACGCGGTGATAGAGGACCGAGCGATTATCTCGGCAGGCCTTGTGGCCGAGGGCACAGGCTAACCAACTTTTGCCCAATCCGGTCGCCCCGGTTATGAGCAAATTCTCGTGGCGATCGATCCAGTCGCCGCTGGCGAGCTTGGCGAAGACGGCCCGGTCGATACCCCGCGGCGTGCGCAAATCGACGTCCTCCACGCAGGCATTCTGGCGGAGCGAGGCCAGCTTGAGGCGCGTGGTGAGCCGCCTGGTGTCGCGTTCCGCCGCTTCCCGGTCGACCAGCAGGCCGATGCGATCTTCGAACGGCAAGGCTTCGAGATCAGGCGATCGTCGCTGCTCCTCGAAGGCCTTGGCCATGCCGCTCAAGCCGAGCTCGATCAGGCGTTCGTGGGTGGGATGGTTGAGCATACAGGTCTCCTTGGCTTCAGTGAAAATAATCGCGGCCGCGGATGTTGCCGTGGCGCAGGGGTTGGTGTTCGGAGGGCTCGTCGAGAAAGGTACGATCCAGACCGTTCTGGAGGATGGAGCGGATCGAGGCGACGGATCGCGCCTTGATCAGAATGCCGCGCCGGCAGGCCGCTTCGACGCGCTCCGCGCTGTAGCTTTTGACCAGTGACAGAATGCCGAGGCAGGTGCGAAAGCCTTGCTCGGGATGCGGCCGGGCCGCGATCACGGCCTGGAAGAAGGCGGCGGTCGACGGACCGATCCGCTCGCCGGCGACGATCACTCCGGCGGGCGTCCATTGACCGTAGCGCCGATGGGCGCTGGGCATATGGTCGGCGATGGTGGTGTGGCCCCGCCGGTTGGGCGCGCGGGCGTGGCTGGCGATCCTGCGGCCGTTGTGGAAGATCTCGACCGTTCTGTCATCGATGCGTGCGTCGACAAGCTCACGGATGAGCCGATACGGCGCGGAATACCAGTGTCCATCGATCTCGATATGATAGTCGGGGCCGATCCGGCATCGCTTCCAGCGTGCGAAAGCGTAAGCCTGGTCCGGCAGCTTTGTAAGCTTGGGCTTGTCGAGCTCGGCGAACAGTTCGGCGCGACTGGCGCCAAAGTCGCGCATCTGCCTTGCATTGAGTTCGACGACGAGTGTTTTGATGGCTGCGTTCAGCTCCGCCAACGAAAAGAAGCGTTGGTTGCGCAGCCGCGCCAGAATCCATCGCTGGGCGACTTGCACCGCAACTTCGACCTTTGCCTTATCTTTTGGGCGCCGCGGCCGGGCTGCGAGAATGGCCGTGCCGTAATGGCTCGCCATCTCGGCATAGGTTCGGTTGAGGCCGGGATCGTGGCGGTCGGGATTGGTGACGGCGGCCTTGAGATTGTCGCAGACTACGAATGTCGGCACGCCGCCGAGGAAGGCGAAAAGATTGATGTGGACCCGGATCCAGTCGGCGAGCCCCTCGCTTGGACAGGCCTCGGCATAGGTATAGTTGGAGGCGCCCATCGCCGCGACGAACAGCTTCATCGACTGCACTTCCCCGTTTGAGGGATCGATGACGTCGATGGTGTCGCCGGCGAAATCCACGAAAACCTTCTCGCCGCCCAGATGCGTCTGCCGCATCGAAGGCCGGGCTCGCCCCTTCCAGGCCTCGTACGTCGTGCAGAACCAGGTGTAGCCGAAGCCATCGGGATGGGTGGCGCGATACTCGTCCCACAGCAGCCGACGGGTCACGTTGCGTCGGCGCAGCTCCTTGTCGACATAGCCCCAGTCGGGAACGGCCCGCTGGGGGCTCTGCGACGCAGGCCTCGGCGCCGGGAAAAGCAGCAGCTCCAGGTCCTCGTCGCTCATTCCGGCCGGCAACGGCCACTTCAGCCCGGCAGCCCCGGCTCGGCGTAGATAGCTGTGCACGGCGCCGTTGCTGATGCCCAAGGTGCGCGCGATGGCTCGCTCCGGCAAGCCTTGAACATGTTTTAAGCGGAGAACCTCTTTGATCCGGCGCATCGACAATCTCTGGGTGGGCATCGGCCTTCCTCGTTCACTGACGAGGCAGTTCCTAAGCCGGTTGAGTTGTCGGCCGAAGCGGGCTGAGTTGCTGAAAAGCTGCTCACGATCCCGCGAAATCCGTGCTCACGATCGTCTGAAATCTCTGCTCACGATCCCCTGAAATCCGTGCTCACGATCCCGCGAAACATGCACACATACCCGTCGTGGGTGTTGGGCATCAGCGCCAGCCATTCGTTCCGCGTCTTGCGGCGGATCTTCACGCTCACGCCCCCGGCGCTGTATCCCGCCGCCACAGCCGTCTTACCATAGGCATAGGCGCCGCCGTAGACCGGGTTCTCAATGATCCGGTGGATGGCGGAGTAACTCGGTCGCCGCCAGGCTGTGTCGCCGTTGGACTGCTTCACTGGTAGATCGAGATTGTACTCGTGGAGCCAGCAGAGCGCCTGTCGCGCGCTGCCCAGTTCCTCGACCTTGTCGAACACCAGCTTGATCGCTTCCTGGACACGCCGATCCGGATCTTTCTCATAACGGTCGCCGGCCTTCACGAAACCGACGGGCGCCGCCACAACCAACTCGCCCCGGCGCGCCTTCTCGTAGCGGGCCGAGAGCGAGCGTTGGCGCAACAAATCCAGTTCGTACTCGTTGAGGCTGCCCTTGAGCCCGAGTAGCAGGCGATCGTTGCCGTGCCTCGGTGCATAGATCGTCTCCTGATCGACCAGAACGGTATCGACCACGCGGCACATCTCGATGAGTTGCTGCCAATCCCGGCTGTTGCGGGCGAAGCGCGAGACCTCGCGGGCGCAAACCGCACCAACCTTACCGAGGCAAACCTCCGCTACCATTCGCTCGAAACCGGCGCGTTGCACGCCGCCGGCGGCTGAACGACCGAGATCATCATCGATCACTTCGATCTCTGACCACCCGAGTGCCGTCAGCCGGTCCCGCATGGCGTATTGCAATGCGCTGCTCTCGCGATTGTGCAACACCTGATGTGCTGAGGATTGGCGCACGTAAAGAATCGCCTTACGCTCCAGATGATGAGGCCTGACCTTGTCAGAGATCATGATCGACCCCCTTCGCGGGCGGCGTCGCTGTCATCGCAGCATGGTCGAGGATCAACTGCGTCATCAGGCTTGTGAGGGCCGCCCGGGCTTCCGCCGGCAACTCCGGCCATGCTGGCGCGCGGATGGCGCCGTTCGGCAGGCCGCTCCCGAACAGATCCATCTGTTGCTGCGGCCGCGGTTGTCGATTGTGTCGGTATCCGCTCCCTGGCATTGCCGTCTGCCGTGACATGGGTCTCTCCCCGATTCTGGTCGTGAGAGGCTCTGGATGCGCTAGAAAGCAGGGCAGCTGATGGCGTTCGATCCATCAACACCAGATCGAGAAGCGCAGAAAGCGCTGCAAGTGCGGTTATGCTGACAAATGGCCGAGCTGCCAAAAGCTCCGCCTCAGGGCATGCCGTCCGGTCGAACATCCATGCTGGAACCTCCAGCCAACGATCTGCTTGCGATCCATCCAGTGTGCAGCGGAAGGCGACATCGCCAGCCTTGTCGACGGCCCCATGAACGCAAACTCGGCAACCAAACCAAGGATGATATCGATAAAGAACCACGCGAAGAGCGGTCCTGTGGGCGTTCTCAAACCTCGTTGTACAACGAGGCACGACCACACTCGCAGCTCGGATGGAAGACGCCGTCCGAGTTCGCCTTCACCTGCCACCCGCGCCGGGAGCCGGCGCTGCGCTATGCCGAGGGCTCCGCGCCGGCTCCCGCCGCTGCCACCGTCCAACCGGGCAAATCCAACAGCCGGGGCGAACTCAGGACTGGATAAAACTTGGGGGCAAGGTCAGACCCAGAGTCGTTAGTCACGCAGTTCATTCGATCGCCTTCTGCGGGCGCAGACCACCGTCAAAGCCGGGCCGAGCATCACCGTCTTGTCGAGGAACCTTGCCGCCGGATCTGTGTTCGAGATGCTGGCGGGCTCGATGATAAGGCCTGAGATGCGGCTCCGGTGCTCGTCGTTGATCCGTAAGCGTAGCGCCGAGGCCCGTCTGATTGTTTGTGCGGAGTCTTGAGAGCACCGTTAGAAGAGTCATCTTCTGGAAGGGTGCTCACAATGGACGACCATTCTGACGACATAAGACGACCGTTGTCACCGCGTATTGAAGTGTTCGCTGGCGCAGGTCGAAAGCGCTGGCCGGATGATTTGAAGGCGCAGATTGCGGCGGAAAGCCTCGAACCGGGGGCGGTTGTAACAGACGTCGCTCGTCGCCATGGCTGCCGGCCCCAGCAGGTGCATGATTGGCGGCGCCGGGCGCGTTTGGGCCAGTTGGTATTGCCGGCGTCGGCGGACACGCTGTCGTTCGTGCCGGTGGTGTCGGAATTAGCGTTGCCTGCGGCCGCAGAGCCCTCCGGTTCGCCGGAAGCAGCCATTGTTACGGTTGAGTTCCAGGGCGCGCGCGTGGAGGTGCGCGGGGCGCCTGGCCTTGCTGCGTTGAGCGATGTGTTCATTGCGCTGCGACGGACACGTTCATGCTGACGATGCCGGCGAGCCTCATGATCTACGTGGCGACGCAACCTGTGGACTTCAGGAAGGGTGCAGAGGGCTTGGCGCTGCTGGCGAAGGATACGCTGGGCCATGACCCGATGAAGGGCGTGGCGGTGGTGTTCCGTGCGAAGCGCGCCGATCGGGTGAAGATCGTCGTCTGGGATGGCAGCGGCCTTGTGATGTACTGGAAGCGGCTCGATGGCAGCGGCTTCAAATGGCCACCCATCGTGGCCGGTGTGATGCGGATGAATGGGGCCCAGCTGTCAGCACTGCTGGCCGGCATGGATTGGACGCGCATGCACGCGCCTCGGATCCCGCAGCCGAAAGCGCTTGCGTAAAAATGCAAATCATCGCTGCATCGTGACGCGAAGCATGGCAAGCTCGGGCCAATGAGTGATTTGCCTGATGAGCTACCGAGCGATCCAGCCGAGTTGCGTGCCTTTGCCGCGGCTCTGCTGGATCGCTGCGCCCGGCTCGAGCGGTTGCTCAAGCTTGCGAAAGATGCGCAGTTCGGTCGGTCCTCGGAAAAGCTGGACGCTGATCAGCTGCAGCTTGTTCTGGAGGATATCGATCAGGCCGTTGCGGCTCTCGAAGCCGCCGAGAATCGTGCCAATCCCAAAACAGGCGAGAAGAGAGCTGCCGCGCGCAGAGCCAACCGTGGTCAGCTGCCGGAGCATTTGCCGCGCGTCATCGAGACTATGATGCCGGCCGAGAGCTGCTGCCCGTCTTGTAAGGGCAACCTCTTCGAGATTGGTCAGGATGAGAGCCAGAGGCTCGACGTCGTTCCGGCGCAGTATCGCGTCATCATCACCCGCCGTCCCAAGCTGGCCTGCCGCGCCTGTCATGGCGTCGTCCTGCAGCACGCGGCTCCCGAGCGATTGATCAGGGGAGGATTGCCCACCGAGCGGCTGGTCGCGCATGTGATCGATGCCAAGTATCACTGGCATTTGCCGCTTTACCGCCAGGCGCAGATGCTGGCGACGCACGGAATAGCGCTGGATCGTTCCACGCTCGCCTTCTGGGTCGGCTATGCCGCCCAGGAATTGAAGCCCGTGTGGCATCGTCTGCGCCAGCTTCTGCTCGCCTCCTCGAAGCTCTGTGTCGATGAGACCCCGGCGCCGGTGCTGGATCCGGGGCGCGGCAGAACAAAAACCGGCTACTTCTGGGCGCTGTCACGCGATGACAGGCCTTGGGCCGGACCTGATCCGCCTGGGGTAGTCTATGCCTATGCACCGGGCCGCGGCGCCGTTCATGGCTTGCGGCTGCTGGAGGGCTATCGCGGCATCATCCACTGCGACGGCTATCAGGCTTACAAGACCATGACCCGAGAGACGCGTGCGGACGCCCTGTCCGGGACGCTCGCCTTCTGCTGGTCGCATCTGCGGCGCCAGTTTGTGAAGATCGAGCGGGAGGCTGCGCCTGCGCCAGCTCCGGTTGCCCGCGAGGCTCTTGAGCGCATCGCCCAGCTTTACGCGGTCGAGAAGGCCCTCCGCGGCCGATCTGCGGACGAGCGCCGTGCTGGCCGACAAGCGCATACCCGGCCTCTGGTTGCAGCCTTGAAGCAGTGGTTTGAGGCCAAGCTCGATCACCTTGCGCAGAAGAGCGACACGGCGAAGGCTTTGCGCTATGCACTACGTCATTGGGACGGCCTGACGCTCTATCTTGATGATGGGCGCATCGAAATGGACACGAATGCTGTCGAGCGTGCGATGCGACCGATCAAGCTCAACGCCAAGAACTCTCTTTTTGCCGGTTGCGACGAAGGCGCCGGGAATTGGGCATTGCTGGCTTCGCTCATTGAGACCTGTAAGCTCAATGGCGTCAGTGCCGAGCACTGGCTCGCTGACGTTCTCGCCAAGCTCGTCAATGGTTGGCCTGCAGCGCGACTGGACGAACTGCTTCCCTGGGCGTCGACCTATACGATGCATACACGCGATCCGAGGCTGGCGGCATGAGCCTGAACACGACCGCGGTCCGGATCAAGGTGACCCTCAAGGATGTGAAGCCGGAGGTGATGCGTCGCCTTGTCGTACCCGTCACCCTGCGCCTTGATCGGCTGCATCTGACGCTTCAGGAGGCATTCGGCTGGACGAACAGTCACCTCTTCGAGTTCTTTGCTGGTGAGGCACATTGGGGGATTCCCGACCCCGACAATGATTACGGTCACCAGCCCATGGATGCCCGCAAAGCGCGGCTGTGCGATATCGTTCGCGAGACCGGCGCCAAGACGATCCACTATCTCTATGACTTCGGCGACAGCTGGGACCATGTGATCAAGCTCGAAAAATGGTTCGAGAACACCACGACGGAGGGGCTTCCCTTCCTGCTCGAGGCCGCCGGTCGTTGTCCTCCGGAAGACGTCGGCGGTGCGCCAGGCTATGCCGAATACCTCGCCGCCATCAGCGACCCCGCCCATCCCGAGCACGGACACATGCGCCTCTGGGGCCCGGAGCGGTTCGATCCCAACGTCGTCGACCGGAAGGCACTCGAAGCCGCCGTCAACGCGTTGTCCGACACAAGGAAGCCGCGGCGACGCGCCACGCGAACAAAATAGGCGTCAAGCGCCATTCAAAAGGGCCGCAGAGCTACGCTTACGCTGGTTCTGTTGGCCGGCAAGATCGATTGGGACTGGATCGACGGCGAGATCGCGCCGCTCTACAGCGAGAACGGCCGGCCGGGGATCGAGACCCGCTTCATGATCGGGCTGCTGTTGCTCAAGCAGATTTACGGGCTGTCCGATGAGGGGATTTGCGAGCGCTGGGTCCACGACCCGTATTTCCAGTACTTCACCGGCGAAGAGTTCTTCCAGCACGCCTTCCCGCACGAGCGATCGGACCTGAGCCATTGGCGCAAGCGGCTCGGCGACAAGCTGGAACTGCTGCTGGCCGAGAGCCTGCGGGTGGCGCACGAGGCCGGCGCGTTACGCGGCCAGGACCTCAAGCGGGTCACGGTCGATACCACGGTGCAGCCAAAGGCCATCACCTTTCCGACCGACGCCAAGCTGCTGCATGCGGCCATCAAGGGGCTCAATCGCCTGGCGAGAAGGCACGGCGTCAGGCTGCGGCAGTCCTATTCTCGGATCGCCAAGGCCGCCGCGATGATGGCGGGCCGCTACGCCCATGCCAAACAATTCAGGCGGCATCAGCGGCAGTTGCGTATCCTGCGCTCAAGGCTCGGCCGGATCATCCGCGATATCCGCCGCAAGATCGACGGCCAGCCAGCCCTGGAGGAGGCGTTCGCCCTTCCGCTTGGCCGGGCCAGCCAGATCCGCTCGCAGCAGCAGCGCCAACGCGGCTGGAAGCTTTATTCTTTCCATGCCCCGGAGGTGGAGTGCATCGGCAAGGGCAAGGCCTCCGCGCCGTACGAGTTCGGCGTCAAGGCTTCCATCGTCACCAACAACCGCCGAGCTCCCGGCGGTCTGTTCGTGCTACACGTCAGGGCGCTGCCCGATAATCCGTATGACGGTCACACCCTGCGCGACGTCATCGACCGCACCGAGGCACTCACCGGCTGTCCGATCGAGCGGGCCTATGTCGACAAGGGGTATCGCGGCCACGACGCTCAAAATCCACGTCGCGTCTTCATCTCCGGCCAGAAGCGCGGCGTCTTCGGGATCATCAAGCGCGAGTTGCGCCGCCGATCCGCCATCGAGCCCATCATCGGACACCTGAAGGCCGAAGGTCACCTCGGGCGCTGCTACCTCAAAGGCCGCGCAGGAGACGCCGCCAACGTCGTCCTCTCCGCCGTAGGCCACAACTTCCGCCGCATCCTCGCCTGGCTGAGAGATTTCTTGGACCTGTTCCTGATCCGGATATGGCGCACGTTCACATGTCCCATCCCGCTCAATTCGGATTCTTAACGGACGACTTCTGATTGTTTACTCACTTCTGTGTGATGTGACGCTCCCGATCACATCATTAGGAGCTCGCCGCGTCGATTCGTTGTGTCGCGGAGTCGCTGCATGATACGCATTGAACAGCGCAACCGGGAGATTTCTTTGCTCGATTACCTCGGCTGCTGGGACTACTTCTCCTCAGTACGGAGCTGCGCTGCTCCAGTTTGCGTAAGTTTCAGCTGCCTGATGATCTCCGCTATCGCCTCGTGGCGGGCAGCGTCTTGCGGCCATTTACTGAAGCCATCCAGCAGATTCTCCGAATCCGGCTTGGTAAAGTCAAAGAGCCGGATACCGCGGCCAAGGACCTCATTGATGACTGCGATCGTGGCTTGGCGAGCGGCGCTCTCTCGCGGCCATCTGTTGAAACCGATCACTATCCCCCTGAGGTCCTGGGCAGAGAAATCTGAGAGCCCGGTCCCGCGCTCGGTGCGGCGAAGCACCTCGCCCGCGAGCATAACGGTCACTTGAGCGCACGGCAGCTCCTCCGGCCAATTGCTGAAGCCGTTCACTAGATTCGCCAGCCCCTGCTGCGAAAAATCGTCTAACTGGGTAGCACGGCGCAAGACCTCACGAGCGAGTGCGACCGCGGCGCGGCGAACGGCCAGCTCCTCCGGCCACTTGCTAAAACCGTTCACCAGGTTTGCCAACCCCTGCTGCGTAAGATCGCGGAGTTGCGCAGCACGGCGAAGAACCTCCCCAGCGATCGCGACTGTAGCCTTACGACAGACCGCATCTTCCGGCCATTTGCAAAATCCGTTCACCAGGTTCGCCAGCCCTTGTTGGGTATAATGAGGAAGCTGGGTGGCACGGCGCAGGAGTTCACTTGCGATCGCGACTGTCGCCTGACCAGAGACCGCGTCATCTGGCCATTTACTGAAGCCATTCACCAAATTCGCCAGATCCTGCTCGCTAAACTCACGAAACCGGGCGGCACGTCCGAGGACTTCACCCGCGATCGCGACTGTAACTTGACCGTAGGGCCGCTCATCTGGCCACTTGCTGAAACCGTTCACCAGGATGGCCAATCCCTGCTGCGCAAAAGCGCGGAGCCGACCGGGACGGCGCACGATTTCAAGTGCCAGCGCGGCCGCAGCTTGGCGCGAGGTCACTTCTTCCGGCCATTTGCTGAAACCGTTGACCAGACTCACCAACCCTTGCTGTGTAAAGTCAGAGAGCTGGTGGTGGCGGTTCGCACGGCGAATAACCTCACCCGCGATTGCGACGGCGGCCTGGCGACAGTCGGCCTCTTCTGGCCATTTGCTGAAACCGTTTATCAGCGCTGCCAGGCTCAGATTGTTCAGCTCTTGAAGCGACCTGCTTTCCTCGCGACAAAGCCTAGCTATTCGGATCGCTCCATAGTGACATTCCGAGCTTCTGGAGTGCCGGCCGAATGACGCTGCAAAGATAGATAGCGCCCTGATTCCGATTTTCGCCATCAGAGCATGGTCAATCTGCGACACGCGAGAAGCGATCTTTTCGCAAGCGTCCCGCCCCGGCTGACCTCCGGCTTTTCGACTCACCGCGTTGCACGTCGTGGCATAGCCCCACGATCTTTCGGCACGGATGCTGTCCTCGAAGCTTGGCAGGAATCTAGATTGAAACTCAACGGCCGCTTTCTGCAGAAACACCAGTTGGTCTGCCTTGCGGAGCTGCTTGTCGCGCGCGACCACTACGGTTGAGAATTCAACGATGTCACGAGCACGATCAATTTCGCTTAGCGCCGTCGTCAGGTTAGCTTCAGCGGACATACGACCTCCGAGCTTTCACCACGGCGCACCGTGCGGCCACGCGCTCAATGTGACCGATCATCGCCTCTGGCTGGCAATGCCACCTATGCAATTGGAGCATCTCCTTGCAAGCTCCCGGCTCTTCACTCAGCTCGCTGTCGCTGCGACGTTCTATCGTCTCACGCAATATCGCGACTTCGTTCTTTCCACCCCGATCGACAATAACAGAACGGCGTCGTCCCGCCGAGGATGCAGCCGATTTTCCTGCCCGTCGCCCAAGCGAGAACATCGGCAAATAGTGAGCCATCCTGCCCGATCATTATCGCCAATAAATCGTAGACGCCTGCCAAGCGCGCCTTTGTCTTTACGCCTCTGCGAGGTTACAACCTGACGCAACGCTAGATTCAAGCTGCTAAATCGGCATTGCGACGCGGACGGCGTCAGCCGCCGATCTTCTCTCGTTCAACACTATTTTAAATGCCATTTTACGATCTGCTCGCAGCTCGAGCTCGGCGCGTGCCGCTTACTCGATCGAGTTGCGGGTGCTCATCTTATTCCCTTTGCGAGAAAACATCACCCCTATGCGAATCCCATGATGGGGTAAGCGCCGCCCCTCACTGTTAAATCTTCTATGGACACAGATGGAACGCAGGAATAATGCAACCTACACGATTCAACGCCGGAAAACGCAGCAATCTGCTGCAAATTCTAGTCCCACGCACGTCGTAAGATGATATGCGATTGATAAGAACCTTGCATACGTTGAATCGCTCACCACATTTTGCCGGGGAATGGCAGCAAGCCGCAAGTTCTCAGACGCAATCAATCGGCGTGAATGTGGGGCCATGGAGCGGCTGCGCACTGCAGACGGTGCACTTAATACTCCAATGCCAGGTGAACATCCGTGATGATTTCGATTGACGATCGATTAAGTGAGCTCAGGTGGATACGGAACGAGATCTGGCGCTGTCGTAGGTTGCTCGAAACGGAGCTGCCCGGTGCGGAGCGCGAGGTCGTTGAGAAGCGTCTGCTTGAACAACTTTCTGACTTTAAGCGGCTCTTGCAGGTCGCAATTCCCTTGACTTTATGCTCTGAAATTAACTCGACCAAAATCGCCTCCACTGAAGCGCCCATCGAGAGCGCCGCAATGGCATCAACCGACCGCTTCGAAATGTAGATTGGTAGCTGATATGAACGGCTGCTCGTGCTCGAGAAGCCCCTTCGAAGCTGACGGGAAGGGCGAGCGCGGAGCGCTCTGAGTTGAAGACCGCCATGGGTTGAACCGCGCGACCCTAACCCAAACATGCAAGCCGATAGATCCCCCGGACCAGTTGGTGCGAACCGATGGCTTATTTACTGCGGCCTCGCACGCCGCCGAATTGACTGCAGCGCTGATAACGAGCGCAACAGCACCGCAATTACCGTCTTTAGATCACATTAAAACCTCGCACATGCTTGCGCTTTGATTGCCTAGCGACGCCTATGGCGTCGTAGCGCGCACGTACCCGCTGGAAGATCAGATGCAACCAGCTAGGCGACGCTTTTAGCCCGATTGACTTTCGAGAACCAGCGTGGCGAAAGCTCCGGCGCCCTATCAATTCTGGCACGTCACTGTGGTTGATATTGCAAAATTGCCGCGCCGGCGGCATCATTCCCGATGCGGGACGATCAGCTGGCTGTTGACGCTTGGTTTCGATCTTCCGCTTCTCTTCGCCGCGATGGGCATCACTCGGCGACATTCGATACGCAAGCTTTTGAAATTGTCCTTCAGACAAAACATGGCCGCGTCTATATCTCCACGTCCTGTGAAGTGATCACAGAAGCGCATCACATCTGGTCTGCAAGACGTCAATACCTCCTCTGACCTCAGATCCCGAGCGCGGGCGTTCCCTGTACACCACGTGGCCGCAATCGCAATCGCTGCAAGGCCGGCTAGATAGCGAAGCGCCCGGTAAGCCCAACTCGTTAGTGGCTCCCGATTCAACAAGAACTCCCTAAGCTGCATATCCTTCACTATCGTTCTTTGCGCCACGCGCAACATATGGAAAAGGCCACTGCAACGGTAGCAGCGGTCCTGCTATTGTGGACCCGGCTTGCAACACTTGCGAGTCATTGTTGCACCACGCGCAATAGAATTGTTGCGGGCCACAGAACAATAGAGATTGGCTGCATTTGCGGATCCCGCAGCCCGTTCTGGGTCTTGGGACATTCGCGATGTTATGTTCCTTACTAATGTTCCGTTCTGCAAAGGCGTCCGATCCTCCTTAGCAAGGCCCACACCTACAACCTGACGCTGCGGTCGATTCAAGCACTTTGATCGTCGAAGCCACTGTCACAACGTTCTTGGCTGGAATATTTATAGCTTGACGTGAGCGAGTAATGCGCACTCCACGCGGCAGCGCGCACGAAAACGCCATTGATGTCGGCCGATGATCGCGGCCCACCGTTGATAGCGCAGCGTATTATTGAAGGCGTCGCAAGGGCACAGCGGATCCATCGAATCGATCGCCCGATTGCGTCAAAGCTGCTCGTTTTGTTCGGCGTCTGACCAATGTCTTGAAACCTGCACGGTCGAAGAACGCCGGACCGACAGCGCACGACCTGAGCACACAGGTTCGAAGCGTAGACCAGAACTCCTTTGGTCGGGGCTAGTCGTTGTTGGTCTGTGACGGGCGCCCGATTCGGCCTTCTGCTATTGCTAGTCTGCAATTGCTTGGACCGATCAGCGGCTTAGACCTTAAGCTCCCCTGGCACGGCGGTTGCTACTCCGACGACGGCGGATGAGTCCTGGTATGCAGTCTAGCCGCAACACGAGCCGGGCGAGACGAGCAGGCACGCATGCCCCACCCCGATGTTCGAAATACCGGCAAAGACGACGAGAGTGAGGCTTAGTATGAGGAAATCAGCGGTACGCGAGCTTTACATGGTGGGCACGCTATATGTCTTGGCCGCGGGGGTCCTGGCTTCGTCGGCGGCAGGCGCCGATAATGATTTGATGAGCGCCGCGAGGCGGATTTTCAGGCCGATCCCCTCAATCGTTCCCGCGGTCAAGGACAACCCCATCACCCACGAAAAGGTCACACTCGGCAAGACTCTGTTCTTCGATCCGAGGTTATCTGCGAGCGAGGTCATTAGCTGCAATACATGTCATAACCTTGGAACCGGCGGAGTGGATGCTGGCCCGACATCGGTTGGGCATCGCTGGCAGCTGGGTTCACGTCGCGCACCAACAGTCTACAACGCCGTCTTCAATGTGGCGCAGTTCTGGGATGGTCGAGCGGCAGACCTCAAAGCGCAGGCCGAAGGTCCCGTCCAGGCTAGCGTCGAAATGAATGCGACGCCCGTTCACGTGGTCGACACATTGAATTCAATGGCCGAGTATATCGTTATGTTCAGCAAGGCGTTCCCCAGCGATGCAACGCCGGTTACCTTTGAAAATTTCGCCAAGGCCATCGAGGCTTTCGAGGCCACCTTGATCACGCCCGCCGCCCCTTTTGATCAGTACCTCGAGGGTGATGCGTATGCCCTTAGCGATCGGCAGAAAGCGGGATTAAAGCTGTTTATCGAAAAGGGATGCTCGTCTTGCCACAATGGTATCAACGTCGGTGGGCAGGATTACTTCGCTTTCGGTGCGGTGGAGCGGCCCGCCGCAAGCCTACTGCCGAGAAACGACAAGGGCCGTTTCGCCGTCACCAAGATGCCCAGCGACGAGTATGTTTTCCGCTCTGCGCCGTTGCGCAACGTCGCATTACGGCCCCCCTACTTTCATTCCGGCCAGGTTTGGAGCCTCAAAGAAGCGGTTGGCGTAATGAGTGAGAGTCAACTCGGCGCGAAGCTTAGCGATACAGAAAAAGATGACATCGTGGCATTTCTGAATTCACTCACCGGGCAGCTGCCTAAGATCGATTATCCGATATTGCCCACGCGTACCGACACAACGCCTAAGCCCTCCGTGCACAAATAGAGCCATCACCGCAGCAGAACCAGGCGTTTGTCGCGCAGGAATGCGGTTCGCTGCGGCGAAGTGAAAAGGCACGGTCTCAAGCTGGAGCTCGCTCACACTCTGGACAGCAAAAAGCAATCCGGCTCCGAGTTCCTGCGGGTGCCATCGGCTTTGCCATAGAAGCAAACATTGCCCGAGCGTGCCGTGAGCTCTTATATCTCTCCTTCCATCAGCCCCCCTCGCCTGACCTGGCAAGCGCGAGTGACCAGATCGTCAAAGCGCTTCAGGCGATCGTTCCGACGATGGGTGAAACGTCATCGATCGCTGATCGTGACCGAACTTGCAGTTTGATACAAGGCCGACAAGACGGATTTTGCTCCGATTATGGTGCACACGATCCGGGTCGCGAACAGCTCGCCCGTCAGTTCCTTTCGACTGTTATTTGTCGCGAGGACCAAGCACGATGTCGCGCAGCTTCGCGATGCTCGCCGTCGCGCGAGCGGCCTTCGCGCTCCTGATTGGGGAGCGCAACTGATGCGGCCCTCGTCAATCCGTCCTCGATCGTCGGTGTCAGAAAGGTGCCGCGCGCCGATCCGGATTGAAGCAGGTATTGCCGGGTATAGCGCTGTTAGACGGACTCGCGATAGGTCTTCAGCCATCATGGCCTGACTTGCTCTTCGGCCGCTCGATTGAGCTGGCGTTCCAGTTCGGCGGTGCTTGCTCGAGAATGTTGCGGACGAAGAAAAGCAAGAGCTTGAGCTGCGCATAACGGCCGGGAACTCCATGATGCACCGGGCACATAAAGCATGTCGAAGTATTTTCCCGCCTTAATGAGCCGATCTGCAAGCTGGAAGGTGGCGGACGGATCAACATTGCGGTCCATTTCGCCGACAATGAGCAGCAGCTTGCCCTCTAACCTGTGGGCATTATCGATGGCGGAGGACTGCGAATATTCGATCCCGACCGGCCAGCCCATCCACTGTTCGTTCCACCAGATCTTGTCCAGCCGGTTGTCGCAGCAGCCACTGTTTGCGACCGCGCACCTTGTAGAAATCGGGAGGGAAAAGCAACGCGCTAGCCGCGTTCTGCCCGCCAGCGGCCCCGCCAAAAATGCCGACGCTGGCGACATCGTACCAAGAATACTTCGCGCTCGCCGCCTTGTACCATAGGATCCGGTCGGGAAGGCCCGCGTCTTTCAGATTTTTCCAAGCAACATCATGGGACGCGCGCGAGCGATGATTCGTACCCATGCCATCGATCTGAACAACGATAAAGCCGAGCTGCGTGAGCGGCTCAAACGATGCCGAGAAGGATTTGGGAACAAAGGAACCTGTCGGACCTGCATAGATATGCTCCACCACGCGGTATCTTTTGTTTCGATCGAAATCAACGGGCAGATGAATGACGCCCCATATGTCCGTCTCGCCGTCGCGCCCCTTGGCGTTGAAACTGACGGGTGGCTGCCAGCCAGCGGCGATGAGCTCGGCAATCTCGGCGCTCTCAACCTGCATCAATTCGATATTATCACTGCGCGGTACAGCACCATGCGGGGCGGAACATCAATGCGAGACCAAAGGTCGACATAGTAGCGACCGTTAGGCGAGAATTCGATGTGATGATTTGCCGGCTCAGGTGTGAGGCCGTGAGTCCCTTCCCATCAAAGTCAATGCGATAGGCATGGACGAAATAGGGATCGCCGCCGGGGTGCATTCCGCTCGCGCCAAACTAGATCTGATGCTTGATCGGATCAATATGATACACCGCGCGGACCACCCAATCACCTCTGGTGATCTGGTTTTGGAGCTCGCCTGTCCTGCCATTGAATAAATCGAGATGCTCGTTACCATCGCGCTCCGAGGTCCAGATGATCTCCTTCCCATCATCGATGTCGTAGCGGAACGTTTTTCCAGTATTCACCTGGTCCATCACCAATGGCTGGAAGTCGACGAATGTCTTGCTCACCTCATCAATCAGCGAGCGCACTTGACCTGTGGCGGCGTCGACCTCTATCAGACGATAGAGCTGGTGCCCACGCTGATTAAACTCGAAGGTGAATCCCCGACCGTCTTTCCACCACTGGACCGCCGAAAGACTGTACGGATTTTGGAATGCGGCGTTATCGATTGCAATCGCGCGTCGGCTCGCGACGTCAAACAGCACGGGCTGGAGTAGTGTGATGGCATCGCCCGGCTTAGGATACGTCATCGTGGAATGCTTGGGTTCGAGCTGGTCCGCCGGCGAGGATTCGAGGTAATGGACCTCCCGCTGGAGACCCGGACGGACTCGGTAGGCAGCCAGGTGCGTTGAGGCCGGAGACCAGCTTAGCGTGAAGAGAGCATAATAGTCGGCTTGGGACCCGTCCCAGGTCAACTGGATGTCCTGCAAGCCATCCTGGCTGCGCAGGTAGAGGTTATAGTTTCGAATGTAGGCCAGCCATTTTCCGTCAGGCGAGGCGCTTGTCCTGTCGGGATCGTTCTCTGCCAGTGGCGTGTCGTCATAGGGCTCCGCTGGCTGTCGCCCGGTTGCATTGCAGCACCTGTGCAGGCATCGCTGACAAGATCGCAGCTCCAACGCATATGCTCGATATTGAAGGTAATCTTGGCACCCTTGTCGGCCAGCTCGAAATGGTCGAAAGGAAGATTCTCTGGCCTATAGTGCTTGTGGCTCGCCCTGTTCAGTGCCGTCGCGAGGCGCTTGATCAAACGGCGGCTGCCTTACCCCAATGCCGGCATCAACGAGAGTGAACTGCTGCTTGCCTCGCGTTGTCCGGCGGTAGACGAGCGCGTCGCCCTCGCCGAACCAGAACGGCACGTCAGGCACATTGACAGTAAGACGGGCATAGCGGTCCTCCGTTCTGAGCGCCCGCTTGTAATCGGATTGTGCAAGCGGCGCATTCACGATGTCCGCTGGCAGGAGCTCTGCGCTGCCTTGCATTCTTGCTGGGCCAACAGCGCCACCGTTACGGCAAGAACATTGTACATTCTTATTCACCGCTCCTAATTGTAGGCTGAAGTCAATCTGAGTGACTTCCCGATTGATATGCTATTTCCGGTGGACACAGCTGTCCTTTGTCGTGCCCTTGATTCTTTAGTGACGCCTGCACTAGCCTTTGGTAAGAACAGAACCGTTCGGCGTTCTGATGGACATTGGCGGCTCGCCAGAGCTGCAAGCGCCTCAAACAATCCACCACATCGCATATCGCCGCACGAACAGAGCTATCGCTGAAAGTTGGTGACGGCGGGAATCGGGAAGGCGGCATATCGTGGGGGTGCTTGACGCCTCCACTTCTCCACCGAAGGAGCGATATGCCGTGTCCAAAGATAACATCATCAAGTTGATTCAGCCAGGAAACGTCGACGATCAACTCACCGAAATCTTGCGCAATGGGGCGCGTGCTCTGTTGGCCCAGGCGGTCGAGGCCGAGGTCGCGGACTTTCTCGGCAAGCATGCCGATTTGAGGACTGCGGACGGCCACCAGCGCTCGTGCGCCACGGTCACCTGCCGGAACGCGAGGTGATGACCGGTATCGGTCCGGTCGGCGTCCGCCAGCCGCGTGTACGCGATCGCGAGGCGGAGGCTACCGATCCCGACCGCATCCGGTTCTCTCCGTCGATCCTGCCGCCCTACATGCGCCGCTCGAAATCGATCGAGACGCTGCTGCCGATCCTTTACCTGAAGGGTATCTCCACCGGCGACTTCTCCGAGGCTCTGGCGGCGCTGCTCGGCAAGGATGCTGCCGGGTTGTCGGCATCCGCCATCGGCCGTCTGAAGGACGGTTGGCTTGACGAACACACCGCGTGGCAGAGGCGCGATCTGTCGGCGAAGCGCTACGTCTACATCTGGGCCGATGGCATCCATCTCCAAGCACGCCTCGAAGACGAAAAGCAGTGCATCCTGGTGCTGATCGGCGCGACGCCGGAAGGCCGCAAGGAACTGGTCGGCTTCACCGATGGCGCCCGCGAGAGCGCGCAGGACTGGCGCGATCTGCTGCTCGACCTGAAGCGGCGCGGGCTCGGCGTGCCGCCGCGGCTCACCATCGCCGACCGCCGACGGCGCGCTCGGGTTCTGGAAGGCCGCCGGCGAGGTCTGGCCGAAAACGCGCGAGCAGCGCTGCTGGGTACACAAGACCGCCAACGTGATCGCCAACTTGCCGAAGAGCCAGCAGCCTAAAGCCAAACGCGCGTTGCAGGAGAGCTGGATGGCCGAAACCAAGGCCGCCGCCGAGCTGGCGTTCGACGCCTTCATCGAGAGCTATACGCCCAAATACGAGAAGGCGGCCGACTGCCTGAGCAAGGATCGGGACACGCTACTGGCGTTCTACGACTTCCCGGCCGAACACTGGAAACACCTGCGGAGCACCAATCCCATTGAAAGCACCTTCGCTACCGTGCGCCACCGCACGATCCGATCAAAGGGCTGCCTGTCCAACAGAACGGCGCTCGCGATGGTCTTCAAACTGCTTGAGGCCGCGCAGGAAAGCCGGCGTCGTCTCGATGGCCACAACCAGTTGCCAAAACTCGTTCTCGGTGTGACATTCAACGACGGGATCGAGGTCATCGCCAAACCGACTGACCGTCAGCCCATAACCGCCGCCGCCTGACCGACCGCGCCGTCACCAAAATTTGGCGATAGCTCCAACACGCGATCCGCCTGTGATTGCTGCAGCACCGACGTTACGGTGTTCCCTCCACGCCACTTATCGCGTGCAGACTCTATGCCAACGAGTAGTGTACCTCCGCGTTCTTTTGACTACGATATCGTCACCCGACAAGATCGGTCATTGTTGAAACAAGG
The DNA here is from genome assembly GCF_011516635.5 of Bradyrhizobium barranii subsp. apii. Classification (GTDB taxonomy): domain Bacteria; phylum Pseudomonadota; class Alphaproteobacteria; order Rhizobiales; family Xanthobacteraceae; genus Bradyrhizobium; species Bradyrhizobium barranii. Next base: position 1,698,193 of record NZ_CP096255.1, on the reverse strand, counting down.
CGCCAGTCTGAGGAGCACAAAACGCATGCAGTGTCGGCCAGGGGGATGTCCCGGGTTCTGTTGAATTTCTGAAGAGGTCGGCGTTGCCCACCTTGAGCCGGTAGGCTCGGGGTGCTGATTCCACAAAGGAGAGCAACGCCATGACGAGAGATATCACACCGGCTGGTTGGCCGGCGACCGGGGCTGTGGAGAAATCATTTGCGGAAGTGCGAGCGAGCTTCGATCGGTTCTGCCTTGCGGCAGGAATCGAGGCGCTCGGCACGATGATGGAGGCGGATGTGACAGCGGCCTGCGGGCCGCGCCACGGTCGTGATGCGGCGCGGCGGGCGCACCGTTGGGGCCGAACGCGGGGGCGGATCGGTTTCCACGGCGGCAAGATCGAGGTCGATCGCCCGCGGGTCCGGGGCATGGACGGCCGCGAGGTCACGATCCCGAGCTGGGAAACGGCGGCGCAGGAGGACTGGCTCGGTCGCTGGGCGATGAACCTGATGCTGATCAATGTGTCGACGCGCCGGTTCGGCCGCGCCGTCCGGCTGCCCGAGGGTGACGTGCCGGCACCGCCCGGATCGGGGATTTCGAAGTCGGCGGCCTCGCGGAGGTTCGTGGCTCTGTCGGCGGCGCGGCTGGCCGACTTCATGGCTGCCGATCTGTCCGCGCTCGACCTTCTGGTGGTCCAAATCGACGGGCTGCATCTCGACGACGATCTCGTGCTGGTGGCCGCGATCGGGGTTGACGGCGAAGGCAACAAGCATCCGCTGGCGCTGGTGGAAGGGGCGACCGAGAATGCAGCAACGGTTCAGGCCCTGCTGGACAACCTGGTCTCGCGCGGGCTCGACCCGACGGTGCCAAGACTGTTCATCGCCGACGGCGCGAAGGCGTTGTCGAAGGCGATCCGCCGCACCTTCGGTTCGGCCGCTGCGATCCAGCGCTGCCAGATCCACAAGGCGCGCAACATCATGGAACGCCTGCCGAAAGAGCATCATGCGGCCACCCGCCGGGTGCTGCGCCAGGCCTGGGAGCTCGATGACGCCGACAAGGCTGAAAAATTGATCCGCAATCTCGCGCGTCGACTCGACCAGCAATGGCCCGGCGTTGCGGCCAGTATCCTCGAAGGCCTCGACGAAATCCTGACTGTCGTCCGGTTGAAGTTGCCGAAGGAGCTTCGCCGATCGCTCGCCTGTACCAATATCGCCGAGAACATGATGGGCACCATTCGCCGCGTCACGCGCAACGTTAAACGCTGGCGGGATGCCGGTATGGCCTTGCGATGGGTCGCGGCCGGTATGATCGAGGCCAACAAGGGCTTCCGACGATTGAAGGCGCATAAGCAATTGTCGGTTCTGCGTGCGGCCCTTCAAGCTCACCACGATCGCATGACAATCAAGTCCGTTGCCCACGTCACGAGGGCTGCGTAATATTCATTCCGGCAACGTCGACCCGACGTAGTTCAACAGCGATCGGGACATCCCCTCGGCCAGCTGTAGCGACCAATGTCCGGAATGTCATTGCGAATGGGAGGTATTTGTCGCGCCCGTTGCCAAATCACTCAAACAAGTCGCCTTAGGATTTCGGGAAGCGCGGACTACGCTGACCGTAGGATCGCGATAGATCAACCCGATGAGAACTTACCCGATCAGCTGTGGAGGCAACCGGGGATATCCATCATCATAGATCGCTAACCGGATCGGACGACAAATTGGATAATCTAAGCTTTTGCATCAAGAGCGATCGTCACGACCGTGCGGTCACCAGCCCACTTCTCGACGCAAGCCCGCAGCATCTTCAGCTTTTGATTTCGTCTACCCTGCATGTCCGGTTGGCGACGCGAACGTCTGAAACCCAACGATACAATGCGGCCATTCCACACACTGTGCTCCGACCTATGCGAGTTCACGATGAGCCGAGCAGGCCGCGCACCCTATTTTTGAACGGCACGCGGATTGCTGGGCAAGGAGCAAGGGGCTGCCGCGTCGAAAGCTCCTCGCGGCGAACCACCCTCGGAGTCCCAATGAGGCTTATCCGATTGATCCTGGTCGATCTGAGTTTGATGCTGCTTGCTCCGCAAAAAGCGGAAGCCATCAATATCGGCGCCGGCGCACATTTTAATTTCGGCTATCAACACTGTGGCGCCATTGGATTGCCAGCCGCGAGGCCGTATTGAACTGGCGCGATAGCCCACGCCTCCACAGCGAAACGACGGAAGCCATGCCATTTCAACGATTGGATAATCTCCGTGCGGCCAACCCGGCTACGAATTGCGCGACACTGGAACCCCACCTTACCTGTGTCATCGGCAAACGCGCGCGGGAGCGTTCGATTGCCGCGATGTTCGATGGCGCGGAGACGCATAAGATGCCGGCTGTCGTAACACCGTCAATCTGCAATCCAGCGACCACCTAGTGGCCTCCCCGGGGGCGGAGACCCCGCGCTGGAACCAAACAGACTGGATTGTCGGCGGCATGGTGATCATCTCCCTTGCGGCCATTCCGCCCGCGACCGTGATTGATCGCTACAGCAGAGGTGCAGGCAAGTGAGATACGCAAAACCTGGCCATATCGAAATCGCCTTCAACGGCTCTCTCGCAAGAGTCCCCCTAGATGCACAATTCAGCGTACCAGCTAAAGGTGTCACGGCAGTTTTCGGTCCCCCTGGGTGCGGCAAGACCACGCTCGCGCGCTGCATCGCCGGCTTTCAGCGCCTACCGAGCGGATTCTGCGCGATCGATGGCGAGATTTGGCAGGACGAGACCACGTTTCGGCCGCCCCATCTGCGTCCCGTCACGTATGTATTCCACCGACCGGTCCTTTTTTCCCATTTATCCGTCAAGCGTACCCTTTTGTATAACGCGAAACAATCCAAGCCAGCACTGATCGACTTTGATGGTGTTGTCGAATTGCTCGACTTGGCGTCACTGCTTGACAGTTCGCCATCACACCTTTCGGGCGCCGAGCGACAGCGGCTTGCCCTTGGCAGCGCGCTGTTGGCCCAACCCCGGCTACTTTTGCTGGATGACCCGCTCATTTTGCTCGACCGCCCCGCCAAGCGCGAGATTATGCCATTTCTCGAGCGCATACGTGAACAGCTCACGTTGCCGATGATCTATATCAGCCATGACATGGCTGACATCGAGCGCTTTGCTGATCATCTCATCATGATGAAAAATGGCGTTGTGACTGCGGTCGGTCCCCTGCATGCCATACAGAGCAATCCAGCGCTTGCCGTGCGCGGCGAAGCGGCGGTCTGCATCGACACCGTAGTCGGCGGCTATGACGGGCGCTACGGGCTGATCATCCTCCGCCTCCAAGGTGCGCGTCTGTTGATACCTGGACCGCCCTTGAGACCAGGCGCGCAGCTCCGGCTGCGCATCGCAGCCAGCGACGTCAGCATCGCGCGCGAGGCCCCGCGCGCAAGTTCCATGCTCAATATCTTTCCGGCACGCATCAAGGCCTCTCTGCCGTTCGACGAAGCTGAGGTCACGTTGGTTCTGGCTCTCGAAACTGGCCGTTCGGGCGCGCCACTTTTGGCCCGCATCACACGCCGCTCCTTTGATGAACTAGGCCTTAGCAATGGAACGGGCGTATTCGCCGAGGTCGCACGAGCCTTGCCGGCCGTGCTCCCCGAGCGGTTGCTCGTAACGCCTTCCACACCGGCAGGAGAAGCTCGACACGTAAGTGTCGACGCGAGAAACAAACAGAAATCGGACCACGGCCATGATCGGCAACCTTGAAGAAATCGATCCGAATGCTGTGGCTGCGATTTTCTACCGGCCGAAAGACGACGTCGATAGGTTGCTCGCCGATTTCGTTCAGGATCTTGCGCGGCAAGCCGTACGCGTCGACGGCATCGTCCAGCGTCGCTTCTGGCAACAAACGGTACGCACCTATGCTTGCAGTGGACGTTGCGACGGGGCAAGAGATCTCGATTTATCAGTCACTCGGCAGCGGAGCTACGTCCGGTAATCTCAATACGACTGGACTTGCCGAAGCCGCAGCTGTCGCTTCCCGGGCGCTTTGCGACAAGGTCGATCTCCTTGTGATCAGCACATTTTGCCAGACAAGAAGCCGTTGGCCACGGCCAGCGCGCCAAATTCACAGAGGCCATCACCCGCGGTGTGCCACACTTGACGGCCGTTCCAAGAGCATGTCTTGCTGATTGGCAAACTTTCACTGGGGACATTGGTAGGTTGCTACTAGTGTCGAGGAATGGTGGCGCGATATCTCCATCCCGCCAGCGCGCCGCCCGGGCGTTAGTCGCGGCTGCGGCCATTTGGGCGCTATGATACCGGACAGCTTGATGACGTATGTGTGTAGTTCGGATATGTTGACCCCGAAATTACCCGTCGGGCTACTTCGCCGACAACGAAAGCAAGCTTAGCTCCGGCGTCCGCCCAACATTGTGAGCCACCGTGATGCTCTGTGAACGTGCTGATTGCGGACCCTGATCGGCAAGAAGCCGCACTTCGACAAGCTGCGCGCGTGCTTTACCCGGTCGACGCTAGCATCACCCCCTCAGTCGGTTTTGCAGTGCCTGTCGATCGAAGACGGATCGTCGATTCAGGTCCGATTGCCGTCTTTGCTGCAGTCCTCGAACCCGGACCGTGCACTGGCTGCGGATCTTCGGAACCGCGGCAACCCAATCGCCACATAGCATGGCCCTAACCGATACTCCAACGCGAACATCGCGCATCCGCAAAGCATGATTGAAAGCGAGTGTGAGATTCAATCGAAACATGGATCAAATGCACGCAGCCACGTCACTAGTTGGCGTCGTCTCAGCAATCGGGTCTTGAGAACGGATGGCATATAGCTTGCTTCACCGGTGAGGCACGATCACCATAAAACAAACTCGTGAGGACAGCATGCTTGGAATTGGAAACCAGTTGCCGCCGTTCGAAGTCACAGGCGTGAAGCCCGGCTTTCAAGCGCAAGAAGAAGAAGGACAGAGTGCGTTCGAGACGCTGACAGAAACAAGCTTTCCAGAAAAGTGGAAGATCATCTTCTTTTATCCCAAGGACTTTACGTTCGTCTGCCCAACCGAAATCGCCGAGTTTGGCCGGCTGTCCAAGGAATTCGCCAACCGCGATGCGATCGTACTGGGCGGTTCAACCGACAACGAGTTCTGCAAGCTCGCCTGGCGACGCTCACATGTCGACCTTCACAACCTACCGATCTGGCAGTTTGCCGACACAAAGGGGGCCCTGGTCGATGGCCTTGGCGTGCGTTCACCCGAGGGTGTCGCCTATCGCTACACCTTTATCGTTGACCCCGACAACACAATCCAACACGTCTATGCGACTAATCTCAATGTCGGGCGCAGCCCCAAGGACACACTCCGCGTTCTGGACGCGCTGCAAACCGACGAGCTCTGTCCCTGCAACCGCGAAGTCGGCGGCAAAACCCTGAAGGTTGCATGAGGCCCCATGTCGTCGATCGAGCAATTGCACGAGAAGATTCCCGATTGTGCCAAGGACGTCAGGCTCAATCTGACGTCCTTGGTGGCCGATGAGACGCTCTCGCCGCAGCGACAATATGGCTTGATGCTCGCGACCGCGATTGCCACCCGCAATGCGGCCCTTATTGCCGCGATGGAATCGGCTGCGGCCGCCGTGATGACGCCTGAGGCAATCGCCGCCGTGAAATCCGCCGCTTCTGTGATGGCAATGAACAACGTTTACTACCGCTTCGTTCACCTTGTCTCCAACACCATGCAACCACGGCTGCGCATGAACGTGATCGGCAATCCCGGAGCGGACAAGTCCGACTTCGAGCTCTGGTCGTTGGCGGTCTCAGCTATAAACGGCTGCGGTGCCTGTATTGACGCCCACGAGAAGACGCTGCGGGCCGCTGGCGTAAGTTCCGAAGCCATCCAGACCGCCGTGCGCTTTGCCGCGATCGTGCAGTCAGTGGCAGTTGCTATCGAGGCCGCAGGGTCTACTCCCCCTTAGGCGACCGGCTGATTCCTCCTTTTCCACCGGTTCGACACCGTTGTGGCGCAGTTCAGTGGCGCCACAACCATTCCTACGCGCATCCCGAGTGATCGTGATATCCTGATGCAATGTCTGTCTTGTGGGGTGTCCTCTCGAGGTGCGCGCCTCGGTTCGAACTTGAACCCGTGCAGAGAGGCGGAATGCGCAACTGTGACGGCGAGATCCTCCTTTACATGGCGATCATACTGCTACGTTCGTTCACTTTCAGCCAAACTTGAACAACACCCCATATCCGCCGCGCGGATGGCTCCATTGGATGTCGCCGGTGGGCTCGGCGATCACGCGGCAGGTGCCGCACTCGATGCAACCGTCGACGGTTACCTCAACCTGTCCATTGTCGTTGAGTTCGTAGCATCGTGCGGGGCAGACTTTCAAGAGCGCAAGCAGTTCCGCCGACGGCGTTGTGTGCGCGCGTACCTTGACGTGGGGCTGACCGATGTCGACAAGATATCGGTTGTAATACAGCTTGTCTTCGACGCGCACCGAGGGCTCGACATTCATGCTTTGACCTTCCATTGCTGAACCTCACATTATTGGCGGTCAGCGCCAGGCCCGGGCAAAGCGAGACGCATCGCCGATCAGGCCCCTCCATGACCGCGCCTTGACAAAGGATTTCAGGGTCGCCTTCTCCTTCTCAAGCTTCGGCGTCCCATCGACGCGCACAAAGTTCTGCATCGCCTTGGAGATGAGCTGCGGATAGGTAAGAAAGAAGTTTTGCGAATGGGTGTGCATCAGCATGGGCAAGTCCTTGTACTTCTTGAGATCCTTGATCACGAAGGAATCGGCTAGCATCTTCCTGTAGAGCGACAGATTTTTCGCCGTCATGGGCTCGCGGCGCGACTTCATCTCGGCGATTGCTTCCGCCGCGATGCGGCCTGAGGTCATCGCAAGATTGGAACCCTCACGATGAATGGCGTTGTTGAGCTGCGCCGCGTCCCCCACCACTACCCACCCATCACCGTAGAGCTGCGGGATTGCCTTGTAGCCGCCTTCGGGAATGAGATGAGCCGCATACTCCTTGATTTCAGAACCTGCGATCAGCGGTGCCACGGACGGATGCTGCTTGAAATGATCGAGCATGCCGTATGGTGTCTGGCCGGTGCGCTGGAAATCGGCGACGAGACAGCCGATGCCGACCGAAATGCATTCCTTGTTGGCATAGACGAAACCCATTCCAGTCATGCCGCGAGAAATGGTTCCGGCCGCCTCGATCACGACGCCCTCATCGCCCTTAAGATTGAAACGCGCCTCGATGGTTTCGCGAGGCAAAAAGTGCATTTCCTTCACCGCGAGCGCGACGTTATCGGGTGTCGGCCGCGCGCGCAGGCCAGCGCGCGTCCCGAGCAGTCCATTGACACCCTCGGCCAGCACGACAACGTCGGCATGTATTTCGCCGCCGCCGCGATCTGTACGAACTCCCACAACCCTCTCACGGTCGTCTCGCACGAGCTCGGTGACTGTCGTCTCGCACAACACGGTCGCCCCGGCCTCCCGCACCTTCGACGAGAACCACTTGTCAAACGGCGCGCGTATGATCGTGTAGCGGTTCGGCCGCTCCTCGTTGAAGTCATCCGAGCGGTAGTGCATGCCGACGTGGGAGCGATCGTCCAGTAGCCAGAACCGCTGTTCGACCAGATGACGTTCGAGCGGCGCTTCCTCGCGAAAGTCGGGGATCAGCCTCTCCATCATATCCGCATAGAGGATCGCGCCCTGCACATTCTTCGATCCGGGGTACTCGCCCCGCTCGAGCTGCAGCACCTGCAGGCCGCACTTGGCCATGGTCAAGGCCGCTGCATTGCCTGCCATACCCGCTCCGACCACGATCGCGTCGAACCTCTCCTCAATCATCATCGTCTCCTCTAGACTGCGATCCGAGCACGGGAATTCGGCAAAAGCCGCGCCCGAAACGCAGCTGTCAGCGCCGGTAGCAGATGCAGCGCGTCACTGACGATCGCGACATGGGCGAAGTCGAAGATCGGCGCGTTCTTGTCGGTATTGATGGCGACGATCAGATCCGCCCCCTCCACACCGACCCTGTGCTGGATCGCGCCGGAAATTCCGGCAGCAATATAGAGCTTTGGCCGGATGGTCTTGCCGGTTTGGCCGATCTGCCGGTCAGACGTAACCCATCCTTTTTGCACCAGAGGACGCGAGCAGCCATACTCGGCGCCAAGCAGAGTTGCGAGCTCGCGCACCAGCCGAAAATTGTCAGGCGCCCCCAGCCCCAAGCCGCCGGCAACCACGACATCGGCGTAGGCCAGATTGGACGTTTCCGAATCGCGATCGGGGATGAAGGAGAGCACTTTCGTGACGATATCGTCTTCAACGAGGCCAAGTGGGTGGATAATGATACGAGCGGCATCGCGTACCACACGCTCTGGCATCGGCATGACGCGTGGGCGAACGGTTGCCATCTGCGGACGATAATTCAAGGTATAGATCGTGCAGAGCAGCGAGCCGCCAAAGGTCGGACGCGTCGCTGCAAGCGAACCATCGGTGTCGACGTCGAGCGCGGTACAGTCGGCAGTGAGCCCTGTCGACAAGGTCGTCGCCACGGAACCTGCAAGATCGCGACCGAGTGTCGTCGCACCCAATAGCAGAATCTCCGGCTTGTAGGTGTTGACGAGTTCGGTTAGCGCTTTGGTATAGGACTCGTTGCGATAATCTGACAGGACATTGTCACTCACGAGATAAGCCAGATCTGCGCCATAGCAAAAGGATTCAAGCGCGGCGTTACGCGTGGGCTGTCCCTCCGGGCCGATAACGACCGCAGCTAGATTCACCTTCAGCCTGTCGGCGAGCCTGCGCCCCGCACCCATCAGCTCCCAGGAAACCGGGTGCACTTGGCCGCGCTCCTGCTCGACGAAGACCCAGACATGCCTATATGCTTTAAAGTGCTCGGGCAGTTCCTTTTTCGCTGCCGCTCGGCCGCCAGCCGCCAGCGTGCTCGTTTTTATGACATTGCTCATGCTCTAGATCCTCTCAAAATAACGCGCGCACGCACCACGGGATTGCTTTCTACTTCGCTCAACGGAAGATCACTTTTGGTCAGTGCCTGACCGGCCGCTCGCCCGTCTCGTCCGTTCGGCGCGCCCCACCACGCGGCGAGACGCGCCGCCGCGGTAGACGTAGCGGACGGGCCAGACTTCGTAGAGATGCTCGACCTTGGTTCCTTGCGCGCTCCCTTCGACGAGCGCCACCGCGGCGGCCAGGCCGCCGCGGTCAATCTGACCGGCGGCTGCCAGCCTTGGGTCAGTCAGTCCGGTGATCGCGCAATACCGGCGTCTCGCTTTCGGCCCCGCGCTCCGCGTTGACTGTGACGGCCAGAGGGATCTGGCCACCGCTCCTGACACGCAATCCCAGCCCCGCCTCCGGCGCCGACAACTCATAAGAGCCGACGTTGGCCCCGTTTCTTGACGCATCTTGCCATCGGCCATGGAGCGGATGGGGATCTGCGCATGACCGGAGGCCTGCGCGATGCGGACGACCATGTGCATACCCGCTCCGGGCGTAGCGTGGACGGGTGACTTACCCATTGACCACCATCTCGCGGTCCATGCCGGCTTCGGTCGCGTCAAAGGCTATTTCGAACGGCATTGGCGTGAGCCATAAGATCATGCCGCAGCGCTCGGCGGACAGTAGAAGCGATGTCATAGGTCCTCCTTCAAATCTCATCTCGGACGGCCACCATCTGTCGGCATCGAAGACGGGATCGGCGGGATCGGCAGGACAACAGCAAGTGTCGTACCAGTCGAAAGAACCATGGAATTTCGCGCGAAAGCAACGTCTTGGAAGACACTTAAAATGGCCCCTGACACCACGGGCACGAGCAGCAGCTCAGACATGGGTCGGGAATACGACAGCGCGGCTCGCGTCAGGCTGCAGAGGGGTTGATTTGAATGAAGACGAAGGCTGTACAAGACACCGTCACCCGGCCAGGTGGGACAAACCACACCGCAGTGGAGCACGAAATCACTTCAGCGCGCTCAACGGGACAAACGCCAACGACTTGTTAGGGTCTGCGACGGCTTCCTTTAAGACCTTGAACACTCGCTGCTCGATCGGTGACGATGCCACGAAATCGGCATAGGCTTGCTCCAGCATCGCTTTGCACCGAGCTCTGATCTCCGGCTCTGCGGCACCGGCGAACTGCTCCTTGGCAAAATATTGTCCCATGCGCTTTAGGATATGAAGGCGCGCAACATTGACGATTTTCGGCTCGTAATCGACGCCTAGCAGCGAAAAGAACTCTTCCGCCGACGAGGCCTTGCTGAGCCGATCCAGGATCCCGGCTGGCGAGCATGAGTTGCTCATTGCAAAAATCTCCCTTGGGTTAGTTCGTCGACGTTCGACGAGTTGTGGCAGCACCCACGATCCTGCTGCAGGCCTTAGCTCGCGCGGCTGCTCTCCACGGCCAAAGCCTGGCCCTGGAAAGCTGCGTCCACAATACCGCGGCCCACGGGCTCGCCGGTGACGACTCAGCACCGATGAAAAGACGCCTCACCTTGCTTGTTGCCATGCCCAATTCGAACTCGACTGCAGAGCGCCGGGATACACGACCTGTCGCGGAGCGCTTGGGCGCGGCATCGCCTTGGATACATGATGGGCTCGCGTTGTAGTGGCGCTAGCCAGCCCCCCCCCTCTCCGAACCGCCAAATCCGGACGAGGCGTTCGAAGATTCCTGTGGCAACTCAGATGGGCCAGTCGCCGCGGACAACCGGGCGAGCCGCCTGCAACAGAAAGTCGCGCCGGCGCTCGGCCAACCGGCTCTCGCCGCTTTCCTCGCCGAAGCAGAGGCTAAAGTCGTTACATTGCGTACAGACGGGCGTCGTGCACATTACGAGGCCTTCATCCTCGCACAGCGTGCGGTAGAAAAAGCGCTTCCAGCGCATATTGTTGATATTGCGCGCGGCGAGCGGCGCGAAGTGGCGGCTGAGCAGCCGAGAGAGTTCGGCACGATTGCGTAATCCCAAGCCTTCCCACAGGTGGTCCGGCTCAATGGCGCGGCGCGCGATCATCGCGGCCAGCCAGCGACCGATATGTCCTTCCGTCGAGCGCTGCTTGAGCAAAAGATCGCGCACCATTGCGATCTCGTCGCTCTCATCGCACTCGACCGACAGGAGCCGCTCCACGAGCTTGACCCCTACCGAGGGAAAGTACCGCTCCAGCAAGGCCGCTAGCTCGTGGCCGGACAGGCCCGCCTTCTCGGGAAGAGGGCCACCATCCATCGAGGCAATCGCTAGAATAGACGCCAGGACATGGCAATCGAAATTACTGTCAGTGGCAATGTCGGCATCTTCAGGAGGCACACCGGTGAGTAGACGGTAGGTTGCAATTGCTCTGTGCATCCGGCTGCTCGCATCAACGGCACAAGCAGCCACAAAAGGAAGAAAGTGCGCTTCGGACATGAATCGATGGATTCCACGATCTGGTTTGCCCTGCCCCATCCTGATCTTGGTCACGGTCGTTCGTCAGAATGCCGGTCTCCCGGATGGGTAGGTGAGGAGACCGGCATCCGTCGCGCGCCTTCACAAGGCCGCGACTCGCAACCTTTACGAGGCCGCGAGCTCGGCGGCGGTCTTGCCGACGATGGATTCGTCGACAGGCTTCATAATACCATGCTCCATCAGCATGTCCTCGAGCTCGTCCATGGAGATCGGGGTCGGAATGATGCCCTTGCCGCCATTGTTGTGAACCTTTTTCGCGAGATTGCGATAATGATCGGCCTGCTGCGACTCAGGCGCATACTCCAGCACCGTCATGCGGCGTAACTCGGCATGCTGCACCACATTGTCGCGCGGCACGAAGTAGATCAGCTGAGTGCCTAGCTTCTTGGCCAGAGCCTCCGCCAGTGCCAGCTCCTTATCGGTTTGCCGCTCGTTGCAGATCAGGCCGCCCAGCCGCACGCCACCGGAATTGGCGTATTTCAGGATGCCCTTGGAGATGTTGTTTGCGGCATACATCGCCATCATTTCCCCGGACATGACGATGTAGATCTCCTGGGCCTTGTTCTCGCGGATTGGCATCGCAAAGCCTCCGCAAACGACGTCCCCGAGCACGTCGTAAGAAACGTAGTCAATGTTCTCATAGGCGCCGTTTTCCTCCAGGAAGTTGATCGAGGTGATGACGCCGCGGCCGGCGCAGCCGACCCCTGGCTCAGGACCGCCGGACTCCACGCAGCGGATGTCCCTGTAGCCGACCTTCATCACGTCCTCGAGCTCGAGGTCCTCCACGCTGCCGGCGCTCGCTGCAAGGCTCAAAATCGTGTCCTGCGCCTTGGCATGCAGGATCAGGCGGGTCGAATCCGCCTTCGGGTCGCACCCTACGATCAAGATTTTCTGACCCATCTCGGCCAGCGCCGCCAGCGTGTTCTGTGAAGTGGTCGACTTGCCGATACCACCCTTTCCGTAGAACGCGATTTGTCTCAGTGAAGACATGTTGCTCTCCATCAACCGATTTGCCAAAGTTCCGCGCTTCGTACGCGCCAGCTTGTTCTCGTTCAGAAACGGGGCACACGGGTTCAAGGGAAGGAGCGCATCGCTCGTCTTAAGCGTCGGCGTGCACTCAGCCCTCACTCAGTGTTGCTACCGCTCATTAGCAACCACCATGCCAACGCCTGTCCGCGCACATTAAGCTTCTGATTACGTTTTGAAAAACGCCAGCGAGCCGATGCGTGATCCTGGCTGTTTCGGACCTGACAGGATCTGCGCAGCTGTCAGGAAACCAACAAGTGGCCAGAACCAATCAATCGGAAAAGCCGGTCTGGCGCGCTTGTCCGATGCATCATGTGTGGAACGGATCTTGCTACTCTTCTTGCAAGCCCCTTGTCGGCCAAGCCCCTTGTCGGCGATCGGAGGAGAGTGAGGATACAGGTTGGCGGCGAAACCTTGCAGGTAGTCTTTCGCCGGTGGTGTTCGATCTGCCGCGCGACCTGTAATTCAATGCAGCATGAACCAGATCGGGGCGCACGAGCTTACCGCCCAAGACGCCTTTTAAGCGTCACCCATGGGTTGACGCCAAATGCACTCCTGCTCGGTACCTTCTTTCCGAGACCGAAAGGAGCTCATCGATGAGTTAGCGGCTCAATTTCAGAATGTCCGGATCTTGGTCGTTTGCAAACGCTCGAGGAGGCCAAGTCGGTCGGCGGCATGAGCCGCGGCAGGTGGTAAAGCCGCTGACCTTGGAGATGGTTCTCAAAAAAGGTCGAATGCACTCTGGAACGCGGCGGTCGCCGGCCCGATCGTTCAGCGCAGCGTACCTACATAAGGAGCAGGCCATGGCGACAATTATCTTTTATCAAAAACCCGGCTGCGACACCAATGCGTATCAGATGCAGGCGCTGAAGGCCGCTGGCCATGACGTGATAGCCAAGAACATCTTGAAGGAGCGATGGACCGCCGAGGATTTACGCCTCTTCTACGGCAATAAGCCGATCGCATCCTGGTTCAACCGAGTCGCGCCTCGTATCAAGTCGGGCGATATCAATCCCGACGAAATCGACGCGGCGAGCGCGCTCGCGTTGATGCTGCGCGATCCGCTCCTGATCCGACGCCCGCTGATCAACGCCGACGGTGCAAGATACGCCGGATTCGATGACGAGCCCGTATTGTCGATGCTTGGCCAGAAGACGCAAGATGATCTCGAGAGATGTCCGCACGAGGGAAAGGCCCCAGGCTGTCTCCAGATGTAATGAGATGATGAATGCTATCGTGCGGAAAGTGACGCGAAGAGCGAAGTTGTCGCCCTCCGAATCCTCAGGGACTGCCGACACGCTTTTCGCCGACAAGCAAGTGTGAGTGGCTCGTCTGTAACACAGCGGAGCCCATGTTGCGCTCCGTGTTAACACAACTCTTTCGCGCTCACGGAGTGTAAGAGGCCGCTGCAGCTAGACCGCCTCCATCGCCCCATGACTCATCTGGCTTGGATCAGATCGATAAGATGATAACCAGTTCCTAGTAGAGTTCGGCTCAGACAGAATATTGAGCCGAATATCGATGAACAGGCGCCACGACGCTTCACGGCCGTGGTGCTTACGCAACTTGGCTGCTTAATTGCGCTACGGCCGTAGCCATTTTGATCGGCATCAAATCCTTCTCCATCCGCGATGTGTGACAGAGGTTCTCGCGCGACTCTTCGCGCGGACTTGGAATGGAGAACTTGATGAAAGCAAGAACCCTTCTGACGACGGCATCGCTGCTCACGCTCGCGACCTCGTTCAGTTCCGTCAGCATCTCGGTACAGGCTGCAGATCTGGCGCCGGCACCGGTCTATTACAAATCGCCCCCGATCGCCCCCTTCAATCCGTGGATGATCCGCCTGCGCGTGCTCGGCGTCTTGCCGGACAGCGCAGGCGGCTCGGTCAGCGTCGCGGGAGCCCCGCCGCTGTCGTCACCAAGCTCCGGCCTGTCGATCAGCGATCGAGTGATACCGGAGCTCGACATCACCTATTTCTTCACAAAAAACATTGCCGCCGAACTCATTCTCGGCGTGGCCAGCCATCACATCAGCGGTAGCGGCACGCTCAACGGGCTCGATGTTGGAAAGGCCTGGCTATTGCCTCCGACACTGACGCTGCAATATCACTTCACCGACTCGGGCCGCTCAAGCCCTATATCGGCGCGGGCATCAACTACACCGCATTCTTCAACCAATCAGCAGCCAATACGCCGCTCGCGGGGCTTGCGGTGGCGGATGTACGCATCAGCAACCAGTTTGGCGCCGCGGTCCAATTCGGCTTCGATTACATGCTTGACCGTCACTGGGGCCTCAACTTCGACGTGAAGAAGTTGTGGCTGCGGCCGGATTACTCGGCGACCGTAAACAATGCGATAGCCGTCACTGGCCGCGCCAATATCGACCCATGGCTCGTCAGCGGCGGAATCACGTACAAGTTATGACGATAGCACAAGCTCCAGGGAAGAGATCGGCTTGTTCAGATGCGAGCGCGACGGCGAGTTTAAGGTGCACCGTCTCGCCAGCGCCGGACTGCACGCGCAACAATGCTCGCTCTGTGAGCTACGAATTGATGGCATGAAGTGGCGGAACGCCTGCATCACTAATAGTGATCGACTAGATTCAGCTCCCTGCCTCCTTGCACGCTGCAGAGTGCCAGCCGCTTATCAAGGGGATGTCCCGGGTTCTGTTGAATTTCTGAAGAGGTCGGCGTTGCCCACCTTGAGCCGGTAGGCTCGGGGTGCTGATTCCACAAAGGAGAGCAACGCCATGACGAGAGATATCACACCGGCTGGTTGGCCGGCGACCGGGGCTGTGGAGAAATCATTTGCGGAAGTGCGAGCGAGCTTCGATCGGTTCTGCCTTGCGGCAGGAATCGAGGCGCTCGGCACGATGATGGAGGCGGATGTGACAGCGGCCTGCGGGCCGCGCCACGGTCGTGATGCGGCGCGGCGGGCGCACCGTTGGGGCCGAACGCGGGGGCGGATCGGTTTCCACGGCGGCAAGATCGAGGTCGATCGCCCGCGGGTCCGGGGCATGGACGGCCGCGAGGTCACGATCCCGAGCTGGGAAACGGCGGCGCAGGAGGACTGGCTCGGTCGCTGGGCGATGAACCTGATGCTGATCAATGTGTCGACGCGCCGGTTCGGCCGCGCCGTCCGGCTGCCCGAGGGTGACGTGCCGGCACCGCCCGGATCGGGGATTTCGAAGTCGGCGGCCTCGCGGAGGTTCGTGGCTCTGTCGGCGGCGCGGCTGGCCGACTTCATGGCTGCCGATCTGTCCGCGCTCGACCTTCTGGTGGTCCAAATCGACGGGCTGCATCTCGACGACGATCTCGTGCTGGTGGCCGCGATCGGGGTTGACGGCGAAGGCAACAAGCATCCGCTGGCGCTGGTGGAAGGGGCGACCGAGAATGCAGCAACGGTTCAGGCCCTGCTGGACAACCTGGTCTCGCGCGGGCTCGACCCGACGGTGCCAAGACTGTTCATCGCCGACGGCGCGAAGGCGTTGTCGAAGGCGATCCGCCGCACCTTCGGTTCGGCCGCTGCGATCCAGCGCTGCCAGATCCACAAGGCGCGCAACATCATGGAACGCCTGCCGAAAGAGCATCATGCGGCCACCCGCCGGGTGCTGCGCCAGGCCTGGGAGCTCGATGACGCCGACAAGGCTGAAAAATTGATCCGCAATCTCGCGCGTCGACTCGACCAGCAATGGCCCGGCGTTGCGGCCAGTATCCTCGAAGGCCTCGACGAAATCCTGACTGTCGTCCGGTTGAAGTTGCCGAAGGAGCTTCGCCGATCGCTCGCCTGTACCAATATCGCCGAGAACATGATGGGCACCATTCGCCGCGTCACGCGCAACGTTAAACGCTGGCGGGATGCCGGTATGGCCTTGCGATGGGTCGCGGCCGGTATGATCGAGGCCAACAAGGGCTTCCGACGATTGAAGGCGCATAAGCAATTGTCGGTTCTGCGTGCGGCCCTTCAAGCTCACCACGATCGCATGACAATCAAGTCCGTTGCCCACGTCACGAGGGCTGCGTAATATTCATTCCGGCAACGTCGACCCGACGTAGTTCAACAGCGATCGGGACATCCCCCTTATCAAAGGCGGCAATTCAAATCGGTTGTCGCTCTGGGATAGACCGCGCTACAAAGGGGTGACGCTCGGGCCTCATCGGACTCGATCAAGCGCACTACTCTGACCGATCCGTCTCTCACCGAACATTTTTGAATCCAAGGCCACAGCGACAAGGTCAATGGCCTCCTGTTGCGCACCTCCTTGAGGCGTGAGGGCACCCAGTCACCTTAAGAACGATCGTACAGCTCAACGACCCCAGTCTTTGAACAGAAAGCCGTGCATTCCCGATAGCCCGGACCAAGCGGCGCTAAGCGAAGCCTCTAGTGTCCTGAACCAGAAGTTCGCGACATCGGGTCGTGTTTTGCCGGGGGCATTGTACCGGCAGAAGCGTTCGATGGAAGCAAGGATGTCATCGGCAGATTTGGTCCATCGGAAACGGCGTTGTGTCGGCCGATGAACGAAGTGATGTCAGCCCTGAGAGCGGCGACGCTGCGATAGATGCTGCGCCTGATCTTCTTATCGGTGAGGAGCGCGAAGAAGCGCTCGACCTGGTTGAGCCATGACGAACTGGTCGGGGTCAGGTGCACGTGCCACCGCGGCCGTTTAGCCAGCCATTTTCGGATCAAGGGGGTCTTGTGCGTGGCGTAATTGTCCATGACGAGATGGACGTCCGGTTCACGTGGCACGGCAGCTTCGATCTCGTCGAGGAACTTGCGGAACTCAGCAGCACGGTGGCGTCCATAGCACTTGCCGATGACCCGTCCGCTAGCAATGTCGAGGGCGGCGAACAGCGATGTGGTGCCGTGCCTCGTGTAGTCATGGCTTCTTCGGGCCGGCTGGCCGGGACGCATCGGCAGCATCGGCTGACTGCAGTCCAGCGCCTGGATTTGGGACTTCTCATGCACACATAGAACGATGGCGTGCTCCGGTGGCGAGACGTAGAGGCCCACAACGTCGCGCACTTTGGCCACGAAGTTCGGATCGGTCGAGAGCTTGAACATCTCCATCCGGTGCGGCTGGAGCCCAAAGGCCCGCCAGATGCGTTGCACCGTCGACACTGATAGGCCGCTGGCCTTCGCCATGTCGCGAGAACTCCAATGGGTGGCGTTCTCGGGGCAACTCTCCAACGTCCTCACGATCACGGCTTCGATGCGGGCATCGTCAACCGTACTTGGCGCCCCGGAGCGCGGCTCGTCATGCAGCCCGTCCACGCGCCGCTCCACAAAACGCCGCCGCCACTTGCCTACCGTCGATCGGTCCAAGCCCAGCTTGGCCGCGACGTCCTTGTTCTGACCGCCCTCCGCGCAGGTCAGCACGATCCGGGCTCTCAGAGCCAGCGCCTGCGCTGTCTTCCGCTGCATCGTCGGCGACTTCAGTTCGGCATGCTCTTCATCGCTCAATGTCAGGGGCGCAAGTTGCTGGACCGCCATCAGATCCTCCGTCGCTGCTACAGCTCCATCCTTGGGACGGCGACGCGAATCTACTGCGAATCTACGATTGCGAACTTTGTGAATCAGGACATTAGCTTCGCTTGAGCACCATCACAAGACGGTCCACACGTTTGCCTTGTACGAGATGAGAATTTACGATTTCGTCCACGTCCTCGGGCGTGGTCGCGCGGTACCAGACTCCGTCGGGATAGACGACCATCAAAGGGCCTGAGTTACAAAAGCCGAGGCAGCCCGCCACCGTGAAGCCGACATCGTTCAGACCTTGCGATTCGATCGCCTTGCCCATCCTATCCCACAGGGCTTGCGCGCCCGAGGCGCCGCAGCTGCCGTGCGGATGATTCGGCGGACGCTGCGTATGGCAGGCAAAGACATGATACCTGTAAAGTTGAGGAAGCTCGAATTCGGTTTCTGCGTTCATGCGCCTATCCTGAAATCAAGGGGATCATCTGAAAAGCGGCAACGCCGGAGTACTTGCCGCACAATCTATTCTTCAGTTGAACGCCGGATCGATCAATTGAAGCAGCTGACTCGTGCTCGCGAAAGCAGCCGAAGCGAGCGGACATCATCGTGCTTGTTAATCGTGCTTGTTATCGGAAAATCCGCGAGCAGATACCTCCGCGTCTGACCGCCCTCCTTGATCAATTTCAACGCCTTCTCCCAAATCGCGACCGTTTCTGCTCACGCATCATTTGCTCAACCATCCAACATGTTCAAGCAACTTCCACGCCAATGCGCAACGCTCGTTTCCGCAACGATCCCTTGCCCGCCTCCGGCGCCACTGACACTCATTGCCGCGGTTACGACAATGTCGTTCTCTCCTGTTCCGGACATGACAAACGTCGCATCATGTTCAACGCTTCACCTTTCCGCAGTCCGCTCCTGCGATTGGACGGAAGATACTCGCTCGGTCTGTTCAGACCTTGCACGGTCATTTCGCGGAATGAGCCGCGATCGTCGTGATCTGCGTCCCGTCTATCGAGGAGCGCGTATGGCGATCGGCCCAGTGAAGAGAGCGCTCTGCCCAGCGGAGTCGGCTAATTGCATCGTTCGACCGCGAACCAAAGAACTTCCTAAGCGCCGCGCACGTGCCGCTGCTCATCCCGCGTTTTCGTCAAAGATAGCGCCCAATTGCGACGGGGTCCGAGCGAGGCACAGGTGATCACCGAGCTTACGTTTGAGGCGACAGAGCTGGCCTGCCGCAATCCTGATTGGCAGCAGCGGCAAGACCGCCCACACAACGATGTCGGCTTGCCTCAACCGCTTCGAGCGCTTCAACTCGAGATTCGCTCGCCGCATCTTGCGGAACGATGAGAATGACCACGCGCACGTGCTCGTTAATGCATTTGACCTGGAGCGATGCCGTCAGTGGATTAAGGTGACGAAATTCGCCATGGGCGTCGGATGTACAGGGGGTTGGCATTGCAATTGCAGCGCAGACACGAACGCCGGCGGCGCCCGCGGACATCCGATCGTTCGGCGTGCGTTGCGCGCTGCGTGTCCCGCGAACATCGGATACAGGATCGTCATTTCTCTGCTCAAACGGTCCTGTCAGTCTAGGTCTCCCCATTCTTCCAGCCCAGACGGTGCCCTCGGTGGGCTTGCAGCCGCCGAGGGCATTTCTTTCTCGAACCTATTGTCATCCACCGGCAGCCAGAAGCGGTTCTTGCATGCCAGGTCCATTTGGTGAGTTAGCGCCAGAGCCCTTCCTTCGTGCCACGGAGATCGCCGGGTGCATGACCGGGATCCGGATGCGTGCCACTGAACTTGCGGGTTCAAAACGTTCTGCTCTTACAAGTTCAAAAAGCGACGACACGCACCTGCGCCAACGCTCACAAGGCTTTATCCGGCGCCAAACGCCTAAGGCAACTCGAGCAATAGCTAAGCGATGCAGCTGTTAATCGGGGTGGATCATAACATCAATGGTTTCGCCGCTGTCCTCGAATAGGTCGGCACGCCGATCATCCGCCAGCAGCTTGACGCCGCATAGGCAGACGTCACCATCTATCACGGTGAGTGCGACCGGCTCAAGCGCTTGTCCGTTGCAGGGCCCATCGTGCATGTTTCGCGGGATCGTGAGCACGGATTTCAGGGGATCGTGAGCAGAGATTTCAGACGATCGTGAGCACGGATTTCGCGGGATCGTGAGCAGCTTTTCAGCAACTCAGCCCGCTTCGGCCGACAACTCAACCGGCTTAGGAACTGCCTCGTCAGTGAACGAGGAAGGCCGATGCCCACCCAGAGATTGTCGATGCGCCGGATCAAAGAGGTTCTCCGCTTAAAACATGTTCAAGGCTTGCCGGAGCGAGCCATCGCGCGCACCTTGGGCATCAGCAACGGCGCCGTGCACAGCTATCTACGCCGAGCCGGGGCTGCCGGGCTGAACTGGCCGTTGCCGGCCGGAATGAGCGACGAGGACCTGGAGCTGCTGCTTTTCCCGGCGCCGAGGCCTGCGTCGCAGAGCCCCCAGCGGGCCGTTCCCGACTGGGGCTATGTCGACAAGGAGCTGCGCCGACGCAACGTGACCCGTCGGCTGCTGTGGGACGAGTATCGCGCCACCCATCCCGATGGCTTCGGCTACACCTGGTTCTGCACGACGTACGAGGCCTGGAAGGGGCGAGCCCGGCCTTCGATGCGGCAGACGCATCTGGGCGGCGAGAAGGTTTTCGTGGATTTCGCCGGCGACACCATCGACGTCATCGATCCCTCAAACGGGGAAGTGCAGTCGATGAAGCTGTTCGTCGCGGCGATGGGCGCCTCCAACTATACCTATGCCGAGGCCTGTCCAAGCGAGGGGCTCGCCGACTGGATCCGGGTCCACATCAATCTTTTCGCCTTCCTCGGCGGCGTGCCGACATTCGTAGTCTGCGACAATCTCAAGGCCGCCGTCACCAATCCCGACCGCCACGATCCCGGCCTCAACCGAACCTATGCCGAGATGGCGAGCCATTACGGCACGGCCATTCTCGCAGCCCGGCCGCGGCGCCCAAAAGATAAGGCAAAGGTCGAAGTTGCGGTGCAAGTCGCCCAGCGATGGATTCTGGCGCGGCTGCGCAACCAACGCTTCTTTTCGTTGGCGGAGCTGAACGCAGCCATCAAAACACTCGTCGTCGAACTCAATGCAAGGCAGATGCGCGACTTTGGCGCCAGTCGCGCCGAACTGTTCGCCGAGCTCGACAAGCCCAAGCTTACAAAGCTGCCGGACCAGGCTTACGCTTTCGCACGCTGGAAGCGATGCCGGATCGGCCCCGACTATCATATCGAGATCGATGGACACTGGTATTCCGCGCCGTATCGGCTCATCCGTGAGCTTGTCGACGCACGCATCGATGACAGAACGGTCGAGATCTTCCACAACGGCCGCAGGATCGCCAGCCACGCCCGCGCGCCCAACCGGCGGGGCCACACCACCATCGCCGACCATATGCCCAGCGCCCATCGGCGCTACGGTCAATGGACGCCCGCCGGAGTGATCGTCGCCGGCGAGCGGATCGGTCCGTCGACCGCCGCCTTCTTCCAGGCCGTGATCGCGGCCCGGCCGCATCCCGAGCAAGGCTTTCGCACCTGCCTCGGCATTCTGTCACTGGTCAAAAGCTACAGCGCGGAGCGCGTCGAAGCGGCCTGCCGGCGCGGCATTCTGATCAAGGCGCGATCCGTCGCCTCGATCCGCTCCATCCTCCAGAACGGTCTGGATCGTACCTTTCTCGACGAGCCCTCCGAACACCAACCCCTGCGCCACGGCAACATCCGCGGCCGCGATTATTTTCACTGAAGCCAAGGAGACCTGTATGCTCAACCATCCCACCCACGAACGCCTGATCGAGCTCGGCTTGAGCGGCATGGCCAAGGCCTTCGAGGAGCAGCGACGATCGCCTGATCTCGAAGCCTTGCCGTTCGAAGATCGCATCGGCCTGCTGGTCGACCGGGAAGCGGCGGAACGCGACACCAGGCGGCTCACCACGCGCCTCAAGCTGGCCTCGCTCCGCCAGAATGCCTGCGTGGAGGACGTCGATTTGCGCACGCCGCGGGGTATCGACCGGGCCGTCTTCGCCAAGCTCGCCAGCGGCGACTGGATCGATCGCCACGAGAATTTGCTCATAACCGGGGCGACCGGATTGGGCAAAAGTTGGTTAGCCTGTGCCCTCGGCCACAAGGCCTGCCGAGATAATCGCTCGGTCCTCTATCACCGCGTCCCAAGATTGTTCGAAGCGTTGGGGCTCGCGCGGGGCGATGGACGTTATGCCCGCTTGCTCAAAACCCTTGGCCGCGCCCAGGTTCTGATTTTGGATGATTGGGGATTGTCGGTGCTCACCGCTGCCGAGCGGCGCGATCTACTGGAAATCCTTGACGATCGCCATGGCCGCTCCTCCACCATCGTAACCAGCCAACTCCCTGTGGACACATGGCACGAAGTTATCGGAGATCCCACGCTAGGCGACGCGATTCTGGATCGCCTCGTCCACAACGCTCACCGCCTCCAGCTTGCTGGCGAAAGCATGCGAAAACGCAACGCCAAAACCATCACCCTTGACGAGCAGCCAGAACGCTGACCCTATCACCGCCTCGGCCGGAGCGAGGCTGCTCACGATCGTCTGAATTCGGCGCTCATGATCGCGCGAAATCGCTGCTCACGATCACTGAAATATGCAGCCCATCGAATGCATACCCCAGTGTCGACCTCGAATCTCGCACCATGCCGTCCGCATCTGAGAATGGAGCGATCTGGAGAGAAAAACTCGCCGGAGCCGATGTTGAGCCAGGCACTGTCATGCGGACAACGGTTGACATACCCGAAATAATCGTTCCCGAAAGTGCGCACCACAATAATTAGAAGCGGCCGGCACTCGCCGCTAGCATCGATCCGCGCGCGACAGGCTAAAGCCCTTGGCGCCAGTCCGCTCGATAGCATCAGCGGGACATACGGCGAATACCTCGATCTGATCGCTCAGCAGGTTGCCGATTATACCTTCGCTCATTCCCGCCTCGTGGTTTCCTGCTTGAAGGTTTCGATCGCGGTCCGCGTCAGTCGAAAAACACCACGACCACGAGCGATCGGGCGATAGCTTGAGCTGGCACGGGCGTTAAGGACCTCAAACCATTAGTTCGGCGTGAGCTTCGCCGGGCGCTCGCTGATTTGCACCACCCTCCCGTTCGGAGCGAAGCGGACGTGAACAATGACCTGTTGCGAGTTCACAGTAAGCGTAGCGCCGAGGCCCGTCTGATTGTTTGTGCGGAGTCTTGAGAGCACCGTTAGAAGAGTCATCTTCTGGAAGGGTGCTCACAATGGACGACCATTCTGACGACATAAGACGACCGTTGTCACCGCGTATTGAAGTGTTCGCTGGCGCAGGTCGAAAGCGCTGGCCGGATGATTTGAAGGCGCAGATTGCGGCGGAAAGCCTCGAACCGGGGGCGGTTGTAACAGACGTCGCTCGTCGCCATGGCTGCCGGCCCCAGCAGGTGCATGATTGGCGGCGCCGGGCGCGTTTGGGCCAGTTGGTATTGCCGGCGTCGGCGGACACGCTGTCGTTCGTGCCGGTGGTGTCGGAATTAGCGTTGCCTGCGGCCGCAGAGCCCTCCGGTTCGCCGGAAGCAGCCATTGTTACGGTTGAGTTCCAGGGCGCGCGCGTGGAGGTGCGCGGGGCGCCTGGCCTTGCTGCGTTGAGCGATGTGTTCATTGCGCTGCGACGGACACGTTCATGCTGACGATGCCGGCGAGCCTCATGATCTACGTGGCGACGCAACCTGTGGACTTCAGGAAGGGTGCAGAGGGCTTGGCGCTGCTGGCGAAGGATACGCTGGGCCATGACCCGATGAAGGGCGTGGCGGTGGTGTTCCGTGCGAAGCGCGCCGATCGGGTGAAGATCGTCGTCTGGGATGGCAGCGGCCTTGTGATGTACTGGAAGCGGCTCGATGGCAGCGGCTTCAAATGGCCACCCATCGTGGCCGGTGTGATGCGGATGAATGGGGCCCAGCTGTCAGCACTGCTGGCCGGCATGGATTGGACGCGCATGCACGCGCCTCGGATCCCGCAGCCGAAAGCGCTTGCGTAAAAATGCAAATCATCGCTGCATCGTGACGCGAAGCATGGCAAGCTCGGGCCAATGAGTGATTTGCCTGATGAGCTACCGAGCGATCCAGCCGAGTTGCGTGCCTTTGCCGCGGCTCTGCTGGATCGCTGCGCCCGGCTCGAGCGGTTGCTCAAGCTTGCGAAAGATGCGCAGTTCGGTCGGTCCTCGGAAAAGCTGGACGCTGATCAGCTGCAGCTTGTTCTGGAGGATATCGATCAGGCCGTTGCGGCTCTCGAAGCCGCCGAGAATCGTGCCAATCCCAAAACAGGCGAGAAGAGAGCTGCCGCGCGCAGAGCCAACCGTGGTCAGCTGCCGGAGCATTTGCCGCGCGTCATCGAGACTATGATGCCGGCCGAGAGCTGCTGCCCGTCTTGTAAGGGCAACCTCTTCGAGATTGGTCAGGATGAGAGCCAGAGGCTCGACGTCGTTCCGGCGCAGTATCGCGTCATCATCACCCGCCGTCCCAAGCTGGCCTGCCGCGCCTGTCATGGCGTCGTCCTGCAGCACGCGGCTCCCGAGCGATTGATCAGGGGAGGATTGCCCACCGAGCGGCTGGTCGCGCATGTGATCGATGCCAAGTATCACTGGCATTTGCCGCTTTACCGCCAGGCGCAGATGCTGGCGACGCACGGAATAGCGCTGGATCGTTCCACGCTCGCCTTCTGGGTCGGCTATGCCGCCCAGGAATTGAAGCCCGTGTGGCATCGTCTGCGCCAGCTTCTGCTCGCCTCCTCGAAGCTCTGTGTCGATGAGACCCCGGCGCCGGTGCTGGATCCGGGGCGCGGCAGAACAAAAACCGGCTACTTCTGGGCGCTGTCACGCGATGACAGGCCTTGGGCCGGACCTGATCCGCCTGGGGTAGTCTATGCCTATGCACCGGGCCGCGGCGCCGTTCATGGCTTGCGGCTGCTGGAGGGCTATCGCGGCATCATCCACTGCGACGGCTATCAGGCTTACAAGACCATGACCCGAGAGACGCGTGCGGACGCCCTGTCCGGGACGCTCGCCTTCTGCTGGTCGCATCTGCGGCGCCAGTTTGTGAAGATCGAGCGGGAGGCTGCGCCTGCGCCAGCTCCGGTTGCCCGCGAGGCTCTTGAGCGCATCGCCCAGCTTTACGCGGTCGAGAAGGCCCTCCGCGGCCGATCTGCGGACGAGCGCCGTGCTGGCCGACAAGCGCATACCCGGCCTCTGGTTGCAGCCTTGAAGCAGTGGTTTGAGGCCAAGCTCGATCACCTTGCGCAGAAGAGCGACACGGCGAAGGCTTTGCGCTATGCACTACGTCATTGGGACGGCCTGACGCTCTATCTTGATGATGGGCGCATCGAAATGGACACGAATGCTGTCGAGCGTGCGATGCGACCGATCAAGCTCAACGCCAAGAACTCTCTTTTTGCCGGTTGCGACGAAGGCGCCGGGAATTGGGCATTGCTGGCTTCGCTCATTGAGACCTGTAAGCTCAATGGCGTCAGTGCCGAGCACTGGCTCGCTGACGTTCTCGCCAAGCTCGTCAATGGTTGGCCTGCAGCGCGACTGGACGAACTGCTTCCCTGGGCGTCGACCTATACGATGCATACACGCGATCCGAGGCTGGCGGCATGAGCCTGAACACGACCGCGGTCCGGATCAAGGTGACCCTCAAGGATGTGAAGCCGGAG